>JAAAFW010000006.1:1802712-1924260 GCA_019352875.1 Pedobacter cryoconitis | reverse complement strand
TACCCTGTTTCTTTATAAATGACATCTCTTTAATGAACTTCTCGGCGTCACCTCACGGCTGCCTATATATGTTGCGATTCCTGCCTTCTCTGTTTTGCCGGTCTTAATGTTCCGACGCTGTTTTAAAGTTTTCCTCGTTTCAATCTTGTTTTTTAAATGCTTCGACATCCGTCGTACATTTTCCCGTTTTTGTTGGGACTGCAAAGGTAGAAATCTTTTTTAATTTAGCAAGCTTTTTATTTTTTATTTTCTTGAAGTTTCCTCCCTTTAAATATCAATAGGTGATCTTTCGATCTCCTCAAGCCGGCCTTTTAAAACCTTCCTTTACATCCTTTCAATTACCTTCTCTTTTTCTCTTGCCTTCTCACTGTTTCCCTTCCTCCGAAGCGGGTTGCAAAAGTAGGAAAATTATCCCTGCTACCAAACAATACCACCAACTTATTTGTATAATCCCGCTAAAACACTGTTGTTCAGCTAGAAAAATAATCAGCTATTCATCAACAGCAAGATCGACTAGTCACAAATCTGGCACCCCCCCCATACACACCAAACATTTCAACTCTTCAACTAGCCGTTTATAATTTATTAAGAGCTAAAAATCATTATTGCACTCGTAAACAAATTAAAAAGAACAATGTGACCATGATCGATGACATTACAGACTATGGTAAATATATATAAGTCATCTGCTCATCTTATTCGGCTGAAAGCCTTACTATTTCACAGTACCCCACAAACTACCCACTATTTCAGCTATTCTTGTGGGTAGCGTGTGGGTTCACTGTGGGTAGGTGTGGGTAATTGTAACAGGCCAGTAAGACAACACCCGAACATGACCCGAACAAAACACCAATAAAGCTATTTTAAAGAAGTGTCACTATATGCTTAATTTGAATCATTCCCACTGGAAGAAACTCTCTTATTCACTTTTCTGCACCTCGATCAGGATTCGCTCGCCCTTATCGGTCGTAAACAGCAAATCGAATATTATTGTCCCCTGTTCCGCTCTGCTCCAGGATACTCATTCTGGTTATACACCAGACCTATGATCCGTTTTTTCCTCTGAAAGATTTCATTCAGAAAGGCAATCAGCAAAGCCTTATTTGGTTCGCTACCGAAAATCCGTTTAAACCCAAAATCACTCAGTAAATCTATATAGGTACTTGTCGCTTTTTCTGCCATACGCCTTCTTTAAGATTACCGAAATGTAATCCCGTTCGAAATACAATAGTTAGCTATAAAAAAAACTATACGTATACGCAGCAGGAATGTAAAAAGGAACTTATATCAGGATAAAGTTTAAGCCCAATTACCGTAAAAGACATGAAATACCAACCATATATAAGGTAGTCACAGAGCAGTCAAATCTATATTCATTGAAATTTAAGAACCCGCTTAAAGTATGTAAGGTCAAAAACATCCCTGTTCGGGTCGACCTCGGGTTAACTTCACTTTTTCTTCGTTCGTTTTCAGGTTTGAGTCGAACAACACCTTACCAATAGTCAACCAAAACCCAGACAAAGCTTTAATCAGCTGCATTATCAATATTCACCAGACAGTTGACCGTTTCATCATTAATTTTTGTCAGTACCTGATCCAGGTCTTTAGACGAAGATTCAAGCATATCAATTAAACTCAATAATTCATCACGATCATGAATAGCGTGTTTTAAAAGTGAGATTAAACCCAAAATATTACTAAGCGGCCGGCGAACAGCATGAGAATTCAACCAGGCTATATCTTTAAGCTGCTTGTTTTGTAAGAGGAGCTGTTGCTCAGAAATAACTTGCTGATCCACATCCTGCATGGCGCCGATCATTCTGACCGGGTGGCCGTTCTCATTAAAAAGGATGCGTCCCCGGTCTCTGACATATTTATAGCTACCATCAGCACATAAATACCTGTAATCTGCATGCCACAAACTATCTCTCTGTAAAAAAGCATGCTCAATAGACCGTTCAATTCCGGACCTGTCTTCAGGATGAATACGCGTTAGGTCCCACTGACTATTTAAAGCCTCCTGCCTAGAATATCCATAAATCTCACCATACCCTTCCTGCCAGTTCAATTGGTCATTAACAAGGTCATAATCCCAAACCACATCATTGGTCACAGCGTTTACTGTTTCATACAGATTAACCAGATCATCTATTCTCTTTTCATCCCTGCTCGATTTATCAATATCAAAAATCATTACAAGGTATGCCTCAGATTTAAATAATGGAATCATATGCGAGGTAACATCTACATGAAAAAGCTCCCCCGATTTCTTCTGATGAACCCATTTACTCGAGTTGTTAAGGTCATTTCCGAACTTAATCTTGTAACCAGCAACACTCTCCCTTTGGGATTCTGACAAAATATCATATCCAGTTAAACTCAAAAGTTCTTTTTCCGAATACCCATATAATTTGAGCATGGCTTCATTCACAGCAAGGAATCTGAGCGACACCTTATCCAAAACACAAAATGGGACAAGACTATTCCTGAAAATAACATCATAATTCTCCGCAGTTTTAAGATTTTGATAATGATGATATTTTATCAAATGCCAGACGATCAGCAGCGCAGTTAGAATAAGAATGACATCGCGAATAACAGAGGGAGCAGGAATAGCAGGATAAATTCTGGTCAGACTATCCCATTGAACGAAAAACTCGATGGCTAAAATTGCAGCAAATGCGCAGGCCAGATAATAAAGAATAGGTTTGACCAGGGACACCGTTTTCATGCTGCTTCAGACTAAATGAGTGGCATATCCATTTCCTGAAGCAAAACAGTCACACTGATTTAGACTGACAGACAACACATTAGCCAGCGCAAATTAATTAATTTGTTTGAAAAACCTAAAGCATAAAAAACGACACACTAAAAATACTATAAAGGTTACAGAAGCTATTAGTACTGTCCTGTGGCAAGCAAGACCAATGTACAGGCATTTAATGCCTCAATTCCATTTTCTTTAAGCAAAATTTCAAGTTCGTCATTTTCAGTACCCGGGTTAAAAATAACACGCTTAGGATGAGTATTAAGAATATAATCAAAATATTCGGTTTGATGTTCAGGACCGATATATAAGGTTATCGTGTGGACATCAGTATGAACATCTCCTGGCTTCTCTATTTCTACGCCAGCCACTACTCCGGATTTTATACCCACGTTGATAATTTCATGCCCTTTAGCTTTTAACATACTTGCCGCCTTAAATGCATATCTTGTCGGGTTTGGAGTGGCTCCTATAATTAAGGTCTGTTTCATGATCGTATTTATATTTTAATGGACAACTAGTTTATAACGAAAAATGTTTAAATCAATTTCATAATGGCATTGGCACAATTTACGCCATCTATAGCAGCCGAAACGATACCGCCGGCATAACCAGCTCCTTCAGCACATGGAAATAAGCCTTCCACCTGTGGGTGCTGGAAAGTTTCTCTGTCACGCGGAATACGGACCGGTGAGGAACTCCTGCTTTCTACCCCGACAAGAATCGACTCATTGGTATAGTAACCATTCATTTTTTTGCCGAAAAGGGGTAATGCATTTTTAAGGCTATCTGCAACGAATCCGGGAAGGATCTCTTTAAGCATTACACTTTTGGTTCCGGGTAAATAAGAATTTACAGGCAGATCAGCGGACACTCTTCCTTCAACAAAATCCACCATTCTCTGACCAGGTGCCACAAGATTTCCACCGCCGGCTGCAAATGCACTTTTCTCTATCTCAGCCTGAAAATTCATCATCCGCAGCGGATCTGTACCCGGTACATCATCTAAAGTGACCTGCACTACAGTTCCGGAATTAGCAAAAGGGTTGTTCCTTTTAGAAGGCGACCAGCCATTGACTACAATTTCTTCCTGATGAGTTGCACAGGGAGCAATAATTCCACCAGGGCACATACAGAACGAAAAGACACCCCTTGCCCCAACCTGCTCTACCAGACTATAATAAGCCGGAGGCAAAAATTCGCTTCTGACAGGACAATGATATTGCGCAGCATCAATTATCTCCTGAGGATGCTCAATACGTACACCTAAAGCAAATGGTTTGGCCTCTACAAGAATGCCCTTCCTGTCCAGTAAAGTGTAGATATCCCGTGCCGAGTGTCCTGTTGCCAGCACTACCGCCTGAGCTTCTAGCTGGAGCTCCTGGTTAATCACTACACCTTTAATTTTTCTGTTTTCAATTATAAAATCTGTTACCTGCTGTCCAAAACGAACCTCTCCCCCAGCCTCTAATATTGTTTCACGAATAGCTGTAATGATCTGCGGTAATTTATTGGTACCAATATGAGGTCTTGCATCTATCAGAATATCTTCATCTGCACCATGGGCTACAAATTGCTGTAAAACTTTATTGATGTCCCCTCTTTTATTAGAACGGGTATAAAGTTTACCATCAGAATAGGTTCCTGCCCCCCCTTCTCCATAACAATAGTTGGACTCTGTATTTACAAGCCCTTGTTTATTGATCATTGCAAGGTCCCGCCGGCGCTGTTTGACATCCTTGCCTCTTTCCAGGACGATGGGTTTCATGCCATTCTCAATGCATTGTAAAGCTGCAAAAAGACCTGCAGGGCCCGCGCCAACAATGATTACCTTTTTTGCGCGGTCAACTTTCGGATACTGAATATTAAAAGACTCCGCAGGCTTAGGCTCATCAATATAAACTTTGAGCTGCAAACGGAATATAACATTACGTGATCTGGCATCTATGGATCTCTTGTGTATTTTAAACCCCTGAACACGCGCTGCAGGCATTTTAAGAAGAACAAGAATTTTATCTAGTATGATTTCATCCTTACCGGAGTCGGAAGGGTTAATAGTGATTTCAATATCTTTTTGCATAGTCTGGTCAGGTTTTTATCCTGAACTACTGCAAATGTAAAGAATATGTAAATGAGAATTATAAAATTTCGCCTGACATAACTGCGGATAATTGCCAGATCAGGCGACATAAATTCGAATTATCTGCGTTTCATAAAGAATTGTCAGGTTTTAGTCCTCTATTGTAACAAAGGAATAGAAATTGAGTTCTAATATGTATATTAACACTATTAAACCAAAAAATGATAAAAATGAAAAGAGGAGTATTAGTAGTCATTGCAGCTTTGTTTTTTACAACTATGTTCAGTAGCTGTGGGTATAATTCCATGGTTAATCTGGATGAGAATGTCAAAACAAAATGGAATCAGGTAGAAACTCAGTACCAGAGACGTTCTGATCTAATTCCAAATCTCGTTAGTACTGTAAAAGGTGCCGCCAAGTTTGAGCAGAGTACATTAACAGCTGTTGTAGAAGCCCGCTCCAAAGCCAGTCAGATCAAAGTAAACCCTGATGACCTGTCACCAGAGAGCATTGAAAAGTTTCAGGCTGCACAAGGACAGATCGGACAAGCTTTAAGCAGATTAATGGTATTGACGGAAAACTATCCTGAATTAAAGGCTACTCAGCAATTTTCAGATTTATCTGTACAGCTGGAAGGCACTGAGAACAGAATTGCAGTTGCCCGTAAAGACTTTAATGATGCTGTGCAGGCATATAATGTAAAAGTAAGATCTTTCCCTAATAACCTGACTGCAGGTATGTTTGGATTTAAACAAAAAGCTGGCTTTAAAGCCGAAGCTGGTGCAGAAAATGCGCCTAAAGTAGAATTTTAATCACCATTAAGGATTAAGGGTATTATTTGTATTTCCATGAAGTACAGGTATTACCCTTATATGTTTAATTATATAATTATGCCATTATTAACTGAACAAGAACAAGAACTGATTACTGCAGCTATCAGCGAAGCAGAAAAGCTGACTTCGGGCGAAATCAGGATTGCAATGGAGAAACACTGTAAGGATGACGCATTCTCACGCGCCACTGAGTATTTCTCTAAACTGGAAATGGATAAAACTGTATTACACAACGGTGTGTTAATCTACCTGGCCTATGTCGACCATAAATTTGCTATAATAGGCGACAAAGGTATCCATCGTAAAGTACCTGCTGACTTCTGGGAAACTACCCAGATCGCTATGCGTGCTCATTTTGCCAGCGGAAATATCGCAAGCGGTTTAATTGCCGGCGTGAAACTTGCGGGTGAAAAAATGGCTACATATTTTCCGAGCGGAAATGATGATATCAATGAATTACCAAATGATATTATTTTCCTCGATCAGAAACCTGCAGAACATAAGCAGTAAGATGATGCAAACCTGCTGTGATGCGATGCATGTAATCAGCAAAAACTTATATATACTGAATGAAAAGAATACTCGCGGCCCTGTTTCTGATTCTGTCCTGTACAGTTCTCTATGCTCAGGAATACCCCGCCAAACCAAACAAACTGGTTAACGACTACACCGGCACCCTCTCTGCTTCACAGATTCAGGCGCTGGAAAACAAATTGGTAGCTTTCGACGATTCTACTTCTACGCAGATTGCCATTGCCATTGTAAAAAGCGTTGGCGAATATGATATCAATGAATATGCATTGGGACTGGGCAGAGCCTGGGGCGTCGGCGGAGCGAAAAACAATAATGGTTTAATGATAGTTGTTGCCGTTGGAGATCGTAAGATCGCCATGCAAACCGGTTATGGACTGGAAGGTTCCCTGCCTGATATTATTACCAAACGAATTATTGAATACGAAATAAAGCCTTATTTTAAGACGGGCAATTATTACGAAGGTCTCGATGCAGGTACAACCGCAGTCATTAAATACACTAAAGGAGAGTATAAGAACGATAAACCCAAAGCTGCTCAAAAAGGCGGAGCATCAAGTGCTTTCATCCTTATGGTTATCATTATTGTGATCATTATTATTATTAAACGCGGCGGCGGCGGTGGCGGAAGCCAGGTCATTGATGGCAGAGGTGTAGGTAATGCTCTTCTTTGGGGTATGTTGATGGGTGGCAGCAGTGGGCGCGGTTCTGGTGGAAACTGGGGCGGCGGCGGTAGCAGTGGTGGCGGCTTCGGAGGTTTTGGAGGCGGTAGTTTTGGTGGTGGTGGTAGTAGTGGCAGCTGGTAATGTTCAGACGCGATTTATTACTTGCAGAGATTCAGAAGCTGAGTCTCGCATTATCCAGACTTATCGGACTGAAGGAAGAAGATAAAGGACTCCAGTTGGAGCAAGAAATGGACGAACTGCTCGAAAAAGATTTTGGAATCCTCTATACAGACCTCCTGCAAAGCGGAGACGCTGATTTTACCGAATTTCTAAAAGAGAAAGACTTCACTTCTGAAAAACTGGACATGCTATCCCAGCTTCTGTTTCTCCGGATAGACCCGGATGTTAAAGACAAACCTGGACAAAAAGAGCTGGCAGGTAAACTACTACTGATTTACAGCTACCTGGAACAGAATCATCAGATCATTAATATGCTGAACATCGGACGTCAGCAAACCTTAAAAACTTATTTATAAATCATTCCCCGGAGTCTCTTGCAGAGACTCCTTTTTTTATAGTTCTGACCGCTGCTGAATGAAGAGACATTTAGCGGTTCAGATTAGCTCAAACAAAATGGAAATATTAAAATGGGAGAAACTCTCCAGCCGTTATCTGGTTCGTGAAAAATGGGCCACCTTAAGAGTCGATACCTGTAAATTACAAAATGGCACTGTTAAAGATGATTATTATGTTCTGGAATATCCAGACTGGGCCAATGCCGTAGCACTGACTACCGACAATAAGATCATTATGGTCAGGCAATATCGCCACGGTGCAGATCTGGTTTCCCTTGAAATCCCGGGGGGTGTTATAGATCCGGGTGAGAAACCGGAAGATGGTATCAAACGGGAACTACTGGAAGAAACTGGTTATTCATTTGATCATTGTGAATTGATTGCAACGCTCTACCCTAATCCTGCGACATCGAATAACAGGACATTTACCTATCTGCTGACAGGCGGTGTAAAAACACATGCACAGCATCTGGATGAACATGAGATCCTGAACGTAGAAGAATATACCATTGAAGAGGCAAAAGCTCTGCTGGAAGACAATCAAATTGCGCAGGCACTCCATAGTTCAGCTTTGTTCTACGGACTGCTCAAACTTAAAGCTATACGTTCTTAACTCATTTTCAGTTTCTTCTGTATATCCTGAACATAGTTTTTAAATTTCTTATCCGTTTCGATAAGATCCTCTACGGTCTGACAAGCGTAAATTACTGTAGAATGGTCTCTGCCACCAAAAAAGGCACCAATAGATTTCAGAGAAGACTTAGTATGGGATTTGGACAGATACATAGATATTTGCCTGGCCTGTACTATTTCTCTTTTCCGCGTAGCTGACTTTACCATATCAATCGGAACTTCGAAGTAATCGCAGACCAGTTTCTGTATGTACTCCATTGAGATTTCTTTAGTCGTATTCTTAATAAAGTTTTTTAACATCTGTTTGGCCAGATTCAGATCTATATCTTTCTTATTCAAAGTTGACTGCGCCAGCAACGATACCATTGCCCCTTCCAACTCCCGTACATTGTTATCGATATGATTCGCGACGTACTCAACCACTTCCTGAGGCAGTTCAATACCATCTGCATACATCTTCATCCTTAAAATAGCTATACGGGTTTCCAGATCCGGAATCTGCAGATCTGCTGATAGACCCCACTTAAATCTGCTTAACAACCTTTCTTCTAAACCAGCAAGATCTTTCGGCGATTTATCCGAAGTAAGTATCACCTGCTTTCCTGTCTGATGCAGATGATTAAAAATGTGAAAGAAGATATCCTGAGTTTTTTCCTTTCCTGCGAAATTATGGACGTCATCCATGATGATAACATCCATTGCCTGATAGAAATTAACAAAATCATTAATAGAGTTGTTCTTCAGCGAATCTACAAACTGCTGGCAGAATTTTTCGCAGGATACGTAGATAACTAGCTTATCAGGTGAACTACGCTTTATTTCGTTACCGATTGCCTGCGCCAGATGTGTTTTTCCTAACCCTACTCCTCCATAAATCATCAATGGATTAAACGAGGTTCCTCCTGGTTTACCCGCAACTGCAAAGCCGGCCGAACGGGCAAGACGATTGCAATCGCCCTCGATGTAGTTTTCAAATGTATAGCTGGAATTGAGTTGAGGATCTACATTTAGTTTTTTAAGCCCAGGAATAATAAATGGATTTTTAATATCCTTATTGATCGAAACAGGAATTGGCATCGCCTGCAATTTAGCCGCAGCACCATTTCCATTAGAAGGCATGTTTGTAGTATAGGGAGATCCACTGTTGGAGGACTGGTCAACGACAATATTATACTCTAGTCTTCCTTCCTCGCCCAGTTGCTTTTTCACCGTCTTGCGAAGCAACCCGACATAATGTTCTTCTAGCCATTCGTAAAAGAATAAACTGGGCACCTGGATGGTTAAAACTTTGCCTTCCAGTCTAAGGGCTGAGATCGGTTCGAACCATGTTTTAAAACTTTGGCTCGGGATATTGTCCTTTATGATCTGAAGACAGTTTTTCCATACTTCGGTACACGTTTTTTCCATAGGTATACTAAAATTTGTTGGTTTAAGAGACGGGAACGACCTTATTACTAGCGCTTTCCCGGAGATCGAATATTGAAAAAATTATCAACAAAAAAAACTAAAATATCATTTATTTAGTAACTGCTTAATCAGCAGTAGCATACCCCGCTTAACCTAAATTTTTTATGTGGATAACTTTATATTAACCTTTAAATCAGGAAACTCCATCTGTAAATTATTATATTTTTACGTTTATATGCTCTGAACGCATGCAGACGTTATAAAAGTAGCTTTGCCCATAAAATCACAGGGAATTCTTATAGGAAAATCAAGAAGCTAAGTAATATTTACATCAAATTGACCCTGCATTTTTTTTAGGGATACGGATTCCTTCATTTGTTCTTATCTTTGTACATAAAACCAGTCTTGAGGACCGGTAGTTTAGGACCCCAAATTTGACAAGATCATGAGTATAGTTGATACCACATTTGCGCCAGTTTCTTTTACTGAAACCGCATTGAAAGAATTGATAAAATTAAGAGATCAGCAGGAAATCGCAGATGACTTTGGCTTACGTGTAGGTGTAGAAGGCGGCGGTTGTTCAGGAATGAGCTATCTGCTTGGGTTTGACCAGAAAAAAGACGGAGATCAGGAATTCTTAATTAATGGAATTAGAGTTTTCATGAATAAAGCACATCAGATGTATCTTTTAGGGATGCAGGTAGATTGGCAGGATGGATTGAATTCGCGCGGTTTTACTTTTAGCAACCCGAATGCTGAAAGTACCTGCGGCTGTGGTACAAGTTTTTCGGTTTAGTACGATTAAAACCTTGTAACATTTCAGAAGTCCTGTTGTCTAAACAACGGGACTTTTTATTTTTGGTCTACCCTATACACTCGAACCAATGACTTATACAGAAAACGTGAGACTTGCGCTGCAGTCCATTCAGAGTAACCGCCTGCGGACTATGCTTACCGCTTTGATTATTGCAATTGGTCTTACAGCATTAGTTGGTATTCTGACAACATTGGATGCAGTAAAAAAAAGTATGACCGACGCCTTCTCTAATATGGGAGCTAATTCCTTCACTATCCGGAACAGGGGTACAGGAATCAGAATTGGCGGCCCCGGGCAGGGACCAAAACCTTTCAAATCCATCCGTTATGAAGACGCTGTAAATTTCAAACAGAACTTACAGGCACCTGCGACCGTCACTATCAGTGTGATTGCTACAAGCGGTGCGACAGCAAAATATAATCAGGAGAAAACAAATCCGAATATTCTGATGCGTGGTATTGATGAAAATGGATTGGCTGCACAGGGACTTGACCTGAGCCTTGGTAGAAATATCAGCCAGACAGAAGCCAGCCAGGGAAGTAATGTATGTATTATTGGAAGCGAAATCAGTAGTTCATTGTTTAAAAAAGCCTCCCCTATAGATCAGATCATTACAGTGGGTAACCATCGCTTAAAAGTAATCGGTGTGCTGGCCAGCAAAGGATCAAGTATGGGAATGAGTACAGACCGCGCAGTATATATACCTATATACAAGGCCAAAGTGATTAATACAGATCCAAACCCATCTTTTACAATATCGGTTATCGTGCCTAATGCTAACCTGATGGATAATATAATAGGCGAGTCGACAGCAGAATTCCGGAATATTCGTAAAATAAAAATAAAAGAGCCTAATAATTTCGAAATCACTAAAAGTGATGCAGTTGCTCAGACGTTATTTGAGAACCTTGCATTCATCGCAATTGGTGGTGTGGCAATTGGTGTAATTACTTTAATTGGCGCATCAATAGGGTTGATGAATATCATGCTGGTCTCTGTTACGGAAAGAACGCGTGAAATTGGGATACGCAAAGCAATCGGTGCTAACCCCTCTGTAATTCGTAAACAGTTCCTAATCGAAGCTGTGGTAATTTGTCTGATGGGAGGAGGAATGGGAATTTTATTTGGAATTCTACTCGGCAATGCAATTTCACTGATGATGGGCGGTGCATTTATTATCCCGTGGTTATTCATCATCGGGGGATTCGGATTATGTGTCTTCGTGGGCGTCGTGTCAGGATACTACCCTGCTAAGAAAGCATCCAGATTAGATCCTGTTGAAGCATTAAGGTATGAATAAATAAGAATTATATAAAAAGCCTGAATAACTTTAGAAATGATCGAAAGTTATTCAGGCTTTTTATATAATCTGGAACCGGATAGAAATTTATTCTTTTATGATCTCGAGTGATACTGGTCCTGATAATACTTCTGGTAATTTCCAGAAGTTACATCTTTAAGCCAATCCTCATTTTCAAGATACCAGTCTACGGTTCTCTCTAACCCTTCCTCAAACTGAAGACTTGGTACCCAGTCCAGTTTTTCCTGTAGTTTAGTAGAATCAATTGCATAACGCAGATCATGTCCTGCCCTGTCAGTCACAAAAGTGATGAGCTTAGCAGATTCGCCGTCTGCACGACCAAGCTTTTTGTCCATTATATTACATAAAAGATGAATCAGGTCAATGTTTTTCCATTCGTTATGCCCACCAATATTATACGTTTCACCTGTTGTAGCCTGGTGAAAGATTACATCTATAGCCCTGGCATGATCTTCAACCCATAACCAGTCGCGAATATTTTCACCTTTGCCGTAGACCGGAACCGGCCTGTTATTCTTGATATTATTGATTGCAAGTGGAATCAGTTTTTCTGGAAAGTGATGTGAACCATAATTATTAGAACAGTTGGATATCACCACATTTAATCCATAAGTATCATGGTAAGCGCGGACAAAATGATCTGACGCAGCTTTTGATGCAGAATAAGGACTATGCGGGTCATAAGCCGTAGTTTCGGTAAACATACCAGATTCACCTAAAGCACCATAAACTTCATCTGTGGAAACATGATAAAAACGCTTATTGTCATAATCGCCTTTCCAGTATTCTCTTGCGGCATTAAGTAAATTTACAGTACCAATTACATTCGTCATTACGAAAGCAGAAGGGTCAATAATTGAGCGGTCTACATGCGATTCTGCAGCCAGATGAATTACAGCATCAAAATTCTCTTTAGCAAATAAAGTATTTATCGCTTCAGCATCGGTGATATCTGTTTTTGTGAATTGATAATTAGGCTTCAGCTCAATATCAGTCAAATTTGCCAAATTTCCCGCGTAGGTTAATTTATCCAGATTGAAAATATGATAGTCCGGATAAAGATTTACAAATCTTCGCACAACATGCGAGCCTATGAAGCCTGCTCCTCCGGTAATTAAAATCTTCTTCATACTTAATTTTATTTAGCTTTTTATTAAACCTGATTTGGCAGACCAAGTTCGGCTGCCGTTTTATGGAGTTTTTCCCGGACAATTTTATTCAGGATTGAATTCATCTTTTCATTCAGGTCGTACTGAAGATCTTCATGAAGCTTCACATACTTTTTGTATAGTGCCAGCACAGATCTCAGAAAATAGGTTTTTAGTCTCTCGTTATATTTGCCCAGAGATGAAAATACGCTTTCATTATAATCAACCGGAATTAGTTCCAGTAATAAAAGACGGAGTTCGGCATCAGTCTGCGGGTCTTTAGTTACCTTATAGTGATGATTAACCCGCCCGTTTAGTCGCCGGAGTAAAACCAAAGACTCTCTGGAACCCACTTTAGCAGCCAACTTTAAACCTTGAATTGCAGTGGTTATTTCTTCCTCTAATGTCTGCTGCCTCAACTCCAAATCCGAAGGGTCCTCCAGCAATTTAAAATGAAGGTGCTCGGTGAGCACCTTATCTTTTGCAATCAGTCTGAGCAGCAACTTATCCTTTTCCTTGACAGGAAGTTCGGTAATTGCAGTTTTTAATTCTTTCTGATCTTTAAGAAGCATTTAAAACGGGTTATCTTTCAGGTAATTCTCCCACTTCCAGGCGGAGCGCATCATTTCATTAATATCAAGTCCGGCTTTCCAGCCCAATTGATCTGCGGATTTACGCACATCACCCCAGACCTGCTCAATGTCTCCCTCGCGTCTTGCTCCGATTGTATATTCAAGCTTTACACCTGTTGATTCCTCGAAGGCACTGATAATCTCCAAAACTGAACTTCCTTTACCTGTTCCCAGGTTAAAAACTTCATAGTTCTGGTCTGCAATTCCTGTCTCTAATCTTTTGATTGCTGCAACATGTGCTTTGGCTAAATCAACAACATGAATATAGTCACGCACTGCACTACCGTCAGGAGTTTGGTAATCATTACCATAAACGGTAATCGGTCCTCTCTTACCTATAGCAGACTGCGTAATAAAAGGAACCAGATTCTGTGGCACCCCAATCGGAAGCTCACCAATTAATGCTGTTTCATGTGCACCAACCGGGTTAAAATAACGAAGTGAGATTACATGTAAATCAGCATTAGCGGCGCAAGTCTCAGAAAGGATTTCCTCTGCAATCTGTTTAGTATTACCATAAGGTGATTCTGCTTTTTTAACAGCCGCACTTTCTGTTACAGGTAACTGATCGGGTTGACCATAAACTGTACATGACGATGAGAACACTAAATTAACCTTACTCTGAAAAGCATTAATCACGTTAATCAAGGAGTAGAAATTATTACGGTAATATTTCAGCGGCTCCTTCACAGATTCTCCGACTGCCTTAAATGCTGCAAAATGAATCACTCCTGTAATTTCAGGATGAGAAGCGACAAATTCGTTAACTGCTTTTTCATTGCATAGGTCTAATTCCACAAACTCAGGCTTAACACCCAAAATCTGCTCCAGCTGATTTAGAATCTTTGGATTTGAATTAGAAAAATCGTCAACTAAAATTACTTCGTATCCTGCATTAATCAGCTCTACGGCTGTGTGAGAACCGATGAACCCTGTGCCACCGGTTACTAGTATCTTTCCCATTTTAACGATTATATGTGGTGAAATCTTTATGTTCTTTATTAACCAATGCCTCTGTTGGCAAATTCTTGAAGTACTCGTAAGTAATTTTCAATCCATCAGCACGATTAATTTTAGGCTCCCAGTTCAGGATCGCCCTGGCTTTTGTAATATCCGGACGACGCTGTTTAGGATCATCAGTAGGTAATTCTTTATAGATAACCTTCTGTGTGGTCCCGGTAAGTTTGATGATTTCTTCTGCAAATTGGCCAATAGTAATTTCATCGGGATTGCCGATGTTTACAGGCTGCGAATAGTCACTCAGTAATAAGCGGTAAATTCCTTCAACCAAATCATCGACATAACAGAATGAACGGGTTTGTGATCCATCACCAAATACCGTAAGGTCCTCACCTCTGAGCGCTTGCCCGATAAAAGCTGGCAAAACACGGCCGTCATTCAATCTCATTCTCGGACCATAAGTATTGAAAATACGTACTATTCTTGTCTCCAGGCCATGGAAAGTATGGTAAGCCATTGTCATCGCTTCCTGAAAACGTTTAGCTTCATCATAAACACCGCGTGGTCCCACAGGGTTTACATTACCCCAGTATTCTTCGGGTTGTGGATTGACACTCGGGTCACCGTATACCTCAGAAGTAGAAGCGATGATCATCCTTGCGTTTTTGTTTTTGGCCAGCCCCAATAAATTATGTGTTCCCAGTGAACCCACCTTTAAGGTTTGAATTGGAATTTTAAGATAATCTATCGGGCTTGCAGGAGATGCGAAGTGTAGGATATAGTCGAGTTTTCCCGGAACATATACGTACTTGGATACATCATGATGACAGAATTCAAAATTCTCCAGCGAGAACAAATGTTCAATATTCTGCAGGTCACCAGTAATGAGATTATCCATCGCGATAACATGATAATCTTCTTTTATAAATCTGTCACACAGGTGGGATCCAAGGAATCCTGCTGCACCTGTAATTAATACTCTTTTGCGCTCCATTAATCTATTAGTTTACGGCCAATACTGTTATAGTAATAACCCAGGTCTATCATTTTCTGCAGGTCATACAGGTTACGTCCGTCAAATACAACTTTGTGTTTCAGAGAAGACTCCATCAGTTCGAAATCGGGGTTACGGAAAACCGACCACTCTGTTGCGATCAGCAAAGCATCAGCACCAGAAAGTGCCTCATATTGATTTGATGCATAATTGACTTTATCACCGATCAAATTTTTCACATTTTCCATTCCTTCCGGATCAAAAACAGTAACGGTCGCTCCTTTACTCACTAAAGCGTCTATAATATATAAAGCCGGAGCTTCCCGGATATCATCAGTTTCTGGTTTAAAAGCCAATCCCCAAAGTGCAAAATGTTTACCTTTTAAATCGCCTTTATAATAAGTTGAGACTTTATCTACCAATACAGTTTTTTGTTTCTCATTAATCTCCATTACCGCTTTCAGAATCTGAAAGTCATACTGGTGCTCTTCTGCCGATTTAGCCAGCGCCTGTACATCTTTAGGAAAACATGAACCTCCATATCCAATACCGGGGAAAAGAAAACGTTTACCAATTCTATCATCCGATCCGATCCCTCTACGGACAGCATCAACGTCAGCACCTACTTTCTCGCATAAATTAGCGATCTCGTTCATGAAAGTAATTTTAGTAGCCAAGAATGAGTTCGCAGCATATTTAGTCAGTTCAGAAGATTTCTCATCCATAAATAAAATAGGGTTACCCTGACGAACGTAAGGACCATAAAGCTCCGCCATTAATTTCTGTGCACGTTCGGAACGCGTACCAATCACAACCCTGTCTGGCTTCATAAAATCATCAACAGCGACACCCTCACGTAAAAATTCGGGATTTGAAACTACATCAATTTCAACATCCGTATTTTCGGCAAATACTGCACTAACCAGATCGGCAGTACCCACAGGAACGGTCGATTTGTTTACTATTACTTTATAAGAAGTAACCAATTTACTGATGTCTTTTGCAGCACCCAAAATATAAGACAGATCAGCAGCACCATCTCCGCCCGGCGGCGTTGGCAAAGCCATAAAAATAATCTGCGCATCTTTAATCGCATGCGCAAGATCTGTAGTAAAAGTCAGTCTTTTCTGCTCAATATTACGAAGAAAAAGCACATCAAGTCCAGGTTCATAAATAGGGATGATCCCTTGCTGCATCTTCAATACTTTGGCTTCATTGATGTCTACACAGATAACAGTGTTACCAGTCTCAGCGAGACAGGTTCCTGTAACCAATCCGACATAACCTGTTCCGATTACGGCTATTTTCATAAATTATACTTTTAAAGATATATTGTTTTCTGATCTATACTCGATTGAATAATTTAAAAACCAAAAACGATAATATTAAAGGCTTTTAATATTTATTCAGGTATCTTCGGCTAAGATAATAAATAAACATACAAAATGCTTTTGCTTTATAATTTTGGCATTTCGCTCTATAATTTGCTTTTACACATCGTTTCTTTCTTTAATCCAAAGGCCAGATTATTTGTTGACGGCCGGAAGAATATCTTTAAACTGATCGCCGGGAAAACCAGTGCAGACCGCAAACATATCTGGTTTCATTTTGCTTCTCTGGGTGAATTTGAACAAGGCAGGCCAGTACTGGAAGAACTCAAAAAAGTTTATCCGGATAAGCCGGTAATTATCACGTTTTTTTCCCCTTCCGGCTTTGAAGTCCGTAAAAACTATCCGCTGGCTGAAGCCATTTATTACCTACCACTGGATACACAAAAAAACGCAGAAAATTTCATCAGACTCATCAATCCTGAGATCGCTATATTCACAAAATACGAATTCTGGTATCATTACTTTAAAGTACTGAAAAACAACAATATACCATTACTTTTGATATCAGGTATTTTCAGACCAGATCAAATTTTTTTCCGTTGGTATGGTGGATTCCAACGGAATATTCTAAAAAATGTAACTCATTTTTTTGTCCAAAATCAAGAAAGTAAATCTTTGTTAAATAATTTAGAAATTAATGCTGTAAGTATTAGTGGAGATACCAGATTTGACCGCGTTGCGGAACAAGCTAACTCGCCACAGCAGCTTATGCAGATTGAGAAATTTAGAGGGAATACTACTAAAGTATTTATCGCCGGCAGCACCTGGCCTCAGGATGAGGAGCTAATTGCATCTCTGCAGCAACGTGCTCAGGACTGGAAATTTATTATTGCGCCGCACGAAATTCATGAATCCCATATCAAACAGCTTTCTGTACTTTTCCCAGAGGCTTTACGCTATACAAAACTAAACGAGGATTCAGATTTACTGGCAGGAAAAGTATTAATTATTGATACGATAGGACTCCTGTCTTCGGCTTATCAGTATGGAGATATCAGCTACATCGGCGGTGGCTTCGGCGCAGGGATTCATAACACACTTGAAGCTGCAGCATTTGGCATGCCGGTTATATTCGGACCGAAGTATCAGAAATTTCAGGAAGCAAAAGATCTTTTAAAAATCGGAGCAGCCAGAATGGTGTCGAGTAAAGATGATCTTTTTGCAGCATTCGAAATGCTGCAAAAAGATCATCAGGCAGGTGAAAAATCGGCCAGCTATGTAAAACAGCATACCGGGTCTACGCTGCAAATTATTAAAATGATTAAGAGGCTAATTTAGGCGCCGTGGTTATCCTTTACCATTTTAACCAATGCTGATATCCATTTCGGGTGATCATTTAAACTTGAAACAAGCTGAACTTCCTCCCCGCCAAGTTTCCTGAACTCCTCCCCATATTCAACAGTGACTTCATATAGAGTTTCCAGACAATCTGCAACGAAAGCGGGACAAAATACCAGTAAACGTTTCTTTCCGGCTGCAGCGAGCTGCTTAAGGACATCACTGGTATAAGGCTGAACCCATGGCTCTTTACCCAATCTGGACTGAAAGCAAACACTATACTGTTCTGCTGGAATCTGTAACTCGGCAGCAATTAGTCTTGCGGTATCATGGCACTGTGCCGAATAACAAAACTTATTAACATCAGTTAGCGTCTGACAGCAGTCTGCAGATTTGAGGCAATGACTTTGGGAATGATCACACTTGATTAGTTGTCGTTCCGGCAAGCCATGAAAACTGAATAAAACCTGATCATAAGTTTCAGGCTGATATTTTCTCGCGTTATCGGCGAAAGCGGCAATCATTCCTGGGTTATCATGAAAGGAGTTAACAAAAGAAACCGGTGGAATAGTCTGCCATTTGCTAACCAATTCCATAACCAGCTGAATTACGGATCCTGTACTTGCAGAAGCATATTGCGGAAACAATGGAATCACCTGGATACTCTCCACAAGCCCGGCTTTCATTTTAGCCAATGCTGCAGGGACAGATGGATTCTGATAACGCATGGCTAATTCCACATGATAATCCGGACCAAGTTCTTCCTGTACCATGGCAGCCTGAATCTTGCTATAATAAAGTAAAGGCGACCCATTTTCATCCCAGATCTCTTTGTATAATTTTGCTGTTTTGGGACTTCTGAAAGGAACAATAACACCTTTAACCAGCATCGTTCTGCTGAAAGCATTAATATCAATTACCCTTTCATCCATTAAAAACTGATCGAGATATCTCTTTACATCTCCAACTTCCGGACTATCCGGCGTCCCTAAATTCACTAATAATACACCCTTTTTTCCCATAATTACAGAATAAACCTTCCGGATATAATTTATCGGAAGGCTTTAAAATACAAATATACATTAAGCTGATACCGTCCTGAAACGGTCTGATAATAATTACTTTTTAATGATGTTCAAAGATTAAAGCGCTTCTAAACTGGCCTTAACTTCTTCCATTAACCACATTGGAGTGGATGTTGCACCGCAGATACCGACTTTATCACCTGGTGTAAACCAGCTGATATCGAGCTCCTCTTTTTTTGATATAAAATAACTCTCTGCATTATGTTTCTTACAAACTTCATAGAGCACTTTGCCGTTGGACGATTTCTTTCCGGACACAAAAATGATCTTATCAAAATCTGCAACAAATTTCTCCAGATCTTCATAGCGGTTTGAAACCTGCCTGCAAATCGTATCATTGGCTTTTACCTCATATCCTCTGGATAACAACTGCTCTTTAATATGATAAAACTTGTCAGTGCTTTTCGTGGTCTGGCTATATAAGGTGAATTTAGCAGGCAAATCTACCGAATCCAGCTCTGCAAGATCCTGAAATACTATAGCATTCCCATCTGTCTGTCCCTGGAGACCGATTACTTCGGCGTGTCCGTGTTTACCAAAAATAAGTATCTGTTCCTTGTCATCGTAAGAGTTTTTGATTCTGTTTTGTAGTTTTAATACTACCGGACAAGAGGCGTCTATAAGGATCAGATTATTTTCCAGCGCTAGCTGGTAAGTAGAAGGCGCTTCACCATGTGCACGAATTAACACCTTCGCATCGCGGAGCTCTTTAAGCTCATCATGATCAATAATACGCAGTCCCATATCAGTAAGTCTTTTGACTTCCTCATCGTTGTGAACAATATCACCTAAGCAATACAGAAAATCCTCTTCTGATAGGATATCCTCAGCCATTTCTATGGCATAAACTACCCCAAAACAAAATCCTGAAGCCTTATCAATAGTTACGGTCAAATCGTATTTCATGTTTTTCGCTGTATTTACCCCGAAAATGGCTGCCCGGGGATAAGCAAAATTACTAAAAATTGGCTGAGCCTCCCAATTGTTATTTCTGTTCTGACCTGATAAACCTGCCAGCAGCTGTAAAAATCAGACTAACTCCCAGAAACAGCATTTGAAGCGGGTGCAGAATCAGGTTTTTAACCGGAGACTGACCGGATAGGAAGGATTGCATAATGCGACTTAAAAAGATCAGCCCCGCCGGAAGAATAAGCAAGTTCAGGTTTAAACTAAAAAACATCGCAACCGGGCCGGCTACAACTAACACCAGGTAACACAACAAAGCGAAAATATTATTTCCTAATAATCCATATACACGCTTACCAGTATGTTTAAAAATCATTTCTGCCGAACCGTAAGCATAGCTTGTAACGAGCCGCCCCCCCAACAGGGTTTCGGTTTTCAACCGATGTTCTTTGACGAGTTTAATCATTTCTATACCACCGATGTCGGCCGGAAATAATCCTTCAAGCCAATGCTCTTTACTATATACTTTTCTGTCAAAAAGCATACATTCGCTGCTCCCGGCAGAAAACAAAGGACTGCCAGATAAGCGGATCAACCTCAGAGGGACCAAACCTAGCAGCACAAAATTATAAAGAGGCTGAAAAAAAATATCACGGAAGCCGGTAGAAACCTGAGCAGGAATAATGCTCAGAAGTGCCAGACGAAAAGTCTTCATCCGGTGCATCATACTTTGTAAGCTTCCATTTTTCAACACTACCGATGCCTTCAGAAAAAGCAGATAGCTTCCGGAAGCCTGTTTCATGCTATCTGCCCCCGGTTCAAGCAAACGAACATTTTGATGCCGCCCGTAGGCTGTATTCCATTGATGATCCAGCTCCGGGTCACCTGTTAGCTTTATGAGAATTTCTACATGCTGATAATCCTGTGCAAGTAAATTCTCCACAAGATTTTCCACTGTAAAGTCTTTCGCGTCTATACAGATACTAATCAGATCTGTATAATGCCTTAGGCTTAGTCCGAGTTTTGGATTTGATAGAAAATTAAATAGCGTAACACTGAATCTCAGTACCAGAAAAACGAGGATGGCGTAGAGAAACGATACCAAGATTATTAACTTAAATATACTCCATCTGTCTGCCCCTCAACATCTATCACAACATCTACATGTTCTTTCAGAACTGTAGCCATCTGCAAACCTACATAGTCTGTTGAAATGGGAAAAATTTTATGACTTCTGTCGACAAGTACTACCGTACGTATCTTTTTATGCGGGGTATTCAGAAATACGCCAAATCCATAAGCAAGAGTTTTACCGCTATTCAGGACGTCATCAACCAGAATGATAACTTTATTTTTGACTTTTGCCGGCTCCGGTTCTGCAACAGCTGTAAGCTTGCTTGCATCCTTATCCAACTCAATTTTCACCAGAATAACCTGTAGTTCGGAAATATCAGCCAATACCTTTTGAAGACGTAATGCGATCTTATAACCCCGGTCCCAGATACCAGCCAGCACAATTTCTTTTTCTGTTATATTATCTTCCAGGATCTGATAAGCAATACGATTGATCTTCTGCTGGATCTGCTGTTCGTTTAAAATTAATAATTGGGATTCGGCCATTTGAAATAAATAAGATATTACAAAAAGAAGTAATTTCTGGTTCAGAATCAAATATCAGGAAAATATTTTCAATTCGCTGCAACGTTTCTCCGTTAGAAACGTCTAATGCAATATAAACCTAATTCTAAAACCATGAAAAGTCATTCCCTTACTAAAAAACTATGCCTGCTGTTCACCTTGGTTACATTTGGAACTTTTATAGTAAAGGCTCAATCTACTAAAAATGTAAGCCTAAACTCTTTTAATTCCGTCGGTGTAAGTGCGGGAATACAGTTGATTATTACTCAGTCCAATACCGAAAGCGCAAGGATAGAAGCCAATTCAGATAATATCGATGAAGTAGTGCTGGAAAATTCGGGGGGAAAGCTAAACGTTAAGTGGAAGAAAACAGATGGTTTCTTCTCTCAGCACAAAAATCGCGAAGCTAAGGTATACCTCAACTACAAAAACTTAAACAGCGTTTCTGCAAGCAGTGGAAGTCTTCTCAAGTCTACAAATGCACTAAAAGCAGACAGACTCTCGGTAGACGTTTCTTCTGGTGCTAATTTAAACCTGCAATTAACCTGCAATAATCTGGAAGTGAATACCAGCAGCGGAAGTAATGCTAAACTTTCGGGTTCAGCGAAAAACATTATCGTAGATTCCAGTTCAGGAAGTACAGTTTCTGCCTTAGATACGAATACAGAATATGCAAAAACAGAAGCCAGTTCAGGAGCAAATATAAAGATCAGTGTGAGTAAAGGTATTGAAGCTTCTGCCAGCAGCGGTGGCAATATCAGTTATAAAGGAGATGCAGCCCTGAATAAAAAAGGATCGTCCAGAAGTGGAAGTGTAAGCAAAATCGGATAAATCACACTGCGAATAAAAGGTCGTAAATTAAGAAAGGGTATCCATAATGGATACCCTTTCTTAATTTACGACCTTTTTCAGGGAATATTAACTTTTATATGGATAGTATATAAAATTCGCTCCTTCCGGAACGATCACAAACACACACATAAAGTCTTCCGGCTTTTTATAATTTTTTATAAAAAGCTCTTTCAATTCAGGTTTAATAATTCCCTTTTCTACAAATTCTTCAAATGTAGAAGCCTGTATAGTCCAGTTTGTATTCAGCTCCTCCTTATTAAGAATAACCTCTCCAATAGACACCGTATGTTGATGTGCTACAAAAATCGGGTACTGTGTAATTCCTTCTGCAATAATTTCTACCGCAATTTCTCTCACTGAATCATTATATAGTTCGAGATCTTTTTCCAGGCTAACCAGTGGACTTACCTTTTTAGCGGTATTTCCATTCTCAGGTTGCTGGGGCATTAAATCTTCTACATCCATCTGTTCTTCTTTTAGATATTACTTAATAAGGGTTAACAATACAACATTCTCGACATGTTGGGTATGTGGAAACATATCTACCGGTTTAATTCGGCTGACTTCATACTTTTCTTTAAGTATAGCCAGGTCTCTGGCCTGTGTTGCAGCATTACAGCTAACATAAACGATTTTTTCAGCTTCCATTTCCATCAGGCGCTCCACAACATCAGCATGCATACCTGCTCTTGGCGGATCTGTAATAACCACATCAGGCTTACCGTGTTCTGCGATAAAATCGCGTGTAAGGATATCTTTCATATCACCTGCATAAAACAGGGTATTATCAATTCCATTGAGCTGAGAGTTGAATTTAGCATCTTCTATTGCCGTCGGCACATATTCAACACCTACTACCTGTCTGACACTGCCTGCAACAAAATTGGCAATGGTACCGGCACCTGTATAAAGATCATAAACAAGTTCATCACCTTTAAAGCCAGCGAACTCTTTAGTTATTTTATACAGTTCATGAGCTTGCAGAGAATTAGTCTGATAAAAAGACTTAGCTCCAATCTTAAACTTCAGCCCGTTCATCTCTTCAAAAATATAATCACGGCCGGCATAAGTAATAACCTCCTGATCAAAAATAGTATCATTCTTTTTTTGATTCATGATATACATCAGGGAAGTGATCTCCGGAAAATTCTGCTGGAGATCTGCCATTAGCCCGTCCACTTTCCCTTGCTCAGCATAAGCGAAGACGACTACAATCATTACTTCTCCGTTAGACGATGTACGAATGATCAGATTTCTAAGATCCCCCTCATGGTTCCTCAGATCATAGAAACTAAGTCCATTTTCCAGTGCATACGCACGAACATGATTTCTGATCGTATTAGATGGTTCGGCCTGGAGATAACAATGATTGATATCAAGAATCTTATCGAATCTTAAAGGTACATGAAAGCCAAGTGCATTCATTTCCAGTCCCTCGGCGCCGTCCATATCGCCCTGGTCTAACCAGCGCTTATTGGAAAAAGTATATTCTAATTTGTTTCTGTAATATTTATTTTCTGCCGAACCCAGAATAGGTTCCATAACCGAAGTGTCAATTTTAGCCAGACGTTGTAATGCAGCTTCTACATTTTTTTGTTTAAAATGCAATTGCGCATCATACTGCATGTGTTGCCACTTACAACCACCACATGTTCCAAAATGCGCACAAAACGGATCAGTTCTCAGATCAGAAGCTGTATGCAGCTTTTCTATAACAGCCTCCGCAAAATTCTTTTTCTTTTTAACGACCTTAACGTCTACGATATCTCCCGGTACAGCTTTGTCAACAAAGACAACCAATTCGTCCGCTTTAGCAACGCCTTTTCCTTCTTCTGCAATATCAATAATCTGCAGTTCCGGCAGGATAGTTACTGTTCCACTTCTTTTATTTCTGCTCATTCTGCTGCAAAGCTAAAATTTGTAATCAACAGTTCCTATTTTTTGAGTGGGAAGACGAAAAAGAATGAGGAAATACGGGACAAGAGAAATTAAGTATGCTCCAGGACCGGAGCAGATCAGGTGTTATTCTCTTATTTAAATTTAATGCCCGAAAAATCTTAGAATTGATCCAAAAATCCCAAGATTAAGGTTAAAACTTACATCAAATTTTTCTTCGACCAAAATGGTTATCTCCAGGACTTCCTTGCTCATTATCTTGACGTTATTTAGTAAAGGTAACAGAAAGCATACCGAAAACCAAATCGGTTCAAAAGACATAATGAGATAAAAAAATCAGGAATTTGGACAATTACAGCGCTGCTTTAACCAGAAAAGGCAAAAGTTCTTTTTGAAAGCTCACAAAATTCTTCCTGACATCGGCATCGCTTACAGATGTGAACGCAAAAGAAAATACGATACTCTTGCTGGCTTTTAAAAGAAATGCTAACCCCTCCCGTCTTGATGGATTATTTTTAAAATGATCCAGACCTAAATAGGCAGACAACAACAGTGATTCCAACTGATCTGACAGGTGCTTCAAAAACTCCTGCGAATTTGCATTTTCACGAACAAAATCCCAACCGATAAATTCATTGCAAACTGTATATGTTAGCCGGCATGTTTTCATCACAAGCGCTTTCAAATGTTCTTCTTCATCAGAAAACTGCGCTTTATTCTTTAGAATCTCATGAAGGTTCAGATCCAGATAATTCATAAGAATAGCATCCAGGATCTGTTCCTTACTTTCAAAGTATTTATAAATTGTAGCTTTTGCTATGCGTGCCTTCTTTGCAATTTCATTTACACTGGTCTTGTGATAGCCGTATTTTCTAAATAACTCTTTAGCAGCTCTAATGATGCTTTCTTTAATTTTTTCTGGTTCCATCAATTAGTTATACTGGTAAATTATTCCTGTGATATAATGCTGTATTGCCTGTTGCAGTAGTTTTTTTTCAGGTGTGATAGAGTAAATCCGGCCAATTATCAAATTAAGGACGTTTTAAACTGTTTCAGAAACCTTGCATCATTTTCCGAAAAGAGACGCAAATCCCGGATTTCGAATTTTAGGTTCGCAATCCTTTCAATCCCCATCCCAAATGCAAATCCGCTATATTTCTTACTGTCAATTCCACAGTTCTCCAGCACGTTAGGGTCCACCATTCCACATCCCAGAATCTCTACCCATCCGCTATACTTACACAATTGGCAGCCGGCGCCTTTACAAATTGTGCATGAAATATCCATTTCTGCAGAAGGTTCTGTAAAAGGGAAATAAGATGGGCGGAAACGGACTTTTGTACCTTCACCATAAAGTTCCTGTACAAAATAGAATAATGTTTGTTTCAGGTCGGCAAAAGAAACGTTTTCATCTACATAGAGGCCTTCAACCTGATGGAAAAAGCAATGTGCCCTCGCAGATATCGCTTCGTTACGGTAAACACGTCCGGGCATAAGTGCGCGAAACGGTGGTTTTCCAGCTTCCATCATCCTGACCTGAACTGAAGACGTATGTGTTCTTAATGCGATGTCTCCATTCTCACCACCTTTTCTAATGAAAAAAGTATCCTGCATATCTCTTGCAGGGTGTTCTTCAGGAAAATTAAGCGCAGAAAAGTTATGCCAGTCATCTTCAATTTCCGGTCCCTCAGCAACAATAAATCCGAGTTTATTAAAAATATCAACGATCTCTCTGCGAACCAGCGCCAACGGGTGACGTGCACCTAACTCAAAACCATTTCCCGGAAGTGTAAGATCCATTCCGGCAGTTTTCTGATCATCTGCCGCAGGCTCATTTGCTTTCAGTGAAAGATATTTAGCTTCTGCAAGCTGCTTAAATTCATTTAGCACCTTCCCGAGGGTTCTTTTTTCCTCTGGAGATACAGCCTTAAACTCGTCAAATATGTCTTTAATAATTCCTTTAGTACCTAGGAATCTGATTCTGAATTGTTCCAGTTCTTCTGCATTTTCAGTAGAAAAGGCATTAATTTCCTGGGTATACTGGGTGATCTGATCTTGCAACATAAGGCCAAATATACAGCAATTTCATTAATATGTGAATACAGGTATGGCCACAGCGATAGTTTTGACAGCTTTATTAAAATTAAAAAGGCCTTCTGTAAAACAGAAGGCCTAAAAAAATATAGAACAGTTAAAACTAAATTACCTTCAGCTCTTTACCAATTTTTATAAATGCAGCAATTGCTTTATCCAAATGGTGCTGTTCATGCGCAGCTGAAAGCTGAACACGGATCCTCGCTTTACCCTGAGGAACAACCGGATAATAAAAACCAATCACATAAATTCCTTCTTCGAGCATTCTGGCCGCAAATTCCTGTGCCAATTTAGCATCGTAAAGCATAACCGGAACAATTGGATGAACACCTTCTTTTATATCAAATCCGGCAGCAGTCATCTGCTCACGGAAATACATTGTGTTTTTTTCTAGTTTATCTCTTAAAGATGTTGTCTCACTTAACAACTCAAGAACCGCTACAGAAGCACCCGCAATTGCAGGGGCAAGCGTATTAGAGAAAAGGTAAGGCCTGGAGCGCTGACGCAACATGTCAATAATTTCTTTTTTACCCGCAGTAAATCCTCCGGAAGCCCCACCTAATGCTTTACCAAGTGTACCTGTAATAATATCTATGCGGTCCATTACTCCACAATGCTCATGCGTACCCCTGCCTGTTTTTCCCATAAATCCAGAACAGTGAGACTCATCAATCATTACAAGCGCTTCATATTTATCAGCCAGATCACAGATCTTATCGAGTGCTGCAATAGTACCGTCCATTGAAAATGCTCCATCAGTAACAATTATACGATGACGACAACCGGATGCCACTTTCAGCTGCGCTTCCAGATCTTCCATATCACTATGTTTATAACGGAACCTTTTGGCTTTACACAAACGAACGCCGTCGATAATAGAGGCATGATTCAGTTCATCGGAAATGATAGCATCCTGGTCATTAAACAAGGGCTCAAATACACCACCGTTAGCGTCAAAGGCAGCAGCATATAATATAGTATCTTCAGTACCCAGGAATTCAGAAAGCTTTTGCTCCAGCTCCTTATGGATATCCTGTGTTCCGCAAATAAATCTCACAGAAGACATTCCGTAACCATATTTATCAATTGCTTCCTTAGCAGCTGCAGTTACCCTGGGGTCCGAAGATAAACCCAGGTAATTATTCGCACAGAAGTTAATAACCTCCTGCCCGGTACTGACTTTGATGTCTGCTCCCTGCGGTGTTATAATTACCCGTTCTCTTTTATACAGTCCGTCTTTTTCTATTTGCTCCAGTTCTTGCTGAAGAACCGGTTGTAAAGTTTTGTACATATTGATCTTTATTGGTGCAACCAAAGTTAACAATTCTAAACTGATGCTTAAACTTCATGACGATAAAATTCAGCAGTAACCCGCTTACTCCGATTTCCATAAAAATAATTAAAATAAATTAATTAGAAATATAATTTCTCATTATAGTTAATTTTTCATATATTGCAATATAAATTCTCACGAAGAAACAACATCGAACTAAAGAATGCTATATATTTATAACCTCTTATACAATAATAAATGATTGATCACCAAAGAAAAAACGTAGGACCCAGATTAAAAAAGATCAGGATTCATCTAAAAATGACTCTTCAGGAATTTTACGGACCAATTGCAAAACACGTCAATAATTTTTCCCCAATTGAAAACGGAGCAAGGTCAATCGGTAAAAGGTTATCAGAGGAAATAATCCGATACTATAACCTGAACACCCATTTTCTGGACACCGGACATGGAGAGATGTTACTAAAAGCTACCCCACAGCAGGAGCAGCAAACAACATCAGTCAATTATCCGGAATCAAAAAAGGAAGGGGTACCTTATCTTAACGTAAACCTTTCCGATTTCAGCGGCGACCGGAATATTCTAAATGAAAGTCCGGAATATTATGTAAACTTCAGACCTTTCAATGATTGTGACGCGTATCTGCCCGTATTCGGTGACAGCATGTATCCAAAATTTGCAAGCGGGGAAATAATAGCAATCCGGGAAATTCTTCATAAAGACATTATTCAATGGGGAGAAGCTTATTTAATACAAACGGACGAAACAGCAAACAGCCTGATCACAATAAAGCTTTTGTTTGAACATCCATCTTCTGAAAAAATTATAATGAGAGCGTCAAATCCTAATTTCAGAGGTGATACAGTACTGCAAAAGAATGCCATCAAAAAATTATTTATGATTAAGGGGAAAATCACGAGAAATCTGCTTTAAATTGATTTACAAAAAAATCATTTGAAAATAAGAAAGGGATGTTCAACCAAAACATCCCTTTTCTAACCAAATAGTAAACCTGTCTAAACCAGACATTGTTATTAACCTAAAATACCAGTAGAACCTGGTATAAACCGATTAGACTTAATCATGAATTATGCCAAAAACCTAAATATCATGCGTTTTACAAAAATATGACGAGGACAAAATTAGTGCAGATATTACACCATTTAAATGAAACGTTTCAGGAAAGCAATTGTCCGCTTCACCTGGAAAAGACTTTAAACAAACAAATGTCCTTCGCATTTTTAGCGAAAAAATATGAAGATACCTTTGTTGCTGTTAGTAGCACAGCTTTCAATATCGGCAAAAGCCCAGGACACCCTAAAATATAGCACTCAGACAGCAATACCCTACCCCGCCTTCAAAAGACTGACAATTCAGCAGGATTATTTTGGCAATTCCGACTACAAAATATATAATAAAGGCGGCGAACTACAGGAACAAGGTGAAGTTTCAGGATCAAGATTCAAAATCAACGGTGCAATTCCGATCTATAAGAAAAATAGGTTTTCATTAACCGCAGGTGTGCTATATACCAGACAGTCAATCAATCACTACAAAAAGGTTGACGATATGAATAATCAGTATCAGAAAACTGAAACGAAGTACACCGATTTCGACGCGTTATTATCAGCGACCTACATTGGAAAGCTATGGAATAAAGTACTCATCACCAACGGAACCGTAATTATGGGAAGCACTAACTTTGTTGGTATAAAAAAGATCAACGGGATGGTGACTTCCACACTTATGATTAAAGCTTCTGCGTCGACAATCTCGACATTAGGCCTCTCGTTAGTCCTGGATAAATCCAGTTTGGTTCCCGTAATTCCGATTTATTCCTACTGGCATAAATTCTCAGGAAGTGACTGGGAAATTGACGCTATACTACCTCAGAAACTGATATTCCGGCGTTCTGGCGTATTGAATGGTTGGCTGAGTGCCGGAGCAGAAATCCGTAACGATTCATTTTTTCTTAAACTCGACGGCGACGGTGTAAACCGTAGCGGTAATTATGAATGGATCTCAAATGAAATCTTCAGTAATATCGGCTATGAATATCTTTTAGGAAAGAACTTTTTACTTGGGATAAAAGGAGGGTTCAGAAACACACTGACAACCAGGCTTATCCGCGTAAATGATAAATACGATGATTACCGGGCAAAAACAAAAATAGCGTCTACATTTTTCAACATGAGCCTATCTTTTGTATTACCAACTCCCGGATCACGCAGATAAATGCATCTCACCCTTACTATATTCAAGATATATTTGCATATTATTCCAGACAACAAAAAACATTTTGCCATGACGAATAAGCTTCCGTTGAAAAACCTTCTGAAGTTAAGTATATACTTTTCTATCGGGATGAGTTTTTTCTTGCTATTGTCGGCTACAATGGAGGGTGAAAGCTTCCCGGGAGCTTTAAACCGGGTTGTAAACGTATTCATTTTATTGAATCTAATGAGCCTGGGAAATATAGGGCTCCTGCTCTTCACTGAAAAGAGAAAACACGGCAATGAGCTGTTTTACAATTGTTTTTTCTATACCTCAAGTTTATTAATGAGTATTCTGGTCATTCTTGGTGTCTATTTTATAAACACGGAACTGGTTGACAAGGGGTATACCACAGCTCCGACTACCCCATTAAGAGTAAAAGGCGATGTGGTTTATTTTTACTTAAGCCTCCAGGGAATGCTGACAAATGGGATGTTGCTATTACTTCAAAACTTTATTATTGTCCAGGACGCGAATAATAAAGCAAAACTGGAAAATTCATTATTAAATACTGCCAGATCTGAAGCAGCCTACCAATTGCTGTTGCAGCAAATACACCCTCACTTTCTTTTTAACGCACTAAATATTTTAAAATCACTCATTAAAAAAAGTCCGGAACGTGCAGAGGATTACCTGATGCGTCTTTCAAATTTCCTTAGAGTATCCGTCTCCGGCAATAAAGATGGTATAGCGACACTAAAAGAAGAGCTGAAACTCTCTATGGATTATCTGGAGATGCAAAAAGTCCGTTTTGGCACTGCATTAAATTTCAACTTTGACGTCAGCGACGCAGAAAACTCCGCCTGTGTCCTCCCGGTCTTTTCTTTGCAACCACTACTGGAGAACGCAATTAAACACAATGAATTAACAGTTGCGACTCCCTTAGACATAGAAATCATCCAGCACGGGAACTGGATTGTTGTTACGAACAACATTCAGTTAAGAAGTACTATCGATTATCATACAGGGAGCGGACTGGCCAACCTTGCTGAAAGGTATAGACTAATTTCAGGAGATGATATTGAAATCAGAGACAACAGTCTGTTCTTCTCTGTAAGCTTAAAAATTTTAAATGATGAAGATTGTAATCATAGAAGATGAACAGTTAACGGCAGATGATCTGGCCGATATTATTCAGGACCTGCAATCTGACGCACAGATCGTGGGCATTCTGAAATCTGTTAAAGAAGCCATTGCTTATTTCAAGAATAACCCGGCTGTCGATCTTATATTCAGTGATATTCAACTCGGCGACGGAAATAGCTTTGATATATTCAAAGCAACGGATATTTCTGCCCCCATAATCTTTTGTACGGCATATGACGAATATGCCTTAAATGCGTTCCGAACAAACGGTATAGATTATATATTAAAACCTTTCACTCCGGAAACGGTGGGCCAGGCTTTAAAAAAGTATCATGCTTTACGTAAAGAATTCTCTGCTGAAATTGTTTCATATGAATCTATATTCGACTTATTCTCCGGAAAAGCACATCAAAAGACAAGTTCAATCCTGATAACTTATAAAGACAAAATTATTCCGGTGAAGAAGAGTAACATAGCGCTTTTTTACATAGGAAATGAAGAAACTCATTTAGTGACCTTTGAACAGAAAGAATATGTGCTGAATAAAAAGCTGGAAGAATTAGAAAGACTTTGTGGAGACGAATTCTTCCGCATAAATCGTCAGTTTCTAGTAAACAGAAAAGCTATTAAAGATGCTGCCCATTTTTTCTCCAGAAAGCTGATCGTAAATCTTTCCATCCCATTTAAAGACTCCATTACAATTAGCAAAGAAAAAACACCGCAATTTCTGGAGTGGTTAGCCGGCCGGTGAAATGCGTGGTTTCGCCCGCATTTTTGGCCGCTTCGCCTGTTAAATGTTTTTTTTGAACTGATTCATCTCACATCTTTAAACAAAATCAGATAATCTGGTTCATCATCTCTTTGAAAATTCAGAACTAAAAATGAACATTATTATATTTAAAACTTCTGTAAACGATTTCAGCGATTTGGAATATTTAAGCCACATATTAGATGCCGTATTAGGCATTGGAAACTGGTCTTTTGCGCTTGAAGATTCCGATAAAATATTCAGAGTAAATGCCAAATCACTAACGGCCAAACAGATTAGCAGATTATTAACAGACCAGGGGTTTCTTTGTGAGGAACTACCATATTCACTAGACGAGTTTAAAATTTAATTTGCCAGCAGCAGATTCTCCATAAACATTCAATTTCCTACACAATTTCCTTCCTAAAAAAGAAAGGGATGTTCCATCCGGACACATCCCTTTTCTAACCAAATATAAACCTGTATAAACGGGTTTTTCTTAAATACTATTTAAACGCTAAAATAGATCATAAAAATGAATTATACGCCTATAATCTCCTTTTTATCACACAAAAATGCAACAAAATTAGATGTAAATCCACTTTTTAACTAAAATTAACATCTAAACGTTAAAATAAATCGTAAAATATCAGATATATACCAAAAAATACACCCAAAAAAATCAAAAAGAACAACAACAAACACAAAAAAGTTAAAAAAAATATAATTAGATAGATCTAATTAGTTTAAATCTCCTAAATACCAGAATTTGATAAATAATCAATTTACCGGACTCAACTCGTGAAATATCTTAATGATTTTAATATATAACGGCAGAACACCATTATGAAGTATATAACTAGGTTTAAAACCTAAAAATAGAGAGCCCTGCCCGTACCGGTTAAGGTCGGGCAGGTCCAATTCAGCATATTATTTATGCGTTTTATTTACGGCATTATGAACCGGAGTCTCAGACTGATTAATTTTTTTGGTTATCTTAAATGTTCCCAACGCCACCATTGACAATACGACAATTGTAAGAAGGAAGTTAAATGATTTCTTTTCCATACTGATATTTTTAAAAGGTCATACAAAATATGTGCCTTAAGCATGTAATATTTATCAGATCGGATAGATTATGTTGTGTTCGATTTAAATCTTTGAATATTTACGGTCTCTGCTTTGTTAAAGCAGGCCTTTTACATTTTTATCCAAAAACAAGCTATAAACTTTATAACCCAATAAATAAAACAGGCTCTATATCATTTGCAGGATGGATTTCGGGTTTCCGGGTTTTGAATCAGGGAAGAAAAACAGTCCTGTAAATGATAAAGCACTGACTGTTAATCTCTAATTTAGAAAAAATTAAACACAATACCAAATATTACAGGAAGTATTAAAAAGATAAATTTATCCGTTTGCAGTTTGGTCGGCGCCTATCGCTGTCCAAATCATGTCTTTCAGCTCGGTTAAGCCCTTCTGCGCAACTGAAGATATAAAGACAGCCGGTATGCCCTGTGGTAAATCTTTTTTGATCTCAGCCGTTAATTCTTCGTCTAACATATCAGCTTTCGTTACAGCCAGCAAATGCGGCTTTTGCATCAACTCAGGATTATATTCTAAAAGCTCGCTTTTAAGAATTCCATATTCTTCAGCAATCGTACGACTGGTATCTGCAGGAACCATAAAAAGAAGCACAGAATTCCTTTCAATATGACGGAGAAAACGATATCCTAACCCCTTACCTTTTGAAGCTCCTTCTATGATACCAGGAATATCAGCCATCACGAATGATTTATTAGCTCGGTATGATACTATTCCCAGATTAGGAACTAAGGTAGTAAAAGGATAATCAGCTATTTCAGGTTTAGCTGCAGAGACAACGGATAATAACGTGGATTTACCTGCATTCGGAAAACCAACCAATCCCACATCTGCCAGTACCTTCAGTTCAAGAACTACCCACTGCTCTATACCTGCTTCACCTGGCTGGGCAAAACGGGGTGTCTGTAAGGTTGATGATTTGAAGTGCCAGTTACCAAGCCCTCCACGGCCACCAGGAGTTAAAATCTCAGTCTGTCCGTCTTCAGTGATTTCAAAAAGCACCTCTCCCGTTTCCGCATCCCTGGCTATCGTACCTAAAGGCACCTCCAGTAACTCGTCTTTTCCGGACTTACCTGTACTGGTAGAACTGGAACCAGGCCCACCATCTGAAGCCAGAATATGCTTACGGTATTTTAAGTGAAGCAAAGTCCAGAACTGCGCATTTCCTTTCAAAATAATATGTCCGCCTCTTCCACCATCTCCACCATCAGGACCTCCAGTTGATGTCATTTTATCACGGTGTAAATGCGAAGAGCCTGAACCACCCTTACCTGAACGGCAGCATATCTTTACATAATCTACGAAATTTGAACCCTGTGACATAACTTTATTATTTTTTAACAAAAAAAAGCGGGAGAACATACATTCGTCCCGCTATATTCTATATGCGTTTTAATTAGAACTTATCTACTACCTGACAAAGCTCAGCAAAGATAGTATCTATATCTCCAATTCCATTTACCTTATTCAGCTTAAGCTGCTCTTCATAGTAAGGTAAAACATGAATAGTCTTAGTGAAATACTCATCAATTCTCTTTTGCAGTTTATCTGCCTGGTCATCTACCCTGTTCGTCTGTTTATGACGCTCTGCAATTCTTTTGGTCAGCTCGTCCTGATCTACATCAAGCGCAATAACAGCAGCGATACTTGTACCTTTACCCTCTAGAAAAGCATCCAATGCAGCCGCCTGAGCAACTGTTCTTGGAAAACCATCAAAAATAAATCCTTTGGCTTCAGGATTCTTTTCAACTTCTTCTTCCAGCATAGCTATCGTAATTTCATCCGGAACCAACTGGCCATCTGCTATTAAAGCACTGACCTGTTTACCTAAAGAAGTCTGATTACTGATATGAGCTCGGAAAAGATCTCCTGTAGAGATGTGTATTAATTGATAACGATCAATTAGTTTTTGAGATTGGGTGCCTTTGCCTGCACCCGGTGGGCCAAAGAGAACAAAATTTAGCATTTGGGTTTCTTTAAAATTTAAAAAGCCTCACTGCCTATGGCAGCAAGGCTTTCTCGGTTGTTTGTGCACTTGTAGGGATTCGAACCCCAAACCTTCTCATCCGTAGTGAGATGCTCTATCCAATTGAGCTACAAATGCGTTTCCGATCGTTTCGGGATTGCAAAAGTAGTATTTGTAATTGGATTTCAAAACTTTTTTGAAAAAAAAGATTCAAATAATTACAAATACTATTGCGTTCTAACCCTCTACAACCTCTTTAATCGATTTAAAATCAGGAAGATCTCCAGCTGATTCCAGAACTTCTGCATAAAGAATTTTTCCTTCTTCATCTATGACAAAAGCCGCTCTTTTAGATACGCCTTTCAGATTATATACGAATTCCTCATACAAGGCTCCGTAAGCAGCCGACACCTCTTTATTGAAATCCGACAATAAAGGGAACTGATACTGCTGCTCTTCTTTAAATTTAGCCAGCACAAAAGGTGAATCGACAGAGATGCCTAATACAACAGCATTCATGCCTTCATAAAAACCAAAACTGTCACGCATTGTACAAAGTTGTGTAGTACAGGTTCCGGTAAATGCCATTGGGAAAAACTGTAATACAACTTTTTTACCTTTTAAGTCTGCCAGTGATACTTCTTTCAGTTCCGAACTGAATAATTTAAAATCAGGTGCCTGATCTCCTTTTTGTAAAGCCATTTTTATAGTGTTTAATTTTTAATATTTAACATTTGCTGCTCCAGTAAGGCAAAGCCTTCCTCCAGTGTATGCGGACTGTAACCCAGTTCATTTTGCGCCTTGTCGAGTATAAATCCAGTGCTTTCGGGCCTGGCGGCAGGTTGACTAAGTGACGATGCAGAGATCTCCTGGATTAAACTCCCATCTAATTTCCAAAAATCTGCAATTTTTCTAACTAACTGGGATATGGAAAGATATTCATTCCCACTGATATGGAACACTCCGTGCGCATCTTTCTTAATAGCAAGCAGACAGGCACTGGCCAAATCTTCTGCAAGCGTAGGCATTCTCCACTGATCATTCACCACACGGATAACCTCACCTTTTTCCAATGCATTTTTAGCCCAGCTTACAATGGTCGCCCGACTACCATCAGCAATAACGCCATAAACCAAAATAGTCCTGATAATCACCCATTTGGCTGTAGAGTTTTTAATAATCTCCTCAGCTTCCAATTTATTATGACCGTAAACATTTAATGGTCCCGGGGCATCAAGCTCCGTATATGGCCCATTTTTCCCGTCAAAAACAAAATCTGTAGACAGAAAGATAAACTGAATATTAAATTCCGCACATATACTTACCAGTGTCTCTACTGTACGGACATTTGCTATTCCTGCAGCCACCGGATCTTGTTCACACTGATCCGCGTTTGTCATGGCAGCAGTATGGATAATTACGTCTGGTTGAAAATTAGTTATTGTTTCTCTCACGGATTCCGCATTAAGCATATCCATTTGTGCGTATTGATATTCACCACCGTTTGGATAACGGTCCGCGCCCCTGCCTGTGGCAACTAACCTGAAGTGGTTTTCGGCTAAGATGAGGTCGGTTAACTTCTGCCCCAGAAGGCCATTGCTGCCCGTTACCAATATCGTTTTCATACCTGCTAATTTACCGATAAAAAAACTGTGGAAAAACTTTTTATTTATATATAAAAGATATATCGAAAACTCTTAACTTTGCAAACCGAATTGAAGCCTATAAAACGGCCTTTAACAATTTGATATTTATAATTTTACCAAAAACAATATATGCCTAACATTGGAAAAATAGCGCAGATTATAGGTCCGGTAGTAGACGTGAGTTTTGCTGACGATGCTCATTTACCTCAAATTTTCTCTGCCTTAGAGATTGAAAAAGAAAACGGACAAAAGATCGTTTTAGAAGTTCAACAACATCTTGGTGAAGATCGTGTACGTGCAATTGCGATGGATTCGACTGATGGTCTGGTTCGCGGAATGGCCGTAACTGACACAGGTTCTCCTATTAAAATGCCTGTTGGTGACCAAATTAAAGGTCGTTTATTCAATGTTGTGGGCGAAGCTATCGACGGTATCAACACAGTTGATAAAACCGGCGGTAAACCTATCCACAATGCACCTCCACGCTTTGACGAGCTGTCTACCGAATCTGAAGTACTTTATACAGGTATCAAAGTTATCGACTTATTGGAACCTTATGTAAAAGGTGGTAAGATCGGTTTGTTCGGTGGTGCAGGTGTTGGTAAAACAGTATTGATTATGGAGCTGGTAAACAACATCGCTAAAGCTTACGCAGGTCTTTCTGTATTTGCAGGTGTAGGTGAACGGACACGTGAAGGTAATGACCTTTTACGCGAGTTTATCGAATCTGGTGTAATCAACTACGGTGAAGAATTCCTGCACTCTATGGAAAAAGGCGGATGGGATCTATCTAAAGTAGACACTGAAAAACTAAAAGAATCTAAAGCTACACTGGTATTCGGTCAGATGAATGAGCCTCCTGGAGCACGTGCACGTGTTGCCCTGTCAGGTTTAACTGTTGCTGAATATTTCCGTGATGGTGATGGAGAAGGCGCTGGAAAAGATATCCTTTTCTTCGTTGATAACATCTTCCGTTTCACTCAGGCTGGTTCTGAAGTGTCCGCACTGCTTGGGCGTATGCCGTCTGCAGTAGGTTATCAACCAACACTGGCAACTGAAATGGGTTTAATGCAGGAACGTATCACATCCACTAAACGCGGATCAATTACTTCTGTACAGGCTGTTTATGTACCGGCAGATGATTTAACTGACCCGGCTCCGGCTACAACTTTTGCCCACTTAGACGCTACAACCGTATTATCACGTAAAATTTCTGAGCTTGGTATCTACCCTGCTGTAGATCCACTGGATTCTACTTCACGTATCCTTTCTCCAGCTATTCTTGGTGATGAGCATTATAACACTGCACAACGTGTGAAAGAAATTTTACAGCGTTACAAAGAGCTGCAGGATATTATTGCAATTCTTGGTATGGACGAATTATCTGAAGAAGATAAATTAACTGTACACCGTGCACGTCGTGTTCAGCGTTTCCTTTCACAACCATTCCACGTAGCTGAGCAATTCACCGGCTTAAAAGGAGTTTTAGTAGACATCAAAGAAACTATCAAAGCATTCAACATGATTATGGATGGTGAAGTTGACGAGTATCCTGAAGCTGCATTCAACCTGGTTGGTGGCATTGAAGATGCAATTGAAAAAGGTAAGAAACTATTAGCTGAGGCAAACGCTTAATTAAAGCGCATATACACAACTTATGACACTAGAAATATTAACACCAGATAAAAAAGTCTTTGAAGGCGAAGTAACCGCAGTTACAGTTCCGGGAACAATGGGATCTTTCCAGATATTAAGGGACCATGCTCCGATTATTTCAACTCTAGAAGATGGACCAGTAATTATAAAAAGTAAAGCTGACGAACAGATCTTTAATATTAAAGGCGGCGTTGTCGAAGTTTTAAAAAACAAGATTATTGTTTTAGCCGAAGGGGTTGCTTAATATTTAATCATCTTATTATACAAAGGGATATACTCAGGTATATCCCTTTTTTTTATGCCTTATTTTTTTCTGATAAGCATACCATCCAATCCCCCCCTTTTGTTTTTGTCCGGCCCATGCTCGGGTCTTGCTCGGGTGTGCTTCTTGGTTACCCTATTTATACAAGGGGGTTGGAATAACCCCAGCCTATCCCTGGCCTAACTTGTAACGTTTTAATGGTAATTGACAATTACTGGAGAACCGGCGGAGCGGTGCTTTGGCGTACTGCCGATATCGAGTGAGACTACCAAATAAAAATTAAAAAATGGCGGGAAGATTAGTATGGATAAAATATAGATTTTAACCAAGTTCAAAAGGCATTTTGATCATTTCAGGAAGAATTCGGGCAAAATTACAATGCTAGCATAACATGCATACCGAATACCGATATCATATTTGGTCTACCTATCACCACTTTTTGATATGTAATAATATAAAAAAGCGATATTTAATACTGAATTAAACACATATAATTACTATATATTTTTTTTGATTTATTTTCATTCAGCTATTGACAGTATCTGAAGCATAAACTAAATTGGATTTATAAACCAACAACAAAAGAAATACAGATGTTAAGCTTATTCAATGTCCTGCTATTTGTCATTATTATCCTGAATCTACTAGTGATTCCCGGGAAGTGTGGCGCTGCACAATGAATATTTTAAAAATAGATCAGAAAGCGCCTCCGAAAGAGGCGCTTTTTTTAATACAATCATACCGAACGAAATAAAACAAACCAAAATGCAATACTACGACGCCAACACATTCCTTTATTTAAACGGCAAGTTTGTAAAGGCCAGCGAAGCAAGCACAGATCTGTATAGTCAGTCACTTCATTATGGCTATGCCGTCTTTGAGGGAATTAAATCGTATCATACGCATAATGGTACCCGTATATTTAAGGCAAGAGAGCATTATGAACGTTTAAAACGCTCTGCAGAACTGATGCATATCCCTTTTCCTTACGAAGTGGACGATTTAATCAGACAAACCTATAAATTACTCGAAAAGAATAATTTTAAGGATGCCTATATCCGTCCGTTGGTTTATTGTGGTCCGCACATGACGCTTAGCCCGGGTGCAGATGTATCTATTCTAATTTGTGCATGGGAATGGGGAGCATATCTGGGCTGCAGCTTACAAAAAGCCTGCATTTCATCTTATCAGCGTCCGAACCCGAAATCAACACATATTGAAGCCAAAGCAAGCGGACATTATATCAACTCTATCCTGGCTACAACTGAAGCTAAAGCAAACGGCTTTGATGAAGCCATCCTGCTGGACATGAACGGCCATGTAGCCGAAGCATCCGGAGCTAACATTTTTATTGAAAAGAACGGTAAATTATATACGCCTGCATTAGGACATATCCTGCCGGGTATAACCAGAACTACAGTTATACGCCTGTGTAAAACACTGGATATTGAATGTATTGAAAAACAAATTACTGTGGAAGAACTGAAAGCCGCAGACAGTGCCTTTTTCTGCGGTACAGCCGCAGAAATTGCTGGCATAGCCTCTGTCGATGAGACCGTTTTCCCTTCCCTGTGGACAGAAACAATAGGCGCGACTATCCAGCGTACCTATAAAGCACTTGTATTAGAAAAACAGAACTACGAAGTTATTATCTAACCTAAAAATTAAATGTCACAACAACCAGAACTCAACCGCTACAGTAAAGTATTTACCCAGGACCCGACACAACCGGGTGCTCAGGCCATGCTCTATGGTATTGGTTTAACCTCCGAAGACATGCATAAGGCACAGGTCGGAATTGCCAGTATGGGCTATGACGGAAATACCTGTAACATGCATTTGAATGACCTTGCTAAAATCGTAAAAGATGGTGTATGGAAAAACGATATGGTGGGCTTAACTTTTGGTACAATAGGCGTCAGTGATGGTATGTCAAATGGTACGGATGGTATGCGTTATTCTCTGGTATCCAGAGATGTAATTGCAGATTCTATTGAAACTATCTGTGGCGGACAGTATTACGACGGGCTGATTACAATCCCTGGGTGCGACAAAAATATGCCAGGCTCAATCATGGCTATGGGGCGTCTGAACAGACCATCTATTATGGTCTATGGCGGAAGTATCCATTCGGGAAATTACAAAGGCAAAGCGCTTAATATCGTCTCTGCTTTTGAAGCCCTGGGCGAAAAGCTTGCCGGTAATTTATCAGAAGAAGATTATCAGGGAATTATTAAACATACTTGCCCTGGTGCGGGCGCATGTGGTGGTATGTATACTGCAAACACCATGGCTTCTGCTATCGAAGCTCTCGGTATGAGTTTGCCTTATAGCTCTTCTTACCCTGCTTTAAGCGAGGAGAAGAAAAATGAGTGTGCGGCAGCAGGAAAAGCTATTCGCAATCTACTGGAGAAAAACATCCTTCCTTCTGATATCATGACTGATAAAGCATTCCATAATGCTATTGTAACTGTAATGATTCTGGGAGGTTCTACCAATGCTGTGCTGCATTTAATTGCCATGGCTAAATCGGTTGGACTATCTTTAAAATTAGATGATTTCCAACGCATCAGTGATCAGACCCCGGTACTTGCCGATTTGAAACCAAGTGGTCAGTATCTAATGGAAGATGTTCATGAAATAGGCGGTATCCCGGCTGTTCTGAAATATTTGTTAAAAGTAGGCCTGATCCATGGTGACTGCCTGACAGTAACTGGCAAAACACTGGCAGAAAATGTAGCTGATGTTCCCGAGCTGAATTTTGAAACTCAAAAGGTAATTTTCCCTGTAGAACAAGCTCTTAAAGCGACCGGCCACTTGCAAATGCTGTATGGTAACCTTGCTGAAAAAGGTGCTGTTGCAAAAATAAGTGGTAAAGAAGGTGAAAAATTTGAAGGTCCTGCACGCGTTTTCCAGGGGGAACAATCTCTGATCGCAGGTATTCAAAGTGGAAAGGTTAAACGTGGCGACGTGGTCGTTATTACTAATGTCGGTCCAAAAGGAGCTCCGGGTATGCCGGAAATGCTTAAACCGACATCAGCTATTATCGGTGCAGGTTTAGGGAAGTCGGTAGCATTGATTACCGATGGTCGTTTCTCGGGTGGAACACATGGCTTTGTCGTTGGTCATATTACTCCGGAAGCCTGGGACGGTGGAAATATCGGACTAGTTCAGGACAATGATATCATTACCATTGATGCAGTAAATAATAAAATTGAATTACATATCACCGATGAACAGTTAGCGGCACGCCGTGCAGTATGGAAACAACTGCCACCTCCGGTAAAAAGCGGTGTACTTTATAAATATTTAAAACAGGTAAGTAATGCCAGTGAAGGCTGTGTTACTGATGCCTATACAGAACAATAATAAGCAAGACCCCTAAAACTAATAAAATGGATACACAAGAGGAAGCATTGGCAGTAGCTGAACCAAAACAAACCACGCGGGTTTCAGGATCTGTTGCGTTGCTGGAAGGCTTAATTGCTGAGGGTACCGAAACTATATTCGGATATCCAGGTGGCGCGATTATGCCTATCTATGACGCGATTTATGATTACAAAGAAAAATTAAACCATATTCTTGTCAGGCATGAACAAGGTGCAACTCATGCTGCACAAGGTTTTGCACGCACTTCTGGTAAAGTGGGTGTTGTATTTGCAACCAGCGGACCAGGTGCAACCAACCTGGTTACTGGTCTGGCAGATGCACAGATTGATAGCACTCCACTAGTCTGCATTACAGGACAAGTATTTGCACACCTGCTTGGTACAGATGCTTTTCAGGAAACAGATGTAATCAATATAACCACACCTGTGACCAAATGGAATTACCAGGTAACAGATGCCAATGAAATTCCTGCTGCTTTAGCTAAAGCTTTTTATATAGCCAGAAGTGGCAGGCCAGGACCAGTCCTGATTGATATTACTAAAAATGCGCAGATACAGCTGTTTGACTATGAAGGTTACGAGCCTTGTAATCATATCCGCAGCTACCGTCCTAAACCTATTGTCAGGAAAACATACATTGAGCAGGCTGCTGCTTTAATTAACGAGGCCAAAAAACCTTTCATCTTATTCGGACAAGGTGTATTGCTTGGCAATGCCGAACAGGAATTTAAAGCATTCGTGGAGAAATCAGGTATTCCTGCTGCATGGACCATACTTGGTGCCGGCGCGATACCTACAGATCACCCACTAAATGTAGGAATGCTCGGTATGCACGGTAATTATGGCCCTAATGTACAGACCAATTCATGCGACGTATTAATTGCAATCGGAATGCGTTTTGACGACAGGGTAACCGGAAGACTGGATAAATATGCCACACAGGCCAAAGTGATTCATTTAGATATCGATCCTGCTGAAATTGACAAAAATGTTAAAGCTGATGTACCGGTTTGGGGTGACTGTAAAGAGACTCTTCCTTTACTAACCAACCTAATTAACGAAAAAACTCATGACAGCTGGCTGGCGGAATTCAAAGCATTTGAAAAAATAGAAGAAGAAGAGCTGATCCGTCATGAATTGGAACCTGCATCAGGAGAAATAACTATGGGAGAAGTTATTAATCAGCTAAATATTCTGACCAAAGGAGAAGCAGTAATTGTAAGTGACGTTGGCCAGCACCAAATGGTAGCCTGCCGCTATGGAAAACTGAATACTACCCGCTTAAGTGTAACCAGCGGTGGTTTGGGCACAATGGGATTTGGTTTACCAGCAGCAATTGGTGCAAAAATCGGTGCCCCGCACAGACAGGTTATTGCAGTAATCGGTGACGGTGGTTTCCAGATGACTTTGCAGGAACTGGGCACAATCATGCAATTCGGTGTAAATGTTAAGATCCTGATCCTGAATAATCAGTTCCTTGGAATGGTTCGTCAATGGCAGCAGTTGTTTAATGACAAACGTTATTCGTTCGTAGACATTACCAGCCCTGATTTTGTGAAACTTGCAGAGTCTTATTATATATCCGGTCAGAAAGTGACAGCAAGAGAGACTCTCGTTCAGGCACTGGAAACGATGCTTAATCATGATGGGTCTTACCTGCTGGAAGTAATGGTAAGCAAGGAACACAATGTGTTTCCAATGGTACCACAAGGATGCAGCGTAAGTGAAATCAGACTTAAATAATAAAGAAAATGAGTAATTCAACCGAACAACAGGAATTTACCATAACGGTATATACAGAGAATCAGATCGGTATCCTGAACCGGATCGCGATTATCTTTTCAAGAAGAAAAATCAATATAGAAAGTCTGAACGTCTCTCCTTCTGAGATCGAACATATCCACCGTTTCAATATTCTGATCACCGAAACAGAAGAAGTGGTCCGGAAACTTGCCCGTCAGATTGAAAAACAAGTAGAGGTACTAAAAGTATACTATAATACCAATGAAGATATTATCTGGCAGGAACTTGCACTTTATAAAGTTCCGACCGAAACTATCGTTGAAAAAGTAGTTGTAGAAAGGCTGCTGCGCGAAAATGGGGCAAGAGCTGTTGTGATCCGCAAAGATTATACGGTGTTTGAAACTACCGGCCACCGTCAGGAAACAGATAACCTGATCAAAGTTCTTCAGCCGTATGGGCTGATTGAGTTTGTCCGCAGTGCAAGAGTTGCCATTATCAAGGACAGTGAAGGCTTTAACAGCAAACTGAGAGAATTTGAACGAATGGAACCAGGTCAGGAAGTGATAGAAAATGAATTCCTTGACCAGCCTAAAAATGTATTTACCATGTAAACGTCTCCGGACGTTTATTTAAAGCTTTGAAGAAATTGGATAATCTTTTAAAAACCATCAGACAAACGAGAAAAAACTTTATTCAGCTGATCGAAAGGTCAACAGTAGAAGAGTTAAATCAGGTACCTGCCGGTTTTAATAACAATATCATCTGGAATTTTGGGCATATCATTGCCAGTCAGCAAATACTTTGCTACAAGCTGGCGAATCTTGAGCCCAGGATTGATTCCTCCTATCTGTTAGCTTATCAGAAAGGTACAAAACCAGAAAGATTCATTGAAGCCGCGGAAATCAATACCTTAAAAGAATTGATGCTGAGCACTATCGACATACTGGAAAATGACCTCAGAAATGAAGTATTTGAAAGCTATAATGCGATGACGACCGGTTATGGGGTTACCTTGAGCAACACAGCAGAAGCTGTACAGTTTTTCCCGGTGCATGATGCCTTTCATTATGGTTATGCATCATCAATCCAAAAAGTATTAAATAACAAAATATAACAATAAGAACCTTAAACAATAAACCAATAAAAACGATGTCAAATTATTTTAACACACTACCTCTTAGAGAAAAATTAAACCAGCTTGGTGTATGCGATTTCATGGATAGTTCTGAATTTCTGGACGGCGTAAATGCACTGAAAGGGAAAAAACTGGTTATCGTAGGTTGCGGAGCACAAGGCTTAAATCAGGGTTTAAATTTAAGAGATAGCGGTTTAGATGTTTCTTATACTTTACGCAAAGAAGCGATTGAAGGCAAAAGAGATTCCTGGAAAAATGCGACAGAAAACAACTTCAATGTTGGTACATACGAAGAGCTGATTCCTAATGCAGATGTAGTTATTAACCTGACTCCTGATAAACAACATACAGCAGTTGTCAATGCGATTATGCCTTTGATGAAAAAAGGCGCCACTTTATTGTACTCACACGGTTTTAATATCGTAGAAGAAGGGATGCAGATCCGTAAAGATCTTACAGTGATTATGGTTGCGCCTAAATGTCCGGGCAGTGAAGTAAGAGCAGAATATGTAAGAGGTTTCGGAGTTCCTACCCTGATCGCGGTACACCCGGAAAATGATCCTGAAGGTAAAGGTTTATTACAGGCTAAAGCTTATTGCGTTGGAACTGGCGGCCATAAAGCCGGTGTATTAAGATCTTCTTTTGTAGCTGAAGTAAAATCAGATCTGATGGGCGAGCAGACTATCCTTTGCGGATTACTGCAAACTGGTTCTATCCTTTCTTTTGATAAAATGGTGGAAAAAGGAATTGAGCCAGGTTATGCTTCCAAGCTTGTTCAATATGGTGTTGAAGTGATTACTGAAGCCTTAAAACAAGGTGGTATCACTGCAATGATGGACAGACTGAGCAATATTGCCAAGCTTAAAGCTTTTGAAATTTCAGAAGAACTAAAAACTATCATGCGTCCTTTATTTGAAAAGCACCAGGATGATATCATGAGCGGAGAGTTCAGCCGGATCATGATGGAAGACTGGGCTGCCGGCGATAAAAACTTATTGGCATGGCGTGCTGCAACAGGTGAAACTGGTTTCGAAAAAACACCTGCAGGTAATGTTAAAATCGGTGAACAGGAATATTTCGATAACTATACATTAATGGTTGCTTTCGTAAGAGCTGGTGTTGAACTTGCTTTTGAAACTATGGTTGAAGCAGGAATCAAACCTGAATCTGCTTATTATGAATCTCTGCATGAGACGCCGTTAATTGCAAATACTATCGCCCGTAAAAAATTATTTGAAATGAACCGCGTGATCTCTGATACTGCTGAATATGGCTGTTATTTATTTGACCATGCTTGCAAGCCTTTACTGGCAGACTTCATGACCAGAATCGATACCGACCTGGTTGGTAGAAACTTCAACGAAGGTAAAGACGGAGCGGTTGATAACAGAACATTAATCGCAGTGAATGAAGCGATCCGTACGCACCATGTTGAAATAGTCGGAGCTGAATTAAGAAAGGCTATGACAGCAATGAAATCTATTAAAACTGCCTAATATCATAAAAACGGCCCTTGTGTTAAAACAAGGGCCATTTACAATTAATAAAAATGTCAAAAACGTTAGTAGAAAAAATCTGGGATGCCCATGTGGTAAAAAGTGAAGTTGGATTTCCTGATATTTTATATATCGATACCCACCTGATCCATGAGGTAACCTCACCACAGGCTTTCGATGGCTTGCGTAAAAGAGGATTACCTGTTTTCCGTCCACAACAAACTGTAGCAACTGCAGATCATAATGTACCTACATTAAATCAGCTGTTGCCGATTAAAGAAGAACTGTCCAGGTATCAGGTTGATATGTTAACCAAAAACTGTGCTGAATTTGGCATAGAGCTTTATGGTTTGGGTCATCCTTTTCAGGGAATTGTACACGTTATTGGTCCGGAACTGGGTATCACCCTTCCGGGTAAGACTATGGTTTGCGGCGACAGCCATACCTCAACACATGGAGCTTTTGGTGCGATTGCATTTGGTATCGGTACTTCTCAGGTAGAGCAGGTTTTTGCCACACAATGCCTGTTACAGCAGAAGCCAAAAACCATGAAAATCGAAGTAAATGGTGAGCTGGGTACTGGTGTAACCGCAAAAGACATTATCCTTTACATTATCTCTAAAATTTCTGCTGCCGGTGGTACGGGTTATTTTATTGAATATGCGGGTTCTACCATCGAAGCTTTGAGCATGGAATCCCGTATGACCATTTGTAATATGAGCATCGAAATGGGTGCAAGAGGCGGCCTGATTGCCCCTGACCAGATTACATTTGACTACATTAAAGGTAGGGAATTTGCACCTGCCGGTGAGCAGTGGGACGAGTCTCTTGCTTACTGGAAAACTTTATACAGTGATGCCGATGCAAAATTTGATAGCGTGCTTTCATTTAACTCAGAAGACATTACCCCTATGATTACTTATGGTACTAACCCAGGTATGGGTATGGGTATCGCAGAACATATTCCGGCGACAGCCAATCAGATTTCCTCTGAACAAGCTTCTTTCCAGAAAGCGCTGGATTATATGGGTATCACCGGCGACACAGAACTGGTTGGTAAACCTATTGATTATGTGTTTATCGGTAGCTGCACGAACTCCAGAATGGAAGACCTTCGGGAAGTTGCAGAATTTGTGAAAGGCCGTCAAAAAGCTGAAAATGTTACAGTATGGATTGTCCCTGGTTCCAAACAGATCGAACAACAGGCAATTGCTGAGGGTCTGGACAAAATATTTGAGGCTGCAGGTTTTCAATTACGTGAACCAGGATGCAGTGCATGTCTGGGTATGAACGAAGATAAAATTCCGGCAGGTAAATATTGCGTCTCTACATCAAACAGAAACTTTGAAGGCAGACAGGGACCAGATTCACGTACTTTCTTAGCCAGCCCGCTTACTGCCGCCGCTGCCGCTATTACCGGAAAGGTGACAGATGTGAGGACGTTATTAAATGAGACTGTTAACCATTAATACAAGGACTGACTATCCGATTTCTATATATACTGATGAAAAAATTCGAGAAACTAACATCGGCAATTGTGCCTTTAAACATAGAGAATATTGATACTGACCAGATTATTCCGGCGCGGTTTCTAAAAGCCACAACCCGCGAAGGTTTTGGTGAAAATTTATTCCGTGACTGGCGTTATAATGGCGACAATACGCTTAAAAATGACTTCGTCCTTAATAATCCTGAGTTTAAAGGTCAGATTCTGGTTGCAGGGAAAAATTTTGGTTGCGGAAGCAGCCGTGAACACGCAGCCTGGGCAATCCAGGATGCTGGCTTTGATGTCGTAATCAGTAGTTTTTTTGCTGATATCTTTAAAGGGAATGCACTGAATAACGGTTTATTACCTATACAAGTCAGCGATGAATTTTTGGCGAAAATCTTTACAACAGTAGGTCAGAGCCATGGTGCACAGCTTACTGTTGATCTGGAAAACCAGACGGTAACTATAGCCGATACTGGCGACCAGACCGAATTTGAAATCAATGCTTACAAGAAATCATGCCTGATCAACGGGTATGATGATATTGATTTTATCCTGAATCAAAAAAACTTAATAGAAGAATTTGAACAAGCCAGATAATGTCAGAGCCTTTCGTCCATATCGCCAATCTTACCGTTAAATACCAGCAGAAACTTGTATTACAGGGCCTGAATTGGGTAATTAACCGCCATGAAAACTGGTTATTATGTGGAACAAGTGGTAGTGGAAAAACTACTTTAGCTAAAGCAATTGCCGGTTTAGTTCCTGTATATAATAATGAAATTCAGCTTAATTTCAACCCGGAGAATCCTTTACCGGCCCAGGTTTATTATGTGGCGAACTGGTATCAGTTTAAAGATCTGGAAGGCGGTTCTAACTTTTATTATCAGCAACGCTATAACAGCCAAACCACAGCAACTACGGCAACTGTAAGAGCCGAATTGGAGGAATTTGGTAAGGAAAACAACTTGGAGTGGGATGCTTTGGACCGCATATTATCTGCCCTTGGATATATTGAAGTAATCGACTCTACATTAATCCAGTTATCAAGCGGAGAACACAAAAAACTGCAGTTGGTTAAAGCTGTTTGGTTAAAGCCACAGCTATTAATATTAGATCAGCCTTATAATGGTCTTGATACACGTTCGCGCCAGAATCTGAATACATTGCTGGAAGAGATATCAGCAGAAGGAACCCAGCTTGTTGTAGTAGGCAATGAAACTGAACTACCTGCGGCTGTTAACCGCTTCGCTGAAATTAAGGATGGCGTACTTCAGGAAATTTCTGGTGAGGGTCGTGCGGTAAATGCAGTTGAAATACACAATGAACCTGTACCTGCTTTTCTTAACCAGTCTGCTGTTCCGGTATCTGAAGAACATATTATCCGCATGATTGATGTAAATATCACCTATAGCGGCAAAAGAGTATTAAAAGACATCAACTGGGAAGTGATTTCTGGCGAAAAGTGGCTATTACAAGGTCATAACGGGTCTGGAAAATCAACTTTGCTCAGTTTAATCTGCGGCGATCATCCACAGGCATATGCTAATAATTTTCACCTGTTTGGCAGTAAAAGAGGAAGTGGTGAAAGTATATGGGATATCAAAAAACGTATCGGTTTAATTTCACCGGAGTTACACTGGTATTTTGACGCCTCAGCTACTGTATGGGAAACTGTTGCTTCCGGCTTCTTTGACAGCTCGGGCTTATTCTGCAATCCTGGTTCCACCAAACATGCACAGGTAGATGAACTCATCAGTTACTTCGGGTTGACTGCTTATCAAAATACGTTGATGAACGTTCTTCCTTTAGGTAAACAAAGGCTGGCGTTATTAGCCCGGACAATTATTAAAAATCCTGAAATATTAATTCTGGATGAGCCTTGCCAGGGCTTGGATCAGCAGCAAACACAACATTTCAACAAACTGGTAGATGAGCTATGCGGACATGGAACAACCCTTATTTATGTGGGGCATTTCGAATCCCAGTTACCTTCCTGCCTGGAAAAAAGAATTTTATTGGAGAACGGTGAAATTAAATCCGTTGAATCCATTTTACAAAGTATTTAATAAAGGTCCTGTACAGTATTTGTTCAAAAGCGACATCTAAAAACAGGTTCCAAAATCATAAAAAACATAATACACTGATGAAGAAAAATATATTAGTGATACCAGGAGATGGTATAGGTCCTGAAGTTACTGCCTGGGGAAAGGCGGTTCTAACTGAAATTGCTGAGCTTTCAGGTCATGAATTTACGTTCGATGAAGGTCTGATGGGACATGCTGCAATTGAGGCTGAAGGGAACCCGCTTCCAGATGAAACACTGGAAAAAGCAAGACGCAGTGATGCCATTCTGTTTGGAGCTGTAGGTCATGCCCTATATGACAATGATCCTTCCTTGAAAGTACGCCCCGAGCAGGGGTTGTTGAAAATTAGAAAAGAACTGGGATTATATGCTAACCTCCGCCCTATCCTGTTGTTTGATGAACTGCTGGAAGCTTCGAGCATTAAATCCAGCATTCTGAAAGGCACAGATATTCTATTCTTCAGAGAACTTACCGGTGATGTTTATTTCGGCGAGAAACAACGTTCAGAAGACAGAAATACGGCTTCTGACTTAATGATCTATCACAAATATGAAGTAGAACGTATTGCACACAAGGCTTTCGAAGCAGCAATGCAGCGTGGCCGCAAATTATGTTCAGTGGACAAAGCCAATGTTCTGGAAAGTTCACGTTTATGGCGCGAGACTGTTCAGGAAGTGGCTAAGTCATATCCTGAAGTTGAAACTGTACATATGTTTATTGATAATGCAGCGATGCAGCTGATTAAAGATCCTAAACAGTTTGATGTTGTATTAACAGCCAACTTATTTGGTGATATTCTGACAGACGAAGCTTCGCAGATTGCAGGATCTATGGGTATGCTGGCTTCTGCTTCTGTGGGTGATGGCACTGGCTTCTTCGAACCAATTCATGGTTCGGCACACGATATTGCTGGTAAAAACATCGCTAACCCACTGGCTTCTATTCTGTCAGTTGCACTGATGCTGGAAATCAGCTTTGGTCTGAAAGAAGAAGCTCAGTTAATTATTTCAGCTATCGACCAGGTATTGAAAGAAGGATACCGTACAGCTGATATAGCAGACAAAAACACACCTGCTTCTCATTTACTGGGTACAGCAGAAATGGGCAGCCTGGTCTTGAAATTCATCAAACAAAAATCTACTACTAACTAAAACACGATATGTTACACGATCCAAACAGAGTATATATATTTGACACTACCCTTCGTGACGGTGAGCAGGTTCCTGGTTGCCAGTTATCTACTCCGGAAAAGATAGAGATTGCAAAAGCACTGGAAGCTATGGGAGTAGATATTATCGAAGCGGGATTTCCGATTTCAAGCCCAGGAGATTTCCAAAGTGTAGTCGAGCTTTCCAAAGCAGTACAGGACCCGGTTATCTGCGCGCTGACCAGAGCCAATAAAGGTGATATTGATGCGGCTGTAGCAGCGTTAAAGTTCGCTAAACGCCCAAGAATTCATACAGGTATCGGCTCTTCTGATATGCACATTAAATATAAATTCAACAGTACACGCGAGAAAATTCTGGAGCGCGCAGTTGAAGCGGTTAAATATGCCAAGCAATTTGTAGAGGATATCGAATTCTTCGCTGAAGATGCTGGTCGTGCAGATAATGTATTTCTTGCCCAAATGGTAGAAGCCGTTATCGCTGCCGGTGCAACTGTAGTTAATATTCCGGATACCAATGGTTACTGCCTGCCGGATCAGTACGGTTCCAAAATTCTTTTTTTGAAAGAGAATGTTAAAAATATCGATCAGGCTATCATCTCTGTTCACTGTCATAATGATTTAGGTCTGGCTACAGCGAATTCGCTTGCCGGCGTAATCAATGGTGCAAGACAGGTGGAATGTACAATCAATGGTATCGGCGAGCGCGCGGGAAATACTGCACTTGAAGAAGTGGTTATGGTTTTAAAAACGCACCATGCGCTTAATCTGCATACTAATATTAATGCCAAACATTTCCACGAAATCAGTTCGAAAGTGAGCCGTATGATGCGTATGCCGGTTCAGCCGAATAAAGCAATCATAGGACAAAATGCTTTTGCACACAGCTCTGGTATCCACCAGGATGGATTCCTTAAACACCGCGAAAACTATGAAATTATTAACCCGGAGGATGTTGGTATCAATGAAGCCGATATCATTCTGACCGCCAGAAGTGGAAGACATGCGCTTAAGCACCACCTGGAAAGATTAGGTTACACCATAGAAAAAATCAATCTGGACCAGGTATATGAGAACTTCCTGATTCTTGCCGACGCGAAAAAGGAAATCTCCGATGACGACCTGTTAACACTAATGAGTGATGGCGAAGAGTCTACCTACAAAAACGGCTATAAACTTAATGGTTTGAACGTAAGCTGTGGTGATCAGCAACAACCAACGGCCTCTGTTCAACTAGAATATGAAGGTCAGGTTCACACAGCTGAAGCAGAAGGTAATGGTCCGGTAAATGCGACTATTAAAGCTATTGAAAAGATTATTGGTAAAGATATCCAACTTAAAGAATTCACTATTCAGGCAATGCATGGTGGAAGCGATGATACAAGCAAGGTAAATATGCGCGTATCTTATGCTGATAAATCTTATCTGGGTTATGGCTTCAGTACAGATATTGTGAAAGCTTCGGCCGACGCTTATCTGGATGCACTGAATAAATTTTTGTAAAATGATGCAGGAAAAAGAAATAGAACTGGACTTTAAAGCAGCAGCTGAAAGACTTTCCACTACGGTTAAACGTACTCAGCTGGAATATAATGAGAGCTTATCCCTTAAATATAATGCAGAAATTTATCTGAAAAGAGAGGATTTGCAAATAGTCAGGTCTTATAAACTTCGCGGTGCCTACAACATGATCAGCACACTTTCCCAGGAAGAAATGAAACGGGGTGTGGTCTGTGCAAGTGCAGGTAATCATGCGCAGGGTGTGGCTTATTCCTGTAAAAAATTAAATATCAAAGGTGTCATTTTCATGCCGGAAATTACACCGAGACAAAAAATACAACAAACCGAAATGTTTGGTGGCAGCAACATCGAAATTGTTCTCGTTGGGGACACTTTCGATGATTGTATGAAAGAAGCATTAATTTACACTGCTGCCCATCAGATGGTTTTTGTCCCTCCTTTTGATAATATCAAAGTTATTGAAGGACAGGGAACAGTCGGCCTTGAAGTGTACGAAGATCTGCCGGATGCTGAGGTAATCATTATGCCCATAGGTGGTGGCGGACTGGCTTCTGGTGTAGGAAGTTTCTTCAGAAATATCAATCCTGACATCCGTTTGGTAGGTGTTGAACCGGAGGGTGCTCCTTCCATGAATCAGGCTCTGACAAATGGTTGTCCAGTTACCCTGGACTATATTGACCGCTTTGTTGACGGCGCTGCCGTGAAGCGTGTGGGCAATCTGACTTTCGAATATTGCAGTGAGTTATTGAACGATATGCTGTTAATTCCTGAGGGGAAAATCTGCACGACTATTCTTAAATTATACAATGAGGACGCGATCGTCGTTGAGCCTGCCGGAGCTTTAGCTGTTGCCTCTCTGGACCAGCTGAAAGACTCAATCGCCGGTAAAAAAGTAGTTTGTATTGTCAGCGGTGGTAATAATGACATCGAAAGAATGCAGGAGATTAAAGAAAAATCTCTTCTGTTTGAAGGTCTCAAACACTACTTTATCGTCCGCTTTCCGCAACGTCCGGGAGCATTGAAATCATTTGTGAATAATGTGCTTGGACCACATGACGATATCACCCGTTTCGAATTTATTAAAAAGACGAACCGCGAGAATGGCCCTGCTCTGGTCGGTATAGAACTGCAGCAGCGCTCTGATTATGACGCATTGAAACAACGAATGGCTGACTTCAAATTTGAAGTACTGGAGCTAAACAAAGACCAGATGTTATTTGAATACCTGGTCTAGTGATCAGTTGAAAAAAAACGGGTAACCCTAATGGGATTGCCCGTTTTTTTTTTATTTAGAACTATTCCCCTATTATACTCTGCTAAAAGTATCCTTAATTCTGCAACCGGCACCGGCTGCAAGTGCATATAGATATGCTGCAGCAGCTTTCGGCTGACTGGCTTCTTTCTTAAAATTCCAGACATCAGCCATAAACAAAGGAAAGTTTTTGTGATTCAACTGATCAAAAGCAACAGATATAGTTGGATTTAGGGAATACGCAGTATGCCAGATCCCAAAAGGGATATACAGCGTTTCTCCTGCGCTTACTTTAAACCGGATAGGTGTTGCATTCCTGAATTCGGGATGTGCGTTATAATCTGGTTCAAATACATTAACCGGCGATCTCCACTCGTTCTTATCTGACACATAGAGATACTTTTCCTGGCCGCGTGGAAATACGGTAAATTCTTTTTCTCCATATAACTGATTGATCCAGGCACTTAAATGATAATAGTCTTTATGTACATAAGGAAACTTCCCTCCCGGGCCACCGACAAATAACTCCACTATACCTCCCCAGTGTCCACGCTGAAAAGGTTTTTCCTGTAACCAATTTGGTTTGGCATAGTCAAGACTAAGTGGTGTCAATAATTCAAGTAGTTCAGGTATTTTCTTTTTGATATCAAAAGTCAGCGGATACGGAGCAGGATTTTCCACACTGCTGCGTTCCACCAGATCCATCACCTCCGAAATCCGGTATGGCTTGCCCGAAGTGGTATTAATAACGTCGCTTTCCCGGTCAGGATAATTAGTCCGGAACCAATCTGGCGTGAATAGTTTTTTTGCTTTCCATGCTTCAGTTGCATTGGTAAAGATTACAGGAATACCTGGGTTATGGTGTTCTTCCATAAATTCCTGGTAAGTAATGGATCCTTTTCGTTGAATTTCCATAAGAGCTTAATTTTCAGATATATAAATATCCTACAAATTGGATGATATTATAAATAATATTTACACTTATCTAAAATCAGTATATATTTTTCTTCCCAAAGACGTATGTAGCAGGTTTAAATCTGATAAATTTACGATTAGAAAAAATATATTGCAGAATACCATATATTCGTCATTACCGACATATATTTCGCGTATTCTGATTTATTCTTTATATTCAACTATAAATTGGCGCTACTAAACAATAGACGGTTATTTTATGGCCGTATATTTGTACAAGCAAAAGCAAAAAAACACACACAAAACAATTCTTACCTATGAAAAAAACAGTACTAATAATGCTTTTAAGCATCGTGACACTGGGAATTTCCTCCTGTAAAAAGGAAGTCTTTGTGCCGAATGATGGAATCCCCAACCAGACACTCCTTAAATACGTTGCTTCAGGTGACTGGAAGCTATCAAATGACAAAAACACTTATTCTGTAACTATTCCGGTTGGAGAAATTGACAGGGGTACTTTTGAAAACGACAATATTTCGTTGACGATTTCAAGAGGTGACAATGATGTTTATGATGCGATGCCCTACTCTGATGAGGCAAGCGGAGATAACTATAGCTATGACATCACACCTGGCTTTGTGACGCTGTACTATCAGAACAAATACAGTGTTCCACCCGTAAGGCCTAATTTAGTAACCAGAGTTAAAATTGTTCTGATTACGTCATCACTATAATGTTTTGCAGCTTTAAAAGCTGCGAAAGACTATTAAAATTCAAGAAAACGACCAATGTTCACCTGAACGTGGTCGTTTTTTTTATGGGTTCCGCTATTCAGTTGTATCGCTCTGATCAGAACGCCATTTCTTTCCAGCAGGAGCTCTTCATAAAAACCTTTATAATACACATCTTTCACTGCAAATCGTTTACTGTTCCAGGTATTCTTAAGCTCTGCCCATTCCGGATAAAAAACGATGGTCTCAGCCTTAGTATGTATGCCTAAATCTAATGCCTGTTCATGATTTAAAACTACTGCATTACCGAGTAAACGAGCAGTATAAATATGCTCAGGATTGTTATAAATATATTCCGGTTTACCGATCTGTATCAATTTTCCATCCCGGATCAGTAATAACTGATCTGCAAGAAATAATCCGTCTGCCGGATCATGGGAGACCAGGATTACGGTAACTCCTGTCTCTGCCACTATTCGCTTAATATCTGCCCTCAGCTGATTCTTAAGCAGTGCATCTACCTGACTGAATGGCTCATCCAATAATAGCACCTGGGTATCAGAAACCAGAGCTCTGGCAATAGCGACCCTTTGTTGTTCTCCACCGCTTAACTCTGTGATCTTCTTTTGACTCAGATGGCTGATATGTAAATGTTCCATCATGGCAACGGTTTTTTCCTGCTTTGATTTTACATCTGTATTTGACAACATTGAGGCAATATTATCATAAACTTTCGCATAGATATTCAAGGAAAAATCCTGGGTGACAATTTTCATTTCCTTATGTCCGGGAATCAGTTGTTCATCAGGTCCGAGTACCCGCTTTCCTCTATATAGTACCTCTCCGCTGTCAGCTTTTAACAAGCCAAACATAGTCTTTAATAAAGTTGACTTACCACTGCCGCTTTCGCCTATAATAGCTATGATCTGTCCACTGGTAATATCAAAACTGATATCATTTATTCCTGAAGCCTGAGTTGTCTGATACTGCTTGGTTAGAGCTCTTACACTGATTATATTTTCATCCACCTCGCAAAGATACATTTCATCGGGAATATTGCAGCGAAAAGCTTCCTGATAACAAAAAAGCCCTGTTTGCATATACAAACAGGGCCATGATTTTATTTGTGTGTTACTTAATTCAAACCGAAGGTAATACCGAAAGACATATTTTTAACGCCTTTTTGCGCATCTGTATCGAACATATCGTTGAAATAATATTTGGTGAACAAGCCTATACCGCCATAACCAATACGTGCTGTGCCTCCCAGTCTGACAGGTTGAAAATGATAATCATCTTTGAATTTCTGTTTACCTCTTTCGTCACTGATCTGTTTAACCTTTCCGTTCAGCAGGAAACTAACCTCTGGCCCAAGGACAAAGTAGAAACGTTTTCCTTTGTTGTTCTCTTTTGATCTGAACTCAAAATTCAATGGAATATGAACATAGCTATTTGACAACCGGTTCTTGCTGAAATGAATGTCATCATCTATGGCAACAAGCTCTGGCATATTCTGCTGAATAGTAACATCATTTTTTAAGCGGATCATTGTCCAGTCAAAACCACCGGCTACATAAACTTTGAAATTGGGATTAAACCTGTAACCGAAGTAAAGTACGTCGAATGATACCGTGCTTGTCTTAGCCCCTTTATAAGATAGGAAGTCATTCTTTGGAGAAAGAGAAAAGCTTCCATTATCAATTATCCTGCTAAAGCCGATATCAAGTCTGGTAAAAGTTACTCCCCCCAGAAATCTACCTTTATGTGCTTTGACAACTTTGGTACTATCCTGATCATCATTTGCCTGATCCTTCGAATCACCGAAAGACAGGTTCATGCTATATTTTTTATTCTTTAAAAAGGTAAGGTTGTTCTCATCCTGTGCTAATAACTGACCTGAAGATAATGCTGTAAGGCCACTAATCATCAGTAGATTCAATAAAAATCTCTTCATATTCTTCTAGTATTTGTGTGTTACTTTTGTTTTTTCTGATTAAATTTGAGCATTCCGATATTTATGGCGATTAAAGATGAATTGTCATCATCAGTTTTAAATTTCAAAATCTTCTCAGCTCTTTTGTCCACTTTATCCACTACGTAATTAACAAGATCGCCAACATTACGAATCCCTCTTTGCTGTTGTGTATCCTCGATTTCATTATCTGTATCTGAGATAACTTCATTCCGTACCTGCAAAACAGCTAATTTCTCAGGTTTATATAACGCTTGGTTATCTACATGACGAGCAATTTCTGAAGAAGGTTGCAATGAACTTAGAATTATTTCATCTTTCTCCGGAGTAAGAGACACTGCTTGCAATTCCGGTTCTATATTATTCTTTTCAGAGTCAGCCTTCAATACCGCAACAGCTTTTACAGAATTAACATTTCTGTCTGCAGGTTTATTCGGGATATTCTCCTTTATGCCTTCGGCATTTAACTGCTCGTTATGCTCAAGTACACTTGTTTGCTCCTCCCTGACCGGATTGTTTAAAGCCAATCTTTCTTTACTCATCACCCTGTCACCTGTATGAGAACTCAGATATACTCCTAGAGATGACAGCAATAAAACAGATGCTGCCGCAAGCCACCGGCTCCTGTATGATGTTCTTCTTTTGCTTTGAGGATGAAGTACACGCTCCAGATCTGACCAGCTGTTTGCAGATAACTGAATTTCTTCATTTTCAAACTGATCTCTGAGCCGTTGATCGAACTCTTTATCCTGTATATGTTGCATAATCAATACCCTCCATTTTAATTATTTCCTGCTTCAAAATCGCTCTTGCTCTTGATAATTGAGATTTACTGGCACCAGCAGAAATACCTAAACTATCTGCAATTTCCTGGTGAGAGAACCCCTCCATTACATACATATTAAATACTACCCTTGTTCCATCCGATAAACCCTGAATGAGTTTAAGTAATACTTGCATACCCATTCTGCTAAAATCAAAATCGGCAGCAATCTGCTCTTCATTTTCAGTAATCGGAACGATATTCATCATACGAAGATTCCTCCTGTAACTTTCAATAGCAGTATTTACCATTATTCTTCTTATCCACCCTTCCAGCGATCCGACACCCCGGAATTCCGAGATTTTCCCGAACACTTTAATATACCCGAGCTGGAGTACGTCTTCGGCCTCCATCCTGTCACGGGCATATCGCATGCAAACGACCATCATCTTGGGCGCAGTCTGTTTATATAACAACTCCTGCGCCTTTCGGTCTCCGGCTTTACATCCCTCCAGTAAATTATCTAGGTTTATCTTTGGCGTCAATTTCATTTGTTCAGTTAAAGATAAGATGAACAAACTGTACAAAAGGTTGCAACCAAATAAGAATATTTATTTTTTCACTTTGAACAGTCTGAAATTCTCTTTATAGGTCAGGAAAAATGAATGCTGAAACTGCAGGGATTCTTTTCTAGAAGTGCCAAGGTCTATATGCGGTTCAAGTCTGACATCGAGGTATAGATTTGGAATAAGTTCCTTTTGATATGCATAACGCAATAAGAAAATACTCCTGCTGCTTTCCTTATAGCCAAATTCATACAGATTAGATGAAACTGACTCGTATAAAGGCATTCCCTTAATGGTCATAAAGTTATTACCCTTCCAGTAAGAAGCTGCCAGGCTTCCGTATTTTGACTCCACTCCGGCATTGAACCATAAACCGAATCCTCCCTGAAAAGCTTGTTGTTTAGTTGGTGAGAAATCTTTGTACCCCACAATATAATTAGAAGTATAAATAGAACTAACTGGTCCGTAAGTCGCTTTCGATACTTTAAAACCAGTTGCTCCATTAAATAGCGTCTGCAAAGGAATATCCTTTTCAAGGTCAATCTGTCCACCTTTATGGTAGGCAATAAACTGAGCCGGTATACTTAAATTCCAACCGTTCTTTTTATATAAGGAAACCTCGGTAGTCAATCCTCCTATAATCTGTTCCTTCACAGGTGAGGCCCTGTAAATCATCTTTTGCCATGCTATCCATGCATCTAGTTTAAACTTGTCCTTTTCAATCAGCAACTGGGTTCCATATTGGATAGGATCAGTAATTTGTCTTTCAAAGTCCCATAAGGGTTCAATATAACCATGATGTATTCCACCCTCAAGCGAGCCGAAATTTAAGGTAAGGTCCTTCTTATGATATTTTAAAGCAAACAACAATTTCGAATCATATAATCCTCTGTCATTACCAAAGTCCTTCCGCATATAAGCTCCCATAACGATAGCAAGGTTAGGATGTGCATAATAAACCAGTTCAGGTTGTAACTGTGTGCCATACAAGGTATATCCATCGTGGAAAGGATTAGAATATTCATAATTCCTTACGTAATTGAAATTATAAAAATTCAAATGGACTTCACCTGTTGCTGTACTGTCAGGTCTGATACGGTTTTCAATTGCAGTTGAATTAAATTGCGCATAGCTGCTGCCTGCAATGCTTAAGAGTAGGAAAAAACTGAGTAGAAGTGATCTCATGGGAAAGGAATAAATGGAGAGCGGTAATCCTTATTGATTGTTTTTTTGTCTGTAGTTTTTATACAATTTTACGGCTGTCATGATTACTACAGAAAATATAATCAACCCTATAAGACCATAAAACCAGTCAACTGCACTTTTTAATACGACCGTGAATACAATAGCGACTAATAACACTGTAGCCAGTTCATTCCACAAACGTAATTTAAAAGAGGTTAATTTGAATATGCCAGATCTAAGCTGCTTCATAATATGCTGACATCTGAAGTGATATATCAGCAGTAAAAAAACAAAACCCAGCTTAACAGGAAGCCATGAAGTCAAAAGTAATCCTGGTCTGATTGAAATCATAGCTATTCCGGCCAGGACCGCTAGGATCATGGCCGGAGTAGTAATAATAGTCCATAATTTCTTCTCTATTTTTATAAATTCCTGCTGAAGGATATTTTTTTCCATTTCAGGTCTGTCATTTGCTTCGGTATGATAAATGAAAAGACGGACTATATAAAACAGGCCTGCCATCCAGCTTACCACAAAGATAATATGGACAGATAGAATATATAAATAGTATTGATCCATTAATAACGGAATTCTTTAATCAGATCGACCGCATATTTCACATTATCAAAAGGAATATCAGGCATAATGCCATGACCCAGGTTAAAGATAAAACCTTTCTCCCCACGCATTCTTTCAAACAACTGGTGAATAGTCTTCTTAATCACTGCTTTATCTGCATAGAGAATATGAGGATCCATATTACCCTGAACAGCAATTCCCGATGGCAATATATTTTTAATATTAAGTAAGTCGGCGTTCCAATCTACAGAAATCACATCTGGTTTAGCTTCTGCCATCATCGGCGCAAAAACGGAACTTCCTTTACAGAACGAAATTACCGGAATATCTTTACGGTTTAAATTCGAAATAATCTCCTGAATATAACGGTGAGAAAACTCTGCGTAGTCATTCCAGGATAAAGCAAGTGCCCAGCTATCAAAAATCTGAATGGCATTAACGCCTGCAGCGATCTGAAGGTTCAAATAATCAGCCGTGACCTTAGCTATTTTTGCCAGCAGACGATGTGCAACCTCCGGGTGGTTATGAATAAATAATTTAGTGAGTTTAAAGTCTTTAGATGAACCTCCCTCAACGAGGTAGCTCATTACCGTAAACGGTGCACCGGCAAAACCGATTAAAGGAATACTACCATTGAGGCGTTGCTGAATAACTTTAATGGCATCTGCCACGTATTGCAGCTCATCCAGGCAATCTACATTTAGATTTTCAACATCCTTCATATTTCTGACCGGATTTGCAAACCTTGGACCTACGCCCTGGGTAAAGCTTAAATCCCCGCCCATTGCTTCACCTGTAACCAGGATGTCGCAGAATAAAATAGCGGCGTCAATGCCTAGTAAGTCAACAGGCAGCATAGTAACATCTGCAGCGATTTCAGGTGTTTTGCACATTTCCAGGAATGAATACTTGTTTTTGATCTCCCAGTATTCAGGCATAAAACGACCAGCCTGGCGCATCATCCATACCGGTGGACGTTCTGTTTGTCTGGACCATGCCGCATCTAAAAATAAAGTGTTCATCTGATAGTAATTTGTTGATTAGCGTTTTGAATTGACCTGCTTATCACAGCAGGCCTTATGTTTATTATTATAAGTTATTTGCTTCTTTGAGGAGTTTCTGGACTATCTCTTTAGCTCTTTCTGTATTGGCCAGTTCGCTTGCTTTCTCTGCATAGGCCAGGGTTCTGACTTTATCCTTTTTGCGCAATGCAAGATTTGCAAGATGGATAAGCACGAAAGACTTATCAGTTTTTGTTCCGAGCGGAAAACGGCTGGCTATCTGAAAATGCATTTCTGCTGATTGATAATCACCATTTTTCAACGCAATATTAGCCATCATGAATTCATAATAGCCTCTTCTATTTTTTGAAAGACGATCGGGATCAGCTACTTCAGCCAATAAAATTGAGGCACGTGTATAATCACCATTTTTAAAACTTTTGGAGGCCATCAATATCGAACTGCTCTTAAAATGACTCCAGATTATAAACAAAAACATCAGCCCTGCCAGTGCAGCCAGCTGATGTTGTTCGTAATAGAGGCTTATGCCTGCGGCAATTGCAAAAACTGCCATCAGAATATATCTGCCGGTAGCGTTAAACATTAGCTATGAATATCCGTGAATTTATAGCCTACACCACGTATAGAATGAAAATAAACCGGGTTCTTCTGATCCGGCTCGAAATATTTACGGAAAGTCAATATAAAATTGTCAATTGTCCTTGTAGAAGGATAAACATCATAATTCCAAACCGTTTCCAGAATTTGCTCACGAGATACCGCTTCGTTCTTACGCTCAATCAATAATTTCAACAGCATTGTTTCCTTCTTTGTTAAAGGAACAATAACACCATCGTCCTGCTTTAGTTCAAATGAGTTAAAATAAATGGTCTTATCACCAATTTTGTAAGAATTCAATTCTTTCAGGTCATCAGATTTCATACTGCGTTTCACCAAAATACCTACACGAAGGATTAGCTCTTCCAGATTAAATGGCTTCACCAGATAATCATCTGCCCCTTTTTTAAGGCCCATCACACGGTCTTCACTAGTGTTTTTAGCTGTTAAAAAGAGGATAGGAACTTCTGTATTTTCTAATCTGATAGTTTCACATACCTGGAAACCATCCATTTCAGGAAGCATCACATCCAGAATAATCAGGTTGAAACGTTCTTCCTTAAATATTTTGAGGGCAGTTTTTCCGTCTTTTACGGCATGAACTTTATACCCTTCCAGCTCAAGGTTTAATTTGATAGCGTCTAATAAGTGGTCTTCATCTTCGACCAATAAGATTCTTAATTTCTGTTGCATAACAATCAACTAAATGTAATTTCAAAAATTGTACCCTGTGGTACATTGTCTTTAACGCTAATGTCGGCATCATGCCGCTGTAGTACTTCCTTTACTATAAACAAGCCAAGTCCAGTTCCCTTTGCTTTCCGTGTATGTTCCTGACCTACCCTATAAAACTTATCAAATATGAGCATTTTTTCGTCATCCGGAATACCCGGGCCTTTATCACCTACACTAAGAAAAGCATGTCCATCCTGCATTTTAAGTTCTACAGTGATTTCAGCACATTCTCCGGAATATTTAACGGCATTTTCAACCAAATTATTAACCACTGATGAAAGTGCAAACGGGTCTCCCGTGATAATAATCTTAGGCTCAATAAAAGGGGTAATCACCTGTTCACAACCACAGGAGTGGATCTGAAGCCTATCAGTGATTTTAGTAACCAGTTCAGATAAATCAAACTCCTCTGCAGGAAAAGAATAAGACCTGTTTTCAATTTTAGTAGCCAACAGCATATTTTCAACCAGGTCATCCAACCTTTCTATATCCTTTAGCGAATTGTTCAGTAATGAAGTCTGACGAGCTTTATCCAGGTCACGTTTCACGATAGTCTGAAGGGATAACTTAATTGCAGCTAAAGGAGACTTTAACTCATGAGTAACAGATAACAGGAAATTTTGTTGTTGTTCGCGGAGTTTATCTTCCTTTTTGATGGATTTATGCAGAAAATAAGCACCTACGCCCAACATAAAAAGAAACACAGATCCCTCCCCCATAACCATAGCCATGCGCGAGGGCTGAAGTTTTACAACGAGCGTTCCCCATGAGATCAGCTGAACCAGTGAATAGAGCAGCAGAAAGTAAAATATGATAATTGATTTCTTCAATTGATATAATCCTCTTTAAAGATAATTAAATTATTTATTTCTGAACACAATATCCAAAGCTTCCAAAATAGCACGTTTTGCCTTTTCAAGTTCTATTTTAGTATGAGCCGCAGACACAAAGCCAACTTCATAACCAGACGGACCCAGATAGATACCACGGTTTAAAAGTTCACGATGCATAATTTTAAATTTCTCCATACTTGCAGGATCAATGTCTTCAGCGCAACGGATATGTTCTTTATCTGTGAAAGCAAACCAGAAAATAGAACCAACATGGAATACTTTAAATTTATAGTTTCTGGTTGTTGCGAAACGCTGAATACTTTCCGCAAACTCAGCAGCTTTATTATTAAGCTCCTTATAGAATCCTGAACGCAACAGCTCTGTAAGCTGCGCTATACCTGCAGCCATTGCAACCGGGTTACCAGACAATGTACCTGCCTGATAAACACCGCCGTCAGGAGAAATATGCCCCATTATTTCAGCAGATGCCCCATACATACCCACAGGAAGACCGCCACCTAGGATCTTTCCGTAAGTTACGATATCTGGTTTTATACCATAATAACCTGCAGCACCTTCAAATCCGATCCGGAAACCTGTAATTACCTCATCAAAAATTAATAGCGTGCCATTTTCATTACAGATCTGCTGAAGAAATTCTACATAAGATTTTTCCTGCATCAGCAAACCATTATTTGCCGGGATACCTTCGATAATAACCGCTGCAAGCTGACCTTTAAACTGATCAAAAGCTTGTTTAAGAGCCTCGGTATCATTCAAAGGGATAACAATAGTTTCCTCAGCGAAAGATTTAGGAACACCAAGCGAAGACGTTTCGCCAAAAGTAACTAACCCAGAACCAGCTTTAACTAATAAAGAGTCGCTATGACCGTGATAACAACCTTCAAATTTCAGAATTTTATCTCTCTTAGTATATCCCCTGGCCAGGCGGATTGCAGACATCACAGCCTCTGTACCAGAACTGGTAAAGCGGATTTTTTCTACAAACCTGTTGTTTTTTATAATAAGTTCTGCCAATTCATTTTCCAGGGCGGTTGGTGCACCAAAACTCATCCCATTCTGCATGGTTTCAATAACCTTCTCTCTTACCTTTGGCGGGTTATGTCCCAGAATAAGCGGTCCCCAGCTCGCACAGAAATCAATAAACTGGTTTCCATCAGCGTCCCATACAAAGCATCCATCCCCCTTTTGAATAAAAAGCGGAGTACCATAAACAGATTTGAATGCCCTTACCGGAGAATTAACCCCGCCTGGAAAATACGTTTTTGCCTTTTCATAAAGTTCTGCCGATTTTTCCCTTGAAATATCAGGTTTACTACCCGGAGAAACCGGCATATCGCCTTCGTTTCCAGAAAATATTTTTTTTAATGATTCTAACATATTACATCCAATTCTTTTCAGCGATATCCCTGATATGATAAGTAGTGATGATACTTGCTCCTGCCCGTGCAAAAGCATACATAGTTTCCATCACAATTTTTTGTTCGTCAATCCATCCCTTTTCGGCCGCTGCCTTAACCATGGCATACTCGCCCGATACATTGTAGCAGGCGATAGGCAAATTGGAATGCTGTTTTAGGTTCTGCATTACGTCCAGGTAAGCTAGTGCTGGCTTAACCATAAGCACATCTGCACCCTCGGTTTCATCAAGCAGTGCCTCGCGCAATGCTTCCTGCGGATTTCTGAAATCCATCTGATAAGCTTTTCTATCTCCTTTACTAGGTGCACAGTCAGCTGCTTCCCGGAAAGGCCCATAATAAGCCGAAGCAAATTTAGTGGCATGAGACATGATTGCTGTATTGATAAATCCCTGGTTGTCCAGAGAACTTCTGATAGCAGAAATCCTTCCGTCCATCATATCAGATGGAGCAAGCATATCCGCACCGGCCTGGGCATGAGCTACAGCCATCTTGGCGATCACCTCAACTGTGGCATCATTCTGAACATAATCATCTTTCAGAATTCCGCAATGACCATGGGTGGTATAAGAACAAACGCAGACGTCTGTTACTACATAAAGATCATCACCAAATTGTTTTTTCAATTCGCGCACCGCAACCGGTACCAGTGAATGATCATGATAAGCAGAACTGGCGTCCTCAGACTTTTCATCACCTACACCAAATAGCATGATTTTGTTTACTCCCAATTCCAGGCCTTTTTCTACATCCCTGATTAAAGTATCAGTAGAAAAATGATTCACTCCCGGCATTGCATCAATAGCATGTACTACCTGTTTCCCCGGTACAATGAAATATGGATAAACAAACATGTCCTTTGACAATTTCGTTTCTGCCATCATTTCTCTTACTACCGGATTTTTTCTTAGTCGACGTGGACGATGTAACATAATTACCTCTTCTTTTATTTTAATTCAATACCAAATACTGCTTCTGCAAGACCAATTTCGTCCGGAGAGTAGGGTAAGGTATAATTCACACCCATTTCATCCAGTTTTTTACCTGTAGAATTGCCAATTGCAATTACCTGCTGACCAGGTTCTAATAAATTATCTGCGAAATAAGCATCGACATTTGAAGGACTTGTGAAAATAAGTACCTCAGCAAATGACTGATCGACATCTTCTTCTATAACTGTTTCATAAATTGGGAGGTCGACCACTTTCGTAGAAGCATCTACCCTGCTTTGAATACTCTGCAGGGAATCCTGTGCACGTGGGAATAACACAGTCTGACCTTTGATCATTTCAGCGAATTCTTCCGCGATATCTGGAATATCACCACCCTCACCCACGTAGTCAGCACGGTATCCATGCTTTCTCAATTCGTCTTCAGAACCTCTTCCAACCACGCCAAAGCGTATGTGTTTTGAAAGTAAAGGCTTCAATTTAAAAAAGTACTCCACACCATTACGGCTGCTGAAGAAAATCCAGTTCAGGTTTTTCAGGTAAAAAGGATCTAATACGTTTACAATTGGAAAAGTGCGGATTAGAGAACGATCTTCGATTTCAATTTTATGTCTTTCCAAAGCCCGGCGCAAATAACTATGCTCACTGATTTCTCTGGAAATAAATATTTTAGACGGTAATCTTCTATCCTCACTGAATTTACTCACAATATGCTCGGCAAGACCATCCAGACTATCCACACGGAAAAACAGACGATCCGGAAAATGTTCAGCAGTAACTGCCTTCGACGTCCAGACTTCATATTTACCATTTTCTTTCTTACAGTAACAACCAAGTGGCATATGGCATCCCCCTTCAAAAAGGTTCAGAACCTTACGTTCTACTTCGATTTCTTCCGCTGTATTCGGGTCGTTTAACTTTTGGAGCACATCAAATAGCTCCGGATCATTTTCCCTGATCTGGAAAGCCAGCACTCCTTGTGCGGGAGCAGGTATCAATTCAGTTGTATCAATAACTTCAGTATGAAATTCACTCAGATCGATACCCAGACGATTAATACCAGCCTTTGCCAATAAAATAGCATCGTAGTTCTCATCTCTTAATTTCTGGATACGCGTAATGACATTGCCCCTTAAATCCTCAATATTAAGGTCAGGACGAAGTGCAATTAACTGTGCTTTTCTTCTATTAGAAGAAGTGCCTACCTGAGCGCCGGTTTTTAACGACAGTTTCTTCGTAATATCTACACAGTCTTTTAGTATAATTAATAACTCCGATGCATCTTCTCTTTCAGAAACAGCTGCAATGACTAATCCCGGAGGATTTGCAGTAGGTAAATCTTTCTGACAGTGAACTGCAATATCGATAGTACCATTGAGTAATTCTTCTTCCAGTTCTTTGGTAAAGAAACCTTTTCCCTCCAATTTATCGAGTCTGAGATTAAGAATTTTATCACCCTGAGTTTTAATGATCTTCAATTCGGCTTCAACACCGATTTCTGCTAGCCTGTCTTTAGTAAAATTGGCTTGCCATAATGCCAGATCACTGCCTCTGGTACCGATAATAAGTTTTTTCATCGAAATATATAATTTTTTAATCTTGATTAGCCTGACATCATTGTTGTTCCTCAGAACAGTCAGCAGCCCCGGATGTATTCAGCTTAAAGCCTAATTAACCCAGAGTTATCCGCATTGTAAAACCAACGCAAATTTAGCCTAAATGCGCAATACTCACCAATAATAAACAAATAATGTAATTAACCTGACTAATCTAGCTATTATTGATCATGATCTCTTTAGCCATAACCATCGGCACGCTGATGTATTTCTTCTCCATGTAGTCCATCACCCGTTCGAGTACGATTCTGGAGTTTTCATCCAGCGTATTAATCTCCTCTGCAAAAACGATATCCAATGCTTTACTTTTAATAGCTTTAATCTTCTGAGGCACTTCGCTCATAGCTATTTCAATTTTACGCTGACGGAGTACAAGATCAAATTCAGTGATATTTTGTTCGATAATTTGTTCCGCGTTCACCAGCTCATCATACCGTTCCTGGATATTTTTACGCGCAACTTCTTTCAGGGATTCCACTTCGATATAATGAATTGGGAAGTTCTTAATCACAGCAGGAGCTGTGTCATTTGGGATAGCTAAATCTACGATTACCTTTTTACCGGTATCGCCGTTTAATAAGCTTTTATATATTTCTTCAGTAATTATAGGTTCCGTAGCACCTGTACAGGTTATAATCACATCAAATCCACCCTTAAAACCAGCTAGTTCAGTTAAAGGATAAGCGATTCCATTCAAGTCTTTTGCCAGACTTTCCGCATTTTCAACAGTACGGTTAAAAATGGAAAAATTAGAATATTTATGTTTTTTAAGATACTGAGCCAGATTTTTGTTCGTCTCGCCGGCACCGATAATTAGCAATCTGGAATTAGCGGTAATTGTAAGATCCCTTAATTTCCGGTAAGCAAGTGATACCACAGAAACCGGATTTTTGGAAATATTTGTATGGGTATAAACTTCTTTCGCTGTTTTAACTACACGGTTCATGATCATACGCATGTAGTCGCCCGTAAAACCAGAAACCCTGCAGGCTTCATAAGCACGACGTACCTGAGCGAGAATTTCCTTCTCTCCTACAACCAGACTTTCGAGTGAACAGGAAGTACGCAGTAAATGATTGAAAGCAGCGACCTGTTCATAAACAGAAACATTGTCAACAAACTGATCAATATAAGCTGCAGGTAATCCCATATCAAGTACCTTAAAAAATTCCAGTATAAAATCGCGGTCAACCGTACGGGCTGTTGTAAAAACAAACTCTACCCTGTTACAGGTTCCGATATAGAAAATCTCTTTGACACCGAGTTCTTTTTGAATATTTCTGAGTCTGTCATCAAGTGTCTGCTCGCAGATAACTAATTTCCCTAAAGATTTTAAGTCAATCTGTTTGTGGGTAAAAGCAAGTATCTTTAAATATTCCAAGGCGGGTGGGTTGTTTTTTTTTCGTGCTAACAAAAGTAAGAAGACAGCCCATATCCACTGTCATTATGCTGTAATTAAGCGTAATTTAGAAAGGTTTTAAATTAAAGATTTAGTTATAAACTAATAGACAATGTGTTTGTTATATTAAGTAGATTGACAATTTAGCCAAAAGATATGATCAAAAGAGAAGAATTTATACTGTCAGGATCAGCTGATCAAAGAATCAACGGAGATCTGACTTATGATGACCAGCACAAGAATCAGCCTACAGTTCTGTTTGTTCACGGATTCAAGGGATTTAAAGATTGGGGCGCACATCATCTGGTCGCTAAAGAATTTGCCGAAAGAGGATTTCGCTTCATCAAATTTAACCTGAGCCACAACGGAGTCACTGCAGAAAACCCAAAAGATGTAACAGACATGGACACCTTTGCGGCGAATACCGTTTCTATGGAACGTAAAGATCTCGACACCATGGTCAATTATATCAGCCATACTTACCCAATGTCAGACATATGCCTTATTGGTCACAGCAGAGGTGGTGGGTTAGTAATTCTTCAGGCTGCAAATGACCCCCGAATCAGTCAGCTGGTAACCTGGTCTGCGATTGCGGAGTTCAATTCCCTTTGGAAACCTGAACAAGAAGAAGAATGGGAAAACACAGGGCGCATCTATGTAGAAAATGCACGTACCAAAGAAAAAATGCCTCTGGACGTAACCCTATTAAAGGATTACAAATCCCATGAGGAAGAACTAAATATTTTGCGCGCCGCAAATCGTGTTCACATACCCTGGTTGATCCTCCATGGTGATCAGGATGTAAACGTCAGTTTCAATGTTGCACAATCTCTCGCACAAGCTAAACCAGAAGCAAGATTACAAAAAATAGAAAATGCCAACCACGTTTATGGAGCGAGCCATCCGTTTAATGCAGAACAATTACCAGCGCAACTTCAGGACGTATGTGATAAGACACTTTCATTTCTAAAAGAAAACCTGGCTCATCACCATAAGGAAGTTTAGTGTATCTCCCGGGTTTCGATCCAATTACCGTCTTCTCTGATCAAGCCGATCAGATCGTCAAGTGCATTAGCAGAGTCAACGTTCTTTTTCACGACCTCTTTGCCACGGTAAAGCGTGATCTTTCCCGGGCCGGTACCGACATATCCGTAATCAGCATCGGCCATTTCACCAGGTCCGTTAACAATACAACCCATAATTCCAATTTTAATCCCTTTTAGATGATCTGTTCTGGAACGGATTTGTTGCGTTGTTTCCTGAAGATCGAACAAAGTACGTCCACAACTCGGGCACGAAATATATTCGGTCTTCGAGATCCTGGTACGGGTTGCCTGCAGAATACCAAAACTGGTAGAATTTATTAGCGATAAACTGATATCGTCGCCTGCATTCAACCAGACACCATCACCAAAACCATCTGTAAATAATGCGCCAAGATCTGTAGCAGCATACAATTGCAACGTATCCGCGTCAAGGGCCGGATAACTTCTCTTAATTATTACCGGAAATGTGAGACCTGCATTCAGCAAACTAGTAAAAAACAAACGCTGAACCGTCATATGATCTGTAGCAGAAGATTCCAGAATAATCACAGCCGTTTCATCAAGAGTTGTAAGTTTTGATAAATCAAAGTCAGCAGCATTTACAGAAACCAGATTCAGTAAAGAATCATGGATTGAATTTTCAAGATACTCGTCAAGGGTAAATAAAGGGAAACAATTCTGCTTATCTTTAAGCTTATTCCAGGTGTTATAGTTATAAATCTGAGCCAGGTTACCCGGAAAAGTAAAAGACGGCAGTTCATCTCCCAGATAGACCAGATCACAAGCCTGATCGGCCATATTGTATTTATCAAGCATTGCCTGATAGCTATAACCCGCCTCTTTTAAAAAGAAAGGATCCTTTAAATTTTCACCTGAAACATCGAGCATTACTAACGGATGAAAATGACCTCCGACATGCTGCACTGCATGGGTATTCCGTCTTGAGTAAGCATAAGGAGAGTACGGCAGGTCTTTTAGCTTAAAGTTCTCTGCCGAAGATGTATGCTGGTTACGCTGGCTGTAACGATCAGCCAATGCTTTCGCAACAGGGGCTTCAAATTCCGGATCTTCAGTAAGCGAGACTCGGATAGTATCTCCTAAACCATCTTCCAGCAAAGTACCAATTCCAACAGCAGATTTAATTCGGCCATCTTCACCGTCACCTGCTTCGGTAACACCAAGGTGAAGCGGGTAATTCATACCTTCTTTAACCATGGTCTCCACCAGCAGACGGTAAGCCTGTACCATTACCTGGGTATTACTGGCCTTCATAGAAATAACCAGATTATAATAATTGAGATCTTCACAGATCCGTATAAACTCCATTGCCGATTCAACCATACCGCGTGGTGTATCGCCATACTGACTCATAATTCGGTCAGACAACGATCCATGGTTAGTACCTATACGCATGGCAGTACCATATTCTTTACAGATTTTAACCAGCGGGGCGAATTTTTTGTAGATCCTGCTTAATTCAGCATTATAGGCATCAGTCGTATAATCAATATTCTCAAAACGCTTTTTATCAGCATAATTTCCCGGATTGATCCTTACCTTCTCTACAATTCTGGCAGCTGACTCAGCCGCGTTCGGTGTAAAATGAATATCAGCTACCAAAGGAACATTATAACCACGGTAGCGCAATTCCTTTTTGATCTGAGCCAGATTTTCTGCCTCCTTCATACTTGGGGCAGTAATACGCACGTACTCACAACCGGACTCAACCATTCTGATAGTCTGTTCTACCGTACCAATAGTGTCCATCGTATCGGTAGTAGTCATAGATTGTATGCGGATAGGGTTATTCCCACCCATAGGCACATCACCTATTTTAACTTCTCTGGTAACAAATCTTGAATACTGATCCAGACTATTACAGTAGCCACCGGTTAAAAGCTGTTTTGCTGTTGTATTTTCCATGCGTATGCAAAGATAAAACTTTATATCATCAAGTTATCTGCCAGATTGATTCTGAAATTGAAATGACTAGATAAGACGGTCTTTGATCACTACTGTTTCTGCCGCAATATCATGCCAGCATTGTGCCTTTTTATTCAAAAACGAATACAGGTAACCAAAGAACAAAGGCAGAACAGAAAGAATTTTCGCAAGCTGCCTGATTACAGATTTACCCGTGCTGATCCTGTTTCCGTTAAGATCGGTTACTTTAATATGAAGAAGCCGTTTCCCTGCAGTACCCTGCTTTACGGAAGAGTCACCAAAAACACTATAGATCATTTTAAATACAGGAATCGCTGGAAGGCACATTATTGCAAAAGCTATACGCGCCTGTTTATCGGTAACGACCATAAAAACGAGTAGCAATACAAAAACGTAGATCATAAATAATAAAAAATAATCTATTACAGATGCTAGTAAACGCTGGTCGAAAGCAGCAAAATATTGCGGTGCAGTACGCTGGTAACTAAACCCAAAAAGCGCACAAAGTTCTGGGAACTCGTGCGCTTCTTTATAATCGTCCATTCCTGGTATGCGGATAAAAGTTCCTGCCGAGACAGATTTGCCCGCCAGTTCATCCAGCGTATAGGGTCCTTCCGGCTTACCGCTTACCACAATGGTATATTTCATATCTAGTATCTTCTTACCTCAAAGTTACTTAATCCGCCATCCAGAACAATAATTACTTTTTTAGCTGAAGAACCATAGTTAGAAGTCTCGTAACTATTATTGTTTATTTTAATAAACCCAGGGAAATCCTTTGCACTTAAACCAGTTTTTGTAGAAATTCTGCAACCTGAAGCTTCAGGCACAGTTAGTTTAACATCCGCTACTCCGGTTTTAACAACAACATCAGTCACAGGCACACGATCACCTATCCTGATATCCAGGGAGGCTGCGCCACCGTCAAATCCAAATCTGCGAACCTTATAATCAGAGAAATCAAATTTCACCTCGCCTGCTCCCATTTTCATGTTAACAATCCATTCGGGAGCCTTATTCATCTGCAGATTGACATTGTTACCGCCATCATTAATTGACCAGCCCCCTTTTTTCTCTTTCATTTTAAATATAACGGTATTGACTGAATCCGAACTTTCTTTCTGAAGAATGAAATTCCCGCTCCGCTTTTCAACATTTGCCACAACAAGGCTATCAGTTTCACCATTCAGAGAGAAAGACGTTCCGCCACCAGAAATATTAAACACAGTCTTTTTCGTACTATCAGCCGGAACAAAAGGCGTTGAGAAGGTCAAAGATTCCTTGGCACCAATATCGTCCTGGTCTGAATCAATGTCAATATCGAAATCCTTACTAAATCTTCCATCCATCCATGATCTGCCTGCAGGAGCTTGCTGTCCTTTGTAAAAAACAAATCCAAGAACAATCACCAGTACACCCAGTGAAATCATATTACCCGTTTCGGATTTATTCTTATTGAACAAAATATTTACTCCGGAAATGATTAGAAATACAGGCCAGAAACTCCAGACATTTCTCCAATAAAACTCGATTAGGTTAAAGTTCTGCAGCAAGAGTACGATGCCGACGAACAAAAGGACAATGCCCCACATTACTCTGGTTAATTTCATGATTATTTCAATTAGGACCGGAAACCGGTCAGTTCAATAAAATATTTTAATTCAAGACCTAAATCTGGTCCTCAGGTTTTTGTTGTGCTGCAGGCGGTTCATTAGTCAGATCATCTGGTTTCTGTTGAAAATCTGCTGGTCTTTCCTTAAAATCTGTAGCAGTCTGCTGCCCCTCTTTCCACTCTTCCCATTTATTTTTACGTTTCGATTTCAGAATAAAGCTCAAACCGATAGCGACAAATACAAGTGGCCACAATTTGCCCAGTTTAAACCAGTAAGGTATAATATGAAACTCATTCATCAGGAAATACAATCCTATAACCAGCAGGAAAAGTCCGCCTATAGTTCTGCCCGTATCATTGTTTTTAGGCAGTGATTTGAAGTCTACCGGGTTTTGCCAGTCCGGATCATATTTCTTTTTTTCGTTAATATCCTCAACCGGATTAGAAAACGGCTGATCTGCTGCCGGCCCCTGATTAAATGTGCTTCCAGGCATATGAAAAGGCGGTTGCTGATTTTTAAAATAATCATTAAACTTTGAGAATCTGGCTGCCGGATCATTATTAACCGGAACTACTATCCACATAACCAGATAGACCAATACACCCGTCCCAACCAAAAAGATAGTAGACAACACGAACAACAATCTGATGATGGTAACATCTACTTGCATGTAAGCTGCTAAACCCGAGGAAACGCCGGCAATTACTTTGTCATGTTCGTTTCTTAATAATCTGTTTTCCATAATTTTGTCTCCTATATTTATGACCCGGAAAGTATGTCATTTCCCTTCCGGTTTACGATAATAAGACTTCAGTAACATCAAATAGTTACAAAGCGTTCTTATTTTTTGTAATGTCTGGAAAGCTACAGCAAAATCTGGCCATGAACCTTTCAGGGGCGCAAAAAAACCACAAAATATCTGTATTACAAGAATAATTTCGAGAAATAAAGAAAGTGACAACAATTTTTATTGTTTCTTTGTATTAATATAGTAATGATACATTAGCTAAATTCCCACCGAATGAATTTCACCAATTTTGGTAAATACCTATTACTGTTAAAGGCAGTTTTCAGAAAACCGGAAAAATTTAAAATATATTTAAAGGCAATTTTTCAACAGATGGACTTCATTGGAGTTGGTTCGTTAGGACTGATTGCAATTATATCAACTTTCATCGGTGCAGTAATGACGCTGCAGATCGCCTTTCAGCTGGTCAGCGATTTTATCCCAAAAACTATCATCGGATCTGTCACACGTGACTCCAGTATTCTGGAATTAAGTCCTACAATTACAGCCATTGTGCTCGCCGGAAAGATTGGTTCTGCTATTTCTTCTGAGATAGGCACCATGCGTGTAAGTGAGCAAATTGATGCACTGGAGATTATGGGAATTAATTCACCTGGTTATCTGATTCTGCCAAAACTTATTGCCGGAATAACTATGGTGCCCTTACTGGTTATCTTCGCAATGGCACTGAGTATTACCGGTGGTTATTTTGGAGGAACACTATCAGGAGCTGTAAGCCCGGCTGAATATATACAAGGTATAACCACAGACTTTAATCCTTATACAATTGTAGTTGCACTTGTCAAAGCATTTGTATTTGGATTCATCATTACAACTGTTCCTGCATACGAAGGATTTTATGTGAAAGGTGGTGCACTGGAAGTTGCACAGGCAAGTACAAGAGCTGTTGTTGTCAGCTGTATCAGCATTCTTGCCTGTGATTATATTGTAACTCAATTGCTATTATGATCGAAATCAAAGACATCGAAAAATCTTTTGGTTCCAACACGGTACTTAAAGGTATATCCGGAAAATTTGAAGCCGGCGTAACCAATCTGATTATTGGTGGTTCTGGTTCTGGAAAAACCACTTTATTAAAATGCATGATTGGTTTACACACACCTGAAAAGGGAAGTGTACAGTATGATGGCAGAGAGTTCACTGAAATGGATTTCGAGCAACGGATTGAGATTCGTAAAGAAATAGGCATGTTGTTTCAGGGTTCGGCACTTTTTGATTCGATGACTGTCGAGGAAAACATTATGTTTCCGCTGAATATGTTTACTGAACAAACTTTTAGCGAAAAGCTGGAAAGAGTCAATTTCTGCCTGGAAAGAGTCAATCTGGAAGGTAAAAACAAATTATTTCCAGCTGAATTATCGGGCGGTATGAAAAAAAGGGTTGGTATTGCCAGGGCAATAGCTATGAACCCGAAGTACCTGTTCGTGGATGAGCCTAACTCAGGACTGGATCCTAAAACGTCAATTGTAATTGATGAACTGATTAAAGAAATTACTGAAGAATACAATACGACAACGATCGTTGTAACTCATGATATGAACTCCGTTATGGGAATCGGTGACTATATTCTCTTCCTGCACGAAGGAAAGAAATTCTGGGAGGGCTCTAACAAAGAGATCGCCCATACCGATATTCAGGAGCTCAATGATTTCGTTTTTGCGAGTCGCTTTATGAAAGCCGCAAAGAAAAACTTTTAAATAACAAGTCCAAAAATTTTATGATAAGCCTATTAACGCCCACCCACTGGAAAGATTACGAGTTGATCGATTGTGGAGATTTTGAAAAACTGGAACGCTTCGGAAATTTAGTTCTGAGCAGACCGGAACCACAGGCCGTATGGAAAAAAACACTTTCAGAGCAGGAATGGAAAAAAAGAACACATATCCGTTTCAAAGGACGCTCTGCTACATCCGGTGAGTGGATTAAATCTGCACAGAATATACCAGAAAGATGGAATGTTGAATATAAAAATGATGAAGTTAAGATTAACCTGAGACTGGGGTTAACTTCATTCAAACACGTTGGCGTATTTCCCGAACAAGCTGTAAACTGGGATTACATCTCTTCATCCATTAAAAAGTTCAAGAAACCACAACCAAAGGTATTAAATCTTTTCGCTTATACCGGAGCAGCCTCTCTGATTGCAAAAGCAGCAGGTGCCGATACTACACACGTAGATTCCATTAAGCAAGTAGTAAACTGGGCTAATGAAAATCAGGAACTTTCACAGCTAAAAGATGTCAGATGGGTAGTTGAAGACGCATTGAAATTCGTTAAACGTGAGTTGAAGCGCGGAAAGAAATACAATGGGATTATATTAGACCCGCCTGCATTCGGACATGGACCTAATGGGGAGAAATGGAAACTGGAAGATCACATCCAGGAAATGATGCAGGACGTTGTTCAGTTACTGGACGAGGAAGAACATTTCCTGATTCTGAACACCTATTCCCTGGGTTTCTCTTCAGTTATTGTAGAAAATCTGATTAAGACATCCTTTCCACAAGTTAAAAATCTGGAAACAGGAGAACTTTACTTACAAGCAACGTCCGGCATTAAACTTCCGTTAGGTGTATTTGGTAAGTTCAATACATTCTCCGCCTAAGATATATTCCCGAAATTAAGTATTAGGCCCCAGCAGACGATATTCGATGCGGGGCCTGCCTCTCTGGCCACCATCATTAGGTATAAAGCTCAGGAATCTTAGCTTATAGACATTCCCTTCGCCATCCTTAATCAGGTAAAATCTATCCTTATTAACAGACGAAGGACCAGCTGCCGGATCTAGATTCCGCCATTTTGTTCCTATAACATCTCTTTCGGCACTATAGGTTACTCCAGTCTGGTCGGCAAAGACATAATCCTCATACTTTTTGGCCGTAGCGGCGGCATCCAGACCAGGAAATTTGACCTCTGCGGCGCGCGTCCCTCCACCAAAATTAATCAATACAAAATCAGGTACAGTAACTGCATTACCCGCAGCATTTTTATAGGTACTCCACCCCCATTCTATATCCCAGTTTGCACGGGCAGGCTCAAAATTTGTGCGGTTAGAACTGAAAGCGGCAAAACGAAAGTTGAATGAATCATCCTTAGCAATAGTTGTGGTACTAAATCTGGAAGCCGTGGTCTCATTGATCAAAGCATAATCTATTTTATAGCCGCGGTCTACAAGATAGACCTTCATTTTGTACCATCTTTTATTAGGCGTATTAACAGTGTCCCCCGCGGTGCCTTTATTCACGATATACACATTACTTGATTCCGCATCGGCTTTGACCTCGGCAAATACAGTTCCACTCAGATAGGCAGCAAAATCGCCACTGACAGGATCAACATTTTTCAGGTTACCGTTAGTCTGATTGACCAGAAGTGTTCCATCCTTTTCAAGCGCGGACGTATCCGCCGCACCTACATCGGCTAAAGAAGTTTTATTTAAAGCGATGGCCGCTGCACCCATGCTATGATTAATAATCAGTCTGTTTTCTGCACCGCAATAAACACCAAAATCCCAGGAGTTCCTGAGTTCTCTGGTTTGAATACCCCTGCTAAAATCCATAAATACGCTATAGCTTGCATTAATTCCCTCATTAGCCCTTGCCAGGCCGTTCAATGTAGTAGTATCCCCTTTAAATGCAGGAATAAGGTGAATTTCGGAAGTTTCTTTTTTACAACCAGTCAGGCTATAAACCAGGGTTGCAACAAAGAAAAGGAGTAAATAATTTCGTATCATAAATTTAAATCGTGCGAATGGTTAAAGATAAGCAATTTAAGGATTCGTAAAGTTTGCAGATTGATTTAATACAGCTAAATTGTCGGTTGATTGTGTAGTTTTGCACGAGAAAAATAAAATACATTACCCTATCTATGAAAATAACACCACCCGCAACTTTTGCACTTGCGTTAACCACTTTCGCGCTGCTTGCAGGCTGCAGTTCCAATTCCACAAAAGCAGAAGGTAAAACAGCAGAAACCCCAAAGGCAAACGCTGATACCACGGAGATTAGTATGACAGCACCTGTCTCCAAACCAATTGATACCGCTTTATATGATTCTTTACAACTTAAACTGGCAAATGGAGACACTACAGGAAAATGGCCGGTCAAAAATCAGCCTTATCCACTTGCAGGTGCAATTCTGCCCTTCAAAAGAATTGTAGTTTATTATGGAAACCTGCATTCCAAAAAAATGGGTGCTTTAGGTGAATATGCACCTAAAGAAATGTGGTCAAGATTAAATAATGAGATTAAAAACTGGGAAAAAGCAGATCCGTCAACACCCGTTCAGGCAGGCTTGCACTACATTGCTGCGGTAGCCAGCGGTACACCGGGAAGAGATGGTAAATATGTGAACAGAATGGCCAACAGTCAGATTGACTCTGTACTGGCTATCGCTAAAATGCGCCCGAATACAATCGTATTTTTGGACTTGCAGGTTGCACTAAGTAATATTAAAGCAGAATTACCCCATATTGAGAAATACCTGGAATTACCTTATGTACATTTAGGAATAGACCCGGAGTTCTCTATGAAAGACGGCTCTTTACCAGGTAAAAGAATAGGAACTTACGACGCTGCAGATATTAATTATGTCTCCCAATATCTGGCTGACATTGTCAAGAAACACAATTTGCCGCCAAAAGTATTTATCGTTCACCGCTTTACAAGAAAGATGGTAACTAACTCATCCAGTATTAAATTACGTCCGGAAGTACAAATCGTAATGCATATGGACGGATGGGGCGAACCTGAATTGAAAAAAGGTACCTACCGTCATTTCATCTATAGCGAGCCTGTAGAATTCACAGGCTTTAAGCTGTTCTATAAAAACGATATCAAGAAAGCGCCAAACAAATTAATGACGCCGGAAGAATTGCTTAAACTCACACCTAAACCGATCTATATACAATATCAGTAGACGTTTAAATTCTTAAAAAAACAGGATTTGGGAAAGACCTAAATCCTGTTTTTTTATGCGCCGGCGGTCCAATATTCAATATATAATTACACAAATAAACGCAGTTTTTAATTTTTGTTCATTTTTAATTAAAAACTAATAATTTAGCAAGATGCAGGATTTCTCTCTATACTTCGAATTAGGCTGGCAACATATACTCGATTGGAAAGGTTATGACCATATTCTGTTTGTGATGGTACTCTGTGGAATTTATACCCTGACAGATTGGAAAAAAGTATTGGTGCTGGTTACAGCATTTACGATAGGTCATAGCATAACCCTGGCATTAAGCGTTCTTAAGATTATTACCGTCAACACAGATTTGATTGAATTTCTGATACCGGTAACCATTTTGATTACCGCAGCTACAAATATCCTCAGCAAAAGAGCCAAGCCGAAAAATGTCAAATTGAAATATACTCTGGCTTTATTTTTCGGGTTAATCCATGGCATGGGCTTCAGCAATTACCTTAACAGCCTACTGGGCACGAGTAAAAGTATAGTTGCGGAGCTGTTCGCTTTCAATGTAGGTTTGGAATTCGGACAGATCATTATTGTGCTTGCCACCCTGCTGATCTCATTTATACTGGTTAATATAGTCAAGATCAAAAAATGGGACTGGAACTTTTTCCTATCCTCCGCAATTTTTGGCATCAGCTTTATTATGGCAGCAGAACGCCTGCCAGGCTTATTCGGTTAGAATAAGCCCAGTTGACCTTTATCATCAATATCCACATCATCAGGATTAGTAATTTCCAGCTTGATTTCTTTCTTAGGCGGTTTCGGTTTAACCTCTTCCTCCGGTTTTGAAGGCTCTGCTTTCGGTTCGGAAAGATCAACAGCAGGAACCTCCTTTAACGCTTTTTTAACCCATTTCTTTTTTTCCGGAACAGGATCCTGAACAATAACAGTTTCCTCTACTGCAGGTTCCTCTACGGTAGGTTTCTCTTCATTATGCTCTTGCGCAGCAGGTTCTTCTTTTTTTACCCAGGCTTTCTTTTCCTGGATTTCAGCCGTTATTACTTCAGCGACTTCTGTCTCCTTTTTCTTAGCCTCAATCTTTATCTCCGGAACTTCAGCCTCAATTTCTTCAGGCTTTTCTGCGTCAACAGGATCGGTTGTTAATTCTTCCTGTCTTTCCAATACCGGTAAGGAAGAACTGTTATCAGACACGGCTGATTTTTGAATAACTTCAGGTGCTGGTTCTTCAACAGGGTCCTGGATAGTTTCATCGCCCGGTTCCGATGCTAAATCAGCCGGAGTTCCGGCATTTTCTTTCTGCTCTTCGGCCAGAACAGGCTCCTGTTCTTCGGCATTACTAATAGTTATCTGTTGTACATCATGTTGGGTTAACCTATTTCCATTGGCCTTAATTCCTTTCAGGTCGATAAATTCAGACAGCACAATCTCCAGTGTTTCCGGAATTTGTGTTTTCCCCTTCAAGACATCAACAGTCAGTAAAGCTGCAGGGTTACTGGTTAGATGCAGGAATTTAGATCCCTGCTCTTCACTGATGAGACTTAATTTTTTTCCAATTGCAATCGGCTCAAATAAGAATCGCTTAATAAAGTAGTTCTTCGCTTTTCCTTCGAACTGAACAACTGCAAAAGCTTTTTCCGGGTCGAATTTCTGAATAAGCAGCAGGTCGGCATCAAAATGATTACTTAATTCAAAAGAACTAAGCTCATACCAGCCTTCTTTATGAACCTGAAGTATCTTGTCGTCTCCGTCAAATTCTCCCAGGTATTTACCTCTGCCATCTACATTTAACCGGCGCAGTAAATCATCGTACCAGATTTTTAAACCTGATAAAGTTGAAACACCTTTGCTTTTCAATACTATTTTTTTGATCGGATACTTGGATACTATATTACCCTGGGAACCCCGTCCTTTAATCGCGATCTCAGCAAAATCAAGATCGAACTGCAGCTTCTTTAACTTAGTATGCGGTTTTAGCATGACTGTTACCAGTTCTGCCTCACCATTAGGGTTAGCTGTGAAATACCATACCTTAGATCCTTTAGAACCCTTAGTCAGGTCATATTCTTTATCTCGGGTAACACCGACAACCGCAAACCTCTTCACATAGGAGGTACCACTGCCACCGTCCTTATAAATCATATTATAAACCGTACGCTCATCATTCTTTTTAAAGACCTGTGCGTGTAATATTCCCTTACCGACAAAAGTTTTGTCTGCAACTTTTGTAATCAGGCATTTACCGTCTTCACGGAAAACGATCACCTCATCCAGGTCAGAACAATCTGCAATAAATTCATCCTTTTTAAGCCCGGTCCCGATAAAACCATCTTCCCTGTTCAGATACAGTTTCACATTGGCGAGTGCTACCTTAGAGGCTTCAACCCGGTCAAATAAACGGATTTCAGTTTTCCTTTCTCTTCCTTTCCCATATTTATCTTTCAGTTTCTGGAACCAGGCAATAGCGTAGTCAGTCAGGTGGCGAAGATGATTCTTTACAACTTTAATTTCATCGGCGAGTGACTTCATCTGTTCATCCGCTTTTTTCACATCGAAGCGAGTAATGCTGCTCATCGGTTTTTCGATCAGCTTTTTAAAATCCTCAGGCTGAATATCCCGGTAAAGCTGATCCTTAAATGGTTCAAATAAATTCGTTAAGACACCTACAACGGTTTCGAAATTACCTGAATTCTCGTACTCGTGGTTTTTATACATTCCTTCTTGTATAAAAATTTTGAGCAACGAGCTAAAGAATATTTTCTCCTGTAATTCATTGAGTCTGATTTCAAGTTCCTGCTTCAGCAAATTTTTGGTATGCTGTGTATTTTCGATCAGAATATCGTTAACACTCAGGAATTGAGGTTTGTCCTGTTTAATGATACAGGTATTTGGAGAGATAGAAACTTCGCATGATGTAAATGCATAAAGCGCATCTATTGTCACATCAGGCGAGATACCGGGTGCCAGTTGAATTACGATTTCAACGTGCGCAGCAGTATTATCTTCTATTTTCTTGATTTTTATTTTTCCTTTGTCATTTGCAGACAGTATACTGTCAATCACCGAACCAGTCGTTGTACTGTACGGTATCTCGGTGATAACCAACGTCTTTTTATCCTTCTCTGTTATCTTGGCGCGGACACGGATTTTCCCACCCCGCATTCCTTCATTATAAGCAGAAAAGTCAGCCATCCCGCCGGTAAAGAAATCCGGAAGGATATTCGGGCGTTCACCCTTAAGAACTGCAATAGAAGCGTCCAGCAGCTCAACAAAGTTATGTGGCATAACTTTAGTCGCAAGACCTACGGCAATACCTTCTGCACCCTGTGCCAGTAATAGCGGGAACTTAACTGGTAATGTGATCGGTTCATTATTTCTGCCGTCATAACTCAGCTGCCAGACAGTTGTGTCTGCATTAAAGACAACTTCAGTCGCGAATTTAGATAGTCTGGCTTCAATATAACGGGGCGCAGCAGCGCTGTCACCCGTAATTGGATCACCCCAGTTACCCTGACAGTCAATTAGCAGGTCTTTTTGCCCGATCTGTACCATCGCGTCACCGATAGAAGCATCACCATGCGGGTGATATTTCATCGTATTACCGATTACGTTGGCAGCTTTATTAAAACGCCCGTCATCCATCTCTTTCAGCGAATGCATAATTCTTCGCTGAACTGGTTTCAAACCATCGTTGATATGGGGTACTGCCCTGTCTAAAATTACATAAGAGGCATAATCGAGAAACCAGTTTTCATAAAGTCCGTTGATCGGTATAACGGTATGTTTTGTTTCTTCGTTTATGTGGTTATCTAATTCGTCGCTCATTAAGAATGTTTTGGATCAAACAAAGATAAGGCATCCAGTCAAATTTAGGGAACACAATTTCCCAACAGTTTATAATTCAATCTGCAATCTGTCCTCCACAAAACTGAAAGGTAACAGACTCCGGATTCCCCTTACCTTAAGTAGTTCTCCACCCAGACAATAGAAGATTATTTCGATAGGTTTTCCCTGTTTCTGTTCAAACTCAGAAATCACCTGCAAGCATGCACCACAGCAGGTTACAGGCTTGGTAATCTCAAATTTGTCAGTATGTGCAGTTACGACCATACGCTCAATGACTGCATTGGGATAAGCTGCGCCAATACTAAAAAGTGCCACCCGTTCGGCACACAAACCGGACGGATAAGCAAGGTTCTCCTGGTTGCTGCCGGTTACAATTTTACCATCGTTAAGACGGACGGCGGCTGCGACTTTGAAATTGGAATATGGTGCATAAGCTGTGGTTAAAGCCAGCTCTGCAGACCTGCATAAATCCTGATCTTCGCTATTCAATTCATCCAATCCCTGGAATACATCATAACTGATTGTAATTTCTCTTTTATTCATATGTAAAAACCATTGATCAGTTATTAAAACTAATTAATGGGGTTTTAAGATAAGACTATTTAAGTGGTAACAGGGTATATATTAAAAAAACTATCTTCCAGATGACATTAAGGCCTGAGATTTGAGGTAGACAGGACTTAACTGTCTATATTAGTAAATAAAAAATTAAACAAATTCGTTCAACGCTTTGTTGAAAGGAAGATTACAGATTTCTGCAATAGAAACTGGTAATAAGTTTTGTTCATCAATCTCTCAAAAAACTTGTCAATTGAATAAATACGTACGAAAAAGTTTAAAGGTCATTCTTTGGGTTATTGGCAGTCTAATTCTACTTGTAGTTTTACTCGCCGTATCACTTAACATCCCTGCTGTGCAACAGTTTGCCAAAGGGAAAGCCATTAACTATCTGAAAAACAAAACCCACACAGAAGTCAGTCTGGAGAGCATTAAAATTGCACTTCCAAAAGATGTTGTTTTAAACAAGTTCTACATGGAAGACAAAAAAGGCGATACTTTGCTTTATGCTCAAAAGCTTGCTGTAGACATCAGTCTTTTCCAATTATTAAAGAATAAAGTAGAGATTAACAACATTGAACTGGAAACCATAAGGGCAAATGTGACCAGGATTAGTCCGGACACTACCTTCAATTTTTCCTTTTTAGTGGACGCTTTTATGTCTGAGCAAAAGAAACCCGAAGACAAAGTTCAGCAGGATACTACTTCGACCATGAAATTCTCAGTGAGTAAAGTAAGCCTGAAGGATATTGGGATTGTATACCGTGACGACGTTGCGGGCAATGACATGCACCTGAACCTTGGGGAATTTAAAACCAATATCAAAGATTTCGATCTGGATGGACAGCACTATGTAATTAAAGACTTCAGTCTAAAGAACACTACTGTAAGTTATTTGCAGCAAAAACCTTTAACCCAACTGGCTGCGCATCTGGAAAACAGTCTGGATACTGCCCAGGCAACAGCAGGAAAACTTCCGCTGGTAGAAATTCAGGACGTCAATCTGGAACAGGTTAAAATTAAATTTAACGATATGCTTTCCGACACCAGGGCAGATCTTAATATCAGTCAGCTGAATTTGAAAACCTTATTTGCAGATCTTACAAAATCAGACTTCAGGCTTGACCAGGCCAGTCTGAACAAATCAAACATCGCCTTTGCATTCAAACCGGCTAAGATTGAAGCAGAGATTAAAACAGCGGATACAGTTGCAGCCAAACCATCGGCAATGTCTGTCCTGGTAAAAAAACTTCAGCTTGCAGACAATACCATACAATTTGATAATCTCGGTGAAAAGGCCCTGCCTGCCGGTATGGATTTCAATCACCTTCGCATTAAACAACTTGGCCTGGATGCAGAAGAGCTATCCTATAGCCCTGCAGGCATTAAAGTAAACCTGATCAGTGCGGGACTAAAAGAAAAAAGCGGTTTTGAGTTATCACAGCTTAAAGGAAATGTGCTTTATAACGATAAGACCGTAAAGCTGACTAATTTCTTGTTCAAGACACCAAATACCCAGGTCGAAAACCAAACAACACTGGAGTACACTTCATTGGAAGATCTTACCAAACACCCGGAACGGGTCAAAATAGATATCCAGCTTAAGAATTCAGTATTAGGCCTTAAAGACGCTACTTACTTTAGTAATGCAGTTCCAGCGGCTTACAGAAATCAAAAGATAAAAATCTCAGCCGTCGCAAAAGGTTATATGAATAACCTGAATATTCCAACCCTGAAAGTGGATGGACTTAAAAATACACATATAGACATAAGCGGACAGGTTAAAGGACTGCCCGATGCAGAAAAAGCGCAGCTGGATCTTAAGATTAAACGCTTTTCTATGACCAAAGCCGATTTGCTTGCTGTCATACCGAAACAATCTCTGCCTGCGAATATTGAGCTTCCAAATTCGATTGTGGCAGTCGGTACATTTAAAGGTGGGATGACAAATTTCAACACCGGTTTCAATATCAATACCGATATGGGTAGTGCGAAATTGCAGGCGGCGATGAGCGGACCGAAAGGAAAGGAAAAATACAAAGCAGATTTAGACCTGCAGAATTTTAATGTAGGCAGGCTCATGAAAATGCAGCAGACCTTAGGCCGCATAACAGTTAAAGCACAAGTTGAAGGAACTGGTCTGGATGCGAAAACAGCCTCTGCGAAGATCAATGCACAACTCGTCTCAGCTGTTTACAATAAATACAATTATAGAAACCTTTTACTGAGCGGTACTTATGCGGCACAGAAATTGAATCTTAAGAGTGAGATGGCCGATACAAATGCGAACTTCAACCTCACTGCATTCGTAAATATTGCCGGAAAATACCCTGCAGTTAAAGCAGATCTGAACCTTAAACAGATAGATCTCCAGAAATTAAACTTCAGTCCTACGGAATTTAAACTGGCCGGGCTGGTTAAAGCAGATATTGCAACTGCCGATGCAGATTACCTGAATGGCGATGTCAGTATCAGAAGCCTTCAGGTTGTTAAAGAAGGTCAATCATTTAATATTGACACCGTAGATATTCATTCCGAGGCTACTGCAGATCAAAATCTGCTTAGCCTGAAATCAGAATTATTAAATGCTAGAGTGGATGGAAAATATCAGCTGACTAATCTTGCAGCAGCAATTACTAATCAGATCAATAAATACTATGCATTCGGGACGGTAACCAAAATACCAGATCAGCGCTTCAGATTTAACGTGCAGATATTTAATCCGGATTTCCTTAAAAAATTCGTGCCTGAGCTAACGACTTTCTCTCCTTCCCGCATGTCAGGATTACTGGATACACAAAAAGATAGTCTTGTTATGAATGCATGGGTTCCAAGAGTTGTCTACGGAGATTACAAAGTTGACTCCACTCAACTGAATATAGACAATGCCAATCAGCAGCTGAATTATAAACTGTTGATAAAAAGCTTCCAGAGTCCTTCCATTGCACTGTATAATAGTGAGATCAGCGGGCAGGCGGCACAAAACCAACTCGGCCTGAATATCTATCTGAGAGACAGTAAGCGCAGAGATAAATACGTATTGGGCGGAATATTTAAATCCATCGATAAGAATTTCCAGTTTAGCCTGGATCCGCAGAAACTTTTATTGGATTATGAGAAATGGGCAATATCTCCTGAAAACTTTATTCAGTTTGGTCAGGCGGGCATCCTTGCGAATCAGTTCAACTTAAGTAAAGGCGCACAGCTGCTGAGTATAAATAGTCTGAATGCGACACCTAACTCACCACTGAAAGTAGAATTTAAAGATTTCAGGATTGAAACACTGACCAAATTTGCTGAGCAGGATAGTTCACTGGCAGGCGGAGCAATCAACGGTACTGTCGATGTTAAAGATCTGATGGAAACGCCTAAGTTCGAAGCCAATCTTACCATTGACCAGTTACGTTACCAAAAAGACCAACTTGGGACATTAAGAATCGCGGTTAACAACAATACCGCAGATGCTTTTGAAACCAATATTGCACTAAGCGGGGTTCATGAACTAAGACTGAACGGATTCTATTATACTAAAAGCGAAAACGCACTGGATTTCAACCTCAATGTCGACAAGATAGACCTGAAGGCGTTAGAAAGCTTATCAATGGGACAGATCAAAAATGGGTCTGGTACCATAACCGGACAGTTTGATATTAAGGGCTCCACCAGTGCGCCAAAAGTACTTGGAGACCTTAAATTTAATCAGGCCGCATTTACAGCAACATATGTAAACTCTTATTTCAGAATGCCAAATGAGACGATCAGCTTCGATAATGAAGGAATTAAGTTTAATAACTTCACAATTATTGATTCGCTGAACAGAAGGGCAACAATTAATGGTGGTGTTCTCACAACAGATTTTAAGGATTACAAATTCAATATGGATATCCGTACTAATAATTTCAGGGCGCTCAATTCTACTGCAGCAGATAATGAAATGATTTACGGAACAGTTTTCCTCACCAGTACAATTAAGGTGCGCGGTGATTTGAATCAGCCGGATGTGGATATGAACATTAAAGTGGAAAAAGGCACCAAGTTCTATTTCGCAATGCCGCCTGATGATCCATCAGTTATATCCCAGGAAGGAATTGTACAGTTCATCGATGCAGATGCCGCGCCTTATAATGGAGAGAAAGCGCTGCAGACCGATAGCATAAGTAAGGCCCCAATCAAAGGAATTAATCTGAGTGCAGATATTTCGATTGACCCTGAAGCGGTATTAAATGTAGTAGTAGATCCCGAAAACGGAGATGCGCTGCAGGTCCGGGGAGAGGCTACTTTGACTGCTACAATGGATGCGAGCGGAAAGACAAGTTTGACCGGGCGTTATGAGGTAACAGATGGTTCTTATAACCTATCCGTAGGGCCAATGGGTAAAAAGGAATTCAAATTGGTTAAAGGAAGTACAATCGTCTGGACCGGAGAGCCTACAGCTGCAAATGTAAATTTAACTGCTTTGTACGAAGTAAATGCTGCGCCGATCGACCTTTTAAACGACCCGACTAACATACAGGCGAAAACAAAACTACCATTCCAGGTATACCTGATGATGAAAGATGAATTGTTAAAACCTAGCATATCTTTCAGACTGGACCTGCCTGAAAATGAAAGGAACGCTTTGGGTGGTGATGTTTATACAAAACTGATGATTGTCAATAATGACGAAAGCGAATTGAACAAACAAGTTTTCGCGTTGCTTGCACTGAACCGGTTTATTGCAGATAATCCATTTGAAAGTCTTGCCGGTGGTGGTGGTGGTGTTTCTACACTGGCCAGATCCAGTGTGAGCAAGCTGCTTACCGAACAGCTGAATAATCTGGCATCGGATCTTATCCAGGGAGTGGACATTAATTTTGGTGTAAATTCTTCAGAAGATTACTCTTCAGGAGCACTCGAACAGAAAACAGATCTGGAAGTTGGATTATCTAAAAAACTACTCAACGACAGGTTAACGGTGACTGTCGGAAGTACCTTTGGTCTGGAAGGACCATCTACTCCGGGTCAGAACTCGACCAACATTGCAGGGAACGTCAACGTTGAATATGCACTATCCGCCGATGGCAGGTACAGGCTCAGAGCTTATAGAAGGAACCAGAACGAGGGCGTAATTGAGGGGCAGATTATTGAGACAGGTTTAGGTTTCGCACTGGTTGTAGATTATAATAAGTTCAGAGAGATTTTCCAGCAAAGAAGAATCAGGCGCAGAGCGAAACAGGAACAAAAGCAAGAAGAAAAAGATATAGTTGAATTCCGTTCAACTGACGAGAAAAAAAGGCAATTAAAATAATATACTGAATACTAGACGATGAAACACCTATTGAAACCGAGCCTATTGATCCTGACCTGTCTGGTAGTTGCAGCCTGCAGTAATACGAAGTATTTAAAGCCAGGTCAGATATTATATACCGGAGCGCAGGTGAAGATAAATCCGGATACCACAGGAAAAATTGACGATGAAAAAAATGTCAAAGGCACCCTGGAAAGTAAAACCAGACCCAGACCTAATAAATCTATTCTGGGCCTGCGCCCGAAGCTTTACATCTATAATCTCGCCGGCGAGCCTAAGAAACCTAAAGGTATCCGCCATTGGCTGAGAACCAAAGTCGGTGAGCCGCCTGTATTGCTTAGTGATGTAAAGTTAGGCTATAACAATTCGGTGCTAACCAGTTATCTGCTCAGCCAGGGGTATCTGCAGTCTGTAGTAACCGGAGACACTTTAGTGAAAGGTAAAACCGCAAAAGCTATCTATACTGCTCAGACTGGAAAAAGATATAAAATTAATGCAGTTAACTTTCCGAAAGATACCGGTAACCTGGCTAACATAGTCAATAAGTTTAAACAAAAGAGCTTAATTAAAAAGGGAGACTATTACGATCTGGACGTTTTTAAAAATGAGCGGATCAGGATAGACAACGACCTGAAAGAGGGTGGATACTTTTATTTTAGTCCTGATTATCTGATTTTACAGGTAGACAGTACAATAGGCAATAACCTGGTTAATGTGAACATCAGGGTGAAAGATATTGCTCCCGATGCTGGTTTAAAACCCTATACCATTAATCATATCCGGATTTATCCAAGGTACTCACTCCGCCGCGACAGCGCATTGAGAAAACTGACCCCTGAGGTTTATCACGACTTCGAAATCTATGACGACCGTAATACCTTTAAACCAAGATTATTTGAAAGACTGGTATTCTTCCAGAGAGGTGAAACTTACAACAGAAAGGACCATAATCAGAGTTTAAACCGGATGGTCAATATTGGTGCGTTCCAGGCAGTGAAAGCAGAATTTGTGCCGTTGGATAGTTTCAAAAATAATCAGCTCGACCTGAATATCTATCTGACTCCACTGAAAAAGAACTCCCTGACCTTCTCGGTTACAGGAACGAGTAAGTCCAATAACTTTGTTGGGTCCGAAGTTAAAGTTACGCAGACAACCAGAAACCTGTTCCGCGGAGCAGAACAACTGGACCTGAGTGTCAGCGGAGGATTTGAAACACAGGTAAGTGGCCAATCCAGAGGATTAAACTCCTATTCACTTTCCGGACAGGCCAAACTGACCTTTCCTAGATTCATTGTACCTTTTTATAAACCGAAAAGTACGACTGCATTTATTCCTAAAACAGTCACTTCACTTTCCTATGAATTGCTGAGTCGTGGATCACTTTATAATCTGAACTCGTTCAAAGGTGAATATGGTTATGTATGGAAAGAGAACCAGTATAAAGAGCATACATTTAATCCGATCTCGATTACATTTGTCCGCCCTACGGTGACCCGTGATTCCCTTAAACAAGACAGTTTATATGCCATACCTGGAATGAGAAGTACACTGGAACGCCAGTTTATAATAGGAAGCAGTTACAACTTTGCTTATACCAATCAGATGGAAGATAACCGGAGGAATAATATCTATTTCAATGGTAATATTCAAGCAGGTGGTAACGTCTGGGGCCTTTTCGTCCCTAAAGATGAATTTGGGCAGAAATCTATTTTAAATGTTCCGCTCACACAGTTTATCCGGTTCGAAGCTGACTTCAGAGATTATTATAAAATTACAAGAAACCTCATCTGGGCAAACAGGCTGAACCTGGGTTATGGTTACGCTTATGGAAACAGTACTTCCATGCCATTCGTTAAACAGTTCTTTGCCGGAGGTACGAATGATATCAGGGGTTTTGCCGCGAGATCGCTAGGCCCGGGAACTTACCGTTCACCACAGACAGCAATCTTTGCAGATCAGAGTGGTGACGTGAAAGCAATGCTGAATACAGAACTTCGTTTTAAACTGGTAAGCGTACTTTATGGTGCGCTGTTTGCAGATGCCGGTAATATCTGGTTAAGAAAAGAAGATGAAGGTGGAGTTGATCCGGTTACCGGCCGGGTAGATGAAGGAAGACCAGGTTCTGGTTTTAAATTCAAAAATGCGCTGAGTGAAATGGCCATCAGTACCGGAGCCGGTCTTCGGGTAGATGCGACGATCTTTGTAATCAGACTCGACGTTGCCTTCCCAATCCGCAAACCTTACTTGCCACCAGGAGAAAGATGGGTCTTTGACCAGGTCGATTTTGGCAGTAAAGCGTGGAGAAAAGACAATTTAATTTATAATATAGGTATAGGGTATCCATTTTAAGCTGACAGATGAAGATTATAGACAAGATCAAGAGTTTTTTCATTGCCCTTTATCATTTATTTGTAGCGGCAGGACAGGGTTTTATCGAGGACAGAGTTACCAAACTAAGTGCTTCCCTCGCCTATTACACCATTTTTTCACTGACACCTCTGATTATTATTATCATTTCAGCAGCCAGTATTTTTTTCAGTGATAAACTGGATCCGGGTACTGAACTATTCGATCAGATTACTGAAATGGTGGGTCCGGAAGCGACCAGTCAGCTACAGGGTTTCGTCACTAATGCTAATGTGACCGGCAAATCTACTATTGGCCTGATCATTGGAATTGTAACACTTGTTGTGGGGTCTACAGCCATTTTTGTAGAGATTCAGGATAGTATTAACCTGATTTGGAAGGTTAAAGCAATTCCTAAAAAAGGCTGGTTGAAAATGATTACCAACCGTCTGCTTTCTTTTTCGCTGATTGTATCTATGGGTTTTTTGCTTTTGGTGTCTCTGGTGATAAATAGTGTAGTGCTCAGTCTGGGATCAAGACTTGGTGAGCTGCTGCAACGCACAGGGATTGGAGAAGCTATTCCGGTTGCCAATGACACCACAACACTGATTATCTACATTCTGAACAATGTCATCACTGTTGCTGCCGTTACCGCAGTATTTACTATCATCTTCAAAGTTCTGCCAGATGTGATTATCAGATGGAAGTCGGCAGTAATAGGCGCTTTATTTACCGCATTTTTATTCGGACTGGGTAAATATGCAATTGGCATTTATATAGAAAAGGGTAATCCGGGTTCTGCTTTCGGGGCAGCAAGTTCAATCATCGTTATCCTACTGTGGATTTATTATACAGCAATAATTCTGTATTTCGGAGCCGAATTTACACAAGCCTATGCAGAGAAATATGATAAAGGTATTAAACCGAGTAAGTATGCGGTACACACTCAGATTACAGTAGTGGAAGAAAAAGTGGATGTCTTACCTCCGAAGCACCCAAATGAAACTAAAACAGAACCGGATTAAGCCGGTTCTGCATTAACAATATCTTCAGTTACAGCTGCTGTTGCCGCTTCTGCATCAGCCGAAATCAACTCTTCGATTGTATCTTTTTCGATTCTCAGATTACGGATAATATGCTGCTGTCTGTCTGGTGTATTTTTACCCATATAGTATTCAAGCAGGTTTTTAATCGTCTGATCTTTCAGAATCACAGGGTCAAGCCTGATATCCTTACCGATAAACAAACCAAACTCGTCAGGAGAAATTTCCCCTAAACCTTTAAACCTTGTAATTTCAGGTTTACTACCTAGTTTATCGATCGCCCTTCTGCGTTCTTCATCGCTATAACAGTAAATAGTTTCTTTCTTATTTCTAACCCGGAACAGTGGAGTCTGCAGAATATATACATGTCCCGCACGAACCAGGTCCGGGAAAAACTGCAGGAAGAAAGTCATCATCAGTAAACGGATGTGCATACCATCGACATCGGCATCAGTAGCAATTACGATGTTATTATAATGCAGTCCGTCGAGCCCGTCTTCGATATTTAAAGCATGTTGCAGTAAGTTGAATTCTTCATTTTCATAAACAACCTTTTTGGTTAGTTCATAACAGTTCAGAGGTTTACCTTTCAGACTGAAAACTGCCTGACAGTCTACATCCCTGGATTTGGTAATCGATCCCGATGCAGAATCACCCTCTGTGATAAACAGCGTAGTCTCGTACCGCTTGTCATGTGTACTGTTAAAGTGCACCTTACAGTCTCTCAATTTCTTATTATGCAATGATGCCTTTTTCGCGCGGTCATTGGCCAGTTTTTTAATACCAGCGATATCTTTTCTTTCTCGCTCAGACTGTAGAATCCTTTTTAATAAAGCTTCAGCTACGTCCTGGTGTTTGTGCAGGTAATCGTCCAGTTCCTTTTTAACGAAATCGTTAATGAAGGTTCTGACAGACGGCCCTTCAGGTCCCATATTCTGAGAACCTAATTTAGTTTTCGTCTGCGATTCAAAGACAGGTTCCTGTACCCTCACAGAAATTGCCGCAATTATCGAAGCTCTGATATCAGAAGCTTCATATTCCTTTTTATAAAATTCACGGATTGTTTTCACTACGGCTTCACGAAATGCAGCCTGGTGTGTTCCACCCTGTGTGGTATGCTGTCCGTTAACAAAAGAGTGATAATCTTCACCGTACTGCTGACCGTGAGTCATCGCGATTTCGATATCACTGCCCAATAAATGAATTATGGGGTAGCGGATATTTTCTACGTCGGCAACTTTATGGAGCAAATCGTACAGACCACGTTCAGAAAAATACTTTTGGCCGTTAAAATTAACTGTAAGCCCGGTGTTCAGGAAAACATAATTCCAAATCATGCTTTCTACAAAATCAGGGATATAATGGTAATTCCTGAAAATACTTTCATCCGGATAAAAAGTAATTGCAGTACCATTACGTTGCGTTGTGTCGATAATCGGATGGTCAACAGTGATCTCCCCTTTCGAAAATTCAACTTTTTTAGTTTTTCCATCACGGTAAGACTGCACAACAAAATTTGTGGACAATGCATTTACAGCCTTTGTACCTACCCCGTTTAATCCAACGGATTTTTGAAAAGCATTACTATCATATTTACCACCGGTGTTGATTTTAGATACACAGTCGATCACCTTACCTAATGGAATACCACGACCGTAATCCCGGACATTCACCTTAGCATCAGACACAGTAATATCAATGGTGCGTCCCGAACCCATCACGAACTCATCGATAGAGTTATCCATGATTTCCTTCAGCAGGACATAGATCCCGTCATCCTGGGCAGATCCATCACCAAGCTTACCGATATACATACCGGGGCGTAGCCTGATGTGTTCTTTCCAGTCCAGTGACCGTATACTGTCATCGTTATAAATTGGTTCAGCCATAATCTTTACGTATAAATGCAAATTTAATCATTCATCCACACAATTAGTTGACGAAGTTTCAACAAATAAACAATTAGCATTACCTTCAGCAGTCAACTCATTAAAGTAGATGCCTGAAAAAAAACAACTCAGCCTTTTTGATCTGTCTATGATCGTGGTCAGTCTGGTTATTGGAATTACGCAGCCAAAGAAAATAAATTGTTAAATAACTTATATGTATATTTGCAACGAACGTAATTGTTTAAACAGCAATCTATTCGGCCTTTGCGAACAAGCCGGCCATGAACGTTTCAACATCATTTTACAAATTAAAATACAAACACATTGTTATTCGAAGATTTAAACCTGATTGAGCCTATTTTAAAAGCGCTGCAAACAGAGGGTTATACTAACCCAACACCTATACAAGAACAATCTATTCCTACAATATTAACAAGCAGAGATTTACTGGGTTGCGCTCAGACCGGTACAGGAAAAACCGCAGCTTTTGCGATTCCTATGTTGCAGTTGCTGAACAAAGAACATCAGAATGCTAAAGGTCCCAGACCGATCCGTGCGCTGGTATTAACCCCTACCCGTGAACTTGCCATTCAGATCGAAGAAAGCTTCAAAGCCTACGGTAAAAACCTTGCCCTTCGTCACCTGGTTATTTTTGGCGGAGTCGGACAAAAGGCACAAACAGATGCTTTGCACCGTGGTGTAGACATCCTGATTGCAACGCCGGGCCGCTTACTTGATTTAATGGGACAAGGTTTTATTAACCTGAAAGATGTAGAAATCTTTGTTCTTGACGAAGCAGACAGAATGCTGGACATGGGCTTTATCCATGACGTTAAAAAAACGATCGCTAAATTACCTGCAAAAAGACAAACTTTATTCTTCTCGGCAACTATGCCTCCTGAGATTCAGAAACTGGCTGATACCATTTTAACCAATCCTTTAAAAGTGGAAGTTACTCCGGTATCCTCAACTGCAGAAAAGATTGAACAAAGTATCTATTTCGTAGAAAAGAACGATAAGAAAAACCTGCTCATCCACATTTTGCAAGATAAGACTATCGCAACAGCATTGGTCTTTACCCGGACAAAACATGGCGCAGACCGTATCGTAAAGGATCTGATTAAAGTTGGCGTAAAAGCAGAAGCGATTCACGGTAATAAGTCTCAAAATGCCAGACAAAGAGCATTGACTAATTTCAAAGCTAAGACAACCCGGATCCTTGTCGCTACCGACATTGCAGCAAGAGGTATAGATGTAGATGAACTTACACACGTAATTAACTACGAACTGCCAAATGTACCGGAAACTTATGTACACCGTATCGGCCGTACAGGTCGTGCCGGAAATAGTGGTATTTCCTTCTCTTTCTGCGACAGCGAAGAAAAAGAATACCTGGATGATATCGAAAAACTGATTGCTATTAAAATCCCTGTACAAGAAGACCATCCTTTTGCGATGAGCTGGCAGGCACTGCTTTCCGGAGCAGCAGCTGCAAAAGGGAAAGGAAAAGCTAAACCTTCCAGAGGTGGCCGTCAGGACAGATCAGAATATAAACCTAACCTGAGCGGTGCCAGAAAACCTTCTGGTGGCGGAGGCGGTGGTGGTAACCGCAGATTCAGCGGATCAAGACCAAAAAGCAAAGCTGATTAATCAGGCATAAAAAAATCCCCGTTCAAATGAACGGGGATTTTTTTATTTTATAGCTGCAGCACTTCTGCCAGCTTGCTTAAAACAGATTAGATTATAACTTCCGGATTTTAATAATACGCATCCAGTGCATAACCTTCATGATCGGATAAGTCGGATCAAATTCAAACCAGCGTGAAGCAAAATTTGGGTTATTAGGTTTTTTATGGTGATTGTTCTGAAACAGCTCTCCCATCATCAGGAAGTCCAACGGAAGGGAGTTTTTACTGTGATCATTGTTATCGTGGTTAGCATAACCATATTTATGACCACACCAGTTCACGATTGCACCATGTAACGGGCCCATCAGGAAATGAACGGGCAGTAAAAGGAACATCCACCATGCGGTAGCAAAAGTTACGTAGAACCAGATATAGAAACTGATAAAAATCATTCTGGTTATCCATGAGTCACCTATTTTATCAATTATTGGCCAGGATGGGTAATTATCACGGAACTGTTCTTCGGGCTCTTCATTATATTTCGCATAATTCAGGTAAATATTTTTTGTCTGTATCATCATACCCCATACATCCTTCACAAAATGCGGCGAATGCGGATCTTTCTCAGTATCACTAAAAGCATGATGCATTCTATGCAGAATGGCGTAGGCACGCGGATTCAGAAATGAAGAACCTTGCGATAGAAAAGTGATCGCATAAAAAAACTTCTCCCAAAAAGGATTCATCTTAAACATCTTATGCGAAGCGTAACGGTGAAGGAAGAAAGTCTGGGAAAAAAGAGAAAGGAACCAGTGGAGTAAAAAGAAAACTAAAATTATCATACAGTAAATTAAAAGCCGGCCGGAAAAAATTTACACAGCCTAAATCACAAAAATAACAAAAGAATAGGATTATTCTGTAAAGTTTTGAATATAAGCGCGCTTTAATTTTCACACAAAAAAAGCCGCGTCTGAAAGGCGCGGCTTTAAAGTATTTTAGAATAGGATTATCTTCCGAAATCGTCTTCTACACGAACAATATCTGATTCGTCAGAAGGATTAGAAGGATCTGTATGCTGCCATATTTCAGAAACAATACCCCAGTCATCCAGACCTACCAGGCGATGTCTTTCACCCTGAGATAATTTAATAGTTGTTCCGGGAGTCAATTGCTGTACTTCGCCCTGCTCATCAGTTTCGCTGGTAATCACACCAACTGTACCACTTACTACACGCCAGATTTCAGCACGACGGTGGTGATATTGCCAAGACAAACGTGTTGCAGGCGCAACGATTAATATTTTAGGGCTCAGTTTACCGGAGATTCTTAATTCATCGACATTCAATCCGTCAAAATAAACGTTTGCGAATTGTTGAGCCTGCTCTTCATCGATAACAAAAAAACCACCCCATGGACGGGTTTCATCGCGGTTTACTACGTTAAAACCTTCGATTTTCAAGCGTTGGGCTACACTGTCGAATATTTCTTTTTTATGATCTGACATGTTTTTATTAAATTTTTGGATTACCAAATATAATATATCCAGTTTAAAATCTGGATCAAAAACTAAATTTCCTCCCTTCCCTATTCTTCTTCCAGTTGGCTGCTAGTCTGTATTTAATTCAGTAGACTCCTGGATTTCTGTCTGTATTCCGGCCGGTTGCGATACCCTTCCTTTACCCTTGGGATACCCTTCCTTTACCCAAAGGGTATATCAACGGGTATCCCAAGGGTAAAGGAAGGGTATCGCAACGGTATCGCAACCCGGCAGATAAGCAAAGGCAAAAGGCAGTATCAGTACTTTTACATTCTACCAAAAATGCCCCGGGTTACAAGTTACAGGAATTTTATAAAGAAATCACTGGGCTTTTTCATGCTGAATATTTGTATTTTTGCCCGGGAATTGCCCTTGGTCTGAAAATAAAGCCTAAAATGTGCAATTGAGCATAAATAATAATCTTACTTTTGAATTTTAATCAGCTGGCTCAGGCCCTGATCATATATTAATTATAAAAATGCATATGTTAAAAAGAGTTGTTATCACGGGAATTGGGGCACTAACCCCACTAGGAAATGATGTAGATACTTTCTGGAGCAATACGATTGCCGGTAAAAGCGGGGCTGCAAAAATCACACGTTTTGATGCTTCCCTGTTCCGTACACAATTTGCCTGTGAACTCAAGGATTATGATGTTACCAAATATTTAGACCGTTCTGATATTAAAAGAACTGACCGTTTCACCCAATATGCACTGGTTGCTTCAGATGAAGCTATTAAAGATTCAGGATTTGATTTCGAAAAAATGAGTCCTTTCGACGTTGGTGTAATCTGGGGTTCAGGACAAGGTGGTATGGATACGTTTGAACAACAAGCTTCTGAATTTGCCTTAGGTAATGGTACACCGAGATACAGTCCGTTCTTTGTTCCCAAACTGATTGCCAACATGGCATCGGGCATGATTTCAATCCGTAACGGTTATATGGGTATCAATTACACAACGGTATCTGCGTGCGCTACATCAAATACAGCGATCATGGATGCTTTCAATTATATTCGTCTGGGTAAAGCAAAAGTGATTATTACCGGCGGATCTGAAGCACCGGTCTCTGCTTCTTCAGTAGGTGGATTCTGTGCTATGAAAGCCATGTCTGCTCAAAATGCTACACCAGAAACCGCTTCCAAACCATTTGATGTAAAACGCGATGGATTTGTAATGGGTGAAGGTGCAGGTGCATTAGTTCTGGAAGAATACGAGCACGCCGTAAAACGTGGTGCTAAAATTTACGGAGAAGTAGGCGGCGCAGCTATGACTGCCGATGCTTACCATATGACCGCAACCCATCCGGAAGGAATCGGTGCGTCGCATGCAATGACTTTAGCACTGGAAGAAGCTGGTCTTACTATCCATGATGTAGATTATCTGAACACTCATGCAACTTCCACACCTGTAGGTGATCTTTCTGAGATCAATGCGGTAGTAAATCTGCTTGGCACAGAAAAAAACAATTTAAAAATCAGTGCGACTAAATCAATGACCGGACACCTTCTTGGTGCTGCTGGTGCAATTGAAGCTATTATCTGTCTGTTGTCTATGAGAGACAATATTATTCCTCCAACAATCAATACAGACGAATTAGATCCTGCAATCCCTGCACACCTGAATATTATTACCGGAAAATCGATCTCTGCTAAAGTTAAAGTAGCAATGAGCAATACATTCGGTTTTGGTGGACATAATGGTATTGTAGTTTTCAAATCCATCTAACCAAAATAAAAATCCTTTAAAAGGAGTCTATTATCCTTTTGAGTGTATTCATAAAAAAAGAGCGACCAAATGGTCGCTCTTTTTTTATGCGCCCTATTTTACAGTATTCCTTTGAAATTCAGAATTCGCAAAAATCAACCGTGCATTAACTTGTTAAAGCTCAGTAAATAAAAATGCAAAAAATCAAGGCAATCGATTGCATAATAAAAATAATAAGCTAAATTCGGAAGCTGAACCATGTATATTTTAAACAAGCGATCTACATAAATATGTTACTACTCGGAATTGATATCGGTACTTCTTCAGTCAAACTGGCTGTGCTGGATGCGCATACACAACAAACATTGACCTCTGCTCAATACCCTGATGAAGAAAGTCTCATTACTGTCCGGCAAACCGGTTGGGCTGAACAGTCTCCGGAAATGTGGTGGTCTCATGTACAGCTTGCTTTTGAACGCTGTAAAGCACAGCATCCGTTTAATCCTCAGGATATCGGTGCCATTGGAATTGCCTACCAGATGCATGGTCTGGTCCTGGTTGATCAAGATCAGAAGGTACTGCGTGACAGCATAATCTGGTGTGACAGCCGGGCCGTGGAATTAGGTAATACTGCTTTCAAAGAAATGGGAGAAAAATTCTGTCTCTCCCACCTACTCAATTCGCCCGGGAATTTTACGGCATCTAAGCTGGCCTGGGTAAAACAGAATGAACCTGATATCTACGCCCGTATTTATAAATTCATGCTTCCCGGCGACTTTATTGCCATGAAGCTGACTAAAGAAATTACAACCAGTATCTCTGCTCTATCCGAAGGTATTTTCTGGGATTTTAATAAACAAGAAGTGTCAGCCGAATTACTTGACTATTATGACCTCGACCGCAATCTTATTCCGGAAATCAGACCTGTTTTCTCCGAACATGGCAGACTGGATCAGGATGTAGCTGCTTTACTGGGTCTTAAGACCGGTATTCCGGTAAGTTATAAATCCGGTGATCAACCCAATAATGCATTATCCCTGAATGTACTGGAACCTGGAGAAGTCGCAGCGACCGCAGGCACATCGGGTGTAATCTACGGTGTCTCTGATCAACTGGCTTATGATCCGCAATCACGGGTAAATACCTTTGCACATGTTAACCATACTAAAGACAATCAACGTCTTGGAATTCTACTGTGTATTAACGGTACGGGCAGTATGAACCGCTGGGCCAAGCAATTATTTGGTACAGGGCTCGACTATCCTGCAATGAATGCGGCTGCGGCAAAAGTGCCTGACGGGTCTGCAGGTTTAAAGGTGACCCCTTTTGGCAATGGCGCAGAAAGAATGCTCTGTAATACCTATACAGGTGCACAGATAAGCGCTATAGACCTTAACTTACACACGCCCGGACATGTTTTTCGTGCTGTACAGGAAGGTATTGCTTTCTCTTTCCGTTATGGACTGGATATTATGCGCTCCAATGGACTATATCCGAATGTAATCAGAGCTGGAAAGGCTAATCTTTTCCATAGCGAAGTATTTTTAAAAGCTTTCGTAAATGCAACAGGTGTACCCGTAGAGCTATACGATAATGATGGCAGTACAGGTGCAGCATTGGGTGCTGGTATTGGTGCTGGTGTTTACAAACAAGCCAAAGAAGCTTTTCAGAACAAAAAAGCGCTGAGTTATACAGAACCAGATAAACAACAACTATATAATTCACTTTATCAGGACTGGCTGGAACTAATGCCAAAATCCTAATACAAATTTCCTAACCTAATCTATATTTTAAATATGACAACTATAACTACCGGAAGTAAAGAATTTTTTAAAGGTATCGGACAGATTAAGTTCGAAGGGGCAAAATCAGATAATCCACTAGCTTACCGCTGGTACGACGAAAATAAAATCATTGCCGGCAAAAGCATGAAAGACCATTTGAAGTTTGCCTGCGCTTACTGGCACTCATTTGTGGCTACAGGCGGTGATCCTTTTGGTGAAGCGACCCTGTTGCATCCATGGAATGAAAAAGCAGATGCTGTGGAACGTGCAAAAGACAAAATGGATGCTGCATTTGAGTTCATTACCAAAATGAATCTACCTTATTATTGTTTTCATGATGTCGACCTGGTGGATTATACAAATGACGTTAAAGAAAATGACAGACGTCTGCAGGCTTTAGTTGATTACGCCAAACAGAAACAGGCAGAAAGTGGGGTAAAACTTCTTTGGGGTACCGCTAATCTTTTTTCTCACCGCAGATATATGAACGGTGCTGCAACCAATCCTAATTTTCACGTGCTTGCACATGGGGCAGCGCAGGTAAAATCTGCACTGGATGCAACGATAGCACTTGGTGGTGAAAACTACGTATTCTGGGGTGGTCGTGAGGGATATATGAGCCTTTTGAATACCAATACAAAAAGAGAACAGGAGCATTTGGCAAAATTCCTGCATTCAGCTAAAGATTATGCAAGAGGCCAGGGTTTTAAAGGGACGTTTTTGATTGAGCCTAAGCCGTGTGAACCTACGAAGCATCAATATGATTATGATGCTGCTACGGTAATAAGTTTCCTGCGTCAGTACGACCTGCTGGAAGATTTTAAACTTAACCTGGAAGTTAACCATGCCACACTTGCCGGACATACCTTCCAGCATGAGGTTCAGGTAGCTGCAGATGCAGGTTTACTGGGCTCGATGGATGCGAACAGAGGAGATTATCAAAATGGGTGGGATACAGATCAGTTTCCTAATAATATAAACGAGGTGACCGAAGCGATGCTCATCGTACTGGAAGCCGGTGGTTTGCAGGGAGGCGGTATTAACTTTGACGCAAAAATCAGGAGAAATTCAACGGACCCAGCAGATCTGTTCCATGCACATATCGGCGGGATGGATACTTTTGCAAGAGCTTTGGTAACCGCCGATCAGATTCTGCAGCATTCCGATTACACCAAAATCCGTAAGGAACGCTACGCATCTTTTGACAGTGGTGCCGGAAGTGATTTTGAAGCTGGAAAAATAACATTGGAAGGCCTGAGAGAATATGCAATTGAGCATGGCGAACCGGAAACAATCAGTGGTAAGCAAGAATTGTTAGAAAATATCATCAATAGATATATTTAACTATATTCACCTTCCAAATTTAAATTTCATGAACTCATTAGGTACTTACGATTACGTCGTATTTCTGGTTTACTTCCTGATTGTCGCCCTTTATGGCTGGACGGTATACCGAAAAAAACAGGCGCAGGCAGAAAATTCGAAAGATTTTTTCCTCGCTAAAGATTCGCTAACCTGGTGGGCTATCGGAGCTTCTCTGATCGCCTCAAATATATCTGCGGAACAATTTATCGGCATGAGTGGTTCCGGCTTCACTATGGGTCTTGCAATCGCTACCTATGAATGGATGGCGGCAGCTACGTTGATTATCGTCGCCATATTTTTTATTCCTGTTTATCTGAAAAATAAGATCTATACCATGCCGCAATTTCTGGGGCAGCGTTATAATGGTACAGTGGCAATGATTATGGCCATTTTCTGGTTGTTATTATATGTTGTGGTCAACCTGACCTCCATTCTTTACCTGGGGGCACTGGCAATTAACAGTATTTCCGGTATTAATACTACAGCTTGTATGTATGTGCTGGCGGCATTCGCCATTATCATTACACTGGGTGGAATGAAAGTAATCGGATATACAGATGTTATTCAGGTATTCTTCCTGATTCTGGGAGGTTTGGCCACGACTTATCTGGCTCTGGAACTGGTATCAACACATTTTGGTACTACAGGTGTAATAAACGGCCTGGGCATCATTAAAGACCGTGCAGCAGATCACTTCCAGATGATTTTCCATAAAGAAGATGCGCATTATATGGATCTGCCTGGTCTTTCTGTACTGATTGGTGGTATGTGGATTGTCAACCTGAATTACTGGGGCTGCAATCAATACATTACTCAACGTGCATTGGGCGCGGATTTACCTACAGCGAGAAATGGATTATTATTCGCTGCAGGATTAAAATTACTAATGCCTGTTATTGTGGTATTGCCTGGAATTGCAGCCTATGTATTGTATCAGGAAGGTTATGGAAATTTCGCTACAGATATGATGAAAGATGGTTCCCTGAATGCAGATTCAGCTTATCCGGTTCTGCTTAACTTATTACCTGCAGGCCTTAAAGGGCTTTCATTTGCAGCATTAACTGCTGCAATTGTTGCCTCACTTGCTGGAAAAGCAAACAGTATCGCAACCATCTTTACACTGGATGTTTATAAAAAAGTAATTAACAAAGACGCAGACGAAAACAAACAGGTTATTATCGGCAGAATTGCAGTAATCGTAGCTATGGTATTAGCTATTATAATTGCACCTCAGCTGGGTATTGATAAAAAGGGTGGTTTTCAGTTTATACAGGAGTATACAGGTTTCGTTTCTCCGGGTATATTTGCAATGTTTATTCTCGGCTTCTTTTGGAAAAGAACTACTTCGAATGCAGCACTTTTTGCAACAATCGGTGGTTTTATACTTTCGGTCGTATTCAAAGCGATGCCAAACTTCACAGATCTTTCCTGGCTTAGTCCTTATGGATTCTCCAAACTGGTCGAACAAAAAGATGGCAGTATGTTGTACGAAATCCCTTTCCTTGACCGCATGGGCTTTGTATTTGTAATTTGTATTGTAGCCATGTTTATCATTAGTAAACTAGAAAACAGAAGTGGCGTGAACCCTAAAGGTCTTGATATTGATGTAAGTATGTTTAAAACTAACAAGACATTTGCTGCAGGTGCTTTAATTATCTGCGGAATTATTGTTGCCTTATATAGCATCTTCTGGTAAGACGCTCTAATTAAAATTATCAACTAAAAAAACAGCCCCTGTCCATATGGACAGGGGCTGTTTTTTTAGCTACAAACGTATTTGTTTATATGGCCTCAGTAGAGCGGCCAATTTGTTTTCAAGCAAGAAAACTACGGTCTGGCTCGTGAATACAATCTTCTATCTGTTCCAGTAAATTATTCAGATCAAACGGCTTTGCTATAAATGCATTGCAGCCATAATCTCCCAATGAAAGCATTACCCTGGGGAATGCCGACATGATAATTACCGGAATGTGCTGGTGTTGCTCCATTCGCTTCAATTGGGAACAAAGTTCCCCTCCGTTAATTCCGGGCAATAAGAAATCCAGTAAGACCAAATCAGGCTTAAATTCAGTCACAATAGGTCTGATATCGTATGTTTCTGGAAGTACATGAAGCTGATGCCCTGCATTTTCCAGAATTTCCCGCAGAACTTCGACCAATTTCTCGTCGTTCTCTATTAAAAGTATTTTATAAGACATAGTATTCCAGTCAGCTTATTTTTTAACCTTATAAACGCTCGATCTGATTAAAAGTTTTCCTGAATTCCATTTGTCTGTTTAATATTACATTAGAAATACCTTTACAAACCCCGACATAAGATCTGCCCTTCTACATAATAACCAGTAGCTTATTTATAAAAAAAGCCCCGGGAAATAACTGGGGCGTTTCGCTAGGGCTGAAAATATATTGAGACACGTTAAAATTGAGGATCATAATTATCCGGATCAGGAGGAAGCTGTCTGGATTTAGGGAGATCTGATTTAATCGTGTGCCTTACCGGGCTATGCTGCTTGCCACGTGGCAGTAGCTGACTGGCATGGTCTCTTACTTTTTCACGCAAATCTTCCTGCAATCTATCTCCATTATTACCCTTTCTTTTTTTTGCTTTAGGTCCGCTGTCATAGGCGTATTTAAGGGCCATCACAATACCCGAAACAGCAAGTACACCCACTACTATCAGCGTAGAACAATTTGTGCCCCGGGATATATTTTTTCTGAATGTCATAATTTTCCTTTTCTTTTTAGAACAGGAAATCAATAAAAGTGTTTGCAAAAAAAGCGCTACATACGGGCTAATGACCTGTAGATGGCATTCTAAGTTAAGTTTTAGACTTAGCCGTTAATTTAAGCATAGTCAGACCAAGGGTTCCTGCGATAATCGAAGCCAGTAAAATTCCATATTTCGCCTGCTCAATGTACACAAGTTCCTGAAATGCCAGATTACTGATAAACAGAGACATAGTAAAACCAACTCCTGCTAATAAAGCCAGACCTGTAATATGCTTCCATTCCGCATTTTCGGGAAGCCGCGACAAGCCGCTGGCAACCATCAGCCATGTAAAAACAAGAACACCTACAAACTTACCAACGATGAGTCCCAGAATTACTCCGAAACTAACCGGATTCTGTATAGCTGTAAAGAAATCGGAGCCGATAATAATTCCTGCATTTGCCAGTGCAAATAAAGGCATAATCAAAAATGCAACCCATGGATGCAGTGCATGTTCAATTTTTTGCAATGGGGTTTCCGCTGCCAGTGCCAGTGTTTTAACCTCCTCTATCGTATGGTGCTGGTGAGCTGTAGTAAATGTTCCGCTTTGCGGTATGTCCTTTTCGAACTCGTCTGAAAGTCGTCTGAGATTAGATGAAAACAGTTTCTCATCGATTTTTCTCACTGCAGGAATTGTAAAAGCAACCAGCACACCGGCAATAGTTGCGTGTACTCCTGAAAGAAGAAAGCCAGCCCAGACACCCAATCCGATGATCAGGTAAAATGCGACAGCCCTGATACCTAATCTGTTTCCGGCAAAAAGGATAACTAATAGTCCTGCTGCAAACGCAAGCGGAATGAAGTTAAGATTTTCAGTATAAAAGAAAGCGATGACCAGCACTGCTCCCAGATCGTCGGCAACAGCAAGTGCAGAAAGAAATACTTTAACAGAAGGCGGAATATGTTTACCCGCCATAGAAAGCAGGGCCAACGCAAAAGCAATATCTGTAGCCATCGGAATACCCCAGCCATGGGAGGCAGTGGTTCCACGGTTCATAAACCAATAAATCAATGCAGGCACAAGCATACCACCCAGTGCCGCCATCATTGGCAATGACGCTTTCTGAAGGGTAGAGAGTTCACCATCCATAAATTCGCGCTTAAGCTCAAGTCCGATGACAAAGAAAAACAAGGCCATTAGCCCGTCGTTAATCCAGATATGCAATGGATGGTTCAGTGTAAACCCGGCAAAACCAACACTGAAGTTAATTTCCCATAAATGATGGTAAGCATCTGCAAACGAAGAATTCGCCCATATTATCGCAACCAGAACACTGCAGCAGAGTACAATTCCGCCTGTATATTCCAGATTAATAAAACGGTGCACAGGAGCAATAATTTTCTCTATGGTACTACGTGGGATCTGTTGCATGGGGAGGGTTTTGACAAAAATAAGATAAAGGTCTTTATTTTCCTTTTCTTTCGTCGTTGATTTCTATCCAGTGCCCATCAGGATCCTGGAAATAAATTTGTTTGACGCCGTCAACACGTAACGTTACTTTGTCAGCACCTCCACCCCAGTCTTCAAAATGGATCTTTTGTTTGTTAAGACCTGCAATGAATTCGTCTATAGAGACTACACTAAAACAAAGGTGTTCATTCTTATTTGGGTTCACAGGCTGTAAAGCGCCCTGAATTAAATGTAACTGACCAGCAGGACCTAACGTGTACCAAACATGTTTACCATCCTTAAACGGCTCCTCCATTAATTGCAGCTTTAATACTGAAGTATAAAAATCTGCACTCCGTTTCAACTCGGTCACGTAAACCGCAATATGATTCAAAACAGCAGTTTGTGGTGCTGGTTGTTGCTGGGCTACGGCAGTACGACTGCAGAAAAGACCCAAGGCAAGCAAAATTGAAAAAAAAGATAATTTCATAATTTCTTAAAATAAAAAAGCCGGATACGAAATATATCCGGCAAACAAATTACATATTTCTGAATAGTATCTGACCTGTTTTTCTAATTAGCTTCCCTTTTTACATAGGTTTTGTTCCCATTCTTGTTGATGTAGTATTTTCCACCACGTGGTCCTGTAAGGATCTGCTCACCATTTGGCCCGGAAAGACTCCTGTCAACAGTCGGTTTGTAATCTTTAACCGCAGCTGTTGTTCTGGATGGAGCGGTGCTTACTTTCTTAAGCGTTTTAACATCCTCAGGCTTAGTTACTGTCGTAGCTGTCCCTGTGGTTGTATATCTCTTATCCGGTGTTCCGTCTTTTTTTAATTTAACAGCCGGGTCCGTAGCAGCTTTAGAGGGGGCATAACGTTTGTCCGGAGTTCCATCCTTTTTAAGTTTTACCTCAGGTTTGGTTTCCTTTGTAGTAGAATAACGCTTATCAGGCGTACCATCTTTTTTTAACCGGGTAGCAGGTACAGTAGTTTGTGCCATGCTCATGCTGATACACAGACTGAGTACAGCAAATAAAGAAAGTAATCTTTTCATGAGTTCTGAGTTTAAATCCGTTAATCTTACGTCAACTCAATTTACACAAAGATTTTACCAAATAACTGTTGACATGTATATTTTTTTGACAATCACGGAGTTAACAGCGCACAATTTTCATCAAACCGGTTAAAATCTATTTAAAACCAGTAAAAATCTATTTTCAGACTTGCTTTTTCGGAAAGTTAAACAAGAGAGAACTCAGCACCGGTAATATGAAAACTGCGACAGTGAGCACAGAAACATACAGATCTGTTTTTTCGCCCTCCAGAAAAATAGCCAGGCTTGAATCCGGGCTAAAATGAACATAGAGAGACGAACTCAATTTCAACCCTAAAAGCCCGATTACCAGAAATGCTGCTGTTTCCAGAAATTTGAATTTTTCCATCAGCTTCACAAAGAATTGAGCCACCAGCCGCATAGCCAGTATTCCTATAAATACTCCTGTATAAATCAATCCCATTTTATCAGTAAATGCTACTGCTGCAAATACATTATCAATAGAAAACGCCAGATCCATTACTTCGACCAGTGCTACCGTTGCCCAGAACGTACCCAACAGCCCGATTGTTGAGCGGTACAACCAATTCTGCTTTTTCTGAATGGCTTCCACTTCAGGAGATATTTCAGGTTCCTTCTTTTTAAAAAAGTAAGACAGGGCCAAATAAAGCAGATAGAACCCACCCAATGGTTTTAACCACCATATTTTCACTAGCCAGGAAGCGATCAGCAAGCAAATCCCCCGAAAAACATAGGCTCCGATTATTCCATATTTTAAAGCTTTGCTCCGCTGATCTTTTGGCAAATCCATTACAATTGTTGCCAGTACTGCTGCGTTATCGACAGACAACAGGCTTTCGATAACTATCAGGTTAAGAATAATAAGTAAGGCGGCCCTGAGGTCGTCGCCAAAAAGTGAATGCAGTAACTCCATAAAAACAATTGATCGGAAGGCTAACAAATATTAAACCTAAAAGATGGCAAATGTTTTTATCTTTCTATACATCACTTCCAGTCAATTTGATAACGCAGGCCCGCAAACACCCTTATTCCCTGTAGCGGTGCATAATTATAAGCAGTATCAAAAGTGTATCCTTTTGGGTTACTTATGGGGTCATCTGCAGTTTTATTAAAAGGATCAAATGGCCTCATTAATACATCTTTCGGTACAAAATTAAACAGATTCTTCACACCGCCATAGATCTCCACACCATGTTTTAATTTCTTTGTCAGCTGAATATTCGCAATATTAAACCAGGGTGAGTATTCCGGACGGTAATCTTCCGGCTGAATAGGTAAACGCATTGGTCCTGTAAATACTCCAGTCAAATCTATGATAAAGTCTCCCGGAAACGTATAGGTTAAACCATAAGTACCACTCCATACCGGTGCATGCAGCTGCCTGGTTTTTTCTTTGATCCCTGCTTCGTTCTTATCTACCAGATATACATCTGCATAAGTTAATCCAGCTGTGATACGTAAGGGTGAATTTAAGACCAGTTCGGTATTTAGTGAAAATCCTCTGGAGATGGCGTGCCCGTTTAAATTAGAATAAATAATTTTAGTAGGATCCACATCGAAATCACCTACAATTTTATTGGTAAAATAACTGTAGAACCCGGTTGCATCAATGTTTAATAAACCAAAGTCAGCAGGTATCTTCCATACATAATTCAAATTACTGTTATAAGATCTTTCCGGTTGCAAAGCCTCTGTAATCACAACCTCCCTCGCTCCGGTCAGCGCAGCATGATCTTCTGTAAATAGATTCACAACGCGAAAACCTGTACCCATACTAAATCTTAGCGTATTTCGCTGATTTTTGGTGTATTGATAAGCAATTCTTGGCGAGTGAATAGAGCCGTGGTTGCGATCATGATCATAACGGTAACCAGCCAGCAGTGTATTCTTATCTGATATTTTCCATTCGTCCTGGATAAAAATTCCAGGTAAAGGGGTTTTAGCAGGTTGATTGCTTAACCCATCTGTGCTGGAGGTAGCTGGCGTATTATCATCGTACCAGTTATAGCGGAATGTACCGCCCAGTAAAAGATTATGCCGTTTACCCAGATCCTTGTTCCAGTACATCTGTGCAAAATAGTTCTTTTGCGTAGCCATATACGGTACATCTCCATAATAAGAATTCTGATCGTGCCAGTTATAAGAAAACTGCGTCATGATTTTTTCTTTAAACGGTAACTGGTATACACCGATCAGTTCCCATCTGCGGGTATAAATGCTTTCACCATAAACTTCATCGGAACCACGGTCTGCTTTTGTCCAGTCCATTTGCCCGCCCCAGCGATCTTCATTTACAAAACGTGCGGCTACACTGGCCTCCCGGTTTTCTTTTCGGGTAAAGTTCCATTTGTTAAACACAGAGATCCGGTGCTGCATAGTCAGGTCTGTAAAACCATCCCCATTATTATCCATTGGATGCTGTGCATTAAAGTAGTTAATACCCAGCAGACTGTTCCATTGCTTTCCTCTGAACCTGACACCTGCGTCTACATTATACTCTCTCCAGGACGTACTAAAAGCATCGAAACTAAATAAAGGTGCTTTGACTGCATTCTTTGTAATCACGTTAATTACACCGCCCATTGCCTCCGAACCATAAAGAGAAGAAGCAGGTCCTTTTACTACTTCTATACGCTCCACCAGACTATTTGGAATACCACTCAGGCCATAAACACTAGACAGACTGCTCACAATAGGCATTCCATCTATCAGGATCAAAGTATAAGGTCCCTCCATTCCATTAATATGTATATCCCCTGTATTGCAGATACTGCAATTAATCTGCGGCCGCACACCATTAATCTGTCCAACAGCTTCAAATAAACTCGGAGTTGGATTTTTCCTGAAAAAAGCGGGTGTATAAACCTCAACAGGAATTGGACTTTCGAGCTTGCTCACAGCCTTCATTGTGCCAGTTATCACAATTTCATTCAAATCATCTGCGTCTGCTTTTAATACCATATTAATCTGCACGGTGCTGTCCGCAATAACGGTAACCGGTACCGTTTGCTGAAAATAGCCGGTGCCTCCTGCCGTAAGCTGATATTTCCCTGCGGGGACGTCTTTGAACTGAAATAGTCCGCTGCTATCAGTTTCCACACGGATGTTGTTTTTCCTCAATTCGAGTTGAATGCCTTTTAATGGTTTTCCGGCTGCAGTAATTTCGCCGGAAAGTTGCCCCTGCTGTGCATAGGTATACAATCCGGGAAGCAAGAGTATAAAGCTTAAAAATAGTCTCATGACATTAATTAGTTGTATAGTTTATTTTTTATTAGACTTGCCAAATATATATAATTAGATTAACCTAATTAATAAAACTGGTTAAATATTTATATTTTTGTATGCAGACACAATCATGAAGAAAACCTACTCCGAAGAAAACTATCTTAAAGCCATTTATCATATTGATCAGAATGGACTGAAAGTAAGCCCTAAAGCAATCGCAGCAGCATTGGATAATAATCCGGCATCTGTAATCGATATGATTAAGAAGCTTCAGGAGAAACTTCTAATCTCCTATGATAAGGTTAAAGGGGCTAAACTTACCGCCTCGGGACAGGCGTCAGCACTTGATATTATCCGTAAACACCGTCTTTGGGAGGTTTTCCTTGTAGAGAAATTGGGCTACGACTGGGACGAAGTACATGATATTGCTGAGCAGCTGGAACATATTCAGGATGACAGACTCGCCGCAAAGCTGGATGCCTTTCTGGGCAATCCATCTTTTGATCCGCATGGGGACCCTATCCCTGCAGAAAATGGAAAGATGCCAGTTTATGCAAATATCCGTCTGAGCGATCTGGAGGTAGGCAATAAGGGTAAAGTAGGAAGCGTGAGGGATACAAGTACACCTTTTCTGAAATATCTTAAACAATTACAGCTTGGATTGGGTTCAAGCATCGAAGTGCTGGATAAGCTGGAATTTGATCAGTCTATGATCATCTCCATCAACAGTGGACCGGCACAAACCGTTTCCAGCAAGATGACCAGTAATATCCTGCTGATACCCGGTTAGCATTAATCAGCTGATTTATTTTCAGGTTAAATTAAAAGTTTGCCAAAGATGAAAAAAACCTTACAAATTTTAAATCTGCTGTCATTAGTCCTGACAATTGCAGTGAATTACCTGGTAAATAGTAAATACTTCGGGAATCCTGCCATCGGTGAGATCTCTGCAAAATACGAACACCTGCTCACTCCTGCCGGATATGCATTCAGTATTTGGGGCCTCATATACCTGGGCTTACTGGCATTTGGTATTTATCAGATCCGTGACTGGTTTTCCAAAAAGGCAGATACCAGCTTTGTTTTACAGATTGGCTGGTCTTTTATTCTCGCAAACCTTTTTAATGCGGCTTGGGTGGTTGCTTTTGTACAGGATATGCCTGGATTATCTGTTATACTGATCCTTGCTCTTTTTCTGTCACTGCTTAGAATTATATTGCGTACAAATATGGAACGATGGGACGCTCCGCCTCAAATTATATTTTTTATATGGTGGCCTTTCAGCCTATATTTTGGCTGGGTAAACGTAGCTGTGATTGTAAATATAGCGGCGTGGCTTGTCTCCGTGGGATGGTCAGGTACACCATTGGAACCTGAGCTATGGGCGATAGGACTACTGTTTATTGCCACTGCAATCTTTATTCTGATGATCTGGCGAAGAAATATGCGTGAGTATGCGAGTGCTGCTTCATGGGGAATAATTGGAATTGCCGTGAAAAATTGGGAGGTTAATCCTGCTGTTGCCTGGACAGCATTGCTCTGTACATTGATTATCCTGTTTAACGCCGGGCTTCATGGTTACCAGAACCGTGCAACTGCCCCTTTTTTAAACAGGAAACGAATAGATTAACTATCAAAATACAGGTTAAAAAGAAAAAGGGTGATCATAATTTATGATACACCCTTTTTCTTTTTAACCTGTATGATCAGGATTATTTCTTATCCCGTATCGCTTTAAATTCAGAACCTTCTTTCCAGGAAGGGAAAGTAGATTCCATACTCATGGTATATCCCATATCAAACAGCAATCTGGCATCTTCTACCATTCCGCTATAATCTGTGATCGCATCTGCATTATCCTGAGGTGCATGGTACCGTGACTTCGTATAATCTGCTACCTGCTGCAGCCCCCACTCTCTTCCATGCTTGAAACTATCCACACCAGATCCGGTAAATAACGAAGGTATGCCCACTTTTGCAAAGTTGAAATGGTCTGATCGGTAATACAAACCAGATGATGGAACTGGGTCAGGAACCAGTACCCTGCCTTGTTTTTTTGCAGATGCAGCGGCATAATCTTCCAGTTCTGACTGACCAAATCCGTAAACTACGACATCTTTCGTTTTTCCGGCCATTCCCATCATATCCATATTAATGTCAGCAACAGTTGAAGCAGAAGGATAAACCGGGTTCTTAGCGTAGAATTCTGAACCAATCAAACCTTGCTCTTCTCCTGTGAAAGAAACAAATACAATAGAACGTTCTGGCTTAATTGCTGCTTTTTGATAGGCTGCTGCGATCTCCAGTAAAGCAGCAACACCTGTTGCATTATCTACTGCCCCGTTATAAATTGAATCGCCTTTTACCGGCTCACCTATTCCCAGGTGATCCCAGTGCGCCGAATAGATAATATTCTCCTGCGGTCTTTTGGTTCCGCGAATAACAGCGACTACATTATTAGATATCGATTTTTTAATCGTATTAGTAATCTTCATTCCGGTAGTAACCTTTAAATCAACCGCTTTGAAGCCTTTTTTTCTAGCTGCTGCGAATAAAGCATCTGACTGCCCACCTAATTTAAAAAGCTGTTTAGCAACGTCCAGACTAATCCAGCCTTCCATAATTGCCCTGGACATATTATTATCTTTCTCTTCGAGTTGTAATTTAGATTTTGACCATCCGCTGCGAACAACCGACCATGGATAAGCTGCAGGTTCTGTGTCATGGATAATCAGAATACCAGCCGCTCCCTGACGGGCAGCCTCTTCAAATTTATAAGTCCAGCGTCCGTAATAGGTCATATTCTCCCCTTTGAATAAGGTGGAATCTGAAAATCCAGGATCATTAATCATCACCACAACAGTTTTACCTTTCACATCCAGTCCGGCATAGTCATTCCAGTTGTATTCTGGTGCGACAATCCCATATCCGGCAAAAACCACCGGTGAGTTCTCCAGACTAACATTTTCCTGCACGCGGCGTGTAGCGGCCACGAAATCTTTTAAATAGTCTGCACTTACTTTGCCTTTAGCGCCGGTAAAAACAAGTTTCGACTCCGGTGTAGATCTGATCTCCACCATCGGTACTTCCTGGAAATAACTATCCCCATTCCCCGGCTTTAACCCCAGGCTGCTAAACTGCTCTTTGAGATAGTTGATTACTTTGGTTTCTCCGTTTGTAAATGGTTTTCTACCTTCAAACTCATCAGAAGCAATTGTTCTGAGGCGCGCGGCAAAACTGGAATCATTGATCATTTTGATTGCAGCAGAATCTGCTTCTGCCGTCGCCTGCTGCTGCGTCCCTGACTGACACGCAGTGAAGCACAGTCCTGCGGCAGCAAAACATAATAAAGTTGTTTTCATGAATAAATAGGTTTAGCTATTATTTGATATGTCTGTTTATTATGCCAATGTATATAAAAAACTTCAGAGCTTGTAAAAGGCCGAAACATTCCCGCTAAAAAAAGCGTATTGTTCGGTATCAGAGAAGGCGCCAAAGTAGTTTGACACCACATTTTTAACAGCAGCATAGGAGCCTGCTGCCAGACATACAGGCCAGTCCGATCCATACATCAGTCTGTTCATACCAAATAACTCTGCGGCAGTATCCAGATAAGGGCTGAGATCAGCAGGCTTCCAATTATTAAGATCGGCCTCGGTTACCATTCCCGACACCTTACAACTGACATTATCATAGGCTGCAATAGCCTGCATATCTTTCTTCCAGGAAGAGATTTCTCCGGATGCAATAGCAGGTTTTCCTAAATGGTCTAATACAAAAGACAAGCCGGGGAATGCCGCCAGAAGGTCTGGTACATATTGCAGCTGATCTGCGTGCACCAAAATATCATAGCTAAAACCATACTTTTCCAGCAAGGCGAGGCCAGCTTTAAAATCTGGCCGAAGGAATGCGTCTCTTTCCCGTTCTCCCTGAAGTATATGACGAAACCCCTTAAGCAAGGGAAAAGAACTGTAATATTCCAGCTCCTTTTCCAATTGATTCCCTCTGAGGTCTACCCAGCCAACCACTCCCAGAATTATAGGGTTTTCTGCCGCCAGACCAAGTAAAAAGTCAGTTTCTGCTAGTGTTTGATCTGCCTGAACAGCAATACAGCCAGCCACTTGATTTTCCAGCAGAACCGGGGCAAGATCTTCCGGTAGAAAATTTCTGCGTATCGCAGCATATTCATCCGGAATCCAGCTGTGTCTTACCTGATCATAAATCCAGAAATGCTGATGACTGTCTATCATGAAGGAATTTAGTGAGCCTGGGAAAGAGTAAGCTTCTTGACTCCTAAATTCCGGAGTGCAAAGAAGAAAATTACGATGAAAGCAAATACCGGAACAATATAAGCCAGGTGAATATTAGTCATATCGGATAACTTACCCATAATTACCGGGAAGAAAGCGCCACCCACAATTGCCATAATCAATAATGAAGACCCTTCTTTTGTTTTTGAACCCAGCCCCCTGATACTTAGAGAGAATATTGTCGGGAACATAATTGACATAAAGAATAAAACACCAATTAGTGAATATACAGAAGCATAACCGTCCAGCAATACTGCGGCAAGTACTAATACAATATTAATCAGACTATAAAGCGCCAGTAATTTGGCCGGAGCAATATAGCGCATCAGAAATGTTCCTATGAAACGGCCCGCCATGAAACCAAGCAGGGCACCTGAAAGATACATTGCTGCAGGTTTCTCTGGTATACCCGCTACCTGTTCTGCAAAACGAATGAAGAAACTGCTGATACAAACCTGTGCACCTACATAAAAGAACTCCGCAACTACACCAAACATGAGGTTTTTATGCTTGAGCAAAGATCCTTCATGCCCGGCTTCCTGATCGTTTTCTTCTATCTCGGGTAATGGCGTACGCATTAGAAAAACGGCCACAAGCAGAACTACCGCACCAATAATCAAAAATGGAATCTGTACAGACGCTGCTTCCGTATTCAGGTAATGATCGAGCTGTGCCGGTGACATTGCAGCCTCCTGTTCAGGAGTCAGCGATTCACCTGATAAGATAAAGAGTCCGCCAAGAAACGGAGCAAGCGTCGCAGCTAAACCGTTAAAACTCTGTGCAAAGTTAATTCTTCCTGCAGCCCCTTCCGGATCTCCCAATACCGTAATATAAGGGTTTGCTGCAGTTTCCAAAAAAGCAAGGCCACTGGCAATAATAAACAGTGCACCAAGAAAAAACACATAGGATCGCGTGGAAGCAGCAGGGTAGAAAAGGAATGATCCGACTGCGAAGAGCAGCAAGCCAACTACTATTCCCCATTTATATCCAAATCTTTTCATGACTTTTCCGGCTGGTATTGCTAACAAGAAATAGGCTATATAGGATGCAGAATCAATAAAAGCAGATTGGGTATCTGTCAGCTGACATGCTTTTTTCAGGTGTGGGATTAATATCGGGTTTAAGTTGAGGGCAAATCCCCAGAGAAAGAAAAGAGATATGATCAGCGCGACTGCGAAAGTATTTTTTTTCATTTGGTCCGTTAAAAGTGCTTGAGTTTATATTGGTTTGTTAAAGAAAAGCCCTTTTTTCCACAAAAAACCACAAATTGTTATCCAGTTATTAAATGATTTTAACCTCGGCAAAACCGGAAAGACCAGTCTGCGGGTTCAATCAGACAAGATCTCATATTTTAGGGACAAATCCGCTTCTATTTTACGCAAAATGATTCCGAAAGGTATTCTTGGCTCAATCCATGTCGATCTCGGTGGCAACAGGATCTCCTGCTGCGCAGTCTCGATAATCTGCTCCGTAGTCATAGCTGTTAATGTAAAACCTATGGCAAGCGGGTGCAGATGCAACTGTTCCTGTAAAACCTCCAGCGCATCTGCACCCCCAATTGTAACCAGGTTAGGATCCCTGCCCGGATCATTGATCTTAAACATTGGCTTCAAGACCTGTTCCTGCAGTAAAGCCGTATCTGCCACGCGGCTCCCGTCTTTCTGTTTATACATCAGATTATACCATTTACCTGCGATGAACATTCCAAAATCACTTTTCTTATAGGGTATGACCAATTCATTCCTGATGGACCGGGTTACTGAAAATATCTTTTTCAACTCCTTAAATACCAGATCTATCTCTATATCTTTATGAGGAAACACTAATCTGTGGTACTCTTTTACCCTTAATTGTTCACTGGACATGTAAAAGGACGAAATCAGGTCAAACTCTCCGGTTTCGCATCGGTTTTTCTTCCTGAGCACCCGGTAGTTTATGGCAGCTGACATCCGGTGATGCCCATCTACAAGGTATACGGCCTGCAAATCTGCGAAACACCGGCTGATCTGCCGAATACTATGGATATCATAAACTGCCCAGATACGGTGAAAGACCTTATTCGCATAATATACACTGTCTGCTTCCTCCTGCCTAAACCGGTATAGCAGAGACTTAATTACAGCGGAGGGACGGTGAGTAAGCAACACAGGCGCACCTTCCAACCCTACTTCCGCCCGATAATTGATCAGATCGCCGGTACTGCAATGTAGCGCCGCTTCATGCGTTTTAATCAATCCCTGATCATAATCTTTGAGATCTGTTAATGTCCATAACCCTGTTTGTACGTTGCCGTTCTCCGTAATTTCATAGACAAACATACAGGGCTTATCTTCCAGATAAAGCTCACCTGAACGCATCATTCTCTGCAAATTATCCAGTATACGCGTATTACTTTGACTACCAGAAATAAAATCGTGATCCAAATGTTGTGCAATTCTCCCGTTTGGGTTAAGATCACGGGTTAAAGATTGCAGAGATAACATTTTATCTGCATAAACGGCCTGAGGCCTGAGTGCCATGAAAGGACTGATCGTCGCCATATTTAAATCTTTGTTTGAATAAAAACGAGGGCTCTTTAAATTCCCTGTACAGACAAAGTGTATGGAAAATGTCTCAATCTCCTATTCGCGAAGGAAATCAGCAAATTTTGCTATAAATTGCTGATCGAACAGAACTTTATATCGCAACAAAACATTAAATAAAAATATTAGACCGACAACAGATACGTTTAAACGTGTAATGTAAGCAGGTTTTTTCAGCAGGTTTATAGCTTTTCAAGCAGACGGGAACCACATTCCTCAAACCACTCTACACGTAGCATGCTCAGAATAACACTATCTCTTCTCCCACCCTGCCCATTCGGCATATGGCTTCTTAACCGCCCTTCTTCCTTACAACCGATACTTTTCATCGCTGCAATACTTCTGGAGTTTTCAGCATCAGCCCTGAACTCAATTCGTTCCATCTGTAACCGCTCAAATGCATACTGAAAAAGCAGATACTTGCAATTTTTGTTCAGGCCGGTACCCTGATAAGCTTTTCCATACCAGGTATATCCCAGAAGCAGTGTTTTAAATTCGGCATTAATATCATAAAACCTGGTCACACCGGCGTAAGTACCGCTTTTTTTATCGAATACTATAAATGGATATGACTTTCCGTTTTCCCGTTCAGCCACAGCCGCTTTGATATAAGCTTTCATCTGGTCTTCTCCTGCAGCAGAATGGAGCGAATAGTACCATAGTTCAGGTTCATTCAGCGCAAATGGAAGCAAGTATTCGAGATCTGTAAGTTCCAGGGCTCTCAGCAAAACATTTTCATTTTCAAGCAGCAGTTCAGCGCTGCAAATATCTTTGTTAGTCATTTATATTTTGTATTTATTTGTATTCAGGAAAGGCTAATAACGGAAATTTAAAGCCAGATAAGGGTACCATCCTTCCTTTGAATGGGCAGCAATCACCCGGACAATTGCCATTGAAGCCGGCGCGAAATAGAAACCTCCGCCTACTCCCTGATGCCACTGGTCACTATTTTCATTTTTCCTCCAAACTCTGCCGATGTCATGAAAACCAACCAGCCCTAACTGTCCCGGTAATACATAACTAACAAAATCTGCTAATTTAACCCGCATCTCAAGATTATTATAGAAACTATGGTCGCCGGCAAAACGATACTGCCTGAATCCAAGCAATGTTCCTTCTCCACCAATAAAGGCAGACTGATAAAAAGTATGTTTTCCCGCCGTAACAGTTCCGCCTAAGCGATCGGCTATAACAAATTTTGCACGTTTATCGAGCTTTTTATAAAATGCCGCACTGGCATTCAACTGTCCGAAATTATTGGCATAATCATTTAGTCCGAGATACCCCTGAAGCCCAAGGTCCAGATATACGCCAGAGGATGGGATTAATATATTGTCCCGGCTATCCAGTGTATACTTAAATTGTAACCCGCCAAAGAATTTTTCTTTACCAACAGTCAGACTATCGGCGGTATGTAACTGGTCAGTCTGCGCAATAAACCGGTCTTGCTGACTGTCAGCATTAAAATGATAGTATTGTAAGGATGGTCCGGCACTAAATGTTTGCTTTCCCTGCCCCCAACGTAAAGCCGGATCTAACTGATAGAGACTAAACCTGGTTCTATAATACCGGATAGCCTGATTTTCACGATCATAAATACTTTCATTACCCAAACCGAAGAAATTCCTGGTGTTATTCGGTGCATAGGCGCTGGCCTGCAAGATAAAATCTGCTTTCCCGATAAGCCTGGTCCATTCACCCGTATAATGAAATTTAAAAGCTTGTGTGGAAAATGAATGTACGAATGAAAAAGACTGCGTATTTCCATATGGAAATTTACGGAAACCGGGGTTCATGTATTTTACAGATAAACCGAGTAAAATCCCATCATCATTATTATAACCCGCATTCAAAAGGTAACGGCTTTTATGGTAAAGATCTGTCTGCCGGTAGGCGAGATTTGCGGTATCGGCAGAAAGGTTGAGTTTAAACCGGTTCTGAATGCCGGTAAAAACAGCACTGTCTGGTTTATCATAGAGCTTTACCTTTTGGTATGCATTTTCAGTATGATAGGATTTGAAACCATGTCCCCCAATAATGCGGACATCGATTTCTGAATTTTGATTGTCCAGCACCAGACTGTCATTTCCATCGTGCAGGTAGATTCTTAATTCTTTGGTCAGCGCAGGACTGAAAGTCTTATGGACCAGTGTATCTTTTAACTTTCCGTTTTTCGACAGCGATTGCATGGTTAAGGTAAGTGACTGATCTGCATTACTTTTCAAATGCACAAGTTCTGCCTTATTACTACCCTGGATATCTACAATCCGGTTCAGAAAGTGATAGTACTGGCTCATCATTTCCGGCAGAGTAGCTCTTCTTTGTTTAAGCTGTGCAATCAGGCTGGCATGCCTCAAAGAATACCCTGGTTCTAGAAGCCTGCTTACTGCCTTTTCGAGTACTTCATCCGTTACAGCGGCACAAAATTCCCGGATAACTTTATTCCATTCTTCTTCAGAAATAGCACTTAAAAATCGGGTGGATATACCCCTGCTTTCCCAGACATACCAATTTATATTCTGCACGTTTCTTTCATATCCCTGGATATAAGGCAGCAGATAAGATGCTTGTGCATATTTCGGAATTAAGCCCTGACTCAGATAAAAAACCTGATCCCTGTCTCTTGGAATCGGTTTATAAACTGTCTTCCCATTTTCTTTTTCTGGCAGCCAGCGCCACTGATCCGCATGTCTGTCCCAATCGCCGATAAGTACGTCCAATGCTTTTGCTTTGAGAAATGCAATTCCGTCAGGTCTGTTATCATGGTCCTCAACCAGCTTCCTGAACATTTTAGGCGTGTTATCGGAGTCGCCATCTGGTTCCCTTTCTTCCAGTAAGCAAAGTGTATTTGCAAAAACAGGTGCAAATTCGCCAAGCAAAGGATCGGGGAGTATCCATCCGATCTTTGGTTTTGCATGTGCAACGCCAACCGCTTCTGCAATTTCTGGCACAACAAGTGCCGCAAAAGGATGCTGGGCAGACATATTGTCTTTCAATACATCCAAAACAAATGTTTCACGAAGATTCTCGGGCAATAATGATTCCGGATATTTTTCTACACTGCGTAATACCCATTGTTTCCCGTTGCTATCTTCCAGCCGCAATGAATGTGACTGGAAACCACCACCCCTGCGAAGAGGTTTAAGACCGCCGTGAATATTCGATAACCGGATAATAGGAACCCTGGTTTGCAAAGCGTATTCTTTCCTGTAGTTTTCGCCGAAAAGATAACGGTGAACCTTACTTACCTCGTCATACTTTGGGTAAATACCAACCGTAATACTGTCTTCCTGTGCTGCTGCACTCAGCGAAAATAAGACAGCAAAAAATGAAAATAAACAGATTGTTTTCATGCTGGCGTTAAAATAGAATGTCATGCGGTTTAAATCCAAATAAAACTACAATTATTCTATCTGGAACGCGTTATTTTTTTGGAATATGTCCTGATATCTTTTGATCCGATTAACGCGATCATCTCCTTTTTACAAGTAAAATCACAAACGTTTGCGCTATAATTATGCGCAGAAAAAAAAGAATACTCCTCCTGAGAACCATCGTTGCGACGGAAATACATAATGATTAAACAATTTCCATGTTCCTGACGAGGTCCGGTCCGGATATTTTCAAAAATAGTCAACCGTTTGCACAAGTTTCTAAAGTATGGATTGCTTAAGTTTGATATATAACCAAAATGAACTATAGAATGGCAAGATTAAATCTTCTGGAAGAAACGCGTTTT
>JAAAFW010000006.1:1457461-1802702 GCA_019352875.1 Pedobacter cryoconitis | reverse complement strand
CTTTACATCCTTTCAATTACCTTCTCTTTTTCTCTTGCCTTCTCACTGTTTCCCTTCCTCCGAAGCGGGATGCAAAAGTAAGAAAATTATCCCTTCTACCAAACAATAACACTGACTTATTTGTATAATCCCGCTAAAACACTGTTGTTCAGACAGAAAAATAACCAGCCATTCATCAACAGCAAGATTGACTCCTCAGAAATCTGGTAAACACCCCACAGACTGACTTAAAAACCAAGATTCTCAAACATAGCTAGAGATAATATAAGTGACGGCGAGATCAAGAACTGATTATCAACTCAGCACGATTACTTATAGTACTATATAAAATTACTACAGTATATATAAGGTTAGGAACATAAATATAAGATGGCAGCAGATTAAAGCTAAATATTAGACACTTCTTCTTCGGATAAGCCGATTGCCTCGCAGATCCCATAAATGCTTTTTAAAGAGCTGAAAATGTAATTCAAAAAAAAAGCAACCTGTTAAGACAAATCATATTATACGTTTGTCAGGACATTTTTTCCACTCCTGCATTTTATTAAATAAGAGGTCATTCTTAAACAGGATTCATTGATCAGCCTTTATCTACAATGAATTTTATTTTATAATCAGTTGGCTAGTGTACAGAGTTGATATACCATTGCGATACCCTTGCGATACTCTTGCGATACCCCTCCTTTACCAAATGGGTATCGCAAGAGTATCGCAACGGTATATCAAGGGTATCGCAACCCCGAAGAACAACAAATTAAATCCAGAACGACAGAGCCTTTATATTATACTGTCTTATACTCTGTGTCTTATACTGAACGTACTTGATAGATTAGGCTAACTCAATTTAATATTCCTGAATTTACTTTATTCTGTAACTGGTATTCCTAATTTTGCTTGTGAGTAGTTTAAATATTCCTGGTTTCGCTTGATTTTGCGCGGCTCTAAATAGTGTCTTATACTGAATGCACTTGTATAAATTAGATTCCCTCGATTTAATATACTGAATTTATTTTAGTCTGTAGCTGGTATTCATGATTTCAATGTGTGTAGTTCAAATAGTCCTGATTTTGATTGATATCGGAAGCTCTGCACCAGGCCCCACGATCAAATACAGATCAGGCTATAAATTGCAGATCTGCAGCTCGAACAAATGGTATTTGTTAAAATATGTTAAGCACTTGCCCGAATAAAAGCCTTTAATTAGCTTAGCGGACAATTATTTTTAATTGACGTTATCGTAATATTAACTTATCTTTGCACAATGTTTAAAATTAAACACGTTTTTATACTATCTTTCACTGTAATTGCCTTAAGTATTGCAGGTTGCAAAAGCCGTTTTGAGAAAATCAGGCTAAGCAATGATGTAGCTAAAAAATACCAGGAGGCTATAAAACTTTACAATAAGAAAGATTATTCAAAAGCATTGATCCTGTTTGAAGATCTTTCTCAGAAATATAGAGGAAGAACAGAAGCTGAAGATCTGAACTATTATTACGCTTACACACTTTTTCGTTTAAAAGATTATACTACAGCCCGGTACCAGTTTAAATATTTTGCAGATACCTATCCAACAAGTAAAAACGCTGAAGAATGCCGTTACATGGGCGCATATTGCTACTACCTTGATTCACCAGAATACACATTAGATCAGGAGAACACCTATAAAGCGATTGACGCCTTACAGCTTTTCATTAACTTGTATCCAAAAAGTGAGCGCGTAGCTCAGGCAAGTCAGTATATTACAGACCTTCGTGCTAAACTGGAACTTAAAGCCTATACCAATGCAAGGTTATATTATGACCTGGGCGGATATGATATCAGTAACTACAAATCGTCTGTTATTTCATTAAAAAATGCAGAGATTGATTTCCCGGATATCAAATATGCTGAGGAGATGGACTTACTGATTATTAAATCACAATATGCTTATGCTAAAAACAGCTTCCCTTATCGTCAGGAAGACCGTTATACAGAAGCTATAGGATATGCGAATGAATTTATTGAAAATCATCCGGAAAGTAAGTACCTTGAAGAGGCAAAAACATTAAAGACTGAATGTGAAAACGGCATCGCTAATGCGAAAGAGCTAATGACACTGGAAGCCAATCAGATTGCTAAATACAAAGCAATGGTTGAAAAAGACAATAGTAAAGATACATCTGCTAATATTAAGAATAAAACCCCCAATCCATAATGAATACGAATAAACCCGCTATACCAAATACTACGGTAACCAGAAATGTGAATGATTTAGATCAGAAGACTGCTAATATTTATGAGTCTTTAGTGATTATTTCAAAAAGGGCTAATCAGATTTCAAACAACATGAAAGAAGAATTACACGGTAAATTAGCCGAGTTTGCTTCTTCAAATGACAATTTGGAAGAGATTTTCGAGAACAGGGAACAAATTGAAATCAGCAAGCATTATGAGCGTATGCCTAAGCCAAGTCTGATTGCCATTGACGAATTTCTGAACGATAAAGTTTACCACAGAAATCCAGCTAAAGATTCTCAATAAGCATTTTGCATAGGCATTAAGCTGCATCCCAAATTGCATTAATAGACCATGCTAAATAATAAAAATATTATCCTTGGCGTTTGCGGCAGTATTGCTGCATATAAAGCTGCAACATTAGTCAGGTTACTGATTAAATCTGGTGCAAACGTCAAGGTTATTCTCACAGCTGATGCGGCGAATTTTATAACGCCCTTAACTCTGGCCACCCTTTCAAAAAATCCTGTCTACACCAAATATTTCGAAGAAGAAACCGGTGTGTGGAGCAACCATGTAGAACTGGGCCTTTGGGCTGACTACATGATTATTGCTCCGGCAAGTGCCAACACACTGGCAAAAATGGCCGGTGGCCTTTGCGACAATCTGCTTACTGCTGTTTACCTTTCTGCTAAATGTCCTGTATACTTTGCTCCTGCAATGGATCTGGATATGTGGAAACATGAAAGCACGACAGCAAATATCTCGAAATTACAGTCATTTGGAAACATACTGATCGCACCGAACAGCGGAGAACTCGCCAGTGGCCTTTTTGGCGCTGGCAGAATGGCAGAACCGGAAGAAATTATTAGTTTTCTAAAGGAAAGAATCCTTTTGAGCCTGCCCTTATCCGGGATTAAGGTAATGGTCACCGCAGGCCCTACCTACGAGCCTATCGATCCGGTAAGATTCATCGGCAATCATTCGTCCGGGAAAATGGGTTTTGCTATCGCAGATGAATTTGCCAGTCTGGGAGCTGAAGTAACACTTATTAGCGGACCCAGTGCGATGCAAACTGTACAGAAAGTGGCCCGTATAGACGTTACAACCGCAGCAGAAATGCTGGCAGCTTGCCAGGATAATTTTGAAGCTAGTAAGATAACTGTAATGAGTGCGGCAGTAGCAGATTATACGCCTGTACAAGTAGCTACGCAAAAGATCAAGAAAGCGGATGATGATCTCAAAATAGAGCTCAAAAAAACAATTGATATCCTGGCAACTCTGGGTAAGCGTAAACAGGCGGGACAAATTCTGGTCGGGTTCGCTTTGGAAACCCAGAATGAGGAAGAACATGCCAAAGGGAAGCTCGTTAAGAAAAACCTTGACCTGATTGTTTTAAATTCCCTGAATGATCCCGGTGCCGGCTTTCAGAAAGACACTAATAAAATCAGCATCTTCAACCGTGCTTTCGAAAAGCAGGTATTCAATACCAAGTCGAAAACCGAAGTTGCTAAAGATATTTGTGCAGTAATTCTTAGCCTCTTTAAACCTCAATAACCCCTACCCCCTCTACTTTAAAGCAGCCAAGCTTTCAATTTTATAATCACGATCTGAAAAATTCCGGGCGTCTGTAAATGAGCCGTTCAAATAAAATTTCAAAATTAATTTGGTTATACGAATATTTTCGTACATTAGTACTACGAAAATATTCGTATATTAATTATGGCTACAGATCAACAATATAAACCAACCGAAAGCGAATTGGAAATCTTACAGATTCTTTGGGATAAAGGTAATTGTACGGTGAGAGAAGTACACGAAATTCTGACGCTTGAAAAAGAAGCCGGTTATACCACTACACTTAAGCTAATGCAGATTATGCATGAAAAAAGCCTTGTTAAAAGGGATACCAGTGCAAAAACCCATATCTACATCGCTGTCGTTAATCAACAAAAGACGCAAGAGCAACTTGTAACTAAACTTATAGACAACGCTTTTAACGGATCTGCAGCACGGCTTGTTATGCAGGCACTGGGAAACCACCGCTCAAGTAAGGACGAAATAGAAGCTATCAAAGAATATCTGGACAAATTAGAAAAACAACAATAACACCAAACGTTATGGAAGCAATATTTGATCAATTTATCCGGTCTACCGGATGGGCTATCCTCCATTCATTATGGCAGGGAGCAATAATTTACGGGGTGCTCTATTTAGTTATCCAACCTGTCTTTAAACTCAAAGCAAACAGTAGATACGCAATGGCCACTTTCGCTGGATTGTTAATGCTGGGAAGCTTTCTATTTACTTTCATAGAACTTTTCCAATGGCCTGCCGCTTCCAGTGATGTGTCTGTACAAACCCAATGGAAACAATTGCCTGGTTTAGTTCCGCCAGCAGTGCCTTTAACTGCTGTAGGATATATTGAGATGCTTTTCCCCTGGCTGGTACTCCTGTATAGTGCTGGTCTGGTTATCCAGAGCGTCATCTTCTGGAATGGCTACCGGAAAATACAAAACTTAAAAAATGCGGTTCATCGGACGGTTCCGGAAGACTGGATGATTAAACTCGAGAATCTCCGCGCAGAGCTTGGAATCGGTAGAAAAATCCGTTATTATTTATCTGACAAAATTCAGGTACCGCTGGTCATCGGATTTATAAAACCTGTCATTCTTTTTCCGGCAATGCTTGCAACACAGCTGGACATGAAACAACTGGAAGCACTTATGATCCATGAATTATCTCACATCAGGCGAAACGACTATTTATTTAACCTGTTGAGGACGCTCACTGAAACCATACTATTCTTTAACCCATTTGCATGGATGATCGGAAAGATGATGGACATAGAGCGGGAAAATGCTTGTGACGACAAAGTTATTGAGCTAACTAATGCACCGCTTACTTATGCACAAGCTCTTTTACAACTAGAGTTATTAACCAACACACAAAAACCTGTGTTGGCCTTGGCCGCTACCGGTCAGGAACAACATCTGTATCAACGTATTAAAAGAATAACAAATATGAAAACGGAAAGCATAAACTCCAGACAGAAGCTGCTGTCCATTGCAGTGACCTTTGCCACCCTGATTTCTTTAGCCTGGGTAAACCCGGCGAACAGTGAACAACGCCAGCAAAATCCACCGACAGCGGTAAAAAAAGCTAATCAGCCCAAAAAGAGAATTTCTAAACCTTTAGCCGATACGCTTATTTATTCAAACGGTAAAAAGGTTTATATTTTGAACAAAACTGGGGACACGATTCCTCCCTTGGGAGAGTTAAACATCAATATTCCACCCGTACCACCAATGCCTCCCATGCCGGAAATGCCACCAATACCTCCAGTCCCGAGAGTGTCACCGGTAGTGCCTTTACCTCCGCTTCCTCCCCTGCCGCCAGATTCTTTGGTTTTAAATGATATTGCCAGTCTTTCTGACAGGTTAGTCAATGAGGTCTTAAGAATGCAATCTGAAAAAAGCCGGAGCCAGGCTGAAACAGACCGTTTGCGTTTGAGGATTAAGCAAAGTGGAGAGGAACTGAAAAACAAAATGAATTCTCCGGAACAAAAAGTCAGGTGGGAACAATATGGAAAAGAAGTGGAAGCTGCTTATAACTCGCCTGAGCAAAAAGCTAAATGGGAGCAATACGGAAAAGATGTAGAAGCCGCTTTTAACTCACCAGAACAAAAAGCAAAATGGGAAAAATTCCGCAAGGATCTGGAGAAAAGTGCTATGAATTCGAAAGAAACTGCCCGTATCGCAAAAGAAGCTCAGAAGCAAGCTATGGAATTGAGAAAAGCACTGGAACAACAAAGGGTTAAGATGGAATTCTGACCAAAATAACCAGCTCAAAATCCCAGCGGTATTTGAAGTGTATTAAAGCAGGCGCCTCAGGGTTGCCTGCTTTTTTTGTAAAAACAAAATAAACTTCCATTGCTTAAGTTTTGTTAATTTAGCAATCACATATGCTGCAAAAACTTTCTATACGTAATTACGCACTGATTGATAGCGTTGATCTGGAACTGGATAAAGGTTTAAATATCATTACCGGAGAAACCGGCGCTGGTAAATCAATTATGCTGGGCGCATTGTCACTGATACTGGGACAACGTGCAGAAACCAAATATTTTTTCAATCAGGCAAAGAAATGTGTTATAGAAGGGCAATTCCACTTATCAGGAACATTTCTTCAGTCCTATTTTGAAGATCTGGATGTAGATTTTCTGCAGGATAGTATCCTGAGAAGAGAGATCTCCATAGACGGAAAATCAAGAGCATTCATTAACGATACACCGGTTACACTGGCAGTTATGAAGCAGATCGGTGAGAAATTAATCGACATCCACTCTCAGCATGCAACCTCGGAGGTTAGCGATCCCGGCTTTCAGCTATCGGTCGTGGATACACTTGCAGATCATCTCCCACTACTCTCGTCTTACCGCGGAAAATTCAGACTTTATAAGCAAAAACTGCAACAGCTCATTAATCTGCAGACTGCAGCTGATGAAGCGCGAAGCAGACAGGATTACGAACAATTTCTTTTTAATGAACTGGAACAGGCGCAGCTTCGTACCGGCGAGCAGGCAGAGCTGGAGATTGAACTGGAAGCTCTTAACCATGCAGAAAGCATTAAAAGAGGCTTGTTAAATAGCCAGATGTTACTGGATGGCGAAGAAACAGCCGTACTACCTATTCTTAAAGAAGTCATCAGTCAGATTCAGGGTATTGAAAAATTCAATCCGGCTTATACTTCTCTTAATGAAAGATTAAGGTCGACACTGATTGAGATTAAAGATATAGCCTCCGAATGCATAGGTCTGGAAGAAGGCATTCAGTTCAGCCCGATGAAAATTGAGGAGATTAATACCAGGCTTGATACGATCTATACACTTCAGCAGAAACACAGAGTATCTACAGTAGGAGAATTACTAGAAATTCAGGAAGCATATAGTGACAGCCTGAATTCTATATTAAACAGTGACGAAGAAATTGAAAGACTGCTTCACGAAATTGATGAGCTCAAAACAGAGCTGGAGAAGATCGCGGCAGACTTATCTAAAAATAGAAAAAAAGCTATTGGCCATGCAGAAAACCAGGTTGCAGAAATATTAACCCGCGTGGGGATGCCCAATGCCAAGATAAAAATTGAACAGAAGGTTGTCGAAAACCTGAATAAAGATGGTAAAGATGTGATTTCTCTGTTGTTCACAGCAAATGCAGGCCAGGCGCCGGCGCCGGTCGGGAAAGTTGCCTCAGGTGGCGAATTATCCAGACTAATGCTCGCAATTAAATCTATCATTTCCAAACATACCGCCTTGCCGACGCTGATTTTTGATGAGATTGACACGGGTATATCAGGAGAAACGGCATTAAGAGTTGGAGATGTCATTGGTGAACTGGAACAAAATATGCAGGTTATCTGTATTACCCACCTTCCGCAAATTGCGGCTAAAGGTGACGCGCACTATTTCGTCTACAAAAAAGAAGAGTCAGAAAGGACAACTACAGGCATACGCAGGCTAAATAATAAAGAACGGGTCAATGCAATTGCAGAAATGCTGAGCGGTCATAACCCGGGTGAGTCTGCATTAAAAAATGCTGCAGATCTTTTACACCTCAATAAAACTACCTGATCTTGCCGGATACACATACAAGTTGATATTATATAATGGTTAGAATTTTCATCTGCTTTATCTTCTTCTGTTCGTCTCTGTCATTATCTGCCCAGGGATTATTTTCTATCAGCGGCCAGGTGAAAGATAAAAAAGGCGAGACATTACCAGGAGCCGGAATTTATTTAAGTGGCTACACAACAGCGACAGTAACTAACAACGATGGTAAATTTACGTTACCAGCACTCAAGCCCGGATCTTATGAGGTTGTGATTCAAATGATGGGGTTTCTTCCTTATAGTAAGAGCATACTAATCACTGACCAGTCTGCATCTTTTACCGCCATTCTATCGGAAAATACGATTCAATTGCAGGAAGTTACCATCAAAGCAGATCCAAACAGGGCCAAAAATCTGAAACTATTTCTCGAATTTTTTATTGGGAGAACACCGAATTCAGCTCAATGCAAATTGTTAAACCCTCAGATTCTTTTTATTGAGGACGACAGAAAGGAAGGAATTCTACGGGTAAGTACCAATGATTTTCTGATTGTCGAGAACAAAGCATTGGGTTACAGACTAAAATACATGCTGAATCTTTTCGAATATGATTTCAATACCAGGATCATATATTTTTCCGGGCTGCCGGTATTTGAAGATTTAAAAGGATCGGGCTCGAAAAGGAAGAAGTGGTTACAAGCTCGTGAAATTGCCTATGCAGGTTCTCCGCAGCATTTTTTCCAGTCTCTGTATAAAAATCAGATTCAGCAGGAAGGTTTTATTCTATATAAGCGGGTAAAAACAAAAAATCCGGACAGACCTGCGGACAGTGTAATTCAGGCTGCAAAAGAAAGGTTAGTAAAAAGAATACATGGCCCCTTAAAAGCAGGCTCGGCGCTAGCCGATTCCCTCTCCTACTGGCAGCAGGTGCAACAGATGCCGGCAGAAAATGTCACGCTCGATATGAGGGGTGTTCAGACCGACACTTTAGTTAAAACCGCTGGCCCGGATCTGAAATTTATCAACTATACAGATGAACTGTATGTTCTATTTACACCGGAGCAGGAAAGCAATGCGTATTCATCATCGGGGCATTATATACTCAGACCATTAACTATACCTAACTACCAGATTTCCGTAATCCGTATGCTGAAAGGACCTGTTGGATTTTATGCTAACGGAGGAATGAGAGATTCCAGAGCGTTGCTATACGAAGGTTTTTGGGCATACGAGAAAATCGGAGACATGGTACCTATGGATTATATCCCTTTAGCCAAGTAACAATACCATCTTGTATTTTACTAAAAATATTAGTATTTTTAGTGCGATAGAAAAGATGATATGCCCAGAGAACAAAATACACGAAATTCATACATTAAGGCAGATGAATATCTCAAAGGTCGGGGAGCACAGCTTAATACACATAACAAGTTTGCTGCAAACACTTATGTCCGGGATCATGCAGAAGGGATAGACGACTGGGAAACTGATGGTAAAGCAAAAACTGTTTACATAGAAGGTAGCTCCAAGTCCATTGTTAATCCTGTGGATAGCCCAGACGTTGGGATGGAATTTTCTATGAATCCCTACCAGGGCTGTGAGCATGGCTGCACTTATTGTTATGCAAGGAATACGCATGAATACTGGGGTTTCAGTGCCGGTCTGGATTTTGAGCAGAAAATCATCGTAAAGAAAGATGCACCCACACTATTCAGAAAGTTTCTGGAACGAAAAAGCTGGGATGCCAGTGTGATTTCTCTCTCTGGTAATACAGATTGCTACCAGCCGGCAGAAAGAAAATACCGCATTACCCGGGAACTCCTGCGCATTGCCGCCGATTATGGACAGCCTGTAAGCCTCATCACAAAAAATGCACTGATCCTGCGGGATCTTGATATCTTAAAAGAACTGGCAGCCAGAAACCTCTGTGCTGTATACCTGTCCATTAACAGTCTCAATGAAGATCTGCGTTTAAAGATGGAACCCAGAACGGCAACGGCGAAGCAGCGGCTCAAAGTCCTTTCTGCTTTAAGTGATGCAGGTATTCCTGCAGGTGTGATGGTCGCACCTCTTATTCCCGGCCTTAGTGATCACGAGATCCCCTCTATTCTAAAGGAAGTCACTGCATGCGGGGCTATTCATGCAGGATATACGGTAGTCCGGCTCAATGGCGCCATCTCTGTTATCTTCCGGGACTGGCTTGAACAGAATTTCCCTGACCGGGCAGAAAAAGTATGGCATCAGATTCAATCCTGCCACCAGGGCGCCGTAAACGACAGCCGTTTCGGCACACGAATGAGAGGTGAAGGTAATATTGCGAAAATGATCCAGGACACTTTCAGGCTGCATTGCAGGCTGAACGGCCTGAATAAAGAACGGATTAAACTAGATTCCAGCCAGTTCTGTGTACCCGGATCACAGCTTAATTTATTTGGCGGACTTTAATATTTCTGAAGGATACCGGGCTCCCCTCATTCTGCAGAAGAAACCGCCCTTTTTTTACCTGTCCAAAATTACTTAATTCCTTATACTTACTATCCCTTACCAATTGTGCAAATGCAGCTGTGCTTCGGTCATAAGACACAACTTGCTTTCCATTTAGCCAGTGCCGGATTAATTTCCCCTTTACCTGGATCTTTGCTGTATTCCATCGTTCTTTCAACAAGACCTGTTTGACAGGGTTTGCAGGGATCAGATCGTAGAGTGATGCTGTGGTCCGCAAATTACCCCTTTCCGGATAAACAAAATTAGCCTCGTCAAGGATCTGATATTCCAACCCCAAAAATGCACCTCTTTGTTGTGGGAAATCATTAGTCACGAGATATTTAACACCACTGTTCGTATTTTTATAAACTTTAAACTCAAATACCAGTTCAAAGTCTTCAAACTGGTCTGTGGTTATGATATCGGACTGTGTATGTGCTGGCGAAGACACTGCAGTTAAAGCACCATCTTTAATTATCCAGCCACTTCCATTTAGCATCTTCCAGCCATCAAAAGTACGACCATCAAAGAGAAGATGCCATCCGGCATCTTTCTCTTTTGTTGTTAACTGATTCTGCTGCTGCGCCTGACATGCAAACACAAATACAAACTGGAGCAGAACCATATGCGTATAAAATTTAAGATATTTCATCGTAAACCTCTATTTGAAATTTAAAATTATATGACCGGTTCCCATCCTTTTTCATAGGTTCTGCTCCACAACTTCTGTGCTTCCGGGTCTCCTATTATATGTCCGTTTTTCGGATCGATATGTAAATCCCTTCCCACACGGGAGGAAATATTGGCCAGCTGCATGGCAACCGTACTCTTGTGTCCAACTTCGACATCACAATTAGGTTTTCGGTTGTTTTTTATAGCATCCAGAAAGTCTGCCATGTGCAGGCTATCCATTCCTAAACTTGGGCTGGCCGTGTTTCTTCCGGCAAGAGCATCAGACTGCCCCACTGGTTTAACTTCTTTCACGAGCTTACCTTCCAAGTCGTAGATGCTGTAGGCGTCATCTCCCGTATCCAGACTTCCTTTTTCACCGTAAAAAATTATTCCACGTTCCAGTCCTTCCACCTTTCTTCCATTACAACTCCTGTTCTCCCATTGCAGAGACATACGACCAGGATATTCTATAACAACGGATTGCGTATCCGGCGTTTCCCAATCATCTTTATAATGATACCGGCCACCAACCGACGTTACACGCGTTGGAAAATCTGCTCCCAGACCCCAGCGGGCAACGTCTACTTCATGGGTGCCGTTATTTAATGCTTCTCCAGTCCCCCAGTGCCAGAACCAGTGCCAGTTATAATGAATTAGTCCTTCCTTATAGTCCATTCTAGGTGCCGGCCCCTGCCATAAGTCATAGTCAAGCCAGTCAGGGATGGTACCCGGTTTCAGGAAAGTTGGCTTACGGGCATTGGTATACCAGGTTTTCGCCATATAGACCCGCCCGATTACGCCATCATGCAAAAGCTTGATCCCTTCTGTAAGTATCGGAGCCGATCGTCGTTGTGCTCCCATCTGCACCACTTTATTGTATTTTCTGGCGGCCGTGACTGCCATTTCGCCCTCCCTGGGATTATGACTTAAAGGCTTCTCTACATAAACATGCTTACCAGCCTGACAAGCCATAATAGTTAAAGGCGCGTGCCAGTGATCCGGAGTCGCAGTATATATTGCATCGACAGATTTATCTTCCAGAACTCTTCTGAGGTCTTTCTCCGATTTTGGAACAGCTGCCTGCCCGGCTTTCTGTATCGTAGCGGCTACCTTAGGCAAGGTTCTTTTGTCGACGTCGCAAATGGAAACAATCTGCGCATTTTTCAGCGCTACGATCGTTCCGCACATACTGTTCCCTCGTCCGTTTAATCCAATAATCCCCATATTGATCCGCTCATTCGCACCAACAATATTCCGGTAGCTTTTTGCACTAAAACCCAACCCTGCACCGCCAAATGCATTATTGCCTATGGTTAAAGCCGCGGTACCAATACCTAGTGTTTTAATAAAATCTCTTCTTGAACTTTTGCTCATAACTTAATTGTCTGCTTAGATGATAAAAACTATAATACTTTGATCTTGATATTTTTAAATGCAACTGCATCGCCATGATCCTGCAACAGGATATGTCCGGATTTAGCCTGGCCAAACTGCACTGCATCCTTAAATTTACTCTGCCTCACTGCTTCCTGAAATTTTGGACTGTCCCGGTTATAGGAAAGGATTTCGACACCATTCAGATAATGTTTGACCTCTGCCCCTTTCACTACGACCCTTGCCGTATTCCAGGTTCCAACTTTATTCTGTGCCTTTTTATCCAGGGGCAGTACATCATAAAGTGTACCTTCCAGCCTGTTTCCGTTAATCCCGTTTTTTGCATCCGGATGGTTTGTATTATCAAGAATCTGATATTCCTGGCCAAGCCATCCCCCTTTTTCATAACGGGTGAACAGATACTTTATACCGCTGTTTCCACCGGCTAAAAGCTTATAGTCCACAGAGAGATCAAAATTTTCATACTCTTTTTCAGTTATCAGGTCTCCACCGCCATGGTTTTCTTTTTTGTCTATGGCCAATTCACCGTTTTCAACTTTCCAGCGATCCGCCGGAGGCGCACTTTTCCCAACGGCTGTCCATCCCTCCAGATTTTTACCGTTAAAGAGCAACTGATATCCTTGTTTTATTTCCTGTGCTGAGAGTCCATTATCCTTCTTCTGCGCATAAACTGCATTTAAAGTGACCGACAGCATCAGCAACAGTGTGAAATATGATGTTTTCATAAGTTCTATGTTTTTTATCTGAGGGTTACATTTGAGTATAACCTCTGTTCTGTGTAATTTTTTGTGGATTAGACTGCATGACGGTCATCGGAATGGGGTAAAACAGGGCATTGTCGCTCCACACGAAGCTATTATAACCGTCGTAAGCTTGTTCTTCGATCATGACATCTTTCGCCCGTGCCGTACGTACCAAGTCAAACCAGCGATGATTTTCGAAAGCCAGCTCTACCCGGCGCTCCTTTTCAATCGCCAGTAAAAACTCTTTATCTGACGGAAAATCGCCTGGTGTATAATCACGGAGCATGCCTGCAGCCGGCTGAATTTTGGGATCTCCCGGTGTATTTCTGGCCCTTTCCCGGATTTTATTCAAATAGGTTAATGCAGCTGCTTTATTCCCCCCGCCGCGAACCAGTGCCTCGGCGTACATCAGATAAACATCTCCCAGACGCAACTCTATCCAATTGTTTCCATTATCCGAACCACTTGTAGCGATATCATAATATTTACATACATATCTCTCATTCTGGAATATCCCTGTTCTTGCATTGATCCAACCATCGCGCATAGACACAAATTTTCGCGGATCTCCTGTCTCATAGGCTTTAGACATGTGCCCGGTAGGTGAGTTTTCTCCATTTTTATCGCCGACCAGTACAACCTCTTTGTCGGAAAATCTCGGTGCGAAATTGTTATTCCACGGACTTCCGGTAGCCATATTTGGGGCTCCTTTCATATACTGAACCTCAAAAAGCGATTCCGTACTATTTTTTTTGGATACGTCAAAAAGATCTTTATAACTCGGCACCAATGCATACATCGAGTTGTTTACAACCTCCTGTAGTTTGGTGCTTGCCAGGTTATAATATTCTGTCCCCTTATTTAAAGGAAAGCCTGCCATTGTAAGGTAAACCTTACCCAATAAAGCACTTGCACCACCTTTGACTACCCGTCCTTTATCTACTCCTCCATATGCCTGGGGCAAGTTGGCCTCTGCGAACTTCAGGTCTTCGACAATAAAGTCATACATTTCTGCAAGTGTGGCCCGTCCCATGGTATAGGCTTCAGCCTGTGTCACTTCTTTATCCACTTTAATTGCACCAAGGAGCTGCCCGTCCGTAGTATATCCACCAAATGCACGGTTAAGCCAGAAATAAACCAGCGCTCTCAAAAAACGGGCTTCGGCTATATATTGATTTTTGAGTTTTTCATCCGTGAAAGTCGCTGCCGGGGTGCGATTAATCACGATATTACATCTCAGGATGGTTTTATAACTATCGTCCCAGAGCTCGGTAACGAAATTATTCTCCGGCAGTAGTGGTGAGGAAAATTCGTCGATCCCCTTTTCATTAGCAGGGTTTCCAGAAAGCCAGGAGTAAGTTGTATTATCGGATCTGATTTCTCCTATTCTGACATAGTTTGAATTATATAAGGTACGCAGGTTTCCATAAGCAGAGAGCGTTGCCTGGTTCATATCCTGCTGCGTTTTGTAAAAGGTATTGGAATTTAAGTTTGACGGAGGAGTGAGATCAATAAAGTCGTCCTTACAAGACGCTAAACTGAGTACCGCTACCATAACGAGTAAACTAAACTTTTTCATAAAATAAGCTTTAATACGGTTAAAATGTAATGTTAGTGCCAAAGATGAATGTCCGGGATGTCGGATAGCCGAGATAATCTCCACCTTTAGTCAATCCGCTTCCTTCACTGCTTGTTTCAGGGTCATATCCTGAATACTTGGTTATCGTGAACAAATTGCTTCCGGTAACATACACGCGTATTCCTTTTGCTTTTACCCGCGCTGCAATTCTTTTATCGAGGTCGTATGCCAGATTTACATTTCTCAACCGCAGGTATGATCCGTTCTGGATCCAGGCAGATGAGGGGTCTCTCTGCCAGCCGGAAGGGGTTCTTGTTGCGCGAAAATGCTGTCCGTCTCCTGGCTGATCATCAGAACGCCAGCGGTTAACCTGCTCAATCATTCCGTTTCGGTCTCCGTGATAAATACCGACCATCCTCTGGTAAAAACTAAACAGTTTTGCACCATAAGAGCCGGTAAACTGTATACCGAGCGAAAAATTCTTATATGAAAAGTTATTAGTCAGCCCGGCAACAAAATCCGGATTGTTATCGCCAAGAATTGTTTTGTCATTCTGATCAAGAATACCGTCTCCATTGATATCGGCATATCTTCCGTCTCCAACCTGATCTGCACTCAGATGCGGATATTTATCCAGTTCTTCCTGGCTTCGGAACACGCCTTCAAATTTATACCCGTAAAAACTTGCGATAGGATGTCCTATAGTGGTAATGAACGCATTATTCGCATTAGGCGCACTGCCGTAAATAGGCCGTTTATCGGGACCTACTTCCAGAACCTTATTTTTATTAAATGATATATTAAAATTTGTACTCCATTTAAAAGTGTTAATCAGGTTCCTGGTTGTGATTAAGAACTCCATCCCTTTATTCTGCACTTTACCTATATTCTGTATCTGCGAAGAATATCCGGTTATAATTGGTACAGGTACGTTTAAAAGTAAGTCCAACGATGTGCTATTATAGAAATCTCCTTCAACCCTGAGCCTGTCACTCCATAAGCCGAGTTCAAATCCAAGATTATACTGTTTTGTTTTTTCCCAGCCCAGGTCTACGTTAGACATGGTATTTGGGTTAGATGTATTCTGAAGCGCATTCCCAGTGGGGTAGAACCCGGACGATAACAACCCAATAGAGGAGTAATCACCAATTCTGTTATTTCCTGAAATACCGTAACCAGCCCTGATCTTCAGATCACTCACTGCTTTAAAGTTTTGCATAAACTTTTCCTGTGAGATTCTCCAGCCAAGAGACAGTGAAGGGAATGTCCCCCACTTTTTATTCATACCAAACCTGGAAGAACCATCTCCCCGATAAGTTGCCGTGATAAGATAGCGGTCATCATATGAATAATTAATCCGGCCGAGATAGGAGATCATAGAATATTGAGATTCATCACTCGTTAATGCATACATTGTTCCTGCATTAAGTGTTTTGATCTCATCATTCGCAAAACCCCGCGCTTCACCGTACATATTATTATAGGTATGTTTCTGCGTTGTGTATCCGACTAAACCGGACAGCGCATGTTTCCCGGAAAATGTATGGGCATAATTCAAGGTATTTTCTATAACCCAGTCGTAATCCGTCATCCTTTGATTCACTCCTTTAGCAGGACGAGGCGCTTTAGAAGCATCAAAATCGATATAAGATGCTTCGTAAATTTTCTGCTGGTTGTCCTGAATACCTCCGTTAACATTAATTCTGTATTTCAGATCTTTGATAAATTCCCATTCTGCGAAAACAGTACCCAGCCAGCCGTAGCGTTTACGGGTGTTCAGAACTTGTTCGGCTACACCAATAGGGTTGGTTACATCACCAGCCAGAATTTCTGGATTTCTGACCATAGATCCATAAGTACCATCTTCATTCCGCAAAGGAAATATCGGTGGCAATTGCAAAGCGAACATTACCGGAGAATATTTACCATTCTCCTGTTCTCTCGCATTAGAGGTATAAGCCATAAGGTTCATACCAACAGTGATATTTTTGGTGACCTTCGAATTGATATTGGACCTGAAATTAAACCGGTCATAGTTAGTACCCAGTACTATACCGTCCTGTTTAGCGTAACTTCCTGCGAACGTGTACTGGGTATTCTCTGTTCCTCCGGAGACTGATAATTCATTCTGCTGGATTAAAGCTTTCCTGTACAGCAGATCCTGCCAGTCATTATCCGGCATGGTCGCAACAGAGGCAGGATTTCTGAAATCATACTTAAAGCCACCTGTACCATCTGGAATCAAATACTGCGTGGCAGCACCGGAATAAAGATTACGTCTGGAATTCGGGTCTGAAATGCTGTGAGGCGTCTGATCTGGGTCAGTAGAAATAATTTTCGCATCAAGCCAGGCCTGATTTCGTCCATCCATAAACCACTCCACATACTGATCGCGGTTCATCATCTTCATTTTTCTTCCTAATTCCTGGAATCCCACGAAAGAGCTTACATTTATTGTCGGAGGTCCTATTTTACCTTTTTTTGTCGTAACAATAACTACTCCGTTAGCTCCCCTGGAACCGTATATTGCGGTTGAAGAAGCGTCTTTCAATACCTGAATACTTTCAATATCTGAGGTATTCAGCAAGCGGAAGGCGTTGCCCTCCATCGGGTAACCATCAACAACATATAAAGGATCATTGGACTGCGTAATTGAGCCAACACCCCTCACCCGTATTGATAGCCCTTCACCTCCAGGTGCACCACCGGTTTGCTGTACCTGAACCCCTGCCATCTGTCCGGCTATAGCCTCACCAAAATTCAGAGCAGGTCGCTCTTTAATACTTTCTGCATTCACGGATGAGACCGCAGTTGTTATATTTGATTTCTTCTGCGTTCCATATCCGATTACCACGACCTCATCTAAAGCAGCAGAGGATTCAACCAGAGTCACATTTATACTAGTTCCAGTACCAATAGCAATTTCCTGAGTTGTATATCCAATCATACTGAAGACCAGAGCTCCCTCTTCCGGTCCAGTAATAGTGTAGGCACCATCTGCATTTGTAATAGTTGCAGTTGTGGTTCCTTTAAATTTAACACTGACCCCGGGAATACCCAGACCTTGTTTATCCAGAACTTTGCCTTTAATTGTTTTTGCTCTGCTATCTCCAGGCTTAACTTCTGTTCCGGACTGATCTTTCTTTATTAAGATATTCTGATTTACAATTTTAAAAGTGAAGGGTGTATTCTTCAGACACTCTCTGATGGTTTGTTCCACCGTGTAATTCTTCACATTTAAGCTGACCTTTCTATTTGCAAGTTCATTACTGTTATAAACAGATACAAATCCTGTCTGCTTTTGAATTGATTTAAAAACCTGTGCAATAGCCAGGTTTTTCTCATTTAATGTAACCCGTTGGTTCTGCAACCCAGGAGGTATCTGTGCATCTGCCGAGAGATTGGTAGATACGAGTAATAAGGAACAAAGTGTAAAAATGAAGGCCTTTACAGCCATTCCGGAAATATGCCTGATCATCCGAACCGGATGAAAATCGCATAGTGATTCATATAATGGTATAATAAACACCATTAAACAGCGGTTTATTTTCATTAAGATTTAGGTTTATATTTGGTTTAGGTAAAATTGGTTTCCCTTTAAGGAAGGGAAGAATCGGTTTTAAACAGTTACTATGGCCATTAGCGCCTGCTTAATTCAGATTCATCTGGTGATGAAAGTGCTTTTGATTTTCTCCATACGATGTATTTAGGTTATTATTTGGTTTTGATAATTACTTTTCTCGTTTCGCCTTTATTCAGAACTTTATATTCTATACCGAAGAAAACTAAAACCTCCATTGCCTTTTCAAAACTGGCATTCCGATGTACCTCACCCCATAGTTTAACGTCCGGTACTTTTCCCTCGATCTCAAATTCTACATTATACCAGCGGGACAACTGACGCATGATAGTCTGTATATCGGAATCCTCAAACTGAAACAGTCCGTTTTTCCACGCTACGGTATTACCCGCATTTACCTGTGCGACCTTAAATTTCGTATTGTCTGCAAGAACTGATTGTTCTCCGGGCAGGAGGATGGCACTGCTGTTGGTTTTCAACTCCACGACTTTCACCTTTCCTTCCAGCAAAGTTGTTCTGACAGCAGGCTCATCGGCATAACTGTTAATGTTAAAATGAGTCCCCAAAACTTCCACATTCTGCCTGCCTGTATGCACGACAAAAGGCTTTGAGACATTCCTGAATACTTCAAAGTACCCTTCCCCTGTGAGCTCTACCCGGCGTTCAGAACCTGTAAATGAAGTGGGATATTTGAGAGAAGAAGCAGCATTAATCCAGACATTTGTTCCATCTGCAAGTGACACCTGGTACTGAATACCCTTACCCGTGGTTAGGACATTTGTATTATAACCCTGATGGTCAGTTCTTTTACCAGCTATATTGCGGTAAGCAATCAGTCCTTCTTTTACTTTTACTATTTCGTAACCGTCCTGCATGGCCAGTTTTCCAACAGGCGCATCGTCCAGCACAACACTGGAACCATCGGATAAGGTCAGATAAGACCGAGCAGAATGAGGAATAATTTCTTTCTTTTGTACGGCTAACGATTTTCTGGAAACAGTTAGGTGCCCTGGATTCTGGTTGATTCTGGAATACAGTAATGACAGTCCACCTACTAAGACTAATATTGCCGCTATTCTGACCCATTGGCTATTGATCTTAAAAGGAGCAGGCACAGGTAATTTTTTGTAGACTGCTTCAAGGTCTTCGCTAATTTGTTCCGCAGACAAATCAATTTTTGCATTTTGGATATAATCATGGTATAGTACTTCTACCATTTCCTTCTCAGCTTTTGAACACTGACCCGATTCGTATCTTTTAATTAATGCTTTTAATTTATCTTCTTCCATAAAATAACCCTTTATGCCCTTATTAACCTTATAGTCCGTTAAAGGATGCCTTGGTGGTAGATAAAAAGAAAAAAAATAAAATTAGCCCGGAAAACATGGTTGGGACATCCGCTATGGCAGATAATTCACGCAGCTAAGGACGATGACCAGCTTGACGACCAGATAAAAAAAGGAGGCTAACTTTACTTTCAGAATCTTTAAAGCATTACTTACCTGTTTTTTCACTGTGCCTTCAGAAATATTCAACTTTTCACTTATTTCTTTATGGCTCAGATGAGACTTCCGGCTCAGGTTGAGCACTTCTCTCATTTTAGCCGGCAGTTCATTTATTTCTTTTTCAATAAGTTCTTCCAGCTGTTTATGCCGTATCGCATAATCGGCAATAACTGAGGGGTCATTTTCACTGGTATTCAGTAAGGATATATATTTCGTCTCTACTTTCTGATGGGCAATTATTTTAAAAACTTTATTACGGGCAGCCACATAAAGGTATCCGGCCAGGTTTGTACTAACCATAAAATCAGCTCTCCTGTTCCATAGAGAAGCAAATATTTCCTGTACAATATCCCGAACTTCACTCCTGTTTTTTAACAATTTATAGGTATTGCTGTAAACAGTTCTTGAATATCTTCTGTAGATTTCCGTAAATGCTGCATGATCATTTTTGCGAAGCAGCATAACGAGTTCATTGTCCGTAAATAAATGATAATCCAACATATTTAAATCTTTCAAATAATAATCAGATGTATTTGTGCTACAATCTCAAATTTATAGCGACAGGAATTTACATTTGGTTATGATCATATGTAAGTTGAAAAGAATCTCTTGAAATTCAGATACAGTCCTGGAATACAACAACTTTGTTACCAGCGTAATTCAGATATTGAAATGGGGCGGCGTAAAAACTGCCACGTAAAAAAGGCCTGTCATCTTTTTAACGATGACAGGCCTTTATAAGGAATAAATTCCCTGTTTCTTAAACTTTCTTCTTTTTGCCAGGGCTTTTATTCTCCACAACAATAAGGTCAGTTTCTTTATTATAATCTATTTCTAAAGTATCACCCTCGTGAATATCTCCTTTAAGGATTTCCTCTGCAATCGGATCTTCCAGATATTTCTGAATCGCACGTTTTAACGGGCGGGCACCGAAATTAATATCAAATCCTTTTTCGGCAATAAACTCTTTGGCAACATCTGTCAATTTGATTTCATAACCTAGTGTATGCACACGTCCGAACAGAGATTTCAATTCGATATCAATGATTTTAAAGATCTCATCCTTACCTAATGTGTTGAAGACGATCACATCATCTACCCTGTTCAGGAACTCCGGAGCAAATGCACGTTTTAAAGCATTTTCAATTACTCCTCTGGAATGTGCATCAACCTGATTGTTTTTAGCAGAGGTAGAGAAACCTATACCTTGTCCAAAATCTTTCAACTGACGGGCTCCAATGTTGGATGTCATGATAATAATCGTATTTCTGAAATCTACTTTACGGCCAAGGCTGTCTGTTAGCTGTCCTTCATCCAGTACCTGTAAAAGGATATTGAATACATCAGGGTGAGCTTTTTCAATCTCGTCCAGCAGAATTACTGCATATGGTTTACGACGTACTTTTTCTGTTAACTGACCACCTTCTTCGTAACCTACATATCCCGGAGGCGCACCTACCAGGCGGGAAACTGCGAATTTCTCCATGTATTCACTCATATCGATCTGAATCAACGAATCGTCACTATCAAACATGAATCTTGCCAGCTCTTTCGCTAATTCTGTTTTACCTACCCCTGTAGGCCCCAAAAAGATAAAGGAACCGATTGGTTTTTTAGGATCTTTCAAACCTGCGCGTGTACGCTGAATAGCTTTGGTCAGTTTTTTAATAGCATCGTCCTGTCCAATAATCTTTTCAGCAACAGTATCATACATATTCAGCAGTTTAATGCTGTCTGTCTGCCCTACTCTTTGCAAAGGAATACCGGTCATCATGGAAACAACTTCTGCCACGTTATCTTCAGTAACGGTATAACGTTTGGTTTTTGTTTCTGCTTCCCAGCTTGCTTTAGCACGGTCGAGTTCTTCAAGAAGATTCTTTTCAGTATCTCTTAGTTTAGCTGCTTCTTCGTATTTCTGACTTTTGACAACTTTATTCTTTTCAACCTTAATATTTTCTATCTTATTCTCGATGTCAATAATATTCTCAGGCACATGAATATTGGTCAGGTGTACTCTTGATCCGGCTTCGTCCAGCGCATCAATAGCTTTGTCAGGCAGGAAACGGTCGGTAATGTATCTTGAGGTTAGGCTTACACAGGCATTAATAGCCTCATTAGTATAAGTAACACCATGGTGATCTTCATACTTTTCTTTAATCCTGTTCAGGATCTCAATGGTTTCATCCGGTGAAGCTGGTTCGATCATTACCTTTTGGAAACGACGGTCTAAAGCACCATCTTTCTCAATGTACTGACGGTACTCATCTAATGTTGTCGCACCAATACATTGTATCTCACCCCTAGCCAAAGCCGGTTTGAACATATTTGAAGCATCCAGTGATCCGGAAGCTCCGCCAGCACCGACAATAGTATGAATCTCATCAATAAACAGAATTACATCCGTAGATTTCTCCAGTTCGTTCATTACAGCTTTCATTCTTTCTTCGAACTGACCACGGTATTTCGTACCGGCAACCAGAGAAGCAAGATCAAGTGTGACGACGCGTTTATTGAATAAGACACGTGAAACTTTACGCTGAACAATTCGCAGCGCCAGTCCTTCAGCAATTGCTGATTTACCGACACCCGGTTCACCGATCAGTATCGGATTATTCTTTTTACGACGGGAAAGAATCTGCGAAACCCGCTCAATTTCTTTTTCCCTGCCGACGATAGGATCCAGACGTCCTTCTTCTGCAGCTTTCGTTAAGTCCCTGCCAAAATTATCAAGTACGGGAGTTTTGGATTTAATATCAGAAACCTTCTTTGGGCTGCTGAAACTTTCCTCTTCACGGTAATCATCATCACCGCCGGCTGAAGCACTTCCTTGTGTCTCATCTCTGAAACCATTTTTGTTAACCTCTACTTCTTGTTTGAAGATTTCGTAATTGATATTGTATTGCAGTAGAATCTGGGAGGCGATATTATCGTCATCACGCAGGATAGAAAGCAACAGATGTTCTGTTCCGATCAAATCACTTTTGAAGATCTTAGCTTCCAGATAAGTGATTTTTAAAACTTTTTCCGCCTGTTTGGTTAAAGGGATATTACCCAGATTAACCGTAACACTGGAAGTACCCCTAACAGCTTCTTCTATTGAACGACGTAATTTTGCAGTATCTACGCCCAATGATTTCAATATTTTGATAGCCATACCGTCTCCTTCGCGGATCAGGCCCAACAAAAGATGTTCGGCGCCTATGTAATCGTGACCTAATCTCAGGGCTTCTTCCCTGCTAAACGAAATCACGTCTTTTACTTGTGGTGAAAATTTAGCTTCCATATATCCTTTTATTAAACGGAACGCCTCTAAACTATAAAATATGTTTTATAAATATCAGCATCAATCCGATTTATTTTTAACAACAATTACGCCATATCAGGGCATTTCTGATTGCTCAGCACCGATAATATATTAAACTTAGTAAATTTGAGGCCAATGCAGGTATAAAATGGCTACTTAAAAGATATATATTCTATAAAATTCTGCCTGTTTAGGCGCCTTCAAATAGCTATCTGTATAATCTGCCGGCAATTGTCCCCGGAATGTAAGGTTTATAAACATTCCAAATAGCTGTCATTCTGCTATGCTTACTGCTAAAAACCGGCATAAATGGCAGTCCCCTGCTTTGTTGATTACGCCTGACTTTAATTATATTTGCCTGTTGGTATATACGGTATTTTAAAAAAAACAGATGTGTTCCGACTGCAGGAATTTTGCAATTTAGCAGATTCAGGCAATTGATTAAATAAGCTATGTCAGACGAAAAAATAATATTCTCGATGGCGGGGGTAAATAAGATTTATCCACCCCAGAAACAGGTTTTAAAAAACATTTACTTATCCTTCTTTTACGGCGCCAAAATCGGTGTAATCGGTTTGAACGGATCGGGTAAATCTTCGGTATTAAAAATTATTGCCGGTATCGATAAAGCATTTCAGGGAGAGGTTGTATTTTCTCCGGGTTATACCGTAGGATATCTGGCACAGGAACCAGAACTGGACGAGAATAAAACTGTCCGTGAGGTTGTAGAGGAAGGTGTTGCCGAAATTACCGCCATTTTAAAAGAGTACGAGTCTATCAATGAGCAGTTCGGTTTGCCGGAGGTTTATGAGAACGCTGAGGTGATGGATAAATTGATGGTCAGACAAGGTGAACTTCAGGATAAGATTGACGCAGTTAATGCTTGGGAACTCGATAATAAGCTGGAACGTGCCATGGATGCACTTCGCTGCCCGGACCCGGATACTAAAATTGCTGTGCTCTCGGGAGGTGAACGTCGCCGCGTTGCCATGTGCAGACTATTATTACAGGAACCGGATGTCTTGTTACTTGATGAGCCAACCAATCACCTTGATGCAGAAAGTATCGACTGGCTGGAGCAATTCCTGAAAGAATATAAAGGAACCGTAATTGCGGTTACACACGACAGGTACTTCCTGGACAATGTAGCTGGATGGATCCTTGAACTCGACCGTGGTGAAGGTATTCCATGGAAAGGAAATTATTCTTCATGGTTAGACCAAAAAGCCAAACGTCTGTCACAGGAAGAAAAAACAGAGAGTAAGCGCCAGAAAACTCTGGAGCGTGAATTGGAATGGGTACGTATGGCTCCAAAAGCAAGACATGCAAAATCTAAGGCGCGTTTGTCCAATTATGATAAACTAGCTTCAGAAGACTCGAAAGAAAGAGAAGATAAACTGGAGCTTTTCATTCCTGCAGGACCAAGATTAGGTAATGTAGTTATTGAAGCGAATAATATCACCAAATCGTATGGAGATAAGATCCTGTTTGAAAACCTGAGTTTCTCCTTACCACCAGCGGGTATTGTTGGTATCATAGGTCCGAACGGGGCTGGTAAAACAACCTTATTCCGTTTAATCACCGAACAGGAAACTCCGGATGAAGGTACATTCAGGGTAGGTGAAACTGTTGCATTAGGTTATGTAGATCAGATGCACAATGACCTTTCACCGGACAAGACGGTTTATGAAAATATTACCGACGGACTGGACAATATCATGCTGGGTAATAAAGCTGTTAACGGTAGAGCTTATGTCTCTAAATTTAATTTTAATGGTGGTGATCAGCAGAAAAAAGTTGCTGTATTGTCTGGTGGAGAGCGAAACCGTGTTCACCTTGCAATTACCCTGAAAAAAGGGGCAAACGTACTTTTACTGGATGAGCCAACCAATGATATTGACGTTAATACTTTACGTGCGCTGGAAGAAGCCTTAGAAAATTTCGGTGGTTGTGCAGTTGTCATCAGTCACGATAGATGGTTCCTGGATCGTATTTGTACGCATATCCTGGCATTCGAAGGTAACTCTCAGGTTTATTTCTTCGAAGGTAACTACAGCGATTATGAGGAAAATCGCAAGAAAAGACTTGGAGACAGTACTCCACACAGAATCAGGTATAAAAAGCTGGTATAAACGCGGCTATTTGTGCTCAGGAGATCCAAACTTCTGAAGCCTGTAAGTGAAACTAAGCAGTACATATCTGGTAATTTGATTAAACCGGCTATCGGTAATCGAATTATCAGATATGCTTCTGACTAAGTTATTCCCCTGATTCAACAGGTCGTAAGCCTGCACCGAAATAGACCCTTGCCTATTCTTAAACAGAGACTTTTCCATACTCAGATTTATCAGCAGAGGATTCGATATATTTATAGAGTACCCCGAATTAATCCGTTTAGATACATCTGCCGTAACAGAAAGTGACTTATTCAGATTTACCCGGCTGTTCACATTAAACTGCCAGGTCTCGATGTTTCTGAGTCTGAGCAAAGCGATAGCATAGCGGTTACTACTATAACTATAAGTCGCATAACCAGACAGATAGAATTTAGGTCTGGTTAACCTCATTTTCAAAGTTTGGGAAAAACTGATGTTGCGATTTGTGTTTAACAAATCGTTCGCGAACGAGATCATATTCATATAGTCCCAGTTCCCCCTGAGCTCAACATTAAACCGGTTATTCGCAAAAGGATATGCAAATGAATAATTGGTTCCGATCTGATAGGCCCCGCTCGCATTTTCAAACCTTGTCTCCTGCTTCAGTGTATTCAGCGTATCCTGTACAAGTACCACATTACTAACTACCTGATTTTCCAGAAAAGAAGAATTCAGCCCGACCATTAATGTCGACCCGCTTTTTTCACCCGTATGCTGAAAGCTCAGATTTCCGGAATGCGTAAAACTCGATTTCAGATTTGGATTACCGATAATGACATTCTGAATATTACTGATATTGGGTACCGGCTGTAACTGGTAGATGTCTGGTGGTGTGGTCACACCAGTATAAACGAATGAAAAGGTATTCCAATCGGACAGTATAAAATTCATATTTGCAATCGGCGAAAGATTCAGCTGACGGTTTAATATTTTGTCATAACCAGCATAACGGCCGCGGACCTCGCTGGGTTGGGCACTGATCCCCAGATTATAATTAAACTGCTTGGACTGATACCGGTAACTAACCATGATTCTTTGCTGTAGAAACGAAGAGGAATACAGGGAACTCAGAGAATCTACAATACTCAAATCTCCATTCTCGTCGTTTACACGCGTATACAAGCTATTCCGTGTTTTATTTAAAGAGAAGAAATAAGAAAAATCTATGTTTCTGCGAACAAGAGAATCTTCATCTGAGCGTAAAGGTTCCGAATACCTGAAATCGGCCGTTATCGTATTTGACCGGTTCTCGGTTTCCACAAAACGATGAACTAATGAGTCTTTTGTCGGCAGGTTATTGATCCGGTTAAAATAAGTAATAACATTTGCAAGATCTTCTTCAACCTGGTTGATGCCACTTGACATGACTATTCCCCCTGACATACTCCGGCCCGGCTTATCCATGCTTCTTGCCCAGACTACATTGCCATTCAGATTAGGTGTTTCTGTCATTGACCGGTTATTGCTTTTCAGATTCTGATGAATTAACCCGGTCTGTTCTGAAAAGGTTTCTGCATCTCTATTTCTTTCTGAAAGTGAGCCGCCAAGTGAGGCTTGAAAGTAACTTTTGTCGGCTATAGACTGGATATTGAAATTAATATGGTGTGTATTATCCAATGAACGGCTCTGGGAATTAAGTTCATTTAAAATAATACCTCCGGGATTAATACTTTCGATATTATTCTGCTGTTTTGAATTATTATTATTGTAATCATAAGAATAGGCAGCACTGGCAGTAATCCCCGCAAAAAGTTTGTCCCTGTAATTTACCCCGGCAGCAGCATTGGTATTTACTCCTGCTTCGTTATTAGTATTACTGGAACTACTGTTCATGCCGATCTGGCGTGTATCTTCCCATAAATTTGCATTGGCCTGAAGACCATAACGCTTATCGGTTCCACCGCTGACACCAGCGTTTCCGAATTTCCCATGGTTCTGCCCTGCCTTTGTAACCAGGTTAAGCATTTTCTGCGGTTCGCCTTCTTTAATCCCGGTAAAATTAGCTTCGTCCCCGTAGTCATTGATAATTTCAATCTTATCTATAACCTTTGCCGGTAACTGGCTAATAAAATCTTTTACGTTATTGGTGAAAAAGTCTTCTCCGTTTACTCTTAACTTAATCAGGGGTTTTCCCATTGTACTGGCATTCCCGTTTACATCGACTTCAACTCCGGGTAACTGACGCAGGAGATCTTCCACCCTGTCATTTTCCGAGACCTGATAAAATGCGGCATTATACTGAATTGTATCTTTTTTGAATTTGACAGGCCTGTCCTTCGCACTGATAATAACTTCATCGAGCAGATTGGATTCAGAAGTCAGTACCAACTGACCTACATTTAACTGCAGATAACCTTTCTCAAAATGAAAAGTTCTGGAAAACGGCTTAAAGCCTATACTGAGGATCAGCAAAGAAACTTTGTCTGCTTGAAAACCTGTAAAGTTGAATCTTCCGTGGGTGTCGGTACTGGTATTCAGGGTGTCTTTCCCGGCGATCAGGTAAATATCAGCACCGCCCACAGAGTTCTCCAGTGAATCGATCACCAGGCCCTGGAGTTTTCGCTGATTTTGCCCTAAAGCTACGGTAGCACAAAGCAGCAAAATGACCTGAAATAGAAATACACTTCTTAAATGACCCAAATTCCAATTTTTTATATCTCCAGAAGCCAATATAACAGTTTAATACTGAATTATCAGCCAGTCACAGGGGGTACTGTTTTTTCTGGTCTTGGTCCTCTTTTATAGATAACAAGACCATTCAGGAAATTTCGCAGAATCTGGTCACCACAAGGTTTAAAATTGGGATGATCTTCACTGCGGAAGAAAGACCCTAATTCGCTTTTGGTAACTTTGAAATTTACCAGCCCGAGAATATGAATAATATCTTCATTATTCAGCTCCAGTGCAACCCGCAATTTTTTAATTATATCGTTATTACTCATCCTATAGTGCTATTTCAATTTTCACTTTTTTATGCTTGATCTTCTCTCCGTTCAATGCGCCGAGTACCTGCTTCACTTTATTTCGTTTGACAGCCACATAACAACTTTGGTCTTTCACTTCGATTAACCCGACATCATCTTTTTCTAATCCGCCTTTTTTCAATAACAATCCAACAACATCAATTTTATTGATCTTGTCTTTTCGGCCGGCCGCGATATATAAGGTCTGCCACTGACTATCCTTAGGCAGGGCATAATTATCTTTTAATTTTTCAACAGCAATATCTGTTTTCAGAAAAGGATATTTCTCCTCTGGAGTCATGAGCAGAAACGCTGTCCCTTTGGCATTCATTCTTGCAGTACGCCCATTTCTATGTAGAAAAGCATCTTCGGTATATGGCAGCTGATAATGGATAATACACCCGATTTCCGGAATATCAAGCCCTCTGGAAGCAAGGTCCGTAGTGATTAATATCTTGATACTTCCATTACGAAATTTCAGCAATGCCCGTTCCCTTTCATCCTGCTCCATACCACCATGAAAAATATCATGCGCAAGATCTTTATCAATCAGTAAATCGCTGATCCTGTCTACAGTTTCCCTGTGGTTGCAGAAAATCAAAGTTGTCTGTTCACCGGTTTTACAAATTAACCTGAATAAGGTATCCAATTTGTCTTCTGCAGTGCTTATAATCTTTTTCAGCTGCAGATCTGGTACTACTTGTGCATCTTTTAAGAAATTGATTTCAGTAGCATTTTTAAGTCCGGTAAAATCCGGTATTTCCTGCATAGCAGTTGCGGAAGTAAGGATACGTTGTTTCAGCGATAACAATTTACCGATGATATAAGCCATATCTTCCTGAAAACCAAACTCAAGTGCTTTGTCAAATTCGTCCAAAACCAATGTATGTGCACCGGATTCATCGAAGTTTTCATGACGTAAATGGTAGGCTATTCTTCCAGGAGTACCGATCAGCACTGCAGGCGGCTCTTCAAAATTATTTCTTTCAGTTCTAACAGGATGCCCGCCATAACAGCAGTTAACTTTGAAGCCCGTACCCATTTGCCTGAAAACCTGTTCTATCTGAAGGGCAAGTTCTCTGGAAGGAACCAGAATTACAGCCTGCACAACCTTAAGATCAGCACGTAAATTTTTGAGCACAGGTAAAAGAAAGGCTACAGTTTTTCCCGAGCCGGTAGGTGCAAGTAAAATTAAATCTTTTCCTTTCTCTGCCGCAGCAACTGTTTTCAGCTGCATATCATTTAAAGCTGCAATCTTAAGATTACCCAGTACCTTTTCTACCATCATGCGGCAAAGATAAAGGAATTAAGCCAGATATGCCTCAAATAAAGCAAAGGGGCGGATTAGGGTAAAGCCGCCGTTTACTGAGGAAGAAATTTTTTACGTATTTTATTGAGACGAAGCTGGGCTTTTCTTTCGAGTTTCATTAGCATGCTCCCTCTTTTATACATCCATGAAGTCATCTTATCATTCGCAACCTGAATAGGTGAATATATTTTTTCTTCTAGAATATCAAGATATTTTGCGTTTGACCTGCTTTGTTGCAACAGGTAAAATTCGTTTAAAAGTTCTGCTTTCATTTTGTTCAGTTTTAATTATGAATATTGTGCAATTGCGGTTAGATCTGTATAAATGTACACATTGTCCAATTAATTTATGACGCTGAAAATACAACAAATAAACGCCTGGCTTGTTCTATAAGTATTATAATAACCTGAACAAATTTACATGGAGAGACACACCTATCAGACCGGTATTATCGGAAACTGTGCTTTTTTGGCACATATTAATAAAAACACAAATGTAGACTGGCTATGCTGGCCAAGATTTGACAGTTCCTTTGTTTTCGGAGGCATACTGGATGAGGAAAAAGGTGGCGAATTCTCTATACGCCCCCATGGTGATTTTGAGAGCAACCAGTATTACCTGGAAAATACAAATATATTATGCACCGAAATACGTAACGAAGAAGGGGCGTATCGTATAACAGATTTTGCGCCCAGATTTCATCAGTACGAACGCTATTACAAACCTTTAATGCTAATCCGTAAAGTTGAAGTATTAGACGGCAATCCAAGAATAAAAGTTACTTGTAAACCAGTAAGCAACTATGGGCTGGAAAAGCAGATTCAGTCCAGGGGAAGTAATCACATTTTATACATGGACGGAGAAACGAGCATGCAGCTCAGTACAAACATTTCACTTTCCTATATAGAAGACGAGCGTTATTTCGCGTTAAATGACACCCGTTACCTGGTCATGACTTATGGATACAATCTGGAAGCCCCGGTTGAAAGTACAGCAGACAGGTTTCTTCTGGAGACTAAAAGATACTGGCGCACCTGGATTAAACACTCCACTATCGCAGGCTATCAGCAGCAGTTGGTTATCCGTTCCGCGCTGGTATTAAAAATCCATCAATATGAAGACACCGGAGCAATTATAGCTGCCAGCTCTACCAGCTTGCCGGAATCTCCGGGCAGCACAAGAAACTGGGACTACAGATATTGCTGGATGCGTGACACCTATTATGTGATTACCGCTTTAAACCACATCGGACACTTCGAGGAAATGGAACGCTATTTTAATTATATAACAGATATCTCCTTCAGGGAAGATAAACGTTATCAGCCGCTTTTCGGGATTGCAGGTGAAAGAGTGCTGACTGAACACATCCTAAAACACCTTAAAGGATATATGGGCAATCAGCCGGTCCGTATCGGAAACCAGGCATTTGAACATATTCAAAATGACATCTATGGACAGGTTTTAATTTCAATGCTGCCCCTGTATACAGACAACCGCTTTATCTACTCCGAGCGTAAAGATTCTGCAATCTGGCTTGATTATCTTCTTTCTAAAATCGAACGGACTATAGATGAGAAAGATGCAGGTATTTGGGAATTCCGGAATCTGGCCAACAATCATTGTTACACAAATCTATTTCAGTGGGCAGGTGCTAAAGCGGCATTGAAGATGGCCACAAAAATCGGAAATGAGGGATATCAGGAGCGGGCCAGTGTCCTTATCGACAAAGCAGCAGCCCATATAGAAGCATGTTACGACCCTGAACGTAAAGTCTATAATCATGCAGTTGGCAGCGAACATCTGGATGCAAGTACACTTCAGCTGATTCTGATGAATTATCTTGACCCTGAATCTGACCGCGCGAAGGACCACCTGATTGCCCTGGAAAAAGAACTTAAAGCAGCGAACGGATTATTTTACAGATATCGTCATACTGACGATTTCGGAAAACCAAAAACAACCTTTCTGATTTGTGCTTTCTGGTACGTAGAAGCGCTGGCGATGGTTGGCAGGATCGATGATGCAGTCGAAGCATTTGAATCATTAACCGGTTACGGTAATCACCTGGACTTGTTTGCTGAAGATATCGACGAAAAAGATGGCAGTCAGTGGGGTAATTTCCCTCAGGCTTACAGCCACGTTGGATTAATGAACGCAGCGCATAGAATAGCGATTAAACTCGACAAACCTGTTTTTCTATAAGAGGACATCTTTCAAAACAGAAAAGCGGCAATACTTATTATATAAGTATTGCCGCTTTTCTGTTTATATTGGTTTATCCGTTTGTCTACAACTAATGATCGGGGGTATGTAATGAAAGCGTATAAAGCAGGTCTCTCACTTCAACCGGATTGCGCAGATAATATCTTGCGGCTGATATATTACTACCAACTTTTATCGTGAATGCTTCCGGACTAAGTGCTTTGAAAATGTCTTCATCGGTATGATCATCACCAAGTGCCAGAATAAAGTCAGGCTCCTCTTCATGCAACCAGCTTAATGTAGCCTTTCCTTTGTTAACTTCTATATTTTTAAACTCTATAACTTTATTTCCTGGCATTAACTGAAGCCCCTTATCGGCGATAGTCACTTTAAGGTGATTAATAATCTCGTTTGCACGAAGCTCACCCAAACCCTTTTCAACTTTTCGGTAATGCCAGACCAGTGAATAGCTTTTATCTTCTATAAAAGATCCCGGGGTACGGTCTGTATAAGTATCAAGTACAGTTTTGACTTCCTGCTTCCAGCGGTCTGTAAGTAATGGTAAGGATTTCCAATCCTGTTTAAAATGTTTATGCCATGCACCATGTTCTGCAATCAGATCCAGCTTCAGGTGTCCGAACCATTTTTCCAGCGTTTCGTGCCTCCTTCCACTGACAATTACTATTTTATTTGCAGGATCTGCCGATAACCGCTCTAATAACTGGTAAAGCTCGGGATCTGGTGAAGCCTGATCTATATCTCCCTGAAACCCGACGAGTGTTCCGTCATAATCCAAAAATAAATATCTGTCTTTAGACTTGGTGTAAGCTTCTTCAATCTGTGTTCTTATTCCTTTAACTGCGTATTTGGTACGCAATGACTCTTGTAAAACTTTAACTTCTTCCAACTTCTCCATAAAATTTTTCACCCACAGGTGTATATTAAACTTGCTGACAACAGCTCTCATTTGCTTCATCCTAAAGATCTGCTCTGCTTCAGGCATCTGAATCGCCTGCAAAATTGCACGCATAACTTCTCCGATATTATTTGGATTAACGATTATTGCATCGTTCAATTCCTTTGAGGCACCAGCCATCTCACTTAGAATTAGCACACCTGTATCCTCAGTCCTGCTGGCAACGTACTCTTTACTGACAAGATTCATTCCATCACGCATTGGCGTAACAAGACACACGTCTGCAGTACGATACAATGCAGATAGGAATTCGATGGTAAAGGACCGGTAGAAATAGTAAACAGGCTGCCAGCTCATTGTCCGGTAACTTGAATTTATATTTCCGACAAGCTGATCAATCTGATCCCGCAGCTCTTTGTACCTCGGAACAGTATCCCTTGACGGCACCACTATCATATATAATGAAATATGTCCAATTAATTCGGGATGGGTCTGCAGCAGCAGTTCATATGCCTGTAGTCTTTGCAAAATTCCCTTGCTGTAGTCGAGCCGGTCGATAGTCAGAATAATCTTTCTGTCTCCCATAGTTTTCCTGAACAAGCGCATATGCTCCCTTACCTGTGGCTCGGCAATTAATCCCTCAAATTTATCAGAGTCTATTCCCATAGGGAATGACTCAACAACAATCTGCCGGTCTTTATAACTGACAATATTATCTGATACTTTAACCTGCGGTAAACGGGAAGCCGCACTTAAAAAGTGTCTTACATCGTCAAAAGTGTGAAAACCCAATAGATCTGCACCTAACATTCCTGCAATGAGTTCATCCCTCCAGGGAATAAGTCTGAATATTTCATAAGAAGGAAAAGGAATGTGCTGAAAGAAACCGATCAACACCTGAGGTTGTATTTCTCTGATCAATGCAGAGAGTAGTAACAACTGATAATCATGAACCCATACAGTGTCACCTTCTTGCAGATGACTGGCTACAATATGACCAAACTTTTCATTGACCTGCTGATAGGAATCCCTGTAACTCTGATCGAAATTAGCATAGGTAACCATATAGTGGAATACCGGCCACAGTACTTCATTAGAAAATCCTTCGTAATAGAGATTAATTTCGTCGGCAGTAAGAAATACCGGGATAAGATTAAGTTCTGCGAGTTTTGCAGTAACCTCTGCCTGCCGTTCTTCCGGCACTTCAATTCCAGGCCAGCCGACCCAGATATTATCACCTTTTTTATATACTGAACCTAATCCTGTTGCCAGGCCACCTTCACTTGGACTTAGGCGGTATTCCCCCTGATGTTCTACAATTTTTACGGGTAATCGATTTGATACTATAATTGTTTTGTTAACCATATTATGTATTAGACAACGTCTGCTATTACATATTGTTTTAATTTTCTTAGTTTAAAGAAAGGATATGACGTCTTAAAAATGCCAAAAAAACGACACGAATATGTTTATAACAGATTGATTGTTAGTAAATAAACAACACTATTTTCACGTATATTTAACACTAACAACTTAATTTTAAGAAACCTGTTTCGGGTTGTGATAAATAAGAAGCTTATGACCTGGAAAAAATTCAATGGAGAGATTATCCATCAGCCAATTCTTGATGAAGTCGAAAAAGCAATCATCAGAGAAACCGAAAAAGGTTATCACTTAAAGGTATGTATTGGTACCGATTCTCAAGTAAAAGGCCCCTATACAGATTTTGCAACCGTTATTGTGCTTTTACGCGAACAGCATGGAGGTTTTATGTACATCCATCAGGAAAAAAGCCAGCAGATTATGAGCATTAAAGAAAGAATGCTGATCGAAGTTCAAAAATCTATTGAGACCGCCTATGCTGTGTGTGATTTACTGGATCTGTATGATGTAGATCTGGAAGTACATGCTGATATTAATACGAATCCGATGTTTAAATCAAATAAGGCCCTGAATGAGGCAATGGGATATATATTGAGTATGGGCTTCATTTTCAAAGCAAAACCTGAAGCATTTGCCAGTTCTACATGTGCCGATAAAATGGTCCATTAAAATGGATTTAAAAAAACAGGCTTTTCATTCTTGAAAAGCCTGTTTTTTTAAATTTTATTCCTCAAAAGCATACACCGCAGCCATCGAGAACTGTGATGCCGTTTTTGTAGGATCTAAGTTATTTTTCACAAACCTTGAAGTGTTACCATTGTCAAGACGTATTTCAGGAATAAATGTAAGTCCACCGGATTTCAGATTCGCAGATAAGGTCACCGACCCCATTTTGTATCCGTCTACATCATCAGTAGCTTTAGACTCAAAATATTCTGTCCTCAGACCAAGTGATAACGCTTCATTGAAAGCATGCAGAAAATAAAGTGCCGCACCACTATAGCCACCACCGTGGTTCGATACGGAATAATCCGCGGCATTCAATCCAAGCTTGAACTTCTCTGTCAGCTGATAGCTCGTTGTGAGATCATAAATTGATCCGGTTCCCGGCGCGCCTACAGATTTTCCAGTTAACATATTTAAATTCGCCGTCCATCCGGTAACAGGCGCCAGGGTTAATTGTGCTCCAAAATGGGAAACTCCGTTAATGTCTTTATAAACGTTCCAATCATCAAACAGACCAACCATTAATGCCACTTTATCTGAGAATGTATAATTCGCCTTAATTCCGGCATTCTGGAACGGCCCGCTTGAGAACAAATAAGATGTTGAATAATTCACGTTCCCAACCGGAGAAATAACTTCATAGCCAATGAAAGTACCCATGTACCCAGCGGTCATTGAAAATTTATCAGCAAAGGCATAGGTCACATAAAGATTCTGAATATTAAAATTATTATCGCCGTTAACTTCTGAACCATCACCGTTTGGCAGGGAAGCGTACTGCCCTCTTGGTCCAAAAGAAACCTCTCCAACAAATGAAGCTTTACCCGTGGTTTTTTTTAATCCTATATCTATCATTCCCAACGACACTGAGTTTTGATCATTAGCAAAACTGGTTTGAATATTTGGCTTTCCGGAGAAATCGTATTTATAATATGTATCTACTGAACCGGTAATTTCCAGCTGGTTGGATAATTTTACCTGCCCGTAAGTAGCAGAGCTTAATGTTAGTGCCGAGATAGTTAAGATAGAGCTGATTTTCATGTGGATTAGTTTTTATGTGCCAGTAAAAAAAGATTGCTCGTCTAATTTTTACCAGGTCAGGCAGATATATGGTCTATTTCTATCCCTGATGATGCCACAATTAAAGTACCCTGTGAGTATTTTTCATTATGCTGACTCGCGTCCAGCCCTTCTTCTTCTTCCTGAGAAGTTACGCGGATCGGCTCAATTGCGTTAACCAGTTTAAAAATCACATAAGAAACCGCGAAGCTGAATACCGCTACTATAACAACCCCTTTTAGTTGTGTAAAGAAGAATTCAGGATTTCCATAGAACAGACCATCCACACCAGCCGCGTTTACCGTCTTAGTTGCAAATACTCCGGTAAGCAACATACCGACTATACCACCAACCCCATGACAAGGAAATACATCGAGTGTATCATCCAGACTAGTTTTAGATTTCCAGACTACAGCCAGATTCGAAATAATAGCAGCAAAAGCACCTATAAAAATACTGTGAGGAATAGCTACAAAGCCAGCACCTGGTGTAATCGCCACCAATCCAACCACAGCACCGATGCAGAAGCCAAGGACTGAAGGTTTTTTTCCTCTCAGTACGTCAAAGAACATCCACGACAGGCCCGCTGCCCCAGCTGCGACGCTGGTTGTTGCCAGTGCCGATACCGCAAGACTGTTGGCTCCCATTGCAGACCCGGCATTGAAACCAAACCAGCCAAACCATAATAAACCCGTTCCAATTAAAACGTAAGGAATATTAGCCGGAGGTCTCTCCTGATGATCAGCATGTACTTTTCTTCTTTTTAGAACCAATGCTCCAGCTAGTGCGGCCATACCAGCGGATATATGCACAACTGTACCACCAGCAAAATCGAGCACACCCATTTTAAACAGGATTCCTTCAGGATGCCAGGTCCAGTGCGCCAGCGGACTGTATACGAAGACCGCGAATAATACGATAAACAGAATATACGAGGTGAACCTGATTCTTTCTGCTACAGCACCTACAACCAGCCCGGGAGTGATGATAGCGAACATTAGTTGAAAAAATGCAAAAAGTGTTAAGGGTATTGTAGGCGCCATACTCCAGGGCTGACCGGAATTTACCCCCTGAAAAAACAGGAAAGTACCCGGATTACCGATAAAACCGCCAATACTGTCTCCGAAGGCAAGGCTAAAACCAACTGTAACCCACAATACGCTGATTACACCGGCCGATACAATACTTTTAATCATTGTAGACAAGACATTCTTACGATGTACCATACCACCGTAGAAGAAAGCCAGACCAGGGGTCATTAAAAAGACCAAAGCAGTTGCTGCAAGCATCCAGCCTACATCTGCCGAATTGTATTTCCCTTCATCAAAATTTGCTTTTAGGGGAACAAACAAGGCAAGAACAGACACGACTGCCAGAATCGCGAACGGAAAGAACCGTTTTAACACTATTTTACTCATGATTTTAGATTTATTAGGTTAGATAAATATATTTTACTCGTTTTTTTATCTAAAATTATTAAATAAATTCTAATTATATCATACAAATATTACAAACAATACAAATAACCATAAAAACTCGAGTCAAAAACTCATAAAATCAAGTGAAAAATTATAATTATAAAATATTACAGGTATTTTGATGTTTATTTTTTAATAAAAACCCATAAAACAGAAAATATTATTGTCAAAAATGCATAAATGACAAATATTCATGTTTTTTTTTCAATTCGGAATAAATGGACCTGATTTTGTCGTAGTCAGAATGGAACACTAAATCAGACAATGAAAGCTTATCAACTTCAATTCGTACAAAAAATGCCAGTTAGTCTTGAAAAGGCCTGGGATTTTTTCTCATCTCCGCTAAACCTTGCTAAAATCACTCCCGAAGAAATGGCTTTTAAAGTCACATCGAATATTAACCCCATCGATAAAATGTATGCAGGGATGATTATCACTTATAAAGTTTCTCCGGTAGCGGGCATCAAATTAAACTGGATGACTGAGATTACACAGGTGGAAGATCAACGTTATTTTATAGATGAGCAAAGATTTGGACCATATCAATTCTGGCACCACCAGCATCATTTCAAAAGTATACCAGGTGGTGTGGAAATGACAGATGTACTTACCTACGGAATGCCCCTGGGTTTTTTGGGTACAATAGCAAACAGCCTGTTCGTGGCGAACAAGCTGCAGCAAATTTTTAAATACAGGAAAGAAAAGGTAGATGCCCTTTTCGGTAAATATGAAGTATTATAGAAATTTAAACAGTCTGCGCGTCTGCAACTACATAAGCAGAACCTTGTACTACGCCTCTTTTTTCTATTTCTTTATCTATATAAGTCTGAATAGCCGATTTATTAAGTCCCCAGTTTGGAGCGATAAGCAAATCCCAATCTGAAATACCGAATAAACGCTGAATTACAATATCCGGTCTGAGTAATGGAATTAATTTACAAAGCAGGTCTGTATATTCCTCCAGGCTAAATAAATGAAATGGTTCTTTTTTATACTTAGCTCCCATAATCGAGCCTTCGACAATATGCAAGTGGTGAAATTTCACGAATTTTATTTGCGGGAAACGATTAATTTCATGAATATAACCCAGCATCATATCTTCTGTTTCCCAGGGAAATCCAAAGATGGTATGTACGCAAAGATCTAGCTTTGAATTTTCCAACAATTTAACAGCTTCTACAAATTCCCCATGACTGCATCCACGATTAATCTTCTCCAGGGTTTCATCATAAATAGATTCCATCCCCATCTCCAGATCTACATCAAAACGATCTGAATAGCTTTCCAGCAGTGCAACTTTCTCTGCATCTATACAATCGGGACGCGTACCCACTGAAAAACCAACAACATCTTCGGGATTAATAGACAACGCTTCGTCATACATCATTTTCAGGTAATGAACCGGAGCGTAGGTATTGGTATTCGGCTGAAAATAAACAATAAATTTATCGGCCTTGTAAAAACCCTTGCCCCTCTCCATTCCCTGCACCAGCTGCTCACGGATAGTTGGCAGCTTTCTGGACAACTCAGGCGTAAAAGAATCAACATTACAATAAGTACAGCCGCCATAGCCTTTACTACCGTCCCTGTTCGGACAGGTAAAACCGCCATCAACGATAACCTTAAATACCCGCTGCCCCTTATACTTTTCTTTAAGGTGGGTACCGTAATTATTATAACCTTTTATTCCTGAATCTAGTGGAGTTCCCAATTGCTTTTTTTTTCACAAAAATACAGCTTTTAATTTATTCTTTTTGTCAGCAAAAACGCAGAAATGAAAAAGCCTGTACCCTTTGAAGGATACAGACCTCAGATAAAGAATTCTTTTTAGTTTTCCGCAGCAGGTTTCGACAAGTAATAAACAGGAATACCGGCCAGCATAATCAATACTCCCCAACCACATGTGTTCAACCTGGTTAGCAATAAAGCAATACATATAGCACCGGCAAAGAGAATATAAATTACGGGTAATACCGGATAACCGAAAGCTTTATAAGGCCTGACAGTATCGGGTTGTTTTTTACGAAGAATGAAAATACCGGCTATCGTCAGTATATAGAATATAATCACTATAATCATCACGTAATCCAACAGGTCTCCGTATTTACCTGTCAGACATAAAACGGAAGCCCAGATACATTGAAACCACAAGGCCCAGCCAGGAACACCCGACGCATTCAGCCTGGATGCTTTTTTGAAGAAAAGCCCGTCCCCCGCCATCGTATAATACACTCTTGCTCCCGCCATAATCAACCCGTTATTACAGGCAAAAGTGGAAATCATAATCATCACGGCAATAATAATTGTACCGGTATCCCCAAAAATATATTGCGCAGCGTCAACAGCGACTCTATCGGACTTTGCAGTCGCAATCTCCTGCAACGGCATTACCGCCACGTACATCAGATTGGCCAAAATATAAATTACACTCACGATAAACGTACCCAGAAATAAGCTTAAACCCACATTCCGTTCTGGTTTTCTGATCTCCCCCGCAATAAATGTAACGCCCACCCAGGCATCGCTGGAAAATAAAGATCCAACCATAGCTGCAGCGATTCCCGAGAGCAGTGCTGTACCGCCTATAGACATCCAGCTACCACTTGCCGCATCAAAGGCCCTGGTATTCCAGGCGTCAGACCAGTTTGCGTCCCAGACTGCAGTATTGGCGCCAAAGAAAAAACCACCGGCTACCAGCCCGAGCAAAGAGAGTATTTTGATTATTGTGAGAAAAGTCTGTAGAATCTTTCCGTCCTTCACCCCCCTACTATTTATATAAGTAAGTATAATAATAGTCACAATGGAAACCAACTGAGCCGCATTTAGCTGAAAACCACCCAAATTCATCAATATGTTCTCATCACTGAACGGCTCATAGAGATAGGCTGCGAACTTAGAAAAGGCTACGCCCACCGCAGCAATTGTACCGGTCTGGATAACAGCGAAAAAACTCCAGCCGTATAAAAATGCAATCAGTTTATTATACGCTTCTTTCAGATAAACATACTGTCCGCCGGCTTTAGGATACATTGCACTCAACTCTCCATAACTGACTGCCGCGATTACCGTGATTACACCGGTAAGAACCCATATCAGAATTAACCAGCCGGCAGACCCAACCTGCCTGGCAATGTCTGCCGATACAATGAAAATTCCTGATCCGATCATGGAGCCTACAACCAGCATCGTGCCGTCTAATAAGCCAAGTTCTCTCCTGAAAGAGCCTTCTTCCTGTTCTTTATTCATATAGTTTGGTTTTGGTTGTAGGTTATTTATACTAATATAGGTTTTAGATTCAGCAGAAACCAGGACATTAAATTTGGCAAAGTCACAAACTCTCTTAAATTTGTATAGGGGCCCTTAATCTCCTGATGCTCAGCAACCAAATATCAAACCATATATGATTTTTTTACAGCAAAACCTAATCTATCTCATCCCTGTATTCGGGCTGATGGGAATCATTGTGATGGCGTTTCAGCGTGCCTGGGTTAACCGGCAGGATGCCGGGGATAGCCAGATGTCAGAGCTTGCGGGGTATATTGCCGATGGTGCAATGGCATTTCTTCGCGCCGAGTGGAAAGTTCTCAGTTATTTTGTTGTCATCGCTGGTATTCTGCTTGCCTGGTCAGGCACATTAAAGGGCAGCCCGGATAACCCAATTCATTCCAGTCCCGTAATCGCAATTGCATTCGTAGTGGGCGCCGTATTTTCTGCATTTGCCGGATTTATCGGTATGCGGATCGCAACCCGCGCCAATGTCAGAACTACGCAAGCGGCAAGGACGAGTCTGCGTAAAGCATTGCAGGTTTCCTTTACAGGAGGTACAGTGATGGGATTTGGCGTCGCCGGATTAGCAATTTTTGGATTAGGCAGTGTCTTTATTATATTATACCACAGTTTCGTTAATCCTACAGGTCCTGATGCTTCGGCCGAACTTAAAAAAACAATTGAAGTCCTTGCCGGATTTTCATTAGGAGCAGAGAGCATTGCTCTTTTCGCAAGAGTCGGCGGAGGTATATATACCAAGGCAGCAGATGTAGGCGCCGATCTTGTAGGAAAGGTAGAAGCCGGCATTCCGGAAGATGATGTTAGAAACCCGGCGACTATTGCCGATAATGTAGGTGACAATGTAGGTGATGTAGCTGGCATGGGCGCAGATCTTTTCGGGTCATACGTTGCGACGATCCTGGCCACAATGGTGCTCGGACAGGAAATAGAATCTGCAGATGCATTTGGCGGGATGGCACCTGTACTTCTGCCAATGCTTATTGCCGGTCTCGGTTTAATCTTCTCTATGGTATCTTCCGTTTTTGTCAGAATCAAAACCGATAAAGACAGTGTACAACATGCACTAAATATGGGAAACTGGATGTCTATCCTGCTAACTGCCGTCGCTTCCTATTTTGCTGTACGCTGGTTGCTACCCCCAACCATGGTTATACGTGGATTTGAATTTACACCCACCGCGGTCTATTATGCAATTCTTATAGGCCTGCTGGTCGGTACACTGATGAGCCTGATTACAGAATATTATACCGCGATGGGTAAAAGGCCTGTTAACTCAATTATACAGCAAAGCTCAACCGGACATGCTACCAATATAATTGGCGGACTATCTGTTGGTATGGAATCAACAGTACTACCTATCCTCGTACTTGCAGGTGGAATTTATGGTTCGTATCATTTCGCTGGCTTTTATGGTGTCGCAATCGCGGCGGCAGGAATGATGGCCACTACAGCTATGCAGCTGGCCATAGATGCGTTCGGCCCTATAGCAGATAATGCCGGTGGAATTGCAGAGATGAGCGGTTTACCTGCAGAAGTACGTGAACGGACGGACATACTCGATGCAGTCGGAAATACGACAGCTGCAACCGGTAAAGGCTTCGCTATCGCATCTGCGGCACTTACTTCGCTGGCCCTTTTCGCTGCTTTTGCGGGAATTTCAGGAATTACAGCTATAGATATTTATAAAGCAGATGTACTGGCTGGTCTTTTCGTCGGTGGAATGATCCCCTTTATTTTCTCTTCATTATGTATATCGGCTGTAGGAAGGGCTGCCATGGCTATGGTCAGGGAGGTTAGACGACAGTTTAAAGAAATACCAGGTATTATGGAATATAAAGCCAAACCGGAATATGAGAAGTGTGTGGCTATTTCGACCGAGGCTTCTATACGCGAAATGGTTTTACCAGGTGCAATTGCTTTGCTCAGTCCAGTAATCGTCGGTTTTATTTTCGGCCCTGAGGTACTCGGCGGGCTACTGGCAGGTGTCACCGTATCTGGCGTACTTATGGGAATTTTTCAGTCCAATGCCGGCGGCGCATGGGATAATGCAAAAAAATCATTCGAAAAAGGGGTGTTAATTAATGGTGAAATGGAATTTAAAGGCTCTGATTCTCATAAAGCGTCAGTAACGGGTGATACTGTTGGAGATCCGTTCAAAGATACCTCCGGACCGTCCATGAATATCCTGATTAAACTAATGTCTATTGTTTCTCTGGTCATTGCACCACATATTGCAGTACCTTTTGTGAAAAATGCAAAAACAGAGATCAGAAAAGAGATTCAAATTCAACAATCAACAGATTTAAACGGAGTAATCAAAAGAGACACTATCAAAAATGTTACCGATACATTGTTAATTCCGTAAAAAATGGAATCAGTTTGGGGAATAAATGGGATTTCCAAAAAAAATCCCTTTTATTCTTCAATTTTTTTTAATTAGGTTTGAAACTGTATTAACCCACCAAGTAAATCAAAAAATTTAAACCATCAAATTAACTTATGTTATTTAAAAAATCTATTCCACAATTATTGGCTGAGGCTAATGAAAGTGGTGAGGGTACTTTACAACGCTCATTAACCAGTTTCAACCTCGTCGCGTTAGGCGTTGGTGCAATTATCGGAGCAGGATTATTTTCCCTGACAGGTATTGCAGCAGCAGATAACGCTGGGCCGGCAGTAATCCTCTCCTTTATCATTGCAGCTATAGGATGTGGTTTTGCAGGACTATGTTACGCGGAATTTGCCTCCATGATTCCTGTAGCAGGAAGTGCCTACACTTACTCTTATGCTACAATGGGAGAATTTATGGCCTGGATCATTGGCTGGGATCTTGTCCTTGAGTATGCATTAGGTGCTGCAACTGTAGCTGCCAGCTGGTCACAGTACTTTTCTCAGTTCCTTTCAGAGTTCGGCATTCATTTTCCACAACAGCTCCTGCACGGTCCCTGGGAGGGAGGATTGATTAACCTTCCTGCTATTGTCATCGTATGCTTACTGTCAATGCTTTTAATTCGCGGTACTAAAGACTCCTCTACAGTCAACAACGTTCTTGTTATCGTAAAAGTGGCTGTAGTGTTGATTTTCATTGCTTTAGGATGGAGCTTTATTGATCCGGCAAATCACACACCTTTTATCCCGGCAAATGCTGGTGAAGAAGCTGTTAAAGCAGGTACTAAAGGATTCTTTGAATTCTTCGCAAGTGAAGACTTCGGCCATTTCGGTATCAGCGGCGTTTTACGTGGAGCTGGTGTAGTATTCTTTGCATTTATCGGTTTTGACGCCGTAAGTACTGCCGCACAAGAAGCTAAAAACCCGCAAAAAGGTATGCCAATTGGTATCATCGGATCTTTGATCGTTTGTACATTACTGTATGTTCTGTTCTCTTATGTAATGACAGGATTAGAGAATTACACCAAATTTGCAGGTGACGCTAAACCAGTTGCAACTGCATTTGCACAAACCGGATATACCTTCCTTAATCGTTTCCTGATGGTTGCGATTCTTGCTGGTTATACTTCGGTAATCCTGGTTATGTTACTTGGACAAAGCCGTGTATTTTATAGCATGAGTAAAGATGGATTGTTACCAAAAATCTTCTCAGACTTACACAAGAAAAACCAGACACCTTGGAAAACCAATCTGATGTTCATGGTCTTCGTAAGTATTTTCGCTGGTTTCGTACCGGTTTCAGACTTGGGTCACATGGTGAGTATCGGTACCCTGTTTGCTTTCTCACTGGTATGTATCGGTGTCCTAATTCTTAGAAAAACTGATCCGGATCTGGTAAGACCTTTCCGTACACCATTAGTACCGCTTGTACCTATCCTGGGTATTATTGTGTGTGTACTGATGATGGCTTCCCTGCCGATTGTAAGTTGGGAACGTTTAGGAATCTGGATGGCCTTAGGTGTTGCTATTTACTATGCCTACGGACGTAAACACAGTCATATCAGAAAAGAATATCATGACTCACAGAAATAATAAGTTAACCGATTTTTTTGAATAAATTAAAAAGCCACTTTACAGTGGCTTTTTAATTTTAAGAATTTCTACATTTACACAAAAAATGTTCTCATGGAATTCAAGTTCAGTCAAATCCTGTCTACCTCAATGGTCCTGTTCGCCATTATTGACATTCTGGGTTCCATCCCGGTAGTGATACAGCTACGCAAAAAAGCAGGGCATATTGAATCAGAAAAAGCGACGCTGGTTGCTGCAACGCTGATGATTATGTTTCTTTTTGTAGGTGAATCCATGCTCAAGGTGATTGGACTGGATGTGGCGTCATTCGCTATTGCAGGCTCTTTAGTGATTTTCTTTATTGCAATGGAGATGGTATTAGGATTGACAATATTTAAGGAAGAAGCACCCGAAACGATATCAATCGTGCCGCTCGCTTTTCCGCTTATCGCCGGAGCAGGCAGCATGACTACATTGCTTTCACTTAAAACAGAATACGACACACAAAATATAGTTGTCGGGATACTGATCAATATGTTATTTGTTTATTTTGTGTTGAAGAACACAGAAAGACTGGAGAAACTATTTGGGAAATCCGGTTTGAACGTCATGCGAAAAGCATTTGGAGTGATCCTGCTTGCAATTGCCATTAAGCTGTTCAGAAACAATACCGGACTGTAAACACAATCCGGTATGTGTCTTTATTTTTTAAGAAGACGGGCAACAAACATACTGTCTGCTTTATGCTGATATCCTGTAATTACACGCATCTCTGCTAGTTCAAGCGGCAATTCCTTCAAAAGGGCAGCAACAACATCCTCATTCTCTTTTCTGAACACAGAACAGGTCATATAGATCAATGGTTTTCCCTTCTTAAGGTATTTTACAACGTTTGCTGCAATACTCTGCTGCAGGGCAGAGAAGTATGCCACTTTAGTCTCATCAAATTGCACCAGCATTTCGGGGGTACGGCCCCAGGTCCCTGACCCCGTACAAGGTGCATCAAGTAAAATACCGTCGAATTCATAATCATGTAAAACCTGATCATTATTCTGCAGCAGATCCAGCGTTTTCTTCTGGTACTTTTTAATCCCTGCTGCCAGAAAGCGTTCGTCCAGGTTCCTAAGACTTGTTTCTCTGAGATCACTAACCATTAGCTGTACCTTAGGTTCCAATGCTGATAGCAATAAGGACTTTCCTCCTGAAGCAGCACAGCAGTCCCACCAATAATCATAAGGCTGAGGCAAGAACAGCTCGCCTGTGGCCTGTGAAGACAAATCCTGGACCTGATAAATCAGGTTTTGAGACACTATATTCTCTAATTTGGTTCCGTTAGGCAGCGCCAGTGTTTCATTACTTACTTTTCTTACCGGAATCCCGGCATCAGTCAGCTCAACCGTGATCTTCAGATGATCTTTCTCCTGAATACGGATGAAAAGGTCGGGCTGCACAAAAAAGGATTCCAGGAATGCCTGCTTATTAATCTCAGCAGAAAGGTCTTCGCGAAATGCGAAGACATCTTCCAGTTTAAAATCAGGGTAGGCGTCCTCCACCAGTTTGATTTTAGCCTGAACGGGTAAAAGCAGATGCTCTGCCAACTGCGGCAAGTGTTCTGTAATCACCAAACTCCCGGTCTGGCTGCAAAGAAAATCTGCGACTGCCAACCTGGTAATGGTATCCTGCTGAGGTATTGCATTCCCCAAACGATAAAAACTGTACAAATATCTTGATGTCCATCTGCGATCTGCAGAACCCATCTGTTTATGTTGCTTATAGTAAGTAACTAAATGCCTGTGCAAAGGTATTTTCCCTTCATAGGAAGCTAAAACCTGTTCAAAAGAACGGATCTGATACATTAATTTCATTCAACAGGAGTTAAAGCGTAATTTTTGAATTCCAGCAGGAATAGACTGGTATTGATATAACCCAGTTTTTCATCTTTAATAAAATGAAATGAATTTTGTAACCCTTTATAATTTGTTTTGGTCAAATATTTCAGATAAGAAGATCCGTGTGCAGCAAAAAGCATCCCAAAATAGTATCCGGTATCAAATCCTTTAAAAGCAAACTCACCTGGTTCAAGTTGATTCAGCCTTCTGTAATTACGGACAAACCGGATCACATCCTGGTTTTTATAATCTACATAGTAAGAAGTCGTAATTCTTGTTTTTAAAGATTGCAGCTTCTCAGTATTGTAGTTCTGTTTACTCCAGTTCGGATGTCCAAAAAGCTCAAGCTGGCTTCCGTTTAATTTCATCTTAGCAAGTTTATCAATCGTTGCTACAACAAACGCACGGTCGGCAGAAGTTACCAGTACAAGATATTTCTTACCTGCAACCATTTGAGACTCCATACTAAACACCGAGCTGTATTCACTAAAATGAAACAAATTACCACGGCCTTCAGTGAAATAGCTTCTAAATGGCACTGCCAGTAACTCATCTGCTGGTTTTTTAGTACTGATCAGCACCACCTCAGTTCTGGAGGGCTCATAGTTTTTACTAATAAACTGTCCTATCTTTTCGGCATGCAGATCTATGTTATTAACCAGTGATATCAGATTAGGATTATTAAATTCAGCCGGTTGAGAGGCAGCCAGCGGCGAAACCATTGGCAGATCATTCTGAATAGAATATGCAGACATATACTTAAGACCATCGGGAAAAACAGGTCCTACGATGAGGTTACTTCCTTTCAGCTGGTCTGATCCGATAAGATACCCCAGATGTTTATCATCATCACGTGTATCTAAAACAGTTAATTTAAAATTCATCCCCTTCGCAGCGGCAGAATCAATTCCCATCTTAAATCCCTGATAAAAATCAAGAGACATCGCAGACTGTTCCAGGTCAGCTTTTGTACCGGTTGTTGCCTTAACTGTATTCAGTTTTAAAGGCATCATCAGTGTGATACCAGCTTCGGTAAATTTCTTTTCTTCTTTTTTATCCTGCGTAGTTTCCTTGGCAGGTTTCTTAGGTGATTTACCTGTTCTTATCCGCGGCGAACAAGCCGACAGACAAAAACAGGCAAATATAAAACACCAAAGTTTATTCCCACTCAATAGTCGCAGGTGGTTTTGAACTAATATCATACACTACCCTGTTTATACCTTTTACTTTATTTATAATTTCATTGGAAATTTTGGCAAGTACAGGATAAGGTAAATGGCACCAATCGGCAGTCATTCCATCTACAGATTCCACAGCACGAAGACAAATAACGTTTTCATAAGTACGCTCATCTCCCATTACTCCTACCGACTGAACCGGAAGGAAAATTGCTCCAGCCTGCCAAACCTGATCATATAACCCTGCTTCTCTTAGATTGTTTATATAAATAGCATCTGCTTCCTGCAGGATGGCTACTTTTTCTGCAGTAACATCACCTAATATACGGATAGCAAGTCCTGGTCCCGGGAAAGGGTGGCGGCCTAAAATAAAGCTGTCCAGTCCCAGTGTTTTACCCACACGTCTTACTTCATCTTTAAACAATGTGTTCAAAGGCTCGACTACCTTTAACTTCATAAAGTCTGGTAAACCTCCCACATTATGGTGAGATTTAATTGTCGCAGATGGACCGTTTACCGAAATAGATTCAATCACATCCGGATATATAGTACCCTGTGCAAGCCATTTTACATCCTGTACTTCATGAGCAGCATCATCAAAAACTTCAATGAAAACACGTCCAATAGCTTTACGCTTCAATTCAGGATCTTTAAGGCCAGCCAGCTGACTTAAGAAACGTTCTTTAGCGTCCACACCTTTGATATTCAGACCAAGGTGTTTATACTGTTCCAGAACAGCTTCATATTCATCCTTGCGCAATAATCCGTTATCTACAAAGATACAATGCAAATTAGTTCCGATTGCTTTGTGAAGCAGGATTGCTGCAACGCTGGAATCTACACCGCCTGAAAGACCAAGTACAACTTTATCATTACCTAACTTTTCTTTCAGTTCAGCAATTGTGCTGTCTACGAAAGCATCTGATGTCCAGCTCTGGCTTAAGCCGCAAATATCAACGAGAAAGTTCTCCAGTAATTGTTTTCCATCTGTACTATGTGTTACTTCCGGGTGAAACTGGATCGCATAAGTATCAGAATCTTTCACATGATAAGCAGCAACGCGTACATTATCGGTACTTGCTATAATTTCAAAGTTATCAGGAACAACAGTAATGGTATCACCATGTGACATCCATACCTGTGAATTTGTATTGATATTTTTAAACAACTTGTTTTCAGAAACAACAAAGTTCAGGTTTGCACGGCCATATTCTCTGGTAGATGAAGGCTGCACATCGCCGCCGGAATGTTGCGCAATATATTGTGCACCATAACAAACTGCCAGTACAGGATATTTCTGATGGAATTTAGCTAAGTCTATTTGAGGTGCATCTTCCTGGCGCACAGAGTACGGGCTTCCTGAAAAGATGATACCTTTAACGTCTGAAGAGATTTCAGGAATATTATTAAATGGATGTATTTCGCAATACACATTTAATTCCCGAACCCTACGGGCTATCAACTGTGTATATTGAGATCCAAAATCGATAATGATGATTTTTTCTAGCATGGCCAAAGTTAGTATTTATTCACTTCAACACCGAATCTTTTTAAGAAATCAACACCCTCATCACTCGGCAACCCTTTATACGCTGCATAAGAATCTTTAAAGTACACAACCTTAATCCCGGAAGAAAGAATCAGCCTTGCACATGCGATACAAGGTGACAATGTGGTATAAAGTGTTGCACCTTCTATCCTCGCCCCGTTTCTGGAAGCATATAGTATTGCATTTTCCTCCGCATGTAATGCCAATGAACAACTTCCTCTGGAATCTCTGTCGCATCCCTGCTCCGGCCATTCCTCATCGCAATTGTGGGTACCGGAGGGAGGCCCGTTGTAGCCGATAGAGATAATGCGTGTTTCTTTAGTTAGCACCGCACCAACTTGTGCCCGTACGCAGTGAGATCTTCCAGCCAGCTTAACAGCCAGGTCCATGTAAATATCATCAAATCCCGGTCTGGTATTCGGGGATTCCGGCTGTCCGGTGTTTAGTTGTTCATTTATCATAACAATTTTCAATTCCTAATATATGCCCCTTTACGAGCCTGGAAAAACAATAACAGGGTATAAACTTAAATAAAAATTGCGCTCCAGCGACAATCCCACACAATAAATGAAGCGAAAAAAAATATGGAGGTTTCCCTATTAAAATCGGATATTAGCAGCTTTATACAAACTGTTTGAATGATTGAAGCAATATTACACGGGATCGGTGCAGGTATTTTATTTTCATTCCTGACTGGCCCTGTTTTTTTCTCGATGATAAAAACCAGTATAGAAAAGGGATTCAAGGCTGGTTTTTCCCTGGCTGTAGGCGTAATTCTGGGTGACATTATTTTGATTAGCCTGACTATATTCAGTTCCCAGTTCGTGAACTACAACCCTAAATACAATACCTATATAGGCCTCATCGGAGGCCTGTTTTTATTAGGAGTAGGTATATTCTATCTGGTAAATAAAGTAAAAATGCATTATGAAACTAAGAAAATTGAAAAAGTTAGAAAAAGAGGATATGTCATAAAAGGATTTTTAATGTGTTTGCTTTCCCCGACAACTCTCATGTTCTGGATTATGGTTGGTGGCATAATCTCTGCACAGCTGCACTATACTATGGATGAGAAGATTCTTTTCTTTATAGTCGCCATGTCTACTCAGCTTTCTGTTGACTGTATGAAAACATTCTATGCTGCAAAGCTGCGCGAAAAGATTCAGGCAAAGAATCTTATTCTGTTAAACAGAGTCGCCGGGGCAGTAATTATTATTTTTGCGATTAGGCTTTTTATTGAAGTTTTCACACAGAATTTCCATTAGTATCTCAAACCTGATAATAGCGGATCAGCAATATTTATAACAGAAAAAGGGTAGCTATCGCTACCCTTTTTCTGTTATAAATGATAAAGTAAATTTTACTTAATAAGCTCTCTGATCGCTTCCTTCTCTCCAGTTTACAAAAGCCTTGTTTACGACTCTGTTACCACCTGGTGTTGGATAGTTTCCTGAAAAATACCAATCACCTGTATGTTCAGGGCAAGCAATATGCAGATTATCTAAGGTTTGATAAATAACCTCGACTTCTGCGATTGTATCTTTTGGTGTAATGATCTTGGTAATCTGTGCAGAGATCTCCTCCTGCGTAAAAGGTCTGTAGATATCTTTCACGTGATTAATGATCTCTTCTTTAGGCAATAGTAACGAAGCTTTACATTTGGTATAAACTTCTTCAATCACATTTTCCATACCACGTGCTTTTAACAACTGAATTGCAGCCTCAAACGCGACGAACTGTCCGAGTTTAGACATATCAATACCATAACAATCCGGATAGCGGATCTGCGGCGCGGAAGAAACAATAATGATTTTCTTAGGGTGCAGCCTGTCTATGATTTTAATGATACTTTGTTTTAGTGTAGTTCCTCTTACAATGGAATCATCTACAGCAACCAGTGTATCCACATCATTTTTAATAACTCCATAGGTAGTATCATAAACATGTGCTACCATTTCCTTCCGGTCAGCATCTGCAGTAATGAAAGTACGAAGCTTAACATCTTTAATAGCAAGTTTTTCTACTCTCGGGGCCATAGACAATAATTCATCCAGTTCCTGATCCGACAGTGTATCTTTCCGACCGATTAAAGTATCTTTTTGCACCTTTTTGATATACTTATGCAGTCCTTCAACCAAACCGTAAAAAGAAATTTCTGCAGTATTAGGTATAAAAGAGAATACTGTATTTTTCAGATCTGAATTCACGGATTTAAGAATCTGATCAATCAGCAAACGGCCCAATTGTTTTCTTTCCCTGTATATAGCAGCATCACTGCCACGTGAGAAATAAATTCTTTCAAAAGAGCAGGCTCTTTTTTCCTGAGGCTCCCGGAAGATCTCCTGAGTTACCGTTCCGTTCTTTTTAACAATCAGCGCATGACCAGGCTGAATTTCCTGTACTTCGTTAAAGCCAACGTTAAAAGCCGTTTGAATAGCTGGTCTTTCAGAAGCGGCCACTACGATCTCGTCATCCTGATAAAAATATGCCGGGCGGATGCCGGAAGGATCACGTAGTACAAAAGCATCGCCGTTACCAACGATACCGGAAATTGCATAACCCCCGTCCCAGGTTTTAGCCGAGCGGCGCAGGATATGCGCAATATTTAGATTTTCAGATATTTTGTGAGTAATCTCCACATTCGACAAACCTTCCTTTTTGTAAGTATCAAAAAGCTCCTGGTTTTCATCATCAAGGAAATGACCGATTTTCTCTAATACAGTAACAGTGTCAGCCTGTTCTTTTGGATGTTGTCCAAGCTCATACAACTGCTCCAGCAACTCATCAACATTAGTCATGTTGAAGTTCCCCGCAATAACAAGATTTCTGGTCATCCAATTATTCTGGCGAAGGAAAGGATGACAGTTCTCAATACTGTTTTTCCCATGTGTACCATAACGCAGGTGTCCAAGGAGTACTTCACCAATAAAGCTTACATTTTGTTTTAACCATTCTGCATCCTGCATCAGCTCCGGTGTATCGTTCTGGATGTCTACAAATTTATTGTGAACATAACCAAAGATATCGGCAACTGCATTCTGCGCCATTGACCTGTAACGGCTAATGTAGCGGTGGCCTGGTTTAACATCTAATTTAATGGTTGCAATCCCTGCTCCGTCCTGCCCTCTATTGTGCTGTTTCTCCATCAAAAGATAGAGTTTATTCAGTCCGTAAAGTGCTGTACCGTATTTTTCCTGGTAGTATGAGAGAGGTTTTAAAAGACGGATAAAAGCAATTCCGCATTCGTGTTTTATCTGGTCACTCATTGTGTGTGGTTTGAGCCGCAAATTTACCTTTTATAATAGTCAGAACCTAGAAAGAAATATAAATCATGACAACAAACTGATTTGTTTTGCAACAACAGGCGCCTCAAAGAACAGAGAGCCGTTTCTGCAAAAAATACCGGCATCTCCGGTTGTGAAAAATTGTTTATCCCCTTCGCTGGCCAGCAGTTGCTCCATTTCAGGATGACGGAATAAGTAATCTTTCAGACTTCCGGCAACAATATCTCCCTGTGAAACCAACCGTATTCCTTCAGACAACTGCGCTTCAATCTTTGGAATCAGCAATGGATAATGTGTGCAGGCAAGCAGTATGGTGTCGATCTGACCGGACTGTTCAAGCAGGGCCTGAATGTATTTTGACACAAAGTAATCTGCCCCCGGGCTAAGATGTTCATTGTTCTCTATTAGTGGAACCCACATTGGACAACTTTGCTGAAGAACCTCCAGTTCTGGATAGAAGTTGTGGATCTCAATTGGATAGGAATCAGATTTTATGGTCCCCCTGGTCCCCATCACTCCGATTGTTCCTGTACGCGTATATTCACCGATCAGTTCGGCGGTAGGACGAATAACCCCGAGTACCCTTTTACCAGGATATTTAAGGGGAAGTATTCGTTGCTGAATCGAACGAAGTGCTTTAGCGGATGCTGTATTGCAAGCCAGAATAATTAATTCACAGCCCTGGGCAAACAACCATTCGACGCATTCCAATGTATAGTTATAAACGGTCTCAAAACTATGATCACCGTAGGGAGAACGGGCATTATCTCCCAGATAGATATAGTTATACTGTGGTAATTCTGCTGCTATGGAGCGGAAGACAGTAAGCCCACCATAACCCGAATCGAAAACACCAATAGATTTTGTCTGCTGCATAGACAAAACTAGCAAGAAAAAGCGGTCAAAAAAAAAGTGAAACCCGATAATCCGGATTCCACTTTTCTATGAAATTTCTAAAAATTATTTCTTGGCAGCAGGAGCTGAAGCCGCGATACCTAACTTAGCTTTTACAGCATCAGTAACATCTTCTCCACCTTCCCATGCAAGCATGTTATTTGCACCTTGTTGTGCAGAACTATCAAATACGTAAGCAATACCTTTGTCTTTCGCTACAGCTTTAACTGCATTCTGAAATTTAGTGTTTAACGGCGCTAACAATTCTCCTTGTTTAGTAGCAATATCTTGTTGAGCTTTTTGAGTAGCATCGTTGATACGTTTCTCCATATCCTGTAACTCAACACCCATCTGCTGTAATTCTTTACCTACTGTCTCTTTGTTGGCTTCACTCAGTGTTTTGTTTTTAGCAACTGCAGCCTCATACTTAGTAGTGTATTCAGTCCTCATTTTTTCAATTTCGGCCTGTTTTTGTTTTTGAAGTGTTTCTAAAGTAGCAGTAGCAGTTTTAGCTTCAGGCATACTTGCGAAAACGACTTCAGAATCAAGGTGTGCAATTTTTTGCTGAGCATTGGCAACAGAAGCAGTAAACACTAAGCCAGCTGCTACAAAAAATACGTTAATTAACTTTCTCATTTCTATTGTTCTTAATAATTGTTTTTTAAAATTTATTTTGTGTGTTATTTTGCGAGGGTTCCAGGTTTGTAGCCAAGTTTAGTGACCACATCATTACTCAAATTATAATCGGGACCAGCGTAGATCATCGTAGTAGATTCGCTGCTTTTATCAAAGATAAAATCCAATGATTTTGACTTAGCCACATCATTTATAGCACCTGTGACTTTATCCTGAATAGGTTTCAACAATTTAGATCGGGTTTGAAAAAGTTCACCTTCCGGGCCAAACTTCTGACGTTGGAAATCTTTCGCTGCTTTTTCTTTTTCTATAATATCATTTTCCCGGCGCTTACGCATATCATCTGTTAATAATACCTGATCAGCCTGGTAAGCTTTATACATCTTGTCAATAGCGACAAAATCCGCATCGACCTCTTTCTGCCATTGCTGGGTAAGAACATTAAGCTGATTTTGTGAAGACTTATATTCTGGCAAATGTTTCAAAATATACTCTGTGTCCACATATGCGAATTTTTGTGCAAATGCACCAAATCCTGCAAAAACTAAAAATCCGATTAAAATAAACTTTTTCATGATCTCGCTCTCTTAATTAATCTTTAAACATAACCAAATGCAGGTTTCTGGTATTCTTGAACCATAAACCTGCATTTGTTGGGTGAATATATGTTTTATCCTTTATAACGTACATATTAGATTTTCATTTTACCTGAAATATTTTTCGATTTCAGGATGGAGAATTAGTTGAATCCACCTAACTGCTGTGCGATACTAAACATAAACCTTTGTCTACCAAAATCCTGCACACCAGGGATCTTATCAAACGGAATACCATAATCAATTCCAAGCATACCAAATATCGGTAAAAAGATTCTTGCTCCGATACCGGCCGATCTTCTCACGTTAAACGGATTATATTCAGAAAACTTATTCCAGGTATTACCACCCTCAGCAAAACCAACAATAAATGCGGTTGCCTGCTGACTTGCAATAACCGGGTAACGCAACTCCATTACGTACTTCGTATAGATTGGACTACCTGACTGCTGTGCGATATTAATTTGACCAGGTGTTGTCGCAGAACTCGGGATAACCACATTGTTGGCATAACCACGCATCGTAATCAATTCAGACCCCTGCAGGAAGTCAAATCCTTGCATACCGTCACCACCTAATTTAAACCTTTCAAAAGCTGATTGTCCTACTGCCTGGTTGTATGATCCGAGGAAGCCAAACTGTGCCTGTGCTTTTACCACAAGTTTACCTGCTAAACGTTGGAACCACTGTCCTTCAAATTTCCATTTATGATATTCTGTAAAGGTATAGCGTTTCTTATCAGATGCAGTTTCATAATTCACCTTATTCAATAAAGAGTAAGGAGGAGTCGCCTGAATTGTAAACTTGAAGAACGAACCTTCTGTAGGGAAAATAGGTGAATTTCTTGAATCCCTGCTTATTTCCTGAGTTAAGTTAAAGTTATATGAAGTACCTGTTGAGAACAGATAACCTGGATAATTATTCAGAATATACTGTTGTGCGTTGATAGAGTGTGTTAACTGGAAATAGTTATCCGGCCATTTTAACATACGGCCCAAACTTACTGTTACACCATTCAGACGTATCTTCTGCAGGTCAGTACTTCCGGCACTTCTTCCGTTGGAAGAAAGCGAGGTAAATGCACTGATACCAAAACTCACAGGCTTTTTACCACCTAACCACGGCTCGGAAAAACTAAAACTATAAGACTGATAATATTTTGCATTAGTTTGTCCACGAATACTCAGTTTCTGACCATCTCCTTTAGGTAATGGTTTATAGGCTTTAGGATTCAGAATATTCCTTAAAGAGAAGTTATTAAAGGTTAAACCGATAGTACCGATTACACGGCCACCACCAAAACCTCCGGAAAGCTCCACCTGGTCAGAAGGCTTTTCTTCTACCGCATACTCAATATCTACGGTTCCATCAGCAGGATTAGGTTTCGGTGTAGGTACAGTTTTCGATTCATCAAAATTACCAAGCTGACCGATATCACGTACCGTACGGATTAATTGTTCTTTAGAGAACTTATCACCTGGTCTTGTTCTAACCTGACGGAGTACAACACGGTCATTTGTGATAGTATTCCCTTTAACAGTAATCCTGTTATTGGTATACTGCGGTCCTTCATAAATTCTAATCTCCAGATCGACAGTATCATTATAAATTTTGGTTTGAACGGGTTCTACATTGAACGTCAGATAACCATCATTCAGGTAGATACTGGAAACATCTTCACTTTCCGCACCATTACCATGTAATTTTACCCCTAATTTTTCTTCGCTGAAAATATCACCTTTTTCAATTCCCAGTACTTTAGTCAAATCCTTGGTCGCATATTTAGCATTACCTGCCCAGGTAATATTACCTACATAATACTTAGGACCCTCGTAAATATCAATATCAATACCTACTGTCTTATCGCTGTTACGGTAAACTGAATCTCTCAGAATAACGGCATCACGATAACCTTTGTCCTGCATTTTAGCGATCAGTTTTTCTTTATCTTCCTTGAATTTTTCCTGGCTGTATTTACCTGGCCCGAATATCTTATAGAAAGCACGCTGCTTAGTCTTCTTCAGGTATTTGCGTAACTGTGCAGCTTTAAATTCTTTGTTCCCCGTAAAGTTGATTTTCTGAACTTTAACCTTTCTGCCACGCTCTACAAAAACCTGCAATACCACCCCGTTTTCCATATTTGGATCTGGTTTGGTTTTGTAATCTATCTTGGTAAAGAAATAACCTTTTTCTGCCAGATATTTATCAATAATAGCTGTTGTACTATTGTAAGTATTCTCGTTTATAATTGTCTTTCCCGATTTCGAATTTAACTTCTCTGTAATATCTGTTTTTTGAGATTTGGATAAGCCGTTCAATTCAAATGAACTCAAACGCGGACGCTCGACCACTTTAATATCAAAATAAACAGTATCGTCTGTCAATTTGGAAATATTCAATTCGATATCATCAAAGAGTCCCTGTGACCAGAGTGTTTTAATTGCCGTTGAAGTAGCCTCACTAGGAAGCAAAATTGTTTCACCTTTAATTAATTTGGACAAAGTGATAATTACCTCCTTATCAATAAAACTGGCACCAGTCAGCGTTGTACCTCCAATGATATATTCCTTCGGCTGGAAATAGTCCAGGTCAGTACCCTGAACCTTCAGACTTGGTGTAGCCTGCGGACGTGTTACTTGTGCCATTGTCGGTAAGCCGACAAAAAGCAATACTATAAGTTGGTATATTCTTTTCATTTACAATCTAAAAAACGTTGCTAAGTTAATTTAAACACATGTTAAAAAGTGTTAAATGTAAAATTAGTTCAACTGTTCACTAATTTTACCGAAACGACGTTCGCGCTTTTGGTAATCAACAATGGCTTCAAAAAGGTCTTCTCTTCTGAAATCAGGCCACAAGGTTTCTGTGAAATATAACTCTGTATAAGCAATCTGCCAGAGCAAAAAATTACTTACACGATGCTCGCCGCTAGTGCGGATAAGCAGCTCCGGATCGGGCATACCGGACGTTGTTAACTGAGACGAAAACTGAGCCTCTGTGATTTCATCAGGTTGAAGCTGATTGTCTGCAACCTGCGCAGCGAGTTTTTTTGCAGCCTGAAGAATTTCCCATTTTGCACTATAGCTTAAAGCAAGCGTTAGTGTACAGGACGTATTTCCAGCTGTCTTTTCCATCGCACTTTTCAGATCATCAATACATTTCTGAGGAAGGGAGGCTATATCTCCAATTGCATTAAGCCTGATATTATTTTTGTTGAGTCTGTCGGTTTCATTATTAATGGTTGCAATGAGCAGTTCCATTAATGCAGTAACTTCCTCCGGAGGCCGGTTCCAGTTTTCGGTTGAAAACGCATAAATAGTCAGGAATTTCACCCCTATATCTGCACAACCCTCCACTATATCCTTTACAGATAACACACCGCTTTCATGTCCGAAAGATCTGAATTTACCTTGATTTTTCGCCCATCTGCCATTGCCATCCATTATAATTGCAATGTGTTCCGGCAACCGGGTCGTATCGATTTGTTCTTTAAATCCCATTTATGTAAGCAAATATGGCTAAAATGTACAACATACAGAAGAATCAGGCCGCCATATTGCAGATATGCCATTATATAATACCCGGTAATGAATGCTAAACAAATCATTTTCAGGTACCTTCTGAATGAAGATGCCAAAGTTATAAGATATTTTGTTTATTTCTATCAATTTTAGAAGCTGAAACAATTTTCCGTTAGAAATACGTGAGATCTCGTCCCTGGCACCGCATGGACTATGCCGCGGAGCAAGTTGCAGAAACCTTAAAAGGCTCATCTGGGTAGCATAACGCAGATTTGCTCCGGGCAGTACATTTGAATTAATAATTGCGGGTATCAATTCCCCAAAGAAGTTTATTACGTAGTGTAGTCAGATAACTTTCTTTATGAAGCCGGATAAGATTGACATGAAATGCTGCCTTTTTAACTGTAATATTTACTGATCTGTCTACTGTTGCCGTTCGGGAATCACAGGAAACTAAAAATTTAGTGCTTCTTGCCTCAACCTCAAAACGAAGAGTTACGTTATCCGGAATTATAACCGGTCTGACATTCAGGTTGTGCGGCGCAATAGGTGTAATTACAAAATTCTGCGCGCTTGGGAATATAATTGGACCACCACAACTCAGAGAATAGGCTGTTGAACCCGTTGGAGTAGCAATGATCAGACCGTCCGCCCAGTAGGAGTTAATAAATTCATCATCCATATACGCATGAATAATCATCATCGCAGAATTATCGCGCCGATGGATCGTAATATCATTCAATGCGAAATTTTCATCTCCAAAAAGATTGTATTTGGAATCAACATGTAATAAAGTCCGACTGTCGAGGGAGTAGTCTTTTTGCATTAATGCAGCAATAGCCGTCTTGATATTATCTTTATTAATACTTGCTAAAAAGCCCAATCGACCAAAATTAATTCCGATAACCGGAATTGCAGAGTCTCTTACTAAAGCCAGCGTGTCCAGCAAAGTACCATCTCCACCTAAACTGATCAGTACATCTGCCTGCTGGCAAAGATCCTTATGTCCGGTAAAAGTCGATATTCCCTCAGGAAGCCGCACTTTTTCAGCTATAAATTCGAAATAATCACGGAAAACAAGAATTTCTATCCCATAAAATTCAAGGGCATCAAACACATCCTGAACATAGGGTAAGACTGTATTGTTAAATTCCCTTCCGTATATGGCAAACTTCATTGAAAAAAATAATTGAGGGTAACCGGACCTGTTTTCTATTAAACTTATACAGCAAAGGCTGTTTACACATTCAGATAACTCATTAATAAATTATATCTGTCTGCCGTCCCATTGTCTGCAACAGTTCCATTATAAACAGCTTTGACCAAGTAATTATATCTTTCAAAGGAAGCGATAATTCCGGATAGTTCTGTCTTGTTTATTTTAAGTGTAACCTCCAGCCTGGTTGAATCAGGAAAATCCTGCACATAGGAAGAAAGAATCTGGGCATTGTCTGCTTCCACAATCTGCGCCATATGAGCCAGAGAATTATTGCGATTACTAATTTCCAGTACGATAATACCACCCGGGTCGCGTAAGGCGAACATTGCTGATACTGCCGGTAATAACTCCTGAAAGGAAACCACACCCAGATATTGCTGATTGCCGTCGAGTACAGGCAGCAGGTCGACCTGGAGTTTGTTCATTAGCATGATCAGTTCATAAATATGTACACCTTCAGAGACAAAGACCTGAAGTAGTTCTTTTTCCAGCGTAGTGATAAGATCTTCTGCAGGATGAAGAAGCTGTTCTTCTCTGATCAGTCCGCAAAACTGACCTTCCCGCAGTACCGGAAGCTGAGTAACTTTGAACTCAGTCATCCTTTCCTGAGCAGTCTGAACAGTATCAGTGGTCTGCAAAGGGAGTATAAGGTTTGATATGAGTTCAGCTGCTGTCATTACTTCAATAATATGCGGTCCAGAAATGTATTCAGATATTGATTGAACTCCTCAGGGTGCTCCATCATTGGGGCATGTCCGCAATGATCTACCCAGTTCAGTTCTGCATTTGGTAGTAGATTATAAAACTCTTCGGCCACTTCAGGCGGCGTAACTTTATCTTGTTTACCCCAGATCAGCGAAACGGGAATCGTAATCTTAGACAATTCCTTTGCCATATTATGCCTGATCGCAGACTTAGCCAGTGCGAGGATACGAATAACACGGGATCTCTCATTGACTGTTTTATAAACTTCGTCAACCAGTTCCTTGGTTGCCACTTTAGGATCATAGAAAGTAAACTCAACCTTCTCGCGGATATAGTCGTAGCTTTCACGTCTAGGAAAAGAACCACCGAAAGCATTTTCATAAAGTCCTGAACTACCTGTTAGTACCAGTGCTTTAACACTTTCCTGATGTGCAGCCGTAACGACCAGACCGACGTGCCCCCCCAAAGAATTCCCAATCAGGACTACCTGCCCCAGTTTTTTATACTTAATAAATTTGTGAACATATTTTGCCAGACTTTTTACGCCCAGTGTTAAAAGGGGAAGTTCATAAATAGGCAGAATAGGAACCAGTACATGGTAACGGTCCTTAAAATAGTCTATCACTGGCTCCCAATTACTCAGTTCGCCCATAAGGCCATGAAGTAATACCAGGGTTTCGCCTTTACCGGCTTCTATAAAATTAAACCCATCCTCTTCTATTACTTCGTATTTCATTGCGTCTTTTTTAATTGATATGTACCGGTTATCCTTACCAGCGGGAAGCAGAAAAACACGTCCGGATTAGCGTCCATGTAAGGCCTGCTTTAGGCTACTAAGTTAGTAGCCTAAATTTAATTTTAAACATTATCCTTTATTAAATTTGAAAATAATGTTCTGTAAAAGGCAACTACACAATTTATGCCAATTGAGCTTTCACGATCTCCGCAATCAATTTACCATCTGCTTTACCAGCTAATTCTTTATTGGCCAGTCCCATCACTTTTCCCATGTCTTTTACAGAAGTCGCTCCGGCTCCTGCAATAATGTCTGCTATCAATTTTTCAACTGCCTCACGATCGAGCTGTGCCGGCATAAACTGGGCAATCACTGCAATCTCTTCTTCTTCGACAACCGCAAGATCCTGTCTTCCCTGCTGGTTATAAATATCAGCAGACTCTTTACGCTGCTTGATGAGGCGTTGCAAAATTTTCAGTTCTCCGTCAGCTGTAATTTCCTCAGCCTGACCTTTTTCAGTTCTTGCTAACAACAAAGCGGCTTTGATAGCACGCAGACCACGTAACCTGGCCTGATCTTTCGCCAGCATAGCTTGTTTAATTTCCTGATCTATAGTATTTGATATCATATTTTCTTTATTTTCTGTTAACCATGGTTCCCGAAGCCTGAGCAGTCGGCATAATTAACATATCATTGATGTTTACATGTTTCGGACGGCTTACTGCATACCAGATTGCATCTGCAATATCATCAGCAAAAAGTGGTGTAAGTCCTTCATAAACCTGCCCCGCCCTGGATGCATCTCCTTTAAAACGGACCAATGAAAATTCGGTCTCCACCATTCCTGGGTTTATTGCTGTGACCTTAATACCATGCGGAAGCAGGTCCATACGCATTCCTTTATTTAGCGCATCTACTGCGTGTTTTGTAGCACAATATACATTTCCATTCGGATATACTTCTTTTCCTGCAATAGACCCGATATTTACTATGTGGCCCTCGCCTGCTGAAACCATCCAGCCAGAGACAATCTTGGTTACATATAGAAGACCCTTGATATTGGTATCAATCATTGCATCCCAATCACCAAAACTACCTTCATTAATGGGATCAAGTCCCTGACTAAGGCCGGCATTATTAACCAGCACGTCAACCTTTCTCCATTCCTGTGGCAGACTTCCCAGTGCGTCTGTTACTATATTCTGGTCTCTTACATCCGCAACTAGGGTTTTCACCTCAACGGCGTATTTATCACTTAAATGGTGGGCGGCATCTGTTAATTTTTGCGCCCTTCTTGCGACTAAAATCAAACGATAACCTTCTTTGGCGAACTGATGGGCGCAGGCTGCTCCGATACCGGATGTTGCGCCTGTAATTAATACAGTTTTCATAAATGTATGTTTATCTTTCAGAACTGCATCTGCCGTTAAAGCTTAACAGTCACTCCACAAAGCTAAAATATTTTCCATGGCATACCCTATTCAAAGCATAAACTGAATGTTACATGACGCATCAAAAACAAACACCAATATATTTTCGGGCAGGACAGCAACCCGGAATACAAATATTAACTTTAGGCTTTCTTACCTGTATATATAGATGAAATACCGAAAGTCAGTGAACGGTGCTTTGTTTCTCCGTACCCTACCTTATCCATTAAACTGATAAAATCTTTTCCGTCAGGAAAGGCTACTACCGATTCATTGAGATAAGTATAAGCCCTTGCATCTTTAGAAAAGATTCTTCCGAAAACAGGAAGCAAATATTTAAAGTAAAAATTGTAACCCTGTTTAACAGGAAATACCGTTGGTTTGGAGAACTCCAGAATGACAATCTTTCCACCTGGCTTTAATACCCGCAGCATATCTGCCAACCCTTTTTCCAGATGTTCATAATTCCTTACACCAAAAGCAACGGTAATTGCATCAAAATAGTTATCTTCAAAATGCAGCCCTTCTGAATCTCCGGTCTGTACACTAAAAACATGTTCCATTTTTCTCTCCGCAATTTTCTTTCTCGCTACATCAAGCATACCTACAGAAATGTCGACACCGATTATTTTTTTCGGTTTTAGAATTTTTATAGCCTCGAATGCAAAATCACCCGTACCCGTTGCCACATCAAGCATCAGTTGTGGTTTCAAGTCAGACAATTCACGAATTGCCTTTTTGCGCCAGATAATATCAATTCCGGCAGATAAAAAATGGTTAAGGAAATCGTACGTGCCTGATATATTATTGAACATATTGGCCACTTGATCCTTCTTGGTAACTTCGGCTGACTGGTATGGTGTGATTTTTTCGTTCATGGTACACTGCAAAGATAAGTATTGTTGAAAACTAATTTTCTACCTTTGTCAAATGATTATAAAATCAGCAACATTTATTTGCAGCAATACTAAGATTTCTGCACTACCTGCTCCTAACATGCCGGAATATGCATTTATTGGGCGATCGAACGTAGGGAAATCTTCCCTGATCAATATGCTAGTCAACCAGCACGGTTTAGCAAAAACATCACAAAGACCTGGAAAAACGCAGTTAATTAATCATTTTCTGATCAACGAGAAATGGTATATAGTCGACTTACCTGGATATGGTTATGCTAAAGTATCTAAAAACAGCAGAGAATCCTGGGAGAAATTTATCAGGAATTATATAACTAAAAGAGAAAGTCTTCAATGTGTTTTCGTCTTGATTGACAGCAGACTTACTCCTCAGAAAATTGATATAGAATTTTGCTGCTGGATGGGAGAAATTCAAATTCCATTCGTTCTTGCTTTTACAAAAGCAGATAAACAATCTATTATGAAGACTAACCAGAATATTGCACTCTTTAAAAAGGAATTGTCCGGCTGGTTCGAGGAAATCCCTCCCGTGTTTATTACTTCAGCAGAAAAAAATGCAGGACGTGATGAGATTCTGAATTTTATTGACCAGACCAATCTGGACTTTGCGATGCCTGTATTTACGCCGGCAGACAATATTTAAGAAAAACATGAAAAAGTATTTTTCACTGGTGCTTTTTGCCCATTCCATTTTTGCCCTGCCCTTCGCTATGATCGGCTTTTTTCTGGGTGTAACGACTACAACAAATCCATTTAACTGGCTCATACTGGTACTGGTTTTACTCTGTATGGTATTTGCAAGAAATGCAGCAATGGCCTTTAACCGTTATCTGGACAGGGATATTGACGCGAAAAATCCCAGAACTCAAATGCGGGATATTCCTTCAGGTAAAATATCTGCCAGGGAGGCTTTATTATTTGTCATTTTCAACTGTGTGCTCTTTATACTGACAACGGCTTTTATTAATCCACTTTGCCTGTATTTATCTCCTGTCGCATTATTCGTGGTACTGTTTTACAGTTACACCAAAAGATTCACTGCACTTTGCCATCTTGTTCTTGGCTTGGGCCTGTCACTGGCTCCAATAGGGGCTTATATTGCAGTTACTGGAACTTTTCATATCGTACCGGTACTTTATTCATTTGCCGTACTTTTCTGGGTAAGTGGTTTTGATATTATTTACGCCCTGCAGGATGAGGAGTTTGACAAATCGGAAAACCTCCATTCTATTCCTTCAATTCTTGGTGCAAAACGTGCACTCCGTTTGTCTGAAATACTGCACGTGTTTTCAGCGATATGTGTGATTTTGCCAATTCTGCTCACTACTTTCAGCTGGGCATATTACTTTGGCGTTACGTTCTTTTGTTCTATGCTTATCTACCAGCATATGCTGGTTAAACCAAACGATCTGAGCAAAGTGAACAAGGCATTTGCTACGACTAATGGTATTGCGTCCGTAATTTTTGCGGTGTGCTTTTTATTAGATGCATTTTTAAGGACCTATTTAAAATTCTAGAACATGACTGATCTTCAAATTCAAAAAAAACAAAGAAAATATATTCCACAGGACCTGGTAATAACCTGGGATAACTTATCCCCCATTACTGATGAATTATTACAAAGAGAAATAAGCAGCGCTGCAGAACTTGAGACCTGGTTAAAAGACAAAAGCGAACTGGAAGCTGCATTGGAAGAAAACTTTGCCTGGAGATATATCCGCATGAGCTGTGATACAGCAAATGAAGAACTGGTTAAAGACTTTCAATATTTCGCTACAGAGATTGAACCGAAAATTTCACCTGTTGCGAATTTACTCAACCGTAAACTAGTTGATTCCGATTATATAGATGAATTAGATCAGGACAAATATTTTGTCTATCTGCGGGCAGTGAGAAAAGCACTGGAACTTTACCGCGAAGAGAACGTTCCTTTATTTACAGAATTACAGGTTACGCAGCAAAAATACCAGGCCACTACCGGCGCCATGAGCGTGGAAATTAACGGCCAGGAATATACACTGGAACAGGCGGCTAATTTTATTAAGGATGTTAATCGTGAACTGCGTCAGACCGCATGGCAAACCATTCAGCAGAGAAGGCTGGTCGATAAAGACAATCTGAATATCGTTTTCGATGAGTTGATTAAAATGCGCCACCAGGTTGCGTTAAATGCCGGCTTTGAGAATTACAGGGATTATATGTTCCAGGCGATGGGCAGATTTGATTATACTCCTCAAGACTGCTATGCATTCCACGATGCGATCGCACAGGAAATTGTTCCTATTCTAAAGGAGCAGGCTGCAAACCGGGCAGGCGCTTTAGGACTTGAGGTTCTGAAACCCTGGGATATGGAAGTCAGCACTTCAGGAAAACCAGCTTTAAAACCTTTTAACAGTGGTGAAGAATTGATCGATAAAACGATCTCGGCATTCTCTGCAATCTCTGGTGACCTTGGCCATATGCTGAAGGTAATGAAAGCAAATAACCTGTTCGATGTCGAAAGCCGTAAAGGTAAGGCACCCGGTGGATATAATTATCCACTCGCAGAAACCGGTGCTCCATTCATTTTCATGAACTCTGCAGGTTCTTTAAGAGACCTGACTACGATGGTGCATGAAGGTGGTCACGCTGTGCACACCTTTTTAACGGCTAACCTGGAACTAAATGATTTTAAACATTGTCCTTCTGAAGTCGCAGAGTTAGCCTCTATGAGTATGGAATTAATTTCCATGGATAAATGGGCTATTTATTTTGATAATCCTGCAGATCTGGTCAGAGCTAAAAAAGAACAACTTTTAGACGTCTTGAAGACCTTGCCATGGGTTGCTGTTATTGATAAATTCCAACATTGGATTTATACCAATCCAGGGCATAATGCCGCTGATCGGGAAGAGGCATTTAAACAAATTTATACGCTTTTCGGTGCCGGATTTGCCGACTGGGATGGGCTGGAACCGGAACTGGGAAATTTATGGCAGAAGCAACTCCACCTTTTCGAAGTTCCTTTTTATTATATTGAATATGCAATTGCCCAGCTTGGTGCTATTGCAATATGGAAAAATTACAGGGAAAATCCGGAGAAAGCATTACAGCAATATCTTGCTGCACTTGCCCTGGGTTATACCAAACCGATGAAAGAAATCTATGAGACTGCCGGAATAAAATTCGACTTCAGCAGTGCTTATATCGCTGAGCTTGCCACCTTTGTCAGGGAAGAATTGGAGAAATTAGATTAGTTTTACCTTAATTCTTAAAAAATAAAAGCCATACAATCTCAAGATTACGCCATCTATGTTTGAAAACCTTTTCAGAAAAAAGTCTGTCGCCAAAATTTTAGAGGACGCGAAAAAAGGTTATGGTGACCACGAGTCGTCATTACACAAAACGCTTACTGTCAAGGACCTGACAGCCTTTGGTATCGCCGCAATTATTGGCGCCGGTATTTTCAGTACAATTGGCAAGGCCAGTGCCGATGGTGGCCCGGCAGTCATCTTTCTGTTCATTTTTACGGCAGTAGCCTGTAGTTTTGCTGCATTTGCTTATGCAGAGTTCGCTTCAATGGTCCCTGTATCCGGTAGTGCCTATACTTACAGTTATGTTGCATTCGGTGAAATTGTAGCCTGGATTATTGGCTGGTCTCTGATTATGGAGTATGCTATCGGAAATATTACAGTAGCAATATCCTGGTCCGATTACCTCACCGGGTTACTCTCCTCCATTCACATCCCCGCCCTTGGCATCAAGGGTATTCACTTGCCGGACTGGATGACCATGGATTATCTCAGCGCATATAACGGTCACCAGCATGCAGAAGCCCTGATCAATGCCGGAAAAAGTTATGCTAACCTTGATGATGCAACACGCCTGGCTAATAATGCATGGATCACCGCACCCAGAATAGGCAGTTTTCACCTGGTAGCTGATCTTCCTGCACTTTTCATCATTATACTAATTACCTGGCTGGTATACAGGGGCATGAAAGAATCCAAGAATGCCAGTAATGCGATGGTCGTTGTTAAACTCGCAGTTATTTTGCTTGTTCTCGCTGTAGGTGTATTTTATGTAGATACAGCAAACTGGGATCCTTTTGCACCAAATGGTGTATCAGGAGTACTAAAAGGAGTATCTGCTGTCTTTTTTGCATATATCGGTTTTGATGCAATTTCTACCACTGCCGAAGAATGTAAAGATCCGCAGCGTGATTTACCAAGAGGCATGATGTGGGCAATTATCATATGTACTGTTTTATACGTCGCAATTGCCCTGGTACTGACAGGTATTGTAAAATATGATACTTTAGCCGTTGGAGACCCACTGGCTTTTGTATTCGATCAGATCGATATGAAAGTAATGAGTGGAATTATCGCAGTCAGTGCTGTATTCGCGATGGCCAGCGTACTGCTCGTTTTTCAGATGGGGCAGCCTAGAATCTGGATGAGTATGAGCCGTGATGGTTTACTGCCTAAAAGATTCAGCAAAATCCATCCTGTTTATAAGACTCCTTCTTTTGCAACAATTGTAGTTGGTTTTGTTGTCGCAGTTCCTTCATTGTTTATGAACCTGACAATCGTAACTGACCTTTGTTCCATAGGTACTTTATTTGCTTTTGTACTGGTGTGTGCAGGGGTTCTGGTACTACAGAACAGACCAGATGTACAACGTGGAAAATTCAGAATTCCATATGCTAATTCGAAATATATAATTCCCGTGATTTTTATCGTGTTGATCGTTTTGGGATTCACACGCTTTAAAGAACAAACCACAGACTTTGTAACGAATAAATCAAGAGTCTTTGATCCTGTAAGCTTTATTACCTCTCTGGATAAAAATGAGTTGAGCAATGTTCAGCTCCAGATCCGCGAGAATCAGCAGTTACAACATTTACCGCAGCAGAGTATAGATACAGAAGCTTATCTGGCCGGACTTTCAGAAACAGAATACCAGGCTTTTATAAATCAGACCAACGTAGCCGAGTTTAAGAAAATAGAAAGCGGATGGGGCTTGTTTAAACACAAAATTCCAATGTATATATTTTTAATAATTTGTGTGTTTGTAACCTATTACTGCATTACAAAGAATCTTTCCCTGATTCCTGTATTAGGACTACTATCCTGCTTATATATGATGTGTGAGCTGGGTATTTCTAACTGGATTGGATTTGGGATCTGGTTGTTTATTGGTCTTATTGTATATTTCCTGTACGGTGCAAAACACAGTAAGCTTAATGCGGCTTATAAAGCGGAACAACAGTAATATTTAGTGGAATATGCCATTCTTACTGGCAAAAAAAAGGATGCACAAAACTAAAGTGCATCCTTTTTTTTGCCCTCACCTTAATCATGTTGTTCATTCCTGAAATGAGTTTACCTGAATTTCTATTTGGTTAGCTCGCTTTATAGTTAAAGGCTATTGAGTCGATATTGACAGGGTTTTGAAAGGGTGTTGAATCGGTAACTGGGTATATCAACACCGACTGAGCACCGTATCGATACCCTATCAACATCCTTTTAACCTTTAACTTTACCCGAGCGTGGATTTAGAGAACGATGGCAGAGGAGATAAGGGCGCGGATTAAACAATATTCGATATTGGCAGTGACCGGCCCGAGACAATCTGGCAAAACGACTTTGCTTAAAACCCTGTTTCCCGATTATGAGTATCTATCTCTCGAAAAAAATCGATACCAGCATCTCAATTATTATTTTTGGCAAGATTACAACGGGCTGGAAATTGATCTTCTGCTTAAAAATGCAAATGCATTTGATGTATATGAGGTCAAATCTACTCGGACATTGGGCAGCGCTCTTTTTAAAAATCTGAGATTAACTGCCTTCTTTAAAAAGACTCTTTAATCTGACAATTATCATTAAACATTCGTGATTCAGTAAAAGATATCGTGAAAAAATGTATTTTGGGTAAATCATTGTTAAAAAAATTTCAGTTATGAAAGATCTACAATTAGTATTAACCGATCCCTGTTTAGAACAATGGAATGACATGAAACAAACAGACGATGGACGTTATTGTGATCGCTGTGAAAAAAAGATTTTGGATCTCACTGACAAATCTGATGCGGAACTGCTCCAGTTTTTTAAAAACAAACAGGACGATATCTGCGGGCGCCTGCTTTCCACTCAGCTCGACCGAAAACTGGTACAGCCTTCTTCAAATTTAAAGTGGCATTGGTTGATGCCCCTGGCAATGGGTGCTGCGATAATTACCCCGGCACAGGCGCAAAAGCTGAAACCACTAGTAGTAAACAGTGATAAAATAGCAGCTTCGTCTCCGATTTCGGTGGATTCAGCGGTGAAAACATCTGTATTACAAGATACTATCAACGGATTGGTAGTTGATGATTTAACTGGCAAACCATTGACCGGAGTAAAGGTCAGTCAAAAACATTTCGAAAACGTACTGGCCATAACAGACAGCGCCGGTAGATTTGAGATTGGCACAACTAATAAGGATATTGCAGTTTCATTTATTTTCGAATTAGATGGCTATTCCGCGATGGAGACATCTCTAAATGATGACATAGTAGTTAAGCTGGCTGCTGTTCGTTCAATTAGGTTAGGTGGAATATCAACGGTAGCTTTAAATAAACAGCCTTTGTATATAGTTTATGCCGGTAAGCAGAGTTGCACCATTGACGCATCGAGATTTAAGGAGATACCACCTGAATTTATAGAGAAACTGGAAGTAGTAAAAGATCCAAAAGCAACTGCACTTTATGGGTCTAAGGCCGCCAATGGCGTCATATTAATAGAGATTAAAGAAGCTCACGCAAAGAAATTCGAATTCTCACAGAAAAAGTAATAATGCACTCAGGAGCTTATTAAACGATTAGCAACACAACTGTTGCTGCTACTCCCGGATCATTTCCACCGTGTTAAAGTCATGCAATCTTAAATACAAATTTCTATAGATTGCTCTCATTCTGATATGTTTAGGCAAAACCCTGGCACGCCAGTATCCCTTCCAGCTTATTTATCTAAGATATTTAATCTTTCTTCGGATCAAAGATAGGCGAACCCCTTGTAAAATTAGGCCAACTACGAACGACACCCGAACAATACCCTACCATGACCCTAATATAATTACACAGGCAGCCTATTAAGTTCAATATCATCCGGTGTCACAAAAATGAGCGGCACCTTCTCTACATCTACATAACTGGAATCGAGCCCGAAACTCTTCTCTTCTGAAAGACTCAATTTTTTAAGGATGAAATAATAGTTCATAATCGTTTTCTCATAAAAACTAAGTTTTGAGAAGCGCGATAAATGTTTCTCCAGTAATACAAACCGGAAATCACCGGCAATCTTATGTCTGTTCAAAGAGGTATACTGACTGGTAATGTCGACCTCTCCGTTTTTCACCAGTTCTTCAATCACTTTACGATACAGCAGATTCACACTTTGCTCCACACGGAAACCTAATCTGAAATCTATCCTGATTAATTTGCCAGGTATCAGGAATTCGACTTTATAATCCCTTGTGAAAGGTTCATCGACCACATCCACATGAACCAACCAATAAATATCGGCGCGCTTTGGTTCTTTCTGGATTATCGAGTAAATAATCTTGGATTCTATTTCTGTCTTAAAATTAGCACTGGTCAGATAAACCAGCTGTGATGAATATTTTGGCACACTGATGTCATCACTTAATTCCGAAATCAACTGATAATAATCCTCTATCTCTACGTATTTAACAAATCTGTTTTTAATCCTTCTGGATACAAACCAGCTCCACATTACCGTGAACAAAGTCGCACCGATCAGTACGGTAACAAATCCACCATGGAAGAATTTGGTCATGTTACCTGCCAGGAAAGCCAGTTCAAGCATACCATAGACTAACAGAAAGATAGCGATAATATACCGCGGTACTTTTTTAGAGCGCATATAAACGGCAACCAGAATCGTGGTGGCCAGGAAGGTCATATTAATCGCCAGTCCATAAGCACCTTCCATATTAATAGATTTTTTAAAGATCAATACAATCGTAATACACCCGGCACAAAGTAACCAGTTAATTGAAGGCACATAAATCTGACCTTTCTGGTTACTCGGGTAATTGATTCTGACCTTAGGCCACAGATTAAGTCTTACGGCCTCTGCAATTAAAGTGAAAGATCCGGTTATCATCGCCTGGCTTGCTATAATCGCTGCAATAGTAGCAAGCGCCACCATGTATAACAAAAAGGGAGCAGGAACCAATTCATAAAACGGGTTCAGCGCTTTATCATAATGCGGATGCTGAAGCAGCCATACCCCCTGCCCCAGATAATTAACGATCAATGTTAATTTCACAAAAATCCAGCTAACCCTGATATTTTTTCTGCCACAATGCCCAAGGTCGGAATATAAAGCTTCCGCTCCCGTTGTACACAGAAATACCCCTCCCAGAATAACAAGTGCCATCGGATTAGTTACAATTAAATGTCCGGCATAATAGGGGTTTAGAGCCTTAAGTATAGAAAAATCCTGAACAACATAATGAACGCCTAATACCCCTAACGCGGTAAACCAAAGAAACATTACCGGTCCAAAAAGCTTCCCGACCAGGCTCGTTCCAAATTGCTGAATTACAAAAAGCAGAGTAATAATAACCAGAACGATGGGTATAACCTGTACATGTGGAAACTTAACCTGAAGTCCTTCTATAGCGGTGGTCACGGTTATACTTGGTGTAATAATTCCGTCTGCCAGCAATGCACATCCTCCTATCACCGCCGGAATAACAAGCCACCTGGCTTTTTTCCGGACAAGCGAGTATAGAGAAAAGATCCCCCCCTCTCCTTTATTATCTGCCCGGAGGGTAATTACAACATATTTTATTGTAGTCTGCAGGGTAAGTGTCCATATAATACAGGAAAGTGCACCCAATACGAGATCTGTCGAAATCGGCTGACCGCCATCACTGACTGTGTTAAATATTGCCCTAAGTGTGTATAAGGGTGAGGTACCGATATCACCATACACGATTCCTAAACTGATAAGCAGGCCTGCCGCCGAGAGTTTGCTTAAATTCTTTTGATCTGACACTTTTCTCTATTGTATATTATAAAAATTCAAGGTAAATTAAACCGCCGTTAAAAAGGTGTAATATTTATTATAGATTTACACAGACAACAGCGCCGAATATAAATTTGACAGGTTAAAAATAGCATTGAATATGATTTAAACAGCAACAACTGTTAAATTGTGTTAAATATTGTCCTTATGCCTGAATCTTTGATTATTCTGTAGAATTATTTCTACTTTTGAAGCGACAGATGAACATAAAAACTAAAACGGTCTCACTTATTTATATACTCAGCATTACGTGCATGAGCATATTATGCAGCGTTTCTGTTTTTGCCCAGCGTTCTGATAGTATCGCAAACAATGCCAAGTACAAACGTATTGTAAAAACTCCGCAGATTAAAGGTGATGTTCCAAGTTACAAACCCAGCTATATGCCCGGTTCGTCGTTCACTCCCAACAACAACGTAGTTTCTTCTAATAAGCAAAATAGCAAACAGGATAAGATACTCTCGGTGATGAGAGTTTACCCTAATCCTGTTGATGACCAGATTAACCTCACTATCAGATTGGAACGCGAAAGTAATCTGACCATAAAGATTATGGACCTACTCGGTAATGAAGTGGTTACCCTTTCCAATGAGCGTCTCTCTGCCGGAGAGCAAACTAAAACCTTCACCATTCCCAACCGTTTGAACAGTGGAATCTATTTTCTGCGTTTTGTTGCAGGTTCAGAAACCATCGTGAAGCGGATCTCCGTATTATAATTTTCGGAAAGCAATCTTTTTTTTAATCGATATCGTTTACTTTTACGGTTCAGGCATTCTGTATGCTTATGCTTAATCCAATTTAATCCGCACATGAAAGTAATTGCTATTGGCCGCAACTATGCCGCCCACGCTAAAGAACTTAATAATCCTGTTCCTTCTACACCGGTAATTTTTATGAAACCGGATACCGCAGTCCTCAAAGATAACCGTGCTTTTTATATTCCTGATTTTTCCAGTGATATCCATTACGAACTGGAAGTAGTTCTAAAGATCTGTAAAGAGGGTAAACATATCGCCGAGAAATTCGCCGCCAGTTATTTCGATGAAGTTGGTCTTGGTATAGATTTCACCGCAAGAGACCTTCAGGCACAGCATAAAGAAAAAGGATTACCCTGGGAACTGGCTAAAGCTTTTGACAACTCTGCTGCTGTAAGTCGTTTTATCCCTAAAGAACAGATATCTGACCTGCAAAACCTGGATTTCGAACTTAAAATTAATGGAGAAACCCGTCAACATGGCAATACAAGAGATATCCTTTTTTCATTTGAAAAAATCATCTCATTTGTATCTGGTTACATTACCCTTAAAAAAGGTGATCTGATTTTCACCGGCACCCCGGAAGGTGTAGGCCGCGTAGAAAAAGGTGACAAGCTGGAAGCCTGGATGGCAAATGAACAATTTCTGAATTTCGATATTAAATAAGAGTTGATGATTAAAAAAGGATTGCTATTCTTCTGCCTTGGACTCACAGTCCTTTCAGCAGGAGCCCAGCAGATATACAGTACCAACAAATACCCACTCGTAGATTTCCGCCAGCCACTTGATATTACACCGGTTGCACTTTCGGGCTCTTTCGGAGAAATTCGTGGTAACCATTTTCATTCGGGAATGGACTTCAGGACAAACCAGCGGGAAGGCTATCCTGTATATGCGATAGCTGATGGTTACGTTTCCAGAATGCGTGTACAAAATAGCGGTTTTGGACTGGCATTATACCTTACGCACCCTAATGGTTACACCTCAGTTTACGGCCACCTTTCCCGGTTCGCGCCGCAGATAGACCGTGCAGTAAAGGATTTGGAGTACCAGAAAAAGACTTTTGAACTAGATGAATTTCCAGATGCCGCCGCCTTTCCTGTGCACAAGGGAGACATTATAGCTTATTCTGGCAACCGGGGTAGTTCAGGCGGCCCGCACCTGCATTTCGAAATCAGGGACAGTAAAACAGAGCAGACTATTAATCCACAGTTGTTCGGCATCCAGGTTCCGGATAATATTCCGCCTGTTATATCTGCATTATACGTTTATCAAACCAATCAAAAACCTTTTAACGAGTTTACACCAAAAAAGGCATTGCCAATAGCTGGTGCAAACGGAAGTTATAAACTTACGCAGCAAACAGTTGTGCCCGTAAGTGGCGAAATTGGTTTCGGAATCTCCGCAAATGACCGCCACAATGGTGCTTCGGGCAACAATGGCGTATATGCAATCAGGCTGGAACTAGATGGTAAAATAATTTATACTTCTGCCGTAGAGCGCTTTGCATTTGAAAATAGCAAAGCAATTAATTCTCATATTGATTATCCTGCCTTCATGACAACCCGCAGGACTATTCAAAAAAGCTTTGTGGATCCTGGAAATCCTTTGCAGATTTACAGCAGCCTTATTAACAATGGCCGTATCCTGCTTGGAGATACCAATGTGCACCAGGTAAGATACCTGGTAAGTGATGCGAAAGGTAATGAAAGTGTACTGGCCTTCCAGATCAGGTCTGACGGAAGATCTGCAATTCAAACGCCGGACGAACCTGAAGGTGTCGCGATGTCTTATGAGAAAGATAATGATTTCAGCGCTGAAGGAATGAAGCTTCGCCTGCCTAAGGGCACGCTATACAATGATCTGAAACTTACCTATAAAGTGCGTCCTAAACCTACTGTGGGAGCATATTCCAAAATACACCAGATCCATAATAATCTGGTTCCGCTGCATACCGGCTTTGAGCTCTGGATTAAACCAGATGTGGATATGGGTGCGCTTAAAGACAAGGCAGTGATTGTAAGTACTGCCGGTGGATCGCAGGGTGGCATTTACGATCAGGGGTATATCAAAGGAACACCACGAACTTTTGGAAGTTATTATATTGCTGTTGATACGGTTGCTCCCACAATTGCGCCTCTTAACTTTACTGAGGGAAAAAACATGAAGGGTATTGCCCGGATGAATTTTAGAATCAGGGATAATCTTTCCGGCATCAAAAGTTTCAATGGCTATATCGACGGCGCATGGGTCTTAATGGAGTTCGATACCAAGACAGCGACACTGTGGCATACTTTTGATGAACGCACATCCAGCGGAAAACATGATTTTAAACTGGTTGTGGAAGATATGAAAGGAAACACCAGAACCTATACAGCGAATTTTTACCGTTAAGCATTATACGTAGATTTGACGGGTTATTGTAATAATCAGGGGCATTGTAAGTCCTTGTATAGAGAAATTAGTTATATTTAAAGACGATGAATATATTGACAGAGGGCCAGAAGGCTCCGGACTTTAAAGTGGCCGACCAGGATGGAAACCAGGTTAGCCTGAAAGACTTTCAGGGAAAAACTGTGGTATTGTATTTTTATCCTAAAGACAATACTCCCGGTTGTACAGCCGAGGCTTGTGATTTCAGAGATAATTATGCCGGACTAATATCCAGGGACATAGTTGTACTCGGTGTAAGTACCGATCCTGAACTTTCTCACCAGAAATTCGCCGCAAAACATCAGCTTCCCTTCCCGCTGCTTGCTGACACAGATCAGCAACTGGTTCAGGCCTATGGCGTCTGGGGAGAAAAGAACATGTACGGCAAGAAATATATGGGTATCAACAGGACAACCTTTATCATTTCAGGCGATGGCACTATCGCACATATTATCCAAAAAGTAGATACGAAAAATGCAACTGCACAGGTTCTGGCACTTCTGGACCAGCCCGCAGGCGCATGATTATAAATAGTCAAACAATCCCAATTAAATGAAACATACAATCAATGAATTAGAGGACATTGTTTCTCAGGTACGAAGAGATATCGTCAGAATGGTACACAGTTGTCAGTCAGGTCACCCGGGCGGTTCACTGGGCTGTGCTGAGTTTTTAACTGCACTGTATTTTGAAACCATGAACCATTCTAAGGATTTTAAAATGGATGGCGCAGGAGAAGATTTATTCTTCCTGTCTAACGGACATATCTCCCCTGTATTTTACAGCGTACTGGCACGTTCGGGTTATTTCCCGGTTGCAGAACTTGCAACTTTCAGAAAATTAAATTCACGTGTTCAAGGCCACCCGACTACACATGAAGGTTTACCAGGCGTGAGAATTGCTTCAGGCTCATTAGGACAAGGAATGTCTGTGGCAATTGGTGCTGCATTAACTAAAAAACTAAATAAAGATCACTCTCTGATTTTCAGTCTTCATGGAGATGGTGAATTACAGGAAGGTCAGAACTGGGAAGCTATTATGTTTGCCCCTCACAATAAAGTTGACAACCTGATCGCTACTATAGATTATAATGGACAGCAGATCGATGGTCCTGTAGAACAGGTTCTTTCGCTGGAAAACCTGCAAACCAAATTTGAGGCATTCGGATGGCATGTAATTACATCCAATGGTAACAATATGGAAGATATCGTAAAGTCTCTGGAATATGCTAAATCACTTACCGGTAAAGGTAAACCGATTTTAAACTTGATGAGCACGCAAATGGGACACGGTGTTGATTTCATGGTAGGTTCACATAAATGGCATGGTACAGCGCCAAATGATGAACAACTTGCTTCTGCACTGAACCAGAATAAAGAAACTTTAGGAGATTACTAATCTTTTAAAAAAACTATTGATGTATCCCTAAAGGATCCAGATTTTATGCTCACCAAAGCGATGACATGATGAGAAATCATACACGCTTAAGACAAAAGATTCTAATGAAAAAATATACTTATACAGAGAAAAAAGACACACGTTCCGGCTTTGGAGTCGGTCTGCATGAAGCCGGTCAGAAAAACCCGGATGTAGTTGCTTTGTGTGCAGATTTGAAAGGTTCATTGAAAATGGACGCATTTGCAAACGAATTTCCTGAAAGATTTATCCAGATCGGTATTGCAGAAGCAAATATGATCGGTATCGCAGCGGGTATGACTATCGGCGGAAAAATTCCTTTCACCGGAACTTTCGCTAATTTCTCTACTGGTCGTGTTTATGACCAGATCAGACAATCTGTAGCTTACTCAGATAAAAACGTAAAGATCTGTGCTTCACATGCCGGATTAACTTTAGGTGAAGATGGCGCAACCCACCAGATTCTGGAAGATATAGGGCTAATGAAGATGTTACCAGGTATGGTTGTCATTAATCCTTGCGATTACAACCAGACTAAAGCAGCAACCCTGGCAATCGCTGAATATGAAGGTCCGGTTTACCTGCGTTTCGGAAGACCAAGTATTCCTGTATTTACTGATCCTGATCAAAAATTTGAAATTGGTAAAGCATGGATGGTTAACGAAGGTACTGATGTTACCATCATCGCAACCGGACATATGGTCTGGAAAGCAATCGAAGCCGGTGAACAACTGGAGGCATTGGGTATTGATGCTGAAATTATTAATATTCATACGATTAAGCCACTTGATGAAGAAGCTATTCTGAAATCACTGCGCAAAACAGGATGTGTAGTTACTTGTGAAGAGCATAATAAATTTGGTGGACTGGGTGAAAGTGTGGCCCGCTTATTGTCTACTGAATTGCCATCTCCTCAGGAATTTGTAGCTGTTAACGATAGTTTCGGCGAAAGTGGTACTCCTGATGAATTGATGACCAAATACGGTCTTGACACTATTAATATTGTCGAAGCTGTTCAAAAAGTAATTAAACGTAAAAAATAGTGAATGAAGCAGGTTGAAGACCAAGAAATATTAGCGAAGTTTTCTGTAGAAGGGACACGTAATGAAGCCTTCAACCTGCTTATTTCTGCCTACCAGGAGAAAATCTACTGGCACATCAGAAGACTGGTTATAGACCACGATGATGCAGATGATCTGGTTCAGGAGGTCTTTATTAAAGTCTGGAAGAATCTCGACAAGTTCCGCAGCGACTCTAAACTATACACCTGGATCTACAGGATCGCAAGTAATGAATCTATCACTTTTCTGAATAAAAAAAAGCAGCAGAATAATACGCCGCTTGATGACGTGTCCGAGGAATTAAAAGAAAGTCTCGTTGCGTCGTCGTATTTTAATGGCGACCAGATTCAGCTTAAATTACAACAGGCTATTCTCAGCCTTCCGGAGAAACAAAGACTCATCTTTAATATGAAATATTATGATGAGCTGAAATATGAGGAGATTTCTCAGATTCTGGGCACCACTGTAGGTGCGTTAAAAGCATCCTTTCACATTGCCGTAAAAAAAATTGAAACTTTTATGCTGAATGAGGATATCAGCTATTAAACCTTTTGCCATTTTTTCAATCCATATAACAACTAATTATACAAATGGAATTCAGCTCTTTAAAAGTTATTCCATTCAAAAGCATAATTAAAAACAGGAGATACTAATAAAAATGAAATACGAGGCAGATCACAAGGACTGGCAAATGGACGCACCTTATCTGGCATCATTGCCAAAGACAAATCCATTTATAGTTCCTGAAGGTTATTTTCGGGATACACCGCAACATATCAATGCTTTGATATGGATTGATGCAATGCACGCAGCAGATCGTCACGGTGGATTTCTAGTGCCTGAGAATTACTTTCAGCTGCTTCATTCACAGTTGTCTTCACATATTCTTTCGCTGGAACCTGCATTTTCTTTCAAAGCTTCTGCAGATAAAAATGTATTCAGGACACCAGATGGTTATTTTGACCAGCTGCGCTCCAGAATTGAAAGCCGTATTCAGCAGGAAGGTCAGATCCAAACCTTACCATTAAAGGTGGTTGAAGATGACGCTCATTCGGGAGAAGTGAAAGTTCCGGTGAGAAAATTATGGCAGAGTGATTTCTTGAAGTACGCCTCCGCAGCTTGTATAATCCTGGTAACTGCTTTCGGATTATTTATAAATCAGCAGCAAAACTTAACGGTAAGCTCCGCTAGTGATATAGCAAATGAACAAATGCTGTATGATATCGACGAGCAGGATATTATAAATAATATTGTCGGTGACTATCCTGATCAGCATGTATTGAATGCAGCACACACTGACCTGGAAAGCTATCTGATCAATAATTATTCTCAAACCGATCTGAGTGTTGAACTTTAGCTTAGGAATGAGCCATATTTTGTCCTGTAAAGGACTGGAATAAATTAAATTTTATGAAACCTATACTCGTATTTCTCTTTTTATCTTTTACATCCTGTTTTGCATTTGCTCAAAATCATCAGGGTAATCACCAGGATATTGAAAATTATAAAATTACTTATTTGAAGGAAAAGCTAGATCTGACACCTGCTGAGGATAAAATATTCTGGCCGATTTACAATTCATGGCAATCAGAACAGGGTGCACTGCGCAAAGAGCGAAAAGGAAAAATGATCAGTTTCCGCAAGAGCACCGATATCGAATCTCTTTCTGATACAGAGGTTCAGCAATTGATTCAAAATGAACTCAACTTTAAACAAAGAGACCTCGACATTGAGAAGAAATACTATAATAAACTCAAATCAAGTCTGCCTATTAAGACTGTAGGTAAATACTACAGGGCACAGGAAACATTTAAAAGAGAATTGCTGAGCAGATACAGGGATGGAAAAAAATCCTGAACTGAACCTCTTCCGTAAAATATGCCTCCGGGTTATTATTCTGACTTATTTATTGCTTTTTGCTATGGCCGCTATATCTTCTATTTATCTACTGAAAAATGCGATGCAGCAACCTCCGGTTTCTGCATTGGTTTTCTTTAAGTATATCCTGCTGGCAATAGTTTTTAGCCTGCTCTTCCTACGTGCTTTTTTTGCTGTATCACTACACATTGAAAAAATAAGAACATTCGCTACTTCTACCCGGAATTTCAAATGGTTATTCGGCATCTCTGCATTGCTGGCCATAGGTGCTAATTTTGGCTGGTTTGATCAAACTGCAATAAAAAAAATTCATATACCGGCAGAACAGCTGATTATTCTGCTCCTGCTTACCTTATTTGCTTTCGGATCTGACTGGTTCTTGAACAGTATCCTTCCTGTGCAGCAGGAAACGGAAGAGGAAACCGAACATGCAGACCTGAATTAAGATCACAAACACACCTATCATTTATCGGGAATGCCCCTTGAAGCAAAATCTTCATGGGGTATTTTTATTTTGATTCATTTCTATTTTTTTTTGTCCCGAAAGTTTCCATAAAATTCCGTTTGTATAGTATGTCTTTTTTTAAATGTTTATTAGACGTTTAATATAATATCTATATATTGTGTTCTTACAGCCGAATATGAAAAGAACCTGCATCATTACATTATGCCTCCTGAGCATTTTTACCACTTATGGCCAATCACAAAAATTAAATAGCTTCCCTCTTTCCGCTGTCAGGATCCTAGGCGGCCCATTTTTGGAAGCGCAACAAACTGATATGAAGTATATGCTGGAACTGGATCCAGACAGATTACTTGCCCCCTACTTAAGAGAGGCTGGTATTGAACCAAAAAAGCCAACTTATGGTAACTGGGAAAATACAGGTCTTGACGGCCATACAGGCGGTCATTATTTATCTGCCCTTTCAAATATGTACGCAGCAACCGGTAACAAACAGATATTGGACCGGTTGAACTATATGCTCGGCTGGCTGGAAAAATGTCAGCAAAAAAGTGGCGATGGCTATATCGGTGGCGTACCCGGGGGAAAAGCAATGTGGCAAGAAATTGCAGCTGGAAAAATTAATGCAGGTAGTTTTTCTTTAAATAACAAATGGGTTCCCCTATATAATATTCATAAACCCTTTGCAGGTCTGATAGATGCTTATCAGCTCACTGGAAATAAAAAAGCGAAGGAAATACTAATAAAATATGCAGCCTGGGCCTATCAGCTTACCGCCGGTTTAACAGACGCGCAGATGCAGGAGATGCTGAGAAGTGAGCATGGTGGAATGAACGAGGTGTTTGCAGACGTTTCAGCTATCACAGGCGATTTTAGATATCTTGAGCTTGCCCGTAAATTCTCACATCGCTTAATATTAGAGCCATTACTTCAAAAAAAGGATGTTTTAACGGGGATGCATGCCAATACCCAAATTCCAAAAGTAATTGGTTTTATGCGTGTCGCAGAGCTTTCCAATGATAAAAGCTGGGAGGACGCGGCTAGTTTCTTCTGGCAGACAGTTGTGCAAAACCGTACTATATCCATTGGTGGTAACAGCGTAAGTGAACATTTCAACCCTTCAGATGATTTTTCTTCTATGATGGAATCCAGAGAAGGCCCGGAAACTTGTAATTCTTATAATATGCTGAAGCTGACACGTCATCTATTCCTAGCGCACCCTGCGGCGTCTTATATTGATTATTATGAGCGTACTTTATATAATCATATTCTTTCTTCACAAAGTCCTTCAGGAGGATTTGTCTATTTTACACCAATGCGGCCTGGCCATTATAGAGTGTACTCAAAGCCACAGGAAGGTTTCTGGTGCTGTGTGGGCTCCGGCCTTGAGAATCATGGCAAATACGGAGAATTAATCTATGCGCATAATGAAAAAGACCTTTTTGTAAACCTATTTATGGCTTCCACGCTGGAATGGAAAGAAAAAAAGATGAGCCTGGTGCAACACACAACCTTTCCAGAGCAAGATCATACGTCGCTTTCTTTAAAGCTGGCCAAAACTAACACATTCGCGATTCACTTCAGGCAGCCGGGATGGTTGGCGAAAGACGAAATGACCATCAAAGTAAATGGAAAAAAGCAGTTGTTACGTGCGGACAGTGCATCCTATGTAAGTGTAAACCGGAAATGGAAATCAGGAGATGTGATTGATATCCACCTACCTATGCGTACTCAGGCGGAGTTTCTACCTGACGGATCTGATTACGTATCTTTTGTCCATGGACCTGTAGTACTCGCTGCATCAATGGGAACGGCAGATCTAGCTGGTTTAAAGGCAAACGGAGACCGGATGGCACATATCGCCAACGGCCCACTATTATCTGTTGAGGACGCTCCGCTAATGATCGCCGATAAAGAAAATATAGCAAAAGGGATCACAGTTGAAAAATTACCAATGACTTTTAAAGCCACTGATATGATTTATCAGCAAAAATATAAAAGTCTTCATCTGGTTCCCTTTTATAAACTTAATGAAACCAGATATATGATATACTGGCCATTTACGAACCCTGAAAATCTACCTGCCCTGTTAAATGCAAGAAAGGAAAAAGCCGTAGCAGCATTTTCACTGGATGCGATAACTGTTGATAAGGTGAGTACCGGCGAACAGCAGCCGGAATCTGATCATGGGTTTAAAGGAGAGAATACCTGGGAAGGAGTATTTAAAGATCGCCATTACCGGACAGGAACGGGCTGGTTTAGCTATGTCCTGAAAAATCCGGAAGCAAAAGCCTCTGGTATAAGGCTAACTTATTTCGGAAAAGAAAGTGACCGGAACTTTGAGGTTTATGCAGACGATGTATTATTAGATACTGTTAAACTTGACGGTACCCGGGGCGATCTTTTCTACGATGTGATTTACCCATTACCTGCAGGTAAGAACCGGAAAGAAATCGTCGTCAGACTGGTAGCCAGGCCTGGTTCATCAATAGCTGCTGTATATGAACTCAGACTACTCAGATAACAAACAAAAAATGGCCTGTAATTATGATTACAGGCCATTTTTATATATTAAGAAAAACTAAGCTTACAGTTGTTTATCTAATTTACCGGCTAATACCGATTTAGGAACTGCTCCTACTTGTTTATCAACTACTTCACCGTTTTTAAAGAATAATAAAGCCGGGATATTACGGATTCCGAATTGAGTAGAGATCTGCGGATTGTTATCCACATTTACTTTACCTACCACCGCTTTTCCTTCGTATTCTTTTGATATTTCATCTACTACAGGACCTACCATGCGACATGGACCACACCATTCTGCCCAAAAGTCTACTAAAACGGGTTTATCTGATTTCAACACAACTTCCTCGAAGTTGGCATCTGTGATTTCTAAAGCCATAATTATTTTTTTATTTACACAAAGATATAATCAATTGTAATGCCACCAAGTTTTACCGTGCCAAAATGACATTAGTTCAACTTACAATGGACAACATTCAAACTCTTAATTTGTTCTAGAAACTGATTGGTAGGGTTGATCTTCAATGACTTAGATGGCAATTCAAGACTCACCTGCTGCTCTCTGTCGTAAACCGTAAAATTAAGCATACAGTTTTGTTGGTCTGTATTTTCCTGATTTTCGGCAATCATTTCGTAAATCTGGCTAATGATCTGATCGCTAATGCCCTGAATCGGTATCTGTAGCGTGATACTTTTAGCGAGCTTCTCTCTCAGGTCGGACAGCAATGCAATTGACGTGATTTTAAACTCCCAGTCACCTTCCTTTCTGAAGCGTTCGGCTACCCTGCCCCGGATCTGCAGAAAGTATCCTTCGGTCATAAACTGTTTAAATTTGACAAAATCTTCGCCAAACAATGCCAGTTCACAACTGTCATTGTAATCTTCGAACGTAATGGTACCGAATGGCTTACCCGTTTTTGTCATTCTCTGGGCTGACAATACGACAAGGCCGCCCACACAGAGTTCCCTGTTTTTCACCTGTTCAAACTCTGCCAGAACTTCTTCATTAGTATCGCCCATTCGAACTTTATTGACCAGAGACAGCTGACGCACCGTATGCTGACAGAACTCATCCAGTTCCAGTTTATAGTTATCAAGTGGATGTCCGCTCAAAAATATACCAATAGCATCTTTTTCATATTTTAGCCGATCTATCAGACTCCATTCTGCTGCTACAGGCAATACCGGCTCCTGAATCATATCGGCAATGGTACCACCGAAAAGTGAAGATTGTGTTGAAGACTCACTATTCTGGAAATCATTGGAATATTTGATCAGCTTCTCGATACCGTTCATCTTATCATTCATCCCAACAAAAAAGTATTGTGCGCGATGATGTCCGAAACTGTCAAATGCTCCGCTATAAACAAAACTTTCATAGGCTTTTTTGTTTACTGTACGGGTATTGGAACGTCGCGAAAAATCGTGTATAGTCAAATATTTACCGCTATTATTTCTTTCTTCTATAATACTCTCGACCGCTTTCTCCCCCACTCCCTTAATACCGGAAAGTCCGAAACGTACTTCTCCGTTATTATTCACGGAAAATTTCAGAATGGATTCATTCACATCCGGTCCAAGTACCTGAACGCCCATCTGTTTACATTCTTCCATGAAGAAGGCAACCTGCTTGATATCGCTCATATTATTCGTTAATACCGCAGCCATATATTCAGCGGGATAATGCGCTTTAAGATAAGCGGTCTGATAAGCAATCCAGGCATAGCAGGTAGAGTGAGATTTGTTAAAAGCATAAGATGCAAATGCCTCCCAGTCTTTCCATATTTTCTCTAATGTAGCCGGTGCATGTCCTTTTTCTGCGGCCTGAGCTACAAATTTAGGTTTCATTTTATCCAGTACATCTTTTTGTTTTTTACCCATTGCTTTACGCAGAACGTCAGCCTCACCTTTAGTAAAACCTGCCAGTTTCTGCGATAGCAGCATCACCTGCTCCTGATAAACCGTAATTCCGTAAGTCTCTTGCAGGTATTCTTCACAAGCATCAAGATCATACTTAATTTCTTCTTCCCCATTCTTCCTGCGGACAAAACTTGGAATATACTCCAACGGTCCCGGCCTGTATAACGCATTCATTGCAATTAAGTCCCCGAATACTGTTGGCTTCAGTTCCTTCATGTATTTCTGCATTCCACTGGACTCGTACTGGAAAATACCGATGGTTTCTCCGCGCTGAAAAAGCTCGTAAGTTTTAACGTCATCGATCGGGAAATGATCGGGATCGAGCTGAATACCGGTACGAAGGCGCACCAGTTTAACGGTATCCTTAATAAGCGTTAATGTTTTCAGTCCTAAAAAGTCCATTTTCAGTAATCCTGCACTTTCAACAACAGAGTTATCGAACTGAGTTACATACAGGTCGGAATCCTTGGCCATCGCCACAGGAACATAATTGGTAATGTCATCGGGTGTGATAATTACACCGCAGGCATGGATACCCGTATTTCTTAAAGAACCTTCCAAAATTCTGGCCTGCTGTATAGTCTCCGCACTCAGACTTTTAGACTCCGCGAGATCTTTAAGTTCTACAACTCTTTCATATTCGTCTGCACGTAATGCTCCTTTAAGCGCCTTCTCATCCAGGTTAAATATCTTAGCTAGCTTCAGATTCGGAATGAGCTTGGCAATCTTATCTGCCTCAAAAAGTGGCAGGTCAAGAACCCTCGCCGTATCTTTAATAGAAGATTTTGCAGCCATCGTACCATAAGTAATGATCTGCGCAACCTGATTAGCACCGTATTTATTGATTACGTAATCCATGACACGGCCACGGCCCTCATCATCAAAGTCAATATCAATATCGGGCATGGATACCCTGTCCGGATTCAGGAAACGCTCAAAAAGGAGATCATATTTAATGGGGTCTATATTCGTGATCCAAAGACAATAAGCAACTACAGAACCTGCAGCTGAACCCCTTCCAGGGCCTACTGATACGTCCAGATTTCTGGCTTCCCTGATAAAATCCTGTACAATCAGGAAGTAACCCGGATAACCGGTCTTTTCAATGGTCTGGAGTTCAAAATCCAGTCTCTCTATAATATCTGCAGTTAATTCACCATATCTCTTTTTCGCCCCTTCATAGGTCAGATGACGCAGGTAAAGGTTCTCCCCTCTTTTACCACCATCATTTGCATCTTCTTCGACAATAAACTGTTCAGGAATATCAAACTTAGGTAAGAGTACTTCCCTGGCCAGTTTATAAATTTCGATCTTATCTATAATTTCCTGAATATTAAAGATGGCTTCGGGCAGGTCGGCAAACAACTTTTTCATTTCCGCAGAGGATTTGAAATAGTATTCCTGATTTGGCAAACCGTAACGGTAACCGCGGCCACGACCAATTGGGGTCGCCTGCTTCTCTGCGTCTTTTACGCACAATAAAATATCATGTGCATTCGCGTCCTTCTTATTTATATAATAGGTGTTATTACTAGCTATTACTTTTACATCGTGCTTCCGGGCGAGCCCAACCAGTGCTTTATTCACGACATCTTCATCTTCCTGATTATGCCGCATTACCTCTATATAGAAATCATCACCAAATTTCTCTTTCCACCAGAGCAGTGCTTCTTCTGCCTGATTTTCTCCCATATTCAATAACTTACTCGGCACTTCGCCGTAAAGGTTACCAGAGAGTACAATGATATCATCTTTATACTGCTCTATAACTGCTTTATCTATTCGCGGCACATAATAAAACCCTTTGGTGTAAGCTATAGATGACATCTTTGCAAGGTTATGATAACCTCTTTTATTCTTGGCCAGTAATACCACCTGGTAGCCATTGTCTTTCCTTGATTTATCGAGATGATTTTCACAAACAAAAAATTCGCAACCCACTATCGGTGTTATTGCCTGTTCTACACCGGCTTCCCCTTTCTCAATTGCTGCTTTATTTCTGGCCTCAACACCTTTGTTATGATTCAGTACCTGATTTACAAAGTGAAATGCGCCCATCATGTTAGCATGATCAGTCATGGCCACTGCTGGCATACAATCTGCTGCTGCCGCGGCTATTAAACCCGGGATATTTATGGTGGATTGTAATACAGAAAACTGGGTATGGTTGTGCAGGTGCACATAATTAGCCTCCTGAAGTTCTTTCTGATTATCCTGAAGTGCTTGTTTGGTAATTCCCGGGCCTTCTGCTTTCGCTTGTCTTTTACGGATTTCATCGGAAGCTGCCTTCAGATTAATATGCTGCAGACCTGCTCCCTGAATAACGCCCGGATTAATTGTTCTGAACTGTTCCAGGTAATCTGGTGCAGCCTGTAGCTGGGCAGTACTGAAGTTCCCCATTTTCAACAGCTGCAGGAAGCAGCGTGTAGTGGCCTCTACGTCGGCAGTAGCATTATGTGCTTCTGCAAATGGAATACCGAACAAATAGTTATGGAGTTCTGTCAGCGTCGGCAATTTGAAACGGCCTCCTCTTCCTCCCGGAATTTTCAGCAAGTCGGCCGTAACTTCGGTACAGGTATCTAATACCGGCATAGTCGCCATCGGGCTATCTATACCAAGTCTGTAGAACTCCGCCCCCATAATATTAACGTCGAAACCGACATTCTGACCAACTACGAATTTCGCTTTGGATAGTACCGTATTAAAACGATCCAGTGCATCGGCAAGCTCAATCCCCTGTTCTGTGGCTAGTTCCGTAGAAATGCCGTGAATACGCTCTGCATCATAAGGGATATTAAAACCATCGGGTCTGACCAGAAAATCCTGATGCTCTATCAGTCTTCCGGATTCATCATGTAACTGCCATGCCAATTGTATACACCTGGGCCAGTTATTACTGTCGGATACGGGTGCATTATAATTAGAAGGTAGTCCGGTGGTTTCGGTATCAAAAATTAAATACATAGATGGGTAATTAAGAATCCTGGCTGATTAAGCCTGATAGACAAAATTACGTTTTTTTAAATCGCGAATAAAGGATTTTTGAGAAATGGCGTCACCAAAGCCACATATGTTTTGGTTAAATGCGCTATACGTATTAAGGAGATTTAAAATTTAATTTTAATTCCAGGAAGAATTCTGATGAGAAGGTTTCCCAGCGTGTGCATTGGCATGCGGCTGACGAACAAGTTTGGCTATTTCATATCCTTTTCGACGACAGCGTTCAATGACTTCAGTTGCCAGTTCTTCATCCAAGAATGGTTTCCTGGAGAGGATACAAAGTTGCTTATGTTTAGGGTGTCCAACAACGGCATAGGAATAATCTTCTGCCAGTTCTATAATCCAGTAATCCATTCTTACCGGCCATACAAACTGTGATTTCATCTCGGCATTACCAGTTCCCCTAACTACAAAAAGTTTAGATCTTACATATTTCTGCCCGTCATCACCTGGTAGCCGGTATGTTGTAAAGACAGCATAATAACCGTCAGGATGGATTACATAAGTTTCCGTAGTATCTCTCCAGCTCTTATCTACTGTCGCGGGCAGTGCATATATGACAAACCACCTTCCTGCATAAGACATGATATCGACTTTTTCTACCGGTGTATTATCCATGATATGATTTAATGTTTTGCGGATATAAAGCAAATGTAAATTCTTTAAGATAAAACCACGAAGCATACATAAAGTTTTAAAAAGCGTTTTTTAAAACTCCCTTAATTTTTCTACCTTGTGCGAATTGTCAGGCGTTTTAGCGGGTGTTTTTCTGCCTTAAATTGCCTGATATATTTGATCATCATTTAAATATTAACTATGAAGATTACGGTTGTAGGTGCAGGAGCCGTTGGTGCTACCTGTGCAGATAATATCGCCCGCAAAGATCTGGCTGAAGAGTTGGTTTTATTAGACATCAAAGAAGGTTTTGCCGAAGGTAAAGCCATTGACATGATGCAAACTGCTGCTTTACTTGGCTTCAATACCCAGGTAAGCGGAGTAACTAATGACTATAGCAAAACAGCAGGGTCTGCTGTCGCAGTAATTACTTCCGGTCTTCCCCGCAAACCTGGCATGACACGTGAGGAACTCATTGGAATTAATGCTGGTATCGTAAAAGGTGTGGCCGAAAATATCCTGAAGTATTCACCGGATGCGATTATTATCGTGATCAGTAACCCAATGGATACTATGACCTACCTGGCTCTACGTTCTTTAGGCCTTCCTAAAAACAGAATCATCGGTATGGGAGGTACACTGGACAGCGCACGTTTCAGATATTACCTGAGTGTTGCACTGAAATGCAATGCCAATGATCTGCAGGGATTTGTAATCGGCGGACACGGAGATACGACTATGATCCCACTGACAAGATATGCTACTTACCAAAGCTTTCCCGTATCAGAATTACTGGATGAGGCTACTTTAGCGAAGGTTGCTGCCGACACAATGGTAGGCGGCGCCACACTGACAGGTTTGATCGGAACTTCTGCATGGTACGCACCTGGTGCGGCCGGAGCTGCCCTGGTAGAAAGTATTATCCGTGATGAGAAGAAATTATTCACCTGCTGTGTATCTCTGGAAGGAGAATACGGTCAGCAGGATATCTGTTTGGGTGTACCTGTAATTATCGGCCGTAACGGATGGGAAAAAATTATAGACTTTAAACTGAATGATACAGAACGAGCCGCATTTGCGAAAAGTGCTGACGCAGTGAGAAGTATGAATGCTGTGCTTAAAGAAATGAATCTTATCTAAATGCAGCGGATTAAAATTCCTTTAAGGCTCATTAGCCTTAATGATGACGGTTTCCACCTATTGGTGGAAATTGTTGTTTACGGGCAGAAAAGCTGGGCTGTCTTGGATACAGGTGCATCACGCTCTGTATTTAATAAATCATTTATTCAGCAGTATAGTCTGGACTATGCGACTGCAGAAACCGGAGCAACTACATTATTCAGTACTACTGATACCGTGCAGACTGTCTTTCCAAAATTTAAGATCGGTAAGCTGAAAATAAGGAACTATCCTGCTGTCGGCCTGGATCTGGATTCGGTAAATGAGGCATATCAGCAAATGGGACATCCTGCTGTGGTAGGTATTGTCGGTTGTGATATTTTACAGACCTACAAAGCCATTATCAATTGTGGTAAGCTTTGCATGACATGCAAAGCTGGCATCGAAAAGAAGAGTAAGAAAAAATCAGAAAAGAAAAGCAGAAATCAGGCCGCTAAGAAAAATAAAAAGAAGTAGAATTACATTTTTACCCATAAAAAAAGGTTCCTCCATTTATGGAGGAACCTTTTTTGTTTGATATATTTTTCAGACTATGCGTCTATCTTAGCATATTTTGCATTACGCTCAATGAACTCTCTTCTTGGTGCAACCTCATCTCCCATTAACATGGAGAAAGTATGGTCACATTCTACAGCATTTTCAATTGTTGCTTGCATTAATGTACGTGTAGCCGGGTTTAAAGTTGTTTCCCACAGTTGTTCTGCGTTCATCTCTCCCAAACCTTTATAACGTTGAATATGTACGCTTTCTTCTTTACCCTGACCTTTAAGACGTTGAACAGCGGCATCACGTTGCTGATCATTCCAGCAATATTCCTGCTCTTTACCTTTTTTAACCAGGTAAAGCGGTGGCGCTGCAATATAAACGTAACCGGCTTCGATAAGTGCTTTCATATATCTGAAGAAGAATGTCAGGATCAGTGTAGTAATGTGTGATCCGTCAATATCAGCATCCGTCATAATCACAATCTTGTGGTAACGCAGCTTAGTTATGTTTAAAGCTTTATCATCCTCAGGAGTACCGATACTTACACCCAAAGCAGTAAACATGTTTTTGATCTCGTCATTTTCGTAGATCTTATGTTCCATTGCTTTTTCGACGTTCAGAATCTTACCTTTTAAAGGAAGGATAGCCTGAAAATTACGGTCACGGCCCTGTTTTGCCGTTCCACCCGCGGAATCTCCCTCGACCAGATATAATTCGCATTTAACCGGATCACTGTCAGAACAATCTGCAAGTTTACCTGGTAAGCCAGAACCACCCATTACGCTCTTACGCTGAACCATCTCACGGGCTTTCCTTGCGGCAGCTCTCGCTGTTGCAGCAAGAATAACCTTATTAACGATCATTCTCGCTTCTTTAGGATATTCTTCCAGGTAAATGCCCAATGCCTCACCGACAGCAATATCAACAGCTCCCATAACCTCTGAGTTACCCAGTTTGGTTTTAGTCTGTCCTTCAAATTGCGGCTCCTGAACTTTCACGGAAATAACCGCGGTCAATCCTTCACGGAAGTCATCACCGGTAATCTCAAACTTTACATTTTTCAGTAATCCTGATTTCTCAGCATAAGCCTTCAGGGTACGTGTCAGACCTCTTCTGAAACCTGCAATATGTGTACCTCCCTCATGTGTATTAATGTTATTTACATAGGAGTGTACATTCTCTGCATAACTGTCGTTGTATTGCAGTGCAAGCTCAACAGGGATACCATTTTTAATTCCTTCCACGTAAATTGGTTCAGGAATAAGGGAAGGACGTCCGCCGTCAAGGAACTGTACAAATTCTTTTAATCCACCTTCTGAATGGAATTCTTCATTCAGGAACGTACCGTCTTCCGCCTCTTCGCGCTCATCTGTAAGGGTAAGCGTAATTCCTTTGTTCAGGAACGCAAGCTCTCTCAGACGTGAAGCTAAAGTGTCATAGCGGTATTCAGTAGTCTGTGTAAAAATCTCATCATCTGGTGTAAAAGTGATAATAGTACCTCTTTTTTCAGTTGTACCTACTACTTTAACATCATATTGTGGTTTACCTTTGCTGTACTCCTGAACAAAAATCTGTCCTTCACGGTGTACCTCAGCTTTCAAATGAATCGAAAGTGCATTCACGCAACTTACACCTACACCGTGCAAACCTCCGGATACTTTATAAGTGTCTTTATCGAATTTACCACCGGCGTGCAGAACTGTCATAACTACTTCCAGTGCTGATCTGTTCTCTTTCTTGTGGATTCCTGTTGGAATACCCCGGCCGTTATCTTCCACGCGAATGGAATTATCTTTCAGGATATTAACGTAAATGGTATCGGCATGGCCGGCAAGTGCCTCATCAATAGAGTTATCTACTACCTCATATACCAAATGGTGTAAACCTTTAAATCCTGTATCTCCTATATACATTGAAGGGCGCTTACGCACCGCTTCCAAACCTTCTAATACTTGTATATTATCTGCCGAATAATTTGACTTTGAATCTTTTTCTTCGCTCATAAATGTTAATAAAAAATAAGATTCAAAAATAACCATTTAAGCCCAATTAAAGGCAAATGTGGATAACTATTTGATGCTAAATACCTAATAATGACGTAAAAAAAACCACATATTTAGGATACTAATTTTGAAATTTTATATTTGCTGAAATTTGAATTAAAAACATTTAATAAATTACAATAAATGAATAACAAATCCTTTAAACTAGGCACTCTGGCTACAGCTGTAGCATTAGTTTCCGTAATGGCATCCTGCCAGAATAAAGACAATGGCGCAGCGACAGGCAGTACCGCTAAAACTGAAACAGCTTCAGTTAAAAGTGGAGAGCCGATTGTTTACGTTGATTCGGACTCTTTATTAACAAAATACCAGTATTTCAAAGATTTAAAAGTAAAACTGGATGCAAAATCTAAATCTGCCCAAACTGACCTGGCTTCTAAACAGCAGGCTTTTCAGCGTGAAGTAGCGCAATACCAGCAATCACAAAATACGATGCCTGCTGATCAGCGTGCCTCTACTGAAGAAAGATTAGGCCGTAAACAACAGGAATTACAGACTTATCAGCAAAATGCAGGTGCAGCTTTACAAAATGAGCAGGCTGAAGAACAAGAAAAACTGTATAACAAAATTGCAGATTACCTGAAAGTTTACGCCAAAGGTAAAGGGTACAAAATGGTACTTACTTACCAGAAAGGTAACAGCGCAATCTTATTCGCTGATGCATCACTGGATGTTACAAGTGAAGTTATTGTAGGTTTAAACGAAGGTTATAAATCAGACAAAAAATAAGCATCCCGGTTTCCAGGTATTAAACCTGAACTGAAAGCAAAAAAAGCTCCGGTGTGAAGTGCCCCAAAAAGTTAGACACTTATTTGGGCACTTCACACCGGGGCTTTTTTGTTTTATCGTCTGCGAATAGTATTCGCTTTAGATTATTTATCTTCCTCAAACAGGTTATCAGTAAGGTCATCGATTTCACGCCTGTCCCTTTTAGTCGGTCTTCCTGCACCTCTGTCTCTGATCAGAACCGGAGAATGAAATACAGATTTATAACCTTGTGTTTCTTCCAGCGGTGTAATATCCTTGTATTTGGTCACCGCAATCTTTGATTCCACCCTATTATAAAGGAGTTCTACAACTTCTATGATTTTCTTTTCTATACCTTTAGATACTTGATAAACATCTCCGGGTTTAACTATCGCCGAAGCTTTTATATTCTGCCCGTTCTGTTTTACTCTTCCAGCTTTACATGCTTCAGTCGCTAAAGTTCTGGTTTTAAACAATCTTATTGCCCATAAGTATTTGTCTATCCTTAGTTTTTCCTGCTCTGCCATAAAAATCAAAAATACACCAATAAAAGATCGCTCAATACATAAAATTCATTTATTTTGCGAATAAATAAAATTTAACAATGATTCAGGATTTGAAAAAATTAATCGAGGCTGCCTGGGAAGACAGGACCTTGTTAGAATATCCACAATATTGTGAGGCGATTGAAACCGTAGTCATGCACCTAGACAGTGGTGAAATGCGCGTTGCAGAGCCAGTATTAAATTCATGGGGAATTAACGAATGGATTAAAAAAGCTGTTATCCTTTATTTCCCGATTCGGGAGATGAAAGAAATCCAGGCTGGTCCTTTCATGTTCCATGATAAAATGAAATTAAAAACCAATTATAAAGAACTAGGTGTACGTGTTGTACCTGGAGCAAGTGCGCGCTTTGGAGCGTATATCGCTAAAGGTGTAATTCTGATGCCTTCTTATGTAAACATTGGTGCTTATATTGATGAAGGTACAATGGTTGATACCTGGGCCACTGTTGGTTCATGTGCACAAATTGGCAAAAATGTTCACTTGAGCGGTGGTGTTGGTATCGGTGGTGTACTGGAGCCGATTCAGGCTGCGCCGGTTATTATCGAAGACAACTGCTTCCTGGGTTCAAGAGCGATTGTTGTTGAAGGTGTGAAAGTAGAAACGGAGGCTGTCTTGGGTGCGAATGTAGTTTTAACTGCTTCAACTAAAATAATCGATGTTTCTGGTAGTACTCCTGTTGAATACAAAGGTGTTGTTCCGGCAAGATCTGTGGTGATTCCAGGTAGCTACACTAAAAAATTCCCTGCTGGGGAATACCAGGTTCCTTGTGCGTTAATCATTGGTAAACGTAAAGAATCTACAGATAAAAAAACGTCCTTAAATGATGCATTGAGAGAAAACAATGTAGCCGTTTAATCAGATCTGGCCAGGAGTTCGTAAACGTGCAAACATTCACCTGCTCCTGGCCATTTCTTATTTTTTAGATTAGATCTTCCGCCACTCCGGCAGATAATTCATAAGAAAGCAAGGAAAGATCCAGGCTTTCATTATGTGTATTTTTCAGTCTTTCGTAAGCTTGTCGAAATATTATGCGCATAAATATATTATTACAGCAAAAGCGAATATAAAACATGAAAGTAGGCTTCGATGGAAAGCGGGCTGCGAATAACCTGACAGGCTTAGGTAATTACAGCAGATCCCTGATTGAACAGTTAGCCGGATATTTCCCGGAAAATCAGTATTTTGTTTATACGCCTAAAGTTAAATCTTCAGGACAAATTAGTTCTTTCTTCAAGTTACCCGGTGTACATTTATGTCTTGCACCTTCTGGTACTTTACTGAAAGCATTATGGAGAAGTGTAGGTATAGGCAAGCAGCTGTTAAAAGATAACATCGACATCTACCATGGGCTGAGCAATGAAATTCCATTCCAGATTCCCGCCAGCACAAAAAAAGTGGTCACTATTCATGATTTGATCTATCTGCGTTTTCCACAGCATTATCGCTGGACAGACCGTTTCATCTATGATACTAAAAGTAAATACGCCTGTCAGCATGCAGATCTGATTATTGCCATTTCAGAAAAAACAAAACAAGATATCATCCATTACTATCAGACGCCTTCAGAAAAAATACAGGTACTCTATCAAAGCTGTGATGATAGCTTCAAAACACTTTTACCTCCTGATCAGCGAAACGACATTCTGAATAAATACAGTCTGACAACGTCCGCGGGAGAGCCTGTAAAATATCTTCTTAATGTCGGAACTATAGAAGCCCGTAAGAATTTATTGCTGATCATCCGCGCTTTACCAAAAATAGACGCCGCATATAAACTCGTTGTAGTTGGAAAAAAACAAGCATATGCTGACCGGGTTGCAAAAGAGATTTCAGAACTGCGGTTACAGGACCGTATAATTTTCCTCGAAAACATCCCATTTACCGACCTTCCTGCTATTTATCAGGGGGCTGCCTTATTCATATATCCTTCTTTTTACGAGGGCTTCGGTATTCCAGTAATTGAAGCTATGTACAGCGGCGTACCGGTTGTCGCTGCGACGGGTTCCTGCCTGGAAGAAGCTGGCGGGCCAGACTCCATCTACATTAGTCCGGATGATCCTGATGCACTTGCTGAGGCTACCAACAGGGTTACACAATCTGCGCAACTTGCTTCAGATATGATTAAAGCCGGATTCAAATACCTGGATAAGTTTAGCACGGCCAGCTTGTCATCTCAGCTTATGTCTGCATATCAGGATCTTATCCTTAAGTCCTGATTCCTGCGGAATATTTAATAAATTCGCATATTATGTTAAAGCAGGAAATAGAAAAGGCACTTACTGTGCTTAAAAATGGTGGAATAATCCTCTACCCTACTGATACGATTTGGGGTTTAGGGTGTGATGCTACTAACCCCGATGCCGTTGAAAAAATCAGCAGATTGAAAGGACGGGATCAGAACAAAAGTTTCATTATTCTACTGGACAATGATAATAAACTGCAGAGTTATGTTCAGGAAGTACCGGAAGTCGCGTATGATTTGATCGAGTACGCCGAGAGTCCATTGACAATCATTTTTTCCGGGGCAAAAAACCTGGCGCCAAACGTGATTAATCCAGACGGATCGATTGGTATCCGTATGGTAAAACATGAATTTGTTGAACCGTTGCTACAGCGTTTTCGTAAACCTATTGTATCTACTTCCGCAAATATTTCCGGTCATCCTTCACCTGCTTTTTTCGACGAGGTGGAAGAAGAAATCATCAATGGTGTTGACTATGTTGTCGATTGGGAACAGGAAAACAGAACTCCGCGCAAACCATCAACCATCATCAAACTGGGACCATCGGGTCAATTTTCCTTCATAAGAAAGTAAGTTTTTGTACTTTTGCAAATCCATTTAACCTTTCTGGGGTTGACCGGGTAAACAATTATATACATATTGAAAAATAATCTAGAACACCCTGTTTTTAATATCCTTGCCGATATCGCTGCTGAAAATAAAATTGAGGCATATGTGATCGGCGGCTATGTCAGGGATATATTTCTGAACAGACCTTCCAAAGATATTGATATCGTTGTGCTGGGTAACGGAATTGAATTTGCAGAACTCAGCGGTAAACTGCTGAAAAGCAAAGTTTCCGTATTCAAGAGCTTTGGCACGGCCATGTTACGCTACAGAGACCTTGAAATAGAATTTGTAGGTGCAAGGAAAGAGTCTTACCGGGCTGATTCCAGAAAACCTATAGTAGAAAATGGTTCTATTCAGGACGATCAGTTAAGAAGAGATTTCACCATCAATGCACTCGCTTTATCTCTAAATAAAAACAACTTTGGAGAACTGGTGGACCCTTTCATGGGACAGGAAGACCTGGAACGACGAATCATCCGTACTCCACTGGACCCGGAAATCACCTTTTCAGATGATCCATTGCGTATGATGCGTGCTATCCGTTTCGCAACCCAGTTAAATTTTGAAATTGAGGAGTCTGCATTGGCAGCAATTGCCAGTCAAAAAGACCGTATAGGCATTGTTTCAAAAGAACGTGTTACCGATGAGTTGAATAAGATCATTAGTTCCCCTGTTCCATCTATTGGATTTAAACATTTATTTGATACAGGTTTACTTCAGCTGATATTTCCGCAAATGGCAAATTTGTATGGAGTGGAAATCATTAAGGGTAAAGGGCATAAGGATAATTTCTACCATACACTTCAGGTACTGGATAATATTTGCACAGTAACAACAGACCTCTGGTTGCGATGGGCAGCGATTTTACACGACATTGCCAAACCACCTACCAAACGTTTCGACGAAAAACAGGGCTGGACATTTCACGGTCATGAAGATAGGGGAGCGAAAATGGTTCCTCAAATTTTCGCACAATTAAAATTACCTCTGAACGAAAAAATGAAATTCGTTCAGAAACTAGTTCAGTTGCACTTGCGACCAATCGTACTGGCACAAGAGGTTGTAACTGATTCTGCCGTCAGGAGATTACTATTCGACGCAGGCGAGGATATCGAAAGCCTCATGCTTCTCTGCAATGCAGATGTAACCACTAAAAATGAATATAAGGTAAAGAAATACCGAAACAATTTTGAACTGGTTAAACAAAAACTGAAGGATGTAGAGGAACGTGATAAAATCAGAAACTGGCAACCTCCGGTAACGGGTCAGGATATTATGGACTACTTTGGTCTGCCTGCCGGTAAAGAGGTCGGACTGATCAAAAATGCAATCCGCGAAGCAATTCTGGAGGGTGATATAACCAATTCTTATAGCGATGCCCTGGCTTTTATGCTAGAAAAGGGAAAAGAATTCGGTCTTAGTCCTGTCAGAACCCCAGATTCTGCTAATTAATATATTTAATTTTTATAATTTTATAGATCGAAATTCAGCTTAACAATGGCAATTTATAGATTCAGACTTACTTTTGATGATTACGATGAAGTGATCAGGGAAATCGATATTAAATCCAATCAGACTTTTGAGGATTTACATAAGGCCTTACACCGCTCTACAGGATACAATTCTGAAAAATCTTCTTCTTTTTATGTGAGTTCAGACCATTGGATAAAAGGTGATGAAATCGCATATTTACCTAACCAGAAGAAAGTGGACAGAGGCGTGGCCACCATGGAAAAATCAAGGTTGAGCAGCTTTATTGAAGACCCGCACCAAAAATTTTATTATATATATAATTTTGACCGCCCTTATGACTTTCATGTTGAACTGGTCAAGATTATTCTACAGGCAGACGCCAATATTGAGTATCCCGTACTTTTTAAAAGTATCGGGGAAGCTCCAAAGATCTTTGATGCAAATAATTTTACAGCAGCTACTACAACTGCAGCTGCCTCTACCGACTTTGATTTCCTGAATGAAATGGACTTTGTACCTGAAGATACAGAAGAACTGGAAGCTATGGACGGTCGTGGTATTTCTACTTCATCTAAAACTGACGACGATGAAGATGAATCTGAAGAAGATGAGTTCTCTTCAGGAGACGATTACGACGCTGAAGATTATGACAGCAAAGAGGATTACTAAGCCAATCTATGGCCTTATATAAAACACTTATCGTTATTGCGGGCCCTACGGGCATTGGTAAGACAGCTCTTGCCATTACCCTGGCCCGCCATTACGCCACAGAGATTCTCTCTGCAGATTCAAGACAGTTCTTTAAGGAAATGTCCATTGGTACTGCAAAACCTGATGCAGTTGAACTCGCCGCTGCAAAGCATCATTTTATCGACTCGCATTCTATCCACGATTTCTTCAGTACAGGAGATTTCGAAATTAGTGCATTGCAAACACTTCAAGAAGTATTTAAAAGTAATAATCTTGCTATCATGGTTGGTGGTTCTGGATTATACCTCGATGCCGTTACAAAAGGCCTCGATGCACTTCCTGAAACAGATATGAAGATCAGGGAAGAATTAAATCTACTTTTTCAACAACATGGACTCGATCCAATACGTGAGCAGCTATCTGCTGCTGATCCTGAATATTATGCTAAAATAGATCAGTCTAATCCTCAGCGTATGATCAGAGGCTTGGAGTTTTTCCTCTCTACCGGAAGTAAAGTGTCTTCTTACCTGACTAACTCTAAAAAAGAAAGACCTTTCCGGATTATTAAGATAGGCCTAAATATGGACCGGGCAGACCTCTATGAAAGAATCAATAAAAGAGTCGATCTGATGATGACCGCAGGACTCCTTGATGAAGTACGGGACTTGACAGATTATCGTGAACTGAATGCCTTAAAAACAGTTGGCTACGCAGAACTCTTCCGTTATCTTGATGGTGCAATCACACTGGAAGATGCAATTGCACAGATTAAACAAAATACCAGAAGGTTTGCGAAAAGACAACTAACCTGGTTCCGCAGGGATACCGAAATTAACTGGTTTGAACCGGAAAATGAAACTGCAGTTATCACGCTGATTAATGAACAGCTAATTAAGCTTGCGCAGTAGGGCCACCAAAGTTCATAGGAAAACCTGCATTCTCATCCGGCAATTTAATTCTGCCATTAATTTTCTCGAATTTTTCGATATTATCCTCTAAGGCTGTCAATAATCTTTTGGCATGCTCAGGTGTTAGGATAATTCTGGACTTCACTTTAGCTTTAGGAATACCGGGCATCACGCGAATAAAATCAACTACAAATTCAGTATTAGAATGGGTAATTATCGCAAGATTTGAGAATATACCTTCAGCTACCTCTTCAGACAGCTCGATATTAAGCTGGTTGTCATTTTGTTGATTTTCCATATAACAAAAATACTTTTTTATCTGGATTTGGCGGTAACCAGTGTTAAAAAACTAGGCTAAATTTGAACAAAAAAAAGAGGGTATCTCTTCAGATACCCTCTTTTAACTCTACTGGAGATGATTATGCATCAACTTCTTCTTCTTGTTTAGAAGCCAGTAATTTATCATACTCTTCCTGAGAACCTACAATAATACGTTCGTATCCACGTACACCTGTTCCCGAAGGAATTAAGTGACCTACGATAACGTTTTCTTTCAGTCCCAGCATATTATCACGTTTACCTGCGATAGCAGCCTCGTTCAATACTTTAGTTGTCTCCTGGAAGGAAGCAGCTGAAATGAATGACTTAGTACCTAATGAAGCACGGGTTATACCTTGCAATACGGAACTTGCAGTCGCAGATCTCGCATCACGAACCTCGATCTGCTTCAAGTCTTTACGTTTTAACTGAGAATTCTCATCTCTTAGTTTACGCATCGACAGGATCTGACCTGGTTTAACCGTATTGGAATCACCTGCGTCAACTACTACCTTTTTATCATAGATTTCATCATTTTCAATCATGAAGTCCCAACGGTCTACAGAATTATTTTCTAAGAATGTAGTATCTCCCGGATCTTCAATATGAACTTTCTGCATCATCTGGTGAACAATCACTTCAAAGTGTTTGTCATTGATCTTCACACCTTGAAGACGATAAACTTCCTGAATACCATTCACAAGATACTCTTGTACGGCAGCAGGTCCTTTAATCGCTAGGATATCAGCCGGAGAAATAGATCCGTCAGATAAAGGCATACCAGCTTTCACAAAGTCATTATCCTGAACAAGGATGTGCTTAGATAATGGAACAAGGTATTTTTTGATCTCACCATCTTTAGATTCAATGGTCATTTCTCTATTACCACGTTTCACACCACCAAGTGTTACCACACCGTCAATTTCAGTTACAACTGCAGGATTAGAAGGATTACGCGCTTCGAATAACTCGGTTACACGTGGTAAACCACCTGTAATATCCCTTGTTTTACCAGTCGCACGTGGAATCTTAACTAAGATCTGACCAGTTTTCACTGCATCTCCATCATCAATGGAAACGTGTGCTCCTACTGGAATATTATATTGTCTGATCAGCTCACCTTTTTTATCTAATACCCTTACAGAAGGATTTTTAGTTTTATCACGGGTGTCAATAATCACTTTTTCACGGTGACCAGTCTGCTCATCAGATTCTTCACGGAAAGTTACACCTTCAATGATAGCATCAAATTCGATCTTACCAGCAAATTCAGAGATAATAACCGCATTGTACGGATCCCATGAACAGATCTTATCACCTTTTGAAACTTTAGCACCTTCCTCGATATAAAGGAATGAACCATAAGGGATATTGTTAGTCATGATTACTTTACCAGTACCTTCTTCAACGATTTTAAATTCGCCTGAACGTCCAAGTACAATTTGTTTTACACCTTCTTCACCAGTATCATTTGCTACAGTACGCACATTTTCAAATTCAATGATACCATCAAATTTAGCATTGATCTGTGATTCAGCAGCGATGTTGGAAGCCGTACCACCGACGTGGAACGTACGTAATGTTAATTGTGTACCCGGCTCACCGATTGACTGAGCAGCAATTACACCGACAGCCTCACCTCTTTGAACACGTTTACCTGTTGCCAGATTACGTCCGTAGCAAAGTGCACAAACACCACGTTTGTTTTCGCAGGTTAATACAGAACGGATTTCAACACCTTCTAAAGGAGATTCTTCAATAGCTTTAGCGATGTCTTCATCAATGTCCTGACCAGCTCCAACTAACAGTTTACCATCAAGTGGATTGAAAACATCATGCAGTGAAATACGACCTAATAATCTGTCATATAACGGCTCTACGATATCTTCGTTATCTTTTAATGCAGTTGTGTACATACCTCTCAGAGTACCACAATCTTCCGCGTTAACGATCATATCCTGCGCCACATCATGTAAACGACGAGTTAAGTAACCCGCATCTGCCGTTTTTAATGCCGTATCCGCCAAACCTTTACGCGCACCGTGGGTAGAGATAAAGTACTCTAATACCGACAGTCCTTCTTTAAAGTTTGAAAGAATTGGATTTTCAATAATTTCACCACCTGAACCAGATTTCTGAGGCTTAGCCATCAGTCCCCTCATACCGCAAAGCTGACGAATCTGCTCTTTGGAACCACGGGCTCCAGAGTCAAGCATCATATATACAGAGTTAAAGCCCTGGTTATCGCTCGATAACTGCGTCATCACGAATGATGTTAAACGGTTATTGATACGAGTCCAGATATCGATAATCTGATTGTAACGCTCATTATTAGTAATGAAACCCATGTTGTAGTTATTTCTAACCTCTTCAACTTCTGCAGAAGCTTGCTCTAACAGAATTTGTTTCTCAGCAGGAATATTAACATCCTGTAAGTTAAAGGAAAGACCACCACGGAACGCCATCTGGAAACCTAATTCCTTAATATCATCAAGGAACCTTGAGGCACGTGCCATACCAGTTACCTTAACAACATCACCGATGATATCCCTCAGGGATTTTTTAGTTAACAACTCATTGATATAACCAACTTCTTCAGGTACCATCTGATTAAATAGTACACGTCCGACAGTTGTATCAGTCAGTTTATTTACAATATTTCCATCATTGTCCTTCACGTTTACCTTTACTTTAATAAAGGCATGCAGGTCAATACGTTTTTCATTATAGGCAATGATAACTTCTTCCGGAGAATAGAAAGAAGAATCCTGTCCTTTAACTACACGACCTTCGTCAGTTCTACGGCCTTTAGTAATATAGTAAAGACCCAAAACCATATCCTGAGACGGTACAGTAATAGGCGTACCATTCGCAGGGTTCAGAATATTGTGTGCAGCAAGCATCAGTACCTGGGCTTCCAGAATTGCAGCATGACCTAAAGGTAAATGCACAGCCATCTGGTCACCGTCAAAATCCGCGTTGAATGCAGTACACACTAATGGGTGCAACTGGATCGCTTTACCTTCAACCAATTTAGGCTGGAAGGACTGAATACCCAATCTGTGCAGCGTTGGCGCACGGTTAAGTAACACAGGGTGACCCTTTAAAACATTTTCCAGGATATCCCAAACTAAAGGATCCTTTCTGTCTACAATTTTCTTAGCAGATTTCACTGTTTTAACGATACCACGCTCGATCATCTTACGAATGATAAACGGTTTGAACAGCTCAGCTGCCATATCTTTAGGTAACCCACATTCATGTAATTTCAGGTTTGGACCTACAACAATTACAGAACGCGCAGAATAATCTACACGTTTACCCAGTAAGTTTTGACGGAAACGACCTTGTTTACCTTTCAGAATATCAGAAAGGGATTTCAGGGCACGGTTACCTTCAGTTTTTACCGCGTTAACTTTACGTGAATTATCGAAAAGGGAATCTACAGCTTCCTGTAACATCCTTTTCTCATTACGTAAAATTACTTCTGGTGCTTTAATCTCGATCAAACGTTTTAAACGGTTGTTACGGATAATTACACGACGGTATAAATCATTTAAATCTGAAGTCGCGAAACGACCACCTTCCAGTGGTACTAAAGGACGAAGTTCAGGTGGAATAACTGGAACGATCTTGATGATCATCCATTCCGGATTATTTTCAATGCGGGTTCTTGCACCACGGAAAGCCTCAACAACCTGTAAGCGTTTTAAAGCTTCATTTTTACGTTGCTGAGAAGTCTCAGTTGCAGCCTGGTGACGCAGATTGTATGACAGAGCATCCAGATCAATACGTTTTAATAAATCTTCTAATGCTTCAGCACCCATTTTGGCGATGAATTTATTAGGATCTTTATCGTCCAGATATTGGTTTTCTTTTGGTAATTTATCCAGAATATCCAGGTACTCTTCTTCAGTTAAGAAGTCCATATACTGAATACCTTGTTCTTCCATTAAGCCAGACTGAATAACTACATAACGCTCGTAGTAAATGATCAGGTCCAGTCTCTTTGTAGGAAGCCCCAATAAATAACCGATTTTATTAGGCAATGAACGGAAATACCAGATATGCGCAACAGGAACAACTAAATTGATGTGCCCCATACGTTCTCTACGTACTTTTTTCTCCGTTACCTCAACACCACAACGGTCACAAACGATACCCTTATAACGAATACGTTTATATTTACCGCAATGACATTCGTAATCTTTAACCGGACCAAAAATACGCTCGCAGAACAAACCATCACGTTCAGGTTTGTAAGTCCGGTAATTAATAGTCTCAGGTTTTAACACCTCACCACTAGAGCGCTCTAAAATAGCCTCCGGCGATGCCAAACTAATGGTAATCGAGGTGAAATTGCTTTTTAATTTATTATCCTTTTTGTAAGACATAGCTCTGTTGTTTGAATTTGAAAATTTAAAAAGCCGGAACGACACCGGGTTACCCCTGCCGTTCCGACATTAAAAAATTCAACATTAGTCTAACGTAATATCTAAACCTAAGCCGCGCAACTCATGTACCAGTACATTGAATGATTCAGGTACACCAGGCGTAGGCAGGTTCTCACCTTTTACGATGGCTTCATAAGTTTTAGCTCTTCCGATAACATCATCTGACTTCACAGTCAGGATCTCCTGAAGAATATTAGCAGCACCAAATGCCTCTAATGCCCAAACCTCCATCTCACCAAAACGCTGACCACCGAACTGAGCTTTACCACCCAACGGCTGTTGTGTAATTAATGAGTATGGTCCGATAGAACGGGCGTGCATCTTATCATCAACCATGTGACCAAGTTTCAGCATATAGATAATACCTACTGTAGTCGGCTGATCAAATTTCTCACCTGTTAAACCATTATGCAGATAAGTTCTGCCTGAAGCCGGAACACCAGCTTTAGCGATCCACTCTTCTACTTCGTAATGTTTAGCACCATCAAAAATCGGGGTTGCAAATTTAACACCCAGTTCTTTTCCTGCCCAAGCAAGTACAGTTTCATAGATCTGACCTAAGTTCATACGTGAAGGTACACCCAGTGGGTTCAACACAATATCAACAGGAGTTCCATCATCCAGGAATGGCATATCTTCATCACGAACGATACGGGCTACAATACCCTTATTACCGTGACGACCAGCCATCTTATCACCTACTTTTAACTTACGTTTCTTAGCTACATAAACTTTAGCCATCTGAACAATACCTGAAGGCAGTTCATCACCCACACTAATAGCAAACTTATCACGTTTATATGCTCCAAGTTCTTCGTTTACACGAATACCATAGTTGTGAATCAATAATTTGATCTGATCATTTTTATCATCATCAGTTGTCCATTTGTATGGATTGATGTGCGCAAATTCCAGGTCAGCTAAACTTTTTTGTGTGAATTTAGCGCCTTTAGGGAACAACAATTCTTTATAGACGTTATAAATTCCCTGAGAAGTTTTACCATTAACAATCTGGAAAAGTTTGTCAACAAGTTCATTTTTCAGGTTGGTTGTAGCCAGGTTATATCTCTTGTCTAATTTTTCAATCGCCGCTTTTTCTTCAGCTTTTGTAGTTTTCTTAGCTCTAGAGAATAATTTGGTATCAATTACCACACCTTTAATTGAAGGTGGAGTTTTAAGGGAAGCATCTTTTACGTCACCAGCTTTGTCACCAAAGATCGCACGTAATAATTTCTCTTCCGGAGAAGGATCAGATTCACCTTTAGGTGTAATTTTACCGATCAGAATATCACCTTCTTTAACTTCAGCACCAACGCGAATGATACCATTCTCGTCCAGGTCTTTAGTCGCTTCTTCCGAAACGTTAGGGATATCTGGTGTCAGTTCTTCCTCACCACGTTTAGTATCACGAACCTCCAGTTCAAATTCTTCAATATGCAGTGAAGTGAAAATGTCCTCACGAACAATACGCTCGCTGATTACAATCGCATCCTCAAAGTTATATCCTTGCCAAGGCATGAATGCTACTTTAAGGTTACGGCCAAGAGCTAACTCGCCGTTTTCAGTTGCATAACCTTCACAAAGCACCTGACCTTTAACAACTTTCTGACCTTTTTTAACAATCGGTTTTAAATTGATACAAGTGTTCTGATTGGTTTTTTTGAATTTGATTAATTTATAAGTTTTGCTGTCACCTTCAAATGAAACCAGACGATCTCCATCATTTCTGACATATTTGATTGTGATTTCATTAGCATCAACATATTCCACAACACCATCACCTTCAGCATTGATCAGTGTTCTGGAGTCACGCGCTACACGTCCTTCGAGTCCTGTACCAACGATTGGTGCTTCCGGACGCAATAAAGGCACGGCCTGACGCTGCATGTTGGATCCCATCAGGGCCCTGTTCGCATCATCATGTTCCAGGAAAGGAATCAGTGAGGCTGCAATAGAGGTAATCTGATTTGGAGCAACATCCATCAAGTCTAATTTCTCAGGCTCAATAATCGGGAAGTCACCTTCATAACGTGCTTTAACACGTGGAGTTGTAAAGTTACCTTTGTCATCATACTCAGCATTTGCCTGAGCGATAGTTTTACCGTCTTCATCTTCAGCAGATAAATAAATAACATCTTCGTCAACAGCAACAATACCATCTCTTACGATTTTGTAAGGTGTTTCAATGAAACCTAAAGTATTGATCTTAGCATGCACGCACAGAGATGAGATCAAACCAATGTTTGGTCCCTCAGGAGTCTCAATTGTACATAACCTTCCGTAGTGTGTATAGTGAACGTCACGTACCTCGAAACCAGCTCTCTCACGAGAAAGACCGCCGGGGCCTAAGGCTGACAGACGACGCTTATGCGTAATCTCTGCCAGTGGATTCGTTTGGTCCATAAACTGTGACAACTGGTTCGTACCAAAGAATGAGTTAATAACCGACGATAAAGTACGGGCATTAATCAAATCAGTTGGAGTGAATACCTCATTGTCACGAATATTCATACGCTCACGGATAGTACGTGCCATACGTGCCAGACCGACACCGAACTGTGCATATAACTGCTCACCTACGGTACGGACACGACGGTTTGACAAGTGGTCAATATCATCGACCTCTTCTTTAGAGTTGATCAGTTTAATCAGATATTTAACAATCGCAATGATATCTGCTTTTGTTAATACTTTTACGTGATCAGGTGTATCCATCTTCAACTTACGGTTGATTCTGTAACGACCTACATCACCGAGATCATAACGTTTGTCCGAGAAGAACAGACGCTCTATGATACCCCTTGCAGTTTCCTCATCAGGTGGTTCTGCGTTACGCAAAGCACGGTAGATGTTTTCCACAGCCTCTTTTTCAGAGTTGGATGTATCTTTTTGTAAAGTATTATATATAATTGTATAATCTGCCTGACTAGCACCATCATCTTTAGATAAGATGATAGTTTTTACGCCGGCATCAATGATCATATCAATGTGTTCGTCTTCTAAAACAGTATCCCTGTCAAGAATCACTTCGTTACGATCGATTGAAACTACCTCACCGGTATCCTCATCAACGAAATCCTCAACCCATTTTCTCAGTACCCTTGCAGCAAGTTTACGACCGATATACTTTTTCAGACCAGATTTGCTAACCTTAACCTCATCGGCAAGATCGAACAGTTCCAGAATGTCTTTATCAGAATCGTAACCTATTGCACGAAGTAATGTGGTAACAGGGAACTTTTTCTTACGGTCAATATATGCATACATGACGTTATTTACGTCAGTAGCAAATTCGATCCATGATCCTTTAAAAGGAATAACACGTGCAGAGTACAGTTTGGTACCGTTAGTGTGACGGCTCTGGCCGAAGAACACTCCTGGTGACCTGTGTAACTGGGAAACAATAACACGTTCAGCACCATTGATCACAAATGTACCCTTTGGGGTCATATATGGAATAGTACCCAGATATACATCCTGAATAATGGTTTCAAAATCTTCGTGTTCCGCATCGTTACAGGAAAGCTTCAATTTAGCTTTCAACGGGACACTATAAGTTAACCCACGGTCAATACACTCTGGTATATCATAACGCGGTGGATCAATAAAATAATCAAGAAACTCCAGAACAAAAATATTCCTGGAATCAGTGATTGGAAAATTCTCAGCAAACACTTTAAACAACCCTTCAGTGTGACGGTTGTCTGATGTAGTTTCTATCTGGAAAAATTCTCTGAATGATTGCAACTGTACATCAAGAAAATCGGGATAATCGATGATGTGCTTACTTCGTGCAAAATTTACTCTTTGGTCGACTTTATTTGCCAAGGTACTAAAGTTAATTTAGTTTAAGAATAAACTATTTGTTTGGTTTGCCGTGAGACATTCCACCAACCAAACTTAGATGAAATGTATATAAACAGGTATAGACTCCGACTATATAGTCGGAGTCTATGTTTAATTTATATTGAAATTAAGTGATTACTTAACCTCAACTACAGCTCCAGCTTCTTCTAATTGTTTTTTCAAAGCTTCAGCTTCGTCTTTAGTAACGCCAACTTTTAATTCTTTTGGTGCACCATCAACTAAGTCTTTAGCTTCTTTTAAGCCTAATCCAGTTAAGTCTTTAACTAACTTAACAACAGCTAATTTCTGACCACCAGCTTCTTTAAGGATTACATCAAAAGAAGTTTTTTCTTCAGCTGCAGGAGCAGCATCACCAGCAGGACCTGCAACAGCAACTGCAGCAGCAGCTGGTTCGATACCATACTCGTCTTTAAGGATTTGAGCTAATTCGTTAACTTCTTTAACTGTTAAGTTTACTAATTGCTCAGCAAACGCTTTTAAATCTGCCATTGTATAGAGTTTTTAAAATTTTACGTAAAATAATATTAATTTATAGAACTTATGAGGTGTTCCTTAACCTTCTCTTTCCTGAAGAGTTTTAACAATTCCTGCGATTTTACCGCCACTAGATTTCAATGCTGAAATAACATTTTTAGCTGGTGATTGTAACAAGCCAATGATATCTCCGATTAACTCTTCTCTTGATTTCAAGCTAACCAGGGCATCTAAATGATTATCCCCAACAAAGATAGCAGTGTCAATATAAGCTGCTTTCAATAATGGTTTGTCAGAACCTTTTCTCAAGGCTTTGATCAGCTTAGCCGGACCATTACCAGTTTTTGAGAATAATAAAGCCGACTGACCTTTTAAAGCTGCAAAGATATCTGAGTTATCGCCTTCTAATCCTTCAATCGCTTTTCTGATTAAAGTATTTTTAGCAACCTGCATTTCAATACCGCTTTCGAAACATTTGCGACGGATGTTGTTAACTTTCTCAACAGATAAGCTTGATGTATCGGCAATATAAAAATTACCAAATTCCTGCATCTTCTCTTGAAGAGCCGAAACTACTTCGTGTTTTTCTTCTCTGTTCATAATTAGATCCCTGCTACTGATTTAGTTTCGATTGCAATCCCAGGACTCATTGTAGAAGAAACATGAATGCTCTTAAAATAAGTTCCTTTAGCAGCAGATGGTTTTAGCTTAGAAATTACTTGAAGTACTTCTAATGCATTTTCATATATTTTTTCTGCCGGGAATGATACTTTTCCTACTGAAGCGTGTATAATACCACTTTTGTCAACTTTAAAATCAATTTTACCGCCTTTTACGTCAGTAACTGCTTTTCCAACTTCGTTGGTTACAGTTCCTGATTTAGGGTTTGGCATCAGGTTACGTGGACCCAAAACGCGGCCCAGTTTACCTACTTTTGCCATACAAGCAGGAGTAGTGATAATAATGTCAACATCAGTCCATCCACCTTCAATCTTGGCTACATATTCGTCTAAACCTACGAAATCTGCACCTGCTGCTTTAGCTTCTTCTTCCTTATCAGGATTACAAAGTACTAAAACACGTACAGTTTTACCTGTACCATGAGGTAAAGTAGCGATACCACGTACCATTTGATTCGCTTTACGCGGATCAACACCTAAAGAGATGTCGATATCAACCGAAGCATCAAATTTGGTGGTAGTGATTTCCTTTACCAAAGCAGCCGCATCCTTTAAAGAATACGTTTTACCAGATTCTAGTTTAGCATGTGCCTTTTTTTGATTTTTTGTTAATTTAGCCACTGTTGTAAACTGTTTTTTGTTAATTAATTTGTCCAGGGTGCATCGCCGCTAACGGTGATTCCCATACTGCGTGCTGTACCGGCAACCATACTCATTGCCGATTCGATAGTGAATGCATTTAAATCAGTCATTTTATCTTCAGCAATTGACTTAACCTGATCCCAAGTCACCGAACCAACTTTCTTACGGTTGGGCTCAGCAGAACCACTCGCTAATTTAGTTGCATCTTTTAACTGGATAGCAACAGGAGGGGTTTTGATGATAAATTCGAAAGACTTGTCAGCATAAACAGTAATTACAACAGGTAATACTTTACCAGGCTTATCTTGGGTACGAGCATTAAATTGCTTGCAAAATTCCATGATATTAACACCTTTAGCACCTAATGCAGGTCCTACTGGTGGTGATGGATTTGCAGCTCCTCCTTTGATTTGTAATTTAACAAGCGCACTGACTTCTTTTGCCATTTTCTGATTTGTTAATTGTAATACTCAATGTTATAATGTTGGAAGCAAGTAACATTTAAGATTTTATATGGGTTGACTTATTCTTTTTCAACCTGCATGTAGTTAAGCTCAAGTGGGGTTTTTCTACCGAAAATCTTGACCATAACTTTTAATTTCTTTTTCTCTTCGTTAACCTCTTCGATTACTCCGGTAAATCCGTTGAATGGACCGTCCATAACTTTGACATTTTCACCAACATAATAAGCCACATTCATGGTCTCACCCTGTTGACTCATTTCATCAACTTTACCTAAAATACGATTAACTTCAGCCTGACGCATTGGAACTGGATTCCCGCCTTTATCGCCTAGAAAACCGATAACGCTGTTTACATTTTTGATAATGTGTTCTAACTCTCCGTCCAGAGTAGCTTCGATAAGCACATAACCAGGATAGAAATTGCGCTCTTTTGCAATTTTCTTTCCTTCTTTCATCTGGTAGTATTTTTCCATAGGTATTAAAACCTGAGGAACAAGATGGGAGAACCCTAAACGACTAATTTCAGAATCGATGTATTGTTTAACCTTCTTCTCTTTTCCGCTAACCGCCCTAACTACATACCATTTTAACTGATCGCTCATTTACCTATTTAATTAGAAAGTGATTTATAAAAAGTATCCAACACAAATGTAGACCCTTTATCCATCGCAAAGATAACAATTGCTATGATAAAAGATGCTACCAGAACCAGCACTGCAGAATTTTGCAATTCTCCCCATGTAGGCCAGGTAACCTTCTGGGTCATTTCTTCATACGATTCTTTAATAAATTGAACTACACCAGCCATATTTAAGATTTTGCACGGGAACAAGGATTCGAACCCTGATCAAAGGTTTTGGAGACCTCTATTCTACCATTGAACTATTCCCGTGTTTAAAACAAAGTACTCAGGCTCAGCACCTGAGTACTTTGTAGTATTTAATTAGCTTACCTTACGGCCTGCTTAATTATTTTACGATTTCAGTAACCTGACCAGCACCTACTGTTCTACCACCTTCACGGATAGCGAAACGTAAACCTTTTTCCATTGCGATTGCGTTGATCAATTTAACATTGATAGTAACGTTATCACCTGGCATAACCATTTCAGTTCCTTCAGCAAGAGAGATCTCACCAGTAACGTCTGTGGTACGGAAGTAGAATTGTGGACGGTATTTGTTAAAGAATGGAGTGTGACGTCCACCTTCAGCTTTTGATAATACATAGATCTCAGCAACGAAATCTGTGTGAGGAGTTACAGAACCTGGTTTACAGATAACCATACCACGACGGATATCAGTTTTCTCAATACCACGTAATAATAATCCTACGTTATCACCTGCTTCACCATAATCAAGGATCTTACGGAACATCTCAACACCTGTAACAGTTGATTTAAGATTTTCTGCACCCATACCCAAGATCTCAACAGGATCACCAGAGTTGATTACACCACGCTCAATACGACCAGTTGCAACAGTACCACGACCAGTGATCGAGAATACGTCCTCAACAGGCATTAAGAATGGAAGATCAGTTAAACGTGGAGGAATTGGAATGTAGCTATCTACAGCATCCATTAATTCCATGATTTTACCAACCCATTTAGCATCACCGTTCAGACCACCTAATGCAGATCCTTGAATAACAGGGATATCATCACCAGGGAAGTCATAGAAAGATAATAATTCACGAACTTCCATCTCTACTAATTCAAGTAATTCAGGATCGTCAACCATATCCACTTTGTTCATGAATACTACTAATGAAGGAACACCTACCTGACGAGCTAACAAAATGTGCTCGCGAGTTTGTGGCATCGGACCATCTGTAGCAGCTACAACGATAATAGCACCATCCATTTGCGCAGCACCAGTAACCATGTTTTTCACGTAATCCGCGTGACCTGGACAGTCAACGTGTGCATAGTGACGGTTAGCAGTTGAATACTCAACGTGTGATGTGTTAATAGTGATACCTCTTTCTTTTTCCTCTGGAGCAGAGTCAATCGAATCAAATGAACGCGCCTCAGATAAACCAGCATCAGATAACACTTTAGTGATAGCTGCTGTTAAGGTTGTTTTACCGTGGTCAACGTGACCGATTGTGCCGATGTTTAAGTGCGGCTTACTGCGGTCAAACTTTTCTTTTGCCATGTTTTTATACTTATTAGTAGGTTAACTTTTATTTTTAATTATTGTTTTGATACAATTTCAATACAAAAAACCTTGTTGATTCTGCACATTTACTAACAGATTTAACAAAGCTTTTTCATTTTTTTTCATTCCTGAGCCAACGATGGGACTTGAACCCATGACCTCTTCCTTACCAAGGAAGTGCTCTACCGCTGAGCTACGTCGGCTTATTTAATCCTTCACGACATACCGGTATGGTATTAATCGTGACCATCTTACCGACTACTCTTTGAATCAAGAGCGAAAGACGAGGTTCGAACTCGCGACCTATAGCTTGGAAGGCTATCGCTCTACCAACTGAGCTACTTTCGCTTATTTAAAAGTGGGGGGAGAAGGATTCGAACCTTCGAAGTCTTGCGACAACAGAGTTACAGTCTGTCCCATTTGGCCACTCTGGTATCCCCCCATTCTCCAGATCGCCACACCTTCGTGCGGATCTAAGAGAGCCTCCTATCGGGATCGAACCAATGACCTACTGATTACAAGTCAGTTGCTCTACCAGCTGAGCTAAGGAGGCTTTTAATTATTTGTTAAACATTCACAGAACAAACCAACTCTTTAAAGGTTAACCCCTGTTCCGAATTGGAATGCAAATATACAAGCATATTTTATAAATGCAAAACTATTTTCAAAAAAAAACCGGCAGTTTTGATGCTGCCGGCGTTCTTTTTAAAGACTGTTAAAATATACTCCTAATAATCAGATACTTCATTCGAATTTATTAAAACCTTATGCTCAGAAAGTTTTGCACGAGTTTTATCTTTATGTTTGGTTATTTGTTTTCTTAAGGATTCAATTGATAAATCTGTCGCTTCTTCAAAGCTTTTACATTGTTCTTTTGCGAACAGTATTCCACCCGGCACGATCAGCTTGATTTCACTAATTTTATTGGCTTCATCTTCTACATTTTCTAATTTCAGGTAAACTTCACCACTGATAATCTGGTCATGGAACTGATCCAGCTTGTCAACTTTTTTCTGAATGAAGTCTAATAATTTGTGATCTGCATTGAAATGGATTGATTGAACTGTAATTTTCATTTTTTCCTCCTTTTTTATGCCTTTGGATGGGCTTGTTTATATATTGATTTTAGTCTTGCAATAGAATTATGAGTATAAACCTGAGTAGCAGCCAGACTGGCATGGCCCAAGAGCTCCTTTATAGCATTTAAATCTGCTCCCCCATTCAACAGGCTGGTCGCATATGAGTGACGCAATACATGGGGACTTTTCTTATCCTGTGTAGATATATATGTCAAATAACGTTTGACCAGCAGGTATACAAACATCGGATACGCCGGCTTTCCTTTATCTGTAACGAACAAGGCCGTGCATTTGTTATTAAATTTCTGCAAAGATTTTTCAGTGAGATATAATTTCACTTGTAAAATGAGTTGCGTGGTCATGGGCACAATTCTCACCTTACTACGCTTACCGGTAACACGGATCGTTTCCGTGTAAAAGTCCAGATCTTCCTCCCGCAAACCAAGCAGTTCAGATAATCTTATTCCGGTACCGAAAAGCAATTCGATAATAGCCTTATCACGGATTCCAGCAAAACCCAAAGCAAAAATGTCCTCGCTATCAAGCAGGCTGTTCATCTGAGCATCAGGAATAAACACAGGTAACCTGGACGGAATCTTGGGGGCACGAAGCAAATTTGCAGGATTCATAACGACCTCCCTGCGACGTAGCAAAAACTTATAATAGCTTTTAATTACTGATAATTTCCGCCCTACAGAACCCGGGCTCGCCTGGTTTTCTACCAGACTAACAAGATAGCTCCTTATGTGTGTGGCTTTCGCATCAGCCGGCGCTATTTCCAGTGTATCCGCCAGATAGGTTATATACTGAAGCAGGTCGGTCCTGTAAGCCAGCAACGTATGCGGAGAATACCGCTTTTCATGTTCAATATAGTTTAAATAGGATTCCGCTGGCATATCATCTTTTTTTTATCCCGTAGATCAATGTACAAATTATGTCCATAAAAACGAATTTATCACCGGTAATTTTAATCCTTAATTCAGAAATAAAGTTGATATAAAGACACGGCCAGCTTCAGCCGGATTTTGTTCAGTGCGTATTTTACAGAAAACTCAATCGCAGATTCGATTCCCAGTTATTTTCTAGAAAAAAAAAGATCCTGTTCGGGTCGACTTCGGGTCAAGTCCAGGTTTTGTTCGTTACTCTTCGGGTGGCAGTGCAACAACACCCGGAAAAACCTTTTATTAAACCCGAATATAACTATATTCAGCAGAACTAATCCAACCTAAACGATCCTGGCTAAAAACAGACTGGATTTAAAAAATCCCGAACAAAAAAAAGAGGATATCTTTGCAGATACCCTCTCTTGAAATATATATAGGATCAGAACTAGATAGTTCCTTCTAATTGCATATTTTGTTTGTAAATCGCGTGTTTTACTAATGTACGACGAGCTACTGATTTTTTTTCGTATGCCTGACGACTGCGAAGTTCTCTTAATACTCCAGTTTTTTCGAATTTCTTCTTGAAACGTTTCAGCGCTTTATCTAATGATTCGCCGTCTTTAATGTTGATTATGATCATAACGTAAAATACCTCCTCTCGTTGTTTTTGGGATGGCAAAGATAGAATAATTATTACGATTATCCGAACGTTGTGTGTTTTATTTAAATAAAAATCTGTTTTTTAGGTTGTTGCAGAAATAACCCATCGCTTTATCTTTAGGACCAAAGCAAAAAAAAAAGCCGGCACAAATTTGTACCGGCGTATTGATATATTTGGTTAGAATATGGCAATTATAATTATTATCCCTGCATAATCTCGCGGGCAATGACGATTTTCTGTATTTCTGAAGTACCCTCACCTATTGTGCATAATTTGCTATCCCTGTAGAATTTCTCCACCGGGAAGTCTTTAGTATAACCGTAACCACCGAATATCTGCACAGCTTCTGTTGCTGATCGTACTGCAACTTCTGAAGCGAAATATTTGGCCATAGCGGATTCTTTAGTCATTTTAAGCCCTTTATTTTTCAGGTCTGCTGCCTGCCGGATTAAAAGCTCTGCTGCTTCGATTTCCGTTGCCATGTCAGCAAGTTTAAAGCTGATTGCCTGGAAACTCGAAATCGGTTGTCCGAATTGATGACGTTCCTGTGCATAAGCCAACGCGGCTTCATAAGCCCCCTTTGCAATTCCTAGTGACAGCGCTGCAATGGAAATCCGTCCGCCGTCCAGTACTTTCATCGCCTGTTTAAAACCCTCCCCTACTTGTCCCAGCAGATTTACTGCAGGAACCCTGCAGTTGTCAAAGATCATCTCAGTTGTCTCAGAAGCACGCATTCCCAGTTTATTTTCTTTCTTTCCGGCAGAAAATCCAGGTGTACCGCGTTCAACGACGATCGCAGATATACCTTTTGAATCTCCTTTTTCTCCAGTTCTCACCATGACTACCGCAATATCTCCAGATTTACCATGTGTGATCCAGTTCTTAGCACCGTTTAAAATGTAATGATCACCATCAAGCGTTGCCGTGGTCATCATCCGGAGTGCATCTGATCCTGTATTAGCCTCAGTAAGTCCCCAGGCACCAATCCACTCTGCCGTGGCCAGTTTAGGTAACCATTTAGATTTTTGCTCTTCTGTCCCGAAAGTAAGAATATGCCCAGTACACAACGAATTGTGCGCGGCTAGCGAAAGGCCTACGGAACCGCAAACTTTAGAAACTTCGACAATGACATCAATATATTCCTGATAACCAAATCCTGATCCTCCGTAAGTTTCCGGAACAAGTACCCCCATCAGGCCAAGTTCACCTAATTTTTTAAACACTTCCACGGGGAAATGCTGGGCCTCATCCCACTCCATTACATGGGGACGAATATGCTTTTCAGCAAAATCCCTGACCATATTTTTCACCATCTCCTGGTTTTCAGAAGAACTGAAATTGAACCCTGTATCTTGCTTCATTGTATCCTGCATAGTTGTATCTGATTGTGACAAGTATAATTAAATAACGTACAGAACAGGCAATCGAATATTCGTTATGGAACAGAACGTTTTGGTATTTAGTCCATTTTAGGCACAGACTACATTAAGCAGGCCAGGAGTTCCCAGATAAATATTTTAAATAAAAAATGATATTAATAGGAAGCTAATGAATAAACCGGCGCTGAAAAATCCTCCAGCCGGTCTCTTCCCTTCAAAAAGTCCAGCGCTATAATAAAAGAATAACCGGCAATTTCACCACCAAGTTTCTCAATCAGTTTGGATGCAGCAACAACAGTTCCTCCGGTAGCCAGCAGATCATCATGAATCAAGACCCGCTGCCCTGCAAAGATTGCATCTTCGTGTAGCTCCAAAGCGGCACTTCCATACTCCAGATTGTACTCCTGACGAACTGTTTTATAAGGAAGTTTACCAGCCTTTCTCATCGGTACAAAAGGTATACCCATTAAATTAGCCAGCGACATCCCAAAAAGAAATCCTCTGCTTTCTATACCTGCAATCAAATCAATCTTCATATCCTTTACCTGCTCCTGCAGGGCAGCCGTAATTTCACGACAAAGACCGGCATTCTTTAGAATCGGCGTAATGTCTTTGAAAATAATACCCGGCTTAGGGAAATCTGCTACATCGCGTACAGTCTGTTTAATTCGTAATTCAATCATATTCAAATGAAATATATGGAGAGATTTTGTTTAGCGTAACTGCTGATAGCACAATTACTTTGCTCAGGCTAGCAAAATTAATATAATTTCCATGTTGTTTTCTGTACTCTGCCATCACCTGTGCTTGTTTATATCCAATATAAGGATGTAACCTTAATTCTGTAACAGGAACCTTATTAATCGCTATTTTTCTAATTAAAGCTGTATCCACCACTACCTGCGGCCTTAATTGTTCCAATCTTATACTGTCCATCCCGAAGACTTCCAGTAATTGCTCCAGCTGAGCAAAACCACCAAGACGTTCCCTGTACTTTAATATCCTGCCTGCAAATACAGGCCCGATACCTTTCAACTGTAATAATTCCAAGCTATCTGCCTCATTCAGGGAAACTATATTCAAATTTTCCTTTCTGTTAGACAACCCCGGCCGAACAGGAAAATCAGGATGCTCTTTTTCGGTTTCCCGACGTACAGCAATTTTTATATAAGGTAACAGACGTTCATAAAGTTCCGGACTAATTGTATACATCTTCTTCAACTCTTCCTTCTGCCGGAATACACCGCCCTTAATCCGGTAGTTCAGAACTGAAACAGCTTGTTTTTCACTTAGGCCTAACTTCACCCATCCCGCTGCATCAAGTGTGTTCGGATCAAAAACAAACAGATTTATTTTTTCTGGTGAGCCGGTGATTTTCACTTCTGCCTGACTTGCCATGGAATTATAATACTCCACAAAGAGTTTTTCATTTTCGGGACTCAGCGGCGCTTCCGGCACAATCTTTTCGTAAATATACGGAACGAACTGCAACAGCATAAGTATCAGGAGTAAAAGCAGGAGCCCCCTCTTTTCCCGTGCGCTGAAGCCAAAGTATATTTTCAGCCATTTTTTCATGATTCCAATGTACTTCCGTTATTTAAGAATATAAATCTTATTTTTGGGGTCGATAGAATTGTACTTATAAAATCTGATATGAAGATCATTACGACCAAGGAGTTTGCCAAAGCAACCAAAATTGATAAACTCGGTGTTCCTGGACTGGCTGCTTTGCTGATGGAGGTCATGAAGTTAAACGATATCAACGAAGTCTTTTCACGCAACCAGCACTTCAACGGACTCGAATTTGTAGACAAAATTCTAGAGACAATTGGCGTTTCTATAGACTTTGATGAAGATGACCTGAAGCATATCCCTAAAACAGGGCCGTTTATTGCTATTGCCAATCATCCTTATGGTGGTGTAGAAGGCCTTGCATTGGTTAAACTACTTTGTACAGTAAGGCCGGAGTCTAAAGTCATGGTGAATTTCATCCTGCAAAAAATTCCGAATCTGAATGAATTCTTTGTAGCAGTAAATCCATTTGAAAATGTACAGCATTCATCCAGCATAAGTGGGCTTAAAGCTACTTTCGACCTTTTGAAAAGCGGTACACCTATCGGTATCTTTCCTGCAGGTGAAGTATCTACTTTTAATCTGGATAAACAAGAAATTACTGACCGCCTGTGGCACCCTGTTGTGGGTAAACTAATTGCCCGTGCGAAAGTGCCGGTTGTGCCTATATACTTTCATGGTAATAATGGCGTGCTTTTCAATATTCTTAGCTTTATTCATCCAACATTAAGAACTGCGAAACTTCCTTCTGAATTCCTGAATAAACAAGGACTTAAAATGAAGGTCAGAATCGGAAAGCCAATTCATATTGAGGATATATCCTATAGTAACAATACGAATAAATTACTTGACTTTTTACGCGCCCGCACATATGCGCTGGGCACTGCCATTGAACAGGAAAAGAAACTTTTTAATCCTATCAACCTTTTTAAAATTAAGAAAACTCCGGAGCCGGTAATTGAAGAAACAAGCCGGGTAAGTATTGTTGAAGAAATCAGTAAGCTTGAAGCCTACCGTGTGTGGTCAGAAAAAAACTACGAAGTTTACATCTCGCCTACGGCTAATATTCCTAATGTATTACGGGAAATCGGCCGCCTTCGTGAGATTACTTTCCGGGAAGTAGGTGAAGGCACTAATAAAAAAATAGACCTGGACAACTATGATATTTATTACCATCATTTATTCATCTGGGATAAAGATTTGCAAAATATTGTAGGCGCCTACCGTATTGGTAAGGGAGACGATATTCTGAATACCATGGGCAAGAGAGGCTTTTATCTTTCAGAACTGTTCAAAATCAAAGAACCTTTTTATCCGGTATTAAGACAGGGAATTGAGCTTGGGCGCTCCTGGATAAGAAAAGAATACCAGCAAAAGGCTTTACCACTGTTCCTGCTCTGGAAAGGTATTTTAAAATACCTGCTTGATAATCCACAATACCGTTATATGTTCGGTCCTGTTAGTATCAGCAATAATTTTTCCAGCTTCTCAAAATCGCTGATCGTTGATTTCATCACGAAAAACCATTTTGATTACGAACTTGGACATTACGTGAAACCACGTAATAAGTTTAAGGCAGATTTATCCGCAATTGACAAAGATTTACTTATCGAAAGCAGTGAATCCCTTAAAGACCTTGACGTCTTGATTTCAGACATCGAAAATACACATATCAAGATCCCTGTACTTTTACGCCAGTATATGAATCTGAACGCGAAAATCATTTGTTTCAATATCGACCCTAAATTCTCCGACTGCCTTGATGGCTTTCTGGTGGTCGACATGCAGAACATTCCATCTGAAATGCTGGAAAAGATTGGCAAAAACTTCTAATAACAAAAAAGGTCTGCAGAAATGCAGACCTTTTTTGTCATTACTATCCGTTCTATTCTATTTTACAGCTCCGGGAGTCGTATAAGGAAGAACCTGCGGATTAAAATGTGCCCATCCGGCTGTCCAGTCTGTAGTTCCAAAAGCACCTTTATAAGCTACTTTCTCGAAAAAGTTATCCGTTAATTTAGCATTGCTGAAATCAGCCCCAGCTGCTGCTGCTGATCCTGCTACGACTGTGAAGTTTGGCACACCTTGTTTGCCAGAAGATGAAGAAACCAAGTCAGCTGAGTACTTGTATGGATCTGTGATTACACTAGCGGCATATGCATCTGGTGAAAACACATTTTTCGAAAGTAATGTCGGGCTGATCAATGCTAATGTCGCTGCATTAGATGCTTTGATCTGATTACCTTTACCATTCGAGCCTAATACCAGGTTATTAGCAAATACGGATTTACCACTCAGGTAATTAGATGACGAGTTTTGTGCTCCGCCAGCAGGCAAAGTGTCGTCATAAAAAATACCTTCAGTGTAACCTGCAAACACAGAATTTAAAATACTGATAGCTGAGTTTCTGCGAATCTGTGCAGCATGCTGATAGTTTGCATTGATGCTTCCTGCTCCTGCTTTGTCTACCGGACCGATAATAGTGACGTTGGAGAAAACTGAAGAAGTCTGCGGACTGCTGTTATCACCAGCAGCCATATTATCTGATTCAAATCCATTTGATCCGGATACATCTGCAGTAGAAGCTAAACGCTGCGCCAATGCAAATTGAATTTTACCTGAATAACCATTATCAGTATCAAAATCGTCATCCCATGTTGCCACAGCTATTAAGTGTTTTGCGTTTACTGAACCGCCGAACCATTCAAATGCATCATCTCCTGAACGGTAAACTTGTACATAATCTACAGTTGTACCAGAGCCAACGCTACCGAAAGTGACACCATTAATTTCATTGTCTGGTCCTAATGGTATACCTGCGTATTCAACACGTACATACTTTAAAGTACCGGAATTATCTGCATCGTCAGTACCACCATGTTTACCTTTATCTGTAGCATCTGAAATGCCTTCGACCGGAACTGATGTACCCAGGTTATTTTTTGCTTTACCCAATAAAATTAAACCACCCCAGTCTCCGGCACTTCTGGCACCGGCAGCTATACTTGATGTAAATACAATTGGTTTATCTACTGATCCAACTGCTTCTATCTTAGCCCCTCTGGTGATAATTAAGGCTCCTTTTGTTGATTTATCTCCTTTAATAATTGTACCTGGCTGAATAGTAAGTGTAACATTGTTGGTTACAAAAACATTTCCTTTTAACAAGTAGATTTTATCGGCAGACCATGTCGTAGCCGCTGTAATATCTCCTGTCACTTCCACTACTCCACTTCCTGGATTAACTGGATCTCCGCCTCCATCTGAATTCTCACTCTTGGAGCAGCTTGCGAAAAACACAAGCAGACTTAATGCAGATGCTAATAGTTGTTTTTTCATTCGATTATTTTGTTTTTGTTGGTTTCTAAAAAATGAATCCCTTTACAGGTTATACAAAACTACCTTTGTAATTTATGCTCTTCGTGAACTCTATTTTAAATCTTAATTAACTTTCAGACTAGCACTTAACTTACACTTAACCTTAGAAGGTGTAAGAAAAAGCAACAGAAAAATTTCTGCCTGCACGGTAGCTGCTCAAAGTATCATCAGCAGGGCTTCCGTCATACTTCTTATTTCCATTCTGATCGTAGTATAAGGTATTCCGCTGATTCAAGATGTCGCCCGCATTAAATTTAACTTCTCCTTTGTTTTTAATCACCTTCATGCTTAACTGCAGATCGATAACATCTCTTGGAGCCTCCCATACTGCCGGGTAAACAACACCGGCAGCAATAGCCAGCCTTCTGCCTACTTTGTTATACAGAGCATTGAAATTCAATTTATCATCCAGGAAACTATGTTGCAGGCCAGCATTAATTACATAAGGTGCCTGGCCCACCATAGGACGGTTCGTGTCTTTCAGGTTCAAACCACTCCCACTTGGATTACTTACTTTAGACTTAACCAGGGACACATTCGCATATGCGGTAGTCGATTTCAAAAAGTCATTCTCAGCGATAAAATCAAGAGACTTTCTTAATTCAACTTCGACACCAAATACAGTTGCTTTATCAGAGTTAAAATAGGTGATTGTTCGGGTTGAAGTTGCATCGCTATTCAATGTCTCTATAGCATTTTTAAATTTCTTATAAAAACCGGAGACCGATACGATCTGTCCCGCAGAAGGATATAATTCGAACCGGATATCGGCATTATCAATCGAGGTTCTTTTCAGGTCTGGATTACCTTGCTGAAAAGCCAGTAATTCATAATCATAATAAGAAGAAATTGAAAGCTCGCGGAATTCTGGTCTGGCCAGTGTACGATAGTAAGAAGCGCGGAGATTTATTTTATCAGTAAGACTATAGGTGAAATTTGCCGAAGGTAATACATCTATATAATTTTGTTTTACTTTAGAGAGGGATGCTTGCTTCGCCTGAAGATCGAGATTAAACTGTTCTACCCTAGCACCCCAAACAAGCCTGGCTTTATCCCCTATTTTATTGTCAAGCATCAGATAACCCGCATTGGTCAATGAATTTCCAGTATAGGAGTCCTGAAAATTAGGGATTTCATCAAGTTTATAAATATTTGCATCCAGCAAATCTCTACCGAATAATTGATTTAACGGCCTTTCCCGGATATCAGTGTCATCATTTCTTAGCAATAGCCCAAGAAACCTAACATCAAAACTACGGTCTCTGTACTGTGAAGCTAGACCAGCTTTAAACGTAGCCTTCTGGCTAAACATTTCCACCGGTAAACTGTAGTTGACTGCAGCAGCGTAGCTATCTTCATTCAACTTGGAAAATAAGCGTGTATTCTCCTTTCCTAGAGTAGATACATTCGCGGAATAACCTACATCAGGGTTATTTGCATCCGCAAATAAACGTGTATAGCTCACTTTCCGCTGATCAGGCTGATCATTCAAAATATTGCTGTAACTTAAAGACCAGTTCAGTTTAGCATTTCGCTCACCAATCTGATGATTGCCTTCCAAAGTGGACTTAAATAATGATTTCTGCAATAAATCAAATGCATAGAATTTCACATCACTTTGCGTATTCTGGTTGCTTCCGGTTCTTGACAGAAACTGATCATCGTAAATTCGATTGTAGATATTTTTGAAAGTAATTTTACTCTTTCCATAGGTATAAGCGAAGTTAGCCAGCGCACCAATATTTGTAGAGAATTTATAAACATCATCTCGGTAATCATAATCGTAATAATCACGAATCACATCCTGATTAATTGTCTGGGAGTTACGGTAAGTCAATGAGACAATTGCACCTAACCTGCCTGAATTTTTCAATTCTTTCACCCGCCCTAACGTAAACTGATAGTTCTGGATTGGCAAAGCAGATCTCGAATAAATGTTCCAATCGGTAGGTAAACTTCTTAAAGCCTTTACATTTTGTTCTGGACTCAAACCATTGATAATCTGAGAGCTGGTTGGGAAATTAGCCGGCAATTGCTTTTTGCCATTGTCAAATCCGAAATAATCGGAAGCATTTCTTGTTCCGCTCCTGAAATTCTTAAAAGTTGAAGCACTATTATATCCCGCACCCACTGAGAAATTGAAAAAGTTCTGTTCGGGGATATCTTTAGTTTGTATCTGAATCGCCCCACCCGTAAAATCTGCCGGCAGATCCGGTGTAGCTGTTTTATTAATAATAAGATTTTCAACCAGACTGGAAGGGACAATATCAAATGAAAAGGCTTTTCTGTTAGGTTCGGTACTTGGTAAAGTTCCGCCGTCCAGCATTGCCGAATTATAGCGATCGCTTAAACCACGAATCACAACAAATTTATTATCTTGTATAGTTGCACCGCTTACACGCCTCAGAACATCGGAAGTATTTTTGTCAGGAGATCTTTTAATAAGTTCTGAAGATATACCATCAGAAATTACTGCGCTGTTTTTTTGCTGTGCATACAACGCGTTGACACTTTCTTTTTTGAAAGAGCCCTTAATCACGACCTCGGTTAGATTCTGGCTACTTGCTTCTTCCAGTACGACATTCAGTACCGTATTCCTGGCGGCATTAACTTCTACTTCTGAGATTTCCTTACCTGTATAACCAATATACTGAAACACTAATGTAAGCTTGCCGCTACTCAGTCCAGTTAACGCATATTTACCATCAACATCTGTAGCAAGTCCTTTTGCTGTGCCTTTTATTTTAACGGTTACCCCTATTAATGTTTCTCCCGTTTTTTTATCGCTTACGGTACCGGTAATTTTTCCATTCCCCTGAGCGAATAATCCTATGCTAAAAAAAATGCCGAAAAGCGTCAGAATAGTTTTTCTGAATTGTAGATGTAGTTTCAATTTTTGCCTGAATTAAAGTTTAGACAAAAGTATTACCACAGTATTACTGACAGATCAACGGCACGTTACTATTCTTTAAAGCATATGTTAATAAATTGTAAAGCACCTTAACGACTAATAACTTAGCCCCGTTTTTTTACAGATAAAGTGTAATAACCAAATCGGTCCGATTAACAGAAACTTAACATCTTGTAAAAATGAAGGTTTTTTCCCTTCGATTTTATGGCCGATAAACTGACCTGCCCAGGATAATACAAAGACAACCGCACAGACTAACCATACCGCTGGTCCTCCGGCGGCCTCCCATTTTTCGAGCTGAACTATTCCCAGGGCAAGAATAAAGATCAACAGGATCATCATGTAAGACAATACTGGAGACAGACGATAGTAGTAGTATCCAGAGAAAGCAATCAGAAAAGACGCCCAGTTCACAAATCCGTTGTACCGACCTAAAAATTCGAGGTGAGGAAAAGGGATCGACCAGACCAGACCGATCAGACTAAAGATAATCAGCGGCACACATACCCAATGAATGAGTTTATTAGATGGATGCTGATGACTCACTGCATATTCATCAAAAAGAACATCTATTTGTCTACGCTGTTTCGTGCTGGCTTTAATCTGCTGATCTTTCTTCATCCTGCAAAATTAAAAAAAGCGATAGGATAACCTATCGCTTTTAAATTTATATATACCTGTAAGTACAGGCAGATTCTGTATTCTTATTTGGCAAATGCAACAGATCTGGTCTCGCGGATTACTGTTACTTTAATCTGACCCGGATAGGTCATTTCAGTCTGAATACGGTTTGAAATATCAGCTGCCAGTAATTCTGCCTGCTGATCTGTTACCCTTTCACTTTCCACTACTACACGTAGTTCTCTTCCTGCCTGGATAGCGAAAGTTTTTTCTACACCAGGATAAGAAAGGGCAAGTTCTTCCAATTCTTTTAATCGCTTGATATAGCTTTCTACTACTTCTCTTCTTGCACCCGGACGTGCACCTGAAATAGCATCACATGCCTGAATAATCGGGGAGATCATAGAGGTCATTTCAATTTCATCATGGTGAGCACCGATTGCATTACAAATCTCAGGATGTTCTTTATATTTCTCAGCAAGCTGCATACCTAAAATTGCGTGAGGCAACTCCGGATTATCATCAGGTACTTTTCCTATATCATGCAGTAATCCTGCACGTTTCGCCATTTTAGCATTTAATCCTAACTCTGCAGCCATAGTAGCACAGAAATTCGCCACCTCACGTGAGTGATGCAGCAGGTTTTGGCCATAAGATGACCGGTAACGCATACGTCCAACCATTCTGATCAGCTCAGGATGTAATCCATGAATACCTAAATCTATAACAGTCCGCTCTCCGATTTCAACAATCTCATCCTCGATCTGCTTTTTGGTCTTTGCTACAACTTCTTCAATACGGGCAGGGTGTATACGGCCGTCTGTAACCAAACGGTGCAAAGCCAAGCGGGCAATTTCTCTTCTTACCGGATCAAATCCGGAAAGGATAATTGCTTCGGGCGTATCATCTACAATAATCTCAATTCCTGTAGCAGCTTCCAGCGCGCGGATATTTCGTCCTTCACGGCCGATCACACGCCCCTTAATCTCATCACTTTCGATATGAAATATAGAAACTGTATTTTCTATTGCAGCTTCAACAGCGGTACGCTGTATAGTTTGAATAACCACTTTTTTAGCTTCTTTAGTCGCAGTTAATTTGGCTTCATCTACAATATCCTTTACCTGAATCATGGCTTGGGTGCGCGCCTCCTGTTTCATGTTCTCCACCAACTGGTTTTTAGCTTCTTCTGCACTTAATCCGGCAATGGTTTCCAGCTGTTTAACATGCTGATTTTTGAGAACCTCAACCTCTTCCTGCTTTTTAACTGCGAGGTCAGTCTGCTTCTCCAGATTCTTTTTATGATTATCCAGCTCCTGTTCCTTACGGTTCATGTTTTCCAGTCTCTGGTTTACAGACTGTTCTTTCTGCTTAATGGCATTCTCACGTTGATTAACCTGATTGTTCTTGGTATTTACTTCCTGCTCATGCTCTGCTTTAAGCTGTAAAAACTTTTCTTTTGCTTCCAACAGTCTGTCCTTTTTAAGGATTTCAGCATTACTCTCTGCTTCCTTTAAGATCTTTTTAACTTTCGTTTGTGCTGCAATCTCCTGTGACTTCAACAAATTACGAAGCAGATATCTGCCTATTAAAACACCAACCACCAGACTGGTGAGTACATATCCTATTATTGCTACTATTTCCATTTTAATTTATATATAAAAAACATGCATGAACATCCTGCACCCTTGGACCTATGGTGCTCATGCACGTCTGGTTATTCTTAATTTTTTTCCAAAAAAAAACCGGATCCAGTTTTAAGTTTCGTTACAGCCTCTGAATATAAAATACTTTATCTGCTGAATTGAGCTTTAAAGTATAAAATCTTCTTAATCGCGAAAATGAAACTTAAAACTTAACCACGGTTAAATTTAATTGCTATGAAGATATGAATGCCTATTTAGTAAAAAAGTCATTCAGTAAACTATCTAATTCCTCGACCTTCTCAGCTACTGCAGAATCCTGGTCCTGAACTTTATTCTCTACCCTAAGTACTGCTGTTGCATAATGTAAAACTGCCATGGAAAGTAAGTCTTGCTTATCTCTGACCGCATAATTCTCCTGATAATCCTTTATGCGTTCGTTAATAATTTTGGCTGCTCTCCGGACAATTTCTTCCTCTTCCATATTCACCTTAAGCGGGTAAATGCGGTCAGAAATAGTTATTTTAATCGAGATTTCTCCCATTTCTTAGCTTTGTTTCAATTTCGTGTATCCTATTATTTTTTCAGTAAGACTACACATTTATCGATTTCACGTACAAAATCGTTAATTTTTTGTTTTATATCAAGTGTCTTCTCACTCGTTCCTTCTATACTTTTGGCAAGCTTAAGTACCCTCATTTTCTCATCAAGATCTGAGATCTTAACTTTTGAAGCATTTAAAGCCGACTTAACAGCATCATTCTCTTGTTTCAAAAGGTCATTCTCCTCCTGTAAAGCATGACAAAGCTCTATCAGCTGGGCTGTTTTCTGTAATACGGAATTTAGTTTATCGGCAACCGAAGACATTAGATATAATTAGTGTGAGCTTTAAATTTATGCTAAAAGTAATAAATATATTTACTTTCTGATCTCTGCTTTCGCTGATTGTTCCAAATTAGCAATAATCTTCTGCATAACTGAATCAATCTGTTTATCAGTTAGTGTCTGCTGATCATCCTGCAAAGTAAAGTTCAGTGCATATGATTTTTTACCTTCCGGTAATTTATCACCTACGTATACGTCGAATACCTGTACTTGTTTCAAAAGTTTCTTTTCCGTTTTGAAGGCTACAGCTTTCAATTGTTCAAATGTAACACCAGCATCTACCAACATGGAAAGATCTCTTCTCACAACCGGAAACTTAGGGATTTCTTTGAAAATCACTTTATTCTTCCTGACAATATCAAGCAAAAGAGCCCAGTCAAAATCGGCATAATATACTTCTTTGTCTACATCAGCCAGTTTTTTATCGGCAGCGGTTACAGCACCAAAAGTTACGATAGTCTGCTGTCCCCTGAAATATCTCAGTCCGAATGCATAATGTGCATCACTGATTTCTTCAATCTGGTAATTTGCAATTCCTAACCTGCCGATCACAGCTTCGACGGCAGACTTCAAATGATAGAATGAAAGGCTTTCAGTTTTAGTGCTCCAGTTTTCTTCCGTCAATGCACCAGACATCACCAGTAAAAGCCTGGGTCTTTCAACATAGGCCTCATTAATTAAATGATATGTCTTGCCAAATTCATAAAATTTAACATCCGGGTTCTTACGATTCTGATTATAAGCAACACTCTCCAATGCAGGCGGCAAAAGACGCTGACGCATAACGTTCAAGTCCGAGCTCAGCGGATTCAGAATTTGTACAGCCTCTTCTTTTGGATCTGCATAAATACCCTTTGTCAGGGAATTACACCAGATTTCAAGGAAACCATTCGCCGTCAGTAAATCTGCAATTACATGCTGGGTCTGTTCTTTGTCTGGCTTAGCTGTAAATGCCAGGGAAGCATTAATTTTAGTTGGAATGGCAATGTTGTTATAACCATAAATCCTCAGTACTTCCTCAGTTACATCACATTCACGGGTTACATCTACTTTATACGCAGGAATTTCGAGCGAAAGCCCTTGTTCATTTTCCTGAGTAATTTTAATTCCGACGGCTGTAATAATGGATCTGATTTCTTCATCCGGTATTACTGCTCCGATAAGTTTATTGATATTATGATAAGTTACGTCGACTTTGGCAGGACTAACCGGATCAGGATAGATATCAGAGATCTCAGAAGAAATATGCCCGCCACCCAGCTCACATATCAACAAAGCTGCCCTCTTTAAGGCAAATACCGTCATTTCAGGATCAGTACCTCTTTCATATCTGAATGAAGCATCAGTTTTTAATCCATGTCGTTTAGCAGTCTTACGTACGGATACCGCATTGAAATAAGCACTCTCAAGAAAAATATTAGTTGTCTTTTCAGATACACCAGAATTCTTTCCGCCGTACACACCGGCAATAGTCAGGGGCTTCTCTGCATCGCAGATCATCAGGTCTTCTGCGCCTAATTTTCGTTCAACACCATCCAATGTGACAAATGGCGTTCCTTCAGTACATTTTTTCACAATAACCTGTTGCCCACTGATCTCATCTGCATCAAATGCATGAAGAGGTTGCCCCAATTCGTGTAAGATATAGTTTGTTATATCTACAATATTATTAATCGGACGAATACCAATTACTTTAAGCTTGTCCTGCAACCAGTCAGGCGAAGTCTGAACGGTAACGCCGCTGATCGTAACACTGCTATATCTTGGGCACGCAGCAGTATCCTCTACATTGACTTCAATTTCCAGCGTTTTATCTGTAGTTTTAAACGCAGAAACATCCGGCATTTTCAGACCCTGTTTTAAATAAGCAGCCAAATCCCTTGCTACACCGAAATGAGATGCCGCATCTGCACGGTTAGGCGTTAAACCTATTTCAAACTGATAATCATCTTCCAGTTTGAAAAATTCGTTTGCTGGTGTTCCGGGAACTGCATCTTCTCCCAGTACCATAATACCAGCATGAGAATTACCCAGACCTATCTCATCTTCTGCACAGATCATACCCTCAGATACTTCACCACGGATTTTTGATTTGTTAATCTTAAACGGCTCTCCTTCATTCGGATGAACGGTAGTTCCTACAGTAGCCACAACGACTTTTTGTCCGGCTGCAACATTAGGTGCACCACATACAATTTGAACAGCCTCACCTGTACCTACATCTACTGTAGTGACACTCAATCTATCTGCATTCGGATGCTGTATGCGTGTCAGTACATGCCCTATCACCAAACCTTCAAGTCCACCCGCTACCGGTTGAACTTTTTCCAGGCTTTCTACCTCCAGTCCTATATTGGTAAGTATCAATGAGAGTTCCTGTGGAGCGAGTTCCGTTGATAAAAATTGTTTGAGCCAATTGTATGATATCTTCATTTTTATATGCTGTCTAAAATGCAAAGATATAAAATAATGCTTTGCTGAAAATGAAATAGCCAGATAAACAAACCAGAACGTTCAGAAACATCCTTCATCTGCCAGACTATAATAATTGCCATTCACCAGAATTAAATGGTCCAGCACCAATAGGTCTAGCAACTTCCCTGCATCCGCAAGTTTTCTTGTAATGAAAAGATCCTCTTTGCTTGGCCGGAGATTTCCGGAGGGATGATTATGAGCCAGTATAATAAAAGTGCCCTGATTATCTATCGCCGTCTTGAAAATAATCTTGGGATCTGCAACGGTACCGGCCCTCCCACCTTTACTGATCATGTGTTTGCTCTTCACATAATTCGCCTGATTTAATAAAAGTATCCAGAACTCTTCATGATCTAAATCGGTAAATATAGGATGTAGATGCCTGTAAGCATCGTGTGAGGAATATATTTTCTGCGGGCCGGCCGGAGTAATTCCAGTCCGCCTTCTACCTATTTCCAGTGCCGCTATAATATGGAGGGCCTTGACTCTTCCTATTCCGGAAAAAGCAGTCAAATCCTTAACTGAGAGCTGGCAAAGCCTGTCAAGATCATTTCCACAGGTAGCAAGAATCCGTTGGCTGAGCGAAACTGCATTTTCATGTATGTTCCCCGTGCCTATCAAAATAGCCAGCAGCTCTGCATCGGAAAGGTGCCTTCTGCCATAGAGTAACATTTTTTCCCGTGGTCTGTCTTCGGGTGCCCATGATTTAATGGTTATCTTTTCATCTGCTTTAATCATAGACAAAAAAAAACGGGACAAGCAATGCTTGTCCCGTTTCCTTATATCTTAAAGATATTACTATTTTAAGCGATTAACAAATTTAGTTAATTTAGATTTGTTGTTAGCTGCTTTGTTTTTGTGAATAACATTTTTCTTTGCTAAACGATCTAACATAGAAATTACTTTAGGCAATAACTCCTGACCTGATTGTTTATCTACAGAAGCACGCAATCTTTTAATAAAAGTACGAGTAGTTTTTGCCTGGTACCTGTTGCGTAAGCGCTTAGTCGCGTTAGCTCTTATTCTTTTTAAAGATGATTTATGATTTGCCATTTTTTAGTATAATAATATTTTATATGTAAAGGGTGGTGATTACGCCTGAATCCCCATTATCCTTATTTTATTCTCTTTTTTTCGGACTGCAAATATAGAACTTAACTTTCTAAATGCAAAACGATATTATAAATAATTTTAATATTCCAAATTAGAATACTGAATAAAATCGATAATTAAAGTTTCTGTTTTAGAGTCTGATACAAATATAAGTAAATATACGTAATGGAAACTGACCATGTACTATATAGATATATCTGCACTGGCGAAGCATTCAAAACAGACCAGATAATATTTAGGATAAATTCCGGGGAACAGCACGTAAAATGCTACTTTTGAAAAAAATGTATTTCCTCAGCGTTGTTTGAGAAGCTTCTCATCACCGGTATTGAGACAAATTTATTCAGATGAAAAAACGCATAGCCATATTTGCTTCCGGATCGGGATCCAATGCCCAGAAAATCATGGAACTGTTCAAAAACAATCCTGATGCAGAAATTGCAATTGTGCTGACCAATAATCCAGACGCTTACGTTTTGCAAAGGGCAGACAATTTTGAAATACCTACCCACATTTTTGACAAAAGAGAATTCAGGGAAACCAATACAATAGTGGACCTGTTGCAGAACCTTGACATTGACCTGATTGTTCTGGCTGGATTTCTATGGCTGATACCAAAACAGCTTATCGCTGCTTACCCCGGCAGAATAATTAACATACACCCTGCCCTTCTTCCAAAATTTGGCGGAAAAGGCATGTATGGAGATCATGTACACAAAGCAGTAATGGATGCTGGAGAATCAGAAGGCGGGATCACTATACATTATGTAGATGAAAATTATGACGAAGGGGAGTTTATCTATCAGGCGAAATATAAAATAGACAAAAATGACAATCTGGAAATGATAAAATTCAAAGGTCAACAACTTGAACACCAACATTATCCTCGTATTGTGGAGAGTATTTTAAAAAAGATAAACAAATAACACTTTTTTTATGAATATGATCTGAGGATTATCGCTTAAAAACCCTATTTTTGCGGCTCAAAATCAACACCCAATGAGTCAACAAATTAAGATCAAAAACGCTTTAATCTCAGTATATTACAAAGATGGTCTGGAACCACTTGTCCGCCTGCTAGCTGCACAGGGAGTACAATTATTTTCAACCGGTGGTACAGAACAGTTCATCAAAGACCTGAATCTGCCAGTTACAGCAGTTGAAGATCTGACCGGTTATCCCTCAATTCTGGGTGGCAGAGTTAAAACCTTACATCCTAAGGTATTTGGTGGTATTTTAAACCGCAGAAATCTAGATGCAGATAAGGCTCAGATCAATGAATTTGAAATCCCGGAAATTGACCTGGTAATTGTAGACCTTTATCCTTTCGAAGAAACACTTAAATCAGGTGGGACAGCAGAGGAAATCATAGAAAAAATTGATATTGGTGGTATCTCCCTGATCAGGGCGGCTGCCAAGAACTTTAACGACGTTGTCATTCTGGCATCAAAAGATGATTATTCAACGCTGCAGGAACAGCTGGAGAAACAAAATGGAGAAACAACTTTAGGACAGCGCAAAAGCTATGCTAAAAAAGCATTCCATACCTCTTCTCATTACGACACTGCGATCTTCAACTATTTTAATACAGAAGAACCGTTAACTGTTTTCAAGCAAAGTTTAAACACAGCAAAAACTTTACGTTACGGAGAAAACCCACACCAGCAAGGTGTTTTCTATGGCGATCTCGATGCGATGTTCAGCAAACTTAATGGAAAAGAACTATCCTATAACAATCTGGTAGATGTCGATGCGGCTGTTAGCTTAATTGATGAATTTGAGGAACCTACTTTTGCAATCTTAAAACATACCAATGCGTGTGGCGTAGCATCAAGACAAACTATAGCACAGGCATGGAATGACGCACTGGCATGCGATCCGGTATCTGCATTTGGTGGCGTATTGATTGCAAACAGGGAAATCGATCTGGAAACAGCAACCGAAATTAACAAATTATTCTTCGAAGTACTCATTGCACCGTCTTATCAGCCCGAAGCTGTTGAACTGTTTAAAGCCAAAAAGAATAGAGTAATTCTTCAGCGCAACCCAGTTGAGTTAAGTACCAAACAATTCAAAACCTTACTAAACGGTGTAATTGAGCAGGATAAAGACCTGATTATTGAAAATACGGATCAGATGGTTACAGTAACTGAAAAAACACCTAATCCAAGTGAACTGTCCGACCTGTTCTTCGCCAATAAAATCGTTAAACACACGAAATCAAACACCATTGTTTTTGTTAAAGACAATACTTTACTTGCTAGTGGTGTAGGACAAACTTCAAGAGTCGATGCATTGAAACAAGCTATTGTAAAAGCAGATGCTTTTGGGTTTAGCCTTATTGGTTCAGTTATGGCATCGGATGCATTTTTCCCTTTCCCGGATTGTGTAGAAATTGCAGCTGGAGCAGGTATAACAGCCGTTTTGCAGCCAGGAGGATCAATTAAAGATGCTGACTCTGTAAATATGGCAAATGAAAAAGGTATTGCTATGGTAACCACTGGAATCAGACATTTCAAGCATTAATTTTTTCTCCTTGAATACAATAAAAAGATGTAGTTTTACATTATATAGTATACAGAATTTTTAATCTATAACTTATCACCTATAAATGGGTTTATTTAACTGGTTCACACAAGAGGTTGCCATAGATTTAGGCACCGCAAACACCCTGATTATACACAATGATAAAGTGGTTGTTGATGAGCCTTCGATAGTAGCTTTTGACAGACAGACAAATAAGATCATCGCTATTGGCCGTCAGGCTATGCAAATGGAAGGTAAGACACACGATAATATACGTACAGTCAGACCTTTAAAAGACGGTGTAATAGCCGACTTTAATGCTGCTGAAGCCATGATCAAAGGAATGATCCGCATGCTTAACGGTGGCAAAGGCTGGATGTTTCCTTCCCTGAGAATGGTAATATGTATTCCATCCGGTATCACTGAGGTAGAAAAACGTGCAGTTCGTGATTCGGCTGAAATTGCAGGCGCAAAAGAAGTTTATCTGATCCACGAGCCTATGGCTGCTGCTGTAGGTATTGGCATTGACGTTGAAGAACCGATGGGTAACATGATTATAGATATTGGTGGTGGTACTACAGAAATCGCTGTAATTGCACTTTCTGGTATTGTCTGCGACCAGAGTATTCGTGTGGCCGGAGACAACTTTGACTCAGATATTGTCAACTATATTCGTCGTCAGCACAACATTATGATTGGTGACCGTACTGCGGAAAAAATCAAAATAGAAGTTGGTGCTGCTTTACCTGAATTAACAGATCCACCTGCAGATTTTGCTGTACAGGGAAGAGACCTGATGACAGGAGTACCAAAGCAAATTACTGTTTCTTATACTGAAATTGCACATTGTCTTGATAAATCAATCTCTAAAATTGAAGAAGCAATTCTTAAGGCCCTTGAGATTACCCCTCCTGAACTTTCTGCTGATATTTATCAGACAGGCATTTATCTGACAGGCGGTGGTGCGTTACTGCGCGGTTTGGATAAACGTGTAGCAGCAAAAACAAAATTACCGGTGCATGTCGCAGAAGACCCGCTAAGAGCAGTTGTACGCGGTACAGGTATAGCACTTAAAAACATCGGCGGATATAAATTCCTGATGCAATAAATAAAGAATAGCATAAAATGTGGGTATAGCCAGAGGCTGTACTCACATTTTTTATAAGGAAATTAACATGCGTAACCTTTGGATCTTCATAAACAGATATAACGCATTTTTCCTGTTCATAATCTTTTTTACAGTAGGTATCATCCTAACTGTAAGAAACAATGCTTATCAGCGCAGTGTAACCTTTAATTCTACCAATGCAGTTGTTGGTCAGGCTTACGAAAAACTGAACGTATTTAAGCGATATATGAACCTGGGTACTGTCAACGACAGCCTCGCCCTGGAAAATGCCAGGCTCAATACTACAATACTCGCAATCCAAGGCTTGGATACTGCAAAAAACACCCTGGTTAAGGATACTGCAAATCATGTGCAGTATACCTATCTCGCTGCCAGAGTTATTAAAAATTCCATTACTTTAAGAAATAACGTAATCACAATTAATAAGGGATCTGCTGATGGTATTCAGAGCGGCATGGCTGTAATTTCTGCCGGCAGAGGAGTTGTAGGAATCATCAGAGATGTTTCTGAACACCTTGCCACCATTGAATCACTTCTTAATAAAGATGCCAAGATTAGTGTGAGTATTAAATCTACCAATGCATTGGGCTCACTGGTCTGGGGAGACCGAAATTCAGATTACCGTAAAGCTTACATTAAGGATATTCCAAATCATTTTAAAGTTAAACTAAAAGATACAGTCGTAACCTCTGGTTTCGGTTCATTTCCTCCTGGAATTGAAGTTGGTACGATCAGCAACAGGGGAATTTCCACCGGAGATAATTTTCTGACGATACAGATTGACCTCTTTAATGATTTCAGTACCTTGCAGTATGTATATGTGATCAAAGATAAATTAGCACAGGAACAGAAAACATTAGAATCAAAGTTACCAAATGAACAGTAAAATCATACTAATTAATATTTTAAGGTGGTTTATTCTGCTTTCTGTGCAGATCCTGTTACTTCGTAACTTGAGTTTTTACGATCTGGCTACACCTTTTACATACATCCTTTTTCTGCTGTTGCTTCCATTTGGTATTCCAAATCTTGTTTTATACCTGATCGCATTCGGTACTGGCTTAACACTGGATACATTCTTCGATACACTTGGCGTTCATACGGCGGCTTGCGTTGCACTAGCTTTTGTGCGCATATCGTTTATCTCAATTACGGTCAGTCGTGACAATTTTGACGAGCCGGAACCTACACTTGGAAATATGGGGTTTAAATGGTTTTCTCTTTATGCTCTGCTGTGCACGTTCTCACATCATTTAGTTTTGTTTCTTTTGGAAGCATTCAGATTCACAGAACTATCTTACACCCTGATGCGGTGTTTATTAAGCAGCACCTTTACTTTGTTCACAGTATTCATGATAGAATTTATATTCTATAATAGAAAAATGCGCTAATGGATAATCTGTTCAATAGAAAATATATAGTCCAGGGGCTCTTTATAGTTGTTGCATTAATTCTTGTCGGCCAGCTTTTTTATATTCAGGTCGCTAGCGACAGGTACTTCTTATCAGCAAATAGCAACGTTTTACGAAAAAAATATACGTTTCCAGCCAGAGGTGTTATCCTCGACAGGAATAATAAGGTTATCGTTCAGAATGAACCTGTATATGACCTGATGGTTACCCCAAATCTGGTCAAAGAATTTGATACTCTTGCCTTCTGCAATATTATTGGCATAGACATGAAGGGCTTTCATAAGCGTTTTGATAAAGCCAGAAATCAAAGCAGGTACCAGCGCTCCGTTTTTGAGAAACAGCTATCCGTACAGACTTATGCCGCGTTACAGGAGAGACTTTCCCGGTTTCCAGGATTCGAAACACAAAACAGAACAGTCAGACACTATCCGGATAGTATTGCAGGACAATTTTTCGGTTATGTGAAAGAAGTATCCGCCAAGGACATAGAAGACAGTGAAGGTTACTACCGTCCAGGAGATTATATTGGTAAATCTGGCGTAGAGCGCGAATACAACGATGTTCTCAGAGGCGAAAGAGGCGTAGAAAACACAATATATAATGCAAAAAACGTACCCCAGGGAAGTTATCTGGATGGTAAATTTGATACGTTGGCTGTATCTGGCGAGACTTTAATATCATCTTTGAATATTGACATCCAGAAGCTGGGCGAACAACTTATGCATAATAAGGTAGGCAGTATCGTCGCTATTGAGCCTTCTACCGGAGAAGTCCTGGCGTTTGTAAGCAGTCCGACCTACGACCCTAATTTAATGGTTGGCCGTCAGCAGGGAAATAACTATATGGATATCTTTCGCCAGCCCAACCGACCTTTTACAGTAAGACCGCTTTCAGGCTATTATTCACCGGGTTCATCATTCAAACCGCTGGATGCATTACTTGGTCTGCAAGAGGGCGTTATAGATCCGAATACTACGTTTAACTGCCCTGGTTATTACTGGGCTGGAAATCACCAGGTTAAATGCGAACACGTTGACGGAAATATCTCTTTGCGTAAAGGCCTCGCCAGATCCTGCAATACCTATGCATGCTATGTCTTCCAAAAGTTGATGACGCAGAAGAAATTCAAGAATAAGATTGAAGCTTATGATTCCTGGGAAGCTAAAGTAAGAAAGTTCGGTTTAGGTTCGAAACTGGATCTGGATATGCCTTTTGAAAGGAAAGGCAGGCTATTTACTTCGGAGGAGTATACCAAAAGATTTGGAAAATACTGGGGCTATACAACTATCATTTCACTGGCAATCGGTCAGGGTGAGATGAGTGCGACACCACTGCAGATGGCGAATATCATGGCTATTATAGCCAATCGCGGTTATTATATGAAACCTCACCTGATTAAAGGTATTGGAGATAAGAAAAACGTAAGAAAAGAATATCTCACTAAAAACTATGTGGATGTTGACACAAGGCATTTTGAACCTGTAATTGATGGGATGCAGGATGCCGTTAATGCACCATATGGTACAGCAAGAGCTTCGGCTATTCCTGATATACTTTTCTGTGGAAAAACAGGAACTGTACAGAACCCACATGGAAAGAATCACTCAGTCTTCATTGGATTTGCGCCAAGGGATAATCCGAAAATTGCAATTGCTGTCATCGTGGAGAATGCGGGGTATGGTGGTTCATATGCAGCACCTATAGCTAGTTATATGACCGAAAAATACCTTACAGGCAAACTTTCCGGTAACCGCGGAGAAAGAGCGGAATGGATGAAGAAGCAAGTAATTTTGCCTGACATGCCAAAACCAAAGGTTAAATTGCCACCATATCAGGCAGACAGCGTAAAGCCGGCACCAGTTCAGCAACCAGTAAACCAACTTACATCAATTAACTAATGAGTACACAACAGGGCGGGCGTTTTTTCTTTAATGTAGACTGGATTACGATTTTAATCTACATAGCCTTATGCGCGGTTGGATTTGTAAATATTTACGCGTCTATTTATAACCCCGATAACTCAACCTTATTTAATTTCAGCAGTAATTACGGTAAACAACTTGTCTTTATAATTACGGCACTGATATTAGGCTTTTCCATACTTCTGATGGACGCGAAATTTTTCAGCGTCTTTTCACCAATAGTTTATGGGATAACCATGCTGTTACTCGTTGCTGTGCTTTTAGTTGGCCGAAAAGTTGCTGGAAATCAAGCCTGGATTCCATTAGGATCTTTCAGGCTCCAACCTTCAGAACTCGCCAAATTCGGTACAGCTTTACTACTGGCAAGGTACGTAAGTAGTTTCAATCCAAAGTTCAGGGACTTCAAATCTATAATGTTTGCTGCATTAATTGTTTTGTTTCCATTAATGCTGATTATGCTGCAGCCAGATACAGGATCTGCATTGGTATTTCTCTCCTTTATGTTTCCTTTATACCGGGAAGGGCTATCAGGGTATTTCTTATTGATTTTCCTGGGAATGATAGTCTTGTTTATCGCAGACTTTCTCTTGCCTATTACACTTATTATCCCTGTCATATTGGTTATTGGCGGAATATTCATCTACCAGAACAGAAGAAAACAGAAAGTCATGTTTTCTATCATACTGACGACTATAGTAGCTATAGCCTACCTGTTTGTTGTCCGGGTAGCTTATGAAAAAGTACTGGAGCCGCATCAGCGGACAAGGATTGAGATCATGCTTGGTCAGAAAACAGACCCAAAAGGAGCTGGTTATAATGTGATCCAGTCAAAAATTGCTATCGGATCGGGTCAGATAACCGGGCGGGGATTTTTAGAGGGTACACAAACCAAATATGGTTATGTTCCTGAGCAGAGTACAGACTTTATTTTCTCGACAATCGGTGAAGAATGGGGCTTTGTGGGCTGCACGGTCGTAGTTGCGCTTTACCTGTTTTTACTGCTCAGGTTAATTAATCTGGCGGAGCGTCAGCGATCAACTTTTTCCAGGGTGTATGGCTACTGTGTTGCGAGCATTGTATTCTTCCATTTCTTTATCAACATCGGTATGACTATCGGAATCATTCCTGTCATAGGAATCCCTCTTCCCTTTATCAGTTATGGAGGGTCTTCCCTATGGAGTTTTACGGTGTTATTATTTATATTCCTGAAGCTGGATTCAAATCGTATGGGCTTTATTTAATGATTAAAGCGTTGCTGCAATAATTCATAAAACTGATCTGCTGTTTCCTGTTTACTCTCCCAGTTATGTTTTACTGCATAATTATTCTGAAGAAACTGATGTGCACTTTCCAGATCAGGCATCTTGTTGAGCAGATCAATAGCTTCTGAATATGCCAGATTGTACCCGTTGAAAAGATCTTTGATATACCGCATCTTATCATTCAAACTTATGGCTTGTTTCAGGTCCAGAATAACCGCTTTCTTCTTTTCACCCGCCGTATTTCTGGTATTCTGACTGGATAATAAATCATTTAAAGTAAGTTTAGGCGTCGCATTATCGACATTTTCCGCTCGTTTGGGTTCAATTTCAGAACTATCTGTCTTAACTGATTCCGGCTGCTGAAAAGATAAAGGAGTACTCAGCTTTTCTCTTTCCTGAACAGATACGGGGACTGGCAAATCCGGCTCTGTGTGTTGTGCAACAGAATCCGGCAATGGAGAAGCAGGAGTTGATGTTTGGATATCCTGATCAGTCTGAGGTGTTGTTACAGATCGCTCCTGAACCGGGTAATCCGTTTTTACTTCAGTTTCAACAGGTAACTGAATTATCGGTTCAACGATAACAGTTTCGTCAGGGCTCGTAGACCTTTCTGACTGTATTTCCTCTATTGTAAAAGTCGTTTCAGGTTCATCTGACACAAGAAAAGGCTCAGGCCCTATTTCATCATCTTCATCCGTTAACGGCTCAACCATTAAGCTATCTTTTTCACGAAGCTTTTGTTTTTGCGCAATTATATGCTCTTCTTCTGCGCTTAGCGCCCGGTCAAATATTTCTCCAACAGGTTTTTCCTCGAAATCAAACAGATTTGATGATGGCTTGTCATTAAGGATGAACTCAAACTTCGACGGTTCATTGTCAGGTTTGAAGATTTCCTTTTCCAGAACGGGTATAACAGGCTTTATCTCGACTGTTGAAGTTTCTTCCGGATTGATCTTTTCCTCGGAATGCTCCTTATTTACAGGTGGATTCTTAGCCTTATTCATCTTCTGAAATACCTGAACATGCTCTGCTAAGAAATTAGCATTAGCCTGGAAAAGATCCAGTTCAAAGCCATTCCAGTCACCCGGGTGCTCTTCGAGGTATTGGTATTGATCTGTCAACTCATTGAGTATCTGTCCGATTTTTTTGAAAATATCCTCCTGGTTCATCATAGTATAATAACGTTCAAATTGACCTTTTATGTTGATAACTAAACATTCAAAAGTAGCACAAAATTTCGATATTCGTCCGACAGTTATCCCCCAGATTTCAGCATGTTATTTAGCGAACAAAACTATTCCAGAGGCCAGTTTGGCGGCAGCATAGAAGTGATATGCGGCTCTATGTTTTCAGGTAAAACCGAAGAACTGATCAGGAGGTTAAAGCGCGCGGAGATCGCTAAATTAAATGTAGAAATATTTAAACCGGCTACCGACGTCCGTTATGATGAGACAGCAGTAGTCTCTCACAATTATAACTCCATACAATCTACACCGGTAAGTCATTCATCTGCCATCCTGTTATTACGTTCTGATACACAAGTTGTCGGTATTGATGAGGCGCAATTTTTTGATGATGAACTTCCTGAGGTTTGTAATAAGCTCGCCAATCAGGGTGTCAGGGTTATTGTTGCAGGACTGGATATGGATTTTAGCGGTAAGCCGTTTGGACCGGTCCCCGCACTAATGGCTATAGCAGAGCTGGTAACCAAAGTAAATGCAGTGTGTGTACGCTGTGGTAGCCCTGCAGTGTATTCTTTCCGGCGCGTAGCCAGTGAAGCAAAAATTTTATTAGGCGAAAAAGAAAGTTATGAGCCACGCTGCAGACCATGTTATCACGCCAAAGACTAAGAACAAATTTCATCTTATCCACAAATTACATACTTATTCACATTAAAATGTTGATAAGTATGTAGAGGATATATCAAACAATCTCCTCAAAACTAAACTGCCTTTTGCAAAGTTACCTTCAGACTAAGTTCGTAAAAGGCCAGGTCATCCGTAATGTTTAATGTATAATTATTCGGATAAAGTATCCCAAGTCGTTTTCTGGTATTCAGCAAACCTAAACGGGTCGAATCTTTACGATTTCTTTCGGGAGTAACAGAATTCAGAATATGGAGATGAAGTGTAGAGCCATCAAGATTTATATTCAGGTTAATGAATCCCTTTTTTTCATTTAAAGGAACGCCAAAATGTTTAAAGGCATTCTCTATAAAGCTGACCAGGATCATCGGTGCAATTTTATAATCGTTCAGTTTATCAGTAAGATTTATTCTTACCAACTTTACCTGGCATCGTTCACTGACGCGGTCAGATTCAACAGCAATATAATCCGTTATGAAATCCATATCTTCCTGCAAACTCACATAAGTATGCTTTGATAACTCCAGATGATACCGCATAACTCTGGCCATCTGCATAATCATCGCCGGTACCTCAGCGGGTTTTTCCAAACTAACACCATATAAGTTATTCAGGCTGTTAAACAAAAAATGTGGATTTAGCTGTGCACGAAGTAAGCTGAGTTCCATCTCTTTCAATAAAATAGAATTATCAGCCTCCATTTTCTGTTGCTTATAGAATTCGACAGTAAAGAATACCAATAAAAGAACAGGTAGGCTCAGTACGCAGGCAACCACATAATACAGATATAACTCCAAATGGTTGATCATATCGTCATACCACCCTACACTAGTTAGCCAGCTATCTATAAAATATGCCCCGGTCGAAAACAGCAATATTACAATAGTTGTCAGAGTGGTGTAAAGCAGGTAGCGTTTAGAAATCAGATAAGGAAGAACAAAGAATCTCTGACACTGTATATGGATGTAAAGAATTAGGAAAATAAAGAATCCGTCTCTGAAATCATGCGAATTAATGATATCCTCCCTGTCATTGATAATTGTCAGAAAAAAGAGCAGTGTGAATAATAAAAGTTCTCTAATCCATTTGTTCTCCAGAAATCCCAGTAATTTAACCATGCTTTATTCAAGAATCTGGATCAATAATTCCTGCAAGTGTTCGCCGGTAAGTAATGCCAACGGGAAGATCAACCCGAGGTACTGCTATGAGCACGGAGTCTCCGGAAAAAGAGCTGATTTTATTCACGGCAACAATATACGATTTATGAATTCTTAAGAATCGGTCCCTCGGCAACCGCCGCTCCACTTCTACCGTTGTCGCTGAACAAAGGTAAGTCTGTGTTTCAGTATATAACTTGATATAGTTACCCCAGCTTTGCAGATAGATAATTTCTGCTGTCGGGAAATCTACCATCCCGGCATCCGTTTTAAGTGTTATAAATTCTACATCCCGAATTGCAGGCTCCGACTTTACAGTGTTAGTTACAAACCTCTTTACTGCCTGTTCAAACCTTGGATAAGGAATTGGTTTGACCAGATAATCCAATACACCGTAATCAAAAGCCTTCAATGCGTAATCACTATATGCAGTGGTTAAAATTATCTTGGGTGGATCCTTGAGTGCTGCTATCATTTCAAAACCACTCAGTCCGGGCATGTTAATATCCAGAAAAACCAGATCGGCATTTTGATGCAAAAGAAACTCCATTGCAGTCGCTGCATTGTAGAACTGGCCTGTAAGCGACAATCCACGATGCCGCTGAATGTAATTGACGAGCACGTAATGTGCATTTTTTTCATCGTCAATAATCAAGCATCGGATTTGTTCGTTCATTTGAGGACTATAAGCCATCCGCAGCAATTTTATTTTTCTTCTTTTTCTTCCTGATCCGGTTTAACCAGAGTATTGTTCCCGTTATGGGGAAGCTGGCACTGATTAAACATACGAAAAAAGCCAGGAACTTTGTAGGTAATCCACCAATTGCACCCGTGTGGATAGGTTTCATATAGCGCCTCAGCTGCCAGCCACCTGGGAGATCCTTCAACCGGGTAACCTGCAAGACCTCACCTGTCCTTTGGTCAAGACTTATATTGTCGAAACCATTTCTATGCAGGGCATCTAGACTTGCAGAAGTAACCGTAACCACCCCATCCTTATCTTCGGGCATAGCGATGGTCCAATAAGGTGCCTTTTTAAACTGCTCCTGCCCGGAATTCAATGCCTGCTCATAACTGATCACAGCTTTATCCTGGGCCGGAGAAACTGACGATGGCTTTTCAGGAAGGCCGGGTTTTGATCCGGTTATAGTGTATAATGCTGTATTCGCCCACTTAAATGACCAGCAAAGACTGGTTAGCAAAAAGATAAATATAAATACCGTGCAATATAAACCTAATACGACATGAAGATCGTGGTTTATTCTTTTCCAACTGCCATCAGTTTTAATTTTCAACCGCGCCTTTAATTGTTTATTCTTCTTAGGAAACCACAGAATTACGCCTGTGATCAATATTACAAAAACGACAAAGGTGGAGATACCCAGAATAGTTTTCCCTGTTTCTCCAGCCAGCAGACTTTGGTGAACCTCCAGCATCAATTTAAAAAAAGTTTTTTCAGAAGGGTCCTGTTTCGCTGTAATTTCGGCAGTGTAGGGATTTAGGAATAAGACCTCCTTCTTACCTCCCTTACCTCCACTTTTTTTCCCTTTAGCCGGTATAGGTTTACCGCCTTTTCTATCACCCCCGCCTGAAGAAACACTAATTTCTATAGTCCGGGAAGGGTCGTTATAAACTTTTACCCCGATAATCTTAGCCTTTGGCAACTCACTTTTAACGACAGCAGTTAGCTTGTCCAGCTCAAGAGCCGCCCTTTTTTCATAACTGACGAAGTACCTCTTAGCGTGTGCTATTTCTGTAATTTCGTCCTCAAAAACAAGAAGTGTTCCGCTCAGGCACTCCACAAAAAAGATTAAGCCTGCTGCCAGGCCTAACCATAAATGTATATTTCTCCAAAATATTTTCACTCGGTATGTTCTTTAAATTGTTTAAGGCTGCCAGAAAACTTTATTCACAAGGCCGTCAATATTGCCTTGCTTAGCTACTTCGGAACTATTAGTACTCACTTCAGAAGAAGGATACCTTAAGCGTTTTGGAAAATTCTGCCCTGATGCACCGGCAGAAAGTGGCATACCTTTGGGTAATCCGAGTCTTCTGAAATCATTCCATGCTTCTGCACCATTCACACTATTTAGTGCCAGCCATTTCTGACCGATAATCCTTTCAATTTTATCTGCTGCAGAAGCAAAAGAAACCGAGGGTTGTGCAATGAATGATTGAAATGCAGAATCTGATGCGCCAGTATAATTAAAAGAAGCTTTTACGCCGCGCTCATAATACGAAGCAGCAGAACCACCGATCCAGCCACGTTGTGCAGCTTCGGCTTGCAGGAACTCACTTTCCGTGAGAGAAAAGATCATTGCCCCGGATGTAGCCGTTTTAATCACACCTGCACCCGGCCCCCTGAAAGCAGAAGTGGCAGTCGCATTCTGGCTCGCATCTGAGCTACTCTGTCCCAGGATTACACCATGGTAGCCGCCACCATTTGTAGCTTCCGCGTAAATCAATGCTTTCCTTGGATCATTTACGGCATCATAGGCAGCCAATAAAAACCTGGTTGGTCTGATGGCATTAAACATACCTGAAACAATCCCCTGACTATTTTTAAAATAAGTGGTATAAAAAGGATTCTGCTGATTGTCTGCCTGAGAAGTAAAACCGGGGTTTGCCAGAACATCAGCTGTGATAAAGCCCGATCCCTCCTCTATAATCTTAGCTATCTCCCCCGAGATATAAGCAGATCTGGACGATAGCTGGCTTTGATGTATCAATGCCCTCAACTTCAATGTATTTCCGAGCTTAATCCAAGAAGACGCGCTTCCTTTAAAGAATATATCAGATGCCGTTGGCGAGGCAAGGGTACCAGCATTTTTAATATCCTGTATACCGGAAGTAATCATATCCACTGCTCCTGTATAAACCTGCTCTCCCGGATCATAAGCCGGCTGTGTATTTCCAGGCACCGAAGCTTCAGAAAAAGGAACATTATTATAATGATCTACAAGCTGCAGATAATGCATTCCCTTAATAATTTTGGCTATACCAGTATAGAACGGAGCATTACCTTCAGTCTGTTGCTGTAATAAAGTGTAGTTATAAATTGTCGTATATGATTTCTCCCAAATTACTGTGGCGAAATTATCAATGATACTGTAGTTCGCAATTAAATCAATCGTTGTACCGATTGCTCCGGATGTAGTTCCGGAAATATCATAGGCTTTACCCCAGTAACCACCCCAGAAATTACCAAGTTCATTGACTGCGTTCGTTTCCAGCCTTGCTGAATTCAATAATGAACCCGCTAGTAACATATCCTTCGTTACATTGGTAGAAGCATTGGGGTTTGAGTTAATATCCAGTACTTTCTTACAACCGGTGCTGTAAACTGCAACAGCAATACAGATTGCGTATATTATGTTTTTCTTCATGATTTCTGATTAAAAATTCTGTTTTAAGAAGCTTAAAGTGTTAAGCCTAATGTAAACCCATAAGATCTTGTTGAAGGCATCGTACGCCATCCGCTGAAACCTACACCACTTAAGAAGATAAATTCTGTCTCACCAAAAATATTATCCTTAGCTCTAAGATTAACCAGGTTACGACCATAGACAGAAATATGGATTCCTTTAATCGCATCCTGTTTTCCCAGGATCTGAAGCGGAACCTCATAATTTAAAGCGACTTCCCGTAACTTCACGAACTTACCGTCAAATACATTATTAGCTAAGATATTCTTGTAAGTATTCCAGAACGCGAAATCTCCATTTGTTAAGACGTCGGTATTTTCAGTGAATACTCCCGGAGCAGTTTGAATAACCGAATTCGGGAAGATAAATTTATCTCTTCCGAAACCATCGGCTCCGGCACTTTTGGGTAATAAACCAGCAGTTGTAGTGTTTTCAGCACCTGCAGTATAGAACATATTTCCCCATCTTGCATCTACCTGTGCACTTAATTGAAGACGCTTATAACGTACACTGGTATTAAAGCCTACCATATGAACAGGTTGGGAAGTACCTTTGTCAGTTAGCGCGGAAGCTTGAGAAGGAAGGCCTGTAGCCGCATTAATAACCACTCTTCCCTGCGGATCCCGGACGTAGTCAGGCATCTGGTAGGTTGGATAACGGTCACCAACGGAGAGGTAAAGTCCCTTCCACTGGCTGAGTGATTGCTGATCACCAATCAGACTCACAACAGTATTATCATTATGTGTATAATTTACTCCTGCAGACCAGCTGAAGTCTTTGGTTTTGATGATATCACCATTTAATCTCAGCTCTATAGATTTGCTCTTCATCCTGGCTGCATTAGCTTTTGCCGATCCGAAACCAGAGGCAAATGAAGTCCCGATATCCAGAATCTGGTCTCTCGAATCTGCATAAGCATAAGTACCCTCAAAATGCAGCCGGTCATTAAAAAAGCCTAGTTCAATACCCCCTTCGTAAGAATAGACAAATTCAGGCCGGATATTGCTACTTAAGTTCTGATCATTAATGGCCGCTCCGGGTAATCCGCCAAAAGGAAAACCATCTACGCTATTATAGACATTCTGCAACGCATAAGGTTCTACCGTAACATTGCCGCTTTTACTTGCAGATCCATAAAGTTTACCATAAGACAATACACTGCTCTGTGCGAGTGCAGGAATTGCCTGACTGAAGATAAAGGAAACGTTTGCTCCCGGATAGAAATAAGACCTGTTGTCGGCAGATAGCAGAGAAACAGATTCCCTCCTGCCGTTTAACGTAGCAAACAAATAATTGTCATAACCTACCGTGAATTCACCGAAGTAGGCAAAACGGCGTTGGTGTGTCATTTGAGACCCTCCATTCAGATTGCCGATCAAATTGCTTTCATTATACAGGTCAGGGAAATTGAGTGCCGCAGCGCCCACCTGAACAAATTTATATTGTATATCCTGGTAATTATGTCCTAACAACAGACGCGTGCTGAACTTACCAAAATCTTTATTGAACTGCAGTAAAAGATCACTGTTCAATTGCTGGTTGTTAACAGACTGATCACTGACGTTTCCTGCTGAAGTACCACCATAACTAGTGCTTTTTCTGGTAGCAGAAACGAGTTTCCCGTTTGCGTCATAATAACGATATGGAATAGACGGATCATCAAATTTATTTCCAAAACTCTTATATCCGGTATTTACGCTGGTCAGACCCAATCTGTACGTTGCCTTAAACCAAGGTGCAACCTGGTAGTCAAAGCTCACATTTCCTGTCAGGTTTTCCTGCTTCACGTCTTGTCTCTGGTTCTCAATTGCCCAGTACGGATTAAGCGTTGTTGTAGAAAAATAATACTCAGGGCTCGCATAAGGTTTATTTCTCCAGTCCTTCAGCTCATCCAGGGGAATAAACATTGGTAATCCACGCACATTGTTCCATGGTTCAGAAGTAGTCGTAGACGTATTAGTCTGTACATAATTTACGGTGTAGGAAGTTTTCAATTTACCGAAGTTTCTGCTTCCGTTAAAGCGTAAACTTGCTTTCTCACTCTTATCATCCGGAATGACACCGTTATTTTTCACAAACTGACCGGATAAAAAGTACGTCGACTTTTCGTCGCCCCCTGAAAAAGATATATTCTCCTGATTCGTAATACCCGTGTTAAAGAAATCAGATTTCTGGTTCTTAATAGGTGAATACGGTAGTTCCCATTGCGTACCATCTGGAAGAACAGGTCCCACCTTCACCATACTCCCATCGTATTTAGGCCCCCATGAACGACTTTCATAAGGTTGATAGACGCCATTGAATCCTGCGCCATAAGTATCCTGGAATTCAGGAAGCCAGCCAACTTTCTCAAAACTTGTAGCGTGCGAAAAGTTAATGGTACCCTTTCCATTTTTACCAGACTTCGTGGTTACAATGATAACCCCGTTAACACCCTGCGAACCATATACCGCGGCTGCACTTGCACCTTTCAATACAGTAATATCTTCTATATCGTTCGGATTGATCATTGAAAAAGCAGAAGCTTCTCTTTTTCCTCCCCCGGATTGTGGGTTATAATAAGTTAAAGTAGCCAGAGGCATGCCATCAACAACAAATAAAGGTTCATTTTTCGCGTCATTTATGTTCCGCGCTCCCCGGAGCGTAACCCTCACCTGAGGATTAACACCTCCATCAAACATATTAACCTGTAAGCCGGCAACTTTACTTTGCAAACCACTTAATGGATTCACAACCTGAGTTTGTGTAATGTCACTACCCTTCACTGTAGCAGTGGCGACGCCAAGTTCCTTCGCTCTCCGCTTGATCCCGAAACTACCGGTAATTTGTACCTCTGTCAGTGAACTTGCCGATTCTGTCAGACTAACTCTTAAAGGATGTTCACCATCTCCTGCCACAACCTCACGAACTTCATACCCCATATAGTTGAAAATCAGTAAATCCTTATCAGATGCACTGATTCTAAATCTACCCTGCTGGTCTGTCACAGTAACTTTTGTGGTTCCTTTAATTTTCACCGTTGCTCCAGGTACCGGCGTACCGGTGATCTGATCAGTCAGGATTCCATGAATACTTTTGTCCTGAGCATTGACCAACAGGCCCGCAAGCAACAATCCAGTAAGGAAAATAGAGCGTATAATTTTAATCATATAATTAAGACTAGTTATAAATTATCCGCAAAAGAAGCTATTAAGAATCATTCTTTCTAATTTATAGCTACCGGATTTCGGATTAAATGACGACTTGAATTTGTCATTAGAATTTATATCACTCTTGGCAGGAAAAGTCTAAAATATCACCGGAAAACATATCTTAGTACACTTAATCAATTGAATTAGATAGTCATGGGTATTATTCATCTGGAAACCTTCATTATAGCGGTTATAATTTTCGCATTAACTCCCGGCGTAGACACGCTCTTTATCTTAAACCGTGCAATAGCACAGGGTAAGAAGGCAGGCATTTACTCTACATTAGGTATACTATCCGGCGTTTTAGTTCATATTACATTGGCTGCATTTGGTTTATCGGTTATTCTGGCCGAATCGGCAATGGCTTTTTCCATCGTAAAATATCTTGGTGCCGCTTATCTGCTGTATCTGGGAATCACTAAACTGTTGTCAAGAGATTCTATAGCTACTGTTTCTTCGGATACAAAAAAAGAAACAATGCTCAAAATTTACACATCCGGAGTAATTACCAATGTTTTCAATCCAAAGGTTGCCTTATTTTTTATCGCCTTTTTCCCGCAGTTTATAGACCCTTCCTATGCTGGCGGCAGTGCAATTCCTTTTCTTGCGCTCGGTGGTGTATATATTTTTCTTGATCTGGTATGGTGTGTGCTGTTAACCTTGGGTGCATCAATGTTCACCGCAAAAGTGTTAAGTAATCCGAAGATAGGTATGTGGTTAAATAAGGTCTCCGGACTAGTATTTATTGGTCTGGGCATTAAGATTGCGTTGAGTAAGCGTTAAAAATTTAAAAGATTTCATTTACTGAACAGTGATCAGTATATTTGCACCTGTTATTACTATGGCAATTAAAGATAGAAAAGAGCGAGATAAGCTGGACAGACGAAAGTTGATTATTAAATCAGCTACCAAACTCTTTTTGGAACAGGGCTATGAAAAGACTTCTATACGAAGCATTGCCGATGACATTGAGTACAGCCCGGCGACTATTTACCTCTATTTCAAGGAAAAGGATGAGATTTTTTATGAGATCCATGAACAGGGTTTCCGGCTCTTAAATAAGGTCTTCATAGATCAAGGCCATATTGCGGATCCTTTTGAGCGTCTGGTCTCCTTAGGCCGTCTTTATCTGGCTTTTGGCCTGGAGAATCCAGACTATTATGACCTGATGTTTATTATGCGGGCTCCACTAACGGAGATTAAGTGCAACAGTAAATGGATAGTAGGTGATGATAGCTATGGCTATCTGCTTGACACTGTTCAGGATTGCCTTAAGCATCAATTACTTCCTGCTGGAGATCCTGACATCGTCGCCATGACCATCTGGGCATATGCTCATGGCCTTGTTTCTCTTAATATTCGTGAAAGACTTCAGTCTCTCAGTGCAGACGTGACCGGAAAAGATCACTTGATGCAATCCATGGAGTATTTTCTTAATTCCATGAAAGTTTAAAAAAATTTAAATACTAATAAACAGTGTTTATTAAATAACCAACGATAACATAACTGATTAAAATATGCAAAAGTATCAAAACTCATTTCTTTCACTAAACAGTGTTCATTTTATAAACAACTATATGCCATGAAAAACCAGTCCTACTTAAGCCTGGCGCTCCTTTTTATCTTCCTGATTTTTCAACCCTCCGCGGTGTCTTCGCAAACGCAACTCGATAATTATATCAAAGAGGCGCTGGAAAATAACCTTGATTTGAAAAAACAAGATTTTGCGCTTCAAAAAAGTCTTTATGCATTAAAAGAAGCAAAGAGTCTTTTTTTGCCCGAAGTTGAATTTAATACTTCCTACATCACATCCGGAGGCGGTCGGAAGATTGAAATTCCAATCGGAGATTTGCTGAATCCGGTTTACAATTCGCTTAATAATTTAACCGGGTCAGGCAAATTTCCACAAGTGGAAAATGTCAGCCAGACCTTTAATCCTAATAATTACTACGATACAAGAGCCCATACCTCTATTCCTATTTTCAATGCCGAAATCATTTATAACTCCCGGATCAAAAAGGAACAGATTACCTATCAGCAGGTAGAACTAAAACTCTATAAGCGTGAACTGGTAAAGCAGGTCAAATTGGCTTACTTCAACTATATACAATCTTTACAGGCAATTAAGGTTTTTCAGAATGCAGTAGAACTGGCAAAAGAAAACCTCCGCATTAATCAGGCTATGGTAAGCAATGGGAAAGCTATCAGAACTGTAGTAAGCAGATCCGAAAATGAGCTAACCGGAATCAGCGCGCAGCTACAGGAAGCAGAAACGCAGGCACAGAATGCAGCTGCCTATTTCAACTTTCTGCTAAACCGGCCATTGCAAACGGCTGTCAGGGAAGAAATGGTAACATCCTCGGTATCTACCGACACTGTCAATCCACAGAAAAGGGAAGAACTTCTTGCATTGGAATCTTTAGGACAGGTCAATGAATTAGCTGTTAAACTAAGTAAATCAAGTGCCTTACCTAAGCTAACTACCTTTCTAGACCTCGGATTGCAGGGAGATTTTCTAAAAGTTAATCGTGATGCTCCTTATTACCTATTCGGAGTTAACCTCTCCATTCCGGTTTTTACTGGAAACAGGAATAAACATAAAACAAGACAGGCACAAATAGAACTCAACGCTACCCAGACACAACTCGAACAAGCAGAAAAACAACTAAATCTCGAGGTGTTAAGTACCCGTAATAGATTAACAGCGGCGAAATCATCCTACGAAGCGGCAGTTAGTCAGGTTGCACTTTCCGAGAAATACTACAAAGATGAGCAAAGACTCTATAAAGAAGGTCAGGCTCTCTATCTCGAATTGCTAGATGCACAAACCCGTCTCATTAATGATCAGCTTAAACAAAGTATGGCCCTGTTAAATGTCCGGACCCGGGAAACCGAACTCGAAAGGGCCAGAGCCAGTTATGTCCTCTAATTTTTAAATCAAATTCCATGAAAACTGTAAAACTATTAATGCTGACAGCATTTCTCAGCCTGGCATTAGCCGGTTGTAAAACAAATAATAAAGCACCCCAGGCTGATAACACCATTCCTGTAAAAGTTATTTCTTCTGATGCACTCCATGAAAATGAGCCTGTAGAAACTTCAGGGCTCCTATCCTCAGAACAACAAACGAATCTATCGTTCATATCCGGGGGAATTATCAGGCAGATACTCGTAAAAGAAGGAGATATCGTTCGCAAAGGCCAGATACTCGCCCTGCTTAATATGACAGAGGTTGACGCGCAACTCAATCAGGCCGAAGAGAACTTCAGTAAAACAAAACGGGATGCCCAGCGCACTGCAAACCTTTTCAAAGACAGTGTAAGTACCACGGAACAATATGAAAATACACAAACAGCGATGATTATTGCCAAAAAGCAGCTGGAAATTGCCCGCTTCAATAGGACGCAATCCAGCATCCGTGCTAATGCAGATGGCGTAATTCTCAAAAAACTGGCTAATGAAGGCGAATTGGTTAATGGCGGCACACCGGTTCTCTCGCTGGGTGGTAATGCACAAAAAGACTGGGTAATCCGATGCGGCCTGACAGATAAAGACCGGTCCAGAATAACAGGAAAAGAGAGTGCCGAAATCATATTTGATATATCTAACCAGGCATTTAAAGGTAAAGTTAAGTCACTTGCACAGGGAAGTGATCCGGCAACAGGGCTCTATCAGGTAGAAATACGTCTGGACCCTTCAGATATAAAATTGATATCTGGTCTTTTCGCAAAAGTCAAAATTTATCCACCGGGTAAAACAGACCTGTTATCTCTCCCGATGGATGCACTCGTTGAAGGTAAAAATGACAGTGCATTTGTATTCACTGTATCAGGGAATAAAGCAGTTCGAAAAACTGTAAAAGTCGCTTACCTGAAAGGTGATAAAGCATTTGTTTCGACCGGTCTACTGCCCGAAGATCAGGTTATCAGAGAAGGTTCTGCTTATCTCAGCGATGGATCTGTTATAAAAATCGTCAAATAATATTAAAAAAAAGAAGATGAAATTACCTGAATTTGCAGTTAAAAATTATCAGTTCACATTAATCGTTTTCATCGCCGTAATGGCGCTGGGTATTTATTCGCTTTTCACGATGCCCAGAAGTGAAGATCCGGAAGTGCATCCGCCAAATTTCAGCGTGGTGGTTGTATATCCCGGTACTAACCCGAAGGATATGGAAAAACTGGTTGTAGATCCGATAGAAAAGAAAATTCATGAACTGGACAATATTAAGCATGTAAAAACTGACATCAGCAATGGATTAGCTGTAATGCAGGTCACCTATAAATACACTTCTGATCCGGAAGAAAAGTATCAGGAAGTCGTCAGGGAGATTAACAGCCTGCGCGCAGAACTTCCAGCAGATATTGCCGCTATCAGAGTAGAAAAACAAACACCCTCGGACGTGAGTATCTATCAGTTTGCATTGATCAGTGAAAACAAGTCTAATTCAACACTTAAAAAGTATGCTAAAGATCTGAAAGAAAGGCTAGAGAAAATACAGGCCTTAAAAAAAGTTAGTTACTCAGGTGTTCCGCAGCAACAGGTAAATGTCCGGCTTAATCTTCAAAAGATAGCAGAACAGAAATTAACACAGAATCAGATTATCGCAGCACTGCAAAGCGAAAACGTAAATATCCCAGGTGGAAGCATTAGCATTGCAGACCGGAAACTCAATGTAAAAACCAGTGGTAATTTCACGAATCTGGATGACATCAAGAATACGATTATTAATAAATCAGCAGGTAAAATCGTCTATTTAAAAGACGTGGCAGAAATTAATTTAGGTTATGAAGAAGAAACGCATATTAATCGCCTGAACGGATATCGCAGCAGTTTTGTGAATGCCAGTTTAAAAGACAAGGAAAACATTATTGCAGTTCAGGACAAAGTAGACACCGTAATAACAAATTTCAAAAAGAAACTTCCGGCCAGCATAGACCTGGTAAAAGTATTTGACCAGGCTGCCAGTGTAGATAACCGGCTGTCCCATTTCACCCGGGATTTCGGAATCGCTATCGTTCTGGTTCTAATTACACTGCTGCCCCTGGGAACAAGGGCATCTCTGGTCGTGATGATTTCCATTCCGCTATCCCTTGCAATCGGCTTAACCCTAATGAACTTGCTGGGTTATAATATTAATCAGCTGAGCATAGTCGGAATGATAGTGGCGCTGGGAATCCTGGTGGATGACAGTATAGTAGTTGTGGAAAATATAGAACGGTACCTGCGTATGGGCTACGGGAAAGTCGACGCCGCTGTAAAAGCGACATCACAGATTGGTATTGCCGTAGTAGGCTGTACAGTCCTGCTTATTTTTGCGTTCCTACCTATCGTTTTCCTTCCGGAAGACGCCGGGGATTTTATCAGAAGCCTGCCACTTTCGGTGATCACAACCATTTTCGCCTCTATGATTGTCTCTTTGACGGTCGTTCCTTTCCTGGCAAGCATTATCCTTAAACCACATTTATCAGAAGAAGGAAACTTCCTGCTGAGAGCAATGAAAAAAGGAATTCATGCAACCTATGGCCGTGTACTGCACCTCGCATTAAACCGTCCTGTAACTACACTGCTGATTATCGGCGGTATTTTCATAGCCTCTCTGGGCCTGATCCCGGTTATAGGAAGCAGTTTATTTCCTAAATCGGAAAAACCTATGTTCCTGGTTGATATCGAAACACCTGAAGGCACAAATTTGAAGAAAACGGATGCCGTAACCAGACAGGTTGAGACTGTTCTGAAGCAAGTTCCCGAAATCAGCTCATTTGCCAGTAATGTAGGTAAGGGTAATCCACGAATTTACTATAATGTAGTCCCTCATAATGAGAGTGAAAATTACGCGCAGATCTTCGTGCAGGTACAGGGATTGCAAACCAGGGAGAAGGTAGCTGTAATTGAAACCCTGAGAAAAAAGCTGGACGGCTTTCCCGGGGCAAGCATAAAGGTTAAAGATTTCGAACAGGGCCCACCGGTAGATGCACCGATCGCCTATCGCATCTATTCAGAAGACCTGGATTCCTTAAGAAAAACAGCATTTAAGATTGCTGCCCTGATTGAAAAAGTAGACGGTACTATTTACGTGAACAATCCTTTACTGGTTAAACCAACAGACCTTAAAGTAACGATCAACAAAGAGAAAGCTGGTATATATGGCGTTGCGTCGGCAGATATAGACAGAACAGTCAGATTGGGCGCAGCAGGTCTGAATGTCGCCACTTACAGGGAAGACGAAGGAAAAGCAGATACTTACAACGTGAATGTTTCGATTCCGCGCTCGTCAGAGATCCAGGACATCAGTATGTTCGACCGTCTGTATGTACCTTCAATGACAGGAGCAAATATCCCTTTTAAGAACGTCGCTACTGTAGGATTTGAAAGCTCACCAAACCAGATCAGACACTACGACAAGGACAGGTATGTCACAATCTCTGCCTTCGTCAAACCGGGTTTCAACGTTCAGCAGCTTGATGAGCAAATCACAGCCCAACTTCACAACTATAAATTCCCAAAAGGTTTTTCATTCCAGGTTGCAGGAGAAAAGGAAAGTAAGGAGGATAGCTTTGGGAACCTTGGTGTAATTCTGATCGTAACCGTATTCGGATTTCTGGGTGTATTAATTTTAGAATTCAAAACCTTCAAGAGTATCCTTATTGTACTGTCAGTTATACCACTGGGAATCGTAGGCGGATTGATTATGTTATTCCTGATGGGCGAAACCTTGTCATTTACTGCGACCATAGGATTCATTGCCCTTGTCGGTATTGAAGTTAAAAATTCCCTGCTGGTGGTCGACTTTACCAATCAGCTCAGGGCGCAGGGTAAAAGTATTGAAGAAGCTATTGTCATGGCTGGTGAAATCAGGTTCGTACCGATACTATTAACCTCACTAACAGCCATAGGTGGCTTATTGCCCCTGGTTATCGAATACAGCGAACTCTATTCTCCATTAGCTCTTGTATTGATCGGCGGATTAATCAGTTCTACGCTATTATCACGCCTGGTTACTCCGGTCATGTATAAATTACTGCCGCCTTCAGTTTTACCTGAACCAGAGGATTTAACTATGCCTGTAGTAAACTCGCCAATACCGGTTTCACACTAATGTGAGATACAAGAAAGCTTTAAACCAGAAAAGCCTGTTTTCTTAAAGAAAACAGGCTTTTTGTTAGAGTGGTGTGGGCCGGGATCGAACCGGCGACACAAGGATTTTCAATCCTTTGCTCTACCGACTGAGCTACCGCACCATCTTATTAAACATGATTTAAAGCATGTTCCACCTCGGTAGGTGGGCTGCAAATGTAGTTTCTTTTTTTGAATTACAAAATGGATCTTCTATAAAATTATTAAAAAAAGGCACTTCATTCTCCATCACCCTGATTTTCAGCACAGACTTTTTTCACCCGGCAGCCAAAAATTTAAACAACACCATAAAAATGGCTGTAAATACTACATTTGTCCTAACCGGCCAATGAAATCATACGCAACTTTAACTGATCTGCAATTAACCGACCTTCTGAAAAACGACGATGAAGCGGCGTATAAGGAAATTTATGCGCGTTATGCTCCCTTATTAGCAGACTTTACAGCGTCGAGATTATTTAACCTGAATGATGCGAGAGATATCATACACGATGTATTTCTCCTGCTCTGGGAGAAAAGACAAACACTGGTCATCAACCTGAGCCTGAAAGCATACCTTTTTGCAGTTGTCCGCCATCGCATTATTGACCGTATTCGCAAAAACGTGACCAGAGAAGAATACGCCGTAATGTTACAGGCGCTGGCATCGGCTTATGAACCTGGAATTGAACAGCATCTTGCAGCAAAAGAGCTTCAGCAGACAATCAATCGCGCACTGGAAAGCCTCTCGCCAAGGATTCAGGAGATATACCGGCTAAGCAGAGAACAAAACAGAAGCGTCTCTGAGATTGCAAATCTGCTGGGATTATCTGAGCAAACAGTCAAGAATCAACTGACCGCAGCACTTAAACATCTAAGAAAGTCGCTGGCTGTCGTATCCACACCAGCCTTCCTGTTCTGGCTACTTTCATAAACAAATGAAAAAATATCATTTTCCGATGGTACTACCTATCCTGTCATCCGACTACGGTTCAAATACAGGATTAAATGAACCGTCAACAAATAGAATCTTTACTTGATAGATATCTCAAAGGTGAAACTACCACCTCAGAGAATACCATTGTTGAAAACTGGCTCGAGGAAAAACGTCCCTCGATTTCGCCATGGAATGGTCTGGACCAACAAGAAAAATCAAACTGGCTTTCAGCCATCTACCAGGATCTTGAGCAAAGCAGACAGGAAATACCGATAAAGATTGTTCCTGTAATCAAGAAAAAAATACCTTATCTGCAATTCATAGCAGCAGCCGCAGCCCTGATCGCGGTACTTTTCGCTATTTATTTGCAGTCTTCCGACAAGTATCATACTCACCAGTCCAGCGCACTTACAGCGTTAACTGTTCCTGCTGAACAAACCAGGCAAATTACGCTTCCAGATGGAAGCAAGGTCTGGGTAAATGCCGGGTCTGAACTAAAATTCCCGGACACCTTCAGTGGTCAAACCAGGGAAGTTTATCTCTCTGGTGAAGCCTATTTTGACATCGCTCATAATCCTAACCACCCCTTCCTCATTCATACGGGAAAAATAACAACGACAGTGCTGGGTACAGCTTTCAATATTAAAGAGGATAAGGATCAGCACCTCGTCACCGTAACTGTCACACGCGGTAAAGTAGGCGTTGCGGCAGGCAACAGACAATTAGGAATTATAACACCCGATCATGAGCTCAGTTTCAATTTACTGAATGAACAGGTTACCCGGCGTGAAGTCGATGCACTTACCTCTATCGCCTGGCAGCAAAGGGAACTTCAATTTGAGGATGTCACCTTTGAGCAGGCTGTATTAAAACTTGAAAAACGCTTCAACGTAAAAATAACTTTTAAAAATGATCAGCTGAAGAACTGCAGATTCTATGGTACCGAACCCTCTGGTGCCGGTCTGGAACAATTATTAAAAGTAATATGTGCCATTAACCATGCAACCTACCAGACCAGCGAAGATGGAAGCATTCAAATAGACGGAAAAGGATGTAAATAATTAGTTTGAATACCCTAAGATGATACTCCAGGAGTAGCGTCTTTAAAACAACCTGTAAGCCGGCGGGAATCGGCTCACAGGTATCCCGGTAAACCGGGGTTTAATTAATTGGAAATCAATAAAACATTTAAAAGTATGAATATTTCTGCGAAAAAGCGGGACCAGGGAGCCCTATGCTCCAGATTAAACAACAACAGAGTTACTAAATCATCAATAGCCATTCAATTTATGCGAATCAGCTTTATCTATATTTTATTAACGGCTGCAACACTAAATATGTTAATGGCTTTTGATTTAAAGGCTCAGGATATTAATACAGAAACTATACGCCTGGAGCTTCATCAGGAAAATCTTTTATCAGCCATCAGAAAAATAGAAAAGCAAAGTACTCTCAGATTTTTCTTCAGAAGCGGTGACATTGAAGCACTCAAACCATTAAATCTCAGCTCAGGAACCCGTACGATCCGACAAACCTTAACTGAAATACTAAAAGGATCTGACCTGACTTTCCGACAGGTTGATCAAACAATTCTGATTGAAAAAAAAAGCCAGCAGCAAAAAAACCAGATCGAAGGAAAAATAACAGGAACTGATCGTCTGCCTATCCCCTATGCTACTGTTGCCTTTAGAAAAAACAATGAATCCAATATACTAAAGACGGTCAGCACCGACAGCCTTGGTAATTACAAGTTCGATTTGCCGGAAAACGGCGGTTACCTGCTTGACATTTCAGCTATTGGTATGCAGAAAAAAACTGTTAGCATTTCGGTGACAAATCAAGAGAACATCATACTGGAAGACATCATGCTAAGCGATCAGGCAGGCAACTTAAAGGAGGTTACAGTGGTAGGCAAAAAAGCATTTATAGAACAAAAATTAGATAGAACTGTGATTAATGTTGGTAGTCTGATTTCCAATAATGGGGCTAATGCACTGGAAGTACTAGAGAAATCGCCAGGCGTAGTCATTGACGGAAATGGCAACATCAGTTTCAAAGGGAAACCAGGTGTAACTATATTTCTGGATGGAAAGCCAACATACCTATCCGGAGCAAATCTTGCTAATTATTTGAAATCTATACCTGCCTCATTGCTGGAACAGATAGAATTGATGGATAACCCTCCAGCGAAATTTGATGCAGCGGGTGATGCCGGCATCATTAATATCACCACTAAAAAAACAAAAACTGCCGGATTCAACGGCTCTGTCGCCGCAAATTACAGCCAGGCACATTACGGTCAGACCAGTGAAAGTGTAAACCTAAATTACCGGGTCAACAAAATCAATCTGTTTTCCAGTGCCTCCTACGCACTTAAGCAAGATTTCCGACAGTTTGGAGAAACCCGAGAATATTTTGACAATCAGGGGCTGTTACGGAATGTTTTTGAGGTAAATGCGCGTATGAAACCAGTAAATAATAGTGGCAATCTGAAAATTGGAATGGATTACTACCACTCCCCTAAAACTACCTGGGGTATTATTTTCACCGGATCCTTATCACCAAGAAAAGAAAACTTTACAGGAGAAACCCGGCTATTAAACCAAAACAGAGGATTGGACTCCATCATTTTTGCAAACAATACAGGCAAGGCTCATTTTAACAATGGCGGTGTGAACCTAAACTACAGCCATCAGTTTGACAGCCTTGGAAGATCAATTACATTTGACCTGGATGGACTAACCTACAGCTCTACCAACAAACAACGCTTTTTCAACCAGAGTTTCGATGCAGCAGGAAATCAGGGTCATATGCAAATTATTACCGATAATCTGCCAACAAGCATCCAGATCTATTCAGCAAAAACAGATTATACCCATCCTTTAAAGGGAAAAGGGAGAATAGATGCGGGCTTAAAGACCAGTTATATTGAAACAGATAATCAGGCTAACTATTTTAATGAGATCAATGGAGAATCCATAACAGACCCCAACTTCACGAATCACTTTCTCTATAAAGAAAACATTAATGCGGGATACCTGAATTTTAATACTTCATTCCAGCGATTTGCTCTGCAAACAGGCCTAAGAGTCGAAAATACCAACTCTAAAGGTCATCAACTGGGAAATGAGGTCCGCCCCGACTCTTCATTCACTAAGAGTTATACAAACCTCTTCCCTACGGCCTACCTTTCTTATAAATTAGATTCCGCCGGCAAGCACTTACTGATACTTTCATTTGGGCGCAGAATTCGCAGACCATTTTACCAGGATCTTAATCCTTTTGTGACTATCATCGATAAGTACTCTTATTTTTCAGGAAATCCTTTCCTGAAACCACAGTTTTCAAACGCATTGAAAGCATCGTACAGTTATAAAAGTATACTGACAGCCTCACTCCATTACATGAAAACCAAAGACCTTCAGAATGAAGTTATCAGACAGGATGGTGATATTTTTATAGATGGAGTCGGAAATATAGGTACTGCGAAATATCTCGGTGCCTCCCTTACCCTATCTCTCTCACCATATCCCTGGTGGATGATCAATACTTATATGCAGGTTTTTAACACTTCATTCAAGGGGCACCTGTTCCAAACCTACCTGGATGAATCCCGAACTATGGGGGAAATTAACATGACAAATATTTTTACATTACCAAAAGGCTGGGGAATGGAACTCAGTGGCTTCTACGTTTCAAAGCGTAGTGTCGCTCAATTTATAAATAACGGTACCGGGCAGTTAAATGCAGGTATACAGAAAAAAGTCTTGGAGAATAAGGGCACCGTTTCTTTTAATGTCCGTGATATCCTGAAAACCTATAATAATAATGGGATTACTACTAATATCCCAAATGCAACTGAAGCATTCAGAAACAGATACAATTCACAATCCTTTACTTTAGCCTTCAATTATAGCTTTGGCAGTTCAGGGAATAAAAAGTCAAAGCGTGAAACAGGAAGTGCAGACATAGAAAAAGCCCGTATTAAACAATAAGCAGCCTACCAGATTCCAGCAACCGGAAAAAAGGTTGCTGGAATTCAGTTTTGTTTTTTCTTTCCAGTTTCGGCACTTTTCTTTCTAGGTTCGCGGCCAAAAGCTTTTCTGAGTTCATCTTTTGCCTCTTCCAAAACTTGCTTTTGTTCAGCTTCCAGGTTTTTGCCCGCGCGGTTAATGTAGAAGGTTAGCATGGACATTGCTGACCGGTAAGGTCCCGATTTTTTCCTATCACTTTGTTCCGCCGATTTCTTCAGTGATTCTGCAATCTTCTTCGCGCTCTTTGATTCAAAGATATTTTCCTTAAGATCCAGTGCATCACTGTTCTTCGTTACTTCAGCAGACCATTTTTCGGTCTTAGTTTTATCTCCTTTTTTATCCTTTTGGGTTGCCATAGTCGTAAATTAAAAACCTATAATTCCGTTTATCCAGAATTGTTTTGAAAGATATGACGCGTGAGATTTTAAGGCAGAGGCTTATTGCATTAATCCTTCACGGTTGATCCCGTTAAAAAAAAACGTTTTAATAAAGCAAATCAATATCTTTATAAAAGAGATGAGCACCAGCCATTTAACATATTGCAAAAAACAACTGTCCCGGTTATTATTAACCGTTCTATTGTTTTTTTCACTTTTCAGCATTTCTGCGCCGGCTGGTTTTTCGTCCATACAGGTACAAAAGACTGCCACCGAATGTCTCCGGCCTGAAAATCAGCATCCATCTGGTTTACGTGTCTTTTATACAGAAAAGCGGACTTTTGCTAGTTTACCCAATTGGAATATTCAAATCAGAACTGCAGGACTCGCAGCACTACACAAACACACCCAATTATACACAATTAGGTTTAATAGGCTTCTCGATCAGTTTGAGCTATTGAAATCCGGAATCGCAATCGCCTGCGGTGCTACTAATCCCAGTGCTTACCAGAAAGAACCTGCAGATATGTAAATTAATTCACCCGTCCGTTCCCTTTAGGTACGGCTCTATGAGTTAATCAAGGCTGCCGGTGTGTAGCAATTCCTTAATTTTCAAACAAAATAAATGCAAAGTTTAAAGAAGGCTTTCAGGCTGCTGTGTCTGTCTGTTCTTATTATATTGGCCTCTTTTGGTGTAGGCCTAAGCGGTGGAATCGCTATACCCGTATCCAGAAAAAGAGAAGATAATACAATTACAACAGAACTGGTAGAATCAAATAATGAAGACACAGATTTGGATTAATAGATAATCTGAGATTTCCTTAGATTTGAATGACTATGGAACTCATCACTATAATACAACCAATCGTACTTGCTATTATCGCTGGTTTATTCAGCATTCGTATTCTTCCCTTATTTACCGTAAAGAGGACGAAAAAGATTAATGACGCAAAGTTGATCATCGAATTGCTCGGTGATGAGAATAGCTTACACAAAGGCTTTTTAATGGACGAAATTAAAGAAGCCAGTTTTTATCAGTACAGCAAAATTTCAACCAACGCAGACTCTATTCCGCTATACCTGGCGCTAAAAAAGCAACTCGGGGAGAATGTAAACTGGAAACTTATCAAAAATGCATCGCCCTTTTTAGTTATTGGAAAAGATCAAATATCCGTGAAGATTAGTACGACGAGACGACTATTGGCAGGAGTCGGTATCCTCAGTATCTATTTCACTACAATTGCTACGATCACCTATATTGGATACACATCTTTGCAAACACCACATATTGTCTTCAATGCACTTTATTCAATCTTTGGATTGATGCTTATACCTTTCGCTTTTACGATCATTGCTGTTCGAATCTTCAGATCAGAACATGCTGCAATCGCGATAGATATAAAATTGGCCAGGATCAAACAACCCATAGCAGCAGCAAGCTAATTATTAACCTAATTTCAAATCAACATTTTATTCTATTAGAGGGGATCTCCTACTGCCAAATAATCAAATTTACAGCTATAGGGAACTCCTGTACGATCCTGGTTTACTGCAAGAGCATAACGAAACAAACCAGTAAACCACTATCAATCTATTCTTTTAAGGGCTGTTTAATATATCACAATACTTATTCTTTTTCATGCGAATTTGACGCTTTCCAGTTAAACTTCGCAAGTTATACAAAGAATAGGTGCCTTAATGAGATACTCAATTAAATGAATGGCTGGAAGACTTCCAAAACGAAAAAACCTGATAAACAAGAAAGCTTCAGATTTCTCTGAAGCTTTCTGTTAGAGTGGTGAGAAAGATGCAAATAACGAAACATTTCCTCGCTGATTTGCGTAGAATCGTGGATTTGTAACCATAATCGTCCCAGTCGGTATTGACAATTCAATATTAAAATTTATACAAATAATTTTATTGGTCAAGAAAACCATTGTTCCTGCTTTGCTATGTCTCCAACAGATATAAGGAGCTTATTCGCGTGATATCGGCATGATTTTTCAGCAAGTATAGAAAGTACAACCGGATAATTAGTACAATCTTTCATGATTATTTTGGCAATATCATAAGGCATCTTCTTTGTCGTATGCATATATTGATGAAACAAATATTTACTGCTATAGCCTTGTAAAGAGGATGAAATTGTCTTGATCTCCGCCAAAGTTTCAATATTGCTCTGATCCTGAAAAAACACTCTAACTAAATAGTCCAACTTATGTCGCAATACATTTTCTCGCCATGCGCCAGTCGTAGGTTTCACAAAATCGTACACAAATTTGTCGCTTTTTTCATATGGGAATCTGACGCTAATTATGAAACGGAGTATATCGTCCTCAGGAACTAACTCTAGCTTACCATACACGAAATTACGTTGCGCCTTATCAAAAAATGATTCTCTAATGCACCTCTGCATCCCATAAATCAACTTGTCAACTTGAACATCATTCATCGAACTTAATAATGTACTCACCTCCGATCTTAGACTAAATAATGTTTTAGGTGTGGCCCAAGTAAAAAAAATAAGGAGCACAAACTCTAGATTTTCGGCCTCTGCAATCGTTTTCTGCCAATATTTTAAATTACCTGACTTCATCCTAGCACAGCGAATTCGCTTAGCAAGAGATAATGACCTGTCCTCTAAATCGTTAAACCCTTCGTAGACTTCATCTTTAGATTTTACACCGGCACCAATAACTGCAAGGTAGGTCAGTGCGTAATTTTCTCCAAATATATTGCGTCCATTTTCAACAACCTCATCCCAAGGGCCTAGGGCAAATCTAAATCGTTGAATTTCATATTTCAGAATTTCATTCAATGAGTTTTTAAAGGCATTAATCCTTTTATCAATTTCGTCAGAAACTTCAAACACATAAATATTTGATTTTATTTCACCCCTTCTTCTGTCTAAAGAGTTAAGAAATTCCTTAACTGTTACATTAATCTCCCATTGATTCAAAATTTGATGAGAAAAGTATGTATTTAAAACCGCGGATAGAAATTGTAAGCTTTTTAGTTCATCCTGTTTTTCTAACATTATACTATCGCCAGTAAGTATCTGCTCCAGGAATAACACTTTAAATGCTGGTGTTTTCTGAATTACATCAAGGCGATTGCCTCTTGTTACAATTTCCAATCTTTTTTTGATTTCCGATGGATTATCCGACTGAATGCACTTACTTAAAAATGCGCCATCCAATTTATAAAGAATTCCAAGCCGTAGGCCATAATCAAGCCATCTAGTCATATAATCATCACTTATAACCTTAACATGGTCTGACCACAACTCAACTATTTTAAAGGGATTATTTCTCAAAATGCCAATCAGTTCTGATGCATGGTCATGACTTGGGAAATCTTTCAATTTTTGAAAACATTCCTTCACTACATCGTCTCGACCACATCCCTCTGGTAATGCGATCCGTTCATTATTTGAATATGATTCGCTCTGGTTTAAAATTGAACCTGCATTAATTCCATTTAAAATAATTTTCACGACCTCATTACGCTTTAGGGGTGTCTGCGTGAAAACATAATCTGAAAGAATTTGAGACGTAATTATCCTAGGATAATCTGTGTATTGAAACAATTCATCTTTTTGTAAGTCTTTAAGCTCCTGAATAACCATATCTAATTCGCCCTTTCCCACACAGCCAGCGAAAAATCTTACGACATTTTGCCAATAAAAATTACGTAACATCGCATGAAATCTATCTGGTTTAGTACCGGATTTCTCATTTCCGGCGTTTGAATGTGGTGCAGTGTCATATAGGTGTTTAGCGCAGAAATACTCCCTCAAAGGCTGTACCTCAAACTCAAATGTCCCTTGTACGCGTGATACAAGAGCACAAACCCGTTCTTTCATGACGTCAAATAGTTCATCCGCAATGTGTGTTTCATGGCCATCTTGGACTAGATAATCTTTTAATCTTATTTTTAAATCATCGATATGCATGCTTCCACTATTTTTAAACATTTCAGCCTCTGAATGTAGAATCCAAGCAAGATATTGATGAATGTTGATTATTAAGTCCCTTTGATCTCTAATAAGGTGGTTTTTTTCAGACTCCCTGTCAAAAAATAAATTGATATAACTATCATATAGGGCAGTACGTTTATTCGGCAAGGATTGACCTTTTGTTCTTAACAAACTGATAAAGATTGCCAATTGCATTGGACTTTTGGCCAAGTCTTTCAAGTGTGGCATTTCGAGTTTTTCTTGGACTAACTTTTTAATCTCATTGCCATCGCGGTGATTTAGATTACTTGCCTTAACCCACTTTTCAACGTAACTACTTATAATTTTAGGAGTTATATCTGTTAATTCAATATGTGGATAATTTTCAACTGCAAATCCCACTGAATCTGAAAATGCTGCAGGCCGACTTGTCACCAATACTTGAATAGATTTTGCGTTAGCACTTATTCTATTAATTCCCTTATTAATGAACTCAATTACTTCAGCTCGAACCTTCATATTTGCGATTTCATCGAAGCCATCAAAAACCATAAGAATAGAACTTAGTTTACAAACCGCTATTAAATCATTAGCCGTAAAATTCTCAAGTTGAGAATGATAGTAAATATGACCAACCAAAAATGACTCTAAACTTTTAGACCAAATATTTTTAAAATATTCTTCGCTGAGCGTCTCCTGATAAGGATTTTTGCCCTCAACCCATAATGCAATATCGCGAAGATCCAATTTAAATGGCAATCTCACGGGTGAATTAATAACTTTGTCGGGCAGTAGCTTGATGTCTTCTGACTTATTTAAAAGCCTTACTCTATGCGCCTGACATATATACTGAGAGATTGTAGATTTGCCTTGGCCAGGTCCGCCTTCAAGTAATAGTCTCTCAATATTATTTTGCGCTATTGGACTCAGCAAGAATTCTGCAGCACCCATTGATTCCTGAGGATTCCAAACAGCATCAAATACAAAGTTGTTGTTATGAATTATCTGTAACACTGCGTTAAGTCGCCGGTTCTTCTCATTTATTTTCTTAACCCTGAGAGGTACATCCGTAAATAAATTAAAGAGCTTGTTTTGTAAATCGATCTGTTTAAATTTTACTTCGTTATCTCTTTCATATTGATCAGTCAAATACGCGGTGATTACGTTCTCTCTTTTCTCTCTACTATCATTAAGTTGAGAAAAGAGAACAGAGTTAAGGATATCTTGACCATTTAAAATTTCGGGGAAGGACCATTTAAAGATAGGGTCGCTTTCAAGCTTTCTTGAAAGATCACCCCTCCACCAACATATTGAAGGGATTTTGATGTTTTCTTCCAAAGCTTTATTTACTTTATCGATCGAGCCCACATCTAAATGTGCAGTGCCGTCAACATTGGTAAGTAAGTAAAAGGCTTTAGCCCCTCGTGGGATTAATCTACGAATTTTTTTAAGCTCCCCATTCAATGTATCAGTCAACCATTTGTGAACGTCTTTAATAGCATGCGGATTTCTAACAAATTTAACCTGAAAGACATAAAATTCCTTTTCGGGTTTGTTCATTGAGTATATTAAAGTGTCACGGCCCCCATCGGGCTGTCCTACAGGAAATGCCTGGATGTTAGGGTTCTCTTTGTTTATCAGGGCACTACAAAACTCTTGAAATCTTTCATCTCCCAAGTTTTCGTATAAATAATCCATTTACGTCGCGTTAATTTGTTAAAATGCTGGCTAGGGTAATGAAAGTAACAATTAATTAACAATAAGCACAAAATAATGTATATCATTCGGAAACTTTCATAATAACGTATTCATTCGATCGGCTAATAATAGTAACTATGTTAAATTCTATGCGTTCCCTGTTTATTTCATGATTGATTAAAAAACTTTGGAAAATATTTGCATGGTAATATTTTCTTACCACTTCTGTATCATAATCATACGACATGGCTACTCCTGATTTTGATGTTATTGAAGCAAAGCTCGTTGAGGTTGTACAAGGTACGGCCGATGATATGGGGATTTCCTTAAAAATAGATGCTGGAAGCATTCCGGGGCTAATGGGGCTTTCGAGCCATGCGCTTGTCGCGGCAATGTGCAGAGTCGAGGTGGCACTTGATGTTGAGATACCCGTAAAATGCTATATCTTCTTAGACAACAGTCTTCGTCAATTAACAATAAGAGAAGCATCGGAAAAATTGTTTAAAATATTAAATAAAACCAAGTGATGTCTGAAAGAGAAAAAATTGCCGGAAGGCTGAAAGAAGCAAGGGTGTTATCGGGGCTATCCCAAGCGCAGGCTGCTACAAAAATGGGGTTGCAAAGGCCGGCCATTACAGAAATCGAAGCGGCAAACAGAAAGGTTAGTGCAGAGGAACTGCTCCAATTTGCAGACCTGTATAAAGTAAATACATCTTGGTTACTTGGTGAGGAAGTATTAGATGGAGATGAAACAGAAGAATTTCAGTTCGCTGCACGTGAACTCAGTAAATTAAAACCCGAGGATATCAAAAAGGTCTTTGATATTTTGAAAATCTTGCCTAAGTAAAACAGAATGAATGCAAACTATTTGGCTGCTGCAAAAAAAACAGAACACGTAAGAATCAAACTTTCACTAAGGAGCTTACAGCCCGTAAACGTATTTGACGTTTGTGAGGAACTTGGCGTTAGGGTAAGATTTCTTGACGTGAGCATGGAAGGAATGTATTTCAGCCAAGCAGGCGGAAAGAATCCGGCCATTATTATTTCCAGTCAGCGGCCATTGCCGAGAAGAGTCTACACTTGTGCACACGAGCTTGGCCATCATCTTTTTGGACATGGAACAAAGGTTGACCCTTTGGAAGAAGGCTTACCGGACGGTGGAACCTATAATGAGGAAGAACGCTTGGTCGATACTTTTGCTGGATTACTACTCATGCCCATTGCTGGCGTGCAAGCTGAATTCAAACGTCGGGGATGGGAAGTGAAAACTGCATCGCAAATGAGTACTTCATCATTTCGTCTATTTTTGGGTTGGATATCAAACACTGATAACAAATTGCAAGGTCAACCATTTGATCACTGACCTCAAAGCTATTGATCTACTTAAGGCTAAACCTGCCAAACTTTTTTCCAGTTTTTGTGATCTTCCTCTAAAAACCTCATCGTTTAAAGTGATCGATGAATTGACGAAATTTAATACAACTGATACTGAGGTTGGCAATTATCTAATCTTACCGAAAGATACAGTTTGTGAAGGGGACCACCTAACCTACTGCGGGGAGGTTCCACATGGAAGGATCTTTCAAGCCAATCAGCCTGGCATTATACGGAATTATTCAGCTGGTGTAGACTTTGGATGTTTTGTGAGAATACAGAATGCACATTATGCCGGCTTAGCAGAAAACCGCCACTTAGAAGATGATTTAGATTAACAACATGAAACCATTGATCGGACGGTTTTGCTGCCACCATTAAACCACAATGTCGGCTCTTCGGGTTTGCATAGCCTGTTTTCCTTGTCCAGGTAATGCACCAGTTGTCCGCTGCTTCCTTTATTTATTGTTCCCTTTTCGCTGTCGGTAATATTAATGTACATGGCTCAAAGATTAATGATATGCTTTCTTGCAGATTCGGCCAGTTCTTCCCGTTCCCTGGTTTTAAAGGCTCCGAGGTCTTCGCGGTTTCTGATGTATCCGTTTAGTATTTGCAGAAAGCTTGTCTTTAAGTTTTCTTTATTTTCCATTGCTTTTGAAATCAATTTTTCGGTTTCCTGTAGTCTGGTCATTTGTTCTTGCTGGCCTTTCAGGATGCTTTTGTTGGCGTTTACTACTTGCTCATTGAAATATTTTACAATGTCTTTTTGATTGGAGATCATCTTGTCCATGCTCTCTTTCATGGGGATCAGCAGTAACTGCTCCTGCGTCTTGATGAAACTGGTGTATGCTTTATGGCTTTTTGCAAGTGAGGTTTTTAGCAGCTCGTCATTGATATCGGCAGGATCTTTTTTGGTGCGGTAGAAGTATTCGACCATTTTAATGAAAAGTTCCCGTTTGGTCAATGCCAGTGTTAAAGCTATTTTAGCGAATTTTGTATCGAGCGATGCCGGATACTTTACTGTATTCACATTTTCTTGTTCCATAGCTGATTATTTTTTGTCGGAATTCCGTTGGGAATTCCTTTTTGTCGGTTTAATGCTGTCCCAAACAGCCAAAGAATTCCCGGAGAATTCTTCAAACCCCGTAGCAGTAGCGTAGGGGCATAAAGTAAGGCTCTGCCTAACTTCCGCTTGCTCCTTTTCTTTGAAGAGAAAAGGACACTGCGAGGCGGCCGAAGCAGTGCGGTTAAACAGTGAAACTTTGGGTAGCGGTGCTGTGCTTTTCATAACATATTTGATTACCCCACAAAATTCTGTCAAATACTATGTTTGCATTGGGTGAGTTTAGGATATACCATTTAATTTTTTTACAATTGATCCATAAACTATTATTATACATAGGCTTATGGTTTACGATACTAAAATTAGATGGCGACACTTTTACCAACCCTCGATCAAATAGACACTTTAAAAGTTAAGCCTACGCCCGGTGAGCGAAAGTTGCTTCATTTCCTCGGTTCGACTTTAGATGATACTTTCGAAGTATATTTTCAACCTTATTTAAATGGTGACAATCCTGATGTTATTGTACTTCGGGAAAACTCAGGAGCAATGATTATCGAGGTGAAGGACTATGATTTAGATTGCTATGAATTAAGTGAAAACAGAAACTGGGTTCTTAAAAAGATAGCCAATAAGTTAGGGACTAAACAGGTTATTAAATCTCCAATCCAACAAGTCTTTGAATACAAAGAGAATCTTTATAATCTTCATATAGAAACACTGCTAGAGAAAAGAATCAAAAACCCGAAGTTCTTGTCAATAGTTACTTGCGCAGTGTATTTTCATAATGCATCCAAAAATCAGATTGATACTTTTCTTACCAGGAATAATGAAGACAATGAGAGTTACATGAAATTCCTATCACATTTTGAGATATTAGGACACGACAGTCTAAGCTCTGAAGCCTTTAAGAAAATTCTTTCAAATAGATGGTTGGACAAAAAATCATATCTTTTTGATGAAACTCTCTATAAGAGTTTTAAAAGATACTTAACGCCGTCATTACATACTGTGGAACAGGGTAAAAGTATAATTTACACCGATGAACAAGAGAGAATTATCGGAAGCTCTGCTGGAAGGCAACAAAAAGTAAAAGGTGTTGCAGGAAGCGGAAAGACACTCGCTCTTGCAAAAAGAGCAGTTAATGCATATTTAAGACACAAAGGCGAAGTTCTGATTCTAACTTATAACATATCTCTTAGAAACTACATCCATGACAAGATTAGCGAAGTAAGAGAAAATTTCGGTTGGAAATATTTTACTATACTACATTATCATCATTTCATAAAAGCCCATAACAATAATGTAAATTTTGTCAAAGTGGAGGAAATGGACACCCAGTCACAAGGGAAGACTTTTCAGACAATTATCATTGATGAAATTCAAGACTATCAAAAAGAATGGATTTCAAATGTAAAAATGTTCTTATCTGACGATGGCGAATTTGTTGTATATGGGGATGAAAAACAAAATATCTATCAAAGAACTTTAGAGGAAAAAAGACCTTATACAAGTATAGGCGGTCAGTGGAATATACTCAAGAAATCATTTAGAATAACCACTGACATAGCGAACCTTGCCACGCAGTTTCAAAAAACTTTCTTTAGTGAGAAGTATGAATATGATGAAATAATTGTGCAGCGAAGCTTATTCGAAAGTTCCATGATTAAGTATCATTACCTTGAAGATGCAAACGTTGATCAAATTATGGGGATTTACAACAGATTTATTACGGATACTGGTACACATGATAATGATGTATGCTTTCAGTCATCACGTGTTGAATTACTGAGATTGGTTGATAAAGACATTCGAGACAGATCACATAAAAAAACTAACACTATGTTTGAGACACTCGAGGTTTTTGAAAAATTAAAAACCAACTTCACAAAAGCAGGAGTGACGGATGAAAAAAGGCTTAAAAAGGAGCTCGAAACTGTTAGACGGCACAAAAAATTTAATTTTTGGATGAACTCTGGCACTACAAAACTGTCGACGATTCACAGTTTTAAAGGGTGGGAAATTCCTACATTAATTTTATTGGTTGAAACAGAGCGTAATGATGAAAATGAATTTACTTCAGATGAACTTATTTACACCGCAATAACTCGGTGTCGGCAGAATTTGATAATTATCAACATCGGCAACTATAGATATGATAACTTTTTTAAGTCTCAAATTAAAAGTTAGAATTTATGCATTCATAGTTTGATTAAATACCCGCCTCGCAAAAAGAAATTTGAATGGTCATCATTGTGCCTAAATAAAGGCACAATGGAAATCAACAAGGAAAAGCGAAAAATTACCCCTGCTATAGCAATCCGTATTCTCGAAAAGCAGGGCGTGGAAATCAGTTCAGAAAACGCACAAAAGGTTGTAGACTTCATGTACATCCTTGCCATTATGTTCCACCGCCAGCATCTGGAGAAATGACCAGGGCTTTTTTATAAATCAGGGCCAGTACCGATGAACAGGCAGATAAAGGTTATTCACAGCGCAATCAGGAAGAGGTATTAAAAAAATACTGCGACCAAAGAGGCATCGAGATAGGGGACGTTCTTTTTGAAGACCATTCCGCTAAAAGCTTTAATCGCCCGGTCTGGAAATACATGCTCCACCAACTGCGTAGGAAAAAATCCCATCGCCCTGATTTGATTCTTTTTACCAAATGGGACAGGTTCAGTCGCAATACCTCTGACGCTTACCAAATGATCAGCTAACTGAAAAACTTTGACATAGAACCCAGAGCAATAGAACAGCCACTGGATCTTTCCATCCCCGAAAATAAGATGATGCTTGCCTTTTACCTGGCCATCCCAGAAGTAGAGAACGAGCGGAGGGGGCTTAATATCTTCTACGGATTAAGAAGAGCCAGAAAAGAAGGGAGATGGATCAATACCGCACCGATCGGATATTTAAACAAAACTGCCGAAAACGGAACCAAGTACATCAGTCCCGATGAAAAACAGTCCAAAATACTAACCTATGCTTTTGCTGAACTGGCAACAGGGAAATTTGCCATTGATCAGGTTTGGAAAAAAGCCAGAACGATGGACCTGCGCTGTGAGCGGAATAACTTTTTGAAAATGATACGCAACCCCGTGTATTGCGGAAGAGTACCAGTTCCGGCACACAAGGATGAAGAACCAAATGAAGTACAGGGACAGCACCAAGCAATCATTTCAGCAGAACTTTTTAAACAGGTGCAAGAAGTGCTCAATGGAAAGAAAAGAATAAAAGGCACTAAAATGGTATCCATGGATCAACTGCCCTTACGTGGATTTCTGGTCTGCCCGAAATGCAGGCGGATGCTCACTGGAAGCGCCTCTAAGGGCAGAACCGGCTATTACCATTATTATCACTATTCATCAAGGTGCGGCATACGGCACCGGGCCGAAAAAATAAACACGGATTTATTGGTCTGCTGGCACAGTTGAAACCCCAAAAGGAGTTTTATTCCCTTTTCAGAAAGATACTTAAAGACGTCACTGATATACAGAACGTTCAACAGGACATCGACCACGAATCCAACCTCCGCCAATTGGAACTGCTGGAAAAAAGAAAAGCCTCAGCAAAAACGCTTATTCTTGCGGGGGATCTCGAGGGGGGAGATTACAGGGAAATCCAGTCGGAAATTAAGGGAAAAATCGAAGTATTGCAAACCGGGATCGCGGCATACAAGCAGGCGTTGGAAAAAGGTGTTGTAAAACTCGTCAAACTTGAACCCCTGTTCCTGGATCTTGTAAACCATTACCACAGGGAGAGAGTGCTGATAAACGGTTTCTGATACTACAATTGTACTTCCCGCTGTGGCGTACGGCTGAGAGCGGAATCTATCAACCAATGGTTTAAGCAAAACCTGCAAGCTTATTTCTCTATTGAGGGGGCAACTAAGTTTTATGTAGAAGCCTTCATTCAGGCTTACAAAGAAAATGCCCCTGATGAGGTTGACGGAAGGAAAAGGGTACTGAGTGAAATCGCTGATCTGAATAAGAAAATAGAAGATGCACGCGAGCTATTGATGACTGGAACCTTTGACGGCGGAGATTTCAGATCGATCAAATTATCGGCCGAAAAACGCATCAGCGTGCTGGAATCGAAGCTTCCGGAACTTGCAAAATCCTTTATTTCATTACGTTCCGACCTGATCGTTGCAATCTCGAACCTTCAAAACATTGATAGTCAATTTAATAAGGAGGACAATAAGAAGAAAAGAGATATAGTTGGTTCGATCTTTCCTCAAAATCTGTGTTTTGACGGGGATAAAGATCGAACCGCTCATGTAAATGATATTGCGCTTAATATAATGCTGATTAACAAGGAATTAGGGGGCAAAAAAAAGCGGGCTAAAACTGATTTATCAGCTTTGCCCGCTTCAGTGGTGTGGGCCGGGATCGAACCGGCGACACAAGGATTTTCAATCCTTTGCTCTACCGACTGAGCTACCGCACCATCTTTATTAATATGCGAATCGCATATTCCCCTCGGTTGGGATTGCAAAGGTAGATTCTTTTTCTGGAAAACAAAACTTTTTTGAAAATAATTTAAAAAGGGGTAATAATCAGCTTAAAAGAGTTTTAAAATCAAAATAATATGCAAGCATAGTAATTTGTTTATAGTATAATTTTTACCTTAGCAATACTGTAAAAAGATTAACCAGCACATGATTTCACAAATTCTGTTTATAGCCATCATCATTGCGGCCGTTGTACTGTTTAGTATTAATGTAAAAAAAGTGATCCGCAATATCAGATTAGGGAGAGATGCAGATCGTTCCGACCAGCCCTCTAAAAGGCTGATGACCATGCTAAAAGTTGCCTTCGGACAAAGTAAAATGGTGGTAAGACCCATTCCTGCTGCTTTACACTTTGTTGTTTATGCCGGCTTTGTAATTATCAACATCGAGGTACTGGAAATCATGATAGACGGGATATTCGGCACCCACCGTATTTTCGGCGGACTCGGCACCTTGTACAATTTTCTTATCGGATCGTTCGAAATCCTGGCTTTGGGTGTATGGTTAGCCTGTGTGATCTTTCTGATTCGCAGAAACATACTGAAGCTTAAAAGATTTATGGCCTCTGAACTCGAAGGATGGCCAAAATCAGATGCCAATTATATACTTTTTACAGAGGTCTTGTTAATGACAGCTTTCCTGCTGATGAATGCAGCAGATGCCAAATTACAGACGTTAGGTCTTTCCCATTATACCGCAGCAGGATCATTCCCGGTAAGTCAGTTTTTGATTCCATTGCTGCCAGATCAGCCATCGGTACTAATCGCATTGGAAAGAGGCTGCTGGTGGTTCCATATTATCGGAATTCTGGCATTTTTAAACTACCTGCCTTATTCCAAACATTTTCATATCCTGTTTGCATTTCCAAATACATATTACTCCAATCTGGAACCAAAAGGTGAATTCACTAATATGGAAAGTGTGACCAATGAGGTGAAAGCTATGCTTGATCCCTCTTTTGTACCTGCAGAAGCAGCAGCAGGAAGGTTCGGTGCCAAAGATGTGAATGATCTCACCTGGATTAACCTGATGAACGCCTATACCTGTACTGAATGTGGGCGTTGTACTTCTGTATGTCCGGCAAATATTACCGGTAAACTCCTTTCGCCAAGAAAGATCATGATGGATACCAGAGACCGGATGGAAGAAGTAGGTAAAAGCCTTGATCAGAAAGGACCGGGTTTGGAAGACGGAAAATCTTTAATAGACAATTATATCACCAGAGAGGAAATCTGGGCATGCACAAGTTGTAACGCCTGTGTAGAAGCCTGCCCGATTAATATAGATCCTCTGGCTATTATCACAGAACTCAGAAGATACGCAGTAATGGAAGAATCACAGGCCCCTACCAGCATCAATACTATGCTTGGAAATATTGAAAACAACGGTGCGCCCTGGAAATATTCACCTGCTGACCGCTTTAACTGGGCAAAAGAAAATTAAGACAGATTTAAACGAGCTGAACAATGAGCGAGAAACTTAATATAGAAGTACCTACCATGGCAGAATTAGTTGCCAGAGGTGAACAGCCGGAGATTTTATTCTGGGTGGGCTGCGCAGGCAGCTATGATGAAAGAGCACAAAAAACGACCAGAGATATCTGTAAAATATTACACCACGTCGGCATTAAATATGCGGTTTTGGGAACTGAAGAAAGTTGTACGGGCGATCCAGCCAAACGTGCAGGAAATGAATTCTTATTCCAGATGCAGGCCATGACCAATATTGAAATACTGAATGGTTATGATATAAAAAAAATAGTTACCGGATGCCCGCATTGTTTTAACACCATAAAGAACGAATATCCCGGCCTCGGCGGAAATTATGAGGTTATTCACCACACCCAGCTGATTCAGGATCTGATCGCTGAGGGTAAGCTGAAAGCAGAAGGCGGTGAGAGTTTCAAAGGTAAAAAGATCACCTATCATGATCCTTGTTATCTTGGTCGTGCCAATGGCGTCTATGAAGCGCCCAGAAAGGCGCTGGAAGTATTAGATGCACAATTGGTAGAAATGAAAAGATGCAAATCCAACGGCCTGTGCTGTGGAGCGGGTGGCGCGCAGATGTTCAAAGAACCGGAAAAAGGCAATAAAGACATCAATATTGAAAGAATTGAAGAAGCACTGGAGACCAATCCCGGAATTATCGCTGCCGGATGCCCTTTTTGTATGACAATGCTGAGCGACGGCGTTAAAATGAAAGACAAGAGTGATGAAGTTCAGGTGTTGGATATCGCAGAAATAACAGCACGCGCAAATGGATTATAGCCCGCTGCATATTGCTTCCTTAAATTCCGGCAGTAACGGAAACTGTTATTATATCGGCAATGCCGAAGAAGCAGTTCTCATTGATGCAGGTATCTCCTGCCGGGAAACTGAGAAGCGAATGCTACGCATGAACCTTTCCATAGACAAAGTTAAAGCCGTATTCATTTCCCACGAACATACCGACCATATCCGCGGACTGCAGGTATTGGCAAAAAAATACAAACTCCCGGTTTATATTACGCCGGGCACCTATCAGAATAGTAAACTTGCTCTTCCGGAAGAGCTTTTACTTCATTTTAGCGGCCATCAACAGATCACAATTGGCAGCCTGCAGATTCATACCTTTCCTAAAATACACGATGCCGCAGATCCGCATAGTTTTATGGTCTGCCAGGGGGAACTTAAAATCGGCATATTTACTGATCTTGGAGATGTATGTGAAAACCTTAGTCATTATTTTTCTCAGTGTCATGCAGCTTTTCTGGAGACCAACTACGATACAGATATGTTAAATAACGGAGGTTATCCATATTATCTGAAACGAAGAATCAGCGGCGGTAGAGGACACCTGAGTAACCTGCAGGCATTAGAGTTGTTCAAAAATCACCGCTCCGCCAGGTTGAGCCATTTATTACTGGCTCATTTATCAAGGGATAATAATCATCCCGATGTTGTGGAAAAACTATTTCAGACCGATGCCGGATTAACAAAAATAGTGGTGGCTTCCAGGAATGAAGAATCTGCAGTATATACTATTAACGGAAATTTTAGCGAAGTTTTGCCTGCAGCTGCCGAAATTTTTCCTGTAGCAGCTCAAGGTCTTCAGGTTCCATGTTTTTAAGTGGAATTGCCAGGCTCGTAGCCATACTGTCTATATCACCACCCCTTCTTTCTTTATAGGTTTGCACGATCACGTCGTCATTCAGAGTATGCAGATATAAAGTACCACTCGTATTGTTTCCTACATAATCGGCAGCTTTATATTTAAGAAAATGGAATGAAAAATATTCCTGTTTACCACTCTGATAATACTTCTTATACCTACAAAAGCCCGTTCCGCTTACCTGAAGCTCATATTTCTTGAGTGCCGGGGCATCCGGAAGAATAGCATAATGGGTATTCAACATATCCTGAACAAACCCGGCTTCCTCATCTGCAGGGCCATTTGCAGAAAAAGAAAGAAAAACCGGACAAAGAAGAATGAAAATGATTATTTTAGATCTACGCGTAAACTTTTTCATCAGCCTGGCTATTATATAATAATCTTATAAGGTACCATAAATTAAGGCTTGGAGAGTTAAAATCTGCAAAATTCATGTGCAGGTAATTTTTATACAAGCGCTTAGTTCAAGTTAATTAAAATCTTAAATTTGTTATATGAGTTTTTCTCCACAATCAAAAGTATGGATCTATCAGTCTGACCGTGAATTCAGCGATCAGGAAGTCCAGCAATTACAAAAGCAGCTGGACGAATTTACCGAGCAATGGAAAGCACATGGACACCAGTTACAGGCTAAAGCAGAAATCCGTTATAATTACTTTATTGTCTTTATCGTAGATGAAACTGCAGCAGGTGCTACCGGTTGTTCCATTGATGCATCAGTTCGTGTGATCAAAGGATTGGAACTGCAATACAGCGTTGATCTCTTTAACCGCTTCAATATGGCCTATAAAGTTGATGACAAAGTTAATGTGGTTAATAAAGAAGATTTTGAAACCCTGATCAGTATCAAAAACATAACACCAGAATCTACCGTATTCAACAATATGGTGCAGACCCTGGATGAGTATGAAAATAAATGGGAAGTGCCGTTCAAAGATAGCTGGCATCAAAAAGTATTTGCCGACCTCCTGTAATAGCAGGCCGGTAAATACTCCTTTCTAAGATTAGCGATATATATTAACTTCAATCTTACCATCAGCTGTAACCGTCCCACGGTACATACCTGCTGTATTGAAAGGCATAGTTACATTACCTTTATTATCCAGCGCGATCAATCCACCGTCACCGCCTAATTTTTCCATCTTGGCCAATGCTTTCGCTGCTGCTTCCTGTAGTGACAGCTTTTGATATTCCATCATTGCGGAAATATCATAAGCTACCACAGAGCGGATAAAAAACTCGCCCCAGCCGGTGGCGGAAATACCAGCGGTAGCATTGTTAGCATAAGTGCCCGCCCCGATCAGCGGAGCATCACCAACACGACCATATTTTTTATTAGTCATCCCGCCGGTAGAAGTTGCCGCAGCCAGATTGCCAGCCTGATCAAGCGCTACTGCACCAACGGTACCGAATTTATTATCTTTATTTATTGTACCCATTAATTCAGAATGCTTATTTCCATGATCCAGTACTGCTTTAACAGAATCTTCAGCTAAAGCCTTCTGTAAACCATTCCAGCGTTCGGGCGTATAGAAATAAGACGGGTCAACAATTTGCAGCCCTACTTCTTTTGCGAAACCTTCTGCACCCCTGCCAATCATCATCACATGCTCAGAACGCTCCATAACTGCCCTTGCAGCAAGGATAGGATTACGGATAGTAGTAACACCTGCGACTGATCCGGCTTTAAGCGTTTTACCGTCCATTATAGCGGCATCCATTTCATTTTTCCCATCGTGTGTGAAGACCGCTCCTTTTCCAGCATTAAATAATGGGCTGTCTTCCATTACCAGAACGGCAGCCTGCACTGCATCTATACTCGGTTTTCCAGCCTTAATCTGATCGTATCCTGCTTGCAAGGCCTCACGAAGTTTTCCCAGGTAAGCCTGCTCTTTTTCCGGTGTCATATTTTTTTTCAAGATGGTACCGGCACCGCCGTGAATTACCAGGACGTACTTTTGTTTTTGCTGAGCTCCTGCTGTTGAAGCTGAGAAACTGCAGATGAACAACAGACCGAGACAAATGAGTTTATTCATTATTTTTATTTTTTTGGTTTAGATTCTTGCTGTGCGCCCAGCTTTAGCGGACCCATCTGTTTAATACTCCGCATAATCTGATATTGCCGGTGCCTGATATAAGTTGTTGGTTTGGCAGGAGTCCAGCGTAAAGGATTCGGTAAGCAGGCTATAATCAGCGCGGCTTCAGACCTATTCAGATTAGTACAGGTTTTACCAAAATAGTTTTGCGCAGCTGCTTCAGCGCCATAAATCCCATCGCCCATTTCAATGACGTTCAGATATACTTCCAGAATACGTTCTTTACTCCAGAACAACTCGATCAGTACCGTAAAGTAAGCCTCAAATCCTTTCCTTACCCAGGACCTGCCGGGCCAAAGAAATACATTTTTGGCTGTCTGTTGCGAGATTGTACTTCCTCCTTTAATCTTGCCACTTGTACCTTTGTTAGACTTGTATGCTTTGTCTATAGCTTTCAGGTCGAAACCATGATGCGTCGGGAATTTCTGATCTTCTGAAGCAACTGCAGCCCTTTTCAGTTGTGCCGATATCTGTTTATAATCAACCCATTCCTTCTCTATTTTAAATGTTTTACCGTCTGCTTTTCGTTCAAAATTCCGCATTACCATTAAAAGAGTAATCGGGGGATTAATAAATTTATAAGCCAGCACCCAACCGATAGATGCCAGTAAAAACCAAATTACAATTTTCAGCCCGAGCCATTTAACACGGTCTAATATAGAACCCGGGGCTACCACACGTTTCTTTGCCATTCAATAAATTATATAATACAGGTTTGTCTGTACTTTGCCAGTTTTTAGATTTTAGGAAACAAAGCGCAGTTGAACCTGTTCTGCTGTAAAAATACAAGATCATGGAAAACAATCGTGTAAAAAAGATATATGATTATGGACAAAGTATCTGGCTGGACTTTATTGACCGTCAGCTCATCAGTTCAGGTCAGCTGAAGAAGCTAATTGAGGAAGATGGTATTCGCGGGATAACCTCCAATCCTGCTATTTTTGAGAAAGCTATCAGCAGTAGCAATGATTATGATGCAGATATTCATAAATATGCGGAAGAAGAGCTCAGCGATGAAGATATCTTCTATCAGCTTGCTATTGCCGATATCAGAAGCGCAGCAGATTTGTTTTTGCCTGTCTATGAAGAGAAACAGGAAGGTATTGATGGTTATGTGAGCCTGGAGGTATCACCATTACTTGCAATGGATACTGAAGGTACAATAGAACAGGCACAGGAACTGTGGCACGCGGTTGACCGTAAGAATGTGATGATTAAAATTCCGGCCACCAAAGCGGGATTACCGGCAATACAAACCAGTATCGCAGCAGGAATTAATATTAATGTCACGCTATTATTTAGTCTGGAGAGATATGAAGCTGTAGCGGAGGCCTATCTGGCAGGACTGGAAGAAAGAGTAGAACAAGGTAATCCGATAAATGGGATTTCGTCTGTGGCCAGTTTCTTTTTAAGCCGGATAGATGTACTACTTGATCCGATCCTCCATGAGAAAAATCTGCAGAACCTGGAAGGTAAAGTAGCCATCGCATCTGCCAAAAAAGCCTATGAAATTTATAAACAAAAATTTAGCGGGGAACGTTGGAAAAAACTGGCAGCTAAAGGTGCAAGACCGCAACGCCTGCTCTGGGCAAGTACAGGAAGTAAGAACCCGGCGTATAGTGACGTCAAATATGTAGAGGCACTAATTGGCCCCGATACCGTAAATACCATCCCTATGGAAACCCTGGAAGCATTCCGTGACCACGGAGATCCCGCAGTGAGACTGGAACAGGATCTGGAAGGGGCAAGTTCAGTAATTTCACAACTCCATCATGAAGGTATAGACCTGGGCAAGCTGATGCAACAACTGGAAGATGAAGGGATAGAAAAATTCAATACACCTTATCGCAAACTTTTGGCAGCGATTGCCAGTGAGAAAAACAATTAGGATTAAATGTCCGGCACGTCCAAAGTTTTTGGATCTGCACAGATGATAGAATAAGCAAAGCTTTTGCTAAATTCGTGAAAAATTAAAAAATTATCTGATGAAATTCACAGCATCAAGACTATCCGAGGGAAACAAGGTATTCCCAACAGAAATCCACCTGGAGGAAAACTCAATAGAGATTAAAGCTCCAGGACTTTTTAGTGGAGACTCCAAATATCTCAATTACGAAGATATAACTTCAATTGAGGTGGATTCACCTATGGTTGGTTTCTCGAAATTACGGTTGTTTATGAACGGCAATAAAATTGAAGTCCATGGCTTTTCAAAAAGCGATATTAAGGAAATCCGCAAGATTATAGATGAACACCGCTCCAGAAAAAGGGGAGTATAACTCTAAAAATCAGACATAAAAAAAAGCGTTCCAAATGGAACGCTTTTTTTTATGTCGAATAAGATGATGATTACTCAGCTACAACTTCGAAAGGAACTTTAACTTTCACTTCTTTGTGTAAGTTTAAGTTAGCGATATATTCACCAACAAATTTAGGTTCAGTTTCGAAAGTGATACGGCGACGGTCAACTTCAAAACCTTGTTGTTTTAAAGCTTCAGCAATCATGATGGTGTTAACTGCACCAAAGATTTTACCGGTTTCACCAGCTTTAGCACCAATAGACAATTTAACTTCAGTTAAACGTTCTGCGATACCTTCAGCATCTTTCTTAATTTTATCTTGTTTAAACGCTGCTTGCTTCAGGTTTTCTGCTAATACTTTTTTAGCAGATGGAGTAGCTAAAGCACCAAATCCTTGTGGGATCAGGTAGTTACGGCCGTAACCTGGCTTTACGTTTACAATATCATCTTTCTCTCCAAGAGATTTGATGTCCTGTTTTAATATAATTTCCATGTCTCAGCTCCTATTTTAATTGGTCAGCAACGAAAGGTAACAAACCAATGTGGCGAGAACGTTTTACCGCCTGAGCCACTTTACGTTGAAATTTCAATGAAGTACCGGTTAAACGGCGTGGTAAAATTTTACCTTGATCATTGATGAATTTTAACAGAAAGTTTGCGTCTTTGTAATCGATATATTTAATTCCGTTCTTTTTGAAACGGCAATATTTTTTTCTGTTATCGTCCACTTTTGGAGCGGTAACATATTGTATCTGATCTTTAGCCATTATGCTGCAGCCTCCTCTTTCTTAGGTTTTTTGTTAAAAGCACCACTGCGTTTCTTCTCATTATAAGCAACCGCGTGACGGTCTAATCTAATGGTCAGGAAACGAAGAACACGCTCATCGCGTTTTAGTTCTAATTCCAATTTGTTAATTAATTCACCTGAAGATTTGTACTCTGTAAGGTGGAAGAATCCGCTTGCTTTTTTTTCAATCGGATACGCTAATTTTCTCAAACCCCAATTGTCCTCTTGAACAATTTCGGCTCCGCTGTCAGTGATGATTTTGCTGAATTTCGCTAATGCTTCTTTCGCAACTTCTTCTGACAACAACGGGGTAAGAACGATAACAGTTTCGTACTGATTCATTGTTATAATTATTTAATGTTAATTACCGTATAAAACGGGCTGCAAATGTAGCGATAATAATCTTCACATCAAAATCGCAGACCGAATTGAATTGATCTTTATTTATGCATAGGCTTTTGACCCATAGCATATTGGAGACCTCCGAGCAGGTGCTTCAGGAAGAGCGGATCGGTGTAAGACTCATCAACATGGCCCAGTCCGGTATAGAAGGCCCTTCCCCCATCATAATTGTGGTACCAGGCAATTGGGTGAAATGCACCGTTTGAACCTCCTTTATAAGATTTCTCATCGAGTTCAATCAAGACCTTGATATCTGGGTTAATATCTTTAAAGTTATACCACTCGTCTTTTCTCGACCAGGTAGCAGGAAGGTGTGCAGTTGCTATACTCTTACGATCTTTGACAATCAAAGTCGCAACCTGCTGCTCCGGATGCTTCACAAAATAGGCGCCGACCAGTTTTCCATACCAGGGCCATTCATATTCTGTATCTGTTGCAGCATGTACACCTACATAGCCGCCACCGGCTTTAATATATTGCTCAAAAGCCTTTTGTTGCACATCATTCAGTACATCTCCTGTTGTATTAAGAAATACAACAGCCGCATATTTTTTTAAATTTTCAGGTGTGAACACAGCTGAGTTTCTCGTGGTGTCAACACCAAATCCATGCTCGGCCCCCATCTTCTGCAAAGCCGGTAATCCTACCGCAATTGATTCATGGTAAAAGCCTGCTGTTTTAGCAAAAACAAGAATTTTGCGGCTTTGTGCATTTACAGTACCAGTGAAAGACAGCAGCGTTAGCAGGCAGATCAATACACCGGGAATAATATTTCGCTTCATACGTATTTGGTTATGTTAAATCTAAGCTAAGAAAATTTCTGTAAATCATTTATTTCCCAATAATCCATGCTGCTCCCTAAAAAATTTATAATTTCGCATCTAAATGGAAAATTTTATTGTCTCGGCCCGAAAGTATCGTCCGGCAACGTTCGAAACCGTTGTAGGTCAGCACCACATTACCGGAACTCTAAAAAATGCGATTAAAAACAATCAGCTTGCCCAGGCATTCCTGTTCTGCGGACCAAGAGGGGTAGGTAAAACCACCTGTGCCCGGATTCTCGCAAAAACCATTAACTGTACGCAGCAGACTGCTGATATGGAGGCCTGTGGAAAATGTGAATCATGCGTATCTTTCCAGACAGGAAATTCTTTCAATTTCCATGAGCTGGATGCAGCATCCAATAATTCGGTAGACGATATCAGAAGTCTGATTGAACAGGTGAGAATACCTCCCCAGGCCGGAAAATATAAGATCTATATTATTGATGAGGTGCACATGCTATCGGCAAATGCCTTCAATGCCTTTTTAAAAACACTGGAAGAGCCACCCGCTTATGCGATATTCATTCTGGCTACAACAGAAAAACATAAGATATTACCTACTATCCTTTCCCGTTGCCAGATTTTTGACTTTAACAGGATCCAGGTTGATGATATTGCCCTTCATCTTCAAAAGATAGCGGAACGCGAGCAAATCAGTGTAGAAACAGACGGCTTACATATTATTGCACAAAAAGCCGATGGCGGATTGCGTGATGCGCTTTCCATGTTCGATCAGATCGTTAGCTTTACTAACAAAAACCTGACCTATAAAGCGGTAATTGAAAATCTGAATATTCTGGATTACGATTATTATTTCCGTCTGACAGGATTCCTCACCAGTGCTGATGTCAGTAAGTCACTGTTGCTTTTCGATGAAATCTTAAACAATGGATTTGACGGTAATAACTTTATCAATGGACTGGCCGGGCACTTAAGGAACCTGCTGGTTGCCAAAGACCCGCAAACAACCAGTTTATTGGAAGTGAGTGAGAATATTCGCAACAAATATCTGGAGCAAAGTCAGCAGACATCCGTTTCTTTTATTCTTACAGCACTCAACCTGGCGAACCAATGTGACCTTATTTATAAGAACAGTAAGAATCAGCGCCTGCAGGTGGAGCTCTCACTGATAAAAATGTGTCATATCCCGTCAGTCATACAACTTGCACAGCAACCGCTGCCTGCTGCAAACCAAGAAACTGACGAAGCTCAGCTTAAAAAAAAAACTAATTTAAATCCTGCGCCTGTACAAAAACAGGAGATACCGGTACCAGCACCAGAGCCGCTTCCGGCACCTTCAGATTACAGCCAGGCAGTCACACAACCAACGGCACAACCTGCTGCACAACCCGTGACACCGAAACCCAGACCAGATTTAAATACAAGCCAGAAGATTGTATTGAAGCCTAATCCTATGGGCGCAGGTAACGGGGCTACACTCATCCCTTCTCTAAATGCATTAAATGCAATTGCAGAAGGATTGGATAATGATAAACCCAAATTTGTGGTGGGTGAAGCAGCAGAACCTTTTACTCATGAAGGGCTGATGGAACTATGGAACATCTATATCCAGAAGGCAAAAACGGAAAATAAAATTAATTTCTATACCATCCTGAATACGAATGAACCGGAACTAAGCGGGCCTAATGAAATTACGGTGCATATTACCAACCTCGCACAGGAAAGTATTCTCCAGCAGGAGCTGGTAGAATTTTTAAACTTCCTGCGTACCAGGTTAAATAATTATGCCATTAATATCAAGACTAAAAAAGTCGAAGGCAAGCTTGAGAACAGGCTTTATACCAGTATTGATAAATATCATTACCTTTTGGAGAAGAATCCGAAACTGGAAGACCTCCGCAAGAAATTCAACCTGGACCTGCTCCCTTAAAACCCCTGTTTATTTCAGGGGTTCTGCATCATTGACGGGATACCCTTCTTCATCAAGATCATCACGATCGTCCTCAGGTGTACGGGCAAGAAATTCATCTTCAGGATTCACCTCAACGATTTCCCCTTCATCCACATGCATGCCGAGCGTTTCCAAATCAGACTCCTGCTGATCCTGCTTAGAAGCATATTCATCACCTATATAAGGGTTCGCCTCATCATAGTCTGAATTATCATCTCCCCCGTTTTCTGCGGTAGTTTCGTAAGGAAGCGGATGATCGTAGTCCTTGTCTTTGCCTTTGACATCCAGTTCAAAACTATTTTTATCCTTATCAAAGGATAATTCATTAAAATCCTGTGTTTCACCAAGATCCGAAGGATGAATTTTATCGTTTGAACCTTGACCTTTTTCGGTACTGTTTTTATTTGCTTCCATATCAGGTAATTAATGTCAGTACAACGTTACAAAATCTGTATTTGTTTTTGTAATTTACGCATTGAATGGGCAATAGGCACAAAATCCTTATCTTTAGCCCAATTCATAAGTTTAAATAGAAAACCATAATATGTCTGTACAAAAAATTAAAGTAGACCAGCCAGTAGTAGAGTTAGATGGTGATGAAATGACCCGCATCATCTGGAAATTCATTAAGGATAAACTGATTTTACCTTATCTTGATCTTGATATCAAATATTATGATCTTGGTGTAGAATATCGTGATGAAACCAACGATCAGGTTACCATTGATGCTGCTGAAGCCATTAAAAAATATGGTGTAGGTATTAAATGCGCGACTATTACTCCTGATGAAGAACGTGTTACAGAATTCAATCTGAAACAAATGTGGAAATCACCAAACGGTACTATCCGTAATATTCTGGATGGAACAGTTTTCCGTGAGCCTATTGTAATGAGCAATGTACCGCGTCTGGTTCCAAACTGGACTGCACCTATCTGTATTGGCCGTCACGCATTCGGTGATCAATACCGTGCAACTGATTTAGTAACTAAAGGTAAAGGTAAATTAACCCTGACTTTCACACCGGAAGATGGTGGTGAAGTACAATCTTTCGATGTTTATAACTTCCAGGGAGATGGTGTTGCTTTAGCAATGTACAATACTGACGAAAGTATCCGTGGTTTTGCACATGCTTGTTTCAACCAGGCACTGATTAAAAAATGGCCTTTATACCTTTCTACAAAAAATACGATCCTTAAAAAATATGATGGTCGTTTCAAAGATATCTTCCAGGAAATTTATGAAAATGAATTCCTGACCAGATTCAAAGAAGCAGGAATCACTTATGAGCACCGTCTGATTGATGACATGGTTGCTTCTGCATTAAAATGGAATGGTAACTTCGTTTGGGCTTGTAAAAACTATGATGGTGACGTTCAGTCTGACACAGTTGCACAAGGATTTGGTTCATTAGGCTTAATGACATCTGTACTGGTTACACCAGACGGAAAAACTATGGAAGCTGAAGCTGCACATGGTACTGTAACACGTCACTATCGTGAGCACCAGGCCGGAAGACCAACTTCGACTAACCCTATCGCTTCAATCTTTGCATGGACAAGAGGTCTTGAGTTCCGTGGAGTTCTTGACAACAACCAGGAACTGATTAAATTCTGCCATGCTTTAGAGCAGGTATGTATTGAAACTGTCGAAAGTGGTAAAATGACCAAAGATTTAGCAGTTTGCATCCATGGTAACAAAGTTCAGCATGGTAAAGATTACTTGTATACGGAAGAATTCTTATCTGCAATTGATGAGAACCTTAAAGCTAAATTAGCTTAATTCTTCTTCCCTTTAAAAAAGCGTGCAACTTTAACAGTTGCACGCTTTTTTTTTGAATCAGGTCTTGTCCTGGTTTAGATAACAATAAAATTACACCTGCAATTCTGTTGCTATTATTCGAGGTTGCCATACCATTTCGATACCCTTGGGATACCGTTGCGATACCTTTCCTTTACCCAATGGGTATCGCAAGGGTATCTCAACGGTATCCCAAGGGTAAAGGAACTCCACAGAACAGTAACACCTGAGTAACCGTAATATATTGCTATACTCAATGTAATATTTCAGCAAACAAGCTATAAATCTGCGTGTTGTTATTATATTCAACAGATTTACATTAACCCATAACCAATAAGCTAATGAAAACGTATTTACTTTTAATGGGTGCAGCAGCCATGCTTACCGCCTGTAATTCTTCCCCGAAGAATACAGATCAGCAAAACGATTCGAGCCAGGTTTCCTCCGCTGCAGGCAATGACCTGAATCTTCCTGCACCTGATACCACGGCATCAAAAAATAATTTCAGCAAAGTGATCGGATGGCCGGAAGGTAAAACTCCCGTTGCGCCTGCAGGTTTCACCGTAACAAAATTCGCCAGTGGAATTAAGAGCCCAAGAAATATATATGTGGCACCAAATGGAGATATCCTGGTTGTGCTTTCCAATTCTGAACGCAATACCAAAGAAAAGATTGCAAATGCATTAAGTGGAAAAGATAAAGCAGAAGTAAGTGGCTCGAGTGCTAACACTGTACTGCTCTATCGTGACGCAGATAAAGATGGCAAACCGGAATTACAGACCACATTTCTTTCCGGACTGGACCAGCCTTACGGCGTATTAATTATTGGTAATCATTTCTATGTAGCCAATACTGACGGCTTATACCGTTATCCCTATCAGACAGGTGCAACAAAGATTACCGGAAAAGGTGAGAAAATTGTCAGTCTGCCTGCAGGCGGTTATAATAACCACTGGACACGTAACCTGATTGCGAATGCTGATAATTCCAAAATTTATATCACCGTTGGCTCCGGAAGTAACGTAGGAGAAAACGGAATGGAAAATGAAGTAAGGCGTGCAAATATTCTGGAAGTTAATCCTGATGGAAGCGGCGAAATCATCTATGCCTACGGTTTACGTAATCCGGTCGGCGTGGATTGGGCACCGGGAACCAAAACATTATGGACTGCCGTTAATGAGCGTGATGGTCTGGGAGATGATCTTGTTCCGGATTACATCACCAGCGTTAAACAAGGTGGTTTTTATGGATGGCCATACTCTTATTATGGTCAACATGAAGATCCGCGTTTGAAAGGTAAAAATCCAGAATTGGTTAAATCCGCAATTGTTCCGGATCTGGCAGTAGGATCGCATACTGCTTCTCTGGGTCTGGCTTTTTATAAAGACAAAAAATTCCCGGAGCATTACCAGGGAGGCGCTTATATTGGCCAACATGGTTCATGGAACCGTTCCATACTAACAGGCTATAAAGTTGCCTATGTACCATTCAAAGACGGAAAACCAGCCGGCAAGTTAGAAGATTTCTTAACCGGATTTATTGCAAATGCAGATAAAAGTGAAGTGTACGGCCGCCCGGTTGGTGTGGCAGTTGCACCAGATGGCGCCTTACTGGTAGCCGATGATGTGAGCAGTACAGTATGGAGGGTCGCTGCCAGTAAATAATGAAAATTCTAGCACTAATCCTATGCTGTGCAAGCCTTGAGGCTTACAGCCAGATCAAACCAGACACAGCCCATATTTTAAACGAAATTACAATCAGACCTTATTTCAGTCCTCAGCCCCTGTTAAGAACAACAGGGGCTGTCGCTGTTATTGAACCCGGACAAGCGGCCCTTCAACCTGTGAAGTCTTTTGTTCCGGTAATGAATACAATCGCCGGGGTGAGAATGGAAGAACGCTCGCCCGGGAGTTACCGGCTTTCAATCAGGGGAAGTTTATTACGTTCACCTTTCGGTATCAGAAATATTAAAATTTATGTAGAAGATTTTCCATTGACAGATGCAGGAGGAAATACCTATCTCAATGCTATGGATATTGCAGCAGCGGGTAATATCACTGTACTCAAGGGTCCGCAGAGTGGTATCTATGGTGCAAATTCGGGCGGTGTCGTTTTACTGAACCCTTCGGCACTGCTGGCGCAGGATAGCCTGCAACTTTCTGCGGCGCTAAGCGGCGGCTCTTACGGTCTGTTCCGCGAAAGTATAGCAGTTGGCAAAACGGGTAAAAAATATAGTTTTAACCTGCAGCATAGTTACCAGCGTTCAGATGGTTACCGGGATAATAGCGGCATGAAACGTAATTACACCCAGTTATTCCAGCGGTGGAACTATTCCTCCAAGGCCAACTTATCGGCTTTACTTTTTTATTCCGATCTCGCTTACCGGACTCCAGGTGGTTTAACAGAGGCCCAGTTTGCAGATAATCCTGCTGCTTCCAGACCCGCAGCAGGTAAAATACCCGGCGCTTCAGAACAACAGGCAGGTATTTATAGTAAAACGGTATTTGGTGGAATAACCAACCAATGGGATATTAGCTCAAAATTCCGTCAGGTTACTTCAGTATTCGCGTCTTACACAGACTTCAAAAATCCGTTTATCACAAATTATGAACAGCGATATGAATCGACACTTGGGTTAAGAACTTATGTGGAATATGTGGAAAACTCAAATAACCTGAATTGGAAATTCGATTTAGGATTTGAACACTCAAAAACGCATTCTGACGTCAGAAACTACGATAATAACAGAGGAATCAGGGGTAATAAACAGAAACAAGATGAGCTTAATGCAGCAGGAACTTTTGGTTTTGCACATATAAATGTGGATATCTTCAAACGGGTTCTTGTCGAATTTTCCGCTAGTCTGAATGATTACCGGTACAAATACAGCAGCAGTTTTCCAAAGGAGATTGCACAAAGAAAACAAGTATTGGACCTGCAGCTAATGCCCAGAGCCGCAGTTTCCTGGTTAATCACACCTGATATCGTATGGAATGCCAGTCTGAGCAGGGGTTATTCTCCGCCAAGCTTAGCTGAAATCAGGGCATCGGACCAGGTAATCAATACCGATCTTCAGCCAGAAAAAGGATGGAATATAGAAAGTGGTTTTAAATACCTTCCCGCAGCGGGCTTTTTCCAGCTGGACCTTACTGCATTCAGCTACAAACTGAGCCAGGCAATCGTAAGACGTTTGAATGAAAATGACACAGAATATTTCATTAATGCCGGTGGTACGCGCCAGAATGGAATAGAAGCCAGCACTTCATTCTTCCTGCTTAAAGACAGAAAGAATGGCCTGTTAAGAAAACTTACTCTTCGTAATGCAGCAACTTTCAGCCATTTCCGTTTCGCAGGATACAGCAACTCAAACCAGGACTATTCCGGTAAGAAGCTAAGTGGTGTTCCTGCATTTGGCCTGGTTAGCGGCCTGGAAGGAACTCTGCCAGGTGGTTTTTCTACTTTTATACAACATAACTACACAAGTTCGATTCCGCTCAACGATGCGAATACTGCAACCGCTAAAGCTTATCACCTGTTACAGATGGGAATAAATTTCAGAAATACCAGTATAGCAGGATTTCCGCTGGAGATTTTCGCAACTGCCGATAATCTGCTTAATGAACGTTATAGCTTAGGAAATGATCTCAATGCTGCAGCAGGCCGTTATTATAACGCCGCACCGTTGCGTAATTTTTCAGCTGGCGTAAAAGTAAGTTTGTAAAAATATCCGAAGAAGCTGTTCCTGGGAATTTATTCTTTAAACACAGGAACAGCTTTTTTCAGGAATGGGGTTTTAATTCCATTTTATGGACTACGATCTCTGTACTGTATCGCTTAACACCATGCTTATCTATATAATGCTGCGCGCTTAATCTGCCTTCTATATATAAATGCGCTCCCTTGCGCACTACCTGCTCCACCAAATCTACTTTTCCATTCCAGAAAATAAGGCTGAACCACAGCGTCTGCTCTATCATATCTCCCAGGCTATTCCGGAAGAACTCGTGTACACCAAGATTAACCCTGGCCATTTTCTTATCTTCAGCGAAATATACTATTACCGGATCTGAGCCTGCATAGCCGGTTAGACACACACTGTTTTGATTCTGATTCATAAGTCTGAAAATATTAATTATTAGTTAATTATAAATATTACATTCAAACTTAATCCGGAATAACCGTATTAATTAGTATTCAAACGTTTATAGCCGGTTAAAAAATACCTAGATTTTAATAATAAACTAACTTTGAATTAACCAAATTCAAATCAGAGAACCATGGAATATTGTATCGATTGTGGAAACAGAATCAGGGGCAGGACCGACAAGAAATTTTGTAATGACCATTGCCGGAGCCACTATCATAACGCCCTAAACAGAGGCCGGAATAATGTATTTAAAGAAGTAAATCATATTCTGAAAAAGAATACAGCTATTCTGGACCAGTTTGTCCAGCAGGGTGTATTTCAGATCGAAAAACAAACGCTTGCTGCTACCGGATTTGACTTTAATTATTTTACGAATTTCATAGATGGTCCTTTAGGAGAAAAATATTACGGTATATATCATTATGCCTATCGCCAGCATCCTGCCGAACAGGTCGAATTGGTCCAGACAGCAGAAATATGGCCGGAAACTTAGCCGCATCTTTATTGAAAATATTCCCTGATATACCTCGTCAAACATAATTAGATCGTCAGATTATTTAATTCAGAGGGGTTATCACCGCGATAATTTCTTTTTTTTAGTATTTTGGGCTAATCAATTGTACTAGAACTAACCAAAAATGAGTTTCTTAACTGCAGAATGGAGAAAGGTGGCTATAGCCAATTTCACCATCGACAAAAATATCCTGACCCCCTACCTTCCGGCAGGGACTGAACTGGATTTACATAATGACACCTGCTATGTCAGCTTAATCGGTTTTTTATTTAAAAATACGCGGCTACTTGGCTTTAGCGTACCATTTCATGCCAGTTTCGAACAGGCAAATCTCCGGTTCTATGTCAAAAGAAAAGATGGGGATCAGGTTAAAAGTGGTGTAGTTTTCATCAGGGAAATCGTTCCGCGTTTCGCCCTTTCTGTAGTTGCAAATACCATTTACAATGAGAACTATGTTTCGATGCCTATGAACCACCGTTGGGCAGAAGAGGAAGAAGAAAGAGAAGTCGAATACAGATGGAGAGTAAAAAAAGAATGGCAATCTTTCAGTATCAAAGCGAATAAAGCATTATCAGAAATTCAGGCCGATACAGAAGCTGCATTTATTACACAGCATTACTGGTGTTATGCACGTTATTCCGATACAAAAACGAATGAATATGAAGTTCGTCACCCAAAATGGGCACAGTATAAAGTAAAAGACTTCAGCATTAATGTAGATTTCGGTATCAGCTTTGGTAAAGAATTTGCTTTTCTAAATGGAAAGGAACCCGTTTCCGTGTATCTGGCCGAAGGTTCTGATATCTCCGTAGAAAGAAAAAACGTTATTGAAGTAAAATAAACATGATCTCCACTGCAAATCCCGTACTGCTTCCGTCTTGGAAACAACTTAAAAACTATTGTAAGTCAATGGCAGTACTGGACGCCATTCTTTCACCGGAATGGCAATACCGATATTATTCTTATAACAGTGATTGGTCCGAGGACGAGGAATTTTTTGAAATGCGCAATGGAGAGGGCGCCCAGCTGCTCCTGTTGTTTCTTAAAGATGGTGCAGTAATCAATGGGTTCAGCGTCGAGGAAGATCCTGCAGATAAAGATCTGCTCCTTCCACTCCTGCCTGAGCAATTTCACGAATTTATTTATGGGGAGCCGGTTCATTCTGCCGGCACATCATTTTGCCTCTGGCAGTCTGACGGTGAGGAAAACTGGCAGACCCCTCAGCCTGCAGCAGCCGTAAAAATATCGGCAGAACTATTATCTCCTTTCGATGGAAATCCATTAACCTACAAACACTGGGCAGATGCCTATTTCGAAAGTAACGGCCTTCCGTCAGGTATTCCTCTGGAAGCTGTTAAACAGATATTTGCCCATCAAAAATTAGATAAAGCGATAGTATTAACGATCTCACCGGGCTTTACCGATTGGGAACAACTGGAAGAAGATCTGGAAGAAATTTCATACAATTATCATTTCTAAACTAAATAGATTCAGCATCATAGAAATATCCTACTTTTGCAAAAAAATTCGTGGATATGAAATTACTGAAACTGATTACCAACACCAAGGCGAGTCTGATTACTTTATGCCTGGGCGGTATCAGCCTGGGAATGACTGAGTTTATGATGATGGGTGTTTTACCCGACGTTGCCAGATCCCTTAAAGTCAGTATACCGGAAGCAGGTAACCTGATTACCGTTTATGCACTCGGTGTAATTATAGGAGCCCCTGTCATGGTAGGTATTCTTGGTAAATATCCACCAAAGAAAGTCTTAATGGCACTAATGCTCATTGTCGCCCTGGGAAATATCCTTTTCAGTATAGCTCCAACTTATGAATTATTAATAGTAGCACGCCTCCTCGTCGGTTTACCACATGGTGCATTCTTTGGAATTGGTGCTGTAGTGGCAGCCCGCCTTGCAGACCCGGGCAGCGAGGCTAAATCCGTATCTGTCATGTTCGCGGGATTAACTATCGCCAATATTTTTGGAGTTCCGCTGGGTACTTTTATTGGGCATAACCTGGACTGGAGAATCTCATTTATGGTAATCTCTGCAATCGCTATTATCACTGTGCTCAGCATTAAGCGCTGGCTGCCTGCCTTACCTTCGCAATCAGATGTGAAGTTCTCAGACAGTCTTAAAGTTTTTAAGAAAGCAGAACTGTGGATCATTATTGCTATTTCAGCTATCGGAACAGGCGGCTTATTCGCATGGATCAGTTATATCGCTCCATTGATGACAGAGGTTGCGCATTTCAGCGGGAATATGATCACGCCAATTATGATTATCGCCGGACTGGGTATGGCTGTCGGAAACTTTATTGGAGGAAGGCTTGCAGACAGATTTTCACCCTTAAAAACTACAGCATTCCTATTACTTTCTATGGTCTTCACCTTGGTTCTTGTAGCGGAACTAAGCCAGTTTAAGCCAATGGCTTTACTGCTTACTTTTATTACTGGTGCATTGGCTTTTGCTGTTATAGCGCCAATGCAAATGTTAATGATCGGTGCAGCCAAAGGCGCAGAAATGCTGGCTTCTTCAGCTATGCAGGCAAGTGCAAATACCGGGAATGCTTTAGGTGCATTTCTTGGAGGAATTCCAATTGCTGCGGGATACGGCTATACTTCTCCGGAATATGTCGGTTCATTAATGGCTTTAAGTGGCTTTGCTTTATGCATCTGGCTTTCATTCCGCTTTGCCGGGAAAGCCAAAATGCAAACCGCACAAGCTAGCGTATAAGCGCCGCTTTCTCGGGAGCTTCGGGTGCTCCTCTTTTCAAATACATAATAAACAATCCGCACAGAATAAAAGGTATGCTTAGAATTTGTCCCATATTCAAAAGCATGCCTGCTTCGAATGCACTTTGGTCTTCCTTTATAAACTCTATACCGATTCGGAAACAGAAAACCAAAAAGATCACCATACCAAAGGTATAACCTGAGGCTTTTGGATACCTCTTCATTATCTGATACACGAAAATAAAGATCAATAAGTAAGCAAAAGCTTCATACAGTTGCGCCGGATGACGGGGAATCTTATCCACCTGCAGAAAAACAAACCCCCAGTTTTCGCCGGTCGGTTTACCGATAATCTCAGAGTTCATCAGATTTCCCAATCTGATAAACATACCAGCTAAAGGGACAACCAGTGCTATCTGATCGAGCAGAAACCAAAGGTTGAGCTTAAATTTCCTGCTATACAGATATAAACTGAACATAATTCCCAGCCCTCCACCATGACTGGCGAGCCCCTGAAAACCAGTTATTTTAAACTCCGGTGTAAAAGTAAAAGGAAGGATAATCTCCAACGGGTGTTTAGAATAATAAGCGAAATCATAGAACAGGCAGTGACCGAGCCTGGCCCCGATTAATGTACCCAATACGACATAAATAGTAAGTGAGTCCATCAGCTCAACAGGGAGGTGGTGCTTAATGAACTGTTTTTTCACCACGATATAACTTGCAACAAACGCAAGCAGGAAACAAAGTGAATAATATCTTAAAGCAAAAAAACCAAGGTCTATCAGTGAATCTCCGGGGTTCCAGATAATGGTATCTATCAGCATATCCTGTATTTGTAATGGGTAGATGCAAATATAGTGCATCTGCTGACATTTGCAACGGCGCTCATCTTATTCCTTTTGCGTAAAAAATCATACCTTAGCAGATAGTTTTTATACTGGTTCCTGTAAGCTATGCACAAGCGATTTATACTGTTCCTATTCTCTGGTTTACTCTTTCTGGGCTTACTTTTTTCAAAAACAGTAGCTGAAGCCCAGCAAACTGTAGCTATATCAGATCAGGTAGATCAGCATATTTTTAATCACGCTGAAATAGAATGTCTGCAGGATCCTCAGAATAAGCTCACGTTTGAACAGGTTAGCAGCGATGCCTTCAGGAATCGTTTCGTACCGAGTAAAACTTCCACTCCTCAGACGCTGAACAACAAATCCACTTACTGGTACCGCATCCGGATTAAACATAAATCCACAGCAGAAAAGAGATTTATGCTGGAGTTTTTTGATCAGACTATCGACCATGTCACTGCTTATCTCCCTCAAAAAGATGGCAGCTATACAGTACATACACTGGGAGATGCCTACCCCTTCAAGGAACGCGAACTGCATCATAAGAACTTTGCCCTTTATATTGACCACGAGAATGATCTGACCCAGGATTATTACTTCCGGTTTAAGTCAGCACAGATTGCAGACGTAATTATTGTACTGCGCAGCGTCGACTGGTTTATCTCCTATGCACTGGATGAATACTTCTATTTTGGTGTTTTCTATGGAATGATTTTGGTCTTCAGTTTTTACAATCTGATCATGTTCATCGCTATGCGTCAGCGGCAATACCTTTATTATGTACTATATAATCTGAGTGTCGGACTATTTGAGATGAGTTCCGACGGAATTGCATACCAGTATTTATGGGGAAATTCTCCCGCGTGGAATCAGAATGCCTATGCTTTCGCCTTATACTCCACCAGTATATTTGCCCTGCTATTTACCAGGGAACTCTTATTTGTTAGGGCGAAAGCACCTAACCTGAATAAACTAATCATCTGGATCATCGGTATCCGAACTGCGCTTTTTTTCTATGCCATGTTTATAGATCAGGATCTGCTGACCTATAAATTCATTGAGTTCATTCCACTGTCTGTCGCCTTTTATACCGGAATCCATATTATGCTCAAAGGTTACAAACCTGCACGCTTCTTTGTATTAGGGTACAGCTTTCTGTTCATGGGATTCATCCTGAAGTTCTTTATAATGCTGGGCTATTCATGGCTGAACTTCGGCGTTGTTGCCTATTACAGTCTCAGCATCTGTTTTATTCTGGAGATGGTATTCCTCTCGTTCGCAATCGGTGACAAAGTCCGGATTCTGAAAACTAAAAAAGAAAATGCGCAGCGTCAGATGATTCGTCAGATGGCAGAGCACGGCAAACTGAAAGACCAGCTTAACCACCAGCTGGAAGCCAAAGTCGAAGAAAGAACGAAGGAAGTATTTCACAAATCCCTGATTATTGAGGCAAAGAATTCCGAGCTACAAGAAGCAAATGACCTCTTGAAACAGCAGGCAGAAGAAATTATCCGGATGAATGTCCTACTTGAGCAGGACAACCAGGAACTTCAAACCAATGTCGAAAAGGTTACAAGAGACCGGGTCATGTCAGCAGATGTCGATTTTGAAGAGTTCAGCCGGATTTACCCAGATAAGGACAGTTGTTTTCTTTTCCTTTCCGAATTGAAATGGAATGACGGTTATACCTGCAGAAAATGTAAAAGCAATCATTTTTATCCGGGACATATTCCCTATAGCCGCCGTTGCAGTAAATGTGGATATGAAGAATCGGTTACTACAAATACTGTCTTTCAGAATACACGTATCCCTATAAACAAAGCCTTTTATATGATCTTTCTGATCTATACTACCAAAGGTAAAATATCTTCGCACAAGCTTGCGGAGATTCTAAATATCCGCCAAAGCACCTGCTGGACCTATGGTTCGAAAATTAAACTGCTCATGGAAGAGCGTAAAGCGGCTCTTAAAAAGGCAAATAAAAATGGCTGGAGCAAGCTCGTTTTAGAGTAAACCAAGACTAACCTCCACCTTTTCCCCCACCCTTTTCAATCAATTAAACATAAAATTCACTCAAAAACAGAGCTGTAAAGGGGTTCCTATGCATTTTTTTTTAACGGTATCGGGCCGTATCATTCTAGCTGTGTATCTCGATTCAAAAATAAGTTTAAGTGCTGTAAATCAGCACTAAACTCCGAAATCATTTACGGTATTAAACCGTATCATTATTTACGTATATACTTATATATCAGTGACTTATATCACTTTTATTTCTCAAAACACTTGAATTAACATAGGATTGATCTTAACTTTATGCACCAAATAATTTTTAAACAAAGAACGATTATGAGAAGAAAAATTACTCTAATTATTACTTGTCTTTTATTCAGCATCACTGTAGCAATGGCACAGGGTGTTCAAATTAAAGGTCAGGTGAAAGATCAGCAGGGACTCCCGCTACCTGGGGTTTCTGTAAAAGTCAAAGGCAGCAGTCAGGGCGTGGTGACTGATGCGAATGGCGCTTATACCTTAACTGCTCCATCAGGTTCTACATTAACATTTACGTCTATCGGATATACTGCGATTGAGCAACCTGTAAATAACAGAACAACCATCAGCGTTAACCTAAGCGATGATAATCAGCAACTGAATGAGATTATCGTTGTCGGTTACGGAACGCAGACTAAAAAAGATTTAACAACTGCTGTTGTTTCGATATCTTCAAAAGATATCGAAAACCAGCCAATCACCAATCCAATGCAGGCCTTACAGGGTAAAGCTGCCGGTGTTCAGGTAACTTCTCAGTCTGGTAAACCAGGCGCAGGAATTACGGTAAGTATTCGTGGTAATACCTCAATCACAGCATCTAACAGTCCGTTATATGTAATTGACGGAGTTACTTCCAGAGATGCGAGTTTTATCAATCCAAATGACATCGAGTCCATGACTATCCTGAAAGATGCTTCAGCTGCAGCCATCTATGGTTCCAGTGGTGCAAATGGTGTCGTGCTGATTACAACTAAAAAAGGAAAGCAGGGTAAACTAAGAGTAGGTTTCAATGCATTTACCGGCTTCTCTAATTTCTGGAAAAGTTACGATGTATTAAACCGTGACCAATACATCAATTTGATGGATGAGTTAGGTTATGAACATGGCAATGCAAATACCGACTGGCAAAAAGAAACTTTCGGTACAGGTACCCAAAACAGCTATCAGGTTTCCCTGGCAGGTGGTGTTAAAGGTGGCGAATACTATTTCTCGTCCGGCTATCAGCAGGATAAAGGTGTTGTTGCGCCGGCTAAACTGGATCGCTACACTATGAACTTTTCGGGTAACCAAAAATTAACCAGCTGGTTTAAATTAATTGGTAATGCCGCGCTTACTTTCAATAAATCTGTAGATGTCCCTGATAATGCTGGTATAGCCAGAGGTGGTGTCATCCTGGGTGCATTGACAGCTCCGCCGACTATCGGTATTTATGAACCAAATGGCAGTTTTACACCAGTACCTGGTGGCTACGAACATCCGATAGGAAGTGCTTTTGGCTCCAGAAATCAAAACAGAGAATTCAGGTTTATCGGTGCTTTCGGCGGTGAAGTGAATATTACGAAAGATCTCTCTTTCAAATCGACCATCAGTACCAATCTTAGACAGGCATTCTATAACTACTTCCTGGATCCGTATAAAACTGTTTACGGCCGTACAGAGCGTGGTCTTTATAATAATAACCGTACAAAAGACAATGTATGGCTGAACGAGAACATTCTGAACTACAATAAAACCGTAGGTAAAAATGTTTTTGGTGCAATTGCTGGTTATACGATCCAGTCATCAGATTATAACTATAACAATTATTCAGAATCGAGATTTATCGATACACAGGGCAATAATATTCCACCTTCAGTAGCATTGACTGTACCACAACGTGCACAATGGTCAAAACGCTCCTACCTGGGAAGATTTACTTATGCTTATGACAGTAAATATCTCTTCAGCTCTAACTTCCGTGCAGACGGTTCATCCCGTTTTGCCAAAGACCAGCGTTTTGGTTACTTCCCTTCTTTCTCGGCAGGATGGAGAATCTCAGGAGAGAATTTTCTTAAAGACAGCGAAACTATTAACGACCTGAAAATCCGCGGTAGCTGGGGTAAAGTTGGTAATGATGAAGGTATCGGAGACTATGCCTACATGAAACTTTATCAGATCACAGCGCAGAATTCATACACGCTCTCTCAGCCTGCTAATGAAGACCTTACCTGGGAGAAAACAACACAAACAAACATTGGTCTGGATTTAACAATGTTTGATAACCGTGTAACGTTTACTGCAGATGCATATATCAAAAAAACCAATGACCTGTTAATTAACGTACAACTTCCTCCTTCTACGGCTCTAGGTACACAGGCACAGAATGTAGGTTCAATGGAGAACAAAGGTCTGGAGTTCGCTTTATCAACAAAGAACTTCCAGCGCCCCAACTTTACCTGGTCTACTGATCTGAATATTTCCTTTAACAGAAATAAAGTTACCAGCCTTGGTGAAACAACAAAATCATTGAATTTCGGTGGTTTATATGAGCGTGATGCTGCTGTACGTGTAGAGGAAGGCCGCCCACTGGGCAGTTTCTACGGTTACATATTTGAAGGTGTAAATCCTAACAACGGTGATGCAATTTATACCGACCTGAATAACGACGGTAAAATTGATGCTAACGATCGTACTTTCCTGGGTTCTGCACAAGCTAAATTCAACTACGGTGTGAACAACAACCTGACTCTGGGTAACTGGGGATTATCTGTTTTCTTCCAGGGTGTACAAGGCAACAAGATATTCAATGCTTCCCGCATAGAAACAGAAGGAATGTATGATGCGAAAAACCAAAGTGCAGCCGTCCTGAACAGATGGACTACACCTGGCCAGATCACAGACGTACCGCGTGCATTGAAACAATCTTCTCAGAATTCATTAACATCCAGCAGATTCGTTGAAAACGGTTCTTACCTGCGTTTGAAAACAGCTACGTTTTCTTACAACTTCGGCGCAACAACGCTTGGTAAATGGAAAATGGATAAGCTGATGGTATTCGCAACTGGTTATAACATCCTGACTTTCACAAAGTATACTGGTCTGGATCCGGAAGTTAACCGTTACGGTGCGAATGGCCCTGATATGGGTGTGGATTACGGTACTTATCCACAGGCGAGGAGTTTTCTGTTTGGTATTAATGTTGGATTTTAATTTTTGTTAAAGATGAGATATAGAATATATACGCTGATCGCAGCCGGGGCTTTTGTCCTTTCAGTTCAATCTGGCTGTAAAAAAGATTTTCTGGATAAAAACCCTTTTAACCAGGTTACAGGTGACAAGGCATTTGTGGATGCTGCTGGTGCCGAGAAATTATTACGTGGTGTTTACGATGGTATGTACAATGATTACCATATCTGGGATTTCATGACCAATGGCGACGTAATCTCAGATAATGCTTATGCTGGTGGAGATAACCAGGCGAACATTCAACTAGACCTGTTCACAGCCAATTCTACCAATGGTAATGTTGGCCGGGACTGGGGCTCATTATACAGCGACATTAAAAACTGTAATGAAGTCCTCGAGAATGTTCCTAATATTCAGGATCCTGCTTTAGATGCGAATGGACGAAGAAATCAGATCTTAGGTGAGGCACGCGGAATCCGTGCTTATATGTATTTTAACCTCGTGCGCCTGTTCGGGCCTGCTCCCCTAATACTTAAAACACCAAGTAACAGTGCAGAAATGCAGGCTCCAAGAGCCACTGTTGATGATATTTATAAGCAAATCATCTCCGATCTTGAATTTGCACTGGCAAATGCCAGCGCAACTGCACCAAATAAAGGCATTTTCACCAAAAATGTAGCCAATGCCTTGCTTGCAAAGGTGTACGCAACTATGGAGACCAAAGACTGGGCAAAAGTAAATCAATATGCCGATGCGACCATCGCTGGCGGATACAGCCTGTTCCCTTCTTTTGATGGTCTGTTCCTGGAAGCGAATAAAAACAATTCAGAATCTATCTGGGAAATGCAGTATGATGGTTTTGGTGGTCAGCATGGAAACTGGATGCCAGGTGTGATTACAGGTACCGGATGGAAAAGATTTAATACGCCATCCAATGACCTGGTTAGAGCTTATGATAATGAGAAAGACGAGATCCGTAAAAAGTCAAGTCTTGTTTTCAGAAATGTCGCTACAGAAGGCTGGTCTGATGATTACTGGACTAAAGCAAATTATCCTTTTATCAATAAGTATCGTGCTGATGATAAAAGCAACAGCTATATGATTCGTCTGGCTGATATCCTGCTGCTAAAAGCTGAAGCTGTCAATGAATTGAGCGGCGGTGGCTGGGCACAGGCAAAAACCCTGGTTGACCAGATCAGGAAAAGAGTAAACCTGGCTGGAACTTCGGCTGGTAACCAGACCGAAATGCGTTTGGCTATTGAAAAAGAACGCAGGCTGGAACTGGCATTTGAAGGTCACCGCTGGTTTGATCTGCTGCGGACAGGTCGTGCCATTGAAGTTATGAACGCACAGACAGATGGTGCAGGGAAAAACCTGAACTATAATGTCACTGCAGCAAAACTTCTGTTCCCGACACCTCAGACTGAGATCGACCGGAACCCGAATCTCAAATAATGCAATTTAATAAACCAGGAGTCCGGTGGGCTCCTGGAATTTCACCACACAAATATCATGTACAAAAAATTTAATTTCTGCCTGCTCCTGTTTTTAGGAGGTGGTTTATCTCTACAGGCACAGCAAAACACCAGCGCTAAGGTTGAAGCCCTGATCGGCAAAATGACCCTGGAAGAAAAAGTTGGTCAGATGGCACAGATTACCTTGGACGTAATTGGAAAAGGGAATGACCGTTTTACCAGTGCTGAACCGTTTAGCCTGGATAAGCAGGCTATGGAAAAAGCGTTGCTGAAATATAAATTAGGTTCTGTCCTGAACACCTCTAATAACCGTGCAAGAACTCCTGCAGTTTGGTTCGATATCATTAGCCAGATTCAGAAAACAGCGATGAAGAACAAGGGTATCCCTGTAATTTATGGCATTGATGCAATCCACGGTGAAACCTATACTGCCGGAGCAACTATGTTCCCGCAGCAGATTGGACAGGCAGCCTCTTTCAACCGCCAGCTAGTGCACAGAGCAGCAGAAATTACAGCGTACGAAACCAGGGCGAGTTCTATTCCATGGGCATTCTCTCCACTGCTGGACCTGGGTGCTGATCCACGTTTTCCACGTCAGTGGGAAAGTTTCGGAGAAGATCCTTATCTAATTGCCCAAATGGGTGTTCAGGCTGTAAAGGGTCTGGAAGGTGAACATAATGATGTGGGAAATCCTATTCGTGTGGCTTCGTCCGTTAAACACTTTCTGGGTTATCAGGTGCCGGTTTCAGGAAAAGACCGCACACCGGCTTTCATCTCTGATCAGGCTTTAAGAGAGTATCATTTACCTCCATTTAAAGCTGCGATTGACGCGGGTGCAAAAACGATTATGGTAAATTCAGGCCTGATTAACGGCGTACCAGTACATGCTAACCCTAAAATTTTAACCGACTTGCTGAAAAAAGAACTCGGCTTTAAAGGTCTGGTTGTAACTGATTGGGGGGATATTGAAAATCTTTATCAGCGTGACCGTGTAGCTAAAGATAATAAGGATGCGGTTATGATTGCAATTAATGCAGGTATTGATATGTCTATGGTCGCCTATAATTACGAACCTTTCTGTGATGACCTTATAGCTCTTGTTAAAGAAGGCAAAGTCTCTATGGAGCGGATTGATGATGCCGTACGTCGTATCCTGACATTGAAATTTGAATTGAACTTGTTTGAAAAACCGGTTACAAACCCTAAAGATTATCCGGAATTTGGTAGCAAAGCCTTCGAGGACGCAGCCTATCAGGCGGCCGCCGAATCTTTAACTTTGCTCAAAAATAAAGATCAGGTATTACCGCTAAAAGCAGGCACTAAAATTCTGGTTACCGGGCCTAATGCAAACAGTATGCGTACACTGAATGGCGCCTGGACTTATTCCTGGCAGGGTGAAAAGGTAGAAGAGTTTGCTGCTGCCTATCATACAATCCTGAAAGCTATGCAAGATAAAGCCGGTAAAGAAAATGTAACTTATGTTCCCGGTGTGAGCTATAAAATGGATGGTAAGTATTTTGAAGAATATGAAGATCAACTGGATGCTGCTGTCGCCGCTGCAGCAAATGTAGATGTAGTTGTGCTTTGTCTGGGTGAAAATTCTTATACTGAAACTCCGGGAAACCTAAGTGACCTGTATATTTCCGAGCTGCAGACCAAACTGGCCACACGTCTCGCTGCTACCGGAAAGAAAATCGTTCTGGTCTTAAATGAAGGCCGTCCAAGGGTGATCAGCAAATTCGAGCCACAGATGGCTGCCGTTCTGCAAACTTATCTTCCAGGTAATTTCGGAGGTATTGCTATCGCCGACGTACTGTTCGGTAAAGTAAATCCATCAGGAAGACTGCCATACACCTATCCTCAGTTCCCTAATGCTTTGTTCACCTATTATCATAAACCGTCAGAATCACGTTCAACAACCGAAGGCGTTTACAATTATGATGCGGATTATAACCCGCAATATGTATTCGGCCAGGGTATGAGTTACACTACTTTCGCATACAGTCCGATTAAACTGAGTTCTGATGTTTTAAAAGCCGGTGAAAACCTAACCGTTTCTGTTGAAGTCAGCAATACTGGTAAAGTTGCAGGAAAAGAAAGCGTACTGCTTTTTAGTTCGGATTTAGTTGCCACTTTAATCAGCCCGGATGCGAAAAGACTTCGTGGATTTGATAAAATTGAATTGCAACCAGGCGAAACAAAAACAGTTACTTTCCAGCTTAGCCCGCAGGACCTAAGTTTTGCACAGGCAGATGGAAAAAGAATTACTGAAGCCGGTGAATTCAGCCTGCAAATCAGCAATCAAAAAGTTAACTTCAATTACGCACCCTAATTAAAATATTAAATTCCCCAGTTATGTGTCTCCATGAGACCGTTAACCGGGGTTAACCGTCATCAAAACTATTGTCTATGAAGAAATACATCTTATTTGCCGCTGCGATTGCTTTAACAGCCTGTTCAGCCAAGAAAACAGGGAATAATGATAATCCGGGAAATACCGGTATTAAAACGGATATGGAACTCTGGTTAACCACCGGTGATCGCGCATCCTTGCTTGAATTACAAAAACAACCATTAAATTTTGGAAACGGTGAGGCCGGACTGGCAACAATCACAGTGAACGACCAGAAAAAATATCAGACTATTGATGGTTTCGGTTATACCTTAACGGGTGGAAGTGCCAGTCTGATTAACGGACTCGAAAACAATACTAAGGATGCGCTGCTGAAAGAGCTTTTTTCTCCTGAAGGAAATGGCATCGGCGCGAACTATCTTCGTGTAAGTATTGGCGGCTCCGATCTAAGCGCAGATACTTTCACCTATAACGAGTTACCTAAAGGTCAGACCGATATTAATCAGGAGAAGTTCTCCATGGCGGAAGAAATGAAAGACCTGGTTCCTATACTTAAAAAGATTGTGGCATTGCAACCGGGTATAAAAATTCTGGGTTCTCCATGGACTGCACCAACCTGGATGAAAACCAATGGTAGTTTTAAAGGTGGTGAACTGAAACCTGAGTATTATGTTTCCTATGCGAAGTACCTGATCAAATATATTCAGGCGATGAAAAAAGAAGGTATTACTATTGATGCCATCACAATTCAGAATGAGCCTTTACACCCTGGAAACGTACCAAGTATGTATATGGAGGCTAAACCACAGGCTGACTTTATCAAAAAAGCTTTAGGTCCTGAATTTAAAGCTGCCGGTATCAAAACCAAAATTATTATCTATGACCACAACGCGGACAGACCTGATTATCCTATCGATATTCTGAATGATCCTGAAGCTAAAAAATATGTAGACGGTTCTGCATTCCATTTATATGGCGGTGAGATTTCTGCGTTATCTAAAGTTCATGAAGCACATCCTGACAAAAACCTTTACTTCACTGAGCAGTGGGTTGGTGGTCCGGGTAAATTCGATGAAGACCTGAAATGGCATGTTTCTACACTGATCATTGGTGCTACCCGTAACTGGAGCCGTAATGTGCTGGAATGGAATATAGCTGCTGATCCGGCTTATAAACCGCATACAGTTGGTGGTTGTACAACCTGCCTGGGTGCAATAACTATCAGCCCTGAGGTTAGCAGAAATGTTGCTTACTATATTATCGGCCATGCTTCAAAGTTCGTTCCTGCTAATTCAGTCAGAATTGAATCTAATCTGCCCGATGCATTACCAAACGTTGCTTTCCTGCGTCCGGATGGTAAAAAAGTAGTTATCGCAGTAAATAATGACCATACTGAAAAACGTTTTAATATTGCTGATAAAGGCCGTCAGGTTACCGTTAGCCTGCCTGCGGGTGCTGCCGGTACATTTGTCTGGTAATAATAATTTAACCCAATAAAAACGCCGGTCTTCCTTTTGAGAAGACCGGCGTTTTTATATGATGTTTCGTTTTTGATTTTAAAGCTAGAAATCTTCAAATCGCTCCCAGAAGCCGTCAACCGGTAATTTGGCGAAAATATGTACCGGCTCTTTTTTAACAGGATGTATGAACTGAAGCCTTCTGGCATGCAGGCAGATACTTCCTTTGCGGCTGCCCCGCGGATAACCATATTTGTTGTCTCCTACAATAGGACACCCCATGCTGGCTAACTGCACACGGATCTGATGTGAGCGCCCCGTCAGCGGATCTACCTCCAGGAGATAAAACCCACCTAGTTCCCCAATGAGCCGATAGCTGAGTTCGGCACGCTGACTACCTACAACTTCTTTCTGATGCGCAGTCACTACATTGGTTTTCGTATTTTTCACCAGCCAGTGCACCAGTGTAGCGGATAACTGAGGTGGTTTATTACGGACTACTGCCCAATATGTTTTTTTGACTTCCCTGTTCTTAAAGATGGCATTCATCCGCTCCAGCGCTTTACTGGTCTTGGCAAACAGAATAACTCCGCTTACCGGGCGGTCCAGCCGGTGAACAACTCCCAGAAAGGCGCTATTTGGTTTATTGTATTTAACAGCGAGATATTGCTTGACCTTTTCATCGAGCGGCTCATCTTTGGTTTCATCTACCTGTACAATATCTCCTGCTCTTTTAGAAACAGCAATGAGGTGATTGTCTTCGTAGAGTATATCTTTATCGGTAACAGGCATGTCTTTTGGTATTCCTTTGTCTTGGTTTTGTTTTGTTTCTTTTAGTACTGCTCCTTCTCGTTCGGGAAATCTTTACGCTTCACATCTTCAATATAAGATTTAGCAGCTTCCAGAATTCCCTCATATAAATTGGCATACTGACGCAGGAACCTAGGTTTAAATCCTTTGGTTAATCCGATCATATCATTGACTACCAATACCTGACCGTCGCAATCCGGTCCTGCACCAATTCCGATTACCGGAATCACCAGACTTTCTGATACTTCTTTCGCTAAAGCAGCCGGTATTTTTTCTAAAACGACAGCAAAACATCCGGCTTCCTGCAGGGCAAGTGCATCTGTTTTCAACTTTTCAGCCTCTGCTTCTCCTTTTGCTCTTACAGTATAGGTTCCGAATTTATAAATAGATTGTGGAGTCAGACCAAGATGGCCCATCACAGGAATTCCGGCAGTAATAATCCGCTGAATTGAATCAACGATTTCAGTTCCGCCTTCCAGCTTCACGCCATGTGCCCCGGATTCTTTCATAATTCTGATTGCAGAACTCAGTGCTTCTTTACTATTTCCCTGATAAGATCCGAAAGGCAGATCTACCACTACAAATGCGCGTGTTGCACCTCTTACTACGCCCTGCGCATGATAAATCATTTGATCCAGGGTAATAGGCAAAGTCGTTTCATGACCGGCCATAACATTGGAAGCTGAATCTCCAACCAGCAATACATCCAGTCCGGCATCATCCAGAACAGTTGCCATTGAATAATCATATGCAGTTAACATAGAGATCTTCTCCCCACTTGTCTTCATCTCCTGAAGGATGTGGGTCGTAATACGCTTCACTTCTTTGTGTATAGACATATATTTCTAATTAAGCTACCAAAATTAGCGTATTCAGCCGAGAATCGAATGCGTTCGGCAGTTTTTCTGGGCCAATGCAGCCCCTCCGCATATTCGTTCAAAAAAAAAAATATGAAAAGCCTATTCAAAATCATATCTTTGTATCCCGAAATGAAGGGGTTATACAACACCATATCTGTAAATCAGCTCAGCGCTTACAATCGCGCAATTCCCCTTTCATTAATCCCTTTTTTAATCTTTATTTTTCATTTTAATTACAATGACTAACTACACCAAGTTACCTGCGATCCTGTTATTGGCAGATGGCACTGTTTATCACGGTAAAGCTGCCGGTAAAATCGGTACTACAACGGGAGAGATTTGTTTTAACACAGGTATGACGGGTTATCAGGAAGTTTTCACTGACCCTTCTTATTTCGGACAAATTATGGTCACTACGAATGCCCATATTGGTAATTATGGTATTCATAAGGAAGAAATAGAATCTGACTCTATCAAAATTGCAGGTCTGGTTTGTAAAAATTACAACATCGGCTACAGCAGAAAAGAGGCTTCAGAATCTATCCAGGACTATTTCCAGAATGAGAACATCGTTGGAATCTCAGATATCGATACCCGTGCACTGGTTCGCAAGATCAGAGACCAGGGAGCTATGAACGCTATTATTTCTTCTGAAATCACTGATATCGAAGAGTTGAAAAACAGGTTGGCAGCAGTCCCTGAAATGGACGGTTTGGAACTGTCTTCTCAGGTTTCCACGAAAGAGCCTTATTTCTTCGGATCTCCTGATGCAACTTTAAAAGTAGCTGCGCTAGACTTCGGTGTTAAGAAAAATACGCTTCGTAATTTTGTAGCTAGAGATATCTATGTACAGGTCTTCCCTGCAAAAACTTCTTTCGAAGAAATGGAAAAATGGGGCGCTGATGGTTATTTCGTATCAAACGGTCCTGGTGACCCGGGTGCAATGCCATATGCAGTTGATACTGTAAAAAGCATTCTGGCAGCCGATAAACCATTATTTGGTATCTGCCTTGGCCACCAGTTACTGGCGCAGGCGAATGGTATCGGAACCATGAAAATGTTCAACGGACACAGGGGATTAAATCACCCGGTAAAAAATATAATCAGAAATCAATGTGAAGTAACTTCACAAAACCATGGTTTCGGTGTTATTCCTGAAGATGTCAGAAGTTCTGACAAAGTAGAAATTACACACATTAACCTGAATGACCAGAGCATCGAAGGTATTCGTGTGAAAGGTAAAAAAGCGTTCTCAGTACAGTATCACCCGGAGTCGTCTCCAGGTCCGCACGATTCACGCTACCTGTTTGACGAGTTTGTAGATGTAATCACTGGCAAACTGAGCTGGTAACAAGGAATACAATCATTATACAGCCATTTTTAGAAGGAAGTGATCACGGTCACTTCCTTTTTGTTTTAAACCTTGTTACATTTATGCTATGGATCAACCTCATGCGATAATCAGTGTACGCAATCTGATCAAAAATTACGCAGATTTCAATGCGGTAAAAGGTATAAGCTTTGATGTTTATAACCATGAAATATTCGGTCTGCTAGGACCAAACGGCGCCGGAAAAACTACTACGCTGGAAATTATAGAGACGCTGCGCGAAAAAACTTCCGGTGAAATCTACGTCGACGGTCTGTCAGTAGATAAAGATGCTAATGCTATTAAAAGGATTATTGGTGTTCAGCTGCAGGCGGCAGGGTATTACCCGAACCTGAATCTTGTAGAGCTGCTGGAGCTGTTCGCGGGTCTTTACGGTGTAAAGGTAAAGCCAATGGAAATGCTCGAAAAAGTAAACCTTCAGGACAAAGCGAAAGCGAAATACAAAGCTTTATCCGGCGGACAGAAACAACGCTTCTCTATTGCAACTACCCTGCTGAATTCCCCTAAAATTATATTTCTTGATGAACCAACTACCGGACTTGATCCGCAGGCTCGCCGTAATCTGTGGGATCTGATTTCAGAAATTCGTGATCAGGGAACAACTGTTGTACTCACTACACATTATATGGATGAGGCGGAACAACTATGCGACCGCGTCGCTTTTGTAGAAAGCGGAGAGATTATCGCATTGGATTCTCCGGATAACCTGATTGATCAGCTCATCAGTTCTGGTTTTGAACGTAAAAAAGAGGTGAAGAAAGCAAACCTCGAAGATGTCTTCATTAATTTAACAGGCCAGCAGTGGCGCGAAGGCTAAGCAGCCTATTTAATTTCTATAATGAATAAACCATACAATCATACTACCGCTACGCTTGCGCTTGCCAAAGCTAGTTTCCGTTCTATCATGCGCAGCCCTTCTGCTGTTGTCTTTACGCTTGCTTTTCCGCTAATCTTTATTCTTGTATTTGGATTTCTTGGTGGTGGTGGTGTTAAAGTAGACCTCGCTGTTGCACCGGGTTCAGATCTCCAGAACCCCGTTATGCAGGCGCTGGAGCATACAGCCGTAATCAGGCTGATCAAAGATAAAAACAATGAGGAAATCCAGAATGAACTGGAAAAAGGTCATTATGCCGGAGTAATCAACATTCAGAAAAGTGGGAATGAAAAACCTGAATACCTGGCAAATGTAAGCTACAGTGCCGCATCGATAGATAAGGGCAATATCCTTAAATCTGTTTTAAATAATCTGATGTACACCCTGAATTCCAAAGATCTCAAACCTGCTGTTGCAGAAATCCGCGAGAGCACGGTACAGGGAAGAACCTACAGAACTATTGACTTCATCCTGCCCGGACAATTAGGGTTTTCCCTGCTGAGCACGGGTGTTTTTGGCACAGCCTTCGTGTTTTTCAATTTAAGACAGACCCTGGTTATCAAACGTTTTTTCGCAACTCCGGTCCGCCGTTCCAGCATTATCCTTGGTGAAGGACTTGCCAGGATAGGTTTTGCGTTACTTGGTGCAGTTTTTATTATTGTCATCGGTCATTTCTTTTTTGATTTCACGCTGATCCATGGTGTAACTACCGTATTAAACATGCTGATTCTGTCAGTTATAGGCCTTGTAGTTTTTATGGGTTTTGGATTTGTGGTGTCAGGAATTGCTAAAAGTGAGAGCACAATCCCTCCTATTTCCAATATTATCACACTCCCTCAATTCCTGCTTTCGGGCACTTTTTTCTCTATTGATAACTTCCCGTCATGGCTGCAGCCGATTAGCAAGGCACTGCCACTCACCTATCTGAACGATGCAATGAGACAGATCGCTTTTGAAGGCGCAGGCCTGTGGGACGTAAGGCAACAAATCCTGATTATGCTGATCTGGGGTCTTGGTATCTATGCGCTGGCAGTCAGAGTGTTTAAATGGGAATAATTTTATCCTCAATTCCAAGCCTTTAAGTCTAAATTTTATTTTAACTTTGATCATAACCTAGTAATTGTAATATTTACACTAAGGATATAAAACAACTTAAAACAAATCAAATGAGTTTAATTATTGATGTTCATGCAAGGCAAATCCTCGATTCACGAGGTAATCCTACTGTTGAAGTAGAAGTAATCACTGAAAATGGCCAGATGGGCCGTGCTGCCGTACCTTCTGGTGCAAGTACTGGCAAACATGAGGCTGTTGAGCTCAGAGACGGAGATAAAAACGTCTATATGGGTAAAGGAGTACTTAAAGCAGTTGAGAACGTTAACAAGAAAATTGCTAAAGAACTGCAGGGTATCGATGTTTTCGAACAAAACCTGATCGATAAAGCTATGATCGACCTTGATGGGTCTGAAAATAAAGGAAACTTAGGTGCTAATGCCATTTTAGGCGTTTCACTTGCAGTAGCTAAAGCAGCAGCACAAGAAAGCAGACAACCATTATACCGCTATATCGGTGGTGTAAATGCAAATACATTACCTGTTCCGATGATGAATATTCTGAATGGCGGTGCCCATGCAGATAACAAAATTGATTTCCAGGAATTTATGATCATGCCTTTAGGTGCAAGCAGTTTCTCTGAAGCACTTCAAATGGGTACTCAGGTATTCCACCACCTGAAAGATGTATTAAAGAAAAAAGGTTATTCAACTAATGTTGGTGATGAAGGTGGTTTCGCACCAAACATCGGTTCAAATGTTGAAGCTATCGAAACTGTACTTACAGCTATCGAAACTGCTGGTTTCAAACCGGGTAAAGATATCTGGATCGCTATGGATGCTGCTGCATCTGAGATGTACGATTCGAAAACAAAAACTTATAACTTCCACAAATCTTCAGGCGAGAAATTATCTTCTGATGAGATGGTGAAATACTGGGTAGACTGGGCTAATAAATACCCGATCATCTCTATTGAAGATGGTCTGGATGAGGATGACTGGGCTGCATGGGAAGCTTTAACGCTTGCTATCGGTAACAAAGTACAGTTAGTAGGTGATGACTTGTTTGTAACTAACGTAAAACGTTTACAACAAGGTATCGATAAGAGCATCGCTAACTCTATCCTGGTTAAAGTAAACCAGATCGGTTCCCTGACAGAAACTATCAATGCAGTTTCATTAGCTCAGAACAGTGGTTATACTTCGGTAATGAGTCACCGTTCAGGAGAAACTGAAGATACAACTATCGCTGACCTTGCAGTAGCATTAAACTGTGGACAGATCAAAACCGGCTCCGCTTCACGTTCTGACAGGATCGCAAAATACAACCAATTATTACGTATTGAAGAAGAATTAGGTTCTGCAGCACGTTTCATTGGAAAAGATTTCAAATTCCTGAAAAAATAAGCTGACCTTCAGCATTATATGGGATTTTAATCCTTTAAAAACATCCGCAAAAATACCAGCGGATGTTTTTTTTTATTTATATATTTCCTCTATAAATAATGTTTTCATCGGTTGAGGAGAGACCGATAAATCCTTTTTATATGCAAGACAATTATATTGCACATAAAAAGGAATTTATGTAAGTTTGACACAATGAACAGATTATTCGACATTTTTAGAAATAAATACTTCCTGTCAACCGCAGCGTTTGTGGTATGGATGTTATTTTTCGACAAGAATGATATGCTCTCTCAATATGAATACCGCACAGAAGTCCATAAACTCCAGCAGGAGAAGGATTTTTATGAGACAGAAACCGCCAAGGTGAAAAAGGATCTCAACGAATTGAACACCAATTTGAATACAGCAGAGAAATTTGCCCGCGAAAAGTATTTCATGAAAAAGGATAACGAAGATGTCTTTGTTATTATCCGTGAGGATGCCAAAAACTAGTAACCAAATTTAGGCAATGCCAGTTTATACCGTACCACAACTATCCGCAAAGCGAAAATGAATACAATCACCAGAATTTTCGCTACATCGGCTTTTAGATTAAATTGCAGCAGTAAGAAATAAAGCAAACCGCCGATAATGCAAGCGGTCGCATAGATCTCTTTTCTGAATATCAGCGGTATAGTGTTCAGCAATGTATCCCTGATAATCCCACCGAAGCAACCTGTAATCGTTCCCAGGGCAATGCAAATACCCGGGCTGAGCCCAAAAGCTATTCCTTTCTGAATACCAAGGACCGTAAAAAGCCCTAATCCCAGTGAATCGAACAGGAAAAGTGTAATCTTAAATTTCTTGATATGGGTCTTGAAAAAGATGGTCAGCAGGGACGTCACCAGGATCAGCAGGCAGTAATTCACATCCCGCATCCATTTGACGGGTGTATCACCGAGCAGCATGTCCCTAACAGTACCCCCACCGATAGAAGTCACAAAAGCTATGATCAACACCCCGAACGGATCAAGACGCCGCTGCATAGCCGCAAATGAGCCTGAAATCGCAAAAGCAATCGTCCCCAGTATTTCAATTGTTTGTGTCGTGGTGAATTCCATATCTTACCCTAATGTGCGAATTAAACCTGATGAAGAAAAAGAAAGCGCATAAAAAAAGGTAAAGCCCCATAATCTATGGAGCTTTACCTTTTTTTATAGGAATTGAGTCTATAACATTCCACCGCAAACAGACAGAACCTGTCCGGTTACATAAGCACTCATATCAGATGCCAAGAACACACATACATTAGCAACATCCTCAGCTTCTCCGGCACGTTTCAACGGAATACCATCTTCCCAGCCTTTAACAACTTTAGGATCTAGTATTTCAGTCATTTCTGTTCTGATAAAACCAGGAGCCACAACATTTGTACGGATATTTCTTGAACCCAGTTCCTTAGCAACTGATTTAGAAAAACCGATAATACCTGCTTTTGAAGCAGCATAGTTAGCCTGGCCTGCATTACCCTGAACACCCACTACAGAACTTAAATTGATAAATACACCTTTACGGTTTTTCATCATAATTTTAGACGCTGCTTTGGTTACGTTGAATACAGATTTAAGGTTAACATTCAATACATCATCCCAGTTCTCTTCACTCATACGCATCAGTAAGCCATCTTTTGTAATTCCTGCATTGTTAACTACAATGTCAAGTGTTCCGAAGTCGGTAATGATATCGGCAATTAATTTTTCAGCTTCATCAAATTTAGACGCGTCCGAACGGTAACCTTTTACAGTTGTACCGTAAGCCTGAAGTTCCTGCTCCAAGGCTTGCCCCTTCTCCACTGAAGATAAATAGGTAAAGGCTACATGAGCGCCCTGCTCAGCAAATTTTTCGGCAATCTTACGGCCAATCCCTTTAGAAGCACCAGTAATCAATGCTGTTTTTCCTGCTAATAATTTCATTCGTATATTTTTTTTATCTGTGCTGATCCTGTGAACACCACATTTTCATTTAGTTTATTTCAGTATAAAACTGCCAGCAGCTAGACAGCCGGCTCCTGCTGACTAAGGCAGTGAAAACTCCCTAGTCCCCAGATGATGTCAGTCGAATCAATACCAACAACTTTCCGGTCAGGAAATGCCTGACGGATAATTTCCAGTGCTGGTTCATCATTAACATCACGGAAAGTAGGTACAATTACTGCAGCATTTGCAATATAGAAATTTGCATACGATGCAGGTAATCTTGTGTCCTCATAAATCACAGGTGAGGGCATTGGTAACTTTAGAATTTGTAAAGGCTCTCCATTTATTAAACGCATAGCCTTAAGCTCTTCCAGATTCTCCTGAAGCAGAAGGTAATTTTCATCCAAAGGATTAGACTCCACCACAGTTAATACTGTATTGGCATTTACAAACCTGGTGATATCGTCAATATGCCCATCAGTATCGTCACCGACAATACCATCGCCAACCCAAAGTACCTGTTCAGCCCCGTAACATTCTTTCAGAAAAGTTTCGATCTGTTCCTGATTCAGTTCAGGGTTCCTGTTTTCATTCAGCAAACATGCTCTGGAAGTTAGAATAGTACCAGCCCCGTTAAATTCCACAGAACCACCTTCCATAACAATCCCAGGGTGAAACACCGGCAGGCCGAAATGATCACCTATACGCGTTGGGATAACATCATCCTGCTCAAAAGGAGGATATTTACCTCCCCAGGCATTATAACCCCAGTCCACAATCATTTTAGGTTCGGCAGCACCACGATTGAGCAGAAATGCAGGACCATGGTCACGGCACCAGGCATCATTGCTCGGATTAAAATAGAATTCAATCTGACTAAGGTCTGCACCCGCTTCTGCTAATTTACCCGTAGCAAAAGCTTTAGTTGCTTCATCATTCACGTTGATTCTTACTTTTTCACCTTTAGCTACAACCTTAATGAATTCGCAATACGGCGCATAAATCGTATCCAGTTTCCCTGGCCATGATGCTTCTTTATGAGGCCAGGTCAGCCAGGTAGCTTCATGTTTTTCCCATTCAGCCGGAAAACGGTACCCCGCTTTCTTCGGCGAATTATCAAATAGACTCGTCATCTAAATATCTTTTAGTGATTTGTCCGTAACTGTCAATTCTTCTGTCTCTTAAAAAAGGCCAGTGCGTCCTGTAGCTATCTGATTTAGAAAGATCAAGTTCTACAACTTTCAGTTCTTCTGCACTATGGGAAGCCTGATATAATAGTGATCCGAAAGGATTGGATACAAAAGAACCTCCCCAGAAAGAAACACCTGCTTCTTCACCTACGCGGTTAATACTAACTACAGGTATTCCATTGGCAATAGCGTGAGAACGCTGGATAGTCTGCCATGCATTATACTGCTCTTTATTGGTTTCTTCATCCTGAGTAGTTGCCCAGCCGATAGCAGTCGGGTAAACCAGGAAATCTGCTCCCATAAGCGCCGTTATACGAGCAGCTTCAGGATACCACTGATCCCAGCAAATCAATACACCAATTTTCGCATATTTAGTTTTGAACACCTTGTAACCAAGATCACCAGGTGTAAAATAAAATTTCTCATAAAATCCCGGATCATCAGGAATATGCATCTTACGGTATTTACCAAGGTAAGTTCCGTCAGCATCGAGTACAGCAGTTGTATTATGGTAGATTCCAGCAGCTCTTTTTTCGAAAAGAGAAGCTATGATTACCACGTTCAGTTCTGCTGCAATTGCCGATAAGGCATCTGTAGACGGACCCGGAATACTTTCTGCCAGTTTGAAGTTGTCATAGTTCTCTTCATCGCAGAAATAAAGCGAAGTAAAGAGCTCTTGCAGACAGACAACCTGTGCCCCTTGTGCTGCAATTTCACGAATCTTTACGATTGCTTTATCTAAATTTTCTTGCTTGTTACTGGTGCAACTCATCTGCACCAATCCAACTTGTACTTTAGCCATTCTTTATCAACAAATAATTTATTGCAAAGTTAGCCAAAAAAAATAAAAGATGCGCGTAAGCTTCAGGAACCAATAGTATCCCTGTATTCCTGCTGCAAAGCGAAAAGACAGGTAGCACAAAGACAGCTCTCATAGTTCTCACTAATGTACTGTACTTCATTTAGGTCCAGATGAACCACACTACACTGGCACTTGGTATAAGAATTAGCCTTACACTCTATAGATGTACCACAGCGTTCGCAAGGTATGATTTCGTGTTTAGCCATTAACACAAAGATACAAGATCAGTAATTAATGCAGTTCTGGCTTCCATTTAAAATGACAATAGGTTTACGGCGTAAAAAAAACTGTATAAAGAAAAAAGGCTGCCTAACAGAGTTAAGCAGCCTTGTAAAGTATAATATAGTTAATGATTAACCTGAACAGCTAATACAACCTTCTTCCATTGAACATACCGGTCCGTCAGTAATTTCTTCAACGACCTGATCGATCTGTGCAGGAATAACAGGTTCCATATTTTTACCAGCCTGATTCTCTACAGTAAATTTAACCGCCTGAGATGCAGCCTGCGTACGTAAATAATACATACCTGTTTTCAAACCTTTCTTCCAGGCATAGAAATGCATCGAAGTCAGTTTAGACGTATTTGGCGCGTTGATGAACAGATTCAGCGATTGTGACTGGCAGATATAAGCTCCCCTGTCAGCAGCCATATCGATGATACTGCGCATTTTAATTTCCCATACAGTTTTGTAGAGTTCTTTAATATAGTCAGGAATCTCTGCAATATGCTGGATAGATCCGTTAGCCAGAATAATTCTGTCTTTCATAGCCGGAGTCCATAAACCAAGAGCTACCAGGTCTTTCAGCAGGTGTTTGTTCACTACGATAAACTCTCCGCTTAATACCCTTCTGGTATAGATGTTTGAAGTATATGGTTCAAAACATTCATTGTTACCCAAAATCTGTGAAGTCGATGCAGTAGGCATTGGCGCTACAAGCAAAGAATTACGCACGCCATCTTTCATTACTTTGGCACGTAAAGTTTCCCAGTCCCAACGGTTGCTTTCCGGTTTAACGTTCCAAAGATCAAACTGGAATTTACCTTTAGACAATGGAGAACCCTCAAAAGTCTGATAAGCACCTTCTTTAACAGCCAGATCATGAGAAGCAGTCATTGCAGCAAAATAGATCGTTTCAAAAATCTCTTTGTTCAGCTCTTTTGCACCTTCACTCTCGAAAGGTAAACGCATCAGGATAAATGCATCTGCCAATCCCTGCACTCCCAGTCCAACCGGACGGTGACGCATATTGGAATTTCTTGCTTCTTCTATCGGATAGTAATTGTGATCTATGATCTTGTTCAGATTAATCGTAACCTGGTAAGTAACATCATATAAGCGCTGATGATCGAACTCTCCGTTAATAACATAACGTGGCAATGCCAGGGACGCCAGGTTACAAACAGCAACCTCATCTTTAGACGTATATTCAATAATTTCAGTACAAAGGTTTGAGCTTTTGATTGTGCCCAGATTCTGCTGATTAGATTTACTGTTCGCAGCATCCTTGTATAACAGATAAGGCGTACCAGTTTCGATCTGTGAATCCAGAATAGCGAACCATAATTCCTGCGCTTTGATAGTTTTACGCGCTCTTCCTTCTTTTTCGTAACGCTCATATAAAGCATTAAACTCTTCACCGAAGCAATCTGCCAGACCAGGAGCTTCATGCGGACAAAATAAACTCCAGTCCTCATTAGCTTCCACACGCTGCATAAACAAATCACTTACCCAAAGGGCATAGAAAAGGTCACGTGCGCGCATTTCCTCTTTACCGTGATTTTTACGCAGGTCCAGGAATGCGATCACATCAGCGTGCCATGGCTCAAGATAAATGGCAAAAGCACCCTTCCGCTTGCCACCACCCTGATCTACATAACGGGCAGTATCATTAAATACCTTCAGCATAGGTACAATACCGTTACTGGTTCCGTTGGTACCACTGATATAAGATCCTGTAGCACGTACATTGTGAATACTCAGCCCGATACCACCTGCACTCTGAGATATTTTAGCAGTTTGTTTTAATGTATCATAGATCCCCTCAATACTATCATCCTGCATAGTTAACAGGAAGCAGGAAGACATCTGTGGTTTTGGAGTTGCGGCATTAAATAACGTTGGAGTCGCGTGTGTAAACCAACGCTCACTCATCAGGTTATAAGTAGCAATTGCACTCTCAATATCTGATTTATGGATACCTACAGCAACACGCATAAACAGATGTTGCGGGCGCTCTACAATCTGACCATTTACTTTCAGCAGGTAAGATTTCTCAAGTGTTTTGAAACCAAAGTAATCAAAACCAAAATCACGATCATAAATAATAGTACTGTCCAGCAGGTCTGCATTTTCCTGGATAACCTCCCAAACATCTTCCGCAATTAGTGAAGCAGATTTATCCGTTTTAGGATCTATATATTTGTACAACATTTCCATCGTCTTAGAAAACGACTTCGTGGTGTTCTTATGTAAATTTGACACAGCAATTCTTGAGGCAAGCAAAGCATAATCCGGGTGCTTTGTAGTCAGGGAAGCTGCTGTTTCCGCAGCCAGGTTATCCAGCTCCGAGGTGGTAACGCCGTCATAAAGACCTTCAATTACCTTTTTAGCCACATCAATAGGATCAACCAGCTCTGCATTAAAGCCATAGCAGAGTTTTTCGATGCGTGCTGTAATTTTATCAAACCGCACGGCTTCTTTGCGGCCATCTCTTTTTTCTACGAACATATCTCTTTATTTTTTGACCATGCCGGAGCAAGCCGGCCGGGAATTAATTAATTATCTAAAAATCATCATCAAGTGAGAAAGCTGATGCTTTGTCTTCTGAAGAAGTTAACACACCACTTTTCTGGTAATCACCAACTCTTTTCTCAAAGAAGTTTGTTTTACCCTGCAGAGAGATCATCTCCATGAAATCAAACGGATTAGTTGCATGATATATTTTATCATAACCGAGTTCAGCTGACCATCTGTCTGCCACAAATTCAATGTACTGTGACATCAGTTTGGCATTCATACCGATTAAAGCTACAGGCAGGGCATCTGTTACAAATTCCTTTTCAATTTCAACTGCATTTTTGATGATACCATGTACTGCTTCCTGAGACAACCTGTTTTTTAGCATTTTGTACAGCAGGCAGGCGAATTCACAATGCATCCCCTCATCTCTGGAAATCAACTCATTACTAAATGTAAGCCCAGGCATCAGACCACGTTTTTTCAGCCAGAAGATTGAACAGAAACTTCCGCTAAAGAAAATACCTTCAACAGCAGCAAATGCAACCAGTCTTTCTGCAAAATTTCCGTTATCGATCCAGCGCAGTGCCCACTCGGCTTTTTTCTTAACGCAGGGAACAGTATCTATTGCATGGAAAAGCCTGTCTTTCTCAGCTTCATCTTTAATATATGTATCAATCAGCAAAGCGTAGGTCTCGGAATGGATGTTTTCCATCATGATCTGGAACCCATAAAAACAACGCGCTTCTGGTAACTGCACCTCACTCATGAAGTTTACAGCCAGATTTTCGTTTACAATACCATCGCTTGCAGAAAAGAAGGCCAGAATATGAGAAATGAAGTGGCGCTCACCATCATTCAGATTATCCCAGTGTTTCTGATCGTCAGAAAGATCAATTTCCTCAGCGGTCCAGAAACTGGCTTCGCTCTTTTTGTACATCTCCCAGATTTCAGGATACTTGATGGGCAAAAGCACAAAACGGTCTTTATTTTCTCTCAGTAATACTTCTTCTTCTTCTACCATAGGATTTATTTTTTTTTGGTGTCTTTCCGGCATTGCTTCACCACTACGTTCAGTCCTTCGGAAGGCAGAGTAGATTTTTTAAAACGTGAAGCTGGCATAGAAAAACTTAATGATTTAACAATTAAACGTTTACACGTAAACAACGGACTAACCCCCGGTTACTTTTGTTATAAACAAATATAATCCCTGCGACTTTCAAACAATAGCAATAGTTGTTCACAAGCGGGCGTAGTTATCCACACTGTGAGAAAAACTGACAGATTATTTACGGATCAGATTTGGATTATGAAAGTGTATGTATTTAGGAAATCAAGATTCGAAGTCGTAGGAGATTTTCACTTTAGAGTGGCCTTTGCCATAAATGCCTATCTCTTTCGCGGCACTCTCAGAAACATCTATAATGTATTTTCTGGTAAAAGGACCACGATCGTTTATTTTTACCTTGACTGTTTTTCCGTTACTCAAATTGGTAACTGTAACCAGCGTTCCAAAAGGAAGAGAACGATGAGCAGCCGTGAAACGACTCTTACGGTACCGGACACCACTGGAAGTTCTGCGGCCTTCAAACTTTCTGTGATAGTAAGTCGCGAGACCGGTTTTTATAGTTGCTGTACTGTCTAACCCTGTAGTATCTTCCTGCGCCTGAACTTTCAAAAACAGGAATATGCTGCATAAAAGCAAACAATATTTCATATACTTTTTTATTGGTGAAGGGCTAAAGGTAAACAAAAAATACCTACCCTTCCAAGACAAAAATACCCAATGAACTGATCATCGGGTATTTACGTAATTAGGAACCTGATTTATTTAGCGTCAGGGACGAAATTCATAGAGATTGAGTTGACACAATGACGTGTACTTTTAGCAGTAAACCCTTCTCCGACGAATACGTGTCCGAGGTGGGCTTTACAGTTTGCACATACGATTTCAGTACGTGACCCGTCAGCATCAGGTATACGCAATACAGCACCCTTGATTTCGTCATCGAAGCTTGGCCAGCCGCAATGCGCATCAAATTTCGTCTCAGAACGGTATAATGGTGCATTACATCTTTTACAGGTATAAGTACCTTTCGCCGTATTATTGAGTAATTCACCCGTTCCCGGATACTCGGTCCCTTTGCGGACAATTACATCTTCTTCTTCCTTGGTTAATTTATTCCATTCCATAGCATTCGTATTTTTTTTAACCGGAACCTGAGCAGGTTTCTGGGCACATGCCTGCAGACTACCTAACAAAAGCAATCCGGCAAACAGCACTAAATTATTGATTATTGAACTTAAACGTTTCATATGTATGTAATTGTTTTAAAGGAATGAACAAACCGGATTCCAACGGCTTCCCGTGTCTTTTCATATACGGCTAACGCAAACTTCCGGATTTAATTACAGCACAAAAAAAAACCTTTCCGGATTTGCCGGAAAGGTTTTTTAAGGATCAAAATCCAAAAACTATTTTTTAAGCAGTTCAGCCATAGCTGCACCGATTTCAGCAGGACTTTCTACTACACGGATACCACACTCAGCCATAATTTTCATTTTGGCAGCAGCAGTATCGTCAGCACCACCAACAATTGCACCAGCATGACCCATTCTACGGCCTGCAGGAGCTGTTTGTCCGGCGATAAAACCTACAACTGGTTTTGTACCATTTTCTTTAATCCATAAAGCAGCTTCAGCTTCCATACCACCACCGATCTCACCAATCATGATGATACCTTCAGTTTCAGGATCGTTCATCAGTAATTCAACCGCTTGTTTGGTTGTAGTACCAATGATCGGGTCACCACCAATACCGATAGCGGTAGTGATACCTAAACCAGCTTTAACAACCTGGTCAACTGCTTCATAAGTAAGCGTTCCTGATTTAGAAACAACACCAACTGTACCTTTTTTGAAGATAAAGCCTGGCATAATACCAATTTTAGCTTCGTCAGCAGTAATGATACCAGGACAGTTAGGACCGATTAAACGGCAGTCTTTATCAGCAATATATTCTTTAACCTGAATCATATCCTTTGTAGGGATACCTTCAGTAATACATACAATAACTTTAATTCCAGCTTCAGCAGCTTCCATGATAGCGTCCGCAGCAAATGCTGGTGGAACAAAGATGATAGATACATTAGCGCCAGCTTGATCAACCGCATCTTTAACCGTGTTAAAAACCGGTCTTTCCAGATGAGTTTGTCCGCCCTTACCAGGAGTAACCCCGCCAACTACATTAGTTCCGTATTCTATCATTTGTGAAGCATGGTAAGTACCTTCATTTCCGGTAAAACCTTGTACAATTACTTTCGAATCTTTATTTACTAAAACACTCATGTATCTATTTTTTTTTATGCAAATCTAAGATTATTGAATGGAATGCCAAATCCTATTTGTCACAATAATAAAAAGAAAGAAACTTAAGATTTCACTATCCCGCCTGAATGGAACTGAAGATCATACAAACGTTTATAGTAGCCGTCTATTTTCAATAATTCCTGGTGCGTTCCCTTCTCCATAATCTCGCCCTTTTCCAGTACAATTATCTGATCTGCTTTCTGAATAGTAGAGAGACGGTGAGCGATGACAATCGAGGTGCGATCCTTCATCAGGTTGTCTATGGCGTGCTGAATAAGCATTTCGGTCTCCGTATCAACAGATGAAGTAGCCTCATCCAACACCAGAATTGAGGGGTTGTGAACCAACGCCCTGATGAATGAAATGAGCTGTGCCTGTCCCGCAGAAAGTGTGGCGCCACGCTCCATTACATTGTATTGATAACCACCCGGCAACTGCATAATAAAGTCATGGGCACCGACTTTTTGAGCCGCATCCACAACCTGATCCATGCCGATATCCGGATTATTTAATGTAATATTATTATAGATAGTATCAGAAAACAGGAAAACATCCTGTAATACAGTAGCGATATGTCCACGCAGGTAGCTCAATTCATACTCCCTTATCGGATGGCCATCTATGGTAACTTCCCCGCTGCTGATTTCATAAAAACGATTTAAAATATTTATAGTCGAAGACTTTCCTGCACCTGTGGCACCGACCAATGCGACCGTTTGCCCGGCCTTTACCTCAAAGCTCAGATCACGCAGTACATGCTGCCCTTCTACGTAGGAGAACCAAACCTTGTCAAAGCGGATATTTCCTGCCATTGCCGCGGGCTGGAGGGTTCCTTCATTCACCGTCATTTCCTGCGTATCCAATACTTTAAACACACGTTCTGCTCCGACCATGCCCATCTGAAGGGTATTGAATTTATCTGCAAGTTCGCGGATCGGGCGGAAGAGCATACCGATATAAAGGATAAATTCTGCAATGGTACCTGGCGTCACGTCCAGTGGTTTAGCGAGTATACTTTTAGAACCATACCACACCAGCAGCCCAAGTGACATCGCTGAAATAATCTCCACAACCGGGAAAAATATAGAATAGTACCAGTTCGACCGGATATTAGCATCCCTGTACCTTTTATTGATTTGTACAAATTTGCGGTACTCCTGTTTTTCCCGTGCAAAATACTGGATAATCGAAATTCCGGTGATATGTTCCTGCAGATAAGTATTCAGGTTAGAAACTTCTGACCTGATCTCCTGAAAAGCAGATTTAATGGCTTTCTGAAAAACAGATGTAGCGATCATTAAAATTGGCATAGGTAATAATACAACGACAGTAAGTTCCCAGTCAGCATAAAACATTACACCGATAATGACAATAACCTGCAAGATATCTCCTATAATCACGATCAGGCCTTCAGAGAAAATATCAGAGATTGTCTCCAGATCTGAAACAGTTCTGGTGATCAGCTGTCCGATTGGTGTCTTATCAAAATACTTTAGTTTTAACCGGCTGATATGATTAAATACATTGATCCGAAGATCGCGGATGGCCGATTGCCCCAGCGTATTGGTGAGTAAAGTATGGCTGTATTGTACCACACTCTGCAATACTAGCAGCACCAGCATGACAATGGTCATCAGTAAAAGCCCGTTGTATTCCCCTTTCAGGATATAATGATCGAGCGTATATTTAATCAGAAACGGACGAACCGGCGCTAGCAATGCCAGTAAAATCGTCAGAATGACAGACCAGATAAAAATACGCCTATAGGGTTTAACGTACTGAAAGACCCTTTTCAGTAAACTTACATTAAATGCATCACCCGTAATTTTTGACATATTAATCTACATATGGATAAACAATCCTGACCAGATAAAGACCACAGGCAGGCACCGACTGGCCGGCATTGCTCCTGTTTTTGCTGTATATAATCTCTTCCAGTTCTCTGGCACCGATCTCATTTCTTCCCACCATAACCAATGTACCTACAATAGCCCGCACCATGTTACGCAAAAAACGATCTGCAGTAATACAAAAAATGAGACCGTTTTCAGTTTCCCGGAAGGAAGCCGCCGTTATCTTACAATTATTTGTTGCTGTTGAAGTATTGGATTTGCTAAAACTACTGAAATCCGTGTACTGCATTAATTGTGCAGCCGCGGTATTCATTGCAGCTATATCAAGCGCCCCCTTATATAACCAGGATCTTCCCAGGCTAAAAGGATCTTTCCTGAAATGGAAATGATACTCATAAGAACGGGCGGTGGCATCAAAACGTGCATGTGCAGTTTCATGGACTTTAAAGATCCGGCTGACAGCAATCTGATAAGGAAGCAAAGCATTAATATTACCTACAGCGGAAGCGGCACGCTCTTCACTAACCCCCACCAGGTCTGCATGCGCAAAAAATTGCGTTGCATGTACTCCGGCATCTGTACGGCCGCAGCCCAGCGTTTCTACCGGCTGTCTGAAGAAAACGGAAAGTGCGCGGTCCAGCTCCTGCTGGACAGTAACCGCATTTGGCTGTACCTGCCAGCCATGATAAGCTGTGCCGTCGTAGGCCAGTTCAATAAAAAAACGTTGCGTATCCAATATCAGACAAAAATACTTTTTTCCGATTAACAAGACAGGCGTTTAATTGTGATTTAATATATTTGTTGCAAATTATTAAATTGATATGATACAAAGAGTACAGTCTGTATGGCTTTTTCTGGCGGCAATTACATTGCTTATCCTGTTGATCCTTCCATTGGTTACCCGTCAGGCTGAGGCTGGAGAAATCTGGTTTCAGATAGGTGGAATCTATGAAAAAAGCGATACCGCTTTCCGTCAGCTGGTTTCTCAGACTGCACTTTTCGGATTGACCCTTGTAACAGGGTTGCTTTGTCTTGTCAATATCTTTTTTTTCAAAAACCGTGACCTCCAAAAGAAACTAATCTGGCTGATCTCGCTTTTCATTATTGGATTATCGGTGTGGGCAGGGATGGCAGCAACTGCACTTCCGGGAGGACTTGAAGGTGCTTCATTCCATATAGGCGCAGGACTTCCTGTAATCTCATTGATATTTTGTGCGCTGGCTTACAGGGGAATCCGTCAGGATGAGCTCCTGATTCGTTCCGCCGACAGACTCAGATAGACCCTTCTGTATTATTATTTGGTTATGTACCAAACAAATACCGGAAAATAAGCGTACCTTTGCGGCTTAATAAATAAAGTTATAATGACAAACCCATTTAAATTATTGGGGATAAGTGATGACGTTGTTAATGCCGTAAAGGATTTAGGTTTCGAAAATCCAACACCTATTCAGGAGCAAGCTATTCCTGTGCTGTTAGAGGGCAATAACGATTTTGTTGGTTTGGCCCAAACAGGAACAGGAAAAACGGCAGCATTCGGATTGCCGCTTATTGAACTGATAGATTTCACTACGAACAAGCCTCAGGCATTAATTCTATGCCCTACCAGAGAGCTTTGCTTGCAGATCGCTAGCGACATCAAAAATTATTCAAAAAACACGCCTGGTGCTAGTGTTGTTGCCGTATATGGTGGCGCAAACATTATGCAGCAATTGCGTGAAATCAGAAACGGTGTACAAATAGTTGTGGCTACACCGGGTCGTATGTTAGATATTATCGGCCGTAAGGCTATTGATTTCAGTAATGTGAAATACGTAGTTCTGGATGAAGCTGATGAGATGCTTAACATGGGCTTCCAGGAAGACATTAATGATATTCTGTCTACTACTCCTGACGACAAGAAAACATGGTTATTCTCAGCGACGATGCCGCCTGAGGTAAGAAAAATAGCCCGGAACTATATGGATAACCCTACGGAGTTAACCATGGGAACCAAAAACACAGGTAACGTAAATATCGAGCATGAGTACTATATCGTACGTGCAAGAGATAAATATGCTGCTTTAAAACGTATTGTAGATTTTAATCCTGAAATTTTCGCTGTTGTCTTCTGTAAAACCAAAATGGATACACAAGACGTGGCTGAAAATCTGATTAAAGACGGCTATAACGCCGATGCTTTACACGGTGACCTTTCACAACAACAACGTGATAAGGTAATGCAGCGTTTCCGTGACCGCAATATGCAGTTACTAATCGCTACAGACGTAGCAGCACGTGGTATTGACGTAAACAACGTAACACACGTAATCAACTATTCCCTTCCGGATGAAATTGAAAGTTACACACACAGAAGCGGTCGTACAGGAAGAGCTGGTAAAACCGGTATCTCTATCTGTATCATCAATTCTAAAGAAATCGGCAAAATCCGTCAGATTGAGCGTATAATTGGTAAATCATTTACCAAAGCTGAATTGCCAACAGGATTTGACGTATGTGAAAAACAACTGTTCTCCCTGGTTCATAAAGTTCACAATGTTGAAGTTAATGATGGCCAGATTGACCAGTACATTCCAAGGATCATGGACGAATTTGCTGAATTAAGCAAAGAAGACGTGATCAAACGTTTTGCTTCACTGGAGTTTAACCGTTTCCTGGAATACTACAAAAATGCACCTGATCTGAATGCAACTGCAGATGATCGTGGCGATCGCGGAGAACGTGGAGCCAGAGGCGCAAGAAACAGCGATTATACCCGCCTGTTTATCAACGTTGGTTCAGTAGATGAATTCACCAGAGGTGACTTATTATCTTTTGTTTGCAACAACGGTAAAATCAGTGGTAAAAACATTGGTAAAATTGATCTTAAAGGTGTTTATTCATTCTTCGAGGTTGAAAATGCAAGTGTAGATACTTTATTCAGCAATTTCAAAGACATCCAGTTTAACAACCGTGGTGTAAGAATCGAAAAATCTGGTGATGCAGCTGAAAGCACAAGCCGCGGTGGTGGTGAGCGCAGAGGCGGTTTCGGCGGTGGCGAGAGAAAAAGCTATAGTGGAGGCGGAGAACGCAAAAGTTACGGTGGTGGCGAAAGAAAAAGCTACGGTGGCGGTGACAGAAGATCATCTGGCGGAAGCGGCAGACGTGAAGGAGGCAGCAGCGCTGGCGGCGGATTCAGAGATTTCTCTGGAAAACCACGTGAAGGCAGCGGTGAAAGAAGACGCAGATCTTAATCATCTCCCATCCAATCCAAATAAAAAAAGCCAGGCGATATGCCTGGCTTTTTTTATTTGGACTCACGGCGGATAGTATATCCCTGTACTCCGGGGAAATATTAACCGGAGGTTAATATAGTCATGTGCTGATTTCCTCAACATATCCTTCACAGTTTGTTCGCTGTTTCTTCGGACTTCCTTCGTACTTCCTTCGATCGGAACTGAAGAAAGTACGAAGGAACATTGGACGTAATCGCAACAAGGTTCGAAACAACGGCGAAACACACCTTATCGTATGACGATAAAGCAAATAGAAAGCTTTTGCAAAAACCCAGACAAAAAAAAGAGAGGGTATATCATCTTTTTAAAATGATATACCCTCTCTTTTTTGTTATTTTTTAATAGCCTGCGCCGGTATCATTCCCCCTGGGGTCGGCACCTGTTTCCAGTAAACCGTCCTTTCTGACCAGGATAGCATCTACCTTACCCATCGGACCCCGTGGCGTTATCTTATAACCTTTGGCTTCCAGATTTTTACGTGTTTCCGGACTGATTGCTCCTTCTTCTACATAGATTTCATCAGGTAACCATTGATGATGGAAACGTGGAGCAGCAACCGCAGATTGCATGTCTTTACCAAAAGCCAGTACATTCAGTATAGCCTGATAAACAGAATTGATAATGGTTGAGCCTCCAGGTGTTCCCACAACCATTCTCAGCTGTCCATTCTCTTCAATTATAGTTGGTGTCATTGAGCTCAGCATTCTTTTTCCTGCAATAATTGAATTTGCTTCTCCCCCTACAAGGCCGTACATATTTGGCGTTCCTGGTTTCACAGAGAAATCATCCATTTCATTATTAAGAATAAAGCCGCCGCCATTAACAACTACCAATGATCCATAAGAGCCATTCAGAGTCGTTGTAGCAGAAACAGCATTACCCTGACTGTCAACAATAGAATAGTGGGTAGTCTGCTCACTTTCATACACCGGCAATTTACCTTCACGTACTTCAGAACTTGGTGTAGCCTTGCTGAAATTCAGGTCTTTTATTCTGGAGAGGATATAATTTGTATCCAGCAATGCCTTTTGCGGCACTTTAAAAAAGTCCGGATCACCCAGATATGCGGCACGGTCGGCATAAGCTCTTCTTTCGGTTTCTACCATCAACTGCACTGTCGAATCAGTTTGAAAGCCCCAATCCTTTAAAGGGAAACGGGAAGCTTGTTTAAGCATAGTTAGCAGAGCAATTCCCCCACTGGAGGGTGGTGGCATAGAAATTACATTATAATTCAGGTAGGTTCCTTTTAAAGGTGTTCTCCAAACAGCTCTGTAGTCTTTCAGATCTGCGGCGGTAATCAGTCCGGAAGTATGTACCATGGACTTAACTATTGCCGCGGCTACAGGACCATCGTAGAAGCCTGCACGGCCTTTATCCCGGATCAGCCTTAAAGTCTTAGCCAATTGCGGCTGCTTCAGCACATCACCTTCTTTCCAGAGGTCATCCTTTACAAAAGCAGGTCTGTGATCGTTATATTTCAAAAAGCCTTCTTTATACTTATTCAGCTCGGCAGCCTGCTGGCTGGTTAATTTAAAACCATTTGCAGCAAGATCTATAGCCGGCTGCAAGTCTTTCTTCCAGCTGATTTTACCATATTTAAAATGGGCACGAACCATCCCGTCTACCGTACCAGGAACACCTGATGCCAGTGCACCATATAAACTTTTATCTGTAATTGGATTACCTTTCTCATCCAGGTACATATCCCGATGAGCCTTACCCGGAGCCTTCTCCCGGTAATCTAATGCATCTGTATGCCCCTGAGAATCTCTGTAAACCATAAATCCACCACCGCCTATATTACCTGCGTACGGATAAACAACTGCAAGCGCAAACTCTACTGCCACGGCAGCATCTATGGCATTCCCGCCTTTTTTAATAATTTCCACGCCCACTTTGGAAGCCTCTGGATGTGCAGTAACTACTGCAGCATTTTTAAATTGGTTTTGCCCCTGAGCAAAAGCAGCAGTAACACCGAAGCCTTCCAGAAGTACTACATAGAACACTGCCAAAAGGACTACTTTTTTGAATTTCATTCGTAATAGATTATATTTTATCAGCTTAAAGCTACGGCGTTCAATCCGCATCTTTCATGCCATAAAGGTTGTAATAAAAAAGAGTTTTCCAAAGGTATTCAGCCTCCGGAAAACTCTCCTCCTTACATCTTAAAATATTGTCTCCGGAAAAACTGGTGTTTTATAATGTCAGAGAAAGACGGGTAAATACATATCTGCCCAGGAATCCGAATTGCGGAGCCTGATTAGGATATAAAATACCTGAAGTTCCCTGAGAACCCAATAGTAATTCCTGAGGATATACGTCAAATATATTATTCGCACCAACTGTTAACTTCAGGCTTTTGGTAAAGTTGTAACCGGCGCCAAGGTCGGTAATGACTCTGCCGGTTAGCACCTGACGGTTAGCATCTACATTAGTCGGCTGTTCAACCTTTCCAAAGTATACATTCCGGATAAAAGCATTCCACTTACCAATTGTATAATCAAATGTAATATTGGATTTTACACGGGGTGTTACTTTTTCGATGAGGATACGACTGGCATTATCCAAATAGATGTTTTCTTTTCCAGCCAGCAATGGAGAAGCATGAACCGGACCTACAATACTGGTTTTGGTAAAAGTGGTTGCCCAGTCTGCACGCAGGTTTCCTTTACCCAGCGCTGTGTTATAAGACAAAACAACATCCAAACCTTTGGTCTCTGTATTTACTGCATTGGCGAAGAATCTTGCCGTTGTTGCATTGGCCAGACGTAGCAGGTTAAAAATCTCTTTATCCTGATCAGAAGCTGTAGGTGAATTATTACCCACAAATTGTCCGGTATAAATTACACGGTCATTAATTCTGATAAAGTACCCGTCAACAGTAATTTTCAGTTTACCCAGGTTGGAAGTAAAACCGGCACTGATACTTTTTGAAGTTTCTTGTTTCAACTTCGGAATACCCAGAAGTTGGGCAATACGGCTGTCATTCGCGAATGTACCCGACTCTACGATATTACCATCCACATAAACTGAGGATGTAGAGCTAAAATACTGCTGATGTAATGACGGCGCCCTGAAACCTGTACTTGCTGCTGCACGTAATAGGAAAGCATCTGAAAACTTATAACGCGCCGCAAGTTTTCCATTTACCGTGGAACCGAAATCTGAGTAATTCTCAAAACGGGCGGCGGCATCTAACAGGAATTTCTCCGTAAAATTAAATTCGACATCACCATAAGCCGCAACAGAGTTTCTGGATTCATTAGTCAGGTTAGCCTGATTAATACCAGGGAAACCTTGTGCACCACCGGCATAGGCAGCACCATTTGGTGCGAAACGCGTAGGAATATTTCCATTCGGATCGGAAACCAGAATGGGTTTACCCTGCCCATCTACACCGATCTGCAATGCATTGCCGTAATTTCTCCAGGAGCTTTCTTCGCCCGGATTGATCTTGTAATTTTCATATCTGTTCTCAAACCCAAAAGCAACGTTAATTCCTTTTAATGGTCCTTCAAAGAAACGGCTGAAATCCAGATTGGTTGTATTCTGAGCAAATTCATAACCACCCGATTCAAAGGATGTCGGAGAGGCAGTAAGCATAGAAGCATTTACTGAATTACCGGTTTTAAAATCAATCACATTACGACCGTAAGTATTACTAAAATCTGACTTCCATTTACCGACAGTCCCGCGGATACCAACTGCGAAAGACTGATCCAGACTATTGGTGATAATCTCCGGAAGGAACCCATTTGGGTAAATTACTGCATTATTCTGATTCAGCTGACGCGGTGTGCGGTAAAACGCAGTAGAAACGCCGTTCCTATAGTTAACACCCCCAAAAGCATAAACCTCTGCGTCCTGTGCAACAGGAATCACCGAGTTGAAGAATAATGCCCCTCCCCTGTTTCTGGACTGACCGATATTAGGAACAAAATCTGAACGACTCTGACCTCTGCGGGTTAATTCTGCATCTGTAATATCTACACCAGTTGGTGTCGGATAAAGTGAAGGATTGTTATAATCTGTATAAATAACACCTCTGTAGGGTGTAGTTCTGGATGCAAAATCGCGGTAGTCGAATGATCCGGATAGATTCAAAAAGCCACCTTTATCATTCAGCGCAACCCCGTAATTGACGTTAGCCTGCACAGTTTCCCCGTCTAATCCATCGGAATGTTTACCAGTATAACCACCACCTGAAACATTAGCCGTAAGTTTATTGACCTCATTATTTAAAATAATATTAATCACACCTGCGATCGCATCAGATCCATACTGCGCAGCAGCACCATCCCTGAGAATCTCAACCCGTTTGATTGAAGAGGTAGGAATTGCATTCATGTCTGTACCTACGGATCCTTTACCTAAACTTCCATTGATATTTACAAGAGCAGTGGTATGTCTTCTTTTGCCATTAATTAAAACCAGAACCTGATCTGGTCCCAGACCACGCAGGGACGCCGGATCAATATGGTCGGTCCCATCGGTTAAGCTCATTACATTAGACGTAAATGAAGGTGCTACAAAATTAAGGATCTGGTTGAGAGATACCTGTGGTATATTTTGTGTGATCCTGCTGATATCGACCACATCAACAGGAACCGGTGTATCCAGGTTAGACCTGGGCGCACTTCTGGAACCCAATACAACCACATTATCCAGCTCATTGCTATTCGGCAGCAGGAAAAAATCCAGTGTCTGTGTTTCCTGATCACCTATAGTGATTCTTTTTTGCTGCGCCTGATAACCCAGGTAAGTAACTGAAATTGTATAAGTGCCCGCTTTTGGCAATTTCAGTTCATAACGGCCGGCCGAATTGGTGCCGGCTTTGGGTCCGTTTCCGGAAACTGCAACAGTGGCTCCGATAATGGTCTGCGATGTATCGCTGACAATCCCCCGGATAGTTTGTGCCTGACTGCCCAGTGCCAGTAAAGTAAGACCAGCTAAAATTGAGTAGAATTTAATTTTCATAGAATTGAGTTAGGTTATCAGATGATTCTTAAACAAATATATTCGATTAAACTATAAATACTACACATTTAGTAGTCTTTTACAGATTATTTAACCGCCCCATTAAGTTACAGAAAATTAAGGGTTTATATCCGAGAACATATGATACCTGCTGCAAAACAAAAAAGACGTGCCACCTAGGGTGACACGTCTTTTTTTATGATCTTCAGCTTTATTATAAAGCTTAGCGTATGCTAGTCTACTTTATCTCTGATCTGAGAGGCTTTCAGATAAACCTTACCACCTTTTTTATCTACGTAATATTTGCGGTTTTTACCATCAATATATACATCTGTACCATCTGGTGCTTTTTTACCTTTATAAGTTTTGTCAGCTACTTTCGCTGTACCCTTCACAGCAACTTCTGCTGTTTTGTTACCGACTTTACTGGCCGTGTTTTCAATTTTCTGACCAACTGTCTTTTTTTCCTGGGCTTGTGCCGATACGGTCACGGATGCCAGAGCTAGGGCGAAGAAACCCAATACAAAAGTTTTTTTCATATTCTTAAGATTTAATTTAGCAATAATGAAGCTAAAATCAGGCAGCCTGCAGTATGGAATAAAGCAGGCCTGAAGATGGTTTCACAATTGTATTAAATCAATTTCCAGGCCGAATAAAATCAGATCAGTTTTTCCGTCAATAACCTCATTTCTATCTGCGGCGAGTTTTTTTCGTATAATATTGCATACACTGCGCGGCTGATCGGCATATCCACTTTGTACTTTTTATTAATCACATGCATACAGGCAGTTGCATAATAACCTTCGGCTATCATATTCATTTCCAGCTGGGCAGACTTCACAGTATAACCCTTTCCAATCATATTACCAAAGGTCCTGTTTCTGCTAAACTGAGAATATGCTGTAACAAGCAGGTCTCCTAAATAAGCCGATTCTTTAATATCCCTGTCTATAGGATGTACAGCATCTACAAAATCTTTCATCTCACGGACAGCATTGGATATAAGCACAGCCTGAAAGTTATCGCCATAACCAAGGCCATGACAAATTCCACTGGCTACAGCATAGATATTTTTAAGCACCGCAGCATACTCAGTTCCATAGATATCGTCTGAAACATTAGTTTTAATATAACGCGTATTCAGCAGTTTGGAGAAGGCAACCGCATAATCCAAAGTGACTGAAGAGATCGTGAGGTAAGATAGCTTCTCTAGTGCTACTTCTTCTGCATGGCAAGGCCCGCTGATTACAATCAGGTCTTCTTTTGGAATACCATACTTTTCCTGCATAAATTCGCCGATAATCTGATTCTCATCCGGCACAATCCCCTTAATTGCCGAAACTATTTTCTTACCGGCAAGCATCTCCGGCGTTACTCCGCGAAGGCTTTCTTTAAGAAACGCAGCTGGCACATTCAGGATGACATAATCTACCGGTTCCAGTATAGCCGGCAGCTGATCGGAAATATGCGATTCAGGTATCCTGATCTCGACCGAGCTCAGGTATTTAGGGTTATGTTTATATTTTTTAAGGTGGTCAATTACTTCGGTATCCCGCAGCCACCAGTATATGTCTTTCTCGGTAAGGTTATCCGAAAGCATCTTGATAACGGCCGTCGCCCAGCTTCCGCCGCCAATCATTGCAACTTTTGGTCTCATCATATTCAAATAAAAAATCCCGGTTTAATGTTTTAAACCGGGACAAATTACTTAAATTATTACGAAGCGTTGTTTTTACTTTTTATCAGGATTAGCAAATAACTGATCCTTAGTAGTTTTTTCTACCTTAACTCCATCTTTCAAACGGTTTTGTATCGCAGAATAAGGTCCGCTGACAATTTCAGTTCCAGCTTTAAGACCGCTCTTGATCTCAATAAACTGGTCATTTTGAATACCAGTTGTAACCTCTACTTGTTTTACCGTACCATTCGCATAGGTATAAACATATTGTTTAACAGTTTTGTCTGTCAGTTTAGATTTCTGCTTATCAGCATTTGCGTCATTTCCCTGCTGTTCTTTATCGCTGCCACCTTCACTCTTTGTAAATACGGACTGAATCGGAACAGAAAGACTGTTTACAGATGAACTTTCAATATCGACGGTCGCCGATAAACCTGGTCTGAATGGTGAAGGCAAATCTTTAGCACCGCCCTGAACGCCGCTGTATGAATCTGCAGAGATTCTAACTTTAACAACGAAATTTGTCACCTGGTCAACAGTTGTTGTAGTTGTGCCCACATCTTTAGAAGAACTGGCAATTTCTGTAACGATTCCTTTAAATTTTTTATCAGCAAATGCATCTACTTCTATAGTTGCACTGTCACCTACATTCACGCGGTTAATATCATTCTCATTCACGTCTACATTCACTTCCATAGAGTTCAGATTAGAAATACGCATGATCTCTGTACCGGCAAACTGTGCCGTTCCAAGAATCCTGTCACCCAACTCAACCGATAACTTTGAAATTACCCCATCTACGGGAGCAAAAGTAGTTGCTTTGGCTAGGTTGGCGCCAGCTTCCTGTACAGTTGCACCTGATTGTGCCAGGTTAAATTTAGCGGCAATCAAAGATTGTTTGGCACTTTCAAGATTGGTTCTTGCTGTTGAAAAAGCGGCTTTGGCTGCATCAAATTCGGCAACAGAAATCACTTTCTTATTGAACAGTTCGACATTCCTTTTATAGATTCCATCTTCATTTGCGAAAGTTCCCTGAGATTGCTTCAACAACTGCTCCGCAGAACTCACACTCGCTTTCTGAGAGTTATAGGAAGCACTGGCTTTATCATATCCGGATTGCAGAATGTCTGGTCTGATCTTAAATAATAACTGGCCTTTTTTAACCACGTCACCTTCTTTAACCAACAATTCAACGACCTCTCCCGATACCTCGGAACTCAGTTTAACTTCTGTTTCCGGCTGTACTTTTCCACTGGCAGTTACTGTTTCCACAACTTTCCTGACCTCTGCCTTCTCTACAGTAACCTTTTCCACTTTTTCACCTCCTATCAGTCCGGTCATTTTTGCTGCTACCAGTAAGACAATCAGCACGCCAACTGCAATGAGTATGTGTTTTAATTTCATCGTTTGATAATTATAGTTTGAATTGCGTTAAAATGTAATCTGGTTCCCCAGGTAATAATCAATCACTTTTGACCGGAATAACAGGTCATATTTAGCCTGGATCAGGTCGATTTCTGCTTTATTTCTGTTTGTTCTGCTTGTGTTATAATCTAATGAGTTAACCAAACCAACATTATAGCGTTGTTCAATCACGTTAAATGCATCTTTCTGTGCATTAAAAGTATTTTCATTCGACTTATAACGACTATCTGCAGCACGCAGGTCTGCAACGGCCTGAGCAATTACTTTGTTCAGATTGTTTTTTGCCAATTGCTCCTGGATCTTATAATCTTCATAATTGATTTTTGCCCTTTTCACATTAGACCTTGACTGTAATCCGTTAAATATAGGAATCTGAATAGAAAGTCCTACGTTCTGATAAAAGTTGTTACTGATCTGATCAAATAAATGCGCATTAGGGATAGAACCCAATAAACCTGTACCCAGAAGGTAAGAATATCTGGAACCTATTCCTCCACCCAGGGAAATACGCGGGCTCAATGAACCTTTTGCCACAGCCACTCCCTTTTCGGCAGCTTCACGGTTTAATTTAGCCAGCTTAATATCAGGAAATATGGCCAGTGAAGAATTATAAACGTCATTGACATTATAGTTCTTGCGGGCCATTGCGATATCCACTATAGTTGGCGCAACCACCTTGTAATTAGCAGAATCCGGACGCATTTCCATTAACTGCGACAGTGTAAGAAAAGATATCGTCAGCTGATTCTGCGCATTGGTTACATTCAATTCTGCAGTCGCTGCCTGTGCCTTTGCCTGAGAAATATCGGCAAGTGTTTTATTTCCCGCTTCCAGTAATGCCTGCTCTCTGACTTCGGTTTCCTGCGCAACTACCAGCTGCTCATTGGAAGCTTTCAGCAGATCTTCATTGAAGACGACCTGAAAATATGCGGTAACAACCTGAAGAGTCAGATCATTTTTAATCTTGTCCAGGTTGCTGTTTCCGGCATCCAGTAAAATCTTGTTCTGACGAATCTGATTCAGTTTGGCAAAGCCTCCGAAAAGATCTACAGAAGCATTTAAACTACCAGTACCCTGATAAAACTTATTACTAACCAACTGATTTGTGGCCGTGTTCAAGCTTCGTCCAAAATTGAGACTATTATCCAGTCCACCGTTAAGTGAAGGGTACAGCGCCGCTTTTGATTGCTGCAGGTTCACCTCTGACGTAGAAACGTTCAGAGCGGCTTGCTTAATAGTCAGGTTATTCTGCAACATCCTTTCTACTGCCTGCTGAATAGTCAGTTTTTCCTGGGCAGCAGCCGTTCCGCTAAATCCGAGAGCAGCGACCAATAATGTCATACTGAAGGTAACCGGCCCGCGCAGGCTCTTAGGCGTAAAAGTTTTCATAATTTATATATACGTTGTTTAAACAATATGTTTTTCAGCTAACCAGTGGCAAATCCTGGTTTATTTTTATATTTGGCCATGTACCTGGTCAGATCTCCCCTTCTTTTAAAGTGGTATTACAAAGGCTTAACCTGGCATAAGGAACGCGCTGAAAAGGTTGTTTACTTAACCTTTGACGACGGCCCTATGCCGATTGTTACAGAGTTTGTTTTAAATACTTTAAAAACTTACAGGTGCAAGGCAACTTTCTTCTGTATTGGCGACAATATCAGAAAACATCCTGATATTTTTGAGCATCTAAAAGCTGAAGGCCATGCGATAGGCAATCATACCTTTAATCACTTAAAAGGCTGGAAAACTCCGACGGATGCATACCTCACTAATTTCATCCGGTGTCAGGAACTGACCGGCACCAATTTATTCAGACCACCTTACGGAAGGATCAAAAAATCACAGATCAAGGCACTGAGAAAAATCCATCCGGATCTTCAAATTATTATGTGGGATACGCTCAGCGGAGATTTCGACACTTCTATATCCGCCGAAAAATGCACTAGCAATGTACTTTCCAATATCAGGAACGGTTCTATTATTGTCTTCCATGATAGCCTGAAAGCTTTTGACAGGATGCAGACAGCTTTGCCGGCCGTCATTGAATCGCTGCAGGAAAAAGGCTACAGTTTCCGCACACTCTGACACCGGTATAGAAAATTCAGGCCAGAATTACGAGAAGCAGCTTAAGAATGCGAAAAAGGCCTTTTTGAGCAAAACGGAGCCTTTATCTGTTCGTTATTGGACAGTGCTGTTTAAAAATGAACACCTCGCTGATTACGGCCTTAATTTGCGCTGTCGTTATGATTATTCAATTATTTAGAACATATATAAATAATATAATGATTTGCTTATCAACCCACACCCCTGTTTTTTTTTGTAAATTCGCAATAAATAATTCTTAATATATTACCTTTTAACACATTTATCAATGGCTTTTGATATAGAAATGATCAAAAAGGTGTATGCAAACTTTGGACCCCGGGTTGAGGCGGCCCGTAAACTAGTAGGCAGACCTTTAACACTCTCAGAAAAAATCTTATATACCCACCTTTGGGATGAAAATACAAATACCTCTTATGTTAGGGGTACGGACTATGTAGATTTTGCACCTGACCGTGTAGCTATGCAGGACGCTACGGCCCAAATGGCACTGTTACAATTTATGCAGGCCGGCAGACCGAAAGTTGCAGTACCCTCTACTGTACACTGCGATCACCTGATCACAGCAAAACTGGGTGCTGAAATTGACTTACCTGCAGCAAATACAGAGAGTAAAGAAGTTTTTGATTTCCTGGCTTCTGTTTCTAACAAATATGGTATAGGTTTCTGGAAACCGGGTGCTGGTATTATTCACCAGGTTGTTCTGGAAAATTATGCATTCCCAGGTGGAATGATGATCGGTACTGACTCACATACAGTAAATGCAGGTGGTTTGGGTATGGTCGCTATTGGTGTTGGTGGTGCTGATGCATGCGACGTCATGGCTGGTTTACCATGGGAGCTTAAATTCCCTAAACTGATTGGTGTAAAGTTAACCGGAAAATTAAACGGATGGACTTCTCCTAAAGATGTAATTTTAAAAGTAGCTGGTATTTTAACTGTAAAAGGTGGAACAGGTGCTATCGTAGAATATTTTGGTGACGGTGCTACCGGCATGAGCTGTACTGGTAAAGGTACCATCTGTAATATGGGTGCTGAAATCGGTGCAACAACTTCGACATTTGGTTACGATGAAAGCATGGAGCGTTATTTACGTGCTACAAACAGAGCTGATGTTGCTGATGCTGCAAACGAAATCAAAGAACACTTAACTGGTGACGCAGAAGTTTATGCTGAACCGGAAAAATATTTTGACCAGCTGATCGAAATTGATCTTTCTGCACTGGAGCCTTACCTGAACGGTCCTTTCACACCGGATCTGGCTACACCTATTTCAAAAATGAAAGAAGTAGCTGCCGCTAATGGATGGCCAATGAAAATTGAAGTCGGACTGATTGGTTCTTGTACAAACTCTTCTTATGAAGATATTTCAAGAGCAGTTAGTGTGGCAAGACAAGTAGCTGAAAAAGGACTGACTGCAAAAGCAGAATATTGTATCAACCCAGGTTCTGAGCAAATCCGTTTCACCATTCAGCGTGATGGTTTCATGGACGTTTTTAACCAGATTGGTGCTAAAGTATTTACTAATGCCTGCGGACCATGTATTGGTATGTGGGACAGGGTTGGTGCTGAAAAACAGGAGAAAAACACTATTGTTCACTCTTTCAACAGAAACTTTGCTAAACGTGCAGATGGTAACCCTAACACTTTTGCATTTGTTGGTTCTCCGGAACTGGTAACTGCACTGGCTATAGCAGGTGACTTGAGCTTTAACCCGCTTACTGACACTTTAACAAACAATAAAGGTGAGCAAGTGAAACTTGATGAGCCAACTGGTTCTGAATTACCAGCAAACGGCTTTGCTGTTGATGACGCAGGTTATCAACAACCAGCTGCCGATGGTAGCGGTATTGAAGTATTGGTATCTCCAACTTCACACCGTCTGCAATTGCTGGATCCGTTCACTCCGTGGGAAGGTTCAGATCTGAAAGGCTTAAAATTACTGATCAAAGCTAAAGGTAAATGTACAACTGACCACATCTCTATGGCCGGCCCATGGTTGAAATTCAGAGGTCACCTGGACAATATCTCTAACAACATGCTGATTGGTGCTGTCAATTACTTCAATGACAAAACTGACGACGTTAAGAATTCTTTAACTGGCGAGTATGGCCCGGTTCCTGCAACTCAGCGTGCTTATAAAGCTGCTGGTATAGGTTCAATCGTTGTTGGTGATGAAAATTACGGTGAAGGTTCTTCACGTGAACATGCGGCTATGGAACCTCGTCATTTAGGTGTTCGTGCGGTATTGGTAAAATCATTTGCCCGTATTCACGAGACTAACCTGAAAAAACAAGGTATGCTTGGTCTTACTTTTGTGAACAAAGAGGATTATGAAAAAATTCAGGAGGATGATGTTATCGATATCACAGGACTGACTACTTTCGCTCCGAATGTTCCTTTAACTATTGTTTTACACCATGCTGATGGTACTCAGGAAGAATTCCCTGTAAATCACAGTTATAATGCACAGCAAATCGAATGGTTTAAAGCTGGTGGTGCGCTGAACATTATCCGTAAACAAGTAAAGAGCTAATATTTACTGCTTATATAAAAAAGAGCTGTCCCAAAAAGGCAGCTCTTTTTATTTGTGCAGAAAATTCTGCCACCAGTAACCGGAAGATTTAATAATCCGCTGCTGTGTTTTAAAATCCGTGTAGACCAGGCCAAACCGGGTCTGATAACCTTCAGCCCATTCAAAGTTATCCATCAGTGTCCAGGCCATATAACCCGCTACAGGCAATCCCTCTTGCTTAGCCTTTAACAAAGCACCCAGATATAATTCAAAATAATGGATCCTTTCCGGATCATCAACCTTTCCATTTTTAACCTTATCTGCATAAGCAGCTCCGTTCTCTGTGATATAAAGTTTTGGTATTCCCGGGTATGCGGCAAATTGTTTGATAATCGCATAAAAACTGTCGGAATTAACTTCCCAACCCATCGCAGTATGCGGTTTAAGTCTGGACTTTGCCTTTACCTCCCACGCCTGCACTACTGGTACGAAAGCATTATATTTTACGGTTAAAGGAAAATAATTCTGTAATCCGATAAAGTCAAAATCGAAAGCCAGCTTCTCTGTGTGTCGCCAGGTGGAATGCGAAATAGCAAACTTCTCCATCACTTCCCAGTCCATTCCCGGGTAACCCATCCCCAGAAGAGGCTCAATAAACATCCGGTTAAGTAATATATCCATGCGGTATGCAGCCAGGTGATCATTATCAGCATCAGTATGGGGAAATACCTGAGAACAGGAAAACGTGGTTCCTATATGCGCATTTTTCACTTCTGAACGTATGATACGACCGCCATCAGCCTGTGCCAGAGCTGCATGATGTACGGCAGTAAAAAAGGACGTGACACCAGTCTGGCCAGGCGCATGAATGCCGAGCATATAACCCAGGGAAGTAAATCCGAACGGTTCGTTTAAAATGATCCAGTTCTTAACTTTATCTCCATAGGTGCGGGCACAAAGACTCACAAACGTATTAAACGCGCCATTAACACTGTAAGCTGCCCAACCGCCTTCACTTTCCAATGCTTCCGGCAAGTCCCAATGATATAGTGTGATATACGGTACAAGTCCGTTCTCCAGGCAACAATCAATAACCTGATGGTAGAAGGTAATTCCGGCTTCATTTATTTTACCAGTTCCTTCAGGAAGTAATCTGGGCCAGGAAATAGAAAAACGAAAGATATCGAATCCCAGAGTTTTCACAAGGGCGATATCCTCGGCATAGCGACGATAAAAATCGCAGCCGGGGTTTGGACCAGCTCCCTTCTTAATTTTACCGCTACGCCTGGCAAAAGCATCCCAGATCGACGGCCCTTTTCCGTCCAGGTCTGCCGTTCCTTCATTCTGCGCCGCTGCTATAGCAACACCCCAGACAAAATCGTCCCCAAAATCAGCTGCTTTCATATTTTCCGGAATAACGTTAAATATCAACAGGTCTTATAAACACCGTGTTAAGTCAGTGTTATTTCATCAGGCCTTTACATTCCTAGCTATAGATCCATAGAAGCGGGTAATTCCAATCCAATTTCTTTCAGTAAAATTGCAGCATTGAATGTCTTACAGGCTCCCGTTTTTAAAAGGTAATCAAAATTCATCTCCCCTTCCGCTAACTGAATATCAAAATGATAATTTCTAACCTGAACAGGATGATCGCCGATCATTTCTGAAAGCTGCAGATCGTGTGTTGCGAACAAAGCAGGTGTATTTCTGCCGATCAGATGCTCTATGAAAACTTTAGATCCCAAATATTTGTCGCGGCTGTTGGTGCCCCGCAGCATTTCATCTATAAGCACCAGTGCATTAGGCAACCGGGCAACGCCGTCCAGAATCATTTTTAAACGGTTTAGTTCAGCCTTAAAAGTCGATGTCTGATCGTTCAGTGAATCTTTGATCCGCATATAACTAAGTAAACTGAAGATAGAGACCTTAAAAGAGCTTGCACAAACTGGTGCCCCGGCATAAGCCAGCACCATATTTACTCCTGCTGTTCTCAGAAAAGTACTCTTACCAGCCATATTCGAACCGGTGACGATATCTACCGTCGGTGCGGACTCAAAACTATAACTGTTAACTACCCTGTGTTTTTCATTAATCAGGGGATGTCCCAAAGATACAGCTTCAAGGCAGAAAGCACTGCTGATTGCCGGGTATACCCATTCCGGTTCGTTATACCGCAGGGTTGCTAGTGATATCAGTTCTTCAAAATGACTAATAGTTTCGAGTCCCCTTAGCATTCCTGCAGCAGATTGTGCATACCATTTATCCAAACGGACAGCACACTTCAGATCATGCAGCATGAACAGGTTCAGTACACTACCTACCAGCACATTCAGACGCGCATCAAATGACACGATGATGCCCGAAAGCTCCTTGATTTGCCTGCTTAAAGGTTTACCCCGCTCATCTTGTATGGTGAAACGCTGGATATAACTACTTTGCCAGTTTACCTCTTCAACCCATCTGATAGTCCCGGATAACGAGTTTAACAGTGTCGCCCCCCCACTGAAGCCGTAATAAAGTTGATTAATAGATTTGAACCGGGATAAGACCAGAGAAATATTGATAAAAAGATATACCCCGAAAAGACTCCAGGCCTTGTCTCCATAAATATAGCCGAGAATAATTCCCGCCAGAGAAAGATAAGGAACTATTGAAATATATGTACGCAGCACTTTACCCCGTATAAACTCCAGCTGTTTTGGCATGTCATTTTCCAGTTTTGCAGCTATAGTTTCCAGCTGATTCTCTTTCTGCCCTTGCAGGCCGGCACGGAAATGAAAGGTTTCCTGAATTTTACCACTCAGTTCCGTAATAGCTTGTTGCCTTAGTAAAATATCTTCTTCGGCAGCCGGAACAGAAAAACTTTGAGCAAGCAATTCTTTACCCAGACGTGTGGTCGCACGGTTTACTTTCGCGTATAAAGACCTTTTCCCGAAAATATCAAGATCTGAACTGTAGGGATGGAGCTCATTTTCGTAGGCTGTACCATCTGCATAAATACTTTTATGGTTCCGAATCAGATTATCTTCATTTTCATAAATCGTCAGGAGCTGGCCGGCATAACTGAGTTCATTTTCCACCGTGACTTGTTTCTTAACGAGCCATAGAAAGATCAGAACGGGTAAGATTGTAGCCACTCCCAGTACCGGATGAAAGCCGATACTAATAATCAGCGCCACCAGAATAATTTCTGCAACAAATAAACCTAACCGCGATAAAGAAATAGTGTTGAGCTTCTTTTTCAGCCTTTCTACCTCAGTTTTCTGAGCATTTATACTATTTTGATAGTCCTTTAAAATACTATCTCTGGAATTTACCATACCTTTGATTTTACGCTAAACGCGATTATAACTTATTTCTGCTAGAAACAGATTGTTTTTATGCAGAAATAAAAATATACGTACCATATTAAGCTGAAAGCACGATGGTTTTTAAAATCCAGGATCAAAAGATTTAAAGCATGAAGATTACACTGCTTGTTGTCGGCAAAACAGAAGACAAGTACCTGATTGAAGGTATTGAAAAATATCTGTCAAGGCTGAAACATTATATTGGCTTTACCCTGCTGGTGATACCAGAGCTAAAGAACACCAAAAATCTGACTGAACAACAGCAGAAAAGTAAAGAAGCTGAACTGATACTGAAACAAATCAGTAACCCGGATGTGGTAATTCTGATGGATGAGAAAGGTAAAAAATACTCATCTGTACAATTTTCACAGTATCTGAACAAACAGATGATCGGAAGTGTTCAGCAATTAACATTTGTCATTGGCGGCCCTTATGGTTTTGACGAATCGGTATATCAGCGGGCTAACGGTTTAATCTCACTCTCTGATATGACCTTTTCTCATCAAATGGTCCGGTTATTTTTTGTGGAACAACTCTACCGCGCATTCAGTATCTTAAAGGGCGAACCGTACCATCATCAATAAATTTGTGGAAAACTACAAATTGATGCATCATTAAACAGGAATTAAGAACTAAAAGGAAAGGATAAATATGCAACCATCAGATTTTAAAAGAAAATACAATTTTAAAAGCAGCAATCCTAATGACCGGTGGAGCTATACAATTGCTATTGTCATCTCTATTATTGCATTTCTGGTTATCTGGTTATGTTTTTAAGCATTACCCGAAATTAAAGACATAAAAAAACCGGGAGCTCAATACTCCCGGTTTTTTTATATTAAAAGAGCAGACTAAACTCCTTTTTTACTTGTCATATTTACCTTTTTAGCAGGTTGAGCAGCTTTGCTCGGTGCCTTAGCGTTCGCAGGTTTAGCTGCTGCTTTAGCTTTTTTCTCTGCTTTATCGTCAGCTTTTGGGGCTTCCTGTCCTTCTAATCCTGCAGGCGCTTCCTCTGAAAATAAAGGAAGGTCTTTTAAGATATGGAACCAGGTAACGATTTTTTTCATGTCTGAAGTATAAACTTTATCCTGATCGTGTGCCGGAGCAACATCGACAAATAAAGCTCTTAGTACAGCTGCGTCAGCCTTAGCATCAGGAACTTCTCCTTTTACCGCAGCGATATTAGCCAGTACATCGATCAATTTCAGATCTTCTTCTTCACCATAAATAGTGATATCTTCCAGTGATGCTAATTTGGTAGAAGAAATACTGGCTACAATTTTAACTTTCTGAGCATCTAAGCCTTCAAGTACATAACCTGCTTTATTCTGTCCGACCAATTTATATAGTCCTGGTCTGCCGGATACGGCTACAATTCCTCTTAAATTCATATACTTAATCTGCTAAAACTTCAATACTTAAAATTTTATCGCCTTGTTTGATATCATCAACGATATCTACGTTCTCGATAACTTTACCAAAACAAGTATGGTTTCTGTCTAAATGAGCAGTGTTTGCTCTGCTGTGACAGATAAAAAATTGTGATCCGCCTGTATTTCTGCCTGCATGTGCCATAGAAAGGACACCACGGTCATGAAACTGGTTCTCACCTGTCAGCTCACAATCAATTTTATAACCCGGACCACCAGTACCTGCCAAATGCGCAGTAGATGCGTCTTTAGAGTTGGGACATCCACTTTGAACCATAAAATTAGGGATCACACGGTGAAAAGTAACACCATTATAAAATCCTTCGGAAGCTAGTTTTTTAAAGTTCGCAACAGCTTTTGGTGCATCTTTCTCATAAAACTCGACAGTCATGTCGCCTTTTTCTGTTTTTATTATTGCTTTGCTCATATTTTCGTTATTGTAATCTGCAAATTTAGTAAAATGTGCGTAAAGTTAAATGCCGGGTTGAAATACCCCGACCTGTAAATGTATATAAAATCATCGGAATCGTATAAGTACCTGAAGACGTTTTCGTATTAATCGTAGAAATTCCAGCTTAAACCGACCTTAAACAACCTGTCCTGCATTGGGTAGCGATTCACTGTATAATATCCATTCGACTGTAAACCCTGATTAATATATTCATATTTCAGGAATATATTTGCTTTTCGCAAGCTTGCCCTGATCCAGAAATCGACAACAGGATAAGTATCCAGCTTCTCATCACTGCCAAGATAGAATTGACCCACTGCCGGAGAGTACGAATAATTCGAGTACTTCGTGTTGTATTTTACATCAAAACCAATATTCGTTCTAAGCACTTTGAATACCGTCTGATCTACGTAAAAGCTGTTGAATGTATAAAAATCCGGGGTTCTGAGTATACCCTTAGCGTTAGACTTCTGGTAAACCATATAATTTTCAAGTGAAAATTTCCCAAAACGGAATTTCTTTCCCAGTGTAAATTTCAACAGGCTGATCGCGTCGGTATATTGTTCAGGTACAATTACAGTAAGATCTGCCTTATCTCCAGGCTGTTTAAAGTATAAGTAATCATTAATCAGAAAATACTCTGCGCTTGCATCCAGCTTTAACTTTTCATTCAGGTACCGGAAAGACAAGTTGGTTGTTTTAGTCTTCGACCAGTCCTTACCCAGGTTGAAATGTCTGCCATTGTACAATGTATTAATCTGTTCGGCATTCATTCCCGATCCGCTGATATTGTTATCATTTTCCCAGCTGAAATGGTTGCCATAATATTTATTATAGATCTCTTCGGGAGATTTTTGCTGTAAATACGCCCCAAGTATAATACGCCCAATATTCTGACTTACCAGAACATTACTTTTCGCTTCGTATAAAAAGTCGCCGGATTGTCTTCCCTGAAAGATTTGCTGTACGTCTACATTCAGGTCCACGCGGTCACTAAACCTGTAGCCTGCATTACCCAGTAAGGTTACGTTCTGAAATGACTTCTGATTAACGTAAAAAGACTGGGCATTTAACCGCTGCACCTGCTGTGTATAATCATAGAAATCGTGCCTGATACCAGCATCCAGTTTGAGTTCATTTTTAATAAGTGTACTGCTTTTTCCACGCAGGAAGAAACTATAAACAATCTCATTTTTCACATGTACCACTCCTGTACTGTCGTTGGTATAACTCAAGTCTGCAATACCAGCGGGAAGTACAGTATGATCATCCTGCTCAGTCTTTTGAAAAGCATAGGCATCTTTATCATACTGTAAAGTATAAGTAACTTTATTAGTAGGCAGTACTTTCTTTGTGATCTCCTGGTCCAATGTATCAATACGACCGACAAAATAAGATTGCTTCAGCATAATAGTATTCTTTCTGTAGATCTGCCTGCTGTTATTCAGATGTACTGCCTGTGCATTTCTGGTTACGCCATTTTCGTCCGGGCTAAATACATCAGCAACCGGCGAACCATTTTCATAGGCCTTCAATGTATTGAATATCGCGTTCGCAAATAAAGTGTAGCGCTTATTGGGTGAAGTATACCAGGTAAAAAAAGTACCATTTAATACGTCTCCACGTTGTCTGGCATAGGTACCATTCGCACCTATACGGTTATAACTCGCTCCAATATTCCAGTTCTTTTTGATATTCTGTGAATGCAAAACTCTGAATAACTGCTCTTCATCCCCACTGTATTGTCCGCCGTAAAAGAGATTACTGAAAGGAGTACGTGCCTGATAATAAATGATATCATCATGTCCCTTTGCGTACCAGTCAAGTGCATGAAAGCCAGGATTAAAACCTATTGTTTTATCCGGGTTGAAAAGCAGGTCTTTCGCCGCCAGTCCGATATTACCATTGTATACGGTAGGTCTTCTCGGCTGTTCCACAGGACTATAATTCTGCATGCCATTCAAACTGGTATCCAGTGGCAATGTTTGAATACTATCTCTGGTAAGCTTTAATGTAGTGTAACGCACAAATCTGGAAGTGAAGACCACAGAATCAGGGCCGTTCTCCAGCTTATTACGCAGGGAGTCGAGTTCCTTATTATCCCGGACTGTAGTTTTCAGATCCTGACCACTAACCCTGGTAAAGCCGGCCAATATCCAGGTAAAGCATACCAATACTATAATTTTATACATCTAGGGTCAGGATTAACTGGCTCAATATTTTGGTCATTAGTGGTTCTGCCTGTCTGGCAGTAGCCAGTATCTCATCAAGGCTTACTGGTTTCAATTCTTCGGGAAAACCCTCATCAGTCAATACAGATATCGCGAAAACAGGCAAACTCATATGGTTAGCGACAATCACTTCAGGTACAGTACTCATTCCAACTGCATCACCACCAATAATTCTAAGATATTTATATTCTGCTTTAGTTTCAAGATTAGGGCCTGTAACGGCAACATAAACACCCTGATGACAAGTTATTTCTTCCTTTGAAGCTATTTCAAGAGCTTTTTGAACGAGGTTGCGCCTGTATGGCTGGCTCATATCCGGGAAACGTGGTCCCATATCTTCATCATTTCTGCCACGGAGCGGGCTTTCCGGTTGAAGATTGATATGATCGCTGATGATCATCAGATCTCCTTTTTTAAAGTCTGGATTCAACGACCCTGCAGCGTTGGAGATAAACAGGTTTTTAATTCCCAGTGCTTTCATTACACGAATCGGAAAAGTAATCTGCTGCATAGAATAACCTTCATAATAATGAAGTCTTCCCTGCATGGCTACAACCTTTTTACCATTCAGTACGCCAAAAATAAGTTTACCGGAATGAAACTCAAGTGTAGATATCGGAAAATTCGGAATATTGGAATACATCAGACTAAATTCGACCGCTATTTCCTGCACAAGACCACCTAACCCGGTTCCCAGGACGATACCAATTTCAGGCTGAAAATGATTAGTTTTTTGATTGATATAAGTGACGGTTTCTTGTAATGTCTGAAACATAGGTTAATAGCTTTTGATCAAAAATAGATTGTTTTCCCTGCCCGATTTCCATACGGATCGGCAAATAAAATACAGGCAAATTTAGCAGTAATTCTTTGATTGTAACATCAAATAAACGTTGAGCATCCTTTTCTGTTGTGAGGATGATTTTTTCTTTTCCCGGATGAGCCCGAAATGCATCACTTAACCGCTGCAAATCGGAAAATTTATACGGGTAATGATCTGGATAGTCATGATGAATTATTGTACTGCCCAACTGCTGTAGATAAGTTAGTAAAGGGGCAGGATTAGCTATTCCGGTCAATAGAAAGATGGTTTTATCTTTTAATAGGGTAACCGGAAATTCTTCATTATCATATAAGCCCACAGGTTGCTGATAAGCAATTGATGAGCAAAACACCGTATGCTCCGAATCAAATTTCCCTGCGACTTGTTGTAATTCAGCGGCAGTAGCGTCGGCCGGTACTTTTGTAATCATCAGTAAATCAGCCCGGCGGTAACTACTGAAGGCCTCTCTCAAATTGCCGGCGGGTAGTAATAACTGTACTTTCTTAAGTTGCGTAAAATCAAATAGTAAGATGCTAAATCCCGGTTTCAGGCTTCTGTGCTGAAAAGCATCGTCAAGCAGTATCAGGTCGTGTTCTGCCTGTAATTTCCGGATGCCTTCCACCCTGTCTTCGCAAACAGCAACGGTAACTTGCGGGAATTTATGGTAGAACTGCAGCGGCTCATCACCAATAGTTAAGGATGTATCTGTTGCACCGGCCCTGATAAATCCCCTGGTCTTCCGGCCATAGCCACGGCTTAGTACCGCAATTTTACGATCCCGGAAAAGATTAATCAGGTATTCGATCGCGGGACTCTTCCCTGAACCTCCCACGACAAGGTTACCCACCACAATAACCGGAAGGTCAAATTTTGTGGACCGGAAAACGCCCAGGTTATAAAGCTGATTTCTGACGTAAACCACCAGGCCATAGATCAATGAGAACGGTAGTAAAAGGATTCTTAGGTATTTAAGCATAGGAATGAATCAAAAATAAGAATTATTTCAGCGAAGATTGACCTGGTGTGTTTATAATGTTCCATAAGGGATAATCAGCGTAGTAATTTCTGCGTTTAATTTAATGTTAGCTAAATATCATAATGCCGGTCGCATTAAATGGCCGGGTAAATAAAGAGCTATATTTGTACTATTCATAAATTATATACCATGTTAAAAGGATTTTTCAATGTGCCAACAGCTGTAAATGAACCTATTCAGGACTATGCTCCCGGAAGCAGGGAACGTGAGCTTTTACAGACTGCCTTGGCTGAAGCGCGTGCGGTAGAAGGTGATATACCTATGTATATTGGGGGAAAAGCTGTTCATACCGATAAAAAAGGGAAAGTTACTCCACCCCATGATCATCAGCATTTGCTGGCTCAATACAGTATTGGAGATAAAACACATGTTCAGCAGGCAATTGATGCTGCACTTGCAGCTAAACCTCAGTGGGAGAACCTGGCCTGGGAACAACGGGCATCAATATTTCTGAAAATCGCAGATTTAATCGCAGGTCCATACCGCTATAAACTGAATGCCGCAACAATGCTGGGGCAATCTAAAAATGCTTATCAGGCCGAAATTGATTCGGCATGTGAGTTAATTGACTTTCTGCGTTTCAATGTAAACTATATGACAGAGATCTACCAGCAGCAACCTCCTGTGTCACCAAAAGGTGTCTGGAACAGGGTTGAACAACGTCCGCTTGAGGGATTTGTTTTTGCTTTGACTCCGTTTAACTTTACTGCGATTGCTGCCAACCTGCCAACTTCTGCAGCCCTGATGGGAAATGTAGTCGTTTGGAAGCCTGCAGACACACAAGTTTATGCCGCAAATCTTCTTATGGAGATCTTCCGTGAAGCGGGTCTTCCTGACGGAGTAGTCAATCTGGTTTATGTAGATGGCCCTGAAGCTGGTGAAGTGATCTTTAACAGCCCAGACTTTGCAGGAATCCATTTTACAGGCTCCACTGCTGTATTCCAGAATATCTGGAAAACTATTGGTAACAATATTCATAAATATAAAACCTACCCGAGGATCGTTGGAGAAACCGGTGGTAAAGATTTTATACTGGTTCACGGCTCGGCAGATGCAGAAGTATCAAGTACAGCTATTTTACGTGGTGCATTTGAATACCAGGGTCAGAAATGCTCTGCTGCTTCCAGAGTTTATATCGCAAAAAGCCTGTGGCCATCAATTAAAGAACTGATGCAACGTGACATTGCGACCTTTAAAATGGGTGGCACAGAAGACTTCGGTAATTTCATCAATGCAGTTATCGATGAACGTTCATTTGATAAACTGGCAAAATATATAGATGGTGCAAAAGCTGACAGCAGTGTGGAGATTATTGCCGGCGGTAATTATGATAAATCTAAAGGCTATTTCATACAGCCAACTGTCATAGTGACGGACGACCCTAAGTATATCACGATGTGTGAAGAGCTATTTGGTCCGGTACTGACAGTATTCGTCTATGAAGATGAAGCTTTCGATGAAGTATTGACTACTATTGATTCAACCTCTATCTATGCGCTGACCGGAGCTGTGATTGCACAGGACAGGTATGCAATTGAGAAAGCATCCAACGCTTTAAGAAATGCGGCCGGCAACTTCTATATTAACGATAAATGTACCGGAGCTGTTGTTGGCCAACAGCCATTCGGAGGGGCCAGAGGTTCGGGAACAAATGACAAAGCAGGATCAATGATCAACTTACTACGCTGGGTATCACCGCGCACAATTAAGGAATCTTTCGATCCTCCTAAAGATTACCGTTACCCTTTCCTGGGTTAATTTATTATCCAGGTCTATATAAAAAAACAAAAGCGCCAGCTCCTTAAAAGGGCTGGCGCTTTTTATTTGGGACACAATTCCTCTATTTAGTCTTCATGTCTATCTTGAATACCGACGATATATTATCGTTCGACTCTGTAGTTACACTCAGATCTTTAATAAGACCTGTCTCCAGGCTGTATACCCAACCATGGATACCCAGTTTCTTACCATTTGCCCAGCGATTCTGAACAATGGAAGTTTTAGTCAGGTTAAAGACCCCTTCAATAACATTCAATTCAACCAGACGGTCGCCACGTTTTTTATCATCAGTGATTCTGTCCAGCTCATGATAATGCAGACGGTAAGTATCTTTAATATTTCTCAGCCAGTTGTCGATAATACCGAATTGTTTATTGCCAAGAGCAGCCTGTACCCCGCCGCATCCATAATGCCCGCAAACAATCACGTGCTCAACTTCCAGTACGTTTACTGCATAATCCAGAACGCTTAAAAGGTTCATATCTGTGTGGACTACAACATTGGCGATATTCCGGTGTACGAAAATATCTCCTGGATTGGTATTGGTGATCTGATTCGCAGGCACCCTGCTGTCTGAACATCCGATCCATAATACAGGTGGTTTTTGTCCTGCCGAAAGTCTGGCAAAATATTCAGGATCTTCAGCTAATGTTGTAGCAACCCATTCTTTATTTCCTTCTAAAAGGGCTTCGTATGTGATATGTTTTGTGTGGTGTTCGATTTTTGCGCACATATTATTTGTGGTTTTTTAGGTTTTGAATAGGCTTGTCGTCAACTATAGGTACTGTATAATGGTCTTTGATGTCTTCCAGTGATACAAGGATACCTTTTGAGAAAGCACTATGTTTAAAATTGTGAATTGTTTCCAGTACATCCGGGTGGATATAGCGGGAGTTTCCGCCGTCAATGATGACATTGGTTTCTTTTGGAATTTTGTTAAGTACGACCTGTATGGCAGCCTTATTCAAAAAGGACACTTCTTCAGAAAGTTTAATTCTAAGATTCTTATGGTCACCTTCCTGATGTATTTTATAAAAATACGGATTCCTCATATTGGTACGCAGCAGGTAAAATACAGAAAGTAACATACCTACAGCAACACCTTTTAGCAAGTCTGTTAATAAAACAGCGATAATGGTAATCACGAACGGTACAAACTGATCCCATCCTTTATGATACATATGTTTGAAAAGACTAACTCTTGCCAATTTATAACCTGTAACGAGTAGAATCGCGGCTAAACAAGCCAGAGGAATCATATTCAGTACACCGGGTATAAATAAAAGAGAAAGCAATAACCAGCTCCCGTGAAAGATAGCCGACATTTTTGTTTTTCCACCGGCATTCACATTGGCAGAACTTCTTACAATAACGGATGTCATCGGGATACCACCAACCATTCCGCTGGCCATATTTCCAATTCCCTGCGCTACAAGCTCCCTGTTAGTAGGGGACGTCCTTTTCATTGGGTCTATCTTATCAACAGCCTCAATACTTAGTAAAGTTTCCAAACTGGCAACTACCGCAATAGTGATGGCAACTTCCCAGACTTTGATATTGGTAATCGCAGTAAAATCAGGCATCGTAAACAAACTAAAAAACTCTCCAGCTCCACTTACAACAGGTATTTCTACCATTTGACTGGCACGAAGTGACTGGCCAGATTGTTGGAATAAAATGGCAGCTACAATCCCCAGCACGACTACTACTAATGGTGCGGGTATACTGTTTAGCTTTTTAACTTTTGGCCAGAGTAGTAATATAGCGATGGAAAGTGCCGTAATCACAAAGGCCGGGATATTGATATTCTGTATCGCTTCACTTAAATCGGCGAATACAGACGCACCGCCGGAAGCGACAAGTCTTTCATCTATAAAATCCAGATCTACACCCAGAGCATGGGGAAGCTGTTTCATAATCAGAATAATACCGATCGCGGCCAGCATTCCCTCGATAACACTTGATGGAAAATAATTACCTATTGTTCCTGCTTTGATCATACCAAGTATGACCTGAAATACACCAGCCAGAACAACTGCCAGCAAGAATGTCGGATAATTGCCTAAGGCTGCCACTGCACCAAGTACAATTACAGTAAGTCCTGCGGCAGGACCACTTACGCTTAACTGGGATCCACTGATACTAGCGACAACAATACCGCCAATAATTCCGGTTATAAGTCCGGCAAATAATGGAACCCCAGACGCCAGGGCGATACCCAGACATAAAGGGAGAGCGACTAAAAAGACAACTATACTAGCTGGCAGGTCGCGTTTTAAATTTTTTTTAAGGATATATTTCCTCACTTCTAATCTTGAAAAGATTGAATTTCCGTTCTGCATAATAAAATATTAAGTATTCCTTAAACACGATAGAATGGGTCATAACGAGACCACACTCAGCTCAAAAAAATTAGCAGCAGTTAGGGGGCGGTGTCGGAACGGAAGGATAATAAGATGATATATACCGTTTGAAATGATCGAAAAATGCATTTGTTAATGCAAAATCATGCAAAGGGGGTGTTAAAGTTGTAACCAGATAAGGCTCAAGTGGTTTATAATCTATAAACTTCACTTTATCCTTTCCGTGGTCAGTCTCTGATGCATGCTCATGCTCCAGTTGTAAAATTACGGAGTTAATCAGGTCTTTATCAAAATGAGCTATAAATACGGGCGCTGCAGAAATGAACATCTTCATGGTGAAGATGCTGATAAATACGATGACTATATGTAACCGGAATTTACGAAGGCGCATTGAGTATTTTGATCATTATAGTTTTTGTGTTCCCCAAATGTAAATAAGAATCGATATAGATTAATAAACAATATGGTAAAAAAAATGTAATTATGTATAAGGGAACATTAATTATACCAAAATCCGTCGGGATTTCAGCGATTTGTTGATATTTGTCAGATATGTCATTTTCATGGCAAATACATTATGAGAAAAATCTGTCTTAGTCTCCTGGCTGCATTCCCAACATTAGTTTTCGCACAAAACAATAATGCACCCTCTTCTTATGATATTCATGATATTAAAATAACCGGATATCTGCAGACCCAGTTTCAAAAAGCCCAAACCCCCGGCATTTCGTCATTCTCTGGCGGAGATTTTGCTGAAAATTCCGATAACCGGTTTATGATCCGCAGGGGCAGGCTTAAAGTCGACCGCGTAGACACCTACTCCAGTATAGTATTCCAACTTGATGCGACCCAAAATGGCGTTCAGCTTATGGATGCTTTTCTGCAGCTTAACCACCCGGATTATAAAGCTTACAGATTTACCGCCGGTCTGTTTAACAGACCGTTTGGCTATGCAATTGCTTATTCTTCAGGGTACCGCGATTTCCCGGAACGTCCCCGGGTGTACCAGACCCTCATGCCCAGGGAAAGGGATATCGGTGGAATGATTACAATAAACCCTGTCAAACAGTTTCATTTCCTGACCGCTGATTTTGCTGTGGTTAACGGAGCTGGTCTATTTGCCAGAGATTATGACTCCAGAAAAGACATAGTCGGTAACCTGCATTTTCAGTTTGATAGTCTGGCTGCAAAAAAATTGAATGTAGCCTTCGGAGGGTCTTTTTATAAGGGTTCGGTGAGAAATAATACCGATACCTACTATAAGGCTTCCACGACCGGCTTCCTTAAAAACACTGCCGAAGAAAACAAAGGAGCAAACCTTAAAAGAAACTACTTCGGAGCGAATGTTCAGCTGGAGTATGAACATTCGCTGGGTAAGTCAGGCCTGAAAGCAGAATATGTAGCAGGTGTACAACCTGGAATCGCGGCTTCATCAGGCGTGAAGGGACCGGAAGCCAGTACCAGTTTCTCGACCCAGCCGCAAACAGATCTTTATCTCCGGAATTTTTCAGGATACTATATCTGGTTTACACAGCAGATTCTTAAATCAAGATTTTCAGCATTGCTGGCCTATGATGTATACGACCCGAATACAAAAGTATCGGAAGACCAGATCGGTGTAGCTGACAATACAACTGCCGGTGATGTCCGTTTTGCCACACTGGGTTATGGTTTCACTTATCTGTTTAATACCCGTGTTAAACTCACCGTCTATAACGAACAGGTAAAAAATGCACCCACAGCATTGGAAAAATATAAGGACGATATCCGGGATAACGTATTTACTATGCGTCTGCAATACCGGTGGTAATAAGATACGTTCGGTAAATTGGGATCAAATTTGTCATTACGGAGTTACAACTCCATAATAAACTTGATGCTTAATGGTTGATTGATATATTTGTTCTGATTAAAAAATACAATAATGGCTAAAAAGAAAGACGAGAAACCGCAACACGTTGCTGTAGTCAATAAAAAATCACTGCAGTTTTTTGAAGAATACATCAATAACCCATCCCCTACCGGTTTTGAATATCCAGGTCAAAAGCTTTGGCTGGATTATCTGAAACCATATATTGATGAGAGTTTTATAGATAACTATGGAACTGCTGTAGGTGTAATCAATCCTAAAGCGACTTATAAAGTAGTAATTGAAGCACATGCTGATGAAATTTCCTGGTTCGTTAATTATATTACCAGTGATGGTCTTATTTATGTGATCCGTAATGGTGGGTCTGATCATCAGATCGCGCCTTCTAAAAGAGTTAATATTCATACTGAAAACGGGCTGGTTAAAGCAGTATTCGGATGGCCGGCGATCCACACACGTGGTGCAGGCGAAAAAGAAGAAGCTCCGGCTCTAAAAAATATTTTTCTGGACTGTGGCTGCACTTCAAAAGAAGAAGTGGAAAACCTGGGAATTCATGTTGGTTGTGTAATTACATACGAAGATGAATTTATGGTCCTGAATGACAGATATTATGTCGGCCGTGCATTAGATAACCGTGCAGGTGGTTTTATGATCGCTGAGGTAGCCCGTTTACTGAAAGAGAACAAGCAAAAATTACCGTTCGGACTGTACATTGTCAATTCTGTACAGGAAGAGATCGGTTTGAGAGGTGCTGAAATGATTGCCCACCGTATTAAGCCAGATGTAGCTATAATCACAGACGTGACGCATGATACTTCCACACCAATGATCAATAAAATAACCCAGGGTGATCTGGCCTGCGGTAAAGGTCCTGTCGTGTCTTATGCACCGGCTGTACAGACCAACCTGAATAAGCTATTAATTGAAACTGCTCAGAAAAATAACATTCCATTCCAGCGCCAGGCTTCATCACGTTCTACAGGAACTGATACCGATGCCTTTGCTTATTCTAATGGCGGTGTTCCTTCTGCATTAATCTCCTTACCATTAAGATATATGCATACAACAGTAGAGATGATCCATAAAGAAGACGTCGATAACGTAATAAACCTGATTTATCATTCACTGCTGAATATTAAGAAAGACCACGATTTTAAATACAATAAATAACAGTTTATCTTTGTGCATAAAGAAAGCGTATTCTGCTCAGGATACGCTTTCTTTTTATCTGCGAAACGCAATGGTTATTATAAATTTCAGAAATATACATTTACATCTTTTTGGAGCGAGAAAATGGTTAAATTTTTGCTAGGTAGTTGCGCAAACACTGGAACGATGATAATTGGACTGTTTCAGGGACAGAAGAAACCTATTTTATAATTAATTGATACGAATAGCACCTTTGGTGCTTAATTACCCTTAGAAAAAAGAAATGAAACCAACCTTATTAATTCTTGCAGCCGGTATGGCCAGCCGTTATGGTAGCATGAAACAAATTGATGGCTTTGGCCCGAACCAGGAAACCATAATTGATTATTCAATATATGATGCCATCCAGGCCGGTTTTGGAAAAGTTGTATTCATCATCAAAGAAGAGTTTGTAGAGAACTTTAGAGCCATATTTGATCCTAAGTTAGCGGGGAAAATAGAGGTTGATTACGTCTTCCAGAATTTTGATTTAAAGCAATATGGAATAGATCATGAAATAGAAAGAACTAAACCCTGGGGTACTGCCCACGCGATTCTTGCAGCAAGACATGCAGTTAATGAGCCATTCTGCGTAATTAATGCAGATGATTTTTACGGGTTGGATGCTTATCAGAAAATGGTTAAATTTTTAACCGAAGAGGTAACTGCCAGCAATTACTCGATGGTCGGTTATGAAATCGGCAAAACATTGTCAGATTTCGGCTCTGTCTCAAGAGGTGTATGCAAAGTAAGCGCAGATGGCTACCTGGAAGAGATTATAGAAAGAACGAAGGTAATGTATGCCGGCGAGGCGATCGTTTACGAGGAAGACGAAAAACAATACCCTTTGCCATATGAAAGTCGCGTATCTATGAACTTCTGGGGCTTTACTCCCGAAGTATTTAAACACGCAGAAGAAATGTTCAGAGATTTTGTAGAAGCGAACAAAGAAAATCCTAAATCTGAGTTCTTCATTCCTTTGGTTGCAGAAAACCTTTTAAGTGCAGAAACGGCAGACTTCAAAGTCATCCCGACTGACAGTAAATGGTTTGGTGTCACTTATAAAGAAGATAAACCAATTGTTCAGGCAAGTATAGATCAGTTAATTAAGGACGGAAAATACCCCGAGAACCTTTGGAAATAAAAAAAGGGCTTCAGTGATGAAGCCCTTTTTTTTGCCATATATAAAGATGGCAGGCTTGACAATACAGATTCTGCTGCATAAAAAAAGAGGATGCCTTTTGGACATCCTCTTTTTTTATCTGTTAAAGTCGATTATTTCTTATCGTCTTTTACTTCTTCGAAGTCAACATCAGTAACATTGTCACCACCGTCAGCTGCCTGACCGTTAGCTGCCTGATCAGCACCGCCTTCAGCAGCAGCACCATCTTGTCCAGCTTTGTACATATCTTCTGAAGCTGCATTCCATGCAGTCTGTAATTCTTCCTGAGCTGCATCAATATCAGCAAAGTTTCTTGCTGCATGAGCAGCTTGTAACTTAGCTAAACCAGCTTCGATAGGTGCTTTTTTATCAGCAGCCAATTTATCACCGAATTCTTTCAGTTGTTTCTCAGTAGAGAAGATTAATGCATCTGCACTGTTGATTTTATCAGCTTCTTCTTTAGCGATTCTATCAGCATCAGCATTTTGCTCAGCTTCTTCTTTCATTCTTTTGATCTCTTCATCAGTTAAACCTGAAGAAGCCTCAATACGAATTTTTTGCTCTTTACCAGTTGCTTTATCTTTAGCAGATACATGCAGGATACCGTTAGCATCAATATCGAATGCAACTTCAACCTGAGGAACGCCACGAGGTGCTGGTGGAATACCATCCAGAATGAAACGACCAATTGTACGGTTCTGAGCAGCCATTGGACGCTCACCTTGTAAAATATGGATCTCAACAGAAGGCTGGTTATCAGCAGCTGTAGAGAAAGTTTCAGCTTTTTTAGATGGAATAGTAGTGTTAGATTCGATTAATTTCGTCATTACACCACCCATAGTTTCAATACCTAATGAAAGTGGAGTAACATCTAATAATAATACGTCTTTAACCTCTCCAGTTAATACACCACCTTGAATAGCAGCACCGATAGCTACCACTTCATCCGGATTAACACCTTTAGAAGGCTCTTTTCCGAAGAAAGCTTTAACTGCATCCTGAATAGCAGGAATACGTGTCGAACCACCAACTAAGATAATTTCATCAATGTCAGAAGTTTTTAAACCAGCATTTTTCAAAGCAGATTTACAAGGCTCGATAGTACGTTTGATCAGATCAGCAGCCAATTGCTCAAATTTAGCACGGCTTAAGTTTCTAACCAAGTGTTTAGGTCCGCTGGCATCAGCAGTAATATATGGCAGGTTTACTTCAGTTGAAGTAGTACTTGATAATTCAATTTTAGCTTTCTCAGCAGCTTCTTTCAAACGTTGTAAAGCCATTGGATCCTGGTTAAGGTCCATGCCGTACTCATTTTTAAATTCGCTTGCTAACCAGTCAATGATCACGTGATCAAAGTCATCACCACCTAAGTGAGTATCACCGTCAGTAGATTTAACTTCAAATACACCATCACCTAATTCCAGGATAGAAACGTCATGTGTACCACCACCACAGTCAAAGACAACAATTTTCATGTCTTTGTGTGCTTTATCCAAACCATAAGCTAAAGCAGCAGCAGTTGGCTCGTTGATAATACGTTTAACAGTTAAACCAGCAATTTCACCAGCCTCTTTAGTCGCCTGACGTTGTGCATCATTGAAATAAGCAGGAACAGTGATAACCGCTTCAGTTACTTCATGTCCTAAGAAATCTTCAGCAGTTTTTTTCATTTTCTGCAAAATCATTGCAGAAATTTCCTGTGGAGTATATTTTCGGTCATCAATCTCAACACGTGGAGTGTTATTGTCACCTTTTACCACTTTATATGGTACACGGCCTACTTCTTTGGAAACTTCAGCAAAGCTGCTTCCCATGAAGCGTTTGATTGAATAAATTGTTTTTGTTGGGTTAGTGATCGCCTGACGCTTTGCAGAATCACCTACTTTACGCTCACCATTTTCTGCAAATGCAACAATGGATGGCGTTGTACGTTTCCCCTCACTGTTGGCTATAACTACAGGTTCGTTACCTTCCATTACGGCTACGCAAGAGTTCGTTGTTCCTAAGTCTATACCAATAATTTTTGACATGTTATTTATCTTTGTTTATGTTATGAATTCTTAATTTCATTCTATTCATCAAGCAATGTGCCAATTGGCTTTTGTCAGCAAAACAGACAGTGCTTTACAGTTTATAAGGGAATGTAAATCAAATTGATTTATAAATGCTGACAGCTTGGCAGAATGCCCGCCGCAATGCGATTAATTTACAGCTCCATCAGCTTTTCCAGATAGTGACAATTTACACCGTAAAAAGTTTTGACTGCCTGAATTTGTTTTAATACTTCTTCCTGATCTACAGGGCTTATGGTAGCTTTCGTACCAACAACCAGAACATTCTTAGGTGTATGTGCATCTGAGATAAATTCAAATACTTTGGTCTTATAACCGTAATACTCTAAAATCAATGATCGAAGTGCATCTGTAACCATTTCGGCCTGCCTTTCCATAAAGATACCGTGGTTGGTCAGTGCAGCAATCTCAGGTTGTTGCTTAGCTTTGGACATCTCTTTGCGGATCTGTTTATGACAGCAAGGTGCAACGACTATCAGTTCTGCACCGGCGAGTATTCCCTTACAAATTGCATCATCAGTTGCGGTGTCACAAGCGTGCAATGCTATAAGCATGTTAATTCCCGTCGGGGGATAATCTGCGATTGACCCCTCAACAAAATCTAGTTTTTTAAACCCGGAGTCTTCTGCTATCTGATTACACAGCTCAACCAGATCCGGTCTGAATTCTATCCCGCGCACGGCAGTGTCCAAACCCAATACCTGATGCAGATAATCATATAGTGCAAAAGTTAGATAACCCTTACCTGAACCCATATCCACAACCTGCTTCAAACTGCCCGCCGGGATTGCACTGATCATCGGATGTAACAGGTTAATAAACTGGTTAATCTGTTTATACTTATCCTGCGCATTCTTATAAACATTACCAACAGCATCAGTGATCTGTAAAGCGTGCAAATAGGGCTTATCCAAAGCAGGAATTAACCGCTTTTTTGTCTTATCATGTGTGTCAGAGACCGGGGTCTGCAAAGTAGGCGCAACCTGCCTAAACCGGAACCCTTGTCCTGGCTGCAAATCCAGGATCAGATCTTTATGCAAAGTGAAACAGGTACAATGCTGGAAGCCCTCATTCAGTTGCTCCGTAATTCTAGCTACACCATCGTCAAAAGGATAGTTCTTAACAATATCCCTGGTCTTGAAACGAGAAGTAAAAGCGAGATGAGGTTTACCTTTGATAACCACTTTTCTGATATAGATATTCTTCAGTCCGGCGACCTCTCCCCGATATTTACCCAGGGTGAGTTTAATAAAGCTATCCTGTTCGAAACTCTCCCCTAATGCGGTTAGAAATTCGGTAGGAATAACAACAGGAGTATTTAACATTTCCAATTAATTTAGCTGTAAAAAAAATGCCTCTCCGAAATTCAGAGAGGCATTTGTATTTTCAATAAAAGGGAAATTATTCGCCTTTATCTTCTTTGGTTTCTTCAGCAGCAGCTTCTTCTTCAACAGGAGCAGCAGTTTCAGCAACAGGCTCAGCTTTAACAGCTTCGTCTTTTTTAGCTGTTTTGCTTCTTCCACGACGAGTAGTTTTCTTCTCTTCTGCAGCAGCTTCAACACCATAAACTTCGTTATAATCAACAAGTTCGATTAATGCCATTTCAGCATTATCACCTAACCTGTTGTTTAACTTGATAATTCTGGTATAACCACCCGGACGGTTTGCAACCTTAGCTGCAATGTCACGGAATAATTCAGTAACTGAATCTTTATCCTGTAAATAGCTAAATACAATACGACGAGAGTGCGTAGTATCATTTTTAGATTTAGTGATCAGGGGCTCAACATACATACGTAAAGCCTTAGCTTTTGCTAAAGTTGTAGTAATTCTTTTGTGCTTGATCAGTGATGATGACATGTTAGCCAACATCGCTTTACGATGGGAGTCAGTTCTGCCTAAGTGGTTGTTTTTTTTACCGTGTCTCATTTTGATTTTATTCAGTGCATACCGTCTCTTCTACATTGAAGAGGGAATTATACACTATTAACAATATTGTTATTTATATTGGAATTATTCTTCGTCCAGTTTGTATTTTCCAAGGTTCATCCCGAAAGATAAGCTTTTGGATTTAACCAGCTCCTGAATTTCAGTCAATGATTTTTTACCGAAGTTTCTGAATTTCAACATATCAGCTACGTCATAAGAAACCAAGTCAGCAAGCGTGCGGATATCAGCAGCTTTAAGACAGTTTAATGCACGTACAGATAAGTCAAGGTCAACTAATTCAGTTTTAAGGATTTTACGCATATGTAAAATTTCCTCATCAACTTCTTTAGTCTCTTCTTTAGCCTGAGATTCCAGAACTAAATTCTCATCAGAGAACAACATGAAATGCTGGATTAGGATTTTAGCAGCTTCTTTTAAAGCTTCTTCAGGATGGATAGAACCATCTGTAGCGATCTCTAAAATTAACTTCTCATAATCTGTTTTCTGCTCAACACGATAATTTTCAATCGAGTATTTTACATTTTTCATTGGAGTAAAGATCGAATCGATCGCAATTACGCCAACTACAGCATCATTGATTTTATTTTCTTCAGCCGGAACATAACCACGACCTTTGTTGATTGTTAATTCAACCTCCAAAGTAACGCTTTTCTCCATGTTACAAATTACAAACTCCGGATTAAGGACTTCGAAATTGTTAGAGAATTTAGTTATATCACCTGCTAGAAATTGATCCTGGCCATTAACTACAATAAAAACTTTTTCAGAATCACCTGAATCACCTGCTTTTTTAAAACGAACTTGTTTTAAATTCAAGATAATTTCAGTTAAATCTTCTACAACACCTTTCATGGTAGAAAATTCATGTGATACGCCAGAAAAACGAATACTTGTAATGGCATAACCTTCTAAAGAAGAAAGAAGAATCCTTCTCAAGGCATTACCAATTGTTACACCGAAACCGGGTTCTAAAGGACGAAATTCAAATATACCATCGAAATCATTTGATTTCTGCATGATGACCTTATCGGGTTTCTGAAATGCTAAAATTGCCATTTATAATGTTTTTAGATCGTTATTAAATATTAGGTAACGCAAAAAATAGTTAAAGCCCATACAGGCTTTAACTAGATATTGTTACTTAGAGTATAACTCGATAATCAAGTTTTCTTTGATATTTTCTGGAATCTCGTCACGATTCGGATAAGCCAGGAATTTTCCTGATAACTCAGATGCGTTCCAGTCTAACCAATTGAATTTATTGATTATTCTGCCTGCTACTGAATTAGTGATGCTTTCCAGAGTTTTTGATTTCTCACGAACTGCAACCACATCACCAGCTTTTAACTGATAGGAAGGGATATTTACTACTTCACCGTTAACTGTGACATGTTTATGGCTAACTAACTGACGAGCAGCTGAACGAGTAGTAGCAATACCTAATCTATATACTGTATTATCTAAACGAGCTTCTAATAATTGTAATAAGTTATCACCTGTGATACCCTGACGGGAAGAAGCTTTAGTAAACAAGTTACGGAACTGACGCTCTAATACACCATAAGTATATTTCACTTTTTGTTTTTCCATTAACTGTACTGAATACTCAGATTGTTTACCTCTTCTTTTGGATGCACCGTGCTGTCCAGGAGGATAATTTTTTCTGTCTAATACCTTATCAGGGCCGAAAATTGGCTCTCTGAATTTACGCGCGATTTTGGACTTTGGTCCTGTATATCTTGCCATTGTGCTTTGTTTTAAAGTATCATGCAACCTTAAGCTGCAGACTCTTAGCTTTAAAAATTAATAAATTAAACTCTTCTCTTTTTAGGAGGACGACATCCATTGTGTGGAAGCGGTGTGATATCTTTGATAGAGGTTACTTCGATACCGGAGATTTGCAATGTTCTAATTGCAGACTCACGGCCAGAACCTGGACCTTTAACAAAAACTTCTACTTTACGCAGACCTAAATCAAATGCTACTTTACCGCAATCAGATGCAGCTTGACCAGCAGCATATGGAGTGTTCTTTTTAGAACCCTTGAAGCCCATTTTACCTGCTGAAGACCATGAAATAGTTTGACCGTTGTTATTTGTTAAGGTAACAATGATATTGTTAAAAGTCGCATTGATATGTGCCTGACCAACTGGTTCAATAACAACAACACGCTTTTTGGTTACTTTTTTACTCTTAGCCATAATTATTATTCGTTACTAATTTTATTTAGTAGCTTTTTTCTTGTTAGCAACTGTTTTTCTCTTGCCTTTACGTGTACGGGAATTGTTTTTGGTACGTTGTCCACGTACTGGTAAACCTTTTCTGTGACGTAATCCACGGTAGCAACCAATATCCATTAAACGTTTGATGTTTAATTGAACCTCTGAACGTAAAGCACCTTCTACTTTAATGCCATCGTTAATGATTGTACGAATCGCTGATAATTCTTCATCAGACCAGTCCTGTACTTTTTTGCTAAAATCGATACCTGCTTCAGTTAATATACGCTGAGCAGTTGATCTGCCTACTCCGAAGATGTAGGTTAGTCCAATTTCGCCTCTTTTGTTTCTTGGTAAATCTATACCTGATATCCTTGCCATATGTGTACTAAATGTTTGATTATTTGACGACAGATTGAGTAACCTGTACATTCAATCTAATCATACTTCAATAATTTTGCTTAACCTTGACGCTGTTTGTATTTAGGATTTTTCTTGTTAATAACGTAAAGTTTACCTTTACGACGAATAATCTTGCAATCAGCGCTGCGTTTTTTAATTGATGACCTAACTTTCATTTTATTTATATCTATAAGTAATCCTGCCCTTTGATAAATCGTAAGGCGACATCTCTAATTTTACTTTATCACCAGGTAATATTTTGATGTAGTGCATCCTCATTTTACCTGAGATATGAGCAATGATTTCATGCCCATTTTCCAGTTCGACCCGGAACATTGCATTTGACAATGCTTCTCTAATTACACCGTCTTGTTCAATTGAGGCTTGTTTAGCCATATAATATTGATTTTTACTTGATTAGCTGCTATTAAACAGGGTTGCAAAATTAATTAAAAATATTTAATTATTTACCTTTTTTCTTTTAAAACTTCTTCGATCAGAGAAAAGGTAGATAAAACATCTGCTTTACCCTTTTTAACCGCAACAGTGTGCTCAAAATGAGCTGACGGTTGATTGTCACGGCTAGTTACGGTCCAACCATCAGACCAGAACTTTACATTGGCTGTACCGGCATTAATCATCGGTTCAATGGCAATAACCATCCCCTCCTCCAATTTCATACCAGATCCTCTTTTTCCATAGTTCGGAACTTCCGGTTTTTCGTGCAGCTTAACGCCAACACCATGACCTACCAATTCACGTACTACGCCATAACCATTCTCCTCTGCCAGAGACTGTACAGCAAAACCGACATCACCAATACGGGAGCCGACCACTGCTTTGTCAATTGCACGTTTCAAACATTCCTGAGTAACCTCAATCAATTTGCGGCGTTCCGGGCTAATCTCACCGATTGGGAAAGTATAAGCAGAATCACCAAAATAATTGTTCAGAATCACACCACAGTCAACAGAAATCAAATCGCCTTCCTGTATCACATAATCACTCGGAAACCCATGAACAACCTGCTCATTAGGCGAAATACAAAGCGAAAACGGGAATCCGTTATAGTTAAGAAAAGCGGGGATACCTCCGTTATCTTTTATATAAGTCTCCGCAATATTATTCAACTGCATAGTGGTTACTCCAGGTCCGATTACCTTCGCTACTTCAGCGAGTGTAGAAGAAACCATTAAAGAGCTGGCACGAATCAGTTCAACCTCTTCCGGAGACTTATAATAGATCTTAGACATTCAATATTAAATTACTGCACTGCTGCTGCCTGTAGTAGTCGCAGCAGGTAAACCTGTACGGCCAGTAACTCTTCCTGTTTTCATTAAACCATCGTAATGGCGCATGAGCAGGTAACTTTCAATTTGTTGCAATGTATCTAATACAACACCAACTAAAATCAACAGTGATGTACCACCGTAGAAGTGTGCAAATTCAGATTTGATACCAAATTTAACAGCGATAGAAGGAAGGATTGCGATGATCGCCAGGAAAACTGATCCCGGGAAAGTGATCTTTGAGATTACATCATCAATGAAAGACGAGGTAGATAAACCTGGTTTGATACCCGGAATAAAACCACCGTTTTTCTTCATATCATCTGACATCTGTACTGGATTAACAGTAATCGCAGTATAGAAGAAAGTGAAAGCAATAATTAAAAATGCAAAAGTTAAACTGTAAGCCAGTGAAGTTGGATCACTAAACTGGATTAACCAAGTGTTTTGCAGTGATGGGAAAAACTGGGTAAGTGTTGTTGGGATGAACATCAGAGCCTGAGCAAAGATGATCGGCATAACACCAGCAGCATTTACTTTTAATGGTATGTATTGTCTTACCCCACCAAACTGTCTGTTACCGACAATACGTTTAGCATATTGCACAGGTACCTTACGGACACCCTGAACAATCAGGATAGTAAACATTACAACTGCAAATAAAGCTACAATTTCAAGGACAAGGGCGATAAGACCGCCGTCACCAACGAATCTAGAGCTGATCTCCTGTTGCAGTGCAATAGGAAGACGGGCAATAATACCCACCATAATGATCAGAGAGATACCGTTACCGACACCTTTATCCGTAATTTTTTCACCCAGCCACATGACGAATAATGTACCTGCAGATAAAACAAAAGTTGAGAGCACAAAGAATAAGGTATGATCAATCAGAATTGCCTCTACCGGAACCTGAGTTTTCACATAACCAACCGCCTGCACTGCAGTAATTGCCACTGTCAGGTAACGGGTAATCTGATTAAGTTTGTTCCTGCCGCTTTCGCCTTCCTTTTGCATTTTTTGGAATGAAGGCACAGCAATACCTAATAACTGAACTACAATTGATGCAGAAATATATGGCATAACCCCCAGGGCTAAGATTGATACACGGGAGAAGGATCCCCCGGCAAACATATCCAGCAGACCCAGGATTCCAGATTTCTCATTATCGCCTAGGGCTGTTGCATCAACACCTGGAAGAACCACGTGTGAAACGAACCTATAGACCAAAAGAATTACGAGCGTAAATAATATACGCTCTTTTAATTCTTGAATTTTCCAAATATTACTTAAAGTAGTAAACAGCTTCTTCATTAATTACAATTTTTCGATTGAGCCTCCAACAGCTTCAATGGCTTTTTGTGCGGTAGCAGAAAAAGCATGTGCTTTAACTTCAATTTTAGATTTAACTTCACCACGACCCAAGATTTTAACCAGGTCATTTTTGTGTGCTAAACCGTGTGCTTGTAAAGCTGCAAAATCGATAACAGTTAAGTTAAATTTCTCAGCTAAACCTTGTAATACGTCTAAGTTTACACTTACGTATTCTACACGGTTAATTGGCTTGAAACCTACTTTAGGTACACGACGTTGTAATGGCATCTGTCCACCTTCAAAACCAATTTTGGTTTTGTGACCTGAACGGGAACCAGCACCTTTATGACCACGAGTGGAAGTACCACCACGGCCAGAACCAGTACCACGACCAATTCTCTTGTTATTTTTTGTAGAACCTGCTGCAGGTTTTAAATTACTTAAGTTCATTTTTGAAACTTATTGTGTTGCCCTTCGCTTTCACTAATCAGGGACAACGGTTAAACATATACAAAGGTTGCAAATGTAATCATATAAACTACTTTTGCAACCTCTATAAATTATATACTCTCTATGGCAACTAAGTGATTCACTTTTCTTACCATTCCAATGATAGCAGCATTAGCTTCAACTTCTACAGACTGGTTCATTTTTTTCAAACCTAATGCCTGCATAGTTCTTTTTTGACGCTCACTTCTGTCAATGATACTTTTGATCTGGGTAATTCTGATTTTAGCCATGTTCTTATCCGTTAAAAACTTTGTTTAAATCAACACCACGCTGCTGTGCTACTGTATAAGCATCACGCATCTTAGTCAGAGCATCAACAGTTGCTTTAACCACGTTGTGAGGATTTGATGAACCTTTTGATTTTGCTAATACGTTGTGTACACCAGCACTTTCTAATACAGCACGCATTGCACCGCCAGCGATAACACCTGTACCTACTGCAGCTGGTTTGATTAATACAAAACCACCTGAGAATTTACCGATTTGTTCGTGAGGTACTGTACCGTTTAACAAAGGAACTTTCACCAAGTTCTTTTTAGCGTCATCGATACCTTTAGCGATTGCTTCTGTTACCTCTTTCGCTTTACCTAAACCGTAACCTACGATTCCGTTCTCATCTCCTACAACTACGATAGCTGAGAAGCTGAAAGTACGTCCGCCTTTAGTTACTTTGGCAACGCGTTGGATACTAACTAAACGATCTTTTAATTCGATCTCGCTAGTCTTAACTCTTTTTATATTGATAGTTGACATTCTTATCCTATTTTCAGATTAAAATACTAAACCAGCTTCACGGGCACCTTCTGCCAACGATTTTACGCGACCATGGTATAAATAGCCATTTCTATCGAAAACAACTTCTTTAATGCCAGCTGCGATTGCTTTTTCAGCTACTAATTTACCTACAGCTACAGATTGCTCTGATTTATTGCCATTACCAGAAAAATCTTTTGATAATGAAGATGCTGATACGATTGTGCTTCCAGTTACGTCGTTAATGATTTGAGCATAAATTCCTTTATTGCTTCTATAAACTGATAAGCGTGGACGGCTTTCAGAACCGGTCAATCTTTTTCTGATTCCTTTTTTTATACGATCTCTACGAGATAATTTTTTCCCTGCCATGATGATTATTTTTTAGAAGCTGATTTACCTGCTTTTCTTCTTAACACTTCTCCTACAAACTTGATACCTTTACCTTTGTATGGTTCCGGAGCACGTAACGAGCGTATTTTAGCTGCTACCTGACCGATCAGTTGTTTGTCAATACTTTCTAAAATGATTTTAGGAGTCTGACCTTTTTCTGAAGCCGTAGTAACTTTAATCTCTTCCGGTAACTGGAATACATAATGGTGAGAGAAACCTAAAACAAGATCAAGCGTGTTGCCTGTATTAGTTGCGCGGTAACCCACACCTACTAATTCCTGAGTCAGTTTATAACCTTCTGTAACTCCGATAACCATATTGTTAAGCAATGAACGGTATAAACCGTGTAATGCTTTATGTCTTTTTTGTTCAGTCGGGCGTGTAACAGTGATCACACCGTCTTCCTGAGTAACAGTGATGTCTGCATCAACTGTTTGTTTTAATTCACCTTTTGGACCTTTTACAGTAACAACGTTGTTTTCGTCGATTGCAATTGTAACTCCAGCAGGGATACTAATTGGGGCTTTTCCTATTCTTGACATTTTGCTATCCTCCTTTAATTAATAAACGTGACACAAAACTTCGCCACCAATGTTCAATCTAGCTGCTTCTTTATCAGTCATAACACCTTTAGATGTAGACAAGATAGCAATACCTAAACCGTTCAATACTCTTGGCATATTACCTACGCCTGCATATTGCCTTAAACCTGGTTTACTGATACGCGCTAAAGTGCGGATCGCAGGAATTTTAGTGATCGGATTGTACTTCAAAGCGATTTTAATCGTACCCTGAACTGTAGTTTCTTCAAACTTGTAGTTGGCAATGTAACCTTTGTCAAAAAGTACTTTCGTAATTTCCTTTTTAAGATTTGATGCAGGAATTTCTACAATTCTGTGATTTGCCTTGATGGCATTTCTTACTCTTGTAAGATAATCTGCTATTGGATCTGTATTCATTTTTATTGATTTGTGATAGTGGTTTCCTTTCCGAACTATTCGGAGCGACCTTCCATCGGTTAATTTTTCTGTTAACGCATTACGTTAGTGATCGCTGTCTCAGCGGTCACTAACGTACACGATTTGTTTTTACCAGCTTGCTTTGGTAACACCAGGAATCTTACCTGCTAAAGCCATATCGCGGAACAATACCCTTGAAATTCCAAAAGTACGCATGTAACCACGAGGACGGCCAGTCAGTTTACAACGATTGTGTAAACGTACAGGAGATGAGTTTTTTGGTAACTTATCTAATCCTTCAAAATCACCTGCAGCTTTTAATTCTGCACGTTTGTCAGCATATTTAGCTACCAATTTCTGGCGCTTAATTTCGCGAGCTTTTACACCTTCTTTTGCCATTATTGATCTGTATTAGTAGGGGTTTGATTTTTAAACGGTAAACCGAATTGTTTTAATAATTCCAATGCTTCAACATCAGTAGTAGCAGAAGTTACAAAGGTAATATCCATACCTAAGATCTTAGAGATCTTATCGATGTTCAATTCAGGGAAGATGATTTGTTCAGTAATACCTAATGTGTAGTTACCTTTTCCATCAAAACCTTTATCGTTAATACCTTTGAAATCACGGATACGTGGTAAAGCTACGGAAATTAAACGATCTAAAAACTCAAACATGTTATTATCACGCAATGTTACACGTACACCAACTGGCATACCTTTACGCAATTTGAAGTTGGAGATATCTTTTTTGGATTTCGCACCTACAGCCTGCTGACCTGAAATTGTAGACATTTCTAAAATAGAAGTGTCCATAATTTTCTTGTCTGTTACAGAGAAACGACCAACACCCTGGTTGATAGCAATCTTCTCTAACTTAGGAACCTGCATAACGCTTTTGTAGTTGAATTTTTCTTTCAACGCCGTTACGATTTCCTCTTTGTACTTAGTCTTTAATCTTGGTATGTAAGTCATTATTTGATCTCCTCTCCTGATTTTTTAGATACCCTAACTAATTTCCCATCAGCATTAAGCTTTCTGCCAACACGCGTAGTTTTTCCAGATTTAGGATCAATTAACGCAACGTTAGAAATATGAAGAGCAGCCTCTTTTTTAATGATACCTCCGTTAGGAGTAGCAGCATTTGGTTTCGTATGTTTCGATACAAGGTTCACACCTTCTACCAGAATTCTACTTTTAGTAATTAATACTGAAAGTACTTTACCTTCCTGGCCTTTAGAATCACCAGCGATAACCTTTACTAAATCTCCTTTACGGATTTTTATCTTTGGTTGAACAGTTACTTTATTTTTCATTTTATAATACCTCCGGTGCTAATGATACAATTTTCATGAATTGTTTTTCACGCAGTTCTCTCGCAACCGGGCCAAAAATACGGGTACCACGCGGCTCATCCTGTGCATTTAACAAGACAGCTGCATTATCGTCGAAACGGATGTAAGAACCATCTTTACGTCTGATCTCTTTCTTCGTTCTTACAACAACTGCTTTAGAAACTGTTCCTTTTTTAATGTTACCTGAAGGGATTGCACTTTTAACGGTAACAACGATTTTGTCACCAATAGAAGCGTATCTCTTGCCGGTTCCACCAAGTACACGGATAACCAATACTTGTTTTGCGCCGCTATTATCGGCTACGTTTAATCTTGATTCCTGTTGTACCATGTTATTTAGCCCTCTCTAAAATTTCCACTAATCTCCAGTTCTTGTTTTTACTCAGCGGACGAGTCTCCATGATCAGTACTGTATCACCAATACCGCAATCGTTTTTCTCGTCATGAGCCATAAATTTGGTAGTTTTCTTAACAAACTTACCATAGATCGGGTGTTTCACTTTACGTTCTACTGCCACAACAACAGATTTATCCATTTTGTTGCTTACCACCAACCCGGTTCTTGTTTTTCTTAATTGTCTTTCCATTTCGACTCTAAAGTTATTTAGTTTCACTAGCTGACGCAGCTTTACGCTTAGTCATTTCAGTATTTAATCGGGCGATATCTTTTCTTACCTTATTGATACGGGTAGGATTCTCAATAGCCGAAATTGTGTGTGCAAATTTTAACTTAACTAAGTTTTCTTTCTCTTCTGCAATCCTGACTACTAGTTCTTCTTGTGAAAGCCCTGTGATTTCTGAGTTCTTCATTTTATTAATATTTATGTTCTGGGTCTAGCGGTTATAATAACAAGTTACTTACAACATTGACCCCAAAACTTTTTTATGCTTCTACGTAATCTCTACGTACTACAAATTTTGTTTGGATAGGTAATTTCTGAGCAGCTAAACGCATTGCTTCTTTAGCGATCTCTAAAGACACGCCTTCAGCTTCAAAAATGATGCGTCCTGGTCTAACAACTGCTACCCAGTATTCAGGAGCACCTTTACCTTTACCCATACGTACCTCAGCTGGTTTCTTAGTTACCGGTTTGTCCGGGAAAATTCTAATCCACACCTGGCCTTCACGTTTCATGAAACGAGTTACCGCAATACGGGCTGCCTCTATCTGACGACTGGTAATCCATGTCGCCTCTAAAGATTTAATCCCGAAAGACCCGAATGACAATTCAGCACCACGTGTTGCTAAACCTTTCATTCTGCCCTTTTGCATCTTTCTGAACTTCGTTCTTTTTGGCTGTAACATTTTATTTGAATATTATCGTAAAACGATTTGTTAATAATTATTTACGAGGACCTCTGTTAGGAGTGTTTCCGCCTCTGTTATCTCTACCTGCACCTGGACCACCTTGACCTGGACCTCTTCCGCCACGACCTTTGTCGTTTCTTCTGTCGCCACCGCCACGGTTATCTCTGTCTCTGCCGCCACCAAAAGCACCTTCAGGTCTGCCACCTTTACCAGGAGCATTGCTTGTTGAGCCAATGTTTGGAGAAAGATCACGTTTACCGTAAACCTCGCCTTTGCAGATCCAAACTTTCACACCGATCTTACCATAAGTAGTCAATGCTTCAGCTAATGCATAGTCAATATCAGCACGGAAAGTATGCAAAGGAATTCTTCCTTCTTTATACTGCTCGTTACGAGCCATCTCAGCACCACCTAAACGACCTGAAGTCATAATTTTGATACCTTCAGCACCCATACGCATCGTAGATGCGATCGTAGATTTCATTGCTCTACGGAATGAGATCCTTGCTTCTAATTGTTTTGCTACACCTTCTGCTACCAGTTGTGCATCAAGCTCAGGACGTTTGATCTCAAAAATGTTAATCTGAATCTCTTTTTTTGTAAGTTTCTTTAACTCTTCTTTGATTTTATCAACCTCAGCTCCTGCTTTACCGATTACGATACCCGGGCGTGCAGTGTGGATAGTAACCGTGATACGTTTTAACGTACGCTCGATAACCACCTTAGATACACCGCCTTTAGCGATACGTACAGAAAGGTATTTTCTTATTTTTTCGTCCTCAACTAATTTGTCAGCATAGTTGTTGCCACCGAACCAGTTAGAATCCCAACCTCTGATGATTCCTAACCTGTTACCTATTGGATGTGCTTTTTGTCCCATTTCTACTAATTAGTTTGAGTTTCAACGTTTTTACTATCTACTACCAAAGTTACGTGGTTAGAACGCTTACGTATTCTGTATCCACGGCCTTGAGGTGCCGGTCTAAGTCTTTTCAACTGACGGCCACCACCAACCATAATGGTTTTTACATATAATTGGTTTTCTTCAGGGCGAGAACCTTCATTTTTAGTTTCCCAGTTTTTGATGGCTGATAATAAAAGTTTCTCAACTCTTATTGCTGCCTCTTTATTGGTAAATTTTAAAATATGTAATGCTTTCTCAACACGCTCACCTCTGATAAGATCTACAACCAAACGCATCTTACGTGGTGAGGTTGGACAATTGTTTAATTTCGCTACTGCTTCCATCTCTTAATTATTTTTTCTTTTCAGAGTGACCCCTAAATGTTCTGGTTGGAGCAAACTCTCCCAGCTTGTGACCAACCATGTTTTCTGTTACGTATACCGGTATAAATTTATTACCGTTATGCACTGCAAATGTATGACCCACAAAATCTGGTGAGATCATTGATCTGCGAGACCAAGTTTTAATGACAGACTTTTTGCCTGAATCATTCATAGAGACTACTTTCTTCTCTACGTTATGGTCAATATAAGGTCCTTTTTTTATCGAACGAGCCATTATTTCTTCCTTTTCTCTATGATGAAACGATTTGAGTATTTTTTAAGTGAACGGGTTTTGAAGCCTTTAGCATACATACCGTTTCTTGAGCGAGGCTGACCTCCTGATGAGCGACCCTCACCACCACCCATTGGGTGATCGACAGGGTTCATCGCTACCGGACGTGTTCTAGGACGACGTCCTAACCAACGTTTGCGACCTGCTTTACCTAATACTTCATTTGCGTGATCCGAATTTGAAACAGAACCTATTGTAGCTAAACAAGTAACTAAGATAGATCTTACTTCACCTGAAGGCATTTTAACAGTTGCATATTTACCATCACGTGCTGCTAATTGAGCATAAGCACCAGCACTACGTGCTAATTGTGCTCCACGTCCTGGTTGAATTTCAATATTGTGGATAATTGAACCCAAAGGAATGTTAGACAATTTCAATGTGTTACCTACTTCTGGAGCAGCTGTATCACCTGAAACTACTTTTTGTCCAACCTGCAATCCATCCGGTGCAATGATGTAACGTTTTTCACCATCCGCATAATGTAATAATGCGATACGTGCTGTACGGTTTGGATCGTATTCAACAGTTGCAACTGTTGCAGGAATATCAAACTTATCACGTTTAAAGTCAATTAAACGGTAAGATTTTTTGTGACCACCACCCATGTAGCGCATAGTCATCTTTCCTGTATTGTTACGTCCTCCCGATTTTTTAGAAGAAACAACCAATGATTTTTCGGGCTTGGTTGCTGTAATCTCCGTAAAGCTGGCACCGACTCTAAAGCGGGTACCCGGAGTGACTGGTTTAAATTTTCTTAAGCCCATAGTTATAAATTATTCAATTCTTATTAAATATTCGCGTAATAATCAATTGTCTCACCTGCTGCCAGGGTTACAATAGCTTTTTTGTATTTCGGGCTACGACCGGTAACTAAACCACCTTTAGTGTTTCTGGATTTTAATTTTCCGTTTACAACCATTGTATTGATTGCCAGAACATTAACACCATACATCTTTTCGATGGCTTGTTTAATTTGCAATTTATTTGCTTTGTGTTCTACTTTGAAAGTAAAGCGGCTAGACTTTTCTGTTAGAGCAGAAGCTTTTTCGGTTAATATTGGTTTCTTTAAAAATTCCATATTACTTGGCAAATGCCTCCTCCAATGTTTTAACAGTATTCGCAGTTAACAAAAGTTTACCACAGTTTAATACATCATAAGTACTTAACTGATCAGCGGTAATAACTTTCACTTTCTGAATGTTTCTGCTTGATAAATAGATATTGTTATCTTGTGCAGGTAAAACCAACAATGTTTTTTGACCTGTTAAGCTTAAAGCGTTAACCAGATTAACATAATTTTTAGTTTTGATTGAATCAAAGCTAAAATCTTCTAAAACAAGGATATTGTTATCCTGAGCTTTGTAAGACAACGCAGATTTACGTGCCAGAGATTTTAATTTTTTGTTCAGTTTAAAACTGTAATCACGTGGTTGAGGACCGAATACACGACCACCACCATTAAACAAAGGAGATTTAATACTACCAGCACGAGCACCACCAGTACCTTTTTGTTTGTATAATTTACGGGTTGAACCAGCGATCTCATTACGTTGTTTAGACTTGTGAGTACCCTGACGTTGATTAGCCAGATACTGTTTTACATCTAAATAAATTGCATGGTCACTTGGAGTAACACCAAATACCGACTCAGGAAGCTGCACCTTGGCACCTGTCTCTTTTCCTGAAATGTTTAATACATTAACTTCCATCTGCTTACTTGTCTAAGATTACGTAAGAACCTTTAGCTCCTGGAATGGAACCACTAACTACAACAAGATTTTGATCTGCATAAACTTTCAAAACTTGTAAGTTTTGAATTTTCACTCTATCTCCACCCATTCTTCCTGCCATACGCATACCTTTAAATACGCGTGCTGGATATGATGCAGCACCCAATGAACCCGGAGCACGCATTCTGTTGTGCTGACCGTGAGTTTGACCACCCACACCAGCAAATCCATGGCGTTTCACAACACCCTGGAAACCTTTACCTTTAGAAGTACCAACTACATCTACAAAATCACCTTCGTTGAAAATGCTTACCGTTACAGTATCACCTAAACTAAGTGATTCTTCAAACGGCTCAAATTCAACCAATTTACGTTTTGGAGTTGTGCTTGCTTTCGCAAAGTGGCCTTTTAGAGGCTTGGTTGTGTTTTTTTCTTTAGCTTCATCGAAGCCTAATTGAACTGAAACGTAACCGTCTTTCTCTTCGGTCTTAACCTGTGTTACTACACATGGCCCAGCTTCGATCACCGTGCATGGAATGTTTTTTCCATCGGCGTCGAAAATGCTGGTCATTCCTACTTTTTTTCCAATAATACCTGACATTTTCTTTTTTTAGTTTAACACCCATCGAAGCAGTAGGGCTTCGTTCAAGGTGGATACAATTCCCTTTAAGGGAGGGCAAAAATAGGAAAGAAATCTTAATTTTCAAAGAGTTAGCGAATTATTTTTATAAATATTATCCACATTACCAGATAGATCGGTAAAAAAACATCACAAAGCCCGCCCCGATCAAAATCTTTGGCATACCCATTCTTCGCAAAGCCTCCGGGTAATTAGAATTGCCTGCCTATAAACCTTAAAACGAGATGTTTTCACAGGAGATTACTCCTTCCATTGCATAATTATGAATTGATTTCACGACATTAGAAAGAATAAATGTTCATTCCAGGAGTACAATAAACCGGAAAAATGACAGTTAAATTAGAATACAAGCTATAATTATGATGAAAAAAACCCTTTTACCACTGCTTGGCCTGTTTCTGATGTGCCTGACAACTTACCAGACAAGCGCGCAGGACAGTACAATGGTAGACCCCAGTCTTAAAGGACAGTATCAGCTGATGCTGTCGAAATCAAGAACTTTAGACGGATACAAATTAATTAATCCGTATAGACTAACCAGCTTTTATAAGAGCGTAACCGACACTATCAGGAAAGAAAGACAGGGACATATTGGTGCTCAGACTAAAATAAAAGAGCAGGCAGCGACAATTGCCAGCCTCAATAATGAAATAAAGGGAAAAGAAGCTTCCCTGGCGACTTCAAACGCCAGACTGGATCAGATAAGCTTTTTAGGAATTCCTTTCGATAAAGGGACTTATAATACTATTGTTTGGGTACTCATTATACTATTGGCCATTGCGTTAGCAATTGTCACCATCCGTTCTGCAAAAAGTATTCAGGAAGCAAAATACCGTAGTGGTCTGTATGAAGAAATCGCGCAGGAGTACCAAACTTATAAAGTAAAATCTAATGAGAAGGAAAAGAAACTTGCGAGAGAACTGCAGGATGAACGAAATAAATTAGAGGAACTCCGAACAAGGGGAAACTAAAAAAAACAGATTAAAAAGAAAAAGCCTCCGGAATCCGGAGGCTTTTTCTTTTACTCAAAATTTCATTAAACTTTGATTTCAACTTCAACACCGCTAGGTAATTCAAGTTTCATCAGTGCGTCAACAGTTTTTGAGTTAGAACTATAAATATCTAACAAACGTTTGTAAGCACATAACTGAAATTGCTCACGTGCTTTTTTGTTCACGTGTGGTGAACGTAAAACAGTGAAGATTTTCTTTTCAGTTGGCAACGGAATTGGTCCGCTAACTACTGCACCTGTAGGTTTTACAGTTTTTACGATTTTCTCAGCAGATTTGTCTACCAGATTGTAATCGTAAGATTTCAATTTAATTCTGATTCTTTGGCTCATTGGATTATAATTAAAGCTGCCTGTTAGAGCTATTAATAACAGGCAGCTGATTAAAAACTAGTCTGCAGATTTGATTCTGCCTTTGGATTTAGCGATAACTTCTTCCATTACGTTTCTTGGAGCTGGCTCATAGTGATCAAACTCCATAGTAGACGTTGCACGACCTGAAGTGATTGTACGTAACTGAGTTACATAACCAAACATTTCAGAAAGAGGCACAGTAGCTTTAATTACCTGGGCACCGTTACGGGTATCCATACCTAAAAGCTGACCACGACGACGGTTCATATCACCAATTACATCACCCATGTTTTCTTCTGGAGTAAGGATCTCGATTTTCATGATTGGCTCCATCAGAACTGGATTACACTTAGGCAATGCCTCACGGTAAGCCATTTTAGCAGCAAGTTCGAATGACAAAGCATCTGAATCGACCGCATGGAATGAACCATCAATTAATCTAACCTTCATATCAGGAAGTGGATATCCTGCTAATACACCATTAGACATAGAAGCTGCAAATCCTTTCTCAACTGAAGGAATAAATTCACGTGGAATAGATCCACCTGTAATTTCGTTTACAAACTGTAAACCACCTTTTTCGTAATCAGCATCAATTGGAGAGATAACAACCTGAATATCCGCGAATTTACCACGACCACCAGATTGTTTTTTGTATGTTTCACGGTGCTGAATAGTACCGTTAATAGCTTCTTTGTAAGCAACTTGCGGAGCTCCCTGGTTAACCTCTACTTTAAACTCACGTCTTAAGCGGTCAATCAGGATGTCTAAGTGAAGCTCACCCATACCAGAGATAACAGTCTGACCAGTTTCCTCGTCTGTCTGAACTCTGAATGTAGGATCTTCTTCAGCTAATTTAGCTAAGCCCATACCTAATTTATCAACATCAGCCTGAGTTTTTGGCTCAATAGCTAAACCGATAACCGGCTCAGGGAAATCCATAGATTCCAGAACAATTGGATTTTTCTCATCACACAGTGTATCACCGGTTTTGATATCTTTAAATCCTACTACAGCAGCAATATCACCAGCACCTACATTAGGAATTGGGTTTTGCTTGTTAGCATGCATCTGGAAAATACGAGAAATACGTTCTTTGTTTTCAGAACGTGCATTATATACGTAAGAACCAGCTTCCAGGTTACCTGAGTAAACACGGATAAAGCATAAACGACCTACGAAAGGATCCGTTGCAATTTTAAATGCTAAAGCTGCAAAAGGCTCTTTAATATCCGGTTGGCGTGTAACTTCTTCACCTGTATTTGGATTGATACCGGTAATACCGTCAACATCCATTGGCGATGGCAATAACTCCATAACCAGGTCAAGCATAGTCTGAACACCTTTGTTTTTGAAAGATGAACCACAAACCATAGGAACGATCTTAGCATCTAAAGTTGCTTTACGTAATGCATCAAGAATTTCGCGCTCAGTGATAGAGTTTGGATCTTCGAAGAATTTCTCCATCAAAGACTCATCATAATCAGCTACAGCTTCTAATAAATTCTCTCTCCATTGAGCAACTTCTTCTACCATATCCTCAGGAATTGGCACTTCAGTAAAGGTCATACCTTTATCATGCTCATTCCAGATAATACCACGGTTGTTAATTAAATCAACTACACCAGTAAAGCTATCTTCTGCACCAATTGGTAACTGTAAAGGTACTGCATGGCTACCCAGCATATCTTTAACTTGTTTCACAACTTTCAGGAAATCAGCTCCTGAACGGTCCATTTTATTAACAAAACCGATACGTGGAACAGCATAGTTATTAGCTAAACGCCAGTTAGTTTCAGATTGAGGCTCAACACCATCAACAGCTGAAAATAAGAATACTAAACCATCAAGTACACGTAATGAACGGTTTACCTCAACGGTAAAATCCACGTGACCTGGTGTATCAATAACGTTTACCTGGTATTTCTCACCACGGTAAGGCCAGAAAACTGTTGTTGCTGCAGACGTGATTGTTATCCCGCGTTCCGCTTCCTGAACCATCCAGTCCATGGTAGATGCACCTTCGTGTACCTCACCAATCTTGTGATTTACTCCGGCATAATAAAGGATACGCTCAGTTGTTGTGGTTTTACCCGCATCAATGTGAGCCGCGATCCCAATGTTTCTTGTAAATTTTAAATCTCTTGACATTTTATGATTTTCTAAGATTAGAAACGGAAGTGAGAGAACGCTTTGTTAGCCTCAGCCATTTTATGCGTATCTTCTTTTTTCTTAACTGCGGCGCCTTCACCTTTAGCAGCTGAAACGATCTCACCAGCTAATTTTTCTTTCATTGTTTTCTCACCACGTCTGCGGGCGAAAGAGATTAACCATTTCATGCCTAAAGCAATCTTACGGTCTGGTCTTACTTCTGTTGGAACCTGGAAGTTAGCACCACCTACACGGCGTGATTTTACTTCTACTGCAGGCATAACGTTTGTTAACGCACGTTTCCAGATTTCTAAACCGTTCTCACCAGCTTTTTTCTCTGCTAATTCTACAGCATCATAAAAAATAGAATATGCGATGGATTTTTTTCCATCATACATCATATTGTTTACAAATCTTGTCACCTGAACATCGTTAAATTTTGGATCAGGAAGGATAATTCTCTTTTTTGGTTTTGACTTTCTCATTTGTTGTTCCTCCTAATTATTTCTTTTTACCTTTTGTTGGTGCAGCAGCTACTTGTCCTGGTTTAGGACGTTTAGTACCATATTTTGAACGACGTTGGTTACGACCAGCAACTCCTGAAGTATCTAATGCTCCACGGATGATGTGATAACGTACACCTGGTAAATCTTTAACACGACCACCACGGATCAATACGATTGAGTGCTCTTGTAAATTGTGACCTTCACCTGGAATATAGGCATTCACCTCTTTACCATTGGTTAAACGTACACGGGCAACTTTACGCATTGCTGAGTTTGGTTTTTTAGGGGTAGTGGTATATACACGTGTACATACACCTCTTCGCTGTGGACAGCTGTCCAACGCCGGAGACTTACTCTTGAACTCCAGTGCTACTCTACCTTTTCTAACTAATTGTTGAATGGTTGGCATTGTTTTTTTTGTTTTCTATGTTGTTACTAAAAACTTTACCCCTAATTAAGGGACTGCAAAGGTATGACAATACATTTTATAAATCAAGGGGTTAACCTAATTTTAATGAATACAAACAAAAAAAATAACAGAGAGGTAAAATACTGAGGCTGAAGCCGGGAGCAGATTTAAACGTTTAAACATTTCGCCCGGGATATTGCAGATGCGTCAGGAAGACTCTGGTGTGGTTTTACGGTGGTGTTCACCGGCTGTACCCCTGCATATCTTCGGGGTTTATATACCGTTGCGTTACCCTTGGGATACCTTTGGGATACCCGTTGATATACCCTCAGGGTAAAGGGAGGGTATCGCAAGGGTATCCCAAGGGTATCGCAACTCAGAAGAAAAGCAATAGATTAGCAGGTAATTTAAGCAGCTAAGCTGCAAGGAGACTAATGAAAAGTATCCAGATAAAGCTTCTCCACTTTTTTCCTCGCCCAATCGGTTTTACGGAGAAATTTAAGACTGGATTTCAAACTCGGATCATTCGTAAAACACGCAATTTTAACGTAAGTACCCAATTCTTCCCAACCGTAATGCCATACCAGTTGTTTCAGGATAAACTCCAGCGTCTTTCCGTGTAAAGGATTATTAACTTGTTTTTCGTCTGTTGTCATATTGAAGATTATTAAGCCCGGAGGATCAGAAACTGAGATACCTTTCTGCTGACAGCAGGTCATTCCAGGACTCGGCTGCAAAGATAAAATTTATTTTATTATGCTTAGGTTTGCAGATAAGGGGATCACCCCGGCTTTATAAAAACCAGCTTATATGAATTTAAATTTAGGAGATTTTGTTCGTTTTGTAGACGAAAATATCGAAGGTTATATCACAAAGATTATTGATAAAGACACTATTGGCGTAACTGATTCCAATGATTTTGAAATTCCGGTTCAGGCTAGTAAAGTCACTCTGGTTCATGGTGATATTCCGGAAGACAACGCAGTGGTTTCCAACCGGCCGCAGGCTGCTCCACCGGTAGCAGAGTTTAAAAAGGAAGGCGTTTATCTGGCTGTAATTACCGATCAGCATAGTGCAGCGGTAGCACATTTTCATCTGGTGAACGAAACTTCATTTCAACTGCTCGGCTCTTTTACTACAGCAAAAGCCGGACACTTCAAAGGAGAATTTGCGGCATTGATTGCCCCAGGCACGACAAAAAAAGTATTCAGTGCAAACCTGGGTGATATCCAGTTATGGCCAGAATTCAGAATCGATATTCTTTTTTCGACTGCTGCCGATATCGAACCCCTGCCAGCTTTACATTATAAACAACAACTGCGTGGAAAGGATCTGTCAGTAGCTAAAGTTGACATTCCCCTGCTCAAGCAAAAAGGCTGGCTGATCAGATTGGACGAACCTGCTCCGCTAATAGATGCACAACTCCTCAAAGAAAGTTTTTTCAAGGCTAGATAGCCGGCACCTTATAATTGCTTATGACCGAACCACAACTGCTTAAACATATTTCCCCCGTCAGCCGCTGGACCTATAATCTACTTACCAAATGGGGTGTAGATCATGATCTTGCTTCATTTCTAAATTTATTTGCTTTAGTATTCGCACTTATTGTCCTGGTCTACGTTGTGCACAGGGGTATCCGGAGGGTACTCAGGCTTATTCTCATCAGGATAGGTAAAACCTACCCGCTTAACTTTTTCAGACACCTGCAGAATAACAGGTTACCGCATTATATCGCATCAAGTGTGGTTCTGGTCTTTGTACAGCTGGTTCTCCCGGTTGTACTGGCAGATTTCCCGGAATGGATTAAACCGGCAAATATCATAGCAGATTGTTATATGGTTTTTGTAATGATCTGGATACTGATGACGCTGATTAAAGCAGGTGCAGATGACTTTCGGAATAAACCTGCGTTCCGCGGGCAACCCATAGACAGTTATCTGCAGGTAATCCGGTTAATTTTATTCTTAATTGGTGCTGTAGTCATCTACTCCAACCTCACAGGACAGTCAATTGTGGCGTTCTTTACTGCAATGGGAGCAATCTCCGCGGTATTGCTCCTGATGTTCAAAGATACCATCATGGGCTTTGTTGCCAGCATTCAGATTACAGCAAATGACACAGTGCGTATCGGGGATTGGATTACGATGAGCAAATTCGGGGCCGATGGTGACGTCATAGAGATTAACCTCACAACTGTGAAAGTTCAGAATTTCGATAAAACTATTACCACTATTCCAACTTACTCACTGATTTCAGATTCTTTCCAGAACTGGAGAGGTATGACAAAAACAGGCGGAAGAAGAATCAAAAGAGCGATTTATATAAAACAGTCCTCTATCCGTTTCATCACACCTGAAGAAGTAGAACAAATGAAGCAGATCCAGTCTCTGACAAGTTATATAGAACACCGCCAGAAGGATATTGACAAAAGCAATGAGCGGTCTGGAGCAGATAAGTCTTTACTGGTAAACGGTCGTAACCTTACTAATGCAGGACTTTTCCGGAAATATATTGACAACTATCTTTCCAGTCATACCGGAACACACAAGAATATGTCGATGATGGTGCGTCACCTCGCTCCTACACCTTACGGATTGCCACTTGAAATCTATGTATTCGCCGGAACGACCAAATGGATAGATTACGAACATATTATGGCTGATATTTTTGACCATGTAATTTCTGCAGCACCCTATTTCAATCTGCAGATTGGAGAGCTGGACAGCACACAGGCTCAAGGACGTATCTCACCGGAAACACTGGAATAAACTAATAACAAAAAAGGCTGTACATTTTATCAATGACAGCCTTTTTTGTTATTAGTTTATTTGAACCACGTATTGTTCGCCGGGTCTACATCCGGCAGAACTTTGTCAGGGTCAAGCTCAGCTGATACCAACTCTTCTGTAGTCGGATAATCAACTACCCAGCTTTTGTTGCTCATCCAGATATCAACCGGCAATTTGATGGTATCCTTCCGTCCGCTTTTCGTAGTTAGGCGTAAGATTACGGGCATCGGCATTTGCTGAAGGTTGTCTATCTTCACATGATAGCTTTCAATCTTACCATCTTTCATTACAGGCGTTACAGAACTAATTGCCTGGTCTAACTTCCAGTTACCGATAAACCAGCCTTTCCAGAACCAGGAAAGATCTTCACCAGCTGCATTTTCCATAGAGCGGAAGAAATCAAATGGTGTAGGATGTTTATAGGCCCAATGACTGATGTATTGTTTAAAAGCATAATCAAATCTATCCTGACCAAGAATCTGGTTTCTTAAAAGATTAAGTCCCCATCCTGGTTTACTATAAAGGTTAACACCTATATTTTTTTCTTCCATGGCATCCGGCGTCAGCATAATAAACTCTCTTTCCGGATTCGCCAGATAACGCGCAACTTTGTGCATATCTACTGCCGGCGATTTATATTCACCATTATTAAATTCTGCAGAAGAAATACCATTGATGAAGGTATTAAAACCCTCGTCCATCCATCCATATTTGCGTTCATTGCTGCCAACTATCATTGGGAACCAGCTATGACCAAACTCGTGATCTACCACACCCCATACATCGCCATTTTTAGCTTTCCAGCCACAAAACACAATTCCCGGGTACTCCATACCACTAATATTAGAAGCAATATTAACCGCCATCGGGTAAGGATAAGGAAACCATTTATTAGAATAATGCTCAATACTAGCTTTCACATATTCCACTCCTCTGCCATAGCTATCATCACCATTACTTTCCACAGGTTGTGCAGAAACCGCAAGCGATTTCTTACCATCGGGAAGATTAATTCTTGCTGCGTCCAGTACAAAAGCTTTAGAAGAAGCCCAGGCCACGTCACGCGTGTTATTCATCTTAAATTTCCAGGTCAGCTGTTTACCGGCAGGACGTGATTTAGGATCTGTCACTTCCTGAGCAGAACGGATTGCGATTTTCTGATCGCTATTTTTGGCTGCATTCCAGCGTTTTAATTGTTCCGCGGTAAAAACTTCCTGCGGGTTAAGTAATTCACCTGATCCCATCAGGATATGATTAGCAGGCGCAGTTACCGAGAAGTTAACGTCTCCATATTCACAGTAAAATTCAGATGCGCCCCAATAAGGTAATGTGTTCCATCCGGTTACATCATCATAAACAGCCATTCTAGGGAACCATTGCGCAATAGTAAAAATCTCTCCGTTCTGAGTCTCCAGATGCCCCATACGATCAGAACCATTTTTAGGCACGATGAAAGAGAAATCCATCTTTAAAGTGATTACTTCTCCATTGGCCGCAAGCGGGTGATCCAGACGGATCTGCATTCTGGTATCTTCAATAATAGAAGTAAACTTCAAATCCTTTCCTTTTTGCGCCACATTCAGGCCCGAAATAGTGTAACCACCTTCGACCTTTTCTCCCCTCGCTCCGTAACGGCTACCGGCTTTAATCAGACTATTACCTCTGGAGCCTTCTTTAAAAAGGTTCTGATCCAGCTGAAGCCACAAATAAGGTAAAGCATCCGGGCTATTGTTTTTATATGTTATGGTTACTGTACCACTAACTTTATTCTGCGTCTCATCCAGAACTGCTGAAATATTATAATCAGCACGGTTCTGCCAGTATTTAGGCCCTGGATATCCACTTGCCGAACGATATTCATTACCGTTCTGGGTATAAAACAAAGGACTGAAAGCGGCATGCGGATCATAGCCCTGTTTTGCTGTGTCCTGAGCAACAGCACTGATACTATAAACAAAAAACACTGCCATCAGGAGTGTTTTCTGAACAAAATGGTTCTTCATTCGTGTAAAGGTTTTATACATTGATTTTATTTTTTAATGAGTTTAGGCATAGGCGGAGTTCTGCGCTGATCCGGTGGAAGTTTCATCCATGCCTGATATGCCTGTGCAATATAATAATCATAATTAAATGGAGGATCAGTTTTTACAGTAGCCACTGTAGGCCGGTAGAAGTTAATAAAGTCTTCCAGTTCCTGTCCTTTGATCTTCAACATGCCACCGATATACTCTTCGCTGAAATAATGATTGATCTCAGATTCATAATAGGAACGCTCCTCCAATGCCTCTTCTTTAATTTTTTCCCTTCTGGCTTTTCCTGAACCAAAAGCAAGCCCTATTCCGCCTGCACGCTGAATGTTTTTAGTAGGTGCAATTCCGGATACCCGTTTGAATGCCTTCCCCTGACCGGCTTTCAAATCCAGATCCTTAGAAATACGGGCACTTTGAACGTCAACCTGTCTAAGGTTGGTAGAAAGCGGTGGCAAATAGATAGTTTTACTCTGCATACTGGTTAAGTACAACGTATCGGTATGATAGCCTGGCAGATAAAACTCAAGTAGATCCCCTTTTTCCGCGCGGATGGAAAATTGCCCTGCAGCACCTGTTTCCATGGTTACGTCTTTCGTCAGGTTTTTCACTCTTACCTTTTGTAGCGGCATACTTTTGTTTTCCTGATCAAAAACTCCACCACTAATACCCGATTGTGCAGAAGCAACCCAGGGTAAAGCGCAGATGATAGCGGCTAATATGATTTTTATTTTATTCATGCGTTGAGATAGATTTAGGTAAAGCTAAGGATTGACGGGTTTACGGCAGTTATTTTAACAAAAATTAACAGCATATTGTTCCGCATCAAAACTGATCAATACCGGTTTTCCGTTCACTTCGACAATAGGTCTTTTAATCGCGCTGGTATTTTCAAGCAGTACAGCGATAGCCGAATTTTCGTCCTTTACTGCGGCCTGTACAGCAGGATCCAGCTTACGCCAGGTTGTTCCTTTTTTATTCAGCACAATTTCCCAGCCAAAAACTCCTGACCACTGTGCTAATTTTTCCCGGGTAATCCCTGCTTTTTTAAAATCGTGAAAAGTATAATTCAGACCCTGCTCTTCCAGCCAGACCCTGGCTTTTTTTACAGTATTGCAATTTGGAATACCATAAACTGTAATTTTTGCTTCCATAGGCGCAATTTAGCCCATATTTCATTATTCATCACATTTATTCTCCTCTTCGTCACATTTTAATCAAGCCTAAAAACGACTTCCGTAATATTGTGGAAGAAATTAACAAAGTTATGACCCATATTAAACTTCCCTTCAGTTTTAAGGAACTTCAAAAAACAGAATTCAAAATTGTCAGCGCTATTTATGCCTTAGCAATTTTAACCTTAATTTCAAGTGGAAATAATACGCGTGAAATTCCCTACGAATTCAATCAGGCCGGTATCCGTTTCAACTATATCTACAACTACTTCATTCCTGCAGTATTTAAATATTCCCTTTTATATTTCAGTTTTCTGCTCCTTAATTTTTGCAGCCTTCCCGCCCTCTACAGAAAAACAAATACCGGAATGCATTTATGCCTGATCTTTATTGTATTCGTGTTTGCCGGATTAATTATAAGTATCACCAGAACGTATAGCCAGGCCTATCTGCTGGTCCGTTACGATACGATTCAGGAAGCCTATGACCAGATATTTTTTAATGGATTTGGCTATGCAGCATGGCTGGTGGTACTGATCGCAATTTATGTCGCCTTGAAAAACCTGATCTTTCATTTTGCTAACCAGGAAGAGCGAAACGACTTCAGTCAGCAAAAATTGGAAATCTTGTTTGGCGCAATCATCTGGTTTGCGGGTATTTTATTTTGGCTGGCTACAAATTCGGGGTTTGAAGTAATTATTTGCTGGACATTGATATCCGCCACAGCGATATGGTTATTCATTCATTCGGTATACGAGATAATCCCTCAAATCTTTGATACGGCAAAAAAACCGTTGCGTACCTATCTCTACAAACTAAGCGGACTTATTCTGATTAGTATTGTTGTTACTTGTCTGCTTGCGTTTCTGATCAGTGGCCGGAATCAGCTTATCCCCATTATATTTGCATTTAACCTGCCCGTACAATACCTGATCACGGCACCCCTGGCATGGCAGATCTACAAAAGAAGGAATTCTACGGCCGAACAGATCTATAAGTTAAAAAAGGAACTGGGACAAACCGATGCCAACCTGAATTTCTTAAAATCACAAATCAATCCTCATTTTTTATTCAATGCTTTAAATACGCTGTATGGAACTGCATTGCAGGAAAAAGCAGACCGTACTTCCGAAGGAATCCAGAAACTGGGAGATATGATGCGTTTTATGTTACAGGAAAACATGCAGGATAAAATTTCGCTGACCCGAGACCTGGATTACCTGAAAAATTATATCGACCTGCAGAAACTCAGAACTTCACAGTCAGTAGATATTACGATCAATACACAAATAGAGGAGCAGTTCACCGAGCTTCAGATTTCTCCCATGCTGCTTATCCCATTCGTAGAGAATGCATTTAAACATGGGATAAGTTTGCAACAGCCTTCACATATTAAGATTACCCTGCAAACCAAAGAAAACACTTTGTATTTTGATGTACATAACAGCATCCACCTTAAATCGGAAAATGACCCGGAAAGAACGCACAGTGGAATCGGCCTGGAAAATGTCAGACAACGGCTGGCCCTCTTATATCCAGGAAAACATGAACTACTCATCAGAGAGAGCGCGAAAGAATTTTTTGTACATTTAACCCTGAAATTATAAAAGATGAATGCCATTGCGATAGATGATGAACCCATAGCCCTGGATGTAGTCAGTTCCCTGGCCGGAAAGGTTCCGTTTATTGAGCTTAAAGCCTGCTTCACTAATGCTTTTGACGCGATAACTTACCTGAGACAAAATCCGGTAGATCTGATATTTCTGGATATCCAAATGCCGGATATCAATGGTATTGATTTCCTGAATAGCCTCTCCCACCCTCCGCTGGTGATTTTTACTACTGCTTATGCAGAGCATGCAGTCAAAGGATTTGAATTAAATGCCCTGGATTACCTGCTGAAACCATTTTCCCTTTCCAGGTTTCTAAAAGCCTGTAATAAGGCGGAAGAATTATTCAGGCTCAGAAAGAATGCAGACCAGCAAAGTACGGATCTGCACCTCTTCATTAAAGATGGTTATGAGCAGATAAAAATTAATGTGTCCGACATCCTTTATATTGAGGCTGCAGGTAATTACACGCAGGTGCATAGAAAAGACCAACCCCTGGTTAGTACGCGCATGCCCATTAGCGAAATGTTAAGCTTACTCCCCGCCGGACAGTTCATCAGAACACACCGCGCATTCATTGTCGCAAGAAAATCTATCACCAGGTTTGATCGCAACCAGGTGTGGGTTGACACCCTTCAAATCCCTATAGGGCCGAGTTACGCCCAATGTATGCAAGATCTCTAGAAATATTCTTCTCAAAATTCACTTCTTTATTCCCGGAACCCGGATTTATACTTATAATTGTTATAAATTCTAACATTACATTTCCTTTCAGCAAAATCACAGGGAAGAATTTATGCTGAATAAGATTTCATCACCAATATTTCGTATTTTATGTTCAAACTTACTTTTAAGCAACAAGTTTTAACAGGCTTTGCCATATCGCTATTGTTTGTACTTGTCTCTGCGGTAACTTCATATTTCAGTATCCGCTCAGTCGATATCGACTCTGACTGGGAGAACCACACCTATGATTTTATTGACCGTGCAGAAAGGCTGGAAGTAAAACTGCTGAATGCAGAAACAGGTCTGCGTGGTTTTATTTTGACGGGTGATAAAAAATACCTGCAGCCCTACGAGGAGAACATAGGTCAGATAGATTCCACGATGGAAGATCTCAGACGAATGTCTGAAGATAATACCAGTGATGATGCGCAACTAGATTCTGTTCAGCTCTATTCTACTGAACTGGTTAGGGATATGCGTAAAACATTGGAAGTTTACAATTCTGAGGGGAAAATTGCCGCAACAAATATGATCCTTACTGACCGGGGAAGAGATATCAAATACAAGTTCTTGTATGCCAGCTCAAACCTGATTAAAGCGGAAAAAGGAATGCTTAAGCTGAGGACAAAAACCAGAGAAGAAAGTACACAGCGCAGTACTATTGTCATCACCCTGAGTTCTGCAATTATTTTTGGCCTGATCCTATATTTGTTCAGTTTTATTCAACGGACATTCGACACCCAAAAAGTTACCGAAGAGCAGATCCGAAAGAATAATACCCAATTAGAAAAATTGTCGGAAGAAAACGAGAAAAAGAACTGGCTGCTTTCCGGTGCCGCGCAAATTAATGAAGCCATGAGCGGCGAACAGGAAATCGAAGAGCTGACGGGACATATTATTACACAGCTTTGCAATTATGTAAATGCACCTGTCGGTGCGCTCTACCTGGTCAACACGCACAAACAGACACTTAGTTTCAGCAACGGTTATGCCTGGGACGATTCCAGAAAACGAAAAAAAGATATAGCGCTCGGCCAGGGACTGGTTGGTCAGGCGGCTCTGGAGCAAAAGAGTAAAAGTCTACGTGAAATTCCGGAAGACTATATACAGGTAAGCACTGGATTAGGTAGTCTGAAACCTACAGAATTGATTATTGTACCCGTATTATTCCAGGATGAGACCATTGCTGTAATTGAAATAGGTTTATTACAAAATGCAGCTGCAGATACCATGAACTTTATCGGTACCGTAATTGATGCGATCGGTGTTGGTATCAACAGCGCGCAGGCAAGAACACAGCTGAGAGAATTATTCTTGCAGACACAGCAGCAGGCAGAGGAACTGGAAAGTCAGCAGGAAGAATTGAGAACCACCAATGAAGAGCTGCTGCACAAGTCAGAAGAGCTTCAGGCTTCTGAGGAGGAACTGCGTGTTCAGCAGGAAGAATTACGGCAAACAAATGCAGAGCTCGAAGAAAAGGCAAGCCTGCTGGAAGAAAGAAATATATCAATCACTGAGGCTAGAGAGGCCATGAGCCTGAAAGCAGAGGAACTGGCTGTATCCAGCCGCTACAAATCGGAGTTCCTGGCAAACATGAGCCATGAACTGCGTACACCACTGAACAGTATTCTGATCCTGGCCCGTATTCTGAAAGAAAACAGGCCGGAAAACCTGAATGAAGAACAGATCAAATATGCCGGCGTCATTCATAATGCCGGCTCTGATCTACTGACACTGATTAACGATATTCTGGATCTGTCAAAAATCGAATCTGGAAAGGTCGATCTGGATATCGAACCGGTCCGACCTGAAGAAATTACCCGGAATATGGAATCATTGTTCTCTGAAATTGCCAAAAGCAAAAAGATCACGTTCCGCACCATTATTGATCCCAGCTTACCGCCACGCTTCATGACGGATCTTTCCCGGACCGAACAGATTATTAAAAACCTGCTTTCGAATGCCTTTAAATTTACTCCTGAAAATGGAGAAATCAATCTGGAAATAGGCAAAGCCCCTGCCGAACGCACCTATTATGCAGAGAATTTGCAGACAAACAAAGATCAGATTATATCCTTCAGTGTAAAAGACAGCGGAATAGGTATTCCCTCAGACAAGCAAAAGCTAATTTTTGAGGCTTTCAAACAGGCAGACGGAACTACAAGCCGAAAATACGGCGGTACAGGTTTAGGCCTTTCAATCAGCAAAGAACTTTCACATATTCTTGGAGGAGAAATACAGGTTGAAAGTGAACCTGGTACAGGCAGCACCTTTACATTATACCTGCCAGCCGAACAAACAGGTGAAGAACGCTTAGTTCCGGCAGAAGAAGCAAAAGCCCCCGTTACAATTCCGTTGGTTGCGGAACCAGTATTGCAGCCTGTAAATCAAAACAGAAAACAGACTTTACTGATCGTAGAAGATGACCTGACTTTCGCAGACGTCCTGAAAGATTATGCTATCGAAAAAGGTTTCGAGCCTCTGCTTGCACATAGTGGCGATATCGGACTGGAAATGGCCCAAAAGGAACTACCTGATGCCATTATACTGGATATTATGCTACCAGTAATGGATGGATGGACAATCTTAAAAAAGCTTAAATCCAATTTGCAAACAAAAGACATTCCTGTACATATGATGTCAGCTGGTGAATTTAAAAGTGAAAAAGCGCTGCAGGAGGGCGCTATTGGATTCCTCAAAAAACCTATTGAAAAAGATCAGCTTGATCAGGCTTTTCAGACCTGGCAGTCGGAAAACATTAATCTTGATTTCAACAGCGTTCTAGTTATAGAAGATCATGAACTGCAAAGTATGGCGGTAAAGGAGCAGCTAACAGAAAGAGGGATTGATGTGGTCCAGGCGTTCACGGGAGAGGCAGCATTAGAAATGGTTAATTCCAGAAGTTTCGACTGTATTATACTGGACCTGAACCTGCCCGATATATCCGGATTTGACCTGCTTGATCAAATTAAGCAAAAACCTGAGTATGCGCATATACCAGTAATTATCAATACAGCAATGGAACTTGATCAGGACAGTATTGCCCATATCATGAAATATACGGAAGCAATGGTGCTGAAGTCAAATAAATCAAATGACAGGCTGATTGATGAAGTAAGCTTATTTATGCACAAGCTTAAAAAACAGGAAAAATTCCAGGCTGCTGCAAAAAGCCCTGCACAAGGGAAAACGATTTCCACTATTGAAAAAGCTCTGCAACATAAAACAGTATTGATTACAGACGATGATATGCGTAATATTTTCGCTTTATCAAGTGCGCTGCAGGTGTACGATATGAAAATTGTCATTGCGACAAACGGTAAAGAAGCGCTGGAGAAACTGGATGAAGTCCCGGATATTGATGTCGTGCTAATGGATATTATGATGCCGGAAATGGATGGTTATGAAGCGATGAGATTGATCAGAAAAGATAAAGCTTATAAGAAGCTTCCGATCATTGCGTTAACTGCAAAGGCTATGAAAAATGACAGAGAGAAATGTATCGAAGCAGGGGCCAATGATTATATCGCAAAACCTGTCGATGTCGATCAGTTGTTATCTATGTTAAGAGTCTGGTTAAGCTAATATGAATAGTCCCGAGAAAAATATAGCGGAGGTACTTACTTACGCCGAATTGGAGTCACTTGTCAGTTTTATTAAAAATGTCCATGGGTTTGACTTTAGTAATTATTCCCCGGCATCTTTGAAAAGACGGGTAAGCCGCATTATGCAGTTACAAAGGTTAAGTCTGTTTGATCTAAAGACCCTGCTGACTAATGACCTGGAATACTTTGAGACTTTTCTCATGGAGATAACGGTTAACGTAACTGAAATGTTCCGTGATCCGCCTTTCTTTAAATCAGTTTCTCAGCACATCATCCCCTACCTGAGATCATATCAGCGAATTAAGGTTTGGAATGCCGGATGCTCTACCGGGGAAGAACTTTATTCCTTTTCCATTCTTTTTGCCGAAGCTGGACTTTATGACCGTAGTTTTTTTTATGGTACAGATATTAATGCAGAAGTACTAAATTATGCTAAAAATGGCATATATGACCTGCAGAAAATGAAACAATATTCAGAAAACTATCAGAAAACAGGTGCTACACATACGTTATCTGATTATTATACGGCTAAATATGATGCTGCATCAATTGTTCATTCCTTAAAAAGGAATGTCCTTTTCTCTGCACATAACCTGGCTTCTGAAGGAGTATTTAATGAATTTCAATTGATTTCCTGCAGAAACGTACTGATCTATTTTAATACTGCGTTACAGGAAAAGGTAATTGACTTGTTTTACCACAGTCTCGCCAATTTTGGTTTTTTGTGCCTGGGATCGAAAGAGACTTTAAGAAGTTCGGAAATCGGACGCTTTAAGGTCATCGACAGAAAGAACAATATCTATCAGAAAATAGCTTAATTCCCCCCCAAATTTTTTAATGCCATTAGAACACATGGAAAAAATAAATATCCTGATCGTCGATGACAGACCGGAAAACATCATAGCACTGGAAGCATTGCTAAAAAGAGACGATGTTAATCTTATCAGTACGACCTTGCCGAATGAGGCTTTAAGACTTGCCTGGGAAATGGATATCGCCATTGCTCTTGTAGATGTACAAATGCCAGAAATGGATGGATTCGAACTCGTCGAGATCCTCAAAAGTAATCCGCGTACAAAAGATATCCTGGTAATTTTTGTCACAGCAATATCAACCGAGACCAAATATGCTGTCAAGGGACTGAATACAGGGGCTGTTGATTATTTATATAAACCACTCAATCCATATGTGACTTCTGCAAAAGTAGATTCATTCATTCAGTTTGTCCGCAGCCAGCGTGAGTTGGTTAAAAAGAACAAAGAACTGGAATCTTATCAGAAAGAGCTGATCCGGGCAAAAGAGCTCGCCGAACAGGGAAGAAAAATTAAAGAAAACTTTCTGGCGAATATGAGTCATGAAATACGAACACCTATTAACGGAATTATAGGTATTGCAAACCTACTGGAGAAAACTCCATTGAATAAAGAACAGGAAGAAATGATATCCCTGCTGGAAATCTCTTCTAATTCTCTATTAGGAGTGATTAACGATATCCTGGATATTTCAAAAATTGAAGCTGGAAAATTTAAGATCAACAGGGCTCCGACCGATCTGATCATGACCAGCTTTTCTGTTATCAATCTGCTCAGTATTCGCGCAAAGGAAAAACATCTGGACTTAATTACCGAATTCGATCCGGATATTCCAAAAAATGTAATGGCCGATAGCCTGCGTCTGAATCAGATATTGATGAACCTGATCGGTAATGCAATTAAATTTACGCATGAGGGGAATGTGACCCTTAAGGTTCAGATTATGGATCACAAAGGAAATAATATGTTAATTAAATTCTCAGTTTCGGATACTGGAATTGGGATTGCAGAAGATAAAATCGATAAAACATTTGAAACATTTGAGCAGGCAGAAGACAATACAACTCTTCGTTATGGAGGTACAGGTTTAGGCTTGTCAATAGTAAAAAACCTTGCCCGGCTAAAAGGCGGCCTGCTTACCGTGGATAGCGAACTAGGTAAAGGAAGTACTTTTTCATTTAGTAACTGGTATGAAATTGTGCAGGACAAGACTGAAAGCCCGGTTGCCCCAACCGAGCAACTCCTGCCTTTTAACGGCGTAAATATTCTGGTAGCAGAAGACAACCCGATTAATAAGTTTTTGATCGTTAAGATCCTGAAGGGCTGGAATATTGAAGCAGATGTTGTGGAGAACGGTAAGGAAGCACTGGATAAGCTAAGGGATAATCATTATGATCTGATCCTGATGGACACTTTTATGCCAGTAATGAACGGATTGGAAGCTACCAAGCTGATCCGAGATAACTTTATTCCGGGCAAGCAGGATATTCCGATCATTACATTTTCTGCAGCTGTCATGGAAAACGACAAAAAAGCTGCTATTGATGCCGGCGCCAGTGATGTACTGAGCAAACCATTTGAACTGGGAATCCTGCACCAGAAGATCACCCAGTTCACTGCCAAATAAACTACTGATTAAATGCAGTCATAGTCTTCGCTGGTCCGGCAGTTACAAAACTCTGGATCAGCGCAACACTCTTGTCTATTAACGCAGGTAATTCTGGTAATTCTTCTTTATAAAAAAGCCCGAGCACGTAATCTGCCTGTCTGCCTTTTGGAAAGTCGTCCCCGATACCAAACCTCAATCTTGGATAATCCTGCCCGCCACAGGTGGCTTCTATACTTTTAAGTCCATTATGTCCTGCACTGCTGCCTTTGAGTTTTAATCTCAGTTTACCAAGGGGTAAGGCCAGATCATCGACGATGACCAACACATTTTCAAGCGGAATACGAAGTTCCTGCATCCAGTAATTAACCGCCCTACCACTGAGGTTCATATAGGTAGTTGGTTTAATGACATGCAGTTTTTTGCTTTTCCAGGAAACCTCCGAGTAATAAGCAAGTCGCAGATTAGCGAATTCACCTCCCAGCTCTTTCACCAGCTGATCAGCAATATTAAAACCTATATTGTGCCTGGTATTGGCATATTCCGATCCGATATTCCCCAGACCAACAATTAGATATTTCATGTAGAATTGTGTATTTATATTTAAGGATCTACCCTAATAACTTCTGCAACAGCTTAACTGGATTCTGCTGCATAGTCGGTTCATCTGGCCAAACTTAGATAAATTCATTTTTATGTGCAATATAATTGCCTTGCATATAAAAAAGATTTATCGATCTCTCCTCAACCGATGAAAACATTATTTATAGAGGAAATATAAATATAAAAAAGCCGTCTGCCCCGATTGGGGAGACGGCTTTTTTATATTGGAGAAACAGCTTATTTTTTACCTGCTGCCTGCTCTGCTTGTTTTAATGCTCTTGACATAATTACAGAAGCGATAGTATCTTCTTGAGTATTAGTCACAGTGTAAGCACCTTTTGCTAAGTCACGAACACGGAATAAGTTACCAACTTCTAATTTAGAAATATTAACTTCAACTGTCTGTGGCATATCTTTTGGTAAAGATTTAACACGCAGTTTACGTAATTTCTGAACTAATTTACCACCCATTTTAACACCTGGAGAAGTACCGGTTAATTTAACTGGAATTTCCATAACGATTTCTTTCTCATCAAATAATTGTAAGAAATCTACGTGTAATAACACGTCTGTTAATGGATGAAATTGTAATTCTTTGATGATTGCTTTTACTTTAGCACCTTCAAATTCAATTTCAACAAAGTTCGCTTCTGGTGTATAGATAGCATCCTTTAAATCAGTGATAACAACAGCAAAGTGTTTTTGCTCTGTACCACCATACAATACTGCAGGAACTTTACCTTCGTAGCGAAGCTCTTTAGCATCGCGTTTCCCTACGTTCTCTCTTGGAGAACCGCTAATTGCGATAATTTTCATCTTTATTTATTTTATTTTATATAATTAAATGAGGCCTTCCTGATTATTATATAATCATTGTTGCCCCTATTTATTCTTATTTAAACCCGGAACAGATCACTGATTGAACCATGCTCATTTACATTGGCAATTGCCTTCGCAAATAAGGGTGCTGTACTCAATACTTTAATTTTAGGACTATCCTGTTTTAAAGGAATAGTATCCGTTACAATAAGCTCGGTTAACAGAGAGTTTTCTACCGTTTCATAAGCTTTACCTGACAATACCGGATGCGTACAGACAGCTCTTACGCTTCTCGCTCCTTTTTCCATAATCAGGGCAGCAGCTTTTGCAAGAGTACCTGCAGTATCACAAATGTCATCAATTAAAACAATATCCATATCGGTTACATCACCGATAATAGACATGGACTCAATTTCATTTGCTCTTTTCCTTCTTTTATCACAGATAACTACCTCTGCATTGAAAAACTTTGCAAATGTTCTTGCACGATATGATCCACCCATATCAGGTGATGCAATGGTCAGATTGTGTAAGCCCAGGCTCTTAATATAAGGGACAAAAATCACTGAACCATCCAGGTGATCTACTGGTATGTCGAAGAAACCCTGAATCTGTGCAGCATGAAGATCCATAGTCATAATCCGGTGAATACCGGCTGATTTCAACAGATTTGCAACAAGTTTTGCTCCTATCGCAACACGAGGTTTATCTTTCCTGTCTTGTCTGGCCAGTCCATAATAAGGAACAACCGCAGTAATGTAATGCGCCGAAGCTCGCTTCGCTGCATCAATCATTAATAGCAGTTCCATTAAATTATCTGAAGGCTGGTAAGTAGACTGGATTAAAAAGACGTCACATCCCCTGACTGTTTCATCGTATGACGGCTGAAACTCCCCATCGCTAAATTTACTTAAGGTTACATTACCAAGAGGTTTGCCGTAACTTTCGGCAATTTTGTGAGCTAATGCTTTTGTACCGGTGCCGGCAAAAAGTTTAACGGGGTTAAATTGCAATGGCATGATTAGACGGGTATCAATGCTGGGTTAAAAAAAAATCGGATTGTGCTTTAGTCACAATCCGAATATGTTTAGTTGCCCGACCAGGATTCGAACCTAGACAAACGGTACCAAAAACCGTTGTACTACCTTTATACTATCGGGCAATCTTCCTTCTTTTCGACAAACGTTCGTCTCAATTGGGAATGCAAATGTACGCAGATATTTTAGAATTGCAAATCTTTCTAAAAAAAAGTTTAAAATATTTTTCAAACAACATAAAATGGCCTCTGTAGCGTTCATTCGATGTATTCTATACAATTACATACCTAACACATTCAAAAACAGACAGAAAAACCAGATAATAATCGCACAAAAAAACACGGCTTAAAAAACGTGGAATTAACCCATTTTAGGCTAAAATAAAAGCAATCAGGAACTTAGATATCCTGCAGATTTTTCGATAAAAAAAATAAAAAAAAACAGATTACATGGACAGAAACGAAAAAGGGACGAAAACAATTCGGTTACATAATGCCGGATAAGCAAAATATTAAACAAAATTTAAAGAAGCTCTCAATCTATTTGATTATTTTCGGCTGCATTTTAAGCTGTTTAAGTATATTAAAGTTTCAAACAGCTGCTATAAGCCAATTTTACATTAACAATAACACATGAACTATTCAAAAATTAATAACATTACAGGGTGGCTCTGCTTTATGGTCGCTGCGATTACCTATATCCTCACCCTGGAGCCCTCGGTAAGCTTTTGGGATTGCGGTGAATTTATCGCCTCAGCTTTAAAAATGCAGGTTGTACACCAGCCAGGCGCTCCATTGTTTTTAATGATCCAGCGTTTCTTCTCACTGTTCGCATTTGGTGATCTTGAAAAGATTGCGTATTTCATGAATATCGGTTCTGCAATGGCCAGCGCGGCTACGATACTCTTTCTGTTCTGGACAATCACTGCCCTTGCCAAAAAGATGGTTATCAAAACAGATGCCGACCTGACGACTGCAAATCTGGTTACAGTGATGGGTGCTGGTGTAGTTGGTGCCTTAGCCTATACTTTCTCTGACAGTTTCTGGTTCTCCGCTGTTGAATCTGAAGTATATGCACTTTCATCTCTGTTTACTGCCATTGTATTCTGGGCAATACTTAAATGGGAAGCCCATGCAGATGAGCCCCGTGCAGACCGCTGGTTACTTTTCATCGCTTATATAATGGGTCTGTCAATCGGTATCCACTTACTGAACTTACTAACCATCCCGGCAATTGCCTTCGTATATTATTTCAAAAAAACGGCCAAGCCTACAAACGTCGGCATTGTTAAAACCTTCTTTATAGGTATTCTGATTCTGGCTTTCGTTCAATACGGTATTATTCAGTACGTCGTGTCATTCGGTGCGTATTTTGACTTGTTCTTTGTCAACACAATGGGAATGGGCTTCGGCACTGGTGTGGTTTTCTTCGCAATTCTGCTAATCGGTGGACTGGTGTGGGGAATCAGATACTCTATTAAACAACAGAATAAAATCTTAAACCTGGCCTTCTTATCAACTGCACTAATTATTTTCGGTTATTGCTCATTTGCTATGATTGTTATCCGGGCAAAGGCCAACCCTAATCTGAATAACAGTAATCCAGATAACGCATTCTCTTTCCTAAGCTATCTGAACAGGGAACAATACGGTGACCGTCCATTACTTTTCGGCCCTAATTATAACTCAGAAAAAATCAGTCTTAAAGAGGGTAAAACCCTTTATAGAAAAGGCGATACTAAATATGAAGTTGCAGGAAAGAAAACGGATTATGAATTTGACAAAATCACACCTTTCCCAAGGATGTACAGTGATGACGCGAGACATGTTCGTGAATATAAAAATCTGATGGGTTTTGACGACGCTTACTTCCCTGGTTTATTTGACAACATTAATTACCTTTTCAAATACCAGATCGGCAATATGTATATGCGCTATTTCATGTGGAATTTCGCAGGACGCCAGAACGACGAACAGGGTGCCGGCATCTACAGCGGCCAGTTCTTAAGCGGCATCAAACCTATTGATGCTCTTATGCTTGGAGACCAGACTAACCTCCCTCCTTCTATTACCGACAATAACGCTTATAATCGTTTCTTCTTTTTACCGCTAATACTGGGCTTAATTGGTGCGATCTGGCATTTTAAGCGCAATCAGAAAGATGCAGGTATAGTTGGCCTATTATTCTTTTTCACAGGTCTTGCTATTGTACTTTACCTGAATCAGAAACCGCTTGAGCCCAGAGAAAGGGATTACGCCTATGCAGGTTCATTCTATGCTTTTGCAATCTGGATTGGCTTTGCTGTTCTCGCACTAAAGGAATATCTATTTAAAAAAATCAATCCGGTCAACGCTGCAATCGGCGCTACCGTTATTTCCCTTTTCGGAGCACCGGTAATTATGGCAGCCCAGGGTTGGGATGACCATGATCGTTCGACTAAAATGGTTGCACACGACATTGCGGTAGATTATTTGCAATCCTGCGCACCGAATGCAATTCTGTTCACTTACGGTGATAACGACACCTATCCTTTATGGTATGCACAAGAGGTGGAGAATATCCGTCCGGATATTCGTCTTGTTAACCTCAGTTTGTTTGACACAGACTGGTATATTGACGGTATGAAGCGTAAGCAGAATGAGTCTGCTCCTTTGCCTATCAGCATGAAACCGTCACAATATGTGCAGGGTGTAAGAGATGTGATGTATTATCAGGACTATAAGATAGCTGGTGCTGTTGAGCTTAAAAACATTCTGGAAGTACTCCTTTCTGATGATGATGATGATAAAATCCCGTTGCAGAATGGTAGTAAGGAAAACTTCATTCCAACTAAAAACTTTAAGTTGACTATTGATCCGAAACAGGTAATCAGCAGCGGAACTGTTAAAGCTGCAGATGCAGCTAAAATAGCTCCGGTAATGGAATGGACCTTCAATAAGAACTATGTAACTAAAGGTACACTGGCACTCCTGGATATATTGGTACATAATGACTGGAAAAGACCAGTTTATTTTGCAAGTACTGTTCCTTCTGATCAATTTATTGGTCTGGATAATTATTTATATACTGAAGGTCTTGCGATGCGTCTTATGCCGCTTAAAATTGATTCTGCCGCTGGAAGATCTGAGCTGGTCAATACAGACATCATGTTTAATAACGTTTACAATAAATTCAAATGGGGTAATGTTAAAAATGCGAAGTACCTGGACCCGCAATCTTCTGATGACATCAGTATCTTCAATAACTTGTTTAACACCACTATTTCAGGATTAATTAAAGAGGGAAGAACGCAAGACGCGAAGAAAGTCGTAAACCGTTACTTTGAAGTTATGCCGGAACGCTTCTATGGGCTTCGCTCTATGATGGGTAAATATTTTATGGCGGAAAATCTGTATACCTTAAAGGATACTGCACGCGCAAATGAACTGATGGAAAAATCAGGTTTATACATCTATAAGGAATTAACTTATCTGGCAGATGTCTCGAAAAGCAAAAATCGCTTTGTGGGTGGGCAGAATGTCCAGCTTGGTCTGCAGTTCCTAAATCAAATGGTCAAAACAGCCACGGAACAGAACCAGACAAAACTTGCACAGCAACTGGGCAAACAGTTTACTGAACTGGAATCCCGCTTCTCTGTTTATTTCGCTCAGGAAGTACCTGAAGAATAACAGCAGACTGCCTGTAAAAAAAGAGCTGCCCTAACCGGCAGCTCTTTTTTTTGGATCATGATTTATAGCATAACCGCTCAGCAACAAAAAAGCCTGATCAGAATAATTCTGATCAGGCTTTTTCCATTTGTATTGTGTGCAGCTTATTCTACAACTACACCCATATTACAGAACTTATCAATTCTGTTCTCTACCATTTTTTCTGTTTTGATTTTACTGAATTCAGTCAGATCGTTGATGATCTGTGTTTTCAGGGTCTGTCCCATCAGCGCCGGATTCTGATGCGCTCCGCCTAAAGGTTCCGGGATAATACCGTCAATCAGTTTATTCTTCAGCATATCTGCAGAGGTAAGCTTAAGACATTCTGCCGCTTTCTCTTTGAAATCCCAGCTGCGCCATAAGATGGACGAACAAGATTCAGGCGAAATAACCGAATACCAGGTATGCTCAAGCATATAGACGCGGTCACCGATACCAATACCCAGAGCTCCGCCTGATGCACCTTCGCCAATAACAAAGCAAAGAATCGGTACTTTCAGCACAGACATTTCCAGCAAGTTTCTGGCAATAGCCTCTCCCTGACCACGTTCCTCAGCTTCAATACCAGGATATGCACCCATCGTATCAATGAAAGAAACTACCGGTTTATTGAATTTCTCTGCAAGACGCATTAACCTCAGTGCTTTGCGATAACCTTCCGGATTTGCCATACCGAAATTACGATATTGACGTTCTTTTGTGTTTTTACCTTTCTGATGGCCAATTACCATTACCGTCTTACCTGCAATAGTTGCAAATCCACCAATAATAGCTTTATCATCTTTTACCGTACGGTCACCATGCATCTCGATGAAATCATCACAGATCATACTGATATAATCAAGCGTCTGCGGTCTTTCCGGGTGGCGGGATAACTGAACTTCCTGCCAGCCTGAAAGATTGTTGTATAAGGCATTCTGGGTTTTTGCCAGTTTTTCCTCCAGCTCAATCAGTGTAGCAGACATATCTACTTTTGTTTTATCAGCAACCTGTTTCACCTTTTCAATTTGCTGCATCAGTTCAGCAATAGGTTTTTCAAAATCAAATGATGTTTTTATCTGTTCCATAAGTGGGCGGTAAAAATAGGTATTTTATTTAAAACTTCGCAGGAACTCCGGGTTTAGGTAAAGAATTAGTGATAAACTCTCTGATATCGTTATTACCAGCACTAAGATCTACTTTTCTCAGGTACATCATGTGTCCGCTTTCATACCCTTTCCAGCTCATTCTGTCTTTCAGTTTTCCGCTCGGATCCATCTGCCATAAATTATACTTAGCATTAAAATAATCACATGCTCCATCAAAATAGCCCGACTGAACCATGACATGCAGATAAGGATTTTGTGCCATAGCTGCACGCAGATTCTCACCAGTACGGTTATTGGAATCGTCCCATGGACGAACGGGGCCAAACATATTATACTTCAAATCCGTTTTATAGTTTAATTCATTACGCAGGTACATATTAATTGCAGGCGTAAAAGAATGCAACCATGAAGTTAATTCAGCATTATAGTCAGGGCGTTCTCCTGCGCTCGCTTTGTCCAGCCCTTTATATCTTGAATCCAGACGTCCGACGGTAAAGCCTTCATCCCTTAATAGTTCTTTCCAGAAAAAGTTTACGGGAACGGACAAGTTCTGCTGCAAAATTGATTTTTCACTGATGCCAGCAAACCGGGACATCTGCGTTGCAATAGATTTACGCTCTGCATCCGGTAACTGATTGCCCTTTGCTAATGCAGGTACCAGCACGTTCATGGTATAGTTTTCTACTTCAGGCAACATGTCCTGTAGTTTTTTATTCTGAAGTTCAGGTGTTAATTTATGGTGATACCAGGCTGTCGCCGCATAATATGGCAACATCAATGCAGCTTCCATAGCAGGACCTCTCTGTATACCTAAATCCGTTGGGGAAACCAGGATCACACCGTTAAGGTACATCCACTGTGAACCTTGCAGCTCCATAGCCAATCCGGAAACACGGGTTGTTCCGTAACTTTCACCAATCAGATATTTAGGGGATGCCCAGCGGTTATTCCGTGTAACGAAAGTATTCAGCCATTCAGCAAGATATTTGATATCTGCATTTACACCGAAGAATTTGCTTCCAGGTGTGTCACCTACAATACGGCTGTAACCGGTATTCACAGGGTCGATATAAACGATATCGGCCATATCAAGAATGGACGCCTGGTTTTCTTTATAACCATATGGCTGAACCGGATAACCTTCATCATCAATATTCAACACAACAGGACCTGTATAGGCGATATGCATCCATACAGATGCAGACCCCGGTCCACCGTTAAACGAAATGACCAATGGTCTGGAAGCTCTGTCTTTTACATCAGAACGTTCGTAATAGGTATAGAACAGACCAGCGATTGGTTTACCCGCATCATCCCAAACAGGAAGTGTTCCTGTGGTCGCCTTATAGGGTATACGCTGTCCCTTAATAGTGACCTGATGATTAGTGATGACCGAACTTTCAGGCACGATCGTACGTGAATTAACGGCTGTTCCGATTTTTACAGAGTCTGCTGCCTTCGGCGGCAATGCTGGTCTGGTTAATTTGGATTGCTGCGCATCAGCAAACTGAAATGCGCAGACTCCGGCTAATAGTAAAGTACAAAATTTCTTCATTTGGTTTAATAAGGTTTGAATGAAGATTAAAGATGAAGATAAGATCACCAGGTATTGTCAATACTTTAAAAATGTTACGTTTTCAGCATCTAATTGGGTGTTTTTTCCCGCTCAGTTCGAATATATAAAACAGAAACAGCTCCCAGTAACATAAATATACCTGCGATCACGATGGCATAAATAGCCTCTCCATTATAAAACCTCTTCACGATCATTCCACCAAAAATACCGTTGACTATTTGTGGCATGGTGATAAAGAAATTGAAAATACCCATGTATACACCCATCTTTCTTGCCGGAATTGCACTGGAAAGAATTGCATAAGGCATAGAAAGAATACTTCCCCAAGCCAGGCCAATACCAATCATCGAATAAAGAAGGTGGTCAGGGTTGCTGATAAAATAAATAGAGAGCAGACCTATTCCTCCGGCAACCAGTGAGAAAGCATGTGCAATCTTACGGCTGGTTAGCCTGGCAATAGTTGGAAGTATCAATGCATAAATAGCCGAAACTCCATTATACACACCAAAAAGGAAACTTACCCAGTTACCGGCATCGGCGAATTCGACAGAGGAAGTATCTCCTGGTATTACTTTATAGATATGTTGTGCGATAGCAGGGGTCGTAAAAACCCACATAGAAAATAAAGCAAACCAGGAAAAGAACTGTACCAGTCCCAACTGCTTCATGGTTAAAGGCATCCTGGAAAAATCTGTAAAAATTGACATGATCCCCTTCGCTTCCTCCTGTTCTGGTTCTGCGGCATGGTATAAAGCCATTTCCTCGGGCGGATATTCTTTTGTTGTCAGAACAGTCCACAGGATTGTAACCAGCAAAATCGCAGCACCGGCATAAAAAGAATAAACAACATTATGAGGTACCTGCCCTGCTTCTGCTATCTTGGATACCCCCAGATATTCTGAGAATATATAAGGAAGCCATGATCCGGAAATAGCACCGGCCCCTATCAGAAATGTCTGCATGGAAAAACCGAAACTTCGCTGGCTCTCCGGTAGCTTATCTGCTACCAGTGCCCTGAAAGGTTCCATTGCCACATTGATCGAAGCATCCATAATCATCAGCATTCCGGCCCCAATAATAATAGGCGGCATATAGTCAGCTAAAGCTGCCGAATTCGGCATTAGAATTAATGCGATTGCAGTTAGAATAGCACCCACCAGAAAAAAGGGTCTTCTTCTGCCGAAACGATTCCAGGTCTGATCACTGTAGTAACCAATAATAGGCTGTACGATCATACCTGTAAGTGGAGCAGCCAGCCAGAACAGCGAAAGATGCTCGACATCTGCACCAAAAGTCTGCAGAATCCTGGAAGCATTTCCATTCTGTAAGGCAAAACCGAACTGAATACCAAAGAATCCGGCGCTCAGATTAAATATTTGTATAGCAGATAACCTCGGCTTTAAAGCAACTGGAGATTTTTCCATGAGACAAGAATAATTTATATCAATGAATTAGAATGAAATGATCTGGGCTGAGACCGGCTGAAGCCATATCGGAAGCGTATGATTGTCCTGTAGTTTAATTTCCTGACCGGTTAACTGATCGACAGCTTTAGTCAAAGGGTATTTTTTCAGGATTTCATCTGGTATACGTACCTGGCTTTCCATACGGTAATGCCTGTCAAAATTTACCAGGATCAGTAACCGCTCCTTATCTGTAAAGCGGAAAAAACCATACATCTTCTGATTCATATTACCACCGGCCGGCATTTCCAGGAATTCACCGGAAGCCACTGCCTGCGAATGTCCTGCAAACTTAAGCAGCTTACTGTAATACGCACGGAGTTCATGCTGCTCAGCCGTAAGCTGGCCACCATCAAAAGCTCCGTTGTTCATCCATTTCTGGTGTTCCGGTACTCCCCAGTAATCAAAAATAGTTGTCCTGTTGTCTTCTCCTCCAAAGCCTTCTGCACCTCTGCCTGGTTCACCAACTTCCTGACCGGAATACATCATTACGGGTCCGCCGGAAAGCGTTGCCGATAAAACCATTGCCGGTAAAGCCAGTTCGGCCTTTCCCACAAACCCTGCAGAGGCAATTCTTTCTTCATCATGGTTTTCCAGAAAACGCAGCATCTGATCACCAAAGCCAGCACTTTCCTGCTGCCAAACGTGACGGATTGCAGCAACATCTGACTGATCTTCACTTCTGATTAGCTTCTTCAACCCATCATAAAGACCTACTTTATCGTACAAATAGTCGAATTTACCGGTAGTAAGAAATGTCTTGTAAGTAGAAGGATCATATGCTTCTCCAATAAAGATTAGTTCGGGCTTTCTCTTCTTTAATTCGGGAATTACCCATGCCCAAAACTCTATAGGGACCATTTCTGCCATATCACAGCGGAAACCGTCTGCACCTTTATCTGACCAGTAGCTTAATATATCTTTCATCTTAAGCCACACCGCCGGAACAGGACTATAGTGACCAACTGAACCACCCTGAACGTCGAGTCCGTAATTTAACTTGATTGTTTCATACCAGTCATCAATGGAAGGAGCAGCTGAAAATACATTGTTTCCGGTTGCCTTTGCCGGGTTTTCCAAGTAAGGTCCTTTACTGACTGAAGCTAGCGGATTCACCTGACCATGGTGAGGCTGAGGAACAATAAACTGCTGCCCGGGAATATAGTAGTAATCATTTCCAGGGCTGAAAGCACGGCTCACATCATCTCCTTCACCAAAATCTTTTACTCCTGCAGGCTTCATCCTGGATTTATACTGCCTGGCAACGTGGTTGGGTACAAAATCAAGAATAACCTTAAGATTTTGCTGATGGGTCCTATCAATCAAATTCTGAAACTCGTCCATTCTTTTATCCACCTGAACGGCAAGATCCGGATCAACATCGTAGTAATCACGGACAGCATAAGGAGATCCAGCCCTGCCTTTCACAACTGATGCATGATCTGCAGGAAGACCGAACTGGCTATAGTCGGTAAGGGTGGCATGTGAAATCACACCAGTATACCAGACATGGGTAGTACCCAGTTCTTTCATACCCTGTAAAGCTTTTACAGTGATATCATCGAATTTGCCGCTACCATTTTCTGTTATTGTACCGTAAGGGATCTGCTGTTGCTGCTTGTTGCCGAATAATCGTGGCAGCAACTGATAGATCATTATTTTTTGTTTTTGCTGGGCCATAGCCAAAGGTAAATTGCCTGAAATTATAACTAAAGTGGCAATAACCAATTTACAGGAACACCTCATAGAGCCGCTGCCTGATAACTAATTACTGTTTGTCCTGTAGGGATCTGATAAACCTCATCGAATATGCTGATGCTGCTGTTTTGATCACCGGCGTTAAAAATAGTAATTTCTCCGGCCGTTACGGTAACACTGAACTGGGTGCCGCGGAATCCTATTTTAAAAGCAAATGACTGCCATTCCTGAGGTAAGAAAGGACGGAATAACAACTGACCATTACGCACACGCATACCGGCAAATCCTTCTACAATACTCATCCAGGTACCGGCCATTGAAGTGATATGCAGACCATCCTCTGTATCATTGTTATAATCATCAAGATCCAGGCGGGCTGTACGCAGATAAAATTCATAAGCTCTTGCACCATCGTTCAGTTTAGCAGCAAGAATACTGTGAACACATGGAGATAACGAACTTTCATGAACTGTCCTAGCTTCATAGAAGTCGAAGTTCCGGCGTAAAGAGTCCAGATCATACTGGTCTTCCAGGAAATACATTCCCTGTAAAACATCAGCTTGTTTAATAAAACCTGAACGCAGAATTCTATCCCAGCTCCATTTCTGATTAATCGGACGCTGCGATGCAGGAAGATCTTTAACCAAAATCTGTTCTTTATCGAGGTAACCGTCCTGCTGAAGGAAAATACCGAGTTTCTTATCTTCCGGCAAATACATCTCCGCTGAAATCTTTTTCCATGCAGCAAATTCTTCTGCTTCATTTAGTCCTGTAGCGTTGATGATCTCTGCCAATCTCGCAGGATCTTCGCCACGAACGATTTCTGTCGCCTCCATTGCATAATTCAAACACCATACTGCCATGGTATTAGTATACCAGTTGTTGTTTATATTATTTTCGTACTCATTTGGTCCGGTAACACCGAGCATCACATACTGCTGTTTGTCTTCGCTCCAGTTTACGCGCTGTTTCCAAAAACGTGCAATACCAATCAGTACTTCAAGTCCGTATTGTTTCAGGTAATCCTGATCGCCTGTATAACGGACATAATTATAAATTGCAAAAGCGATAGCCCCGTTACGGTGAATTTCCTCAAAGGTGATCTCCCATTCGTTATGGCATTCTTCACCGTTCATGGTTACCATCGGATAAAGTGCGGCCCCCTTGTCGAAACCTAATTTTTGTGCATTCTCAATAGCCTTATCCAAGTGTTTGTAACGGTAAACCAGCAGGTTTTTTGCTACTTCCTGATTTGCTGTGGAGAGATAAAAAGGAATACAATAAGCTTCGGTATCCCAATAGGTAGAACCTCCGTATTTTTCACCTGTGAAGCCTTTTGGCCCGATATTCAGCCTGGCATCTTTTCCTGTATAAGTCTGATTTAGCTGGAAAATATTGAAACGGATTGCCTGTTGCGCAGAGGTATCTCCTTCAATCTGGATATCTCCTTCTTCCCATTTCAACTCCCATGCTTCAGCTTGTGCGGCAAGTAATTTTTCAAATCCTTCTGCTGCTGCTGCCGCCAGTACTGCTTCTGCACGGGCAGAAAGTTCTGATGCTGCATAATTCTGTGAGGAAAGGTTAGTGACAATCTTATAGATATCCAGTACATCACCAGCCTGAAGTTCCGCAGTCAGCTCTTCTGAAATATATTTATTTCGCTCTTCTGAAGGTTTAAGCTCAAGTGGCTTACCATTTAGCAGGACAATCGTTTTAACTCCGGTAATAACTTCAAATCCGGTTTTTTTGGTCCGCAATGTAAGAAACGTACCTTTCTCTGTACGATTTTTACTTACTTCATCCCAGAACTTCTCATCATAGTTGGAATCCTGATTACTGACATCTCCGTCAACTATGGCCTGCAATTTCAGCGTACCGCTAAAATCTGTTGCTTTCAACTGATAATGAAGTGCTGCTATTTCATCATTTGCCATGCTGAAAAAACGTTTGCTCTGCACTTCTACGGTACTGCCTGACGGAATAGTTGCAACGAAATTACGCTGCAAATAACCTTTCTGCATTTGCAGTTCCCTGCGGAACGATTTCACCTCTGCAGTATGTAAATCCAGTAAGGTACCGCCTAAGTCAAACTGTAGGCCCATCCAGTTACAGGAGTTCAGCACTTTCGCGAAATATTCGGGATAACCGTTCTTCCACCAACCTACACGCGTTTTATCGGGATAATAAACACCTGCCACATAATTTCCAGAGAGACTTTCTCCTGTATAAGTCTCTTCAAAATTAGCCCGCTGACCCATACGGCCATTACCCAGGCTAAAAATACTTTCTGATATCTGGTGAAGAGCTGGATCAAATCCTTCTTCAATAATGCTCCAGGCAGCTGCCTGTATATAATTCTTCATGCGTATAAACTATGGTTAACAGAAAAAATTCTGTTTTGGATGGCTGATAATCGGCCTTGTATTAATTAAATATAAGAGCCTGTTTAAATTTAGATGATAAAATTGTTTATAGCTTATTTTTAAACGAAACAAGGACTATTTATTTCTGGTAGCCTTCCTACCTGAAATGAATAGGATGAGGTTGCAGCTAAAAAGAAGTACAAACAAATGATCAGATGAATTTTAAACATGCTCTAATTGTTCTTTTCTTTTTTATCGTATTTGATATGGGCTTAACAGCAATCAAACCTTTTAGCTTTTCTGTTGTACCAGTTCTTTAAGCTTTTCCAGATTGATTTTGCTGAGGTCTTCAATAACGATATCGGCACCCGGCAGGTTCTCGGCAGTACCGATTCCAACTACGGCCATTTTTGCGGCCAATGCTGCTTCTACTCCTGCTGCCGCATCTTCGAAAACAATACAATTTGCAGGTTCTGTTTTCAACAGTTCGGCACCTTTCAGAAAAACTTCCGGGTCCGGCTTGGAACTGGTCACAGAATTACCGTCAACAATTGCTGTAAAGAAATGGCTCAAGCCGGTTCGCTCCAGGATCAAGCCCGAATTTTTACTCGCTGACCCTAAAGCAATAGGAATACCCGCAGCTTGTAGTTCAGTTAATAACTGCAGAGAACCTGGCAAAACTTCAGTGTCAGACATCTTGCTGATCATCTCTACATACCAACTGTTTTTAAGCGCGGCAAGCTCTTCTTGTTCAGCAGCAGTTTTAGTAATGCCGCCCCAATTCAATATTTTCTCCAGGGAACGTTGTCTGTTTACGCCTTTTAACTGTTCGTTCTGTGCATGACTAAAGTCAAATCCGAGTGAGTTAGCCAGTTTTTTCCAGGCCTGATAGTGGTAGACTGCTGTATCGACCAAAACGCCATCAAGATCAAAAATGCAGGCAATCTGTGTTGTGTTCATCTGTGTATAATTTGTTTTGTTTTCAGGATTAATTCAATTCAAGAACCAGCGTCGTTTTCGCCGGAACGGCTATCGGCTGGTCAAGTTTAAATTCGGTATTATTTATAACATCCTTCAAGATAGTCTTATTCACCAATCTTTCAGAAAAACGTTTAGTATTCAATGTCTTAGCTGTAGAATCACCGTTCAGGATCACCATTACATCTTTTGCGTCTTTATTTCCATCAGCATAACGGAAATATACATACATCCCATCTTCAGGAACAAACTGCATCATTTTCCCTGTCTGTAAAGCAGGATTATTCTTACGGTAGTTTGCAAGCTTACTCACATAAGTCCAGGCATCCTGCTCTTGAGTGTTTCTGCCTGCAGGTGTAAATTTATTCTCTTTATCGCCTTTCCAGCCACCCGGGAAATCTGAACGCACCAGGCCATCAGGATCAGAATAGTTCTTCATCAGAATCTCTGTTCCATAATACATTTGGGGAATACCACGCAGGGTCAGTAGTAATGCTATACCTGATTTATATTTATGGTAGTCTTCTCCGATTACAGAATAAAAACGGCTCATATCATGGTTATCAAAATAGATAACATTCTTATCTGCATCCTGGTATAGGAAATCCTGAGAAATTGTATTATACAGTCTAAATACACCATCTACCCAGCCACTTTTTCCATTTAACGCTTCAAATAAAGAAGCCTTTAATACATTGTCAGTAATCCCCGGTAAATGTGTATCGAACCCTCTGTTAACAGTATTTCCCTGGGTAAAAAAGGCTTGGGCAGGCACCGAATTTACCAGTGTTTCTCCAAAAATGGAAAGTTTCGGAAACTCAGCCTGAAGTCTCTTTGCCCAGTCTGCCATAAACTCCGGTTCATTATAGGCATAAGTATCTAATCTCAACCCGTCAATACCTGCGTACTCGATCCACCAGATATGATTCTGAATAAGATATTGCTGTACGAAAGGATTACGTTCATTCAGATCTGGCATACTGGAAACAAACCAGCCATCCAGCATCTTTTTACGGTCTGCTTCACTGGTATGCGGATCCATCACCGGTTCATCTCTGTAACTGGTCTGCGTGAATTCAGGCCATTGATTTAACCAGTCTTTCATCGGCAGGCTGTTGTACATCCAGTGCCCGGTTCCAATATGATTATGAACAATATCTTTGATTACCTTAAGTCCTTTAGCATGTGCTTTCTCCACGTAGTTCTTATAGCTCTCATTCGTTCCATATCTTGGGTCTATACGATAATGGTCGGTTACTGCATATCCGTGGTAGGAAGCATTTGCCATATCGTTTTCTATTTCTGGTGTCATCCAGATCGTAGTTACTCCTAGCTGCTGCAGATAATCCAGGTGATTAACTACCCCCTGAATATCACCGCCGTGACGATAATACATAGAATCGCGGTTCAGCGTTGTTTCACGCATACCTTTAACAACGTCATTGGACGGATCGCCATTAGAAAAACGATCCGGCATCAGCAGATAAATAAAATCTTTATTTGTCACACCCTGAATACGTCCTGCAGCATTATCTCTGTTTTTCAGCTCATATGTAAACTTCAGACCTGACTTTCCTTTTTGTTCCAGATTGATTACAAACTTTCCTGCTTTTGCCTCTGACTGAATATCCAGATCAACAAACAAATAATCAGGGTTTTCCACCGGATGCGTTTTCACTAATTTAACACCAGGATAGTTTACTTTTAAAGTGTAACCGGAAAGATCTTTACCATGCAGCATTAACTGCAGGTTCGTATTTTTCATACCTGTCCACCAGAATAAAGGCTCAATACGGTCCAGGCGGTTTTGCGCATGAATCGTTTGAACGGACAGGAAAAGGAACAGAATCAGGAATAGTTTTTTCATCAATTTAAAATTTACATTTGAACAGACATCTCTCGTTTAACCACCAAATGCCCTGAACCAGATGGCCAGGGCATTTGAGCTCTTATAATTTTTCTATACTGTAACTGTAGTTACCCGGCGTACTCAACTTTAAAGTTACCCGGTAGCTGCCTGCGGCAGCAATCGGGATATTCTCCCCATTTGACTTCAATTTGCCATCAGCAGGTTTATTGTCACCAAAGTTCATGTCCCAATCTGCATTACCGCGAAATTTAAATGCACCTGCAGATAAGTTCTTCGTAATCGTCCAGTTTCCGCTACCCGCGTCGTAAATTAACGGGGTATCAGCATCCCAGGAACCAGTCGCATCACCAATAATACCCCAAGTTGTTTTAACTGCAGTATAAGTCAGTTTCTTAGTATCAACTTTTAACAGGTAATAACCGGCACCTTTTATGGTAATGTTCTCACCACCGCCTTCATTCAGTTTACCTGGAGAAGATTCACCGTAATTCACATTATCCCAGTTAGGTGCAGATGTAAATTTGAAGGTATTTTCTGCATCTTTTAAGTAAATGTATCCCTCGTAAATTCCATTGTCTTCAACGGAGGAGACTTTAGGTGCTGTAGCGGGATCCCAGCCCTGGAATGATCCGGGAACGTACAATGAAGGATAGGAAATTTCAACCAGGTATGGTGTAATCTGTAATTTGATCACATTGCTATAAGCTGGTGTATATTTATCACTGATAGACGCTTTAACCCTAACCTCCAGTTCAGCCGAAACTCCTGGCGTCATACCCAGCTGGTTGACCAGGCTATTCAGGTCTGCCACTATAAAATCATGTTTTAGTTGCGCTCCGGCAGCTACCTCTTTAGGCGATTTAAAGTTATTTCCAGCCAGGTCAAGTTCGATTGCGTAAGAAATACCTGCTTTAAATCCGAATGATGACGCATTCCAGGTAAAGTTCAAAGCAGTTTCATCTGCCTTAGTTTCATCAAGAATGATGGATTGTGCATTTACAGCAAGCGTGGGCGCAGTTCCATTACCTGCGACGGTTTGCGTCTCGTCCTTTTTACAGGAAACAAACATCAGCAGGAGCATGCTGTATGCTATAGTATTCATGAAAATCGATTTCATATCTATGTATCTTTTAGTAACCAGGGTTTTGAGTTAAGTTAGGGTTGGCAATCAGATCTGCCGATGGTAACGGGAAAAGTGCGCGTGTAGCCTCGACTCCTCTTCCACCTTTTATTCCACCTTTAAACGGCCATAAATAGGACCCGTCTGTGAACTTTCCGAAACGGATCAGGTCAGTACGTCTATAGCCTTCCCAATAAAATTCTTTAGCTCTTTCCGATAGAATGACATCAAGGCTGATTGAATTCAGACGGCCGGAATCATTACCGTAAGCACGTTGACGTAACAGATTCACATAAGCCAATGCCTGACTGGTTGTACCGCCGCCACCGCGCAATACACCTTCTGCATAATTCAGATAGGCTTCCGGTAAGCGGAAAAGTGGAAAATCAACTGAACTGAATGTTCCGGCATTCGAAGGTGGCGTTATACCGCCCTGAGAAACATTTCTAAATTTAATTACTGCCAGACCATCTTTGAAAACTGCGATATTATCATTCTCCAGTTTACCAGCAAAGAACATTGCCCTTTTATCGGTATTACCGCTGTAATCACCGAACATCAATGGTAAAGTCGAAGCAGAACGAATACCACCCCAGCCACCATTTGGAACACCAAAGGAAGCCGGATCCATATCACTGCTGATAGCAGCATTGATCAGAAAAGTTGTACCGCCGAAATTCTGCGTAAAATTAGCATCGTAATTGATCGCAAAAATTGTCTCTGGATTTCCCTGGTTATTGTCAGACAGAAACAGGTTTTTATACTGGCTGTGTAATCTATAACCACCACCTATAACTTTAGACGCATAATTAACTGCCTCCGTATTTTTTGCAGTACCGGTATACACTGCAGCATTCAGATAAACTCTGGATAATAACATCTGTCCGGCTGCACGGGTTGCTCTGCCGTATTCATTGCTTACTGGTAGTTCATTTTCAATAGCCAGTAATTCTGATTCAACATAGTTAAATAAATCGGCACGCTTAATTTGTTTAGGTGCAACTTTTCCAATTTCATTTGCTTCTGTCAGAAATGGTGGATTACCGAACATATCCATTAAGACCCAATACTGATAAGCACGAAGGAAACGTGCTTCTGCACGTGAGGCAGTAATTTCTGATGCATCTGCACCCGAAATATTCCTGGAAGCCAGTTTCTCTGGCGTACTTTCTCTTAAAAATTCATTGGCAAGTGTGATCTGGTAAATACTGCGGGTATATAATCCCTGAAGTATAATGTTATCAGAAGTGTAAGTTTGATAGTTCAGGTCGAATACTCCGGGATCATTCCAGACACAAAGGGCTTCATCTGTTGTCAGTTCCTGTGCATTCCAGTATAATCTGAAAAAGTCAGAGGCACCTGCATCAATACCGCCAAGGTCGCTGTCACCAGAACCTTTACCACTGGTTGTTGCAAAACTGGCATAAACTTTAAATAAGACCTGTTTGTAACCTTCCGGAGTAGAATAAACTTTATCTGCCGTGATGTCATTTGTAGGTTTCAGATTAAGATCCTTTTTACAAGCCGTAAAAGAAGCTAATAGGATGGCTCCTCCGGTTAATATTTTATGTAATGTTTTCATTCGTATATTTTTTAAGCGATTGTATGTTTCAGAACTGATTCCCGACTTTAAATTCAGAAATCAGCTGGTCATTCAACCGACGATCAAAATTTGATTAAAATCCTAAGTTTAAGCCTAAACTATAGGTTCTTGGTCTTGGGTATAAATTATAGTCGACACCACTGCCAATCTCCGGATCAAGTCCTTTATAGTCGGAAATCACGAACACATTCTGCACATTGGCGGTTATACGTAAAGTAGCTTTGGAATTCGGACCAAGCGGACCGAAGTTATAAGCCAGACCTGCATTATCCATTTTCAGGAAAGAAGCATTACGGATATAGTAGTCACTCAGGTACTGGTTATTAGAGAATCCTGTGTTCATCAGATCAACGGCAGCATTGTTAATCAGTCCACTAGGGCTCAATACGTTTCTGTCTACACCAAAGTTGGACGACACATTATCATAGATATAATTACCCAGGTTGGCACGCAGAACAGTGCTCAATGTCCATTTTTTATAATTAAATGAAGTTGTAAAACCCATAATGTACTTAGGTGCCGGTGCATGGTAGAAATACCTGTCCTGCTCTGTCACTACTCCATCTCCATTTAGGTCTTCATAAACACCCTCAAGTGGTTTACCATTTGTATCATATACTTGTTTGTAAACGAAGAATGCTGCAGGATTGTAATTAGCTGCATTCCATTTCAGCGTGGTACCTGTTGCACCAGTGATATTGCCTGCTCCGATCTTAAAATTCGGATCCGGGTTCAGGGAAAGATTAGTTACTTTATTTTTATTGTAGGTAACATTGAAACCCATATCCCAGTTGATGTCATTGCTTTTAATCAATGCGACGTTAATACTAGCCTCGATACCTTTATTCTCCATATTACCCACATTGGTCAGTAACAGGTTACTAAAGTTGGTTCCAACTGGAATAGGTACGGTACTTAACAAGTCTTTGGTTTTTTTATAGTAAACATCGACACTACCAAACACTCTTCCGTTGAAGAAACCATAATCCAAACCAGCATTGTAAGTCTCAGAAGTTTCCCATTTCAAATCTTTATCGTAAGCAAGCGGCGAGAAGAAGTGATAAAATTTATCTCCTATCTGATATTGAGCTTCATTTACACTGCTGTAATAATTAGGCATGTAACTGTAATTCGATATGCCATCCTGCTGACCGGTGATACCGTAACTTAAACGCAGTTTTAAATCGGAAAGAACCTTACTGTCTTTCAGGAAAGATTCATCAATCGCTCTCCAGGTGAAACCTGCAGATGGAAAATATCCCCAGCGTCCAGCTTCACTAAATTTAGAAGAACCATCTGCACGCATTGTACCTGATAAGATATATTTATCTGCAAGGGTATAAACTAAACGGCCATAGTAAGATAACAATCTGTTTTGCTGAACATCATATGGAAAAACCGGTGTCGTCTGAATTCCGCCGATTGCATTATAAGCTGTAAAGTTGTAGGTTTTAACTGCATTGTCATAAAAACCGTAACCCGCAGTTGCGTTAATATTACTGTTAATACCTTTCAGGTCTTTGGAATAGTTCAGGTAGAATTCTACTAGTTTATTGTGCTGAACTTCTTCGTACTGTGTCGACTCACCTAAGTTTGCGAATTTCTGTGCAGCGTATGCAGGAATTAAAGTTTTTCCATATCCTTTAGACACGTCATAACCTACATTGGCATTGGCATGTAATTCCGGAAGAAAGTGGAAAGAGTAATCCAGGCGCATATTACCGAAACTTCTATCTGCATAACCTGTATTATTTTTTTGCTCAATTAATCCAAGGGGATTTCTTGGCGCATTAGGATTCAGCTGTCCTGTCGAACCTACCCATTCATAGTAGCCACCAAACTGGTTGTTTGCATAAATACTTTGAGTCGGATCAAATTGTATTGCAGCACCAACTGCGTCCTGATTCGCAAAACGTGATTCACTGATTGTACCTTTCAGATTCAAATCTACTTTCAGGTGTTTGTCAAAGAAAGTTGGGTTAATCGTAATTCCACCTGACGCACGTTTGAGACGATCTGTTATAAGCAAACCTTTCTGATCAAGATAACCAGCAGAAACACGGTAAGGAATATCTTTGAAGCTTCCAGAAATACTCAGGTTATTATCTGTAGTAAATGCATTGTTGAAGATCACGTCCTGCCAATCTGTACTGGCCGAGCCTAATAAACTGATCTGCTCCGGCGTACCATGTGCATTTACATATTCACGGATCTGATCACCGGATAATACGTCAACCTTTTTTGCAACCGTAGCGTAGGAATTCACTGTACTGAAGTCAATGCGTGGCTCACCTGATTTACCTTTCTTAGTGGTAATCAAAATAACACCATTGGAGGCACGCGAACCGTAAATAGCAGTTGCATTTGCATCTTTTAAGATCGTAAATGTTTCGATATCATTTGGATTTACAAGACTCAATGCGTTAGCAGAACCGGCAATTTTGTTACCGCTGAATGGAATTCCGTCAATTACGATGAGTGGATCATTACTGGCATTCAAAGAAGCACCTCCCCTGACACGAATAGTACTACCAGAACCTGGCTGCCCACCATTGGATGTAATAGATACACCGGCAACTTTACCGGAAATCAATTGTTCCGGCGAGGTAATGTTTCCTGCTTGAAAGTCTTTAGAGCTTACTGTTGTAATGGAACCTGTCAGATCTTTTTTCTGTGCAGTACCATAACCAATAACGACAACTTCATTTAAATTCTGCGCATCTGGTTTCAAAGAAAAATCAAGTACAGTATTACCACTTACGGTTACTGCTGATTCTATTGATGTATAACCGATATAGCTTGCGGTTAACGACACCGGACCGTTTGCAACACCGGTAATTTTATAATTACCATTACCATCGGTCATCGAACTCTTACCAAGTCCTTTGATGAGTACAGATGCTCCGGGTAAACCGAATCCTGTTTCATCAACCACTTTTCCGGATACTGTTCCGGTCTGAGCCTGTGCGGTCAGTATGCTTAAAGTAAGCACGAAAAACAGACAGTATCTCATGATGTAAAATAGCTTCATATTTTATACTTTTTTGGGGTATATATTTGGATAATAGCAGTGTGTATTACACTCGGAGTAAATTTACACTTGAGATCCATAAATCAAAATATTATATTAAAATATTTTATATGGCAGTATTTTATACTTCAATATACCCTTTTTTGGCAGAATAATTTTTAGATACAAATCGATACAAAAATCATAAACAACACACAATACACTAATAATCAGATTATTAAATCAAATAATAACGATAATTAGTGTTTTTTGTACACTAAGTGACTTTATGTCCTTTTTACGGGAACGATACCGGGAACGTTCCCAGAATAATCAGAGAGAGAGCGTGCATTCAGATGAGAAATTCTTCTGAATTCTGCGTATTTCAGTTGGATCGTTATTTTTTTTAGCAGAAAAACATCGAAAACCCGGCATGAAAATACCGGGTAAAAAAGGGTTTTTAAATCGAAAGAAAACGGGGGCTACATTTGATTTAAACAGCGGTCGATCGGCGTTTGATTAAGCGGGAAACCAGGACTATTTGTTCATTGCTGTTTACAGTTTCCGGCTGCTCGAGCATCTTAAATAAAAGAGATGCTGCCTCCACACCAATTCTTGTAGCCGGCTGAGTAACAGTGGTCAGAGAAGGATTTAATAATGGTGCGATTTCAAGGCTTGAAAACCCGACGACTTTTAACTGTTCAGGGATCTGAACGCCTAATTCATGACAGGCTGTATAAGTGGCGAAAGCAAGGCGCTCCACTGATGTGAATACACCATCTGGTTTGAGTTCCTGCAGCATATGTTTCAGAATCTGCCCGTTTTTACGATAACTATTAGTGCAGTCTACAACAAGATGATCATCAAATGGTATTCCATACTTTTCCAAAGCATCCAGATACCCCTGCATCCTGGTTTTACCGATAGAAAGATTTTTGTTGATTACCAAATAAGCAATACGCTGACAACCTTGTTTAATGAGATGTTGCGTGGCTGCGAAACTACTTTCATAATCATTAGTAATTACTCGTGGTGCGGAAATGTCCTCATAAACCCTATCGAAAAAAACCAGTGGAAGCCGTTTATTATTTAAGCCGTTCAGATAGGTCGGATCATTCCCCTCACCCGAAACGGACATGATAATACCGTCGGCCCTGCCATTATGCAAATGCCGGATAAAGGAAACCTCTTTTTCGAAATCGTCATCTGTTGCATAAATCAGGATATGATATCCCTTACTTCGCGCAACGCCCTCTATTCCATGAATTGCCTGAGAAAAAAAGTTATTAGCCAATTCAGGAACGATCACGGCTATTGTCTTACTACGCTGTTCCCTAAGATTACTCGCGTAATGATTAGGCTGGTAGTTGAGTTCTTTAGCCGCAGCAAGTATCTTATCTTTCGTTTCCCTGCTGATATCGCTGTTATCCCGGAATGCCCGGGAAACAGTCGATGTAGATAAATTTAGAGCTTTAGCTAGTTCTTTGATATTGATATTACGCATGGAAAATGCTGGAATTACAAATAATATAAGAGTAAATATAGATGAATTTACTCAATAGCCTTATTTAACTGCATTTTTTAGCGAAAATACCTCACTTAATCGGTCCAACGCCAGTCACCGGCTATCTTTAAAGGCAATTCAAGATTATTTTGTTTAAGAAAATCTTTCAATTCATCCTCAGTTTGCCTGCCCACAGGGATCACAGGTGTATTAGCCAATGCATAAGTTAACATTGCCGAATAACGCACGGTATTTTTCAATTCCTGCTCATCGACAAGATGAAAACCGTCACCATCTGAGTGATAAAAAGGGCCCGAATTATTTGGCAATTTGCCGCCAGTTCCGCCCGCAGTAGGAATACCTTCCAGCATAAACGGCTGATGATCGCTATGGAGCCCGGCTCCTGCCCGGAAAAGATTCTTATAACCTGTATCGATCTGCGCAATTTGTGTACCCCAGCCCTTAATCAGGTTCTCCATTTCTTTCCGGCTCGTCGTAACTCCTTTAGGATCGTTAGTCATGTCGTAGTTAAGCATATACTTAATTTCACCTAACTGGTTTTTTGCTTTAGCGTCACGGACAAAAGCTTTAGATCCTAAAAGGCCTTGCTCCTCTCCCATGAACATAACAAATTCGACAGTTCTTTTGGTTTTCAATTTCAGCTTCTTAAAGGTTCTGGCCATATCCATTATTGCGAATGATCCAATACCGTTATCTATTGCACCAGTAGCCAAATCCCAGCTATCCAGGTGTCCGCCTAATACGATCTTTTCTTTCGGAAGTTCAGTACCTTTCAATGTCGCAATTACATTTCTGGCCTTAATCATACCTGAGAAATTGGTCATGTTCAAATTTGCATACTGAGGTTTTTTAGCCAGTTCTGCCTTAAGAGCCATTCCATCTTCCAATCCTATACAAACTGCTGGTATTGGAATAAGTTTACCAGTTACAGAAGCTGTACCGGTTAACAGGACCCCATTTTTAACGCCATTAATAATGACGATACCGGTTGCTCCGTATTTTGTAGCCAGCGCTGTCTTTTCGGAGCGGTGTAATCCCGGTGTTCCGGCTGGAGAACCAGGTAGAACTCCTAGATAAACAAGTGCAATTTTTCCTTTTACTTGGTCTGCTTTCTTTTGATAATCCTCATCCAGACCATTTCCCATATCTACAAGTTCTCCGCTTACATCGGCTTTCACGGGTGAATGCGCAAGTGCCACCGAGGCGACTTTATGTAAATTTGAAACCGCATCACCAATTTTTGTCTCATTAGTCAACCTGCTCCAGCTCTCCACTTCAAATGGCTGGTAACGTACATCATATCCATAAGATTTCAACAGATTGAAAGCATATTCTTCTGCTTTTGCACCATTTGCAGACCCGGTTAACCGGTGTCCTATCGTCGAGGTCGCATCTTTCAGCGTCGGATAAGCCAGGGAATGCTGCTGAACTTCTGAATTAATTTGTTTAAATGCCGGAGAAAAATTGTCCTGAGCGTAAGCGGACACGGCGAAAGCCGATAAAAAGAGAAAGCAAGAGGTCTTCATGGTCTTATTTTTTGATTAAATTAAGTTATTTCTTAATATCAAAAAGAATTAAGCCTGGATATTCCGCTTTCGTATGATGATTGTTACTTTTTACGTTCTGTTGTATAACGAACAAGCTGTTCAAGACCAGTCCTGGCCTCACTTTCAGGAAAAGTATATAAGATGTCGAACGCTTCCTGCTGATATTGGGCCATTTTTTCGGATGCATAACGCACTCCCTCTTTTTCATTTACGAAATCAATGATTTCCTGTATCTTTTTAGGATCATCTTTATGATTTTTTACCAGATTGATCATCCTTTTCTTTTCTGCCTTATCTGAACGATTTAGCGCATAGATTAGAGGCAGCGTAACTTTCTTCTCTTTAATATCAATTCCAAGTGGTTTTCCGACATCATCGGTGCCGAAATCGAAAGTATCATCCTTAATCTGGAAAGCTATTCCTACTTTTTCACCAAAAGCATGCATTTGTGCAATCTGCGCATCATCTGCACCAGCCGAGGCAGCACCGCAAGCACAGCATGACGCAATTAATGAGGCTGTTTTTTGGCGGATAACATCAAAATAAAGTTCCTCGCTGATATCCATACGGCGAACTTTTTCAATCTGAAGCAGTTCACCTTCACTCATTTGCCTCACAGCTTCGGAAACAATCTGTAACAAGCGAAATTCGTTATTATTCACCGATAGAAGCAGACCTTTGGCCAGCAGATAGTCTCCTACAAGAACTGCGATCTTATTCTTCCATAAAGCATTGATAGAGAAAAACCCACGGCGTTCATAAGCATTGTCGACAACATCATCATGAACCAGTGTTGCTGTATGCAATAGTTCAACTAATGCCGCACCACGATGTGTTGACTCCAGAATACCACCGCAAAGCTTGGCTGCAAAAAAGACGAACATAGGTCTGATCTGCTTCCCCTTTCTTTTTACAATATAATGCGTAATACGATCCAGTAATGGGGCATCACTATGCATAGAAGCTTTAAATTTTTCTTCAAAAACTTCGATATCTGCAGCTATAGGTTTCTTGATCTGATTTATTCCCGGCATTCAACGCTAAAATTAATGGGCAAACTTAATTAAAATCGGCTAATTGCCGGCTTTAATGCATTCTAAAAATGAGATTTAAAGGATTTCGGTGGAAATATGCCTGATAATTTGTGCTGCGTGTACTCTGGAGTTCTCAATAAACCATTGATGTGTGTCTCTTCCTCCACAAACAACTCCTGCCAGATACAAACCAGGCAAAATGGTCTCCATCGTTTCGTCATTATACGCTGGTTCATGCTTTTCCGTATCAGCCAGCTGAACACCCAGACGTTCGAGCATACCAAAATCAGGCTGGTATCCTGTCATAGCGATTACAAAGTCATTCTCCAGTAGTATATCGCCATCAGGAGTATGTATAGTTACCTCACCTTCGCGGATTTCAGTTAATTCTGAATGAAAATACACCTTAATAGCCCCCTCTTTAATCCTATTTTCGATATCTGGTCTGACCCAGTATTTTACATAGGAACCGATCTCTCCACCACGTATCACCAAAGTAACCTGTGCTCCCTTACGATAGGTTTCCAATGCTGCATCTATTGCAGAATTATTAGCACCAACCACAACCACACGCTGAAAAGCATAAAGATGCGGGTCTTTATAATAGTGCGTCACCTGAGGAAGCCCCTCACCGGGGATATTCATGAGTAATGGAATGTCGTAGAAACCAGTTGCAATAATAACCTTTCTAACCTGATAGGTGCTTTTAGATGTTTTTACGCGGAAACTGCCGCCTAAAGCAACATCTGATTTTTCGACCAGCTCAACCCGTTCAAACAAACGAATATTTAAAGCAAACTTCTCCGCTACACGACGGTAGTATTCCACAGCCTCATTTCGGTTAGGTTTAGGATTAATACTGACAAATGGTACTTCCCCAATCTCCAGCTTCTGCGAAGTAGAAAAAAAGGTCATAAAAACAGGATAGTTGAACAAACTGTTTACCAATGCACCTTTTTCCACAATAACGTATGAAAGGCCGGTGCGCTGCGCCTCTATTGCACAAGCCATCCCTATCGGTCCGGCACCAACGATCAGTATATCATACTTATCCATTACTACAGGCTGAAGATGTTTCAGGACAAGAATCAGAACGTAACAGTCCGGTTGACTTAATGGCACCGTATCCTCCCTGAACGTCTACCACTTCATTTATTCCACGCGCTTTCAGAATAGAAGCAGCTATCATCGACCGGTAACCTCCGGCACAGTGGATAAAGTATTTTTCGTTCCTTTTCAGTTCCCCGGTCCAGTCATTGATATAATCCAGAGGACGGCTTTCGCCCGCGACCAAATGACCTGATTCGAATTCTCCCGGTTTTCTAACATCAATAATAGCTGTACCAGGATTTGACAGCATCTCCTTTTCAAAATCTGAAGCACTCACCGAGTGAATCTGATCTGTCTCTTTACCCGCACTTTTCCAGGCAGCGATACCGCCATCCAGAAATCCAATCGTCTGGTCGTAGCCAACTCTGGATAACCTGGTAATTGCTTCTTCTGCTTTACCTTCGTCTACAACGAGCAAAAGTGGTTGATGCAAATCGGTAATCAATGCGCCCACCCATGGAGCAAACTGGCCGTTTAAACCGATATTAATAGACGTCGGAATAAAACCAGCAGCAAAATCCTGCGGCGCCCTGGTATCAATAATTAAAGCTCCATGTTGTTCGGCAGTAAATTCAAATTCTACCGGATCCATTGGAACCATCCCTTTTTCTCTCACCTGATCAAAACTTTCATAACCTGCTTTGTTAATTGCTGCATTCTTGGCAAAGTATTGTGGTGGCGGTAGAATTCCATCGGTCACCTGTGCTACAAAATCCTCACGGGATCCGGCCATTAGGGCATAATTAACTTTTCTTTGGTTGCCGAGGGTATCGAAGGTTTCCTTACTCATATTTTTGCCGCATGCAGATCCTGCTCCGTGAGCCGGATAAACGAGAATATGGTCTGGAAGTGTAAGTATTTTTGTTTGCAGGGAATCATATAATGTACTCGCCATATCTTCCATAGTCTGGTTTCCTTTCTGCACAAGATCCGGACGGCCAACATCCCCTATAAACAGGGTGTCGCCGGTAAAAATGCAATAAGGTTCGCCAGATTCGTCTTTAAGGAGGTAAGTTGTGGACTCCGGTGTATGACCAGGGGTATGCAATACTGTAATCTGAAGATTGCCTACTTCGAAGATCTCTCCATCGGTGGCAATATGTGCATCAAAGTCAGTCTGCGCCGTCGGGCCATATATAATTTCTGCACCTGACTGCTTGCTCAGATCAACATGACCAGAGACAAAATCAGCATGAAAATGCGTCTCAAAAATGTACTTTATTTTAGCCCCGTCTTTAGCCGCTTTCTTTAGGTATGGTGTTACTTCGCGAAGAGGGTCAATAATGGCTGCCTCCCCGTTACTCTCGATATAATAAGCTGCTTCGGCCAGACAGCCTGTATAGATTTGCTCTATTTTCATTTCTCTTTTATTATGGGAATATCCTGCAGAGTGCAAATTAGCTAATTCCGTTCCGATCTCTGTTTTCGGCCAGACAATTTACATTCCGCTTACTAAGCAGTCAGTTCTCCCCGGAGATTTTGTTCCATCAAGCCTGCAATTTCAGTGGTAGTTAATCCTTTGCCCATCAAATACATCAGTTTGGTTACTGTAGCTTCAAAAGTCATATCGTAACCGCTTACAATACCCATCTGCTGTAATTTCTTACTGGTCTCATACTTACCAAGTTCAACTGAACCACCCTGACACTGGGAGATATCAATAATCAGTTTACCATGATCCAGTGCTTCCTGCAAACTTTCAATAAACCAGCTGGCTGTTGTCGTATTTCCGGAACCAAAGGTTTCCATGACTATAGCATCTACACCCGATCGTGTCACGGCTTGCACAGCTTGCGCTGTAATACCAGGATACATCTTCAGAACCCCGATATTTGCATTGAAATTGGATTGTACTTCCAGCTTACCTTTCGGATGTGGCAAAATATAATTCGTATAGAAGGATAGATTCACTCCTGCCTCGGCCAGTATATGATAATTTGGAGATTGGAAAGCTTCAAATTTCTCAGAATTGTATTTAATGGAGCGGTTACCACGAAACAACTGATAATCAAAGTAAATACATACCTCAGGAACCATTGCTACTCCATCATCCTTCGTCGCAACAATCTCGAGCGCAGTGATCAGATTCTCCTTCGCATCGGTACGGATCTCTCCGATAGGCAGCTGGGATCCGGTTAAAACTACCGGTTTATCCAAGTTCTCCAGCATAAAACTTAATGCACTGGCTGTAAAAGCCATTGTATCAGAACCGTGTAACACTACAAAGCCGTCATAACTTTCATACTCGGATTTAATAATCCGTGCAATCTCTGCCCATACTGACGGATCCATATTCGAAGAATCCATAATCGGGTCAAAAGAATGTACGCCAATCTGATAATTCAACCTGGCCAGTTCAGGCACATTCTGCTGAATTTGCGCAAAATCAAATGGTATAAGTGCCCCTGTCAGGGGATTATTTACCATTCCAATAGTTCCACCTGTATAGATGATAAGAATTTTAGTCATTAAACTATCTGTTAAAAATTTTAATAGAGTTTTCCGTTGTGATACGGGCTATTTCCTCCAGGCTAAGCTGGTAAATATCGGCAACACGCTGAGCTACGTGAATCAAATAACTGCTTTCATTCGGCTTTCCCCGAAACGGTACAGGGGCGAGATATGGAGAATCAGTCTCCAGCACCAGGTGCTCAGGAGATATTCCTTCAAGAACTGCATCAAGACCTGCTTTTTTATAAGTGACTACACCACCAATTCCCAGATAGAAGCCAAGATCTATCGTCCTTTTTGCTTGATCGAGGTTACCTGTAAAACAATGCAGGATGCCGCGTAGTTCCGGACCTCTTTCGGCTTCCAGTACTTCGAATACTTCATCGAAGGCCTCCCTGCAGTGAATAACTATCGGAAGGCCGAGTTCTTTCGCCCAGCCTATTTGTCTTAAAAAGGCATCCCGTTGTATATTCAACGTCGTTTTATCCCAATAGAGATCAATACCAATTTCTCCTATTGCGCAAATATTGCGTCCGCCGATTCCTGCATAAAGCTGATCCAGTACAGGTTCGTATCCGGGCTTAACATCACAGGGATGTAACCCGCTCATAGCAAAACAATTTTCCGGGTAACGGGAAACAAGCTGATCAATTTTAGAAACAGAATCCAGATCTACGTTCGGAAGAAACAATCGTCCGATCTGGTTATCCAGGCATCGCTGCATCAGTTCAGCCTGTTTTTCTTTATCCGTTTCATAGTATAAATGTGTATGCGTATCTGTTAAAAGCATGTTCAAAGTTAATAAAAAAACCCTGTCCGGAATACCGGACAGGGTTTGTATATACGCTAAATATTCGTTTAAATATTATGGTTTCTTAGCTGGCGCTGCCGGAGCTGCCGCTGCTTTCTTAATATCTGTGATTTCTACGTCGAAAGCTAATGGCGAAAACGGTGTGATACCAGCTTGTGGCATACCACCCTCACCATAAGCTAACTGAGAAGGGATAATCATAGTAATTTTACCACCTTTACCAATCAGTTTAAGACCTTCATCAAATCCTGGGATTGCTCTTCCTAAAGTGAAAGGACGAGGACCGTATTGAGCCATTGGATTATCTTTTCCCGCTTGTTTTGCAATAGATTCTACACTTGTATCGAAAATATTATCTTTTCCATCAGACTTCTTAGGAAGTAATTTACCTGTGTAGTTTACCATTAAAGTATCAGTAAGACCAGCTCTCTGCGCGTCACCAGGTGCAGTAATCACATATTGTAATCCTGATGCTGTAGTTTGAACTTTCAGTTTGTTATCATCAATAAACTTCTTGATCTTACCTGTTTCAGCAGCTTTATGTTTAGCTACAGTTTCCTGAAAATCTTTCTGGAAGAATTCAGTTGCTTTTTTCTGGAATACTGAATCTGCTTCTCCAGCAGCTTTATGCATTACTTTTTCGATTTTCACAGTAAACACCATATATCTGTCTTTCTGCGTAGCTGGTTTTGGCTGATTAGAATGTTTAGCCATTGAATCCAGGTCAATTTTAAAAGTAGCACTATCACCTTCTGCCAATAACATCAGGGCGTCAGAAATGTCACCATCCCATTGTTTCTTGGAAACAGGAAAAACAGCTGGTTGCTGAATATCATATGTACTGCTGGTTACCGAATCCTTTTCAGTTTTCTGAATTGCATTGATTTTAATAATATCGCCTTCAACAATCTTATCTTTTCCTTCGGTTTTGTGGATCTGGTACATCAGGCCACCCGGACCTTTTTTAAAGTTGTTACAAGCGCCAAGACCAACCGTGGCAGCTACAAGAATAATGAATGATTTTTTCATCAGAATATATTTGTTTTTTTTTTAGTTTTTATGATGTCTGCCGGGAACCTCTGTTTTAATCCCGTGCAGGTTTCATCAATGTATGAATAGATTTTGTAATAACTCCTTTATTGTAATAACTGCGTTTTATATTCGGGAAGTATAGCTTTAAAATGTGCCACTGTATCTTCCAGATTCATATCTGATACCCCACCAGCAGCATTTCTATGTCCGCCACCGCTAAAATATTTATTACATATTTCATTCGCTGGAAAATCACCTGTCGAGCGCAAAGATAATTTAACTTTATCAGTTCTTTCAATGATAAATGCAGCCAGTCTAATTCCGTTAACTGATAAAGCATAATTCACAATACCCTCAGTATCACCAGTCACAATTTCAAACCGTTTCAATTCTTCTGCTGTTACGGTAATAATAGCAGTATTATATTCACGCAGAATCTCCAGTTTATTGGTCAGACAGTTGCCCAGGAAACGCAAACGATTTTCTGTAGCGTTATCATAGACCAGCTGGTGGATTCTCCAGTGTTCTGCACCCGCATCAATCAGATCTGCACCAATTCTGTAAACTGCCGATGTTGCAGAAGGGAAACGGAAGCTGCCCGAATCTGTCATAATACCAGTGTACAGACAAGTCGCTATATCTTTGTTCATCAGGGCGCCGTCTTGCAATACATTTACAATAAAATCATAAACAAGCTGCGCAGCAGCACAGGCATTTATATTCCAGTGACGATAATCATCAAAATCTTCCGGATCAAGGTGATGATCAATCATTACTTTATAAGCAGATGCACTACGAATTACTTCTCCAAGTTCATTGATCCTGCTGAGCGTATTAAAATCAAGACAGAATACCAATGAAGCCTCACTAACTAGCTTTTCTGCATGTTCCTTCGCCTCAGTATAGATAATAACGTCTGAGTTATTAGGCAACCAGTGTAGGAAGTAAGGATAATCCGTTGGTGTAATCACTTTTACGTGATGACCTTTTTGTATCAGATAAGCGTATAAGCCAAGAGATGAACCCATAGCATCGCCATCCGGTTTATGATGTGTTGTAATTACAATTTGCTGCGGCGTGGCAAGCAATGACTGAAGTTCTGGAAGGGATAGCATATTTTTTCGCTGCAAAGCTAATAATTTAATGATGAAATGATTCGTATATAATTTGATGTTTAATATTAAGCGTAGAAAATGTAATTTTGCAAAATAAATAACACAAAGATGACTACAAACAGAACATTTACAATGATTAAGCCAGATGCAGTAGCAAACGGACATATCGGAGCAATTATCAATGACATTACTGCTGCAGGTTTTAAAATCGTTGCTTTAAAATACACAAAACTAACTGCTGAAACAGCTGGAAAATTTTATGAAGTTCATAAAGACCGTCCTTTTTACGGAGATCTTGTAAACTTTATGTCTTCAGGACCTATCGTTGCTGCAATTTTAGAAAAAGACAACGCTATCGAAGATTTCAGAAAATTAATCGGCGCAACTAATCCTGCTGAAGCTGCTGAAGGAACTATCCGTCAAAAATATGCTAAATCGATCGATGCAAATGCTGTTCACGGTTCTGACTCAGACGAAAATGCTGCAATTGAAGGAGATTTCTTCTTTACTGCAGATGAGCGTTTCTAGGCATTTCCATAACTACAGAATAACAAAACAGGCACCTCCAAAAAGGGTGCTTGTTTTGCATGAAACCATCCTATCAGCCATCAACCCCTCCTAAACATCCATGAAAAAACTATTAATCGGGCTCCTGATCCCCTTTTGCGGATATACAGCTGTTGCCCAGACTAAAACACCGGTTAAAAAAGCACCTGTACGTAATACAGCATCTAAAGCAGGCGTTAAATCAACACATACAGCACCTGTTGCGGCAAAACCAATGAGTACATTGGATTCCGCGAGTTATGCCTTTGGTACTTCGATGGCCGCCAGTTTGAAAAGTGGCGGTCTCACCGACCTGAATTACGATCTTTTAGTGAGAGGATTGAAAGAAACTTTCTCTGGAAAACAGGTCCTGCTAAATCAGGAAGACAGTCAGCGTGCGATTGCAAACCTATTCCAAAAAATGAACGAGAATAAATTTTCAGCTGAAATAGAGGAAGGCAAGGCTTTTCTTCAGCAAAACGGCACTAAAGAAGGTATTAAAACCACTGCAAGCGGATTACAATACGAGGTGATTACTCCTGGAACCGGGATCAGCCCAAAATCTACAGATACTGTCCTGGTCAACTATAAAGGAACACTACTTAATGGTAAACAATTTGACAGTTCCTACGACCGTAATGCACCGTTATCACTCTCTCTAGACAGAGTTATACCAGGATGGACTGAAGGAATGCAGCTGATGCAGACTGGCGCAAAATACAGGTTCTTCATCCCTTACCAGCTAGCTTATGGCGAAAGAGGAGCAGGTGCAGATATTCCACCGTACAGCGCACTTATTTTTGAGATTGAATTGCTGAAAGTAAACGGTAAATAAGAAGCTTAAAAACCATTCGCAAGGATATTTGTTGTGATCTGTAAACTAATCCAAACGAACATGAACATCAACAAATATCTTCCGTTGGCCTTTGTGGCCCTGTTAATGACAACATTGTCAAGCTGTGCCGCTATTGAAAGTATTTTCAAAGCAGGTGTATGGTCAGGTGTAATTATAGTCGTCCTGATCCTTGCTTTAGTAATCTGGCTGGTCAGTAAAATCTTCGGGGGTGGTAGAAATTAAACCTACAGAAAGATAATTTCTTTAATAACTTCAGAACCGGCACGTTCATTCAGTTTTTGGATGATGCCGGTTTTGACCATTAAAAGCTCATTTTTAATAACAGAAGATTCAATCCGGACAAACAACTTCTGATGGGCAATGTATATCTGTGTCGTACGGTTTCCTATGGCTGTACCCATGACTTCCGGCCACATCGCTACAACTCCGGTCTCGTCGTATTTACCTCTGAGACGGTATACAGCCAGCATCTTTGTGATGGCTTCCTTCATGGTCATATCATTAGGCTTACGCATGTCTGATTATTCCGTTATTGACTTCAAAGATAGTTAAGGGAACATCAATCTGATTAAAAATCTTAGTGACTCTTTCTCTCCCTGTGTCAGTGATAAAAATTTGTCCGAAATCATGATGAGATACCATTTCCATCAATTTATGCATCCGGTGTTCGTCGAGTTTGTCAAAAATATCATCCAACAGCAGCAACGGTTTAAATCCCTTATATTTCTCCACGTAAGCATATTGCGCCAGTTTCAATGCAATTAAAAATGATTTCTGCTGTCCCTGGGAACCGAACTTCTTCAGCGGCATGTCAGCAATATTAAACACAAGGTCGTCTTTATGGATCCCGGTAGTTGTTCTTTCCAGAGTCTTATCCTTTTCCAGGGATTGTTTGAGCAGTGTAGCGAAAGGCGTTTCATTCAACTGACTCAGATAAGTCAGTGTAACTGTTTCTGCCTCATTGCACAAGTAACGGTAATATTGATCGAACAATGGTATAAAATCCAGCATAAACTGTCTTCTTTTTTCGAAGATCTTTTGCCCGGAGTCAACAAGTTGCTCATCATAGATTTCCAGCAGTGCGGGATCATATTTGCGGGTAACGGCAATCTGCTTGAGTAGTGCATTTCTGTTTAGCAGCTGTTTATTATACAGCATAAGTTCATCCAGATAAACGGAATCCGTCTGTGAAATTACATTATCCATAAACCGGCGCCGTTCTTCACTTCCATCCATAATAATAGTGACATCATAAGGTGAAATCATTACCAGAGGAAAAAGGCCGATATGACTGGCTAATTTGTCGTACTCCTTTTTATTACGTTTAAACTGCTTTTTCTGATTTTTCTTTACCCCACAGGTGATCTTCTCCGGCTTAGCCAGCCTGTCAAAGTCTCCCTGAATCATGAAAAGCTCCTCGCCGGTCTTAATTTGCTGACTATCTATAGGATTAAAATAACTTTTGCAAAGACAGAGGTAATGAATTGCATCCAGTAAATTAGTTTTTCCTGCGCCATTATTACCTGCAAAGGCATTTACAGTTTTAGAAAAACGCAAATCAGCGTCTGCATAATTTTTAAAGTTCAGGAGTGTAATATTTTTTAGCCACATAGTATTCCGTTCAAAGTTACCGTTTAGGTTTCTTAAAATCAGCTTCCCGGCCGATTTGTTTCCCAACAAGAGCTATTCCCATAAAATTCAGGCGGTTCGAAATTGAACTATTACTAAAAATTTATTTAAATACATCAAAAAGAGGTTGATACTTTAACCGAAAAATGTATTTTTGCAATCCTTAATTTTTTTAAATAAAATGTCCACAACAGAAAAAGAAGTAAATCATAATGTAAGAAAGGGTTCCTTTTTAGAGGAAAACTCTAAGAGCCTTTTATTCATTGCCGCAGCGGTAATCGTATTGGTGATCATATACTTTTGGTATCAGAATGTATATTTAAAAGGCAGAGCTGAAGAAGCGTCTGCGAAAATGTACAAGGCAGAACAATTTATCGGTGTGGACTCCCTGGCTAACAAAGCTGTTAACGGCGACGCTGGCTACCCGGGTTTCGAGAAAATTGCTGACGAGTACAACAATACAAAATCTGCAAACCTGGCAAACTTATACCTGGGTGGAATTTATCTGCGTAAAGGAGAATACAAAAAAGCAACTGAGGCATTAGGTAAATATACAGAAACAGGCAGTGTAGTTGCTGATCCTTTAGCTTTAGGTATGCTTGGTGACGCTTATAGCGAACTGAAAGATTATAATCAGGCCATAACTTATTATAAAAAAGCAGCAGATAAATCAAGCAACAAATTCACTTCTCCGCTTTTCCTTAAAAAATTAGGATTAGTTTATGAGACACAGAAAAAATATAAGGATGCTGAAGCCACTTATACTAAAATCAAAGCCGATTTCCCGGCAAGCCAGGAAGCTGCAATGATTGATGAATACATTGCACGCGCTACTGCATTACAAAACAACTAAGTTCAAATAAAATATTTTGACAAAGGCCTGCGTATTACGCAGGCCTTTTTTTGTGATGAATACTTATATTTGACTCATGGCAACACAATTAAAGAATCTCTCAGATTTTTCTCATACAACCGTCCCGGACGGAAAGAACTACAAATTTGCAATTGCAGTTGCAGAATGGAACGCTGCAATCACCGGCAGTTTATATGACGGCGCACTAAAAACACTGCTTGCAAACGGCGTACTGGAAGAAAACATTATTTCTGTTCCAGTACCGGGAAGTTTTGAGTTAACCGGCGCTGCAGAAATCCTTTTAAATAAACATTCGGAACTAGATGGTGTTATCTGCCTGGGATGCGTAATCCAGGGAGAAACCAGGCACTTCGATTTTATTTGCCAGGCTGTGGCCACTGGATTAACTGACGTGAGTATCAAACATAGTAAGCCGGTTATATTTGGCGTATTGACTACCAATGACCAACAGCAGGCGGTAGACCGCTCTGGAGGGAAACATGGTAACAAAGGAGATGAAGCAGCTATAACTGCTATTAAGATGGCTCATTTAAAGGCTACGGTATAAGCTGGTACACAATACAGCGTCACCAATAGAAGATAAACGAAGGCGATAATTATAATAAAAAATTAAGAGATGGAGTGGATTCAGATGACCGATGCAGATCAGGTCAACAAGATTAAAGCAGGCAGTGGGTATAGTTTGATATTTAAACACAGTACAAGATGTTCGGTTAGCATGATGGCCAGAAAACGCTTTGAGCTGGAATGGGATGCGATACCTGCAGAAACACCTTTATATTTTCTGGACCTCATCAGCCATCGTGCAATTTCTGCACAGATAGCTGAAGATTTCCAGGTTCATCATGAATCTCCGCAAATATTACTGATTAAAGATGGCGAGTGCATTCTTGATGCTTCACACAGTGATATATCTGCAGAGGAAGTAGCAGAAGTTATTCAAAAATAAAAGAAACAGTTTTCTTTAAATCAGGGTGCAGGCTGTAAAAGACCGGACAGGTATTTGCAGCCCGCTCTATGATTTTTTGTTCTTTATCCGTATATCCATTCGCTGGGAATTTCAATACCGCGATAATTTCCGCAACCCTTCTTGGCTGCTCTGCCATTATTTTTGTGATTTCACAAGTTGCACCGTCAATGTTAAAGTTATGCTCCGCTGCTGCGATTCCTACTATGGTCAGCATACAGTTACCTAAAGACGTCGCCAGTAGATCTGTAGGTGAGAAAGCCTCCCCTTTTCCTTTGTTATCTACCGGAGCATCTGTAATTATTTCATTTCCAGAACGTTCATGTATAGAACTAGTCCTGAGATTACCCTGATATGTGATTTTCGAAGTTGCCATATGTTTTTTATGAGCAAAATACTGCTAATTCCGGAAATATAGAAGCCGGAATCAGATACTTTATCTTAAAGTGCTGAAATTGCATACCAATAACATTACAAGAGGCAAACATTTCATGTTTATAACAATTCAAACCTATTGCTTAACTTTGTCAAATGATCGAACTTCCGGTTGTTTCAGCAAACACAGTACAACGTAAACCAGATTGGCTTAGAGTTAAGCTTCCTGTTGGTAAAGAATATGCTCAGGTCCGCAGCCTGGTCGACACCCATAAGCTACATACCATTTGCGAAAGCGGCAATTGTCCTAATATGGGAGAATGCTGGGGAGCAGGTACGGCAACTTTCATGATTCTCGGTAATATCTGTACCCGGTCCTGCTCTTTTTGCGCAGTAGCCACCGGCAGACCTAAAGCCGTTGATCTGGATGAGCCAAATCGCGTAGCGAATTCGGTAAAGCTAATGCAGGTTAAACATTGTGTGATTACTTCTGTAGACAGAGACGATCTGAAAGACGGCGGTTCTATTATTTGGGCAGAAACTCTGCAGGCTATTCGCAGAGAAAGTCCTGATACCACACTGGAAACATTAGTTCCAGACTTCAGAGGTATCTGGGACAACTTATATCGCGTCCTGGAAGAAAGACCGGAAGTAATGTCCCATAATATAGAGACGGTACGCAGACTCACCAAACAAGTACGTATCCAGGCCAAATATGACAGAAGTCTGGAAGCATTGAAAAGAATCTCTGAATTCGGATTAAGGACCAAAACAGGTATTATGCTTGGTCTTGGAGAAACAGAAGATGATGTACTGGAATCGATGGATGACCTTGTTGCTAATGGCGTACATATACTGACACTCGGCCAGTATCTGCAACCAACACGTAATCATCACCCAGTGGTAGACTGGATTCATCCGGATCAATTTGCAAAATATAAAGAGATCGGATTGGCAAAAGGTCTCCGTTATGTGGAAAGTGGCCCGTTGGTAAGATCCTCATATCATGCGGAAAAGCACTTATTTGATTTTTAAGCGTTGTTGATGCTGCTTCATGAAACAAATTATGGCGGAACTTGTTAGACAAACTGTATATTAGATTCCATTGGCAGCAACAACTAAAATATCTCTTACTGAGGAACAGCTCGTTAAAGGCTTGAAAGCACAGGACACTGCAGCTATACAAGCACTTTACGAACAGTATTCCGGCGCATTAATGGGTGTAATCATTAGAATTATTCCTATTGAAGAAATTGCTGAAGATTTACTTCAGGACACATTTCTCAGAATATGGAATTCCACAAGGCATTATGATCCTTCCAAAGGAAGGCTTTTCACCTGGATGATGAATATCGCCAGGAATATTGCTATCGATAAATACCGCTCCAAAGATTTTCGAAACGGGGGAAAAAACCAGACCATTGAAAATAACGTAGATTTGATCAACGAAACAAATGAAGTTATTTTTAATGCAGATACTTTGGGTATAAAGGATATGGTTACCAAACTGAAACCTGAATTCAATCAGGTTCTGGAGATGGTCTATTTTAAAGGTTATACTCATGTTGAAGCTGCCGAAGAGTTAAGTATACCATTAGGAACTGTAAAAACCAGGATCAGAATGGCAATTATGGAGTTAAGAAAGCATTTTAATTAGGTGGAAGAAGCAAAGGCATATATAGAATCAGGAATACTGGAACTTTATGTTCTGGGTCAGCTCGATGCCCCCGAACAGCAGGAGGTAGAGAGAATGGCGGATTTATTTCCTGAGATCAGGTCGGAAATAGCAGCGATTGAGCTTGCTATGGAGAAGTATGCCCTGGAAAAAGCAGTTCAGCCTAAACCACAATTAATGAATAAAATCCTGCAGCAGATTAATGCACAGGAAATAATAAAGGAACCAGAAATTCAGGAGGCAATTATCACCCCATTAAATACTGCTCCTGCACCAAAATCTTTAAGACCATTACAATTTGCACTTGCCGCTTGTCTGGCACTACTTGCAATGAGTATTTTCGCTCTGTACACCACGCATAGCCGCTTGTCAGATGCAAATCAACAGTTGATCGTCATGCGTCAGGACAGGGAGAAATTCGCTGCAACAGTGAACTTCATGAAAAATGAGAATAAAGATTTGCAGCAGATTAATCAGATTACGACAGACCCTACCTGGGCTAAGGTGAAACTTGCAGGTACACAGATATCCCCAAAAGCTTCTCTAATGGTTTACTGGCATAAAGAAGGTAAACATGTAATGCTGGACAATGCAAGTATGGCCCTGCCCGAAAATGATAAGGAGCATCAGTATCAGCTTTGGGCAATCGTTCAAGGTAAACCCGTAGATCTTGGTGTATTTGATGCAGATTCGCGTCCTAAAAAACTCTTACTCGATATGAAAGCTGTGAGTAATGTGCAGGCCTTTGCGGTAACCCTTGAAAAAAGAGGTGGCAGCCCAGGCCCCACCATGGAAAAAATGGTACTTATTTCTTCTATTTAGTCAATTCAAAAAGTACCTGGGGAATTCCGGCTGCCAGTTCTGAGGCACGTATTGTAGCCTGGTTCGTAGCTAATTTATCCCCCGATTTACCATGGATATAACATCCGGTTATTGCTGCTTCAGCCGGAAGATAACCTTGTGCCAGTAAAGCCAGAATAATACCGCTTAGCACATCCCCCATTCCACCCTGAGCCATTCCCGGATTACCCGTAGGATTTATAAATACCATCCCCTGCTCATCGATAGTAAATGTGTACTGGTTTTTCAACACGATAACAGATTGCTTTCGCTTTGTCCAGATTCTGGCCGTTTCTATCCGTTCCCACCAGCTCTCATGCTTGCCGAAAAGATTATCAAACTCTTTCATATGCGGCGTTAATATCGTACCGGCAGGAACCTGCTCCAGTAAAGTTTTTTCCTGAGCCAGGCAGTTCAATGCATCGGCATCCAGCAGTAGCGGTTTTCCTGCACTCAGTAATAACCTTACTATCTCCAGCGTTTCCGTTGATTTACCCAAGCCGGGGCCCGCGCCGATAGCTGAATATGACTGCAAAGAACCATTATCAGTTAAGCGCTGAGCCGGGACGTACATTACTTCAGGAAGCGCATTATTTAACGCCGTAAGGCCAGAAGACGGAATAGCGGCGGTTGTTAAACCAGCACCACTATACAAGCAAGCAGAAGATGCAAGCAATGCCGCCCCCATAGTATCTTCATGACCAGCAATTATCAGTGCATGACCATACGTTCCCTTATGACTGAAACGTTTTCTGGGTTTAATTATTTGCCTTAAATCATTTTCTGTAACCAAATGAAAAACTCCTTGCTGTTGCTGGATAAAAACTTCATCCAACCCTATATCAGCTATAATAAAACGGCTTAAGGCAGCCGCAGACTCAGGAAAAAAGAAGTTTATTTTTGGTCTTTGGAAGCTAATAACGAGCTCAGCTTCAATAACGGACCCATCCGGATTGATTACTCCTTCTGAAGGAAGACCGGCAGGGATATCCACAGATACTATATGCGCACCTGACTGATTAATCAGTCTTATAAGCTCAGACCATTCTCCACCTAGTGGTTTATTTAATCCAGAACCAAAAAGCGCCTCAATGATCACGCCATCTGAGGCCGTTTTAACATCTGCGATCGTGTCTAAAGACCGGACATTCAGCTGTTTTTTTCTAAGCCATTCAAGTTTCGCAAGAAAAGCTGCTCCGGCCTTCCCTGCAAAGTCACATAGATGAATAATCAAATGCTGGTAGCCCATCTGCTGCAGGAGTCCGGCTATAACCAAACCATCTGCTCCATTGTTTCCGGGCCCGCAGTAAACATCAACAGGGATATTATGATCCGGATATTCTACAGCAAACAAACGCACAAACGCACCCGCTGCACGGTCTATCAAATCATTTTCTGTGATCTGCTCCCGGCGTATTGTGTGCTGGTCGGCAGCGCGCATCTGTTCTGTAGTCAGTAATTGCTGCATTCGATATGAGTTTAAGCCTTCATTTCTTTCTTAAGGAATTTACCAGTCAGACTAATAGAATTTTGAATTAAGCCTTCAGGAGTTCCTTCAAACAAAATTCTTCCACCGCCTGCTCCTCCCTCTTCACCCAGGTCGATCACCCAGTCGGCGACTTTTACTACATCAAGATTATGTTCTATTACCAGTACCGTATTCCCTCTGTCAACCAATTCATTCAGGACGCCCAGAAGAACACTGATATCTTCAAAATGAAGACCTGTAGTCGGCTCATCCAGGATATAAAAAGTTTTTCCCGTATCTTTTTTTGAAAGTTCTGTAGCCAGTTTAACACGCTGAGCTTCCCCGCCAGACAAAGTGGTAGAAGACTGCCCTAAAGTGATATAACCTAAACCTACATCTTTCAATGTTTTGATCTTTCTGTAGATCACAGGCATATTTTCAAAAAACGCACAAGCATCTTCAATACTCATATCCAGCACATCACTGATCGACTTGCCACGATAGCGCACTTCCAGGGTTTCACGGTTATAACGACGACCGCCACATTCTTCACATGGAACGTGCACATCAGGAAGGAAGTTCATTTCTATCACTTTCATTCCTGCGCCCTGACAGGTCTCACACCGGCCGCCCTTCACGTTAAATGAAAACCTGCCCGGTTTATAGCCACGTATTTTTGCTTCGGGAAGCTGTACAAATAAATTCCGGATATCAGAGAATACGCCGGTGTATGTAGATGGATTTGATCTTGGTGTCCTGCCGATCGGAGCCTGATCAATTTCAATAACTTTATCTATTTCTTTTAATCCGTTTATCTTTTCATAAGGAAGCGGATGTTTCTTTGCTCTGAAAAAATGGTGGTTCAGTACAGGATATAATGTTTCCGTGATCAGACTGGATTTACCACTTCCGGAAACCCCCGTTACAGCGATGAACTTACCCAGCGGAAAGTCTACAGACACATCTTTCAAATTATGCCCGCTGGCTTTAATAATGGAGAGTTTATGCCCATTGCCTTTTCTTCTGACCGCAGGAATAGCGATTTCTTTTTTTCCATTCAGATAAGCCGCTGTCAGTGTCCCGGATTTCAGAATCTGAGCAGGTGTACCTTCTGCAACTATCTGCCCACCATGCAGACCCGCAGCAGGCCCCACGTCAATTACGTAATCTGCTTCCAGGATCATATCTTTATCATGCTCTACTACAAGAACCGTATTTCCAAGATCACGAAGATTCTTTAATGCACCGATCAACCTTTCGTTATCCCGCTGATGCAGACCAATACTTGGCTCATCCAGTATATACATTACATTCATTAACTGGGATCCAATCTGGGTTGCCAATCTGATCCGTTGAGCTTCTCCACCGGAAAGCGTCCTTGCAGTTCTATCCAGAGACAGATAATTCAGTCCTACATCTGAAAGAAAGCCTAAACGCGCCCGGATTTCTTTCAGAATTTCTTTAGCAATTGTATTCTGTCTTTCCGACAAACGATCTTCAAGAGCTGTGAACCATGATTTCAGATGATTGATATCCATTTCAGCCAACTCAAAAATATTCATCCCATCTACCTTAAAATGAAGACTTTCCTTTTTAAGCCTGGCACCATTACATACAGGGCAAGTCTTCAGCTTCCGGAATGTATCCATGTCGTCCGTTGCAGTTTCTCCTTTTTTCTCATGCTGCTCTTCCAGCAGTTTGATAATCCCGTCGAAGGTAATCTGGTAATTCTGAACATTCCATTTGTTGTATTCTACAGCTACGGAAATTAATTCAGGGCTTCCATTCAATAACATATGGATAGTTTCCTCACTCAATTTTTCAATCGGTGTAGAAAGCGAGAAATTATACTTTTTGGCCAGTGCTTTTAAGACCTGAAACATCCAGATATCACGGTATTCCCCTAAAGGAGCCAGACCGCCGTTCATAATGCTCAATTTCGGATTTGGAATAACTGAATCCTTATCGACTACGAAAATATAACCTAATCCGTCACAGCGCTCACAGGCACCATATGGCGAGTTAAAAGAAAAACTATTTGGCTGTGGTTCATCATAAGAAATCCCTGAGGTCGGGCACATCAGAAATTTGCTGAAATGTGATACCCGGTTTTCTTTATCGCTGATTTTAATGATTCCTTTACCAAGACGCATGGCAGTTTGTATAGAATCAACCAGGCGTTTGTGATCTTTACGATCAATCAGCAGGCGGTCAACCACGATTTCAATATCGTGAATTTTATACCTGTCCACTTGCATCTTAGGACTCATATCCTGAATTTCACCGTCAATCCGCACCTTTACATATCCTTGCTTCCGGATCTGTTCAAAAAGTTCGCGGTAATGTCCTTTTCTACCCTTAACTACAGGAGCAAGAATATTTACTGCGATATTTTCATATTTATTATAAATTGTATTCAGGATTTGGTCTTCACTCATACGCTCCATACGTTCACCCGTTTCATAGGAGAAAGCATCTGCAGTTCTTGCATAAAGAAGACGCATAAAGTCATAAATTTCCGTAATCGTTCCAACTGTCGAACGCGGATTTTTACTGGTTGTTTTTTGTTCGATAGCAATTACCGGGCTCAGACCGGAAACTTTGTCTACATCAGGTCTTTCCATCCCCCCCATAAACTGGCGCGAATAAGCACTGAAAGTTTCCATATACCTGCGCTGACCTTCTGCATAGATTGTATCAAAAGCGAGTGACGATTTTCCGCTACCGCTCAGACCAGTAATAACAACCAGTTGATTACGAGGAAAAGAAACATCTATATTTTTAAGGTTATGAACCCGGGCACCATATACTTCTACATCTTTTTGCTCGCCAAGGTCGATCGTATTTTTGCTCATATTTTATCTTAAAACGCTACGTGGAACTGCCGGAATAAAAGCAATTCCACAGCTACAAAAATGCTAATTTTTTCATTAGCAATTGTTTGTTTTTTAAAGTAGTAACGTGCCTTAAAGCTTTCGTATACTGCTCCCATTCTTACAGGCAGAACAACAAATCAGTCTGGAAAGAGTTTGATAAGCAACAGTATTTATATTTTATAGCAAGGAAAGGTGTTTTAAACATATAAATATGTGTTTTCAGCATGGTTTAACTCCTAATTATAACTGACTTTTGTCCTCTAATATTGCACAATAAAATGCACAGATCAGGTTCAGTAATTCTCTTTCTTCTGGTTGCCTGTCAAACCAGCTTCGCTCAAACATCCTGGAAACTCGAAAAGGATAAAAACGACATTAAAATTTACACTTCGGAACTAAACGGATCAAAAGTAAAAGCAGTAAAAGTAGAATGCGAAGTTCAGGCAAGACCTTCACAGCTCGTTGCTTTACTGCTGGACATTGATGCTGCTCCGGAATGGGTATACCATACAAAATCTGCCAAATTGGTTAAACGCGTATCCCCTTCCGAACTTTATTATTATTCCGAAGTGATTTTACCCTGGCCGGTGCAGAATCGGGATTTCATCGCACACCTTACTGTAACTCAGGATCCGGAAAGTCACATTGTTACAGTTGACGGACCGGCTGTAAGTGGTTTTGTTCCGGAAAAGAAGGGCATTGTCCGCATAGACAACTCTAAAGGAAAATGGCTCATTACGCCCGCTGGCAGAGAGAAAGTCCGAATCAGTTATACACTACACGTAGATCCAGGCGGGACACTCCCTGCATGGCTTGTTAATATGTTCGCCGCTGAAGGCCCTTCTCATATTTTTGAGCAGCTCAAAGTGCAGGTCAATAAGCCTAAGTATAAGAATATGCAGCTCCCGTTTATTCAGGATTAGCCATAGAACACTTGTTTTCGTAGTCCGATTGTAAAATTCTACAGAAGACCTGATATTCAGCGTGAATACTACCGGCAATTCAATTTTGCAGTTTATTTTTGAGTTTAAATTTTCCCTATGTCAAGTTCCATTACAGCTGTGCAGACGTGTACATTTGCGCAATTACTGGAAGCAGTCGGAGCAAGTGATCAGAATGCCGAAATCAGTATTTGTTCTACAACGGGACTGGAGATGGAAATCCCGATAAGGTATCCTTTCCGTTCCGACCACTTCTCTTTTCTGATCCTTCAGGAAGGTGAGTTCAAAACAAAAGTAAACCTGACCCCATATACTGTAACTAAAAACGAAATCCTGCTGATTACACCTAATGACGTCAGACAATTTGAAGATTTCTCTTCGGACTGCATCATTAAATTTGTAGGTTTCAAGGCTGAATATCTTTATGCAGCTGGCATTCATAAAAAGAATGTAGACGCGCTGACTTTTTTCTCTTCTCTGCTTAATCCGGTCCTGAGGCTTGGAAGCGGAGAAATGGAAAATATAGCCAGGATACTGGATGTTTTAGAGTATAAAAGCACTTTACCGTCTACATCTGAATATCGTGACGATATAATGCTTAATCTTTTCTCAGGATTTATTTATGAACTCGCACTACATTTCCGGCTCTCTCAAAGCCTGGAAGAAATCCGGGTTACCCGTAAAGAGGAACTTGTCATGCGCTTTCTTAAACTTCTTCCAACACAATTCCGGTCTGTAAGAAGTGTTCAGGTTTACGCAGAAATGTTAAATGTTTCCCCAAAATACCTTTCTCAAACCTTAAAAGATATTTCCGGCAAAACAGCAGGTGACTTTATAGGTGAAATGTTATTACTCGAAGCCAAAATATTACTGAATCATCCAGAATTGTCTATTGCCGAGGTATCGAATCACCTGAATTTCAGCGACCAGTTTTCCTTCAGCAATTATTTCAAAAAGCACACAGGTAAAAGCCCTACACTATACCGTAAATCATAGTCCTATTAAAACATAATTGGAAGAAAAGGCGTAAAAAAAAGTGTTTTAAACATATTTTGACGCCTTTTCAATATTCCTTTTGGGCTTGCATATTCACATCTTTGGTTTATGATGATGTGGCTTAATTACCTTAACAGAAGATTTGTACTTTCCGGAAAACTTAAAAGTCTGATTGAAGAATCAAAATTAGAAGGTGTAATATTTCGTGTAGATGAACTGGAAAAAGCCATAGCGGAGACCAGAGACTACGACAAACTAGTTTCAGGACTAATTAGATCTGGAAAATCCGTACATGAAATTATCATGGCCGTCGTTATTTCCGATGTCAGACGTGCAGCGAATCAGTTTATTTTAGTACAATCCCGGTCAAAAGGGAAATCCGGACATGTTGTTTTTGGTATCCGTTCAGAATTCGCCTGGTTTGAACTCTCCATCGTAGATGAAGTCAGACACCTGTGGAAAGAGATCGACCGGAAAAATGTAATTATAGATATGCCGGGATCCAAAGAAAGCACACGCGCCATACCTATATTAATTGCAGATGCAATTAATCTGAAAGTATCTAATCCTATCGGCTTTAAACGCTTTCATGAAATCCTGCTGGGTTATCTCGAAGGACTTGAAAAACGTAAGGCAGAGCGAAAATCATTAGACCAGATACATTTCCTGGTGAGTTTTAATCTCAGGCTTATTGATGAGCTTATTGATCCTCTCCTGTTATCAATAATTCAGCAAAGCAACAATCAGTCTGTTATCGCTATTCAGATGCTGGGTAAGTCCGGTATAATGTTCGCCGCTAAGATTCGTCAGATATACGATGAAGTCTTTAAAAGCGAGCGTTTTGCTATTCTGGCGGCAGACGGCGCAAGACCAGCTAATCTGATGTGGGATTTCAGTAAATCTACGGAGAAGGATCAAAACGATGGACTTTCGGCGTTAATGCACCAAAAAGAAACATCAGTAATATTCTCTATGGAGAACCTGAGTGCAGCAACTCAGAGCCCTGCCGGGAATACACCAGCAGAAGCTAGTAGTTCAACAATCAAATGGAACCTGTTTCAGCTTGAGAATATTCTGGGCGTTAATTTTAACCATCTGGAAGAACAGATAGATGAAATCACACTTAGAGACTTCAATCTCCCATCCAAACAGCTATACGAGCTAATTAGAGAGCGAATTATATCTACAGCAACCTTGCATTGGTGGTAAAAAAAAGCCAGCTGTTTAAAGCTGGCTATCCCCAATTATTTGTCAAACTATAGATCCTTTTATTCCACGTTGGTTTGCATAGCGAGCATTTTACCGGAAGTCCGGTAACCATGTTTGCCCGGGTCGTTTAAAATCTCTTTCATTGAAATCAATTTATAAACATATCCGGCAGTCTCCCTGTTTAATTTCATTTTGAAATAATTATCCTGATTTTGTTTATTGATCTGCCGGCGCATGTGATTATCGCCAACATTATATGCAGCGGCAACCAAAGTCCAGCTATCAAAAACTCCGTAAAGTTCTTTGATATATTTGCAGGCAGCTATAGTTGATTTACGCAGGTTTTTGCGTTCGTCAATTTCGCTGTTTACTGTTAACCCATAACTTCTGGCTGTTCCGGGCATAAACTGCCAGAAACCATTAGCCCCTTTTGGCGACATCCCTCCCTTAAGTCCGGACTCCACTAAAGGAACATATTTAAAGTCATCAGGTATACCATAAGCTGCAAGGATTGGTTCTATAATAGGAAACCATTCTTCCGCCTTACGGTGCAGTTGATTTGTCTGCAATTGACTGAAATTGTGTGCAGCAAGAATAGTTTTCATCTTACGCTCTACCTTCCTGTCCCCCAGGGGTAAAGATTCTTCTGCGAAATTGAGTTTGGCCATCATGGAGACTGGCGTTTTGGTAGTAGTAGTGGTAACAGTGGTGACTGTCTCAGTCAGCGTATTGTTGTTATTTTTTTGACTTTTTGATGCTTGGGGCATGTTATAAGCAAACACTTTTGCCATAACGAGTAATCCTAAAATTACAGAACTAGTTATGATGTGTTTCTTTATCATTTTCCTCCTTTTTTTGGTTAACAATTTTAAAACGCCTGCAAACATACGTGATATTATGTTAATTATCAAGCTATTACGAGATAAACTACCAAAATCGACGTTTAAACACTCATTAACAGGGATTTTTTATTTCATGATCACATTGAAAATTAAATCCCTAAATTGAGCGATTTTTATTAAATTTGCACCCCGCATTAATTATGTGGTTAACAGCGTATCATGATAAAAAATAACAACAGGAACAGTCGGGATGACAAGTCCAAACCGGGAAACCGAAGCACAACAGGTAAAAGCCGCAGTGGAGCCGGACAGGCTGGCACGGGTAAAAGCAGGTTTGAGGATAAAGAGGGGAAAGATAGAACGAAATTTGGTGCTGGTGCTGACAGGGACAACAAATCTTTCAGACCGAGACCAGAAGGTGACTTCAAAAGCAGACCGTCAAGAGACGGAGAAAGTAAATCTTTCAGACCAAGACCAGAAGGT
>JAAAFW010000006.1:712283-1457358 GCA_019352875.1 Pedobacter cryoconitis | reverse complement strand
AGAGATGGTGACAGCAAATCTTTCAGACCAAGACCAGAAGGTGACTTCAAAGGCAGACCGTCAAGAGATGGTGACAGCAAATCTTTCAGACCAAGACCAGAAGGTGACTTCAAAGGCAGACCATCAAGAGATGGTGACAGCAAATCTTTCAGACCCCGTGCAGTAAAAGAGGGGTCTTCCAAAGAAATGCCACGGAATGAAAACCGCAGCTATATTAAGAAAGACAATTATGCGACTGATGGAGAAAGACCATTCAGAAACTATAATGATAAAAAGCAAGGTACTTCAAGAAGTACAGACAGCCGTCCGTTCCGTAAAAGGGAAGATGGTGCGAAACCATATTCAAAAGACTTTTCTAAAGCTGCGCCGGTTATGCGTGCAAGGAAAGAAAGTGCAGGAGTTGACGATGGTAAAATTCGCCTTAACCGTTACATCGCAAATTCAGGAATCTGTTCCCGTCGTAAGGCAGATGAACTGATTGCAGCAGGCGTTGTCTCGGTAAATGGTGTTCCTGTTTCAGAACTTGGACATAAAGTAGATCCTGGAAAAGATGAAGTTCGTTACAATGGCGAACTGCTGAAAAGAGAGAAAAAGATCTACGTTGTACTGAACAAACCTAAAGATTACATTACAACCACTGACGATCCTCAGGAACGCAAGACAGTAATGTCGTTAGTAGAGAAAGCGAGCCGTGAAAGGATTTATCCTGTAGGCCGTCTGGACCGTAATACAACCGGATTATTATTAATGACCAATGATGGCGATCTTGCTGATAAATTATCTCACCCGAGAAATGGTATCACTAAAATCTATCATGTAGAACTAAGCAAGAGCCTGAGCCAGGGAGACCTGAATAAAATCCAGTTTGGTCTGGAGCTTGAAGACGGAATAATCAAACCAGATTCAGTTTCTTACGTAGCTGGTGGTTCTAAAAAAGAAGTAGGTATTCAAATTCACAGTGGTAAAAACAGAATCGTAAGAAGAATTTTCGAACATCTGGGCTACGAGGTCGTTAAACTGGACAGAGTTGTTTATGGCAATCTGACCAAGAAAGACCTGCCAAGAGGAAGATGGAGATATCTGGAAGAACACGAATTAATTCAGATCAAACATCTGATTCAATAAATAATAAACAGCAAAGGATAAAACCGGCGCTAACGGATTGATACCTTCAGAAAAGGCACAATTCACAAAAAGGGGATGTTCTTAATGGATATCCCCTTTTTTAATGGCCGGAAAAAACAATTATATTGTCGTCGTTAACATCAATATTATATGAAAAAAATTTATGCTATGGCTATAGCCACGATGTCCTTTTTTAGTGTGCATGCCCAAAGCACAGGAGACTACCAGCTACTTGTAGGTACTTATACCGCTCCCGGTAAAAGTGAAGGTATTTATATCTACGATTACCAGAGTAAAACAGCCGGAGCCCGCCTGGAAAGTGTAGCTAAAAACATCATTAACCCAAGTTACCTTGCGGTAAGCAAAGACAGAGATTTCGTCTATGCAGTAAACGAAGATGCTGCGAAAAGCACGATCAGCGCATTTAGTTTTGATCAGTCCAGAGGCAAATTAAATTTCTTAAACAAACAGGATGCGAAAGGAGCAGACCCCTGCTATCTGATTGCAGACGACAATAATGTGATCTCCGCTAATTATTCGGGCGGCACAATCTCTGTGTTCGGCAGGCAGGCAGACGGCAGTCTGAGCCCGGCTAAACAGGTAATCCAACATACCGGATCAGGCCCTGACAAAGCAAGACAGGAAAGTGCGCATGTGCATATGGTTAGATTTACACCAGACGGAAAGTATGTAGTTGTGAATGACCTGGGTATGGATATGATTTTTTTCTATCAGTATAATCCCCAGGTCCAGCAGGACATTCTGGTTTTAAAGGATAGCCTGGCCGTTAAGCCAGGTAGCGGACCAAGACATATCGTATTTAGCCCCTCAGGTAAAAAAGCATATCTGGTACACGAAATGTCGGGTGATGTCACCGCATTTGATTATGAAGACGGACAGCTAAAAAAAATTCAGGAAATCTCTATGCTCGCGCCAGATTTTAAAGGTGAGACCGGTGCTGCTGATATTCAGATCTCGGCTGACGGGAAGTTCCTTTACACGAGCAATCGTGGCACTGCGAATACAATTACGACCTTCGCAGTAGGTAAAGACGGCCAGCTTACCTATAAAGCAATTACCCCTACCCTTGGCAATGGTCCCCGTGCATTCGTTATTGATCCCAGCGGAAAGTGGCTGCTGGTGGGTCATCAGTATACAGACGAGATCGTAATTTTCAGCCGTAATCCTGTTAACGGATCTTTAAAAGACAGCGGCAAAAGAATAGCCGTTGGAGCTCCGGTTTCAATGGTCTTTGTACCGAAGAAGTAATATTCAGAACAGAAACAAAAAAGAAGACCTTCTCTTAAGCAGAAAAGGTCTTCTTTTTTGTGTTAGCGATTACCTCCGTATAATAATCTATATACACCGGAAGAATCTTTTTCAGATCGAAATCCTGTGCCCTTGTAAACGCATTCGTTTTAAACTGCTCAAGAATCACATCATCCTGAAGGATTTTAATCGCCTTTGCTGCCATATCTTCTATATCACCAACAGCACTCATATATCCACAGAAACCATCGACATTCAGTTCCGGTAACCCTCCGGCATTGGACGTAATAATAGGTACACGACAAGCCATTGCTTCCAGTGCAGCAAGGCCGAAACTTTCAGTTTCTGAAGGCATGAGAAACAAATCTGATACTGAAAGTATTTCCTCAATGGCGTCTTGTTTACCTAAAAACCTAACATGATCACATATTCCCAGATCCCTGCATAACATCTCATTATTTGCACGGTCGGGTCCATCCCCTACCATTAGCAATTTGGATGGAATCTTATCCAGAATCAACCGGAACATTTTAATCACATCTGCTGTACGTTTTACTTTTCTGAAGTTTGACGTATGAATAAGGATCCGTTCATTTCCCGGAGCAATAGCTTTCTTAAAATGCTCCTTCGGGCGGGAACTAAAACGTGAAAAATCTATAAAGTTCGGAATAACACGAATCTCGTTCTGGATATCGAAGTGTTTCATCGTGTCTTCGCGCAAATTCTCAGAAACTGTGGTTACACCATCAGATTTGTTGATTGAAAATGTAACTACTGGTTTATAGGTTGGGTCTTTACCAACCAGTGTTATGTCCGTTCCGTGGAGCGTGGTCACTACCGGAATATTTATGCCGTAAGTTTCCAGGATCTGCTTCGCCATAAACGCAGCGGAGGCATGAGGGATAGCATAATGTACATGCAGAATATCGAGCTGTTCAAAGCGAACCACATCAACCAGTTTACTGGCTAAGGCCGACTCATAAGGTGCATAATCAAATAATGGATAATCCCTGACGGATACTTCGTGATAATAAAGATTGGAAGAGAAAAAATCAAGTCTTGCGGGTTGGCTGTAGGTAATAAAGTGAACCTGATGGCCCTCTCCTGCCAGTGCCTTTCCCAATTCAGTGGCGACTACCCCACTCCCACCAAAAGTAGGATAACAAACAATACCTATCTTCATCAAATTTAGAAATTAAGAATTTTGAGTCAAAATCTATGGCTGCAAAGTACAGTACTAAATCTGAGCTTTATGTTAAACTATTGCAATTTATTTACCCTTCGGCAAATTCATTTCAGCCTGAATCACAAGATACATTTCATTTGGGCGCTGTGTGCCTATATAATATTCCAGCCCGTCTCTATCTGTAAGTACAACTGCGTCTTTACCAGACGAATAGAATCGAATACTTCCTTTTCTATGAAGATTATATACCGGGTTATTAAACAAATAGTTACTGTAAGTATCTTTTCTTACAGCGACAATACTATTCAAATCAATTTTAACCTTTTTTGCCGTCCAGAGACCGTCGATAACCAGGCTCTTGTTATGAATAATTGTCTTATACTGGATAAGAAACAATAAAATGATGGAAATACCTATAATCCCGAAACCGACAACCAGAAACAAGTCCTGGGTATTATCCCGGTCTCTTTCATAAACATAAGCACCAAAACAGAAAGATGCCATTAACAGACGGATACAAATTCTGATGTAGTCACGTCCTATATATTGTTTCTCCAGAAATGCGTACTTATTGCTCATCTATTTTATTTTCTGCTCGAATATAACGACTTTTTTTGTGGATGAGGTCACTTTGTAGCGATTGTCCTGACGCATTCCTGCAATCCAGATTACTTCTCCATTACCATTGAGCAGTACCGGAATCTGCGATTTCAGTGGCAGGGGCACTTTCTGATCTATAAAAAAGTCGCTTATTTTTTTAAACTGCCGCATTCCCAAAGGCATAAAACGATCCCCCTCTTCCCATTGCCGGATAATCAGCGGATAAATCAGTTTAGCCGCATCCGTGTAGGCAACCTGCTGATTTCTTTCAAACCGGATGTCTTCACTTTGCCTAATGCTGATTTTCTGACCGGGTAAACTGATCACACTATCATCTGCATGTACAGAGACCGGCTGAATACCAACCTGATCTAAATGTAGTAAAAGGAGGTCATCGCGATCAATCGTGATACGGTGCGTGTCACTGTAAAACGATGTTCCACTCTGCCCGGATAATGAATTCAACAAGTCTGATACCACTGTTTCCGTAAAATTATAGGCTTTTAAAACACCACCGAGTAATAACTTTGCCGGATGCAGAGCGCCCACACCTGCAATGCTGAGTTTCAATGTCCCGCTTTCTTCCCGGATCAATCCTGTGGTAGCGCGACTAACGGCTTGCTGTAGCAGTATTTCCGTTTCCGCAAATCTTTCTATATTCTGCATAAACGTGTAGTCAAGTCCGGGATTAATTTCTTTCAATCTGGGAATAACTTCCAGCCTGATCTTATTTCTGGCATAGGCTGTACTGGAGTTTGAACTATCCTCCACATAGTTTATTTCGTTAGACCGGATCAGTGAATCTACCGTCTCCCTGTTCAGGTAGAGCAAAGGACGGATCAAATAATCTCTTTTTGCCTGTATTCCATGCAGGCCAGCAATACCGGTTCCACGGACCAGATTAAGCAAGACCGTCTCGATTGCATCATCCTGATGCTGTGCAAGTGCAATCTTTGCATAATTTTCCTCCTGCCTGATTTGTTCAAACCAGGTATAGCGCAGTTCCCTGGCGGCCATTTGTGTAGAAATCCTCTTGGAAGAAGCAAAGCTTTTAGTCTTGAAGTGCGTTACGTAGAAGGGCACTTCAAGCTCGCTTGCCAGTGCCCTTACAAATTCTTCATCGCGAACAGACTCCGTTCCACGCAGACCAAAATTACAGTGAGCTATCCCGAATTGAAAACCCGCTGCGTGAAAAAAACGGGTCATCAGTACTGAATCTTTCCCGCCACTAACTGCCAGTAAAATACGATCACCTGCTTCAAACAAACCCTGTTGCCTGATAAATTCAGTAAAACTATGTAGTGGTAACATCTTTCAAAATTAACAATATGTATACGGACCCATAAAATTGCCTGGCAAAAACCTAACTTTGTGAAGTGCAAAAATTACACACCCCCGGTAAATTAAATTCTGTATCAGGCTATGTTGCCTTTCAAAGTAGAAAAAGCATACTGTTCAGACTTCTGGTCTGCATATCAGTTTGCCTGCTGCTGCCTGCTGCACTTTCCGCTCAGACGACACCAACTGCTGCGCAATCCGCACAGCAAAGAACGAAAATTATTCTGCAAAGCTCAGAAAGAAGCCGCATTATTACCAAAACCGACATTACTTACCTGCGCAAGCCGGTCTTTAAGCATGAAAATGCCATTCTCACTTGCGATAGTGCTGTTTTCTATACCTCCAAAAACTATTTTGAAGCCTATGACAATGTCCATATCAATCAGGCCGATACGATAAACATTTATTCAGACAAGCTCAATTATGATGGCAATGCGAAAATTGCCCACCTGACTGAGAGGGTTCGAATGGTAGATAAGACGTCTGTGCTAACCACTAACGTACTGGATTATGACATGGTCTCCAAAGTGGGTACTTATGTTAATGGTGGTAAAATTGTTACCAAAGACGCTACCATAACCAGTAAAAACGGGTTCTATTTTGCGAACTCGAGAGATGCTTATTTCAGATATAATGCCGTAGTGGTTACCGAGCAGAGTGTCATCAAGTCTGATACCCTGCGTTATAATACATTAACCAACTGGGCCTATTTCTATGGCCCAACTAATATCAAAGAAAAAGACGGCGGAAATCTCTACACCGAAAACGGCGCATATAATACCAATACAACGTATGCCTATTTCGGAAAGAAGAACCTCTATACCTCAGGAAGCCGCTCGTTAAAAGGAGACAGCTTATATTACGATGGTAAGGCCGGGTACGGTAAAGCTGTCCGGAATATTGTTTTTCAGGACACTACTGATCATATGATGTTACGCGGCCAGCTGGGTTACTACTATAAGAATGACCAACGTACCGTTGTCACTAAAAATGCTTATCTGGGAATGGGTACCAACGATTCTGTACTCGTAAATAATATTAAACAACCTGATAGTTTGTGGCTGGGCGCAGATACACTGGAAACACAAATGGTACTGCAGAAGTCGCTCCGTTTACTTGATGGCCCAGTTATTAAAAAAGACAATGAACTCGGCGAAGAAAACCGGGAGGGCAAAGCCAGCCTGGTTCGCCAGCAAGAGACTTCGGAAGCAGAGAAATATGCCGGACGAACAGGCAAAGAAAGTGCTGTACTGAAAAAACCAGAAGAAGAAGCTAAGTCAAAAGAAGAATTAAAATCTAAGGATGAAACAAAATCCAAAGAAGAAACTAAACCTAAAGAAGCCGCAACAGACAGTTTAAAGAAAATTTCGCCACAGCCAAAAGATACAGCTATCGCGAAAACAGTTAAACAACTGCTTCCACCGGTTAATCTGGGCAAAAAGAAACCGGGCGTAAAGGATAGCCTGCCTGTGAATCCGCTTGACACGATGCGTACGCGGGCAATTAAGGCTTTCCACAATGTGCGGGTCTATAAATCAAATATGCAGGCTAAAGCAGACTCCCTTTTTTATACTGCGGCAGATTCCACATTACGCTGGTATAAAAATCCGATAATCTGGTCGCAGAGTTCGCAACAGACAGGCGATACAATTTACGTTCAGTTGCGAAATAAGAAAATCAACTCCATACAGATATTACAGAATGCTTTCGCCGTAAACGTAGAGCCTGATAGTGCAAAATTCAATCAGGTAAAAGGCAAATTAATTACCGGATTTTTCAAAGATGGTAAACTGAACAGTATGTATGTTGATGGAAATGCGGAAAGCGTATATTTCACCAAGACAGACGATGGAAAGAAATATGATAAAATGAACCAGACCATCAGTAGCAGGATTAAGGTAATTTTCAAGAATAGCGAAATACAGGACGTAGTTCCAATCAAAGATGTAGAAGGTGCAACAACCCCGGTTGAAGATCTGAAAGAGGATGTGATTTTAACAGGATTTATCTGGAAGCCTGAACTCAGGCCCCGATCAAAGAAAGACATTGTAAACTTTAAACCTCCTGCCAAACCAAAACCTGCAGCAGCTGCAGGTAAAGGCAAAACGACAGTTCTGCCGAAGCAGATAACCGCTGCAAATGAAGTAAAGAAAGCTGCCGGGGCACTCCTTCCGGTAGTTAAACCTGTTACAGACAGTCTGCTTAAAAAATCAGATGAAATTAAAAAAGCAGCAGACATTGTCGCTCCTCTGGCTAAACCAGCTGCGGACACTCTGCTTAAGAAACTTAAATAATTTCTGAGTTCAGGAAAGCGATCAGTTGCTTCATAGCCAAACCACGGTGGCTGATTGCGTTTTTTTCTTCGCCGCTCATTTCAGCAAAAGTAACGGAATATCCGTCTGGCTGGAAGATCGGATCATAACCAAAACCAGCTGTGCCAGAAGGCTCTTCTCTTAATGTACCATTAACCCTGCCTTCAAAGAAATATTCTTTTCCGTTCATCAGCAGCGAAATAACTGTTACAAAACGTGCGCGCCTATCCGTGACTCCATTCATCTTCTTCAACACGAGTTCAAGGTTAGCCTGATCGCCTCCCCCGCCGGCATAACGTGCAGAGTAAATTCCAGGTTCATCTTTGAGTGCCTTAACCTCTAATCCGCTGTCATCAGCAAAACAATCCAGTCCAAAGTTTTCTGCAACATATTTACTTTTCAGAGAAGCATTTCCTGCAAAGCTGCTGGCAGTCTCAGGAATATCAGTGGTACAGCCAATATCAAGGAGATTAAGTACTTCATACGCGCTCTTTAAAATTGCACTTACCTCTTGTGTTTTATGTTTATTCTGTGTTGCGAATACTAATTTTCTACTCATAATTCTAATTTCTTCAGGCTCCCCCAGAGTGCCTTTTTTCCATTCAAGTCTGTGGCAAGGTGGTGCAGATTTCCAGAAAAGATCATTTGGATCTGTTCATGAAATACCAGTTCATTGCTATTTTTATCCGGCAACCCCAGCAAAGAAGTGCTTACCCCAAAGCTCAGTACAATCCTGGGTTTGAAATAAGTGAAAAGATCTTCATGCCTGCTTGTGCTGCAGACCGAATAATTCAGCAGGGCAAAATCATTTGCTGTAAGCTGAATTGCTTTTACAATATTCCGAAGCAATTCCCTTCCTTCAACAGAGCTGACTTCTTCATTTTCATCCTGTACCAGGATCAGAATCTGCCGCTGATTCTTGCCCAGAAATTTATAACTGATTTCGGGAACTGAAACAGGCAATACAGCTGGGGCTTGCATTACAACCGGCTCCTGTTCCTGCTGCAGGTAAATTTCTTCCGTAAAGAACATACGGAGTGCGGCATCATGTTGGATGAGTTGCTGGCCCATGAAGGTTTATTTTGAGAATTAAATTTTGTGTTAAAATTAGTTAAATATCTTATTATAGCGCCTTAATTTGTTACTTTTATACCTCAAAATACCTATTTAACCTTTGTGAAGAAAGCCGGCAGTTTGTTCCTATTTTGTTTTTTGTATTTAGGCTCCCAGGCGCAAAGCGTTGCTGTGATTAATGGCAAAGAGCTGAGCCTGAAAGAATTTAACTGGGTTTATCAGCGGCACAGACCAGATAAATCAGCTCCGAATCTCGATGACCTTATCTCTTTTCTAAATATTTATATAGACTTCAAACTGAAAGTACAGGATGCAATTGCTGCAAAGATGGATCAGGATAGCTCTTTTCTGGCAGAAACAGGTTCTTATCAAGCTGCATTGCAACAACAATTAAAGGTGAAGCCCGGCCAGGAACATGAAAAGATGCTAATGAATGAATTAAAGGATGCGTTGCTTTTTTATAGCATAACCCAGCAAAAAATATGGGAAGCTGCAAATCATTCTGAAAACGGTATACTTAGTTTTTACACGAGTCACCAGAGTTCTTATCAGGATAGGCCATTTGAAGAAGTAAGAGATGAAGTCACTGAAGATTACCAGCATGAACTGGAGTGTGAATGGATCAACTCGCTGCGTACCAGGTATCGGGTTAGTATCAACCAGCACCTACTGGGTTCGCTGGTCAGATAAACAGCTGACAAATCGTTGAATAATAGTAGATTTGCAAATAAAATATAATTGAATAAAGTATAATGAAGAAAGTTTTATGGTTAGCAAGTGGATTACTCTTCTTGTTTTTTAACGCACAGGCTCAGATAAAACCACAATCCAAAAGCGTTGATAAGGTAGTCGCCGTATTGGGAAGTGATGTGATCTTATTGTCGGAACTCAATCAGCAATACGTGATGTACCTGAACTCAGGTAATCCGGTGGATGAAAAAGTTAAATGTTATATTTTACAGCAAATGCTGGTACAGCACCTGTTAAAACAACAGGCCGATATCGATTCGGTAATGGTCGATGACAAGCAGGTCGATGATGAACTGGACAGGAGAATGCGTTATCAGATTCAGCGTGCCGGTGGTCAGGATAAACTGGAAGAATTCCTTAACCGCTCTGTTCTGCAATACAAAGACGAGTTGAGACCTGATATCCGCGACCAGTTGCAAGCCAACAAAATGCAGGGTACAATCACGGAAAAAGTGAGTATTACTCCTATTGAAGTTAAAAAATATTACGATTCTTATAAAAAAGACAGTTTACCAGATATCCCGGCTGAGTATGAGGTGGGTGAAATTGTGTTACATCCTGAACTGACTAAAATTGAGAAACAACGTTATTTTGATAAACTGGATGCGATCAGATTACGTGTTAAGAGTGGAGAAGATTTTGGCTTCCTTGCTAAAACTTACTCTGAAGATCCGGGTTCTGCTGCCGAAGGTGGAGATCTTGGTTTCTTTGATCGTACAATGATGGCTAAAGAATTTACCGCATATGCATTCAAATTAAAACCAGGAGATCTTTCTCCGGTATTTGAAACAGAATTTGGGTATCACGTATTGCAGGTTATTGAAAGACGTGGTGAACAGGTTCATGCAAGACATATCCTGATTCGCCCTCAGACTACGCCTGAAAGTTTAAACCGCGTAAAACTACATGCCGACAGTGTTTACAATAACCTGATCGATAAAAAATTGTCATTCTCTGCTGCTGCTTCATTATACTCTGCAGACAAAGAATCCAAATATAACGGCGGTATGATTCTTTTTGCTGACAACGTAACTGCCAGAACTACATTTATCCCTGCTGACAAACTTGATCCTAAAACCTTCCTTGTTGTAGATACAATGAAAGTTGGAGAAATTTCCAGACCTGTTACTTTCACTGGTCAGGATGGCAAAGAAGGTTATAAAATAGTATTTCTTAAATCCAAAATTCCACCACACAAAGGGAATCTGGAACAAGATTATACTAAATTCAAGGAGAAAGCACAGCAGCAGAAATCTGACCGTGTTATGAGTGAATGGTTTGAGCAGCGCAGAAAAAACACCTACATCAGAATTGACGAGGATTATCTGGGATGTGATGAACTTAAAATCTGGACCAAACCAATGGAAAAGAAAACGGCTGAATAATTAATATCCATATATAACAAAAAAGGGTGCAATTCTAATTGCACCCTTTTTTGTTATATATGGATATTTGATCCGGAATTATCTGCTCTACTCCTTGCGCCGGCGGGCCGGCTTTTCCTTTTCAGCAGAGGGTTCCATCTGCTGAAAGATATTCGGAAAGTCTGTAATGATACCATCTACTCCAAGCCCGATCATATAATTCATGTCTTTAGGGCTGTTTACCGTCCAGGGCACTATTTTAATACCCTTTTCATGGCAGCGATCTACCAATCCCTTACCTACCAACACTGCATACGGACTATAATAATCAGGAGTAAAGCCCAGGTCACTGATATTCTTTTCGAAATCCACTTTCTCATCAATCATCAGTGCCGTTCTCTGCTTCGGATAATGCTCATGTACATACTTAAGAGAACGCACGTCAAAGGCCTGTATAATCACTCGTTTAGCCATCTTACGCGATTCTACGACGCCCATAACCAATGCCGCGAACTCAGCAGGCTCCGGATGGAATACGAGGTCACCTTTACGGATCGTCTTTATCTCAATGGCGTAATCCGGTTTAGGCAAACGGTTCTTTTTAACATAGGCTTCCACCGAGTCTATCACTTCTTCCAATAATGGTTTGTAAGCATGGTACTTCTGCTGTCCGGGAAACCTCTTGTGCACTTTACTGCCCACATCAAATTTTCTGACTTCGGTATAGTCCATCTTATAGATATTAAACTTCTGCTGATCTTTCAGCGTAATATCCTTCCCGGCAGGAGTAAGGCTGATTTCGAAGTTAAAATAAGGTTCGTGGGAAAGCAATACCTGTTTATCTTTAGAAATAACCACATTCATTCCAAGTGTATTCGCGCCAAGATCCAGCGCACGGAGCATTGCGCCAACCGTATTTTCCGGCATGAGTCCCCGTGCACCACGGTGTCCTTGTTTTTCAAACTGTTGTGCATGAAGGTTCTGCCCTGTAACGAGCAGTAATATCCAGATCAAATGTCTTCTCATATCAATTAATATCACCAGCAAAAAGGCTGGTCGGGGTGAATTATAATTTACAAAGGGTAAGCTAACAGAATTTTAACGTTCAATCAACCTTGTTTTGCATAAATTACAAGATTAACCCGCCAGCTTTGATAAAATCTATGGTATAAAAAAAGGGTTTCTTCCGCCTGAAAGCAGAAGAAACCCTTTATATAAATTTAGCTTAAAATAGCTTAGCGTTCAGCGGGAGTATAGATTTGCTCAACCAGGTACCAGTTATGATCTGCCTGACGCTCATAAATAAAAATATAGTTGAAGCTCTCTCTCAGGTCTGTACGGTAATCAATAGTAGCAAGGCCATAAGTATAGGCAAGGTCACCACCAGGTGCTTTATTAGCAGTAGTAGTTTTCAGACTCATTTTGTCTACAAAGCTGTTATAAAAAGCAACAATTTTGTCTTTACCAATCACAGGCTCATAACCAGGAAACGAAACTCTCGCTTCTTTCGCCAGAAAACCACCAAATGCAGCTACCCCATAAGATTTTAAGGTTGCATTTAAAGTTTTTTCAGTTGTATTGATAATTTCCCTGCCGGCAGCAATTTGTTTTTCATCCCCATATTTCGGTTTGAAATATTCTGTTGGTTCTACGAACTCAGCTTTAGCTACTTTAAGAGGTTTGTTATGCGTAGTTTCCATATCCATCAGTACTTCCCAACGGTTAGCCACGGCTTTCCAGATAGTCAGGTACTGGCCATAAGTTTTCTCAGCTCCGTCTTTTGTATACCCACCGCTGGAAAAACCCCAGTCTCCGCTTCTGGATACCCTTGCATAATCAACCTTTCTACTCAGATTTTTTTCATTTGATTGCGTTGAATAATATGTTTTTGCGTTCACCGGATTTGGCCTGAACACCAGTGCATTTGGGGCACTATGTGAAACAAAGGCAGATTTAACGCCATCTTTTGCCGCATCTGCCGCAAAGTCTTCTCCAGCTTTCGCCAGTGATTTCGTAGTACCATCAGCTTTCTGTGCAAAAGCAGACAGAGACAGGCCGGCAGCCATCAGGGTACAGATCATTCTGTTCATCATATTGATAGGGATATATTTAGTTATTATTTATACTTTATTCCAGGTAGTACCTTCTTTACTGTCTTTTAACTGGATGCCCATGTCCTGCAATCCTATTCTTATTTTATCCGAAGTGGCATAGTCCTTATTCTCTTTTGCGTTCTTGCGGATATCGATTACCATATCCAAAACAGCATTCAGTTCTAAATTAGAACTTTCTTCATCTTTTAAGCCAAAAATATCGTAGACAAATTCTTGCATCAGTTGTTTTAAAGCTATCAATTGTTCTGCAGAAATCTTCGCTTTTCCATCATAAATTGTATTGATTAGCCTTGCTGCTTCAAATAACTCTGCAATAACCACAGGACTGTTAAAGTCGTCACTCATCGCCTGTATACAGCGGGATTTCAATCCTGCCACATCGATTTCGCCCTCAGCTGAAGCTTCTAGTTTATCCAGCAGGCTCAGCGCATTCATTAATCTTCTGAAGCCTTTTTCTGATGCCTCTAACGCATCATTTGAAAAATCAAGTGTGCTTCTGTAATGCGCCTGCAACATAAAGAATTTTACAGTCATCGGACTATACCCTTTACGTAATAATGGATGCGCTCCCTTAAATAATTCCAGTGGAAGAAATCCATTTCCTGCCGACTTGGACATCCTCGTTCCATTTACGGTTAACATATTCGTATGCATCCAGTATTTAGCGGGCTGCTGATGATAGCATGCTTCTGACTGCGCTATCTCATTCGTGTGATGCGTCGCTGCAAGATCCATTCCGCCGCCGTGTATATCGAACTGTTCACCCAGATACTTAGCACTCATAGCAGAACACTCAATATGCCAGCCCGGAAAACCTACTCCCCAGGGAGAAGGCCAGCGCATTAACGTTTCCGGCTTTGCCTTGATCCATAATGCAAAATCCAAACGCCCGCGTTTCTCGTCCTGTCCGCCCAGTTCCCTGGTATTGGCTAGCATATCTTCGAGATTTCTATTGGTTAAAACCGTGTAATTATATGTTTCACTGTATTTCTCCACATCAAAATAAACGGTACCATTAATTTCATAGGCATAACCATTCTCAATAATCTCTTTGATCATTTCAATCTGCTCCAGGATGTGTCCGGTTGCAGTAGGTTCTATGCTCGGCGGAAGTGTATTGAACATCCGCAGGACATCATGAAATCCAAGCGTATATTTCTGTACAATTTCCATTGGCTCCAGCTGTTCCAGCTTCGCGCGTTTTGCAAATTTATCATCTCCCTCATCACGATCCCCTTCCAGGTGACCTGCATCGGTTATATTACGTACGTAACGAACTTTATAGCCCAGGTATTTAAGATATCTGAAAATTAGATCGAATGAAATAAAAGTACGGCAGTTTCCCAGATGGACATCACTGTAAACTGTTGGCCCGCAGACATACATCCCCACATGAGGTGCATTTACAGGTTCAAAATTCTCCTTTTTACGGGTTAGGGTATTATATAATTGTAAGCCTTTGTCCATTTTCTATATGCATTTAATTAAAAGGGCCCCTGCGAAAAATCTGTTCTTTGGTACAATCTACAAAAAACAGCACTCAGATAGCCTTGAAGCGCCGCGCAAAGTTAAAAATTTATAGGTATGATCTTGTAGATTTAAACTGACTTAATCAATTTTCAGGTCACTTCTTACAGGGAAATGATCTGAAAGCTTCGCCTTGATAATATGATAGTTCATCACACTGACTGCAGGCGTGACCGCAATATAATCTATCTGGAAGTTAGGGAATTTTCCGTTATAAGTTCTTCCAAGCCCCGTACCCTGCTCTATAAAAGTGTTTTTTAATGATTTTGTCATTTGCGTCACCGCATAAGAAGCCGGAGTATCATTAAAATCACCTGCGATCAGATAGGGTGTTTTACAGGTAGACATATGGGCCTTCATAATATCAACCTGCGCACTTCTTTTCAAAAATGCATTTTTCAGCATATAAGCGATTCGTTTTGCAGGGGTGATTTCGGGTTCCATTTTTGTTTTAACCTGGTCGAGATAAGTATAATCCTGTTTATCAAATGCGATCGATTGCAAATGAACATTATAAACCCTGAAAAGCTTTTCGTTTATTTTAAGATCGACATAAATACTGGCGTTTCCATTGTGATCTGAACTAAACAGGATACTACCTTTATCCTTTATGGGATATTTAGAGAATATCGCCAGTCCGGTCGCCTCGTAATCATTGGATGAAGTCGGAACGAAATAGTAGGAATGGGTTTTGAGCATTTGTTTCAGACTGTCTGTAATCGCAAAAGTGCCTTTATTTCGCGTATAGTATTCCTGAAAACATAAAATATCCGGATCCTGCTCCCTTACGACATTTAGCATCTGGTCCTTGATTATTTCGTTGTTACTCTCACCGTAAGGTTTAAAGCTATGTACATTATAGGTCATCATCCGGACCAGACCTTCTTTTTTGGGCCCCTCACCAGCATTTCCGGTAAAGCCTACAGTTGCGATCAGGGTGTGCCATCCACTGAGAATCAACAGCACAGTTAATGCGGGATAGATCAGTTTTTTTCTACTGATCCAGATAAAGATCATAATAACATTAATGAGCAGAAAGAATGGATAAGCTAAACCAAAGAAGGCCATCCATTTAATCTCACGGGGATCAGTATAACCAGCTAAAATACCGAATAGCAAACCCATAGCGGCTATTAAAGCTATAACCAGATATACAAAGCCCAGATACGATCCTTTATTTCTTCTCATTTTAATCCCCCCTGCCGGATAACTATTCTTTACTTGCCCTGAATAAAATCGCTTTTTCCGCTGTAGTCAATTTATCATATCCGGATTTAGAAACTTTATCCAGAATTGCATCAACCGCAGCTTGATTTGCCCGGTCTTTCTGCTGCTTGCTCGTTTTTGTATTTGTTTCGTTTTTTACAACTTTAAGTTTTGGTTTAGGTTTAAACCAGTTACTCCAGTCTTTTCCACCTCTTAGAAGTTTGATATAGGCAAAACCTGTCAATGCCCCACCAAGGTGGGCAAAGCTGTCTGCTGCATTCATCGAAGCCATTCCGATCAGGTCAACTGCAATATAAGCAAGAACCAGATAAATCAGTTTTATCCTTCCGATAAACAGCAGAGTTATTGTATAATCAGGCACCAGTGTGATCGTCGCAACAGCAATAGCCATTACAGATGCAGAAGCCCCTAACAGAGTTGCAGTATAAACACTGTCCGAGAATACCGGAAAAACATGATAAGCAATGGAGAAAAAGAGCGCTCCAACTACCCCACCTGTTAGAAAAACAAAGTGAAACTGTCGGGGCTTGAGGAAATCCATGAAGATTTTACCAAGCCAGAACAACCATAAACAGTTGAAAAGTGCCTGAAAGATGTCTTTATGAAAAAACTGATAGGTCAGCAGCGTATAGAAACGTGTTGGTAATTGCTGCCAGTCAGCCGGGAAGGCCACATATGGTCTTACATAATCAATAAATCGTATGCCCGTGTTGCCGGCAAGAAAAAAGGTTGTGCCAAATAATGCCATGGCGACAAACACGATTGTAATTAATCCAATATATAAATATACCGGGTTTCCGGAACGAAACACTTTATAGGTGACTTCGTCTAGTGCTTTCTTTTTACTCATGATAATCGTAGAATGTATTTTTGTCTTTCCAGAGCTTAACCAGTATAAAGCCCAGAATTGCGCCACCCAGGTGTGCATAGTGAGCCACAGAATCTCCCTGGAAACTTGCAACGCCTAAACTCAGTTCAATCAGTATATAAACCGGAATAATATATTTTGCTTTAACCGGAACAGGGATAAACATAATATACATTTCCGCATTCGGATACAACATTCCGAAGGCAACCAAAAGGCCGAAAATTGCACCAGAAGCACCAACCATAGGGCCTGAATAGATCCCCAGCAATGTTTGACCGCTTTCCTGACTTAATCCGCTAATATTAAGAGAAGCCATCCCCCGGGCAATATCAATAGTTACAGCCCCCGGATTGATTGCCGAACCGGTCATTTGATAGACTTCAAAAGCCTGTACACCCCATTGCAATGCAAGAGCACCTAAACCGGTAATCAAATAGAAATTAATGAACCTTTTCGCACCCCATCTGCTTTCCAGAACAGATCCGAACGAAAACAAGGCGAACATATTAAACAGGATATGCGTGAAGCCCCCATGCATAAACATGTAAGAGATCGGCTGCCATATCTTAAATAGCGGTGAATCAAAATAAAATGCACCCAGATAAAAGGCCAGGTCGATACCTTTGGACTGGAAAACATAAGTGGCCGCAAAAAACAGCGCGTTTATAATGAGCAGGTTTTTGACAACCGGTGGTATATGAATATTGTTCATGCAAATTATTTATCAAATTTCTTATCTACTTCATTCATGGTCATAGTCTGAATAACAGGCTTTCCACTAATACTGAAGTTAGGAGCTTTACAGGCGAAAAGTTGCTCGATCAGCATATTCATTTCCTCCTGCCCCAGTACAGTACCGCTCTTAATTGCACTGTTTCTGGCCATACTTCTGGCCAGGGCGTCTCTTTTATCCAGTTTAAGATCCTGTTGAGAATTCTTGAAACCTTCAATAAGGTGTTCAAATAACTGGGTTTCATTTACCTGATTACTACCCAGGTCTACGGGAATTCCTTCAATTACCAGTGTGTTTTTTCCAAATTCACGGACTTCAAATCCCAGACTCTTAATATCGTCAAGCAAGCTCTTTGCCAATTCGTAATCATTCGGACTCAGCGTAACTGTTTGTGGAAAAAGACTTTGTTGAGAAGCTCCTTTTCTGTCTTCCAGATTTACACTAAAACGTTCATATAAGATTCTTTCGTGTGCAGCCTGCTGGTCGATCAGCATCAAACCAGACTTGATCTGGGAGATAATATATTTGTTATGAAGCTGCATCAGCTGTTTCTGTACAGGCGCGTATTGTGCCTCCGGACCATTGCCCGGCAATTCCATCTTAACCTGTTCTGCCGGCTGACTTTCCGAAATCTCATACAGGGAGCCCCAGTTCTTGGTTTGTTGTTGCTGTCTGCCGCCACCCTGATAAGACCCACCGCTGCTTTTTTCTGCAGGGGCGCTATCATTGGCAAAAGGATTAAAATCCGGATTGAAGCTAATACTTGGCGGTACAATTTCATCCAGAGATTTTGGACTGATCATTCCGCTGAAAGCAGATTCCTGATCAAAATCTATGGTAGGACTAATGTTAAATCTACCCAACGACCGTTTCACCGCCGAATGTATAATTGCGTAAATAGATTTTTCGTCCAGATATTTAATTTCTGTTTTCGTCGGATGAACATTTACGTCTATTTTGGCCGGATCTATATCTATAAAAAGTACGTAAAGCGGGAAGTTATCCTCTGCCAATAAATCTTCATAGGCCTTGTTAAGTGCATGGTTAAGGTAGGAATCCTTAATGTAACGGTTATTGACAAAGAAGAACTGCTCACCCCTGGTCTTTTTGGCAAACTGAGGTTTACCAATAAAACCTTTCAGGTTGATTATAGTCGTTTCTTCCTCAACCGGAATTAGTCTTTCGTTATAATTATTACCGAATAAATGAACAATCCGCTGCTTAAGTGAGGAAGCAGGTAAACGGTATACTTCCAGACCATCATGATTAAGGCTGAAAGAAATTGCCGGATTTGCCAGTGTGATGCGCTGAAATTCATCAACAATATGACGCATCTCTGCCGGATTACTTTTCAGAAAATTTCTTCTGGCCGGCGTATTGAAAAAAAGATTTTTAACGCAAATACTTGTACCAGCTGCTGCTGCAACGGGTTCCTGACTGATGAAAGTTGACCCTTCTACACAAACCAGTGTACCCAGTTCATCTTCATGACGTCTGGTTTTAAGCTCCACTTGGGAAATTGCAGCGATGGAAGCCATAGCTTCTCCCCTGAAACCCATTGTCCGGATAGCAAAAAGATCTTCTGCCTTACGCACTTTAGAGGTGGCATGACGTTCAAAGCATTTTCTCGCATCTTTAACGCTCATACCACAACCGTTATCGATAACCTGGATCAGGCCTTTACCTGCATCCTTAAGTATCAGCTGAATCTTATTTGCCCCCGCATCAATTGCATTTTCCATCAACTCTTTTACTGCCGATGCGGGCCTTTGGACCACCTCTCCGGCAGCAATCTGGTTCGCAACACTCTCGGGTAAAAGTTGTATTATATCTGACATTTATTTCTATCCTAAAGGTTGCTAATTTAACTAAAATAAGCCTTACACATAAATCTTTTCCGATTAAATACCATTTAATGAAAACGCATTTAAGCATTTTATATATTTAGAGTTCAGAATTACGTTAGCCCTTTATGTTCAAAACCAACTTGATCCGCAGCCTGGCAATTTGCCTTGGCGCTATTATTTCTTTAAGTGCCTGTGCACAACAGCAGCATCAGAGAAACGACGATCTCCTGAAGAATGATTACAACATTCTCCATCAGACCGTCCTGCTGAACAATCAAACCGGACAAATCCCAATACAGGGGCTTGAGCAGAAAAACATTGCGGCGGTAAGTCTGGGTTATAATTTCGAACTTGTTACAGATAGTCTGCTGAATAAATATGCAAAAGCAACTCCTTTCCATATCTCACCTGCAGCAACAGAAGAAGCATTGCTCCAGCTCGAAGATGACCTGAAATATTACAATACGGTTATTATTTCGGTAGATTCCCGACTTGGCAGTCAACTGATTTACCGCAATTTCATATTCGCCATCGCAAAAACAAAACAGGTCGTACTCAACCTTTATGGAGACGCTGCTGTATTGAATAGCTATGACCAGCTAAACGCACCACTGATCTACTGCCCCGATTATACAGCTGCATCTGCAGCACTGGTTCCTCAGCTGATCTTTGGAGGCATTCCTGCCACCGGCAAACTTAGTCAGACTTATTCTGCCCGATACACTGTTGGCTCCGGTTTTAACACTTCCGTCACAAGACTTAAATACACACTGCCCGAAGATGCAGGAGTCAATGCAGATGATTTGCTGGAAATCGACCAGATTACTTCCGAGGCCATCCGCGCTAAAGCCGCGCCAGGTATGGTTGTACTGGTAGCCAAGGATGGAAAGGTAATTTTCAATAAAGCGTATGGCCAACACACTTACGAAGGCATCACTGAACAGGTGACTGATATTTTCGACTTAGCGTCTGTTACCAAAATCAGTGCAACAACCCCTATGGTTATGCGTCTGGTTGAGGAGAAAAAGCTAAATCTTGACACCAATGTCGGCGCTTATATCGCACTGGCGAGGAAAACACCAATGAATAATATTAAAGTCCGTGATGTCATGCTTCACCAGGCTGGATTTATCCCATACATTGCTTTCCAGGATGCAGTAAAGCCAACAGATCACAGCAGCGACTCTTCAGCGGCATTCCCAACTAAAGTTGCTGATGGTTATTATATCCGGAAAGATTACTTCAGAGATGTCATGTGGCCAAGAATGCTCAATGCACCCATACGCACTCCTGGAAAATATGTATACAGTGATATCAGTATGTATGTAATGAAAGACATCGCCGAACACCTGAGTGGCGAACAATTGAATGCGTACACCCAGGAAAACTTTTATACCCCGCTTGGCATGCAGACAGCCGGCTTTCTGCCGCGGAACCGCTTTGACAGAAACCGGATCGTTCCAACTGAAAACGATACTTATTTCAGAAATACCTTACTGGTAGGCTATGTACATGATCAGGGTGCTGCGCTGGTCGGTGGCGTGTCAGGACATGCAGGCTTATTTGCAAGCACTAATGATCTCGCTATCCTTTACCAGATGATGCTCAACAAAGGAACATATGGCGGTAAGAGGTATTTCCAGCCACAGACTGTTGATACCTTTACCAGCAGGCAATCCAACGTTAGCAGACGTGGTCTGGGATTCGACAGATGGGATCCTGATCTGACTAAAAAATATCCTTCTGCTACTGCTTCACCGCAAACCTATGGACACACCGGCTACACCGGAACAGCCGTCTGGGTAGATCCGGCACGTGGCCTGGTTTATATCTTCCTTTCAAACAGGGTTAATCCAACTGTGACCGACAAATTGGTTAAAATGAGTATTCGTTCCCGCATTCAGGATGTTATTAATACCGCTATTGACAAACAACTTCATAAATAAATTGCATTTTTTCTTCCTCAGAAACAGGAAGATATAAGCAACAGACCATTTTAAGGACTGAATTATTTTGGATTCAGCCAGTTTTCCTCTATAATTGCAAACGCTTAGCGAAAGCTAATCAGGCCTTCTTAGCTCAGCTGGTAGAGCAACTGACTTGTAATCAGTAGGTCATTGGTTCGATCCCGATAGAAGGCTCCTTTGAAAAAGGCTGATCACAACGATCAGCCTTTTTTGTTTCTCCACGGCCCGGGATACCTCATTCACCCCAGGGTAAACCGTCCTCAAAGCTTTGTTCGGGTCTTGGTCGTATGTTGGTCGTAGTTACCCTAATTATACCGGGGGGGTTGGCATAATTCTACCCTATCTTTAACCTATTATCTAATATCAGAATCATTGTATAAAAAGCTAATTCGGACCGCGATATCGCATTGCCGATAAAACCATACTAAGTTCGAACTCAAATACCTCCCCTTCTAAAGCATAAAAAAACCGGACTCTTCGAAAAGTCCGGCTCTAAACATATTTAAAGCAGTTTTCTATTTTTTAAGTCCTATCTCTCTGAGTCTTTCATCAAGATATTCACCTGCAGTCATATCTGTATAAACCTTAGGGTGCGCCTCATCAACACAGGAATCTAAGCTGGTCAGATCCATATCTGAACGGGGATGCAGAAAGAACGGCACAGAAAAACGAGAAGTTTTCATGAGTTCACGCGGAGGATTAACTACACGGTGCGTTGTAGAGCGTAGCATATTATTAGTTAAGCGCTGCAGCATGTCACCTACATTAACTACAATATCAGAATGATGCGCTTTAATCGGCAGCCATTCGTTACTTCTGGTCAGTACTTCTAATCCGTCTGCACTGGCACCGATTAGTAACGTAATAAGATTGATATCTTCGTGTGCACCCGCCCGAACCGCATCAGGAGCAATTGCATCCGGATTTTCAATTGGAAAATAATGAATACCGCGGAGAATTGAATTTCCGTTGTGTACGTGCTGATCAAAGTAATCTACAGGTAGCTCCAAATAGGTTGCGATCGCCCGAAGCAGATGCTTACCATTATCCTCCAGCTTTTTATAAATCTCAGTCGTAATTGCATTAAACTCCGGAAGTTCCTCTAACACTTCATTATCCGGATATTGATTTTTTACCGGATCACCATCTGTAACAGTCTGCCCGATTTGCCAGAATTCTTTCAGGTCTGCAGTTTTTGCACCTTTGGCGGTTTCTTTACCCGGACTTGTATAGCCACGCTGTCCTGCCAGCTCCGGCTTTTCATATTGTGCTTTTTGTGCAGGAGATAAACTGAAAGCAGCTTTAATCTGCTCATATAACTGATCGATAAGTTCCTGGCTCAGCCCATGGTTTGTAATAGTTACAAAACCAGAGTCGTTAAATGCCCGGCCAAGTTCATCGGAAAACTTTTTACGCTCCTGCGGTGTTCCGTTAACATAGGACCCCAGATCAAGAGTTGGAATATAAGGTGTACTCATAGGTATGTTTTTGAATAGAAACGAAATTAAAAAAGAATTGTGGATAAATATCAGTTTTCAACATTAAAGTCCCGTATTTGATTTTAAAACAGATATTTAAGTTATTAACATTTTTCATTCTTATTTTGATTTTATCAGATGATTGTCAATTTAGGACGATTCGACAGTTGTAGCAAACCAGACGCCGAATATGTACGTATAATGAATACAAATGGTTTATTTTTGTATAATTCCTATTCACATGAAATATTTAACCACTATGATTCTTATTCTCTTAGCTTTCGAAGGCGCTGATGCGCAGAGTAAAACACAGAAAGCCACTTTTGGCATGGGTTGTTTTTGGTGTTCGGAAGCACTTTTTGATCGCCTCGAAGGTGTAACGGCTGTACGTTCTGGTTATGAAGGTGGTGCTATCCCGAACCCTTCCTACGAAGATGTTTGCACTGGTACAACTGGTCATGCAGAAGTAATCGAGGTAACTTATAATCCTGCAAAAATCACTTATGATGAGCTGCTGGAAGTATTCTGGAAAAGTCATGATCCTACAACGCTAAACCGTCAGGGGGCAGATGTCGGCACGCAATACCGCTCTGTAGTTTTCTATAACAGTCCGGAGCAAAAAGCAACTGCAGATAAATATAAAGCGGAGCTGAACAAGACGATGGCATTTGGCAAACCTGTAGTTACTGAAATCACAAAAGCGCAACCGTTTTATGTAGCGGAAAGCTATCATCAGGATTATTTCGCTAAGAACTCAAATCAGCCTTACTGCCGTCTGGTGGTTCAGCCGAAAATCGAAAAACTGGAGAAAATCTTCAAGGCAAAACTTAAAAAGTAAATCATGCCTCCTGGTAACCTCAGGAAGCATATATTCAGACAATAAAAAAAGAGGGCTTGTATGCAAGCCCTCTTTTTTTATTGTCATCGGTAAAGGATTTATAAACTAAGGAAACTTAACCCCTCTGTATTTAGTGACATCTACAATCGGAATACCGGCTGCGTAAGTCTTATTAATAGATCTTATAAATTCATTAGCTACTATAGCATAACCCAGCGGGGTTAGATGGATCCCGTCGAGAGAGAAAATATTACCTGTAATATAAGCGGCACTTACCTCTGCACCATTTACCATTTTACCCGCAGCGTATTCTTTGAAGATCGCATAGGCATCTACAACTGCCAGTTGTTTCGCTGCGGCAACAGATTTAATGGTTTGGTTATAATAAGCTACATAATCTGCTACAGTAGCAGCTTCAGCCTCATCCAGTACATATTGACTCTCTATTGGATTTAACGGATGCAAACCATAAGGGATACCCGATTCGTTCGGCTTGCCTAAAAGTCCTGCTGAAGAGAACGGAAGAATGAAATAATCCTTAGCAGTTGCCGGCCTTACGGCCCCTGCTCCCGTTTTAATATATAGAGCCGTTACTGTCGGGGCACTGGCCTGCACACCTTTTAATAAAGCAGCCAGTGTTACTGTTGTAAAATAAGGTGTGCTTAATACGTCTGGAATAGTTGCAACAACACCCTTCGCCCCATTCGCAGTCATTCTGCTGGCGGCTAAGTTATATAGCGCAGTGAATGTCGCTTTATCGGTAGGCTGGTCTGCAGGTGAAGCACCACCGGTAGTCGCATAACCCAGAATATCATTATTTCCCAGCCAGAGACTAAAAAACGTAAAAGGTTTTTCTGTTACAAAATCAATATATGCTGTATTATTAGTAGGGGAGTTCCCCGGAAGGAGACGCTCAAAGTAACCATTCAGATTACCGTAAGGTTTATAAGTAATCTGTCCCAGCTTTATCCCGGGAACACCATAATTATTAATTTCGCCGGAATACTTGGTCAGCAGGTTTACTTTTCCAAAGCCAGGAACTGTAATCACATCCCTAACGGCCTGAGCTGCTACATCTGTAATCACAGGATCGCCGGTTGCAGTAAAGGAGGATAATTTTTTATACCCTGTACCATCGGCCTGTGCATCGTTAAAGAAAGGTGTGTAAAATTCTCCCCCGCCAACTGTTTTCATCTGTGTGGCTATCATGTCAGGAAATGAATTTTTCTGCCCATCCAGGTATAAGCCGCCATCTGCAAATCCAGAAGTCAGAGAATTTCCAACGGCAATATAACGGCTGAAGTCCGCATTGCCCTGAGTTGGAGTAACCGTTTTCAATTCCGGTTTGCAGGATGCCAGCGAAAGCAGCGCTACTGCAAATATACTTTGATATATAATATTCGATTTCATGTTATTTTTGCTGAAGAGATTAACTACCATTTATAAGATAAAGAGATACCAGGGATATACGCGACCGTTTTAAATTCACCGCTTAAGCCTGTTTCAATGTTGGTTTCATTTCTTGCTTTCACATTTTCATACAGGAAAGAAAAATCAATCTGGAATCTTTCAGATGCTTTATAACCCAGACCTGCACTCAGCAGAATACGGTTTGCATCCGGAACCTCCGGTGTGACATACCCCTTCCCTACCGGTGTAAAAGCATAACCTACACCTGCACGAAGTGCAAGTTTCGACGTCGCTTGATTTTCAATTCCGACACGAAGTGCCGCTGCATCATGATAGTTTCTTGGAGATATCGTGTTCTCAATCCTGTCATTGTTATTATAAATGAATGCCAGTTCTTTATACTTATTCCAGTGCACCCAGTTTGCATCAACAGCGATCGTTGTTTTCGAAGACGGGTAAAATCCTAAACCGATAGAGGTTGTCGCCGGTAAAGGTAGCTCCGCACTGAACTTTGTCGGGAAAGAGGACCGTAACGCATCGGGCACGTTAAAGGTTGCATCGCCGTCTTTCACATTAGCAGTAACCTGCGAACGGTGAGTTATACCAATAGAAACTCCAGAAATCGTTTTAATATAAATACCAGCATTCCAGCCAAAATCATGGGAATCACCCTTTAGTTTAACATCTCCCTGTCTACCGTCATTCAATGTCAGGGGAACTGCCCTACGTAAATCGACCTTTCCCATCGAATAAACAAGACCACCACCGATACCAATCTGGTCTGTAATTTTTATACTGATCGTAGGCTGCACGTAAATAGCCTGTAAATCCAGAGAGGTAATCGCATATTTACCCGTCCAGTCTTCCTTCCAGTGCATCGCACCGCCAAAGGGTGTGTAAATACCCAATCCAAACCTTATTCGGCCCTGAGGATTACCGAACACAGCGTACCCCATGATCGGTGTAGCGATCTTATCCTTATTATACTCCGTTATATTAGAACCGTTTTCACGAAAGGCCGTTTTGAGATAGAGCGGACTGATACCCGCCTGAATCCCATTTTTCTCCAGAAAGGATACGGCACCCGGATTGAAGAATACAGCTGCTTCGTCCATGGCGACACCCGTTCCTGCTCCGCCCATCGCAGTTTGTTTCTGTCCCTGCAAGTTGACCTGAAAGGATTGTGCGAAACCCAGAGCAGGTAGAACAAGCAGCATACTTAGTAGAATCTTTTTCATATTTGGTTAGAATTAAAATGAATAGCTGATGATCTATAAAGCTAAATTTCAGCCATTTTGTTTCATCAGAAAAGTAAAAAGGATTTGTTAATCAAAACATAAGCTATGCATGCATAGTATTACGATTTTAACGAAAAATCCGGCCCAATCCAAATATTCTATCATATTTATTTTCAGAACTATCATTAGAAAGTAAAATCAGAAAATGAATTCTATAGCTTAATATAACATACATACATTTGTTAACACCGTTAGCTTATTAAGCGAAACTGCTATAATAGAACTTAAAAAAATTATCAATATGACTACATTCTCAAACGCACTCAACTGGCGTTATGCAACAAAAAAAATGAACGGCGAAAAAGTTAGCCAGGATAAAGTAGACCAGATTTTAGAAGCAGCACATCTGGCTCCGACTTCTTCAGGCCTGCAGCCATTTCGCGTAATTGTTGTAACTAACCCGGCTCTGAAAGCTCAGATCCAGCCGATTGCTTTTGGCCAGTCACAAATTGTAGATTCGTCTCACCTGCTAATTTTCGCAGCATGGGATAATTATACTGAAGAGCGGATCCGTGGTGTATTCTCTCATGCCAACCAGGAACGTAATCTGCCGGATGAAACTCCGGGTGATTACGAAATCATGCTCACTTCTACCTATACTGTCAGAACTCCAGAAGAGAATTTCCAGCATGCAGCAAGACAAGCCTATATCGGATTTGGTATGGCCATTGCACAGGCGGCTTTATTGGAAGTAGATGCTACACCAATGGAAGGATTTAATGGTCCGGAACTGGATAAATTATTAGGTCTTGATGCCAAAGGATTACGTAGTGTAACCTTATTACCATTAGGATACCGTGATCCTGAAGCTGATTGGCTGGTTAAACTTAAAAAAGTACGTACGCCAATGGAAGATTTTTTAATTCATTTTTCATAAGGTAGAAAATTCCCAGCCTGGAAACACAATGGCATAATTCAGACGTTAATTGGAAAAATGGAGCCTTCATAAGAGGCTCCTTTTTCTTATTTAAGGAATTTGTATATTGTAAAAATATGTTAAACCTACCGGACTGATAAGGATGCTCTTACATAAATCAATATCTTAGTCCGGTTAAATCTGTATTATTAAGCCATTCATGAAATACTTTAAAATCTCCTTTGCCTTATTTATACTTTTCCTTTCATTCAATTTTCAGGCATCTGCTCAGCAGAACACCACAATTCTGAAAAATATACTGGATAAGTCTAAAATGATCGCAGAACAATATCCGGCGGAAAAGGTATACCTGCATTTTGACAAACCATATTATAGCGTTGCAGACACCTTATTCTTTAAAGCATACCTTACTTTCGACCAGAACCTACCTTCAGCATTAAGCAAAATCGTATATGTTGATGTGCTGAACAGTCAGGATTCACTGGTTAAATCTTTAAAGCTCCCTGTTAATAACAGCGTTGCTTTCGGAAGCCTGGAATTGGACATGACTAATTTTAAGCAGGGCAATTATTATGTCAGGGCATATACGCAATGGATGTACAACTCCAGCTCGGACTATTATTTCCATAAGACAATTCCCATTGGAGAAGCTATTGACAAAAAGGTGATTACCCACTTTAATTATAAGGCCAGCCAAAGTGATAAAGGACAGACCATAGATGCACAGATCCAATATAAAAACTTAGATAAAATAGCTATGGCCGGCAAACCCGTCAGCTGGTCACTGACCTCCAACTACGAGGTTATCGGCAAAGGACGGGGGGTAACAGACCAGAATGGTGTTCTTAAGGTCTCAGTACCGGCTAAAAAGAACCAGGTTATTACCAAAGCTAATCTGGTTACCGATTTGAAAATCAGCGATACAGACAATGCAACCAACACATTTGTCATGAAACCCAAAACCGGGGCCAATGATATCCAGTTTTTTCCTGAAGGTGGAGAACTAATAGAAGGCGTTCCTACACAGATGGCTTTTAAAGCCGTTAATCCAAATGGTCTGGGTATAGACGCTACAGGGACAGTAACAGATGAAAGTGGAAATCAACTCGCTACCTTCAATTCGTCACATCTTGGTATGGGGTCGTTTTATCTGAATACAGAAAAAGGCAGAACATATAAAGCTAATATCACCTTCAAAGACGGTACTAAAAAAGTAGTAGACCTTCCAAAATCCAGTGCTTCAGGAATTACCCTGCAAGCTGTGAATACAAGTCCGGACATAATTAACTTTAAAATTGTCGCCAACGATGCCTATTTCCAGGCAAATCAGGGAAAGGGCTTATATATCGTGGCACAAAACGGAGGCCGCGTTTACTATGCAGCGCAATCTAAACTGCAAACACAGGTAACCGCAGCTAAAATACCTACTGAAAAATTCCCTTCAGGTATTATACAGCTGACTTTATTCTCTTCGGCAGGTGATCCGGTAAGTGAGCGAATGATTTTTATTCTTCATCAGGATGCAATGAAACTTTCATTGAAATCCGACCTGCCTTCTTACAAAGTAAGACAGAAGGTAAAAATGACCATCTCTGCCAAAGATTCGACGCAAAATCTCGCGGGCGATTTCTCGCTGAGTGTGGTCGATCAGCAAAAAGTTCCTGTTGATGAGAACACAGAAACCACTATTGTGAGCTCCCTATTACTCACCTCAGATCTCCAGGGGTTTGTCGAGCGTCCAAATTATTATTTTATAAAAACTGACGCAAAAAAACGGGCCGAACTGGATATACTAATGCTGACACAGGGGTATCGCCGTTTCTCCTACAAGGAGATTCTTGCCAACCGTTTTCCTCAGACAACTTATCTTCCTGAGCAAGGTATCAGTGTGAGCGGTATTTTAAGAGACAGGACTGGTATGCCTGTCAAAAAAGGTGCATTGAGATTAACAGGACCAGGAAGAAGCGTGTCTGCCGAAACGCTAACCACCAATTCAGGTATTTTTAATTTCAAAAACCTCGTTTTTGAAGATGGTCTGGAGTTATTGTTAAATGCCAAATACAGTGCGAATGGCAGTAATCTGATGATCATGCTGGATGAGCAGGCTTTTCCGGAAGTGTCCGGCAATCCCGACGTGGCTACCGAAGTAATGAATATTGACAGTACATTATCATCCTATCTGGATAATAGTAAAAAACAGTATAGTAACCTGCGTACGCTGAAAGAAGTTCAGATTACAGGTGCCACAGTTAAAAAACCAAGTCACGCAGATCACCCGGCATTAAGTGGTTTAAGCTCAATGCCCGATCATCAGATTGACGGCGAAAGATTTAAAGATTGTAACGACCTGCTGACGTGCTTAAAAACAATGGCACTGGGCTTGACTTTTGACGTAGACAAGTTCTATGTTAACCGCGACTATCAGCAAGGAAACAGAACCCCGGTTCAGATATTTATTAATGGTGCTCCCGTAGATGCCGTTAACCTAAGCTCTGTAATGCCTGGTGAGGTAGAATCTGTCGAGATCTTTTTGAGAGATCAGTTGGGAATCACATTTAAGAATTATAATGCCAATGGTATTCTGGTTATCAACACAAAAAAAGCTCCGAAATCTAACATGTCATTATCAGATCTGAAGAAAATGCTTCCGGAAAATAACACGATGAAGTTTATTCCCAGAGGTTATACCAAGGTCAGAGAGTTTTATGCACCTAAGTATACAACACAAACCAGTTCCTATACAGGCAACGATCTGAGAACAACTATTTACTGGAATCCTAAAATTCAGACTACTGAAGCAGGCGATACAGTCGTTGAATTCTATAATGCAGATGGTAAAGGTACTTACCGTGCGGTCATTGAAGGCCTGGATAAAAATGGAAACCCAGGCAGATTTATTTACCGTTACACGGTTAAATAACAGGCAACCCCACCAACAGAAAAAGCCAGCTTCCTCACCGGAGACTGGCTTTTTCTATTGGTGGGGTCGATCCCGCCTTAGTTCTGGCACCTCAGTCCCTCGGCGGTGATCGTACCCTTATAGTAATATTCGGTACCGGAATGATCTTCGTCATCACGGCATTCCCATAAATAATAGTTACGGAGATAGCGATCCATTTCGGGATCTATCTTTAGTCTTGTACCTTCCGGCAGACGCAGGATCAGTTCCACCTGCTGATCTCTCCAGTTCGCTTTTTGCATTAACTGCAGTTCCGGACTAAACTGCAGCAAGGAGTCCTGTTGTGTAAAATCATAACGGATCTGCTTCGCCAGGTTCAATGCCTGCTCAAAGCTCCTCCCTTTAGAACTGTAATTACGAACCAGCTCGGGCTTCCCGCTTTCACTTCTTTCTATCGTTAAGGAAACGTTCTTAGGTAATATGAAAGGTCCTTCTTCAAGACTTCTAACCACAGATCCAGCTTTATCGGTTGCATCCAGGTGGTAACGTATGCTGTCTTCTTTGCTAAAAAACATACGGGTATCCATCTTTAAGGTAAATTCAGGGTAACTCTTCAATTCGTAGTTCCGGGTAAAAGCAGCAGTGTCTTTAAATTCAGTCGCGGTTCTTGCGACGTAAAATATAGTGAAAGACAACCCGGCAAGCCAGATAATCAGCATTCCGAAGGAGAGTGTTTTAGGGATCGAAACGGTATTAAAAGCTACCCGTACTGCAAACAGGATCAGCGCCAATAATGGAATCGCAATTACCACAAATACAGCCACCAGCAAATTATTAATTTCGGCAGCATCAACTAAAGTAAAAGGAAAAAAGCTATTCACGCCAGTATTCCAAAGACCCATAGATGCAGCCAGCGCTCCTATTGTCGTGAGAAAGGCAATTGAACTAAAGATCATAATAAAGATCGCAATAATCTGGAGTAATCTCTTCCCTGTACCTTTCAGGAAAGTTTCCATGACCTCGATAAATTCCGTAATAAACGTACCCGAACGTTTAACCATTGGCTGGATGTGTGCGTTAGCGTGTTGCAGATTATCCTTCAGCTGAGCCATTTCCTGGTCAAAGTTCCTTTTGAACCCTTTCAGGTTAACTGCTTCACCTTTCATAGCCATTCTTTCTGAGCGGGTGTGTGCCTTCGGAATTGTAATCCAAAGAATCAGATAAGCCAATATGCCCGAGCCTCCCATTAAAGCAGTAATCACAGCGATTACTCTTAATATACTTACGTCTATTTTAAGGTAATAACTTAAACCGGAACAAACTCCTGAAATCATCGCATCTTCTGTATCTCTAAAGATTCTGCGTTCGTTAAAAATAGGGCTCTCTTCTTTTTCGGCAGTATATACAGGCTGTTCTTCCTCTCCGGTATCTCCAAAATCACTTACAGATCCCATTAAGCCAGTAACGACTTCAACATCTTCTTTTTGGATAACTTGTTTGTGCTGTGCCTGCAAAATATCTGCAAACATCTCTGCAATTCTGTTCTCTATGTCTTTTACAATCTCAAAATCATCAGCACTTTTCCCGAAATGCTGCTTAACAGCGATCAGATATTGTGTGAGTATTTCATAGGCATCCTCCTCGATGTGAATTATGGAGTTTCCTATATTGATATTTAATGTCTTCTTCATCGGAATATATTTGTTTAAGTCTTATTAATGTTTAGTCTGTCTTCGGCCCGGCTTAGGATAGTGATGCGTTTTTTGCATGGTCAATAGCAAACGAGAGTTCCTGCCAGGTACCGTCCAGCTGTCCTAGTATTGCCTTACCCTCAGGCGTTAGTATATAATACTTTCTTGGAGGCCCAGAAGTTGATTCTACCCAGTTATAACTGAGCAGACCGTTGTTCTTTAGCCTCGTTAATAAAGGATAAAGAGTTCCTTCCACAACCAGGAGTTTGGCGGCCCTCAGTTCTGCGATAATATCCGAGGCGTATATCTCTCCTTTTGAGATAATCAGGAGCACACAATATTCAAGTATGCCCTTGCGCATTTGTGTTTGTGTATTTTCTGCGATCATAATACAAAGATATATGCTTTGTATAGTAATATGCAATACATAGTACTATATGAATTGAAATATAAATATCAAAACACTGATTATCAGATAAATAAAATTAAACAGAAAAAGTTATTTAGTTGAAAATCAGAGAAATTAAGTAAGATATTCCCGATTTTAAACCAGAATTAAAAAATAATAGCAAGCAATTATTGCGTTTTAGGACCGATATCTGGAGAGATTATGACCCAGAAATAATGGGAATGTCATAGAAAAATTTAAATATCAAGATCTTATCAGATTCGAAGACTTTGGCTCACAGTTTGTTTATTCTTGATTGTACCTTTAAGAATTCGCTTATGTTAGTGAAATTAAGTTTATTATTTCCCCCTTTAGCCAGAAAGGACCGATCAGCAAAAAAAGCTGCATTAACCAAAAAACAATGGATCAATGCAGACCGGATAGTTATGATTCTATTATTCCTGGGAGTCATTGCCGGAGCCATTATATTTTCCTGAAACGGGACATAAGTCTTAAGATATAGTACTTATTTTTTTTAAGCGTTTGGAGATCCAAACGCTTTTTTTGTGTCTTATTTTCAGGCCATTAAGGCTAAATAGCTTATAGATTTTGTTTTAAAGCAGTAAAGTATCAATACGATGTGCCTGAACGCGGCTCTGCAGGCTGGACCAGGAATAAATGGTGAAATGCCCGTCCTGTGAAGCGACAAGTGCGATTGCCCCATTTTGATCATGAATAAACTGAGCGGCAGATAAATGCCTTGTCCCACCAACTTTGGCAGGATGAATAAGGACAGCATCGCCACCGGCAATCGGCTCCATAAAAGACAGTTCCTCTACTGGTTCTTTTCCTTTTGCCCGCCCGATTTTAGCACCAAATGCAAGCAGTTCATAGTCTGAAGTAATCACTGTTGCTCCATCTACCGCAGTAAGTCCTGCCAGATGTTCCACCTCTCTTTTAAGTGCCGTCTGCCAAAAGATCTGACTTGCTTCTTTACGGTCCTGTCTAAGCAAGTTTGACAGTCCGCCAAAAGCAGGCTGAATACCATATTGGATGGGCTTGATAATAGACTGCAACCAATTATTATTATCGCCCGGTACAACCAGTAAAGTACCTCCGCGCTGATGTGAACGCATGGATACTGCCAGCTGGATCAATACATTAACAGTATCATTCCAGTAGGAGGGCGCCGTAAGATCGAGAAGAGATAGCAGCATAGACGGGCTGTCCGGAACATTAGCAGAATTGGTATCTACAATTTTAATCTGGTCCCCTTTAAGTACTGCAAGGTTCGTGAATTTACCGAATCCGTAGATTCTGCGATGCTTAATAACCAGCAAAGCCGGCTCAGAAACGTCAAGAACAAAGCAAAAATTAGGAATGCTTGTGGTGGTCCCCCAGATAAATAATTCACCTTCTTCCTCCCAGATTCCTATATGGATACCCGCACGTTCTACACCGGGCGCTATTTTAGTTAATACCGCAGGATTAAGGGGAAGCCGCTGCTTAAACAACAATGGATTTCCCGCTTGTGCGGGCGATAGAAAAGCAAGGGATATTTTAGGTGAATGCCCCTCTTCTTTCCGGATACTAGCCCAGAAAGTGACATCAATTATCGTCTCGACAATTTGTGCAGATGGCAGCGGAGCCAGATCTTCTTCCCCGTTATCCCTGGCTTTCGCAAGGTGCTGCGCAAAAATAGCTTCTACTTTAGGAGCAATAATTCTGGCGGCCTGATACGTGGTTTTATCGAACATGGTTTAAAGTTAAGATATTAATTTGTGCTTCAAAATTTTTAGTTTTACCGGATCAGCAAGTCATTTCAGCATTATAAACATGATCTACGCCAATAAAAAAGTACAGGAATCGCCTAATCAAGCCGCACAACATGCAAAAATCATTGACACCATGCTCCAGCTTCAGGAAAAGGAGTTTGTACGTATCGACGGACACACTGTGTGGCTCAGACCAAATCTGTGGAAGAATGTACTGCTTGCCCAAAACTGGATGAAATGCGCCCATATCTACTGTAACCTAATCCTGAAATATAATAAAAAATCCCCGTTGGAATTCAGGGATATTGAAACTGATGCGGTAATCGGTAAATTAAACGGAAAACAGGTGAAGGTATTACTCTTCCGTTAACTTTTTTTAGCCAGCCTTTTTAAACGCCAGTTATCCAGTTCAGTATCGTTGAGGAATGTCCAGGCTAGAAACCTGCTTTGTTTCTGTCCTTGTGACATAGAAACAGTCTCAACTCTTGGCGCCCCTGCTCTTTCCAACGCGGCATATAAAGGTGGAAGATTCGCGCTTTTTGACACCAGAGAACTAAACATACAACACTGATTTGCATATTCTTTACTTTCAGCAACCATATTACGGACAAATTCCAGCTCACCGCCTTTACACCAGAGTTCTGACTGCTGACCACCAAAATTTAATACGGGGACAGTTTTCTTGCCTTTACTGAGGTTTTGCACCTTTCTTCTGGAACCAGCCAGTGCTTCTTCTGCCGACGCGTGAAAGGGCGGATTACAAAGTGTAAGATCAAACAGCTCTCCGGGTTTAAATATTCCCCTAAAGATAGCGGAAGGATAATGCTGCAGCCTAAAGTTTAAATCATGCTGCAATACTGGGTTTAAAGCGGCGATATTTTCGGCTGAATGAATAGCTTTTTTATCTATATCTGTCCCTGTAAATGACCATCCATACACCTGGTGCCCAATAATCGGATAAATGCAGTTCGCACCTGTACCGATATCCAATATTTTGATTTGTTTACCGCGAGGTACTTCACCGCCATTAAGCGCAGCAAGCAGATCTGCCAGATAATGAATATAATCTGCCCTTCCAGGAATTGGGGGGCATAAATAGTTCGCAGGAATATCCCATTCCTTCAATCCATAAAAATGCATGAGCAATGCTTTATTGAGCATTTTAACAGCTTCAGGATCAGAAAAATTTACAGAAAGATCACCGTAAGGATTTTCTGCAACATACTTCTCCAGCTCAGGAGAGGTTTGAATTAGTTCTGGAAAATCATACCTGGAACGGTGAAGATTTCTTGGATGGAGGGTGTTTTTTTCAACAGACATAAATTAACGCTTACCCACAAAGGTAAGCGTTAATCTTATTTATTGAGCAAGATATCCGCCATCTGCTGCATAATAAGCTCCGGTCACAAAGGAAGCTTTATCGGAAGCCAGCCATAATACCAGCTCTGCAATTTCTTTGGATTCACCCAGACGCCCAACCGGATGCAATTGTACCAGGTTGTCCATTTGCTCTGGAGTCAGGTGTTTAGTTAGTAATGGAGTACGGATATATCCGGGTCCTACAGAGTTGATCCTGATATTTTGCTCAGCATATTCAAGCGCAGCAGATTTTGTTAAACCTACAACTCCATGCTTGGCCGCTACGTAAGCACCTGAGAGCTTGGTACCAACCTGTCCTAAGATGGAAGCCATATTGATGATACTTCCACCTCCGTGCTCAAGCATCGCCGGAATCTGATATCTCAGACCATAGAAAACACCGGAGAGGTTAATGGAAATTACTTTATCCCAGTCGTCAACCGGATACTCCCCTGTCCGGGCAGCAGGGCCACCGATACCGGCGTTGTTTACAGCAATATGTAATGCACCAAACTGTTCGATTGTAGTTTTAACTAATTTTTCATTGTCTGCGGGCTTTGAGGTATCAGCTTGTACAAAGATTGCATCTGCACCTTGCAACTTAAGTTCCGCGACAACGCGTTCTCCGTTTTCCTGGTCGACATCAGAAACAACAACTTTGGCACCGGCTTCAGCAAAAATATGGGCCACTGCTTCTCCGATACCGGAGGCAGCACCTGTAACTATAGCTACTTTATTCTCTAATAATTTCATGGGACTTCATTATGATTGTATAATAAGAGAACAACAAATGAAAGCCTGAAAGGTTCCATAAAGCAAAAGAGCCTGCTCAATTTTCATTGACCAGGCTCCTCTTACTCGTTTCCGTTATATATAATTTTAGTGGTTTACATTCACCTTCAGATTAGGGTCTACTTTAACCTTTCTCATACAGTATAATCCAAAGATCAGGATATATATATAACAGGCAACAGGAATAAAGAATGAATCCTGAATACCAGCAGCATCGGCAAGGCTTCCCTGTACCAGAGGTAAAATTGCACCCCCCAAAATAGCCATAACCAATAATGAAGATCCTTGACTCACATATTTACCTAATCCGGCGATTGAAAGCGTATAAATATTAGAGAACATAATCGAGTTGAACAATCCAATACCTAAAATTGGATAGACTGCCATCTCACCTGTACTGAAAATAGATACGAGTAGCAAAATCACGTTAACGACAGCAAACAATACCAGCGTACGTGCCGGTGCTGAGCGGCCTACAAAGAACGCCAGAATATTTAATACGATAAATACAAGGAAAAAACTAGTTTGTGCAAAGGTAAGGTCTACAATACTAAAGATAACTAAATACACAACTGCTGCTGCTGCTATCATATAAAGTATCTTTTTAGCCTGTGCCAGATTACTTAATGAAATTGCACCCAGGAAACGGCCGATCATAGCACCTCCCCAGAATAAAGCCAGGTAGTTTTTACTGACAACTTCCGGTAAGCCCATCGTTTCCGGTTTCTCCATAAATGCAATTAATAAACTTCCGATACCAACCTCGGCGCCTACATAACAGAAGATACCTACAACACCTAATTTCAGCTGAGGGAATTTCAAAGCACCCAATCCTCTTTCTTCTTCTGCATCAGTACTGAACGAAGGTAATTTAACCTGGCTGATCACTATAGCCAGTAAAACCAGGATACCTGCAAAAATAAGATAAGGAATCCTAGTAGAATCTGCAGTAACCTGCCCATTCTGAGTGAACAGTGTAAAAATCAGGTGTCCGCCAAGTACCGGAGCTATTGTAGTACCAAATGAATTGAAAGCCTGAGTAAGGTTTAATCTGCTGGATGCACCTTCTTCATCTCCAAGAAGAGTAACATAAGCATTTGCGGTGATTTGCAAAATAGTAAAGCCCAATCCCAGAACGAATAAGGCAGTTAGAAAAATGCCATAGACAGACAGGGATGCCGCAGGATAGAAAAGGCAGCAACCTACTGCCGATAATAATACGCCGGCAATAATTCCTTTTTTATAACCTACTTTATTTACAGGATCCCCTTTATAATAGGAGATCAGAAAATAGATTACTGAACCGATAAAGTAAGCGCCAAAGAAAGCAAACTGAACCAGCATGGACTGCTGAAAATTCAATTGAAACTGCTGTTTCAGATGCGGAATAAGTATATCATTCATGCAGGTAATAAATCCCCACATAAAGAACAGCAGGGTCATGGTAATCATTGGGATAACAGAGCTTGGTTTTTTTTCGGCTAACTTACTTTCCATATTGGATTGAATCGTTGAAATTGATAATTGTTTAATGTTAAATAAGAAGAAAGCAGCTTTCTAAATATACTTCAGACTTCTAATTATTGGAGGCACAAGGTACAAAATGACCTATTCATCTCATATAGCAAATATGCTTATTAATTTATATGTTTGACCAATATTTATGCTATGCACAAATTCATCAAAGGTTTTGGCTATGCATTCTCCGGAATTGCCTATACCGTCCGTACCCAACTTAACTTCAGATTTCATCTTTTTGCTGCTGCTGCCGTCACTTTAGCGGGCTGGTTTTTGAAAATCAATGCAGGAGAATGGTTATCGGTAATATTCGTTAGCGGGTTAGTACTCTGTACAGAACTTTTTAATACAGCGATCGAAGTGCTGGTCGACCTGATTTCTCCAGATTATAATGAGAAAGCCGGGCGTATAAAAGATATTGCTGCCGGCGCAGTATTGGTGGCGGCTGTTATCGCAATCCTGACAGGAGCAGTCATTTTTATTCCAAAAGTTATCAGTTATGCTGCATAAGACACGGGGAATAGTCTTAAAAACCACGCTTTACAGCGAAACCAGTGTAGTGGTACAAATGTTCACCGAAAAATTCGGTATACAGTCTTATATGATCAACGGAGTTAAAAAGCCGAAAGCAAAGATCAGGATGAATATGCTTCAATCTCTGCATCTTGCAGATCTGGTAGTATACCATAAACCCAATATTGGAATCCAGCGGATTTCAGAACTGCTGCCTACTCCGGTATTCCGCAGCATTCCCTACGACCTGATTAAAAGTACAATGATCATATTCCTGAATGAGGTGCTATATAAAAGTATCCGGCAGCAGCATGCAGACGAACATTTATTTAATTACATCTTTAACTCCTTATGCTGGATCGATGAAACGGCCCAGGCCAATCCGAGTTTTCATCTGGCTTTCTTACTGAAATTAACCAGATTTCTTGGCTTCGCCCCAAGCATGGAACATAAAACTGATCAAAGTTATTTCGATTTACAGGAAGGTGAGTTTAAATCCCTCCCACCTTTACACCCTTATTTTATCCAGAAAAAGGAGGCTTTGTTGTTTATTCAGCTTTTTACCACCGCTTTTGAAAATTTAAATGAAATAAAAATGGATAATGCCACCCGGAGAATCATCCTTGATAAAATACTGGTTTACTACAACTTACATACTGCTTCTTTTGGAGAAATTAAATCTCATCAAATCCTGGAAGATGTTCTCTCTTAAAAATATTAAAAAAGTTTTGGTGTTTTAAATTAGAGGTGTATATTTGCACTCCCAACAACGGGGAATAGCTTGCTCAGCTAGCCAAAAGGCGCAAAGAGCAGAACCAAGGGGAGATTAGCTCAGCTGGTTCAGAGCACCTGCCTTACAAGCAGGGGGTCACTGGTTCGAACCCAGTATCTCCCACTAAATAAATAACCGAAAGGTAATTATTTAAACCAGGACAGCCCGTCCTGCATAATAAACGGCAGAACCAAAGGGAGATTAGCTCAGCTGGTTCAGAGCACCTGCCTTACAAGCAGGGGGTCACTGGTTCGAACCCAGTATCTCCCACAAAAAAGCCTTTCAGAATCTGAAAGGCTTTTTTTATGCCTGGTTTTTATCTGGCCTCCCAAATATTATCGAGCGGATTAACGTCTGCATCAAAATCATCACCCAGCACAATTTTTTTTAACTGCTTTTTCGCAGAGAAATGAAAAGTGAAACTTCGCTTACCATCTTTCCAGCAGGCTATACTGGAATTAAGGAATTGCCTGGTTCCATCCGTAAATAAAACATTTAGATGTATGGGTATTGGCGAGGTACCCACATTACCAACTACCACCGTATGACTGGCACCTTTACTACTAATTTTCTTAATAGCCAGATCAGGAACCCCTTTTTCAAAATACCAGCTTTTCCAGAACCAGTCCAGATTTACGCCAGTACCGGTATTCATTGCATAGAAAAAATCATAAGGTGTCGGATGTTTTCCTGCCCACTCGTTAATATAGTATCTCAGACCTTTAAGGAATATTTTATCACCAAGCATTTCTTTCAGATAATGGAGTCCCAGGGCTGGTTTCAGGTCCTTATCCATATATCTTGCCTTACCGGACAGCTGTGAAGTTAGTGTCATTAGCGGCAAATCTTCCTCAGTACCCGAATATTTATTGATATCACTAATATCATGCTTAAGATGACCGGTGTCAACCATCGGATAGAGCAGAAACTCGGATAATGTAGCCCAGCCTTCATCCATGAAGGAATATTTCGTCTCGTTTACCCCGACATAAAATGGGAACAGCGTATGAAATATCTCATGCATAGTAAACTGAATGGTCTCCTGTTTATCTTCAAAAGGTAAATTATTTACCATCATCGGATATTCCATGGCATCTAATCCTTCAAATATCGTAATATGGGGATACGGGAAAGGCAAAGCCGGAAACTGATAGCTCATTGCTGCGACAGTTTTGTGAGCATAATTAATTACCGGCTCAAAAACTTTATGCTCCGGATTAAACACGGCATTAACACGTGTACGCCGCTGCGTAACCGGGTCGACCACCAGGCTTGAGGCTTTCCACACATAATGATTGCTTATTGCAAATGCCAGATCAGTTACATGACTGGCCTTAAACTTCCAGGTATTAACCTTATTTTTCCTGGTCACCATACCAGATTTTATATCCTGTACCGTAGTAATATCAATAACTTCACCGCTCTTTCCAGATTCAGCTATACGTGCTGCAACTTTCTCCGAATAAACATCATTTATATTCTGCAGTTCGCCTGTCGCCCACACCTGATAGTCTCCGGGCACGGTAATCTCCGCATTGAAATTGCAATAATCATTATAAAACTCCACTCGCCCGGTATAGGGATACTCATTCCAACCGTCTATATCATCATAAACTGCTATACGCGGGAAAGAGTAAGCGATAAAAAAGGCTCCCGGATCAATTTGTCCTGTCCTGACAAAAGAGCCTTCATTTAAAATATAGCTGTAATCAATCTCCACATGCACTTTTTCATGAGGAGGTGTTTTTACACCACGTACATACATATTCGTACTCCTGATGATCCGCTTTGTACTATCTTGTGTTTGGTTATTGATCGTAACAGCATTTATCTTCACACCGCTGGTCAAATCTGCTGCTGAGACAGGCACTGTCCGCATCGCCTCTTTTTGATATAAATTCGGATAGAGTTTAAAAACAAGTTGCCGCAAGGTGTCCGGACTATTATTCATATAATCGATTATCACTTTCCCCTTCAACAAACGGGTTACTGGATCAAATTCAATTTTTAACTGATAATCTGCACTATTTTGCCAGTAATTTTTACCAGCCGCACCAGATAAATCCCTCGTACCTTTAGTATATGCTGAAGATATGTTTGGCGGAACAGGCAGCACCGTTTGAGAGTATGCGCTGTAACCTGTAATAAAAAACAACAGTAACAATGGAAAGCAATTCTTCATCTGCATTATTGTAAATTCATAACGCTGTCCAGACCTCTTTTTAAACCGGTAAAAGTTCCAACATTTCTAATTGCTAAAAATGCCCCCTGTACATAAGGAGCTGCACTATTGCCTGCCTCATGTTTAATTGTTAGCTTCTCATCGGGATTACCAAAGATCGCCTCCAGGGAGATCACAAAACCCGGTAACCTTACCGCATGCACCTGAGTTCCATTTAGATCGGCACCCCGTGTCGCAGGTACTCCTTTAGTTTGTTCTATGGGAATCTTTAGCGTCTGCCGCTGCACATTACCCAGCCGATAGGCTAATTCTCTCGCAGACCCACTCGGCGAATCCGGTTTACTTGCACTGGCATAATCTATAATCTCCCAGTTAGACATATACTTTGCAGCCATCTCTGCAAATTTATTTAATAAAACCACGCTTATTGCAAAGTTTCCCACCGCCAGAACTGCTTTCTGCTGTTGCTGTGCGATTTCGTCTATCTCTTTATAATCTTCATCAGATAATCCTGATGTTCCAACAACTACATTTACCCCCTTCTGCAGCGCAGTAATTATATTGTGCCTGGCAATTTCAGGGTTTGTATATTCCACTAAAACATCGCATCCAACGGCCAACGCCTCCTCTATCGTAGCAAATACGGGTATATCTGATGTTAAATTAAAAAGATCTTTCAGATTCTTACCGGCGCTGTTACGGGAAACTGCTGAAACCAAATGAAATTCTTCAGATCCGGCCAACGCTTTCGAAAGTTCCGAGCCAGCCCACCCTGTCGCTCCTGCAACACAAACGCGTATCCTATTGTTATTATCCATAATTCATTGATTTATTTGAACCTGATATAAAACTAAAGATTCCAGCGAATTGTTCTCACAGACACACTTCATACGGATGTCATAATTGATCGGTTTAAAATATCTTTTTATACTTGCTGAATTAAATTGTCTGTATATGGAATCGCTGGAAGAATTTTACCAAAAAAAGTTTGATATAATCCCTTCCGATATCAGGGCAGGAATCGGACAGTTTAATATTTTCCGGATTCAGGACAGGTTAAAACAGGAGAGAAAAGCGCCACGACATGTCAGACGCAATTTTTATAAGGTAATGCTTTATGTCGGCGATAATGTATTTTATTATGGTGATCAGGTGATCCAGGTGAGTGGTAGAACTTTACTTTTTTTCAGTCCTTCTATTCCCTATTCCTATGAAAATATCAAACAGGACACAACGGGCTATTTCTGTGTCTTTAAAGATGAATTTTATAAAGAAAATTTCAGACTTGAGCTCAATGAACTACCCTTGTTTGCCACCGGTGCTGTCCCTGTTTTTCAACTTAATGAAGACGAATATAAAGCAGCTGACGCTATATTCTCCAATATGTTCGAAGAAATGGATGGAGGATACCTTTATAAATATGATCTGATCAGGAGTTATCTTAGTCAGCTGATCTTCCAGACTTTAAAAATGACAACCCATAATCTGACATTGCACCAGCCAGATTCTGGCACGAGAATAACCGCACAGTTTCTGGATTTATTGGAAAAGCAGTTTCTGATTGAATTTAGTACGGAAGAAATTACGTTGCGCAGTCCCGGTTCTTTTGCAGGGAAAATGGCCGTTCATGTGAACTATCTAAACCGGATCATCAAGAGAACGACAGGTAAAACAACCAGCGAACACATCAATGAGAGAATTACTACCGAAGCCAAGATAATGCTCCGTCATTCCACATTTAATATTGCTGAAATTGCCTATTCGCTGGGTTTCGACGAACCATTAAGCTTTAATAAATTCTTTAAAAAACATATGGGCATAACCCCTTCTTCTTACCGGAAGGTTTGATTTGTAAAGTAATTGGTTTGATTGGGACAGACACTGCCCTGGCCGCAGCCAGTAATTTTGTAGCATAAAATTTAAAGTTATGCATACAAATAAAGTCTGGTACATTACTGGCGCTTCAAAAGGAATGGGTTTGTCATTAGTTAAAAACCTGCTCCAGATGGGACACACTGTAATAGGTACGTCCCGCCGTTTAGATTCCCTGTCAAATATTTCTGAGTCAGACGATTTTCTGCCTATAGAAGTAGACTTGGGAAATGAGGAATCGATAGCGAACTCGTTTAAAAAAGCTGTAGAAAGATTCGGCAGAATTGATGTCGTTGTAAATAATGCCGGATTTGGAACCGGCGGAGCGCTGGAAGAACTTTCAACGGCAGAGATCAATGAGAATTTCAACATTAACTTTTTTGCTGCAATCCGCGTAATTCAGCATGCCCTGCCCTACCTCCGCAAGCAACAATCCGGGAACATCATTAATATTTCTTCTATTGCCGGTTTTGCCCCCGGCACAGGATGGTCGGTATATGCTGCAACAAAGTTTGCCCTTAGTGGTTTATCCGAAGGTTTGTCAAATGATCTGAAACCGCTCGGTATTCATGTCACAGCTATTTCCCCTGGAGGATTCCGTACCAATTTCGCATCTGCTGACGCACTGGTATACGCTGGCAACAACATGCCTGAATATAATTATATCAGGGCTCATCATGCCAAATTCAACGCAATGCATGGCATGCAAACTGGCAACCCGGAAAAAATAGCTGCTGTGTTAGTTAAAATTACCGAAAGTGAAAATCCACCAGTCAATCTGTTTTTAGGAAGCGACGCCTATCAGCGGGCATCGGATAAAATTAATTTCCTGTCCAGTCAGATGGAAGAATGGAAGGAAGTTTCCTTCTCCACTGATTTTAGCTGAAAAACAATACTCTTCCACTATTTATAAAAAATTTGAAACACAACAGAACCATAAATGTTGAAAGACCAAAAACGGATATTATGGAAGAAGAAAAGAAAGCACAGCAGAATCAGGAAGATGTAAATCCAACAAGTCAGTTCGATAAACTTGTTACCGAGAGTACTGAGCAGCCCCTCCCGGATACGACCGGCACAGGGGCAAACAGAGAAGTCTTCAATGGAAGCTCCCTGATTATTAAAAAGGATGAGGAAACCGATGAGCAGGAGTAAAATCTGATAAGCATCACTAATAACACTGATACAGATCAATAGCAAACAAATTGTTGTTTTATAGCTTTATAGTATGGTAGCACATCGTTCCGGATGTGCACCTGCTAAAATTCAGCAATCATGAAAACATTGACCGTACTCACCGATTTCTCTCTAAGATCAGAAAATGCAGCAATCTATGCCTTGCATATGGCCGCATCTATTCATGCAGACATCCTGTTGTTTCATGCTTTTGAACTGCCTGTAGCAGAAAGCATGGGTATGCCTGTGGCCTGGCCGCCTGAGGTCTACGATGAATTCAGGGAAGGCGCCGTGAGTGAACTGTCTTTGCAGGCAAAAAAACTGGAAACCTTGCTCGCACTGACTGACACCGCCTATAAACCAAAGATCACTTACCAGTTTCAGGATGGCCCGCTGTTTCTTCAGCTCGAAAGATTATTCTCAGACCGAAATAATCTGATGCTGGTAATGGGAAGTCATAAAAAGGGACTCTCAGGCCTGATTGGCGGAAATCATATGGCGGCTGTAATGGAAGGAACCAACAGACCGGTGCTGATTGTACCTGAGAATGCTGTTTACAGCAAACTTTGTAAAATTGGGTTTGCAACAGATTTAAGTCACAGCGATATCGCCGTAATTTCCTCTCTCACAACACTTGCTACACATACTAAAGCAGAAATTATGCTTGCGCATATTCATGCTCCGTCAACTTTGAAAACTGAACCCGGTGAACAAGTTAGAAATTTCCTGGAAGAAGTGGCTGCACATATCAATTATCCAAAAGTATACTACCGCAGTGTAGAAGAAGAGCATCTGCAAGAGGGACTAAGCTGGTTATCTACAGAAGTAAGTTGCCATATTCTGGTAATGGTACATAGGGAAAAAACTTTCCTGGAGAATCTTTTTGGAAAAAGTCATACAGGAAAATTTGCCACCGAGACCCGATTACCTCTATTGATTTATCCGGATCCGGCAACTCATCTGCCAGTTTTTTAAGATAAAACTAAATACAGTATCTGACAGTTAAAAGACAATCGTATTTTAGCATTTCCGCTTAAATGAGATATATTTGCTTGCTGAATAACAACAGCTCATAAATATTATTTCATGCGAGTAATTGCGCTTTTCTGTTTAATAATGGTCAGCTTGCTGAATTTCGTGCCCTGCGCCGATGAACAGCCTGTGCCTTCCGGCGCAGAAGTAACTGTCAAGCTGGCTGCGCAGAACCATGAAAATGCCTTATCTGCAGATCACTGTTCACCTTTTTGCAACTGTACCTGCTGTGCAACGTCGAGTATCGCAAAGATTATGAGCCTGACTTCCACTCCGGTAAAGGAACACCAGACTAATACACGTCCTTATCAGGCTGGAAAATATATCGAAATCAGCATGCCTGTCTGGCAGCCGCCTCAAATAGCATAAGCATCTAATCCCAGCCAATTAATTGGCTAATCTTATTATTTTTTGCTTATTGCAGCTCTGCGGGCTGCTTTTATCATCATTTTTATGTTTGACCGTATTATCTCGTTCTCTGTACGGAACAAGGTAGCTATCGGGCTGATGACCTTTGGACTCATCCTTTGGGGCATTTATTCTATCTATCATTTACCGATAGATGCACAGCCGGATATTACCAATAACCAGGTACAGATTATTTCCCAGGCACCAAGCCTGGGTGCACAGGAAGTAGAACAATATATTACCGCTCCTATCGAACTTTCCATGGCCAATATTCCCGGCATACTGGAAAAAAGATCTGTTTCCCGCTCAGGAATATCTGTAATTACCCTTGTATTCAAGGATGAGACTGATATTTACTGGGCGCGCCAACAAGTCAATGAACAATTAAAAGAGGCTGAAGCCAATATTCCGCCAAGTCTGGCCAAGACCATACTGGCTCCCATAACCACCGGATTAGGAGAGATTTATCAATACGTCCTCCACACTAAAAAGGGCTATGAAGGAAAATATAGTGCGACCGACCTGCGCACCCTGCAGGACTGGCTGGTGAGAACCCAGCTGGCCGGAACACCGGGCGTAGCCGAAGTAAGCGGCTGGGGTGGTTTTGTGAAACAGTATGAAGTTGCGTTGGACAATGACAAGCTAAACGCAATGGGCCTGACCATTCCAGAGGTATTCACCGCGCTGGAAAAGAATAACGAAAATACCGGGGGCTCCTATATTGAGCAACAAAATAACGTCTATTTTATCAGGGGTACCGGACAGGTTGCTTCTTTGGAAGAAATCGGAAGTATTGTCGTCAGGAATATCGCCGGCCGACCGGTTTTAATTCGTGATATCGCCAAGGTTCAATTTGGAAGTGCGACCCGTTATGGCGCAGTTACCCGTAATGGTGAAGGTGAAGCAGTAGCAGGAGTTACCTTGATGTTAAAGGGAGAAAACTTTAATGATGTCATTAAGGATGTTAAAACCCGTATGGCACAAATTCAAAAATCCCTTCCTGAAGGTGTAGTTATAGAACCGATCATCGACCGGACGGAGCTGGTCGGCCGTGCCATGAGCACAGTAAGGACCAATCTGATGGAAGGTGCTTTAATTGTAATTCTAGTTCTGGTTCTGCTGCTTGGTAATTTACGGGCCGGATTGGTCGTTGCCTCTGTCATTCCACTTTCTATGCTCTTTGCCTTCGCTATGATGCGGTTCTTTGGTGTATCCGGAAACCTGATGAGTCTGGGCGCTATAGATTTTGGTTTAATCGTGGATGGTGCAGTTATCATCGTTGAAGCTATAGTCTTCCGTCTAAGTACCCGAAAAAATGAAGGCGGGCAAACCAGGCTGACACAAAAAGAAATGGATGAAGAAGTGTATCAGGCATCTTCCAGAATCAGAACCAGCGCATCTTTCGGTGAGCTGATTATCCTGATCGTTTACCTACCGCTATTTGCACTGATGGGTATTGAAGGGAAAATGTTCCGTCCCATGGCTGAAACCGTTGTATTTGCCATTTTAGGTGCATTTATTCTTTCACTCACCTATGTGCCAATGATGAGCGCCTTGTTTCTCAGCAAAAACACTGTACACAAAGAAAGCTGGTCTGATCGTATGATAGTTTATTTACAGGGTTATTACCATAGTGCATTAGTGAAGGTTCTGCGTATCCGGACCTTCATTGTTTCTGTGACGCTGATTCTGTTCATCTTCTCCATCTGGTTTTTCAGCCGTATGGGAGGCGAGTTTATTCCTGTTCTGGAAGAGGGTGATCTGACAGTGGAAATTTCTATGATGCAGGGCACATCATTATCTGAAGTAGTGAGTACGTTCGGGAAAGCAGAAGCTTTATTGAAAGCTAAGTTTCCTGAAGTCAAACAAGCGGTTACCCGTATTGGAAGTTCAGAGATCCCAACAGACCCTATGCCACTGGAAAGGGGCGATATGATGTTGTCCATGCTACCTAAATCAGAATGGACTTCTGCAAAAACAAGGGTAGAGATGATGGAGAAAATGGAGGAAGAGCTCGAGCTCATCCCCGGAATTCAGGTTGAAATTACCCAGCCAATGCAAATGCGTTTTAATGAACTCATGACCGGTATCCGCCAGGATGTCGCGATTAAAATTTTTGGTGAAGATCTGGATATCCTAGCCGTTCAGGCGGAACAAATTTCTAAACTTATCGCACCTGTAAAAGGTGTATCGGAACCTTATATAGAAAAGGTTAGTGGTCTGCCACAAATTACAGTCAATTACAACCGGAATAAGATTGCTCAATACGGACTGAATATCAGCGACGTAAATATGATACTGCGGACTGCATTTGCGGGAAGTGTATCAGGCGTTGTTTTTGAAGGGGAGAAAAGGTTTGATCTGGTTGTACGGTTACAGGATGAACTCCGGAATAATATTACTGATGTAGAAAACCTGCTGATCCCGTTACCCTCCGGACATCGCATCCCACTGAGTCAGGTAGCAGATATCGGCTTTAAGGAAGCGCCAGCTCAGGTAAGTCGCGAGGATGGCAAGCGAAGGATTTTTGTAGGCTTTAATATTAGTGGCCGGGATGTGGAAAGTACAGTGAAAGAAATCAGAAAGCTGATTGACCAGAAAGTGAAATTGCCAAGTGGATATTTTATTACCTATGGCGGTCAGTTCCAAAATCTTCAGGCAGCCAAGCAAAAGTTATCTCTTGCGGTTCCGGCTGCCTTGCTGTTAATTCTTGCCTTACTCTACCTGACCTTCCGTTCGGTGAAACAAAGTCTGCTGATATTTACAGCCGTCCCGCTTGCCGCGATGGGTGGTATTGTTGCACTACACCTGCGAGACATGCCTTTCAGCATTTCGGCGGGAGTCGGCTTTATCGCTCTTTTTGGCGTCGCTGTATTAAATGGAATTGTATTGATCGGTTCTTTCAACCAGTTGAAAGCAGACGGTATGACCGATATTTATGAACGCGTGCTGGAAGGCACTAAGATTCGTCTGAGACCAGTCCTGATGACCGCCGCGGTAGCCTCGTTCGGCTTCCTGCCTATGGCGCTATCAGGTAGTGCAGGAGCAGAAGTACAGCGGCCCCTGGCCACAGTAGTTATTGGAGGACTATTAATGGCCACCTTTCTGACACTATTCGTTCTGCCTTGCCTTTATATCTTGTTTAGCGGGAAAGACGAAGCCAAAGGGCTTGGTAAAACAGGTAAAATACTACCTGTATTATTCCTGGTACTGGCAGGCACCGGCACGGTACAGGCACAGGATTTCCGATCTAAACCTGTACAGACAGAATTATCCACGGATCCGCAGCTAAACCAGCTGCTGGAAGATGCTGCAACCGGTAACCGGCAGCTTAAGCAGGTAGATTTAACAATTGAACAGGCTAAAGCCTTGCAAGGTTCCGGAACAGATCTCCCTAAAACTGTTTTTACGCTTAGCCAGGATCCCACTGGTGGCGGAAACAATGACAATGCGATTAGCATCAGTCAGGAATTTTCGTGGCCAGGATTATATACTCGTCAGCATAAACTACTGCAAAGTCAAACAGGACTTGCCATTAATGCCGGTAAAATGACAACAATGGAAGTCCGCAAAGCAATTACGCAGGCATATTACAGTCTACTGCATGAGTTGGAAACTATCCGGTTGCTGAGCTATCAGGACAGTATCTACAAGGATTTCCGGGAAAAGGCGACATCCAGATTTAAAACTGGCGAAACCTCCAGTCTGGAGCTAATGACGGCCAAACAAAAATATCAGGAAATCCGGTTATTAATGCTGAAAACGGTTGCTGCTAAAGATCAGCAGCAACGTATCCTGGAACAATTGACAGGGAAATCGTTGTCAATCAAACTTCCGGCTTCGGGTTTACCCCTATTACAATATAAACCTGCCAGTAAGGAAGCGCTAAGCAGTAATCCACAGCTACTTTATGCACAACAACAGATCGAAGTGGCATCTGGAAAAATCAAAGTAGAAAAGGCCAGACTCATGCCCGATTTTAATGTTGGTTACAGTCAGCAAATGCTTATCTCAGGCTTTAACCCGGCTAATATCTCCAGGACCTATTTTCCAGGGACCAGGATAGCAGGTTTCCAGGCTGGAATATCGGTACCACTCTGGTTCAAAGCAGGTAAATCAAAAATTAGCAGTGAGAAAATTGCATTGCAGGTTGCCATGCAAACGCTGGAGCAAGATAGGTCGCTGCTGGAACTTAAATATGCACAGGAGCAGGAACAAGCCGAACTCTCTGCCAAAGAACTTGCATGGTACCTTTCTGAAGGCCTGCTTCAGTCCGAGGAGCAGCTTCGTATTGCGCAGGTATCTTTTCGCTTGGGAGAAATCGGATATATGGAATACGTACAACACCTGTCTGCCGTGGTCCAGACCAGGCTGTCATATCTGGAAGCTGCAGACCGCAGCAATCAATCGGTTATTCAGTTACATTATTTAAAAGGAGAAAAAAATGAAGCATCTAATTAAAATCACCCTGCTCCTGCTTTTCGTTCCTTTCCTCTTATTGCAAAGCTGTCAGCAGGGAAAAGGAGAAAATGCTGAAGCTACCCATGAAGAACATGGACATGAAGAAGAAGAAATAGCGCTGAATGAAGCGCAAATGAAAGCTGTTGGCATAACCTTGGGCACTGTCTCCATGAAAAACCTGCATGCGGTAGTTAAAGCAAACGGGCAGCTTGCAGTTCCACCGCAAAACAGGGCGAATGTAAGTGTATTATCAGGTGGAATTATCAGTAATATCTCTGTGTTGGAAGGCGAACAGGTTCGTAAAGGACAGGTCCTGGCCAGCATTGAGAATCAGGATCTGCTAAAAATCCAGCAGGATTATCTATCTGCTAAAAATAGTTTCAGTTATACGTCTGCTGAATATGAGCGGCAAAAGCAGCTGCGCCAGGCTGGGGCGGGTACCGGCAAATTCTTTCAATCTTCAGAAGCCGCCTACCTGACTGAAAAGTCTGGTATTGCTGCGCTTGAAAATCAGTTACGCCAACTGGGTATTTCTCCGGGAGAGGTCTCTGCAGGAAAAATGAAACATGGCTTCCCTTTGCGTTCTCCGATTTCAGGTACAATCGGAAAGATCACCGCAAATACCGGTTCTTTTATTCAGCCAGGAACTTCTGTAATGGAAGTTGTGGATAATTCAAAGATTCATTGCGATCTTATTGTGTTTGAGAAGGATTTGATGAAAGTTAAAAATGGTCAGGAAGTAAATTTTCAGCTTACCAATCAGGATGATCAGCAGGTAACCGGGCGTATCACCGGCATCAACAAATCTTTCGAAGACGAAAGTAAGGGTGTAACTGTTCATGCTGTTATTGATAATCAGGCAGGAAAAAATCTCATTCCGGGAATGTATGTAACGGCATTAATTAATATTGGCGAAGAGCATACTATGGCAGTACCACAGGATGCCGTAGTCAGATCGGCAGGACGTGAGTATATTTTTGTTGTAGATAATCACCAGAAAGAGGATCAGGACAGGCAGGAAAATAAGGCGGGTTCAAAAGAAGTTCATTTCAGAAAGCTGGAAGTAAAAACGGGTACCGCCGAACTGGGCTTTATCCAGATTAGCCCACTTGAAAAGCTTTCTGACGATGCAAGGATTGCAACTAAGGGTGCCTTTTATTTGCTTTCAAAGATTACCGGCGGCAGTGATTCCCACTAGTGGGAGATCTCTTGTTCTCTAAGATGTAAAAAAGGCGCTGAGACAAAATCTCAGCGCCTTTACTTTATTATCGATTATCGATTTTTAATCCAGCAATGCTTTTGCTTTCTTGATCACATTTTCTTTTGTAAAACCAAACTCCTTATATAAGTCCTCTGCCGGAGCAGATTCACCAAAGGTGTGCATAGCCAGGATATCTCCTTCATCTGTAACGTATTTATGCCAGCCTAAAGGTGAGCCAGTCTCAACGGCGAGCCTTTTACGGATATTTTTCGGGAAAACTGACTCCCGGTAAGCAGCATCCTGCTTTTCGAACAACTCCCAGGAAGGCATGCTTACCACTCTGACCGGAATTCCGGCAGCTTCCAGATCTTGCTGTGCTTCCAATATAAGCGCAACTTCAGAACCAGTGGCAATTAATATCAGTTTCGCCTCTGCAGATGCTTCAGAAAGGATATAAGCTCCTTTTTCCACTCCCTCTGCTTTTCCATATTTCTGCTGATCCAATACCGGTAGCCCCTGACGCGTTAAGACCAATACCACCGGACCATCATTATGTTCCAGCGCCACTCTCCAGGCATGTGCGGTTTCATTCGCATCTGCCGGCCTGATTAATGTAATATTTGGAATCGCACGTAAAGAAATTAACTGTTCAACCGGTTGGTGGGTTGTCCCATCCTCACCTAAACCTATACTATCGTGTGTATAAATAAATATAGGTCTGATCTTCATAATTGCGGCCAGCCTGATCGGTGGACGCATATATTCAGAGAAAATTAGAAAGGTAGCTCCATATGGAATTACACCATCAGTTAGTGCCATACCCACAAGTGCCGAACCCATAGCATGTTCGCGGATACCGAAATGTAGATTCCGCCCTCCTCTGTCTTCACTGCTAAAGCTGGTAAATTTCTTCAATAATGTCTCTGTAGAAGGTGCAAGATCGGCCGCACCACCAATTAATCCGGGCAGCTTATCAGCTATCGCATTGAGGACTTTCCCTGAGGCTACACGGGTAGCCATTTTATCTTTTGATGGTTCAAATACAGGAAGCTGTTCTTTCCAGCCTTCCGGCAATTGTTTTTTCCTGGCAAGTGTGTACTCTGCAGCCAGTTCAGGAAATTCCTTTTCATACGCCGCGAAAAGTTCATCCCATTTCTCATTGGTTGTTTTGCCCCGGTCTCCAGCCTTTTTATAAAAATCTGCAACTTCAGCAGAGACCTCGAAAAAGGCATCAGGATCAAAACCAAAACCTTCTTTGACCAGTTTGATTTCATCAGCACCAAGGGGCGACCCATGTGCTCCGGCAGTGTTTACTTTATTTGGGCTTCCATAAGCAATCTGCGTACGGACTTTAATCAGGGATGGTCTCTGTGTTTCCAGCTGTGCATTACGAACAGCATTCTGAATAGCTGTCAGATCATTTCCGTCTTCCACAACCTGAACATGCCAGTTATAAGCCTCGAATCGTTTGGCGACATCCTCATTAAAAGATATAGCTGTGTCCCCTTCGATTGATATATGGTTATCATCATACAGATAAATGAGGTTACCGAGCTCGAGATGCCCGGCGAGGGAAGCGGCTTCTGAGGTTACACCTTCCATCATATCCCCATCACTGCAAATAGCATATATTTTATAGTTAAAAACGGGGAAGCCTGGTTTGTTATACCGGGCAGCCAGATGCTTCTGCGCAATGGCAAAACCGACTCCATTAGCGAATCCCTGCCCAAGCGGGCCGGTTGTGACATCGACCCCATCGATCAGTCCATGTTCGGGGTGACCGGCAGTTTTACTGTGCAGCTGCCTGAAATTTTTCAGATCATCTATACTGACATCAAATCCCGTCAGGTGCAATAAACTGTACTGTAACATACAGCCATGACCGGCAGAAAGGATAAACCTGTCCCGGTTTGCCCATTCGGGGTTCCCGGGATTATAATTCATGGCGTGTGCATACAGCACATGCCCCATTGGCGCAGCTCCCATTGGCATTCCGGGGTGACCGGAATTAGCCTTTTGTACTGCATCTATCGATAACACACGGACCGTATTGACCGCTTGTTGTTCTAAGTTGTTTTCAGACTCCATATCAAATAATTAGGTGTACAATTAAACAATCATATTCACGCTGTTTTGTTTTCCCAGGTTTATTTTTTGACAGAAAACTTATACACCGTTGTGGAATTAAGTGTTTTACCTGGCTGTAAAATAGTCGAAGGAAATGATGGCTGATTCGGTGAATCCGGAAAATGCTGAGTTTCCAGGCAGAAAGCAGAACGGTATCCGTAACGGGTCTTCCCTTTTCCATTATCTTTTTCACCTGTCATAAAGTTTCCTGTATAGAACTGTACCCCCGGTTCTTCGGTAAGTACTTCCATTTCAATTCCCGTTTTCGGGCTGCTCACTATCGCGGCCTGCTTCAGTCCATCTCCTTTTCTCAATACAAAATTGTGATCATATCCTTTACCGTTTTTAAGCTGTGCGTCATCTGCGTCAATCCGCTCTCCTATTGGGGTTGGTTTGGTAAAATCGAAGGGTGTACCCGCAACTTTAGCCAGCTTACCAGTTGGTATGAGAGCGGTATCAACAGGCGTATATTCGTCAGCATTTAATTGAACAATATGATCCAGTACCGATGGATCACCTGCGCCGTTCAGGTTAAAAAAGGAATGATTAGTCAGATTAACAGGCGTAGCTTTATCTGTTTTTGCTTCATAAGCAATCTTCAATGAATGATCATCCTGCAGCGTATAGGTAACTTTAACCTGCAGATTACCGGGATAACCCCCTTCGCCATCTTTTGATATATAGTTAAGTTCCACAGTTTGCGGATCTACCTGCCTGCCACCCCATACTTTTGCCTGATAACCATCAGTTCCACCATGCAAAGAATTCACGCCATTATTTATCTGCAGCTGATAGGTCTTACCGTCGAGCGTAAATTTTCCTTTGGCTATACGATTTCCATATCTACCGATAAGAGCACCGTAATAAGATTCCGGTTTTTCCTGGTAAGGCCCGATAGCGTCATGGCCCAGAACCACATCAACCAGTTGGTCTTTATTATCTTTTACCAACAATGATACTACCCGACCGCCATAATTGGTAATTGCGGCTTCATCGCCACTTTTATTTTTTAATACGTATAAATGAGTTGCCTGTTCATTGTATTTACCTTGAAAAGCCAGTGTATCGGGCAGGACAGCTGCCGCAGAACTATGACTCAGCGAGTCTGCCGCTGATTGTTTAGCTGTTTCAGAATTACAGGCAGTGGATAATCCTGCAAATAATACAACTGCAGGAAAGACGTAACGGTTCAAATTCATAATTACATGTTTATATTTAGCAACAGCAAATTAGTTAAATTTATATTAACTGTCATAACAACAATTAATATAAATTCTTCATATTTTGCGTAAAAATTATTAATATCAAATTTAGTCATTATACTAATTAGCCTAAAACACCACTAATGACCGACTCTACGAATAAGAAACGCATACTTGTTGCTATAGATTGTATCATCTTCGGCTTCGACGGTGAACATTTAAAAATCCTGCTGATCAAAAGGGGCTTTGCACCCGAACAAGATAAATGGAGTCTGATGGGCGGTTTTATTGATGCCGACGAAGGTATGGATGAGGCAGCTAACAAAATTCTGCTCCAGTTAACCGGACTGGACGGAGTTTACCTGGAGCAGTTGCATGCCTTTGGCCGTCCGGACCGTGACCCGATGGAACGTGTAGTTTCTGTCGCCTACTTTGCTTTGATTGATATCCACAAATATGAAACACAATTGAGCGACCAGTATCATGCTGAATGGTTCCTGATCAACGAAATGCCTAAGCTGATCTTTGATCATGATGAAATGGTGGAAATTGCCAAACAGAAAATCAGATATAAGGCTGCTCTCCATCCACTATTATTCGAACTATTACCACGCAAATTTACTATCCCGCAACTGCAAAGTCTGTACGAAGGCGTTTATAATACCAAAATTGACAACCGTAATTTTATTCGTAAACTGACTTCTACAGGCCTGCTGATAAAGCTGGAGGAGAAAGATAAATCTAACTCCAAAAAGGGTGCTTTCTATTTCAAACTAGACAAGAAGAAATATAAAGCCAAGTTCCAGGCTTTCCTGAATTTCATTCCTAATCCGGAGAACCTGATTAGTTAATCTTCCTGGCCGGCATTAGCCGGCCATTTCTTTTTCCCATCCTTTCTTCCCGCTAATCCTTCCTGAAACAGTAATCAGACCAGTTTCGATTACCTACCCTCTGCCTTTATCATGCGTCACTGAAAAAAAATTATCTGATTTTTTCTTAAATAATTTCATTTACCAAATAAATAAACGTTAATTAGACATTTATAAATCTGATGGTATATCCATCAGCTAACCAAATTATAAAACTGATGAAAACAGACCAATATGTTATCGGGGTTGACTACGGTTCAGATTCTGTCCGTTCGGTCCTGATCAACGCAATGAACGGGAAAGAGATTGCTTCTTCGGTATTTAACTATCCCCGCTGGAAACAGGGTTTATACTGTGACCCTTCCAGCAACCAGTTTCGCCAGCATCCGCTGGATTACACCGAAGGACTCGTAAACACCATAAAATCATGTCTGGCACAGGCGGGTGGAAAAGAAATAGCCTCAGACGTACGGGCTATTGCAGTAGATACAACCGGATCGACACCGGTGGCGGTGAATGAAGCCGGAGTACCACTTGCATTACTACCCGGATTTGAGCATAACCCGCATGCAATGTTCGTGCTATGGAAAGATCATACGGCTGTTAAAGAAGCCGCACAGATCAATACGCATGCAAGCAAATTTGACACAAATTACCTGTCTTACTGCGGCGGTATTTATTCCTCGGAATGGTTCTGGGCAAAACTGCTCCATACCTTACGAACAGACCTTGCTGTCCGTGAAGCTTGCTATTCCTGGGTAGAACACTGCGATTGGATCCCTTTTTTGTTAACCGGAGGAACCAGCGTTACCAACATGAAAAGAAGCCGTTGCGCAGCCGGGCACAAAGCGCTCTGGGCAGAAGAATTTGGAGGGTTGCCGCCTGAAGAGTTTTTTAGTTCACTGGACCCGCTGTTAAATGGCTTTACTTCACGCTTATTTAAAGAAACCTATACCTCTGATATCTCTGCTGGCACCCTGTCAGAAGAATGGGCAGAAAAGCTAGGTCTGCATACTGCCGTTCAGGTCGGTGTAGGAGCTTTTGACGCACATATGGGCGCTGTTGGCGGGCAGATCGAACCTTATCATCTGAGTAAGGTGATGGGTACATCAACCTGTGATATTCTTGTGGCGCCTGCAGCTGACATCAACGGTAAACTTATCCACGGTATCTGCGGCCAGGTTAATGGTTCAGTCATACCGGGAATGACCGGTCTGGAGGCAGGGCAGTCGGCATTCGGAGATACTTACGCGTGGTTCCGGCAGCTATTGTCATGGCCATTAAAAAACCTGCTTGCGCAATCAGCGTTAGTGGACGCAGCAACGGCTGCCGCGCTGGAACAGGAGCTAACCGACCAACTGATTCCTGAGTTAAGCAGGCAGGCTGCTTTAATTCCATTCTCTGCTGATGATGAGCTTGGTCTGGACTGGTTTAACGGAAGAAGGACGCCAGACGCTAATCAGGAACTGAAAGGTGCACTGATCAACCTGGATCTGGGCACTGATGCACTTCGAATGTTCCGTGCATTGGCGGAGGCTACCTGTTTCGGTGCTAAAAACATTGTAGATCGCTTTACCAGTGAAGGTATCCCCGTAAAAGGAATTATAGGGATTGGAGGGGTAGCTAAGAAGTCGCCTTATATCATGCAGATGATGGCTAATGTACTTAATATGCCAATACGCATTCACCAGTTTGAACACACATGTGCATTAGGCGCTGCAATATTTGCCGCAGTGGTTGCGGGAATTTACCCCACCGTTGAGGACGCGATGAAGGGCATGGGCAGCGGTTTCGATGCAATCTATGAACCAGAACAGGACAAACTCGGGTATTACGCGGCCAGATTTGGCCAATATCTGGCTTTGGGAAATTTTATTGAACAACATCAACCTTAAATCAAATGAATAACTACGAAGACATCAGGGAAGAGGCCTATGCAGCCAATATGCAACTGCCAGCCTTCGGACTGGTCCTTTTCACTTTTGGAAATGCCAGTGCCGCAGACCGGAAAAAGGGAGTTTTTGCGATTAAACCAAGCGGTGTTCCTTATTCAGAATTATCACCGGAAAAGATGGTTATAGTAGATTTTGACGGCCAAACTGTGGAGGGAAACCTTCGCCCGTCTTCAGATACGCAGACACATGCGGTACTCTATAAGCACTGGCCGGAAATAGGCGGAATTGTTCATACCCATTCTACTTACGGAACGGCCTGGGCGCAGGCATTGGAACCGATCCCGGTCTTTGGAACTACGCATGCTGACCATACGACACTGGCGGTGCCCTGTGCCCCACCCATGGATGATAAAAAGATCAGCGGTAATTATGAATATGAGACCGGATTCCAGATTATGGAGCATCTGGAGATTTCAGGACTCAACTACAAGGAAACAGAAATGATCCTGGTCGGCAACCATGCCCCTTTTACCTGGGGCAGCACAGTGGAGAAAGCAGTTTACAACAGTGCTGTTGTCGAAGAACTAGCCAGAATGGCTTTTCTCACTATGCAGATTAACCCGGCTGTTCAGCCAATGAAAGCAGCATTAATCAGAAAACACTACGAAAGAAAACACGGCTCGGACTCATACTACGGCCAATAAAAAAAATCAGATGACTATAAATCTTAAACAATCAGAAGCCTGGTTCATTACAGGAAGCCAGCATTTATATGGTGAGGAAACACTCAGACAAGTGGCTGAACATTCCATGAAAATTGCAGCTGCGCTTAATGACGCATCGGAAGTACCCGTAAAAATAGTCTTCAAACCGACCGTTAAGACACATGAGGAAATTTACGAAGTCTGCCAACAAGCCAACCAATCAGAAAACTGCATAGGTATCATCGCCTGGATGCACACTTTCTCCCCGGCTAAAATGTGGATAGGCGGACTGAAAATTCTGCAGAAACCGCTGTTACACCTGCATACCCAGTTTAACCGTGATATTCCATGGAGCACGATGGATATGGATTTTATGAATCTGAATCAGAGTGCACACGGAGACCGCGAATTCGGTTTTATCATGTCCAGAATGCGAATTAACAGAAAAGTAGTTGCGGGTCACTGGGAAGATCCGGAATTAAGAGCTGGCGTAGGCGCATGGCTGCGCGCGGCCGCTGGATGGGCAGATCTGCAGGGTGCAAAATTTGCGCGTTTTGGTGACAATATGCGTAATGTTGCAGTAACTGAGGGTGATAAAGTTGAGGCTGAAATTAAGTTTGGCTACTCGGTAAACACTTATGGGATCGGTGATCTGGTTAAAGTTATAAACCAGACTACAGATGCAGATATTGACCGCCTGGTTAAAGAATATGCTGACACTTACGAACTGGCTGTAAACCTACAAAAAGGGGCTGCACAGCATGCTTCTTTACGTGAAGCCGCCAAGATTGAAATAGGTCTGCGTAATTTCCTGCAGGATGGAAACTTTAAGGGATTCTCCGATACGTTTGAGGATTTATATGGTATCAGTCAACTGCCGGGAATTGCAGTACAGCGTTTAATGAGTGAGGGTTATGGCTTTGCTGGTGAGGGAGATTGGAAAACCGCAGCGCTGGTTAGAACCATGAAAGTAATGGGCAGTGGTCTAAAGGGTGCTAATGCTTTTATGGAAGATTACACTTACCATTTTGAACCAGGAAACTCTTTTGTACTAGGTTCACATATGCTCGAAGTTGATGCTGCATTGGCTAAAGGACCAATCAGATGTGAAGTTCATCCTTTAGGTATAGGCGGGAAAGCAGATCCGGTCAGACTGATCTTTAATGCAGAGAATGGTCCTGCATTAAATGCATCTATCGTGGATATGGGTAACAGATTCCGCATGCTCGTAAATGTAGTTGACGGCGTACAAGGAGAACATGAGTTGCCCAAACTACCTGTTGCCCGGGTATTGTGGAGACCACAACCCGATATGAAAACAGGTTGTGCAGCCTGGATTTATGCAGGTGGCGCACACCACACGTGTTATAGCGAGAACCTGACGGCAGAACATCTGACAGACTTCGCTGCTATGGCGGGTATCGAGTACGTTGGAATCGATAAGCACACGCAAATTCAGCAACTGCAGAATGACCTTAGATGGAATGATGCCTATTATCAGTTAAACAGATAGATCCAGGAATTACCTAACCAAATATACTTTATGAGCAATAGTTTAGTGACCGCAGATTATGTGGTCTTCATTATCTACTTTCTGGTTGTTTCAGGATACGGCTACTCAATATACCATAAAAGGAAAAAGGATGAACAGGATGCGAAAGCATTCTTCCTGGCTGAAGGCACATTAACGTGGTGGGCTATAGGTGCTTCACTAATAGCATCCAATATATCGGCTGAGCAATTCATCGGTATGAGTGGTGAAGGATTTTTCCTTGGTATAGCTGTAGCTGCCTATGAGTGGATTGCAGCCATTGCCCTGATCATTGTGGCTGTCTGGTTTATCCCGGTCTACCTTAAAAATAAGATTTATACCATGCCACAATTTCTTCAGACCCGGTATAATGAATCCGTGGCGCTGATCATGGCAGTTTTCTGGTTATTTCTATATGTTTTTGTCAACCTGACGTCCATTCTTTATCTGGGTGCAGTCGCCATTAACGGCCTGACCGGCGGAGGTTATCTGCATATCATTATGATTGCGCTGGCCGTCTTCGCCCTGTTTATTTCATTGGGAGGGATGAAAGTCGTGGCATATACTGATGTGATCCAGGTTGGCGTTCTGATTCTGGGCGGACTAGTTACCACCTATATTGCATTAACAGTTGTTGGCGAAAAATTCGGCGTCGGCAGTAATGCTATTGCCGGTTTTAACGTACTGATGGAGCAGGCTCCGGAACATTTTAAAATGATTATTCCAAAGCCCACTGCAGAGTCCACGCAAAACGAGATCAGCAAGTACCTGACCTTCCCCGGACTGGCTTCTTATGTTGCAGGAATCTGGATCATCAATCTTAATTACTGGGGTTGCAACCAGTATATTACACAACGTGCGCTGGGCGCCGACCTGCATACTGCCAGAACAGGGATTCTGTTTGCAGGATTACTTAAATTATTAATGCCTCTTATAGTGATGCTGCCGGGTATAGCGGCCTATGTTCTTTACAAAGGCGGTCATCTCCCTCAGCTGATCGGTGGCAAAGACGGGGCTTATTCTGCAGTACTCACCTTCCTCCCTACCGGACTGAAAGGATTATCTGTGGCCGCGCTTACGGCTGCTATCGTAGCTTCTCTTGCCGGTAAGGTAAACAGCATCTCAACCATCTTCACACTGGATGTATATTCAAAGTATTTCAAGAAAGATGCGAATGAAAAGGAGCTGGTACTGGTTGGAAGGACGACAGTATTTGCAGGACTGATTCTGGCGATACTTTTCACCTGGAATGATGTTCTGGGCATTGGTGGTGTAGGCGGGTTCACTTATATTCAGAAATATACAGGGTTTATCAGTCCGGGTGTATTTGCTATGTTCTTTTTAGGAATGTTCTGGAAAAGAACTACTGGATCTGCTGCAATTGCGGGCGTACTTGCAGGTTTTATTTTCTCTGTGTTTTTTAACGAGTTTGCCCCGGCGGTGATGGGCCATGAAAATATACTGTACACAGCCTATCCGAATGGAAACGGCGGTTATGAAATCCCCTTTCACATCTGTATGGGACTGTCATTCGGTTTCACAATGCTGATTATGATTGTGATGAGTTTCGCAGGACCTAAAATTAATCCCAAGGCATTTGAACTGGATAAATCCATGTTTAAAGTTAAACCTTCAACTATGGCATTAATTATTCTTACGCTTTTGATCATTACTGCACTTTATGTAAAGTTCTGGTAAAAGCTCAGGTGTCAAAAGTTTAATTTATAATAAAGGCTCTGGAACAACATCCAGAGCCTTTATTTTTAAAATCGACCCTATATTGCAGATATAAGGAAATATTATTCTTGTGAATTCCGGTTTTCTTCGGTTTGTACCGGCGCCTCAGGATCAAGTTCCACACAACCTTCCTTGTCTTTGCGTGAAAACAGGATCGGGTACAGAAAGAGGAAGCCACCTAACATGAACAAAAAACCTGAAAGCTCAAGCAGGTATTTACTCCAGCTATTATCTTCATCGCTCATTAAATATACCACCAGAGCTACAGCAGCCAGTAAAATAGCAATTACAGCTTTTTGAAGTTTCATTGTTTTGATCATGATGCAGGTCTTGACGTTAATTTTTGTGCAGTAAATATAAATATCAAAAATCAAACAAGCTGAAGAATCTGAGTTCCAATGTAATTCTTGACACTTCTACTATTTTTCATTCTTAATACGTAACTTTGCATCCTTATTTTTTTAAGATACTGGATTGATGTATAGGGAATTTAAACAATTAGAACTACCTAAAATAGGTAAAGAGATACTGGAATTTTGGAAAGCGGAAAATATCTTTGAGAAGAGTATTTCTACCCGCTCTAAAGCTAACCCATTTACTTTTTATGAAGGTCCGCCTTCCGCAAACGGTATGCCTGGTATTCACCACGTTATGGCCCGTGCTATTAAAGATATTTTTTGCCGTTACAAGACCCTGAAAGGTTTCCAGGTGAAACGTAAAGGCGGATGGGATACCCATGGGTTACCAATCGAACTTGCGGTCGAAAAGAAACTAGGTATTACAAAAGTAGACATCGGTACTAAAATCACTGTTGAAGCTTATAATGCTGCCTGCCGTGAAGAAGTAATGCGTTATACGGACATCTGGAATGACCTGACTGAAAAAATGGGTTACTGGGTAGATCTGGAAAAACCTTATATCACTTATGAAAATGAGTATATCGAATCACTTTGGTGGATATTAAAGACCTTTTACAATAAGGGCCTGCTTTATAAAGGATATACCGTACAGCCTTATTCTCCGGCTGCGGGTACCGGACTGAGTTCTCATGAGCTTAATCAGCCAGGTACATACAAAATGCTCAAAGACACCTCGATCACTGCACAGTTCTTTCTTAAAAAAGATCAGGAGCATCCGTTGATGTCAGTTCTGTTCAGTAATGAGCAGGAAGAAACAGCGATTATTGCCTGGACAACAACACCATGGACTTTACCATCCAACGGTGCATTGGCTGTAGGTGAGAAAATTGCTTATGTTAAAGTGGCAACCTTCAACCCTTACACCTTTAAACCGGTTAGTCTTGTACTCGCAAAAGATTTACTTGCCAAACATTTTAAAACTGAGGCGAAAGATCTCGATTTTACCGCTTACCAAGGAGGCGATAAACTGATCCCATGGACAGTTACAGCCGAATTTACCGGTAAAGACCTCTGTGGTCTGAAATATCACCAGCTACTGGATTACGTAACTAATCCTGAACTGGAAGAAAAAGCATTCCGCGTAATTCCTGCAGATTATGTAACCACTGAAGATGGTACAGGTATCGTACATATTGCATCTGTTTTTGGAGCGGACGATTTCCGGGTTGCCAAAGAAAACGGTGTACCGGCGGTTATGGTGAAAGACGACCAGGGTAATGAACTTCCACTGGTTAATAAACTAGGTAAATTTGTAGACGAAGTAACCGATTTCGCCGGCAAATATGTTAAGGAAGAGTACTATACAGACGAAGAGCGCCAGGCACCTGATTTCAAGCCAACCGATGTATTAATCGCGATTAAGCTGAAAGAAGACAATAAAGCCTTCGACGTTAAAAAATATGAACACAGTTATCCGCATTGCTGGAGAACTGATAAACCCATCCTGTATTATCCGTTGGACAGCTGGTTTATTAAAACTACTGCAGTAAAGGAGAAAATGGTGGCCTTGAATAAAACCATCAACTGGAAACCTGAAGCTACTGGTACAGGCCGTTTTGGCAACTGGCTGGAAAACCTGGTAGACTGGAACCTTTCCCGCTCACGTTACTGGGGCACTCCGCTTCCGATTTGGAGAACTCAGGATGGAACAGAAGAGAAATGTATCGGTTCAATCGCAGAGCTGAATGCAGAGATTAAAGTCGCTGTTGACGCTGGTTTCATGGATGCCGCTTTTGAACTTAAAGATATGCACCGTCCGTTTGTAGATGATGTGATCCTGAAATCAGAAAAAGGAGAACGTATGTTCCGCGAAGCAGATCTGATTGACGTTTGGTTTGACAGTGGAGCGATGCCTTATGCACAATGGCATTATCCGTTTGAAAACGCAGAAGAGTTTGAGAACTCATATCCTGCAGATTTTATTGCAGAAGGTGTAGATCAGACACGTGGCTGGTTCTTTACCCTGCATGCTATCGCAGTGATGCTTAGCGAAACCAGTGAAGAGATTAAAGCTGTGAATGCCCGTGTAGGTAATGGTGGTATCGCTTATAAAAATGTTGTTTCAAACGGTCTTGTACTGGATAAAAACGGCAACAAAATGTCTAAACGTCTCGGCAATGGCGTAGATCCATTCCATACGATTGACACATACAGTGCAGATGCTACACGCTGGTATATGATTAGTAATGCTTCTCCGTGGGACAACCTGAAATTCAACATGGATGGCCTGGATGAAGTAAGAAGAAAGTTCTTCGGTACCTTATATAACACCTATGCATTCTTTGCACTGTATGCAAATATCGACAAGTTCGAGATCGATCCGGAAAATGAGACACCTGTTCAGGAACGAAGTGAATTAGACCGATGGATTCTTTCCCTGCTGCAGAAACTGATCAATGAAGTTGATGAGAGTTACGCAACATATGAACCAACAAAAGCAGCCAGAGCAATCCAGACTTTTGTAGATGAGCATTTGAGTAACTGGTATATCCGTTTATCACGCCGTCGTTTCTGGAAAGGTGAAATGACAGATGATAAGAAAGCAGCTTATGAAACGCTGTATACTTGTCTGGTACGCATTTCTCAGTTAATGTCTCCGGTAGCGCCATTCTTTGCAGACTGGTTATATCAGAACTTATCAGTAGGTAAGGCAGTTACAGCAGAGCAATCAGTTCACCTGAGCTTATGGCAGTCTGGCGATACTACGATGATAGACCAGGATCTTAACGAAAGAATGGAACTTGCACAGCAGATTTCCTCAATGGTACTTTCCCTGAGGAAGAAGATGAGTATCAACGTGCGTCAGCCACTGGCTAAGATCCTGATTCCTGTATTGGATAAAGGTTTTGAGCAAAAAGTTGAAAAGGTAAAAGATATTATTCTCTCAGAGACAAATATCAAAGACATTGAATTCATCACAGACACTGCCGGATTCATTAAAAAGAAATTAAAACCAAATTTCAAGGCTTTAGGCCCGAAAGTTGGTAAGGATATGAAAACTGTAGCGGCTCTACTAACTGCTTTGAGCCCAGAAGAACTGGCTGCCTTTGAAAAGGACGGCTTGTTTAAAGTCCCTGGAACCAGCTATGAAATCCTGCTGGAAGACGTGGAAATTATCGCGGAAGACATTCCTGGATGGCAGGTAACTAACCTGGGCAGCCTTACGGTTGCACTGGATGTTACCATTACCGGAGAGCTTAAAGAAGAAGGCTTATCAAGGGAACTGATTAACAGAATTCAGAACCTGAGAAAAGAACTTAATTTTGAAGTTACAGACCGCATTACAGTAAGTTTACAACAGCATTCATTGATAAGTACTGCAGTAGAAAAGAATAAAGACTACATTTGCGCGGAAATTCTTGCTGATAACATTTCACTACAGACTGCTCTGGATGGAGGAAACAAAATAGTGATCGATGATGTTGAACTACAAATTTTGATTGCAAAACAATAATTACTATGGAAAAACCAACGAAAACACGCTACTCAGACCAGGAGCTTCAGGAGTTCAAAGAATTGATCCAGGAAAAACTACGCATGGCGAGGGAAGAATTCTTGTCTTTGACCAATTCCTTAAGCAGCCCCAATTCCAATGGAACCGAAGATACTTCCGGTACTTACAAAACGCTTGAAGATGGATCTGCTACTTTAGAGAAAGAACAATTGAACCAGCTTGCTGCCCGTCAGAAAAAATTCATTGAGAATCTGGAAGCTGCACTGGTACGCATCGAGAATAAAACTTATGGTATTTGTCGCGAAACCGGTAAACTGATTCAGAAAGAAAGATTACGTGCAGTTCCGCATGCAACTTTAAGTATGGAAGCTAAATTGAAACAAGCATAATGAAAGGCTATACTAAACCGATACTTCTGATATTACTTGTGGTTTTAATTGATCAGCTTTCAAAGACCTGGATTAAAACCAATATGTTTATCGGGCAGGAATATAAAATTCTCGGCAACTGGTTTATTATCCATTTCACGGAGAATAACGGTATGGCGTTTGGTATGGAGTTTGGCGGTGAGTTCGGAAAACTTGCCTTGTCGCTCTTCCGTATCTTAGCCGTTGCTGGTATTGGTTACGGGCTTCATTATATGATTAAACATAAGTATCACAGAGGGCTTATCCTGAATGTGGCACTGATCTTTTCAGGTGCATTAGGCAATATTATAGATTCTGTCTTTTATGGCAAGATCTATGATTATGCTACACTGTTCCACGGAAGGGTGGTAGACATGCTCTATTTCCCTTTAATGGAAGGTGTATTCCCTAAATGGGTTCCAATCTGGGGAGGTGAAGAATATATCTTTTTCCGTCCGGTATTCAATATCGCTGATTCAGCAATATTTATCGGTGTTGTTACGATCCTGATTTTTCAAAAGACTTACTTCAAAGAGGAAGTCAGAGAAGAAATTGGCCCTAACAACGAATTACTGGAAGATTAAACAAACCAAAAACGCTTAAAGACTTAAAGCTATCCTCCTGTAGGATAGCTTTTTTTATGAATTTAAATCTGGTGTTATGGAATCGGCACGATTTTTACATCTATTCATTAAACACACAAAAATTAGTATCATGAAAAAATTATTAACCCTGGCTATCGTTGCCCTTTTCAGTTTCAATGCAATGGCGCAAGCCGATTTACGTAAAAAAATCTCTGTTAACGGTACTGCGGAGACCGAAGTTACCCCCGATATTATTTACCTGAGTATCTCACTTAAAGAATATCTTAAAGATGGAAACAGTAAGAAAAAGGTGGAAATTAACGAATTAGAAACACAGCTTTTTAATGCTGTACAGAAGGCAGGGATCCCATCAGAAAACCTGATGATCAATAATTTATCCAGCTATAACACTATCGCTGAGAAAAAGAAAAACCCTGATTTTCTGGTAAGCAAACAATACCGCCTGAAAGTTACTGACCTGAACAAATGGAACCAGCTGATGGCAGCAATTGATCCAAAAGGAATTGCCTATACTAACATTGAAAGCTTCGATTACTCTAAAATAGAAGCATTGAAAAAAGAATTGAAAATCAAGGCATTGCAGAATGCTAAAGAAAAAGCACAATACCTGGTAGAAGCAATAGGTTCTCAACTTGGTGCGCCGTTGGACATTCAGGAGATCAATAATGAGTCATTCCCACAGATGAACTACCGTTCAAGCCCAATGATGATGAAATCAATGGCAGAAGATTCGTCTGGCGGAATGGTATCTCCTGATATTGATTTCAAAAAAATCAAATTAAACTACCAGATGAATACTGTATTCGAAATTAAATAATGCCTATTCTAAGCTACACCTCCTGTTCAGATAAAACCAGGAGTGCAGGAACAAGAGAATGAGTATAATGATTGAAAAAGACTGTTTATCGCCTTTAAAAAGAACCTACCAGTAAATTGGTAGGTTTTTTGTTATCCAGAGATATCAATCATCTCAATTCAAAAATTTAGAACTATGAAAAAATTAATTTACTCCCTTACACTGATTTTCATGTTAGGTATCAGTGTCAACACGGTTTCTGCTGCGACTACCAAAGATAAGGTAGAAATGACCGTTGAACAGAAGGCACAATTAGAAAGAATTACAAATCGTGTGGAAGAAATTAAATCCATGGATAAGTCTAATCTTTCCAGAGCTGAGAAAAAAGAACTCCGTAAAGAACTGAAGGAAATGAAACATCAGGCACGTGCTTTAGGCGGAGGCGTTTATCTTTCCGTAGGTGCTATTATCATTATCATCTTAGTACTGATCCTGGTTCTGTAAGACTCATCAAAAACTCATAAGAAAAGGCGTTCATCAAAATGGACGCCTTTTCTATTTGCCACCATTTTCAAACATATTACCGTACAACCGACTGTTCGTTAATGAACACTATAAACAAGAAATAGCCCTTTAAATATCATTAGAGACGCCACCGCGTCATGGCATCCAGATTGGCATACGCTCATCAAACATTACAAAAATCTATCAACGATGATCCGTAAAACTATTATGCTTGGCCTATTGATGCTTTGCGCACACGCAGGCTTTTCTCAACAGAACAAAACTGCAGAAACTCCTTTATATCAGGAAATTTTCAAAGCAGACAGCCTGATGTTCCAGGCCTTCAATAATTGTGACAGTACTACCTACCGGAAGTTTATAAAAGACGACCTGGAATTCTACCATGATCTGGGTGGCTTTACAAAAGGGGCAGCCAATGAAATGTTATCAATTAAAGAAATGTGTGAAAGAGGTAACCACATTCGCCGTGAGCTTATAAAAAGCAGTCTTGAGGTACATCCGCTGAAAGGATATGGAGCCGTAGAAATTGGTACACACCGTTTTTACCATACCAATAAGGGACAAGAGGAAAAAATTAGCGGTACGTACAAATTCGTACAGGTGTGGGAATTTAAAGACGGTCTGTGGAAGCTTGCCCGGGTAATCAGTTACGGCCATGAAAACGTCAGCAATGATTAGAACAGGACTTACGTTGATCCTTTTGTTCTTACTATGGACAAATGCATACACGCAGATCAGAACGTTAAACGGCACCTATGTCTCAGAGAAAGCAATGGATGAATTCCTGAAACAACAAATAGACTCCGGCGCAGTGCCTGGCTTATCTATAGCGGTAATCAATGATGGGAAAATTGTATTTCACCGTGCAATTGGTATCGCCAATCTAGCTACACATGCACCGGTAAACAAATCATCCATTTTTGAGGCAGCGTCGTTATCCAAAACCATGTTCACCTATTTTGTACTTAGACTCGTAGACAAGGGTATTTTGAGTCTGGATACACCGCTATACACCTACCTGCCTTACCCCGATATTGCACAGGACGAACGTTATAAATTAATCACGGCACGTATGGTATTGAGCCATACCTCCGGATTTCCAAACTGGCGGACCAGCGATTTTGCAGATAGCAGTAGAAATATCCCAAAAGGGGACTTGTATTTAAATTTTAAACCGGGAACTGAGTTTTCCTATTCCGGTGAAGGCTATTATTACCTGGGTAAAGTCATTGCACACCTGACTAAAAACAACCTGCAGACACTGGATCAGCTATTCCAGCGCGAGGTTTCAATACCTATGGGCTTATCTTATGCCTGGTTTAGCACCAACCGGTTTATTGCCAAACATAAAGTGACTGGCTACATCGACGGAAAGGCACGTGATAAGTGGCCAGGCTCTATAGCCGGGCAGGACTCTACCTGGTTTGGTCCGGCAGGAGGTCTGCACACAGAAGCTATCACTTACGCCAAATTCCTGGCAGCACTGATGAATGATTCGGGCCTCTCCCGCAAAAGCATGGAGGAATTCTTTAAAGTGCAGGTTGTACTTTCTGATACTGCAAAAAATGATGGAGATACAGGTTGGGGACTTGGTATCTCTATGAGACCTGGTTTAACAACACCAGATAATAATCATCGCGGGAATAATGGAAATTTTCAGTCCTATTACCGGATAAATATAGAACGTAAAGACGGATATGTATTTTTTGCCAATTCCAACCACGGTGGAGAATTCAATGAAAAGCTCGAAGCTTTTTTCAAAAAAGGTGTCTATTCGCAATCCGCAGAACGCTTCGGCAATACCGGAAAGCTGGCATTCTCCAAATAAAAAAAGGGCATTCACAAAAAATGAATGCCCTTCAAATTAGGAATGATTATTAATCAATTCTATCGAATCCTGTGTAAGCAGCTAATACTTCCGGCAGGACGATACCTTCCGGCGTCTGGCAGTTTTCCAGAATAGCGGCGACGATACGTGGTAAAGCCAATGCACTTCCGTTAAGCGTGTGTGCCAATTGAGTTTTACCGGTATGTCCTTTATATCTTAACTTAAGTCTGTTGGTCTGATAAGTCTCAAAATTAGATACTGAAGAAACCTCCAGCCATCGTTGCTGCGCAGCGCTCCAAACCTCCATATCATAAGTCATGGCAGAAGTAAAGCCCATATCACCACCACAAAGACGCAATACACGGTAATGAAGTCCAAGGTCCTTTAGCAAAGATTGCACATACAGGCTCATCTCTTCCAATACAGCATAAGACTGCTCAGGGTGAACGATTTGAACCAACTCCACCTTATCAAACTGGTGCAGCCTGTTCAATCCGCGCACATGTGCGCCATAAGAACCGGCCTCTCTGCGGAAACAAGGCGTATAAGCTGTGTTTTTAACTGGCAGATCTTCCTCTTTAAGAATAACGTCTCTGTACAGATTGGTTACAGGAACCTCTGCTGTAGGAATCAGATACAGGTTATCTTCAGTTACGTGATACATCTGCCCTTCTTTATCCGGCAATTGTCCGGTTCCAAAACCAGAAGCTTCGTTTACCATTAAAGGCACCTGCATTTCGCGGTATCCGCTTTCGGTCGCGCGGTCCAGAAAGAAATTAATCAGCGCTCTTTGCAGACGTGCTCCTTTTCCTTTATAGACCGGGAATCCTGCGCCGGCAATTTTAGTACCGAGTTCAAAATCTATAATATCATATTTGGCCGTCAGTTCCCAGTGCGGAACAGCACCTTCATGTAATACAGCAGGGCTTCCATGTGTGTAAACCACTTCATTCTCTTCAGGAGTAATACCCGAAGGTACAGCTTCAGCAGGAAGATTAGGTAACTGAACCAGTGCCTGATGCAACTGCTGTTCGGCAGCTGCCAATTGCTCTGACAGCTGTTTAATCTGCTCTTTATTGGCTGATGTAGTTTGTTTAATCGCTTCCGCCTCCTCTTTCTTACCATTACGCATCAGTTCACCAATTTGTTTGGCACTTGAATTTGCAATGGCAGACAGGTTATCCAGCGAAGTTTGAGTTTGTCTGCGTTCTTCATCAATTCTGATAATTTCATCAACCAGCTCTGGCTGTTTGAAATTACGCACGCTTAAGCGTTCTAAAACTTTCTCTCTATTTTCGCGGATATAGTTAACTTGCAGCATTATTTATTTTTTTTCAGCAAATATAACAAGTTTTGGAGAATACCACAGGCGGCAAACTATTTCTGGTACCGACACCGATCGGGAACCTGGAAGACATGACATTCAGAGCAATACGTATTCTGAAAGAAGCTGATGTGATCCTGGCAGAAGACACCAGGACAAGCGCACCACTGCTAAAACATTTCGGAATAGACAAGAAAGCCTATTCCCACCATCAGCATAATGAACACCAGGCTACTGCTGAAATTATACGCTTTCTGAAGGAAGGCAAACAAGTTGCACTGATCTCAGATGCAGGAACACCAGCTATTTCTGACCCGGGTTTTTTCCTTGTACGGGAAGTTCTCAAGCACGATTTACCTATAGAATGTCTGCCTGGCGCGACAGCATTCGTCCCGGCACTGGTTAATTCCGGCCTGCCGACTGACGCCTTTGTTTTTGAAGGTTTTCTTCCGGTTAAAAAAGGACGGCAGACCAAACTGACTAAACTCGCTTCAGAAGAAAGAACTATTATTTTATATGAGAGCCCGCACCGCCTGCTGAAGACACTGGAAGAATTCTGCACCTACTTCGGTGAAGACCGCCAGGCTTCTGTAAGCCGGGAGTTAACAAAAATGTACGAAGAAACAGTAAGAGGTACGGTTCTTGAAATAAAATCACATTTCGAAAACAATATTTTAAAGGGTGAATTCGTAATTTGTGTAGCTGGCAGGGAGCCTCAGAAAAAAGAGAAACGAAGCTACCGTAAAGACCAGCCCGAAGAAGAAGAAGAAGAGGAAGATTAAGATCCCGCAATGTTTTGCAGAAAGCTGCCTCAAGAATCAAATTTCAATCAGGAGCATAAACAGATTAAAAAGGTATAAAATGAATATAACCGAAAGATTTTTAAATGATGAACAAGATCCTAAAGCTGTTGAAAAGGTATTAGGCAAACTGAGTGACATGCTGGTTTCCGGCGAAGAACTTCTTTATCTGGCTGTACAGAAAAAACCAGCAGTAAACCTGCTTCCGGACTGTATCGTAGTGAGTAATAAGAGGATTTTTTATTGTGAGCCGGCTAATTTCGGTATCACTATGAATTTCAAGGATATTTCTTGGAAAAGCATCAAAGAAGTGTCCTTTAAAGAAGAACTGTTCGGTTCTAAATTCATCTGTGTACCGCAGCATGGAGAGAATATCATTACAGAATACATTCCAAAAGTACAGGCACGTAAACTTTATCAAGCCGCTTATGAGCAGTTGGAGGCTTTTAAAGAGCAGCAGCGAAATGCAGAACTGGAAGAAAGGCGTGCTGCCGGGCAGCAGCAGCAATCACAGCAACCGCTAGTCATCACAGAAGTTCCAGTACAGGAAAGTATTCCGGAACCTGAACCCGTAGTTTATATACCAGCTCCTGAACCTACTCCGGAACCAGAAGATGAAACCACGCTGAAACTCCGTAAACTCAAAACACTTTACGATAAACAACTGATCACCCAGGAAGAATACGAAGCCAAAAAAGCAAGTATTTTAGCTGATCTATAGTTCTGTGATGAAGATAAAATCAAATTATGCACTGGCATTGTCCAGTGCTTTTCTACTTTGGCTGGCCTGGCCGCCCATCCCCTACACTACCCCTTTATTACTAGTTGCCCTGGTTCCCCTGTTTATTGCGATCAGCAGGATCATGGCAGAACCAGGACCGAAAAAAGGAAAGCAGGTTTTCCTGACAGCAGGACTAACTTTTCTGGTTTGGAATACAGCCTGCATTTACTGGGTATATAACGCCATCAGTGCTTATAACAATCCCGTAGTGGCTCTACTGGTTTCACTTATTCCCTATGGTTTGGGTGCACTACTCATGACCTTTGCATTCTGGCTGTTTTACCGCCTTAAATTAGTTACCGCTAATCCAAAACTAGCCTATTTCGGGCTGGTCAGCTTTTGGGTAAGCATGGAATATCTCCATGCGTCCTGGGACCTTGCTTTCCCCTGGATGACCCTGGGTAACGGACTGGCAGGAATGCATCAGCTTGCACAATGGTATGAAACTACCGGTGTCTATGGTGGTTCCTTATGGATCATTCTGAGTAATATTCTGGCTTTTGAAGCCTGGAAAAGCTATCAGCGAAATACCGGGTACCTGAAAATCCGGGCCGGACTCGGCTGGTTGCTGCTGGTTTTAATTCCAATAGGAATTTCACTGGCCAAATATTATAATTACCAGGAAAAACCGATGCCGGTTAATGTGGTTGTCGTGCAACCCAATATTGACCCTTATGAGAAAATGGGCGGTATGTCCACGGCGGACCAGCTCGATATCTTAACCAAATTATCAGATTCAGTAGCACAGGTCAATACCGAATATTTCATCTGGCCAGAAACTGCGCTCCCAAGCTATGTCGACGAAGAGAAGATCAGAGACAGCCGTGAGTTCCATAGCTTACAGCAGTTTTTAAACCGCTATAAGAATGGCACACTGATCACCGGAATGGAAACCATGCGCTTCTACAATGAGCAAAAAACCATTTCCGCATCACTGGATCCAAACAGCGGACGTTATTACGATCATTTTAATACAGCTGTACAGTTAGAAAATTCACCTAATGTGCAGTTTTATCATAAATCCAAACTGGTTCCCGGTGTAGAGAAAATGCCATTCCCTAAATTACTTTCGTTCCTTTCCCCTGTATTTGCAGGCTTGGGTGGCACAGTATCCGGCTGGGGATGGCAGGACGACCCAGGTGTTTTTTATTCACAGAGTGGTATCGGCGTGAGCCCGGTTATCTGTTATGAATCACTATGGGGCAGTTGGATCGGTCAATCCGTTAAAGATGGTGCGCAGCTTATTGCCATTATCACTAATGACGGCTGGTGGGGAAATACCTCCGGAAAAGATCAGCATTTCCTGTATGCTAAACTACGTGCCATAGAAACCCGCCGCTGGGTGGTCCGTTCTGCAAACACCGGTATTTCAGGTTTTATAGATCAGCGCGGTGACGTTGTTAAACATTCAGGATGGTGGAAAAGAGATGCGCTGAAAATGGATGTAAATCTGAATGATCAGCTCACCTTTTACACGAAAAGCGGAGATATCATCGCACAGCTGCTGAGCCTTTCCGGCATCGGACTTGCATTGCTGATTCCCTTAAAAGCATTCCGCAGAAAAAAAGCATAAAGACCCAATAATAAAAAAGCTCATCGACATTCCATAATGGTTTGCTGATGAGCTTTTTTTGTAATCTTTAATTCCGGTTTAAGGAAGATATTTCCCGACCAGAGGCATTCTTCTACCTTGCCCGAAAGCCTTTGGAGACACCCTTAAGATCGGTGGAGTCTGGTAACGTTTAAATTCCGCACCATTTACCATTTTTATAACCTTTCTGACCAGCTCTGCATCATAACCCTGTGCGATGATTGCAGCAGAAGTCTTACGCAGCTCGATAAACTGATAAAGGATTGCGTCCAGCGTATCATAATCAGGAAGACTATCAGAATCCTTTTGATCCGGTCTGAGTTCCGCAGAAGGCGGCTTTACTATCGTATTTTCAGGAATAAACTCCTTGTCCTTGTTAATATAACGGGCCAATTCAAAGATCTGTGTTTTATAAACGTCACCTATGACACCTATTGCACCGCACATATCCCCGTATAGAGTACCATAGCCTACTGCACATTCACTCTTGTTAGACGTATTGAGCAAGATGTAACCAAACTTGTTAGACATAGCCATCACGACTACACCTCTGGTTCTGGCCTGAATATTTTCTTCAGTCAGGTTAAAAGGCAACCCCTGAAAAGCAGGTGCCAGCATTTGGTCAAATGCATCCGCAGCATCCTTAATCGGAATAATCTGGTGCATACAGCCAAAGTTCTCCACCAGATCCAGTGCGTCCTTAATAGAGTGGTCAGTAGAATATTTAGAAGGCATCAATACTGCCATTACATTTTCGGGTCCTAATGCCCTGCAGGCAAGCGCGCATACGATCGCAGAATCGATACCACCAGAAAGACCGAGCACCGCTTTACTGAAACCAGATTTGCGGAAGTAGTCCTGAATACCAATAACCAGTGCATCATGGATCTGTGCAATATCGCTGACAGGCTGGTGTGCTTCCGGTTTTAAATCCGGGAAACCTTTTCCGTCAAAACGGTAAGTTCTGGAAGCCGTTTCAAAATAAGGCATTTCATCCAGCAGTTGCCCCTGACTATCATAAGCCATAGAACCACCGTCAAAAATCAGCTCTGTCTGTGCACCGACCTGGTTGACATATAAGAGTGGCAATTTATATCTTGCCGCATTATCTGCCAGTACCTGCCTTCTTTCATCATCATGAAGATAAGAAAACGGAGAAGCTGCAATATTAATCATCAAGTCCGGCTGCTGTAAAATCAGCTCGTCCATCGGATTAGAAATATATAAAGGGTTATTGTTAATATTCCAGAGATCTTCACAAATCGTCAGGGCTATTCTGTAACCTTTGTATTCGATACAATCAAATTCTGTAGCCGGCTCAAAATACCGGTATTCATCAAAAACATCATAATTAGGCAGCAAAGCCTTTTTAACTACAGCCTTTACCTTACCATCTTCAATAAAATAAGCTGCATTATAAAGATCCTTGCCAGCAGGCTGCACATTTTTAACCGGCAATCCAATAATGCAGGCTATCCCCTTACATTCAGCTGCAATCTGCGTAGCCGCAGCTTCACAAAGACTGATGAACTCTTCGAATTCCAGGAAATCCCGGGGCGGGTAACCGCAAACAGCAAGCTCCGCAAAAACAACCAGGTCTGAACCCGCTGCTTTGGCAACGCTGATCTGATCTATAATTGATTTTGTATTCTGCTCAAAATTACCAATGTGATAATTGAGCTGTGCAAGGGTAATATTCATGATTTGCAGTTAGAAAAACATCCCTAAATTAAGTCCGAAATAGTGGTTCTTTATAGAACGGTTACTATCAGAAGTTATGTTTGTAAATCCATTATTAAAAGTTAATCCGACCACTACACTCGTATGACTTGCAATATCATACTCCAAACCTCCACCAATGATTAGACCAGCACGATAGAATTTAGTCCCCTGATTTATTTCTCTTTTATCGACAGGATCTGGTCTGGTGTCCATGCGGGATTTAGTTTTAAAATCATTCGACAGACCGAACTGACCGTACCAGCGCGACTCGCCCAATTTATCAGTTTTCAATTTAACTGTTAGTGGAATCTCCACATACTGCATCATATATTTCAGGTCAAATAACCTGTTCTGAGGGCCGTCAGGAAAACCAATATTTCTGCCAACCTCTGTTGTCCTGCCGTTGATTGTAGTTAGCGTAATGCCTGTAGCGATACTATAATTCTCTGCGAAATTGAAATCGGCCATCAGACCGTAAGCAAAACCTACGTTAACCCCGTTACTTTTGCCATTCTCTGGTTTATACCAGCCGAAATTCGGGTGGGCAGTAAGACCCAAACGGAAACCATAATCCGTGCCGGCAAAATTTTGTGCAAATACGCCGCTACCAAAAAGGGAAAATAAAAGGATAGTCAGTAATTTTTTCATCATGTGTAATTTACAATATTTAAGGTTCTATAATAATCAGGATGCGGACAATACATTTTTAGCCGGATGCTATTGAGGTTTCCGCAACGTTCTGATTATATTTGTTAATCATGAATAACGTTAATAGAGTTCAAATCTATCTATTTTTTCGATTTGTCCTGTCATTTATTTCGGGTACACAGGGGAATAAAACAGATACAGACATTATTCTGCGCTGTAAATAGCTTACTAATGAAAATCAGGATACACGATTGACAATAGCAGCAGCAGGATAGTAAAGAAGAATTAACAAGAATAAAAGCAGCAGGAAAAGAGCGCAGATATGACTAAAGTAGGAATCGTATTATCCGGAGGAGGTATCAGGGGAATCGCCCATCTCGGTGTATTAAAAGCATTAATTAATTCAGGCATTACCTTCAGCCATATTAGCGGTACAAGTGCAGGTTCTATAGTCGGTGCTTTTTATGCAGCAGGCATAGATCCCGAAGAAGCACTCAGGATCTTCATGGAAACCAAACTACTGCGCTTTATCCGTCCTGCTTTAACATTGGGAACACTCGGATTGATTAATATCGAACATACTTCTGAACTGCTTAAGACATTTTTTCCCGAAGACCGGATAGAGAAATTAAAGATTCCGCTAACCATTGCCGCGACCAATTTCAGTGAGGGTAAACTCGTCTATTTTAGTGAAGGCCCTTTGATTCGTGCAATTCAGGCTTCCAGCTGTATTCCTGGGATTTTTAAACCGATTATGATTGACGGACAGATGTACGTCGATGGTGCCATCTTAAATAACTTCCCGGTAGAACCTTTGCTCGAAGATTGTGATTTTATTATTGGCTCTTCCTGTAACCACCTCAAGCCAGTCGGTGAGATTACCAATCTGCGTAAACTCATGACCAGAACCGGTATGATGTCGGTCAATAAAGATATGGAGCGCAAATCAGGATATTGTGACCTCATGATCGAACCAAAAGGAATGGGCGAAATCAGCACTTTTGATATGAAAAAAGCAGAAACGATTTACTGGCTGGCCTATGAAGAAACGCTAAAGACCATTCAGCAGGACCTGGGTTTCAAGCAGCTGCTTAATAATATGAATAGAAGTAAAACGAAGAATTAGACCGTTTTTAACCTTACCAGACGTTCACCTTCCAGCACAGGAATAGCCTGGCAGGTATTCAGCTGAAGACAGAACTCCACATCTTTTTCGATATTTAGGGCCGCCATTCTGTGAGAATGCGATGATTTTCCAATATAGGATCTCAGATCATCCTTAGCCAGCTGATAAAGATCGGCCGCAGCTACACTTGCATCATCCGCCATACTGAAAGTGTCCCTCAATTTACTAACCACCGCGCCAGCGAAAACGGTATCCTCCAGATTAAACTGGTCTTTCCATCCCGCGCACAGCAACAGGACATTCTTATCCTGTGTTTTCAGCCAGTCGCATAAAGCATCAAGGTTCAAAAAGGCACCTATAACTACCCGACTCGCATTGGGGCGCGCCAGCTGCAAAGCCTTAGTACCGTTGGTTGTCGTTAAGACAACTGTTTTACCTGAGACTTTTTCTGCGGTATAAGAAAACGGAGAATTGCCAAAGTCGTAACCCGGGACAACTTCTCCGTTTCGCTCTGCTGCCAATAAATAACCTTGATCTGCATAACTCAGACATTCCTCCACCTGGGCCACCGGAATAATAGAGGTGGCACCATTTTCAATCCCGTAGACAATAGAAGAGGTAGCTCTTAAAATGTCAATTACCACAACTATACTTTCTGTGATATCATATAGACCGACCAGGGCAGGTGTCAGGCAGACTTCAATATTTCTTTGCATAAAAAGGCGGAGCAGCTATTTGCTTAATTTTATTATTTATAAAAAGGGAATTTAACAACTTTGGCTTTGATCGCATTATTTCTGATGCTGATGAAAATCTCATTGCCTTCTTTCGACTGATCTTTGTTTACGTAACCAATTCCAATTGCTTTTTGCAGGGATGGAGATTGCGTACCAGAAGTTACCTTACCAATTATATTTCCTTCTGCATCAACAATTTCATAGTCATGACGCGGAATACCACGGTCAATCATTTCGAAACCAATCAGCTTACGTTTAACACCAGCTTCCTTTTCAGCCTTAAGCGCTGCAGAATTCGTAAATTCTTTCGTGAATTTAGTTACCCAGCCTAAACCAGCTTCAATTGGCGAAGTTGTGTCATCAATATCATTACCGTATAAACAGAAACCCATTTCCAGACGCAAAGTATCCCTTGCACCTAAACCAATCGGTTTAATCTGGTAATCGGCACCAGCCTGGAATACAGCATCCCAAACTGCTTCTGCATGCTCATTATCGCAGTAGATCTCAAAACCGCCCGCACCAGTATAACCCGTAGCAGAAACGATCACATTGTCTACACCTGCAAATTTTCCTTTAGTAAAAGTATAGTATTCCATAGAAGCCAGGTCAATTTCAGTCAGTGACTGTAAAGCCTCAGCAGCCTTCGGACCTTGTACGGCTAATAAAGATGTTTTTTCAGAGATATTGTGCATTTCCACACCTTCAGTATTGAATTTCTGGATCCAGTTCCAGTCTTTTTCAATATTAGAAGCATTCACAACCAGCATATAAGTTTTCCCGTCGATTCTGTAAACCAGTAAATCATCTACGATACCACCATTTTCATTCGGCAGGTAAGCATACTGCACTTTACCGTCATATAATTTAGAAGCATCATTGCTGACAACTCTTTGGATCAGGTCTAGTGCATTATCACCTTTAATGATGAATTCACCCATATGACTCACGTCAAATACGCCTACGCTTTTTCTGACTGTAGCATGTTCTGCATTGATGCCTTCGTATTGAACGGGCATATTGTATCCTGCAAATGGAACCATTTTGGCTCCTAATGAAATGTGTTTATCTGTTAATGCGGTGTTTTTCATGCGCTTTTACTCTTAAAAATTGAGGGCAAAAGTACATAATTTTTATCCATTTACTAATTGAGTGTAGACATTCAGCATCCTTTTGGAAATACCCCGAAGATCATGATCGCGCTCTACAGTTTTCCGGGCATTTTCACCCAGTTCCCGCCAATGGTTCGGGCGGGTCAGACATTGCAGGATACAACGGTAGAATTCATCAGGCGTATCAGCAATCAGGATATCATAACCATCTTTGCAATTGAGACCTTCTGCAGCAAAGCTGGTTGCAATGATACATTTCTTCATGGCCATTCCCTCGATGATCTTTACCCGCATTCCACTGCCCGAGAGCAAAGGAACAATCATGATTGCTTTAGAATTCATGAATTCAACGGCATCAAAGACTTCGCCCTCTATCACCAGGTTTTCGGAATCATATTCATAGAAATGCCGCTGTATCCGCTTCCCGGCAATATAAAACCGAAGCTCAGAGTTTAGTTTTTCTATATCAGGCCAGATCTCTTCGATGAACCATTCCAATCCTTCTTTGTTCGGCCGCCAGTCCATTGCTCCGATATGAAACAAAGTTGGAAAGCTGGTTTTGGAAATATCAATATGGTATTTTTCAAAATCAAGCGCAACCGGGAAAACGTCTACCGGTATTTCACAACCGAACTGCAGAATATTATGCCGGTCGGGTTCACTGATTGCAAAAATACGGTGGAAGCGGTTAAACTGCTCCGTCTCGTAAGTTTTGAGACGGCGGGCAAGAAATTGCAGATAACGGCGCCGGGGTGTAAAACGTTCGCTGTTAGCCAGTCTCTCCCAGACATCAAAAACTATATTGTGTGCCCGGTAAATTAATTTGGCGTTACTATATTGCTTAACAGTATCCAGGTAAGGTACAACGAACAGCCCCTCAAACTGTATCACATCAAATTCAGTTTCCCGGAGCAGATTCTCCAGCATCTTAGCTGCATCATCATCATAAAAGCGGGAAACATTGTAAGAATCGTTGCTGAAGATATTGAAAAATGCATCCCAGAGATTAACCTCTGTGTCGAGTTCAAAAGAATGAAATTTGATCTGTTCAAACACCGGATCATAAATATCATCCACATCTACACGGTGAGAATTTGGATTGATACAGAACAAAGTAATCTCAGCCCCCAAATTTAATAAGCCTTTCATTGTGTTGTAAACAACGATAGGATAACCACTGGTTGGAGGAAAAGGAACCCTGTTACTGAGAATTAGTGCTTTCAATCCGATCAAAATACGAATTATCCGTCGTTTTCTGAAAAGCTAAAGAGGTCTGGTGAAGAAATACTAAATGTTTGACGGTGATATGGCGTATTTTAGCACGATATTCATCTTGTTTATGCCAATTTAAGTTTACATCACGTAAAACCTCCGATAAAACTCTGAGATTAAAGAAACAACCCAAAAGTTTTCTTGATGGACGGAGTGATGGTTCGAGCAGTCTTAATTTTTTCTCTTATCTCCTTTAGGTCAGATCCGGAGACTTCCCCAATAATTTTTGTTGGATCGTCACCGATAATAGTTAATAGCCAATCTGCATCTCGCTTATATATGCTTGAGCAATCCGCATAAGAATCATGGGACAGGTAAGGTCTTTCCTTCGCCGTTAATTCCAAGTTTAAATCTCTAAGCTCCTGAGTAGGAAAAACATTTGGATTTATTTCGGAATTTATAAAAATGGCTGCAAAAATTAATTTGTCGTAAGATTGTCCAACCAAGACAAAACGTTTCTCTTTTGGAGGATTAGTATCCCTGACGTATAAACGGATAACTGAACCAATTTTAAGATTCCTCTGAGCAAATTCTTGTCTAAAATTTCCTGGGAAAGAGTCAGAAAGTGACATTAAGAAACTCTAAGATTACTATTCTCAGCATTGAGCAAAATGTAACGAAGCATTTCTGGTGCGGTCTCAACAGATTCTGCAATATCTAAATAAGACATTTCTGTTTCACTGGCTTTTTCAGCCTTAGCCCATGCTGAATCATGTGACTTATCGGTAATCTCTTTAAAACTCAACTGCTGATTCTCATCAATCGAGGTTAAAATTGCCTCTATATTGGATTCTGATAATTGGTCAATATCAGGTTCGCGATTGGGTGTGACGTAAGGAATTTTTTCATTTCGGGTTACAGTGAAAGCTTTTGACAACTCCAATGCCTCACGGAATGGCGAGCTTTGATTTTCTGAAGCTTTAAAAATATCATAAAGAAACGACGGAACGGGGCCATAAGGCATCGCTTGATAAACGTCACCCGTTAACGGCTGACCATACTTCTTAAGGTGCTGCTGCTCGGCAAAATACAAGATCTTAAAAACCTTATGAAAATCTGCCTTGCCAAGTTTATTCAAAATAAGGAGCGCAGCGTTAAGTGTTTTCTCTTTATCTACATTAAATGCTTGCATAATACAAAGTTAATTAATATTTCCGAATAAAATACTAATATAATTAGCAACCCGTTAATCAATCCTCAATTCGCGAATTGAGGATTATACCCTTATTTGCCTGCAATAGCTTTTATCAGCATGTGTCATCGAGTATGCTATTGATTACGAATGGAATCGATTGGGGCAAATAAACCAGCATCAAGGTAGCGTATTTCCAATCCGATCAAAATGTATCCTGCGCCAATCGACTATTATCCGTCGTTTTCTGAAAAGCTAAAGAGGTCTGGTGAAGAAATAGTAAATGTTTGACGGTGATATGGCGTAAGCCCGTGTTCCAGAGCTGCAGAGCGGTGTACCCTGGTCGGGTAGCCTTTATTCTGCTTCCAGTCATAAACTGGATATTCCAAATGCAGCTGTTCCATATATTCATCCCGGTGGGTTTTAGCCAGTACAGAGGCAGCAGCAATATTTAGATATTTGCCATCTCCTTTTATTATACAGCTATGCGGAATTTGTGGAAATGCTTTAAAACGATTGCCATCAATACTTAAATAGCCAGGTCTGAGCTGAAGCTTTTCGATAGCCCTGTGCATCGCCAGAAAAGAAGCATTGAGTATATTGATCTCATCGATCTCTATATTGTCCACAGAAGCAACCGCCCATGCAAGAGCTTCCCTTTCTATCAATGGCCGAAGCGCAGTCCGTTGTGCATGCGTCAGTTTTTTAGAGTCATTTAGTTGCCCTGCAACAAAATCGGCTGGCAGAATAACAGCAGCTGCAAAAACAGGTCCGGCAAGGCAACCTCTGCCCGCTTCATCGCAACCGGCTTCCAGGTGTTCTATTTGAAAACAATTCAATAACATGTAGCAAATTTAAAAATATCAGCGGACAATCCTGCTTTTCCACTCGTACTTACCCGAGTTGCCGGCAATACCGATGTAGATAATATACACGATATGGAACAAATTAAGGACCGGTAATAATTTCAGTAAGGACGTCCTGCCCGCAAAAGCAGTAACGCTGCGCAGGAAATAATATTCTATGCCAATCTTCAGGATCAGCTGGCAGATTAGTACCGGCCAGAACTCCGGCATAAACAGCGCAGTGATTAGGTTAATCAGAATACTGAGATTAAATAGCCATACAAACACGCCGAGCACGATAATAGATTTATTTTTGTAACGGGTACTTTTAGATGCCCAGCGTTTACGCTGCTGTAAAAATTCCCTCAGATCAGGTTTAGCATGAGTATAGACAATTGCGTCCTTATTTTTAAGGAAGCCTATTGAATTTCCGTCAGCAGCGGCCATTTTATGCAACAAAAGCTCATCATCACCAGAAGCCAGATCATCTATCCCCTGAAAGCCTCCAACGGCATAGAACGCTTCTTTTTCATAGGCCAGGTTAGCACCATTACAAGTCGAAGGTTTTTTATTACCGATCGTGGAAGCACCCAGACCAATCAGGTAGAGAAACTCCAGGCTTTGAGCCCGTTCAAAAAAGCTTCGCTCCTCATCATATACTACCGGAGAAGATATCATTTTATAACCTTTTTCTTCATAGCAGGCTACTACAGTACTCAGCCACCGGCTGCCCATCCGGCAATCCGCGTCAGTGGTGATAATCAATGTACCCGTTGCCTGCCCTATGGCAGTCTGGATTGCTTTCTTTTTATAGGAATTTGTGGCGGCATCAGCTTTCAGGGAAATTAACTTTACACCCCGGGAAGCATAAGATAAGACCACTTCTGCCGTATTATCAGTAGAGTGGTCATCAATAAAAATGAGCTCAGTTAATGCAGGATCATAATCCTGTGCCAGCAAACATTCTATAGTTCGTTTAATACCGCCGGCTTCATTACGCGCAGCGATGATTACCGAAACCACTGTGCGGGCTTTTATACCTGCCGGTTTAAAACTGATAAGCTTGCCCCAGCCCCGGATAAACCCGAAGACAACGATCAGATAAACCAGAGTTAAAATAACAGATATGGTATTAATTACGTTTAAGAGTTCCAAAAAAGTTCAGTTTAAAAACAAAATAAGAGCCTAATATAGCAGGAATAATAATATTGATGAGCCATATACTTGCCGTGCAGGCAATCACGGCAACATCCTGATCGGTCACATAGCTAAAGAAATAAGATGCAGTCACACTTCTTACACCGATATCAAAAAGGTCCAGTGAGGGCAAAGTACTCTGAACAAAGAACAGGATACAAGTCATCATCAAAATGTCCATATAATATAAATCAGGAATCAGCCAGAAGAAAAGAATAAAATACTGCGTACTGAAAACCACATAACGGGCCAGGCAAAACAACAGGATCTTAAACAGTTCCTTTTTCTGGTAACGCCCCAGTATACTATAAAACTTCTTGTATTTGCGGGTAAACCGCATAGACAACAGGATACCGTTTAGCCAGCGAATATTAAAATAAAAGACAATAAAGAAAAGACAAAACATCGTAGACAAAGCCACCAATGCATATTCAAGCCGGTAATCCAAATCTGCAAAACGGTAGAGAAATATGCAGATCGCAATAGCACCGAAGATATTGGTGAGCACCATCTGCCCGATATTCCCGACAGCCATGGCTACCACCCCTATGATCCTGCGTTTAGGCGAAAGAAAAAATACTCTCCCTCCGTATTCACCGATCCGGTTCGGAGTAAACACAGCCCAGGTGAGCCCGCAGAACACAGATTCCAGCGACCTCCAAAGGGTAAGCTTTTCGATCGGCCGTACGAGCCGGCGCCATTTCAAAGCTTCCAGCCCCCAGTTAACAAGCATCAAAAAGATTACGATACCCAGAACCATCGTAATTTCCGGCTGTGGTATAGCTTCAATCAATTTTCTGAAGTCTTTCAGGTTACTGTTTGAACTTAGCTTTGTATAGATCATCCAGAAGGCCAGGGTGACAATACTAACTTTGAGCAGCGTGGAGATTATAGTTTTATACTTAGATATCAAATTGCTTTAAATTATATTATGCAAATATGCTTAATATTGCGGTATGTTGGTTGGAAAAAAGGAAAGGGTAATCATGGGGATCGATCCGGGTACTTCAGTAATGGGGTATGGAGTGATCCTGGAGAAAGGGAGTAAGATAGAACTGATCAGTATGGGAATTGTACGTATGGATCATCTGGACGACCATTTTCTTAAACTACAAAGAATCTTTGCCAAGACCGTAGCCCTGGTAGAAGAATACAAACCAGATGTTATGGCACTGGAAGCACCCTTCTACGGGAAGAATATACAGGTCATGCTCAAACTCGGACGGGCACAGGGTATTGCCATGGCAGCAGGACTATCCAAAGACATTCCAATCTTTGAATATGCTCCCAGAAAAATTAAACAGTCTATTACCGGAAATGGAAATGCCGGTAAAGAGCAGGTGGCCGCAATGTTGCAGAGACTGCTCAATTTCAAAGAGACACCAGAATTCCTGGATGCGACGGACGGGCTCGCAGTTGCAGTCTGTCATTCCTTTCAGCGGGTGAGCACCAGCGGCAGTGGAAAATCCTATTCCGGATGGGAAGCTTTCGCAAAAGACAATCAGAAAAGAGTTAAATAAACCCAATAAAAAACCCCTGATCGTAAATACGGTCAGGGGTTTTTGTATATATAAAGACCGGAATTATAAACCGGTGTTTTCTCTTAAGAATTCAGAATTTTAAATACCGCTTTGAAGCAGATAAAAGCACCCAGGAATAAAATTATCCAGGAAACCAAAGACAGAATAGTAGAATCCATTGCAAAACGCAGATAAACTCCCACGATGCTGACAACGATACCGACTACCAATAATTTATATATTGAAGTTTCATTTGCATTTTGCATGCTTTTAGTATTGTGTTTTGGCGTTTGCTCCATTTTTTTGTGTTTTATAATTTGCTAGCAAAATTAAGATTATTTCTTTTAAAACGGCATGATTAAAAGAGAATTATTTCATTTCATACCCCTTCAAACCCTGCACACGCTGTGCGGATCTTTCTTCCTCTGTTAACCCGGTACCTTTATACAGAATTTTCTCCCAGTCACCGTACATCGGATTCGGCAAAACGATAAAATGATTACCAAACTCCTGCCATGCCGCATCTACCTGTTCCCGCGTATCCTTACCTTCCCTGTAGAAGACATTACTGAAGTCACTTAGGTTATCACCACAAAGCAGTAATATATTATAATCTTTCAGTACGATCTGTCTGCGGGGTTCTTTATCGGAAGTTGCCGTATTCAGTAGCAAATGTGCCTCATCAGCATAAGGGAAACCCAGTCTCTGCAGATTTTTTAAGGTACCAGCATGCTCAGCTGCCGTACGGTTACTGATATAGAATGTCTCCACCTGTTTGTCTGCCGCAAATTTCAGGAAGCTCAAAGCACCCGGAATAGTATCTGCGGCCCCCAGACTGGTCCATTCCCCCCAGTCTTTTAAATTATAACTGATCCCTTTTTGTATTTCGTGTCCCTGAAAAGGTGAATTATCAAGGACTGTTTCATCTATATCTACAACGACACAATTCTTTTTAGCCGGATCGGCCGATGCCATTCTGTTTATCAACGACAACCTTGCAAAGTTAAATGCCTGGAAAGACAAGGCCCTGAACTCACCTGAGTGCTGTTGCCAGGCCACAGCAATTGCATAATCATTAGCAGGCGAAACAGCTGTTGTCTGTTGGGCTGCCAGCGTTAAAGGAAAAAAGCAGGCAAGCGCTGCGATTCTAAGCATTTGTTTCATATTGTAATTTTTTTACCGGCGCAAAAATAAAGAAATTATACGGGCACAAAAAAAGGGCTTCCCTAAAGAAGCCCTTTTTCCAAAATATGTTTACGGTTATTATCCGTTCAGTGCTGCAGCGCCACTGACAATTTCTGTCAGCTCTGTTGTAATTGCAGCCTGACGGGCCTGGTTGTAAGAAAGCTTTAATGCTTTCAACAGGTCACCCGCATTCTCAGTTGCTTTATCCATTGAGGTCATCCTTGCACCATGCTCAGAAGCATGAGAATCAAGAACAGCTTTATATAACTGGATCTTAATTGATTTAGGAATTAATTCCTTTACAATTTCTTCCTGAGAAGGTTCCAGTATATAATCTACCTGGTGATGTACATTTGTTTGTACAACAGGTTGCTCGTTTTTAGGTAAAGGCAACAGTTGTTCTGTAGTTAAAATTTGAACGGCAGCGTTTTTAAAGCGGTTATAAACCAATTCTACACGATCATATTTGCCTTGTTTGAAGCCGTCCATAATCATATCGGTGATTTTGGTTACGTTCTCAAAAGTAAGGGCTGCGTAAACCTCATTGTGGTTACCGATCACTTTATAGTTACGTTTCTCGTAAAAATCCTGAGTCTTTTTACCGATAGCTACAATGCTCACATTACCATTCTGAAATTGTTTACTGTATTTCTCAGCAATCAGGTTGTTGGTTGTTTTGATAACATTCATGTTGAATGCACCAGCCAGTCCCCTGTTAGATGAAACAGCAACGATCAGTACTTTGTTCGGCTCACGTTCTTCAATAAAAGGCGATGAAGATCCTTCCAGGTTGGCAGAAAGATTTCCTAAGATTTCCTTAAGCTTGGTCGCATAAGGACGTAACTGTATAATCGCATTAGTAGCCCTTTTCAGCTTTGCTGCCGAAACCATCTTCATGGCTTTGGTAATCTGCTGGGTAGACTGTACCGATGATATACGAATTCTTACTTCTTTTAAATTAGCCATTCTTTTTTAATCTTCTTCCTTTTGTTATTAGTAATTAGCTGAAAGTTCTTTAGCTACAGTCTCCAATACAGATGTAATAGTATCATCCAGTTTACCCGCTTTTAAAGCAGCTAAAGTTTGTGGGTGACGCTGTTCCAGTTGTTGCAGGTATTCTGCTTCAAAAGCTCTGATTTTGTTAACCGGTACAGAACGCATCAGGTTTTTAGTACCAATATAAATGATAGCGACTTGTTTCTCTACAGTCATTGGAGAGAACTGTCCCTGTTTTAAAATTTCCACGTTTCTTGAACCTTTATCAAGTACAGATTTGGTTGCAGCATCTAAATCAGATCCGAATTTAGAGAAAGCCTCTAACTCACGGTATTGTGCCTGATCCAGTTTTAAAGTACCAGCAACTTTTTTCATTGATTTAATCTGCGCATTACCACCTACACGTGACACAGAAATACCTACGTTGATCGCCGGACGAACACCTGCGTTAAACAAGTTAGACTCCAGGAAGATCTGACCATCAGTAATCGAAATTACGTTAGTTGGAATATATGCAGATACGTCACCAGCCTGAGTTTCGATAATAGGTAAAGCAGTTAATGAACCGCCACCTTTAACGATACCTTTCAGGGATTCAGGTAGATCGTTCATGTTTCTTGCGATGTCATCATTCGCGTTGATTTTAGCCGCACGCTCTAATAAACGACTGTGCAGGTAAAACACGTCACCCGGATAAGCCTCACGTCCCGGTGGACGACGCAATAACAGGGAAACCTCACGGTAAGCTACAGCTTGTTTAGACAAATCATCATAAACAATCAGTGCAGGACGACCTGTATCACGGAAGTACTCACCAATAGCAGCACCAGAGAATGGCGCGTAGAACTGTAATGGAGCAGGATCAGCCGCAGAAGCAGAAACAACAACAGTATAAGCCATTGCACCGTTTTCTTCTAAAGTACGTACAACGTTTGCTACTGTACTTGCTTTCTGACCACAAGCTACATATATACATAAAACAGGGTTACCTGCTTCGTAAAATTCTTTTTGGTTGATAATGGTATCGATACAAACAGCACTTTTACCAGTCTGACGGTCACCAATAACCAGCTCACGCTGACCACGGCCGATTGGAATCATTGCGTCAATCGCTTTGATACCAGTTTGTAATGGCTCATTAACCGGTTGACGGTAAATTACACCCGGAGCTTTACGCTCGATCGGCATTTCGTAAGTTTCACCAATGATTGGTCCCTTACCGTCGATCGGCTCACCTAATGTATTTACAACACGGCCAAGTAAACCTTCACCAACTTTGATAGAGGCGATTTTCTTAGTACGTTTAATCGTATCCCCTTCTTTGATATCGCTTGATGGGCCTAAAAGTACCACACCAACGTTATCTTCTTCAAGGTTCAAAACAATACCCTGCAAGCCGTTTTCAAATTCAACTAGCTCACCTGATTGAACTTTAGTTAAACCATAAACACGGGCAATACCATCACCCACTTGTAATACGGTACCAACTTCTTCAAGTTCGGCTTCTGATTTAAAGCCCGACAATTGTTGCCTGATAATTGCCGATACTTCGTCTGGTCTTACCTCTACCATAATTTTATATTATTTCTTTTGTAATTCTTGTTTGAATAATGGAATTAAACCACACCCTGGGCAAATTCCTTTTTTAATTTATTTAGACTTCCAGCGATGCTGGCATCAAATTGTTTATCACCAACTTTAAGAATAAAACCACCAATCAGTTTTTCATTAACTTTTTCGTTGACGATTACTTCATTTGCACCGGTTTCCCTTTTCACAACAGTTACAATTTCTGCTTTGCTTTCCGGAGTTAACGGCGTAGCTGAAGAAACTTCTGCAGTTACAATACCTTTAATTACGTTGTATTGTCTGATGAAAGCTTTGGTCGTATCAAATAAAATAGCAGAACGTCCTTTATTAACGATCAGTTTAAGGAATGAACTTGTAATCGGACTTACACTTTTACTCAGGATTTCATTCAGGATAGCGTATTTCTTATCCAGTGGAATAACCGGGTTCTGCAGGATAGCCTCCAGAACAGTATTCTGGTCAATAACCTGCTCAATCAAAACCATATCATTCTTCATCTCTTCCAAAGAGTTTTGCTCCGTAGAAAGGTCAATTAATGATTTGGCGTATCTTGATGCTGCTTTATTTTCTGACATGTTCATTTTAATTTGATGGCAAGGAATTAGTTCAATTCAACGTCTTTCAACAGTGCTGCAACTAAATCCTGTTGTTTAGCTTGATCTGCTAACTGGCTTCTCAATACACGTTCAGCAATATCCAGTGACAGGGAAGAAACCTGATTTTTCAATTCAGCTAAAGCAGCTTTCTTTTGATTCTCGATTTCGATTTTTGCTTTCTCGATTAATTTAGCGCCTTCAGTCTGTGCCTGAACTCTTGCTTCATTAACAATTGTGTCTTTAAGGTTTTTAGCTTCTTTAAGGATCAGGTCTCTTTCTGCACGGGCTTCCTTCATGGATTCCTCATTTTGCGCAGCCAGACGAACCATTTCCTGCTTAGCCAGCTCAGCTTTGTTCAAAGCTTCGTCAATTGTCTGTTCGCGTTCTTTAATAGCCGCCAGCACAGGTTTCCATGCGAATTTGGCTAAAATAAACATCAACAATAGGAAAGCTATTGTCTGAAAAACAACTAAACCAATTTCCGGTACTAATAATTCCATCTCAATATATATAGGTTAATTCTAATTTCTTGTTAGATAGATTGCACTTTGCAGCAACCCTGCAAAGTACAATACTATTATCTTTTAGTTACACTAATGCAACTACTACTGCGAAAAGCGCAACTGCTTCAACGAATGCAGCAGCGATTAACATCGCAGTTTGAATTTTAGAGGCAGCTTCCGGTTGACGGGCAATACCTTCCATAGCTGAACTACCGATTTTTCCGATACCAACACCTGCACCGATAGCAGCTAATCCAGCACCAATTGCAGCAATACTTCCTGTAATCATGATTATATATATTAATTGTTAAAAATTCTAATTAGTGATGTTCTTCTATCGCCATACCAATAAACAGGGCAGACAGAATGGTAAAAATAAACGCCTGGATAAATGCAACCAATAATTCGATAGCACCAATGAACAGGGCAAAAGGAACAGATACGAAGGATACGTAAACCGAGTTGAAAACGAAGATCAGTCCGATCAGCGCCAGCACAAGGATGTGTCCCGCAGTAATGTTCGCAAATAAACGAATAGCCAAAGCGATAGGTTTAGTAAAGATACCGATAATCTCAACCGGAACCAGAACTATATATAACCACCATGGAACGTCCGGGGTGAAAATATGTTTCCAGTAATATTTGTTACCATTAACCAGGATCAGGATTAAAGTGATCGAAGCTAAAACGACAGTTACCGCAATATTACCAGTCAGGTTGGCTCCTCCCGGAAGGAAAGGAATCAGACCAAGCATATTGTTAAACCAGATAAAGAAAAATACAGTTAACAGGTAAGGCATAAATCTTTCATATTTATGACCCAGGTTTGGTTTAGCGATATCATCACGTACAAACAAGATGATAGGCTCCATCCAGGACTGAAGTCCTTTCGGAGATAAACCTTTTCTCACTTTATATCCGTTAGCAACTTTCAGGAATACCGCAAGGATAACCAAAACAGAGATTAACAGTGTACAAACGTTTTTAGTTACAGAGAAATCAAGAGGACGTTTATTTAACGAATGGTGATTTTCATCTACCTCTACATACTGACCATGCTCATTCGCAGCTTCAGATGCATAATAGATTTTCTCATGCAGTTTCACGAAACGCTGACCGCCTTTTTCAACAACCAGTTTCGCCTCATCATCATGATGAAAATCATTGGAATTGAAAACAACCAGACCTGTATTCGTATACAGCATTACCGGAAGACCGATATAGGTATCTCCGATTACATGCCAGCTATGCGAATCCGCAATATGGTGCAGGGCAAACTTCCCTAAATTAAACTTCTTCTCTGCCTCTGGTTCGGCATGAGCGGTCGCTGTTACTTTCGATGTGTCTTCCTGTGCGTATAACACGGGTGTTACAAAGAAAAACGCTAAAAAAAGCGCAAATACAACAGTTAACCTATTAACTTTAAAATCAAAAACGTGGCTACAATCCATTTACTGGCAGATTTTTACTATTTATTTTGGTGGCGCAAGTTACACAACAGCGAGTATATTTCAAAGAAGCTGAACAATAAATATAAAGAAAAAAAGTTGAGGGCAAAAACTACCCCCTTTTCTTTGCTGTTCAGGCTGTAAATCAGCACAAAAGCCATTGAAAAAATCATTTTGAGTACAATCGAACCCATAATGGCCACTACACCGGCCTGAGGGTCCATTTTGATCCCGATATACGCTGTTAAATAAGCGATATATGTCAGCCCGCCAACAAATCCGAACAATAACCAGAACTTATCAACCAATAATCTGGTGTTCGGAAATAAAACCGGAAGGGCAGCAGCGACCCCGGCCAGAACAAGACCATAGATCAAATAGAGGATAGTAAATCGGGGGAGTGTCAAAATAATTATTTTTTACAAAAGTATTAAAAGGATTCTGCACATCCGGTCAATTTTTGTAATTTGATAACTTAACTGTCTTTACTGCCCAGTTGCCGGACCACCTGATAAAGTGAAACAATTACACCTATAAGCCCGAGAACGGCCATACAGACAGGCTTTGCATTCTTCAAATATTCATCCAGCTTGTAGCCGCCGAATGCAAACACACCAATAGTCGCCAGCATCTGAAAACCCAGACCTGAGTATTTTACGAAGTTTGTAGTATTTTTCTTATTTTCCTGTTCTTCCATAAAGTTTGATGGCAACTCTCCCCTGCTGCTAAAGATACAGCGCCGGCAGAAGGAATGCAAAACCCGGTTCAAGGTATTTGAAAAATACTGGCTTAGCCGCTAAAACAGCTCTGAATATAATTTAGAGCGCTCTTTAATAGAAATTGACAATGACCAAAGATATATCTTCGGAACTTTAGTAGTTTTGCAGAGGTTAATTTTACTCCGGCTTTATCTCAGTAAAGAAACCATTATTCAGAATTCTACAAAAACAATTATACACAATGACCAAAAATATTTCAGCTGCGGAGATAAAAAAATATAACCTGACCCTCTGGAAATTACTGATTGGAGGATTGATCCTTTTCTCACTCTTCATTGTCGCTATGGGTTTTGGCTTATTCGGCACGCTGCCCTCTTTTCGTGATATCGAACATCCGAAAAGCAACCAGGCAACAGAAATCCTTACTGAAGATAAACGTGTACTGGGCACTTATTTTGTGCAGAACCGCTCGAATGTCTCTTATCCGGAAATCTCCCCGAATGTCATTAATGCACTGATCGCTACAGAAGATACCCGTTTCAAAGAACACTCAGGGATAGATTTCAAAAGGACTTTTACCATTATATTCTATAACCTCGTAGGTAAAAAACAGGGGGCAAGTACCATTACCCAACAGCTTGCTTTGAACCTGTTTTCCGAAGAAGGCCGCCAGCGGAACTTCGCGAAAAGGCTAATGCAAAAATTCCAGGAATGGATTGTGGCTGTTAAGCTGGAACGGAACTACACGAAAGAAGAAATTATCACAATGTATCTGAATACCGTTGATTTCGGGAACCAGGCATATGGGATTAAATCGGCAGCAAGGGTATACTTTAATACGACTCCTGATAAATTAACCGTACCGCAGGCCGCAACACTGGTCGGATTGCAGAAAGGGATTACCCGTTACTCTCCTACCCGTAATCCGGAAAGATCTCTCGCCAGAAGGAATACAGTAATGGCTAACATGGTGAAAGAAGATATGCTTACGCCACAGGAGTTCGAACAGGAAAGACAACAGCCACTGAACCTGAAGTTCAGCGCGGCCACTGTCAATGACGGGATTGCACCTTATTTCAGGGCTGTGTTAAAAAATGATATCAAAAAAATATTTCTGGAACGTTCTATCGTAAAAGCCGATGGTACACCATACGATCTGGACAGGGACGGACTGCGTATTATCACAACGATCAATTACGATATGCAGGTCTACGCGGAGGCAGCACAGAAAGAAGCAATGAAAGTCCTGCAGGATCAGTTTACCCAAAGCTGGAAAGGTAAAAATCCATTCAAAGGGAATGAAATGCAGGTCGAACAGGGGATCAGACGTTCCGACCGCTATAAAGCACTGCAGCTGGAAGGCAAATCAGACGAGGAAATCAAAACAGATTTTAATACCCCGACCAAGCTGACCATTTTTACCTGGAAAGGTAATATAGACACGCTGATGAAACCGGTGGATTCTGTTAAATATTATAAGTTACTATTGCGTAATGCCATGATGGCTATGGATCCGAAAACTGGTTATGTGAAAGCATGGGTTGGTGGAATAAACTACGAACACTTCAAATATGACCAGGTTAAAATGGGTACCCGTCAGGTGGGTTCCACCGCTAAACCATTTACCTATTCAGTTGCCATTGAAAATGGTTATTCTCCCTGCTTTCAGGTACTGAATGAGCCGGTTACCATAGAAGTACCGGGCAGTGCGCCATGGACACCAAAATCGGGCGGGACATTGCCGGGTTACGTGACTTTACAGAAGGCACTTGCCTATTCTCAAAACTATATTGCAGCTTATCTGATGAAACAGGTTGGCCCTACCGCTGTAGCTACACTGGCCAAGAGGATGGGTATTACCTCTAATGTACCCGCATATCCTTCAATTGCACTGGGCAGTTTTGACGCCTCGGTATTTGATATGGTGGGCGCCTATAGTGTTTTCGCAAATAAAGGAATCTGGACACAACCGACCTATATCCTGCGTATAGAAGATAAAAATGGCGTGGTGCTTTTTAGTCAGACACCACAGAAACATCCGGCCATGAGCGAAGATGTGGCTTATGTCATGACCAGAATGCTGGAAGGTGTTGTAAAGAACGGTTATGGTTACAGCCTGATTAGCAAATATGGAATTAACACGCCTGTAGGCGGAAAAACCGGTACAACGCAAAACAATTCAGACGGCTGGTTCGTTGGCATTACGCCAGATCTGGTTGCCGGTGTATGGACAGGTTGTGAGGACAGGGCATTTCACTTTATCAGCACCAGACAGGGTGAGGGTGCTAAAACAGCACTGCCTATCTTCGGTGGATTCCTGAAAAAGGTTTATGCCAATCCGAAACTTAAGGTTGGCCGGGGTGACTTTGAAGTCCCTAAAAATGGAGTTTCCATCACCTACGACTGTAACCAATATCAGCAGCAACAAACAGATACCACAGAACTGGACGAGAAGTTAGGGTTTTAAATGAGCGTTTTTGATCACAGAAAAGCATTAGCAGATATACCGCACCGGCCCGGCGTTTACCAGTACTGGGACGCTGAGGATACATTGATCTATATTGGCAAGGCAAAGGACCTGCGCAACCGCGTAGGCTCCTATTTCAATCAGGATAACCAGATGAATGGTAAGACACGCGTTCTGGTTTCCAGGATCCGCAGAATCAGTTTTACGATTGTAGATACGGAGATTGACGCCTGGCTGCTGGAAAACAGCCTGATCAAAAAACATCAGCCGCGTTATAACATTATGCTCAAGGATGATAAGACCTATCCATGGATTATCATCAAAAAAGAAGCTTTCCCTCGTGTCTTCTGGACCCGTAAAATGGTTAAAGATGGCTCGACCTATTTTGGCCCCTACGCTTCTGTAGGTATGATGCACACAATACTGGAACTGATTAAGGAAACATATCCACTACGGACATGCAACCTGCCGCTCAGCCCCGAGAATATTGCTGCCGGCAAATTTAAAGTCTGCCTGGAATATCAGATCGGTAACTGTAAAGGCCCTTGCCAGGCGCACCAGTCTTTACCCGATTACGAAGAAAGCATCTCTGAAATTAAAGATATCCTGAACGGTAAGATCGGTAACGTGATCCGTGAGGTGAAACAAATCATTAAAACCGCTGTAGAGGATCTTAACTTCGAGCTGGCACACCTCTATCAGAAAAAACTGCAGGTACTGGAAAAATACCAGAGTAAATCTACCGTAGTTAACAGTTCCATTACCAATGTTGATGTGGTTAGCATTGCTTCCGACGAACGTTATGCTTTCGTGAATTACCTGAAAATCATGAACGGCAGTATCATCCAGACCCAAACCATTGAGATTAAAAAGAAGCTCGATGAATCGGATGAAGAGCTGCTGAGCATTGCTATCATGGAATTCCGTACTAAATTCAACAGTACTTCCCGTGAAATTATTGTTCCTTTTGAACTGAACCTGACCGACGAGAATCTCAAGTTCACTGTCCCTAAACTAGGGGAGAAAAAGAACCTGCTGGACCTGAGTCATAAAAACGTGCTATTCTTCAAAAAAGAAAAGCTGAACCAGTACGAGAAACTCAATCCAGACCTCCGCACAGACCGCATTCTGACACAGATGCAAAAAGATCTGATGCTGACACAGCTTCCTGTTCATATCGAATGTTTTGATAACTCCAACTTCCAGGGGCAGTACCCTGTGTCTGCAATCGTCGTTTTCAAAGACGCTAAGCCTTCCAAAAAGGATTACCGCCACTTCAATGTCAAAACCGTCGAAGGACCGAACGATTTCGCTACGATGGAAGAAGCCGTTTACAGACGCTATAAGCGCATGCTCGAAGAAGGCGACTCATTACCTCAACTCATTATCATTGACGGCGGCAAGGGCCAGCTAAGCTCTGCTGTAAGCAGCCTGAAGAAGCTGGGTATCAATAATAAGGTCACGGTCATCGGTATCGCAAAAAGACTCGAAGAACTCTACTACCCGGGCGACAGCTATCCCCTGCACCTGGATAAAAAATCCGAAACCCTCAAAGTGATCCAGCAACTGCGTGACGAGGCTCACCGTTTCGGCATCACTTTTCACCGCAAGAAAAGAGACCAGGGAACCCTAAAAACCGAACTTGAAGCTATTCCCGGCATCGGTAAAACCACCGCGGACAAACTGCTGCGTCAATTCAAATCCGTCAAAAGAATTAAACTGGCGACCGAAGCTGAACTCGCCGGAGTCCTGAACAAAAGCCAGGTACAAACCTTGCTCAAATACTTCAGCAACCCCACAACTTAAAAACTCTCCGTACAATTCATCATACGATGTCATTCGGGTCTCATTCGATCCCTATCCTCCATATTTACACCATTCCACACATCAACCCCACAATCTTGTGGGTTCTTGTGGGTAACGTGTGGGTTCTTGTGGGTAAATTGTGGGTTCCAGTCGAACAACACCACTATATGACCCGAACAAAACCACAACATCAGTATATGAAAATGCAGCAGTTTAAGTTTTGTCAAAAAGCAGTTGGGAAATTTGTACCGCATTCATCAAAAATCTCCAAATGCTTATAAATAGGCCAAGGATAGGCTAGAGTTATTTCAACCCTATGAAAAAAATAGGCCAACTAAGAACGAGACACGACCAAGACACGAAGAGAACACTTACATGGTAGCAGAAGATACGCAATTCCGCTATTTCGTATAAAATTCAAAAATGAGCCGATTATTTCGTCTAATCGGCTCATTTTTATGCTATATTTGAGTTGATTACAGTCACTAACCGGCTCAAGATGTATAATTGGCAACATAAGGAATGGCCTGAGTTTATCTATAAAGCAGACAAATTGCAAGAGACAGCAATCCTGTTTGCGCAAGAGTGCGGCTTAGTAAATGGCTTAGTTTTGGGTTTAAATGAAGAACTTAAGCAGGAAACATTCCTGGAGATTTTAACCTCAGAAGCAATTAAGACGTCGGAGATTGAAGGAGAGTATGTGAGTAGAGAAGATATCATGTCTTCTATTAAAAACAATTTAGGTATTAAACCTGAGCTCACTGTTAAGGATAAAAGAGCTTCAGGTATTGCAAAACTAATACTTGAAGTAAACAGAGATGTCAACCAACAACTAAATCTCGAACAAATCCTCAATTGGCATAAAATCTTAATGGAGTATGATCCAAAGATTAACGGAGGACAATGGCGTAAAGGAATAGAGCCCATGCAAGTTATTTCAGGCGCTTATGGTAGAGAGGTTATACATTACGAAGCGCCGCCATCAGAAAATGTCCCTGCTGAACTCGAAAATTTCATGGACTGGTATCATCGTTCTGAATTACCCGTTAACGATCATATTTCTAAAGCATTGTTAAAGTCGGCTATAGCACATTTGTATTTCGAAAGTATCCATCCTTTTGAAGATGGTAACGGTAGAATAGGCCGGGCATTAGCTGAATTTACACTCTTTCAAGGCTTGAAAAATGTCGCATTTCTTTCCATGTCAAAAACAATTGAGCAAGACAAGAATAAGTACTACGATCAATTGAAGTCTGCACAACGGAGTTTAGAAATTACAGACTGGATAAATTACTTCGCTGAAATGATCCTAGCTGCTCAAAAAGACGCTAAAGAACTAATCCAGTTTACACTCAAAAAAGCGAGATTTTATGACCAATACAAAAATCAACTTAATGAGCGTCAGCTAAAAGCTATCCAACGCATGCTGAAAAACGGCGCAGATGGTTTTGAAGGCGGTATGACTGCCAGAAAATATACAGGCATCACCAAAACATCCAAGGCTACAGCAACAAGAGACCTCCAGGAACTTCATGACCGGGGTATTTTTACTCAAGAAGGTGCAGGCCGATCGATAAGATATCAACTGGCTCTATAACGTAATTTACAAGCCATTTACCAAACAAGCGATTCCTCACCTCTATTCAGGTAATTCGCTAAACGCTACTCCAAAAGTTACCCATACCGGACAACACCCCCGATGGTGTCAAACGTTTAAAAGATCGAAATTTTGCGCGAAAAGGCATCAGCTGATTCGTAGAATCAGGTGCCAGCCTTTGCGGCGCAAATTTCGATCTTTTAAACTGCCACCAACAAAAAAAACCAGTTCCCTGCAAAAGCAAGAATCTGGTTTTCGTTATATTTTTCAGGAAGTAACTCCCTTCAATTGTCAGTCCCTGATCCGGGATTTACTTATTAGATTTTTTGATATAGTTCTCAATCGCCATGATCATGGAAGGAGATTCCGGTGATGGTGCAGCGATGTCAACAATAAGATTATTTTCTGTTACCGCTTTATGCGTATTTACACCGAAGGCAGCGATCCTGGTGAAGTTCTGCTGAAACTCCGGAAAATTGATATAAAGCGACTGGATACTTGACGGACTGAAGAAGCCTATTACATCGTATGTCACATCGGCCAGATCAGATAAATCACTAACGACAGTTTTAAACAATACTGCAGGGGTGAGATCATATCCGTTTTTGACCAGGAAATTCATGGTGTCTTCCGTTGCTACATCAGAGCAAGGATACAGGAATTTCTCAGATGCATGCTTTTTGAGAACCTCTGCGAGGTCTACAGCGGTCTGTTTTCCAAAGAAAATCTTCCTTTTACGGTACTGAATGTATTTCTGAAGATATAATGCTGTAGATTCTGAACTACAGAAGTATTTAAGATCAGCAGGAACTTCGTAGCGCATTTCTTCACAAATTCTGAAAAAATGATCTACGGCATTTCTGCTTGTAAATACAACAGCAGTATAATCACCTAACGCGATTTTATCTTTTCTGAAATCCCTGGCGGGTACCCCTTCTACATGGATAAAGGACCGGAAATCAACTTTTAAGTTGTACTTCTTCGCTAAATCAAAATAGGGGGATTTCTCTGTTTCGGGTTTTGGCAAAGTTATCAGTATACTTTTTACTTTACGCAACCTATCTTCTGTTTTTTCTTGCATTTTACCTAGTTACAGCTCAAATCCTATTGCCTTGATTAATATCAAAATAGGACATATTTCGAGGGCACAAAAGTACACAAATAAATAGAACTTAGGAAACCGATAGTGAGATAATATATTAACACCAGCCCTAATCAATTGAAACGTAAAGATTAGTATGGTTATTACAAAAGCCAAAACAATATAATATATACCGTATTGGAGGGGTGAAAGACCGAAAGCCACCACAAGTGGAATAAACAATAATGAGATATTAAAATAACTTAAATATAATATGGAAATATACTCATGTACGGGCTTCTGGACATTAAACAAGTGCCCGAGAATACGCAGAAACAGAATCTTCAACGCGTAAAAAACCACCACAAGAACAGATACACTAATGAAGAAACGGAACCCCTGATTCACGTAGGCCAACTGATAGTATTGAGCTACCAGATAGAAGAACATGCCAATGGTAAACCCGAACTGTATAAAGTAAAAAAGGAAAGACCAGGAGCTGAAAACATTATCTTCTTTATTAAGATTATTCAGTCCTCTATTGCTATAAAAGGCCTGTATGATGCTCTGAAGCTGTTTTGGAAAAGAAATTCTGAGCACACCAAAAAAGGCTAGCAAGACAACTATAACTGCGATAACCCAGCCCTGCCCTTTCGGCTGCGGATCTCCGGTACGCAAACGATTCTCCTTCTTTTTAAGGTGACCGTACTTTTTAAACCAGGCATCGAGGTCTAATTTTTCGAAAACATTTGCCTTTATAATACTGTCGATAATGATAGAACGGTTTATCATAGAATCCGGGACGAGCCAGGTATGAGTCATTATGGAATCCGTTACAAAACGCTGCCGTTCCAGGAAGGCAGGATCCTGATTAACTGCCCGTCTGTAAGCAGGCCTGACCGGGACGGAATCTGTTACGCTTACATCGTCCTGTGCAAATAGCAGAGGCTGACCAATGATCAGACACAACAAAAAAGTTACCAGAAAGGATTTCAGCATCAGGTTAAATTTAACGGAATTATGGTTTGCTGCAAATTTATGCTTTTATAATTTCCATTCCTATAACGCAGTTCCGGTTTTATTTTTTCAATATGACACAGTATATTTGGACATATGTATATGACTACGTAGTTTTACAACGTAAAATAAATACAGATGAAAATTGAGATTTCACCAATAGAGAATGAATATGCAGAGCAAGTAATCGACCTGATCTTAAATATTCAGCAAAAAGAATTTAATGTGGCTATAACCCTGGCCGATCAGCCTGACTTGCTGGAGATCAAAAATTTCTATTATAAGGATGGTGGTTGCTTCTGGGGTGCTTTTGCAGATGGTGAGCTGGTTGGTACAATTGCACTTATTAAATTCAATGAGCAGGCCGGCGCCATCAGAAAAATGTTTGTTAAAAAGGAATTTCGCGGTAAAGAATTCGGAATTGCTCAGCTTCTGCTGGACAAGCTAATAGATAGCAGCCGCGAAAAAGGATTGAAAAATCTTTACCTTGGCACCATTACGATACTGGCCGCAGCGCTGCGGTTTTATGAAAAAAATGGCTTTATCCGCATAGCGAAGGAATCGCTTCCAGAGACTTTTCCTTTAATGAGTGCTGATAATGTATTTTGTAATTTACCCCTGGATTAAAAGGATGAATATTATAGACGAATCTGGTATACTAGCACTCTCCACAAGGTTACAGCGGCTGAGTGAACAACTGAGAAAAGACGGAGCGCTACTCTATAAGAGTTTTGATATCGACTTTGAACCTAAATGGTTCCCGGTCATGCTGACTCTGCATCACAAGGAAATACTAAGCGTGGTGGAAATAGCGAATGAGATCGGCTATACACATCCTTCTACTATCAGTCTGCTGAAAGAACTGGAGAAACAGAAACTGATCCGTTCTAAAAAAGATAAGGTCGATGAGAGGAAGCGTTTATTAATGCTGACAACCAAAGGAAAAGAACTTATAATCCGTATGCAGCCAGTCTGGGACCTGATGATCACTGTACTGCAGGAGATCGCCGATAATGAGCACAACCTGCTGACGGCTATTCAACAGGCTGAGGACACCTTAAAGAATCAAAGTTTCCTGCAAAGGGCAATGCAATTGAAGCAGCAGAACCCGTCTTCCTAACAAAAATGCGCTGGCAGATTCTATAGCTATTATTCATATTTAAGCGCCTTGACAACTATAGTCTTTGCAGCCTTGTAAGCCATTGCGCTAACCGTAAGCACGCTGATAAATAAGGAAATCATCGTGGTATACAGAAAGGGCATCATGTCTATATCGGTACGGTAAACAAACCCTTTCAGCCAGGTTTTTCCAAGCAGGATCGCGAGTGGAATCGCAATGATATTTGCGATGAGGATTAATCCTAAAAAGTTTCCGTTGATGAGCTTAACGATATGAAAATCATCTGCCCCAAGAACTTTCCTGATTCCTATTTCTTTAGTTCTCTGTTTGGTGACAAAGCTAGCCAGCGCAAATAATCCAAGTACAGCCACAAAAAGTGCTACATAAGTAAAAATATTAAACAGCTTACTCAGGTGAATATATTGGATATAAACCTGCTGAAAGCTCTGGTCCAGCCATTGATATTCAAAAGGAAAGGGTTCTGCCGTCTGCCAGACCGATTCTATTTCCTTAATGGTCTGCAAAAAATTACCTGAGTTAACCTTCAACACAACATGGTCTGCTGAATTGGAATGCTCTGTCTCGATCGCAAAGGCCATGGGTTCTACACCGGTCTCCATACCCTTTTGTATATGGTTCTTAACAACTCCCGCGATATGCCAGCCATAAATCCATTGCTGGCCAATCATATTCTTCATTCCGTATTTATCTCTCGCCGCCTCATTGACCACAACAGCCGACGAGTCTGAAAGGCGCCTTCCGGAGAATAGTTCACCTTCAGCGGCATGCATACCCATTACGTCAAAATAGTCTGCATCTACAGTAACCACACTCAGGTTATTCACCTGCATATCTTTATACTCAGCGCCGATAACCTGCAGTCCTTGCACGCCAGGGTAATAATTAACGCGCCCGACTTTGGCTACACCTTCTATTTTCAGCAGACGTTCTTTTAACGGTTCGAAGTTTCTACGTGTCTCATCTTTTCGGATCTTAAAAACCATCACCTGGTCACTGTTAAAACCAGTGTCTTTATTTTTCATATAGTCCACCTGTTTATTAATGATAAACAGGACTGAAATAAATACCGCTGCGATTACAAACTGAGAAACGATCAGTACTTTTCTTAACCATAGGCTACCCTGGCCCCTGGTGAAATCTCCTTTAAGCACCCGGGAAGGATTAAATCCGGAAAGGAAGAATGCGGCATATCCCCCGGCAATAAAAGTGACTATCACCATCACTACCCCGATCTGTAACATCAGTTTTTTTAACAGAAGTGGTGTATACAATACCAGTGTTGTGCCCATCATCTGGTTTAATAAGGGAAGACAGATTTCTGCAATGGCCCAGGCAAGGCCCATTGCCAGCACACATTGTACGGCAGTTTCGGTCAAAAATTGAATAATGAGTTCTCTTTTACGGGCACCCATCACTTTCCTGACTCCAATTTCTTTAGCTCTTTTGGACGACTGTGCGATAGATAAATTCGTAAAATTCATACAGGCGATAAAAAGCAGAAGGCCGGAAACCAGTAAAAGCAGCCTATGATTCGCGGCATTTCCCCGGTTAGCGATATCCTGTACAGCACTCGCCTTCAAATAAATATCTTTAACCGGTTGTACCAGCAGTTGAATTTTCTTTTTATTGGAAATGTCTGCGATAGGCAGCTTAACGACTGTTTGATTGATTTTCTTCCGGAACTGAGCAATATCCGTTCCTTCCGCTAATTTCAGGTAACTGAAAAAATTACCATTTCCCCAACCCTCTCCTTTGGAACCTGCTTTTACAAAGCCATCATTTGGCATATGTTCAGGGCTCGAGGGGTTTTCGTAAACGCCGGTGACATGATAGATTTTATTTTGATCTATTTTAATGGTTTTGCCTACCGGATTGGCATCACCGAAAAACAATTTGCTGGTTTTACTGCTCAGGACAATGTTGTCGTTTGAAGCTAACGCTGTTTTGGCATTTCCATAAATAAATTTGTAGGGAAAAAGATCAAACCAACTGCTGTCTACCCCTAGAATATGTTCTACATAATGTTCATTTCCCGGATCTCCGACAAGCCTTTGTTTTAAATCCCAGATATAGATTCTGGCATAAGATAGTATCTCGGGATGATTTGCCTTTAAAGCCGGAGCCAGTTCACCTGGACTCGATGGGTATTCCTCTGCACCTGGTTCATCAATTACAGAGATCCGGTAAACCTGGTCTGCTACAGGGTTCCAGGTATCATAGCTGTTTTCGAAATTTACGTAAACCAATATCAGGATAAAACCACTCAGCCCTACAGATAATCCAAAAATATTAATAGCAGTTAAGACTTTATTATTCCAGAGATTTCTTAATGCTAATTTGAGATTTAATATAAACATGTCTAAAAATTACAGAGTTCAACCCTGCTTTGCCAATGATATGCCAATTTAGCAAATCTTAACTTAACGGGTGTCTGCGGCCGGTAATCCCTCCCTGTTGTTCGTTAATGAACATTTTGCGTACGCTACCGGACAAGATAAAGTTTAAATGAACAGACTGTTCTTTTATCTTTGCCGCCGGGACATAATTCCACCGTCCCGGTTATCAATTTTTACACATGGAAATTTTAAAAAGCACACCTGAAAATATTGATGAAATATTTTCAGTTTATGACGCCGCCACGCAATACCAGAAGACGGTAAACAATAAAAACTGGAAAGGTTTTGAACGCGAAAGAGTCCTTCAGGAAATTGAAGAAGGCCGGCATTATGTTATTCTCGAAGGAGAGACTATTGCCTGTACTTTTTTAATTAAAGATGAAGATCGTGCAATCTGGAAAGAGAAAGATGCAGATGCGGCCATTTATATTCACCGAATTGCAACCAACCCGCTTTTCCGGGGCGGCTCCTATGTGAAAAAGATTGTGGAATGGGCTAAGGAATATTGTAAACAACACCAGAAGGACTATATCCGGATAGATACCATGAGTGGTAACGAAAGGCTTAATAAATATTATACCAGCTGCGGATTTACTTTTCTGGGCGTAACTGACGTAGAGTGGAGCCCTGAACTGCCTGAGCATTACAGAAACATTAGCCTGAGTATTTTCGAAATTAAACTTTAACGGCGCCTCCCTTTAAATAACAGGTCTGAATTAAAAAGAAGCCGCAGCAGTTTACAACTGAAGCGGCTTCTTTTTTAATTTACTGATTGCTGAATACCTAGTATCCTGTGTTCTGTGTGAATTCTTTACTGACATCCAGCGTAGTTTGCGGGATAGGGAAAATCCTTCTGGTCGCAGGAGAGGCCGGTTTTGCACTAAATGGTAGTTCGTATTTTCCAAAGCGGATCATCTGGGGACGTCTGTACATTTCCCAGTAAGTTTCGTAAGCAATTTCTTTATAAAGTGAAGCTTCGTTTAATGACGCAATGGCTGTACCAGCTGCATTATTATGAAATGCTTCCCTTTTTCTTGTGGTACGCAGGGTATTGATATCATTCAATGCCAGGCCAGATTGTCCTTTACGGAAATAAGCTTCAGCCCTCAGAGTATACATTACACCCAGGCGGAATAAAGGAATATCTACATTGCTGGCTCCATTACCATCTCCCGGATCGAATTCAAATTTGAATACACGTACTCCTCTGTTAATCTGATTCTGTGTAAACACCGCCTGGCCTGGTTTATCGAAATTCAGTTCAGGCGTAAAGTTCATCTTGGTACCTGTACTTTTTTCCATAACCAATTCGAATATTTTAATCCGGCCGTCTGGAGTTTTTTCGAACTGGCCAGCTGCATTCAGCCTCGGCCCGTACTGTTGTCCGACCATAATGCCGCGGTTAAAGTGAAACCAGTTCTGTGTGCTGCTTCCGGCTATGAAGTCGCTTGCAGGTACACTTCCCTCCCCATCGTTGGTAAACCAGGTACCATCTGTATACTGATATTTTCTGGAGAATCTTGGATCGTCATGATTGCCTTCCCAGGTGGCATAGAATTCAGGAGAAACACAGGCTGCATTAGTTCCCCTGGTGCCTGGAGAAGGTCTTTGATTACGCTCAACACCTACATAGGCAAAAGAGTTAGACCCATTTCTTATTTTATCTATCTTTTGCGTAACTGCAAAAATCAGTTCAGGTGCGCCTGAATTACTGATAGAAAAACTATCAAAATAATTTGCAGAAAGACGGAATTTAGAAGAGTTTATCAAAAGTGAAGTATAATAAATTACTTTATCCATATCGGTCTCCGTCCCGTTCACCGCAGCTTCGTTGAAATTAAATGTAGCTGCATAACGGTCTTTATAAACGGCACGGTTAAGGTACATGTTCGCCAATAAGCCATATGCTGCTTCTCTGGTAAATCTGCCATTATGGGTAGATTCTTTACCCAGTTCAGCTAATTTTGGGATCAGCCCTTCTAGTTCCAGAATCAGTTCGTCAATACCGGAGGCTGCCTTCTTGATTTCCAAAGGAGACGATATACTTAAAGGATCGCGGTATGGAGCCTGGCCATACAGATCAAGCGTTGTATAAGTATAATAGGCTAACATAGCTCTGGCTTCGGCCAGGTAAATTTCCTTTTGGGGGTGGGTACTATTGGTAATCTCCCTGATTGCAGTTAATGAACGGGTAATCCCATTTGTCAGGTTGTTCCAGTTGTCTGTTACGATCGCATTGTCTGGTGCCCAGGTGAACTCATGCATGGCTCTCCATTTACCGCCATCGCCCCAGTCACTGCCACGCGTAGGCAGGAGTGCTTCATCAGTTGTATATTCCTGTAAAGCAAAAACACCGCCGTGGTCTACAAAAACACCTTTACCCATCCTGTCGTATACAGCAGCAAGTGCGCCTGCCGGACTGGATGCATTTTCGCCCAGAACTTCATCCTGTACGACTTCATTAAGCTTGGTACAGCCGCTAAAAGTAAGCGCTGCTGTTAAGAATAGAATATGCCTGTTCTTGAAAAATATATCTAGTTTCATGTTTATAATTTTATGGTAGCACCAAATAAGAATGTTCTGGCTGGAGGATAAGCCGTGTAATCAATACCCTGAGATTGATTACCATCTCTTGCTTTTGAACTGTTGATCAGGGGATCGTAACCGCTGTAGTTAGTAATAGTTACCAGATTCTGTCCGGTCACATACAAGCCCAGTCCCTGAATCCATTTCGCTCCCGGAATTTTAAAGTTATATCCCAGACGGACAGAATTTAATCTCAGGAAGTCTGATTTCTCCAGATAAAGCGTAGACAGTAACGGAGGGTTACTTGGGTTTGCTCCGGATTCATAATACTTTTTCGACACATTCTTATCGGAAGCCAGGTTATTAATGTTTAGTGCATTCAAACCTGTATTATTTAACAGGTAACCGCCAGTCTGACCAATAACAGAGAACGAGAAATCGAAATTCTTATAGTTCATCTGACTGTTAAATCCATAAGTAAACTTAGGCAGGGCGCTTTCAATAATTACTCTGTCACCGAAGATGTCTTTGCCGTCAGCATCGAACCCCAGGTGTTCTAACAGGTAAAATGAGCCCGCTGCATAACCACTTTTGTAAATATTTGCATTTACACCGGATTGTCCCGGTCCGGATACTGCACCGCTCAGGATTTCGGAAACAGGGAGATTAGTGATTTTATTTTTTAGAGTTGCACCATTGGCATCCACCGACCAGTTAAAATTGCTGTTCTGAACCAGTTTGTAACCTAGCATCATCTCCAATCCTTTATTGACGATCTTGCCATCTATATTCACCCATATACTGCTGGTAGGACTCAATACTGCCGAAGGAATATACAGGATCGCATCGGAAGTGGTCTTGTCGAAATAATCTAAAGTACCATAGATCTTACCTTTCAATAGTTCGAAATCCAATCCAAAGTTATATTGTGCGACTACCTCCCATTTAAGGTTTGGATTCGGTGTCCGGGTAACCGAGACACCATTAACCAATGCAAGGTCATTGTTCAGGTAATAACCGTCTGGTGCAGATAATGCATAACTGGCTTTTGTGATCTTATTTGCAACTTCCTGGTTACCGGTCTGTCCCCAGCTCGCCCTGAATTTCAGTTCATTGAACAAAGAACTGTTCTTCATGAAGTCTTCCTGCGCAATGTTCCATCCTACCGCTAATGAAGGAAAGTAGCCGTATTTGTTATTCGCGCCGAAGCGGGTCGAACCGTCAGCACGAAGAGAAGCTGTTAAAAGGTATTTATTATCATAGGAATAGTTAACTCTTGAAAAGTAAGACTGCAGTTCATTGATCTGAGCAAACCCATTTACCCCGGTCTGTGTGCCTGAAAAGCCGGGATTGTTTTCCGGAAGAACACCTTCGCCTTTTTTGGAGATTCCATCAATGGCATAACCATTTCCACCGCGTTCAAATTTCTGGTAAGAGAAACCTGCTAAAGCCTCGATTTTATGTTTATCCAGCTGTACATTATAGTTCAGGTAATGTTCCAGTAACGTACTCTTGGAGTTCACATTCGATTTAAGGTATTTTCCATTCGGATTACGGTCGGTAATATTAGGGAAAAGTGTGGTATTTCTGTCGCCCATTGAGCGGTCAATACCGAGGTTAACTTTATACTCCAGCCCTTTTACGATTCTCAGCGATGCATCTACATTCCCTAAAACACGAAGTGTGCGGGTAACGTCCCTGTAGATATCCAGCAGATAAGCCGGATTATAGTGAGCATTCATATTAAAATTGGTGAACCCGCCATTTTCATCAAAAACGGATCTGGTCGGATTGGCCATCAGTGTGTGCATAATCAGCTGTCCGTAAGCTTCTCCGTCATCACTGGTCATTACCCCGTGATCTCTGGTCTCACTTGCAGTCAGGTTGATTCCTACTTTCAGACGTTTGTCGTCCAGAAAAGATTCAGAGGCATTGATCCTGGCAGAAGTTCTCCTGAAATCACTATTTCTGATAATCCCTTCCTGATCCATTTGCGCTACGGACACATAATAATTCCCCGATGCTGTTGCCTTGGAGAAGGCCAGGGAATTATTCCTGACTGCAGCCTGCCGGTAAACCACATCCTGCCAGTCTGTATTACCACCGTGGTCATAAGCCTTGTCTTTAATGGCGCTGCGATATTCGTCGGCGGTAAGGAGATCCAGTTTTTTGGCTACGGTAGAAAGCCCGAAATAAGAGTCAAATGTAAGGCTTCCCTCGCCGGTTTTACCTTTTTTTGTAGTTACGATCACAACCCCGTTTGACCCCCGGGCACCATAAATTGCGGCAGCAGAGGCATCTTTTAGTACAGAGATCGATTCGATATCACTCGTATTTAAAAAGTTAAGGGGGTTTTTAGCTCTTGATCCACCAACACCAACATTCTGTCCGCCCGGACTCACGTCATCATTGGTTAGCGGTACACCGTCGACAACGAACAGCGGTGTACTTCCGCTACGGATAGATCCGACACCACGAATTGTGACATCTACACCACCTCCCGGCTCACCGCTGCTGTTTACGACTCTTACACCTGCAATTTTACCTTGTAAGAGGTTATCTGCAGATACCACAGCACCTTGACGGAAACTCTTCTCATCGATTTGAGTAACCGCACCGGTCACATCTTTTTTAGTTTGTTTACCATAACCGACTACCATAACCTCGCCCAGGCTGGATGCATCTGATTCCAATCTGATGGTCATTCTGGCACCATCGACTACGACCAGTTTATTTTTATAGCCAATAAATGAGATCTCCAGGGTTTTGCCTTTAGTTACGTTGAGTTCAAAAGCACCTTTTGCATTGGTAACGACGGCATTTTTAGTACCCTGTTCTCTTACAGTAGCGCCTATAAGCGGCTCACCACTTTCATCGAGGACTACTCCGTTTACAGTTTGCTGAAAGAAAGATGCAGCGAGGACTGCGTGGCTTTTATCCCTGATTCCCGCACGCCCCACTTGTGGAAGCAGACAGACAACGGCCAGAGAGCAGGCTATTGCCGGTCTAAAAAAAGTATATTTTTGGTTCATAATTTAGATTTGGTTATTTATTGAAATCCTGCCCGGGGAGGGCATATTCTTCGGTTGATAATTGGCTATGACGCACAAATTACTGCAGATCAAAGCGGAAAAATAATTCAATAAAGATCCTGGCAGGCGATCTCGCGGTCGCCCGAATAAGGTGTTACTCGTTTTCATAATTGGTTATATTTGGTTAGTATTTTTTAGGCTGCTGTGTTTAGAGGGCTACTTTATCTGGTAAATATTTTGCAATAAGGTCTTCATAATAAGGTTTTAATTCACTTACTACAGGTGGTTTCGGACTTTTTGAATACAAGTCATAAGGATTAAATTTGTCGACCCATTTAAACATCTTCTGATCGTGTGCATTAAGTAAATGGTCATAGGCTTTTTCCCTGTGCTGCGAATAAAAAGAATGATACCGGATCATGTACAAGGCTTCTTCGGGAAGGTGCTCCCTGGTAATATGATAAAGGTATTCGTCATGCCCCCAGGACATATGGATATTGTCAAGCCCGCATTGATGGGAATATACCCCGTATTTTGTATTGTAACGTTCGTCCCTGCTATCCGGATTAGCATCAAAAAACTCCGGGAAGACAATTTTATCTGAGAATTTACACCCAACCGGAAATGAATCTCCTACAACGTTCCATTGCGGCTCACCAAACAGGCATAATACTTTTCCCAGGTCATGTATAAAGCCCGTAAGTACAAACCAGTCCGGGTGTCCGTCTGCCCGTATCGCTTCTGCTGTTTGTAATAAATGCTGCAGCTGATCTAATGATGTATCGGGATCGGAATCGTCGATCAGTGTGTTTAAATATTCCATTGCTGCCCACCATGGTAATTCTTTTTTATCGAATTTCAGGAAGTTGTCTTTCTTTGCCAGTACGTTTTCATAGGTCTGATACTTATGATTTAACCTGTAAAACTCACGTACAGAATCAATTTCCGGACTGTCATAATTTCTAAACTCTTCCTTTGTTTTCGCTGGAACTCCAGGTTCAGGGTATCTTTTCAATACATCATCTTCCCAGACATCCAGACTTGACAATGGGGAGATCTCCTCTTTTTTAAACTCTTTCATAAGATAAATTTATTTTGATGATTTTTTTTGACAGCACATTGGGTGTTATACCGATAGTATAGTATAGTATTGCGCACGCACAACGGTACAAATGAAGAAAACGACCAAGCCGTTTATAGAAAATATTCATATTTGGTTTATAATAAAGCAGATACAAAATTGCACCGGAACTTATATATTTTATATTTGTGTTGATAACAAATATAAAATCAACGCGCTCATACCTAAATCTCAATATAAAGATGTTAAATTCAAGGCTCATTGAATTTTTTATTTACGAATACGTTTAAGTGAATTGCATTAATATTAAACAGTATCCCCCCAAAAAGAATGACCGAAAATGTAACTGTAAAAACTTTAGCCAGAGAATTGAACATCTCAATTGCGACAGTGTCAAAAGCACTGAACGACAGCCATGAGATTAGTCTGGATACCAAACAAAAAGTCCTGGCCCTGGCTAAAAAACTGAAGTATGAACGTAATCCTGCAGCAAGTAACCTGCGCAGCCAGAAAACCAAAACTATAGCCGTTATCGTTCCCGAGATTGCAAATAGTTTTTTTTCACTGGCTATTAATGGAATTGAGGAAATTGCGCGTAAGCGCGATTATCATGTACTAATTTACCAGACACACGAGAACAGTGATACAGAAACCGCTTTTACAGAAAGCCTGGTATGTGGAAGAGTTGACGGTATTCTGATCTCGGTTTCCAGCAGTACAAATAACAGTTTGCACTTTAAAAGCCTGGTAAAAAAGATTCCGGTTGTATTTTTTGACCGGGCCATAGATGACATTGATGCAATCAAGGTTACTACTGACGACTATGAGAGTGCTTATAATGCCACCTTGCATCTGATCGAAAATGGTTGCAAAAATATTGCTTACTTATCTGCTTTGAGCAAGCTCGATACCGGAAAAAAACGTATCCAGGGTTATCTTGATGCACTGAAAAATAAAGGTCTTGGTTTTAACGAGGGTCTGATGGTTACACATGATGCAGATAAGGACAAAACATATGACCGGATAAAAAATCTACTGACCAGCCAGAAGCCTGATGCTATTATTTCTTCTGTGGAAGAGATGGTGATCCCAGCCTATCATGCTTGTAAAGCTTTAGGCATGCGTATCCCGGACGACGTTAAAATATTGAGTTTTTCCAACCTCAGCACAGCAGCCCTGTTAAATCCTTCCCTCACAACAATTACCCAGCCCGCATTTGAAATTGGCCAGGAAGCAGCGGGTTTTCTTTTCAAACTGCTTGACAAGAAATATTTTACCACGGACGAAATACCAGTTCTGAAATCTGTCCTGATTAAACGTGATTCTACTGCCGGCTAATCGCATAAAAATCCTTCCCCCTCCAGGTTAATCTTCAAATTTAAGTAACTAAACCATTTTAGTATTTTTAATAATCTAAATTGCATTGAAATTCGAAATGCAGGAATTGCATTCCGTATTTTCTCAAACGAGCCAAATATTATCTTCTAATTAAACCGTGACATGAATAGCCTGAGCGATAAGAACGAAAGAGAACTGCTGATTTGTTTTAAGGAAGGAGACGAAAAGTCATTTGATCTGTTATACCGTAAGTATAGGGCAAGCTTGTATAACAGCATTTACAAAATGGTTAAAATGGAAGACCAGTCTGCCGACCTGTTACAGGATTTGTTTATCAAACTGTGGCAGAAGCGATCCGAAATTGACCCCGAGCTTTCTTTTAAAGCTTATGTTTATCGGATAGCCCAAAATATGGTATACGATTTCTTCCGGTCCGCAGCACGGGATAAAAAGTTAGAAAGCCGCTTAATTTCAGCTGCGGCCCTTGTTCCGGAATATACACCGATAGATGATGCACTGGAACGCAAAGATGCTAAAACACTGATTGCCGATCTTCTCTCCCGTCTCCCTGCACAATGCAGACAGGTCTATATCTACTGTAAAATTGAGGGAAAGGGTTATGAAGAAACAGCAAATCTGCTCGGCATTTCTAAAGCCACTGTTAACAACCACATTACCAAAGCCAATAAGCTCCTCAGATCCTTCATGGAAGAATCTGATTATTTCTCTGTGATGTTTATTCTCGCTATTGAACTTTGGTCCAAAAAATAAGGAAAGAGGTACACGTTGGTACTGCTCACTAAATTATTTTTTTTACGGGATAGTTTGATTTTTTTCCAGAAGCGTATTAGGATAAATACACATTTTGGAAAACCAGCTATTAACCGTTCTATTTGAAAAATACCTAAGTGGCCAGTGTTCCCCCACTGAGATCAGAACTATTCTACAGCATTTCGAGCTAGAAGAAAACGAGAAGCTTGCAAAGCAAGTTATCTATAATTATCTGACAGAAGAGCCGGACAACTCTAACGAAGAAAACACCCTTCATGCACAACGTGCATTCGCACAAACTGACCAGGCACTGCGGGAACTGTTTGCAGCTGAAAAACTTCAGAAAAAAGCGACCGTCAGCCTCGGAATAAGATGGGTTTCCATCGCAGCAATCCTGTTTACAATATTAAGCATTGGCTATTTCTTAAAAAACAAGTACTCTACCGGGAATCAGGCACTGTTCTCAACGGTGAGCGTTAAAGACATACCACCGGGTGGCAACCACGCTTTACTCAAAATTGCCGGCCGCCAGGGCGCCATTGAACTTACGCCCAATGAGGAAGGTGTCCAACTTAAAAACGGCAACCTGTTTTATAAAAACAACTCCGGATTCTCTGATCCGATCCTCAGACCTGAAGAGAACTTACAGCAGTCAGAAGCTTATTATACCATAGAAACTCCAAGAGGTGGTCAATATAAAATATTGCTCTCTGACGGTACAGAAGTCTGGCTCAACGCGGCATCATCACTCAGCTATCCCGGAGTCTTTAATGGTCCTGCCAGAGAAGTTACAGTTACCGGGGAAGTCTTTTTTCAGGTCGCTAAGAATAAGGCAAAACCTTTTATCGTCAAGGCCGGAAATATCAAAAATATAGTTACGGGAACGAGTTTCAACGTTTCTGCCTATCCGGATGAATCCGAAATCAAAACTACCCTGGTCACCGGAGGACTCCATGTATCGGGGAACAGCGGAAATGTTGTGCTCAAGCCAGGCCAGCAGGCCGTCATCTCTCCAATAGCAATAGCAGTTCAAAATGTTGACGTCAGTGAGTATATCTCCTGGACCAATGATGAGTTCTCTTTCGAGAATAAAAATATAGAAAGCATCATGAAAAGCATTTCCAGGTGGTACGATGTCGATATCTACTACCAGGGAAACCGGTACGACAACCGAAAATTCGGAGGAACCTACACACGTACCAAAGGTCTGTCTGCGCTTTTAAAACACCTGGAGAAACTAAGCGGAATTCACTTTATTATGGAAGGAAGGAGGGTGAAAGTGATCTTATAATTTATCAAAAGCAAATGGAAACCAACCGTATGCCACAGCGCATAAACAGCTAAACCAGCAACCTAACCCCAACAAAAAACTAACCAAATATGCATGTTTCGAGGTTTACAAAAAGCAACAGCATCAACAAGCTGTTAAGAATTATTATGGCTATGAAAATCATTATTTTAATGATGCTAGTCTCGTTATTTCAGGTTAACGCCGGCGTAAAAGCCCAGCTGGTACACCTGAACAAAGAAAATACACCTCTAAAAGAGGTCTTCAGACACCTGAAGAAACAAACCGGCTATGATTTTATCTACATGGCATCTGATGCTGACTCATCTATCCCGGTTACCGTTAACTTTAATCAAATCCCACTTGATAACGCACTTAACTCCGTTTTGCGTCCGCTTTCTCTTGAATTCGAAATGCAGGAAAAAACTGTGCTCATTAGAAAAAAAGAGCAGAAAAGCAGCATCCGGGATAAAAAGGAACCCATTACCGGACGGGTAACAGATGGCACAACAAATCAACCTATACCAGGTGTGAGTCTGGTCGTAAAAGGAACAAAATTGATGGCTAAAACGGATGTAAATGGCTATTTTACCATTGATGTCCCCTATGCTGATGCAGTTCTGATTTTCAATTATATTGGTTATCAGCCACAGCAGATAGAATTGAATGGCAGAACCACACTGCAGGTAGTGATGGTGGAAGATGCCAAAGCTCTGGAAGAGGTAACCGTGGTCGGCTATACCACGCAAAGGAAAGAGTCGGTGACCGGTGCTGTTTCTACGATCACAACTAAAGATCTGGTACAAAGTCCGGCTGCAAATATTAATAACGTGCTTGCGGGACGCCTGCCCGGGCTTATAGCCAATCAGTTCAGCGGCGGCGAACCGGGTGTAGATAAATCGGAAATTTTCATCAGAGGGAAATCTACTTATGGAGACCAGTCCCCTATTATCATTGTGGATGGCGTGGAACGTGACATGTCTTACCTTTCTGCCGAAGAAATAGAAACACTGACGATTCTTAAAGATGCAGCCTCGACAGCCCCTTACGGTATACGTGGTGCTAATGGTGTTATTGTCGTTAAAACAAAAAGAGGCCAGGCATCTGAAAAAGCACAGCTTAATTTTAAAGCGGCTTCGGGCGTTAATATGCCCACCAAACTTCCAAAAATGCTGGGCTCCGCGGACTACGCCACTTTGTACAATGAAGCTAAAATAAATGACGCCAAAAGGGATGGTTTAAGTGAAGCTGATATTGCTAAGCTGAATTTGTTTACGCCTGGTGCAATCAACAGCTTCAAAAATGCTGTGGGAGACAATTCTGACGGACTCGGTTATAATAATGACTACTTCAAATACTTATTTGGCAATGCCCTTCAGCAGGAATATAACCTGTCTGTAAGAGGTGGAAACGATAAAGCCAGATATTATATTCTTGGTGGTTATCTTGGGCAGGGAACCAACTTCAATCATGTAGACCTATCCAAACATAGTACTTCAGCTAAGTTTAACCGGTATAATTTCCGGTCAAATATAGACGTGGATATTACTGACCGTTTCTGGGTCAGGCTGGATCTGGGCGCCCGTATTACGGACCGCACCGCACCGGGAACCTCGGCTTCCAAACTGGTTACTATCGCAACAACGCAACCGCCTTACCTGCCTATCATTACACAACCTAATGACAACCCCGCGAATGCTACATTTCTAAGGGATAATCCGGGTGGAATGTTATATGGGGATCAAATCTACCGTTATAACCTACTCGGTGAATTAAGCCGCTCAGGATATCACAATCAGAGAAACACCAACCTGAACGGTACATTTGCATTGGGCTATAAACTGGATATGATCACCAAGGGGCTCTCTGTCGATGGTTCCTTCTCTTATGATGCCACGACTGACCAATGGGTAAAACGGCAGGTACCGACTTATTCTGAAGGGTATCGTGAATATCCGGGATACGCTACTTTTGTGCCGGTTGCAGGGAGTGACGTATATATGAAGCCTGGATTTTATGATGGTGCATACAAGACAGGGAACAAATATAACGTCGATCAGACCCTTGGTAATGAATTCAGCCAGAGTAATCCTTCGAACCGTACCTATTTCCAGTTAAAAGTAAACTATGCCAATACTTTTAAAGAGCAGCACGAGGTAGCGGGCATGCTCTTGGCCAACCGGTCAAGCCAAAGTGCCTATGACGGCAATAAAGCTGCCGTGGATTACCGGTATCAAGGTGTTACCGGTCAGTTCACTTATAACTATAAAAGAAAATATCTGGCCGAGTTCAATTTTGGCTATAACGGATCAGAAAATTTTGCAAAGGATAAACGTTATGGTTTCTTTCCGGCAGGATCTGTCGGCTGGGTAATCTCCCGGGAAGAGTTCATGCAGGGAACAAAATCCTGGCTCGACCAATTGAAAATCAGGGGATCCTATGGTCTTGTCGGCAGTGACAAGCTGATCGGTGGTGGCCGTTTTGGCTATCTGCAGACGTTCGGCGGCGGTGATGGTTATGATTTCGGTATCCAAAACTTCAATACCAATCCCGGTGGATTAAAAGAGGGAACACTGGCAAATCTAAATCTGACCTGGGAAAAGGCACGTAAAGCCAACTTTGGGCTGGACGCAACCTTTTTAAGGCAAAGGCTAAACATTTCGGCCGATTATTTTCATGAATACCGTTATGATATCCTGACAGCACTCAGCGGAAATGATAAACTGGGATTCCCTGCTGTATCGGGAACCACAGCACCTTACCTAAACTCAGGCATCGTGACCAACCATGGGATTGAAATAGAACTGACCTGGTCGGACCATATTGGCAAAGACTTTCAATATACTTTAAGACCAAACTTCACTTTTGCCAGAAACAAAATTGTTTTCCAGAACGAAGTACCGCGGGATAATCCCTGGCGCCAGGGTACCGGCCACCGCTTAGATGAAAATTTCGTCTATGTCTTCGACCGTTTTGTAAAAGATCAGGCGGAAGCAGATATGCTCAACAGCAAGAACTACCAGCCCTGGGGTAAATTGGGGCCCGGTGATGTAGTCTATAAAGACTTGAACGGGGATGGCCGAATTGATGATCTGGGTGACCGGATGATTGCAGGTAACCCAAGAAGTCCCGAAATCCAGTTTGGCCTGCCGATCACACTGCAGTACAAGGGTTTTGACTTCAGCATGCTTTTCCAGGGTGCATTGAATACTTCGGTTATACTCAAGGATGCCGCCGTCTGGGATTTCCCGCAATTTGACCAGGATAAAACAGGAACAGTCAAACCCCTGCACCTGAACCGCTGGACGCCTGAGACTGCAGAAACAGCGACTTACCCGGCACTGCATATCGGCCAGAACAACAACAACAAAAATCCAAACAGCAGCCTGTTTCTTTATGATGCCAAATACCTGCGCTTAAAAAACCTGGAGGTGGGTTATACTTTGCCAGCAAGTATTGTACGTAAGCTCGGACTGGCAAGGGTTCGTTTCTATGCCCAGGGGCAGAATTTATTCACCTGGGATGGTCTGAAAGATGCAGATGTTGATCCGGAAATAGGAAACAGCAGCGGCTACTGGTACCCGGTACTAAAGGTTTATAATTTCGGTCTCGATATCACGCTATAACAATGCTATATAAACAAAAATGAATATGAAGAGTCAAAAAATTATATTTTCATTCCTGGTGCTGATGTTATGCAGCCTTGGAGGTTGCAAAAAATACCTGGATAAACTTCCTGACGATCTGACTACGGAGCAGGAAACATTTACCCGTTATGAAAGAGTAGACAAGCTGGTTACTGATCTTTATGCGAAATCAAAAGGTGCCAATGTTCCTCTTACCTGGTTTGCCCACTTTTCCAGTGCGGCGATTACGGATGAAGCGGAGGGAACAAATGTCGAAGGAGGAATTACCAATAGTTTCAACACAGGTGACTGGACTGCAAATGGCATTCCCGGAAGTGTGGGACAATACTGGGCCGACCTTTACGCCGGAATCAGAAAGGCGAACGTAATACTTGCAGGAGTTCAAAACTATCATACTCCTGATAATCCCATCCAGCCAGGAGACCTGGAGAAAAGAATCGGTGAAACCTATTTTCTAAGGGCTTATCTCCATTACCTGGTTCTTCGTATCTATGGCGAAGCACCTTATGTAGAAAAAGCTGTACAAACAAACGATGTTATGGATTTTAAAAAGGAATCTGCCCACTCGCTTGTACAGAAAATAATAAAGGACGCAGAAGAGGGTATAAAACGTCTCCCTGCTGTTCAGGATGGCCAAAACTTCGGGCGTGTAGATAAGGGTGCCTGCCTGGGCCTGATTGCCATTGCCCGCTGGACGGTAGCGACTCCTTTATGGAATGGTGCAGCAGGGCTCGGTTATAAGGGGTCCCGTCAGTTTGAAACTGAATATGGGTATAATCAGGATCGCTGGGAAAGAGCAAAAGAAGCGGCAAAAGCTGTACTGGAACTAAAAACTGAAGTTGGAGCTCCCCGGTATAAATTGTATGAGAAATACTCCGCTAACGATTTTAATGACAGTGCGAGCAAAGATTATAATGGCTCTACTGTCTACACCAGGTTGTGGCAGATGTTTTATGATATAGATGCTTTCCAGAATGAAGCTGTCTGGTTTGTAACCAAAACAAAGTATGAGGGGTGGTTCGGTGATGTCTATCCACCAAGCCGCGGCGGCAGTGCCCGCCAGCAGCCGGTACAGGAACAGGTAGACGAATATGAATATATTTCTCCAGACGGATACGGGTATCCTATCTATTCCGCGAAAGCTAAAGGCGATGGTTATGATGACAGCAATCCGTACAAGTCTGTCAAAAGGGATCCGCGTTTTTCCCGCGATATTATTTTTCATGGTGCAGCATTCAGAAACGGGAGCAACCAGCCTTCTATCTTGAACACTGCTGCCGGCAGTGACAGAATAAATGCATCCAATGCAACTAAAACGGGTTATTATCTAAGGAAATTTCTTCAGGAGGGATGGAACAGGGATGGCAGCGTGAGCATCAGTGCCCCTGCAGTCTGGAGGCTCCCTGAATTTATCTATATCTATGCAGAAGCAGTTAACGAGACCTCTGGTCCTACCAGGGAAATCTATGACCTGATTAACAAGGTAAGGGCCCGTTCTTTTATGGCTCCTATGCCGCTCAGTACTTTAAGCGACAAATCATTAATGCGTGAATACATTAAACGTGAAAGACGTGTGGAATTTTTCTACGAGAATAAACGTGCCTTTGATTTCCGTTTATACCTGGAACCTTCGGATCCTGCAGAATCAAATAAGGAGCAGCTTTGGCAGGGAAGTGGTGGCACAAATACGGAACGCTCGCAAAAGTACTGGCTGCAAAATCAAAGTTCTTATCCAAAAATGCAACATATGATCAATGGTATGAGGCCGGTTGAAGACCCTAATGGAAAAATAGAGATCAGTGGTGTAAAATACAGGATGGAGCGATTTTTTGTGGAGGACCGCGTTTTTGAAAGTCCCAAGCATTATTTATTCCCGATACTGGTAGGCGAATTACAGCGCACACCAGGTCTGACCCAGAATCCGGGTTGGTAAGATAAACAGGGTGCCCAAAAAACGGGCACCCTGTTTGTTTCCGGGAATTGTGCTTACCTTTGCGCTAACCTATTACCTGGATACTGCAGGTTCAATTAAAGGTTTCATCATATGTCCGGAATTTATATTCATATCCCTTTTTGCAAACAGGCTTGCCATTACTGTGATTTCCATTTCAGCACTTCTCTTCGCTATACGCAGGAAATGACAGATGCGATCTGCAAAGAAATAGTCATGAAGAAAGACCGGATCAAAGATGAACTCGGCAGTATTTATTTTGGCGGAGGCACACCTTCACTCCTACCTGAAAAGTCTTTTCAGCAGATCTTCGATACAATAACGCGTCATTTTGCCATCGCTACCAATGCCGAAATAACGATTGAGGCAAATCCTGATGATCTGAATGCCGCCAAAATTGCTGTATTAAGGCAATTACCAATTAACCGCTTCAGTATTGGAATTCAATCTTTCTTTGAGGAGGACTTACGCTGGATGAACAGGGCACATAACGCAGTGGAAGCAGAAACCTGTATTAAAAGAAGTCAGGATGCCGGATTTGAGAACCTCAGCCTTGATCTGATCTATGGTTACCCGCTGTTGACCGACAGCAAATTACTGGAAAATATCAACAAAGCTATTTCTTTCCAGACACCACATATTTCGGCTTATGCAATGACGGTTGAACCTCGTACCGCACTGGCCTCAGCAATAAAAAAAGGAAAACAGGTTCCGGTAAATGATGAGCAGGCAGCAGCTCAGTTCACCTTATTGACCGAAAAACTGGCTATCGCAGGTTTTGATCAGTACGAGATTTCTAATTTCAGTCTTCCTGGTAAACATGCTGTTCATAATACAAACTACTGGCGTGGCATCCCCTATCTGGGCATCGGACCCTCAGCACACGGATTTGATGGCTTTAACCGCTATCTGAATGTGGCCAACAATGCGCATTATATGAATTTTCTTGAAAACGGCCAGTTAGCCGAAACGGTGGAGGAATTACATATTTGCGACCGTTTCAACGAATATATTATGACATCCCTCCGTACGATGTGGGGTACGGATCTCAGGAAAATAAGAGTAGATTTTGGTAAGGTCTTTGCCGAGGAAACGAAAAAAAACCTGGACATTTTCAAACAGCGGAAGTGGGTTACCGAGCAAAATGAAGTGGTTACTTTAACTGCTGACGGCAAGCTGTTTGCTGACTATATCGCTTCGGAACTTTTCCTGCTTCCTGAAGAAATCGCAGAAAAAATTTAAATTTCATTTGATAAAACGCAGCGCATTATCGAAATTATTGGCGGGTTACAGGATTATCTTTCACAGAGAGAACATTTCTTGCCTTGTTAGGTTAAGTTAATGTTTACTTTTTGTCAGAATTTTGTTTTGAACGGCTCCTGGTAATCGCAAAGGCATGATTTTTATCTAATTTTGACTACAAATCTTAATGTAACATGAAGTTTGATCTCACTCAGATTGATTGCGTTGATGATATTTCTAAAGAAGATTTCGAAAAGAATTATCTGAAGAAACGCAGACCACTGGTTATAAAAAATATGGCCAGGAACTGGCCTGCGTATAGCAAATGGTCCATGGACTATATGAAAACTGTAGTTGGCGACAAGCTGGTACCGTTATATGATAGTTCTAAAGCTGATCCTTCCAAACCAATTAATGCCGCTGCTTCCGAAATGAAATTCAGCGATTATATTGATTTAATCAGATCCACGCCGACTGATCTCCGCATTTTTCTTTTCGACCCGATTAAACATGCACCCAAATTACTGGAAGACTACATTGCTCCTAAAAACCTGATGGGAGGTTTTCTGGATAGTTATCCGAATATGTTCTTCGGTGGAAAAGGATCTGTTACTTTTCTGCATTACGATATTGATATGGCGCATATCTTCCATACACACTTCAATGGTCGCAAACATGTAATTCTATTTGAAAACAAGTGGAAAGACCGCCTCTACCAGATCCCCTATGCGACCTATGCACTGGAAGATTATGATGTTGAACATCCTGATTTTGAAAAATTTCCTGCGCTGAAGGGTGTTAAAGGGGTCGAAGCTTTTCTTGAACATGGCGATACTTTGTTTATGCCTACAGGATACTGGCACTGGATGAAATATCTTGATGGTTCTTTTTCTATCAGCCTGAGAGCCTGGGATAAATCATGGGCAGTAAAAGCAAAAAGTCTTTATAACCTGACCATACAGCGTAAATTTGATGATTTTATGAAGGGTAATTTCAGGGTGAAATATATGGATTGGAAGGAGAAATTAGCCTTTAAAAGGGCTGATAAGGCTTTAGCAAATCACAAACCTGAGTAAAATTCGTTTACACACTGGTATTTATGCCGGGTTTTCAGAATTTAATTCACAATTTGCGGGCTAGATTTTATCTTTTTGATTATGAGCTTCATCCTTAAACCGGTTGATACTGTCGAGCAGATCAGCCCCGCGGATTTTAAGAAAAATTATCTGATCCCGCGAAAACCGCTAATCATAAAAGGATTAACAAAAAGCTGGCCTGCGAGAGAAAAATGGACAACGGAATATCTGAAAGAAATTGCAGGTAATCTGGAGGTACCACTCTATGATAATGCTAAGGCTGACCCTTCACGCCCGATTAATTCCGCTGCGGCAAAAATGCAGTTTGGAGATTATCTGGATCTGATTAAAAGAGAGCCAACTGAACTCAGAATCTTCTTTTTTAATTTATTCAAGCACGTACCCAGCCTGATAGATGACATCGTTTTACCCAAAGATTTAATGGGCGGCTTTATCGAAAGTATGCCTGCTATGTTTTTTGGTGGTTCTAATTCCGTGACTTTCCTGCACTACGACATCGATCTTCCGCATTTGTTCCATACCCATTTTGGAGGAAGAAAGCATATCATCCTATTTGACAATAAATGGAAGGAAAGGTTATACTGTATTCCAAACGCTACTTATGCACTGGAAGATTACGATGTAGCCAATCCAGACTTTGAGAAATTCCCTGCCCTGAAAGGTGTTGAAGGCTACGAAGTGTTCCTGGAACATGGTGATACTTTATTTATGCCTACAGGAATGTGGCACTGGATGAAATATCTTGACGGTTCTTTCTCCCTCAGCTTAAGAGCCTGGGATGCATCTCCGGTACGTAAAGCGCAGAGCTTATATAATCTTGCTGTTAAGGGAGGCTTGGATAGTCTAATGAAAATGGCATTCAAAGCCCCTTATGCACACTATCGCGAAAAACTGGCGGTAAAGCGTGCCGAAAGTGCACTGGCCAGAAACTCACCTTCCTAGCTAATTTGGCTTCAGGTATTTTGACCCGCAGGTAACATTATTGGCAACCCAAACTTTTATCTTAGATCAATCGTTAATTGTAGTAATATGAGAGGTTTCCAATTTTCTAAATTCGTTCCTGAAAAGCAGGTAGCTGGTGGGTTTGATGATCTGTTTAAGTTATTTATGCAGTTGCTCAATGTAACGGCTGGTGATGCAGCTTCTTCTCTTTCCTGGATGACGGAAATGGACAAGCTGCATTCTTTTACCAATAACGATTACGGTATCGGTGATTTTATTGAAGACCTTAAGGAAAAAGGTTATATCGCACCCGACGAAAAAGGTGATTTTAAGGTCACTGCCAAATCTGAACAGACCATCCGTAAATCGGCACTGGAAGAAATATTCGGACAGCTCAGGAAATCTGGAAAAGGTGACCATACGAGTAACCTGTCCGGTCTTGGTGATGAAAACAATGCCATCCGCAGGGCTTATTCTTTCGGAGACAGCGCTGACCAGATTGATATGACTTCCTCTATTCAGAATGCACAGATCAACCACGGTATTAATGATTTCATGATGACCGAGAATGACCTGGAAGTGCATGAAAAGGACTATAAAACGACTACGGCGACTGTGCTGATGATCGATATTTCTCATTCTATGATCCTTTACGGGGAAGACAGGATTACACCTGCCCGGAAAGTAGCGATGGCCCTTTCGGAATTAATCAAAACTAAGTTCCCAAAGGACAGTCTGGATATTGTGGTTTTCGGCAATGATGCCTGGCCAATTACTTTAAAGGAGCTTCCCTATCTTGAAGTTGGCCCATATCACACCAATACTTGTGCCGGCCTTGAGCTGGCTGCGGACATTCTTCGCAGAAGAAAAACACCCAATAAACAGATTTTCATGATCACTGACGGCAAACCGACCTGCCTGAAGGAGAATGGACGCTATTATAAAAACAGTATAGGTCTTGACCGTAAGGTTGTGGCCAAAACACTGAACATGGCTGCTCATTGTAAAAGGTTAAAAATTCCTATTACTACTTTTATGATCGCCAAAGACCCTTATCTCCAGCACTTCGTACGCGAATTTACCAAGATTAACGACGGACGGGCTTTCTACAGTTCACTGGAAGGACTTGGTGAATATATTTTTGAAGATTTCATTACCAACAGAAAAAAAACAGTTCGATAATTCGGCATCTATCTATGGACCATAATTTAATTCAAACGCTTGGCGCCCTTAAAAACGCCGGTTATACTTCATTAAGCGTAAAAGAGGAATTACGCAAGAATCTCATTATCCAGCTCCAGAATAAAGCTGCTGGTTTTAAAGGCATCGTCGGCTACGATGAAACGGTAATACCCGAACTGCAAACAGCAATCTTGTCCCGTCACAATATTTTGCTGCTCGGCCTTCGCGGGCAGGCTAAAACCAGAATCGCAAGGCTTATGGTGAACTTGCTGGATGAGTATGTTCCTTATATCACGGGCAGCGAAATCTTCGACGATCCCCTGAACCCTATTTCCTGGTTTGGAAAAGATATTATCAGTCGTCTGGGAGAGGATACGCCTGTCAGCTGGCTGCACCGCTCAGAAAGATATACGGAGAAACTGGCTACACCTGACGTAACAGTTGCCGACCTGATTGGTGATGTAGATCCGATTAAAGCGGCTTCAATGAAGTTAACCTACAACGATGAAAGGGTAATTCACTTTGGACTAATCCCGCGCGCGCACCGTGGAATATTCGTTATCAATGAGCTGCCCGATCTTCAGGCCAGAATCCAGGTTTCCCTGTTTAATATGTTACAGGAAAAGGATATTCAGATTCGTGGTTTCAAACTCCGCCTTCCGCTGGATGTACAGTTCGTATTTACGGCAAATCCCGAAGACTATACGAACAGGGGTTCGATTGTAACACCACTGAAGGACAGAATTGAAAGTCAGATCCTTACGCATTACCCGCAAACGATCGCTATTTCCCGCAAAATCACTTTCCAGGAAGCCCGGGTTACTGAAGAGCAGTTGCAGCGTGTGGAAGTGGATGGACTGGTGAAAGACCTGATTGAACAGATCGCTTTTGAAGCAAGAAAAAGTGAATATATAGATCAGAAGTCGGGTGTTTCTGCCAGGCTGACAATCTCTGCTTATGAAAACCTTATTTCTTTTGCTGAACGAAGGGTTCTGGTAAGCGGCGAGGAAAGAACGGCTGTGAGGCTTGCCGATCTGATTGGTATTATTCCTGCCATCACCGGAAAAATTGAGCTTGTTTATGAGGGTGAAATGGAAGGTCCGGCTAAAATAGCTGGTACGCTGACGGGTAAAGCAATTAAGGCTTTATTTCCGATCTACTTCCCCGATCCAGAAAAGATCAAAAAGAGCAAAGGCAAAAACCCCTACCAGGAAATTACAGACTGGTTCACTGAGGGTTATACAATGGCCATTACTGATGACATGACCAATGCAGAATATGAAGCGGAATTAATGAAAGTTAATGGTCTTTACGAGCTTGCACACCGTTTCCACCATACACTGAGCGCCGCACAAATCCTGCTGCTGATGGAATTCATCCTGCATGGTCTTGCCGAGCATTCTCAGCTAAGCAAAAAATTCTTAACCGGCGGATTTAGTTTCGCTGATATGTTCGATAGTCTCTTCACTGCCGGTCCGGATGAAGATGATATAGATTTTACCTGATTTTATGGGCAGATTACCTTTCCTGATCACTGGCTGTCTTTTGATAATAGCCTTTGACTACTACTTTATAAATGCCGTTCTGGCGGTTTTTAAATCCTGGTCCAAACCTGTACGCGACGGGTTCAGAAAGATTTACTGGTCTATCAGTATCCTGCTGATCGTAGGTGTTTTTGCGGGCATCTATCTGAATATTTATCTATCACTGCGTTCGGTTATCATGGTTTCTTTTTTCCTGATCACCGCCTGTAAAATTGTAATGCTGCCTTTCTTATTGCTGGACGACCTGCGCAGACTGGTGATTTACGCTTTCAGAAAAAAAGACCGGGTGGAAGATACGGGAGTAACTGAACACAATGGTTCTCCGGTGATCGCTGGAGCCGCCGCTGAGAGTGGTCCTGAACCAATCACACGCTCTGCTTTTCTGGTGAAAGCCGGTCTGGTGGCGGCTGCTGTTCCCTTAACTTCTTTAACGTGGGGTATTGCTTCTGGTGCATATGATTATCAGGTCCGCAGAAAAACGTTGATCCTACCTAATCTGCCTGCTGCTTTCGATGGTATTACCATGGGGCAGGTATCTGATATCCACTCCGGCAGTTTTTATAATAAGCGGGCTGTTCTGGGGGGTGTGGAGATGCTTTTGGGTGAGAAGCCTGATTTCATTTTCTTCACCGGCGATATTGTAAATGATATGGCTACTGAAATGCGTGACTATCAGGATATTTTCAGCAAGATCAAAGCTCCTTTGGGTGTATATTCTACGCTGGGTAATCATGATTATGGAGATTATCATTTTGGAAAAGAACCATCGGCTGCAAAAGCTAAAAACCTGGCAGACGTGATTAAAACACACGAACTAATGGGTTGGGACCTGCTCATGAATGAGAACCGACGATTAAAAGTGGACGGGGAAGAGATTGGTATTCTCGGTATCGAAAACTGGGGTATAGGCCGCTTCCCGAAATATGGAAAAATGGAGCTTGCTGTAAAAAACACAGATGATCTTCCAGTAAAACTACTGCTCTCACATGATCCTTCACATTGGAGAGCCGAAGTTCTGCCTAAATATCCGCAGATCGATGCGATGTTCAGCGGGCATACGCATGGTATGCAATTCGGTGTCAGAACTGAGCATTTTCAATGGAGTCCTATTGAATACATTTATAAGGAATGGGCAGGCCTTTATCAGGAACAAAAGCAACAGCTATACGTAAATGTCGGATATGGTTTCCTTGGTTATCCGGGACGGGTAGGTATTCTGCCCGAAATTACCATCTTCACATTGAAACGGGCTTAAACATTGGTTTCTGCATAAATTCGGCTTATATCAGGTCATATAAAAAAAGCACGCTGTTTTATTTCAGCGTGCTTTTTTTATATCTTTTGATCAGCTTCTTCGCCAATCTTATTCTAACGGTATTAACCGGCATTGAAACGGTAACCGATACCTCTTACGGTCTGCAATAATTGCGGATTGTCAGGATTCAGTTCAATTTTCTTTCTCAGTCTTACGATATGCATATCCAATGTACGGGTGTTCACATCGGAATTATAACCCCAGACTACTAACATCAGCTCGTCACGGTTAATAACCTTATTCGGATTTCTAAGGAAATATAAAAGGATCCTGTTCTCCAGAATAGTCAATTCGATCTTCTTACCACTTCTAAACAGGGTGTGAATATTCGGATGATGCTCCATATCGCCAAAACGGTGAATCTCTGAACGGTCATTATTAAGCAAAAACTTCACCTTGCTCTCCAGCATTGCAACCAGTACATCCATATTAAATGGTTTGGTCACGTAGTCTGAAACACCAAAGGTATAGGCATCAATCTTATCAACGTCCTGTGCCTTTGCAGTCATCATGATGATCAATTTATCAAAACCCTGCTTACGAACTTCTTCGCATACTTCAGAGCCTTGTTTTCCCGGCAGCATCCAGTCCAGTAAAACGATATCCGGCTTTTCGTCCATGATCGTTCTGACCGCTGTTTCACCATCGCCATTCTCCAGGATCTCATATCCTTCGGACTTCAGACGGTGAACAACCAAGAACCTTAAATTTTCATCATCCTCAACTATCAGTATTTTAATTCCTTTAGACATATCATTAATTGTTATAAGGCAGTACGATTTTAAACTCTGTTCCTTTGTTTACTTTACTTTTTACGCTTATTTCTCCACTCATATAGTTAACCAGTTCTTTACAGAATGCGAGACCAAGACCCACACTTCCGTTTTGATTATACTGGTTTTGAATTCTATAAAATTTCTTGAAGATATGATTAATCTCCGGCGCCGGAATACCTATCCCCTGATCTGTAAACCTAAGCACAATTTTTCCTTTTATCAACCTTGCTGTGATATGTAGCCTTTTCAGCTCAGGCCTGGAATATTTATAGGCGTTCTCTGCTAAATTATCAAAAAGACTTCCTAAAAGTACAGGATCTGTAATAAAAGTGCTGAATCCTGATACTTCATAAGTTACATTAAAGTCGGGGTGTTTCAAATTATGGGATTCTATCGTGCTTTCTATAAAATCTTCCATATTCACGATATCCTGATTCAACTCTATGGCATTATTCTCAATTTGTGTGAAGGCAAGTAATTTATTCATCAGCCCATTGAGTTTATCTGCTTCTTCATCCAGAATCTTACCATACATCTTCAATTCTCTTTCTGTAAGGGAAGCTGCACTCTTGATATTGTTTCCAGCTATTTTAATGACACTGACGGGCGTTTTAAACTCATGGGTAAGGTTATTCACGAAATCATATTGCAACTTGAACATCCGGTGATTAATGTTCAGATTCCGGAAGATAAGATAAGCAACCAATACAAGCAGGCTATAAAATAGCAGCATGACCAGTGAAATCGGGATAAAGTAACTTCTGATCTCTTTATCCACAAATGACTTGGCAGATATAAAATAAAGCTTATAGTCGGAGAACGGACCGGGCAGAGCTATCTCCGTCGCAATATATTCTGACGAGGTATTTAAAGGATCGTAAGTAAGTGGTTCTATCCTGATATTCTGATATAAGAGTGGACGCGAATTGATAATCCGGATCTTATAAGGATCCATATGAAATGATAACATATCCTGCTGATAAACGGGCGAAGGGTGCAGCTTGTTACGCAGCATCTCTTTATAAACCTTCAGATCCTCAAAGCGCGGGATATTAAGATAGGTTATCTTATTAGACCGGATATTACTGAAATTTGTGAACAGCTCGTCCTGCGCGGGCACTTTTGTTGTGTCGAGGTTTTCAACATAGGATATGAGTTTTATTCCCAGAGCATTGAAATCATCTCTGTGATTGAACTTTTTAGTCTCATCTCTGGAAAAGAGCTTCACAGAATCCATTGGCACAAGATCTCCAAACTGATAGACCAGTTTCGGCCCGAGTGAGAACTGCCCGGTATTCAGACCGTCTCTGACAGGCCCGTTATTAACTTCCAAATCATAAAAGATAACCTTGGAAACAAAAGGATAGGTTTTTAAAATCGTATCAACAAATTTCGCTGTAGTAGCCGAGTCGAGGTAACCGTTATAATAAGATATCTCCGGCACCTTATTTTGAAAGAACTCATTATAAGGTTTGATACTTTCTTCCAGTACTTTAACCTTTTCTGATACAAACTCATTCTCTATAAACTTCTTACTGAAGTTATAAGCAAGAAACAGGGACAGGATAAACAGCACCGAGATCAGGACAATAAATATCAGAATCAGGGAGAAGTTTTTACGGTAGCCGCTGTAATGTTCAGAGTGCATATTTTGTTATTTGCCCGATAAATTGGTGGACAGGAAATGTTCAAGTGCTGTATAAAGTTTCTGACGGACGTCTTCACCCTGAGGGGAGAACTCGCTGTATTCTTTTTCGAGGTAAGTCACCTCTACATTTCTTTTCTTCAGTTCTTTAACAAATTGAATGGCCTCTCCCGAATTACTTCTCGGATCTTGTGGGTTTTGTGCAATAAACACCGGAACCTGGATTTTATCGGCATGAAATACCGGAGACGCCTGACGCATATAATCAACTTCTGTTACCGGATTTCCAATAATTTCGTAATACATCTGCAGATTTGGTGTTAAAAATGGTGGAATTGATTTTAAATAGCTGAATAAATTAATCACCCCTGAATTCGATCCGCCACAAACATACATACCCGGACTTGAATATAAGCTATTTAACGCAATATAACCGCCAAAACCTGTCCCGTAAATAGCGATTTTGGAAGGATCTGCAACACCTTCATTAATGAGCCATTTCACGCCATCATGTATATCTTCCTGAATTTTACCGCCCCATTGTTTAAAACCGGCTGCCATAAAGTTCTTACCATATCCCGATGATCCCCGGTAATTCATCTGAAAGACAGCATATCCGCGGTTGGCCAAAAACTGAACTTCGGCATTATATTCCCAGATATTTCTGTTTCCCGGACCATTGTGCGGCAAAACAACTACCGGCAAATTAACTGGGTTACGATGTTGAGGTAAGGTAAGGTAGCCTTGTATCTTTAAGCCATCACGCGCTTTAAAAGTGACAGGCTTCATTTCATTCATCTCTGATTCTTTGATCACGGGATTAAAGTCACTCAGCTTACGCACATTTTGTTTTTTTACGTCATACAGGTAATAGGAACCCGGGTTCCTGTCGGTAAATGTCCTGACCACATATAGATTCTCCGCAATATCACGGTCAATAATCCGGGATTCCGTACCTGGTAAAAGCTGATCAAGCCTGCTATATAACTTCTTGGCATTACTATCCAGATAGAATTTTTCTTTCTTCCACGTCTCACAGATCACAAAGGAAAACTTCTTCTTAGAAGATGAATACTGGGCATCCACTACATTCAATGTATCATTACTGAAGAGGACTTTACTCTCTTTTCCTTTATTACAGTCTATCTCAACAAGCGCACACTTATCTCTGTTTACATCAGAAATAGCATATACTATATTCGGATTCTGCTCTGAAATAGATAATGGTTTAAATGTAGATTTGAAATTATTGGTAACTACAGCTTTAAACTGTTGATTTTCTTTTTCTCTGTACCACAGCGTTTGGTTCACACCATCGCTGGACGTAGCGAGCCTCAGGTTTCCTTTGGAATCAGTAAACCAGTCTATAATATTACCTGGGTTCCGCGCCGCCATATCCATTTTACCATTTCTGACATTTAAGCGGTAGACATCAAATACTGAGGAATCTCTGCGATTAGATGAAACCAACAGGTATTTTTCATCTATCAGTTTCTCTTTGAGCACACGCATACGGCTCCTGCCATTATTACTTAACTGACGTTCATTATCTCCATTACGGTCTATGATGAATATATCGGAAAATCGTTCCGCTCCGGCCTTCTCTTTATAATAGATCAGCTCTTCATTACTAACCCAGAAATAATATTTAATATTTTTTTCTTCGAATTTCGTGATCTGCTCCGTAGTTCCTGTAGCGAGATCTTCCACAAAAAGATTTTGTTTTTTACCTTGTACCTGCACAAAAGACAACTTCTTTCCATCCGGCGAAATACTGTATAAACTTTTATCCAGTGATTTAAAAAAGTCAGCTACAGGGATTACCCTTACTGTTTTTTCCGGTTTGCAGGCATTGCAGAATAGCAGGAAGAGAACCGGCAACAGTAGTTTAAGCTTTACATTCATAGCATAGTGTAGCGTGCAAAAATACATAACGGCTTTTGTGTATTACTGGAGTACACCAATATTGTTACTTTTCTAACTCCGTTAATAGTTCAAAATAATGAAATTTCATTTGAAGCAAAATAAAAGCACGTAACAATTAAAATACCTGCATTTTTATATACACATTGGTATTGACTTTTTATCACCTGCCGGATAATTATGAAGGTAGAAACCTCCTGCCAAATGGATTCAATATGATATATTTGTAACATGCTATTATACAACGCAACTTTAATTATTGAAGAGGCTTCAGCCGGAGCCTGGATGCAATGGATGCAGGAAGAATACCTGCCTGAACTAATGGAAACTGGTCTTTTCATCTCTAAACGTTTACTAAAGGTAGTAGACTCACCGAACGAAGGGCTTACCTATTGTGTACAATTTATTACAGAAACTCAGGAAGCATGTGATATTTATCAGAACGACTATGCACCTGCATTTATTGAACGGATGAATGTCATGTTCAAGGATAAATATGTATCCTTTAATACCATTATGGAATTTATAGATTAATAATATGAATATAATCCCTACTCCTATACATGACCTGTACGTTATCGAGCCTAAAGTATGGCAGGATAACAGAGGTTATTTTTTCGAAAGTTACAATGCCAAGGTACTGGCAGAAGCAGGAATCAAAGCAGAATTTGTACAAGACAATCAGAGCTTTTCGCAGAAAGGCACACTCAGGGGTCTGCATGCTCAGAACTTCCCTTCTCCACAGGGTAAATTAGTTAGAGTTATTCAGGGCAAAGTGCTGGATGTAGCGGTAGATATCAGAAAAAATTCAACAACCTATGGCAAGCATTTCAGTGTTGAACTTAGCGGAGAAAACAACAGACAGCTGTGGGTACCACCTGGATTTCTGCATGGTTTCTTAACCTTAGAAGACAATACTATCTTCTCTTACAAAGTGACTGGATATTTTGATAAAGGTGCTGAGATTGGCGTAATGTGGAACGATCAGGATCTGAATATTGACTGGACGAGTCAGCTGTCGGAATCTGAATTTTTACTTTCTGATAAAGACCGTGTACTGGCTTCGTTTAAAGATCTGGAAAGCCCTTTTTAATAAGCTTAGCCGGACTTCAACATTAAAAAATATAAATCATATCCTTATAAAAAGAAAATGGGGGATCACGCTTACGTGGTCCCCCATTTTCTTTTTATAGTTCAAAAACTATTATTGTTTAATCAGATTATACAACTCATCTAGTTTTGGCGATAATACTACCTCAATTCGCCTGTTTCTGCTTCTACCGTCTGCTGATGAATTAGATTCTAGAGGCTGGAATTCTCCTTTTCCGGTAGCAGTTAAGCGAACTCCGGGAACTTTTTCATTCTCAGTCAGAAAACGAACTACCGAAGTGGAACGTAATACACTCAGGTCCCAGTTATCTTTGATCTGGCCGAGGTTATTTATTTTCTGTGAATCTGTGTGGCCTTCTACCGCGATAATAATCTCAGGCTGTTCTTTCAATACCTTTGCAAGCTGCGTTAATGCCTGCTTACCTTTCTCATCGATAACGATACTGCCCGATGGAAACAATAACTTATCCATCAGCGAAACGTATACTTTACCGTCTTTCATTTCAACAGTCAGACCGCTTTTTGTAAAGCCTAACAAAGCCTGCTGTAGTTTCTCTTTCAGTTGATTTGTTGCTTCATCACGTTTGCGTAATACATCCTCAACTTCTTTCAACCTTTGTTCACGCTTTTTAAGGTCGTCAGACAGCTTGCTGATTGCAGATGAGCTGTTACTCTTAAGTGTTTTATATTTACCGTCTACGTCTTTGTATTTACCGTTTAATTCATTTAGTTTGCCATACAAGTCTGCTGTATCCCGCTTTAAGCGGCCAATAGTTTTTTCAAGGCTTTCATTGGAGTTCTTTGCGCTACCCAGATCTGTATTGAGTGAATCTCGGTTTGCTAGCAAAGCCTTATATTTTTTAGGGGACATTACAACACATGAAGTAAATGCGCTCACCATTAATCCAATGGCAGAAAATAGAAAAATTCGTTTAATCATCTTATTTATTGGTCTAATGCTTTTCTAAGGAAGGAAACGAAGGGATAAACTCCTTGAAAAGCCTTTTTTAATTGATTGTTTATTTCGGGTTTAAAAAGATCGGTATCTGAAATCGGAAATGAAGCTATAAAACTCTTCAATCTTAAATAATCAATCATAGGATGTTCGGGATCATATCCTTTGGGCGCTTTCTTTAAGGTATCCGAATAAGATAATTCAAACTGGCTGCTGAATTGCTTTTCATTAACGATTTCCTGAAACTCGTCTGCACTATAATCAATCTCTTCTCTGATGAGTTTCAGATCCGGAGCCTGAGGCATCCAGGACCCGGCAGCAAAAAATGATTTGCCAGGTTGGATATGAAGATAATAATCGGGTCCGCCATTCTGTTTTACGGCGAAAGAAATCCCGTAGTTATTCTTATAAGGATCTTTATTCTTGCTAAAACGGACATCTCTATATATCCGCATCAGGCACTTTTTAGGATTAGTTTCCAGCGGAAATGCGGGGTCTGTTGCAGCAAGTAACGGAACTAACTCTTCGACCCAGTTAAGGACATCTTCTTTTGCTGCTTCATAACGAGGTTTATGGATTGCAAACCACTCTCTGTTATTATTTGCAGCTAGTTCCTCTAAGAAATTCAGGCTTTCAGGTTTAATCATGGTCTGTCATATATTGGATTGTAACCGATTCTCGGGGAGAGCCAGTGCAATAAAATAATTCGGGAATATCTGTAATTAAATGGGGAAAGCAGAAAGCAGCCACCAAAAATAACGGAAACATATAACCATAGGGAATCGAACTCCAGATTACCGCCGGAAAATATATAGGTGGCAAAACCTGTAGCGATCATCTCGGTTACATTCATCGCATAACTGACATACATCGCTGCATAAAAGTATCCAGGTTCAATTTCATAACGCTGCCCGCAATGTCCGCAATTATCATTCGTGCGCTGCAGATTAAGCCCATACAGATTACCTGTAAATATGTCGCCTCTTCTGCAGTGCGGACATTTCCCGTTAATTACTGCGGATAGCTTTGTGGTTTTTACCATATCCGGCAATCGATCAGGAGCCCTGGGTTAACTTTGTAGTGCGATACTTTTTATACCATAAAACGCCCATACCCGCAATCAGGATATATGGAATAACCAGCAGGTAGACAATACCGCTATTTAATCCTTTACCTTGTGTATTACCGTTCTTTGTACCTTGCTCAGCACTGATTGAACACATAGCGCATTGTGCAGAGGCAGTCGAAATTCCAGTGCCGATAAAAGCACTGCAGAAAAGCAGACAAATAATTAAAAACTTTTTCATGTGCATGATATCTTTTAATTCAAAGCAGACCAGATAATATATATAACGTCAGATTATAATAAACCTGCTATGCATGACAACAAATATAAACTTTATAGCCTTCAGACAGCAAAGGATGATACACAGCCATGTCAAAAAAGAACTGTGTAAGCTAATTATACTACCCTTAAAAGTTATAGTAAGGGCTAATCATCAGGTATACGATAACCCCCGAAACGGCAACATATAACCAAACCGGAAACGCCCATCTTACGATCTTACGGTGACGCTCAACCTGCATGCTGAAACCGCGCAGGAAACTCACCAGAATAAGTGGCAGCACAACTACAGCAAGAATGATATGTGTGATCAGAATAAAGAAGTAAATCATTCTTGTGGCGCCTACGGCCGCGAGTTCAGCTGCATCTAAAATCCCATTATGATCAATATCTCCGTATTTGGTATCTTTTTCATAAAGATGGAAGAGAATGTAGAATATAAGAAACACTGCAGACAACATAAATGTAATTACGTTAGTAATTTTATGGGCCTGAATATTTTTCTTCTTGATAAAGATCAGGGAAATTACAAGTAACACAGCACAGGTTGCATTGATGCCGCCAATCAAATGGGGCAGCAAATAAATAAATGAAGGTTTTGTTTCCGGTGCCGGAACAAGCTTCAGTGCAATTACAACAACAAGTACTACTGCAGTCACAATCCAAATGAGACGCAGGAAAAATTTATCGTTTAAAGTAGTCATGTTTAGCTAAATTGTTGGGCATTATCTGCCGTCACGGACATTTCTGAGTTCTTCGGCAATAAGAACTTTAATTTCATCATCGAGTTTAGAAAGTGCTTCCTGATTAGTCGCATCATAATACCCACGGATTCTATGCTGAGGGTCCAGCAGTACAAAAAGATTACTGTATATAAACTTCTTTTCACCTTTCTCTATATTCTGGTGGGCGTCTATATAAAGTCCTTTATTAATCCATTGGTAAATTTCTGTACTGTCTCCGGATAACAAATCCCATTTACCAGCATTCGCGCCAATCTCCTCTGCATATTTCTTCAGTTCTGAAGGTTTATCGGCAACCGGATCTATACTTAAACTTATCGCATGAACAAGAGGGTTCTTTCTATAAGTATTCATATAGTTTTTCATCGCCTTACCGGCGAATTCAACAGCATAATTATCACCCTGGGTATAAAACAGATTCAGTACTATAATCTTATCTTCATACGACTTCCAGTTTACACTATCAGCCGCCTGATTCACCAATTTAAAATCAGGAAGCACATGATAAATAGTATCAGGAATCTGTTTGCCCATTTTGGAATGAGACGTCGATGCTACCTCTTTAGGGCCAAAAAAAGGCAGAGGTTTATATCTGTTTTTACCTTCTGTAACCAGTGCATAATATAAAAATCCTGGTACCGCTAAAATCGATACCAGGATTAATACTTTCTTTATTGAAGTTGACCTCATGAATGAAGTGACATGTGTAAATGAAGATAACCGCCTTCTATAAGCATTAAAACAATGAAGTATATAATAAATATAAAGGCGAGTCCGAGCGCGAGCTGCAGACCTGTTTTTTCAAACTTAAGGTGCATAAAATAAGCAACGATATAATATGCTTTCAGAATTGTCAGTAAAATATAAAGAACGTTACCTGTAGTGTGTCCCATCATACCTTTTGGTAAAATAACCAGGGCGATGATAAATTCGACTACCGTAATACCTAACAGGATAAAAAATACCTGCCAGATTTTCGATTTGCTTAGACCTGCATGCTCATCATGTGCATGTTCTTCTGTATTCTGTATGTTATGTTCAGACATGTGATTAAGATTAAAGATGGAAAATTATACTAGGTAGAAGAAGGTAAATACGAATACCCAAACCAAGTCAACAAAGTGCCAGTAAAGTCCAACTTTCTCTACCATCAGGTAATGACCACGTTTTTCGAATGTACCGTTAATAGCCATAATCAAAATGATAATGTTTAAAAGAACACCTGTAAATACGTGGAAACCGTGAAATCCGGTAATGGTAAAGAATAAGTTAGCAAACTGTAGTGCAGAAACATTAGAAACGGGGCCTACAAAGAAGTCCTGTAATCTATCAGCTGCAGGAATAGACCCCCACCAGAAACCTTCATGGTGTAAGTGACTCCACTCCAGTGCCTGACAGCCAAGGAACATGAAACCACCGATAATCGTAGCGATCATCCAGCCTACTACTTCTTTTTTTGCCATTCTATGACCAGCTTCTACAGCAAGAACCATAGTAACTGAACTCATGATCAAGATAAAAGTCATGATACCTACAAACACCAATGGTGCACCTGTATCTACCACACCCGGGATAGATTGGAAAACCAGATCCGGATCAGGCCAGGTAAACTTAGAGAAACGTTGAGCTCCGTAGTATACTAATAAGGAAGAGAATGTAAATGCATCAGATAGCAAGAAAAACCACATCATTATTTTTCCGTATTCTACCGACCACGGTGAACGGCCGCCACTCCATGGAGTAGTTTTTACCTGATCTAATTGTGATAATGAATTCATTTTAAAAATTGTAATAGTTTGTTAAAAAGTCTAACTGTTCAAAAGTAAAAAAACATAAAGATATATCCATAATATATCTATAAAATGCCAAAATATAGAAGCAATTTCAATACGATAAACTGCATTCTCCTGTGGAACCTTGGCGTAAGATCCCCAAAGGCTGTTTAAAATAAAGCAAACGCCTGCAAAAATATGCAGTAAGTGCATTCCGGAAACAATATAAATTACGGAAATCGCTGCATTGTTGTTAACTAATGTCGCTCCTGTCTGGTATAAAGCAGACCAGGCATCAACCTGTAAATAGCCAAATCCAAGGCCAAGTGCTAATGTAACCCAAAGCAGGCTTCTTTGTGCACTGACCTTCTGCTGACGCACAGCACGGGCTGCAAAAAACAAACAAACGCTACTTAGAACCAGCACTAGTGTGCTGTAAGTAAACATATCGGGTAAAACCAACCCATGTCCTTTGCCTTTAGAGGCCGCAAAAACAATGTAATAACTCGTAAATCCTCCAAACATAATTGTCGAGGAAACTACAAACAGCCAGAGTACGAATTTCTTGGCTTTGGTTGAAGATTGTACATCGTGTTCTACATCTTCCTGTTTTAATGTATGTACCATATTATTTACCTATAAAATCAAATAACAAAATCAATTGAACTAATGGGATATAAAAGAATGAAGCGAACATAACCTTTCTTGCACTTTCGATATCCAGGTTTACTAGTAGCTTATAAGCATACCAGAGGAACCATAACCCTGCTATCAGGGAAAAACCAGCAATATAGTAACCGCCAAATCCGTAAAATGTGGGCATCAGACTAACCGGGATCAGGATTAAGGCACTGACAAATACAAATATAGCACTGACGCGATCGCGTTTTTTTGTTGGCAGCAAACGGAAGCCAGCCTTTTTATAATCGTCATCCAGTACCCATGCTATAGCCCAGAAATGTGGAAACTGCCATACGAACTGAACTAAAAATAATATTCCTGCTATTTCGTAATCGATAGGCAGGAAGTGTTTAACATGGCCCATTGCAGCCAGATAGCCAATTAGTGGAGGCAAAGCCCCTGGAATAGCACCAACAAATACGGCAATAGGAGATTTTCTTTTTAAGGGTGTATAAGCAAATGCATATAACAAGATAGAAAAGACAGAGATCAGTCCGGTTTCCAGATTCAATTTACCAAGTAACCAGGTACCAAACATTCCCATGATAAGTCCCATAACCAATCCCTGCCCGGTTGTCATTCTGCCAGCTGGCATCGGACGGTCCTTTGTACGGGTCATTAGCTTATCCAGGTCCTTTTCAATAATCTCATTAAAACAATTTGCCGCACCGGTGACAAGGAACCCACCCACAACAAGGATTAACCAGTTGCCCCAGTCAATTCCAGGAATTTCACCTCTGGCAACCTGCATTCTGGATCCAATCAAAAAAGTAATGGAAGCAGAAAACACAACCAGAAATGTAAGTCTGAATTTGATGAGTTTAGATAGATCTGAGAAAAATAATTTCAATTCCGTATATTTAATATTATTGATTGTAAGTCTGTGTGCGGTATACCTGCAAAAAGAGGTAGAACTGCAGCGTAAACAGCACTGTTGAGAACACTAAGTGTGTCGCCTGAGCGAAAGGAGGCAGTGCAAAGTTAGACAATATTAATCCACTTGCAATCTGAATCAGCAAAACTAGTATGATCATATTAGACATTCTCAATTCCTTAGCCTTACCTCCAAATTTATTCATCATCAACTGATAGATCACCACATTGGCAACTACCACAAAAATGGCGAGGTCCCGGTGATACTGAAAAATTGAGCCAGTTTTAGCAACCCATGTATTCCGCTGTTCATAAAGCAAATTCCTGGAAACCTCGTCAATAGCTTCACGTACTTCAGTGCCAAAAACAATCTGAATAATGCTGAGGATAACCGAAATCAGCACCAACAATTTCAACCAGCCTGTACCAGATATAATCACAGTGCGTTCCCTGTTTAAACTATCAGCATAGAAATGCGTATAAACCAGGATTGCAAGAATTACAATGGCCAGCAGCATATGTACAGTTACAATCCAGGCAACCAGATTTGTAGAAACAACAATTGAACCTAGCCACGCCTGAATAATAACAATCACTACATTCAGAATGCTCAGAACAATAAGCCGGTTGGCTTTCCCCTTAAAAGCAAAAGAACAAATGACCAGGCCTACCAGTAAAAATCCTGTAATAGCACCTGTCAACCGGTTAATGTACTCTGTCCAGGTTTTAGCTACATTAAACTCTTCCGGAACCGCGATTGTTTCATCATGACGGATACTGTTAGCCAGATGAGATTTACCCATTTTATCAAGCAGCTTTGCGAAACGCTCGTTTTTAGCGATTCTCCCAGCTACGTACTTCTCTTTATAATCCTGGGGCAACTGATCAACAGAGGTCGGTGGAATATACTGATCAAAGCACTTAGGCCAGTCAGGACAACCCATTCCAGAACCCGTACTGCGGACAACTGCACCCGCAAGAATGAGCACCAGTGTGACGATTAAAGTTATCAGGTTAAGCCGGATAAATCTATTTTCAGATTTAGTAACCATGTAGTTGAAAAGGTTAAAAAAAATGAGGTTACTGAACTAAGTATAAACTCAACCAGATAACCTCATTCATTATTTTATATTGGAATTAGTGCTGTTCGCGCACAATACCGTTAGCAGCATCCCATTCTCTCTGGATACGCTCAGACTCAGCATTACCTTCAAAATCATGAGGCATGTTTGAATGCATGGTTTGAGAGTAAGGAACAGTCTGAGGAATGAAATCTTCTTCTGCACCTGGTTTACTGTAATCATATGGCCAACGGTGAACTGTTGGAATTTCTCCCGGCCAGTTACCATGGATATGCTCAACAGGTGTAGTCCATTCTAATGTATTAGATTCCCAAGGATTCTGTGTAGCTTTTTTACCTTTAAAAATTGAGTAGAAGAAGTTAAACAAGAACGCTACTTGTGCCAAAGCTGCAACAATTGCCGCCCAGGTTACAAATACGTTAACAGTAACCCATTTCTGCATAAACTCAAACTCAGTGAAAGCATAGTAACGACGTGGAACACCATCAAGACCTAAGAAGTGTAATGGGAAGAATACCAGGTATGCACAAATAAAGGTAAGCCAGAAGTGCAGGTAACCTAATTTAGCATTCATCATTCTACCGAACATCTTAGGGAACCAGTGATAAACGCCCGCAAGCATACCGAAGATTGCAGCAGAACCCATTACAAGGTGAAAGTGAGCAACAACGAAGTAAGTATCATGCAGGTTGATATCCAGTGAAGCATTACCCAGGAAGATACCTGTTAAACCACCAGAGATAAAGAATGAAACCATACCGATTGCACAAAGCATTGCAGGAGTGAACCTGATATTACCGCGCCACAAAGTAGCCAGATAGTTGAATGTTTTTACCGCAGAAGGAACCGCAATAATTAAAGTCGTGATCATAAATACACCACCCAGTAATGGATTCATACCCGTTACAAACATGTGGTGACCCCATACGATAAACGATAATACTGTAATACCGATCAGGGAATAAACCATCGCATGGTAACCAAAGATTGGTTTTCTTGAATTCACAGAGATAACCTCAGAAGAAATACCCAATGCAGGCATAATTACAATATATACCTCAGGGTGACCAAGGAACCAGAATAAATGCTGCCAAAGAATTGGAGAACCACCTTCATTCGGTAATACTTGTGTACCCATTACGATATCAGAAAGGTAGAAACTCGTACCAAAACTACGGTCAAAGATCAACAGAACAACACCAGCAACTAATACAGGGAAAGATAATACTCCCAGAATAGCTGTCAGGAAGAAAGCCCAGATAGTCAACGGCATTTTCCAAAGGTCCATTCCTTTAGTACGCATGTTTAGAACAGTACTGATATAGTTGATACCACCCATTAGCTGAGAAGCAACAAATAAAACCATACTTACTAACCATAAAGTCATACCCATAGCTGAACCAGAAATTGCTTTAGGGATAGCAGATAATGGCGGATATACCGTCCATCCAGCACTTGCAGGTCCGGTTTCAATAAAGAAAGATGCCATCATAATTACACAGGCTACGAAAAATAACCAGTATGAAAGCATGTTCATGAATGGCGAAGCCATATCCCTAACACCTAGCTGAAGTGGGATTAATAAGTTACTGAACGTACCGCTCAATCCGGCGGTCAGTACAAAGAATACCATGATGGTACCGTGAATGGTAACCAGGGCAAGGTAGAAATCAGGTTTAATCCTGCCTCCTTCTGCCCATTTACCTAAAAAGGTCTCTAAAATAGGGAAGCTCTTATCTGGCCATGCTAATTGCAAACGGAATAAGATCGACAATCCCATGGCAATAACAGCCATAACGATACCAGTTATTAAAAACTGTTTAGCGATCATCTTGTGATCCTGGCTAAAAATGTACTTCGTTATAAAAGTTTCCTTGTGATGACCATGATCGTGTCCGTCATGATGATCATTGTTATGTGTATCGTGTAATGTTATAGTTGACATAATGCGCTATTCCAGTATAATTATTTTTTTAAAGCCGGTTTGTTCATTGCTACAGCAGAAGAATCTTTGCCAGCAGTTGCAGTACTATCAGCAGGTGCAGCCGGAGTTGCTCCTGAAGCAGGATCTGCTACCAGTGGTAAGTTAAATTCTTTCCTCAGATCATTATTTATAATTAATGGTTGCTCAGCAATCCAGGCATCATATTCGGCCTGAGAAACAACACGAACAACTTTCTGCATGTTATAGTGACCAGATCCACAAATTTTTGAACACAAGAACAAGAATTTAAAAGCTGGATCATTAACTTTTGCCTGCATATCGGCAGTAGTAATTGTCGGCGTAAATTCAAAGTAAGAAGTCATACCCGGAACAGTGTTCAACTGAACTCTGAAATGCGGCATATAAAAACTGTGTAATACGTCTTTACTGGTTAAGATTAATCTCACTGGTTTGTTTACCGGAATAACCATTTCCTCAGCCATTTGATCATCAAGGTTGTTCTTATCATTAAAGTCCATACCTAAACCATTTGTACCAGTGATCAGTTTGTAGTTTTTCAAACCAACAACACCATCAGCACCAGGATAACGAATAGTCCATGAGAACTGCTGAGAAGTGATTTCAATACTTAAAGGCTTATTATTCGGGTCTTCAATTTTGTAGAAAATAGATCTCCATGTCAGGAAGCCCATTAAAACCAGAACAGTTAAAACCAACGCAGGAACGATAGTCCAGATACGCTCTAAAGCATTGTTATGCGGATAGTAGTAAGCTTTTCTTTTTCCTGAGTGTTTGTAGATATAAGAGAATACAAACAATACAATATGTGTTCCGATGAAAACAATTGTAGTCAGGATCAGGGTGATGTTAAACATCTGATCGATTTTCTTACCATGTTCCGATGCCGCTTCAGGCAGGATCATACTACCGTGAACTGTATATTCAAAATATACACCGCCAAGACCAACGATTAAGAAAAGTATGAAAAGAACCGCATTAATGGTATTCCAGTTGATTCCTTCAGGTTTGTCCTGAGCCTCACGTGTTAACTCATATACCGTTAAAGCTTTACCGATAATTGCTATAAATAAGCAAACCAGTAAAAATAACAGGGTATAAAATGCAACCGATTTGTAAATCGGAAACATATCGATCGGTTTTGCAGCCGTAGCGGCAGCACCGGCGGCAGCTTCTTGTGCAAATGCGCTGGTATTTGCAAACACAGTAACAATCACTGCCAGGGCCGCTATTGTCTTATTGCTTATAAATTTTCTTAAACTCATTTTCTTAAAAGTAGTACGATGTACTTCTACTATACTATTAATTTATATACTCTCTAACCAATAATTACAACTGGTGATTCAGACTCTCTTCAAGGAGAGGGTGATTCTTTGCAATCAGCGGGCTCTTACTTAGTGCAGACAGTACTGTAAAGGTAAATAATCCTACAAATCCAATAGCTGTTCCTATCTCAATAATACCAAAACCGTTATGTTCTTCTACAGTACCTGGCATGATCATTTGGTAGTAATCTACCCAGTGTCCGCAAAGCACGATTATTGAAACACCCAGTAAGATATTTTCGTGTCTTTTATTGTCACGATCCATCAGCAGAAGAACCGGAGCAAGGAAGTTCATTACTAAATTCAGGTAGAACCAGAATTTGTAAAACTCAAACCTTTTGTAAAAATACACAGTTTCTTCCGGCATGTTAGCATAATAGATCAACATAAATTGAGCAAACCATACATATGTCCAGAAAATAGAGAAACCAAAGATAAACTGACCAAGGTTATGCAGGTGGCTATTGTTAACCCATTGCATGTAACCTGCTTTTCTCAGCAGAATGATAATCACTGCCATAGTAGCAAGACTACTCACCCACATTGCTGCGAAGTTATACCAACCGAACATTGTAGAGAACCAGTGAGCCTCAAGAGACATCACAGTATCAAAAGCAAAGATTGGAGTTGTGAATCCGTAGATAACTAAAAATATACAAGAGTATTTAAAACTCTTAGTATAAGACGTTAATCCACCTTCCAGATCCTCGTTGGTAGAAAGTTTAGAAAGTAATAAAGCAAAGAAGCTGTATACCCCCAGAAAGATTACCTGACGAGCGAGGAAGAAAGGCACGTTTAAGAATGCCGATTTACCGTCGATTAATTTATCATAGTTAGGATCTGCCGGGTCAGTAAGACCTGGAGCATTCCAGTGGTGATAAAGATTATGTGTATAAAGACCCGCTCCGATGATAGCGATTAAAATCACTACTGCAATAGGTAGTACTTTGGCCATAGCCTGAGGTACACGGAGTATAGATGCAGACCAGCCGGCCTGTGCGACAAACTGAACAGCTAAAAAGAATGCGCCTGACATACATACACATGCAAAGTAGTACGCCATTAATAACAGGTTGGCAAAAGTCCGTTCATGAAGTCCATGATCAGAAAAACCATAGCCGATACTTGCAAGACCGATGACAATAGCCACGATACTTAAAGTTTTCGCCTTTCCTGTAAACTCAAACTGCTCAGTAAAATTATAATTGTGAGTTCCCATTTATATCTGCTTTTCTATTGTATTTTTTGTAATTGTTGAACATACATCACGACTTTCCATCTTTGATCTGGAGTAAGCTGAGAAGCATGTGATCCCATGTTATTTAAACCATACATAATTGTATGATAGATTTTGCCTTCGCTCAGATCTGACATAGCACCACCGCGTGATGAAGCAGCGTCACCATGGTAAGCAGGAACTCCGGTAAATTTCTCAATTTGTACCAGATGACCTTTACCATCGCCGTTTTCACCGTGACAAGGACCGCAAAATACGGTGTAGTAATGTTTACCAGACAAAAGATTCTGCTCAGAATGCGGAAGTGGATTCTTCAGGTTTGCACCTGCAGCTTCGTAACCTTCTTTAGTGTTCGCATACTCATACTTAACGAATCCTACCGGAGTAGTGTTTGCAGGAGGAGTCTGTGCAGTTTGTCCGTTAGCGAAATTATTGTTCGGCTGATCAGGGTTATAAGCAAGAGGATCATACATATTCCTTGCATATTCCAGTCCTGTACTTTTGTTATTCTTACAGGCTGAAAGCGTCGCAACAAAGGCCAAAAGAACAAATGAGGCTGCAACTATTTTATTCTTATTCATAGCTAATATACTTCCTTTCATTGTGCTTAACTTCAATAGCACCAGCTTCTTTTAATAACCCGTCAATTTTACTGTGTTCTGCATTTTGCTTAGCATCCACAGCGATAATAAATCTATCGTTGGTAGCTCTAAGGTCCATTACCCTAGGTGATCTACCCGGGAAAAGGTGGGTAGAAGCATAGTAAGCACCAACTAAACCAAATGCACAAAACAAAATGGTTAACTCAAACATAATCGGAATAAAATCCGGTAATGCAAAGGCTGGCTTACCGCCAATATTATTTCTCCAATCAACGACAGACGTCAGATAGATCAGTGCGAAAGCAGACATTGTACCGGTGATCGCGCAGAAAAAAGCGAGAACATCCAGTCTTGATCTTTTAATTCCTAGTTTGGCTTCGATGCCGTGAATAGGCATGGGCGTGTACACGTCATAAATAGAGACGTTATTTTCCTGTAACTTTTCAATGCCGTGCATTAGATCGTCCGGATCGCCGAAACTGCCTAAAATATATTTGATATTACTCATTGTTATATTTTTGCGTATTCTTCTTGTTTAACACTATCAAATTTCTCTAAAGACTCTATGTATTCTTTTACCTGAGCTTTATCAAGGTGACCAGATTTAATCTGTTTCAGTTTTTCCTGCTCACTTGAAGATTTAAGAATCATTTTTACCTCTGCAATTGCGATAGAAGGAAGTACTCTCAGGAATAACAGGAATAAAGTAAAGAATACTCCGATTGATCCAACGAATACACTCACGTCAACCCATGTTGGGTAGAACATCGCCCAACTTGAAGGCAGGTAATCACGGTGTAGTGAAGTCACGATAATTACGAAACGCTCAAACCACATACCGATGTTAACTACGATAGAGAGAATCCAGGTAGCAGTGATGCTTAAACGGATTTTCTTGAACCATAACAACTGAGGAGAGATTACGTTACAAGTCATCATCATCCAGTATGCCCACCAGTAAGGACCAGTTGAACGGTTGACGAATGCATAAGTTTCGTATTCAGAACCTGAGTACCATGCGATGAAGAATTCTGTTAAATAAGCCACACCTACTATTGAACCCGTAAGAATGATAATTTTATTCATCGATTCAATGTGGAACATGGTGATGTAGTTCTCAAGACCCAGAACCTTACGTGCAATAAGTAATAATGTTAATACCATTGCGAAACCGGAGAAGATCGCACCGGCAACGAAGTAAGGAGGGAAAATTGTGGTGTGCCATCCCGGAATAACCGAAGTTGCAAAGTCCATGGATACAATTGTGTGTACCGAAAGAACCAGTGGCGTTGAGATACCTGCAAGAACAAGTGATACAGTCTCAAAACGTTGCCAAGTCTTAACGTTACCGTTCCAGCCGAAAGAGAAAATCGTGTAGATTTTACGACGAAGACCAGTAGCACGGTCACGAATAGTAGCGATATCCGGTAATAAACCTGTATACCAGAATAATAAGGATACAGAGAAGTAAGTAGAAATCGCAAACATATCCCAAACCAGTGGTGAGTTAAAGTTTACCCATAATGAACCAAACTGATTTGGTAAAGGTAATACCCAGTAAGCTAACCAGGGACGGCCCATGTGGGAAACAACGTATGTTGCGGCGCAGATAACGGCGAAGATTGTCATCGCCTCTGCAGATCTGTTAATTGAGTTACGCCAATTCTGACGGAACAGTAAAAGTACAGCTGAAATAAGTGTACCGGCGTGACCGATACCTACCCACCATACGAAGCCGGTGATATCCCAAGCCCATCCTACTGTTTTATTCAGCCCCCATGCGCCGATACCAAACCAGAAGGTATAACTAACGGCTACGACCCATAAAGTGGCTCCGCAAAGGGAGGCTATAAAACCTATCCACCACGCCCTGTTCGGCTTGTTTTCAACCGGAGTTAAAATATCATCCGTAATCTTAGCATACGTGATATTTTGTCCGGTGATTAGTGGTTCTCTTAAAATTGATTCGTTATGTCCTGACATAATGTATTTTCTTTAATATCAGCTTACGCTTGTACTGTTGGTAATGAATCTGTGTTTCTAATTTTTGTCATGTAACCTATACCCGGTTGCGTGTTGATCTCTTCAAGCACATAGTAAACGCGTTCGCTGCGTAATGCTTTTGAAACCTCCGATTCCGGATCATTGCTGTCACCGAATATAATCGCACCTGCAGAACAAGCCTGCTGGCAAGCCATTTTGATATCACCATCTTTCAATGGACGTTTCTGCATTTTGGCAGTTAATTTACCATCCTGGATACGTTGAATACACATCGAGCATTTTTCCATTACACCTCTTGAACGTGTAGTTACATCAGGGTTAAGTACCAGCTGAGTAAATTCATTGTTCAGGTAGTTATCGAAACGTGAATCATTCCAGTAGTTAAACCAGTTGAAACGACGAACTTTATAAGGACAGTTATTTGCGCAGTAACGCGTACCAACACAACGGTTATAAGCCATATGGTTCAGACCATCCGAAGAGTGAACTGTAGCCAGTACCGGACAAACCGTTTCACAAGGAGCGTGATCACAGTGCTGACATAACATCGGCTGGTGAACAACAGTTACATGGTCAAGGTTTTCCATGTGTGCAATTTCCTTCTCTTCAGAAACGCTCTTATCACCTTCCTGGAAACTGTAGTAACGGTCGATACGTAACCAGTGCATTTCTCTGCGTCTGCGTACCTCGTCACGACCAACAACAGGAATGTTGTTTTCTACGTTACAGGCAACCACACATGAACCACAACCAGTACAAGCATTCAGGTCAATAGCCATTACCCAGTTGTTACCAGGAGTTTCCCATTTATCCCAAAGATCGTATGATTTGTGACCGTGCTTAGCATTACCCGCAGAAGGATTTTTCACAAATTCAGTGAAAGTAGCTTCGCGGATGATATTTCTACCCTCGAAAGAGTGGTGTGTTTGTGTTTGTGCTAATTCGTAAGTAGCGCCGGTTTTACTAATCGTAACCGTAGTCGCATACTGTAAAGTACCGTTGCTGAATGAAAGGAAAGGGAATGCGTTTTTACCCACATTGTCACCAGCTTTACCAGCTTTGGTACGACCGTAACCTAATGCGATAGAAACAGTACCCTGAGCCTGACCCGGCTGAATTAATACCGGTAAAGTAATTGTATAACCATTACTTCCTTTTACTTCAACTACATCAAATTCTTTCAGTTCCAGTTTCTCAGCGAACTTAGGCGCGATAGCTACATAGTTATCCCAGGTAACTTTTGAAACAGGATCAGGTAATTCCTGAAGGAATGCGTTATTAGCATAACGGCCGTCACGCATACCTGTACTTTCATAAACATGCAGTTCGATATCTTTCGCCAGTGCTTTGCTGCTATTCGCGATTGAAGTTGCAACAGCATCCAGAGAAAGGTTGAAAGTATAAGCACCTGCAGGTTTAGCAGCAGCACTGAAAGTACCAGTCTGCAATAAATCATTCCAGGATTTGCCCAGAACAGGTAAAATATTTTTCTCCCAGTTACCACGAACATACTGGTAGTAATCAGTAACAGGAGCTTTAGACCAGATTAGTAAACTCTGCTCAGCCTGACGTGCGTTGAAAACAGGATTGATGGTTGGCTGAACGATAGAATAATTTCCTTCGTAGCTATTTGCATCACCCCATGATTCCAGGTAGTTCAGGTTAATTGCGATCGCATCGCAAAGCTCAGCAGTTTCATCTCTGCGGTCAGAGAAAGAAACCTTTAAAGGTACTTTGCTTAAACCATCAGTAAATGCTTTTGCGTTAAGTGCGTCGTAAGCAGGATTAGTACCCAGGAAGAAAACAGCAGCAACTTCGCCTCTGCTCATCTCATTCAGTAACTCTGCGAATTCAGCATCATTTCCAGCATAACGTTTCAAAGGATTGTCAAGATCGATTGTAGTACCATAACTACCGATAATGGAGTTAATTGCATTTACAAGGATCTGAGTAGACACATCATTAGAACCGCAAACCACTAAGGCTTTTCCTTTTTGCTGTAATAATTCTTTTGCAACCAGTTTCAATGCTTTATCAGCAGTTGCATTATTAGGTAATGCAGCACCGGCAAGCACCGCTTTTTCAGCCAGTGCATTATATAAAGCAAGTAAAGCCGGACCCTGCTCTGATAATTTCAGCGGGATACGGGTATCGGCGTTAGTACCAGTCATGCTCATTCCTGTTTCGAACTGGAAGTGACGTGACATTTTACCTTTAGCCAGGGATTTACTATTTCTGTTGGAAACATATTGAGCAGTGTGTTCTTCACCACTGATCCATGTACCCAGGAAGTCAGCTCCGAAACTTACGATCAGATCTGCCTTGTCAAAATTATATTTAGGAATTACTGCTTTACCAAAGCTGTTTTCATTTGCTTTAATAATACCTGTGTAGGAAACCGCATCATATTGAACATGTTTGGTTGCCGGGTATGCTGCAGTAAAATCTGCAACAACAGCTTTAGTAGAAGGACTGTTTACTGAAGAAGAAACAATTCTGATTTTCTTTCCTGAAGCATTAGCCTTAGCTAATTCAGCAGCAACAAAAGCATCTAGTTTTTCCCAGGTAGTTTCTTCGTTCTTTAATACCGGTGCTTTCAGTTTTGAAACATCATACAGGTCCAGTACGGATGCCTGAGCCTGAGCGTCAGTACCCTGATTAAAGACACCTGCACCAGGATTCGGTTCAATTTTGATCGGACGGCCTTCTCTGGTTTTAACCAGAACAGGCTGACCATTGAAACTTGATACATAATAATTCGGGATACCCGGAATTACTTCTTCAGGTTTAATCAGGTAAGGTACAGCTTTGTGTACGGGAGCTGGCTGACAAGCCGCTAACGTAACTGCACCAAGACCAAAGCCTAAAGCTTTTAAAAAGTCACGGCGAGGAGTTACTGTACTTAATCCTGCTTCATTTAAAACATCTTCTATTGGAAGCGGCTCTGCGAATTCGTTTTTATTGCTTTCCACAAATTCAGAGGTCTTGTTAAATTCCTCTAAGCCTTTCCAGTATTTTTTATTGCTTTCCATTTAAGCTATATTACTGTTTATCGAACGTTCTTTACTAAACTCTATTAATAGTGACATTTACCGCACTCCATTCCACCTAATAACGCTGGTGTAATTTTTTCACCTTTTTTGATCTTTTCGTGAGCTTCGATCACTTTGGTGTAGTAGGCGTTGTCTTTAACTTCCAGCTGGGTATCTTTGTGACAGTTGATACACCATTTCATAGTCAGTGGAGAATACTGGTAGATTTCTTCCATTGTATTTACCGGACCATGGCATGCAAAACATACAGGCTCGTTAGGTTTTAATCCTTTTTCTTTACGGATAGCTTCTTCAGCAACTACAACGTGTTGTGAGTGATTAAAGTAAGCGAAATCAGGAAGATTGTGTACACGAATCCATTCAACTGGTTTTTCTTTAGACTTGTCGTAAGACATGTTGTCTGCATCATAACCCAATGCATTGTAGATTTTCTGAATCTCAGGAGAGATGTTACCATCATGGTTATCTCTACCCTGAACCTGTTTGTGACAGTTCATACAAACATTCAGCGAAGGAATAGTTGCATTTTTAGATTCGAATGCACCAGCATGGCAATACTGACAGTCAATCTGATTCACACCTGCGTGTAGTTCGTGAGAGAATTTAATCGGTTGTGTTGGCTGGTATCCAGTATGAACACCTGTGTTCCACATACCCATCCATCCGAAAGAACCTAAACTGATTACCAGACACAGGATAAAGAAGAATACAAATTTCTTGTTTTTAAATAACTGACCGATACCGGCAGCCATAGAAACATTTTCTTCTTCAATAATTTCAACGCCTTGTTTTTTCAGGATCAGTCTTTCCAGCATTTTAATCGCTCTTCCTAAAATAACAAGGATTGCGATAGAGATCAGGATAACAGCAACGATACCTGCGATAGAGAAACTTGAAACCTCATCAGAAGCACCAGCACCTGCTGCAACTTCACCTTCTTTTTTAGGCTCACCTGCTTTGATGTAAGCTAGGATACTTTTAATCTGATCCGGTGTTAAAGTCGGGAATGCAGTCATATCCGCATTCGGGTTCCATTTAGAAGCTTCAACAGCCTCTTTGTCACCTGAAGCGATAAAAGCAGGAGCATTGTTGATCCATTTGATCAAGAACTCTTCACTTTTAGTCGGAATCAGCGGCTGTAATGCCGGACCAATCAAATCACGGTCAAGGGCGTGGCATGAAGTACATTTTTCCTTGAAGATTTTTCTACCTTCTACTGCGTCTTGTGCTTTTGTACCAGAAACGATTAAAACAGATAGAGCCGTAAACATAAATGCCGACTTCCAAACTCTTCTAATGATCAATGAGATATTCCTCATAATGAGTATTTTATGCTATTTTTTAAAAAACTGTAATAAACGCTATTGATGTTTAAACTCTTGTTCGCCACCAAAACGTCCACAAAAGTAAAATTTATTAAGTTACCAATGACAAAGAAATGACAGTAAATACAATTTATAATCATTCTAAATATTTGCATTTTATGGCTTTAAACGAAGAAAACAGCCGAATTTCTTCCTCCGGCTGTTTTCTTCTTTAGCCATTTTTTTTTCCAGGATTTTGGAAATTAATTACATTTTTAATATCCAGGCAAAAATCAATGGAGCGACGATAGTTGCGTCGGATTCCACAATAAATTTCGGTGTGTTAATATCCAGTTTTCCCCAGGTGATTTTTTCGTTCGGAACAGCGCCTGAATAAGACCCGTAAGATGTAGTAGAATCAGAGATCTGGCAGAAATAGCTCCAGAATGGAATATTTTCCATCTCCATATCCTGATACAACATTGGTACCACACAAATCGGGAAGTCACCGGCAATACCACCACCGATCTGGAAGAAACCGATACCTTTACCAGCGCTGTTCTGGATATACCAGTCAGCCAGGTAACCCATATACTCGATACCACTTTTCATTGTGGTTGCTTTCAACTCACCTTTCATTACGTAAGAAGCGAAGATATTACCCATAGTCGAGTCTTCCCATCCCGGTACAACGATCGGCAGATTTTTTTCTGCAGCAGCAAGCATCCAGGAGTTCTTAGGATCGATCTCATAGTATTGTTCCAAATCACCGCTCAGCAGCATTTTGTACATATACTCATGCGGAAAGAAACGATCACCTGCTTCTTCTGCATCTTTCCATATTTTGTGAATATGTTTTTGCAACCTTCTGAAAGCTTCTTCTTCAGGAATACAAGTATCCGTAACACGGTTATAATGATTTTCCAAAAGATCCCATTCATCCTGCGGACTCAGGTCACGGTAATTCGGAACACGTTTATAGTGTGAATGCGCAACAAGGTTCATGATATCCTCCTCCAGGTTGGCACCAGTACAGGAAATGATAGACACTTTATCCTGACGGATCATTTCAGCAAGGGAAATTCCCAGTTCAGCTGTACTCATCGCACCGGCAAGAGTAATCATCATCTTACCACCTTCATCCAAATGCGTTTCATAGCCTTTAGCCGCATCCATCATAGCAGCTGCGTTGAAATGGAGATAATTAGTCTCCATAAATTTAGAAATTGGTCCTCTTGTTACACTCATGTTAAATAAATTATATTGTTGCTTAGTTTTGTTTATGCAATCCTTCCAGAAAGAAGAACCGCAAACGTTCATTTATGTTTGTACCTAAAAATCAGGCCATTAGATTATATAAATTAGGAAAACCTACACTAAAGGGCTCTGAGCCGCAAAAATAGGGAATTTATATGAATTAAGTATGTCCCGGACAGGAACCGGGAATACCGGCAGCTGCCGTTAACAGCCAATACTGGCTTTTATTTTTTTTATCAAAAAATAAGTTGTCAGAACCTGCATTAAAAGCAGTTTCAACAGAATTTTCTCTTTTATTTAGAATCTTTATAAATAATATGCTAAGTTTGAAAATACGCTTAAAAGAAGAGCTTATGTGCAAAACTATAGTCCTCAGTACCCAGGAAGATTCAGCAGTATCCCATTGCCCGTCCTGCCATGTTATTTATGTATGGCATAAAAATCTCATGTTAAATTTTAGTGAGCAGGATTTTCTGAGCTTTAAATCTATGCTGGATGAATACCGGTATTGCGAATCAGGAATGCCATTTCCAGATCAGCGCGAGAGAATATTGCTTCATACACCACATGAAGACATCAGTTTCGCTTTCACACAGGAAGAACTCCTGCAGCTGCTTAAGTTACTGGATGAAGCATTATTCATGAAAGAAGTCTATACCCTGATGGGAACTGAGCCTGGATTCCGTTAAAATGTTTATTTTCGCCGGATATACAATAAATATCCCCTGATGAAACGAACCCTGCTTTGCGGACTTTTACTAAGCATTACCTATTCAGCATCTGCACAGATGAAATTAATCCGGAAGATGCTTTCCGAAAAAGTAGACAGTACACGCAGAGCAAGTTTCATGCCTTTGCCATTACTCAGGTATTCTCAGGAAGTTGGCCTTGAGTTCGGACTGGCAGGTTTATACTCAACCTACCTGGACAAAAAGGATTCCACCAACCGGAGTTCGAACTTTTCCACGGTCCTCTCCTATTCAACCGAGAAACAATATAATGTAACGCTAAAAGGCGATGTCTGGACAAGAGCGAATGCCTGGCACCTTATCGGAGAGATGCGTTTCAGAAGTACACCATTTGATTTTTACGGAACCGGTAACCAAACCCTCGAAGCCAACAAAGACCGGCTGGTACAGGATCAGGTGAAAATGATGTTCGACATTGAAAAGAATATTCTGCCTTTTGCCTACACCGGTGCGTCACTCGGTTATGAACATTACAGCTTTAAAGATAAAGAAGCAGGCGGCATCTATGAGCTGCAGCGGGGAAGACCAGGTGGATCAGCCATATTTATCGGACTCTCTCAAACCTATGACACCCGAAACTCTAATAATTACCCTACTCATGGATTCTTTGGCCGGGTATCTTATCAGTATGCCCCCAGGTTCTTCAGTGGTGAAGAATTCAGCGGCAGCCAGATTAAATTAGTCTTGCGTAACTTCTGGTCTCTTTCGCCAAAATTTGTACTGGGTGTGAATGGAATTTATCACACTGTTCAAAGCAGTAATACTCCGTTCTATATGCTGCCACAACTTGGCAATGACGAAATGATGCGCGGATACTATTCGGGAAGGTACAGGGATGAAAATCTGCTGGCTGCACAAACCGAACTCCGTTACAGATTCAGTAACCGTTTTGGTTTGGTTGTATTTGGTGGTGGTGGCAGGGTATTTGCAAATGGAGACTTCTCTCTCAAACAATTTAAGCCATCCGTGGGAGGAGGTATCCGTTACTTCTATGATCCGGCAAAAGGGCTGAGTGTGAGAGCGGATTATGCTGTTGGAGAGAAAAGACCAAATGAGGCCAGACAATCTGGTTTCTACCTGAGTCTGGCCGAAGCCTTTTAGTACTTGATTTTAAAATGTTCTTTGGCTTGTCCCTTTTTAAAATAGACCAGCCCTATCCAGAATAAATCGACTGTTACGGTCACATCCGGATGATTTTTAATTTCAGTCCATGCTCTCTTCATGCCTTCACTCCAATAGATATCATCAAAGATCAGCAGTGTATTTTCGTGCACCTTCGGCAGGCAGAGTTTAAAATAATTCAGTGTCGCATCCTCGCGGTGGTTTCCGTCGATATATACAAAATCGAGCCGATCCTGCTTTTCGATAAACTCAGGCAGCAGCTGATCAAAGTTTCCAACTTGCAATTCTATATGCTCCAGCCCAAGCTCCCTGAAATTCTGTGCAGCCCTTGCAGCAGTTTGCGGGCAGCCTTCCATGGTTACAACCTCAGCTTCCGGGCGGGATTTCGCCAGGTAAGCAGTTGTAACTCCCAAACAGGTTCCAAGTTCCGCAATATGATTAGCTTCACTATATCTGGCCAAACGGAAAATAAGCTGTGCCAGACGGGGAGACTTTAATGCATTTTTGGCAATCTCTTTCACCTGTTTCTGCCTGTTCTTATTCAGGTGGGAGCCAGCCCCGAGATCAGTTACTGTAATCAGCGCATCGTCATGCAAAAGTTTTTTTCGCTGTTCCTCAATCACACCATATTCGGCTTTAGGAGAAAAATCGTAAATTACCTCATCCACTAGTTTATAAACAAACGGAGAATGTGTCCCATGCCTGCTTTTGGCGGTTAAACGATGTTTCAGATAATCGCTGATAAATTGTAGTACCATATAGCAGCAAAAATAAGTAAACGTCAAATGAAAGTGGCATCGAATGGAAAATAGTAAAGAAATAGACGCTTTAATCAGGCTGCTTGAAGATCCGGATCAGGAAGTATATTACGAAGTAGAGAAAAGACTTCTCGAACACGGGAACTCTGTAATTAAGTTTCTGGAGACAGAATGGGAAAAATCACTGGATACCCTGATTCAGGAAAGAATAGAAAATATTGTCCATCAGATTCAGTTTAACAATGTCAAAGAAGATCTCTCGTTGTGGTACCAAAGCGGTGCTTTTGATCTTTTAAAGGGTGCATTGGTTATTAACAGGTATCAATACCCCGATCTGGATGAGCAGCGGATTATCAATCAGCTTGAAGACATCAGACGAGAAATCTGGCTCGGCCTTCAGCATGAGATGAGTTCTGTAGAGAAAATAAAACTGATTAATCATATCTTCTATAAGATCAACGGATTCAGTGGTAATACTAAAAACCATCATGACCCGCAGAATTCCTATATCAACCAGGTGCTGGATACGCGTAAGGGAAATCAGATCTCACTGGCCATCATTTACTGCACTATAGCACAAAAGCTGGATATCCCGGTTTACGGTGTCAATCTACCGCAGCATTTTATCCTGGGATATATAGACGAAACCAAAAGAGATGAGCAGGAGTTCGGTGTTCTTTTTTATATCAATGCGTTTAACAAGGGTGCGATTTTCGGCAAGCATGATGTAGACCAATTTCTGCGTCAGCTTAACCTGCAGCCTATGCCCGGTTTTTATGCGCCCTGCAGCAATGTAGAGATCATCCGCCGGATTATTCGCAATCTAATCTCTGCCTATGAAAATCTCGGCTCCGCAGAGAAAGTAGCTGAGTTAAAAGAACTGCAGGAAATTCTATCCGAAAGTTTTATTTAGTTTTTAGGAATTCATTCTCGACCAACCAGTTTTCAAGACTTACAAACCAGTCCTCACGGGTTGTCCGGTTATGCAGACCGAATCCATGTCCGCCAGCCTGATAAAGATGTGTTTCCACAGGAACACCATTTTTATGAAGCGCCTGGTTAAACAGAATACTGTTCTCTACCGGGACGGTTGTATCATCATTTGCGTGTACCAGGAAAGTCCGGGGAGTTTCCGGCGTTACATGCAGTTCATTAGAAAAATAATCCCGTTTTTCGGCAGAAGCATCTTTACCAATCAGATTATGAACAGACCCCGTATGCGTAGAGGCACCAAAACTGATAACCGGATAAATGAGTATAGAGAAATCTGGGCGGAGACTTAGCTTTTCTGTGTTCTGAATTTGCTGGTCATTATAATGAACGGTCAGTGAGCCGGCCAGATGTCCCCCCGCAGAAAAGCCCATAATTCCAATTCTGGCAGGATCTATACCCCAGGCAGCCGCATTTTTTCGCAGCACATAAATTGCCTGCTGTGCATCCTGCAACGGTGCAAGTGATTTGTTTTCCATAATTGCATCGTCTGGCAATCTGTATTTCAAGACTACAGCAGTTATGCCTTTTTCCGCGAAGCGCCTGGCAACCTCATCTCCTTCATGCGAAATGGCCAGATGTGCGTATCCGCCGCCAGGGCAGATAATCACAGCTGTACCATTAGCTTTATCTTTTGCCGGCCGGAATATACGCAGCTCAGGAAAGAACACTTTACTCAGACCGGTAATTTTACCATCTTGTATGGCAGGTATTTCCTTGTAACCGGCAGGTGTGGCCTTTGCTCCGGGGATTGCCCCCGGGTAGAGTGCCATTACCTCCTGCGCGCGAGTCAGTTGTGTTCCCATCAGACTTAAACATATATAAATCAGCCAGCTTCTTTTTTTCATTCTTTCTGTATTAAAATTCCATCAGGTAGGCCTTCAGAAAATCATTCAATTCTCCATCCAGTACACCCTGTGCATTTGAAGTCTCGTAATTCGTCCTCAGATCTTTAACCAGCTTATAAGGATGAAGCACATAATTTCTGATCTGCGAGCCCCACTCTATTTTCATTTTAGAGCCTTCTACAGCCGCAGAAGCTTCCATCCTTTTCCGCATTTCTGCTTCATATAGCTGAGATTTCAGCAAACGCAGTGCATTCTCCTTATTCTGCAACTGGGAACGTGATTCCTGGTTTTTAATCACAATGCCCGAAGGCTTGTGGTATAAACGGACAGCAGTTTCCACCTTATTCACATTCTGGCCACCCGCACCACCGGAACGGAAAGTTTCGAACTCAATATCTGCGTCCTTGATCTCAATTTCAATCGTATCATCTACCAGTGGATACACATATACCGAAGCGAAAGATGTATGTCTGCGTGCATTGGAATCAAATGGCGAGATCCGGACCAGACGGTGTACCCCATTTTCCCCTTTCAGATAACCGTAAGAAAATTCACCGGCGAACTGTAGTGTGACAGATTTGACACCTGTAACCTCACCAGCCTGAAAATCCTGCTCAGTAACCTTGTAGCCATTCTTTTCTCCCCACATGATATACATCCGCATGAGCATTGCTGCCCAGTCACAGCTTTCCGTACCACCTGCACCAGCTGTAATCTGCATCACAGCATTCAGCTGATCTTCTTTGCTGCTGAGCATATTTTTAAGCTCAAGATCTTCCACCATTGAGCGGCAGCGCTCATACTGTTCCTGCATTTCCTCCAAAGTGGCATCGCCAGCCTGAAAAAAATCAAATAACACCTGTGTATCTTCAAATTCGGCATTAACACGTTGCCAGGCATCTGTCCATACCTTTTTTGCGTTCATTTCTGCCAAATGCTTTTCAGCCTTTTTAGGATCATCCCAAAAATCTGTTTGTAAGGTAAGCTCCTGTTCTATGTAAATAGCTTCGAGTCGTGTTTCGACGTCAAAGATGCCTCCTCAGAGACGCTATTCTGTCTCTTAAATCCTGTATTTGTTCTTTAGTCATAATTAAATTATTTTATATAAACCTTAAATAGCTGTAGATCATATACTTGAATAGACTAAACTTCTAACATTATATAAGCCGTGCACACAAGAGAGATTTACAACTACTTTAATTCGCTAATATAGGTGGGTATAATGCGATGCCCAAATTATATTCAATTAAAAACAATAATATAGACCCCTGATACCAAAGCCAGAAGTGCGGTTAAAAAAAATTCACAGGCTTATACAGGTAAAAAAGGCATTATAAATATTAATTCTCTTTGCATCTTCGGAGGTATGTTTAGCAACGTTGCCTCTACCGTCAAACATAAGATTGTCAAGCGGAAAAGATCCTATTTCCATATCCAATTCACTGTAGTCCGGAAAATAGATTTTCAGCAAGTCCAATAAAAAGGAGTGAATCTCTATTGCTTCTTCAGGAATCCCAAAAGATCCAGTCTGGAAACTTCCATCGTCTTCAATTTTGCTGTCAGCGGTACCACGTGCCTGATGAATTACGAAATATGGAATCAGAAAACTTAGATTTAAAACAAGCCATACCCTATCTTCTCTTAATTGGGCTGTATCATTCGCTATAAGGATCAGTTTGAAGCACTGATCTATTGATAAGGCACGTCCCCAGTCTGCTATTTCCACATTAAATGACTCAGTATGATTGATTAAATCATGAACAAGTGCATTCCATTTAGACTGGATTAAATCAATTTGAGTAGCCTGGGTCTGCCTCAGTAATTTAGTCTCTTCTGATTGCTCATATGCAGGGTCTCCGTCCCACATACCTGCGGGGTAATAACGATAAGCAAGGGCTTTTAAATATTCAATTTTCTCATTTATATCCATATTTAGCTTTGCCGCAGGTATATAAAATCAGATAAAAATGCCTAACTAAATAAACCCTTCAGCTTGTCAACAATACCACCGCCCTGACTTTCAGCGGAGCCCGGCTCTGCGTTACTGCCGTTAAAAAGATCCGTCAGATCTGACAACTGAAATTTGCCATCCGGGCCAGATATTTTCGTGATAATATCCTGTATATTGAAAGAACTATCATTCGGATCGTTGGTCTTATTCACGAACTGACCTACAATTCCCGGAATCAGTGAAGCTGCGATTCCTTTCGCAGATTCCAGGTTAATACCCATTCCGGATAATTTATCTACGAAACTTGAGGATGCTTCCTGTACAACAGTACTGTTTTGTACGTCTCCACCCTTAAAAGCAGCAACCAGGTTAGCCAGGTTACCGGAAGATACCTGCGATTGCAGTGCTTCCATAATTGATCCGGAAGCAGCAGAAACGGCTGCCTCGTTCTGCTCGTCTGGCACAGCACTATTGTTTACAATAGCCTGCTGCGCGTTTTCTTTCACCAACTGATTTAAATTCTCTAACATAACCGTTTTTTAAGAGTGATTGTTATTTTTGTCTATAGATTACAAGTTACGAAAAAAAATCAGCTGAAAACATACGAATCCAACTGATAATGAATACATAACGTTTCAAATCCAACAGGTGGACTTCCTGTTATTCTAAACATTAACCCGGTACTTCTTGTTTGCATTATATCGGAAAAGAGAAATTACAATTTAAAAGAAAACATTCTTATGCTACCAACCATTAATTTCACGGAAACAAACGCCTACAAATACCTCGCAGACCACTTCATTGCGATCAATGAGAAAAACATCAAACAACTGTTCGAAGAAGATGCGGAGCGGTTCGAAAAATTCTCGACAATATTTAACGACATCCTGCTGGATTATTCCAAAAACAGGGTAGATGACACCACTATCGCACTCCTGCTTCAATTGGCCAGAGAATGCAAACTGGACGAAGCTATTAAAGCTATGTTCGCAGGCGAAGCTATTAACCAAACAGAAGACCGTGCAGTACTGCACACGGCTTTACGTAACTTCAGCGGTAAACCTGTGCTGGTAGACGGAAAGAATGTAATGGACGACGTACATGCTGTTCTGGACAAAATGGAAGCTTTTAGTAACCAGATTATTTCCGGTAGCTGGAAAGGGTATACAGGCAAAGCCATTACCGATGTCGTTAATATCGGTATCGGCGGATCGGATCTGGGTCCGGTTATGGTTACAGAGGCACTTAAAGCCTATAAGAATCATTTGACTATGCATTTCGTATCCAATATTGACGGTACACATATTGCAGAGACACTTAAAACTGTAAATCCGGAAACAACGCTGTTCCTGGTTGCGTCGAAAACGTTTACTACGCAGGAAACTATGACCAATGCCCTGACAGCAAAATCCTGGTTCCTTGAAAAAGGTGCAAAAGAAGCAGATGTGGCTAAACACTTTGCTGCCTTATCCACTAACGCAAAAGATGTTGCCGAATTCGGAATTGATACAGAGAACATGTTTGGTTTCTGGGATTGGGTTGGCGGCAGATACTCACTCTGGAGTGCTATCGGCATGCCAATTGCATTAAGCATTGGTTTTGATAACTTTAAATCATTACTCAAGGGCGCACATGCAGCCGATGAGCATTTTGAAAACACGCCATTCGAAAACAATATTCCAGTTATTCTGGGCCTTCTCGGCGTTTGGTATATCAACTTTTTTGACGCAGAAACTCAGGCAATTTTACCTTACGACCAGTATATGCACCGTTTCGCAGCCTATTTCCAGCAAGGTGATATGGAAAGTAACGGAAAACATGTAGACAGAAATGGTAAAGAAGTTACTTATGAAACAGGTCCGGTTATCTGGGGCGAACCAGGTACGAATGGCCAGCATGCCTTTTATCAGCTGATTCACCAGGGTACAAGATTAATCCCATGTGATTTCATTGCACCTGCACAAAGCTTAAACCCGATTGGCGAACACCACCCGATCCTGCTGTCCAATTTCTTCGCACAGACAGAAGCTTTAATGAATGGAAAAACAAAAGAACAAGTCATTGAGGAATTGAAAAAAGACGGAAAATCAGCAGAAGAAATCGAGAAGCTTGCGCCTTTCAAAACTTTTGACGGTAACCGCCCGACAAACTCCATCCTGTTGAAGAAAGTGACACCGGAGAGCCTGGGTACACTTATCGCTTTATACGAACACAAGATCTTTGTTCAGGGAATTATCTGGAACATTTTCAGTTTTGATCAATGGGGTGTAGAATTAGGAAAACAGCTGGCTAAAAGCATATTACCTGAATTGAAAGGTGACGAACCTGTTAATACACATGATGCTTCTACCAATGGCCTGATTAACCAATATAAAAACTGGAGAAACAGCTAAATAACAGCGTGTTCATCTGCCGGTTAAACTATTAATCCGAATAATTGTCCAATAGGTACACAAAATATGAAACAGATGAACACGCTTAAAAAACTCCTTCTGCTGGTATTGCTGCTTCCTGCAGCCCAGCTACAGGCCCAAAACAACAAACAAGACATTACCAGTGCCATTGCCGCACAGGACTATGTATTTTCAGCAAGGAGCGCACAGCCGCTTAATGCTTCTGATATTAACAGGGTCATGAGCCGGATTCCGGGATATACCGGCGGCGGTACGATTAATCTCGCAGGATCATCCTACGACCTGGTCGTGAAAAAAGACAGCGTTGTGGCTTACCTCCCTTACTATGGCAGATCTTATACTGCCAAAATCGGTGGCAATCCAGATGACAGCGGCATTAAATTCAAATCCAAATCATTTGGTTATACCGTTAAAGATCGTAAAAAAGGCGGATGGCAGATTGAGATTAAACCCAAAGATGTCAAAGACAATTATGTTATCAATATGACTGTTGGCACCACAGGCAATGCAACATTGATTGTTACCAGTAACAACCAACAAAGCATAACCTTTGACGGAACGGTAACAGCCGCAAAACCTAAAGACGTGAAAGATTCAAAAGAATAACCAGTTATTTTGTGACTGGTATCAGCGATATTTCAAATAGCTTATCGAATTTCTTACCGGTCACAAATAAACGTTTTCCAGCCGCATCCCATGCAATGCCATTTAGCACATCTGTATTCGCAAATTTATCTTTCGCTGGCAAAATACCAGTAAGATTAGCGTAAGCTTCTATAACGCCGGTATTCGGGTCTATTATCGCAATATTATCCGATTGATAGATGTTGGCATATATTTTACCGTCAATGTATTCAAGCTCATTCAGCTGATCTACCGGACCATTATTGTCGTATACATCTACATAGCTCTCTTCCTTGTAAGTATCTTTATTCAGGAACCAGATTCTGTTTGTTCCGTCAGACTTAATCAGGCGCTTCCCGTCAAAAGTAAGCCCCCATCCTTCACGGCTGTTCTGATAAGTAAAAGTTCCATTTTGTTTCAGCGTCTTTGCATCATAGGTAAAACCTACGTTTTCACGCCAGGTTAGCAGGACGATTTTATCGCCAACTAAAGTAGAACCCTCTGCAAAATATTGCGGATCTAGATTAATCCGCTGTAAAGCTTTACCGGTTTTTAAATCCACCCAGCGCAGTGAAGAACTTCCATACTCTCCGGTACTTTCCAGAAAACGTCCACCATGGTATTCAAGACCCTGGGTATAAGAACTGGTATCATGAGGAAACGTATTTACAACTTTATAATTGAACAGCTTAGGCTGTATGGAAGATCTCAGAACAATATTTGTTGTTATCGTATCTTTTGTATTTCCATTCTCCAGAACAGCAGTTATCTGCTTGTAACCAAGGCTCAATCCTTTAGTTGGAAAAGTATAGGCACCAGTACCTTCCTGTGTACCCAGCGGTTTTCCGTCCAGCAGGTAACTGATCTTCTTTACGTCTTCATTTGCAGGAATTTCCAGCTCAACTTTCACTTCCTGGCCGAGACCAAAACTCTGGCCCTGTTCCGGTAATTTAAAACCTGCATAAGATGACTTGCCGTCATTGGATTTACAGGAGCTCAGCGCCACAGCGCCGCAAATGATACTGATTAAAACTAATTTCATATTCTTCAGGGTATCAGCCAGGCCAAAATGCATCTTCGATATGGTTAATGTGATAAAGGTCTTTATTTTCAAAAACAATTGCAACTATGTCAAAGCGAATCTCGCCCTGATGCTGCCTTCTGGCAATATAAACGGAAGAAGCCATTTCCAATTGCCTTTCTTTCTTCCAATCTACAAAATCTTCCGGATCGCCATGCAATACCGAGCGCCGGGTTTTTACTTCAACAAAAATAAGCTTGTTTTCAAACCAGGCAATTAAGTCAACTTCGGCACGGCCGTATACCCAGTTTCTTTCCAGAATCAGATAACCGGAAGCCTCCAGATAGTCCGAGGCAAGCTTTTCTCCCGTTCTGCCTAGTTCCAGGTGCAGGCTCATTATTTGATAACAACAGACCCCAGAAAACGGGAGATCTCCCGTTCCACGTTTTTAATAAAAGCATAACGCTGCATTAGAATTTCCTGATTAACCGGATCATCTTCCGATTTGATTTCCTGGAGCAATCCAAGCAAAATCCGGTCTACTTTACGTTTTTTCAAGTGGAATAATCCACCTAATATTGTTGCTTTAAGGTTTACCGTTTCATCACGCACATAGATCTGGTGCTTATTGTACCAGTTCTCGCTCAGTGTATAGGGAGACGTCGACAGCGTAATCGCCAGATCTGCAATTGCACGGTCCTCACTTTTAATAAACTGATTTGCTACCGGTAAATGTCCGCTTTCTATCTCTTGTTTATAATTTTCAATTATCTTTTTACAGATCTCGTCTTCAAATGTAACATCGGCCAGATTCTGGATAATAAATGACCCGATATACATATCATCGATATTATCCCAGCTAACCAGTTCATGTCCGAAAGCCAGTAGCAGTCTGATAATTTCATGCTCCTGCAACAGATCGTCATCTGCACGCTCCTGCTCATCCGGCAGATCCGGCTTGGCATTATCGTCGAACAGATTGTCCGGCGGACCATCCTGTTCCGGAGAAGCAGAAGGGAACTGCCTTTTCGACGGTTGCGCAGCAGCATTCTTTTTAAATTTAGCCGAACGCATTTTATTGAGTTCGGTGAGGAGCATCCGTTCCTCCACCTGCAGCAGATGACTGCATTCGCGGATAAACACAGACACCTTAATATCATCTGGTATTTTCGCGATACTCTCCACAATATCACGAATGATACCTGCCCGTTTAATCGGATCTTTTCCCGCTTCTTTCAGCAAAATATCCGCTTTGTATAAGATAAAGTCCTTGCGGTTATTCTCAATATAGTTTTTAAAGGCTCCAGCACCCACACGGTGCATATAAGAATCCGGATCATGTCCATCCGGAAAATTAACGACCTTTACATTCAGGCCTTCTTCCAGAATCATATCCAAACCACGCAGGGAAGCCTTTATACCCGCAGCGTCACCGTCATATAAAATGGTTACATTTTGCGTGAACCTGCCGATCAAACGGATCTGTTCTACGGTTAATGAAGTACCGGAAGATGCAACCACATTTTCCACCCCCGCCTGATGGACAGAAAGTACGTCGGCATAACCCTCTACCAGATAGCAGTTATCGGCATCCCGGATGGCCTTTTTGGCTTGAAACAAACCATAAAGCACATTGGATTTATGATAAATATCACTCTCTGGAGAGTTTACATATTTCGGGACATTTTTATCAGTTTTCAGCGTCCTTCCACCAAAACCGATAACCCTGCCTGTGAAGTTATGAATAGGGAACATCACCCTGCCACGAAAACGGTCATAGATTTTTCCGTTATCATTGTGTACAGTTAGTCCTGTTTTAGCCAGATATTCCTCCTGGTGCCCCGCAGATTTGGCACTTAGCAGTAAAGCATCCCACTGGTCTGGGGAATAACCCAGTTCAAATTTTCGGATAATATCTTCCCTGAAACCCCTTTCCTTGAAATAACTCAGCCCGATCGCTCTGCCTTGTTCCCCGGTCCAGAGTTCATTGGCGAAGAAAGCAGCAGCGTATTGGGAGATCACATATAGACTTTCCCTGGCATTATTAGCCGCAATATGTTCGGGTCTTTGCTGTTCCTCCTCTACCTCAATATTGTATTTCTGAGCGAGAAATTTAAGTGCTTCCGGATAAGAGTATTTCTCATGGTCCATAATAAAATGGACCGAATCGCCACCTTTACCGCAACCAAAACACTTGTAGATACCTTTGGTTACAGAAACGTGAAAAGAAGGTGTTTTTTCATTATGAAAAGGACAGTTTCCAATTAAACTGGTTCCCCTTTTCTTCAGAGAGACAAAATCACCGACAACCTCCTCTATACGGGCGGTGTCCATGATTTTGTTAATAGTATCCTGATTAATCATTCAGGTTATCGGATTAAAGGTAAAATTGCATCAGCAACCGTTTGGTTTCCTTTTGCGTTAAGGTGAACGCCATCAGTGGTCAGAATACCTTTCTCGAGATCCTGTGGATTATTTGCAGCATCATAAGCTGTGAATAATTTCCTCAGATCTGCCAGGGGTAACTGATGCTCAGCTGCCAGTTTACGGATCTCGCCTGCATACTTATCCAGCTCGGCATCCATTTCATTAGTTCCCGGTTTTTTCTCACCGATTACCGCCGGCGTACACAGTACAACTTTGGCACCACCAGCCTGTATTTTTTTAATCAGCGCCTGGTAAAAGCGGACAAACTTATCCTGATCTGTTCCTGTACGGGAACTCCATTTATGCCAGACGTCATTTACGCCAACATAAATCACAACCACGTCCGGCTTTTTTACCAGGACATCATCTTCCAGACGAAGAAAAAGGTCGTAAACTTTATTCCCGCCAATGCCTGCACCAATAACAGTATTACCGGCCGGCTCCAGCCCCTTTTTCAAAAGATCCACGTATCCGCCGGGCTCTACACCAGCCTGGGTAATAGAATCACCAAACAGGATTATTTTTTTTCCTTTAGGCTTTAAGGCCATAGTAGAAATGACTACAACACCTATTAGCAGCGCAGCAGCAGATCTGATCAATAATTGCTTAGACATAATTTATTTTTTTGGTTCAAACCAAAGATAATTAAAACGACTGTTTATCTGGTAACCAGGATCATCGTTTAAAATCAGGCTGATAATCTTTCTGCAGAATCAGGAAACTCGCTCGCTCCTCTTTTTTGAAAGGAACATTCCAGTTTCCCTGATAAGTAATTTTTGAGGGTAGTTTATCCTCGCCGAAATAGCTCATTTCAATATTCATCTGCACATCAAAATCGAACAGCATATTACTGTATTTCATATCCACATGACGTCCAAGAATTTCAAAATTCCGTTTATCAAATACGGTAATCAGCTCTTTGATCATTAACCCGTCCTTTGTCCATTTACTCAGTCCGGGTTTAACCTTTACGATAAAACGGTACACCGGTATCGAATCCAGGTAGGTCGCACTCTGAAAAGTATAATCATAATACTGCCGCATATTAGCTGTAAAAATCTCTGTCTTACTGCCTATAAACGGAATTCCCTTAACCGGTCTTCCCGGGTTAAAAATCAATGTCTTCAGCTTAGCTTTATAACCGGAAAGTGTCCCCCCTTTACTCCCTCCTGTTGCCGCATCGGGCACGAAATCACTCTGGTAAGCATTCATAAAGATATAGTCAAACATCTCCAGCGTATACAACTGGTATTTGCCGTTCTTTTTGAAAACCTTACCGGTATCCTGCTTCACCAGGTATTCCATTTTCACAGGACCAGTATTACGGTGCCTGATCTTACGGTAGATACGGCCGTTTACTTGATTCTTTTTATCGTAAGTATAAATCCGGTTCTCCGCGATGAAGCTATATTTCTTCATGCGACGGAAAGCCTCATAAAAGCTGGTATCGCTAATCACAGCCCTGATAAACGTTTCCGCACTCAGCTTTTCACTCACGATGTTCACATTGGATTCCAATGAGATGGTTTTCAGCGTATCCGGATTAAAACGGTCTATTTCCTGCGCTGATAGCTGTCCAAAATACAGGCAGCAGGTGCATAAAGTCAGAAAAAATAATTTCAAAATTAGTTCCCCAGTTGTTTAAGTGCCATATATGCCATCAGACCGCTGGAGATTTTCAGCGCATCTTCATCAATATCAAAATTAGGATGGTGAACCGAGTAACTCGTTCCCTTTGCAACATTACCTGTGCCTAAACGGTAAAAGCAGGCATCAGTAACCTGTGAATAATAGGCGAAATCTTCTGCCGCCATCCAGATGTCCAGATCAAGCACATTCTCCTTACCGAGATAATCTTCAGCAAAGGCTCTGGCGTTCGCTGTAAGCTTCTCTTCGTTCACCAGGAAGGGATAACCATCCATGATCGTAAATTCGCAGCTTCCACCCATGCTTTCTGCAATACCTTCAGCCATCTTTTTCATTAGTATTTTTGCTTCCGCTCTCCATTGCTCATTCAGCGTACGGAAAGTACCTTCCAGTTTTACCTCGTTCGGAATAATATTGGTCGCACCATTGGCAATAACCTTTCCAAAGGAAAGCACAGTCGGTAAACGCGGATCTGCATTTCTGCTTACAATCTGCTGTAAGGCAACAATGATATGCGAAGTGATCAATACAGGGTCTATATTCTGCTGTGGTTGCGCACCGTGTCCTCCCTTGCCGGTAACCGTTACATATAGCTCATCAGTAGAAGCCATATAGATTCCGGAACGGAAGCCAACTTTGCCAGCATCAATCATAGGCATTACATGCTGCCCGATAATATGATGCGGAGCCGGATTCTGCAACACACCCTCTTTGATCATAATACTCGCGCCCCCCGGAAGTCTTTCCTCTCCCGGCTGAAAAATCAATTTAACGGTACCACCAAAACCAGCTTTCAACTGTTGCAAGATATGAGCAACACCCAATAACGAAGAAGTATGCACGTCATGTCCGCAGGCGTGCATTACACCTGTATTTTTAGATGTATAAGGTTTATCATTAGCTTCCGTAATCGGCAGGGCATCTATATCTGCACGCAGTGCGATAACCTGCTCAGAAGGCAACTCTCCGGTAATCAGGCCTACTACGCCTGTATCTGCCATTACCGTAAAAGGAATACCCAGCTCCTGTAAGCGTGCCTGGATAAATTTGGAAGTTTCATATTCCTGAAAAGACAATTCCGGGTTGGCATGCAGATGGCGTCTGCTGGCCACTACATCGTCGTATATTTGTGCTGCTAATGTCTGAACTTGGTCTTTATTGATCATTGGATTAATCTAAACTAGGTGCATTGATTTTTTCTCTGAAGATGAATAGAGTTGGAAATACCCCTCTTAACTCATTCATCAGCCGCTGGGCTTCCAGACGTGTCCGGAAATCACCAACTCTTAAGTAATAATTAGGTTCTTTATAGGTGATATAGGTATTTAATTTAGGATGAAGCGCTTTAAACCTATTTTGCTCGGCAAAGGTCTGCCGCCGGTCTGCTCCGTAAAAAACCTGTACGCGGTAACCCATCTGACTAACGATAGGACCGGTTTTCCGTATAGCACCTGCGGCGGCTGGTGTTGTCGACGCCGCTGCCGGTTTTTTACTCAACTGAATTCTACGCTCAATCATGGAATCAATCAATGGGTCCTTAACGACCTTAACTTCGCCTCTTTGCTGTGCAAAGGAGAAAAGGGAAAAACTACAGAGGATTAACGTCAGGAATAATTTCATAAGCTGGCCTAAAAAAAAGAATGCCGAATTTTTTTTCAAAAATCGGCATTCTATATGGGTATTACAAATTACAATCCGGCACCATGGCAGTTTTTAAATTTCCTGCCGCTACCACAAGGACAAAGATCATTTCTGCCTGCTGTCACTTCTTTGCGGATAGGCTGCTGCGGAACCTGCTCTCTGGTATCTTCAAACTGACCTTCCGGAGAACCAGCAGAAGCAAATTCAGGTTTTGTAGCCTGTATTTTATTGGAAACCGGTTGAGGTGCTTTCGCCTCCCTGACATCGTCGGCTTCCTGCTGACCAGGAATACCACCTTTATACAGGAAGCTCACCACTTCTTTATTCACCGCATTCAACATATTTTTAAACAGGTTAAATGCTTCCATTTTATAAATGATCAACGGGTCTTTCTGCTCATAAACTGCATTCTGAACGGATTGTTTCAATTCATCCATTTCACGCAAATGCTCTTTCCATGATTCATCAATCAGTGCAAGCACGATTGTTTTCTCAAAAGATTTAGTCACTTCACGGCCGTTGTTTGCAATTGCTTTTTTCAATTCAACCGGTACCTGAATACTTCTGATACCATCTGTGAAAGGCACAACGATCTGCTCGATATGATCTCCACGTTCTTCAAAAACCTGAGTCAGAACCGGCATCGCCTGGTTGATAATAGCATCAGACTTACGGTTATAGAAAGCAGTCGCTTCTTCGAATAATTTATCCGTTAAGATATGTACACTTCTCGAGCTGAATTCCTGATCAGTAATTGCTGTATCCAAAGAGAAATTTTTAATTACTTCCAGTTTGAAACCTTCGTAATTTCCTTCTTCTTTATATTCAGTAACCACGTCTTCAGCAACATCGAATACCATATTGTTCATGTCTACGTCCAGACGTTCGCCAAATAAGGCATTTTTACGTTTGGCATAAATAACAGAACGCTGTGAGTTCATCACATCATCATACTCCAGTAAACGTTTACGGATACCAAAGTTGTTCTCTTCCACTTTTTTCTGCGCACGCTCGATAGATTTGGTAATCATAGAATGCTGAATCACTTCACCATCTTCAATTCCCATTTTCACCATAATATTGGAGATTCTTTCCGATCCGAATAAACGCATCAGGTTATCTTCCAGGGAAACAAAGAACTGAGATGAACCCGGATCACCCTGACGACCTGCACGACCACGTAACTGTCTGTCTACACGACGAGACTCATGACGCTCGGTACCAACGATTGCCAGACCACCGGCATCTTTCACACCAGCGCCCAGTTTAATATCTGTACCACGACCAGCCATGTTGGTTGCAATCGTTACTGTACCTGCCTGACCAGCTTCTGCAACGATATCTGCTTCTTTCTGGTGCATTTTCGCATTCAGTACATTATGTTTGATACCACGAAGTTTCAGCATACGGCTCAGCAATTCGGAGATCTCAACCGAAGTTGTACCTACCAGAACCGGTCTGCCTGCTTGTGTCAGTTTAACAATTTCCTCAGCAACTGCATTATATTTTTCCCTTACGGTACGGTAAACATAATCCTGATGATCAATTCTGGACATTACACGGTTAGTTGGAATTTCAACCACATCCAGTTTATAAATTGACCAGAACTCACCTGATTCAGTCGTTGCTGTACCAGTCATACCACACAATTTGTGGTACATTCTAAAGAAGTTCTGTAAAGTTACTGTCGCATAAGTTTGTGAAGCATCTTCTACTTTTACATTCTCTTTTGCTTCAATCGCCTGGTGTAAACCATCAGAATAACGACGGCCATCCATAATACGTCCGGTCTGCTCATCAACGATTTTAATTTTGCCTTCATCAATGATATATTCCACGTCCATTTCGAAAAGCGTATAAGCTTTCAGCAACTGGTTAACAGAGTGAACCCTTTCCGCCTTGATTGAATAATCACGCATCAATTCATCTTTTCTGGCGATTTTATCTTCACTGCTTAAAGCAGATTTTTCAATTTCAGCAATTTCAGTACCCACATCAGGTAAAACGAAGAAATGCTCATCCTCACCAGATTTGGTAATCAGCTCAATACCTTTTTCAGTCAGCTCAACCTGATTGTTTTTCTCATCAATATGGAAATACAATTCAGCATCAACCTTAGGCATATTTTTAGACTGATCTGCCATATAATAATTTTCAGTTTTCAGCAGCAACTGTCTGTTACCACCTTCACTTAAAAATTTAATCAGTGCTTTATTTTTTGGTAAACCACGGAAGGCTCTTAATAAAGCCAATCCACCTTCGCCCTCATCCGGACCAGTTTTACCATCATTAATAGATTTTTTAGCCTCGTTAAGTGCTCTGCTCACAAAATCTTTCTGTGCATTCACCAAACGTTCGATTCTTGGTTTCAATTCATGAAACTCATGCTGATCGCCAAAAGGTACCGGACCTGAAATAATCAGTGGGGTACGTGCATCATCGATCAGGACCGAATCGACCTCATCGACCATTGCGAAGTGCAGCTTACGCTGAACCAGCTGACCCGGCTCCTGCGACATGTTGTCACGCAGGTAGTCGAAACCAAATTCATTATTTGTTCCATAAGTGATATCCGCCAGGTAAGCATTTCTGCGCTCCTGTGAATTCGGCTCATGTTTATCTATACAATCTACACGCAGTCCATGGAATTCGAACAGTGGGCCATTCCACTCCGAGTCACGTCGTGCCAGGTAATCATTGACAGTTACAATATGCACACCCTGACCAGCTAATGCATTCAGGTAAGCAGGCAGCGTACTCACGAGTGTTTTACCCTCACCAGTTGCCATCTCTGCAATTTTACCGCTATGCAGTACAATACCACCAATTAGCTGTACGTCGTAATGCACCATATTCCAGACAACAGTACTTCCGGCAGCATCCCAGGTATTGGCCCAGTAAGCTTTATCACCTTCGATTTTAACGTTACTGCGTCTTGCTGCATATTCCCGGTCATACGCAGAAGCCGTAACTTCCAGCGTAGCGTTTTCAGTTAAGCGGCGTGAAGTTTCTTTCACTACAGCAAATGCTTCAGGCAGGAGCTGTAATAAAACTACTTCAAGTTCTTTATCCCTGTCCTTGATCAGTACATCAATACGCTCATAAAGCGCAGTCTTTTCTGCAAGCGCCAGTTGCTGCTCCTCAGCCTCTGCTTTCAATGCAGCAATCTGTGTATCGATTTCTGCTAATGATTTTGCAATTACATCTTTAAAATAGACGGTCTTGTTGCGCAGCTCATCATTGCTCAATGAAGAAAGCTTCGCGTATTCTTCGTTTATTTTGATGACAAGTGGTTGGATTGCCTTAATATCTCTTTCCGATTTGCTTCCAAAAACCTTGGTTAAAAATCCTAGCATCGTTTTGATTATGTTAAATTTTATATAAAGTCTTAATTTTACAACAATTAAGCCATTCCGGCCGACAAGTCAGATTGGCAGTTATAAGGCGCTAAAAATACAAAATATCTGTTATTTCCCGCTGTCCTTCAGCGGTTATTTATCTGCATAGTACAATTTGTCATTACTTTGTAAGTTAACTGACTGTCCTGCCGCTTCAATCTGAATTTAAACATGCGCGTAAACTGTGAAATTTACCTAAAGCGGTTATATTTGCTTCATGAATATCTTATTATTAGGATCCGGCGGCAGAGAAAGCGCTTTCGCCTGGAAAATGAGCCAGTCTGCACACTGTGAAAAACTCATCATTGCACCCGGTAATGGTGGTACTGCAGAGTACGGTAAAAACTTTCCCTTAAATCCAAACGATTTTGAAGCCGTAAAAAAGCTGGTATTGAAAGAAGAAATCAACTTTGTAGTAGTTGGTCCGGAAGAACCCCTGGTTAATGGAATTCATGACTTTTTCCTGGCCGATGAAGAGCTGAAACATATCCCGGTAATCGGTCCGAAAAAAGAAGGTGCTATTCTGGAAGGCAGTAAAGATTTCGCTAAAGCATTTATGGCACGCCACAATATCCCTACACCAGGTTCGCGCTCTTTCACCGGAGAAAACCTCGAAGAAGGATTGGCTTATCTGGAAACACACAGCATGCCTGTTGTGCTTAAAGCAGATGGCCTGGCTGCTGGTAAAGGTGTCCTGATCTGCCAGACTAAAGAAGAAGCAGCAGAAGAACTTAAATTAATGCTGGGTGGAAAATTCGGAACAGCAGGTGCGATCGTTGTCATTGAAGAATTCCTGACTGGTATTGAACTGTCTGTATTCGTATTGACTGACGGAGAAAACTATGTTGTACTGCCTGAGGCAAAAGATTATAAAAAAATAGGTCAGGCTGATACGGGACTGAATACAGGTGGAATGGGTTCAGTTTCCCCGGTTCCTTTCGCCGACGAAAAGTTCCTGAAAGAAGTAGAAGATACGATTATCGTTCCTACGATTCAAGGGTTGAAAAAAGACGGTATTGATTATAGCGGATTTATATTCTTTGGCCTGTTTAAAGTCGGAGATAAACCCCTGATCATTGAATATAACTGCAGAATGGGCGATCCGGAAACGGAAAGTGTTTTACCAAGAATTGAAAATGACCTGGTAGAACTTTTCATTGCAGCCTCCAAACAAAAATTAAACGAATGCACCCTGAAGATCAGCCCTAAATCGGCAGCTACAGTGATGATCGTAGCAGGCGGATATCCTGGTGACTACGAGAAAGGCAAAGCGATCACCGGTATAGAGAACATTCGTAAATCCCTTGCTTTTCACGCCGGAACAGCACTGGAAGGTGGTGTTGTGAAAACCAACGGTGGCAGAGTAATTGCGATCACCAGTTTACAGGACACACAGTTCGATGCGCTGCAATCAGCCACAGCTGATGCTTCCCGTATTTACTTCGATGGTAAGTACTTTAGGGAAGATATCGGATTTGATCTGGTATAAACAAATTATTGATATTAAGAAAATGCTGCTGCGTTCTGCAGCGGCATTTTTTTCTCTTCATATTCTTTCTTGATCTAAAGCACAGAATCTTCTTCCCTGAAACAAAGCCTGTTCAGCTGGGGCTGGATAAACCAGACACCAACCGGCATATAAAGCAGCAGAATGAAGTTCAGCGCATATTCACCGAAAGTTACCGGTCTTTGTAATTCGACAGTTTTCAGCAGCCGGGCAAAAAACACCAGCGTGTAGATCAAAGAACAGATAAAAGGCAGGCACAAAAAGAACAGCAGCATAGCTGCAGGCAAATTCATTGATCCGCCACGTCCCTGGAAATTAACGAAAAGCATAATAGATAACATCCCGATGAATGCTATTGTATAAATAAAGAAGTTAATTTTAAAAGTGAGGAGCGGCATTTTCGTATGCTCAGGAAGCTGACGGTGCAAATTAACCACAGCGCTGTAAAGCCAGGATAAAGAGAACAGCAGGATCAGAATCCATTTCAATACCAAAACCCAGAGCATATCGGAATGCATAGAATCTTCAGTTTCAGATGGAGAGATCAGATAAGTAATCAAGTAAGGAACCAGAAATAACAATATAAAAAGCTGCCAGTGCCTGAGTCTGAGTAGAATTTCCATCTTTTAGGGTTTTCTGTAAGGTAAGTATATTACCTCCCTATACCCCGGAATAAACGCAGAGTTTTAGTATTCGCGGCAGATCAATATTATTTCGTAATGTTTAAAGTAGTTTCTGATAAGTTCTCCACCACAGATCGGGCATTTCCCCGTTTACAGCCATGGTATAATCCTCATATCTGCAGGGAACCAGGTGATACCTTTCATTTTCCGTCATACCGGGATAAGGGACCTGCATCCACCAGCGGTCAGTTTTTTTACTTTTGACAAATAACATTTCTCCGGAGCCGTCATTCAGGCTTGCCCTGTAAATCATATAGGCCGATTTAGGATTAAGCGGAATATCCTTTTTACGGTTATAAAAACCATCGACAAAATACCAGACCATCTGGGCCAGTAGCATTGCCGTCTGTGAATTACGGTCAAAAGCCGGGTTAAACTCATAGAAACCTATAGAAGTTAGCTTGTCGTTTAAACCCGCATAATGCGCAATTTTACAAGCCTGCTCGCCGTAAAAACCATTGGGACCTGCATTTCCATTAGCTGGTGCATCTGCAGAACGGATGGCCGAAAGATCGAAGCTCAGCATATTTGCGTTCCGGAGTACGGGCTCAGCAGAACTGATATCCTTTAAGAAATCACCCAGGCGATGGACGTCAAAATAGAGTTTATTCATGACTTTCAGGCTTTCCTGACTAACCAGATATGTCTGATAACCTACATTACTGAAATTAAACAGATAGTTCGGCTGATGCAATAAGATCCTGTTCAGGTAAGCATCCGAGGCTGTAATAATACTTCCTTCTTCATGCTCATCTTCATCCAGATCAAATTTCCGGTCAACAACGACCAGATCAACTTTTTGTTCCAGCCCTTCATAGGCCAGGTATTGCGGATAGGTCAGGTCCTGCCCTCCCCCGATAATCACCGGGATAATTTCCTGCTGAATGAGTTCGGCTACAACCAGTTTTAAAGCAATATAAGTATCCGAAACAGCAGCCCCTGCCTGAATATTCCCCAGGTCTACAATCCGGCTGCTAAAAGCACCATCATGCAACAGGTAAAACTGCTCTCTGAAATAATCAGGCCCAAGAAAACATCCTTCATTCTGCTTTGCCTGGCGATCATCTTTTACACCAATTATGGCAATATCAAAATTGCGGTCTCCTAATTCCGGAAATTCATCCGTATAAAAACTGGCCTTCATACCTAGCTGCGAGGTCAGAAAACCTTGTGCCGGAGAGAAAGTTTCAGGATTTACGGGAGATAAAAAATCAGATAAGCTCATAATTCATATAATGTATGACCTCAAATATCTATTTTTGAGACCATATATTAATAATATCTCATCAAAAAGAAATGATTTTAGTAACCGGTGCTACAGGTTTTTTAGGCTCAGAACTGATTCTTCAGCTGACCAGCCAGGGAAAAAAGCTGCGTGCACTAAAAAGGCAGCATGCTGTAATCCCAAAACACTTAGCAGATAATGAGCTGATTGAATGGTTTATTGCAGATATCAATGACCCTGCAGATCTGGAAGACGCTTTCTCAGGAATCAAACAGGTTTTTCATTGTGCTGCCCTGGTATCCTTTCTTCCTTCCGACCAGGCAGAGATGCTGCGTGTTAATATCGAAGGAACCAGCAACATCGCAAATCTTTGCCAGCTTTATGGCGCAAGACTGGTCCATGTAAGCTCCGTCGCAGCACTGGGAGAACCTAAAAAAAATGCACTCATCACAGAAAAGGATTTCTGGGAATACGATAAGCACTCCGGTAATTACGCAATCTCTAAATATGAAGGCGAAATGGAGGTCTGGAGAAGTATTACAGAAGGTCTGGATGCAGTTATTGTTAACCCTTCGGTAATCATCGGCCCTTCGGCTGGCTTTGAAGGCAGCGGATCCATTTTTAAACTAGTGCGTAAAGGCATGAATTTTTACACATCAGGAGGCGTCGGTATAGTAGACGTTTCAGATGTTGCCGCTGTAATGATCAAACTGATGGACAGCGAGGTAACCGGTGAGAGATTTATCATTTCTTCAGAAAACTATACCTATCGAAAACTATTTAAAGAAATAGCAGAGGCATTTGGCCTTAAAGCCCCACAGAAAGAAGCTAAACCATGGATGCTGGGACTCGCCCGCAGATTAGCCGGCATCGCATCGGCTATCACTGGTAAATCATTCGGGCTAACCAAAGATGTAGTCAGAAGCAGTATGATCAGCAGCTTTTACGATAATAAGAAGGTTACACTTGCAACCGGCATCCGTTTTAAACCCGTTGAACAAAGCATAAAAGAAGTTTGTCTAAAACTTAAGAACCACTAAAATGAAGCAGAAGAGCATCTACATTATCGACTTTGACAGCACTTTTACGCAGGTAGAAGCGCTGGATGAACTCGCCCGTATCTCCCTGAAAAAGCATCCGGATAAGGAAGCAATTTTTCAAAAAATCGAAGATCTGACCAATCTGGCTATGGAAGGTAAATTATCCTTCGGTGAAAGCCTTGCACAGCGCGTACGTTTACTGGAAGCTTCCGAAGATCACCTCAAACAATTAATTAAACACCTGAAGAAGAAAGTTTCGAAATCCTTTTCCAGAAATGCAGCTTTCTTCAAAAAACATGCAGACCAGGTACTAATTGTATCCGGCGGATTTAAGGAATTTATCACACCTGTAGTTAGTCCTTACCACATCCGGAAAGAAAATATTTATGCCAACACTTTCGTCACTACCGGTGACGGAAAAATTATAGATTATGACCACGCCAATCCATTAAGCGAGGAAGGCGGAAAGGTCAAACTCATGCAGCAGCTAAATCTGGAAGGCGATCTTTACGGCATAGGCGACGGATATTCCGACTTCCAGTTGAGAGAAAGCGGACTGATCAAAAAGTTCTATGCCTTCACAGAAAATATCTCCCGGGAAAGTATTGTCAGCCGTGCAGATCATGTAACACCCAGCTTTGATGAATTCCTGTATGTCAACAATCTGCCAAGGGCAATATCCTATCCTAAAAACCGGATTTTATGTCTTATTATAGGCGATGTAGACCCTGAAAGCCTTCAACTGTTAAAAAAAGATGGATTCTCTATCCGTCACAAAAAAACATTCGAGCCTAAATATGTAAATGATGTGCATATGTTGTTGCTGGCTGACGGAGAAAAAGTAGACCCCGAAAAATTAAAAGACGCCCTGAAGCTGAAAACTATCGGTTATCTGGGTAATGCCAAAGACAACCTGGATCTGAAAAAATGCACAGAGATGGGAATCGTTGTTTTTGAAGATCCAAAACACAACCCCAGAAATGCCAATTTCATTCCTAAAAGAATGTTGGACTTCATGAACAAGGGAACAACTTATTTGAGCATCAATTTCCCGAATCTGCAATTGCCGCTTATTGCTAAATCACATCGTCTGATCCACGTGCACCGGAATGTACCGGGAATTATGGCCCAGATCAATACGGTATTTGCCAAACACAGTATCAATATTGTAGGACAGTTCCTGATGACCAATACTGAGATAGGATACGCAATTACAGATATCAATGCCGAATACGATAAAGATTTGTTTAAATCACTCAAAAAAATTGAGCATACAATCAAATTCAGAGTGTTGTATTAAAGCAAATCAGACAGCTTTATCATATGGCAAAAACACATAATATTAAAATAAAATAGGTGTCCGCCCTATTTTTTCCTAATTTTACCGAGATAAAAACAGATACAGTGAAAGATTCTTTAAATATTAAAACCACAAAAGCTGGTCAATCCAGATTGGCCGAAACAGATTTCAAAGACCTTCCATTCGGAAAGGTTTTTACAGACCACATGTTCGTTGCAGATTTTGAGGACGGAGAATGGAAAAACTTCGAAATTCTGCCTTATGGTCCTATTTCCATGAGTCCTGCAATCTCTGCTCTTCATTATGGACAGGCTATTTTTGAAGGTATGAAAGCTTACAGACAACCTGATGGAAGCGTTAGCGTTTTTCGTGCTGACAAGAACTTTGCCCGACTGAATAAATCGGCTGTACGCATGGCTATGGCTACTATTCCTGAAGATGTATTTATGCAGGGAATCGCTGCCTTAATTAACATCGACAAAGCATGGGTCCCTTCAGAAGAAAATTACTCTCTTTACCTGCGTCCGGTAATGTTCGCTACAGACCCTGTATTGGGTGTAAGACCGTCGGCCAGCTATAAATTTGTAATTCTGGCTAACCCAAGTGCGCCATATTACAGCAATCCTTTACGTGTTAAAATTGAAACTCATTATACCCGTTCTGACAATGGTGGTGTAGGTGCTGCAAAAACTGCAGGTAACTATTCAAGAGCAATGCTCCCTACTGTTGAAGCTCAGGCACAAGGCTTTGACCAGTTAATCTGGACAGATGCCAAAGAAAATAAATATGTAGAAGAATCTGGTGCTGCCAATCTGATGTTTATCATTGATGGTAAAATCGTAACTCCCGAAGTAAGAGAAACTATCCTGGATGGTGTTACCCGCGATACGATTATCCTGCTGGCGAAAAGCATGGGAATTACAGTAGAAGAAAGAAGAGTCGCGATCAGCGAAGTTCTGGAAGCTATCGAAAATGGTACCCTTACCGAAGCTTTTGCAGTAGGAACCGCAGCAACAGTTACCCAGATCAGCGAGATCTCTTACGAAGGTAAAAACTACGTTCTAGCAGCACCTGCAACCAGAACCGTTTCACCGGCAATCGCTAAGAAACTAAATGATATCCGTTACGGTGTAACCGCGGATGAATTTGGCTGGAACTGGATCGTGTAATTAAAACGAACCTTCTCCGGAATAAAAAATCCCGTCAGCACATAAAAGGCTGACGGGATTTTTTTGACCAAAAACCATATTGTAATGTGATTTTGACGTGAATATGTTGAATGTAGACATTATTGATATTTTGCATTTATTCCTTAGCGGTGTCTTGCCGTTTACCTTGCGAACAAACTGAAAGGCACTTTTGTTATTCCACTTTTAAATGATAAAGTTCCAACTGAAATCCAGTTGGAACTAAGCAGCTTATTTTTTTGCCAAATGTTTTTGCCTTGAAGCGATTATGCTCTGCAATACGACAGAAATTAATACAAAACTACATCCTATATAAAATCCGAAGTTGACCTGTTTTCCCTCGTTGAAAAATAAGAAAGCTAGTATTATGGCATACAGAGGCTCAAGATTAAAGCTTAGGTTAACTGTAAAAGCTGAGATTTTTTTTAAAGACTCTGCAAAGAGCACATACAATAACACAGTACAAAATGAAGCAAGCAAAACTAAATACAAGAAATCCTTACTATTGGGGATTATATTTGTCGCAGGAACATAGTGAAGATATATAGGTAATATGCCCCCTAAACCAATTGTGCCTCCTATCATCTGATAGTAGTTTATAATCATGCTATCATAATTTTTCACCAGACGTTCATTGAAAACTGTGTAAAGGGCTGCGAAAATTGAAGAGATTACTCCTAAAATAATCCCAAACTGGAAAGAAGAATCGAGATGAAATATTAGACTGATCCCAATAAGTGTTAATAAACTTAATAGTAACTGGCTAACCGAGAATTTCTTTTTATTAATCAGTGGCTCTAGTAAAGCCGTAAATAAACTTGTAAGGCAATAACATATGACTCCTACAGAAATATTAGAATATCGAATGCTTGCGTAGAAAAACACCCAGTGGGTCGTAATCAACAAACCAATTTTGCCAATATCAATTTTTTGTGAGAGACTTATTCTATTGCCTTTTCGGAAGATTTTTACTAAAAAAAGAAGAAGAATTGAAGAGAAGAAAACTCTGTACCAGACTAAAAGTCCGTCATTTAAAGAGATTAATTTACCGAATACTCCTGTGAAACCAGCGAGTATGACTGCTATGTGTAACAGCAGATATGATTTTTTCATAAGACTTACCTAAACGTTTTAACTATAAATTCGAAATTTTGAGCAAGCGATTAACTACGATCTAGTCGTTGTCGCCTGCGTATCAGATGAATTTATAGGGCTGGAGGAGGAAGGGAAGTCTTAACGTTCATATCCTCAAAAATAATCAAATAAAAGACTTTTGCCATATTGTTTGGATAGTAATTTAAGATCGCTTAGATCAATTAGCTATCGACATCTTCGGTTTTAAATTGATGTGTCAAGGCCATCTTAGAGTCTTGGTCGGGTGTTGTGCTGGTTTTGTTCGTAGTTACCCTAATTTTTACTTAGCGTTGGCGTATCTCCAGTCTATCCTTGACCCAACTAAACTCGTTTTGCCTCATAACAGACTACGCTAAGAACACCACAGTCTAAACCCGGACAAAAGATGACAAGAGCAACAGCCGAACTCCTTCACCACACAAGTTTTATGGAAATCTGCTTCTCGGGACATCCTGTTAATATAAAGCGGAGATCGGGAGCATATTAACCTAAAAATAAAAAGATATAAAACGGCATGATCTTCGCGCAAAAAAATAAAAAAGAACAAAATGGAAACGATCTACAATTCAAAAATCAAGAAATTGATGCCGGGGGCAATTCTGGCCTTGTTTTTACTCTTTGGAAGTTTTATTAGCGCTAAAGCAGACGTCATCAGATTGCAGGTTAAAGAAGAAACAGCTAATTGCACAGGCGTAGCTCCCCAAACCTGTATGCTGGTTAAGTATAAAAGCAGCAAAGACTGGGAGCTTTTTTATAGCGGTATACAAGGCTTCAAATATATACCGGGTTACCGTTACACCCTTTCTGTTCAGCGTACCAAAAGGAAAAATGTACCGGCAGATGCTTCTACCTATACCTACAAACTGATTAAAGTGATTAAGAAAGAGAAAGTTGCTGTTAAAATGGACGACCAGACCAATGCGGAATATGCCTGGGCATTTATTGCAAAACACCGCTGGAACCTGATCCAGTTAAACAACAAAACTCAGGAAAACTCGCCGGCCTTTTTGGTTTTTGACATAACCACAGGCAGGGTAAATGGAAATTCAGGCTGTAACTCTATTTTCGGGTCTTTCGAGCATACGGCGAATACGATCAGTTTCAAACAACTGGCAAGTACGATGATGGCCTGCCTGGATGATAAATCTAATCAATTGGAGCGCGAATTCAGCCAGGCTATTACAGGTAAGACCTTTACTTTCGATATTGCAGACCAAACCTTAAATCTCTATCAGGACGGAAAAATCGTACTGATGTTCGGTATGGCGCCATTAGATCAATCACAAAAAAGGTAATTATATGCCTACAAATTAAATAATCCGGATTGCTTTCCTATTTTCGTGAACTATAAAAAATGTGAACGAATGAAGAAATCTTTATTGCTACTCTGCGCTTCCGGATTATTCCTAAACCTGCAGGCGCAGCAGCAAAAACTAACCTTTGAGCAGACACAAGGAAAAATCCCTTCTCTGACCAATCCCATCAATACAATCTCCGGCTGGAGTGATGAACAGCATTATATAGAAACGGATCCTAAAACCCGTCAGCAATACACGGTCGACGTCAAAACGGGAACCAGACTTCCTTACACACCCCCTCCCAAAAGTGATGTAAGTGTAATGATTAAAGACAATGATGTCTATATTCAATACGGCAAGCAAGAGCCGAAAAAACTTACCACAGATACTGCTGCTGAAAAAAACCCTACACTTTCTCCTGACGGAAAATATGTAGCCTTTACACGCAATGGAGATCTTTATGCGGTAGATGTGACCAGCGGAAAAGAAATCCGTTACACCACCGATGCGACAGACGTGATTTATAATGGTTATTCTTCCTGGGTATACTTCGAGGAGATCTTAGGCCGTCCGACACAATATAAAGCCTTCTGGTGGTCGCCGGATAGTAAAACAATAGCTTTTATGCGTTTCGATGACACCAAAGTTCCTATGTTCCCTATTAACGGCTCGACAGGACAACATGGTTATGTAGAAAAAACGCGTTATCCTAAAGCCGGAGATCCGAATCCTGAAGTACGTATCGGTTTTGTGCCTGCTTCCGGTGGACAGGTAACCTGGGCAGACTTCAACGCTAAAGATGACCAGTATTTTGGTACACCTTACTGGAGTTTTGACAGCAGTAACCTGATGGTTCAATGGATGAACCGTGGACAGGACAACCTTAAATTCTACGCAGTTAAACCTGGTAACGGGGCAAAAACTGAGATCTATGACGAAAAGCAACCATCATGGGTAGATCTGGATTACGATGAACGCATTACCTATTTAGGCGATAACAAACATTACATCCTGAAAAGTGACCGTACAGGCTGGGCACATTACTACCTGTATACACTGGCAGGCAAACTGATTAATCCAATTACGAGTGGTAAATGGCAGGTAACGAAACTGCTGAAAGCAGATGAAAAAAATAAGATCATCTACTTCATGGCAAGAAAAGAAGCCTCTACCACCACAGACCTGTACCGGGTTAATTATGACGGCAAAGGATTTAAGCGACTAACCTTTGGGAATTATACACATCAGGTCGCATTATCTCCATCTGGTAAACAATTTATCACGACATATTCCAATGTTTCTACTCCGCCAAAACAGGCATTGCTGGACAACAACGGTAAACTGATCCGTGAGATTGCAGACAGCAAATCTCCGGACTTCGGAAAATTCGCCATCGGCAAAACGGAAATGATTACCATCCCTACTGATGACGGATACCTGTTACCAGCAGTAATTACCTATCCGGTTAATTTCGATGAGTCTAAACAATACCCGGTAATTTTCAGCATTTATGGCGGCCCTAATGCAGGAACCGTAACCAATACCTGGAAAGGCACAGCCGGACAGTGGTGGGCAAATGAAGGTATTATCCAGATCGCGGTAGATCATCGTGCTTCAGGACAATTTGGTAAAGAAGGTGTAGCGCTTATGCACCGTAACCTGAGTAAGTGGGAAATGAAAGACTATATCACCGCAGCGAAATGGCTGAAAGCCAAGCCATGGGTTAACCCAACTAAGCTATTGATTACCGGCCACAGTTACGGCGGTTATATCACAACGATGGCTTTAACTAAAGGTGCTGATTACTTTGATTATGGTTATGCAGGAGCACCGGTTACCAGCTGGGAATTGTATGACACCAGTTATGCTGAACGTTTCATGGACACGCCACAGGAAAACCCCGAAGGTTATAAGAATGCATCTGTACTCACTTATGTAGACCAGTACAAAGGCCTGTTACGCATTATGCATGGTGACATGGATGATAACGTCCATATGCAAAACACCATCCAATTGATAGACAAACTACAGGATGCTAACAAGCATTTTGAACTGATGATCTATCCAGGTGGCAGACACGGCTGGGCAAACACTAAAGGCAAACATGATTTTTCTGAAAGAGCACGTTTCTACTACCTTAACCTGCTGGACAAACCCGTTCCTGCAGATTTGCTTAAATAGAAGAATAAAACTTATTAGCTTCCAGGGAAGTTAGAAAAACGGCGGTTCCAGATTGGGGCCGCCGTTTTTGTTTATTCTCCTTCGGGTTCCGGTTTAACAAAACATACCAGTTTACATACAGACCCCACTATACCCCACAACCGTGTGGGTTCTTGTGGGGTAACTGTGGGTTACGTGTGGGTTCTAGTGGGTAATTTGCCAGCGACAGTAAGAGAAGACCCGAACAAGACCCGAACAAAACAAGCGGAATAACAAAACCAGCAAAAACATATTCTCCGGATAAAGTATTCATTAACACCATATTGCTTAATGAAAGGACATTATTACTGAATCACTTAAGACCTTTATTCTTTTCTTTGTTGTAACCAAATATCAATTATGAAAAAGATCTGTTTATTTATTGCAGGGCTAGTCATCTCCTGCTCTGTTTTTGCCCAAAAGAATTATCTGGAAGAATCGACATCCGCTAAGAAACAACGCCTGCAATGGTGGCAGGATGCTAGATTTGGTATGTTTATCCACTGGGGCTTATATGCCGTTCCTGCAGGAGAATACAATGGGAAGGATGGTGGTGCCGAATGGATAATGGATACACATCAGATTCCAACATCAGAATACGAAAAATACGCCGGACAATTTAATCCTCAGAAATTCAATGCCAAAGAATGGGTGAGCATTGCCAAAGGTGCCGGGGCAAAATATATCGTATTTACCTCCAAGCATCATGACGGTTTCAGTATGTGGGACAGCAAAGTAACCAACTATGATATCATGGATGCTACACCTTTTAAAAGGGATGTGATTAAAGAGCTGGCAGATGCCTGTAAAGCTGCAGGTCTTGAGTTTGGCCTTTATCACTCCATTATGGACTGGCACCAGCCTGATGCCAACCCTAAACAAAAAACTGCACACAAGCCTGATTTCAGCAAGTACAGAGAAGAATACCTGAAACCTCAGTTAGCAGAATTAATTAAAAAATATGATCCCGCCATCTTATGGTTTGACGGGGAGTGGACTCCTGAATGGACCGAAGAACAAGGGAAAGATCTCTATAACTATTTGCGAAACCTAAAACCGTCCCTGATTATTAACAACCGCATAGGAAAGGCCCGTAACAGTATGGCGGGAATGAACAAATATGAAAATGCTGCCGGAGATTTTGGTACGCCGGAACAGGAAATCCTGAAGTCAAATTCTAAAGATTACTGGGAAAGCTGTATGACGATTAACAATAACTGGGGATTTGTAAAGAAAGATCACAACTGGAAATCGGCCGAAAAACTGATCGACAATTTAATTGATGTAGCAGCGAAAGGCGGTAACTACCTGCTGAATGTTGGCCCGGATGCACAAGGAGAAATCCCGGAACCAAGTGTTGAGCGTCTGGCAGAAATGGGTACCTGGCTTGATATCAATAAACAAGCGATCTATGGAACCAAAAGTTTAACTAATTATAAGGAAGGTGATAACATTCGCTTCACGCAAAGTACAGATGGCAAAATAACTTATGCCATTTTTGATAAGCATAGCGGTGATGAAATTAAAATCTCTTCCATCCAGCCAAAACCAGGCTCAAAAATATATCTGCTTGGCGTAGATAAACCGTTGACCTGGACAAAAAACAATGGTGGCTTTACCGTGAAACTACCCGCAGAATTACCTGGCAAATATGCCTGGGTGCTGAAAATTCAGCCGGTAGTCTCAAAAGGATAACAACCCTGGCAGTATGAGAGCGGGCCCTGGAGGCCCGCTTTTGTTTAATTAGCTAAGATTCCGGCGAAGCATGGACTGAGTTTTTTGTAGTCAGCGTGGAGCCAACACTCGCAATAATAATCAAGACAACTGCCAGCCACTCAAAAAGTGAGAGGAATTCATGCAGGAAAATAAGACCTGAAAATGCAGCAGCTGCAGGTTCCAGACTCATTAATATGCTGAAAGTTTTTGCCGGTATTTTACGCAGTGCCTGCATCTCCAGCGTAAAAGGAATCGCACTGGAAAACAGAGCAAGCACTAAACCTGTAGCCAGCATACTTGGTTTGAAGTTCGTCAATAAACCATCACCGATGGCTATAGGTAACACCAGGGCTGTGGCAAAGACCATTCCAATACTCACCGCTTTACCGCCATCCATTATTTTTGAAATTCGCCCACCCAGTACAATATAACCTGCCCAAAAAGCGCCGGCAAGCAGTGCTAGCAGCATTCCGATTACGTCTAGACCATTATTGCTCCAGGGTGCTATTAATGCAATTCCTGCGGCGGCCAGGAGCACCCATATGAAGTCGACCATTCTTTTAGAACCAGCCAGGGCGAGTGCCAAAGGACCTATAAATTCTAATGCAACACCTAATGCAAGGGGTATTCGTGCTATCGCCATATAGAAAATAACATTCATCGCGCCTAATGCTAAACCATAAAGACTAACGGCTTTCCACTGTGCTCTATCCATGTCTTTTAGATTAGGGCGGTTAAAAAGGCATAATATAATAGCGGAAAAACCGATTCTTAAAGAAGATGTTGAAGCTGCACCAAGAACAGGAAATATACCTTTAGCAATAGATGCGCTACCTTGTACACTGATGATTGAGAGTAGTACAGCAGGAACAGCCGGAATTTCCGGGAATTTCTTTTTCATAAAATGATTTAGTTGGGTTAACTATCCCTGATAGTTGAGCCAACTAAGATAAGCGTTTCGAATCTTTTTAATAAAATAATACCCTGATGAAGCACCTCAAAATTTAAAATTGATTCCTTTGTAATTTCTGAAACAGTTTATGTACTTATTGAATGTAGTTCGGTAATGAAGCCAATTATTAATCTTTACAAATGAACATCAATAACAACTGTATGCATCTTATGGAAAATAGAAATCTTCAAATATTTTAGTTAGGGATGGAAGAGCAATTATTCCTGGGAAATATTAATGCGCATAAAGGAATTATATTAAAGATCGTAAACCTGTATGCAGATGATTCGGAAGATAGAAAAGATTTATATCAGGAAATCATCTATCAAGCTTGGAAGGCGGCCCCTGGTTTCAAAGGTGAAGCTAAGTTTTCTACCTGGCTGTACAAGATCAGTCTGAACGTTTCTCTTACACACCTCAGCAAGGTGAAAAAGCATGCACAGACTTCTGAAAATATCAATATCCCCGGGTATGAGATGCCTAAGGAACTTTCCGAGCGGTCTGATCGGCTCTATCGTGCAATAAGACAGTTAAATGAAGTAGACAGGGGCTTGATCATGCTTCACCTCGACGGGTACGATAATGCATCTATCAGCGAGATCACGGGGATCACCAAAAACAATACTGGTGTGAAACTGTACCGGATCAAACAACAATTAACGGATATTTTAAATAAGAAATAAAATGGATTTACTACAAGAATGGAATAACATGAACGGTGAATTGGCAGATAAAAACCAGTCGCATTCTATAGAAATAAAAAGTATTCAGAAATCTTCAAAAAGTGTTTACCTGAATTTGCTCAAGAATCTAAATGCCAAAATGACCTGGATTAGGGTCTTATCGATCGCTATGCTTTTAGGAGCTTTTTTTACAACCGGGCTGCTACAATATTTACTGGTAGGAATGTTTATTAGCTATGAATTGGGTAGAATGTTTATGACCCGGCAGATGAATAAATTGCCGAATTACATAGACTACTCAACGGTTACTAAGGACATGATTGCCTACCAGCTTAAACTTATAAACAGGGTGCTTAAAATGGAAAAGATTTGGGCCTACTTGTTTGGACCCTTCGCAGGCCCCTTAGGTTATATGGCGGTTTTGGCTTTTAAATATAAAACGCTGGATCAGATTATCATGAATAATCCGAATTTGCTATACGTTCTCCTGGGATTGGCTTTACTGGTATTTCCAATAACCTACCTGGGCAACATGATGAATAGGTATGCCTTCGCTAAAGATGTGGAAAGATTATCTGCTAATCTGAAAGAATTGGAAGGCTAAAGGATAAATGGCTGCTTAATAAACCTGCTAACCCTGCTTCCTTCTTTCCCGGGCCTGGCGCCTGAGCTCGCGGTCGGTCTTTAATTTTTCGAACTGCCTGATCTTCTGGTTAATCTCAGCCTGTTTCTTTGGACTAAGCCCAACAGTGTATTTGATACCCTGAAAAAGACTCTGCCAGATAAAACTAAAAAATGAGTGAGTGGGATTACGTTTATAATCGACTTTTGCGGTGATGAAATTACCCTTGTCATCTGGATTATCTACGTTAATAACCATTGCATTGGCCAGCATGGAAATAAGCCCCTGCTTAACCAGCCAATCTTTACCTTCAACCTTTTTCAGCAGCGTAACCGACAGGTCATTATAAGCAAAATTAAGCTTTCCCTTCGCCTGGTTTTCATCGGCAACAATATCAAAGCTTAGCTTTCTGACCACACCGCTTTTGACCTGAAGCATCCCCAGAGGTTTGGTAATCCTGTTTAGCAATGGCCCGTCCAAATGCCCAAGCTCCCCTTTATAAGAGAAAGCACCTTTTTCAGATAGCAAATCAAACCGGAAATCTACCAGCAACCTACCCTGCCCCATCATATCGCTTTGCAGACTGGCCTGCATAACCGGATTTTTAGCTTTGGCTTTAGCCTCATTAGTTACATTTAATAGCGTCCCGGAAGTATTCTCAAAAGTAATCTTACCCTTCATCTTACTTTCCTGGTCGTACTCGGCATAACTGAGATCCAGATTTGCCAGCGTAAGCTTATTTATGGTAACCAGCCCTTTGACATTTTGCAGCAGCTGATGCGGAAATTTACCCATTCTTACTGTTCCTCTGGAAGGGAGTTCATTGTTATTAAAAACAGATACATAACCATTGCTGATGTTCATTTCCTTAGCTCGCAGCTCCTGTTTTCTGACATATAAAGGCAAGTCAATTCCCTTCAGGTCAATATCATTCAGCAAGATACTGAACCTGTCTTTGGCGAAACCAGATACCCTGGCGAACTCCATTTCCCCGTAGCGTGGTATAACACCGAACTTACGTACGTTCAGCTTGCCGGTGGAAGAACGGAAAGACAGTTCGTTTAATTCAATATGATAAAGACTGTCAGGTGTTGCATATTTATAATCGCTGAGATTAATCCACACGTCTTTCAATAGGTAGAACCGTTGTGGATCTGTAGCTGAACCTGCATCTATAAGCCAGTCCTTCAAGCTGACATTCAATTTACTTAAAGAATCTGTAACTGGTACGTCGCCGTTGCGATTCACATAGCTAAAGCTGATATCCTTAAGATCAATACTCTGAACACTGATTTCTTTTAAAAACTTTGAGATATAGGCGTATGGAGATTTGTAAGGACGTGGTGGCCTGTCTTCATTGAATTCCAGCTGCTTATTGGTCATCACAACTCTTGGGTGTTCAAATAAGAGCTGATCTACACGTAAACGCTGCCCTTTCCAAAGTTGATAAGGATGAAAATTTCTGATCGTTAATTTCTTAACGGTAACCGCATATGTATTATTCGGTGCACGCTTCAGTCTGGCCAGCTTGTTATAGATCACTGTGTCCGGAATGATTTCCACATCAGTTACTGAGGCATTGCCGAAAAGAAAGTTGGTATTGACCCTGGAGAATTTCACACTGTACAGGCTGTCGGTTGAATTAAGGACGAGATCCTTTAATTCACGCGTTATAACCGGCCGCATCCTTGCTGCCAGCAACCACGAAGCTGCGTCTGCCAGAGCAAACAGCAGGAACAGGCCAACAACTATCCATTTGATCAGACTTATTGTCTTTCGTGCTTTTCCATTCATGCAGCCGCTTTATTGTTTACAATATACATAATTCCCCTTACACATTAATTGTTTTTTCCATGTACCGAAAAATCTTATTTAACCCCTTTTCCCTCTATGCAGAACAATATTTCCCGGCAAGTCCCGCCTTTGTTTAGCGCCATTCCGTTAATCTTTCTTCTTCTGCTGCTCTTGTTCCTTTTTTTCTTTTTCTGCCTTCTTTTCTTCTTTCTTTTCCGCTCTTTTTTCTTTTCGTTCTTTGAGCTTTTTCTGCATGTCTTTATTACCCTGTTCCGGACTTTTCATCGGAACAATACCTAATCCGACAGTTTCTCTAAGGCCAATAAATACACTTTTCCATAACAGGTTAAAAAACGAGGCCGAAGGTGTTCTTTCAAAATCAATCTTCACCTCGCGCAATTCTTTACCTGGCAGAGGATTAGAATCTTTGATCAGAATATTATTGGCAAGAAATGATAAGAACCCCTTCTTCTTAGGTGCTTCTCCATCTTCACCTGCTTTGAGCAATCGTATCTTCAAATCAGTATAACGCATCTGCATTTTACCTTTTGCGCCATATCGATTCCCTTCGGCCTGGAAGTCGATTTTACTAATCTTGCCACTTTCCAGCTCGACCAGCCCTAGTGCGCGGGACAGCGGATTCAGCTTAACCATATTCATCGGGCCTATATGACCTTTATAATGAAATCCGGCAATAGGGGAACGGAGTTTAAAATCTATCTGGATATTTAGATGCGCTGCTTTAACCAAATCCGCTTCAAGCAGGGCAACTGCCACCGCACTCTTATCCAAAGAAACAGAGTCATTGGTTACATTTAAGACGTTACCTTTCAGATTGTCAATATGTACAGTGCCCTTTTGTTCTGCCATTGGGTTATATTCGGTATAAGCTACATTAAGCTTGCGGAGTTTCAGTGTATCAATAGTTGTGGCAACCGGCAGGCGCTGCAATGCCATATGCGGAAAGTTTTGTGTTTTGTCCTGCGTACCGCCTGGCAGTTCCCGGTTCATAAAGATCTTTGCAATACCGGAGTTGAGCAACAGGCTCTGCGCATGAAGCACACCGTCACTATTCAGGCGCAAATAATCTATACCAGAAAAAAGAATATGTTTAAAATGAAGATCATAACGGTCTTTTTGTGTCCCGAGTTTTCTGCTGAACTCCAGTTCAGGATATTTAGGGATCATCCGGAAGTTTTTAATCTCCAGCTCTCTTTTCCGCAACGAACCGGTAATACTGTCAACTTTGGTGGTATACATTCCGTCTTTAGAGGGCGACTGATAACCGGCTATTTCGAACCTGACATCTTTCGTATAATAAAAACGAGTGGTATCATCAGCGGAATCTGCATCAAGCAGAAAATCCCGGACTGTTAGATTCAGCTTGTGTACCGAATTAAGTTTCTTACCGGTGGCCCCGCTGATATAGTCGAAATCTGCATCTGCAATGCGCATCGCCTTAATCCGGACAGAATGTAATGTCCCTGAGAGCAGTTCATAAAGGCTCTTTGGTTTTGTTTTAGTCTGAGGGCGGTGCTGTCCGGCATAATATGTCATGTTAATGGAAGGCTTATTCAGGATAATATCATTCAGGTCGATTTCCTTTTTACGCCAGATGCGGAGCAGCGAAAGCCTGCGAAGCTGCAGTTTCGCCAACCGGATTTCAAAGAGATGCGTAGGTGCCACTTTTTTACCCAGCAGTGCATTCAGCATTACCGTATCCGGCCGAAGCCAGATACTGTCCGCACTGATGCTACCTGTTAGAATGTTCAGGTGAAGATCTTTCACACTAACCTGATACAATCCCTCTGACCCTTTATTGACAGCTTCTGTGATTTTTTTCTCTAATTCAGGTTTCCAGTTTTTACTGAAATATACCGAGACGCCGGTTAGCAGTACCAACACGGTTAAGACTGTCAGGCCTGCCCATTTTAATATTTTTCTTAATTGCGGATTGTCGATCATAAACCGGGTATTTGTATACAGAGACAAATCTGTACAGGACAATGTTTGACATTCAGCAGATCTTTTTAAATGCTGCCAATTTGTCATTTACGAATTATATTTAGTATTTTTGCAACTAGTAACATTTAATCCGATATGATCGATTTACAGCTAACAGATAAGACACACGATGAAGAGCGTCAGGGTGAAGCCTTGATTATTGATGCACCTAAAGCCCTTAATGCCAGAAAGCTATATATTGAAAGTTATGGTTGCCAGATGAATTTTGCCGATTCTGAAATTGTAGCTTCCATTCTGCTTGACCAGGGCTTTGAGACTACAGGGAATTATCAGGAAGCAGACGCCATCTTTATTAATACCTGTTCGATCCGGGAAAACGCAGAACAGCGTGTTAGAAATCGTTTGTCGCAGTTTGGAATTGAAAAACGTAAAAATCCAAAACTGATCGTTGGTGTACTCGGCTGCATGGCCGAAAGATTAAAATCTAAATTTCTGGAAGAGGAAAAACTGGTCGATGTTGTTGTCGGACCAGATGCTTACCGTGATCTGCCTGCACTACTTGAGCAGGTTGGAGAAGGCCAGAAAGCAATTAACGTGCTTTTATCACGCGAGGAAACTTATGCTGATATCAGTCCGGTTCGTCTGAACGGAAATGGGATTACTGCTTTTATCTCTATTATGAGAGGTTGCGATAATATGTGCTCTTTCTGCGTGGTTCCTTTTACCAGAGGGCGTGAGCGCAGCCGTGATCCGCATTCAATTCTGGCGGAGGCACAGGACCTGCATGAACGCGGTTACAAAGAAGTTACATTGCTGGGCCAGAACGTGGACTCTTATAAATGGAAAGGCTCTGATCAGGCAGATGACCAGGCTGAAACTGTAGTTAACTTTGCACAATTGCTTGAAAAGGTTGCATTGATCAGCCCGGAACTACGTGTGCGTTTCTCCACTTCACACCCGAAAGACATTACCGACGAGGTACTGTATACAATTAAAAAACACGATAATATCTGTAATAATATTCACCTGCCGGTTCAGTCGGGCAGTACCAGAGTATTGGAACTGATGAACAGAACTTATACTAGAGAATGGTATATTAACCGTGTAGATGCAATCCGCAGTATCATTCCTGATTGTGCCATCTCGACAGATATCATTGCAGGTTTCTGCTCGGAAACTGAAGAGGAATTCCAGGAAACCATGAGCATGATGGATTATGTAGATTATGATTTTGCATTCTGTTTCAGCTATTCAGAACGACCAGGAACAATGGCCGCCCGTAAACTGGAGGATGATGTTCCTGAAGAGGTCAAAAAACGCAGGCTGAAAGAAATTCTGCTGAAACAACAGGAGTCCTCCCGTAAGCGTTTACAGGAGTCTGTTGGTAAAACAGTTAGAATTCTCGTAGAAGGTTATTCGAAAAAATCGGATCTTGACCTTTGCGGCAGAAATGACCAGAATGCGATGATCGTATTCCCGGCTGTCGAAAATGTTAAGCCGGGTCAATATGTAAATGTCGTGATTGAGCGTTGTACATCAGCGACCCTTCTGGGCAGGATTGCAGATTAACAAACTGAATTTTTTATAAAAAATACTTTTATTTTGGACGTACAGGATATCAAAAACCGATTTGGAATTATTGGTGGCTCGCCCTTGCTTAACCGTGCAATAGATATTGCCAGGCAGGTAGCCCCAACAGATATGTCCGTGCTGATCACGGGCGAGAGTGGTAGTGGTAAAGAAGTTTTTTCCCATATCATTCACCAGATCAGTGCCCGTAAACATGGTTCTTTTATTGCAGTGAACTGCGGAGCTATTCCGGAGGGTACAATTGATTCGGAATTATTCGGTCATGAGAAAGGTTCTTTTACCGGTGCTCACGAAGCCCGTAAAGGATACTTTGAAGTTGCCAATGGTGGTACAATCTTTCTGGATGAGGTAGCAGAGCTACCCCTTGGTACACAGGCACGCCTGCTGAGAATTCTGGAAAGTGGTGAATATCTGCGCGTAGGTTCGTCCAAAGTACAGAAAACAGACGTCCGGATTATTGCAGCAACCAATGTTGATGTATATAACCGGGTTAAATCCGGAAAATTCAGAGAAGATCTTTATTATAGATTAAATACTGTTCCATTACGTATTCCGGCTTTACAGGAACGTAAAGAAGATATTTACCTGTTGTTTCGCAAATTCTCTGCCGATTTCAGTGATAAATACCGTAGTCCCGGCATCCAGCTGGACAATGAGGCTATCCAGTTACTGACAAATTACAGCTGGCCTGGAAATGTCAGACAACTGAAGAATATTGCAGAACAGGTTTGTGTACTGGAGAAGGACAGAAATGTGACCGCACAGGCACTAATGAACTATATTCCGAATGAAGGCGGAAGCAATCTTCCAATGGCTATTAACAATAACAACAAAGAGGATTTTTCTGAGCGGGATATTTTATATAAAGTTCTGTTTGATATGAAAAAGGATATGATGGACCTGAAAAAACTGGTTGCAGAAATTATCCAGAGTGGTGGAAACACCTCGCATATCATGGCTGAGAACCCGCACTATATTAATCAGCTGTACCAGGATGTAGACCCGGAAATGAATCACGAGAATACGCTGACTATTAAAAAGCCTTCTCAGAATGCCCCGGTAGATTATAATTACACGCATGATGCGGAAGAAGTGGAAGAATCACTTTCCCTGATTGACAAAGAATCTGACCTGATTAAAAAGGCTTTAAAAAAGCATAAAGGCAAGCGGAAATTTGCTGCTCAGGAATTGGGAATTTCGGAACGGACGCTCTATAGAAAAATTAAAGAACTGAATTTAAACTAAGCAATGAAAAAAATATTTTTACTGTTGCTGATCCCTATCGCGTCAGTACTGCATTCCTGTTCTATCAAGTTAAATGGCGCGTCTATTCCAGCGAACATGAAAACTGTAGCAGTTTTATATTTTGAGAATAATGCGCCGCTGGTTATTCCGACCCTGGGCCAGGACCTTACCGAAGCCCTGAAAACAAGGATACGTAATCAGACCAGTCTGGCGATCCGGAATAACGATGCCGACGCGATATTCGAAGGCAGGATTACGGGTTACGACATCCGGCCAACTTCCCTGCAGAATAATAATTCACCAAGTGCGGGAACGAATAAGCTTACCATCAGAGTCAGTATTAAATATACCAGCAATTTAGACCCTAAACAGAGTTACGAAGAGTCTTTCGAAAGATTCAGAGAGTTTCCAGCAACAGGGCAGACACTGGAATCACAGCAGCAGCAGCTGATCAGGGAAATTAATGCTCAGCTTACTGAAGACATCTTTAACCGTGCATTTGCACAGTGGTAAAGCGGAAAATTAAATTTCATTGTTTAACTTAGTCACGTGGAGCTGGATAATCATCTAAAAAATCAACTATCAGAATTATTGGCGGACCCTGCAAAAGCAGGCCCCGCTGATCGATCCATGCTACAGGAATTAATTCAGGAATATCCTTATTTCCAGCCGCTGCACCTGCTGCTGGCCAGGGCGCTGATGCAGGAACCTCAAAAAGAACAGGTATTTGCTACTGCCGCTTTTTACACCGGCGGTACTTCACTGCATAACTTCATTAAACAGAAAGAATTTCATCCCCGGAACTTACCGGTTATAGAACTATCCGGAGATCAGCATCCCGCAGCAAGTCAGCCGCATGAAATCCTGCATGTCCTGAGTGCAGCTGCAACAGAACAACCAGCCGAAACTGAAAACACAGAATACCGGCCTTTCCGTAATGGAACACAGCCCGCTGCGGAAGCACCTCGCAGACCGTCGCCTGAACATGATTTTGCTGTAGAAAGTATTGCCTCATCTGATTTTTTTGCTTTTGAGCAAAACTTTGGAACGGAAGCTCCGGCAGAAATCAAGGAACAGGAGCTTCAGGATACTTTGCCAGTACAGACCGAAGAAAAAGTGGGGCCGGCTGAAGCAGAAGAAAAAAGCAGTGTCAGTAATTATCATGATGAAAAACTGCCTTACACATTCTTATGGTGGCTGGCTAAAACCCGCAAAGAACATCAGAGTATCTTTCAGCCATATGCCGTCCAAAAAACAAGGACTGACGATGCCCCTGAATTACAGCAGCAGTATGTGGAACATATTTTTCATCTGCAGAGTCCGCTTACCGGTCAGGCGGAATTACCGGAAACGGAAGATAAACCAAAACATACCGGAAAAGAGTTCGAACTGATCGAGAGTTTCATTAAAAATGACCCTCAGATAAATCCGCCGAAAGCTGAGCAGATCGACACCGAAAATAAGGCTAAAAAGAGTGCCGAAGACCAGAATGACCTGGTGTCTGAGACCCTGGCTAACATTTACATAGAGCAAATGCTTTACGACAAAGCGATAGATACTTATGAAAAATTAAGTTTGAAGTTTCCAGAAAAAAGCCGTTACTTTGCCGACCTTATCCAATCTATTCAAAAGAAAATTTAACCATTTAACATACTATGCTTTTTTTAATTATTTTATTAATCATTATTTGTGTTGCTCTAGGGCTGTTTGTTTTGATACAAAACCCAAAAGGTGGTGGTCTTGCAACAGGCGGATCCGGCAGTAACATGTTCGGTGTACAACGCACCGGAGACGTTTTAGAAAAAGGAACCTGGGTATTGTTAACACTGATTGTAGTAATCTCCCTGGCTATTACCACTATTGGTAAAACAGGTGGTGCGAGCACTGGCAGCGGAAGTTCTAAAATTCAGGAGCACCTGGATAAAACACCTACGCCTTCTCCGATTGGTGGTGGTATTGCTCCGCAGACAACTGCGCCGGCACCAGCACCAGCAGATTCTGCTAAATAATATTTAAAGCTATCAAGGCATAATCAGGCCCGTCAGAATTTAAACGCTGACGGGCCTTTTTTTATTCTGCCAGTCTGACACAAAAAATCAGACGCATAATCCATTAGCTGACAAGCCTGCGTAAATTTGTCAAGCTAAACCCGCTTGGCATAAAAACTGATACAGACTTAACAAGTAGTTATCTACAAATTTTAATGTTACCCTAAAAAATAAATTTATATTAAATTATGGCTTTAAACCTTAAAACCATCGCAGGAACAGCAAATCGTGTAATTGTTGAGCCTGCTCCGGCAGAAACTAAAACTGCATCTGGACTTTACATCCCGGAAACTGCACAGGAAAAACCATCAAAAGGAACTGTGGTATCTGTTTCTGAAGAAGATTCAGAAGGTAAAAAACCAACTGTGAAAGTTGGAGACGTAGTAATTTACGGAAAATACGGAGGCACTGAGTTTCCTTATGAAGGTAAAGATTACTTAATCATGCGCGAAACTGATATTTACGCAGTCGAGCTTTAATCCTCCAATAATTAAAATTTCGCAGATAATTTTTATTTAAAATTCATTCTGACTAATCAAAAAAACAAAGATGTCTAAACAAGTAAAATATAATGTAGAAGCCCGTGACGCCCTGAAAAGAGGTGTTGACATTTTGGCTAATGCCGTTAAGGTAACTTTAGGACCTAAAGGTCGTAACGTAATTATTGATAAAAAATTCGGTTCACCTGCAATCACAAAAGATGGTGTAACTGTTGCCAAAGAAATTGAATTAAAAGACCCTATCGAGAACATGGGTGCTCAAATGGTAAAAGAAGTTGCTTCTAAAACTGCAGATATCGCAGGTGATGGTACAACTACTGCTACTGTTTTAGCTCAGGCTATCGTAACAGCAGGTATTAAAAACGTTGCTGCCGGTGCTAATCCAATGGATTTGAAACGCGGTATCGATAAAGCTGTTACAGCAATCGTTGAGAACTTAAGAGCTCAATCTCAAACAGTTGGTGAAGACAACAATAAAATCAAACAGGTAGCATCTATCTCTGCTAACAATGATGAAGTAATCGGTGCGCTGATTGCTGAAGCAATGGGTAAAGTAGGTAAAGATGGTGTAATTACTGTTGAAGAAGCAAAAGGTACTGAAACTGAAGTTAAAACAGTTGAAGGTATGCAATTTGACCGTGGTTACTTATCTCCGTATTTCGTAACCAATGCTGACAAAATGGAAGCAGAACTGGAAAATCCTTATATCCTGATCTACGACAAAAAAATCAGCAACATGAAAGAATTACTGCCGATCTTAGAGAAGCAGGTTCAGACTGGTAAACCATTATTAATTATCGCAGAAGATTTAGATGGTGAAGCTTTAGCTACTTTAGTAGTTAATAAAATCCGTGGTTCCCTGAAAGTAGTTGCTGTTAAAGCTCCTGGTTTTGGTGACCGTAGAAAAGCTATGCTGGAAGATATCGCTGTATTAACTGGTGGTACCGTAATTTCTGAAGAAAAAGGTTACAAACTGGAAACAGCTGATCTGGAATACTTAGGTACTGCAGAAAAAATCACTGTTGATAAAGATAATACTACAATCATCAATGGTTTTGGTAATCCTGAATTAATCAGAGCTAGAGTTAGCGAAATTAAAACAGCTACTGAAACTACTACATCTGACTACGATAAAGAAAAATTACAGGAACGTCTGGCTAAATTAGCTGGTGGTGTTGCTGTTCTTTATGTTGGTGCAGCATCTGAAGTAGAGATGAAAGAGAAAAAAGACCGTGTTGATGATGCTTTACATGCAACCCGCGCAGCGGTTGAAGAAGGTATCGTAGCAGGTGGTGGTGTTGCTTTCATCCGTGCAATCGAAGCATTAGACGGAATGAAAGGCGCTAACGAAGATGAAACTACTGGTATTCAGATTATTCGTCGTGCAATCGAAGAGCCTTTACGTCAGATCTGCCAGAATGCTGGTATCGAAGGATCTATCGTAGTTCAAAAAGTTAAAGAAGGTACTGCTGACTTCGGTTACAATGCCCGTACTGATGTTTATGAAAACTTAATCAGTGCAGGTGTTATCGATCCTACTAAAGTAGGTCGTGTAGCTTTAGAAAATGCTGCATCAATCGCTGCCATGCTGTTAACTACAGAATGTGTATTAGCGGATGAGCCTGATGATAGTCCTGCTAGCGCTATGCCTCCTATGGGCGGCGGCGGCATGGGTGGAATGATGTAATTCTTCCTCCATACAGTATAAAAAAGACCCGCTATATTTTAGTGGGTCTTTTTTATGTAATAACGCCGGGAAGCACTTATCTTTAGCCTCTGGAACAAGCTATGGAAAACCTATCAGAAGCCAGTCATTTCATTACACAATCGGAAGTTAACAAATTCCTTCTGGCTACCCTGCTTTGCGGTCTTATTGGCCTGGAGCGTGAGCTCAGAGCTAAGCAGGCAGGTCTCAAAACCATGATTATGATCGGTTTGGGGGCTACTTTATTCACTATTCTTTCTGTTAAAATTGAGACCAACAGTCAGGACAGGATTGCGTCCAATATTGTCACCGGGATCGGTTTTCTGGGTGCAGGCGTAATTTTCAGGGAGGAGAACCGGATCAAGGGTTTAACTACTGCCTGCGTGATTTGGATTGTAGCTGCCATTGGCATGGCCGTCGGCTCAGGTTTTTATGAACAGGCTGTCGGTGTAACTATATTGGTTTTACTCGCCTTACTTACATTCCCTTACCTGGAAGGGTACGTAATCCGCAGATCTACCACAAGGGAGTACCGGATTGTCAGGGAGTACGACAAAGGGAAACTGGATTCGTACGAAGACTATTTCAGGCAATTTGATCTCCAAATGGAAAGGGGTGTACAGGTAATGTCAGATGGCAAAATAAGCGGAAGCTGGACAGCGACCGGAAAGCCCGGGAATCATGACAAGTTTGTCGATTACCTGCTGCAGGACGAAGACATCCTGGAGTTCCACTTCTAAAATTTTATCCTTTTTATCTATTAGTTTTGCATCATGCTTAGAGAACAAATCTCTGTATTTGATATATTTAAAATCGGCATTGGCCCTTCGAGTTCCCATACTCTTGGTCCATGGCGCGCCGCCCAGCAATTTACAGCATCGCTTTGCGCGTTGCACTTTCTGGAATCGGTAAGCCAGGTGAAGATTTTGCTTTATGGCTCACTCGCCAAAACAGGGCACGGGCACGGAACCGATATTGCCGTTATGCTCGGCCTGTCGGGTGCAGATCCGGTTACTTTCGATGTCAATGCCGTAGAACCAACTGTGGCAGCCATGAAAAATGGTAACGGGCTTTTATTGGGCGGCGAGAGAAAAATCAGTTTTAATTATACAGAAGACTTACTATTCCTCTACTCGGAAAGCCTTCCTTTCCACCCTAATGCGGTAACTTTTCAGGCTTTCCTGGATAATGGAAAAGCGTTTTCTGAAACTTATTATTCTATTGGTGGTGGTTTCGTGGTTAAAGAAGGCGATACAGGAGCAGAAAAGGAACAGGTGGATCTGCCTTTCCCAATTGAAAAAGCAGGCGATCTGTTGCACTGGTGCCTGACAACCGGCCTGAAAGTTTCTGAAGTCGTTATGGAAAATGAACTGGCCTGGCGCTCTGAGGCAGAGACGCGCACCGGAATACTACGCCATTTCGAAGTGATGAAGGATTGTACGTACAGGGGTTGCCATACCGGCGGTTTTTTACCGGGTGGACTAAATGTTGGTCGCAGGGCCGCCGCTTTGAATAAAAGGCTGATCGGCAAAAAAGAATATCACGATTATAAAAGCTGGATTGAAGCTATCCGTGCAGGTGGCAATGGCTTTAATTACACACTGGACTGGGTTAGCTGTTTCGCGCTTGCCGTAAATGAAGAAAATGCTTCTTTTGGCAGGGTAGTTACTGCTCCAACGAATGGCGCAGCGGGGGTAATTCCGGCTGTCCTTCAATATTATATTACTTTCTGTGACGGCTATTCCGAAGCACAGATTATTCAATTTATAGCTTGTGCTTCTGAGATAGGCAGTATTTTTAAAAAAGGTGCTACAATTTCCGCAGCTATGGGCGGCTGTCAGGCAGAGATCGGTGTTTCTTCTGCTATGGCTGCAGCTGCACTGACAGAGTGTATGGGCGGCTCGCAGAGGCAAGTGATGATGGCGGCAGAGATAGCAATGGAACATCATTTGGGCTTAACCTGTGACCCTATTGGCGGCCTTGTACAGATCCCTTGTATAGAAAGGAATACCATGGGGGCAATCAAAGCAATAACAGCTTCTCAACTGGCATTGCAAAGTAATCCTGATAAAGCAAAAGTAAGTCTTGGCGCTGTAGTGAATACAATGTGGGAGACCGCACTGGATATGAACTCCAAGTATAAAGAAACTTCCGATGGCGGACTGGCTACTAATATCCCAATTAGTCTGCCCGAATGTTAAACGGATTAAAATAAAAAAGCTGACCGGAATAAAATCCGGTCAGCTTTTCTTTTTATAAGGCTACGGCTAATATTTTTCAGCTTAATTCCATTTGAAATTGTGCTGCTATGTGCTTTTTAAGCTTTTCTTTAACCTCTTCCATCGGCAAAGTATAGCCGAGTTCGCGCTCCATGGAGGTCACATCTTTATCGTCTATTCCGCAGGGAACAATACTTTTAAAATAATCGAGGTCGGGGTTAATGTTTAAAGCAAAACCGTGCATGGTTACCCACCGGCTGCAGCGCACGCCCATCGCACAAATTTTCCGGGCTTTGTCATTATCTGCATCCAGCCACACCCCTGTATACCCGGGATAACGACCGGCTTTAATTCCATATTCCTGCAAAGTTAAAATGACAGCTTCTTCCAGTGTTCTCAGATATAAATGTATATCGGTGAAAAAATTATCGAGATCCAGAATGGGATAACCGACTAGTTGTCCCGGACCGTGGTAGGTAATATCACCACCCCTGTTAATCTTATAATAGGCCGCTCCTTTTTCCTCTAGGCCTTTCTCATCGAGCAGCAGATATTCTGCATGTCCGCTTTTACCTAATGTATAAACATGTGGATGCTCACAAAAGAACAGGTAATTAGGCGTTGGATTACTGGTGCCTTCATTTCTATTTGCAGTCTTGACTGCAACGGTAGCCTGAAGGGTAGCTTCCTGTTTATCCCAGGCCTGCTGATAATCTATTAATCCCCAGTCTTGAAAACTGACTTGTTTGTTCATGATGGTTCTGTTAAGCGACAATATAACCGGTCATATAGCCGTCTTCTGTTTTAAAATAACTGACTTTAACTTCCTTAAGTCCTTCCGGCAAAGTGACGACAGCCTGAAGTTCTCCCTGATCGGAAGGTGTAAATGGTAATAAACGGATATGCTTTCTGAACTCAAGTCCTTTCTTACCATACCATTTATAAATGGCCTCTTTTGCACACCAGCAGATATACAGGCTGTTTATTTCCAGATTTAGCTCTCCGAGTTCTGTAGGCGACAAAAACTTCTGTTTTATACTTTGAATTTTAGGCTTGATCAGCTCAATATCCACACCAACACTTTTTGTTCTTCCGATCATTACTGCAGCGTAATCATAAGAGTGGCTCAGGGAGATCTGAAATGAAGAATCTGCCAGAAATGGCTTCCCGTGATCGTCCATACGGACATCTATATAGGCAGAGGTATTAAGCAGAGTTCGCAGCAGTAATCTTGTACTTAACCAGTGGAGAAGCCTTTTACCTTTATTCAGGCTGGCTATAAAATCGAGTTCATGTTGCTTTAACTGCAGGCCAGCGATCAGCTCCTGTTCCTGCTCTTCGATTTTCCAGACTGCTAGTATAGTCTGTTCATCAATTTCATGTTTATAGATTACCGGCATTCTATTTTAAAAAATCAATGCAAAAGTATCTTAAATTAATCATAATTTCGCCGAAAGACTTGACAAATGATACTTTCAGATAAGCGTATATTAGAAGAGATTGACAAAGGAACAATCATTATTGAACCCTTTAATGCAGAATGCCTGGGTACAAATTCCTATGATGTACATCTGGGTAAATACCTGGCCACTTATACAGACCGGGTACTGGACGCTAAAGCGCATAATAAAATACAGCATTTTGAAATTCCTAAAGAAGGTTTTGTCTTGCAACCAGGTACCCTTTATCTGGGTGTTACTGTTGAATATACAGAGACACACGCACATGTTCCTTTTCTGGAAGGTAAATCCAGCACCGGTCGTTTAGGAATTGACATCCACGCAACAGCAGGTAAAGGTGATGTGGGATTCTGCAATACCTGGACATTGGAAATATCCTGTGCCCAGCCGGTAAGAATTTATGCGGGCATGCCTATCGGACAACTCATCTATTTCGCCGTTGAAGGACAAATCGAAACGATGTATCATGCTAAAGACAATGCAAAATACAGCAATAAAACAACGAAACCGGTGGAAAGCATGATGTGGAAGAATACCTTCTAAACATCAACTGAAATAATTTAGAATTAACCCTCAAATATTTATTATTTGGGGGTTAATTAGTTTTAGGCCCTGCCTGATCATTGCATTTGCAAGACAGGTAACTCCTGCGCGGATTTTTATTCGCCAGTATACAATACAGGTCAAAACCAGACGGCCCTGATCTGCGTTCTACTTGTGGTTGAAACCAAATTTTTATCCCGGAACCGGAGGGAATACAAAAATAAATTTATATAATACAAACGAATCCGGAACTTATAGAGTTGTATATAAGAAACCGACCATTGGAAAGCCCAGACCTAAAGTCCCGGCTTATACTGTAGATTAATTTTAATACTAAAAATATGAATACCATACATGTAACGATCAAAGACCGTCTGGCTATATTAACCCTCAACAGAGGAAAGTCGAATGCCATGAACCGGGAAATGATCACCGAGCTGACGGACATGCTACTGAATATCGAGAAAGATGATAACATTGGCGGTTTACTAATCACCGGGCGTGATAATTTCTTTTCAGCTGGTCTTGACCTGATCGAGTTATACGGTTATAACCAGGAAGATACGCGCTCTTTCTGGGAGCTCTTTCTGCGTTTCGGATCTATTATCACTGCATTTAAAAAACCGCTGGTGGCGGCACTAAACGGTCATGCTCCTGCTGGTGGTTGTGTAATCGCACTGGCTTGTGATGCGCGGGTTATGGCTGAAGGCAAATTCATTATCGGCCTGAACGAAGTGCCCGTGGGTATTATTGTTCCGGACAGCATCTTTCAGTTATATGCTTTCTGGCTGGGCCATGCAGCTGCATCCAGAAGTCTGCTGGAAGGAAAATTATTCAGCCCTGAAGAGGCTTTACAGATTGGGCTGGTAGATGAACTGGTTAAGCCGGAAAGTATCATGACCGCTGCCGAAAGAAAAGTCAGAAAATATATGGGCTTTGAACCACAGACCTGGCAGCAAAGTAAATTGAATATCCGTACGGGAATTATAGCAGCCACTTCCGCAGATCAGACGCTTGCGCTGGACAGGATGCTGGAACAATGGTGGTCTCCTGCAACGCGCAGTATTCTCAAAATGTTAATTGATAACCTTAAAAAGTAAGCATATGTATAATCAGCCAATGTTAAGGGACGATGCCATGAAAGGCAAAACAATTGTGATTACAGGTGGCGGTACCGGGCTTGGAAAGGCAATGGGTACTTACTTCCTGAAACTGGGTGCAAACCTGGTTATCACCAGCAGAAAAGCTGACGTACTGGAAAAAACTGCCAAGGAAATGGAACAGGAGACAGGCGGAAAAGTACTGGCTGTTGCCTGTGATGTACGCGAGTACGATCAGGTCGAAAATGTACTGAAGGAAACCCTGCAGACTTTCGGCCAGGTTGACTGCCTGCTGAATAATGCAGCGGGAAACTTCATCTCCCCTACCGAGCGCTTGTCTGCCAATGCTTTTTCTACTGTAATTGATATTGTACTGAAAGGTTCTGTGAACTGTACACTTGCTTTCGGTAAACATTGGATCGCGGCTAAGCAGCCCGCCAGTATCCTTAATATTGTAACTACTTATGCGTTTACCGGTTCTGCTTATGTTGTGCCCTCTGCCTGTGCAAAAGGTGGTGTCCTGGCCATGACGCGTTCGCTGGCTGTGGAATGGGGTAAATATGGAATCCGTACCAATGCAATTGCTCCGGGCCCGTTTCCAACAAAGGGTGCCTGGGAACGTCTTTTACCAGGAGATCTTGCCGAAAAGTTCGATTTCAAAAACAGAGTTCCGCTAAAAAGAGTCGGTGAGCACCAGGAACTGGCTAATCTGGCTGCATTTCTACTGAGTGATTTCTCTTCCTATATCAATGGGGAAGTAATTACTATTGACGGCGGTGAATGGTTGCAGGGCGCAGGCCAGTTTAATGGACTGGAAGCAATTCCTGATGAGCTTTGGGATTCATTTGCGCAAATGACACGCTCAGCAAAAGGCAGCTGATCCAGCGGCGAATAATAATTTTATTTTAACGTATCTTTTTTTTGAAATTAGGTTATTTTTGTAAAATGACTACAGAAACAAAAGAAGAATCATTTACGCTGGAAGAGATCCTGTCCTCTCTGAAGACTTCTCATCGTCTTATTCTCTGGAATGACGACGTGAATACTTTTGACCATGTAATTCACTGTATGACCAAATATCTGGACTATACAGAGTCGCAGGCAGAAAAGATTGCCTGGGAGGTTCATAACAAGGGCAAATGTGCCGTTTTAAAAGGATCTTTCACCGAGATGGAGATCTACCGTAAAATATTACAGCAGGAAGGCCTGACTGTGACTGTAGACTAACCTGGCCTTCCGGTCAGTTTGTTATTTCAAGGATCGGAAAACCTGACTGAGTTCTTCCTGTGTATGTCTGGTCTGATCTTTCGCGTACCAGTGATGCAGTTTCTCAGCCACTTTGAATAGATCTGATTCTTCCTTCTTCCATCCACCGAGCAATTCCTGCAGGATTGCCGGCCGGGGACCCCATTTTGCAATCTGCTCACCCTTTTCATTAATAACCAGCATAACAGGGATGGCCCTGCCGCCATTGGTCAGATGCGCATCCATCAATTCCAGATGCTGATCACGTAATACGAGTCTTAACTCCAGTTTTTCAGGAAATTGTAAAGCGATCTGCTGAAATACCGGCACCAGCTGCGCGGCGTCACCACACCCAGCCTTCAGTAATAATCAATAGACGATATCTATCTGTTAAGGCTAAAAGCTCTTTCTCCAGTTCCGGCAGAAGCTGAATAGTTTTTTCAACCCGCTTCATACGCTGAAGATTCATTTTACTGTAATGCAGCATCGCTTCACTACTATCTTCCCCGGTAGTCTGACCGTTCTCAAGGCGCTTTGTAACTAATTCTTTATAGGCAGAATAGCTTAAACCTTCATTCACAAAAATATTACTGTAATTAACCATATATGCGTTGTAATAAAATAGTTACCACCTGTTTTTTAAACTATCGCGCCGTTACTTTGTCCATCCTAAGAAAATACACCAAAACACACTAACTTAATGAACCTGTCTATCTACAAAATTCTATTATTCAGTTTAATTTTTAATTTCTTCGTCTCCTCCGCTATCCAGGCTCAAAATACCGGCACCGGTAAACTTACCGGAAAAGTTGTAGATGTGCAAAATAATGAAACTGTTCCTTTTGCTTCTGCTGTTGTTTTAAATAACAGTACTAAAGCCGTCGTCCGCACTGCCCAAACTGACGCAGACGGCAATCTCTCTATTCCAAATCTTCCGGCCGGCAGCTTTACGGTTAAAATCAGCTACGTTGGTTATCAGACTATGGTGAAAAATAATGTAACACTGGTCGCTGGTAAAGACTTCAACCTCGGAACTGTGAAAATGACAGCTTCTAAAGGTAATGTACTGAATGAAGTTGCAATTACTGCTCAAAAGAGTCCTATACAACTGGGTATAGATAAAAAAGTATTTTCTGTTGAACAAAGTTTGGTCAGTGAAGGTGGTTCGGCCACAGATCTGCTGGCAAATGTTCCTTCTGTCCAGACTGACGTGGACGGAAATGTAAGCTTAAGAGGCTCTACTGGTGTAAGGGTACTGATTGATGGAAAACCTTCTCTAATTGCAGGTGGTAATGTGGCGCAAATTCTGCAGTCTATTCCTGCAAGCTCTATTGAGACGGTTGAAGTAATCACAAACCCTTCCTCTAAATATGATGCAGAAGGACAATCAGGGATCATTAACATCGTATTAAAAAAGAACGCGAAGCTCGGCTTTAACGGGAATGTTGCACTGACTGCAGGAAACAGGGATAACTATAATGCAAACACCAGTCTGAGTTTTCAAAATAAAAAAGTGAATCTCTATGGTAACTACTCTTTCAGAAGAGGAAATAGGATTGGTGGTGGTTTCAACAATATAGAGTACCTGCAGCCTATTGGTGAGCTTGCCTTCGCAGATCAGCTGACAGACTCTAGAAATACCGATAAAAGTCACAATGTAAAAGCAGGTCTGGATTATTATCTGACCACTAAAGACATACTAAGTTTCTCGGGTGGTTTTAATATCAGGGACAATGACCGGACTGAACTGCTCAACATAAATAAATATGATGCACAACGTGCTCCGCTTGAACTGAGTAACCGGACAAATACCAATCTGGGCAGTGGAAAGAGTTTTGACACCAACCTGGATTATAGCCATAAGTTTAAACCAGGCGAAGAACTTACTTTCAATTTTGGTTTCTCCAAGGGTAATAATGACAATTTTCAGCGATATATTACCGATCTGCAAAGTCTAAACGGTATTGCTCCCGGCAATGGCGAAAGACGTACGAATGATAATGAAGGCGATAACAAAAACTATAATATTCAGGCAGATTATAATACTTCTATCGGTAAGACAGGTAAACTGGAGGCCGGATACCGCAGCCAGATCCGTTTTTCAGATAATACTACAGATGCCCAGTTATTCGACTATGATTTAGAAAGTTACCGCCCGGATCTGCGCCTGACAAATTTATTTGACAGTAAAGATCAGGTACATGCAATCTATATGAACTATCAGAACCAGATCGGTAAATTCGGTTATCAGTTCGGATTACGTGCAGAAGATGCTTCCCTGGTATCTAATAGCGGTGGTTATGATCTGAATAACCAACTGGTAAATGCAACTTCTAAAATTGCCTATAAACGTCTTTACCCAAGTATCTATCTGACACAGAAAATGGATCATGAGCAACAGATCCAGTTAAGTTACAGCAGAAGGGTAAACAGACCAAGACCGTGGGATACCAATCCGTTTATTGATTACGGTGATCCTTTAAACTGGCGTCGTGGTAATCCAAACCTGCTGCCTGAAGATGTACATGCTTTCGAACTTGGTTACAGCAAATTCTGGCCTAAAGTAACTTTAATTTCCAGTGCATACGTCCGTAGAACGAATGACCTGATTCAGCGTGTACGTTCTCAGCCTGATGAAAATGGTGTAATCATCTCTACTCCCCAGAACTTAACCAAAGATCTTTCCAGCGGTCTGGAACTGATTGCCAAAGTCGATGTAATCAAACCATGGAACTTTACGGCGAACGTAAATGTTTATCATAGTAAAATCGATGCCGTTCCAGCTTATGATATTGCTGGCAATTCCGGTTTCAGCTGGAACTCTAACCTGACCAATAATTTTGTACTTCCTTACGGAATTACCTTACAGCTCAGAGGTGAATATACTTCATCCCAGGTACTGGCGCAGGGTAAAAGGAAATCAATGTATACATTTGACGGTGGTGCCAAATATGATTTCCCAGGTAAAAAAGCTTCACTCGGCCTGAATGTAAGAGATATTTTCAACACACGCAGGTTCGGTATGGTTACCAATGACGGCAGGTCAATCGTAGATTTCGAACGTTATATGACAGGCCCAATGGGTAATATCACGTTCTCCTACCGCTTCGGTCAGACGACATTCCAGAAAAAACAAAAGAAGCCTGAACAGGCGGACAACAGACCTGATGAAGGTCAGTTTTAAGAAAATGACCGCTTTACAGCGGTCATTTTTTGTTTAAGGCCTATTTGAATCACCGATTTTTGGAGATTCCAGATTTTTGTATCTTGCAGCATGGAAAATGAAAATCCCTGGACTACACTGGAAAGCAGATTGGTTTATGAAAATAACTGGATTGGTCTGACTGAACACCAGGTGATTAATCCTTCCGGCGGCAAAGGTATTTATGGTCAGGTAAGCTTTAAAAACCTGGCTATCGGCATTCTTCCTGTTGACGATGAAATGTATACCTGGCTTGTCGGGCAATATCGCTACCCCTTAAAAGCTTACAGCTGGGAAATCCCTGAGGGCGGCGGTCCGCTAAATCTTTCCCCGCTCGACAGTGCAAAACGGGAGCTCCAGGAAGAAACAGGTCTTTTGGCAGATTCGTGGACGGAAATACAACGTTTACACCTCTCAAACTCAGTTACAGATGAACTAGCTATAGTTTATCTCGCCAGAGGATTAACGCAAGGTAAAGCAGCACCTGAAGATACCGAAGAACTGGTTTTACGCCGTCTCCCGCTGCAGGAAGCCTGCGCAATGGCAGAAGATGGATCTATTACTGATAGTATCAGCGTGGCCGCTCTGCTAAAAGCTAAAATAATGATACTCGAAGGCAAATTATAAATTACACATGAGCAAATTTCTGGGTTATATTCTTACCCCTTTCTTCTACTTTTTTTTCACTCTTTCACTTTTGATCTTTCATCCGCTGCAATGGGTTTCTTTCCGTTTATTTGGATATCGGGCACATAAAGTTGTCGTAGATTATCTTAATTTTTGTCTGACTTATTGCCAGATATTCCTGGGTTCATCTACTACATTTATTAATAAACAAGATCTTCCGCAAGGCCGCCCGATAATCTTTATTGCCAATCACCAGAGCATGTATGATATTCCGGCGCTGATCTGGTTCCTGAGAAAATATCACGTGAAGTTTATCTCGAAGATCGAGCTGACAAAGGGTATTCCCTCTATTTCCTATAACCTGAAACATGGTGGCGGAGCCAATATAAACCGAAAAGACAGTAAACAGGCCGTATCTGAAATTATCAAATTGGGTCGCAGAATGAAATCGAATAACTGGTCGACAATGATCTTCGCTGAGGGTACCCGGGCTAAAGACGGACAGCTCAAGCCCTTTCAGGTCGGCGGTATCGCCACGCTGCTAAAAGCCGTTCCCGATGCACTGATCGTACCGGTTGCTATCGAAAATTCCTGGAAAATTGTGCAATACGGACCATTTCCACTATGCGCCGGATTAAAACTTCGCTGGACTGTACTCAGCCCTGTCATAACCGACGGACTGAATCCTGAAGAGATTACTTTACAGGCAGAAAAATCAATCCGGATAAGCTTAAATCAAGTAAAAGACTAAGCCAAGCTGAAGGACGAAATTTATATATTCTTATTCTCAATCCTGCGGAAGAACTCATCCCTGTAGGTATCCCCGATCGGAATGATTTTATCACAAATACTGATACGGCTGCGCTCTATACTCTCGATTTTATCAAGTGCAATGATATAAGACTTATGTACTCTGATGAAATTTGCAGAAGGCAATGTCTCTTCCATCTTTTTCATATTCTGCAACGTGATTACACGCTCATTCCGTGTATATATTGAAATATAATCTTTTAACCCTTCAATATACAGGATATCGCTTAGTTCGATCTTCTGGATTTTATGTTCAGACTTTACAAAGATAAAATCCGTCACCTGTTCTGAATGGGCTACAGGAGCTGGTGCTGGCGCCGGAGTAGTTACCGCTACAATTGTCTGATTCCCTTCCTGCTGTTTACTCTGCCTGTTATGTACTTTTTCAACCGCCTTATAAAAGCGGTCAAATGCGATTGGCTTAAGCAGGTAGTCTGAAACATCCAGATCATAGCTTTCCAACGCATACTGTGAATAGGCAGTAGTAAGAATATAGCTTGCTTTATTACTGGCAATTTTAAGAAATTGTATACCGGTCAGATCGGGCATCTGTACATCCAGAAAAACCAGATCTATACCACCTGCCTGAACCAATTGCAAAGCTTCAATTGCATTCTCGGTCCTTTTGACCAGTTCCAGGAAAGGTACTTTCGATACGTAATCTTCGATGATATCCAGTGCTAATGGTTCATCGTCTACAGCTATACACTTCAGAGTCATTTTAGGGCTGTTTTATACTATTTATTTGTTATAATCTATATATCCAGCATCAGCTCGCTGGTATAATGAGTTGCTGAATTTACAATATTTAATTTATATCTGTCCGGATAAAGTAACTGTAAACGCCTTTCAACGTTGTTCAGACCAACTCCACCGACTTCGTCCTTATTTCCAATTCTCTTCTTATTCGTAATACTGAAATGAAGAATCTTCTGATTGGCGATGATATTAATACGAATCGGGTCGGCAGGATCATTTGCCACCCCATGTTTAAATGCATTTTCTACAAATGAGATCAGTACCAGCGGAATAATCTTTTGATCTTTAATCTCCCCATTGATGCTCATCTCTATCGCTGCACCATCCTTAAAACGCAGCCGGTGCAGGTCTACATAGCTTTCCAGATAGGAGATCTCTTTACTAAGTTCTACCCACATATCATTGCTTTCATAGATCATATACCGCATAATCTCCGATAACTTAAGTACAGCATCAGCAGTTTTCTCAGATTTCTGATAAGCGAGTGAGTAAATATTATTCAGTGAATTGAACAGGAAATGCGGATTCAGCTGCGATTTCAGGAATTGCAGCTCCATATCCTTTCTTTCGTTCTCCAGACTGCGTTGTACCCTGATATTACTGAACCAGTCGAGCATGAATTTAATCAGGCAGCTGGAAATAATAAAAAAACCGGATACAAACACGGTACTGATCATATATACAGAAAGATCCGTTTCCCGGAGCACTCCTGTTTTACTATCATGGTGTTCTAAAATCACATCTCTGTACAGTACCGCGATAATTGTTTTTGCAGCTGTCATCCCAGCAATCAATAATACAAGCGCCAGAATATACATCCAGTATTTTTTCAGCAGCTGGGGAATTAGCAGTGTATAATTTATATAAAATACGGAGATATTGATAATAGAGTAATAGCCAAGACTAACAACGACTTCCCTGGAAAATATGCTTTTGCCGCTCATAAATATTGTCAGGCCAAGAATTGCCCCGATAAACATCCAATAAGCTAAATGGGAAATGATCTCTCTGTTATCTTTCATCTGTTTGCACAATAAGAATCAGGTCTAAAGCTATTAATTTTTAAAATTAAACCGTCTTCTGATGTGAATAAAACAGGAAATCTCCGATTGATCTGTATATAAATCGACGAACAGGCATTTTTATTCTACGAACTGGACAAACCAACGAAATATGCCTGTTTATCTGATTTGAGCCGTTGATCTAGAATTTTATCCCCTTCGTATAAAACATTTTAACAGCCAAAAATTTATAATTCTATTTGTTTCAACAAAACGAAATAACGATGAAAACTTCTGCTTACTACCTCGACCAAAAAACAGTTCAGCTTAATATCAGCAGTTTCGCAAGAAAATATATACCTATGAAAACTTCAGCATACCAACAACTCTCACAACCGCTTGTAAGTGACAGGATGTACAATTCTTATCAATCACATATCAGCAGCTTATCTGCTGCTAAAATATATATCATGGATAAATTAACAACTGTTTCTCCATTCCTTTTGATGCTGATTCCCGTTTTGACTGTGATGATCTACAGCTTCTTTTAAACGGAATCGATCATATTTGACCGGGCAGATAGTCCCTTTAAATTGCACTAAACACCCTTTCCTCCGTTCTGGAGGGATAACACCATATATTAGTTTAGTTTTAGTTAATAAATAAAAAAGGCAGCTGGATGGCTGCCTTTTTTTGTGTCCTTAAAATTTTTAATATTTTTCTTTGCAACTAACTATTTAGTTTGTAGCTTTAACTAAAGGCTTAGTTAAAAACAGTAATAGGCCAAAATGAAAAGAACTATGGAAATTAAAGACCTGACTAAAGCAGAAGAACAAATCATGCAAATCGTATGGCAGATCAAAAAAGGCTTTGTAAAAGAAGTCGTTGACTTACTTCCCGAACCAAAACCAGCCTACAATACGGTATCTACAATAATCCGGATTCTGGAAACCAAAGGATTTATCGCACACGAGCCAGCCGGCAAAGCACATCTGTATTATCCGATTATCTCCCTTGAAGATTATAAACGACACGCCACTGACAAATTACTCGGTAATTATTTCGGCAACTCAGTAGAAAGTATGTTTTCATTTTTCGTAAAAGAGGAAAAACTGGATATCAAGGATATGGATGATATCCTGAAAATGATCAATGAACTAAAAAAGAAATAAGATGAACTGGATTATTTATATGTTGCTGGCCAACAGTAGCCTGCTGCTATTTTATCTTTTCTATAAGCTACTGCTAGAGAAAGAGACATTTTTCAGGCTAAACAGATATTACCTGATTACGGCTGCGATGTCCGCAATGCTTATACCATTGATTCCACATGACTGGCTCTCCCTGCAAAAAAGCATTTTCGAGAAGGTCCAAGCCCAGGAGATACTAATTATGCTCTCTGAGGTTAGCGTATCGCCTTTAAAAAGCAGCACGCCGGGCTGGATAAGTGTTGCCGCGAGTATTTATCTGGCAGGTGCTGTTTTTTTTACCCTAAGACTGACCAGGCGTCTCCTTCAACTTAGGAAAACGATGGGCAAACCTGTTTCGGGCATGGCGTTTTCATTTTTTGGCTTTAAACGTATTGACAGCAGATTAGATGGCGCAGCGATAATTGACAGGCATGAGGAAGTCCATATCAGACATATACACAGCGCAGACATTATATTTTTCGAAATCCTGTCAATTATTTACTGGTTTAACCCGGTGATCTATGCCTATAAAAAGTCGATAATACAGGTCCATGAGTTCTACGCAGATGAAGTCGCGTCTGCATATCAGGGCGACAAAGCTGCGTATGCAATGTTGCTGCTCAGTAAAGCACTCCGCATTGATTCGCAGGTACTGACCAATAGTTTTTTCAATGAACCTTTACTTAAAACCCGAATTCATATGTTAAACAAAAGAAAATCAGCAAAACCGGCGGTATTGAAATACGCACTGTTCATACCGCTTTGCGCAGGAACATTATTACTGACATCTGCAACGTTGACAAAAGAAAAAATGCCAGAAAATTCCGGTGACGGATTAATTTCATACTTCACCGCCCAGCCTTTAAACCTATACAGTTTACAACAGCAGGAACCCGGGAAAGTCTATGAATTTGTCAAAACTGACACGCCACCAGAATTCCCGGGCGGTATGAAAAAATTCTATGAATATTTGGGCGCATCAATTAAATATCCAGAATCAGCTGCTAAAAATAAGGTGGAGGGCAGAGTATTCCTTAGCTATATCGTAGAGAAGGATGGCAAGATTAGCAATGTTAAAGTCGAAAAAGGATTGAATGCGGCGCTGGATGCCGAAGCGGTCAGGGTACTCACAGAATCACCCAACTGGATTCCAGGGAAAGTAGATAACACACCAGTGAGAGTGAAGTTTAATATTCCAATCAATTTCGGACTGACGAAAAAACCCGTAAAAGCATAAACACCAGTTTTAGGATGGACTAAAAACACGAAACCCCGGCAAAATCTGCCAGGGTTTCGTGTTAAATCCTTGTCTCGTAGACCTAAATCTATTAAACTTCTTCCTCAGAAACAAATTTTGCAGAATAAAAATCTCTGTTCATTCTTGCAATATTCTCCAGGGAGATTCCTTTAGGACATTCTGCTTCGCAGGCACCGGTGTTGGTACAGTTACCAAAACCTTCAGCATCCATCTGTGCAACCATACTTTGAACACGACGGTAACGCTCAGGCTGACCCTGAGGCAGTTGTGCAAGCTGAGATATTTTCGCCGATGTAAATAACATGGCTGAAGCATTTTTACAGGTTGCTACACAAGCTCCGCATCCGATACAGGCTGCTGCTTCGAAAGCAGAGTCTGCCTGGAATTTAGGAATTGGCAATGCATTCGCGTCCTGCGCATTTCCCGTATTCACAGAAATGAAACCACCTGCCGCAATAATTCTGTCAAAAGCAGTACGGTCTACAGCTAAATCTTTAATTACAGGGAATGCTTTAGCTCTCCATGGTTCTACGACAATAGTATCACCATCCTGGAATGAACGCATGTGAAGCTGGCATGTAGTAATGCCCTCTTTAGGTCCGTGAGGTCTTCCATTGATATACATTGAACATGCTCCGCAGATACCTTCCCTGCAGTCATGATCAAATACAATTGGTTCTTCTCCCTTATTGATCAGCTGCTCGTTTAAAACGTCAAACATTTCTAGGAAGGACATGTCAGGAGAAATCTCCGACATTTTATAATCGACCAAATTACCTTTGGCTTTGTTATTTTTCTGACGCCAAACTTTCAGCGTTAAATTCATATTTCCTGTACTCATGGTATTGGAGATTTTAGTACTAGCTTATTTATAACTTCTTTGTGCGATCTTGATGTTTTCGAACTTCAGTTGTTCTTTATGCAGTTCAAACTTCACATCATCTTTGTATTCCCAGGCTGAAACAAAAGCATAATTTTCATCATCTCTTAATGCTTCACCTTCTTCAGTCTGATATTCCTCTCTGAAGTGACCACCGCAAGACTCGTTCCGCTGCAATGCATCCATACACATCAGCTCACCAAGCTCGATAAAGTCTGCCACACGTCCGGCTTTTTCCAGTTCAGGATTGAATTCATTCATCTCTCCGGGAACACGCACATCTTGCCAGAACTCTTTACGCAAAGCCTGAATTTCGGCAATAGCAGAGGTTAAACCTTCTGCATTACGCGCCATACCGCATTTTTCCCACATGATCTTTCCTAAACGTTTATGGAAGAAATCTACAGATTTCGTTCCCTTTACTGACAGGAAGTGTTCAAGAATACCTCTTACACTAGCTTCTGCTTCAACGAAAGCCGGGTGATCTAATGGAATTGGTTTAGTCGCCAGTTCTTTTGAAAGATAAGCACCGATTGTGTAAGGAATTACAAAATAACCATCTGCCAGACCCTGCATTAATGCAGATGCACCTAAACGGTTAGCTCCGTGATCAGAGAAATTTGCCTCACCCAGCGCATAAAGTCCAGGTACTGTAGTCATCAGGTTATAATCAACCCAAAGACCGCCCATTGTATAGTGAACAGCAGGATAGATACGCATCGGAAGCTCATAAGGATCTTCTCCTGTGATCTGCTTGTACATGTCAAACAGGTTACCATATTTTTCTTTGATTACATCACGACCCAGACGCATGCAGGTTTCACGGTCAGGATTGTGGATGTTATGTTTTGTAGCCTCGATACGTCCGTAACGTTCTGTATTTGCAGTAAAGTCAAGGTATACAGCCAATTTAGACTGACCGACACCATAACCTGCATCACAACGCTCTTTAGCAGCACGGGAAGCCACGTCACGTGGAACCAGGTTACCGAAAGCAGGATAACGACGCTCTAAATAATAATCTCTTTCTTCTTCAGGAATATCGGTTGCTTTACGCTGATCGTCTTTTTTCTTTGGAACCCAGATACGTCCGTCATTACGTAATGACTCAGACATCAGGGTTAACTTAGACTGGTGATCTCCCGAAACTGGAATACAGGTCGGGTGAATCTGAGTAAAGCAAGGGTTACCGAAATAAGCACCTTTTTTATGTGCCTTCCAGGCTGCAGTTACGTTACTTCCCATGGCGTTTGTAGACAAATAGAATACGTTACCATATCCCCCGGTACCTAACAAGACTGCATGGCCAAAATGACGCTCCAGTTCTCCGGTAATGAGGTTACGTGCAATAATACCACGTGCTTTACCTTCGATTACAACAACCTCAAGCATTTCATGACGGGTAAACATTTCAACTTTACCCATACCGATCTGACGTTCCAGTGCACTGTACGCTCCTAAAAGCAACTGCTGACCAGTCTGACCTGCTGCATAAAAAGTACGCTGAACCTGTGTACCACCAAATGAGCGGTTATCCAGTAATCCACCATATTCTCTGGCCAGAGGCACACCCTGAGCAACACACTGATCGATAATATTCGCACTCACCTCAGCTAAACGGTGTACGTTAGCTTCACGGGCGCGGTAATCACCACCTTTAATTGTATCGTAAAATAAACGGTAAACGCTGTCACCATCATTCTGATAGTTTTTTGCTGCATTGATACCACCCTGAGCCGCGATTGAGTGGGCTCTTCTAGGTGAATCCTGGAAGCAAAAACATTTAACCTTATATCCCATTTCAGCCAGGGTAGAAGCTGCCGAAGCACCTGCCAGACCTGAACCTACAATAATAATTTCTATACTTCTTTTATTCGCCGGATTAACAAGAGGCATTGAAGACCTCAGTTTAGTCCATTTACCGGTCAGTTCACCTTCCGGTATATTTGCATTCATATCTGCCATTTTATTTAGCGTTATACGTTCTAAACCTTAATTAATAAACCCTGCATACATGGCTATCGGCATTGCCGCAAATACCACTGCAATAATGATGGAATACCATACACCAATCGCTTTGATAAGCGGTGTGTATTTTTTGTGATTCCAGCCTAAAGTCTGAAATGCAGATGCAAAACCATGTAATAAGTGGTACAGCAATGAACCCATTGCCAATACATACAATACTACCAGCCATACATTCTGGAATGTTTCCTTCATCACAGCGAACAGGTCTTCATGACCGTTAGCATCTTCAGTAGGGATACCGGTAAAGCGTGAAACTACCCAGAAGTTCGATAAGTGAACAATCAGGAAGATCAGCAATAAAGTGCCTAATAAACCCATAGAGCGGGAATACCATTTACTATTTGCTTTACCATCATACACTGCATACTTTTCAGGGCGGGCAGCCTGATTCTGAAAGGTAAGGCGCAGACCCTGAATGATGTGCAACAGTAAACCTACCATCAGAATCACTTCAGAAGCTCTGATCAGCCAGTTGGTTGCCATAAAATGTGCACCGATGTTAAAAGTTAAACCACCGTCATTGACAAATATCAAAGCATTGATAAAGCAATGTACAATAAGAAATAAAATTAGAAACAGGCCGGTGATACCCATTATTAGTTTTTTTCCTATAGATGAGGAAAAAGCGTTTCCGAAACTAGCCATTAGATTTATTTATTTTTGAGTTCTATTAATGCAAAAGTATTTAATAAATGACTTAATTTATACATATACCAGTCCAAATAAAAAGAATTAACCTATTTAGAAACATTCTACATCGGAATGCCCTGACAAGTCGCTATGGGCCTTTTTAAGCAAAAAAAACGGGTAGCAAATTTAATTGCTACCCGTTTTAAGGTTTAAAAAACTAGTGTTTAGTTGAAACTAAACGTGTAATTTCCATTAGGTCCCACTCCTGAAACAGTAATCTTACCGTTTTTCGAAGTTGGTAATGCTGCCTCGACATCTTTCGCGCTGCTAACAGCTTTACCATTGATCGTAGTTACCAATAATCCTTTAGGGATATCTAAACTGTCGAACAGTTTACCCGGAACAACACTGGTTACGATAACCCCGTTCTTCACGCCGTATTTCTCTTTGGCCGAAGCGGATGCCGGAGCAAAGCTTGCACCCAATTTATCGATACTCATACCGGTACTTCTGCCTGCTGTTTCTGTTTTAGGCTTAGTTAGCGTCTCTTCGCCTTTAAGGGTTACCGATACATTCTGTTCTTTACCGTCTCTGGAGATAGTCAACTGAACTTTGTCACCAGGACTCAGTCTGCCAATTTTCTCCTGCAAATCTGGTGAAGCGAAAATCTCTTTGCCATCTACTTTCTTGATGATATCCCCTTCTTTAAGACCAGCTGCTGCTGCGCCGCCGCCAGGTACTACACCACTAACCAGCAAACCGCTGATATCTTTAATTTTATTTTGTTCCGCAACGTCTGCATTCAGCTCCTGGAATGTTACGCCCACATAACCTCTTTTTACGCTTCCGTATTTTTTAAAGTCTTCCAGAATCTTTTTAGCCAGGTTAACAGGAATGGCAAAACCATAACCCTCATTAGTACCTGTTTGTGACGCGATAGCGGCATTAATACCAATCAGCTCACCGTTAGCATTCACTAAAGCACCGCCGCTGTTACCCGGATTAATTGCTGCATCTGTCTGAATATAGGACTCAATAGCAGAATTCGTTCTTGAAGGGAGTTTACCAGTACGCTGATATTCTTCATATTCTTCTTCTGTGGGCTGCTGCTGCTCACGGCCTAAAATACCAATTGCTCTGGATTTAGCGCTCACAATACCTGCTGTTACTGTAGTCTGCAGGTTTAAAGGGAAACCTACTGCAAGCACCCACTCTCCTACCTGAACGTTATCTGAATTACCCATTTTTACCACCGGTAAATCTGTTGCTTCCACTTTAATCAGTGCAAGATCGGTATTCGCATCACGGCCAATTACTTTAGCTTCTACTTTACGCCTGTCAGATAAAATAACCTGTATCTTTTCTGCGTTGTCAACAACGTGATTATTTGTTACGATATAACCATCAGAAGTTAAGATAACTCCAGATCCTGAAGCTGCTCTTGGTGCACGCTGAGCTCTTCTGCCACCACGCCCGCCGAAGAATTCTTCCATCATGTCCATCGGAGATGACGGACCGGATGACCCTGAAGAACTAAATGTAGTCTGGATATGTACGACTGCTGGTGATACCACTGCTGCTGCCTGAACAAAATCAACTGCTCCGGTAGAGGAAATTTTTGAAGGATTACTCGCAAAAAGAAGATTCTGCTTCTCAGCAAGGGTCATGTTGTTGGTTTTATTTTCCAACATTTTGTAGCCACCGATTGCTGCTGCGCCACCTACGAATGCGGCTAAGAAAATTAATGCTATTTTTTTCATGTTGTTTTATTTTTCATTTGTTATAAAACCGGCGAATGCCGGATCTATTTGTGTGTATGATTATTTCTGCTGGAACAGCTAACCTCTGTTCCTGAATAGGTTCGCCACAATATCTCATCTAAAGTACCGCGACAGGCATCAATAAGTTCGATTTAAGGAGGCATATCAAATTCTTTTCACAAGGTATTCAAATTTAATACCATTAGAACGATATTTGCAGGTATAAACACTGCTATTAGTGTTAAAAAATGTTAAATCAATTCAACACCAAAGATATGTCAGTACATTTTTATAAATACCAGGGAGCCGGCAACGATTTTATTCTGCTTGATAACCGCAGCGGGGCCTTTAACGCAGCTGACACAGATACTGTCCGTCAGTGGTGTGACAGACGTTTTGGTATCGGGGCAGACGGTCTGATGCTTCTGCAGAGCCATGCTGATTACGACTTTGAAATGATCTATTACAATGCTGATGGAAATCCGGGCAGTATGTGCGGAAATGGGGGCAGATGCATCGTCGCATTTGCTAAGCACCTGAATATCATTGACAGTGAAACTAACTTTTTGGCAGTTGACGGGCCACACTATGCCAAAATTACAGCGGAAGGCAACTGGGTTGAGCTACAAATGATAGATGTAGATACACTAAACCGCGATGGTGAAGATTATGTTTTGAATACCGGATCGCCGCATTATGTACAGCAGGTGAGTGGACTGAAAACGAAAGATGTGTATCAGGACGGTAAACAGATTCGTAATCAGGAAAAATATAAACAAGCAGGTATCAACGTGAATTTCGTAGAAGAACAGCCTGATCATCTCTTTGTAAGAACTTTTGAGAGAGGTGTGGAAGACGAGACTTATGCCTGCGGAACCGGAGTTACTGCAGTGGCATTGGCGGTAGCGCATACTAAAGGTCAGCAGGGTAAAATTGAGACAGACATTAAGGTATTAGGCGGCAAGCTGAAAGTTCAGTTTGAAGCCAATGGCGATAATTACAGCAATATCTTTTTATGCGGACCAGCAGAAAAAGTTTTCGAAGGAGAAATCTGATTACTCCCCTTCAGCCAGATGTGCAGCGATACCGATCTTAATCTCACCAAAAGTATAACTTTTACCCAGGTGGGCACGGATCGGTGTCAGGTTCATCGTTTGCAGCACCTTAATTGCCTGCAGGATTTTATCCAGCTTCTTCTTGCCAAGTATATCAAGTGCAGAAATTTCCTGTCTGGCTACATAATGAGCCAGATGCCCCTCTATCGTGCCAACCACCATCTTACGTTCGGAAGCAATTTCAGAAATAGATTTTCCATCGAGAAAAAGCTCCAGTGAAACTTCCTTTGTATCTTCTTTAGGCTCCTTGGGTGCATCGGATTTCTTAGCCCTTTCCCGCTTAGCTGTAAAATCAAGTTTTCCAGGTACAGCATGAACCTTTTTCATCTGTGCTTCTCTTTCCTCCTGATTTAGCAGGCCACTCATTTCGGCTTTGGTGAAATCAGTACCATCAATTTTGCACTGCAGCAAACCCGAAGATTTTCTGATTTTCTTAAACTGCTCATAGAACAACGATTCCATTTCCAGCAGCTCTGTTAAATAGGCTGTAACCAATTTATCTTGCTTGACTAATTCCATCCTTTCGAAGATCCTCCGGCTTAAGTCCAGCAACAGTGGATTAAAGTACTTCTCCGCAGCCTGAGTTCTTTCCAGTAGAATCCTTAGCCCGTCTTCTGACTGATCCTGGCAGAGCCGTTGAATTTGTGCAAGAAACTTACTCGCATTCGTTTTAATCTCACTTAGATCTTTTAAGAGTTGCTGAGCCCACTTTACATGCTTCTGCTTCGCTGATTTATTAATATCCTTGGAATAGGAATGTACGTGTTCATAAACAAAATTATCCAGTGGTGCGAGATCGAAACACTGCAGCAGATACCGGCGCAAAAAGAATTCACTTTCATGCTTGATCTGCTCATCCAGTGTTTGTTGGGTTTGTTTATTTTTAGAGAATAAAGAAACATTCTGATCCTGCCTGATTCCCGTTCTGGATATCTGGGAAGTAAGCACCAGACCATCCAGTGAACGCAATCTGGACAGGGCCACATAAATCTGTCCCGGAGCAAAAGCATTGCCGATATCGATGATTGCTTTATCGAAAGTAAGACCCTGGCTTTTATGTACGGTGATAGCCCAGGCGAGTTTTATTGGAAACTGAATAAATTTACCGATGACTTCTTCCTCTATTTCATTGGTAACCTTATGGTTTGTATACCTAATATTTTTCCAGGTAAAGCTTTCCAGGACAATCTTTTCACCTTCTCCATCTGTAAGTACTTCAATCCGGTCTTCATCCAGACTAATAACGGTCGCAATCTTACCATTAAAGAATTTTCTTTCCCCACTCTGATCGTTCTTAATGAACATAATCTGCGCACCAAGCTTTAATTCCAGCCGATGTTCTGCCGGATACGACCCTTCAGAAAACTCCCCGTCAATTTTAGCTTTATAGAAAAATGACTTCCCTGCGAGTTCTTCCAGACTTTTTTTATTCAGGGTATCTGCGCGCTGGTTATGTGTGGTAAGTGTGATGTATTTATCGTCTTTTTCCGGAACAAAATCATGACGGTAATACTTTTCCAGCAATGATATATTTTCCGGTGTGATCTCATTATTCCGTAGATTGTTGAGCAGGCTGATAAAAACATCATCGGCCTGGCGGTAAATTTTCTCAAGCTCAATGTAAACAGGCGGATGATGTGCTAGGGCATGCGCATCAAAGAAATAAATACTTTTATAGAATTCTCCTAATAATTGCCACTCATTAGCTTTAACAACGGGTGGTAGCTGATGCAGATCTCCGATGAATAAAACCTGTACTCCGCCAAAGCTTTCATTATTTTTACGGATATAACGCAGTACCATATCAATCGCATCAAGCAGGTCTGCCCGCAGCATACTGACCTCATCTATAATCAGCAGTTCCAGATCCTGAAAAATGCGTCGCTTGGTTGTATTCATCTGCAAATGCCGCACGATAGACCGCGGGGTATTATACAACTGATTGAAAGGCTCCACTGCAGGAGCCTTAGGCAGATAGGTACCGAAAGGTAATTGAAAAAGTGAATGAATTGTGACTCCAGCTGCATTAATAGCTGCGATGCCTGTCGGAGCAACAATCACCGCTCTTTTATGCGTCAGTTCCATAAGGCTCCTCAAGAAAGTGGTCTTTCCGGTTCCGGCTTTACCGGTCAGAAAAATGTGTCTGGAGGTGTAATTAATGAATCTGGCAGCAACTTCAGCAGGATTGTATTCGGACATATTTCGCAGCATTTGAACTGCAAAGGTACTAAAGATTGATCAGGAGTTTGTAACCCTTACCGTGTACATTTAGTATTTCAACCCTGGGATCCTCCCTCAAATACTTACGTAACTTACTGAGGAACACATCCATAGATCTTCCATTAAAATAATTATCATCGTGCCATATACTGAGTAATGCTTCTTCTCTGGTTAACACAGCATTCTGCTTCAGACATAGTAAACGCAGCAGCTCTGCTTCTTTGGTAGAGAGTTTTTGCTGTACCCCTTTATAGGTAATCAACTGTGTGGTATAGTCAAATGTGTAACTTCCGATTTCAAAAAGTGTTTGTTCTGGTGCAGCAGGGACGGATTCTTTGGATGATACTCTTTTCAGTAAAGCATTAATGCGTAATAAAAGCTCTTCGATACGGAATGGTTTGGTGATATAATCATCTCCGCCCAGATCGTAGGCTGCAGCTTTATCTTCCATCATTGCTTTTGCCGTCGCAAAAATAATCGGCACATGCTCATTCATTTTACGGATTTCTTTCCCCAGGGCGAAACCATCTTTTTTAGGCATCATTACGTCAAGGATACATAAATCAAAGTTCTGGCGGCTGAAAGCACGCAGACCTTCTTCTCCATCTACACAAAGTACAATATCGAACTTACCTTTCAGTTGTAAATAGTCTTGTAACAGCATCCCCAGGTTAGGGTCATCTTCCACCAGCAGAATTTTCTTCATCTTGTCTTTTTTATACGTTTATATAAGGTTAGTTCTAATTTTCCTGCGACCCTGCATTAAGCCAGCGGCAATATGATCTCGAACACAGTACCTTTATCTTTTTCACTTTTAACACTGATTGTTCCTTTCAGCTGCGTGATAATGTCCATCACATAGTTTAACCCAAGTCCAAAACCTTTCACATCATGAAGATTTCCGGTCGGCACCCGGTAGAACTGGTCAAAAATCCGTTTACTGTGCTCCCGTGTTATCCCGATTCCTTTATCGGCTACTTCAATAATCAGATTATTACCTGAGTTACGGGTAGTCAGACGTATCTGCGGTTTGTCTTTACTGTATTTGTTGGCATTGTCGAGCAGATTATAGAGCACATTAGACAGATGTAATTCGTCTCCGGTCACGACATGATTTACAGCATGAAGTTCCTGCAATACATCTGCAGATCTTTTTTGAAACTGAAGGTCCATACTGTCAACCACTGCGGTAATTAAAGTATGCATGTCCACAGGCTCCTGATCGAGCTGCAGCTCTCTCTTTTCCAGGCGGGCAATACTCAGTACCCTTTCGATATGATTACCTAATCTGACGTTTTCATCATAAATAATCCCCGCAAGTCTGCTCACCCTGGTCTTATCCTCAAGAATCTCCGGGTCGCGCAACGCCTCACTGGCGATCATAATCGTAGATACCGGGGTTTTAAACTCATGCGTCATATTATTAATAAAATCCGTTTTCATCTCAGAGATCTTCTTCTGTTTCAGAATCGCGTAAAGCGTATAGGAAAAAATGGAGATCAGTACCAGTAAAAGCCCGGCTGAGGAAGCCATTGTCACACCCAGATTATTAAAAATCATAGATTCTTTATCTGGAAAATTAACGTATAACATCCCCGGATCACGGATAACGTCCTGACTGAATAATGTCGTCTGATAAGTATTCGCAGGCAAAAGCTCTCCTTTTTCCAAAGCGGCTTTATGGAAAAGAACAGCATTATGTGTTACACTTTTTAGCCAGAAGCTATAATCCAGCTTAATATTCCTGTTCTCGAGTTCCTTCCTGAGCAGTGTATCCAGCATATCAGGATCAATCCGCGAGCGAAGCGGTACATCAACCTGGCTCATCTCTTTTGCGGCTGCCTCCAGCACATTAAAATCATTTTCGTGTAACAGAACGGTATCACTTTGAAGCTCCTTCAACTCGTTCTTTTTCCGCCTCGATGCAACTTCATCTTCCAGACGGAATTTTGACTTCATCTCATCAGTCTGACTAGGTAGCGAAACCCGAAGCGGCCGCCCGTCTACCTTGCTGTAAACCAGATAACGGATACTGTCTGGAAGTTTCTTGGGTTCAATGTTAAATGTCTTGGCCCCTCCCATCCTGAAGGTCTTGCGTACATTACTGCCAATCATGTTCAAATCGGCATCAAACCCGACATTTACATCTACATTTAAGGGAGTGGTTGATTCATTAGCCAATGCAAAAAAATCGGCTTCAGATATAATAGCCGGACTGAGATAAATTTTGCGGATAATCTCATCCTGGTAATTCAGTTCGTCGATAACCTGTTTCTGCTGGCGGTATTTTCTCAGCCGTTCTTCTTCTTTAAATTTCTGATCGAGATCTATTAGCTTCCTGGTGCGGTCACGACGCTGGTTTTCAAGCTTAATACGCCATTCGAGATCTTTCTTATTAATATTATTTACTGCGTTCAAACGCTGAACTTTCCCTGCAACAGCAGTTAGTGCCTGATTGACATCTTGTTCAAACAACTGAGATTTTAGCCTGTACCCTTCCCTGATGTAATACAACTGCATTACAAAGACTCCTAATAACGCTACCGTCATCAGAGCGGTAATTAACCAAAGGCTTTTTTTCTTCATGAATCGCAGCTGTTAAGCTTATCGGATTTAAATCCAAAAATAAGTAAGACAGGCAGATAAAGCAGCTATTTTAACAAATTTTAACACCGCAGGACCGGCGGGTAGCGGCAAAAAAAAATGCCGGAAATAAATTCCCGGCACTCATCGTACAATTTGTTTTCCTAAAAAAGGTCTTAGAATGGCAGATCATCTTCCTCGCCTGGAGCGCTGTTCAGGTCTGCCGGTGGTGCATATTGTGGAGTAGAAGCCGCAGCTGCACTGTTAGTCAATGCATTGATACGCCATACTACTAAACTGTTAAAATAAGAAGTTTTACCTGTTTTGTCAGTCCATGGACGGCCGCGAAGATTGAAGGAAACCTCCACATCGTCACCAGTTTTCAGGCTGTCAAATAATGCAGTTTTATCTTGTAAAGCTTCGAACCTGATATATTCAGGATAAGTAGGGTTTTCTGCGTACTCAATAATGAGGTCACGCTTTTTAAATGTCTCACTCACCTGCTGTAATGCACCGATTTCGTGCACTTTTCCTTTTAATTCCATAACAAATACTCTTTTATTCTACTTTCTAATTCAAATCTCTATATTATTATTGATAACTTCGCACAATAAATTATGCAAGTTTTCCACAACAAAAGTAAGGTTATTATAACCTGTAACAAAAGGCTTTCCGCCTACCTCGCAGCTGAGGTGACTGAACTCGGGTACGAAATTGTCAGGGAATTCCCTACCGGACTTGAGCTTCACCTCACACTTTCGGAGTGCATTAAACTGAACTTAAACCTGCGTTGCGCAAGTCAGATCCTGTATTCCCTGAAAAGTTTTGAAGTAAATAATCCGGAAGAACTTTACCGCGAACTGGTCGATATGCCATGGGAAGATCTGATTGATTTTTCAGGTTATTTCTCGGTTACCTCAAATGTGGATAACCCAACTATAACTACACCTCTTTTCACTAACCTGAAAGTAAAAGACGCAATCGTAGACCGGATCAAAGAAAAAAAGGGTATGCGACCAAATTCAGGATCTGATGCGAATAAAACTGTCGTTCACCTTTACTGGAAAGATGATAAAGCTGATATTTTCCTGGACACTTCAGGTGAAACACTGGCTAAACATGGTTACCGTAAAATTCCTGGAAAAGCACCAATGCTGGAAGCACTTGCCGCCAGTGTAGTAATGAGTACAGGCTGGGATGGTAAAACGCCATTTATTAACCCAATGTGTGGTTCGGGAACGCTGGCTATTGAGGCTGCATTAATTGCAACCAACAGAAGACCCGGCCTGTTCCGTATGAACTATGGATTTATGCATATCCTGGGATATGATGAGGAAGTGTTCTTTGCAGAACGCCGTATCCTGAAAGATCAGGTTATAAAGAATACAGATCTGCAGATTGTCGCTACCGACCTTTCTGAAGACGCTGTCGATGTCAGCCGAAAAAATGCAAAAACAGCGGGAGTCGATACACTGATCACTTTCGAGGTATGCGACTTCGCAGATACTCAGGTGCCGCAGGGTGGCAAAGGTGTTGTAGTCTTTAACCCTGAATATGGCGAACGCCTGGGGGTACACTCACAACTTGAACTAACTTATAAAAGAGTAGGAGATTTCCTTAAACAGGAATGCAAAGGATATAACGGATATATTTTTACCGGAAACCCTGACCTTGCCAAGAAAATAGGCTTGAAAGCTTCCAGAAAAGTAGAATTTTATAACGGAAAACTGGATTGCCGTCTGCTGGAATACGAACTGTATGACGGTACGAAAAGACCTGAGCATGAAAGACCTCAGCCAAAAACACCAAAACCGGATCAATAATCCGGTTTTTTTTATTTTATCTTTAGTGTTATGGAGACCAGTATCAGTTCAATCATCGAAAAAACAATCACTTTCGTAAAAAAAACACTCGAAGGTGCAGAAGCCGGACATGACTGGTTTCATATTCAACGCGTTTATCACAATGCGCTACATATCAACGCTATCGAAAACGCCGAGTCTCTCAGGGTATCACTTGCTGCCCTGCTGCATGACATAGCAGACAGTAAATTTCATGGCGGTGATGAAGAAATAGGCCCGCAGCTGGCCGGAGAATTCATGCATCAAATCCAGATCGAAGAAAGTGTGATTGAAGACGTTAAGCAGATCATCAGAAACATGAGCTATAAAGCAAGTTTGGGTGGAACGACTTATTATTCCCATGAAATGGCCGTTGTACAGGACGCCGATAGACTGGATGCCATTGGCGCCATTGGTATTGCCCGTGCTTTTACCTATGGCGGTTATAAAAACCGGGTGCTTTATGATCCTGCTATTCCACCGGAACAGGATCTCAATAAAGAAACTTACAAAAACTCAGCTGCCCCTACCATTAATCATTTTTATGAAAAACTCCTCCGCCTGAAAGATCTGATGCATACTGACACAGGACGAAAAATGGCGGAAGAAAGGCACGAATTTATGCTACAGTTTCTCGAACAGTTTTACGCAGAGTGGAAAGGTAAAAAATAAATAACTAATTTATTTAGTAACATAATACTATATTTGTTAGCAAATTAGTCTTATGTCAGATCGTATCCGGGAAAAATTAAACATTCTGGCTGATGCAGCCAAATATGACGTGTCCTGCTCCTCAAGCGGAGGAACCAGAAAAAATACGAATAAAGGTTTAGGCGACAGCCATTCCTCGGGAATCTGCCACACTTATACGGAGGACGGCCGTTGCGTCTCTTTGCTTAAAATCCTGTTAACCAATCACTGTATTTTTGACTGTGCTTATTGTGTCTCCAGAAAAAGTAACGATATCCAGCGTGCGGCTTTTACCGTTGAGGAGGTCGTTTCCCTAACGATGAATTTCTATCGTCGAAACTATATAGAAGGTCTTTTTCTAAGCTCTGGCATCTTTAAAAATGCCGACTTTACCATGGAACGTTTATTACGTGTAGTCAAAAAATTAAGGCTTGAAGAACGTTTTAACGGATATATCCATCTCAAAACGATTCCTGGCGCCAGTGAGGAACTTATCAGAGAAGCCGGCCTTTACGCAGACCGGATGAGTATTAACCTGGAAATGCCCACCGAAACCGGACTAAAGTTACTCGCACCTGAAAAAAACCATCAGGAAGTTATTACCCCTTTGGATTACGTACAGAAACAAATTGTACAATTCAGGGAGGATCGTAAGCTTATCCGTAGCGTCCCTAAATTTGTTCCTGCAGGACAAAGTACACAAATGGTTATAGGCGCAACTCCGGAGACAGATCAGGAAATTATGCAGACCGCCCACCGGTTTTATCAGGATTTTTCGCTAAAACGCGTGTATTATTCCGGCTATATTCCCATTTCTCATGACCAGCGTCTCCCGGTAATCGGCACTCAGCCACCACTCATTCGTGAAAACAGATTATACCAAACGGACTGGCTAATGCGCTTTTACGGGTTCCATGTAAATGAAATCCTCAATGACACCAACCCTCACCTGGATATTGATATAGACCCTAAATTAAGCTGGGCGCTCCGTAACATGCAGTACTTCCCCATAGATATTAATACTGCTGCTTATAAAATGATCCTGAGGGTACCTGGAATCGGCGTGGGATCGGCCAAAAAGATCGTTCAGGCGAGGCAGTTTGGACGGCTCCGTATCGACCAGCTAAAAAAGATAGGTGTGGCCTACAACCGCGCGAGGCACTTTATCCAGTGTGCAGACAGTCCGGTACAACTGAGAGATTACCAGGGTTTTCAGATCAAGGCCTTTATCCTTGCAGAAAGTCAGAGCAAGTACCTGAAACACGACCTCAATCAGATCAAACTTTTTTAGCTTTCCGGAATATATGCAGATATACTTATTTGACGGTACTACTGAAGGCCTGTTCACTGCAGTCTTCGAATGGTTTGAAAGGAAACCCGGCAAGATCCGCCTGCAGACCAGGGAAAAACATCAGCCGGATGCCTTCTATGACGTCATGTTTATTCATAATGACCATCAGAAAGCAAACCGCGTCTGGAAAGGGCTGGAACAAAGACTCAGTAAAGAGTGGACCCGAAGGCTCTACTGCTGCTGTCTGGCCGAAAATGAAGAAACCTGGATTGCCCTTTTCGAGTTCTGTTGTAGTCTTTTTACAACAGATACGGCTATTCAATATAACTACGGAGATCCTAACGTGCTCCTATTAAGCCAGACTGCAAAGAAAGTAGAAAGGGAAAAACATCGTATGGAGGCATTTATACGGTTTCAGGAAACAGCTGACGGTATTTATTATTGTGGAATCGACCCGGATTTCAATGTTATCCCGCTATTGCAGCGGCATTTTCAAAACCGCTATGCCGATCAGCAATGGATAATTTACGACCTCAAAAGAAAGTACGGGATTTTCTATAACAAACAGGATGTTCAGGAAATACAGCTCGACCTGAAATTGGAACTGAAATCTTTGACACTTCCTGCCACACAGCAATCGGTACAGGAAAGTTTATATGCACTGCTCTGGCAGGATTATTTCAAAAGCACTAATATTCCGGCCCGGAAAAATACAGCCCTGCATATTCGCCACGTGCCTAAACGCTATTGGAAATACCTCACGGAAAAACAATAATTTAGTAATACAGCTTCCGTTAGCTTTGATCAAATTTAATGCTAATTTGGTCCTATGAAATTAAGTATCCTGGTTTTAATCACCGCACTGGCGGTAGGCCTGTCGATCGGGCTTGTCAATTTCCATTTTCAACAGAGCTGGTATTTTATGCTGGTCTCCTTCGGGATCTCCTTTGCAACCAGTTTCATTTTATTTTATTACCTGCTGGAAAAATATATCTATTCTAAAATCAAGCTGATCTACAAGCTGATACACAATCTAAAGCTAGGTAAAGACCTGAAGGACGCCCTGGGTGAATATGTGAGTTCCGATCCTATCAATGATGTGGAACATGAAGTGAAAGAATGGGCAGGAGCAAAAAAAAATGAGATCGAATTGCTTAAAAAACAGGAACAGTTCAGAAGAGAATTTCTTTCTAACGTCTCTCATGAATTTAAAACCCCACTTTTCGCAATCCAGGGCTATATCGAGACTTTGAAGGATTGTTTGATTGATGACCCGGAAACTGCGGTGAGATTTCTGCAAAAAGCGGAGAATAATGTTGAACGCCTGAGTTACCTGATCAATGATCTGGATTCTATCTCAAAACTTGAAACCGGCGAGATTCCAATTAATTACGAAAAATTTGATATCGTTTTATTAACGAAGGAAGTGATGGAATCGATGGAAGACAAAGCAAAAAAACGTGGTATCAGATTATTCTTCAAGGATAAATATATGCATCCTGCCTTTGTCAGGGCTGACCGCGAAAAAATCCGCCAGGTACTCATTAACCTGATTTCTAATTCAATGAAATACAGCAAGGAAAATGGATCTACTTCTCTTAAGATATTCGAACTCCATGATCAGTTTCTGATCGAAGTTACTGATGACGGTATCGGAATCGATGAAAAACATCTTCCACGCCTGTTCGAAAGATTTTATCGGATAGACTCTCACCGGTCCAGAGAAGTCGGCGGTACAGGGCTCGGCCTGGCAATTGTCAAGCACATTCTGGAGGCTCACGAGCAAATTATCTCTGTAAGAAGCACTTTGCAAATCGGTACCACCTTTGCATTTACCCTGCAAAAAGGAGGATAGTTTTTAAAGAAATATGGTTTTTATGTTAACACTTAACACTAACTTAACATTGCGATCCTACTTTTGTATCATATTTATTAGTTAGCATGAATAATCTTTTTAAGTTCTTTACCCCGAAAGACAAGAAATTCCAGCCGCTGTTTGAGCAGGCAGGAAGTAATGTATTAAAGATTTCTGAAGCACTGTTACTTGCAGTTAGCGCTAAAGATCTGGATGAAAGAAAAAAACATATCGATGAAATCGAGCGTTTAGAGCACGTAGGTGATGATATTACGCATTCAATCTTCCTGGAACTCAGCAAGAATTTCATTACTCCTTTTGATAGGGAAGACATCCATGCACTAGCTAGTGCGGTAGATGACATTGCCGATTATATTCACGCTTCGGCAAGTAACATCCAATTATACCAGATCACTAATATTGGTGACGCCATGGTTAAACTGGCAGAATTGCTTGTAGAAATGTGTACCGACCTGGACAAAGCGATCAAAGAATTGAGAAGCTTTAAAAACATTCGTGTAATTGCTGACGCATGCGTTAGGATTAACAGTGGCGAAAACCAGGCGGACAATGTATGTAATTTGGCTATCGCAAGATTATTCGAATTCGAAACCAACGCCATTGAGCTGATTAAACAAAAAGAAGTCCTGCAAACGCTGGAAATGGCTACTGATAAATGTGAGGATGCCGCTAACGTGCTGGAATCTATTTTGGTTAAGAACGCTTAAAAATTTAAAAAATGGTATCAACCTTATTAATTGTTGTTATTTTCCTGGCTATTGCCTTTGATTATATCAACGGTTTTCACGATGCGGCTAACTCTATTGCTACCGTTGTGTCTACAAAAGTCCTGAGCCCGTTTCAAGCCGTACTTTGGGCGGCTATTTTCAACTTTGCTGCATATTTCTATTTTACAGACCATAAAGTTGCAAATACGATCGCCAAAACCGTAGTGGAGAATTTCATTACACTGGAGGTGATTCTTGCCGGTCTGGTCGCAGCAATTCTCTGGAATCTGCTAACCTGGTGGTATGGTATACCATCCAGTTCTTCTCATACACTGATTGGTGGTTTTGCCGGTGCCGGTATGGCCAAAGCTGCTTCAATGGGCGCTGGTGTGATGACTGCTATCAACCTTGCTCCTATCCTGAAAGTAGTTGCCTTTATAGTACTTGCTCCGGTTATTGGTATGGTAATCTCCGTGATTATCTCCATTATTCTGTTGCATTTGTCCAAGAACGCAAGACCTTCTGTAGCTGAATACTGGTTTAAGAAATTACAACTTGTTTCCTCAGCAGCTTTAAGTTTCACACATGGTGGTAATGATGCCCAAAAAGTAATGGGTATCATCTATGTAGCCATGGTTGCCGGAAATGTACTGAAAACCGGTGATGCAATGCCTGAATGGATCCCAATTACCTGTTATGCTGCGATCTCTCTCGGAACAATGAGTGGAGGATGGAAGATCGTTAAAACGATGGGTTCCAAAATCACTAAAGTAAATGCCTTCGAAGGCGTTGCAGCTGAAACTGCGGGTGCTGTAACACTAGGTATCACTGAACATTTCGGTATTCCAGTATCTACGACTCACACGATTACTGGTTCCATTGTAGGTGTCGGTTTACTTAAACGTGTTTCTGCGGTCCGTTGGGGTGTAACAGTTAGCTTACTTTGGGCATGGGTATTAACCATCCCTGTATCGGCAACTCTTGCAGCTTTAATCTTTTCTGTGATTCACTTATTCTTTTAGAAAAAACAAACAGGTTTTCCTGGTCAGGGGTATCCATATACATGGATACCCTTTTTTTATTTTAATGGTAGTCAGGCAGGAGTACTGGTCGTGTCTTAGTTTAGTCAAGGCCGGGTTAACCTATAAAAACTGCGTTTAATATGATTAAGACCGGTTCCACTTAGGCTAACCATAGGGTAAGGATACGATAACGGATAGGGTGAAGATAGGGCAACACAAAACGTCGCCCGAACAACAGCAGCAGAAACCCCGAACATGACCAGAACTATACTAATTGCTTTTTCTAAGGCAAAGGCTATATTTAGTTTTCAAAAACAAAAAAGAAAATGGAGCATGAACTAAGGTCTTTCTGGAGAAATTTTTTTGAATATAACTGGAAGTTCGCTGTATTCTTAACACTTCTGATTTGTGTTCCCAGATTTATCCTTGTATTAAATGCGAATGCTTCAGGAAACTATAGCGCGATCGGACTGGTCATGCTGGCCTCCGCCCTGGCCCCCTTTGTATTTCTGACGAAGACAGGCCGGAAAAACGCAGGGATAACCAAGCCTAAAAGTTATATAGGGCTATTACTTGCGTTTATAGTAGGCCTTGCTTTTAGCTTCCTGCTTTATTTTGCCGGATATAATCTTTATGGAAATACAGATATGAACTGGTATCAATATATTGGGCGCTCGTACAGAATACCAGCTGTAATCAGTCTGAATGATAAAGCTGTTCTTTTTAGCGTAGTGGCAGTTACAAGTATGATCTTTAGTCCTGTCGGCGAAGAATTATTTTTCCGTGGAATTGTTCATTCTGGATTTGCAAAATCTATAGGGGATAAAAAAGCATCCGCAGCAGATAGTTTAATTTTTGCCATTGTCCACATCTCACATTTTGGAATAATATATAACAATGGTCATTGGGACTACCTGATAGCCCCGGGATTAATTTGGTTCCTGGCCATGTTCCTGATTAGTTTGCTTTTTTTTCTTTTCCGGAGATATACGGGTTCCATACTCGGTTCAATTGCCTGCCATGCTGCATTTAACCTGGGTATGACCTACTGCATCTTCTATTTGCTATAATAAAATATATCAGCAACTGTAATAAATTTGATATTGCCCGGACTAATACAGCAAAGAATAAAATGAGAATCTAATAGGTCTGTCTGTGCAAAACACTTTAAATCAACAACAGGATTTATTTTCCGAACTAGTCAGGCAAAATCATGCCAGCATATATCGTATTTGCAGAGCTTACCTATATGATATTTCCCATGCTGATGATTTATATCAGGAGATACTCTATCAGGCCTGGAAGGGGCTTAAAAACTTCAAAGGCCAGGCAAAAGCTAGCACCTGGATTTACCGCATCGCAGTAAATACTGCGATCAGTTATAATATAAAAAACAAACGCCATCAGCATTTGCCTTTACCTGAATCTTTTCAAATCCCCTATCAGGATACACTTGCTCAAAAAAAGGAACAGGAAGCCCAGCTAATTAAACTCCGTTTCTGTATTAGTCAATTGGTTCCGCAAGACCGGCTGATCATCTCACTGGTACTGGAAAATAAAAGCTATAAAGAGATCGGAGAAATTACCGGCAGCAGTTTGAGCAATACAGGGGTGAAGATTAACCGTATAAAAGGTCGTTTACTTAATCTAATGGAGAACATTAAGCCATGACAAATTTCGAAGATCTACAAAAGAACTGGCTTTCCCAGCCTGTCAGTACATCTGTTCAGCAGGAAGCAATCACAACGGCGCTACCTGATAAATGGCAACGGAACCAACGCAGAGTATTTTGGTCAAATATCTGCATGAGTATCGGTTTCCTGATGGCGCTAATAGTAATTGGCTGGGTGTACTTTACTTTTCGTGATAAGTATGAATGGCCATTCGAATTAAGCATTGCAGCGGTTTACTGCTCAATGATAATTTTCTTATTCGTAAGCTGGCGCAGCTACGCATTCAAAAAAGAGAATAGAGGCGAATCGAGTATCGATTTCATACAGCACCAGTTGCAGAAGATTAGATGGCAGCGTAAAACGCTTACAGCGTATGTATGGATTTATAATACCACTCTATGGTTTGCTTTATCCATCTATATTATGGAGATAACCAAAGGCGCCAGTTTCCTGTTCACCTTTACGGCTTTCGCTGTTACCACGTTATACATTTTCGGAATTACATTATGGATCCGGAATTACAGGCATAAGAAGTACCTTATTGAAATTGACGAGGTGATAGCGGGGCTGGAAACACTTCTAAATGATTTACAAGAAAACGAGCAATAAAATAACTGAGCCGGTGTCCATTCTCAGGGTGCTGTGATAAACTGCTTTCTACTAAAAAGCAACCGTGTAGTTCACTCTGGTCTCAGGAGTTGCTGGTTTCTCCCAAAGCGGGCCATCAGCAAGTAATTTGATAGCTTCATTATCAAGGGCCTTACCAGCACTTGTCAGTACTTTAAAGTTAACCGGCTTACCAGCAGCGTTAATCTGAAAGCTAAGTTCGACGATCTGCGCAACCCCCTCCGGCGTATTTACCGACTTATGGTCATTCAGATAAGTATCAAGCTTAGCCCAGCCATCTATTGGTGCAGAAGCTGCAGGAGTGGCAGTGGCAATACGGGCAGAGGTCATCTTACTGTTTATACCAACTGTGCTTACAGCTGCCGAGTCTGAGATGTCATTTGCACTGAAAGCTTGTATATCAGCTGCAACAGGTGCGGACATTGCTGTAACTTCGTCAGCAGCATCTCCGGCAGAGGTTATCGGTTTATGCTGTGGCTGAACTGCCGCTACGCTTAACTCAGCCTGTGGTAATTCCGCAGCAGAATGACTGTCCGCGTTTGGCTTTACAGGTGTCTGTTCTACAGGTCCGGTAACAGGACCAAGGTCGACTTCCACTTTCTTAGGATTTGCTGCAAGTTGTTCTTTTCCGGCCCTTTCGCGCATCAGAAAAATCACACTAACCGTAATAAACATGACAGCAGCAGCTGCACCGATACTTAACCGCTGCCAGGTAAATACACTGGATCTCTTTTGCTGTTTTTGTACCGCAGTCCTTTCATAGAGTTGTTTCTGCAAAAGAGAAACCTGTTGTGACATACGGGAAGGGTGTTCGGCAAGACCATCCAGTGCCTGTGCGACAAAAGGATCCTCAAGCGCCTGCCTTTCGACCCGATGCATACTTTTGGCATCAAGCTTACCATCCAGATAATCTTCCAGTACTGCTATATCTAACCAATCGTTATTCACCGCTGTTTTTTTCTATACAAATTTTCAAATTCCTTTTCCCGTTCTGGATATAGCTTTTAACCTTCAACATTTCATATCCGGTAATTTCTGCTACTTCCTTATAGCACTTTTCCTGCAAATAGAAAAGATCAACACTTTTGCGCTGCTCTTCTGATAGCGTTTCCATACACTTCTCCATCACAGTAAACTGTTGCTCCTGTACATCACTGATATCCAGATGCACAAATGTTTCATTTTCCACAAACTGATCTTCAATAGGGACAGTCTGATAACGTGAAGACTTACGCATAGCCATCAAACAGTGATTCCTAGTTAAAACATGCAGCCAGCTTTTGAAATTCTGCACTTCATGTATTCTCAATTTGGGGATTAATTCCTCAAATATCTGCATGACAGCATCTTTGCTCACTTCTTCATCCTTAAAATAATTCAAACACACACCATAGACCAGATGCATATAGCGACTGTATAATGTACCCAGAACTTCGAGGTCGCCACTCGATTTATACCGGGCAATCAATTCCGCATCTGCTGTATCTTTGTTTCCGTCTGTATTTTTAATAAATTTCAAGTTGTTTCTCCGGGAAAATTCTTTTCAAGTATAAATATTTTTTCCGGGAAAGCCATCTTTCTTATACATAAACAGGTCATATAAAATGGCTTTGACACCTAATTATCAGATTAATGGCTGGAATTTTGCTTATTTTTGTCTGTAATACAATACTATGAATAAATATAAATGGAGCATCTGCTCTTTCTTGCTGTTAATAAGCCTTGTCAACGTTACGGCCAGGGCACAAATTAATCTCGGTAATCTCTTAAAATCGACCAAATCGTCAGGTAATCCAACTACAACAGATATAAGTTCCGCTTTAAAGGAGGCCCTCACTATTGGCATTTCCAGAGGAGCAGACCAATTGTCTGCAAAAGACGGGTTCTTAAGTAATCCAGCTGTTAAAATTTTGTTTCCACCCGAGGCACAGAAGGTAGAAAAGTCACTGCGTCAGTTAGGGATGGGCAAACTTGCAGATAATGTGATTACCAGTTTAAATCATGCGGCAGAGGATGCAGCTAAAGAAGCTAAGCCAATTTTCGTTTCTGCTATCAAACAAATGACAATAAAAGACGCAAGCCAGATATTATTGGGCAGCGATGATGCCGCAACCAGCTATTTTAAAAGGGTGACAACTGCCCAGCTGATGGAAAAATTTAGTCCCGTAGTTACCGCCAGCCTTAATAAAGTAGGTGCAACTAAATATTGGTCTGATGCTGCCGGTAAATATAACCAGCTTCCACTGGTGAAAAAGGTAGACACTGACCTGTCGGCCTATGTAGCGGAGAAAGCAATTGAAGGGATGTTCATCCAGGTAGCCAGGGAAGAACTTGATGTCCGCAATAATCTGGGCGCACGCACCTCACCTGTTTTACAAAAAGTATTTGGCTACGCCGATAAGCAGAAGTAAATGCTGGAGGCAATGAGAGATTAACTATACTGATTAACAGAAGTAAAAAAAAAAGATTACTTTACAGAATCATTACGCATAAAGACAATATATTGGATTTTAAAGATTTTAATTTTAGCCCGGAATTACTCGAAGGGTTATTAGCCATGGGTTTCAGAAATGCAACCCCAATACAACAGGAAGCTATTCCTTTAATACTGGCAAAGAAAGACCTCATTGCCTGTGCACAAACAGGCACCGGAAAAACGGGAGCTTATCTATTGCCGGTTATGAATATGATCAGCCAAACGGAAAACCGTCATAATAATACTTTAATTCTTGCTCCGACAAGGGAACTTGCGCAGCAGATTGATTTACAGGTGGAGGCCCTCTCTTATTTTACTAACATCAGCTCAATTACAGTTTATGGTGGTGGAGACGGAATTGCCTATGAACAGCAAAAACGCAGCATGCGCGAAGGTGTCGACATTATTATAGCGACTCCGGGCAGACTGATTTCCCATCTTTCTTCAGGAGTTTTGAAACTGGACCAGCTCCAGCACCTGATCCTGGATGAAGCAGATCGTATGCTTGATATGGGTTTTTATGATGATATTATGCGGATTGTGAGTTTCTTACCTAAGAAAAGACAAACTGTATTATTCTCGGCAACCATGCCCCCTAAAATCAGAAAACTTGCCGGCAACTTGCTGCATGAACCTGAACAGGTGAGTATAGCGATTTCCAAACCAGCAGCAGGAATCAGTCAGCAGGCATATTTAGTACATGATTTACAGAAGGTTAAATTACTAACCCGTCTGATGAAAAATGTAGACTACCCAAGTATCCTGATCTTTGCCTCGACGAAGGAAAAAGTAAAGAACCTGGGTAAGGTATTCCGTGGACTGGGTTTCAAAGCTGAAGCTTTTCATTCTGACCTCGGCCAGAAAGAAAGGGAGGCGATTCTATCTGAATTTAAAAACAAAAGAGTTCCGGTACTAATTGGCACTGACGTACTTTCAAGAGGAATAGACGTAGAAGGTATTACACTGGTTATCAATTTTGATGTCCCGCACGATCCAGAGGATTATATCCACAGAATTGGCCGTACAGCACGTGCTGCCACGACAGGAACGGCCATTACACTAGTCAATGAAAAGGACAAAAGGAAGTTTGCAAACATTGAGAAGCTGATTGATAAAACCATTGAGCGGATGCCATTGCCAGATGATTTGGGCGAAGTTCCGGCAGAAAGTGAAAACAAATCTGCTTCGGACCGTTCCGGAAGAGACAAAAGGAAACCTCAGCGCAAAGTCTGGAATAAAAAGCCAAAGACTGCAGGTGCTGCAACGAACTCTTCAAGCCCTGCTCCTGAAAATAATACTGGCGGTGCTATTTCTGGTGAAAGCAGCGCAAGTCAGGCATAAAGCACGATCTTTCTGCAACAGAAACTACCAAACACAGACAGGGGCATCTAATTGCTCCTGTTTTTTTTTAACTTTATATTTATGCAGAACCTCCCTCCATTAGCAGAACGTATGCGTCCGCAAAATCTGGACGAATACGTAGGTCAAAAGCATTTAGTTGGTCCGGATGCAGTTTTAAGAAAAGCAATTCAGAGCGGACAATTACCCTCCATGATATTTTGGGGTCCTCCGGGTGTCGGAAAAACAACGCTTGCTTATATTATCTCCCAAACGCTGGACAGACCTTTTTTTAACCTGAGTGCGATTAACTCGGGAGTAAAGGATATCAGAGAGGTTATAGACCGGGCCGCCAAATTGAAAGATAGCTTTATGGGCCTGCCCGTCCTGTTTATTGATGAGATTCACCGGTTTAGTAAGTCACAGCAGGACAGCCTGCTTGGGGCAGTTGAGAAAGGGCTCGTCACTTTAATTGGTGCCACTACAGAAAATCCTTCCTTCGAAGTAATTTCCGCTTTACTTTCCCGCTGCCAGGTTTATATTCTGCAGGCGCTTGACGAAGGAGAGCTTCGCGGTTTACTCGATACGGCAATCCGTGAGGATGAAGTGCTGAAGCAGAAAAAGATTAAAATTAAAGAACATGAGGCTTTAATCCGTCTGTCTGGTGGCGACGCAAGGAAACTCCTGAATGTACTGGAGATCGCAGTTAACGGAATCGGAGGTGACAAAATTACGCTGGATAATGAAAATGTACTCAAGCATGCACAGCAGAATCTGGCCTTATATGATAAAGCCGGTGAGCAGCATTATGACATTATTTCTGCCTTTATTAAAAGTATCCGCGGTAGTGACCCTAATGGCGCCGTTTACTGGCTTGCAAGGATGATAGAGGGTGGAGAGGATCCTTTATTTATTGCCCGCAGACTGTTAATACTGGCTTCAGAAGATATTGGTAATGCCAACCCTAATGCACTACTGCTCGCTAATAATTGTTTTCAGGCTGTTAATGTAATTGGTTATCCCGAGTCCAGAATTATCCTTTCACAGGCGGTAACTTATATGGCATCTTCTGTAAAAAGCAATGCAGCGTATGAAGCGATCAATAAGGCGCAGCAACTGGTTAAACAAACTGGAAACCTGCCCGTTCCACTCCATATTCGTAATGCACCTACCAAACTGATGAAAAATATCGGTTATGGTAAAGACTATAAATATGCACATGGTTATGAAGGGAACTTCAGTCCACAGGAATATCTGCCTGAACAAATCAGCGGAACAAAACTTTATGACCCGGGCCATAACCCTGCTGAAGATAAACTCAGGGAAAAGCTGAAGCAGAACTGGAAAGATAAATATAACTATTAACCGAACCAATATGCTGTTTACCTTTATCAGGCATCAATGGCTGAGCTTCTGGCGTTCAAAAGGCAAAGGCCGCGACCTGGGTATACAACTCGTCATGGGGTTTTTGATCCTTTATATTACGACAACCGCGCTGTTTGTTGGTTTCAACCTAGATAGACTAATCATTGAATTTTTTCCGGACAAATCTGTATTTGCGGTATTTAATGGTTTGTTACTCTATTATTTTGCACTGGATTTTTTAACGCGTTTTCAGCTGCAGGATTTGCCTGCACTGGCGATAGTACCCTATCTGCACTTGAGAATCCCCAAAGAGAAGATATTGGCATTTCTACAACTACGCCCGTTATTCAGCGTATTTAACCTGATTCCATTCTTTATTTTCACCCCTTTTATTTTATCAGAGATCTCACTTATCTCAGATACACTCACGGCATCAATGTATCTCTTTGCCCTGCTTTGCCTTGTTCTATGGAACAATTATGCCGTACTATATCTTAAGCGGATCGCAACTGGTCGTTTGTGGCTGATGGTCACGGGCTTCTTTCTTGCTGGGATCGCAGTACTGCTGGAATATCTCGGTATCTATCATTTATCGGGTGTCTCAGATTTTGTTTTCAGCTCGGTTTTAAGTTATCCCTGGATTGCCGTTCTATTTGCGTTGCCAGCACTGATGATCTTCGGGATCAATGGTAATTACCTGCGTCATCATTTATATATAGAAGAAATAGCTGGCAAGCGGAAAGGCACGAAACTTTTCAGCCTGAATTTTCCAGCTTCATTTGGTCTGCCCGGCAAACTCGCTGCCCTGGAAATCAAATTAATCCTACGTAATAAACGCCCGAGAGCTACAGTCAGCAAGAGTCTGATTTTTATTTTTTACGGATTTATCTTCTACAAACAAAAGGAACTGGATGCCAATCAGTTCGGCCTGCTTTTTTTTGCAGCAATATTTATGGTCGGCAATATCTCGACGATTTACGGACAGTTTATGTTTGGTTGGCAGGGGGAAGAATTCGATGGGCTAATGACCAGTAAAATGACGCTTAAAGATTTTTTCCGGGGAAAATTACTCTTAATGACTACCTGGACTGCGCTTTTTACACTTATTCTCACTCCTTATGGTTTCCTGAACCCGAAGATCCTGCTGCTGCATTTCACAGCCTGCTTTTATTACATCGGAGTTGGAAATGTCGTGGTTTTATATTTTGCCACACTTAACAACAAAAAGATTGAACTTAGTAAGGGAGCAAGTATGAACTGGCAGGGTGTGAGTGCCTCCACAATGGTACTCGCTCTGCCCCTGATTATATTACCTGTTGGGCTTTATTATTTATTCAGCTGGATTTCCACGCCATATATTGCGTTGTATATATTGGCAGGAATAGGATTAGCTGCGTTGTTGCTGCAAGGCTATGCAATCAAACTTCTTATTCAGGCCTTTAATTACAGGAAATATAAAATTACAGAAGGGTTTAGACAAAATTCATGATGATTCAGATACAACAACTTCGTAAAGTATACGCCGAAAAAACTGTTATTCAGATAGAAGAACTACAGATAAATGCTGGCGAAACAATCGGTGTAATTGGAAATAATGGTGCGGGAAAAACAACTTTATTCCGCATGATCCTGGACCTGATTCGTCCTGATCAGGGGCAGGTACTATTGAAGGGAAAATCTGTGGCTGAAGATCAGGAATGGAAAAATTATACAGCCTCCTACCTCGATGAAGGCTTTTTAATAGGATATCTCAGTCCGGAAGAATATTTCGATTTCATAGCAGGCCTGCAGGGGATGAGCACACACCAGCTAGCTGATAGCTTACAGCAATATACAGAGATCTTCAATGGCGAAATTCTGGATACCGGGAAATTTATACGTGATTTTTCAAAAGGCAACCAAAATAAAATAGGTATTTGCTCTGCTTTAATGCAAAGACCTGAACTCTTAATTCTGGATGAACCTTTTGCCAACCTCGATCCGAGTACGCAGATCAGGTTAAAGACACACCTGAAATCATTGAATGCATCTGGTCTCACTTTATTGATCTCCAGCCATGACCTGAATCATGTTACTGATGTCTGCGACAGGATCATACTTTTTGAAAAAGGCAAAATTATACGTGACCTGCAGAAAGACGAGCATACGTTAAAAGAACTGGAGACTTATTTCGCTTTATAAGCTATTTGCTTATTGTAATTGTACAGATTATTGGTCACCTGATCTTTTTTAATGTTTTTTTGCCGGACAAGTGTTTACAGCAACATTAATTTTTCCTGTTTCCTAACAAAAATTTTACTTGTTGAATTCTTGGCATTACCTTTGATTCTCACTCGGCATTAACATAGAGAAATTATTATGATCACTTCAAAATTTAAAATAGCAACATTCAGTATGGCATTGGCTATTGGTTCAATGACATTTCAGAGCTGCGATAGCTTAACCAAAACACAAAAAGGAGCAGGTATAGGTGCTGCTGCCGGCGGTGTATTAGGAGCTATTATTGGTAAGAAAGCTGGAAATACAGCTGTTGGCGCCATTATCGGTGGTGCAGTAGGTGGTACAGCAGGTGGTTTTATTGGTAAGCGTATGGATAAACAGGCTGCCGAAATTCAGAATGCAATTCCAAATGCAGAAGTGGTACGTGAAGGTGAAGGTATCATTGTTAAATTTGATAGTGGTATCCTTTTTGACTTTGATAGTGCGAACTTAAAAGCACAGGCTAAAGACAATGTGAAGTCTCTTGCTGGTTCGTTAAATGAATACCCTAATACAGAAATCAGAATTATCGGACATACTGATAATAAAGGTACCGAAACTTACAATATGGGTCTTTCTGAAAGAAGAGCAGCTGCGGTTAAAGCATATGCTGTTTCTCAGGGAGTTCCAGCTTCCCGTTTAACTACAGTAGGTAAAGGATTTTCCGAGCCTATCGCAGATAATTCTACGGATGCGGGAAGAGCTGCCAACCGTCGTGTAGAGGTTGTTATTACTGCTAATGAGCAATTGAAAAAAGAAGCTGCATCTCAAGCTGGCGGATAATTTCAAATATTTATTATACCTATGAAAAACGAAAAACCGGGACTAGTCCCGGTTTTTTTATTGCCTTTAATTTCCTTAGGAGGAATATATACGGATGTATGGCTCTCTATAATTCGGCGGTGTAGATATCTTCAAAATAATGTATCGCTAATGATTTCAGGAGTAACTCCTGCTCCATCATCGCGAATGAAGGAATCTCTTTAACCAACTTCCAGTGTGGCCACCCATCCTGATCCAATCCCTCTATTTCATAGAAACCCATCTCACTCATCAGCCGGCAGGTTGCTATATGCATCAACTCCTCTTTCTGTCTTTTGCTATATCTCCCTGGCCCTTTGCCGAGCTCCTGAACTCCTATAAGGAACAACATCACCTTCAGATCCGGCAGATCTGAATCAAATTCTTTCGCAATTCTTTGCTGTAGAATTTTCCATTTTTCATTTATTTCTGCAGGTTTCATGCTACAAAGGTAAATTTTTTAAAGCCTCTTTTTATGACAATATAATTTACCACGAATTTACAGGATTGGTTACTTTTGAATATGGAAAAAGTAATTTCAACCGGTTTACTTGCTTATGGCATGTCAGGAAAAATATTTCATGGCCCTTTTCTGGAGAATCATCCGGGATTTAAACTACGGGCTGTAACAGAGCGTTCTGCTAAAAATGCAGAAAAAGATTATCCGGGAATCATCAGCTATTCAAGTGTTGATGAATTGCTAAATGATCCTGAGATTGAATTGGTTGTCATCAACACACCAAATAATACGCATTACGAATATGCAGAAAAGGCCCTTGAAGCCGGAAAACATATTCTGGTAGAAAAGCCTCTTACTCCGAGTTCAGCTGAAGCTAAATCCTTATTTGCACTGGCTGCAGAAAAGAACCTGCAAATATTTATCTATCAGAACAGAAGATGGGATAGCGACTTCACCACTGTTAAAGAAGTTGTTGAAAGTGGCAAACTGGGTAAATTATCTGAAGTACATATCCGTTATGACCGTTATAAATCGGCGATCGGCGTAAAAGCCTTTAAAGAAGAACCGTTTCCAGCGAGCGGTTTACAATATGACCTGGGTCCGCATGTGCTTGATCAGGCAATCAGCCTGTTTGGAATCCCGCTGTCCTTCCATAAAATTTTGGGTAAAAACCGCAAAGATACTTTGGTTGATGACTACTTCTGTATCCACCTGACCTATCCAGACAGCGTAAATGTTTTTGTGTATTCCAGTATGCTGGTTGTAGATATTCAACCGTCATTTATTGTACACGGAACAAATGGAACGCTGGTTAAAGAAAGAGCCGACATACAGGAAGAACAGTTATTGAAAGGTATTAAACCCGGAACCCCTGGTTTCGGTGTAGAACCGGAAGGCAAAGAAGCTAAACTGACTACTATTAACTCCGCTGGTGAACGCCATACTGAGTTTTTAGTTGCAAAACCATCAAATTATGGTAGCGTTTTCGAAGCGGTCTACCAAACCCTGGTTCATCAGCAGCCGTTTCCGGTTACACAAGAGCAGCAGATTGCACAACTGGAAATTTTGGAATCCTGATCCCAATAATATTCTGCAAAATAAAAGGACCTTTCGGGCAAAACATATCTTGCCCGAAAGGTCCTTTTATTTATGTCTGCAATTTACAATCCACCCAAAAGGGCAACTATAAACTCTGTGGGTACTTCCAAATGCGGGATATGCCCTGCCCCATCAAATTCAATTAGTTTTGCATTAGGGATCTTCGCAGCAGTCTGCTTGCCTAAAAGCTTGTATTGTCCATACTGACTCTGCTGCTGTTGGCTTAACAATCCCTTACCGACGATGGTATGATCTTCTTTTCCGATAAATAAAATAATAGGTACGCTCAAGTGCTGGAATTCATATACAACCGGCTGTTCATAGATCATAGTGAAGGTCATGGCTGCAACCTTAGCATACCTTGGAAAGTCTGCGCTGTTGGTTACTCCTGCCGCTATACGTACCAGTTCATCATATTCTGGTTTCCAGGCTACGAAATAGGAACTTTTATAATATTGCCTGATACTTTCTGCAGTTGCTTTTAACTCATTCTGATATTGATCGGCTGTACTGATATAAGGGACAAAACTACGGTAGTCTTCCAGACCAATCGGGTTTTCCAGTAACAGCTTCTCTGTCTGCTGTGGATACATCAGCGCAAACCGTGTAGCAAGCATTCCCCCCATAGAGTGTCCGAGGATATTTGCCTTCGGTATCCCCAATCCGTCCAGTAATAATTTATTCCAGGCAGCCATCTGATGAAAGCTGTAATGAATGAATGGTTTTGATGATTTTCCGAAACCAATCTGATCCGGAACCACTACACGAAATCCTCTTCCGGTTAATGCTTTAATCACATCTGTCCAGTAATATCCACCGAAGTTTTTCCCATGAAAAAGTACCACAGTTCTGCCATTGGCTTTACCGGTTGGCTGCACGTCCATATAAGCCATACGTAGATCCTGACCTTCAGCCTGAATAGGGAGGAATTTAACAGGATACGGATAACTCACGTTCTCCAATGTGATAGATAATGTATCCTGCTGCTGAGCTGAAGCGGACAGGCATAAAATGGTACATATAAAAAATGTAAATACGGATCTTCGAAACATGTAATGAACTATAATATCGTTACTATTAAAATAGTAAAAATAAGTTTTATAAAAGATAAAGGCGCTTTGTGTGTATTAAAATTACATTGAACGGAAATTGCATTTCCAGCAGCTTATAAACACAGAAGCGCCGGATTCTTCCTTAGAAAAACCAGCGCTTCTGTGTTGCAAACGCTGAGCAGGAACTGGCTCAGGTGTGGTATTTATTAATTTTTAATCGTGAATGGCAGGGTTACACCAAAGGTTACGTTTCTACCCTGATTATAAATTCCTAATGTAGGCTCTTCTTCACTTAACCTACCTGGTTTAAAGCGACTCAAATGATCATAATAGGCTTTATTCAGCAAGTTTTTACCAGCAACGTACAAAGTAATATCCTGCTTTTTACTCAACTTAAGTGTTGTACCTACCGCGGCATTTAACAGGGTATATCCGGAACTCGATTGTTCAAAACTGTCAACTTTATTCTGTTTGAAGAAGTTATCTATTCCAACAGAAATATAACTATGTTTTGTGCCTCTGACCTCTGGTTCAAAACGCAGTTCATTTCTTAAAGTAGCTGCAGGAATGAATGGCAGAGACTCTTTAGTTGCCCGGTTGGTAGCGCGAGTATAAGAGAAACTGTTCTCAAAATGCAGATAATGTACCGGGTGCAATGTCAGCATAGCTTCTACACCACGAAGAAAAGCATCGTCCTGAACAAAACGGTAAACAGGGTATTGTTTATTCTGAGCTTCAATAGTCTCCCCGTCTGCTCTGTAATAAATATAATTATTTATGATGTTCGCAAAACCACCTAAACTGGCACTTACATACTGGTTTTGATAGTCGAAGGAAGCATCAAATTGAAAACTCTGCTCTGGTTTCAAGTTTGCATTACCTATTTCATAACGGAATGCACCTTCATGAACTCCGTTACTAGCTAATTCTGCAATATTTGGCGCCCGGAATGCCGATCCAGCATTCGCTTTGAAACTCAGGGCATCGTTAAACTCGTAGGTATATCCTAATGCACCTGACACTCTGGTGAACTGGTTACTGAAAGCGCCGAAGTTTGATTCTTCTCCTTCAAATTCTTTACCAGTCATCTTCCGATAGTCGATCCTTGCGCCGGCATTAAATGTACTTTTATCCCATGTTTTTTTGACAAATGCGAATGCTCCAAATGTTCTGGAATCAAAATCAGGAATAAGCTGCTCCTCTCCTGTTGTATTTAAACTATGCATAAACTCACCCGAAACGCCAATTACGGGAGACCAGCCATTAAAGTTTTTGAAAGAATATTTCAGGTCGTAACTGTAAGTATAGCTATTCAGAAATAAAGCAGGATCTTCCCCTGGTTCTTCCAGCTCACGGCGCAGGTTATGCTGGTAACCTAGTGTCGCTTTCAAACTGCCCTCGCCTAACAGAATATTACTGTTCAATGCAATTTTATAGTGCCTGATATCCTGTTGTGGATATGCCAATGTCCTGTCTTTGTTTTCTGACTTTGTAAAAGGTTCTCCATCTTCATTTACCAGTTGCCCGTCTTCATTTCTTTCCGGATCATAGAAACCGATATGCGTACGGAAGCTGGAAGCGTCTAAATGTGCATATCCCCATTTTTTATTCAACCCTATCTGACCTTCAAAATTAGTTTCATTGAAACCTGAATTAGGCACATACTCAGTTGGCGTCTTATAAGAATAGGCATTTTTATAAGATCCTCTTACTTTATAAACCAACCCATTTTCATTGCCCTGCAACATTAATGAATTACCGGTCATGCCGTTGTTAGTTGCATAGTTGGTTAGAAACTCACCTCTTAGCGTTCCTTCCGGCGCGGGAAGTGCGTCCAAAATATTGATTACACCTCCTAATGCATCTGAGCCATACATCAGACTCGCGGGTCCTCTGAGAATCTCTACCCGGTCTGCACTGTACTGGTCAATCTCAACTCCGTGTTCATCTCCCCATTGCTGTCCTTGTTGTTTAACGCCATTGTTCAATGTAACGACACGATTATAACTCAGCCCGCGGATTACCGGCTTAGATATAGCAGGCCCGGTTGTAACCTGGGACACACCCGGCACCCGGCTCAAGGCATCCATCAGATTTGTAGATGGGCGGTAAAGCAGGTCATCTTTACTTACGGTAGTCACAGAAGTACTGTTCTTACGGTTATCTGAGCTCGACGCTGTACCAGTAATAACTACTTCACGCCCCTCAATCACACTGGCTTTAAGCACGAAATCCAAATCACCGGGACTTGAAAAGTTTATAGTTCTGGTAATGGTCTGATAGCCAATATAACTTACTTGAACCAGTGCTGTTCCTCTTGTCGGAACCTGGCTAAACTTAAATGTTCCGTCCGCCGCTGCAATAGCTGAAATACGTAAATCTGGAATACTGATTGTTGCCCCTGGCAACGGTTGGTTTTGAGTGTCAGTGATTTTACCTCTCAACACTGCATTATCTACTGCAAAAACAGGAAATGCAGCAAAAACTGAACATAGCAAAGCTATGAGCAGAAATATCTTCTTCATAAAAATTTCTTAAAATTGGCACCTCTATTATGCCGAAGCAAACAGATATGCCTGATCAATTGTACAATTATTCATCCGCGCATTTTGCCCGGAATTACAGCGAATAGTTCGCCAGGAATTAACTATACAAAGGAGGGCCGCGAAGCGACTGACTGATTAAGGCGGTATATCCTGCATGCGCTATAAGGTCTGCATAGCGAAAATAACTACCGTCGACGCTGACAGCCGGTGTATGGCTGGTTTTACTATAATCCTTTTCGAAATGAGCCGAACAGACAAGACAATTATGCTGCTGTTTACTGATATGCACTTTATGCTGGCAAAAGTCTCCAGGTTTCGCACAACTCTCCTGCTGCTCCTGATGATGATGCAGCGAACTCCATGGTGTTAATGCTATTGCAAACACGCAGAGTAACAGAAGTGCCAGTATCTGACTGATATGTTGACGATGTGCTTTCAAGCTGAACAAAAATACGTAAAACACGCTAAATAAAAACTGATGAACGTAACATTGCGCTCATATGACTACTTTTTATCGAAAACTCAGGAACTTGCGTTTGAAACACAGGTGATTAAAAGCTAAAGTCCAAACTAATCTCTCCTTTAATTCGTTCATTAATAAAACAATTATGGCAACTGCGCAACAAATTAGAAATGGTTATATCGATTATGTGCTTACACATGATGAGCAACCGAAATCTGTCTACAGTTTTGTTAAGAAACTGAAAATATCCGAAGCAGACTTCTACAGTTTCTTCGCGTCTTTTGACAGCATTGAAAAAATAATATGGGTTGAATTAACGGTAGAGACTTTAACTGCCATCCGTGGCCAGGAAGTTTGGCCGCAGTATTCTTCCAGAGATAAAATGTTATCTTTTTTCTACAGCTATACAGAATTGCTAAAAAAAGACAGAAGCTTTATAATCTACTCGTTAGGTAGATCACCTAAAAGACTCAGTGCTCCGGACGTACTTTCCGGTGTGAGACCAATCTTTGAAAACTTTGCTGATGAACTGATCACTGAGGGTCTGGAAAATGGAGAAATCGCAGACCGTAAATTTCTGACAAAGCGATATAAAGATGCTTTATGGGTACAATTTGGCTTTATTCTGAACTTCTGGGTTAATGACGACAGCACAGACTTCGAGAAAACAGATGAGGCCATTGAAAAGGGTATCAACGTTACTTTTGATCTGTTACAGCGTTCTCCGCTGGATAATTTACTGGAATACGGAAAGTTCCTCTCCAGAAATAAAAAATCTTTTACTATCTGAACTGAGCCTGCATGAACGAGCAAGAGAGTATCCCGGTTACCAAAGTTGAAAGGTCTGCCAAATTCGTAAAGACCGGCTTCCAGATCGGCGGGAACTATATCAAACATTATTCTAAGAAACTATTCAATCCTGATCTGGACAGAGCTCAGTTGAATGAAGACAATGCAACCGACATTTACAAGTCACTAAGTGAACTAAAAGGCAGCGCCTTAAAAATCGCACAGATGCTCAGTATGGATAAAAATATCCTGCCTAAGTCTTATGTAGATAAATTCACACAGTCTCAATATAATGCGCCACCCCTTTCTGGACCGCTGATCGTACGTACTTTTACAAAGAATTTCGGTAAAACTCCGGAAGCGATCTATGATAAATTTAAACTCAGTTCTACTCATGCTGCATCTATTGGTCAGGTACATGAGGCAGAGCTGAACGGACTGAAACTCGCCGTTAAAATTCAGTATCCCGGTGTAGGTGACAGTATTTCCTCAGATCTCAAACTGGTCAAACCTTTTGCTTTCCGTCTGCTGGGGATGAGTGAAAAAGAACTTAATATTTATATCGCTGAGGTTGAAGAGCGTCTGCTTGAAGAAACAGATTATGAGCTCGAAGTGAGGAGGTCTATAGAGATTACCAATGCTTGCGTAGTGCTCGATAATGTAGTTTTTCCACGTTACTACCCCGAATTGTCAGGCAAGAGAATTATAACCATGGACTGGATTGAAGGTAAACATTTACGAGAATTCCTGGCAACTAATCCTTCACAGAAGCTTCGTAATAAAATCGGCCAGGCTTTATGGGACTTTTATAATTTCCAGCAGCATGAGCTCAGAGCCGTCCATGCTGACCCGCATCCTGGGAACTTCCTAATTACACCCGATGAGAAACTTGGTGTCATTGACTTTGGTTGTATCAAAGAGATGCCCGAGGATTTTTACCAGCCTTTCTTCTCCCTAATCTCTACAGATGTAATTAATGACCGGGAAAAAACTATACAGGCTTTCCGTAAACTGGAAATGATTCTTCCAGGCGATTCTCCAAGCCAGGTGGACTTTTATTATCAGGCTTACCTGGAAATGATTCAGCTTTTTGCCAAGCCTTATACCAGCAAAACCTTCGATTTCAGCCAACCTGAGTTTTTTGACAAACTTTATCTTTATGGTGAAAAAATTGCAAAAATGCCAGAGTTTAAACAAGCTAGAGGCGTTAAACACTTCATTTATGTTAACCGTACGAACTTTGGCCTGTATACGATACTTCAGGAACTAAAAGCTGTGGTAAAAACCGACACCTATCAGCCAAAATTGAATAAACAGGCATAAAATCTGAAGTTTATCTGTATTTTTTGTTTATATAATTCTGAAGTTACATAAACAGTCCTTGTTTTTGATATATTTGTGTACTCGCAGATAACATCATGGATCCGTCAATCAATAAAAATGTACTTGTTGTTGAAGATAACCATGCAATTCTAGATGTGATCACACTCATACTGCAAAGTGAGGCCTATACAGTAACCGGATTGGATAAAGGCGCAGATATTTTGCATCATATACATCTGCATAAACCACACCTTATTATTCTTGATATCATGCTTCCGGATGTAGATGGCAGAGACTTGCTTGCACTGATCCGCTCACAGGAACAAACCAGAAAAATTCCTGTACTGATGATTTCTGCGCGTTATACAGACGAAAACATAGAACATGGCCCTGAAAAGCCTAATGGTTTTCTCGCCAAACCTTTTGACATTGATGTTTTATTAAAGAAAATTGAAGATATTCTAGGTCAAGGCAGCTGATCAGGCACCTTTTTTACCCAAACTCTGCATCAGCTGACTATAAAGGTCATCACTTTTTTCTTCGGCGACTTTCAGTTTCTTGATTTTTACCCGTTTCCCTTTGGCTTTGGCCTTAATAATTTTGAGTAGCTCTCCATTATATTCGTCTTTGAACCCTTCAATGTCAAATGGTGATGTATATTGCTTAATTAGCGCCAAACCCACATCGAGCTCTTTCTTAGTGATTGTATCTGGCTTGGGTATATCCAATTCTTCAGTTGACCGTATTTCTTCATCAAATCTGATCTTAGTTATAACCAATACGTCATCGAGCGGATGTATCACACATAGGTTCTCTGTACTGCGTAACACAAAGCGGGCTACACCTGCTTTTTTTGCCCCCGTCAGTGCTTTGAGAAGCAGGGAATATGCTTTCTTACCTTGTTTTTCGGGCAGGGCGTAATAAGAGGTTTCGTAATAAATCGGATTAATCTCCTCTATGCCGACAAAGTTCTCCAGATTGATCATTTTATTCTTTTCCGGACTTGCATCCTCAAAATCATGATCATCTAGTATTACATACTGTTCGTCCAGCATATAGCCCTTCACGATTCTATTATAGGGCACTTCCTTACCCGTATGTTCATTAATCCGCTGATACTTGATTCTGGAATGATCTTTACCGTCCAGCATATCCAAATCTAAACGGCTTGTCTGAACAGCAGCATATAATTTGACTGGTATATTGACCAGCCCAAATCCAATCGACCCTTTCCATATAGTTCTCATAAGATTGTCCTTTGAGATTTTAACAATATTGGACGGAGTTTGTTCTATTATGTTATCATTACCGATATCTACAAAAACCTGCCGCTGGTAAGGCTAATTCGAAAGGAGCTGCCAGCAATAAAAAAAAGCAGATAAACATTCCTGGGAACATTTTCTGCTTTTTCTCAAAGAACTGATAGCGCATTAATCTGCGCTGTTAATCTCCTGTATTAAGATTGAAGTGATTTCCTCTGCATTTAATTGTTGCTGAGAACCACTTTGCATATTTTTAAGGGTCAGTTTTCCGCTTTCCATTTCATCACTTCCGATCAGAATAACATACGGGATGGATTTAGCATCTGCATAGCTCATTTGCTTTTTAAGTTTTGCTGAAGTCGGGTAAAGTTCAGCTGCAATACCAGCCTCACGAAACTGCTGTAGTACCGGCAGCGCATAAAGTTCAGCCTGCGCATCAAAATTACTAATTAATACGGTCGTGCCGGCTGTTGCTGATTCCGGGAACAATTTAAGTTCGTCCATCACATCGTAGATACGGTCAGCTCCGAAAGATATCCCAACTCCGGTCAATCCTTTCAGCCCGAACATGCCAGTCAGGTCATCATATCGCCCGCCACCGCCGATGCTGCCCATAGCCGCCTCATTAGTTTTTACCTCGAAAATACAGCCCGTATAATAATTTAATCCCCTTGCCAAGGTAATGTCCAGTTCCAGATCAGGGAATTTAAGCTGACTTCCGGAAAGCAAATTCCGCACATAACTATAAACCTGCTCCAATTCTTCAATTCCTTTGAGTCCTGTTTCTGAAGCAGCAAGCACTTCTTTCAATTGACTCAGTTTAGTCTCATTATTACCTTCCAGCAAAATAACTGGTTTCAGTTTATCGATATCTGCTTCAGTAAACCCACGATCAAGTAACTCCTTGATCACACCATCCAAACCGATTTTGTCAAGTTTGTCAATCGCAACTGTCATATCGATGATCAGTTCCGGCTTACCAATAATCTCAGCAATACCACTCAGGATCTTTCTATTATTAATTTTAATAGTAAAATCTTTCATCCCCAGATTAGTAAGGGCTTCCTGATAAATAAGTACGAATTCAGCCTCATTCAACAAACTCGCCGAACCCACTACATCAACATCACATTGATAAAATTCTCTGTAGCGTCCTTTTTGAGGTCTGTCTGCACGCCATACCGGCTGCACCTGGAAACGTTTAAAAGGTAAAGCTATATCGTTCTGATGCATGACTACATACCTTGCAAAAGGAACAGTAAGATCATACCGCAGTGCTTTTTCACTGATCGAAGAAATTAGGGCAGATGAATTCATTTCTTCCAAATGCGTCTGATTGGCTTTAGCTAAATAGTCTCCTGAATTCAGGATCTTAAAGATTAACTTATCGCCTTCATCACCATACTTACCGGTCAGGGTAGACAGGTTTTCCATGGATGGAGTCTGAATTTCAGCATACCCGTATTTTTTAAATACATCTTTAATGGTATCAAAAATAAAATTACGCTTCACCATTTCCTGAGGTGAAAAATCACGGGTACCCTTGGCTAAGGATGGTTTGATGTTTGACATGCGGGCAAAAGTACAAAAAGTAAAAGGCATAAAAAAAGCTGCCGAAGCAGCTTTTTAATTATTTGATCTCGATTAAACTAATAATCTAACTGGTTCTTCCAGTAACGATTTCAGTGTTTGCAGGAATGCAGAACCTGTTGCGCCGTCTACTACACGGTGATCACAGCTTAAGGTTACTTTCATAACATTTCCAGGAACTACAGCGCCATTTTTAACCACTGGCACTTGTGAAATTCCTCCGATAGCCAGAATACAAGCATCAGGCGGATTAATAATCGCGGTAAATTCATCTATTCCGAACATACCCAGGTTAGAGATCGTAAATGTAGATCCTTCCCAATCTGCAGGCTGAAGCTTTTTAGCTTTTGCACGTTGCGCAAAGTCTTTAACTTCTGCAGAGATATGAGAAAGAGATTTTCCATCTGCGAATCTTACTACAGGCACAAGTAAGCCATCTTCTACAGCTACTGCTACACCGATGTTCACATGCTCATTGTAACGGATTTTATCCCCTAACCATGAAGAATTCACATTAGGATGTTGTTTCAATGCTACAGCAACTGCCTTCAGTACCATATCATTGAACGAGATTTTAACTGGCGAGAATTCATTGATTTTTGCACGGGCAGCGATTGCTCCGTCCATATCAATACTCATAGTCAGATAAAAGTGAGGAGCAGTGAACAAGCTTTCAGAAAGACGTTTGGCAATAACCTTACGCATTTGTGTAACTGGTTTCTCTGTGTATTTCTCTTCACCAATAAACGCTGGGATAGATGGAGCAGCTTTTTCAGTTGCAGCACTTCCTTCTGCTTTCGCAGGAGCTGCAGCTGGTTTAAAGTTCTCAATATCTTTTTTAATGATTCTTCCGCCATCAGCACTACCTGATACCTGAGATAAATCAATTCCTTTTTCTTTTGCTATACGTTTAGCTAAAGGAGATGCTTTTAAACGGCTGCCGTCACTTGAATGTGCAGCTTCTGATGGTGCTTCAGCCACAGCCTCTTCTTTAACAGGTGCAGCAGTTGCAGCATCTGCAGTAGGTTTAGCTGGTGCGTCGCCCTGGCTTAGGATACCGCTAATGTCAGTTCCTTCCGGGCCAACAATCGCAATAATACCATTGACTTTAGCTGCAGCACCTTTTTCTACACCAATGTGCAGTAAAGTTCCTGAAGCATAACCCATAACTTCCATAGTAGCCTTATCGGTTTCTACGTCAGCAAGAATGTCGTCATCTTTAACCTGATCTCCAACTTTTTTATGCCATTCAGCAATTACGCCTTCAGTCATTGTATCACTTAATAAAGGCATGCGTACTACTGTAACGCCCATTTTTTCCAGATCTGCATCTGTTAATGCTGCGCCTGTTGCCGCTGGTGCCTCTTTAGTTTCTTCTTCTTTGGCAGGTGCTTCTGCAGCTGCAGCCGGAGCAGCAGTTCCTTCCGCATCAAGAGCAGCCTTATAGTCTTCTCCTTCTTTACCAATTACAGCGATAACAGCATCTACCGGTACTGCTTTTCCTTCTTCTACACCGATATACAGCATAGTTCCGTCCCAGTATGATTCCAGATCCATGGTCGCTTTATCAGTTTCCACTTCAGCCAGTACATCACCGCTTTTTACTTTATCGCCAACTTTTTTATGCCACTTCGCCATTACCCCTTCGGTCATGGTGTCGCTCATCTTGGGCATCTTAACTACTTCAGCCATTCTATAATATCAAATTGAAATATGTTCAAAAATTAATCCAGGACGTATGGATAGTCCTGCTGCACATAAACATCAGTATATAATTCTGATGCTTCCGGCCAAGGTGATTCCTCAGCGAATTTCACTGATTCATCAACGATCTGTTTTACTTTAGCTTCGATTTCTTCAATCCATGCCTCATCAGCATATTTTTCTTTTAAGATGATCTCTCTTACAGATTCAATCGGATCTTTAGCTTTATATTCTTCCAGTTCGTCTTTTGTACGGTATTTTGCAGGGTCGGACATTGAATGTCCACGGTAACGATAAGTTCTCATTTCTAAGAAAGTCGGACCTTCACCGTTTCTTGCACGCTGAGCAGCTTCATCCATCGCATTGTGTACTGCAACAGGATCCATACCGTCAACCGGTGCGCATGGCATATCAAAACCTAAACCGATTTTATAGATATCCAGCATATTAGTAGTACGCTCTACAGAAGTTCCCATAGCATAACCATTGTTCTCACAAACAAAGATTACAGGAAGTTTCCATAACATAGCCATATTAAAGGCTTCATTCAGCGCGCCCTGACGAACTGCACCGTCACCCATATAGCAAACGTTTACATTTTTTGTTCCTTTATATTTTTCAGCGAAAGCTATACCAGCGCCCAGAGGGATCTGGCCACCCACGATACCGTGACCGCCATAGAAGTTGTGTTCTTTACTGAACATGTGCATCGAACCGCCTTTACCTTTGGAACAGCCAGTTGCTTTTCCATACATTTCGGCCATGATGCTGTTTGCACTAACACCCTTAGCCAAAGCATGAGCGTGATCACGGTAAGCTGTGATCATGGAGTCTTCAGGCTGTAGCGCAGATATAGCTCCGGCTACAACAGCCTCCTGTCCAATGTACAGGTGACAAAAACCACGGATCTTTTGTTGTCCGTAAAGTTGACCAGTTTTCTCTTCGAATTTACGCATCAGCAACATCGACTCAAACCACTTCAGATAGGTATCTTTATTAATTTCTACTGCACTCATTTTTGGCTATTGATTTTTATTTATGAGAGCAAATCTACTTTATTATTGTAATATATCGAAGAAATACTGTAAAATGCATGATATCAAATCAATGTAAAAGTGTTAAATTGCCGTGAATGCACAGATAACATTTGGATAACATAACTAAATTACATAGTTTTGACAACCTGACAATAAGCCCTGGTGGTGTACGTTTAAGTGCAAGTACCGTTTACCCAAACTTAACAGTGTAACATGATAAAAAAATTTTTGTTTTCTAGCCTGGTCACCTTATGCAGTATTACAGCATTAAATGCACAGACCAAAACTAAAGAAACCAATAAATTAGCAGATCCTGATAACCTAGCCTCACAATATTTTTCGCAGGTTATGGGTGTTGCAGTCGACGCGACATCTAACGTAAAACTCTACAAATTTATCTACGAATGGATCGGAACTCCTTACCGCTTTGGTGGTAACACTCAAAAAGGAATCGACTGTTCAGCTTTCACAAAAGCCATTTACGATAAAGTTTTCAATACAACCTTACTCAGAAATTCAAGAGATATATTCAGTATGGTAGATCCTCTGCCAAAAGATGAACTGAAAGAGGGAGATCTGGTATTCTTTAAAATCAAGAGCAAAAGTATTACACATATCGGTATTTATTTAGGTGATAACCGCTTTGCACATGCATCTTCATCCAGAGGAGTTGTAATCAGCAATTTGAACGAGCCCTATTATTCAAGGTTCTTTTATAAAGGCGGAAGAATCCTGGAATCAGGCAAAAAAGATCTGATTGAAGAATAAAAACTAAAAAATATTTAAAAGTCCTTCTGATTAAAATTAGAAGGACTTTTTTTTTATCCCAGATGTTAATTACGATGCAAATGATTCGCCCTGTAAAAATTTATGTAAAGCTGTTAATAACCCTGACTATAGTCTTTACTATTCCGATGCTACTCAGCTGTTCGGGTACTGCAGGGACAATTAATTCGTCGGTTGATACGACATCAATTATTCAGGATACATTAGCCGGTGCTGGAAAAGACACCATCAAGGTAATCGCTGTTGGAGATATTATGCTGGGTTCGGCCTATCCTTCTCCTTCAGGCCTCCCACCACGTCACGGCCGGGATAGCTTTAAGAATGTATCATCCTATCTTAACGGAGATATAGTATTTGGAAATCTTGAAGGAAGCTTTCTTGATTCCGGAAAATCCACTAAATGTAAAGACACATTAGGAAACAGCTGCTTTGCTTTCAGAATGCCTGAAGCCTATGCCGGTATTTATAAAGAAGCCGGTTTTAACTTATTAAGCCTGGCTAATAATCATGTCGGTGATTTCGGCAATAAAGGCCGCAGAAGAAGCATGGCATTACTCGATTCTCTGGAGATTAATTATGCCGGGCTGACATCCCATCCCTATAGTATTTTTGAAAAAGACAGTGTAAAATATGGATTCTGCGCTTTCGCACCAAACGAAAACACAGTCTCCATCAATCAGATAGACAGCGCAAAAGCCCTGGTCTCATTCCTTAAAAAACAGGTCAATATTGTAATTGTTTCCTTCCATGGCGGCGCTGAAGGTGCAAATTTCGAGCATGTACCCCGAACAGACGAAATCTTCTACAAGGAAAACCGCGGAAACGTCTATGCATTCGCACATGCCGTAATTGACGCCGGAGCTGATCTTGTACTAGGCCATGGTCCGCACGTCACAAGGGCAGTAGAGGTCTATAAGAATAAATTTATTGCTTATAGCCTGGGTAATTTCTGCACTTACGGACAGTTTAGTCTTAAAGGCCCTAATGGCTTCGCACCACTAATGGATATCAGGATCAAAGCCAATGGCGATTTTCTTTACGCAGACGTCATCTCTGTTAAACAGGATAAATTGAATGGCCTGACCATTGATCCGCTACATACTGCATTCTGGAAAATGGCTACTTTAACTAGTCAGGATTTTCCCGGACACGGGCTTAGCTTCAAAGAACAGCGGATCTCTCTTCAGTAAAACCGTGGCTATCCGGGGATATTTTCTTATATTATAACATTTACATTAATTCAATATCATTATGGCTTACGTACTCTACTTCCTGATTTTTTTTGTAGTTATCATCCTCTTCAGCTCCTTTGTCACCGTTAAACAAGGTACGATCGGAGTTGTCACTGTATTCGGCAAATATCGCCGACAGCTCAGACCGGGACTGAGCTTTAAAATACCCTTAATCGAAGTCATACATTCCAGGATATCTATTCAAAACCGCTCTGTAGAGCTATCATTTCAGGCTGTAACCCAAGATCAAGCAAACGTATATTTTAAAGCGATGCTGCTCTATTCTGTCTTGGATCAGGGAGAAGAAACTATCAAAAACGTCGCTTTTAAGTTCGTAGACGCAAGCAATCTGATGCAGGCACTGATTCGTACTATTGAAGGATCTATTCGTGCGTATGTTGCCACACAGAAACAGGCAAATGTATTGGCGCAAAGAAATGAAATTGTGGAGCATGTGAAAGAACAAATCGACAAGGTTCTGGAATCCTGGGGATATCACCTGCAGGATTTGCAGTTGAATGATATCACTTTCGACGATGAAATTATGCGTTCGATGAGCCGCGTAGTTGCTTCTCATAACCTGAAAGCTGCTGCAGAAAATGAAGGTCAGGCACTTTTGATTACCAAAACAAAAGGTGCAGAAGCAGATGGTAATGCAATTAAGATTGCCGCTGCAGCAGAAAGAGAAGCCGCGCAGTTGCGTGGTCAGGGTATTGCTTTATTCCGTGCTGAAGTTGCCCATGGTATGACCAAGGCAGCACAAGAGATGGAACAAGCTAATCTGGACATCTCAGTAATTCTATTTACAATGTGGACAGAATCCATCAAACAGTTCGCAGAGAACAGTGAAGGAAATGTGATTTTCCTTGATGGATCTACAGAAGGGATGAATAAAACAATGAAAGAGATGATGGCTATGCAAATGCAAAGGAAAGATCCTTAATATTTCCTGCCAACAAAAAACGCCCCTAAAAGTCATATACTTTTAGGGGCGTTTTGATTAAAGAGCTGTCCTGTACTAAGGATTAACTTTAGGACGAGGTTTAGGTTCCAATTCCATCAGGTCTGCAAGTACATGCAGGCTTTCGTCTTGTATGAAATCAAAGCTCTCATCTTTTTTGATCTTGTCTCCTTTTTTTACTGCAGGCAAGCCGCGGGAAGCACGAAGTTTGTTTATTTTCTCTAGATTCTTTGCTTCCAGGCTATCTCTTTCAGCTTTCAATCGAGTCTCATTTAAAGTTACTGAAGTCTCCTGCTCACGCTTCTTCATGCTTTCGATGTCATCTATCAGCGCTTTGTAGTCGAGAGACTTCTCCATCCTTGCGTCATGTCTTTTGATCAGTTCTGGTTTAAGGCCGCTGAGGTCTGCGACAGGAATAAAATTAGATTGACGAATCTCATCCCACGCCAAAGCCGATGGCTCTGTATCTTCTCCGATTTTATCCAATGGATAGAATGAAGGCAGGACGATATCAGGCATTACGCCCTTATGCTGTGTACTGCTACCATTAACACGATAGAATTTAGCCATAGTCAGGTTAATCTGTCCTAGCTGAGGTGGTGCTGCTGCAGCTGCACCAGTACCATTAACTTTAACCGCGGCTCCTGAGCTTTTCTGAATCAGCATAGCCAGTCGCTGCACCAATGAAGGGTTAAGTAAATTATTTAGATTAATAGATGATTGAACCGTCCCCTTACCGTAAGTCTGTGTACCGATAATTATACCACGTCCGTAATCCTGAATTGCTCCTGCGAAAATCTCTGAGGCGGATGCACTCAAACGATCTACCATTACCCCCATTGGTCCTGACCAGGATACACCTGCATTTTCATCGCTGTTCACCTGAATCTGACCTTTCAGATCTTTTACCTGTACAACCGGACCTTTATCAATAAATAAACCAGTAAGATCAATAGATTCTACAAGCGAACCGCCGCCATTTGCACGTAAATCCATCATGATTGCATCGACCTTATCGATCCTTTTCAGTGTATCCAGTAATAACTTCACATCACGGGTTGTACTCTTATAGTTAGGGTCACCAGCATTGGCAGCTTTAAAATCTGCATAGAATGCAGGCACACTGATTACACCTATTTTGTAAGTATGACCATCTGATTGAATCGTTTTCACTTCCTTTTTGGCCGACTGATCTTCCATAATGATCTTCTCTCTTGTCAACTCAATAATAACGGGCTTAGAAGACATATCCTGGCCTACCGGAATGATTTTTAAACGTACTTTTGTGCCTTTAGGTCCTTTGATCTTTGCTACAGAGCTTTCAATTCTCCAACCTATAATATCTTCAAAATCACCTGTTGCCTGTGCAACAGCCACAATTCTATCACCTGTATTCAGTAATTTACTTTTAAAAGCAGGTCCTCCCGGAATAATTTCAGCAATTTTCAGAATATCATTTTCTAATTGCAGTCTCGCGCCTATCCCTTCAAAGGAACGGGCCATATCTTCGTTAAAACGCTCAGCATTTGCCGGATTAAAATAATTGGTATGTGGATCTATTGTCTCCGTAAATGCATCCATCACCATCTGAAATACATCCTGATTATTCAATTTAGCCGATTGCGACTTCAGATTCTGATATCTTTTGGTCAGCGTTTCTACATTTTTTGCTTCGGGAGTTCCGGCAATTTTCAGATTAATTAATTCATATTTTACTCTTTTCTTCCAGATTTCGTTTAAAGCAGATACAGATGTAACCCATGGCATTTTCTCGCGGTCAAAGACGTAAGTATCATTCTTATTGAAATCATACTTGTCCTTAATCTGCGCCATAGCATAATCCAGAGTTTCATTATATCTTTTGGAATAGACATTAAATATGTAAAACGGAGCACTTAAGTCTCCTGCTCGGAATGAATCATCCAGTGTAAAACGGAATTGCTCAAAATCTTTGATGTCAGATGCCAGGAAATAGCTTCTATACGGATCCAGGGACTTGACATATTTATCCAGTATCAGGGAAGATATTGAATCATTCAATGGTATCTTCTTATAGTTATAGTTCTCTATAAGCGTCACAATTTCCTTCAAAACCAGGCCTTGCTGCTCATCAGGTTTAATATTAGGAATGCCTTCAACAAGCTGCTGCGGCTTCGGAGCTGCCTGACATGCCAGGATTGCTGCTGTGAAGGTGACTAATAATACTCTTTTCAACATCTCTTTTAATAATTTAAAATCCATTTCTACAGTAACAACCAATATGGTACCAATTTCATAATTAAACAGAAAAGAGACAGTATCTCACTGTCTCTTTTCTGTAATCTTTATCAAAAATAATTAAATACATGAATAACCAGTAGTTGCATAATTCTTTTTACAAAAAACATGCTGCATTTCAAAGCCGCTGCCATGGGTATCAAAATAATTACCTGATACCCGCTTTTTTCTCTGCAATTACCGCTCTTACCTGGCGCAGCTGCACCTGATACTGTGGAGTATTTGTATTCTTTGTCAGCAATTCAACCCGCTGTATATCTTTCAGAGCCATAGCGTACTCCCGTTTCTTAATCTTAACTCTTATGATGCCTAGCATAGAATCTATGTAGTTCAAATTGCTATTTGTTTGCTTGGCGAGAATCCCCTGCTGCGTATAGAACCACATAGACTGGGTCAGTTTGTTCGAAGCCAGGTAAATTCTCCCTAACTGATTATAGGAGGCCATCTGCCCCAATCTGTTTCCCGATTTTGAGTATGTTTTTAAAGCAACATTAAGAATAACCTGCTCCGCTTCGGTATAGTGCTGCATTAGATAATGAACATGGCTCAGCCTAAGCAGAGATGCACCATATCTGGAAAAATTCCTTACATTATTATATTCAAAAGCAGCTTTACCAAAAAAAGTAATGGCATCGTTCAGGTCGCCGCTTTTTTCATTTTTTTCACCTTCTTCAAAGTACAAATCTCCGTCGTCCCTTGACACAGCAATATTGATAGCGCCCGAACTGATATATGGCTCCTGCAGTACATAATTACTGGACTGTGCAGACGCCGGAACTATATTTACCAGAAAAACTAGTCCCAAACAGAGTTTATACATAACGCAAATATAATTTTTTTTATATAAACACCTGTAAACTAACCCAGAATCAGAAAAAAAATACTTAAACCCAATTAAAACGGAGAGCCCGGTCTTTGCAGACCAGGCTCCATCGTCTTAACACACCTATCAGTGGCTGTGACCAAAAAATTGGTTAGCCCTGCTGATCTCTTAATGCCTTAATTTCGTCATGTGATTTTCTTAGCTCAGCTTTTTGACCGCTGATCAGATCTCTGTTGGCCGCAGATAAGTCATCTTCTTCCAAAGCAGATTTATAGGCACGTTGAGCCGCATCTTCCCCAGCCTCACAATTGCTCAGGATAGTTTTTCTGTCGTGTCCTGTAAAAACAGCTTTCACGTCCATCCATGCCCGATAAATTTTGCCTGAAGTCGTTGTACCCGTTTCCAGCTCTGTGCCTGTACCCTGTACAGCAGATGCCAGTCCTTGTTTGTACTGATGACTTTCGGAAATCATCCTGACGAATAAACTTTTCAGGTCGCTATCTTCTGGCTGTAATTCTTCAATTGCTTTTTCATAACCGGCAACGCGATCATTATTGATTTGAATCAGATCGTTTAATGTTTCCGGGTTAACTGTTGTATTTTCCATATTCATTGGTTTTGATGTACGTCCAGAACAGGCGCGCTTATAAAAGGTTTTCACAATTATACAAATAGGTAAATACACCGGTCAGGATCCCAAACAAAAAAGGGCTGCTGCAAATTAATTTTTTGCAGCAGCCCTTTTTATGAATTAAATAAATAGACTATCCGTATATCCTGTTGATGATTTCAGCTAGTCGGATCCCACCTTTTAATAACTGCTGATTAACTACATCTACAAACTTAAAATTGTAGTTATAGCTCAACTTGGCTTCTGCCGGAGTGGCTTTATAAATATCATTACAAATCTGGTAGCTTTGAAAAACAGCATCTTTAAGGCTGTCGTGGCTCCAGGCTTGAAATTGTGCTTTAGTCGGATGATTGATTGCATTGGCGTATTCTGTATAGCTCAGCTGTTGGTAGTCTACCAGGCCCTCGTCCCATACTCTGTGTAGATTTGACCGCTGTCCGAACCAGCTCACCTGAATCTTATTACCACCTAAATCGTCCTTTCTGGCTGTATGCATAGGCTGATGCAGATCTCCGACCAAGTGAATCAGCACACGCATTGCTTGTTGTTGTGCTTCCGGACTGGAATTTTTATTTTTTAAAATGGCAGTCATTTCAGGGATTTTACTGTAGACATTTGCGTCCTGGAAAGAATCCAGGAAATTAAAAACACCCTGCTGATCCAAACCTTCCGGAAGGTTCACATAATGCCAGCTGCCCATGTAATTATAGCTGGTATCGGACTTGATAAAATCAGGCCAGTTACTTGCCATGGCAAGGCTTTCTGTACCTAAAACTTTCTTCACCGCTTTCCGTGCTTTTGCACTCAGATAAAAATCGGCGATCTGCCCTACAATCCGGTGTCCGGTAAGACCCCAGGCCGATACATTAAATGGAAGATAGGCCAGAATGGCAATTAGAAAAAACAACTTTTTAAACTGTTTCATAGAGCAATTTATGCTATTAATTAAATAAAAAGAGCCCTCTTTAAGAACGGCTCAAAACAAAATTCAGCCTGTGTATCCACAGGCTGAATAAAATTATAGTTCTTTTGGAATACAGACGATCTCCTGTTTAAGTGCTAAATGCACATCACGCTGATCGCTTAGATTCTGCAAATATAACTGACCTTTCTCCGCAGGGATAATCAGAAAACTTTTCCTGTAAATCCCTATAGTATAACAACCAGATACTTTCTGCTTATAATTTGATTTGGTATAAGTACCTTCCAGAAACAGGCTATCTTTACGAACCTCATATACACCTTTTGCATACTCCTTCCAAACCCCATTATTATAACAAGGATCTTCGTAATAGTTTACTTTTGAATGCGTAGTCATATCTACATAAAAAGAATCGCAGGTAAATTTGATCTGATGACTGGTGTAGGTCATTAACTTTTCCGCATTGGGAATACTGTCCTGATTCCAGATACCCTGTAAAAATACTTCTCCGTTTCCTTGCACATTTGGCCTGCGTTCACAAGCCAAAAATGCTGGCAGGATAAATGACAAAAAAAGATAATGATATCTCGTCATATTATTTCAGGCTACCCACCATATCTTCAGGTTTAACCCACTGGTCAAATTGCTCACTGGTTAGCAAACCAAGTTCAATTGCAGCTTCACGCAAAGTTTTGTTTTCCTTATGTGCTTTTTTAGCAATTTTAGCAGCATTCTCGTATCCGATATGCGGATTAAGGGCTGTAACCAACATGAGTGAATTCTCCAGATGTTTCTTAATCTCAGGAAGATTTGCCTGAATACCAACAGCACAGTTATCATTGAATGAAACGCAAGCATCACCTAATAACCTTCCGGACTGGAGCACATTCGCTGCAATAACTGGTTTAAACACATTTAATTCAAAATGCCCGTTACTTCCGCCAATACCAACAGTAACATCATTACCCATTACCTGTGCACAAACCATTGTTAAAGCTTCCGGCTGAGTCGGGTTAACCTTACCTGGCATGATAGAAGAACCTGGTTCGTTATCCGGGATGACAATTTCGCCAATTCCCGAACGCGGGCCGGAGCTAAGCATACGGATATCATTGGCTATTTTCATTAATGCTACAGCTGTACGTTTGTAAGCTGCAGAAAGCTCTACCATCGCATCATGTGCTGCCAGTGCTTCAAATTTATTAGGTGCAGTAACAAAAGGTAATCCAGTCAGTTCTGCAATTTTCGCAGCTACCAATACATCATAACCTTTAGGTGTGTTCAGCCCAGTACCAACAGCGGTACCACCTAATGCTAGTTCAGTAATCATAACCAGGGCATTTTTTACTGCGCGGATACTATTTGTCAACTGCTGTGCATAGCCCGAAAACTCCTGGCCCAGCGTCAGCGGCGTAGCATCCATAAAATGGGTTCTGCCTGTTTTAACTACATCGGCAAATTCTACAGCCTTAGCTTGTAAAGTGTGCTGTAATTTTTCCAGTCCCGGTATTGTTATTTCAACAGCCTGTTTATAAGCTGCAATATGCATTGCTGTCGGATAAGTATCATTCGAAGACTGTGACTTATTCACATCATCATTAGGATGCAGAATTTTCGAAACGTCTGCCAGGTCACCGCCATTCAGTACGTGTGCGCGGTAAGCGATTACCTCATTCGCATTCATATTGCTTTGCGTGCCTGAACCGGTTTGCCAAATTACCAGTGGAAATTGATCATCAAGTTTACCTGCAATAACTTCATCACAAGCTTTAGCAATCCATTCTGCTTTATCAGCAGACAGAACACCAAGCTCATTATTCGCCAGTGCTGCAGCTTTTTTCAAATAACCAAAAGCATGGATAATCTCTTTCGGCATAGAAGCTTCAGGTCCGATTTTAAAGTTATTACGTGAACGTTCAGTTTGTGCCCCCCAATATTTATCGGCAGGTACCTGCACTTCGCCCATGGTGTCGTGTTCGGTTCTAAAAGTCATTTGTTCTGTATTTAATTTGATGTAATTTTATTCTGTTTCTACTCAAAAATAGTTTTGCTCTGTTAAAAAAACGAAGCATTACAAAAATAAGGTTTATATGTATACAAGAATGTAAAGTCTTTTATAATGTTTAAAACTCTTTTGCGTTTTAAGCGGTAATAGTGTTATTTTTCGAGCTTCAAAAAAGACTAAACCAATTCATGACTTATCGTATAATTACCTTCGCAGCGCTACTCGCTGTATCTACATTTAGTGCCTGCTCCAATTCCGAAAAAAAAATATCGGATCCGAAAATCCGGACAGTGAGTGACGATAAAAAAGATAGTCTTTTATTGGTTTATAATCCTGAAAAAGGAGATAAATGGATTGCTGATTTCGCCCAGAACCTACATAAAAAATACGGATTTAACGGAAATATGCTTGTTGCCAAAGACGGTAAAATACTCTATGAAAAGTCTTTAGGCTGGGCAGACTACTTGCACAGAGACAGCCTTAAAATTAACTCAGAATTTGAACTGGCTTCTATAACCAAGACCTTTACAGGTGTAGCGATTATGCAACTGATAGAAGCAGGCAAACTCCACCTGACTGATGATGTCAAAAAATTCTTCCCCGATTTTCCCTACGAAGGAGTGACTATCAGGTTATTACTTACACACCGTAGTGGAATGATGAATTACGTGTACTTCAGTGACGGCGTATGGAAAGATAAGAAGAAACCGATGAGCAACATGGACGTCATGAACCTGATCGCAGAATACAAACCTAACCGTTATGCCAAGCCGGATACCAGGTTTCACTATAATAACTCCAATTACATGGTGCTGGCATCCATTATAGAAAAGGTAACGGGCAAACCCTATTCAGACTATATGATGGATCATGTCTTTAAACCGGCAGGCATGAAAAATACGCATGTATATTCAACGACAGTTTATCCTAAAATACCTGTAGATGTTGTCGGTCATGACCGCACATGGAAGTATTCGGTTGTACAGAACTTTCTCGATGGCCCTGTCGGAGACAAAGGAATATACAGCACAGTTCACGACCTTGTTTTATATGACAATGCGCTAAAGACTGGAAGATTGCTCACACAAGCGAGCCTGGATTCAGCTTATACCGGACATAATAAACCTGTCAACGGTCACTTTAACTATGGATATGGTTGGAGAATGTTCGACGGAGATAAAGGCAGAAAGGTGGTCTACCACACAGGATGGTGGCATGGGTTCAGACATATATATGTCAGAGATCTGGACAAAAACATTGTAATTGTATTTCTGGGCAACCTCACTAATGGAAGTTTATTGCATTTAGATGAACTTTATAAACACCTCGGTGTACCAGTTATCCGAAAAGGAGCATACAGTGGATCGGGATCTCTTCCGGGAAGTGACGAAGATTAAGAAATTTTATCCAGTGCAATACCTCTGTTTTTTTTATCGGTAAATCGCTTCAACAGCGCGTTTTCCGGTAAAGTAAGCAGGGGATCCTGCTGGAAAATATCAATAACTGTATTTCTGGCTTCCTGAAGAATTTGCTGATCTTTAACCAGGTCTGCCAGCTTTAGGTCGAGCACACCACTTTGCTGCGTACCTGAAAGATCCCCAGGCCCACGCAATTCGAGATCTATCTCTGAGATTTCAAAACCGTTGTTTGTTCTCACCATTGTCTCCAGCCTTTTACGGCCTTCCTTACTTAATTTATTCCCAGACATCAGAATACAGAAACTTTGTTCAGCACCCCTACCCACACGGCCCCGTAGCTGGTGCAGCTGGGAGAGACCGAAGCGCTCTGCATTCTCAATGATCATCACTGACGCATTCGGAACGTTTACACCAACTTCTATAACGGTAGTAGCCACCATAATTTGGGTCTTACCGGTAATAAAACGATCCATTTCGAACTGTTTGTCTGCATTTGGCATCTTACCGTGGACAATACTGATCTGATAATCCGGCAGAGGGAACTGATACCGCATCTGCTCAATGCCTGCTTCCAGATGGAGCAGATCCAGCTTTTCACTCTCCTTAATCAGTGGATAAACCACATAAACCTGTCTCCCTTTGGCGATCTCAGTCTTCATGAAGCCAAACATGCGTAGACGCTGACCCTCATAAAGATGCCGGGTGTCAATAGGTTTACGTCCGGCAGGTAATTCATCTATCACAGAAACATCCAGATCACCGTAGATCGTCATAGCCAGCGTACGTGGAATTGGTGTTGCAGTCATGACCAGGATATGAGGCGGTACTGCATTTTTACGCCACAGTTTCGCCCGCTGTTCAACTCCAAACCTGTGCTGCTCATCAATAACAACAAGACCCAAATTCTTAAAAACTACCTTGTCTTCAATAAGGGCATGTGTACCAACCAATATATCTATCTCACCTGCCTCCAGCTGTGCATGCAAAAGCGTACGCTGCTTTTTGGTTGTTGTACCGGTTAGAATAGCCACCCTAATCAGTTGATCACCTACCAATTCAAAGATAGACTGATAGTGCTGCCTTGCCAGAATTTCTGTAGGAGCCATCATACAAGCCTGAAATCCGTTGTCATTCGCAAGCAACATGCTCATCAGCGCGACGACGGTTTTACCGCTACCCACATCTCCCTGCACAAGCCTGTTCATTTGAATACCACGCTGTGTATCTGTACGGATCTCTTTTATTACTCTTTTCTGCGCATTTGTTAATGCGAAGGGGAGAATTTCCTGGTAAAAGGTATGAACATAATTTCCAACAAGGCTAAAACGGTGTCCTTTAAACTTAAGTTCCCGGAATTGCTTATTAGCCAGAAGCTGTAATTGAATGAAGAATAACTCTTCAAATTTTAATCTGCGCTGCGCATGCTGCAGCATTTTACTGTCGGCGGGAAAATGAATATGAAGCAAAGCCTCTTTGCGGCTGATAAGTTTATATTTTTCCAGAATATAAGCAGGAAGCGTTTCCCTTACTTCAGACAGACAGTTTGTAATAACCAAAGCCTGCAGCTTCTGAATACCTTTACTGTCAATTGAAAACTTCTTTAGTTTTTCAGTCGAATTATAAACCGGTTGCAGTGTTAAATTTCCTGTAACAGTTGCGGGTCTTGGATAAGGCTCGAGCTCAGGATGGGATATGCTGAAGCTGCCATTAAATACCGTTGGTTTGCCAAAAGCAATATACACTTTACCACGCATAACATGCTCGTCTACCCATTTCAGACTTTGAAACCAGACCAATTCTATAGTTCCGGTTTCATCAGTTAGACGGGCAACAATTCGCTTTTTATGCTTTTCACCAATGGTTTCTTTTCCTGTGATCCGGCCGAGAATCTGTACATAAGGAAGATCCGGATCCAGTTCTGACACCTTATAAAACCTGGTTCTATCAATATAACGGAAAGGGTAAAAACCAAGCAGATCCCCATAGGTATAAATACCCAGTTCTTTCTGCAGCACTTCGGCTCTCTTGGGTCCTACCCCTTTCAGAAACTCAATAGTTGTATCTAGATCAGCATTCAGCAAGAGTTCAATTGGATTTTGCGGCAAAGATTTCTCTAAGCTGCTTCGAGTTGAATAAAATTACAGAAAATAAAAGTGTAGCATAAGCATAAACCTGATTCAGGCTAATAAGCTGACCGAAATATAGGATAGCTACAGCAAATGCTATAATCGGATTGATATAAATCATAATCCCCAATGTTGAAGACGGGATTCCGATTAGTGCATATAAACTCAAAAATAAAGGAATGATAGTGAATACCACTGCTATTGCCAGGATATTCAGCCAAAACCAAGAGCTGTCCGGAAAACCATGATGCCTGAAAAAATAAAAAGGCAGCAGAATGAACACTGCTAAAGCAAACTGCACTGCAAGCACATTTAGCTTATCAAGCCCCTGCATCTTACGTTGAATAATCAGATAGCCCGCATAAAAAGAAGCGATCACAGTGGACCACAATACTTCCGTCAGGGAACCCGTAGCGAGGAAAACAATACTAACCAGCGCTAGTCCCAGAGAAAGAAGTTTCAATCCGGATAATGGTTCTTTTAGAATCAGAAAGCCACCAAATGCTGTCAATAACGGACAGACCATATAAGCAAATGCCGCAGAGGTAAGACTAACGTTATTGACAGCATGGATAAAGGTATACCAGTTCATCATTAGAAAAACAGTGGCCAGTAATAACTGCCAGAAATACGTCTTTCTTTTGGCTGGTGTTATTTCTCTGATAACCTGGATATCTGCTTTCAATTGTTTCCGTCTGAAAAGCAGGATTGCCACCCAAATGCAGATCAGAGAGGTAAAGATCCGATAATACAAAATTTCTTCGGCAGGAAATGATTTGATGTTCCTGAGCGGAATTGCAAAAAAGCCCCAGAGTGCAAAAGAGCCCAATGCCGCAAGCAGGTACTTCAAATTAGACTTTTCCAACTTATCCTTTATAAGCAATAACAGATATTTCTACATTGACCGCTTTAGGCAGACCTTTTACAGCTACTGTTTCGCGGGCTGGGAACTCAGACTTAAAATAACCGGCATAAACCTCATTGACCTCATTAAACAAAGCCATATCAGATAAAAATATAGTTGTTTTTATAATATGTTTGAACTCAAAACCGGCTTCCATAAGCACAGCGTTCAGGTTTCTCATAACCTGTTCAGTTTCCGCTTTAATAGAATCTTTGCTTAATTCTCCTGTTGCAGGATTAATAGGGATTTGTCCGGAAACATATAGAAAACCGTTAGCCAGGACAGCCTGACTATATGGACCAATCGGAGCAGGGGCATTAGAAGTGTTGATAATTTTCTTCATCTTAAATCAGGTGTAAAAGTTTTAAAATAATCCCGGTCAGAAAAACTGTGATAGCAACTACATTAATGACATGCATAATTTTAATGTCAGTACTCGTTGGTCGATCAGGATCTTTTTTTCTGAAAAAATACATATAACAAATGTATAAAATAAACGATCATTCATGCAGACTTTCTACAGGAGAAGCTGCCTTTCCAGGATGGAGTATAAAAAAAAAGAGGGCCCTGAATCAGGGCCCTCTTTTTATGTTGTTTAAGAAAGATTAGTTTCTTGAAGTTTCAACACGACGGTTTTGGATACGACCTTCTTCAGTATCGTTAGAAGCAATTGGATTAGCTTCACCAAATCCTTTAGTAGTTACTTGGTTTGAAGAAACACCAGAGTTTACTAAGTAAGTTTTAACAGAATTCGCTCTGTCTTTAGATAACTTCAGGTTATATGCAGCAGTACCTTCGCTAGAAGCATAACCTTTTACTAAGGCTTTACCACCGTTTTCACGTAAAACTGAAGATAATTTATCTAAAGTTGGATAAGCTTCAGTTTTTAAAACTGAAGAGTTGAATTCAAATTGGATAGTTTCGAAACCAGTTACATTAGCGTTTGCAACAGGAGCTGTAGCTACTGGAAGTGGACATCCTGAACCATCAACAGCAGTACCTGCAGGCGTACCTGGGCATTTGTCGAATTGATCAGAAACACCGTCACCATCGCTATCTTTTTTCAAATCTTCAACAGATTTCTCAACATTAGAAACACGAGTTTTTAATGCTTCAACTTCTTGACGTAAAGATGGATCTTTCAATTCATCATACATTAAAGCTAAAGGATTAACCCAGTTTAAATCTGGTTTAGATTTAGATCCTAATGAGAATTCTAATCCAGCGTAACCGTATGAGAATTTATCATTATTTCCTTTTGCGTAAGTTCCGTCAAAGTTATCACTGTCAACAAAGTGCATTGTGTAACCTAAGTTAAACGCAACACGGTCAGAAACTTTAAATTTAACACCAGCACCAATTGGGATATATGCTTCTTTTACATATTTTTTATCACCTGATCCGTTAGACTCACCAGCTTTATCTTTCCAGTCAACAACTTGACCAGAACCAGTAGTGAATTTTGGAGCATAAGCTACTAAACCGTAACCAGCAGTAACGAAGAAGTTAACTGAATTCTCACGACGTAAGAAATCAACAGTTGCAACGTTAACAACACCTCTTAAATCAACTGCATAACCAAGTTGAGTTTCGAAGTCTTTACGGTCAAATTGGCTACCACCAGCAAAGTCTTTGTTAGTACCAGAAACTTTACCACGGAATACATTACCTTCTAATCCGAAAGCATGACCTAATTGTTTTTTCAATGAAACACCGTAACCTAAGTTAACGTCAGCGTTAGTGAAATCATTTTTACCACCGATAGCTAAGAATGGAGACATAACACCACCATTAACACCGATTGTCCAGGTTCTGTACTGGCCTCTTCCGCCAAATACCTTGGCTGAAGACGAGGACTCAGGAGTTTCCTGTGCAGATGCAAGCGTAGATGCTCCCATAACCGCAACAACAGAAAACGCCAACCCCTTCTTTAAAGTAGAATAATTCATAATTTTTTCTTTTTTAAGGTTAAACAAATTTTAAATTGTATAATTTTTTTGTGTAGCAAAATTAAACAAATTTTTAATTCTCACAACAGTTACACAAACTCCGTTCCAAATTTAACATATTTATTCAGTTCAGTAAAATTGCTTTCAATCCGTAAATTAACAACTGTACAGAAATTCGGATCCGTAGAATGCTGCTTTAAAAAACAAGCAGCCGCAAAAACCAGAACAAACTATAAACCAAACAATTAACTCATACACGCTAAAATATCGCTTCTACTAGTGTATTAACAGATATATTTTTTATCCGCAAAATCGAACGTCGGCATTCTGTCAGTTGTTAATCGTCCGTACTCCTATTGTTTGCTTTTCTGGATAATACATCCTGAAAAGTCAGGAAAGTCCTGTTTTTAAGACAAACCTAACTAATATATTAAAACTTCGTTTCTTAATAATCTATCGGAACGGAAGCCTTGGAGAATCCGTTTAAGGTATCCTGAAAGAAATGTTTTAACTTGCGCCGTCTATTCTAACACTAGAAAAACCTCAATCCAGGCAACTCAATGGCTATACCAAAGACAATACACCAGACTTTTAAATCAAAAGAACTTCCGATGATTACCCGCTGGCATATTGCCCGGTTCAGAAAGAAAAATCCGGAATATACGTATGAGTTCTATGATGACGATAGGATTTCGGCATTTTTACAGCAAGAATATGGATCCGAAATGAACGAAGCTTATCGTCGGCTCAACATCGGTGCTGCAAAAGCAGATTTCTTCAGGTATGCTGTTTTATATAAAAAAGGTGGTATTTATCTGGATATTGACAGTGGTATTAACTCGCGTCTGGACAGCTTTATTCAAGAGGACGATGTCGCTATAATTACAAAGGAAGGCGACCCAGTCTTTTTCGCACAATGGGCATTGATTTTTAGTGCTGGTCATCCTTTTCTCGAAAAAGCAATCGAGCTGGTCTTAGACAATATCAGCCATAACCGTTATCCCCACGATGTACATCAGATGACAGGTCCGACGGTTTACACTAAAGCGATCAATGAAACGCTGGCACAACATCCTGAAACCAAATTCCGTTTATTAGGTACAGATTACGATGGACATTTAAAAGTCAAATACAAATTAGGAAAATTCTTTCTCTATGAAAAAAAGGCTGACCATTGGAAACAGAAGCAATTAACGACACCGGTTTTAAAACCTTAAAATTAAATACTCCCTATAAAATACCTAGCGGCAAATCATTCTGGCATAAAAAAAGGTTAAGGACAAATTAAACTGTCTTTAGCAAGATTGTTTTTATTTTATTCACACTCGTTATCAGTCAGTTCCTTAACATAAAATTTATATTTGTCGCAAAAAAAGAACACGATACGTTTAACTAAAACAAGACTCCAACATGAAGATTAGTGGTTTTACCTATATGCGAAACAGCTTTACCTACGGGTATCCGGTTATAGAATCTATACTTTCTATCCTGCCGTTGTGTGATGAATTCATTGCTGTTGTAGGAAAGTCAGATGATGGTACACGTGAAGCCATAGAAGCTATAGGGTCACCGAAAATCAAAATAATTGACACTGTATGGGACGATGAACTTATTAAAGGAGGCCAGGTGTTTGCACAACAGGCAAATATTGGCTTAAAAGCCTGCACCGGAGACTGGGCATTTCATATTCAATCTGACGAGGTATTTCATGAAGATAGTCTTGCTGAAATAAAAAAAGCGATGGAAGATAATTTAAACGATCCCGGAGTTGAGGGGTTTCTGTTTAATTTCTATCACTTTATAGGGGACTATAAACATATCGGAACAACCAGAAGATGGCATCGCCGGGAGATTCGTATAGTGCGTAATTTACCCGGAGTATATTCCTACAAAGACTCCCAGGGATTCAGAATCTATCCTAGTCATGAAGATTATTTGCGACAGACAAACAGCAGAAAGCTGAATGTGCTTTTGTTGAATGCAAGAATTTTCCATTATTCCTATTGCAGAAATCCGGATCTGCTGCTGGGTAAAGTAAAACGCTTCAATAATTACTATCAGTCGCAAGACAAGACCGAAGAACAGTATAAAGACTATAAAACATTTGATTTCGGGACTGTCGCAGATATTCTCGCTCCATTTACAGATAGCCACCCTCTTACCATGAAAGAAACAATTGCAAATCAGGACTGGGTTTTCAAACATAATCCTAAAAAAATTGCTTTATCATTCAGAAGATTAATGCTTCATCGTATAGAACAGGTAACAGGTTGGAGAATTGGCGAGTATAAAAATTATAAAATAATAAATAGCTAAACAATCCGATCAAAATTTAAAGAATGCAAAATCAAAAAGCATCCGTTGCTTTAATAGTTTCAACATACAACTGGCCGGGGGCTCTTGAGCTTGTCTTGAAGAGCATTGCTCAGCAAACCTGTATGCCCAATGAAATTATCATAGCGGATGATGGTTCTTCGCAGGTCACAGCGGATCTGATCGAGAGCTGCAGAGACCGTTATAAAATTCCTCTCATTCATATATGGCATGAAGATAAAGGATTCCGGAAAAGCAGAATACTTAATAAGGCTGTAAAAGAAGTCAAATCTGACTATATTATAGAAATTGACGGTGATATTATATTAGATCCAAATTTCGTAAAAGATCATAGAAGTGCAGCTGAACATGGTTTTTTTGTACAGGGAAGCAGGGCTATGCTTACCGAATGCAAGTCGAAGGAGATTCTTAAAAGCGGGGAAATTACTTTTTCAATCTTTTCAAAAGGCCTTTACAGCAGATTTAATGCGCTTAGGCTACCTTTCATGAAATGGTTGTTTATATTTGATCCCTCTAACCCGTACCATATCAAAGGTTGCAATCTGGCTTTTTGGAAAAAAGATTATATCGCAGTTAATGGTTATTTTAATAATTTTGAAGGCTGGGGAGGAGAAGATTATGAATTCGGTGCGCGCCTGCTACATTCAGGTGTGCAAAGGAGACGATTGAAAATGGCAGCATTATGCTACCATATTTATCATAAAATAAATTCAAGAGCCAACTCCGCCCAGAATGACGTCATTTATAAACGAACATTAGCTGATAAATCATCCTGGTGCGACGACGGCTACGCACAGGTATAAATAGCCATCCTCATTAATCATGATCAAAACATATTTCAGACTTTTATCATTTGCAAAACCCATAGAGAAGTTTGCAATTCCATATGCGGTAGCAACTATTCTTGCTGTATTATTTAACACCTTTTTATTTACATTATTAGGACCGCTGCTGGAGACTCTATTTGTTTCCGGGGCGAATGACCATCCCTCAACGTTAATACAGAACGTTTCTTCTTTCGACCTAGTCGGTCGGTTCAATGAATATATTGCATATTGTATTACTGCCTATGGAAAGCTATATACTTTAAAAGTTGTCTGTGCTGTCATTGTTGTCTGTGTATTTCTAGCTAACTTCTTTCGTTACTTTTCGCAAAGATTTATGGAAGATCTAAGAGTTCATACTTTATTGAATCTGAGAAAAACTGTGTTCAATAATATTATGGATCTCCATGTCGGTTACTTCAGCAATGAACGCAAAGGTGACATTATTTCTAAAGTAGCATCTGATGTTCAGGTGGTACAATTTACCGTCACCAATACGCTGCAGGTCCTTTTTAAAGAGCCTGTACAATTAATGTTCTTTGTCGGTGTACTTTTGTCGATTTCGGTCAAACTAACGCTATTTGCTTTGCTGGTCATTCCTATATCAGGATTCATAATCAGTAAAATCGTTAAAAGGTTAAGACAACAAGCAAAACAGGCACATGAATCTTTTGCGAAGATGATTGGGTTTTTAGACGAATCGTTAGGTGGTATTAAAATCATCAAAGCCTTTAATGCCTCTGAAAGAATCAAAACTAAATTTGACGACGAGAATATTTTTTATTCTAATCTAACCAGAAAAATGATCAGGAGACAACAATTAGCATCCCCCGTATCACAAACGCTGGGTGTACTCGTTGTCGTTTTTATTGTACTTTACGGAGGGACAATGATTTTGAATCACCAGGGTGAATTAACCCCTGCAAAATTCCTGGTTTATATAGCCATTTTTTCTCAGGTCATGCAGCCGATCAAGGCTATTACCGATTCATTTAGTGGTATCCATTCCGGTATTGCTGCAGGCGTAAGGGTACTGGATTTGATCGATACAAAACCAGAACTCGTTGATGTTCCGGACGCCATTCAGCTGAATACATTTTCGGACAGCATTAAATTTGAGCAGGTCAGTTTTAGTTATGGTGAAAAAACAATTCTGCACGATATTAACCTGACCATTAAAAAAGGACAGACTGTAGCGCTTGTAGGGCCCTCGGGTGGTGGAAAAACAACGTTAATGGATTTGATTCCAAGATTCTACGATCCTCAGGCCGGTAGAATAACGATAGACGGACATGATCTGAAATCACTTAGCATGCTAAGCATCAGGGCTCAGCTCGGTACCGTTAACCAGCAATCAATCCTGTTTAACGATACTATCGCGAATAATATATCTTTTGCTAATCCGTCTGCTACCAGGGAAGAAATCATACAAGCAGCAAAAATCGCGAATGCTGACAGTTTCATCATAAATACAGAAAATGGTTATGACACCAATATCGGAGACAGCGGAAATAAGCTTTCAGGAGGACAGAGACAAAGAATTTGTATTGCCAGAGCTGTATTAGCTAATCCCCCTGTGATGTTGTTGGATGAAGCCACATCTGCACTGGATACTGAATCAGAGAAACTGGTTCAGGATGCATTAAACAAATTAATGGAAAACCGGACTTCCATTGTCATTGCACATAGACTTAGTACAATTATGAATGCAGATATGATTGCGGTGATTGATCAGGGAAGAGTTGTTGAACAGGGTACACATCATGAATTATTACGGCAAAAAGGCATCTATAGCAGATTGATTGAATTACAAACTTTCGTGGAACAATAACACAGCGGCGCGAATTCCTCTTCCCTTCTAAATGTGGAAACCTAAATTAACCTAAAAATAGACGACTAAGCTAACTACGCCAAAAAGTTTGGGGTTATTAGAAATAAATAAAGTACATGAAAAACGGAATGACGATTATTATCTGCACCCATAATGGGGCGGCAAGACTGAGTCAAACAATAATTCATATCGCACAGCAAATAGTATCTCCATCCATTCACTGGGAGGTAATTTTGGCAGACAACGGGTCTTCTGACGACACCATTAAAATAGCAGAAACCATCTGGAATGCCAATTCTCCCGAAAATATCCCATTCAGAATCATTAAAGAATCCAAGCCAGGTAAATTATTCGCGCTCCAGAAGGCGATCCAGGCTGCAGAATATGAATTTCTGATTATATGCGATGATGATAACTGGCTTGCACCTGACTATATAGAAAAAGCATATAACATTCTCCATACGATGCCCGAAGTTGCAGCCGCTGGTGGCCGGGGCATTCCTGCAACTGATGCGTCTGAACTCCCTGATTGGTTTGCAGCACATAGTCAAGATTATGCAACCGGACCTCAGGCAGATAAGAATGGAATACTTAAACCTGGATCGAGGCTATGGGGTGCAGGTCTGGTAACCAGACGATCAGTCTACCTTAACATGTATAAAGATTATCAATCCTTTCTGGTGGAGAGTGAAGTTAATGTTCTATCAGCAGAAGATACGGAATATTGCCTTCGGCTTACTCTGAAAGGTTACAAACTATATTATGATGATCGGCTGGTTTATCAGCATTTTATTGGAGCTCACAAACTTAATATTGAATTCAGAGACCAGTTAGTTAAAGGTTTCAGGGATTCCGACGCCATTCTTCTAAAGTATTATGTTGCCATCAAAGTTCACATGAATACAGGAAGATCTTTTAACCGGACGAAGCTTTTATTGGCTATACCATTTAGACTTCTCTTTGCTTTTTCAAAAAGACGTACCGAAAAAGCCAGAAATATTTTATTTCATTTGCTCCCTTTCGACATCCCTACGGATGACATATCTAAAAGGATTAAGGCATTTATTCAGAATGACTAAATTATAATTACGCTGGACGGCTAAGGGTTACAGCTTTAATAAGGATAATATGATAAAAAAAATAAAACGATCTTATAGTAATTTCACTGCACTTTTAGATTATCCAAGAATACATACAGGACTTAATAAAGAAAGAAAATTGTTCTTCTTCTTTTACACCTGGGCATTTGGAGGAGCAGAACGTGTACATATCAGCCTTCTAAAATTATTTAAGGCCTTGGACCCTATCTGTTTTATTACGACCAAATCCGGAAACGAGGGCTTTAAAAACGAATTTGAATCCAATTCTACAGTTATTAATCTGGGTAGATGGGCAGAAAAGGTCAGTTATAAAAAACACATGTACAAAAAGCTGGCTAAAATGATCAACAAGCAAAAATCGCCAGTCGTTTTTGGAGGTAATAGTGAGTTCTTATATGAGATGATTCCGCTTTTGGAACCACACGTAACAATTATAGATCTCCTCCACAATTTTGCTGATTTTAAACAAGGTTCTGAATGGCGTAGTTTACCTTATACACGGCGAATCGACAAGAGAATTGTACTTGGCGAAAAATTATTAGAGCAGCTCAAAAATCATTATGCAGAGAATCATATAGAGGAAAGCTATCTAGAACGCGTCGAGATCATTCCTAATTTTGTTGACATTGAACAACCTTTTCAGAAAAAGGATTTTAACGGTATTCTCGAGGTTCTTTTTGTCGCAAGAAACAGCCCCGAGAAAAGATTCCATATCGTTAAGTCAATTGCTGAAAGATGTCAAAAATTAGCTTTACCACTTAAATTCACCGTAATTGGCGATTTCGAAGACTCGGAAGATATGCCTCAGAACATCCAGCTAGCTGGTGCCATCTATGATAAGTCCGTCTTAAATGAATTTTACAAAAGAGCTCACGTAGTTTTATTGACTTCAAGAAGAGAGGGGCTTCCTATGGTAATTTTAGAAGGAATGAGTTTTGGACTTATACCAATCTCTACCGAGGTAGGAGAGCTGAATGCTTACATTGGTGAACATAAAGGCAACGGTTACCTTATTAAAAACCCTGTTGATGAAGATCAAATTATTGCCAGTTTTGTGCTAAAATTCACTGAACTCCTGCAGAAAAGGAGCGAACTGGAAAAAGTAAGTCAAAATGCATATGATACAGTCAAACGGGAATTTTCGTTCGAAAATTTCGCAAATGCTTATCGAAAAACCATTCTAGAGTCAATACCTGTGTAATAATCCGTTTGCCCCTATAATCTCTTTTAAAATGAAAGTAGTCAAAATCCTGGGCGGTCTGGGAAATCAGATGTTTCAGTATGCTTTTTATCTGGCTTTATCTCACCGGCATAAATCTGTCAAAACAGATTTATCCGGATACGAGAATTATACGCTCCATAACGGCTTCGAACTAACCCGGGTATTTGGTATTCATCCTCCCCAGGCGTCGCTTTTCACCGTAAATCTGTATAGTCCTCATATCAGATCCTGGATATACCGCAAAGTGCGAAGAGTTTTAATGTTAAAAAACACCTACAAGGTCGAGGATAATTTTTTCGCTTTCGACCAGGATATACTCCATAACAAAAAACCCATGTTGTATTGGGGATATTGGCAGAATCAAGGTTATTTTATAGATATAGAAAAAAAAATACGGGCTGAATTCAGGTTTAATAATCTACTGAACGAAGATAATACCAGCTATATGCAGTCGATTAAGAGCACGACCAGCGTATCGGTGCATATCAGAAGGGGTGATTACCTTAAGGACGAGCTTTTAGGGGGTCTGTGTTCCCTTGATTATTATAAAAAGGCAATTAGTAAAATGAGTGCCTCGCTTGAAAATCCTGTATTCTATATTTTCTCCGACGATCTTCAGTGGTGCAGAGAGCATCTTGATTTCGATGGTCCGAAATTCTATATTTCGGGAAATGATGGCGGCAATAGTCATATAGATATGCAGCTGATGAGTTCCTGCAAACATAATATCATCGCGAACAGCAGTTTCAGCTGGTGGGCTGCATGGTTAAATGAAAACCCAAATAAGATTGTAATTGGTCCGGAAAAATGGACCAATAATAATGATACCAATCAAATCATACCCGAAAAATGGATAAAAATGTAAGCGAACCACACGTTACCGTATTTATGGCAGTTTATAATGGAGAGCTTTACATTAAAGATTCCATCCAAAGTGTACTGGATCAGAGCTACTCCGATTTTGAGTTACTCATCGTCAATGATGGGTCTACAGACGCAACCTTAGCCATTATAGAGCAGTTTAATGACTCCAGAATCAGATTGATTAGCAATAAAACGAATAAGGGGTTAAGTTACACGAGAGAGCTCGGCATCCAGCAGGCTAAGGGCACCTACTACGCAATACTGGATAGTGATGACATAGCTGCCCCCGACAGGCTGAAGCTGCAGGTAGCTTATTTCGAAAGTCACCCAGAAGTTCATTTATGCGGCGGACATGCATGCATCATTGATGAGAAGGGAGCAGAAACCGGATTTATGCAGATTGAAACCGGAGCAGTGCAGGATATGGGCATTCACCTGCTGTTCGGCAATCCCTTTATCAATTCATCCTTAATGATGAACAGAAAAACAATGTTAGCCGTTGGCGGCTATAGAAATTTCGCTCCTGCTGAAGACTTTGAATTAAGCTACCGGATTTCGCTAAAATATGGTGTTGCAAACTTAGATCACGTGCTCGTATCTTACAGAGTACACGACACGAATATATCAACATTGCAATCTGACCGTATGGTTGCTGCAGAAAAAGACATCATTAGCGAAATGCATTTGAACCTGGGAATTCCCCGCGACGAAACCCTGATCAGGTTACATCACGAGATCATTTGTCATACATTTAAAGGCAAACACCCTTCTGGATATCTTAAGCTGTTAGAAGTCCTTAAAGAGAGGAATACAAAGGTTAAATTATATCCCGAGCAACGTTTCAACGAAATATTATTCGAAAAATGGTTCGCGATCGTCAGACAAAAAAGCAACAAGAATATTTTCAGCCTCTATTTTAAGAACGAGCTGTTCGAATGGTCATTTGTTACCCCCAAACAAATCCGTAAACTAACAAAACAGGCACTCTTTAACCGTTAAGTTCACCTTAAAAATAAAAAAAAGCCCCGCAGTATTAAAACTACAGGGCTTTTTTATAGTATTTAAAAGCTTATTATAGCTTTCTCTTTACTTCAACCTGTTCGTAGGCTTCAACAATATCTCCAACTTCAATATTATTAAAGTTCTGAATGTTTAGACCACATTCGTAACCTCTGGATACTTCTTTCACATCATCTTTATAACGTTTCAGTGAAGCCAGCTCGCCGGTGTAGATAACCACACCATCTCTGACGATACGGATCTTACTGTTACGTGTAATTGTTCCGTCAAGTACCATACATCCTGCGATTGTACCAACTTTAGTGATCTTAAAGGTATCTCTAATTTCGACGTTAGCCGTAATTTTCTCCTGGAATTCAGGGGCAAGCATACCTTCCATCGCTGCCTTGATCTCATTGATCGCGTCATAGATGATCGAGTATAAACGGATATCAATTTGTTCTGCTTCAGCAAGCTTTCTTGCACCTGAAGAAGGACGTACCTGGAATCCAATGATAATTGCATCAGAAGCCGAAGCCAGCAATACATCAGATTCAGAGATCTGACCAACTGCTTTACTGATAATGTTAATCTGAATTTCTTCAGTAGACAGTTTCAGTAATGAATCGGCTAGTGCCTCGATTGAACCATCCACGTCACCTTTAACGATCAGGTTCAGTTCTTTAAAGTTACCGATAGCCAGACGACGACCGATCTCATCTAAAGTAATATGTTTCTGAGTTCTCAGTCCTTGCTCACGCATTAACTGTAAACGCTTATTAGCAATTTCTCTTGCTTCAGATTCACTCTCTACTGCATTAAACTTATCACCTGCAGTAGGTGCGCCCTGCATACCCAATACCTGAACTGGTACTGACGGGCCTGCCTGAGGAACTTTCTGCCCACGTTCGTTGAACAATGCTTTTACGCGTCCGCTGTAACTTCCTGCCAGGATCGGATCACCAACTTTCAGTGTTCCTGCCTGTACCAGAACTGTAGTTACAATACCACGACCCTTATCCAGAGTTGCTTCAATTACACTACCGGTTGCACGTTTATTAGGATTTGCTGTTAATTCCAGCAATTCAGCTTCAAGTAATACTTTATCCAGTAACAGGTCTACATTTAAACCGCTCTTACCTGAGATCTCCTGAGACTGGAACTTGCCGCCCCAATCCTCAACCAGGATATTCATGATAGATAACTGCTCACGGATTTTATCTGAGTTAGCACCTGGTTTGTCAATTTTTGTAAAGGCAAATACCAATGGAACTCCTGCTGCCTGCGCATGACTGATTGCCTCTTTTGTCTGAGGCATCACAGCATCATCCGCTGCAATAACGATAATTGCAATATCTGCTACTTTCGCACCACGTGCACGCATCGCCGTAAAGGCTTCGTGACCCGGTGTATCCAGGAATGTTACTTGTTTACCTGTCGGAGTGGTTACCATATAGGCACCGATATGCTGGGTAATACCCCCTGCCTCACCGGCTACAACATTAGCTTTCCTGATATAATCCAGCAGGGAAGTTTTACCGTGATCGACGTGACCCATGATCGTAACAATCGGTGCTCTTGGAATTAAATCTTCAGGAGCATCTGCTTCTTCAATAATGCTGTCACTTTCATCATCTGGTTTCACAAACTGGATTTCATAACCGAACTCATCGGCTACAATAGTTAATGTTTCTGCATCCAGACGCTGATTAATGGAAACAAACATACCAAGACTCATACAGGTTCCGATAATTTTGGTTACCTGTACATCCATCATGCTGGCCAGTTCATTTGCAGTTACGAATTCAGTTACTCTCAGTACTTTAGACTGAAGCTCCTGCTCCATAGCTGCTTCCTCAGCTGATAAAGCAACGTCGTCACGTTTTCCACGGCGTAATTTCGCACGCTGTGCAAATTTACCTGACTTACCTGCTCCGCTTAAACGTGCAAGTGTTGCTTTAATCTGATCCTGGATTTCCTTTTCAGTCGGCTCCTCTTTAGGGCCTCCTCCAGGTTTGCTATTTCTGAAATTCGGCCTGTTAGCCGTATTATTCGTGTTGTTTCGAAAATCAGGTCTGTTGGTAAATGTAGGAGCTCCTGCTGGTCTTGCTGGTGCTGCACTGTTACCACTTTGTCCACTACCGGACTGATTCTGGCCTGTACCGGTATGACCGGGTGCGCCTGGCGTCTTTTTACGCTTACGTTTTCTTTTGGCGTCATTGCTGTCACCGGAAGAAGCCACAGGTTGTGACTTACGTTCTGGTGTTGTCGGCAAGACAATTTTACCAATAATGTTAGGTCCGGAAAGTTTAACCGATCGGGCTTTTATAACCTCAACCTCTTCAGGCTGGGTAGGTTTAGGCGCTTGGTTTTCTTTCACCGGCTCTGCTTTAGCAACGGGTGATTCCACAGGTTTGGGTTTTTCTTCTGTTTTGATTGGTGCTGCAGGCTGAGGTGTTTCAGCTTTTGGCGCAGGTTCTGCTGCAGGTTTCTCAACCGGCTTAACTGCTTCCTCAGCTTTTGGCGCTTCTGCCTTAGGAGTTTCTTCTACCACTTTAACCGGTTCCGGTACCGGAGCTGCCGGAGCCGCTTCAGTCTGAACAGGTTTAGCTGCAGGAGCCTCTTCTTTTTTAGCAGGGCGTGTTTTCGCATTCAATTCATCAAGATTAATTTTCCCAACTATCTTGACACCTTTAATTGCTGCATCGTCTGCTTTTTCAGGTTCTTTTTCCGCTGCTGTTTCCTGAACAGGAGCCGGAGCCTCTTCTTTCTGTTTCTCAACAGCAGGAGGCGTATATGTATGAAGGTTTTTAACTAAAATGCCTTCATTTTCAAATTCCACATTTTTTCTAGGTGCCTCAGCAACTTTCTCAGTTACTTCCGGTTCATCACGACGAATTTTACCAATAACAATCTGATTGGCTTCTTCTTTTACGATTTTATCTCCCTGAAACTCTTTGAGCAATGCATTATACATGTCACGGGAGAGTTTAGTAGTGGGTTTATTCTCAACAGAAAAGCCTTTCTTTTCTAAAAACTCAACGGCCGTAGCTATCCCTACGTTAAGTTCCTTAACTGCCTTAAATAAAATTATTGGTTTGTCGTCTGACATTGATATCCTATTTTTTCTTAATTCTTATACAAAAGTAACGTTTATTCTTGTTTTTTCATCCTTTACAAATTGATTTTATCGGTTTAAGGCTTTAGCATGCCTAATTCCTCTTTTTAAAAAGGTATAAAAGCCTGCCCTATTTCCGTATTTATTTGTTTTTAACTATGTTGAAACTGTCTGACACCTGCCTGTGGCAACATCAGACAATTTCACAAGAAAACGTTTATTCAAATTCTGACTGCAAGATACTGATCACTTCTTTGATCGTTTCCTCTTCCAGGTCAGTTCTTTTAACCAGCTCATCCACTGATAAAGCTAGTACGCTTCTAGCCGTATCACAACCAATTGCTTTCAATTCGTCAATGATCCAGCTATCGATCTCATCCGAGAACTCTTCAATATCCACATCTTCATCTTCCTCACCTGCTTCACGGTAAACATCGATTTCATAACCTGTCAGTTTACCTGCAAGTTTGATATTATGTCCACCACGTCCGATAGCCAGTGAAACCTGATCAGGCTTCAGATAAACCGAAGCATGTTTAGTCACATCGTCCAGCTTAATGGAAGTGATTTTTGCAGGACTTAATGCCCTGGTGATATAGAGTGAAATATTGTTTGTGAAATTAATCACGTCGATATTTTCATTTTTTAATTCTCTGACAATACCATGGATACGAGAACCTTTCATACCAACACATGCCCCTACCGGGTCAATTCTGTCGTCATAAGACTCTACTGCAACCTTGGCACGTTCACCTGGTTCACGAACAATTTTCTTAATCGTGATCAGACCGTCAAAGATCTCTGGCACCTCAATCTCAAACAAACGTTGTAAGAATTCAGGAGCAATTCTGGAAATGATGATTTTTGGTGTACTGTTCATCATATCCACTTTCAGGATCACCGCTCTCACAGAGTCTCCTTTTTTGAAATAATCCGCAGGAATCTGCTCTGTCTTAGGCATCAGCAACTCATTGCCTTCGTCATCCAGTACCAGCGTTTCTTTCTTCCAGACCTGGTATACCTCACCGGTAACAATTTCACCAACCCTGTCTTTATATTTTTTGAAAATTTCGTCTTTTTCCAGTTCCAGAACTTTAGAAACCAAAGTCTGACGCGCAGCTAAAATTGCACGACGGCCAAAGCTTTCCAGTGTGATCTGTTCGATATAGTCATCACCGACTTCCATATCTGCATCCAGTTGTTTCACTTCTGACAATTCGATCTCCAGGTCATCATCCTCCGAAAATCCGTCTTCCATTACTTTTCTTGTGCGCCAGATCTCCAAATCCCCGTTGTCCGGGTTAACAATTACATCGCAATTCTCATCGGTCCCGTATTTTTTACGCAGCATACTGCGAAAAACTTCTTCCAGTACACTGATTACTGTAGGACGGTCGATGTTCTTGAACTCTTTGAATTCCTGAAATGAATCGATTAAATTAATATTGCTCATTTTATTTAAATGAAATTAAAACCTTTGTTTCTAATATATGATCAAAGTTCAGACTGGTTTCAACCAATTGAGCTTTTTTCCCTTTTTCTTTTACTTTCTCCTCAATTGTAATGAATTCTGCATCCACTGACAGGAGTTTACCTTCCTTTAATTGACCGTCAGACAGTTTAACGCTTAAGTCACGTCCGATATTCTTCTGATACTGTCTTTTAAGCTTCAGTGGCTCGCCTACTCCGGGAGAGGATACTTCCAGATTGTAGGCCTTTTCAATGGTATTCTCTTCTTCCAAATGAAAACCAACGTGCCTGCTGATCGCTGCGCAATCCTGAATACTGATTCCTTCATCTCCATCTACATGGATAATGAGCTTATTGTTTGGCAACATCCTGACCTCAACCAGAAACAGTTCCGGTCTGTCAGAAATCTTTTCTTCAACTAATGCTGTTACTCTCTTCTCTACTTGCATAACCAATTTGCGGGTAAAAGAAAAGAGGGGACACCAGCCCCCTCTTACCCCTCTATTTCTTGCAAATGTATGGATTTAATTTCATAAATAAAAATAAACCCTGCTATGAAAGACCGGAACCTGTCACAGCTAATTTACAGAATTTCAGAATTCTATTAAAAAGAAATTTGCGTTTGTAGTCGTACAGCTAGTAAGACAGCTTATACTCTTCCGGCTTTAGCTGATGATCCATTTTTCCTTTCAGCAACATCCCTGCAGTCGCAAAACGTGCGTTGAGATAAGAGACCACCAAATAATCTTTCCCTTTTGAAAAAGCATGGTCAGGCGTAAACACAAGACTACTGTCGGTAACACTGAACACTCCTGAAACATCTCTTTCGGTATCTTCTCCAAGATCTTTCTCCATTACCCGGACAAGGGTACCAAATGCGGAATCTGCGGGGAGATCCTCGCGCAGCAATTGCAGTCCGGCCGGATCAATCTGCTTAAACACAATACTGTTGCTATCTGCCGAAAAACCGACCGAAAGTGGCCTGTTATTTGCAGTATTACACGCAATCAAACATACTGCTCCTGTACTCCAGGCCAGCAGACAAAATAAACGCTTAAACATCCGATAAAGCTAAACATTATGAAGTTAATTATTGAAATCTTATTAATGGGACTGGCTATGCTGCTGGGTTCCTACCTCGTTCCCGGAGTACATATCGACGGATTTGGCTCTGCAGTATTAGCTGCAATTCTAATCGCACTGGCAAACGCTACGATTGGTACGATTCTGAGGATCCTGACCTTTCCTATTAATTTCCTGACGCTGGGCCTGATGTCATTTGTAATTACAGTGCTAATGATACTTCTGGTTGACAGCATGATGAATTCTTTCCATACCAGCGGATTCTTTGCTGCAGCATTTCTTGCCATAGTTGTTGCGCTGATCAAAGGTATATTTGGTGCAGTTGCCGGCGAAAGCGAAAGATAAGCGCTTTCATCAGAACAGAGTTACAAAAAAAGAGGCTGCATGCAGCCTCTTTTTTTGTAACTTATTTAATTCCAAGTGTTTTACAACTCTTGCTGCAGTGTAAAACCACCAGCACTTTTTATTCAAAATCCCATATATATTTCCTGAATAACTTTGAACCTCTGAGGTTAGGCCAACGTTAGGGTTTAATTGGGCCAACCCCTTATGAAGATAGGCCAATTAAGAACAAAGGTCTAACAAGACTCTAACAGTATACAATCAGAAGCTTGAATTGAGTTGCATGGGGTATTCGGGGTCTGATGCAGTGTTACTTTGTGTTTTCGGTCAAAAACCCACAGTGAACCCACAAAAACACACCATCTTGTGGGTTCACTGTGGGTACGTGTGGGTTTCCTGTGGGTGCGGTGTGGGGTTCAGTCGAACGAGAGTAAAAGAACAGTCAAACGAGACCCGAACAAGGTCCTATCAGAACTAGTCCAGAATCTCTCTTGAAATTACCATTTGCTGAATTTCTGAAGTCCCTTCATAGATCTGGGTAATTTTCGCATCGCGCATGAGCCGCTCTACATGGTATTCTTTTACGAACCCATAACCACCATGCACCTGCACTGCCTCAACCGTGACTTCCATAGCGACTTTAGAAGCATATAGTTTAGCCATTGATCCGGCCAGCGTATAGGACTGTCCCTGATCTTTTAACCAGGCAGCTTTGTATACCAGCATTCTTGCAGCTTCAATCTTAGTAGCCATATCAGCCAGTTTGAAAGCGATTGCCTGATGATCTGAAATTGGCTTCCCAAATGATTTTCTTTCCTGAGCATAGGCCAATGCCAGCTCATATGCTCCCGCTGCGATACCGAGGGCCTGCGCCGCGATACCTATTCTGCCACCTTCCAGTGTCTTCATCGCAAACTTAAATCCGAAGCCATTTTCACCGATACGGTTTTCTTTAGGAACTTTCACATCGTTAAACATCAATGAGTGCGTATCTGATCCGCGTATCCCCATTTTGTTCTCCTTTGGACCGATAGTAAAACCTTCCATACCCTTCTCGACTATAAAAGCATTAATACCATGATGTTTTAATGAAGGATCGGTTTGTGCTATAACCAGATAAACAGAAGCCGTACTACCATTGGTAATCCAGTTTTTTGTTCCGTTAAGCAGATAATAATCACCTTTATCCTCTGCTGTTGTATGTTGTGATGTTGCATCAGAACCTGCTTCAGGTTCGGAAAGGCAGAACGCCCCGATTATTTCTCCTGAAGCCAGCGGTTTGAGATATTTTTCTTTCTGTTCTGCCGACCCGAAAGCTTCCAGGCCATAACAAACCAGTGAATTATTGACAGAAACCACAACCGAAGCTGAAGCGTCTATTTTAGAGAGTTCTTCCATGACCAGCACATAGGAGACTGCATCGAGTCCGCTGCCACCAAATTCTTCAGACACCATCATTCCCAGGAATCCAAGCTCACCTAGTTTCCTGACCTGTTCTACAGGAAATTTCTGATGTTCATCTCTTTCAATGACTCCGGGTTTTAACTCCTGCTGCGCGAAATCACGCGCAGCCTGCTGAATCATCGATTGTTCTTCGCTAAGTTGAAATTGCATAATAATTATATCTTAGAAATACGTTTTCACCAAATTTAGTATTTCCGGGCTAATAATTACTATGCAACCATAGTATTATTTCAGCAGATGATTATGATCATCAGGAAATACAAGAATCGGCTTATACAGTTTCGCCTCTTCGATTGGCAGTGATCCGTAAGACATGATAATCAGAATATCACCTACCTGGACCAAACGCGCAGTTGCTCCGTTCAGACAGATCATACCTGATCCACGCTCTCCGCGGATTACATAAGTTTCAAACCGTGCGCCGTTGTTATTGTTCACAATTTGTATTTTTTCATTGGCAATAATATTAGCGGCATCCATCAGATCTTCATCGATAGTAATACTGCCTACATAATTTAATTCTGCCTGAGTTACCTTTACGCGGTGTATTTTTGATTTTAAAACTTCAATAATCATGATAATTTTTTTTTAGACGCCTATCTAAAGACGTATTAGTTAAGGATGATATTATCTATCAGCCTGGTTTGACCAACTTTTGCTGCGATCAACGCAACTAAACCAGATTTCCCGGACTGCTCATCAACCGGTAATAACGTATCTCCATCGGCAATGGTCAGATAATCCAGCTCCACTCCGGGTGTATCCCGCACCAGTTTTCTGGCATTTTCCAGCAGTTGAGGTATTTTGATCTCACCGAAATGATCGCTGATATAATATAAAGAACGGCTCAGCGCCAAAGCCTGCACCCTTTCTTCTGCAGTTAAGTGAATATTCCTTGAGCTCATTGCCAGGCCATCTTCCTCACGGATAATGGGGCAGGAAACCAGCTCAACCGGCAAATGAAAATAATTCACCATATTTTTGATCATCAGCACCTGCTGATAATCTTTCTGTCCGAAAAATGCAAGATCAGGATTTACCGCATCAAATAGTTTCTTTACGATCTGCGTAACCCCCTGATAGTGCCCTTTTCTGAACTCTCCCTCCAGCAGGAATTCTGCCGGACCAAGATCGATATGCCAGTTTTCAGGCTCCGGATACATTTCCTTAACCGATGGCATGAAGACGAAATCACATCCTGCCTGCTCCAGCATACGGATATCGTGCTCAAGCGGCCTGGGATATTTTTCAAGATCTTTCGGGTCAGTAAATTGAGTGGGATTAACAAAAATGCTGCAAACAACTATATCTGCGAGCTCCTGGGCTTTTTTGACCAGAGAGACGTGTCCTTTATGCAAGGCTCCCATTGTTGGAACAAGGGCGATTTTCTGCTGAGCCAGCCGGGCTGACCTCAACGACACTTTTAATGCCGCAATATGATTTATAACTTCCAAACCGGGTTGTAAAATTTCAAAGTCCAAAGTTGAGCATTTATATAATCCCAACAAAACATATAGCCAATTTATTGATAAATTTGAATAAAATGCTTACCTTTGCCCCTTGATTATCTTTTCTTTAACATAAATATTTATTCAAAATATGGAGATGGCAAAAACGAAGCTACTGATTGTTACACACGAGATGTCGCCTTTCCTCGAACTCACGAAAATTTCAGAGATTACCCGTCAACTTCCTCAGGCAATGCAGGAAAAAGGATTAGAAATCCGCATTCTGATGCCAAGATTTGGCAATATCAATGAGAGAAGGAATCGACTTCATGAGGTAATTCGTTTATCAGGAATGAACATTATGATTGACGACAATGATAACCCACTGATTATCAAAGTTGCATCTATACCAGCAGCACGTATGCAGGTGTATTTCCTGGATAACGAAGATTATTTCCAGCGCAAGTATGTCTTCCGGGACAAAGAAAACAAATTCTATGCTGACAATGACGAAAGAACGATCTTCTTTTGCAAAGGTGCACTGGAAACTGTTAAGAAGCTGGGATGGGCACCGGATATCGTGCATTGCCACGGCTGGATGACCTCGCTGGTCCCTGCTTACATCAAGACATCTTATAAAAACGATCCTACTTTTAAAAATTCAAAAGTGGTGTATTCCGTTTATGAGAACTGCTTCACGGAAACAATGGACAGCTCAATGCATGAAAAAGCAGTGATGAATAACATGACGGCTGAAGACACCAGCATGTATGTTAATCCGAACTGTAATACGATGCATATCGGTGCGATAACTTATGCTGATGCTGTTGTACTTGCTGATGAAAAAATTGAAGCTGATGTGTTAAAGTTTGTTAAAGATTCAAATAAACCAACTTTAGCCTTTAATTTAACCGAAAATTTCGAGAATTTCTACAGCTTATATGAAGAAATATCGAACGACGAATTAGTATCCATCGTTTAACACAGGTTTTATTAAATAATATATGAAATTTCAAAAACTAGACTTATTAACCTTGTTGATAAGTCTTTTTCTTTTATCCTCTTGTAAAAATTCTGGTGATGTTGGTCTGGAATTAAGCCCGACTGAATCAATCAGAGGTGAACTGCTCGATACTGCAACTGTTTTAAGCGCTACACAAATAGACGATCCGGCCAGCACCTATAATATGGCAAGATACCCGCTTGGGGAACTGAAAGATGAAATCTTCGGCTCGACAAATGCAGAAGTAGTAATGTCTGTTGCTGCACCAGGGTCTGGTTTTACCTTTGGTAAAAATACACAGATTGATTCGGCCGTTTTAGTTTTGCCTTATACAAGCGGGACTAGCGTGGAACGTTACTATGGAGATACAGCCTCGGTTCTTAATATTACTGTCAAACAGCTTAATTCAAACCTGTTAGATCAAAAAACATTTCTAAGCAATGCAACTTATCCCGCCGATGATGTTCTGGCTAATGTAAATAAAGCAGTACAGCCAAATACCAGGGTAAAGATTACAAATATTGTTACCGGCAAACCTGATACAATATTTTCTGCAAATCCTCAACTGAGAATCAAATTGTCTACAGCAATGATCCAGGATAAAATCCTAAAGCTGGATTCGGCTACTTTAGCGAATGACAAAAGATTTAAAGCTGCCTTTAAAGGCCTGAAAGTTCAGGCAACGACAACCAGCGCCAAAGGTGCTGTTGTATTCCTTGATATGACTACCGCAGACGGAGCAAGCATGGAAATCTATTTCAGAAAACAGAGCGCATCTACCACGACTGCAATTGATACAGTAGTTAGTAAATTTCCAGTTGTCACGAGCGCAACTTCGGCCAACACCAACTATGTTGCAGCTTCAGTCAAACACAATTACGCTGATGCCGTTAACGAAAACATAGCCTCTAAAACACAAACACAGGTAACTTACCTCCAGGCAGGCGGTTTGAGAAATAAGATCTCTTTCCCTTATCTGACCCAGCTGAAAGAAAAAATTGGCGGTTCGCTGATTGTCAGCAAAGCACAACTGGTTGTAGAACTTAGTAACCCGACGGATACGATTCCGTTTAAAGCTCCTTTAAGACTTGCGTTATACAGATATGACCTGGCGTCACAAAGACAGCTGCTGCCGGACGGTAACCCAGGTAGCTCAACTAATCCAACCGGAGATCCTCGTCCTCTACCCAATACTTTTGGCGGCTTCTACGACAAAGCCAAAAACACTTATACTTTCGAGGTAACCAATTATATCCAGGACTTAATTGATGGTAAAACGGTAGACTACGGCACTTTCCTTGCTGCCACGCCATTTACAGAGTTCAACCTGTTCCCTTATCCAACCAGCGTAAGCCGGGCAAGACTGGGATCATTTCACAATACAGACAACAAAAGGATAAGATTGAATATTTACTATATAAAGTCCAATCCTTAAAAATAATCTAAGACATAAAAAAACCTGCGTATCAGTGATACGCAGGTTTTTTTATGTCTTAGAAAAGAAAAATTGTTCGCTTACCGCCTAAAACGGCAGATCACCGGTTGCATTATCTTCCGGCTCGGCGTAATCGTTTTCATGTTTTGGGGTTGCAGCAGCAACAGGAGTGTTTTCGAAGTCGCTCTTCCTGCCAAGTAATGTAAAGTTCTCCGCCACGACTTCAGTTACGTATTTTTTAACCCGTTCTTTATCTTCAAAAGACCTCGTTCGTAGTTTGCCTTCGATGTAAACCAGTTTTCCTTTTTGCAAATACTTTGATGCGACCTCAGCAAGCCCGCGCCATAACACGATATTATGCCATTCCGTTTGTTCTATACGCTTTCCTTCTTTGTTATACGTTTCGGAAGTAGCTAAAGGGAAACTAGCTACTGTGACACCACCATCAAGATGCCGCACTTCAGGATCTTTACCTAAATGACCTACTAAAATTACTTTGTTAATACCTGACATGAAATTTGGTTTAGCTATTGATGTTTACAGATTGAATAAATTTGGTTAGAATTTTTGGTTGCGGAAGTTCATCCAGTTCTTGCCAGGATACCCAATTCACTTCTGCGTCCATATTAAAGTTAGTGATATAATTATCTAATGCAAAAAACTTGACATATATAATTTGGTGTGTAAGCAGATGTTTCATCTCCATTAAGGGCCTTAACACCACGTCTTTTCCAAACATTTCCTGCAATAGAGAACTGAACTCAGGATCTCCAGGTTCTGCAGCCTGCACAGTCTCAATGTGAGGAAAATCGTAAAGATGCTGCCAGATATCTTCTTTTATCCTTTTATTAACCAACACCTGCCCGTCTTTCAAACAGAACAAATAATTTAAATATCTTGTTTTAATTTTTACTGTTTTCAGCTTAACCGGCAGCTGATTGACCAGGTTTCCGGCATAAGCGGCACACCCGTCCTGCAAAGGACAAATTGCACAATTTGGAGACTTCGGCTTACACTGCAGTGCGCCAAATTCCATAATTGCCTGGTTATAAAGCGCAGCGTCCTGCCCCTCGATCAATGACTGGCTTAGTGTAGAAAACGTAGATTTTCCGGCAGTAGAATTTATGGGAATATCGATGCCAAAATAGCGGGAAAGCACCCGAAAAACATTACCGTCCAGCACCGCCCGCGATTCTCCGGAAGAAAATGAAGAGATCGCAGCAGCGGTATACGCACCTATTCCTTTTAACTTGATTAACGCATCATAGGCGACCGGAAAAACGCCCTGATGAAGCTCCATTACCTCCCTGGCAGTATAAAGCATATTCCTTCCCCTGGAATAATACCCCAGCCCCTGCCAGAGTTTAAGTATTTCTGTTTCTGAAGCTGCAGCAAAATCTGCAACGGTCGGAAAAGCCGCAAGAAAGCGGTTAAAATAGGGTAAACCCTGCTCGACTCTGGTTTGCTGGAGAATAATTTCAGATAACCAGATAACGTATGGATCGGTGCTGGCACGCCAGGGTAAAATTCTGTGGTTTGCCTGATACCAGCGGGTGATAATTATCTGAAAATTCATAACCTCAAAAATACCTGTAATCTGTCAGCAGATTGCATTTTTAAACAATTTTTTTTCCCTTTGTAGCTAAAATAAGTGTAATCCGGCACATCCCGTCAAACGCTTTCGGAAGATGTAGCAAACACAAAACTTGCAATTCCCTGATAGTTCAGCAGATAAATAATTGATCTTTTATTTTCCTATCTCATTAAAAAGCAATACTTTTGCAACCCCAAATCACTTATAATATTAAACACACAACAATTAATAATAGAAAATATGACTAAGGCAGATATTATTTCAGAAATATCAACGAAAACAGGAATTGAAAAGGTAGATGTACAAGAGACCGTTGAGGCGTTTTTCAAAGTCATCAAAACCAGTATGATCGGTGGCGAGAATGTATATGTTAGGGGTTTTGGTAGTTTTGTTGTGAAGAAAAGAGCACAGAAAACTGCAAGGAATATTTCCAAAAACACTGCAATTATCATCCCTGAGCACTTCGTACCAAGTTTTAAACCAGCAAAAGTATTTGTTGACAAAGTGAAAAACAACACCAAAAAACTGAGCGTAGAGGCCTAAATCAAAGAAATGAACACTATCCGATCTAAACAAACACTAATTATTGCGGCAGTTGTACTGCTGGTTGCTTTTTTGTTTACTAGAGATATTAAGGGCTTAGTGAAACCAAAGGAGGAGAAGGCCGGAGTTCCGGCTGGTGGTCAGTTATCTTCCGCAAATAGTACGATTAACCTCACTGAGGTGTCTACTGAAGCAAAAAACACCATTAATGCTAACTTAGCAGCAGAAATCGCTACATTGGAAAATGCTTATCAGGCTGCTTCAGGCGATGATCAGCTGAATGCCGCTAAAGTACTGGCACAAAAATGGGACGATGTTGAACAAACTATACCAAGTGCATTATACCTTGAAATCGTTGCCAATAAAGAGCAGACCCTGAATAACTGGTTAGCTGCTGGCGGCAGGCTGATGAAAGCGTATGATACGACAACAGATAGTGTAACAACACCGGTATTATTACAGAAAGCAAATATGGCTTATACCAACGCTTTTGCACTTGACTCCACTAACCTGGATGCAAAAACAGGTTTGGGAATTACCATCGTTAATGGTATGGGTGCACCAATGTCGGGAATTGCCATGTTACTGGATGTAGTTAAAAAAGATCCAAAAAACCTGAGAGCTAATATGAGTCTGGGTACGTTTGCGATCAAATCCGGACAATTTGATAAAGCAATTACCAGGTTCAATGATATCATTGCCATGAAACCTACACCAGATGCTTACTTTTATCTGGGAACGGCTTATGAAAACCTGGGAAAAAATAAGGAAGCTATCGATGCTTACTTAAGCAGTAAAAAGTTAGCAGCGAATCCAACCTTATCATCTTTCATTGATAAGAAAGTGGCTGAGCTGAAAAACAAAAGTTAATAAACAGATTTATTAAAATATTTAAACCTAAAAGTTATGCCAAGCGGTAAAAAAAGAAAAAGACATAAAATGGCCACCCACAAACGTAAAAAACGTTTAAGAAAAAACAGACATAAGAAAAAATAGGAATTGTTTTTCATGAACAACGAATGGCAGATACCTGGGATGACCGGGTATCTGTTATTCGTTGCTCTTTTTTTTTATAGAGCCTGTTTTAAAATACACGCTCTTCAGTCCATGTGTTTAAAAAGGGCCGCAAACCCTTAAAATGTAAAGCTTTTGGTAAAGGAATTAATTATCGATTCATCTCCCGCGGGAGTAACCATAGCTTTGATTGAAGACAAACAACTTGTAGAACTTCATAAGGAACACGTCAACACAAACTACGCCGTAGGCGATATCTATTTAGGCCGCATTAAAAAAATCATGCCGGGACTAAATGCAGCGTTTGTTGATGTAGGTTATGAGAAAGATGCCTTTTTGCATTATTTCGATCTGGGTCCGCAAGTTCAATCTTTATTAAAGCTTACTAAAATTAAGCGGAATGGCAGTGTTAGCGGTACTCTATTAGATAATTTAAAGCTGGAAGCCGATATTAACAAGGCTGGCAAAATATCTGAAGTTGTTACCAAAAACATGCTCATACCTGTCCAAATAGCTAAAGAGCCTATTTCGACTAAAGGTCCGCGTTTAAGCTCCGATCTTTCTATTGCAGGACGTTATATTGTATTAGTCCCATTTTCCAATGTAATTTCCATTTCCAAAAAAATTAAAAGTAATACAGAGCGTAACCGCCTGAAAAAGATTATAGAAAGTATCAAGCCGAAAAACTTCGGTGTTATCATCAGAACTGTTTCTGAAGGTAAGGGAGTAGAGGAATTACAGAAGGATTTGCTGGATTCCGTTTCCAAATGGGAAAATTTCATTAAAAAACTGCCGGACGCTGAACCTTCTAAACGTGTTTGGGGAGAAATGGACAGAACGTCTACCCTCATTCGTGATATTCTGAGTACAGATTTCACCAACGTATATGTAAACGACAACGGCCTGTTTGAAGATATCCGTTCTTATGTACACGAGATTTCACCTGATATGGAGAAAATCGTTAAGCCATATAAACATAAAGAACCAATTTTCGAACACTTCGGCATTGAGAAGCAGATTAAAAACGGCTTCGGAAAAACTGTAAACCTCGCAGGCGGTGCCTACCTGGTTGTTGAACATACGGAAGCCCTGCACGTAATTGACGTGAACAGCGGTAACCGGACTGCTAATAAGGAAAACCAGGAAGACAATGCGCTTCAGGTGAACAAAGAAGCGGCTAAAGAAATTGCAAGGCAGCTCAGATTACGTGATATGGGCGGTATAGTGGTAATCGATTTTATCGACATGCACAAACCGGTAAACCGTAAAATGTTGTTTGACTACCTGAGAGAGCTGATGCAGCTTGACCGTGCTAAACATACCATCCTTCCACCGAGTAAATTCGGACTGGTACAGATTACCCGCCAGCGTGTACGCCCGGAAATGAATATCGTAACCAGTGAAGTATGTCCGATGTGTCATGGTTCAGGTGAAATTAAAGCCAGTATCGTACTGATGGACGATATTGAAAGCAATATGAACTATATTTTACGGGAGCAAAATGAGAAAGACATTACGCTTTGCGTCCACCCGTACATTGAAGCCTTTATCAAAAAAGGTATTTATTCGCTTCAGTGGAAATGGTTCTTTAAATTCGGACAGCGCATAAAAGTGAAGGCCGTTCCTTCTTACTTATTAACTGAGTTTCATTTTATCTCTTCCAAGGACGAAGAAATAAAGTTGTAAAACCCATGTTCAAAACATAATAAAGAAAGCCTGACTGCACCTGCAGCCAGGCTTCTTTATTTCATAGCCTTTTTCTGGCAGGAATCATTTAAATTCGTACTCAAAAAAAATCCATTGGCTAAAACTAAATCAGCATATTTTTGTCAGAGCTGCGGATATGAATCCGCCAAATGGCTTGGCAAATGTCCTTCTTGTAACTCCTGGAATACCTTCGTAGAAGAAGTGATCGAAAAACCGGGTTCCGGTGCCGCCGCGTGGCAAACTTCCAGCAGTGGAAAAAGAGCAAGCAAACCCAACCGCGTAACTGAAATCGCTTCTACGGCCGAAAAGAAAATTTCAACCAGCGATCTGGAGCTGGATCGTGTACTTGGTGGCGGGCTGGTTGCCGGTTCTGTAATTTTGATAGGCGGAGAACCTGGTATCGGCAAGTCTACGCTGATGCTCCAGCTGGCTTTAAATATTCGGGACAGAAAAGTACTTTATATATCCGGAGAGGAAAGTGAGCAGCAAATTAAAATGCGTGCGGAACGGATTACCACCGACCCGGCGGCAGATTGTTATATCCTGACAGAAACCTCCACTCAAAATATCTTTAAACAGATAGAACTGCTGGAACCAGAGGTGTTGATTATAGATTCCATTCAGACGCTGCATTCTGCTCATATTGAATCTACACCAGGCAGTGTCTCCCAGGTAAGGGAATGCACCGCCGAGTTATTGAGATTCGCAAAAGAAACCGGCGTTCCGGTATTTTTGATCGGGCATATTACGAAAGACGGTACGATCGCGGGGCCCAAAATCCTGGAGCATATGGTTGATACTGTATTACAGTTCGAGGGTGACAGGCATCATGTATACCGCATTCTTCGTTCTATCAAAAACCGGTTTGGTGCCGCAGCGGAACTGGGCATCTACGCAATGCACAGCGCCGGACTAAGACAGGTTTCAAATCCGTCGGAAATTTTACTAAGTCAGCGTGACGAGGAATTGAGCGGCATTGCGATTTCAGCAACTTTAGAAGGCGCCAGACCGATGCTTATTGAAACCCAGGCATTGGTTAGCGCCGCGGCTTACGGAACTCCTCAGCGCTCTGCAACGGGCTTTGATACGCGAAGAATGAACATGCTGCTGGCTGTGCTGGAAAAAAGATGCGGATTCCGTTTGAGTACCAGAGATGTTTTCCTCAATATCGCAGGTGGAATTAAAGTAGAAGACCCCGCTATTGACCTGGCAATTCTGGCAGCCATTATATCATCTCATGAGGATATTCCCGTCTCTTCTAAAATATGTTTCGCGGCAGAAGTTGGTTTATCAGGAGAAATACGCGCAGTTAACCGGATTGAACAACGGATTGCAGAAGCGGATAAACTTGGATTCGAGAGAATTTTTGTTTCCAATTACAACCTTAAGGGAATTAGCAGGGAGAAATATTCTCTGGAAATTACCGGCGTGAATAAGATTGAGGACGTATTTAATTTATTGTTTGGATAACATCGGTTGATTTGATTAGATTAGTATTCTAAATAATTAAACATCAGCTCATTATAACGCCATGAAAAAACTACTACTCGTATTTAGCTGCTGTCTGCTCAGTCTTGCAGCAGTGGCGCAGGAACCCGTCTTTAAGGGAACCTCCCTCGGCGCGGGTGTAACCCCCGGCAAACCCATAGCTGTTGCTGCTATAGAAAAACAACTGGGTACGCAGCAGGAAGCACCAATGAAGATAACGGGAGAAGTTATTGAGGTCTGCAAGAAAAAAGGTTGCTGGATGACTTTAAAAACACCAGAAGGTGAAGCTATGCGGGTTACATTTAAAGATTATGCCTTTTTTATGCCTCTGGATATTGAGGGAAAGACGGTGGTTCTTGATGGCGTGGCCAGACAACAAACGATCTCCATGGAAAAACTTCGTCATTATGCAGAGGATGCGAAGAAGTCTCCGGAAGAGATTGCCAGGATCACCGGCCCAAAAGCAGAAATTGCTTACGAGGCAACCGGCGTAGTTATTCTGTCAGATAAACCCTGATCTATAATCATAAAAAAGCCCTGATATCGTTATAAGATATCAGGGCTCTTAAATAAATGGTGCATTCACGAACGCACCATCATATAATTATTTAGACAGATACATAGATTTATCTGTGTATAATTTTCTAAAGTAAGGGTCTTCCAGATCTTTGATAAAGCGGATCGACTCTCCTGTAGATTTCATCTCTGGTCCAAGTTCTTTCGGAACTTCAGGGAATTTATCATAAGAGAATACAGGTTCTTTAATCGCATACCCAACCAGCTTACGTTCGATCGTGAAATCTTTCAGTTTATTGACACCTAGCATCACTTTTGCAGCAATGTTAATGTAAGGAACGTCATAAGCCTTCGCAATGAAAGGAACTGTTCTGGAAGCTCTTGGATTCGCCTCAATCACATATACCTTTTCGTCCTTAACCGCAAACTGAATGTTCAGCAAGCCGATTACATTTAAAGCTTTTGCGATTTTCTTAGAATAAGTCTCCATACTGTTCATTACAGTTTCAGACAAGCTGAAAGGTGGCAATACCGCAAATGAATCTCCAGAGTGGATACCTGCTGGTTCAATGTGTTCCATTAAACCAACGATGTGTACATCTTCTCCGTCACAGATAGAATCAGACTCTGTCTCTTCTGCCCTGTCCAGGAAGTGATCAATCAGTACACGGTTACCAGGAAGATCTCCCAATAGTTTAACTACCGCCTTTTCCAGATCCTCATCATTGATTACAATGCTCATCCCCTGACCACCCAATACATAACTTGGACGTACCAACACCGGATAACCTACTTCATTTGCAACAACAATAGCTTCTTCTGCATTTTCTGCGACACCGTATTTCGGATAAGGAATATCCAGTTCTTTCAACAGGTCAGAGAAACGGCCACGATCTTCTGCGATATCCATATCATTATAAGACGTACCAATGATTTTGATACCATTCTCATGCAGTTTTTCTGCCATTTTCAACGCAGTCTGACCACCTAACTGTACAATTACACCAACTGGTTTTTCCAGGTCGATGATTTCACGTACATGTTCCCAGAATACAGGCTCGAAGTATAACTTATCGGCCATGTTGAAATCTGTAGAAACCGTCTCCGGGTTACAGTTGATCATGATTGCCTCAAAACCACTTTCTTTAGCAGCCAGTAAACCATGGACACAAGAATAATCAAATTCAATACCTTGTCCGATACGGTTAGGTCCTGAACCTAATACAATTACCTTTTTATTGTCTGTAGGAATAGATTCGTTCTCCTGCTCGAAAGTCGAGTAGAAATATGGGGTTTGTGCCGGGAACTCAGCTGCACAGGTATCTACCATTTTATAAACCCTGCTGATACCCATTGCTTTTCTGCGGTCATAAACCTCATCTTCAGTTACATTACCCAACAGGTAAGCGATCTGAATATCAGAGAAACCTTTCTGCTTCAAGTTGAAGAAGAAGTCTTTAGGGATATTATTCAGAGAATAACGTTTCAGCTCAGTTTCCAGATAAACAAGTTCCTGAATCTGTGCCAGAAACCATTTATCAATTTTAGTCACTTTGCGGATAGATTCCAATGGAACCCCCATGCTCATTGCATCTTTGATCAGGAATAAGCGGTTCCAGCTTGCATGCTCCAGACCGTACATAATTTCGTCGATGCTTCTGTTATGTTTTCCATCTGCACCTAAACCAGCACGGCCGATTTCAAGACTCTGACAAGCTTTCTGAAGAGCTTCAATAAAGGTACGGCCGATAGCCATTACCTCTCCTACAGATTTCATCTGCAGACCAAGCTCCATATTTGCACCTTTGAACTTATCAAAGTTCCAGCGCGGTACCTTAACGATTACGTAATCCAGCGTCGGCTCAAAATAAGCTGAAGTGGTTTTAGTAATCTGATTTTCTATTTCATCCAGGTTATAACCGATAGCCAGTTTGGAAGCAATCTTCGCAATCGGATAACCAGTTGCTTTACTTGCCAATGCTGAAGAGCGGGAAACCCTTGGGTTAATTTCAATAGCGATTATGTCGTCATTATCCGGATTAACAGAGAACTGTACGTTACATCCGCCGGCAAAAGTACCAATGGCACGCATCATTTTAATTGCCTGATTACGCATTTCCTGATAGCAGGTATCAGAAAGCGTCATCGCCGGAGCAACCGTAATAGAGTCTCCTGTATGGATACCCATTGGATCGAAGTTTTCAATAGAGCAGATAATGATCACATTGTCATTACTGTCCCTTAATAACTCAAGCTCATACTCTTTCCAGCCCAATACAGCTTTCTCAACCAATACTTCGTGTGTTGGAGATGCCTCCAGACCACGTTTTAGCGCGGCATCAAATTCTTCTTTCTTGTGAACGAAACCACCACCTGATCCACCCAGTGTATAAGAAGGGCGAATAACCAGCGGATAACCGATTTGCTGTGCAGCTTCTTTACCTTCCAGGAAAGAGTTAGCGATTTTTGAAGGCGCAACGCCTACACCGATATCTACCATTAGCTGGCGGAATGCTTCTCTGTTCTCAGTTTTTTCAATTGCTGCAACATCAACACCGATTACTCTTACACCGTGCTTTTCCCACACACCACGTTCTTCTGCTTCTTTACAAAGGTTCAGTGCGGTTTGTCCACCCATAGTTGGAAGGACTGCATCGATATTCCGTTCAATTAAAATCTGCTCAATAGAGTCTACCGTCAGCGGTCTGAGATAAACATGGTCTGCAATTACCTTATCCGTCATAATTGTAGCCGGATTGGAGTTTATAATGGAAACTTCAATTCCTTCTTCTTTGAGGGATAACGCAGCCTGGGAGCCGGAGTAATCAAACTCACAGGCTTGGCCAATGATAATAGGTCCTGATCCAATAATCAATACGGAACGTATGGAGGTGTCTTTAGGCATAGGGTTTTAAAATTCTACTTGTTTTTAGTAAAAAATGCTGGTCTTAGAGACCTGATAGCTTGCGGGAATACTTGCTATATTAGAAAGGAAGCCCGACTGTTCTGTCGGGATGCAAAGTTACATTATTAGCTGATAAAAATGCCTTTTTTTTTCAAAAAACCCTAAGTTTTCCGGCTTTAAATGCGCACTGGATATTTTTAGTCTCAATTCAGGGTTAAGACAACCGCGCTATGAACAGCCGCAGTCATGATAACGTCATGAATTTCAATATCCCTGAAGATTTATAGCTATCCCGTACTAGATCGGAACAATCGTCGTTTTGTAGATATAAGTTCAAAAGAAAGCAGCCGAAATTCCGAATGCAACGACTGTAAATTAGAATTAAAACATCCTCGACGGCTACGGCCCGGAGGATAATCTTCATAAATAGTTTGTTTGGTTTATTATCCGGCAGGTACGTTCATGTCCTGCCGGATTTTTTTGCGCAAAAATTTGGTGGCCATTCCCTACATTTGACTATGCTGATTACCTGGGACTCTATAATGCACGGTACGGTTGTATTCTTAAAACATACCGGCTGGCTGGAGGGATGTGGTGTCATCACTGGCCTGATCTGTGTTTGGCTGGCGGCCAGAAATCATTTACTCAACTGGCCTTTCGCTATCATCAGCGTTAGTATTTACATATTTATCTGCTTCCGTAGCAAACTATATGCTGATATGGGTCTGCAGTTTTATTTTCTGCTGATGAATATTTACGGTTGGTATTTCTGGCTGAAGAAGAGAAATGACGGAGACAAAAGTATGCCTGTCCATCAGATCAGCAACAGAGATATCAGGTTTTCGGTGCTGGCAGTTCTGGCCTTTACCCTGATTGCCGGCTATTTATTAAAGACACATACAGATGCAAAACTACCCTTTATGGATAGTTTCTGTACCGGCTGCAGTCTGGTTGCGCAATGGTTGCTTGCCAGACGTGTATTACAGAACTGGCTAATCTGGGTAGCTGTGGACATCCTTTATACTGGCGTATATCTTTCCAGGGAGCTATATGCTACAGCTTTTATGTATCTGATTTACATAGGAATAGCCTGGATGGGATACATCCAATGGAAAAAATCATTTCTTTTGCAGCAGGAAAACCCGGAGCCTACCCCGGAAACCCAATAAAATTAATACTATGCATATCAGGAAGATCGCTGTAGTCGGCCCGGAAAGTACGGGCAAATCTACCATCACCACACTACTGGCCAGACACTACCGTACGCACTGGGTTTCGGAATATGCGCGGTATTATTGTGCTGCCCTCCAAGGCCCCTGCACCCTTCAGGATGAAGAGAATATGTTCTACGGGCAGCTTGCACTAGAAGATTCTGTATTAGCTCTAGCCCAAAAAGACTTTATATTCTGTGACACCACTTTTTTGACAGTGAAGATCTGGAGTGACGCAACACTGGGAGAAACTCCCAAAATTGTATTGGAAACCTTACCGGAAAGAAAATATGACCTCTACCTGCTCATGGATATTGATCTGCCGTGGGAGGATGATCCTTTGCGAAATTTCCCTGGAAAGAGGAACCATTTTATGAACATATGGCATAAAGAGCTGCAGGCACTTGATGCACGTTATGTAGTCATCAGCGGAATAGAAAACCGTTTGCAAAATGCAATTGAGGTCGTAGAGGAATTCCTCGCAGAAAGCTAAAATAATTATTTATACATTTGCCGATATCAAAAGGGGTGCCTTGTTTTTTTAGGAAACACAAAGACAGGCTGAGATCATACCCATTATTTGAAAACTATACCCTGGTATAGCTACAAATATGCACCTGATCCGGGTAATGCCGGCGGAGGGATTGGAGTTATGGAGTTTAACTAAACTGTAAGTGCCCCTATTTACAGCAGGTTTTACTAAAAAAGAACAAAAAATTGAAAAAGTTACTGATAGTGGTGTTTGCAGCAATGCTTTCTCCGCTGTGCCTTTTGGCTCAATTCAAAATTTCGGGTAAGGTATCTGAAAAGACAAATAACACTGCCCTTTCCGGCGCCAGTGTCAGGCTGAAGAACAGCAATGGCGGTACCAATACCAATTCAGCAGGGAGTTACGAATTGAAGCAGAAAGCCGGAACCTACACCCTTGTGATCAGCTTTGTAGGTTACGAACCTCTGGAAAAAACAATTGAGCTAAAACAAGATCTGAATCTCGACTTTAGCCTCACGCCTTCGGCCTATCTCGCCGATGAAGTTATTGTAATGGCTACCCGTGCAGCTGAAAAATCGGCCTCTACTTATAAAAACGTGAGCAAGTCTGAGATCGCAGCAAATAACTTCGGTCAGGACTTACCGTTTATTATTAACAATACACCCGGTGTAGTGGTCACTTCAGATGCCGGTGCCGGTGTCGGTTATACCGGGATCCGGATCCGGGGAAGCGATGGTTCCAGAGTGAATGTCACAGTCAATGGGATTCCATACAACGACAGTGAAAGCCAGGGCTCCTTTTTCGTAAACATGCCCGATTTTGCTTCCTCTGTGGAGAACATTCAGATTCAACGTGGTGTGGGTACCTCTACAAACGGAGCAGGAGCCTTCGGTGGAAGTCTGAATATTCAGACCTCAGCTCCCTCTCTTGATCCTTATGCAGAAGTAAATACAAGTTACGGATCTTTTAATACACTGAAAAACACGGTAAAAATAGGAACCGGACTGATTGACAATAAATTCAGCTTTGACGGTCGTTTATCACGTATTCAATCTGATGGTTTCGTAGACCGCGGCGCCTCTTTACTCAAATCCTATTTCCTGTCAGGTGCGTACCATGGTAAAACGGATCTACTTCGCCTGAATGTCTTCTCCGGTACGGAAAGAACTTACCAATCCTGGAACGGCGTGCCGGAATCCCGACTGCGGAATGATCAGCAGGGTATGCTGGATTATATCAGCAGAAATGGCCTTAATGAGGCCGATGCAGCCAACTTATTAAATTCAGACAGCCGTAAATACAACTCTTTTACTTATAAAGACCAGACCGATAATTATTGGCAAGATCACTACCAATTACTTTATGCCAAACAATTCAACCCTCGTTTCTCATTTAACGGCGCCTTGCATTATACTTACGGAAGGGGTTATTATGAAGAGTTCAAGAACCTTCAGAAATTTAGTGATTATGCGTTGCCTAACCCGGTAATCAATGGCGCAGAGGTACTGAAATCTGACCTTATACGCAGAAGATGGCTAAACAATGATTTCTATGGTGTTACCTACGCTTTCAATTACAAGGCACTCGATAACTTAAATCTGACGCTGGGTGGTGGGTACAACGAATACAGAGGTAAACATTACGGACAGATCATCTGGTCGCAGGTTGCTTCCACACTAAATAACAGCGATCATTATTATGACGGACGCGGTAATAAAGATGACTTTAATATCTTCGGTAAAATCACATTTAACCCGGCAGACCAGCTTAGCCTTTTCGCAGACCTGCAATACAGAGGTATTAAGTATGATATTACGGGTAAGGACAATGATCAGAAACCACTTGACATTCATGACAAGCTGCACTTCTTCAATCCGAAAGTCGGTGCGACCTATACGCTTGATCCGGGAAGCAATATCTATGCATCGATGAGTATTGCTAATAAAGAGGCTAACCGTACAGATTACGTAGATGCTGTCAAAAACACCTTACCTCAGGCAGAAAGACTTTATGATCTGGAAGCTGGATACAGGATTCAGAGGTCGGCATTCAATGCAGGGTTAAATGTTTATGGAATGTTCTATAAAGATCAGCTGGTTGTTACAGGAAAGCTGAATGATGTGGGTGGAAATATCCGTCAGAATGTACCCGACAGTTACCGTATGGGTGTTGAGCTGGACGGGTCATATACGCTCAGCAGATTCTTCATGGTCAATGCGAATGCGGCGTTAAGCAGAAATAAAATCAAGGAATTTTCTGAATATATCATGAACTACGATTCAGAACTGGAAGAGATGAATACTTATAAAAATACCAATATCTCTTTCTCGCCTTCTGCTGTCCTGTTCGGAGAATTGGTATTTAAACCGGTAAAATCTTTCGCTGTTGCACTGCAAAGTAAATATGTGAGTAAACAATACATGGATAATACGCAAAGCGAGGAACGTAAACTGAATGGTTACTGGGTTAATAATGTACGTCTGGGTTATGATTTCAGTATAAAAGGTGTTAAAAATATAAATGTAGGCCTGCTGGCCAACAATATCCTGAATAAGAAATATGAAAGTAACGGTTATACCTACGGCTATGTCAGTGACGGCAGCCGTTTGTCAGAGAACTTCTATTTCCCACAGGCTGGCACCAACTTCCTGTTGTCCCTGAATGTGAGATTCTAATCCAAACTACTACATTTGCCTGCAGCGGCAGAAATAAAGCAATTCCAGCCTTGTTTCTGCCGCTGTTTGATTTTATAGCCGCTGATTAATTTAAACGTTAGGCTTGATTCACCTTTAACAGACAAAAAATTGAAAAAATATATAGAAAAACTGCATTTCATTACACACGATATACCCGGACTGAGCCATATCGATCAGGCAAGAATAGCTTGCGAATCTGGTGCCAAATGGATACAATACCGCTGCCTGACTAAAAACGATCAGGAACTGCTTGCCGATATTATCCCGATAGCAGAGATCTGCGACGACTGGGGCGCCACACTGATCGTCACCGAGCATATACACCTGAGTAAACTAGCCGACATACAAGGTTTTCATCTGGAAGACACAAATGCTCCTATCAAAGCTATCAAGGAACAGCTGGGAGAAGAATTCACCGTTGGCGGCACAGCACACACCGCAGCAGATGCGATCCGGCTGGCCGCTGCCGGAGCAGATTATATTGGCTGTGGACCGTTCAAAACCAGTACAACCAAAGTAACTGACCTGATGCCGCTGGGCACTGCAGGATTCAGTAGTCTGATGGAGGAAGTGAATACGCATTTGCCTAACGTACCTATAATTGCAGTCGGTGGAATTACCGCAGCAGATATCGTCGCTTTGATCGATACCGGAGTATTTGGAATCGCTGCATCTTCTGCGATAAACCAGGCAGAAGATATGGGTGAGGCTTATCGTGAATTTTATGCACAGCTACGGTAAGATTATCTGATATTTTATTGTAAAAAAGCGAGTAACTATTACATTTGTTCAAAAAAACACCATTGGACAATCCCCAGATACCCAATATAAAAGATCCTTATGCTGCCCTGCGTTTCAGGGAATTCAGATCTTACCTTGGTATGCGTTTCTTCTTTACCTTCGCTTACCAGATGCAAGCCGTTATTATCGGATTTCATATCTACCATTTAACAAAAGACCCACTGGCACTGGGGCTGGTAGGTCTTTGTGAGGCAATTCCTGCAATTAGTATTGCCCTTTATGGCGGATATGTTGCGGATAAATCGGAAAAGAGAGCATTGCTGTTTAAGATCTTTGCCGGAGTTTTCCTCTGCAGTCTGATCATGCTGATAGCCACAACGACGTATATGCACCGTTTCGTTCCGGTGAGCTATATTATCCCGATCATGTATACGATGGTCTTCGGAATCGGTATCGCCCGAGGTTTTTTCAGCCCTGCGACCTTCTCCATCATGGCACAGATTATTCCAAAGGAACTCTATCCGAATTCCAGTACCTGGAACAGTTCAGCCTATATGACAGCCTCTATTGTGGGGCCGGCGGTAGGTGGATTGATCTATGGATTTTTTGGTATTACCGTCACCTATAGTGTCATCCTCTTTTTTATAACTGTAGCCCTGGTCTGTATCTTTTTTCTACGTAAACACCCACCGCGCTTTATACCTAAAGAAGATATTGTGACCAGCCTTACTGAAGGTGTTAAATTTGTATTTAAGAACAAAATCATGCTCGGCGCAATGAGCCTGGACCTGTTCTCTGTATTTTTCGGTGGTGCAGTTGCCCTGCTGCCGGTCTTCGCAAATGACATCCTTAAAGTTGGATCTGAAGGCCTTGGTTTTATGCGTGCGGCTGCTTCTTCGGGTGCAGTGCTGACTATGTTAGCCATGACCCGCATTAGCCCTATGAACCGCCCCTGGAGGAATTTACTGATCGCAGTTGCCGGATTCGGCACCAGTATTATCTGCTATGGACTTTCGAAGAATTTCTACCTGACACTGGTTTTCCTTTTCATGGAAGGCGCCTTTGACAGTATCAGTGTACTGATTCGCTCTACTATTATGCAGCTCCTTACCCCGGATGAAATGCGGGGCAGGGTTTCTGCAGTAAATAGCATGTTTATCGGCTCCTCAAATGAGATTGGGGCATTTGAGTCGGGATTAACTGCCAAACTGATGCGAACGGTACCAGCAGTAGTTTTTGGCGGCTGTATGACGATCCTGGTCGCCGGAATTACCTATACAAAAACCAAAAGTCTTCTCGGCCTGAATTTAACAGAAATACAGGACAAGGAACATCAGGAGATTTAGGCGGTATGTGCCGCTCATAATTTTTAGGTTTACTTACGAACAGCTGGCCAGCCGTCTGGCCAATCAAGTTTTTCTATACGTAATTTCGGTTTGCCCTGGTCATGTGCGTCATATCCATGGAAAATCAGGTAATCGGTTCCTTCAAAATTAGCGACAGCATTGTGTCCTGTACCATACCAGTTCTGATCGCCTTCCAGCAAAAGACTGCCACCACCACGATTCATTGCTTTACCCTGTTTATCCAGATAAGGCCCTTCTACATTTTTTGACCTCCCGACAATCATTTTATAAGTACTTTTCACGCCCTGGCAGCAATAATCAACTGAAGCAAACAAATAATAGAAACCGTTCTTTTTATAAAGAAACGGTGCTTCTATAGAGTTCCCCCCCGCATCCTGCGGCAACCCTTCCAGTGCTGGCGGATTTGCTGAACCGGGATCCTGCTTTCTGCTTGCAATGGTTGGCATCTGAGAAATATCTCCGTCAGTATGCAATAGGTCTGCCGACATACGTATTAATTTAAGGCCGTCCCAGAAAGAACCAAAGACCATCCAGGACTGCCCTTTTTCATCGGTAATAATATTAGGATCAATCGCATTCCAATTGGTTTCCCCGGGGATACTCCGGATCACTTCTCCATGGTCTGTCCAAAGATAGGCAGATGACGCCTGATCGAGTGTCGGACTAGTTGCCACACCTATTGCAGATGTATTCTTTCCAAAGGCAGACACAGAGTAATACAGATAATACTTATTATTTTTATAGACAATATCAGGTGCCCAGATATGTCCTTTAAACCCCGGAATTGCTTTCTCTGCCCAGACCGGACCAGAACTAAAAACCGGCTTGCCGGGTTTCCAGTTCTTCAGATCCGGGGAAGTCCATACGGAAATCCCCATCCCTGTCGAGAAAAGATAATAGGTTCCTGCTGCTTTGATCATCACCGGATCATGTACAGAAATCTGCCCGGCTGGTTGCTGTGCTGCGCTATTCAAACTGGCCGACACGAGTATCAGCAGAAAAAACAGATTACAAATTCGTTTATATATTGTCATGGCATCTTAAATATTATAAAACACCTTTCCCTTTCAGATCAACCCTGATCAGATTAAAGGAGTAGGGTTTCAGTTCCAGACTAATTTTATTATTCTTTACAGTCAGCGGTGAAGTTTCAGGGCTTACATTCACGGCATTATCAAAGGTGTTCACCGCACCTGGGTTATTATTCTGCAGCAGGATCAGCTGTGCTGTTGCAGCAGCTTTTGAACCTCCTTTAATCTGGATTTCCCTGCTGAGAGTTTCCTTACCGGGATTGATTATTTTGATAATCAGTTCGCCTGTCCGGCTGTCGGTAACAGCCGAAGCATAAATCCCTTGCTGACCTGAAATAAATTTGTTGTCTTCCAAAATGCTGACCACGTCTGTTCCTTTATAAAGTGAATACAGTTTCTGCACGTAGTAATTTGGCGTCCCATATACATTCAGGTTATCTACCCAGATCATATCTGGTGTCCACTGCCAACCTTCTGCATGGGCAAAAAGAGGGGCATAAGAAGCCATATGAACAACATCTGCATTACGTTCCAAACCCGTCAGAAAAGCAGCTTCGGCAATTGCACACTCCCAGTTATTCTGATTACCCGGGCTGGCAATAGCCTTACTTTGCGCGGCATATTCCCCGGCAAAAACTTTGGATCCTTTCCGGTCATAGTTATCATAACGGTTCGCGTTTTTCAGAAACCAGTCCGGTGATCTGTAATAGTGTTCATCGATAATATCTGCTTTCATTTTCCGTAAAGAGGTATTCAGCAGATCGAAGCGCTCCCCGTCCGGATCTGTACCCGAACTGTTAACGAGCAGAATGTCCGGATATTTACTCTTTAATGCTTTGGTAAATAACTCCAGTCGTTCCAGATACTGCGGGCCCCAATTCTCATTGCCGACTCCAAGCATTTTTAAATTAAAAGGCTCTGGGTGTCCCATCTCAGCACGTACTTTCCCCCATGGAGTATTAACCGCACCGTTAGCGAATTCCACCAGATCCAGTGCATCCTGGATATAAGGGTCCAGCTCATCAAGAGGAACTAACTCTGCTGTATTAAACTGACAGGCCATTCCACAATTCAGAATAGGTAATGCAGTCGCCCCGATATCTTCCGCAAGCTGGAAATACTCATAAAAACCAAGTCCGAAAGTCTGATAATAATCGGGAGAGGGTCTGTGTGCAAATTCGGTATTCCAACGGTTTATAATAACTTCCCTGTCGGCAACAGGTCCTATGGTTTTTTTCCATTGATAACGGGTCGACAGATCATGCCCTTCGACAATACAACCGCCCGGAAAACGAACAAATCCAGGTTTCATGTCAGCTAAAAGCTGCACCATATCTCCTCTCAGACCGCCCTTTCTATTTTTCCAGGTGTCGCCCGGAAACAGGGAGATCATATCCAGATCGATTGCTCCCTCCCCTTCAAACCAGATTTTAAAGCTGGCTTTCTGTACCGTCGCAGTTGATTTAAAGCTTACATGCTGACTCTGCCACTGGCTGTCGGGCTTCTCCGGCACCAATTCAGCCTGCCCAAGTAGCTTGCCTGTACTATCTACCAGCGCTATATGTAGCTTAAGACCTTTCTGCTGCTGGCGATACATGACGGAAAAATCATATTCCAGCCCTTTTTTAACACCTATACCTTTAAAGCCCTCATTATATAAAGCAAGATCGGTTTGTTTTCCGCCAGTTTTTATGCGGATATATCGCGGATTGGATGATTTGCTTTCCTGCCTGTTCAGCACCAGCAGATCGCCTTCTATGCGTTTCCCTTCGACCTTCCAACCCATCAGGGGTTTATAAAATTCAAAAGAGCGGTTTTTGATCAGCTCGGCATAAATCCCTCCGTCTGCACCCATATTAATATCTTCGAAAAACACGCCCCACATTTCCGGTTGTACTTTGGCTGTCTGTTTTCCCGGATCTATGATAATAGTCCGGGATTTTTGTGCCTGCACCTGCAATGCGCAAAGTGCAGTAATCGCCGCAATGGCAAATTGTTTAAATTTCATCTTATTTTTTGCTTTCTCCGGAACTCAGTCCTTCGGTGGTCATTTGTATACGTTTCATAGTGCCGTCAGCATTGTAATGCAGTTCCTCAATACAGACAGAGCGCCTGTAACTCCCGCCAGCAGTTGGAATAGAGCCATTATGGTATATGAAATAGGACTTCCCTTTAAAATCAATAATTGCCTGATGATTGGTATTGGAGTTCCCGGCAACCTCATTTAAGATCCCCTTATATTCCCAGGGACCTGTGGCACTTCTACTCATGGCATAAGCTATTTTCTCCGGAAACTGGTAAGCATAGGAAAGATAATACCAGCCTTTACGTTTATGCAGCCATGGTGCTTCTGTAAAGTTTGGCAGATCTACCATATGTATAGGCCCATCCTGTTCGATCATATTTTTCTTCAGCTTAATATAATAACACTGGGTATTGCCCCAGTATAGATAAGCCTGTCCGTCATCATCAATAAATACTGTGGGATCAATATCATCCCAGCTGATACTGGTCCGGCTGGTCGTCATGTCATTCGTAATTAATGCAGATCCTCTGGCATCTTTGAATGGTCCCAGCGGGTTATCTGCTACGGCAACTCCTATAGCCTTACCTTTAATGCTGCCATGTTCGACAGTTGCATACCAATAAAACTTACCATCTCTTTCCACGACTTGTGAAGCCCAGGCATCTCCTTTTGCCCAGCTAAAGTCTTTTGCCTTCAGCGGTACGGGATGTTCGGTCCAGTTCTTCAGGTCTGAAGAGGAATAAACCAGCCATTCATTCATTACATAATGTTCCTTTCCGGCCGGAGCTTCATCATGTCCGGCATACAGATAAACTTTATCACGGTGGACCAATGCTGCAGGATCTGCGGTATATTTATCTTGTATAATGGGATTGCCGGTCTGTTGTGCCACTGCCTGAAAGTTCCAGCAGCCCACCAGCATCAATAGCCCCATACCAATCCGGTCTGTTAATTTTTGCATATTATTTAGTTTATACCTGGCTTAAATCAATTCTAATACTGCTACCGAAAAGGCCGGTAATCTAACTGTTAATTTTCCATCTTTTAATACAGCATCTTTAAATGCTGCCGGTTTAATCTTATCCGGACGATCGAAATCGTTATGGTCATCTACTTTTCCGGAAGTCAGAATTCTTCCGCTTACCTGTTTAAAGTTTTTACCCTTCAGATCGATCGTAATCTCTTCTCCTTTTTTAGACTGTATATTCACCAGCGAAATATGGCTTTTCCCAGCCGCATCAATCGAAGCTGATACCGACACAGCAGGTAGTTTTTCATTACCCAGAATATAATCGTCGGTTTCGACAGTTAAAGGAATACGGGTTGCATCCTGATGCACTTTGTACATTTCCATTACATGATAAGTCGGAGACAGTAACATTTTCTCTCCCTTGGTTAGAATTACCGCCTGCAATACATTTACACACTGCGCCAGGTTCGCGATTTTAACTCTTTCATTATGATTGTTGAAGATGTTCAGTGTAGCACCTGCTATCATGGCGTCTCTCATGGTATTCTGCTGATACAGAAAGCCGGGATTAGTTCCTTGCTCAACTTCAAACCAGCCACCCCATTCGTCTACAACCAAACCAATCTTTTTTGCAGGATCATATTTATCCATAATCGCAGAATGTTTGGTGATCAGTTCATCCATTCTCAACGCAGTTTTCATTGTTTCAAAATATTGCTGTTCGGAAAACCCTACTGCCGGTCCTTTTTTCTCCCAGCTTGGAAAGGAATAATGGTGCAGTGCAATGCCATTCATCAAGTTCAGAGGAATACCTTTCATGAGTGTTTCTGTCCAGTGGTAGTCGTCTACATTTGCTCCTGAAGCTACTTTATACAGGTCTTTACCTTCCATAAAGGTGGCGAATTTCCTATACTCTCCCACGTAATATTCCGGTGTCATATTTCCGCCGCAGCCCCAGGCCTCGTTCCCTACACCCCAGAATTTGACATTCCATGGTTTCTGCTGCCCGTTCTGTACCCGCAGATCTGACATTGGGCTTTTACCTTCGAAATTCACATATTGTACCCAGTCAGACAATTCCTGCACGGTACCACTTCCTGTATTACCAGCCAGATAAGGTTCGGTACCCAGGAGTTTACACATATTTAAAAAATCATGTGTCCCAAAGCTGTTATCTTCTGTTACGCCTCCCCACATTGTATTCACAATAGAAGGTCTGTCGGCTTTCGGGCCAATACCGTCTTTCCAATGGTAGCGATCGGCAAAACAACCACCAGGCCAGCGCAAATTCGGAATATTCAGGTTTTTAAGCGCGGCAACAATATCATTACGCACACCGTCAGTATTCGGAATTGCCGATTTTTCACCAACATAAAAGCCATCGTAAATACATCTGCCCAGATGCTCGGCAAAATGTCCGTAAATGTGTTTACTGATTGTTCCACCATTCTGTGCTGCCTGAAGGCTAACCTTCGTCTGCGCATGCATCGTGGAACTGAAGCCTATGCCTATCACAGACAGACAGATTGTTTTAAGCCATTTAGTTTTTCGCATCATCATCGTATTGGATTTAATTAAAAAAGAGTCCTGCCGGCATGCGGCAGAACCAGGTATTAATTAGCGGAGTTACGCTTTAAATTAGGGTTAACATTTAATTCCGATAAAGGAATCGGGAGGTATTCTTTTCCGGGAATCCAGGTTTTAAAGTCCGGATCATGAGCTCTGAGTTCCGCCAGTTTAACCGGATCATATAACCAGCCCCACCGAATGATATCATTGATACGGATAGATTCAGTCGCAAATTCAAGTGCCCGTTCGTGGCCCAGCTGATCACGCATTCCTACCTGACCAAGTCCTGGCTTAACGGTTTTCAAATCCGGTAAACCTGCCCTGTCCCTTACCTGCTGAATATAATTATAGGCTTCAGCGGTGTTTCCGGTTTCATTGAGTGCTTCAGCATACATTAGCAGAACATCTGCATAACGCAGAACCCGGTAATTAATACCTGAGTTTTCCTGATCATCATTACCTGGCCAGTTCAGGCCATCATGTGTGTATTTCCGCGGATAGATTTTGTCAAGGGCGAAGGGCCATTTGTTACCATATACGGTGATTGAATTGTCAGCAGGTTCATAAGAGGCTATTGTCGCCAGCAAACGCGGATCGCTTTTCCCTGCTTTTGTCTTTTCCTGTTTAAATTCTTCATAAATCCAGCGGGTAGGCATAAAGTCTGAATACCCATAGCCGTCCATAGCATACGTTCTTCCGGTCGAACTTACCTGTTTCCAGTTTGCATTCGGTTCACCGCCGTAATTCATAACCGTCCCGCCTACAGCGTCCGGCTGACCAAACTGTACTTCAAAAAGCGACTCTTTATTATTCTCATTGATTTCCTTAAAATTATCTCTGTAATCAGGCATTAATGCATACGTACCTTTCTGAGTACCATTAATCAGCTCATTAAATTCTGCCGCTGCCTCAGTCCATTTTTTCTGATAGAGATAGGCTTTTCCGAGCATACCCGTAGCTGCGCCTTTTGTCGCCCGGCCGATATTTCCTGCATCCGGACCATTCACCCCGGCATAGGTAACCGGTAGCGATTCTTTAGCCGTTTTGAAATCGGCAATTATCTGACCCCACAGTTCTTCATCGGTGGCCGTCGGTGTGTGATACTTAGTCTTGTCTGTTGGCAACTCCAACGGGACAGGAATCGATTTATAAGTATTAGCCAAATTAAACAGGGCCAGACCACGTAGAAATGAGGCCTGTCCAATGATTCTTTTTTTTAATTCAACATCCATTTCAATCGCAGGAACATTCACAATAACCTGGTTTGCGCGCCAGATCAGTTGATAATGTGTTGCCCAAACCCATTGTACAGGGCCTGAATTAGAGGGAATAGTAAAATTACCAACCTGCACCAGGTCACCCCAGGGACTGTCACCATAAAAGTCGTCCCCACGGCTGTCTGTTAACGCGGGAAACATCCGCATATAAGTGCCATCTTGAATCAGACTGTTGTAAATCGCATTCACACCTGCCTGCGCATCTGCTGCAGTTTTCCAGTAAACGTCTATGGTTTTAGCATTTGGATTTTGTATATCCAGTTCTTTTTTACAGCCTGTTACCAACAGACCGAGAAGAATATAACAGCATATTTTTTTCATGTGCTTGTTTCTAGTTTGCAGGTTCATGATTGCCTGGCTATTTGCCAAAGCAGCTCTCATGTTCCCATTTATGTTCTCAACTTTTCGTTTTTTCTAAAATTTGACTTGTACGCCCAGTAAAAATGTACGCGGTGTAGGGTATGATCCTGGATCAAAGCCAGGTTCAAAAGGACGGGTCTGCGCGAAGTCGGGGTTATATCCTTTATAAGACTGGAAGGTGTATAAATTCTGTGCAGTTGCATAGACTCGCAGATCTTTCATCCAGTTTACCTGCATATGCCGGAATGTATAACCCAGGGATACCGTATTAATTCTCAGATAATCTCCTTTCTGTAACCAGTTTTTTCTATCGGAATCAACCCCGTTCTGATTTGGATCTTTAGCCGCAAGTCTTGGAAATTCGGTAGTGGTATTGGATGGATTCCAGCTATTCAATGCGTCTGTATGATAATTGATATAATCTGTTGTATGCATCAAAGTCCGGTAAAGTGCGCCATTGATCAAATTGCCACCCGCGCCTGACATAAAAAGGGTGAAATCAAATCCCTTATAAGCTGCAGTGAAATTTAACCCGTAATAAACTTTCGGCAATGAACTACCCAGGTCAGTTCTGTCCAGATCGTTTATCACTCCGTCCGGAACTCCGTCTGGTCCGCTGATATCTTTAAATTTCAAGTCACCGGGAGCCGTTCCTGCATTTTGGAAAGCATGATTTTTAATTTCTTCTTCATTCTGGAAGATTCCTTCTACAACCCTGCCGTAATGTCTGCCTATCTCTTTACCTACTGTGCTGATAAAGCCTCCAACAATTCTGGAAGTTTCTCCTTCACTCAGTTTCAGCAGGGTATTTTTCACAGTACTCACATTACCGGCAATGCTGTAAGTAAAATCACCGCCCTTTTTATGATAAGCCAGGTTAATCTCGACTCCTGTATTTCTGATGCTGGCAGCGTTGGTGATCGGCGCAGTATCTATCGAACCAACAGATGCCGGAATCGGCTCGCCAATCAGTGCATTTGAAGCTTTGTTATTGTAGTATTCGGCAGTCAGGTCAAACATTCCATCAAAGAATGTTGCGTCTACTCCAATATTAGATGTCGTCTTGGTTTCCCAGCGAATATTAGGGTCTACCACATTAGTTTGTGTACCACCGGTTACTTTCGTTCCGTTGAAATTATATACAATATTAGGGTTGAGTAGGGCCAGATAACGGAAATCGCCAATGTTAGCATTACCCAACTGACCCCATCCACCCCTCAGTTTCAATTCATTTACCCATTTTGGCAGGTGGATGAAGCTTTCTTTACTAATTCTCCATCCGGCAGATACGCCTGGAAAATTTCCATATTTATAGCCATAGCCAAAGCGTGAAGATCCGTCCCTGCGGAAATTTGCAGTCAGTAAATATTTATCATCGAAATTATAATTAAGCCTGCCGAACATTCCAAAGAAAGCATAAGGCACCATACTTCCGTCAACAGTTTTATTGTTTCCATTTCCAAGTACGAGATAATCCGGATCTACGTCTTCTGCATGTCCCGAACGATATAATGACGTGTTTTTATTATAACTCACCCCGGTGACCACATTCAGTGAATGTTTGCCGAATATTTTGTCATAGGTAAGCGTATTATCTACAAGACCATTCGTAAACACTCTTGAATTATCGTCCAGACGGCTTACAGTTTGTTTAAAGAAAAAACCGAGATCAAAAACCGGTTGATAAGAAAAGTCTCTGGCAACAGTTCTGTCGTACCCTAAATTCACCTTATATTTCAGGCTGTGTCCATTCAGATTAAGTAATTGTGCTTCGGCCCAGGCCACACCGAAAATGCGATCTACTTCGGTATAATTCGTAAACATCGTATTCACTGCCACCACGTTTAACGAAATAGCTTTCTCCCGGTCTGACTGTGTTCCGCCGTAGCCATTCGGCATATTCGGATCATATACCAGTTGTGTCGGAATAGCCATCAAAAGGTCATTAATCAATGGGGGCCTCCCGCCTGTTAGCACATCGCCACGGAAGGTCAGTGAATTCTCCTTGGAATGGGTATAACTTAGTGATTGTCCGAATTTGAAAATACCTTTTTGCTGTGTGGTATTAATCCGCCCGGTATACCGGTCATAATCCGGCCCCTGACCGACAATCGTCCCACCTTGCTTATAATAATCCATCGAAACATTATAGGTCGAGTTCTCAGCACCCCCGGAAAAATTCAGATTATGGTTCATCCGGTGCCCGGTTTTCAATCCTTCTTTCTGCCAGTCGGTATTAACTGTATTGATATACATACTGCTTGCAGGATCATTTGCAGGTGCCATTTCCTCGCCACCGTTCAACTGCGACTGGTTGTTCAACATCTGATACTGTTCCCTGTTAGCTACTGGAATACGCTGCCATACTTTATCTACCCCAACATATCCATTATAGCCAATCTGAAGTGGTGTATTTCTTTTGCCCTGCTTGGTTGTAATAATGATAACCCCGTTTGCTGCGGCAGCTCCATAAATCGCAGCAGCGGTTCCGTCTTTCAGTACCTGCATAGATTCTATATCATTAGGGCTGAAGTCTCTCGGTGTATTGGCCAGCATAATTCCATCCACAACGTACAGAGGCTGCTGATTATTAAACGATGCTAGCCCACGAATACGAATAGTAGGAGAAGCACCAGGCTGCCCGTCTGTAGTAACAGAAATACCGGGCGTTCTACCCTGCAGTAGTTGTCCGACATCACTTCCCGAAGTTTTTTTAATCTCCGCAGCATCTACAAGGGCTACAGAACCTGTAAGATCTTTTTTCAACTGTGTTCCATAACCAACGACTACAACTTCAGATAAATCTTTACTGGATGAAATCAGGTTAATAGTAATCTGTTTGCTTGTACCCACTTTAACTTCTGCCGCTGTATAACCCAGCAGATTGACCAGCAGAATATCATTTTGATCCGCGGATAGTACGAAATTACCTTCCCCATCGGAGGCCGTAGCCGTTTTCTTTCCTTTAATACTGATCGTTGCACCTGGTAATCCGGCATTTTGCTCATCTACGACCTTTCCTTTTATAACTGGTGTTTGTGCTTTTAATCCTGCAGATAAGAAAATCAGCGGCAACAGCAAGGCATACCAGCTATGCCTCCAGCAATTGTTGAGTAGAATAATTTTCATAATTATGGTGTTGATATTTGGTTTCAGGTTGCAAAACAGACCGGAATTTCCCCCGTGCGCTTTCATGATTTAGGCTTTAAGCACAGATCAGGAATCAAAAACTGTATGGCTACAGTTAACCCTGGATTGTACTGGTTTATACTTGGTTTGTGCCATCCATTTTCATGGACAACAAGTCTAATGTAGGAATTTATTATTAATCGTCAAAAGAACATTTAAAATGTTGTTAACTGTTATTTTTACATTTATTAAAAATAGGCACAAAAAAGCCAAAAAACCTATTTAAATGCGGTTTTTAAAAAGATAAAAAATAAAAATAAAATGAATATTTTTTTGAAAAAATTATTTAAAACGGAGACTCACTACCTTAAAAACAGATATTTATATCCTGACACACAAAAAGAAATATACATTAGATTCAGCTCTTAAATCAGCACAAAAAAAACGCCGGAATCAGTAAATTCCGGCGTTGATTTAAATATAAAAAAGCTTTGTGTGCTTGCTGCAGTCTATCTTTCTCCGACCTGCTGTCTCCACATCGCATAGTAAAGACCTTTTTCATCCAGCAAGTCTTCATGCTTACCCTGTTCGATAATATGCCCTTTTTCCAGCACATAGATCCGGTCAGCATGCAGAATAGTTGACAGACGATGTGCGATAAGAATAGTAATATGATTGGTCTGGTCAGAAACTTCTCTGATGGTTGCTGTAATTTCTTCCTCTGTCAATGAATCGAGAGAAGAGGTAGCTTCATCAAAAACCAGGATATCCGGCCTGCGCAATAAAGCCCGCGCAATTGAAAGTCGTTGCTTTTCTCCTCCGGAAACTTTTACACCACCCTCGCCGATTACTGTATCCAATCCTTTATCTGCACGGGCCAGTAATCGATCACAGGACGCCTGCTCCAGTACACGAAGACATTCGGCATCTGTGGCACCAGGGCGAACAAACTGTAGATTTTCACGGATAGTTCCAGAAAACAGCTGTGTATCCTGGGTTACGAAACCAATTTTTTCGCGCAGCTGATCAAGGTCGATCTTATGACTTGAAATACCATTATAAAGCACATCACCTTCAATTGGCTGATAAAGTCCAACCAACAATTTAACTAGTGTGGTCTTACCTGACCCTGATGGTCCGACAAAGGCTATTGTTTCTTTCTCATTAACTTTAAAGCTCACATTACTCAGTGCATTGCCCTGTCCGGTCAGATGTTTAAAGCTCAATCCGGAAAACTCCAGGGTACGCACCTGATCTATTTTCTCGGGATGAAGTGGTTTTACATCTACTGGCGTGCTCAGGATAGATTTAAATCTATTTAAAGACACTTCAGCTTCCCTCCAGGTCAGGATAACGTTGCCGAGCTCCTGTAATGGTCCGAAAAGGAAAAACGAATAGAACAGGAAGGAAAAATACTGCCCGGCTGAAATGGTATTTTCAAAAATCAGAATTAACAATACGACAACCATGGCACTCCGCACGAGATTAACAGTGGTTCCCTGCACAAAGCTCATACTCCTGACATATTTTACTTTGCGGAGTTCCAAACCCAATATTTTGTAGGTTGTTTTATTTAGCCTTTCAATCTCCTGACTGGCAAGACCTAAACTTTTAACTAATTCAATGTTCCGCAGAGATTCTGTCGTGGAACCTGCCAATGCCGTTGTTTCTGCAACAATATCCCGCTGAATAACTTTAATCTTACGACTGAGGAACCAACTGACAAAACTGATAACCGGTATCGCCAGAAAATAGATAAGTGTTACTTTATAACTAACAGTCACTGAGTAGACAATTACAAAAACCATCCCGATCAAACTGACGAACAGAATACTGATAAAAGAAGTAATAAACTTTTCACTGTCCTGCCTTACCTTCTGAAGAATACCTAATGTTTCTCCACTACGCTGGTCTTCAAAGACCTGGTAGGGTAACTCCAGACTATGTTTTAATCCGTCAGCATACATTTGAGCACCTACTTTCTGAACAATCACACTTGTAAAATAATCCTGAAAGTTTTTCGCTATCCGGGATACCATCGCAGCGCCCACGGCTAAACCAACCAGTCCGAGTACGCCCCAGACAAACTGACTACGTTCGAGTACATCTTTTTTCTCTATGAAACGGTCGACTATACGGCCGGTAATGTACGGATCAAGTAAAGAGAAGCCTATATTGACTGCCGCGAGTAACAGGGCCATGGCGACAATCCATTTATAATTTTTTAGATATTGAAGTAATAAATTCATGAGTATAATAAAAAAAGGACCTGTTATATAATAGCGTTATCGGGTTTGAACGAGCGGAAGCAAAATGGTTATGCTGATATGCCAAACAGGAATCGGGCAAAAATAAACAAAGGGAATATAGCTTCAGCTATATTCCCTTTTAATTACGTTCAGATTATATTATAATTAGACTGTCATGATATCTTTCTCTTTCAGTTCTGCGTGTTTGTCGACTTTGATAATGTACTGATCAGTAATCTTCTGAACTTCCGCTTCTCCTGTTTTGATCTCATCATCAGAAACACTTTCGCCTTTCAGTTTTTTGATTTTCTCGTTTGCATCCTTACGAATATTCCTTACTGTAATCCTGCCGCGTTCAGCTTCTTCTTTAACCTTTTTAACAAGGTCTTTTCTACGCTCTTCTGTCAGTGGAGGAACAACCAGACGAATCACGATACCATCATTCTGAGGGTTGATACCGATATTAGCTTCCATAATTGCTCTTTCAATCGGTACTAAAAGTGATTTTTCCCAAGGCTGGACTAATATCGTTCTCGCGTCCGGTGTAGTGATACTGGAAACCTGGGCAAGAGCCGTTGCGGCACCATAATAGTCTACGTTAATACCTTCCAGCATTCCTGCAGAAGCTTTTCCTGCACGGATCTTTGTTAGTTCATACTCACAATGGCTAATAGCTTTATCCATTGTAGCCTGGGCATCTTGTAATTGTTTCTTTATGAGGTCATTCATAATATGTGCTGTTTGTCAAAAATATATGATCGTGAACTTAGGCTTTTACCAGCGTCCCGATTTCTTCTCCCTGTGCGATTTTCATGAAATTACCGGTTTTATTCATATCAAAAACGATAATCGGCAACTGATTCTCTTCGCAAAGTGTTATAGCAGTCATGTCCATTACATTTAAGCCTTTAGAATAAACTTCTTTAAAGCTGATTGTACTGTAACGGGTTGCAGTTGGATCTTTTTCCGGATCTGCAGTATAAATACCATCCACCCTTGTTCCTTTAAGTACCGCATCAGCTTTAATTTCAATCGCTCTTAAAGCTGCCGCTGAATCTGTAGTAAAATAAGGATTACCAGTCCCTGCACCAAAAATAACAATACGTCCTTTTTCCAAATGGCGTACAGCTCTTCTACGAATAAAAGGCTCGCAGATCTGCTCCATTTTAATAGCGGTCAGTAATCTTGTTTTTAATCCTACTTTCTCCAATGCATCCTGCAGTGCCATACTGTTAATTACTGTCGCCAGCATTCCCATATAATCAGCCTGTGCACGATCCATTCCGGATTTTTCTGCGCTTAGTCCTCTGAAAATATTACCTCCGCCAATGACGATTGCAATTTCCAGACCCTGGGCATGTACAGCTTTAATATCTTCTGCGTATTGTTTTACGCGCTCATTATCAATACCATATTGCTTCTCGCCCATCAGCGATTCGCCGCTTAACTTCAGTAGGATCCTTTTATATTTCATGACTCCAAAAATAACTATTTGTTTCAATTATACAGGATCAAATTGCAAACCTTTGATAAATACCTGCTTTAACTTCAAATTATCATCCAGCAACAAGAAGCTGGCAAGCTGTCCTTTCGCTATCATACCGTAATCAGAAGACAGTCCCATTAACTTTGCTGGCAGCTCAGCGGCCATTTTCAGCGCTTCCGGCAAAGGAATATCGCAAATATTCACACAATTGGAAACTGCGTCCAGTAAAGTAATATTAGATCCGGAAATTGTACCTTCCGGCGTGGTATAGCGGCTTCCTCTTAACTGATGCTGGTATGGCCCCACATTACATGCGGTAACTGCATCAGTAATCAGAAACAATCTCCCCTGCATCAACTTGTAGGCAAGCTTCACGATGTTAAAATCTACATGTGCACCATCGGCAATAATACTCGCCATTGCAGTTGGATGCAGCAATACTGCAGAAGGCAGATTAGGGCTTCTGTGATGAATCGAAGGCATTGCATTGAACAGATGAGTCGTTGTCGTAAATCCAGCTGCATATGCATCGTTAGCCTGTTCGAAAGTGGCATCACTATGTCCCAGTGAAAGAACTATGCCCTGGTCAAGCAAATAATCAATAACAACTTTTTCCTGCAGCTCATGTGCAACCGTCATCATCTTAACCACTCCTTCAGATCCATCGATCAGCTCTCTGACTTCACCCAGCGTAGCGGTATGCACATATTCAGCGACATGAGCGCCGAGCCTGGCGGGATTAAGAAAGGGTCCTTCAAGATGTAAACCCAGAAACCCCCGGGCATGCGGTATATAGGCTTTTGCTGCCGCAATCGCTTCCCTGACTATTTCCGGTGAATTAGTTGCGACGCAAACCAGGAAGCCCACAGTTCCTTTGGCAGCAAGGTCATCATCCATTTGTTTTAAAGTTTCTGCAGTCGGAAAGGCAGAGAAAAGGTCTCCACCGCTGCCATAGATCTGGAGATCAAGGAAGCCAGGACAAAGTAAGGCGCCACCTGCGTCGTAAACCTCATATCCTTCGGGAATGGGCCCGGTTATCACATCTTTTATACGGCCTTCACAGAGAAGCAGCACGGCGCCGGTTTGGAGTTCTCCCTGCGTATAAAATTTTGAATTTTGTATAGCCAGCATCATCAGCGCATTTAAGGGCAGTACATCCTGCCGGAATAAATATATTGCTAAAATAGCTTATGCTGGTAAGCGGAAATAAAAAAGAGGGTACCCATTTTCAGGATACCCTCTTTTTTTGATCTATGGTGAAGGAACTATGATCCTAATTGAACACGCTTAAATGCGATAACAGTTAAATCTTTAGCTGTGTCATTTAAGAATTTACGTACATCTTTAGATGAATCCTTAACAAATTCCTGGTTTAACAAAGTGTTATCTTTGTAGAATTTGTTCAGTTTACCAGCAGCAATTTTTTCTACCATTTCTTCTGGTTTACCTTCTGCACGAATCTGGTCTTTTGCAATTTCCATTTCGCGTTCGATAGTACGGGTATCAACATCAGCCTTATCTAAAGCAACCGGGTTCATTGCAGCGATTTGCATTGCTACATCTTTACCAGCTTCTTCAAGACCAGCTATATCCTGGTTTAAAGCAACTAATACACCTAAACGGTAGTTACCGTGGATGTAAGAAATAACTCTCTCACCAGTTACAGTCTCATATTTAGAGATACCGATTTTTTCACCGATTTTACCAGTGTTCTCGATAATGATCTCAGAAACTGACTGACCATCAATTTGTAAAGCTAATAAGTCTTCCAGTGAAGCAGGATTGTTTTCAATAGCCAGGTCAGTGAATTTGTTAGCTAAAGCGATGAAATCAGCATTTTTAGCCACGAAATCTGTTTCGCAGTTTAATTCAACAACAACACCACGTTTTCCGTCTGCTGTAGCTTTTGCGATAACAACACCTTCATTAGATTCACGATCCTGACGGCTCGCTGCAACTTTAGCACCTTTTTTACGTAAGTAATCAACGGCAGCTTCGAAATCGCCATTGGCCTCTATTAATGCTTTCTTGCAATCCATCATACCGGCACCGGTTTGTTGGCGTAATTTGTTTACATCTGCTGCAGAAATTTGTACTGACATTTTATTTTCTTTTAAGTTTTTTATCTAAAAAAAATGATGGGTTGTACGTTGCCAGTTGTAAGGATCTTCCCGCAACGCACAACATACAACCCAACACTATATTATTTAAGCTTCGCTTGAACCTTCTTCAGTTTCAGCGTTTTCTTTTCTAGCTCTTCTTGCGCCAGGTGCAGCAGTTTCAGGAGCATCAGCAGCAGCTTTAGCAGCTACAGCTTCTTTTTCAGCTTCATCATCTTTTTCACGTTTACGCTCATCTAAACCTTCTTCAATTGCTTTGATGATTACATCAGTAATTAAAGAGATAGATTTAGTTGCATCATCATTCGCCGGGATAGGGAAATCGATGTTCGAAGGATCAGAGTTAGTATCAACCATTGCGAAAGTAGGGATGTTTAATTTCAACGCCTCGCTAACAGCAATGTGTTCTTTTTTTACGTCAATTAAGAAAATTGCAGCTGGTAAACGGTTTAAATCCGCGATACCACCTAATAAACTTTCTAATTTGATACGCTCACGCTGAATCATCAGACGCTCTTTCTTAGAAAGAATAGCGTAAGTACCGTCTTTAGTCATCTTGTCGATGTTAGACATCTTTTTGATTGACTTACGTACAGTCTGGAAGTTAGTTAACATACCACCTAACCAACGTTCAGTAACGAAAGGCATGTTTACTTTTTTAGCCTGATCAGCAACGATTTCTTTAGCTTGTTTCTTAGTCGCTACAAATAAGATCTTACGACCCGATTTTACGATCTGTTTGATCGCTGAAGCAGCTTCTTCAGTTTTAGTTAAAGTTTTGTTTAAATCTATGATGTGAATACCATTGCGTTCCATAAAAATATATGGTGCCATTTTGGGATTCCATTTGCGGGTAAGGTGACCAAAGTGTACACCTGCATCCAATAAGTCTTGATATGTTGTTCTTGCCATTGTCTTTGTCCTCCTTGAGATTAACGTTTACTGAATTGGAACTTCTTACGAGCTTTCTTACGTCCTGGTTTCTTACGCTCAACCATACGCATATCACGGGTCATTAACCCTTTAGCACGTAATGCTGGTTTCTTTTCAGCATCTAACTCAACAATAGCTTTAGCGATAGCTAAACGAACAGCTTCGGCCTGGCCTTTAATACCACCTCCTGCTACGTTCACCTTAACATCATACTGACCGATAAGTTCTGAAACTTCAAAACTTTGGTTTACAATATATTGTAAAGGTAATGTAGGGAAATATTCTTTATGATCTTTACTGTTAACAGTAATAGTACCGTTGCCTTCTTTCATGTAGATTCGCGCAACAGCAGTTTTTCTTCTTCCTGAAGTATTAGTAACTGACATTTCTTTCTTCCTTTAATTAAAGTGTAATGGTTTTTGGTGATTGTGCTGCATGAGGATGCTCAGAACCTGCATAAACAAAAAGGTTGGTGTATAATTTAGCACCAAGTTTTGTTTTAGGTAACATACCACGAACGGCTTTCTCGATTACACGCGTAGGGTGCTTCGCCATTAACTCTTTTGGAGAAATGAAACGTTGACCACCTGGATATCCAGTGTATGAAATATATTCTTTGTTTTCGAATTTATTTCCTGTCAACTTAACCTTGTCTGCATTGATAACGATAACATTATCACCGCAGTCTACGTGTGGGGTATACTCAGGCTTGTTTTTACCACGGATGATCATAGCGATCTTCGATGACAAGCGCCCCAAAATCTCGCCTTGTGCATCAACAACAACCCACTGTTTGTTAACAGTTTTAGCATTGGCAGAGACAGTTTTGTAACTTAACGTATTCACTTGCTTGTATTTAATTTGTTAAACAATTATTTATTCCCCCTAAGATTTAGGGACTGCAAAGATAGATTAATATGTTTAATTGTCAAACAGTTAATCACTTTTTTTTGAATATTGAATAAATCCTGAAATAAGCAGCTGGGCGATGATCGTTGCGGCAAAGCCGATCGTCGCTGCAGAAAGCAGAATAAGCGGCCTGTCCAGATAGTCTTCTGCTATTGCAGCAGATAATGAACCTAAGGTATTAAAAGCAGTGTAACCAGCATAAACAACTGATCCCGAAGCCGCTGCAACCCGAAGCCAAAGATTACCAATTGCACCGGTTTCGAGCCAGCGTAGTACCAGCCAGTTGGACACAATTACAGCAATCACCCCTGAGGTTATCCAGTAGCTGCTGTTCTGCAAGTATTCCATAAAATAGAATACGGCAAAGAAGACATTAAAATAAGATAACAGCTTAAGCATACAGTTATATACCGAATTATAGTAATTATGGATTTAAAAGCTAAATTAAACGAACCTTTTGCGGCACTTATTGTTATTAGGTTTAATAAACAGGAATTGAGTAAAAAACGAAGTTATGACTAAAGAAACGAAAATAGTTGCAGGCATCCTTGCCGGAGCAGCACTTGGAGCCGCAGTAGCATTAATTTTATCTTCCGACAAAGGCGAAGACGTGAAAGATCAGCTTTCAGACTGGTTCTGTGACCTGCTGGACTCTTCAAAAGATAAACTGGCTGACGTAGCGGACAGCGTAAAAGACAAACTGGCGAAAGTTAAAGCTTAGCCATCTGCGGGTATGTCAGTCAAGAGCAGGCATACCCGCAGTTCAAAACAATCTACCAGTACTATTTCAGACCCGCTCAGATGCGGCCGTCATCTTCATGACACCAGATGCAACAGGCATTCTTCAACCAAACTATCCCTTATTTACAATGAACATAGCTTTTCACGGCGCTGCGCGTACCGTTACAGGAAGTAAACATTTAATCAGTTTAACTACCGGCACAAAAATATTATTAGACTGCGGACTATTTCAGGGTATGGGCGAAAGCACCGAAAAACTAAATTCTTACTTTGGGTTTAAACCTTCAGAAATCAGCTTTGTTATTCTTTCACATGCCCATATAGACCATTGCGGCTTGCTTCCACGCCTTGTGGCAGAAGGTTTCAAGGGAAATATCTTCAGTACAGCGGCGACGATGGATCTGGCCAGGATACTGCTAATGGATTCAGCCAAAATTCACACACAGGACGCCGAATATGCTAACAGGAAATTAAGTGCCGGCGAAGATCCGCAAGAACCCTTATATACGGAAGAAGACGTCGTGGAAACTATCGGCAGATTTAAAGTCGTTGATTATAACCAAGCATTTGATATCAGTCCGGAAGTTAACGTACTTTTCACTGATGCAGGCCATATTGTAGGCAGTGCTGCAGTACACCTGAAATTAAAAGATAATGGCCAGACAACCAGTTTAACTTTCAGCGGAGATGTCGGCCGTTATACTGACTTACTTTTAAAGAGCCCGCAAACTTTTCCTCAGGCAGATTATATTCTGATGGAATCTACTTATGGCGACTCCCTTCACAAGGATCTTGAACCCACAGACAATATCTTACTGGAAATTATCCGTCAAACCTGTATCATCAAAAAAGGAAAGGTTATTATACCCGCCTTCAGTGTCGGCCGCACGCAGGAAATACTTTATGCATTAAATGGCCTGGAGTTAAAGAACCAGCTTCCGGACATCCCCTATTATGTCGACAGCCCGCTTTCCCTTCAAGCCACACAAGTCCTAAAAAATCATCCTGAGGTTTACAATAATGGTGTAAAAGAAGTGATGAAGATTGATGCAGATCCCTTTAGTTTTAAAGGACTAAAATTCATAGAAAGCGTACAGGAATCTAAAGCGCTCAATGATGACAACCGCCCCTGCGTTATTATATCAGCATCAGGAATGGCCGAAGGTGGCCGCGTGAGGCATCATATCCGCAATACAATCAGCAATAACAAAAACACGATTCTCATGGTTGGTTATTGCGCACCAGAATCTCTGGGCGGAGAATTGCTGGCCGGACATAAAAGCGTTTATCTCTTCCGCGAAAACTATCAGGTAGAGGCCGAGATTCGTTCTATCCGCTCCATGAGTGCACATGGAGATTATGAAGATTTACTTCAGTTTCTTTCCTGTCAGGATCCGGTTGCTGTTAAACGCCTTTTCCTTGTACACGGAGAATATGAAGTACAACAACACTTTGCGCAGAAACTCAAAGACAAGGGATTTAAACAAGTCTCAATTCCAGAATACCGTCAACAATTCGATTTATAAATAAACCCGCCTATGGCATACACATTCAATTTCCCGGGCCACCCGGTCCCCGCTTTTGTTCATAATATATTGCTGGCTGTTGCGGCCATTATTTTTGGTTTGATCCTGAAATGGATTATAAGCCGGTTCTTCAGTATTTTTTCCAGACTGTGGGCATCCTTTCAGGTTCGGTCTATTGTACGCCACCTGAATGGACCCGCTCAGATTTTTCTTCCTCTGGTATTTCTGAATACGGCGATCAGCCTGATGATACTTTCGCAAGACACCCGGGCCCAGCTCAGCAGAGCGATGGAAATTGCACTGACCATTATGGTCGCACTTATCCTGATAAGAATTATCAAGATCCTGGAAGATGTATTCTACCACAAATACGATCTGAATAAAGAAGATAACCTGAAAGAGCGGAAGATCCGCACACAGCTGCAGTTTATCAGGAAATTTGTCATTACACTGATTATCCTCATTACTGTATCTATTATCCTGCTGAGTTTTGAGAGCATGCGCAAAATAGGTACAGGTCTGCTGACCGGAGTAGGTATCGGTGGAATTATTATAGGTTTTGCCGCACAGAAGTCACTTGGAAATTTACTGGCAGGGTTTCAGATTGCATTTACCCAACCCATCCGGATTGACGATGTACTGATTGTAGAAGGAGAATGGGGCCGTGTGGAAGAAATCACGTTAACTTATGTCGTTGTAAGTATCTGGGATCAGCGCCGGCTTGTACTTCCCATAACCTATTTCATTGAAAAACCCTTTCAAAACTGGACACGAGTTTCAGCCGAACTGCTGGGCACCGTTTTTCTGTACCTCGACTACACCATACCTATTCCGCCTTTAAGAGCTGAACTCACCCGGTTATTAAGCAGTAATCCCCTTTGGGATAAACGCGTAAATGTTGTTCAGCTTACCGATAACAAAGCCGAAACTGTCGAAGTTCGTTTTCTGATGAGCGCAAGAAACTCTTCCCAGGCTTTTGATCTGCGCTGCTACATTCGTGAAGAAATGATTGCATTTATACGTAACAATTATCCGCAGTGTCTGCCAAAAACACGACTGGAATACCAGGGAAGGAGCCCGCAGCCTCCAGGTGATTTTTCCAACAGAAGAGATATTTAGGTAAATTGCGCCATGGATGTTTTTGGAAATGCATTAAATGATCAGTTTAAGACTGGTCAGCCTGAGATACTCTGGCTTAATAATTCATATGATGAACCCGAAGAAATGCCGGTAGATATTTTCTTCCGCAAAGAAGACGAGATGCCGGATATCGAACTGGAAGCAATGGATCTTTGTGAAGGAAGAGTGCTTGATGTAGGTGGCGGAGCCGGCAGTCACAGCCTGATCCTGCAGGAAAGAGGCTTTGATGTGATTGCACTGGATGTTTCTGCCACGGCAGTAGAAATCATGAAAAGCAGAGGTTTGAAACAAGTCGTACAAGCAGATATCTACGCCTACAGCGGTGAGAAATTTGACACCCTGCTTTTCCTGATGAACGGCATCGGACTAACCGGTACGCTAGAAGGTTTCAAACGGTTCCTCGAACATGCCAAAACCCTGTTGAATGAAGACGGCCAGTTGCTTTTTGACAGCTCTGACATTAGTTATTTGTACGAAGGTACAGATAAACCAACCGATAAATATTTTGGAGAAGTGAGCTATCAGTACGCTTATCGCGAAGAAACCGGCGATTGGTTCAACTGGCTCTACATCGACCCTTTTACCCTTAAAAAAATTGCTAAAGAATGCGGTTGGGAGTGTCATTTATTATTCGACACCGGAGAAGACCAGTATCTGGCAGAGATGCGTGTATCGACGTCTTAAAAAACCAGTTATATCTAAGAGCCTGTTTAAATTTAGATAATAAAATTGTTTATAGCTTATTTTTAAGCGAAACAAGGACTATTTATTTCTGATAGCCTTCCTACCTGAAATGAATAGGATGAGGTTGCAGCTAAAAAGAAGTACAAACAAATGATCAGATGAATTTTAAACAGGCTCTAAATATCCCCCTTTAAATAGCCGGCCGAAAACCGGATCAATAAAGGGGGATATTTTTTAACTTTTTTCTTCCCAGATCTGGGCAAGATTAATAATGGTCTGAACCGCTTTCTCCATATCCTGAACAGAAGCCCATTCCATCCTTCCATGAAAAGCATGTTCTCCCGCAAATATATTTGGACAAGGCAGTCCCATCAGTGAAAGTCTGGAACCGTCGGTTCCTCCACGGATACTTTGTTTCTTTACCGTTACTCCTGCCCTTTCTATAGCCAACGCACCATATTCAAGCACTTGAGGATATTCATCAAGCACCTTTTTCATATTACGGTACTGAGTTTTAATCTCCAGCTGATAAGCGGAGCCCGGATAGATCTGCATAACTTCTTTAATAATGCTTTCCAGTTCCGTACCATGGGCGGCAAGCTGCTCGTCATCAAAATCCCTGATAATAAAATGAGCTTCGGCCTGCTCAACACTTCCTGAAACCTGCACCGGATGAATAAATCCTTCTTTCTGTGCAGTAGATTCCGGACTGAGCCTGTCCTTTGGTAAAGCATGCAGAATATCGCCCAGTATTTTAACCGCACTCTCCATTTTCCCTTTTGCAAAACCAGGATGTGCACTAATACCCTGAATTTTTAATACTGCCCCATCGGCAGAGAAGGTTTCATCTTCGATAGAACCACAGGTTTCTCCATCTATTGTATAAGCGAAATCGGCGCCTAGTTTCTGCAGATCTGCATGATCTACACCACGCCCGATTTCCTCATCCGGCGTAAAAAGAATTTTAATAGTACCGTGTTTAAGGTCCGGATTCGCAACAAGAAAAGCTGCAGCCTCCATAATTTCTGCTACTCCGGCTTTATTATCTGCACCCAAAAGTGTTGTTCCGCTCGCCGTGATAATATCATTACCAATCTGATCCTTCAGATCCCTGTGCTCAGACATACGCAGCACAACAGAAGGATCATCAGGAAGAATCAGATCCTGCCCCTGATAATTCGTATGAATGATCGGTTTAACTTCGAATCCGCTGCAATCCGGTGAAGTATCCATATGCGAGCAAAAGCAAATAACCGGAACATCTTTAGTTGTATTGGAAGGAATGGTAGCATACACATAACCATACTCATCCAGATGTGCATCTGAAATACCCATCGCTATTAACTCAGTCACAAGCAGGCTTCCCAGATTCTTCTGTTTAGCCGTAGAAGGGACAGTAACAGAGGAAGCGTCAGATTGCGTATCTATTTTGACATATGCTGCAAACCTATTTTGTAAAGATTTAGCTGTGTTCTGATATTTTAACATAATTTTAAAAAGATTAAGCCAGTTCGACTGATAATAACCATCAGCTCAAACCCGCGATAAAGTTAATAGTTAACGCTGAAAAGATTCTTATGATGTTGAACAAACACATTTATCCTCAGCAATTGCTATTTTGCAGCAAAATAACAATCAACCTGTTTCTATGAACGAGTATCTTCAACAGACACCTGTAGCTTCCATCATCTTTCTGTTTACTATAGCCACCAGCATTTACGCCTTTAATGACCAGGCCTTATATGGTCGCTTTATGCTGCACCCTTATAGTGTTTACCGCAGAAGTAACATCTACACACTAATAACCAGTGGACTGATTCATGGAAGCTGGATGCACCTGATTTTTAACATGTTCACCTTTTTCTTTTTCGCTTTCGCACTGGAAAGTACGATAGGCAGCCTCAGATTTGGTGTAATTTATATAGTAGGGCTAATTTTGAGTGACATACCATCTGTACTGAAGCATAAAGACGATTATCATTACCATAGCCTGGGTGCATCAGGAGCCATCTCGGCCGTACTTTTCAGCTATATCATGTTTTACCCGTTAACTACCCTGATGATATTCCCTTTACCTATTCCAATCTGGGCAGTATTATTTGGCGTACTTTATCTGGTTTACTGTTACTATATGGCCAGGAACTCCAGGGACCATATTAACCATGATGCACATATGTTCGGCGCCATCACTGGTGTCGTGCTAACTATTATCCTGGTTCCGGGTATTGTCCCTCACTTTATAGGGCAGCTGATTGGCCGTTTTGGTTAACCAGCAGCCGGTAAAGACGGCGGATTAAAATAGCTTGTTGGCGCATTCGGATCTTTCCGGATTTCCATTAGCAGGTTTCCCCATGGCTTCCAGAAATTCTCGAGTACCTGTGCATAAGTTTTATGCTGCCAGACATCAAACAGGGATTTATTCATCGTGCCGCGAAGTGGCATTGCATCTATGTAAACGGCTCCTTCCACCTCCATTACTGTATATTCCGGCAGGCGGTTAAAAAGGTAGGCCGAATAGAAAAAGCGGGCACAGAGTTCTTCAAATTGTTGTTCTGATAATTTCTGTCCTTTAATCTGCTCCAGAATTTCTGCATGATATTTTTGATTGGTCCCATTATCCTGCAGACAGGCAATGATTCCAAAGTCTTTCATTTTCAAAGAAAAGGTAAGTGTATTGATTTCATCACGGAAACTAAAGGGAATTTCAGTTTCCTCCAATGGCACCACGACGATAGACCAGGGACAAAAGTTTTCAAAAACCACCTCACGGAAAATCCCCTGAACCATAGTCTGGAGATTCCCGAATTTGTGCATAAGTCCCTGAGACATATTCAGACCGTCGCTACTTAGTTGCTGCAGCATTACCGCTGCATTCATTTCAATATAAACCAGGCTGTAAAGGAACTTACCGATCCATCGGAACAAATCTGTCTGATCCAGCTGTGAAACACCTGCATAACCAATTTCAAATGCGGCTTCTACTTTCTGCTCGAGTGGAAAAATCGCTTTCAGCAACAAATCTTCATTCACCGGAACTTTAAGCGCATTGTAGGAACGGATAGATTCATCCAGTAATTGGATCTGCTCTTCACCGGTAATTCCAGCCAGCTTCAAGAGCCAGTCAGGCAGTACATTTACCTGAACAACAGGCGCATCTGCAGACTGTCCGCTTAAAAAGCAGTTTTCATATTTAAAATCGAAATTTTTGAAAGGATTATAGAGTGTAGCGGCCATATTGCCCACAATATTAGGGATATTATTTTTACATTCGGAGCAGCACTCATATTTTAACTTTACGATTACCAAAGAAATGCAGGCATCCCATATTTCCTTTGAGCTGAAACTTAAACATCCCTTTACGATCTCCGGCTTTAGCAGAACAAGTACACCTTTACTCCTGCTCAAATTAACATCAGAAGGAACCGATGGTTATGGCGAAGCATCCATGGTACCTTACTTTGGTGAAACCTACACCGGTGCGGCACAATTGCTGGCCCGTGTAGATTGGGCGAGATTTACTGCCCCTTTTAATTTTCCTGAGATCATTTCCTACCTGGATGATCTGGAACCAGGCCATACTGCAGTTAAAGCCGCCATTGATATTGCATTACATGACCTGCAGGGTAAACTGACGGGAAAACCATGTTATGAATTATACCATGCCGATCCGGCAAAAATGCCCGTTACATCCTATACTATCGGCATCGATGAGCCGGAAGTAATTCTGGAAAAAATTGCAGATGCCAAAGAATTCAAAGTATTAAAAGTCAAACTCGGTTCTGCAGACGACCGGGCACTTATCCGCACAATCCGTTCCGTGAGTTCCCTGCCTTTGTATGTAGATGCGAACCAGGGCTGGACCAATCGTAAAGAAGCTATAGATTTAATTTATTGGCTGCATGACCAGGGCGTTGTGCTTATAGAGCAACCTATGGATAAAAATAATCATGACGGCAATGCCTGGCTCACTGGAAGAAGCCCCATTCCTATACTGGCAGATGAAGCTGTACAACGCCTTGGAGATATAGACCGTATTAAAGGAGCATACCATGGTATTAATATTAAACTGATGAAATGCGCAGGGATGTACGAAGCTGCAGCGATGATCAGCAAGGCCAGAAAATTGGGGATGAAAGTAATGATTGGCTGTATGAGCGAAACATCCATTGCCACTCAGGCCGCGATGGCACTGGCACCCTTGTGCAACTGGTCAGATCTGGACGGACCTTTTCTGACGGTTAATAATCCTTTCGAAAGACCAGGTTTGGAAAATGGCAGATATGTATTGGAGAACCTTCCAGGCCTGGGCCTGAAAGGTATACCATCTACTTTGTTTCTTCCTTAATATTTGATTTATAAAGCTCTTCTTTTTCTTTAATAGCCTTCTTAACCTCTTTTACCAGGTTAATTTTCAGGTATAAAAAGAAACCTGCCGTGGCCACAAGTAAGGCTATAACAGGATAATTACTGTTTTCTATTGCCCATTTAAGACCAAGTACAGAGACTACAATTCCAATAGTATAGAAAGTATTTAATGCGATTTGTTTCTTCATTTCTAGTAAACTGGCATTTCCGGATCAAAAGCTGCCTGCCAGGCAAGGATCCCGCCTTTTAAATTATATAAATTAGTAAAGCCATGCATCTGTTCCAGTTGCATTACAGCTGCTGCACTGCGTTTTCCGCTTCTGCATTGCATAATAACCGGTTTGTCAGTGGCAATTTTATCTGTCTCAATTAAGATTCCGCCTAAAGGAATATTCAGGCCATCCAGATTGGAAGTCTCATATTCAAATGTTTCCCTGACGTCGATCAGCTGAAAGTCTTCTTTATTATCGATTTTATCTTTCAGTTCCTGTACACTAATTTCTTTCATGATATTTATTTTAATGTTCATGAAGCTTGCATAAGCTTACAAGGTCAAATATAAAGTTTATCTGCGGTTATCCTGACAGACGTCCGTCAAAATTTAAGGAATGCATAACCCGGCTGTAACAACTCAGGTTTACAGGCGTTTAATAGTTTTTTATTATTTAACTTTAATGTGATGGAATCACTGTCTCGTTTTTTCTGGTTCTGCTCCGGAGTACATCAGCAAACACTTCAAAAGTATCCTACAGAACATCAGAAATATGTTGGTATCGGGGCTACTATCTTTTTTACTGCCCTTTTTGCGGCACTCTCCGGAGGGTATGCCATGTATTTTGTCTTTAAAGGCGATTCTTTCGCCGTTTTGTTTGCCCTGTTCTTCGGCATAATCTGGGGACTGGCTATTTTCAATATGGACCGTTATATCGTGTCCAGCATCAATAAAAGTGGCTCTGCTTTTAAACAAACATTACAGGCATTACCCAGGATCCTGCTGGCTGTTATGATCGGCCTCGTAATCTCCCGCCCATTGGAACTTAAAATCTTTGATAAAGAAATCCGGGAACGGCTTAAGGTCAGTTATCTGAATAATCAACGCTCCAAGATTGATACACTCAATAAAACTTTCCAGAAAAAGTACGACCTTGAATTCCGTCAGCTGCAGCAAAATTCGGCCTTACGGGACTCACTCATGTCCGGCATACAGCAAGACCGAAAGAAGTTGAATTTTGAAGTCTTCGGCACTAAAACAGAGGAGACATCCGGTCAGATGGGTTATGGTCCATACGCAAAAAGAAAGGAAGCAGAGCTCCAGCAAAGGCAGCGCGAACTGGATTCCGTCCAATCGACTGTTCAGAAACTTCAGGGCTTTATGGACGAGCGGAAACAGTTTGACGGAATGCGAACAGAGAAACTTTTTACTGGTAAAGAACTGGATAGCCTCGCATCTATTGCCGGGTTTGCAGACCGCAACTGGGCATTAGGTCGGTTAAGCTTCAACACAGACGGAACGAAAGACGAAAATACTGCACTAGCGGTGACTTTCATCGGGTTGTTGTTTATCTTTTTTGAATGTCTGCCGGTATTTGTTAAATTGATGAGCGCAACAGGACCGTATGACAAAGCCGTCAAGAATCTGGAAGACAGTCAGGTATACGAATCGGACAAAGAAAAGGAATTCGAAATCGCGGTGACAGACGGGGTTCAGGATACCAAAATAGCCAGAGTAACCGCGCAAAGGAAACAATTCTGGAATGACAAGACTACTCCGATTAACGACACTATGGAAGATCCTGCGGTATAGCCTGTTTATATTGCTTAACTTTATATTGATGAAACATTTAATTTACCCCCTCATTTTACTGCTCGCGGGCCCACCGGCTATCGCACAGGACATCGACAAGATTATCACCAAGCCTTATGTAGACAGGCTCATCAAAACATTGAGCAGCGACGAAATGCAGGGTCGTGCCACTTTCAGCCCTGGTATTGATAAAGCTGCGAGTTTTATTGAGAAAGAATTTAAAGAAATAGGTCTTCAACCCCTTCAGGGCGAGAAAGGATACCGCCAGACCTTTTACAAATACCAGGTAAAACCCTTAAGCAGTGATGTAACCGTAAACGGAGCAAAGATAGCTTCGGAAAACATTCTTGTTGTCGGTAATCAAGCAGCAGAAAATAATTTCAGTAATACGAACAGTGAGGCTGTAATTACGCTCGACCCGGCAAAACCGTTCCGCGAACAATACCGCGCACTGGCACGCAATAAAAAAAGACAATTGATTTTGGTTGATCCGAAGTTTAAAGCCGAATTCAAACAATTACAAGACTATGCCGGCAGAGGAACAAACCTGGATGAGAAAGACCTTCAGGGCAACAATCCTGCAGCTTTGGTTTTTGTTCTGAGTCCTGAAACAGCGGCAAAAGAATTCAGCGTATCCCTGCGCAGCAGCGTCAAAAAAATGGAATTATTCAACGTTGGAGGTATAATCCCGGGTAAATCAAAAGCCACAGAACTAGTTATCTTTTCCGGACATTACGATCACCTCGGAATAATCCCTTCACCGGTTGCGGGGCAGGATAGCATTGCTAATGGTGCAGACGATGACGCGTCGGGTACCACAGCTATGATCGCGCTGGCCAAATACTATAAAAAGCTAAATAATAATGAACGTACACTGATTTTCGTCGCTTTCACTGCCGAAGAAATCGGTGGCTACGGAGCTTCACACTTCTCTAAACAACTGGATCCGGATCATGTCGTCGCCATGTTTAACATTGAAATGATCGGTAAGGAAAGCAAATTTGGAAAACACACCGCATTTATCACCGGTTATGAGAAATCAGATTTTGGAAAGATCCTGCAAAAAAACCTGAAAGGTACAGAATTCACTTTCCACCCGGATCCTTATACAGAACAGAATCTTTTCTACAGAAGTGACAATGCGACGTTAGCAGCATTAGGCGTGCCCGCACATACGATCAGTACTGATCAGATTGATATAGATAAGCTGTATCATACTGTAAAAGATGAGTACAGCTCTCTGGATGTCGATAATATCCTGTTTACCATTAAGGCAATTGCCAAAAGTGCAATTAGTATTGTGAACGGTCAGGATACGCCGACCAGAATCCCTAAACTGGTACAGTAATTTTATAAAGGCAGAGCCATTACATAATCATTCATCTGGAAACCGTTGCCAATCTCAATGTCAACGGTTTCTTTGATTTTAAAGCCCGCCTTTTCATAGAAAGCTTTGGCATTATTATCCCGGTTAACATTCAGCTCAAGGCTTTTCGCTCCTGCATCTATCGCTTTGTCACGCACTTCATTAATCAGGAATTTACCAAGTCCCATCCCATGAGCTTCTGGCAATACATACAGCTTATGAAGCTTCACAATCCCTTTCTCAGGATCAGTAGTGGAGTAAGATGCAAAAGCAAGATCTTTTCCCTGTTCATGTGCAATCAAAAATATATGCCCCTGCATCAATTGCTCTTTTAAAGCACCCAGGGTATAAAACTTTCCTAGCATATAATCAACTTGTTCCTGTCCTATTAAATGGGCGTAAGTCGGACCGTAAGTAATGGTCCCGATATTGGCTATAACAGGCAGATCTTCTTCTCTGGCTATCCTTAACGTAATCATAGATACTCTGTCAAAAATAAAAATTCAGTTGCAAAAGTAAAGGCTACAAAGCCGTCTTCAACTACTTTGAAAACACGTTCATCTTCCTGCCTAAGATTGGTAGCCTCAAAATAAGACACCACATTGATTAGAAACACACTGCCTGCAGGTTTCCATATACTGAATCCCGTTTTAACCGCATAAGACTTCTCTTCGGGCGTAAACAGCACGATATTAATCCGGTCGATATAGAAAGCCAGATCGGCAAGATCCTTATCGTTATCAATTACGTTGACCGCGGGATACTTTTCGGAAATAAGATAATTCATCACGGTATTATATTCATCACCGGGACCAATAATAGATTTTGTATTCTCTTGCACTGCAACCCCATCCAGGGTGTTTAGTACAACATCTACCTTAAGCCCCAGACTCAGAACTTTTTCATAGACTGCTCCGTTGACAATTAGCGTTGGGCTCCACTCCAATAACTGGCCCAAGTACTCTTCACTAAAATTTCCCAGCTCATGAATATACAGTGCCGGTTCTTGTTTTTCTCTGACGATATGATGCGATGACATACTGCTAAGATATTAATGATTCCCGAATCTGTTTAATTTTTAAAATTTATTCTGACGTTACTGTCCCGTTAAGCAGAAGAAACGCCGAAAACAAAAGAAGGGTGCCGTTTCGGGCACCCTTCTTCTTAATTATTATTGGTTATGGATTTTGTCCACCTGCACCAATCTCTGGATTAGCGTTAATCTCATCCTGAGGAATTAACCACTGCCATCTGTTGTCACCAGCTTTTTCCGACAAGGTTTGTGCTAAAGCAACCGTATGATTACTGTTGGTTCTGTCTAAAGGAAGATTTAAGCGTTTAAGATCCGTGAAACGGAATCCTTCACCCCAAAGCTCAATACGTCTCTGCACCATGATTTCCTCAATCAGGTCATTGCCTGTTTTAGTAGATTTCACGTAAGCATCATCACGTTTCTTAGCTAAGGTATATAAAGCATCCTGTGCTGCACCGAACTGACCCGCTCTGGCTAGAGCTTCTGCTTCAATCAGGTACAATTCAGCTGCGCGCATATTAACTACGTCACCGATACTTGTTCCACCGGCAACCAGGAATTTACGGTTCATATAAGGTGCTCTTGTACTTTCTTTAGTTGGAATCGGGAAAGCTGTATTTTCTCCAGTAGGATCCCATAATTGTTTTCTGATATCTGTTTCAGAAATTTTCGCATATAAGTTAGAATTGATCGCTTTAGGATTCCCCCTTATATTCGAAGAGTTATAGTTAGCAGACATGTAGGCAAAGAAGGAATAGAAATAAGTAGTCTGATCTTCCACTTGTTTACTACCCCAGATCCACTCCGGATTAGTATAGCTGTTAAATCCAGCCATATAATCTGCATTAGACATCAATTCAACGCCGGCTCTTGCTTCCGCAGCAAATTTGGCTGCTTCAACCCATTTGCCTTGTGCTAAAGCAATACGTGCTTTAATACCTTTTGCAGATTTAATGTTAAAGTGAGATTTGTTTGGACTTGCAGAAGCTGATGCGAATAATGTAATCGCTTCATCAATGTCCTTGTTCACTTGTGTATAAACATCTTCTACAGAAGATCTGCCTGTTGCGATTTTATCCAGCTTTAATTTAATTGGTACACCTGCCTGCGTATTATTTCCGGCAGCGTCATAACGTTTACCATATAATTGAACCAGCATAAAATGCGCCCATGATCTGTAGGTTAAAGCTTCTGCTTTAATCAGGTTTTTATCTGCCTGCGGACCTTCAGCATCCTGCACCCGATCAATAATCGGGTTTGCATTGGCGATGATCTGGTAGTAGAATTTATAGGCAAATTTATCTGTTGTATTAGTTGCATTTCTATGCGCTGTCCATCTGTATGCAGCATTAAACCAACCATTACCAGCAGTTGTATTGACTAAGTCATCTCCCATCATATCCATGTTGATATTCATAGAAGCCTGACCACCCTGATCCTGCGCATCATATTGTTTGTACATTGAACGGTGAATACCGTTTAAGGCAGCCATCACATTCACAGTAGTCGAGAATACAACCTCATCATCTGCCTGTTGTGTCGGTGCGGTTTCCAGAAAATCCTTTTTACATGACACTAAAGTCATCGTAGCCAGAAGTACCGGAATGATTTTATATTTTAAGCTTTTCATTGTTATATCAATATTTAAAATCCGGAAAATTATTAGAAAGAAACATTTAGTCCTAAACTGATCGTACGTGTAGGAGAATAAGCATTAGAGCTCACACCGTTGTACGAATAGCTAGGATCTAAACCTTTACGCTTAGAGAAAATAGCAAGATTTTCTCCGCTTAAATAAACTCTCGCATTTTTCAGATCAGCTTTAGAAATAAACGATTTAGGTAATGTATAAGATAATGAAGCAGATCTTAATGATAAGTAAGAAGCATCAATTAACCAACGGTCGGATGGTCCATTATTGAAAGCTGAAGCACCTACATCCAAACGAGGAACATCAGTAATATCCCCTGGATTTTTCCATGCATTTAAAGCATCGACGTGTAGAGCGCCACCGTAATTACCATATGACATCAGACTAGCATAAGCACTGTCATAGACTTTACCACCAACCTGATAATTTACCATAAAGGAGAACTGGAATGCTTTATACTTGAATGTATTGGTTACACTACCTGCAAAATCAGGAATAGCTGAACCGGCATAATGGAATTTACCCCCATTGATATTAGTTGTATATTCTTTACCATCAATAATTCTGACGTCATTTGGATTACTTATCGCAACATCTTTATCTCTTACATATAAAGAAGCACCGTCGGTTGGATCTACACCAGCCCAGTCTCTTAACCAGAACTCATATAGAGACTGACCTACAGCAAGCCTTCTTCTCTCATCAATAATAAATGGCGATTCAGCAGGCATTTTAGTGATCTTATTCTTAACTGTTGTCCAGTTAATATTAGCATCCCATTTGAAATTTTTAGTTTTGATGATATCACCACCGATTTCTATTTCTATACCCTTATTGTACATGGAACCAACATTCGCTGCGTAAGTTGGAACACCGTTAGATACCGGAAGTGGAACGTTAAATAATAAATTGCTCGATTTTCTATCAAACACCTCGAATGTACCGCGCAACCTGTTGTTAAACAAGCTATATTCAACAGCAATATCAGTAGAATAATTAGTTTCCCATTTCAGCAATGGAGTTTCCAGACTCTTTAACAATAAACCACCTTCTTGTGCATTATTATTTGCCAGGTTATAGTAAGATTTATAGTTGTAATAAGTCTCTACCTGTGCCGGATCCAGCAATTTATCATTACCTACTGAACCATATGAAGTACGCAGTTTCAAATAATTAACCCAGGAAACATCTTTCATGAAATCTTCCTGACTTATTAACCATGACGCACCAACAGAGAAGAAGTTACCCCATCTTGCATCTGGTGCAAATTTTGAAGAACCATCACGTCTGAATGACCCATTCAGGAAGTATTTACCTTGATAATTATAATTCAATTGTGTGAAATACGATTCCAGTGTATAATTTTCCTTATAAGAATTCAGGTTACTGATTGTCGAAAAGTTAACTAGTTCTCTATTACCATCCAGTACCTGAGAGTTTTTAGACCCTGTCAGGTAATCGTATTTGAACTTGTAAGTTTCGTGACCAGCAAGGAATTCAAAGCTGTGGTCTTCGATAACTTTATTATAATTTAAAACTTGTGTAGCAGTGATAGATGAAGAAGTAATACCTGTTAAAGTCGCTCTTCCCGCAGGTGCACCGTCACCGACGATATTATTGTCATAGCTGGATCTGTCAGTATTGTTAAAATCAGCATTAATCCTCTGCGTGAATTTAAAGTCTTTCAGGAAAGTAATCTCTCCATAAGCTCTTGCACTAATTGCATTTTTCTTGAACATGTTTTCGTTCAATTCCGTTTCCTGCACAACGTGACGACCGTTACTAGCACCTGCAGGGCGGTTTGCATTATCATAAATCTTATTTCCGTTTTTATCTAACACGAAATCGCCGGCATCATTATGCTTATAAACCGGATAGATCGGACCGATATTACGTGAGAAAAAGAAAACGTTGTTGTAAGAAGTACTACCTGTACCAGCATTTGTTCCCAAACCATTGGCAACATTGGAATCAGAAACAGTACCCGCAATATTTAAGCCCGTTTTAAACCATTTTAATGGGGTCGCATTCACATTGACCCTACCAGTAAATCTATTGAAATCAGATTTCTCTACGTAACCTTTATCATTCAGGTAACCTAAAGAGAAGAAATAATCTGACTTTTCTGTTGCTCCGCTATAGCTCAGGTTGGCATCGGTTCTCTTTCCAACCCTTTTTAACGGTTCAATCCAGTCAAAATCATTATATTTCAATTTCGCATCCGGATTCATTTGGCCAGTTGGCGTAAGAACCTGCCCATTAGGCACATTAAATGGATTGTACATTAAGTTTTTGAATGTTCCTGCATAAGCTTTGGCATTTGCTTCATCAGGTGAGATTGCAGCACCACTTTGCGGATAAACCAAACTATTCTTAAAAGCCTGGAAAGCTAATGGATAGTAATCATAAGCGCCTACCCTCTCATATTCAGAAATACCTCTTGAGCTTACACCCTGCGTTAAATTCACGGTCAGTTTATCGCCTCCCTGTTTACCTTTAACGGTTGTAATAATCACGACTCCATTCGCTGCACGTGAACCATAAAGCGCTGATGCAGAGGCATCTTTCAGAATAGATATATTCTGAACGTCATTCATATTGATATTTGCTATATCACCGTCATAAGGTGCACCGTCAACTACATACAATGGAGTGTTAGAAGCATTAACAGAACCAAAACCACGGATCCTGATTGCACCCGATTCTCCTGGTTGTCCACTTGAAGCAGAGGACATCACACCTGCAGAAGCGCCGGAAAGTGCATTATTTACGTTGGTTAAAGGACGATCTTCCAAATCTGCTTTGTTGATCTGTGCTACAGCACCAGTAATCGCTTCCTTTTTGGCTGTTCCATATGCCACGTTGATGACAACTTCTTCCAGAGCTTTGGAATCTTCTTTTAAAGTTGCATTAATTTGCGTTCTTGTTCCAACAGTCTGTTCTGCAGTTGCATAACCGATTGCTGAAAATACGATAACGCTTGTCGGAGTAACCGGTCCGATAGTGAAATTACCGTCACCGTCGGTCTGAGCACCAATCGTCGTGCCCTTAATTTTCACAGAAACTCCCGGAATTGGTAGCCCGTCGTCTGCTCCGATTACTTTTCCTTTTACATTTTTGTTTTGGGCGAATGCCGTGCTTAAACACAACAAGCTCAAGACAATAAAATTAAGTAGTCTTTTTTTCATTTAGTGTTAATAATGGGTGTGTGTAATAAATTCGGGTACAATATGTGCAATAGAATGCCTATTTTAAAGTTATTGACGAAATACGATTGACTTTTAGGCGTTTTGTTTTCAGATTTAACGGAACCGAAATATATTAAACGTTTATATCGACAGAAAACACCAAAAATCGTTAAACTACTGTTTTACTCGTCTTTTTTACAAAGAAAAGTCCTGTCTTTTGATCCTGGATGATACATTTTTTTCAAAAAATGCAATAATCAACTGTTATTCAACATCATAATATCAAAAAACCTGCCTTTAAAAGCCGAAATTTTACAATTTGTTTAATTTAAACCACTCATCAAATTGTTCTCTTCAAAACGTCATAATTTTCAGATATTTGTAACAGAATTATTAGATAGCCGCCTATACGGATCTGAAGTTCTTCTTTTCTTCAAAATTTATGAAAATCACACTAACAAAAGACCATGCAAAGCATTTCGGACTAATCATTCTGGGTACGCTCCTTTTTGCTGTGGGAATCAATTTTTTCGCTATCCCCAACAAACTTTCAGAGGGTGGTGTAATTGGGTTAACCATTGTTGCTTTCTATTATTTCAACTGGTCTCCCGGTATATTAAACTTGATTTTGAATGCTATACTAATGGTTATCGGGTACAAGCTACTCGATAAACGCACAATCATCTATACCATTTTCGGCATATTTTTCTCCTCTCTGTTCCTGTTCCTGACAGAAAATGAACTGAAGCCGCTGACTTCAGATCCATTGCTGGCCGCAATTTTCTCCGGCGTACTAGTCGGTGGTGGAATAGGCCTGGTATTTCTATCTGGTGGAACAACCGGTGGATCGGCGATTATCGCCCGCCTCTTCCAAAAGTTCTGGGGCTGGAAATTAGGAACAGCCATGCTGATTGTAGATATCGTCGTTATTGCACTTTCGGCTTTCATCATCGGACCGGAAAACACAATGTATACGCTAATAGCTGTTTATGTTGGCGCCAGAGTTGTAGATTTTATCATCGAGGGCTTCAATACCAAAAAGGCAGTAACCATTATTTCTACCGAAGCATCACAAATTTCAGCTAAAATTACTGAAGGTATGTTCCGTGGAGCTACTATTCTACATGGCAGCGGAGCCTATACAAAAAACCCAAAAGAAGTTATCTATGTAGTAATTAGTAAGCCGGAATTGATGGAGCTGAAACGTGTGATTCACGAGCTAGACCCCATGGCTTTTGTGGTTATCCATGATGTGCATGATGTTTTTGGAAGAGGTTTTACGTTGAGTTAGTTCACGAAAAGCGTAAAAAAAAGGGTATAAGATTTTTTTTTGTGCTGACAGCAAAGCTGTAGGCACAAGAAAAAACTTATACCCTTTTTTTATACGAGTAATCCTTCGTGAACTAGCGCAGACTAGGAGGACCGGTATGGGGTGGATTTTTGTGTAAATTTTAATTGCAGGATGGTTTTGGGAGACCGGTATGGATGGTAACTGGGAAGACTTTATGGGTGGATTTTTGCATAAATGTTAATTGCGGGAGTGCTTCGGGGAGACCGGTATGGGTTTTGGGGAAGACTTTAGGGGTTGCTTTTTTGCAGGGCTTGTTTTTTAAACGATGGGGGTCCGGTTATTGCCGCGAAGGGCGTCCAGGCGGCGCATGAACATTTCGGCCATGAGGTTGGCGCGGTGGATGGCTTCGGTAGCTTTTTCACCTTCGAAAAGGGTGTGGACGGTCTGGGAGAAGAGCTCGAGCCAGCGTTTGAAGTGCTGGGGTGTGATGGGAAGACGGGCGTGTTTGGCAAAGGGGTTCCCACTGAATCCGGGTACGCCGAAAAGGGCGGCATTCCAGAAGCGGTACATCTGCTGGAGGTGTGGTTCCCAGTCGGATATGGCTGCAGAGAAGACAGGCCCGATTAATTCGTCATGCTGGACTAATTGATAGAAGCGGTCTACCAGGAGCTGGATGTCTTTGAGGTCGCTGATATCGGGTTTTGCAGTTGCCATTTTATGTCCGGGTTCGTATTTTGAAGATGAGTTTAAGGGCAAAGATAGGGAGGGGGTTACTGATTATCAGCAGATGAGGCTTTTATAATTTGTTTATATGAATAAAATTAGGAAATTAGTATAAGCTAATTCTTCAATCTCCATGAGGTTATTCAGGGAACAAAGCTATTATGACTAACCAAAAAAAGTATAGAACGGACCTTTCCAGGTATGAAGTTTCCCTTTCCAGGGAGATGGAGGCAACATTTATGATGTATGGTAAACGTGTGGCCGTTCATTACCACTTTGGATATTTCTCAAGGACAACCAGTAAGGACTTTATCAGCTAAGCCCCAAGCCAACAATTGGTTTGGGGCTGTAGGAAATCAAATTTTTACGCCTGATAAAGTATTTATGAAAAAATTCCCGATTCACTCCGCGGCTGGAATCAGCCTATGGCTATTTACGGTTAATATCGTACTGGTTATCGCCTCTTATTTACTGGAAAATACCTGGTTAGCTACAGCAGCTATAACCATGTCATCCATGATGATCTATCTTCAGATTCGTCTGAGCAAATCTATGAGCAGCCCCCAGCAGGAACATCTGCAAGAAAGAAAAGAGGCAAGCCAGCGTTTCAGAGTTTGATCCGCTCGCCCTTACGTACAGATTCGTCACATGCAAATGCAATCCTCAGACTGTTTACTGCTTCCTGCGTAGCTTCATTAAGATCTATATCTTCATGAATGGCTTTTAAAAATGCCCGTTGTTCCCGGTTGCATAGCTCCTGATGACCGGGTTCATCACGCATATCTATCCAGGTATCGGGCTTTGCGAAATGTCCGGCAGTATCTAATTCTGCATGGTGAACTTTAATGGATTCAGTACGCGTATGCGAATCTATATCATCAGAATTACCGGAAGCCGCAGCTTCCCTTGCAACGATAGAAACCGCTCCCTGCGGACCAATTACATCTTTGATAAAGAATGCAGTATCGCTCATCATCGGTCCCCAGCCAGATTCATACCAGCCCACTGAACCGTCTTCAAACCTGATTTGCAGCTGTCCGTAATTATAATTACCGGCGGCAATGACATCAGAAAGTCTCGCTCCGATAGCACTTACTTCTATCGGTCTGGATCTGGTCATCTGACACATTACATCCAGATAATGGACTCCGCAATCAACAATCGGGCTCAGACTTTTAAGCAGATTCTGATGTACAGCCCACTTTTCAGCCTGACTTTGCTGGTTCAGGTTCATTCGCATGACCAATGGTTTACCCAGCCCCCTGGCCAGTTCAATAAACTTTTGCCAGGAAGGATGATAACGCAGAATATAGCCTACGAGTAATTTTTTTTGATACTTCTTAGCAGCCGCAGCAACCCGCTGTGCACCGGCGACTGAATCTGCAAGGGGTTTCTCTATAAATACATGACAACCACTTTCCATCGCCCGAATCGCAAACGTCTCGTGAGTATCCGGATAAGTCGAGATGCAGACCGCATCAGGCCGGGAGGTCTGAATTGCATCCTCAAAATCATCAAACAAAGGATAATCGGCCCCGAGCTTATCATTTAATTTTCTTTTACTATCCCCTTTCGAGACCAGTCCGCAGATTTCAAACCCATCCAGATGATGATAGGCGGTAGCATGGGAAGAACCCATGTTACCACATCCCACGACCAGTACTCTCAGGTTTTTATTTCCTGTTTCCATGCCAGTTATTTTTAAACGCCCAGGCTCCAGCCTTGACGGTATTCTCTTTTTATATACGCATTCACAGCATCAAAATTGGTGACTTTCAGCTGCTCCTTATCCCAGATCATTTTGATATCTCTTCCAGGATAATCAAAACCGCCGTTTGCCCTTGCAGTTCTAACATCTGTCCCCCTGATAGCCAGGTTTGCAATTAATAAAGTCTCTGTCAGCGGACCAGCAATTTCAAAAGGAGAACTCAGCCTGATTTTTCCGTATCCGGCTATAGCTGCCTCTGCCCATTGCCAGTAATGCCCTTCGACACCACCGTTCACCCGCTCGATCTTCTGTTTAGTATGCACTTCCTGGTTGCGTGAGAGCGGTAGTAAACGTGGATTTGAACCATATACGTCACACATCATTTTCCCCTTTGTTCCTTCAAACAAAACGCCATTTGAACCAAAAGGTTCATTTGCGCCGAGCTCCTCCGGACGGCCTGGCTTAATGCCACCATCCATCCAGTGTAATCTCAAATCGCCCTTAGTTTTATTTGTTTTCTTAAAGGTCATAATGATATGACTTGAAGGAGGACAACTATCCGGATAATAACCACGTTTGAATTCATCTTCATAGATACTACCAACGCTGCACTGCACATCCATTGGCGTGTCAAGCCCAAGCACACGGAAAGGAGGTTCGACCAAATGACAGCCCATATCTCCAATCGCACCTGTACCGTAATCCCACCAGCCTCTCCAGTTGAAAGGAACGAGTTTATCGATAAACGGTTTATACGGCGCGCTGCCAAGCCAAAGATCCCAATTGAGTTCCTTAGGAATCTCTCCATTAACCGAAGGCCAGGTAATACCCTGCGGCCAGAGCGGTCTGTCCGTCCAGCAATAAACTGTGTGAACTTTACCGATTACTCCCGCATCGCACCATTCCTGCAGTTGCCGCACACCATCGCCGGAAGAACCCTGGTTACCCATTTGCGTAACTACCTGATATCTTTGCGCAGCTTCTGCCATTTTCCGGGCCTCATAAATATCATGCGACAAAGGCTTCTCCACATATACAGCTTTACCTAACTGCATAGCTGCTATTGAAATCATTGCATGGTTGTGATCTGGTGTGGATACCACCACCCCATCGATGTTTTTACTCTCTTTATCCAACATTTCCCGGTAGTCCTCATAATATTTTGCCTGAGGATACTTTTTCACAGAATTGGCAGCCCTGCGCCTGTCGACATCGCATAGAAATGCAATCTCAGATTTACCGCCATTATGGATATTATTCAGATTGCTCTCGCCTTTTCCTCCGACACCGACTCCGGCAACCAATAAACGATCACTGGGTGCCAGAAAGCCTTTCCCACCCAGAACATGGCGCGGCAGGATCATAAATCCTGCTGCAGCCAACGCTGTTGTTTTTATAAAATTCCTTCTTGAATTATCATTGCTGCCTATGGACTTTCCGCCCATGCTGTTTTCTTCAGGAAGTTGATTAGTTTCAGTACTCATGAATAAAAAATTAATGCTGAAAGGATTATTTTTTTGCTTTGCTCAGGTCTTTTATCCGGATATTCCGAAAGTCTACCGGAGAACCATGTCCCAGGAATCCGATATACCCCTTATCCCTGGATAAACCAGGATGCGGTTTGCCATCAGCGGCACCATTTTTACGTGCCTCCGTCAAATCACCATCAAGAATTACAGTTCCGTTCAATATCACTTTGACCTTCGGACCCTTAACAACCACTTCTTCGTAGTTCCATTCTCCAACTGGTTTCAAAGCACCGCGTTTCGCAGCCAGTGTACCGTATACAGAACCGTGGTACTGATATTTCTCCAGGTCCTTATAGATCGGTGCATCGTCATCAAGAATCTGCAGTTCCATTCCTTCATATGCAGCATCACCGGTTAAAGGAGCACGGATTCCAAGACCATTATTCGCACCAGGAGTCAATTTAAATTCAAAACGGAAGATAAAATCACCATATTCATTTTTAGTGAACAAGTTTCCGCCAGAACCTTTTCCTGGTACCGTACGAATGGCCAGATTGCCATTCTCAATAATATAATCAGTAGTATTTCCTTGCCACTCATGCATATTGGTTCCGTCAAAAAGAACTTTAAATCCTTCCTTTTTCTCATTTGCACTTAATGCAAAAGGCTGAGGTCTTGGAATTTCCCTGATATACAAATCGCGGTAAGCTATCGGAGAACCATGTGCTTGCAATTCAATCTGTTCTTCTGCAAAAATGGCGAGGTTTCTGTCCCAGTAATTTTCCAGAATTACATTGTCAGTTACGAGCACACCGTTCAGATATACGGTTACACGGTCACCTTTCATAATGATGCGGAATGTATTCCATTCATCCAGCTTATTGTCAGCTATTTTTAAAGGTATACTTTCATTGACCTGGTTATTGTAAAGACCACCTGAACCCACCTGTGCGCCCACATTAGTCATAGAGTTATCCCAGATCTGAACCTGAGGGGAGCCACGCAAATAAATTCCGGCATCACCTTTTTGCTTGCCATCATCTATAATTTTCCAGTCTACCAGCATTTCAAAATCACCATATTTTTTGACTGTCGCCAGGTTTTCTCCATGGGCTGTAAACTGAATTTCTCCGTCTTTAACCTTCCAGCTGTCCAGCATCGCTGTATTTGCCTTCTGCTGTGCTGCTGCTAAAGTCTTCGCATCCATTTGTGCCCGTTTAACCGGATTTTCAACCAGTCCCTGCCATCCGGTCAGATCAGTACCATTGAACATAGATACGAAACCTTCACCAGCTGGCATTTCCGCCAATAATTTACGCAAACCTTCTTTTTCATAATCACTATCGCCCCCTGTTAAGAGTCCCATAGTTTTTTCGACCAGGTTACGTACGATAGCACCGTTCAGACTTTTATCCGCGATAGCGATATTCATAATTGCCTGGGCAGCGGCCTGGTTTAGTGCAGGATCGTCCAGATATTTTCCTGCAAAGACCAATGCATTAAATGTTTTAGCAGACCCTAGTTGTCTGAGAAACTGCTGTTTTTGTTCAGGCTTAACTGCTACAGCCATTCCTTCACGGACAAGTAATAATTTTTGTTCCGGTGTTACATCTAAAGTACTGATTAACCTGAGGTATCCGCCGACCGCAGTCTGATTAACAGATTCGTCTTTATTCGCAGCTGCGATTTTAATCAGTTCTGTCATCGCACCCTGATCAGACCAGCCAGCCAGAGCATTCAGCGCAGCTTTTTGTTGATCCGTCGTACCTGAAGTATAGTCCTGCTTCACTGCTGCCAGCGCTTTCCGGCCACCAACACTTGATAAAATATTATAATAAAGAGCTTTTTTTTCAGCTGGTGCCGAATTCATTTCAGTCAAAATCTGATCTGTTTGCTGCTCCCCCTGTACATTGCCTTTTAATGCGGCAATAATACCATCACGCACACTTTCCAGCTCCTGCGTACTGTGATTGGCTTTCAACATTGCAAATAAAGCAGGCAGATTTCCTGAATTAACCGTTGCATTCAGCGTTGCATAGGCAGCTGTCTTCACATCAGGATTAGTACTTTCCATTAGCGACTGTACATTATTAACCTGCGAATTAGCTCTCCTTAAAGCCAGTACTTTGAGTAAGGGAATCTGTACTTCAGGTTTGGCTTTAGGGATGTAAGCAGCAATGTCATTAATTAACTGCTCACCCTTGATTCTGTTTAACGCTGCTACGATAGCATCTGTCTCCTGTGCATCTTTTCCAGGTAGCGCCTCGAGCAGCGCAGGAACTGCATTTTGCTGTCCAACAATGGCTGCCGTCTGTATAGCTTTAACTTTCAGTTGCTGATCTTTGCTTTTGATCGCTTTTAACACTACCGGTAAAGCATCTGCATTTTTGCCCCTGGCAAATAAAGTCAGCAATTCAGTTTGTCTTGCAGCATCATATTTACCGAATTGGTTAACCCATGACTGCATATCAGCAGCATTTTTATCATTCGCTGCCAATTCTATCACCGCCCCACGGTATTGTGTATCCTTATCTTTCAGTGCCTGTTGTAAAAGCGCTGTTTTCTGCTCAGGCTCAGCAATAATTCTGATAGCCAATGCCGCAGTTCTGAGGTCTGTCAAACCGGCTTTTTGTGCAGCACCATCTATCTTCTTCGCCAGACCGGCAGCAGCTTTTCCCTGTCCGTTCCGGGCAAGGTTAGTTGCATAAATTAATAAAGATGAAACGGCATAACTGTCTTCGGAAACAAACTGGGCTTGTTTTGCTGCATCCAGTAATACAGATTCACTAGATAGGTCTCCAATACGAGCCAATGCGAGCAAGCTCATCTTTTTTAACTGACTATCCTGATCTGAAGCAGATTTTGAAATTTCGGCAACTGCTGCCTTAACTTTACGGTCTCCCAAAGCATTTATCACTGCCAATCTGGACTGACCGGTCGCAGATGCAACTGCAGTAAGCAAAGCCTGATCTGCTTCAGCAGATTGAATCTTAACTAATGCACGCGACGCTGGATCTGCCAGCTCCTGGTCTGTTAAATAAGGTGCTAATACAGCAATGGCATCATTTTTTGCAACGAGATCCAGCTGGCTGAACAAAAAGGATTTATTCTGCTTATCCTGTAAATTGCCTACCGCCTTCGTAAATGCTGCAACACTCAGTTTCCTTGCATTTTCTTGCTGACCACTGCTTGCAAAGGCGGCAAAACCACCGGCAGCGTATTCAATTAAAGCGTTATTTCCTGCACCGGGAGCTTTCAAACCCATAATTAATGCAGCAAGCCCGTCGTCGCCGAGCTGTAAGATATCATTCATATTTGCTGCAAGAAGCTTTGCATCATTTGCAGGTAATTGTGTTAACAGATCTGCGATCCGTGTAGATTGCGTACGCTGATCGCCCTGGGCTTTTACCTGCATTGCCGGATTCAAAAGCAATAGCGCAGCTGCCAGGATAAAGTATTTATTTTTTATCATGTTTTTTTCAATAAAGGGTTAAGAATTCAGACCGTATCAGATGGTAAAAGGAGCACGCATAACAGGATTAATTAACCTGTTCGCACCTTCATCATCAACAAACTCCTGCTTTACGGGATCAAATTTTAATGATCTGCCTAGCCTTAAAGCAGCTAACCCTATATTGATAATGTTACATGATCTATGTCCATTTTGCTCATTCAATGCAAATTTCTGCCTGTTACGGACAGCTGTCGAGAAATGAGTGACCTGTTCTTCCGGATCGGGAAAAGCAGCGAGTTTACGCTCCAAATCTGGGATATCCGATTTAAAACCAGGGTATAATTTACCATTCGGACCTTCTATATAAGCCGAATTAACATCTTTACCTTCTCCATCGAGAATAATCTGGCAACCATCAGCATAGGTATAAGTAATTCTTCTCCATATTCCAACAGCATCTGTATGTTGCTGAGGTGCGTCAATTTCTACGGAAACCGGATTTGTATCATCTTTTCCGAGAAAATATTGGATCGGATCCAGATAATGCTGGCCCATATCGCTTAACCCGCCACCATCATAATCCCAGTAACCGCGAAAGGTCTGGTGTACTCTATGTGTACTATATGGTTTATAAGGTGCTGGCCCAAGCCATGAATTATAGTCGAGTTCTGCCGGTACCGGTTCAGGAGGAAGGTTATCTCTTCCAACCCAATAGAATTTCCAGTCAAAACCGGTATGCCGGCTTACTGTCACCTTTAAAGGCCAGCCCAGCATTCCGCTGTCAACCAATTTTTTAATGGGTTTAACCGGGGTACCCATCCCGTAAAAAGTATCCTCAAATCTAAACCAGGTATTTAATCTGAAAATCCGGCCATGTTGCTGTACAGCCTCCATTACCCTTTTTCCCTCACCAATCGTATGTGTCATTGGTTTTTCGCACCAGATATCCTTTCCGGCATTTGCAGCATCTACCGCCATAATCCCATGCCAATGTGGCGGGGTTGCAATATGGACAATATCAACTTCCGGTAACCGGATCAGTTCCCGGTAATCACTAAAAGTTTTAACTCCCTTGTCGAGCATAGGCAATGCTTTATCGATGTGCCTTTTATCCACATCGCAAATGGCCACTACCTGTGTCCCATCATATGGAAAGTGATTCCGGCCCATTCCCCCTACGCCTATTACAGCTTTGGTTAGTTTATCGCTGGGTGCGATAAACCCATTTCCACCAAGAACATACCGCGGAACAATGGTAAAAGCAGCCACTCCTACCGCAGTCTTTTTGATAAAGTCTCTTCTTGAGTTGGGTTGATTTGGTTTCATATTTTGTTTAATTAGTTTAAAGCTGGATCTAGGGGGATCCTTTCGGGCTTTAGCTACGGTCTTATTTGGTTAGGTGAATAATTGGTTAATTATTATTCCATGAATATAAGATTATTGGATTAAAAATCACAACCTCTTTATTTACAAATACAAACAAATCGGTTCTGCTTATTTGGTACATTTATCTTAATTTCGGTTTTCATACCGCAACAGGCCGCCAGATATACCATACCATTATCCGGTTAAATGCGTTATGTGTAGTAATCAAGAAAGTAAAGAATAATCACTTAAAATCATATCAAACAAATGAAATCTATTAAATCAATTCTGATCCCGGTACTAGCTGTGTTAATCTCCATGTCTATCTATTCCTGCAAGGCTAAAAAGATAGTCGCGAAACCAGCACCCATGGAGCGTGTTAAACAGGAACCCGCACCGGTAAAAGAAGAGGCTCCGGTTAAACAGGAACCTGTGCAGGAAAAACCTGCTGAAGAAGCAAAACCAAACTTTAGCTTTAGCGGTGTGCATTTTGAATTTAATTCTGCTGTACTGAAAACAGATTCTTTTTCCCTGCTTGACCAGACTGCTGCTGAAATGAAGAAATCACCAGATGCTAAGTTTGTTATCAACGGACACTCCTCAGCTGAAGGTTCAGTAGAACATAACATGTCACTTTCAGTAGATCGTGCGAATGCAGTAAAATCTTATCTTGTTAACGCCGGACTAAATGCCGCAAACTTCACGATCAAAGGGTTTGGCGCATCACAACCGGCAACCAGCAATGATACGGAAACCGGAAGAGCACTGAACAGAAGAGTAGAGATCAAGCCTGCCCAATAAAATAGGTTTAATCCATAAAAAAGGGACAGTTTAACAACTGTCCCTTTTTTATGGATTAATTTTCGCCCAAATAGTATTGCTTAAAGAAAGTTTTGTTCAGCTATTATTTGTTTTTTGTTTGGATTTCGTCCAATGTTCCTTCATTCCCGATTGAAGAAACAATGAACAAACAATGAAGGAAGTATGAAGGAAATTGGAACAAACGCAAAGCATGACCAACACAAGACCAGCATTAACTTTAGGTTAAGGCAGACCAAAGCCAAACTTCTTATAAATGGCATTTGCTGTCGGAGAGGTTAGAAAATCCATAAAATCTTTTGCAGCCTCGGCATGCGGTGCATCTTTCAGCTGGCCCGCATAATACTGTGCCTGAATATTTTCCTTTTCAGGGATTTCAATCAGTTCCACAGGGTGCCCCAGCATTTTCTGGTAATAAGCTTCCGTATACCAAACGGGTGCTGCATCGCTTTGTGCATACAAGATACGCATTGGGGATTGCCTGTGATGTATCTGGGTCAGATAGGTACTTCCATCTTTTACTTTCTGCTCCATAACTGCATTTCTGAGATTCACCGTGCCAGCCTTAACATAGGCTTCTTCAATTCTTTTACCAATTCCCTCGAAATCCGGGTTAGGCATACTGATCCGCAGTCCGGCCTGCGAAAAGTCCCGGAGTGATTTTACACCCTTTGGATTTCCTTTAGGAACCATAATTGCCAACCTGTTCCTGGCGTACAAGGCAGTTCTGCTAAACCATTCCGGTGTCTGGTCAATTCTGCTTTTACCTGCGGTATAAACATCTGGCTTCAGCGTAACCCGCATATTTCCCGTCACCAGACTTCCGGCTTCAATTTGTTTGGCCAGAATACCGGGAGGAAGTGTTTCTGCAAATACACGCTGATACTGAGGGTGCTCTTTTTTGAAAGCCTGGATCAGTTCATCTACACACATAAATTGATTTCCCGCGAAGAAGATGACCAGTTGCGGATCATTGATATCCCCATAAAAATCCGGCATATTATCTACTCCCGGAACAGTAAAATTGACTTCACTTTGCGGCGGGGTATTCCAGGGTGGATCAAAATGGTGCTCCTGCGCATACAGCACTGCTGGCAGGAGAAACATGCCCATTGCAAGGTGTATTGCTTTATTTATATTTTTCATTTTAAAAAATTAGGGGTGTACAATCGCCCAGCCATCGTAATGTCTGATAATGATTTCGCCGTTACCACTGGGTACATAGCTGATAAAATCGAAAAGTTCTTCTTTTGCTATCTTCCGTTCTTTAATCGTGTTTTCACACTGGGCGAGAACAACTCCTCTGCCCTTCAGGTCCAGTAGTGTTTTCTCATAGGTGTTCTCTTTCTTATAAACGGCCACCCCGTCACCAAATACAATTAGTTCTACTTCAAGTTTCCCCTTGAGCCTTGGATCTTCCAGTGCATTTTTAATATTTCTCAATGTTCCGCTTATCTTCTTGTCTTCACCGCTGTTTAGCACATAAAGAGCCTTGTAATGTTTTAGTTTCGCTTTGGCTCCGGTAAACTGCCCGGTTACCTGCTGTGCAGAACTGTTAAAAGATACCGCTGTGCATACCAGCAGGCAGCATACACATACCCATGTTAGTTTTCTCATTTTAATGGTTTTTAGATTTGGCTATCGGCCCGAAAGGGCCATATTTATGTTGTTGTTCAGAAAATTCATCTGCATAGGGCCCAAAGGGCGCATCAATAGGTTTGGTTTTCAAATCAGGATAATCGCCCTTCGGATCTTTATGCGGTCTGGGCCTGGAATTGACATAGGCTGCAAGGTCCCAGCAAGCTTCGTCGGTAAGCACCGGTGACTCATAGCTGATACCAAATGGCATATTATTCTTCACAAAACCCGCAAAATTGCTTAGCCTGTACATACCTGCACCCGTATTATAACTATGCTCTCCCCACAGAGGTGGATATAAATATGTCTTCTTGTCCTGCGCCAGTAAACCTTCGCCCTGCTTGCCGTGGCAACTGGTGCAATGCTCATTATACAATAAGAGGCCCTTCGCAGGATCAGCAGCACGATCCAGGTATTTAAGCTTTTCGGTAGCAGTCCCAAATATCTCCTGTCCCTTTTTATATTCAGATCCCACCCACTGCAGATAGGCAAGCATCGCTTTAATCTCTCTACTGGATTTATCCGGAATTCTGCCATTGAGACTTCTCGAAAAGCAGGCTTCAATTCTGTCGACAGGTTGCTCCATTAACCCTGACCGGACTGCTTTCTTTGGATAGGCAGCATAAAACACAGCATAATTGTTTGCGAACAGTTTTGTACCCGCTGAGAGGTGGCAGTTCTGGCAATTCATTCCATTACTAATCCGGGCAACAGACCCTTCCGGCCCGAAATATTTAGATGTATGGCTAACGAGTTCTTTTCCGTACCGGATCAAATCGCCATTTTCTCCCCCGGGGATTGAACTTTCTTCAGGAGCTGACCATATATTTTTTTGATTAACCTTAGATTCCGGCATCTCGATATTTTTAACTGAAGCTAAAGCACCCCTATTGGCATCAGGCAGGCAGGCTGTACTCCATAATATCATACTGCACACCAATATCAGCAAAGCTGCAATAGTAACCGACCTGGCTGTATACACCAATGTTTCCCTGGTCTTCGGATCATCTTCCTGTTTCATTCTTTCTTTGGATTTGAATTCAAATATGGGCTTTGTTTCCATCCGCCGGAAAGCATAAAAAGTGATCGACCATAACCTGAAGTTATGAATAATGAGGAGCACAACCAGGATTTATACCCCTGATAGCTATCATATGAAAATTCATGCTTATGTTTGTTCATCAGGTCCATCTGAACCAAATATATAGTTTCAGTCTTAACTCATGATCGATTTCCGTCTAAAGGTTTTCCATACCGTTGCTAAAAGATTAAATTTCACGAAGGCTTCAGCTGAACTGTTCATCAGCCAGCCGGCCGTTACCCGTCACATCAAAGAACTCGAGCTGAGCTTTAAGATCTCATTGTTCGAAAGAAGCGGAAATAAAAAAATCAGCCTTACTCCTGCCGGAGAAACTTTACTGCAGTATACAGAACAGATCTTCTGCGTTTACCGCGAACTGGAATACGATATGGGATTATTAGTTGAACAGCAGAAGGGTATTCTGAGAATAGGGGCAAGCAGCACCGCGGCACAATATATAATTCCTAAAATACTGGCCAGGTTCAGACAGAAGTTTAAGGATATCAAACTCCAGTTTTTAAGCGGTAATACAACTGAAATAGAACAAGCCTTACTGGAACAGAGAATCGATCTGGGTATTACAGAAGGTTATTCCCGTAATCCACAGATCAGATATGAAGCTTTTATTAAGGACGAGATTGTATTGATCTGTGCCAATACCAACCTTTCATTTAAGAAAACCAGCCTGCGGCTGGAAGAGCTGAAGTCTATTCCTTTATTAATGAGAGAACCGGGCTCGGGTACGCTGGAAGTAATCAATCTTGCCTTGAAACAGCATCAACTCACAATGGCAGACCTGCAGATAGAAATGCAGCTCAATAACACCGAGAGCATCAAGTCATATTTGCCGGAAAGTAAAAGCCTTGCATTTTTATCCATTCATGCCATTATGAAAGAACTGAACAATAACGAATATAGAATTATTGATATTCAGGATCTGACTATAGAACGGCCCTTCTACCTGATCCAGCGTCATGGCCAGCCAACTGCACTGGCAGAATTATTTACGCGCTTTGCTCAAAAACAAAAGTAAGGCACCCCTGTTCGACATCTTATTTTTTCGCGTATAAAGTTTCTGACATCAGCCGGATACCATCACGGTAGGTTGTAGTCTTAAAATCAAAAGCTTTTTCGAATTTCGACGAATCCAGGTTATAGTTATGGTCGTACTGATAATATAACTCTACCGTTCCACCAGCGGTCTTTTCAAACAATCCGGCGAGCCGCAGCAAGAACTTGTTAATTTTAAAAAAGCGGGGCTGCACACCATAAATTTCTGCGGCCAGCTGAATAATTTCATTGCCGGTTAAAGGGGCGGCAGTCGGCAGGTGCCAGATCTGATTACCGGATTCCGGATTTTTGCCCAGTAAATACATTGCTTTACCGGTATCAGGAATAAAAGTGAAATTATGTAAAACCTTGGGATCACCAATCCATTGCGCGCGCTGTCCGGCTGCATATTTATTCAGAACCATCATATCCAGAAAACTGTTCATTGAATCTGTTCCATAAAAATCAGCCGCCCGGGCAATCGTTGCCTGTATATTTCCTGCTTTAACTTCTTCCATCAGCCTGGTTGCAATCTTTGCCCTGACTTCTCCTTTTTTACTAGAGGGATTATAGGATGTAGTTTCCAGCATTGGCCCGTTAACCAGACCATACATATAAACATTATCAAAAAAAATAAGCCTGGCACCTGTTTGCTGAGTAACCTGTATCAGGTTCTGCATAATAACCGGCCATTGCTGCTGCCAGATCTTCGCGTCATAAACCAGCCCGGCACACATATAGATAACCGTACTGCCCTGACAGGCATTAAGCAGCTGCTTATAATCCAACAGGTCTGCTTGTTTCCATTCTATTTTTTCATCTGTAAATTTGGAAGGTCTTCTGCTTACCAGGCGGATATGCTCACCATGTGCCAGCAGTTCCCTGGTTAATGCATTTGCCGATGGTCCGCCGGCACCTAATATTGTATTCATGTCTTTTCGTTTAATGTCTGAGACAAAATTACAGCGGCAGACCTGTATTAAACGTTAACAAAAGATAAGGGTTTTAAATAAAAACGTTTGGGATATATTTCGCGCAATATCAGGAATGAACTAAAGTCCGCCTTCTGATACGGGATAGCGAGACCGGGGTAATTCCCAGAAAATTTGCAACATAATGCTGGGGAATCCGAAGTAAAACAGCCCCATTTGTTTCCAGCATCTGCAAATATCTTTCCTCCGGAGTCTGCAGAATAAATGAGGTGACACGGTCTTCATAACAGCACAGGTAGTGCTCTGCGACCAGACGACCAAAGCGTTCCATTTTATAACCCAGTAAAGGATGTTTCAGCATAAGCTGCATATTATGGTAAGAGATCAGTACTAACTGTGTTTCTTCCAGCGCCTGTATATAAGTAATGCCGGGCTGCTGAGTCAGATAACTTTTATAGGCACTTACAAATTCATTTTCAAAACAAAAGTATCCGGTAATCTCTGCCCCGTCTTTGAGATGGTAAAATCTCACAGAGCCTTCAACAATAAACCCGATATGTTCACACACTTCCCCGTTTACCGCAAAATGATCTTTCTTTTTAATTGTAGAGCTACTCAAAAAAGGAATAACTGCATCCCATTCTTCGTCATTAAAATTAACATACGCAGCGATTCCGTGACGAAAGGCTTTCAGCTCATTTACAGAAACAGATTGATGACACTTCATCGGTGATTATTGTAAAGGTTTATGCTAAAATAACATCTGAAGACCATAAAACATATTTCTTTCCTGCCAATTTGTGTTAATTCCTACATTCGCACCTGAATTAGATAAAGATGCATATCCTTGTTGTCGAAGATAACCACAGAGTTTCCGAACTTATCACCAGGGGGCTGGAAGAACAGCAATATACAGTTACACAGGCTTATGATGCTGTTTTTGGAAAAAAACTAGCGATGAGCGGCGACTTCTCCCTCATTATAATAGATATTATACTTCCCGGAATGAACGGGCTCGAGCTCAGTAAAGAAATACGTTCATTTAATCCTGTCATACCAATTATTATGTTAACGGCATTAGGAGCAACTGACGATAAAATTGACGGTTTTAATGCTGGTGCAGATGATTATATGGTGAAGCCTTTTGAGATGAGGGAACTAATTGTCAGGATCCGCACATTAATCAACCGGAAACATGTGCAGAACGGGCAACATACCGGGAGCTGCCTGAAATTCGCAGACCTTGAAATTGACCGGCTGACCAAGACTGTTAAGCGCAATGATATAGAAATTGACCTGACGCCGAAGGAATTTAAATTGCTGGAATACATGATGGAAAATCCGGAAAGAATCCTTTCCAGGGTAGAAATATCAGAGCATGTCTGGGACACTCATTTTGACACCGGCACAAACTATATAGATGTATATATAAACTATATCCGCAAGAAAGTCGATAAGGACTTTGGAGATAAGCTCATTCACACTAAATCTGGTATGGGCTTTATGCTCAAACAAAAAGCATGAAAATAGCCCTTAGACTAACCCTCGTCTTTACGCTGCTTACTGCCTCTATACTTTTTGCTTTTGCAATGAGTATCTACCTCACCTCTAAACAGGATCGGGAAGATGAGTTCTATGACCGCCTGCGCATCAAAACAGTGACACGCGCTGAATTATTTATTGACGCCAAAGTACATTCAACACTCATCCAGGCGATCCATCAAAACAATAAAAAGATCATGAATGAAGCCCAGGTTACCATTTATGATTTGAATGGCAACCTATTATATCAGGACGAAGCCCGAAGTGATATTCTTAAAAACAACCCCGGTTTGTTTTCCCGAATCCGTAAAGAGAAAGAAATCCATGGCCATAAAGGAAAATGGCAAACACTCGCGCTGCTTTACAACTTCTCGGGGAAACAATATATTATTACCGGTGCCGCTTATGATTATCACGGTTATAATAAGATAAATAACATGTTTGACAGCATGGTTCTTTTTTATACCATCTCTATTTTGTTAATTCTGATAACCGGATTCTTTTTTGCAAGAAACGCGTTAAATCCGGTCAAGAATATTATCATGAAAGCCCGGAATATCTCTGCTTCCAATTTAAATTCAAGGCTTACACTTAAAAAGAGCAAAGACGAATTGTATGAGCTGGCAACAACATTCAATGCTATGTTGAACCGGATTAGCACTTCTTTTGAAAGCCAGAAGAACTTTGTTTCCAATATCTCTCATGAACTCCGAACCCCGCTGGCGACTATCGCTGCCGAGATTGAATTGACACTGCAACATCCAAAGAACCCGGAGGAATATCAAACTGCCCTTCAGCTGATCCTTACTGATACGCGTCAGTTAATCAGATTGTCTTCGGCCCTGCTCGATTTCGCAAAGGCTAGCTATGACCCTGCAGAGATCTCGTTTACGAAAATTCGCGTCGATGAAATTATTCTGGATGCCAGGTTACAGACTTTAAAGCTTAACCCGCATTATAAAGTTGCTATCCAGTTTGAAAATGATTTTGAAAGCGACGAGGCAATCTCACTGATCGCAAATCCATATCTGCTTCAGGTCGCTTTCACCAATTTATTTGAAAATGGCTGTAAATATTCCGCGGACGAGCAGTGCCGGGTAACCATTTGTTTCGATCAGCAGAATATAATCCTGAAGTTTATAGATCATGGCATCGGTATTCAACCGGGTGATTACGAGAAAGTTTTCATTCCATTTTTCAGGGCAAACAATATCCTTGAAAAAAATGGAACAGGCATCGGTTTATCATTAACAAAAAAAATCATCCTGCTGCATAAAGGAACCATTACTATTGAATCCAGTCCGGATGTCGCGACGACATTCACAGTGACACTTCCCAATATTATGTCTGCTTAATTCCACCCGGAATCAGATCCCGGTTCATTCTAATAAAATTCTAATTTTTTTCTAAAGGAACGCTAACGGCTTAATCCCCGAAGCTACCTCACCTTTGACCTGTCCTGCAATTAAATATATCATTTAAAGCGCAGGCATCAATCGTCTTAGAAAAATTATAAGTAATGAACTCAAAACTGATTAAGCTCCTGACTTTACTGCTCTTTACCGGGATCGTAGAGGTAAATGCACAAACCAACGACTTTGACAACCCAACATTAATTCACTATTTCAACCCCCAGAAATCGAGATATATCCAGTTTAGCGGATATGCTGAAATCTGGGCAAGATACGGTCAGCTGAACCCGGGAAGTCTGGTGAACAATGAACAAAAAGATGCACTTTCAGATCTTTCTTTAAGAAGAATCCGGGCCAAGATGACTTATAAACCAACGGAAAATCTAATGATGGTTTTGCAGGCCGGCCCTTCTAACGTTAACGTAAATGCGAAATCTAATACTTATATGGATCTGTTGGATGCCTATGCTGAGTACAAATTCAATAAGTATATCAGTATAGGTGGCGGGCGCTCTACCTGGAGGGGCTTAACACGTTTCTCTACCGGACCTATGGCTACTCTTTTATATGATATGCCTGCTTTCGCAACTGCCAATGCCGGAGTCACCGATGTTACAGTAAGGATGATGAGCATCTACGCTAAAGGTGCCGTCGGGAACTTTGATTATCGCGTGGCGATTGCAGATCCTTATACTGATGCCGGTTCAGCTGCAAGATTAGACAAGGCCGTTTTTAATACGAATGCTACAAATAAACTCTTCACAGGTTATGTGAAATACCAATTCCTGGATAAAGAAAATAACAGTACTCCATTTTCTCCCGGCACGTATCTGGGTAAAAAGAAAGTTCTGAATATTGGTGTAGGTGCAGAATATCTAAAGGATGCCCTATGGCACCTGGATGCAGCTAAACAAACACATCTGGACAATATGGAAAGTTTTGCAACCGATGTATTTTACGATACACCTATTGATAAACGTGCAGGTACTTCTTTTAGCTTCTACGGAATGGCGATGCATAATAATTATGGCCCGAACTACCTGAGAATGGTCGGCACTAATAACCCCGCTACAGGTGTTGATCCAACTATGGCCTCCCTGAATGGCGCCGGTAATGCTTATCCGGTAACTGGTACTGGTAATACCTTCTATGTTCAGGCCGGTGGTACCCTTCCTTACTTCAATAAAGAGAAAAAAGGAATGCAGTTACTACCTGCAGCATCTGTTCAATACTCCAAATTTGATGCCCTGAACGATCCCGCAGTAATCTACGACGCAGGAGTTAGTCTGTTATTCAACGGTCACTCTTCGAAATTAACATTTGATGCACAAAGCAGACCAATCTATAATACGGACGCCGCAAATGAGGCCGTCGTTACGGACAGGAAATGGACATTCCTGTTAAAATATAGAATCGATTTCAACTAAAAACACTCGATCAAACGCTTCACATAATTAAAGAAAATCATCATGAAAAGAAGAAATTTTCTCCTTCAAGGTGCAATGGCTTCAGTCGCAGCCTGCACCCTATCCAGTGTCAGTGCCAATGCAATGACCCTGATTTCATCAAAAAACAAACCGGTTTATTTTCATTACCTGCTGTTCTGGCTAAAAGATGAACTGACTGCCCAGGAAAAGAAGGATTTCGGCAATTTCTTCGAAGGGCTGAAAAAACTCCCTTACGTGAAGAACCTGCGTTACGGAGGTCCCGCAAATTCTGCTCCACGCAATGTGCTGGACAACAGTTTCAGTTACAATGCTATTATGGAATTTGATTCACAGGAAGAACTGGACGCCTATGGAAAACTGCCAGGACACATAGCGCTAATCCAACACTACAGCCAGTTTTGGAGTAAAATGGCCGTGCACGATTCAATAGTTAAATAATAATAAAAATTAAAGCCAATAATTATGAAAAAGTCAATTTTAATGCTTTCATTCGGATTACTACTTAGTACATCAAGCATTTACGCGCTAACCAGAAAAGAGGAGCCGGTAAAAAAAATGAATCAGTTAGAATCGAAGAAAAGTCATGACGATGACGAAGAAGAAACGAAATACATTAAAGCTGTCAGATTGTATAATACTCCTGATGGCGGATGCGATTTTGAAATAGGTAAAATCCCGACGACAACACATATGGATGTGACTACATTCTGGGGCCAAAACCACGTCGATAAATATGAAAAGGTTGCTCACCCGGCACCAAGAAAACAATATGTAGTGACGTTAAAAGGTTCTTTAAGATTTAAGGTGACTAATGGCAAAACCTTTGTCATTGAACCCGGCGTCATCCTCATCGCAGAAGACACCATAGGTCAGGGCCATACGTGGGATTTAATTAAGGGTAAAACCTGGGAAAGATTATATATTCCACTTGCAGCAAATGCAGAAGATCATTTCATAGCTAAACACTAACTCGCGCTGATCTTCAACTCAGATTTCTGAATTCAGATCTAGTTTAAAAAAGAAAGACCGGTTTCTTCAGGAGACCGGTCTTTCTTTTATTTTTGCTCACCATCAGCGATGGCGACGGCGACTCTGGAATCTGCACATCCGTAATACAGCAACCATTTATCCTGATGATAGACCAGGCCCTCAATAAAGACCGTACCAGCAGGGTACTGTCCGCTTTTCTCAAAGGATTCTGTCGGTACAAAGAACGGACGATCCAGTCTCTCTAAAAAAACAGAGGGGTCATCTGCACTGAATAACATCTGACCTGCGCAATAAGAATTGGCCGTATAGTTCGGGTCACTGTCCTCACCAGACAGATTCTTACCATTATAGAGCAACACGATACCTTTATCTGTTAAAATTGCCGGGGGACCGCATTCTGTAAGATGGCTGTCGAAATAACCTTTACGCGGGGAAACCAACTCTTTGAGTTCGCCACTTTCATTAACGACCGGAGTCCAGTCGGTGAGGTTATCTGAAACTGCACCATAGACATGGTTCTCACCCCAGTACATCCAGTATTTACCCTGATGTTTGGTAATTACCAGTTTTCCGTCTTTCAACGTAGTTAATACCGATGCAGATTTTGAGGCTATATCATGAAATTTCCCATTATAGGCATCCTGAAAAATTGGCCCGTGTTTTTCCCATTTCACAAGATCTCTGGAAGTCGCCGCACCAAGTCTTGGCACTTTCTTGTTCCATTGTGTATAGAACATTACATAAGTGCCGTCTTCGGTAACCGCTACACGCGGATCTTCGCAACCGCCCGGCCATTCGAATTCCTGCTGATCATCTGCCTGAGGATAAAATACAGGAGAGCTTCTTCTTTTCATGGTAATCCCATCTTTACTCTCTGCCAACCCTATTCTCGATGTCCGGTGTCCGATGCCTACTCCCGATTTATCTTCTGCACGATAAAGCACATACACTTTTCCATCTTTCACCGCAGCTGCAGGATTAAACGTGTCATTACTTTCCCAATCCACCTTTTTCTTTTGCATCGGGTCATAGAACCTGGTTTTAGTATCCGGTGAAATAATTGGATTAACTCCCTCTGGGCGTACAAAAGGACCGATAGCCCAATCTGGTAAATCCGTTAACGGTTCCTGCGCCCGGATCTCTGGCTGCAATAGAAGGAAAAGGCAAAAGATAGTCAGTAGTTTTTTCATGCTGAATGGATTAAGCTATTCTTAATCTGCAAAATAATGATTTATCATTTGTATTTTAAGAGATAAGCATCTGATTCCGAAAGTACTGCTTTATACAAAGAATCCAGGACAACGATTTTGTGTTTCTCAGCTTTGAAATAAACAGAGGCCTCTTCATTAGTTTTCCCATCTATATCTGCCTTGAAATCATGCATCCAGTCAACCATCTGCTCATCTACAGTATTCAGTTTCCCGATAAGCTGCCCGATCTGCTGTTTTTCTTTTACGGTATCCTGAACAATTTTTTTGCTGAACAGACTATCCATCTGATGGGAAATTTTGTCAAGCTTCATCTTGCGGGAAATTGCCTTTTCGCTGTCTACCATCACCTGATCATGATAGGTTAAGACCTCCGTTCTGAAGGTTTTGTATTCCTGACCAGACTGGCAGGCCATGCATAGGAGAGTTATTGCACTAAAACGTAATATATTTCGCATTATAATAATCATTTAAAAAGGTAAAGACACATGAACCATTACTCTGTTTCCGGCATTCACACGCCCGCCGGCTAAATCCTGTGCACGCACATTCTGATAATTCGCACCGAAGGAAACTTTCTTTGCCGATAATTCAACACCGGCAACGGCAGAGAGGGAATATCCCCCTGAAACCGCAACGTCATACTTTTTATTTTCGACATCTTTTGCTGCACGTTCATAAAGTACCCCGGCATTAGGCGCAATGGTAAGTGCGTCTGCCACCCGGAATTTATAATACACCAAAACATTACCAGTGAATTTATTACCATAACGGTAGTCATACTTATTCTCGGTATTCATCTTATAATTCACATTGGCATTCATTCCCAAATCATTATACCGGATATCGTAAGCCGCATTCAAAGTGAAATCTGTACTTGCCGTTCCCAGTTGGAAATTATTAGGTGATTCTACCACGGCCAGCCTTTCAGAAGGTTCATATTTACCGGTTGGTGCTTTCACTCCACCTCCAATCCACAAAGACTGGACAAGCAAACGTCCACCTACCGTGGCAGACTGATCAAACAACTTGTAATAAGCCATTACCGCTACATCTCCTAGTCCATTTTTACTTCCGGTCTCTGCCTGACTTTCACGCCTGTTGAAATTATATGGGACAAATGCGAGGATCCTGAACCGGCTTCCTACATTCCAGCCGCCCCAGACCTCCATACTCTGATAGGTCTCTTCTGAGGTTAATGGTGTTCGCTCACCGAAAGGACCTAAATGTGTTGTCAGTGATTTATGTTGATATCTCAACCCAATAAACCGCTTATTGTATTCTGGTAAAATCCCGAGATAATAACTGCCTACTCCGCATCCGCAGATATCGCAGGCGAAGGCCGTTGCTGTTGTCAGGAACAACAGGCACAGGCTCATCCATATTTTCTTTTTCATATTCTCTGTTTTTTTACAGGAGGCAGCCAGGCCGCCCCTGTTCATTCTTATTGTTCTGATAAACTGTTATTCTTAATAAATTCCTCATCATCCAGTGTCTTGAGGAAAGCAAGCAGGTTTTTCTGATCATCAACACTTAAAGCAATTCCCATCCTGCCATTCTGCCGAAGCAGCGGATCAAGATTTTGCGTGTGCTGTACCTCCGAATTATAGTGTTGCAGCACGCCTGAAAGTGAAAGAAACCGCCCGTCATGCATATAAGGACCGGTATAGGTCAGGTTTCGCAGAGAGGGCACTTTAAATTTGTACTTGTCGGTTTCGATTAGCGTAGCCGTATATAAACCCAGATCATTGACCGGGCTGATACCCAAACCATTATTCCTGAAAGAACCATCTGTAAATAAAGGCTCCGCATGGCAGGATGCACATTTCTCTTTAAAAAGATTATATCCATTCAGCTCGGCAGATGTAAAACTTACTCCTGTTTCTTTCCTCATAATTTTATCATACCTGGAATTACTACTGATACACATGACCATAAACTGCGAAAGCGCTTTCATAAAAACAGCTGTGTTGATCTCCGCAGATCCGAATGCGGCTTTGAAAAGCTGCTGATATTTCGGCATTTCACGAAGTTTGCTGTATACATTTTCAAGGCTTTCGTCCATCTCCTCATGAGCTGTAATAGGCGTGACTGGTTGCAGATCGAGGTCGTATACCCCACCACCCCACATAAAAGCTTTATTCCAGGCCAGGTTCATAATCGGCGGGGAATTTCTGGTACCCAGCCGGTCATCAATTCCATGGCTCACATCGTGTCCGTGCTGCGTGAATGCAGATGACTGGATATGACAGGAACCGCAGCTTATAGTGTTATTTCTGGACAGTCTGGGCTCATAAAAAAGTGCTCTGCCCAATTCAAAACCAGCCTTAGTTACTGGATTAGTTGTAAAATGATACGTCGGATCCGGGAAGTTATCTGGTCTTTGAAACCCGAGGAACTGTTCTATTTCCTGCTTTAGGGGACTGTCTTTCTTACAAGCAACAATGAAGATTCCCATACACAGCAGTACAAGCCAATGTTTTCTGTTCATAGCCTTAATTTTCGGTATGATCGTGTCTGAACATTCCTGCCAGGTTGTTAGCCACCTTAGTGCTGTACTCACTAAACATCACATTCGGATGTTCAGCAATGCTAAATGAATTAGTCCCGTTAAAGACCTTCATCACATCGACAAAAAGGTGAATATTACTCTGCCTGTCTTTTCTGACACGTGCAATTCCCGCAGTGCGCAGATCCAAAGTAACAGTCTTAATATTGTTGATAGTCGGTGCAGAATACCCTCCAAATCCACCGATATGATATTTAAATTGTTTTTTACCTGTAGGGTCGCCATTTGCATCGTCGGAGATTACACTGGAATTACCCTCGAATCTGAAGAAAATATATCCTGAATTCCAGCCCCAGTACATTCCTCCTGAATCGTGACCGCCAGCTGCCGGATCCAAAACACCTGTTCTTTTATCTACTGGCATCGTGCTTCTTAAACTATCTACTCCCAGTGTAAAAGTCAAAGACGTATAGTCGCCTTCGGGTACTTTAACTTTGGCAAACCGCGTTGCTTTGTCAGCTCCTGAAATCATGAAATAACTACTGTCCTGATTTACCGTGTAGCTCTTACCCTGGGCAGTAGTTACCTTGATATTACTAATAAAATACTGCAGCATGGAAATAGAGAATTTCTCTCCTGCGGCATTAGTGTACGGACTACCGGTATTATTGATAGAAAAAGTCCGGTCACCAACAATATTATCAAATTCCACAGACAGCGGAGCCAGATTCTGTTCCTGGAAATCCGGAGCAGGATCGCTTTTTTTACTACATGCCGTAATTAATAATAGAGCTCCCAGCATCAGGGAATAGGTGATATGATTTAAAATTGTTTTCATCTTTTGATTATTTGTGTTGAAAATTCCGGTTTGGACAGCTTTTGGATTTCCGGGACATACCAGTCCCTGCAGCCAATGAATATTGCCTTTAAAACCGCTTAAGGGTGATTAATAAATTTTTTCAGAATGAATAAGGTATTAATGGGCAGGGCATAAAAATCCCATATGCACAGCTAACCCGTAGGGTTAACATGCAAAAAATTACCATTAATAAAATTTAAGAAAATAAGGTGGGAGGCGGTACGAGTACTTCAGTATTGCGCACCGGCAAAGCTGAAGAGATTTCTGCAGAAGCACTCCTTTTCTGAGTGTAGGTTAAAGCCGGGAGGGTAACTGTTGTTTTCAGAATGCAATGTTCCTGAAAACTTTTCTTCTGTCCGTCCTGTTCCTGCTTTTTCTCTTTTTCTTCTGCTTGCTTTAGTTTTTTTGCAAGGTAACACTTACCATTACAATGCAACTCAGGCTTATCCCTGTTTTCACACAGTGTACTGGAAATGTACTTCTGATTCAGTTCAAAACCCGCGTAAATAAACTGGCGGCTGAATGTTGATAACATCAGGGCCGCGAGTAAAAAAACCGCAATAAAGTTTCTGAATCTCATTGCCGCAAAGATATTGTTTAAAACCTTGTTTTCCTATTCAGGAGAAATTCTTTTGTCCTCCCTTTGCCCTGCCTGATATTACCATATTCTGATTACCTTAGTGAATGTTACCGATCAGCCATATCTTACCGGAGCAGGAACTAGTGTCTTCTTTTTCTGTCAAACACATAAACAATACAATACCGGCAGTTTCATATTCCTACCGGTTAAGCTATCATCGTGTGCTTTACGTTGAAAGAGGAAAAGGTAAGCTCCAGATCGATGATCTGGAATATACACTGGCAGATCAGGAGATATATCTCGCGTCCAAAGGACAAATATTTAAGCTGAAAGCAGGCTCGTCTTTGCAGGCATTTGAAATCAGCTTTGGAGATTGCTTCTGGGAAAAAGCACCCGCGAGTGCATCCAACTGTAAAGCTGTCCTTTTTAATAATACCGCGGCAAATCAACATATTCCGTTACAAGCTAAAGACCGGGAAGAACTCCATCCTTTATTTCTGTTATTGCTTCAGGAATCTGAAAAAGAGACCTATGTGAATAAGCCTGATGCACTGGCCGCTTATCTTAAGGTCATCATGATTAAAATTGCGAATGTGAATGCGAGCCTGGTCAATGGCTATGACAATCATGAAAACCAGTTATACCGCCAATTTATCGAACTGATCAGCCAGCAGTACCGCGAATCTCATGAAGTTGCTGATTATGCCCGCCAAATGGGAATCACGGCAAGGAAACTAACAGACCTGTCTAAAAGATGCAGTGGTAAGGGTGCAAAGGAAATCATTAACGGACAACTCATTGCCGAAGCTAAACGCTCACTCCAGTTTTCTTCCCTGCCTGTAAAAGAGATTGCATACAGCCTGAATTTCTCCAGCCCGGAACAATTCAGCCATTTCTTTAAAAAGAACACCAATATTTCGCCGGTGGAATGCAGGACATCCTTTTTACAGATCGGTATTTCCTGTTAAAACTGTCAGGTCATTGACGTATTCTGACATTCCCTGGCCCGGGGATACGTGGTAATTTTGAAGAAAAAATTATCATTTCTATGGGCAATTTAAAATCAATTGCAGGGATATCAATTCCTGACAGTATCATCGCTAATCAGGCTACTGAATTATTAAGGGAACACGGTACAGAATTCATCTACAACCATTCCCTGAGGGTATTTCTCTTTTCTTCTCTAAACGGACAAAGGCAACAGTTAAAATATGATGCAGAACTACTGTATATCAGTTCAGTTTTTCATGACCTGGGACTTACGCCGCATTATAGCAGCCCCGATCTTCGTTTCGAAGTGGACGGTGCAAATGCTGCGCGCGATTTCTTAAAAAGTCATGGATTACCTAAAGAATCTTTACAGCTGGTATGGGATACTATCGCACTGCATACCACTATTGGAATCGCTGAGCATAAAGAACCGGAAGTGGCACTAATGTATTCAGGAGTGGGGCTGGATGTAATGGGAGAAGGTTATGAACACCTCAGCGCAGCCAACAGGGAAGAGATCATCAGCATTTTTCCAAGGAATGATTTCAAGAAGAATATTATTCCCACATTTTTCGCCGGATTTGAGCATAAAACAGAGACTACCTTCGGCAATATTAAAGCAGATGTTTGCGCATTTATGATTCCTAATTTCGAACGTAAGAATTTCTGCAACTGCATTTTACATTCCCCGTGGTCGGAATAGGCACTACAAAAAAAACCCGGAGTCATGCCTGACCCCGGGTTAACATAAACCACTATTTAACCAATTGCAAGTCTATTTCCATAAGGCATTTTGCTTTAAGACACCTTTTGAAGCATCAATAGCAGATTGCGGAATGGGCCAGTAATAAAATTTAGGGCTGTTAAAATAACGGTCTTCAATTACAGATCTAGGATAAGTATTCTTCTTACCACCGGTTATAGGTAAGGCTGCAATTCCTGCCGAGGCGTCTACTGTATAAATATTTCCAAGAAGCACTTTCTCTCCGATTTTCCATCTGAGTACATCAAAATACCGCAACCCTTCACCCGCCAACTCTATTCTTCTTTCATGACGGATAAAAGTTCTTAAAGAAGCCTGATCCATTGTCCATTTGTTGACAGCAAAAGTTTTTTCAACCCCAGGCATACCTGCCCTGCTACGAATAGCATCTAATGCTGCAATTATTGTAGCCGACGGCCCCGAAACTTCATTCTGTGCTTCGGCAAAGTTTAGCAGGACTTCTCCATAATGGAAACTCTTATAGTTATTGATTCCGGAACGGACATAATCGTAGTGACCAACCTGCTTAGCCCACGAAAAACCAGAACGGGTACCTAAATCTCCTCCTATCCGATCTCCATTTCCGTTAAAAGGATCAAACTGATTCATATCAGGGAACTGCGGATAAGAAAAGACATCTCCCGGACTCAGAATAGTCTGGCGCAACCTAGGATCTCTGTTTCCAAATGGATCTGTAACTGAAAAGGCCGGATCTTTTGTATAAGGATAATAACCGTTTTTACTCTCATACTCATTAACCAGCTCTGCTGTCGGATTAATAATATTTCTGCCATTCATTAAAGCCTGAGACCCCAACAGATCTCTCAAACCATTCTGTTTTACTGATAAAGTATATCCGAAAGACAAAATATCCTGACTGGAATAATTACCATCTTTCTGATAAAAATCATAGTAATCCGGGAACAGCGTATAAACTTTGAGATCCATTACGGCTTGTGCAGCCGAAGCAGCTTCTGCGAAGTTTCCATTGAATAAGTACACACGGGATTTAAGGGCTAAAGCAGCACCTTTGGTAATTCTTCCCTGGTTGGTGCCGGAATAAACTACCGGCAGATCTGCAATAGCTTCATCCAGCCATTGAATAACATTTTTGATGATTTCTGCCTTAGCTGTCACCGGAATATCTGCATCTTTAGGGTCCGTAATGAGCTTATTGACAAATGGAATATCGCCGTAAAGTGCCGTCATAATGAAATAGCGGTAAGCCAGTACAAACTTAACCTCAGCATTTAACCGTTTTTTCAGGTTTTGGTCCATCCCGGGTACTTTATCTACATTGGCGAAGAAGTCATAGGCCTGGCGAATCGCGCCATAATTCCATTCCCTGTCACTGATGGTTGCATCTTGCGTGCTGTTCCCAAAACGCCGGATTGTAGGGTCATTCGTAAATGCGTTATCGCTGCAAGCTTCATAATAAACAAAGTTGTCCTGTGGCAGAAATTCATACATCCTGTTAGCAAACATTGTCGCATCATCCGGAGAAGTCCAGTAGGTTGTTTCTGTAATCTGATTTAGAGGATGCTGATCAAGAAAGTCTTTTTTACATCCTGCAGCGAGTATGCCGAGCAATAGCAAACCTGCTATTTTATTTTTATAAGTTGTCATGTTTTAGCTGTTAAAGATTAGAAACCAATATTAAGACCCAAACTGATATTACGGACCTGCGGATAACTGGAACCGTCGCTGAAGTTTGCAATCTCCGGATCCAGAACTTTAGGAAAGTTCTTACTGGTGAGTACAAAAAGGTTGTCTCCTGCTACAAATATTCTGGCTGTAGATAAGCCTGCTTTTTTTGCAATTTTTGACGGGATAGTATAACCAACCTGCACATTTTTAAACCTTAGATAAGATGCTTTAAATAGCCACCAGCTAGATAACTGGGAATTGTTAACAGACTGATCAGTTCGCAGTAAAGGGTATCTGGCCCCCGGGTTATCCGGTGTCCAGTAATCTAACTGTGAGGTCAGAATATTTCCATCTCCATTATAAAAGAACGGAACCTGCGCACCTCCGGTTACTCTTGCCAGATTACTCATCACGCCTTGCAGCAGCATAGAAAAATCAAAGTTTTTGTACTCAAGATTTAAAGAAAACCCGTAACGGTAATGCGGCACTGCCTGCCCCAGAAAAACCCGGTCATCAGAATTAATCTTTCCATCATTATTTACGTCTTGAAAAGCGATATCACCTGGTTTGGTCCTTGGATTCTGTGTCGCATGGTTATCAATCTGTGCCTGGTTTTGAAACAACCCTTCGGCTTTAAGTCCGTACCATTCCCATCTGGAATGTCCCTCCACAATTGGATTCTCTCCATAAGTAGGAGCCGTTCCGCCTAAATCAAGTATTTTATTCTTGGAATCTGATATGTTGAAACTCGCCCGGTAAGATAAATCTCCTATCTTATTTTTATACCCTAAAGTAACTTCAAAACCCTGGTTTCTCATCTTTCCAACATTCTGCTGCGGAGCACCAATTCCATAAGTTGTCGGTACCGAAGGAGATCGGATAATACCGGTCGTAATATCCCGGAAGATATCTGCAGACACGGTTAAATTTCTCAGTAGCGTCACATCAAAACCAATATTAGCAGAAGTTTTAACTTCCCATGTCAGATCGGGATTAGCAGCATTATTATAATATGTCGTAGGGTTACTTGTGTTGTTGAAAATATAAGTACTCTGTGCTATCGTATTCGCCCATGGATACAGACCACTTGCATTCTGATTACCCACTTTACCCCATGATGCTCTCAATTTCAAAAAACTAATTGCCTCAACATCTCTTAGAAAGTTCTCCTCTGATGCCAACCATCCTCCGGAAACAGAAGGAAAAAATCCAAATCGTTTGTTCTTGAAAACGGAAGTTCCGTCATACCTGACATTACCTTCTAGTAAGTATTTACCAGCGAAAGCATAATTAACACGACCGAATACCGATTGCACAGAATAAGCAGTAGCATTCCCGGAAACATTAGTTAAAGTCGGGTCGTTTGAACCTGCATCTACCTGATCGATATTGTTAGTCAAAAAGCTATAACGGCGTATCTGGTTGAAATCATAACGGTCGCTTTCCTGAGAATACCCTAATAAAGCTTTGAATTCGTGCTTATTAATCGTTTTAGCATAATTCAAAGTTAAAAGAGAAGTTGGATGTGTGGTGGCATAGTTTTGTTTCAGGACACTATTTGGATTATTCACATACACGACTATTTGTTCATTGTCATTATATAGAGGATATCTATTATAAAAAGCAGAAACAAATCCATTTGTATAATTATAACCATATGTACCATTCAATACCAGACCATCCGTGATCTTATATTCTGCCAGAAAGTTCGTGTTAATGGTATTGACAGCTTCGTTCTTCACGCCACCTTTGGTTAAAATATCATTGGGCTGTGCACCTCCGCGGTAACTCCTGTCATTTCCGGCGGCAGTGTAAGGAAATTCTGTAACCGGTACAATATAGGACCACTGCAATGCACTTCCTACCCCATATGAAGAAGGCTGAAGCTTATCTTCTTTGACAAGTACCGTGTTAATACCTAATTTCAAACGATCAGTAACCTGTACATTGACTGCCGCCCGGGTACTGTATCTCTTATAGCCAACATTTTTAATCAAACCTCCCTGATCCAGAAATCCTCCGGAAACATAATAATCAACACTTTTACCACCTCCACTCACACTCAGGTTATGCTGCTGTTGAAATGCACTGTTATTTAAGATATAAGGCAGCCAGTTCGTACTCGGTAATTCCCCTGATTTATACTTTTGAACCAGCTCAGGAGAATATTTCACAGTTCCACCGGGGTTATCATTTAATTGTGCCTGGTTATAAAGATCTACGAATTCAGGTGCCTCTACAAACTTTGGCAACCTGGCTGGTCGCTGTGAACCCACCATAGCACTATATTGAAACTGCGGCGCCGCGTTTGGCTTACCCGTCTTAGTGGTAACCAGCACAACACCTCCTGAAGCCCTGGCTCCATAAATTGCGGTAGCTGATGCATCTTTAAGTACACTTACTGAGGCAATATCTGAAGGGTTCAGGTAGTCCAGTTTTGCTACAGCCATTCCATCTACAATATATAAAACAGGGTTATTAGACAGACTGCTTGTCCCCCGGATATCTATTGACGTACTCGAATAACCCGGGTTCGCATTAGTTTGCTGAATATTTAATCCTGCGGCTTCACCCTGCAGAATATTGATCACATTTGGTACCGCTCTGTTCTCAATCTGTTTAGCAGATACCGTCTCTACGGAACTAGTAACGCTTGCCTTTTTCTGCGTACCATACCCGACCACAATTACATCGGAAAGGTTGGTTGCACTCGAAGACAGCGTAATATTCAGGTTCTGATCTGCATTTACCGTTACAGTCTGCTGATACTTGGTATAACCCAGCATCTGTACTTCCAGTTCATAATTTCCAGCAGAAATTTCCTGTAAGATAAACCGGCCGTTAGCATCTGTAGAAGTGGCTCGTTTGAATCCATTTTTCAGGATGGTTACCGTAGCCCCAGGAACAGCCATTCCGGTTCCGTCAATTACAGTTCCTGTTACTTTGTGATCTGCGTAAATCGATGCAGTTAAAGGGGGGCTGGCGGCCGATGCAGTTAGCGGACTCAACGGTCCGGACATGAGCATGAGACAGCCCACGGCGAGATAACAACGCCAGCTGGTTCGTAGATTTCTATTCATAATTATATTTGGTTAGGTGTATTTTCTTTCAGGGATTTATAGAAAAATTTGGGCAAAACATTCCCTCATCTGATTTTCCTCTGTCTTGAAAATCAAATTTAATTGTGTTGGAAAAGCCGCTAACTGGTTTGTGATCTGACTGCGATCAGTCTAAAATAAGCCGCTGCCTAATTCAATTATAAATCCTTTATAAGTAATAAATTTAGAGAGATACGCTCCATGAATATTGGTGTATTTTGATATGTTTCAGTATTATTTTAACATTCAAATACAAACCCGTTCTGATTTATCATCAATATTTATTCAGTTTTCAATTCTGTGCCTGCGGCATCATCTTTCAGGACTGGTTTCTCAACTGATTTATATCCGGAAACTGCATAATAACCTACATAGACAAAGCATATCAATGGTACCAGGAAAGCATATTGAATAGCCGATTGATCGGAGACGTAACCCATCAATGGAGGAACGAGTGCCCCGCCAACACACCCCATAATCAGCAGCGAGGATGCAACCTTAGTGAGCCCGCCCAGATTTTTAATACTCAGCGTAAAAATAACAGGATACATAATAGCGGTAAATAAACCAATAGCGGTGATTGCGTATAAAGATAAATAACCACCAGTCAGAAATGCAGTGACCACCAGTAAACAGGCAATAACCGTACAAAACAACAGGGCCTGCTGTGGCTGGATTTTCTTTAATAAGTAAGCTCCGGAAACCCGGCCGATCAACACAAGTAACATGTAAAAGCTAATAAAAACAGCAGCGTCTTTTTCAGTTAGTCCGGCTATATTCAGACTTTTGGCATACCTGATGAAAAAGCTCACCAAACCTACTTCTGCGCCGAGATAAGCGAATACAGCGAGAACACCTAAAACTGTATGTTTCGACTTCAGGACTTCAGATAGCCTACCAGCCCTTTGCAATGTTTCTGCCTTAATCTCCGGCAGATGGATAAGTTTTACGACTAAAGCCACCAGCAAAAACAAAATGGCTAGTATCAGGTAAGGTTTGATAACCATATGGGCTTCCTGGTTCAAAAATGTCTCCAATGCGGCAGGTGTAAGCTGCTGTATCGCTGTCTCGGACATCTCAGTTTCACTGAGCAAAAAATGCGCTCCCGCATATGGACCGGCAACCGCTCCCAGTGAACCCACAGCCGCTGCAAAACTCAGACGGCTGGAAGCATCGTGTTCAGGCCCGAGCCTTGAAATATAAGGTGTAACAGTCACTTCCAGAAAAGTAAACCCTGCCGCCATAATAAATAACGCGCCTAGAAAAAGTGGATAATCTCTTGTAATTGCTGCCGGATAAAACAAGGCCGCCCCCAAAGCGGCGCAAAGCAGACCAACGATCATCCCATTGCGGTAACCATATTTTCCTATAAAGTATCCCGCAGGGAGTGAAATCAGGAAGTAGGCGCCAAAAAATGCAGATTGTACCAGCGAAGATTCGAAATCATTAAGCTGACAGGACCGCTTTAAATGTGGGATGAGGATATCGTTAATGTTTCTGCAGAAATTCCAGAAGAACATCAGGCTGATCACTACCGCCAGCGGGACAAACAAATTAGAAATAGCCTTATTTTTCATTTTTTCAGGAATTCAGGTCAAAAACTTGAGAGAGCTGTACCCAATATTCACCGGGTTTGGCAAAGGGTAACTTTTGCTGAAACCGGGCCATCAGCTCTGCCCATTCTCTCTGCCGGGGAAGTTCTCCCATTTTTTTAAATCCTGCATTCAGATCGAATCCGCCCGGAGTTTCCAGCAGCATAAAAAGACGGTCCCCTGCCAGAAATATCTTCATTTCCAGAATTCCAACCTCTTTAATACCAGCGACTATCTCTGGCCAGATGTGTGCTGGTTCATGAAATCTTTTATAGATTTCTATCAGCTCCGGATCGTTTTTCAGATCCAGTGCAAAATAAAAGGTTTGTGTCGTTCCTACTGCTGTCATCTGTTTCCTATTTTTTATACCCTAATTCTGCTCCTCCACTTACCGGCATAATACACCCCGTAACAAATCTTGCCGCATCAGACAGTAAGAACACGGCCACATCAGCCACCACATCTCCTTCCGGGCAATAACCCAGCGCATGAATTTCATTCAGATAGGTTGTAATCTGTGCACTGTCAGACTGCTGATCTGCCCATTGTCGTAGTAAAGGTGTCCAGACTCCCGCCGGGGCAATAGCATTTACACGTACGCCTGCCGCCGCATAATCCAATGCCATTGATTTCGTCAATGCATTAATTGCCCCCTTGGATGCTGTATAAACGGCATGCAGGCTTTGTCCCATTTCACCGGTCATACTACTTGTATTTAAAATGTTTCCTTTATTTTTCTTCAGCAGACTTATGCCATATTTGGTGGTCCAGTAAATACTTTTCAGATTTACATTCATTAGCAAATCCCATTCGTCTTCTGTGGTATCGTCGATAGCTTTTGAAGGGCTGGATATCCCGGCATTGTTATGAATACTGTCAAGGTTGCCGAACAAGTCCAGCGCATGCTGCAATGCCGCTGCTACATCTGGTCCTTTTGATACATCGCCTTTAAAACCACCCAGGCCCGGTACGCCGGTACGCAGCATTCTTTCTAATGCTTGTTCGTCCTTATCCATCACAAAGACTTTAGCTCCGGCAGACAGGTAAGCCTGTACACATGCACTGCCGATTCCCGATGCTCCACCGGTAATAAAGATGGTTTTATCTGCTAATTGTTTCATCTGCTTATTTATAAAAGATCACTACTGCTTCCGCTTGCCTGCGGGGTTACATAATATCCATTTTTAATGAGGGCTGGAAATTTAAAATACTTGGAAAGATGGGGTATATGTTCCAGAAACAGATTTTCATGCCCCATAGCAATATGATTAAACAGAACAAGATGCTGATGGATCTGACCCATATCTCCCACATGAGGGACGACTGGCAGATTAAATTTTCTGGCCATCAGACTAATTGTGATAAATTCAGAAATACCACCAACTCTTACGCAATCTACCTGGCAGAAATACATTGCACCGGCCTGCATAAAATTCTTAAAGATGACTTTATTTGGAATATGTTCACCAGTTGCAACTTTTACCGGGGAGATTGCTTCCGCAATAATCCGGTGTGCCTCCACGTCATCAGGATGTGTTGGTTCCTCAATCCAGTAAGGTCTGATCACTTCCAGTGATTTACTGATTTCCACAGCCTGTTCCAACGTCCATTTTTGATTGGCATCCAACATAATAGTTGCCTGCTCGCCGGCAATTTCCCGAATCAGCTTCGCTCTGCGGATATCGCGTTCAGGCTCTGCAGAACCTACTTTTAATTTTAAGGCAGTAAAGCCATTTTTTACAGCCCGGGTAACGTTTTCTTTGATTTCTTCATCTGTATAATTAAACCAGCCAACGGAAGTATCATATGCCTTATAGCCCTGCGCCAAAACAGATTCACGCAGATGCCTGCTTTCTTCTTGTTCCTTTAAGATCGCCAGAGCTTCTTGCCTGGTTAGTACATCTTCTATATAGCTAAAATCTAGCGTATTAACTAACTCCTCAGGAGAGAGATCAAGCAAAAGTTTCCATAATGGAACCTCTCGTTTTTTTGCCCAAAGGTCAAAACAAGCGTTGACAATCGCGGCCAGTGCAAGATGTACCACGCCTTTATGTGGTCCCAGCCAGCGATAACTCGGGGAGTCGAGTACGGAACGGTAAACCGGCCCGAAATCTGCCATTATTTCTTCGATATCCTTTCCTTTTAGTGGAACAGAAAGGTATTCAATTGCTTTGCATACCAAATCATTCCCTGCACCCAAAGTAAAAGCAAGACCGACGCCTTTTATGTCCGGGTTTTCTGTGTGAAATTCACAGACAGCATAGGCATATTGTGTGGCATCATTCACAGCATCTGAACCTGCTCCGCCAGGTAAAGAAAAGCGTTTGTCCTTTACCAGTATATTTTCTATCAGCATATATAATTTATTATAAAAAACTGAACCCTGTTAGTCCGGGCTCTTTGTAAAGATATTGAGGGGATAACTGGGGTTATCAGATAATATTAACATATTTCAATATTATCTTAGCCTGTGAGGCAACGGATATATAGACACGCTGATAAAATGAAACCAGTATTAACAATTAAAACAGACGGCATATCTTCCGATAATATTTTTACAGCTAAAGAAATTAAGCTCCGTCATTTTTCGGGTGAATTTCATTTTCATGAAGAATGCCAGCTCGTTTATGTGCTAAAGAGCAATGGAAAAAGGATTATAGGTGACCTGGTCGACAATTATGAAAGTGGCGAGCTGATCTTTCTGGGCTCAAATATTCCGCACGTCTGGCACAGCACCATAGACCCTGAGAATGCTGACATCAAGGATGATGTTCATGCACATTCGCTCTCTTTATTCTTTAACCCGGAAAAATTGATCTGCCATCTCGCTCCCTTTGGTAAAACCAGCAGACTAGAGTCGTTTCTAAAAACTTCACAGAGAGGAATTGAATTCGCAGGGCACAGTAAACAATTGATTCTGGATCAATTGATTCTAATTTTGAAACAGGAAGGACTGCAAAAAATCATCACCCTGCTGAATATACTGGACATCATGATGGCTGCTGAAGAATATAGTTATCTGGCGAGCATAAACTACATTAATCACTACCAGTACCAGGACAGTAAAAGAATGGACCAGGTCTTTAAGTTTATATTTAATAACTTCCGGGAAGATATATCACTGGAAACTATATCCGGGATTGCTGCCATGAATCCTCATGCATTCTGCCGCTTTTTCAAGTCCAGAACACAAAAGTCTTTTACCGAATTTGTAAATGAAATAAGAATCAGCTTTGCCTGCAAATTATTAAAAGATACAGATAACAGCATTACGGATATTGCTTATGAATGCGGCTTCAATAATGTATCTAATTTCAACCGATTCTTCAAGAAGATAAACAAAAAAAGCCCGCGGGAATACCGCAGGCTTATCAATTAATTATAGTCTTTTATTTACCTTTTTTCGTTATAAACTTCAAATTCAGAGATCGAAACCTGTTTACCCGAATCTTTGATTTTCACTCTTACTTTTTCACCGGTCACCTTATCAAATCTATTTACTTTTACTTTCTTGCTATTCTCCCCATCATAGACTTTTTTCCAGGTCTTATTCTGGTAATATTCCAAAGTATAGTTACTGAAGTTAGCATCGTTCTGTGCAATAACGACAGTATTAAAAGTCGTTGGCTTTCTGAAATCGATTTCATACCAAGGATTCTTTACCTCTGGATTGGATACCCACGAAGAACGGAAACTATCATCATTGGCAAGATCCATGATATTGGAATCATCACTCCAGCTGGAATTGGAAGGTTTATTTTTAGCCAGGTTAGATGAAATGATAGGAGCTCCGGTCTCTGCAATTTTACCTACTGAACCTTCATTCTTCCAGATTTTTCCAATCTCTTTTAACTCAGCCAACGCATTTTCATCGATCAATCCATTACGGTTAGGCGCAACATTTAAAATGAAGTTACAGTTAGCGTTGTTTAAAGGAATCAAAGTTTCATTAACCAGTTTCGCTGCAGATTTAACAGGCACCTGAGGAAAATCTGTTTTCCAGAACCATGCTGTGTTGATTGGCAGGCAGGCCAAAGCCGGCATCTTATTGGTTTCTTTAGATACATGTTGTCCTGCACCCATTTCATAAGTTTTGATATCTGTGTAGTACAGACCTTCAGCAGGATATTTTGCGCCGTTTAAGTCCATTAACAGACAGTTCGGCTGCAGCTTTTTAACCAGGTGATAGATTTCTTCGAATGGAATTTCATCATAAGTGATTCTTGACCATGGCGCATCCCATCCATCGATAACCAGAGCCTCAATCGGGCCATAATTGGTTAATAATTCTGTGATCTGTTTTTTAACCATATCGATATGGTTAGGTGTAATATCATTTGGTCTTAATTTATGGTGTGTATCCAGAATAGAGTAATACAGCATAACTTTCAGATCATTCTTACGAAATGCATCTACATACTCCCGCACCACATCTCTTTTGAAAGGACTGCTCTTAATACTGTAATCCGTTGTTTTAGTATCCCAGATACAGAATCCGCTATGGTGTTTTGTAGTAATACAACCATAAGTCATATTTGCCGCCTTTGCAGCTTTTGCCCATTGATCGCAGTCCAGGTCAACCGGATTAAAAAGTGAGGCAGGTGCATCCGGATCCGGCCAGTCTGCATTAGCATAGGTTGGAATATTGAAGTGAATAAACATACCGAACCTCAAGTCGACAAACTGCTGCTGTAATTGATGCAATGGTAGTGGCTTGGAATTTACATCTTGCGCCAGTAGCGTAGTGGTGTTAAAGCCAAGTATCAATACCAGGCCCAGAATAGCTTTTTTTAACATTAAACTAGATTTTAGATTAGCAATAAACTCACAGTTCTTTACATGCTGTGCTCGTATTCGTAAACATAAAGAAGTTAAATATTTAAATTTCTTGTAATATTAACCAGTATTGATATTATTTTAGCCTAATAGAGCTATAAATCGTTTTAGTATACCTTAAACCAATATAAACCTAATCACATGTCATTTAAAATTTCATTGAGAATCTTAATCTGCTTTGCCTTCACTTTCCAGCTCAGCACGGTCACAAATGCGCAGCAAAAAGACAATCTGCTGGATTATGTGAACATTTTAACAGGAACCTCTTCCAGCTATGGACTGTCTACCGGCAATACTTACCCGGCTATAGCAATGCCATGGGGTATGAATTTCTGGGTTCCGCAAACAGGAAAAATGGGAGATGGATGGATCTATACCTATAACGCAGAAAAAATAAGAGGATTTAAACAAACCCACCAGCCGAGTCCATGGATGAATGACTATGGTCAGTTCTCGATTATGCCGGGTACCGGAGAGGTTCAGTTCGATGAAGAGAAACGCGCAAGCTGGTTTTCCCACAAGTCAGAAATCGCAAGACCGAACTATTATAGCGTATATCTTGCAGATCACGATGTCACAACCGAAATCACACCAACAAGCCGTGCTGCGATGTTCCGATTCACCTTTCCTGAAACTAAGCAGGCCTATATCACCATTGATGCTTTTGATAAAGGATCTTATACCAAAATTATTAAATCTGAGAAAAAAATTGTAGGATATACGACCAGAAACAGCGGTGGCGTGCCTGATAACTTTAAGAACTATTTTGTAATTGTTTTTGACAAGCCATTCACCTACCAGGCTGCAGTTTCAAATGGTAGCATCAATGCTGACGGAGTGGAGAGTGAAAGTAAACACAGCGGCGCAATCATTGGTTTTTCTACACATAAAGGTGAGCAGGTACATGCCAGGGTAGCCTCTTCTTTTATCAGTCCGGAACAGGCAGAAATAAACCTTAAAGAATTAGGACATGACAACTTTAATCAGCTGGTAAAAAAAGGAGAAAATACCTGGAATGAGGTGCTGGGAAAAATTCAGGTAGAAGACCAGAATATAGACAACAAAAGAACATTCTATTCCTGCCTTTATCGTTCTTTGCTATTCCCAAGAAGCTTCTATGAAATAGATGCCACCGGAAATACCGTTCACTATAGCCCGTATAACGGAAAAGTATTACCTGGTTATATGTTTACTGATACTGGTTTTTGGGATACTTTCAGAAGCCTCTTCCCATTTCTTAACCTTATGTATCCTTCGCAAAGCGTAAAAATGCAGGAAGGATTAGCAAATGCGTATAAAGAAAGCGGCTTTTTACCAGAATGGGCGAGTCCTGGACATAGAAATACCATGATCGGTAATAACTCTGCGTCTGTGGTATCAGATGCCTATCTGAAGGGTTTAAGAGGCTACGATATTCAAATATTATGGGAAGCACTGAAAAACGGGGCAAATAATGTTCACCCGACAGTAGCTGCATCGGGGCGGACAGGCTACCAGGAATACAATAAACTAGGCTATATCCCTAATGATGCCGGAATTACACAGAATGTCGCACGGACACTGGAATATGCTTATAATGACTGGACAATTTATAAACTTGGCAAAGCATTAAAGCGTCCGGAGCAAGAGATAGAAATCTATGCAAAACGGGCAATGAACTACAAAAATGTATTTGATCCCAAATATAATCTGATGCGTGGTAAAAAGGCCGATGGTAATTTCCAGGACTATTTTAAAGCGACCGACTGGAGTAAAGATTTCACAGAGGGCAACAGCTGGCATTACAGTTGGTCGGTACTGCACGATCCGCAGGGACTGATTGACCTGATGGGTGGTAAAAAGACATTTAACCATATGCTTGACTCTGTATTCACCATGCCTGGTTCGTTAGGTATGGACAGCAGAAGTATGATTCATGAAATGAGAGAAATGCAGGTTATGAATATGGGCCAGTACGCACATGGAAACCAGCCTATACAACACATGATTTATCTTTATAACTACTCTTCGGAACCATGGAAAGCGCAATACTGGGCAAGGGAAGTAATGGACAAATTATACTCTTCTGCCCCTGACGGATATTGCGGTGATGAAGACAATGGTCAGACATCGGCCTGGTACGTATTTTCCGCCCTCGGTTTTTATCCGGTATGTCCGGGAACAGATGAATATATCACCGGTTCCCCTTTATTCAGCAAGGTAAGGCTGAACTTCGAAAACGGGAAGCAAATGACCATTAGTGCGGGCAATAACAACCGCAAAAACAGGTATATCAAGTCCATGAAACTAAACGGTAAAAGCCATACCCATAATTACCTGACACACCAGGATTTAACCAAAGGAGGCATGATCAGTTTCGAGATGTCGGACAAACCCGAAAAAACCAGAGGAATAAATACAGCAGACCTGCCATATTCATTCTCAAATGAGCTAAAGAAATAAACACTAAATGCCTCAAAATGAATTGCCCCCAAATTTAGACACTTAATCGGGGGCAATGAAAAAGGCCTTCGTTAATGAAGGCCTTTTTCATTGTTTACCGAATTATCTGTCAGGGTATTCCAGATGATATCATAAACTTCTGTCGCTTTCAGGTTTTGAGAAATCAGACCATTATCAGAGATCAGTACAGGATGATAGGATTTTGATACTGCAGGACTTCCATGAGATCCTTTGACCAAACTGGCATCCAGCGGAATAACATCCATAATATAGCGAAAACCCGCTTTCTTTCTCAGTAATTTATACCCGGCTCTAGCTTTAGAAGACATAAACATCTCGACCGGATCATATCCTGGTTTTTTATGAATATCAACACATCTGGCATAATCCGGCGCTTTGGCATCATCCAGCCAGAAATAATAAGTGAACCAGCTATCGGGTTCTGCAATCAGAACGAGCTCACCTGCACGTTCATGAGCAATACCATGCGCTTTTTTACCTGCTTCGTCAAGTACTGCAGCAATCCCAGGCAGGCCTTCAAAAAGTTGTTTAACCTGATCTATTTTACCCGGATCATTAAAATAAATATGGGCAACCTGATGGTCTGCAACCGCAAAAACGGCAGAGGCACCTGCATCCAGCAACTCCAGTCCGCGCTCGACACGAATCTGCAGGAATTTGTTTTCCCGCAGTATCCTGTTAACATGAACCGGACGGCTTACAGGTGCAATTCCATATTCAGAAAGAATAATCAGCTCCACATCTTGCTGCTGCTGGTAATACTCTATCAGTCTTTTTAACACCAGGTCAATTTCCCCTAATTCCTGTTTTATACTGGAAAACTCAGGCCCGAACTTCTGCAGGCAATAATCCAGATGGGGCAGATAGATAAATGTTAAAGTTGGATTATAACGCTGATCTGTCAGTATGGATGCCTCCGCAATCCAGGCTGTAGATTTTATATTCGCCCCAGGACCCCAGAAACTAAATAAAGGGAAGGTTCCTAATTTCTCCTGCAACTCATCCCGCAACGTTGCCGGATCAGAATAACAATCAGGCATCTTTCTGCCATCAGCCAGATAGTTTGGCCGGGGTGTTACCGAATAATCGGCATTAGAATACATATTGTACCACCAGAACATATTGGAACAGGTAAAATCAGGGTTTTCGCGTTTCGCCCTATCCCATATTTTCTCTGAAAGCACCAGTTTATTTGATTGCTTCCAGAACTTAATTTCGGCATCAGTCCGGTCATACCAGCCATTACCGACAATACCATGCTCATCTGGCAATTTACCTGTTAAATAAGTAGACTGCACTGCTGTCGTAACTGCAGGCAGCATCGGTTCTATAACAGATACGTTTCTTGTTTTTACGTAATTACTAAGGAATGGGGTAAACTCCCCGATTAAACCAGATGATAAACCTACCACGTCAATAACTATCGTCTTTTTCATAATTGATCGATTTGATTATTCACCCAATTCAGTTCTTTACTGATAGAAGTGCTTATCGGTAATTTAATCGCTTCCGGCAGTACTTCCCAGGTATAAGTTTCAACCTCCAGATGATTCGTGAACTGATACTCCTTTTGAAGTTTCAGCACCTCAATAATATCGCTCTGTGTGGTCTGAAGAACATTTATATCGGTGAGTGCGACCGGAACATGAAAATGCGACCGCCAGTCTTTCACACCAGCATGGTCAAAATCTGCCAGTGCTTCTGGCAAATCCGGATAACGCAAAAGAGTTCCATCTTCTTTTAAAGCAACTACCTGATGCAAATAAGTTGGCTCATTAAATTCCTCAAAACTATTTTTGATCGCCCGCCGTTCTTCGATACCGGTCTTCAAGTTAGCTTTAAGTGCCGCACTAATTTGTACTTTTCCTACCCGCAATCCTTTAGTTTTCAATGCAGCGATCATTTCCCGGTGGTTTTCGTAGCCGATAGAAAAATGACAAACGTCATAACATAAACATAGGTGCTTTTTTAGCAGAGCTTCTGCCTCTGTTGCAGACACTTGAAATTCTGCCACAATTTCCGGAATTCCCAAAACCAGTAACTCCTGCTCAAACCACGCTATATATTCCTGGCCGGTTTCAATGATGCCATCTGGTTCAGGTTCTAAATCCAGATGAAGATATTTTCCGGTTTGCTGTCCGATATGAACTAAAGTTTTCAGCACAGCTATAATATTCAGCGTCGCCGCTTTAGTAGCTGCCTTCAGTTCCTCTGGTGTTTTAAACCAGTGGCGGTAACTTAGTGGTGAAGTCGAGATCCCGCCTTCCTGTTCATCTGGTAACAGGCGGCTCAGTATTTTGAACAGGCGGATAGTATATTCCCTGCGTTCTGAAGAAGTCCAGTCTGGTGTATGCACATCTGCTTTAACCACCGTATGATGAAATTCGCCATAAGGAAAACCGTTCATCGTAAAAACGTAGGCATTCTGCGCTTGCAGCCAGGTTATAAAAGCCGCCAGTTTATCTTCGTTCTGAAGCTCCAGACTCGCCGAATGAGAAAGCCGGAGACCAATCCCCAGTGGATTTCCTGCTGATACAGATTGTTTGATTTCGGGATAATGTTGCTGTAGAATCTGGAAATCTTCTGCCCAGTTCTTGCCGGCATGAATATTTGTACAATAGGTTAAATGGCCTAGTTTGGTTTTCATATTAAAGGGATATAGAATGTGGCTGCCTGGTAAACTCCGTGACGTAGTTACTTGCGGCAATCAATAAACCAGAATCAATCTGATGGACTTCCTGCCCTTTACCGATATCGGAAAGAAGCGTAATGGTTAATTCCCCGCCTAAATGTTCCTGAAATTCAGCCAGGCCTTTCAATACCGGAGCATTTAAATCCTGTATCTGAATCAAAGGATGGGTAAGTTCAAAGAATACCTGCAGTAAATTTAAGATCCGTTGCAGCTTATCACCGGTAATCAAACCATTCAGATAGGAATAAGTGCTATCCAGTGCAATACCCATTGCAACTGCTTCTCCATGTAGAATACTGAAGTTACTCAGCTGTTCTATTTTATGTGCAGCCCAATGACCAAAATCCAGAGGTCTGGAAGAGCCCATTTCAAAAGGATCGGCACTGGAGATATGTGCAAGATGTAGTGCTGCACACCGTTTTATCAGCACATTTATTTGTTTACTGTTTCTTTCGGCTAAAGACGAGGCGTGTGTTTCCAGCCATTCAAAAAAAGACTCATCTTTAATCAGCGCAACCTTAACAGCTTCAGAAATACCTGCATAATAGTCCCTGTCAGTTAAGCTCAATAAAAACTCATCGTCATTGAATACCGCCGCAGGAGGGGCAAATGTTCCGGTAAAATTCTTCTTTCCTTTAAAATTGATCCCGTTTTTAACACCAATACCTGAATCATTCTGAGAAAGTACCGTAGTGGGAATGCGGATATGTTTTACACCACGATGTGACACCGCAGCTGCGTAACCAACCAGGTCAAGCACCGCTCCTCCTCCAATCGCTGCGATATAGGAATGCCGGTCGATGCCATAGGTATCGACTGCGGCAATCAGTTTTTCAAAAAGCGCGGGATCATTTTTAGCAGCTTCTCCTCCGGGAATAATCAGGATGTCTTCAACAAGCTGAACTTCCTGGTATATTTTAAAATATTCTTTAATGGAAGCCGTCAGATCAGGGTGTGCAAGAGCGACGCCTTCATCTATAACAAAAAGTATCTTACGGCGAATTTTTGCGGGTACACTTAAAATAAAATTGGCAAGTGTGAAATTCTCCGGTTTAAAAAGTGAAGTCGTAAAAAATACTTTATAGTCAAATTTTACGCTGAAAGATTGTTCTAAATATTCCATAATTAATTCAAATTAGGTAACAGCAAATAATTTACTCAGGCCAAGCGAAAGCGGTAAAAGAAGGACTATACACAATGCAATCTGCCAGTTACCGAAAGCGGCCGACCAGGTTGCGTTGAGCAGAATCAAGGCGATTACACCAGCTTTGACTGCTTTACCGATATTTCTCCCTTCCGGGTTCCGGAAAGCGGCAAGCAAGGGTCTGTAGATCATCAAACTGAAAGGCACAATAAATACGAGTATCAGTAAAAAATAATGTTGAGCAACCGCTACATAAAACAGACAGCTGATTACCGCCAGGTATAGCAGCGCAGCAAATACCATGGTATTTTTATTTCCCCCATGCACTTCACCACGACTAATCATGGTAATTGCGAAAATATAAACCACAGGTATCAAAGCTAAAAACCACCAGTCTGCCAGACCCGCTGTCAAAACACTCATACCTAATAGCAGGTTAAGCCCGCGGCAAATGCCCATATTCAGGGGTCCGAAGATAAAATGATGCTTCATCCATTTATTATAGGTCAGGCAGGCCAGAACTATTGCAACCGCAATCAGCATGGAAACCGGCTGATAAAGTCCGGCAGCAAGTATTCCAACAGCAAAACAGACAGACCCAAAAATTATAGCTGCTCTCAACGGTATTAACCCCGAAGGAATCGGCCGTTCTGGTCTTTCGACCCGGTCAAGTTCTGCATCAAAAACGTCATTAAATATAATTCCGCCGCTATATAAGCCGATTGTAGAAAGACAGATCAGTAAGACCGGCCATAAATCTGCCTGTACCAAAAAATATCCGGATATAACCATCCCTGCCAGTACATCGGCAACAGCAGTAATTACATTTGCGGGCCGGGTTAAACGCAGATATCCCAGAAGTTTCTCCATTTTTCCGGGTTAAGATATTATGATTGAATTTTTATCTATCCTTGGTTGCTGACCACCTCTTAATATTGAGTTGCTCGCGAACTTTTGCCCCTGGTCAACCGGCTGCACCTGTTCAAAATCTTTTTCATCTATTTGTCCGCTCTGCGCGAAAGCTGTAATCGCATTGCGGTAAGTAACTAATTCTATATCGGCCAGGCTGATTCCCGATCTTTTCATTAAAGCAGCAGATTTAGGCACTGCCAGCGGGTCACTGATACCCCAGTCGGCAGCAGAATTGATCATGATGCGTTCAGAACCATATTGCTTCACAATTTCCACCATCCGCTCATTACCCATTTTCGTAAATGGATAGATCGTAAAAGCTGCCCAGAAACCTCTGTCCAGAACTTCTTTTACAGTTTCTTCGTTATTATGATCGATGATTATACTATATGGATCCAAACCCTGCTCTAAAGCGATATCCATACTCCGGGTTGTACCTTTTTTCTTGTCCCGGTGCGGCGTATGGATCTGTACCGGTAAACCGGCTTCTTTGGCTAATTCCATCTGCAGACGGAAATACTTTTCTTCTGCGGGAGTCTGGTCGTCAAAGCCAATTTCACCAATTCCTACTACACCCTCTTTGAAAATAAAATGCGGCAGGATTTCCATGACCTGTTCGGCAAGTTTTTCATTATTGGCTTCTCTGGAATTCAGCCCTATTGTGCAATAATGCTTAATGCCAAACTGTGATGACCTGAACCTTTCCCAGCCAATCAGACTGCTGTAATAATCGGTAAAACTATCTACTCCGGTCCTGGGCTGGCCAAGCCAGAAAGCAGGTTCGATAAGCGCAACAATTCCCGCATCTGCCATGGCCTGATAGTCATCTGTAGTACGCGAAGTCATATGTACATGAGGGTCAAAAAATTTCATCCCACTAATCTCACTTAAATCAAGGCTGCTTTGCTGTACAGACCCCTTTATTCTTTCTTTGATATTTTCATTACAACACATATTCAATTTATATTTGGTTATTAGCTTAAATCAGAGTGTATATACCGGTTTGAACTGTACGCCCGGCTGCGATTCTTTCCTGTACATAGTCTTTCAGCGTTGCCTGGAGAACCGGATTATTTCTTTCCATTATACCAGTAATTGCCTCCACGTTTTTCTCTGTAAAGAAGGCCTTCAAAACCATCTGATTCCAGGAGGCTTCCGGCAGAAAAGCTGCGGGATAAGGGTTGCCATACATGATGGCTTCCAGCACACTCCCGATATTACTTCGTATCCCCTCTTCACATTGCGCAATCCATTGCGTAGAATATTCCAGAAAAGGCAAAGCGGTATAAAGGGCAACCAGTTCGTTCATTTCCGCAGCAGTAAATAATCCGGAGATCTTTTGCAGATATAGTTCTGCTTTTGCGTCTTTAACGCGCATTAATAAGGCTATCCTGCAAAGCGTGGCCACAGACCAGTAACGCAGATCGCATCCTGGCACTATTTTGCCAATCTCCGCTATTTCAGGTACACTGTTTTCCAATTGCATTTTGGGGGCATATCTGGAAACCTGAGCGAAAGCCATATTGAGCTGGATGGCCCGTTCTTCCTGTTCAATAAGTGTGAACTTCGTGCTAATCCAGTCAAAAGCCTGAGCAGATAAACACCTGTTCAACAACTGATTGATTAAATTTATGACTGTATCTTTGTTCTGATCTGTTATTAAATTCATGACTTTCTTTTAATGAATAAAATAATTCAGCAGCAGGGCGGAACTAATTATCAGCAGACCGAAAAATTCCCTTGCTTTTTCAATATAGGGTTTCGTGGCCTGCATACTCTCCACCAGGCTAGGCTTTCCATATTTACTGATCCAGTCTTTAACACCATCTTTACTAAAAAACAAGACTACTGCGTAGACCAGATAAAAAGTTACTGCAATCAAATATAAGTTGGGGTAGACATAGTGGAAGGCTGCTAATCCGCAGGCTACAGAAGCGACCATATAAATTGGTACCCAAAGCCAGGAATCACTATCATTGAGATTTACGTAAGCAAACAGGAGAAAGGCAATACAAAAGACGATGTTCAATATACTTAACAGCAGGTCCATAAATATTCATTTGGTTAGGGGTCCTAATAAACAGATAATTCCTTGTATCTAAATTAACTGCGTGTAACAAATAATATACACGGTGAAATAATCTGTATTGAAAATGCTTAAACAACAAAATCCGATTGCAGAAAATCCGGCGCCTGGCATCACCGTTTTTCCACAATCAGATTAAGCATTTTTAGGATTTATCTTTAGAGTTGTTTAAGCTTTATACTTCTGTAGGATACTTTATTTCCGTGATCCTGGATAAGGATATGCCCCTCTGGTGCCATTCCAAAATCTTTCCAGTCTTTGTATTTACTTGCAGCAACCAGTGCTTTGAACTCTGCCGAACCTCGCGTATAGGTGACCACTTTAAATCCGTTAAGCCAATGTTCAACCCTGTTATCGGGATAAACACGGATCAAACCCTGATTCCATTCTCCGATCTTGTGGATTGCATTTCTATCTTTTTTGCTGGTGATCAGATCATATAAAGAGGCCAGTGTACGGTTTCCGTCACGTCCTAATTTTGCGTCAGGATGTTTCTCGTCATCCAAAACCTGGTACTCCAAACCAATAGCCGAACCCTGACTTTGTTCTTTCAGCGTTACGAAATACTTAATACCACTATTGGCACCTTCAGTTAGTTTAAAATCAAATTTAAGCTCGAATGCTTTATATTGCTTTTCTGTAACGATATCACCGCCATTAGTAGACTCTGCTCCGTTTGATTCCTGCACATTTAATTCTCCGTTAGAGATAGTCCAGCCGGTTTCAGGAAATTTGGTCTTATTGGCACCGATCCATCCTTTAGATGTTTTTCCGTCCCACAGCAACCCGTAACCTTGCGCTTTTTCTTGCGCAGATACAGAATTCGGAACCAGGTTAACTACATAAATATCGTCGATTTTAGATGGAACAAGATTCGCCGTCTGAATACGGATATTACGCCAGCGGATTTCAGTTCCCGGTTTCTGATCACCATAAATGCCATGCACCTGCAAGGCGATAAAGCCTTTTAAAGTCATTGCATCCACAACATTTGCTGCCGGCACACCATTGATCCAGGTACGGATCGAACTACCGATACATTCTATCCTGTATTTATTCCATTCCGACTTTTTAAAAGCCGCCTGAGCTTTAGGGTTGATATTCAGCGGATACAACCATCCTCTTCTGGCTTCATCATAAATACCACCGCTCCAGGCACGATCAGAAGGATCTACTTCCACCTGATATCCATGTACGCGGCCGTCCTGATAGTCTGCGGTACTTTCACTTCTGATCTGTATACCGGAATTCATGGAATTGTCTACCAGTAACTCCAGCTCCAGAATGAAATCGCCATACTTCTCTTTAGTTGTCAGAAAAGAATTTGGCTCCTTAGGTACAGTAGTTCCTATAATTTCACCGTTTTTTACTTCATATTTCGCCTTTCCGTTCAGCTGTTCCCAACCTGTCAGGTCTTTACCGTTAAAAAGCGATTTCCATGCTGGTTTTTGCTGGGCAGCGACACTGCCGGAGTAGCAAAACATGGCAACAACTAAAAATTTCGAGATATTCATATTTACATTTGATTAGGTAATACAATTTATTAATTAATGCGACTCAATTCCTCTACTGTGAAGGCTTTATCCCTGCCTTTATATAGACTACGAATTGCTGTAACTTCGCCTTCCGTAATTTTATTTGCTTTATTCTGCCACGAACTCCGGATATAATTAAGCAACTCGGCGATATCCTTGTCATGAAACTCTTCGCTTGCGCCAATTCCAGGCATATCGGCCATAATCTCAGGTTTGGTGTACAAATGTCCATTTACCGGTACCGGTCCTGTCAGACCAAAAAGTACGATAGGAATTAATTTGTCTTTATTACCATTCACCCATTCCGATTTATTCAGCGGCGGTGCCAGTGATTTTATTCCATTTCCATCCGGTCCATGGCAGGTCTGACAAGTAGATTTATAAATTAATACTCCTTTTGGATAACGTGCTTCAATAACCTGCGGATCTTTATTCAGCAATTCGTTAGCCTTATTTAAGGCAACCTTCGCCAGCTGTGTATTAATAGCCAAATTCGTATCCGGATACTTTTTTAACAATTCGGCGTGGAAAGCGGCTTCCTTATCTTTCAGGTTACTGACAATTGCCCCAGCCACATATTTATCATTGGCGTATAATTTAATTAGCCCCTGGGTAAGATCTGCAGCGGCTTTTGGGTTTAAAGGCTGAATGAACTGTACTAAAAACCCTATGTAAGGTGCTGCACGCTTGTCACCGATTAAGGCTTTATCATTTAAAGCGGCAATATAAACACCGGAGTTCTCCTTGTTCATAACCGATGGAATTACACTCAGTCCCTGCATCCTGATTGCCCAGGAATCAGATTTAACTGCTGCCAGAACTTCTTCTGTTGTCAATTCATGTAAACCTTCCAGTGTCCATAGCGCATGTACAGCCTGCAATTTGTTTGATGAGCTTAGTGCTTTCTGTAAAGCAGGGACTACATCTTTATTTTTACGGTCAATGAGCATTTGCTGCGCTTTATCACGAATCCACCCATTTGGATCTGCCAGCGCAGCAACCAATTGCTGCGGATCTTGCGGCATGGTTTTCATCACTGGTTTGGCACCTTCAGGTACAATTCTGTAGATCCTTCCGCAAACCAGCGGCAAAGTAAGGTTCCGCTCTTTGATCTCATTTTTCAGATATGGCGTGAGATAGGTCTTATGCTGAATAATACCTCTGTACATATCCAGCACATATAAAGCGCCATCAGGACCATCATTCAGGTTAACTGGTCTGAACCTCTCATCCACGCTGGATAAAAACTCTTTTCCCTGATAAGCCTGTTCTCCGCTTACGATATAACCGTCTTCCTGTTTCAAAATGTTACGCTTAATCAGGTTGGCCGAAGGTTCGGCTACAAAGCCATTCTGCACATAGGCCTCCCCAAACAGATTGCCCCTGTAAATCAGTGGTCCGCAGGCAGCAGTAAAGTTCACCAGCCTTTGGTTACTATCCAGAATACCTTCCATATAACCACGATTTACACCAGGTGTGGCATGAGCTGGATATACCCTGTTATCGGGTACAACAGCCACGTTATAACCAGCAATTTCTTTCTGATTTGGATTTTGAGATCCTAATCCCGGTGTGAAATAATCTCCCAGGACATTGGCAGAATTGTGGTTATAAAATAATCTTCCGGAGTTATCCTGAGTAATTCCCCATTGTCCCCGGAAATGTGTGCTTTCTTTTTTCCACTGATCTCCGACTTTACGGTATCGCGTGCTTGATTTAGCATTATAAATCCAGTTGTCCATGGCCCTGAGCAGACCGTTCGGCTGATGTTCAACATTTCCCTCATCTGCATAGGTACTGTCCACCAGCGTCTTTTTACCTGCTTTATCGCCATTAATTTCATAATACCATAAATACGGGGGCTCAGCTACGAGCGCTCCGTTTTCTATCAGACAAATGGCCCGCGGCAATTGCAGCGAATCCAGAAATATTTTGCGGTTATCTGCAACCCCATCATGATCGGTATCTTCCAGGATTACTATTTTTCCACTTGGAGCATCTTCTCCGGTACCAAGCGTATCCGGCATAAACCCGTTCATTTCCACGACCCACATCCGGCCACGGTCATCAAAAGTCATTGCTACGGGCGCGCTGACCAGCGGCTCTGAAGCCGCTAGTTTCACCTCAAAACCCTTCTCAACTTCCATCTTCTTCAGGGAAGCTTCTGCGGACATTTCATCATTTTTACACTGATAAAACAGGCTGCTGACGCAAAGTACTGAACAAAGCAGCATGCCTTTTCTCCATTTCGTTTTTCGGTTAGGTTGTTGTAAATAGCTCATTGTATTAAAATATATATTTGGTATGGAATCCAGAATTCAAATTAGCGACAATTTCTAATAAATTCGCATTGACCGCTTAATAGCCTGGATTTTGTTTCAAAGTAATTTTACCATCTTTAAAACTGTTTTCGACAGCTTGCTGCGGGATTGGAATAACAGCATCAGGCGCACGTGTATAATTTGCTCCGGCAACAAATCCTCTCAAAGTAGACTCATACTGAAGATAACCATTCAGTTCTTCCAGATCTGTAGTCTGGTCTTCTGCGCCAAATCTAATTGCATCATAAGCTCTGTGTCCTTCCAGACCTAACTCCAGTGTGCGTTCAAAGAAAACAGCTTTTAAAGCATTGGTTTTATTATCAAATGGAAAAGCGCCTGCAGTGTACAAACCAATTTTATAATTAGCCGCCGGCACACCATTCCTCAGTACCCAGTTCTCTGGATCTGTTGTATTATTTGCCATACGATTACGAATCATATTTACATATTCCATCGCCTTAGCCTGACTTCCGACACGAGCTTCTACTTCTGCCGCCAACAATAAAACATCTGCATAACGGATAATATCAATATTCAAATTGTTATATGGTGTTCCCGGCGCGGTATCCACGCCTTCACGAGACTTCAGTGTGAAAAACTTCTTACTGATATACGGCCCGCCGTAAGCCTGATCGCGGATCCAGGCTTTTCCTGGCATTAAACCATAATCAAGATAAGGAATGCCGCGGCGGCCAACTGTCCAGTCCAGCCTCGGGTCGATTAAACCTGCGTCAGGTGTAAATGGTGCAGTAGACTCAATTCCATCATCGTTTTTCACAAAAGCAGCATTACGTGTTGCATGATTAAAGATAGGTAGTCCATTAGCATCTACCCTGAATTTATTGACAAACCATTGAGAAGGATTAAAATAAGCATAACCTCTTCCTAAAGTCGGGCCATCACTAGCCTGTACACCGGTAAAAAGTGTTTCAAGATTGGCATTTGCCCAGTTATTTGTACTTCCATCGTTGACAGAATGCTGAACCTGAAAGACAGACTCGGGTCCGTTCTCTTTCTGTGTATTGAAATTATCATGATAATTAGGATTCAGCGCATATTTCTGTCCTTTCACGTTTACACCATTGGCAATCAGATCGTCGAATTCAACCTTTGCCAGTGTATAATTTGCATCATCCCCTTCATTGCCCATATAGACTAAGGTTTTAGCATAATATGCTTTTGCTGCCCATTTATTTGGTCTGCCAAAATCGGCTTGTGTCTGTGGAAGATTATCTACTGCATATTTGAAATCGGCTGCAATTTTTGGCCAGATATCAATGAAGTTACCACCATCATCAGTGTTAGATACTTTTGGATCATCCAGACTTTCTATATCCAGCCACGGTGTATTTTTAAATACCCTTTTCATCATGAAATGATAATGAGCTCTTAAAAATTTAGCTTCTGCTTCGATGTTTTTAGCATCCTGCGGATCCAGGCCTTCGACCTGAGGCAGATACTTCAGCACCAGATTGGTCCGGGCGATTGCATCTGCAAAATGATTGAAAAACAAAAGTACTGAGCTGTTACTTGTATTCACTTCAAAACGCTGAATTTGAGACATCTGAGGCTGAACACCATTACCGGATCCCCTGTTGGCTTCGCCCCCACGAATACTACCAAACAGGGCCTGAGCCGGTGTCCTTTCTAACCCTTCGGTACCATTTAAAGAGGAGTAAGCACCTACTAGTGCTTTTCGGATTCCATCAGGCGTTTTAAGAACACTTTCTGGAAAGGAACCAACAGGTCCCTGCTCTATGAAGTCCTTACTGCAGGAAAAAAACATACTGCAGCAGATCATTATAAATATTATCGATTTAGACATTTTCATAAAAATATTTTTTGTTTTTCAAAAATTAGAATCCTACACTTATACCAAATAAAATCTGTTTCGGAGTTGGTAAAGTATTGGCAATTACGCCCATAGAAGTATCAACATCACCATTTAATCCTGCATCCGGATCGAGCACTGTCGCTTTGGAAACAGTAAATAAGTTCTGCGCCTGAACATAGACTCTCACTTTTTCCATCTTCAGTCTGCTTACCAGTCTGGTCGGGAGTGTATAACCGACCTGAACAGTTTTTAGGCGCAGATAAGAAGCATCTTCCAGGTAGTAATCTGTCACATTTGAATTCGAATAAGTATCCAGGACATTCAACTTAGGCAGTTTAGCATTATTACCCAATTCCGGTGTCCATGATTCCTTAAGCATTCTTTCACTTCTGTTAAACTGAAAAGTATTGAAGTCAGTATTGAAACGGCTCAGGTTAAAAATTTGGCCACCTTTACTGTAAAATAAAAAGGCTGTAAAATCAAAGTTTTTATATCCCGCCGACAGATTCAGACTGCTTTGAAAATCGGGATGCGGACTCCCAATAATGGTACGGTCTAACGCATTAATAATTCCATCTCCATTCACATCTTTGATCTTCCAGTTTCCTACTTCTGCAGGTATCCATGGTGTAGTCGTACCATTCGGATTGTATTTTGCATTAAAAGCATCTACATCTGCCTGAGAATTATAAAACCCATCCAGCTTATAACCATAGAATGCACCTATCGGCTGTCCCACCATTGTAATACTCGGACTTCCGTTCAGACGCGTAGACTCACCGATTATAGTTGCTAAAGGATTGTCGAGAACACGGGTAACCTCATTTTTGTATTTAGAGAAAGTAAGTGCTACATCATAGGTAAAACCAGATTTAAATTCACCGTTCTTAGAAATTCCAAGATCGATACCTCTGTTACGCATATCTCCAGCGTTCAAGAAAGGCTGTACAGCCATTGTACCGGTAAGCGGGGCCTGATTTCTAACCAGCAGATCTTTAGTATTCTTCTGATAAACCTCTACTGTGAAGTTCACCGTTCCTTTAAACATGGATGCATCCAAACCAATATTTGTGGTGGTATTCTGCTCCCATTTGGCATTAGGATTACCTACACTGCCCAAAGTATAACTTTCATTGGCAACAGATTGTGCTCCTGTAAGGGGATAGCCCTGTCCTAAGCTGGACACATAAACATTGTATTGATTTTCATTTGGCAGACCGCTCTGATTTCCGATAATACCATAACTACCACGTAATTTCAGGTCGGTCAGGAATTTAACATCTTTCATAAACTCCTCAGAACTGATTCTCCAGCCCGCTGCAACCGCAGGGAAATATCCTACACGATTATTTTTTGAGAACTTAGATGACTCATCACGACGTACAGTCGCATTCAACAAATATTTTCCGGCATATGAATAATCTACTCTGGAGAACATAGAATATAAAGTACTTCTTCTAAATCCTCCTGAATTGGTCTGTGCACCGACGCCTGCATTAATAATCTGGAAATTCGGATCATCTTCCAGGTTCAGGGCTAAACCCAGTCGTTGTGCAAACAAATCTTCAGCATATGATTTAATAGCTTCCGTACCTACCAGGACTTTGAAATCATGCTTTTCTTTAAATGTTGTTGCATAGGTCAATGTATTTGACCAGGTCCAGGTATTACTAAAATTCTTCCTGTTTGAAATGGAATTCGTTGCCGTATTCTCTGCATGTTCATAAGTAACAGGATTCACGTCTTTCGCGTTTCTGGCAGAATAGTCTATACCAAATGACGTTCTTGCAGTTAACCCTTTAATGATGTCTACTTCGGCGTAAACATTACCGAAAATACCGTAGTTTTCTGTTTTATCGAAACGGTTCCGATAAGACTCTGTGACCGGATTCCGTCCAGGATCATTGGTTGATACCAGCTGTGGTGCCGCACTACTCGCCGGATTACCCATAATATCATAGACAGGAATTAATGGCTGCATTACCCAGGCAGCACGCGGACCGCCCCCATCTGGACTACCATTTCCATTCATTTTACTATAGGAGATCTGTATGTTTTCACCAAACCTGATGTTTTCTTTAATTTTGAAATTGGAATTTGCCCTTAAAGTATAACGGTCGAAAGTATTGGTTTTAGCCGCCGTGTTTTCACGTGTCATATAATTTAAACTCAAAGCATAATTTCCATTATCCGATCCACCTGTCGCTCCCACCTGTATATTGCTGATTGGTGCAGGATTATAAACTTCGTCAAACCAGTCCGTGTCAGCAGATCTGACAATCTGGTGTGTCTTCAGGTTATAATTAGCAGGATTCGTTAGAGACGCAAATAATGCCGGGTCACTGGTTCTCATCTTCTCCAGAGCGGCACCGCCAATACGTGATCCGTTGTTGTTAACTAAAATAAACTCAGGAATTACCGGTCTGGCACCTGATCCGTATTGGTCATGCTTCCAGCTTGCACCACCCGGCTGATAAGCAGGGTTACCAGTTGAAGCATAGGCCCCTTCCATTTGTTTCCAGTATAAATCTCCCATTTGCTGGGCGTTCAGTAATTTCGGGAAGCTGCCTGAACTTACATAATTCATACCTGTATAAGCATCCACGGATACCTTGGCAGCGCCGGATTTTCCTTTTTTGGTTGTGATAATAACTACCCCATTGGCAGCCCTGGCTCCGTAAATTGAAGCAGAAGCTGCATCTTTTAAAACCTGAACTGATGCAATATCATTAGGATTCAGGTTGTCGATCGCAGAAGTTGTACTTCCTGCCCTTGAACCAGCGGTCGCTGTATTTGGTGAAACAGGAACTCCATCAATTACGTAGAGTGGTTCAGAACCTGTAAAAGACCCAAAACCACGGATACGAACTTTCGCACCTCCATCCAGACTACCGTCACCACTAACGGTAACACCCGGAGAGCGTCCTTGCAGCTGACTGGTTACGTTTCCAGTAGGTGTAGATTGCAGATCGGCAGCATTAACAATGCTCACAGAGCCCAGAATATCTTTCTTTTGCTCTGTAGTATAACCTGTTACTACAACCTCGTTCAGATTGCCGACATCTTCCAGTAATTTAACATCCAATGCAGTTTTAGTACCGACTGTAACTTCTTGAGCGATATAACCGATATAAGAGAAGACCAATACGCTGTTTGGTTGAGCAGCGATACTAAACTTACCGTTCATATCTGTTAAAGTTCCCGTTTTAGACCCTTTTATAACCACGCTTACGCCTGGAACCGGCTGACCACTGCCGTCTCTGACGACACCGGTAACCGGAGCCTGCATATAGAGGCCGCCCGGATTTGCTGCCCTTACCTGCTCAGTAAATGCTGTTGATATACCTATAATAAATAGGACAGACATTAAAGGGGATATCGCAACCTTAGTTACTTTAAACCGTTTTAAAGGCTTTTTAAAATTTAGATTCATACGTTAAGTTTATTCGGTTTGAGATTAAGAGCGGGTAGGTTGAGGTTTGGGAGTCCGGAAAAACACGGAAAAAGATGTTCTGATCGCAGAAGAAGCGTCGAAATTCCGTCATAGCAAGCATGTTAGCTTCAGGGTACAAGGCCCCTGAAATTTCTTCCTTTTGCATATTGATATCAGCTTATATTTGGTTATTGCTTTCGTCTGCAAACGATTGCAGATACATAATTATATAAAAAATTCAGAATAACAAAATTATTGAGCACTTATTTAGGTGCCCCATAATCAGCTATTTATTAACGTAATTGATATTACTTTAACATATAAAACATTAGTTCCGTCAAATCATTCTACAGAGTAGATTATGAAGCGTGAAAAATTTGTGTAACTTTATTTTTATATTCGAATAATGATCGTTTTGAGAACGATTGCATAAATATGAAAAAGCAACAGCAAGTTACCATTAAAGACATTGCCCTGGAAGTAGGCATGTCCGTATCCTCTGTATCCAGAGCTTTAAGTGATCATCCCCATATTAGTGAAGAAACCAAACTTAAAGTAAAAAATGCAGCTGAAAAGCTGGGTTACAGATATAATGCGCTTGCCGCAGCACTCAGAAGCAGCCGGTCTAAAACTATTGGCCTTATTGTTCCACGTATATCCATGTCTTTTCAGGCCGCGGTAATTACCGCCATTCAGAATAAGCTCCATACTTATGGTTATAATTTGATGATATTTCAATCAAACGAATCGCCGGAGCTGGAGAAAACGTTGATTAAATTACTGATGGCCACACAGGTAGAAGGCCTGATTGTATCTACCACACTTTACACTAAAGATTATTCAGTCTTCGATAAAACTGCCGTAGGAGGTGTACCTGTTGTTTTCTATGACCGGGTACCCATTGACAAAGCCTGTCATAAAATAGTCGGTGATGAATTTAGCGGGGGTTACCAGGTAACCAGGCATTTACTGGAACAAGGGTGTACCCGTATCGCACATATTAGCGGACCGCTCAGCTGCAGTATATATCTGCAACGCCTGAATGGCTATAAAGACGCCCTTAATGAATTTCAGATTCCTTATGATGAAAGCCTTGTCTTTTTTCACGAACTAAACAAAGAAAATACGCTGCAGAGCTGCGAAACCTTATTTAAAAATAAGCAGGCTCCTGATGCCGTTTTTGCATGTAACGATACTGCAGCACTGGCTGTACTGGAGTTTGCCAGAGAAAACGGAATTTCTGTTCCGAAAGACCTTAAGGTTTCCGGTTATGCGAATGATAGCCGGACTGAGATTTCCAGACCTGAAATTACTTCTGTGGAACAGTTTCCGCATCTGATGGGAGAAGGGGTAGCCAAATTAATCATGGATCTTATTCATAATCAAGACAATCAACGGAGTTTTCTTTCACTCACCACACCGGTCGAACTAATCAAAAGAACGTCTACACTTTCGGAGCAACCTTCATAAATAAACAAAATTTTGTTTCCGATTCTTTTTGATATGCTAATTATTTTACATAATTATGCGTATGCAATCGTTTGCAGTATTCTTTAAAATATTTAAGATCCGCAAAACGCCCGCATCCATATTGACCAAATATAAAGCTATGAACAAAAGAATCACAAAGGCCGGGATAATTGGGTCCGGTTTTGCCGCACGATTCCACTATGACGCACTTAAACGGGTATTCAGTACCCAGGTTGAAGTCGCCGGCGCATATTCTACCGGCACTGAAGAGTTACAGCAATTCGCAGAAAAACGGGAAATCAAAGCCTATACAAATCTGGAAGAGCTCATTGATGATTGCGATGTCCTGCACGTTTGTACTCCCCCTGTATCACATGAACCACTAGTTGTAGCCATTCTGGCAAAAAACAAGCATGTTATCGTAGAAAAACCCTTTACAGGTTATTTCGGTGACGGCACCACAGACTTTAACGGCGATTTGTTTCCAAGGGAAACTGGGCTCTCCCATACTTTAGAAAGTCTGAAAAGAATGCTCGACGCAGAAAAAGCAAGCAGCGGTAAAATTATGTACGCTGAGAACTGGGTTTATGCCCCGGCAATTCAAAAAGAAAGAGAACTACTCGAGAAAACAGGTGCGCAAATCCTTTGGATGCTGGGTGAACAATCTCACTCTGGTTCTCATTCACTTGCCTATGGACAATGGAAATATTCCGGAGGCGGATCTATGGTAGGTAAAGGGTGTCATCCGATCACTGCAGCTATTTATTTGAAACATGTAGAAGGCAGGGTCCGCAATGGTAACCCGATCAGACCGAAAACAGTTTCTTCGCGTACACATGCAATAACGCGTATGCCCGGTTATCAGGACCAGGGTCATCTGCAAACTACTTATAAGGATATAGAAGACCTGGCAATGGTACATATCGTTTTCGAAGATGGAACTGTAGCTAATCTATTCGCCAGCGAACTCGTATTGGGTGGTGTCAAAAACCGGTTGGAAGTAAATACCAATAATCACAGGACGATTTGCAACATTGCACCGAATGATGCCATGCAGGCGTATACGCCGGATGGTGCTAATTTTAAGGATGTTTATGTTGTAGAAAAAACCGAAACCAAGGAAGGCTGGTCCTCGATCTCTCCTGATGAAGGGTGGTTTAATGGTTATCAGCATGAAATGGATGCTTTCTACCGTTCTGCAGTCTACGGAACGCCTGTAGAAAGTAACAGCAGTCTCGCCGCGGATGTAATGGCTACCATTTATGCAGGTTATGTTTCCGCAGAACGTAAGGGTGCAGAAGTCACAATTACTGCCCTTTAATCATCTTTTATCCTTAAATACAGCAACATATCATGGAAAAAGTTAAAACTGGAAATTATCGTTGGGTAGTTTGCGCCTTACTGTTCTTTGCCACAACCATTAATTATATTGACCGCCAGGTGATCGGGTTACTCAAGCCTACCCTGGAAAAAGAATTTCACTGGACCGAAGCCGACTATGGTTATATCGTCATGGTGTTTGCCGGCATGTATGCGCTGGGCTATGTGCTCTTCGGAAGTTTTATCGACAAAGTGGGTTCCAAGATCGGCTATGGAGTCTCTGTACTGGTATGGAGTATTGCCGCTATCCTGCATGCTTTTGTAAAAGGCACTGTAGGTTTTGGTTTTGTAAGGGGCCTTTTAGGCCTTGCAGAATCAGGTAATTTCCCTGCGGGTGTAAAAGCCGTTGCTGAGTGGTTTCCTAAAAGAGAGCGGGCACTGGCCACGGGTATCTTCAATTCCGGAACCAGCATTGGAGCGGTAATAGCCCCGATAATAGTGCCCTGGCTTCTGGGTTTATACGGCTGGCAGGAAGCATTTGTAATCACTGGGGCAATAGGATTCATCTGGTTAATATTCTGGTGGATATTCTACGAAATTCCCACAAAGCAAAAACGCCTTAAACAACCCGAGCTGGATTATATCCTGAGTGACAATGAAGCAGTAGAAGAAAATCCGATCAAACTAAAATGGGGTCAGTTGCTCCGCCTGAAACAAACATGGGTTTTTATAGTTGGGAAAGTACTTACAGATCCAATCTGGTGGTTCTTCCTGTTCTGGCTTCCTTCTTATTTTGCAGATACCTTCGCCCTGGATCTGACCAAACCAAGTTTGCAGCTGGCCGTCGTTTACGCCGCAACAACCCTGGGTAGCATTGGAGGGGGGTACTTGTCTTCTTACTTCATTAAAATCGGCTGGCCGGTACTAAAAGCACGTAAAACAACGCTTTTAATCGTAGCTATTGTTGTTACACCAATATTTTTGGTCCGTATGATGGATGATATCTGGGTAGTGGTAGGAATTATCAGTCTGGTTACTGCAGCGCATCAGGCCTGGAGCGCAAATATCTTTACAATTGTATCGGACATGTTCCCGAAAAATGCAGTAAGCACAGTGGTCGGTATCGGTGGTATGTCGGGTTCTATTGCATCTACACTCTTCCCGATATTTGTAGGAACACTTTTAGCCTATTATAAAGGCCTGGGTAATATTACAGCGGGCTATAATATTCTATTTATTATTAGCGGCTGCGCTTACTTTTTGGCCTGGGCAATTATACAGCTGCTAACCAGAAATATGAAACCAATTGAAAATTTAAACCCCTAATCAACGAAATATGGAATTCGGATCGTTAAAAGATAAAGTAATCGTAGTCACTGGCGGAACCGGAATTCTTGGAGAATCCTTTGTGAATTGTATTCACGCTATGGGCGGAACAGTAGTGATCATTGGAAGAAACAGCGAAATTGCGAATCAAAGAGCAGAAACAATTAACGCTGATGGTGGAAACGCGCTGGCCGTTGTGGCCGATGTGATGAACATGGAAAGCCTGGAATCAGCAAAAAGGATTATACTGGAAAAATATGGTCATATTGATGGTCTGGTCAATGCAGCAGGCGGGAACATGGCCGGAGCAGTTATTGAGCCGGAAGACAACTTGTTCAGCCTGGACCTTGAAGCCTTCAGTAAAGTATTGAATCTTAATTTATTAGGAACAGTACAGGCAACCCAGGTATTCGGAGAAGAAATTGCCAAAGCGAAAAGCGGAAGTATTGTAAATATCTCATCTATGACTTCGCAAAGAGCAATTACTAAAGTAATGGGCTACAGTATTGCGAAAGCAGCACTGGATTCCTATACTAAATGGTTTGCCGTGGAACTCTCTAACAGGTATGGTGACAAGGTGCGTATGAATGCTATTGCACCTGGCTTTTTTATCACAGAGCAAAACAGAAGATTGCTGACGCTCCCTGATCAAAGCTATACCGAAAGAGGTAAATTAGTGATTAAACAAACCCCGTTTAAAAGATTTGGCCAACCCGATGAATTAGAAGGTGCATTAATCTGGCTCTTAAGTGATGCCTCTAAATTTGTAACGGGGACGGTAATTAATGTTGATGGTGGTTTTGCTGCATTTGGCGGCGTTTAAATAGAATAATATGAGTTTGGAACAAACCTGGAGGTGGTATGGGCCGCAAGACCCGGTATCACTGAGTGACGTTAGACAGGCAGGCGCTACAGGAATAGTAACCGCCCTGCATCATCTCAAAAACGGAGAAATCTGGACCAAGGAAGAAATTCTGAAAAGACAGGAACTGATCAAGGCTGCTGGTTTAAACTGGTCTGTCGTGGAAAGTGTCCCGGTACACGAGGACATTAAAACGAGAACCGGAAATTTCCGCCAGTATATAGAAAACTATAAAACTTCCCTGCTAAACCTGGGTGCATGTGGTATTAATATCGTATGCTATAATTTCATGCCGGTACTAGACTGGACACGGACAGATCTGGATTATCTGATGCCGGATGGTTCTACAGCGCTACGTTTCGAGGCGGCAGCATTTGCCGCATTTGAATTGTTCATTCTAAAAAGACCCGGCGCGGCAACCAGTTATACAGCGCAGCAGAAAAACGATGCAGAAGACTGGATTAAAAGCAAATCGGAGTCCGAACAACAATTACTGGTCAAAAACATTATTGCAGGTCTGCCAGGCTCTGAAGAAGGTTATACCTTAACCGAATTCCTGACGGTTCTGCAGGGTTATGATAAAATAAGCCCTGAAATCCTGCGTGATAACCTGATTTCCTTCCTGAAAGAAGTTGTTCCGACAGCCGAACAGGCTGGTGTACTGCTTTGCATTCACCCGGACGACCCCCCTTATCCTATTCTGGGTTTACCGCGCGTGGTAAGTACCGAAGCAGACATTCAGGCGCTTTATGAGGCCATTCCGTCGCAAAACAACGGCCTGACCTTCTGCACCGGGTCTTTCGGTGTAAGGGAAGACAATGATCTGCCGGGTATGGTGAAACGTCTGGGCGAAAGAATACATTTTATTCACCTCAGAAGTACCAGCAGAGATAAGGATGGCAATTTTCATGAAGCTAATCATCTGGAGGGCGACGTTGATATGTATGCAGTCATGAAAGCCTTACTCGAACAACAACAGGACCGGATCGCATCGGGCCGGACTGACACACGCATGCCATTCAGACCAGACCATGGACATAAAATGCTGGACGATCTGCATAAGAAAACAAACCCGGGGTATTCTGCTATCGGACGCTTAAGAGGCCTGGCAGAATTACGAGGCCTGGAACTGGCTATTAAACGTCAGCTCAAGCCATAAAACAACGGATTTCATTAAAGCTCAAGAAAAATCAAATGAAAGAATTTTTAGATGATAACTTTTTATTAAAGACCAAAACTGCGCAAAGGTTATATCATGAATATGCCAGCCACATGCCTATTATAGATTACCACTGTCATCTGCCGCAGCAGGATATTGCGAAAGATACACGTTACGCCAACCTCACCCAGATCTGGCTATATGGCGATCACTATAAATGGCGTGCCCTGCGTACAAATGGCGTAGATGAAGCTTATGTAACAGGTAATAAAACAGATTACGAAAAATTCGAAAAATGGGCAGAGACCGTTCCCTATACACTGAGAAACCCTTTATATCACTGGACTCATCTGGAGTTAAAAAGATATTTCGACTGTAAGGAAATCTTATCTCCGGACACAGCAAAACATATTTATGAAAGCTGCACCGAAAAGCTGCAGTCTCCGGAATTTTCAGCAAGGAGCCTGCTTCTGAAAATGAATGTGGAACAGGTTTGCACAACAGACGACCCACTGGATGATCTGGCCTACCATCAGCAATTAAAAAAAGAAGGATTCAAAATTGGCGTTGCTCCTGCATTCAGACCAGATAAAGCAATGAATGCAGACGACCTGACCGCGCTGAATGCCTATATAGATAAACTGGAAGCGGTGAGTAACATCTCCGTAACGGACTATGACGCCTATCTGAAAGCACTTAAATCGCGTCATGACTATTTTGCAGCCAACGACTGTACGGTTTCGGATCATGGTCTGGAGCAGATCTATGCCGAAGATTATACAGACAGTGAAATCAGCAATATTTTTATTAAGATCCGCAGCCAGCAAAGTTTATCATCCTTAGAAAAACTCAAATTTAAATCTGCTATGCTTTTCCAGTTCGCCCTTTGGGATCACGAAAAGGGTTGGGTACAGCAATATCATTTAGGTGCGCTGCGTAACAATAATCTACGTGCCCTGCGTCAGCTCGGACCAGATACCGGCTGGGATTCTATCGGGGATTTCAGTCAGGCGAGTGCATTATCCAGGTTCCTGGGCAAACTGGATCTGGATAACCGCCTTGCCAAAACGATTATCTATAATTTAAATCCCTCCGATAATGCAATGATCGCTGCCATGATTGGAAACTTTAATGATGGTTCTGTAGCAGGTAAAGTCCAATTTGGTTCTGCCTGGTGGTTTAATGATCAGAAAGACGGTATGATCGATCAACTGAATGTCTTGTCGAACATGGGTCTGCTGAGTAAACTGGTTGGTATGCTAACCGATTCCCGCAGTTTCCTCTCCTTCCCGCGTCACGAATATTTCAGAAGAATTTTATGCAATCTCTTCGGTGATGACGTAGAAAACGGTGAATTGCCGAATGATATCGCCTGGATCGGTAAAATTGTACAGGATATCTGCTATTACAATGCTAAAAATTATTTTAACTTCCGGGCAGGCAATCCGTCGTCTTAAATATGGTTAATATCTTGAATATGGTTGAATTTGATCCCGCCGGAAAAGGGGTCTTATGTTTCGGGGAACTCCTGCTGAGAATGAGTCCGGATGCCGGTGGAACATGGCTGAACAATCATCAGCTACCCTGCTTTTTAGGAGGCGCGGAGCTGAATGTAGCGACGGCTCTATCTTTGTGGGACATTCCCGTAACTTATTTTACAGCTTTACCCGATAACATACTGGCCGGGCAGCTAAAGGGTTCAATAGCCGGCAAGGGTATTGGAACTGATAAAATTCTGGCGCGTGGTGAACGTGTAGGCATTTACTATCTTCCACAAGGAACGGATGTTAAAAATGCAGGCGTCATCTACGACCGTGCAAATTCATCTTTTGCGACGCTTCAGCCCGGTACTATAGACTGGTCAATGGTGTTCAAAGGCGTTTCCTGGTTCCATTTCAGTGCAATTTGTCCTGCGGTAAGCGAATCTGCTGCCGAAGTTTGCCTGGAAGCTTTAAAATACGCTTCTGCTAACGGGATTTTTATTTCACTTGACCTGAATTACCGGGCCAAACTCTGGCAATATGACAAACAACCAGCAGATATTATACCTGGACTTGCTGCGTATTGCGATCTGATTATGGGCAATATCTGGGCAGCAGAACGGATGTTAACGATTCCGGTTCCCCTGGATTTTCAGGATAAGACGAAGGCGGAGTATCTTAGCCAGGCGGAACTTAGTTCACTGGAAATCCGTAGGCAATTTCCAAAATGTAAAGTAATAGCCAATACCTTCCGCTTTGATTCGGGAGAAAAAGGCGTGAAATATTTCACCAGTCTGCATACCGCAAAGGGGTCCTATCATTCGGCCACTTACCAGACTGAAGAAATCGTAGATAAGGTCGGCAGCGGTGACTGCTTTATGGCAGGCCTGATCTACAGCATCCATCAACAAAAGACGGCGCAGGAAAGCCTTGACTTTGCAACCGCAGCCGCCTTTAACAAGTTGTTTATAGCCAGCGATGCAACAAGCACTAAGGCTGCAGACATTTACGATTCAATTCTTCCTCATGAAAAAAAATAAAGAAGCTATTTTAGCTACTCTTAAACAACAGGGCTTATTGCCGCTTTACTATCTGGACAGTCAGGAAGAGTCGGCTGCAATACTTCAGGCAATGTACAATGCCGGTGTAAGAATAGTAGAATATACAAACCGCGGACATGCGGCATTGAAAAATTTCAGCTACCTGTCCGGTCTTGCAAATCGTGAAATGCCAGACCTGCATCTGGGCATTGGCACTATCAAAACTCCGCAGGAGGCCGAAGCGTTTATTAGTGCTGGTGCAGACTTTATCGTTTCACCGATAGTTAGTACCGAGGTCGCATCCGTCGTGAATGCTGCCGGTCTGCTATGGGTTCCTGGCTGTATGACCCCTACCGAGATACATTTAGCGCAGCAAAATGAGGCTCTGCTTATTAAATTATTTCCCGCAAATGTTCTGGGTACCGGCTTCATGTCTGCCATTAAAGAATTATTCCCGGGCCAGCTATTTATCCCAACTGGCGGTGTAGATACCACACAGGAAAATATCACCTCCTGGTTTCAGGCCGGTGTCTGTGCAGTAGGAATGGGAAGTAAACTGATTACAAAGGAAATTACAGCCAATAAAAATTATAGTTTACTGGAACAGCAAACCAAAGCTCTTCTGGAGCTGATCGGAAACTGCAGATAATATTTTCAATCTGCCCATATCAAGGTCTTGGTCGGGTCTTGGTCGTATGTCGTTCGTAGTTGGCCTAATTTTTATAATAAGGTTGGCCTAAGGTTGACCCAATTAAGTTGTTGTTTTATCCTGTCAACCTTAAACTCCATTGATGAGTTTAATATCAAAATAAAAGCGGGTGCCCGAAGGACACCCGCTGTAATAAAAATCAATTCAGTTAATATCCGTCATTCTGGTGGAATGATTTAGTTACATCCAGTGTAGTTTGCGGAATCGGAAAGATCCTTCTGGTTGGTAGAGACTTTGGTTTCGCGCTGAATGGTAAATCAAACCTCCCAAAACGGATAGCCTGCGGCCTTCTGTTCAACTCCCAGTACATCTCGAATCCAAGTTCTTTATAAAGCGTATTTTCATCTAAAGATGCAATGGCTTTTCCTGGTGCATTACCATAGAGTTCCTCGCGAGTTCTTGAGGTACGCAGTAAATTAATATCATTTAATGCCTGCCCTGCTTGTCCCTTGCGGAAGTACGCTTCTGCCCTTAAGATATACATACCGCCGAGACGGAACAACGGAATGTCTACATTACTCGTTCCGTTTCCTTCTTCAGGATCAAATTCATACTTGAATACACGCGCACCACGATTGATTTGATTCTGTGCGAAAACAGCCTGTGCCGGATTAGTAAAATTCAATTCCGGTGTAAAATTCATCTTCGTTGACGTACTCTTTTCCATGACCAGCTCTGATACCTTAATACGTCCGTCAGCAGTCATCTCGAAATCACCTGCTGCATTAAGTTTTGGACCATACTGCTGCCCAACCATAATACCGCGGTTGAAGTGAAACCAAGGCAGATTTTTACTCTTAGGTACAATATCAGTCGCAGGAACACTGCCCTCAGCATTGTTCATAAACCAGGTACCATCTGCATACTGATATTTTCTGGTGAATCTCGGATCTTCGTGATTTCCTTCCCAGGTTGCATAAAATTCAGGACTGATGCAGGCTGCATTTGTTCCTCTGTTGGCAGCTGAAGGACGCTGGTTCCGCTCTACGCCTACGTAGGCAAAAGAGTTAGATCCGTTTCTGATGTAATCGATCTTTTGTACAACTACAAAAATCAGCTCCTGTCCACCTGAATTTTTAATGGCAAAGTTATCGAAGTAATTTCTTACCAGGCTGAACTTACCCGAATTGATCAGTAAAGAGGTATAGTAAATTACTTTATCCATATCTGTATCATTACTATTTACCGCCTTTTCATTGAAATTAAAGGTTGCGGCGTAGCGGTTCTTAAATACAGCGCGGTTCATATACATATTTGCCAATAAGCCGTATGCAGCTTCTTTGGTAAATCTACCATTATGTGTAGACTGCTGACCTAAAGTAGCCAGATTTGGAATAAGTCCTTCCACTTCCAGAATCAGTTCATCAATTGCAGGTGCGGCCTGCTTAATTTCCAGTGCTGCTTTCTCGTCGGCAGGATTACGGTATGGTGCCTGTCCAAACAGGTCCAGCGTCGTATAGGTATAAAAAGCGAGCAAACCTTTAGCTTCCGCAAGCAGGATTTCTTTCTGCGGCGCATTACTGTTTGTTATCGATTTAATGGCGGTAAGAGATCTGGTAATTCCATTTGTGAGCATATTCCAGTTATCAGTGACGATAGGATTGTCCGCAGCCCAGGTAAATTCATGCATAGAGCGCCACTTGCCTCCGTCTCCCCAATCACTACCACGTGTAGGCAATAATGCTTCGTCCGTTGTATATTCCTGCAAAGCAAATACGGCTCCATGGTCTACAAAAGTACCATCACCTAATCTGTCATAAGCAGCGGCAAGTGCACCGGCCGGGCTGGAAGCATCATCATTTAACACTTCATCTAATACAACTTCGTTTAATTTGGTACAACCCATTGCGATCATGGATACCAGAATAAACGCTATATTTTTTGCTTTAAAAAATCTGTTCAGTTTCATTATTATAATTTTAAAGTTGCACCTATAAGAATTGTCCTGGCTGTTGGGTAACTGGAATAATCAATACCCAATGACTGATTTCCACCACTCGCTTTCGGACTGTTGATTAACGGATCATATCCGCTGTAATTGGTTATGGTAACGAGATTCTGTCCGGTAACATAGATTCCCAATCCGTTTAGCCAGGTTAGTTTTTCTAGCTTAAAGTTATAGCCCAGACGAACCGAATTAAGTCTGATGAAATCCGATTTTTCGAGGTAAAGTGTAGATAGCTGCGGCGGATTAGCAGGATTAGCTCCCGACTTCACATAATGCGTGGCCACGTTCCTGTCAGAAGCCAGGTTATTAATATTCAAGGCATTCAGACCCGTATTGTTAACCAAATAACCACCTGACTGACCAATAACCGAAAAGGAGAAGTCAAAATCCTTGTAGTTCATCTGGCTGTTAATGCCATAAGTGAATTTTGGAATAGCACCCTGAATAATCACACGATCGTTATTATCTATTACACCGTCATTATTCACGTCTCTGAAGATGTTTGCACCTTTCTCATCAAAACCGATATGCTCCAGCAGGTAAAATGACCCGGCTGCATAACCACTTTTATAAATATTAGCAGCTACCCCGGATTGTCCCGGACCAGAGATCGTACCCGATAAGATTTCAGAAACAGGAAGATTTTTAATCTTATTATTTAAGGTCGCCCCATTCAAATCAGCAGACCAGGTGAATTTACTTGTATTGATAAGTTTTGAGCCCAGCATAAACTCAAATCCTTTATTCACAATCTGACCATCAATATTTACCCATACAGTATTCGTAGGGCTTAATACCTGTGAAGGAATATTCAGGATGGCATCTGTGGTAGTTTTCCTGAAATAGTCCAGTGTACCGTATAACTTTCCTTTCCAAAGTTCAAAATCCAGCCCTACGTTATATTGCGTAACCACCTCCCACTTCAGATCCGGATTAGGTGTGCGGGTAACAGAAACACCATTTACCAGGGCTAGATCGTCATAAAGGTAGTATCCATCACCGGGTGACAAGGCATAACTCGCTTTCGTGATTTTATTCTGAACTTCCTGATTACCGGTCTGGCCCCAGCTGGCCCTCAATTTCACACTGCCCACTGAGGTGAGTGGCTTCATGAAGCTTTCTTCTGACAGATTCCAGCCTAGTGCAAATGAAGGAAAGTATCCGTATTTGTTATTCTGACCAAAGCGTGTAGAACCATCTGCACGTATCGATGCGGTTAACAGGTACTTCTCGTTAAAGGAATAATTAACCCTTGAAAACACAGACTGCAGTTCATTTTCCTGTGCAAATCCTTTCACTCCAGTCTGAATACCTGCAAATCCAGGATTGTTCTCCGGCAAAACACCGGAATCTGCTCCCGCAATACCATCCAGACTAAAACTAGTTCCGTTATTTTCAAATTTCTGATAAGAGAATCCTCCGATTGCCTCCAGTTTATGTTTCCCTTCCAGCAGGTTATAACTTAAGTAATGCTCGAGCAGGGTACTCTTTGAATTGATATTGTATTTTACGTATTTACCTATAGGGTTAATATCTGTCAGGTTCGGGAAAATTGTAGTATTCCTTTCAGACACGGAACGGTCGATACCCAGATTCAGTTTATATTCCAGCCCTTTCACGATCCTGAATGATACATCCATATTGCCCAGCGTCCGCAATGTGCGGGTTCTGTCTCTGTATACGCTTAACAGATACGCCGGATTATAATGCGCATTCATATTAAAATTGGTGTATTTACCATTCTCGTCAAAAACAGATCGTGTCGGGTTAGCCATTAAGGTATGAATGATCAGCTGCCCGTTCGCTCCCCCATCATCACTCGTCGGGACACCGTTATCTCTGGTCTCACTTGCGGTAAGGTTTACACCAACTTTTAAACGCTGATTATCCAGAAAAGATTCAGAGGCATTGATACGGCCGGATGTCCTTCTAAAATCACTGTTTTTCACAATCCCTTCCTGATCCATCTGTGCAGCCGACACGTAGTAATTACCGGTATTGGTTGCTTTAGAGAAGGAAACTGAGTTATTTCTTGTTTTGGCTTCACGGTAAATTACGTCCTGCCAATCGGTATTGCCACCATGATCAAAGGCTTTTTCCGTAATCGTCTTCCGGTACTCATCTGCTGAAAGCACATCTAATTTATGCGCAACCTTAGAGAGGCCCAAATAAGAATCAACAGTGAAAGTACCCTCGCCCTTTTTTCCTTTTTTAGTCGTCACGATCACAACACCATTCGATCCGCGCGCACCATAGATCGCGGCAGCAGAAGCATCCTTTAACACTGAGATAGACTCAATATCACTTGTATTTAAAAAGTTAAGCGGGTTTTTAGCTCTTGAAGTTCCAAAGCCTACATTCTGACCAGTCGGGCTGACATCGTCATTGGTTAGCGGCACGCCATCCACTACAAATAGTGGTGTACTACCGCTCCGGATTGAACCTACACCGCGGATACTTACATCGACACCACCGCCAGGTTCACCACTTGCACCGACTACGCGAACTCCGGCGACTTTACCTTGTAACAGGTTGTCGGCCGAGACCATAACGCCCTGACGGAAGCTTTTCTCATCAAGCTGAGTAACTACTCCGGTCACATCTTTTTTGGTCTGTTTACCGTAACCAACTACCATTACCTCACCCAGGCTGGAAGCATCTGGCTCCAACCTGATGACCATTGCAGCTGAACCGACCGCAACAACCTGTGTCTTATAGCCAGTGAAAGATACTTCTATTGTTTTAGCTGTTACGTTTCTCAGCTCGAACAATCCGTCTGTATTTGTAGATGTCCCATTCCTGACCCCGGTTTCACGTACAGTAGCACCGGATAACGGAAGGCCTGTTTCATCCAGCACTGTACCTTTTACAGTTTGGGCTGCAACAGCAGCAGATTTTTTAATGGTTTCGTGTTTTATGCTGTTTTTACTGATCAAGACTGTTTTGTCCAGAATATTATAATTGAAATCTGCTTTTTCTGATAACTCATTCAGAACGGTCTTGAATGGTTTCGAATAAGAAACGCTGTAAGTGTTCTTATCGGCAATGATCGCTTCGCTGTAGCTGAATTTATAATTAGTCTGCCTGCTCAGTCTCGAAAAGATACTGACGAGTGTTTCACTTTCAAATTTTGAGCTTTTATCAAAACTATTGTTAGTCAATGCCTTTGATTCCCCTACCTGCATAAACAAGAAGATAGTGGCCAGAAAACATATCTTTTTAAGATTTAAAAAAGTATATTTAGAATACATATTTAGGTTATTAATTTATTTGATGAATAATGATTAGCCGCGGTTGTTCCTGCAAAGCGGTTTCTTTTATCAATTACTTACTATTATCTGATCTCCATATCTTTTGAATTTTAAGTGAGTGATGTAATTTATCTGATCTAATATTTTTTGCAGGGGTAGCCCGTCTTTCATATAAAGAGTCATCCGGGTCGCAAGAATCTGCTGATCTTTGGGTTCGAAATCTACCCCGTATTTAAATTTGAGTAGTGTGAATACATGCTCCAGACTGACGTCGTTTAGCTGGACGTCCTGTTTATACCAGCCGTACAGTGCCATGTCTTTTAATTTGTGCTTTTCCAGCTTTGAATTAGCATAAATGGCATTTTCATTGGGCTTCAGAAAGGTTTTCTGGTTGTTGGTATAAACACAGACGTGGCCGGTTACCACTGTTACGCTAGTAGATCCTTTTTCCAGACTGATATGAAATGATGTCCCCAGTACTTTGGTTTTGATCTCTTCAGAAGTGATAATAAATGGATGTGCTTTATCTTTGGCTACTTTAAAAAAAGCATTCCCCTTCAACAGCGAGACGGCTCTGATCTGACCGGTAAAATGTTCAGGATATTTAAATGAAGTATTTGCAGCCAGGTAAACAACAGTGCCGTCATCCAATCTTAAGGAATCCACTGTGGCAGCGGTGGTAACAGTTAGTTCCTTTACCTGATGCTGGTTTGCCGAGAATAAAATGCCCAAACCAACGAGTATTACAATAGCGGCGGCAGCGGCATAGTTATAATAGTTAACGGAAGGTCTTTTAATCCTGGAATAAATATCCGAAGCGACCTTTTCCTTACTCCCCATTTGGGAAGTGTCCCATTCTGCATGATCGTATTCATGCCGCATAAAATTATCGAGCAGGCGGTCTTCTGCCTCTGTAATCTCTTTACTCCTGCTTTTCTCAGCGAGTTGCTTTAAGTAGTGCTTTTCTTTTGTTGCCATCTTTCCTGTAAATCAGGTAGAAGTACCCAGAAGAGGCAAAAAGTACTATGCGTTGCTGTTATGAAACTATTAAAGAATTGTTAACACAATTAACAGCGTGATTTCTGCAGCATGATTTTTAAGTTGCTTCAATGCGGAGGAGAGCTGGTTTTTCACAGTTTGTTTCGAAATATTGAGTCTCAGCGCGATCTCATCAATACTCAGCTCTTCAATTTTATTTAGCATGAGTATCTCTTTCTTCTTCTCTGAAAGGCTGTCCAGCAGCCGGTGGAGCTTCTCTAATATCTCGGCATCCATGGTATCGATATTTTCGATGAGGTAATTTTCAAATTCGTCTTCGATAACTGTCGTATCAAATTTATTTTTCCGGTACTCTTTCAGGATTTGATTTTTCGCTGCCCGGAACAAATAATTTTCTATGGATAATACCTGGACTTTTTTTCTACGTTCCCAAAGGTCCATAAATACATCCTGTACTATATTTTGTGAAATATGAGCATCACGGGTCATCTTGTAACAAAAAGCATAGAGCTTTTCCCAATGATGATTGTATAGGTGTTCAAAATCCAGATCTTTCATTCAGAGCGATTATTCTCCGCTAAGAAACGCAGCCCACATGGATTGAACTTTATTGGAAGGTTATGATTAAATTAATTTTTCGAAGTCAGATGGCTATTATTCAGTTAATAACCGGTGCCTGGCGATGTTTTGCATCATCCCTTTGAAGATAAAGGCATGAAAAGGTAATACTGAATACCAATATAACCTGCCTGATATGCCCAGCGGCCGAAAGGTTGCCGTCTGCCGGAAGATATTCTGCTCGTCTATTCTGAATTCCAGCCAGGCTTCTCCCGGAAGCTTCATCTCGGCATATAATAATAAACGTCTGTCTTTTTTATCTGCCAGAATCACTCTCCAGAAATCAATTACACTGCCGGTGGAAAGTGTATCGAGGTTTGTTCTTCCCCGCTGCAGCCCAACTCCGCCGAATAATTTATCGAGAAAACCACGAATACCCCAAAGCCAATCGGCATAGTACCAGCCCGTCGAACCGCCAATAGACCAGATATTATGTAATACAATCTCGGGGTTATCTACTTTCATAGATCTGAAGTCTTTAAAACACCCTTCCTGAGGGACTTCAATCAATTTCTTAAAGCTATTCTCATAAGTACTGCTGTTCATCGCATCACGCCAGCTGGAGATCACTTGATTTTGCTCAATTTTACCGAATGCGAGTTGAATGGACTGCTCGTACGTCATGGGTTCTATACCCAGTTTCTGCTGCAGGTCATTCGGCCTTGCAACCACATCAACTTTCATACTATCCACTAAACTGCTGGCCAAGGGATAAGAGGTTGAGGTTACAAAATATAGCCAGTACGAGGAAAGTTTCGGCGTCATTACCGGAACAGTAAAAATTTTCCTTTTGAGTCCTCTCGCCTTCGCAAACCGCAACAGCATGTCTTTATAAGTGAGGATTTCCGGCCCATAAATATCATAAGCCCGGTTGAAGGTATAGTCTTTCATTAATACACCTTCTAAAAAACTTAACACATCACGTATGCCTATCGGCTGACAGCGTGTATTGAGCCATTTTGGTGCGACCATCACAGGAAGTTTTTCCACCAGATCACGGATAATTTCAAAACTGGCACTTCCTGACCCTACAATAATTCCAGCACGTAATGTAGTTAGCGAATAAGTGTCCGAGGCTAATGCTTCTTCGACATTCAACCGCGACTGCAGATGTTTTGATAACTGCTGACTGTTAACAATACCACTTAAGAAAATCACCTGCTTTACCTGCGTAAGGCTCATGCTTTCTTTAAAATTTCTGGCCGTCAGCAATTCCGACTCAGAAAAGTCTCCTTTTTTACCGGACATCGAATGCATCAGGTAATAAGCCACATCAATATCTGCTGGTATATTCTCCAGACTCTCTTTCTTCATGAAATCTACTTCGATAACTTCCAGATTAAATCCGGCATATTTTTCGAGATCGAAACGGCTTTTATCCCGTACACAACAAATAACCTGATGTTTATGATCCAATAGAACCGGCAGTAATCTCTGAGCGATATAACCGGTGGCACCTGTAAGAAGTATTTTCATGGATACGGGATTAGTATTGAACACCAATGTAACACATGATCAATTACGTTTGTTCTGAAGGGTGCCACCGGAAAATCTGGGTTCTGCAAAGAGAGAGTAGCGATTTTTAGGAAAGCTTATACCGCCACGGTTTGATGTCTACTTATGCAGACTTCGATTATGGAAATTTAATACGCAGAATGGAAGATGTTGAAGCCCTGTCAAGCGACGACAAGGACAAGGTCTATTACCTGATTGATATAGGCCCTAGCTATAACAAAGGCAATGCCATCGCAGTAAAGCCTTAAGCTGCGCGGTGTTTTCTTCTTTGCTGGCATTTCACTAGTACTTCCGGGCGTATTCCTCCCAGTTTTCGGGGTATTTCTTTTTGATTTTTTTTAATATGTAATCTGGAATCGGCTGTTTATAGTAGTCCAAACCCTTACTTTTCAAAAATGAAATAACCTCCAGCTTCTTTTGATATGCTGTCGAATTCAGGTCAAGTATGTTATTCCTTAATGCCTCCAAAATATAAACTTCCTGATTATCAACTGCCTTATACATTCCTCTTTTATAGTCTGCCCCATTTTTAAGAAGATATAATACAACATCCATTTTATCTGCTGTAAGTGCGTCTGCTATAGGTAATCTTGTGTAGGCTGGCTTTCCTTCATTTGAATAATTGATATCAGCACCTGCTTCAACTAATAACTTCACTTTTTGAAGCCCATTTTCATCTAAAGGACTTATTGCTTTGTTTAAAGTAGTTTCCCGCACCAGATCGCCTTCCTTTACCGGCGCGTCCTCCAGGGAACTGGGATCTCCTTTATAGGTAAGCAATAGCTTTAAGTATTTTGGATCATCATTGCCAGCTGCATCAGTCATAGCACTTGAACCCTTATATTTATCTTTAAGATTAGGATCAGCTCCCAACTCGAGCAGTGCCTTAACACTATTATAATTACTGTTTATAGTGGAAACCATAAGTAACGTTTTTCCAAACTGGGATTCCTGATAGTCGGGATTAATTTTATGCTCCTTGACCTCTTTCCTAATCAAGGAAGTATCGCCGGACTCAACAGCCTTAGCAAGAGGCCAGGCGGGAGTCCCCCGAAATAAACGGTAATCATTACCCAGTAATTTTGATTTATCAACTTCTTCCTCCTGGTTATGATGACAACCCATTAAAGAGCAAAAAGCGATCATTGCCACTATTATACTTTTCATTATTAATAAAATCTAGGCGGAATTATTACCTGTTTTAGCTTGTTTAATATCTGCTGACCAATTGTAGGAGTCCTTAAGGCCTCTATCACTGAATTGATACTATGACCATTAACAGCGCCACTTATACTTCTAGGCTGCAAGTAATGCTTTTCGCCTCCTGCAGTATTAAGTAACGGCTGGCCCGTCTGATACGCATTTAAAGGATCAGAGATCATAATATAGGCATAAGCTTAGATTTCCCTCCCCCTTTGGTAAATAAACTTAAACCGGTAGCGTTAAATGCAAATGCCAGAAAAGCTTACGGACAATAAATAACAAAGCCCGGATCATTGTGATCTGGGCTAAGGACTATCTCATATTATTTTTACATGTCTTTAATTTTCATCTCTAGATCTTCCTGCATTCCCATTTAGTTATTCCACATTTTTATAACCAATTTGGCTTGCTCTGAAATTTTCACCCACCTAGGGTCACTTATAATTTCTCTGTCTGTTCCTTTTTCCTCATACTCATTTAATGAGTTTCTCAATTTATTCAACTCAGAAACTACATTTGGGTCAATGGCAATCTTAGGGGCATTATTATCAATGAAATCATCAAAACTATTATCATCAAACAACCTATTCATTAACTCTATGTAGGAAGAAATTAGGCCAGTATCATTATTTTCATTCAGCCATAATTTCCTTTGAAAATCTAGATCTGATAATTCTAAGAGATCATTGTAAATATTTTGCATGTTTCTTTCCATACTAGCTAAAATTTGGGCATTTTACTCATGTTAAACTTATTTAAAGGAATATGTGCAGCTGGGTCAGCGGCATTTTTCAACGGACTTCTATTAACATCATAAAAGGTCACCTGTTTGCCCTTATGGATGCTTTTCTTAGGGATGCTAAAGCTAAACAAGCATACGCCCATTAATATAGCCATACAGTAAAAACAAGTTGCGCAGTTTTTTCTTCCTTCGCCTCAAGCGAAGGCAAGCAGGTTTTTGTAGACCCAGACTGCCAAAGGCAGGCTGTACGCACAAAGACATAACTTGTAGATTACAAAACAATCTGCTGTGACCAACTGCTTCCAGCTGTCCTATGAAGGGGTATTTCCAGACCGAAAATATATTTTTGAATCGTCAGAAAAAGCCAACTCATGCGCCTTACCTCCGGTATTATCGGACCAGCCTCTCAGCCCGATGGTTGTTAGATATCCGACTCCTGAATACTGTAAACCTATTGCACTGAATAACTTCAAATTGGCTGTTAAAGCCTTAGAATAACTGGCTGGAGTACTAGGATCGTTCCTTGTATCAAGGACAGACAGACTGGTTGCTTGTGCAGAAACTTTCTGACTTGCAAATAGGGAAAAAGAAACAAAAAGCATAATAATTGAGCGATTCATTATGCCTTTTGTTTCAACTAACGAATTAAAGAGAGCCTGTATCATGAGCGTTTTTCTATTTTGTTAACCAAACATAATATTAATTTCTTTGATTTTAATACTGTTAACAACATAAGTAAACCTACCCCAAATTCACCTCCACTTTACTCTTCCCATCCCAGTCAATCTGCTGCACCTTACCATCGGCAGAAGTAATAATGATTTTCAGTTTCCCATCCGTTCTGGATACATGAATAGCAAAGTTATCATTAAATGCCCTGATATGTTCCAGTGACATTTCATTCCAGCCTGCCGGTAAATAAGGATTCAGGGTAAAACTACGGAACCCTGTGGGCTGGATACCGAAAAGGCCTTCGGTAACTGCTCTGCAGTAAAGTCCGCTTTCTGCAGATAAATGCCGCTGATTACCTTCCGGCCATGCTTCTACGGCGTAGGGTACATGTTCTCCCAGTAAACGTTTAGTCGTATAAAGCTGGAAGTATTTTAGTGTTGTATCTGTGAGTCCGGCATTGAACAGGCCGCGTACAGCATAAAGCAAAGAGCGGTCCCAGAAAACTTTCGATCCGGATTCACTCAGCATTCCGTCTTTTGTCCAGAGATGTGTTGAGAACAAGGCTTTAGCTGTTTGCTCTTTCCTTTCGAACATACCCATAACCAGAGGTAAGCCTATCCAGGACCTGAGTTTCGTATTTCCTGCGTAATAGCGATAGGTGTCAAAGCCCTCCACTTTTGCGCCAAAATATTTGGTTATTGCTTCTCTGAGCTGCATCGCCTCCCGATTTAGTGCAGCGGATTTTTTCTGATCACCCAATGATTTAGCCAGATCAGATGCATTAACCAAGGCACCATACGCCAGCACATTGGTTGACAGATTAATCTTACCTGCCGGAAACCTGCCCTCCAATTCATCTGAATCGGACGCGATTACGCCTTCCGGACTTTTCTTCTTCCTGGAATACTCCAGGCACCATTCAATTAGCGGCCATAATTTCCGGGCTTCCGTTGTGTCGGCATAAGCCAGTGCAAATCTTGCCGCTCCGTATGCGATCATAGCCTGATCACCGCGGTCACCTGCTCCATGCCAGGTATCTGTTCCTTCAGCAATAATAGAGCTGGGTATCGGTTTATATTCAGGGTTCATATAACTTGCAAAGAGGCGAAAACTGTTTATCGCAGATTCGTTTCCCTCTAAATTGCCTAAGAAAGGGAATAAGGGGTTCATATATTCGGCCTGATCATTTGCCCAGATAGCTGCATAATACGATCCGCCGCCAGGACCATGCATTAATCCATTTTTCGTATCGAAAATACTTTCTGAAGCTCTTATTTTAGCGAATGAAAACATCTGATTTAATGTATCATTTGGTGTTTTAAGCACAAGTTGTTGTTGCGTTTCCTGAATAAAAGCCAGTCTCTTTGCAGATTCATATACTGCAGAGAAAGTATAAGGCTGATCGGTCGTTTTTCTACCCGAATTGACTACGGAATAAGTTAGTTCTTCTCCTGGCTTCAGCGTATACTTTCCCGAACCATATATTTTTGTATTCAGCAAATACGTACCATATACCCCATTTTCAGGTTTGGTCGTATCGGTATGGTCATAATCCGGAACGATGATCTCAACAGCAGAAATACCATTGTTTCTAATTGTACTGAAATCGAGCACAGCAGCTTTATCTGTTGAGGGAAAGATTTCTCTGGTTAACTGCAATCCTTTAAATGCGGACGTCACCTTTACTGTCCCGTTGATGAAGAAGCGCGAAGGCTCTTCTGTAACTGGCTCACCCTGAACCAAAACGAGTGGAATCTGCTGATTGAAATCCCGGATGAGGCTTCCGCGTGTGTCGTTAGGTACAATCCGCAGCATGGGAAAGACTATTTTTTTCTTCAGAATCAGCTGTCCCTGCTGATCGGTACCATAGGTTAACATCACAGAAACCTGCTTGCCGCTCATTTCAATTTCGTCTGTATGAGAAACGTGGTTTTTTATCCCCCATTGTATCCCGCCGGTTTTAACGAGGTCCCAGCGCAAATCCTGGGCATATAAATTGTTCATCTGGTAAACCAGCATTGCAACGATCAGACTGGTTGTTCTCAAGGCACTTATCTTCATAAAAAGGTTGGTAAAAAGATGGAGTACAGCCCTATCTAACTGTACTCCATTTGAAAAAAACGTTTAATTGTAAAGTGGGTTTTGTTCTATGGCCGGATTCTTTTGAATCTCAGTTCTCGGTATCGGATAATAGTAGAACGATGGTGCCCAGGTTCTGGCCTGAACTACGAATTTTTCGTAGGTAAAGCTTCCGTCATTCTGCTTTTTAATCCTGATACCATCAGCACTCTTAGAGCCGGTTTCCGCAATGCCCCATCGTCTGATGTCAAAATAGCGGTGTCCTTCGAAGCTGAGTTCAATTCTGCGCTCATGTCTTATTTTATCCATCAGGGCAACTCCGGATGCACTTATTGCTGGCAGACCTGCTTTTTCTGTCCTGATTTTATTGAGGTAAGTTAATGCCTCTCCATCCTGGCCTAAAGCCGCACAAGCTTCTGCATAATTCAGATAAATTTCTGATAATCTGAATAGCACCCATTGCGTTGCTTCATAATCCTGCTTATTCCAATCATGGTTTTCATTGACCATTTTCCGCACACAATATCTTGTTTTTGAAGCATTCCAGGGTGAAAATGGACTCTGAGGGGAATCATCTCCTCCTTCATAAAAAGCGGTGAGCCTGCCTTTAAACATTTGATTATTCGCGAGAATATCTGAATAAAATCTTGGTTCTCTATTAGCATAAGGATCTTTAGCATGCGCCGGATTATTCCAGTCGAACTTAGTTCCATCTGCCATTTCGAAATCATCAACCATCTGCTGTACAACGTTATAAGCACTATAACCATTATAGCCATTCGGACTTAAATCACGGCTAACAGTATTATAACGGTCTGCTCTTTGCAAACCACTGTAGACTCTTGAAAAGATCACTTCGCTATTAAAAAAATCAAGGTATGTCTTATTGTGATTTCCCGCAGCGGCATTTCCATACAAAGCATATCCGGCTCCTGTATAGTTGATGAGTGCTTTCGCAGCATCCCTGGCATCTACCCATAATTTCGTATCGTTTGCTTTATTATAGTATGGACTGGCAGCATAAAGCAAGAGTCTGGATTTTAAAGCCATGGCTGCACCTATTGTCGCTCTACCTTTGTCGGTATCTGCGCCATATACCGCCGGTAACATCGTTATCGCCTGTTCAATATCTGCCAGTATGAAAGTTTCGGTCTCGGTCCATGATGCTCTTTTTTCATTAAAATTTCTATCATTCACATCGTAAACTTTGGTAATGATTGGCACACCTCCGAATCTTTTCAAAAGTTCGAAATAGGCCAGCGCCCTTAAAAAATGAACTTCGCCAGTCATCCTCTTTACTTTCTCGTCATCACTGCCAGATTCCAGTCTGCCGACATTGGCAAAGAAAATATTGGTGTTCCGAACGGCTCCGTAAAGTTTATTCCAATTGTTTAAAGATCCGGTCGTCTGATTATCCGGAGTCGCTTCTCCACGTACATACAGGTTTTCATTCGTCCAGTCAAAGTTGCCGTACAGCTCGTCGGTTTGTGCTCCCCAGCCAAACCCTCCGTCTTTATAAGCCAAAACGGACTGATCATAAATATTATTGACAAAAACCTGGGTTAGGTTTGGATCTGACCATACATCATTATCCAGATAGGCATCTAGTGGCTGGAGCTCCAGGGATTTTTTACACGCGCCAAATGATAGCGGAATAAAAAGTAACAGGAAAATACCCAGTTGTTTTAAAGTTCTTTTTCCCTCGCGTCCCGGAGAAGAAAGATATTGATATGGTGGGTTGAAATTTGGTTTCATAAAATAAGTTTTGATGGATTAGAAGGTAATATTAGCTCCGATGTTTACTACACGCTGAATTGGATAATAGCGGCCGCTGTCATTAGGTGTCTCCGGGTCAAAGGATGGTCCGAAGCTATCTATCGAAAAGAGGTTATTGCCATTGACGTAGACTCTGGCCTGTTGTATTTTCAATTTAGTGAGGAGTGCTTTTGGAAGTGTATAACCCACTTCTAAATTCTTAAGTCTTACAAAGGCTGCATTTCTTAACCAGATATCTGAAGGAAGATTTTTTTGATCGTATGTTCTGCCGGTCGGACCATTGAAATTGCTGGGATAAGTATTGTCACCTTCTTTTAACCATCTGCCGTCATAGAATTCTTTCGCCATATTCAGACCGGATGGAGCCAAATAAGCTTGCGCTCTGGCTTGTCCCTGGAAAAATGCGCTGAAATCGAACCCTTTATAATTAAATCCAAAACCGAAACCGAACATCACTTCCGGCGTACGTGTAATTCCGCTTCTTACTTTATCCAGATCGTTAATTACACCATCTCCATTGGTATCTTTGTACCTGACATCACCAGGCGCCGCGCCAGCTACATGAGGACTGTTATCAATTTCCTGCTGATTCTGATAAATCCCATCAGACTGATACAAGAACCAGGAGTCTATCGGCAAATTTGTTTTTCGCTGGTAAGATGGCACATTCGGTGCCTCATCCATAAAAATGACCTTGTTTTTGGCAAAAGTTACATTTCCCCTGATGTTATAGGAAAGATCGTTATTGATACGATCCTGATAAGAAGTTTCAAATTCAAATCCACGGCTTAACACTTTCCCTAAATTTTCATTAGGTAAGACCAGGCCGGTATAACCCGGAACAGACTCATTACGGGTAATTAAAATGTTAGAACGCATCGACCGGAAATAGTCTATACTGGCTGCTAGTTTCCCTTTAAAAAACTGTGATTCCAATGCAATGTCAGTAGTGTTAGCTATTTCCCAGGTGATATTCGGATTTGGTGTCGGCCCGAGTACCAGTGATGATGCCTGTGATGCACCGGATCCAAATGAGTATCCATATCCTGTACCCAGGATATAGGTTTGCAAATAGTTAAAGGCCGAAATTCTGTCATTACCGGTTCTTCCCCACGATCCTCTTAATTTTAGCTCACTAATAACTGAAGACTGGAAGAAATCTTCCTGAGAGATACGCCATCCGGCAGAAATTCCAGGGAAAAACCCATAACGTTTGCTGTCGGGAAAATTCTGTGACCCGTCGTAACGCATGTTATAATCCAACAGGTATTTGTTCTTGAAATTATATGAGATCCGACTGATTAAATTTACTCTTGCAGATTTTGCCGCCATCGAACCATTCTGCTGTCCAATTAAGCTACCCGCAGAAAGTTGATCAAGGTTATTACTTAAGAAATTGATCCGGGATGCGCTGAGCGTATCTGCATTTCCCGTGAATTTTTCAAAAGCAACAAAAGCATCAATATTATGGTCTTTAATTTTCTTTGAATAACCGGCTCTAACGTTGATCAGCCCCTCCCTTATATTACCTCTTTCTTCGTATAAAGCTGGTGCAATACTAGATTTAACCTGGGTATAATCATTTGTTGCAGCATTATAACGGTATGCTGGCGGCGGCGTTTTAGTAAATGCCTTAGTTCTGGATGAGGTTAGATCATAGGCATAATAGCCATCTACATATAATCCGCTGGTGATTTTCGAAAGGTTCCAGTTGAAGCTCGTCTTTGTCTGTAAATAGTCTGTACTGAATCTTTGATAACCCGCTTCTCCCGAAGTAACATACAGCATACTATTATCCGGATTACCACTAATTCCTACACCAACAAGCCCATTCTCATATTTCGGTGTGAGATAAGGATAAGCGAGCCAAAGCTCCCTGAAAATAGCATCGGCATCGTAATCGCGTTTAGCCGCGTTGCGGAACTCATTTCTATAAGCTACATCGACACCCATTTTGAAGTTATCTGTGACAGCAATGTCAACATTGGCTCTTGCTTGCGCCTGCTCATAATAGGCTGCATCTCTTCTATAGATTCCATCTTGTTTCTGATACTGTCCCGAAACAAAATATTTCACTTTTTCTGTCCCTCCATTCAATGACAACACATGGTTTTGTTGTAATGCACGGTTTTTCAGAATAGCATCCCACCAGTTGGTACTTGGATGTCCAAGAGGGTCTGAGCCATCTTTAAATTTATTAATATCATCCTGCGTCCAGGTCGGTGTCTGTCCTAAAAGATTATCATATTCATTATTTGCAATTGCATACTCATAAGAATTGAGCATTTTAGGCACACGGGTAGGCTGGGTTAACCCCCAGTTTGTTCCAAAAGAGATTGAAGGTTTTTCGACCTTCCCTCTTTTTGTCGTAATCAGAATAACACCATTTGCCGAACGGGCTCCATAAATTGCACCACTGGCGTCCTTAATGACAGTCAGGGATTCGATATCCGCAGGATTTAATCTCGCAAATCCGCCGGCACGGTCTGGAATTCCGTCGATAACAATTAATGCTCCGGAGCTGCCCAATGTACTTTTACCACGAACGAAAATGTCTGCATTGTCATTCCCAGGTTCACCGCTTCTAGTATTCGCGATTAGCCCGGGTACCTGCCCTGCAATCGAATTGGTTAAGTTGGCTGCTGGCGATTTTTGCAGCTCGGTACCACTGATCGTAGAAATCGCCCCTGTCAGGTTTGCACGTTTCTTTGTGCCGTAACCAACAACTACAATTTCATCGAGCTTATTATCCGTCGCTTCCTGCAGCACGACATTAATTTCCTTTTTTCCACCCGGGGATACCTCTTGCGTCGCAAAGCCAATGTAGCTGAAAACCAAAACTGAATTAGCTGGCACAGTCAGCTTGAAAAGCCCGTCACTTGCAGTCATTGTGCCTTGTGTTGTTCCTTTGATCGTAACAGAAACGCCGGGTAAACCCATTTTTTCCGTATCAACTACTTTCCCTGTTACCGGCTGCTGCGCAAGAACGGGGAAGCTAAAGAGTAAAAAGAGCAGAAGTAAAATAGACTCTTTCCTGTAGAAACCAGGATAGCCCAACTTTTGAAGAGTAAGTTTTAAGTTCATATATGATTATTATTTGGTTATAAACAGCACAGCCCACACTAGTCTAGTCTAATCTGTTCTATTATAAGATAAATATAAACGAACTTTTTTTATAATTGCAAAACAATTTGCTGATTCAAGAAAAATGTTTCAGATTTGATATGCTGGCAATCCGTATTTAATGCGTAGATTATCCTCCTGAATGAAGGATATTCGATATCCTAGGCTGATTGTATACGCAAAAAACCGGGAGAGAATGGGCCGATATTCATTTTCATAAAATATGCCTGCCTGCATATTTTTAGCCGGTGTAGACTAGCATAGCCCAATAAAACATATCGATAATTTGCAAGAATTTTTATGACGATGACCATTATTGAAAAAATCAGAGAACTTGAGGAAGTCCCCTCCTATTCTAAACATGAACAGTTTGTTCATGGCGTGATCAATGCTATTGACGATAGAATTATTTCAAAGGGTGAAGCACTACCTTCCATTAATACGCTGATCAAGGAACTTGGTTTCGCAAGAGAAACTATAATGAAGGGGTACCGGGAGCTAATTAGCCGGGGAATTGTCGAGTCTAAAAACAGATTAGGTTATTTTATCGCAAGTGATGACACCGATCAATCTTTAAAGGTTGCTCTGCTAATGTATCTGATAGATTCTTTTCAAGAGCAATTCTACAGAAATTTCAGAAACGAACTTGGCCCGAATGTACATATTGACGTTTTTTTCCACCATGGTAATATTACAGTATTCGAAACGATCCTGAACATGATTAAAGGGAAATATGGCGTATATGTAGTTTCGCCGATCCCTCATCCTAAAACCAAACAGCTTTTGGAAATGATACCCAGAAACAAGTTTATCATGTTCGACCGTTATGAACCATTAAAGGGAGAGTTTAACTACATTACACAGGAGTTTCAACAGTCTACCTACCGTATTCTTGCCGAGCTCGCTGAACCGATCAGAAGGTATGACGAAATGATATTTTTCCATGTTCCGGGCTCATTGGATCCAGTAGAAATTGTCAAATCATTCAAAAAATTCACTAAAGATTTCCAAATTACTAACAGCATCCTGAGTGAGTACGAACCTGGAAGCGTAGAAAAAGGAAAGGTATATTTCACCTTGAATAATGCCGAAATCTGGATGATACTAAAGGATTGTGAAGCAAAACAGCTGCAACCCGGAAAAGATGTGGGAATTCTATCCCACAACGACGAAGTAGTTAAAGAAATTATTGGCGGTGGAATAACCACTTATTCAGCAGATTTCTGCTTGTTAGGTAAAGCGGTCGGCCAGGCAGTCTTAAAAAAAGAAAAAATACAGGAAATTATTCCGACAGTCCTCATTAGAAGAAAATCTCTTTAATATTTTAAAATGAATACAGTAGCCTTTGCCAGTTTTATCCTGGTAACTGTTCTGGTAGCAGCTATTTCATGGTTAAAATCCAGACGGAATAAAATTACAACCTCCGAAGGTCAGTTTCTGGCTAACCGCAGCCTGAAATATACGGCGGTAGGCAGCGCACTGTTTTTCACAAACATCAGTGCCGCAGAATTTGTAGGCAGCAGTGAATCTGTATTTATTAATAACATGACAGTGATGACCTGGGGCATAAGCTCGGTATTCGCTATGATCATCGTGTCCGAATTCATTATCCCTGTTTATCTTAAAGGAGCGATGTCAACGACTCCGGATTTTCTGGAAAGCAGATACGACCCCGGCACCAAAAAATTAGTTTCCTGTGTATTCCTGGTCAGTTATCTCATTAATCTTCTACCTGTCGTATTGTACAGTGGCGCGGTTGCCTTAAACGGTCTTTTTCATTTTAAAGAGATCTGGGGAATAAGCTATGGCGGCAGTATATGGATACTGGTCTGGTGCATTGGCCTGGCCGGCAGTTTGTATTCTATTCTTGGCGGACTGAAAGCTATTGTAATCTCCGACCTTGTATTAGGGATCTGCATGTTCACGGGAGCACTACTACTCGCTTATTTTGGATTGAAACATGTAGGCGCGGGCGACTTTCAGTTTGGCCTGCATCAGATTCTCACAACCGAAACGCAGCACCTGAATTCGATTGGTACCGCAGCCGATGCTGTTCCTTTCTCTACTGTGTTCACCGGGATGATTCTGATGAACCTTTTTTACTGGGGTACCGAGCAGGTTATCGTACAACAAGCACTCGCTTCCTCCGACCTGGCTACAAGTCAAAAAGGAATAGCACTCGCCTGCGCTGGAAAACTGATGGGGCCACTACTTTTTATGCTACCTGGAATTATCGCTGTTCATATGTACACCAACGTGGAAAATACTACTAATGTCTTTTCTATGGTAGTAAGCGACGTCTCTCCACCTGTGCTCAACGGCTTTATCGCTGCTGTGATTTTTGGCGCCGCAATCACCTCCTTTTCACCCGGACTAAACAGTGCCAGTACGTTATTCATTCTTAACCTGTACAAACCCTTTAAAGAAAAGAGTGGCAAAAAAGTGGAAGAGAAGTCTTTACTCCAGGTATCAAAAAGATTTCAAATGTTTGCTTCGCTTCTTGCCATGTTTATCGCCCCGTTAATCTTGTTTTCTAATGACGGCTTTTATACTTTCATGCAGAAGATGAATGCTGCGTTCAGCATTCCGATCTTCACTATTATGTTTGTCGGCTTCGCGACAAAAAAGGTTCCACCAATAGCGGCAAAGATTGGACTCGCCTTTTGCCTCACAGGCTATATTCTTACCCAACTTGTTTTTGATACCGGCATTCATTTTCTACATGTCCTGGCTTTGCTATTCCTGTGCACAACTGTACTCATGCTGATCATTGGAAAATTATATCCGATGCCAATACCCTATTCTGCACAAAATAAACAGGTAGTAGACATTAAACCCTGGAAAAACCGGCATTGGGTCAATGGCTCACTTTTAATAGTCATGGTACTACTTTTCCTTCTGTTCTCGAAAGCCGGCCTGGTTAAGGCGTCAGAAAAACCTGAAAAGAGGATATCTATAAATAAAAAATAATTCATACAATCTTATTGAAAAAGGAATTCTATATTTATGGAATAGACCAGACTAGAACTGAATTTCTAACCAAATATTTAATAAGATGTCTAAGTACTTTTTTTTAATCTCCATCGCCTTATTATGTGCCGATGCAACTCATGCCCAGGAAAAAAGCATTAATCCCGAAATTACTTCGTCGAATAAACAACTCACAAAAACCTTCGAATGGGCCATAGAAAAAGCCAGATCATACGTTCAGACTGGAAAACAGGGTCCAATAAATATTTCAGAAGCAAAAAACTCTGCTGACAGGGATGTAAAAACCACTTATATCCCGAGCTACTGGGCCGGATACCCACTCCGCTCTGCTTTTTACAGCCGTGATTTCTGCCATCAGATTTCCGGAGCCCATCTTCTTGGCCTGCAGGACGAAAATTACCGGATGCTAACTGCTTTCGCCAAATCTGCGGACAGCAATAAAAAAGGATATCCACTATGGGCAATAAATTTTGATGGGTCACCTTATATATTAGACTACAAAGATGATAATGATTTCGTGAGGGAAGTGCCAGCTGTATTCGAATTAGTAGAAAAAGGGTACGAGTTATACCTTTGGACAGGTGACCGGCGATACGTCTTCGATGAGACTTTATGGAATTATTATTCTCAGGCTGTTACGACATTCGTTAATGATCATGACAGCCAGATAAAAAATGGCGTAGCCGAAGGAACCGGAAAAGGAATCTTTCAGGGTGTTGCGACCTACAACGAACAGCATGACCATCCCCTTATCGAGGCTGGAGACGGAATCGCCAGTCAGTATAAAGCTTTCCTCGCTTATGCAAAAATGGCAGAAATCAGGGGGGATAAAAAATTGGCTGCACAATATTTCCTTAAAGCCGCCGATTTAAAATCCTACTTTAATAAAGACTGGGGAATAAAAAACACAGAAACTTATAACAGGGGGTATACACTTCCAATGTCTCCTGTTGATGGCTGGGGTAAGGAAAATTCATGGTTCATGCCAATGAAAGGTATAACAGAGGCATCTTCTGCACGTAATCTTAAATATCTTGATTTCATTGAAGAGCAGTTGAACAGTAAAGACGGCATACCGGGTAATATAGAGGCGATCTCATATATTCCTGAACTCTTTTTTAAATATCAGCAAAATGAAAGAGCATGGAAATGGATGCAATATATCATCTCCAATATTGATCAGGAGCACGAAGCTTCTGCACTTACCGGAAAAAACGGAAATTATCCTGAAGTTTCCTATGTATTTATCAGCAATGTAATAGAAGGACTTTTGGGCGTAGTACCAAATGCGGAAAGGAACGAAGTGGCGACTTTATCCCACCTGACGCCCGAGGTGCAAAGTTTATCTGTAAAAAACATCAGAATCGGCAGCTCAGTGCTCGAAGTTGAACATCAACTGAATCGATCGTCCAGAATTCATTACCAAAAAGGCAATGGATCGCTGAAATGGAAAGCAGCTTTTCCAGGTAATCTCACACATCTCTACGTAAACGGGAAGAAACAGGCTTGTTCAAAGGGAAATGATTCGGGGAAACCTTATTCTTATGTGATAGTTAATCTGTCGCCTAAACAGCAGGTAACTGTGACGGAGGGGGTGCACTGATAGGAATAAATCTATCAGTTCGCCTTGTCAAACAGGATTTGTAAAATAGTCCTGTTTGAAACTGAAACTTCACTAATAGCTTTAATGGTAGGAGAATACAGGAAATTATTTTTTAATATTTGATTTGATTGCCTATCAATATTGCCATAAAAACTTACTTCATTATTCTGTGCAACCGGAGATACCTCTCTGATTTGGCCATATACGACAACTTCATGTTTTATTTTATCGGAGGAAATAATTATTTTCATTTTCATCCCGTTATGTAGTGAATCTTTGAACTTTAGTGGAACTTTACCTTCAATTGCATACGCAACTTCATGAGGTATTAAAACGAAGGCAGTATCAGTTTCTGATACTGTTTGTTGGTTTACCCTGAAAAGCTTTCCTGAATATGGTGCCAATACATTTGTACCAGGAATAATAATACCTGCTACAACTTCTGCTTCGTTCCCGGCAATTTGATCTAATTTGTATTCCGGGTTATTTAACAGATAAAATGGAATCTCATCAATCTTTAATAATACCGGGAATTGTTTATTCAGAGGTAGCTTTACCAATGAACATGTTATAAGAATAACGGACAGTGTAATAAACAATGCGCTCATACCCCATCTCGAAGTCCATTTAGGGACTCTTTCTACAATTTCCTGAACTTCAAAAGAATGATAGTGTACATCTTTGGGTGTAGTCATAATTTTTTATTGTACCAAAGATGTATCACTCCTCTTCAGATAGGTCAAGGAAATTAAGGTTCTCGTAATTTACCGGAATCGATTCTTCACATCCTCCTACAATTGCCGATAGTTCTTTAGCGCAAAAAGGAATAAATCCGGCTGGGATATTACCATCTGATTTACTGCTTTCAAACTGTTTAGCCTTACTGCTGAATTTTAGATTAAACATAATCTTGAGATTAATTATTTGATGAGTCTTTCGATTTCCTGGATAAACACCTTATATGTAGCCGGTAGCGCCAGGAATCCTGTATTTTCATAGTTTCGATCCAATTTCATAATGTCAGACTGATCGTAAGGGCGATCGGTCATAAAGATCAGAATCTGGTTCAGGTGCTTAAAAGATTCTGGTTTTTCTTCCGTCATACTATCGATATTTATCAATAATATATCTGATCTAACGCTGGAATCGTAATATGCCTGGCAGGACGCCACAGAGCCCAAAAACTCAAAAAGAGGAGTCTTATGAATATAGGATTCAAAAATCTTCAAATTTAACGGATGATGATCAATTATGAAACATTGTATCGACATACTAAAAATTTGAAAGTGTAAAAGTTTCGGTTGTCTCTTTTGTATGATTGACTTTTACGCTTGTCAGATTTGAAACAAGGACTTTTTTAATAGTTAACTTAGATTTCGGTGTAGCATTCTTTTTCATATCTCATTTTTTTTATATGATAAATATGATAATCAAACTTGCCCTGCTGAAATTTATTCGACTAGAGACCTGATCTACTCGTTTACCTTGCTATAATACACGTTAAGAAATCAAACTAATTTTATGTCATCACTGCATTTTGAAAACTTTCTTTATAATTTTTGGAAATAGGAATAGAATAGCCGTCAATCAATGTTATAGTGTTGCCAGTTATTGACTTTATTGCATTTATCTGTACTATAAACGATTTATGCGTTCTGACAAACGACTTATTTAACAGGCGCTCTTCAAAACCTTTAAGTGTGGAATAGGTCACTAAAGAGCCGGTAGAAGTAATAATTTTAATATAATCACCCAGCGCTTCAACATACAGGATATCTGTAAAAAGCACCTTGGTCAGCTTATCATTCTCCTTAATGAAAAGGTGTAAAGATTCATTAATCGCAGGTGTACCGGTGCTTTTTAATTCATTCTGCTGAATCTGAGCCTTTGCCTTGTTACAGGCTTTCAGAAACCGGTCAAACGAGATCGGTTTTAATAAGTAATCTACAACTCCGATATCAAATCCGCTAATTGCATAATCGCTGAATGCAGTTGCGAAAATTATTGCTGGCGGATTTGGCAGTGACTTAACCAGCTCAAGACCATTTATCTTAGGCATTTGAATGTCCGAAAATAAAAGATCTACTTCATTATTCTCGAGGAATTCAATCGCCTCAAATGCATCTTCACACTTATGAACTAATTTCAGGTAGGCTACTTTACTGATAAATTCCTCCATTATTTCGAGGTTCAATGGCTCATTATCAACGACCATACATTTGATGTATTTACTCATAACTAAGATCTATCTTAAGTGCTATACTATATTCGTTTGGTAAATTAAGAATCTCAAGACTATGTCTTTCAGGATATAAAAAGGCTAAACGCTTTTTTGTATTGGCAACACCTATTCCACCTACATATTCTTTAATCTGCTCCCCATTATTTTCCTCATTTTTACTATTCTTAATACTAAAATAAAATACCTTATCAACAACTTTTGTGTTAATCTCCAGCCAGGGATCTTTCAATGATGTCCCTAAGCCATGCTTAAATGCATTTTCGACAAAAGGAAACATAAGCAGGGGTGAGATAGTGAGTTCGTCCACATGAGTTCTATCACAATTAAAATCAATCCTTGTATTCTTGTTCTGCCTGACTTTCTCCAGGTTTACAAAATTCTGCAAAAAATCCAGTTCCTTATATAATAGCACTTTATCGGTATTGGATTCGTACAACGTATATCTTAAAGTATCAGACAGCTCGAGGATAACATCCGAAGCAGCTTTATCTTTTTTCATATTTAAGATATAAATTGTATTTAAAGTATTAAACAAAAAATGAGGATTTAATTGTGATTTCAGAAAATTCACTTCTAAATCTGTTTTTTCCATTTCAATCTGCGTAGCTCTATAAACTGATTTAGTAACATCAGCTATTATTTTGACACAAAAAACAGGCGAAAGAGAGGATATTATATATATCAGACTTCCAAAAATCTTTTCTAAAGTAAAAATGTGAAGAAAACCATATCGTATATCTTCATTTACCTGTTCCCGCAAACCTAAACTTTCTATCTGCCCGTATTTGCTGCTAAGTATCATGGCAAAATAACCATTGATCTGCCAGATAAAAAGACAGCCAATAGTCAACGCTATGCCTATATATATCTTCCCCTTCAGGATAAAGCGGGGAAAGATGAAATAGAAAAACAGGTAAAAAATTACAGCATTCCCTACAAGACTTCTTGCCAAAAAAAAGAGAGATGTAAAAAACGAAAGTTTATAGCTTACCAACAGGCCGAATTCTACCATCAGACCAAACATCAGCCACATAAATATGTGAAGTGCAATTCTCTTTTCTTTAGTATAAAAAGAATTAAACCAGGATATGAAATTCAATATTAAGCTCGAGGTATAAACCGATTCTTTTTGTTGTGGGGTTGGGGAGGTATTATATCGGTTCATTATGGCGGGTCATCGAATATTTTTTTTTAAGTAGAGAAAAAACAACTACTTGCATTTACCTGAAATATTGGCACATACTGCAGTTGAGAAATCCAAACTTATCAAAAAAAATTAAAAAGATGCTATCTACGACGACATTTCCAAACTATAGACAAAACGATATGATGGATTGTGGCCCGACGTGTTTACTCATGATCAGTAAACACTACGGAAAGTTTTTCAATATCGATAAAATTAGAAAACTTTCTGATATAGGAAAGACCGGGGTATCACTGTTAGGGATAACAAAGGCCGCAGAATCGATCGGCATCAGGGCTGTCGGTGGAAAAATTCCATTTGAAACTATATCAAAGGCCGGAGCTCTTCCCTGCATTGTTCACTGGAAAAAAAATCATTTCCTGATAGTATATAAGGTATCAAAAAATAAGGTTTATGTCTCGGACCCTGCTTCAGGATTAGGAAAATACAGCAAAAATGATTTTATCGAAAACTGGGCTTTTACCTCGAATAATAATTCTCCAATCGGGATCGCCTTATTTTTGCAGCCTACTCCAGAATTCTATCTTCAGGAAGAATCTGTTCAAAAAAGTCCATCCGTGGGTCTTAATTATCTATGGGCGAATATATGGCACTATAAGAAGCTGGTAATTCAACTATTGATCGGTGTATTGGCGGCCAGTATTATACAGTTAATTTTTCCGCTTCTAACCAAAAGTCTGATTGACGTAGGTATTAAGAATCAGAGCTTTCAGTTAATCACGCTTATATTAATTGGCCAGCTGATGCTTTCAATCGGACAGTTTTTTATTGAGCTGGTCAGAGGCTGGGTGCTTCTTCACATTACAAGCAGGGTGAACATTAGTATCATATCTGATTTCCTGCATAAACTAATGAAATTACCTTTGTCCTTTTTCGACACTAAACTGACAGGAGATATCCTGCAAAGGATTGAAGACCACAAAAGGATTGAAGTCTTACTAACAGGCAACTCTTTAAGTACCATATTTTCCTTTTTTAATTTAGTAATATTCAGCGCCCTTATCGTGTATTACAGTCCAATTATTTTTATCGTTTTCATTTCTGGAAGTTCTGTCTATTTCCTCTGGATGCTTTACTTTCTAAAGAGAAGAAAGCAGCTTGATTTTAAAAAATTTGAGGCGAGAGCACAGAATCAGTCGAAAATTCTGCAGATAATAAATGGTATACAAGAGATAAAAATTAATGATAGCGGGACGCCAAAAATATGGGATTGGGAGCGTGTGCAGGCAAGACTGTTTAAGTTAAATATTAAAAGTCTTACGCTGGAGCAATACCAGAAAACCGGTGCGCTGCTTATTAATCAGGCTAAAGATATTGTTATTATATATCTGGCCGCTATGTCAGTATTAAAAGGCGAATTAAGCTTAGGGGATATGATGGCAATTCAATTTATTATCGGACAAATGAACAGTCCAATTTCTCAGATGGCGGGGTTTATGCAAATTGCACAAGATGCAAAAATAAGTATAGAAAGAATCGGACAAATTCATGAGATCGAGAATGAGGAGTCAGAAATTAAAGGATACCAGCGAGCTCTGCCGTCAGACAGAGGTCTTCAGCTGGAAAATGTTTCCTTCGCCTATTCCGGCGCAGGGAATAATTACATTATTAAGGATCTAAACCTAGTGATACCTGAAGGAAGAGTCACAGCAATCGTTGGAACAAGCGGTAGTGGAAAGACCACGTTATTGAAATTGTTGTTAAGAATCTATAACCCTTCTTCGGGAAGAATTACAGTTGGCGATTTAGTCGATTTTAATACTATCAGCCCGAGTTACTGGAGAGAGAAATGTGGTGTTGTGATGCAAGACGGGTTTATCTTTTCTGATTCAATCCTGAATAATATTGTAATGGGAGATGAAAATATTGATAAAGACAAATTGTCCAGGGCACTTCACGTGGCTAACCTTACTGAATTCATTTCTAATTTGCCCTTAGGTTTAAATACTAAGATCGGGACAGATGGAAAGGGCACCAGCGGTGGGCAGAAGCAACGAATTCTTATTGCCAGGGTGGTATATAAAGATCCTGAATATATATTCCTGGACGAAGCGACGAGTGCCCTGGATGCAAATAATGAAAAAGCCATTATTGAGCGGTTAAATAGTTTTTATGAAGGAAAGACAGTTATGGTAGTCGCTCACCGCCTAAGTACTGTTAAGAATGCGGATAAGATAATTGTCCTGAACAAAAGTACAATCGTAGAAGAAGGTAAACACCTTGATCTTGTCGCACGCAAAGGCTACTATTATGAATTGATTAAGAATCAGCTGGATTTAGGAGAATAAAGAAATATATTCTGTTAGCACTATCTGAAGACGCTGATTAGGAAGGATATTTACATTCATATATTGGGATAAGTCATTTTTGAAATGATCCCATTTTCGCTTTGGGAGCAACTGGAATATCCCCATACATGTCAGAATTTCGTTGTATTCAGGATCCGTCCGTTTCTCATCCCACATGTTAATTAAATCTGAAGTCAGAAAAATCCCGACCCACCTGGAAATCAATTTTTTGTCTCCCTTTGAAACCTTTAAAAAAGTATAAAGTGTTTCTACTATCAATTGATAATTAAAAGCTATACATAGCTCATCTTTAACCGGGTCTGATTCACTGGAAAGGTAGTTGGATTCGGTCAGACCGCATGATCCGGAATAAAGGAGCTGAAGGCACTGATTACATAAATCGATAGCTTTTTCTATTCTTTTACTAAAAAAATATATTCTGGCCAGATTTTGATATTGCTGCAATTCTGCAAAGATCACATACTCATGCCCGTGGTCTCTCAGCAGCCCACAGAGGTTAATGACATACTGCGTCATGATCTCCGCAGATGTTAACTCACCACCCTTGTATAAAAAATACGCCTTCTTAGGAAGTGCGTATAAGGCTGCCCATTTAAAAAAAAGGGTATTCTTTGATTCTTTAAGTAACAAATCACCTTTGTCAAAATGATATGCTGAAAGATGCAATTTATTCTTTTTAGCGAAATCAAAGGCGGTTTTGCAATAGGAGGACAGCACGTTATACCTGAAGAGTTCTTCCTTGCTGAGTTCTTCATTCAAGCTTTTTTCAAGCAACGTATTGTATTTGGCCGCATTTACTGCAAGTTCGTAGACAGGTGATGTTAACATATTCAGGGAATGAGAAAGCCGGGCGGCTTAGTAATAAAAATTAAATCAACTTTAATTTTTCGGCGATGGCCAGTATATGGTGATCTTCTATTTGTTCCAATTGTAAAGTATCGAACTTTTCATTTTCCAGCTGGTAAACTGATTGTTTGTACAAGATCTCTGTTGCTTCATTTTCAAAATCCGGTACAATTAACTCATTCCTTGCCAGGATCTGAATAAGCTGGCCGGGCATATTGATAAACTGATTTTTAAATAGTAAAGAGATATAACTTTCGGAGAGCCGGATCAATTTCCCAGTCCTCTGAGAAAATACCAGTTTATCACTGAGTTCCGGATTTTTACCCGGTATAGCGACAATTTTTATTTTGACGGAAGTCTTAAAATTCACCATATCAGACTAGCGGAGGATTCATTAAAAAGTCGTATTTATTCAGGATAACAGCCGCTTTCAGATTATTATCAAAATTATAAACACAATAATCCTTTCCTGCATTCTCTAATGCTTTTTGTGAACACCCTCCATTACAAATTGGGAGTATAGGACATTCCAAACATGGTTTATTCTTAAACTTCACATCTAGTCTTTCCTCTCTTTTATGGTTCCATTCTATAACGCCATTTGTATTTAAACTACCTTCTTTACTTTCAGCGCTAAAATTTCTGGCTGTACATTTAAATACGTCACCATTATAATTAATAGTGGCCTGATATCTTCTGTCCGCGTAGCAGGATCTTCTCACGTTATTGATAACCCCACCATAAATAGATCTGAAACCTGCAGTTCTGAATTTTTGATTTAACTCACTAACTTTTTCACCTAAATTCTTATCCGTCTCCTGCCAGACTTTATGGAAAGTAATGGTCATATATTTTCTGAATTCTGGCTCAAGCGGCCCCAGGTGCTCGATGATATCATCTAAATTAGTAAGGTTCGACTTTGTGTAATTAATCCTCAGCGACACATTTAGTTCATTCCTGCATAAAAGCAAAACATTAGCAACGATATCATCATAAGAACCCTTCTTGGAGTTCACAAATCTAACTGTATCATGCATTTCCTTATTTCCATCAAGAGTTATCTGGAAATTTCGTACCCTGCTTTTATGGAATTCCTCAATCATGGTCTCTTTTATCAAAAAACCATTTGTTGTATAGGTCGTAGAAAGCGTTATGTTTCTGGCGGACAGGATTGCGACAGCATATTCAGAGACAGGCTTAATGATCTTTTCATAGAATAAAAAGGGCTCACCGCCAAACCAGGAAATATGGAAAGTTTTAAGATTCTCCATCGTACCCACTACACTACTTATATGTTTTTTCAAACTCTCTATCGTTTCTGCAGTCATCTTAGAATCTTTAATATGAGATTCGTAACAATACCAGCATTTGAAATTGCAGTTCATCGTAGGGTTTATAATGAGCTTATATTCTGTATCATCCTCAAGGTCGACCTGCGCCCTTTTTAACTTAACCAATTCAAGCTCATCTGTTTGATGATCTACTATAAAGCCTCTGTTTTTCAGGACTTCGAAGAATGTCGGGTGTATTTCTTGTAATGCTTCAGGACCTTCATTTTTAGCCGCAGTGAATAAGTCATTGATCAAAGGCTCAACCAGTATGAATTTATCAGTATAAGCGTTATATAGTAATGTTTTTTCACCGTAAGGCACCTGATTATTATACTTGCTAAGCTTCATTATTTCTTTTATTAATTGCCTATATAATTTGAATTGGAGTTTTACAGAAAAAGTAAAGGAGAGTTAAAACTCTCCCTTACTTAGACTTCTAGCAGAAGAAGTTGATAATGATATCGTCCGCAGCAGAATCTTCAGTAGCGCTTTCTGCGAAACCTCCCTCGATTTGTCCGGCTTCATTCTCTTGAATTGGGTTTTCAGCAAGTTTGTCTAATTCACTAGAGAAATTTTTCATTTTAGCTTGCAGTTTGTTTTTTTGTTCTGGAGTTAACATGGTTTTAAGTTTAAGTTTTTCAGGCCTACTCTTCAGGGTTTTTCGGCTTCCACCCATTATTGCAATAATATTTTTATAAGCGTTTTTCTTCCTCTTCACTGCTCTTTTGCAGTTTTTTTGATTTAAATGATTTCCCTAAATCAAAATTGTACGTGAGGGATAGATTAAACGTTCTTGACTGTCTTCTTTGTGATACACTTGATGAGTAGTTTTTATAAATTGAAGTCCCAACTATTTTATAGGTATAAAATGGATCCGAGACGGTTGCACGAACTAACATTCTATTTGACAGCAACTTGTATTGCCCTCCTATATTGACGCTATACAATTTATCGGTCAATAGATTACCCGAAATCACATTTGAAATGTAATAGGCATTCAGGTTTATGCTTGCTTTTGATGATAACCTGAAATCATGGTTGGTCTGCAGGTAAAAAATCCACTTTCTGATCTCCAGATCCGGCGTACTTATATCCTGATGCCTGAGCTGGACATTTGTATTTGATTCCCACCATTTGGTTATCGACACAGGAACATTTGCAGAGAAATTCAGATTCCTGTTCCTTCCGTAGTTTTCGAAAGTATAAATCCATAATAACGGATTCTGATCATCTACTTTAATAAACTGGGAAACCAGGTCTTTATCATGCTGATATCCGGCTTTAAAGGAATACTTACTTTTTAAAGTAAATCCAACTTCATAAACATTACTGTAAGATGGAGTCAGATATGGATTTCCGCGCCCTACAGAGTAGTTATTAATATAGGACTCATAAGGATTCAAGCTGTTATATGAAGGTCGGGATAGTCTTCTTCCGTAATACAACGACAAATAGTTATCTCCTTTTTTATTCAGATTGCGTTTCAAAAACAAAGAGGGAAATAAGTTGAAATAATCTCGCTTGGTTAACTGATTCGACGTCAGCAAATTACCGGACATATCTGTATACTCACCACGCAGACCAAGTTTTACACTGGTATTCAGCACGGTACCAGAATAATTAAAATAACCAGCTATGATTTTTTCTTTGTAATCGTATATATAATCTTGCTCGGGGTTACTTTCCCATAAACCGTTCTCCAGGCTTTCGAAGGCTGCACTATTGTTAATCACAGTGGATGCCCCCTTGACTCCGAGACTCAAACTATTTTTATTGGCAAGAACTTTAGTATATCGGGCATCGGCAGTATAAATTGACGCATCACTCGGAGTCGTATTTCTAAATGCTGTATCTGATAAGAACACATTATTATAATTATAAAAGGCACTGTTAGCGGCACTATTCTTTGTCAGCTTATTACTTGTATAATCAGCTAATATTTGAAAACCAGAGCCTGATTTATCCAAAGCGAGACTATAATTCATACCGATATTATTATAGTTAGTCTTGGTATCTGTAGGAAATGTCCCGATGTTAATCACATTTTCTGCCTGATCATTATAATCAACGAAGGCCGAAGAATAATAAGGTGATATCCTTTTGCTGAACGAGCCTACATAATCAATCGCAATGTATTGCTTAGGTGAAATATCATATATAGCTCCCGTATTTATCCTGTGCCCGTTATCGTTAATTATTCGCCTGGCCGATTCAGCAAATTGATAAGGCTGATCAACATAATGCCTGGTCATTTCACTATTCTCATAACTTTTCAACTTATTGAAGTTATAATTGGCGAAGGCAGAAACTTTTCCCTCCCGGAAATTCAGACGCACTCCTTCATTCGTGCCTGCATACCGGCCTTGCGTATACCCCGCATTAACAGATCCGTTTAAACCAGCAGACGTTTGCTTTTTCAGGATAATATTGAGCATCCCCCCTGTACCCTGCGCTTCGTACTCCGCCGGCGGATGTGCAATAACTTCTACAGATTCAATATCATCTGCCCGGAGGTTATTCAGGTAACTGTTTAAATCATCTCCGGTAAGTTGTAAGATCTTTCCGTTAATCATTACCCTGGTCCCTCTGTTACCATTGATTGATATAGAACCATTATTTACAAAAACTCCCGGAGCCATACTGAATATTTCCAATGATGATTTTCCTGCAGTAAGTGCATTATTTGAGATACTCAACACCAATCTGTCTATCTTTTGTGTAATTAGCTTCTTCCTGCCTGTTACCGTCACTTCAGCCAAATTGTTCTTCTTCGCTTTTAGCGTCAGGATTAATGGATCTGTTAACTTATCGGATACCGGTTTCGTCTCTGCAGTTAAGGATTCATAACCCAGGTAGGCGACCTTTAAAGTCTGGATTCTATTGTTATCATATTTTAACTCGAACAGACCATTATTATCAGTTAATCTAACAGCGGACGGAACACTATCATTCTTTACCGAGATACTTATGGTCGCAAATGGAATTGGACTCCCGGCTTCATCCACTACTTTACCTCGTATAACATCCTGAGCTAAACATAGTCCTGAAATAAATAAACCAATTAAGAGTATGCCCAGCTTCTTCATATTAAATCTTGTCGTTCTTCTATTTCAAATATGCTTTGAATAAAAACCGGGCAAAAAAATATTAGATAACAAGAAGGTTCTGCGCTATAAAAGGAAGCTTTTACACGTTAAGAAAATTACAGGTCAGCAACTTTACTTATATTATACTTATTTAAATATAAGCTGTAACCGGTTTTAGCATTACCAAAACCTATTTTTTCTTCGGCTTAAACGATTGGCAGAATGTACAAATTTCATAAGGGGATAAATTGCGGGAGCTAGTAACCGGCTAATAAAGTAGTTATTATTCTAAGCACAGAATCTTATATTGCCTTAAAATTTCAAAAGTGCTTCTGATTGCAATAGTAGCAAACCCCGCGATAGGGTTCGAGGGGAACTACAGAGATTTTCATTCTTAAATTTATAGTCATGTTTGGATCTATATTTGCCTTTTTAATGGGATTGGCATCCCCTTCACATACTAACACAAATAACCACAATACGACAGGAACAAATCCTACTTACAGCACTTTCGATACGGGTGGAGAAAATGGTCAGTTACCGCCTCCGAAAAAAAATTAAAAAAGGACCGTAGCTTTTTACTCCGTATATATCTTTTGATAGCGTATAAGCTATGGCATTAAATATTCTACGTAATATCTAAGAATCTAAAAACACAAAACCCTGCATTCATTTGAATACAGGGTTTTGTGTTTTTGTGGTCCCGACGAGAATCGAACTCATATCTAAAGTTTAGGAAACTTCTATTCTATCCGTTGAACTACGGGACCATTGGCGCCGGCATATCCCCTGCATTTAAAACAGCGAAATCGGGCCGCCGCAAATATAGCAATAAATCAAACGCATTATAATCCATTTTGCAAACAAAATCCCTCCGTTAAAGAATTCATTTTCGCACCCCTGGTCGACTATTTAGGGGCGTCGCTGATCTTAACAGCGATTTAACATAGAGGTTATACAGGCAGTCTAGTTTTGCGCGAAGTTTAGTTTCTGCCTGGTTCGAAAGAATTCAGACAGATATTTTAACAGCACACACGCAATTAAACCTTATCAAAACAGATTAATAATGCAAAAATTCTATCAGAACTCGCTATTCAAGCTTTCTAAAGTGGGATTAGGGTCCGGAGTCTCAGGTTTTGTACTGCTGGCATTAATGCCATTGGGACAAGGCGCTAAAGCTGCCGCCAATCACACGAAAAAATTAGGTGCTATAGAAAAGCACCTTTTTATTTCAGATCGAGCTAAAACGTTTTATAAAAACCTAAATGCAATTAGACAAGCACAAATTCAGGTTACAGGTACGGTTACTGACGAGCAAAATCAACCGTTGCCGGGTGTAACAGTACTGGATCAGACGTCTGGGCATAAAGTTGGTACCGACAGCAACGGCCGGTTCACGATTAGTGTAGCCAGCGGTTCGACATTAAGCTTCAATTTCATAGGATATGAAAAGGCTCAGGTTTTGATTACCAGTCAGACTAAAGTTAATATCAAATTAAAAGAATCCAGTAACTCACTGCAGGAAGTTGTTGCAATTGGCTATCAGAAAATTAGAAAATCTGATGTTACCGGTGCAATCAGCAGTGTTAAGGCATCAGAATTAAACCTTACTGCTCCGACAATCGGACAAGCCCTGGTAGGTAAGGTTGCCGGTGTCCAGGTTTCCCAGACAAGTGGAGCACCATATGCAGGTACAAAAATTCGCGTTCGGGGTGTAGGATCCATCAATGCCAGCTCAGATCCACTCTACGTAATAGACGGATACCCAGCCGGAAATAATGTGTTTGTAAACCCGGAAGATATTGAAACCATTGACATTTTGAAAGATGCAGCATCCGCAGCCATTTATGGTTCAAGAGCATCTGGCGGTGTTGTGATGATTACCACTAAAAAAGGTAAGGATGGCAAAGGAAAGTTCCAATATGACGTGCAGACGGGCTTTTCCCAGCTAGCTAAGAAAATTGATCTGCTCGATGCGTCTCAATTTGCACAGCTGGTAATTGATGCCCGTAACAATTCCTACAAAGATCTGATTATTAATACCGGAAAAAAATGGAATGATGCCATGTATTCGGATAATAATACAACAAGAATCGCCAATGTCGGTAACGGATCATCAGTAAGTATCCCGACAGATATTTATGATGCTGCGACTCAGAGCCTGATTAAACCTAAGATAAATACAGACTGGCAGGATGAGTTATATAGGAATGCGTTCTTTCAGCGCCACAACCTATCGTTCTCTGGTGGTAACAAGGATATCAGATATTTTGTAAGCGGTGGCTATCAGGACCAGGGAGGTATAGTAACCAATACATCTATGAATGCACTCAATTTCAGGAGTAATATTGAGGCTAACGTTAACAAAAGGATGAAAGTTGGTGCTAATATCGCCTACACAGAAACTAAAAGTAAGGAAGTCGGAGAAGGGCGATTCAGCCCGATGATGGCAGCACTTTTATATATTCCATATATGCCGGCAAGAGATGCCGCAGGCAACCCTGTTAAATACGGAATGAGTGAAGTTGCCAACCAATACGGATTTAATGGAATGGAAAATCCATTAGCAATGGTAGAAGAAACAAAAAGTGAGCGTCTGGCATACAGAAGTACATATAATGCATATTCCACTTACGATCTGCTGGAGGGCTTAACATTCAAAGCCAATCTGGGTACACAAACCTATAGTGAAAAATACGACTATTACCTTCCGACCAGTCTAAGTAATGGTGCAGGGAACCCACCATATTCAGCCTCTTCTATGGCCGCAGCTAATGCGATCGCGCAGACCTTAAATCAGGTGGATAAACTCGCGGAGTTTACTTTAAACTATGACAAGACAATTGGCAAACATAAATTTAATGTCTTAGGCGGTTATTCAGCACAGGAAACCACCAGTGATCTGATCAGAGTTACAGCAAGAGGCTTTACTAATGACAACATCAAGGAAATTTCCGGTAAAGGTGCAGATCCCACTTTATTTACGCTGAATTCAGCAGTGAAATCTGTCAACACATTACTATCCTATTTTGGACGCTTCAGCTATAACTATGACAGTAAATATTTCCTGACAGGTTCATTCAGAAGAGATGCATCCTCCAGATTTGGAGCCGTAAATAAATGGGGTACATTCCCATCTGTTGCAGCTGGATGGAGTTTATCACAGGAAGACTGGTATAATGACTTCCTTGGTGCACAATCGACCGTCAAAATCCGTGCAAGTTGGGGTCTAAGCGGAAATAATAATATTGGAAATTACAACTCTGTACAAACGGTTAGTTCCCCTACAGGGGCGGTATTCGGGTCAGGTGCAGTAGCATCTGCTATTTATGCTAATGATATCAAGGACGAAAATCTAGGTTGGGAATCTACCTCACAATATAACCTGGGAACAGATATTACTGTATTTAACAACCGTTTATCATTCAATGTGAATTACTATTTGAGTAATTCCTACAATTTATTATTTAACCAGCCGATTTCTGCCGTTTCCGGATCATCGTCAATTCTCACCAATCTAAAAGACAGCAAAATCCGAAACAAAGGCTTCGATTTTCAGGCCGATGGAAAAATTATCAGCAGTAAAGACTGGACAGTAAACCTGAGTGGAAACATTGCCATTAACAGGAATAAGGTTGTCGATCTGGGTGGCGCCAGCACGATCTATACATCTGGAGCAGAGCGTTCCTACCTAACTCACGTTACCCAACAAGGTCAACCTGTAGGAATGTTCTATGGTTATAAAGTTCTGGGAAGGATAACAGAAGAGAATCTGGGTAAAGTAGCCCCTTCTGCATCTTCATCAAACCCTGCTAAAGTAGGTGATCTTTATTTTGAAGACGTTAATGGTGATGGAATTATTAATGACGCAGATAAAAAAGTCATTGGAAGCCCTTACGCAGATTTCACTTACGGTTTTGCTTTATCGGCCAGCTACAAAGCTTTCGATTTCCGCGCTTCATTTAATGGTTCTTACGGAAATAAAGTGTTAGACGGCCAGGATTATTATCTGTATAATTTTGAAGGTTCAGGAAACCAATATGCTGAGGTAGCCAACCGTTATGTTTCCGCAGCTCAACCGGGAAGTGGCTTAAACTACCGTGCGTCCCGTGCCGGAACACAAAGTAACAGTACACGCCTGTCTTCTTTCTACCTGCAGGATGGATCTTATTTAAGGATGACTAATGCAACAATTGGTTATCAGGTACCGAAAAGTTTAACGCAACGACTGAAAGTGGAGAATATCAGAATCTTCGCTTCCGTAGACAATGCCTTTACATTAACTAAATATAAAGGTTATAACCCGGATGTAGATTATAATATCAACGCATCTAATTCTTCAACAGGTACAAGTACAGCAAATCTTTCACCTGGTGTTGATTATGGAAATTATCCGCTGGCCAGAACTTATAACCTGGGTGTCAAAGTAACTTTTTAATCCGGCAATTAGTTTCTTGATTCCATTAAATACATAAAATACAATTCGAACACAATATGAAAAAACATATTCCAATTATATTCGCAATCACACTGGTGTCATTCGCCTCCTGTAAAAAGGATTTCATTGAACAGAATAATCCGAATGCAGTCAATGTTGTTGATGCTTTCAAATCTGAGAATGATGTCCTTCTGGCCGTAAATGGTGCTTATACAGCATTACGTTCCAGCAATAACATCGGCGAAAACAGCGGCCTTTTTACCGATGAGCGGTCTGACGATACCGGACGTGATGATGCGCAGTCTAACTCAGGAGAACCATTTCAATTTGGTGACTTCAGTATTCTACCGAGTAACACTTATCTTAAAGCTCACTGGTCTAACCTTTATCAGACTATAACACGCTGTAATGTAATAACCAGCAATATTGACAGGGTAACTTTTAGTAATGCCGACATCAAAGAGCAATACCTGGCCGAAACTAAATTTATCCGTGCGCTGATGTATTTCCAGTTGGTTAGAAAATGGGGCGCCGTGCCTTTGGTTACTAAACAGTTAACCAGCAATAAAGAAGTTACAGAAAACACATACAGACAGTCTGAGGCAGCTGTATATGCGCAGATTGTAGAAGACCTGAAAGCCGGGCTGAACAGTAAACTGCCAAATTTGCAAAACGGGGCAAATGCCGGACGCATTTCAAAAGCGGCGATTAACGGTTTGTTAGGTCAAGTCTATCTAACTATGTACACCACATTGGCCGATCAAAAGGCAGAAAACCTGGCCAATGCAGATACCTACCTCAGTGCTGCTTATCAAATGAAACCGTTTGGTAAGCTGGCAGATGTCGCTTATGCTGATGTCTTCGATGTGAATAAAAAAACCAACAACCCGGAAATCATTTTTGAGATTGTAAATAAACAGGGTGACATCAGTTACAGCTCAAGTATTGCCGCGAATAACCAGCCATTAGGAGAAACTATTAACTCACTCAAGGTTACAACAGGCGTTGGAGGCAATGTTACCAGAGATCTTGTGAATGAGTATGAAAAAAATGACCCACGTGCAGCTTTTTCTATTAAGTTCGCCAACAGCCCGCAGGTTCAGGATTATTTCATTACTAAATACCGTGATGCCAGTTCAACTGCTTCGGTAAACGGGTACGGAGGTAATAACACCCCAATCATTCGTTACGCAGATGTGATTCTTATGCTGGCAGAAGTTAAAATGTACCAGGGAAATGATGCGCTGGCTATACAATATCTGGACATGGTACGTGAACGTGCAGGAGTTCCTTTATATGCTTCGGCACGCTTAACAGCCGATTATAATAGTAAATATCCAACGCTGAAACTAGCTATCCTGCATGAGCGCAGAGTTGAGCTTGCGTTTGAACACCAGCGTTGGTTTGACTTGCTCCGTTTTTTTACCACCGGAGAACTGGTGGCATACTTTAAAGCTAAACCACAATCTACTTTTGGAAATGCAAAGTTGGCCAACTTTAGTACTAAAGACCGTTATTTTCCAATACCGTTAGATGAAGTAAAACTGGATCCCGCAAGGATGTACCAGAATCCAGGATACTAATTTTCAGGAGGTTCACACTCCAATCTAAGACCATATGAAAATGGCGGGGACCTATACTCCCCGCCATTTCTTTATTGACTAAAATTAATATGAACAAATATTTGTATACGCTGCTCTTCATTCCTATGGCGCTCTTCGCCCAGGGACAGTCTGAAATGAAGGGAAAAGAAGTAAATTACTCCAGAAATGTAAATGTATTTCTGGGGACCTCCGGAGACCGGGGACAGCTATCTCCTGCAGCTAGTTACCCATTTAGTATGATGAGTATCGGCCCTCAAACCTATCCCAAACTACATGCTGGTTATGAATACAAAGCGAAAATATTTGAAGGCTTTACACATAACAGGATTGAGGGAGTAGGCTGTCAGGGCAGCGGTGGCAATATTCTAATTAAGCCCTTTCTTGGAGAAAAGCCTATGCAGTCACAACTTATAAAAACCGCAGAAACAGCATCTCCCGGAAATTATAAAGTAAGCTTCACAAACCAGATTAAAGCTGACCTTATTGTTCACGAGAACGAAGGGTTGGAAACTTACATCTTTCCAGAAGGAAAGAAAGGATTTTATATTGATCTCAGCCATACTTTAGCCAATCAGTTTCAAAATGAAGAGCATGAGATTAATGGACAGGAAATCAGTGGTTATATACAGGCTCGTACAACTTGTAATGTCGGTAGTTACAAGATTTATTATACATTGAAAATTAACACCCCTGTGAAATGGACCACATTAGCCGATCATAAACTTCAGGCAGAACTTTTACCAGATGCCAAAGAAGCAACTATCAGGATAGCCTTTTCTTCAGTAGACGTGTCGCACGCAAGGGCTAATCTTAGCACAATGAATGCCGAAGCAATGCTTCAGTCAACTATTTCACGCTGGAACGATGTTTTAGGAAGTATTGACGTTAAAGGAGATCAGGACAGAACAAATTTATTCTACTCCTTATATTACAGAGGCTTGCAGTCCCCATATCTGATTACCGAAAAAGACGGCAGTTACAGGAATACAAAAGGCGAAATCAAGCAGCACTCCTCCCAGTTATATAACGGATGGGCAATCTGGGACAATTACCGCACTCAGCTCCCTTTATTATCTATTACACTACCAGATATTTACCAGGGAATAACAAACTCGATTGAGAACCTATACAGGAACGGTAAACAGGACTATGCTACACAGACTGAACCGACCAACACCGTAAGAACAGAACATGCAATGGTGGTCTTATTAGATGCGTTCAGAAAAGGTTACCGGGTCGATTTCGCTTCAATCCGTGACTCCCTGATAAAAGACGCAGATAAGCTGGATTACAGCCACCCTGACAAGACACTCGAGTCGAGTTATGACTGCTGGGCACTTGCACAGATTTTAGATATTCTGAAAGAAAAAACGTTGAGCAACGTCTACCTGAAAAAAGCGGAAAAATATAAAGAGTATTGGAAAAAAGATTTTGCGGATATCAGTAAAAAGGATGTAGACAGAGTTTCGGCAAGAGGTTTATATCAAGGTACAATTCTGCAATACCGTTGGTTTGCTCCCTTTGACCTGAAAGGATTGATTAATTTAATGGGTGGCGAACAAGCTTATATCCAGCAACTGGACGATTTCTTTGGCAAGGACCAGTATAACCATGCCAATGAACCGGATATACAAGTTCCTTTAATGTATAATGCTACCGGGCAGCCCTGGAAGTCGCAGGCATTAATCCGGAAACTGGGTATGGATACCGTAGTGCAGTACTATTTCAATGATAACAGCAGGGGAATAGATCCTTTTATTGACCGTATTTATCAAAACAAACCGGAGGCATACATCCGGACGATGGACGATGATGCCGGAGCAATGTCTTCCTGGTATGTACTGGCCGCTTGTGGTATTTCTCCCGCTTGTGTTGGTATGCCAGTATATTATCTGAATGTTCCATTTTTTGAACAAGTGACCTTTAATTGGCCAGCAGGCAGGTCATTCAGGATAAAAGTTAAAGGCTACGCAGACAATAAACCATATATACAGGCGGTACACCTAAACGGAAAAAAATTAAACCGTTTGTGGATTACACAAGATGAAATTATGCAGGGTGGCGAACTTGAAATTATTTCTTCAGCAGAAGTCCCCGGGAATCGAGATTTCATCCCGTGGATATCTAGTGCATTTACAAAGTAGAATTATAATACTGAAATATTTTAACCAGATCCGCATCGTTCTTAAGATCTAAATGCTCATCGGAAATCAGCTTTTCTACTTCTTTTGCCTTGTTATTAAAAAGTCCTAGTATCTGCTTTTTACCACTTTTAAACTCTGAAATCTTGCCGTTCGCATCGACATAGTAATATTTCTCAACCAAATCGACATTTTTGGTTACTGTGGCAGAATTGTATCCTTTGGATTCTATAATAACTTTTTTTGCACGCTTCAATAACTTAACATTACCATCAAACAATACTTCGTAAAATGCATTTCCTGCCGTATTCTTTGTTGATTCGAAACCAGCTCTGAATATCTTGTGTTTTTCCGGACCTGAAAAAGTAAATTCCTTTACCGGTTCAACAAATTGAAGTGTTTCACCCTTCTTTCCTTTAAACAATAAAATATCATTAACCATATCAAATTTAAGGTCCACATCTTTAAGCACAGAACCATTCACTAATTTAACTATACCAGGATCCCATGTATCATATAAATAAGGAGAACCGATCAGGTTTTCATATTTGTGTTCGACAACAGCTTTTCCCTGATTATCGTTAACAAAAACATGCTGTGCATAAGTATTTGCAGACATTAAAAACAAGCCTGAGACAAGTGTAAAAATAGTTATTTTCATTTCTTGATATTATTAAGAGGATGTTTAAAAATGAGATTCGAATCAAATCTCTTATAAGTTACTAAAAAAAAGTTCTATTTTAAAAAAGGCTGTCCCAATAATAAATGGGACAGCCTTTTCTATGATCCTTAAATTGAGAACCTGAAATTATCTGGTCTCTATTCTGGATTTTATTGATTCCATCCAGGATTCTGTTGTGATTTTAACGTCGGATTATTATCCGTTTCACTTTGCGGAATTGGCCAGATAAATCTAAAATCTGCAGTAGGTATTGCTGTAACTCCCCTTACTCCAGTGTAAGGAGTAGTTGCATTCCAGGAAGCATACGTCGTGTTTGCGTATGATACTTTAGCAGGAATACCTCCAGTAGTAAATACAGCATCAGTTGACAGACGATGAATATCAGCCCAACGGTGACCTTCAGCAAGGAACTCAATACGTCGTTCATTCAATACCGCAGTAATCAATTCATTTGGACTAGAGAAACCGCCAAGTGTATACTGATCGGCCACGGTAGTTACCGCTCTGTTTCTAACTGCATTCAATAAGCTTAATGCACGATCATTAACGCCACCGGTACGTGCGCTAGCTTCTGCAACATTTAATAATACTTCAGCATAACGAATAATCGGATTAGCATCTGTAAAAGTTGCAGCATCACGGTACTTGTTAGAAAAATAAGCCCGGGCAGCTACAGTTGCAGTTGCGTCGTTATTTGCTAATAATGTACGTCTCAAGTCGTTTGGTTTCCAGAAAGGTGCATTCCAAATTAGTGGAGAAAGTGCGATTAAAGCCCTTCCCGGTCCTTTACTATACATGGTTGAGATAGAACCATTAGTACCTGAACTTCTGTTCGTATTGTTTTCGATTGAGAAGATCGATTCTGTATTTGAATAGTTCCCCGCAAATGGACCGTCAGGTAAAGTTGTTAATGTATATCCACCTATCGGACTTGTAAACGGAGCAGAGGCTGAAATAATTTTATTGCCTTCTTCAATTACTTTTGCCCAATTGCCCATATGAAGGTACATTCTGGTTTTCATTGCTATAGCAGCTCCCTTGGTCGCATGAGTTACCTTAAGATTTCCAGTGCCATAAGTTGCAGGAAGATTAGTTTCTGCAAAAGTCAGATCTTCAATTATTTTATCATAACATTCTTTCACTGAATTTCTACCCTGTGCCAGATTTTCCTCTACTTTACCAGGCGTATTAATACCAACAGTTCTATATGGAACTCCCATATGCGATGCATCCGGAGTCTGACCATATGGTCTTGCAAAGTGAACCAATAATTCGTGATGCCCCATAGCTCGCAGGTAACGTGCCTCTCCCTCGTATTGCAACGCGAGCTGAGGTGTAATTACATTACTTGCAGCAGCCGTTTTAACACCCTCGATAACAACGTTTGCCCTGTTGATCATTGCATATAACGTTTCCCACATAGCCGTATTATTCGGCGAGTTTGCTAAATACGTGCCTTCATATGTTATCCCGAAGAAAGATGGAACAGCAATCACATCTTCACCTCTTGCATCCTGTTGCTCTGTATTAGCTGCCCCAAAAGGATAACCCCTGTTTGTATTATCTACGTATGACCCTGCCTGTGCGGCGCTATATACACCGTTTACTGCTTGTGCAACGCGATCTGGAGTAACAAATGCATCCCCTTCCGCAAAAGAGTTATTTGGAACGAGATCTGTCTGCTTTTCACAAGAAGAAATTGCAGTTAATGTCATGCCAATCAGCAGGAGCGAAAGGCTTCTGCGAAATCTTATATTTTTTATTTTCATATCCATTTTTTCAAAATTTAAATTACAACAGCTTAAAAGCCAATGTTCAGACCGAATGTAAATGTTTTCAACTGTGGGTTACCATTAAAGTCTACACCTGTACCTAAAGTTGTTAACGTACCACTTCCAGTTGTTTCAGGATCTAATCCTTTATAACCAGTAATTACAAATAGGTTTTGGGCAGAAGCGTATACTCTAAGTCTGCTTAAACCAGCTTTTTTGATAACCTCAGAAGGAATTGTATAACCAAGAGCCAGGTTATCCATTCTTAAGAAGTCGCCTTTTTCTACGAAACGAGTCGTAGCATTGTTATCTAAATTAATGAATCCACCTCTTGCAGCCCACAATTTAGGCGTTTGACCATCACCAGGATTTTCAACACTCTGCCATCTATTTAATACCTCTGTACTATTGTTTACAAAGTTATTGCTTAAAAGATCCTGACGGGTACGGTTCATCACGTAATTACCTCCCTGGAATCTTAGGAAGACATTCAGGTCAAAATTACTGTAAGTGAATGTATTATTAAATCCTCCAAACCATTTAGGAAGAGAATTACCTAATACTTTTTTGTCGCTGCCTGACAGTGAAGACCTGTTGTCAGGATTTGTAACCGGATCAACTGGTAAAGCATTATTAAAGAAATAATTAGGATTAGCAGGATCATAAGTATAATAGGAAGTGTTACTTATTCTACCCTGAATAACCGTTCCATTACCTTTCATGTACAATGGATTTCCATTAGCAGGATTCACACCCATGTATTGATATCCATAAATAGAACGGATAGACTCTCCAACGCGGATAATGTTATAATCAGTAATAATATCTCTGTTGTTAACCAAAGCTGTTACTTTATTCTGCTGCGTAGAGAAGTTTAATGTTGCGTTCCATTTGAACTTAGCTGATGTAACGATATCACCATTTACAGAGAGCTCCCATCCACTATTTTCGATGCTACCTACGTTTGTGTTGATTGAGTTCGTAGGAATACCTAAAGATGGAGCAGTTGGAGCTGCCAGAATCAAATCATCTGTAACTTGTTTCCAATAAGTCGCGCTAAAGTTTAACCTGTTGTTAAACATGCCTAATTCCAGACCTGCATCGTATTTTTTCTGCGATTCCCATTTCAGTAAAGGGTTCCCTGTATTATTGAATCCTATACCCCCCTGATTGCCATATAAAGCTGCACCATAGGTTCCGAAATAAGGGAAACTTCCGATATCAGTGTTACCCACTTTAGCGAAGGATGCTTTAATACGCAGATCAGATACAAAACTAAACGCATCCGAAGATTTAAAGAAATCCTCCTGACTTAAACGGTATTGCAGTCCTACCCCTGGGAAATAACCAACACGGTTTTCTTTAGGTAAAGCAGAAAGAGCATCTCTTCTGATGGATCCTGTAACGTAGTATTTATTTTTAAAGTTATAGTTTACCCTAGCCAGGTAAGATTCAATGGCATTTTTTGTCAAACCGCCGGAAACCGTTGGCGTAATAAATGTTCCACTGGTAATATTCTCGTTAAAATAAACATTCAGCAAATTGGAAACGCTTGCCTGATAAAAAGAAGATCTTTGTTTTTGCAATTCAGAAACCAATGTTACATCAATATTATGTTCACCATTAATGGATTTGGTGTAACTCAATATATTTTGCCAGTTATATCTGAAGAACGGATTATAAGCCTGAGACATAGATCCATTTGCGCTCAACCCATCACCAGTTCTTGGATCAGTATAAATAAAATCGTCTACAAAAGATCCGTCGATACCTAACTGAGTTCTGATTTTAAGACCATCTAAAATTTTCGCCTCTAAATAAGTAGACCCTAACAACCTTAAAGTTTGCGACTTACGAACATTGTTATCTAATACAAAACGGATATTAGGAATTCCATCAGAGATAGGACTTAAATTTGCCCCTGCTCCTAAAGATCTTCTGTCCGGACTGATATTGTATCCTGTAGGATCTTCTGAATTGTAAACTGGAACGTTAGGAAGCATTCTTGTCGCTGCAAATACGTTACCAGAAAGGTTATTTGACCCAGCAAGTGGCCCAAGATTCCGCTGATAAGTTACACCTGAGGTAATTCCGAAAGTCAGGAAGTTATTAATTTTCTGATCGACGTTTGCTCTGAAAGAATAGCGTCTCAATTCGTTTGAAACTATCGCTCCCTTTTGGTCAGTATAACCTAAAGAGAAATAGTATTTGGTTTTATCCGTACCGCCGGAAGCAGAAACGGAATGATTTTGCTGAATTGACTGCTGGAAGACTGCATCTTGCCAATCAGTATTCACAAATCCGCCATTACCATCCGGAGTCGGTTTAGCTTGAGGCGTTTGATTTGCATTTGTAAATCTTTCATTCGCAATCTCAATGAACTGATCTGCATTTAACAGGTCAAATCTCTTTGAAACATTTGCAATAGCCGTCCAGCCATCATAGTTAAACTGGACACCATTTTTACCTCTTTTAGTGGTAATTAATACAACACCATTAGCCGCACGTGAACCGTAAATAGCTGTAGCTGCTCCATCTTTTAATATCTCCAATGATTCAATATCATTTGGATTAATATCGGCAAGCGCATTTGTTGCTGTAAATCCGCCGACATCACCGCTAACCGCAGGCACTCCGTCTACTACAAATAAAGGTGTAGTACCAGACGTAATTGAGTTCACACCACGAATTCTAATTTGCGGTGCAGCACCTAATATTCCTGATGGTGTGATTACCTGTACACCAGTAGCTTTACCAGCAAGCATTCTGTCGAAGGAAGGTGCAGGGTTATTCTGCAGTAAATCACCAGAAACTTTTGAAACAGATCCTGCTACATCTTTACGGTTTTGGGTACCATAACCAACAACAACAATGTCGCTTAAAGTTTGAGCATCACTCTCCAATACAACTCTCAATACAGTTGAATTACCAACGGCGATTTCCTGAGAGGTAAAACCGAGAGAAGAAATTTCAACAACTTTGACTTCTGAAGGAAGTCTTACGGAAAACTTACCTGAGGCATCAGTTTGTGTTCCGCCTTTGACTCCTTTGAATTTAACAGTCGCTCCCGGAATCGGGGCATTATCCTCTCCGGATATAACTGTTCCTGAAATTGTCCGGTCCTGAGCTAATGCGAGGTTTGCGCACAGCATCATTACGAACAAACTTTGTAAAAGTTTTTTCATAAAAATTTAGTTTAGTTAATAATAGTTAGCGACTAATATAATAATTGAGCTACAATACAATATTTTTATTATTGTATGTAATAATTTTATGACTAAATAATGACACTACAAAAGTGTTTTTTACATTGCAAATCGATCGAATTGAAATTGTTATCTTTTTATAAGAAACATCGAAATTATATAGTTAAATACACTTTTTGAATCAAAATTTCTTCCACAATTACTGAAAAAATGAAGAAAAACCAATTTTTGATATCAAAATCACATATGACTTCAAAAATCCATCAACAGATAGACGAAACAGCACGGAATTATCAATTATTTGATCAAATTAGGAGAAATGAAACAACATACTCCTCTTGATTTCATAAAAAAGAAGCATTACCGTAGGTCAAATACTCCATAAATAACTAGATATATAAAATAAGAAACCTATCGGCTCGGTAGAAAAATAAGAAATACAGACACAAATAAGATGAAAGACATAAAAAAACGGTATAAACCTTAAGATTTATACCGTTTTTTACACCCTTTTAAGATAAAAGTTGATTTATCTGACTATACTTCCATTATTGTGATTTTCTATTGGCGCAACAAATGTTAATTCTCCATTTGCATTTTCAGACATTAAAATCATTCCCTGTGAGACCACACCCTTGATTTCACGGGGCGCCAGGTTAACAAGCACGCTAACCTGTTTTCCAATAATATCCTCCGGCTTAAAGTATTCAGCTATACCGGAAACTACTGTCCGCTCATCAATACCCGTATCCAAGGTTAGTTTAAGAAGCTTTTTCGTTTTCTCTACTTTCTCGGCTGCAATAATTGTCGCCACACGGATATCCATTGCACTGAATTGCTCAAAATCTATATTTTCCTTTGCAGGAGTCGCAATAGTATTAGCTTTAATATTGTCGTCTTTACTCTTATTTAATTTATCAATCTGAGCTTCCACTTCGGAATCTTCTATTTTCTCAAAAAGAAGAACTGGTTCGTTTAACTGATGCCCACGAACCAATAAGTTCATTTTACCAGCATCTTCCCACTGATGACCACCGTAACTCAGCATTTTCATCAATTTATCGGCCGTAAAAGGCAGGAATGGCTCTACTAGAATTTCTAAACTGGCTACAATTTGCAAACTGATGTTTAATATGGTTCTGACACGGTCTTCATCCGTTTTTATAACTTTCCATGGTTCAGTTTCCGCAAGATATTTATTACCAATACGTGCTACATTCATTACCTCCGTAAGAGCTTCCCTAAACCTGTATTGTTCGATAGATGCACTAATTTTAGCTGGAGCAGCTGCCAGTTCATCAATTACCAGCTGGTCTTCAGGTGTAACATCCATCAACATAGGTACCTTACCACCAAAGTATTTATGAGTAAGCACAACAACCCTGTTCACAAAATTCCCAAATACAGCTACTAATTCGTTATTATTTCTGGCCTGAAAATCTTTCCAGGTAAAATCATTATCCTTAGTTTCCGGTGCCGTTGCCGTAAGTACATAACGCAATACATCCTGCTTATCTTTAAACTCGACAAGATATTCATTTAACCAAACAGCCCAATTCTTTGAGGTGGAAATCTTTTGACCTTCCAGATTCAGGAATTCGTTTGCAGGCACGTTATCAGCTAATGTATAGCCACCATGTGCCATCAGCATTGCAGGAAATATTATACAATGAAATACGATATTATCCTTTCCTATAAAATGAACCAGCTTAGTGGAATCATCTTTCCAGTAATCTTCCCAGTTTCCCTTCTGTACTCCATTCTGATTGATATAATATTCTTCAGATTTTGGATTCCAGACATCAAGACGTGCATACTCAAATAACTCACGTGTTGCAGAGATATAACCGATCGGAGCATCGAACCAAACATAGAGCACCTTCCCGGCAGCATCTTTCAGAGGCACTTTAACACCCCAGTCCAGATCGCGGGTCATCGCTCTTGGCTGTAGACCTGCATTCAACCAGCTTTGGCATTGACCATATACATTTGGCTTCCACTCTTTATGATTTTCAATATACGTACGTAGCTGGTCTTCATATTTCTCGAGCGGTAGAAACCAGTTCTTAGTTTCTTTCCTAACAGGAGGCTCACCAGATAAAGTAGATTTTGGATTGATCAGATCAGTAGCATTCAATGTGCTGCCACAGTTCTCACATTGGTCACCATATGCATTCTCAAAACCACATTTCGGGCAAGTACCGGTAATGTATCGGTCTGCAAGAAAAGTCTGCGCCTTTTCATCATAGTATTGCTCGGTTACTTCCTCAGTGAATACTCCTTTATTATAAAGCGTCTCAAAAAAATCAGACGCAGTCTGATGATGCATTTGAGAAGAAGTCCTGTGATAGATATCAAAAGAAACTCCAAAATCACGGAATGAATCTCCGATGATTTTGTGATATTTATCTACAACCTCCTGTGGACTCACACCTTCCCTTTTCGCCTTCAGCGTTATAGGTACTCCATTTTCATCAGACCCACAGATGAATTTCACGTCCCTGTTATTAGCTCTTAAAAACCTCACATAAGTATCAGCAGGCAAGTATACACCTGCCAGGTGACCAATATGAACCGGACCATTCGTATAGGGTAAAGCCGCCGTAACGGTATATCTCTTTATTTTACTATTATCCAAAACTATTTTTATTATTTTGTCAAAGATATTGATTTTAGCTATGATTCAACTGCCGCCCGGCCTAAAAAAGGGAGACAAAATTGCAATTGTCTGTCCTGCCAAAAAACTAAAGAAACCCATCAATAATGCATTAGATATTTTACGTAGCTGGGGACTGGAAATAATAGAAGGTAAATCGGTACAATCAGGCTATCACCAATTTGCGGGCGACGATCAACTTCGCACGGCAGATTTGCAACAATACCTGGACGATCCGGAGATTAAAGGCATCATTGCCGGCCGGGGAGGATACGGAACCCTCAGGATTATTGACAACCTCGACTTCACCAATTTTCTCGCTCATCCTAAATGGATAGTAGGTTTTAGCGACATTACTGTCCTGCTCTCTCATATTCTGGCGCAAACAAATACAGCATCTATACATGGCCAGATGCCCGGAACATTCGATGATGCCAGTCCTAAATCCTTAGAAAGTTTAAGGAGAGCACTCTTCGGCGAAAAAAACGAATATTCCTATACGAGCTCTTTTCTAAATCGTTCGGGCTTCGCCAGAGGTCAGCTAATCGGCGGAAATCTCAGCCTTCTTATCGCTTTAGAGGGTTCTGTTTCAGCAATGGATTATACTGACAAGATCCTGTTTCTCGAAGACGTAGGAGAATACGAATACAGTATTGACCGCATGCTTAGAATGCTAAAACGAGGCGGTAAATTAAAGGATTTAAGCGGCTTAATTATTGGCTCGTTCAATGAGACTGAAGCCGAAGACATTCCATTTGGACAATCTGCAGAAGAAGTCATACAAGAACTTGTTAAAGAATATAGCTTCCCTGTTTGTTATAATTTCCCATGCGGGCATATTTCGGATAACAGAGCCATGATAATTGGCAAAGACTGCATTCTCAAGATCTCTGGACAAGACGCAGTCTTTACACAGTAAACAGCATAAAAAAAAGAGGCTGTCCGATGTGGACAGCCTCTTTTTTTATATACTTAACCCCAGATTAATACCCTGGATTCTGTTGACCAGCAAGTAAAGGGTTGGAATTTACTTCTGACAGCGGGAACGGCCATAAGAATCTGAAGCTTGTGCGTGGAATAGCAGCCCTTGCCGGGGTTACAATTACACCATTTGAAAATGCAGCCGCAGTCACCTGACCTGGATTCAATTTAGCAGGAATACCACCAGATCCGTATTTCGCATCCAGCGCTAAACGATGTAAATCTGGCCATCTTCTACCCTCTCCCGCAAACTCCACACGTCTCTCATTTAAGATCGCAAGAATTAAATCAGCAGGAGCAGAAGTGAACCGATCGGCAGCTGGTACAGATCGGTTTCTAACAGCATTCAATAAATTTAAAGCCTGACCAGAATTACCGTTACGTGCATCTGCTTCAGCGACATTTAATAATACTTCAGCATATCTGATAATGGGCGCCCAATCCCCCTTGGTTGTCGCGTCGCGATATTTAAAAGTAAAATAAATTCCATTTTCTGCCACTTGCAATAATGTTTTTCTTAAATCGCCTTCCTTCCAGAAACTTGCGTTATACAGGTTTGGGCTGGTAGAAACCAAAGTTCTTCCACCTTCAGATGCAGGGAGGAGCATACTCGCTAATGCACCATTCACGTCACCGTTAGAAGCGGCACTGTTAGCGATAGAAAAGATTGACTCAGAATTAGCTTTGTAATTTACAAAAGGACCATCTGGGCTATCGGTAAGTTTATAATTACCAACCGGACTTGTAAACGCACCAGATCCATTAGTTCCTAATTTAGCACCTTCAGCGATTACACCAGCCCAATCACCTTTATGTAGCAAAATACGTGTTTTCAATGCAATTGCAGCACCTTTTGTTGCTCTTGAATAGTTTGTTCCCTGAGCTAAATTAGCCTCAGAGAAATCAAGATCAGCTAAAATTTTGGTATAAACTTCGGCAACAGTCCCTCTCCCAATTTTACTTGCTTCGTCGAAATCAGCACTTGATTTAATTGCTGTCTCACGATAAGGAACACCTGGCTGGCCCCCATTACCATCTGCATAAGGATTTGAAAAATTCAGTAATAATTCATGATGCGCCAACGCTCTTAGGAACCTTGATTCGCCTTCATAAGAGTTAGCCTCAGCCTCAGTAAGAATCCCTTTATTTTTTGCAGTTCTTACACCATCAATAACGATGTTAGCCTGGTTAATCAGGTTGTAAAGGTTATTGTAATGATTTACATTATTTGCTGAAGAAGTACTTTGAGTTGCCTGATAAGTGATTTGATAAAATGTAGCTAAATTTACCATGTCCTCTCCACGCATCTCAGCCTGCTCAATGGACGCTGCACCGAAAGGATAACCACGTCCGGCACCACCTTCATAAATACCAACAGCCGCCTGCTGGTATACTCCGTTCATTGCTAGTTCAATACTAGATTTATCATCAAAAGCAGTTTGATCACTCAATGCGTCCTGAGGTTGTATTTCTGTGAATTTTTTACATGACGTTGTAAACAGTACTAATCCTAACCCTAAGATTAAAAACCTGTTCAGGCCACTTTTATATTTATATGTGATTTTCATTTTTTAATTTTTAAGGATGATTAAAAGCCTAAATTAATTCCTAAAGTGTAAGTACGAGGAACTGGATTCGTGTTATAATCTACTCCAGGGGCTCTGTTCTCACTAGCAGCAGTGCTATAGCCGGTTGCTAATTCAGGATCCAGTCCGGTGTATTTAGTAAGGACAAAAGCATTCTGAACCTGAGCATAAATTCTTAGGTTAGTGATTTGCAATTTGGTTAAGAATTTAGGAGCAAAAGTGTATCCCAATGAAATATTCTGAGCTCTTAAAAATTTACCATCTTCTAAAAATCTGCTGTTCAAGTTACCTGTTTGCAGAATTAGTCCATCATCAGAATAGGAAACTTTAGGAACCTCAGTAATCTGTCCAGGAGTTGTCCAGCGATTCATGATCTCAACGCCATTATTGAGGAATTTTGTGCTATTTAACGCCTCTTGTCTGGTAACGTTATAGATTTTGTTACCCCCCGAGAAAGTTAGCATGATACCCAAATCAAATGATTTATAAGTAAATGTATTGTTTAATCCACCAAACCAGGTAGGGTTTGCCTGGCCTAGGATTTTTTTATCATCTCCTGTTAAAGCCTCCCCTGGTTTTGACATATCACCAGGGTTTGCTGGATCATAAGCATACCATTCATAATCATCTACATTAGGCTGGACGATACTGCCATCTTTTTTGTAAAACAATGGATTTCCATTAGCAGGATTTACACCTGCAGCTTGGTAACCATAAAAAGCACCGATTGATTCGCCAACTCTCGTAATATTATAAGTGTTAATCAAATCAGCGTTTCCGTCAGCAAGCGCGGTGATCTTATTTTTAACAAAAGTTATATTCAGATTAGTTGTCCAGGAGAAGTTCGTATTTCTAACGTTCGTACTAGTAGCAGAAAATTCCCATCCTTTGTTATTCATACTTCCAACATTCGCAGAATACCTGTTATTTGGAACACCATAAGAAGCAGGAGTTGGAACTGCAAGGATTAAGTTATCAATATTATTTTTGAAGTAATCAGCACTGAAACTAATTCTATTATCCAGCATAGTTAAATCTAAACCGATATTCACTTTTTTACTTGTTTCAAATGATAAGTCCGGGTTACCCAATCTGCTAAAATTGATACCGCTTACATCGCCATATTGAACAGGTCCAAAAATACCTATACCAGGAAGACGTCCGATTTCAACGTTACCAACTTTGGCATAACCACCACGTAATTTCAAATCGTTAATAAACTTCAATGCGTCAGATTCTGCAAAAAAGTTCTCTTTTGATATTCTCCATCCGATGGAAGCACCTGGTAAATCGACATCCTGATTTCCGATAGGAAGATCAGAGATCTTATCTCTTCTGAATGATGCTGACAACAGATACTTATCAAGGTACGAATAACTAACACGTCCAAAAACAGATGCATAAGCAGATTCATAAGAACCACCACCATAGAACTGATTAGCCAATGTATTAGAAATTATATTACCGTTTTTCGCAAAGTAGGCAGCAGATAAGTTCGTTCCATTAGCCTCAATATAGCGTTGACGTGTTTTTTGAAATTCAAGACCAGCAACTACGTCTAATTTATGATCGCCAAAAGTCTTAGAATAATCTAGAGTATTTTGCCAATTATATCGGAAAGTCGGTGAATAGAATTGATCAACAATACCATTTGACCCTCTTCCGTCCCCATGTATAGGATTCCAGTAAAGATAATCTTCACCATGAAGATAGTTAATACCAATTTGCGTAGTCGCGTTCAAACCATCAATAATTTTAAGTTTCGCAAACGCATTACCTGTAAGGTTTAATGCTTGCGAAGAATAAATATTGTTTGCAAGAACATAAGCAATATTGGGATAATTATCATCGATGGTCTTTGTATTCGCACCAGGGCCTAAAACTGTTTGGTCAGCACTTAAGTTATATGATCCATCGGCGTTTCTAACAGGCACGTTTGGTAAAGCTCTGATAGCAGAAGCGATATTACCAGAAAGAGCAGAGGAACCTGCTCCATCATTCAGTCCGTTATTTTTAGTATAAGTTACAGCGGTATTCACACCTAAAGTCAAACGGTTATTAAATGCCTTCTGTTCAATTTTTGTACGGAAGTTATATTTACGCATATCATTATTGACAGTAGTACCAGTCAGGTTAGCATAACCCAATGAAAGGAAATAATTTGTCTGTTCCGTTGCTCCGCTTATAGTTAAAGCGTGGCTCTGTTGGAACCCATTTCTTAAAATTTCTTTCTGCCAATCAGTATTAACAGTTGATCCATCAGCATTTTTGGTAGGGAAGGCAATTGGATCTTCTCCGTAATAAGCATACTTCTCATTACTGATCTCAATAAACTGGTCCGCATTTAAAAGATCATACTTTTTCGACGGTGTAGCCAGTGCAAACCATGAATCATATGTAATTCTTGCAACACCTGACTTTCCTCTCTTAGTCGTGATTAAGATTACACCATTAGCGGCTCTTGATCCGTAGATAGCTGTGGCAGCTCCATCCTTCAGCACGTCATAACTTTCAATATCATTAGGATTGATATCTGCCAGGGGATTATATTGTGTAACCGCACCCTGATCGCCGGCAATATATGGCACACCATCCACAACATATAGTGGATCACCACTGCTTGAGATAGAGTTAGTCCCACGAATACGGATACGTGCAGGCTGACCTAGGATACCACTGGTAGTTGAAGCCTGAACACCTGTCACCTGACCTGCAAGTTGTTTATCAAAACTAGGGCTGGCAAGATTTTTAATTGCTTCCCCTTTTACTGATCCAACTGAACCGGTGATGTCTTTACGCACCTGCGTACCATAGCCTACTACAACTACTTCATTAAGTCCTTTACTATCATCAGTTAGGACAACATTTATCACTGATGATGAGGTAATTGGCCTATTTTGTGTAGTATAACCAATAAAAGAAAATTGCAGAGCAGTTGCTCCTGAAGGGACACTGACAGAATACTTTCCATCACTACTGGTAATCGCGCCACCGGATGCGCCAACGACTTTAACACTTACACCGGGAATTGGCATATTATCCCCTTGAGAAGTGACTGTACCAGAAACTGTTCGGTTCTGTGCGATAGCAAAAAATGACATGCACAACAACACGAACAAACTTAGTATAAGTTTTTTCATGTAATTAGGTTTTAGTTAATTGTTTAGTTAATAATCTAATATAACAATTGCATGACTAACGATTTTCAATAAAAATTCAAGCAATGAAATTTATGACTATTAAATGACAATATGAATAAATGTTCATTTTCCTTTATTTTATACAAAAAAAGGCTGCTCATTATCATGAGCAGCCTTTTTTATTATCGCCTCTGTATGAGAGACCTATTTATCCCACCAAACCCCAGTAAGGATAGTTTTATAAGGAACAGGAATACCTGGGCCATTCGCTAATGACTCACCATTTTGGTTAATTTCCAATTGAGGATAAGAAAATCTTCTTGGGAATACACCACCAGTTCTGTTCACAGCAGGCGGAGTTAAAACAGGGAAACCAGTTCTTCTCCAGTCAACCCAAGATTCATATGGTCCCTGGAACATCGTAATCCATTTTTGTTCCATAATACGTTGAAGTGTATTATTAAAGGCAACTGTAGGCTGAGCTAAATAAGTAGAAGCTGCAGCTGCAGAGACCCCTAAATAAGTTAAATCTGCATTAATAGCGTTTTTGTAAGCAGTTCCGGCAGCAGCGCTGTTACCAGCTCTCTGCTGAACTTCTGCAATAATAAAGTTCTGTTCAGCATAGCTCAGGAATACTACAGGCGCATTAGTTGCAGCATAAGCAGCACCAACTCTTGAAAACTTAGCTTCACCCGAATCGTCATTATCGCCACCAGGTACGTTACCTAAGTATTGACCTGCCAAAGTACCTTTTTTTACAGGATAGAAAAATGCAGAGATCCTTGGATCATTCAGACTTTTCATTTTATCGACTAAAGTTGAAGAAACAGCATTGTCGTTTCTTCCTGAAATCACATCAAACTGGTAAATAGGATTAGAAGTAGATGCAGTCACGCCGAATAAAAAGGCTCCATTATCACTGCTAGAACTCATTAATGCCGGGTTAGTATTCAGGAAAGCCAAAGCAGCACCAGCATCAATTTTGCTGGTATGATTTAGCAGTCTTAGCTTTAAGGTATTGGCAAACTTCTCCCATTTTACAACGTCACCAGCGTACATCAAATCATCACTTTCCGGCTGCTCTAGACCAGTGTCAGATTTCAGATCTTTAATACCGTCAGTTATCATGGTAATTAACTGTGGATAGATATCCTGCTGTTTATCATAAGCTGGATTAAATTTATCTCTTCCACGCAATGCATCAGAAAAAGGGATATCTCCGTAAGAATCTGTTAATACACTGAAAGTATAAGCAGTTAGAATCTTGGCAACACCAACGTAAACCAGGTCACCACTTTCGGTTCCTCTTTTTGTGATATCGTCCAAATCCGCTAAAACACCTGCATACATTGAGCTCCAAATATTATCGGTCGTCGCAGGAGTCAGATCAAAACGGCCATATTGCAGAGGCTGATTTCTATGACCTGCGTAATGCTGGATTACAGAACCACCAATTCTATTAATAGAACCGCCTAATGTATAAGCTAAATTAGCCTGAGCTGAAGGTAATAAAGCTCTCAATGGAACATCCTTAGGGTTATTGGGATCTACATTTATATCTAAACCTTTTTTACAGGAAGAAACACTGATTAAAAGGACCATTAAACAGGCAGCCATAGCTCGCATGCTTAAAAAGTTATATGTTGAATTTTTTTTCATTAGAATATATTTTTTATTTATAGGTGATGAAGGATCAGGACTGCCGGCGGCGCCGGCTGCCCTGATATTTCCTGTCCTAATTAAAATACCGCTTTTAAGTTCAAACCGAAGCTTCTTGTTGTAGGGAAAGCGAATCTTGTTGCACCTTGACCATTACCAGTACCGAATGAACTAGATTCAGGATCTACATGTGGCACGTGCGTCCATATGAACAGGTTACGACCATAAACACCTACAGTTAGAGACTTAATACCTTTTTCCTTATTCAAGTTGAAAGTATAGTTTAAGTTTGCTTCTCTCAGTTTAACCCAGTTGTTTTTATAAACATACTCTTCGTTACCTTGAGCGAATGAATAATAGTCACCATCTTTCTGAAGAACAACATCATTAGGCTGTCCTGTATTCTCATTTACACCAGGGAAAACGAAATCTTTTTCACGGTCAGCTGTCGTTTTAGACAAACCATAAAAATCAAGAAGTTCTTCAGTACCATTGTACATGAAACCACCTTGTCTGGTATCGATTAAGAAATCAAGACCAATTCCTTTGTATTTGAAACTGTTTCTGATACCACCAGTCCAGTCAGCTTCTGTATGACCCAGGTTGATACCGTCAACAAATGTTGGTAAACCGTCATCATCAGTAATTACTCTTCCTTGTTCATCTCTTGCATAACCAGTACCTATGATTGTACCGTATCTTTCTCCTTTAACAGCAAAAATAGCTGGGTTACCGCTAAATCCACCCATGTAAATTTTATCGATACCAGGATAAGTTTCCAGTACTTTCGATCTGATTCTGCTAAATGTCACATTAATATCCCAGCTAAAATTAGCAGATCTGAAAGGTGACGCATTTAATCCGATCTCAAGACCTCTTGAACGTGTCGCTCCCGAATTTAATACTGCATTTGTCGTTCCCGAAGCAGGAGAGATATCAATCGCTACGATTCCATCAGTATTTTTATTTGCAAAATATGTTACGTCTAAACCGATACGGTTTTTCAAGAAGCGTAACTCTGTTCCAAATTCAAATTCTTTCGTAGATTCAGGTTTCAGATTAGGATTCTTTAAGATATCAGAAACTGTGAAACCAGGAGTCTGACCGAAAGGAAACTCTACACCATCAGTAAATCCGTCACCAAAAATTGCTTTAGAATAACTATCATAGATTTGATAAGGATCTGCATCCCTTGTGCTTTTTGCATAACCAGCTCTGATCTTACCGAAAGATAATACATCTGGATTAATACCCAGAACTTCATTAAATACAAATGCTGTATTTACTCCTGGATAGAAATAAGATCTGTTATTCGTTGGTAATGTAGAAGACCATTCATTTCTACCTGTAATATTCAAGAACAAGAAATTTTTGTAGTCAAATTTCAAATCTGCAAAAGCGCCGATTGTTCTTCTTAATGACATAAACTCATAATCAGGTCTGAATGAAGCCACATTAGTCATTGTAGGGTAACCAGGTACAGATAATGCAGTACCGATTTGCTGATGAATATGTGATTTACGTTGATTGTAGTCTTGTCCTAAGGTAGCTGAGAAATTGAAGTCTTCAGATAACCTTTTGTTAATGTTCATCAAGAAAGTTGAAGTAAGCTCCTGACGGTAAGTATTCGTATTTGTTAAGGCTCCATTAGGATTACTACCAGTATTGATATCTGAGAAAGATTTACTGATATCATTATAATAGTCATTACCTAAACGGTAAGAGAAATCTAACCATTCATTCGCTTTATAGGCAGCATTTACAGCCCCTGTTATACGATCTGTTTGAGTATTATTAAATGTTTTGTTAACTGTCCACAGTGGGTTATCAAATGCACCACCACGGAAATTAATTTGCGACCCGTCTGGGCGCTCGTATCCATAACCTTTAATGTTCCAGGTAACCGGCATTCCATATAATGCAAAAAACGGGTTACTACCACTTTGACCTAAAGATGCTAAATCACCCCAGCTTCTTGTATAACCAACGTTAAAACCAACCGAAAGTTTATCGGAGATTTTGTTGTTCATATTCAAACGAACATTCGCTTTATTGAAACCCTGATTAGGCACAATAGATTCTTGTTTTGACTGACCGGCAGACAGGTAATAGTCACTTTTATCTGTAGACTGGGCAACCGATAAATTCGTGTTAATTAGCGTACCAGATCTTAAGAAGTCTTTTCTTGGATCAAAAACCTGCAGGTTGATATTTTTACCTGCAGCAGGACTATAAACTTCCTGTCCTGTAATTCTAGGACCGAACGCACGAGAAACACCTTCCTGATATTTTCCATATGTACCTTGAGCAAACTCAGTTTGGTATTCAGGTAACTGAATTGCATTATCCACTGCGAGATTACTATTGAAAGTAATTACCGGTTTGCCTTTACTTCCTTTACCAGATTTAGTCGTAATCAAGACTACACCATTAGAACCCCTGTTACCATAAAGTACAGAAGCAGCACTACCTTTCAGTACTGTCATTGTTTCAATATCGTCAGGGTTGATATCTGCAGAACGGTTAGGAGAACTTACACCTTCAACTTCATTTGCTGCACTATTACCATCATTGGCGTTACTGATTGGCACACCATCAACTACAAATAAAGGTTCGTTGTTTCCACTGATAGATTTATTACCACCACGGATTACAATTCTTGCGGCTTGCCCTGGAGCACCACCACTGCTAACAACCTGTACGCCGGCAACTTTACCATTCATAGAGTTTAAAACGTTCTGGTTACCAACGTTAGCGAGTTCATCACCCTTAACTTCGGTTACAGAGAAACCTAAAGCTTTCTTCTCTCTTTTGATACCTAAAGCTGTTACAACAACTTCATTTAAGCCCTGGCTGTCACCAACTAAAGCAACATTAATTACACCAGATGAATTAATTGGCCTGTTTTCTGTAGTATAACCAATAAAAGAGAATTGAAGTGCAGTAGCACCAGAAGGTACGTTTACGGAGTATTTTCCATCACTTCCTGTTATTGCACCACCTGCGGCGCCGACGATTTTAACACTTACACCGGGAATTGGTAGATTATCCCCCTGTGAAGTGACTGTACCAGAAACTGTTCGGTCTTGTGCAATCGCGAATGTAGACATGCACAACAACACGAACAAACTTAGTATAAGTTTTTTCATGTAGTTAGGTATTTAGTTAATTGTTTAGTTAATAATAGCGCGAATATAGATCATTTCAATCCCCTTTTTTATATAACCTGCTTGGATCTTAGACAAGAATGACTTTCATATGACCGAATGTAGATTTAACTATATGTTAACCGCGAGCATATGCCTTGTTATTGAAGTTGAAACATAATTCTTGTATTTATCTCAAAAAAAGGCTCGATTGTGTATCGTTCTAAAAATGACGAAGCCCAAAAAACTTAGAAACAGCGCAGTAAGCATGATCGCATAACGAAACCCGGTATATCGTATTGATAAACTCACATACTACAAAGCAATCAGTGGATGACACTTTACGCAGGGCGTCCAGCTTTTAGAATAAAATTGTTGATAATAAACGAACAAAAACTCTGAATAATTTTGACTTCCTAATCCATAATGTAATTTTACTCCTTCAAATTACATAACGCATGTCACAGCTTGAAGTCCTTTATCAGCATTACCTTTCTCACCCTGAAATTTGTACAGATACCAGGAGAATAAGTCCTGGCTGCCTGTTCTTCGCTTTAAAAGGAGATAAATTCAATGCAAATGACTTTGCTGCTAAAGCGCTGGAGCAGGGCGCAGCATACGCAGTTATAGATGAACCCGCTTATCAGCTTACAGCACAGTACATATTAGTGTCCGATGTCTTGCAAACACTACAGGATTTAGCCAGACATCACCGCAGCAAGTTAAATATACCTGTAATCGGATTAACCGGGAGTAATGGAAAAACGACGACCAAAGAATTGATCAGAGCAGTACTGCAGGTTAAATACAGAACATTTGCGACCAGTGGAAACCTGAATAACCACATCGGGGTTCCACTCTCTTTACTCGCGATAAAACCCGATACCGAGATAGCAGTGATAGAAATGGGTGCAAACCACCAGCAGGAGATTGCATTTTTATGTGAGATCGCTCAACCAACTCACGGCCTGATCACTAACATTGGTATGGCACATCTGGATGGATTCGGTGGTTTTGAAGGCGTGAAAAAAGGAAAAGCAGAATTATTCGGATACCTCAAAGCTCATCAGGGAGTTGCCTTTATTAATCAGGATAATACTGAAATCACCGAAATGGCAAAACGTAACGGGCTTGAAAAAATAGTTAAGTATGGCCAGAAAGAGGGTAATCTCATTTCTGGCAGATTAATCCAATCAGATCCGACCCTTTCTTTAACATGGCAGAAAGACGGTTCTGATTATAAGGTGAAAACGCAGTTGGCGGGCGCTTATAATTTCGAGAATATACTTGCGGCTATTACTATAGGAACAGCATTCGCTCTGGAACCCGAACAAATTAATTCCGGCTTATCAGGCTATACTCCTGTAAATAACCGCTCTCAATTATTAAAAACAGGCAAGAACACTGTCATCTGCGATTTTTATAACGCCAATCCAAGCAGCATGGAAGCTGCAATCCAGAATCTGAAAACTATGGATGCCAGCAAAAAGACAGCAATTCTCGGGGATATGTTCGAGCTAGGAAACGAATCTACCGAACAGCACCTGCGCATCGCAGCACAGGCAATAACAGCCGGATTCAATCAAGTCATATTTATTGGGCAGATGTTTTATAATACAGAGAACACCACTCCAGGACATCAGTATTTTAAAACGCCGGAAGATGCAGCCAGGTGGTTTACAGCAAATCCTGAATCAGAAAGCCTCATTCTTTTAAAAGGGTCAAGAGGAATGGCGCTTGAAAAGCTGCTGCCATTATTTTAAAGAAACACTAATACCGGCATCACTCACTTCTTTAAGAGGGTTGTCCCGCATATTCTGTTCAACTTCTATTGTGTAATCACCTGCCTGAGCGAAATGATATCCCGTTAATAAAGGAAGTTCATAAGTGTAAAGGTTACCGGAACCGTTACCTCTCCAGCGTCCATCTTTCTCTGCGAGACGGTACTCATACCTGCGGGTCACTTTTTTATGATCCGGCCCCGTCAGATGCATTAGTATATATATATTCGAATAGCTGTAGTCCGCTGTAATTCTTAATTTGAAGCGTATATTATAAACTATTGCCGGATCCTTTATCGCGGCAATAGCTTTTATCTTTTTTACATAACTCCAATTGCGCTCGGGCAACCGTTCATTCGTATCAATCAGATTGTCCGTATGGCATCCGCTTACTATAAATAGCAGCAACCCTGCAAACAAGCAAAAAAACCAATTATTGATCTTCATTTTTAGGTTTATCCGTGGGTTTGTTCCTTCTTCGGTTGTTCCTGTTGCGGTTATTCCTGTTCCCGGCAGACTTCGCTACCGCTCCGTCTTCCGCCGGCACAGCATCTGTTATTTTTTTAGGTTCTGCAGGCCTACGGTTCTCAGCCGGTTTCCTGTTCTCCGTAATTCTGTTATCAGTATTACGATTTTCAGGGTTTTTCGACTGTTGGGCTGGCTTTTTACCCGAAGGTAGCGGTCCTTTTACAGGGCGTTCACCTTTCTGCCCGGTAGACTGCTTATTTTTATTGTTATTTCTGTTGTTTTTATTTCTCGGCTTATCGTCCAGACGTGTCAGACTGTCCTGTCCGACCACATTCTCATAATCCGGTATTTTTTCTACCAATACTGCGGCAGCTAATTCAACAGCCTCGTCTTTCAGGTTATTTGGTTTCTGGCCTTTTTTATTCATGGCCATAATCTCTTTAACCCGGTCCACTTTAAGCGGGATCCAGTCTTCCTGATTCGGATAACAGAACCACATGATTTTCTTGAAAATATCGGTTTTTTGGTGTCTTGCAGTACCAATTTCGGTCTGCAGGTTCTCCACACGATCCGGAATATCCTTTAAAGCATCCAGATAAGTATCCAATTCATAATTGAGACAACATTTTAGCTTACCGCATTGTCCGGCAAGCTTCAGTGTGTTTAAAGAAAGATTCTGGTACCTTGCGGCAGCAGTGGAAACCGTTTTAAAATTTGTAAGCCATGTTGAACAACACAACTCTCTTCCGCAAGAACCAATACCACCTAAACGGCCGGCTTCCTGACGCATACCAATCTGACGCATTTCGATCCTGATTCGGAAAGTTTCTGCCATTTTTTTGATCAGTTCGCGAAAATCCACACGTCCTTCTGCAGTATAAAAGAAAGTCGCCTTTGTCTTATCTCCCTGATAATCAACATCACTAATTTTCATCGACAAGCGCAAATCAAGCGCAAGTGTTCTGGCCTTGTGCATAGTTTCCCATTCCAGATCCTTGGCAATTTTCCACTTTTCAACATCAGCTTCAGTAGCCTTCCTGTAAATCTTTCTGGTTACCTGATCAAGAGGAGTTTTACGCCTTTTCATTTGCATTCTGACCAGTTCACCGGTTAAGGAAACGTGTCCGATATCATAACCACCCGTAGAACCTTCCACAGCAATAAGCTCACCTATTTCGAGATAAATATTATCGTTATTCAGATAAAACTCTTTCCGCGCGCCTTTAAACTTTACTTCGATAACCTGAAAAGGTTTATAATTTGAGGGCATGTCCAGGTTGGACAGCCAATCGTATACTTCCATTTTCTGGCAGCCTCCGGTAAGGCATGAGCCATTACTTTTGCAGCCGGAAGGGGCGCAACCGCCACCAGTAGAACAACTTCCACATCCCATAACTAATTGTATATATATTGAGTCCCTTTCGGGAGCGTTTTAAATTTGATAATTTTTACCAGTTGTAAAGATACATCTAAAAATAGTATTTTAGGATTAGCGTTCCTTTCAATATGATAATGCGCCTGTTCAAGTACCTGAATAATCGCTTCAGCCATCACCAGGTCCAAAACTTTTTCACTAAGCTTCTTTGCAGTTTCCAAAACATTTTCAGGCAATTTAACCAAAGCTCCGGCACCACTAAGCAATAAACTACATTCTCTTAAAAAGCTGATGCCGTATTTAAGGAAGTTTTTCTGATTTTCCCTTCCCCAGCCTGCAGCCTGTTCTACAAACCCGATCAGATCAGGGACGCGGTTACCGTAACCCATCCGCAGCCATTCCGCAAACAGAACCGCATTATCATTTTGCTGATGTACAACCATTGCTTTCGCCTCTATCAAGTTTCCATCAGCAAGAAAACTATAGGTAGCGGCTATATCTTTGTCCAGCTGATAATGATCACACAAATGCGCAACAACAGTCGCCGATGGCAGTTTAGGTAACTTGACAATTTGAGTTCTCGATAATAAAGTAGATAAAATTTGTTCCTGATTATGCGCAACCAGAACAAATAGAGTATGAGGTGGCGGTTCTTCAATGATTTTAAGCAGAGAATTTCCTTCTTTTTCCAAAAATTCGGGCAGCCAGATAATCAACACCTTAGTCTCAGCTTCAAAAGCTTTGAAACTTAATTTTTTGATGATATCGTGGCATTCGGCAATATTAATATTCGCCTGCTTGTTCTCCGCATTCAAGCGGGAACGCCAAAGATCAAGATTTACATAAGGATCTTCCAACAGCATTGTTCTCCATTCATCGAGCACATCTGTTGCAATCCGAACATCTTTAGATGCAAAAAACGGATAAGAGAAATGAAGATCCGGATGAATATATCTTTCGTACTTTCTGCAAGAACTGCAAACGCCGCAACTATCTGTATCAGATTTATCTAAGCAATTGATATACTGAGCATAAGCAATAGCCAGTGCCAAAGATCCGCTCCCCTCCGGAGACAGGAATAACTGAGCATGACTCATCCTGTTTTCGGTGACAGTCTGTATCAATTGCTGCTTAATTTCCTCTTGTCCTACGATGTCTTTGAACTGCATTTGGTGCAAAATAGTAAATTTATAACAATCTTTGCAGCTATGCCCCGTATTATCGCATTTGATTATGGCACCAAAAGAATAGGTATTGCCGTTACCGATCCCCTGCAAATTATTGCAACAGGGCTCGATACTGTGCATCCTAAAGATATCGTCGAATATCTCCAGAAATACCTTCTGACAGAAGCTGTAGAAGCATTTGTAATCGGTGAACCGAAACAAATGGACGGCACCCCGTCAGAATCTGCCCAACATGTCAAAGGTTTTACAACTATCCTTAAAAAGAACTTTCCACAAATCCCGCAATACCGGGTTGACGAAAGGTTTACCTCAAAAATCGCCCAGCAAGCGATCATGCAAAGCGGCCTTAAAAAACAAGACCGCAGAAATAAAGAACGTGTCGACACTATAGCCGCCACGATCATTTTACAATATTTCATGGAGGAACACCGTTTATAAACCAACTTATGAGCCTGATACAAGAAGACTTAAGCCAGCTATTACTTCAATTCTGTGAACCAGAATCTGCTTTATTACAGCGGATAGACCGGGAAACCAATCTTAAGGTATTAATGCCAAGAATGCTTTCCGGACACTATCAGGGCCGTGTACTCAGTATGCTCAGTAAATTGGTGAATCCAACCAGGATCCTTGAAATAGGAACGTTTACGGGCTATGCAACACTGTGCCTTGCAGAAGGCCTTGCCGATGACGGCATTTTATATACCCTTGATATTAATGAAGAACTGGAAGACCGTGTCCGGGGATATTTTGAAGAAGCTGGTTATGCAGGTTCTATTCAATATATTCTCGGGGATGCCACTAAAAGTCTTTCTAAAATAGATGAGACCTTTGATCTTGTCTTCATAGATGCAGATAAAAAAAACAACGGAACTTACTATGACCTCATTTTCGACCGGTTGAGACCCGGAGGTCTGATTATAGTAGATAATGTCCTGTGGAGCGGTAAAGTACTGACGAACCAGCAGGATAAGGATACCAGAAACATCAGTGCTTTTAATGATAAAATAGCGGCCGATCTCAGGGTAGAGAAACTCATCCTCCCTGTACGTGACGGTTTGTTTATAATCAGAAAAAAATAAAAATGATTAAAAAAAGTTTATTACTGACCCTGTGCTGCCTGTTGATTACAGCGGTCACTGTCAGAAGTCAATCCATTCAGGACTATGTAGATGAACATACAGATTACGCGCAGGAACTCATGCGTGAATATGAAGTCCCTGCCAGCGTTATACTTGCGGTAGCCATTCATGAGTCAGCTGCTGGTAAAAGTAAAGTTGCCCGACATTTGAACAATCACTTCGGCATTAAAGGCTCCAACAGCAGTACCGCAATCAATTCCTCTTATAAAGACTATGGAACGGCAGCAGATTCCTACACCAATTTTGTAGAAGTGCTGCAAAACAGATCGTCATTCAGCAAATTATTTGACCTTTATGATCAGTATGATTATGCAGGCTGGGCAAGAGGTATACAAAGAGGTGGGTATGCCAGCAGCCGTACATGGGCCAATCAGGTAATTGCGATAATAAATAAATACCAGCTGTATCAGTATGATGACAGACCGGCAGACTATGTAGAGCCGGTAAAAGTTGCCCCGGTCGTTAAGAAGAAAAGTTACATCGCGAAGAAACGCACCAGAAATAACCGCAGCAACAGTAAAATGTATACTGTAAGAAAAGGGGATAATCTCAATAGGATTGCACTTTCCAGAGGTACAACTGCGAAGGCGCTGATGCAAAAGAACGGATTAAAAAAATCAGCACTGAAACCTGGCCAGAAGCTTAGAATTTAATGAAACCATCACCATTGAAAACAAATTATACTGGATGAAAAAATTACTTTTATCGCTAACTATAACCTTGCTTATCTTTTCCGGCTGTAAATCCAGAAAATATCACCGTAATAATAAACAGATAGAAAAAGAGGCAAGTAAAGCCAATGCAAACTTTAAAGACTACACCACCCTCAGTTATATAGAGGCATTTAAAGCTGTAGCCATTGAAGAGATGAATACTTACGGTGTACCTGCCAGCATTACATTGGCACAGGGTATCATCGAGTCCGGCAGCGGTAACAGCAGTCTGGCTAAATTTGCCAATAACCATTTTGGCATCAAGTGTACATCTGAATGGAAAGGGAAGGCCTATTACAAAGACGATGATAAAAGTAACGACTGTTTCCGTGTCTATAAAGACGCGAGGGAATCCTATAAAGATCACTCCGAATTTCTGAAGCGTAAAAGGTACAGCGCCTTGTTCGAACTGGATAAAAACGATTATGTTAACTGGGCAAAAGGTCTTAAACAGGCTGGCTATGCGACAAATCCGAGATATCCTGACATGCTCATCAATCTAATTGAAAAATATCAGCTGAACCAATATGATCAGCCGGAATCTGAGCCTGAAAAAATCAAAAGAGAAGACCGTGTATTTACAGAAATCAATGCTAACATCCCGAAAGAAACCAAAAAGTTCCAGCCGGTAGCACAACCTCCGTCAAAACAAATAATTAATACAACAGAGCCTAACTATACCGTAGAAAAAGGTGATACCCTTTATAACATTGCAAAAAGATTCAATATGACCGTGGACGAGTTGAAAGCGTTGAACAACCTGAATGACGAGGGAATTAAAATCGGGCAAAAATTGGTTGTTGTTAAATAATGTTATTTTCTGCGGGTATGGATTATAATACAGGTAATTTTACCGGCATGAAATTACTCCTGCTGCTTACGCTTAATTTATGGGCTGGGATGGTTGCTAACGCACAAATAAAACCAGTTCAGGGCTTTGTGGTAGATAAAGAATCAAAGCAAAGACTCGCTAAAGTATATATTTACAATTCCCATAATGACGAAGGAATCTATAATAATCAGAAGGGTGAATTTTCTACTCAGGCTGCTGTCGGAGACACCCTTTTTGCAGCATTACAGGGCTACGGTATAGATACAGTTGTTTATAAAGGAAGTAAAACTGTTTTCTTTCAGTTAAAGCCACTAGCCGTTCAATTACGGGAAGTTTCAATTATAGGTAGTGCATTGACACCAAAGCAGCGGCATGATCAGAATACCCGGGCGTACAAGTATGCGACAGATCTGGGAAGCTCTAAAGATCTGCTAAATCTAAGCTCACGTGGAGTAGGCCTGGGTATTGATGCCATTTATAATCTCTTAAGCCGCAAAGGCCGAAATGCCAGACATTTGCAGGCTATTCTGGAGCGTGATTATAAAGAGGAAATTATAGATTACCGGTTCAATCCGGCGTTCGTAAGTCGTGTACTGAGAATTAAAGATTATGAATTAACAGACTTTATGCAGCAATACCGCCCGAGTTATGACTTCGTACTCGCTGCATCAGACTATGCTTTTATTGTTTTTCTAAAGAATAATTACAGCACATACAAAAGGAATCCAAAAGCTTTACGTCTGCCTCCTTTACCGAAGGTACAACTGAATGCAAATCCATGAAATATTGGAAAATAGTTTTCAGGCAGCTTCCTGCGACAGCGATGGCAATCTATCCCTTTATGCTGTTTAAATCGCGAAAACAAATTGATAACCCATTGTTAATCAGCCATGAAATGATTCATTTCAGGCAACAATTGGAATTATTGATAATTCCTTTCTATTTACTCTACCTGGTCTTCTACTTAATTAATCTCACAAGGTACAGAAATCATGATCAGGCCTACAGACAAAGCTGCTTTGAGCAGGAAGCCTATGCTAATGAACAGAATTTCAACTACCTGAAAGTAAGGAAAAGCTATGCATGGCTGAAATTTTTATTCAATTCTAGGCATCAATAGGAACATTTTTCTTTTCTTTGTAACGATGAGAACTATTTTCGGATGTCTGTTTATTTTGTTTGCAGTTTCAGCACAGGTTCAAGCACAGGACGTAGATTCTGTACCTGTCAATATTAAAAACTATGATCTTAAACTCAAACGGAGCCCACTACCGGTTCTGAATGGTATCATTGATTTCAGGCCAGTAGACATCAGTCCGGTCGTAATCAGTTCCAAAGTCAATTACTGGAAGACAACTACAGCTATAGGTATCAACGTCAATCAGTCATCATTCAGTAATAACTGGACTGGTGGTGGCGTAAACTCACTGGCAGTAGGCGGCCTCATCAACTACAAAGCAGAGTACGTTAAAGAGAACTATAGCTATGTCACTGAATTGAACCTGCAATACGGAAAGATCAAAAACCGGGATCAGTTACAAAAGAAAACCAATGACAGGATATTCTGGGATAATAAAGCAGCTTTCCAGCTATCTAAGAACTGGTATTTCTTCGGTTCCCTTACCTTTGAATCACAATTTGACAACGGTTTCTCTTATTCTACAATTAATGGCGTAGAAACACCGACTCTGATCTCCAAATTTATGTCACCCGGTTACCTGACACAGTCAATAGGTTTTGAATACAAACCCAGCAAGTTTTTCTCCACCAGGATAGGTACTGGTACAGCCAGACAAACATTTGTACTGGACAATGCAGCACTGAACGCTGCAAAAAGAGAGCGAGCAATTGCTTCTAACCCTACTGCCTTGCCAGAATCCATAGCGCAGGCTGGCATGACTGATAATTACGGTGTCGCTTATAATAAAAGCTTCAAAAATGACCTCGCTTTTCAGGTCGTGACCGCCTTTGATAAAGACATTTTCCATAACGTAAATCTAAAAACCCGTTATGCGTTATTTATTCCTTACGATGATCTGGGACAGATAGATCACAGGCTGGACGTCGCAATTACCGCTAAAGTGAACCGCTTTCTGAATGTTTCCTTGACCGGTGTGGGTCTTTATGATAAAGATACAGACCCTAAAATTCAGGGCAGTCAGACCCTGGCGATGGGTCTGATGTTTGTTTTCCCGAGATAACTATCTCTTTTTCTTCAGATCAAGATAATCCAGATAATACAGCACCTTTACCGAAAGACTGTTATTCTGAGGTCCTGAAAGAATAGCATCCAGATTTCTTGTATATTTTTTACGATATAGTTCTTCATAACCTTCGGCCGAATTTTTATAGGCAATGCTCAGCTCACTCCCCGGTGCAAATTGCCATTGATAAATAAGGTCAGCATTGAAAACATTATAGACCCGGTCTGTACCTGCCGGTTGTTCACCCGTTAAAGGGATCAGACTACCGTTAGTACCCAAAGTATAAAAAGATTTGTTTCTGCGGTCAGACCAGTAGTGCCGTACCACCAGTGTAATCCCCATCAGGTTATTGAAGCTGTATTTTGCATCAATCGAGTTTTCCATTGTATGCCGGTCATAAGATGAAAAAATAATATCACTACCCCTGTTCTGCACCCAGCCTGCATAATTAAAGCGAGGCTGATAATCTATATCCAGTCCGAAGGAAACTCTGTCATTCAGCCGGAAGTTTTGAAACAAAAATGCGTCATAAGCTTTTCCGTTGAACAGCAAATTTTTCCTGTAACCTACATTTCCACCGAAATTATAAGCTTTCGCTCTATTAGGGTTTACATAAACTTTCACACCATAATTCTCTCCGGTCTGAAATACCTTTCCCGCATTACGTGACTCATAAAAATCCTGCCCCTTACGCTGCCAGTCAAAATTAGTTTCTACAGACCAGAAATTTTTGAACTCAACATAGTAGTTTCCATCAACCCCGAAATTTTGGTAAGATCCTGGTTTATATAAACGTGAGTACCTGATATTACTCCATGCCTCCCACTTATTATACCAGGAGCTTGGTTTGTAAATCTGATAACCATAATTGAATTGCTGATCAAAAAAATTATTATTCGTAAAAAAGCCCATATCTGACGGGTCGAATTTTGCATCAGCTATTTTCTGTAGATAGAACCAGGTCCAGGTACCACTCTTTTTACCGAACTTCAGCTCAGTATTGAAGCCTTTTCTGCTGCTTTCATCACCGCTGCCGGTAAGCAGACTCATTTTAGCTGCTCCATTCACGAAATAGCGGTTAGCCTTATCGTTCACATTAAATAAAAATGCAGACACATTTGCATCCTGTGCATTTCCCTGGCGCAGTACATTCGTGTTAATCAGTGTGATAGAGCTGTTATTTTTTAATGACTGATCCAGCACAAAAACATTGTAATTCGTTAAAGGCTGACTTTCTAACTCCCGCTGATTACCCTGGTCATCCTCGACTAATGTCTTCATACTGCCTGTAATTGCATTAAACAGACCTATTCCAAGACCACCAGCTGTTCTGCCAGAAATTTTAGTTGCATTTAAAACTTTCGCCTCCAGCGGTGACTTGACTACCTTTTCGCCATCCCGCAGATCTCCCGAGATGTCTTTAAAATATGAAGGGATAGAACCGATTCTTTTGGAATAAAACAGGTCCCCTTTATTGAACAACTCTGTCCCTTCGGTAAAGAATTGTCTTCTCTCGTCGAATTTCACTTCAAAAGGAGTTAGATTCAGAACCCTGTTATCAGATTGAACCTGTCCAAAATCAGGAATCAGCGTCATATCCAGCGTAAAACTTTGATTTATTCCATATTTCACATCCATTCCGCCATTAAAAGCCATTGTGGTATTTTTAATGTTGGGCGTGTTAAAAGGATAATGCTTCAGATATGTAGAAAGATAAGGTGAAAATGAAAGTCGCAACCCCGGTTTAATCCCTTTAATTCCCTCCCATATACCCGCTTGGTTAATAAATCCGCTAACTTTAGGATCAACTTCATTCCAGAACAGCTGCTGGTTTGCATTCTGCCTTTTACGATTAAAGTTAACACCCCAGCTCTGCAATTCTTTCCCTGAGAATCTTAAAGCTGCATATGGAATTCTGATCTCCGCGCTCCACCCGGTTTCATCCCGCTTCACCTTGCTCTCCCAAACTGCATTCCAATTAGAATCCTCATCTCCATTCTGTGAATATTTGGCATCAAATTGAACGCCTGCGGCAGTGACATAGAAGCCATTTCCATTCATACCATCCATAAATGTGTCGAAAATAATCCCGATGAAATCTGCGTTACCGATATTATCCCGGTTAACCAGCTCATGAGCAATACTATCCGGATGATCGTACATTCTTGCCGCTATATAGACTGCGTGATCGTCATAAACCATCCGGACCTCTGTACGTCTGTCTTTCTGCTCTTTCCTTCCGGGTGCAGGTCTGTTCTCTATAAAATCCGATGCAGGTATCACCTGCTTCCAGACTTCATCAGTCAAATCCCCGTCAATCCTGGGTACTGCTGTAGTACGAACAGCCTGTAATTTCCGCTTAATGGGTAGACTTTGAGCAGTTACCGTAAGTATGGCGGAATAAAAAAGCAGACTGAGCAGCACTAGTTTCATGAGAGAGAGTTTTCTATAAGACGGGGTCGAAACTGAATAGTTGCAGCTCCACGTAATTATTTAGTTTCGGCGAGTGAGCAGATTCATCCCGATAAATTTGGCGCGGACGCAGCGGAGAGAAAGCGCAGCAGCACGGCAAGATAAATTTCAAACAGGAGCTCTGTCTTTCAGTGTAATTTAATAACTTTGTAGCTTACAAAAACGTGAACACTAAGGTTAAACAAAAATGTTTGAAAATTTACAGGATAAACTAGACCGGGCATTTAAAGTTCTCAAAGGACAGGGAAGCATTTCAGAAATCAACGTGGCAGAGACCATGAAGGAAATTCGTAAAGCTTTACTGGATGCCGACGTAAATTATAAAACAGCCAAAAGCTTTACAGACGACGTCAAAGAAAAAGCACTTGGTCTGAATGTACTGACTGCTGTTTCCCCTGGTCAGTTGTTAACTAAGGTCATGAATGACGAGCTAACGGCGCTGATGGGAGGCGAAGTTACCGAACTGGACCTTAAAGCTAATCCAACCATCATTCTGATTGCTGGTCTGAACGGAGCGGGTAAAACTACATTCTCCGGAAAGCTCGCGAACTACCTGAAATCGAAAGGAAAAAAACCTTTACTGGTTGCAGGTGACGTTTACCGTCCTGCGGCGATTGACCAGTTACAGATTCTGGGAGAACAGATCGGAGTTCCGGTATATGCTAATTTAGAATCAAAAGACCCTGTTGCAATCGCAATGGAGGGTATAGATAAAGGAAAGAAAGAGCATCACAATGTTATTATCATCGATACGGCGGGCCGTTTGGCTATCGACGAAGAGATGATGAATGAGATTTCAGATGTTAAACTGCACACAAAACCGCATGAAATCCTGTTCGTAGTTGATGCCATGACCGGACAGGATGCGGTTAATACTGCAAAAGCATTTAATGACCGTTTAGACTTTACAGGAGTTGTCCTGACTAAGCTGGATGGTGATACCAGAGGTGGTGCGGCATTATCCATTAAATCTGTCGTTAACAAACCGATTAAGTTTGTAGGTACGGGAGAGAAAATGGAGGCCCTGGATGTATTCTATCCGGATAGGATGGCTTCGCGTATTTTAGGTATGGGTGATGTTGTTTCCCTGGTTGAACGTGCTCAGGAGCAGTTTGATGAAAAAGAAGCAGCAGAACTTCAGAAGAAAATCCGTAAAAACAAATTTGACTTCAATGACTTCTACAACCAGATTCAGCAGATCAAGAAAATGGGTAATATGAAGGATCTGATGGGTATGATTCCAGGGGTCAGCAAAATGATGAAAAATGTGGAGATAGAAGATGATGCATTCAAAAATGTGGAGGCAATTATTCAGTCTATGACCAAATACGAAAGAGAAAACCCTGATAGTATTCAGCAAAGCAGAAGATTACGCATTGCGAAAGGCTCAGGAAATAAAATTGAAGAAGTAACCAAACTGATTAAACAATTTGAGGATATGCGTAAAGTAATGAAGCAGTTCTCTAATCCTGCTGCTGCGGCAAAAATGATGCGCAACATGCCAAAGATGCCACAAGGCAGAATGTAAGTTTTTTCAGTATTCTATTGTAAAAGAGGGTGTCCAAAAAGTATGGACACCCTTTTTAGTTTTCCCATTAATTGCTTAAATTAATGGTGCTTATGAAAACCAGATCAAATGTACATTTTAAGGCATTAACCTCCCAACAGGCTGTGCTTTTTCCTTCGAATTTGTCGGATAGAATCCCAGAAAACCATCCTGTGCGAATAGTTAATCAGGTTGTTGACTCTCTAAACATAGAAGATATCCTTTCGGGTTATAAAGGAGGAGGCACCAGTAGTTTTCATCCAAGGATGCTAATTAAGGTTCTGTTTTACAGTTATTTTTGTAATCTCTATTCTTGCCGTAAGATGGCTCAGGCATTACATGAAAATATTCACTTCATGTGGTTATCAGGCAACAGTACACCTGACTTTCGAACTATTAATGATTTCAGGGGAAAACGCTTAAAAGAAAAGATCCAGCAATTGTTTGCAGAATTGGTTCGTCTAATGGCTGATCTGGGTTATGTTAGCCTGGATATCCAATATATAGATGGCACTAAACTGGAATCTGCCGCTAACCGCTATACTTTTGTATGGAAAGGTTCCATCCAGAAGAATAAATCAAAGCTGGAAGAAAAAATCAACAGCATACTAGTTGATATAGACAGTTCCATCAAACAGGATAAATCAGAATTTGCATCAGTTGAACAACAAAGTGTCCCTGTAAATTCAGGAGAACTTAAAGCCAGGATAGATGAGCTGAACGCTCGTTTAGCAACACTCAACAAACCGCAGCAAAAGGCGGTTAAAACACTTCAAAAAGAAGCTCTTCCACGTTTACAGAAATATGAAGGGCAACTGGAAACCTTAGGTACACGCAACAGTTACAGCAAAACCGATCAGGATGCTACTTTCATGCGGATGAAAGAAGATCACATGAAAAATGGCCAGCTTAAGCCTGCTTATAATACACAAATCAGTACTGAAAATCAGTTCATCACCAACTTTTCGATTCATCAGCGTGCTGGAGATACAGCGACCTTGTCTCTCCATTTAGCACAGTTCAGGGCGCATTATCATAAACAATCAAAGAAAGTCGTGGCCGACTCGGGTTATGGCAGCCAACAGAACTACCAGTGGATGGAGGATAATGACATTGAGGCTTTTGTCAAGTACAATTACTTTCATAAAGAGCAAAAGCGCAACTTTAAAAAGAATATATATCACACTGCAAACCTATCCTATGATAACCTGAGCGACTGCTTTAGCTGTCCTGCGGGTAAAGCCATGAGCAACATAGGCAAATCCAGACGTATCTCAGAACTAGGGTATGAATCACAGGTGGATTATTATAAAGCAGAAAACTGCAAGGAATGTCCACTCAAAGAAATGTGCCACAAAGGGGATGAAGATCGAATAATCGAGGTCAATCATGTCTTAAGGGCCTTTAAACATAAAACAAAGGAACGGCTATTGACTGAAGAAGGTTTAAAACTCAGAAAGAACAGAGCAATAGAGCCTGAGGCGGTATTTGGTCAATTAAAAAGCAATAACCGATTCAATCGGTTTAAACTTCGCACACTTCCTAAAGTGAATGTGGAGTTCGGACTGGCAGCTATCGCACATAATCTCCGAAAAATGGTAGCAAAAGCAGCTTAAAATAGCTAATAACAAATCTTTATAGTGCTTTCAGTAGTGCGAATAAATGAACTAAATATAACAAGAAGACAAATTATACAACTTGGCCTAAACGACTTCTACATATTGCATTGGAAGAGCAGTGAAATCAAGTTTGATATAAACAAAGAAGAGGGTGCCTTTTTGGACACCCTCTTTTTATTATCCAGCCTGCTCGTTGAGCATTATGGAAATTCTAGCTTCAGTTCAACCTCACACTTAACGTCTATTCTTGTTTAGCTGGAAAAACACTAAATGCAGGCCATTTGGTTACCCAATATGTACCTGAAATATTATCTGTGGAGAAATAATGATCCTCCCCAAAGCGGTTCATATATCCATAAACGGGTATTGTTCCTTGTACTTGGTCAGGGTAGGCAAAGAACTTTATTCCTGTAAGATGCCAGAACGAAGTTTGAGAAGACCCAGTTTGATAATAATAATATGTCTTATTATTTTTCTGTCCCCAAAACTCATATATTGGTTGAGTACCCGGTCTCTGGGTTGTAAAAGCCCTAAAAGCAATCCCATCTGGAACCCACCCAGCCTCGTTTGCATTAGAGCTTATGTAATGTCCCGTTCCATCACTATATTTATGGTGATTATAAAAAGGTATCGAACCCTCAGAAAGATCTTTGACAATAGTAATTTGTTTATCTGCAATGTGCTTCTCAATTGCTGCCATAACCTGACTTTTTTTAACTGGATCCGTGATAAATTCATATAGTGGGACCATCCTGTCGATTCCGACTAGAGCGCAATTGGCAGGTACAACACTTGATTGCCAAGCAGCAATATTTACTGTTTCAGAAGTATTACCGTTTGAGTCAAAAGATACTGATTTCCCAGAATTACTACCACCCTTATAATGCAAACCAAATTGCCTCGATGCAGCCTCATTGAAAGACTTAGTCATCTCTGTTTGACTCTTGGTTGTGTTAATGTTTATGCCGAATTTTTTAACAAAAACACCTAATCCCCCTTCAATTTCGCTTGTTCGCGTCTCGGAGTTAGTTTGATTCGCCACAGATGCATAATAGTCAAAACTAAGCCTGCCACCCAGAGTAATATCCAAAAGAACATGTGTTCCATACCAAGCAACGAGAGTTTGCGCACTTTGAGTTCTGATATGTTCAACAAAATCTGCAGTTAAATAATTTTTCAGCAAGTCCAATGTCACATCAGGTGTAAATTGAATTTTCTTAATTGATTTAACAGACTCGAACGTAGCATAAGAATATTTGCTATTAAATTCAAGCTTATTTTCACTAGAGTTTTTTGTTGTTATCGAACCAGTAAAATACGATTTGTTGTCCTCAGAAATGATTTTTTCTCCGCCCGTGACAGACGCATTAAAAGACTTTTTTTTGTTAATGTCACGTACATAGTTATAAGCAGATGCACCGTAAAAGTAGTTTTCATAATTACTACCAGTTGTAGGTGCATTAATTTTGTTACGGTAGTCTTTTTCGAATCTTTCCATATTAAGAACTGGCGCCGAAGAAGCGCTACTTAATTCTAAATATTCTCCAGTAACATCGTAACCATATCCTAATAAATCCCACTTCTCATCACCCGCCCAGGCTTTATTATTATGATTAGAAATGAGCTCTGGTTCCATCGCCATTTCCTTCTTCTTGCAACTACTAAAAAATGCTATAAAAGCACATAGTACCCACACTGATTTAAATTTGTAATAAGTTTTCATTTAATATTTATTTTTACTCAAAATAAATCATTAAAAATTTAGAGATTGACAACAAATAATTATCATTATACTTATTAAAAATGATTAAACAACCTGTAGTAAAAATCGAACTAATAGAATTTAATGGCGTTCCATCACTTCTTTAATAACTTAAAATAAAAAATGCACCTATCACTTTTAGTTACAGAAATTATAATTAACTTAAAAAACAAAAAAATCACAGCCGTAACTGACAGTAAGCAAACTTCGGTACTGCATATAGAACTTCGCAGCATAGAACAGAATTATAAATATGATTGTTTTATAATTAAGTCTATCGGAATATTATATAATATTCCAATCTTTTCCAACTGATTAATTGTGAATTCAACATTATTGTTTTCCCACTTTCTATATGCAACCCGACTTATACCGATCATATCAGCAACGTGCTGCTGCGTATAAACATGTTTATCCCTATACTTTCTTAAAGTAACACCAATATCTAAAAGCATTTAATACACGTAATAAAAAAATAATTTTTCATTTATAAACTATAATCAATTATTCAAATATAAAATTATTATTAATGACTACATTAGTAATTTTAAATATATTTATATTAATCATTAAATTACATTATATCAATTTTAATACATGATATCATAATAACTGGAAATACTTTATATACTATATATGCGTATAGGCTAAAAAACGAACGACAAAAAAAATATGGAAAATATATAAAACCCCATAAAAAAGATATTACCACATCATATTACAAAACAACATGTAGCTATTTTTACATATTGTAAAGATTTTCCATTCTTAAACATTTACAAAAAAGTAAATTCAGTTATCCATAAAATCAATAAGCAAATTGAAATATAACGACAAAAAAAATTTAACATATTATGAAATAGTATGTTTTTTTATTTTATTTATTACCTTGACAAGCTGTAAAAAAGATGCGCCTCCATCTGAAAATGATGAACAATTCCTTTCACCAATAACAGGTACAAGGACTGAGTTTACGCTCGACTCTATTTTCCTTTATGCTAAACAAATATATTTGTGGAACGATGTGCTACCTACCTACAATAAATTTTCACCAAGAGAAACGTATGCAACTCTCAATCCACAATTAACCAGTTTTAAAAAAGAGTTGTTTGATATTTCTCAGTTTAAAATCAATTCTTCTAATGGATTGCCATATGAGGCTTCCAATACTAATAATCCAAAATATTCTTACATTGAAGTTACCAAAAGAGGCTCCCAGTCAAATATGGCTGGAACTGTTTTAAATGAGATGATTTTAGCGACGGCAATAATGCATATTGATAGCAAGATTATCGGTTATGTTGCCCTGGGAAGTTTTCCGCGCCTAACTGATAATCAGTCTCATCTAGATAAGATTTTCGAAGACCTGGCGTCAGAACGAACTGAACATCTTATATTAGATCTTCGTTATAATAGTGGTGGATACATTGAGACAGCTGAATATGTTGCCAATTTAATAGTGCCCAATTCATTAACTGGAAAAGTAATGTATACTGAAAAATTTAACCCATTGCTTCAAAATGGGCGAGCTCCTATATTAAAAAATCAACCTTACTTAGATGAAAAAGGAAATAGCGTGATTTACAAGGGAAGAGCGGCAACTTTAGCAGACATTAATTATTCTGAAAACGCCAATACTTATAAATTTAAAAAAAAGGGTAATCTGGAAACTATAAAAGACATTTATATCATTGTTTCTGGGCAAACAGCATCAGCGAGCGAACTGTTAATTAGTTGCCTAAAGCCCTATTTCAATATCAAGTTGGTTGGTGAACGTACCTATGGAAAACCGGTTGGCTTTTTCGGAATTACCATCGACCAGTATACAGTCTATCTTAGCAGCTTTTTAATTGAGAATGCACAAGGCTGGTCTGATTACTTCGACGGTATGTTACCAGATATTTTTATTATTTCAAATAGCAATCCTATTTTAGGGGATCCAGATGAACTTTGCCTTAAAGCAGCGATAACGGCAATTTCTGGTAGGCGAGATATAAAAACCAGTATAAAAGTGTCAGGAAAAAACATTCCCAAAACTACAAATACATCTATCCGAGTTGATACTATTATTCATGGTGCCCTTGAAAATCGCTGGAAATTAAATTGAAGACTACCTAAACTAATTTGAAGATTCGCAATGCACATTACCTAGTAAAAGAGGTGCAAAACGAATTATACCAATTAGGAAATTAAATGTGTTTTTTCTAAAACTTATTACATAGACTATGAACGTTAACAACAACTTTTATTTTAAGCATTCGAAAGCTGTTGACGACCTGGACCGTTGCATTCCGGCAAACCATAAACGGTATTTTTGTGATTATGCGAGGTACTACTGTAATCCGCAAGAGACGGTGTCTTGATGTTCATTTATAAAAACAAAAGCTATTAAGCCAACAGTCGTGATAATAAAATTTAGTAAAAATACGGCACATAGCTGTAGACAAAAAAAAGGCCCTGTTGTTGCAGGGCCTTTTTTACTATCCGGCCTGCTCGTTGAGCAGTGTGGAAATCTTAACTGATGGATCAATGCAAAAACCAGGATGCACACGTGAGGTCTGAACCTGCGTGCTGCGCAAGGCGGTAAGCCATCTGAAACGTGAAGGAGCATCTAACAAGCCAATCGGGCCTCCTTTTGCCCCCCCCTTTGCAATCAACTCTAAAGCATTAAGGTGCGCTATAATTTCTTCCAGATCGGCTTCAGGCGCAAATTTCTCCAGACGTTCGAAGTCTGGCAGTAATACTGCTTCGAGAAATTTCAACTTTGGACAATACAGAATGACACCAACATTCACAAACTCTTCGCGTTCTACCCTGGGTACAACACGGATCACCGCATACTCAAATAAGTATTTCTCTTGCATGCTGTGCATCTTTTATAATATTTTCAAAATTCAGCAACCTCGTTTTCAGGAAACTCACATAAGCGGCCCGGTGTGTTTCCGGTTGTTCAAAAGGCGTGTCGTAACAGAGCCATTCTTCAGGAATCAATGCCACTATACTTTCTATCGCCTCCGGCGTCAGGATAGCCTGAAAATCCTTGTCTACCTGATCCAGTTCGCCAGCCAATGGCAATAGTACATGATCACTAATCAACTTAAAAGGTTTTTTCGCCATCTCTTCCCAGTTATTCCAGGAATGGTGGAAATACAGAGCAGCCCCGTGATCTATTAACCAAAGCTCCTTATGCCAATACAGCATATTTGTGTTTCTGGCAGTCCTGTCCATATTCACCAGTAAAAGATCAAGCCAGACAATCTGCGATGCCAGCAGACTGTCAACAGTATTCACTACCGGATCATAAGTGATGGAACCTGAAAGATAGTGAAGTCCGAGATTTAAGCCGGTACTTGCCTTTAATAAATCCTGAATCTCCTCATCCGGTTCCGTCCTGCCGAAGGCTTCGTCCAGTTCGGCAAAAACTATTTCGGGAATCTTAAAGCCAAATAAACGAGCTATCTCGCCACCAATTAATTCTGCGATCAATGCCTTGACACCTTGTCCTGCACCCCTGAATTTGAGTACATATAAAAAATCGTCGTCAGCTTCTGCAATAGCAGGCATGGAGCCACCCTCCCGCAGAGGACTTACATACCTGGTCACTTTTACAGTTCTGGGCTGACTGGTTATTCTTTTCGTCATATCCATAAAAATAACAAAGATCGACAAAAAAAAAGGTTAACCACGATCGCAATCGGATTAACCTTTTTAATATCGCCGGTCTTTTTAATGACCAGCTAGAACAGCTAAATTAATAACCCGGATTTTGCGTGAAATTCGGATTAGATAATTGATTGTCCGGAATTGGGAATACCAGATATTTAGGATCATCCGCCGGTTTCTCCTGCCAAGGGGTAAGATATTTTCCAAAACGGATTAAATCTTGTCTTCTTACACTTTCCCAGTAAAATTCGCGTCCGCGTTCGTCAAGCAAATTATCGAGTGTAAGTGTTGCAAACGGAGTAGCCCCACGGTAAGTTCTCAGTGTGTTTACCAGTGTAAGTCCCGCTCCTGCCTGCTGCGTCCGCAATAAAGCCTCAGCTTTCATAAGCAGCACATCGGAATAACGGTAATATACCCAGTCATTTTCTGCCAGTCCGGTAGACTCATTCGCATAATCAACCGGATATTTAACTACCCTGATTCCTGCAACTTCCAAGTGATTCTGATCTCTCTCAATAATACTTACTTCTCTGGTAAAGCTCAGATTATTTCCTATACGGTCTTTTAATGCTACTCCATTTTGATTAAATTGCTGTCCGATGAGAAAGCCTACTTTCAGGCCGGTAACATTCGTTACGCCAGGATAATCCCCGCCAATTCGTGAATCTTTGGCTTCAAATTTATCATAAAAATCAGAAAGAGTTGCAAAACCATTGTTTCCTTTAGGATTTTGATTATAGTGTAAACCTGGAATCCACATGTTTCTGACACCCCCGGCATCTACACCTCCCAGATTCTGAGCCGTAAAAATATTCTCCTTAGAAAGCTGATCATTTTTTGGCGCAAAATTATCATAATATTTGCTGAGTGCGTATTTACCGCCAGCAATAATTTCATCTGCAAGAGATATTACTTTAACCATGTCCCCGTTATCGAATGTTGGTGCGGTACGATTTAAAAATGCACCTTTGTTCAGGTAAATTTTCATCAGCAACATCTTCGCTGCATCTTTATTTGCATTATAGATCGGTCCATCAGGAAGATCGGGTAAAATTGCAGTTAATTCAGCAATCAGATAATCAATCTGCTCAGGTGCTTTACGGACTTTCGAAGGCTGACTGACGTCCTCTCCCGGTTCACGATAAGGCACCTGTCCCCAGCCATCTAAAATAGAAAACTGTGCGAAAGCCCTAAGAAATCTCGCCTGGGCTCCCTGGCTTGCATTTGGATTAAATTTAAGCACATTGGTTGACACATAACTCACCCCATTCAAATCTTTGAATACACTGGCTATTCTGGAGTGATCACCCGCCCAGCGGTGTAAATGCAAAGCGCGCCACGCACCATTATCATCCCAGTCACCACCTCTTGTAGGCGCAATGGCCTCGTCGGAAGGAAATTCCTGTAAAGCCCACCAGCCGTATGTACCCTGATAAGGGTTCCGCATAGCAGAATAACTTGCGTTAAGCAAAGCTGACACATTGCCAGATGTTATCCCCTCATTGCCTAATTGTCCGTTAAGGTTTTCATCGAGTTTTGTACAGGCAGATAAAGAAATCGCCAGTACAGTTAATGCTATAATTGATTTATTTTTCATATTTGCCGGATTAAATTAAAGTGAAAAGTTTACGCCGAAGTTGAATGTTCTGGCAGTTGGATAAGGAACATATTCAATTCCTGCAGAAGGCACTCCATTTACGCCTTTCTCTACGTTGACTTCTGGGTCAAATCCTTTGTATTTCGTAAAAACCAGCAAATTCTGACCATTGACAAAAATATTCAGGGCTTTCACTGATTTACCCAAATCACCTATAGTATAGCCGATAGTTGCATTAGCCAGCTTCAAGTAATTGCCATTCTCAATATAACGGGATGATGCAGCAATCGGATTAGCCAGAGATTCTTGAATTGGAGAATTCAATAAGTCCGATGCTACGTTTTTACCTGCCCCAAGGTTAGAGATCGGTAATACGCTATTGGCTGTGTTGTTGTAGATTTTCCCACCAAATGAGCCGTTAAAATTAGCTGCAAAATTGAACTTCTTATACCTCACATTGGCATTAAAACCAACGATTGCCGATGGGTTTGGATTGCCTAAATAGTAAAAGGTATAACCATCATCTGTGTATTTAGAAAAACCATCTGCATCAAGACCATTATACTCACGCGTTACCATGGCAAACAAAGGGTATCCTGCCTGAATTACTTCAAGCGTTACATCCGTTAAACCCGCACCGCTTAATGCTCCTGTTTTAATAATGCCGTTAATATTTTTCACCTTATTTTTCAGGAAGGTTGCATTACCTCCTAAAGTCAGTCCAAAATCAGGCTGATCAATCAGGTTTGCATTTAAGGTGAGTTCTACTCCTTTGTTCGTGATTTGACCAGGTAAATTCACCCAGGTAACTGTAACCCCCACGTTTGCTGGATCAAATGGAATCTGAGGGAACAACAGATCTGTAGTAGTCTTGTTGAAGTAATCAACAGATCCTGTCAGTTTGTTATTGAACAAACCAAAGTCGACACCAACGTTAGTCTGTTCATCAGACTGCCATTTTAATTTCGGATTCTCATTATTTACACCAACCAGTGATTGCTGGCCGTTAGAATAGTTAATGTTGTAACGTTGAAGCGAAGAACCTGAAGGGAATTCCTGATTACCTGTTTTTCCATAACCTGCTCTGATTTTCAATTGATTCAACCAGGCAACGTCAGCCATAAAACTTTCGTTTTTAATATTCCATGCCGCAGCAAATGAAGGGAAATATCCATAACGGTTATCTGATCCGAATTTAGTTGAACCATCCGCACGGACAGTCGCGGTTAACAAATACTTGTTATCATAGTTAAAAATCGCTCTTGCAAAATAAGACTGTAGCTGTGTTGTCGGATCATTGAACGAATTCATTGTTCTGTTCGCAGGAGCAGTTGCCTGGAAAGCATCAGTATAATCTACATCAATATCACCAAAACCTTTAGCTGTCATATTTTGACCTTTATTGATATAATTGGTGTATTCATAACCTACAATCGCATTCAGATTTAGTTTATTTGCGATCTCTTTATTGAAGTTTAAAGTATTGGTAAACTGCTGAGTAATCAGCTCAGAGTTTGAATAACTGGCATATCCACCAAGGAAATCATCAGTTGCCTGAATACCCTGTAAGTTAATAAAGCTTCTTGTAGATGCTCTGCGGATACCAGTGCTATAATTAATACTGGCCAACATTCTATACTCCAACCAGGGTGTAATTTTATAATATGGTGAAACACTTCCCAGAATTGTTGAAACTTTTGATTTATCGCTCGAGGCTTCCAGCATCGCTAAAGGATTAATAATAGTAGAACCCTGATCTACGAAAACCGAACCGTCTGCATTTCTCATGGAACGGGTTGGATTCCATGACAAAGCCTGGCTCACCAATGAACCGGTGAAACCTGCATCTGTAGTAATAGGCGCAATATTCTCTGTGTATTGGTTCGCAATCAAATTAACATCCAAACCAAGTTTTTTGCTCTCCAGGAACTTAAAGTTACCATTGAATGCACCACTATATTTCTTAAAGTCTGTTTTTTTGATAATACCTTGCTGGTTCTGATAACCAAAGGATGCTCTGAAAGTGTTACCGTCGCTACCACCGCTAATACCGACAGAATAATTCTGGTTATAACCGGTACGGGTAATTTCATCCATAGCATCTACATTTTCACCATAATCGCCGCTGGCCAGGTTATATTTTTTTAATGCAGCACGGTATTCATCGCCATTAAGCACATCGATGCTATTTGCGATAGTACTAACACCAGCAGAAGCACTTGCATCTATTTTTGTAGTTCCGGCCAACCCTCTTTTTGTTGTGATCAAGACCACACCATAAGCTGCTCTGGAACCATAAATAGCAGTTGCAGAAGCATCCTTAAGAATTTCCATACTGGCAATATCTGCCGGGTTAATAAAGTTTAAAGGATTGCCACTCGGTGCAACACCTACGCCCCCGCTATTACTGGGTCTGGCAGATCTTCCGTCTAAAGCTACACCATCTACGATATAAAGCGGCTGTCCAGAACCTGTCATTGCTGTATTACCCCTGATTCTCACAGTCGAAGCACCGCCCGGTTGTCCACTGTTATTGATCATCTGAACACCGGCAACTTTACCTTGAATCAATTGATCCGGAGCGATAAGCGGTCCTTTGTTAAAATCTTTGGCAGATATAGTAGTAGCAGCTCCCGTTAAATCACTCTTTTTTACAGAGCCATAACCTACAACGTTCACCACTTCAAGTTCAGTACCGCTTGTCAGGGTCACATTTACAGTAGCTCTGCTATTAATTTCAACAGTTTGTGGTTGCAAACCTACATAGGTAAAAACCAATTGTTTACCAGTTGCAGGAACATTAATTGTGTATTTTCCATCTGCATCAGTCATTACCCGAATACTGGTGCCGCCAACTGATACGGTAACACCAATCAACGTGTTATTTTCTGTATCGGAAACCGTCCCTTTTACAACTGTCTGCGCGTAAGCGGAAAATTGAAGCAGAATAACTGCAAAAAGTCCGAGAAGGAACTTTTTATTGAATTTGAATTCAGCCAGCCCCGAAAAGACAGACTTCCTTCTTAGAAGTAAAAACTCATTCATAATTTAATTTGGTTAGGTGAATTTAATGTGCAGTAAAGCTTAGAAATTGTCATGCGACAAAATGGAACACAGATCCGGAGATCTGGATTTGGGGGGGAACTTCTCATACATTTTATATTGGTTAGCTTTGCCAATATATAGCAAATTCCAATTAGTACCTATCGAAATTGTATCATTTCCATAATAAATTAACTACCGTAACAATCTATTTTCAAAACACTGTTTATTAAACAAATACGGGCTATACCCGCAGTATAAAGCATTATTTTACGTATTTTGACTTACAGAATTATATCATAACTGACAGCCGAATACAGAGTATAATATTAACTAACAGATGTTTCTATCCAATTTCCGAATTTATACCGGAGGAAATCCGGTAACGATCCCGGCAACGATCCCGGTACTACCAGATAATTAATTTTTCTCTTAACTTGCATAAAGCAGGTACATAACAAAAAAGATCAAAGCGCAAATTATGGAAGATATTTATTGGCATGAAATCGTAATGGGTATAATCATTATAATCCTGATTTTCATATGTATCTTATTGAACAGACGAAGAATAAAACTTCAGTCAGAATTATATAATATCAATAATCTACCTGTATATACTGTTTCCAGACGTGTAAACAGAGAATCTAAACCAGCGCTTGCATCTTTAATTAAAAATAAACGATCTGATCAGAAAAGGAAGCCAGCCACTAATCCTCAGTCTGAACAATTTTTGTCAGACTTCAACCTGGTAATTAATACACATCTCGGTAACGATCAGCTGAATATAGATTTTATAGCACAACAAATGAGTATTTCAAGGATACAACTTTACAGAAAAACCAAGGGGCTGATTGACTGTACAGTAAACGACTATATTTTAAGGGAGCGCTTAAATAAGGCTGCTGCATTACTTACAGATTCACAGGCAAGTATAACGGAGATAACCTTCCAGGTTGGATTCTCCTCTCCCGCTTACTTTTCTACTGTATTTAAAGCCAGGTACTCAACTACGCCCTCCGAATTCCGAAAAAAGACGGTTGACCATGCCTGAAATAAGAAAAGATCACATAAAACAAATTGCATCACCTGAAAATGTTCTTTACCTTGTACGCGGCTTTTTAACCAGAAGATCTGGTAAGATAAAAACAGCAAATAAATTTTGACCAAAAATAAACATCCAATGAAATTAAACAGCACCATTCTAACAACTGTTCTTCTTGCAGGAATCAGTACTGCGTCTGTTTTTGCACAGGCAAAACATGAAGACACTGAGTTTTATACACCGGTACCTAAAGAAGTCAAGCCGGGGAAAACAACTTCTGACGCCCCTTCTGACGCGATCATTTTATTCGACGGTAAAAACCTGAACGAATGGGTGACTACTGAAGACAGAAATAAACCAGCGAAGTGGACTGTAGCCGACGGTCTTTTAACTGTAGACAAGAAAGCAGGTAACATTGAAACAAAAAAAGCATTCGGAAATTACCAGTTACACCTGGAGTGGAAAGTACCAGCGAACATTACCGGTGAGGGACAAGGCAGAGGAAACAGTGGTGTGTTTCTCGCTTCTATAGGCAAAGGAGACCTGGGCTATGAACTTCAGGTTCTGGATAATAATAATAACCCTACTTATACTAATGGTATGGCTGGCAGTATTTATAAGCAAACTACGCCATTAGTTAATCCGTCCCGTAAACCAGGTGAATGGCAGGTTTATGATATCGTCTGGACCGCCCCGGTATTCAATGCTGACAGTACGCTAAAAAGCCCTGCTGCTGTTACCGTATTCCTGAATGGCGTACTGGTACAGAATAATTTTATACTGAAAGGTCCTACACAATATGTAGGCGAAGCTGCTTACCGTAAGGCTCATGGAAATTCACCAATCAAATTACAATCTCACGGAGATAAAAGCGAACCGTTAAGCTTCCGTAATATCTGGGTAAGAGAACTTTAGAAATTCTAAATATTTCACGCTAAACAGGCTAATATAGCCTCAACAAAAATCCCTATCTGTTCATTCAGGTAGGGATTTTTTATTGAAATGGCAGGCGAACCTCATGGCAATAAATAATTGGACTTCATAGCAACAAAATATATACTCAATTAGACCAAATTTGTTCTATAACATTTAAACGACAAAAAAATGAGCAAAACAATCTTAATTACAGGAGCCGCAAGTGGTTTTGGAAAAATCGCTGCGTTTAAACTGGCGAAAACTGGACACAAGGTAATTGCTACTGCACAGATCTATCCGCAGATGAGCGATTTAATAAGAGAGGCTATAGACCTGGGCTTGGAACTTACTGTTGACAAACTGGATGTTACGGACTCTCGCGATATCGCCTATATCCTCCAAAAATACGACATCGATATTTTAATCAGTAATGCAGGAATTATGGAAGGCGGACCAATTGCCGAACAGCCCCTGGATTTGATTCGTTCGATGTTTGATGTAAATGTATTCGGAGGACTGGAACTGGCGCAAGGTTTCATCAAAAAGTTTATAGCTCAAAAGAAAGCAGGTAAAATTGTATTCACGACTTCGATGGGTGGTTTATGGACAGTACCATATGTTGCTGCTTATTGTGCTTCAAAGCATGCAATGGAATCAATAGCTGAAGGTCTGAAAACAGAACTGGCTCCCTTCAACATTAAAATTGCAACTTGTAATCCCGGAGTTTTTGGTACTGGCTTTAACGATCGCGGTGTTGATACAATCTCCCGCTGGTACAATCCTGAGACCAATTTTACACCACTTTCCGCTTTTGACGGTACAGCAGAAGCATTAGCAAACCAGTTAGATCCGCAATCCATGGCAGATTGTATTGTAGACGTGGCTTTAGACGATAGTTCAAATTTTAGGAACGTACATCCGAAAGAAACTGAAGAATTTGTAAAACAACTGCAGGTGGAAGCCTGGACGGCAAAAAGCTAAAATAAATTATAAAAGCACAGGTTTTCAACTGTGCTTTTTTACCATACATTAAGATGGAAACAAAATGAACATAACCTATAACGACGCAGCCAAAGCATTAAACATTGCAATAGAAAAAGCTAAAGCATTAAACATCCCTGTAAGTATTGCCGTTGTTGATTCCGGCGGACACCTGATTGCTTTTGCGAGATTAGACAGCGTTTATGGCGTCATAGACTTTGCGATAAAAAAAGCAAGAACTGCCGTAATGTTCGGCGTGGATAGTGAAGTGATGGGATCCATAATTTCCGGTGCAGATTTGCAGGGCTATGGAATGCTGAATTCAAACGATGGATTACTAACGGTTGCAGGCGGCGTTGTTATCAAAAATCAGGGAGGTAATATCATCGGAGCTATTGCTTCTTCGGGAGGAACACCAGAACAAGATAAGGAAATAGCAAATGCAGCAATTGTTGTATTCTCTTGAAATTTAAGATATTTATAGTATGGAAGGACAACGTGAAATAATTTTTGACAGACTGGTGTATTCATGTGCTTTCGAAAAGCATAGAGGATATGAAGAGTTTATCCCCGAGCATTTTTTAGGGTTCCAGCTGTCAGGCGAAACCCACGCTTTCCACTCAGCTGGAAATACCATTATTCCTGAAAACACAATCATCCTGGTTAGAAAAAACCAATTAATCCGAACCGTTAAGTACCCTTCTAAATCTGGAAAATATCAGTTCCTTTCCATTACGCTTGACAAGGAAACCTTGCAACAGTATGCACTAGAAAATAAAATTGCCGTAGAAAATCGTTACCAGGGTAAAGAGAAACTATTTTTTGAACCTGATGATTTCCTGCAAAATTATTTTATTTCGCTGGCTCCGTACATCAATAAGAAAAAAGAGGCAACGCCGCGGCTTGCAGATTTAAAAATCAGAGAGGCTATAGAATTGCTTTTACAAAGTAACCCTGATTTCAAACATATACTCTTCGATTTTTCTGAACCATATAAAATGGATTTGGAGGAATTTATGAATCAAAACTATATGTTCAACATCTCCGTAGAATCATTTGCTAAATTAACAGGACGCAGTCTTTCGGGATTTAAGCGAGACTTCACTAAAGTCTTTGGCGCAACGCCCAAGTACTGGTTGCGGGAAAAACGTCTTGATGAAGCTCATTATTTAATTAAGTATAAGCAACAGAAACCTGCCGACATCTATTTAGATTTGGGGTTTGAAAATTTATCGCATTTTTACTTCTCTTTTAAACAAAAATTTGGTTTAACCACATCTAAAATATAAGGCTAAACATAAAACAATTCAAAAGAATTATTTATCATCTGAACATTTGATCTGATTGAATGCCATTGAGAACCCGGCCGTGTATCTTCCTGCATTAATATCTGTTTCTCACTGATTTCGTTCTTCTTTTCCTTTAGGTTGCGATACCGTTGCGATACCCTTGGGATACCCTTCATTTACCCAAAGGGTATCCCAACCGGTATAGAGAGGGTATCGCAAGGGTATCCCAGGGGTATCGCAACCCCGAAGAACAACAGCAGGTTATAGGTATAATTTCACTGTTTAATTACACTGTCTTATACTGAACATACTCGCCACCAGGTGATGAGAAAAAGTATTGAAATTTAAAAGCCCCCAGAAAGCATGATACTTTTGGGGGCTTTCTTTTACTGATCAGAAGGTTTGTATTTTTTGTCCATTCTTATCCGAAGTTCATCCTCTGCTTTTTTGACCTCATCCTTTTCGGAAATAGGTTCTGCAGTCTTGGTTTCCGGAATCTCGGACTTTTCTTTCGGCTTAGGTTTTTCTTCGTGTTTTTTCATGGCTTTCCGGTTTTAGAATTTAACATAAACAGGTAAGCGAAACAGACCGGCAGAAAAAATGTTTAAAGGAATAATATTCAGGCGGCTAAGCGCAAAAGATTATACTTTTTTTGGTGGAAGATCAAAAGCGATGGCCTCATGATCGAAATTACCATTGTGAGCGCCGTCACAAAACGGCTTATTTTTAGATAATCCGCAACGGCATATAGACAATACATTTCTACCTTGTAATCCATAAACATTTCCGTTTCTATCTACAATTTCAAAATCACCTTCGATCTTAACAGATCCGTTATTATTGACAGTAAGTTTAGTCTTCGACATATTTTATTATTTGCCGCAAACATAATTTAAAAGAATAGATCAGGGGAAAATGATTGCAATTTAGAAAGGTTCCGGGAAGCGAGAACCATCCGATCGTAAAATAAAATAATCCTGCTATGAAAATAAATTAGAATCATTATGTTTAAGCAATGAATCAGGAGAAAAAAGCACTTATTGTAAAATGGTTCCGCAAAGTGGGATTTTGGGGGTTCATGTTCTTTCTTGTCAAGGGTTTATTATGGCTTGCCTTCGGATATTGGATAGTTAAATAATAAACAATTTACCGATTACGGCGTTTCAGAAAGAAAACGCCATGAAAGATCAAATACCCCAGCAATATACAGGAGGAAAACTGGACACTACTGCCCTGGCCCGGTTCCCGGACGATACACAAGCCGCAGATTTTTATGAAATTGCGAAACAAAGGCTTCTAATGGTATCACAATGGTGGGAAATCTGTGAAGTCCCGCTGTCAACTTTTACATTGACAGATCTTTCGGGCAGAACACTATCTAGACCTGCGCAGATCGGTGACTATATCAAAATAAATATTCCCGGCCCTGGAACCTCTGCTGGTGAAGGTTACGACTGGGTTGTTATCGAGGAAATTGCCGAAGAAATATCCGAAGACCAGAAAATATTAAGTTTAAGGGCGAGACCATGTGCAAATCCGGTTAATTCCACGGATCATCAGACAGCACATTTCTTCGAACCGTCTGCCAGCTCCACCTTTCAGGTAAGACTTCGGGGGAAGGTTGTATCTGCCGAAGAACATGGAAGAAATGAAGTTCCAAATGTACACACAGAAAATACGCTGGATAACATACGGAATACTTTGGTTGGCTGGACAGCAAAATTAGGATTGTCCTATCCACAATGGAAAAGCCTGGTCAAAGGTCTTGTAAAAACAGCTTAGACCAGGCTTTTGAAAACTATTTGGCCTTACCCCCAATTTCTTCGAGAATCGCTTTTGTTTGTTCAAAGCTAGTGTGATGGAAAGCATGAATACCCATCTGGGCAGCCGTCCCTACCTGAAAAATACGATCGTCGAAATAATAACACTGCTCTGGTCTTGCCTGTGCTATACCGAGAGCTAATCTAAAAATATTAGGATCCGGTTTGCGAATGCCTACATCGCAGGACGACACGAATGCATCAAAGCATTCATGGAGTTTAAATTTTTTAACACGATAACTGTTTAGCTCTTTTCCCTCATTATTAATGGAGATAATACGGAAATCACAGTTTTTCTTCCAGGCTTTTAGCCATGCCAGCAGACCTGGAAGTTCTTTTGACTGTGAAAACATAAATTCCCTGAAATCTTCCCTGGTAAACTCTCTTGGTGCATTAAAGATCACAGTGTCCAGGTATTCATCAAGACTGATTTTCCCGATCTCATAAACATTAAAAATATAATTGTGGAGTGTATTTACCTCATCGTAGTCAAGATCGAACTGTTTAGCGGCGAGTTTCCTCGATTCATGTCCCCAGCCATTAGTAAGAAGGACTCCCCCGATATCGAAAAAAAGTATTTTTATATCTGTATGTTCCATAATATCTATTAAAATCTCCCGGTAAATTAATGATTTTAACGGATATTATATAGTCATCAAATTGTTATCCTTCCACCAGTTACAGGAATAGTTGCACCGGCAACATAACTGGCCTGGTCAGAGGCCAAAAACACATAGGCTGCTGCGATTTCCACAGGTTGCCCCGGACGGCCCATCGGCGTATCTTTCCCGAAATTTTCTGCATCTGGCATGGTAGAAGGAATCAAAGGTGTCCACACCGGCCCTGGAGCAACGGCATTTACACGAATCCCTTTCTTTTGTTCCAATAAGATCTGGCTTAAATTAGCCGTAAAATTCTGAATTGCCGCCTTAGTCGCCGCATAGGGTAAAAGCACTTCACTCGGGGAATAGGCGTTCACAGAAGTAGTATTAATAATGCTGCTGCCAGGTTTCATATGCGGCTCAGCTGCCTTGGATAAAAAAAACATAGCCGTAATATTTGTATCGAATGACTGCTGCCATTCAGATGTTGGTATTTCCTGTAAAGACTTTCTGGACATCTGAAAAGCGGCATTATTTACTAAGATATCAATCTGGCCAAATTCCTGAACGGCTTTATCAACAATAGCCTTACAATGCGATTCAGACCTGATATCCCCCTTAACAAGAATAGCCTTCCTGCCACACGCTTTAACTAATTCAGCCGTCTCCTTCGCATCTTTATCTTCTGTGGTATCCAGATAACTTATAAGTACGTCTGCACCTTCCCTTGCAAAAGCAATGGCTACTGCTTTACCGATTCCGGAATCACCTCCTGTAATAATTGCCTTCTTACCTTCCAGTTTACCAGATCCTTTATAGGATTCTTCTCCATGATCTGCTCTTGGTTGCATCTGATCTTCTGTTCCTGGCACTTCCTGTTTCTGTTTTGGAAACGGAGGAACCGGATATTTGTCATGCGGATTCTGTGTTTTGCTGTTAACTGACATCTTCTGTTCTCCTTATTTTATATGTTTACGGTCGATTCTTAACAGATCATCCCCAGGCTGATCTGGATTTGCTTTTTTGATCAGTGAATCTATAATTACTGTTTGTTCCAACATCTTATTTACGCCGTCAAGTTCAGAGACAGCAAATTCCTGAACCGGCCCCTTTTTAAAACGGATAGCCCCGTGTAAATTGTCCAGCGTTTTACTCTGTAATTCATGAATAGATTTTATATATTCCAGATCAAACCCCTGGCCCTCCAGCTTTTTAAGCTCGTCGACCTGCATTTGCAATCTCGACGGCAATGAGCCAGGAAGCTGGTAAGCAAGACCTATTGCTACCTGTTGCAACTGATCGTGAAATTTCCTGGTTCCATCCATCATTTTTTCTGTGTAAGCCTTAAGCTCGGGACGACTGGCTCGTTGCAGCGACACATTACTCATTTCAAGTTCAAGTAATACGATCCTCCCTGTTTCTTCCAGAAAAACCTGTTCTGCGGCTGCACTTCTTGTATCACCGATGGTCTGTCTTTTCCCCTGCCCGAGATTTGTATCAGCAGGTAGTGTGGTTGTACCCAGACCCTTTTCCTTTTCCGACTGGTTACATCCAACTATTGTCAGAAGTGAAATTAAAACCGGTAATACTTTTTTTAAATAATGCATAAATTCTCCTGTCTGTTTCTTTGACAACAGGCTCAAAAAACTTTAGTTTTTCCTAAATCAAAAAAACCAGACCTGTTCGCACAAATAAAAAAAGGCTGTCTGGCAGAGTTAACTCCGCCAGACAGCCTTTATATAATAAACAAAATAACGCTGATTAAAATTGATTACCTAGTTTCCTGGAAGATTTTTGTAATGCATTTTAAGGCTTTTTTTAAGCAGTTGACGCGCTACGTGTATTCTTGTTTTAACTGTACCAATCGGAATATTAAGTTGCTCTGCGATCTCATAATATTTGAATCCTTCAAAATATCTTAGAAAAGGAACATAATATTCTGGCTGAAGTTTACCCAATGCCTTATAAATATCCTCCATCACAAACTTACCCTGGCTATCATTGATAGTTGCACTGAAATGAAGTTTATCTGATGTGATGTCATCAGTGACAGTCATGATAGAATTCGTTTTGGTCGCTCTTCTATAATTATTAATAAAGGTGTTTTTCATGATGGTATACAACCATGCTTTGAAATTGGTCCCTTCTTTAAAATGGTTAGAATAATTGATTGCTTTAAGCATCGTATCCTGAACCAAATCATTAGCGTCTTCTATATCACGCGTAAAAGAGATAGCAAAAGATTGCAGTGAATCTTTATAACTATAAAGCCGGAAATTAAAATCGTTACTGTTCATAATGTTTATGTTTTTCAGATTAGGTATGAACATAATGACAAACCACATACCAAAAAATCATATATATATAGTTAATTAACTTATAGTACTGAAATTAACTTGGATTTTATATAAAAATAAATTATATGCGAATTTGTGACGATTTCCTTCTGTTTCTCTGTCCCGTATATTGGACAACAAAAAAAAAATTGAGAAAAATAAGGAATTTTTGGATAGGATAAGTGGAACACAAAAGCGAAACCGGTTTTAGACTTTATATGCCGAAAAAGGGAAAATCACGTATAAATTCAGAATAAACGTAATTTATACCTGTAAGCTGTTATTAATTCATAAAAAACGCATAAAAAAAATACTCCAGGCCATCCAACCTGGAGTATGAACAAAACAAAACTAGATCTAACCAAAAATCAAGTTACTGTAGGTGCTGAACACCTCGACGTCATGGGCGGATTCGAACCGCCGTTTAGGGTTTTGCAGACCCGCACCTCACCACTCGGCCACATGACTATAAGTTTCAGGAAGCTTTTTAGCTCCTTCGCTTCACAAATATAATAATGTCTACTTAAATAGTAGAATTTATTTTTAATTTTTTTTGACCGGGGATTTTAAGCGCTTATCTTACCTTTAGAGCTTAATGACAGTGAACCCACCATTTATTATCGATGATTTCAATTTCAGGCAACTGGATAGGGTTTGGATCATCAGATACAGTGCTGTACAGGCAGATCCGGGCAGCGCAGGATATTTCCAGCTCTTACCAGAACAAATTGAAATCGGATATGCTTCTTTTCTCATCCACGATCAGTCATCCATGCCTGTTTCCATAAGCTTGAGAATAAACACAAAACAATTAATCATTTCCTGCTCCTGTCCAGGCCATAAAAATCTTTTGTGTGTGCATCAGTCCAGGGTTCTGATGAATGTACTCGAACAAAATTACCTACGCATTTTTTTTGACTGGGAAACCCGTATTAAAAAACTGCAGCATATAGCGACAGGTTATGGCCTGGAAAATGAAAAAGATCTGGAAGCTTATTTCCGGATTAAACTAGATGGTAAGGAATTACAGATTTCCCCTGTTTTAGAATACTTACTTCCGGTTACTGCAGAACGAAATAGCCAGTTAAAAGCACTTCTGGTCCCTGCAAACGGAAGAAATTTACCAAAACATCTCCTTTCAGCTCCTCACAAAAAAAATATTCTTGTCTTCAGGCAACATAAATACTATAGTCACTTCCAGGCCGAGCTCATGGCGGCGGCTTTCACCATGCAGGATAAGCCTAAAAATCCGTTGGAATCTATATCGGCCATTGACTTTATCTGGACAGCAGAAGCCCCTGCCGAGGTAAAATTCTATACAGCCTTATCCCGCTTTCAGCAACGATATGATCAACCTGATTTTGCACTGGAACTTAATAGTCTGAAGGCACTCTTTTTGAATCCAGCAAAACTGAAAGTTTATCTGCATGACCCTAAGGTGTCAGAAAATATGACTGCAGCTACGCTGGTACCAGTAAATCTGCAAAAGGACAAGATGGAAATAGAACTGCAGGTGGATCTTAAAGATAGCTTCTATACAATAAGTGCCTCAATAAATATAGCACATAAGCGCTTTGATCTGCTTATGCTTCCGGTAACTCTGAATTATTTCATTCTGCACCATAAGAATCTTTATCTGATAGATCAGCCTGAATTGCTAAACCTGATTCATTTTTTCAAAAAGCATCATAATCATATTTTAATTCACGAATCCAGATACGAATCTTTCTATCAGGATGTACTGGCTGGATTGGAACAGCGTATACAGATTAACTATACCTATATTAAAAAAGCAACTGTAAAGCAATTAAAGTCTGAACAGACCAGCCAGGACCGAACTCAATCCGATCGTGAATTACTGATATATCTGACAGATTCTGAAAATTATGTTTTACTAAATCCGGTAATCCGCTACAATGACACCGAGATCCCCGTACTTTCGAGAAAACAGATTCTTACACAGGATAGAAATGGAAAAGTATTCCGCATTAACCGGGATGAGGAAGCAGAACTTCGTTTTCTGACACTGATTTCCAGACAGCATCTACATTTTGAGGACCAGCTTCAGCAAGATGCTTTTTACCTGCACAAAAAACATTTCCTCGATGAAACCTGGTTTTTGGAAACTTTCCGGATATGGCAGGAAAATGGAATAACAATTCTCGGATTTCAGGATTTAAAAGGCAATAAATTAAATCCTAATCAGGCCAAAATAGATATAGAGATCATTAGCGGACTGGATTGGTTTGACACCAAACTGGAATTAAGTTACGGTAACCAGCGTGTGCCCTTAAAACAGCTCCACCGTGCCATCCGTAATAAAAGTAAATTTGTAATACTCGGAGATGGAACACATGGATTACTGCCGCAACAATGGCTGGCCAGATTAAATGAACTTTTCCAGCTGTCCACCTTGAATGATGAAAAGCTTAGCTTGCCAAAAACCAGTTTTACTTCCATTCCTGAATGGTTCGACGCAAATATGCTTTCCGATCAGGTAAAAATGGAATTAACGGAAATGAACAGGCAACTGGCCGATTTTAATAAAATCGAAAGCATCGGTACACCATCCGGTTTAAATGCCGTCTTGAGAAGCTATCAGCAACAGGGGTTAAACTGGCTGAATTTCCTCGGAACCTTTAATTTTGGGGGAATCCTGGCAGACGACATGGGGCTTGGAAAAACATTACAGGTTATCGCTTATATACTCAGCAGCCGGGCAAAAACAAAGGGCCATCCTTCTCTGGTCGTGGTACCAGCTACATTGATATTTAACTGGCAGGCTGAAATCAAAAGGTTTGCACCAGAGCTGGCCACTTATACATTATATGGTACAGACCGGGCGAAAGATACAGACCGGTTTCAACATGCTGATATTGTGCTGACCAGTTATGGAACTTTACTGCGAGACATCGGATGGCTTAAAAATTCTGTTTTCGAGCATATATTCCTGGATGAATCTCAGCAGATTAAAAATCCGGAGTCATTAATCTATAAAGCAGTTATCCTGCTGAAAGGCAGGAACCGCATCTGCATGACAGGGACACCAATTGAAAACAATACTTATGATCTTTATGGACAGTTATCTTTTGCCTGCCCTGGTCTTTTAGGAAGTAAACAGCATTTCAGAGAGCAATATGCCTCGCCGGTTGATCAGTTTAATGACACAAAAAAAGCTGCTGAACTTCGTAAGAAGATCAGTCCTTTTATCCTGAGGCGGACGAAAAAAGAAGTGGCTACAGAGTTACCCGAAAAAACTGAAATGGTCATTTATTGTGAAATGGATGAAAGTCAGTGGAAAGCTTATGATGCCTGTAAAAACGAATACAAAGACTACCTGAATCATGTTAAATCAAATGACCTGGCAGGACATACGATACATATTTTAAAAGGGCTTACCCAACTCAGACAGATATGTAATTCCCCTGCCCTGTTGAAGGATAATCTGCTCCATGGAAACTCTTCGGCTAAAATTAATGTGCTGATGGAAGAAATTCAAAATCATTCTCCACAACATAAAATCCTGGTTTTCTCTCAGTTTGTCGGTATGCTGGATCTGATTCGTAAAGAGCTTAAAAGCAAAAATATTAATCACGAATATTTGACGGGCCAATCTGCCAACCGGCAAAAGAGTGTTTCAAACTTTCAGGAGAATGACGATGTCCGTGTATTTTTGATCAGTCTGAAAGCAGGTGGAACCGGGCTCAATCTAACCAAGGCTGATTATGTGTATTTAGTTGACCCATGGTGGAATCCCGCAGTCGAAAACCAGGCTATTGACCGGAGCTACAGAATCGGACAGGAGAAACATGTTGTTGCAGTAAGACTAATCTGCCCGGATACTATTGAAGAAAAAATAATGTTATTACAACAGCGTAAAAAAAATCTGTTCAGTGATATTATTCATACCGATAGTTCTCTTTTCAACACAATGACAAAAAAGGATCTCCTGGAATTATTGAAATAAATAAAAATGCCCCTGGAATTGTATGAATTCCGGGGGCATTTTTATTTCTATTCGTTAAGTATATAATAAAGGTGTGCTTAAATGGACGCTGCCGGTTCAAAGGTATAGGTTAGCGACTGATCATCCATTTGCAGCAATAATTTATACGCCAGCCCTTGCGGATCAGTAAAGACCTTATCCTTCACAAATTCAGGGAGCTGTTTTTTATTTACCTGCTGAAAATATGCCTGAAAGGCAGCTTCTGCTTCGTCCTCATTCTTGAAATTACTAACTATTGTATGTTCAGGCAGTACAGAAGAGCGTTTACTTTCCAGGGCCAGCATAACCAGGTCAAAATACCACGAATCTGTTAATTTCATGGCTTCGATGGCCAGGCCATCTACAAAACCAAGTAATTGATTTCTATAACTGGTTCCTTCGTCCATAAAAAACCGCAGCGTGACAGACTGCGTCCATTCTGCCCGTTCTCCCTGGTCTCCATTACTGCTCTGTCCGTAGAATGAAACCTGATATTCAAGCGCAGTTTTCGTGATCTCCTCTTCGTAGTTAACAGGTGAGTCAAGTACTTGCTGCGAGACGCTATTCATTACTCCCAGGAAAAAACCAGGACCTGCATTCAGGCTCATCCCCGATATTTTCACACCGGGTAATCCACCAGAGCCTCTTCTGGCAAGGGTACCATTTTTATAAACTTTTAAACTAAGGGCTTCTTCTATCCCGGATTTCACGGTAATTACTACCAGCTCAACATCGGCTTTATTCATCTTTATCTTTTTTCTTCAATTTACAATTTAACTGTCGAGGTAACCTTAAATGTACGGCAAGCGTTAAAATAACCCAATGCTCCACCGGAAATATTGCTTAAAGGATTAGCAGGTGCAGCTGCTTCCTGTTCGATAGTTTCACTCAGCGTCCGGAAATAATCATACACACCTTTATCTATGCTTTGCAATTCTACTGTGACCTCGTCGCCATCTTTTATAAGCGGATTGCCTGTTTCGTCAGAAGTATCATAATAAAACGGCGTATCGAAGACTCTCCCATCTGCTGCTTCATCATTTCTGGCCCATGATCCTTTAACAAGGACACCATTTATCCATTGTCTCAGCCTGTAAAAATTCACCTCTCCCTTTGGATCTGTAAATTCAGGAACGATGAACTTCTTATCGGTATCCAGTTCAAAGCTGCGGATACTCAATTTATCTATTTTCACAACCTGCATGGGAATCGTAGATTGTGCTTTATAATTTTTACCGTCTACAGTGACATCAAGCTGATAAGTATGCCCTGCAACACCTTGTAAAGTAGTGGTTTGATAAACTCCTGAACCGGTATGAACCAGTTTTTCTGCTTTACCTGTGTTCATATCTGTAATGATGACCAACGCATCTGTCCTGCCCGGAAAATCATTATTCTCATCAAAATTTTTAGTAGATGAAATTCTGACGAAGTATGGCTCTTTTTTAATTGTCATTTCACCTTCGATGACAATCTGCTTATCGGAATTGTCTAATTTTATAGGTATTACTTTTTCGCAGGAGCCGAAGAACAGCAAAATAACCAACGAAAGACTCCAGTTATATATCGTGTTTTTCATAAATTAAAATTTAAAATTATAGGACATAGACGGCACAAATTTAAACAGGGAGGTTTGTACAGCCTCTGTTTTAGATCTGTCATTTGGATTATCACGGAAAGAAATGGTATACGCATTTTCCCTTCCATATGCATTATAGAGTCCAAAGGCCAACTCAGAAGTGAATCTTCCGCGTTTTTTAAGCTGTCTGGTCGCACTTAAATCAAGGCGATGGTATGCCGGCATCCGATAAGAATTTCTCTTGGTATACAGGTAAACAACCTGATCATCAATCTGATATTTTCCGGTCGGGAAAGTAACCGCATTACCCGTATAATAAACAAATGTAGCAGACAGGTTCCACTTAGGATTGAGTGCATAAATCCCGACAATAGAAATATCGTGTGTTCTGTCCTGTCTTGCTGCATACCAGTCATTATCGTTAATTCCATCGATCTGTTTCTCGGAACGGGAGAGCGTATAACCTATCCATCCTGTTAGTTTACCTGTTTTCTTACGTAACAATAATTCAACTCCATATGATCTTCCTTTACCAAAAAGCAGTTGTGGTTCGATAGGATCGTTACTTCTGATATTGGCACCGTCCTTATAATCAACCTGATGCTGCATCGCTTTATAATATGCTTCGGCACTGAATTCATACCGGTTCTCATTCAGGCTTCTGAAATATCCTGCAGAAAACTGACCGGCTGTTTCCGGACGTATAATATTGTTGGTTGCGACCCATTTATCTGTCGGGCTTCCTGTTGCAGAGTTAGACAACTGGTGCAATGGTTGCGTATTCCTGCTATATCCGACTTTCAGTGAGGAAATTTCATTTAACTGGTAAGCTGCGGCAATTCGCGGTTCCAAATTAAAGTAGGTTTGCACGATTTCATTTTTACCATACTGGCGTGAAGAAAGAATTGCACCTTGCTGATCCAGTTCATAAAACTGCTGCGGCCCGCCTAAAACGGAGAATGCACTTAACCTCAATCCATAATCTACTTTTAACCGGTCAGAAACTTTCCACTCATTATTTACATAAGCAGCGTTTTCCCAGCTATAGGTGAGCGGTTGATTATCCATCGAAAAATCTCCCGAGAATTCACCCGGCCTTATCGTATGATGAATGGAATTGACGCCCATTCTCCAGGTGTTATTACTGTTAGGATAAAAGCTCAATTCTTCTTTCAGATTCCAGTCCCTGATCTGCGAACTGATTTTACCCTCAAAGCTCTCCGATGTATTAATATCTATATCGTACTTGTAATCGCTGTAAATGATCGATGTATTGGAGAATAATTTAGGACTGAACTGGTGATTCCACCGTAAAGTAGCCGTCTTATTACCCCAGTTCAAACCAAACAGGTCACTCAGTCCAAGCTTATCCATTCCCAGGTATCCGCTTAAATAAATTTTGTCTCTCTGACCCAGCTGATAATTAGCTTTCAGATTCAGATCATAGAAATATAATGCACTTTTTTTAATCGCCGTATCACTGCTCAATTTCATGAACATATCAACATATGTTCTTCTCCCGCTAATTAAGAATGACCCTTTATCTTTAGCGATAGGTCCTTCTACGGTTAGTCTTGATGCTATAATACCTATACCCCCGTTTACACGCAGCTCCTGATTATTTCCGTCATTCATCTTAACGTCCATAACAGAGGATAATCTACCCCCATAATTTGCCGGGTTAATCCCTTTCAATAAGGTAACGTCTTTAATCGCATCCGAATTGAAGGTGGAGAAGAATCCTAATAAATGGGAAGGATTGTAAACAATCGCTTCGTCCAGCAAAACCAGATTCTGATCGGCTGCACCGCCACGGACAAAGAATCCGCTGTTACCTTCTCCGGCCGATTTGACACCCGGAAGCAGTTGTACAACTTTTATCAAATCTCGTTCGCCAAATAATACGGGAACCTGATCAATTTCTTTCATACTTAGTTTTTCGACTCCCATTTGCGCAGAGCTTACTTTCTGCGTACTTCCACCCGAGCGGATCACAACCTCTGAAAGATTATTATCTTCTGGTTTCAATGCAATCTGAAGCTGAATATTTTTGTTAAGCTGTACTGTCCGCGTATCGATAGCATAACCTACTACACCGACTTTAAACTGATATTCGCCTTCTGGAATAGTGAGGGAGAAAAAGCCGTATTCATTTGACCTGGTACCGCTTGTAGTGGCCCCGACCGAACTAATAGTTGCACCAATCATCTGCTCACCTGTGGTGGCGTCTTTCACAAAACCACTAATGGTATAGCGCTTTTGGGCATGAACTACGGAGAGACCTGAAAAAAAGAATAATAGTAAAAGATAGCGCCAAATCATAGACATAAAGGGGATTTTCTCAAAATATCCGCTAAACTACGAAATAAGCTTATACACTAGACTTTTCAGTCCATGAATTAAAGGAAATAACTATCTGATCGCCCAATATCACTTGATCTCCAGGTTTTAGTGTATAACCAACCTGCATCGAATTCAATTTGTGCAAACTTTCATCAGCTGCAGACCGGATTTTAGTTTTATTGCCAGGTGGCACCCCGCCCTCGTCTGCGAACAAACGGAAAGTCCGGGATGGTTCATCCCATTCAAGATGCGCATGCTGCCTGCTGATATACTTATTTCCTTCGTGTAGTTCTGCCGGGAAGGCTATATCGTTTATACGGATACTATTATCCCTTAGCTGTACACGTTCTTCCCGTCCTAGATTTATCCTGCTGCCGGGCAGGATGATATAGCTTTCATGAACGGCTTTACCAGCCAGTATTTTCAAAACGGCCTTTTCTATCTGTAATACTTCCGGAACCGGGATACTGCCAAATTCCAGGCTCACCGGCAGAAACGGACTCTTCTTACTACCCGAAGGTAAATCAGCTGTAAAATGCACCTCCATTTGCCAGTTTAAAGGTAAATCAACAGCATAGTTATCTGCAATACGCTGTATTTCGTCTTTTAAAAGAGACAGGTCTGCAGATTGGATAGCTGCCTCGTATAAAAACCGGTCCTCCGCCTGAGGAAACAGAAACAACTTTAACAATTGCAGATGCCGTCCTTCTCCACCTTCCAGCGGAAGAATTTCTGACTTCACAAAATCAAGTATAACCGCCCTTAATTGTTTGGGATCGGACTGGTCCTGCTGTTTATCTTTCCAAAATTTAGAGAACATAAGTTAATTATATTTTATTGAATACTGGTTATATATCCCTGTTGCCTTAATATAGGAACAACGGTTTCTGCGGCCAGACGTGTGGCATCTGAAGAGCCTCTGGTTGCTTCAATGCGAATACAAACAACGGTTTCACCATTTCCATGTTCATCGGGAGCAAAGAAAACATACCATCCGTCGTTTACTTTCTTCCCTTTTAGCATTCTTTCAGGCGTCCCTGTTTTTCCAGCCACTGAAATACCGAATGCTGCAGTTCTGGGTGCACTTTGTTGAATCATATAAGATTGGATCAAACCAGCATAACTGGCTTTATCTGCCAGTTTCACAGGTGTTCCAACAGGAACAGCCTGTCCATTCAAACTGAGTGCATAACGATTTGGAATCATTTCTCCATGATTTGCAATACCTGAAGCTACTCTGGCCACAGATGCAGGAGTAGAAATCAGTTCTCCCTGACCCCACGCAATCCCCGAAATACCGGAAGCTCTGTATTTATAAATATTTTCGGGATGATAAGGCAAATTAAAAACGGTTTTGTTCCAATACTTTGTCCATTTTTCAATTTGTTCCGGATCTACTGCTTTACGCCCATAATAATATCCTCCTACCCCATTCAGGAACATTCCCGTTTTGAGATAGAGTGACGCCAGTTGCTCTCCTAACTTAGCTTCATTGGCCAGTTTAATAAAGTAGACGTTGTTTGAACGTACAATCGCCTGTTCCATATTTATATTTCCGGTTTCATCTGGTTCCGCTCCGCCGGTTCGTATCCTTTCTCCGGGTCTGACCAGAAATGTCTTCTCAGCCGCTGAAATTCCCAGCTGATTAAAACCTGCAAGAGCAGTTAATATTTTAACGGTCGAACCTGGTTGTGTGGCCACAGTAAAACCCGGGTCCGCAGTATTATACCATACAGGAAGTTTACGTTGCTCAACAACAGGCATCGTAAGCGCTTCCCAATCATGAACTGGTGGTAAAGGATAGGCTGCAGAAGCCAGTACATCTCCCGTAGATGATGACATAACTACAACCGATACACGGTTCCCGCTGATAGCAGAATTTCGAACCATCGCCTGTTGCAGTCTGGTCTGCAAAGCTGCATCCACAGCTAACCGGACATTGCGATCTTTCTTTTTAAATTTCGCAATCTCATTAGTATCCAGTCCTGAGGTCAGAATTGGTAACAGCTCACTGTAATCTTTACGGCTGACAGTCATTTCTTTGGTATTTGCCGGCAGAAACCTGTCTTCTTTGTATTTTGATGCCGTAATGGATATATCTGTAGCCGGTAATTTAAACCCTCTGAGTTCCGCAGCATGCTGATACTCGGCAAAGTATCCATTAATTCCACCGCTGAAGACGCCTGTATTAGCATCACCAGTCCAGAAAAAAAGCTGCTCCTGAAAAGGGTAATATCTTGTTGACCGGCTATGTACTGCTGAATCCAGATCATAACTGCTGATTCCGGCCGCGGATAGTGCAGCATGCTGCCGGCTGATTTGTTCAGGATCACTAGTAGCCAGCAACAGCCCGTTTCGGTCGTATAAATTTCCAGCTTCCAGTTTCTGCAATAAGATGCCGATTCTGGGATTATAACTAAAAAGACGGCTACCGCTCCGGTCGGCTACCAGCGCTGGTTTGACAATCCAACTAGATGGAAACAGGCTGTATCTTGATGCATGAACAGTGAGTAAACCTACAGCAGCCAGTGCGGTTACCAATGCAGGAACAAGATTATGATCCTGACTGTTCTGCATATATTTGAGTTGAACAGCTGTTCCTTTAACTTTAGATGCAGAAAGTAAAAATCCTGCAGCCGACAAATTAATGATCATGGATGACCCGCCGTAACTGAGCAGCGGAAGAGATACACCACTCAAAGGCAATGCCCCTGTAGAGCCCCCTGCTATCAATATAAATTGTACAAACGTGCTCAGACCGACTCCCGCACTGAGATAAAAAAGTAACGGGGTTCCAGCTGCCCGGCCAATGATAAAAGAACGGTGCAGATAGAGCATAAACAATACAAATACACAGGCTATTCCAGCCAGACCAAACTCTTCGGCGATAACAGGAAGGATCATGTCTGTATGGCCCTCTGGTATTGTCTTCCCATAACCTTCACCTATACCCTGTCCTTTCAAACCTCCGCTTGCCATAGCCCATAACCCATTGGCAACCTGATCACCACCATAAACTTCATTTTCCCAGGCGTCATGCCATATCGCTTTCCGGTCTGAAAGTCTGGCTACCGGACCGGGAATCACCTTATCTAACAATGGCAGCTGATCTATTGTCAAAAATGCGGATAGCACAACTAAAGCCATCACTGAAGACTCGCTTATCGTTTTTCTTAATAATTTGGTTCGGATGACAAGCACAGCCGCGGTCAGGGCAATACTCAACCAGACATTACCACTTATCCAGCAGCAAAGAACAAACAGCAGCACGAAGCCAGCCATCTGCATAAAGTCTCCTCTTGAAAATGAGAACAGAAAGATAAAGGTAAAACAAATGACCATGGCCGGTCCAAGGTCACCAAGCAAAAGAAAAAGAAGTAGGGTAACCAGAATAGCCAGTAATGCAAAAGAGAAAAACTGCCATCTCTTGTTCCAGCTTGCATAAGAAGATATGAATGATTCATTCCTGGTAAAAAATCCTGCAAGAAATACAACAGTAAGGTATTTAACCAGTTCGCTGGGCTGAACACCCAGCAGATTAACCCGAACTCCGCTTCCCTGAGGACCGGCCCCGAAAAGTAAAGTCAGCGCAAGAATAAACATGGCTCCCGCGATCCAGGGCCATCCGTTAACGGCTCCAGGCATACGGAATAAATATAGCTGGTAAAAGGATGAATCGGGATGGAGTTTACGCAGGTTAGCAAACAATAAGAGGGACAGTGCCGATAGTCCTATCAATAAATACCTGACCGAATCAATCGCTAGAAAACGGTCTCTTAATGGATCTTGCAGGCTCAGCAGCGTTAGCAGCGAAATACCACTTAATAAAAATATAATGGGCAGAATAAATTGATCGGCAGTAGGAAACCTGATGCTCATCAAAAGGTGGAGCCCAATAAAAGCAGCGAAAAACAATCCTGTTATCCAGTAAAAACCGTTCCGGAACTGTTCTGGTGTACGGACAATTAGTGCGCCGTCTTTTTTTAGCTGATTAAATACCGAGGGAGCAATCAGCCGGATAGTATGCTGTTCCGATCTGAAGTTAATTCGTTTACTGCCATGCAGTTCCTGAACTCCTTTTACCTGTCCGAACTCCTTTCCCGGTTGTATAGGTAGTACCTCAAATGACATGTCCTCAGTTAATCCGCTAAAGCGATAAGATCCATCTGCTCCCGTTCTGACGTAGGCTGTAACTGGTTTCTGCTCTAAACTATCAGCAGGAATAACAGCATTCAGCCTGATAAGTACTCCTGCTGCTTCACCCGTCGTACCCTGTACCACCCTTCCGGAGATTTCTCCGGCGCCGGGACCCACCTGCACTTCATTTGGCAGGTCAGCTGGTTGTCCGTAAAAACTAAATCCAAGAAGTGCCCGGGAATAATCCAGCCTGCTTTTAACGACCTCACCTCCCTGGATCTCCGCTCTGCCTGCATCGATATTAAATCTTTTTTTATTCAGCTCCCCAATCGTAGTCAGTTCAGCTGATGATGAATTGATAACACTATCTGCTATCGTACTAATCAGATTAATATCCTTTTGATCAGTGAGATAATATTCCTGCCTCAGCAGATCTGCAAAGGATTTTTTGAGATCTGGCGCATTCAAATTGACAATTTTACCGGCTTTTAATTTTTCAGGTACAGTAAGCATCTTCTCCTCCAGTTTCACCTGAAGTCTGAAGAAAAACATACCCAAAATGATTATACCGGCTATCAATAGCAAACGCTCTGTAAACCTCCCAGAATTTGTTGTGCTCAATTTCTGCATCTTTATTTTTTACCCGAAGTATCCATACGGAAACTATTCTTTGAGATACTACCGGAAACGGACTCATTATTTTTAAAAGCAAACCGGCTCTCCAATGCTACGCCGCAATTTTCGAATATTACATTCTTAAGTACCAATCCGTGTTCAGCTGTAATAATCCCGGTTTCAAATCCACTAATTTTTATGCCATTCAGATGAACCGAACGTTGATTTCCAGTGAATTTAATTGCAGCTTCCCCCTGGAACAAACTATCTTTAACTAAAGACAATGGTCCTTCGGCAACGATCACAAGACTATCCCGACTGATCTGTATAGTTCTGGTGAGTCTGATAATTCCGTTATAATCTTTAGTGTTCAGCTTTAAAGTGTCTCCTTTAAAACCAGCCAGCAGTGCTGATATTTTTTTTTCAGCAGGTAGCAAAGCAGGAATTGCCGTAACAACTTTCTCCCGGTTATCGCTGTCGGTACGGCTTCTAAAGAACCACCATACTGCAGCTCCCAGTAACAGGGTGAGCAGAAAGCAACCGAGCATGATGAGATTATGATTTCTTTGATGGCTTCCAATCTCTTCTTCTGGTATCTCCGGTTTAGCATGCTGATGCCTGTTACTTTGTAAGGGCAGAGTTATCACGGGTTCCTCTACTTCAGAGAGGTCTGCCTGCGGTGTAATTTCAGTTCTGAATTGATTTTCTGTTTCGAAAACAAAAGGCAATTCTTCCTGCCCTGTTTTTTCTGATATCTGTTCATCTGCAGTGCGTATACGGTTTACGGGTGCATCTTCGGCAACAGGTTTTACAGGAATCCTCGTGTTTTTGGCCAGTACGACTGTGATATTGTCTTTTCCTCCGGCAGTATTGGCAAGGTAAATCAGGCTTACTGCTTTTTCTTCAATCGGGATATCCTGCTCCAGTACGGTGCTTATTTCCTGCTGACTGATCATATCGGTTAATCCGTCACTGCAAACTAATAACAGATCGCCTGGTAAAAATGGCGAGGTACCTGTTTCGATATAATTATCGGGCATGTCCGCAACAGGTACCAGCCCTAAAGCCTGATTGATCTGATTCCTCTTTGGATGTTGCATTGCGGCAGCCTCTGTAAGCCGTCCTGAATCTTCCAGAAAGCCTACAAAACTTTGATCCTGACTAATCTTAATCAGGCTTTGATCCCGGTAAAGGTACAAGCGTGTATCGCCTACATGTACGTAATGCAGTATATTTTGTGCGCAGTCAATAATTGCAATACTAGCCACACAAGCCATATCTGCAAGTTCCTGGTCCGTCTTCTTTTCAAACAGTATTTTTTCATTGGCCAGAAACAAAGCCTGAAGCAGGGCCAATTGCGGCTCTGCTATTTCGCCGGTTAGTTCGCGTAACAAGCAATCCTTAGTTAATGCTGAAGCGATCTCACCACCTGCATAACCACCCACACCATCTATTACTCCAGCGATCAGGTATTTCTGCTGCATCAGTTCTGCAGCAATAAAAACGTCCTCGTTATTGTCCCTTACTAGTCCGGGATCTGTTATTCCAAAAAGATGATCAGTCATTATCTTTGTGATTTTCTAATTTCTGCAAAATGTAGGACCAGCATAGCCAGCACTAATAAAAATAAGGCTATTGACAGATATTTTTCCATCTTAGGGTTTGTAAATATTCATTCCTATAATCCCATTAAGCAGGACTTTTGAGTTATAAGGCAATTCTGTCCATATCGGCTCCGCCGGGCTTGAAGAAGGTAATTCCTGTTCATTTAACAAGGTCTTTTCGCCAAAGGTAGCTAAATACAGCTTCTCCTCTGATTTTCTATACACAATACGCAAATGTGGGCTATTTACCCATTCTGAAGGAATATAAAAATTATCCTGGTCCGAGTTATTCCCGTCCTGCCCGGACACCAACAGATCTTCTTTCTCCATCAGATACTCCACTTTCTTTCCTCTAAACCTCACATCAGGCATCATAATCTCCAGTTTTGCAAAACCTTTCTTCCCTGAGAACCTCTTTGCCTTTTGCTGATCTTCGACCTGCGGAACCTGCAAATCGGTCTCAAAAGGAAGCTCGTAATATCCTTCGCTATAATAAGTGAAACCACTTAACATTTCCTGGTTCAGATCTAAGGTCTCTGCTATGCCAGTCTGTCTGGGAATAAAAGTAACCCGCAAATTTTCTTCTTTCTGATGGCTTTCTGGTAATAATTTACCAATAAATCCTTTATCACCACGATTATAATCAGGATGAGAGACCAGCCTAAAGACCCATTTTGAGCCTGAAGGCATCACTGTTTTTCCGGCTTTCCGTTTAGCAGCTAGTATTGCATAAAACTGGCTTACACATTCATGTACGATAATCCCAAACAGGCCCTGTTTATGCGCAAGAAATTCTTTGTAATCGGCTTCATTAAAGCATATAATGTATTCATGATAAAATACAACGCGATTTGCAAAAGATAACTCTTCAATCGAAGACTTGAATTTCTCCAAAATGTACTGGTATACTTCATCAGGACTCAGGCTTTTGACTTCAGGAGTTAATGATTTTTTTGAAGCAGGAAGAAACAGATCCTGTAAGCCTGTTCTTTTCCAAAATGTAGGTTTATCAGCCATAATGCTTTATTGGACTAAAAATGGATGGTTGTATCTAAATTAAGAAGGGTTGTATCTGTTTGTGGTAAAGGTACGGGCTTTAATTGTACCGGTAAAGTATCTTTTGGTTTGGTATCTTCAACGCTATCTTTATCCCAGCTATAGCCGTGGTCCTTCTCTTCCTCCTGAACCGGGATATCTTTCCTGTTTTCTACAGGTGTTTTAACTGGCTTAGTACTTTTTGCAGGGCCTGTTAAAAGGAAGTAGCAAAGTAAAGCGAACATACACGCACCGGCAAGAATCAACACAAAAAAAACGGCTTTCGAGAGAACGACAACGCCCTCCTCTGCCCTTCTTTCCTGTTGGGCATTCTGCATATTCCTTAACTGGGTCTGCAGACGGGTATTTTCTTGCTCAAGTAATTGAATTGCATGCTGATCAGCTACAATGTCTGCAGGTGCATTTACACTATCGCGGATAAGCGCTTCTTGTAAAGCAAGCCCGTCTGCATACCGGTCTGATGGTTTCTTTTCCAGACAACGACTTATAATAGCCACTAACCAGGCGGGAACCTGCATTTCCTGCTGTTTTTTCTCATCAGACCAATTTCCGGGAATATTTTTCGCTCTCAACTCCTGTAAATCAGGAACTGCCTGCTCAAGATGACCTACCAGCACCTCATTTCTGGATTTCTGTCCCTGATCTTTTAAGGGAAACGGAACCTGGCCGGCAAGCAATTCATAAAGTATAATACCATAACTATAAATATCAGTTTCTGCCAGCATCTGGCCTTCACTTTGCTCCGGTGCCATGAATTCTATCGCCCCGGCATGCCGTATACTGGTGCGCCGCTGCTCATCGGACATAACCGACAACCCGAAATCAAGCAGAACATAGTTGCCTGTATGTACGTTAAATTTGATATTATTACTTTTTATATCTCCATGCCTGACCATAAACCCGTGGCAATGTGCCAGCGCATTAGCCAGGTGATCGGCCACCTTAATTACCTCTTTAATAGTAAAAACAGGATCATGCGGAGCGGCCAGTAATTCTTCCAGATCCGGACCAGCAATAAATTCCATTTCGATAAATGGAAAAGAACCGCTTTCTGTTATTCCTGAATTGAGAATTTTAACGATGTTCGGATTAGGCTGTTCATTAACTTTCTTAAGTTTTTCAACTTCATTTTGAAAACTGCTGAAATTTTTATCTTCCGGGCCTTCAGCATGTACTGGTGTAGGTAGAATTTTCACCGCTGTAATTATAGGCCCGTACCTCCTGCCTTTGTATACTGAACCCTGGCCACCGGTGCGTAAAGCACCCATGTTCTCCAGTCCTTCAGCGATTGTAAATACTTTACTCATTTATTTCGCGGAAATTGTGTGTTGTGTAAACTTAAACAAATATGGGTCCATTCTAAATACTGCTATTCTATAAAGAAGTAGTATTTAACATTTTTTTACATTTCTTATAATTAATTAATGTCATTCTTTAAAAGTTCTTACCCCAGAATTGGAGTATACCCGATAATATAAATGGCTATCAAAAGAAAGGGGGGCATTGCTATATAGCAATGCCCCCCTTTCTTTTGATAGTCTATATTCTGCTTATTTTTTCTCTGTAGAGAACGAATAAGGGAAATCAGCTGGATTAGAACCTCTTTTTTTGTCTGGCTGATTAGTCATGTTAAAATTAAGAACTGCTCCCTTTTGTAACTCTGAATGGCTTAACCAGTTTTTGCTGTAGTTTTTACCGTTGATCTGTAAAGATTTTACATATCTGTTTGCATCACTGTTTTCTGGAGCCTTGATAACAATTTCTTTTCCATTTTCCAGTTTTAAGGTAACTTTCTTAAATAAAGGAGCACCTAAAACATACTGATCTACAGCAGGTGTTACCGGATAGAATCCCATTGCTGAGAACACATACCATGCTGATGTCTGACCATTGTCTTCATCCCCACAATACCCGTCTGGAGTTGCCTGATACATTCTGTTCATCGTTTCTCTCACCCATTGCTGAGTTTTCCAAGGAGCACCACCATAGTTATACAGATAAATCATATGCTGAATCGGCTGATTACCATGTGCGTATTGTCCCATATTAGCGATCTGCATCTCTCTGATTTCATGGATTACTCCCCCATAAGCGCTTTCATCAAAAATAGGTGGTATAGTGAATACAGAATCTAGTTTTTCAACAAACTTCTCATTTCCACCCATCAATTTAGACAAGCCTGCGATGTCATGGAATACAGACCAGGTATAATGCCAGCTATTACCTTCTGTAAATGCACCACCCCATTTGAAAGGGCTGAAAGGTGTCTGGAAACTACCGTCTTTATTTTTACCTCTCATCAGACCGGATGCCGGATCAAACAGGTTCTTATAATTCATACTGCGTTTCGCATAGATACCAATCTCACTTTCTGGTTTGCCTAATGCACGACCTAATTGATAAATTGCAAAATCATCATAAGCATACTCCAATGTCTTGGCTGCATTTTCGTTTACCTTTACATCATATGGGACATAACCTAATTTATTATAATATTCAACACCATCACGACCTACTGCTTCCATCGGTCCTGCATTGTTTGCACCATGTACTACAGCATCCCATAAAGTATTAATATCATAACCTCTCATGCCTTTAATATAGGCATCACTCACAACTGACGCGGAGTTATTTCCAACCATGATATTAGCATATCCCGGGCTGCTCCACTCTGGTAACCAGCCACCTTCTTTATAAGCATTAACCAATCCTTCCTGCATTTCCTTGTTTATAGAAGGATAAACCAGGTTTAAGAATGGATACAAAGCACGGAAAGTATCCCAGAATCCAGTTCCGGCAAACATATAACCCGGCAGTGTTTTTCCATTATACGGACTCCAGTGAACAACTTCATTCTTTGCATTGATTTCATACAATTTGTTTGGAAAGAAAAGTGTTCTGTACAAACAAGAATAAAATGTGCGTGCCTGATCAATTGTACCGCCTTCTACCTGGATCTTACCTAAAGCATCATTCCATCTTGACTTGGCTTTTTGTTTAGTCTGCTCGAAATTATCTCCTGCAAGTTCGCGTTTAAGATTAAGTTCAGCCTGTTCGAAACTAATGAATGACGACGCAATTTTAGCAGTTACCTGTTCTCCTTTTTTAGTCTTGAACCCAATTACAGCACCTGTATGATCACTTTCCAGTTCAAGTCCATCTTTCAGCGTTTTATCTGACCAGGTTTTTGAAAGAGCAAAGTCTTTATCGAAATAGATTACGAAGTAATTTTTGAAGTTTTTAGGCAGCGGTCCTCTTGCATATTTAGTCGTATAACCAATGATTTTACGCTCATTCGGCAAAATCTTGATGTAAGAACCTTTATTTAATGCATCTACAACTACAAAAGAGCTGTCTGTTTTAGGAAAAGTAAAACGGAACTGAGCAGCACGTTCTGTTGGCGTAATCTCAGTTGTTACGTCTGCATCTGCCAGATATACACTGTAATAATATGGTTTTGAAGTTTCTGACTTATGGCTGAACCAGCTCGCTCTTGAATCTTCGTCAAATTTCAACTTTCCCGTCACGGGCATAATAGAAAACTGACCGTAATCGTTCATCCATGGCGAAGGTTGGTGTGTTTGTTTAAATCCACGTATTTTATCGGCATCATAGGTATAGGCCCAGCCATTCCCCATTTTACCTGTTTGTGGTGTCCAAAGGTTCATTCCCCAGGGCACAGCTACAGCTGGATAGGTATTTCCATTAGACAAGTCTGGCTTAGACTGACTACCCATTAGTGGATTTACCAGTTCTACAGGGTCATCTATCTTCCCTGTTAACTGAGCAAATGCACAGGTACTGCCTAATAGCAGCATCATACTTAGAATTTTTCTCATGATTTTAAATTGTCAAAGTTTATGTTTCGGTTTCATTTCCCAACAACTAGCTGCCCCGATTAACGAAGCATCTTCTTTCAGCCTGGCTGGTAACACTTCTGTGTGTAAACCATGGCTATTCAGTACGGCCTCCAGATAAGGTACAAATCGTTTATAGGCATTTGCAATATTCCCCCCCAGGATTACTGCTTCCGGTTCCCACTTACGGATAAGTGGCACAAGAAATTCCGCCAGATTTTCTCCAAATTCCTGGAAAATCTGTCCCGCGAACTGATCTGGATGCGCTGTACTGTTCAAAGCTTTTACGCCTTTAATTTTTCTTCCGCTTAAAGCCTCATAACGGGCTTCAAACCAACGTGTAGATAGGTAATCTTCTGCAATACCTGTTTTAAATGGTGTATTCCAGAGTGCAGCATCGGTCGCAATACCGGCGATACTCCTGGCAGCCCCTAACCCGGTTCCCAGTGTAAGCCCTATGATATCTTGCTTTCCATCTGCAGTTCCGCTAAAAATTTCTCCCTGAAGAAACCCGGCTGCATCATTTATAAAACTGATTTGTTCTTCCTCTATATTTAAATGTGTGGCTATTTCAGCTTTAACATTATGCAGATATAGATTTCTGAATTTTTCCTGATCCTTAATCAGAGAGATTCCATTTTCATAATCAAAAGGCCCCGGCATCGCAATCGCAACTAATCTTTCCTTAGCCGGGATATCCCGGAGTACCTCATTCATTAGTCCACACCAGGACTCCAGTATCACATCAGCTGCCTGGACGGAGTTAACGTCTTTTCTTTTTATTGTTCCTGCGACAAGCATCCGGTCATTGAGATCAATCAGTGCTGCTGTTATATGCGAACCCCCGATATCTACCCCTAATGCTAATGTGTTTTTCATTAATTTTTAATGTATAAAGTTATATATGGTTCCTGATGGCTACTTTTCAAGAAGCTATCAGGAACTTGTGTTTCTTTTTAAGCCTGCAAAAGCTCAGGCATTTCGTGGTAGGTCTTCCACAATAGCTCGCCGAACAGCGTGTTTGACCAGGCAAACCACGACCGTGTAAAATTCGTTGGATCATCTTTATGAAATGACTCATGCATGAAGCCTTTTCCACCATGAGTTTTTTGCAACATTTCAATACAATGTTTTATTTCTGTTTTATCTTTTGAGGTTAGTGCACGTATAGTAATACTCATTGGCCAGATCATATCCTGTCCTGCATGTGGCCCTCCGATTCCCTCTGCTGCAGTACCTTTAAAAAAGTATGGATTAGCCTTTGAAAGAACAAATTTCCTGGTGTTCTGATAAACAACATCTCCGTCTTCCACCGCACCGAGATAAGGTAGTGAAAGCAGACTTGGAACATTGGAGTCATCCATAATATATGACCCACCGAAACCGTCTACCTCAAATGCATAAATTTTACCGAATTCCGGGTGCTCGACTACAGCATGCTTCTGTATAGCCGCCTGAACTTCCGCAGCTAAAGCCAGCAGGTCTGATTGGAGCTGCTGGTCAGGTTGTAAAACACCGATCATTTCTGCAGCTTGTTTAAGCGAAATAACAGCAAAGAAATTGGATGGAATAAGGAAAGGGAAAATTGTTGCATCATCACTGGGACGGAACGCCGAAACAATTAGTCCTACAGGGTTCACTGGGAAACCGTAACCTGCCATTGGTAAGCTATCTGTAGGATGTTGTGTAACGCGCTGGAAATGGTAAGGCCCTTTGTCTTCTTTACGTTGTTGTTCTTTAAAGACCTGAAGTATACTCTTTATTGAGTTTTTCCAATCTCCGTTAAATGGAGCTGTGTCTCCAGTCTTTTTCCAGTAATGGAAAGCAAGACGAACAGGATAACATAAAGAATCTATCTCCCACTTTCTTTCATGAATACCTGGTTTCATATCAGTTTTATCGGTACTCCATTCACCAACTTTCTGTGGATCACCATAAAATGCATTTGCATAAGGATCTTTAAGAATACATTTAGTCTGGTGATTGATGACACCGGCAATCAGATTTTTTAAAGCTTTATCTTCTTTTGCAAATTGAAGGTATGGCCAGACCTGAGCAGAGCTGTCTCTTAACCACATTGCATCAATGTCGCCGGTAATTACATAGGTATCAGGTTTGCCGTTAATTTCTTTATAAAAAACTGTAGTATCCAAAGTGTTCGGAAAACAGTTTTCAAATAACCAGCTTAACTCAGGATTTTTAACTTTAGACTGGAATGTGCGTATTGCCGCTTCTACAGATTTACTCTGGAAATTACGCTTTGCAGGTGCTGTCCGCACTACGGGGAATGCTGGTGCAGCAGCAAACGATACTTTTGAAGCTAGAATTCCAGCACCGAGAATCCCGCTATTTCTAAGAAATACTCTTCTTTTCATTGGTTTATTTGGTTGTAATTTTCAAAATTCAAGGAATTATTCAAAAATACCCGTTAAATATTTTTTGAATAAAACCGGTCTTTTAACTCATCTGTTATCGTCGACAACTTCTTATTGTTAAAACGATTTAGTTGCCTAAAGTAGAAAATTATTTATCAAAACTGAATAATCATATTATAAAGTTTGTAACATTTCTGGCTAAAAGGTTTTAAATGGCTATTTTAGTTGACAGCATTTGACACAAAAAAGTTGCGCATAAAATTCAGGTGTTAAAAAAATAATTTTGATATTCATATTGTGTTTGCTATAATTGAATAACGAAATTAAGCTTGCATAAATAATTGTTAATTCAATTTCAAACCAAATATATCTGATTATGCCTCATTCAGTTACGCTATCGTCCTTTTCAAAAGGCAGAAACACATCCGTCTATTTAATTTTTCAAGTATAAAGTCTAATTTATTTATTTTAAATGTACTTAGCAAGCAGTCAAATTTGTGACTAAAAGCTAAAACGGTTTAGTGTTAACCCCTCAAAATCAACAATTTCATTACTGACAGCAAGTAAACAGGAGCCCCTTTTTGTCAGCCGAATAATGCGCACTGATCTGCGCAACTCATATCCACTAACCAAAATAAATCTTTATGAATATTAAACGTTTACTCTGTACAGGGATTCCTGTTCTCCTTTTGATGAACAATCAGGTTTTTGCATCATCTGCAGTAAAATCTGAGCTTAGCTTCTCGGCGATAAGTTCCGCTTATTTCCAGGGATCGCAACAGCAAATCCGCATCTCGGGTACTGTACTCGATGAAAACTCCCAGCCAGTTCCTGGTGTCGGGATCAAATCTAAATCTGGCAAAACAACCGTTACTGATGGTAATGGTAAATTTACTATCGAAGTAACTTCTGCGACAGAACAACTGACCTTTACTTTTATGGGGTATACATCTCAAACAAGAGCAGCCGGTTCCGGAAGTGCTCCGCTGAGTATTAAACTCGTTCCTGCTGAGGGTGTAAATCTGGACGATGTTGTTGTAGTTGGTTACGGTACCAGAAAAAAATCTGATGTTACCGGCGCTGTAGGTTCCGTAAAACTGGAACAACTGCAGGAACGTCCTGCTGCTTCATTAAACCAGGCATTAGCTGGTCGGATCTCAGGTGTTCAGGTGAATACCAACTCCGGCCGACCAGGTGGACAAACCAGCATCCGTGTGCGTGGTTTCAGTTCAATCAACTCTTCCAATAATCCTTTATATGTAATTGATGGGGTTATTTTACCAGTTGGTACCCAAACACAAAGAAGTAATGCAATTGACTTTTTAAATCCTGGTGATATCGCATCAGTAGAAGTCCTGAAGGATGCATCTTCTATTGCAATTTATGGTGCCAGAGGTGCAAATGGTGTAATTATGATTACTACTAAAAAAGGAGTCGCGGGCCAAAACAGAATTACTTACGATGTAGATTTCAGTGTACCAACAATTGGCCCAAAAAGGGTTGAGATGTTAAATGCTCAGGAATATATTGACACTGAAAATTTGGCTTACGAGAATGCTAAAACGTATGATCCAACCGGATGGGCTGCAGGTAATTACGTGGATCCAAGAATCAAAAGAAAATCTCTGCCTCAACTTTTTGATGCAAGTGGAAATCCGCTTTACGACACTGATTGGTTAAAAGAAGCTACACAGAGTAAGCTTTCTCAAAATCACCAGTTAGGTTTCTCCGGTGGAAACGCAGAGACGACTTATGGTATTTCCCTCAATTATCGTGACGATAATGGTCTGCTTAAAAATTCTTACTTAAAACGCTATTCAGGTCGTTTTAACGTAGAAAGCCAAATTAAAAAATGGATGAAAGTTGGCGGTAGCTTAACTTATACTTACCAGGAAGAGAATCTGGTAGATATAGGTACTGGAGGATTAAATGCAGTAAGGATGATTACTGAAAGCTTTCCATTCCTTCCTATAAAATATGCTGACGGTAGCTGGGCAGATAATCAGAATTATCCTGGTGCTGAAGGCGGATCAAATCCAGTACATATCTTAACAGACAGAAAGTATGTTCTTCAAACTCAGAATGTATTAGGAAATGCTTATGCAAATATTAATCTGGCTGAAGGTTTAGAATTCAGAAGTGTATTGGGCACAAACATCGTTACGCGTAACCGAAATGAATATAACGGACGTAGTTTATATGGGATTTCTTTCGATCAGAAAGGAACTTCATATCTTGATGTAAACAGGGAAAACTACTGGTCATTTGAAAACTACCTGACTTATAATAAAAAAATCGGGACAGATCATGACTTCACTGGTTTGTTAGGTGCATCATGGCAGGGTACTGACACATTTGGTTTCGGTGCAAGCGGTGAAAACTTCTCATCAGATTACCCTCTTTATAACAACCTGGGTGCCGCCAGTAAACCGCTTCCAGGCAGTTCGAGAAATTCTGGTTATAATATGAACTCTTATTTTGCAAGGCTTAACTACGCCTATAAAAACAGATACTTATTAACCTTTACGGGCCGTGCGGATGGATCATCGAAATTTGGAGAAAACAACAAATTTTCATTCTTCCCATCAGCAGCATTCGCTTGGAAAGCTTCCGAGGAAGACTTTCTGAAAGGTAACAATACTATCTCTAACTTAAAATTGAGAGCTAGTTATGGTGTAACTGGTAACTCTGAGATAGATCCTTACAAATCTAAAAATCTTTTAGGATCTGGATATAGTGCAATCCTTGGAAATACCAGGGTCGGCGGCGTTGGAACAAATCGCCTGGCCAATCCTGATTTGAAATGGGAAAAGACAGCACAATCTGACATAGGTATCGAATTAGGTTTATTCCAGAACCGTGTTAATATCGAGGCGGATGTATACTACAGAAAAACTACTGATATGCTATTAGACGCACCTGTTGCTTTGTCAAGTGGTTACAGTACGATTACCAAAAACATAGGTAGTCTGGAAAATAAAGGTATTGAGTTTGCTATTAATACTGTAAATATCTCTACGCAAGACTTCACATGGAATACATCGTTTAACATATCACTTAACAAAAACAAGGTTCTTTCACTGGCAACTCCTGCTGATATCTTCGGCGTTGGTAATCCTGGTTTTACTAATGAAACAGGTATTATCCGTGTCGGCGAAGCGGTAGGTTCATTCTGGGGACTAAAGCGTTTGGGTACCTGGAGCGAAAGTGAAAGAGCTGAAGCTGCTAAATATAACTACCGTGGCGGTAAAACAGTAATGCCTGGTGATGTGAAATATCTCGATGTAAACGGCGATTACCAGATTAATGATGATGACCGTATGATTATCGGTAACGGTAATCCAAAAGGATGGGGATCATTCTCCAACTCATTTAAGTATAAAAACTTAGACCTGGTTATTGATATTCAATATTCCTTCGGTAACGACATATTAGATATGAGTACGCACTCTGCAGAAGATCGCGTTGGTATTGCAAATAGTTACAAGACAGTACTAAATGCATGGACTCCAACTAATCAAAACACGCCGATAGCAGCGATTCGCGATACAAGGGCTGGTTATGTAACGAATGTTGATTCCCGTTGGGTACAAGATGGTTCATTCATCCGTGGTAGAAACGCTGTCCTGGGATATACCTTCCCTGCGGAAGTAACCAAGAGAATGAAATTAAGTCGTCTGAGAGTTTATACCAGCGTTCAGAATTTCTTCCTGGCTACTAAATACAGGGGAAATGATCCGGAAGTTACAACCTATGATAATGCTTTTGCGCAAGGTCAGACTTTCTTCGATTATCCTAAGCCTACTACGTTCTTACTGGGTTTAAACATTGGTTTATAATTACATAGCGGATTATTAAATTTATTATCATGAGATTAAATATAAAATATACACGTACACTCATATTACTTGCTGTGATTGTAGTTGGAGGAAGCTGTAAAAAATTCCTTGAGGAGCAGGACCCGTCAAATTTAACGCCTGACACCTATTACACCATACCTGAACACGCTGAAGCTGCTGTTGCTGCTGCATATGCGCAAACGCGTTTCATTGGTAGCGGTGCTGGTATCTTCGCCGCAAACTTCTCGATGCTGGAACTGGTTACCGGAACAGCGAAAACAGAAACAGGGCAAAACTCTGACCTCAATAACCTTGTCGGTTTATCTTATACCGGAGATAATTTGCTAATCAGAAACTGGTGGGCAGGCTTATATAACGTTATTGCACAGACAAACCTGGTTTTAGAGAAAGTCCCTGGTATCACCCCCATGGATGCTACGCGTAAAAATCAAATCCTTGGTGAGGCTAAATTCCTTCGCGCCTGGTCATATTTTTACCTGGTAAGACTATATGGTGACGTACCTTTGATTACACAACCACAGAGTTCAACTTCTCCTGATTTCTATCCAACAAGAGCATCATCAGAAGACGTATACAAACTGATTATCCAGGATCTAAAAGAAGCTGAAGAAGCTGGCTTACCGTGGTTAGATCAAAGCGGACGCGTAAGTAGAGCTGCCGCAAAATCACTGTTATCAAAAGTCTATCTGACAATGGCAGGTTTTCCGCTAAATAAAGGTGCAGAATATTACAAACTAGCTGCCGACAAGTCATTGGATGTAATCAATAACAGTGGAGCAACCTTATTCGATACTTACGGAGATTTGCATAACAATGATAAGAAAAATCAAAAAGAACATCTTTTCCAGATTCAGTATTTAGCAGCTGTTCAGACTAACCCAATGCAACAATTACTGCTGCCGAATTTTAAAGATGTTTCTGCTTATAGCGATGAAGTAGGAAGTACTGTACCAACAGTTCAATTCTACAACTCCTATGAGGCCGGAGATCTAAGAGCAAAAGACCGCCAGGGATTCTTCTATACTTCTTATTATACAGGTGGAAACGGGGCACTGAAACAACTAAACGCACCGTATATCTTTAAACATTTTGATGTTGTAGCAAATGGTACACTTGGCGTTGAAGGTACAACTCAATCCAGCATGAACTGGCCGCAAATCAGATATGCAGACATATTGTTAGTATACGCTGAAGCACAAAATCGTGCAGATGGTTCGCCGAATGCCAAAGCCTACGAAGCAGTTAACGCAATCCGTACAAGGGCTCAATTAGCTCCTGTCGCTGGTTTAAGTCAAGCTCAGTTCGAGGATGCTGTATTAAAAGAGCGCTGGCATGAACTGTGTTACGAAGGCGTAACCTGGTTTGATATGATCAGATTGAGAAAAGCATATAATGAAGCCAATAATAGTTTTGAAAACTTTGTAGGTCACAAATTTGCTGACAACGCTGCTGTAGTACTGGGAGAAAAACATTTATTGTTCCCACTTCCAGCAGTTGAGTATCGTAACAATCCAAACCTGAGACCTCAGAATCCTGGATATTAATCCCTGATTTTGTTCTATAAAAAGGGCCGTTCAAATTGAGCGGCCCTTTTTCTTTACCTGGATTTTCTTCTTTCTAATAAAAGACGGATGACTTTATAAGGTATACCGATTTATAATTTCAGGTACAGATACTACTTTAGTTTATGAGGCATCAACCGTCTCCGCATTAACTGATAATCTTCTCTTTAATCTTTCAATATTACAATTCATTAGAAATCCTCTTGAAAGTAGATCAATTAATAAAAATTTAAAGGCTGCTCTTCCTTTTGACATTAGGGATGCTTTTCCTGATATAAACCAGGTCAAAAAAGAACCCCTGCCTAAATCAGACAGGGGCTTTCTCTTTAGTGTGTAGCCCTAAAAAGATAATTTATTAGATATAAGCTTATGTTCCGGACTTGCTTGAGCTTTTCACATCGTCATTGTTAATGCTACGCTGACTCTTCTTAATAGCATCTTTCAGCTTACCAAATTTCCAGTTCAGACTAGCATTAAAATTCCGGTTATAATTCTGGTATTTCATGGTCTGAACAAAGTTAGCTCCTTCAGTAGTTCTGGTGAAATATCTGTATTTGGTAAACGGGTTATTAATCCCTGCTGATAATGTCAGTTTGTCTTTGATTATTTCCTTACTTCCACTGAACGACATATAATAATTGGAACTTGAGCTACCCTGTAACTGTACCCATGGCGCGCTATAACTGAAACTTGCATTCGCTTTCCAGGTATTCGCAAATTTATAGCCTGTATTTACATACCCATATCCGGTAACACCTTCATTCTGGGTTATTTTCCCGTCGATTGTACCTTCCAACCAAGTATATCCGAAGTTACCATTCATACTTACATTCCATTTTGGTGTAATCGGGAAGTTGATATTTATATTACTGGTCAGTGCTTTATTTTTACCTATATTTTCATAAGTCGAACGCGTTATCTGATCTGCCGCATTATAAATTGAGATTGATTGTATTGTATTGTTAGCGTAATTATAATTCAATCCAATATTGATATTCCCTTTTTTAAATCTACTGTAAGTCAATTCGAAATTATTGCTGACCACAGCTTCAAGGTCAGGGTTTCCCGTAGATTCGAAATTTGGAATAGATCGGTCAACGAATGGATTCAGGTTGTCAATACCAGGTCTCTCAATCCTCTGCGTAAATCCAAAATTTACATTACTCATATCTTTGAATTTGTGACTCACAGAAAAGGTCGGAATAACATTAAAATAATCGGAATTGACGTTGGTACCCGAGCTTGTGAAATTGGCTTTTACAAAAGTTCCCTCCGCACGTACTCCAGCCTTAAAACTCCATTTATCCAGGTTTAAGGCATATGAATTATAAAACCCTACTACATCCTGATTATTATCAAACTTATTGGTTCGTTCCGGATCTACATTAAAGCCACCTGTAGCTGGATCCTGTACTAAATATTCATAATTACTATTATTATCTCTCAGAATTCCTTTAATACCTCCTTCGACATTCACTTTCTTCACGGGATGTACGTAGTCAAGCTGTATAGTCTGCTCTCTCGATTTACTCTCGTTGTGCTGCTTATAATCCGGCTCAACAAAATTCTGTCTGTTCATAAACGTCAGTGCATTATCCTGCGGATTTGAATTATCCGTGTATTTGTAAGAGAAGGTAAGCAACCGATTCTTGTCACTTTTGAATCCAAGTTGATAGTTTAAAGTCGCATCAAACCCAGACCACCTGTATTTATTTCTCCCTATAATATCATAAGAGCTGTTTTGCTGATTCCCGGTTAATGAAATACGTTGGTCATTCGAAGAATTATTATAACCACTATAAGGATTTAGTTCGGCCGTAATTAAATTAAGTGTATCAATTTCATAACTGATTTCCGCCCCTCCATATCTAAAATTGTTATCAAATTTTCTGGAACCAATATTACTCAGTTGTGTCGGATCTTCACCTGTGGTTGTTCTGTTAGTTTCACTAAAAACATTCGGAGAACTATAAAATCCTGTACCTCCATAACCAGTAATACCAAGCTTATTCTGTTTGACAGTAAAGTACGTTCCGATTGATGGCCCTCCAACCGGTCCCTGATGTCTGAGATTTAAACTTCCGTTATATCCGTTATCAATCTTCTTAGTAGTAATAATATTGATGATACCTGCCAAACCTTCACTGTCATATTTGGCAGGTGGCGTGGTGATAACTTCTATTTTCTGAATCGAACTGGCAGGCATACTTCTAAGTACATCTTTAGGACTTCTGGCAATCATCCCGGAAGGTTTACCATTGATGAGAATCTTAAAATTACCGCTGCCTTTTAATTGGATATTATCTTCGGCATCTAAGGAAAGCAAAGGTACCTTACGCATCATATCCAGCGCTGTCATAATCTTCGCTTCCGGATCTGCCTGTATATCGTAAGTAATACGATCTGCTTCTTGTTTGATTATCGGCCGGTCTGCAGTTACCGAAACTTCTTTAAGGTCGTTAGATTGACCAACAATAAATATTTGCCCTAAATTAATATCCTTTGCAGATGAAGTGATTTCTACCGGGAAATTTTTCGGGGTATAGCCTACTGCTATCGCAGTGATAATATATTTGCCTGAAGAAATTTCTTTGAAATTAAAAGCACCTGATGCCTCCACAATTACTGACTTCAGTACGGTGTTTTCTTTTTTAAGTGCAACGGTCATATACTCTATGGGCTTCTTGGTAACTGAGTCCATAACAAAGCCACGTATTACTCCTTGTTTTTCCTGAGCATAGGCAACGTAGTTCAGTAGACAGGAAAAAATGATCATACAGGTTAGATTTTTCATCATAAATTTGGTTCTTTATCATCAGACACAATTTGTCGTATTATGTTGCATCAATAAATACATTATTTCTATTGTAATGAAAATGTTATATCATTATTATACAAAAAAGAAAAAATAAACTCATTCTGTTCAGAATAAATATACCGTAATTACCTGAATTAGAACTAATGATTAAACAAACCTGCATATTCAACCAACTAGCAAGTCAAACTATTTCAGTTTAATTAATTAAAATTAACATCAAAACAAGACTGTACGGTATTAGTAACATCAAGAAATTCAAATCCCGCCTGGTTTAAAATTCCCTGTCTTATAAATCATTGATAAACGTATTTAATAATGGCTGAAATTTTCGAGATTTATTTGCGTTAATTTGTAATCCTCCTCATGAGAGGGGATCTGCTTAAACTGATAACCAAAAATTTAGACCCGGTCATATGTTCAAAGAAATACAAAACAAATACCTACGTTATTTCGCCATATTTGTATTCTGTATAATTTTATTCTTTTCAAGTCTACAACTCAATTTCCTCTGGCTTTTTGGCTACTCCCCATCCTATCATGACATCAAAATCCCCACATTAAGTGTAGGATCGGAGTTATATACATCTGACGGAAAACTCATTGGCCGGTATTATAAAGAAAACCGTACCCCAGTGACATTCAAGCAAATTTCCCCTAGTGTAGTCAATGCATTAATTGCCACCGAAGATGCAAGATTCTACAAGCATATTGGAATTGATTTTCGTTCATTGATCTCAAGCGGTGTTTCTACAGCCACGGGGGACAAACGTGGAGCAAGTACCATAACCCAACAATTAGCCAAAAATCTTTATCGTACCCGATACAATAAATCACAAGGATTTATCAAACACATCCCTGTTGTAAGAACAGTCATCACTAAACTAAAAGAATGGATGACAGCAGTAAAACTGGAATCAAATTACAGTAAAGAAGATATTATAACAATGTATCTGAATACAGTGTCATTTGGTAACAATGCCTACGGAATCAAAACTGCGGCAAGGGTATACTTCGATAAGCAAACTGATTCCTTATCTATCCCTGAATCGGCTTTATTGGTAGGTATGCTAAAAGGCACGTCTATGTTTAATCCTATGAAATATCCACAGCGGGCTTTAGACCGTAGAAATGTTTCTTTGTCCCAGATGAACAAATACGGATATATCAGTAGCGTTGAACTGACTGAATTTAAGAAAGAGCCTTTAAAATTAAAAGAAGGTCGGGTAGACGACGGTAGTGACGGCGATTCTTATCTCCGGGCAGCGGTATCAAAATATCTGGAAAAATGGTGTGAAAAAAATGGATACGACCTTTATGAGGACGGACTTAAAATTTACACCACAATTGACTCTAAACTACAAAACTATGCAGAGGAGGCCGTTGCTGATCAAATGCGTATAATACAAAAGCGATTTTACAACGTATGGGGAAATGAAGACCCATGGCAGGATTCTGAGAAGCGCAAGGTAGATTATCCGGCGAGAGCTATGAAAAGCCTCCCGATATACGCTATGCTGGAGAAAAAATACCCTAATAATCCGGATTCAGTACTAGCCTACTTTAATAAGAAAAAGAAAATGACCATCTTCTCTTATAAAGGCGATCGTGACACCCTCTTTTCTACGCTGGACTCAATTAGATATTACGGAAAGATTATGAATACCGGAATGATGACATTAGACCCTTTCACCGGTAAAATTAAAGTATGGGTTGGAGGTGTTGATCATAAATTCTTCAAATATGACCACGTAAATCAGTCTAAAAGACAGGCTGGATCAACTTTTAAACCTTTCGCATATCTTGCCGCTATGGAAAGTGGAATGGGTCCCTGCGATACTTTCGTAGATAAACCAGTTAGAATTAAATACGAAGAAAAAGGTAAAACCGAGTATTGGGAACCCAGAAATGCAAATTGGGAGAACTCCTACCGCGAGATGTCTTTACGTGCGGCTTTAGGCAGGTCTGTTAATACAGTTACTGCACAGGTAACCGAACATGTCGGTTGGGACAATGTTGTAAAATGGGCACATGAATGTGGTATTGAGAGTCCGCTTCAATCGGTACCTTCAGTAAGCCTGGGCCCTAATGATGTGTCGGTTTATGAGATGGTACGGGCGTACGGCACGTTCCTTAATAAAGGTGTACGCACAGATCCGATTCTTGTAGAAAAGATAACCGATCAGGACAATAATCTGATTGAAGATTTTGAGGCTAAAACCAAAAGAGTACTTTCTGAGGAAATAGCGTGGTTAATGCTGTATATGCTGCGCGGCGGTATGGAAGAACCAGGAGGAACATCCAGAGCGCTCTGGGAGTGGGATCTGTGGAAAGACAATAATCAGATTGGTGGTAAAACCGGAACTTCTTCCGATTATGTTGACGCCTGGTATATGGGTGTTACCAAAGATCTGGTTACAGGCGTTTGGGTAGGTTGCGACGAGCGGTCAGCACACTTCAAAAATGGAGAAACTGGAGAAGGTTCCAGAACCGCATTACCCATTTTCGCCAAATTCATGGAAAAGGTATATCATGATAAATCTACTGGTTACACCTACGGACCATTTCCAAAAGCAACTGTTCCCATTACAAGAAATATAAATTGCCCTACACCTGTTTACGTTCAGGATACTGTGGCAACAGATACACTGGTTACAGACTCACTCCAGACCGAACCAGTGCCGGAGAGTGAGCCAGCAGTTGAAAAACAGGAGGAGGTGAAATCTGCAGAGAAAAAAGCTCCGGAACCCGCGCCCAAACAATTAGTTCCAACGGTTCCTTTAACCAGAAAAGAAGAAAGAGAATTGAGAAGGAAACAAAGACAGGAAGAAAAGGAAAGAAAGAAAAATGAAGCCAAAAATAATTAAAGATATACTAGCTCAGAAAACAAAAGAGGAGGTTCCCGCTGGGAGCCTCCTCTTTTGTTAAATGGATATTTCCCGCAAAGAAGCAAATATCTGAGTGATATTATTACTGATCTGATCTGCTTTTTCAGAATTTATTAATATACAAATTAACATAATCCCTTCCTCAGTAAAAAACCTGCATGGACTAGCTGAAAGCCGGCACCCCTGTTCTATAAGTGATTGCTGTTCCAGATTATCGATTAGGAAAGCACATGTATCCGGGAAGTTATGACGACATAAAAACATCAGATCCTGAACCATAGAGTGATTGGTATTAAATAAACCAATGATATCCTGTTCAGCAATAACAAGTTGATTTCGCAAGCTATAGACCTTATCTATCAGCCTGTAATCATTATTCAACTTATCAATATGGAAAGGTATAACCATGATTCTTTAAATAAGCTTCAATTCAGTCAGGATAGTATGGCCAGTGGCAACTTCACCTGATTTGATAATGGTCTGTTCATGGTAATATGTTCAAAGTCTAAACCTATGGTAAGGTCAACCCAATCCGGATTACAGGAACGTATAAGTCGTTCTTTTTGCATTCTGGTAAAACGGCTGATCAGTTTAAATCTATTGAGTGACTGTATCTCGGTTTTAAATTCTTCAAAATACACCAATCTCGTCAGATGCTGCGAGCTGTCAAAGAAAAGACTTGGAATCTGTTTATAAAAATCAAGAGTTTTAATCAAATCAGCACTGATACCTACATGCAAACTATTTCTGTTTCTGTCGGTAACGATATAGACGAATTTTTTCATAGCATTCAGTTAAAAAGGACCACTAATTAATTTAGTATAAAGATTTGTACAAGTCTTAAATATTACTAACTTTATTGGTACAATATTACTAACTATTTTAGTATAAACAAACTTTTTTTTAATTTTATTTTTATGTCTAATATTTCCAGCAACCTCAAATACCTTAGAAAGAAAAACGGCCACACACAGCAACAATTCGCTGATATAATGGGGATTAAAAGATCATTAGTGGGTGCTTACGAAGAAGACCGGGCTGAACCAAAATATGAATTACTAAAAAAAATAGCAGAACATTACGATCTGACCATAGATGAGTTTATCAATGAACAAATCACCGACAAGTGGAAACCGCAGTTAAAAAGCCAGGGCACTAACCTTAGAATTCTAAGTATTTCAGTCGATTCCCAGGATAACGAGAATATTGAAATGGTGCCGGTTAAAGCGAGTGCAGGATATTTAAACGGATTCTCAGACCCTGAGTTTATCAAAGATTTACCTAAGTTTCACCTTCCGCTTCCAGCACTAAACCACGGCACATTCAGGGCATTTGAAATCATGGGCGACTCTATGTTACCAATCCAACCGGGAAGTATTATTATAGGTGAGTATATGGACAACTGGAACGATGTCAAGGTGGGCGAAACCTATATCATTATTAGCAAAAATGAAGGGGTTGTCTATAAACGTGCGGGTAACCGTTTCAAGGAGAAGAAAGAATTAAAACTGGTATCCGATAACAAACTGTATGACCCGTATCTCATTCCCGCAGATGATATATTAGAAATATGGAAAGCTAAAGCTTTTATTAGCACCTCTCTCCCGGACCCTGCGCCGGAACCAACAATAGAAACATTAAGTAATATGATGTCACAAATGCAAAAATCTTTATCTCAGCTCAACAAGAATTAACATCTTTTAACATATGCAGATTAAACCGTTTGGCTTTTTCACACTCTATCCATGAAAACAAGGCAACGGCTGACAAAGCGTTGCCGCATGGAAATTAAAAATACACACATATGAAAAAGATCTTTTTAACATTCGCAATTGCATTGATGGGATTCACTGCAACTTATGCACAACAAGGTAAAAAACAGCAATTGACTCCTGAACAAAGAGCCGAAAAAAGTACTGCAAAACTGGAAAAAGAATTAAGCCTGACAGCTGATCAGAAACAAAAAGTTTACGCTATTGAACTTAATAAGTTTAAACAAAATCAGGAATGGCATCAAAAAGCAAAAGCCGAACGGGATCAGAAAAAAGATCTGGCGATGAAGGGCATGAAAGAAAACCGCGAACAGCTAAATAAAGTTCTTACTGCAGAACAGCAATCTAAACTTGAAACTATCCATAAAGAGAAAAAAGGATCTCATCATGGTATGAAAGGTAAAAAACGGGGATTACGAGCTGATTCTACAGCTACTAAAGCATAATCACTATTTATTTCAGATTAGGGACGGAATATATAGTACAAAAGCCAGTAACACCTAAATTATGAGGCAAAAAAAAGGAGAGCAAATGCTCTCCTTTTTTGATATATTATCATTTCACTATTTAACTGCATCAATCACAGCTTTGAAAGCTTCTGGGTGATTCATAGCTAAATCAGCTAAAACTTTACGGTTTAAACCGATATTTTTATTTGCTAATTTACCAATCAGTTGTGAGTAAGAAATACCGTGCTGACGTGCACCAGCGTTAATACGTTGGATCCATAATCCACGGAATTCTCTTTTCTTAACTTTACGGTCACGGTATGCATATTGCAAACCTTTTTCTACCGTATTTTTAGCTACAGTGAATACTTTACTTCTTGATCCCCAATAGCCTTTGGCCATATTTAGGACTTTTTTCCTTCTTCTTCTCGAAGCTACTGCGTTTACCGAACGTGGCATAGTGTTGTTGTTTTTTGATAAACGGTGTTGCGTATTTCAGCAAACTTACTACCGGGTACCTGGTTAAAATTAATTATTTTCCGATAGCAAGCATACGCTTAACGTTGCCCATATCAGCATTAGACACCAATGAGGTGTGACCTAAGTTACGCTTACGTTTAGTAGACATCTTAGTTAAGATGTGGCTTTTGTATGCGTTCTTTCTTGCGATTTTACCTGTTCCAGTAAGCGAAAAACGCTTTTTAGCACTGGAATTGGTTTTCATTTTTGGCATAACCTGTCTTTATTTATGTAATTTATTTATTTTTTTGCAACTTTTGGAGCAAGCGTAAGGAACATTCTTTTACCCTCTAATTTAGGTAGAAGTTCCACTTTTCCAATATCTTCCAGAGCCTGTGCAAACTTAAGCAACAAAATCTCACCTTGTTCCTTATACACAATTGCTCTACCCTTAAAGTGAACATATGCTCTAACCTTTTCCCCGTTTTCAAGGAAACTTACCGCATGTTTCAGTTTAAACTGAAAATCGTGATCGTTTGTATTCGGTCCGAAACGGATCTCCTTAATAATGGTCTGCTTAGCATTCGCTTTAATCTCTTTCTGCTTTTTCTTCTGCTCGTAAACGAACTTGCTGTAATCAATGATTCTGCAAACCGGAGGTACCGCGTTAGGAGATATCTCAACCAGATCCAGTTCCAGTTCATCGGCAAGGGCTAAAGCTTTTGCCAAAGGATAGATCCCTGGTTCAACATTATCTCCAGCTAATCTAACCTCCTGGGCTCTGATAAACTGATTAATATTATGTTCTGCTTCTTTTTTCTTAAAAGGAGGACGCGGTCCCCTGTTAAATCCTGGTCTGCCTAATGCCAAATTTATATACTATTTAAACTGTTATTTCTTTAATTAATAATTCACTGAAATCCTGGATAGTCATCTCTCCGAGATCACCCTCACCATGCTTTCTTACCGAAACCTTACCCTCAGTCATTTCCTTCTCACCGATAATCAACATATAAGGCGTTTTCTTCACCTCAGCATCCCTGATTTTTCTTCCGATTTTTTCATCGCGAAAGTCAATCAAACCGCGAATATCGGAATTATTTAGTTCATCTGAAACTTTTTTAGCATAATCTTCATATTTTTCTGAGATAGGAAGTATGATAAATTGTTCCGGAGAAAGCCATAATGGGAAATTTCCTGCACAATGTTCAATCAACACAGCCACAAAGCGTTCCAGTGAACCAAATGGAGCACGGTGGATCATGACCGGTCTGTGTTTTAGATTATCGCTACCGGTATATTCCAGTTCGAATCTTTCAGGTAGGTTATAGTCAACCTGGATTGTTCCAAGCTGCCATTTTCTTCCCAGAGCATCTTTCACCATGAAGTCCAGTTTAGGTCCGTAAAAGGCAGCTTCTCCAAGCTCTACAACTGTAGGCAGCTCCTTTTCAGCAGCAGCTTCAATAATAGCGTCTTCAGCCATTTTCCAATTCTCATCAGAACCGATGTACTTTGCTTTATTGTCTGGATCACGCAGTGATATCTGAGCAGTGTAGTCGTTAAAACCTAAAGATTTAAAAACATAAAGCACAAGATCAATTACTTTTTTAAACTCCTCTTTAACCTGATCAGGACGACAGAACAAGTGAGCATCATCCTGAGTAAATCCTCTGACCCTGGTTAAACCATGCAGCTCCCCACTTTGCTCATAACGATAAACTGTACCGAATTCAGCAAACCGTAGAGGAAGATCCTTATAAGAACGTGGTTTAACTTTGTAAATTTCGCAGTGGTGCGGGCAGTTCATTGGCTTCAACAAAAATTCCTCACCTTCCTGCGGAGTTTTTATCGATTGAAAAGCATCCTTACCATATTTATCCCAGTGACCTGATGTCACATAAAGATTTTTATGTCCAATATGCGGTGTAATTACTTGCTCATAACCAGATTTAGCCTGCGCTTTAGTCAGGAAATTAACCAATCTTTCTCTCAGCGCAGTTCCTTTAGGTAACCATAAAGGTAAACCCATGCCTACTTTTTCTGAAAATGCAAAAAGTTCAAGTTCCTTACCTAACTTACGGTGGTCACGCTTTTTTGCTTCCTCAATCATATGAAGATATTCGGTCAGCTCGCTGGCTTTCGGAAAAGTAACTCCATAAATCCTGGTCAGTTGTTTTTTCGTCTCATCCCCTCTCCAATAAGCGCCAGCAACGTTCATCAGCTTCACAGCCTTGATAAAACCGGTATTCGGAATATGTGGTCCGCGGCATAAATCAGTAAACTCACCTTGTTTATAAAAAGTGATCTGACCATCCTGTAAACCATCAATAAGGTCCAGTTTATACTCATCACCTTTTGCTGTGAAATAAGCAATAGCATCAGCCTTTGAGACATTTTCTCTGGTAAAAACTTCTTTCTGCTTTGCCAGTTCCATGAACTTTGCTTCAATAGTTTTGAAGTCATCAGAAGAAAATTCGTGATCTCCGAAATCAACGTCATAATAGAAGCCGGTTTCAATCGCCGGACCGATACCGAATTTGGTGCCTGGGTATAAAGCTTCTAAAGCCTCAGCCATTATGTGTGCAGAAGAGTGCCAGAAGGTCGCTTTCCCGGCAGTATCGTTCCAGGTCAACAATTTAACCGTAGCATCCGACTCAATAGGCCGGACAGAATCCCAGACTACGCCATTGACTTCAGCAGCCAATACATTGCGGGCAAGTCCTTCAGAAATAGAAAGTGCAATTTGATGAGCAGAAGTCCCCTTTTCAAAAGGACGGACAGAGCCATCAGGAAGTGTAATGTTAATCATCTACAACTATGATTTTAAATATGATAAAAATAATTATATGTTTTGCCATCACTTACAAGGTGATTTCAGCATTACAAAGGTAATTTTTTAAGCTGTATTCAGGTAAAGAAAATTAAATCAACTGAAAGAGCCGCTGAGAAATCAGGAAGAAATGGGTAGCGGACTGACTGGAGAAATGTCCTGAACAAAAACCTTTTTAATCATTTCAATTTCATCCGAGTAAATAGTTTTTTTCCTCGAGGCAAAATGTAATGTGTTTTCCATAGGAAGAAAACCTTCCCAAAGTATTTTTACTTTACCTGAATTTACTTCCTCCCTGCTAAGAAAATCAGGAATAACAGCCAGCCCCTTTTCATCACTCAGACATCTGATTATTGACCTCATATTTGGAACAATAAAATTAGGTTTAAAGTCAATCCTTGAATTGAAGTTCTTAAACCAGAACTTCAGCAAATGTTCCATATCACCCGCAGTCCCAAACCAAAGTTGCTGCTTTAACCAATCTTCCATACCAGACCTGTCGTCCTGCTGCATGAGCCGTTCAAAATCAGTCGTATCTGTTGCAGCACCTGCGATCAGTACAATACGCTCCGTACCAAAACCATGATAAGCGAGGTTTTTAGATAAATCTTTGTGCGGAGTGATAATCAGATCTAAAATCCCGTTATCCAGTTCATTGATCATTTGCTGATAATCTCCGAACTTAACAATTACATTAAAGGGTAGTTTAGATAAATGTGGTTCCAATATTAGCTGAAACGTCTCAAAACACATCCCCAGACTGAGGGTCGGTTTTTCTTTTGTACTGTTACGGTGAAAATGCTGTTCGGCTGTCTCCAGCTTCAAAATTGCATCCAGCACATAATTATAAAGTACTTTACCTTTTTCGGTAGGAACCATCTTACGGGACGTCCGGTCAAAAAGCTTATAGCCCGTATAATTCTCTAAAGAACTCAGGTGCAGACTTACCCCTGGCTGGGAAATAAACAAAGTTTCCGCAGCTCCCGTAAGCGTCCCTGTCTCATAAATTGCTTTGAAAGTCCTGTACCACTCCAGATTTACCATACCTCATTATTATAATACAAATATACCTGTTTTAAAAAAAAGGTAATACATTGCAAGGTCAAAATCCAGCTGGGTTCAGCAGAGAATATACTGCAGAATCGAGAAATTGGCCGTTATAATAAAACTTATCTTTGAATAAGCCCTCCCTGATAAAACCTGCAGCATCCAGGACTTTTTGCGACGCAATATTACGTGGATCAATAACGGCTTCCAATGTGTGAAATTTAAGATCTTCAAATGCATATTCCACAATCCGGTTTACAGCCTCAAGCATAATCCCCTTACCCCTGAAATCGGGATGGAGAATATAACCAACTTCAGTCCGGAAATTTTCAGGCTGAATTCTGATCAGACAAATCATTCCAACTAATAAGCTTTCATTGTCACTAAGAGTGATTGCCCAGTTGATACACTCTTTTTTAACGAGCATCTCATCAAAAGCTCCGATTAGTTTTAGTGCGTCTTCAGCATTTTTAGCCAGTGGTCTTGGAATATAACGCATCGTATCTGCATCAGAACGAAGTGCAAAAACAGCATCTACATCAGCAGAAGTAATTTCTCTTAATGTGAGTCTTTCCGATTGAAGAACAGGAAATGGGCTAAAATTAATTTCCAGCATATACAACAACCTGATCGCCTTTACCCATAATTACCTGGGTGGCTAAATGAATGAATAAACCATGTGCAACCACTCCTTCAATCTGATTTAATGTCTCCGCAAGCGGAGCCGGATTGTCAAGTAGTCCAAAATCTGCATCAATGATATAATTATGATTATCAGTCAAAAACACCTTATCGTCACGTTTTCTTAAATAACAGGTTGCACCAGATTTTTCCAATTGCTGTTTAACATAAGAAAAACCAAAAGGAACCACTTCGACAGGTATTTTAAACTTTCCCAACTTATTTACTAGTTTAGAGGAGTCAGCAATAATAATCTCCTTTTTACTTAAGGAAGCTACAATTTTCTCTCTGAATAAAGCACCGCCTCCGCCTTTGATTAAATTAAGTGCAGAATCAAATTCATCGGCGCCATCGATGGTAATATCAATTTCTTTGACCTCTTCCGGTTTTAAAAGTTTTATCCCCAGTTCGGCGGCAAGTTCCTCTGTATGTACGGAAGTAGCAACAGCCTGTAAATGCATCCCCGACTTTACCAGTTCTCCAACCGCCTGAATAGCATAGAAAGCAGTAGAACCTGTACCAAGACCGATAATCTGATTATCTTTTATTTGTTTTACTGCCTCTAGTGCCGCATTCTTTTTTTCTTGTTCAGACCAATTCATCTGCTTCTCCATAAATTATCCTTTATTAAGCATAAGCTCAAGATTCGCATAAATTTATAAAAAAAGACAGGATAACAACTGGATTTATTCCCATACATATAAAAAAAGCTGCGCCAGGTGGCACAGCTTTTAATAAATAATAGCTAAGTTAATTTTAAGCAGTTAAGACCGCATTCTCAGTGCTTAACAGACGCCATTTTTCATTCTCAGGAATTCCTGGTTTACGTTTACCAAAGAATTGAACTATGATTTCTCCGCTCTGATCAAAGACTTCAATACTGGTTACAACTCCATCTTCTGTAGGTTTTCTAACTAACCAAACTGTATCAATAGCATCTTCTCTCAGGTGCATATTAAAATCAGGATCAAGAACGTTTAACCATGGTCCGGTTCTTACTATTTTTTTAACTGGTCCGGTATGGATCTGGATACAGCCCTTACTACCAGTGAAAACCATAATTTCCAGGTCTGTAGCAGAAGCCTGCTCTAAAATCTTACCGATTGACTCTGCCGTGATTCGCGATGCGTGACCAGCCGGGGCTAGTCTTAGACCTTGTGTTCTGGATACACCAAACTCACGAAGCAAACCATGGAACTCATGTGTATCCTTTAAAGCAAGCCATTTTTCAGCAAAACCTTTTTGATCAATCTCATCATCAGATTTCTCATCTGCTGCAGCTTTTTTCGGCTGAATAACCAACTCCTGTTCGTCCTCTGCTCTGAATTTTGCAACCAGTCTTTCATAAGCTTCTTCATCACTGTCAGCGGTCACATAAATTTTATGAACAGCATCTCCGTCTTTACCAAAAAACTGAAGGCTTTTACGGCCATTTTCTGAAACTGCAAAAGCAGAAGCCCATTGAGATAAGAATATTCTCAGATCAATATCCGGATTCACGAGTAAACCCATCGGTCCCGAAAAACTTGCACCATGATATATCCCTTTACGTTCATGCACACAATAATCATTACGGGTTAACGCCATAACTTTGCCCAGCGATTCAACATCGACAAGAATATCTTTAAAATCCGGTTTTAGACGGATAGCAGAATCGCCGACTGTTGTGGCAATTAATTCGGCCTCAGTCACCTCTAATTTTTTGGCTGCATCGCGAATTCTCAATTTTTCATCTTCCTTTTTTAAAGCCTCCCACTGGCTTTTTAATGTCGTCATTTGATTCATAGTCGTTCTTTTAAATTTTTACAGCCGCAGGTACAACCAGCGGACATTTATAACCATCCATAGGGACCAGTCGTACTGATACCCCAAAAGTTTCTTTTAAATTTTCGAAGTTGATAACTTCTTCGGGTCTGCCCATTGCAACCATCCTCCCCTGTTTAAGCAGAAGAATCTGATCTGCAAATGTAGAGGCAAAATTAATATCATGTAAAATACAAATTACAGTATAACCCTTATCTGATAGACCCCTGGCTAATTCCATAACCTGCTGCTGATAAAGCAAATCAAGACCATTTGTAGGCTCATCCAGAAAAAGGCAAGCCTCCGGACAATCATAAATCTGGGCCAAAATTCTTGATAAATGGACTCTTTGCTGTTCCCCGCCAGACAAAGTCTGATAATCACGGTTAGCCAGATGTAAAATACCGGTATCCTCCATAACCTGACGCACAATAACCTTATCATTATCTCCAGGCTGATTTCCAAAATGTGGATACCGCCCCATCATCACCAGCTCATGTACCAAAAAAGAAATGGACAATGTATGTTGCTGCACGAGAATCCCTCTTTGCCTGGCGAGTTCCTGGAGACTATAGTCTTCCAAAAGCTTACCCCGAATCCTTATGTTACCGGCAGATGGCTTTAATTCTCCACTCAGCATTTTCAGGAATGTACTCTTTCCGGCACCGTTTGCACCAAGTACAGCCAGCATTTCTCCTTTTGCAATAGAGAAATCCAGGTTATCTACCAGCATTTTGTTGCCAATTCTAAAACTTAATCCGGTTATGGTAATCATAATTGTTTATTTTTATTACGTTCAGAAATAACCATATATAAAAATACAGGGGTACCAATTAAAGCAGTTAATATTCCTATCGGCAATTCAGCTGGCATGACAATCGTCCGCGCAACAAGATCTGCCATCGTCAATAAAGCGGCACCTGCGATAGCAGCTCCCGGAAGAACGAGCCTATGATCTGAAGTGAAAGATATTCGCAGTACATGTGGCACCACAAGTCCGATAAAACCAATCATACCCGCCACAGAAACAGATGCACCTACAGCAATAGTTGCCAGTAGCATAATTACTCTTTTCAGATTAACTACGTTTATTCCCATATGCACAGCCTGAGCCTCACCTAAAGCTAAAGCATTTAAAGACTTAGAGAAGAACGGCAGTATAAATACAGGAATAAAAACAAACGGGGAAATTAAAACAACGGTTTCCCAGGATGCTCCACCCAAACTGCCCAAGCTCCAGAATGTAATAGTTCTGAGCTGCTCATCAGTCGCCATATAAGTTAGCAGACCAGTTAACGCGCCCGCCAGTGCATTGATCCCGATGCCACATAACAATAGCGTTGTAATTACAGTTTTACCATTATTAACAGCCAGACGGTAAACTAGTATCGTGGTAAAGCATGCCCCGGCAAATGCAGAAATAGACAAGGCATAAAAACCCATCGCGCCGCTTATCACTTTGAAAAAACCAGCCCCCAGGACAATCATCAGCACTGTAAACAAAGTCGCACCCGAGGAAATCCCGATTAAACCTGGTTCTGCCAGCGGATTACGAAACAAGCCTTGAATTGCAGCGCCGGAAACACCAAGTGCAGCACCGACCAGCGCACCCAAAGCAACCCTTGGCAGACGGATATGTAACAATACCGCAGCCTGCTGGTCGGAATACAATTGCGCTGCAGAAAGGCCTGTCTTATATCCCACTAAAGAAAAAAACTCAGCTGCCGAAATACTGACTGCTCCCACACAACACGAAACAATCAATACAACGATCAGCAGTAAAGAGAGCGATGATAAGACAACAGCTCTTGATTTAATCATGTATTTTCGCAGATAATTCTTTAATAGCGAGACCTAGCCTTGGACCGAAACTACTTAGCAGCTCACCATCCATACTCACAATCTTTTTATTTTTGCCCGCGTTGGTTTCCTTGATACCCTGAACTTTTGCCATACCTTCAGCGCCCCCAAGACTTTGTAATCCTGACTCGAATAGTAAAATTACGTCCGGATTAGCTTTCACTAAAGCTTCGGCAGTAAGCGGTTTGTAATCTGCAAATTCCGTAACAGCATTTTGACCGCCAGCCAGTTCGATCATACTAGCTACCTGAGTACCCGTACCACCAACCATCATTGTTCCTGCACCTCTGGCATATATAAATAAAACTTTAGGCTTTGACTGCCCTGCAGCAGGTTTAACAGCAAGATCAGTTTCCAGCTGACGGATAATAGAATCACCTGCTTTTTCACGGTGAAGACTATCTGCGAGTGTGCGAATCAGTTTTTTCGTTCCTTCAGCAGTATAATCCTGATCTACTAACAACAGCCTTACACCAGCAGTTTTAAACTGTTCAGCAAGAGCAGGCGTAATTTCCTTGGACAAACCTACAATAAGATCTGGCCGCAGTGCCATCACACCTTCGGCGTTGATACTTTTACTATGACCTAGTTTAGGTTTGGCTTTAATACTTTCCGGGTAATTACTCGTAATATCCGTACCAACGATATTCTTCTCTAGCCCGATCGCTGCAAGCACCTCGGTAACAGGACCATTCAAAGACACTATCTTTAAACTATCAAGCTGATGGTCTGCATCCTTTTCATCTTTTGAATTATTCTGGCAGGAAGTTAAGGCAGAAACTAAAACGAAGGCTGCCAGTATATAGGATTTTATCATTTTTTTAATTTTATTCAGGTTAATAATTAAGAGCGCGTTAATATTCAGACAGAGGATTGAATTTTGTAGAAAAAAAGCGGCTTTCAATGAGATTGAAAGCCTGCTTTTCACCAAAAACTAACCAAGTTTTTATGCTTTTTTTATCAGTTCATAAGTGATAACCGGTTTACCACGTACTCCGGTATCATTCGCGTGGAAACTGACGAATTTCAATTTATATACATTACCCGTTCCATCTTTAACCAAATAGAAGCGGTCCGTTTTAACACCTACAGGAGTTCCTGATGTCACCCTCCATTTGCCAGCAATTGCATCGCGGTTTCCGTTAAATGAAATACCGCTAAGATCAGCCTCTTTAAAGTCAGCATAGTTGACTTTACTGTTTGCGTCTGTTCCCGAGAATACCACCTCAGCAGCTGTAACGCCGCCAACAAAATTGATTAATACAAAATCTGAAAAAGTATAAGGCACAGTCGCACTTGCCATATAAGTAGAAAGCGTCCATTGGATATCCCAGTCTGCTTTTGCAGGTTCCACTTCTACAGCACCGGCAGTAAACGAAGCGAACTTAAAGTTGAAAGCCGGATCCTTCACGATATTCAATGTCTTAAAGGTAGTTTCATTAATTTTCGCATACTGCAGGGTATATCCGTTACCATTACGGATCACCCGGATTTTTTCCCAACCACGTTTTTCAGTTACGCCTGCCGAACCACGGTTTATGATATATACTTTATTACTCGCTTCAGTTGCAGAAACCTCCTTAATAACAGTGCCCGCTAAATAAGCGGCAGTACTACCACTTACAGGATCAATAGTAGAAAATCCACCATCACCTTGCCCTAGCGCAAGTGTATTGGCACTTGCTATAGCAACGGTGTCAGCAGCACTAACAGTATTCAGATCAGTTTTATCGAGCGCTATAGCTGTAGAACCAACAGTATGGTTAAGAATCACCCTGAATTCGGTACCCGAATAAAAACCGAGATCCCAGGAAGTACGTGCTACGGAAACCTGTTTATCTTTACTGAAATCAACAAAAACACTATTTCCTGCACTGGTACCAGCCTCTTCACCAATAAGACCATTTAACGTTAAGGTACTTCCAGATGAAGGGGGTACAACAATAATAGGATCGCTATCCTTTTTACAGGAACTAAAGACAGCAACTGTGCAGAACAGCGCTAAAAATGGAGTAAATTTGTTCATAATTTGTGTATTGAATATTTATAATTTATTATTTCGAAATATTGAAGTTCAGGCCAACAACATAAGATCTTCCGTACTGATAAGGAACTGGCCCGGCACCAGTGCTATGTGCAGCACCTGTATCAGTTCCCGTGTTACTCAAAGAAGTAACATCAAATAAATTTTTAACTCCGGCATTAAGATTCAAACCATTAAAAAGCTTTTTGGTGAACATCAGATCGGCCAGTGTGAATGATCCTGTTTTAGCCAGTTGAGCCTGTTCTACTGCTCCGGCAGTCGCCAGTACATACACCCTTTTGGTTCCTGTAAATTTGCCGGAGAAATTTACTGTTGCATCCCACCTGGGAAAAGTATAAGTCAGATTGGTATTCACTTCAGGAGACCAGACAAACTGCGGTGACTCGCCATAGGCATCTACTGATGCAGCATATTTATTGTAAGTTCCGATCATAGAGAAGCCCAGACTGGCTTGAAAATCTTTCCAGATTGCAGTACCTTCCAGTGTACCCCCTGTTGTTTTAAACCTATCTATATTAATTAGCGTCGTTACAGTCGGATCGTCAGCGGAAAGACCATAATCTATTCTGTTACGGAAATAATTATAAAAACCAGTAAGGACAATGCGGGTACGAACAGCCGCTTTCTCGTCATTACTACGTGTTAGTGAAGCATTAAAACTATTGGATTGTTCAGCTTTAAGATTCTCATTTCCGATAATCGTATGGCTGGCATCGATAAAGTCATAATACAATTCGCGCAAAGCAGGTGCGCGGAATCCACTTGCATAACCAATTCTGAAATCATATAACGGATTCAGTTTGAATTTGACATTCAGGGAAGGAATTACCGGAGGTGCATCATAAACAGAGTTTTTAGTAAAGCGCAGACCTGGTCTCAACATTAGCCAGTCGATTGCCTTCCATTCCGAAGAAAGAAACAGCGAGTAGTCATTAATAACCGGACTACCTTTAATCCTCGCGCCATCGGCCGCATCCCTATTAAACTCCAGGCCAGGTTGAAAAGATAATTCCGGAGAGAGTTTATAAACCAATGTTGTTCTTGCAGTTACTGCATTAAACTTGGAAACATCCTGTTCTGCCTGTCCCGTAGAACGAACATCAGAACCATCGGTAAAGTCGTGTATAGTGGTTTGCGTTGCTCTTTTAAGGTTGGAATAAGCAACCATACCATTCAGATTCAAATTATCCTGTAATCTGAAATCTCCCTGAACCTGGTGGGTCCATCTGTCAGTAACATATTTCTGATTAATTGATTTATAGGTATTCGGATTCAGCGCACCTTTACTATTGATAGCCTCATTTACATAATCTGCTCTGTACCAGATATTGGCTTTGGCGCTTCGGTAGCCAATCCGCGTATTGGCCAGCCATTGTTCTTTTGGCTTCCAGCGGTTAGTAACAGATGCAACCTCTTCGGCAGTAGCAGTAGCCGGTGCCAGGTCAAATCCGGTAAAGTCCTGATGACTTAAGCCAGCCATAACGCTCCAGCGATTTTGCTGCCATCCACCCCCCAAATGCTGCAAATGTACCCCCTGATCACCGAAAGGTTTATATTCAGATCCGGCAGTCTCTTCCTGAATACGTCCATTCAAATTCCAATTTTCTTTTCCGGGTCCCTTAGTAATAATGTTAATTACTCCAGCAAGAGCATCACTCCCATAAGAGACAGATAAAGGCCCCTCCACAATTTCGATACGTTCAATTGTATTAATATCAATTTGATTCAGACTTTCTCTGGAGTCATTTCGGTCAATCATAGGCACTCCGTCAAGTAATATTTTAACATTACGCCCGGACATTCCCATTAACTGGACATCGCTTGTTCCCAGAGTCATATCATTGGAAAAACGAAACCCAAGTTCTGTATTAAGTACCTGCTGTATATTAGTTGCTGCTCTGAGTCTGATTCTTTCAGAGTCGATAATACGCGTTCTGTAAACTGAATTTTTTAAAGATTGCTGTTGGTACTCGCCGGTAACAACAACTTCATTTAAGGTTGCCCGGGTGCTGTCCTGCTGAAGTTTCTCCGCTCGTTTCACAGTTTGTGCTACAGATATTTCAGTACAACAGATTAATGTACACCACAGTAAAGCAGGTCTCATATATTCACTATTTAGAATAAGATTAAATAACACTGCAAGTATATAGGTTATTTAGATTAATTACAAACAATGAATTATAATTATTACAAAGCCTTAAATAGCAGCTTTTTAAAAAATAAATTATTTTATTTTATGATCTTATTTTTTTAAATTAGGACATAGAACGTACCGTATTGAATTGTAAAATTTTAATATCGGACCACATTTCTTATCATAAATCAATACAACGTTGGAATTTTTGTAACACCTTTGATTTATAAATTATTTAAATTTTATGAAAAAAATATTTGTACTTCTGGTAGCCGCTTCTGCTTCATTATTTGCATTTACTCCAATTGCATTAAACACATGGACTGCAGACAAATCACATTCAAAAGTTGGATTTAGTGTTACCCACATGCTTATCTCCGATGTTGAAGGATCTTTTAAAAACTTTGAGTCGACAGTTACCGCTTCTAAAGACGACTTCAGCGATGCCGTAGTTAACTTAAGCGCAGATGTGAACTCAGTAAGCACTGACAATGAAAAAAGAGATGCTCATTTATTAAGTGCAGACTTTTTTGACGCTGAAAAATACCCGAAATTAACTTTCAAAAGTACTTCAGTTAAAAAAGTATCTGCCACAAAATTCAAAGTAAGTGGTCTATTAACATTCCATGGCGTATCTAAACCAGTTGAATTAGATGCAACTCTGAGAGGTATAAACACGAACGCTAATACTAAAAAATCAGTTGCTGGATTTAAAGTTACCGGTACGATCAAAAGATCTGACTTCAACTTTGGCACAAAGTATCCAGGTGCAGTTTTAAGTGATGAAGTAGAATTGACAGCAAATACCGAGTTTATAAAAAACTAATCTCATTGGGCATAAAAAAAACCGCTTTCGAATATCGAAAGCGGTTTTTTTTATGAATCAGAATCTTAGTTCTACCAGATTTTCACTCTTTTGTCGGGAGCCAGGTATAAAGAATCGCCTGGTTTTACATCAAAAGCGGTGTAAAACTCAGGTATATTTCTTACCACACCATTTACACGGAATCTTGCCGGCGAATGCGGATCAGTACCAACCTGATTGCGAAGAGCTTCAGCTCTGGATTTATTTAACCATACTTGTCCCCAACCTAAAAACACACGCTGATCACCAGTAAATCCATCAAGCACAGGAGCTTTTTTTCCGTCGAGGCTAGCATGATATGCTTTCAGAGCGATAGTTAATCCGCCCAGGTCACCAATATTTTCTCCCAATGTAAATTCTCCATTTACATGCAGATCTTTCATTACTTCGAAACCATTGTATTGTGCAACTAATGAATTTGTTCTTTTTTTGAACTCGTCCAGATCTGATTTCGACCACCAGTTACGCATCACACCATCCCCGTCAAAAGTGCTTCCCTGATCATCAAAACCATGACCGATCTCGTGTCCTATCACTGCACCAATACCGCCATAATTCACAGCATCATCAGCATTCATATCAAAAAATGGAGGTTGCAGAATAGCAGCAGGAAACACAATTTCATTCAATGGTGGATTATAATAAGCATTTACGGTTTGTGGAGTCATCCCCCATTCAGAGCGATCAACTGGTTTTCCCAGTTTAGCGATCATCCTGTTGTATTCAAATGCAGTAGATCTGGTTAAATTCCCATATAAATCGTCTTTAACAATCTTTAAGGCACTGTAGTCCCTCCATTTATCAGGATATCCAATCTTAGGCGTAAACTTGCTGATTTTTTTAAGCGCTTCCTGTTTAGTCGTTTCACTCATCCAATCCAATCCCTTGATACTTTGTTCATAGGCTTTTAGTAAATTCCCAACGAGCTCCAGCATTCTCGCTTTGGCAGCCGGGGAGAAATGTTGTTCTACATAAAGTTTACCTACCATTTCACCTAACGAACCATTGACTACACCAACAGCTCTGCGCCATTGCGGACGTTGTTGCGGTACCCCATTTAATACCGTTCCGTTAAAATTGAAATTCTCAACGTCCAGAGCCGTATTCAAGGCCGATGCAGCGCCATTTACGAGACTCCATTGTAAGTAAGTTTTCCAGGTATTAATAGGTGTACCTTTAATTATTGCATTCAAGTCTTTAGTGTACTGCACCTGCGCAATAACCAGGCTATCTGGCTTTTTAATACCAGCTTCTGTCAGCAATGCCGTCCAGTTGAAGTCCGGCATCAGAGTTTTTAATTGGTTGACACCATATTTATTGTAAAGGCCAGCAATATTCCTGGTCTCTTCTTTTTTCATTTGCTTGGAAGCCAGTAATGTCTCCAAAGCCATAATTTCACTTGCTTTAACTTTTCCACCGGGAATTCCCGCAAGAGTTAGCATCTTCTCAATATGAGTTACATATTTTGTACGGATCTCTTTTGATTTTTCATCCGTTTTAAAATAGTACTCTCTTTCAGGCAAGCCTAATCCGCCCTGCCAGGTTAATAGCATATAATTAGAAGGATCTTTGAAATCTTCCGAAACACCAACACTAAAAGGAACCATATTACCAATCTTACTTGCATAGGCGAAATATGAAGCAAGTTCATCGTAGTTCTTAAGATCGTTGATTTTTTTCAGATCAGCTGCTAATGGTTTTACACCAATTGCATCCCTTGCAGCTGTATTCATATAAGAACCGTATAAGTCGCCGATTTTCTGTTCTTCAGAACCTTGAGCAAATTTTCCTGATGCTGCTTTTTCAATAATAGCTTTTACGTCTTCCTGCGCCTTGTCACTCACCATAGCTCCAACACTATAAGCAGGTTTATCGGCTGGAATTTCGGTATTTTTAATCCATGTTCCATTTACATAGTTCATGAAGTTATTACCAGGCCGAACCTGTTTATCCATATTGGACACAATAATACCAGATTTTGGAGGATCCTCAGATTTTACAGCCTGAAATCCGGCAAACAGCAATAGGGAGCCAGCTAAAACCGGAACACCCAGGGATAATTTTGTTTTCATTAGCTTAATGTTTTTTGTTAGATGTAAGCCTGGATAAAGGTTACACCAGGATTGTTTTTTATAGAATACCGGATTACAAAAGCCTATCAGCATAGGTTGTGCAAAGCTTTATGCCCTCAGTATTATTTAATTAATGACACAATTTACAAATAAATTCAGACGAAACTACAATTAGCCGAATTTCGTAAATTAACACTAATGAAAACGATGTTGATATTTTATACCCCGCGAGATTCGCGGTTGGCCGCCGGATGGATCAGGTCACTGGCAAGTGCAGAAATAACACGGTCACATTGCTGCTCTTCGTCTAGATTAAATTTCAGCAGATCGAGAACCTGTTTTGGCATACTTTCCTGAAGCAAGCCTATCATATTGGAATAGCTCGCTATTTTATAATGTGAAATTAACTGTATAGCATATATAATGGCTGCATCCCTTAATGCAGTACCAGTCTCCATACTTTTCACAAGTTCACCAGCCTTTTCTGTCAATATTTCGATCACCTGGCACTTTCCTTCTGCCTCAGGCATCTGCAGAATATCAAATGCCAGATCTAAACGTACCGCGTGATTTTCCGCAGCCGCTGCCTGAAAAAGCAATTGCCGCTGTAAAGGCTCCGTATAAGCAGCCATAGATAATGCAGTGGCGCACTGCACCACTCTCTTTTCTCCATATTTAAGGTCTTGCAGACATTTGTTATAAAATAGCTGCAATCCTGTTTGATCCCCTTGCATTTCCATTTCCATCTTTAACTCCAATTAACAGGATGCTTAAAACAACCTGTGTGAATTAACAAATCAGATTTTCAAATGTTTGATTTCATGCAAACTATGGCACTTTTAAACTCGATATAAATGATAAAAAAGTACTGCAGGCTCACCACACCTGCAGTACCAGCACTGACCATTATTTAGTCTGCAACCTGATCGCAGCAGCACCAAGACCTTCACTAACTGCCTGAATCACAATTTCTCCTTTTTGCTGGCCGGTTCTGACAATTGCCAGTGCAAGGCCGTTAAAAACCTTGAGGTTGTCAGACTGAAAAGATTCATGACTAACAGGACTACCGTTATCTGTAGCCACAAGCATGCCGGCCCCTTCTACTGATATCCGGACAGACTGTGCAGCATCAGGAACCAAATTTCCTCGAGAATCCAGTACACGAATAGTCACAAATGACAAATCTTCACCATTAGCGTGTAATAAGCTTCTATCGGCAATTAATTCGAGCTTCGCCGCGGGCCCCGCAGTAGATATATTTCGTTCCAGCACGACCTTTCCATTCTTACGTGATATCACTTTTAAAATCCCTGACTGATATAAAACTTTCCAGGAAACTTTGAGATCCTCTCCATCCTTTCTGCGTATCCCTTTAGAAACGCCATTGAGATAAAGTTCGACTTCATCTGCCTGACTGTAATAGGCTATAACATCCACTTCTTTTCCAACAGACCAGTTCCAGTGCGGTAGTAAATGCAGCACCGGCAAATCTGTCCATACGCTCTGGTACAAATAATAGACATCCTTGGGAAAACCAGCAAGGTCAATAATTCCAAAATACGAACTCCTTGCGGGCCAGGTATAAGGCGTAGGTTCACCTAAATAATCGAAACCGGTCCAGACATACATACCCGAAACGGCCGGATTACGGTAAAAAGCCTTTAATGTTTCTTCATGTGAAGAACCCCACGGCGTATAGCAATTATCGTAGGCGGAGCAACTAAAATCTGCATTTCCGGTTAGTAAAGGTTTATCCCATGCAGTAGGCCATATACGCATACTATCCGCAGGCGCATCATAATGTCCCCTTGTCTGTAAAGCAGAAGTCGTTTCCGTTGCAATAAGCTTCTGCCCCGGATGCACATTTGTAAAATCATCCCATGATTTATGATTATAATTATAACCAATCAAATCCATTGCTCCTGAACTGATTAGATTATTATAACTGTTTACATCGTTATTCGCTGTAGTTACCGGTCTGGTTGGATCAAGATCTTTTACAATTTTCACCAGTTTTCTCGCCCATACCCTACCTAATGTATCAGCACCTGTACCCCATTGCTCTTGAATCTCATTTCCCACGCTCCAGATAAATACAGAAGGATGATTACGGTCACGCAGCACCTGATCTTCCAGATCTTTCTTATGCCATTGTCCGAAGTCAAGATGATAATCAAAATCTGATTTTTTTTTCTCCCACATGTCGAAAGATTCGTTCATTACAATAAACCCCATCCGGTCGCAGAGGTCAAGCAACGCTGCCGCAGGCGGGTTATGAGCAGTCCGCAATCCATTGCAGCCCATAGCCTTTAAAATTTCCAGCTGTCGTTCTGCTGCACGCAGGTTAAAAGCAGTACCCAGCGCACCAAGATCGTGATGATTACAAACGCCCTTGATTTTTATATTTTTTCCATTTAGAATAAAACCATTTTTTGCATCAAAACTGAAACTACGTATACCTAATGGCGTTTCATAATCGTCTAAAACTTTCCCTTTATCTATCAGACTGGTTCTTATTTTATACAAATAAGGATCTGTATCAGACCAGAGTCTGGGGTTTGGCAGTTCCATATTTACAACAGAATTGGTACGTTTATCATTTAGGGTTAAGGTCCAAACCTTTTTCAACACGACCTTACCATCGGCATTAATAATCTGATGCATGAGACTTATCTTCCTGCCTTTTAAATTATTTGCAATAGTAGTTTCCATTCTAATTTCGGCCAGACCGTTTCCTACTACAGGAGTGGATACGAACGTCCCCGAATTCACAATATGTAGGGGATCTGTAATTAGCAATTTAACGTCACGGTAAATTCCAGATCCTGTATACCAGCGGGCATTAGGTTGTTGACTATTATCAACACGTACCGCAATGAAATTTTCACTATCAAAAGATAGATAAGGCGTAAGGTCATATTCGAAGGAAATGTATCCATTAGGCCTCTTACCTAAATAATGTCCATTGATCCAGACTTCACTATTCCGGTAAACGCCATCGAATAAAACGGATACTAAACGGTTAGTCGCCGACCGTGGTATTTTGAAAGTTTTTCTGTACCATCCTGTACCTCCAGGTAATGCTCCCCCTCCAACAGTTGCAGGATGTGAATCACTGAAATTGCCTTCAATACTCCAGTCATGAGGCAAATTCAGCGTTCTCCAGTCTGAATCTTTAAAACCGGTAGTTGATGCGGCCGGTATATCACCTTTAAAAAACTTCCAGTCTGCATTAAAATTCTTGATTATACGGCCCTTATCCTGCCCTGCCAAACTCAGACTGAGTGTACTCAATAAAAAAAGGAGTAATATGCTAAAATGTATTTTCACTATAGATTTTTATTGCTACTCACCAGAGCAATGCCCTGGTGAGTAAACATAAATATTCGTTTAATTATAAGACATAATGGAATGCGAACCATTCGTTTTTCGCTGCATCATAAGAAGTTCCAAACCAGATACCCTTACTCTCTACAGCCCCAGGAAATGCTTTGACCACTTTAAAAGTTGGAGATGCCGGACTCATCCAGTTATCCGGATTCTGCAACAGCGTATTACCTTTTAGGGTAACTTCATTTGTTTGTTCATTAATCGTGAAAGTTCCGGTGGTAATCACGCCTTTCTGATTCCGGGTATACTGTTGTCCACCAATATTATTGAACAAAATCCAGGAATTATTCGCTACTGCATCCCAGGCGTCATTCCAGCCCCAATCTCTTGAATCAGCATGAGATTTAGTCCAGCCTTTTCCCTTGGCAATCCAGTCAATAGGGTTACCGGCGGCGTCCAGTTTCCAAATCCTTCCGGAAGAACTTCCCGTTAGCATTTTTAATAATTCACCAGCTTTAAAAGTGGGGTCAAAACCCTGGTCAGGCCCCGTTTCAGGTGGCACATAACTGTCGATAAACGACTTAGTCACGAAATTATATACCAGCATTGCTTTCCCTTCCCCATCTACATCTGCATCACGGATAACGCCTAGCTGCATACTATTTTCATCCAGAGAAAGAATAGTATAATTCGTCCAGTTTGAAATACCTTTCAACCCATTTTTCTCATTTTTATAACCACGCAAGATAGATGCATTATTAATGGTCAGTATTTTACTATTCACGTTCAAAGCATAGCTACCATTCTGCGTGACACCACCTTCCATAGGCTTAACTGCTTTGAAGCTTGCTGTATTTTTCAAACTGAAGATCATTGAACCATAATCTCCCCTTGACATGTGATTAGGATAGACATCAGCCGTGCCTACAGCCCAGGTCCAGCAATCACCACCATAACAACCGGTAGCACCACCGTCCCATTCACCACCGCCTTTTAACCAGCCATTATTTACACCATAATAGTATAAAGGGCCACCAAAAAATTTACCATCAGTATCTAGAACCCACTCCTTGTCGTGCCCTACACCGCCTGTTAAAGCCGTCCATAAAGGGTCATTCACATAATTAAAATTGTCTTTTTTTACGTTGATGACTACCGAATCCATCTGAACAACAGAACCTCCGGATACTGCCGAAAATTTAATCACATAATCGCCTGCGAAAGCAAATTTAACAGTATCGGTCATTCTGTTTGAAGTACCGGTTCCATAATCCCACATGGAGATTGTTCCGGGAGTCATATTTTTCAGAATCACAGTGTTGCCGCCTTCATCTGCAGACAGATCCTGACTAACAGCGTATTTAATCTCTGATTTATCGAGTACCCGACCGATGCTGTGTTCGTCTTTCTTACAAGCCGTAAACAGCAGTGGAAAAATTAAAAGTCCCACTAATTTTCTATATAATTTCATTGGAATAAGGTTAAATTAATTACCAGCCATTATTTTGTTTGAGTGTCCCATTAGACAGCGTGATCTGTGTATATGGTATCTGCTGTAAGCCCTGAGTAAGAATTATATTTCCGGCATTAATAGTTTTCTGTGCAGATTTCCCACCATTTAGTACTGTTGTCGTTTCCGCAATTTCCTGTGCCGCACGGTTAATGCCCAGTCTCAGTAAATCATAGTAGCGAATACCCTCAAAGGCGAATTCCAGACGACGTTCCCTGACAATATTTTCAGGAGAAATTACCAAAGGTGTAAAGCCATCCTGTAAAGCCCTTTGTCTGACGGCATTAAAGTAGGTTTGCGCATTCGGGCTGCCTAATTCAGCTGCCATTAACAATACATCTGCATAACGGATAGATACATAATCCTGAAACTGACCGATCTGAAACAGATTATTACCAAAAGACTCCGGTAATGGTTTGCCATCTTCTCCAATCATAGGACTATATTTTTTCGCATAATACCCGGTATATTCCCTTTGCCCCGCCTGATTCGTGAAATTCAATTTTTCATCAACAATTGAGATTATCGACGCAACTTTACGGGTATCTGCCGCAGCATAACTATTCCAAAGTTTAGGATTTACTGTTTCCGCACCCCAACCATTGCCATAGGGATAAATAGCCTGCTCACGGATACCTGTCATAATCATCCAGTGGTTCCCATCGGTATTTCCGTTGTAATCACTCGTATAAGTGTACCTGATACTGAATATCGTTTCCTTATTACCCTCTCCCGCAAAATCCGCCACAGATGCAGCAGGCCACAAGCGGGCAAAATCTTCCACCAGGCCATATCCGCCTGCAGTGATTACGTCCTCCAGATAACTTAAAGCCTGAGATTTATTCACCTGCCCAACCAGATCAGGTTTATTATAATAACCGGTATAGAACAAATAAACCCTACCCAACAATGCCTCTGCAGCATATTTAGTTACACGGCCATGATCTTTCACTGCTTGCGCGGCATAGGGTGTACTTTGCATATTTTCCACCGCAAATTTCAAGTCTGCTGCAATTACCTGGTAAACTTCATCCGGTGAAGCCTGCGGAATGTTCTCTGCAGTAGGTACAGTCAGTAGCGGAATATTACCCCATAATCTAACCATATCAAATAAGAGGTAAGCACGCAAAAAACGCGTTTCAGATTCGTACGTTTTACGCAGTTGCGGATCACTTCCCCATGCTATCTGATCCATTTTACTAAGCAGTACATTACACCGGTAAAGTGCTTTATAATATAAGATCCAGTTCCGCTCATATAAATTCTGATCAGAAGGTGATCTTGATTTGTCAAATTCATCGATCATCTGATAGCCCAGACCGTCAGAATTCCCAGTACCCCCAAATGTATTATCGGACATAACCTCAGCTGCCACAGGTAATGCAACACCTTCTGACCACACTACCTGGAGGCCATCATAACACCCGACCAATGCTGCAAAAGCATCTTTAGGTGTCTTATAGAAATTTTCATCTGTTACTGTCGTGATCGGTTCAGTATCCAGAAAACCTTTTTTACAACTTCCCATAGCGAACAGAAAGATTGTCAATGCATATATTTTTATAGCTTTCGTTTTCATCAGCTTATAATTTTGTTGTTTACTTCTTCCAGACTGCGTTTCTTTTTAAAACTGGCTGTTTCTGAAGTCTGCGTAAATAATTAGATTAAAATCTCAGATTAGCGCCAAGCATAAAAGTTCTTGGCCTTGGATAGTATCCCAGATCAATACCAGAGGCGAAACCCTCAGTCCCGTAACCAATTTCCGGATCCATGCCGTCGTACTTGGTAAATGTGTACAGATTGAGTGCAGCTGCATAAATACGCACCTGTTTCAGATAACTCTTTTTGAATACCTTACCAAAATCATAACCTACAGTTACATTACTAATCCGCAGATAATCACCTTTCTGGATATATAAATCAGAAAAATTAGTCCAGTTTCTATTATCGGAAGTCACCCGGGGCATAGTATTAGAAGAACCTTCACCATGCCATCTATCAAGAATTCTTGTTGTGTAGTTACCTAATGGATTTGCCTGATTACGGTAGGACTGAACAATTTCATTCCCGGCAACACCCGATGCTACGATAGAGAAGTCAAAACCTTTATAATCACCCGAAAGCGTGATACCAAAAGTATAATCCGGATTTGGGTTACCGATTTGTGTTCTGTCAAGATTATCAATCACTCCATCACCATTCACATCTACATATCTCACGTCACCTGGTGAGGCAGCCGGCTGAATTAATTTACCATCGGCATTACGATAAGCATTAACTTCGTTTTCGTTCTGGAATATTCCGGCCGTTTTCAGACCCCAGAAATAGCCGATCGGAAAACCACTCTGAGCCCTGTAGAATTCCTGAGAATTATCAAACAGCTGGTTAATGGCTCCGTGAACAATACCATCAGCAGTAGGAATATTGCCCACTTTGTTTTTATTATATGCACCATTAACACCCACGGCGTAGTTAAATTCACCTACCCTGTTTTTATAAGCAAGGGCCAACTCTATACCCGAATTAGTTACATTACCTCCATTGATAAAAGGCGCGTCGGCACCAGCAGTCGCCAGAATGGGTGCAGAAATTAACCAGTCTTTAGTCGATTTTTTATACCAGTCAAAATTGACCGTAAATTTGCCCTTCAAAAAGTTCGCATCGAACCCGAAGTTGGTTTGCTCTGAAGTTTCCCATTTTAATGCGGCATTACTCAGACGACTTGGAAATGCACCTGGTGTCAATACCCCTTCTTCATCTCCAAATGTATAATTGGTATTCGCTAAAGAGATCGGAGCAAGATACTGGAATGCAGCAATGCTCTGATTACCTACTTGTCCCCAACTTGCTCTGATTTTCAGGAAATCCAGCCAGTCTTGTGTCCCAGCCATGAACGACTCGCTGGTTACAACCCATCCTGCAGATACTGATGGGAAGTAACCCCAGCGATTCTGTGAAGAAAACCGGGATGAACCATCAGCCCGGAAAGTTGCATTCAGCAGATATTTGTCCTTATAGCTATAATTTAATCTACCAAAATAAGACAGCCTGCGATCCGCATCATAAGGTGCACCCCCAATCGAAATACCAGCTACCTGCTTATTAGTAGCATTACTTAGCCAGGCATGATCAAGATCCTCAAAAATAAGGTTAGTATTCGTACCTAATAAAGTAGATCCGTCCGCCCGATAGGTAGAAGTTCCCAGCATTGCTTCGAAATGATGATCGTTTTTAAGATCAAATTTATAGCTCAGCAAGTTATCCCAGATCAGAGATTTGCCTTTATTCATCGATTGGGTTGCCTTAGTAACTGAAGTGTTAGCATAGGCTGACAAAGTATAGATTGGCGTAAAAGACCGGTTATCTGAATTACTGTAATCCAGTCCAAGACTTGTTCTGAACCTTAGATTTTTAACCGGCTCGATAACCATATAGATATCTCCCAGTAAACGCTGCGTGTTAGTCACATTCTGATTAGTCAGTGCCATCAGTGCATAAGGGTTTGCTTCACCGGTATTCCAGGTAGATTTACTATTATCATAGAAATTACCGTTTTCATCATACATTGGAACAAAAGGACTTGTATTAAAGGCACCACGCAGTGAATTATTATACTGATTACCGACTCCGATTCCTTTACTTTTAATATCACTGTAAGTCAGATGCTGTCCGATTTTAATAATCTCTTTATAGAAATTATGTTCGGAATTGATTCTGAAATTGATTCTTTGATAATCAGACAACGATTTACCACCAACTATCCCTTCCTGGCCTGTATAAGACAGACCCGTGGAGTACACTGAAGCTTCAGATGCACCCGATGCGCCAAATGCATAGTTTTGAGTTAATGCGTTATCACTGAACATTTCATTCATCCAGTTAGTTCCCTCGCCAAATGCGGCGATCTGTGCATTGGTAAAGACAGGCTGGTTACCCATATTAATAGCAGACTCGTTCATAATAGAAGCATACTGACTTGCATTCAATAGCTCTGCTTTTTTAGCAACATTCTGTAACCCTGCATACGCGTCAAAGGTGATTTGGCCCGATTGTCCGCGTTTTCCCTGACGTGTGGTAACCAGTACTACGCCATTTGCCGCCTGGGAACCATAAATCGCAGCGGAAGCCGCATCTTTTAAAACATCTATTGATTCGATATCCGCAGCATTCAGATAGGTGATATCACCCGTCAATACCCCATCTACAACATACAGGGGACCTGAATTACCGATGGTCCCTAAACCTCTTATAGTTACTTTCATGCCATCTCCTGGCTGGCCGGAAGTTGATGCGATCTGGACACCGGGCGTCTGCCCTTGTAAACCTTGCAGCGCATTGGTTGTACTTTGCCGCTGTAGTGTTTCTCCCTTCACCTGCACGGTCGCACCAGTTACGAGCTTTTTCTGCTGCACACCGTATCCTACGACAACAACCTCATTTAAATCTTGATTTTCTTCGGTCAATTTAACACTAACCGATCCGCTGGCAGGCACCTGCAATTCTTTTTGCTCGTAGCCAATCGAGCTGATCTGAAGTATATCTCCAGTCTTTGCACTTAGAGAAAAATTTCCGGAGTTATCCGTTCCTGTTCCGGAAGCGGTTCCTTTGACTTTTACAACGGCCCCGGGGATTGGCTGCCCGTCACTGCTGCCTGTTACTTTTCCGGTAACCTGTCTTTGTTGCGCGATAGCACCGGTTGTACAGATTAATAAAATCAGCAGCGGCAGCAGCAGTAAATACAACTTGTCCGGAATCCGTCCATTTGTAAGGGTAAAATTTAAGTTCATATATGGTTTATTTAATTTGGTTTTTGGATAGGATTGCTTTTTTGCCGGTATATTTCAGGGTCTGTGCAGATTTATGGTCCTGCTGGTCCGCAGCTAAGGTCATTCCAGGGGAGACAAACACGATCTTAAATGTGCGGGTCTTCATCATACCCGGAAATTCTCCTTTTCGGTCTGCAACAGTTAATTTACCCGTAGACTCTTGATAGCTAAAGTCAATTTGTGAGAAAGCTCCTTTTTCATAGTTATAATTGGTGCCTTCATCTTCATAAAGAGAAAACAGCGCATCTTTACCGGTATAAACCAGGATAGTAAGCGGATCGGCTTTTTTCTCCCCTGTATATTGCAAGTCTGGCCCAGTTGGTAAAATAGATCCCTCTTTAATGTACAGAGGCATGCGTTCATAAGGTGCATCTGCCTGAATATCCTGCCCGCCTTTTAGAAATTCCCCGGTATAGAAATCATACCAGCCCTGCCCTGAAGGCAGATACACCTTTCTTTTGGTGGCTTTATATTCCAGCACAGGGCTCACCAGTACTGACGGACCAAACATATAGGCATCATTCAGATTAGCTGCTTTAATGTCATTTGGAAAATCCATCATCAGTCCACGCATAATGGTATAATCCTGATGGTAACTTTGTCCGGCAAGCGAATAGATATATGGCATTAACCTATAGCGGAGTTTATTATAATACAGCATACTCCGGTACGCCGGATGACCTTCTGGTGCGATATTATAAATTTCACGAAATGGATATTGACCATGAGAACGGAACAGCGGAACGAATGCTCCAAACTGGAACCAACGGGTGTTCAGTTCACGCCACTCATCCTGGTCTGCTGAATTAGGCTGTTCATAACGTTTTTCAACAGAAAAACCACCAATATCCATTGTCCAGTAAGGCATCCCTGAAAGAGAGAAATTAACACCTGCGCTGATCTGGGCTTTCATATCTTCCCATCTGGATGCAATATCTCCACTCCAGGCAGCAGCAGCATACCGCTGCAGACCGGCGTAAGCAGAACGCGTCAGAATAAAAACCCGGTCTTTAGGGTTCACCGCTCTCTGACCTTCGTAAACACCCTTGGCATTCACTAATGGAAAAGCATTAAAATACGTAGTTGAAGAACCCGCATAAGTAGGATTCATTAATTCTTTACGGATTTCTACAGGTAGATTGGAATGCATATCCGGTTCCGTTGCATCCATCCACCAGGCATCGATACCTTTTGCGTACAATCGTTTATTCATCAGGTTCCAGAAGGCTGTCCTCGCCTTCGGATTAAATGCATCATAGAAAGTATTACCGTATCCCTTACCGATCCAATCTTTTCTGCCGTCCGCAATATTTCTGCGGTACAGGAAATTCTTTGAATCCATCTGCGCATAAGTATCATGCCCGCTGTTAAATTTTGGCCATACAGAGATCATCAGATTTACATGTTGTGCATGTAGATCCTTAATCATCTGCTCCGGTGTTTTAAATCTGGCAGGATCAAATTCCTGGCTTCCCCACTCCGGTTCTTTCCAGTATGACCAGTCCAGTACAATATTATCCAGTGGAATTTTCCGGTCTCTGAATTCCTTAACCGTTTGGAGTATATCCTGTTGTGTTTTGTAGCGTTCGCGACTCTGCCAAAAGCCCATCGCCCATTTCGGCATTAACACGGCCTTACCGGTAACCTGCCGATACCCACTAATCACCTGATCTGCATTGTTACCCTGAATAAAGTAGTAGTCAACTGCATTCCCGGATTCAGATTGCAGGCCAAAAGTATTCTTCAGATCTTCCGGAACAGGTGGCAAACACGTAAGCCCCAGATAGGACTCTCCGCCATCAGGTATCCACTCCATTTTAAATTTTACCTTTTTATTTTTCTGAAGGGGAAGATCAATAGTTGACGAACCTGAATTCCAGGCCTGGCGCCAGTAGTCCGCCACCGGTTTATCGTCAAACCATACTTTGATATAACCGGCATATTTCAACTGCAGCTGATAAAGCCCTGTTAGGTCACTTTCCAATAATCCTTCATAGGTAACTACTGCATCGGCCATATTAATTTCCTTCGGCCATTTATGCTGATCGGTTAGCCAGTTCATAGAGATTTCAGAGACTGGTGCAGTTAATAAGACCTTATCCGGGTTTTTACGTGAAGTATAGGTTGCGGTAATCCAACCTTCTTGTTTACCCGAAAATAACCTCAGTGCGCTCAGCGGTTCGTAATCCCGAATATCTCCTGCACGGGTAATTGAATAATTGTCCCAAAGAAGACCATACCCTTTATTACTGACGACAAACGGTACCGCTATATCTGTATTATACTGAATAAGGTCTACCCGGCGCCCCCGGTAGTTCATCATACTTTGCTGATGCTGCCCTAAACCATAATAGGCTTCCTGGTCTGCAGCATTAAACAGCTGGGTTATCTGATAAGAGGATTCACCGTTAAATACTTTTGGTACCATTGCCTGGCCGGTCAGCTGACTTTGTTCCAGCAATAATTTGCCTGCGGCATCATGAAAAGAGATTAGTCCGTTCTCTATGGACACGTTAACATTTACAGCACCAGTAGCCAAACGAACCTGGCCACTCTCCTCCTTCACAGTAAATTTTTGATCGATATTTTTTTTCCATACCGCCATCAGACTGGGCTTGGTGTTAAATACAGGCCCCGCGATTTGTGTTACATGAATAATTTGATCATTGACAGGTTCAAGACGGATCTTTTTGACACCTGAATAAGAATTCCTGATGTCAATTTCTACACCGGTTCCTGTTCTCACAAAGTTTTTGCTTTCTTGTCCGCTTACATGAGTATATAAGCATACAGCACAGATAAAGATTACGGAGTTTACCCTAATTTTACGCATAGCACATCTACAGTTTATATTTGGTTGTTTTGATGGCTAATGTATCAGTAAGAATATCCCTGAAGGGCATTCAAATGATAACAATTAGGTATTCAAATGTTAACAAAAACAACCTAACAGCACCGTAAATGGCATTATTCATTATCCAGGCTGGCGTATACCGAAGGGAGCGTACCGAATTCCTGTTTAAAATATTTACTAAATTGTTTGGGGTTATTAAAGCCGACAGCATAGGCGATTTCCGCAATTGTCAACTGTGATTTACGTAATAGAGGCTTAGATTTGAGTAGTCTGTAAAAACGAATATATTCTAGCGGAGAGCGGCCGGTAAGTGGCAGGATTTTTTTATATAAACCTACCCTGCTCATATTCATATCAGCACTTAACTGATCGACAGTATAGTTTGAATCCTGCAGATTTTTCTCCAGATGCATTCCGATCTGACGAATGAATTTATCATCTACAGACTCAATCTCCGCATCGGCCGGTTTCAACTCCACCTGCTTCAGATAGGTTTTCCGGGAGGTCTCCTGCTGACTCAGCAGATTTCGTATTTTAGAAAGCAGAATTTCGAAGTTAAATGGTTTAGTCATGTAGTCATTCGCACCCGTGTCCAGGCCTGTTAACTGCTGATCTTCCGTACTTAATGCGGTTAGCAGGATGACAGGCAAATGTGTTGTCCGTTTGTCTGCACGTATTTTCCGGCAAAGGTCAATACCATTCATCCCTGGCATACTGACGTCACTGACTACCAGATCCGGATGAACTGAGATAATCTTCTGCCAGCCTTCCAGACCATTTCCCGCTTCCGCAATCTGGAAGTATTCCTGTAAATTATCTTTCAGATAAAAACGAAAATCTTCATTGTCTTCAATAAGTATCACTACAGGTTTTTTATTCTTCCGGTTGAAATTATCAGTGCTGTTGTCCGGCGTTTTCCTGGAAATTTCGATACGTTCCGAAGCAGGCAAAGTGCTCTTGGTTACTTCGCTAACATGATTAAGTTCCCGTACAAAACTAAATACGATCGTAAATTCGCTGCCCCGGTCTATCACACTTTCTACATTAATTGTACCACCATGTAACCTGACAAATTCCCGGGTAATCGACAAACCGATGCCACTTCCCTGGTTGACCATAGAATCAGGTATGTCGTCTTGAAAGAACCTTTCAAATATTCTACTCTGTTTTTCGACAGAAATACCAATTCCTGTGTCGGTTACTTTTAGCACAACCGTAAATTCCTCCCCTTGCAATTGCTTAACCTCCAGGTTAACGCTAACCAACCCGTCTTGTGGTGTAAACTTAAAGGCATTCGACAAAAGGTTAAAGACAATCCTTTCCATTTTATCATGGTCAAAAGAAGTGATCAGCTCATTCCCGTTTGTCTGGAAACTAAGTGAAATATGCTTTCCCTCTGCTACATCACTAAACGAGTATACCAGTTCTCTAATAAAACCAATTAAATCTGCCTTTCTGGTTTGCAGCTTCAATTCGCTTACCTCCATCTTTCTGAAATCCAGTAATTGGTTGACCAAATTCAGCAAACGTTTACCGTTGCGTAAAATCATTTGAAGCTGTGGTTTCTCCTGCTCCTCTGCCTGCCTGATCAATTTATCCATGGGGGTAATAATCAGGGAAAGCGGTGTCCTGAATTCATGACTGACGTTGGTTAAAAATTTAATTTTAAGCAAGTCAAGATCATGTATCCTTTTAGCCTGCTGTCTTTCCTGCTCTAGTAAATAGGTCCTTTTTATTTTCTGTATTCCGCGGTGACGGATAAACAATAATGACCCGGCAAATGCACAGCAATAAATAAAATAGGCCGCAGGCGTACGCCAGAAAGGTGGCAAAATCCGTATCGGCAGTCGGATTTCATTTTTCACCCAATCCCCATCAGCATTTGTCGACCGTACTTTAAACACATATTCTCCCGGATCTATATTAGTATAAGTTGCAATTCTGCTACCTGCTTGCTGATCCTGCCATAAATCATCAAAACCTTCCAGCATATACTGATACCGGATTTTACTGGGACTAAAATAATTCAATGCAGCAAAACTCAGGGCAAAATTGTTCTGATCATAATGTAGTTCGAGCTTCCGAATGTTGTTAATCGCAGATTTCAGTATGATATTTCCTCCATCGGATTCGCCAATTGCGATATTGCGATTGGCCAGTTGTAACCCAGTCAATACAATCTGAGGTGTTGCCTGATCACTCAGGATTTGCTCAGGTTTAAACAGATTAAATCCATTCGCCCCGCCAAATAAGATTTCTCCAGCCCTGGTCTTAAATCCGGCGTTGGCATTAAAAGCGCTTCCTTGTAGTCCATCCTGTTCATCAAAACGGCGAAAAGAATAATTAAAATCACCTTGTCCGTCAGGTCTGATCAATACATTAAACAAACCTTTTGCTGTACTAATCCATAAATTCCGGGAATTGTCCTCAATGATCTTTAGCGTAGCCTGTTCAGTCAGGCCATCTTTAGAATCAAAATTACGGATATGCCCATTTACTGGATTAATGCGGCTAATACCATCACGTGTGGCCGCCCAGATGAAACCCCGGCTATCCTCCATCAGATCGTACACGATATTATTAATCAATGCGTAATCTCTTTTATCCTTACTGTCGTAGTGTCTGAAATTTCCACTTTTGTTGCGAACGTCAATTCCGTCAGAAGTACCGATCCAGAGATTCCCATTTTTATCTTCCAGCAGACAGGAAATAAAATCAGACCGGATACTATTTTTCACTCCTGCTTTTATATGACTGAACTTGTCCGTACTGCGATCTAGTTTATCTAGACCGCCACTTAGCGTTGCAACCCATAAATTGTCGTCTTCGTCTTCTAATATATCCCAGACCCGGTCATCGGCAAGACTGCCGGATATACCTTGTTGATGCTTATAATTTTTAAATTTCTTACCATCAAAACTGTCCAGACCACCGAAATACGTGCCTATCCAGAGGACTTCCCGGCGATCTATATACAAGCTAACGATGATGTCGTTACTTAGACTATTAGCATTACCAGATTCATGCTTATAACGTTTGAATTTCCCTGTTTTGCGATTGAAATTAAACAGCCCCCCTCCATTGGTGCCAATCCACAGATTGCCCGACTGGTCTTCAGCAAATCTATTTACATCCTCATAAGCAAGCCCGGCAGGATTATCCTGATGCCTGTAAAGTGGAAATTTCAGTATTTTCTCATGATAAAAACTGATTCCTTTTTTAAAAGTACCTAACCAGATAATACCTGTATTGTCGCGGTACATACTCAACACACTGTTTTGTCCGATACTCTTGGGATCATTTTCTTTGTTAACCAGATAGCGGATTTTAAAATCCTTCTGGTCAAGCAGGTTTACGCCACCATGATCGGTAGCAATCCAGATCAAGCCTTTATCATCTTCCAGAATACAATTAACCAGATTGTTATTTAACCCTCCCGGCCCTTTATTAATAAATTTCTTTTCTCCGGTTTTAGTATTGTAATACTGGATACCGTCCTGCTTATTCAGAATGTAGATCCAAATCCCTTCATTTTTATCTACGAAGAGTCTGTAATCTTTAGAAAAGCCGGATAAGGGTTGTTTAAATTGCAGGACTTGCTGTATCACTTTACCTGTTCTAAGGTCCAGCTTCTGTATGGTTTTGTCTTCATGAATAGTCCAGACCCAACCGGTATCGTCTTTAAACAGTGCTGCAACAGGCGTTTTTAAGAAACCAGCTCCCTGCTTACCTTTCCCAGACAGAGCCAGCACTTGCTTTGTATCATCAGTATATTTATAAATGCCTTCAGTACCAGCATTGAACCAGAAATTACCCTGCGAATCTTTTACGACATCAGATATACTGTTAACCGGTATTCCTGCTTTTTTAAGAAATGGTTTGATATTCCTGCTGAATGTCTCCGTGGCAGGATCGTAAATACTTGGCCCTCCTCTGGTTTCCAGGTAAAGCATGCCGAATGGCAATTCAAAAATCCGGGTAATAAAATCGTCTGTTATAGAGGTACTATCTCTTGGATCATGTTTAAATACCTTTACAGAATAACCGTCGAATCTGTTCAGACCGGCAAGGGTCCCAAACCACATCCAACCTTTCCCATCTTTTAGAATCGTATTAACCTGATTATGTGAAAGACCTCTTGAAATATCCAGCGTGGAAAATTGAATCTGTTCCTGCTGTGCCGAAACAGGAAAACAAGCTAAGGACGCAAATAGTATGGATAATAAGAACCGGAGATACATCGTTCACAAGATAATAAATATTTCCTTTCTCAAAATTTGGCATGTTGTGTTTTCCCGGATTGTTATACCTTTACACTTATCCTCTAAAAAGGACAGAAGTTCCGGGATAATCAGGAACTTCTCAATTCAATATATATGGCAATCGTTAGCAGAAAAGAAGAAAAAATCAAGACCGTACTTGATGAGCTTCCAGAAAATTTCACAGATAAACAATTCGTAGAAACATTTATCAAACAATACTCAAGAGATTGGGGAAAGATTAAAGCGCAGTACTTAAAACAAGCACAGGATAAAGAAGAAGGCACAGTAATCACTATGCCAAAACCAGATTTATATCTGCTAAGTCTGCTTAAAATTTATAAGGACCGCCAGCAATCCTAATCTAATATGGGATATAAAGTAGATAAGTTTGAGATCACCGATGGTAAAAAGACATTACCGGTAGCGATCCACACCCTAACCGAAGATGACCAGACAAGTCATGCTGTCTCTATAGATGGATTTGAAAATTTTGAAATCAGTAAAAATCAGGACGGAAAATGGGTAGCGGAACCAACTGGTATCATTAGCCAGGCATTATTCGATCAGATCATCAACCTTTGGACAAAAGAATAAGCCAGCCCGGAATTTATAAACCCTGTTTAAAAACAAGAAAGCCTGAATTTATAAATTCAGGCTTTCTTGTTTTATATTTATCCGCCTTTGATCCAGGCGACGATATCATTAATTAAAGTTTCTGAGACACTCGACGGTGACTCATACTGACGAAGGTCGCCTTTCTCCACCTGAGAACTGAGTAAATGATTCAGGTCGGGATACAATTTGAGGGTTGCATTTTTCTTTTTTTCCAATGCAGCCTTCCAGATCTCAAAGTCTTTAACACTCACCTGAAAATCCTGTTCACCCTGAATAACCAGAATGCGTTTGTTTAATTTTTGAGCGGCTTCAACCTGATTGTATTGATTCAAATCTACCCAGTAAGAAGCAGGCAGCCCCAGTACCACTGAATCTGCTTTAAGCTGACCAAGCTGATTGATTCTCCCCTGCTCCAAAGCTTTAAGCGCAAAATCAAGCTGCGCTTTCGCCTGTGCGGTAGTATCTTTTGAATGGTCATATAAATACTGATTCTGCTCTATAAGAATGTCTACCATCTTTCTGGCAGGTGCTTCCGCAAGAATGATACCTTTAGTTTCAGGAACAAGACCTGCGATTCTTGGTGCTAACATTCCTCCAAGACTATGGCCGAATATATAAACCTGTTTTTTATCTACTCCCGGTGTCTGCAAAGCTATCTTCAAAGCCGCTGCCGCATCATCTAAAGTTTCTTCCTTCACTGTAAATACTCCAGAAAACTCTCCTGCATAGACCATTGTACGTTTCACGTAACGGACACTGGCTATTCCTTTGGCAGCCAATCCCGCAGCCAGATCTTTAAAAGGTTTGTTTGGTCCTATAGTTTCATCCATATCCGAAGGTCCAGAACCGTGTACAAGTACAACGATCGGAAAATTAGTTCCTTCAGCTGGCATGGTTAAGATCGCCGCCAGTTCGTGCCCGGGCGTATTAACACTGATGGTTTTCTCCGTATATAATGCTGGATTAGCATAAGCTGGATTCAGATATACAGCAGCATTTGATTTAGGCTGGAGAAAAAAGCCAACCATTTTTTCTTCTTTATTATAAGCCAGCAAAAAATCCTGAGTGGCACGGGCAAACTTTGCTTCAACGGTAACCGTAAAGAATTCTCCTTCTGTTTTACTTCTAACCGGATCTGCAAGTTCAAATTCACCCAGATTAGTTCTCAAATCGGACCATAACTTCTGTAATTCTTCAATTTTCACTTTGTCCTTCAGTGTCGGGTCAAAATAGTTCTGAGCATCAGTAAACTTGCCTTCCTCGAGAAGTTTAAAAAAATCCTCTGAACGGTTAAATAGCGCAAACATGCCCTGAGCGAACACACCTGTACCTGATAAAAGCATCAGCAGGAGCAACGTAATTTTTTTCATGAATTGGTTTAGGTTAAAACCAAAGCTAATAATTTCAGCGAATAAAGTACAGCTTTTGCGTTTGGAAAAGGTTTAGTCCTGAGTTGAAAGGTTATTGAGACAGTATTGAAAGGGTGTTGAGTGGGTAATTTAGCCATTCAACACCGTCTCAACACCGACTCAACAGCATCTCAACTAAAACCGATATCCGATCAAGGTTAGAAAACCGATTCGGGGAATTTATTATCTTAGCCAATTAAGCAATTGAAAACATTATAATTACATTTCACTTATGCGCCTTACCTTATTTTTGATCACGCTCCTTTGTACAATCAGTACGACCTTATTAGCCCAAACTATCAAACAGCATTCCGGTTGGTTATTCTTAATGAACAACACCAAAATAAACGAAAAATGGGGTGCCTATATGGATGTGCAGCTACGCTCAGCAGATCAATTCGACCGCGTTAGAAACCTGATGTTCCGCCCGGGTGTCACCTATGATATCAACAAAAAAAGTCAGCTTACTTTGGGTTACTTGCTGAACGAGACGTTTAACACCCCCTCTTCCGGCATTGGAACTTTGACTGAACACAGAATATGGGAACAATACATCTATAAGCATAAAGTAAGTACCGCAAACTTTAGTCACCGGTTCAGGTTGGAGCAACGTTTTATAGAACGCGCAAATAATGAAGATTTATTTGCACAGCGCTTCAGATATTTTTTCAGAATAATCCTACCACTTCAAAAGGACAAACAAAATTTTGATAAAGGGCCCTTTGCAGCTCTACAGAATGAGGTCTTCTTAAATGTTCAGCATAAAAATGAATTAAACGGATATGTATTCGACCAAAACAGGGCATATGTAGCCGCTGGTTACAGATTCGGTCCAAAACTGGATATAGAATTAGGTTATATGAACCAGTCGTCCAAAGGCGCAAGCCGTAATACGATGAATAACATCACTCAGCTAGCAGTATACACACGCTTTTAAGACAGAATAATGAAGAGTATCTCGTTAACTTCCAAACGAACATTCCTACTAATTCTGCTCATCTCAGCCCTGCTGAGTTCTATTTATTCTACAGGACAAACAAAGACTGGGCCCGAACTTCAGAAATTCTACGATCAGTATAAGGTTGAGGGTTCTTTTATTTTGTATGATCAGAAAAATGAAAAATACACGATATATAATGAAGGTCAGAGCAATACACCATTTACACCTGCATCGACATTTAAAATATGCAACTCGTTAATCTCTTTGGAAGAAGGCGTAATTGAAAATGAAAGCATTGTGCTTGAATGGGATAAAAAACCGAGACAAAACCCCGAATGGAACGCAGATACAGATATGAAAAATGCTTTCAAAAATTCCACTGTTTGGTTTTATCAGGAACTGGCTAAACGCGTTGGAGAAAAACGTATGCAATATTGGCTTAAGAAGGCCGCCTATGGTAATGCAGATATTTCAGGCGGAATAAATGGCTTTTGGCTATGGGGCGGATTACGTATTTCGCCACTCCAACAAATCGAATTCTTAAAAAGACTAAATGATAATGATCTGCCCTTCTCCGTCTGCAGTATAGATATTGTGAAGCGTATAATGATCGTTCAGGATCATTCAGGTTCCACAGTCAGGGCAAAGACAGGTTCAGGTAAACAGAATGATGAGTATGTTGGATGGTACGTTGGCTATATTACAACTGCCGACAATGTTTATTATTTTTCAAATTGTATCCAGTCAAAAGACAAGATTCCAAACTTCGGACCAGCTCGTACAGAGATAGCCTACAATATTTTGAATGAACTGGGTATACTGAAGAAATAAGAACTTAAAACTCGATCAAAAGGCAAAAATACAATCCCATTATTGCACTCAACGGACAAGATCTTATAATCAATTAGAATAATTTGACCGTTTAGCTATCTTTGCAAAAAATAACATCTAAAAATAATGAGCGAAATTAAACAATACCCTGTTCTGAAACATATTGTAAACGTGATCAAAAATGCGATAGCGGATTCCAAAGTTGACGAGCAGTCAGAAAGTGTATCAATTATCAAAGACGGGAACGATTCAATTCATGTAAGGCAATTATTTGATGACACCGAGAAAATCGCCTCCATTTTTATTACCGATAAAAAAGAGATTCTATATAGCGAAGATTTATTAGAAACACTGGAAGATATTGCCCAGACTGCTAAAGCTGATGCTAACCTGAAAAAAGCTTTAGAAGCTGCAAAGATCATTGTAAATGACCTGAGCCTTCAGACTGAATTTATCTTACAGGAAGTTAAAGCCGCATTCGATGAATTAAGCGACAGTTATGAATTCGGAAAAACAACAGAAAAAAATATCGAAGAGTTTTCTGCAAGCTACAAATTCGGCGATAACAAATTTGATATCACAGTTGTAAACAGTGCAGACGCAATTCAAATCGAAGCTAAGATTGACAGCGCAGTTAAACCTGCAGTCAAAAAAACGATTGAGGCCGATGTCGACAAAATCGGAAAAGCATTAAATAACTCCTTTAAATAAGGAAATATGTGATCACCTTAGGCTAGGGTGATCACATTTCTAAAGCCCTTCCAATGGGGCTAATCTTTATTTTGATTGGTTCAATTGTTTCAATTTATCTTCTATCATTTCTTTATGCTTATTTGCTTCTTCTTTCACAATTTTTTCAATTTCCAAATTGTTCAGCTGCTCTCCGTATTTTCTCACATAAACGATTTCACCGGAGCTATTTTTTACTGTAAATTCAAATAAGCCAAATTCAAAAGTGATTTTTGATTGATAGTCAAATTCACCATTCGGCATCTTAAATACCTTATAATCATATACAAAGGAAACAGACGCTGAAAATTCTGTAATTTTTTCACGGGCCTCAAGATATACTTCATATTTTCCAACTTTCGCCCAGTTTGGTAAAACTACCGTTAATGCAGCGCTAATATAAAAACGGTCAAATTTTTCGGCGGAAATTAAAAAGGTTTTGAAAACAGCATCAAGAGATCCGTCGTAAATTTCCAGAATAGATTCCTTGGATTTACTTATTTTAGCTTCATTACTAATTGATTTTATTCTCCGCTCTAATAGGGCAATTTCTTTTTCAAAATCATCCTGTTCTTCAATACTGTGACCTTCAGCTCCAGCAATCATTATTTCTAAAGAAAGAATTAGATTTTTCGCAATATAATTGACAAAAGATTCAATTATACCACTATCTGCTTGCCTTAAGGCAGAAAAATAGTTTTCTTTGTCTTCTGTCTTAATGATGACTGGGGGAAACCCATATTGCATGAGTATAAAGTTCATTAAAATTCTTGCCGTTCGCCCGTTTCCGTCATCGAATGGATGAATTCTTATAAACTTATAATGAAATTCCGCTGCAAATAGTATTGGATTTATGTCACCAGAAATAAATTTTTCTTTATACCAGTCCATTAAATCATTCATTAGTGCTGAAGTTTCTTCCGGAGAGGCAAATCTGAATATCTCTCCCGTTTTGGTGAGTACATGATTTGGACTTGTTTTATATTTACCAACTTGAACAGCACGTCTTGTAGGCAAGCCACTGGGAGTAATTGCATCAACCACATATGATTCCTTCAACAATAAAACATGAAGTTCTCTGATAAAACTCTCATTCAGCGGATATTCTCTATGAATTATATCTGAAATCCATTTTACAGCTTCATTATGTCCTGTTATTTCAATATGATCTCGTAAGGGCTTACCTTGAGCAGTAATTCCAAATAGCAATAAAGCCTTTGTCTCCCCATAGGTAAGCGTATTACCTTCTATTTTATTAGAGTGATAATTCCAATCTAATCGGAATTTTTCCATAATTCGAGCTTCCGTTTCAGGGCTTATGGGACGTAATTCATCTAATTTTTTCTTAAGATCTAGAGCGGTTTCAATCAAAGTCATACTACAAGTTTTATTGACAACTCAAAGTTAACTTAAATGAAAGATTACCGCGATAATTGTTTTGAATAAAATTTGAATCAAATTATTGATATGTGCGGATAATTTTAGAATAATTAGAGAGTATAAGAAAGCTTGAGGAGGCAGATACAGTTTACAAAAGGTCCTAAAAAAAAGAAAGGGGTGTTCCATCCAGACACATCCCTATTCTAACCAAATATAAACCTGTATGAACGGGTTTTTCTTTATAGCTTCTGAGTCGTTAACCGAACTGCAGAAAGCTTATTATTTCTTGTTTTGTAATACAAATATACAACCCATTTCAATAGTGTACAAATTACACTATGATTTTTTTAACAAAAAACATTTCTATGACTTTTCTTAATTAAAAAGCCGAACTACATTTCCTTATAAATCATAGATTTAGCCTATATCAAAGGCCTTTTCGATTCTTTCCGCAGTTTGAATAAAATTTAGCACTTCCTGCTCAGAACCGGTAAAAGATCCGACAGATTCCATCTTTAAGCTCGCCATTGCCGCCCCAAATTCTGCAGCGAACTTTGGAGAAGCACCTTTTTCCCGCTGATAAAGATATCCTGCGATATAAGTGTCGCCACAACCAGTAGCATCTATTTCCTGTGCAGGTTTGAAGGCACAGATCTCTTCAATCCGGTTATCACAATAAACTACCGATCCAAGACTGGCACTTGTAATGACAATTTCTTTTACACCGAACCAGGCTAATTGTGCTATTCCTTCACGAACCGTAGCACAGCCGGTAAGAACCTTTAGTTCAGATTCATCGGCTTTCACAGTATGAACTAAACTTAAAGCCTCTCTGCTCCCCTCCCATTCAGCGGGACAAACTTGCTGGTTCTCCACTTTCCTGAGGTATCCCTGAACATCTATGGAGACTTTGCTTTTTGCAGCCAGTACCTTTAATAGTTCCAGCGGAATATCATTAGCCAGCAACGGTCCGAGATGAAAAATACCCGCATTGATACCTGTAAGCTGTTCTGCCCGGAATGGATCGGCCTGAGCCAGTACACGCTGGCTTCTGTCATCAGGATGACCCGCGTAAATATTTTCGAAATACAAAGTCTGTTTACTTGGAAACACATGTACCTGAATACCCAGCCCGCGAAGCTCATTTACATAAGACATCTCTGATTCCGCGACAGAGGTTACCAAACCATAGTTCAGCTGGAAACCAGAAAGCGCATGAGAAAAATAATAAGAAGTTCCGCCAGCCATATACTGATCAGAAACAGGGCTGATAATGTGATCCTGAGTAAGATGTCCTACACAGCAGATTTGATAAGAAACCGGGGTCATAAAAATAATTTTGAACGGTAAATATAAACAATCGGATTTTAGCGCCGTCTCAAGGGTATCAATTTAGCCGTGACGGAAAAGTTCGAAACTATACTGTGCACTACTCCAGAATTCATCCAGCGCGATTATTCTGGGCTTAAAAAAAGAGATTAAGGCTGGCCAGTCTTCTTTATTTAACACGCTTACAGGAGCTAAAGTCTGGCTAATGAAGCTTACCGTCTTTCCATATTCATCCGTATGATGGAGTTGCCATTCCCAGGCACCATCTGTACTGGCAGCGAGCAGTTTTGAGAAAGTACGAAACTGCTCCATCATCAGCTCCTGAATACCTGGATCCGGATGTGCCATTTCGATAGCGATCACAGCCTTGCGCTGATCTGCCTGCATCCTGAAATGCAAATGTTTAAATCCGGTTTTATAATTGACCCAATTAATTTTCAATCCATCAGCAGAGAGCTGAGGCGCAATATACTGACCGAAAATAGTCCAGAATTCTTGTTTCAACTGGGCGGTCTGAGCTTTCGAATACATATATACTATATTTTTATAATGCCACCGGCATGTATCATTTTTAACATTTTAATCATTCGTATTTAATTTATCGGTTTTTTTGTCGTATTATTTTAAACAAAAAGGTAATTTCGGCCCTTCAATCATTGTTTTTGAAAAATTGCGGTTATGCCGCAGCAGGTTACAACACACACAAAATGAAAAACACAACGAACCGAAAACAGGATGCCCTGGATTATCATTCACAGGGACGGCCAGGTAAAATAGAAGTTATTCCTTCCAAACCCACTAATTCTCAGCGTGATTTAGCATTAGCTTATTCTCCGGGAGTAGCAGAGCCATGTATGGAAATCTACAGAACTCCGGAAGACGTTTACAAATATACAGCTAAAGGTAATTTAGTCGCAGTAATCAGTAACGGAACTGCAGTTTTAGGATTAGGTAATATCGGTCCGGCAGCAAGTAAACCAGTAATGGAAGGAAAAGGTCTGCTATTTAAGATCTTTGCAGACATTGATGTTTTCGATTTAGAGATCAATGCAACTACTGTTGACGAATTTGTAAACGTAGTTAAAGCACTTGAACCCACTTTTGGCGGTGTGAATCTGGAGGATATAGGTGCTCCGATGTGTTTTGAGATTGAGCGCAGGCTTAAAGAAGAGATGAACATCCCCGTAATGCACGATGATCAGCATGGTACTGCAATTATTACCAGTGCGGCATTACTAAATGCGTGTCAGCTGCAAAGTAAGAAATTAGAAAAAATCAAGTTAGTGGTAAGTGGCGCTGGTGCTGCTGCAGTTTCCTGTATCAAATTATACCTGAAATTAGGTGTAAAAAAGGAAAATATGCTTGTTTTTGATAAAGATGGTATTGTAAATAGCTCCCGTACAGATCTTGATCCGATCCGCATGGAGTTTGCAACTTCCAGAACAGATATCACTACGCTGGAAGAAGCAATGAAAGGTGCAGATGTATTCCTGGGTCTTTCCGCGGCTGACGTCCTTTCAGCAGACATGGTTAAGTCCATGGCTAAAAATCCGATTGTGTTTGCATTGGCAAATCCAAATCCCGAAATCAATTATGATCTGGCTGTTTCTGTCAGAAAAGATATTATCATGGCCACCGGAAGATCAGACTTCCCTAACCAGGTAAATAACGTTTTAGGCTTCCCTTATATCTTTAGAGGTGCTTTAGATGTACGTGCTACAACGATTAACGAAGAAATGAAAATCGCAGCTGTTAAAGCGATTGCAGATCTGACTAAGTTGCCTGTACCTGAAATTGTCAACCTTGCTTATAAAGCTAAGAATTTCAAATTCGGAAAAGACTATATCATTCCTAAACCAATGGACTCCCGCTTAATGAGTGTTGTTTCTTCGGCAGTAGCTAAAGCGGCAATCGAGTCCGGTGTGGCGAGAAAAAAAATCACTAACTGGGATGCTTACCATGAAGAACTACAGGTCAGACTGGGTGCAGATGATAAAATCCTGAGAAATATCGCTTCAAAAGCTAAATCGGCGCCGAAACGTGTCGTATTTGCAGAAGCCGATAACTACAAAATATTAAAAGCAGCACAGATCGTAAAAGATGAAGGTATTGCCACCCCTATCCTGTTAGGAAACGTAAACCGGATCCAGCAGATTATCATTGATCATGAAATTGACCTGGATCAGGTTGAAATCATAGATCCATGGCAGGGAACTGAAGATTCAGAACAATTTGCAAACCACCTGTACGAAAGACGTAAACGCAGAGGTGTTACCTTATATGAAGCACGCAAACTGGTTCGCGACAGAAACTATTATGGCGCAAGTATGGTAGAATTTGGTAAAGCTGATGCCTTGATTTCAGGTTTAACGAAAAACTACAAATCAACTTTAAAGCCTTCTTTACAAGTAATTGGAACAAAACAAGGGGTTAAGAAAATTGCAGGTATGTACATGATGCTGACTAAAAAAGGTCCGGTATTTATGGGAGATACTACAGTTAACCCTGATCCTACTGCTCAGGACCTGGTAGATATTACGGGCCTGATTCATGAAAGTATCAAAGGCTTTAATATTATGCCACGTGTTGCGCTGCTTTCTTACTCTAACTTCGGTGGTAACTCCGGACCTGTTCCTGAGAAAATGAGAATCGCGACTGCTTTACTGAAAGAGCAGTTTCCTGATATGATCGTTGACGGTGAAATGCAAGGTAACTTTGCTATGAACTCAGAATTACTTCAGGGTAACTATCCATTCTCTACGTTATGCGGAAGCCCTGCTAACACGCTGATCTTCCCGAATCTGGAGTCTGGTAATATCGCTTATAAATTATTACAGGAATTGGGTAATGTAGAAGCTGTTGGCCCTATTTTATTAGGATTGAACAAGCCAGTGCACGTTTTACAGATGGACAGTTCTGTAAGAGAAATTGTGAATATGGTTACTATTGCTGTTGTAGACGCACAATAAGCAAAATATATAAGTTAAAAGCGAAAGGCGGCCTGTTGAACTACAGACCGCCTTTCGCTTTTTTATATTACTGTGCAAACTATTCTTTGCCGGCAAAAAGATCACTGCTCAGGTAACGGTCACCACGATCACATGCAATGAACACGATAAGCCCCGATTCCAGTTCTTCTGCCAGTTCCAACGCACAATGTAATGCACCACCAGAACTCATTCCTGCAAATATCCCCTCTCTACGTGCCATTTCACGTGCGCGTCGTATCGCATCTTCCTCAGAGACGTCCATTACACGATCTACTCTGGAAGCGTCATATATTTTAGGCAGATAGGCTTCAGGCCATCTTCTGATTCCCGGAATAGACGATTCGGGAGTAGGCTGACAGCCAACGATCTGAATCGCAGAATTTTGCTCTTTCAGATACATTGAATTTCCCATGATACTCCCTGTTGTTCCCATAGAACTTACAAAATGGGTAATTTGATTTGCCGTATCCCGCCATATCTCTGGTCCCGTACTTTTATAATGAGCGAGATAATTATCTGGATTTGCAAATTGGTTTAACAGGAAATACCCATCTTTTGTGCCCTTTTCTTCAGCATAGTCACGGCAGACTTCGATACTTTCAAGTAAAGTAACCTTCGCTCCGAATGCCTCCATGGTTTGTGTACGTTCAGCGGTGGAGTTTGAAGGCATTACCAATTCAATTTCCAGTCCGAAAATACCGGCTATCATCGCTAGGGCAATACCTGTATTTCCACTTGTTGCTTCGATCAGTTTAGTTTTTTGATCTACTTCTCCCCGGTCCATGGCACTGCGGATCATATTTAATGCTGCGCGGTCTTTTACACTGCCGCCAGGATTATTACCTTCCAGTTTGGCAAAGATCTGCACATTTGCATTTGGATTCATCTGCCGGATCTCCACCAGTGGTGTGTTCCCTATACAGTCAATTATACTTCCCATTCGTTCTGGTTTTATTGTTTTGATATAACTTTCATTGCGGACTGATGATAAACTGTAGAGCCCGGCGGAATACTTTTCGTAAGCCATACATTTCCGCCTATGATACTTCTTTCGCCTATATGTGTATCACCGCCCAGTATAGTTGCCCCGGAATAAATAATAACATGATCACTTATAGTCGGATGTCTTTTAGTATTGGCCATATATTTCTCGACGCTGAGCGCACCAAGGGTCACTCCCTGATACAATTTAACATGGCTACCAATAATAGTCGTCTCTCCTATCACAATACCGGTACCATGATCTATAAAAAGGTATTCTCCAATATGCGCACCCGGATGAATGTCTATACCAGTTTCCCCATGCGCAAATTCAGTCAGGATTCTGGGAACCAGCGGTATGCCGAGTATTAACAGATGATGTGCAATCCTGTAAATTGCAGTAGCCAGAAATCCTGGATAACTCCTGATAATCTCAAACTCGCTCTTTGCTGCAGGATCACCATTTAAAGTTGCAGTGATATCTGTTCTCATTCTCCTGTAAAGTTCAGGAAGCTCCAGATAGAAGTTTCTACAGATCTCTTCGTTGCTACAGTCTTCACATGCCTTTGTGGCTTCCAGTAACCGCAGCAAATTCTTTTCAGAATCTGCAAAAAAACGCCTGATCTCGTTGAGCGAGTAATCAGGTGAGCTTAATCTTTCCGGGAAAAGCACATTGAGTAAACGAGTTGCCCATGCTGAGATCTCGTCGTTTGCAGGAACAGGGTCTATAGCCTGCTGTCTGGAAAAAAGTGCCTTATAAAATTCTTCGTTCATTTCTCTGTTTTAGCAGGAGCTATCAGGAATTCGATGCCGGCTCATTGATCACATGGATCTCTGTTTTAGCACCAGCCATTTGAATTTCATTAACTTCCAGTGTCTCTTTAATTAATTGAAAATTACTGTGATATGCAGCCCAGAACACATCATTTTTACTCCATGTCCGGATCAGGAGTACAATAGCATTGTCCTCTAAAGAGGAAACTAATACTGTAGGTGCAGGCATTTTTAAAATGCGGTCGTCCAGGTCCAGAATACCCAGGATAAGCTTTCTGACCGTATCAATATTTGAATTATAAGACAGCTTAACCTTGTATTCGGCCTGCCTGATCTCATTATCAGTTGTATTATTAATTACCGAATTTGCCAAAGGACCATTTGGCGCATAGATAGTAGTTCCATTGCCAGCCTTCAGGGTCGTGTAAAGAATATCAATTTTCATAACCAAACCAGAAACATTATTACTTGAAGTAATCTGATGGCCGATCCGGAACGGCTTGAAAAGTAAAATTAAGACGCCACCAGCGAAATTTGAAAGACTTCCCTGCAATGCCAGTCCGACTGCCAGTCCCGCTGCACCCAGCAATGCTACAAATGAACTGGTCTGAATACCAATCATGGAGGCACAGGAAATTACCAGCAGCACATAAAAGACAACTTTAATCATGCTGAGCAAAAATTCGCCGAGCGTGACATCTACCCTGTTCTTATGAAAACGGTTCTGAATGATAGTACCGAGCTTCTTAATTAACCATAAACCAACTAACAAAGTGACGATTGCCATAAAAAGATCAGGGATCTTTCTTACGGCGAGCTCCAGAAAATGACTGGTAACTAATTCTATCTTATTCATGGTCTAAATATACATTTCTAATTATTTTTTTTCTAAAATTCCCAGGCACTATGATAGTTTTCATGCTTCTCCGCAAAACCTACCAGATCGGCATAAAATGAAGACCTGGCCAGCGTGGCACTATCACCGATCATTACCAGTTTCATTTTTGCCCGCGTCATTGCGACATTCATTCTGCGCGTATCATTTAAAAAGCCAATTACACCAGCTGAATTGCTTCTGCAGAGGCTAATATATACCAGATCCCTTTCCTGTCCCTGAAAACTATCTACAGTATTCACCGTAATATTTGTGGCATATTTATGCAGTTCCGGGCTGGCATGTACTTCTGATTCCAGCAGCCTGGCCTGCTCTTTATAAGGGGAGATCACACCGATAGAAGGAAAGCTTTCGCCATATCCGGATTCCTCCAGGCGCAGCACCATTTCTGTTAAACGCTGAATCAGGAAAGCAGCCTCCTCCGGATTTACAATACTGCTGCCTTCACTTTTTTCTTCAAATCCACATCCCGCCGTATCAATAAACTGAAAAGGTTTTTCCTCTGGCATGATCAGTTGCTCAGCTACACTCGCATGAGCTTTCAGCCTGTTCTGATAGAATGATAACGAAGAATACGCCATTATCTGTTGATGCATCCGGTACTGTACCTCCAGCAGGCTTACCGCATCCGGATGAAGTGCAACGCATTTTTCCAGTAGGGTCTTACTTAAGGCAGAAGCAACTCCACCCTGGGCTTTAATCGTTGGTGGAAGCTGACAATGATCGCCAGCCAGAATCAGCTTCTCTGCTTTTAAAATCGGGATCCAGCAAGCCGGTTCCAGCGCCTGCCCTGCTTCATCAATCACCACAGTTTTATATCTGCGGTCTCTAACCATATATTGCTGCGCGCCAACCAGCGTTGCAGTGATCACCTGATTTCTATCAAGCAGGTCATCAACCATATATTGTTCAGTCTTTCCTACTTCTTTATTTATTTTGGCAGCTTCGTTAAACAAAGCTTTCCGCTGTTCCTGTTCTGCACGGCCAAAGTTTCTTTTATACTTATGTGCCATCTTTTTATACTCTGCGGCCTGTTTACGGAGTTCTTTCATCAGCTTCATACTACTGTGCTGTGATAACTGTCCATCCAGCGTGATATTGTTAAGTCTGGAGCTAATTCTGGCCGGATTCCCTATTCTTAATACCTTCACCCCTGCTGCATCGAGCTTTTCACTGAGCAGATCCACTGCTGTGTTACTCGGCGCTACAACCAGAATCTGACCATCATCCTGCTTTAACAAAGCCTGAATAGCAGCCACCAAAGTCGTCGTCTTACCGGTACCCGGAGGCCCGTGAATGATCGATAATTGTGCGGCACCCAAAATTTTGTTAACTGCGTCCTGTTGAGAAGCATTCAGTGCATCACTGGCGAAAACACTACCACCTGTATGAAAAACAGGTTTTTCTTTACCTGTCAGCACCTGAATTAGTTTTGATTCACCGGCAATGGCTTCTTTCGATGCCTGTTTAATCGCGTCTTCCATAGCCTGATAACTATTCTGGTCAAAAAGCAAGTCGACTCCAAGCTTTCCGTCACTACACCAATCAGGAAGTTCATCTGTACGCAGAGAGATTTTAATCATATTGCCGCTTTGATGCGCCACAATACCTTCCAGCCGATCTTCTTTTGGGTTATGATTAGAAAATATAGCCACTGAACCACCAAACCGTAATTGGTGGCTGATATGCTGATGTGTTGTCCGTTCCATTTCAATGGTCAGATAATCCCCTCTGCCGGTTTCTGTTCCCCTGATCGCAACCGGGTACCAGGTTAGCCCGTTTTCTCTTCTTTCCGCTGCAGATGCCGCAGCTGTAAGCTGCATATAAGCCTGCTGATCGGCCTCCTTCTCTATCTTTAATAAAGCTGCCAGTTGATTAAAATATTCCATTTCTGCAAAGATAGCTTTAAAAGAATTCCAGATATAAGCAGCGCCTCATCAATTATCAGGACGACGTAAAAATCAAATACAACAAAAGGCCGGATGGTCTAATTAGCCTATATTTCGGGCAGACATTACCAACCATGAAAGTATATAAAGAAATTGTTGCGCAAGCCAGGGAACTGACATCTTCGGATATCACAGAACAGGAAACCATATTATGGAGACTACTGTGCTATGCTGCTAAAATGCCATTGAGAAAAAACCAGGAAGAACTGATTAGCCAGGCGCAGCATATTATACTTCAGGCCCCGGACACCTATTTTTCTGGCAGGATACTTCCTTTTAATGTTTTTAAATGGGGCACCGGATCCAGATTGATTCTGGTTACGCATGGATGGAGCTCTAAAGCAGCAGACTTTACTTCTCTAATTACGGCTTTAACAGTAATTGAGAATGTGACAGTGGTCGCTTTCGATGCACCAGGTAACGGAAGTTCGCCGGGGGAGTTATCTAACTTAATATTATATACTGAGGCATTGCAGGCAATTTACCGGCAGTTCGGAAATCCCGACATTGTAATCGGGCATTCTTTAGGCGCAATGGCCAATATGATGTCACTTGAGCAGGCAGGTATTAAGCCCGAATTGCTAATTAGTATTGCTCCAGTCATTAATCTGAAAGCTTTATTTAACAATATGATGGAGGCAGTCAATATACCTGAAAAGATCAGGGAGACCTTTTTCAAAAGATTTTTTGAAAGATTTAAAGAACCTGCCAGTGCTTATGATCTGACCAACTATACTTTAGAAGCGGCTTCAAAAGATCATTGGATAGCCTATGATGATCAGGATGCGGTAGTAAATACAGATTTTTTAATTGCGTTTTTAAAACTTCATCCGGCAATAGAGACTACTCTTTTTTCCGGAACAGGGCACGAAAAATTAATCCGCCAGGAAGAGCTGCTTCAGGAATTGATGCAGCGCGTCCGGCGGATCTTATTATAATTGTGATTAAGGATTTCTGGGCACCCCTTTATACGCACCTGCGCTAACACTGTCGGTACCTCTGTCATTTCTGTACGAATGTGCACTGTCGGCTTCACTGACTGGTAAAGTATCTGCATGGACTGAATCGGTATATGAATCTGCCATACCTGTACCAGTTGAATCTGCTAAAGAATCTGATTTCCCGCCACCACATGCGGCTAGCAGGAATACACTGAAGGCAATACTCATGATTTTCAATAAATTTTTCATAGTTATCTGTTTATATTTAAAATATGAAGCAGGTACCAGGTACCTGCCTTAACCTGATTTATTCTAATTTTCTTGTTTGTTTGTCTAACAAGCTATATTTTGAATAGTTTTATTTTTTTTACAAATACATAACCTATCTAACCAGAACCAAATGAAAAATAAAGTGAAGTCGGCTTTAGTTTTTGCAGGAATTAATTTCTTCGGACTAATGGCTCTTGCACAGCAAAGCACCAAACCTCCTGCTCCCTATGGCGCGTTACCTTCAGAAAGGCAATTAAAATGGCATGAAACCGAGATGTATTGCCTGATCCATTTTACACCGACCACTTTTCAAAATAAGGAATGGGGTTATGGAGATGCCGACCCCGCGATATTTAATCCTGCTAAATTTGATGCCGGACAGATTATTGCTGCTGCTGCCGCCGGCGGATTTAAAGGTATTGTCATGGTTGCAAAACACCATGATGGGTTTGCGCTCTGGCCAACTAAAACTGCTGCATACAATATCAGCGAAAGCCCATGGCGTTCAGGAAAAGGAGATATGGTACGTGAATTTCAGCAGGCAGCACAAAAAAACAACATGAAATTCGGTATTTACTGTTCTCCATGGGACAGGAATAATCCAGCATATGGCACCCCGGAATATATTACCATCTATAGAAATCAACTTAAAGAATTATACAGCAATTACGGCCCGTTATTTATGAGCTGGCATGATGGCGCCAATGGTGGTGACGGTTATTATGGCGGAAGAAAAGAAGTTAAAAAAGTAGATCAGTCTGTTTATTATGACTGGATGAATACCTGGGCTATTACCAGGAAGCTCCAGCCCGGGGCAAGTATATTCAGCGATATAGGGCCGGATGTCCGTTGGGTAGGTAATGAAAAAGGCATGGCTCCCGAGACATCCTGGTCAACAATCGATCTTAAGGGTACAGATGGAAAAACTCCTATGCCGGGCTATATGGACGATAAGAATTTAGGCAGCGGAACCCGAAACGGAAAACAATGGTTACCCTTTGAAGGAGATGTCCCTTTAAGACCGGGCTGGTTTTATCATCCTGAGCAGGATGGACAGGTCAAAACAGTTGCACAGCTCTTTGACATTTACTGTAGCTCAGTAGGACGCGGCGGTTCACTGGACCTTGGCCTTTCACCCAACACAGATGGCCTGCTGCATGCAAACGATGTGGCTGTACTTAAAGATTTCGGTGCCTACCTGAAACAGGTCTTTGCTGTAAACCTGGCTAAAAATGCAAAAATAACGGCCTCTAATGTGAGGGGTAAACAAAAGGCTTTTGACACACATAATTTACAGGACAATGATCGTTATAGCTACTGGGCAACCGACGACCAGGTACACCAGGCCAGTTTGATCATAGATCTTCCCGCCGAAAAATCTATTAATCTTGTTCAGATCAGGGAAAACATTAAACTTGGTCAGCGCGTAGATAGTATAACAGTGGAGAGTTATATCGCCGGTCAATGGAAAACAATCGGAAAAGCCACCAGTATCGGCGCTAACCGCCTGATCAGATTACCGGAAACAATAACCGCTAAAAAGTTAAAACTGACTGTTTTTGCCCCTGTATCCCCTGTTTTGAGCGAGGTCGGTTTGTATTTTTCACCAGAAACCAAGACAAAAGTTATCGGGAAGGTAATGTCAGCCTATGCCAAGAATGACTGGAAGATTATAAGTCCGGAATCATCGGCTGATTTGCAAAAAGCAATTGATCAGCTGGCCGAAACCAGCGCATCATTAACTGGCACCAATGAACTGATTTTAGATATGGGCTATCCGCATTTAATTTCAGCTTTCGGGTACTTACCGGCACAGGATGAACAAACAGCAGGAAGAATAGAAAAATATGAGTATCTGTATAGTCAGGACGGAAAACAATGGACGTCTGCGGCTTCAGGTGAGTTCTCTAATATCAAGGCCAACCCTATCCTTCAGCGTACAACATTGAAAGCACCAGTGACAGCCAGGTTCGTTATGCTCAGAGCAATCGGAGTAACGGGTGCCGGGCAGGGTTTCCGTGTGGCTGAAATAGAGGTATTCCAATAAAACCGGATTTTGTAGTGTAGCAGGAATTGACATCCAGATGGTCTATTCCTGCTGTATACCACTTATCTTAGCTGTTCAAATGATGGAACAACTTAAATCTAAAATATATAAAAGTGAATTCACCACGTCCTTTCCGGGGGATCACAGTGGGAATATGATGCCGAGACAGACTCCCGGAATGTTGTACAGTAACACAACCCCCACACCAGTATCTGATCCGGTTTTGCTGGCCTGGTCCGAAGAACTCGCCACAGAACTGAATATCGCAGCACCTGATGAAACTGATATACATATTCTGGCGGGCAATCATTTAAACCCTTCTATGGTTCCTTATGCCGCCTGCTATGCGGGGCATCAATTCGGGAACTGGGCGGGACAACTGGGCGACGGCAGGGCAATCACATTGGGGGAGTGGGAAAAAACTGATGGAAAAAGTATCGAACTGCAATTGAAGGGCGCTGGCCCGACACCCTATTCCAGAAGAGGTGACGGAAGGGCTGTTTTAAGGTCCTCAGTAAGAGAATACCTGATGAGTGAAGCTATGTACCACCTGGGCATTCCTACAACACGTGCGCTTTCCCTTGTCCGGACCGGTGATCAGGTTATGCGGGACCTTTTCTATGACGGTCATCCTGCACTGGAGCCTGGTGCTATCGTACTCCGCACGGCACCTTCCTTTCTGCGTTTCGGCAATTTTGAGATGTTGGCTGCAAGACAGGACAAAGAGCTTCTGCAGCAGCTGACAGACTGGACAATAAATCGCTACTATCCGCATCTGCATGGAACCAGAGAAGAAAAAATACTGAACCTGTTCTCAGAAATCCTGGAAAGAACAGCCACAATGATTGTAGAATGGGTGAGAGTTGGTTTTGTACATGGCGTAATGAATACAGATAATATGTCAATTCTTGGTCTGACCATAGATTACGGCCCTTTTTCATTTCTCGACGATTTCGATCCCGACTTCACACCGAATACAACAGACCTGCCGGGCAGAAGATATGCGTTTGGTGCACAGCATACGATAGGATACTGGAACCTCGGCTGTCTTGCGGCCGCTTTTTCTCCGCTGCTGGAATCTACAGACGAACTATCAGCGAGATTGGAAAATTATAAGGATATCTACCTGGATAAATACTATACAATGATGGCGGGTAAGTTAGGTTTGGATCAGCTGAAGCCGGGCGATCAGCAATTGATCGATCAGCTGGAACAGTTACTCGGGCAGATCAAACCAGATATGACCATATTCTACACCTTACTGGAGAAAATACCGGCAGTATTCGAGGATCCCAATGCGCTTCTGGAATATCTGAAACCCTCCCTATATAACCTTATTGCTCCTGAAACCAGCAAAGCATTCTGGCTAATCATTAAACGTTATCAGGAAAGATTGCAGCTGAATTCAATTTCTGATGCGCAGCGGATACAGCAAATGGAAGCTGCGAACCCAAAGTTCATTTTGAGAAACTACCTTTTATATGAGGCTATTGCAGATCTGGAGAAGGGAAACAATGAAAAGTTCCATAAACTTCAGCAGGCCATAAAAACCCCATACGAGAACATTTTTCCGGAGCTTAACATACGCAGACCTGATTGGGCAGCCACACAACCAGGCAGCTCGACTTTATCCTGCAGTTCCTGAGAAATAATGACCCCTGTAGATTTTATAATTTAAAAAAGATTTTGTGTTTATATAACCAATAGCATAGTGCCCATTCTGCCACCAAAGCAGACAATGCAGAGAGCAACGTTGTTATTTTAATCGAAAGACCAGTTAACGAATGGATCAGCGAGCCCGTAAAAATAGCAATAGTTCCATTTACCCATTGCATACCAACTGTTTCGAAAAAAATATAAATAAAGATCGCATTCATTCCTATGACTGTGCAGATCCAGGCGTATTTCATTTGTTTTTTTACATCCACCAGCCAGTAAGTTGCAGCCAGCATGACCAGAACCCAGCCACCGGATGCAAGAACAAAAGAACTCGTGCTTATTCTTTTAATGATCGGTGTAATACCGAGCAGGTCAAGGCCAAATCCAATCACCAGTGCAATACAGCCCGATAATAGCAAAGTCCGGATCTTATATACACTCGGATGATTGGATACTAAAAGCTTGCCCGCAAGCACCCCCCAGATAGTGTGTGCAGCCGTCGGGATAATATTAATGGCAACCCAACCATCTGTATTAATCTTACCCATTAAAATAGTATCCAGCCAGGCGCCGAAATTATGGTATTCTATAAAAGGATGGTCAAAACCTGGAACCTGTACATAACGATATAATACCTCGGTCAGCAGTAATAACCCCAAAGAAAACGAGATTTGAAATTTGTAGGATTGGTTTATCACAAGATAAGCGAGTATACTGGTAAAAGCCAGTTGAGTTAAAACATTCCAGAGTTCCCAAACCGGTTTCCCGGCGTATACACAATGCAGCCCCACCCCAAACAGAAATAGTTTGAAACTCCTTGTCAATACATGTTTAAAGTTCATTTTCCAGGTAATTCCTTTTTTAAGTTTACTGCTGTAAGAGATGTACATAGCAGCCCCCGCAATAAACATAAACGAGGGCTGTACTAAATCCCAGAAACGCAAACCATGCCAGGGATGATGAAAAAACTGTTCCACGATAAGCGCAAAGGGCTGCACAGGATCAAGTTTTTCAAGGGCCACAAACACTAAACAACTTTCTGCACAAAGCAGAATCATGATTAGTCCACGCATCACATCAAGAGACATAACTCTTCCGGTCAATACCTGATTTTCTGTAATTTTCATCTGATTTCTTTATAATTCAACACTGCTTTATTCATTCATATCTATCAGAAATCCAGGCTGCCCGCTATCGGGTGCACTACCCAGGGTTACAGACCAGTCGTTTTTAGTTGCCATGAGCCCGATACGCGCAGCTGTACCTGTCAGGCCTTTCAATTTACTACGAACAAGCTGCATTTCGAACTTTAAAATTCCACCTGATTCAACAACAGTACCTATCTGGTAAGCATCCGTTATAGATTGCTCGTCAAAACTGAAGCTACTTTGTTCACCATTGTGATAAAATATATCCAATCCGGTAGTTAGTAACGAACCTTCCATCAGAACATCATATCCTCCACCCGGAAAGCCACCCAGGAAACCGGTAGTTGAGCTGTTATCAGAATCTATGTAAAAATCAAAAATATCACCATTAGATTTCGCAGAAGCCATTTCCACATAGATATAGATATTGTTACCATCGTAATCATATTTCACCTTACGGAAAACACCGCCTTTAGGCCCGGAAGTAATTACAGTTGCGGTTATATTATCCCAGTCTGCAAGTGTTTTGTCGTCTATTCTAACCGGACTGCTTTTGGCAATCCTTAATATTGTTGATGCTTCAGCAGCCTTTCCATCAACCGAAGCATAAAGTGTTGGTACATACTTCCCTTTTCCAGGATAGACGTGTACCGGATTTGCCTCTGTAGAACTCTTACCATCTCCAAAATCCCATTTATAATTACTCAGACCTTTGGTTGTCGGCGTAAAAGTCACTTGATTACCATTAACTTCAACATCGTAAGAAAGATCCGTTAAACGCTCAGCTTCATTCTTTTTACAGGATCCTAACACCGAACTCAACATGAGTAGCAGCAATACATATATAATATTTTTCATGTGATCTTAATTAAGGGTTCTGAATAGCCAGTGGATTACTAAGCACCTCGTCAACAGGTAGAAAATAAATGATTCTAGGATTCATATAACTAACTTCTATGTTCTGATAACCCGAGGGTACTTTTGACAAGTCGACATCCGTTTCCTTTAAACCTTGTAAATGATATCCCCAGTAAGCCTTATTAAGCTTTCTCTTGTTCCGGTAAACGTCGTAAGTCCGCTGCCCTTCAAAAGCAAGTTCTATCCGTCTTTCATCTAACACGACATCCAGAACCGAAGCGCCCGAAGGTAATACCCCGTTATATAAAGACGCCTCCAGACCGCGATTTGTACGAATTGCATCTACGTCAGCAAGTGCGCCTGCCGTATTGCCAGATTTGGCCAGTGCTTCTGCCCTGTTCAGATACATTTCTGCTAAACGAAATAAAATAGGTGAACTTAAATTTGGTAGTCCACCCTGAAAAGAAAATTTACTGATATAATAAACTTCAATGCCATTCTTCTTTTCAATAGTACCATCACCATTTTTTGAGGGAATGATATAAGACCACCGGATATCTTCAGGGTGTTTTGACATCAGACTGCGTAAAGACGAAGAAGCAAATTCTTCGCCCCAACCTGAATTCCCATCGGAGTAAATCATTGAAGCGATAGAACCAAATTTGCCATAATCATCTACAGCAGTAAATGCAACGCAGAAAATGGTTTCCTTACTACTTTGAGCCTGAGCAAATAAAGAAGGGTAAGTTGCTTTAGTTTCCAAACTGAATTTGCCGGAATTAATCACATTTGTGGCATACGCTATTGCTTTGGCGTTATCTTCTTTATACAGATTCACCCTTGATAGAAGTGCCCATGCCGCTTCTCTTGAAGCATATTGAACTCCTCTGGGTACGGTCATTAAAGTTGCCGCTTTTTCTGCGTCTTCCAGCACAGAAGCATAGACTTCTGCAACTGTTGACCTTGCTTTTTTTGATTCTTCATTGGCTGACAGGCGGAGAATAATACCAGGTGCAGCAGAGTTCACACTATACGGCTGCGCAAATAATCTCACGAGATTAAAGTGGCATAGAGCACGTAAAAAGTAACATTCTCCTAATAACTGCTGTGTCTGGGAATCATTTTTACCGGAATTCTCCACTGCATCAATAATTGTATTGACACCGGTAATGATTTTATAAGAGACGTACCAGTAAAAACGGGTGTTACTCTGACCCGGAGAATGGCTGAGGTTAAAGCTGTAAAACAATGGGTCTTCTGTTATTTGTCCGCAAACAATATCATCACTTGCAAAGTCAGACAACTGATAAAACTGTCTCAGATACATATTATTCAGATCGACAGAACCATTGAAAGAAATATGATCTTTAAATAAGGCGTAAGCACCATTTAAAGCATTAGTGAGACCTTCAGGAGTTTTAATAAGTGTATTTGTATCAGTGGCATCACTTGGCACCACATCGAGATTTTTACAACCGCTTACAGCAATCATCAGAATGACAAATAGAATAGAGATAATTTTTTTCATGTCCTTAGAAATTTAAATTAACTGTTAACAAATACTGCCTGTTGTTCGGATATTTAAAGTCAGACACCCCAGGTGTCACAAAACCACCAGACACGCCTGGCGTCTCAACATTCCCTGATCCAAGTGTAGTCTGTGGATCCTGGCCTAAGAATTTCGAAAATGTAACTACGTTATCCGCTGTCAATCCAACAGTTATCGTATTCATATTGAGCTTTTTCACGAAGGATTCAGGTAGTGAATAATTCAGAGAAATATTTCTGATAGTAAAATAGCTTCCGTTCTTTAAATACCGGGTTGAAGTTTCAGTTGAGTTCGCTGAATTCTGAGGACTTGGTTCAGTCGCTTCTGTATCTCCCGGATGGCTCCATACTTTGAAACCAGATGGCATCTGTAACTGATTATAATAAGGCTCATGACCATCATTCATCATAAAACGGAGGTTATTACTATACACTTTATTACCATAATTAAAATAAGTGCTAACCCTCAGATTGAAATTCTTATACCTGAAACTGTTATTAAAACCTCCCTGGTACTTGGCCAGTGCCGATCCGACCTCCTGGTTGGTCGCTTCAGAATAGTTCGAAGTTCTTTCACTACCAGTAACCTTTCCTGAAGCATCTTTTATAAGTTTTTCCCATACTGGTGCACCGGTCTCGCTATCTACACCCAGCCACTTGGGCATATAGAACTCATATAAATTCCCTTCATTCCGGTAGATTTGGGAAATGTTCCAGGCACCCGTTTTTACAATTTCTGAAGGCAGTCCGTAAAGTTTATTGTTATTGAAGTTTATGGTAAAATCTGTTGTCCATTCAAAATCTTTAGTACTGATATTAGTGGAGTTTAACCCAAGCTCTACTCCCTTATTAATTACATTTCCTGCATTTTCCCACCTGGTTTCAAAACCAACTGACAAAGGTTGTGAAACCTGAAGCAGCAGGTCTTTGGTATTATTGCGGTAAACATCAACAGTCAGATTTAGCCGTTTAAATAAACCCAGGTCGAACCCTGCATTGATCTGATGTTTGCTTTCCCAGGTGAGCAATGGATTAGCCAGCTGATAAGGGACCGCGCCGATCAAAGAGTTGTATTGTGTCGTTAGGGAATACAAGCCGAGGTAGCGGGAAGCACCAATATCCTGTGTACCTGTAATCCCGTAACTTAAACGGAGTTTCAGGTTATCAATAACTTTGTTGTCTGCTAAGAAATCTTCCTTGCTAAGAAGCCAGGCACCAGAAACGGAGGGGAAAGAAGCATACCTGTTTTCTCTTGGAAATGCAGAAGATCCGTCAGTTCTGAAGGAACCAGAAAGAAAGTACCGGCCTTTATAATTATAGTTTATCTGAGAAAGGAAAGACTGCAAGTAGTTTTTATTGTTGTTTCCACTAACAAGCTGGTTATTGGATACAACATTCAGAACTTTTAATCCTTCTGGTAATCCCTTTCCCGATGCACCTGTAAACTCAATCTGTGATCCTTCAAAAGCAACGCCGGCCAGGCCGCTTAACGAGTGATCGCCGAATTTAAAATTAAACTTTAACAAGTCATTTGAAATACCACCATAACTCAGTGTACTTACTTCATTGATATACCCAGTCCCATGATAAGTACCGGCAACTGATGGTGAATAATAATCAGTTGCTTTATTTAAACTTACTGATCCTCTGTTCGTACTGCTAAATGTCAGCCAATCGGTAATTTTGTAATTTAAAGCGAAATCATAATTGACATTAAATCCCTTATACGAATGATCTGAGTTTTGTACGGTATTGATGGGATTTATTTTATCCCTTGACCACCATTTAAAATCAGATTTACCATCAACATAAACCGGCGATCCGTTTGCATCGTAAGGATTATCCCACGGCATGTTCAGAAAAGCATAATACACATCATTATAATCATAGCTATTTCCCTGCGAGGCACTCAAATTGATATTATTGGTCACGCTTAATTTTTTGGAAAATGTATAGGTAGAATTCGCACGTAGATTTATCCGTTTAAATCCTGTATTTAGAAATGTTCCTTTCTCATCATAGTAAGATGCACCAGCATAATAACTGTTCTTTTCTGTTTTACCACTAGCAGATACGTAGTAATTATTGATAGGAGCCGATTTAAAAGATTCCTTAGCCCAGTTATAATTCTGATCCCTTAGGCTCAGAGGACGTTCTTTGTAAAATTTGATCAGATCGATTTTATATGAATTGTCTGTCGCTCCGACAATATAATCGCGATAGAATTCTTTTTGATTATCGTACAGTTCACTGCTGTTCATCAGTTTCATCTTCCCAAAATCTGCAGTTCTGAATCCTGATGAGACCTTTACTTCGAAGCGGGTTTGATCGGATTTAGCAGTTTTTGTAGTAATAATGATTACACCTGCATTGGCTTGTGATCCGTACAGAGAAGTAGCTCCGGCATCCTTCAGTACAGTAATACTTTCTACATCATTAGGATCATAATCGCCGCCTATAATTCCATCTACTACCGTAAGCGGGCTTTGATTGGCATTTACAGATGATACACCCCTTAGTCTGATTTCAGGGGTAGAACCTGGAGCACCGGAACTGTTTACCACTTGTAACCCGGCTACTTTCCCCTGTAGCATCGTACCTATATTATTTGCTGTAACATCTTTTAATTTCTCAGCAGAAACGACTGCAACTGAGCTGGTGAGTTCACTTTGTTTCTTGCTGTCATAACCTACAACTATCACATCGCTCAGCTGCCCTACCTCCTCGGAAAGGATAATATTCATCTGAACAGCGCTAACGGGTATTTCTCTGCGGATATAACCGATAAAGGAAACAACGAGTATTGCCTTCTCATCCACGTTCTTTAATACGAAATTTCCATTTTGGTCTGTACTTACAGCTGCTCCTGTTCCTTTCACGCCTACAGACGACCCTGGAAGTGGCTTTCCGTCTTTATCTACTACCCTTCCCCTAACCTCTATGTTTTTGAGTAAATCTTTAAACCTATCGGTGATGCTTACTTCTTTAGCTTTGATCAAGATCGTTTTCTGGTCTATTTTGTAACTTAAAGGCAGATCTTCCAGTAGCTTTTCAATGACATAATCCAACTCCGCATTGATAAAATCGGCATTAATTTTTAAATTACCATCTACATACTGATCTGAGTAAAGCACCTTATAACCGGTCTGTTTTTTGATTTCCTGAAAGGCCTGTTGAAGTGTAGTGTTCTGTTTTACATAATTTATTTTCTGGGCAAAGCCCGACGCACTCACCTGTAATAAAAAGGTTGTGATTATAATTATGGTCAAGTTAACTCTCACTAGTAATTTTCTTATATCGTCCGCAGTAATGTGCTGCTTAACCGATTTCCTAATTAATAAAAGTTTAGGGTATAGCCACGGGCGCGGCATACCTAGGATAAAAGCATTTAATTTCATACTTTCGTTAGCTTGGGTTAATACGTTAAACTGATCGCAAATTTGTTTTTTGGGGTTAACTCAGAATTTGCCATGGAAGTGCTGAAACACTTTCATGGTTTTTCATGAAAACCGCTACGTCGATTAACTCGCCTTTCCTTTGATTCTTTTCATGATGGTTTAGTTTAGTTGATTGGTTTTGTTTGGTTGTTTAATTATTTAACATGTTGGTTAGACATATCATAGTACTTTTATCGTCTTTCCTTCAATAGCAAAGCGCACATTACTTGTTTCTTCTAACATTTTTAATACAGCAGATACATTTTCAAATCTTGAAACAGAACCCGTAAATGTCGGAAGGTCAGTTTGAGGTTTAACATAAATTATTTGTACGTTATACCACCTGGAAACTCTTCTTAATATATTGGCGAGAGATTCATTTGTAAAAATAAACTCTCCATTCTTCCAGTCGATTGCATCATTGGCGTTAACCTGGGCAACGTTGATATTTCCTGCTCTATAAACTGCCTGCTCCCCGGGTTTCAGGGTAACCTGATTATTCACCTTAACAATTCCCTCTAATAACGTGGTTCTGGTCACCGGTTCGTCTGTATAAGCATTTATAGAAAAATGGGTTCCTAATACTTTAATTTCCTGTCCTGGGCTTGTGACGGTAAAAGGATGTTTTTTATCTTTTGAGACTTCAAAATATGCCTCTCCCATCAGTTCTACTCTACGTTCCTTTAACAGCTGAAAACTAGTTGGATATTTTAGCGATGAAGCCGCATTGAGCCACACGTTAGTACCATCAGGTAGTCTGATTTGGTATTGTCCTCCTTTAGGTGTTTCAATAAGGTTATATTCAGGTCTTGTACCATACTTCTGATCGGCGATGATGTAAACTAACTGCCCATCTGCTGCTTTTGTAATCTGTACGCCTGATTCTGTAGCCAGTTGGCCATTCATGGCATCTGTTAAAGTGATCTTTTTGCCGTTAGATAAAGTTAAATAGGCTTTATTACCACCAGCATGGATATCATGAATATAGACCGCTTCGCGATGAGTTTCCTTTAAAAATCTATCGGTGTAGAAATACAGAACTGTGCCTAAGACAATAAGTATCGCTGCCGCAGCTGATAACTTTTGCCATAAATAACTATTTTTCAATTTATTAGGATGATTAACGGGTAGTGATGACCAGATCTGTGCGCTAACCTCTTCTAATTCTTTTTCAGTAATTCCAGCCTCGTCATTCAAATGGAGCTGGTGTAGCCAATATTTGGCAATGGCTTCTTCTTCAGGGGTATAATCTCCTGACTCCATCTTATCCAAAATAGCTTTGATATCTTTTTGCATTCTTTATCTCGAGGTATTTATCCGAACTAAAGACAAAGACGATTTAGAAATAAAGATTAGGTACATTGAAAAAAATAAAAATTAATACGCTACGCTCAACAACAGTAAAATAATGGTTATGGAGATAATTCCCAATTTCACTTTGAGGTGTTTCAATGCCCTTTTCAACTGCGTAGATACAGTATGCTCAGAAAGCCCCAATTGTCCGGCAATTTCTTTAGTGCTCAGGAATTGTTTTCTTTTGAGCAGATAGATCTCGCGCATCTTTGGTGGCATTGCCGCAATTTCTTTATTGATCAATATTGTGATATCTTTTTCACGGATCAGGTAATCTGTTTCCGGATTATTTACTTCGATGTAATGTTTACCACTGTCAGCATATTTTCTAATTATGCCTTTATGCTTAAAAATATCAAAGATTTTATTCAGCACTGCTTTATACAGATAACCCGATAAGGTTATTTTCAGATTAAGTTCCAGACGATTATTTAGCAACCAGGTAAAGATATCCTGAACTACATCTTTTGCTTCTTCTTTATTACGCAGTTTCTTGTAAGCGTATAAATAAAGCAACTTATCGTAACGCAGATAAATTTCCTTGAATGCAGCATCATCTCCATCTCTTAACAGGTTGGTGAGTTCGCTGTCAGAGTATTTACTATAATTAATCATTAGATCTCTGAATAATATCGTAAATACCAATATTAATAAATTAATTCCGATAATCAGAAAGGACGAATCCTGTAAGAGAAATCAGGATTGAAGAAATATAGATAATCTGCCTTTGAGTATAGCAGTAAAACCACAAAAAATGATGTTTGGAAGGAAATTCGATTTAATAAGTCGGAAATATACTGCAAAGTAGAATAATGTGTAATAAAAAAGAGGGTGTATCAATTTAAAAATGACACACCCTCTCTTTTATTAAAATTTCATCAATTATCAGCTCATTTTAAGCTTCTTCTGAATATCAGTCACGTAACCTTTAAACTTTTTGTCTGTGTCAATAAGATCTTCTACCGTCTGACAAGCATAAATAACTGTCGAATGGTCTCTTCCACCATAAAAAGCGCCAATGCTTTTCAAAGAGGATTTAGTCATGCTTTTCGAAAGATACATAGAGATCTGTCTTGCCTGTACAATTTCACGCTTACGGGTAGCAGACTTAACCATCTCCACCGGAACTTCAAAATATTCACAAACCAGTTTCTGGATATAGTCCATAGAAATTTCCTTGTTGGTGTTTTTGATGAAGTTTTTCAGCATTGACTTAGCCAGTGCCAGGTCAATATCTTTTTTATTTAATGTAGATTGCGCAAGCAGTGAAACCATTGCGCCTTCCAACTCTCTTACATTATTGTCGATGTTATTTGCGACATATTCTACAACTTCAGTCGGCAGCTCAATTCCATCCGCATACATTTTTTTACGCAAGATGGCTACCCTGGTTTCCAGATCAGGAATCTGCAGATCTGCAGATAATCCCCACTTAAACCTGCTTAATAACCGTTCTTCAAGACCAGAAAGATCTTTAGGAGCTTTATCTGAGGTAATAATAATTTGTTTACCACTCTGGTGCAGATGGTTAAAAATATGGAAGAAAATATCTTGTGTTTTTTCCTTACCTGCAAAATTGTGCACATCATCCATGATGATAACGTCCATTGCCTGATAAAAATTAACAAAGTCGTTAATCGTATTATTCTTTAATGACTCTACAAACTGCTGACAGAACTTCTCGCAGGATACATAAATCACAAGTTTGTCTGGCAGTGTTCTTCTGATTTCGTTACCGATCGCCTGAACAAGGTGAGTTTTACCTAAACCTACAGCGCCATAAATCATTAGTGGATTGAATGAGGTTGCTCCAGGTTTTGCCGCTACAGCAAATCCTGCCGAACGTGCAAGACGATTACAGTCACCTTCAACATATCCTTCAAAAGTATAATTTGAATTCAGCTGAGGATCGACATTCAGTTTTTTAAGTCCGGGAATAATAAACGGATTTTTTATATCCTTATTAATAGATACCGGAACAGGCATAGATTGTATTTTAGAAGCTCCTCCGTTACCGTTAGAAGGCATACTTGTAGTGTAAGGAGATCCTGTATTTGAAGATTTGTCGACAACTATATTATATTCCAGACGGCCCTCTTCGCCCATTTGCTGTTTAACTGTCTTACGAAGCAGTCCTACATAATGTTCTTCCAGCCATTCATAGAAAAATAAACTCGGCACCTGTACGGTTAATACACTGCCTTCCAGTTTCATTGCGGTAATAGGTTCGAACCAAGTTTTAAAACTTTGGGCCGGAATATTATCCTTTATAATCTGGAGACAGTTATTCCATACTTCAGTACAAGTTTTATGCATAGTTCAAATAAATTTGTTTGTCGGGTCTTAAAAAAAACGGACGTACGGTGCGTCGTTTTGGGATGCGAAGATCACAAAAAATACCAACAAAAAAACATAAAAACTGAGCTATTTTGTAAGTCGTTAACAGGCAAACGAATACAGTATAGAAATTCGTTGTTTTTGTGGATAAGTTATCAACATTGAAAAACTGCTGTGAATAACTTTGAATTTTGAAGATCAATCCCATCTCCGGTATTACAGTAAAAACCGTGCCCGTTTTAACTCATACAAAAGTAGTAGATTTCATGAACCTGACCAAATGTCATTCTTTTAAACTTTAAATAAGCACAGCAATAATCTGATTTTCAGTAAAATAAACTTACATCTAATTTCAAAAAAATCAGCTTATGATTAATCCCGATAAACAGAGGTCCAAAATTCCACCTGGATTAACCGAATTATTTCGATCGAAGAACTTTAGAAAACCCAATCGTTACAGCACACACAGGTTTTAAACAAAATCCTGAAGCATCATCAATAAAACGTATAATCAATTAAATACAGCGTTTAAAAAGGAAGCATTTACGCTTCTTAACCGAGCAGCTACATTCGTCCTGAAGACAGCCGAAAACCGGCCTTATTCGTCGCTTTTATTAAAACATTTCAACCCTGTTCTGGTTATAGGAACAGACACAAACAACATATCAGAATATGGAAAATAAACAGCAAATTATAAGTGACCTTCAAGGTCTGATAGCGATTTTAAATGATGGTAAAGAAGGTTACCAATCCGCAAGTGAAGCCACAGACAAAATTGAATTACAAGGCGTATTTCTCAAATATGCAGCGCAACGTGCCGCATATGCAGAACAATTAAAAACGCATATCCTTACACACGGAGGAGAATCTGAAAATGAAAGCGGAGGTATCCTTGGGGCTCTGCACAGAACATGGATAGATATTAAGCAAGCACTAAGCAGCAAAGAAGATACTGCAATCCTGGAGGCAGTGGTTACGGGAGAGAAAGCGGCATTGGAAAAATATGATGATGTAATTAAAGATCGTCAGGACCATGTCGATCATCTACCTTTACTTCAGGAACAACGTACCGGTATCCTGGATGCACTTAAAGAAATTGAGACACTACTTAGCCAGCGCACGGCTTAAATGGCCGCAGAACAGCTCATTCAGCTGGTAAACTAATAAACAAGAAAAGCCTGTGAATCTGTCACAGGCTTTTCTTGTTATTTTATGTGAGGTGATTAAGAAACCAGTCCCGGAATTTCTACTACTTCATTCACTTCGCTGTCGTAATTTATACCGGCAACATCAAATCCAAATAAATTCAGGAAGTCTTTTTTGTAGCCAGCAAGATCACCTAATTCAGGAAGAGTGTCAGTGGTTGCTTCTATCCACAGCGCCGAAACCTTATCCTGAATATCCTGACGCATTTCCAAATCGTCGATGCGAATTCTTCCTTTATTATCAACGGGCACATCTGATCCTGTAAATAGTCTTTCGCTATATAAACGCTGTATCTGCTCAATACACCCTTCATGTACCCCTTCTGCTTTCATCACTTTATAAAGTAATGAAATATAAAGTGGAATTATAGGGATAGCTGAACTGGCTTGTGTAACCAGACCTTTATTTACGGACACGTACGCATTTCCGCCAATCTCTTTCAATTGATCAGCAATTTTAAAGGCTGTTGCTTCCAGATGATCTTTAGCGCGGCCGATAGTTCCTTTACGGTAAACTGCTTCGGTTAAAGATGGACCGATATAAGAATAGGCAACTGTGGTTGCACCCGGAGCGAGTAAATCGGCGTCTTTAAGCGCATCAATCCAAAAAGCCCAGTCCTCTCCGCCCATTACTGCAATTGTATTTTCTATTTCCTCTTCATTTGCAGGCTGAATAGAAATTTCGGAAACGACTCCTGTATGGAAGTCTACCGTTTTATTACTAAATACCTGACCAATTGGTTTCAGTACAGAATTATGTACAACACCAGTTTTAGGATGAACTCTTCTTGGTGAAGCAAGACTGTAAATAATCAGGTCTATCTGACCAAGATCCGCTTTAATCAGGTCTAATGTTTGTTTTTTGATTTCATCAGAAAAGGCATCTCCATTAATACTCTTAGCATATAGACCGGCTTCATGGGCTTTTTTCTCAAATGCCGCCGTGTTATACCAACCTGGTGAAGCTGTTTTACCCGGAGCAGGTGGTTTTTCGAAATACACGCCAATTGTGGATGCCTCAGATCCAAAAGCACTTGTAATTCTGGAAGAAAGTCCAAAACCTGTAGATGCGCCGATTACAAGTACCCTTTTCGGGCCAGCAATAGCTCCTTTTGATTTAACGTAATTGATTTGATTGACAACGTTTTGTTCGCATCCTTCAGGATGCGCAGTCAGGCAGATAAATCCACGTATTCTTGGTGCAATAATCATAAATCTTGTTTTAAAGAGGTCTAAAATAGGTATTCTTTTTTTATTTCGTCTGTTTTGGAATTTCTTTCAGCACATTCAGCAGGTAGGACCAGAATTTCTGTACGGAAGAAATCTGTACTCTTTCATCTGGTGAATGCGCACCGCGAATGGTCGGACCAAAAGAAATCATATCCATTTCAGGAAAATGCCCGCCAAGGATACCGCATTCCAAACCTGCATGGCAAGCTTCAACTTTAGGTGCTTTACCAAAATTCTGCTCGTATAAATTAGTCATTAACCTGAGAATATCGGAGTCGGCGTCTGGCTTCCAGCCGGGATAATCCCCGGATTGACTAACCACTGCACCAATACTTTCAAATGCCGCTCTCACAGCAGCAGACACGTCGTCTTTAGTACTCTCTACACTACTTCTCTGCAATGATTTTGTGATAAATTCACCGTCTTTCAGAATTACCCTGGCCAGATTACTGGATGCTTCTACTAAACCATCAATATCAGGGCTCATTCTAAAAACACCATTTGGAACCGCATATAGCGCATTCAAAATCTGATTGGTGTCTTTAAGACTGAAAACCTGCTCTGGAGCAGTAGTTTGCCTGGCAACAATTTGCATAGCGGTTTCGATTGCCTGATATTCTGTTTTTAATGTCAACACATAGGCTTCGATAAAGTCAAGTGCCTGTGCCAATGAAGATGCAGGCAAAATGAAAATCCCAAGCGCTTCTCTGGGAATCGCATTTCTCAGACTGCCGCCATCCAATACTGACAACTGTAAAGGGAACTGCAGAGATACTGCTTTAATCAGACGGGTAATCAATTTGTTGGCATTCGCCCGTCCTTTATGGATATCCATACCGGAATGCCCGCCGGTCAAACCGGAAATTTTAACTTCCAGCGCTGCATAATCTGTTGGAAAACCCTCAGTTTGAAGGCTCAGGAGTGTGTTGGTGTCAATTCCACCTGCGCATCCGATCGTCAGTTCATCATCTTCTTCTGTATCCAGATTTAAAAGGATTTTCCCAGTAAAATTAATCGGATCCAGATTCTTTGCACCGGTCATTCCGGTTTCTTCATCTATAGTAAACATAGCCTCCAATGCAGGATGTGCAATATCTTTCGCTGCAAGCAGCCCCATTATTGCAGCCACACCAATACCGTTATCGGCACCCAGTGTGGTTCCTTCTGCTTTAACCCAGTCACCATCAAGATACATCCGGATTCCATCCTGGTCAAAATCAAAAACAGTATCGCTGTTCTTTTGATGTACCATATCTAGATGGGACTGTAAAATAACCGTCTTTCGGTCTTCCATACCTGCAGTTGCAGGTTTAAGAATTATTACGTTTCCGGTTTTATCTGTTCTGGTGTCCAGTCCTAAAGACAGGCCAAAGTCTTGCATAAAAGCAATCACACGCTCCTCTTTTTTTGACGCTCTGGGCACTGCGTTTAACGCAATGAAATGCTGCCAGATCTGCTGGGGCTCTAAATTTTTCAATTCCATAATCAGTTCGGATGGGAATCCCTGAAACAGGGTTTAATGTAAAATAATTTAAAAAGAAAGGGCAAAACTAAGGATTATCAGCCTATATCTTAGCAACTGTTTTACCCAAATACCAGAACAGATAGCTAAAAAAGGGTGCTGCAATTACATCAGCAGTATAATGGATATGCTGTACCAGCAACAGAACCCCAAGTACTACAGCTGCTGTAAAAACAATATATTTTTCCGTTTTCCCTTCCAGGCAAAGACCTATCAGCACTATGGTGGCAGTATGCCCAGAGAAGAATAAATCTTTGGTAATCAAGTTATCACCATAAAATATAACAGAAAATGGATCACTCAGATGAATCAGACCGACCGGTGGGTTCAGTGGTATCAGCGATATCGTGATCATTCTACCCACACATAGAAAAATATAGCCCCAGAGTGCGGTAATACACAACTTCGAATTTTTCCTTATCCTCCAGAATAAATATCCGCTAACCGGATAAAGTATTAAAAAAATCAATGCAGACACATCTTTTGCAGGTATCGCACGCAGGATTGAATCATGTAAAATCAATCCATTTCTACTTTGTATAAACTGAAAAAAATCGTGTAAATAGAAGATAATAACGGCCATGCAGAGCAAGCCGGATACTAATTTCACACGAAACGCAGGAATGTCCCAGGCAAAGCGCCAGGCGGCTTGTTTAGATTGCATGTTATTTTGTGTGGTCAAAGATAATATTTGCTTAACATACAGTTTAAAATAGCCCATTAAAATGTGATTAAAAATGTCATTTTTATTGAAATTCAGTATATTGAGCACGATGAGAATAAAATTTATTGCTATTGCCCCCCTATTATTTCTGTTTATACAATGTCAGCAGAAGCCGGAAAACAAAGTGATCAGAGATACCAGCATCACTCCTGTAAATGCGGTTACCAAACTGTATGCAGACAGTCTGGATATGGAAAAATTCATCAGCAATCAACAACTGGATGACAGTGCTGCAAACCGGATGCGAAACTTTTATAACAGCAGGAACTTCCAGTTTGCCTGGTTTTCCGAAAAAGGACTGGCAGAACAAACCAAAGTCCTGTATGATCTGGATAAACATTTCAGAAGTTCTAACGGCGATAGCACAGCTGCACTTAAAAGCCTCCAGGCCCGCATAGATCACCTGCTAACCAAAGACACTTTGATTAAACATGCAGACACCAGCCTGACTCTGCTGGAATTTAATCTGACCACCCATTTTTTTAACTTCATTACCGATGCCTATGCCGGCAAAGTGGATCCTGCAAAATTACAATGGTATATTCCGCGCAAAAAAATAGATGCAGTCGCAGTGCTGGACTCACTGGTCAAAAACAATGGAAAAGATACTGATGGAAATGCACCGTTAAATTCTTACTACGTGACTTTAAACAAAGAATTGTCCCGCTGGTCTGCGATCGCCAAGAAAAAATCATGGCCGGATCTGGAACTGGCCGCTCTGCAAAAGTTAAAGACGGGCGATTCTTCAGTAGTAATAGCTGCACTAAAAAACCGGCTTGCCGCTTTTGGCGCGTTGGATCCTGCAGACTCCAGCGACTTATACACTCCTGCGATAGACACGGCACTACGGCTTGCACAACAGCAATTTGGACAGCAAGTTACCGGCAAACCGACAGCCTCCTTAATCAAATCGCTTAATATCCCTGTCAGGAAACGGATCGAACAAATTCTGATTAACCTGGAAAGAATGCGCTGGGTACCTGTTATGCCACAGGGCAGGGTGATTCTGGTTAATATACCGGAATATAAACTACACATATTTGAAGACCGCAAAGAAGTACTCAATATGGGCATTGTTGTAGGAAAAGAGGCACACCAAACTGTTATTTTCAGCAATACACTTAAAAATATAGTCTTCAGCCCATACTGGAATGTTCCGCCGAGTATTGTTAAAGCCGAAATTCTCCCTGCTATCAGTAGAAATAAGAATTATCTTTCCCAGCATCAAATGGAAATATATGGTAAGAGCGGCGGCCTTCCACTCATCCGTCAGAAACCAGGCAGTACAAATTCTTTGGGCAGAGTGAAATTCCTTTTTCCTAACTCCTATAATATTTATCTTCACGACACGCCTGCGAAGTCTCTCTTTACCGAACAGAAGCGTGCGTTCAGTCATGGTTGCATTCGTTTATCTCAGCCAAAAACCCTGGCTGAATATCTTTTGGAAAAAGATCCCTCCTGGACAAAAGAAAAAATCACAAAGGCTATGCAGCAATCTAAAGAAACCTGGGTTCAGGTTAAACAGCCAGTGCCTGTATTTATCACTTATTTTACTGCCTGGGTAGACAAAAATGGCCTGCTTAACTTCAGGGATGATGTATACGGTCATGATTCCAGAATGGCGGCTTTACTATTTCCAGCATTGCAAACCGCTCAAAAGGCTATAAGTACAAATGATTCTAAAATAACCCAATAGAAAAATAATTTTATGAAGTTCTCCGGATTAATCATATCCCTGTTATTGCTGACCACAGCAGCATCTGCACAGTCTACTTTCATACGTCTTGAGACCAGTAAAGGTGATATCCTGCTCAAACTTTACGACAAGACTCCGCTGCATAGAGACAATATGGTCAGCGGTATTCGCAAAGGCTGGTGGAAGTCTGCGTTATTTAACAGGGTTATCAAAGATTTCGTTAGTCAGGCAGGCGAACTGGACGACCCTATCCTGGAAAGAGAAAAACAGCATCCGGACCAAAAACCGCAGCGGTTAAAATCAGAGCTTTACCCCGATCTGTATCATTTCAAAGGGGCATTAGGTGCAGGTCGGGACGATAACGCACAAAAAGCCTCTTTTTTAAATCAGATTTACCTGGTGGCCGGCAAAAAGCAATCAGATGCGCAATTAGACGAAATAGAATCAAAAAAAGGCTTCAAATACACTCCTGAGCAGCGTGAAACATACAAAACCAAAGGCGGTATACCCCGCCTGGATGGAGATTACACCGTATTCGGAGAAATTGTGAAAGGTATGGAAGTAGCCAACGCCATTAATCAGGTTAAAACAGGCAAGCATGATCTCCCGGAGGTTCCGGTCGTTTTTAATGCCACTGTATTAACTGCTAAAGCGGCAGCTAAGCTACTTAATTAAGTAAGGCATCAAATTCAGCTCTTTCCTCAGTTTCCAGTTCGGTTATATTCTCCAGAATTGCTCTGATTTTACTCTTTTGGTTGGACTGCAAAAGAACGTCAACAAGTGATACAACCGTTTTCTTCTGATCCAGGCTTAGATTGCTAAACAATTTGGGTCTGGCTTCATACATTGCTTTTAGGGTCTGATGTAATAACTTCCGTTGTTTAGCACCACTTGCTTTACCTTCCTGAGGCTGGATTACACCTTCTTTTTCATACCTGTCTAGTAGCTTTCCTGAATTCTCCTTGAGAAAAATCTTTCTTTTGGCTACCAGAAGATTATGTATTTCTTTAATAAGATACCTGTATTCAACAGATGATTTAGATCTGTTATAAAGCTTAAACTGAGTTTCTACTTCCAGGTTACTAAAATCAAAGTCAGTGAAGAATTCACTCTGAATGTAGACACTATGAAAATAATCGTCTGCTTTTTTATTCAATGAAGTATAATCTTTGTAAAGCTCCTCCCCCTTTTCTGAGATATAATAAACTTTAGAAAGTTCCCTGTGCAGATTCTCTTTCCATTGAATGAACTTCACACGGAACGAAGTACGGCTCTGGTCGAAGGTGTAAATAATATCTTCGGCACGTTCTGCAATCTGATCTTCATAATCCAGTTTTTTACCGTTAATTTTTATAATAAATTTCTTCTTCTTATTCAGTTCCAGAAACCAGCAAAATTCTGCTTTAAGAAAAGGAATAATTTCTTTTTCTAATAGAGCCTCACTTATCTTCAAATTAGTAAACCTTACCGTGGTACCAGTCTGCAGATGCATTGGATCTTCAACAGGGGCAGCCTGATAATTATTAAGATTAGAACCGTCAATACGGATTGTACCACTTTTCAGCTTATTTGCCAGCATAAAAGTAGTTTCCCATTCTGCCTGACCTGCAAATTTAAAAAAGGTAAGACGCCCAACCCCATTCTTTCCATGTAAGGCAGAACGATTTTTATGAACGGCCAGTTGAAGGGCTTTTTCTGATTCATAAAAATGGTCAAATTTAGGTTTTAGCTGTTTAAAGTTTATGCCGTACCCATTGTCGGAAATAGAGAGAGAATCAATAAACCCAAGGCTGTTAGCTGAATAATCTATATTGATCTGGTTTGCCTTCGCATCAAATCCATTCCATATATATTCTGCAACTGCCTGTTTTTCATTGTAGTTCCTAAGTACCTTTTGTATACCACCAGAAGTAATGTGAACGTTATTAGCCATAAATCAGATTCCGTATTGAGATGTCGAAATTAAAGAAATAATTAGACTACAAGAGCCCTCTCCGACGACAATACTGCGATTAAATGGTTTCAAAGCACATTTCCGTTGCTTCTAATAAACTGATTAGCTGTAGCGTACGAAAGTAAAAAAGACGTTTTTCAAGAATAAAAAATATTTTTTTTTAGGCATAGAATAATAAAATGAATGCAAAAGCGTCTATATACCTGAGAGCGTTAATTTAGAAAGCGGGGATAGGTCGGAGACTTATCTCCGCTTTTATTTTTAAGGAATAATGACAAAGATCATTTTTACACCTATCGTATAGAAATATATTTGGCCCGATAATTTATTCAGTAGCGGGTGGATGCCAGCACATCATAAAGGGGGTTAGACCGAAAGGTTCTGCCCCTTTATGATGTGCTGGCTTTTTTAATTTGAAAATTGGTACATGATTTGTCCATAAAAACTTAACACGAAGTTATTAATGACATAACCCAATCTTTACGTAAGAAGAGGAGTATGTTCCTCTAAGCCCAATAAAAATGATTAAGCAAATTTATGTTGTAGAAGACGACCAGGATATCAGACAGATTATAGAATTTATTCTCGAAGAAGAAGGTTACCAGGTCAGACTCTTTCCAGATGTTACATCTTTTCATGCAGTCATGGCAGATGACACACCAGACCTTTACCTGCTTGATGTAATGTTACCTGATGGAAACGGACTGGAGCTATGTCGTGAAATCAGGACTAATCAGAAAATAAAAGATATTCCCATCATAGTCATGTCCGCACATGCACGGCCCGAAAACATCTTCGGACAATGCAGTGCAAATGATTTCATCAGTAAACCTTTCGATCTGAATGAGATCTTATATAAGATTAAGAAACAGATTACGCTGCATTAATATTCTTAAGGTCTTCCCGGAGTTCGCCGACGAGCTGATCTATCTGTGCGTAGGTCACATTTGGCATACAAATAATATGGCACCAACCGTCTTCCATCGCCAGCTGCCACTTTAGCCGCACGCGATCGCCTGGCGCAGGCATATTTACCGTAATTGAGTTAGGATTTCTCCAGGCTTCAATGCCAATTTCCCTAAGCTTCTTTTCTGCATATGCTGCGACTGCAAGACTGTGCAGGGCACGTGCACGAAATCCATCCTCTCCCAGTTTTTTAAGTGTATACCATAAGAATAAGGGACTGTGTCCATTTCGGGAGCCAGTAATCGTCGTATCCATACTACCTGTATACGAAACAGAACGGGCAATTCTATCTCTGTTATTTTTTTTCACTATTACTACGCCGCAGGGAATAGGTGAGCCAATAAACTTATGCCCGCTGATTGCTATGGAATCTGCACCGTCTGCGAAGTCAAATGCCGGCCTTGGTTCAATGAATGCACTGTAACTTCCAGATAAAGCACCATCAGCATGTATATAATAATGTTGAATTGCCAGATCCTGCAATATGGCCTTAATCTTACGGACATCATCTCTGGCTTCGGTCATTGTAGTACCGATATTCGCGAAAATAATAACCGGCATATGTCTGTTCATACGGATAGTATCTCTGAGATCATCATAATCTATCTCTCCACTGCGCTGTGTTCTGATCACAATATTCTGCATATTCAATAAATGCAGGTTTTTCTGTACACTGTAATGCGTAGCCTGCGAAAAATAAACCATTCCTTTAGGATGAATTTCACGCGCCAGATATAAACCATATAAATTTCCCTCCGACCCGCCGTTGGTCACATACCCCCACCAGTTATTTACCGGGGCACGAAAAAGCGCTGCGAAAAACTCTAATACTTCAACTTCCATTCCGCGGGTACCTACCTGATAAGTAGATTCGATAAAGGGATCGCCAAGATTATTTATCGGAAACTTCAAAAATTCAGCAAGCTCATCATAATTAAAATCCTTAGACACAGGATAGCCCAGCATCAGTTCTGCGTCTGCAGTTAATTTATTTTTCAACTCAGCTAACTGGAGCATCTCTGCGTCCGGCAATTGACTCGTTCTCATAACAGGTTCTATAAAAATATAATTCTGTAAATTAAGTAAATCACATTCAAATAAACCACAAAAAATAGCATTTAAGAAAATATACATTACATTTACTGGATATACAGTAATTTTATACTGACAGCAAATAAGAATTTTAAAGAACACAGCAAAAAATGACTACCGCAGCTATTTTTGACAAAACTGACCATCAGATTTTAAAGGAATTACAGACCGATGCACGCTTAAATGCTAAACAAATAGCAGGCAGAATCGGGCTCAGCCTCACACCAACTTATGAGAGGCTTAAAAAGATTGAGCAATCCGGAGTCATTCTGCGCTATGTTGCTGTTCTGGACAGAGATAAAATAGGTAAAGACATTGTAGCATTAATACAAGTTTCACTAAGGCTGCATTCTAAAGCTATGATTATCGGTTTTGAACAGGCTGTAGCTGCAATTCCTGAAGTAATGGAGTGCTTCCACGTGGCTGGCAATTTTGACTACTCACTAAAAGTAGTCGTTTCAGATATGAAACGTTACCAGGACTTTCTATCCAATAAGTTGGCCGCCATTGAGAATATTGCCCATGTGCAGAGTTCCTTTGTAATGAAGGAGATCAAATATCAGACAGTATATGACACTGATAGTAAGTAATAATCAGTAAATACTCATCCCGGTAAACCTATCGCCTTATATACATAAAACAGTATCGGTTAAGATAACTGATACTGTTTTATTTGTTTGTGTCCAAAAAAGATTATAGTGCGGTTAAAGAATACGGTCAGCGTATCAGGGCATTCAGAAAAACAGCGGAGCTCTCTCAGAAAGAACTTGCGACATTTACTGAAGTCCATCAGCCCTATATAGCAGCTATCGAAAATGGAGATGTTAATATCGGCATTAAGATTCAGGAAACTATAGGCCAGACATTTGGCGTCAGATATTATCAGCTCGCCGACCCGGAATTCCCCATCCCGTCTAAAGAAATATTACGGGATAATATCAGAAAATATCTGATCAGCAAACAGATAGATCCAGCCTGGCTTAATGAAGAAACACCAAATCTCTCTCATTATGTCGACAGGATATTAAATTCTGATTTTTTAGACAAACCCAGGACTGCCAAAGCTATTGCACAAGAAATTGCTACTAAATACCGCGTTAATGCCAGTGCAGCAAGGGTGACCGATATTCTCAGCCGAAATCCAAGAAGACAGCAGGTTCAAATTACCAAATCAGAAAATAGCCGCCTCAATATTTATCGACGATAAATTAGTCATTACAAAACCTTAATTTAACCGGGAATTTCTGAAGTACAATCTGTTTATAGATTGGTAAACCCGAAAGAACTGATCCTCTCGGACGGTCTCTGCACCGATGGATGTGCTGTTAAATACATGAATTAAACTAGATTTTTCTTATCTTTCAATACCTTAAATTTTTATATGAAAAGAATTATCCTCGCACTAAGTATCTTTACTATAATACTAGCCGGCTGCAAAAAAAATGACAACCAGGGAGATGCTCCCTCCGGTGATGGCGTCATTGGTACCTGGCAGTCTGTAGCGGTCCTTAACGATATTGGAAATGGTAAAACTCCATGGAGAGATCTTCCAGCTAAAGACCGCACGCTAATTTATCTTTATGCGAACGGAACCACAAAGGGCCTGAATGATTATAAAAATTACACGCTCGAGGATGAAGGACGCATAACTTTCACCAAAACTGATAATTCAAAAATAACTTTGATCTATACGGTAAATACTAAAGAAATGACGATGACACAAGGCGCATGTATCGAAGCCTGTCTAATCAGATATGTTAAAGTCAATTAATCTAAACCCGCACCTGTTTATGGCCAATTCAACACGCAGAAAATTCATTGGAACAGCAGCAGCACTGGCAGTTACGACTACTGTAGCTACAGCAATGCCTGTTTCATTATCACCTAACGTTATGGAACACCAGTACCCTGTAGTACACCACGTTTTCTTCTGGCTGAAAAACCCAGACTCTAAAGCCGACCGCGACCTGCTCGTAGCAGGCGTTAAAACACTCTCTAAAATCGAAACAGTTAAAGGTATCCACGTTGGCATTGTAGCCGACACAGAAAAAAGAGATGTTATTGATAGCAGCTGGGGCGTATCAGAACTTCTTTTTTTCAATGACCTTGCAGGCCAGGCAGTCTATCAGACCCACCCAATCCATCTGGCATTTATTGAAAAATACAGTCATTTATGGTCAAAAGTGGTCGTCTATGATATCGTTCAAGCTTAGCATTTAACGATACCAGGAACCAACTTATACAAGACAGGCTCTGTGCCTGTTTTTTTATGCGCAAACAATTTATGGAAACAAGAGGTTTTATACATCATAAAGAAAAGTTTATTATGAAAAAATTAGCTCCACTCTCCAGCCTCCTGTTTGCCGGACTATTTATCCAGGCATGTTCTTCACCAGATAGTAACCAAAAAAAGGTTACTGATACTGCCTGGACCACGACCTGCTACCAGGCTATAGATGGTCAGGATACCGCAACCCTGCAACTCAAAACTTTTGAGAAAAAGGCCGAGGGTGATCTTCATTTTAAATACAAAGGAAAAGACGATCAGCACGGTACGATAGCTGGTAAATTCAGTGGCGACACCTTGCTCGTTAATTTCTATCTGCGGAATGGTCAATCAAAAGAAACCTTCACTAATCCACTTGCCCTTTTAAAACAGGACAGCGTCCTTAAGCTAGGGATAGGAGAAATGGAGACCATGATGGGCAGAACATATTTCAGGCCCGACGTACCCATCAATTACGACCGTGGCAGATTTGTTTTTGAGTCTGTTGCGTGTAAAACAGAATAGCAAACTAGCTTAGCTGGATCTCTTACCCTCCATTAACCGGGAAACAGCTTCCGAAAACGAACCCGCACGGACTACTTCGCCTGAATTAATAAAGAAAATTTCATCTGCATTTTCAATGGTGTTCAGTCTGTGCGCAATGATAACCTGCGTGGTATCCTTAGCCAGATTATCGAGTATCTGTCCAAGTAATTGTTCAGTAATAGTATCAATATTTGCTGTAGCTTCATCCAGGATCAATATTTTCGGCTTCCGCAATACAGCCCTCATAAAAGCAATAAGTTGCTTCTGACCGATGCTCAGGCTATCTCCTGAGGAAGTGACCGGTGTTTCCAATCCCTGGTCAAAGGTAGTAAGCAGTCCTTCCAGTTTAGCTTCCTCCAAAACTACTTTAAACTGTTCGTCGGTAAACCCGGCATAAAGGTTATTATGATACAGCATATTTTCTTTTACTGTTCCTGAAAACAGAAAAGGGTCCTGAAGGATATAACCGATTTTCGCAGTTCTCTCTTCATCCGTATAAGTCCGGATATCTTTACCGTCAAGTAACACCTCTCCCTCCAAAGGATCGTATAATCTCGCCATCATTGCAGCAGTGGTGGTTTTTCCTCCACCAGTCGGCCCTACCAGCGCATAAGTTTTGCCGGCTTCCAATGAAAAATTAATATGATGCAGGATCTCGTATCCTCCGGGATAGCCAAAATGGACATTCCTGAACTCCAGAACCGGGCTGTGTCCATTATTCTCGGCAGTTCCTGCAGATAACGTAAGCAGATTATTTTGTAAGGCCAGTATTTGCGTAATTCTTTCCCAGCCAGCCAGTGCGACCTGCAAACTGGTCCAAAGTGCAGCAAGTTGTCTTAAAGGGTTATAAAAATTTGTTGCATAAGCCAGATAACTGACGAGCAATCCGACACTAAAGTTTCCCTGCATAATCAGATAGATACCAAACGCCAGTACGACTAATTGTGCAATTGAAGAAAATAATCCGAATACGGGCATAAAAAGCATATTTGCCAAACCGGACCTGATCGCTGTTTTATAATTGTCTGTATTAGCCTGTTCAAATTTTTCCCGGAAATAATCCCGGCGGTTGAAAGCAATAATCACTTTAAAATTATTCAGGCTCTCCTGAATTTCTCCGCTCATCGCTCCTGTACTTTCCAGGTTTCTTTTATTCCGGTACTTTACCCAAGGCGAAATTGCTTTGGTAAATATCAAAATAAATAAGGCAGGCACCAGTGTGGCCAATCCTAACTCAGGGTGAATGACTAATAGAAAAATACCGGATCCGATCATCATCACAATCGTTCCGACGAACTGCATTAACGATTGAGAAAAGAACTGACTCAGTTTATCTGTATCATTATTTACTCTGGAAATCAGATCTCCGGCTTTGTTTGCATTAAAGAATGCCAACGGTAACTGCTGGATCTTACCAAAGATGGAGTTTCGCAGTTCGAAAATAATCCTTTGCCCTACCCCTCCCATCAATTTGGTTTGAAAATAACTGGCAATGAAAGCAATCATGTATAAACCAAGCAGTATGCCCGCATAAAGCGGCACACCTTTAAAGTTCTTTTGCATGATATAATGATCTATCGTATATCCAATCAGGAGCGGTCCGATCAGATTGAGAAATGCATTTACCAGGATAGCACATAAAGCGAGTAACAAAGTTTTCCTCTCCTGCTCGACTAATTTCAGTAAACCTTTTAATCCAGCCCAGGTAGATACTTTTTCTGCAGATCTATCTGCATTTTTAAGCTCATAGTTCATAATTGCTCGTGCTTTGCTGGGAGTTAAAAATCTGTACATATTCAGGACTGCTTTCCATTAGTTCCTGATGTGTGCCTTTGGCGAGCACTTCACCTTGCATAAGCAGGATAAGTTGTGAATAATGCTGTACCGCAGCAATCTTCTGTGTAACTGAAATCGTAGTCATACCTGGATAGCTCCGGGAAATATTATTTAAAATGCGCGCCTCCGTCTGTAAATCGACACGGGCGGTAAAATCGTCAAGTAATAAAATTTTAGGATCCAGTGCTAATGCCCGGGCAAGCATAATTCTTTGCTTCTGCCCTCCTGATAAACTTAATCCTCGTTCGGAAACTTTAGTATCCAATCCATTCGGCAAACTATTGACAAACTCACTCAATTCGGCCGTACGGATTGCCTTCTCTAAAGATTCATCTGTAACCGTATCACTGAAAGCGATGTTCTCCCTGATACTTAGGTTAAATAAAATACTATCCTGAAAGACAAATCCGATCTGTTTATAAAACGCTTCCGGCTGATAAGCAGATATTGGCCTGTGATCATATAATACCTGCCCACTTTCAGGAATAGTCAGCCCTGTCAGTAAGTACAGCAATTGCGTTTTTCCTGCTGCCGTCGGACCAATAATTGCGACACGTGCACCTGGTTCCACCTTAAAATTAATATCTTTCAAGGCGTATTTTTGCCCAAAACGAAGACTGAGATCTTTTACTTCCACAGCACCTTCAAGCGACTGGTCTACGACTCCGGTAGCAGCTGGATCTTTAGCTTCCAGCACTAACACTATCCGGTTATAGGATGCAGTGGCCTGAGCGATCACATTACTCATAAAACCAATAACCAGTATTGGAAAGATCAAAAGAGCAAGATAGCTGTTGAAGGCGGCAAATTCCCCGATACTCATACTTCCTTTAACCACAAAATGACCTCCAAGCACCAATATGGAAAGCCCCGCGATATTCGCTGTAAATACAATGATCGGAATAAGCCAGGCAAATAACCGAAGAATAGTTAAACCAATATCTCTCGATTCCTGACTAGCCTTAAAGAATTTTTCATATTCTAAAAATTGCGAATTGATCACGCGGATAAGCGCAGCTCCTAATATACTTTCATTGATAACTTTGTTAAGCCAGTCAATTACTTCACGGCTCCTTTTAAACAAGACTTTCACCCTTCTCAGTACAAGATAGAATGCACCACCTATAATAGGAATGATTGCAATAATCATTAAACCTAGTTTCCAGTTGATGCTTAGCAGTAAGACGCTTGCCCCGATAATAATAAACAGCGAGGAAACGATAGAAACAATTGCCTGTGAAACAAAGAGTTTAATAGAATCTACGTCGGAAGTGAGATTGGTAAGTAATTTAGCGGGAGTTGTATTTTCAATAAATGTAAAATTCTGCACTGAAATACGTTCGGCAATCCGCGTCCTCAGATCGCGGGCCACTTTTTCGGAAGCATAAGTCTGAACTACTCCTTGCAGTAAACTGAACACGAAGATTACAAATGCCACCGATACGAAACTGACGATCATATTGGGGAATGAAAAAGAATTATGCTCAAATGCATCGATCCCCTGACCGATTAAACGCGGAAGCCAGAGATTTAAACCATTACTAATCAGGGCAAATAGAATTAGTAAACCAATTAAGCCGCTGTATGGCCTGAGCAGACTAAATATACCGGGTGTTTTTTGTGCTTGCTGCTGCGGTGTAGCTTTCATGAATATTTTAAATGTCTACCTGCAAGGAAATTGCGGATTTAAAGATAGAAATTAGAGTTAGAAAACCAAACCACCAAATCATTTCTTTCCAAGAGCGGATGAAATCGCTTTCGCATATACAACTGACAATACCCCAATGATCAGTTTGAGTCCCAAAATAACCAGAAGCTGTATTTCGCCATCTCTATTGGACTGTCCATTCTGTACTAACTGGAGATGCTGCCTGAATTTAAATCCAAATTCCGGCAATGCCTGAACAATGGTAATCAAACCAAGTAAGGTCAATGCGATCTCGTAAATTGTTTTCCGTTCCATTCCGGCGCCGGTTTCCGTTTCCATGTCTTCCTTGCGGCAAATCAGGCGTGTGATGTCTTTGGCTTTGAAAATTAACAATGCCGTAAAAAAAGAAAGTAAGATAAAACTCGCGACAATGAATATAAATACTGGCCATTGATCTATATCTCCCGCCCGAGCGCCATGCTCCTGCTTCTGCATAGCTATACTGGCGAACATCAGCACATCCCGGAATTGCGTGACCAGTATAGTTATCAGATATAAACCTAAAATTCTGATCGCTATCTCGTATATGTCTGACTTTTTCATCTGATAATATGCATGTTATCTTCCCGATAAATTCCGGGCAGAATGTCGCAGATCAACAAAATAGAGAATATATGTTGCATAAAAAAACAGGCCCTTAAGCCTGTTCTGTTTATGCAATAAGATTTTGCAGGATTAAACGGCCTCTCTGAACATCAGTGCAGCTACAGTAAGGTTAGTTCTGCTATCAATCAAAATGGCGGCACCATTGGCTGGGTTTTCATCATACCAGTCAAATGCAAGCTCATCTGCCGTTTTAAGTTCGACCCTTCCAATATCATTTAGATGAAAAGTATCAGCACTTTCTTTATTCATTGTGTTAATATCAACTTTATACTGAATATCGGCAATCTTACATTTCGTGATTTTGCTATTATGCTGCAGCAGATAGGTCAAAGAGTTATCCAGTTGTTTCTGGTCCATCCAGCATAAATCTGCAGCAATATTTCTGGTCTGCTGGGTAAGTCTTGCCGAACTGACCAGCACATCTCCCCGGCTTATATCGACCTGATCTTTCAGGTGAAGTGTAACAGACATACCTGTCAATGCTTGCTCTGGCTCTTTGTCAAATACTTCTATCCGGTCAATCACAGATTGCTGTCCTGAGGGCATAACTGTCACTGCATCACCTTTTTTAAAGGTTCCGCTCAGGATTCTGCCGGCATACCCCCTGTAATCATGCAGATCTTCTGTCTGCGGGCGTATTACCCATTGAACAGGCATTCTCGCATATACTGAGGGCAAATGGCCAGTTACTTCGACATTTTCCAGAAAATAGAGCAGACTGGAACCATCATACCAGGGCATGTGAACAGAGCGATGCACAATGTTATCTCCTTTTAAAGCACTTACCGGAATAAAATTAACTTTATTAAGATTTAATTTGGCAGCCAGTGCTTCATAAGCTTCCGTGATTTCCCGAAATACAGTTTCACTGTAATCGACCATATCCATCTTATTAATACAAACTGCAAGCTCGGACACGCCCAGAAGCGAAACCAGATAAGAATGTCTTACAGTCTGTTCAACAACACCTTTTCGGGCATCGATTAAAATAATCGCGAGTTTGGCGGTAGAGGCTCCGGTAACCATATTTCTGGTATACTGAATATGCCCAGGCGTATCGGCAATTATAAATTTACGCTTTTCGGTCTGGAAATATTTATACGCGACGTCTATGGTAATGCCCTGCTCCCGTTCGGCACGCAGTCCATCGGTAAGAATCGCGAGGTCGATAGTCCCGTCGTCATTTTTCCTGTTCGAAGCCTGTAATGCCTCTAGCTGATCTGCAAGAATCGAATTGGTATCATATAATAATCTTCCGATTAGTGTACTCTTACCATCGTCAACGCTTCCGGCTGTAAAAAACTTTAATATATCCATTAAAAATATCCTCCTTTCTTTCGGTCTTCCATCGCTGCTTCTGATACTTTATCATCCAGTCTGGCACCTCGTTCACTAATTTTTGACGCACTGATCTCCGCAATAATATCGTCAATCTGATCTGCGTCCGATGCTACTGCTGCTGTACAGCTCATGTCTCCCACTGTCCTGAAACGAACTTTACGGCTCACAATCAGGTCTTCCTCATCCATATTTAAATAAGGCGAGGCAGCCATCAGCTGGCCATTTCTGGTAATACAGTCCCGTTGATGCGCAAAATAGATACTTGGAAGATCCATTTTTTCACGCCGGATATAATTCCATACATCCAGCTCCGTCCAGTTACTAATTGGAAAGACCCTGACATTTTCACCTTTCTGAATTCTACCGTTATAAATATTCCAGAGTTCCGGACGCTGTCTTTTCGGATCCCATTGCCCGAATTCATCACGCACAGAAAATATTCTTTCCTTTGCTCTGGCTTTCTCTTCATCCCTTCTGGCACCACCAATACAGGCATCAAAGCCATGTTCTGCAATTGTATCCAATAGGGTAACTGTCTGTAACGCATTTCTGCTGGCATTTTTCCCTTTTTGCTCCAAAACCTTTCCCTGATCTATAGCATCCTGAACGTAACCGACTATGAGTTTTTCGCCCAAACGTTCGACCATCTGATCACGGTAAATAATGGTTTCTTCAAAATTATGCCCGGTATCGATATGTACCAGCGGGAACGGAAACTTACCCGGACGGAAAGCTTTTTCAGCTAGCCTTACCAGTGTTATAGAATCTTTTCCACCTGAAAACAAGAGTGCAGGTTTTTCAAACTGCCCTGCAACTTCCCGCAGAATATGAATCGCTTCTGCCTCCAGTTCATCTAAATAATCTAATTTTTGTGCTTGCATGTTCTTTTTACAAATTATTTTGTGGCGTGCAAACCACATTCTTTCTTCGACTGATCTTCCCACCACCATCTCCCTGCACGGAAATCTTCGCCTTCCTGTACAGCCCTGGTACAGGGCGCACAACCGATACTAGGAAATCCTTTATCGTGGAGCGGATTATAGATAATATTATTTTCACGGATATAAGCTTTCAAATCCTCCAGTGTCCAGTCAAAAACCGGATGAAACTTAATCAGCTGATTCTGTTCGTCCCATTCCAGGTTACTCATATCTGTACGGTTAACTGACTGTTCTGCCCGAATACCGGTTATCCAGCATTGCTGTCCATCAAGGGCTCGTTTTAAGGGGCCCATTTTACGGATGGCACAACATTCTTTCCGGTTTTCTACCGAAGTATAAAAACTCGATGGTCCTTTTGTGCTTACCATTCTTTCGAGTTCCGCTGCATCCGGATAGTAAGTATAAATAGGCTGATTATATCTTTCCAGTGTCCTGTTCCATACATAATAGGTCTCCGGAAATAAGCGGCCGGTTTCCAGTGAAAACACCCTTACTGGCAAATTATTCTTAAAAATAAAGTCGGTAATTACCTGGTCTTCCCAGCCGAAACTGGTAGAGAAAGTAATCTTTCCGGGGAACCTGTCTGCTAGTATACTGATAGCCGATACCGGATCTTTGCCATCCAGTTCAGCAGCAATTTCTTCCAGTAATGCTTTCATATTATAATACTTTTAAAATAAACATAATTACGCTTCTTAAGCTCACCAGAATTACGATGATACCTACAGCCACCATAATACTCTTTACCGAGATCCGGTTAGAAACTTTAGCGGCAATAGGCGCCGCGAGTGCACTACCGATAATCAAACCTCCAACGGCTTCCCAGTGAACATATTTCAACATGGTGATAAAAGTCAGTGAGCTCATCAGCGCGATAAAAAAACGGGTGATCTTCACTGTTCCCAGAGAAAACCTGGCATTCCTGCCACCGGCAATCAGACTGGATAATACTATAGATCCCCATCCACCACCACCAACCGCATCGATAAAACCACCAAAGAAACCCAGCGGAACGATTTGTTTAATTTTCCCGTTCTTGCGCTTACCAGGTTTCTTAAATGCCTTCGATAAAATCACTCCACCCAGAATCAATGTATAAACGGAAACCAACGGTTTGGTATAGGCACTGTAATGTTCCAGGGATGAGAGTAGAAATGCACCGCCAACGGCTCCGATTACACCGGGGATAATCAACAGGCGGAATAATTTCCAGTTAATATTCCCCATCCTGTAATGCATCCAGCCAGCAATTCCATTACTAAGTACTTCGGATAAATGCACTGCCATACTCGCTGAAGCTGGTGGTAGTCCCATAGAAAGTGAAAATGCAGTTGAGGTCACTCCATAAGACATCCCAATAGCACCGTCAATCATTGCAAAGACGAACCCTCCCATTAAAAACCAGTAAAATATAGGGTCTATATTAACCAGATAAGCCTGAAATTCCGGTTCCCGGTGCCAAAAGATCGCTACCAATGTCGCTAGTGATAACATAATTGTTGCCCATAACAGCCACTTGAAAGATGGGGAAGATGTAGATTTAGCCGCCGGGTCTACCAAAACGGCACTTACTTCGTTTAACTTTTGCACTTTGTCCCGGAAATCTCCATCCAGGGTTTGACGAAATTTACTCATTTGCTGCAGTGTTATATCTAATCCGTCAGGTAAATTTTCCTGAAATACTTCTTTTAATCTTTTCGCTATGGTCGGGGATTTTCCATTGGTAGAAATCGCAATTTTTAAATCGCCTTTTTTCACTATCGAACCCAGATAAAAATCACAGAGTTCTGGTTTATCCGCAATATTCACCAAAAGACGCGCATGATGCCCGTCTTCAACTATTTTTAAGTTAAGTTCCGGGTTATTCGTGGCTGCTATAACCAGGTCTACTCCTGCCAGGTCTGCCGCTTCATAATTTTTATGTTCCAGAATAATCTGCGGATATTCTTTTGCAAAAGCATACACCTCTTCGGAAATTTCGGCCGCAACAACTTTAATTCGTGCCTGTTCACTCTGCCTGACCAAAGCCTGGAGTTTTTCCAGACCTACGGGACCGGCGCCTATGACTAGCGTATGCATTTGGTTTAATTTCAGAAAAACAGGAAATAACTGGTTACCCTGCGGCATATTTTAGCTAATTTCTGTTTGAATGGTTTCGAAGAAATCTCTGATCGGCTGAAAATCCGGATGCAAAGACACAACTTCCCCCAATACAATAATTGCCGGAGCTGCGATGTGTTTTTCCTCTGCTACCTCCAGAATTGTATCGACAATACCCACAGCACATTTTTCCATATCGGTACTTCCATTCTGAATTATGGCGACAGGCAGTTTACTTTTGCCTTCCTGCTGGTATAACCTGACGATTTCTTTCAGTTTATTCATTCCCATGAGTACTACAACTGTAGCCTTTGTCCGGACAGCTTCATATAAATCATTAGATATCGCTCCCGATGCCGTCGTGCCCGTTACAACCCAGAAGCTTTCGCTCAGACCGCGGTGTGTAACAGGAATTTGCTGTAATCCCGGTACAGCAATAGAACTGGATAAGCCCGGCACTATTTTAACTGGGATATTATAACCTGCAGCGAAGTTCATTTCTTCATATCCACGACCGAAAACGAAGGGATCTCCACCTTTCAGCCTGACCACATGACCATAATTTAAGGCATAATCTACCATCAGCTGATTAATTTCCTGCTGTGTACTGGAATGTTGCCCTGATCTTTTTCCTACGAATACTTTAACTGCACCTGCTTTGGCATACTCGAGCAAATCTTCATTTACCAATGCATCATAAAGAATTACATCTGCATCTCCCAGTGCTTTTGCACCTTTCATGGTAATCAGATCCGGATCACCAGGACCTGCACCTACCAGGGTAATCCTGGGTTCCGGAATTTGTCTTTGACTATTTAATTTCATGCTTTAACCTGCGCCTCCCTTTTCGCCCTTAATTCCTGATAAAATTCACCCGCGCCCTTTAAGTAAGCTGCCGCAAATTCAGCACCTGGTTCATTTTTATTTATCTGCAGAACCAGATCTGAGAAATTACCTTCCAGCTTCACTTCTCCGGTACTGACAAAATTTGTATCAAATTCACGAATGACACCAATTTGTGTACTCGCACTAATTCCTTTATCAAGCAATAAAGCCTTCGCCGTATTGACATAAACACTATAAGCATGATAAATTGCATCTGACCATGCTCCTGCTTCAAATGCCTCTCTGGCCCAAAGTAGTTTTTCTTCTCCTTCATATAACAGTGTCGCAACCAGATCGACGATTACGCCTGCACATTCACCTACTCCAATAGCGGTCTGAAAAGTTTCTTCATGTCCCCAGTCTACGTATTCTTCGGGAGTAAGCGTAGTTAAATCGGCAAGAGGTTTTAAAAGCTGATAGAAATAATCTTTTCCACTGAAGTCATAATATTCATGGAAGCTTTTACCTGCAGCATGCAACTGGTAATCTTCCAAAATACTTCTTAAAACAGATTGAGCACGCTTTGTAGGTACTTTAATGACGCGTTCTGCCACACGCCCTTCTCCGTCTCCAACTGTTCCACCGCCAAGCATAACCTGAACCGCAGGTACAACCTGTCCGTTTGCTTTTACTGAGCTTCCGTGAAAGCCAATATGTGCAAGTCCGTGCTGTCCGCAGGAATTCATACAACCACTTATTTTTATTTTAATGTCTTTATCGTAAATCAAATCTGGAAATTCATCCTGTATCACTGTTTCCAGTACGACAGCCAGCGACATACTGTTGGCTATACCCAGATTACAGGTATCTGTTCCGGGGCAGGTCGTTACATCGGCAAGGCTATCAAAACCACTAACAGCAAAACCCAATTCCAGCAGATTATTGTACAATGGCAAAAGGCCGTTTGCTCTCACGAATTTGAGCAGCAATCCCTGATTTTGGGTGATCCTGATTTCATCTGCCACATAAGGTCTGATTGCTTCTACCAGTAATCTGGCACGGTCAGTTTTAATATCCCCAACTGGTATTTTTAAATAAACTCCGTAAAAACCAGCTTGCTTCTGCTGGAAAACATTGGTATCCAGCCATTGCTGATAATGAACCGGATCTGCAGGTTTCAATTCTGCATCAAACGCAATTTCAGGTGGTGCTTCAGGTAATGGTACCAAATCACGGTTAATCGTATATGTTCTGGATTTATTAGCAATAACTTCTTCTTCAATCAATCTGGTTACTTCTTCCAAACCTAACTTTTGAACCAGATATTTCATTCTTGCTTTATTCCTGTTACTGCGTTCTCCATAACGGTCAAAAACGCGTAGTACAGACTCTGTATAAGGAATCAGCTGGTCTTCCGGTAAAAATGTCTTTACTACACTTGCCAGAAATGGCTGCGCACCTAAACCTCCGGCAAACATAACCTTAAAGCCCCTGTTTCCCTGTTCATCAAGTTTTGGGATAAAACCCAGATCATGGATATAACTGAAGGCAGTATCTTTAGCATTCGCAGAAAAAGAAATTTTAATCTTTCTGCCCATCTCCTGACAAACCGGATTACGCAGGAAATAAGCAAATGTAGCCTGCGCATAGGGAGACACGTCGAACAGCTCATCAGGATTGATCCCAGCATCTGGTGAAGATGTCACATTTCTAACTGTATTACCACAAGCTTCCCGTAAAGTAATATCATCACGTTCCAGTTCTGCCCATAACTGCGGAGTCCTGTCAAGACTGACGTAATGAATCTGAATGTCCTGGCGTGTCGTGAGGTGGAGGTTTCCACTTCCATACTCATCGGAAACATCTGCTATCCTTAAAAGCTGTTTAAAGGTAACTTTACCGAAGGGTAACTTAATCCGGACCATCTGTACACCCGGCTGTCTTTGCCCGTACACACCTCTGGCCAGACGAAGACTACGAAATTTCTCATCATGGATTTTTCCTTCTCTAAAGGCACGGATCTTCTGTTCAAGATCAATAATATCTTTTTCGACTACCGGATTTTCAAGCTCCGTTCTAAAACTCTGCATGTCAATAAATCTTGGTTATAGGTTGTTTTGTTCTGCGGATTTTACCCCTCAATACTCAAATATATAGATTCTATATAGAAATAGTAGTTTTAAATTAAAAAAAACACCATACCAGCATATACACTGTATATCAGCGGATAGCAGATCATCCACTAAATTCATTTGCAGATTTAGGTATTAACAGGCTTATATTTACCAGCAATTTCGAATCTGTTTCGTGTTGCTGTTTTTCGGGGTTGCAATACCCTCCCTTTACCCTTGCGATACCCTCTGTTTACCCGTTGCGATACCCGTTGGGTAAAGGAAGGGTATCCCAACGGTATCGCAAGGGTATATCAACCTCAACCAGTATTAAGATAAAAAGAGGTAATTAAAAAAGGTCATTAAACGCAAAAAACCCGGACATCCACCCGGGTTATTTCAATCAACTAAACCTAAACTTTAGAAAATACTAACCAAATATTATCTATCACAAAAGTAGATTCTCAATATTAAATCAAAATGAACAAGATGTTATAAAAACAAACAATTTACTACCAAAGAGACTTCTATACTGCTTCGTTCTCGTCCGTTTTTTCAATCCAGCTGCCCAACGTATCTGCCGAAAGGTTTAATATTGTTGTATTTCCCTTCCAGATTGGTTTTCCAGTTTCGGTATTGATACCATCTACAAACAGGTAACCTAAAACCTCTCCTTCCAATTCTACCACGTACTGGTTATCCTGATTAATGTGATGTATGCAAAACTCTTGTGTGCAGCTAACATCATGATGCTGAGTATATCTATATTTAATCATATACGAATAACAGTCGAGACTACAATTTGATTTAGGAGTCTGTCATCACCCGTATTTCTGTATTGTGGTCTAATAAAGTGGTTTTGTTTAAGTTTTGCAATTTGCCAATAATCAGGTAAAACCCGGATATATGACTATAACCGGGACGCTGCGGAAAAAAAAAACAAAAAATATACATTCCGGCAATGGCACCAAAATCACGTCTTAATGGATAACCAGTTCATTTTAGCAAAAATTCCAGCGGGTTATATCGGTCATATCCACGTAATTATAAGATGCTGCAACTTTTTGAACAGTATTAATTTCGTTATATTGGTTAAACATTAAACAAAAAAAGTTCAACAAAAACCAAATAATTGCTAATGAAAAAACACCTTTTAGGCGTAGCCGGCATGTTATTAGTAGCCATTGCTTTTTCAGTTATCAGCTGGGTATCTCCAGTTCAACCTAAATTCCAGGTTAAAACAATTACAGAAGACGCACTTTATCAGATCTATGTAACTAATAAGTATAAAAGCATTCACCTTCAGGAGGCGGGATTAAGTGAAGAAGTATTTCATAAAGCACTCACTGGATATTACAACCTTAAAAATACAGGTAAAGCCGGCAACGGGAAATCAATTCTGACAATCGCAGACTTTGATCAGAACAGTACGAAAAAGAGACTATGGATTATAGATCTGGAAACAGACTCCTTATTGCTGCATACCTGGGTAGCACATGGTGAAAAAAGTGGCGGAGATCTGGCCACACGTTTCTCGGATACAAACGAATCCAACGAAAGCAGCCTCGGTTTTTATGTTACTGCCGAAATTTACCGTGGTAAACATGGACGTTCGCTAAGATTAGACGGCATGGATGAAGGTTATAATGCCAATGCCAGAAAACGTGCCATTGTTGTACATGGCGCTCCCTACGTGAGCCAGGCAACTATAAATGAACTGGGCAGACTTGGCCGCAGTCATGGCTGTCCTGCAGTACCTGCAGAACTAAGCGATCAGGTTATTAATACGATAGCTGGAAAAACGGTGATTTTCATTAATGGAAGTACGCAGTCCTATGACTCCAAATATCTCAATTCACACCTGGCTGCGAATGCAGTACTATCCAGCAAAGACAGTACACTTACTGAAAAAAACACAGAACTAGCTGGAAGGATTTAAAATTTAAATCCTTCCCCCGCTGGTAATACTAATCTTACTGCTCCCACCCGGCATTTTAGTTAATCTGATCTGGGTATTAATTCTTTCTTTCAATGCCTCAACATGGGAAATTATCCCAATACTTTTTCCATTTGCCTGCAAGTTCTCCAGCGCAGTAATGGCGACATCCAGTGTTTCGGCATCCAGCGTTCCAAAGCCCTCATCTATAAACAACGAATTGATCTGTACTTTTTTACTCGCCAGATCGGACAAACCTAACGCAAGACTCAAACTAACAAGGAAACTCTCTCCTCCGGATAAAGTAGTCATCGGCCGGACAACATCGGCCTGATAGCTGTCTATGATCTGCAGGTCCAGATCTTTCTCCGGAGTCTTTAGAATCTGATAACGATCACTTAAACGCAAAAGATGCCTGTTAGCCAAGGCTGTCAAACGGGCAAGCGTCAGTCCCTGTGCAAATCTGCTGAAACGTTTACCGTCAGCAGATCCGATCAGTGAAGAAAGTTTTGCAAAGCGTTCTGTTTCCAATGTTTGCCGCTCCATTTGTAACACCACGGAAGCGTGTTTTGCTTTCATTTCATCATCGTCTGACAAGATGCGGTTGAGCTTAAATTTCTCTTCAAGTATTTTGGTCAGACTCTCCTCTTGCTGCTGCAACTGAGGTAATATAAACTCTTGATTATGCCCGGTTAGTTCTTTGGCTTTTTCCGCCGTAAACTCTGCCTGAGTAGCCTGCAACAGACCCTCCATATTAGAGATTTGCTGCTGTATCTCCCGGATAAGGTGCTGCAACGCAGAAGCATCTTCTTCAGACAGAAAGAGAGACTCCAGGGTAGTTAAAGAATCAATATCATCTGCGGCAAGAATGGTTAAAAATGCTGCTTTTTGCTTTTGATAATTATTTTTTAATGCTTCTGTACTCTGTTTCAAATTTGCAGTCCGGTCTTCCAGCAGACGTAAAGCATCCTGTTTTACCCGGAAAGAAGTTTGAAATTGTTCATATTCCTGCTGATATAATTTCACAGTATTCCTGCTCTTTTCACGTTGTGCTGCCGGATCCTCCTCACCAAACAGCGCTACTCTCTCACTTTTCAATTTATCCAGATGGAGTTTGTCATTAGCCATTAGGTCTTTGGCCAGTTTCAGATTCCGGTCTTTTTCTAGCAGCACAGATGACGTATGAAGCGCAGTACTTTCCAGCTGACTTAATTTTTGCTGTATTTGTTGATATTCCTGTCCCTTTCGCGTGAAATGCTGCAAACGTTCTTCCATTTTCGGTATCAGTTTGCCCGCGGAAGCAATATTGGCAACTAATCCAAACGGCTTCACCAGTGTTTGTATTTCCTGTAAATACTCCTCAAGCTGAATTTGATTCTGTTTTAATTCCCTATTGCATTCTTCTTCTCTGTCTCTTGAATATTTAATTTTAAGATTGGTTTCAGCCAGCTTATTTTGTGTTGTAGCATAGTGTTCCTTATGCTGGGCAATCAGGAGTTCCTGAGCTTGTATTTCCTGCTGCTGCGCTCTGATCTGAGTAAGCTCCAAAGCCTGTTCCTGCTGTTCTTGTTGTTTTTTCCGGCTTACAGCTTCTATAATTGCTTTACGCTTATAATCTAAAGGTTTTGGTAAACGCAGATTAATCTCCTGAAACTCCTGCAGATTAGCTGCTAATGTATTTTTACAATTTAACAGCTGTGCTGCTGTGCTCTTCAGTTCCAGCTGCATAGTATTCAATTCCAAACCGGCAGCAGAATGTTGCTGGCGGATTATATTCAGTTGTTCCTGCTGCTGATTTCTCCTGGATAAAGCATCGCTTACCTTTCCGCTATAATGCCCGTTTACAAATGGATGATCAAGGGACCCGCATAAAGGACAGGGTTGTTCGGGTTGAAGCGCTTGTCTCGCCGGTTCAAATTCCTGGACTTTGACCTCCAGCTCATAGATCGTTTGCAGAGATTCTAGCAGCTCCTGGACTTTTACCGATTCCTTTTCTGTATTCTGAAAACGTATCTGCAATTCTGCAGCCTGCTTTTCATATCTGCTCTGTTGCCCTTCCAACTGTACAGCTTCTTCTTCATTTTTAAGGATGGAAGCCGCAAGCTTTACCTGCTGACCGACGAGCTGTATAATTAAAGGGAGTTTGCGCAGTTCTTCTTCTCTTTGTTCAACCGAAAAGTCTGCTATCAGATTAGCCAGGTTCGCCTGCATCTTATTGAGCCCTCCAATTAGGTCCTGCTCTCCAACGGTAAGGTTCTGCAGCGCTGATTGTAATGTCGACGCAGTGTCCTGCTGTTCTTTAAGTTCTCTTTGCTGGACTGCACCCCGTTGCTCGAGGGAGATAATTTGTTGCTGGTTTTTAGACAGGCGGTCTTGCAGCTGTTTGCAAATTCCAATTGCATGGTCTAGTCCCTGATCGGCCTGATTGTCCTGAAGCCACTGTTTAATTTGTTCTGCCGCAGCTCTGATTTCTTCGAGCTGCTGACTAATTTGTGCTGCCTGCAATTGAAGATTATCCCGTTCAAAAAGTATCTGGTTAAAACCAGCGGTGGACAGATCACTCTGTTTTAAAGCATGCCCGATAGCTAAATCCAGTTTAAAAACCTCTTCGATAATGGGTTCTAAACGTGATTGTTCGGTTTGCAATACCATTAGCTCTTCACTCTTGCGAACCAAAGTTTCTGAAAGCACTGTTTGCTCCTGATTTAATGCCGGCAAATTGACTGCTGACTGTTCCAGTTCCTGCTCCATACCCGACAGTTGAACGGCAATATTCTGCAGTACCATTAAGGAAGGTTTATGGCGCAATGCTCCTTCATGTTTCTTTAGCCGGGCAAAATCAGGTTCATTTATTTTTAATCTTTCCCTTGCCTGTTCGAGCAGACTGAGCTGTTCTTTTTGCCTGAGGGTGAGTCTGTCAAGTTGATTAAGCCAGTCGAGCTGTATCCGGGTGGAGTCCAGCTCTTTTTTATGTTGGATCTCCTGTTTTAGAGTCTGATCAAGTGCTATTGTATATTCTGCCCTGCTTTCCGTACTCAACAGGTTTACATAGGTGAGCTGCTGCTGCAACTGCTCCAGTTTTATTTTTTCATCTCTTGCTTTTTCAAAAGCGGCAATAGAAATTTCCGAGTAAATACCCGTATCCGTAATTTTCTCCAGTAATTCGCTCCGGTCATTTTCATCGGCTTTAAGGAACCTGGTAAAATCTCCCTGTGATAAAATCACAGCACGCAAAAACTGGCTGTAATCTAACCCGCAGATTTTGACGATAACGTCTTTTACTTCCTGCAAAGGATGTTCAGCAATTATTTTTCCACTTTCTACTTCTGCCACCTCCATCTTTGGCGTCTGCAATTGCCCATCGGCCTTTCCTCTCGCCCGTCTAACCGACCATCTTGATCTGTAAAGCACTTGCTGTATTTCAAATTCAACCTCAGCATAGGACTCAGCAGTGTGTCGGGTCATAATTTCAAATGCATCTTTCTGATGCCGGTGGACCCGTCCGTAAAGTGCCACTGTAATGGCATCCAGCAGCGTAGTTTTACCAGCTCCGGTGGGCCCGGTAATAGCAAAAATACCCGCCTGGTCCAGAGGAAACTGATCAAAACGGATCTCATGCGTTCCTTTCAGCGAATTGAGGTTAAGAAATCTGATAGCGATAATTTTCATTGGGGATCTTTCTTTTTTCGGTTGCCTTACTCCTGTTCTTTTTCCTGCATATAGGAAATCACCTGTTTGAATGTATCCATCAGACCAGCATGATCTTCTCCCGGATAAGCGGATTCACACTTTCTTTCGAATACAGTTTCGGGATCAAGTTCGTTCAGCGCTGCCAGGTCCTGGCTTTGTTCGTTGAGGTTTTTGATTGCCCCTGTTCTTACCTGGCGGATAAACAAGCGCTCTATATGATCGCTTCCAGCAACCAATGCCTGAAGCTCATCTTCCAGTTCATAAATAAAAGAGTTCGTCTCCACCTGAATTTCAATCCATGCAGGAAAAAGTGCAGCGGCATTCTCCACCAGTGTTAATTTATTTTTCACCTGTAGTAGATCTCCTTTTATGCGTAGTAATTTTCTCGTACAGGGTACTTCTATTTCTTCAATAAGAGTTAAGGCCGGACCTTCAAATTCGATAACCAATACAATCTTCCGGTCGGATGTCTCAGAAAAACTTAAAGGAATTGGCGAGCCTGAATACCGGATATGATCTACCTGATTTATTTTTTGCGGCCGGTGTATATGTCCCAGGGCTACATAATCAAATGCTTCAGGAAACTGGTCTGCACCAATCTGTCCAAGATTACCTACATGAATTTCTTTCTCACTGTCCGAAGTACTGGAGCCGGCGGCAAAAAGGTGTCCGGTGGCAATTACTGGTACTCCCTGGTCTTTAAATGAGGCGATATGCGGAATAAAGCGGTGATAATGGTCTGTTATTCCTTGCTTGAGCCTCTGTTCACGCTCTAGCGTTGTTTCACCGGCGATAGACAACCTGATGTCACGGTCTCTGAGAAATGGTACTGCGCAAACCAGGAGTGCGGGTTCACCTGCTGAATTATTAATTTGAATAATCTGGTCTGTGAACTCTTCAGGAACTCCTCCGACAATATGTACATTAAAATACTTGAGCAATGATTGAGGTGCATTCAGTGTACTAATGGAATCATGATTCCCCCCTATAATAATTACTTCTTCACAGCAGGTGTCTTTTACTTTACGCAAAAAGGCATAGTAAAGCTCCAAAGCCGTATTCGAGGGGCTGCCAGTATCAAAAATGTCACCGGCAATAATTAAAACATCGATGCGCTGCGCATCCAGTGTAAGGACAAGCCAGTCCAGAAAAGCCTGATGCTCATCTGTACGTTCACTCTGTTCCAGTCTTTTTCCTAAATGCCAGTCGGCAGTGTGAAGAATTCTCATTGTCGAGGCTAATTTAAGGAATTAATCAGACAGACAATGACCGGCGGGAAAAGCTTGTGCCTATTTTCTATTTATAGAAATTACACTGTCGACCACGTACTCACTGACGCCTCTCCAGGGCAAAGGATGAAGATATTCTTTGTAATGTAATTCTAAATCTGCACCTGCGCTGTTATTTAGCTGATCGGCAACTTTCTGGTCTGAAACGGAAAACATAAATTCATTTGAAGCTATATTTCCAGGTGCCTGAGAACGAATACCAGTCTGGATCAAACGCCCTTCACTAGTTTTAAACAGGTATCCTTTTTTAACGAAATAATTAAGCTGTCCGGCTTTAACCCCTTCCCCAAAAACAAAATAATAGCGATAATACAAAAATCCCGATAAAACGACGAGCATAACCAGAGTTATAGTAATCCAGATTTTGCTTCTGGATTTTGGCGGATTGTTTTCTAAAGTAGTTCTTGGCTCCATAGCTCATTTTCAGAAGCTTTGTTCAAAAAGTGTTCCATAAAACAAAAAAACCGGATGCAATCTCTTGCATCCGGTTTTGAATTTAAATCTGTTGTCAGGCTTATTTCCAGCCACCACCTAAGGCGCGATATAAACCAATATGAGCCTGTAAGCGGGCCGTTTTAAGACTGGCCAGTTCCAATTCACTCTGTAATGCATTTCTCTGGGCATTAATTACTTCCAGATAATCTGCTTTACCACTGTTAAATAACAGATCTGCATTTTTCAACGCTACCCTTGCTAATCCTACACGCTGTGCAGTTAGTTGGTACTGCTGCTGCAGTTTGTCTGTTTTAACCAGTTCATCGGTAACTTCAGCAACAGCTTCCAGTACGGTACTTCTGAATTTAAGTACTACCGCCTCCCTGTCTTTTAGCGCCAGTTCATACTGTGTTTTCAGTTCTCTGCGCTGAAATATAGGCTGCGTTAATCCGCCTGTCAGGTTTCCGAATAAGGAGGCCGGTATGTTTAACCAGTTACTTGCCTTAAAGGAGTTCAGACCACCGTTTGCACTCAAAACAAGTGAAGGATACATGCTTGCTTTAGTATATCCTGCTTTCGCATTCGCTTTAACAAGCTCCAGTTCTGCTTGTTTTACATCCGGGCGAAGGCTCAACATTTCGGCAGGAACACCTGTTACTTTACTACTGTCGACAGGAATATTCTCCAGTCTGTTTACCCTGTTCATTTTACCTGGGAAACGGCCGGTAAGTACATGCAGTGCATTTTCTGCTAGTGCAGCTTGTTGTTCCAGGTTCGGAATAAGTGCCGAAGCGGTCAACTGCTGATCCGCTGCCTGCTGAACAGCCAGTGAAGTAAGCTGTCCTGCTTCGAACTTCATTTTAATGATCCGCAGCGTATTGGTATTAAGCGCCAGATTTTTACGAGCCGTTTCCAGTTGTGTATCCAGCATCAGCAGATTATAATAAGTAGTCGCGACCTGGGAAACAAGCCTGGTCTGCACTGCTTTCCTTGCTTCTGCAGATTGCAGATAAGTGGCAGCGGCTGCATTTTTTTGCTGTGTTAATTTACCCCAGATATCTGCTTCCCAGCTCAGACCTGCTGCCAGGTTATAATCTTCAATGTGTGAACTACCGATAAACTGAGACATCGTTACACCGTTCAGACTATGATCTGAGGGTCTGCTGGTGTTCGCGTTAACCTGTAAACTCAATTGAGGGACATTTCTGAAGGACTGCTGTTTAAGCAATATGCCGGCAGCCTCCATATTTTTCATGGCAATTTGTAAATCGTAATTCTTTTTGATTGCCGTATCAATCAGAGATAGCAATTCAGGTTCGTTAAAGATTTCGGTATAAGACAATGATGCTATACCAGAAACCTGTGAACTGTCTGCCCCCTGAAATTGTGCCGGAGTGGTGTGTTCAGGCAGCGCGACATCGCGTGATACCTTACAACTACCCAACAAAAGTACCGCGGTCAATACAAAAAGGGTGTATTTTGAATACAGTTTCATATTATGGATGTTTAATAGCTAAAGTTTCCGGACTGGTCTGGTCTGCTTTTCCGCTGACCTTTTCCTGCAGGAATTGAAAAATGACAAATAAAACCGGGATGATTAACAGACCGAAGATTACTCCGCTCAACATCCCTCCGGCTGCACCGATACTAATAGAGTGATTTCCAAGGGCCGATGGACCGGTAGCCTGCATCATCGGTACCATACCTGCAATAAATGCAAGTGAAGTCATGATAATTGGTCTCAACCTAAGTTTCGCTGCTTCCAGTGCTGCTGATACTAATGATTTACCTGCTTTTCTACGCTGAACAGCGAACTCGATAATCAGGATCGCATTTTTCGCCAGCAAACCAATCAGCATGACCAAAGCCACCTGTACATAGATATTATTAGCGATACCGGTTAATCCGATAGCAACGAATACACCAAATACACCGGTTGGGATAGAAAGGATAACCGCTAAAGGCAGGATATAACTTTCGTATTGTGCCGATAAAAGGAAGTAAACGAATACCAGACACAACAGGAAGATAATTACTGACTGTCCGCCTGAACTGATCTCTTCTCTGGTCAGACCGGAAAATTCATAAGCGAAGCCAGATGGCAATTCTTTCGCTGCTACTTCCTCAACTGCACGGATAGCGTCACCTGAACTATAACCAGGTTTAGCAATCGCGTTTATACCAATCGAATTAAAGAGATTATATCTGGACGCGGTCTCGGTACCATATACCCGTTCCAGACGAACTAATGTGCTCACAGGAACAGGCTCTCCATCTCTGTTTTTGACAAATACACCATCTAATGCCGATGGATCTGCACGATCTGCGATATCTGCCTGTACCATTACACGGTAATATTTACCAAAACGGTTAAAGTCTGATGCCTGTGATGAACCAAAATAGGTCTGCATAGTTTGCAGGACTTCTTTAACTGATACATTTAACTGTTCAGCTTTAGCTTCATCCAGATGCAGCTCCAGTTGCGGATAATCTGCCTTAAACGAGGTAAAAGCTACAGCGATCTCGGGACGCTTCATCAGTTCGGCAATAAAATGATTACCTACCTTACTGAATTTCTCTAATTTTCCACCGGTTTTATCCTGCAGAACCATATCTAACCCGTCGACATTACTGAAACCAGGAACTGTAGGGAAAGTGAATACAAAGAAACTGGCGCCTTTAATTAATGCCAATTTAGCATTAACAATGCCCATAATTTCATTGATATCTTTGACTTTACCTCTTTCTTCTGTCGGTTTCAATAAGATAAACGAAGCACCTGCCGAAGGACTGGTAGAACTTGTAAGCAAGTTAAAACCTGCCAGTGAGTTATATAATTTAGTGAATTCTAATGGTCTTAAAAGGTCTTCAGCTTCTTTCATGGCTGCAGCAGACCTGTCCAGTGAAGCACCGGCTGGCATAGACATTGAAATAGCGATAAATCCTTGATCTTCTGAAGGAATAAATCCTGTAGGAGTTTTCCTAACCATCCAGATCGTCGCCAGAATCACAACAGCCAGACCACCCATACTCACCCATTTGGTTCTGATCAGGAATTGGAGACTTTTCATATAACGGTTGGTCATGGTATCAAAACCAGCATTAAATGAGTTGAAGAATCGAGTCTTAAAGTTTGGATTTTCTACCTCACCACCTTTAACCTGGTGTTTTAAGAACAGCGCACATAAGGCCGGGCTCAGTGTTAAAGCGTTAATCGCAGAAATCACAATCGCGATAGCTAATGTAAATGCAAACTGTCTGTAGAACAACCCTGTAGATCCTTCCATAAAACCGACAGGTAAGAATACCGCACTCATAACCAATGTGATGGAAATAATCGCACCGGTAATTTCATGCATGGCAGATACTGTTGCCGCTTTAGGTGCCAGATGCTGATGTTCCATTTTCGCATGGACGGCCTCGACGACGACGATCGCATCATCGACAACAATACCAATAGCGAGCACCAGGGCAAACAGTGTCAGCAAATTGATAGAGAAGCCAAATACCTGCATCAGGAAGAAAGTTCCAAGTATCGCTACCGGTACTGCAATAGCCGGAATCAGTGTAGAACGGAAATCTTGCAGGAATAAGAAAACTACAATAAATACCAGAATAAAGGCTTCTATCAATGTGTGAATAACCTGATTTATACTCTGGTCGAGTGCCACTTTTGTACTGTAAAGGATATCATATTTTACGCCTTTTGGAAAATCCTTTTCTGCTTTTTTCATGAACTCCATAATTGCGATCTGAATCTCATTCGCATTGGAACCACTTAATTGCTGAATACCGATATTCATACCGGCTTTACCATTAATACGAGTCTGGCTACCGTAAGTATAAGCACCAAATTCTACTCTGGCAACATCCCTTAAACGCAGGAAAGAACCATCAGAATTTGCCCGGATAATCATGTTTTCGTATTCTTCCGGTTTATTTAATTTTCCTTTATACTTAATTACATATTCAAAAGCATTCTTACTGCTCTCACCAAATTTACCTGGTGCAGCTTCTAAGTTTTTATCTTTAATTGCAGCCATTACTTCGTTAGGAGTAAGCTGATAGGTAGACATTTGTGCAGGATTTAACCATACACGCATAGAGTAATCTTTATTACCACCAAAAATCGCTGCCTGTCCTACACCGGGAATCCTTTTGATTTCAGGAACAAGGTTGATCGCTGCATAATTGGCCAGAAACGTCTGATCGTAACTTTGCTCATTCTCGGTATACAAGTCCAGAACCATGATCAAACTGTTCTGTTGTTTTGCCGTGGTCACACCTGCCTGTATTACTTCGGCTGGAAGCTGACTGGTCGCTTGTGAAACACGGTTCTGTACGTTAACCGCAGCCTGATCCGGATCTGTACCCAGCTTAAAATAAACGGTAATAACCAGGGAACCATCATTACTCGCAGTTGAGCTCATATAGCTCATATTTTCTACCCCGTTGATAGATTCCTCCAGGGATGGTGCTACAGACCGCAGTACGGTCTCTGCATTCGCACCCGGGTACAAGGCAGTTACCTGAACGGCCGGAGGTGCAATATCTGGAAACTGCTGCAAGGGTAATCTGCTTAAACCCAGTATACCGAGTATAACCAGCAGAATCGAGATTACTGTTGCAAGAACAGGTCTGTCTATAAATTTCTTAAACATAATAGTCGTGAATTAATTCAATGCGGTTTGTTTGTCTTTAGAGACTTGTTCCGGTTGGATATGATCTCCTTCTTTAAGTTTGTCAATGCCGTCGAAGACGATTCTATCGCCTTTTTTCACGCCGGACTGAACAAGATAATTGGTTCCGCTGGCTCCGATTATCTGAATTGGCTGTTTGCTCACCTGGTTTTTAGCGTCGACAGTGAATACGAATAATTTGTCCTGTACTTCAACCGTTGAAGCCTGCGGCACCATCACGGTTTGACTATGCTCTTTACCTAATCTGATACGACCGGTATTTCCCGATTTTAACACACCTGCTTCATTTGGAAAAGTAGCTCTCAGTGTAATTGAACCTGTCTGACGATTGAACTGACCATCTACCATATCGATTCTGCCCTGGCTTGCATAAGAAGACTTATCTGCCAGAATGAGCGAAACTTTTGGCATATTTTTAAAGCGTTCTGCCGCGTCTTTTCCCTGATATTTAGAGTTGAAGTCGATATAATCATCTTCACCTAAAGAGAAGTAAGCATATACTTCATGTGCATCGGAGATCGTGGTGAGGGCGAGTGCATCACTTACACCTACAAGACTTCCTTGTTTTTTAGGTAATCTGCCAATGAAACCCGAAACCGGAGCTGCAATAGTGGTATAACCGAGATTAATTTTTGCGGCTTCAACACCTGCTCTGGCTTGTTCGGTATTAGCTTTTGCTAATTGTTCAGCAGCCATAGCTGTTTTTAGCTGAAAGTCAGAAACAACCTGATTGCTCACCAGTGGTTTCAGTTTTTCAACCTCCAGCTTTGCACTAACCAATGCTGCCTCTGCAGCCTGATAAGTTGCTTTAGCAGTGTTTAATGCTTCCCTGAAAGGTAAAGGACTGATTTGAAATAAGGGTTGTCCTTTGGTTACCCTTGCTCCTTCTGCGACATAAATTTTGTCAAGGATTCCTGAAACCTGAGGTCGGATATCTATATCTGAGACCCCCTGAACTGAAGCCGGGTATTCCACATAAGTGGTTTCATTGGATTCATTTAAGGTAATTACCGGAAATGCCTGTGCAGGTGCCGGCGCGTTGTTTTGCTGGTTGCCTGAACAACCGGCGATAAATAGTGCTATAAGTAAAATTGAAGATTTCATAACAATGATTAACTGTTTAACAGTGTTAAGTGAATAGATAAAAAAATTTGGAAGAGACGGAGAGTTAAGGAGACATTCTATCGAAGTAAAGTTATTTAACGGTGTTAAGTGATTAGAGGTAATAAAAACTGCTAATTGACTCCCTAAAAAGCATTTACGCTCATAAGGTTATTTAACAGTGTTAGATATTTGGGTAAAAAATTTTTAGTCGTTTATAGTTTTAATAATTCCATGAATAGCATCTTTTAAGATATGCTGATTCATTTCGTCTCCAGTACCTTTGTTTAAAAGGTTAATCGAAATCAGGCCATGAATAATAGACCAGAAAGTATAATATTTTCTACAGACCATATCCGGTGTTGGTTTATCCATCAGGTCGGAAACTGTATCATTAATTATTTTCGCGGATGCTATCGCCTCTGGAAGTGCTTTTTTCTGCTCACAACAGACCATATCAACACCATACATTAATTGATATAACTGCGTCTGAGAAAATGCAAAATTCCAGTAAGCCATCCAGATAGCCTCCAACTGTAAATCAGGTTCTGTCTGAGCAGCCTTTGCATTCCGAACATCCTGCAAAAGTAACTGGTGCCCGATTCGGGTCAGTTCAAATAGTATTCCCTCTTTATTAGCGAAGTACTCATAAATTATAGGAGCGGTATATTCAATCTTATCTGCGATTTTTCGCATACTTAAGGCTTGCCAGCCATCTTCCCTGACTATCTGCAAAGCAGCGTCCAGGATATTTGATCTGGTTTCTTCCTTAATTCTTTGAATTCTTTCTTTGCTTCCCATAATTAAGTTTGTCCTTAAATAATATTAAAGTGATAAACTATTTAACAGCGTTAAGCAAATGTAGAAGTATTTTGAATATCAAACATCAGCGAACTGTCAAAAAAGGTTAATATATTTAAAATCAGATTATTACAATCGATTTAAGATCAAAAAACAGCACCTATAGGAGCGAAAATTTAACAAGGCGGATCTTCTCTAAGCTGGATAACATAGTCTTATACTCAAATATCAGAATGTTGTAACTAGTTTTTTTGAGGGATAATCTAGTTTTGCACTCTTACGGTTACCCTGGCAGGTTATATGGAAGATGTTGACCTGATCATTAAACAGGTCATATAAAACTGTACTGCTTGTTTCCAGTGAACGGATATTTTTAACTGGTTCTGACTCCAAATAAACGATGATGGCTTCACTCTCATTTTCATAACCAATATAGCTGAGCTTAATACTCCTGGAGTTAGCTGCCAGCTGTAAATGTGCAAGAAGATATTTTCCGACAACCGCATCCATATCATTATGCCTGGCCGGCTTGATCAGGTCGGCTTTTACTTTATAATTCCTGCTCAGAATATCTTCAAAATCATCAGTGAAAATTCTACAGCTGATCTCCAGCCTTCCGGTTTTTGCATTTTGATTTATTTCTGTAGAACTCAGATGTAGGGGATGCTTCAAAGCAGCAGCTTCTTTATTTAGAGGCACTTCAGCGTTTAAACTCAAGAGCATGTAACAAATTAGCAGACATTGCCTGACGATTAATAACATAGAAACATTTTAATTTTTCGAATACAAAAAAACGGTTTAAATTTAGACTTTCATCATAAATCTTCAAATGAACAAGTCTTTAACCGCGTTGCTCCTGCTTGGCTCTTCTCTGCAGTATGCCAATGCCCAGAATATTCAGAATAATCCCGGCAGTAATCATGGAAACAAATTTGAACAGCTGGGTACTATATTAACCACGCCGAATGAACAGCGTACGGCAAGTGGCGCTCCTGGTGCAAAATATTGGCAACAAAGGGCTGATTATGATATTAAATGTTCATTGGATGAAGTAAATCAGATCCTGACCGGTTCTGAAAAAATCACTTACTTTAACCACTCCCCTGACGAACTTTCTTATATATGGCTGCAGCTGGACGAAAATGAGCATAACAATCTTCGTAATGCGAATTACCAAAGCAGTACGACTATGCCCGAAATGACCACAACCCGTGCTGTAGACAAGGCAATAATCACACAGACTGATAATGGTCTTGGTATCCAAATACAAAAGATTACTGATGCTGCAGGTAAAGCTATCAGTTATACAATTAATAAAACAATGATGCGGGTAGATCTGCCTGTACCATTAAAACCTGGCCAGCAGTTCGTATTTAACGTGAACTGGAAATATAAAATCAGCGACCGTTTGATCGAGGGCGGCCGTGGTGGTTATGAGTATTTCCCTGAAGATGGAAACTATTTGTTTACGATGGCTCAATGGTTCCCCAGATTATGCGTCTATAGTGATTTTCAGGGTTGGCAGCACCACCAGTTTACCGGCAGAGGTGAGTTTGCCTTAACTTTTGGTAATTATAAAGTGCAGATTACAGTTCCTGCCGATCATGTTGTTGGTGGTACCGGGGAATGTATTAATTATAGCGGCGTATTAAGTCCGGCACAGCTTTCCAGATATAATTCAGCAAAAACAGCTAAGGAGCCTGTTGAAATTGTAACATTGGATGAGGCTAAAAAGGCCGAAGGCATAAAAAACAAAGCCACTAAAACCTGGGTATTCCAGGCTAATGATGTCAGGGATTTTGCCTGGACTTCTTCGCGTAAATTTATATGGGATGCAATGGCGCAGCCTGTAGAAGGCAAATCTGTAATGTGTATGAGTTTCTATGGTAAGGAAGCCTATAATTTATATAAGCCTTATTCTACAAAAGCAATTGCCCATACGGTAAAAACATATTCCGATTTCACTTTCCCATATCCATACCCTGTCGCACAAAGTGTGGAAGCGGCTAACGGAATGGAATATCCAATGATCTGTTTTAACTATGGCAGAACAGAAAAAGATGGTACCTACAGCGAAAGTTCTAAAAATGGAATGCTCGGTGTAATTATCCATGAAGTGGGTCATAATTTCTTCCCGATGATCGTTAATAGCGACGAGCGTCAGTGGAGCTGGATGGATGAAGGATTAAACTCTTTCCTTGAATATCTTACAGAAGAGCTTTGGGACAATAAATTCCCGGTCAAAAAAGGTCCGGCCTATACAATCGTTGATTATATGAAATTACCGAAGGATCAGCTGGAACCGATTATGACCAATTCCGAAAACATTGTCCGCTTTGGCCCTAATGCTTATTCTAAACCTGCTACCGGCTTAAATATTCTACGGGAAACGATTATGGGCAGAGAGTTGTTTGACTATGCCTTTAAACAATATGCAAAACGATGGGCTTTCAAACACCCTACTCCTGCAGACTTCTTCCGTACCATGGAGGATGCTAGTGGTGAAGACCTTGACTGGTTCTGGAGAGGCTGGTTCTACGGCACTGATCCTTGCGATATTTCCCTGGATGAAGTTAAATTTGCCAAAGCAGATGTGAATGCAAAACCTGGTTCACCAAACGTTAAAATGGTTAAACTAGACCGTCCGCAGGTAAACGTTTTCGAAGATATTTCCAAAATCAGAAACCGTGAGGACAAAAAGATTAGCTTCTATACTGACCGTGATAAAAAAACACAGGACTTCTACTGGAGGTATGACCGTGGTCTTGAAAAGGTTGACGACACGGAACGTAAACGGGAAATTCCATTCCCCTACGAAACACTGAGTGAAGAGGACAAAGCAAAATATGCAGGTAAGTTCTTTTATGAATTGTCTTTTGGCAATAAGGGTGGCCTTGTTATGCCTGTAATCGTTGAATTCACCTTTGCTGACGGCAGCAAAATGATGGACCGGATACCTGCACAGATCTGGCGTCTGAATGAGCAGAAGGCTTCAAAATTCTATGTCCTTGATCAGGAGATTGCATCTATTCAGCTCGATCCGATGCGTGAAACTGCAGATATTGACGAAAGTAACAACAGCTGGGGTGGTAAAGCAAAAGCTTCTAAATTCGATTTATTCAAACAAAAAAATGCAGCCGCCAGAGGCCAGTCAGTAGGATCGAATCCAATGCAACAGGCTCGCGCAGGTCAATAAAAAATCTGTATACAGATACAGGCCGGATGGAAAACTCATCCGGCCTTTTTTGTAATATTGCAGCTCAAATATTTTACCCTTGAAAAATTTAGTACTCAGCACTTTTCTTCTTCTCTTTTGTTTTTCTTCACCGGCGCAGCAAAAGGGTGAGACAAATGTGGTTCCTTCCTGGAAAATAAGTTATAACCTCGATTATGGCGCTCCTGCTATTGAAAGTGAAGATACGCCTGGTGACTCTGAAAAAAATCTGCTGCTCAAACTTTCTTCAGCCCTTTCAGGAAGTACCGAAGGGGAATCTCCACTGACGTGTTATATCAGCAAAAATTATATCCGGGTGGAACAAATGGGTCTGGGTGGAGGCATAACACTTGCCGATAAAAGAGACACCTTAAGTTACATGCTGGATACACTGGAAAAAACGGTCACCAGTTACCCTGCTGAAATGCCCAACCTTCAAATTCAGGAGATGGGAGACAGTGTCGCCGTCCTCAGTACAGAGGACCTGCGGATTCACTTGACGGCAGACACCATGACAATAGCCGGGATGCACTGCAAGAAAGCAGTTTTTCAACACCCTGAAAAAGAAGAATATAAAATAAATGTTTGGTACACAACTGAGCTCCCTGCACTGTACTGGCAAAAATACAGTTATCTGAAAGCAGTTCCGGGATGTGCACTGGCAGTGACTACAAAAAGTGGCGGCCTTGAGGTAGGCATTAAAGCCCAGCGGATAGAAAAACTGGATATCCCGGAAAAATTCTTTCTTCCTCCTGCTGATTACACGTTAACTACTTATGATTTTTAATTCAATTACAGTTATGGTCTTCAGATCAAATTTATACCTGATATTTTCCCTGCTATTTATATTCAGCGCAAACATAAGTTCCGCACAGGAAAAAACAACACTCAAAGAAGGGGATTTTCTTTTCCAACAGATTTCCTGTGGTCCTTTATGTGACGCTATCCTTGCCGTAACTTCGGGTTACCAGGGGCAGAAGTTTAACCATATGGGTATGGTAGTCCTGCATGAAGACAGCCTCATGATTGTAGAAGCGATTGGCAAGGATGTTCATCTAAGTTCTCTGTCTGCCTTCCTTGCGCGTTCTGCAAATCCGGTTTACACGGGCCGGTTAAAACAGGAATACCAGCGGCTTATTCCTGCAGCTGTTCATTTTTCGATGGACCAGCTGGGCACTCCATATGATGACGCTTTTCTTTATCAAAATGGTAAATATTATTGCTCCGAACTGATTTACGATGCTTTTCTTTCGGCAAATCGTGGCGAACCGGTCTTTGAGCTTCAGCCAATGACTTATAAGGTTCCAGGGTCTGATTCTTTCTTTCCTGTCTGGAAGGCTTACTTCGATGAATTAAAACAACCTGTTCCTGAGGGTCTTCCGGGATGTAATCCTGGTGGAATATCACTTTCTGACAAAATAGATATGGCAGGAAGGTATAAGCCCTGACCATATAAAGAAATCGTCATCTTATCATCAAATTAAATCTGCATACCCCTTGTACGGGCTTATCTCTGTTGCTAAATCTTTAATTCGGTAGTTTAATTCGAGAATTTAGCAGGTTGAAGGATTTATTATGGCTGGAAATTTGTTAATTTGGAATATTATATATTTGGAGCAATCCTCTTTAAACATGCTATATGTCCAACACAACAAAAGAACAAGGCAATACAAATATCTTATCTCTTGATATCGGCGGAACGAGCGTTAAAGCTTGCATACTGACAAAAGATGGCGAATTGTTCTCCGAATATACAAAACTGCCTACTCCAAAAAATGCTACTCCGGAAGCTTTGATAGACGTAATTTCTGAACTTGTTGCAGATCTTACGCCTTTTAGTAAAATTGCTATCGGTTTTCCAGGATATGTCAAATGTGGAGTCGTAAAAACGGGTGTCAATCTTGCTAAAAGTAAATGGCCAGATTATCCTCTTGCACAGGCGATCAGCGATCTTTTTGACAAGCCGGTACGCCTGATTAACGATGCTGATCAGCAGGCACTGGGCATAGTAAAGGGAAAAGGTTTTGAAATCGTCCTGACATTAGGAACTGGTTTCGGCACTTCTCTTACGTACGACGGTGAGTTGCTGCCACATCTGGAGCTCGCCCATCTCCCAGTTTCAAAAAACAAAGATTACGACGATTATATCGGTGACAGAGCTTTTGTTAAAGAAGGCGAAAAGAAATGGAATGAAAGACTTCAGCGGATAATCGGAATCTATAAAACGGTTTTCAATTATGATGAGCTTTATCTGGGCGGCGGAAACGCCAAACACATAAACTTTGAGCTGGATTCAAATATACATGTTGTCTCAAACAGGGACGGTATCAAAGGTGGCGCCAAATTATGGGATGCCACTGAGAAATACCACATCTTTACCACTTATCCTAAATCACACACACAAAATGGAAAGTAAATATACATTAGGGATGATCGGCCTCGGTACTATGGGTCGCAACCTTTTATTAAATATGGCCGACAACGGCTTTGCGGTTACCGGCTACGACAAGGACGCAAAAATGATTACCAAGCTTCGTGAAGACGGAGCAAAACATAACCTGGAAGCTTTTGCTTCTCTGGAAGATTTCGTGCAGAGCCTGGAGTTGCCAAGAAGAATTATGCTTCTTGTCCCTGCTGGTCCTATTGTAGACAGTGTTATACAAGAACTTACTCCTTTACTGACTAAGGGAGACATTATTATCGACAGCGGAAACTCTCATTTTACTGATACCAGCAGAAGAGCTTTAGAGCTTTCTGACAAAGGCCTGCATTTCTTCGGAATGGGTATTTCAGGTGGTGAAGAAGGTGCGAGATTCGGTCCAAGTATTATGCCTGGTGGTGATAAAACAGCTTATGGCGAAATGAAAGAAATTCTGGAAGCTGTTTCTGCAAAAGTAAACGGCGATCCTTGTGTTACCTACATCGGCCCCGGAGCTTCCGGACACTTCGTAAAAATGGTACACAATGGGATCGAATACGCTATGATGCAGTTACTTGCTGAAACCTATGACATTCTTAAAAATGCACTGGATTATTCAAATGAAGAAATCTACAGCATATTCGAAGAGTGGAATAATGGCCGTTTGCAATCGTTCCTTCTGGAAGTTACCCGTGACATCTTCAAAGTTAAAGATCCAAAAACCGGCGGTTTCCTGCTGGATTATATTAAGGATGAGGCTAAGTCTAAAGGTACCGGAAAATGGACTTCACAGGTTTCAATGGACCTGCAGTTACCAATTCCTACGATCAATGAAGCGGTAAGTACACGTGATTTATCGAAGTTTAAAAAATTAAGGGTTCAGTTAGCTGAAATTTATCCTGAACCAAAACCTACAGCTGAGAACAAAGAACAATTCATCATAGAGCTTGAACAGGCTTTATATTTCTCAGTCATTACTTCTTACGCACAGGGACTGCATTTATTATGGCAGGCATCAGCAACTTACGAATACGATCTTAACCTGCATGAAATTGCAAAGATCTGGCGTGGTGGATGTATAATCCGTGCAGAATTACTCGAAGATATTTATCAGGCATACAGCACCCAGCCTGATCTGGAACATCTATATGCTGATGCTAATGTAGCAGCTAAAATGCAGGAAATTCTACCAGGAATGCGGTCTGTGGTAAGTCATACCGTACAAACCGGACTGGCGACTCCTGCCTATTCTTCTGCCCTGGCTTATTTTGACAGCCTGCGTACCGCTAGAATGCCATCAAACCTTATACAGGCACAAAGAGATTTCTTCGGTGCACACCAATTTGAACGTACAGACGAAGAAGGTACATTCCATGCAATCTGGAATCCTGTTTTGTCTTAACCTATAAAAGATTATTCTAATGAAAACTAGTAAATGCCTCAATCCAACCATCTTTGTCATTTTCGGTGGCACTGGTGATCTGAATATGCGCAAACTTGCGCCTGCTATCTATAATTTATATGCCGATGGTTTTATGCCGAAGGATTATGCAATTATCGGTACTGCAAGAAAGAAGCTGACTGATGAGCAATTCCGTAATACCATTATGGATGGTGTTAATCAATTTTCCAGAGCAGGTAAAGTTAAACAGGCTAAATGGGATGAATTTGCACAGAATGTTTATTACAATTCTGTAGACGTATCTGCTCCTGAGACATTTCAGGTACTAAAAACCAACATTGAAAAGATTAAAAAGGAATACGGGCCTAAAACCCAGGTGATTTATTATCTGGCAGTAGCGCCTAACCTGTTCCCTCTTATCGCGGAATGTCTGGCTAAATACGACCTTGCTGGTAACGAAGACAACTGCCGTATTGTAATTGAAAAGCCTTTCGGGCACGATTTGGATTCTGCTAAAGAACTGAATAAATTATTGACTGGTATTTTCACAGAGAAGCAGATTTATAGAATTGATCATTATCTGGGTAAAGAAACAGTTCAAAATATTATGGCATTCCGTTTTGCGAACTCGTTCCTGGAGCCACTATGGAACAGGACATACATTGATCATGTTCAGATCTCTGTAACTGAGCAATTAGGGGTTGGTGATCGTGGCGGTTATTATGACGGTGCGGGTGCATTACGTGATATGATTCAAAATCACATTCTGCAATTGCTTTGTCTAATCGGTATGGAGACGCCCATCAATTTTGATGCGGATGAAATCAGAAACAAAAAGGTTGACGTGCTGAAAGCTATGCGCCCTTTTGGTCCCGAAGATATCAGAATGAGCACCGTAAGGGGCCAGTATTCTAAAGGATGGGTTGAAGGTAAAGAAGTTCCGGGTTACCGTTCAGAGAAAGATGTTGATGACCACTCAAACACAGAAACTTTTGCAGCTGCAAAATTCTTCGTGGATAACTGGCGCTGGCAGGGAATTCCGTTTTATGTACGTACCGGTAAACGTCTTTTCCAAACTTCTTCATTGATTACAATACAGTTTAAAGATGTGCCTCATCAGATCTTCCCCGCAGGTGTAACTGAGCACTGGCAACAAAACAGGTTGATCATAAGTATTCAGCCGGAAATGAGTATCCGTCTTCAGGTTCAGGCAAAAAGACCTGGATTAGATATGGTGCTTAACCCTGTGGATATGGTTTTCGATTATAAAGGCACTTATGAGTCTCAGGCTCCTGAAGCATATGAAACTTTGTTACTTGATGTAATGATTGCTGATCAGACACAGTTCATGCGTGCTGACCAGGTTGAAAGTGCATGGGAATTATTAATGCCTGTAATCAATGCGTGGGAAAGTAAAACTTCCCTGAGCTTCCCGAACTACCCTGCAGATTCATGGGGTCCTGAGGATGCCGAAGCACTGATTGCCAGAGATGGGTTCCATTGGTTTACCTTACCCTTAAAAAATAAAGATTAATGAGTTTACTGATTTATAAAGCCAAAAGTGAGTTAATACATGATCTTGCAGAGTACGTCATTGCGACTGCCAAAACTGCCTTGGAACAGCAGGACTGTTTCAATTTTGTATTAACCGGTGGAAATTCACCAAAAGATTTGTATCATTTACTTTCTACTACTTACCGTGATACTATTGACTGGACTAAAGTCTATTTCTTTATTGGTGATGAACGTAATGTGCCACCCGGACATGAGAGTTACAACGGATTAATGGCCAGAAAGACTCTGTTGGATCCATTAAATATACCTGCAGACCATATCTTCTTTGTTGATACAACGCTGGAGCCGGAAGAGGCAGCCGCGGACTATTATAAAGCCATCTCAGACCATTTTAATGGTTCGGATTTAAGCTTTGACCTTATACTTCTTGGTATGGGTGATGACGCGCATACAGCCTCGCTTTTCCCTGGAACAACAGCTTTAAAAAGCAAAGAAGTTGGCGTGGAAGCCGTATATGTTGAGAAACTATCAACTTATAGAATCACATTTACTGCGCCTTTAATTAATAAGGCTAAAAACATTGCCTTCCTTGTATTTGGAGAAACTAAAGCTGAAGCACTTAAACACGTCATTAAAGACACGGATAAGAACCCTGAGTTATACCCTTCACAGTTAATTGCTCCTATTGATGGGAAATTAACCTGGTTCCTTGATGATGAAGCAGCATCTTTATTGGACAGCTAATTATAACTGATAGCATTACAGCCCCGCAGATTCACTTGTGCGGGGCTTTTTTTAAATCTAACCACATGACAACACAAGACATTCTCGGTAAATTACCGTATAGCAAACCATTTTTATTTGTAGACGAGTTGCTCCATATTGATGAGAACGGTTCAACTGGAACATATACTTATTCAAAAGACCTTGATTTTTATAAGGGCCACTTTAAAGATGCCCCTGTTACTCCTGGAGTAATCTTAACAGAGACTATGGCACAAATAGGATTAGTCTGCCTGGGCATTTATCTATATGGTCAGCAGAATACAGAGATGAAGGCACATGTTATGCTCACATCAACTGCAATGGATTTCATGAAACCGGTTTTTCCAGGTGAAAAAGTAACGGTTACTGCCGAAAAGGTATATTTCCGGTTTAAGAAACTAAATTGTAATGTGGTGATGAAAAACGAGGCTGGAGAAATAGTTTCTAAAGGAAATATATCCGGAATGGTCACCGCTAAGATGCAGGACTAGTATTTTAATAAAAGAAGGGGGGGGTAAATATAATATTTACCCCCCCCTTCTTTTATTAGTTATAGACTTTCGCTCATTCTGTACCAGTTATTTATTGCTGCTCCAGATTCTCTGCAATAAGTAAATTAATTATACCATCTACCATACCTACCCTGGGTACATAAATCTGCTTGATCCCTGTCCACTTCATAATCGTAATAAAGATCTCACTGGCGGGGATAATAACGTCGGCCCGGTCAGGATTCAGTCCATAGATCTGAATTCTCTCTTTCAAAGAGAGAATATTCAGCTGATTATAAATAGATTTTAGCTTTAAAAAACTCAAAGGGACACCATCTTTTTCATTCGCCATGCGGTAGATCTTATTGATATTTCCACCTGTACCAATACCTGCGAGATTTTTATAATCCCGGGTATGCTCCTTAAGCCATGCTTTCATTTCTTCCCAGGTTTCTTCTTTATCTTGATTATCCAGTATCCGGATAGTCCCGATATTAAAAGATTTGGACGCTACTGGAATCTTGTTAACAAATACTGACAATTCCGTGCTACCACCACCAACATCTATATATAGATAGTTTTTTCGGATATCCAGACTATCTTCAATGTGATTCGCATAGATAATGTTTGCTTCACGCTGGCCTTCTATGATTTCCAGGTCTAAATCGGCCTTCTCCCGGATGATCTCTATAATTTCCGCCCCATTACCAGCCTCCCTCATAGAGGATGTCGCACATGCCAGATATGCCGATACCTGATATACATCCATCAGGTTCTTAAAGGCAATCATTGTTTTAACCAGGTCCCCTGATTTTTTCTTCGAAATCTTTTGCTCGAGAAAAGCATCATCACCAAGACGAAGCGGGACCCGGACTAAAGTATTCTTTTTAAAGGAGTACCCATTTTCATTTTGCGTGATGTCAGCGATGAGCAGTCTAACTGCATTTGACCCCACATCAATCGCGGCGTATCTGAGCATATATTTTAATGATGTTTGTTTTTTAAATAATTATAAGTCTGTACTTGTGCACGTACTTTAGTGGTTAACCGGTTCTTATGATACTTATTAGTATTCAACCGGTTGATATCTCTGGCTTTAACGTTATCCTGCAACTGAAACTCAATAATATCTCTGATTTCCTGCCTGACTTCTTTATCCAGTACAGGAAAACCGACTTCTACCCTATGCTCAAAATTTCTACTCATCAGATCAGCAGAGGAAAGAAACATTTCTTCTTTTCCGTTGTTGCCGAATATAAATACACGTGCATGTTCCAGAAACTTGTCTACAATGCTGATTACGGTAATATTCTCACTAAAACCTTTAACGCCAGGTACAAGACAGCAGATTCCTCTTACAATCAACCTTATTTTAACTCCTGCATTGCTGGCGTCATATAATTTTGATACAATTCCCTCGTCGGCAAGACTGTTAACTTTAAAAATAAGGTAGGCAGATTTGCCCGATTTAGCTATGCGTATTTCCCTGTCAATCAACTTGTAGAATTTACTTCTTGATTCGATTGGCGAAACAATTAAATGTTTAAATCCAGAAGCCACCGTCTTTTTATTCAGTGCAGCAAAAAGTTTAATCAGGTCACTTGTAATTTCCTTTTTAGCAGTGAAAATACTGTGGTCACCATAGAGTCTTGCTGTTTTTTCATTGAAATTACCTGTAGCAAGGTTAGCATAATAGACAGCTCTGCCTTTTTCCATCCGGGTAACCAAACAGATCTTAGAATGCACTTTATAATCCGTTAAACCATAATTAACCTGCACTCCTTCCTCTTCCAGCTTACTTGTCCAGTAAATATTAGCCTGCTCATCGAACCGGGCTTTAAGTTCTACCAGACAATTTACCTTCTTACCATTTTTCGCTGCATTGATTAAGGCATTAATAACTCTTGAGTTCTCAGCAAGGCGGTAGAGTGTAATATTTATAGCGGTGACCTGGGGGTCGATAGCGGCCTCCCGCAAGAATAAAATAATATAATCGTAAGACTGATAAGGTAGATTAATCAAGTAATCACGCTCTTTAAGTTTATTAAAAATACTTTGGGTACGGTGCAAACCCACAACCTTTAAAGGTATCTGCGGTGCGTATTCTAGGCTTTTATCCCCTACGTTCGGGAAACGGATAAAATCACCAAAACGGTGGTACCGGTTACCAGGAATCAGACTCTCGGCTTCGATTTTCAACTTGGATATAAGTATGCCCAGCATATCAAAAGGCATCTGTGTGTCGTAAAGAAGGCGCATGGGTTTACCTTTCTTTCTCTTATCAAGACTGGCTTTCAGCTCATCAATAAATTTCTCACTTACATTCTTATCAATATCCAACTCGGCATCACGCGTGAGCTGAATCGTATAAGCATCCATTTCGTCATATGTAAATACATAAAAGATATCGTCGAGACAATATTTTATGATGTCTTCTGCAAGAATAATAAATTTAAGTCCATTGGTTTCGGGCAAAACCAGGAATCTGGGCAGATCATTAGGTAATTCGATTAAAGCGAATTTTTCTGTCTTTTTACCGCTGGTCTTTCTTAGACGTACAAAGAAGTAGAGATTACGGTCCTTAAGTTCAGGAAAGCTCTTCTCTGGGTCTATCATAATAGGCACCAGGTTGGATAGAATTTTATCCCGGAAATGTTCTTTGACAAATGCGCCCCTGGCTACGTTTAACTGCGTATCATTCAGAATAAAGATTCTGTTCTGAGCCAGCTCATTAATTAATGTCGCCTGGAATAGTTGTTCGAACTTACGTTCTTGTTTGATAACAATATTTTTGATCTCATTCAAGACCTTCTTAGGATTGAAACCTAATAACTCTTTTGCCTTGTCGTTCAGATCAGATAGTCTGGACATTGTCGCAACCCTTACACGATAAAATTCTTCTAGATTGGATGAAAAAATAGACAGGAATTTAATCCTCTCAATCAGCGGAACAGTTTCATCTGCGGCCTCCTGCAATACCCGTTCATTGAAATATAACCAGCTGATTTCTCTGTTTAAAAATGGGATCTTCTTCTTTGTCATGGGTCAACATCAATATTTCCTGGGAAAACCGGATCAGATCAAATCTGCGGATTTACTGTTAATTCAGTGTTAAGTAATCATTAGCAAACAATTACTTAACACTCGGCTCCGGAACAATGCATTCAAATTATAGTAATTGCCTTCCAATTGATCAGATATAGCTTCACAGGTAAGCAATGATCAAATTGGAGTATCGGCATCAAGTAGTGAAGCGATAATCAGAAATGCTTTATTAACTATTCCGAGGTATCGGATGACTCTGTTTTATCCGTATTTGAAGAAGCCGTTTTTCCAGCTGCAGCGGCTTTACGTACAGGTGCTTTCTGTACAGCTACAGTACTTTTTTTTGCTGAATCTGCACTTTTCGATGCGTTGGCTACGGTCGCCGATACAGACTTAGCAACGGGTTGTTTCACTTTAACTGGCGCTTTGACTGTGGGTTTAACTGGTGCCCGTTTAACAGCTCCAGCCGCTTCAGTAACTTTGTCTTTAGCCGTTGTTGCCTGTTTCTTCAATTTAGCTTTCTGCTTACTCAAAAGATCAGCAGCCTTAGCCTCTGATTCAATCACAGGGACTTCGACACTGCGCGCAGTAGCCTTTGTTTTACCTGCAGCTTTTTTAGCTACCTTATAGGTTTCTTTAGAGACTTTATCAGCTACCGACTTTGTTTTTTTAAGTGCCTTTGCCGTAGTCTTATTAACTTCCTTCTTAGCTTTTTTAAGATCTTTCTTTACTTTTTTAACCTTCGGATCTGATTTGATCTTTCTCGCAATTTTAGCCGCGGCATCCTTTGCCGTTCTGGAAATACTCGCACCTATTTGACCCGCGTCATGTCCCAGATGAATTACAACTTCAAGAATTTTCTGGGTCAAACTTTGTTCTAAATCTTTTTTAACTGCTTTTTTGGCAACTTTTTTTTGCACTTTTGACTGCTTGGTTTTCATCATCTGTATTTTAGCCTGAGGTTAAATCCAATATATAACTAAATTTAACATAATTTTTATTTTAAAGCTATAATCATGCCCACTTTTGATATTGTAAGTAAAATTGACGCGCAGACATTAGACAATGCGATGAATAACGCAAAGAAAGAAATTCTTAACCGTTATGACTTTTCAAGTTCTAATAGCACAGTTGATCATGATAAAAAAACTAATGTCATCACCATCGTAACTGAAGACGATATGCGTTTGAAAGCTATTCAGGATGCAATTATTTCCCGTATGGTTAAACAAAACCTGGATCCGGAAAGCCTTGACTTTGGTAAAGAACAATACGCATCAGGAAATATGATTCGTAAGGAGATTAGTATTAAAGAAGGAATCGACAAAGAAACTGCGAAGAAAATAGTCGCTAAGATCAAAGCCAGCGGACTTAAAGTACAGGCTTCAGTTATGGATGACCAGCTGCGCGTACAAAGCAAAAGTATTGACGATCTTCAGAAAGTAATTACGCTTTGTAAAGGGGAGAACTTCGGACAGCCGCTCCAGTATATCAACATGCGTAACTAAACATAATTGACCCTTTCTTTCCATCAAAAAGCACATTCTATAAATCAGGATGTACTTTAAAATCTAATGCAATGGAAATAGCTGCAAATGGTTTTATTTTTTCAGATGATCCTGCACGAATAGATATCGCAGCAGTGCATCATTATTTGAGTACTCAGTCTTACTGGGCCAGAGATATTCCTTTCGAAACCGTAATGCGCGCGATAAACGGCTCACTATGCTTTGGTATTTATCAGGACAGTAAACAAATTGGATTTGCGCGCTGGATTACCGATAAAACCACATTTGCCTATTTGGCGGATGTATATACGGAAGAAGAATATCGTGGAAAAGGACTGATGAAGCAACTAATGTCCCTTATGCTGTTTCATCCCGATCTCCAGAACTTACGTCGCTATCAGCTTTCTACCCACGATGCGCACGGACTTTACAGTCAGTTTGGCTTTAAGCCTCTGGAAGCACCTGATAACCAAATGGCGATAGTTATTCCAAACCCATACCAAAAAAGGGAAGACAATTGATTGTCTTCCCTTTTTAGTCACCGAAATTCTTATCCGGTTATAATTATAATTTCTGTGCAGTAACACCTTCTTTCGTAATCACTACCGGGCGAATTAATCCGTTCTCATCGAAAGACATCACATCGATAGAAGTTTCTCTATGATTACCGTCAGTTTCAGTCAGTGGCCTGCGATGATAAACAATATACCAGAGATCCTTTTTCTCATTGTGAATAACAGAATGATGTCCTGCTCCTCTGGCAATTGCCGGATCCTGTTTTAAGATCTTTCCGATCCTTTTAAAAGGTCCCATAGGAGAATCTGATATTGCATAAGCCACAGAATAATCCGGACCGGTCCAGCCGCCTTCAGACCACATAAAATAATACTTACCGTTACGAATAAACATATATGGCCCTTCCACATAGTTGTCCGGAGTGATTTCTTTATAAGTCTCACCATCGTCAAACGGAACCAGGGATTTAAAATCATCACTGAGTTTGGCAATATTGCAATGTTTCCAGCCCCCATAAATCAGGTAATACTGCCCGTCTTTATCTTTAAATACAAACTGGTCAATTGGCTGGGCACCGTTATGAAATTTATCTACCAGTGGCTTACCGATATGATCCTTATAAGGACCCTCGGGGCGTTTGGAAACAGCTACACCAATACCCCCGACTTCCTGATCACTCTGAATATCATTAGCACCGAAGAACAGAAAGTATTCTTTATCTTTTTTAACTATTGCAGGAGCCCAAACGGCCTTTTTAGCCCATTTAACGGCGCTGGTATCCAGAACCTTGGGGTGTTTTTTCCAGTTAACGAGATCTTTTGAACTGAAAGCATCCAGAAAGACCTGATCTTTATAAGGCGCAGAAAACGTTGGATATACCCAGTAGGTTTTACCGAAAACTGCAGCTTCAGGATCAGCATACCAACCTGGAAAAATAGGGTTTCCACTAGTTTTAACCTGTGCGTGGACTGTAGAAGTTGAGACGGCAAACGCCATCGGCATCAGCAAAGCAATTATTTTTTTCATATCGAATTTGATTGAACTGAATCATCAGCACGATCTGAGCGAATCAAATTCAAAGAGATTCATCAGACCGTCTTAACGTCAGTTTCACTATAGTCTTTAATATCCGTAATATAGCCGTTCAAAATCAGGAAATCAAATAAAGGTTTAGCTTCGGGTGTTACCGGCATGTTTGCAGTAGTTATTACCCGCCCAGATTTCTTATCAAGGAAGGGATAAGCAAAAAGTTTCACATTTTTGCTGAACATATCACTTACGTAAGCCATCAGCTGACTGGAATAGCTCCCACCAAAGTTGTGTGAATTAAAAACAAACTTCAGGTTGTTGATATTCGTAGAAATACCGACGCTTTTAGGTTTGCAGCGGTCGAAGTATTTAGCTAGTTTATTGTGCCTTGCAAAGTTGGAAACAATAACCAGGTTACCGGTACGGCACATCTCTTCTGCTCTTTTCGCCACAGCATGTAAATCTATAGCATCCGGTTTTTCCTCGTCGGCAGTTAATACATTCGAAAGTAAGACCTCAATCAGTACACTCAGGTTATCTTTCTGCACATCCTCCGTTCGTCTAAACTGATCTACAGCTTTATTGAACATACTGAAGTTGGGTAATGATTTCTGCGCATATTTGGTCCGCAGGATCATAATATCCTTCTTATATAAAAGATCTTTCGGCAGACACGGATTACCTCTGGAGTCGAAAATGGCAGCATCAGAAAAGTCTTTTACTATCAGGTAAAGATTTAAAAGGATATTATTAATGGATTTAAAAGCAGGCCCGTTCACGGAAATAAGATCAATTTCAACAGAACCTATAGTCAGGTTGTCTGCAAGAGATTCAATCATTCTTTTAGGATCCGAATAGTAATTAAAAGCAGCGTAGACCAGATTTACACCAATTATACCCAGCACATTCTGCTGTAGGGCGGCATCGGTATCCAGCAAACGGACATGAAAAAATATTTCATTTGGCTCGCCTCCCGGTTCAGTCTGAAATTTAATTCCGATCCATCCATGAGGATCGTTAGATTTATTATAATTCAGTGTAGTTACGGTATCGGCAAAAGCAAAGAAGGTTCTGGATTTGTATTTTTCGCCGGTTAGTCTTTCCCGAAGCAGATCGAATTCATGGTTTAACATTTTCTGTAACCGAGACTGACTCACATAACGCCCGCTTTCTTCGGCACCGTAAATCGCATCACTAAAAGTCATGTCATAAGCAGACATCGTTTTAGCTACCGTTCCAGAAGCTGCGCCAGCGGTGAAGAAGTTTCGGGCCACTTCCTGACCTGCTCCAATCTCCGCAAAAGTTCCGTAGATTTCAGGGCATAAATTAATGTTAAGGGCCTTTCGTTTCGTATCCAGAATTTCTCTTTCCATAGTGCAAAAATAAGACAATGTGAAGAAAGTAAGGCCTCTTTTTTAGTATTAATACTACAAAAACCTAAAGAGAAACGATCTAAATACGCTGAATGTCAATTACTGGACGGGCAAAGATAAACGGATAATAGCCGTATTTAAAGCCCTGCGAATTTCTCTTTCTTTAATTTTGTCATATCTGTTAAGCAGTACCTGGACTTTGAAACGAACGGTGTCCTTACCCACAGCAAGAGTTTTAATCGTAAGCCCGTCACGAACAATATAATCATCGTAGCTTTTTACAGACGCGGACAATAAATCCTCCAGCTGATCAGGCAAATAACCGTACGACAATGCCATCTCGAACTCTATACTCAGTTTTTTGATATTCTGTTTGCTCTGATTAACGATTACAGAGCTAAAAACCACAGAATTCGGCACCATGACCATATCATTGTCTTCATTTTGCAGGATCACGTTGATCAGCGTAATATCCAGTATTTTACCCTCAGTATCATGGACACGGATATGATCTCCAAGCGAAAGCCTGTCTGAGAACATGATAATCAGCCCGTTAATCATATTATTAATATAGTCTTTAAAAGTCACAGCAATGGCTGCAGCAACAATCGTGATACTGGTTAGAAATTTAAGTGGGTCGGTTCCCAGAAAGATCATCATGGCTACAATTCCAAAAACTGTATTCAGAATGGAAACTATCCGGTTAATACCCAGAATAAAGTTATCCTTGATATTAGGCGGCAGACTGTGTTTTTTAATGTACCAGTAAATAATAACCTGTCTGATAAAAGAAACTGTCAGACTCGGTCCGAGGAAGATAACCAGTGCTTTTGCACTAACTGCCAACTTTGGATATTTGCCGGCAAACTCAGAATACTCGTTTAGCAGATAGATCAGTACGCAAAGGATCAGCGTCTTCAAAGCGATCATCACCAGTTCATTTGTTCTTTTACGACTTTTATCTTCTACAATCATAACATAGGTCAATATAGATCCCGTTAAATCTCCGTAAAATTGTGCGGTATTCAAATTTCAAAAGACAAAAGGGCGTTTACAACCAAATTAAAGGCTATTAACCCCGGATAGTCAATACAATTTGTTACCTTCGGAATATTGACAATAATCCTATGGCAAAAAAAAAATCTTCTCAAATAAAGGTAGTATTAACTCAGTTAATCAGTGATGTTTTAGAGAATAGCAATAATGAAGCCCTGAACTATAAACAGGTTTCAGCCAAGCTGAATATAAAAGACGATGAATCAAGGGAAACCATTCTGGAAATCCTTAAAGAGGAGGCGCGCAGAGGTGTGTTCAGTGAACCGCAAAAAGGTAAGTTTCGGTTAAAGGAACTCAAAACCTTTATCACCGGAAAAGTAGATCTGACTGCCGATGGCGCAGCATTTATTATCCCCGACGATGAATTTGAAAAAGACGTATTTGTGTCTGCCCGAAAACTGCATAATGCATTACATGGCGACAAAGTAAAAGTATATATCTATGCCAAGAAAAGCGGACGAAAAAATGAGGGTGAGGTAGTTGAAATTATAGAACGTCTGAGAACAGACTTTATAGGGGTTATCAAAATATCAGACCGTTTCGCATTCGTCACTGTAGACGATAAAAAGATGCAGCACGATATCTTTATTCCCCTTACCGATCTCGCAGGTGCTAAAAGTGGGCAGAAGGTGCAGGTAGCGATTACAGACTGGCCGGAAGCGGCAAAGAACCCAATTGGTAAGATTATCAATATTCTGGGCACTCAGGGAGAAAACAATACAGAGATGAATGCCATTCTTGCCCAGTATGGATTCCCTCTGTCATTTCCAAAAGAAGTCGAAACAGAAGCAGAAGCTATTCCCGAAACATTAAGTCCTGAAGACCTGAAGGACAGAAGGGATTTTAGAGATACCCTGACCTTCACAATTGACCCGGCAGACGCCAAAGATTTCGACGACGCTATTTCTTTTAAAAAACTGGAAAATGGCAATTACGAAATCGGTATACATATCGCAGATGTATCACACTATGTAACGCCTCAGTCTGCTTTAGACAAAGAAGCTTATAGCCGTGCTACTTCAGTTTACCTGGTTGACAGGGTTATTCCAATGCTCCCTGAAAAACTAAGTAATGGTGTTTGTTCCCTGCGGCCCAATGAAGATAAACTGTGTTTTGCGGCAGTCTTCGAGCTGGATGAAAAAGCCAATATACTAAACGAATGGTTTGGCAGGACTGTCATTCATTCAGATAGACGTTTCAGTTATGAAGAAGCTCAGGAAGTCATAGAAAACAAAGCAGGAGATCATGCCGAGGAGATTCTGAAACTAAATGAACTCGCTTATATTCTCAGAGACCGCAAGTTCAAAAACGGAGCAATCAGTTTTGAAAGTACTGAGGTGAAATTTAAATTGGATGAGACAGGAAAACCTGTTGGTGTTTATGTAAAAGAACGTAAAGACGCGCACAAGCTGATTGAAGATTTTATGTTGCTGGCCAATAAGAAAGTTGCAGAGTTCATTGCTAAAAAAGGAAAAGGCAAGAGTAAGTATACATTTATATACCGTTCGCATGATTCCCCTAACCTGGAAAATCTGGGCAATTTTGCGTTGTTTGCCGCGAGATTTGGTTACAAGATAAATACTAAAACAGATAAAGATATTGCCAAATCGCTAAACTTCCTGATGGAAGACGTAGAAGGTAAAAAAGAACAAAACGTATTAACACAGTTGGCTATCCGGTCTATGGCGAAGGCAGTTTATACCACTAAAAAAACAAGTCATTACGGACTGGCTTTTGATCATTACACACACTTCACCTCTCCTATCCGGCGTTATCCCGATGTGATGGTACATCGACTGCTGGCTGCCTATCTGAATGGAGAACGTTCTGCAAATGAAGAGGAATATGAAATTGCAGCCTCACACTCCTCAGCGATGGAAAAACGTGCAGCAGATGCCGAACGTGCTTCAATTAAGTATAAACAAGTTGAATACCTGGAGGAAAATATAGGCAATACCTATCGCGGTTTGATTTCTGGGGTTACCGAGTGGGGCATGTATGTCGAACTGCTGGAGAACAAATGTGAAGGAATGATCCGCCTGAAAGATATAGCTGATGATTTCTATGTCCTGGACGAGAAAAACTACTGTATAGTGGGACAGCGTAAAAAGAAAAAATATCAGTTAGGAGATGAAGTTAATGTCAAGGTAAAAAGAGTAGACCTGGCTAAAAGACAGATTGATTTTTCCCTGCTCCAGGACTAAATTTATGACCTTACCCAAATTCCTCTGTTTCCTGATCATTTGCTGTGCATCCGAAGTATGTGCCCAGCAAATAATCAGCGGACGTGTGACGGATACCGAAACCGGAAAGACAGTTGCCTTTTCGACGGTTACCGCTTCGGCTTCCGTGCAAACATTAAGTAATGAAACAGGAGAATTTGAACTTACTTTGCCGACTCTGCCCGTTACACTGCAGATATCCCATCTGGGCTATCAAACCAAAACGCTGACGATAGAAAAACAGTCGTCACCTGTAAACATACAGCTTATCCCCAAAACCTTTGAACTTCCGGAAGTCAGGGTAGGCAACCCAGCAATCGCTATTATACAGGAGGCCACAAAAAAAGCTATGGAAAACTATAAAAAGACTTTTCCCGCAAAAGCTTTTCTCCGACAGACTGCCTATCAGGCCGGCAAGCCAGCCTATCTGCAGGAAATCTGGTTTGACGCCAGCTGGACGGCCTACGGACTTTTAAAATGGAACCCTACAGAAAGCCGCCGGCTTGACGCAGGCAAGGGGATTAACTACACTAATTTCAGTTTCAGCACCTTGATTTTTTCCGGGTATCTTCCCAATAACCTACTGATAAAACCCCTGCGCAAAAGCGCCGATTCACTATATATCTTTAAACTAACCGGGACCACAGAAAAGAATGGTCAGGAGATAGCCAGAATCAATTGTATTCCACGCGTCGGTATTAAAGGCGTACGCTTTGAGGGAGACTATTATATCAATACTGTAACTAACGACATCGTGATGATAGACGGTATAATCAGGGACATGAAATTTACCAGTTCCGGCCCTATGTCAATTAAGAACAGGGAAACCAGATTTTCGGCACAATTCCATCTCAATGATCAGGGAGATAATGTACTGGAATATGCCACCTTCAACCTGATCAACAGACTAAAAGTAATGGGTTTTGGTACGCAGGATACAGAACTTTACAATACGCTTTTCCTAACAACATTGCCAAATACAAACCCAGCAGCGTCACTAGAAGACGTAACGCCGGACATTAATGATCAGACCCTTATCCGTTCGATGCATACAGACCCGGAGTTCTGGCAAAAGAACCCTGGAATTACCCGGACGGCTAAGGAACAGCAAGCCATCAAAGAATTAGAGAAAACACCGAGATAAAAGCAATACACAGATAAGCAATACATAAAAATGCATACTATTTCTGAACTACAACAATTAATAGAAAACGCTATCAGCAAAGTCGAATATCCGGCACATCCTTCACGTCTATATGAGCCTATTAGTTATATCATGAAACTGGGCGGTAAAAGAATACGTCCCGCGTTATTGATACTCTCCACTGAATTGTTCAATACAGATCTTTTAAAAGAAGCTACCGAAGCCGCGCTCGCTATAGAAACCTTCCATAACTTTACTCTTATTCATGACGATATTATGGATAATGCACCACTCAGACGAGGTCAGGATACTGTACATATCAAATGGGGAGTAAATAATGCTATTCTAAGCGGCGATGTCATGATGGTGGAAGCCAATAAACACCTCACAAAGCTCCCTGTAGAAGTTCTAAAAGATGCATTAGCGTGTTTTAACCTTACTGCACAGGGCGTTTGCGAAGGACAGCAGCTCGACATGGAATTTGAACAGCGGAAAGATGTCACCATACCTGAATACCTAAATATGATACGCCTTAAAACTGCGGTACTGGTCGGCGGCGCGATGAAGTTAGGTGCTATTGTAGCAGGTGCAGATACCGAAGATGCAGATTTGCTGTACAAGTTCGGAGAGAACTTCGGAATCGCATTTCAGTTACAGGATGACATTCTGGATGTTTACGGTGACCCGCTAAAGTTTGGAAAACAAGTTGGCGGTGATATCATAAGTAATAAACAGACTTTCATGTTGCTGAAGTTGAAAGAACTCGCAGTAGCGGAAGATCTTACCGCTCTGGAAGACTTGAGTATGCTGACAGACTATCCATCCAAAATCCAATCAATTACCAACTTGTATAATCAATACGATATCAGAAACATTGCGGCATCGGAAATGCTGAAAAGCTTGGATATTGCTTTTGAAGCTTTAGCACGTGTCAAGGTTGATACAGCAAGAAAAGCAGAATTAACTGCACTGGCAAAATTGCTGATGAATCGCGAAAACTAACTTAATCAGTTAGCAGATGCTTAATTTTATCATAGGTTAAAGGCTTTGTCAGGAAGTCTTTAACCTGTGGATAAGATAATGCCTTAACCCGCTCCGAAGGATTGATTGTCGAGGAGACGATTACTACATCGATACCAATACCATGTTCCTGAAGTATATTCAGAAAAGACCAGCCATCTATTTCGGGCATATTCAGATCCAGCAGGATCAATTCCGGCGTGTGGTCCCTGAGATACTGAAGGGCCGCCTTTGCACAATCAAACTGCACAATCTTTTTATGCTTATAGTACCTGGAGATAATCATGTCATGCAGCTTGTTCGTTAGCGTGTCGTCGTCAAGCAGCATAATGTGATTCAGATCCCTCCGCTCCGTATCATTCTTGTACGCAATCAGTTCTGGTTCCCTGTACTTCATCTTATTCAGTACACCGATAATATGATCCAGTTTTTCAGCCTGATTATTAATATCGTCTAAAATCCCCATTATAGCCGACCTGTCGTATTGTTCCATTTCAGGTAAGTGCATAAGATTAGACAAACTCAATATGTTCGTAATCGGTGCACGAAGATCATGTGACGCCATATGTGCATACTGATCCAGTAATCTAACCTGATCCGGATACCCGATATTACCACAGATCATACAAGAAAAATAATGTCTTCCGGACTCGAGCAGTAATGGCGTAAAGATCACCTGAAGAGTTCCGTCTTCGTTACCGGGAGTCTTGAAATGATATTCCAGACTTAGTCCGCTTCCCTCCAAACAAGCCGCAGCAAGAGACTTGAATCTTTCCAGAAATTTCTGAGCAAGAATTTCCACAATATTTTCCCCAGACTTGGGATATTTCTCCAGAAAATGACTGACGTGATCTTCCTTTTCTATATGAAAAGAGAGCAGCTGCAATTTATTATCGAAAATAAAAAAAGAATTTTTCGCATAAGGTGCACAGTATTGTTCAAGCTTCATAGCAGAAATCCATTGTGTTGACATAAATACAAGCGTACCATACCGTAATCACTTATTAATTGATAGAAATTTTAAAAATCAAATGTTACGAACCCAAAAAACAAGCAGACCATTAAAGATAAAATGGTTTGATAATTGCATTTTCCCCAACTAGGGAGAATTCCACAAACCAACAAAAATTTACGTACTAATGCAAGAAATACTGTCAAAGAAATTATTAGGTAATCGAATTAAGTCACTGAGACTAGAGAAAGCATATGCACAATCGGAAGTCGCGGCAATTCTGAACCTATCCAGAAGCAACTATTCACAAATTGAGCTGGGCAATCAATATCCTAGCTACAATACCTTACAAGCAATCTCGCTGCATTATCAAAAAAGTTATACCTGGTTGCTGCATGGTACTTCATCGCCCTCAGTTCAGAGCTCAGAAGCTGCTGTAATCAAAGAACTTCAGGATACATTGCATGACTTCTCATTTAACCTTAAAAGACTGGAGAAACAGCTGTTACAAATCCGGATTAAGCTTGGAATAACAGATTAAGCATAAACAAAAAAAAGCCACCCGAATTGGATGGCTTTTTTAATATTATTATTATAAGCTATTATTCTGCAGTTGCATCAGTCTCAGCAGCAGGTTTAGCTGCTTTCTTAGCTGGTGCTTTTTTTGCAGGAGCTTCAGCTACCGGAGCAGCTTTTTCTACAACTTCTTTAACAACTTCAGCAGGTAAAATAGAAACGTAAGATTTGTTGTCTTGTTTCTTTTTGAAGATCACAGTTCCATCTACCAAAGCAAATAAAGTATGATCCTTACCAATACCAACACCTTTATCAGGGTGGTGTTTAGTTCCGCGTTGACGAACTAAGATATTTCCGGCAATAGCTTGTTGACCACCAAAAACTTTGATACCTAAGCGTTTACTATGCGACTCACGTCCGTTCCTGGAACTACCGGCTCCTTTTTTATGTGCCATTTTGTTTTATATTTTATCAATTAACAGCTATAAAACTGCAATTTTTGTTTAACAACTAATTATAAACTGATACCAGAAATCTGGATTTTGGTGAAATACTGGCGGTGGCCATTTTTCTTTTTGTAACCTTTTCTACGTTTCTTTTTGAAAACGATCACTTTATCGCCTTTTAAATGAGACACGATTTTAGCTGAAACGACTGCACCTGCTAGTGAAGGGGCGCCAACAGAGATTTTGCCTCCGTCTTCAACCAACAATACATTGTCAAATTCAATACTAGCGCCTTCATCTCCTTGCAAACGGTGTACAAAAAGGTGCTGGTCTTTTGCAACTTTGAATTGCTGTCCTGCTATATTTACTATTGCGTACATTGTTAAATAATTAGTATTTTAAATTGTTTATTTTTTTTATTGAGGTGCAAATATATAATTTATATTTTTAAAATCATAGTGATTGCTTAATTCTAATCAATTTGTTTAGCAGAAATCTACTTATTGTTTTCTGTAACACTGCTCTGTTGTTTTCCGTAACGTTGTTCTGCATCGCTAATCGTCTGAACCAGCAGAGTTTTCATCTGGTTTGATACATCCCGCAGTTTAGGAATATCCTGATAATCTGCTACCAGAATCACCTTTTTACTTTTCCTTTTATAATTAAATAGTATTTCGTAGCGCAGTACCTTGGAAGTCTTCAGATCCGTACCAGCATTAGCTATGACGTCTGGAAAATTCCAGAAGCCCAGTTCATTTGCTTTGTTATGCAGATAAATAATATCATTCTGGCGAAGCTTAACATTCGTACGTACCAGTGAATCACTGGCATTCAGATATTCGTATTTACCTGTAGCGGAATCATAACTGTTTTCCATTACATTACCCGGCCCCCATTTAAACTGGAAGGACACAAATTCATCCGATCTGAACGGCGCATTGCGGATAATCGGAGTGTAATAAATAACGCAATAAGCCAGGAAAGGAATGACAATCGTTAACAGTAAAAATATTTTTTTTGCTTTAGTACTCATAATGGCTGCAAATATACAATAGTATCCCGAAGAAAAATCCTAATCCAACGGTCCTGTCAGCTCACCTTCCCACTTACTGACTACTGCAGTGGCAATACTATTACCAATTACATTAGTTGCAGACCTGCCCATATCAAGCAGCGGATCAATACCAATCAGTAATGCCAGTCCAGCTTCAGGAATATTGAAAGTTGCAATCGTACCTGCAATAACCACCAATGAAGCCCTTGGCACACCTGCAATTCCTTTACTGGTTAGCATCAGAATCAGCAACATCGTTATTTGCTGCTGGGCAGATAATTCAATACCATATGACTGCGCAATGAACAGTGAGGCAAAGGTCATATAAAGCATGGAACCATCCAGATTAAAGGAATACCCCAGCGGTAATACGAAACTTACAATTTTATCCTTACAGCCAAAACGCTCCAGCTGCAACATCGTTTTCGGATAGGCTGCCTCGCTGCTCGCAGTACTGAAAGCGACAAGAATAGGCTCTTTCATTCTGCTCATCAGGTTAAATACTCTACCCTTTAGAATCAGGTACCCAATCATAACCAGTAAGAACCAAAGTAGCAACATACTACCGTAGAATTCACCAATAAATAAAGCATAGGTAGACAAGACACTTAATCCCTGTTTAGCTACAATCGCTCCCATTGCCCCAAATACCGCAAAAGGTGCAAAATTCATAACATAACCAGTTACTTTTAAAATAACATGTGCAACTGCATCAAAAAACTCAATGATAATTTTTCCTTTCTCGCCAACTGCAGCAGTAGCTACTCCAAAGAACAGAGAGAATACCACAATCTGAAGAATTTCATTTGTAGCCATCGCTTCCGCCATACTTTTAGGAACAATATGGGAAATGAAATCCTTCATTGACAAAGCCACCTTTTGAATACCTGTATCTACATTACTTGCAGGTAAAGGCAGGTTCATCGCTTCTCCGGGTTTGAATATGTTTACCATAATCAGGCCCAGTACAAGCGACATTAACGATGCAGAAAGGAACCATAACATGGTTTTACCACCAATACGGCCAACAGCTTTAATATCCCCTACTTTTGCAACACCCACTACAAGGGTCGCAAATACCAGCGGAGCAACAATCATTTTAATTAAGCGGAGGAAGATATCACTAAGCAGTGTAAGTGGTTCCAGTTTCTTCTCCCGAAGGATTTCAGTTTCATGAATAGTAGTCACGACACTGGTTTTCTCTGCCATTAGGCTTTTATAATTTATCGCAGACGAGTCTTTTAGCTGGCTTAACTTCAAATCTATTTCATTAAGCTTCAAATCGGCGGTAGCTATTTTACTATTATATTCATCAAAAGAATTAATGTTGAGTATATAGCCTAAAATCACACCAAGAATCAGTGCTAAAAATATAAAAAAAGTTAACCGGTTGTTTTTTGACATTATATTGTTTCTTTTTGTGTTTTCGCGGGGTAAAACTACAATAATTAACTTATTTAGAAAGCGTAAAATAAATAGCACAGCTGTAACAATATTTCGACAATGCAGTCAAAACCCAAAAATTAAAGAAGATTGGACCAGAAAGACCTCTTATTTAAGCAGATTTTCGACAAGAATTCGAAGAAAATTTTTCACCTGTGTTATGGATATACAGGTGATGCTGACGCGGCGAATGATCTGCTGCAGGAAACGTTCCTGAAAGTCTGGCAAAACCTGGATAAATTCCGGGAGAAATCATTGATTTCTACCTGGATATACCGCATTGCGGTGAACACCTGCCTAACCTGGTTACGCTCCGAAAAACGCCAGGCCAAAGACGAACTGACAGATCACATTATCGAAAATCGCATTGAAGAATACACAGAAAAAAATGAACAGGTAGCTCTCTTATACCAGTCCATTGCAAAACTGGAAGAACATGACAGGCTAATCATAACGATGGTACTCGACGAACTTCCTTACGCAGAAATTGCGGAGATATCAGGAATCAGTGAAGGGAACCTCAGGGTAAAAATTCACAGGATTAAACAAAAACTTACAGAATTATACAACCACCATGCACGAATTTGATCATATAAAATCCCTTTGGCAATCACATTCCCCGGAGCCCGGAATCTCTGCGGAAGAAATGCTTAAACAGGCAAAACTGGAGGTTAATGCTATCCGGCGTAAGTCTTTGCTGAATATAGCGGGAATGCTCATTTCGCTTGCAGCAATTGCCACTTTACTATTCACTTATGATTTCAAGTCATGGACAGCCATGCTTGGTGTCGGAATCATATTACTGACAGTAGCTATCTATACATTATTACTTTACAGGGAGCATGCAATTCTATCCAGACAGGATTTCACGGTTGATCCATCCTCTTTTATCGAGCGGCTAAAAGAATATCAGTTCAGTCGCTTTGAGCTCTATACCCGACTTTATTGGTTTTATCCGATGGCGATATCCGCAGGAATGATCCTGTATTTCATGGAAACATTTGAACGCATGGAACCCTGGACACAGCTTGCAATCATAGTATTCTCTTTCTTCTGGATGGTTTTTTGCGCCACCTATTTACGGAAGGCATTTCTTAAAAGAGAAAAAGAAAGACTGGAACTGCTGATAGAGAAATTCGAAAGAATCAGCGCACAAATAGATTAATCAGGATTTGTCCTGATTCTGAAAACAAAAAAATCAGGAGATTAAAGCAGACTAGTCTACTTTAATCTCATCTACTGAAAATGAATTGCCGCGCAGCTGATAAACCAGTGTTTTAAGCGCTCCTTTAACAGCAGTTGTATCAGAAGAATCCGCGATATAAGGATAGGTTCTAAACAGATCTCCGTTTTTAATGAAAAACTTATCACCCCCCGCATAGTTCTTTTTAGCTCTTGCACTCAAAGGCGGAAAGTTTATTTTATTGAAACTATTGTTCTGATATTCATAGACCTGCAAATCTTTTACATTTTGTTTGCTCAATAATTCGATATAAAGCTCAGGATTACCATCATTATCAAGATCCATATTCCAGGCATCCGTAATAATACCCTCCCTTTCCGCAGCCAGGGACCGGAAATTATTTTTTGAAGAATCAGACATCAATATCTGGTAACCGCCGATACTGTCCACTCCTTTACCCCAGCTTATAATTTCAAAATGCATTCCAGGCTTAACTTCTATATCCTTATAAAAAGAGAATTGACCGGCCTTTGCAGTCTTTTCTGTTGTTGTTGCGGTAGATGATTTTTCCTGGGTTGCGGGTGATTCATGACGGCAAGCCAATAAAAATAACAGTCCGGTTATAAACACAGACTGCTGTAATATATATTTAGTAGGTTTCATGCTGATCGGGTTTAGCGAAGCAATTTATGTTATTTTACCTGGTTTGTCAACCTGGTTTCTGTTACAACAGAACTTTTTCCTTGTGATGTAATCACAATTGTTTTAAAAACAAGTGCTTTTCCGGCAGGTACTTTAATCTTTAAACCTGTTGTATAAGGAGCCGCCATTGCACTGGGCCGCGTTCCATCAAGAGTAAAATAAATTTTACCTCCATTGACAGGCACTTTTAAAGGCATATCAATAATTTCACCCTCCAAAGTCTGAAGCGGCTGTCCGATTGGTGTAGGAACCCAAAAATTAGTAGCAGTTAAATCAAGGCGCGCTAAATGGTAAGGCAACCTTTCTTCAGCAAAATTCTTCAGGTCTTTTTTGTCCTGCTGGCTCCATGCTGTTTCTGAAAGCGCAAAAAGCTTAGGCAAAATCATATATTCCACCTTCTCCGGAGTCTTAATATATTCTGTCCATAAATTCGCCTGAACACCCAAAATATATTTCTGTTCATCTGGTGTCAGTTCTGCCGGTACCGGATTATAAGCATATACGCGTGTATAAGGATTTAATCCACCGATATTAGTTGGCTCATCCGCAGAGGCAGATTGTGCATGGTCAAAATACAAACCGTCGCTGGAAGGCGTCATAATCACATCGTGATGCTGTTTAGCTGCTGCTATTCCACCCTGTTGTCCTCTCCAGGACATCACTGTAGCATTAGGAGCCAGTCCGCCTTCCAGAATTTCATCCCATCCTATAATTGAACGGCCTTTACTGTTTACATGTTTTTCGATACGCTGAATAAAATAACTCTGCAGCTCATGTTCATCTTTCAAACCTTTCTCTTTGATCAGCTGCTGACAAAAAGGAGATTCCTTCCAATACGTTTTCGGACTCTCATCTCCTCCGATATGAATATACCGGGAAGGAAATAAAGTAATGACTTCGTCCAGTACATTTTCAAGGAACTTAAACGTGGCATCAGTCGGCACATATACATCATCAAAAACTCCCCAGGTCTGCTGCACCTGTTTACCTTTTCTGGAGCCTGCCCAAGGTGTATTTGCATCAATAAATGTATCCCTTTCCGGGAATGCACTTAGCTCCGGGTAAGCAGCAATTGCAGCCGAGCTATGTCCGGGAAGTTCAATTTCAGGGATTACATTAATAAACTTACGTGCTGCATAAGCGACAACATCTTTTATCTCGTCTTGCGTATAAAAGTGTTTGTAAACGATGCCATCATTTGCTACTCCGGGATGATGACCAATTATAGTTCCATTTCTTGAGGAACCTATGCTGGTAAGTTTCGGATATTTCTTAATCTCAATTCTCCATCCCTGGTCATCGGTCAGATGCCAGTGAAAAGTATTCATTTTATACTGAGCCAGCAGATCTATATATTTTTTGATAAAAGAAACCGGAAAAGCATGCCTTGCGACATCCAGCATCATTCCCCGGTATTTAAATCTTGGATAATCTTCGATTCTGGCAGCAGGAATAATAAGCTCCTCCCCTGTTTTTTCTGGTATCAGCTGCATCAGGGTCTGTACACCATAAAAAAGTCCGGCACCTTTACCGGTGATCTCAATCTGTCCTGCGCCTACAACAATCCTGTAACCTTCTTCAGGCAGGTCTGCGGCACCTTTGGAACTTAAAATGATGGCTTTACTTCCCTTTGGCACAACGTCCACTGGACGCAGGGCAAAGCCACCTTTCGCGGCAATATATGAATTAAGTATATCCGCTGTAGCTGCATTCGTAGCATCTCCCTGGACCAAAACGACAGTTTTATCAAGTTTAAAAGACCCTGTCTGCCTGGTAACGGCAACAGGTGCAGGAATTATTCCCAGATTTTTGTCTGTCTGCGCATTGACGCTCCACACAGTACACACCAGCATAAAGCCGGTCAGAACACCTTTTATTTTCATTGAATCTATTTGGTTTTATTTACCGGAACAAGCTTTACAAGATCCGTCAGAAATTAAAATTAGTTATAATGTGTGGTCAAGCCAAATTTGATCCGGATAAATCGACACTACGTAACTGCAAATAAAAAAAGGCATATCCAAACCTGGATATGCCTTACATAGCAATATTTATTTTTTTTAAACAGCTTCTTTAGCAGCCAGGTAACGTTCTGCATCAAGTGCAGCCATACAACCAGAACCAGCTGCTGTAACAGCCTGACGGTAATAATGATCCTGAACGTCTCCACAAGCGAATACACCTTCAACATTAGTTTTAGTTGAACCTGGAATAGTTTTCAGGTAACCGGTTTCATCCATATCCAGCCAATCTTTAAAAATAGCAGTGTTCGGCTGATGCCCGATAGCCACGAAAAAGCCTTCTACAGCTAATTCCTGCTCGGCACCGGTTTGATTATTTAAAACCTTAAGGCCGGTTACGTTTTTACCGTTACCGAGTACTTCCTGAGCTTCTGAATTATAAATAACTTCAATATTAGGCGTATTTAATACGCGGTGTACCATCGCTTTTGAAGCTCTGAACTCATCTCTTCTGACAAGCATATATACTTTTTTACAAAGCTTGGCAAGGTAAGTTGCTTCTTCAGCAGCAGTATCTCCTGCGCCAACGATAGCCACATCCTGACCTTTGAAGAAAAATCCGTCACATACTGCACAGGCAGATACGCCGAAGCCATTATATTTTTGTTCAGAAGGCAATCCAAGCCATTTTGCTGTTGCACCTGTAGAAATAATAACTGTGTCAGCAGTAATCGTTTTAATCTCATCAACCACTACACGGTGTGGTGTAGAAGAAAAATCAACTGAACTTACATAACCAAACCGAATATCTGTCCCGAAACGTTCTGCCTGTTTCCGGAAATCTTCCATCATCTCAGGTCCCATTACTCCGTTCGGATATCCTGGAAAATTATCAACATCTGTAGTTTGGGTCAACTGACCTCCGGCTTCCATACCGGTATATAGAACTGGTTTCAGGTCTGCTCTTGCCGCATAAATTGCTGCAGTGTATCCGGCAGGTCCTGAACCTATAATCAGGCATTGTACGTGTTCTGTTTCTGGTGAATTATTCATGATATTGTTTTATAAGATATCCCGCACCGGGATGACCGGAACCGGATTTTTGAAATGCAAAATTAAGGCTTTAAAATGGGATGAGCAAACCCGCTGCTACTGTTGACTTTGTTGTCTTTCAGCCTGTTTTTGCTGAAGTTTACGCCCTTTTAAACTGGAAATGAGCTTATCGTTTTCATATTCGTCCTCCTGCTTGCCTCCGTTCAGTATCCAGGTGCCATTTTTTTTACCTGACGAATACAAACCCTGAGCGATGAGTTTACCATTAGGTGCAAAATACTGGTATGCGCCATGCAGTATACCATGATCGAATGTAATTACCTGTTTGATTTTTTTATCCGTATAGTAACTTATCCAACGGCCTTGCCTCAATCCATTGCGATAATTACCAACAAGTTCAATAAAACGCTCCCGCCCGTTAATCTCAAAGCTGTCATTTGTATAGTTATTATCTGGCGTGATCCAGTTATAATAAACAAACTGTCCATGTGGCTCGACCAGACTATCCTGAAGAAAAGAGCCGGATGCAAGCAGGACCCCATCGAAATCGAATTTTTTAAATGTGTAGACGCTGTCTCCGGATAGCTTACCATAAACCGCATACGTAGCAGCCTGGGCAGAATCAGCAATTACTTCATCCTTCGCATTGAGCCATACATTTTTAACCTGTGCATACGTGGCCGAATAAATAGATAGCAAAACTAGAAAACACCAGACCTTTTTCATGGATAGCAGCATTGATTAAATCAAATTTAGCAACTATGTCTGGATAATCCCGACATTAAACGCTCTTTTTACAGGAGCCTGATTAGCGGCTTCAATTCCCATCGAAATTACCTTCCTTGTTTCCAGCGGATCAATGATACCATCTACCCATAATCTGGCCGCCGCATATTCCGGAGTAGTCTGATTATCATACCTGTCTGATATCTCTTTAAGCATTTCAGCTTCTTTTTCCGGTGTAATGGTTTCGCCCCGGGCTTTCAGTGATGCAGCCTGAATTTGTAACAATGTTTTTGCAGCCTGAGAACCTCCCATTACTGCAATCTTCGCGGTAGGCCAGGCATAAATTAACCTCGGATCATAAGCTTTTCCACACATTGCATAATTTCCAGCCCCATAAGAATTACCAATAATAATGGTAAATTTAGGTACGACAGAATTTGCCACCGCATTGACCATCTTTGCTCCGTCTTTAATAATACCTCCCTGTTCAGAGCGGCTTCCTACCATAAACCCGGTTACATCCTGCAAAAACACCAGCGGTATTTTCTTCTGATTACAGTTCATGATAAACCTCGCTGCTTTGTCTGCACTATCGGAATAAATAACTCCGCCAAACTGCATTTCACCTTTTTTAGACTTCACTACCTTCCGCTGATTAGCAACTATACCTACTGCCCAGCCGTCAATTCTGGCCAGCCCACAGATAATACTTTTACCGTAATCCTTCTTATATTCTTCCAATGCCGAATCATCTACCAGGCGGTAGATCACCTCATGCATATCATATTGTTTCTCTCTGTTTTCAGGTAGTATACCATAAATTTCCTTCGGGTCTGCTTTGGGCTCTACCGATGCTATGCGGCTAAATCCGGCCTGCTCCGGTGCTCCAAGCATGCTCATTAGCTGGCGTATACTATCCAGACAATGCTGATCGTCGGGATGTTTATAATCTGTAACGCCTGAAATCTCACAATGCGTTGTTGCCCCACCCAGGGTTTCGTTATCAATATCTTCTCCTATCGCAGATTTAACCAGATAAGATCCAGCCAGAAACACGGAACCTGTTTTGTCCACTATCATTGCTTCATCGCTCATAATCGGCAGATAAGCACCTCCCGCTACACAAGATCCCATAATTGCGGAGATTTGTACAATTCCATCTGCCGACATAAGTGCATTATTTCTGAACATCCGGCCAAAATGTTCCTTATCCGGAAAAATTTCATCTTGCATCGGTAGGTATACCCCTGCACTATCTACCAGATAAATTACGGGTAAACGATTCTCCATTGCAATTTCCTGGGCACGAAGATTCTTTTTTGCGGTCATGGGAAACCATGCTCCTGCTTTTACTGTTGCGTCATTGGCTATAATCATGCATTGTCTGCCGGATACATAACCTATTCCGCAGACCACGCCCGCAGCAGGACAGCCACCTTGTTCTTTATACATACCATCGGCAGCAAAAGCTCCGATTTCCAGGAACTCAGAATCCTTATCTATCAGATAGGACACCCGCTCTCTGGCGAGCATTTTTCCTTTCTCCTTTTGCTTCGCTGCATTTTTTGCTCCGCCACCCTCAGCAATTTTTTGCAGACGGGCATTCAATAAGGTTAGCAGCTGTTTATTTTTATCCTCGTTCGTATTGAATTCGATATCCATTTTGGCAAGATAAATTTTTCCGGCAGATTTAAAAAAAAAGCAGAACAATTTTAAACCTTAAAAAAGCCCTTATTGTATGTTTTACACCATATATCAGGGAGATATTTTCCCAAAGATGCCTTAAGATTTGAACTTTAATCTGGTTTGCTTTTATAGTGCTGTTATTCCGGGTTGCAATACCCTTGGGATACCCTCTCTATACCCCTGCGATACCCTTTGATATACCCTTTTGGTAAAGGAAGGGTATCGCAAGGGTATAGAGAGGGTAAATCAACACCGAAAATAATCAACAGGAAACGACAGGCAAGCAAACTGGAAACTCCAACCAACCTGCCTGCGGCCAGAGCCCCGGATTAGCTCAGGTTTCTGTCTTTAAACCAGTTCTCATCTTTTTCAGCTCTGAATGTGTGCATCATTTCTATTAACACCTCTGGATCGTCACTAGCCTGAACGAGGTCCCGGTTTGTCTGTTTCAACATTCCCTGGGCTACCATCGTATCGAGCTGAGCCAGTAGATGATCATAGTAGCCACCTACATTTAAAATGCCTATCGCCTTCTGATGCAGCCCCAGCTGTAACCAGGTTAAAACTTCAAAAAACTCTTCCAGCGTACCATATCCGCCCGGGAGAATCACAAATCCATCTGCAAGATCGGCCATCTTCTGCTTTCTCTCATGCATATTAGCGGTCACAATGAGTTCATTTACCTCCATATTACCTACTTCCAGATCGAGCAGGAATTGCGGGATTACACCGGTTACATAACCATCACGTTTTAAAACCTCTCCGGCGATTATACCCATTACGCCCACACTTCCTCCACCATAAACAAGTTTAATATTTCTGGAAGTCATAGCTTCAGCAAGATTTTGAACAGCAGCAAGCAAAACAGGATCATTATTAAAATATGCCCCACAGTAAACACAAATCGATTTCATTGTCATATATCAGGATAAAAAAATATCAGTTTTAAAAATAAAAGATAAAAAAAAAGATCATTCCAGTAGAAATATATCTACTGAAATGATCCTTGTATTCAAAATTTAAACGCGCTTAACGAGAATAGTTTGGTGCTTCTTTTGTAATAGAAATATCGTGTGGATGACTTTCACGCATACCAGCTGCAGTGATTCTTACAAATTTAGCCTGTTGAAGTTCAGCGATAGTTGCAGCACCGCAGTAATGCATACCTGCACGCAAACCGCCAACGTATTGATAAATAACTTCTGCCAATGTTCCTTTATAAGGTACACGGCCAACAATACCTTCAGGAACTAATTTAGTGACTACATCTTCTTCGTCCTGGAAATAACGGTCTTTAGAACCATGTTGCATGGCCTCTACAGATCCCATACCACGATAAGACTTGAATTTACGGCCTTCATAGATAATAGTTTCTCCTGGTGACTCCTCAACACCAGCGAACAATGAACCTGCCATGATTGAACTTGCCCCTGCTGCCAATGCTTTGACGATATCTCCTGTCTGTTTGATACCTCCGTCTGCAATAACCGGAATTCCGGTACCTTCCAGAGCTTTAGCACACTCGTAAACTGCATATAGCTGAGGTACTCCCACACCGGCTATGATTCTGGTTGTACAGATTGAACCTGGTCCGATGCCTACTTTAACAGCATCTGCACCAGCTGCTGCCAATGCTCTTGCTGCGTCTGCAGTTGCGATATTTCCAGCAATCACATCCAGATCAGGGAATCTTACTTTAATGGCTTTCACCATGTCAATTACTCCTTTAGAGTGACCATGTGCAGTGTCGACAGTAACAACGTCTACACCAGCTTTAACCAGTGCAGCAACCCTATCAATATTATCTGCAGCAACGCCAACAGCGGCACCTACACGAAGGCGGCCCCTGGCATCTTTACAGGCCTTAGGGTAATTTTTATATTTCTGGATATCTTTAAAAGTAATTAATCCTGACAACAGACCATCTTTACTCAGTACAGGCAATTTTTCAATCTTGTGGTGCTGAAGAATTTCTTCTGCCTGCAGTAATGTTGTTCCTTCAGGTGCAGTAATCAGGTTGTCTTTTGTCATAACCTCACCGATTTTACGCTGCATATCTTTCTGGAAGCGCAGGTCACGGTTAGTAATAATGCCAACTAATTTATGATCGTTATCAATAATTGGAATACCACCGATTTTATATTCACTCATCAGTTTAGAGGCATCTGCTACGACTGCATCTGCATGCAGGGTGATCGGGTCCTGTATCATTCCGCTCTCGGAACGTTTTACTTTACGGACTTCTTCTGCCTGACGCTCGATGCTCATATTCTTATGTAGCATACCAATTCCTCCGGCCTGGGCAATAGCGATAGCAAGTTTTGCTTCCGTTACTGTATCCATTGCAGCAGAAACTACGGGTACATTTATTTTGATATTTTTTGTCAGGAAACTTTCGGTATTTACATCACGCGGAAGCACTTCTGAATAGGCTGGAACCAATAATACGTCATCGTATGTTAGTCCTTCAGCAATAAATTTTTGGGGATCGAGTTGCATAGCAAATAATTTAGGAGTTATTATTTGCCGGGCAAAACTACACAAATTACCGCAGACCTGAAAGTGTTTTTAAGAATCATTTCTAATATGAGAAGATGCTGACAAACCCCTATCATAAGCATTAGGGCTGAGTGAAAGCCGAACTCAGCTTATTAATAAGAAATAAAAAAGATTAAATGCTATTCTCATTTAAGAAATTAGAATTAATTTCACGAACTCTAATTTTTACGCATGCTCAAAAAACTATACTTACTGCTATTTATACTGGCAGTGATCCAGGCTGCCCAGGCCCAAAATCCCCCTGCAAGCACTTTAGCCAAATATGGCGTTGTTACGTTACAAGAATTCAAGACAGTTATTAGTGGCCCGGATTCTGCAGCAGCCGCAGTAAAATTGTTTGACGTCGGCACAGGAAATTTCGAAGTCAGTTCTGCGACCGGGAATTTCGTTTATGTATTTGAACGCCACGTCAGATACCAGATTATTAACAAAAGCGGTTACGACCTTGCAGATCAGGAAATAACACTCTACCGTAATAATGGCTTACAGGAGAAACTGGAAGTACTTACAGCAAATACTTATAACCTGGTCAACGGCAAAATCGAGACGAGCACACTGAATAAAGAGGCCAAGTTCACTCAAGCCTATGATAAAAATCATACGATTAATAAATTCACTTTACCCAATGTAAAAGAAGGTTCCATTATAGAATTTAAATACAGAACCTCATCCGAATTTCTTTTTACGCTGGACGGCTGGTATTTTCAAGGCAGTTACCCTTGTTTGTATTCATCTTTCACAATATCGGTGCCCGAATTTTATTCCTACAAAATGCTATATACCGGCTATGTTCCAATTGAAACTGACATTGCCAAAACAACGACGCGTAGTTACTATATGCCCTCGACATTCAAATCCAAAGCAGAGAATTTTAATGCGAATATGAGGAAGGTAAAATATTATGCTGAAAACATCCCTGCCATTAAAACTGAAAATTATATCACCACACTTAATGACTATGTCAGCAAAATCAGTTTTGAGCTGTCCTCTACCCAGTTCCCGGGATCTGGTTATAAAGAATATACAACCACATGGCCAAAAATTGTCAAGGAACTGATAGACCATGAAAAATTTGGAGGCTATCTCAGGCGGAAAAATTATCCAAAAGATGCAATTGAAATGCCAGAGGATTCCATGGAACCAGAATTAAAAATGTTAACGATCTTTAATCAGGTTAAGAAAAAATTGAAGTGGGATGGAAAATACAGTAATTATACTACAGACGCTAGTCCTAAAAGTGTAATAGAGAATAAATCTGGTAATTCTGCTGAGATAAATCTCCTGTTACTCAGCCTGCTGAAAACAGCCGGGTTTGATGCCTGCCCGGTACTTATAAGTACACGCAAAAATGGAGCACATCCAGGTACTCCGATGACAACACCATTCAATGGGGTAATTGTGTCTGTGCATTTAAATGAAAAGGATATTCTACTCGATGCGACAGACAAAAACAACTCTCCCGACATTATCAGCTATCAATACCTTAGTCACCTGGGTTTAAAGTTGGATATGGACGTTGTTGATGCAAGCTGGGTAAATATCGAACCGACCCAGGTCAGCAGGGCTTCTATGTTTTACAATCTAAAACTGGATAAAAACCAACTGCTAACCGGAGATCTGTACCTTTTGAATACGGGTTACGAAGCACTTGAAAGACGACAGAAATATCAGCAAACAGCCTCTGAAAGTGATTATATCAAAAATTTCAAAGCTACAAAACCAGGTATGGAAATATCAGATTATCAAATCTCTAACCTTGATAACTCAGATCTTCCGGTGGATGAAAGAATGAAAATAACATTGGAAGACAGTATGGATGAAGCTGGAAATCTGGTGTATTTTAAACCAGTTCTCCAAAGTAATTTTGAGGAAAACCCATTTCGTCTTGAAGACCGAAAATTCCCCGTTGATTTTGCTTACCCTTCTGAGTTGTATTACAAGCTTGTCATGGAATTCCCCGAAGAATACAAACTGGAAACATTACCTAAAAATGAAGCATTTAAATTACCTGAAGATGCAGGTATGTTTACGATGATCTTTATTAATGAGGGAAATAAGATTATGGTAAACAGTAAACTTATTATTAGCAAAACTTTGTTTAGTGCCGAAGAATACTATGATTTAAGAGAATTATTTAAAAACGTGCTTCGTAAACAGACAGAACAAATTGTATTCAGGAAATGATTAGAATCTATAGGTTAAGTTTTATCTGCTGGTTGCTTTGTACCAGCACGCTAAATGCCCAACAAAAATATGACAGCAGTAATATTCCCGCTGATTTATCAAAAAATGCGGCTGTAGTGGTCCGAAATGAGGAACAGAATGTTCTGGTTAAAAATGAAAGATCACTCGTTCAAACCTATAGTATTGTAATGACAATTATGAATGCACAGGGAGACTACGCTGCATCGATATCTGAATATTACGATCCTTTTTCAGTGTTAAGCAATCTTAAAGCATCCCTATATGATGCCAAAGGAGTCCTGGTCAAAACCTTTAAATCAACTGATTTTAAAGATCAGAGTTTAATCAGCGAAGGAACTTTGTTTGACCAGTACCGTAAAAAGCAGCTCACATTCCTTCATTCAACCTATCCTTATACCATTGCTTACAGTTTCGAAAGAACTTTTGATGGCTACCTGACTTTCCCCGGCTGGCAACCTGTGAGTAACTTTGGACAGTCAGTAGAAAAATCCAGTTATACTTTTCAAATCCCGCAACAGCTGACTTTCCGTTACAAAACAAGTAATGGACTACAAACTGACTCATTGCAGAAAGATCAGAAGAGCAGTTACAGCTGGACAAGCTCGCAGATTCCTGCGGTACTGTATGAACCTTACAGTACCGGCGTGGCAACAATTACTCCATGGGTAAAGCTTTCTCCGGACCAATTTGATTTTGACCGGTCCAAAGGCACCATTAGAACCTGGGAAAATATGGGTTCATGGATCGACCAGCTGAACCAGAACGGACAATTACTACCTGAACAAACGAAAATAAAGATCCGTTCAATGATAGCCGGAGCCAAAAATGATCAGGAAAAAATTGCGATCCTCTACCAATACCTGCAATCGAATACCCGATATGTAGGGATCCAGCTTGGAATAGGTGGCTTCAAACCAATCGCTGCTGAGAAAGTAGCTGCCGTTAATTACGGAGATTGTAAAGCTCTGTCCAATTATATGAAATCCATGCTGGCTGTAGCGGGTATATCTTCAAATCTGGTCGTACTGGGTTCGGGCCGGCCTTCACTGGATAGTAAGTTCTCTAGCTTTACACAGGCTAACCATATGATTCTCTGTGTACCGGGTAAACAGGATACAACCTGGCTGGAGTGTACCAGCAATTATAAACCAGCGGGATATATCGGATACGCAAACGCCGGTCGCCAGGTACTGCTAATAAAATCCGGAGGCGGCGAACTGGTAGGAACACCTGTGTTCAAACCGGAAGATAATACACAACGCAGAACGGCGGAAATTTTATTAGACGAATCGGGGGCTGCAGACATTAAGATAAATACTTCTTATGCTTATGCCCAATATGAAGACAATCTGTACAGGATGCTCGAAGAGCCTGTAAACCAGCGTAAAAAAATTATTCAGGAACTCAGTATACCTAACCTTGAGCTCAATAATTTCAGCTACCGGCAACCTGACAAGAATTTGCCTGTAATCAACGAGAGTATAAGCTTAAAAAGTAGTCAGCTGACAACAACTGGTGGTGGTAAAATATTCCTCGCTATGAATTTACTGAATAAAAAAGAATTTGTTCCTCAGAAGACAGATGGCCGGAAGACTTCTTTCTCCCTCCCTTATGGTTATGAAGATACTGATGAAATTCATTTTAAACTGCCAGTAGGCTTTGCGGCAGAATTTATTCCGAAAGATATCGAGCTGAAGAGTCCGTTTGGAACCTATTCCACTAAAATTGTACAAAAAGGAAACGAACTGATATATACCAGGAAGTTGCTGATCAGGAACAGCACTTATTCTGCATCTCAATATAATAATCTCGTAGATTTCTACAAACAGATTTATCAGGCGGATAAACAAAAAGCTGTACTGGTTAAAATGTAAAAACCAGTACAGCCTATTTTTTATTTTTTACCTACAATAACCTTGATAAAGTGGTCAGTGTTCAGATAACGTTTAGCCAGCTCCTGTAATTCCACGGAGCTTATATTCTTTACAGTCTTGATATAATCATCATAATAAGAATAATCCAGCCCGGAGAAATAGATGTTTTTGAACTTGTCAGCATGAGAGAATGCATTTTCAAGGCTACCCAGCATTGATCCCAGCATGTAATTACGAACGAGGTCGAGCTCCTCGGCAGGAATAACCTCATTTTGCAAAAGGCTGATTTCTTTTTCTATTTCTTTCATCGCCTTACCACAAACATCAGCACCTACTTCAGTAGCAATAAAGAAATAACCGGAATCCTTCATAGATACTACTGCAGATCCGATGCCATAAGTGTATCCTTTATCTTCACGAATATTCGCCATCAGTCTGGAACCGAAATATCCGCCAAGCAGACAATTAAGCGCCTGAAAACCAGCAAAATCCGGATGTGTCCTGTTGATAGTCAGCGTACCCATTCTTATAGCAGACTGGATAGCATCCGGACGCTCAATAAAGAGGTCGCCCTTCTGATGATCCGGAAATTCAAAATGGTTTACAACAGCCTTTTCTTTATTACTCCACTCCTGTCCGAAGACGGCGTTCAGCAGATCGAACTCTGGCTGTTCAAATTTACCGGCTACAAAAACTGTACAGTTTGCCGGTTGATAACCAGCCCTGAAATAGCCCAGCAGGTCTTCTCTCTGGATACCCTGATAATCTTCCAGTGAAATTCCCGAACCGTAGGTTGTATCTCCAAACAACACTGCTGCAAAGTTCTTTCTGGCCAGAAAATCATTTTTCTGAAGACTGACTTTTAAAGATTGCTGCTGATTAAGTTTAAAGATGTCCAGCTCCTGTTGCGGGAAAATACTATCATTTAAAATTGACCACAGGATCGGCAGGACAGACTTCAGGTGTTTAGTCAAGGTATAAACCTTAATTGTTGACTGGTCCGCGCCATATTCCGTTTGCAGGAAAGCACCATAATAATCTACCTGATCAGCTATTTGTGCAGCAGTAAGTGTGTTTGTACCGTTATTGATCAGGTGGTTTACAGCATTTGACTGTAAAGGTTTGGATGGATCCCAATTGACGTTTTCCAGGACAAACTCAATACGTACCAGTTCTTGTTTACCAGCATTAAGTGTAAACACTTTGATTCCGTTATCTAGTTGCTGCTGCGCAGGCGCAATAAAATTTATTTCGTTTACCTGTCTCGATTCAGGTATCAGCGTTCTGTTAAGCATCTTTTGCAGTTAAATAGTATAAAGTTGAGCATTGAGCCGGAACAAATGTCCGGGCAGCGGCATTTTGTATAGCAGCTGCTTCTACGGCAAGGTATTTATCAATTTCAGTGTTCAGACCCGCAGCATCTCCGAGCAGTTCATAATAAGCCAGATTCATTGCTTTATCCAGCAAACTCATCTCGGCGAATACCATAATTGATTCAGATTTATTTTTCACCTTAGTCAATTCGTCTACAGTGACTGGCTGGCTGGCAATTTCCAAAAGTTCTTTCCATACTGCTTTTTCTGCATCTTCCATGCTAATTCCCTCACTTAACTTACCCTCAACTATAAATAAACCTTCATCAAGGCTGCTGGTAATATAAGCATGGATATCACTGAACAACTGCTGGTCTTTTAACAGACGCTGATAAAGACGAGCCGAATTTCCCTGAGACAAGACATCTGAAAGCAAGTCAAAAACCTGATATTCCGGATCCCGTCTTGCAGGCATTTTAAATGCCATATATAATGCATTCAACGGCACAGCAGCATGAACAGTCTCGCTTCTTGCTTCGGTTTGCTTCGGTTCTGCAGGTAAATTACGTTTATAGGGCGTCCCGGATGGAATCGGTCCGAACCATTTCTCTGCCAGTTCTTTTATTTCTTCCGTTTTAACGTTTCCACCTACAACCAGGATTGCATTCAGGGGGTTATAATGTTTATGAAAGAAGGCTTTCACGTCTTCCATTTTCGCATTTTCAATCTGAGCCAGATCCTGCCCTATTGTTGCCCAGCGATATGGATGGGTTGTATAAGCAAGCGGTCTGAGTTTTAGCCAGACATCTCCATAGGGTTGATTCAGATAACGTTGCTTAAATTCTTCACATACTACGTTACGCTGTGTCTCGAGGCTCTTTTCAGAGAAGGCCAGACTTAGCATTCTATCGCTTTCCAGCCAGAACGCTGTTTCTATATTGGTTGCCGGTAAAGTAATATAATAATTGGTGATATCATTACTCGTAAAAGCGTTGTTTTCGCCTCCCACCCTTTGTAGCGGTTCGTCATATACGGGAATATTTACTGACCCTCCAAACATCAGGTGCTCAAAGAGATGGGCGAATCCGGTTCTACCTTCTTCCTCATCCCTGGCGCCTACGTCATACAGGATATTTAGTACCGCCATTGGCGTTGTATCATCTTCATGTACCAGCACACGTAAACCATTGGCTAGTGTAAAACGGTTAAAATCTACCATAAAATTCTTTAGTTGCGCCAAATATATGAAATATGAATTTAAACGTAAATGTGAGAATATGATGAAATAAAAACAGCATAACTTATGGTATATTTGTGCTATGAATACTGCCGAATTATTGGAGAGAGCCCTTAAATTTGACTTTTTAAGCCAGGAAGAAGGTGTTTATCTTTATCACAATGCTGCTACAGCTGAGCTGGCATTCGTTGCCAATGAACTGAGAAAAAAACAGGTTCCCAGCGGGAAAGTTACCTGGCAGATTGACAGGAATGTAAATACAACTAATGTCTGTATTGCCAATTGTAAATTCTGTAACTTTTTCAGAAGACCCGGTCATGAAGACAGTTATATTACCGACATAGAAACTTATAAAGTTAAAATCGAGGAAACCTTCCGTCTTGGCGGAGATCAGTTACTGCTGCAAGGCGGGCATCATCCCGACCTTGGCCTGGAGTTTTACGCAGATCTTTTCAGGAAACTAAAGGAACTTTATCCTGATCTTAAACTGCACGCTTTAGGCCCTCCGGAAATTGCACATATCGCGAAACTTGGAAAAATAAGCCATACGGAAGTATTAAGAGCGCTTAAAGAGGCTGGAATGGATTCTCTACCTGGTGCCGGCGCCGAAATCCTGAATGACAGGGTCAGACGATTGATTTCAAAAGGTAAATGTGGCGGAAAGGAATGGCTGGATGTTATGCGTGCCGCCCATCAGCTGGACATCACTACTTCTGCAACCATGATGTTCGGCCATGTGGAAACTATTGAAGAAAGATTTGAGCACCTGGTCTGGATCAGGGAAGTTCAGCAGGAAAAACCCGCCGATGCGAACGGCTTCCTTGCCTTTATCCCATGGCCTTTCCAGGACGACGGTACTTTGTTAAAACGTCTTCGCGGAATTACAAATGATGTCTCAGGTGATGAATATATCCGGATGCTTGCACTAAGCAGAATTATGCTGCCTAATATCAAAAACATTCAGGCATCCTGGTTGACGGTAGGTAAAAACGTCGCTCAATTATGTCTTCACGCCGGCGCAAATGATTTCGGGTCAATTATGATTGAGGAAAACGTTGTTTCCGCTGCAGGTGCTCCGCATCGTTTCACTGCGAAAGGAATTCAGGAGGCAATCAGGGAGGCTGGTTTTGAACCGCAACTCCGTGGTCAAAAATATAATTACAGGGATCTTCCGGAACATTTGGAAGAGCAGGTAATAAATTACTAATAAAAAACAAAGGGTGGTCGCAACAGCAACCACCCTCTCCCTAAACCTGAAACCAATATTATTTACGGATAAACAGACCGGCTATCGCGTTGACTTCAGCCATAGTCAATGGTTCATCAAATGCTTCAGTTGCTGCATTCGAACTGAATCCAAGCGAAGTAATATTAACTCCACCCTGTATCAGATTATCTTCTCCTTTGTAAACAGGATCTACCTGTGGCACACCGCTGTCATTTGCACCTGTAATCCAAGGTTTTAATGCACTCACGCCGCCGCCAGCAGGAGCTTTACGCATCTGACGGATATGAGAGGCGTGCCTGGCTTCCACAGAGTGAATCTGCAACGCAGTCTGCAAAACTCCGGGGGTACCAACCAGATTTCCTGCCTGCCCTTTATAAGCTCTCACACCAGTATCTTCAAATGCCTGGGCAACAGCTAGAAAAGTAGGGTAATTTGAAAATACGGTTGGAAATGTACCTTTTGCCGTATAGTCGAACTGTCCTGCAGTAAATGAAACAGGTGTTTTACCCAAACCTGTTATAGCAGTTTTTAATAGATTTACATGCGCCTGTTCATGGTCACGAATAGTATTAATCGCTCCCACTGCCGGACTTCCTGCAGGGATTAATCCCGCCGTGGCTGCACCTTGCTGATAAAAATAGTACTCAAGATATTCAAGCGTCAAAGCGAAATTAAGGACTTCCTCTACAGCTACGGCTGTGCCGGTTTGTCCATAGGCTTTTTTAAACATCGACCCTAAAGCCAATGGTACAGCAGCAACAGCGACTTTTGAACCGAAGTTGAAAAATTGTTTCATAGCTGCCCTACGCGGATTTAAGCGTTCATACACTTCTGCATCCACTTTTTCAATTTCTTCTAATATGTTAACGATATTCATAACTTTTAAATTAAGATGGTAAACTGGATGCGTTAATTGTAGTTTTAATAAATGACTGTGCCATAGTTAAAACTTCCTTAGGCGTACGTGCTTTATCCAGGCCATTCATATCAATGACTTCCGAATTAGCAAAACTTCCATTTTCGAGTAAATCGCGGATCAGTGCAGCGTGACGTGCTTCCACAGAAACAATTTTACCGGCCAGCAGCAGATATTCTTTCGATTGTATTAATTTTCCCGCTCCATTATAAGCCGAAACACCCAGATCTTCAAATACTTTCGCAGTTCCTAACACACTATCTCTGGAACTAAAATTGATACTACTGAAATTAACTTCCAGCGCTGGAATTGCTTTGGAACTTAATGCTGCTTTAAAGAACTCCCGGTGAGCTAATTCATGATCTCTGATATCTGTTAGCAGAGCCAGTTCGTTAGCCGGCATATTTGCATATGGACTTTGAATTACCGCAGCATAGAAAGCTGCTTCTAATTGTTCAAGTGCATAGGCATAGTTAAGAATGCCGATATCTCCGCTGCCCAGGTCAACTCCTTCTCCCATATCATGGGAAACCTGTTCTTTTTTACAGCCGGCAGCAATCAGCGCAACACCTGCGAGGCCCGCTCCTGCATATTGTAAAAATGACCGGCGTTTAAAGCTGGCGGTCAGGATATCATTCCCCTGAGAGGGAATTTCCTGTGGTTCAATAAGTGAATTTTTCATAAGATTAAGTTTTAGTACGGTATAGGTAATTGGTTTGTTTATATCCTCACATACGGAGAAAATTTTACTTTGGTTTTACCAAATCGAGAAAAATTCTTAAGTCCCCTGTTTTTTTAATAATTTCACCAATACATAAAATGAAACCAGTGCTGAATGTAATTATAGTAGACGATGAAGAATTTGCGCGTTCTTCACTTTATTTCCTGCTACAGGAGAATTGTGAGAATGTACATATTTGCGGTATTGCAAAATCCGTTGAAGAAGCCAGAACCTTGCTGAATACGTGCGAAATAGACTTAATTTTTCTGGACATCGCCATGCCAGGGTTGAACGGTTTTGAGTTAATTCCGGACGCCAGTTCTTTACATGCACGCGTTATTTTCACTACTGCTTATGACCAGTATGCCTTAAAGGCTATCAAGGCCAGTGCATTGGATTATCTGCTCAAACCCATTGATATTGATGAACTAAAGGCTGCAGTAAAAAAAGCAGAAAACCTGACAGCCGAAAAAGGGAAAGACCAGAATCATGCAGAACGGTTGCAGACCCTTAGCGGTAGTCTTTCTGACCGTATGGGTATTCGAAAACTCAGTCTGGCTAATGGTCAGGGGTATACATTAATCGACGTCGATGAAATTATCAGAATAGAAGCTGACAGTAATTATTCTGTATTTCATTTTAATCAACGTGATCAGATCACTGTCTCGCGCGTGTTAAAAGAGTTCGAAGAGATCCTGCCGGACGATCAGTTTGTCAGAATACACAAATCAAGTATAGTCAACTTGAATTATCTCAAGGAATATAATTCTAAAAACGGCCTTGAACTATTATTAAAAAATGGAGAAAAAATTGCCGTATCCCGCAGGCGGGCCAGCATTTTCGTGGAAAAAGTTAAGTTATTCAGTACCAGTTCAGGCGAGAAATAATATCAACCTGATTCTGGTTTCCCTGCTGTTCCTGTTATGTGGTAATGTGCAGCGGATAACTGCGCAGCATACCTACATCAAACATTACAGCACTGCAGATGGCTTGCCCAGCAATAACTGTTATTTCACTCTTCAGGATAGTAAAGGATATATCTGGGCTGCAACTGACGCCGGGGTAAGCCGTTTTGACGGCAAAGTTTTTGAGACATTTTCTATCGAAGACGGCCTGCCGGACAATCAGATAATCAGACTTAATGAAGACAGCAGCGGAAAGATATGGTTCTCCGCACTCAATGGCCAGCTGAGTTATTTTTATAAAGGCCGGATTTATAATGAACAGAATAACAAACTTTTGAAAAAGCTGCGTTTTACGGGCGTTGTAATTTCTTTTTATGAAGACCGCAAAGGTCATCTCTGGTTTGGGACGAATAAAAACTTATTGGTCCGCTGGGATGGAAAGACCGTAAAACGCTTCAGCTCTGCTAATCCGAAAAGTCAATTTATCAATACCGTGGTCTACGAAGATAAATCTGGTATTATCTGGGCAGCGAGCAGTCACTGCCTCCGTTATTTTGACGGAAAAACTTTTCATAAAAGCAAACAGCATTTACGGGCTGTTTCTTATAAAACGGCAGCCAGCAATGCAGATCACACCATGCTTTTTCTGGATTATCGTGGACTTAATTTTGTCGACGGGGACAAGCAGCAGCTTACCCTGAGGATAGATCGTTCTCTGATAACAGATAATGCTGGTTATTTCTATGCCGAAAATGGGAACGAACTATGGCTGGCTAACCGTTCCGGCGTTTATCACCTTGAAAGTGACGGGACTAAAACGCATTACCTGCCACAGGTAACTACCAGTCAGGTGATAAAGGATAACAAAGAAAACATGTGGTTCACCACAAATAACGGGCTTTATATGCTACCTAAAAAGTCCAGAAGGATATACATGCTGGATACCCATCAGGGGCTTAGCCAAAATACCATCAAGAGCCTCGCATCAGACAATCAGAACCGGATCTGGATGGGGATGGAAAATGGCATTATCAATTTGTTGGAACGGCCTGCATTTGCAGTAAGGCATTTTACACTGCAGGATCATGAAAAATACAGCAGTATAAAGGAATTAAAATTGAACTCTGTCCGGGACGCCATGATTTTCTCTGCTGAATTTGGAATCGGAAAGATTCCTCTGAAGGGTTCTGCGTCGGAACAGAAGGCGGGAATAGTACAGAATAATAATACCGATGTCGGATTAAAAAGCTTTACTATCGGCCCAGATCGTAAGATCGCAATGGCCATGTCGTCCGGGGTACTTGTACTGCAGCATCCAGGAACCAATTTTTCTTTCAGTTCGGCGGATTATATCCAGGGAAAGAATTTTTTTGCAGGAAGAGCATACCGGGTTTATTATGACAAGAGTAATCAGCTTTGGTTTTCTAACCTTCAGGGGCTTTCCCAGATCAAAGACGGGCAACTCATACGCCATTACCTGAACCATCCGCTACTGACTAAAAGAATTAACGATATCGCACAATTAGAAGACGGTACTATTGTATTAGCCACAGACGGTTATGGAATGCTATTCTACCAGAATGGAAAATTGATCAGACAATTAACAAGAGCAAATGGATTGGCAAATAACATCTGTAAAAAGCTTTTAGTACGCGACGGATATATCTGGGTTATAACCAATAACGGTATCAACAGAATTGAGGAAAGCGGAAATCATAGAATTGAATCTTTCGAATATACAAATAGCCTGCTCAGCAATGATGTGAATGATATGCTCATTGAGAAGGATACCGTTTGGTTTGCAACAAATCGCGGACTGGTCTATTTCGCCAATACCCCTTTTGACAAAACGCGGGAAACCCCAAAAGTTTTGATTTCTTCTATTTCCAGCAAAAACAAGGAACTTTCTCCTGATTCTACCGGCTTTGTACTGAAACCCGGAGACAATAGTATTACTTTCTATTTTAGCGCCCTTGATTTTCAAAACAGCAATATCCTTTACCGATACAGGTTAAAAAAAACAAATCCCTGGACGGAAACTAAAAGCCGGAGACTGGAGATTTCTTCTCTGGAACCAGGGAATTATCAGTTCGAACTGAGTGCTAAAACTGGCAATAGTGCATGGAGTACGCCGACAGTCGTAACTTTTACCCAGGAAGAACATTTCTGGCAGTCTTTCTGGTTTATGGCTCTGCTCCTTCTGCTGGCAAGCTTTAGTTTTTATAAAATCGCCGTATATGTAACCAGACAACAGAAAAATAAAGAACAACAGCAGCTTTTACTCAAAAACAGGATTCTGATGTTGGAGCAGCAGGCGCTTCAGGCCATGATGAATCCACATTTTGTTTTCAATGTGATGAATTCGATCCAGCATTATATCAATACAAAAGATACTTCTTCGGCTAATAAAATCCTGACAGGTTTTGCCAGACTGATCAGAAAAAACCTGGATATCTGTACACGGAGCTTTATTTCTTTGGAAGAAGAACTGGAATATCTGGGCCTTTATCTGAGTCTGGAGAAGAAAAGATTCGGAGAAAAATTTAATTATGTGCTTAAAATTGACCCGGAGATTGACCAGGATGACACAAGAATTCCGTCCATGATTCTGCAGCCTTATATAGAAAATGCCATATGGCATGGATTAATGCCGAAAGAAAACGGTGGGAAAATTGAGATCATTATGAGTCGCAGAGATCCCGTACATTTGCTCATTGAAATTATCGATGATGGCATAGGGATTGACAACTCTCTTCAAGAAAAGAAAGGATCACACCAGAGTAAAGGAATGATGCTTACCCAGGAAAGAATTAACCTGATTAATCAAATTGAGGCAAATCCTATACAGATTGAGATCAGGCAGAACGGTATTTCAGGCACTATTGTGTCCGTTTTACTGCCAATTGACTAGCATTATACCGTTTACTCAAAAATAACTACCACTTACTAAGTATACTTTCTTTCATCCTTAATTTGCATTAAACTTGTTATAGATATTAAAGCAAACAAAGTTTGTAAAAAACGTTCTTAGAGAATTGATCAAAGATATTTTTAATCTAACCTAAAACTTATCTCAATTCAGGTTTCATTTGTGTGTTAAAAGTGGTAAAGTAGTAGCCTTTACCACTTTTTTTTTGTGCAAATTTCTTTCGCTCTGTTTAGCAACCACTTGTATCTTGCTTCATTTATTTTAAAAAAAGAATTTTTTTTAAAATGCTTTTTGTTCTAATTTTGATTTGACAAAAGTCCGGCAAAAACAGCGTCCAGGCTAATTAGAAAGATTTTTGTTATTTTTATTAAATCACAAACTCAGGCAACTTTATTTTAGACAAATGACAACTCCAAAAAAATCCGTAAAAAAGGGCCCAATTGAGCGGGCAGAGGAAAAGGAAATGACTGATGAAAATTCTTTAGCCCCAAAGGGGAAAAAAAATTCATTTGACGACGATGATGATGAATTCGATCTGCCGCTTGATGACCTTGACGGGTTTGACGACTTCGGTACAGACGATGATGATGACAATTACTAAGTAAATGCAGTTCACAATATAGAGCATCTTTAATAAGATGCTTTTTTATTTCAATTCCCGACCCCAAATGCAAATTCTACCCGTTTCCGATAACCAGTTAAAAAAAGAGTTCTTAAAAGTCCCCCACCTGATTTATGCAGGTGACGAAAATTGGATCTGCCCGCTGGAACAGGACGTAGAAAAGACTTTTAACCCGCAAAAAAATCCATTTTTTAAACATGGTAAATGCACCAGGTGGATTTTACAAGACGACCAGGGAAAAACTATCGGACGGATTGCTGCATTTGTGAACGATAAAAAAGCTTTTCAGTATGACCAGCCCACTGGTGGCATGGGATTTTTTGAATGCGTGAACGACGAAAAGGCCGCCTTCACATTATTTGACACGGCCAGAGACTGGCTGATCGGCCAGGGTATGAAGGCCATGGACGGGCCAATCAACTTTGGTGAAAATGATACTTTCTGGGGATTACTTGTCGAAGGATTTACCCCGCCATCTTACGGTATGAATTATAATCCTTCATACTATCAGGCATTTTTTGATAATTATGGCTTTAAAACCGAATATCAGCAGATCACAAATCACCTCGCTGTCAGAAAACCATTTCCGGAACGATTTACCAAAATCGCTAATTGGGTAGCGAATAAACCCGGCTACACCTTTGAGAGTTTTTCTAGAAAAAATGCGGAAAAGTATGTGAGCGACTTGATGGAGATCTATAATGACGGCTGGAAAGATTTCGAGAACTTCGTTCCGATCAAAAAAGAGACGCTTTTAGCGAGCTTCAAACAGATGGAGGCAATCATGGACGAAAAACTAATTTGGTTTGCTTACGTCAATGGAGAACCCGCTTCATTTGTAGTTATCATCCCCGATGCTAATCAGCTGATCAAAGGTTTTGATGGAAAACTGGGGTTACTGGAGAAAATCAAGTTTGTTTACCGCAGATGGAAAGGCATAAACAGAATGCGTGCAATAGTGATGGGGACAAAAACAGCTTATCAAAAACATGGTCTGGAATCTGCACTGTTTATCAAACTGAAAGAATATGTTCTGCCAATGGAACAATATGACGAGCTTGAGCTATCTTGGGTAGGCGACTTTAATGATAAGATGTTATCTATTCATGAAGCAACAGGTGCCACTTTTGGAAAGCGGCACCTGACGTTGCGTAAATTATTCTAGGGAGTCTTATTTCTCTCTGATTTCTTCATAAAGATCAATCACCTTCTTCTGAAGTTTAATAATTTCCTCTTCTCTGAGTGACAACTTTGCTTTAAGATTATTAATCTCTTCAAAATTTACTGACTGTGGATTCTCTCCTTCTTTGGAGATGATATCCATAGTAGAAACCTCGAATAGATTTGCAATCTGAGCAAGTCTGGAGATATTGATATCCGTAATCCCTGTTTCTATTTTAGAAAAAGCAGGAATAGAGATATTCAATCTTTTAGCTACTTCGCCCTGACTCCATCCATTTTTCTGACGGAGTTGTCTGATGTTTTTACCGATGATGTTCATTTTTATAAAATTTAGGTGTGTTTTTTTCTTAATTATTATTCAACTCACGTGCCAACTTCCCCAGGTCCATCCCGCCATAGTTCCCTGAACTCATTAACAATAGGTTTGTATCGCTAAAATCCAGTTCCAGAAGGTATTGTGCTAAGTTATCTGCATTATCAAAATAGGTAATCCTTTTGTCATTAAATGCATTCTTGATATCTATTTCGCTGAATGGTGTAATATTTTTTTGTTCAAACGTTTTTTTATCAATATATACGATAGGATTATCTGCATTGGACATCGAATCATGATATTGAAGTAGAAATTTTTTATTTAAACTACTAAAGGTATGCAATTCTATGCAAGCTACTAATTTTCTTTCCTCAAATTGTGTCTTTACTGCCTCAATTGTTGCTTTTAATTTAGACGGCGAATGTGCAAAGTCTTTATAGACATTGGTATTCTCGTCTGAGAAAAGCAACTCCAGCCTTTTTGACGCTCCTTTGAAGGACTTTATCGCCTCATTAAACTCTAGTATACTTACGCCTAATCTTTCACAAACCTGACGCGCGGCGCTCAGATTCATTAGATTATGGTTTCCGAATATTTTCAGTTCCTGATGCCCAGGCTCAAGATAAGTAATTCCCTTCTCGATTTCATGTAACGGCATCTGATAACCTGTCGTTCTGACATTCTTTTTTTCGTTAACCATTTTAACCAGTTCTGCATCATCATCGCAAAAGATAAGCTCCCCTTCCGGCATGATAGTATCTATAAAAATAGAAAACTGAGTCAAATAATTCTCGAATGTAGGAAAAACATTAACATGATCCCAGGCTACACCACTAATTACAGCAAGATTTGCATTGTAAAGGTGAAATTTTGGTCTTCTGTCAATAGCAGAAGACAGGTATTCATCACCTTCGATAATGATAACCGGTGCGCTATCAGTCAACTTCACCATTGTATCAAAACCTTCCAGCTGTGCACCAACAAGATAATCTATTTCATGCTTATAATAATTAAGCACATGAAGTATCATCGAAGTTATAGTTGTCTTTCCATGACTCCCGCCGATTACTACTCGAAACTTATCTTTTGACTGTTCATAGATATACTCGGGATATGAATAGATACGCAAACCTAATTCCTGTGCCCTGAGTAATTCGGGGTTGTCTGCACGGGCATGCATACCCAAAATAACAGCATCTAACTGCCGGTTAATCACTTCCGGCCGCCAGCCTGATTCTGAGGGAATAAGTCCATAATGTGCAAGCCGGCTGGCTGACGGCTCAAATATAAAATCATCTGAGCCCGTCACCAGCATACCTTTTTTATGTAACGCTATCGCCAGGTTATGCATAGCGCTTCCTCCGATAGCTATAAAATGTATTCGCATCTAAAGTCTAAATATTAATTTTAAACTGTTATTATGCCTTTTTAAAATGGGCGGCAACCCAGTTATCAATTTTCTTATGTGAATTGTACAGGATACCTGATAATGCACAAGCATCAGTAATCATTTTCAAATCTGTTTCTTCGTAAAACCCACTGAAATAGATATCACCATCATTTTTAAGAACTTCTGCATATACAGGGATCTGGTCCAGCAGGATATTCCGGTTTATATTCGCTAATATAGTATCATATTTTACCGCAGGTATTACTTCTTTACCGCCGCATAGAATTTCCATGCCCTGAATATTATTTAACAGGGTATTCTCTATAGTGCTGGCATAGCACACTTCATCATAATCGATTGCGGTTATTTTAGCAGCATTTTTTTTTGCCGCGAGTATAGCAAGAATTCCTGTCCCACATCCCATATCAAGTACAACCTTACCGTTCAGATCTGCTTCCAGGATGTATTCCATCATCATTGTCGTAGTCTGATGGTGCCCGGTTCCAAAAGCCATTTTTGGATCAATAATAATTTCAAAAGGAAACTCAGGTCGTGGTTGGTGAAAAGTAGCCCTTACATAGCAGGCGTTACTGACAATCAGAGGTTCAAAGTTTTTTTCCCACTCTTCATTCCAGTTCTCAGCTGCAATTTCCTGAGAAGAATAGCTATAAGACAAAGTTTCGTCTATTTCTTTAATTACAGCCTGAAATGCCTCTTCTTCAAAAGAAGCTTGATCTATATAAGCAGAAAATCCGTTTTCAGTGTCTTCAAAAGTATTGAAACCAATATCTGAAAGATCAGCGATTAAAAGATCCTGCTGATAATCTTCAATGGTTTCAAAACTAAAAGTAATTTGTAAATATTGCATTAAGCGTTGAAAGTTTTAACGATATCAGTAAAATCACGAGACTTCAAAGAGGCTCCGCCAATCAGCCCGCCATCAATATCTTTTTGAGCAAAAAGTTCGGCAGCATTTTTCGGATTGCAACTTCCACCGTAAAGGATTGAAGTTTCTTCTGCTACATCTTCTCCATATTTACCGGATACCTCTGCACGGATAAATTCATGTACTTCCTGAGCTTGTTCGGCAGTAGCAGTAAGTCCTGTTCCAATAGCCCAAACTGGTTCATAAGCTATAATTATTTTAGAAAAGTCTTCAGCATCCAGGCCAAAAATACCATTATCCAACTGACCTCTAAGGATTTCAAAGAAGTTTCCATTGTTTCTTTCATCAAGCGTTTCGCCAATGCAGAAAAGTGGGGTAAGACCATTAGCCAATGCTATTTTAGTTTTCTCGGCAAGAAGCTCGTCACTTTCCGCAAAATACTGACGACGTTCTGAGTGCCCGATAATTACATATTCACAGCCGATAGAGCGAATCATTTTTGCTGAAATTTCGCCTGTATAAGCTCCACTTTCTTTCTGATGACAATTTTGTGCACCAATCTTAACAGTTTCTGAACCTAACTGAACCAGGCTTTTCAAATGTGTAAACGGAGCACAGATGATAGCAATCTGATCGCCTTTCTTTTCATCTCTGACCATGTTTACAATTTCTGAGAAGAGGCTTAGTCCTTCTTCATCATCAGTATTCATTTTCCAATTACCTGCTACTATTTTCTTTCTCATATTATATGTTTGTTATTCTGGTTTTATTGTCTGAATCATTAACGAAAATATTAACCCGGTATTATTAATTAATACCGGGTTAACCATTTACTTATAAAGTATAAAACTACAAAAGTATTTCTTAAAAGTGTCTGTAAATCATTGTTTGTTCGTATACGGAGCTTAAAATATCCTTTTCCACTTGACTAAACTCCATATTCCTCCGTGCAAAAACCTTCTCTGTCGTCTCCAGCATTTTTTCCAGTTTATAGGTATCAAAACCGTTTGCCCCACCCCATGAAAAATCAGGAATAAAGTTCCTTGGATAACCACTTCCAAATACATTTGCACTAACGCCGGCCACGGTACCCGTATTAAACATCGTATTAATACCACATTTAGCATGATCACCCATAATCAACCCACAAAACTGTAATCCTGTATTCCGAAATGTATCTAGTTCATAATCCCATAATTTAACGTCACCATAGGTGTTTTTAAGATTAGAGTTATTACTGTCTGCACCAATATTACACCATTGACCCAGCACGGAATTACCTAAGTAACCTTCGTGACCTTTGGATGAATATCCCCAAATAACGGCGTTGTTAATCTCACCGCCTACCCGGCTAAACGGACCTATTGTTGTTTGTCCGTAAATCTTACTTCCCATTTTAACCTGAGATTCCTCACAAAGTGCAAATGAACCCCGGATGTGACTACCTTCCCACACTTGCGTATTCTTACCAAGATAGATAGGTCCCGTACGGGTGTTAAAAGTTGAACATTCGGCGGTTGCACCCTCTTCGGCAAAAAGCTGATCGCCAAGAATGGTATTCGTACTGCTTAATTCGGCAGATACCCTACCTTTAGTCAGCAGCTTAAAGTCTGCGCGCAATTGCGCATCATTGTGACGGAAAATATCTTCAGGATACTGAATATAGGTTACGGCTTTTGTAAACGCTGTCGGCTTGAAATCTTCTACCTCTTTAAGACTTACTGCTTCCCCAGACGCAGTCTTAAAAGCTAAAATAAGCTTGCCCGATAAAAGTGATTCTCCGGATTTTAGTGCAGAGATAGCATTAAAAATCTCATCGTCGGGGCACACTGCTCCGTTTATATAAGTATCAGCATCTTGCAGTGCAGGGTATTTAGACTGAAGGTAATCTGCAGTCAGAAAGCCATATGCTCCGGAACTGTATTTACCCCACTTCTCAGCGATGGTCAGAATACCAATCCGTAGGTCTGCAACTGGTCTGGTAAAGGTTAGTGGACGTAAAGAAAATGCAGTACGATCATCAAAAAGATTAATTCTCATTCGTATTTATTAATTTAAACTGTGCACATCCTGCGGGATGTACATTGATTCTTTTTTGTAAGCGGCAGGTAAAATTGAATAGACATAGGTCAGCGGCATCTAATGTAAATTCATTTAGATTTTCAAATTGAAGGAAAGTATGATGGCCTCTGCTGTTTTTATTCATTCATACTAAATTTGAATAAGTGTCTGAGAGTAGAGCGACACACAAATAATTGACAAAAATAAAAAAAGTCCCGAAGCAATAGCAACGGGACTTCAAATAGTTTCCGTGTTCGGGAAACTTATTTCTTAGCGTAACGGGTTTTGAATTTATCAATACGGCCCGCAGTATCTACTAATTTCATTTTACCAGTGTAAAATGGGTGAGAAGTATGTGAAATCTCTAATTTGTAGAGTGGGTATTCGTTACCATCTTCCCAAGTAACAGTTTCTTTTGTTTCAACGCAAGATTTTGTTAAGAATGCGTATTCGTTAGACATATCTTTAAATACTACGAATCTATAGTTTGATGGGTGAAGATCTTTTTTCATATGAATTTATACTTAATTGTCGCTTATTTTGAAGGATGCAAATATCCAGATTATATTTTTCAAATACAAGGGATAATGAAAAATTATGTACTGTACAATTTCCGGGTTTCAATTTTACGGCGTTGCCTGCTAAGGTATTCATCCGCAATCACTTCTGCAGAAGGCAGGTGCGACCTGCTGATAAGCAAAGATTTTAATCGCTCTTCCTCCACGTCTGCGCGGTAAAGAATCTGCATCATTTTCGAAATATCGTTGTCCAGCATCCAGGAAAATGCATGAATCAACTTATCTCTTAGCTCTTGCTCAGTCAGCGTTTCCTCTAACTCAAAGTCTTTGTTCAGTAATTGGCTCAATGCCTGCTGATCCTTCATTATTGTTGTTTTGAAATCCAGCGCCAAATATCAGCTAATCAAGTCAATTAAAAAAGCTAGCAAACCACATCTGCCCGAACCTTTAAAGTCTTCTGTAAGTTACGTTAATCTAATGTCAAAATGTCGTTCCGGACCAGCCGTTCCTCCGTGATAATTAACCTAGTTGGTAATCTTTTTTAGTACATTTGTATATTAAAACGAATAAATTATATACAATGGAACTTCCTATTTACCTTGATAATAACGCTACAACTCCGCTTGATCCGCGTGTACTTGAAGCGATGTTACCTTATTTAACCAGCAAATTCGGCAACGCAGCGAGCCGTAACCACGCTTTTGGCTGGGTTGCAGAAGAAGGTGTCGACTATGCCCGTGAACAGGCTGCCAAACTGATCGGCTGTACTGAAAAAGAAATTATCTTTACTTCCGGTGCAACAGAAGCTGATAACCTGGGTATTAAGGGGGTATTTGAAATGTATTCGGAAAAAGGCAATCATATTATCACCGCCACTACTGAACATAAAGCAGTGCTGGATACCTGTAAACACCTGGAAAAAGCAGGCGCAAGGGTAACTTACCTGAATGTAAAGGAAGATGGATTAATTGACCTTGCTGAACTGGAAGCAGCAATGACTGAACAGACCATTCTTGTTACTATTATGTATGGTAACAATGAAATAGGCGTAGTTCAGCCGATAAAAGAAATCTCTGCCATTGCTCATAAATACGGCGCATTATTCATGACAGATGCTACACAGGCAGTTGGTAAAATACCGGTGGATGTAAATGCAGATGGTATTGACCTGCTGGCTTTCTCAGCACATAAAATGTATGGACCAAAGGGCGTTGGTGCATTATATGTACGCCGTAAAAACCCAAGGGTTAAGGTCACAGCCCAAATGGACGGTGGTGGCCACGAACGTGGTATGCGTTCGGGAACACTAAACGTACCTGGTATTGTCGGCCTCGGTAAGGCTTGTGAACTTTGCAGACTGGAAATGGACGAGGAAGCCAAACGTCTTTCTGGCCTTCGTGACAAACTGGAAGGTGCACTATCCCAAATGGAAGAAAGTTACGTAAACGGTAATACACAGCACCGTTTGCCGCATGTTGCCAACATCTCATTTAAATATGTAGAGGGTGAAGGTTTAATGATGGCAATGAAGGATCTTGCTGTATCTTCGGGTTCTGCCTGTACTTCTGCTTCTCTTGAGCCTTCGTATGTATTGAAAAGTTTAGGCCTTTCTGATGATTTGGCACACTCTTCGATCCGTTTTGGATTAGGTAGGTTCACTACAGAGGAAGAAATCGATTATGCAATCGAAAATACTAGAAAAGCAGTTGACCATCTGAGAAATCTTTCTCCACTATGGGAAATGTTTAAAGAAGGAATAGACTTAAGTAAAATTGAATGGGCGGAGCATTAATCTGCAAACCCCAATTTAAATTATTCATCATATAACCCAACTCCGGGAAGGAGTTTAGACGACAAACATAATGGCGTACTCAGAAAAAGTAATGGAACACTATACCAACCCCCGTAATGTTGGTACTTTAAATAAAGACAGTAAATCAGTAGGTACTGGTTTAGTAGGCGCACCTGAATGTGGTGACGTTATGCGTCTGCAAATTGAAGTGGATGAAAACAATGTAATTACTGATGCCAAATTTAAAACTTTTGGATGTGGCTCAGCAATTGCTTCCTCTTCTCTTGCAACGGAATGGTTAAAAGGTAAAACGGTAGATGAAGCTTTGACAATCGACAATATGGATATTGTAGAAGAACTAGCTCTTCCTCCGGTAAAAATTCACTGTTCAGTTCTTGCAGAAGATGCAATTAAGTCAGCTATTAATGATTATCGTGTGAAAAATGGTATGGAACCAATTGCTTTGCCTAAATCACACCATTAAGCTACAGAAATTATATATAATTAATTAAGGACACAGACCTACGTTAGTAGCGCAGGCCTGATTAATAAAAAAGCATATGATCACAATAACCGCAAAAGCAAAAAGCAAAATTGATGAGTTAATGCAGGAATCTCAAATGGATACCAATTATTTTTTACGGGTATCTGTAAAAGGTGGAGGATGTTCAGGATTATCATACAATATGGATTTTGATAATGAAGAACAAACCGGAGATCAGTTTTTTGAAGACAAAGGCGTTCGCATCGCTTTGGATATGAAGTCATTTTTATACCTGGCAGGCACTGAACTTGACTTCTCTGATGGTCTGAATGGAAAGGGCTTCAACTTTAACAATCCGAATGCGAGTCGCTCGTGTGCTTGCGGCGAAAGTTTTTCTGTTTAATCAATTATTTTTTTTTAGAAAAAGGGCACCTCACAGGTGCCTTTTTTTTTGACTTGAATTCTGAGTTTCCCCCAGGATCAGGATATTGTGTAATTAGGCTAAAAAACTTTATTATTGCCTTCCCAAAAGAAAACATCATGGTATCATTTAACGAGTCTTCAACAATCCCAACGCTTTTAAGGAATGTGGTAGAAAATATCCATCCGCCTGAAACGACGTTTCTGATTCATAAAAAGGGCGATGAGTGGGAGAATATTTCATTTGCACAAACCCTCGCCAAAGCAGATGCTGTATCTGCATTCTTCCTTGAAAAAGGTATAGCAAAAGGTGACAGAATGGGATTGATGATTGAGAATGGGCCTGATTATGTCTATTACGACCAGGGTATTCAACAGATTGGAGCAATCAATGTATCCATCTACCCTACTTTGTCCGAACAGGAAGTAGAATATATCATCAATGATTCCGGTATCAGGGCCATTTTGGTCGGTAATCCTTTCCTATACAAAAAAGTACTCAAGATCGCAGGTAACTGTAAAATGCTGGAGTTTATCATTCCGGTATTTAATGAATTCACGAAGATTACCTTACCGGAAGATCTTAATACCATTATTTTCAGTTTCGAATCTGTACTTTCTGAGGGCGACAGCCTAATTAATAAATATCAGAATCAGATAATAGCACGCAGAAATGAAGTTTTGCCGAAAGATATTTCTTCATTAATATACACTTCAGGAACCACTGGTACTCCGAAAGGAGTAATGCTCTCGCATAGTAATTTTGTAGAAAATGTAAAAGTATGTCTTCAGCAGATCCCTGTAATTGATGAAACTGAAACCTTCTTATCTTTCTTGCCTCTGTCACATGTCTTTGAAAGAACTGCAACTTACCATGTATGCTGTGCCCAGGGCTGTAAAATTGCCTATGCTCAGAGTCTCGAACTACTGGCTAAAAATATGGCTGAGGTGAGACCTACAGTCATGAGTTGCGTACCCCGTTTATTGGAAAGGATTCACGATAAAGCCATTCAGAGTGGAACATCTGCAGGTGGGATGAAATCTAAAATATTTCTCTGGGCACTGGAAATAGGCAAGCAATACCGGGAAAAAGCGGAAGCTAGGAAATCGCCTGGTTTAGTTTTAGCCGCAGAACAGTTTCTCGCCGACAAACTGGTTTTCAGTAAAATCAAGGAAAAAACAGGGGGAAGACTCAAATTCATGATTTCAGGCGGCGCAGCTTTACCTAAAACTGTAGGAGAGTTTTTCGGCAATCTAGGTATAAAGATCCTGGAAGGTTTCGGCCTAACAGAGACTTCGCCGGTTATGTCAGTTACAGAATACGACCGTCAGGTATACGGTACCGTTGGCAGAGTAATTCCAGGAATCGAAATAGGTATACAAAATGTGGATACTAAAGAAATACTCAATATTCAAACACACGAAAGTTTTGATCCTGAATATATTTCAGAAGAAGGCGAAATTATCGTTCGTGGACATTGCGTAATGCAAGGTTATTTCAACAAGCCAGCCGAAACTGCAGAAGCTATAGACAAACATAATTGGTTCCATACCGGTGATATCGGTCGTTTCTATAAAGGTAACCTACAAATTACTGACCGGCTGAAAAATATGATTGTCAATGCATATGGAAAGAATGTTTATCCTACTCCTGTAGAGAATATTTATCTGCAAAGTCTTAAGATTGAGCAAATCTTTCTGATTGGTGATAAAAGAGAATACCTAACCGCGATAATAATCCCCAATAAGGAGGCAATGACCGCTAAATTTCATCTTTCTGAGTCTTTTTTTGAAGATCCTCAATCTTTTATTACAAATCCAGAAATACTGAGCTGGATCAGAGAAGACATCAAAAAGCTGTCTGATAACCTGGCTAAATTTGAGAGAATCAAACAATTTCTGCTCAAAAGAAATCCATTCAGTATGGATGCAGGTGAGATTACGCCAACCATGAAAATTAAACGCAAAGTTGTCGAAAAGATTTATGCCGCGCCAATCAACGAACTATATTCATCAGCAGTTGAGACTGAATAGAATTTGCTGTAAAACCCCTCAATTTTACTATTTTTGCAAGATAACTGATCAGCAGATCAGGATTGAATCTAATTTCCGGCTTAAGCCGAATATTGAACATATATGAGTACAGGATTATCAGAACAAGAAATACTGCGTAGAAATGCGCTTACCCAGTTACGTGAACTGGGCATTGACCCCTACCCTGCTGAGGGCTATGAGATCAATACCAATGCAGCTGACATTTTAGCTAATTATGAAAATAATAAGGATGCTTATCAGAATGTTAGTTTCGCCGGAAGAATTATGACCCGCAGAATTATGGGTAGTGCAGCATTTGTAGAAATACAGGACTCCACTGGCCGTATTCAGGTATATCTGAAGAGGGATGAGTTATGTCCTGATGAGGATAAGACAATCTACAACACGGTATTTAAAAAACTTCTTGACCTGGGTGACTTCATCGGTATAAAGGGATATGTCTTCACGACACAAACTGGTGAGATCTCCGTTCACGTTACCGCTTTCACTCTACTTTCAAAATCACTAAAGCCATTGCCAGTGGTAAAAAGAGACGAAGAAGGCAATATATATGACGGATTCACTGATCCGGAATTACGTTACAGACAACGTTATGTCGACCTCACTGTAAATCCTGGCTTTAAACAGATTTTCATTAACCGTTCCAAGGTAATTAATACTATGCGGAACTACTTTGATCAACAGGGTTGGATGGAGGTTGAAACACCTATTCTGCAACAGATACACGGTGGTGCAGCAGCAAGACCTTTTGAAACGCATCACAATACATTAGATATGCCTCTTTTCTTGAGGATTGCCAACGAACTTTATCTGAAAAGATTAATCGTTGCCGGTTTCGACGGTGTTTATGAATTTGGCAAAATGTTCCGTAACGAAGGTATGGACCGCACACATAATCCTGAATATACCGCAATGGAGATCTATGTGGCTTATAAAGATTATATATGGATGATGGGCATGGTCGAAGAATGTCTGGAAAAAGTAGCTATCGCTATCCACGGATCGGGAAAAGTTAAAGTCGGACAGCATGAGATTAATTTCACAGGTCCTTATGAAAAACTTACTATGTATGAATCTATACAGAAGTATACTGGAGTCGATGTTTCTGAAATGACAGAAGCTGAGATTAAAGATACCTGTACTAGTTTCGGTATTGAAGTGAATAGTTCAATGGGACGTGGTAAACTAATTGATGAACTCTTCAGCGAAAAAGTTGAAGCAAATCTAATCCAGCCTACATACATCACAGATTACCCTCTTGAGATGACACCTTTAGCGAAAAAACACCGTAGCAAAGAAGGTCTTGTTGAAAGATTTGAACTTTTTGTAAACGGTAAAGAGATTGCTAATGCCTATTCGGAGCTCAATGACCCTATTGATCAGAAAGAGCGTTTTGAAGAGCAACTAAAGCTGGCAGCGAGAGGCGACGACGAAGCTATGGCAATGGATGATGATTTTATTCGTGCATTAGAGTATGGTATGCCACCTACATCTGGTTTAGGTTTCGGAATCGACAGACTGGTCATGTTAATGACTAATCAATCAACAATACAAGAGGTTCTTTTCTTCCCTCAGATGAGACCAGAGAAAAAAGCGAAAATTACTTCTGATGAAGATTTCGTAAATGCCGGTATCCCTGCTGAATGGGTAGTTGTTCTTAGAAAAATGGGCTTTAATACATTAGAAGATCTGGCTGCTGCAAATGCTAACAAGGTATTTAATGATCTGGGTGGAATGAGAAAAAAGTTGAAACTCGAAATACCTATGCCTTCAAAAGAAGAGGTAACAAACTGGTTCGAAAGGAATTAGGACTAATTTAACATAAACTTGTTATAAACTTAACGGCCCGTTGTATATAAATACAGCGGGCCTTTTTTATTTTTATCGCAGTTAATATTTATAAGTTATGATTCAGACAAGCCTCGAAATAACAGAAAGCGAATACTGTATAAAATTAAACAAAGAGTCCTATGATCTTAGTTTAGTGAGACAGTTAATCAAAAGAATACAGGCAGAACAGTTCTTTTTCCGAAAGAATAACACAGACCCGATGGAAGACGATATGATCAGTCGGAACGAATACCATTCAAACGACTCCTATGATAATCTGGAAGACAAATAAAAAAAGCCACATAATGTGGCTTTTTTTATTTGTCTTTAATATTTTTTTATCTGTATCTCACCTGCTGTTGTTTATCCAGCATTCCCAACTGATCTTTCATTTGTTTGATCTGATCGGCAAGTAACTTATTCTTGTCTGCCTTCTTCGCTTCTGTCAGATACATCTGAGCTTCTCTTTTATTTCTTTTACCCATTGAAATACCTGCCAGGCTTAATTTAGCTAAAGCGATATTATGGTCCATCTGCATACCAAGAGCTAACGCTTTCTTGAAATATTTCTCAGACTGCATCGGTGCTTTTCTAGATTCAATTAGTCCAATTAACAGATTGTAATAGCCATGCTGAGCTCTGAAAAGCTGCGTTTCATAGTTAGTAATTCTTCTTAAAAAGGTTTCAGCCTTCGGCATATCGTCTTTTCTCAAAAACCATTGTGCTAACAACATGTTCTCATTGTAAAAGAAAGTAATAATAATAAGGATACTAATGAAGACGGCTAAAATTCCCCATCCCCAGAATCCGAAAAACATCAGCGCCACTGCACTTCCGAATATTACAAATCCCGCTATTAGTCTGACTATGTTTGGCATATCTTTTTTAATTATATTTTTGCTGCAAATATCGTGTTTAAATACCAAAAATCAGATATTAAATAATATTTAAACAAAAAAACTATTGGCTCTCTATTTAATATCTTTACCGATATTTTTAAATCTGAGCGCATTCATAATATAATATTATGCCCTACATACACCATCCAGACGATTTATTCTCGGTTCTTGGCATGCAAGCTAGCTATGCAGCTGAATATCCAGCTTATCAACCCGACATGGCAATCATTGAACTTTTATGTCCGCTATTATCAGATAAGAAAATAACTATCATCTTGGGCACCTGGTGCAGTGACTGCCAACGGGAGTTACCACGATTTCTCAAAGTTATTGACCAGACTGGCTTCCCTTACGACCGGCTGAAGCTGATCAGTGTAGATCAGGAGAAGTCACCTGGTGAAGAAATGAAAGAAGTACCCAACTTTACTAAAATTCCGGTGTTTATTCTGAATAATACCGATGGATCCGAACTTGGGCGTATCACGGAGACACCAGAAATTTCATTAGAACACGATTTGTTAGCACTCCTTAAAAAATAGAATGAATATGGCAGCAAAATTAGAATCAGGATGGCAGACTGAACTGGAAGAAGAATTCAGCAAACCCTATATGCAAAACCTGAAAAGCTTTCTTCTTTCCGAAAAGGAAAGTAATCAGCAAATTTACCCTCCGAATTCCCAGATCTTTAATGCATTCAATGAAACACCCTTTGATAAAGTGAAAGTTGTGATTCTCGGACAGGATCCTTATCATGGAGAAAAACAAGCACATGGCCTTTCCTTTTCTGTCAACAAAGGTATCAAGATTCCCCCTTCACTCAGAAATATCTATAAAGAGCTAGAAACTGATATCCCGGGTTTTATCACACCGGATCATGGCGACCTGAGTCAATGGGCGGCTGAAGGAGTGTTGTTATTAAATGCTACACTTACAGTTAGAGCACATCAACCAGGTTCACATCAGGGTAAAGGTTGGGAGGCATTTACTGACCAGGCAATAAATAAGCTCTCGAAAGACAGAGAAGGCCTGGTATTTATACTATGGGGTAAGTACGCCCAGCAAAAAGAATTATTAATTAATGGAGAAAAGCATTTGGTTCTTAAAGCACCCCACCCTTCCCCCTTCTCTTCATATACCGGGTTTTTCGGAAGCAGACCTTTTTCAAAAACCAATACATATCTTATTTCTAAAAATAAAAAGCCTGTTAATTGGCAGATCAAATGATCTGCCAATTAACAGGCTTTTTATTTTTAGCTTTTTATATGCTTAATATTCCAAAGGAACAATAGGTTCTTTCTTCGTCGTAGACATAATCATCATCGTCTGGAAAGTCTTCACAACGCTAATTTTACTGATTTTATCCATAATTAGTCTCTCGTAAGCTTTAATATCACTTACATAAACTTTAAGCAAGAAATCTGCTTGTCCTGTCACGTGATGACATTCCGTAATTTCTTTAATCAGGTTAACCTCGTCAAGGAAAATCTGTATAGTATTATTCTTATGAAAATCGAGTTGGACCTGAATAAACGTTTTAATACCAAGTCCTAGTTTTTCTTCATCAACTAAGGCATGATAACTCTTTATAAACCCAGACATTTCCAGTTTTCTAACCCTTTCCAGGGTCGGTGCCGGAGATAATCCTATTTCCTGGGATAACAGTAAGTTCGTTATCCTTCCGTTCTCCTGTAAAAGTCTAAGTATTTTAAAGTCTATCTTATCTAATTCTGTTGCCATTTGTGTAATTGATCTTAAACGTAAAGGTAGAACAACAAGTGTTTAATTACCAAATTTAATTCTAAAAAATAAGAATATAATTATGCATTATTTTTTAGAATTTTTTTTAGATTTATCTAAAATTAAAATTAGGTATCCAAAATGCACTCATTTACAGAGGAAAACTATCTGAAAGTAATCTTTCACCTGTTTCAGGTGCAGAAAATGCCCGTTCAGACCAATGCAATTGCAGGTAAATTGAATACAAGAGCAGCATCGGTAACAGATATGCTCAAAAAACTCGCAGACAAAAAACTGATTAATTACATTCGTTACCAAGGTGTAACCCTAACTGAGCAAGGGAAATCAACAGCAATACAGATTATCCGGAGACACCGTCTGTGGGAAGTGTTTTTGGTAGAGAAACTCAATTTTGGATGGGACGAAGTGCATGATATTGCAGAGGAATTGGAGCACGTGGGTTATCAGCCACTGATCGAGCGCCTTGATAAGTTCCTGGGTTACCCAAAACGAGACCCGCATGGGGACCTTATTCCAGACAGTTCAGGCGAGTTCGAAATCGCTGTACAAACAGGCTTGCTAGAACTACCAGAAAATACCAGAGCCATTATTATCGGCGTCACGGAGCATTCTTCTCCCTATCTTAAACATCTTGAAAAGTTAGGGCTCACCATTGGAGAATCCTTATTAATTGAAGGAATTACCAGCTATGACGGCACACTGGAACTGAACTGCGCCGGTAAAAAAATAAGCATAAGCAGAAAAGTCGCACAACATATTCTAGTCAGCACTAAAAATCAATAGATAATTAATGAAAAAATCTGAATCATTAAGCGAAGTACATCAAAGCGTAGATACAGGAAAAAGAAAAGGATGGAGAAGAATACTCTCTTTCATTGGTCCGGCTTACCTTGTCAGTGTCGGATATATGGATCCGGGAAACTGGGCGACAGATATTGCCGGCGGAAGTAAATATGGTTACCAGTTAATCTGGGTACTACTAATGTCTAACCTGATTGCTCTGTTATTGCAGTCACTCAGTGCCAGACTAGGAATCGTCAGAGGCCTTGATCTTGCCCAGGCATCAAGAAATGCCTATCCAAAATGGGTTAATATACCACTTTTTGGGCTGGCGCAAACAGCAATCATAGCCTGTGACCTTGCAGAAATAATAGGTATGGCCATTGGACTTAACCTGCTTTTTGGACTACCCTTAATCTGGGGTATAAGTATTACTATATTTGATACTGTGTTACTCCTTTTCCTGATGAATAAAGGGATGAGGAAAATGGAAGCTTTCATCGTATCCATGGTATTTATTGTCGGCCTTTCCTTTCTGGTGGAAATGTTCATCGTAGAACCTTCTCTGAAAGAGATAGTTAAAGGACTGGAACCCTCAGTACTTTCAGGTGATGCCTTATATATAGCCATTGGGATTATCGGGGCAACAGTAATGCCGCATAATCTTTATCTCCATTCATCTCTGGTACAAACCAGGAACTTCAAAAGAGACTTTGAAGGGATAAAAGAAGCCTTAAAATTTAACTTTATTGATACTGCAGTTGCATTAAATCTTGCATTCTTCGTCAATGCAGCCATACTTATTCTTGCAGCGGCAGCTTTTTACAAAAATGGAATGCACGAAGTCGCTGAGATTCAAGATGCACATAAACTTCTTGGTAATATCTTTGGAAACGTGGCACCCGCTCTTTTTGCCATAGCATTAATCGCCGCGGGACAGAGCTCAACCGTAACAGGGACACTTGCCGGACAGATCGTGATGGAAGGACACCTTAATTTGAGAATTCAGCCCTGGCTACGTAGGTTAATTACCCGTTTATTAGCCATTATCCCTGCATTCTTTACCATTTTATATTTTGGAAATGATGCTTTAAGTGGGCTATTGATACTTAGCCAGGTGGTACTTAGTCTACAGTTGGGTTTTGCAGTGATTCCATTAATTCATTTCACTTCCGACAAGAAGGAGATGAAAGGCTTCGCTATAAAAACATGGGTGAAAATTCTCGCCTGGATCAGTGCGTTAATCATTGTAGCTCTTAATATACAACTGGTCATTGAAGAGATTTCAGGATGGGGTAAAGAAATCAACAGCTGGTATATCTATGCACTAATCGTACCGGTAGCCATTATTATCGCCTTACTTTTGGTATATATATTTATTTATCCTTTCATCAAAAAGGTCAGCGAAGACGCTCATAATATTCCGCATGGGATCGCTCTGGATATACCAGATCCACAAAATAAACCATACCAAAAAATTGGAATCACTGTAGATTTTTCTAAAAATGATCGCAACACTATTCAACAAGCACTAAAACAGGGAGGCAAGACGGCCAGCTACCACCTTATCCATATTGTAGAAACTGCCGCAGCCAGATACCATGGAAAATCGGCTATGGACCATGAAACACAACTCGATGCTGCGAACCTGGAAAAATATTGCACAAACCTGGAAAAACTGGGCTATAAAGCATTTCCATATATTGGCTATGGAAGCCCGGCAAAAGCAATTGCAGAAATCACCAATAAACAGGAACTGGAATTATTAGTAATGGGCGCTCATGGGCATAAGGGATTAAAGGATCTCATTTTCGGCACTACTGTTGAGGCAGTAAGACATAAAATCGGTGTCCCAGTCTTGGTAATTCGATAATAATCATCATGTATTTTCAGCTAAATCTGTCGTAAATCGGCATTTCTTTCTGATATTCGCTAATTCTATGAAGAACGACATACAAATAAAAAATAAACGCGCTTATTTCGACTATCATGTTGTAGAAAAGTATAATGCAGGTCTTGCTTTGCTAGGAACGGAAATCAAAGCAATCCGTCAGGGTAAAGCAAATATGACCGACGCTTTCTGCATGTTCATCGGAAATGTATTATACGTTAGAAATCTACATATTTCAGAATACAGCCATAGTTCTTTTCATCATCATGATATTAAAAGGGACAGGATCTTATTACTGCAGAAGAAAGAACTTAAGAAACTGAAGTTCAGAAGTGAAGAGAAAGGATATACCATTGTACCGCTTAGAATATTTACCAATGAACGTGGATTTGCCAAAATAGAGATAGCACTTGCTCAGGGTAAAAAAGAATTCGACAAAAGAGACAGTATTAAAGACAGAGAGTCAAAAAGAGAAATGGACCGGGCTTTAAAGGTTTAATTACCAGGCCTGGTCTCCCACCAGAGGTACAAAGCGAAATGTATCCAGTTCGAATTTCTCATACTCAGTGTCACTGACACGAATCACAGTCACCATTACCTGTGCATTTTCATCACCGACAGGTATAACCAGGATTCCACCTATTTTTAGTTGCTTCAATAAAACTTCAGGTACGAAAGGAGCTCCGGCTGTTACAATAATCTTATGGTAAGGAGCGTGACTGGCAATTCCCATTGAACCATCGCCAAAGAAGAAGTGAGCGGGATATCCCATACCAGGCAGTACCTTAATGGTATGATTATAAATACCTTCCTGTCTTTCAATCGTATAAACTTCCGCACCTAATTCCATTAAAATACACGTCTGATATCCCGAACCGGTACCTATTTCCAATACTTTATCTCCTTTGCTGATATGCAATAATTCACTCTGATAAGCTACTGTGTAGGGTTGAGAAATGGTCTGACCGTCACCAATTGGGAAAGCGATATCTTTATAAGCCTGATTCCAGAAAGTTTCATCGAAAAAAAAGTGTCTGGGAACTTTACCTATCGCCTGAAGTACACGTGTATCTGCAATCCCCCTGGCCTTTAAATGCTCCACCAATTTTTTTCTCGCTCCCCGCTCCCGGTAATTATCTACAAACTTATATGCCATCGCATTTCAAAAATACTTTATTGAACCCGCATTTTAAGGGATTATTCCAGTTTTAATTCTGTGAATGGGTCTGAATTACTGAATATAAATTCAGTACGACAAAAAAACAAATGACTTAATAAGGGTCTACATCAATTTGAATAATAACTCCTTTAAAGCTATTTTCAGTGTTAAAATCCTGAATAGTTTGCTTCAGGACAGACTTAACTTTTTGAATTGCAGTTGATTTATCTGCCTTAATAATTATTTGCCTGATATAGTAATTCCTGATTCTGGAAACCAGTGGCTGCTCAGGACCAAGAACACGATCTGCCAATGTAACCCTAAGCATAGCAGCAAAACGCATAGACGCAGCATTCAACACATTAGGATCTTTATGCTTCATATTAACGAATATCATCCTGCTGAAAGGCGGGTAATTAAATGCCTGGCGTTCTGCAATTTCATCTTCATACATTCCGATATAATCATTTGCAACTACCTGCTTAATAATACGATGATCTGCATCGTATGCCTGTATACAGACCTTGCCCTGAGTATCCCTTCTTCCTGCCCTACCGGCAACCTGTGCCAGCAATTGATAACTTCTTTCAAATGCCCGGAAATCAGGATAGTTCAACAGCGTGTCAGCATTGATAACGCCGATTAAGGTAACGTTATCAAAATCAAGACCCTTAGCCACCATTTGAGTACCTATAAGAATATCAGTCTTTTTATCCTGAAAATCTGCTATAATCTTTTGCAGACTATTTTTTGTCCTGGTGCTGTCGACATCAAGTCTGGCAATTTTAGCTTCCGGTAACAGCAGACTAAGCTCCTCCTCTACCCGCTCTGTACCGAAACCTTTCTGTTCTATGTGTACAGAACCGCAGGCAGGACAGATATTCATACTGCTCTCATGATATCCGCAGTAATGGCAATGAAGTTTACCACTACTCTTATGAAAAGTAAGGCTGACATCGCAGTTCACACATTTAGGCGCAAAACCACAAGTTTTACAGATCAGAATAGTTGCGTATCCTCTTCTGTTTTGAAATAAGATAACCTGTTCCTTCTTCTCTAATGTAGAGGTAATATCGTCAAGCAGCGTTGTAGAAAAATAAGAAACCATCTTTTTCTTCTTAGTCTGTTCGGCAATCCCGATAACCTGTTGAATAGGAAGCTCAACCCCACCGAACCGCTCATGCAGTGTTACGAGCCCATATTTACCTTGTAATGCATTATAGTAACTTTCAATAGCCGGTGTTGCCGATCCCAAAACGATCTTAGCTTTATGGAGATGAGCAAGATAGACTGCCGCATCTCTGGCCTGATAACGTGGAGAAGGTTCGTTCTGCTTATAGGAAGCTTCATGTTCCTCATCTACAACAATCAGCTTAAGATTATTGAAAGGAAGGAAGACTGCAGAGCGCGCACCGAGTACTATTTTATAGTTTCCACTCAATACACGATTCCAGATTTCCACACGCTCATTATCATTAAATTTAGAATGATAAACTCCAATAGTGTCACCGAAATAACGTTTAATTCTTTCTACAATCTGTGTTGTCAGTGCAATTTCAGGCAGCAGAAATAAAACCTGTCCTTGCTCAGCGATAGCCTTTTCTATCATTCTGATGTAAACCTGAGTCTTACCGGATGCAGTGATTCCGTGAAGCAGCACAACGTCTTTCTCCAAAAATGACTGCTGCACCTCATCATACGCCTTCTGCTGTGCGGGGCTTAATTCGAAATTGAGGATAGATTCATCATTTTCATCCCTCAGCCGGCTCACTTTCTTCTTCACAACTTGGAAAACACCCTTGTCAATCAGGGTTTTTAATGCAGCCTGGCCACAACCACTTTCTTCCAGCAGCTGTTGCCGGGAAACAGTCTGTCCCGCCCTTGAAAGCTGAGTATACTTAAGAAAGGCATCCAGTTGCCGGGGAGCTTTTTCAAGGATTTCAAACAGGGAGCGGTAATTTTCCTCCTCCCTATAGAATGGTTCGAGCTCAATATAAGATTTAAGTAAAGGTTTATATTTTTCAACTACCTCTTCAGCAATAAAAACGACTTCTTTTTCCAGTAAACCACGAATTAACGGAAAAACAGACTTTTGGCCCATTAAAGAAGAGATCTGATCTACGGTAAGCTTTTTATGTTTCACCAATGCAGTGAGCAACGTATTTTCTTTCTCATTGATTTCAAGCGTATCCAGGCTCATTTCTTCCCTCAGGATAATAATGGTCTCACTTGCGAGTTTTAATCCTGCAGGCAGCGCCGCAGACATCACATCGCCCTCATTACACAAATAATATGAGGTCATCCAGTCCCAGAAACGGAACTGCGCAGCATTGACAATTGGAAATTCATCAATAACATCAAGAATATACTTAGCCTGGTAAAGCTCTGGTGCATTGCGACTGATTTTCTTGATCAGTGCTGTATAAATTTTATTTTTCCCAAACTGCACGATTACCCGTTTACCACACTCAGCCTGGTCATTCAATTCAAATGGAACGCGGTAAATGTAATTTTTAGAGAGAGACAGCGGGAGAATAACTTCGACAAATAAGGTATTCCGTTCCTCAAAATCAAGTTCTGTCATTTCTCCCATTTAACGATTTTTTAAAGCAGCAAAAAATAACAATATCCAACCGCCTATCAGAAATAAACCACCTAAAGGGGTTATTGGACCGAGTATACCGACCCAGCTTAACTGAGTGATCTCACGGGTTGCCAACAAATAAAGGGAACCCGAGAAAAGCACGATACCTAAAGAAAAACATAGATAAGAAAAATCAACAAGTCTGGAACGGAAACGTCCGAAAGTAGAAAGAAACAATAATGCAAAAGTGTGATAAAACTGGTATTCGATACCTTTAGTCCAGACAGAGATCGCATCTGCAGATAATAAATTCTTAAGACTATGTGCACCGAATGCACCAAGGATTACCGCGACTGCTCCAAAAAAAGAAGCCGTTAAAATTATACGTCTGTTCATTGTTTAATTTAAGTTCTACCTTCTACAAAATTAAGAAACCTGCTTGCATTTCGTTAGTAATCGAACTAATTAAATTAAATTTGCTAGAACAGCAACTCAGGATAGCCCTGTCGCCCATAACACACAAATACATTGAAAAAAATATACTTTATTCTTATTGTTTTATGCATTGCGATGTTTGGAATGGCTTATTTTTATTTTTCCAAACTCAATACCGGAAGTGATTATCAGGAAAACAGCCTTTATGCAGCCACTGCAAATTCAGGTCTTGTCTTTTCTGTTTATAATGACCAGCGCATCTTTGATATATTAAAAGGTCAGGACCTTTTTCTGCAGCTTTTAGGCAAGGAAAAGTCAGAGCAATTATTATTACTTAAAGATAAAATAGCGGATCAGCCTGCTATAAACAGTTTACTCACCAATAATGACATTCTAATCAGTTTTGTTCCTGGTCCGGGCAAAAAGATAAGTTATATGATCAGTACCCAACTGCAGCAAGATGTTCAAAAACAACAATTACTGGAGGCCTTGAAAAAGGGAGGCATACAAGTAAGACAAGAAAAAGAGCTGTATCATATTAATCTGACCGACAGCATTAGTTTTTATCTTGGTATTGACAAAAATTTAATTCTGATTTCTGAGGCCCGGGAACCTATTGAAAAAAGTCTGGAGCTAATGCCCCTTAAAAAATCACAGGCTTTTGTAAATTATATCCGGTCTGCAGGAAAGCTTAGACAGAATAGTTTGGGTAACCTTTATGTAGACTTCAGTAAAATACCAGAATTATTAAGCGCGGTATTACCCGGGAAATTATCAGGTAATCTGGCTATTCTCAACCAGCTCGAGTCATTTGCAACCCTCAATTATAATTTTAGCAAGGAGCGTATCTTTTTAAATGGAAGTACTAAAGTTTCCGAGCAGGATCAGTATTTACATATCTTTTCTGAGATGCAGCCGGCCAGAATAACCATTGATCAGATCCTGCCAGACAACACATCAAATTATAGGTTATATAGTATCCCCGATTATCAAACCAAATTTAAACCGGCTTTAGATAGAATTTTTTCCTCTCAAAAAAAAGATCAGCAGATCAGCAGGATTCTGAATGAAATCAAACAAACTTACCGGTTGGATCCGAATAAGATCTTCCCGGTTTACTTTAAAGATCAGCTCATAACCTTTCAACTAAAAACCGGAGAAAATTTAGCTGCTATTAATCTGAGTAACGGAGAAATGGTAGGGCAACTATTATTGGATATCAGCGTAGCTTACGATAGCGAGATTCAGCAATTGAAAAGTTCAGGTTTGTTATTTGCCTATTTCGGCGATCCTATGCGTTCTTTTGATACACCATATTATACGATCATAGATAACAATTTGATTGTAGCGAACCAGCCCTCAACACTGCAGGACATATTAAGAAAATACAAATCGGACAACCTGCTTATTAACACCAAAGAATATACAGCACTTTATAACCAGCTTTCCAAAACAGCTGGAATCAGTTTTTACCTTAACCCCGAAAATTCAGCAGAGCTGGCCAGAAAAACATTATTCACTCCCTTTTACAAACATTTTCTGTCACAACAAGGCTTCCGGGCGTTCAGCTCCATTCTATTACAATTAAATGGAGATAAAGGCCGTTTTCAAACAAATTTCATGATTAATACGCCAGAACAGCTACTCAATCCAAAACAGTAAAACAACCTGATCAGTTACAGAAATAAGTTCAGCTAAATATAGTAACTAAACCTTTTTTTTAGGCTGCGTGATCATAAAGTCTTTTAGATAAAAAGGCTCGAAATAAGCCAGATCTTCGAAATGTTGCAGCTGAAAAGCATCAAATGCCAGTTCGCTCATTGCACCAGCACTATTAAAATTATCATCATTAAAATGTGCATGGTTATGCGACAGAATGTCGGCACATTTCATTGCTCCATCACCAATAAAAGTGATATCCTGATGCAATTCCGTCCTATAACTTTGTTCGTCGATAATCTTAGCCTCCACAGGCAGCATACAATCGAGATTAGCACTATACAATGCCGTAAAAACCTCCATTCTTCTTGCGTCTATCATTGGGCAAATCAGCCCCGTATAGCCAGCATATTGGCTGATGAATCCACTGGCCATCATTTTAAGCGTATCAATGGCAATCAATGGCTTATCAAGCGCAAAACACAGACCCTTTGCAGTGGACACACCAATACGCAAGCCTGTATATGAGCCGGGACCTTTACTTACAGCAACTGCATCCAAAGCCTTAAAATCAAGCCCTGATCTCTGCATGACGTCTTGTATATAAAGTGTCAGACTGGAAGCATGGATATTTTGAGCGGCTAATTCTTTAAGATACTTGGTTTTTCCATCGACTGATAATGCAACGGAGCATACCTGAGTAGCAGTTTCAATTTGAAGTATGGTGGCCATAAAGGATTTAATAAAATTTGAATTATGGAACAGGATCATGGCCATGACTCCCCCAGGGATGACAACGTCCAATCCTCTTTAATGTAAGCCAGCCTCCTTTAAAGGGGCCGTGTTTTTTTATCGCCTCTATACCATATTGAGAGCACGTTGGTGTAAATCTGCAGCTTGCCCCGAGTAAAGGTGATAAAAGCACCTGATATAAACGGATCAGCAGTAGAAAAAACCACGAGAAAATACGGTTAAAGAGTTTCATCCTGAAGTGCTAAGTTCAGCTTTTTAAAGGCAGATTCCATCTTTTTCTGCATAAAAGAAAATTCAAGGTGTTCCTTGCCAATAAATTGCAATGATAGTAACAGAGACTGCTGTGGATTATCCAGACAGGAATACAGCTTTTCCGACTTAATTAAACGATATGCTTCGCGCATTCTGCGTTTAATCAGATTTCGGTCATGTGCACGCCGGAAACGCTTTTTAGACACGTTAATTACGACCTGGGCCGGCGATACTTTTTTACCTGGAATAAGCAGGTAAGATACCCGGAAAGGGTATAATAAAAAAGAAGAACCGTTCTTAAACAGCAGGTCTAATAGACTTCTGCTGCATAACCGTTCTTCTTTAGTGAATTTTTTCATTTTTTTGATTGCGAATTCGCAGAAATGATCTGCCAGCACTTACGTGCAGCAATCAAAATTATGCTTTGTGACGACGTTCGTCAGAAACTGATAATTTTTTTCTTCCTTTTGCACGACGAGAAGCTAATACTCTTCTACCGTTTGCTGTAGCCATTCTTTCGCGGAAGCCGTGTTTGTTTCTTCTCTTTCTTTGCGAAGGTTGGAATGTTCTTTTCATAACTGTATGATATCTTAACTATAATTTTTTTTTATTGAGAGGTGCAAATATAATGTGATTTTTCCTCAATTGCAAATACATCATGAATGTTTTATTTATTTCGCATTAAACATTCATTTCTGCCTTTAAAAACTAATCAAACAACGCTTGCATAATTTAGATTCCAAGAGCCGCTTTAAGCCTTGCGTACCCTGTTTTACTTACAGGGAGCCAGATTCCGTTCTTAAGCAGCACAATATAACTATCTTTCTCTTTCAGTTCAATTTTATTGACTTGAGAAAGGTTAATCAGATATGACCGGTGAATTCTGATAAACATCCCGGGATCCAGAGATTGCTCAAAGAAACTCATCGTTTTATTTTTATAAAAAATTCCCTCTGCAGTATTCAACTTCACCTGATCATCGTCGGCTTCTAGGTAATGAACAGCTTCAACCGGAATAATTTTTATACTGCCGTTACTCTTAACCACAACCCTGTTCTGCTGTGCGGGACTCAGACTTGCTGTATTCAACAGTTCTTCTGTCCCTTCAGGCTGGTTGAGTTTACCGGGCAAACGTGACATGGCCTGCTCAAATCTTTCCGGCTCAATGGGTTTTAGCAGGTAATCGACCGCGTTTACCTCAAAAGCACGAATTGCGTAGGTATCAAAAGCCGTTGTGAATATAACAGCCGGAGGATTATCAACCAATTCCAGCATTTCAAAACCATTTATTTTAGGCATCTGAATGTCCAGAAAGATAAAATCTGGTTTTAGTTGTTGTATAGCTTTGAGCCCCTCAAAACCGTCATTACACTCTGCTATGACTGTTATATCAGGAAATTGCCGTAAATAATGTTTTACAATATCCCTTGCGAGAGGCTCATCGTCAATGAGTATGGTTCTGATCATAATTTTGAGGTATTTGGAGCGTAGTGCGATATAAATTACCGGTCAGAGTTTCCGTTTTCAATAAAGTCTGATCGGCAAAGAGTAAATATAATCTTCTTTTGATGGCGGAAAGACCGAATCCTGTTCCTCCTGAACTTTTAAGTTCCGGATCATAAGGGTTTTCTACCCTGATTCTGAGTTGATGCTGCTCCTCGCTGATCTGAATAGAAATCAAGACCGGAGCAGACGTATTGTACAATCCGAATTTAATTGCATTTTCAACTATGGGTTGCAATAAAGTTCCTGGCAGCATCATATTTAATGTAGATTCATCCATGTGAATATTCAGATTCAACCTGTGACTAAACCTGACTTTCTCAATATCAAGATAAAGCTGAATATACTCCATTTCTTCTGCTACTGTAACCCATACATCATCGTCTCTTTTGAGTGTTCCCCTTAAAAAAGATGCCAGTTTAGTGATCATCAGACCAGCTTCTTTTGGATTGACTATAGTCAATGCATACACCGAATTCAGACTATTGAACAGAAAATGAGGCTGAAGCTGATGCCGGAGCTTATTTAATTCTGCTTCTTTAGCCAGGTTCTGGGCAGCAAATAAACGCTGTTGCATTTCAGACTGTTCTTCCAGTCTGTACCAAAGCATATTTGAAAAAGTGCACCAGGCCAGAAATACAAATAGAATCACAGCGCGGAATAACAAAGTGAAATCGAGAAAGTACAAATAGCTACTGTACGAATCAAAAATATAGCTAAGGAGATATTTACTACCGAAAGTTATCGATGAAGACAGCACAGCTGAAATAATCAACACAAAAAACAACGCATCGTCAGCCGGCTTATAATAACGCGTTACGGTACTCACAACAATACAGCCGGCCAGTAAGAAGGATGCAGTCAATATACTATCTGTTATGGCCGCGTACCAGTTCAGATTCAACGCATAATAAAAAATAAGTGAAAAACCTGCCGCCCAGCATACGTATAATATCAACGCATTTCTCTGAACGACCGTGCTGGATAAAGGATTTCTGGTCATAATTCGTTTTAAAAATTACTGATATCGATTCCACCTAATAAAGCAATCCCTTTGATAACCAAAACTTTGGGGTTTCCCTCAACATGAGTAACTACCGCCCTGCGGTCATGCAGTCCACCGAAAATAGGTGTAACTTCAGATTTAACTACCCAGTTTGGCGGAATAATCAACTTAACTCCACCGAATATTGCCGTAATTTCTATAACTATTCCACCTTCGAAATCTGATTGGATAAAATTAAGTTCAGCACCACCAAATACAGCAACTATTTCTCCTCCCAACAAGTTCTTTGAATAAAATTGCTGCTTACTCCCACTAAAAACATTTACCAGGTCGATAACGTCACCGTTGTTACTGCTCGGGGCTCCTGATGAAAACCCGTACTGATCATGTTGGGTACCGTCATCATCAGAAACAGGACTTGTCGAAGTATAGTCGTAAAAATCAGCAGAAGAGTCATCTACGAAATTATTATTTTTCTTCAATCTGCGAGATGGACTTAAAATCAAATACAGACCCAGAATGATAAATATTCCCGGAAAATAGTAGCTTGAAAAATTCAGATCGGAAAACCGCTGCAAAGTAAAAAAACCACCAAATAACACCATGAACAGCCATCCTCCTCCTGTAAAATTACGTTTAGCACCTACAAGAATACCAATAACTAACAGGATTACGTGCCAGCTGAATAGCCATTGCGGCAGAAAGAAACCAAAGTTCCGGCTTAAGAAAAACAAGCCAACCAGCAGCAGGATTAATCCACTCCACATTCTGTTGGTACGTTTTTCAGATTTATATGAATTTTTCATAAAAATGTTTTCAATTATCTATTGTAAAGCTAAAGTACATTCATTTTGACAGTAGAAAATGGGTTGTATATCTAAAGTCGTTTTTTACCGGTAAATCCCGATATTTTACCGGTAAAAAAAATTGTGTAATTTTCGCACATTCCCTGACCGGTGGTCTAAGGAACCTAATTTAAATGCTAAATAACATGAGAATTTACAGCTACCTGCTCGCGATATTAATATCTCCCCTATTCCTGTCTGCACAACAAAACAGAGAAAAACACGCGGAATCGAATTTAGGAACGGGCGCATATCGTTTATACGACAGCAAGTCTGGTAAATCAATTACTACGGACGACATCATAAGGCGCATGAAAAATGCCGACATACTTGTTTTTGGAGAAGAGCATAATGATTCGACAGCACATAGCCTTCAGGCCGAAATCTTAACCAAAATGATTGCAGCTTATCCTAAAACTGCGCTTACTATGGAAATGTTCGCTACTGATGTGCAGCTAACTATAAACGAATATCTTTCTTCTCTCATCTCCGAAAAGAATTTCATCAAAGAAGCACGGGCCTGGAACAATTACGCGGACTACCGGCCGATGATCGAAATAGCGAAACAGAGCAAAACAGACGTGATTGGTGGAAATGTTGCCACCCGCTACAGTAATGCTGTAACTTTTTCGGGATTGAGTAAGTTGCAGGATTTCCCCGAATCTTCAAAGAAATTATTGCCCCCCCTTCCTGTAGACACAGCTACAGGAAGATACTATGATAAATTTATAGAAACACTAGGCGGACACGGCATGGGTAATATGAAAATATATCAGACCCAAAACCTGTGGGACGCATCTATGGCCTGGGCAATTAGCCAGTATGCAAAACAACACCCTGGAAGAAAGATTCTACAGATTAACGGACGTTTTCACAGCGACGAAAAACTAGGCTTATTGTTTCCGTTAAAAAGATATGCACCAAAACTTACAGTTCTGACTATATCTTCATTTGCAGCCGCTGAAGATGCCGACTGGCAACCATATCGTGACCTGGGTGATTTTATTTTAATAACACCGCCGGTGCCGGAAAAAAAATAGGCGGATAAAATTTCTATCCGCCTTATATCTTGTTACTAATTTCTTGCTTTAAGTAAGTCTCTGATTTCAGTCAGTAGTGTTTCTTCTTTGGTAGGTGCTGGTGCAGCTACAGGTTCAGCTTCCTGCTTACGCTTCATAGTATTGATCGCTTTGACCATCAAAAAGATAATAAATGCAAGAATAACAAAATTGATCACCTCAGTTGCAAAGTTTCCCCAGGCGAAAACAGGACCGGCTTTCTTCGCATCTTCCAAAGATGCATTTGGATTACCTGCGACGAATTCACGGACCTTATCATTCAACGGTATATAAAAGTTGGTGAACCCCTTATCCCCTATCAGTAAACTGATCGGCGGCATAATTAAATCATTAACCATTGAGGTAACAATTTTACCAAATGCACCTCCGATGATAACACCGACCGCTAGATCGATAACATTGCCTTTTACAGCAAACTCCTTAAATTCTTTAACAAAACTCATAAATAGTAGATTAGTAATGTGATCAATTTTAATAAAAATAATAAAATTATTACAAAACAAATACATTTTTGTCACAATCCCGCATCAACTTATAATAATAGATGGAACCTATAGTTTATATCTAAAGCAAATGCTTATTTTTGAAACGGGTCAAAATACCTGGTCTACAAAACATGCTTAAACAACATTTACAACAAAAATTACTTCAGAAACTCTCTCCACAGCAAATCCAGTTCATCAAATTGCTGCAGGTGCCCACAGTCGCGCTGGATACCCGTATTAAAGAAGAACTGGAAGAAAATCCTGCCCTGGAAGACCCAAGTCTGATGATCGCAGAAGAACCAAAAGGTGAATATGACGATCTGAATGATTCTCCGGAAGAATTTGATCCTTCTTCAAAAGAAGAAAATACGGATGAGTTTAATGTGGATGACTATTTACAGGATGATAGTACAAATGATTATAGCACATCCTACAATAATAACGACGATGATGAGGAGAAGAAAGAAACGCCTATCGCTATAGAAAGTACTTTTTTCGAAAGTTTACAGGAACAGCTTGATTTAGTTCCGCTTTCAGATCAGGACTTTATTATTGGTAAACAAATCATCGGTAGTCTTGACGACGATGGATATCTGAGAAGACCGATTACTTCTATGATTGACGATCTTGCTTTCTCACAAAACGCAATGGTAGAAGAAGAAGATGTACTTGAAATGCTCAAAGTGATCCAAAGCTTTGACCCACCGGGTATAGCGGCAAGAGATCTTCAGGAATGCCTTACATTGCAGTTAAAACGGAAAGATCCAAATAATCTGATCATCCAGAAAGCAATTATGATCGTTGAGAATTATCTGGATGAATTTACCAGAAAACATTACGACAAACTTGAAAAATCACTTGGTCTTAATAGTGAAGATCTTAAAGAAATCATTGCGGAGATTTTACGTTTAAATCCTAAACCAGGTGACTCCAACCAGGTTACCACTAAACAACTACAGGTTATACCCGATTTTCATATTTCCAATAACGACTCTGTACTCATTCTGACACTTAATTCTAAGAATGCACCTGAACTGCGTGTCAGCCGTTCTTATATTGATATGTTTGAACATTATGACAAGGCCGCTCAAAAAGACAAAAAGCTTAAAGAAGCTGTGCAGTTTGTAAAGCAGAAACTGGACTCAGCGAAATGGTTCATTGATGCCATTAAACAACGTCAGCAGACATTGCTTAAGACCATGAATGCAATTATGCAGTACCAGTACGAATACTTATTGACGGGCGATGAGCGTAAAATGCGTCCAATGATTCTGAAAGATATTGCTGACAAAATTGACATGGATATCTCTACAGTTTCCAGAGTAGCAAATTCAAAATATGTGCAAACAGAATTTGGCACATTTTTATTAAAGTCATTCTTTTCTGAAGCTATTCAGACAGAAAGCGGAGAAGAGGTTTCCAATAAAGAAGTTAAAAAGATTCTGGAAGACTGTATAGGGAATGAAGATAAGCGCAAACCACTGGCAGATGAGAAGCTCACAGAGATCTTAAAAGAACAAGGGTATAATATTGCCCGGAGAACTGTTGCCAAATACCGTGAACAAATGAATATTCCGGTCGCCAGGTTACGTAAAGAACTATAATTTATTTTTGATCTGCAGATAATGACTTATCTGCAGATCTTTTTTAAGAAAGCAGATTTTGTCTGAGCAGAAACTCAAGCTGCTTATTTGCTACCAGTAAAGCCTCGGTAAGTTCTCGGTTCTCTTTCCTGAGGGAATAAATCTCAAAAGCCTTTTCGATATTAATTCTCAGATCTTCATCCATCCAGGGTTTTTGAATATATTTGTATACCTGCCCCTTATTAATCGCATCAATTACAGCATTTATATCTGCATACCCCGTCAATAATATTCTGATTGGGTCTGGAAAGTCGGGAATTATAGACTCCAAAAATTCAATCCCTGTCGTTACAGGCATCCGCTGATCAGTGATAATCACATGGATGAGCTCTTTTTCCAGAATTTTCCTCCCCTCAACCGCAGATTCTGCTGTGAAGACATTGAATTTCCTTCGAAACCCAGCTTTAAAAGAGTTTAAATTATGAACTTCATCGTCCACATAAAGGACATTTATAAGGGTTTCGGAATTCATCGGTATTTATTGGATTTTTTTGTTAAATATATTGCTTTTATAAATTCAAAAAAACTAATTTCGGATAAAAAATATTTCCACATAATAATTGACCATTTTTACAAAAAAGTTAACAATCAGCTCATGGATATTTTACAATCCAGTATTAATGCTTCAGGAAATTCATCCATATATCGTCCGGTATATTATCGAATCAATGACCAGGAAGATGAAAGAAAACTTCATGCCCTGATTAAAAACAATCCGGACATCATTATTTACGATACAATTTATACGCAGCTAACCGAATTAATTCGGCTACAGCACCCTACGCAAAGACCAGATGCATCAGCAACTGCGATTCTAATCAACGAACATGCAGGAAAAGATTTAAAAACTTACGGCGTTTGGGTTTATTATCCATGGTCGAAGAAACTTGTCCACCTGCTTGACGAAGATGAGTTTGCATTTGTCCGGACAAGCAGAAACGTCTATAAAATCACGCCAGAAGAAATTCAGATACTCAGAAAAAAAAAGGTTGGTATTATTGGTCTGTCCGTAGGACAGAGTATTGCTTTAACAATGGCTACGGAACGAACCTGCGGAGAATTACGCCTGGCAGACTTTGATGAGATTGAACTTAGTAATATGAACCGTATAAGGGTCGGTGTTACAGAATTAGGTTTAAATAAAGCTATTGTAGCCGCTCGTCAAATTGCAGAGCTAGACCCATTTATTGAAGTTAAGTGCTTTACATCCGGTATAAATGCGCAAAATATTGATAACTTTTTTACTGAAGACGGCCGGCTTGATATCCTGGTAGAAGAATGTGATGGAATAGATATTAAAATACTCAGCCGCATCAAAGCTAAATCATTAGGCATTCCGGTAATTATGGACACTAATGACAAAGGTATGCTTGACGTTGAGCGTTTTGATCTGGAACCTGAACGCCCGATCTTTCATGGTAAGGTTCCGGAACTAGAGGCCTATTCTGAGCAAGAACTAACCAATAAACTTAAAACACTGACTATACCTGAAAAAATTGAGTACCTGGCCAGGATAATTGGTTTTGAAAACCTGTCGCCTGCTATGTTGAGATCTGTAAGTGAAATGAATAAAACTATAGTGGGATGGCCTCAGCTGGCGTCTGCTGTAACTTTGGGCGGCGCAATGATCACAGATATAAGCAGAAAAATACTGCTTCAGCAATTTTCAGTTTCGGGGAGGTTCTTTGTAGATTTTGATGAACTGATTCAAGAAGATAACAACACGATAAAATAAAAACTGGCAAGCAATGATACATATCAGAACATTCCGAGCTCCGGACGATCCCGAGGCATGCTCAAAATTTATTGTTGGCCACAAAAGACTACTGGAAATTTACGGAATCACACAAATTACCTCTAACAGACAAGATTGGGTAGATGATCCGAAAACCATGGTCATTCTGGTTGAAGATAAAGAAACAAAATTCGTATACGGCGGAGCACGAATACAGCTCAAATCCGATAAGTATGATTTACCTATCGCAAGTGCTATCGGGAAATATGACCCCAAAGTCTACGATATGATCAAAGAAGATGAGGATCGTGGCGGCACCTGTGAACTTTGTGGATTATGGAATTCAAGAGAAGTCGCCGGAATGGGAATCGGAAGCCATGTACTGGCGCGTGTTGGTTCAGTACTAGCCGCTAAATTACCTGTTGTCAGTCTTTTTGTACTTTGTGCCCCCGCGACTGTACGTATGGGTAAAAGAGTGGGCTGTGTAGTGGAAACCACCTTAGGTAATAACGGCCTGTTCTACTATCCAAAAGATGACCTGGTGGCTACTGCGATGCGCTTACGTAATCCCGAAGACCTGAGTAACGCCGATGAGTCTGAGCGGATCAAAATATTATCGCTCAGGGACAATCCAACACAGGTGCTCGAAGAGAGAGGACCAAAAGGTATTTATCAGCTAGAATATAATTTAACCATTCCAAATTTGAATGACCCTGTTTAAAAGAATCCTGATCTGTTTTATCCTGCTGATATCCGGTCAATCTGCCATTGCCGCTTCCGGTCAGGATAGCATTTTAAATTTCTCTGATGATCAGCGCATACTGCGTATGGAGAAGGGCATCTTTCTTTTTCGAGACCCAGGCTGCATGCTCAGTTTCGATAAAATTCTTAAAAAAAAATTCAATTATCTTGATCAGGCCGTCCCTAATATAGGGATCACTTCAGACCGCGTATGGATCCGCTTTACAGTCCAAAACACTAGTAAATCGAAAGATCTGATGCTGGTAGTCGCACAACCTGCATTAGATAGCCTGGTACTTTATCAGCAGGAAAAGAATGGATTTACTGAATCTGTACACCTTGGAAAGTACAAAAAGTTCAGTGACAGACTCGTTCTTAATGCCAATTACCTTTTCCCTGTAAGTATTCCGCTGGGCGGTCAAAAGACGTTTTATGTACAAGTAAGTTCAACCGATCAGATTCAGCTTCCTGTTTATCTGGGAACCTCCAGAAGTATACTTGTAGACGATAATAACAGGAATATTCTTTTTGGTCTGTATGCTGGAATTATACTCATAATGATCTTGTATAACCTGTTTATAAGTTTCACTGTTAAAGATTCCAGTTATTTATTTTATATCATATATATCTTCTTTGTAGGCCTTACGCAAGCGACTTTTCAGGGGTACGCATTTAAGTATCTGTGGCCGGGAAGCCCGTGGCTGGCGATCAACAGCTCTGTTCTTGTACCTTTTTTCTCCGGAATTACTACCGCTCTTTTTCTTATTCGTTTTCTGCAGACCAAAAAAAACACCCCGGTCCTGCATAATGGAATATTGTTTTTTATCGGTCTGTACATTATCACATTATCGGTGTGGTTTAGCGGATATCATACCCAAAGTATCAAGTCACTGCAGACCCTTGCTTTGCTGGGATCTCTTTATTTTCTCTTTGTGGCAAATGCGATCAGAAGAAAAGGATCCAGACCAGCATTATTTTTCCTGATCGCTTATACCATCTTCCTGCTCGCAGTAGTCATATTTGTATTGCGGAATTTCAATGTGGTTCCTTACAACATGTTTACCTCTTATATTCTTGAGATTGGTTCAGTTATACAAATCACCTTACTCTCATTTGCGCTGGCAGACAAAATCAATATTTACCGTAAAGATAAAGAACAGTCGCAGGAACAGGCACTGCAGATATCCAAAGAAAATGAACGCCTTATCAGAGAGCAGAACATAGAACTGGAGACTCAGGTTAACATACGGACAGAGGAGCTGCAAAAATCTAACTACGCCTTAAACGACACATTAAAAGACCTGAAAGAGGCACAGTCGCAATTAGTGGATGCAGAAAAAATGGCTGGTCTTGGACAGTTGACAGCGGGTATCGCTCATGAGATCAATAATCCCATAAATTTTGTCACCTCTAATATAAAACCGTTGAGAATGGACATTAACGATCTTTATGATGTGATTGCTAAATACGAACAAATTGATCCTGAAAAAGATATTGCTTTACAACTGGATGAAGTAGCTGGTTTCAAAAGACAGATAGACCTTGAATATATCAAAACTGAGATTAATTCTTTGCTATCGGGGATTGGTGATGGTGCCAACAGAACAGCAGAAATAATCAGAAGTCTGAAAAACTTCAGCAGACTGGATGAAAGCGACACCAAACCAGTAGATATCAATGAAGGACTGGAATCAACGCTGATTTTACTAAGAAGTACGATTCCTGAAAACATTGAAGTAATTAAAGATTTACATACCTTACCTCAGGTCGAATGCCTTCCTGGCAAGATTAATCAGGTTTTCATGAATCTGATTACTAATGCTATTCAGGCTATTAAAATGAAAAAAGACAGTCCTAGGAAAGAGCAGCTTTGTATTACGACAAAGGACATGGGAGATTCAGTTCAAATAAGTATTCGTGACACGGGACCCGGGATGACAGAAGAGATCAAACAGAAGATATTTGAACCTTTTTTCACCACTAAAGAGGTTGGAGAGGGAACAGGCTTAGGTTTGTCAATAGTTTTTAGTATTATTGAGAAACACAAGGGAAATATCGAAGTGATCACAAGCGTAAATTCTGGTTCTGAATTTATAATCACATTGCCTGTTAACATAGTTTAATATGACCAGCTCTCCGGTAAAAGTTCTGTATATCGATGACGAGGAAAATAATTTACTCGCATTTAAGGCAAGTTTCAGACGGCAGTATGAAATCTACACAGCGATTTCTGCAGCCGAAGGCCTGAAGATTCTTCAAAATATCTCTGTAGAGGTAATTATTGCCGATCAGAAAATGCCGGAGACAACCGGAGTTGAATTCTTTAAAAGCATTTCCAGGAACTACCCCGACCCTATCCGCATCCTTTTAACCGGATATACGGATATAACTGCCCTTGCAGATGCAATCAATCATGGAGATATCTACAGATACATTACCAAGCCTTGGAACGATCTTGAACTTCATAATTCTATTAAGAATGCACACGATGCCTATAAAGCGAAGATAGACCTGCGTAATAAAGTAAGGGAGCTAGAGAAGACAAATGACGAATTAAACAGGTTTATTTACAGTATATCCCACGAACTCCGGGCACCGCTGGTTTCAGTAATCGGCATCGTGAACCTGGTTAAGATGGAAGGTCTTTTTAACTCTAGCGGCGAGTACTGGGAGCTCATTGAATCCTGTTCTGTGAAACTCGATTATTATATTCAGAAAACACTCCAATATTATAAAAACAACAAAAATCTTTCCGACAAGGCAGAGATCAATTTCCCGAAGCTGGTAGACGAAATTATACTGGAATATTCACCAAATGATTTGGACACCAAATTTAACGTGAGCATTAACCAGACGGAACCTTTTTACGGAGATACTTTCCGGATAGAAGTTATTTTGGGCAACCTGATTTCAAATGCCATCAAATATCAAAAAGAAGAAGCAGTTACAAAACTGGTTGACATCTCAATCCATGTTTCTATGATTTCTGCCGAAATTATTATCAAAGACAATGGCCTGGGTATATTGAATGAACATCTGGATAAGATATTTACACAATTTTTCAAAGCTAAAAATAATAAAGGAAGTGGGTTAGGTCTGTTTATTGTCAAAGAAGCCCTGAACAAAATAGGTGGTACAATAAGCGTCAGTTCAGCAGTTAACCAGGGTACGACATTTAAAATCAATATCCCAAATGCCAGCTAATCTGAATACAAAATCGATAATTATGTTGATTGATGATAATATTATTGATTTGAAAATCAATAGTAAACTCATCGAATTAACCGGCATGTTTTCCGAGATCATAGCCTGTAAATCGGGTCAGGAAGCACTTCACTATTTTAGCTCTTTAGCGAACCAGGCTGATAAACTGCCTACTCTTATTCTACTTGATATACAAATGCCGGAAATGGATGGTTTCGAATTCCTCGAACATTATAAAAAATTCCCTTCGGCTTTTAAGGAAAAATGCGCAATTGCTATGCTCTCTTCAACACTCGACTTTGGAGATATACAGCGTGCAGAAGCGAATCCTCATGTTATCAAACTCATGAAGAAACCTCTTCAACTGGCAGAACTCAAAAAATTGGCTGGCGATAGAAGCTAGAATGGCATTATTCCTGCCTTAACAGTTATATGAATAACTGCAAGTTTATCCTTTTCGGCCTGCTTTTACCCCTGTTTTTTACGAGTTGTAAAAAAGATTCCACTATGGATCCCCTGTCTAATGCCATCTTCTCAAAAGATGGAGTAATCCGAATAGAATGTTCGGAATGCCGGTTCAATTATACAGTTTTAAACAATTCTCAAAGTTTCAATATCACCGATAATCAAGATATTAAGTTCAGTTACGTATCCGATATCGACCTTAAAACCACTATAAATGCTAAAAAGCAGCAAAAGGTCAGGCTTATAGTATTTGATGCTTATGGCAGAATGATCTCCAATGAGTTGAGTGCCTTAGAGAGCGGCGCTTATAAAATCAATAACTTCAAGATCACAATTAAATAAAATCATCACGCCAGACTGGTATTACACCAGCTTAGCTCCTTCATATTGACTGCTGGAAATTTCCATCAGATATAGCTGAAAACAAAATTATTTCTACATAATTCAGGGATTTAAAAGGACACACCGTGGAAATTTATCCCCTATTATTCCTTTGCGCTTTATAAATACCTGTTCTTCCGCTACACAAAAAAGCTATTATACAGCCAGTGGCGAAAAAAAGCACATATGATACTCCGAATAGTTCAAGTCCCATAACGGTGCAGGCGAGTGGTGTCTTCGTTGCACCTGCAAAAACAGCTATAAAGCCGATCGCTGCAAAAAGACTTTCCGGCGCCTGTAACAACTGGGCAAGCGTATTTCCGAGAGTTGCTCCGATATAGAATAATGGCGTAACCTCTCCCCCTTTGAAGCCTGTCGCCAGTGTAATTGCAGTATAGATTGTTTTCCATAACCAGCTCCATGTATCTGCCCCACCATATGAAAATGCAGATGGCAAAGTCACCGCACCCGGATAAGGTGATTCTACCCCTAATCCCAGGAAATCCGGTTTGCCTAATATAACTGTCAATAAGATTATTGTAAGTCCGCCTATCACAGGTATAAGCCACTTTCTTTGAACAGCACCTGAGATCACTTGCTTGATACCATGACCTAATTTAATGAACAACATACTCACCAGTCCGAAAACAACAGCAGCCAGCATTACTTTACTCAAAAGCAACCAGCTAAATGCAAGTCTTCCAGATAAATAATAGAATTCAGCTGGAAGACTGCCTATCTGGTAGCCGGTATGATGTACTTGTAAGGTCATTACGGTAAAATGTCCTACCATACTGGCTAGTAAGGCTGCCGGAAAATGTTTATAGTGGAGCTTACCTAGTGTGAGCACCTCAATCGCAAAGATAGCACCTGTAAGCGGCGTTCCGAATACAGCTCCAAAACCTGCCGCGATTCCGGCTATCAACACTGTTTTGGTGTCCCTTCCAGACATATTAAACCATTTCCCGAAAACCGAAGCTATACTTCCGCCTATTTGGACCGCCGTTCCTTCACGGCCGGCTGAACCGCCAAAAAGATGTGTAATCAAAGTACTGATCAAAATTACCGGTGCCATTTTCCAGGTCATACTTCCCACCGGACGGTGAATTTCCTCCAAAATAAGGTCATTTCCTTTCTCCGAAGATTTCCCGACAGTCTGATAAATATAATGAATCAGTATACCCGCGAGCGGTAATAAATAAAGTAGCCACGGATGGGAAAACCTGAACAGCGTCACACTATGAAGTAAAACCAGAAAGAGCGAGACGATTAAACCTGTAGCTACCGAAATACAGCAAATCAGAAGTAGCCAGCGAAAAAAAATACGCAAAGACGGCACTGAATACAATACAGGGAAATAAGATTTCATAGCAGGCAGTTAATGTCGGAATCACAATATCCGGCGATCCATCACAAATATAAAATTCCCATTAAGAATACCCGGATAAATAACTCAAAAAGGCCAGGCTACAAAGTTGAACCACTCTTCATTTTTAACCATGAGTTAACCGTATCATACTCGGGTCTCGCTAACATTTGATGCACACTTTCTTCGGTGTTCCTTCGGACTTCCTTCGATGTTCCTTCAATCGGAATTGAACAAACACCGAAGGAAAATCGAAGATTCTACAAACAAGGTCCAATACAATGACGAAACAGATACTATCGGATTACGATAAATACTGGGCACAAAAAAAGCAGGGTATCATGCGACCCCTGCTTCTAAAAACATAAAATGAATTTTAATAATCGTCGTTTAGCGCAAACACAGGTTTTCTGGTCATCCATTTACCACCACTGAAATCCGGAAAATCGAGTGTTTCATTACCCAGTTCTATCGACTGCTCGCTTAATGGCGTAATAGCACTCCAGGCGGCTGCGTCATAAACATCCATCGGAGTCTCAGTATTCCGCTTAACAGACTCAATAAAGGCATGTATAACGAAAAAGTCCATTCCACCGTGACCGGCACCCTGTGCGTCATTACCATATTTCTTCCAAAGAGGATGGTCGTATTTTTCTAACCATGCTTTTGCATCATCCCATTTGTGAGGCTTGCTCTGTCCTTCCACATAGATACTATTGTTCAGATCCATCCACAGGCCATTAGTTCCTTGTACACGGAACCCTAAAGAATATGGTCTGGGAGAATTGGTATCATGCTGAAGTATAATCGTTTCTCCGTTTGCACAATCTAATGTCGTAGTGACAATATCACCCAATCTGAAATTTACTTTTGCATTAGGATGGCTTTCACCCCCATTATCTACGATATACTTATGCAGGCCTCTTGCTTTGGTCGCAAAAGAGTTGATTTTCAAAAATCTGTTTCCCCTATTAATATTTATACATTGTGCGACCGGCCCTATACCATGTGTAGGATAGAGCTCACCATTACGGTGAACCGAATGGTTAGTTCTCCATTTTGCTTCAGAAAATCCTTTTTCATTAAATTCAACACCGCCACCGTAAGGCTTGATACCGTCATTAAACTTCACTTCTCTCAAATCATGCTGATATCCACCCTGAAGATGCAGTATCTCTCCAAAAACATTCTGTCTCACCATATTTAATACAGCCAGGACATCTCTGCGGTAACAAACATTCTCCAGCATCATTAAATGTGCCTGATGTTTCTCAGCTGCATGCACTACGTCCCAGTGATCCTGTAAGGTGATACCAAGCATTACCTCAGTCGCTACATATTTTAATCCTGCTTCCAGTGAGCCAATGATCATCGGTTTATGCCATTCCCACGGAGTTGAGATAATAACAGATTTTAATCCCTTGAACTGCAGCATATCTTTCCAGGCATTATTATCTCCCGTATAGATTTTGGGCATCGGCTTACCACTTTTGGTAATTAGCTTTTTAGCCATCTCCAGCATGCGTGGTTCAACATCGCAGATTGCTACTATTTCTACATCATCCCTTTTCAATAATAGATCCAGGTGGTTTTGCCCACGCAGACCAACACCTATCATTGCGATTTTAACTTTCTCACCCGCATAATTCGCAAAGAGTGTCTGGTCGGGCATCATCGTCAGCGCGGCAGCTGTCAGACCGGTTGTAGCCACAAATTCTCGTCTGTTCATAGTTCTATTTTCAGCTATAAAAAATTATATAAGATTGTTTTGTTTGTTCTGATAACCTTTGATTTGTAACATCCTGATTTTCCAGCCAGGCGCCACATCGTGCTTTAATGAAAGACCGGGGCCAGACGAAAATTCACCGTCCCAGTCAGAAAGCATAAACTTTGACGATTTTAATGTAGCAAGCGTTAACCCATAATGATCAATAAGCTTTATGCTGACGTACGCCCGTCCTTCTGCCTGAGGGTTAACCGTCAGGACAAGCTGCACGGCGCCGAAAAGGCTGTCAGCATCTGTCTGGCGGCTGTCTATTTCTTCATTTATAAAAAGACTATAATTTTCATTCATTCCGAAACTGACTGGCTCAGCAGCGTTGTCGCCGGAACGCTTAAAATACATTGTAAATAAGGCGCTCGCCTGGATCCGTTCAGGTACGACCTCCATCCTGTATTCCAATCCAAAAGAACTAGCTATCACAGCAGCAAAAGTTTCATTTTCAGGCACATCGTACCAGGTTTTGTCGTAAACTACTGCTTCATCCTTATTTAGATAATCCGGAGTCGCCAATACCGGATCGGGCTCCCTGGTTACCGGTGCTTTTGCAGGCTGAGAGCCGAAAATACGTGTAAAGAGTTCTCTGCGTTCCATGTTTATTCATTTGGTGATGACAAGGTATAAAAATTCCTTCCATGCCCGCAACGCTAAAAATCGAATAATCAGCGCAAACGTTTGATAAATAAATTATCAAACGTTTGCATAAAGCAGGCAAAGCATACAATCCTGAAATGATCAAAAAAAAAAACATAAGTCAGAAACTTAAATTACGCACAACAAAATACACAATAATCTAATAATCAATTATTTATTTATAAGCAAGCAAAATTACTCAAGGGAAGCATTATGAAATTTTCTTGCTTTTATCTAATCAAACGTTTGCGTTGATTTAGACATTTTCAAATGCTTAAAGCTTGCATAAGGCCTGCTATCTTCAATTTACAAGCTCCTGAACCAAGCTTTAAAAATTGAACTGCTAACCATTTAAAATCATTGCATGCCTAAAATTTACCAAATCAACAACAAGATTCTGGATAGGATTATTTTATCAGAACTGAGGAAACAGATGAAGTTTTCCTCCGCCAGACTCAAAACCGGACTACTCCTTTTATTTCTGCTGTTTACCCGCACAGCATTTGCGCAACATACTGTAACAGGTACAGTAAAAGACGAAAAGGGCCTGGCCATGCCCGGTGTTTCCGTCAAAGTCAAAACAGCCCCCGGAGGTGCAATTACCGACGGAAACGGAAAATTCGCCATTAGCACCGTTGCCGATGGCATATTGGAATTCAGCTATATTGGTTATCTGAATCAGGAAGTCAAAATATTAGGAAAATCGACAATCCAGGTTGCGCTCGAGCCAGATGCACAGCAAATGGATGAAGTTGTCGTTGTCGGTTATACTTCGAAAAGTAAATCCCAGATTGTCAGCTCAGTTTCGACAGTAACGGGTAAACAATTAAATGATGTTACCAGCAACAGTACAAGTAATCTATTACAAGGTAAAGCAGCTGGTGTCGTAGTTACTTCAGCCTCAGGTCAACCAGGTGCGGCGACAAGTATTCGTATACGTGGTACGGGTACCATAAGTGCCGGCGCAGAGCCACTAACTGTAGTAGATGGTGTCATCGGAGGTTCCGCAAACCCAAGAGATATCGAGTCCGTTACTGTATTGAAGGATGCCGCAGCTACCGGTCTGTATGGATCCAGAGCCGCAAATGGTGTTATTGTAATTACTACAAAACAAGGTAAAAGCGGTAAAACACAGATAAATTACAGCGGAACATACGGTGTAAATACTGCCTCTCAAGGCAACTTCAACTTAATGAACGGACAGCAGCTTAAAGATTATAGTACCTATCTCTATAGTAATGATTATGATGCAAAACGGGCGTCATACATTAAACAGCTTTCCGCCACAACCCCAAATCCTACTCAAAGCCAAATAGATGCTTTTTTAACCACTAAAGGATTACCGCTTCAAAGTGCTGCCTACCTAAGCAATTTTATTCCGGAAACAGCCGGTAATACAGACTGGAGAGATCTGGCCTTCCGGACGGCGTATACTAATAATCAAAATATTAATATCTCAGGCGGAGACAGCCGTACCCACTTTTATATTGGTGCCAATTATTACAATGAACAGGGAACATTAATCAACACAGGTGTCAATAATATTAATTTCAGGGTGAACCTGGATCATCAGATCAACGACCGCCTGAAAGTAACGACAAGGATTAATGCAGGTTTTGGGAAAAAGACCAATGACCAGACCGGTGCTTTATATCAGAGTGCAACTAATATGCCCTGGGATAACCCGTTCAATGCTGATGGTTCTCCAAAATATGTCGATCAGGAGACACAATGGTTCGGAAGAGATCATAGCAATTTTGTATATCTCAGTGATTATAATGTGGATAATGAACGGACACAGAACCTTTCCGGCGATTTAAAACTAGAGTATAAAATCAATAAATATCTGAATTTCACAACCTCTAACAGATATACAACGAGTAATTCAAGAAATGAGGTTCTGACAGATGCCCGCACACCTACCGGGAAAGCTAATTCAGGAGAATTAAAGAATGTTTACGGCTATTCTAATTCGGTAATTACCTCTAACTTATTTAACACAGCATTTGATTTGGGTAAACACCATATTTCTGGTATCGCAGGATTTGAATATCAGCAGAATTATATGGATAACATGACCGGCATCGGATATGGCATTCAGCCGGGTCTGGAAATCCTTGACGCAACTGCTACTCCAAAATCTTTAGCAGGTACAAAATCGAAAAGCCGTTATGTCTCCGAATTGTTCATGGGAGACTATAATTACGACAACCGTTATTTCGGAACAGTGTCCCTTAGAAATGATGGAAGCTCTAAATTCGGAAGAAATCATATGTACGGCCTGTTCTACAGTTTTGCGGGCGGCTGGCTTATTTCCAATGAAAGCTTCTTTCATTCCAAAACAATTACTAACCTGAAACTACGCGCCAGTTATGGAGTTACAGGAAATACGCCTACCGCAGATTACGGCTCTTTACCGTTGTATACCTTCAATGTTCAGTATAATAATATTCCTGGCGGCTATCCCTCATCGCAGGGGAATCCAAACCTAACCTGGGAAACACCGACTACAATTAATGCAGGGATGAATATTGGTTTCTGGAATAGAATAGAACTGAATGTCGATGTGTATCAGCGTACCAATAAAGATCTGATTATTGAGGTTCCTTTATCAAGTGCCTCGGGTTTTTATCAGCTAACACAAAACATCGGTACAGTTAGAAATCGTGGTATTGATATCGAGCTGAATACGATTAACCTGACTGGAGCTTTTAAATGGAACACGACTTTTAATATTGGATTCAACAAGAACAAAGTCGGTAAACTATACCAGGACCAACCTATTGATAAATTCACTAATCAGAGAATTGCAGTTGGTCAGGACATGAATTCCTGGTTTATGCGCGAATGGGCCGGCGTTAATCCGGACAATGGCGAACCAATGTGGTATAAAAGCCAAACCGGGGCGGATGGCAGTGTCACCACCACTACCACTAACGATTATAATGCTGCAGATAGAAGATATGTAGGAACATCTACCCCTAATTTCACGGGAGGTATGGGTAATGAATTCTCCTATAAAAACTTTAGTCTGAATGCGTTTTTCAATTTTGTATCCGGAAGTAAGATCTATAATTCAAGCAGGGAGTTATTTGATGCCGACGGTGCATATCCGCAATACAACAGCATGGTATTAAAGGACGACTGGAACCGTTGGGAAAAAGCGGGCGATATAGCCACACACCCAAAAGCAGTTGTTAACGGAAATAAACTTTCCTATAAACCTTCATCCAGATATCTGGAAGACGGATCTTACCTGCGTCTGCGGAATGTGACATTTGCTTATAATTTCCCGGAAAGTGTCACTAAGAAGCTAAACATATCAAACCTGCGCGTATTTGTAAGTGGTGATAATCTGCTCACACTAACGAAATTCTCCGGAATGGATCCTGAAGTATCAGACCTGGAACCCGGCACAGCAAACAGCGGCGTAAGCGGATTCAGGTATCCGATCAGCAAAAAAGTAATGTTCGGTGTTAATTTAAACTTCTAATCAGGCAACAAAAAATTTAAGAAAATGAAAGCTAATTATAAAATATGCATAGCAATGGCGCTGATCTGTACTTTCGGCTCCTGCAAAAAAGACCTTGAACTCCCTCCCTACAGTGGTATAATTAATGAAACCGTTGTCAGCACGCTGGAAGGCCTGCAATCGGCAACGATTGGAACATATAATTACATTAAAGACGCATATTACGTTAGAAACTATCATATCCTTTCGGAATATGCCAGTGATAACGTTTCCCTGAGCGGAACAACCACCGACCCTTTATTTTTCGCCTATAACTATCAGCATCAAAAAAACCAGGGAAACGTTGCCAATATCTGGAGAAAAGCCTACCAGGCAATTTACGGTACCAACGTAGTTATTGAAAAAGTTGCTGAGAGCGACGATCCGGTAAGAAACCAGCTCCTGGGTGAGAATTACTTCCTGCGGGCCATGGTTCACTTTGATCTGGTTAAACTTTTCGGCAGACCATATACCGATGATCAGGGTGAATCACTTGGCGTAATGATAAAAACCAATACAGATGTCAAAGAGCTTCCGGCAAGATCCAAGGTCAAGGACGTTTATCAGCTTGTATTGTCAGATCTGCTTAAAGCGGAAGGTCTGATGAACAGCACTAAAATCAATAATTTCGCATCAAAAGAAGTTGCTTCCGCGATGTTGAGCCGTGTATATCTCTATATGGGAGATTATCAGAAAGCGTGGGAATATGCAGATAAAGTGATCAAAACCCAACGCTACACTCTCATCTCTACCAGTGAATATCCAAAGTATTTCACTAAATCTCCAGAAGAAAATTCAGAAACAATTTTCGCTATTAAACACGTACTCACCGATGACCGTCTGGATGATGCAATAGGCTCCATGTACTGGGGAGGTGACCTGGGGTATGGAGAAATGTACGCATCACAGACCTATAGAGAGTTATTGAACAAACATCCTGAGGATGTTAGAAACTCATTTGTTGTTCCTCAATATGAAAAAGATGCCAGCGGTAATATCAAAAAAGATGCACAAGGCAACCCAATCCTTCAAAAAAGAAATGGATACCCTAAATATTTCATTAACAAATATTCCTTTCAGAATGGTTATGAGACACTGAGTTCTCCTGTAGTACTCAGACTCGCTGAAATGTATCTCACCAGGGCTGAAGCTGCCTATCAGATGGGTAGAATACAAGAAGCACTTGACGATGTAAATACAATCAGAAAAAGAGCCGGATTGACAGGAAATGCCTTGTTTTCTACTAGTAATATGCAGGGCTACACTAATGTGCTGGATATTATTCTCGATGAAAGAAGACTGGAGTTTGCTTTTGAATCACAGCGCAAATTTGACGTATTCAGAAATAAGCAGACCATGTACAGAAACTATCCGGGTACGCATCTGCCATCAGGAGAAACGCAGCAGGAGATTAAATACACCAGCCCACGGGTAATTTATTTTATTCCCGAAAATGATATGGTTGTTAACCCTAACTTAGTTCAAAACCCATAATAAGAAGAACCCCGCAAAAAATGCGGGGTTCTTTGATTGATACCTTCGCTATGAACAATAATACACTAAGCAAGCTGACTTTAATAGTATTGGCCGTAATCTTTTCCGGAACAAATTTACCGGCTGCTGCCAGACAACAACCGGTAATTATTCCCGTAGCTGGAAACAGCTGGAAGAAAGATAATTCGGTCCGGATCTATTTTAGCCTGTCAAAACCAGCCAAAAGCAGAATAAGCCTTGATATCGTACCCAATGGCGATGCTGAAATAGTAATCAAAGCAGGGAAACAATTACGTACATTAAAAGTGAGTGGAAAGGCACCGCAACTGATAGATGCAGGTACATTCCAATTTGAGCATTCAGGATATACTACTATCGAACTGACTGAAAAATCAGGTAATTTGGGGGTTGCCCGGGCAGTTCATCTGAACGATCTTCCCGCCGAAGTACAAACCAATTATGTAAAAGATAATCAGGATAACAGATTTTACTGGGGCAGACGCGGGCCCTCTGTACACCTAAATTACCAATTACCCGAAACGCTGGTCAAACAAGATATTTCATGGTTCTATAATGAGATCACAGTACCGCAAGGAAAAGACCCGGTTGGATCATATTTCATGGCAAACGGTTTTGGAGAAGGTTATTTCGGGATCCAGGTCAATTCTAAATCGGAGAGACGGGTATTATTCTCCATTTGGAGCCCCTTCCATACCGACGACCCTTCTGCAATCCCCGACGATCAAAAGATTTTGATGCTTAAAAAAGGCGAAAATGTGCATGCAGGCGAATTTGGTGATGAAGGATCTGGCGGTCAGAGTTTTCTGGTTTACCCGTGGACTGCTGGAAAACGATATGCGTTTCTGACCAGCGCAGCCCCCGATCAGGCTACAAATTCTACAATTTATACTTCTTATTTTAAACCAGCTGACGCAGAGTGGATGCTTATAGCCAGTTTCCGCAGACCGCAAACGCAAACATATCTTACGAAGCTCCACTCCTTTTTAGAAAATTTTGACCCGGAAATGGGCGATCAGACCAGAAAGGCAGTTTATAGTAATCAATGGATAAGAGATAAATCAGGAAATTGGATACCATTAAATAAAGCTAAATTCACCGGGGATGACATTGCCAAAAGGGCATATCGTATCGATTATGCCGGCGGCTTAAGCAAGACGGGATTTTTCCTTCAAAACGGAGGATTTTTCAGTCCGGGAGTTCCTTTGAATGAAATTTTCACCGTCCCCTTCAATGCAGTCCATCCTCCGGAGATAGACTTCAGCCTGCTTCCGTAGATTTGCACTGATAGAAAAAGGAGGCTTGCCGGAACCGGTAAGCCTCCTTTTTCATTAATAATTATTTAATATTAAAAGATAATCGCAACTTGCATACATGTCGGTTAAACCTACAACCATTAAAGAAATTGCTAAATTACTGGACATTTCAGTAAGCACAGTTTCCCGCGCTTTAAATGACCATCCCAGTATTGGCCTGACCACAAAAATGCGTGTCAAGAAAATAGCCAAAGAATTAAATTACGAACCAAATCAACGTGCAATACAGTTTCTTCAGGGAAAATCGCATACCATTGGCGTTATTTTGCCCGAACTCTCTGAATCTTTTTTTTCTGCTGCAATTAGCGGGATAGAAGAAATTGCTTATAAACGTAATTATACTGTACTGCTGGCCCAATCCCATGATGATGCCGATCTGGAAAAAGTCTTACTGGAGAAAATGAAAACACAGCGGGTTGACGGGCTATTGATTTCAGTAGCAAAAACGACCATTAATTTTGATCATTTTGAGGCACTGAACAGGCTGCAGATTCCGATTGTATTTTTCGATCGTATTCCCGCCATAAAAAACATTCATTCCGTGGCATCAAATCTTGAAACCGGAACCTATGAGGCAGTGAGCTTCCTGTTAAAAAAAGGGCACAGGACTATCGGGATGATTAATGGTCCAACCAATATGACGTCCAGTGCAGAACGTAAAAATGGTTATATCAAAGCGATGACTTCTCACCGCCTTAAATATGATCCGTCACTGATGATTCATACAGCGCTGACAGAAGAAGATACTGTTCAGGCCATGAATACATTTATTCTTCATAAACGTAAACCCACCGCTGTGGTTACATTTAACGACTATGTGGCACTCTTTGCTATGCGTTATGCACGCTCACAAAATCTAAAGATCAATAAAGACATCGAATTTGTAAGTTATGCAAACCTGCCAATTATCGAGTACATGGAAAATACACCGATTGCCTCTGTAGAACAATTTCCGTTTAAACAAGGCCAGAAAGCTGCAGATATTCTTCTGGATCTGATTAACAGTCCTAAACCAGACAACAGTACAGAACAAGCATGGTATAAAGTGGTCGTAGAATCAGAACTGGTCACCGGGAAAAATAAATAATTACACAACCGTTTGCACAAAAATCTCCTAACGAAATTGTTTAAGTTTGGTTTGATGTCTTTATGAACAACCATTCCTAAATCTATATGCATAACCAAATATTAGCCCAGTACGGAATTCATCTTTCAAATTCGCAGATTCAATTATTTGGTGATGGATTAATTAATAAAACCTGGAAAATAAAAACAGTAACCGGAAATTATATTTTGCAGCAGGTCAACGCATCTGTTTTCAAAACCCCGGAGGACATAGACGAGAACCTTACCAAACTGCGGCTATATCTGGACAAGAACAATCCCGGTTATTTATTCATTTCTCCTTTACCTACGCAACATGGTGAGTCGCTGGTTAAAACCCAGGATGGTTATTTCCGGCTTTTCCCTTTCGTAGAAAACTCTCACAGTTTAAACGTACTCAGTCAACCGGAAGAAGCTTTTGAGGGAGCCGCTCAATTTGGTAAATTTTCCCGTGTGCTACAGGATTTCGACGTCAGCCAGCTAAAAATTACACTACCGGATTTTCATAATCTTAGTTTACGCTACCAGCAATTTAATACTGCACTAAAAAATGCTTCCGAAGAAAGAATGGCCCGTTCTTCAGACGTAATCGGCTTCATTCAGGATCACCGCCATATTGTAAATACCTATGAGGAAATTGTCAACGGCAATTTGATTCCGGTACGCGTGGTCCATCACGATACCAAGATTAATAATGTGTTGCTCGATCAGCAGAATAAAGGAATGTGCGTGATAGATCTTGATACAGTTATGCCAGGATATTTTATCAGTGATGTTGGAGATATGATGCGCACCTATCTTTCTTCAGCTAATGAAGAAGAAACAGATCTCGCTCAGATAAATGTCCGGAAAGATTTTTTCAAAGCAATCTACATGGGTTATATGTCTGAAATGGGCAATGTCCTGACGGCAGAAGAACAGGAATACTTCATCTATTCCGGTAAATTTCTTATTTACATGCAGGCTATCCGCTTCCTGACTGACTATTTGAGTGAAGATGTTTATTATGGATCACGTTATCCGGGACATAATTTAAACAGAGCTGCTAATCAGATCCGTTTACTCGAATGTTACCTGAAAATGGAGGATGAACTGAGTACAATGGTTACCACCGCCAGGTATTAAAATTCACGCTCTTTTCAATTTCTAATTGTCAGAAGCATAAAATTTACAGATATTCGGCGCGGATGAAAATATTGTACGCCATTCAGGCAACCGGAAACGGTCATATTAGCCGGGCCAGAGAAATCGTTCCTTTATTGCAAAAATACGGAACAGTAGATTTGCTGGTAAGCGGTACGCAGGCAGATATGCAGCTGGATCAGGAAGTCAAATACCGCTTCCATGGCTTCAGCTTTGTTTTTGGTCGCAAAGGTGGTGTACATCATTGGGAAACCTGGAAATCGATGAACCTGCGTAAATTTATAAAAGATATGCGGAGCCTTCCATTGAAAGACTATAATCTGATTATCAATGATTTTGAACCAGTTTCCGCCTGGGCCTGTAAATTACAAGGTATAGAAAGTGTAGGTCTCAGCCATCAAGCTTCTTTTCAGTCTCCCCTGGTACCTAAATCCAAAAGTATAGACTGGGCACAGCTGGTTATGAAGTATTACGCGCCAGCCAGCCACTATATAGGTTTTCATTTTAAACGTTATGATCAATTCATTTATACGCCCGTTATTCGTTCAGAAATCCGGCGCTTAAATATATCAGATCTGGGCCATTATACCGTATACCTGCCTTCGATTGCCGATAAATGGCTTGTGCCTGTATTAAAACAAATACCAGAAGTAAAATGGGAAATATTCTCTAAACATATATCCAATGCTTATTCAGATGGCAATGTCAATGTATTTCCAATAGATAATGCC
>JAAAFW010000006.1:451742-712154 GCA_019352875.1 Pedobacter cryoconitis | reverse complement strand
CCTATGAAATTCCAATATGAACAACAGTGTAATGCTTATGCACTTAAACAGTTTGGCATTCCTGTAATCTGGGGCAGTAATCCCGACTGGCTGCCTGTAATTCTTAAATGGGTAAAAGAGCCCCAGCAGCGGCAATTAGAATTTCCAGATGAAACTGCATCCATAATAGATGATCTGGTCAAAAGATACGCACGTTAATTTGTCGTTAAATTGCCATAAAATTATCCATCACGAAGGCACAGCTGACTATTTTATGTTTTCAGTCAAAATTATGGGACACCTTTATTACCTTTGCCTCATATTGCAGCTTTTTCGAAAATAGAAATCGCTGATGTGCTGTAAATTGCTTATTCTATCTAGACAATGCATTTTTTCAGTCTGCTGTGACAAATATCGAGAGAATTCCAGTGAAATGAAAAATAGTTTTGACCGATGGTAGTTTGGCTTTGACGCCTGGTATTTTTTCTATAGATTAATACCATTAACTTTTTTAAAAGTCATTAAATAACGTTTACTGCCAAAAATTATTTTTAGAAAGACTTATGTTATTTGCAATAATCGCCGCAGGAGAAGGTTCCCGCCTCTCCAATGAAGGCTATATGGGATTAAAACCAATGGTAAAGATCAACGGTGAGATGATGATTGACCGATTGATCCGCATTTTTCTGGCAAATAAAGCCAGCTCAATTGCTGTAATTATCAATGAATCCTCATTGGAGCTTGCTGCGCATTTGCAACAACTGAGCTTGCCGGTTCCATTACAGATCATCACTAAAACTACCCCAAGTTCCTTACATAGTTTTCACGAACTTTTACAGGCCTCTCCGGAAGTTAAAGAAGTTTGCCTGAGTACAACAGACACCATTTTTGATCCTGAAGAATTTGCTGGCTACATCCAGGATTTCCGCGAAAATGATCAATTAGACGGATCTCTGGCTGTAACAACTTTTATTGACGATGAAAGCCCGCTTTATGTCGATTTCGATGAGAAGTCGCTAATCAGCCAGATTACAGACGCACCAGTTTCTTTCTCACCATCAGTATCAGGTGGAATCTACTGCCTTCGCCAATCGGCAATCGGAACAGTAGCAACCGCTATAGACAAAAATCTAAACCGGATGAGAAACTTTCAGCGTTTAATGATCGAAAGTGGTCTGCAGCTTAAAGCTTATAATTTCAGCAAGATCATGGACGTGGACCATCTTTCGGATATCACTAAAGCCGAACAGTTTTTAACAGAAATCGAATCCTAAGCAGTGCATATACAACCAATAACTTTACTGGGCGTCAAACGTGGCAGTAAATTCTCCCCAAACCATATCGGTAACGATGAGGCGATCTTTAACCTTACAGTGACGGCGCTTGAAAAAATGGGTTGCAAAGTTAATGTCTGCACTGAAAATGAATTAATGGAAATGACTGATGTACAGGAACGTTTCATTTTCGCAATGGCCAGGGAAATCGTTGTAGTCGAAAAGCTAAAATCACTCGAGGAAAATGGAAAAGTCGTTATTAATTCCGGATTTGGAATTGAGAACTGTTTCCGTACCAATATGACGAATGCATTAATTGCAAACAATATCCCGTATCCTAAAAGCAGAATTGTTTTGACAGATCAACCTGGAGATGATGCATTTACTGATTTACCCGGTGAAGGTTACTGGATCAAAAGAGGTGATTTTCATGCGATCCACAAAGAAGACGTAACCTATGTTGAGTCGGAAGAGCAAGGCCGTTATATACTGAAGGAATTTAATCTGAGGGGAATTCCTGACGCTGTTATTTCCCAGAACCTGCCAGGTGATCTCGTAAAATTTTATGGAATCAGAGGTTCTCAGTTCTTCCATCATTTTTATCCTTACGACCATAATCATCATAAATACAGCAGCTATGAGCAAATAAACTCGGCTACTGCTCATTATCCTTTTAACCTCGACACATTAATGCAAGCAGCTGATGCTGCGGCTATTGGCTTAAATATCTATATTTATGGCGGTGATGCCATTGTTGACCGGGAAGGCAAGTTCCATATCATTGATTTCAATGACTGGCCTAGCTTTGCACCATGCAGGGATATCGCAGCACCACATATTGCGCAATGCTTGTATGATAATTTTATAGCAAATCTTTAATGAAAGCTCAACAACTACCACCAGTGCAACCTGAAGTTTCCTTTGAGAGTACTTTAAAATCAAATGACACTGAAGAAAAAATAGACATATACTTCTACCGGCCCATAGGCTATCGCATAGCACTACTTTGTGCAAAACTGGGTATTACTCCGAATGCAGTAACCATTATCAGTATTTTCTTTGGAGTCGGTGCAGGTATTTTATTTTATTTCCCTCAGCTGTGGCTGAATGTAATCGGCATGCTCCTGCTGGTTTTTGCAAACTCACTGGATAGCGCTGACGGTCAGTTGGCAAGAATAACAAATAACAAAAGCAGGTTAGGACGTATTTTGGACGGCTTTGCCGGCGATTTCTGGTTTGCATCCATTCACATTGCACTTTGCCTGAGATTAATGGATGCCGGGTGGCCGGCATGGATCTGGGTACTGGGAATCGGTGCAGGAATATCTCATGTATTCCAATCCGCCATGGCAGACTATTACCGTAATATCCACCTTTATTTTATTAAAGGTGTAAGCGGCAGCGAGCTGGACAATTCCGCAGATCTGCAAAAAGAATATGATCTGAACAAGGCAAACACAAATTTCTTTTTGAATTTTGTAGCCAGAGGATACATGGGTTATACCCGTTTACAGGAAAACTGCTCTCCGAAACTGCAACAGCTACTCGCATTAATGAAGTCTAAATTCGGTATGAAAATTCCTGATCCAGAGCTTCAGGCCTTTAATGCGCAGAATAAACCATTAATGAGACTAACGAATATTATACAGTTTAACACAAGGGTTATTTTCCTTTTCCTGTGGCTGTTTATTGACCAGACCTGGTTATATTTTGTTTTCGACCTACTTGTTCTGAATACGATCTTAATCTATATGGTAAGACGTCAGGAAAAGATCAGTGGTAATTTTTATCAGCGTTTATCAGCAATTGCTTAATGAACAGTAAATTATATAAGCTCATTTTTATGATCCTGGGTATATTTACCCTGGGATACATGATCTATAAATTGGGACTCGCAGAAATTGTGAGTGATATAGAAAAAACCGGCTTCTGGTTTTTCCCGATTATCGGCAGCTGGCTCCTGATTTATATCCTGAATGCGATGGCTTTTCGTCAGATTATTCAGGAACCTGCCCTTCCACATTCAAATCTTCCATTTCTAACCGTTCTCCGACTCACGGTGACAGGCTATGCGATAAACTATATCACGCCCTTTGTTGCGCTGGGTGGTGAGCCATACCGGATTATGGAACTCAAAAAAACACTGGGTATCCATAAAGCGACCTCTTCAGTTCTGCTATATGGGATGATGCACGTATTTTCGCACATCATTTTCTGGTTGCTTTCTATCTTTCTGATTCTTGCGGTAGTCCCGCTGGATAATACTTTATTGGCGGGCTGTATTATTGCCTTTTTTATCGGACTGGGAATCACATTCTGGTTTCTGAGTATATATAAAAAAGGATTTACTGTCAGTACATTCAAAATGCTACAGAAAGTGCCTTTTATTAAACACAAAGCCACTAAATTTCTAACCGAGAAGTCAGATTCCCTCCATGAAGTGGACGATCAGATCAGAATTTTATATGCAGAACGTAAATCACGTTTTTTAAAATCACTGCTTTATGAAATTCTTGCACGTGTGGTTACCTGTGCTGAGATCTATTTCACCGCAATTGCCATTGGGCTGAATATGAGCATCATGGAAGCCTTAATTATCAGTTCCGCATCTTCCCTTTTTGCCAATATCATCTTCTTTTTTCCAATGCAGCTGGGTGTTCGTGAAGGCGGCCTTGCTCTTGCATTGCGTTCAGTTGGTTTACCGGCAGAAGCTGGTATCTTTATTGGTATAATTATGAGGATCCGGGAAATTGTCTGGATCATGATCGGTTTTATCTGGATCAGACTTGCCAGACAAAAAGGAATCGATTCTGAATTACAATAGCTATATAAAATATATTTTATGATTAAGGGACTTTTATTTGATTACGGCGGAACAATAGATACCAATGGAATTCACTGGGCGGTGGTGTTGAAAAATGCCTACCAGCATTTTGGAATTGAAGTTCCTGAAACCTTGTTTTCCCAGGCTTATACGTTTGGAGAAAGAAGCCTTGCATTGCAGGCACTGGTTAAGCCAGAACATAATTTCCTTGATGTACTACGCCTGAAGGTCACTCAACAGTTTCAATTTCTAAACGGACAAGGTTTCATAACGAATCCTGAAGCTATAGAAATGATTGCGGCGCATTGCAACGAATTTGCAGCGGATACGATTAGCGTGACCAGAAGGACTCTGGAAGAACTTGCTGAAAAATATCCTCTTGTTATGGTTTCCAATTTCTATGGAAACCTGCATACTGTCCTTCGTGACTTCGGCATTTTGCATTTATTCCAGGAAGTCGTAGAATCTGCTGTCGTAGGCTGTAGAAAACCTGATCCGAAAATATACCAGCTAGGTGTAGACGCACTTGGTTTTGCACCAGAAGAATGCATGGTCGTTGGAGATACATTCGGAAAAGATATTGTACCGGCAAAAGCTGTCGGATGCCCGGTTATCTGGCTCAAATGTCAGGGATGGGAAGAAGATCCGGAAAAGATCCGCGAGACTGGAATCCTGGCCGATTATACCATTACTGATTTTGCTGAAATTTCGGCGATTGTCAAAGGATAAATAACATTCTATAAAAAAACAGGGCAGCCATTATTTTGGCTGCCCTGTTTTTTTATAGATTTATAGTACTTACTTTCCCTACCTGATCAAAAATCACTTTCCTCTCCTCCCCGGATTTCTTCAGTTCAGCTTTATAATAGAACTTCTTACCGGTTTCAAACTGATCTGCATCATCTATACGGAATCCTTTATATTGCTGTGCAATTGCATCCCGAACAGGTTTTGGTAACTCAGAAGATCTTAGCTCTTTTTTATGCTTGACAATCTGTCCCTGATCATTAATCCATACCTCGTGGTCTCTTCTGCCAATGTCAAATTCAACATTATACCCATCAATCTTCTTTTCCCATTCCACCTTGGAGGCTTTTGGAAAAGTTTTATGAAAAACATTAACCACAACCCGGGGTACTTCAGCTTCGGCCAGGTCCTGAGCCAGCAAACAAAAAGGCGCCAGCAATAACAACGTAATAAAGCTTACTTTTTTCATGAGATTTATTTATTCAGACGTTAATTAGTCTATGCTTAACACCCTTCCCCTGAAAAAGTTTACACCCGGGAAACTAATTGGTAAAGCTTCCCTTTAAACGTATTAAATTTCACAACACCATTATTAATGTATTGGATTTCTACATGCTTTCCGTTTTCATCCAGGATAATCATTCCTAAGGGTAATACCAATTGGCAGATTCCGTCAATACCAGCTTTAAGCTGCGCTTTTTTAAGTGTACCCCTGTCCCATTCAAAATCAACAGTGAATCCGTTTCTGGCGCGCATACCGGTTACTTTTCCTTTACTCCATTGTTCAGCCGACGGTAATGCCGGTAAAAACCGGATCACAGCATCTTGACCGTTACTCTGCAGCAACATTTCTGCAATGGCAGCAGTACCTCCAAAATTACCATCAATCTGAAATGGCGGATGAGCACAAAATAAATTTGCATAAGTACCAGGAGCGGATTTAATTTTCTTGGCAGGATCTGCGTATGATGGATTTAAAAGAGATTTAAACATTTTCCAGGCATGGTCTCCATCTCCCAGTCTGGCCCAGAAATTTATTTTCCAAGCTCTGGACCAACCCGTACCACCATCTCCTCTTCTTTCCAGTGTCCTTTTAGCTGCTTCTGCTAAAGCAGGAGTTTCTAGCACATTTATCTCATCAAAAGGATACAAACCATATAATTGCGATACATGCCTGTGTTCAATTTCTACTTCGTCATAATCCCGGATCCATTCTTGAATACCTCCATTTTTTTTGCTAATCTGATTAGGTGCCATCTGTTTGATTATCACCTCCAGAGAGTCTGCCCATTTCAGGTCCTGTTCCAATAATCTTGCGGCAGTAATGGTATTTCCCAAAAGTTCCCTTCCAATCTGCATGTCCATTGCAGGCCCCATTGTAGTCTGTCCTACAAAACCATCGTCAGTTTTGTAACTGTTCTCCGGAGAATTTGAAGGTGCAGTTACCAGGAAGCCAGTCTCCGGATCCCGGATAAGTATCCCCTTATAAAACTGCGCAGCACCCTTCAACACAGGATAGATTTCCTTTAAAGTTTCCGGGTTCGGATTAAACTGGTAATGCTGCCATAAATGTTCACATAACCAGGCACCCCCCGATAAGGTCGATCCCCAGGCTGCACCTTCACCTGGCGCGGTAAACTTCCAGGGATTGGCAATCACATGTGCAACCCATCCTTCCGTGTTATAATAAGCCTTCGCAGTTTTAGTTCCCGGTCCTACCAGCTGTTTGGTAAATTCTATCATGGGCCGGTGTATGTCTGCAAGATTGGTGATCTCTGCAGGCCAGTAATTCATCTGCAAATTAATGTTTAAATGATAATCTCCGTTCCAGGGAGTCTGATATTCTTCTGCCCATAAGCCCTGTAAGTTGGCTGGTAACCCGCCAGGTCTTGAACTGGAGATTAGAAGATAACGTCCGAAATTAAAATATAGGGCGGGTAATGTTGTATCCTTACCACCTTTAGCAAAATTCTTTAACCTGTCCCCCGTTGACCAGTTCTCAGGAATATCTTTTCCAGCTGCATCAAGCTGAAGAGTACAGCGATCATAATATGCCCGAAAGTCTTTCTCTTGATTTTTTTGCAGGACTTCCCAGTTCATTCCCGCAGCTTTATTTACGTTGCTAAGTACTGCAATCGCCGGATCAGCACCGCGTTTTTCTACGTTAGGCCAGTTCAGGTCCGTTGCCGCACTAATCACAATCAAACAAGTGGTCGCGCCACTAACCTCAACAGCGTCTCCCTTTGCACGAACTTTACCATTATTCGTAATTGCGCGGGCTACAGCAGAAAAACGTATACCAGGCTCCCCATCCCCACCAGAAAGTTGTCCGGTCATCGTAATTTGATTATCTCTGGCTTCGAAACCCGCCTTTTCTTTTCTGGAGAGATTAAATGCAAAGTCCAGTGCGTTTGCCTTACTCGCAGTCAGTCTGACTAAAATAACCTGCTCAGGACCGCTAACGATCACTTCCTCCGTATATTTAATCCCATTACGCTCCCATTCTGTAACTGCAGATGCCTTATTAAGTAATAAAGTTCTTTTATAATTGCTTACTATACCTGTGGTGTCCTTCCAGTTAATGAACAAATCAGATAAAATCTGGTAACAGCCATATTTTGCATCTCCCTGAGACGAGCCTGATCCTTTTCCAGCACTGACAAAATATTCCTGCAAAATGTCTTGCGCCTGCTTATTTTTACCTTCCTGCAGATAACTGCGAATTTCAGGTAAATGTACAGCTGCATCTGAACGGTTAGGATCTTCTACCCCCCCAGACCACATTGAAATCTCATTTAAAACAATTCTTTCCCTGTTGGTACCGCCAAAGACCATAGCCCCTAAGCGACCATTTCCTACAGGTAAAGATTCAGTAAAATGTGTAGCGGGTTGATTAAAGCGAATTTGCTGATCAGATTGGGCATAAGAAAAAAAGCTGCCGAGCCACAGACAGCATGTCAATAGATAACATTTTTGGAACTTCATACTATATTTGGTTGATATTTAGCTTGGACTGCCGGAAGATAATAATTATTGGGCAGCGGTTTGCTAAAAATCAAAGTCAGAAGCAGAGCAAATTTGTACCTGGTATGAACCAGGCGTCATGCCGACTAGTTTCTTGAAAATCCTTATAAAATAATTGGCATCACTAAAACCCAGTTCATAACTCACTGCAGCTATTTTTGACCGGGGGTTACTCAATAACTGTTTTGCCCTTTTGATCTTTTCTTTAAGGATAAAATCATTTGGACTGATACCGAGTTCTCTCTTAAACAATCTGTAAAAAGTTGATTTACTCATACATGCTTTCTCACTCAGCATGTTCATATTTATTTTCTCTCCAAGGTTTGATCTGATATACTGGATTACAAATGCAAGAGGGCTTGAGGCATATGCGCCTGCCGAACTAACCAGCGAGCGAAGGTTTTGCTTTTGCATAATCCGGACGAGCAATTCTTTCATAGTCAGATCTGCCAGAATATCTTTTTCAATACTTCTTTCAGAACAAATCCTAACAGCCTTATTAATCAGGTAAGCAATTTCCTGACTATTAGCAAAATGGCAGCCTTCCTCTTTCAGAGTCCAGTGTTCTGCTGAATCGGCTTTGGGATAAAATTCATTCAGGTATTCTAGAGTCTGCTGAATCTGCTGACGGTCTATCGCTAACGCGATGCACTGTGTCGGATTAGTAGCTGTTGCATCAGGAAAATCTATCTTCATGGTTTGCGCCTGCGGAACGATCACTGTTTCACCGGGCAAATAATTGAATTTTTCTATACCGGGGATAGTCATAACCTTTCGACCACGTAACATACTGGTAATTACCAGATCATTAAAAGTCAAAGGCACTTCCAGGGATTCCGTATAAGTTTCAAAAACATTAAGTTCACATCTTTCCAGAGAATATACAGTTCTGTTTTCTACCAGCGTCTGCAGGTTCTGCTGCCTGCTTAAATTAATAAGTTCTAATCTGTGCTGCATGATAATCGAATTTTGGTTAGATAATGCTATGCTTTGAAACTATACTCCTATCTAACGACAGGATATCACTTTAGGTTTGTAACAACCAAAATATACAATTATGGAACAACAAATCAAAAAACCAGTATTCAAAGCTCACTACGATAATTTTATAGGTGGTAAATTTGTCCCACCGGTTAAAGGCATTTACTTTGATAATATTTCACCGGTAGACGGTCAGGTATTTACCAAAGCTGCCCGTTCCTCCAAGGAAGATGTTGAACTAGCTCTTGATGCTGCTCAGGAAGCTTTTAAAACCTGGGGTAAGAGTTCTGCAGTTTACAGAAGTAATATCCTGCTAAAAGTTGCACAGAAAATTGAAGATAATCTCGAATTCCTGGCAACAGTGGAGACTATAGAGAATGGAAAAGCGATCAGGGAAACCTTAAATGCAGACCTTCCGCTGGTTGCAGATCATTTCCGTTATTTTGCGGGAGTGATACGTGCAGATGAAGGTACGATTGCAGAACACGATGAAAACACCGTAAGTATCGCGCTCTCCGAACCTATCGGTGTTGTTGCACAAATTATTCCGTGGAATTTCCCACTGTTAATGGCAACCTGGAAAATTGCCCCCGCACTTGCTGCAGGTTGTTGTACCGTGGTTAAACCAGCAGAACAAACACCTGTGAGTATCCTTGTCCTCATGGAATTAATTGGCGAACTTCTGCCACCAGGGGTTCTGAATATTGTGAACGGTTATGGAATTGAGGTAGGTAAGCCACTCGCTACCTCTCCCAGGATTTCTAAAGTCGCATTTACTGGCAGTACAACCTCCGGAAGGCTGATTATGCAATATGCTGCTGAAAACATTATCCCTTCCACAATGGAGTTAGGCGGAAAATCCCCTAATATTTTCTTTGAATCTGTTGCAGACGCAGATGATGATTTTTTCGACAAAGCTATAGAAGGAGCTGTAATGTTCGCGCTTAACCAGGGCGAAATCTGTACGTGTCCATCCAGGTTACTTGTTCAGGAAAGTATTTATGATAAATTCATCGCCAGGGTAATTGAACGTACCGAAGCAATCAAGACAGGCAATCCCCTGGACAAGGATAGTATGATGGGTGCACAGACCTCAAATGAACAATACCAAAAGATTCTTTCCTATATAAAAATTGGAAAAGAAGAAGGTGCTGAATTATTAACTGGTGGAGAAATTAACCAGCAATCCGGTGACCTTTCTTCAGGTTATTATATACAGCCGACGATATTCAGAGGCCATAATAAAATGCGGATTTTCCAGGAAGAGATATTTGGACCCGTTTTATGTGTAACGACGTTTAAAACAGTAGAAGAAGCAATTGAAATTGCTAACGATACCCTATATGGTTTAGGTGCCGGCGTCTGGACACGCGATGCACATGAGTTATATCAGGTGCCGCGTGCCATACAGGCTGGCCGGGTGTGGGTTAATCAATACCATGCTTACCCTGCCCACGCACCGTTTGGTGGTTACAAGAAATCCGGATTTGGAAGAGAAAATCATAAAATGATGCTAGACCACTACCGTCATGTTAAAAATATGCTTATCTCTTATGACCAGAAAAAACTTGGTTTCTTTTAGGATTATAGCAAAGGGTACCTTTCAAGAGGTACCCTTTCAACATTTTATATTTTAAACAGACCTGATATGAGTAACTCAAGAATAGCTGTCACACCAGCCGCAGTGGCTGTTATACAGCAATTAAAAGATACATATGGCGAATTATTCTTCCATCAGAGCGGAGGCTGCTGTGAGGGATCCTACCCGCATTGTTTCGAAAAAGGAGGTTTCCTTATTGGATCCAATGATGTCAAGATAGGCCAAATAGAAGGTTGCGATTTCTACATGGCTGGTGATCAGTTTGCTTACTGGCAGCATACGCATCTTACATTAGATGTAATGCCAGGCAGAGCTGCGGGGTTCTCTCTGGAATCAACCCTGGATATGGGATTTATAATCCAATCCAGGTTATTCACTGAAGCTGAACTGCAGGATCTGGAACCTGTAAGCAAAGCCGACTAACTAACAGCCCGTATATTTTTTAAATACGATGCCAAACTTTTTTATACATCCCCTGTTATAAGTTTATCAATCAGATCAATATGGGATTATTAAAAACAGCCTTAATTGGTGCCGCAGTATACGGCGCTATTAAATACATCACTAAAAAGGATCATACCGGAAGGTCAATCGTAGATGATTTACAAGACAAAGCACCCGAATGGGTAGATAAAGCAAAAAGGTTCAAAGATGATCTTGATGCTAAGTATCAAAACACCAGTTATACAGACATCAAGCCGTAAAAAAGCCTGGTTATTTGCAGAAATAAAGTGCCCCCAAAAAGTTAGACGCTTATTGCGGGCACTTTATTATAATCGGCTATTTTTTGTCTTCAGTACATTAAAGCGAAATCCGTAGAAGCTTGCCCTGCAATTATATATTAAAAAAAATACACTAAAATATTCACAGGAACTCTGCTTACAAGCATCATTGTGTAAAACGATGAAATGGCCTTTTTCATGATGAATGAAAAGGTTTTTCTGTTTCTAATCTTTCTGTTATCCCGACCTCTCCTGCCTTTTTTTATTGTTAACCCGGCTTATTTGGTTTGTATCCTATTTATTACGATTTTAATTATTTAAAATTTATGCTAAATTACGGCCGCCAAATGGAGCTAAAACCTTTTAACAATACAGGAGTATGAACGAATTTCAAATTAAAAAGTCAGACGTCGAGTATGACGCTATTATTGTTGGCTCGGGTGCCGGGGGCGGCATGTCCGGATATGTACTGGCGCATGCGGGATTAAAAGTCCTTATGCTTGAAGCTGGTGCCTATTTTGATCCAAGAATAGATGCACAACAACTGAAATGGCCTTGGGAATCACCAAGACGTGGTGCAGGTACAACAAGACCTTTCGGAGATTTCGATGCCTCTTATGGAGGATGGGAACTTGACGGTGAACCATATACGCAAAAAAACAATACAGAATTTGCCTGGTTCAGATCAAGGATGCTGGGTGGAAGAACTAATCACTGGGGTCGTATTTCTCTGAGAATGGGACCTGAGGATTTTAAACCTACGGATGGTCTGACAGATAACTGGCCGATCACCTACGATGAAATCAAACCTTTTTATGATAAGATTGACCGTATGATCGGGATCTACGGTACTGCCGAAGGTATCGAAAGTGAACCAGACGGAATTTTCATGAAACCGCCAAAACCAAGACTTAACGAATTATTTATAACTAAAGCTGCAAGAAAAAACGGTGTAAAAGTTATTCCCGGACGGGGATCTGTTCTAACAGAAGCTTTACCGAATAACAAAGACCGTGCACCTTGTTTCTACTGTGGACAATGCGGCCGAAGCTGTAAAGTTTACGGAGATTTCTCTTCTTCTTCCTGCCTGGTAATTCCAGCTGTAAAAACAGGGAATCTAACTGTAATTACAAATGCAATGGTTCGCGAAGTCCTGACAAATAAAGAAGGACTGGCTACTGGCGTATCTTATGTAGACAAAACCAATTTAGAAGAACATCAGGTTAGAGGTAAAGTGGTAATACTTGGTGCCAGTGCATGTGAGTCGGCACGTTTGTTACTAAACTCTAAATCAGCTGCCCACCCGAATGGATTAGCGAACAGCAGTAATGTAGTTGGTAAGTATCTTCATGATTCTACCGGTGCAAGTCTGGGCGGTTTCCTGCCACAATTAATGGATCGTAAACGTTATAATGAAGATGGTGTAGGTAGTGTACACATTTATTCTCCATGGTGGTTAGATAATAAAAAACTGGATTTCCCAAGAGGTTACCATATTGAATACGGCGGCGGTATGAATATGCCGGGCTATGGATTTGGTTTTGGTATGGAAGGAATGAATGACAGAGTACCAGGACGTGATGGAAAAATGAAAGAAGCGGGTGGTTACGGCGCATCTCTAAAAGACGATTACAGGCGCTTTTTCGGAACTTCAGTAGGTATGGCTGGTAGAGGTACTGCGATAGCAAGAGAATCAAATTATTGCGAAATTGACCCGAGTGTAGTAGATAAATACGGTATCCCTGTATTGCGTTTCAATTACCAATGGGCAAATGAAGAGGTAAAACAGGCTAAGCATATGCAGGAGACTTTCCAGGAGATATTCCATACAATGGGTGGTGTCATTACCTCCAAAATTCATGGTCCTGAAACAAATTACGGACTTGAAGCACCTGGAAAAATTATTCATGAAGTTGGTACAGTAAGAATGGGTGATGATCCTAAAAAATCTGCATTGAATAAATGGTGTCAGGCACATGACTGCAAAAATCTTTTTGTAGTAGATGCAGCTCCATTTGTACAGCAGGGTGACAAAAATGCGACCTGGACAATTCTTGCTTTATCGATGAGAACTGCAGAATATATACTGGCACAAAAGCAAAAATTGAACATCAGCTAAGATTGATTACACATTATTAATTTTCTAACCTAAAAGCAATGAACAGGCGTGAATCACTAAAAGCCATTGGCCTAACAGCTATCAGTACATCCGTTTTACTGGCGGCATGTAAAACAGGTCCAGATGGAAAAGAAGAATTAAAAGACGGCGAAGCTGCCGCACAGCCAGGTCGTGAGGCCTTTGAAATAGAAAGAGACCAGAAACTACATGCCGAGAAGTTTTTCGATGAGCATGAGATGGCTACAATTTCCATTTTGGCAGATATTATTATTCCTAAAGACGAGAAATCAGGTGGAGCACTTGATGCAAAGGTCCCGGATTTTATAGAATTCATTGTAAAAGATATCCCATCCCACAAAACGCCTATGCGTGGTGGAATTAAATGGCTTGATTTACAATGTCTTAATTTATACCAGAATACATTCAAAGATGCATCCAAAACTCAACAATTGGAGATGGTAGATGCAATTGCCTACCCTAAGAAAGCTAAACCGGGTATGGAACAAGGTGTATCTTTCTTTAACAGAATGAGAAACCTGACGGCTACCGGTTTTTTCACCAGCGAAATAGGTGTTAAAGATCTTGGCTATGCCGGAAACGTTCCAAATCAATGGACCGGGGTTCCGGATGATGTCCTCCGCCAGTATGGTATGGAAAACGTCTAATTAAAAAGGACTGTCTGCGGACAGTCCTTTTTAATATCTTTATACTCCAAACCGCAGCCATGCCAAATAAGCTTCCATTATCTAACTGGTCCTTAAAAAAGACCCTTCAACTGATAAGTGATCCAATCAAGCATGCCAGAATTACGGTTTTCTACTATATCTTTCTATTCAATTATTTAAAAATCGGAATTGTTCTCCCTGTACTGATTACGCAGTCTAACATTCCTGGAATGCTCTTCTGTGCCGCGGGTTTCCTTTGTACAACCATTATTCTTAAGTTACTTTTATCAAGGCCGGCCTATCTGGACAACCTTATAAATTTCGCACTAATCAGCTCCCTACTCACCATCTACGGGTCACTTTTTCTACTTGATAACCACTTAAACGTTATTCTGCTGCAGGATGTTTTCATGATCTGTATCTGGAGCTTTTATGGCCTGAAAGGATGGTGGGGTTTAATTTATTCTTCATTGGCTGCAATCCCGGTCATTTTGTACAGTTACAACGCTAACCACATTCAGGTTAATGTAAGCTCGGCCGACATGCCGCTTTACAGTCAGTTGCCAACAATAATATTAAACTTCATTATCATTTTTATGGCACATTATTATTATCGCCATATCATGTATTCCAACATGGACAGACAACGGGAACTCAATGCAGAACTTGAAGTATATAACCAGGAACTTAAAAAATCTAATCAGGCAAGGACCCTGTTTTTCTCTACCGTATCCCACGAATTAAGAAACCCGCTAAATACAGTGATTGGTATGGCAGGGTTAATTAAATCACAGAATAAAGATGCCGACCAGCAGGAAAACCTTGACATTCTTAAGTTTTCGGCAGAAAGTCTGCTTTCGCTTATTAACGATATACTTGACTTTAATAAAATAGGATCAGGAAGTATTGAACTGGAAGAAATTCCATTTAATCTCGCTCAGCTCATGGAAAGTTCATGTGCTGGCCTGAGGCGTGAAGCACAAAGGAAAGAACTGTTTCTGAATTTAATTATTCCCGAAGAATTCCGGAAGCAAGAGATTCAGGGAGACCCGACCAGACTGCTGCAGATCGTCAGCAACCTGGTAAGCAATGCTATTAAATTCACTATAAAAGGCGGAATAGATGTCAGTGTAATCAAACTCAGATCTTCAGATAAAGATGCATTGCTCCGATTTAAAATTAAAGATTCAGGGCTTGGTATCAGTCCTGACAGACAGCAATCGATATTCGATCCCTACATCCAGGAATCTAATACCACAACCCGTCAATTTGGAGGAACAGGTCTCGGACTTGCAATTGTAAAACGATTACTGGAACTTCATCATTCAAAAATAAATCTAGTCAGCGACATAGAAAGCGGCTCAGAATTTACATTTGAGATTCTTTACACTTATGCTACCAGGTTAAAACAACCTGTGAATCTACCTCCCGATTTTTTACAAGAAAATTTAAGCCTGCATAAAGTTCTGCTTGCAGAAGATAATGCGATGAATGTCTTATGGATGAAAAAATTGTTCAGTACCTGGAATATCCCTATATATATTGCGGAAAATGGGTTGGAGGCAGTTAATCTTCATCTTATAAATGATTTCACCTTTATATTGATGGATATACAGATGCCCGTAATGGACGGTTTTACAGCCGCTGCTAAAATCAGGGAGCTCAAAAACCGCAGAAAAGCAGAAGTACCTATTATCGCGCTCACAGGATCGGTAGATGCAGAACTTACCCGGCTGGTTAAGGAGAATCAGATGAACGGCATTCTGGGTAAACCGTTTCAAAAAGACGACCTCTATGCAGAGCTGGTTAAATATAAACCAGCCCCGGAAACAACAACCTCAGTTTTAAGACTGTCATAACGAATCAAAAAAAGGAAATATTTGGGATATACAGCAAAGTCTACTAATTTAGTAGTCTTACTTAATCTACCCCCATTTAATTGATTTTTATGATGCAATTCAATTTTCTTGTATTTACAATCCCTGCTTTTCTTATCTTTTTCTGGCTGGAGTTTCTGCTGGCAAAGAAGATTCGTAAACCCGAGCTGTTCAAATATGAAAGTTCCATTGCCAATATTAGCGTAGGTATTGCGGAGCGTCTGCTCAATCTATTTTTAACAGCCAGTTTCTACGGCGTATTTTCATGGATATATACCAATTATGCGCTATTTAAAATTCCAGACACCTGGTGGGTCTGGGCAATACTGATCTTACTGACGGATCTGGTCTGGTACTGGTATCACCGTTTAAGTCATGAAATAAATTTATTTTGGGCAGTTCATATTGTTCACCATCAAAGTGAAGAATTTAACCTGACCGTTGCCGCCAGAATTACCGTTTTTCAATCGCTGGTCAGAAATGTATTCTGGTGTGTTATTCCTCTTCTCGGGTTTCATCCGAACATGGTAGTCACTATCCTGATTGTCCACGGTGCTTACTCGTTTTTTACCCACACCAGGGTAATTGGTAAACTCGGCTGGCTGGAGCATATTCTGATCACCCCTTCCTTGCATGGGATTCATCACGCCAGTGACGAAAAGTATCTCGACAAGAACTATGGAGACGTCTTTACCTTCTGGGACAAGCTGTTTGGAACATATATGCAGGAAGAAGAAGCCCCTAAATACGGACTTACACACCCGGTTAAGAGTTATAGCCTTCTGTGGCAGCATTTCCATTACTTCCTGGAGATCATCGCAGCCTGTAAGCGGACCGACAACTTTAAAGAAAAGTTTAAAATCATCTTTGGAAGCCCTGCATTACTTGATCAGGATATACGGCCAGAGCTGGAAAGGAAATACCTGCAACATAAAAACCACACTGATTATCGTTTCCGGTTTAGTAAATATCTCAACTATCAGATAGCGGGCTGCATTATATTACTGGCAATCATAACTGCATTTTACAAGCAACTGTCCCTGCCAGATCATCTTTTCATTGCAAGTCTTATATTAATTACTCTGGTAAACTGCGGAGCCCTGATGGAACAGAGAAGATGGATATACGATTTGGAATGTGTACGTCTGATATTAGTTTTTACTTATCTCTGCTACAGAACAGATTATTCAGAATATCTGATCGTACCGGCAATTCTGATATTCCTGATAGATGAACTGTTCAGTCTGAGAGATTATTACAACAAACATGTGCTGCACTACGTCAAAAATTAGTCTGAGTTTAAAAAACCCAGAGCGCCGGATTCAGGGATCCCCCTAGATGCCCCATCCTCCGGATAATTTTCGTCGCGCTGGTACCGTTGTACTAAGTTATCTAATATTTATTCTATATCCTTCTAAAATTTGGTATTTTTTTGCATTAAAAATGTTAGTTATAATAAATTTTATCATAAGTCTAATACTTTGTCTAATTTTTAATATAAGTTAACTGTATTTATTAGTATATTGATGGAAATTTTGACGCCGCCATATGCAATCAAATCCGAAGGGAAAAATCATGCTTATGAATGAAGAACAACTTCAGGAGATGAGCAAAACGGAAAGAAAAAAGTATTTATACAAACTCAAGCTGATTCGTAATATTTTCGATTTCGGATCACAATCTAATGCGGAACTCTTTACTTTACTAGGCATTAGCTCCCCCACTTCATTGGCTCTGTTGTCAGAATTGCAGGAAGAGAATATTCTGGAGAAGAAAGGTAAAGGAGCCTCGATAGGAGGAAGAAAGCCAGAACTTTTCGGCTTAAAAGACGACACCTATTATATCCTTTCTGTCGATGTGGAAAGATTTAAAGTACGAATGGCCGTGCTGGACAATAATTGTAATTACATTACTGGCCCTGTAAAGCACGACATTGCAATTACTCCGGATCTTAAATCTCTGGACAGCTTGTTTGAAGCAATAGAATCATTAATCAAATCGGCTAAATTTGATCATCGCAAATTAATCGGTATCGGTATGAGCATGCCCGGTCTTGTAGATTCCAGGGCTGGCAAAAATTATACTTATCTGATTCCCGGACCAGAAAGTAACCTGCAGGAACTGATGCAGCGCAAGCTAGGTTATCCTGTATTTATACAAAATGACGTAAAAAGTGCAACAATAGCAGAATGCCGTTACGGTCTGGCCTATGGAAAAAGTGATGCTTTACTCGTACTAATGGACTGGGGTATTGGTCTGGGTATCATTATGGATGGCAAATTACGTTCAGGATCCAAAGGATTCTCCGGAGAAATTGGTCATATTCCTTTTGTTGAAGATGGCAAGCTTTGTTATTGTGGTAAACGGGGTTGCCTGGAAACAGTTGCTTCGGGAATTGCGCTGGCGAGGATGGCAAAAGAAGGAATTCAGTCCGGTAAGTCGTCAATTCTGAATCAGCTATCTGACCAGGAAATTGAAACCATAGAACCCCGCATCATCATTGACGCGGCAAATAAAGGCGATCAGTATGCTATTAGTATTTTATCTGAAGTAGGTGTAAGCCTCGGCAGGGGAATAGCCACGTTAATTCAGCTTTTTAACCCCGAAGTGATTATTCTGGGTGGTAAAATAGCCGCTGCGAAACAATATATAACCATCCCTATACTCCATTCCGTTAATACTTACAGTATGACAGCAATCAGGGAAAACACCAAAGTAATACTATCTGAACTAGGCAATGATGCCGGGATTTTAGGAACAGTAAGTATGGTTATTGATAAGGTATTGGAAATGCAGATTGAAATGGCAGGCAAATCCTGATCGACAAATATGTCTTCAATAAATAAACCCTGTACCGGAATTAACTGTACAGGGTTTATTTATTTATTGACGACTGATAAACGGTGATATTATAATCCTGCGTCTCTTTTTACTTTATTTGCAGTACCCGATCCCGGAAGATAAATTTGAAGACCGAAAGAAAGGTTCAGGTTATTTTGTGTCGTTGCGTTACCAAAACCAAGCAGACCATTATATTTCAGCATGGTTTCCAGTCCGATATTTGGCGTGATGAAGTAGGCGAAACCAGGACCTACACCAAGGTTAAGGCCATTTGTCTTACCGCCACCTTTACTAACGTTAACGCCACCAAAACCTACAGTTCCCTCTGCGAAGAAACGTCCGTGACGAAGTACCTCAACGTCTTTACCTGTATAATAACGACCTAAAGCACCCACCCCGTAATTAGTGGTAGTTGCACTGTTTTTCTGAGTTTTCAATCCGAGGTTCACGTATCCACCGACAGCTAAATTATCCTGAATAAACCAAGCCGCTTTTGGTGTGATATCAACACTGAAAATACTCGGGTTATCTAAACCAAGATTAAGGTTAGCAAAATTACCGCCGACGAATACATTCCCTTTCTGAATCTGGGCATGTGCTGAGAAAGTTGCAATCAGAAGTGCAACTAGAGTAAGAGTTGAAAATTTTTTCATAGTGTTAGATTTAGACTTTAAACCAACCATTGGCTAAAAGATGCTTTTAACACTACGCCTAAATATACCAAATTGTTTGCGTATTGATTAATTTTTAATAATTGACAGACTATTTCAGCCTTAAAAACGTTCATTCGGCCGAAATGAAGGCATCCCGATTCTCATCCGGAGGTAAATTCCAGAGAACATTTTCCAGTTTCATTAAACATTTATACCTTTATCCAGAAGAAATTAGAAGATTTCTTACAACCTCGGGGTGCCTTACTATCAGGCTGAGATCAAACCCGCAGAACCTCGACCGGATAATGCCGGTTAGGAAAGGTAAGCCATTGGTTCTCCAACTTACCTTAATATGATTGGAATAAAACTAATGCATTAAAACATGAATTTACACGAATGGTTATCGCTGTTTTTCGAACAGCTTATGAAAACCAGTTTACTGGAATATCTCGCGGTTGGATTTGGCATCTCAGAGGTTCTGCTTGCCAAACGCAATCACATCTGGCTATACCCTGCAGGTATTATCTCTATACTGTTATCTATGACGCTTCTTTTTGAAGCAAAATTATATGCTGAAACCCTTTTAAACACTTATTACCTCGTCATGAGTGTCTACGGATGGATCCTTTGGAGAAGACGGAAAGAGCAAAAGCAGCTGCAGGCAGACTGGAGCAGCAGGGCTGAACTAACCACAGCAATACTCATTTCATCTGGTGGTTTTATTATACTGTACCTGGTTTTAAATCATTTTACAGACTCAGACGTCCCTGTATGGGATGCTTTTGTCGCTTCTACAGCATGGGCAGGGATGTGGTTACTGGCTAAAAGACGCATTGAAAACTGGATCTTCCTGAATATCTCTAATCTCTTCGCTATCCCCCTGCTCATTCATAAAAAACTACCGATGTTCGCTGTGCTGACAACAGTCCTGTTCATAGTGGCCATTTTCGGATTTATAGAGTGGAAAGGCATTATTAAAAAGAAAAATTTATCTCCAAACCCAGCACATGTTTAATTTGCTTAGTACAGAAGAAAAAGACTGCATACACCAATACGCTGCCCTGTCGGAAGAACAAGGTAAACTCCATCCGGTCATACTGGAACTCGCTTACAGCAAACAATGGTTTAAACTATTTGTACCGGCTTCATACGGCGGACCGCAGTTATTGTTACCGGAAATACTCAGACTTGAAGAGGCATTGGCGGCAGAAGACGGCAGTTTAGCCTGGACAGTAACTTTATGCAGCGGAGCTGGCTGGTTTGCAGGTTTCTTAGATCCTGAACTAGCAGCAGATGTCTTCTCTGATCCTGAAGTCTGCTTTGCAGGAAGCGGGGCTATAGGTGGCACTGCAGTGGAATCTGAAGCCGGTTATACTATTAATGGTTATTGGAAATATGCAAGCGGAGCTTTGCATGCCACCGTATTTACAGCCAACTGTCAGCTACTTGACCACAATAATAATCCACTTAAAGACGACGCTGGAAACCAGGTAATCCGCTCCTTTATACTCAAAAAAGACGAAGTTGAACTTGTACCCGGCTGGTCATACTTCGGGCTGGCAGCGACCGGAAGCCATGCGTTTGAGGTAAAAGATCTTCAGGTACCTGCTAACAGAACATTCCAGATCAACGAAAATATCAAACTGAACAGCCCTGGGTTCGACTACCCTTTCCTACAGATGGCAGAAACTACCCTTGCAGTGAACAGCGCCGGTATGTCTGCACATTTTTTAACACTGGCTGCAGAAAGCTTCAGCTCCAGATCAGGGCTAAAAAGATACACAGACGACCAGGTTAAGTTCTTCGAAAAAGAACTCAGCAGTTGCACTAAAGCATTACAGGAAGCCAGAACAAATTTTTATACAACATTTGATGCCAGCTGGGCACAGCTAACAGAAGAGAATAACATTGATCAGGAACTATTGGATGCAGTGAGTCTGAGCAGTCGTAAACTTGCACATATTGCCAGGCAAATAACTGACACCTTATATCCGTATTGCGGACTGGAAGCAGCCCGGAAAGAAACCGAAATAAACCGTGTCTGGAGAGACATACATACTGCCAGCCAACATTCGCTGTTAACTTTTATAAGTTAACGGATTATTGATGAACCGCGTTTAAAACAGAGTAAAAACGCGGTTCATTCAGGAAATTTTAAACAAGATTTTTTTTAACGAAATTGTAACTATCCCTGATACTCAGAAAAGGATCTATTTTGATAATATCCTGTTCAACAAAAATATGCTTTAAGCCAGCTTGCTGCTGATGAGTAAAGATCTCTTTAAAATTAACGCTTCCGGTTCCTACCTCTGTATAGCTAATTCCTTTTAAGACTTCCATAGATGAGGTTGTATCTAGTTTTCCCCCGGTTATTTTGGCCGTATTGGCTTTATCCACGTCTTTGACATGCCACATCGCAAATCTTCCCGGATACTTTTTAAAATAAGCATCAGGAGAGACACCGGACTTTTCTATCCAGAACAAATCCATTTCAAAAGATACCAGGGCAGGATCAGTTTCCTTCAGAAGGATGTCATATCCCTTTTCTCCGTTTTCCAGTGTGCGAAATTCCCAGAAATGGTTATGATAACCCATTTTTATTTTTGAACGGGCAGAAAGTTCACCGGCCTTGTTCAACTGGGCAGCCATAAATTTAAAATCAGTACTGGTCATTTTATCAAGGTTACTTCCCATAGGGGGTACGGGAACGACAAAATATTGCTGTCCCAGGGCCGAAGCAATCTCAAGCTGGGCTTTTAGTGCGGTGTCATCGCCTTTCCCCGGGCTTAGAAAATCATTGAGCTGATAATGTCCGCTATACGTCTTCAGCCCTTTACTCTTTAGCAGAGCAGAAAATTCAGCTGCATTCTGGCCCCATAAGTCAACCGGAGCACCGGCACGATAATTATAAAAAGTCTCCACGTGGTTGTACCCTATTTCTGCAACCTTACCGATCGTACCCTTCGGGTCCTTACTGAGCTGATCTCTTAAGGTGTATAGCTGTAACCCAATTTCCTGCACCTTACGCACAGGACTAAATAAATCCATTGCCTCGCTGAATAAAGGCGTAGCCAGTACTGTAGCAGTACCAAGCAAACCAGCTTTCTTTAAAAACGACCTTCTGTTATCCATTATATTAGCTATTTATTTTTTTTTAGAATACCCGTATATCTAAACAATTTACAGCAACTAAACCACATTAGCAATAGAGAACTCAGCCGGTCAAGCAGATATTTTCTGCCCTCCTATTTCAAATATCTTCTGCTAAAATTAATCTCCATCAGTTCGTATCGTTTCAGCTGTGTTTTTAAACGCAGCTGAAAATCGGTATAATTTCTCTGCTCTTTTGGACTCCAGAGCACTTCGCTTAAAGCGTCCAGTCTGGGAAACAACTGGTATTCAGCTTTAGCCGGGTTACTGATGTATTCCGACCACAAGTTCCCCTGACCGCCAATAATATATGCGGCATCCGTAGCATTTAGTCCCACAGGAACGGGGTCATAGTTATAAACAGTTTCCAAAGTGGTCAGTTTTGCAGCAGTAAGCGAATCTTCCTTCAGAAACTGAGCATGATTAAAATAAGTTTTCATCTCCGGCGTCATAATCACCTGATGCTTTTGTTTTGCAGCAGCAATTCCGCCTGCTTCTCCTCTCCAACTCATCACAATGGCATCAGGAGCAAGTCCGCCATCCAGAATTTCGTCCCATCCAATCATTTTCTTACCCTTACCAGCCAGGTACCTTGAAATCCGGTTTACAAAGTAACTCTGTAAGCCATTCATATCTTTCAGTCCATTTTGCTGCACAATACGATTGGACAGAGCAGATTGCTTCCACCAGATTTTAGCACATTCGTCTCCGCCTATATGGATATAAGACCCTGGAAATAAATCAACTACCTCATCCAACACATTCTCCAAAAACTTAAATGTCTGGTCAGTAGGTTGCAGCACATTATTAAACTTATTGAAAATCCCCCAGGTCTGCGCCACCCGGGTTTTGCTCCCAGGGTTCGTCCCGAATTCCGGATAAGCAGCCAGTATAGACATCGCATGTCCAGGCATCTCGATCTCCGGGACAATAGTTATATAACGATCTTCTGCGTAGCTGATGACCTCTTTGATTTCATCCTTTGTATAAAAGCCCCCGTAACGGATTCCGTCATTCCCTGTACCTGGATACAACCCTATAATTGTACCGTCACGCCATGCACCTACTTCTGTTAATCTGGGATATTGATCGATAGCTATTCTCCAGCCATGATCATCGGTGAGGTGCCAGTGAAAATAGTTTAGCTTATGCAGGGCGAGGTAGTCGATATATTGTTTAACAAACGTAATATCGAAAAAATGCCGGCTTACATCCAGGTGCATCCCGCGATAGTTAAAACGCGGATAATCCATTATTTCTACAGCCGGAATTGATATTTCAGCAGAATTTACAGCAGGAAATAATTGAATCAAAGTCTGCACACCATAAAAAACTGCCTTAGCAGAATTACCTGTTATACGAACTATCCCGGGCTCCACCTGAAGCTGGTACTGATCTTCCCGGCCACCCGGTATTTTACCGGTTTCTAATATAATTCGGGGAACATTATGATTTTCTTCCCCTGCTCCAGGACTCAAATTCAGCTGATAATATCTTTTCAGGTAAGCAGTCAGAAAGGCCGAACTTCTAACCAGTGAATCTGCGGCAAACAGCTCGGTGCCATCCTGAAGAACGAATCCTGGTATACCTTTCCGAACCTCCAGGGATACAGGCTGAGGAATAATAGCGGGCTGCTGAGCCATTGCGCAACAGCTGTAAACAGTTAGAAGGAAACTCAAAAAGTACTTAGTCATATTCAAAAATAAATGTTCGGGACAAAGTAAAGATAAAAACAAGCATAAAAACACCTGCAAAAAAAGCAGTTATCAGCCTGTTCAAATAAAATACAGGCAACGATCTTTAGCATGCTAAACAAATGAGAACCAGACATGAAAAAAAACATTCAACTCAATCGGACCACCGGTCAGACCAAAAAGTTAAAGAATTTTATTTGTGACCTACTTTTAAAGCTAATTGCATCCCCGGATGGTACAGTCGCGCCAACCCGGCTTAAACTGCTGATCTTATACAGGTATACGATCCTCGCAGGTGAAAAAAAAGATACACTGATTACCCTCCCTATAGCGCTCATCGCCCCAACCAGCTTTGATAAACAAGATATAAATGGAACCGGGATTGCCTGTAACTCTGTAAATGACATCATCTTAAACTGGTTTGCCTTGAATAACCCGGTCTGTAACAATGGAGAGATCGTATTGTCTGCAACTCTTTATTCCACCCCTACTCACAACGAATCATCACAGCCACTATTTGTCCTGGATGATGTGAAAATCTACGTAGCAGAAGTCGAAGATCTGTTGCCCGCCAAAAAAACTGTCAAACAAACTGCCCGGACAATTAACAGAAAACAGAGAAAATCTATTAATAGCAGTAAAACAAATTTGCAAAACAGCTAATTTGTCTTGATTTTTAAAATAAATATATATTCCTAATGTCTCTCAAAATTATTTACACCCCCCTGATAACAGGTCTTTGCTGTCTCTATTCCTGTTCCGGAAAACCTTTTAAAAACAGTGATTCCGATAATATTAGTACAGATAACACACTAACAATTGCGCAAGCCATGAAATACGTAAAAAATTATGAGCCGCGTTCAATCGATATAGATTCAATTTATCCAGAGGGAGCAAATGGAAAGCCTGTAAAAAAGAAAACATAAGATACCAGGGCCGTTTGGTTTGGTATTGACAGGTTAAAAGCACTGGTCGATAAGATTGAAGCAGAAGGCGGTGACGGAATCCGTTTTTATTATGCCGCTTATGATAGTGTCTATAATGGAAAGACAAATGCACACACACCAATAAAACCCTATTGGAACCATAATACATTGATCATGGTTTCTACCAAAGATAGCTCAGGTATACACAAGGATTATTATACAGACTATAAGTTAAATGGTAAATTCAAAGGATTTATCATTACAGCAAAACCAGAAAACAAAGGCGAAATGTGTCCGCCGCCAGTAGATTGCGAAGATACAGGAGCAACACTTATATCCCGATAAAATGCCAGCATTAATCAATTATTTCACCGTTAATACCGTGGTTGAGCTGAGTTGCCTGATCATAGGCACCTGCTTTATTTTTAATGAAAAACAACCAGCATGGTGGATCTTTTACTGCTATATTTTCTTAACCTGTATGGTAGAATTCACAGGAATCCATCTCCGCCTGCAAAAAATACCTAATATGACTATCTATAATATCTTTCTAATACCGGAGGGCATAGTCATGAGCTATTTTTTTTATAGCCTGTACCAGAAATATACAGATAAATTAAAATGGTTAATCGCCTGGATCGGTATTTTTCTGATTTTCTGGCTCGCAGAAACACTAAGCCCAGGTTTTCAGGGATTCGCCTTTAATACCTCCTCTTTTATATCGATTTCATTTGTTGTAGCGAGCCTTTATTATTACTACCTCATTCTGAAAGACCCTAATTTTGAGAAATTAGGGTCTTATGCGCCATTCTGGTGGGTTAATGGCGTACTGTTCTACTATTTTGGAACAACAGCAATTAATATTTTCTTCGATTACCTTTTACAGGATAACATTTATACCTTCCCGCATTCTATAAGATACAACGTGATTAAAATCGTCAATGTATTCTTGTACTCATGCTGGTCATACGCTTTTATATGCAGATATCATCAAAGGAAATCGTCTACCTGATCAGTGTTATCACTGTGATTTTTTTGATTGCCCCGATTTTTATTATTATTTATGTCAGTTTATATAACCGGCGTAAGAAAAATCATATTGAAGAAACAATAGCACTTAAGAAGACCTTTGACAATGAACTTTTAAAAGCTCAGATAGAAGTTAAAGAGCAGACCTTACAGACTTTAGCTGTCGACCTGCATGACAATATCGGGCAATTACTCGGCTTAACTATAGCTACTTTAAGCTCCATCAATCTCGATAACCGGGAAAAGGCTGCAATAAAGATCAGCTCAGCCGAACAACTCGCTAAAAGATCAGTTAAAGAGATCAGAGCTTTGTCGCGCCTGCTGCATGGAGAAGAATTACTCAGCTGTGGCCTGATTGCCGCAATCACTTTTGAATTGGAATGGGTACAAAAATCAGAGCTGTTTCAGATCACTTTCGACAAAGACAGCGCAGAAATTAACCTGCAACAAGATAAACTGATCATCGTATTCAGGTTGTTTCAGGAAACATTGAATAATATCCTCAAACATGCGCAGGCAACATCCATATCTGTTGCTGTTAAATCCGAAACGAACACTTTAACTTTGATTATCAAGGATAATGGTATTGGTTTTAACATAGATGAAATTGCCTCGGCACATAAAGGTATTGGCCTGAGTAACATGACAAGAAGAGCAAATATGATTGGGGGAAGCGCTTTTATTGACTCCATTCCATCATCAGGTACCACCATCACATTCACTATTCCCTGTTAGATAAGTACATCATGTCAGAAGATCAGATTATATCCATAGCTATTGTTGATGATCATAACTTGTTCCGTCAGGGAATGATCAGCCTGCTCTCAGAGTTCAGGGAAGTCCATATTATTTTTGACGCCCCAAATGGCGCAGTAATGAAACAGAAAATGACTGAAGGTCTGATTCCCGAAGTTATTCTTCTGGATATTAGTATGCCTATTGTCGACGGTTATCAGGCCGCAGCCTGGATCAAGGAAAACTATCCGCAGACACGGATTTTGGCGCTTAGTATGTTTGAAGAAGATAAGCCAATAATCAAGATGCTTAAAAGTGGCGCAGGCGGATACCTGCTCAAGGAATCCAAAACCACAGAACTCGTTGATGCGATCAAAATCATCAAACAGCAGGGATATTACCTCAACGATCTGGTTTCCGGCAAACTGCTTAAAAACATCCAGGATAATACAGCAGGACAGCCGCTAACCAGCGACCTTAATACTAACGAGATCAGGTTCCTGCAACTCTGCTGTTCGGAATATACCTATAAAGAAATAGCTGAACAGATGAACCTGAGCCCGCATACCATCGATAACTACCGGCAGGAGATATTCCAGAAATTTGATATCAAATCTCGTACAGGTTTGGTTCTTTTTGCACTTAAACACGATCTGGTAGAATTATAAACCCACAAAAAAACGGCTGCAGATATCTGCAGCCGTTTTGCCAAAGTTTATCAGAGACAAACCTATCTAATAACCGGGATTTTGAGTTAAAGCCGGGTTATTTCTTCTTTCGGCGTCAGGCACCGGATAGAGATAATAATTAGGATCTGGCTTTTTCATTATATCTGTCAATGCCAGTCCGGTTCTGCAGTAATCAAACCACGTTTCCCCTTCGAACATCAATTCACGTCTTTTCTCCAATTGTACAGCCTTCACAAAAGCATCCAGTGCAGTCGATCCCGCAGCAGGAGTTTCAATACCAGCCCTATCTCTTACAGCCTTATAGGAATTATAGGCATCAGCACTAACGTTTCCGTCAACCCTTGCCTGTGCCTCCGCATGGATCAGGTAAACTTCCGCCAGGCGTATCACTGGGAAATTCTGCGTAGCAGGGCTGAAAATTCTGTATTTACCAATATAATACCTTGGATCGGCTTCTGTATTCTTATAAACTGTAAAGTCTCTTCTCTTGTCTCCACTATCATACAGGTCTGCAATAGACTTACCTGCCGCATAAAATAATACGGATGCATTTGGATTACTTACCGCAGCCAGATTATTGGTCGCCTGCTCATCAAATTGTAGTTCAAAAATCGACTCCGAAGTATTTTCTGTTTTCCAGATCGTTTCGTAATCTGCAGGCAGGGAGAATCCGCCACTTGTAATTACTTCTTTAGCCAGCCTGGCAGCTTCAGAATAATCTTTAGTTACACTTGCCTGGTATAGAAAGACCTTAGCCAATAACGCTTTCGCTGCAAAACCTGTTGCTCTGCCCTTATTTTCAGCATTGTTGCTATAAGTGTTGGGAAGTTCAGAAGCCTCTTTCAGGTCTGTAATCACCTGATTATAGATATCTGCCTTTGGACTTCTTGGTACTTTCAGGTCGTCAGTCTCACCCGTTGGGGCGGTAATCAAAGGAACATCACCGAATGCGCGTGCCAGCTGAAAATAATTCAATGCACGAACAAATCTTGCTTCACGGATAAATTGATTTTTTTTCTCTGTTCCAATAGCAGCTGCAGGCATCTCCTGAACACGCAGAATAATATTATTTGCAGCGTTGATAGCAGCATAAGCGGCAGACCAAGTCGTTTGTACCCATGGATTATCAATTCTGATTGTATTACCGGTGAATTCAATATATTCCGGAAAACTAGCTACATGGTTCACATGACCGGCAGAGAATTCAGGTACAATTACAGAAGTCTGACCATAAGAACTGGAACTAAGCAAGGTCCGGTACATGCCCATTACCGCAGACTGCGCGCCTTGTTCATTGGTGAATAATTTATCTGGTGTAACCTGTGCAATTGGCTCGTTCTCCAGAAATTTTTTGCAGGATGAGAGACTCATACAAGCAACGGCTATTAATATATATTTAGAAATCGTCTTCATTTTGTTTGAATTAGTCTTAAAAGTTTAGATTGACACCAGCAGTAAAGATCCTAGGCTGAGGATAACTTCCGTAATCGTATCCATAGGTCAGTCCCTGGTTCGCACCGCCGTGACTAGAACTTACTTCAGGATCGTACCCTTTGTACTTAGTGAATACAAAAGCATTTTGTACTGTAGCGTATACACGCAGTCCTTTAACTTTCAAGCGTTCCATGGCTTTTTCACTGAAAGTATATCCTAAGGTGATATTTCTGATTCTGAAAAATGATCCATCTTCTACAAAGCGGCTGGAAATAGCACTGTTATCCAAATTATTAGGGCTCGGACGAGGAATATCGGTTACATCACCCGGGTTTCTCCAGCGTCTGTTCCAATCCGTAAAACCGTTACTGCTTCTATTACTTCCATCTAGTCCGGAAGCCAGGTTATAATTGAATACATCATTACCGTAAGAGAATTGGCCCATGATATTCAGGTCAAAATTCTTGTATTGGAATGTATTGGTAATACCACCATAGAAATCGGGATTAGGGTCACCGATGATCACACGGTCTGCCGGATCTGTTGGCGATCCTAATGTACCATCCTGTTTCACATAGTCGATCATACCGGTCTGTGTATTCACACCGGCCATCTGCCATCCGAAGAAAGTACCTAAGGCAAGTCCTTCCCTGGCAATATTCAGGTTTCCAACTCCGCCGTACAACTCACCTCCAGGCAATGAAACAACCTTATTTTTGTTGAATGCCATATTGAAGGATGTAGACCATTTGAAATCTCCTGTAAGATTTTTGGTTGAAATCTCAAATTCAAATCCTTTATTCTGAATTTCACCCACATTCGTAAATCTGTTCTGGAACCCGGAACTTGTCGGAATTGCAATACCAACTAACAGGTCAGAAGTATTCTTGATATAATAATCTGCAAGGATTGAAATTCTGTTATTAAACAAACCAATGTCCACACCAATATCGGTCTGTTTAGTTGTTTCCCATTTCAGGTCTTTATCACCCAAAACATTAGGTATATAACCAGTATTTCCCATATAGTTATTGCTACCCGTATACAATGAGTAACTGGCATAATTTGGTATATTCTGATTACCCGTGATACCCCAACTAGCTCTTAATTTCAAATTACTGATAACTGTGTTGGTCTTCAGAAAGTCTTCTTCTGAAAGTCTCCACGCACCTGCAAAGGATGGGAAATAACCATAACGGCTATTTGCACCAAAACGTGATGAACCATCTGCCCTGAAATTCGCAGTAAATAAATACTTGCCTTTATAATCATAATTCAATCTCGAGAATGCAGAAGCTATACTCCATTCTTCAGGATAAGAGTTCGCACCGGTTATTGTACCACCTGCAGAAATGTATTCAATGTCATTAGACGGGAAGTTGGAACGGCGGGCATCCACAAACTGAATTTTAGACTGTTGCACAGAAGCACCGGCCAATACATCAATATGGTGATCTCCAAAGTCTTTATTATAAGTTAAGGTAGTCTCATTGATCCATAACTGATCTCTGGTATTTCTTTGCGCACCAATTCCACCTTGAGCAGCGAAAGAACGGATTCCATTAGGCGGCATGAAAAAGGTTTCGTCGATATAACTCATATCGGCACCAAAATTTGTCTTTAAAGTCAGTTCTGGTATAATTTTATATTCGGCGGAAACACTGGTCAGAACACGGAAAGTTTCCGATTTATTCACAGGTAATTCCAACATGGCAAGTGGATTCTCCCGACTGGTGTTAACCTGATCGTAAGCATAACTACCATCTGCATTAAACACAGGGAGATTTGGTGGTGCAAGAATACCGTTTTTGGTTGAGCCCTCTTTAGAGTTCTCTTCCTGTACGCGGTTATTTAAAGCGCGCGTTAGGTTAATACGTGCAGAGAATTTCAGTTTCTCACTGTGCTGGTGGTCTAGATTTAACCTTGCACTCAGACGACTGAAGTCAGAGCCCTTGATAATACCACCCTGGCTCATATAGCCAATTGAGGTATAATACTGCGTTTTTTCGGAACCACCACTTGCAGAAAGCTCATAATTACGTGTAGGAGCTGTTCTGAAGATCTGATCCTGCCAGTCTGTATTCGTACCCGGATTGGCTAATATACCATCAGGTACCGGAGTTGGATTGCCATTTGCATCCGGAAGATATTTATAGTAATCTCTCATGTAATCCTGATACTCACCAGTATTCATGAATTTGTACTTTCTTTCACTTGGCACCTGGGAAAAACCTTCATAAGCATTAAAGCTAAAGTTACTTTGTCCGGGTTCACCTTTCTTTGTTGTGATCAGCACCACTCCATTTGCAGCCCGCGCTCCATAGATAGATGAAGAAGCTGCATCTTTCAAAACCTCAACAGAAGCAACATCGGATGGATTAATAGAGGACAGGATGTTAATTCCCTGTGTACCTCCGCCAAAGTTAAAGTCACTTCCTCCCGTAAAATTCGTTGTACTGTTCACGGGGATTCCATCAACTACATATAACGGATCGGAACTGGCATTAATAGAGGTTGTACCCCTTACGCGGATACTTAAGCCCCCGCCCGGAGAACCGGATTTCTGGGTAACCTGTACACCACCGGCCTTTCCCTGAATAGCCTGACTGATGGTTGGCAAGACTTCATTTTTAATTTCGTCGGCCCGGATACTGGATACCGCACTGGTTAATTTAGCACGGTCAACCGTACCATAACCTGTTGCAACTATCTCAACTTCTTTTAGCGCTTCGGATTTAGTAGCCATTATCACGTCTACCTTCTTCCGGTCCTTTAAAATTTCCTCCTTTGTATTAAAGCCCATAAAAGAAAAAGTGAGTATCGAATTTGCAGGAGCTGCAATCTGATACTCACCTTTTGCGTTGGTTAGTGTCTTGATCTGGGTATTTTTTACTGCTACTATGACTCCGGCAATGGGTCCTGCAGTATCAGTTACCAAACCGGTTACCGTGGGCTGCCCGGGACTCGCTGTCGCTCCAGGCACAGCAGAAGTATCAGTTACGGCCGGCTTCACAGCACCTGCTGCAGCAGAATCTTTAACTGCGGTATCGGTTTTAATCACTGCTTTTGGAATAGTGTCCGCCGGGGTAGCCGGAGCGGGAGTTGTATCTCTTGAAATTACAACTTTAGGAACTGTGTCAGTCTTGGCTTTGGGAACTGTATCCGTCTTAGCTTTAGGAACTGTATCAGTTTTCTGGGGGATCGTGTCTGTTTGCCGGGAAGATGCAAATAATGCATGCGTACTGAATGTCAGTAAGGGCAAAAATAGGATGTACGGTAGAATTTTTCTTTTCATTTGGATACGCAATTCTTAGGTAAGAGATGTGAATAAGAATTCAAAGCATCAATTACTGCTCCGTTTGTCCAAAATCGAATAAAACGTTAGTTTTAAGTAATTTAAAAGATTCTGAGTTAAAAAATATTGTAGACAAAGTCTACAATATGTGCGGTTATACAACAAACCGCACATTATGAACATCTTAAAAAAGTTTTTTATTAAGCCCGCTCAGCATTTGCCAGTGCTTTTTGTTTACTGCGATTAACCAGCAGATAACAGATATACAGCAAAATCAACCACACCGGAATCAATTCTACCGACATTTTCATTCCTGTAATCCACATAATAATCAGGATACCGAATAAAAAGATAAGGCAGATAATGTTCGACAGCGGATATAAAAATGAAGGGAATTTAGTTTTTATACCATCAGCATCTTTTGCACTTCTGAACTTCATATGTGTAAAACTGATCATGAGCCAGTTAATAACCAATGTTGAAACAACCAGCGACATCAAAATTTCCAATGCCTTATCCGGGATCATTTTATTGACGATAATACAGATTGCTGCAAAAAGGCTTGAAACAAGGATCGCTTTAATAGGTACAGAATTTTTGTTAAGTTTTGACAAGAATGCCGGCGCATTTCCTTGTTCTGCCAAACCGTAAAGCATCCTGCTATTACTATAAACACAACTGTTATAGACAGACAGCGCCGCAGTTAATACGATCAGGTTTAAGACATTGGCAATAATACTTGTAAAATAAACAGTCTTACCCATCAGATCGAATTGAAAACCTTTCAAACTCTCAAATACCATTACAAACGGACTACTGTCGGTGGTGATATTTTTCCATGGCGACAGGGAAAATAGAATAACCAGCGCACCTACATAGAAAATAAGAATCCTGTAGATCACCTGATTAGTTGCTTTCGGAATAGTCTTCTCCGGATTCTCTGCCTCAGCAGCCGTAATTCCGATTAATTCCAGTCCTCCGAATGAAAACATGATCATCGCAATAGCCGCAAATAATCCCTGATATCCTCCTTTACCATCTGAACTAAACAAACCTTTGGCGAAAAATCCGCCGTCATTCCATAAATTCTGTACACTGGCCTGTTCGCCACCTGAACCACTCACCAACAGATAAATACCGAACAGTATCATCGCGATTATGGCAACCACTTTGACAATCGAAAACCAGAATTCGACCTCTCCGTAAACTTTAACAGAGGTTAGATTTAAAGCGTTAATAGCCAGAAAGAAGAACAAACTGGAAGACCAGAGTGGAATTTCGGGCCACCAGAAATGAACATACATTCCGATTGCCGTTAACTCGGACATACTTACCAGAATGTAAAGTACCCAGTAGTTCCATCCGGAAGCGAAGCCGGCGAAAGATCCCCAATATTTATAGGCAAAATGACTAAAGCTACCGGAAACCGGTTCTTCCACAACCATTTCACCCAGCTGACGCATAATGAAAAATGCAATCACACCTGCGAGTGCGTATCCTAAAATGACCGATGGTCCTGCGAGTACGGCTGCCGGCCCGATACCTAAAAATAAACCAGTCCCTATCGCGCCACCCAGAGCGATCAGTTGTATATGCCTGTTTTGCAATCCTCGTTTGAGCTTTTGCTCTTCAGGCTTAGTATCCGTTTGTTTCAATTTGTGTTTCTTGAGATGTTATCCGGCAAATGTGTAAACTATTTATCACATCAGCTATTTTTTTGTAAATAATATACTGTTTTATGTCAGCTTTCCAATAGAGCCGGCAAACCCCGTGATATAATGCGTATCTTTGATGATTAAATAAACGACATATGGCGAAAGATTTTAGTGATTTAATTCTTAAAGATAAAAATTCTGGCAAAATTAAAGACCTTGAAGAAGCATTGGAAGGTGTGGAAGTCACCTATAACAGGTGGTTAATTGCACGTGAAAATATTCACACGGGTCAAAAACCCGATACGCTTAAAAATTATTACCGCCACTTTTATAATGAAGAAGGCATACAGTTCTATGTTAAAGAATCTTTGCCTAACGACATCAGAAATGCATGTATATCGGCATTCAGAGGGATATTCGTTAATAAGTAATATTAAAAAGGCTTTCAGCAGCAGCGCTTATCCTAAGGCTTCTGCTGAAAGTTCTGATAAGCTGCAGCGCTTACCCTGCATATCTAATGCAGAATAATATTATTCTCAATCTGCTCCAGTGATTTCCCTTTAGTCTCCGGCATAATCCGCCATACAAAGATCAACTGCAATACCATCATAAAACCGAAAAAGAAAAAGGTTACAGCCCCGCCAAAAGTCTCCGACAGGTAGGGGAAATAGAAAGCGATCAGTGCAGCCATTATCCAGTGTGTAGAGCTACCCAATGTCTGTCCCTTTGCACGTACCTGGTTCGGAAAGATTTCTGCAATAAACACCCAGATTACTGCACCCTGGGAAAAGGCGAAAAATGCAATAAATATCATGATATAAACCGGAATGGCGATGCCGCCAAAACTTTCTGTATAAAAAGTGAAGCCCACCAAAAACAGCGTCACGATAAGCCCTACAGATCCAATCAGCATCAATACCCTCCGTCCAACTTTATCAATGAAATTAAGGGCAAGCAGCGTAAAGGAGAAATTCACGATCCCGATACCGACTGTAGAAAGCAAAGATGAATGCGCTCCCAGGCCAGCCATCTCAAAAATTCTGGGTGCATAATAAATTATGGCATTGATCCCTGAAACCTGATTAAAAAAAGCAAATAACATCGCCAGTAAAACCGGCCGGTTATATTTCCCGGAAAAGAGTCCTTCCTTATTTTTGTTCTTCTTGCCAGAATCCAGATCAGAGTTTTGAATAGCAACAAGCTCCTGTTCACAATTCTTTGGATTAATAATTCTGAGGATTTCCAATGCTTTCTGGGTTGCTCCTTTTTTAAGAATTAACCATCGCGGACTTTCCGGAATAAATCCGATAAGGATAAAAAATATTAAGGATGGTACAGCCTGTACGCCCAGCATCCACCTCCAGGAAGTCTCCTCCCCTGCCAGACTAATCAGATAATTGGACAGATACGAAATGAGTATCCCTAACACGACGTTAAATTGAAACAGGCCCACCAAACGACCACGTCTGTCTGCGGGCGAAATTTCAGAAATGTAAATCGGAGCCGTTACAGATGACGTACCTACACCCACCCCACCCAGGAATCTAAAAACCAGGAACATGTACCAGTTTTCGGCCAGTGCGGTACCTAATGAGGAGAGCAGATAAACTATTGCTACAAAATACAACGTGTTCTTCCTGCCAAAGCGATCTGAAGGCCGGGACCCCAGCAAAGAGCCGATTACTGTACCGATGAGCGCAATAGAGATTGTCAGACCGTGTTCAAAAACAGAGAGATCCCAATATTGCTGGATTGCTTTTTCCGCACCTGAAATCACAGCTGTGTCGAAACCGAACAGAAAGCCGCCCAAAGCTACTACGGCCGACCAGGCCAGAACCGAATTTTTTTTCATGATTAGATTTATATTGGTTAATTAAAGCTATAATAAATTCGGGAAAAATAAACTGTATTCTACCCGGAAACTTGTTTATCTCAAACTGATTTCAAAGGACATTAAAAGGGTATTGAGTCGGTGTTAATGCGGTGTTGAGTCGGTAAAGTGGTATAACAACACCGACTCAATACCGTATGGATACCCTTTTAAATCCGTTTCAAACAAAATCCAAACATTAATAGATTTTAAATGAAAGGTAGAAATGCGATAGCGTAATTTTGAATTTAATTTATTATTGATTAATTTACAAATCAATAAAAGAATTTTGATTAATCAAAAGTTATATGGCCGTCTTAAAATCGAACCTACCCGATGGGTTTTCGGGAAAAACTGGAAATGAGGTTGTATATCTGCTAAATGGTAAATGGGTCAAAAGATCGATCGGCATCAGAAAAAAGACGAAATCTATTCCATTATTAGCCAGTCAGCAGCGAATGAAGCTCATGAATAGCTTTCTCAAGGCTGCGAATACCTTTTTTAAAACCGGATTTGGACTAATAGCATCGCTGGAGATGAAATCTCCATACTGTGTCGCGTATTCCTCCAATCATAAAGCAGTACAGGGGGTTTACCCCAACCAATTCATTGATTACAGCAAATTGATATGGAGTGAAGGGACACTCGAAAATTCGCCTGCTGTGCACGTAAACATCGCTTTAAATGGTTTGGAATTCACATGGGAAACATCAACGGGGTCATCAAATTCAAGATCCAATGACCACGTGATGCTTATGGCTTACCTTCCTGAAAAAGAACTGGCTATTTTTGAAACATCTGGCAATAAACGTGCGCTGGGAATAGATACCCTCATTTTACCTGCTAGTAAAGAGCAAGTTATTGTGGAAACTTATATCTGCTTTATAGCGTCCGACCATAGTTCAATATCCACCAGCATATATACAGGTCGATTTATATGGGGGCTCAATTATTGAAGTTTTACAGCTGTTACATTGATAAAATCCGGGCCGTTTTCTACGGGGTATCCCTCTACTTTTGTTCCATGTACAGTTACACTTTTACCTTCGTAAGTACCCAAATCAACGGTGCTGCTCTTTAAAGCATAGGTTTTATCTGCCGATTTCAGCCTGTGTGTTCCATACTGGTAAGTTGTCATTCCAGCGGCTTCGATCGTACCTTTTAATTCGATCTGGCCATCGCCACCGGATTTCCGGGCAGTGCTACAGCTGCTGAAAGCGATGCCTAATGTCAATAAAACTAATAATTTTCTCATAACCAATAAACGTTAAAACAGTGGTGTATGCTACAAGGTATAAATATTTTATCAGGTGTGAACTTTAATAATATTTTGCTTTTTTCTTCAGCGGTATTTTACCGTTATCTTGCAAGCAAACCTAAAAGCATTATCATTTTCCCACCCTTTTTTGATAGTATGGAAAAAATGTCGTTAAACTTCTTAGGAAATCTTCATATTGCCAAGCGTTGTATAACGCTAGATTGACTTACGAGTTAAGAACTGGCTCTACCCTAAGCACTATGGTCTGTTATAATGTATTATATTGCGATGTTTTTAAATATTTAGAATTAATGAACAGTATAGCGGTATTCTGCGGATCAAATTTTGGGCATATGCCTGAATACTTACAACTAACAAAGATCTTGGCAACAGAATTAGTCAATCGTAATATTAGATTAATATATGGAGGTGGAGCTGTTGGACTAATGGGCGCCATCGCAGATGAGGTACTTCTTCTTGGAGGCGAGGTAATTGGTGTCTTACCAGAAAAATTAGCTGGAGCCGAAATTGCTCATAAAGGCTTAACAGAGTTACATGTCGTTAAAACTATGCACGAAAGAAAAGCATTAATGGCTGAACTCTCAGATGCATTCATAGCGCTGCCTGGGGGAATCGGAACACTGGAAGAGATCATCGAAGTTTTTACATGGACTCAACTAGGCTTTCATCAAAAACCCTGTGGCTTATTGAATATCAATGGATTCTACGATAAACTCAATAGCTTCCTTCTCGATATGTCAAAAAATGGTTTTTTAAGTGAATACCATTTTAAAACCCTATTAATCAACGAAGATCCTGCTGACCTTCTGAATGAACTCGAAAACCAAAAGATTATTTATCAACCTAAATGGATCAAATAAAAGTTGATGCTGGTGTAATCATCTGACAAGAAGGAAAAGTATTATTAGGCTATCGACTTTCTAAGCATGGGCATGGGGTGTGGTCATTCCCCGGAGGACACGTTGAATTTAATGAACATCCAGATCAGGCAGTGATCCGTGAAGCCTTTGAAGAAACTGGACTTAAAATATCTAGTGTAGAAAAGCTTAGGTTCAGGAGCGACTTCTATGAGAATGGCACTCAATACCTGACACTTTTTTTTAAAGCAAATTCATGGTCTGGGATTTTAGAAAATAGAGAGCCTGAAAAATGTGATAGATGGGAATGGTTTCCTCCCGATGCACCACCATCTCCTCTATTTATACCTATTGTTACATTTCTTAAGAAAAGAAACCTGATAAAGGAAAATGCAGGGTAGCTGTTAAAAGTTTAATTATTCCCTGGTTTTTTGAGAGTAACTTCTCCAACTTCAAAACGCGTAAGCGGACGGCAGTTATTATATTGTTAAAATATGTTAATCTTCTAATAATCATCACGTTGATTATTAAGTTTGAAACATTCGAAGCTCTATTTTGAAATAACATGAGGCTGTTTATATTATTTTTTTTCGTTTTCTTATCAAATCAGGTCTTTAGTCAATACTTAACCGGATTAGTAATTGATGAAGCCACAAGAAAACCAATTAAAAATGCACGAGTAGCTACGTCTTCTAACGCCACATATACTACTTCAACTGGGAGTTTTGTTTTGAATCATTTCCATTCTGGGGATACAATAACAGTCAGCTATCTGGGATACGAAGCTTATCACATCAGGCATAGTAACCGTTCTAAAACAGATACGCTATTAATTCTATTAAAAAGCAATTCAATAGTTTTATTGGAAGTAAGAGTAAAGGGTATTCGTAACTATACCCGAGATTCCTTAAACAAGAGAAAGGAATATGCCGCTTTCTATGCTTATAAAGCACCTAAATTCAAAGATATATTCATTACTAAGTCGCTCAATGTATCTACCCAATATTCTCCATTTCAAAATTCCACTTCTAGTTTGGTGGGTGTTAACCTTCTATCAGTAATTAGTTTGCTGTCTAAAAATAATGTACCTGTTTCTAAAATGCAGAAGCAGTTATTAAAGGATGAAGAATATAATTATGTGGATCATGTATTTTCCAAGGAAAAAGTACAATCCTTAACCTCTTTAAAAGGTGATTCACTCCAAAACTTTATGAATGAATATCGTCCATCTATTAAAGAACTAAAACAAATGACTGACTATCAACTCATATTATACATAAAAAAAAGCTACGATACATTTAACAAGACTTACAAACATGAAATTTCACCTTTCCTCAAAAAATAATATATTCATCCTGCTTGGTGCAATATTGGCGATTACTGCATGTAATCATGAAAAAATCAGTCAAAAGAATGAAGCTGACTCAGAATTAAAATATAGCATATTTTCAAAAAATGTAAGGGACAGCTTTTACATTTCTGTACAGTTGCCTTTAGAATATAAGGAACAGCCTAAGAAGAAGTATCCAGTGGTATTTTTAACAGATGCCAATTTTTTTAGTCCAATGCTTGCCCCGATACTGCACCAGTATGAAAAAGGAGGGTTACTACCACCATTGATATTGGTTTCGGTAGGCTACAAATCTTTTGGCCTAATGGATTCTTTAAGAGTGAGGGATTATATGTTCCCTGCTTCCATTCCATCAGACGAAATGGAAGCTATAGGTGGTGGCCGCAAATTTTATCATTTCCTTACAGAGGAGCTGCTGCCAAAAATAGATTCAAATTATAGGGCTGATACTAAGAAAAGGACTTTATTAGGGCATTCTTTTGGTGGTTATTTTTCCCTTTTAGCACTCTCAGAGCAAATAGAAAATAAAAGAAATGACTTTACGGGATTTGTTTCTGCTAGTCCAACGTTATGGTATAACAATAATTATCTTTTTAATTTACCCAAAAAACTGAATGATTTAGATCTAAAAGACAGTCTAAATGTTTTTTTGAGTGTTGGAGCAAAAGAAGAACCAAAATGGTCGGTTCAGCCTGTCAAGGACTTTTCTAAAAAACTATCTGATGCACCTATAAGTAAGATTAAAAGCCAGGTCGAAATTTATTCACACTTAGATCATATGGATGTCGGGATAATCTCTTTTATAAAAGGATTAGAGCAAATTTATAACAAACCTGCTAACGATTAAGATCATGCCCGATCTGTAAAAGCGTACTATTTATACTATTGCTAAGAAAATATTAAAATTCCCTCGTTTTTGATAAATTTTTGTGATCAAAGATCCATGCTTTCAAACTAATGCAAATCTTTGCCTATCAACCCCAACATATATTTTTATTTTTTGCCGATAATAAAAATACCATGAATAGAATACGCAAGAGTTAGTACAGCAGATCAAAATCTAGATTTGCAATTTTACGAACTAACAAAATATGGACGTGCTACGATTTACTAAGAAAAGGTTTCCGGAAAGAAAGCTTCACATATCCTGCCATTGCTAAAAATACAAAAAATGGTATCAAAAAACTTCCTTACTGCAAATCCCCGGCAGCTGAACTCAGCAGACCGGGGATTTTTTTAAGACTGGTCGGTAGCAGACTGTCCGCCCCTGATTTCTTCCATTGCCTGGGCATGCCCCTGGCTATACTTAATACTTCCCCATGCGGTAAGCATGGTCACTAAATCTTCTTCAGTTAAATCCCCTGATACCTGACTTTGGCAGTAGGCTAAAAATTCTCTTTCACTCATTCGAATATATATTTGACTGATCTGCGAATCAGCCTTCAAATATACAATTTAGCTTTAGAACCTGTAGCCTGCACTAAAGACCAGCCCACGGTTATAGATACTTCCCTGTCCATGTATATGTGCCGAATTTTCTATCACCGGTGCCAATCCATGCACATACCGGAACCCGATGGAGATCTGTTTCCGGTTAAAATTCATCCCGGTAGAAAAACCAGCATCCATTTTCTGCGTATAATTCCCTTCAGAAGAGGCATCACCAAAAATACTTTTGTCCTTATATAAGTTGCCGGAATCATCTTTTCGCTGGATCGATGACGCCGTTAACAGCGAAAAATATGGCCCTGCAAACAATTGCAGCATCTTGAGATTAAAAGTAAAACTGACGGGGGAAATTTCCAGATAAGTATTTCTGTATTTACTGTCAAACAGCCGACCCTGCTCATCCTTCAACTGCAATAAAGCGCCTTTTTGAATAAATGCAATACTGTGCTGCAGACCTAAAAAACGATTTAATTCAATGTTCCCCTCCAAACTGGTAAAAAAACCATTAAGATTGGAAGATTTCCCCTCAGCAGATAATTCGGAAACGCCGTTACCCTTCAACCTGAACATTGTGAGCCCGGCTTTTACAGCGAGTTTAATCTGGCCTACCCTATAAACTTCCGCTAAATTTTCCTGTGCCACAGCCTGATTTGCTATTAAAATACAAATCAGCATATACCCTATTTTTTTCATTTTCATCTGTTTTGTGTTTTCATTCTTATTTGATGCGTAATAATTAGAGATTCAGGTCCCAAATACCTGCTGCTTTTTCCAGGCTCACCAGTGCGACGGCATTGTTCTTTAAAGTTTCCAGATAATTCTGCTGTACTTCATTGAAAGTCCGCTGGGCATTTAATACTTCAAGCAAGCTGGTTTCACCTCTTTTATAACTATAAATTTTTCCATCTCTCACTTCCCGTGCATCTTCCAGCATTCCACAGGAGAACTGCTTCACCTGTTTACGTGTGGTCAGGTAATTAAAATAGGCCTGGGTAATTTCGGTCTGTATCTGTAATTCCGTTTCCCGGTATTGAACAACTGTCTGATCGGCTTGGTAAGCCGCAGAAATTAATGCGCCTTTATTACGGTTTGAAAATTTTAGCGGAATGCTCATTCCAAGTGTAAAACTTCCCGACGAGGGTGTTGGTGCTACACTGTTCGCAACTACGGAACTGGCAGTCACACCTGCTGAGATACCCAGATCTATTATCCGATTGGCTTTAGCCAGTTGTAACATTCCCTGGGATAATTCTCTATTTTTTATTGCCGCCTGCAGATCCGCTCGATGATTTAATGCAGAAATAATCAGTTCCTGCAGTTTAAATTCACGGTCGAATGCGAGTAAGTCGGCTGCAGGATTGCCAGACTTATCATCTGCCGTTCCGCTGATTTGATTTAATCCGGCCAAAGCAATTCTCCAGTCTGCCTCCTGTTGAAATACTTCATTCAGCTGACCGGCTGCCTCCAGCCTGGACTGTCTGGCATCGACAGCTGTAATAGCACCCAACCGGAACCGTATACTATCAGCGGTGCTGAGCTGTTTCATTTTTTCGTAGGAACTTATTTTGACTTTAAGCAAATCCCGCTGCGTCTGAACTTCCAGGAATGCTATAGCGGCCTCTGCCTGAAGGTTTCTGAAATAGTCTGAGAGCATTAATTCACTCAGCTCTGCCTGCCGCCCCGCTATATTAATCCTTGCCTTTCTCTTGCCACCCAGTTCCAGATTATAACTTAGTCCCGAGTTAAAAGCATAACCCATTTTCATGCGTCGCTCTCCGACATCTTCCAGTCCGAAACTAAGCTCAGGGTCTGGGAATACCTTCGCACCTAATACTTCTGCACGGGCAATTGAAACGTTAAACTTTTCTGCCGCGTACCCCAGGTTGCCGGTTTTAACCGTTTCCAGGAATGCAGCCAGGGAAATCGATTTTTTGTGTATTGTTGTGGTATCCACCTGTGCAAAAACAGGCCTTCCGAATACCAGAAGTATAAAGCAGATCATACTGCTTAGCTTTATATTAAATAATTTCATTTCCATTTATGGTTTGATCTCATTAAATGTTTGGTTGTAATTCTAGCTCTTCCTGTTTGCGTTCCATCAGGTAATACAAGGCTGGAAGCGCATATAAAGTCAGTACAGTGGAAAAGAGCAGTCCATAAACAATTACAGTCGCCAGCGGACGTTGTACATCGGATCCGATACCTGTCGCAAAAGAGGCTGGCAACAGACCAAGTACAGCCACCGTTGCGGTCATCAATACTGGCCTGAAACGATCCTTGGCACCAATGGTGACCGCATCTTTAAGTTTCAGCCCCTGAACACGCAAAGTATTGATATGCGAAATCATCAATACTCCATTCTGGATCGCTACACCGAAAAGCGCAATAAACCCGACAGCGGAAGACACGTTTAACGTCATTCCCCTGACATTTAAAGCCAGCAGTCCACCAAAAAGTGCTAAAGGAACTATAGACATGATTAATGCCGCATGGCTGAACTTCCCAAACGTAGCATACAGGAGCATAAACATTAAGGCAAGTGCCAGTGGCACAATCACCAGAAGCCGGGAATAAGCACGATTCTGATTTTCGAACTGTCCACCCCATTCAATTTTATAATGCTGATGATCGTAATTGACACTTTTTTCAATTTTGTCCTGCGCAGTCTTCAGCAGTGTCTTAAGGTCAGTTCCCCTTTTATTAAGTTTTACGGTCAGATGCCTGCTGTTAGCCTCTCTGGTAATTGTACTCTCCCCGGTATTCAGCTGAATATCTGCCACCTGTGCCAACGGTATTTTAACTCCGTCTTTGTTGGTTAGCATCAGGTTGGAAATTTTCTCTGGTGTATCTCTTGTATCCTCCTTGTACCTGCAGATTACCTCATAAACGCGGTCTCCTATAAAAACCTCTGATATGGCTTTCCCACCAAGTGCAACAGCTATCAGATCGCTCACATCGGAAATATTCAGACCATATCGCGCAATCTTTTCACGGTCCGCGTGGATCTGCAACTGCGGCAGCGGCGGTTCCTGATCAATAGCAATATCAACAGCTCCTTTTACTGTTTTTAGTACGGTTTCCACACCTTCTGCTATTCTTCGGGTTTCTTTGAAATCATCGCCGTAAACTTTCACAACAAGTTCACTGTGCGCACCTGAGATCTTGTCCATTACACCGTCAATCATCGGCTGGGCAAACCCGACCTTAAACCCAGGCATATCTGCATATTCCCTTGCAAGTTCTTCAATAAGATCGGCCTTGGTTTTACCACGTTTCCATTCGCTATACGGCAATATTCCTATAGAGCATTCAAAATGTGATGCTGTAAATGGATCAGTTCCATCATCATTCCTGCCAGCCTGTACCATCATATAAGTCACTTCCGCATGTTTCATGGTCCGTTTTCTAAGGGTGTCGCTCATTTCACGGGATTGTGCTATAGTAATGCCGGGCGGCAACTGGACCTGCAACCAGATTGAGCCCTCATCCAACGGCGGTAGAAAGTCCTGGCCGACAGTTGTACCCAGAATAACAGCGCCTGTCATGACGATTATTAACGGGATAAAGATCTTTTTCTTTAACAGCAGCATTTTAATGATCCGGCTGTGATAAGCAGCGCCCAACTTCTCCAGCCAGCGGTTGTGATAAATTTTCTGCGGCTTACGATAACAGATATAAGCCAGTCCGGGGATGAGCAGTAGCGCCACAGCAAGTGCGCCGAGCAGTGCATATCCAACAGTAAAAGCCATTGGCGTAAACAGTTTCTTCTCAACCCTTTCGAAAGCAAACAATGGCAGATAGGCTGTGATGATAATTATTGTTGCAAAGAAGATCGGTTTTGCTACGCTTAAAGCTATTTGCGCGACCGGCTTCTCTTGTAGTTCCTCCTCCGGATTTTCTTCCCGTCTGCGCAGGATGGTTTCCATCATGACGATAGCGCCGTCTACTATAATCCCAAAATCTATAGCACCCAGTGAGAGCAGATTTGCAGGAATATCAGTCAGCTTCATCAAAATGAAGGCTATCAGCAATGAAACCGGAATAGTGATCGCAACAAGTAAAGCTCCGCGCCAACTGCCGAGGAAAATAATGAGTACGACAATTACAAGGGCCATACCTTCAAAAAGAGTATGCGAAACTGTTCTTAATGTAGTATCGACCAGCGATGTCCGGTCTAAAAAAGTGTGAATCTTCACATCGGGCGGCAATAAACCACCATTAAGTTGTTCAACAGCAAGGTTTACACCCTTCAATACTTCAGACGGATTCTCCCCTTTTAACAGCAGAACGATCCCCTCAATACTTTCACTATAATTTCGTTTGCGATCTGTATAACCAAGTATGCCTTTCCTCTCCAGCTGACCATATTGGATAGAACCCAGGTCATTAAGCAAAACTGGAACGCCTTTATCTGATTTTACAACAATGCGTCCGAGATCTTTCAGACTGCCGACCAGACCAATTCCCCTGATTACGTAGGCCTGCTCTCCGCTATTGAGCATACTGCCGCCGGCATTTGCATTATTCTTTTCAATTGTCTCCTGTACTTCAGCTATACTTAAATGATATTGCTCCAGCTTTGCAGGGTCTAACTCAACCTGATACTGAGTGGTAATCCCGCCAAAATTCGTGACATCAGCGACACCGGATACCTGTTTGATCCTGGGTATAATCAGCCAGTTCTGCAGATCAGTTAATTCGCGCAAGCTATGACCTTTACCTTCAATAATGTACCGGTAGATCTCACCGGTAGGTGAAGTCAGCGGATCCAGACCAGGTGTTGCACCGTAAGGCAACGTTACTTCATTTAACCGTTCCTGTATTCTTGTCCTGGCAAAATAATCATCTGTGCCATCTTTAAACACAATAGTAATGACAGAAAGCCCAAATGTACTTTTACTCCTCATGACATGCATGCCAGGCATCCCATTTAATGTTCTTTCCAGGGGAATTGTGATTTGCTGTTCGATTTCTTCAGCTGCAAGTCCGGGTACCTGGGTCACAACCTGTGAAGTTACATCTGCGATATCCGGATAGGCTTCAACAGCCAGCCCTGTCCAGGAATAATAACCGAATACGCCCAGCATCAAAAACAAGGCGAGCATAAGCCAGCGTTTCTGCAGGGCCGTTAGTATAATATTTTTCATATTCTGCTTATTTTTGCGTTTCTATTTTGCTTCCTGAAGGTAAAATCCACCTGCCGTGATAATCGTTTCTCCGGGCTCAAGACCAGTGCGTACTACGATCTTTCCCTTAACCTCAGATCCAGTTTCTATGGTTCTTCTGATGAACTTAAAAGGCGTAATCTGTACAAATACAAACTGTCTCTCCCCATCCTGCAAAACTGCTTTCAGCGGAATTAAAGTAACCGGCCGGGGACTTTCTTTAAAAGTTGCCGTAGCATACATGCCGGGCTTTAAAGTCCGGTCCGTATTTTCACAGCTCATTAAGACGTTAATACTTTGAGTCTGGTCATCGACCAGCTCATCGATATGATAAACTTTGCCTGATATTTGTCTACCCGGATAAGATGCTACTGAAATTACTGCTTCGTCGCCGTTACGGATCAAACTGATATCTTTTTCTTTAACTGAAGCAGATACCCATACCCGGCTGAGGTCTGCAATAACAGCATGCGGAGGTTCATCACTTTTCAGGAAATGACCGCTGATTACCTCATTTGAAATCACATCTCCTGCTATGGGCGAATAAATGACCAGTGCTTGTCCCAGTATCATTTTTTCCGGGTTCACCTGATATATCTTTAAAGCAGCACTTTGATTCTGATATTCCTTCTGATTAATTTCAAATAAGCTTTGTGCTTCTTCCAGCTCTTTAGAAGATCCAACTCCGTTTTTCTTTAAATCTGCCTGTCTTTTGAGATTAAGCTCTGCTGTGATGTAAGCAGATCTTGCCGCATAGAAATTTTTTTGTTGTTCAACAAAATCCGGAGAAGCCATTTCAAATAAAGGAGTTCCTGGTTTTACCCGCATACCCAGCTTTAGAAACACCCGGGTTATTCTTCCGGAAAAAGGCGGCGCGATAGCAGCATACAAATTTGGAATGGCTTTAATAATTGCCGCGGCTTGCAAACTGGATTGAAAATCACCCCTGACCACAGTATCTGTTTGAAGTACTTTTCTGATTCCGGAAGGTGCGGGAATATTAACCGTGTCGCCTTGTAAAGTATAATTTTCTACTTTCTCTTCAGCTTTTTTTTGGGCACAAGAGGCCATGAGCAGTATAAAAACACCGCTTATTAAAATTAATTTCATGTTATAGGGTTGTTTACAAACAGCTTAAAGCCATTGATGGAATTTTTGGATGAATCTGTTTTTAATATATTGCGTAAGCAGGCAATAACATGTCAGGATACCAATTAGCAGGGGGAAATAACCCAGTGGCAGTGGCTCCAGGTTAATAACTGCAGCAAAAGGACTGAATGGAATTGCAATTCCTATAAGCATAACCAGTGAAGTTAACGCAACTACAGGCGCTGTTGCCCAGCTTTGCAAAAAGGGTATTTTCCTTGTCCGGATCATATGTACAATCAGCGTTTGTGAAAGAAGCCCTTCCACAAACCAACCTGTCTGGAATAATGCCTGCTGCGCCGGACTATTTGCTTTAAAGATGAAGAACAACACAGCAAATGTCACATAGTCAAAAATTGAGCTGACCGGGCCGACATATAACATGAAACGACTAATTCCGCTGGCATCCCATTTTTGTGGTTTTTGAAGAAATTCTTCGTCCATACTATCCCAGGGAATAGAAATCTGGGAAACATCATAGAGTAAATTCTGTACGAGCAACTGAACAGGCAGCATAGGAAGGAACGGCAGAAATGCACTTGCGCCCAGCATACTGAACATATTTCCGAAATTACTGCTTGCGGTCATTTTAATATACTTAATGATATTACCAAATGTCCGGCGTCCGTAAATCACACCTTTACGTAACACCATCAGGTCTTTTTCCAGCAGAATAATGTCCGCACTTTCTTTAGCGATATCGACCGCCGTATCTACTGAAATTCCAACATCGGCATCCCGCAATGCTGCTGCATCATTGATTCCATCTCCCATAAAACCTACAGTATGTCCTTTTGCCTGCAAAAGTTTTACAATTCTGGACTTCTGTACAGGGCTGAGTTTAGCAAAAACATTAGTTTGTTCAAGCATTCCTGAAAGTTGCGCATCAGTCATCTGCTCCAGTTCATGCCCAAGTAAAACCTGGCTAAATGAAATACCAACATCTCGGCATACTTTCTTGGTTACGACTTCATTATCACCAGTAAGAACTTTAATGCGTATACCTAAACGCTGCAACCCGTCGATAGCTGGTCTTGCCGAAGGTTTTGCCGGATCAAGAAAGCCAATAAAGCCGGTTAAGGTCATCTCTTTTTCATCGGCAACCGTAAAATCCCTGACATCGGCATCATATTCTTTAATAGCGACCAGTAAAACACGCAGCCCTTCTTCATTCAGTTTCCGGGAGGTCTGCAGCACGGTATTTCTCATGCTTTTATCCATTCCTACAATCACATCCTTTTCGATATGGAGCTGATGATCTTCTCCGGGTTCAAAAGCAGATGTACACAGATCAAGCATCTCCTCTACCGCCCCCTTACAGATCAGTAACTGCTTTCCGTTCTGCAATTTCAGGATTACACTCATCCTGCGGCGCTGAAAATCAAAGGGTATTTCATCTACCTTAGTGTAATTTTCTTCGACTTTGAGATAGTCATGGAGTTCTGCATGTTCCAGTACAGCGACATCCAATAGGTTTTTAAGCCCTGTCTGATGAAAACTGTTCAGATACGCCCATTTCAGGACCTCATCATCTTCATCTCCAAAAACGTTAAGATGTCTTTCCAGTACAATTTTATCCATGGTCAGTGTGCCGGTTTTATCGGTACATAAAACGTCCATGGCACCTATATTCTGAATTGCATTTAACCGCTTAACAATCACATTGCGTTTGCTCATATTACGAGCCCCTTTCGCCAGATTTGCAGTAACGATCATCGGGAGCATTTCTGGTGTCAGACCAACTGCTACCGCGATACCAAAAAGCATAGCTTCAAACCAATCTCCTTTCGTCAGGCCATTGACCAAAAAGATCAGCGGTACCATAATGAGCATATATCTGATTAAAAGCCAGCTTACTTTATTAACGCCTTTATCAAAACTGGTTTCGGCTCTCTTATTGGTAATTGCTTTGCCTATCGCACCGAAATAGGTCAATTTACCAGTGTTGACTGCTATGGCAACAGCAGTACCACTGACCACATTAGTACCCATAAAACAGATATTATCCAGCTCCAGGGGAGATTGATTTTCGACATCAGATAGGGCTGCGCCGGATTTCTCTACCGGCATGGATTCACCAGTCAGCATAGACTGGCTGACGAACAGATCTTTCGACTGCAAAATGCGGATATCTGCAGGAATCATATCGCCTGCGCTCAGGTAAATAACATCACCCGGAACAATCTTCTTTAATTCAATTTCCCGTTTACCGACCGCTTTACGTAATACTGTAGCTGTAGTTTTAACCATGTTTTTCAGTTGTTCTGCAGCATTGCTGGAAGTGTATTCCTGCCAGAAACGGAGTAACGAACTGAGCAGCACCATTACGCCGACCACAGCTACCGTTTTATAATCCTGCTGCCCGGGTTCTGCCAGCCAGATGTCGGTAACGAATGAAATAAGTCCCAATACCATCAATACCGCTATAAAGGGATTAATAAATGCCAGTAATAGCTGTAAATACCATGCCGGTGCTTTGGTATGCTGTATTTCATTCAGACCAAAACGCTTTACTTTATCTGCGATGTTTCTGGGCCACAACCCCTCCTCTGTGCTTCCCAGCGCTGTATAACAGTCTTCCCGCGCTAACTTCGCGATTTTACGTAATTTGCTGACAGCGACATCATCAAACCCGGCTCCATTTTTCTGTTTGTTGTTTTTTACCACTTTCATAATTCTGATTGTTGTCCTGTTAATTCCCAGCTTACTTTCATTACTGCCCGTTCTATAGTTAACCGGCTGACCATTTGTTCCATTAATTCATCTTGTTTACCTGCGGCATTGATTTCTGCCGTAATAATGGCATTACAGGGATCTCCGTTATCGCTGCTGGTCAACGCCCGGAGCAGCAATCTGGGTTCATTCCCGATATATTGCAGAAGGAGCACACGGATGTGGTTTTCCACTTCTTCTTTACATTTAATGACGATATGATATTCTGTATCTTCAGTTTCGCTTTGCTGAAAAACAAGTTGTTTTCCAATCTGAAGTCCAAGTGGACGCAAAAGCAAATGTGCAATGACAATAAAGGAGGCTCCGATAGTGGCTTCTGTGAAAAAACCCATGCCGGACAAGGCCCCGATTGCGGCGGAGCACCATAAGGTTGCTGCAGTATTCAGTCCACGGACATTTGGTCCGTCTTTCATGATTACACCGGCGCCGAGAAAGCCGATTCCACTGACAACATAGGAGGCCACTCTCCCGCTCGCATCTCCGCCTATTTTTACGGAAAGAGTAATAAATATGGCTGCCCCTAAAGAGACCAGTGTATTGGTCCTTAGTCCTGCAATCCGCTGACGCCACTGGCGTTCGATACCTATACCCGCACCCAAGCTAAGGGCCAGTAAAAGGCGTGCTGTAAAATCTAATGTAGTAAGCATAACAATTAATTGTTCCTTCTCAGGAATAACTAATTGTTATGCCCAAAAAGAAGGGTGAATTTTAGACCGGGTATAACACGGAGGCTTATCCATATATCTTTTTTTATTGTGGCACAAAAGTAGCAACGGCCCCATAAAGGGGCCGTTAGAAAGCTATTAGAATGTAGTTAGAAACTCGTTATAATTAGTTTAAAGGCTGAGATTTCCTGAAACGGGCAGATGTGGCAGTTCAATAAGGAATGTCGTTCCTTCGCCGGTTCTGGAGAAAACAGATATTTCTCCATTATGAATAGTAATAATTTTTTTGGTAAGCGCAAGTCCGATTCCGTTACCGTCTGCGAATGTCTCATTTGTGCCCCGGAAAAAAGGCTGGAAGATACTTGGCAAGTCTGCTCCAGGAATGCCAATTCCGGTATCGGAGAAGCGCAGCATACTTTTATGCAGATCATAGGATATGGATACTACGGATTCCTGGTTCGCTGAAAATTTGCATCCGTTCTCAATCAGATTTATAAATGCCGTCTTTAACAGGTATTCATTTCCTAAAACGGTAATCAGATCATCATCTTCTGCATCGTGATCAAAAATCAAACTGACTTTGTAGCCGGGTTGTTTGGCAGTGAGTTCCTGCCTGGCATCCAGTAGTAGCTCGTCAAGTCTTAACTCTTTAAAGCTAATTTGAGTGGGGTCATAATTGGCATTAGCCAAATCCAGTAAACTGGTGGAAAGCCGGGTAAGTTTGCGCGCATCCTTTAAAGCCTGTATAATAGACTCGCGGTACTGATCTGCTGTTCTTTCTTTATTCAGCGCTATTTCAAGTTCGGCAATTACTGTAGCCAGTGGTGTCCTGAGTTCATGGGAAAGATGGGAGACAAATTCTTTTTGTGAGGAGAATGAATGTTCCAGCCGGTCGAGCATCTGATTAAAAGTAATAGCCAATTCAGCGATCTCATCTTTACCATTACTAGATACGGTTAATCGTAAATCGAGATTACTGGCACTAAGTTCTTCCACATCGTCAATCATATCGGCCACAGGTTTAAGTGCCTGTTTAGCGAAAAAATACCCAGCAAAAACGGTCAGCGTGATGCTCCCCAAAGTTGCCAGGATAAGAATAAATCTTAAATTCGCCATTTTGGCCAACCCGTATTCATCTTTCGCTGCTGCAGTAATTACGTATTTATCTCCTTTATAGGTATAAAGAAATCCGACGGCCTGGAGTTGCCCTTGTTTGAACTCAATTTCACCATTTCTAACAATGGTGTTAATCATCGCTCTGGTTTCCTTGATCTTATCAATATCTACTGCATCATGATACAACAAATTAAAAGACGTATCATAAATAGCGACCTCTTCCTGAAATAGATTATTAGGAGAATTTTTATAGATCAGCTGCAGTACTCCCGGTGCTACCTTCGCATCCAAAAGCAAATTGGTTTTGGTAACCGCCAGCTGACGCAGCCGTTTATAATATTCATCTTCCCGGTTAGCAGCAGAAGAATAATAGGTAAAAAATGCGAAGCCGATAAAGATTACCGCGAAAAGAAGTGTAAAAACCAATGTAAGTCTGGAGCGGATTTTCATAACCTGAGGTTTTTAATTCTCTTTAAAAATGAATCCCATACCCAATTTCGTATGAATGAGCTTTGGCTCAAAATCTTTGTCAATTTTCTTACGCAGGTAATTGATATAAACATCAATAAAATTAGTCCCTGTATCAAAATTTGTATCCCAGACATTTTCCGAAATCTCAGCCCGCGTAATGATCCGTTCCCTGTTACGAATCATATATTCCAGCAACCTGAATTCTTTAGGTGTAAGACCAATCTCCCTGCTCTGCCTGGTGACGGTTTTGGTCTTCAAATCCATCTCCAGATCTGCATAACGGAGATTTGACAGGTCCTGTTTAGGCGCATTTCCAAATCTTTGTAAAAGCGCCTTGATCCGTACATGTAATTCCCTGAAATCAAAAGGTTTCACGAGATAATCATTTGCACCGGCATTAAACCCATCCACTTTGTCGTCAGTTGCGCCTAAAGCCGTGAGCATAATAATCGGAATTTCAGGCCAGGCTTTCCTGATCTCCTGACAGAGTGTTATTCCGTTGATATGTGGCAAAACCAGATCTGTAATAATCAGGTCGTAAGCATGCGCGAGCATCATCTTTTTACCCATTAAACCGTCAAAAGCTACTTCCACCTGGAAGCCTTGTTCCTCCAGCCCTCTTTTGACCAGTTCGGATACACGAAGATCATCTTCTACCAGTAATAGTTTCATGCTGCGATTCGTTATTGCCTGCAAATATGAATAATATTTTCTAACTAAATTCCTTTAAGGACACTGATAAATCTGTCAATTTCTGCTTCTGTATTATAATAATGCGGGGATACACGGGCAACCCAGTCAATTCCTTTTTCCCGGAAATCTATTATTGCTGCAGCCCTTGGCGTAGTGGAGATATTGATTCCATTCCCATATAAATATTTCTTGAGCTCTACCTCGTTGGTGTTCTCAATGCTAAAGGTGACTATACTACACTGTCTGGCCCCACGGTCCTGCAACTGAATACCCGGCAACTTCACCAGTTCTTTTTTCAAATAACGGATTAGCTCCTGATTTCTGGCTTCTATATGTTCAATGCCAACTTCAAGCGCATACCGGATAGCTTCGGTTGCACCCATCATCAACGCATAAGCCGTTTCCCAATCTTCAAATCTTTTGGCATCCTCACGTGGAACATACACGTAATCATCGATCCACTCCGCTCCGCGCAAATCGATAAAAAGGGGTTCCATTCCCGCCTCAAGGGCTTTATCTGACACATATAATATGCCCGCCCCTCTTGGACCCCTTAAAAACTTTCTGAAGGTACCACTTACAAAATGCGCATGGCTTTTTACCGCATCTAATTCAATTTGACCAAGAGACTGACAAGCATCCAGTAAAAAAATAGTCTCCTGATCTTTGATTAGTTCTGCTATTTCGGCTAAGGGCTGTACCAGGCCGGAGCTTGTAGGAATATGGCTTACTGACAGCAACCTCGGTTGATATTGTTTCAATTTGGCCTCCAGGTCCTGCAAATCTATTTCCCCGCCAGGGCTATTTTTCACCTGAACAAGTTCAATGTCAAAGCGTTTTTTTAAAGAAATAAAAGCAAGAAAATTAGATGGATAATCATTTTCGGTCAGTAAGACCACATCACCTTTGCAAAACGGTATCGCGGACAAAGCACGGTTATAGCTATCGGTGGCATTAGTGGTGAAAGCAATATTTCGGCTATTGCAATGCAGCAGCCGGGCAGCGTAATCATAAAAATCATCTATTTTCTCCCTGTTGGCATTCGCAGCCTCGTAACCACCCATATGTTCTTCAATAGTGATATATCCACGGATTGCATTAGCCACAGATGCCGGCATCAATGCGGCTCCTGCATTATTTAAATGAATGATATCTTCACATCCTGCTGTATCTTTTCTAATCTGTCTGGTATCCATCGTTATAATTTTAAGGTTTAGGATATAATTTCTTCTAATTTATAAATACAATTTGTAATGATTGTTTTGCCCCGGTCAATAGGTTAAATAACGTTAAAAAAAATACTGCCGGAGGCCTGATAACTATATTAGTAAAAAAAACAATAAATGCGAGTCTTTAAATCTTCTCTGATCATCTCATTTTCTTTGTTTTTTTTAACCGCCAATGCTCAGAATTCAGATCAGTTTTCAGGAAAAATTGTAGATGAAACAAATCAGAGTATGCCTTATGTAAGTCTGAAAATCGGTAGCAGCATATCTTCTATGACAAATCCCGATGGAGATTTCAGTTTAAGGATTCCGGTTGGGACGACAGGTCAGATAACAGTCTCGTGTATTGGTTATCAGACGCTATATATACCTATACAACAACTCAGTAACCCGGTCACGATTAAAATGAAAAGTGCGGTTAGTCAGTTGCAGGAGGTAAAAATCTCTGCACTTAATGGCGAAGCGATAATCCGTAAAGCAATGCGTAATATCACACAAAACTATCCGGTTACAGCTTTTGAATCCACCGGATTCTACCGGGAAGTTGCCAAAATAGATGAGAACTATCTTTCATTTGCCGAAGCAAGCCTGCAGATCCTGAATCCCGGTTACCAGCATAATAAAGAAAAGGACCGTATTATCATCAATAAGGAACGAAATCTGAAAAGAGTTGGCGACAGGGCTGTCGATAATCCATTTCATGCAGCGGTCAAAGGTGTACCATACGTTGTGCTGGCAAATGACCTCCTTAAAAATCCAGGATCTATATTTGGAGAGCGATATATATCAAAGTATAATTATACGATCTCAGGTTATATTGCAGTGGATGGCGAAGAAGCTTATATTATTAAATTTGATCAGAAAACAGGGATTAATGAGGCTTTGTATCAGGGGTCAGTTATCGTTATAAAAAAGAGCTTCGCTATTGCTTCCATTGAAATCTCCTACAGTGATAAAGGCAGGCGATTTGCAAAATCTGATATTGCATTCCTGCAGAGACCACTGCTTATGCTTCTTGGTTACCATTTTCAGAAAACTAATGAAATGCTTTCTCTCAGGTATACAATGAACGGAGATAAATGGTATCCTCATTTTTATAAGATCGCCACTACACATCAGGTCGAAGCTAAAAGACAAAAGATTGCAGGAGAACTTCTGGTTAGTGCAGAATTATTTATACGACCGGTACCAGCGGTTAAATCTGACTTCTCTAAAAAAAATATAATGCCTGAAAACTACAGTTTTCAGCAGGGAGTAGAGCGCTATACAGACCAGTACTGGAAGGAATTTGATTATATTAAACCGGAACATACCCTGAAAGATCTGGTCGACAAACAAGCAGCAGGAAAAGATATAAATTAATATATGAACCCCGAGATAACCTTAGCTTTAAAAACTCAAGCATCCGCCAGCCTGGCCAAAGAGAAACTGAACTTCAATGAGCTTCTTGAGCGACACCAGGTGACGACCCTTTTGAATGATATGATACTGGAATATCATAAGAATCACGCGGGCTCTCCAAGGGTTTATCAAGTCGAGATTAAACACCCGCAAACCACTTTCCAGGCGGACCGTTTAGCAGGCTCATTTACGACGAGCTACCACATTGAATTTTATTTCCCCTGCGATGCGATGTCGGAATATATCCAGGCTGAATTGTCATGGACCGTATCTATAGACAATGTGAAAAGCACCTTAAAAATAAAAGGGCCCATTATCTGGGACATAGACAATTAGCTATCTTATACTCCGGTAAACTGTTTCATCTCAAAACTGAACTGATTTAGAATTAATAAAAATAAAGTATGTCGATTAAATTTATATATTTGTTAGTTTTTGGAAGCAGAACCGGAGACAATTTTCTTATCAAAATCAAAGTTTCCTTTCAAAATTTAACTCTAGAAACAAATGCCTTTTCTTGATTATGTATTACAAAGACCTGCCTACGGCTGGCAGGATGAGAGTGGAAATCTGATCAAACCAGGGCCAGGTGCAATTTTTAAAGAATTCTTTTCCAGACTGAATATTTTTAAAGACCGTAAAAACTGGCTGCCGTTTTTCAGCTGGCTGAAAGTTCTCTGCCTGATACCTTTCTTTTTTATTTTCGTCATTTATTTCTTAAGCTGGTGGACTTTGTTAGCTGCTTTTGTATATAGTATGATCGTTATGGGAACTCATGGAACAATCTGGCACCATCGCTATTGTACACACGGAGCTTATACATTCAGAAATCCGGTTTGGCGTTTTATTACGCAGAATCTGACTATTAACGTGATTCCTGAAGAAATATATGTGATCTCACACCATGTCCATCATGCGAAATCGGATCAGCCGGGCGATCCTTATAATGCTTACGGAGGATTTCTTTACTGTTTTCTTGCCGATGTAAATCACCAGCCAATTGCTAAAGATCTGAATGAATCGGATTTTAAACGTGTTGTATCTCTCATGAAACACACAGGCGTGAAAGCAAATACTTACACGCAATATCTGCGTTGGGGATCTTATGTAAATCCTGTGGCGGCTACGACGTCGTGGTTACTGAACTGGGCATTCTGGTATGGAGTGTTCTATCTGATCGGTGGTCATGCACTTGCGTGCAGTTTGTTCGGCGCAGCTGGTTTTTGGGCTATCGGCGTGCGGACTTTTAATTATGAAGGCCATGCGAAAGGTGAAAGTAAGCAAAAAGAAGGTACTGATTTCTCAGAAAATGACAACTCTATCAATCAGTTATGGCCTGGTTTTGTAGCCGGCGAATGGCATAATAATCATCATTTATTCCCTAAAAGTGCAAGAAGTGGTTTTAAACCACATCAAGTGGATCTGGCCTGGTATTATATTAAGTTTCTCCATAAAATCGGAGCAGTCAGTTCTTATAAAGATTTTAAGAAGCAGTTTTACCTGCGGTACTATACACCCTATCAGCAATCCAAGATATCTTTAAAGCCGGAGCTGATTGTCAAATAAATTTCAACCTGTTTCCTGATTCCAGAATTTCTTTCTTTTAATCAGGAAACAGATATATTTCTATATTTCTTGTTTCTCAGGAACAACTGACTTTCTGATCGTATAGCTTATCGGTGTAACGTTTGATAAATTATCATTTACCGGACATCTTTGTTTGGCTGTATTAATTATCCTGTTAATCGTAATTTCGTCTGCATCTGCATCAACGTCAAGATTCACGTTGATATGCAGAAATCCCGCCCGGTTAAATCCGGACTTCCCAATGAACTTTGAAGGGTCAAGTTCGCCATCAACGGCAATAGTCAGTTTGTTAATATTCACCGACTCTTCCCTGGCAACCAGATGTACAACAACATTTAAGCAACCCGCATAACTACCCAGCAGGTATTCAACCGGGTTCGGCCCCTCATCATTTCCACCAAGAGATTCCGGTTCATCAATAACAAAAGAAAAATCACGGGCTTTCGCCTCAAATTTAGTTGCATTATGGCTTTCGCCTTTAACGGAGAATGAGAGATTCGACATATTTCGGAGATTAGATTTAATATAATATTTAATATACCAACTTAGTAGACTTTAACGAAAGTAGAAAATTATATGATACAATAAACTGATTATTTGATATTTATTAGGTCTAATTTTGTTACATTCGACAAAAACCATAAATTTGTCGAGTGGAAAACGAGAAGGAAGACATAAAAAGGGATATTATTGAGGCCTCTAAAAGCATTTTCAAAAAGGATGGCTACAACAAAGTCACTATGGATGATATTGCAAAAGCTGCATTGAAAGGGAGGAGTTCATTATATCATTATTTCAAAAATAAACACGAGATCTTCGAGGCGATGGTGATTGATGAATTTTTAATCATCCATCATAAAGCCAAATCAAAAATTTCTGCTGAGCTTAGTTTTGAAGAGAACCTTAAGAAATATAGCGAGACAAAACTTAACGGATTAAAATTATTAACTAAAAAATACACTTATATTCTCCGTGATTTAAAAGGAAATCATATCTTGTTATATAAACTTCAGAGCCAGATGGCTTCTCTTGAAATTAACGTATTTAAACATTTATTGAGCTCAGGTGTTAAAAATGGGGATATTAAGAGAATGGATGATAACGATATTGATTACCTGGCATTAGCCATCGTTACTGCTATAGGAGGTCTGGAAAAAGAACTTATTCTTTTCGAAAAGATCGAAGATGCAACAAGCCGTTCATTCTGGCTGATTAATATTTTAGTAAAAGGTCTGCAATAATATATTTTTTACCCAATCATCGACATAAAGGCCAATTTTGTCAACAATTAAATCTCAATTTGCATGAAAACAAGCCAACCAAAACACAAAATCAGTTTACTCCTCCTGCTTGCAGTCTTTTTTTATGCTTGTAAAGACAGCAAAAAAGAGAAACCGCTAAATGAGATCCCGGTTAAAGTAAAAGTTATCAACCTTGGTGAGGGATCGGATAGTACAAAAGCTATTGGTTACAGTGGTTCTGTCGCGGCCAATAAAACTATTGACCTGAGTTTCCAGGTCTCAGGTACCATCACAAAAATACCTGTTGAGGTTGGCCAGTATGTCCATAAAGGTCAGCTTATTGCCCAGATTGACGAGACGATTTATAAAAATCAATATCAGGGCCAGCAGGCACAGGCTACACTAGCTAAAGAAAATTATGAAAGGATAAATCAGGTATTTCAGAAAGGCAGTATTGCTGAAATCAAAATGCTTGAAGCACGTTCACAGTATGAGCAGGCTCAGGCGGCTGTAAGAGCAGCTAGAGAAAGTCTTTCTTATACCAGTATTTATGCTCCGGAAAGCGGATATATAGGAGCAAAATTAATGGAGGCCGGTAATACAACAGGACCGGGTGCACCAGTTGTCCAGTTACTGGATATTTCTACAGTCAAAGTAAACGTACCGGTACCTGACCTGGAGATTGATCAGATCAAAAAAGGAGACAGGGTTAGTATAACCGTGCCCTCACTTGGGTCTGAAAGTTACACCGGAACAATAGATGAAATAGGTATCAGTTCCGCACAGGGCTCTCCTACTTATTCAGCTAAAGTTGCTTTGAAAAATCCTCAGAACCGGTTGAAACCGGGAATGGTCGCCAATATAGCCTTTAACAAAAAATTGCATTCTAAAAAAGACGCAGATACTTCAGGTAAAATTTTGACCGCTATACCCCTGCAGTCTTTACAAGTTGACGAACATGGAAAACAATTTGTTTTTGTAACATCTGAAGATGGAAAAAGAGCCGTTAGAAAAACCGTGGAAACCGGCCCATTGTACGATAATGGAATTGGTATCACAAGCGGTTTGAGACCCCAGGAAAAGCTTATCGTCAGCGGCTATCATAAACTGCTGGACAGTACACTTATTGAAATTGTGAAATAATAAAGATTAGTACAGCTCACAGCTGGTTTTTTGTGCTCAAAATTTAACAGAACAGAATGAAGCAAAAGAAGAATTTAATAGAATGGGCAATGGATCACAAGGCAGTGCCTTTATCTATTGCCTTTGTATTGGTAATATTTGGTTTCTACGCTCTTTTCAATATGCCGAGAAATGAGTTTCCTGAATTTACAGTTCGCCAGGGACTAATGATCGGCCTGTATCCGGGGGCATCCTCCAAACAGGTAGAAGAACAACTAACGACAAAAGTCGAAGAATATCTTTTCGGCTTTAACGAGGTCGATAAAACTAAAACTTATTCCTACTCAAAAGATGGAATGATGTATATTTTCGTTGAGGTTGGTTCCAGGGTTAAAGACAGTGACACTAAATCCTTTTGGAATAAACTTAAAAATGGTGTACTGATTCTGCAGGCAACCTCCTTACCAAAGGAAGTAAAGGGTATTCTGGTAAATAGTGATTTCGGCAGTACTTCTGCTATACTTCTATCCGTTGAATCTGCTACCAGACCTTATAAGGATCTTCAGAAGCATGTAGAAGAAATTGAGGATGACCTGCGAAGGATTGAAAACGTAGCCAAAATAAACCATAGCGGAAACCTGTCTGAACAAATCGGTGTTTATGTAGACAACAACAAACTGGCGCACTACGGTTTGTCTTCAGGAAGTATCATGCAGGTATTACAGAATACAGGAGCTATCAGTCCTGCCGGAACCCTGGACGGGCAGATAACGGACCGTCCGATTCATCTCTCTACTTTTTTTAACACCGAAAGTGACCTGGCCAGACAGATCATCAAAAATGATAATAAGGGCAATGTGGTGAGATTGCGTGATGTCGCAACCATTAAAAAAGAATATGATGACCCGGATTCTTATGTAACCACTAATGGTACTAAAAGTATTATTATTTCGCTGGAAATGGCCAGTGGCAAAAACATAGTGCATTTTGGTCATGATGTCGATGAACGTCTTGATAAAATAATCCAGGCGCTGCCTGCAGATATTAAGGTCACGAAACTGGCTAATCAACCTGATGTGGTCAATGAATCCATCAGCCATTTTATGAAAGAATTTGGATTCGCTCTCATCGGCGTAATCGTAGTCACCATTCTGTTATTACCTTTCAGGATAGCTTCAGTTGCGGCTGCAACCATTCCGATTACCATTGCATCCACACTGGCTATTATGTACCTGGCCGGTATTGAGCTGAACACGGTAACACTTGCAGCACTGGTTATCGTGCTTGGAATTGTTGTGGATGATCCAATTGTTGTAATCGATAATCACGTCGAGAAACTGGATCACGGGCTAAGCGTCTGGGATGCTGCCCGGAACAGTGCTAAAGAGCTCTTCCCTTCTGTTTTTACAGCGACACTGGCCATCTCAGCGACCTTTGCCCCTTTAATCTTTTTCATGAATGGTATTGCCGCAGATTTTGTCGGTGATTTTCCAATTACCATTATCATTGCGCTGACGATTTCATTATTGATATCGATGTTGCTGGTCCCCTACTTCAATACCAGATTTATTAAGAAGGGTTTACATGAGCTGGAAAACAAAAGTGAATCAAAAGGACCTTCCATGCTAGACCGGTTACAGAAGTTCTTCAATAATCATATCGGAAATGCGATTACCAACTGGAAGCTTACTGTGCTTTTTGGTATACTGGCAGTTGGTTCCGGTGTCTTCCTGATGGCCCTGCTTCCGCAGCAACTTTTTCCGAAAGTGGAACGCAATCAGTTCGCAATGGAAATTTACCTGCCACAAGGCTATCGTTTAGAACAGACTGACAGTGTAGTCAGAGCGATGGAGAAAATCATGGCTAAAGATAAAAGGGTAGTCAATTATACCAGCTTTATAGGCTCCAGTTCTCCGAGATTCCATAGTTTGTACGCACCTAACCTGCCAGAAAAGAACTATGCCCAGGTCTTAATTAATACGACTACAGAGGACACTACCGAGGAAATACTTAAAGAGTACCAGCAAAAATACAGTGACTTGTTTCCTTCTGCCTATGTGCGAATGAAACAACTGGTCATGTCTGACTCCCAGGCGCCTATTGAAGTCAGGATTTCCGGAAATAATATCGCACAGCTGAAAGAAGTTGGCAATAAGGTTGCCGGAATTGCCCGCAAGACAGATAAAGTTATCTGGACAAGGACCGATTATCAGCAACCGCTTGAAGGAATTCATATAGAGATTAAACAAGATGAAGCGGCCCGCCTGGGTCTGAGCAAATCCGATATCGCAAATACTATTGCCATGAATATGGAAGGCCTCCCGGCTACCCAGGTCTGGGAAGGTAAATATAGTCTGAACGTTAAAATTAAAGAACAGAACAGCCACAAACTTTCGTACGCAGATTTAAGAGACCTGTCGGTCATTTCGCCTGCAACGGGCGCTGCTGTTCCGCTCAGACAGGTGGCAGACATCACTCCCGAATGGAATGAAGGACAGCTGGTCAGAAGGAATGGTGTACGTACCCTCACCGTCAGGGTCGATATTGATAAAGATGCTGTCGCCGCAAATGTACTCGCGAAAATCAGTCCTTCGGTAGATAAATTATCTCTTCCTGAGGGAGTATATATTGAATACGGTGGAGATAAACAATTGACTGACGAAAACATGGGTCCGATGGGATTATCGCTGTTACTGAGTGTAATCCTGCTTACCCTGATTTTAATCTGGCATTTTAAAAGCATCAAACATGCTTTACTAAGTATAATCACCATGCCACTCAGTATTTTTGGTGCAGCATTAGGATTGCATTTGCTACAATATCCTTTTGGTTTTACCTCTTTTATTGGTCTGCTTGCTTTATGCGGAATCGTGGTGAGAAATGGTATTATCCTGATTGACTTCGCCGATGAAATCAGGCATCAGGAGAAAATATCAGTACGCCAGGCGGCAATTACTGCCGCAGAAAGAAGAATGCGCCCGATTTTCCTGACTTCTTCCGCAGCGGCAGTTGGCGTTATCCCTATGATTGTAAGCCGGTCTTCTTTATGGGGGCCGCTTGGAACTGTAATCTGTTTTGGATTAATGGTTTCCATGCTGCTTACGCTATTTGTACTTCCGGTACTTTATTGGCTTATGTTCAAAAAAGAAGATGAATACCCGGAGGGAGGCAAGCCTGCAGCAGCACAACAAAGAATTGACGGAGTAGAATTGTAAAATTTAAATAAATATCATGGAAATACGCTTCATATATATTGGTTTCTTTTTCTTATTATCCGCAAATGCAATGGCCCAGCAAAACCATAGCATCAGCCTGAACGAAAGTAAAAAAGCCGCATTGGAATATAGCCGGGCTATCCAAAACAGTGAACTCGGGATCCAGTCCGCAGAAGCCGGTAAAAAAGGGGCTGCTGCAAACTACCTGCCTTCCGTAAGCGCTACCGGAATTGGTCTTTATAACTTTAAGGATTTTATTAGTGCGATGCCTCCATTGTTGACTGAAGGAGTAAATAACGCTTATTTTGCAGGTGCCACTGCTACAGAGGTTCTATATGCCGGAGGAAAAATACGTACAGCTAATGAGCTGGCTGCGTTGCAGATATCAGTTAATAAGATCCGGGCAAAACAGTCCCGCGACTCTGTGCTGCTACAGACAGAAAACAAATACTGGACCCTGATGAAACTGCAGGAGCAGCACAAAACACTCAATGCCAATGAAACCTATCTGGACGGGATACTAAAACAGCAGGAAGATTTACTGACATCTGGTTTAATAGCAAGAAATGATCTGTTAAAAGTGAAAGTCCAACGCAGTAAATTATTGCTGGAAAAAAGCAAACTGAATAACGGCCGGAAAGTCGCCATCCTGGATTTCTGTTTTTTCATAGGTATTCCGTTCGATTCCTTACTAGTTATGCGGGACAGACTTGACACAACCAGAATACCTGCAATTGATGCACTTGCACCTGATCTGGATCTTACCGCTAACAACGACTACCAGTTACTGCAGAAATCATTGGAAAGTGAGCAGCTGCAAACAAAAATGACCAGAGCGAATTACCTTCCAAGTGTTTCTCTTGGCTTCAGTGCCGGCCAGGTGGGAAGTATAAATAATTCACTGGGAAGTACCTTTATGCCCATTGCTTTTGGTGTGGTAAATATCCCGATTTCTGACTGGTGGGGTACCGGGAAACAGAAGCTTAAACAAAGAAATATTTCAGAAAAAATTGCCGGCAACAGGTTCAAAGATGGAGAAGACCAGTTGAAAGTTGGTATACTGAAATCCTGGTATGATTTGGAAGATGCACAAAAGCAAATTCGTTTTGCTAAAGAAAACTATGGTCAGGCTGCAGAGAACCTCGTTGTCACCAGAGACAATTACTCCAGTGGTCTAAGCAGTATTTCGGATTTGCTGGATGCACAGGCGCAATTACAACAGGCCGAAAGCGAGCAGATCACTGCCTATGGCGATTTCTTCAATAAAACGGCCAGCTATCGCTCCATTACAGGTAAGCTCCTGAATTAAAATTATTATTAATTATACCTTTAGGGATGGAAGAAAAACCAGCCGGCCTTTTTGCCAATAAGCGATTCCGTAATAAACTGATCATCATAATTGTTGGAATATTACTATTCTACCTGGCCATTTTTATCAGCTCAAAAAATGGCTGGATAGACTCCTTGATTGAAAAAAAGGTCGAAATCGGGAAAGACTAACGGCGTCTTTCCCGAGATAGGTCACAAAAAAACAAGCATTTAAATGCTTGTTTTTTTGACAAAATCATCTTATAAAAAGAGTAAGTTATTAAATGATTCTGCGTAAGATTTTTTATTCAGTTTGAAATAATAAGCTCCTTTTTTAGAACTTGATTTATCTTTTTCTTCCAGCCTGATTAATAATCCTGTCGAAGTTATTTTTCTGCTGAAATTACCAGTATCCATTTTGGTATCATTCACCTGTTCAAACAGCATCTGTAGTTGGGGAATAGTGAATTTCTTCGGCAGCATCTCAAAAAGTATCGGATGAAGAGAGGCTTTGAATTTCAATTTCTTTCTCGCTTCGGCCACCATCCTGTTATGATCAAATATGAGTTTAGGCAGCTCGTTTATCGGAAACCACTCCGCATGGTAGTTATCAATCAGCTGAGTTTCATATTTATGAATATCAATTAAGGCAAAATATCCGACAGATAATGTTCTTTCTATAGGATCCCTGTCCGGTTCTCCATAAATATTTAAAAGCTCCAGATAAACACCCTCCAAACCTGTCAGTTTTTTCAGTACCCGGTTCGCTGCTTCATCCGGCGTTTCTTCTGCACCTACGAACCCACCCATCAGACTCCACTTATTTATTTCTGGCTCAAGTCCTCTTTTTACCAATAAAATTTTAAGCTGTCCATCATCAAATCCAAAAACAATACAATCTACTGCTACTAAATAATGGGGTTGGTTAACGTATTCTTTCATATAGTCACAAATGGTTAGATCCGGCAAATATCAGTAAAATAATAATTTATTAATTGTCACTGGTACAATTAATAAATTATTACTAATTTTCCTGCCGTTAAAAGGGAAACATTTTGCTTCCCGAATTTCTAACCATTTAATAACCCTATTGATGAACCAAAATTTCGACCTTAACTTAAATCCGCATACCCGTCTGAATATCCTTACCGGGGAGCATATCCTGGTGTCTCCGCACCGAACTAAAAGACCATGGCAAGGTAAAGTAGAAGATGTAAGCCCGGATAACCGCCCGGAGTACGACCCTAAATGTTATTTATGCCCTGGGAATGTCAGGGCTGACGGAGAAATAAATCCTGATTACAAAGCAAGCTTTGTTTTTAAAAATGATTTTGCCGCACTACTCGAGGATACGGAAGTTGACAGCCTCAATGAAGATGACCTGCTGGTCGCAAAAGGTGAAAGAGGATTATGTAAAGTTATCAGCTTTACCCCTAAACATGATCTTACCCTACCGGAATTGACACGTGATCAAATTATTTCGGTTGTCGAGGTATGGCAAAAAGAATACAATGAACTTTCGGCAAATAACTGGATAAAATACATTCAGATTTTTGAAAACAAGGGTGAAATAATGGGTTGCAGTAATCCGCACCCGCATGGTCAGATCTGGGCACAGAGCAGTATCCCGCAGGAAATAATAAAGGAAACCGAAAATCAGAAAAACTACTACGCTATTCACCGGAAGAGTTTACTCTCTGCCTACTTGAAATTAGAACAGAAAAAACAGGAACGAATTCTGTTTGAGAATGAACATTTTGTTGTATTGGTGCCTTTCTGGGCAGTTTGGCCTTATGAAACAATGATTATCAGCAAACGCCATGTAACCGGAATTAACTATTTCACAGCAGCGGAAATAGCTGCCCTGGCCGATGCATTGAAAATATTAACGACTAAATACGACAATCTTTTCGAAACATCATTCCCCTACTCTGCGGGTATGCACCAGGCACCTGTAAACAACGGAGAATATCCGGAATGGCATTGGCATATGCATTTCTATCCTCCCTTACTTCGTTCTGCTACCGTTAAAAAATTCATGGTAGGTTATGAACTTCTGGCTAATGCTCAGCGTGACATTACTCCTGAATTTGCTGCAAAACAGCTTAAAGATTTACCAACCGAACATTATAAAGCAAAAAAAGCATAGAATGACATCTTCCAACACCATCCAGACAACAATCAAAGTAGATGTTGAGGACCTGAAAAAATCATTCCAAGAACTTTATAACGCTACTCCTCTTGTAGTTAAATCACCGGGACGAATTAATATTATCGGGGAACACACCGATTACAATAATGGATTTGTTATGCCAGCCGCAATTGATAAGGCCATTTATATCGGTGTTTCCAAGCGGGAAGACGACGAAGTTCATCTCTTTGCCAAAGATTATGGGCAATCACATCAAGTGAAACTATCTGAATTGGTAGTCTCAGAGAAAGGCTGGCCAAATTATATTCTTGGGGTAGCAGATCAGATCCTGAAAAGAGGATACCATATCGGTGGATTTAACTTGTATATTGATGGTGATGTTCCTTTAGGCGCGGGACTATCGTCTTCTGCGGCGGTCGAATGCGCCACAGCCTATGCACTGGACCAACTTTTTTCTTTATCCATCAGCAAACTGGACACAGCGCTGATCGCACAAAAAGCAGAACATGTTTTTGCTGGCGTAAGTTGCGGAATCATGGATCAGTTTGCTTCAGTTTTTGGAAAAAAAGATCATGCTATATTACTGGACTGCAGGTCACTGGAGTATCAGTATGTTCCGCTGAAATTAGACGGATATAAGCTGCTTCTACTTAACACAAATGTAAAGCACTCATTGGCTAACAGTGCTTATAATGAAAGAAGGGAACAATGCGAGCAGGGTGTAGCATGGATTAAGGAACAACATCCGGAAGTGGATAGTTTAAGAGATGCTAATCTTCAGATGCTGGATCAATGTGTAAGAGCCAAAGACTCAGATGTGTATGAGAAGTGCAAATTTGTTGTCAGCGAAAATATCCGTTTGATTCAGGCAGCTGAATATCTGAAAGACGGAAATCTGGCCGCATTGGGACAATTGATGTTTGAAACCCATGATGGCTTAAGCAATAAATATAAAGTGAGCTGTAAGGAACTGGATTTTCTGGTAGACAAAGTGAAACAGACAGATACGGTACTTGGTGCCAGAATGATGGGCGGAGGTTTTGGCGGCTGTACAATTAACATTGTAAAAAATGAGGCTGTTGATGATCTGATTGCAAGTATAGCAGCGAGTTATTCAAAAGAATTCGATCTGAACCTGGATGCTTATATCGTTACCACTGCATCTGGAACAAATCAAGTCGTATAATAGAAAACCAAAAATAAACCTGTAAACAAATGAAAAATAATTTATTAGGCACACAAGACTATATCGTTTTCTTAGTCTACTTTGTCATTGTAGCCGGATATGGTCTGTATATCTACAATAAAAAAAAATCTGCCTCATCTGGGTCTAAAGATTACTTCCTGGCGGAGGGTTCGTTAACCTGGTGGGCAATCGGTGCCTCATTAATCGCTTCAAATATCTCTGCCGAACAATTTATTGGTATGAGTGGTTCGGGCTTCAAAATCGGACTGGCAATCGCTACCTATGAATGGATGGCAGCAGCTACTTTAATTGTAGTCGCGGTATTTTTTATTCCGGTGTACCTCAAAAATAAAATATCGACTATGCCGCAGTTCCTTCATCAGCGGTATAACGGGACGGTAGCCATGATTATGGCCGTTTTCTGGTTATTATTATATGTGGTTGTAAATCTAACTTCTATCCTTTATCTGGGCGCACTGGCAGTAAGCAGTATTTCGGGTTTTAACCTTGAATTATGTATGTACGTCATCGCCGCATTTGCGGTTATCATTACCCTTGGGGGGATGAAGGTTATCGGGTATACAGATGTTATTCAGGTTTTCTTCCTGATATTAGGTGGTCTGGCCACAACTTATCTGGCTTTAAACCTCGTCTCAGACCATTATGGTACAACTGGAATCCTTGAAGGCTATAATCTGATGAGTTCAAAAGCTTCGGAACACTTTCACATGATTTTAAAGCCTGACAATGAGAATTACATTGATTTACCAGGTTTGAGTGTACTAATTGGTGGTATGTGGATCATTAACCTGAATTACTGGGGCTGTAACCAGTATATTACACAGCGTGCATTGGGTGCAGATTTGAAAACTGCCCGTGCTGGTCTCCTTTTTGCCGCGTTTTTAAAATTATTGATGCCTATTATTGTGGTTTTACCAGGTATCGCCGCTTATGTTTTATTTAAAGACGGTGCTTTCCAGTCAGAAATGATGCAGAACGGATCTGTAAATCCAGACAGAGCCTACCCTGTATTACTTAACCTATTACCAGCTGGTCTGAAAGGCTTATCCTTCGCTGCACTTACAGCCGCGGTTGTAGCTTCTCTTGCTGGGAAAGCAAATAGTATCGCGACAATCTTTACTCTTGATGTTTACAAAAAAGTTCTTAATAAAGATGCAAGCGAAAAGAATCTTGTCTTAACCGGCAAGGTGGCTATTGTAGTTTCGATGATTTTAGGTGTCTTAATTGCTCCTCATCTGGGAATTGATAAAAAAGGAGGTTTTCAGTATATACAGGAATATACAGGCTTTGTGTCGCCCGGAATTTTCACCATGTTTATCTTAGGTTTCTTTTGGAAGAAAACAACTTCGGATGCAGCGCTTTTTGCAACCATCGGTGGCTTTGTCTTATCTCTGGTTCTTAAGTTCCTACCTGGCTGGACGGATCTTTCCTGGCTGTCGGGCATGGGCTTCTCGGTTAAAAATGCCGTCGGCATCTATGAAATTCCTTTCATTGACCGTATGGGCTTCGTGTTTTTATTCTGTCTTGCAGGAATGATCATTATTAGTTTGGTACAACACAAAGATAATGCGGAAAGCAAAGGGCTTGAGATTGATGCGAAAATGTTCAAAACAACTACTGGCTTCGCTGTTGGTGCATTATTGATTCTTGGACTAATTGTAGCCCTTTACGGCATTTACTGGTAAGTATCTGCTGTAAATTTCACATTTTCCATAAGGCTTCCGGGCCTTAGAATTTCATGAAGAGTTTACCGGTAGGGTCATTTCCCTGCTGGTAAACTCTTTTTAAATTTCAGCGAACAAGATAGTAGCTTTTAATTTATAAGCAGTTAAACATTCTTTTTTGACACAAACTTTTTGTTTTATATTTACAAAAGAAATAGACAATTTGACTTACAATAATATTTTTTTGTACTAATATTACGAACGTAATTGTTAATGAACCAAATAGAATGAAAATACGAGGAATAGTTTGTACAAACTATTAGCATTCGCTTACAGTTAATATGGTGTCCGTCTAGAAGACCTATAATATAAAAAGAACAGCTTAAAATTGATTGTGAATGTCTTTAAGTGAGAGAAAATTATTCGAAGAATTGAGATCCCTGCTAGTTATCAATACCCTTTCCAAACATGAGCAGATTATAAATGGTGTCATTAATGCTATAAATCAGAAAATTTTATTGGTTGGGGGTAAATTGCCTTCGGTCAGTAAGATGAGCGAAGAGCTAGGTTTTGCTAAAGAAACTGTATTCAAAGCTTACAAGGAGCTTATTAGCCGTGGCATAATTGAGTCCAAGAACCGGCATGGATATTTTGTCAATAATGTAGATACCGAGCAGCAGTTAAAAGTCTTCATGTTACTTTATGCTTTTGATACTTTTCAGGAGACCTTCTATCAGAGTTTCAAGAAAAGACTGGGGCCCAATATCCATATTGACATTTTCTTTCATCATAATAATTTCAGTGCTTTTGAGTCAATAATTAACAGTAACCGGGGGAAATATGGCATGTATGTTATTGCTCCTATCCAGACCGAAGAAACCAAAAACCTGCTGGACCAGCTTCCGGCAAACAAATTATTGATAGTCGACCGCTATTTAAAACTCAGTAAGGAACACTCCTATGTTGTGCAGGAATTTAAAAAATCTTCCTATAATGCATTTGTAGAGCTAGCTCCGAGAATTAAAGAGTTTTCGCAGTTTGTATTTTTCTTCAAGCCATCTTCTGCCGAACCCGATGACATCTATAATTCTTTCAAGCGTTTTATAAAGGACTATAATATCCACGGTGAGATTAAAAGCCAGTATGAGGAAAATACTATTGAAACCAATAAGGTTTATTTTACTATCCACAATCTGGAGCTGTGGGAAATTCTTAAAGATGCCAAACTAAAAGGATTAACTCCTGGTAAGAACATCGGCATACTCTCCCATAACGATGACGTTATCAAAGAAATCATATTCGACGGCATAACCACATTTTCAGTGGATTTTGCAGCTATGGGTAAGATAGCTGCTGATTTTGTACTCACATTAGAACCCGTAAAACATATTATGGAGACTAAACTGATCAGGCGGAATTCGTTATAAAGCACAGTTTCTGAGCTGTTTGCCTGAATCCATTTTTCCTTATACAACCCTACTTTACTGAAAAACAATGATATAAAATACTTGTAATTACAAAAGTGTTTTTATATCATTGTAGTATAGCATAGTATAGGAGAACGTTCTGTACAAAGCTTTAAATAGTCAACCAAATATAAATTATGAACAAATCTTTTATCCCCCCAGGTAAATTATGTATTTGCAATTATTCCAGTTTTATACTCCACTCCGGTTAATCAGAACTCTTTTTAAATGATCAAAAATCTACATGATCTCTGCAAAGAGTACTAAAACAGTTCAATTAATTATCTCCGCCTTTTCCAGCAAAAAGCATGAAATAATTTAAATGTCTTTTAACCAAATATTCAAATGTATAAACAATCAATTGCGACAAGTGGTAGGAAACTGCCTGGCATAAAATCAAAGCTGTCGTTGATGATGAAACTAACATCTCTGCTATGTCTGATTTCAATCGTCAAAGTGAGTGCTTCCACTCCGGCTAAGTATAATACAATTCTTACTAACAAAATAAGCGCTCCTATTACCATTACAGGAACGGTTAAAGATGAAAACGGACTACCCATCCCCGGAGTAAGCGTAAAAGTATCAGGTGCTAATATAGCGACACAAACAGGTGTTAACGGTAGCTATAAAATTGATCTGGCCGATGATAAGGCTGTATTGATATTCAGCTTTCTTGGTTATATTTCACAGGAAATCTCAGTAACCGGAAAAACTAAAATTGATGTGACTCTGGTAGAACAAACTTCAAAACTTAATGAGGTTGTAGTTGTAGGTTACGGTACTCAGAAACGAACAAATTTAACCGGGGCTGTTGCTACAGTCGGAGGAGAAGAGCTCACCAAACGTCCTGTGGTCAATGCAGCTGCCATGCTGCAGGGTACGATGCCGGGAGTTCAGGTTAATCAGGGTTCAGGAGAACCTGGTAATGAAGGTGTATCTATCCGGATCAGGGGAAATGGAACTTTTAGCGGAGCGGGATCTGATCCATTAATATTGATAGATGGTGTCCCTGGAAATTTCAGTGACGTCAATCCGACTGATATTGATAATGTATCTGTACTTAAAGATGCTGCATCTGCTTCTATTTATGGTTCACGTGCAGCCAATGGTGTAGTTCTGGTAACAACCAAACAAGGTAAATCAGGCAAAAGTTCAATTCAGTATGATGCCAATGTCGGAATTTACAAACCGACAAAAATGTTCGATCTGATTACGAACTCTGCAGATTATATGGATTTATATAATGAAGCACGTATTAATTCCGGGCTTAACGGTCCGGGGAATACTAACGGTCTTTATCCACAGGATCAGATAGATCTTTACCGTAACAGCACCGACCGCTTACTTTACCCGAATACAGATTGGTTAAGTCTTATCTTAAAAACTGCTCCTACTCAGAATCATAATCTTTCATTCAACGGTGGTAATGAAAAAACCACTTATAATGTATCCTTAGGTTATGTAAACCAGAATGGTATTATTACCGGATTTAATTATAAAAGATATAGTGCCCGTATTAATCTGACATCAAAGATTAATGATCATATTAAATTCGGCACCAATGTTCTCTTGAAATCAGGGACTACTGAATCTATTCCGGGAGGCTCGAAAGACCTTTTTCTGTCTGCGATGTCCCAAGCACCAACTTATGGTCCTTTCTTACCTGACGGCAGTGGTCGTTATACGTATAAAGCATATGATTTCGAATACAATAACAAGAATCCTATGGCTGTATTAGACAAAGGTTTCAGTCATAATACAAATGATTATGCGGTAAACGCACAGGGTTGGGTAGAAGTACAGTTCACTAAGGATTTCTCCTGGTACACCAAGGGTGCGGTAAATGTGAATATGGATAAGTATAAAGATTATAAATCCACTATTGACGAATACTATTACCGTTCCGGCCAGTTTGGAACCACACTTGATTTAGGTCGTGGTTTAACGGATCAGGATCAGCAGACAGTTTATACCAATCTCTACAGTTATTTAAACTATAACCATGATTTCAACGGTCATACAGTTAAAGCACAAGCTGGTTATAGCGTGGAACAAAGTAAATACACCTATTTACAAGGTTACCGTCAGAGTTTCCCGGACGAAAGTCTGCTTGAGCTGAACGCAGGTGGAAGGGACATCCAAAGAGCTGACGGAACTGCCAATCAATGGGCATTGATGTCTTATTTTGGTCGTCTGAATTACGACTATAAAAACAAATATTTACTGGAAGCTAACTTAAGATATGATGGTAGCTCTAAATTTTCCGGTAAAAATAAATGGGGTGTATTCCCTTCTTTCTCTGCAGGATGGCGTGCAACGGAAGAGTCTTTCGTAAAAGATCTCAATTTAACCTGGTTGAATAGCTTGAAAGTACGGGGTTCATGGGGACAATTAGGTAACCAAAACATCGTAGTTGATGGATACGGCCAAAATTATCCATATCAGGCATTATTAAATTTAACAGGTAATTACTCTTTCGACAATTCTAATCTGATTACCGGTGTAGCTCAGCAGAATCTGAACAACCCGATCATTAAATGGGAAACCACAACGATGACCGATGTAGGCGTCGATATTACGCTCTTCGACAATTTCAATTTAAACTTTGACTGGTATAAGAAAAGAACATCTGATATCTTAAGGAAATCACAAGTAACCGCAGTTGTTGGTTTAGGAGCACCGGTTATTAACGACGGTATCGTTGACAATACGGGTATGGAACTCGGCCTTTCTTATAATAATGTCGTTAAAGGAGGAGCTCTTGCTGGATTAAGCTATAATGTCGGTGTAAACCTGGACAGATTCAAAAATAAACTGGTTAAATATGGTCAGCAGGATATTTATGATTATACAACCAATATTAACGGTCAGCCTATTGGTTCATTCTATATGCTTGACGTAATTGGTATCTTCCAGTCAGCAGATGAGGTGGCTAATTCACCAAAACAATTTAATGATAACACCACAGCAGGAGACTTAAAATACCGGGACGTCAACGGTGACGGCAAGATAGATGCAAATGACCGTACATTCATCGGAGGAGCCTACCCTAAACTGAATTATTCTTTCAATTTAGGACTTAATTTCAAAGGGTTTGATTTTTCAGCCAGACTACAAGGTGTGTCCGGTGTTAAATCTTATGTTACGGGATGGGGCGTTACGCCATTTGTTCAGGGCTCTCCCCCTACTACAGATTGGTTAGACCGCTGGACGCCGGAAAATCCTTCAACTACAACTCCGCAAATCTACTGGGGTTGGAGCGCACCACAAAAATTCTCCCGTCCATCGAGTTATTTTTTACAGGATGCTTCTTATTTAAGGCTTAAAAATTTAGTTGTGGGTTACACACTTCCTTCTAAGTTAACCAAGAGCATAAATATTGAGCGTCTAAGATTCTACTTCTCCGGAGATAATCTATTTACATCCACCAATTTTAAAGGACTTGACCCTGAACGCTACGGAAATGGCGATTTAATTCAATACCCTCAAAATAAGATCTATTCCTTCGGTGTAAATGTTACTTTTTAATCAGATATATGAAAGCTCGTATAATAATTACCATATTGATTACATCTCTCGCCTTTAGCGGATGTAAAAAAACTTTGGATCTGAATCCGCTGGATCAGATTTCAACCGATAACTTCTATAAATCCAAGGGAGATTTTGATAAGAGTCTTGCTGCTGTTTATGCGTCTCTACAGTCTGAAGATTTTTCTGTCGGAATGGGATTCCGTGACTGCCTCACCGACAATGGTTATCAGCAGTTTAATTCCGGAAGCGTAAATGATATTGTTCAGGGCAATTTAAACCCCACAACGGGCGGCTATGAAACCAGCCTCTACAATAACAGCTACAGTGGCATTGCCAGAATAAATATTTTCCTGAAGTACCTGGGCAGTTATACAGGTTCAGACATAAGCGAAAATGATAAAAAAACCTACGAGGCGGAAGTTCGTTTTATCAGAGGCTTTTATTATTTCCAGTTATATTCAATTTATGGTGATGTTCCTCTTGTTTTAGAACCGCTTACACTAGAAAACCAACAACAGCCCAAAGTTGCCTCTGCACAGATCTTATCTCAGATTGTGACAGATCTGGATTACAGTATCGCTAATTTGAATACCAGCCCTTATTATTCCAATGGTGGACATGCGGCTTCTTCTTCTGCAAAAGCACTGAAAGCCAGAGTACTTTTGTTTGCAGCTTTCGGCGACAATGGTCAACCGGACCGCAGCATTTTGACAGAGGTAAGAGACCTTTGCCTGGATGTAATGAAACAATATAAATTAAGCCCAAATTACGAAGACAATTTCAGGGATGCCACGCAAAGAAATAACAATGAAATCATCTTTTCGGTTAACTTCCTTGCGCCTAATAATACAACACCATGGGACATGTACTATGGTGACTGGGTAGCGGCATCTCCTTTAAAAAACTTCATAAACGATTTTGAATGTACAGACGGGTTGCCATATGGAGTTTCTCCTTTAACTGATACAGCCAACCCTTTCAACAACCGCGATCCACGACTGAAGAAAACAGTATTTGTTGATTTTGTTGATTTCGGAAATGGAAAAACACATCGCCCGTCAAATCCCCGTCCGACCGGATACGGTGTCATGAAATTTCTTGACCCCTCAAATCTTCCGTTTGGATTTTCAACCCTTAGCCAGCAAGATGCTGTTATTCTTCGTCTGGGCGAGGTCTTGTTGATGTATGCAGAGGCACAAAATGAAATTTCAGGCCCGGATCAGACGGTTTATAATGCAGTGAAAGATATCAGAGACCGTGTAGGTATGCCAGCATTTCCTGCTGGATATAATCAGGACCAGATGCGCCAGCGGATCCGTCATGAAAGACGTATTGAGTTAGCATTCGAAGGTTTACGACATTACGATCTGATCAGATGGCATATTGCAGGGGAGGTTTTGAATAAAGTTAAAGACAGCCCTGTCTCCTATCATTTTGAGGATAAATTCTATAGGTGGCCTATTCCGCAAACTGAGATTGATAAAAGCGGCGGGGTATTAACCCAAAACAAAAATTACTAATTAATAAGTGCAATCGCCATCGTGAATAATTTGCGATGGCGAAAATGCAAATTGAAATCGATAATTAGATTAAGCCGTATCGTTATATTTAGCTCTTAGCCCTTTAAACATGTATAAAAGAATGAAACTTGGAAATCTGATCTTAACTCTTCTACTGATTTGTAATTCTGTTCAGGCACAGAACAGTAATAATTTAAAAATCTGGGATAATAAACCCGCTAAAGATTGGATGACACAAGCCTATCCAATTGGTAATGGAAAGTTAGGTGCAATGATCTTTGGTGGAACAGACCAGGAACATATTCAGTTTAATGAAAGTAGTTTATGGACGGGAGATGAACAGGAAACAGGAGCTTACCAGGCGTTTGGGGAAATCTTTATAGATTTTGACCAGAAAGAAGCCGGTAAAACGACTCTATACAAGCGGACTCTGAATTTAAATGACGCTATCCATCAAATCAGTTATCAGTATAATGGTCAAGAATTTACCAGAGAGTATTTTTCCAGTCACCCAGATCAGGTGATGATTTTTAACTACGCTTCGAAAGCCAAAAATGCCTATTCTGTAACTATCAGACTGAAAGATGCACATGCAAGTAAAACTAAGAATGCTACAGACGGGTTAATCATAGAAGGAGTATTGCCAAATGGCCTGAAATATGCCTCCACTCTAAGATTAAAACAGAACGGCGGAACATTAAAGATAGACAAGGACTCTGAAGGAAACAGCCAGATCCATTTAACCAAAGCAAATGGGTTTACTTTATTTCTATCAGCATCAACAGACTATATTAATCAACGTGCCAGACAATGGAAGGGAGAAGATCCTTCACAGATTGTTAACCGGAATCTGAAAACAGCATTAGCTAAGAGTTACGCCGTTTTAAAAAACAGTCATATTAAAGATTATCAATCACTGTTTAACCGTTTCGCCTTACAAATCGGAAATAATCCACCGAAAGACGATGTTCCGACAGTACAGCAGATTATCAATTACAAAAAAAACACAGATAACCAATTGGAAACCACTCTTTTTCAATACGGCAGATATCTGTTAATCAGCTCGTCAAGAAAAGGTGGCTTGCCCGCCAATCTTCAGGGAATATGGAATAACAGCAACAATCCACCTTGGAGATCAGACTATCACTCGAACATTAATATTCAAATGAATTACTGGCTGGCTGAACCGACAAATCTTGCAGAAAGCAATGTCCCCTACCTGGATTATATAAACAGTATGCGTGAAGTGAAAAAAGAAAACACGCAAAAGGAATACCCTGGTGTACGTGGCTGGACAGTAAGAACAGAAAACAACATTTTCGGAGGTGAAAGTTTTTCCTGGAATACTCCGGGAAGTGCCTGGTACGCTCAGGCGCTTTGGGATCATTATTCTTTCAACCAGGACAAGGGATACTTAAAATCATTCGCATATCCAATTTTAAAAGAGCTATCGGAATTTTGGGATGATCATTTAAAACGCAGATCTGATGGTGTAATTGTAGCGCCGGATGGCTGGTCACCGGAACATGGGCCTAAAGAAGATGGTGTTAGTTATGATCAGCAGATTGTCTACGATCTGTTCACCAACTATATAGAAGCTGCAGACTCCCTGAAAATAGATACTGACTACCGTAACCATATTGCCTCACTGCGGGATAAATTGCTGAAACCTAAGATTGGCAAATGGGGACAGTTACAGGAATGGGAAGACGATAAAGATGATCCAAATGATAAACACAGACACGCTTCCCATTTATTTGCTTTACATCCGGGAAGACAGATCAGCATTAATAAAACTCCAGAATTAGCTGAGGCGGCAAAAGTAAGTTTAACTGCCAGAGGTGATGAGTCTACAGGTTGGTCTATGGCCTGGAAAATGAATTTCTGGGCAAGATTGCATGACGGAAACCATGCCTACCAAATCTTAAAGAACTTCATCACACTGGTTGGTGGTGATGGAATAGATTACAATGATGGTGGTGGTATTTATGAAAATCTACTTTGTGCGCATCCTCCATTCCAGATTGACGGCAACTTCGGTTATACAGCTGGAGTAACAGAAATGCTGGTACAAAGCCAGGAAGGACTAATTGATCTCTTACCAGCACTTCCGGATGCATGGAAATCTTATGGTGAAGTGAGAGGCTTGAAGGCACGTGGAAATATCACGGTGGATTTAAAATGGAAAGATGGAGTAATCACGGATTATAAACTAACCTCACCCCTGGTCAGGCAAATACAGCTTAAAGTAAATGGAACTTTAAAGACAGTTACTGTTAAAAAATCATAGTTTTTCATATAAAATCCTCAATGTTCATTATAATATAATCACATGTACAAAAAGCCGATACAGCATATCGTTACCCTTACACTGATCTTATTTACATTCGATTTAGCAGCACAACAAAAACCAGACATATGGTATGATAAGCCTGCGAAAATCTGGGAAGAAACTATACCACTTGGAAATGGCCGGTTAGGAATGACTCCTGATGGAAATATATTTAATGAGAAAATTGTCTTAAATGACATTACTTTATGGTCTGGGAGTAAACAGGACGCAAACAATTATGAAGCAAACAAAAGTTTACCTCTTATACGCCAGCTCATACTGGAAGGTAAAAATGATGAAGCCCAGGAACTTGTTAATAAAAATTTCGTCTGTCTGGGTCCAGGGTCGGAAGGGCCTAAATGGGGGAAATTTCAAACCTTGGGAGATCTTAACCTTGCCTTTGAATATTCAGGCGTGTCAAAGAATACTAAACCTGAAAAATATAAAAGAACACTGTCGCTGGAAGATGCAATAGCTACCACAAACTTCTCACTTAATGGCGTAAACTACAAAAAGGAATATTTCTCCAGTTTCGATGACGATGTCAACGTTATACGGATTACGGCCGATAAACCGGGTAAACTAAATTTAACGATCTCATTAAACCGCGCCGAGAGATTTGCAGTAAAGACTGAAGGCAGAGAACTGCAGATGTACGGCCAGTTGGACAACGGCACAGACGGCAAGGGAATGCAGTACCTGACACGTGTCCAACCCGTTTTGCAAGGCGGTTCACTCTCTAAAACTGATACTTCGCTGGTTATAAAAAATGCGTCGGAAGTATTGATTTATGTCTCTGCTGGAACGGATTTTAAAGATCCGGACTTCGAAAACACAACTAAAAAACTATTAGCCAATGCTGTTAAAAAGCAATATGCAATACAAAAACAAAATCATTCTAAAAATTTCTATAAACTTTTTGGCCGGGTTAAATTTGATTTAGGAACAGGAAAAGAAGCTGCAAAACCCACTAATGTAAGGTTGGATAACTTCTATAAAAATTATGGCGAAGATGTATCTTTACCTGCATTATTCTTCCAGTTTGGCCGTTACCTGACTATAAGCAGCACACGGGTGGGCCTTTTACCACCAAACCTTCAAGGCCTGTGGGCAAAGGAAATTAATACCCCGTGGAACGGTGATTATCACCTGGATGTGAATGTACAAATGAACCATTGGCCGGTAGAAGTGGCTAATCTGTCAGAGCTTAATTTACCACTGGCCGATCTCGTCAAAGGATTGGTTGAGCCGGGAGAAAGAACTGCCAAAGCATATTATAATGCAAAAGGCTGGATTGCCCATGTGATTACTAATGTCTGGGGTTATACCGAACCTGGAGAAAGTGCCTCATGGGGTGTCGCAAATGCTGGGTCAGGCTGGTTATGTAATAACTTATGGGATCATTATGCATTCAGTCAGGATAAAGAATACCTGAAAGAAATCTATCCGGTTTTGAAAGGATCTGCACTTTTTTATAATGATGCCTTAATAAAAGACCCAAAAACCGGCTGGATGGTTACCTCTCCTTCAGTATCACCTGAGAATACGTTTTATCTTCCCAATGGTAAAACTGCGAGCGTATCCATGGGCCCGACAATTGACAACCAGATCGTCAGGGAGCTTTTCGGCAATGTGATTACAGCTTCCAGGTTATTGGGTCTGGATGCAGAATTCAGACAAGAACTCGAAGAAAAATTAAATAAAATTCCACCTGCAGGAGTAATCAGCAAAGATGGAAGAATACAGGAATGGCTGGAAGACTATAAAGAAACTGATCTTGAGCACCGTCATATTTCTCACTTATACGGACTATACCCTGCTGCGCTGATCAGTCCTTCCAAAACGCCCGAGCTTGCTCAGGCTGCAAAGAAAACGCTGGAGGTAAGAGGCGATGACGGACCGAGCTGGACTATTGCTTATAAACAACTTTTCTGGGCAAGGCTCCATGACGGAAACCGTGCATTTAAATTACTGAAAGAAATCCTTAAGCCAACTTTTCGCACTGACATCAATTATGGTGCAGGCGGTGGCGTCTATCCTAATATGCTTTCTGCAGGGCCACCATTTCAGATCGACGGAAATTTCGGTGCAACGGCCGGGATCGCTGAAATGTTGTTACAAAGCCATGATGACTTTATCGACCTTCTGCCAGCATTGCCTGATGCATGGAAAGCTTATGGAAATATAAAAGGTTTGAAGGCCAGAGGTAATTTCACCATAGATATGAGCTGGAAAAACGGCAAAATAATCGGGTACCGTATCGCTTCACCAACTAGTGAAACCGTAAAGGTAAAAGTGAACGGAGAGATTAAAGAGGTTAAATCAGTGCAATTATAATAAGCCACCTACTACAATTAAATATAAGATGACAAAAATTAAAATGTTTTCATGTTTGTTTTTCCTGGTCTTCTTTCTGAACCATGCCAATGCTGTTACATTCAAATTTGGCAAGTCCGGAAAGATTATCTACGACCTGAAATCCGGAACATTCAGTGCCTATCAGAATGCTGAGGAATTGTTGAAAGATGGCTTTTCAAGTTTTAAAAACAACAATCTTGCATATAACTCTAAAGGTTATTCAAAGAGGGATTATACCAGTATCCCGGTTTCAAATCAGTTTGGAAAAGGAATTAAACATACCATTAAACTAACGGGTGCCGGAATGCCAGACATGAAACAGATATTTTATACTTATGATCATCTGCCCTATTTTCTATGTGAGATAGAACTCTCTGGTAAAAACATCAGTACCAATGATATTGTACCTATCCAGGGATCAGTTCCTTTTTTAAAAAGTAAACAGGATATCTGGAGCGTTTTTATACCTTTTGATAATGACACCTTTATCAGTTACAATACCAAGCAACTGTCAAAAAACGAACAGCAGGTTAGCGCTGAAGCCGGAACAATATATGACAACAAAACACGCAGAGGATTAATTTCCGGCTCTGTCAATCACCGCATATGGAAAACAGGAGTGATTACAGGAATGGATAAGACAGGCGAAGTGGCCATTAAAGTAGAGGCCGGATTTACCGAAAAAGATATAACCAGAGATATCCTTCCTCACGGTATATTAACTGGTACTGTTGTGAATTCCCCACTGGTTTTTTATGGTGTATTTGATGACTGGAGAACCGGAATGGAAGAATATGCAAAAGCAAACAGAATTGCAGAACCCCCTATAGTTTTTAAATGGAATAAACCCACACCAATGGGCTGGAATAGCTGGGGTGCGATGCAGGAACATTTATCTTTTGATAAAATTATTAAAGTCACCGATTTCTTTGCGGACAGTTTGAAAACATTCAGAAGCGAAGGCACCCTGTATATCGATCTTGATTCCTATTGGGATAATTTGCTTAAGGGTGGTCTGGAGGGTGACTATTCCAAACTCAAAGAATTTGCTGATTATGTTAAGAAAAAAGGCATGCAGCCAGGTATCTACTGGGCACCTTTCACGGACTGGGGATTTAAATCGGGTAGCGAAAGAAGAGCTGAAGGCGGAAATTATAAATTTGGTGAGTTATGGACTAAAGTTGGAAAAGGTTATCATGACATAGACGGTGCAAGGGCATTAGACCCTACACACCCCGGTACACAACAGAGAATAGCACTGGTAATTGGTAAATTAAAAGAATGTGGATTTGAAATGATTAAAATAGATTTCCTGGGGCATGCAGCGGTGGAATCGAACCATTTCTATAATCCAAAAATTACGACCGGAATGCAGGCATACGAAGAAGGAATGTCCTTTCTTTTAAAACAACTGGACGGTAAAATGCTGATCTATGCAGCTATCTCTCCTACGATGGCATCCGGACGTTATATTCATGCAAGAAGAATAGCCTGCGATGCCTTCAAGTCTATTAAAGATACAAAGTACACCCTCAATGGCCTTACTTATGGATGGTGGCAAACTCATCTTTATGACTATGTAGATGCAGACCATGTCGTACTGGGAGATGAAAGTATGGGCGCAAATAAGGCAAGAACCCTTTCTGCCATTGTTACCGGAACGCTTATAGTTGGAGATGATTTCTCTGTCAATGGCCAGTGGAATAGCCGCGCAGCCGAACTATTCCAAAATAAATCACTTCTGGATGTCATTAAAGACGGAAAGGCTTTCAGACCTGTAGAATCGGATAAAGACGCTTCCAGCATCTTTACAAAGCAGACAGGCGATACTTATTACCTGGCAGTTTTCAATTATTCAGCTCAGCAGGAAAAGCACCTAATCAATGCGTCAGATGTTGGCCTGGAATCTTTCAGTAGTTATAAACTGGAAGATGTATTCACACACCAACCTGTTTCAAATCATGATCAGCTGGAAATTACGGTAGAAGCTGGAAATGCTACTTTAATTAAAATAACGAAATAAATTAATACCAGAAATACAATCTAGAAAACCAATTTAACATGCTAAAAATCCGATTGAGCACCAACCTGCTCCCTCTCTGTCTTCTCTTTTCTCTCACTGTTTTTACCAGTACCAGATCAGAGGCACAATCAATTGTAATACCTGTTGAAACACAACATAATGCCCTGGTGCTCCAAACGGATTCCAGTAAGTATCTTGGAACGGTTTATTTTGGAAAAAAACTATCAAAATCCAGTGAATATGCACAGGTAAAAAATCAGTCAAAACAGACTGTTGACTATACCGGAATGCTTAACTCCGTTTATACGCCATCGGGTTCCCGTAATTTACTGGAGCCTGCACTGACTGTGACGCATTCGGATGGTAACAACTCAGCTGACTTAACTTATGTAAGTCATGAGGTCAAGAAGATTGACGGAAATGTTTCCTTAATCAGCATCCTGTTAAAAGATCCGGCTTATAATTTCAACGTTACACTATTCTATAAAATATATTATAAAGAAGATGTAATTGAACAATGGTCTTCCATTAAACATAATGAAAAAGGTAATGTAACCTTACACAAGTATGCATCTGCAAACCTGCATTTAACCGGCAGTGCTTACTATCTTAACCAATACCATGGTGACTGGGTTAAAGAAATGCAGCCTGAGGAGTCAAAATTAACACATGGCATTAAGACCCTGGACTCTAAATTAGGTACAAGGGCGAATTTATTTCAGCCTTCAGTGTTTATGGTTTCCGTAAATAAGCCAGCTACCGAAGATGAAGGCACAGTGTTGTTTGCATCTCTGGAATACAGTGGAAATTTCCGGACAGATCTGGAAGTAGATTATCAGGATAACCTCCGCATTATTTCCGGAATAAACAACTATGCCTCGCCATATACACTAAAACCAAACGAAGAATTTGTTACGCCGATATTCTTATATACGCTATCTACACAGGGAAAGGGTGTAGCCAGCAGAAACCTGCAAAACTGGGCCAGGAACTATAAACTTCTGGACGGAAAAGGAACCAGATTAACTTTGCTGAATAACTGGGAAGCAACTTATTTCGATTTCAATGAGAGCAAACTTGCCGGACTTTTAAAGGATACCAAAAAACTGGGTGTAGATCTGTTCTTACTGGACGATGGATGGTTTGCCAACAAATATCCGCGTAATGGTGATGTGGCGGGTTTAGGTGACTGGGAAGAGAACAAGCAAAAATTACCTAATGGAATCTCTTCTCTAGTCAAAGAAGCGCAGAACAACAATGTTAAATTCGGTATCTGGATAGAGCCGGAAATGGTAAATCCTAAAAGTATGCTGTATGAGAAACATCCGGATTGGGTAATTAAACAGCCTAAAAGAGATGAACATTATTTCAGAAACCAGCTGGTTCTTGATTTAACGAATCCTAAAGTTCAGGATTTTGTTTTCGGGGTTGTTGACGATCTTTTCACTAAAAATCCGGCACTCGCTTATATCAAATGGGATTGCAATTCGGTAATTTTCAATGCGCATTCTGCAACGCTTAAAAATCAAAATCACTTTTACATTGAATACATGCGCGGACTGTACAATGTGTTAGAAAGAATCAGGGCTAAATATCCCAAAGTTCCTATGATGCTTTGCTCAGGTGGTGGCGGACGTGTAGATTATGCGGCATTACAGTATTTCACTGAATTCTGGCCTAGTGATAATACAGATCCTTTAGAGCGTATTTTTATGCAGTGGGAATACTCATATTTTTATCCTGCAATTGCAAGCGCAAATCATGTTACAGACTGGGGTAAACAACCGATCAAATTCCGTACTGATGTAGCAATGATGGGAAAATTAGGTTTTGATATTGTAGTAAATGACCTGGTTGCAAATGATTTAAAATTCTGCCAGGATGCTATAAAGAATTATGATACCGTAAAATCGATTATCTGGCAGGGCGACCAGTACCGTTTATCAGATCCAAGGTCTTCAAATGTGGCTTCGATGTTGTATATTAATGAACAAAAATCATCAGGTGTGATTTTTAATTACCTGGTTAGCAGCAGATATGGTGCAAACAGCAACTTACCTGTGCTTTTAAAAGGTTTAGATCCTGCAAAAAACTATAAGATACAGGAAATAAATCTTTATCCGGGTACTACCTCGACCATAAAAGGAGACCAGATATTTTCCGGAGATTTCCTGATGAAAGTTGGGTTTAATCCTGATTTGAATCTGGCTAGAACGAGTGTGGTATTAAAAGTTGAAGAGTCTAATTAATCAAGTTTTTTATTATTCCAATGAAATCAAATTACCATAAGTACATCAGAATTGCAGCAATAATCGGTATCGTTTTTACTGCCGGCACTGTAAATGCAAAAGTTACGTTACCGTCGGTTTTCGGCGATAATATGGTTATCCAGCAAAAGACAAATGCAGCCTTCTGGGGCCAGGCAACTCCCGGAAAAACAGTTAATATTCATGTCGCCTGGAATCCGAAAAACTTTACTGCTAAAGCGGATGAAAATGGAAATTGGAAAATAAAAATACCGACACCGAAATACGGAGGACCATATAACATAACGATATCTGATGGGACTGCAATAAAGCTGTCTAATATCATGTTGGGTGATGTGTGGGTTTGTTCCGGCCAATCCAATATGGAAATGCCGCTTGCCGGCTGGGGGAAAATCGCTAATTATAAAGAGGAAATCAGTAAAGCCGATTTTAAAAATATACGCCTGCTGCAGGTGGATCATATAACCAGCAACACCCCTTTAACTGATGCTAAAGTAGCTAACGGGGGCTGGACCGTATGTAATCCTAAAAATATTGAGGAGTTCTCCTCAGTAGCGTATTTTTTTGCAAGAGAAGTTTATCAGAAAACAGGTATTCCTATCGGACTCATCCATACGTCCTGGGGCGGTACAATTGCCGAAGCGTGGATGAGTTCTTCTACGCTTAAGACACGCCCGGACTTTGCAGCTGCAGTGGAAAAGATTACTAAAACCGGAAGTAAGGCCGAATTCGAACAGGAGTTAAACCTCTGGAACAAAACCGTCGTAGAAAATGACAACGGTTATCAACAGGGAAAACTGCGATGGGTTGATGCTGCTACAGATGATTCAGATTGGAAAAGCATGAATCTGCCTGTATTATGGGATGAATCTATACTGCCCGATTTTGACGGTGTAGTTTACTTCCGCAGAAAAATAACTATCCCGGAATCCTGGAAGGGTAAAGACATCACTTTGAACCTGGGAACCATAGACGATAATGACATCAGCTTTTTTAACGGGACGAAAATAGGTGAAACCAAGGGATACGATCAGAAAAGGGTGTATAAAATACCTGCAGATCTGGTGAAACCTGGTGAAAATATCATTGCTGTCCGGGTTTTTGACGGTGCCGGTGGTGGTGGTATTTATGGCGAACGTAATATCATCTCTGTTGTATCCGCTAACGGAGAAAAAATATCCCTGGACGGTGACTGGTTGTATAATATAGGTCTGGACTTAAAGAAAGTTCCGCCGATGCCCTCCGACGGTCCGAACCGGCCAACGGTATTGTTTAACGCGATGATAAATCCATTTTTGAATTTCTCCATTAAAGGTGCCCTCTGGTACCAGGGAGAAAGCAATGCCGACCGTGCAAACCAGTACCGCACACTTTTTCCGGAGTTAATCCAGGATTGGAGAAAGGCCTGGAATATGGGTGATTTTCCATTTTACTTTGTACAACTTGCCGGCTTCATGAAACATGAAAATCAACCTAAAGCATCAGCATGGGCTGAACTACGGGATGCCCAACTAGGCGCATTAAATATCAGTAATACCGGTATGGCTGTTGCGATTGACATCGGCGATGCAGCAGACATACATCCGAAAAACAAACAGGAAGTTGGTCGCAGACTTGCCTTAATTGCATTGGCTAAAACCTATGGCAGAAAGATCGCATTCTCTGGTCCTTTTCTCAAATCTTACAAGATTGAAGAAAATAAAGTTAAACTGGATTTTGATCATATTGACGGCGGCTTAAAAGCAAATGATGGTAAACCTTTAAAAGGTTTTGCAGTTGCAGGAGCCGATCAGATATTCCACTGGGCGCAAGCAACAATTACAGGTGATCAGGTTGTTGTCAGCAGTCCTGAAGTACCTAAACCGCTGTCTGTTCGGTATGGTTGGGCAAATAACCCTGAAGGCAACCTGTATAATCAGGCAAACTTGCCTGCCTCTCCTTTTAAAACTGATAACTGGGAAGACAGCACGAAAAATATCAATTAAGATTTACTGTTGGTATCTTAATCAACCTAAAAACCCGGGCATTCGAAAGATGTCCGGGTTTTTCAGTTGATTAAGAGGTGCCTCCTGGTACACCGCCGATGGCACCACCCTGAATCATATTACTAATTATATTTCATTAATCTGAAGAACTACACTTGTACGTTTTTCATTAACTTCAGGATTAAAACCAACCGTCATGAGGAAATCTCCGGTATAACTTTTAGTCTCATCGATTGAAGTCTTGGTTTCCGGATAAATATTCAGCTCTTTTATACGATACGTTTTATTGGGATCCAGTCCTTTCAACCTAACCGGGAGCTTGCTTCCCTCCCCGTACCGGTTACTCACCAAATAATTAAACATCACGCCTGTAGATTTTTTATCATCTATATACACAAGTGATGCGATACTGTTTACACGCGGGTCGGCTAGCCGGTACAAATCTCCCTGCCAAATAACTGATTTCACCGCGTCATATGATTTTATAGCATTCTGACAAAACTTAAGCTCATTAGCACTTAATTTACTGACCACAATATCAAACCCCAGTTTACCCATCATGGCTACATCTGTACGGAATTTGATCGGTTGTTTACCCCAGTCGGTAACATGATTTGAACTGGTCACAGACGGATAGAAGTAAGAATATTCCCACTGCATAAAAATACGTTCCAGCGGATCGGTATTATCACTCGGCCAGAATTCAGTAAAGTACTTAAGCGCAGCATAGTCTACCCTGCCACCGCCACCAGAACATAGCATCATAGGAACTTTGGGATATTTAGCTCTGATTCTCTCCAGCACCTGATATAGCCCACGCATATATTCGATGTAGAAATGAGACTGATTTTTCAAATGAGCAGAATATGCATTAAAAACAACAGTATTACAGTCCCATTTAACATAAGCAAGATCTGGATTCTTAGTAAAAAGATCATCCACAATACCGTAAACAAAATCCTGGACTTTTGGATTCGTTAGATCGAGAACCAGCTGGTTTCTCAGATAATGTTCGGGACGCTGTGGTTGTTTAACAACCCAATCAGGGTGTTTCTCATAAAGTTCACTTTTAGGACTCACCATTTCCGGCTCAATCCATATACCGAATTTAACACCATTTTTTGTCGCCTCCTGAACCAGGGAAGCCACACCGTTAGGTAGCTTCTTTTTGTTTACACCCCAGTCGCCAAGGCCAGTAACATCTCCGTTGCGCGGATATTTGTTGGCGAACCAGCCGTCATCCAGCAAAAATAGATCGACGCCGAGTTTTTTAGTATCTTTTATCAGCTCGAAAAGTTTAGGCTCGTCAAAGTCAAAGTACGTTGCTTCCCAGTTATTAAGCAAAGTTAAGCGATTACCCTTTCCATCCAGAATACGATAATTTCGGGCCCAGTTATGCAGGTTACGGCTGGCATCTCCCTTCCCTTTGTCTGACATCGTATACAAAAATGCCGGAGTAGTGAAGACTTCCTTCGGTTTAAGTGTGTAATCGGAAGCATAATTATTCATACCGGCAATAAGCCGGAGATTGTCTTTGTTATCCAGTTCAAGATCAACCCGGAAATTACCACTCCATTCAACTGAGCCATATAATACGGTTCCTTCATCTTCTGTTGCAGGTTTATCGAGTGAAAGCATAAAAACAGATGGCTGAAACAAGTTTGCCCGGGTACCCAATTTGGAGTCCAGCGTTTTTATTCCATGGGTAAGCTGGACTTCTTCAGGTTTCATTTCTGTAGCCCAGTCACCATGATACTGGGTTAGCCAGTACTTTCTGCTTTGCAGATAAAGATTCGCAGAAGCAAATTTATGTAAAATCACATTGCCCTTTTCCTGATGCGTAATTACACTCCATTGTTCGATTACATCTTCGTTATAATATGATTTATAATTTAGGACCACTTCAAAATTGTATACCGGATCCTTAACAAGGATACTCAATAGTGATACATTATTGTCAGTTCTGGTAACCTTATGACTTACATAACGCAGGTCCAGTGACTTGTTTCCATCGGCATGTGTAACCGTAACAGCGGGTTCGAATAAATTACGAGATCCTGCGGTCGAATAGGCCGAATTCAATGTGCCGTCTGAATAGTCTGTACCCTGTTTATAATGTCCGGGTATGTTTTCATACTCGGCAGGATTACCCAGTTTTTTGCCTATATATATATTTGATAAATCTTTATTCTGATTAACCTGTAATACGAGCGCATTATTTTTGGTTTCTACGGGTATGGTAATATCCTGTGCTTTACCGACCTGATTGACAAGACATAAGCTAATCAAAAGCAGATAAGAAACAGACCGGCAGATTAATTGTATTTTACTTTTCATTTGGTGTGATTAAGGTTAAAGATTGATGATGGCTGATCATTTGCAAATGTAGTCTGGCTCCGAAATGCCCTGCATCCAGATCCAGTACGCCACTAAATTCTTGGTTAGCTTCATCGATTTTTTCTAATCCGAGATATCCCAATCCCTTAATAAATAAGCAGTGAACCTGATTACGGATATTCAGATCGTCCTCAAATATGAGCAGATCCGGCAGTGATACGGCGAAGTAGTCAATCTTAACCTCATCATTAAAATGTTGTTCGCCATAATTTTTCAACTTATTAAATATGTCTTCCGCCTTTTTTTGATTACCTAGTTTTTTCCAGGCCAATCCCTGATAAAATATTTTGTCAGGTTGCTGATCATTATAAAATATTGCTGCCGAGGGTTCTTCCAGTCCAATCGTTGCCTTCACAAAATAAGCTTTAGCTTTTTCTGACTCACCCAAACCATCATAAGCGATACCCAGCCAGTAAAAAATATCATTTTCCTGAGCACCGAAAAGCTTTCCTTCACCAAGATTTTCCGGATAGGACTGTGCTTTTTCCAGCAGTGTGATTGCTTCTCTGAAATTCTTGTTATGGATAGCTTGCTTTGCCAACTCCCTCAAACTGTATACATATTGACCAGATACTTTACCTTCCCCACCTTCCCAGGGATGAAATTTTCTACTGGTAATCAGCTCGAAAGCCTTTTCATACTGCCCTGTAAAATTATAAAGTGCGGCAAGCTCCAGGTAAACGTCATCCCTCTCCAGCGCCGTCTTCAAATTTTCTTCTATAAACCTTATACGCTCTTCAGGAAGCCTGTGCAGACGTTTATATAATTGATCCAACTCCATTAATACCCGTGCATCATTCTTATTCAATGCAAATGCCTTCTCAAAATAATGCAGCGCTTTATCCTTCTCATTCCGTTTGTTGAAATAAGCGATTGCAAGATTTCTGAGTACCGTTGGGAAGGAATTATCCAAAGCAGCTGAAGTCTCCCAGACTGAAATAGCCTGGTCATACTGCTGTTTATCAAAAAATAGATTTCCAAGATAATACGGAGCTTTAGCATCCGCCGGATTTAAAACTGATGCCAGACTAAGCACATTTATATCTTCAAGTCTATTCGGGAAACACAGGTAAGAATCTGCCAGAGCAGCTTTACCGAAAGCTGCTTTAGCTTGATCAGTTTCATTTAGATAGTGCAAAAAGTAACCGAGATAATAATACACCATTGGATTGGTGTCTTCACTTTTCACCGCATAATTTAAGAGTTCAGACGCTTCGGCATGTAATCCCGCATTTGCATAATCAAGTGCATATTCCATAAAACTCTGGTCATAACCGCGTGATAATGCCAATAGTTCGCTTACCGATTGCTCTGCTTTTTCTTTCTCAGCAAGAGCCTTGTAAATACAAACTAGTTCAAATAGTGCTCCCAGATTAAATGCATCCTTTTTTAATCCTTCAAGCGCGACCGGCAATGCCAGTTCCGGAGTTTCAAGTTTACGATAGGCAGCAGAACGAACTACATAAGCTTTACTATTGTTGCCATTAGAATCTATCGACGCCTGTGTATGATCAATTGCAAGTTTATAGTCGCCATTCGCCATATCGATCTGTGCCAGTGAAAAATAACTGCTGTCTTTCCAGGCATTGCTCCATGTAGCTTTATAGAATGCTGTATAGGCTTCGTGATTTCTTCCCTGGAACTTTAAAGTGAGTCCAAGATTATAATAGCATTCGCTATCGTACGGATTGGGATTTCTTGCTGTACTTGTTTCAATAGCCTTCCTGAAGAAAGGTTCACTTTTTGAAAACTGCCCCCTGCGTAAATACCATGCTCCTAAAGCATTATTATTCCTGATATCTTTAGGGTCACGTTTTAAAGCCTCCTGATAGTATGGCACAGGACTATAGGTTGCATGACGATATTGTTCCAGATGTTGTCCTGTTAAGAACAGTTGCTCCGTATTTTCGACCTTTTCAGGAAGCAAAGCCGGCGCAGCAGCTTCTGGAATACTGTTTAGTTTATGTGCTGCAGGTTCATAACGGAGAAGCTCCTTCCCCGAAGCCGAAGTTATCACAAGAAGTAGCTTGTTCTCCTGGATACCTGTCACATTAATCTTCCTGTTATATACTTCCTCTGGAAAAATAGATGCTACGTCATCCAGTAATACTTCTGCCCCGTAAACAAGTTTTATCTTCAGACTTTCTTGCGCACTGGTTACATAAATCTTAACCTCTGCCGACTCATTCAAAACATCGATAGCCAGCAGAATATCCTGACTGGCATTCTTAATTAAACCAAGTTCCCTGTATGGCAGAAAGTATTGTGTAAAGTGCTTTTCTTCATTTGGCATCAGCCAGGTAAAATCGGGCTGGTTATCTGTAAACATACCGGTCATGAGTTCTATATATGGTCCGTCCTCATCGGTAAGGTTACGGTCCCATGCCTTGCCAAAGTCACTATGTCCCCAGGTCCATTGTTTTTTACCCGGAGAAACATGATGATTTGCGACATGCAACAGGCCGGCCTGACTATCATGTTCGTATCCACCGACGAAGTCATAGTTTGAATTTATTGCCATATAGGATGTTGGTACCGGTATATTCTTGTAACGGGAGATATCTGTACCCGGCGAATAATCTACTTTATAATATGTTCCTGTAGCAATAGGAAAATCAGACACGTCACGCTTACCGTGATCGAAAACAGCATTCACATCTGGTGGAAAAACAGATTGATAATCGTCGTTAACCTTAACTGCGGGATTGGCCCACCATAAAAATGTTTGTGGGAGAACCGACCTGTTATATAGCTTTGCTTTGATTTCAATATACGCCTTACCCGGGTGCAGTGTAAAACCCGCCATCCCCTTTGTATGGAACATACGTTCAATCTCATTTACCCATACTGTTTTACTCCCATCGGAATTATGTTCAATTTTGTAATCTACAGGTTCGAAAGTGCTGGGACGGTGGTGCTGGGGCCAGTTAAACTCGATTCCACCAGATATCCAGGGACCGGTTAACCCAACCAATGCAGGCTTGATAACCTGATTATAATAAATAAAATGACGTTGTTTAACCTTATCATAAGCCATTTGTATACGTCCCCCAAGTTCCGGTAATATCATAATTTTCAGATATTTATTCTCCAGATAAAGCCCGGTGTATTCTTTATCGGTCTTTTCATCAAAAATCTTTTCGATAACAGGATTGGGATAGACTTTCCCGCTGCTGCCCTGGTAAATACGCTTTTCAAAAAACATGGGATTTCTTTCAGGCTTACCGGTGCCATAAGTAGGGATGATAACTTTTTCTTCCCAAACGTGTACTTCTAAATTATTCATAAAAAATTGCGTATTAATGTCTAATTAAATTATCCTCGAGTTCCTCGAGAGTTTGCCCTTTAGTTTCTTTAACCCTGGTTTTAATGAACAGGAAGCCTAAAAAGCAAATAGCTGCATATAGATAGAAAGGCCCGTACGTACCTAATTTTTTCGCCAGTATGGGAAAAGTAAATACCAATATAAAATAGGCACTCCACAGCGAAATCAAGGCTACCATGGATGCAGAACCACGAATTTTATTCGGAAAAATCTCTGAGATCAGCACCCATGTAACTGGTGCAAGAGACATCGCATAGGTGCTTATCGCGAGCAAAACAAAAATGGATACCAAACCGGGTGCAGCCTGAATTTGTAATAAAAAGGCAAGCACGATATATAAAACAGATAAACCAAGCGATCCGATCAGCATTAGTGGACGGCGGCCGAGTTTATCAACCTGCGACATGGCAATAATTGTAAACACTAAATTTACAATCCCGATGCTCACTGTTTCAAAGAGCTGCTGATCTAAACTTGACCCAACAGATTCAAAAATCGTCGAGGTATAATTGAAAACTACATTGATGCCACACAACTGCTGAAAAACGGCAAGTACAATTCCAATCAGCAATGCCGGTCTGACGCTTTTCTCGAATACAGCACGAAAAGGCAGCTTCTTCTCCCCAGTTAATGATTTTTCAATGGCAGTAACGGTATTGCTTACGAACTCAGGAGATCCTATTTTACGCAGTACAGCTTTTGCCTGTTCGTGCCTGCCGGCTTTCATGAGCCAGCGGGGACTTTCGGGCAGCCAGGTAACACCAACAAGAAATATAACTGATGGAACTGTTCCCAGCCCAAACATCCATCGCCAGGCATCTGGTCCGGTATCTGCCAGGAAATAATTAATCAAATTAGTTACCAGTATACCCAACACGACCGTCAGCTGATTAATGGAAACATTACGGCCCCGCACTTCTGCCGGAGAAACCTCGGCGATATACATCGGACAAAGCATTGATGCCATACCAACGCCAATCCCCGCCGCGAAACGCATGGTTACGAAAAAGGTCAGACCTGTCGATAAAGCGATAGCCACCGACGACACTGCAAAAATTAGTGCTGCCAGCATTAAGCCCGGCCTGCGTCCGTATTTCTCAGCGATCCTGCCGGCGATCAGACAGCCAACGATGCAACCGAGCGCTAAAGAGCCAGTTAAAAACCCCTCCCATACCGGATCCAGCAGAAACTCCTGACGTAAAAAAGGCAGAGCTCCCGATATTACTGCGAAATCAAAGCCGAAAAGGTAGCCGCCCAAGGCGGAAATAAACGAGATTCCTATGATATAAACACTATTGTATGGCTTCTTTTGATGAGACATGTATATTGATTTAAAATTATAATGGTTGCTATTGATGAATGAAGATCGCCGCTCCGCCGCCTTTTGCCATTTTGAGCTTTAACTTATCTTTACTGGTAACTGTAATAGATTTATAGACGTAGCCTGCAGCGTTTATGTTTGCATCATCACTATCTGAATAAAAGTCTGCAGTATAGGTTATTCCCGGAGACAAAAAGGAAAAATCTATGTCCAGGCTTCTTTCGGTCCAGTCTGTCATAGCCCCGACAAACCAATCTTTATTTTTCCTTTTTGCGATTACTGCATACGCTCCAATTTTGGCGCTCAATACTTTAGTGTCGTCGAAAACAGTAGGTACTGCCGAGAGATACTTCATAATGTCCGGGTATTTTTCATATTCCTGCGGCGAATCGGAAAGCATCGCAAAAGGCTGGTCGAAAATTACGTACATAGCCAGTTCGTGAGATCTGGTACCCAATGACGACGGTAAGCCAGGATCAACCGGTTTAAAAGTTTCCAGTGTTGCATTGCGCATAGAACCAGGTGTATAATCAACCGGACCACTCAGCATTCGTATGAATGGGAAAGTGAGATGATGGATGGGATTTGCAGTATAATCCCATTTTGAACATTCTTCACCACGTACAGCTTCGAAATTAACGATATTTGGATAGGTACGTTGTAGTCCTGCAGGCTTTCCACAACCGTGAAAGTTAACCATCAGTTGTTTTCTGGCCGCAGCTTCTGCAATCTGCTCCATCCAGTTTATCGCTTCCTGGTCGTCCCGGTCAAAGAAATCTACCTTTATTCCTACTGCACCCAATGATTTAATAAAATCTAAATTCTTATCGAGATCTTTAAGCAATGGTGCCGCTACACACCATAAGAAAACACCAACATTTTTATCCTTTCCGTAACTGATCAAATTTTTCATGTCGACCTTAGGATTTATCCTGGTAACATCTGTATTATTTGACCAGCCGGCATCAATCATCAGGTATTCCAGCTTATTTTTCGCTGCAAAATCAATATAGTGTTTGTACAATGCGGTGTTCCGGTTATCCATCCCAGACGGAATATCTGCTCCGGGCAGCATTGCATCGTGCCACCATTCCCAGGTAGCTTTTCCAGGCTTGATCCAGTCTGTATTTTTAAGTACTGAGGGCTTCGATAGTTTATAAATCAGCTCATTAGTTAGCAGGGATTTGTCGTCATCACTTGCTATAATCACACGCCAGGGATATTCACGCGCCCCCGCAGTTCTGGCAATGTAGTTCTTGCGTTCCTTCACTACCGAGACAAAGTCACCCCAGCTTCCCATAACAGTAAGTGCCGGATAAGCTGCAAAATTACCTATAAAACTATCCTTATGCTTTTGAAGATACATACCCGGATAGTCCAGCAAATCTGCTTCCGCTACAATAACTTTAATATCAGGCGCCGCATAGCTAAACAAAGCAGGTGTTAATGATCTGTTACCATTTTTAACGGAATCAATGCTTTTATAAGGTACATAAGGCACTTCCCATGCAGTGTAATTGTCTGTGTTCGGCAAAATAGCACCCGGTTTCCCTGTTAAATTGAAGGTCGCCTGTTCACTAACAACTTTCACCGAATCTTTTAGCGCTGTAACAAAACGATAAGCGACGCCTTCGTTGTAGGCCCGAAATATTATAGTATAAGATCCTTTAAAATCAATTTTCGTCTCATTATAGACGACAGGAAGCTTTGAAAATTTTCCATAAAGTGGATACAAAGTTCTTTTTGCAGTGCTATTTCTTACTTTGACTACTTCAGCAGATTTACCCAAAGCTGTATTTTCCAGGCTAAGAGATATAGCTGAGGGTAATATAATCGGTTTTTTACCATACGCTACGCTATAAGTAACGCTATCATTCACGGTGATATCGACTTGAAATTTATGATCTGGTGAATGCAGGCTATATTTTTGTGCATATGTTTCTGCACTACAAATTATACATAGAATAAAAATTATTAGTGTCTTACTTGAATATCTTATCATATTAAACCAAATTTAAAGGTGATGAATTCATGATATGGCCTTTGCGGACCTGTGATTGCCTGGGGAAATTCGGGCCGGTTGATGCTATCAGGATAATGCTGACATTCCAGACAAAGCCCTCCAAAAGGCACACATTTTCCCTGATAATGATTCAGCTGGTCACCAGCCAGAAAATCGCCGGTATAAACAAATAGGCCTGGATAGGATGTCACGACTTTTAGAGATCTTCCAGACCGCTCATCAGTTAGTTCCGCAGCAAATCTATTTTTCAAGATCAGCTCATCGGTCAGAACATAGTAGGTATTAACACCGGTAATCCTGTTACCGGTGTTTTTTACCTTATCCTCAACCAAATTATTTTGAAAAGTGAGGTCAGCGGCATTTATAATTCTACCGGTGGGGATATAATCATCACCGGCTTCGGCTATTTCTGCTGCACTGACGGTAAGTTTATGTTCTAAAATAGTCGCATCAGAACCCCTTAAATTAAAATACGTATGATTGGTGAAATTTGCCGGGGTATCCCGGTCGCTTATAGCTTTGTACACTATATTTAGCGTATTGTCGTGGCTCCAGTCGTAGATTACCTCTAATTCCAGGTTACCCGGAAACCCGCCGTCTCCATCTTCACTCTGCAGGGACATAATTAAACTATTTTCTTTAATTTTTGCTCCAAACACTCTTTTATTATAGCCTTGCAACCCGCCGTGATTGGCATTTACACCATCATTAGTTTCCAAATAATAAGACTCACCATTCAACTCAAAATGTGCATTGCTGATGCGGTTCGCATAACGACCAATAGTGGAGCCCAGATAACAATTATCATTCAGGTAGGCACTTACTTGTGGAAACCCCAGCACAACATGCCCATATCGTCCATACCGGTCAGGTACTACAACAGATACAATGGCAGCGCCATAGTTGGTAATTTCCACGTAGCTCCCTGTTTCATTCTCCAACCGGAATAAATGGATAACTTCTCCACTGTCTGTTTCTCCCCAAATCTTACTGGAAATATGTCCCGTCATATTTTTCATTTATTGATTAGAGTAACCTGGGTTTTGATCCGATTCAGTCAGGTCAGAATTCTGTTTGATTTCTTGCAAAGGAATAGGATAAAGGTTATGAAAGGATTGAATGGTACCGGATTCGCGGGTCCATTTGTTTCGAAGTTTAGCCAGTTCCACCAATTTCCCGGTTCTGATCAGGTCCATTCTTCTCCAGCCTTCAAAGCATAATTCCCGCATCCGCTCATCCATTATTTTTGTACGGAACTGATCCGACGATAAGCCAGCACTCCACATCTGGTCAGCAGGTAAATTTCCACCCCATGCCCTTCTTCTGACAGTAGTATTTACGATCTCTACAGCTTTAGCTGTATTACCCGTTTCATTCAATGTCTCGGCGTAGCACAAAAGAATGTCAGCATATCGCAGGTAAAAAATATTCTTTCCTGAAAGCCAGAAACTAAGTGTTCCCTCAGTTCTGGGATCCTCATACTTTTTAACGTGCGGATCAAGCTCATCACCGCCAAAACTCGGGTTCAAGACGGGTTTCTTTCCTTTATAAGTAAAATCGTATCTGATACTCAGATTCTTTCTCACATCGCCATTTTCCCAAACACCACCATCAGCAACATCTGAATAACAATAAGTGGTAGGGACCATCAGATCGTATCCGCCAAAGAAACAATACTGGTCTATTTCAGCCAGTGAACGTGATCCCATTTGCCACTGTGTCTGGTTATTATCAGGATTCACATTCGTGAACTGAAATTCATAAATCGACTCCGTAGTATTGGGTTTTGAAGGATCCCAAAGATCTGCGTAGTTATTCACCAGCGCATATCTTCCACTATTGACAAGCAACTCAAACTGTTCTCTCGCTTTCGTAAAATCCCTCGCCTCGGATGCTATTGGAGCATAGAGGTAGACCTTGCCAAGTAACGCTATAGCTGCACCTTTGGTTGCCCTTCGTTTATCGCTTTGGGTATCCGGCAGGAATTTTATAGCATTTTGCAGATCCGATATAATCGTACTGTATACTAAAGGCAGAGGTTGTCGCCGTGTGCCATATTCCGCAAATTTAGCCTGATCAATAAGCGGAATCTCACCCCAGTATTGAGAGACCTCAAAGGTCAGTGCAGCTCTTATAAAACTAGCTTCTCCCAGAATAGTATTTTTGCGTTCTCCCTCTTCGGTATTAAATCCCAGGGAATATACTACTCTGGCGGCTGCAGCAATAACAGGCCAGCGACTATCCCACTGTTGAGCCAGTGCACTGCTGCTAGCGGTTAAAAAGCCGTTATACCGATCGAGCCCGGCCTGCCTGTCATCAGTTTGCACTTGATATGCGCCTTGCTGTGCTTCGTCGGTACCTAAAGTAAAAACAAATCCACCCCTGTCTTTCTTGGTGTTCCTCCAGCTGGTATAAAGACCGAGTACAAGCGGCTCAATATTATCGAGACTTTTAAAAACCTCCTCCTCGGTTAAAGCCGTCTGCGGTTCTTCTATTACAAATTTCTTGCATGAACCACTGGTGAGTATTAAAACCAGCAGTGGAATTAAAATATATTTATTTTTCATGTTTAATTCTTTAAATTCTTAAAACCCAATATTTACACCCGTAACGAACATTTTTGCTGTTGGATAATTATCACCTCCTTCTGGGTCATAACCTTTGTAGCCCGTAGCTGTAAATACATTGCTGGCGGTAAAATAGACCCTCAGGTTACTCATTTTGGCTTTCTTGGTGAAGGCCTGATTAAAAGTATAGGATAAGGTTATTGCAGACAGTCGCAAGAATGATGTGCTTTGAACGGCATAGTCAGTCTCCCCTGCACCGTAACGTCCGGTCCCCCTGTAGGCACGTGGAATATTACTGCTGGTATTGGTTGGAGTCCAGCGGTCAAGCTCATCAATGTGGCCAGCATATTCACCTGTTCCACCCAGCAGACCTTCATATAAATAGTTGATACGCTTGCCACCTATATTATAGTTAAATACTGTATTCAATGAAAGATTTTTGTAAGTTATGTCTGAGGCAAAACCACCGTAAAGTTTCGGATCCATATTACCAACTACAATTCTGTCTGCATCATCTATTTTATTATCGCCGTTAATATCCACAGGTATAATATCCCCCGGACGAATAGTGCGTCCGCCATAATCTATACCGGCGATACGGGCCATATCAGATTCCTGGGCTATCTTATCAAATTTGTAAGTGTATATAGAGTTCAGGGATTCGCCAAGGAAGAGATTACCTTCACGCTGAATTTCCACCCCTGTGTAGCCACCATAATTATAGATCGCATCTACATTGCCATATAGTTTTGTGATCTTATTCTTATAAGTCGAGACATTTGCGCTAAAATTCCACTGTAAATCAGTTTTCGATATGATCTGGGCATTAAGGTTAAACTCAATACCCTGGTTGCGCAGCGACCCGACGTTGTCTATCGTATTGGTAAACCCTGTGGTTGTCGACAAAGTACGCTGCATTAAGAGGTTACTATTATTAATGACAAAATAATCGGCACTAAGCGTAAATCTGTCTTCCAGTACTCCCAGATCAATACCGAAGTTAAACTGCTTCTGTTTTTCCCAACGTAACCGCTCATTACCCAGGCGACCATCAGAAACGTAGGTAACTGATCCGCTGGTAAATACGGGACGATAAAGGGAACGATAAGCAAAATTAGGTATGTTCTGGTTACCAGCAATTCCATACCCTGCTCTTAATTTCAAAGTATTAAGCATCGCCAGTGACGACTCTTTAATAAAGTCTTCTTTCGCGATGTTCCAACCTAAAGCTAAGGATGGGAACAGCCCCCATTTATTCCCGTTGCCAAACCTGGATGAACCGTCATATCGACCTGTTAATGTTGCAAAAAATTTATTATCATAATTATAATTGAAGCGCGAAACATAACTGACAAGCGAATTTGTCGTGAAATCTGATTGTAGCTGGAACTGCTCTTTCAAGAAAGCACCACCCAGATATTTAAAAGAAAAATCATCAGTTGCAAAACCCCGGGCATCAATCTGATTATAATCATAGCTGTTATGACTAAGCCCGAAACTGACCAAACCTGATAGATTATGCTTTCCATAACTTTTCTCGTAGGATACAGAACTGTCCCACTGCCAGTTCAACCAATTTTCTTTTTTATGTGTAGCACTGCCGTTGGTAGAATTACGTAAAGACTGCCCAAGATATCTTGGTATATAGTTATAGTAATTTTGATTTCTTATATCCACTGAAAAACCGGTACGGATATTAAGTCCGGGTATAGGAGTCGCTGTTATATAATTAGTTGTTAATAATCGGTTCTGATTACCCTGACCGTCGATATTTAAGCTCCTTATGGGATTGTACAGATCGGTGCTCTGTATACCTCTCCAGCTCAGATAATTGATGTTGTCATCTATTTCAAGAAGCGGATTTGCGTTAGCTGCTATATTGAATACGCCACCGTCTATATAACGTTCCTCAGTACGGTTAAACGTTGTGTTAGACCCTAATTTGAGCCATGGCTTAATTTTCTGATCCAGATTTACCTGGCCTCCAAAACGTTTGTAGTTCGATGTTTTCAGCAATCCCTTCTGATCTGTATAGTTAAAGCTGACATAAACCGATGACCCATCATCACTCCCTTTTGAAAAACTCATGGTGTGGTTCTGCTGAATACCCCTCTGCCTGATCTGATCAAGCCAGTTATACGTATTGCCTTCCCTGTAAGTTTTTAGTTCATCCGCTCCAAATGCCGGAGACCCATCGGCCAGTAAACTATTAATGTACGCCTGTCTGTTTGCCGTCGGATTCTCATCCATGTATCTGTTCGCAAAAGCGTCGGTACGTAAGTCGACTATCTGCTGTGCGTTCAGGTAGGGAATATCTTTTGTAAACGACTGTACACCGGCCCAACCACTGTATTCAATTCTGCCCTCTCCGCTTCGCCCGCGTTTCGTGGTTATAAGGACAACTCCATTCGCACCACGGGATCCATACAATGCAGTCGCAGATGCATCTTTTAACACGTCGACGCTCGCCACATCATCTGGATTTATAGCATTGAAACCACCTTCTATAACAAGACCATCAACTACATAAATTGGATTTCCTCCAAATTGTATGGAGTTATTTCCCCTTACCTTGATGGTCGTTCCACCGCCTGGCCGTGGATCATTATTTTGAATAAGCACACCTGGAAGTCGTCCCTGTATAGCTTGATTAATGTTCGTTACCGGTCTTTCTCTCAGCACTTTTTCATTAACACTACTGACTGACCCGGTAAGATCACGCTTTTTCATTGTCACGCCGACGACGGTTACTTCAGTCAGATCATTTTCGGTCGGTACAAGCAAAATGGTCATGGACTGTGGCCGGGCGCTGGCCTCCTGCGTTTGATAGCCGACCCCCTTAAAGATCAGTACCGCTCCTGGTGAGACATTTAACGAAAACTTGCCGTTACCGTCAGTACTCACTCCATTAGTTGACCCTTTTATTATAACACTAATGCCTGGTGCCGGTAAGCCGTCGTCCCGACCCTTAACCTGCCCCGAAGTAGTGAAATTTTGGGCCCGGGCGTCGATTGAAAATAGCAGAACTATAATCAGCGCGCATATCACCCGTTCGATTTTAAAAGAAAATTTTCCCATACCTATTTTTTAAGTTGTTTGTAAATAGCGCCGGTGATGCCGGCGAGGTTTATAATTGGTGAAATAAATCTACGGGGGATCAGATCCTTAAAAAATGGACTAACTGCAGATTAAGATGGACTATATGATCATACGAATATTTCACAAATTCATCTGACAAAAACAATATATGCTTCAAACAACTGACTAACAGATATAAAATAATTAATTTTAATGTATTGGCTGATATTTAAATATATATTTAGTGATAAATTATCATCAGCACAATTATGACCGCAACTGAGTCAAAAATAAAAATCAAGGAAGGTTTCGTCGGTCAGAGAATGATCGTTCTGCCTCCCAACGTCAGAAAATGGTTTTCTAAAAACGCAATCATAAACGGCTTTTATTTAACGGACATTGGTTATTATCCAAAAGCCATCTATCATGACAGGGAAAGAAAAACCGGAAGTAATGCGTATATATTATTGTATTGTATAGATGGAGAAGGCAGCGTAAACATGAATAATCAGAGCTATACATTAAAGCCCAATACTTTTCTTATTGTACCAAAGTTAATGGCGCACAGGTATAAGAGTTCAGTTACAAATCCATGGAGTATCTATTGGGTACATTTTGGCGGCACTAATGCAGATGCCATTTATGCCAGGTCACTGGAGGAGGGCCAGATTAAAGTACATTCGATACCATTTGATGAGGGGCGGATAAAAATATTTGATCAGCTTTTCTCCATTTTGGAGCATAGTTACCGTGAAAAAGAATTGGAAATTGTAAGTATGAATCTACAGCATTTCATTTCGTCTCTTGTTTACTATAAACAGATGAATCCTGTAATTTTCGATGTAGACTCTGTAAGTTTATCGATTGCTTTCATGAAAAAAAACCTGGATAAAAGGTTGAAAACCGAAGAATTTGCAGCACAACTAGGGTTTTCAGTTTCTCACTACATCAGGGTATTTAAGCAAAAGACAGGTTCCTCTCCCATCAACTATTTCAATCTCCTTAAAATACAGCAGTCCTGTCAATATTTATATTTTACAGATAGAAGTATCAAGGAAATAGCTATTAAACTTGGATTCGATGATCAGTACTATTTTTCAAGATTGTTTACTAAACTAATCGGACTGTCACCATTGAATTACCGTAAAACTCATAAAAAATGAGATTTAAAAATCTCTACGACTGACTGGTATCCTTATCAGATAAATTCAATTCCAATAATGCCAGATAAGGATCTCCTTTTAAATCAAGTGCGGCAGCAAAGGCAGGTTCGGTCTTCATCCCTCCCTCCTTCAATGCAATTACCTTTTCGCGCAGTTCCGTTCCATGAACAAGCAGAAGTATATATTCAGCAATCATATGACGATACCCATTTTGCTGCCTTGTGGCCAGTTCCTGACCAAAAATCTCAATTTCCCAGTTATTAAGGTAAAACCTGGCTATAAGAATGGAAGCACCACCAATAATGGTATTGTATAATTTAAATGACCGAAATTTCGAGAAGTTCTCTATTAGGATTTCCTGAAATCCTTCCGCCCTGCCCGAGTTACAGATGATATCAAGGTCACTTCCATCTACATCAATGCCTATCGGTACAGTACCAACAAGTAAAGGATCAAATGCTTTCAAAGTTTCTAAAATAGCATAAGACTGTAATGTAGCAAAAGCGCTCTTCTGCCTAGAATTACCCGAGTTCAAGTATCTAATGTCCTCAAATGTTTCCAATTCATCTGGCATACTTTTTAGCGTTATTTTTTAAAGATGAAAAGACTGTTAAGATATAGAATTTCCTTTTTAGCATTTTAGAAATGCCATACCGCGTGAAGCTGGCCGAAAATTTCCCCAACCACTTAATCGCCTCCAGTAAAAACTACAAATCACGAATGCTATTACCCTGATTACCCTTATGACGGAGATAAATCTCCTGCCTGGGAACCGAGATTTCAATACCGTTCATTTTAAAGGCCGCGACAATTTTCATAATCATGTCGCTTTTTGTGCCGGAATTATCTCCCATATGTTTCGTCCAGAAGAAGATCTTCATATCAATTGAACTGGTATTAAACTGTTCATATTGTACAACTGACCCTGGATTTTTCGTAATTCGTGGTTCATTATCCAGAATCTCAGTTAATATCTTACGGCATTTCTCCAAATCTGAATCATAAGCAATTCCAATAAGTATGGATTCCCGTTTACGATTCCCACCCAATGACCAATTGACTAAATGTGCATTTAGCAAATCGCCATTAGGCATAATGACATCGGCGCCATCCCAGGTAGAAATTACGCTGCTTCGAAATCCAATAGATTTCATTTGCCCGCCCTGACCATCGACATCTACAATATCACCCACGTTAACTGGTTTTTCAAATGCAATGATAAGACCGCTGACTAAATTATTAACCAAAGTTTGTAATCCAAATCCAATACCAACTCCCAGCGCACCTAAAACGATCGTTATCCTATCTACCGGAATACCTGATGCCGCAACAGCTAAAAAAAGTCCTGTACTCAGGATAGAAATACGAACCAGTAAAAGCCAGCTACCAATCCCTGGTTTCTCGTTTTTACCATCTTTCCCGGTCCTGATATGTTTATCTGTGGCAAAAAAAGAGACTACTCTGGATATGATAACCGCGGTGGCCATGATCACGATAAACAAAAGCATATTGTTAATAGTAAATGTATAGCTACCGAGAGTCCTTTCCTCACTAAAAAAGAGTAGAAGAGGTTTCGACAAGTAATCAAATACAGGGAAATTACGGCCAAATAACACAATCCAGCCTACAATAAGTAATATATAAAACAATGCCGGTGCCTTCTTCCCTACTCTTTCAAAATTGAGATAGAAGAGCTTCCTGTCAGTTCCTGAATACACGTTAAAAGCCAAAAATAATCCTTCATTAATCAGGCGAACTGTCCATAGAAAAAGAATAGCAATCACAACATTTAGGAAACCGCTTATAACAAGCATTTTCCCGAAATTATACCGTCCAAATATATTTGCTACTGTAGATGCCAGTTCAAGGAATACCATAAAAACGATTGACCAGATGATCCATTTTTCCCGCAATTCGTTCCGATGCCCTTTCAGCAAAATAACTATCCCTCCAGCCACTCCTGAAATTGAAAGCAAAAGCATTAGCCACCTTTCGATTCTGGATGCTTGCAACACCAGATTACCCATACAGGCCAGTACAAAAAAGATTACCATAATTAACCAGACACGCATCCAATACTGACTTACATAACCCTTAAAAATAATAGTCAGAGAAATAACAGAGACCGACCAGAGAATTACGTTTAGAATGAATGGCGGTGATAGGAAAAAGAATTGAAACAAGCTTAAAACCAGTAATATTGCAGATAAGAATGGGTACCGGATTACCAACTGTCCTTCAAAATCAGTTTTCAAAAGTTTCCCTTCAATATAGATACTTTTTAGAGAGCGCAGATAGATAAATGAAGTAATCGTAAGTAATACAAGTACCACGAGTTTCCCTATGTTATTTTCTGCATAAAAACTAAGAGTCAGTAACCCTTTGGTAATAGAGAAATCCAGTATCTCCCTAAAAGGGCGGTAGAAATTATCCGAACCCCATATATTATTGAATTCTCTTTTAAAAGTATCTCCAGCCATCTCTTTCTGATACAGCTCAATTTCTTCCAAACTACTTTGTAACTTAAAAGCAGTCAGGTTAACTTTATTAAGTAAAGTCTGAATATTGTTTCCAGCCTTTCTTAGCGCGCTATCAACCGGACTCGTTTCATAAGCAATAACCTCTATTTTCTGCAGGTATTTCATTAATGTGACGGAATCGGTAGGAAACTTAAATAATGCCGGAACACTTAATAATGAATCCAGCTGATAGCGGAAACTATTTATTTCATGCTGTCTGAGCTCTAAACCAGTCTTCTTTGTATTAGCTTTATCCAATAACTGGGAGAGGATTTTTGATGTCGCAGTTAAATTCCGAAAAGTCTGCGCTGTACCTTTGTTGGTAAAAACACCATCGCCGGCAACAACGAAATACTTGTCAGTCTCATAAAGGACGGTTTTTGTTCCGGCTGTATCCAGTTTACTTTTGAGATAGATATTAGCCTTCTGCATCGTACGGCTTAACTCGTCGAAAGTCTTGATTTGCATAACCGATGCCTTATCTGCATCAAATTCGTCAGAACTTTTCTTGGAAGATTTTTTTGCAAAGGCCTGCATTTTCTCAACAAAATTGATCTTCAGACTGTCTTTACCGACAGTTTTTACTTTTCCATCGTTATTTTGCGCATATCCTGAAATGCTATACAGAAAGTATATGCTAAATAATAAAAGGGAGTTTATTTTTTTCAGGGGCATATCAGCGGTATTCATCAGGTTTCCAGGTTGACAAATTAAATTAAAAATGATTATATTAGAATTATAATAAACCTGTTATGAAAACAATATACCTGTTCATTTTCACAACATTGTTATCTGTCAGCATTTTTGCGCAGAACCGGCCAGTAAACAATCAGGATATTATCCAAAAGACCAGTGGAGAAGAGTTAAAAGGAAAGGTCACTAAAATAACCGATTCCGATGTCACCTTTATTTATACCGGTGAAACCCTGGAATACACTATCAAGAAATCTGACATCTTAAAGATAACCCATTCAAGTGGAAGAGTTGAGGTCTTTGGTCCGTCAAACTCATCTGCAGAAGACAGGAAATCAGATCAGGTGTCGATGTCTGCGACTCCTGCGGAGCACCATAATAAAATTGCTATTTTGCCATTCACCTATTTAATAGATAATCAACCAGGTGCAGATCAGGTCGGATACAAAGCTCAGGATGATACTTTTGCTTTTCTGTCAAAACATTCTGCAGGTTATACTATACTCGATACAAGGACAACCAACGCGAAGTTAATTCAGGCAGGTGTAACCAAAGACAAGATAATGGGTTTTACCATGAAAGAGGTCTGTGATATTCTCGGCGTAGAATATGTCATTGACGGTACGGTCTTGCAAACTAAAGGTGCACAGACGAGTTATTCCAGCGGCAGTTCTGATGCAAAAATAAAAAGAGACGGAGACAGTAAAGTGAAAGGCGTATCGGGTTCGAATTCCAGTTACTCGAGTGCAGAACAGCGATACGAAATAAGTGTAGGTCTGCATATCTATATGGACAATAATGCCAGCATTTACAATCAAAGTCACAAAGCGTTCTTTACAAATACAGATGGTTCTTACAGCAGCCCTCTCGAATACTTGCTCAAAAGATCACCATTGTACCGGAAATAGCAGGTTTACCGGGATTAGCCTAACCAGACTTTTCACCGTATGTATCAATTTCGACTTTCCTTTGATCACCATTTATGATTACATGAAAAAGGTAATTATAGTCCTTTTCGGTTACTACTTCAATGGGACGTTTAAGACCAAAAGCTTCAATAATTTCCAGTATAGTATTGGAGTGTCCCGCAATAACAATTGTTTTTCCTGTATAATCTTTGATAATATCATTAGCCAGTACTTCTATATTCCGGTAATCTTTTATATCAATCTTATTCTTTTTCACCAATGGTTCCAATATCTGGTGCGTTCTTTTAAATGGCGTACTGAAAGCAATATTGAATTTAACTCCTTTTAAATGAATAGCAAGCTCCTCTGCACGGGTTCTTCCTTCAGTTGATAAAGCTGGGTTAGGATCTTCTGGATCAGACTTGTCTTTCTCACCATGCCGAACAATCCAGATATCCGTCCTTTGAGCAAGTACGGCGTTAGCGAGACAGCAGATCAGTACTAAAAGCAGGAGAAGTTTTTTTCTGGTTAACATGCTTAAATATATGATTTTGCTACTGATTAATAGTTCCCGTCATCGTTACGCTATTGTGGTGTTTTTTATTTTAAATGTCTGATTATTTCATTCGTTAGCAAGACATTGTCATTAACCTGAATAACATGCCCGCTATGTCTGGCTTCCGGACTGCGTCGTCAAAATTGAGGTTGTCGTTCGCAGCTTCTTCTAATATTTTATTACATGACCGTATTCGATAATACGTGGTCGGGAAAACGACCACTAGTTTAAAGTCAGCAATTATCTTAAATTAGGTTATTATTTCTGATACAGGAGATTCTCGCTCGTCACAACTTATTGTTCATTTATGGAAAATTTTGATTGGACTTCGTTTACTAAAAAGATAGCCATTAAGGCTCCCTTAACTGACATTTATAATGCATGGACCAAGGCTCATGAATTAGAACAGTGGTTTTTAGAAAAAGTAACCTTTGCTGATAGTACAAAGACAGTATTAGATCCGAATATAAACGTTTATGCTGGCTGCACTTACAATTGGTTTTGGTATTTATATAAAGATCCCATGCCTGGGAGCATCAAAAAAGCAAATGGCAAAGATTTTTTTCAATTCAGCTTTGAAGGAGAATGTCTGGTCGACGTGAAACTGACGGAGAAAGATGGGTATACGATTATAGAGCTAAAGCAATACAATATACCCTTGGATGAACATTCCAAGCAGTTTATCAGGCTTGGTTGTGCGAGTGGCTGGGCATTCTATCTGGTTAACCTAAAATCTGTTTATGAGCATGGGCTGGACCTCAGAAATAAAGACGAGAATTTGCAACCTATGATCAACAACTAAAGAATGAATAACTATAGCTTAAACAATGAAGAATTAGTAATCAGACTATTTGTGGCTGCAATTTTAGGTGGCCTTATTGGTTGGGACAGAGAAAGAAAAGATGGTGTTGCAGGATTGAGAACACATATGCTTGTCTGCGTTGGTTCTTCGTTAATGATGATTGTGTCCGCATTTGGTTTTAAGGATGTTCTCGGACAACCTTCAGTTACACTTGATCCTTCAAGAATTGCAGCCCAGGTAATTAGTGGTATAGGATTTCTGGGTGCCGGAACAATCCTTTTTCTCCGTCCTCAGATTATACGCGGACTCACTACAGCTGCCGGATTATGGAGTGTTGCTGGCGTTGGATTAGCGGTAGGCGGCGGTTTATACCTTGCAGCTGTTGTTGCAACAGGAATCATATTTGTCATACTGGCTGTTATCAAACCGTTTGAGAGAAGATTTCTAAAAAATCTTAAGGGGAGAACAATGATGATATCTTACAATTCGAAATTAATAGGTCTCGCACAGATTGACAATATTATGATTAAAAATGAATTGGTCGCTAACGAAGTATTAATCCATTCCAGTAATGAAAATACACTGGATGAGCTAACGCTCACATTTGATACTAAATCTTCAATCTCTAAAATATTGCTGGCAATTGATGAACTGAAAACCACCAACGGTATCAATGAGATCACTACCCGGATGTGAACCACCGTATTCCGCTCATATAGCAGTCTTAGTTTTATTCAAATCGTATTTCAACACTCTTCTTCATTCATCGAAGCACCTAATGTGAGATAAATTAGGCCAACGATAGGCTATCGTTGGTCCAACCCCCTAAAAAATTAGGCCAACCAAGAGCAAAGCCCGACCAAGACAAGCACAAGCCCCGACTATACCTTGTCTTACCACACAGTTTGCCGGCCAGTAGTTTCTATAAGAGAGCAGTTATCTCAAAAAACACATTGAACAACTGTCACTATTTTTTGTTCTGGAGGAAGTAGTAACATATCAGCGACTGATGATGAGGCCATCTAATCATCAGGAAATTATATGATAAATTCTGAAAAATGATGATATGAGAAATAAAAAGACGTACGCAATAATCTTATTAATTTTTACAATGCTCGTATGGGGCAGCTCTTATACGGTTACTAAATCTATAGTGAATATTTTACCACCAGCTTGCTTTGCTCTTGTGCGTTTTGTTATTGCCTCTCTATGTCTTATGCCATTTTATTTGTTTGACAGCAAACGGCAAAAAGCCCAAAAATTCAGGTCTGGTGATATCAGGTGGTTATTTTTAATGGGATTAAGTGGTATTACTGGTTACTATATCTTTTTCAACTATTCACTAATGTATACTTCTGCTTCAAGCGGGGCGCTGATCCAGGGGTTCATTCCCGTTTGCATCGCACTTTTGGGGGTCGTTTTCCTGAAAGAAAAACTGACGGGTATACAAATTACCGGGATCGGAATGTCTCTGGTCGGCGTGATACTGGTTGGCCTGATAACAAACAACACTGGCGAGAAAGATAGTTTGGCTGGTAACCTTCTAATGATGGTTGCTGTTTTATGCTGGACAACTTATACTTTGATTTCCCGTAAACTCAACCACTTGCACCCACTGAAAATTACATTCTGGAGTGGGTGCATAGGAACAGTTTTATTAATTCCAATTTCAATCTATGAGTTTATACACCTGGAAAATCAGATTGAAATCGGGAAAAATATCTGGTGGTCTTTAATTTATCTTGGTGCCATCTCTTCGGGTTTCTGTTACCTGTTATATAATAGGGCATTAGAAATATTGACGGCAACAACGGTAGGTAATTTTCTAAATCTGGATATCCTAACCGGCGTAGTAATTGCAGTTATTTTTATGCAGGACCAAATCGATTCTGTTAAGATCGTGGGCGGTATACTAATCCTTTCCGGACTGATTATCAGCACCTTCAAAAAGGCGGAACCTCAATCGATTTCAATCATCCCACCGCGCAAATAATAAATTAATAAATCAGGAATGAGCTTCATCAGTGACACATCCTTCAGAGGCGCTTTTTACAGCTTGCATACTTGAATAGCATACCGCTTTTAGCCTTCGTCTCAGGTTTCACCCACCTGCTGCGACGCAATGAAATAACTTCCTCAGATACTTTAAGATTAAGCGTATTATTTGCTGCATCAATCTCTATCTGGTCATTGTCTTCAACTAAAGCAATCAATCCACCTTCGAAAGCTTCCGGTGTAATATGTCCGACTACGAAACCATGTGTTCCCCCACTGAACCGGCCATCCGTAATTAACGCCACGGTCTTGCCAAGCCCTGCACCGATAATAGCCCCGGATGACAATCACATCCCCGGCTTTCACCTTTCCCGCCAGGATGCCTTCACTAAAGGCTTCTTCATTATCAAAAACGCGTGCCGGTCCTTCGAAACGTTCACCTTCCTTACCGCTTATCTTAGCAACGCTACCTTGTTGTGCAAGATTGCCATATAATATCTGTAAATGTCCGTTGGGCTTAAGTGGTGTTTCCAAAGGCATAATGATCTTCTGTGTGTTGAAATCCAGCCCGGGAAGGTCTCTCAGGTTTTCAGCAACGGTTTTACCGGTAACCGTTAAGCAGTCTCCATGCAACATCTTTTTACCCAGCAAATATTTCATAACTGCCGGAACGCCACCGTGCTTGTGCAAATCTTCCATCAGATACTTACCGCTTGGTTTAAAATCTGCCAGTAATGGCACACGATCGCTGATCCATTGAAAGTCGTCCGGTGTAAGTGGTACCTGAACGCTCTTAGCCATCGCAATCAGATGAAGTACAGCATTTGTACTTCCACCCAGAGCCATAATGAGGGTAATCGCGTTCTCAAAAGCTTTTCTGGTCATAATATCCCTTGGCTTGATATCTTTTTCTAATAGAAGTTTAATCGCTCTTCCAATGGTGATGCATTCTTCTTTTTTATCTAAGCTGGCTGCAGGATTAGATGACGAATAAGGCAGACTCATACCTAAAGCTTCTATGGCGCTTGCCATCGTATTGGCTGTATACATACCCCCACATGCCCCAGCACCCGGACAAGCTTGACGGATTATGCCCTTGAAATCTTCCTCAGTGATATTTCCGGCTACCTTTTGCCCCCAGGCCTCAAAAGTACTAACCAAGTTAATATCTTCACCCTGATAATGCCCGGGAGCGATTGCTCCTCCATATAGCATGATACCCGGACGATTCAGTCTTCCCATTGCGATAATCGAACCCGGCAGATTTTTATCACAGCCCGGAATGGTAATTACTGCGCTGTTTTACTTTTTATCAATTCTGCAAGCATCGTCTTCATAGATATATTACGTTCTTGGTTTCAAAGTTGCAGCAAATACATAAAAAAACGTTGACCACGGTCAAAATCGAAAAGGTGTTTTCTTTCCCAATTGTTTTGATACCCCGGGAGTCGTATCTTGTCAAACATCTGCTTAAACCTCTATGAATAAACTACTCAATATCAATAATTTATTATCATCTCACCAGTTAAACTTTACTTTTATCCTTATTGCTTGTCTGATCACATCCTGCTCAACCCGGAAATCACCGGTTTATGATCAGGAACTAAAGCGGTTGAAGACCGCTTCCGAAAACAGACTTTCTGCACAAGTGGATGAGTTCAATGCTTACCCCAATCGCCCGGAATCTGATGGGCCTTTTGATAAAACCAACAATAAGAACGTCCTTTTGTCGAACATCCCTTTTTTTAGTAGTTCAGACAGCACGATAAACAAGGTGTATAATTACCGCTGGTGGATGATCAGTAAACATTTGAAAGAATATCACGATCCACAGGACAATAAGAACTACTGGGTGGTCACAGAGTTTTTTGGTGTAAAACCATGGGCGTCTTTAAGCGGAGCGATCACTTGTCCGGCAGGGCACCAGTTTTATGATGTCAGATGGCTTCGGGATGATAAATTTTTAAAGTCATATGCAGATTATTTCATGCGTGGATCGGCTTCCAAGTTAGATCAACGAGAAAACGGCAATTTCCTTACCTATCTAAGCCGACCAGAAAGTCATCATTTTTCGAGCTGGATGGTCGATGGTGTAGACGCCTTTTTAAAAATTCATCCTGATAAAAAATGGCTTCATGAAATACTGCCTTACCTGGAAAAACATCAACAGGTATGGGACAGCTTATTTACTGTAAAAACACCCGTTTCCAAAACTGCCGGAATGTACAAAATATTAGATCTGTACGATGGCATGGAATTCAGCCTTTCGGCCGTGCTCGGGCTGATCAACAGTGACGGACCATATAGCTTGTACACTAAAGACAACTGGCGTAATTATTATTTGGGCTGGGAGACTACGGGTAATGCCGAAAAATCAGTTCAGGCTAAAGAATATCCGAAGGCTTTCCGCAAAGGATATCCTGATTTCTATCTGGTACGGCCATCGGTCAATAGCTACGCTTACGGGAATTTGCGGGCATTATCCGATTTATACCGGTTGAATGATTCATCCTACACAGGGCAAAATGGAAAGAGTAAAGCAGATTATTATGCATCCAGGGCGACTACAGTTCAACAGCAGGTTATGAATGTACTCTGGAATAAGGAAGATCAGTTCTTCAATACCTACAGTGCCGGCGATAATACATTTGGTGCTCACGATTACGAAGCAAGGGTCCGGGAATCAGCAGGTTATACACCTTGGTATTTTAATATGATACCGGTTGAAAATTATAAAAATTACAGTAAAGCATGGGAAATGCTCGCTTCGCGCAAAGGCTTTTTTAATACATCGGGAATGACAACTGCAGAACAGCAACACCCTTATTATAATGAACAGGCATATGCATGGAACGGTCGCGGGTGGCCTTTTGAGAATTCCATAGTTTATAAGGGATATGCAAACTATCTCCGCAACTATAAAAAATCCAGCACATTGCCTGAGAAGGAACTATTATATGAATACATCCATAAACTTGCCCAAATGCACGGTAACGAGCCAAATATCGGTGAATGGTATATCCCGAGTACCGGAAAAACATTCGGTGGCGAGTCGGATTATTTCCATTCCACGTTCCCGGATATTATCATTGAAGATCTCTTAGGTTTTAAGGCGGGGCACGAAAATAGTTTTTCGATAAAGCCGCTGCTGCCGGAAAATAAATGGGATTACTTTTATCTGGGTAACCTGCGTTATCACAACCATGATATCGATATCATCTGGAAAAAAGACTGGGATACCGATAAACCCGGTGAACAGGGGAAACTTTGTGTCTGGGTGGATAATAAGCTCGTCGCAATGAGCTCCTCGTTAAATGAGGAACTTAATATACACCTGGCTCCCTGATAAAAAACAGGCGGTTTTCGGCATCATATCTGCCTCCAAACGGTATCGGTACCAGTAAGTGTAAACAGTCTCTGTACACCGTAAGGTAAAACTATCACCGGATCTGTATGTCCGAAATCCATTCTGCTCAGGACCGGCAGCCCTGAAACAAATAAGACATTTCCCATTTATATTTAGATAGATTCCGGGCTATTATTGGTTGTTTAAGCTTAAATATTGCTTTTGATCTAGTAATAATTTTTTAAGCTGCCCGTACTTAACTTCCTGAACGGGAATCTGATCATCAATGGCAAGTGATGCTGCACTAGCCGCTGATTCTCCAAGGATCATAAACACAGGTTCCATACGGACAGAGCCGTAAGCAATATGGGAAGCTGATAAGCAAACTGGTACCAGCAGGTTTTTACATTCCTGTATTTTAGGAATAATTGCATCGTAAGAAATACTGTAAGGTCGTGGAGCCTTAACGCCAATGTCACCTTCGTTCTGGACAAACCCTTCTGCAGTCACGTAGCGCTGTACATTATGGGAGTCCAGCGCGTAGGATCCCATTCCAACAGGATTAGGTACTTCCTTTTTCCCCATGACCTCGTTTTCTGTAATCACATAATCACTAACCATACGTCTTGCTTCCCGCACATACAACTGATAAGGCCACCCACCATTACCTTTAAATTCGTCTTTAGTAAAACCCCATTGTTTAACTCTGTTTTGCAGCTCAGCGGGAACTGCCGGATCATTTGCCAGATAGTACATTAATCCTTTCTGGTAATTTTCATGACCCTTGATAATTTCCTTCCTGCGCTCATAGGTAGCCTCCGGATAGTCATAATTCATCCCAATAAAATCTGTGCTGAAAGGTCCATGGTTATTTGTATCTGTTTTATGATTTGGAATGGGATCGAACTTATTAAAAAGATCTCTCCATCCTGCGGCGAATACTCTGCCAAGCAATTCATAGGTTGCAGGATTATAGTGATCCGGCTTTGGAAAAGTGATCCGGTTTTCGGGCTTATCAGTGAGGCACATTCTATAACAATAAGCCTGTACTTTCTGATCGGCCTCGCCTTTTACGCCAGGATCTCCATCAGTTATTCCTGCAAGCAATCCACTGGTTTTATCACCCGGAATAAGGTACGGATCAATCTTTGACTTAAAATAATGATCATGCTGAAAAACGCCTGTTTCTACACCATTCCACTGTTCTCCATATTGGCTATTCGCCTCTCTGCCGATGTGAAAACTAACCTTTGCCGCAGCCATAAGATCGCCTTCATAAGTCGCGTCTATAAAGACTTTTGCAATAAACTTTTTACCGCTTAAAGTAGTAATGCTATTTATATATCCATCTTTCATTATTACACCATTTTCCCGGTCCAACCATTCTCCACGGTATACAGTAAGCTTATACTCTTTGACAAAATCCTCCATAATATTTTCCGCAACATGCGATTCAAAGATCCACATTGTCCGCTCTGCCCCATCCATTGCAGGTGTTCCCTGTCCTTTATTGCCATACTCTGCCTTTTTTTGCCATTTCCATGAACTGTCTTGCTCATAATGAAGATAAAGACGGTGATAAAATTCACGAGCCAGTCCACCGATTACCGATTTATCCCCCGTGTCTGTAAACCCAAGTCCGGATGAAGTCATTCCGCCCAGATGAAGATCGGGAGACACGATAATTACCGATTTACCCAACTTTGATGCTTGAACCGCAGCGGTAATTGCAGCAGCAGTACCTCCATAAACAACCAGGTCTGCTGCGTATTTTCTTTTCTCTGTGTTCGACGCTTTAACCTGAAAACACAACGTCAAAATGAGCACTGCACATGTCAGCACTGTCCGGTTTCTGATCATACGATTTTTTGATTTAATAATTGTTTAAGAAATGAAGGATAACTATCCTGGTCAGTCAATCCGTCTCCACGGGTAAAGTTGTCTGAAAAACAAACAATACTGTTTGTTTTTCAGACAATGATCTGTAAGATAATCATATACACTAAGACTAATAAATTATATCCATTTATTATCGGATGGATACCCTCAGTCTTATTGCGGTTTATTTCATTCTAAATCAACTAGCCCTTATACATACCAATTTTACCGATGGCCGAACAGCGTGATTTGAAGGAAAATTACTCATACCTTTATGTAATAGACTAGGGTATGCCATCTTTCAAAATAACTCATCAAGAATTTGAACCTCCTGAGGAATTAAAGGATACAATCAGGTGTTTTTGGTACGAAAGCAGAGACTCAAAAGAACTACAATCGGATTTTGAGGTTATGCCCGATGGTTACGCCGAAATTATTTTCTATTTCGGCAGTCTTTCCAGTACTGGCTACAATGAAGGTATCGAGCCTTTACCATCACCGTTTATTATGGGCCTGCTTAATCAGCCAGCGATTTTAACCACCCAAAACCGTCTGGAAATTATTGGCATCAGATGCTTTCCCTGGACCATTTTCGATTTACTCGGACTACCCTCAGGAAAAGATGGGATGCGGATAATAGAGCACCCAATCGCCCGGCTTCAAACTTTATTAACCAGCCGTATTAAAAAGGGAAATATTGATGATGCAATTACACAGGTAACAGCTTACTTTCTGACAGCCAGGTCCGGAATTGCCACCGACAGTTTATTGTTTAAAGCTGGCGCTGCTATGAAGGAAGCAAATGGCAAAATCCCGGTAAGTGAGGTGGCCGCCGCAGCACATGCAACCATCCGTACATTGGAAAGAAAGTTCAAGCAATCTTCAGGTTATAGTGTTAAAGATGTATCCGGTCTGATGCGTTTTGAACAAGTACGAAATCAATTGTGGCATTATCCGGATTCCAGTCTTGCAGCATTAGCTCATGAGTTGGGTTATACCGATCAATCCCATCTGAGCAGGGAGTTTAAACGTTACAGCGGCACTACTCCAGCAGCTTTTTCAAGAAATACAAAAAAAAGGAAACAAGATATAGAAAACGATTTTGTCGCGTTTGTACAATCCTGAGAATGGCTTATTTATGAATTTTGTATTTCAGTTACAAAGAAATTATGTTGATACAAAATAAACAAATTGCAATTATAGGAGCAGGTCCGGCTGGTTTGACTCTAGCACGTCTTTTACAGCTCAAAGGTGCCCTTGTAAAAGTTTACGAAAGAGATTTTAATAAAAACGCCCGTGTGCAAGGATCCCCGCTCGATATGCATGAAGAGTCCGGGTCGGCCGCTTTACGCAAAGCAAATCTGTGGGAAGAGTTTATCAAAAATGTACACGTCGGTGCAGATAAAAAGGTCATCGTCAACGAACAGGCGGAAATCGTATTCAGTGATCATAACCTTGCAAATACCGGAGATCTGACCGGTAAAAATTTTCGTCCTGAAATAGACCGCGGCTCATTGAGAAAAGTATTACTGGAATCCTTAAAGCCAGAGACGGTCATTTGGGACAGTCATTTTGTTTCCATGGAGAAGCAGAACGAGGGTTGGCGTCTGCATTTTAAGAACGGTTTAACCGTATACGCAGATATTGTAATTGCAGCTGATGGTGCCAATTCGAAAATCCGTCCCTACATCACGCGAATTAAACCTTTCTATTCCGGGGTTACGATGGTCGAAATAAATATCCGCGATGCAGAAAAGGCTACACCCCATATATATACGCTACTCAATGGCGGTAAAATAATGGCTTTCGGAGATACAAAGTGTTTATTGGGAGGCCAAAAAGGTAAAAATGATCTGGGCTTTTATTTAAGCTTCAAAACCTATGAAAACTGGGCTATAGATAATGGGTTAGATTATTCAGATAAGGTGCAGTTACTGGAATGGTTTAAACACGAATATTCCGGATGGAGCGGCTATTGGTACCAACTACTTGAAAATGCTGTAACTCCGCTCATCCCACGTCCGATTTATTGTATGCCTCTGGACCAAACGTGGGAAACAATTCCAAATTTAACCATGATTGGTGACGCCGCACATGTAATGCCGCCCTTCGCAGGAGAAGGCGCAAATATGTCTATGCGCGACAGCCTGGAATTGAGCGAGTGTTTAACGTCAGATAAGTTCAAAACCTTACAGGAAGCCATTTCTTCCTATGAGGTTAACATGCGTAAAAGAGCGGCAACAGCAGCACAGGAATCTCTTGCGAATGGAGAGCGGATGCATAGCATAGGTGCTTTGGAAAAAATGCTCTCAGTTTTCGATAGAAATCCATAACAAACTCACTGTCTGATATTTTCACTGCCATTACGCTCGATATAGTGATATTGAACGGGTATTAACCCGCATCGGGATAATAGACCGGCTATTTGAGAACCATGCTTTTTTTCTGACTTGTATGTGCACTGAAATAACCCAGGACTGACGGCGATATATTGGTTGGCGGGTTGGAGGGTGTGACACCGCCACCCGGCCCGCTCCCTCCCTGCTGCATCAGCGTGTTCCAGTAAGTAAAGATGGATTTATCGATACATTGCATTTCTACAGTTACCTTATCACCGGAAAACATATCAGTATCGTCGTCAGACAGATCAATACTTACCTTTTTCCCATCATTGAAATCGTCATTAAATACAAATACTGCTTTTACTTGAACACCATTTAAAAACATTACAAACCGGTAGTAATTTGCTTTTCCGGCTGGATCCTTGTAATATACGGTAACCTCTCGTTGCTTACTGTCAAAAGGAGAAACCTTTGAAGACAGCGAATCCAGCACTACTAATTCCGGCATCCGCGAGCTGGCAGTATAATCTGTTCCATTAACCAGAACATGCATCGTGTAATTGTTTCCCGCCTTAGCTACAAAGGCTGGTGAAGTATAAATACCTGACGGGCCCTCAATGTAATTATAAGTTGAGCCGTTACCATCATTAACAGACACAATGGCTCCGGTTACGGGAGGATAAGTGTTGGAATTAGAAAAAGGAACGTTAGTAGTCAGTTTGACACTTTGCGAGCCTGCAGTATCAATCACCATGCCTTCAATAACAAGTTTGTCGGTATCATTTCCCACTTTGATATCGACCACCTTAGTACAGGAATTAAGCATTACGATAGATATCAATAAAACCGTCACAATCATGACTATGAAATTTACGGGTAGATTTTGATTATATGTTTTCATCATTTTTAAATTAGAATTTGAAGTTCCAGGTAACTGAAGGAATAGGTGTCGCGAAAATGCTGGTTTGAACGGCCTCTGTTTTTGTAGGGTCCGTTTTACTATCACGGAAAGTAATCGAGAACGGATCACGACGGGAGTAAACATTATAGATACTAAATGTCCAGCTGGAACTGAATTTCTTATTTTCTTTCCCTTCCAGTGTCGCCCCCAGATCGAGGCGGTGGGTCGCCGGCTGCCGGTAACTATTTCTGGCAGAATACGAATAGGTAGTCAAACCACCAATATTATATTTACCGGTCGGATAAGTTACAGCATTACCAGTTGCATAAACAAAGGTGCCGGAAAACGTCCATCGCTTATTCAACGTATAAATACCTACTAAGGAGAGGTCGTGGGTACGATCCTGCCTTGCGGAAAAATATTTACCACCATTTATGGCATCGAATTTCCTTTCTGTCTTCGACAACGTATAACCTACCCAGCCGTTAAAGCGTCCATATTTTTTCTTTAAGAAAAGCTCAATACCATACGCCCGGCCAGAGCCGTAAGTTAACTCTGCTTCCACGTCCTGGTTGACGATTAATTGTGCACCATCTTTATAATCAATCTGATTTTGAAGTGCCTTATAATAAACCTCCGCAGAGAATTCAAAGGCATTGTCTTTGAAGTTACGGAAGTAACCGGCCGACACCTGATCTGCAATTTCCGGTTTGATATTTTTACTGCTTATTACATATAAGTCAGTAGGCGTACTGCTGGTAGAATTAGAGAGTAAATGAACATTTTGAGTGTTTCTGTTATAAGATGCCTTAACTGAACTTTGCTCATTTAATTGATAACTCGCCGAAAGACGCGGTTCCAGGTTAAAATAGCTTTTGACCAGTTGATTTGATTTGTAAGTACTGGAACTTAATACTTCTCCCTTGAGATCATAACTTTTAAAAGTTCCCGGACCAGTTAAAAACATACCGTTCAGCCGGACACCATAAAGTACGGAGAGTTTGTCACTGACTTTCCACTCATCACTGATATAAGCGGCATTTTCAAAACCATATCTTAATTCTGTTTTTACATTATTATAGCTGGAGGATCCATCAGAATTTATACTTCCTGGTGAAATTGTATGATGAAGTACATTAACTCCAAATTTGACCAGATGGTTATCATTAAGAGAATACTGAAAGTCCTGTTTAAGGTTTAAATCAGTTATTTTGGATACCGCTTTGAACCCCTGGTCATTTTGGAAGTTTTGTATCGTATAATTATAGTTACTGTATATTAAGGAAGTATTGGAGAAGAGTCTGTTACTGAACAGGTGATTAAATCTTATTGTACCCGTTGCATTTCCCCAGTTAGTACCAAAAATGTTCTTTAGACCAAGCACATCTTTTCCGAAGTATCCAGATATATAAATTGCATTTTTATCATTAAAATGATAATTAGCTTTAACATTGATATCATAAAAATACAGGGAACTGTTTTTGATTGCGGTATCAGAAGACAATTTCAGAAATGCATCAACATAAGTTCGCCTGGCACTAACCATAAACGAACCTTTATCTTTAACAATTGGCCCTTCTACTTTAAGTCTTGAAGCAATCAGACCGATACCACCCTGCACAGTAAAGTCTTTACTGTTTCCTTCATTCATTTTAATATCCAGCACCGATGACAACCGTCCTCCATACTGTGCCGGCATACCTCCTTTGTAAATGCTTACATCTTTTATCGCATCAGAATTGAAAGTAGAAAAAAAACCAAAAAGGTGTGAGGCATTATAAACGGTAGCCTCATCCAACAGGATCAGGTTTTGATCTGAGCCTCCCCCACGAACATAAAACCCGGTATTACCTTCGCTGGATGCTTTAATGCCGGGCATCAGGGATATAGTTTTCAGAATGTCCTTTTCACCCATGATTACAGGCACATTATTGATCTGAGCCATATTCAATTTCTCAAGGCCCATCTGAGGGCTTTTTACTTGATCGCTATTTGCTTTATTAGCGGTTATGACTACTTCCTGTAAATTACCTTTCGCCAGAATTGATACATTAATACTTTGATTTTGATTTAGGGAAACGGTACGACTGATTGTTTCGTAACCTACATAAGTAAAAAGCAGGGTGTATTTACCCTCAGGAGCAGAAAGTGAATAGAATCCGTAATTATTAGTAGAGGAACCACTCTGGGGCAGTTCTTTTATTCTGACGGTGGCTCCGATCAAAGTCTCTCCGGTTACCTCATCTTTAATTACACCACTCAAGGTATATCGCTTCTGAGCAAAGGATCTTAGAGATCCGGTCAGCACTAAAATTATTATAAGTAATCTATACATATCGACGCTATGGTTTTGACGCGAAAGTATCAGCCTTGGCAATAGTTTTTTTCGTTATTATAGGAAGCCAGCAGACTATTAGACAAAAGATCGTTTCTGGCATAGGAAGAAATGTGACTGATCTTACCGCTCATCTCAATGTTTTGTATAATATCTGCGCCGTTTGGTAGATTATATATTTTTTGCCGAACAGGTTTCTGTAGCTTAGAATTTATTGATTAATTGTATGTATCTAGAAAACAGTTCAAATATTCTACCCAATAGATCTTTACTTCAATTTATTGTTAGTCCTAAGTTTAGTGTCTATCGCCACGTGATCCTTATCTCTCTGTTCTCGGCAGGCCTGTATGCTAAAAACGACGTATACATGGAACCAGTCAATTCGTTGACTAAGGTTGTCATGCTTCTTTCAATCTTATCCCTTTTTTATCTGAATATGTACCGCCTGGTTCCGGCACTCATCTTCAAGGAAAAGTACATTCAATATTTTTTCTGGATCGTACTTGTGTTTGGTATAATCACCATGCTTATACTTTTCCTGAAGTCTTATCTAAAGCCTTATATAAGGCCGAAATACCAGGAGGAAGACCAGGGGTCGGACTTGTTGGGTCTAACGGTTTATTTTATTTTTATGGCAGCATCAACCGCAGTTAAACTTTTTCAGCGTTTGATCTCACATACACGGCGCATTGTTGAGCTGGAAACAGCGACAATGAAAGCGGAGCTGGGTCAGCTGAAAAACCAAATCAACCCACATTTTTTGTTTAATATGCTCAATAATGTAAATGTATTAACCCGGAAAGACCCTGAAAAGGCATCACAGATCATCATGAAACTAAGCACATTGCTCCGTTATCAGTTGTATGATAGTGCCAGAGAGCAAGTACTACTCACCGCCGAAGTCAAATTCCTGGAAGATTTCCTGAACCTTGAAAAGATACGGCGTGACAATTTCGAGATTATTATATCCAAAGATGGCGAACTGGAGGGGGTACAGCTTGCTCCACTGCTATTTATTATTTTTGCCGAGAATGCGGTAAAGCATAACGAGGATGCGGAGAATAAATCATATGTACACTTGCATTTTATAATGAAAGACAAGCAATTGACTTTTCAATGTGTGAATTCGAAGCCCGGAAAGTCTGAATCAGATAATCATATTGGAGGTTTAGGCCTCGCCAATATTAAACGGAGACTGGAACTGCTTTATCCTGGTAAACACAAGCTGGTAATCCAGGATCTGGACGATCAATTTAATGTTAATTTAATAATCGAATTATGAACTGTATTATTGTAGACGATGAGCCATTGGCCAGGGAGGCTATACAGTCGCTGGTAGAAGGTGTTTCTGATCTTCAGCTGCTACAGCAATTCAGCAATGCCAGGTCGGCTCAAAAATTCATCGAAGAAACCCCTGTGGATCTCATATTTTTGGACGTTCAAATGCCGGGATTAAACGGTATTAGTTTCGCTAAACAAATAACGGGAAGTACACTTATTATTTTTACGACTGCTTATTCTGAATTCGCACTTGATGGTTTCGAACTCGACGCCGTAGATTACCTCATCAAGCCAATCTCTGAAGAAAGATTTCAACGGGCTGTGATCAAAGCCCGCAGCTATCTCTCGCTGTTAAAATCAGACATTTCAGCAAATAAAATAGAAACAATAGATGATCATTATGTTTTCGTTAAAGAAGGCCGGAAGTATATTAAGGTAGATCTTCGAAGTATTCTTTTCATACAGGGTTTGAAAGATTATGTTATTATGCAAACCGAAGATGGGAAAATCATCACCCCGATGAATTTGAAAACTATCCACGATCAATTACCAAAAAACATCTTTGTAAGGGTAAGCAAATCTTATGTCATCAACGTTCAGCATGTGAAGTCATTCGATAATAACTCGGTAACAATCAGAGATGCCGAAATGCCGATTGGAGATTTTTATCGCAAGTTTTTTTTTGATGAATTCGTCAAAAAGAAGCTGATTGGAAGATTAATTTGAGCAAATACTACACTACTCAGTCACCTATAAAAAATATACTAATGGATATCCTCATATTTGAAACAAATATCAATACACCGGAAGATCTTAGAAAAGTCAGGCAGCTTCTTACAGCGGAGTCCAGAATTAAAAACTGGAGTGTCGATATGGACGATATAGACAAAATCCTGCGTGTAGAATCAATCAATATTTCATCAGATAGTATTGAAAATCTGCTCTCTGACGCAGATTTTCAATGTCGTTCATTGCATTACTAGTTTAATTGGAGATGTCTCTCAAAGCATATTCTAAAACAGTGTCTTTGTTTTTAATGAAATCCAACTGCGACTGCCCGACTTTATAATCTGGCATAATCCCTCGTCCTGCAGGAATCTGTTTGTTTGGCTGAACATACTGTTTCAGGTCGACTACTGAAAAAGTGAATAGAATTTTAGTATAGGGCAGGAAATAAGACAGTGGAATATGCCCGGTATGTCCATAATAACCACCCATACTTTCTTCGCCAACAATCCTGACATTCCCTTCACTCTTTGCAAGGCTTCCAAATAGAGAAGCTGCAGAAGCTACTGCCGGGCCACTGAGAATATATACCCTACCATTAAAAGCAAGGCTATCTGGTTGCCAGAGAGGATTGAACTTCTGATTCTGATAGTATCTTCCATTGGAGAATTCGCTGTGCTCATCTTTTAGTTCTTCTCCAAGATCTTTTAATTCTGCAGTGTCTGCAGGAATAATAAATTGCTTATAAGGGACGTCCTGGAAAATTGTAAAGGCTTCTGCATTCTCTTTAAAGGGTTTATGGGCCAGGTAAGAGAAAGTCATTAAATCATTTGGATCTGATCCTCCCCCATTCTTTCTGATGTCCACGATCAGGTTTTTGATGTTTCTATCTCTCATTGTGCTGAATGTATTCCTCAGGAACTCTTTAAAGGCGAGATGTTTTGGGTTTTTTGGACCGCCCATTGAAAATGTATTGATTGTTAATATACCGGTATTTCCATTATTCACAATCTCAAATGCGTGTTTTCTAAGCAAGACTGTATCCAGTGCCAGGGAATGACGGTTGGCAAACATAGTCTTGAAATCATCATAAGTAGATGCACTCAGCACAGTTGTTAATCTCTTTTTACCAGGATAAGGCTGATAAATAATCTTAAACTCCTGATTAGGACCAAATTTCAGACGGTACAACCATGGAAATTTAGAGTTGATATCGGGTGCTTTTCCTGTCGTATTATATCCGTCAGCTGTACAAAGCTCATAAAGCTCAGGTAAAATATCTTTAACCATTATCCCATTAACAGAAAGAATTTCAGCTCCTGCCGGAATAGCTTTTCCATCCATGTTGAAGAGCAGTTTACTGTCTATTAGCTTAACAGGATAAGGGAAATACTCCTTACGCAGATACATCTCTTTTTTCAGGCTGTCGGGCAACCCCACTGAATCATGCAGACTTCCGATATAGGAAGCTATAGCGGACAGCTGGTTGTAAAAAGAAATAAGATCAGTTTGATCATTGATCTTCGCTCTTTGTATACTGAAAAAACGTTCGATCTCTTGTTCAGAATGATATTTATATAATCCTGCATGTGCTTTCTTTAGAATATTGTAATACAGATCGAAGTCTGACAGGAACTTTTCTTTATTTGATTGAATAGTGGCCTGAGAATAGACCGTGCTTGTAAATACGAAGAGCAGGAATACACAAAACAGTAGTTTTTTCATCTGAGCATGTTTGGTTTTTCAAATAGACCGGACAATTCCTCTGGCGGGTCTATTAAAAGGAATCTCTATATCAGATGCATTGCGTACGAAATTGTTACTGCAGATATTACACATAATTATAAGGTTAGGATCCCCGTCAGTGCAGGGATCCTAACTGATTATAAATTTAAAATTCTAATATTTCGGAAGGCAACCCCTTTCGTCCAGTCTTGTAAAGCGATACGACCTGAACTGATTTTTCCAAATGCAGGAAAGCTTTTGAAATTGCTGGAATCAACACTTGCCTTCCACTGTGGAGATTTCAAGTCTTCTTTTGCCGTTAACTTATCATTTAAATAAAAGGTAATCTTCCCATTTTCCTGAACTATCCGTGCCTGATTCCATTCTCCTGCGGGTTTGGCAGCGACCTCATTAATCTGCGGCATGAAACTGTAAAGGCAGCCAGGCCTTTTAGTTGGTTTCGCCATATCCGGATGTTCATTTCCCAGGAGCTGATATTCCGGACCTGTTGACCAGGTAGTTGGATTTTCCGGGCTTTCCTGAACATTGATAAATACACCGCTATTTCCATCGGCTTTCAATTGCCAGTCAAAGCGCAAATCATAATTTTCATAAGCCTCATTACTAACCAGATCACCATGTTCTAATTCTGCATCGTCGGTACAATGCAGGGCACCATCTTTAACCAACCAGGCTGAAGGAACTTCTCCTTTGTTATATAAATGCCAGCCTTTGGTTGTTTTTCCATCGAACAACAATTTCCATCCCTGCTCCTTCTCCGTGCTGGTTAACTGGTTATTACCTTCAGGAGCATCTTTACAGCTAATAAGTAATACGGCGGTTACCAGATATAAACTAATTCGGCAACAACGTTGAATTGAAAGTCTTTTATTCATCTTTTGATTTTTAAAATAAACATATGCAATTATATGCGTTTTTGCAATTATTTGCAATATATCGTATAATTGCATAATATCGCAAATTATAACAACAGGTCCTATTTTAATTAAAAGGGACTAATAAAACACGTTTACAATGATGTATATCGAACACCTTGCCGTATGGACGGCAGACCTTGAGCGCATGAAAGCATTCTACGAAAAGTATTTTAATGCCACTGCAAATGAGAAATATGAAAATAATTCAAAAAGATTTGAATCCTATTTTCTGAGTTTCGGTAAAGGGCCAAGACTGGAACTCATGAAAAAAAGCGATATTTTAGATATTGAGAAGAATTTTGAAAATCAAAGCATGGGGCTAGTACATTTAGCATTTAGCGTGGGAAGTCCTCAAAAAGTTGACGAGTTAACCGCTCTGCTGGAATGTGATGGGTATAAGATTGCCGGAAGACCCCGAACAACTGGTGATGGATATTATGAAAGTATAGTGCTGGACCCTGAAAACAACATCATTGAGATAACTGAATAATTGAATTGAGCGGTAAGGGTTACCGCTTTATTTAATTCCCAGAATATCAAATAGCTCCTCTTTTTTATTCAAAGCAATAGAAATGGATTTTCCGTTAACAAGCTCAACCATATTACCATTTACACTACTTACGGCCTCTGTATTTATAATGAATGACCGCTGCACCCGGAAAAAATTGGGTAATGTTATTGTTTCTTCCATAGACTTAAGTGTCGCCTGAGTTGTGTAAACGGCTGATGGGACAACGATTTTCAAATAATCTCCCTGGGCCTCTATATACAAGATTTCATCGAGTAAAATTTTAATTAGCTTCCCTTCAGATTTTATAAAAATCCGATCGTTATTTACTTGTTGTATAGCTGAAGACCGTTTTAACTCCAGATAATCTTTCGCTTTATTGACAGCCTTCAAAAACCGGTCAAATCTCACAGGTTTAACCAGATAGTCAGTTGCTCCTGTCTCAAAACCATCCAGGGCGAAGTCACGGTAAGCCGTAATGAAAATAATAACCAGCGAATTCTCCAGAGAACGCACGAGCTCTAAACCATTCAGCTTCGGCATTTCTATATCGCTAAAAACTATATCTACATGATTATCTTTGATAAATAAAAGCGCATCGACAGGGTCTTCAAATGTCGCCAGGATATTTAAAAAAGGAACTTCTTTAACGAAAGATTCAATGACATCTCTAGCCAATGGCTCATCATCTACAATGACACAATTTAGTTTTTTCATTAGTTTTCTAAATCCAGTTTTAGTGACACTTTAAAGCAGCTTTCAAGGAGCTGAATTTGCAAGTCATATTTATGAGGATATAATAGTTGTAATCGTTTTTTAGCATTTTCTAACCCTATTCCTCCAAAACCGGCCTTTTCTCCGGTTATATCCACATCATTTTCAAGCTCGAAATAAAAATGTCCGTCTCTCAGCTTTATTCTCAGACTTAGAAAAGCATCCTTTTTAGACTTCAGACCATATTTAAAAGCATTTTCAATAAAGGTGAAAGTTAAGAGTGGTGCAATATAAAGTCCAGAGCATTCTTCTTCAGAAAGAAACTCATAATGAATGTTTTTATCTCCGGAATACCGCATTTTTTCAAGCTCTGCATAATTCCTGATAAAGTCCAGTTCCTTGCATAAAGGAACCTTTTCTGTGTTCGATTCATAAAGGGTATAGCTCATCGTATCTGAAAGATTCAGGATAACTCCCGGCACCAAATCATCCTTCCTTAAGCTCAGGCTGTAAAGGTTATTCAGGGTATTAAAGAGAAAATGTGGATTGAGCTGGGCTTTCAAAAAGTCTTTTTCAATATTGATATTCTGAATTTCCAACATTGCTTTTTGCTTCTGGATATTCAAAGTCCGGTTATAAAGCCGCGATATTTCAAAAAGAATTTTCACAAAAAAGAAAGGCGACAATATAGAAATAATGATAATTGTCTGGGATATTATTCTACTTGGCGATATCGCCTGAAAAAAAGTTTGACTTGCACTTCCTTTAATGGCTCCTTTCAATTCCCCTGTTAAGATCTCAAAACCTAACACATGATATCCCAATGAGAATAAATAAGTTATCACAATCCAAATGATCATAAATACTGGAAAAGCGATTATTATCAATAGAATCGCCATACCAACACTCCCTCTAAAAATTCGGGGCAGGGCAACATAGAAAAATGAGTAGAAAACAATCATATTCACTATAACCATACGGAATGTTAGAATAAAACTATTAAAGTACGTTAGATGGTAGCCAGTCCTGTAACTGATAAACAACAGTATCGCAAAACCAACCCACATCAGACTATGAAGCAAAACACGCTTCTTCACTGTATAGAATTCTTCAAAATTAAACTCCGCAATTTTGTCTGTAAAATAACCTGAAAAAACCTGTGTATGCTGCATTATTATATTTAAAGGCTCCCAAAGATAAATTTGGGAGTTAACCGAACCTATTTCAATTATAAAATTCTGATGATGGCATTCATTATATTTATGGTATTGTGGCCCAAAGCGGAATAAATAACACTTCCTGAGAGCTTTCTGAGTATACCTAAGCTTAGCGACGAAATTAAGGACAAGTAAACAATTGTCACCAAGTCAAATTTAAATTCATAATTATTCGTTAGCAACACACCATGAATAAGCCCAAACAAAACCGTAACAATAATAAACCCCCAACCAAACTTCACTCCCTTAAATGTCCATTTTGGAGGAAATACCTTATCCAGCAACCATAAATTGATTCCTCTAAAAACGAGTTCCTCAGTTAATCCGGGCATTGTTGCCTGAAAAGCAAATGTTTCTAAATCAAAACTACCTCCTTTCGGAAACAAAATCATTTTAAAAATAAAATCAAACAGTAAAAATCCAAAGAAGATTGAAAGGCCGGATTTAATCTGGTTTTTGGAATTTGTTCTCACTGTAAAACCGATATCCTGTCTATCGGACTTAGAAACCGAGTAAATGATTGCCATGGAGATAGCCAGACTTAAAATCTTTCCAGCCCAACTAAACCTGAGGCCAATGAATTTAAGGCTTATAAACTCGCTGGCCAATTGTTGAATGTAACAATCGAATAAAAAATACAGGATAAAAAAGATCAGATATTTTAGCTGACCTTTTTCTGAATTGATAAATGCAATGCCAAGAAGCGGCAAGATCATGAGAACCCAAACAAGTGGTGTGAATAGTGACATATCTTTTATAATTTTCACTAAAACTATTCACCTGTAAGTTGCATTAGAAATTCAACCGGTGAAAACTATCGTTTCACCGATGAAAGGTTAAGATTAAAAGATTAGTACATCTGCGCAAGCCTTCTGTTTTTCTTGAATATATAACTCACAGCCCAGCTTGCCCCGACTGAAATAATAAATGTAAGAGTGAACTTAACAAGTACAGGCAGATCTGTATAGGTTAGAACAAATTGGCACCAGACGACAAAAATATAATGCATCAGGTAAATACCATAGGCATTCTCAGAGAGCTTTTGCCACCAGGGGTGGATAGAATTAAATACTTTTCGGAACAAGACTAGAAACGCTAAACTGCTGAACACACAAGACAATGTCCATATTGAACGGTAAATTAATAAGGCTTGTATTTCACTCAACTTTCGCTGCTTATAAATAAGGGTTAATGGTGCTTCAATAAATTTCAGCAATAAATAAGTTAAAATGCATCCGGATACCCATAAAAACCATTTCTTAACGAATAAGCTATTCTCCCCAAAGATACCCTGATCAATACCGGAAGTACCAAGAACAATACCAATGAAGAAAAAACTGAAATACAGAAGAACCCTGGATACCTGAAAATCGAAGGGTCCAACCCCGGTCCAGGTTCCGGCACCAGACAACATTACCATTGGAACATAGCTTAACCACGCGATCAGGTAGAAAACCAGGATAATTTTTAATGGGCTGTGCGCATAATTACCGATGCTGCGCCCTATCCTGATCACAGGTGATTTGATCACAGGAAATAAAATTGCAAAAACCAGATTAAATAAAAACAGAAGCCAGATAAACCACATTGGGCCTGCTGGCCAGGACTCAACGGTAAAAAAATCAATGATATAGCTACGTAAGTGAAAATTCCCATGTGCAAGATAATAAGACGGACAGTATGCAATGAGCATAAGCACTGTCGAGCCAAATAGAAATGGAATAAATAATCTATAAAATCTATCAGAAATAAACATTGATTGCCCTTTTTTTTGAATACTGTTCATTAAAAAGATCCCACCTATCAGAAACATAAGAGCCATAAAGAAAATATCATTGAAGTCCTCAAAATAATCCATTCCCTGCCAACGTGTAATGTCAACAACAGGATTAGTTGAACTGACGTACATTTCTTTGTTAAAACTAGCAAAAGTAGTGTAGGCCAATGAGGAGTGATGTGCGACTACTAGTAAGGTTAGAAAGCCGCGTAAATAATCCAGCCAGGGACAGCGTAAGGTATTTGAGATGCGATTTATTTGAGAATTCATCTGTCAAAATTAGTCAAAGCCTATCATTGTGATCGAAGCTTGTTACCAGGAACTAAAGTTTGTGATGAACAGCAATCGTCTAAAAATCAATTCATTCCTTTCTCTAGATATAACCGGTCAAAAATCTCCAGATTGGCTCTGGAAACTGGAATTTTGTCTGCCGTTCCCTGAAAAGACAGCAAGTATCCTTGTGAATTACCTGTTACATGATTTACCTGTCGGATATTAATCAGATAGGTCCGGTGACATCTGATCAGATTACCAATACCGGAAATCTGTAACTCAAATTGTTTTAACGAAATCCTTTTGAGTTCCTTTTTTAACCCGTCATTATTTCGCGTAGTTATTTCAATATAATTTCCTTCAGCACGGGCAAACAAAAACGCCGAAGGATTGAAGTTGAAATCATCCATTTTAACATGTGCTTTAATGAAAACTACATCTGGCTGTACTTGTGTATCATTTTCTTTGATTTCCTGAAGATTATACTCGTGCTTACGGTTTTTCTGAGACCGGAAATAATAATTTGCAAATAGGAAATACGAACTGAACAAGCCACCGGCCAAATAGGTATTTCTAATTTCCTCCCAGAAATAACGCAAAGACCAGTTATCTGAATTATTATAAATCAAGTCTCTTAACAAGAAGCTTACCACCCCGATAATCAAGAAAACACTGGCCAAAGAAAAAACCAGATGAAAAGTTAGCTGTCTATCGTTTAGTAAATCTTCATTTTTAATATAACCCACAATCCTAAAATAACCAATAAATATAACTGCCGGGGATACAGCATGCACTAAACAGGTAAATAGATAGGAATATTTAAGCTCTGCTTCGTTAACAACGAAAGGTTTAAAAAGGAAAAGGAACAACAAGGTCCCTAAAAATAATAAACCAGCCATTTTCGCAGTCTTATTCAGCTGATAAATATCATACAGATACATCTGTTTACCTGGTCCTGTTATTTCCTGCATTTTAGCTGTATTCCTCCCCTAATTATATCTAGTCATGGATGTCGTCAGACGACTAATCTCAAATCTGATCGTTGGCTATTATTTTCTGGAAAGCATCTCTGGGAGTTCCGTCGCTTACATATATGATTCCACAATAAGCGAAGCCACTGTTTTTCAGAAAATTTTGCATCGGAATATTATCATGATTCGTATCAACTCTGACATTATTGACGCGGCTAAAAGCGAATTCGAATGCTTTTCTTGCAATCCCTTTTACTGTACCTGATGACGCTAGCCTGTGTATAACACCATATGGCGCATTATTGAGCCAGGCGCCTCCATCAATTACTTTATAGTTTGGATCGGGATCACTTCCCATTATAAAACAAAAGTAACCTGCAATTTCCGCATCTACTACACATACAAAAGCATGGTGATTACGAATATCTGCTTCTATAATTTCTTTCGACGGGTATCCATTGATCCATTGCGTTTGATTACCATTCTTTCGCATAATACTTTTCGCTTGCTCAATAATGAGCATAATCTGGCTAATATCTTCTAATCGAGCGGCAATAATCTCCATCGTAAATTTTGAATAAGTTCATGATTAACTTCCAGGATAAAATTACCACTTTAGCCCGGAATTATAAAACCCAATCTAGGTTACAAATAGGTCATAATGGCTAGAAAATTCTTTAAATGTTAGAAGTTAAATGTAGACTTAACCATCATCATCCTTCCTGGAATGCGATAACTCGATAATCTCTGTGCATTCGGAGAAAAATCGATGGTTTCGAAGTTCTTAATATTGGTAAGATTGGTAACACCAAATTCCAGATTTGTCTTAAATTTCACAAAAACATACCGCAAGTTGAAATCTGCAAATAAATAGCTCAAATCTGACTGACCAGCTTGCTGAATAAACCGATGTTCGCCGGATAGGGAAATGAATAAGCTTTTAAATGCAGTAGTTGTTAGAGTCGACTTTTGATTGAGTTGTTTAGGATTTATTCTCACTTGAGTATTATTCCCACCGCTATTACTGGTAATGGAAAAGGTGCCCCTGTATGACCAGCTTAAAAAGCTTGTTAATCTGGATTCTACACCCCCTGTATAAGAAATAGTCGAAGTTCTAAAAGGCTCAAATTCACCATTTTGCATCTGTTTAAATTTATTAAGGCTGTAATTTACTGAGCCGTTTACCGTACTTCTGATATCAAATAGGTATTTACTTCCGTTTACCCCGAAAGACCATGTACTGCTTTGGTTTTTAATGGGCAGTACTATTTTCTTTTGCAGATTATCAGCTAAAATATAGGAAGAAATAGTATTGAATGTAGTATACTCATAGCCGGCAGAAATGCCAAACATGAACATCTGTAAAGAATTTTTAAATTTAAATTCTGCACCAGCATGATGATTATTTTGTTCGGAAACAGGTGCGTCATTAGCAAAAAGTGATCTGTAGTTTTTTAAAACACCACCTTTGTAAACATCATCTATTCCGCCTAACTTATTGTTGAAACTATAATCTGCAGACACATAATTCTCCAATCCTAGCTTATAGACAAGGTTTACAGATGGATTGACAAATATCCTGTGTAAGGATTTATCCAATTCTTTACCCGGGTCATCGTACCGAATACGATTGTAACCAACAGGCAGATTAAGCGTCGCTTTTAGCATCTGGCCACTATATTCGTAAGTAGCTTCAGTGTATATTTTAGACTTAAGCCAATTTAAATCATTATTCATATTCTTCACAACCTCATCTGTATCGTTGTTCTGAACAATATACAAATCTGAAATAAACTGTTGATTTTGAATGCTGAATCCAGTTTTATAGTACTGGGTAAACCGGCCGTTGGCAACACCGTACGACAGATAATTGTCAGTAAACAAAGTTGGTATTTTCAACTGCTGATTTAAACCGGCATAGGGATGTCCACTATTTAAAATAGAGTCATTCAATCCAGGTCGTATTTTAAGGGATTCTGGTTGTGTAGTACTGTTCAGATACGAATAAAAGTTAATCGTATTCGATGATGATTTAAGCTTTTTTCTATAGTTCAGTTCATTTGAAACATCAAAAAACTTCTGTTTAAGTACCTGATCTGCATAAGCATGATTAATAATTACATCCGAATTTATTCTTTTAGGTTCATAATTCACCCTGAAACTATTACTTAAGAAATAACTATCAGTATTACCTGTAATGTTCAGATCTGCATGTAATTTCTGTTGAATAATTTTGTTTTGCTGCGCCTCGCTGTATCTGACTGTTTGCCCGTTATTTAAATAAGTATCCGAAGAAGTATTGATATTCTGGTTTTCCTGATGATATAAGTAAGAGAAATTGACTTTAGCATTAAGATCCTGATTGATCTTATAAAAATTGTTCAGGTTTATCAATTCCGATTTATTGAATAAATACCTGCTTTGTGGCAGTGGAGGGTTACCGCCAGTCCCGGTTGAAAGGAAATTTGATGGTTTATTATTCTCATTTCCATAATTGTTCCCATTATGTGCAGTAATCTCAATACCGGGGTCCGAACCGATATTATTTCCGGTAATATTATAAATGAATTTTATTTTTTTACCGAACGACATCATGGTTAAGTTTCCATCAACCTTCTTTGGCGTACCAAGACCTAAGCCAATCTCTTTCATAATATCCAACTTTGCTTCATTCTTAATGACTAAATTAATGGCCACATCCTGGCTTATGTTATTTTTTCGCAGTAGCTTAATTGGCTGATCCTTTTCTATAACCTGAACTTTAGATACCGCTCCATGCGGAATTTTTGTCCCAACATTGTATCTGTCGTTTAGCATATTATCGCCATCTATATATAGGTTAGAGATAGTCTTTCCATTAAACTTTATTTTACCATCGTCCTCTACCTGCATACCAGGCAACTTTTTTAGCACGTCTGCAATCGTCCGGTCCTGTGCATTACTAAAATCGGCCGTTGTATAATTGAGTGTATCTCCATTAACTACTAATGCAGGTCTATTTTTAATTTGCACAGTTTTGAGGTTAATTTCACCTTCATGCAAAACTATCTCATAATCTTTCTCCGGACTTTTGGCTATTGTGATAGTTTTCTTTTCATAGCCGATTGCAGTTGCAATTAGAAACACTTCCTCGTTGAGCTCGGGCATAGTTAAATTGAATAGTCCTTTTTCTGTTGAAAAACCAAAACTTAAAATGCGCTCATCTTTCATTTTTAAGGTAAGTGTTACCGCAGCAATGGGCTCACCTTTTACATCGATAATTTTTCCTTTTATCTGCTTTTGTCCAAAAACACATAAAAGCGGTCCCAGTATTAAAAATGCCGTAAACAAACATTGCTTGTTCATTTTTCAGGCTTCTCAATTGGATTATTTTCCTGAGTTCCAATAGTGAACCCTGCGGTCATCGAAACAGTTGACATAGCTGTTCTGCCAGAAACGACGGGCGCAGTATCCATCCGAGACTTAAAAAAACCTTCAGGATCTTTTTCCATTGCTTTTTTAAGCTTGTTTATCCCCGATAAATTTGTTCTGATGATATTTTCCGGAAGTTTAATTTCATCTCCAAGATAAGAGTCTAAATCATTGATATAGTTCCGCATTTCCGGCTGCATTCCGGCAGTTTTTGACTTACTTTTATCCGGTGCCGATGAAGTTGCTGGATTTGCTTTCTCTATCCCGGCAAATTTGAATTGTACTTCTTTGTTTTCATCATAAGCCTCTATAATTAATCCAGGAAGACCATTTAACTTCCAGGGACCACTTTGAAAAGGTAATTCTTCTGAATACCAGGCAGTCCAGTTTCTACCCCTAAAGTACGCTTCTGCTTTCTGGCAGACTATACCAGAAAAGCTAATCGTGTCGTTGGTAGTTTTCCAATTAATCTTCGGCGCATCTTCTTCAACAAGGTATGGCCTATCCAATTGTTCTTTTGTATAGAATTTATGCGTTTTTGAAAAGAAGTAATAGTCCGTTAAAGTAGGTATACTAATATTTTCAAAACTACCGCCAGCAGTTGCAGGTAAGGTAGACCGGAGATTTGAACTAACAGACATAAAGGAGCCCTGTTGTGCTTCCGGCTTCATCATCATCTGTTTTATTTCCCCAGCCTGAGCAACATTAAAAGCACTGGTATATAGTGATACATTTTTCCCGATTATAAGCAGCATTTCTTCGGTATGTATCTGATCTCTTTTAGTCGTATCCCGAAGATGACTGAAATTATAGGTCACTCTTGCCAGCACTTTGTCGGCGGTTTGGGCATAGCTGGAAATGGTTGTTGCCGCCATTATCCAGATTAAAAAATGTTTCATAAGGATTGTTATTTATTAACTCCGGATACCATTAGCCAGAGTCATCTTTATCCAAATGTATAGATGTAAATCCTGTTAAATCTGCACTTTAACGCTCATTAACAAATTGTCGCTTTGATTTACACTTCGTAACATTCATTTACATTGCCGAGCTGTCAACAAGCTATTTAAGTATATTAAAACTTATAATAATCTTCATAAATTCGAAAAAACAGGTTTAACAGATAAAGAAAAAGGGTGTCTTTTCAGATACCCTTCAACGATCCATTTTACCTCAAAGATTAAAATTTAATCAGTAATTCTTTAGAGATCAGTTTGTCATTACTGTAATATTCAAAAAACCATTTCCCTCCATTTTTCAGTACTATGCCTTTATGTTGTCCATCATCTGCGATAAAACAATCCTGTATAGAGGTTTTAAAAAGAGTCAGCACTTTTTTTGGCGCGGTGTCTATCAACTGAAAACCATTTTCTGTTATCTGGGCATATAATGTTCCCGAGGGATCGGTACTTTCAGCTGCTCCCGCCGGTTGATTTGCGGGAACTACAGCAACCTCAGATGCTTTTACACTTTCAACCTTTCGGGCTTCACCGGTAAAAGTGTAGGGATACTCATTTAAGGACTCAAAGGCTTTTATTAAAGCATCATTGTAAGAAGTTCTAAATTCCTTTTCTCTGCTTTTACCCTCTTTACCCTTAAAGACTACATTCCCCTGGCAATCCTTTAATATCAGCGTAAGTGTCGTTGTAAACATCCCTTTTTTCTCTATAAGATCGGCATTCATTGCCTTACACCTATCATTAGCTATCTCAGCCGGGAGATTTTTATCATCAAAATAAACCTTAAAACCCTTTTCTTCCAGCAAGTCCTTAGTTAGGTTGTTTAGGCCATACTGGTCAATTTCTTTAGAAAAACTGTACTGCTCAGGCACCAATACATATTTGTAGTTATTGATCGTATTCTGAGCATATCCAGATAATGTCGTGAATAATAATAGTAGTAAAAGATATCTTTTCATAATATAAAAAATTCTGCGATCATAAAGATAGTGCATTAGCTTCATGCTATCAATATCCTGGTGATAAGATCGACCTTAGCAGATACACAGTTTCGGGGAGGTAGACCCCTATAGAATATTTTCTTTGATCCAACGCTCAAAACCAACTGCAGCGATCTTGTTTTGATAATTAAACGTGTCTGATAAAGGCCATGTAACGCCTGGATTAGTAAAAACCAGCCTATAGCGGCTAAAAACATTATCTGAATTGTCTTTGGCGTCTTTTTCCAGTTGAGGAATATCCCATACCTTACGATCAAATCCCATATCGAAAAGTCCTTCCAGCTTATGAAACATCTCTTCAAAAGTTAGTGTATCTCCAGCTATAAATACAACTTGATCTAATATTTCTGGTTGGTGGAACAAAATTTCGATAGTTAGATTTCCAATATCTTCACAAGAAGTTAGGGTAAGGCTGTTCTGCCAATCTCCTAACGCACTTATCTTTTTCTCTGATAAATTGATTACGCCGAAATCCTCACGGAACAAGAAGCTGGTAATCATCCCGGTAGAGACAATAATCCAATGGGTATTATGCTGTGCCCGAAGTAAATCTCTAACCTCTAATTGCTCATCAAATGAGGGTTGTGCACTGCCCCGGCCGATCTTGTCATAATCTACTCCAAACTGCCAGGGAACGTATCTCGTGACACCAGCATCTAATACTGCATTCGTGATTTTAACTTGCATCCCCCTACCTGTCGAAAATCCGCTGCAACATATAATCGTATCATATTTTTCAAAAACGGCAATTAAATTCTGAATATTTTCGTTAACCAGGTCAACAGCCTCCACTTTTACATTTGCAAACCTTGGATTGTTTTTGATTCTCGCGGCACTGTTTACTAAGGGTTGTACGAGCACAGCTATTTCTAATTGCTGTCCGTGTTTTTCCTGATAATCATGCAGGCTATTCAACATAGCAAGCCCCACTTCACCTGCGCCAATAATTAAAAATGATTTTTTCATTGCTTAATTTCTTTAATTTTCTTTCACAAAAATACGGCAGCAAAGAAAAAAATCAGGTACAAAAATCGGGATTATAACTACAAAAAAACTACGATTCTCTATATTCGAGAGGTGTACAATTGGTTTGTTTTTTATAAAAATTCTGGAAATGGGAGGTTTCCTGAAAATGGAGACTCCAGGCAATTTCTTTAACGGTATAGTTAGTATGCTTCAGCAAAACATTAGCTTCCTCAATAATACGTTCGTGAATAAGTCCCTGCGTAGTCTTCCCAGTAACTCTTTTTATCACTTTATTAAGCTGGTCAACAGAGGTAAATAGTAATCCTGCAAAATAAGCGGGAGATTTATCTTCCAGTGGCATTTCTTTGCTGATATTAAAAAAGGCATTGTGCAGTATCTTAAAGAATCTGTCTTCCAGGCTCTCCTCCTGAATCTGGATAAATTCAAGCAGTTTCTTATTTAATTTCTGCGTGTAATGGATCATATCAAAAACCCTGTTTCGAATCAACTCTTCTTTAAAGAGATAATCAGATTTGTATTCATCCTCTATCTCATTGAAAATACGTAATAATTCCGTATACTGCTCATTACTTAAGGATTGCACGTAAATATTTCTGTCTCTAAAAACAGGCCAGTTACTTAGCGACAATTTGCTCGTCCCACGCAGGAAACTTTCACTACAAACACAATATTTTCCATCGAAACTTTCATCAATAGTTTCAAAACTGAATCGAATCATGGGATCCGTAAAAACAATAGTATTTCCGGAGATTCGGATTTGCTGATTGCCGGAGTAATAAATAGCTTCGCCCCGAAGTAAAGCAATTTTATAAAACGGTTTTCTTTGATATCGCCCGCAGGCAGATGCATCTTTCTGAAGGTTCTCCCATAATAAAAAATCAAAATGTCCCGAAAAACTGTTCTCCGCCGAAAACTCGCTATTAATATACTGATCGTAAAAAGCATTTAAATCGGCGTTATACATTTGAAATAACTATTACTGTATAAATTTAGTGTTTACTTTTCTTTCGCATTGCATTTTGCTAAAACAACAGGTGTAGCCTGTAAAGAGTGTCCCCGGCAAGGTCTAATCTTTAGCCAGCGTATTAACTAGTTCAGCAGTTGTTAATATAGCATGGGCATACGTTGGTCCATTTAGTTCATGGGCGGCGTGCATCATCTCCATGGTAAAAGCCGCAGTAGCATCCTTGACGAGCGTAACATGGTAACCCAGCTCCATCGCAAAACGAGCAGTACTTTCCACACAAGTATTCGCCAACAATCCGATAGCAATGACATGCGTGATATCTTTTTGTTTAAGCAACATATCCAAATCGGTATTGGCAAAACCACTTTGCGCCCAATGCTCCTTAATGAGAATATCTCCTTGTTGGGGAGCAAAATCAGGGTGCCACTCTCCACCCCATGTGCCCTTAGCAAAGGTGTGACGTTCAATGATTCCCTGTTGTGTTGGGTTAGGAAACTTCCAATACTGGTAGTCATTAGTCTCCCATCGTTTGTGTGGAACAATAAACACCTGAATTCCGGCTTCCCGCACCGACTTAACAACTGCCCTTAGATTGTTTAACAAATCATTAGCCTGCGCAACTTCTTTTACCCGAGGCCATATTTTTCCACCCTCTGATAGAAAGTCGTTATAGGGATCGATAAACAGCAACGCTGTTTTTTCTTTATGATAGGTTTGCACTTTCATTTTATCTGTATTATTAATTTTCATATAACTATAATAAACTCAAAATCATTGTAACTCAGGAAGTCACGAGAGTTTGGGAAAAGCTATTTTTCAATGATAATTCTTCTCAGAAAGTTCTGCATTAAACTTAAAATTTCGGGTTCAGCTTCGTCTAATGCAAAATGTCCCCCGTCCACTATGTGTACTTCCGCTTCCGGGACATCATCTTTATACTTCCAGGCTCCTGCCACAGTAAATGACGGATCGTATTTACCCCAGATAACGAGTAGTTTAGGCTGATTCTTTCTTAACCATTCCTGCCATTGGGTATATAAGTTAACATTGCTCTGATAGTCGTGGAAAAGATTTAACTGAATATCTGCCATTCCCGGTTTGTTTAAAAATAAATACTCGTCAGTATAGGTGTCAGGGTTAATTTTTTCAGGTGTTGGCGTACTCCCTATGTGTCTTTGTTTAGTGGCCTCCAGACTTGTGAAATTCTTTTTTACAGCATCATAGTATTTCTCTTTATCAGCCCAAAACGCCTTTCTTGTATCCCATAAAGATGAAAGCCCTTCTTTATGGCTAACAGCATTCTGAACAATTATTGCCTGTACTTTTTCAGGATGCTTTTCAGCAATCCGCATTCCAATTGGTCCTCCATAATCCTGTTGTACCAATATGAATTTCTCCAGTGATAATTGAGTAATGAATTTACTTATATATTCCGCCAGATTATCAAAAGTATAATCAAAGCTGTCTGCCGCTGGCTGGCTACTATGTCCAAATCCAATGTAGTCAGGTGCGATTACGTGATAATCTGCGGACAATTTTTCCAATAGAGGCTGCCACATACGCGAAGACGATGGAAAACCATGTAGAAAAAGAATTACTGGCTTATTTGGTTGCCCCGCTTCTCTATAAAAGATAATTTGCCCATTTATTTCAATCGTCTTGTAGAAAATAATTGAATGGTTATTTTGTTCCTCCATTGAAGTTTTTGTTTGGGTCTGTGCCATAAGATTATTTTTTGATGCAGCGAGCATCATTGCAGTAAATAGTAATGCACCGTAAACTAGTTTTATCACAATAAAATTGTTATTTATTTTTTATAATTTTTCCAATACTGTTCATATTTACCCGATAATCATGAGACTCACATTTCTTCGACGGTTCTGATAATGATATATCTATCTATAAATCTGGTGGGAAAATCGTCTCTAATAACCTTACTTGAATTATTCAGATAGTTCTCATAATCTTCCATGTTATGGCAAAAAAATCTGCAAACGGTTGTAGTTTTCGCATCGAAACCGGAGCATATTTGTTTACTCAAACTAAACCCGATGAAATATCCGGTCGAAATAATCAACGGAATATGTTGTTTCCTAAACCATTCCATAAAGTCAGCTTCAATCTCACTATTGATTTGTATTACGACATTATAAAGAACCATACCTCAATAATTTAAAATTTTCATCTCGATACTACTGTCCAGCAGATTTTGAGCTCAGGTAATCAGTTATACTTCCAATAATCAATGATATCGCGCCTATGGTAAAAAGCATATAGTAAGATCCATAAACAGAGAAAAGATACGTTAGCATATACGCGGTTAGTGCATGTGCAATTGAATAGGTTACTGTCATGTAGCTCCATACTTTCTTTTGAAGAGCAGGGGAAACCAATTCTGCCGTTCTGCCTGCTGCAAGTGAACTTATTCCCAACGCCAAACTGCCCACAAAAACACTGGATATGGTAAGGCTCCAAATTGAGGTGGATATTAAAGGTAAAACAACGCCGATTGCTTTAATCAGTAAACTTATCCTAATGCTTTTTGCAAAACCAATTTTGTCTGCTAGAAATCCTGTCAAAAGAGGGCCTACCGCAGCAGACAAGCCTAAAAGCACCCACAAATGTGTTCCTGTCTCAATACCCAGATCTAGTCCTCTGCTAATAAAGTCTACCCAAAAAACCGTATGTGGAACAAAACCTACTGCGTTAGATACATATGAAACAACCAGCAGGACGATAGTTTTATTCCAAAATCCAACACCAGGCCCATGAGTTTTGGCGTGAATGTCATGTTTTTCATTGCTTCCCTCAGGCCATCCATTCCACGTAAAAAGTATTAGAACAATGGCTGTTAAAGCGTAAGCGAACCAAGTTACTGACAATCCTTTATTTACCAGCAAAGGAATAATTGTGCCAGACAGGGCTATTCCGATTCCGACGCCAGAAAAAATAAATCCTCCAATCAAACCTTTATTTTCCCTTGACGTATGTTTAAATAGTGTCGGTGCGGTAAGTACCATCAATATACCACCAGTGATACCAGCAATAACCCTTAATGCGAAGTAAATGGAAAACGGGATACGAAAAGCACAGCCAAGGAAAGTTAATACTGTAAGAATTAACATAATTCGTATCAACGTAACCGAACGTACATACTTATTCAATAAAGTCGCAGTAGAAGAACCAATTATATAACCTGTTAAGTTCGCAGCCCCCAGGTAATTTGCCTGGGCAATTGTAAACCATTTTTGACTAATTATTGCAGGTATAAGAGGTGGATAACCAAACCTCCCAATGCCAATACCAACTAAAAGAGCAACTAGTCCAGTAAAGGCATGAACAAGGGAATGGTTTCTTCTCAATTTTTCATCCATGATAATTCATTCTTAACAATGCAAATTTATTCGTATTTTGCATCATTAAAAACGATATATAGTGATACATATTTATCACTAAAAACGAATAATAATGTTTATAGAATGAATATTAACGATTTAAACATATTTATAAGTGTCGCAGAATACGAAAGCATCACAAAATCCGCTGCAATAAACAATACTGTTCAATCCAATGTGTCAGCGAGGATAAAATATTTGGAAGAGCAATTGGGTGTGAAACTTTTAATCAGAACCACAAGGACACTCGAAATAACCGAGGAAGGAACTCAATTTCTTAAAGTAGCTAAAGAAATTATAAATTCCCTAAATGATTTCAGAAATAGCGTAAACAAAAGCGGGACTCTTACAGGACAACTAAAAATCGGTTCATTACAATCAGTTGCTGCACTAAGAGCACCGGATATCCTGCAAAGATTTGTATCCGAACATCCCGATATGGAATTTGTTCTTAAAACGGGTACAACCGATGAGCTGATAAAAAAGGTCCTTTCATTTAAACTTGATGGCGCATTTGTGGCAGGAAAGGTAAAGCATCCCGATTTAACTGTAAAACCAGTTAGTATCGAAAAGCTCTGTATTGTTTCCTCATCCCTATATTCCAGTATCGACCACTTAAACAAAAGCACCAAACCTATCAAACTAATAGTTTTCAGCAAGGGATGTTCATATCGCAGCCTTTTAGAAGATTTGCTTGTTGAAATGGGGCTTAAAAAGCTGCGGTTTGTAGAAATTGATTCACTTGACAGCATTATTAATTCGGTGGAAAATGGACTGGGAATAACCTTACTTCCTGAAGAATTGATCAAAAAAAATTATGCTTACAGGAGTTTGGCTACAATTAAGATTCCAGCAAAATACGCTCAATGCCCCACTGTTTTCATTAAAATGAAAAACTCATCATCTAACAGGGGCCTTCAACTATTTGAAGCTTCGATTGATAATAAATAGCTGCTATAAACTCTCAGATTGAGAAATGGAAATGTGTTTTTTGTTCATTCTTTCCATACCTGCTTCCAATATGGCAAATAGTTCTTCTCTAAGATGGAGCGGTTCTATAATCTCTCCGACATCAATAAATCTTAAAAACCACCTTACGAAAGACGTGGGGTGAGATCTGCAATTAAAACGCATAATTATATTTTCACCGGATATAATTTCTTTAGCATAACCAAAGTTATCCCGTTCAAATGCCAGAAAATGAGCATGTTTTTTATCAACATTAATTATAATTTCTGTGAAGTACCCGGAGTAGAAGAACTCATTCAGTTCTTTTACTGACGGATGTTTTTTATCGGAATATTTTTCCAAAACATCTAATTTTCGTATTCTATCCAGTCTGAAGTTCCTATAATTGCATCTGGAATGGCAGTAGGCTAAAAGATACCAATTGCCATTTTCATTAAAAACACCAATTGGCTCCACCGTTCTTAAATTTGGTTTATCGCCCTCAGCATTTCTATATAAGATTTCGATCAACTTCTTTTCTACGGAACCTTTGAGCAAAGTGTCTATAATATTGGGAACATAGTCTTTTGCATTAAATTTCCCCTTAATAACGAGTTTATCCTGAAGGTGCAGAATTTCATTTTTCTGGTAACTGTGAAATGAACTCTTGATCTTGGTCAGAACCTGATCGAAATTTTTTCTAACAGATTCAGTTTCATGATTGCGCATAATTTTTTCTACAATCATCACGCTCAATACTTCTTCTTCAGTAAATCTTGCTGGAGGAAGTCTGAAACCATCAACTATTGAATAGCCTCCAGGACGGTGAACCACTGGAATTCCTACTCGCTCAAGTATATTAAGGTCCCTGTATATCGTCCTTTTGGTTACTTGAAATTTCTTTATCAATTCTTCTAGTGGCAAAACCGACCTCGACTGGAGCAGAAAAAATATATGAACTATCCTTTCGAATTTTTTTATGTTTTCCATCTTCCGTTCTCGTTACGAAAACTGTTTTGGAAGTTTGCCTTCATTTGTAAATCTGAGGATTTCAGCAACCCGCCGATTTTTTGTATCCTCTTTTTTTGCACTTAGAAGCCAATAAAAAATAGATTTTTTGATCGAGTTGCTAAGAGAGCTAAAAAAAACTTCGCAATTCTTGCATTCGTTCAGGACTAAAGCCAGCTCTTTAGGCATTACAAGCTTTTCGACATCATCCAGCGCCTCCCAGGATCCATCTCGTTTTGCCGTCTCGATAGTCTTCAAGCCTGCATCAGTCATTAGGCCAAGATCGATTAAGTTCTTAATCTTTTCCTTATTAATTCTCGACCAACCACTCTTAGGCTTTCTTTTTGAAAAAAACTGCATAAATTTATTTTCGTCGATAGGCAGCTTTTTGCTGTCTATCCAACCAAAACAAAGTGCCGTGTCTACTGCCTCACTCCAGGAAAGCCCAGGAAACTCCTTTCCCTTAATCTTCTTACTATAGATTAGCCAAATGCCCTTACATTCTAAATGATTTAAAGCAAGCCACTCGCGCCATTGAATATTATCTGCTGGATATATCGTTAATCTTTCCTCCATATCTATATCTATTGTACCCGTTATTTTTTATAACGAGTCATATTAATATTAACAAATTTAAGTACACCAGTGACAACAGCATGTCACAACGATCATTAACTTCTATTAATTATTGGAAATAGCATAAAAAAATGATACGTGTTTTATTGTGACAAACCGTTGTCACTATTGGGGTTTAGGTTTGTAGCAATAAACAATACTTAAATCAAAAACAATGGAAAAAAGATCGGTAGACCCGTGGAAATGGGGTGAATACACGAATTCGGCTCAGGCAGTTGAAGTTAAAAACGTTGAGAGCACACTTTATTGCTCAGGGCAAGTAGCAATAGATACGAATGGACAGCCTAGCGCTGCAGACATGAGAACTCAACTCATTCTTACTATCAAGAATCTGGAGGAGCTTATCCAGTGTGCCGGATATGATTGTGCCGGCATCGTTCGTTTGAATGTGTACACCACTTCTATACAAGATTTTTTCAGCACATGCACAGATGTATATCAGGAGTTTTTGCAGAAGTATAATGTAAAACAAGCTACAACTTTACTGGAAGTTAAAAGCCTTTTCGCAACCCTGACGGTCGAACTGGAAGCTACCGTAGTAAAATAGCAACACCACATCGTACTTAATTTAAAAACAAAGAGCCGCTTTTCTGTTCAGAACAGCGGCTCTTTAAGCACTAATCCAACTGGATATTTAAACATTATTTATGCCTTAGACGAATGGCAAGCTAAGCTAAAGATTAAATAAGTTTAGTCATGGTTGTTACCGTTTTGATTAAGTTGTTCTATAAGCCTCTGCACAGACTCATTAGAGGGACAGGCAAAATCCTTTATTCCTTCAAGCGCCTCCTGCCCCAGCATAGCAGCTCTCGCCAGCATTTGCTTTTCATAGGCGGCAATAGCGTCATGTATGTTTTGAAAACCCCCTCCTGTCAAACATTCACTTAAATCTAATGCATCCAGCATAGCTGTATTAACACCCTCTCCTGATGGAGGCATTAGATGTGCAGCGTCACCAATCAAGGTGATATTTGCTTTAGTATCCCACATTTGGTTTAAAGGAAAATAATTTAATGGTCTTGGTGTAAAATGGGTACACGATTTAAAAAGCGTCAAAAAGATAGGATTCCAGTCTTGGTAAAATTCAGCCAGATAAGCATAGACTTCTTCGGCATTGTCAAAGTTTATACCACTACTCCTGACCCAGTTTTCGGGGTGTAAGGATGCACCGTAAAAGGTGAGGCCACCATCGCCTCTGGGTTGCATAGCAATTGTTTTTCCGTCACCCATTGCTATAAAATTACAGTTATCTACCATTTTATAAATTTCAGGACAAGTATTTTCAGGGTAATCAACTTCACCCTGGATAATCGTCGCACCGGAATACGCAGCCATAATATCTGTTACATAGGGCCTGATTTTTGACCGGTAACCATCCGATCCGATCACTATATCTGCAGTATCAATGGTACCATTGGCAAACCTTACATCCCAGGTATTATTCACTTGCACCATGCTTAGGAATTCGCGATCCCAAACAACAGTGCCGGGCAAAAGAGCGTCAATTAAAACATTCCTAAGAGCCCCTCTGTCAATTTCCGGCCTGAAGTGTTTGTCACCAAAACCAGCGATAGCGACCTGCTCGTGCTCATCAATTAAGATATTCGCGTCCTTATCCGTTAAGCGATATTTATCCGCTCCGTCCATGTAATTCGATTTGAATGCATTCATTAATCCTGCGGCTTCCATAACTTTCAAACCCGAATCAAAGTGCAGATCAACGATTGCACCTTGTACACGTGCTTCTTTACTCAAATCCCGTTCATATACTTTCACATTGGCTCCTTTAAGCTGTAAAAGCCTGGCCAATGTCAATCCTCCGGGGCCACCCCCTACTATTGCTATTTTTTTATTTTGTAAAAGAGCTACTACTTTCGACTTTTCCATTCTGATATCGTTTTAAACGACAGCAAAGTAACATCCTATGATCAGCGCATACAATGTCGATACACTGTGAGTATAGCACTAATCAAAGTTTTTACTTCGAAAAGCTAGCGGGGTCATTCCCGTAATCTTAGCAAACAGTCGGGTAAAGTAAGAGTAATCATCATAGCCTAGCTCAACTGCGATCTCCTTCACCGATTTGTTAGAATGATAAAGAAGACGTTTGGCCTCTAAAATAATCCGCTGTTGTATGTGATGTGAAACGGAATGCCCGGTCGTGTTTTTGACACACTCGTTCAGGTAAGGAGTTGATATGTTCAAATTATTAGCATACACCGTTGGGCTTTTGACCTTTGTAAAATCATTTTCCAATGATGATTTGAATGCTTTGGTAATTACCTCGAACCGGGAAGAGTTATCTTTCGATTTAGATTTTACTAAATATTGAGATGCAACCAACGCGATTAATGTATTGCAGCTTGCTTTCAGGATAGAATCAAATAATTTTTCATGTTTTCTTTCAAATAACTTTATGCAAAGAGACGAGGTTTCTGTAATGATAGATAGTATATTATTTTTTAAGGGCAAGGCATTCACTGGTTTGAGGGTTTCCAATAACTTAAGGAACTCCGGCTGAAGGTTTTCACTTGTTATTATCCAGCTGATAATTGTCGCATTTTCAAACCCTATAACACGATGTATCTGATCAGGATGTATGTATATGATAGACGAAGCTTCTAAATAATGTTCCTGAAAATCAATTTCAATATGAGTTGTTCCTTTCTCCTGCAAAATAAATACATGCCCATTGTCACGGTGTGATCGCTCTACCTCTTTAGCATTTGGTAAGCCGTTAGAGGATGTTCTCCCAATAATTATCCCTTCTCTGATTCCTGCAGGCAGAGTGTTAACTGGAATATATTTGCTTTTTTCTTGCATCACAATCCCTACAAAGATAAGGAAGTGCAGATAACATATAACATCGGTAACTCCCATAAGCTCAAAAATAGCTCCTGTTCGGATCAACCCCGCACTTCTATTTCACGGTGGATGGTACATATGAAATCCCATAACTATTTTTAATAGCTACGGGATTTCAATAAATGTGATTATGATTTGATCAGTTGATTAAAAAGTCAGTTTGGTTAACCAATCTGCAGTTTCGGGATCACGATGATCAAAGAAAACACTTTTTCCGGTGTCCAAAGTTGCTATAGCATCTACATCTTCCTGAGTTAGTTCGAAATCCCAGACGTTGAAATTTTCGACCATTCTTTCCTCGCGTACCGATTTTGGAATTACACCAATACCTCTTTGAACTAGCCAGCGCAGCGTAACCTGGGCAACAGATTTCCCGTATTTATTGCCGATTTCAGTAAGCACCTCATTACTGAAGATCTCATTTTTACCTTCTGCGAATGATGCCCAGGACTGCGTAATGATATTGTTCTTCTTTAACAATTTATGCTCGGAATCTCTTTGATAGAAAGGATTGATCTCTATTTGGTTTACTGCCGGAACAATCTCGTTATGTGCGATCAGATCGACCACCCTGTCCGGAAAGAAGTTACTGATACCGATTGCCCGGATCTTACCTTCTTTGTAAAGCTCTTCCATGGCACGCCAAGAGCCATAATAATCACCCATAGCCTGGTGAATAAGATAAAGGTCCAGGTATTCTAATTGCAATTCTCTTAGTGATTTTTCGAAAGCTTTTTTGGTTTTTTCATAACCTGCATCCTGCACCCAAAGCTTGGTAGTGATGAATAATTCCTCCCTGGATACACCACTTTTTTTTATGGCATTACCTACAGCTGATTCGTTTAGATAAAGCGAAGCCGTATCTATTAAACGGTAGCCTGATCTGATGGCAGTTAGAACAATTTGTTCGCATTCGTTTAGATCTGGTATCTGAAAGACCCCTAAACCTACAAGAGGCATTTCCACGCCGTTGTTTAATTTAATTGTTTGCATATTTTTACATTTATATTTTAAACCTATCGTTCCACAATAAGACAAAAAAATTATTACTTAATCGATCCTATCAAAATTTCAGTAGTTTGTTTAGTAAGCTTTGCATCAGCAAATAATATGTGTGTGTTATAGATGGATACAAGACCCGATACTAAAAAGTGCGCAAGTGCCAGAGGATCTTTGTCTGACGATAATGAACCGTTAGCTTTCGCCTGTACCAACAGTTTTTCAAAAAGTTCTACTGCTTTCAAGGTCTGCTTTCTTAAAATATCACTTACTTCTTTGTCCGTCAACGCCAATTCAAAAACAGAATTAGTGAAAAGACAATTGCTATCCTGCACCGCAGATTCAAATACGGAATAGATAACGTTTCTGATTGCTTGTAACGGCTCTTCACTTTTCTTGGCAGCCTGGCTGTATTGCTTATCCTTCTTTTGTATGTAGTTGGACAGGGATTTTAAAAACAAATCATGTTTATTACCATATGCGAGATATAAACTGCTCCGGTTAATCTGCATTGTATCTACCAGATCATTCATCGTGGTCGCATTGTAACCTTTCTTCCAGAAGAGATCCCTGGCTATTTTTAGCTTTTCATCGTAATCAAATTCTTTGTTCCTTGGCATATGTTACAAATGTATATATTAAACCGAACGTTTCAAAATAATACACAGCAATTTAAATAGTTATAATTTTAATGGTATTTTATCATTCTTATGATGTTATAGTTTCACTATCTAATGTAAAATCAGGCCACGTCATTTAATGTTTCTTTGGGCGTATAACCAAATTGTTTCTTGAAGACATAAGAAAAATGAGACAAATTCTCAAAGCCAACTTCCCGATAAATTTCAACCGGTTTTTGCTTTTTCTCAGAAAGCAGGTAATGCGCAAGTTTTAGACGTCGCTTTGTAAGCCAACGTTGTGGGGTAGTACTATAAATCTTCCTAAAATCGCGTTTGAATGTAGTCAGGCTTCTCCCTGTCAGATACCCGAACTTCTCTAAAGGCATATTAAACATATAGTTATGTTCCATGAAATCTGCCAGATCAATTTTGCCCGGTTCTGAAAAGTCTGCTAAAAACGTATCGACACCTTTATCAATTATTCTTAAAATAGTAAGAGCTTCCTCTATCTTCAATGCTAAAAGCTTTTCAGGCAGCTCGTATTCCAATTCAAAATAAGGTAATAACGATGCAAAGTAGCTTTCTATAAGGGGATGCTTGTCATAAGACTTAACAGCTGGTGAACGTTCTATATTTTCGTGAGCACGATTACGGGAATAATAATCCTTTAAGCGTTCATTCCTGAATATAATTAAAACGCATTTATACGCTTTATTATCTTTAGGGTATTGAATGACAGTAGACAGTTGATGCCGGGGAAAAAATATCGCGTCTCCGGGGCCAAAGACCTTACTGGTATCAGAAATTATGATTTTCACCTCACCGGAAATAATTCTGACGAAGCAATGATGATCTAGCATCACCTCATTTTTCAAGTATTTTTCGGATAAACAAGCCAACACTACTTCAGCTGAAGGGTTCTGCAACCTTTTTTCCATCGTTTAAATTTACGAAAATGAAAAACAAGAATAACTAACCACGGTTGGTTAATTATTCTCCTGATTTAAATTTTGACTTTTGTCAAATGATCCATCTGAAAAGCTTCATACATTTTTTCGTTAGCCTTTGCTAACTGCGTATTCAAAGGTGCTACCAAATTCCCCATAAACATCCTGTCTACTTCAGTACGCATCGGACGTTTACCGTGCGGCATTTCTATGAGCTCCATAACAGCTGTGGCAACTAAGTCAGGTTTCTGTTCAGGATTAGCTTCAAATACACTTTTTATAGATGCCAGTAGTGCGTCCGGCAGATCTTTGATCGCTCCATAATCCGACGAGCGTTCTTTCTCGCTTGGCTGGAGCAGAGAACCGATAAATTGGGTAGGAAATCCACCGGGCTCAACAATACAGCTTTCAATTCCGAAGTTAGAAACTTCCGTTCGATAACTTTCTGCTAATGCTTCTGCTGCCCATTTGGAAGGACTATACGGTCCCTGAAAAGGCACGGAAAGTCTTGCACTCAGACTCGATATTAACATTAAGAGCCCTTTTTGCTGTTGTTTCATAAAAGGCAATACGGTACGGGTCATACGTTGTACTCCGAAAACATTAACGTCAAATACTTTTTTCCAATCATCTGCAGTAAACCCTTCCTGAATTCCCCCTGCTCCCAATCCGGCATTATTGATAAGAATGTCTATACTACCCATTTGGGCCGCAGCTTTACTTACACCCTCTACCACACTTTCATCGCTGGTAACATCTATTTCCACTATAAATACGCCCTTCTTTTTTAAAGTTTCAGCAGCTTGTTTATTTCTGCCACCGGCATCTCGCATAGCACCAGTTATAGTGTAGCCTTTTGTAAGTAGAGCTTCGATTATAACTGTACCAAAACCACCAGCCGCGCCAGTGATCAGTACATTCTTTAATTGTTCCATTTTTTTATTGCATTTAACATTATGAGTACAAAATTAGCTTACTTATAATTGTTAAACTTTGTTCAAAAGTTCTAAATTACTTTGTCCAAACGGCTATTAATGTGTATTTATATCATGTTCATCTACTGATTAGTTCTTGCCTTACAAATCATCTGAAGAAGTTTATGATTACGGTGCCTCGCCATTTATTGGCATTTGATAATTTTTATAATCCTACTTTTGCAGCATGGAAGATTTAATCAAATACTTGCTAAAATTTGGACAGTTGAATGAATCTCAGTGTGCTTTAATCCAATCGAAAACACAATTAAAAAAGGTAAAGAAAGGGGAATACTTCTCTGAAGCAGGTAAAGTGTCCAGAAAAATAGGATATGTTACAAAGGGGGTTTTTAGAATTTGTTATTATAATAAAACAGGTGAGAGCTTTACACGATATTTTGTTTACGAGAATCGCTTCATTACAGATATTAATAGTTTTATTGACGAAGTGCCATCAGCAGAATACATCGAAGCTGTTACCGATTGTGAGATTCTTGTCTTTTCAAAAAAGGACTTCTCTGAACTGGCCATGACCATACCGGGATGGAGCGATATTTTTTCCAAGATCACTTCCTATGTATTAGAAAATAAAATGAGAGCAAGCAGTAATATGCTAGTACAGGATGCTCAGACCCGCTATTCACATTTTCTGGCACACTATCCGGGTCTAGCTAACCGAATTCCTCAACTCATGCTGGCTTCTTATTTAGGAATCACTCCATCGTCTCTCAGCCGAATCAGGAAAACCCTTATTTAACTATTTTCTTGTCAATTGACAATTGTCAAACGACAATTTCTACTGAGTTTTGTGGTGTTAAAAAGCTTCAGCAATGATATTCAACAATACAAACAAATTACCTGTTCAAGAACCCGCCTATGGCTGGACAATATTGGTTACCAGTCTGGCTTTCGTAGTGGCACAGCTTGATGTCTCTATTGTGAATATTGCGTTACCACAAATTGCTGACACCTACAAAGTAGACATCAGTGTTCTGCAGTGGATAATTGACGGTTATACTCTTGCATTTGCCGTACTAATGTTATCTGCAGGAAATTTAAGTGATCTGTTTGGAGCTAAGCACCTGTTTCAGATAGGAATGCTGGTTTTTGGTGTTGCATCGGTAGCATGCGGATTAGCCACGAGCTCAGTTTTTTTGATAGCTGCAAGGGTACTTCAGGGTGTTGGTGCCGCAATGATGATCCCAAGTTCGTTGGCCATTCTAAACCAAACTTTTGCTGATACACCTGGAAGAAGAGCCAAAGCAGTTGGATTATGGACGGCAGCGGGAAGTGCGGCAATTGCAGCAGGCCCTATTATTGGAGGGATACTCATCAAGCTTAGCGACTGGCGTTTTATATTTTTCATCAATGCCCCCCTCTGCCTGGCTGGCATCTTACTTACCTTTCAACTTAAAAAACAAAGTAAGACCACACTTGTCAAAAAGTTCGACTTACCGGGCCAGTTCACCTGGATGATGTCTATCACCTTATTGATTGCAGCAGTGATTGAGTGGCCTAAACTGGGCATTACGCATCCACTAATTTACGGAAGTATCCTGCTTGGCGGGATTTCTTTTATTATGTTCCTGGTCATAGAAAATAAGGTTAGCTTTCCGATGTTGCCATTGACTCTTTTCCATTCAGCTACTTTTAACGTATTATTACTACTAGGTGCAGTGCTCAACGGTTTTTATTACGGAACAGTATTTATTCTCAGTCTTTATCTGCAGGACATATTACAGTATCCCCCACTTACAGCTGGTTTGGCATTTTTGCCACTTACAGCGGGATTTGTAATCTCTAATCTTTTAAGTGGCAATATTATTAACCGTTATGGTATCCGTATCCCGATATTGATTGGCCTGATTATTTTTGCACTTGGATTTGCTGGCTTGTTTATCTCCGGAATGCACACCTCTTTCTGGGAATTATCGATTCCATTCCTATTAATCTCCCTGGGTATGGGTCTTGCTGTCCCTGCTATGACCAATGGAATTCTTTCAAGTGTAGACAAGACATTGTCTGGAACGGCCTCAGCCGCATTGAATACAGTCAGGCAAGCTGCGGGAGCTATTGGCGTTGCTGTTTTCGGCGCTATCGCAGCAGGTGGAGGTTCGGCAATTTTACACACCATAACTGTAAGCGTTACAGCCGCAATCATGTGTACGCTTCTTATCATTTTCTTAACTCAGAAGCACCTCAAAAAGAACGTCTAAATCTATCTGTTTCACTTCAATATTCTAAATTCACATCCAGGACGACCGTTCTCACAGTGCCGTTTACACCTGCCTTCTTCCTTCATTAATTTTGAGATCAATAATAGCACACAGATCAAAAAACATAAATATGAAGAAAATTACAACATTAATAATAATGCTTTCCATATGCATATCCCTGAATGTGAAGGCACAAAGCAAAGAAACGCTGGAAATGCAAAAAAAAGTGATGGCCACAGAAAAAGAATCTGATAAAAAGATCGCTATCATGAACAGTATCATCAGGGATTTTAAATTGGATACCGTAAAAAACGCCGACGATATTGACATCATGAAGGGAGAGATAGCACTGTCTTATTTGAATACCGGGACATTTACGAAATTTGAAATCTATATCGGCATGATCAAAAATAAATTCAATCAAACCTCCTTTATGAATATGGGAGCAGACATGTTATTGAAAAATGAGAGTCATCCAGATTATACAGAAGCTTTAGCGAAACGAACAATAGAACGATATGAGGCCTATAAAGACGATCCTACTGCCCGACCAGCAACTTTTCTACTGTCAGATTGGGATAGATTTATGAAAATGGCCGCATATCCTTATTATGAGAGTTATGCCCGTATTCTTCATATAAATGGTAAAGATAAAATGGCTTTCATTTACCAGGAGAAAGCCATTAAGGGTCATGAGCTGGAAGACCTGATGCCGTCGTCAACTGAACTTTATGCAGTCCTGTTGGAATCTGTTGGCCGGGATGATCAGGCTTATGAACTCTTACTGAAAATGGCCAAAAAAGGAAAATCAAGCTTAGCCATGAATACCCAACTGAAGCAGCTATTTGTCAAAAGAAAGGGTACTGAAGCCAATGCCAGTATCTTTTTGGATTCGATTCAAAGAAACATCGGGCAAACGTGGAAAAGCGAAATCGCTAAAAAAATGATACAAAACCAAAGCGCACCGGATTTTAATTTACTGGACTTGAACGGGAAACGCATGAACCTCTCGGAACTTAGAGGTAAGGTAATCGTAATCGATTTCTGGGCAACCTGGTGCGCTCCATGTATCGCTACTATGCCGGCAATGAAAAAATTATACGACCTCCACCCTGAAGTCATGTTCCTATTTGTGGCCACCGGAGAAAGCGGAACAGCAGCAGCAGCAAAAGCACGCGTATCAACTTATATAAAAGAAAATAAGTTCCCGGTAAACGTTTTGATGGATAATTATATTGAGGGTACCAAAAGCTTTCAGGCGGCAACTGCTTATCGGCTAAAAGGGATTCCAACAAAAATCGTAGTTGACAAACAGGGCATGTTTAGATTTTCGACTGAGGGTTATACTACTGATAATGAAGTGATCAATGAGCTGGAAGCGATGATAGCCATTGCAAAAGAACAATAAACGACTTAAATATTATCTTAGCAGTTTAAGACGGGATATGAAACCAATTGCCTTGCTTGTTTTATTTCTTAGTACCAGTATTTCATGTGTTCATGGACAGCATATTAAAAACAAAAGTCATTCCTATATTCGCATTGAGACACCAGGTTTACCCGGCAGTCAGCTCCAGGAAAAGGTACAGGGAGGGAACGTTAGCATCGTTACAGCCGGAGCTTGGGTAGAGATACATACCACTAATTACTTCAAGGCGGTATCAGACCGAATTGAATACCGGGCTTATTATAAGAATAGTGATCTGCAACATAACAACAGTCAGGATATCACTTTTAGAGTAGACAGCCAGAGTGTCTACTTGTATCCTGGTGTAGAATTTTGTATTGACCTATTAGAGCGGAAAACCGGTAATCTGATAACCAGGTACCATATCAACAGACCCAAATTGATCCCCGAAGTCAAATTCTATCATCAGAATGAAAACAGCGAAAGTCCCTTTTATAATTTATCTCAAACGGATTCTCCAGAGAAGCTACGTATGGCTCCGGGACGAATCAGCATTGGAATTAGTTCAAGACCTGACTTCAATGACTTAGAAGTAGAATACGTTCTTGTAAATCAAAAGACACGGACTCGTCAATCGGGCATTAGTAAAACCAGATTTGACTCTTTAAAACTTGAGGCGAATACAGTTTATGAATTACGGCTCAACTATGTGGTCCAAAAGGAAAGTGTAGGTCTCAGTTATCTTTACGTACAACCCTATTGGTACCAGTCTCCTAAAACATACATCACTTTAAGCTTTTTATTGTTGATTGCCGGTTTGGCAGTATTGGCCTTGTTTTTTAAAAATAGACTTAAGTCTTCGAAAAAAAAACAGCAAAAACTGGAAGACGCAGCAATCCGACTGCAGTCACTATTGAATCCGCACTTCACTTTCAACGCATTAAGTACCATTCAAGGCCTTATGAACACAGACCGGATCGATGAAGCCAACCAATATCTGCAGGAGTTCAGTGAACTATTAAGAAATACATTAACTAAAAGCCAGCGTATTTTCACCAATCTGGATCAGGAACTGGAAATGATGCGCATATATATCAGATTGGAAGCTTTGAGATTTAATTTTTCATGGAACATCGAGATCGATGCAGAACTCAATCCATCTGAAATAGAAATCCCAGCCCTCTTGTTGCAACCGCTGATTGAAAATGCAATAAAACATGGACTTACCAGATTGGGAAACCAGGGTAAGTTACTGATTACTTGCAAAGAAGGGTCAAAAAAGAATACTTTTGTAATCACAGTGAAAGATAATGGCACCTGGATCGAAAAAGGCGACAAAGCAGATAGTTATGGATTATCCTTAACTGCAGCAAGAATAGCGGCTATTAATAATATGAAAAAGGGACAAAAAATATTCCTTAAATTTCACAAGCAGCCTGGAACCGAGGTTGTTTTAACATTTCACAATTGGACTAATAATTAGAATGATCAGCGCTATCATAATCGACGATGAACTCATCAACATCAGCAACTTAAAAGCATTGCTTACCCGTCACTGTCCACAGATCGAGGTAATAGCAAGTGCAACAAGCGCAGATGAAGCGAGAACAGCTGTCCTTTCACTCCAGCCGGATGTGCTTTTTCTTGATATTGAAATGCCTGGAAAGAATGGCTTTGATTTTCTAAAATCGCTCAAAAATCCGGAATTCGATGTGGTATTTGTAACTGCGTATGATACTTATGGTATTATGGCAATCAAGTTTTCGGCTCTAGACTACCTATTGAAGCCGATTAATGTGGCAGAGCTTAAAAGTACCATTAACAAAATTGAACGTTCCGTTAGTATTAAAAAAGAAAATCTGCGTTTAAACAACCTCCTTCAGTTTCTGGATAAAAAGACAGTAGATGACAGCCAAAAAATCGCTTTGCCGACTCAAAAAGAAACCTACCTGGTACCAGTCAAGGAAATTGTCAGCTGTGAATCTTCCAACAATTACACAACTTTTTATCTGACCAATGGGGCTGAATATGTAATATCCAAACCTCTGTACGAATATGAAGAATTGTTGGCACCATATGGGTTTATCCGATGCCATCAATCGCATCTGGTCAATAAAATACACATCGGCAGCATCCGTAATGAAGATTCCGGATATCTGATCATGAACCCCATCGCCAGAAAGGTCCCAATATCCAAACAAAGAAAAAGTGCCATAAAATCTTTGTTGAGCATCAATTTTCGAACGCTAATGTGATTAACTATTTAAAGGCACTATTCTCATTTACTATCCTAATTGCAATTCCAGACATCAAATTGTTTCTCCAGAAATCTGTCGCATACTTATAGTTTCCCGGAGAAAAATAGCTGAATGGTATAAATTGAATATATCCTCGTTTTGGCTACAAAAAATCCCAATTCTACTACAAAGAGTAACTATTAGCATCCGAGATTTGTTGTATCAAAAAAAAAACGAATTATGCAATCAGAAAAAAACAAAATTGCTCTCGTAACGGGAGCGAATACTGGAGTTGGTTTTCAAATCGCTAAAGCTTTAATAGAAAACAATTATATCGTCTTTGTAGGCGCAAGAGATCTTGATAAAGGAAAAGAGGCGGCTTCACAATTTGGTGAAAATGCAATTGCCATCGAACTGGATGTCACAAAACAGAACACCATTACTGCTGCTACGAAAGAAATACAGCAAAAATTTGGAAGACTTGACTTATTGGTCAATAATGCGGGTATATCTCACGCTGGTAAGCCTGGGCGCACTGTAGAGGAGGTCGTGGCTAGCAACAGAGCTAGTATCGCCTCACTTGATGAAATGCATACAGTTTGGGAAACCAACGTATTTGGTGTGGTCGCGATTACACAAGCATTTATTCCATTGTTAAAAAATGCAAAGAATGCTCATATTGTTAACGTGTCAAGCGGATTAGGGTCGCTTACCTTGAATTCAAATCCCGAATTTCCTTTTAGATTTGGTTATGATGTGGTCTATGGAGCTTCCAAAACGGCATTAAATGCGATTACTGTTGCGTTCGCTATAGAACTAGAACCTGCCAATATTAGAGTGAATGCAGTAAGTCCAGGATATACAGCCACGGCACTGAATAATTTTCAAGGCACGGACACCGTAGAGGAAGGCGCAAAAGAACCCATTCGTATTGCGTTAGATGAAAGCAGTGTTACTGGACAATTTACGGGACCCAATCAGGAAGTTTATCCTTGGTAGTTTATTTAACCGAGTATATAAACCTAGGAGGACATTCAGCCTCTTAGGTTTTTTTATGCGTAAATTTATAAGATGAAAAAGCAACAAAATGTTGGTCGGTTAAAATCAATCAACGAGATCCATGAAGCTTGCGGATTACCGAAACCCAAACATCCTTTGATTAGCCTTACTCATGTTGATAGAGTGGGAAATGCTGATGAAATTCAGTTGCCCTCTTACGGTATGTTGGATTTCTATAAAATCACATTTGTTTTGAAAAACAAAGGCAGAATGAGATATGGACAGGATTATTACGATTTCGATGAAGGTAGTATGATGTTTCTGGCTCCTAACCAAGTTGTAGGATCGACCGAATACAGTGGAAGTGCCGAATGGTTTGTGTTTTTAATCCATCCAGATTATCTTTTTGGTTCTCAATTATCAAAAAAAATAAAACAGTATGGCTTCTTTTCTTATTCAGCAAACGAGGCCTTGCACCTGTCAGAAAAGGAAAAAGAAATTATTCTTGCGATATTTCATATAATGGAGGAAGAATTGAATGAAAGAATAGATGAACTTAGCCAAGAAGTGATGCTTTCGCAAATAGATTTACTATTGAACTATGCTAATCGTTTTTATAAAAGACAATTCATTACCCGAAAAATTACCAACAAGGATATTCTTCATAAAACGGAGACGATTCTGGATGAATATTTTAATCAGGAAAGAGCGCTTGACATGGGAGTTCCATCAGTTCAGTATGTTTCTGAAAAACTAAATATTTCCCCGGGTTATTTAAGTGATGTATTGCGTTCATTAATTGGTCAAAATGCACAGCAATATATCCATGGAAAACTTATTGAGAAAGCTAAAGAAAAGTTGAGTTCCACGGAATTAACCGTTAACGAAATTGCATATGAACTGGGGTTTGAACATTCCCAATCTTTTAGCAAATTATTTAAGAGCAAAACCAATTTAACCCCTTTGGAGTTTCGGACTTCATTTAACTGATAGACTCTTACAGCAATAAATTTTGCTAATATTCCAGCATCAAAGAGGCATAGAGGCACCTTTGTATGTGGTATTCAAGTCATCCATAACTAATACTTCCGATTGGATGCCAAGAGAATAAATAACCAAGCCAGTATCCAGAAACTGTAAATGTGGCGACTTCTTCAAATCTATTTTAAAAGACGGATGTAAATCTGTTGTAGGATAAATCAATTGAATAACTTTAGGGTCGTCAAGCGTTCTGAATGCTTCCTCCCACTTGATCGGTAGTTAAAATTTCCAAAACACTGAAACTTTACACGTTTGTCGAGATAAAGTGGAGCCGCGTCATCAGATGTTTAATAATCTTCCTTTATGCATAATTAGACTGTAATTTGAATGTTCCCATAAAAGAATATAGCATGGCATTTCATATAGGTAATTATTTATTTCTACATGGAGAAATGAGAATTAAATTCGGGCAGTAGAATATTGGCTATTTAAAAATTTTTAAATAGAAATTATTCAAAATATAACATGATAATTAAGCTGGGTCAGGTCGATATTCCAGAATGTCTGCTGGTTGACAATCCAACGCTTTGCAGATCGCTTCTAACGTACTGAATCGAATGGCTTTTGCTTTACCAGTTTTTAAAATGGACAAATTTGAAAGCGTTACATCAACCTTTTCAGATAGCTCATTTAAGGACATCTTTCGCCTGGCCATCATAACATCTAAATTTACTATTATAGGCATAGACTAAATGGTTAAATCATTCTCGGTTTGAATTTCAATGCCTCGTTTAAATATATAGGCAACAAAAAACAGGATACATGCCATCATCAAAAATTCTCCCCCCCCGCTCACAAGATTTTCAATTTTCACTAATGTTATTCCCCGTCCGGTAATACGTTCGCTTAATTTTGAAGCAGCAGCCAATAAAACACTTGACCCGAATGCTGCATAACAGGCGTGTAATATCTTTTGGGATATATCTGCCGTAAATGGCTGCGAAATATTGAGTGTATATGGAATTTTAATAATGAAATAAAACATCAGGGCTTTAGTTGCTGCAATTAAAATCAACAACCACATTAGCAAATGAAAGTTAGCGGGATCTTTGCTCATCAAATCAGCGAGATTCAGACCCTGATTAAGATTAAATGCGGCAATCGGATTTATAAATTGTGAGTAAAAGTAATTAAATAAAAGACTTCCCGTAAGAATGCATAAGGCAATGAATGCAAGGTAAAATAACACGTAAGTTGCCTTTAATATTTTAGCTGTTTTTGAAGACATAATCATATCTATATTTTTTATTCCACAAACATAAACATTTATTGATAAACAATAAAAATAAATTGATAAATAATTTATTTTTATTGTTTATACCTGTTTTATACGTTAGATTACAAATAGGTGGCAAGATTTGCTTTTTACTAAGTTTAACAATAATAAGTTCACATGCCAAATATCAGGTTTAATGTAATTTTTCGGGCTATAGAGTTATTTGAAGTAAGTTTCGAGCTTACCAGCTAATATCATTTAAAAAAAATGTTTCTTGAAAAAAAATTAAAGCACAAACTATCCTTACTAATCCTCCCGCTTTTTATCCTTGTTCAAACCGCATGTGTGAAGGACCAAATTATCAAACTCGACACCAGCCGCTCAGAAATCCAAAATTGGTATGATGAAATAACTGAAAACCAAAAAACAGAAGTATTAGATCCAAACGGCCAGGTTTTCACAGTGACTAATGAAGTTAATTGGAAAGAATATAAACGTTTAAAAATTCGGACTCCATTATCGTGAATTTTTTTCCGGTAAAAACTGACTTATATAAATCCATAAATAGATATGGCAAACTTTATCTAGTAGCATATATTAAAAATGATAAGGTCATTGGCAAACTGGTCAATATATCTCTAAACCTACAAGTCGGCGAAATATTGACAGAACCATTGATGCAGAACATATATCAGGAATCCTTTGAAAAGGCACCTATTAATAATTCAAATTCGATAAGTCTTATTAATTACAATAACTTTATTAGAAAACGTAAGTCTACAAAACAACCTGAAATGAGTACTAGAGGTTGTATTGCAACTTATTTAGTAACTAGATCTTATGACGGAAACGGCAATCTGTTAAGTACAAGTGAACAACTTATAGGTATTGTTTGCACAGGAAATGGCGGAGACGTTGACACGGAAGATAATTGGGATCCGAGCGGGGGTGGTACTACTTATATTCCTCCTTCAACTGATATAATAAACAGTGTTACCGATCCATGCATCAGGGCAATTATAAACCATGCCATTAATAGCGGTATAGATAATAAAATAACTACTATTTTAAACTCATTTAACCATAAAAGTTCAACGAATGTAACATTCAAGAATGTTCCAAATTTGGAGAATGGGGCAGACGCGAATATTAGTGGAGTATTAACCCCTTTTAATGATACTTACTGGTATGACGGTACAATAACATTTAACGATGCTAATCTGGTAGATGCAAGTAAACCTTAAATTGCAACCTTAATTGCACATGAAATTATACATGCACAATTAAGATTGGAAACAGGAGGTGATGAAGCCTTTAATGGAATGGATCATGAGACAATGGCAAATAAATACGTCAGGCCAATTGCAGAGTTCGTGTCTGGATTATATAATATACCTTACTCGGAGGCGGCAAGCATAGCCTGGAGAGGACTGTCAGGAACAGCAGCTTTTCAAAATGTTAATGAGTTTAATTTCCAGGGAACGATAGTAGATAAAAATGAAGTACAGCGACTTGGCGTCGCACACTTAATATCATTAGGAGGACATAAATGCGATTAATTAAAATTTTATTCACACTAGTACTTACTCAGCTTGCATGTGTCGCTACTGCTCAAAAGTTAGAAGAACCAGATAAAAATTATCTACACCTCGCTAAAGTAATATCGAGTTTGGATTTCAGGAGTTCATTTAAGGACTCATTAGCTCACTACATTTTTAATGTCCAAATTATTATAGATGGATCTAAATCAAACCAAAGATTAATACAATCCAGCAATCCGAGTATCTCCGATAAAATACTGGGATTGGACAGCCTCCTTAGATCATATGATTTTGAAAAAATCAAAGGTAGGCTTCGCAAAGTAAAAATGATAATTCCTTTCTCTATTATAGTTTCTGGATCTAATACACCTAGTAGAAGTTTGGAAATGAACTCAGTTGTAAAGGATATTTCAGCACTTTTTTACTATAAAAAATTGAGAGAAGATATTCCTATTTTATATCTGTATCCAATTAATATTTATGTATTAAAAACAATTGACTAACGAGTTTTGAATATCTGATATATTTAAATCCATGTATGGCAAAATGTAAAAGAGTATTCTAAATTAATGCTTTCACGCTCTGTTCGGGATGTATCTAATTAACGTTAAAGTCGTAGCCGATAATCAAAAACAAAAAAAGCCGTTCTTCTTATCGAAAAACGGCTTTTTAAGCAGTGGGCCCAGCTGGGCTCGAACCAGCGACCAAAAGATTATGAGTCTTCTACTCTAACCAACTGAGCTATAGGCCCCGAAAATCTATTAGATTTTGCGAGTGCAATGTTACATATTTGTAACGGATTTTAAAAATAGTTTAATGCAAAAAATTAAAAATATCATTTTCGATTATGGGAATGTAATCTTTGAAATAGACTTCAGGATCGCCCAAAATGCTCTGGCACAATTAGGTATACCAGATGTTGATACCTTTTTCGGGCATAAAGGGCATAACAATTTATTTGATCTTTTAGAGACTGGAGCCATTACAACTGCCGAATTTCGTGATGGAATTCGCTCTGCAGCACAAAAAAATGGACTTTCGGATCAGGAAATTGATGCCGCATGGAATAGCCTGCTCATAGGAGTTGAGCCAAAAACACAGGACGTACTGCTTCAGGTGAAAGAAAATTACAGGACATTTCTGCTAAGTAATACAAATCAAATTCATTTTGATTATATTATGCAATATCTGCAGGATGAGTTTCAGGTGCCGGACAATAGTCACCTGTTTGAAAAGGCCTATTATTCTCATGAAATGAAGCTGCGTAAGCCTCATGTGGAAATATTCCAACAAGTATTACAGGAGAACAATCTGGATCCCGCTGAGACGCTATTTATAGATGACAGTCCGCAGCACCTTGTTGGTGCGAAAGCTGCCGGATTACATACTTTACTAATGACAGAGAAGCCAGCACATCTGGGCTCTTTCCTTAAGAATAATGGAATAAACTTTTAAAATGATTCAAGACAACACAAGCAAACCTCAAAAATTCAATACCCTTAAAGAATTCTATCCCTATTACCTGGCTGAACATCAGAATGCGACAAACAGGGCTCTTCATTTTACAGGAGTAGGACTCGCTGCATTACTATTCGTTGCGGCGATGCTTTTTCACGAAGTCATCTTCTTCGCCCTGATGCCTGTCTCAGTTTCGGTATTCGCTTTTATAGGACACCGCTATTTCGAAAAAAACAAGCCATCTACTTTTAAATACCCTTTATGGACGCTAATAGGCGATTTTGCTCTGTTTGGTGACCTCATGATGGGGAAACAAAAATTCAACATCCATCAATAAAAACAATATATGGATTTAATCGATATAGTCTCACTCTATACCACTATAGAAATTACGTGTTTTGACACTCATTAAATAGGAGCTACTTTTATCACCGTAAACAGAAAAAATCATGGAAGAATTCAAAAAGACTAACCGAAAATTGACAACTGCATCCGGAAGACCTTATGCAGAGCACGAAAATTCACAATCAGTTGGGAAAAGAGGTCCGCTTTTATTACAGGACTTTATACTTCACGAGAAAATGGCTCACTTCAACCGGGAAAGGATTCCAGAACGTGTTGTCCATGCAAAAGGAACAGGTGCATATGGAACTTTTAAAGTTACCCATGATATATCGAAATATACGAAGGCTAAAATATTTAATCAGATCGGTAAGACTGCTAAGATCTTCCTGAGATTCTCTACTGTAGGAGGTGAAAAAGGAAGTGCTGACTCGGAGAGAGATCCAAGAGGTTTTGCATTAAAATTCTATACAGAAGATGGCAACTGGGATCTGGTTGGTAATAATACACCAGTATTCTTTATCAAAGACCCCAAAAAATTCAGTGATTTCATACATACACAGAAACGTGATCCGAGAACAAACCTGAAAAGCCCAACCATGATGTGGGATTTCTGGTCTTTAAACCCGGAGAGTCTGCATCAGGTTATGATTTTGATGAGTGACAGGGGAACTCCTTACTCCTACCGTCATATGGATGGCTTCGGTAGTCATACCTATTCTATGATCAATGCCGAAAACGAACGCGTGTGGGTTAAGTTCCATTTTAAAACCCAGCAGGGAATTAAAAACTTTACAGGACCGGAAGCGGATGCAATGCGCACCCAGGATATGGACCACTCACAACGTGACCTGGTAGAAGCAATTGACCGCGGAGAATTTCCGAAATGGAGCGTAAAAATTCAGGTAATGACAGAAGAAGAAGCTAAAACCTTCCGCTGGAACCCATTCGATTTATCAAAAATATGGCCTCACGGAGAATTTCCTTTAATTGATCTGGGTGAAATTGAATTAAATGAAGTTCCAAGAAACTATTTTGCACATGTGGAGCAAGCTGCTTTTGCACCTTCAAACCTGGTCGATGGTATCGGATTTTCACCAGATAAAATGCTGCAGGGACGGATTCTGTCCTATGCAGATGCACATCGTTACCGCTTGGGCGTTAACTATGAGCAGATCCCGGTAAATGCCTGCCCGTTCATGGTTAATAATTACCACAGGGACGGCCAGATGAGAGTAGATGGAAATGGTAACGAAGATCCTAACTATTACCCAAATAGTTTTGGTGATGTTATCCCTGATGAAAGTTATAAAGAACCAGCATGGGAGCTTGAATCAAATGTTGCCGACTGGTATGACAGAAATGAAGGTGAAGGCGATAATGATCACTATACACAGCCAGGTGACCTTTTCCGTAAAGTCATGACTGATGCCGACCGTCAGAACCTGATCAATAACATTGTAGGTGCAATGAGCGGTATCAGCGGTCCGAGAAGAGAACAGATAATCAATTTACAGCTTTGTCATTGGTTTAGAGCTGATATTAACCTAGGAATTGCCGTTGCAAGCGGTCTGGGTATTGATGCCGCTGCTGCAATGCAAAAACAACAACATTAAGCAACACACAAATAAGCAAAAAGCCTGCATCTCAGCAAATGAGTGCAGGCTTTTTATCTAAAGGATATTTTATAATCAGATATTTCTTCTTTTCTTCTCCCGTACGATTAAATCGAGCTCTCTGCTGGTTTGTCCGGCAATCGAAGTATTCTCTTGTGCTCTTCTGAATAAATACGGCATAACAGCTTTAACCGGCCCATAAGGAACATATTTAGCCACGTTATAGTTAGAATCTGACAAATTGAAACTCAGATTATCACTCATACCCAGCAGCTGCGCAAAATATACATGCGGATGGCTGTGCGGGATCTGATATTTATCCAGCAGGTCTGCAAGAATACGGCAGCTATTTTCATTGTGCGTTCCGCAAACGATACCTATTTGTTCAACATTTTCAACCGAGTAAGTGATCGCAGCATCGTAATCACGGTCAGTTGCTGCTTTATCGGGCTGTATAGGTGAAGGATAACCCATTTCCAGAGCTCTTTTTCTTTCTTTCTCCATGTAGGCACCTCTCACGATTTTGGCCCCCAGGATAAAACCTGCTTCTTTAGCAATCATATGGTCTGCTTTCAGATCGGCCAGCTTATCATGACGGTAAATCTGATAAGTATTATAAACGATCAGTTTTTGCTTATTGAATAACATCATCATATCAATCGCCAACTGATCAATTGTCTCCTGAATCCAGGTCTCTTCCGCATCAATCATGATAGGAACGTTCTTCTCGTAAGCGGTACGGCAGATTCTTTCACAGCGTTTTTTAACTTTTTCAAATTCTGCCGTCTCTTCTGCTGTTAATTCTGCCTTCGCATCCAGTTTCTCCAATAATCCAAAACGCCCAATACCTGTAACCTTAAAAACCGTAATCGGAACCCGTGGATCCCCTTCTGCCCTGTCAATCGTACGGATAATCTCCGCACAGGTATAATCAAAGACATGCTCTTCTTCTTCTCCTTCTACAGAATAATCCAGGATTGTCCCAACTTTTACGGTGCCTAACTGAGCGATCGTCTTTTCACATTCAGCAATTGTTTCACCCCCACAGAACTGCTTAAAAATAGTTTTTTTAATGATTCCCTGAATCGGCAGCCCTGCATTTAACATCAGATTGGTAACCGGCGGCCCCACCTGGGTTAAAAAGTTGCTGCTCATAATTTTAAACAGCCAGTAAGCACTGTTCAATTCGGCTTTAGATTTACTACGGAAAGCAATTTCCGTGTTATCAAAATTTAATTTTGTTCCCTGAGACATTTGGTTTTTAATTGGATAATTGGTCAATCGGAGGCAAAAATATAAATTCCGATACTTACAAGGGCATATCCGTCTGGAAATTAATTGTAAATTTGCTGTGCTATGATAGAATTTAAATTAGAAGGCGAATTTATCCCCATGATACAGCTGTTAAAGGCCACCGGACTTGTTCAAAGTGGTGGTGAAGCACAGACTGTTGTCGAAGATGGACTAGTCAAATATAACGGCGAGGTAGATTACCGTAAACGCTTAAAGGTGCGTCAGGGTGATCTGATTGATTTTATGGGACAAAAAGTAAAAGTAGTTTAATGGAAAAGTTAGAAAGTGCCGGTACATATATACATTTTGAGTCGTCACTTGAGCCGATAACGGCATTAATTGAAGAAGGAAAATACAGCAAAGTATTTGTGTTTGTCGATATCAATACATCGGAACATTGTTTACCTGTTTTCCGCAAAATGCTCGATGATTTCAGCGAGTTTGATCTGATTGAAACCGATCCTGGAGAAGAAAATAAAAACATTGATTTCTGTATAGGTATCTGGAAAACATTACTTGATTTCGGTGCTGACCGTAAGGCTCTGATGATTAATCTCGGAGGAGGTGTTATTACAGATATGGGAGGTTTTGTTGCTTCCACTTACAAAAGAGGAATTGATTTCATTAATATCCCAACTACCCTGTTATCACAGGTAGATGCCTCAGTTGGTGGAAAAACAGGAATTGATATCGATAACGTGAAAAACATGGTAGGAACATTCACTTTACCAAAAGCTGTATTTATCGAGTCTGCTTTTCTGAAAACTCTACCGGAGAGAGAACTACTATCTGGTTTTGCTGAGATGGTTAAACACGGTCTTATTGCAGACAATGCTTACTTTGAAAGGTTAAAATCTCAACGCTTCAGTGAACTTCCGGTTGAGGAAATTTATCGTTCGGTACAGATTAAAAACGAAGTTGTCACTGCTGATCCTCTGGAAAAAAATGTAAGAAAGATCTTGAACTTTGGCCATACAATCGGCCATGCCGTCGAAAGTTATTCATTAAATAATGATAAAAAATCGTTGAACCATGGCGAAGCAATCGCTATTGGTATGATTTGTGAAGCCTGGCTTTCCTGGAAAAACAGTACACTGACTGAGGCTGAACTCGAAGAAATTAAAACTTATATCGCTTCGGTTTACCCAGCCTACCATATTAAAGAAAAGTCGTTCAAAGCTTTGTCAGCACTGATGCAGAGTGACAAAAAAAATGAAAATGGTCATATTCTTTTCTCTCTTTTAGAAAAGATTGGTAAGTGTACTTATAATTGTCGCGTTTCTGAGACCGACATTAATGAGAGTTTAAGGTTTTACAATTCAATTTATGCTACTTGATTCTAGAAATTTAACAATCGGAACACTTTTCGGCGCCGTAATTCTGGTTTCCATAGCTGAAATGTACTTTAGTTATTTTCACGATAGGAAGCTTTATACAAAAAAGGACACCTGGACAAACGTTTACCTGATGGGGTTCGCATTCCTCATTAACCTGGCAACTAAGGCTGGGACCTTTTTTTTATTAGATTACTGTTATCAGTTCCGTCTGTTTGAAATTAAAAATGTCGTTTTATACTGGCTTACACTAATTTTAATACAAGACCTGCTTTATTGGATTCTCCATACCTCAGGCCATTATATCCGGTTCTTCTGGGCGATGCATGTTACCCATCACTCCTCGTCTTACTTCAATCTGACAACAGGTTTCAGGTCTACGGTATTTGAACCCCTTTACCGGGTGTTCTTTTATCTTCCACTCGCCTTTATGGGTTTTTCGGCGCTGGATATCCTATATGCTTACCTGATTACGCAGATTTACGGAAATATGGTTCATACACAGACGGTAGGAAAATTACATCCATGGATCGAGTATATCTTCGTAACCCCCTCCCATCACCGCGTTCACCACGCCAGTAATATCAGGTATCTGGATAAAAATATGGGTATGGTTTTAATCATATGGGACAGATTGTTCGGAACATTCCAGGAGGAACTCCCTGAAAATCAAGAACCCATTTCTTACGGCCTCACCCATCAGCCTGAGGATACCGGCCCTGTAAACACTGTTTTCCATGAATTTGTTGCCCTTTCATCAGATGTCAGAAAAGCACCGGGATGGAAGAATAAAATGAGATATATATTTTGTCCGCCCGGGTGGAGTCATGATGGCAGTACGCAGATTGCGAAAGTATTGCAGCAGGAATTAAGGGAGCAGGAGAACAAAAAATAATTTTTTTTATTTTAATATTGACAAATTAAATTTTGTTGCTACATTTGGCAGAACGAAAACAACAAACACGGATATTTTAATAAGAATGTCCACAAGAAACAAAAAATGAGAAATATCACTACATATTGGTTTTTTAACTTTTACTTCTTTAGTAAGAGCCGGGACTGATATGCAATCAAAATAATCAAGATAATTGTATATGAAAAGTCCCGGCAAACGCCGGGACTTTTTTTTTATCAAAAAAATTAATGCTGCAAACAGAAGCTCCATCAGTATTAAAATGCAGAAAGGCTTCAAAAACTTAAAAAGAAGATAAATCAAATGAAAAAACTGACAAGAGTAGCTATACAGGGAATCAAGGCGTCATTTCACGAAGAAGCAGCCTTCAAATTCTTTGGTAAGGAAATCCAGACCATAGAATGTAATTCCTTCAAGCAAACCTGTGATGTACTCGCTGCAGGTGAAGCTGATTATGTGGTAATGGCTATTGAAAATTCCATTGCCGGCAGCCTGTTACCTAACTACACCTTGATCAGAGAATACAACTTTGCAGTTACCGGAGAAGTTTACCTGGGTATTCAGCTACACTTAATGGCGTTGCCAGGTGTAAAACTGGAAGATGTTAAATATGTAACCTCCCACCCTATAGCCATCCGTCAGTGTATTGATTTCTTTGATGAATTTCCTCATTTAAAAATCGTGGAAAGCGTAGATACTGCAGCCTGCGCAAAAAAAATAAAAGAAGAGCAGTTAACTGATACTGTCGCTGTGGCGAATGCACTTGCTGCCGAGCTATATGGATTGAATATCATTGAAAGAAGAATAGAATCCAATAAAAAGAATTATACCCGTTTCCTTATCCTTAAAAACGATAAAGCAGAAAACCCGGGGATTATCAACAAAGCCTCCATCTGTTTTCAAGTGGGCAACCACGTTGGAGCACTTTCGGAAGTCCTGAATATTTTCGCAAAACAAGATGTCAACCTGAGTAAAATTCAATCTATGCCTGTTCTGGGTAAAAGAAATGATTATTACTTCTATGTAGATATGGAATGGTCGGATATAGCCAAATATGACGAAGCGATCCGCAGGTCATTGAAATATACGGTCAACTTTAATATTATGGGTGAATACGAGAAAAACGATAAAGTATAACCCGCGTCAAAACAAGTAAATCACAATTAAATAACAATAAACGAATTAAAATCACCTTAACATGAAATTGAATTTAAACATCCAACCATTAAGCAGCTGGATAAACCTTAAAAGCGAACCTCTGATTATTTCTGGTCCTTGCAGTGCAGAGACTGAAGAACAATTACTTTCTACTGCACATTTATTGGCAGCAACCGGAAAAGTATCTGTTTTAAGAGCTGGAATCTGGAAACCACGTACACGTCCGGGAGAATTTGAAGGTATTGGCAGCATTGGACTGGAATGGTTAAAAAGAGCAAAAGCCGAAACTGGTCTTCCTACAGCTGTTGAAGTTGCAACTGCGAAACACGTTGAAGAAGCACTGGCGGCTGGCGTTGATATCCTTTGGATTGGTGCGAGATCTACTGCAAATCCTTTCACAGTTCAGGAAATTGCTGACGCATTAAAAGGCGTTGACATCCCTGTATTAGTTAAAAACCCGGTTAATCCAGATATCTCTTTATGGATTGGTGCACTGGAAAGAATTAACAACGCAGGAATTACCAAATTAGGTGCAATTCACCGTGGGTTCTCTTCATACGAGAAAAGCTCTTTCCGTAACGAACCAATGTGGGAACTTGCTATCCAGTTAAAAACACACTGCCCGGAACTTCCTATCATTAATGACCCTTCACATATCTGTGGTAACCGTGAATTGATTCCTTATATCTCACAAAAAGCACTGGATATGGATATGCAAGGTCTGATGATCGAATCTCATATCGACCCTTCAGTTGCATGGACAGATGCTAAACAACAAGTAACTCCTGCTGCTCTGGAAGAATTAGTAAGCAAATTAAGCGTACGTGAACCAGAGTCTACCAATACAGCATTTTCAGATAAACTGGCAGAATTACGTAAGCAAATTGATAAGATTGACGATACACTGATTACTAAATTAGGTGAGCGTATGGCAATCGTAGAAAAAATCGGTCAGTACAAAAGAGATAACAAAGTAACTATCCTTCAGGTTAACCGCTGGGATGAAATCCTTAAAAAAGGAAGTGCTTTTGCAAGAGCAATGAAATTAGACCTGAACTTCACAGAAAAATTCCTTGAATTGGTACACGGTGAATCAATCCGTAAACAAAACGAGATTATGAATGAAGGCAAAACTGAAGAAGAAGTAGCTAAAGCAGCAGCAGAAGAAGCAACAAACTAAATAAGATTCCTGATGAAACCAAACGCAGTTATTTCCTTTACAGGACCTAAAGACATTCAAGCCGGGATCTCCCTGACCGGCTCTAAAAGCGAAAGCAACAGAGCGCTGGTTATAGCTGCTTTGAGTGGCGGAGTGGTTAAAGCAGAGAACCTTTCTGACGCAGCTGATACAGTTACCCTTCAGAGAATTCTGAAAGAACTGGAAACCCCTTCTGCCGGGCTAAGAACCGTAAATGTTGGTCATGCCGGAACAGCTATGCGTTTTCTGACAGCATATCTTTCTACTATCCATGAAGAATTCCTGCTTACAGGTTCTTCCCGGATGCAGGAACGCCCAATCGGCATTTTAGTTGACGCCTTAAAAAGTATCGGCGCCGATATCAGTTATACAAAAAATGAAGGATATCCACCTTTGCATATTAAAGGTGGATTGAAAGCTTCATCAGCAGAGGTATTTATCAAAGGAAATGTCAGCAGCCAGTATCTATCTGCGCTGCTGATCATTGCTTCCAGCCTTCCAGATGGATTAACCCTTCATATTGAAGGCGGATTAACCTCCAGACCTTATCTGGAGATGACGCTGGACATGCTTGCCGCAGCTGGAATTTCGCATACCTGGACAGCAGACACTATCAAAATCGAAAAACAAAAACATCAGTCTGCTACTTTAACGGTAGAACCAGACTGGAGTGCTGCTTCTTATTGGTACAGCATTGCTTCGTTAGCTGATAATGCAGTAATTAACTTGCCTAATCTTCGCCAGCAAAGTTTGCAGGGAGACAGCCAGATTCAAGAATTAATGATTGATCTTGGTGTGAGAACTGCACATATTGAAGGTGGTATCTCTTTAAAATCCGGTACTTCGCAGCAGATTAATCAAATCATCGATCTTAAAAACTGTCCGGATCTTGCGCAGACAATTATTGTTTGTGCAGCAGCTAAAGGCCTTAATCTTGCTTTTACCGGTTTGGAGACCCTTAAAATCAAGGAGACCAACCGCGTACTTGCTTTACAACAGGAATTAGCTAAAATCGGGGTTGTTTTAAAAGAAGAACAGGAAATTTATACCCTGGACTGCAGTCAGCTGGCTTTCCCGGAGAAGGTAACATTTTCCACCTATGATGATCACCGGATGGCAATGGCATTCGCTCCACTCAGCCTGTTAATTAATGAGGTTGAAATTGAAGATTATCATGTTGTAGAAAAGTCTTATCCGGATTTCTGGAAAGATCTGGAAATAGCTGGTTTTACGGTAAAAGAAGTTGAAACTTTAATTCATTCATAATGGCAGGCAATACATTCGGAACTTTATTCAGCATTTCTACTTTTGGGGAGTCTCATGGTATTGCTATTGGCGTTATCATTGACGGCTGTCCTGCAGGTTTGCCGCTGGACCTTGATTTCATTCAGGCAGAGCTCGACAAACGCAGACCGGGTCAAAGTAAAATTACCACGCAGAGAAAGGAAAGTGATACCGTACAAATCCTCTCAGGAATATTTGAAGGAAAAAGTACAGGTACACCGATAGCACTGTTAATCCCTAATGAAGACCAGCGTTCAAAAGATTATAACCATAATCAAACTGTATACCGCCCTTCACATGCAGATTATACTTACGACGCAAAATACGGGATTCGTGATCACCGGGGCGGAGGAAGGTCATCAGCAAGAGAAACAGCGGCCAGGGTTGCAGCAGGCGCAATTGCCAAACTCCTTTTAAAGCACCACGGAATAGAAATATTCGCACATGTTTCTGCTGTTGGTACTATACAGGCACCGCAGTTGCAGGCTTTGGAAATTCCGGAACTGCTGCAAATCAGGGAAGAAAATATCGTTCGCTGTGCCGATCCGGCAGTAGCGAAAGAGATGATCGAATTCATTGATAGTATCAGGAAAGATGGTGATACTGTCGGCGGAAAAGTTAGCTGCATTATTCGCAACTGCCCTGCCGGAATCGGCGAACCCGTTTTCGACAAATTACATGCTGAACTGGGCAAAGCAATGTTAAGCATTAATGCGGTACATGGCTTTGAATATGGTTCTGGTTTTTCAGGAAGCGAAATGCGTGGCTCTGAACACAATGATATTTTTCTATCCGGCGGAACAAGAGCTAAAACAGTAACTAATTTCTCGGGGGGTATACAAGGTGGTATCTCCAACGGAATGGAAATTACTTTTAATGTCGCTTTTAAACCGGTTGCTACGATCATGCACAGTCAGCAAACCATCAATGCAGCTGGAGAAGTTACCGAAATAAAAGGAAAAGGAAGACATGATCCATGCGTTGTACCACGTGCAGTTGTCATCGTGGAAGCAATGGCAGCCCTGGTTATAGCAGATCTGCTTTTAAGAAATAAAACCAGTAAGCTTTTTTAGCCTACTGGTTTTAAAAATTACCTGAATACCCTGTTATTAATAAATAGCAGGGTATTTTTGTTGGTTATGTTTGTTTAGCATACCGTAAATAGTTTCTACCACGTCATCTACTGATGGCTTGGTGAAATAATCACCGTCAGACCCATAAGGCGGACGGTGGGCTTTTGCTGTTAAAGTCTGTGGTTGTGCATCCAGATAATAATATCCGCCCTGCTTTTCCATAACCTGCTGTAGAATATAGGCAGACGCTCCTCCCGGTACATCTTCGTCGACAACTAATAACTTATTGGTTTTCTGCAACGATGCCAGGCATACTTGTTCCTGGTCAAATGGGAGTAAGGTCTGCGGATCAATAATTTCTACCGAGATACCCATTTTCAGTAATTCCTCGGCAGCTTCTTCCACAACCCGGAGTGTAGATCCATAAGAAACAACAGTAATGTCAGTTCCCGTTCTGATCACTTCAGCTTTACCTAATGGAACGGTATATTCTCCGACATTATCAGGCATCATCTCTTTCAGTCTGTAACCATTCAGACACTCTATAACCAAAGCAGGTTCATCGGAACGGAAAAGTGTATTATACATACCCGCAGCCTGCGTCATATTGCGCGGTACGCAGATATGCAAACCTCTTAAAGAACCGAGAATCATTGCAATAGGCGATCCAGAATGCCATACCCCTTCCAGACGGTGTCCGCGGGTGCGGATAATTACAGGTGACTTCTGTCCACCTTTAGTCCGGTAAGACAAACTAGCAAGATCATCGCTTAAAATATTAATTGCATACAACAGGTAATCCAGATACTGTATTTCCGCTATAGGTTTCAATCCTCTTAATCCAAGACCAATTCCCTGCCCTACAATAGTCATTTCCCTGATTCCGGTATCAGTTACCCTTAACTCTCCAAATTTCGCCTGAAGACCTGCAAATCCCTGATTAACGTCACCGATGCTACCCAGATCCTCTCCGAAAGCAACCAGTCTGGGATCACGTCTGAAATTGGCATCAAAACAAGCATTCAGCAGTTCTCTGCCGTCAATCATTTTACTATCCTCATGGTAGCTAGCTGCCTCATGTTTAACATGTATAGGTGATTCCAGACCGTCAGTAAATAATCTGGAATTATATCTTTCTTCATTAGCTGTTTTTTCCTCCTGGTACCAGCTCAGCATTGCATTTCTTTCTTCGCTTTCTACGCTCAATGTTAAACGTAATGCTTTTCTGACAGCAGAGATAACCTCTTTCCTTTGCGCATCCGGCGTGGCAGCCAGATTAGCAGATAACTTTTTGAGTAAAGGATTGGATACAGCCAGTGCATTGATCAATGCAATAGCCTGGTCTTTTTCAACTTTAATATCGTTCAGGAACTCATTCCAGGCTTCTTTCTGCGCTTCACGTACCATTTTCTTAGCCGCATCTTCCAGCACTGCTAATTCTTCCTCAGTAACTATGGCCGATTCCAGCATCCAGATACGCATCTGACGGATACAGTCAAATTCTTTCTCCCATTCCAGACGCGCTTTGCTTTTATAGCGTTCATGCGAACCCGAAGTCGAATGTCCTTGTGGCTGTGTTACCTCTGTAACATGTATTAGTACCGGAATATGCTCTTCCCGGCAAACTTTAATCGCCTGCTGGTAAGTTTCACATAAAGCAGGATAATCCCAGCCGCGGACTTTATAGATTTCGAAACCAGCATTGTCTTCGTCGCGCTGGAATCCCTTCAGTATTTCAGAAATATCTTCCTTGGTGGTCTGGTATTTAGCAGGAACAGAAATTCCGTAAGCGTCATCCCAGACTGACATAGCCATCGGGATCTGCAATACACCAGCCGCGTTAATCGCTTCAAAAAAGACCCCTTCAGAAGTAGAGGCATTCCCTATGGTTCCAAAAGCGACCTCATTTCCTTCTACAGAGAAATTTTTAAGATAATTTAACTCCGGATTCTGGCGATATAATTTAGACGCATAAGCTAATCCAACTAATCTGGCCATTTGTCCACCCGTCGGAGCAATATCCGAGGATGAGTTCTTCATAGCAGTCAAATCTTTCCAGGAACCATCTTCGTTTAAAGAACGGGTTGCAAAATGGCAATTCATCTGTCTGCCTGCAGAAGCCGGATCAGCTTCCAAATTAGGATTAGCATATAATTGAGCGAAAAATTCCTTGATGGTACAAATACCTGTGGCGAATGCGAAAGTCTGGTCACGGTAATACCCCGATCTCCAGTCTCCATTTTGAAATGCTTTGGCCATGGCGATCTGCGGAAGTTCTTTCCCATCACCAAAAATGCCAAATTTCGCCTTACCTGTTAAAACCTCCTTACGGCCTAGTAAACTGGCTTGCCTACTTTCAAATGCGATCTTATAATCAGCGATCACTATAGTTTTAAAGTCGTCAAAACTTAATTCTGAGGCATCAATAGGGTTCGTGGTAAGTTTGTCATTTAGCATCATAAGCACAAAAGTTTATTGGGCAAAGATACTAATTTTCTAAATTACGTCCCGGTACCCGATGTAATTTATATATTCCTTCAGCCAATTGGAAATCTGAATGAAAAGACTAAATTTGTTGAAAACGGGGTTAAATCAATGGTGATCAATACCCTAAATATCTACCTCTGAATTTTAAATTAACACATAAATGAAAAAGCTAATCGTATTATTTACCTTCGTATTAGGTGTAAGTGCTGCCACTTTTGCGCAGAGCAAACCAGCAGAATTTAAATTTGAAAAAGAAACTCACGATTTCGGCAAAATCCCTATGACGAGCCCTGCAACCGTAGAATTTAAATTTACTAACGTTGGAGACCAGCCGTTGATTTTAACTAAAGTTGAATCAACCTGTGGATGTACGGTGCCTGACTATACAAAAACCCCGATTAAAAGCGGTGAATCAGGAACCATTAAAGTTACCTACACACCAGCAGGCTCTCCGTTACCATTCAGCAAGAGTGTAACAATTTCTTCCAATGCTAAAACGCCTGTAAAAGTCTTATACATTAAAGGCGAAACTGTCGCTGGAAAGTAATTTAAGCCATTTATAATTTATTCAATTAAACCTCGTTAATCAACGAGGTTTTTTATTTTTGTACCATGCCACACATTTCAGAAAAAGGGTTGCAAATGCCCGCATCGCCAATCAGAAAACTTACTCCATTTGCTGATCAGGCAAAAAAAGAAGGAAAAAAAGTTTATCACTTAAATATCGGCCAGCCAGACATCGCCACGCCAGAAGGCATGCTGAATGCCATTAAAAATATAGATTTCAACGTCTGGGCTTATACCGCATCTGAAGGAACTCTTTCCTACCGGACCAAACTGACAGAATATTATAACAAATTAGGTTATAATATCACACCGGATAATATTCTGGTTACTGTTGGTGGTTCTGAAGCGATTACTATTGCTATGCAGACTTGCGTAAATGAAGGCGACGAAATTATTATACCTGAACCTTTTTACGCAAACTACAATGGTTTCGCGTGTATGAGTAATGTAGTCGTTAAACCTATATTGTCCTACATAGAGAACGGATTCGCGTTACCTCCGATTGCAGAATTCGAAAAATTAATAACTGCTAAAACCAAAGCGATTATTATTTGTAATCCAAACAATCCTACAGGCTACCTTTATTCGAGAGAAGAGCTGGAAGCATTAAAGGAACTTTGTCTGAAATATGATTTATTCCTGTTTTCAGATGAAGCATACCGTGAATTCTGTTATGACGGAAGAGAATTTATCTCGCCGATGCATTTGGAAGGATTAGACGAAAATGTAGTGATAATGGATACAGTATCTAAAAGGTACAGTGCCTGCGGTGCAAGACTAGGTTGTTTGATCACAAAAAACAAGGCAGTTATACAATCTGGACTAAAATTTGCACAAGCAAGACTTAGTCCTGGTATGGTAGAACAGATTGCCGGAACAGCAGCAGTAGATACACCTGACAGTTACTTCGAAGAAGTTAATAAAGAGTACACTTTAAGACGCGATACTTTAGTGAAACGCCTTAATGCTATAGATGGTGTATTTTGTCCGAATCCGGGTGGAGCATTCTACGTGGTGGCCTCTTTGCCGATTGACGATGCTGATAAATTCTGTCAGTGGATCCTTGAAAGCTTTGAGCACAAAGGTGCTACTGTAATGATGGCACCGGCAACAGGTTTCTATTCAAGTCCTGGTTCTGGAAAGAACGAGGTGAGAATGGCCTACGTATTAAATACTGACGATCTTAATAATGCTATGGATTGTCTGGAAGAAGCATTGAAACAATACCAGGCGTAGTTAAATAAATAACAAAGGGATTTTTCCAAGCCAAATTAAATATGATGAATAAGAATTCTTTAATAACTGAAACCATAATCCATGCATCCCCGATTGAATTATGGAAGTTAATTACAGACCGGGATGCCATGAAAACCTGGTACTTCGATATTCCTGACTTTAGTCTGGTTGAGGGTGCTAATTTTACTTTTAAAGGTAAGGGTGAAGAAGATAAATATATCCATAAAGGTGTAATTCTCGATATCGTTCCTTTATACCGGCTAACGTATTCATGGGCTTATAAAGACTATCCGGGAGAGTCGGAAGTTACATTTCAGCTAAACTCAGTTGGTAAAAATAAAACCCGTGTTACTATTATTCATAGCGGTATTGAGAGCTTTCCTAAAGATGATCCGAACTTTGCCAGAGAAAGTTTCACTGCAGGATGGCATTCTATCTTAAATGAATCGCTTAAACCGTACGCAGAAGGCGCATAGACTGCCTGAACAGTCAAATCTTAACAGCAAAAAAAGCCGGAATAGTATCGTAAAAGAGCTATCTGGCTTTTTTTGCTTAAACCTGATGCCAAATCGCTGAACAAATTGACATTAAAGCTGAATAATCTATAGACTGTGCACATTATTTTTAGGGCTGAACCTGATATAGCAAGACCCCTGATATGAATAAAATACCTACCTGTTACTTAAGCCTGTTTATACTGATAAATAGCCTTTTCTCAAGCACCCTTTTATTTTCTGCCACGGGTAAAGTTAGCGCAAACAACCTTATAGAATCTTCGCCGAAAACATACTATATCAATCCAAATACGGGAAATGATCAGAATAATGGTACCGGAAAAACAACTGCATGGAAGACTTTCAAGCAGATTAATCGTCTGCGGCTGACTGCAGGTACAACCGTTGAGATATTGGCAGCCGGAGCGTTTCATGAATCCTTAGTGATCAAAGCTGACGGGAAGCAGCAGGCACCGGTCAAATTGAAATTTGCACCCGGAAGATATCATATTTATAGTGCACTTGCCGAAAAAAGACAATTACATATTGCCAATACCAATGACAGGCCCGATGAACTCAAAGCAATTGCGCTTATGTTTGACAAATCCAGTTATGTTGAAGTACAGGGCGCTGGTGCGACTATGATCATGCATGGGAAAATGATCGAGACCTTCGTAGATCACTCCAACAATATTAATATTACCGGACTGAGTTTTGATTATAACCGGCCAACGGTGTCTGAGTTAAAGATTACCAATATAAATGCTGACTATGCCGATGCCGTTATACATCCCGACTCAAAATACAGTATTAAGGACAGCGTGATCACCTGGATTGGTGATGGCTGGAGTTATCAGCCAGGCAGCTATTGGCAGGTACTTAATCCACAGACGAATGATTTGTCAAGGATGAATATGCCCATGAAAGATCTTCGATTCGTGCAAAAGAAAGGGCAAGAGGTCCGTATTTATTTTAAACGGGATGCAGGTCTTAAGGCCGGACATATTTACCAAAACCGCGATGTCACCAGAGACTGTTCCGGTATATTTATGCAATATAGCAGCGATATACAGCTCCAGGATATCCGTCTTTATTTTATGCATGGCATGGGTGTGGTAAGCCAGTACTGCCACAATATAAAAATGGACAAGGTAGTTGTCCGTCCGGATGAAAAATCGGGCCGGACATGTGCCGCCTGGGCAGATATCCTGCATTTCGCAGGCTGCAGTGGCAAAATTGAAGTAAGCAATTCTTACTTATCTGCTGCTAATGACGATGCCGTTAACGTTCATGGTATCCATTTAAAGATCACTGATATTCAGGGAGACCATAAAATTCGTGTAAAATTCATGCATGATCAGACTTATGGCTTCAAGGCATTTTCAGCTGGCGACAGTGTTGCCCTAGTTGGTGCAGCTAGTTTATTGGCAACCCAGGATAACCAGCTTGTAAATGCCGAAAAACTAAATGACAAAGAGTTTTTGCTTACCCTGTCCAAACCAATAGCTAAAGCGGTTAAAATCGGCGATGCTGTAGAGAATGTATCTGCAACACCGGAGGTATGGATCCATCATACAACGATCACCCGCATCCCGACCCGCGGGGTTCTGGCGACAACACGTAGAAAAGTACTTATTGAGCATAATACTTTCGAAAACACGCATATGAGCGCAATATTTATCAATAATGACGCTTCCAGTTGGTTTGAATCGGGTATGGTAAAAGACTTCACGATCCGTGAAAACAAGTTTATTCGCTCCGGCGAGCCCATTATTAACATACATCCTGAAAACACCGTCACCGGCTCAACTGCGGTACACAATAACATAAAGGTGACTGACAATCATTTTTGGTTGCACGGCGACAGACTCCTGGAAGCGAAAAGCACAGGTAATATCAGGATATCCGGTAACACGATATACAACGCCACCCCAGACACGTCTATCAATCAACTGTTAAAATTCACAGACTGTATCGGTATCGACATCTCCGGCAACAAACTGACGCAAAAATAAACAGGCTTAGATAAAACACACACACCCAACTTAAGGCATACAATTATCATGGTACGACAATGTATATTTCGTCAAGTGGTCGAATATGTTTCAAATATCCTTCGGAGTTCCTTCGTTGTTTCTTCGATTCCGAACGAAGGAACAACGAAGGAACTCCGAACAAACTCCGAACAAAGTGTATAGGAAATGTTGACAAGACCAGCACAAGACAAGGTTAACCCTAAGTTAATTTCAAAAAAAATACATCAACATTTCTTTTATGAATTACTCCTGAATTTTTTATCTTAATTTGTATAATGGTAATACCATCCTATAGAAAATAATCAGGAAATAAGCAGAATGACGATAGATGAAATTATAGCGCAGATCCATAACCTTCCTGCAAACTCAATGGCGGCATTAAAGAATAATATCTTTGATGTCTCCTACCCTAAAAATCACATTCTTTTAAAAGCAGACAAAATCGAAACCAGTATTTACTTTATAAAAAAAGGGATCGTCAGAGCATTTGCACCGCAAAAAGAAAAGGATGTTACATTCTGGTTTGGTGAAGAAGGCGAAACAATTCTTTCGATGCGTAGCTATGTGGAACGCGAAAGAAGTTATGAAAATGTCGAACTACTGGAGGATTGCGAGCTTTACGAATTGAAAATCGAACGTTTAAATGAACTCTATAATCAGGACATAAATATCGCTAACTGGGGAAGGAAGCTGGCCGAAAAAGAATTGCTGAAATTAGAAAGCAGGTTTGTGTCAACAGAGCTATTATCTGCAAAGGAACGTTATGATGGACTTATGTCAGACTCACCAAGCCTGATTCAACGCGCTCCATTAAAGTATATCGCCTCCTACCTGGGTATTACACCTGTGAGCTTAAGCCGGATCCGCAAAGAAAAATAATCACCGCAACAAACTGCTATTTATCATAGGATAATTTTGCTTTGATTAATTCTTGATATTTTTGCGCTGTTTATTAATAGTTTAAACAGAAATAAATTATGTCAGGTAAAAATATAAAAAGCACCCTATCAATAGCGGAAATCATTCCTGTGGGAACCCGTCTTAAACTGATTACAATATGGTTAATCGTTGGACTTTTCATGGTGTTTGGACATGCTTTACTAGGTGAATCGATGTCATCTGCAACCGCAGCGGTAGCTTTCCTGATACTTCTTCTTACAATAGTAGGCGCAGCCTTTGGTGTTGTAAAAGAGGCCGATGAACTGGCTCATAAACTTGGGGAACCTTACGGTACATTGATATTAACCCTTTCTATTGTTTCTATAGAAGTAATTCTGATTTCGGCTGTCATGTTAGGCCCCGGAGAGTTTCCGACTATTGGAAAAGATTCTATTTTTTCAGTAATGATGATTATTATGAATCTTGTTATCGGATTATGTATCCTGTTGGGTGGCTTGAAATATGGAGAACAGGAGTACAATGCTCAGGGCGCAATGTCTTACCTGGGGATGATTATAATGCTGGGAAGTATCGGAATGATGCTCCCAAATTTCATAGAAGGCGCCGGCAATGGAGTATTTAGCAATACGCAGGCAATCGTTCTTTCTTCGTTGATTATTGTCTTATATGGATTTTTCCTCCTATTGCAGATGAAAGGATACCGGCATTTATATATACAGCCCAAAAAAGGCTCGATGGAAATCCCTTTTGCGGAGCGGAATAATGATCTGTTAACGGTTAGCGCAGTCACTGTGGGTGAACCGTCCAAAAGTAATAAAAATGAGATCCTGATCCGTTCTGTCGTTTTGATCGCAACAATATTACCTATAGTTCTGCTTTCGCATAATATGGCTACCGTGGTTGACTACGGAATTAAGGCTGCCAATTTACCACCCTTGCTTGGTGGAGTTTTAATTGCAATTATCGTATTCACACCCGAATCCATGACTGCCGTTAAAGCCGCGCTTAACAATGAGTTTCAGCGTGCCATCAATCTTTGCCACGGGGCCTTTGTTTCTACAGTTGGCCTAACAGTCCCTTCTGTTCTTATCGTGGGGTTAATCACAGGAAAAACCGTCTTATTCGGACTTACCGCTACGGAAATGATCCTTTTTGTCGTTACCTTATTATTAAGTCTGATGACCTTTCTGGGCAAAAGGACAACGCCAATGGTAGGCATCATGCATCTGGTACTATTTGTAGTCTTTATTATGCTGATTTTTAATCCTTAAAAGCAAATGAAAAAGCTGTTGTAGACCGGGCTCAGCTTAAGATTTCGCGCAAAATCTTAAGCTGAATCCTTACCCCATCTGGAGACTAAACTTAGATTATTTTTAAATGTCTTTTTTACGTTTAAAAAATAATACCTACTTTCACGGTCAAACGAACCAAATATCTAAACAGCCGATCTTGCTTATGTCCCCCATCAGGAATATTCTTTACGGATTCTTATTGTTATTCTGCTTTTCTAAATCTTCTGCTCAAGATCTCAGTATTTCCAGCCCGGATAAAAATCTGACTGTCAAATTATCCTTAGACCAAGGCAAATTGTATTATCAGGTGCTTTTACAAGGAAAAGAAATGTTGGAAAAGTCACCTCTGGGGCTGCGCGGTAGTCAGGTAGATTTGTCAGCAAACCTTCGTCTGATAAACAACGGTTCAAAACAGATCGACGAAACCTATTCCGAACCAAAAATCAAAACAAGTACTGTTAGATATCAGGCCAATGAACTGATCTGTAAATTTGAAAATCCAAATAAGAACCAAATAGAGGTAGTTTTTCGTGTAAGCAACAATGATATTGCTTTTCGTTACCAGATTCCTCAAACAGGTGAACCGTCGAATTTGACTATTGAAGAGGAATTGACCGGCTATAATTTCCCTGCTGCAACTACAACTTTTTTAACTCCTCAAGCCTCTCCTATGATCGGCTGGATGAAAACAAAACCCAGCTATGAAGAAGAATACACCCCAGATCAGGCAATGGGAATCCCTTCGAAATATGGCGTAGGTTATACTTTCCCGGCCCTTTTCCATGTTGGTGACAAAGGTTGGATTTTACTCTCCGAAACTGGAGTAAATGCATTGTACTGCGGCTCAAAATTGAGCGAACGAACAAAAGACGGGATTTATAAAATAGCCTTCCCCGAAATCGGCGAAAACAACGGAATTGGGAGTGCAAAACCCACTATGGCTTTACCCGGCGCCACACCATGGCGAACCCTCACTGTAGGGAATAATCTTAAGCCGATTGTCGAAACGACTATTCCGTTTGACGTGGTTGAACCTCAGTATAAAGCATCTAAAGATTACTACTTCGGAAGATCTACCTGGAGCTGGTTACTGTGGCAGGACGACAGCATTAACTTCGATGATCAAAAGAAGTTTATCGACCTCTCGGCTGAAATGGGCTATGAGTTTGTACTGGTTGACAATTGGTGGGATACGAAAATAGGCCGGGATAAAATAGAACAACTCGTGGCGTATGGCAAAGATAAGGATGTTGGCGTGTGCCTTTGGTACAATTCAAACGGTTTTTGGAATGATGCGCCACAAGGACCCAAAAACGGAATGAATACGGCTGTTGCAAGGAAGCGTGAAATGGCCTGGATGCAGCGTATCGGCATCAAAGGTATCAAGGTGGATTTTTTCGGCGGCGACAAGCAGGAAACGATGAAATTGTACGAGGACATTCTATCGGATGCAAACAGTTATGGGTTAACTGTTATTTTTCATGGTTGCACCCTACCCCGCGGATGGGAAAGAATGTATCCCAATTTTGTAGGGAGTGAAGCGGTACTGGCATCCGAAAATCTGATTTTCACTCAGCAGGCAAATGATGCCGAGGCATTTAATGCTAGTCTGCATCCGTTTATACGTAATGCTGTGGGATCCATGGATTTTGGACCTGTCCTGCTCAACAAACACCATAACCGGGAAAATAATGGTGGAACCATCAGGAAGACCACTGAAACTTTTCAGCTGGCAACAGCTGTCTTATTTCAGACTCCGGTGCAGAATTTCGGTATAACTCCAAATAATCTGAACGAAATGCCAATTCATGTGATAGATTTCATGAAGCATGTTCCAACAATCTGGGATGAAACTGTATTTATTGATGGTTATCCCGGAAAATACTGTGTAATGGCAAGACGCCATGGAGACACCTGGTATATCGCAGGCATTAACGCGGAAGAGAAGGAAAAAACAATAACTGTTTCTTTGCCCATGTTATCTGGTAAAGAGGTAACTCTACACTCAGACAGGAGTGATAAACAGCCGCAGATAAACAAAGTAAATCTCCAAAAAAATAAGCAAATAACGCTTAAATTATTATCTGGCGGAGGCGTCATTATAACTGGAAAGCAGATAACAGGTATATAAATTTAAATAAAACCTTCAGTACTTCATGATGAAAAATTTTCTATGTCCCCGGCTGATTCTTATTGTCTTTTTAAAAATTGCCTTTATTAGTACCTCATTTAGTCAGGTCTATAAATCAGGGCCGGCCGATAAGGATTTTGCCGGCTATTTATTCGCCTACTTTAAAGGCAATGATGTAAAAGATGAGTCAGTTTGTTTTGCCATCAGTACCGATGGATACAATTACCGCGCATTAAATAATAATGAGCCGGTTGTCGATTCAAAGGTGATCAGCTCTACCGGTGGCGTTCGCGACCCGCACATACTTCGCGAAGAGAACGGACAGTCATTCTATATGGTGCTGACAGATATGACCTCCTCAAAAGGATGGGATTCGAACCGTGCGCTGATCCTGATGAAATCTGACGACCTGGTGAACTGGAAACATACAGTTATCAATATACAACAGCGTTATAAGGGGCAAGATGACCTCAAACGTGTATGGGCACCACAAACGATATTCGATCCCGCAGCAAAAAAATATATGGTCTACTGGTCTATGCAGCATGGATCGGGTCCGGATATCATCTACTACGCGTATGTCAACAGTGATTTTACGGACTTCGAATCGGAACCCAAAGTACTGTTCCATCCAAAAAATGGAAAATCCTGCATCGATGGTGACATCATCAACAAAAATGGATTATTCTACTTGTTTTATAAAACCGAAGGACATGGAAATGGAATAAGGCTGGCACTTACCGACTCCCTGACTTCCGGAAAATGGATTGAACAAGAAGGATATAAGCAGCAAACGAAAGATGCCGTTGAAGGCTCCAGTGTGTTTAAATTAAACAAATCTGATAAATACATACTTATGTATGATGTCTACGGCAAAGGAAAATATCAATTCTGTGAAAGTTATGATCTGGATAAATTCAAAGTAATAGACCAGGATGTGAAGATGGATTTCCATCCGCGCCACGGAACGATTATTCCGGTCTCCCGTCAGGAATTAAAGAACCTTACAAGTCGGTGGGGCGTGCCGAAAGGTATGGAACTGTCACTAAGAATCAATCCGGTGCTTGATGGTTTCTATGCTGACCCGGATGTGCTGTATTCCAACAAAACAAATAAATATTATATCTATCCAACTAGCGATGGTTTCGATGGCTGGGGAGGTACTTACTTTAAAACCTTCTCTTCCCCGGATCTCAAGACCTGGACCGATGAAGGTGTAATCCTGGATTTGAAAAAAGATGTTAGCTGGGCAGACCGCAATGCCTGGGCTCCCACCATTACAGAAAAAAAGGTCAACGGGAGTTACCAATACTACTATTATTTTACTGCTGCACAGAAGATTGGGGTTGCAGTCTCAGATCAGCCCGCAGGCCCGTTCAAAGATTCTGGAAAACCACTGATTAGTTCTAAACCCAACGGCATCAAAGATGGACAGGAAATTGACCCTGCTGTGTTTACCGATCCCAAAACCGGCAAAAGTTATCTATACTGGGGAAATGGATATCTTGCCGTAGCTGAACTGAATAAGGATATGGTTTCTCTGAAAAAGAATACGACCAGAGTTCTTCAGACTGATCAGACATTCAGAGAAGGATGTTATGTATTTTACCGTAAAGGAACTTATTATTTCCTTTGGTCGGAAGAAGATACCCGCAGTGAGAATTACCGCGTACGTTATGGAACCTCTAAGTCGGCAACGGGCCCCATAGAGATTCCAGAAAATAACCTGATCCTTCAAAAAGATCCTTCACAAGGTATTTATGGTACAGGCCATAATTCTATATTACAAATTCCTGGGAAAGACGAATGGTATATGGTTTACCATAGGTTTAGTTATCCTGACGGCATAAACATGGGTGATGCCGCAGGGTTCAATCGTGAGGTTTGTATAGATCGTATGTATTTTGATGAAAAAGGAAATATTATACCGGTAAAACCTACGCATTAAGTCAGGCTATTTCACAATGTCGTTTAAGGCTTGAAATATGCTCATCGGATATTCTGCTATCCTGTTGCAGAGATATAAATACCACTCTTTTCCATAAACAAAATATAGCTTCGTCTGATAGCCTTCGTCTTTAAGCAGATAGAGCTGATCATTACAGATACCAAATAGACTTTCAAATTCATAAACTTCTTTTGAAGGCTTATATTTCTGAATTAGCAATTTCGCACGTGCTTGTATTTTTTCGTCATGTGTGGCAATTGAACATTTATGGTTTTGCAAAAGCAACTGGTCTATATAATCCATATAAACGTCATCAAGTTTTTCACCTCTGGGCATAGATAATCCTTTCGCTGTCTCAAATGCACCCTTCACGATTCTGATTCTTCCTGTTTCTTTTCTAATCTCTGCAAAATCATCTTTCGTTCGATATAGATATGCCTGCAGGGTTATAGCCAGATTATCATATTTTTTTATCGCTTTTTTATAGGTCTCAAGAATAGCGTCAGTCCTTTCAGTTCCTTCCGCACTTATAATAACTTCAGTACCCGATTTAGAAGCTTCGACGCAAATAGCATTTAAATTATCCAGGCAGAGTTCTTTTGATACTGCTAATCCTATATGAGATAAATCAAGAGATACTGTAGCATTTAAATGCTGTAACCTTATTTGTTCGCAAATATGAATAAATTCCTTAGTGGCATCGTTTGATTCCTGTTCCGTTCTGGTACTTTCACCCATAAATTCGATAGAGGCTTTCAAGTTATCTAAAGCCTTCACTTTGTCAATAGTTTCCTCCAAATTCTCACCTCCTATATATCTATTGGCTGCCTTCTTAAAAAGTTGGAACAGGGCAGGATTAGCCATTATATAGGCTTTCGAGTCTTCGTTTAATGCTGCAGTCCTTAACGCCTGCGAACCGATCTGCAATAAGTGTTCATCCATTATGATTTTTATTTTTGGTGAATAGCAATGATAAGATTTTACCCCGGATACTCATTTCATTTAAAGGTAAACTTTCCTGTTAATTTGAAGCCCGGTCCAGTATGTTTATCTACTTTTCAGCATATTTTCATTAATATTGATTAAGTTAAAATCAGGCAGACGATGAATGGATTTTATAAAGAAATAGTGCCTGACGACCGTTATAAGCCATACATTCAAAAATTCTGGATATTGGATAACCTCGGCAATCCACTCACTATTCCGGCCGGCTATGCGCTGCCTAACGGATGCTGTACAATTGTCTTCATAACCGGTAACGGAGTCTTGTTGAATTTAGCCGGTAGAGCAATTGAACTGCCTGCCGGGGTGTATTTGTCTGGCCAGATAACGAAACGTACCAGTATATCGCTGAAGCCGCATTCCAAGGCAATTATGGCACAAGTTAAACCCTGGCTGCCACCGATTATGACCGATATGTCCATGCATGAGCTGGTTGATAATATAGTGGGTCTGGACGCCATCAATCCTTTTCTAAATCAACTGCTTACCGACATTGAATTAGCAGACGAGCGATCTGTAATTCTGGCTTTGTATGAAGTTTTGGATGCTTTCATGCATGTAGACGTTGATGCCTATTTTATTCAATGGGCATATAAAAGGTTGAGTGAAGGCACATCACAGGTAAACATTGCCGATATAGCATCCGCTTCTGGCTATTCACAACGACGTGTTGAGCAAAAGTTTAAAACGCTGATCGGTCTTACCCCAAAAGAAATTCAGTCCATTTTACAACTCAGGAAATTAATAGATGATTTGAGTAATCCGATTTATAACCGTCAGCTGGGAGCGCTTGCTCTGCAGCATGGATATTATGATCAATCTCATTTTATCAGATCATATCAGCGTATTATTGCAGAAGCACCCTCTCAGTTTAATGTAAATGAATACCTTTTACCGATTAACGGGCATTTCGATTTTTTACAATTATAACACCTTCCTGTCAACTAATTTTGTGACCTGAAAAGATTAATTATTATGAAAAGATGGAAACAGATTATTATTGGATGCGCATTGGTTTTCGTCTATGCACAAAATGCTCGTGGGCAGTCCGGATTCGATTCGCTCACAACATCACTGGAACAAATAGTCAAAAAAGACAGTCTGACCGGAATGTCGGTGGTATTGGTCAACTCAAAACAAATTATTTACGAACACAATTTTGGCTATGCTGATGTGGCAAAAAAAACCAGGTATACATCGAAAAGTATTCAAATTATTGGTTCTGTTAGTAAAACTTTTATTGCTGTCGCGCTAATGAAAGCGGTTGAGATGGGCTATTTTGGTTTAGAAACTGATATTAACGATATACTCCCTTTTAAAATAGCGAACCCCGGTTATCCGACCGCCAGTATTACTATAAGGGAATTAACTAACCATACCTCCAGCATCGTGGACAATCCCGCTATCTTTCCTGACACCTATCAATTTGATGAAGCTTTTGCCTGCTATGACATTTCTGCGTACAAAATATTGCAGAATATGGGTTATCGCAAGAAGGTTGCCCCCTCCGCGCTCAAAACATTTTTATATGACTACCTATCTACAGAGGGAAAATATTACAGCGCTGACAACTTCGTTAGCAGCGAACCAGGCAGCTCATCACATTACAGCAATATTGCGTCTGCGCTCGCTGCCTATCTGATCGAAGTTAAATCGGGGATGACCTACGCTGAATTTACAGAAAAACACATCTTAAAACCTCTTAAGATGCGAAATTCAAGTTGGTTTCTAGATAACAAACAAGTAGATAAATACGCCAGACACTATTACGACCTTGTGTCATCATTCCCTTTTTACCAATGTATCACTTATCCTGACGGAGGGCTCAGAACTAATACTACTGACCTAAGCAAATATTTGATAGCCTTGATCAATGGTTATAATGGAGACGAGAGTCTTCTAAGCAAAGCATCATACCAAACGATGTTCACGCCTCAATTCTCAAAAGACAATCCACCTAAGGGTATTAGCTTAGCCTATAGAAATAAAGGTATCTTCTGGAATCTCTACAATAACGGCACTATTGGCCATGACGGAGATGACCCCGGAGTAAGTTCTTTCCTTTTCTTTAATCCTGTAACCGGCAAGGGCGGAGTCTTTCTATGTGACCGGTATTTGGCCGATAAATCTGAAATCATCAATTTACTGGTAAAATATACGAGATGACAGATAGTTCATGCAACCAACTCTAAAAAATATTAAGATTATAAGCCGCACCCGCTCCCCATACCCACGCATTCTGAGTTAAAGAATACTTGTAGTCGCTCTCAAGTTCAAATTTCCCGAGCTTTACCCTAACTGCCGGACCCACGAAAAAGCCGTTATACTTATTATATCCGACCTTGCTCTGTAACTGAACCGCCGAACTTGAGTTCCTGGGTTTTACAGTAAGAGCCCTCAATCCTCTGATCGTAAATCTAGGATCATTTGAATAGATATCTATTTGATTTTCGCCGAATATCCACCATCGGCGCTTATTATACTGCGTCGTAATTAAGTCTGCATCATAACTCAAATTAAATGTGGCTGACTGCGAACTATCAACAGGCACACTAACAAATAAATTAAAGTGATCATCATTATGCGTATACGTTGTTGCCAGCGCAGTGACTTTTCTTTCAAGTTTCTGATTCTTAATTTCAAGATTTGCGTTAACAGCCAAAATCTGTTTTAATCTTTCCCTGGCAATACCCAGAACTTTGAGTGTATCAAGAAGATCTGCATTTAACCTATCTACTTTCGATTGATCTATTTCCTTTACCATTTTATAAATCGTATGGGTAAGGCCGTTTTTGCCGACTTCTTTAGAAATTTCTTTTGCCTCTGTCTGTATTTGTTTTTTTGCAATTATTTCAATCGGGCTCGCAGGCTTAAAGCTTCGGGACTTCTGATATAGTAAAACCGAATACCACAACAGCCCTGCAATACACAGCACAAGTACTATTATTATTTTAGTTGATATTTTCATTTTTTAGCTCCTTTATACTGTCTTTCTTAGATTTTAAATGGTCTATAATTCCAGATTTAACAGCAATAGCCCATGTTAAATCATCTTTATCTTTCTCTAGCTTTGCGATTCGCTTCCCTTGTATTTCTACCGTAAGCCGTAAATCGTCACATTCACTACCTCTGGTAAACTCCTTGAAGACAAAGTAGAGCAGCAGCAGGTAGAGTAAGCCATGCAGCGGATATTTCACGAAATCCGGGAAGGCAAATGGTAGTTTTGGAATAGTCATTATTCAGTTTTATAAGGTTTGATCCGGCTTAACCAGACTTTTAGAAATTGTGCCTGATCTCCTTTGGCGATTGAGCGATAGTATTCTTCTCTCCTGCTATTGTAAGTCCCAAGCGCACCCCTGCAGTTCAAGCTATTGGTGGCGGTGATCGTTTTTTCACCCATCCTGCCATCCTGAATTGTATTCACAACTTTCTGTAGAAGTTTAATTGCCGTCACGTTTCCAGCATTCACACCAAAGTCATAGACCGAGTTGGCCAGCTGCTGACATTTTAGCTCATCGAGCTTGTTAGCATCCCAGAAATTAATCTTATAAAAGTTCTTAACCATCTCATTTACGGGTTCCCCTTTTTGAGCAGCAGAAGAATTTATCCATCGGGCGAGAGAATACTTCAACCTGATAGCCGAATCCTGGTAAGTATATTGATCCTTGTATTTATCTATATATTTCCAGCCTGGCCAATTTGACCAGAACCTACGCGATATTCCAGCATAAGTTTCGCCGCCTTTGTCATTTCGATGATTGGCGTATCCACCCTCATTCATTCCCGTAATTTTATTCGCTTCTTCAAAATTTGCCATAACTCTTAACCTTTAAAACAAATTTACGAAGCACTAATCGTAGTATTTCCGACTCCTGTTTACCCCATGAGTAGAGTAAATAAATAAAAAAAGGTCGTCTGGATTTACATCCGGACGACCTTTAAACCCCTTCTAAATTATGAAGGGCACTTAATTAGCATTCTTTACTGAGCACTTACAATGTCGGCGACTTCCACGTTTATTGCCTCCACAACCTCGGCATCATAATCAGATCCCGTGAAGTTAATATTTGTCTGTGAGGTGCTTTTTAGAAAGTTGATGTATGCGCCTGCTGCATTGTTTCCGGATACATTGACATCTGATATAGGATTTCCCACCTCACCTTCGTAGTTGAAGACTAATTTCCAATCTTTAACTTCTAGGGTTGCCACTGTCTTATTCAATCTTGATACGATTACTCTTTTACTTGTTTTTGCCATGTTATTAATTTTTAAATGATGTTAATTTATTAGTTAGGTATTGTTTAGTCGCAATGTGAGCCGGATGTCCAAGCAGCCTTGCATTATCTATAACTTCGACAAGCTGAATTAATTCTTGCTCCGAGAGCAGCAAATCGACCTGATTTTTAAAAGATTCATAAACCTTTCTTCCCAAATCAGCTATTTCAATACTGGGTGCTGTTGTATACAATAGATTTCCTAAATCTTTTGGGAACTGGCCAGGGATATAAATTCTATTTCCTTCCAAATCTTCCACTACTACTGAATTAAAGTCTATTTTTTCTGTTTTCATCTTTATTTATTATTTTATCCTACACAAATACCACCTAGAAAGCGAAGCCCATTTCCTCCGCCATAATAAGTCCCGGTCCAACCTACCTGGCCCCTGCATATGTAAACACCTTCACACGACATATCGCCGGCAGCGATGTAAACCGCAATATTACCTTGTGAATTTTTACAAGAAGCAACTATTCCGTAGTTAACCTCACCAACGCCAGTGTATCTATGGTTCTCAAATCTCGCAACTGCCGTCCAAAGTCGACCACCAGTTGCATAACTGTATACTTCGCCTATTCCTGCCCATTTCTGATGGTTATTATTATAAAATGCAAAATATCCCTCCCTTTTTTCTAAAACCAGTTTACCCCCCTCCTTAATATCTCCTCTTATGGACGCCTCATAGATATCAAATTCTCCTATCCTACCGGATGTTGCATTTATATAACCTGATATATTTGCCTGAGTGGCATTAACGACACCGTCACTGGTTACAGAAAATTTTCCATTTGAGGAAGCAATTGAATTATTATTAATCGTTATGCCGCCTATTGTTCCTCTAACAAAATTCAAATTAAGGCCTGTTATATAAGCAGCATTTATAACGTTCGCAGTTATGTAATTAGCCTGAAGATGAAAGGTTGTTATAGACCCATTTTTTATAACTGTTACGCCCGAGTCTGCAGCCTGTACGATATCCATATAAGCCATAGGTTTCAAACTGGCAGTCAACGTATTATATTGAGCCGTTGCAGCGGCTTGAGCATCGGTGTAAGCTTGGTTTGCTTTATTCGTTGCATCTGCAGCCGCAGCAATCTGCGCGGCAGAAGATTTATCGTTGGCAATAATTCCCGCATAGTTATTAGCTGCAGATACAGCAGTATTATAAGCGTTATTCGCTTTAGTTTGCGCATCTGTGGCCGCAGTTGAAATTGCCGCAACCTGAGCAGCGTTAGCTTTACTGCTCGCTACTGAATCTGCAAATGCCTGCGCTGCATTCTGTGCTGCCGTGGCCTTAGCCTGAGCCGAATCTGCATCTTCTGTTTTCAACCAAGAACCCCATACAGACACATTTATACTTCTCCTGATAAAAACTCCGTCGGCGCTTGAAAATTGTTGCGTTATGATTCCACCAGAAGTGTCTCCCCAAGGAGTACTTGTAGTCAACCCACCATAATTAGCAAAACCTGGAACTTCCATCGTTGCACGATTTTTAAATTCAGCAACACTTCGTCGCGAATAATTAGTATAATACCAACCCGGAAGCTCATTAGTTCCACGCGTATCTTTAATAGACAATACGTCATTTGCTGCCGCCTGAGCAAAAACTTTTGTTGCATCACTGATTTCTTTCAGGACTTTAGTCTTTGCGTCATAGTAATTTGCAAAATTGGTGCGCATCGTGCCTCCTGCAATATCGGTTGTGATATTTAAATCAGCCAGCAGTGGAGTTATATAAGTATTTAAAATATTATAAAATGATGTATAAGAAGCTGTCGATGTACCATAAGTTACTGCTTGAGCGGTTATTGTTGGATACTCCTTTATGATTTCATCCCATAATATTTTAGTATTCTTTTTCTCACCAGCTGTAAGCTTATTGTCATTAGCAATATCAGAAATCAGATTATTAGCTATCGTCGCTCCTATTTGTGCATTAGAGGCAACTATCTGGGCATTAGAAGCCGCTGTCTGTGCATTAGAAGCTGAAATAATAGCCTGGGGGCTTACCTGGACCATACTTATATTCGCTGCATATAAAGTTCTTGACGTAGAAGTTGCGGCATCATATTTTAAATATCTGATCGAGATCTCTTTGGTATTGGGTAACATCTTAGCGTGACTACGACTATTTGTACCTGCACCTTTTGCATCTGTTCCACTAAAGCCAGCTGGTAAGATATATGCGGTAATTCTCGTCCAGCTATCTACAGCTAGTGTAGAAGAACTCCAAAAATAGAAGTTATTGTTAACAGCACTTTCGGCACCTGTAGCATCGGCTACAGGAATAACTCCAATATTTGTTGAATTCCCATTAAATGCATATAAACCAAAATATTTAGATCCACCTGCATCTGGGGTTTTCAACCAAATAGTAACCTCATAAGCTTTAGCAGGATCAACTTTTGCTCTGCTAGAAATTATAGAAACGTCGGTTGGGGATGTACTCTTGAGCACGTAAGTTTCAGTACCAAAAAAATCCTGAGAATCAATACCAAAAACTGCACTTGTCCATCCCACAGTTGTCCCGGTAGTTGAAGGATTTGAAATTAAATTAGTATTGCTTACCTGATCTGCATATGATTTCGCGGCAGTACTAATCGAAGAAAGTAACTCCTGCCGCGTATCAAAATAGGTCTTAAATTTATCACGAAACAAGGCCCCCTGAATATTCGAATTGACGTTAATATTTATGAGTAATGGAGTTATGTATACATTAAGTGCAGTATAAGCTGCATTAAATGCACCCACGGAAATACTGTAAGCACCGGCCTGATTAACGATAATCGGTCGCTCACTCTGGATAGTCTGCCATTGAAGCAAGGTGTCTTGTTTCTCTCCCGCAGTTAAAACATCATCATTGGAGATATCTGCCAAAACTGAATTTGCTTTATCTGCCGAACTCTGTGCAGCTAATGCAGCAGTTGCTGCCGCATTAGCGCCCGACTGTGCGACAGCAGCATTATCTACTGCGAGTTTAGCAATATCATCGACAGTTTTGATATCTTTCACAGCCCCATTACTTCCTCTGAAAGTTATTCTACCAAAGATTTCTCCGGTTTGCATATTAATTGTAAGTGCACCCGATGGTCCTTCAATAACTCCGGTTGTGATATTATTACCCGTGATTCTGGTGTATCCCCTTACCGACGAAAAAATTCTTGTGTTATCAATTACAGAGGATAAAATTCCGAAAGGAAGATGATAATTTGCCGGATCAGATTCTACTGCGATCTTTACAAGTGAATAAACAATAGTCGCTGCATTCGTTGTTCGAGACGCTTTGATATACACATAATAAGCAGCCTTTGTTGGCAAAACACCATCAAAAGCCGACACATTCCAGGCCCCACCCTGTTCAATATATTCCTGATGTTCCAGCCTTCCGGCGGTAGTTTTAAATTTATCGGGATTACGATCTACACTTGTTTCAACATATATATCTGTTTCATAAGCGCCCCCCTCTTGCGTGATCAACAACATCTCTCCCCTCAGCGTTTCAAGCATCGTTGAAAGCTCTGAAGTGGTACGCCACATTAAACGCTGACGCGCCGCATCTGTTATCCTAGAATTATTTACGGCTTTCTGAATATTACTATCTGCAATAATTTGCTTAACAATATTTGCGATACTTACTGTCTCAGACAATTCAAGACTTATATCATACTTATCCTGCAGGCTCGTAGTTTTGGAGATAACCCTGATATTCTTATCTACGGCTGCATCTGGCTCCTGGATGGTTACAAAATCTCCAAGTTTTACTGAAATATTGTAATCTCTTAAATATTTACGATCAGTTAATGCGGTGAACTGAACCCTTGGATCAGCAGATTCGTAATATCGTTTGGTAGCGATATCTTTAAGTTCCCGCTCAGCTGCAGTTACATAAGACAGCGGCATAATAATGTCTGTCAGGATATATTTATCACCAACTGCAGGCTTTAAAGTTGTTTCAGACGGTATCTCAGTCGCCCGTTCGTCTTTACTTACATTAATAGTAATTGTTTTCGAAACATATTGATAACCATTCTCACGAATTTCAAACTGATAGCCCGCCAAACGGCCTGTTATAAATTTAACTTTAGCAGAAATTTTTTCAATAAGTTGATTATTGATATCAAAATCAAGAGTCGAATCGCTGAAAGTAAAAGCATTGGTTATAGCTGTAATTGTCCCGACCCTCTTTGGATAAACATCATCCAGCAATAAGGTTTGTTCGACAAGACCATATTTTTCTACTTTGGCAGGATCCAGAATAAATTGCTGATTATCTGGCATTCTAAGACGTTTTGAAAGCCCAGGGTAGGTTGCTGGCAAATTCTGCTTAGAACCATAAACTATCAGTTTAGTAACTGGCTTATTATCCAAAGTTTTCCGACTTAACTTAGTTAATCCTTTGCCTTTACCATGTCGGAAAGTTAAACCGGAGTCTACTCCTTTCTTAGTCAGGAAAATCTTTTTGTTTTCAATCCAGAACTCCGTCTTAAATGCATCAGCAATTTTCGCTAAAGCATTGGAACAGTTATCGCCGGTAAAGTTAAAATCCCTGGCCTCCGTTTCATCAACTGTACCTTTTAACCAGCCCGGAGTCAACCGGTTGGCATTCGCAATAATTAAATCCAGCGCTCCACTCGCCGTACCTGTATAAAAACAGTCGTATTCAGCTAACACATTATTTTCGTCCATTGCCAGCATTTCGGCATTCCCGAGAAATGCGCTTTCCGACTGAAAGGCGAGTGCATAAGACCACTTTCCGGATTTTTCAAACTCAGATGGTTTCTCCAGATAAAACACAGTACCATCAATAACAGTAGTGTCTCCTTTTAAAAAATCCACGTAGTAATTCAAGGTAAATGACATATTGACTATATCTCCACCCATAATCCTTTCTTCTCTGTTTCCTGTAGGGGTAACCGCTGCTAAAACAGCATTACCTCTTTTTATTTCATATATCATGAGGTTGTGATTTGTATGTGTTCTTCACCTGTTAACTGTAATGGAAACAGACTTATATTTTTAATATGTGTTGCTGCAATATTTTGATTCGATATAATTAATGCACCGGGAATACCGAAAGGGGCTGTATAAATCCTTGTCGCAACCGGACCACCGTTGATTGACCCTCTGAGTCCCTCTGTTCCATAGGATATACAAGCTTTATTAAACTGATAAGCTGTCGGTTGTGGAGTCGGCGTTATAGCGGTAACTCCATCGTAAGCCATAACACCATACTTATTCCCCCCTGTGGAATACCAGAAACGTCCATTCACACTACCCCTTAAAATACCCATTGTTGAGGTACCAACTGCCTCTCTTGATATTAGACGCATATTTGCCGAACACGTGTGTTGCTCGCCCGGACACAAATCTGAATCGGATCTCAAAACATCTGAATTCCTTATACCAGAAGTTGCGCTTGTTTCGATATATGAAGTACAGCCAGGTAAATTTTCGAGTTGAGCACAGGATACTTTATTTGCAGCACCAATACTAGTTGACGTCGGACGATCAATATATAGGGTGGCACGAACGTTGACATCTGCTGTTCCATATCTCCTCGTTAGCTCAACAACAGTATCCTCATTAGCTAGCAAACCGGTAACGTCACAAATAGCCCCACCCTGACTTCCATATTGCGATATTTCACCTGGTCCATATATAATCCGAAAAGATGAGTCTGAGCTCAGCCCCCATGGCCCGCCTCCAGCCGGATCTGCATAACCTCCTAATCCAATGGTAATTTTATCTGAGGTATCTGCTCTTAACGTTATTCTAAATGAATAGGTGGAATTTGCTATAGATAATACTGTATTTGTAAATAACGATTCACTGGTGGTATCTGCAACCTTAAAGATAGTTGACATACTTTTTCCATAAGAAGTAGTCGCCGTATTCGAAATGGTTTTTTGCGAACCATTAGCCCAATTAATAAAATTATTGCTGTATCTGATTAAATTCTCCGTGAGACCTTCCAATAAATAACCCAGACATTCCTTTGTAACTGGATCGTGATCGATCCTCGGCACTCCCGCAACGGCAGTCTGCATCAAACCATTTTTATCTATGTAAGTACCCGTACTGGTCCGGCTAAATGTGAAAGGAATAACATTTCCATTTCTTGGATTTACTCCGTAGATCCGCCCGGCCTTAAGGGCACCCGGAACGAGAACCATATCAGATTTCCAGGTGGCTAAAGGATGGATCTTTGCATATTCGGTATCTAATAAAGGATCTGTGCTTCCACCATCTGTTACCACCTGAGACTTGAAAAATTCAAAGGCAGGTATATTTCTTCCGGCATTGTTGGCGAATTCCTGACCACCTGTATTAAAACTCGCATCAGAATTAGCTAAAGACTGAGCGTCAACCTGGCTATAGGATGTGTAGGTTCTGGTGTACTGTATTATCTCACCAGCATAACCATCTGGAGCGTTATTTTTCTGAAAGCTTCCGGTTCTTGTTACTGTAAAAATATCCGGATAGTCGTCGCTAACATTTAAAGTAAATGCGGCGCAAATAGCGTAGCCTCCGGAAGACTTCGTAAGCATTTTAAAGCTGCTCACGCCTGAGTAGTTCAGTTTAAACCGTCTATGCAGATCGGTAATTGTAAAGCTGAAGTCTGTTGAAGCACTTAAAACAGCACTTAGTGCGTTAAATTTCGCCCAAAAGTCCACCTCATTTAAGCCATATACCTGAACAGGGATTCCGATCTTACGGGTGTCATCCGGCCAGGCTGAGGGTAAACTAGTGAGCTCTCCATAAGCTCCTTTGGTTAGTATTAAACCGTATGTACGAAACGCATCGGTATCGTTAATAAAATAATAATTAGTTAAGTCCATATTAAGCATATCCAGCAGTTTTTACAGCGTTTTCATTATCACCCATTTTTCTGTTCATCTGGATAAGCTGTGTTTCAATATTATCCAGACGATCGGTATTATTTGCAGTTCGGAGCGTATTTCTCTCGATTTTCATCTGCACTTCAAATTTATCTTTTGCTATCTGATATATATCGCCGATGGACTTACCCTGCTCTGTTAGTAAGGTATTCGTTTCAAGCTGTGCGACTCTCATGCCCATCGTTTGGCCGGCAAGCAAACTGATACTCTCCTGCGAGGCTGTAGAGAAAGCTCCTTTCATTGATTCAGGCGAGGCCGCTTCTGAGTCCTTAACATCTACAAAAAACTCTTTAGCACCTTCTAATCCTTCGCCAAATAGCTTACCAGCTATCTGCAAGTCCTTTTTGTAAGCCTCAAAATTGAACCCTAATACACTGTTGTCATGCTCCTTTGCGTATTTTGAAAGGTCATCGGTAAATTTCTTAACAGCCGGATCAAGTATTTTAAGCTTTAAACTATTTTTGATGGCATTAGCTATGAAGTTGTTTAACGCCCCATCCATTTTCTTAATACCATCTTCCCCGCCTTTAAATGCTTCGGCAAATGCGTCTGCCAGACTATTTGATAGGTCCTTGAATGTCCCCTGCAAAAGATTTTGAGACATGGCCTTATCTATGTCTTCTATTTTATTGGGAATCTCATCTATTGCATTCTGATATTCCTGGATCTTACCTTTATCTGATTTCTTTTTACCGCGTTCGGCGTCAAGCATTCTCTGGTAATCTGCCTGCTGCTGCTTAAGATTTTCAATCTGCTTGAGCTGGTCAGCATAAACAGACTCTCCAACAGAATTATTAACATCGCGTTCTAGTTTCTTATACGCTTTACCAAGAGCATCGAGGTTTTTCTTATAAGCATCGATCTGTAACTGAAGTTTTTTGTCCTTGGTATTAAATAAATCAATCGCCGATGACAACAGTTTTATTGAACCAGTTACAATTGCGGCAGGGTCTTTTATTCCTTTCGCAATTTCGCCGGCACCACTCAGAATACCAGAAACAGCTTTCATCTTTTGCTGAAATTCATCACCTCCGATTCCTAGCTTTTGAAAAACACCAGATAAGGCTATAACTGCTTTCGAAGCATTTTCTGCACCAGCACCGATAGCTGCATACATAGCAGCATGGGCGTCCTTGACACCTTTAACGTCTCTGTTGTTAGGAAACGCTTTAAGAGCCTCTTTATACCTGGTTATTGATTCGCTTATTTTATTGAAGTCGTTGTTACCAACTAATTTATCGACTTCTGTATTCATAGTTGCGACCTTTTTCGTATATCCCTTTTCATCAGGCTTTTGATGAAGATCCTTTATATAACTCTCTTTAATTTCCCTGACTTTGACAAAGATCTCTTTTCTGGTTAGGCCATCCAACTCTTTCAACAACTTGGTAAAAGGGTCCTCATTTTCATTAGGAGTATCTCCTCCGGCAAAAGTTTGACTGAGTTTTTTAACCAACTCTTCAGCATTCTTAACCGCTGCCTCTGATGTTAAAGATATTTTTAAGTCTACAGAGTCTGTTTTTTGATTTGCCATTAGTATGTATTTTGATTTTTATTAACTGTTTTGATTATTCCTGGTCCAGTCGTGTGTACCGTAGTTTTACCATATATATTGAGTAATACTTTTGCTTTAACACCGACATGCAGCCGCACAATGCACTCATCAAAACAATCTATGACCACAAATGCATGACCGTTTACTTCGATATCGGCCTCGCTCTTGTTTTTCACAAACAAGGTTGAAGCTGTATATCCATCATAGGCCAGCGAAACATTACAATGGCCAAGCAAAACTGTAAATTTTGAGTTCTGCTTTTTAGAACTGTCGTCTATCAAAATTCCATAAGTACTGAGCCGCTCGCCACCTATTTTGAGTAGATCCATGTTAGATGGAAAATCGTTACTCAGGCAATAGTCTATATCTTTGACATACATTTCAAGTAAGTCATCAATTGAACGGGATTTGGAAATTCCTTCGGCTCCCTGCGGGCAAACGTGTTTAACAATCGCCTGATCGAGAATGTATTTTTTTATTTCTTCTTTCATAATCAACACCAATCTTCAATTTGCATTTCACTTACATTGCGCTCCCCGGCCTCAGCATTATCATCGTCACTTTGAATAGCACTCATATATAAAATGAAATTGTCCCAGGATAAATTCCATTTAATATCCCATTCTGTCATTGCACCGCCGAAATACTTTAGTGCACTGGCAATTACTTTATGTGGGAGGCTATCTACTCTCTCCCGTCCGCCGGACTTGTTTTTGGTTCGAGAATATTTACCGTTCCTCTCACCAAGACAATAGAATTCAAAAAAGACTGCATCCCTAAATTTCCAAGTGTCTGATATAAACAATCAAACATTTCTTGTTCATCCAGATTATTCAGAATAAACTGAATAAGCTCCTGTTCTGGCTCCAAATGGTTATTCTGTACACCGGCAGCAATGACATAAGCAATTTTCTCGATATGACCCGGCTCTTTTAGAAGTGGCAGGATAGCTGATGTCAGGTCTCCTTTAAGAATCCCGTCGGGTAAGTCTAATGCAGCAGAAGCTATCCGGTACATATTTGCCATTTTACAAGGCTTAAACACCAGTTTCCGCTCAGTTTCTATTTCAGGACTATCGACTGGTCTTTGGAGGATTCTATCCAGAAATGTTCGCTTAACAGGTTTCGTAGGTGCTGGATTTTCAATCCGGACAGTCAGGATATACCTGGCCTTTTCTATCATCGCCCCAACCGCTCCTTGTATAATTTCGTTATTTTGCATCTTATTATTTCATAAAAAGCCCTGCCTGTTTAAAGACAGGGCTTTGTGAGTTGAGTGTACGTTTTCTACGCTACAGTCGCAGTCAGTTTAACCGTTGCAGAATTCTCCACGCCAGCGCTGTCTACGGCAGTAAGCCTGAATACGTATACACCTGTTATCAATCCACCGACAGTATTAGCCAGCGCCGTTGGTGCTGTCATTGACGCGCTATTCGGGCCAGATACCTGCGACCAATAAGTTTGTACAATTGTTTTACCGGCAGCAGCAGTAGCTGTACCTGTCAGCGCTTTACTCGCAGTTGTACTTGTCGTATCAGCTCCTGCAGACACGTTTACCGGTAAGCTGTTAATAGGAGTACCATCTTCATTTACCCATTGCATAATGTAATGTGCCTCCTGGCCTAAATAAAACCAGGGCAGAATAGTCCCGGTGATTGCCAGGTTTTCCTGTACGGTTTTAGCAACATTATTAGAATAACCTGTAAGCGCGTCGACGTTCATATAGGTAATAATTGCTTTGCGGCCGTTAACCGGGCGGCTTGTGATCCTGATAGCCAAATTAGCCACCTTTTCTTTCGCTAATACCACCAGTGTTGAATTAGCGGCACTCCAGATTGTATTAAATAATTTTTGCATTACCACAGGCCTTTGCTCCATTACACCAATCGTAATGCTTCCTGGCTCAGGGGCAGTATAGATAGTGAACAAAGGACTGTCTTTATCTTCCGGGACCTGACCTGCCAATGTTCCATTGTTCTTTGTTCTAAGAACAGAGTCCGGCTGAAGATTTTCTAATTGAGTCCAGTCGGTAACCACTCCATATTGATTCCCTGTTCCCCATTCTACCTTATCGGTACCTTTCATTACAAATGTTTCCATTTCTTGTTGTTTTATGCCTTTAGGCTGTTTTTAAATATATTGTATGCTATGAATTAATGATTCATATGTTCATAAGCGATTGCCTATGTTTTAATGATATTCAAATTTACCAACGAAAAACCGGGTTCTAAATCTTTCCGGCTTACTACAGACAGTTGATAAAATCATCAAATTAAAATTGACAAAAATTGAGAGATTTACATGATTTATAGATCATTTACTCTATAATTGACCACTATAGCGTAAATGATCTATTATTCTGGTAAAGCCAATTATACTTGTCTATACCTAATTACATCTTCAGTCTATCTATTTCTCTGAAACAATGAAATAGAAACGAAAAATTACTTCAATTACAATTGTAATTTTAAATATTAAAAAATTTCTTTCTAAGACTACAAACCCTCAACTATTTCCGACTGCCCGCCTTCGGCAGAAAATTTATCCAGACCAAGAAGTACTGCAGATACACGTTCCTGAAATTTAGCTCCCTTAATATAGGCTCTGCCAAGATCCTGATAGTGGTTACAAACAGTTTCATTATTCCAGTTCATAACCTCACAAATTGCAGACCGTATCCCTACAGGTGCGCGTTCAAACCCCGGACCTAATAATGTTGCGGGTGCATATGCTGTATAAGTACAAGCCATAAACATAATACTCTGGTCTGTACGGTCCATCTCCGGAAATACTTCACTTATCCGTTTGTATATTTCGGGTATAAGTTTTCTGTCTGTTAATAATGGCGTACATAGCTTCTCCGCCTCCCTGAATACTTCAGGATTAGTCTTTTCTATAATCTTCGCGATTGTATTTAGTTTATTCATAACTGATAGTTTTAGTTGTATGTTGATAGATTAAAATTCTATTTATTATTTCGATTACAATTGTTATAAAATTTAAGCACAGAAACCTCTTTTTTGAAGAGATTAATCTTTAAGCGATCCAGATTTGTTACGGTGTAACGAAAAAATAGACCTATGCAAATTCTATAAACCTGCTTTATATTTAACCGGCATGATGATATACACCCAGACAATTAAATCAATATGATTAATTATTAGCTCTATTTTTTTCGTAACAAAGTTACATGAGGTATAAATCACTTCCATTTGATATCAGATCATGTTATTATGTAACCAAAAGGATTTCTATATACTGGCATGTAACTAAAAAAAACGTTACAAATCTGTTTCAAATTTTATAGGTCTGTCACGGTATTTACCGGGTTTGATTATTCTCAATACAGTCTTCGGGCGCGTAAAAAAATCTACATTTGAAAATTCCATTTGAAAACCGCTTAGCAACATCTTTCTTAAACCCAATATGTTTTTTCTCTCCATAACTGGCAATTGCAGCATTGAGCTTTGTTGTGGATGGCCAATATTGTTTCTGAATATTATTATCATTATAATAGTGCTCCAGACTTCTTTTAAAAGTTTCATTGGTAACATACGTCTCAGATACCCAATGATCCCAATATTCAAGTATAAAACCAGTTGAATTTCCATAGGTCTGCTCCCATTGCTTTATCCAGCCAGTTTCTGTAAGCTCAGTAGCGTTCAACTTATTTGATCCCTTAAGCCATTTCTGAATCGATTTTGCAATCAATGTATCAAAACCGGCATAATCATCTTTACTCCATCCATTTGGGAAATGGCATCCGTAATGCACATCCAATCCGCCGGCAATAGTGAAAAAATTAGTAAATTCAACCGGTATAATACGCCGGCGAAGCCCACCGTCCGAATTTTCGTAACTAAAATTTGTCTGAACTATAAACTTGGGCGCATCTTCTACAGCGACTTCGACTTCATCTTTAAAAAGCTTTTTCCAGATAAATGATCCTGTAGCAGGTTCTTTTAGAAATGCAAAATCAAAATTTCTGGACACATCAGAAATACCGAAAATCCGTTGTCTGTTCCAGCTTTGAAAAAATTTCTCATCGAACTTCGTCTGCGAACCCGGCTTACTGGTGTAGGTCGTTGTCAGTCTAAGCAAATTACAAAAAACATTTTTACCACTTCCTCCACCTTTCTTAGGGTCGGCACATTGTTCGGTCAAAACTATAATATACCCCGTTGTTTCATCTTTATATTCATGGGCAAGATAGCCCAGCACACTTGAAGCATGATCAGGATTAGTAGTTGCCAAATTTAAAAAGTCAACGAATTTCCCGCCATTAAATTCATAATAATCTCGTGGCTGTATTTTATCTGCCCAGATAATATGTTTGAAAGCCGAATAATCCTGGAATGTGATCATCCCGGCAGTAATGGTTAAATATCCATTCTTATAAAACTTATATGAGGTTATCTTGTCGTCCTTTAACACCTTCGATGTATCCAGTAGCTCTAGCCTTTGCATAGTATACTTACCGTTTTTTTGCATAAAGGACTCGTATACATTACAAATTTTCTCATATTCATCAGAATCTCCCCCCATCAGATAGTTTTTTAAAGTATCCTGGAAGTATCTTTCAGTGACAAACTTCGAATTAAAACCAGTTATCTGTACAAGATCGCCATCATAATATCTGAAGCCCAATTTACCGGCGACAGCTATAATTGCCTCCCTGCTGACAATATATCTTTCTTCATCTATATCATACTTGATAAAAACCCCTAAGGGATAGTCTTCTTTCACTTTATCAACCTGTACAATGTATTCTGATTTTGCCTCCTCACTAAAGTTCTTCGGAATATGTTTGCCGGCAGCAACATTACTTTTTAAGAGTTTTTTCTCTATTTCCGGCTTAACTCTCCCGTAACCATGCTCTGTAAGCCATTTGAAAGTTTTTCGTTTATCTCCGGAAAATTTAAGCGCTGAAAGCAAAGTCGAGGGGTGATACCCTCTGTTTGGGGTCAACTCTGTACTGCTGGTAAAATTATAGAATATACGTTTCTGAAGATTCCAGCTCATAGAAACTCCACTTTGTTTACCCGGGCGTGTAAACCATAAAAAAAAATTATTCCCATGGCTATATTTCCAACCAAAACCTGCAGCCAACTCAATGGGATCCGCAGAACTGTTAAAATGTTCGAATGGATTTTCGTCGTACCAGTTTTCTTCAGATTTTAAGGGTTTCGGCTTTGGTAATTCTTTTAAAATCTCGGTGTAGCTTTGACAAAGTGTAATTAAGCTACATCGTTCTTCCCATGATAATACCGGGATAGGAGCATTTTTGTAAATAAGATATCCCAATGATGGCGGAGCCAAAATATAACCACCTTCTCCCCTGGTCTCTAAAAAGTTTATTTCCCGGTTTGGATGACTAATTCCTCTGGATAACTGAAGACTTATCTCCTCCTCTGTAGCTATTCTGCCCGCTAGCTTTAGATTTCCCGGAACTGGATGCGTTGCAGCAACACGATAAATAATATGAAAACCAGAAGACGGAGTCTGATGTATCCTGAGTTTCGTGAAAAGTTCGGGATAAAAGTGCTGAATGTCCTTAAATAGGGTTTCATCTATACCTGATTTAAATTTCACGTCAATATCAATGGCCTCAATATTACCGCTTACTATGCCGCAAACAATAGCAACTGCGGTAGTATGCTTCTCTTCCATATTATGCCAAAGTTCCTCTTTAGTCGCTTTTCTAAATTGAAACTCCTTCCATTTTCCATACGGAGATTTAGCAACTGAAGTTTTACCATATCTATTTACCTCATCTTTTTCCCTGACAGGAATCAGCGAAATTCCGTCTGAGAGCAATATCTCCACCTCAGGCCACACTTGTGGTAAATTACTCATTGTTTTATATCATTTTAGTTGAAGACCCTACTGATGGCCAGTTTCTACCTTCGCATATTAAATCGGATAAAATCTTTCGTAAGCTGCCGATCATCTACCAAATCCTCTCCAGTTATTTCATTACTAAAGGATTCAACCACAGGACCTAATATTTTAACCTCGATTTTTTAAATGTATTTGCCCGCTGAATATATTTAATCCGCCGCATTATTGCCTTCACCTCGAAGATGGCCTCTCTTATTAGAGTGAAACATTCATTGGATTTATGACTGAATTGACCTATTGCCTCGTCTAAAGAACAGTCTTTATAAAAATTTTCAATTTCGGCGATTTCCTGATACAGCGGCTTCATATTATCTAAGTTTAGCTTTTTAGGCTCCTTCCGCTCGGAATTTGATTCTTTCTCAATTAAAATGATTTTTTTCATATTATCTGGCATTTAAAAACTACCGGCTATTTTGGATTCGAAAAATAATTGAGTGACCAACTTGAAATTATCGTCCAGATAAATATCTGCATCTATTACGGCTTCGGATTCCTGATCAAAATAATCGTAAGAATTAAAATCTACATCAGTTGAAATATTAAGTCCGTATTCATCAATAAAGGCTAATAAATCTGATTTTAAAATATCTATTATGCTACCGTCAGAGCATTCAAAATTTAGAATTGGAGAATTCACCAATTGTTCTACGTGAGATAACTTTACCATGTTCATTTATTAAATATTATTTTGTGTTTTTAGATGTATCAGTTTTAAGGATCGATTTGCAGATTCATCATCCACAGGTATATTATTTTTATCCGGCTCCCTTTTAATTTTTAAATATTTCCTATGCACACCGTCCTGCCCCGCCATTTCTTCTTTCCAGGTGATATACTTTCTTTTTTTATACATTAATGATATCCTACCGCTTATTAATGAACAGATTGTATTCACTTTACTGTAATCCGCTATGATGACTTCACCGATCTTGAGATTTATGATATGTGATGTCCATGATATTCGTTTCGGCACCTTAACTTCTTTCATTATTAACAGCAGTTATTTATACACTGTCCATTAATTTGGATGAAATCCAGTCGGCTTCCATAACTGTATAATTTTTCTTTTAAATGAATTGAAGCGTCCGGTGGAGAAGAGTAATAATGCATTTTTAACATTCGGTTTGAATTAAGAGTATTCTGATTGGTTGATTATATTTATCTTTGTTTAATTGTACAATACAAATGTAAATATATTGCTGACATTGTCAATAAAAAAGAAGTTTATTGTAAGTAACTTTATTTTAAATAACTGTGTATCAAGGAGAAAAATTCAAAACATTTTTGTCTAAACACAAGATATCTGCAGTAAAAGCCGCGGAAATTCTTGGTGTTACCCGACAAACTATATACCAATACTATGGGAGTAGTAACCTAACCAGGGAAACTGTAAATAATATACTTACAAAATTCAATGTTACAGAAAACGAGGTTTTTGCACTATCTATGGAAAAACCCAAAATAGAGGCGAAACCGCTGCACCTTTCGGCAGACCCAAACGATTATGACAATGACGGTAGCCGGTTTGAAGAACTTCCCGATGGCACTTTGCGAATGCGTGTACCAGTAATCCCTTTTAAAGCGTACGCCGGCTATCTCAGGGGGTACCAGGATAATGAATTTTACGAGGACCTGAATTATATTTCTATTGACGTATTCAAACAACATAAAGGTCATTATTTAGCCTTCGAAGTTAAAGGAGATAGTATGACCACACTAGACCCAAACCATTTTAGAGAAAGTATTTTCGACGGATCAATTGCAATAGGCCGAGAATTATCTAAACATCAATGGCGTTACAAACTGCATACGCATAATTACGATGCATGGGTAGTAGTACATAAAACCGAAGGTATTTTGATTAAGAAAATAATTCATCATGACGTTGAGAATGGATACATAACTATCCACTCACTAAATCCGGATAAAAAGAATTACCCGGACCAGGTCTTATTTCTGGATGATGTCGAACAAATATTCAATATCGTACAGGTAGTAAATAAAAGACAATACTAATTAGCGTGAAATAATGTAACTAAATCACATTAAAGGTCTTAGCCAAGAAAACAATAACAACTGTAATTCTAATAATATATGAGAGCCCAGGGAGTACTAACTAAGGAGCCAAAGTTTGATAAGGGTATAGCTAACAGATTCGGTTTGTTCAGGAAGAAGTTTATTAGCACAAACCAAACTGAAGCTGCGAAGGAACTCGGTTTTACTCAGGGTTGGTTATCCCAGATTGAATCTGCAAAAAGAAGCGTAGACTTTAAATTAACAAAAGTTTTAATTGAAAAATACAATTTAAATACCGAATGGCTAACAACGGGTACGGGTACCTGGACCTCCGCCCCTATTAAAGCACAAGGTGGCCTGCTAGGCAAATCAATTAAAGAACTAACTCAGGCAATTGAAACTCTTGAAGGAAAATTGGCTACTCTGGAACGAACAGTTTTGATATCTCAGGCTAATGAAACTTTTTTTATCAACCGAATGGAAAAGTTCATTGAGCAACAACAAAAATTTATCGCAGATCAGCAAAAGTAAAGAATAAAAAAAAGAGGCTTGTTTCCCAGGAAGTTCTCGGGCTCTTTAGATTAAAATGAACGGACTTGCCTATATTTTTTTGTTTGGCCGGTATTTAGCCGATAAATCTGAAATCATCAATTTACTTGTGAAGTATACGAATGACAGGAATTTCTCACTATTTTACCATATCCCGGTCGTTCATTTTATAAATTATTTTTAAATTTGATTGTAGACCAAATATTATGACCCTTTTAAAATGTCCAGATTGTCCGGCCTATAACAGCCGGCTTGCCAAAATATGCGTTGGGTGTAACCGGCCAATTGCCAAAATAAAAAAGCAGGAAGCGGAAGCTAAACGCCGGATGTACATAGTATTAGCATTCGGGTTAGTATTTACCCTTCTTTACTATGCCCGGGAATCCGGCAATTTACAGTTGATAATTGATAGCATCGTGCGGCCATAAGTTGATCAATTCAAGTCACTCTGCTTAATGTGTATTTTTATATTACAGGAATGACATTCATACCTCTTATATTCTTGCCAAAAAATTATGTGCTTATAAAAAGCAGACTGTGGAATTCTATTGGTCAACTCTCCTTTACCACACTTTGGACATTTAGGATAAGTCTGTATTTTGTTTAGCCAACTGATATCATATTTCTCCATGCTTATATAACGCTCAGAAATTTGATGTTAGTGCCTTTATTTTGAGAAACAACATTATATTAAGGTCGTATACGTCAAGCTGAATTTTATAACAAGGAAGATTAATTACACGCTTGCAATAAAGTCGTAAATAAAAAAATGTTAAATATTAAACATATAGCACTTGTATGGCTAACCCATCTATTAATTGGATGTGGCGGTAATCCAAATTCGTCAGAAGAACGCAATGAGTTAACTAAATCACTAGTGAACACGTATTTAAAATCTATTGATTCGAAAAGAATAATACAAATTTCAGAGTCTTCATACGGACCTATAAATAGAGATTGCCTAACTGAAATATTAAATAAATATAAATTTGAAATTCCAACTGAAGAAACGTTTCAAGCACAGGAAACTGATAGCATAGTTTGGTCAAAAGACTTGATTGATGTTGAGTCAGTAAAGATATTAAACAGCCAGGAATTCAATTCCATTACTAAGGAAGTTGCGACAAGCAATGAAGAAGAAAAACTTGACAAAACATTTTATGTTATTTCAAAACCTATTTTCTCTAAAAATCATGACTATGCCATTTTGAAAAAATACTTCTATTGTGGTGGGCGATGTGGACAAGGAAGCGTTCTCATTTATAAAAAGACAGGTAATGATTGGATTTTACGGGAAGATGTTTGCGCTATTGTTTCCTAATTTTTTCAGTTTTTGGTTCAGTTAATGATAACTTTGGTTCCATATCCGTTCAATACCTTAAAACCACAACTGACTTTACCAAAATCGCAATTGTATCTGGTTAGGAATCTATTGCACGGGTGAATGCTAACACATGAGACATTGATATTCAAAAAACTATTTTACGAGGTTCAGGATATAAATTAATGGCACATCTTAACTCCACATTGTCAAGCTCGTGTTAAACTTAAAATCTATTGTATAAATAAGACATGTGGTTTATATTCGAATCATCCAAATCAGCAGTGAAGAAAAAAGAAAAAAAACCAAGCAGTTTATTATTGAACAATCAGAAACGACCAACATCAAGGCTCTTATACCGATGACATTAATAGAGCAATATATCGCCGGCTGGCGCATGCACGACGCGAACGCAATCCTTGCAACGCTCACTCCGGATTGTGTCGTCACTGAGAGCTTCGGACCGGTTTACCACGGCCACGCCTGGGTGAAAGTCTGGCTTGCGGCGTGGTTCGCCGAGAACGGTCGCGTCCTCGACTGGACAATCCAAGATATGCAGTCGCTGGGGGATGTGGAAACTGCAGAATGGAGATTCCACTACACTTGGCGCGGCAGAGAAAAGAGCTTTGACGGTGCTACCATCGCGAAGCTGCATGAGGGAAAGATCTTGTATCTGCGTGAGTATGCTACAACCGCCCCACTCTATGATTGGCGAGGTGAGTGGCAGCCACTTTAGTTGACACTGGCTCGAACCATAAAATAGCCTTCAAACTACCATTAAGACTGAAAATATTCAGGAAGAAAAATAAAACCCTCTTTACGGGCTGTAAAGAGGGTTTGTGGGAGATACTGGGTTCGAACCAGCGACCCCTACCTTGTCGAGGTAGTGCTCTAAACCAGCTGAGCTAATCTCCCCTAATTAACAGCGGAACCCGCAGGTTCTCTTGTTTGGGTTAGCTAAGATTAGAAATAAAATACATTATGCAAAATCCAGCGTAAAAAAACATCTCTACTTATTTAATCGCCTCTAGATATCAGCGATTTAATTTATTAAAACCGGCCTGATCAGAAGGTCTATATCCTCATTTTCTCCCGTGGAAGTGCTATATATGGTGAAAGATCTCTCATGAAAATTTCAAAAGCACATAAAAAAAGAGCTGATCATCATATCAGCTCTTTAATGTCCCGGTGGTAATTATTTGACTCCTTTTCTCAGATAGATATTACCATAAGAAGAACTGATGTCGTAAGTAGAGCCGGTTCCGGGAGAAGCAGTTATAGAAGTATAAAAGCTTTGTTCGGTCTGCTGTGTGGGTTTCAATTTCAGGTCGCTGAATATTTTACCATAACGGTTGGTCAATTTGATTTCTCCTATCTTTTTCTCATTCAGGGAAGCGTCTATTCCACCATATATTGCTTCGACTTTGATATTACCGTTTAAATTCTCAAGCTCCACAATTCCATAGGTTGAAACGATATCTGCATTTGCATTAGCCGGCAATTTTACCTCAATGGTGATTGTCATGTCCTTTTGCTGATAACTGGCACCAGCGCCGGGATGATTCTTCCGGTAGGTATCTAATTCTGCTTTACCGCTCATACGAGTTTTCTTGCCATCCTCAACCACATAATAAGCGTCGGGAATCTGTGTCAGATCAATTTTATTACTGATTGATATTTTTCCGTTCTTCCTGCTCTCCAACAGTGTAAATGCACCATCGCTTTTACCCTCATTTATATTTACAGAAGCTGTTACCCCAATTTCTTTCTTATCCCAGGTGCTAACATGAATAATCTTTGGATAGTCAAATTTCAATTCTATTTTCTGACCAGGTGCAACTGGATAAGTCCTGTTAACAGTACTTTGTGAAAAAGCAGTACCTGGTATAATGGCTAAAAGCAAGCCTGTGATCATAAGTTTCATATGCCGGTTTATTTCTGTCTCAGGTATACATTATTATAATTTGATTTGAAGATCAAATCAACACCACCGCCATTAATGGTCCCTTTAATATTTTCTCCTGCACTGTCAGATCTTCTCAGAGCTACGGTTTCCGTATCGTCGTCGGAGACGATAACCGTTGTATTATCTGTATTGCTTTTAGCACGTCCCGTAACTACGGTAAATCCTGTCGTGGTTACCCGGCCGCCCTGATTCTGATTTTTGTTTTGGACTCTGTTTCTGTCGACTGCCACCTTGAAGTCTTCTGCAGCGAAGAGCTTACCATATGATGTGCCCAGCTCAATATTAGCTTTCGTTGATGCAGGCATAGAAATATCTACTAAACCATACACAGATATGATAGATATTGGTCCTTTAACCTCATTGGTGAAACTCGCATCCACCGAACCATAAATCGCTTTAATATTCATCGGTCCACTGTTATTTTCCAGCTTAATTTTATTGTGTGTTGCTGACACCTCAATTTCATTTTTCAAATTTCTCAGCAGAAGTTCGCTGCTGTACATGGTGCTATTATTAGAAAATGAGATTTTCACGTTTTGAGGGACTTTAATGTGAAGTATACCATTTTGTTTTTTAACAACTGAATTTACGTTAATATCCTGCCCGTTGAGGTTCACATCTAATCCCAGACCTGTATTATCGGTAAATCCAGATCCGCTGAGTGGCTTAAGTCCTTTAGCCCGCTCATCTACAGGCTCTTCCCTCCCATTAACAATAGTGAATATGATTTCATTGCCATTATATCCTTCCACAACTGCTCCGGTTACATTCAGATTAAGACGACCTGAAGATTTGGCTACCTTATACTCTTTCTGCGCCCAGGCAGAGATACTAAATGCTAATAAGGTGAATAGTATTATAAATTGCTTTTTCATATAAGGTGTGTTTAAATTTTATTTTTATTAAGTAGTAATGTATATGCCTGGTCCTTAACGGCACTAAATGTTTTAGGATCATCTGCCAGCGCAATTAGCCTGGCGTCAACTTTCGTATTTTTAAGATTCCCCAGCAGCCCAACTAGCTCTAACTGTACCATTGGATCTTCCTGACTCGATAACGATCTGACTAAAATGGAAGATGCGTATTCGTTATTTACATGTTGCCCGATAACACCAAGTGCTGCGAGACGTACATTGCTGTTTCCATCATTATTTAAAGTTCTGGCCAGCCTATCCAATGTGTGTCTATCAGCATCTCCAGCTTTTTCAATAGCTAATACTGCAGCAAGTCTGGCACTCGCAGAACTGCTGTCGCCCAAACGTGCATACAGATCTTTTGGAAGAGAAATAGGTTTATTATTTTGGTTTGCCAGCATATTAGCTGCTCTGGTCTGCGGTGAAGCGCCGCCTGATTTTACAACTCTGGCGGGTTTTAAAGTCTCATCGCCGGGTTCTGCAACAAGGTCGGACTGGCTTAACGTAACTGCCGAACCAGAATCTCCAGGTTGATCTGTATTTTCTGTATCAACTTTTGGAGCGCTCTGATGGGCCATCTGCTCCAGATTGCCTTCGACAGTGCTGTTCGTATTAAAAATATAAACTGTACTGACAGCGATTAAAACTGCCGCCGCTGCAAACCAAATTTTCCGGTTGAAGAATGGGACAGTCTTTTTCTCTTCCTGTAGCTCCTTGCTGTCCTTCAATCTGCTTTTGATTTGCTGAAGTACATGCGCAGGTGGCTCCATGTGATCAAACTCTGCTCTGTTTTCTTCTACAAATTTTTTTATAGGATCAATCATAATATGACTTGTCTTTTAATAGTAGATATATTTTTTTCTTTGCACGGTGATACTGCGTCCTTACGGTGCTATGGGATATTCCCAATACGCCGGCAATCTCTTCATGCTGCATATTTTCAAATAAATACAGATTCAGAATGGTCTTATAACCCGGTGGTAAGCGCTCAATACAGCTTCTTACATCTTCTACCCGGCAATCGAATAATTCGTCCTCTTCTATGTTGTATTCATTCTCATCTGCAAATTCAGTATGTTCTAAATCTGAAAACAGTATCTTCTTCTTCCTCAAGTGTGATATCGAGCGGTTAATCGCTATCCTTCTCACCCATGCTTCAAAACTCAAAACGCCAGTTAACTTCCCCATATCGTTAAATACGGTATAAAATGTGTCTTGCAGAATGTCTTCGGCCTCCCCGGTATGCGATACAATACGCGTAATTGAGTTATATACCCCTTTCGCATACTTATTGTATAATGCGGTAAACCCAGAGTCGTTACCCGCCTGGCACATGGCAATAAGTGTCTGATCAGTTACCTTCTCTATTGACTGCATTTATAATATTATAATCTATCGGTTAGAATCCTGAAAATATATGTTTTATATAGGGTAGTCGCAGCACTTGAATTAATGTTGCATTGTTTTTTACAACATTTTAAAATAGTAAGAATAAGCCGGTATCGCTCTATTCAATACATTAAAATAATTCCTACCTTAACTTAGTATGATAACCTCAGCATAATGTTAGAAAATTTCCCTTTTTACCTGAGTTTAATTTTAGCCATTGTATTACTGATTATGCTGGCTAATAAAATAAAAGTCGCCTATCCGGTACTGCTCGTTGTAGCCGGACTAGCAATAAGCTTTATCCCCGGGATTCCAACCCTGCATATAGATCCGGAACTGATTTTTTTTATCTTTCTTCCCCCACTACTCTATGAAGCCGCCTGGGCAGTCTCCTGGAAGGAAATGTGGCGTTGGAGACGCATTATAACCAGCTTTGCTTTTGTTGTGGTATTTCTTTCGGCTATGTCTGTGGCCTTCGTCGCAAATCATTTCATACCCGGTTTTTCTTTAGCTCTGGGTTTTTTACTGGGTGGTATCGTTTCGCCACCGGATGCAGTAAGTGCCGGTGCGATCTTAAAATTCGTAAAAATACCCAAGAGGATGTCTTCAATCCTGGAAGGTGAAAGTCTGCTAAATGATGCCTCGTCATTAATTATTTTCCGCTTTGCGTTAGTTGCTGTGGCAACAGGCCAGTTTGTCTGGCAGGAAGCCGCATTGAGCTTCAGCTGGATGTTGGTTGGCGGTGTGGGTATCGGTGTGTTAATAGGATGGGTTTTTATGAAGATCCATAAACATCTGCCTACCGATGTTAATACAGATATTGTATTAACAATACTAGCCCCCTATATCATGTATCTCTCGGCGGAAGAGCTGCATAGCTCCGGTGTACTTGCCGTAGTTGCGGGTGGCCTTTTATTATCTAATAACAGGCATCTCTTTCTCAGTAGCACATCACGCCTGCGTGGCGTAAACTTCTGGGAAAGCTTCTGCTTTGTTCTAAACGGACTGGTATTCATGCTTATAGGTCTCGATCTACCGGAGATCGTATCCGGTCTGGAAGGCGTCAGTATTTCCTCCGCCATGGGTTACGGCCTGCTTATTACCGCAGTGCTGATTGTTGGAAGAATTTTATCTGCATATGGCGCGGTGGTCATTACTTTGATAGCCAGCAGGTTTATTACTGTCGCTGACAACAGAAACCCTGGATACAAAGTACCATTCATTCTTGGATGGACGGGGATGCGAGGGGTAGTCTCGCTGGCAGCAGCGTTGTCAATACCGGTACATTTAGCTGATGGAAGCCCCTTTCCGCAGCGCAACCTAATCCTTTTTATCACTTTTATTGTTATTCTGGTCACCTTGTTATTGCAGGGGTTAACTTTACCTTACCTCATCAGGAAAATCGGAATTCCTAATCTGGATCAAACTTTACCGGAAGAAGAAGTTTATCACGGTATCCGTAAGCAACTGGCACAACATGCACTTACTCATTTGCGGACGAATTACAGCTCGCAATTAAAAAATCAACCTATGCTACAGCAAATGGCTCTTAAATGGGAAAGCAGTGGCGCCATAGCTGGTAATGAATTGATGGCCGAAGAATGTAAAGTAGTTTATCTTGATATCCTGAACGAGCAAAGGTTATGGCTGCTGAATAAGAATAAAGAGGAAGTGGCACTTGATGAAGACATTGTCCGTAAACACCTGCAATTTATTGACCTGGAAGAAGAAAAGTTAAGTTTTAGCTGATACGGGTATAGGCTCCGATTCATTAATATACACTAACATTTTATTATAAAACTCAAGGTTTATGTCATTTAAATTAGCTTAATCAAGATTTTAAACAAAGTAATGGTTGACCGACTAGTAAAAACCCTATATTATAGGCTCTTAACAGTGTATATGAAAAGGATATTTATTACCACATTTTTACTGATTTTAGCTTTTAACTACTCGATGGCTCAGGTACTCATTCCCACTACTAAACCGAATTTAGCACAGCAGGATATGATTAAAAGAGGTTATGGCATGTTTATACACTTCGGTATAAATACGTTTAACAATATTGAATGGTCTGATGGAACATTACCGGTAGAAAGTTACAACCCTACTGATCTTGATCCTGACCAATGGGTTCGTACTGCAAAAGAAGCCGGATTTCGTTATGTTCTACTGGTGACGAAACATCATGACGGATTTTGCTTATGGGATAGTAAGTATACAACTTATGACGTTGCTTCTTCACCGGTAAAAACGGATGTCGTCAAAGCGGTATCAGAAGCCTGTAAGAAATATGGGATCGGTTTTGCAATTTATTATTCTTTGTGGGACAGAAAAGAGCCTACATATAAAGATAAAGACCCCCAGAAATATATCAATTATATGCTCAACCAGTTAACTGAGCTATTTACGAATTATGGTACCATTGGCGAGCTATGGCTGGACGGTGGATGGGATAGAAAACAATCTGACTGGGGTATAGACCAGGTTTATAGTCTGGTAAAAAAATTCAACCCGAGATGCGCCATCAGTGTCAACCACACCATTGTGAATGAAGAAGGCAAACGTGATTTCACCGTTCCAGCCAATATGACTGAGGACAACAAGTATTTCTTCCAGTATTTCCCATCAGATTTTCGTCTGTGGGACCCTAAAATAGTCACCAAATTCGATAAAAAACAATATCTGCATGAGGGAAAATCGTACTATCTTCCTTTTGAACATACTGTTTGTATAAGTAAACGTTTAAACTGGTTTGAGAAGACACAAGCATTACCAACCAGAGATTTAGATGAATTAGAAGAATTATTTTACTGGTGTACTGATAATGACAATTGTCTGGTTATGAATGTACCTCCTGATCAAACCGGCCGTATACGTGAGTATGTAGCAAATACTGCAATAGATTTAGGTAAAAGACTGAATTTATCGCTAGATAAACCGCTGCCTAAAAACGGTAAATTCATCTCAATGAACACATCCGTCACCGCCAGCAGTACCCTGGAGGGTAAAAAGGAACAATATGAGAGCAGTTATATTAACGACGGCAAAATGGATAGCCGATGGGCAGCTAAAGACACACTTGCCAGTGTAGAAATGCAGTTAAATCCGGCTGATGCATTTAATAAGATCACCATTTTCGAATATCAGGATACGGAGAAATTACCAGATGGTTTTTCTGAGATAAGAATTTCCCGTATGCAACAATACAGTATTGATATTATGCAGAACGGGAAATGGGAAACCATCTATCTCGGCGATGAGCCAATGGGCGACTGTAAAGTGATTAAACTCCCTAAAAGATACAACACCAGTAAGCTGAGACTTAAAGTACTCAAAGCAACTGCACCGCCTTCAATTCATGAATTAAGTGTGATCAATATGTTGTAAATGCCACAGCTTATTACTAATTATGAGTGTTTGTAATTTCTCCGAAGAGAACCTTAAAGGTTCCCTTCGAATTTTAGAATAGAAATATAAAGGACTGAATGTGATCTAAAAAAGAAAAATAGACTAAATCTATTTATAATTATTCTAAATAATTACATTTGCTATGGCGACAAGCCTCATAGCCGGCAATGGAGATACCATACAAACAAAATATACATACCGATCATGTGTTCAATGAGCTTTTTAACAGCCATTGGAACGGAGTATATGAGCTTTGCCTGCGTTATTGCACAAATGAGTTTGTCGCCAAAGACCTAACTCAAAATATCTTTCTTTCAGTCTGGGAAAGGAAGATCAGCTTTAAGGATAAAAAAAGTGCAGAACAGTATCTCAATAAATCAGCTAAATATCAAGTTCTCAATTACCTGAGAGACAAAAAAGATGCTGTTGAACTCGATGAGTTTACAGGCAATAAAAATACCACTGAAACTTATCGTTATAATCCGGATTCTATCTACATGTGTAACGAGCTTTCCCGTAAGATCAGCATGCAAATTGAAACCTTACCCGAACCTTCTAAAACAATATTTAAGTTAAGCCGCTACGAAGCATTGAATTACCTTCAAATTGCCGCCCAAATGGGGATATCTGTCAAAACAGTAGAAAAACACATTAGTAAGGCACTTAGAAGCTTAAAAAGCGCGCTGTTACAATAACTCCAACTTCCGAAGAAAAAAACCACCTTCCGAATAAAAAACATTTTTTCTTGCTCTACCGTAGGGTAACCACCTGTTTATGGTAGTTATAGATATGACAGATATAAATCCAGACGTTTTGCAGCGTTATGCAGCGGGCAATTGCACAGCCGAAGAACGTCAATTGGTAGAAGACTGGCTGGAAAATGACGATCCCCTACCCGAAAGTCATACGCAGTACGATACATCCCTGAAGCGTGAAATCTGGACCGGCCTGACGGATAAAGAGTTAAAAACACGTAGTAACTTTGGAATAAGAACTTATATAACGATAATCTCTGCCGCAGCAATACTCGTGTTGCTAAGTCTTGTTTTCTTTTTCAATACTAATTCTACACAAAATCTGATGCAAGAAGAATTGCAGCAGCAAACATATATTGCCCCGGCTGGAAAAACAGTCACCATGAAACTCAGTGACGGTACTATTGTGCAATTGGCAGGCGGGAGTAAATTCAGTTATCCAGCCCATTTTTCTGGGCAGACCAGAACGGTAACACTTATCTCCGGAGAGGCGTTTTTTAAAGTGAAGCACGATAAAAAGCTTCCTTTTATTGTACAAAGCTCCGAAACGCAAATTAAGGTTCTTGGTACCCGGTTTAACCTTTCAAATATTGCTGGCAGAGCTAAGCTTGCGGTTACACTTACAGAAGGCCGCATCAGCTTTAAAGGAAAAGGAGAACAGGAAACTATACTTAAACCTGGTCAGCAACTAATCTTCAACAAGAAACTGAATAAGATACAAAGTGTAACAGAAGTGGATACTTTATATGCCACAGGCTGGACAGCAGGATTACTGTGGTTTAACCAGACACCGGTAACTGAAATACTGGAAAAACTAGACGCTAGTTATGGCGTAACCTTCGAACTAAAAGGACATCCTGACCTTAATATCCATCTGACAGGGAAATTCAGACAGCAACCGCTATCCCGGATCCTTAAATTAATAGAAAACAGTTCAGACCTGAGATTTGATCAGCAACCGGATAAAAAGATCATAATATATAAAGCAAACTAAAACAACAATATGAACAACAAAGACAGCACCTGACTCTTCGCATCATAAAAAACTACCGGACGTGCGCTAACACGCCGGCAGCAAATGCACCATCAATCTCACAATTAATGATTAAAAACGAAATTATGAATTTAAAAATAAGTTCAGCACTATACGTGTGCTTAACTGTCTCGATTATTACCTTGTTTCCCCCGGCAAATACTGCCAAAGCACAAACTCATCCAGATGCCGTAGTAGCTATTAATCCGAAAACGCTTAAGTTGAAAGACGTATTCGCACAATTATCTGAAAAAGCCGGCCTGAATTTTATTTACGCTGATATTGATAAAGAACTTGAAAAAACAATTACACTAACACCTGCAGTATCATCCGTCAGCAACATTCTGGAACAACTGTCCACTAAGACAGGTCTGAGATTTAGCGCCACAGGAGATGACATCGCTGTAAGACTTCAAAAAAAAGGCATTATAAAAGGTCATGTAAAAACCAGCCAGGGGCAACCCGCCGCCTACGTGACTGTGAAAATTAAGGGCTCAAGGACTACTGAAACTGATGAAGAAGGGGTCTTCCTATTTAGAAATGTGATTGTGGGTAATTATACGATCAGTGTAAGTCATGTCGGACATGCTGCCCAAAGCAGACAAGTAGCCGTAAACTCAGATGAGACGACTGTAGTAAACTTCACTTTATCTGCAAATACTACCGACCTGGATGAAATTTCAGTGAACGGCAATAAGACTAACAAATTCACTAGAAAACAGAGTGATTTTGTTGCCAAAACCTCTTTAAAGGCACTGGAAAATCCACAGGTATACAGTTCGGTTACAAAGGAGCTCATCAAGGATCAACTTGTCGTAAATTATTCGGACGTCATTAAAAATGTCGCCGGAGTTTCTCTCCAACTACCTAATCAACAGGGAGAACTGGGTGGGGCAATGAGTTCCAGAGGATTTATCACCTCAGCAAAATTAAGAAATGGTTTACCAGGCATGTCAGTCGGAATGCTCGATCCCGTAAATATTGAAACCCTGGAGGCAATAAAAGGCCCGTCTGGTGCATTATTTGGAAGCGCATTAACTTCGTTCGGTGGCTTATTCAATCTGGTCACAAAAAAACCGCACGAGAATACACAAGGGGAAATCTCTTATTCTACAGGCAGTTTTGGTCTAAGCCGCATAACCGCCGATATCAACACGCCATTAAATGCAGAAAAAACACTTCTATTTCGTCTCACAGGTGCTAAACATAAAGAAGAGAGTTTTCAGGATGCCGGGCTAAGATCTTACACGTTCGTGGCACCATCACTTACTTACCTGGTTAACGACCGATTGAGTTTTAATCTCGACGGTGAATTTAACAGTGGGAAATACAATGATGTTTATCGTCTGTTCCCTGACAACAGCTTTGAAACCGGCGCTCACCGGCCTAAAGACATCGCAATTGATTATAACCGAAAATGGATGGGTGATGATTTGACCTATCAGGGTAATTCCAGCAATTTTTACGCACAGGCAAATTATAAAATCTCTGATACCTGGAAATCACAAACCAATTTTTCTTATTCGCATTATCTTGAAACGGGGCCATGGTCCTGGATGACGATGTTACCGGGCAATAAGGAGTTGAAATTGAATACGATTCAGACCGAATACCTTAATAACAATCTGATTGATGTACAGCAGAATTTCACTGGTGAAGTAAAGGTGGCAAACCTGCGTAACAGGCTTCTTTTTGGATTGGATTACTTTAAAAACAATACCAAAAACAGCTATGCATTTATTGAATCCGATCCATTAAATGCGGCAAATCCAGGTATTGATTATAACAAATTAACACGGCCCCGTTTGGAGGCACTTGCAGCAGATTCATTGTTTGATAAGAGCAAAGACGGAAGGATCGTCTATAGTGCCTACGTACAGGATGTTGTAGATATTACGAGCAACTTAAATCTGCTTTTAAGCCTGCGGTTAGACCGTAATGAAAACCAGGGTGTGTATAATATCGCCAGTGGAACTACTTCTGGAAATTTCAACCAGAGTGCATTATCGCCGAAATTTGGTCTTGTATACCAGCCTGTAAAGGATAAAATAGCGTTATTTGCGAATTATATGAACGGGTTTAGTAATGTGGCTCCTCAAAGACAACCTGACGGTAATATCAGTGTTTTCAAACCTCAGGAAGCTAATCAATATGAGGCCGGAGTAAAATTAGATCTTTTCAGCGGCAGGCTGACCAGTACAATCAGCTACTACAATATTAAAGTAAATAACTCTGTGCTTTCAGATCCTCAGCGTCCGCAGTTTACTATTCAGAATGGTACCCAACGCAGCAGAGGCTTCGAAGCAGATATCAAGTTGAATCCTTTCGAGGGTCTGGATATTATTGCCGGATATAGTTACAACGAAAACAAATTTATCAAATCCGATGCATATAATGTCGGCTTGAGGCCGGGAGAAGCCGGCCCAAAAAACCTGGCCAATGCCTGGATCAGTTATACTATTAAACAGGGTTATTTAAAAGGTGCCGGGGCAGGTTTCGGCGGAAACTACGCAAGCGAAAATATTATAGAGAATACGACTTCCTCCTATTTTGTTCTGCCCTCTTATACCGTCGTGAATGCAACCCTATTCTATGATCAACCGGCTTACCGACTGGGTTTAAAAGCCAATAACTTAGCGGATAAAAGATATTTTACCGGCTGGGCTGCGATCGTACCTCAAATGCCAAGAAGCTTTATCATCGATTTCACTTTGAAATTTGGCAGTGTAAAGTAGCTGGTTAATAGGTAATCGCTCGTCTTATAAAAAAGGGGAATCACTAGTGATTTCCCCTTTTTGAAGGTTATATTTATACACAGAAAGAAAAAGAACTCTCTACGTTAAATCATTTACAAAAAACAACTGCCAGATATTAATCGTACAATATCGTGTATTCTTAAACTGCCATTTACTAATTTGCTTTAGAAATAAGCCAAATGCCTCTACAGAATGTCCGGCAGTGTACGCGTATCGTTCGATAATGGACAAATCCATTTATCATTAAAACATAAACACTTGGCATACACACATTTAAACACACATTCACTCTTGGCACAAACTTGGTAAGTTGCGATTGAAATCGTAATTGTCTAATTGAAAACCAATGCCGTTATGTTCAGACTCAATTTAAAAATCGCTTTGCGTAATCTCTGGAGAAACAAGACTTCTTCCGTTATTAATATAATTGGTCTGGCGGCCGGTTTATCGGCATGTCTGCTACTGCTGCTTTATGTCAATTACGAAATAAATTTCGACCGTAGTTTTAAGGATGCAGACAAGATCTACCAGGTGATGACTAATTTCCAGGATGCCAGCGGTAAAATAACAAGTACCGGAGGGTCGCCGGGAGATGGAATTGCAATGGCTATCAAATCTAAAATACCTGAAGTGGATGCGATAACCCGAATTGGAGGTGGTGATCAGTCACTCATTGCCAATAAACAAAATGTATTCAAGAAAAAAGATCTGTTTGCCGACCCGGAAATTCTGAAAGTTTTCAACTATGAGTTTATCGTCGGTGATTCCACATCTGCACTCAGCACGCCAAATTCCATTATATTGACTGCTCAGACTGCGAAATTATTATTCGGCACTACAGATGTATTGAACAAAACGGTGAGGTACAAGAATGCAAAAGATCTAAACGTTACTGGTGTAATTAAAGATTTACCTACCAATACCTCCCTCAGATTTGATTATTTAATGCCCTGGTCTTTTTTTGAAAGTATAAACGATTACCTTAAAAATCCGGGTTGGGGAAATTTCAACTTCCTGGCAATGGCAAGAGTTAATAATCCGACCAATATTGACTTGATTAATTCCAAAGTAAAAAAACTCTTCAACGAAAATTACACTGCACAAAAGAATGAGAATTTCTTATTCCCATTATCCGATAAACACTTACACGGTGAATTTTTGAATGGTAAGAGCGTAGGTGGAGACATTGAACGCATTTACCTTTTTATTGCATTGGCGTTTGGTATTTTGCTTGTCGCCTGCATTAATTTCATGAACATGGCTACTGCTAAATCAGAACGCAGGGCAAAAGAAGTGGGTATCAAGAAAACTATGGGCGCTACCAGAAACTCTCTGGTTACCCAATTCCTGACCGAAGCAATGGTACTTACGACAATGGCAGTGCTAATTGCTGTCGCCATTACTGAATCTAGTTTACCACTGTTCAATAACCTTTTGGAAATAGATATTACAATTGATTATACCAATACAGGCTATTGGCTGGGGATACTGATAGTAGCAATCTCAACCGGACTTTTGTCGGGTACTTACCCCGCATTATATCTATCTGCATTTAGCCCGATTCAGACTTTAAAGAAGAAAACGGCACGTGCGAAAGCCATTCCCTTCAACCTAAGACAGGTACTTGTAGTAGGGCAGTTTTGTTTTGCCATCATGCTGATCATTGCTACGCTGGTAATCTATAAACAAATGCAGTTTATAAAAAACAGACCTGTGGGATACAACATAAATTTACTAGCAGAAATGCCTCAGGATGGAGAATTGTCCGGCAAATTTGAATTGTTTAAAGAGCAATTGCTGAAATCCGGCGCAGTAACAGCTGTCAACAAGGCATCTCAAAGCATGACCAATGCAAGCGGCTGGTTTTATGGTTTTCAGTGGCCGGGAATGGAAGAACAAGGAAAGGATATTGTTTTCAACCGCCTTCAGACCGAGTATGATTTTGTAAAAACAAATGGAGTGGAAATGCTGGCAGGTCGTGATTTCTCCAGGGATTTCGCTTCAGATACAGCAGCAATTTTGCTAAGCAGTACAGCTGTAAAAGCAATGAAACTTAAAAATCCGGTAGGAATAAATGTAAATCTCTTTGGGAGACAACTGAGAGTGATCGGCGTTTTCAAAGACTTCGTCTGGGATTCTCCTTATCGTTCCGGACGCCAAATGGTAGTCGATTTCAACAGAAACCCGGGTGGAGTTGTAAATATGCGATTAAATACGGCTAACAGTCTGAGTACGAATGTCGAATTGATTTCTGCCGTTGCCAAAAGTATCAATCCTGATTATCCTGTAGAAATTAGTTTTCTCAATGAACTGTATTCCAGAAAACTGCATTCAGAGAAAGTACTGGGCATTCTGGTCAACCTGTTTGGTGGCATAGCGATATTGATCTCATGTTTGGGGCTATATGGCCTGGTTACTTACAGCGCAGAACAGCGAACAAAAGAGTTTGGTGTAAGACGTGTACTGGGCGCATCAGTTGGCAATATTATGAAGCTACTCTCGGTATCCTTTCTGAAAATGGTATTGGTGGCTGCATTCATCGGTGTACCCCTAGCCTATTATCTAATGACGAAATGGCTGACTAATTTTGACTTCAGGACAACTATATCACTGTCGATTATACTGATATCAATAGCGGGCACTCTACTCATCGCATTTTTCACAGTCTGTTTTCAGGCGTATAAGGCCGCGACAGCTAATCCTGTGGACGCGTTAAAATACGAGTAAGGGGGCTAATTATTGCTATTATAAATCTTTCAGCAGCAGATTCCCTGGCATTTACAATCCAATATCTGTAAATTAGTACAAACATTATAACAATGGGTACAGCAGACGACTTTTTGGATTCATTCTTTGCAGCCTATCCCCATATACAGAATGGAACACTAAATATAGAAGAACTCAATATTCTGATATATGAATATCAGCAAAAGATAAATAATAGCCCACTTGATAATTTTGATGGTTTAAGTCCTGAGCAGATGAACGTTCTACTTTATGCGCCATTTGGCCCTGACAATATATTACAGTTTAGAAAAAATATAGATTCCCATATTAACAAATCACCACTTTTTAAGCTTTCAGAGATACTACTAAATGAAATACATCATGCAGGCAGTTTAAAACTCACTTTAAATGGCAATCTGCCTATCCGCATATGCGAACTTCTTTGTAGTCAAAATCTGATCAATTGGCAATACATGCAATTTGTTAAAAGAATTCGCGAAGAAGAGATACCATACCTTTGGCCGCTGAAACAATATCTATTGGATGAAGGGATGGTAAAAAAACGCAACAACGCTTTATCTTTGACAAAAAATGGTAAGAAACTACTCAAGGAATCCATTTTTGTTCGTTTCATCCAAATCTTTACTTACTTCGGAACCCGCTTTCATTGGAATAATTTCTATGAGCTTCAGGACGATGGTAAATGTGGTCAGATGGGTTGGACATATTCATTAGTGCTTTTAGCAAAATATGGAAATAGCCCTCGAAAAAGTGACTTCTACAGCCTTAAGCTGATTCAGGCTTTTGAAAGACATTTATGGGATGCACATCAGAAAGTAAAAGAAGACAAAGCTATTGAAGATTATCATCGAGCCTATAATATCCGTTTCTTTGAATGTTTTGCTAATTGGTTTGGACTAGTGAATATTGAGCGTACAAGTGACCAGAGTATTTCATATTTTGATCGACCGCCCATAACTAAGTCAAAGCTATTCGATCAACTTTTTGAATTAAATTATACTCAGTAAAAAACTACTATCAAACTTGACTAGAACCATTTTTGTACCGAATACTGTGGTGACACTATGGAATACTATTTTCAACAACCGAAAGAAACTTTTAACTAGGCCTGCCCCCTGTCATCAGAAAAACTAATAAGTGCTACTCTTTAATAAAAAGCTTTCATGACGAATAGATACGATATTTGCCCAAATTGTAATAGAAAACTAAACGGGTTCAGGACCACAAGATATATAGTCGAACAAAAAAAACACCAATTTCATCAATTCGTTTCATGATCCTAAATGTGAAGCATATTGTAACGATTGTTATGGTCCGATTTTGGCTGCCTACAGATCTGAAGTTGCAAGTAAAAAGGAAATAATTTTAAATTATATCGTCAAGTACATAGACCTAATTCCTATTGTTACAAGTCAAAATCCTAACGATTGGAACTATAAAACAATAAGTATTGTAAGCTCCCAATCAATCTCTGGAACTGGATTCCTTTGTGAATTATCAGGATCGTGGGCAGATCTAACTGGCGGTCAATCCGGTACAATGGGAAATAAGATCACATCTAGCGAGCAGATCTGTAAGAACAAACTCAGATTAGAATGTGTGAAATCAGGCGGTAATGCAATTTTAGCCACCGATATAGATTATTCAGAGGTCGGGGGAACAAAAGCCATGCTTATGGTCTGTATGTCTGGTACCGCTGTTGACCTGGACTCAAATAGTGACATATTTAAAGATAATAAAGTATTGATAGAAAACTTAAAAGTAAAATCGTCTGAATTTCACAAATTATCTAAAATTAAATTCCCCGAGTAATCCTCTCTGGTCATGACGAAACGATGGTACTGAGTTACTAAAATTTAGATCTTAATCTATTAGTTCCAAATTCTATACAGTTACCCCAGACAATAAACTAATTAACATCGTTTTGGAAGATTAATGACCGTACGTTTAATTCAATATTCAATTACGCCTATATAGATAAGTTTATTTATTAACATACATTAGATAATTATAATCAAACGTATTAAATAGCAGATCTTTACAATAAGAAATAAAAGAAAAAGATATGTCCAAAATTTTTATATCATATAGTCATGTTGATGAGGAAGTACTAGAGCGTTTACACACTCATATGGCTATTTTGAAAAGGGATGGCAAGATTGTATCTTGGTATGATAAAAACATCTTGGCTGGCGATGATCTGGATTCCAGCATTAAAGATGCTTTAAATGATTCAGATATCTTTCTAGCGATTATCAGTCCTGATTATTTAAATTCAAATTATTGTTACGAGAAGGAATTTGAAGTTGCTCTGGAGATGCAAAAGTCCGGAGACATACTTATTATACCCATTATCGCAGAACCTTGTGATTGGAAGTCATCACCATTCGGAAAAATGAAAGCTATTCCCAAAGATGGAAAACCTATTAAAGAGTGGACAAATCAAAATAATGCTTTCTTAAATATCATTGATGAGTTAAGGCTCTTGCTTGAGGCAAAACAGTTTTCTAATAAAAAAGAGAAGATAAACGGAACAAATGCTCAAGTGCAGACTAAAAATTATAAAGTCAAACGTGACTTTACCGAAGTTGATAGATTAAATTTCCGTGATGAATCATTTGAAATAATTAGAAAGTATTTTGAAGAATCACTGGAAGAAATAAATGGAGTTGAGCAGATTCAGTCAAGGTTCGTTGATAATGAGAAGAAATCATTTACGTGTCTAATATCAAATAGAGCAAAGGTAGATAGTAAAGGCTATATGAGTATTTTTATTTCATTAGATAATAATTTTGGAAGATCTGATCTTTCTTATTCCTTATCAGAACGGCCAGCCAGCAATGTAATACAACTAGACAAATCATTTACTATTGATCACGATGATTACGAGCTTTTTTGGTCATTTAGAAATTCATATAGCTCACAAAAAAAAGAAGTATTAAGTGCTGTAAAAATCGCCGAAAAATTGTGGTTAGAATTTATTGGACAGGTGGGAATCAGTTGTTAATGATCATCACGGGTCGTGAAAGGGTGCGAAAGAAGTAACCGGTTGTGGAATCCAAAATGAAGTTAGGTATTAACAAAAATATTTGTACAAGTTGATATGCCTTTCGACGTTGATTTAGTCACTTTATCAGGGAAATTAAAGACGTATCGACATTCATGCGTTGCCTTGTTCGCCTCATGAATGCCAAACCCGAAAACCAATGCCTATATCTTATCCAGAAACCCCAGTTTCTATAGGAGATCACATAAGTTCTAGACATTAACCCCAGTTCGGGCTTTTGAACCTTAGTCCAGTCAATTATTTCAAGTAACTATAAAACTTTCTATCACGAATTACTTCTCTAATTGCCTCATTAGGCTTATCATTAAATAATCCACCGTGATAAGTTATAATATTCTCAATATCATAGTTATTGAGTTTATTAAGTGCATTGATTGCATCATTTGCATTCACCCCATCTTCACTCATTGGGTCTTCATTGGGGCCTACTAACTCTCCATGAAGAATATTTAAAGCATCCCCGGCAATCAGTGTTTTACTGCTTTGATGGTATAAGCAAATGTGGCCGGGTGTATGTCCAGGAGTGTGGATTACAGTAATTCCCCCACAATAAGGCAACTCTTCACCATCTGTAAGAGTGGTGTTAACTTTAACATCGGAGTTTTCAAACATATCTACAATTCTTAACTGTTCATGTTCGGGTAAATCTTTTATTCGTTCCATAAATTTGGGATTCAACCTTTTCACCTTTATATCACCCTGTATATATGGTTTGTCTGCCTCATGAGCAAGCACCACCACGTTTGGTTTTTCACTAAGAATACCTTTAATTCCTGCTACGTGATCAATATCCTGTTGTGTGGCGATAACCGCATTTAATCTTGCAAACGAAACACCCGCGGCTTCCATTTGTCTTTTAATTGTCTCCAAATTATTGGGTATTCCAGTATCAATTAGTATAACAAAGTCATTATCCCAAATGAGGGTAGGGTAAACTATTCTCTCCCTTCCCATGACATTCATAGGTAATACCAACATTTCCAAATTATTAGCTATTTTCATATTATTTCCACTCCTTTATATTTTAAATTCTGAGTTATTATTCAAAATTCTGTATAGATTTGTAAATAAAATAACCTCATTATGTTAAAAAATAGTCGAAAACATTCATAAAAAGAATCAATGTGGTACATGAGATCGAAATAAATTTGTCGGAAAAGATGGGCATGCTGGAAGCGCTTGCGGATACTTTAGGAACAACGTTAGAGAACGGACGTGTTCAGATCCCTGAAAAATTCGGACATGGATATCTCCACGGGTTTACGTTCAATCCTTATTTACGGATGATGGTTAGCGATTATGAATTAAAACACGATCTGAATATGACCAGGATAGTTGAACAACGCCCGGGTGATCGGATCATGATCAGCTTTCGTAACATCTTCAACAGCGAGAATAAACGGCCGAAGCTGACCGCATCGGAAATGCCCTCAGTTTCGGTCTCTACTCAAGGTCTGACCATGGGTATCGATATTCCCCGAAATACCACTGTCCGGTCCATATTGTTAGCAGTTGATGCCAATTATCTAAATGGGCTGATCTCCACGAAAACAAGCAATTCTTTACTTCAGACGGTCTTCGACAATAAACAGGCATTGATTTTTGAACAATTGGTATATGCGTCATTACAAAAAACTGCAAATGAGATATCAGCCGCCAGGATACCTGATGACTTTACACAGTTCTTTTTTCGTATCAAAGCCGAGGAGTTGATCTGTAATTTGTTTATCGAACTTTCGAAACGTGAAAACACCTCAATACAGCCATTGAATATCGCTGATGTCAGATCATTGTACGCTATTCGGGAAAAAATTACATTACAACTGGAACAGTGCCCATCGATCGCAACTATAGCTAAAGAAGCCAATATGAGCGAGTCCAAATTACAGCGATTATTCAAGCAAGTTTTTGGAGCTACCGTCTATAACTATTACCAATCCTTCCGTATGCAGGAAGCTTCCCGCCTTCTACGGGAAGAAGGATTGTCTGTTTCCGAGACCGGTTATCGGCTGGGGTTCACTAACCTAAGCCATTTTACACGGGTTTTTGAAAATTTTCACGGTCTTAAGCCAAAACGCTACACGAGATCCGGGACAAGTCGTCATACTACTTTGTAAAACTATTTTTCGATATCTTATTCGGCAGCAATCGACGCGCGATATTTTCACATTGCACTTATGTTACTATATTATGAAGGTTTTTGTTTCAAAAACATCAAACACCTACAATGGCAAAATATATAAACGTTGCTCTGATAATTATCTTTTGCTCCAGTTTTTTTGGAGGAGCATAGGCTTTTATAAGCATCGAAATAAATCCAACATTAAGAGACTATATGATTTCAGGAATGATTCCAATCTGCACCATTTCCTTCATAATGTTAGGCATAGTGGTGATAATGGATGATATTAAAAAAAGCAAACGTAAAAAAACATAAAACAACATATTAACAATAAAAAACGCCTCTGAGATAACCTCAGAGGCGTTTTTGTGGAGCCGAAGGGGTTCGAACCCTTGTCCAGTTGTGTGGCAAATTATGCCTTCTACATGCTTATTTTCCACTTTATTTTCGGGATCAGACGGGCCGGAAACCTACCTTGCCTTTCTCCTTAGGTACTTTATCTCGCGACTGTACCGTACCTTACAATCGCCAGCGTCATTTATTTCGATGCCCCGGATTCTAGCCTAAAAACGCAGCAACCAGAGGGACAAAAGCTAGCTAATTCTAAATTAGGCAGCTAAGGCGTAGTTATTTTCGCCAATTATAGTGTGAACGTTCACTTTAAGTGCTCTCCGTACAACGCACTGCATGCTAACATACGTACCTCCACCCTGTCAAATCCAAAACGGCCCCATATGTAGGAAACTTAAAGCCTGCGCTTTTCAGCTTTCCCTGCCACAAAAGTACAATAAATATACCAGACTCCTTTAGAAGGGGTTTAAGAAAATAAAAAAAGCATGAACATTTGTTGAGCGATAATCAGACCGTTAAGTCAACTACCTTGGCGTCAGGGGCGTTCTTTGTCACAGAGGCAATCCCATTATCTCGTCCCGAGGCACTTTCATACATTTCACTTGTACCGATTACCTGACCATTACTGGCCTTTAAGTTAAAATAGTATTTACTGTTTTTAGAAACCAGTTTATCAAAACGTTCCGGGTATACAGAATTCTTTTTGACGGACTGAATGCCGTTTTCACAATTAGCTTTAGTCGTATATCCCTCACTGGCTAAAATCTCTTCTCCGTTACCTGCTTTCAGGCTAAACTGGAATTCTCCGTTGCTTCTCTTTTTAATTTCAAATTTTGACATAATTGAATAATTTAGATAAGAAATACACAAAACAGGCTAATAACCTGTATTACAGTTAAAAATAATGTAAATTATATTAAATTAAAAGGAGATTACGGAAAAAAACTTACGGCGCAGACTGCGGAATACTGAAAGAGAAAGTCGACCCCAGGCCTTTTTCACTTTCCACCCAAATCTTACCATCGTGCCGGCGGACAATTTCAGCAGCCAGATAAAGGCCGATTCCAAATCCGGAAATCTGTTTGGTATAATTCCCTTCCACCCTATAGAAACGGTCGAAAAGATGGCCGATGTCTCGCTTACTGATACCGATTCCTGTGTCACTGACCCTGACAAATGCCTGTTCTGCATTCAAGCCACACTGAATCGTTATTACACCACCCTGAGGTGAATACTTAACTGCATTGCTGATCAGGTTTGTCAGTACCTGGCCTAGCTTTTCAAAATCGGCATATACCTTTACCGGTATAGACGGTTCGAAAAACAGTCTATGGCTGGAAACAATTATACTGGCTTCCTCAATTTGCTGCAAAATGAGGTCATTCAGCAAGAATTCTGATTTATCAAGATGAATTTGTCCGGATTCCAGCCTGTCTACACTCAGAAAGCTGTTAATCATTGTACTCATTTTTCCTATCTGCAGCTCTACCTTGTCAAGTGATGCCGATGTATAATTATCATTATGAATCCTGGCTTTTCTGTTTAAAACCTGAACATGCGCTTTCAGCGAAGTCAGCGGAGTCTTAAGCTCATGACTTACCATACTTATAAAATCATTCTTCCTGATTTCGTTCTCTTTCTGAGCCGTAATATCAAGAACTGCTCCTATAAAACGTAAAGGCACACCATATTCATTGAAAAAAACTTTCCCTTTCGCTCTGATCCACCTCGTTTTACCATCTTCAGCACCAATTGTACGATATTCTGCATCATAATCTCCGTTACTTTTCTCCTGATCTAAAGTATGTTTAATCAGACCAGTCATTCTCTCGCGGTCATCCTCATGAATACCGCCGATCAGATCTTTTTCCATATTTAACGGCCTCTTGTGTGTAATTCCGAACATCTGACGGCAACGTTCATCCCACTCCATCCGGCTGTTAACAAGATCATGATCGAAAGTACCAAACTGTGCCGCTTCACGGGATAGCCGTGCCTGCTCATATGCGCGCTCCAGTTCCTTTCTGTCGCTGATATGCTCAGTAACATCCTGTGTCACACCAACGATCTTCAGGATGTCGCCTTTATCGTCATACTGCGGTTTACCGTAAGCTTCAATCCAGTGTAAGGTACCGTCGGGCCAGCGCACTGCATACTCAATCTCATAAATCTGATTTTTAGCAATAGCCTTTTGTATCGTATCACTCACTAACTGATGATAGTCGGGCAGTATTTGCGAGATCAAATCTTTATAAGCAAAAGAATCATCTGCCGGCCGGCCAAGGTTTGCCAGAAATTGCGCTGTACATAGCATTTTCCCTGTTTTCGGTTCCAATTCATAGGAACCCAGACTTCCAGCCTCTAAAGCAATCTGAAGCCGGTTATTAGTCTCTTCCAGAACAAGGAGCGTATTTCTTTCCGCAGTAATATCCTGCAAAGTTCCACTAAATCTGGTTACCTCATTTTTGTCATTAAATAAAGCACGTCCGGTCGTCCTTACTAGCCGGGGCTCAGGATGAGCTGGATTCAAGATATAATATTCTATCCTGTAATATCCGCCGGTTTCAAATTTCAAGGCATCATTTAGTGCCTTTTCGACACCTGGTCGGTCTGCAGCAGCAATCCGGCTAAGAGCCTGATGTAAAGTAATTCCGTTGCCTTCAGGATATCCGAACCACGTATATAAACGTCTGTTCCCGGTAAATAACTGACTGCCTGCCTTGAAATCCCACGTCGCCAATCCAGCCGCGTCGACAGCAAATTGAAACTGATCTTCACTGTATTTAATCTGATCTGAAATGATTCTGTCTTTTTCCAGTCCTGAAGAGTAAGAAATGGTTGTATTAATCAGGAACCCTATATTCTCCAAAAACAACCGGTAATTATCATCAAAATAGATCTGACTGTTCAACCCGGCGACAAAAACACCCATTACCTGAGATTCGCCCTGTGTTAGCGGTACTAAAAACACATTGTTATTTTCCAGCTTCAGAAACAACGGCTTTCTGCAGGCAATTATTTCAGGTAAAGCAGATTCCAATTTATCTGTTTCAGTAATGAGCTCACCTGTCACCTGTTTAAGCCTGAATCCGCCGTGTTTATCCGTTTCATACAAAGCCGCAAAAGGAATATCCCTTCTTTCCCGTTGTAAAGGTTCTAATACTCCCTCAAAAGCACTGTCCAACTTATCAAATTTTGCAGATCCGGATTTGAACTGCTTTAAAAGTACCGCCCGCCTTTCGGCAAGCACACGGTCTGTAGTCTCCAGAAGAGAGTTAAAAATCCCACAAACTTTACCCGCGGCATCTATTATCGGGGATAAAGTATAATTAAAATAAGCTTGCTCAATGAAACCATACCTGTTCAGCAGAAATAACTCATCAACTGCATTAACCGCCGACCGGGAGGAAATTACCTGTTCGAACAAAACCTGAGTCTGTTTCCAGGATTCAGGCCATGCCCGGTATCTGGGCATCCCCAATATATCTGGATGATTGTTTCCTGCAATTTGAATGTAACCATCATTATAGATCAGATTAAATTCATCACCGCAATAAACTGAGTTTGGAAAAGCAGAATTCAGGCAGATACTCACTGCAGTGCGGATACATTCGGGCCATTCATGAGGGTCGCCTAAAGAAGTTTCCTTCCAATTGTAGTTACGGACCAGGCTGCCGGTCTCTCCCCCGCCACACATAAACTGTAATTTATTATCCAAAAAATCTGGGAACATACCGGGTAATTATAAAACTAAATTACCTGAAATATTTAATTAAGTATGAATATTACAGATACATTTTATCTGCCGGGAACCGGTAAGGTCAATCCAGTATCCGACTGGCAGGGAAAATGCAAATTATAAGACGACAATCTGTCTAAAAACAGTAGTAATCCTGTAGGTAAAACAGTTGCCAGGCCAATTAAAAGAGAGTTAAAAACACCTTATCAGACATTAATTATGAAAAGTATTCAGATTAAAATCGCAAAAGAAATCTATCAGGTAGTGCAAAATTTCGCCAGAATCAATCTTTATCAGGTTTTCAGTGAAAAAGGCAACTTTGAAATCACTAAGACCCGCAGCAACGGAACCTGGAAGATATTGGCTCAAAACACCGCTTCAATAACGCTACCCGTCAACAGATTAGGCAAGGCCATAGAGCAAAAGTTTGGTGTGGTAATTTAGGGAAAAACATCCCCAGATGTTACTTTCATTCCCCATTGGGCAGCGGCATAAATAGCTTTTCCACAGATTCTGAATTTATCATTATAAATTAAATAGCTATCTTCACCAAAAAAAAGGATTATGACAACTATTAGCTCAGTTTTAGGAAACGGCGAAATTACAGCGATCATGCTCGTATTAACCGTAGTTATTTGTGTTTTAGCTTTATACTTTTCTTTCGGTAAGAAAAAAGCATAGTTAATACTGATCTTCAGCAGCCTCTTCAAAGAGGCCTGCAGAGAAGTTTACCAGAAAGAGTTCTTTCCGCGAACGCGTTACAGCGGTATATAGCCATCGGAGGAACTCTATATCAATCATATCATCGGTCAGGTAGCCCTGATCTACAAAAACAGCATCCCACTGCCCGCCCTGTGCTTTATGACAGGTTACAGCATAAGCAAATTTAATTTGCAGCGCGTTATAAAATGGGTCGGCCTTGATCGCCAGCATGCGTTCGCGCTTATTTGTGATGTGTTCATAATCGGCTGTTAGTCCTTCAAACAACTTTTTACTATCCTCGTAACTCAAATTAGGTGTTTCACCCTGAAGCGTATCCAGCATAACCTTGCAGGTAATCTGTCCTGCATCAGGATAATCAAAGAACTCCAACTGTACCTCTGCGAACCGGAAACCGTAGCGTTCCTCTTCCCTTCTCACCCGTACAATTCTCGCCATATCACCATTTGCGATGAAAGAGCCAGCCTCATTATCAGGTAACCAGAAATAGTTATTTCTAACAATCATAATCTGGTCACCCCCGGTAAGCTCCTCTTCCCGGTATAATAATCTGGTGCGAATCTGCTGGTTATATATATTTGCCGATTTATTTGAACGGCACACAACCAATGTATTTTCCATTTCAAATTTTCGATATGCATATTCCAGCCCTTCCACCATTTTAAGTCCGGTCATCCTGAAAATATCCTTGTATCCTTTGGTGAAAAACTTTGGTATCAAAGTCTTTTCTTCAGTTTGATCATCTTCCTGTTCCATTTCATTAATTAATACCCGAAGCATAGAAGCATTAGCGAGAATACCAGATTCTCTTCCCTGCCTGACTACCTCTTTCAATTCCGTATGAAATACTTCAAAACCGAAAGTCTGGGCTAAATAATCTCTGTTCAATGCGGGCGACTCCAGGCTGCCCACGGGAGGCAGCTGCGCTGTGTCGCCGACAAAAAGAACCGCACAGTTTTTTCCGTTATAGACATAATCCACAATATCCTTCAGAAATGACGATCCGCTTTTGGAATTCCATTCATCAGCAATCATAGATGCTTCATCGACAATAAAGAGTGTATTCTCAGCAAGGTTTGGTGCTAATTGAAAAGCCATTTCGGTAGAAACTGCCGATCTTTTTCTGTAGATACGCTTGTGCACTGTCAATGCCGTTCTGCCTGAATAATTCCGCATCACTTTCGCGGCCCTACCCGTTGGCGCAAGCAATACACTGCGCATTTTGAAACGGGGCAAAGCTTTTACCAACGCTGCAATTGAAGTCGTTTTCCCCGTCCCTGCATATCCCTTTAATATAAAACAACGTTGATCCACCCGCCCGGTGAGGAATGAAGCCACCTGTTCACAAAAATTCAGTTGTTCAGCTGTGGGCTCGTACTGGTAAGAACTGGCAATTAATACTGCATTATCCATTTTACAAATATGCAATGGTGTGGTTATAGAAAAAAAAATTAATTTTGCTAAGATGAATAAGAGCAAAAACAGTATACTTTTGGTAGATCCGGAGTTTGATCCACAGACTGCCTCGTCCTGCAACTTGCTAATGAAAATAACCGGAGACAGTCTTTCTTACGCGATAATAGATGTGGAGAAAAGACAATTGAAGGCGGTCTTCGATATGCAGGAATGTGATCCGGCTGCAGGAGCTCTGCTGCATACGCTTAAGAATGACAGCTATCTGCAGCTTCCGTTTCAAAAAATCAGAGCTGCAGTTTATACCGCTTATCACCTGAGTGTACCAGATGCTGTTTACCAACCGGAAAAAGCCGCCGAGTACAGTAATTTTTTTCCGTCCGGACTTTCAGGAAATCTTTATACACGCCCTTGTAAAGAATTTGGATTTACTTCCGTGTTCAATATTGAAAAGTCTACTGTAAAGTTACTGGAAGATCATCTGCCGGGAGCTGAGTTATTCGATCAGCATGCACCTGCCCTGGCTTTAGCAGGCCATTCCGATACAAGCAGCTTATCACTCGACTTTACTGCAGGTTCGTTTCATGCCGTTGTCCTTGAAAATGGAAAGCTTGTTTATCTCAATAGTTTTGAATTCGAAAACACAGATGAATTCAATTATTTTCTGTTACTGATCATAAAACAGCTTAAACTCGATACCAAGATCATCCAGCTGCAGTTGAGTGGAATCATTCATGAAAATGATGATACCTATAATTGCCTCTTAAAATACTTCAGCCAGATTAACTTTACACAGCCTCCTGCAGGCGATATAGACCACGCCATATTAGATGATATGCCAGGACATTATTATAGCAGTTTAATAGCTTTTGACTTATGCGTATAATCGGAGGATCACTCAAGGGTATCAGGATGAATGCACCTGCCAGCCTTCCGGTAAGACCGACCACCGACATGGCTAAAGAGGCCTTGTTCAATATCCTCTATAACACTTACGATTTTGATAATTGTGATGTCCTGGACTTGTTCTGCGGAACGGGAAATATCAGTATAGAATTTGTTTCCAGAGGAATTAAATCCGTTACGTCTGTAGACAAACATTCAGGCTGTATCCACTGGATAAAATCTGTAATAGACCATTATAAACTCGAAGGTATTAATTTGCAGAAAGCAGATGTATTCAAGTTTCTCGAGCAGCATAACGGAAAATATCAGATAATTTTCGCCGACCCTCCTTATGATTTGCCCACTATCCCACGCATTCCGGAGCTCGTTGCGCAAAAGCAATTACTAACCGAAAATGGATTACTTGTGGTAGAACACCCATCGTTTCTAAAGCTGAATAATCAGCCGGGTTATACGGAGACCAGACGATACGGAAATTCTTCTTTCAGCTTTTTCAACCATATCCCTTAAGCATATCCCATGAAAATAGCACTTTTCCCTGGCTCATTTGATCCGCTGACCATTGCACATGCGGACATTCTTAAACGCGCATTGCCTTTATTTGATAAAATAATAGTCGGTATCGGTTTGAACAGCTCCAAACAAAGCTTCTTATCCGGAGAGGTTAGACAACAAATCGTGAAAGCTGTATTCCATGGCTTTGACAATGTAGACGTACAGTCTTATGAAGGACTTACTGTCGATTTTTGCAGAAAGATCAATGCTACTTATATGATCCGGGGAATTCGTTCTGTTGGTGATTTTGAATATGAAAGGGCTATTTCACAGATTAATCAGACAATGATGCCGGAAGTGGAAACTATATTTATACTGAGCAAACCTGAGTATTCGGCAGTCAGCTCTACCATAGTCAGGGATATTTTGCGAAACCATGGTGATGTTACCCCTTTCCTGCCGAAGGAAGCATTTCCCTTCCTCCCACAGGCCTAAGGCTATAATTATTGGAGCAGGCGGTCTGCTGTCAGATTTCCTGCTTCCATCACATCCATAATTGACGGATAGGTATTTTCCAAAACAGCACCAACCTGATCTGCGCTAAGCCACTCGGCTTTGGTAATACCTTCTTCCCTTTGCGGGACTAATACAGGAATACCTTTGACAGTCATTGCGTACCAATTTGTTTTTTTCAGGGCTAACTTGTTACCTAAAACATAGATATGGTAAGTTCTGCACAGCTTTTTACCACTCTTCCATACTTTAACACCACATTCCTCCTCTACCTCACGCCATCCTGCTTCACGCATTCCCTCGCCTTTTTCGACTTTACCTTTTGGCAGGTCCCATTTTTTATTGCGGTATATAAAGAGATATCCGTCTTTTGCATTTTTAACCAGGCCACCGGCGGCTTTAACTAGTGTACAGCTACTTTTCAACTGTTTGAAAACTGCTTTGGTATCCTCAGTAAGCAATATATAATGTTTATTTCCGGCAAGGTCGAGCTGTGCGTAAAAGTTCAGAAAGTTAAATCCTTTTACAGGTATTTCCTGTACAGGAACGTTCATTACCGGTAATTGGTTACTAATAATCAGCGCATTATTATTGATATAGATCCTGTAAGTTTTCATGTTTATAATTTAAAATCAGAAAATAAAAGTAGATAAATTCTGTATGCTGCGCAAAGTCAATGCATATTTTTTGCGAAACCAGACTATTTAGCAATTATACCCCTGAGTATCAATTACTGGCAAAAAAAGAACAGATGCTTTATGGAATAAAGCTATTATTTTGAGTAATTTTGGAGCATGTATAATAAAAGTGATATTGAATTAAAGGTAGCTGAATTTTTACTTCAAATTAAAGCAATAAAATTACAGCCAAATAACCCCTTTACCTGGGCATCAGGCTGGAAATCTCCAATTTATTGCGATAATAGGGTGACGCTCTCCCATCCCTCAGTACGAACATACATCCGACAAAAACTTACCCAGCTTATTCAGGAAGAATTCGGATCGGTAGATCTGATAGCCGGTGTTGCGACTGCAGGAATACCTCAGGGCGTCCTGGTTGCACAGGAATTAGGTCTTCCATTCGCTTACGTAAGAGCGAAAGCGAAAGAACATGGAACAGGTAGCCTGATCGAAGGTGAGATCATTGAGGGACAGCGTGTAGTTGTTGTCGAAGATCTTGTTTCTACAGGTAAGAGCAGTCTTCAGGCAGTTCAGGCATTGAAAGATGCAGGATTATCTGTAGCCGGATTAGTTTCTATTTTCACCTACGGTTTTGATATCGCAGAGGAGAATTTTAAAGAAGCTAAATGTCGCTTTGCTACATTATCTAATTACAATACATTAATTCAATATGCTGCGGAAAACAGCTTCATCGCGCAGAGTGATGTAGATTTGTTAAACCAATGGAGAAGGAACCCTGCAGAATGGGGTAAAAATGCAGACCAAAAAAACTAGTTTAAAGATGACTGTAATTGAAAGTGTTGCCACTATTAATCGTCCTATAGAGCAAGTGTATGCTTTTTTAGCAGACATGAATAATCACCAGCAGCTGATGCCTGAGAATATCTATAACTGGACGTCTACAAAAGATGAAGCCAGTTTTACGATCCAGAATATGGCTAAGCTTGCGTTAAAGATTTCAAACCGTATTGAAAACCAGGAACTGATTGCTATTCCCAGTGAAGAAGCACCTTTTGATCTGGAGTTGAAATGGACTGTGGCCGATAATGGAGACGGGACAACTACCGCAACACATATTATATCGGCAGATCTGAACATGATGATGAAAATGCTGGCAGCAGGCCCGTTACAAAAACTTGCCGATCATCAGACAAGCAGACTAGCAGAAATATTAGCGTAATATCACAATATTCAAATATCGCCTTTTCAGGGCATAAAAAAAGCTGATCTATAGATCAGCTTTTTTTATGCCCTGAATTTCTATCGTATTACTGCAAACCCCGATTCACAACGCTATAGCATGCTGAATTTAAAATATACCGGTAAATGGTCTGATATTTTTCTTGCGGTCTTTAAATCTTCGAAAGCAGTATAGAAATGTATAACGCCGGTATTAATACAATTAATAAAAGCCTTCTGATAAAAGAAATTATCGTAAGCTGAAGCCAGGCAATCACCCTGGATACATTTTTGTCTCAAGGTCGTTTTCTGCTTTTGGAAAGCAGGTGGATACCCCATCTTCTTTAAAGGATTAAAAACAGTATGAGATTCCGGAACGTTAAAATCTCCCAGAAAAATCAAAACATCAGATGGGTAAACAGCTGGTAGGTACTGCAAATATTTAATCTCTGTCTCCGGCTGCTTAGCCTTGGGCACAGCATGCAGACTAGCCAGGGTAAATTGTTTTTTACCCAATTTAAATCTTGCCATATACGGCTCCCTGTTAATCTCCAGATTGTATTTTCTTTCAAGCCAGGGCTCTCCTGCCAAAGAAGTTTTACTCGTTTTCCATAAGTAAGCATAACGCTCTTTACTGTATCTGTCTCCGGATGTCCCGTGACTAATCGTATAATCCCATTTGGCACCGGTTCTATTTAGCGCATCATGAAGTCTGGCTACAGCCTGAGGGCCGCCTGGCCCGGCCACAACTTCCTGTATGGCTATGATATCATAATCCCGGAGGGTTTTGGCTATAAAAGTAATTTGTTCATCGGTTTTAGATTTACCGAAATTCTGCAGGTTCCAGGAACAAACCTGGATCGTCTGACCAAAAGCAGAAATATTGATCAGGAATAAAAATAATAAAAGGAACTTCTTCATTAAATAATATTAGGGGAATAGCACAAAAAATAGATCAGGAGCGGGCGTCCTGTCTGGATTGAATTATATTTTTGACGTTCATCAGTACAATTGCAAAAATAATCAGGGCAATGCCCAACCATTGGGTAAGGTTTACCGGTTCTTTCAATAGGATAAAAGCAAACATCACAGAGACCGGAAGTTCAATTGACGCTACGATAGTTCCCAGGCTGATACCCGTTAGAGGCATTCCGCTCGTGAATAACAAAGGTGGTAGAATCGTTCCGAAAAATGCCAGAAATAAACCCCAGGGCCAGAAAATACCGAAGTTGAAATCACCGTAAGAATTAGATGCAAAGATCAGTACAATCATACATAAACCACCTAGTAGCATCCATAAACTACGCTGCATTGGTTTAAGATGTGTAGCTATACTGTTTGAGGAGTAAAGCGATATTGTATAAGACATTCCGGCGGCAAAACCCCAGGCAACTCCTTTCCAGTTTAAGGCATGCACATCAGAGAAAATATTTGTTGCGAAAGCAGTTCCCAGCAACACAATTACCGTAGATAGAATTTTGAGCCCTGAAGGAACTTTTTTATCTAGTACGGCTTCCAGTAGCAGTCCCATCCAAACGGACTGCATCAATAGCACAATAGCTACCGAAACCGGTATAAATTTAACTGCATAATAGTAAAAGACACTGGTCAGCCCTAAAGAACAGCCTCCCAGCATTAACCTCCAGATGGAACCGCCAGTTACTTTTTCGGTATTCCCACTTTTTTTCCCAATCAGCATGTTAATCAGGAACATACCCGTCAATCCAATACTGAACTGGGCAGTTGTAACCTCGGCCGTGGTAAAACCTTTGTCGTAGGCAAGCCTCACTACTGTCGCGAGTGCTCCATAGCTGGATGCACCAAGGCCAACTAATAATGCCCCTTTTATTGCATTCTTTTTCATTAAATATATCTTCCTAAAATCAGGTGCAAAGGAAATCAATCCAGATTAATAAAAAAGCAGAATATTGTAAGCTTATCTGCAAAACCTTCTAATCCAGCCAAATCATTTCAAATCAACCTGTTTCGGGGACAACAATGCCGACCCGAAAACAGGAAATCTTCAAACCAGATTGTAATCCAGACAAAAATTCAGTACAAACAACTTAAAATCAGACATTTATTCAGTATAAAATATCGTTAAATGACATTTTATCAGTCTTTCATCCTAATTTTGATGTGGCATTTATTTTGAGCGCAAAGCAGTATGAACTTTAACAACTTTACGATAAAAGCCCAGGAAGCAGTTCAACAGGCTTCCGAAATAGCCCAGGGCAATCAGCAACAGGCTATTGAGACAGCGCACCTGTTAAAAGGTCTGCTCACTGTTGACGAAAATGTCGTTTCGTATGTATTAAAGAAGCTGAACGTTAACCTGAACATACTTAACCAGCAGCTTGATACCCAGATTGCGAAATACCCCAAGGTAAGTGGCAGTAATGGATATCTTTCTTCCGGAGCCAATTCTGCCTTACAGAAAGCGCAATCCTATCTGAAAGAGTTTAAGGATGAATTCGTTTCCGTAGAACACCTGCTATTGGGTATTCTGGCTGTTAACGACCAGACCTCTAAATTGCTAAAAGAACAGGGAGTTAATGAAAAAGACTTAAAAACAGCCATTGTATCGCTACGCGGTGATAACCGTGTTACTGATCAGAATGCAGAAGCGAGTTATAATGCTTTAAATAAATATGCGCGGAATCTCAATGAATATGCAGAGTCAGGTAAACTTGATCCGGTAATCGGAAGGGATGAAGAAATTCGCCGTGTAATTCAGATTCTGTCCAGAAGGACTAAAAATAATCCGATCCTGATTGGAGAACCCGGAGTCGGTAAAACAGCTATTGCTGAAGGTATTGCATTTAGGATTATCAAAGGTGATATACCTGAGAATCTGAAATCAAAAACTGTGTTCTCTTTAGACATGGGTGCTTTAGTTGCCGGAGCCAAATACAAAGGCGAATTCGAAGAAAGACTTAAAGCCGTGATCAAAGAAGTTACGCAGAGCGAAGGAGACATTATCCTGTTCATTGATGAAATTCACACTTTGGTTGGTGCCGGTGGTGGTGAAGGCGCGATGGATGCGGCTAATATTCTGAAACCAGCGCTGGCGCGTGGCGAGCTAAGAGCCATAGGCGCAACAACATTAAATGAGTATCAGAAATATATAGAAAAAGATAAAGCACTGGAGCGTCGTTTCCAGAAAGTAATTGTCGATGAGCCAGATACTCAGGATGCGATTTCTATTCTACGCGGACTGAAAGAGAGATACGAAACACACCATAAAGTGACCATTAAAGACGAAGCTATTATCGCAGCAGTGGAATTGTCACAACGTTATATTTCAGACCGCTTCTTACCAGATAAAGCAATTGATTTGATGGACGAAGCAGCATCAAAACTTCGCCTTGAAATGGATAGCGTACCAGAGAATGTGGATGAGCTGGACAGAAAGATCATGCAGCTGGAGATTGAACGTGAGGCTATCAGGAGAGAAAATGATGATAAGAAAGTACAATCTCTTGGTGAGGAAATCGCTAACCTTTCCGCAGAACGTGATGAGTTGAGAGCTAAGTGGCAGGGTGAAAAAGATGTGGTAGATGGTATTAACAGCGAACTCGAAAAGATAGAGAACTACAAACTTGAAGCAGAACAGGCAGAACGTGCCGGAGATTACGGTAAAGTAGCAGAGATCCGCTATGGTAAAATCAAAGAATCCCAGGATAAAGTAGAAGCTTTGAAAGTCACACTTGAATCGCAGCAGGGAGAAGGCAGAATGCTTAAAGAAGAAGTAACTGCAGAAGATATCGCCGGAGTAGTAGCCCGTTGGACAGGAATTCCTGTAACCAGGCTTGTATCCAGCGAACGGGAGAAATTGCTACATCTGGAAGATGAACTGCATAAAAGAGTTGCCGGCCAGGAAGAAGCAATTGAAGCTATTTCGGATGCGATCAGACGGTCTAGAGCCGGTTTACAGGATAAAAGAAAACCAATCGGTTCCTTCATTTTCCTGGGTACAACTGGTGTAGGTAAAACAGAGTTGGCTAAAGCACTTGCGGAGTTCCTTTTCAACGATGATAATGCGTTGACCCGTATAGATATGAGTGAATATCAGGAAAGGCATTCGGTATCCAGATTAATCGGTGCGCCTCCGGGATATGTAGGTTATGATGAAGGTGGTCAGTTAACTGAAGCAGTCAGACGTAAACCATATTCAGTGGTATTGCTGGATGAGATTGAGAAAGCTCATCCGGATGTATTCAACATCCTTTTACAAGTCCTGGATGATGGCAGGCTGACCGATAACAAAGGCAGACTGGTTAACTTTAAAAATACCATTATCATTATGACCTCCAATATTGGTTCTCATTTGATTCAGGAAAACTTTAAAGACCTGGATGAAAGTAATCATGATGAAATTGTTGCCAAAACAAAGAATGAGTTGTTTGAATTACTAAAACAAACGATCAGACCGGAGTTCCTGAACAGGATTGATGAACTGATTATGTTTACACCGCTGAACAGGAAAGAGGTACGTGATATTGCAGCTTTACAGTTCAGACATGTTCAGGATAGTCTTGCAGAAATGGGTGTTGAAATTGAAGCAAGTCCTGAAGCACTTGACTGGCTTGCAGAACTCGGTTATGACCCTCAGTTTGGTGCAAGACCACTAAAAAGAGTTATACAGAAGAAAATATTGAATGAACTTTCCAAAGAAATCCTTGCCGGAAATATCGATAAGGACAGTAGGATAAAACTGGATATGTTCGATAACAAATTTGTTTTTCTGAACAGTAAAAAACAGACTACGTAATTCTAATACCATTTATTTGTCAAAAGCCGGCTTTTCTAAAACAATTGCCGGCTTTTTTGCTTGTAGAGCTAGAAACTAACACATTTCGTTTAATCAATGAAAATAGCCTATATATCTACTTATCCACCGCGGGAATGCGGTATTGCTACTTTTAATCAGAATTTACTGCATGCGATCGGAACAGACAAAGCTTCCGTATCAGCAGAAAGCTTCGTAGTTGCACTGACGGACTCTGAAACCGACACAGAACAGGTTAATCCATATGAGTATCCGCCAGAGGTACAGTTTAGTATCCAGCAAGAAAATCAGAACGATTATATCCGCGCTGCAGACTACATTAATACCAGCTTTACAGATTCCTGTATACTGGAGCATGAGTTTGGCATTTACGGTGGAGAAAGCGGTGTATATATCCTGCCACTGATTGCCAGATTGCAGGTACCATTGGTAACGATTCTGCATACGATCCTAAAAGATCCAACGTATATGCAGCTAACCATTATCAGGGAAATAGCCAAGTACTCTGCGAAGATCATCGTTATGAGTAACCGTGCAGTTGAGTTCCTGACTACGATTTATGGTATCCCTGAAGAAAAGATACAACTCATTGAACATGGTGTACCTGATCTGGAACCCAGGGCAGATAATCCTGTGAAAGCATCTCTTCCTTTTAAAAATAAAACTGTACTGTTTACATTCGGACTGATCAGCAGAAATAAAGGACTGGAAACAGTGATCGAAGCACTGCCGGCTATTGTCGCTAAGCATCCAGACGTCGTATATGTCGTACTTGGAACAACACACCCGGGCGTTATCCGTAATTCCGGAGAAGAATACAGGGACAGTTTGAAAAGACTGGCAAAAAAACTGGACGTAGAAGATCATCTGATCTTTGTCAATAAATTTGTGTCCGAAGAAGAGCTTTACAGCTATCTGACCGCAGCGGATATGTATATCACCCCCTATCTGAACGAAGCTCAGATTACCAGCGGCACGCTGTCGTACGCTATCGGTGCCGGAGCGGCAGTAATCTCGACACCATACTGGCATGCCCAGGAACTGCTGGCAGACGATCGTGGAAGGTTATTTGACTTCAAAGATTCGCAGAATCTTGCTGTAATTGTCAACGATTTGCTAGATAATCCTGAACAATTAAAGGCACTTAAAAGTAATGCTTATAATTATGGTTTAAAACTACGCTGGCCGAAAACCGGCGGCGTGTTTATCAATACCCTGAAAAAATCTATTGCAGCAGCAATTCAAAGAAAAAAAGAAGTACGCCCGGTTATTGATATTGACATGATGCCTGCTTTTAGCATGGCTCATGTTCAGCGTCTAACTGACGATACCGGGATTGTACAACATGCCAAATATGGTATTCCAAATCTTAAGGAAGGTTATTGTCTGGACGACAATGCAAGAGCGCTGATTATGGTTATTATGGCCTGGCAGCAGAATAAGAGTAAAGCTGCACTGGAACTGTTACCCGTTTATTTGAGTTATATTCAATATATGCAGTGCGATGACGGAAACTTCAGGAACTTCCTGAGTTTTCGCAGAGAATATCTGGATGAGATTGGATCCGAAGATTCATTTGGGAGAACCATTTGGGCGCTAGGGTACTTATGTAGCAATGCACCTAATAACTCCTATAGGGAATTCGCCAAAGAATTATTTGCGCGCTCGATCCCTCATTTTGAAAAATTGAAACATTTGCGTGGTCTGGGTAACACCATGATCGGACTGAGTAGTTTTTTAAAAGCCCACCCACATGATGAATTTATTAAAGAGGAGTTTAATAAGCTAGCAATCCCGCTAAAAAAAGCATATAGAGAAAACAGAACGGAAGACTGGCACTGGTACGAAGGCCAGCTAACTTATGACAATGCGATCTTACCCCTGGCTTTACTTTCTCATTATGAGATTAGCCATGACGAAGAATCACTTGCCATAGCATTAGAAAGCATGGATTACCTGACCAGTAAAACCTTAGACAAAGGATATCTGAATCCTGTAGGAAATGACGGATGGTTGTATCAGAACCAGGAGATGGCCATCTATGACCAACAAGCGATAGAAACTATGGCTATGGTATTGATGTACTTTAAAGCTTATGAAATTACACATGACCTGAAATATATTCGTCAGATGGACCTCAGTTATCAATGGTTCCTGGGCGAAAACAGCCTGAGACTGCCCCTGTACGACTACGAAACTAAAGGATGTGGTGACGGACTGCAGACCTATGGCGTTAACCGGAATCAGGGCGCGGAGAGTACACTGGCTTACTGGATTTCCCACCTGACCGTACTTAAAGCACTCGAGCAGGAATATGAATTCAGCGATAAAACAGAAGCTTCCATTAAAGAGGAGCTCCTGAAATGAAGATAGCTGTTCTGTCCACTGTTGCCTGGCGTACGCCGCCTTTACATTATGGCCCCTGGGAACAGATGGCCTCAAACCTTACTGAAGGACTGGTAGAGGCCGGCCATGATGTAACACTTTTCGCTACGGGAAGTTCTCAGACCAATGCAAAACTAAAAAGTATAACTGAGCAAGGTTATGAAGAAGACCGTAATCAGGATGCCAAAGTCATAGAGTGCTTACATATCGCGCAGCTGATGGAATCAGCTGCCGATTTTGACCTTATTCACAACCACTTTGATTTTCTGCCGCTGAGCTATACCGGGCTAATTAGTACACCGGTAGTTACCACTATACACGGATTCTCGTCAGAGAAGATCATTCCTGTATATAAAAAATATAATGCAAAAAATTATTACGTGTCTATTAGCGAGGCAAACCGGCATCCGGACCTAGACTATCTGTCAACCGTATATAATGGTATAGACACAACTGCACTAAGGTTTCAGAATAAACCTGAAGGAGAAGCGTACCTGCTGTTCTTCGGTAGAATCCACCCACATAAAGGAACTGAAGAAGCCATTGCTATAGCCAGGAAAAGCAAACACAAATTAATTATTGCCGGTATTATACAGGATCAGCAATATTTCAATGAAAAAATAGAACCGCAGCTCAGTGATCAGATCATTTATGCAGGCCCTGCCGGACCCGATAAGCGCAATGAATTAATGGGAAATGCGATTGCATTACTACACCCTATAAGCTTTGACGAACCATTCGGGCTGAGTGTTGCAGAGTCAATGTTATGCGGCACACCAGTTATCGCATTTAACCGCGGATCGATGCCAGAGCTTATAAAGGATGGCGAGACAGGATTTCTGGTAAATAACATTGCAGAGGCAGCGGAGTCTGTTATCAGAATCCCCTCACTTAGCAGAGCGGTATGCCGGGAATGGTCAGCTGCGCAATTCTCTAAAGAAAAAATGGTAGCAGACTATATCAGTCTCTACCATCAGATTTTATCTTAAACATATTTATTAGAAACGGAATCCTTAAGGACCCGTTTCTAATAATTTAGCTAATAGCAAATCTATTTTTACCGTCGCAAACGAAGAGCAATAGTCCGAAAGACCGTAAGGAATAATCAATTCTCCGTTATGGATAATGGAACCGCAGGAATATAATACGTTAGGCACATATCCTTCCCGCTCATCCTGATTAGGAATAACCAGGGGTTCATCCAGACGTCCTATCTCAATTGACGGGTCTTCCAGGTCCAGCAGCACAGCGCCCAGACAATACCTGCGCATTGGTCCCACACCATGTGTAATAACCAGCCAGCCCGCTTCTGTTTCGATCGGTGAACCACAATTCCCTATCTGAATCAGTTCCCACGGAAACTTAGGTTCCTGTAACTTGACAGGGTTATCCCATACATTTATTTTATCAGAATACATCAGGTAATTATTACACCCGTCGATTCTGGACATCATCACATATTTACCGTTAATTTTACGTGGAAACAGAGCGAGGTTTTTATTCTGCGCACCGGCTCCATGCAAAGGGCTTATTTTAAAATCATAAAAATCTGTGGTTTGCAGCAGCTTCGGCAGAATCATTGCGCCGTCAAATGCAGTATAGGTCGCATAATAAATAACGGAGCCGTCTTCTTTGATAAAACGTACAAAACGGGCATCTTCAATTCCTTTTCGTTCAAATTCTGAAATAGGAAAAATAACACGGTCTGAAATATCAGTATCGCGGGAGAAACTAATTTCATGATAAGTGTCCGACAACCAGAGCACTTTATCGTACTCCAGCTTCTTAAGGTCATCGTCTGTCAGATTCTTCGAAGAGTGAATAATCCTGCGCAGCAATGCATAATCAAACTTTTCTTCCAGCTGGTTACCTATTTCGTCCAGAATACTCAAATCGATGCTAGCGTCCGCAGCCTTCTTAAAGAACAGCTTTTTACTGTATACTGCATTCCTGATGATCTCTGCCTCGTCAATATAATTACCAGCGGGATTAACCGTTATATTTCCATTTTTATCGACCATTGCACGCCTGAATACTACTGAAGAAATATGTCCTTCCCCGACAGCCCTGAAACTGATGATTAATCTCTTCTCCCCTTCTACCAATTCCGACTGATCCGGGTCTTCGACCACAGAAGGGTTAAAGAAAGCAGCCGACTCTATAGAATATTCGTGTGTAAAATACGATCCGAGTAGTAAACGCTGGTTTTTACTGAGACTTTCATAGTCGATCCCGATGTCGTCCATTACATGTTTTATTTTTTTACAATGCCTGGTCAGGATCTTTGTGATATTACGATGCCTTTTGGAATATTCCTGAAGAATTGGTGATATCAGGCCAAAAACATCTTTTGCTGATAATTCCAGAACTTTCCGGATAACGTCTTTTGCACGGTCATCTCCGTTAAAGAAAAATCGCGCGATTACCCGCTTTGGGTCCGGATAAACTTTAACGGGTTTGCGTTCTATAAATAGTCTCATAATTAAGTAACACCTAAGGTAGCCGGAATGATTTCCTGAATTTAAGTTTTTTTCAGTTCACAGAAAAACAAGAGGAAATGTTTTTTATACTGTCACATCTTCATGACAACAACGAAAAAAAACTGACAATCGTACTAATCAAAGTCAAAGTGTCTGTATGAACAGAAAATTAATAAATTGTTATTTTTCTGTGAATGTCATCGCAAAATAATAAAGGAATTTCTAATTTTTTTTATCTCGCTATCTGATAGCGTTTTACAAAAAACCTCATTTCCTGCACACTAGCTAAATAATTGTTTGGCACCAAGCTTGACTATATGACAAACATAGTCAGAAACTAAAAAACTAACCATCTGGCTAAGGTTAAATTAAAAACACAATAAAATGAAAAAATTATTATTATCACTCGTAGCGGTTTCCGCTTTTGCTTTCACTACACAAGCACAAACAGAACAAGGTAAATTTATGATCGGCGGTAACGTTGAATTAAATACTAATAAAGTAAGCGGCGCTAAAAAAACCGATTTCAATTTCGCAGTTATTCCTTCAGTAGGTTATTTTGTTTCTGATAACTTCGCAGTAGGTACAGGTATTGGTTATTCTTACGCTAAAGTTTACAATACTACAGCTTCTATCAAATCTAATGCATTTGAGGTTAGTCCGTTTGCTCGTGCATATAAAGGTATTTCTGACGAATTTAAGTTCTTCGGACAATTATCAGTTCCAATGACATTTGGTAACACTAAAGTTGGTGATGTTGAAGGTAACAACATGGTTAAAACTGGTAACAACAACCAAGTTGGTGTAGCTTTATCTCCTGGTTTTGCATTCTTCCCAAGTAAAAAAATCGGTATTGAGTTTTCAGTTAGAGGTATCAGCTACAATGATAACCGTTTAGAAAATGCTGACGGTGACAAAATCGGTGGTTCTAAAAACTTCAATGTAGGTGCAAACTTTTTCGCTCCTAAATTAGGTGTTCAGTTCTACTTATAATATGTAGAAATTATACACAACCGTATAAAAACAGAAAAGGCCCCGCAAATTGCGGGGCCTTTTCTGTTTAGAAGATTCGTAGATATTACTTACCATTCTTCTCTACCTCACGATCCATTTCCAGAATATCTACCTGTGCAGGTGTCGTAAAGTCTCCCAGCAGATACCTGTTGAAATGATCTGCCAGTTTCCAGAAGGCATATTCTGTCATCGTACCAAAACTATGGCGCTGACCTGGGATAATGGCAAATTCAAAACGTTTACCAGCCTTCATCAATGCATTTGCTACACGGATTGTATTAGCCGGATGGACATTATTGTCTACATCTCCAGTCATCAGTAACAGATGCCCTTTCAATTGTTTAACCAGATCCGGGTTTTTATCAATACTGTACTGGAATGTAGTATCACCCTTGGCCGATATAATTTCTTTTACGCCATGGTGTTTCTCACTCCACCATCTGTTATAGATACTGTTATCATGATTACCTGCATTAGATACTGCGGCTTTAAAGAAGTCAGGATAAACCAGCATCGCAGCTGTAGACATAAATCCACCGCCAGAATGTCCGGTAATACCAACTCTGGAGATGTCAATAAAATTGAACCTGTCAGCCAGCTGCTCAACAGCTACTTTTTTATCGGCCAGACCATAATCTCTCAGATTACCGTATCCGTAAGTATGATACCATTTAGAACGTGCCGGATGACCACCTCGGTTACCCACAGTAATTACGATATAACCAAACTGAGCCAGTCTTTCGGTTCTGTCCATACTCTTACTGAATGCCTTGTTCACAGCCTCAGTCTGCGGACCAGGGTACACATATTCAATGATTGGATATTTTTTCTTCGGATCGAAATCGAACGGCTTATATAGTACTCCATACAAATCTGTAATACCATCATCTGCTTTAACCTTAAATGTCTCCGGAAATTTATAACCCGTTGCCATCAGTAAAGAAAGATCTGTAGTTTCCAGCTTCATTACAAGACCACCCTGCTGATCCACTACTGTTGCAGCCGGCGCGGTATTTACCCTGGAAAAGTTGTTTACAAAATAAGGACCATCGTCCTGCATACTCACTGCGTGATCAAAATTACCACTGTTCAGCAATTTCAGACCGGAACCATCGAAATTAACTCTATAAAAATGCAGGTAGTAAGGATCCTCACCTGCCTCTTTACCATTGGCAGTAAAATACAGTACACGGCTTTTGGAATCTACTTTAATAATTTCTTCCGTGTGGAAAGGTCCTTTGGTAATCTGGTTTTTCAGCTTACCATTCTGGTCATACAGATAAAAATGTCCCCAGCCATCACGCTCAGACCAATGGATAATTTCATTGGTTCCCTGAACTATTCCAGGTCGGTTAACTTCTACATAAGTGTTAAAACGTTCCTCAATTACAGGTTTAACTGCACCTGTCGCCGGATCAACAACACAGATATCGACCCTTTTCAAATCACGGCTTGTTCTGGACAAGTAGAATTTATTGTTGTCTCCCAGCCAGATGGCAGGTTTAAACTCATTATCCCCGTCAGTATTAGGTACAGGTGTATTCCAGATACTCAGACTCTGATCTTTAAAAGAGTTAACGGCTAACTTTTTGCCTGTTTTATTCTTAAAATCAAATAAATAAACTTCTTCCAGTGGCCCATCTTTTTCGCCGGGCATCTGATATTTATAGGTTTCCAGTGTTGGGCGGCCTTTCGAAATATTATTAATTACCCAAAGATCCTTAACTTTTCTTGTATCGGCCCGTGTCAGCACAAAATAATGTGAATCCGGAGACCAGAGCACATAACTCGCCCGTCTCTTCTTATCATTTTTCTCTTGCTCTTCATTATTTTCCCCGTCGCCATTTCTGCCGTAAGGATAATATTTAAGACCATCTTTTGTCAGCTGATGCTCGACCACAGTACTGTCTTCTTCATTTTTAACGGCCTTCAGGTAATTCGCCTTATCCATCCAGAAGAGGTTATAGTTGCGGGCAAAGATAACTGCAGAGGAATCCGGCGCGATTGACGCCCAGTCCGGTCTTTTTTTAGGTTTTTCAAAATCTTCCAGAACTTTCAGTTTTGAATTCTGGAGTTCGTATTGAAAAAAATAAGTTTTCTTCTGCATCGAATCTGCATCCTTCAAATCTTTACGATCCTTTTTCAATTCATCAACAGAACTTTTCACCTCAAACCTGATGAATTTCTCATCTTTAGAGAAAGTCAGATTTTCTATCGGCAAATGCTGTCCGTCAAAAGGATCACGGATGATGGTGGTAATTTCCGCCGCAAGACTAACTGGGTCAAACAATTTCTTTTTAGACTTTGCACCCGGATCGACGATAAACCAATCTTTTCCGGCAGGAGTTTCATAAACATACCAGAACCGTTTACTTTTTAGCCAGTGCGGATCAACAGAAGTAGAGTAAACGATTTTTTTTAATTTTTCAGGAGAAAATCTGGATGCCAGCTGGTAGTTGGCTTTCGGTGATTCGCTGATAGTCTCAGTCAGACTGTAGGTCCTGGTCTGAGCAATACTCTGACCACCTAAGCCCGCTAAAAACAACAGGAACAGGTAATTGTGTTTCATGTAATCAATAGAATTTTTACCAGCCCGGAAGGGCTGCGGATATTAAAAATCCTAAATTATCTATTTTATAAGTGGATTAATCATTTGAGAGGTAATATTTGGGTTATGAACCGCGAATTCCTAGTTTTGCAGCAATCTTATTATTCATCTATATGAAACAACAATTGCTTAGTCTAACTGCTGCTGCCTTACTTTTCAGCGCAGGATGCCAGTCCAAATCACAAGAGAAAAACACACTGACAGACAGTACCTCCGCTACAGTACAAACAGCCGTCGGAACTGCAGATCAGCCACAAACTCCTGTTAATACGGCCAATATAAAAGTTGCCGATGCCAAAACTATCCTCGGACGTAAGCAAGTACCTGTTTTATGTTATCACCAGATTCGCGACTGGAGACCAAAAGATTCTAAATCAGCAAAAGACTACATAATTCCGGTAGAAACATTTAAAGCACAAATGAAAATGCTGGCAGATAGCGGTTATCATACGATCCAGCCCGACGAATTATATGCATATCTGAATGAAGGTACCCCCCTGCCTGAAAAACCGATCATGCTTACTTTTGATGACACAGATCTGGATCAGTTTACAATTGCTGAGCCAACCATGAAAAAATACGGTTTTAAGGGGGTTTTCTTTATCATGACTGTTTCCATTGGCAGACCTAATTATATGAACAGAGCGCAAATCAAAACTCTTTCAGACCAGGGACATACCATCGGATCCCATACATGGGACCACCAAAATGTAAAGAAATATCAGGGTAAAGACTGGGAAACCCAGATTGATAAACCAACAAAAACCCTGGAAGATATCACGGGCAAAGATATTCATCATTTCGCCTATCCTTTTGGACTATGGAATCCGGAGGCCATCCCGGAACTCAAAAAAAGAGGCTTCAAATCTGCCTTTATACTTTCTACAAAGAGAGACGAGAACGATCCTTTGTTTACTATCCGCAGAATTATTGCAAGCGGTTACTGGACTCCGAAAACATTAAGCAACAGTATTAAAAACAGCTTTTAAATCGTAAGGCGGCCATTAACGGCCGCCTTTTGTTTATTCTTCTCTGGTACTTAGTACAACTAACTGATTTTTTTAATCAGGTAATGGTTCTGATTGAAACTAAAATCATCACCTTCTTTTTTCCCGAGCAGAAGCTGTCCGATAGGTGATACTGCCGAAATTGCAAAAGCCTGGAAATCGTCCAGCTTAATAAGCCCTGCACTTATACTGATATAAAAAATGCCATTGTCTGTATAAACCAAACTGCCATTTTTTACCTGCGGGCTTACCGGCACATCATGCAGCGACTCCAGCATCTGTAAATTCTGCTGTGCATCTGCAAGCAGGCTCTTATTTCTGGAGATATCCTGCTGCATCATTTCACGGGTAGTTTCAAATTTGTCCCCTGCGCTGCTTTTAGTATCGTCGTTACTTGCCTCTCTTGCCTGTTCCAGTGCAGTTTCAGCAGTTTGTATTCTTTGGTGTATAAAGTCCAGGCAGGACCGGTATAGTGCTGTTTTCAAATCTTCCATCTTCTTAATCCTCCAACCAGGTAATTTTGTGCTCAATTGCGGTACGGTTAGCATCCCGCGGGGCATCCTGATGATATCCCATATAAAAAAGTCCGTAACACTTCTGTCCTTCCGGCAGCTTAAAAACTGCAGGCAGGCTTTCGATCATTCCTGGAGAACTCCAGTATGCACCGATTTGCAGCGCTTCGGCTGTCAATGCCATATTTTGCACAGCACAGGCCAATGCGGCAAGCTCTTCCCATTCCGGGATCAGCTCCGGATGTAACTGCACATTCAGCAGGATAATACAACTTGACTGCTCTGCCTTGCTGATAATACTATCATATTTTTTTTCCAGAAAACGGTCTGCCGGCGTCTCTTCTTTATATAAACGTGCCAGCTCAGTCCCCAGTCTGGTTTTTGCACCTTTGCGGCAGACAACAAATCTCCAGGGTTGAGTTAGCTTATGAGTCGGCGCATAATTTGCACTTTCCAATACTTTTCTTATCTGCTCATCAGGTATTTCTTCAGCAGTATAGGAAGCCGGAAAAACACTGCGCCGGCGTTTAATAATTGATTCAAGTATATCTATCTCTTTTTCCATTTTAAATCAGTTTCAAATTTTGAACGGATCTTCCGTTTAGACTCAGATCAGGACAATCTATCTGGTTCAGATGGAGGGCCGATCCGCGAATTACAAGATTAAAAAAACAAATTGAACAATTAGGTATGATCTAATGATTCTGAAGGCATTCGGGCATATTATGAAATATTCATTACCTTTGCGGCTTATTTTTGTGCAATATGATTTCAGTTTCTAATTTATCCCTGCGTTATGGAAAACGCACCTTATTTGAAGATGTTAACCTTAAATTTACTCATGGCAACTGTTATGGCGTAATCGGGGCAAATGGTGCGGGTAAATCCACCTTTCTGAAGATCCTTTCCGGAGAAGTGAACCAAACCACTGGTAGCGTCGCTTTTACACCTGGAGAGCGTATGGCAGTTTTAAAACAGAATCATCATGAGTTTGATGATTTTTCTGTCTTAGAAACGGTTATGATCGGTCATAAAGAACTTTATGACATCATGAAGGAGAAAGACGCTATCTATCTGAAGGAAGATTTTTCAGATAAAGACGGTGAACGTGCAGGAGAACTGGAAAACAGATTTGCCGAAATGGATGGCTGGAACATGGAAAGCAATGCTGCGACGATGTTAAGCAATCTGGGTATTAAAGAAGAATTCCATTATAAAGAACTGAAAGAGCTGGATGGTAAGCAAAAAGTCCGCGTTTTGTTAGCGCAAGCCCTTTTTGGTAATCCTGACATTCTTTTACTGGATGAGCCAACGAATGATCTGGATATTGAGACTATTGCGTGGCTGGAAAACTTCCTGGCAGACTACCAGAATATCGTACTGGTTGTATCTCACGACAGGCACTTTCTGGATGCGGTATGTACGCATATCGTAGATATCGATTTCAGCAAAATGAATACTTATTCCGGTAACTATACTTTCTGGTATGAGTCCAGTCAGCTGGCGTTGAAACAAAGAAGTGATCAGAACAAAAAACTGGAAGAGAAAGTAAAAGAATTACAGGAATTTATTCAGCGTTTCAGCGCGAATGCTTCTAAATCCAAACAGGCAACCTCCAGAAAGAAAGCCCTTGATAAAATTGATTTAACGGAAATTAAACCTTCCAGCCGTAAATATCCGGCAATCATGTTTAATAACCTGGCCAGAGAAGCCGGAGATCAGATCCTGCAGGTTGAAAATCTGTCCAAATCTGTGAACGGTGAATTCCTGTTTAAAGGAGTAAACTTTATGGTTAACAAAGGCGATAAAATTGCCGTTGTTTCTCAGAACAGTTTAGCAACTACTGCATTCTATAACGTACTGACCGGACGTGATACCGATTATACCGGTGAATTTAAATACGGTGTAACGATTAATATCGGTGATATTCCAAACGATAACTCCTCTTATTTTGAAGGAAAGGATATGAATCTGGTAGATTGGCTGAGAGAATATTCAGATACCGACAAAGACGAACAGTTTGTAAGAAGTTTCCTGGGCAGAATGCTGTTTTCAGGAGAAGAAGTGCTGAAGAACTGTAAAGTACTATCCGGTGGTGAAAAAATGCGTTGTATGTTCTCGCAAATGATGCTAAAACAAGCTAATCTTTTACTTTTTGATGAGCCAACGAATCACCTTGATCTGGAGTCAATTACAGCATTGAATAATGGTATGAAAGATTTTAAAGGCACTATCCTGTTCACTTCGCGTGACCATGCACTTACAGAATCTGTTGCTACCCGTGTTATTGAGCTGACGCCAAATGGCTCAATCGATAAAATGATGAGCTATGATGATTATATCAACAGTGAAGATGTAGCACAATTGCGCGCTGAATTATATAAATAAATTTGATTTCTGAATACAGACATTAATACCGTCTGTTTAAAAGAGCCACAAAATGTGGCTCTTTTTTTGTTTAATAGAAATTCTAAACTTATAATCATGGAAAGAGCAGAAATCAAAACATTACTAGAAACAATTGAACAACAAGTGAGCTCATCTATCCTTGGCGGAATGGAAGATACTTATCAGGAACTAGCCAATCTTGGTTATGTAATCCTGCATGATGATAGCGCACATCCCTCTGCGACGATTACACAAAAAGGTATAGAGTTTCTGGAAAACTACTAATTCCCTCAATCTCCATTTAACAAACTATTTACGTCCCGAGTTTTTGCAAATGTATTGCATTTAGTATATTTGTATGACCGTGTTTTCCGGACAGGCCGGAATCTGTTAAAAAACACGTCATACCCGTATGCAGCAGATGATCAGTATAAAAGCTTTGGCGCATGCCTATAACAGGGAGAAGAAGATAAACTTTGACGACTGGCAGGTAAGCAAGGGAGACCAATGGTTGCTGCTGGGTAATTCGGGTAGCGGAAAGAGTACGCTCCTGCATATTCTGACAGGTATCCTCTCCCCTGCAACTGGTCAGGTAAAAGTTAATGACACAGAAATCTACCAGTTGAAACCACGCGAACTCGACCGTTTCAGGGCATTACACATCGGGATTGTATTTCAGCGCCCGCATCTGATCAAAAGCCTGACTATCGAGGAAAATTTGCTGATGGCGCAAAGTTTTGCCGGACTGCCAGAAAACCGCAGCAGGATTCAGGAAGTACTGGAATCGCTTGCGATTTCGGCCTCTTTACACCAATACCCTTCCACCCTTAGCCAGGGACAATTACAGCGTGCATCCATTGCCAGGGCCGTAATTAATAAACCAGCTTTACTGATTGCCGATGAACCTACTTCCAGTCTGGACGACCAGAATGCGGGGACAGTTCTCCGCCTGTTAAAGGAACAAACTGAGCTAAACCAATCTACACTGGTTATCGCCACTCATGATCAGAGAATTAAAGAAGCATTTAAACATACTTATACCCTGTAATGAGCCCTTTACAAATCAGCTGGAAAAGCCTAAAATCAAAACCGCTGTCCTCAGGACTAAATATATTGCTCATTGCATTCGGAACAGGTATACTTACTATTTTATTGCTTGCTTCCAGGCAGATCGGAGATAAATTAACACAGAACTCAAAAGACATTGACCTGGTTGTTGGTGCCAAGGGAAGTCCTTTACAACTCATCCTGAGCAGTATCTATTACATAGACAACCCTACGGGTAATATTCCACTGGAAGATGCACAGCGACTTTCCCGCAGCCCCTTTGTTAAAAGGGCTGTGCCATTGGCTATGGGCGATAATTACAAAGGATTCCGGATTATCGGTACAGACAGTAATTATATCGCACTCTATCAGCTAAAAAATGCAACTGGCCAGTTCTGGAAAAAAGATTTCGAAGTTTCCATTGGCGCTACTGTCGCGGAGCAGCAGAAGCTTAAAATCGGGGATACCTTTCTGGGCGCACACGGATTGACGGAAAATGCGCACGTTCATGATCACCATGCCTATAAAGTGACAGGAATACTTTGCAAACAAGGAAATGTAACCGACAATCTGATCCTGACCAATATAGCGAGTGTGTGGAAAATGCATGAAGAACCAGAACACGATCATGCCCATGAGAACGGACATGAACACGAAGAAGAAGAGCCGGCCGGAAACCGGGAAATCACTTCTTTGCTTATTCAGTACCGTTCACCAATGTCTGTGGTCATGTTTCCAAGAATGGTTAATCAGGCGACCCAGCTGCAGGCAGCCTCCCCTGCCATGGAAAGCACACGCCTGTTCTCGCTAATCGGTGTAGGTATTGATACCCTGCAATGGTTTGCATTTCTGATCATGCTGATTGCGGCAGTCAGTGTCTTTGTAAACCTATATAATTCATTAAAAGAAAGGCAGTATGACCTGGCTATTATGCGCACACTAGGTGCCTCCAGAATAAAACTGTTCAGGATTGTTATTGAAGAAGGTCTTCTATTAACCCTCACCGGCACAATTGTGGGTATCCTTCTTGGACATATCGCCGTAGAGCTGATTGGCTCAGGGCAGGAAAGCAGCCAGGCAAAGCTCAGTGGCCTGATCTTTCTGAAAGAAGAAATTTATTTATTTGCCGCCGGTCTCGCTATCGGTATATTTGCGGCTATTATTCCTGCCTGGCAGGCTTATCGTGCAGATATCGCTACAATACTGGCTAAAAACTAACCTATAAACACCTCATGAAAAAATTATTTTTGATCTGCCTGTTACTTATTGGATTTAAAACCTACGCACAACATGATCCGAATGATCAGATCATGTCTCAGAACTGGGATATTATCGGTGGGGTTGATTTCAAGATTATTAAAGACACTCACATGGTGGCGAAATTTACGCCCGAAATTAAAAAATATGCCAACAAACCATTTGAACTGGAAGGATACCTGGTTCCTATTAAAGACGGAATGAAACAGACAAAATTTATGCTGTCTACCCTTCCGATCAATCAGTGCTTCTTCTGCGGTCAGAATGGTGTACCGATCATGGTATTGGTAGAACTTGCCGAACCTATTAAATTCACCTACCACACCATAACGATAAAAGGAACTCTCCGGTTAACTGAAGGCAATGCGATGGATAATCCACCGGTTGCATTAATAAATGCCAAATCTATCTGATATGACTACAATTAACCCCACAGCACTACTGAAAGAAAATGGTCTGAAGCATACCAGACAAAGAGTAAGGGTACTGGAAGAAATAGCACTGGACACCGTCGCGATATCGCAGCCTGAACTGGAAAAGAAACTCGGAAAGGAAATTGACAGAGTTACCTTATACAGGATCCTGAATATTTATCAGGATAAAGGTATCCTCCATAGGATCATGGATATGAATGGAACAGCAAATTACGCCATTTGCTCAGCTGCCTGTTCAGAAGACCATCACCATGATGATCATGTACATTTTAATTGCACTTCCTGCCTCAAGATCTACTGCCTGGAGGTTAAAGCGCCGCATTTAAAAATGCCGCATGGCTTTAAAGCTGTCACGACCAATACAACAGCTTACGGTATATGTGAAAAATGTAATCAGCAGGAACCCGAAGACAGCGCCGCGCTGCAATAAAAAAAGGCTGCAGATAATCTGCAGCCTTTTTTTATACGTATACCAATTGCGGACTAGTGTCCAGCATGACCGTCAGCACCGTGTGCATGACCGTGGCTTAATTCTTCTTCAGTTGCTTCACGTACAGAAAGGATTTTTCCACCGAAAATCAGGTTTTTACCTGCCATCGGGTGGTTTAAATCTACAGAAACAGTCGTATCATTTACTGCAGTAACTCCTGCTCTGAAATGATTACCTTCATTGTCCTGTAAAGGAATAACATCACCTACATTAGGTAAATCCACTTCTTTAAACATGTCTTTTGGCAGGTCTGCAAATGCACCCGGATCTTTCTCTCCGTATCCATCAGCGGCAGTCAGCTCAAAATTGTATTCATCACCAACATTCAGTCCAGCTAAATGCTCTTCAAATTTAGGTAACATCATACCGGTACCATACAAGAAAACCAATGCATTCTGCTCATCAGCTTTTTCTACGAAAACTTGTTGTCCTTCTTCATTAGTCGTATGCAGTTCATACGTTAATGAAACTACTGTATTGGGTTTAATACTCATTGGAATCTTGTTTTATTTTAATTTTATTGATTCTTCAACCTTTGTTACCTCCGGCCGATCTGATTTATTCAGGCAAATATATATTTTTGTTTTATTTCAT
>JAAAFW010000006.1:272351-451732 GCA_019352875.1 Pedobacter cryoconitis | reverse complement strand
ACAAATATATGGAAGATTATATTATGAAAGAAAATATATTAGCATAATGATGGCTGCCAGCTATTTATTTTCAAAAATGAGATAATTTGATCACATTTCTTCGTCCGTCGTTCTTGTCTTTGTTCTCAGTGACAATTTTCTTTTTTGCCATTTCAGAGACAATCTTACTAACCGAAGGGTGGGAATGTCCAATCTGCTGCGCAATTTCGGTAATCGTAAATTCACCATGCTGAAGCACGTGAAAAACAGGAAACCATTTCGGCTGCAGGTCTACATCAAATAATTGGTATACCTGGGCAGCATCGTCTGAAACTTTATCGGAGAGCATTCTCAGCCTTGTGCCGATAGCCATATGCCCTGTTTGATTAAAAAAATCCATTATATATTTATATGTATGTATATTAATTACGTAACTGATTACACAAATATATGGAAGATTATATTATGAAAGAAAATATATTAGCATAATGATGGCTGCCAGCTATTTATTTTCAAAAATGATGTGATTTCTGTGGCATTTTAAAGACAGGATGCGTTTATAAACAAAACCTAAAACCAATAATTATGCGCTACTTACCATTACTATGCCTGATCTTTATCAGTTTCAGTTGTTCAAAAGATAAATTTGACTCTTCGGACCCGAAAAACGGACAAACAACGGAACTTTTTGTTGACCATTTCTATTCTACTGATAACAACAATATTTACCTGTGGTCAGACAGAAATCCATCTCCATTGTCATTAAGAGAATTCCTGGACAGAGAAATTGGTTATACCTATAAAGTTAAAGCAAAAGTATATGTGCCGGACGTGGCTCCCCAGGATGGTCCGGACAAATGGTTTGTTCTGGAACAAGTTCTTAGCAAAGAAAAGTATACCGGCAAAGACCGATTTGAAATTTCGTTACAGATACATAGCGTACTTGCCCGCGGACTGGCATTCAGGAAACTGGATGGAAAATTCATCTACTCCGGATCTTATGAGCTAAAACCCATGAACCAGGACATTGCCGGCCAGATGGAACAAATTCTTTCATTGGCAGAAAAACTCCACAACAACGGCGAATATAGCGCTAAAGCCCGAGTGAGAGCTTTAGTAACACATGATCCCGAAAACCCGGACAAAGGTTATATTGTACAGCAACTGTTAACTGCTAATCTGTAGTTGAAACAGGAAGCCCTCTCTACCGGCAATTCAATCAGTTGCCGGTAGAGAGGGCTTAATTATAATGTGCATTTCTACACCTAAAATGTGTATCCCAGGGAAAGTCTGAAACTTGCAGGAGTTAAAGCTCTCCAGCCATAATGTTTATAAGTCCAGGCACCGGGATAATATCCTGTATAGTTATAGCGGTCTGTAATGTTATTAACGACCAAAGAGATATTGTAATTGTTTTTCAGGTAGGACATACCAGCATCCAGAGAAAACAAGTTATCAGGCAAATCCTTATTCTGTACTACCGGCCATCCCGATCTTTTCGCTTCAAACTGATAGCCCAATGAAAACCCTAAGCCAGCAACATCGCCTCTTTGAATTCTGTATGTTGCCCAACCATTTGTAATGTGTTTAGCTGTACCATCCAGATTATTACCAATACGGCTTGTATTGTTATCTTTAGAGATCTTAGCGTCTGTATAAGCGTAATTGAGCATTACATTCAGTCCACTTATAATTTCTCCTTTCAGATCAAATTCTATACCACGCGACCGTGCCTCTCCGGTCTGGATCATAATTCCTGGTACATTCGGATCCGCGACAGTGAGTAAATTAGTTTTGGTTACTTCAAATACCGCAACCGTAGTTAGCCATTGGCCTCCAAACCAGCTGCGCTTAGCTCCAAGTTCCTTATTTGTACCCAGTGAAGGATCTGCAGCACCACCGCCAACTAATGTCCCTACCTGCTCCTGGAATGACTGATCATATATAGCATATACGGTCGTATTCGGCGCAACCGTTCCGCTTAATCCTAATCTCGGAGTAAAAGCATTGTTTTTTACCAGTGCTCCGTTAGAAGCGCTGCTGGTCTTACCGGTTGTGGTATAACGAAGTCCCAGGCTCAATCTCAGTTTATCAGAGAAAAATCCTAACTCATCTTGTACAAAGACCGAAGCAAAAGTGTATTCACTCAAACTGGCTATTCCTCTCTCACGCAAGCTGGTAGACCTGTCATAAACTGGAAGATCCGATTTTCTGAGTTTACCATAAACCGGATTGTAAATATTGAATACACCCCCTACTGTATCTGGCAATACGGACCAGTCGGCATAATAAAGTTTCTTACCCATATCCAGACCACCCAGCATACGGTGGTTCACAGGCCCGGTTTTGAAAGAGCCATTAACGAATACTTGCCCGAGCGTCGAGCTATTCATCGCATCATTCACAGAGATACCACGGTATAAGTCTCCTTTTTCATTAATACTATTGAACTTGGGATAAAGCGATTCTCCCTGCATTCCAGAATGAATATAAGCGAGCTGCCCGGTTAATTTCCAGTTAGCAGCCAGTTCATGGTTCAAGGTTAAAAATGCGCTGTGATCTTTAATTACGGTCGGATCTATAATAGGATCAGAAAAAGTAAAAGATCTGTCTAGGTCTTTAAATCCTTCCATTGAATAGGCATACTTGGCAAAACCACCGGTGAATGCATTCTGAGAATAAGTATACTCAGCGGTCACATCTGTTTTATCAGAGAATTTATATTTAAGGGACGGGTTGATCCCCCAAAGCTCATTATCTGTATATTGAACAAACGAACCTAATTTGCTGCCCATAGCGTTTAGCCTGAACATCAGTTTACCATCTTTACTTGCTTTACTGTCAATATCAATTTCAGTTCTGTAAGTATTGAAACTTCCCATCATCATTTTAACCGCAGTTTTACCTGTACCCATCGGTTTTTTAGTCACGACGTTATATAAACCACCGGGCTGAGTATTGCCCATAAGGAATCCGGCAGGACCCTTGATAAACTCAACACGCTCTACAAAAGCGATGTCTTCTCTCAGTGGACCAAACGATCCGCCGACACTCATTCCATTACGCAGATTTGTCGCCGAAAAACCTCTGACAAAAATACTTACACTTCCGTCATCCTGATGTGCAACAGTTCTCACCCCACTTACATTTCTTGTAATTCCGTTAGCAATAGTGAATGATTGTTGTTCTTCGAGTAATGACCTGTTAATGATCTGGATGCTTTGGGGAATTTCAAGCAACGGACGGTCAAGCTTCATCGAACGCGAAGTAAAGTTTGTATTAAAGGATTTTGACTTCCCGATAACTGTGACCAGATCCAGATTATTCTCAGAGAATTTGAGCTGAAAATCTACCTGGGAAATCTGGTCAGCCATCACTTTGATTCTGGATGACTGGGCTGTCCATCCAACGTGCGTCACTTCAAGTGTATACTCCCCCATCGGAATTTCTTCGAATCTGAATTCTCCGGATTTATTACTGGAGCTTTTTTTACCTGTTTCTTTGATTGTAACTGTAATTCCTTCGATCGGCTCTCCACCTGATTGAATTGTACGTCCACCTATCGCCCCCATCTGCTGTGCCAATGCCGGAACTGCGCATAAGCATAATATCAGAACCGCAAATAATGTCATGCCCGAATTTCTTAGCCTCTTGTTAAGTAAAGTTGTAGTCATCTATTAAGATTAATTATAAATAATGTATTTTTGTGGGGCAAAAGTAAGCCTACTTCTATGGAAAGAATATCGAATTCAGGAGTTAAAACATCGTAATCGGGAGAAAAAAATGAATCATGAACAAGATATACTGGAACCTGGAAGTTCCCTTCATAGTTATTATGACCTAGGAAAAGTAAAGAAGATTATGCACGAGGAAGATTCCATGTGGCTACAAACTGTTTACAGGGAAAGGATGGGTGAAGTGAGGTCATTTTACATTGATGGAGGCCGCGATTTCATGTTTGCCGATTACCGCCAGTCTATCGAAAGAAATACCCTGATCAAAACCGAAGTTCAAGACCATACGACTGTAGAAATGAGCTTCATGATGCGCATGGACAATCTCACTGACCGTGTAAATGGTAAACTAACGACCTATAATTCTATGCGTCAGAATATGCATTATGTTGCTCCTGGCTCATCCGTTGAGTTATATTGCAGGAAGGATGCAAGCTACCACAACTTCGATGTGTATCTCGATATGAAGACATTGATAAAGTGGGAGCTCAATTATCGGCCTCTGGATAATTTTATCAATTCGATCCAGCAAAAACAGACTGCAAATCTTTTTAAAGAAGAGATTCCTGTAACTGCTGCCACTCAATGTGTTTTAAATGAAATTAAAAGATGCAGTATGACAGGGATAGCCAGAAACATCTACATGAAGGGAAAAGTATTTGAGTTACTCGCCCACCAGATCAATCATTCGGAGAGAAAAGAAAAGTTAACAGGTAAGCAGATTACATCAAACTTTCAGCTGGAAGAATACGATCTTGATATTATTCAAAAAATTGCGCGTGATATTGAAAGCAACTCAAAACCATTCGCAACTATTCAGGATTTCTCCAGATTTTATGGAATTAATGAGCACAAACTTAAAAATGGATTCAAAGCTATAATCGGGAAACCGATATTTGAATATGCAGAATCTATTCGGATGGATAAAGCGAGAAATTTGCTCATGCATTCTTCTAAACCCATCAAAGAGATTGCCTACGAAATTGGCTACAAAACACCTATTGCTTTTACAATGGCATTTAAACGCCATTGCGGAATGCTTCCAAAGGATTTCAGGGCAGAAGGAAAATCATCTATTGTAATTGATAATTTTTTAGCAAATTACCGTACCACTGATTAAACTGCATATAAATCGAACACCATGTCAAATATCAACCTCATCATTGAAGAAAGAGCGGCAAGTATTGGGAATTTTATGGTGGGCCGGCTGCTACCTTTCCGGGAAAAGAGAATGGTAGGCCCTTTTATTTTTATAGACCATATGGGACCGGTAAAAATGAATGAAAGGGAAAACTTTGACGTCATGCCCCATCCACATATTGGACTGTCTACCCTTACTTTTTTATTCGAAGGGAGCATTATGCACCGCGACACGCTCGGTAACGAAGTTGAGATCAAACCTGGCGCAGTAAACTGGATGACAGCTGGAAAAGGTATTGTCCATTCAGAACGAACACCGGAATATCTGCGGCACTCTGACAAGGTTATTCATGGTTTACAGATCTGGGTTGCGCTGCCTAAAAAACTGGAAGAGATGGAACCTGAGTTTTTTCATATTGACGGAGAACAGTTACCGTTCTGGACAGAAGGCGATCTGCGGTATAAACTTATTGCAGGAGAAATATCCGGACACAGGTCTGCAGTCCCGGTTTACAGTAAATTATTTATGCTGGAGATTAAAAGTTTAAGCCGGCAAACCGTCCAGATTGGGAAGGAACTTTTTGGAGAAGCCGGACTTTATATTTTAGAGGGCAGTGTTGAAAGTGACGGCAATACATATGGTCCAAAACAATTGCTCGTAGCTAAGGAAAGTTCTTTATGTGAATTTATCATCGAAGCCGACACCACCATTTACCTGTTTGGAGGAGAGCCTTTTCCTGAACAAAGATTTATAGACTGGAATTTTGTGGCTTCGGATAAAGATTTAATTAATACAGCAAAACAGCGCTGGATTGATCAAACTTTTGAAAAAATCAAAGGAGACGACATTGAATTCGTTCCTTATCCCTCACTATATAAAAAATAAAAGGGTCAGGCAGAATTCTGAAATACCGGTACCGAAACTGATTTCCGGTTCTGCGGGTCCGGAAGAAAAGATAAGGCATAAAAAAAAGGGAAAGAATCTATTAAGAATCTTTCCCTTTAAGTAGCCCGTAGGGGAAAAATCTCGAACCGTTTTATTAAAGATTTGAAGAGGTTGGCGAAAAAATGAAAAATGTGATCTCATTGCAATTATCCCAAGAGCTATAAAATTTTTAATATGCTCATAGGTTATATGGTTAGTCCCACACAATAACTCAACTTATGGAAGTTCAAAAGCCTTTAGGATATGAAAATTATTTATCTGATTATCAACTAGTCTTAGTTGATGGTTGGTGCGGTGAGCCAGTTGCATGGGGTTTTAAAATTATTCAATATCTTGGCGATGAACTCTTTAACAAGTTAGGTCAACACGGTACATTACATTGTACACAACCTGGGTCATGGGTGTTGATCAGAAGAACTTTAACTCGTCAAGAGGCAATAGAAAAATATGGAGTAATAACGGAAGAAATTTATGGGCCACGAGGAGGATCGAAATCAGTAACTTTTGGGGAAAAGAAACTCATTAGTCCATACCTTAAGTCTAAGAAGGATTAAAGAATACAACTTTTAGCTAGGGTTTTATTGATTAGCTTTGCAGCCTATTTTAGCTACTAGCTATAATTAACGATATATTATATCTGTACCGTATTAACCTATTCCAACTTGTATTTGTCATACGCAGTCGCTATTGCGTTAAAGAGATCGAATATGTAATTACCAAGACCAATGTTCTCAATTGCCTCGTAATTATCATCATTTGCTATAAACTCTTTCAAATCCACCGAAACACAGTCATATAACTCACCACTCACAATAAATCTATGTTTTTCAACTGAACAGGTTTCAATAACCTGCCTGTAGAGCTTGTCGAGAAACGATTTACGCATGCCAAACTTCTCTATATTATCTCTCCAAAAATAATGTTTGCAGAAAAAAAGGTCTGGTTCGGTTATATTTAAATTTTTAAATAAATACCTTATCACAAAATCTGTTGCGACTTCACTAGCAGATGCACTGGAATCTTTTAGTCTTTTACTTTTCTTATCCCATTCGAAGTCATAACTATATCCAAAGAAGCTAACATAATTTGAAATAATCCCTCGCCTTGTATTTGCTTTAACCGAATTGATAAATTTTTCTAAAACAGGGATGGCGAAAACATTTTTAAACCTAATCGGATCATAAGTATCAATCAAAGCAATTAAATTGTGTTCACCATCGTAGCTTTCTCCTGCCAAATCCATTATTTTCTCTCTGTATTCCTCATCTGTCCTTCCCATTACATGATGTGTAAAGAAATGATACATAATGCCTGTGTTCAAAAATTCATACCAATTGCCCCGCTTCAAAAGTATAGATTGCAATACCTGTATATCTTTCAGATTTAAAGGAACAAGTTGATTAAACAACTTTTGAACTTTCTTCAGCGTAACGGTTTTGGTTTCTTCAAAATAAATTTCTGCCGCGAGTTCAGAAAAGAACGTATACAAGAGATTAACTTGATTCAAGCCCATAGTATCACTAATATCAATAAGTAAGTGATTAATTATACTCTTGTGCAGATCAATCGGATTTATAGGAGTAGCCTGTGGCAAAAATCTATGAAGAAGTGTGATGGATTCCGAGTTTTCAAAGTAATATTGTATCAGATGATTCGTGGATTGCAAGACCGTAAGCAATTTTTTCAATCCAATTTTGTCATCTTGATAAAATTCTCTTACAAAGTACTTGGGGTCGAAATCATCCTTCGTAACTGCATATTCATTAATAATTGCTTTGAATTTAAGTGGTGTGTATTTTTTCTTTTTTTTCGGTGTTTTATTTGTTTTTTTTGCCTTCTCTTTCCTGACCTTTTTCCCGAAAGTTATTGTCCATTCCGATGCAGCCTCCATCTCTTGTTCAAACTTACGTGTCATCTTCATCTCAAATGCCTCAAACACTTGATCTATCTCAAACTCTATAAGTGAATCCAAATCGGCATCCCTTGCGTCATACAGAAACTCGTCTATATCTTCAAGAATTTGTGCACGTACCAAAGTTCTGATTTTGACGATATGATTAGCAACAAAAGCACCGTAAGTAGCCGGAAAAATATTTTTAAATTTCCTAAAGGATAAAAAGTCTCTGGTTGACGCTATTGAAGCATAATAAGCCTGAATTAACTTTTCCTCATCAAATCTTATAAATTCCTTGCATAAATCTATAATTAAGGGGAAGCCCTCCATAGCTATAGAAGAAACAAGCCTAATATTCCCACCGGAAGAATTGTATTTCTCTATGTCTTCTACGACCTGCTTAATAATAAATTGTTTTACGCCTTCATTTTCTGTCAGATTCAATGGGAACCACTGACTCAATTGCCATAGATTCCAATATTTTACATCCTCAAAGGTGTTATATCTATCTAATTCCCATGTAAATTCTTTGCCTCTGTGAAGACTATAACCCAAGCTCCCAAAGTCTTTTAACACTTTAACTTTAAGCTGTCCTTTAGCCCGATGGTCAAGTATTATTTTATTTCCAAAAACAGGGTTATCCATATCATAATCGTTTATATCATCTTCTTCATCCAAGGTTGTAAACACAAAGCTTAATTGATTAAAAAACATTGCTCCTGGAATGAGTACTTCTGCCCAGGCATTCATATGTTGTCTTATGTATTCCAGAAGATAATCTTTTATTCCAGGGCTTTGAAATTGAACAAAGACATCGATGTTGTAGAATTCTTCAGTTCTGATGAAAAGTTCTTCCAATTTGAACAATTCCTGTTCAAATAGCAAGGGCTCGATAGCTAAATTCAATACCTTTCTTGCTTGTTCCTGGTAATTTAAAAAACTCGATTTTAAATCCTGTAAACTCATAGGATCGCAAGAGATTAAAAGAATAACGAGTATGAGTTGTGCAGTAGGACTTTGTTTCTCGAATACTTCTGCCCAGTATTCATTTGGGTTTCTAAGATACTTTAGAAAATCCCTCAAAAAAGTATACCTGCTTCCGTATTGTTCTCTATACTCGTCCGTATAAATGTACTTGATAAAATAGTCTATGTGCCTTGGTGTGTAATTTGAATGGTTGATAATAACATCCAATTCTTTCTCAGAATATTCTAAGTTATAAAAATATTCCTTTTCAAATCCTGAAAAATAGATATGGTTTAAAAGAATTCTGAGTCGATCTTCATCTGTATAGAAATCAGCATTAAGCATGAATTTATTTAAGTCTATAACATTCTTTATGTTTCTGCCTTGTACTTTGCTGACTTTTCTAATAATATACTCTCGTGAAGTGATGATAAGATAATGCGGTTTTGTATAAGTAAAGTCTTTGATTACTTTTTCAAAATGATTGAAATAACTCGAACTGCTAGGTATTTCATCAAATTTTTGTCCCCAGAAGTCATCCCACAGAAATACCTGAATACGCTCGGGCTTAAAAGCACGATCGATCTCATCTAAGCTTTTACAGTAAATAAAATCGATTTGTTTACCATATTCAAAAATAAGATAGTTGACCATCATATGGGCAAGTGTTGTTTTTCCAATCCCTGGATTTCCACTAATGATCAACACTCTATCTTCTTCCAGTCTTGTCAATGCTTCTTCAAATGCACTGCACTGTACAAAGACCTTTCTTCCTTGTTCGATCTCGGCAAGTTCACGTCTAGTCCTATTTTGGATATCACGATTAATTACATCTTCAAAGAACATTTCAAGCATGTTCAGATCGGGCACTAAAAGTTTAGAGTAACTCTTTAACAAATGCTTATATCGTGGTTGCCCAAGATATTTATTCAACTGTTCCCCATCAATAATGTCTTCTGCTGTTTTTATATACCCTTCAAAGAGATTTATAATTTCTTGTATATTGGCATCACCAAGCGTTACACTGGTCGCCAAGATATATCGTGAGGGCTTTTGCCTGCGCACCTTGATCAACTCATTCGATAAACCTCTTTTTAACTGGGAATAATCATTTTTGTAAAGCTTCGCTTGCCCGATAATTTTTTCTGCTTCATCGTTGCATTTAAAATCTATTCCATCATCCTTTCCTTTTCTGTACGTCCTGAATGTTAAAGGAGCATCTCTTATTTCTAATACATCACGGACAAGACGTTCAAAGTCTTCTGGCGATAAGTTACTATGAAAGTCGAAATTCGGCATATAACACTTATTTAGATGGGTACAAAATTATAATTTAGGAAAGGGTTTACAAATTTACATAGAAGAAAACCAAGCTCTGGTTTGTCTATTCCGAAAACCACCATCCTCATTTTTAGTAAATTCATCCACAACACTTTCATAATTTAAATTTTGATATTAAACCGCCTGATAGCATGTTCCTGATTTTCTTTAGACCTCAATGTAGTACAACTTAAGATTAATGGAAACATTGATTACTATAAAACAATAACTATTAAACCTATTATTAACTAATGAAAAATCTGAAAAAAACTTCCAATTAAGAGAAATTCAACTCCGAGAAAGCTATTGAATTGCTGGCGAAAAATCGAATTCAAGTTAATGAAAAGAGGCTAAGGTCATTTTGGATTTTCTCTACATATTAGGAGAGAGCATGGTTAGGGGACATAAAAAGGATTGCGAGAAAACAAGTGCTCCAGAAAACAATCTAATTTGAATAGGATACTAAAAAATTGAGAATTTGAAATGATTTCCTCTAAAGGTAACCCTAGAGGAATCGAATTAAAATCTACGTTTAAAGTACTTTAAAGAAAGATACAATTTTCCCACAAAAACAAAAATCCCGCTCTACTCATCGTAAAGCGGGATCGTAGCCCGTAGGGGAATCGAACCCCTATTTCCAGAATGAAAATCTGGCGTCCTAACCGGTAGACGAACGGGCCAAATGAAACGACAAGCTTAAAAGCTTTGTTCCTTTTGGTAGCGGGGACCAGACTCGAACTGATGACCTTCGGGTTATGAGCCCGACGAGCTACCAACTGCTCCACCCCGCACTATTTACAAAAAAAAACGGTTGAAGAATTGAATCTTCCTTTGTTTTAAATTGGTCTGCAAAGATATATTTCGTTTCTTTGCAATGCAAATTTATTTTAAAAAATATTCAATGTCGCATAAAGCAGGTTTTGTAAGTATAATTGGTAAGCCAAATGTGGGTAAATCCACCCTAATGAATGCCCTGGTGGGGGAAAAACTGTCGATCATTACACCTAAAGCGCAGACTACACGTCACCGCATCCTGGGAATTGTTAATGAAGAAGAACATCAAATTGTATTTTCTGACACGCCCGGTATTATCAAACCACGTTACGGACTGCAGGATTCGATGATGAATTTTGTAAAAGGTGCATTAAGTGATGCAGATCTGATCCTGTTTGTAACAGACATCAATGAGCAGCATGATGAGAATGATGTGCTGGAGAAAATTATCAATTCCACGATTCCTATGATTGTGCTGATCAACAAAATTGATGGAGCAACGCAAGAACAGGTAGAGGAAAAAACAGCTTACTGGCAAGATCTTCTGAAACCTAAATATATCTATGCTATTTCTGCCTTACACAGATATAATCTGGATGGTATTATGGAACGCGTACTGGATTTCCTTCCTGAGCATCCGGCATATTATGATAAAGAAGACCTGACTGACAAGAATCAGCGTTTCTTTGTATCCGAAATTATCCGTGAAAAAATCTTCAATAATTACCAGAAAGAGATTCCTTATAGCACTGAAGTAGTAATTACTGCATTTAAAGAAGAAGAAAAAATAACAAGGATTAGCGCAGAAATTATCGTTGAGCGTGATTCACAGAAAAATATCCTGATCGGAAAAGGTGGTTCAATGTTAAAAAAGGTAGGCACTGAATCCCGTAAAGATATCGAGAAGTTCCTGGACCAGAAAGTGTTCCTGGAAACCTTTGTTAAGGTAATTCCGGACTGGAGAAGTAAAAAGAACTATTTAAAAAGTTTCGGGTACGAAAATTAAACCTACCTTTGCAACCCCTTAATAATTAATACAATTCACAACACATGAGTAACATTATCGCAATCGTCGGAAGACCGAACGTAGGCAAATCTACCCTTTTTAACCGCTTAACCGAAAGTCGCAAAGCAATTGTAGATGATTTCAGCGGTGTAACACGCGACCGTCATTATGGCGTCGCTGAGTGGACAGATAAACAATTTACCGTCATAGACACAGGAGGTTATGTAGCCAATTCCGAAGACGTATTTGAAGCGGCTATCCGCGAGCAGGTCGTTATCGCAATTGAAGAAGCCTCAGTACTACTGTTTATGGTCGATGTCACTACTGGCATCACAGACCTTGATGATGAAATCGCACAACTGCTTCGCCGCAGTAAAAAACCGGTTTTCATTGTCGTTAATAAAGTTGATAATACCTCCCTGGAAAATGACGCGGCTGTATTTTATGGCTTCGGACTCGGTGAAATCTACTCCATTTCTTCTATGACCGGTTCAGGTACAGGAGATTTACTGGATGACGTCATTTCACACTTCCAGGACGAACCATTAGAAGAAAACTCTTTACCAAAGTTAACTATCGTCGGCAGACCGAATGTAGGTAAATCCTCATTGATCAATGCCCTGATGGGACAGGAAAGAAATATCGTTACCCCTATTGCAGGTACAACACGCGATTCCATTCACATCCACTACAATCAGTTCGGACATGAGTTTATGTTTATTGATACCGCAGGTTTACGTAAGAAAACCAAAGTAAAAGAAAACATAGAATTCTATTCTGTAATGCGTACCATCAAAGCTTTAGAAGAAGCCGATGTGGTTATTCTGATGATTGATGCTGTAGAAGGTTTGGAATCACAAGATGTCAATATCTTCCACTTAGCGGAGAAAAATAAAAAAGGTATCGTGATCCTGGTAAACAAATGGGATTTGGTAGAGAAAGACCATAAAACGATGAAAGCTTTCGAAGATCAGATTCGTCAGAAATTACAGCCATTTACAGATGTACCTATCGTATTTACTTCTGCAATACACAAACAGCGTATCTTCAAGGCAATTGAAGTTGCATTGGAAGTTTATCAGAACAGAGGTAAAAAAGTACCTACGTCTAAATTGAATGATGTGATGCTGCCAATTATCGAAAACTATCCGCCGCCAGCTTTAAAAGGTAAATACATTAAGGTTAAATACATTACACAGATCAATGCCACATCACCAATGTTTGCATTCTTCTGTAACCTTCCGCAGTATATTAAAGAGCCTTACAAAAGATTCATTGAAAACAAATTGCGTGAGAATTTTGACTTTAACGGAGTTCCGATCCAGGTTTATTTCAGACAGAAATAAGCCGTTACAGCTATCATTTACAGAGGGTTGTTCAATTTCATATTGGATAACCCTTTTTTATTGAAGTGCGCTGAGCGCCTGCTTCACCATACTATCACTTTGGTTCATAGCTTTATAATAACCTGCATCACCCAGGTAATACTTATAAAGCAAGGCTTTAAGGTCAGTACAGATTATTGGTTTTGCACTAGCCAGCTGCCGCTGATCGACTGATATATCTTTTGATGCAATGAACCTGGTAAAGTCTCTGTAATCAATATCACTGATCTTAAATGCAGCCAGATTCTGTTCCAGAAATTGCACTGAATAACGCGGTGCAAGAATATCAAATACAAAATCAAACATAACCTTTTTAGTCAGCAGGAGATTATAAGTTTTGTTCATGCCTGTAGTATCCATCTTTACATAGATATCAGGTTGTATACCACCACCAGCAAACACTTTCTTGCCTGAACCCGTCGTATAGGCCAGATTTCTGCGCAGTGAGTCTTTAGGTACAAAATTATTATCGGTTAATTCGCCATCATTGAAACGGTCCTCTATCTCATTCTGGTAAGCTGTAAAACCTTTCTTATAAGATTTCTGAATACTACGGCCTAGCGGGGTGTAATAACGGGCAATAGTAAGATTTAAAGCAGAACCATCCCCGAACGGAAACTGCTCCTGAACCAGACCTTTACCGAAAGAGCGGCGGCCCACAATGACTCCCCTATCCAGATCCTGCACCGCACCAGCGAGAATTTCACTGGCAGAAGCCGAATTCTCGTTAATTAGTACCGCCAGTTTACCATCCTCAAACTCACCACCGCCTGTTGCTATATAATCGGTCCTTGGCTCGTGTTTACCTTCCGTGTAAACGATCAGCTTGTTCTCCGGAAGGATCTGATTAGCCAGACCGGTTGCAGCGGTCAGATACCCTCCCCCGTTATCACGAAGATCGAGAATCAGTTTCCTCATTCCGGAAGCCTTCAGCTGACGGACGGCCTCCACAAAATCTTTATCTGTACTCGCACCAAATTCACTGATCCTGATATAGCCAGATTCACCGTTAATCATATACGCAGCATCGATGCTACTTACGATTACCCTACCTCTTTTAATAGCCAGTGAAACCGGCTGATCTGCGCCTGAATGCAAAACCATAAGTTGTACAGAAGTTCCGCGTTTACCTTTGATCCTGCCGATCATTTTATCCCTAGTAAGTTTTCTTCCGCTTACAAAAACGCTGTCAACCTTTAAAATTTTATCCCCAAGCTTTAACCCGGCCTGAGAAGCAGGGCCGTCTTTAATTACTTTTGTCACCAGCAAAGTATCTTTAAGAATATAATATTCAATCCCTATCCCCTCAAAATTACCCTCCAGCATATCAGATTGCTCGCTGGCCTTTAATGGCGGCAGGTAAATACTGTGCGGATCCAGCTTGTGCAACAAGCTGTCAATCTCCAGATGGCTCAGTGTATCGGCATTAATTTCATCAACGTAGTTCCTGTTGATCAGGTTGATAATCTCGTCCACTTTTTCCATGGAACTATCCGCATATTGGATATTACGCTGCACTGTAAAGCCCTGATCCTTCAAAAACCTATAACCCAAGTACATGCCACCTATTAAAGTGACTGAATAAGTAAGGGCGATTAGCAGATTTTTACGGGTAGTTGGCTTCATTGGTGAGTAATTGCACAAAGCTATAAAATTAGGCTGTCAATTAACTATTTAACCCCAGCAGATTTATAATTGTTTCATATTTTCTTACAAATACCGTTCTTTATAAAGAATTGGCTGACGACGACTCTAAATATCCACGCCGGCCGGCATCAGTTACACATTTTGAAAGCAAATTTATGATACGTACAACTGAACAGGACTCCCTTTACAACAATATTGACCAGATGAGTTTTCAGGAGATTCTTACCGGTATCAACCAGGAAGACCAGACCGTTCCACATGCAGTCGCTAAGTGCATCCCGCAGATTGAGAAACTGGCCTTTGCGGTTACCGAAAGAATGAAGGAAGGTGGCCGTTTATTTTATATCGGCGCTGGAACCAGCGGCAGATTAGGCGTGGTCGACGCTTCAGAATGCCCACCCACTTTTGGCGTGGCTTTCGATGAAGTTGTAGGCATTATTGCGGGCGGAGATACGGCGATCAGACGTGCAGTTGAAAATGCCGAAGACGATCCTGAACAAGCCTGGAACGATTTGTTATACTATCAGATTGGGCCGAAAGACAGTGTAATCGGACTGGCTGCATCCGGAACGACTCCATATGTGATAGGCGGCTTGAAAAAAGCGGCAGAAAATCAAATCCTTACCGGCTGTATCGTTTGTAATTCAGGAAGCCCGGTAGCGGCAGAAGCCCAGTATCCGGTAGAAGTCGTTGTGGGGCCTGAGTTTTTAACCGGTTCCACGAGAATGAAATCAGGTACAGCACAAAAACTGGTTCTTAATATGCTTAGCACTACCGTGATGATCAAATTAGGTAAAGTTAAAGGCAACAAAATGGTAGATATGCAGTTAACCAATAGCAAGCTTGTAGACCGCGGCACGCAGATGGTGATGGCAGAACTTCAAATCCCTTATCAACAGGCAGAAGCCTTGCTTATCGAACACGGAAGCGTACGCAAAGCAGTAGAAGCAGGCCAAATTTAAATAAAGATTTCATGCACGAAATAGAACCATTTTACCGCTGGAGAGATGATTATATCGCCGCGGAAGATCCACGATCCCCTTTTTATAATACAGAATATTCAGAGTTTTATTTTGATAAGCAACTCTATAATTACCTGATCCATCCACAATGGGATGACTTCGGGTCTGCAACATTATATATAAAAGTCCTTTACACAGATTATGACAGACAATATACCATTATCGAGTTTATAGGTGAATGGAATGATGCGATCTCCAATGATATTATGCTGTTGAAAAGAGAAATCCTGGAGCTGATGATCGATGAGGGAATTCACAAATTTATCCTGATTGGAGAGAATGTCCTGAACTTCCATTCCTCAGAAGACAGTTATTATGAAGAGTGGTTTCAGGATGTCGAAGATGGCTGGATCGCAGGGATCAACTTCACACCCCATGTGATTGAAGAGTTCCGCAGCAGCAATATTGATTATTACATCAATTTTGGCGGTCAGCTTGACGATTTGGCATGGAGAACACTGAAACCTGTACAAATTTTCAAAAAAGTTGAAGAAATCCTGACAAAAAGGTTAGGGGCATAGCCTTTGTATACAGATTAGAATCGGTATATTTAAATTAAAAATTAAAACGAATGGAGAATAATAATTATAACTGGTCAAACCAATCTGTTTTTGTAGAAAACCAAACAGGAACAGTGGCAAAGAAATTCTTTGCAAACGTATTTCTATGGATGTTTGTAGCATTAGGTATTTCAACCGCAGCTGCAGTTTACATGGCCAATACACCAGAAATGCTAAACTACCTGATTAATCAGGAAACAGGTAAAATGTCTATTTTAGGATATGTAGCTATGTTTGCACCACTGGGTTTGGTTATGCTAATGAGTGCGGGCCTGAATAAACTATCTTACACAGCTTTACTGGGTGTTTTTATTCTTTACTCTTTACTTACAGGCGTGAGTTTAAGTTTCATCCTGCTGATTTATGCATCCTCTTCAGTTATTGGCTGTTTTGCAGCTGCTGCCGGTATTTTCGGTTTAATGGCCGTTTTAGGTTATACAACCAATACTGACCTGAGCAAATTCGGACCTATCCTGATGGTAGGTGTTGTAGGTCTGGTAATTGCGATGGTAGTTAATATGTTCCTTCAGAGCTCACAATTCGATTATATCATGAGTTTCTTTGGTGTAGCAATCTTTACTGCCCTAACAGCTTATGATGTACAGAAATTAAAAAGAATCGGTGCTGGTCTGGAAGAAAACGGATCTACTATGGCAGATGCTGATTCTAAAAAGTTAGCGATTATGGGTGCATTATCCCTTTATCTTGACTTTATCAATATCTTCCTGTTCTTATTAAGAATCTTTGGTGGAAGAAAATAAGCTAAGACATTTCACAGAATAAAATACCGAAGGCCGTGCAAATATGCATGGCCTTCGGTATTTTATTGCGTTTACATACCTATTTCTTGGAATTGATTTTTCTTTGTTGCATTTTTGCACCAGCTTATAAAGAAAGACGGAGGGATTAGACCCGACGAAGTCTTAGCAACCTGTGCTGACAAGGTGCTACATTCTACTCGAACGCTCCGGCTGTTCCTGAAAGATAAGTTAATTCGATCCATCCTGGATTTCTGATTAAGCATATTACCCTATTGTAGCCCGTACCTTATTTATCCCGGACCTGTTTACAATACCAATTGAATATGCATCCAAGCTATGAGCATTAGAGAAGATTTAGAGCAAAGAATATTAATCATAGACGGCGCCATGGGAACCATGATCCAGCGTTATACCCTTTCCGAAGAAGACTTCAGAGGGGAGCGTTTTAAAGATCACCCCTGTGATGTTAAAGGTAACAATGACCTGTTGAATTTAACCAGGCCAGACATTATTAAAGCCATTCACACCGACTATCTGAAAGCCGGTACTGACATTATAGAAACCAATACCTTTAGTACACAGCGTATTTCACTGGCCGACTATCAGATGGAAGAGCTGGATTACGAAATGAGCTTTGAAGGTGCAAAAATCGCAAAAGAAGCTGTTAATGAGTTTATGGCCAAAAATCCGGGCCGCCAGTGCTATGTCGCAGGTGCAATCGGACCGACCAACCGGACATTATCAATTTCACCGGATGTGAATGACCCTGGTTATCGTGCTTTAACTTTCGATGAGCTTTCAGATGCCTATTTTGCACAGATCAGAGGTTTGGTAGACGGTGGTTCCGATCTGTTAATGATCGAAACTATTTTTGATACCCTGAATGCAAAGGCAGCGATTATTGCTATTCGTAAATATGAAGCAGAGATTGGCCGTAAAATAGAGATTATGATCTCCGGGACCATTACCGACGCATCCGGAAGAACCCTTAGTGGACAGACCGTAGAGGCTTTTCTAAACTCTGTGATCCATGCCCGTCCACTCAGTATCGGTTTTAATTGCGCGTTGGGAGCTAAAGATATGCGCCCCCATATTGAAGAGCTTGCTGCAAAAGCTAACTGTTATGTATCTGCCTATCCGAATGCCGGATTACCAAATGAATTTGGCGCATATGATGAAATGCCTAATGAGACAGCAACTCTTGTAGACGATTTTATTCAGCATGGCTTTGTCAATATTGTGGGTGGTTGTTGTGGCACCACGCCAGAGCATATTGCTGCTATTGCAGCGAAAGCCAAAGGAATTACCCCAAGAATACTCCCAACACCAGAGCGTTATCTACGCCTAAGCGGATTAGAACCCGTAACCATCACCCCCGAAAGTATCTTCGTCAATATTGGTGAAAGAACCAACATCACCGGATCCCCTAAATTCTCCAAACTAATTCTGAGCGGCGACTATGAAGCCGCTTTGACTGTAGCCCGCCAGCAGGTTGAAGGCGGAGCACAAGTTATTGACGTTAATATGGATGAAGGGATGCTGGACTCCGAGGCGGCAATGACTAAGTTCCTGAACCTGATTGCTTCAGAGCCAGATATATCCAAATTACCAATCATGGTAGACTCCTCTAAGTGGAGCGTTATCGAGGCCGGATTAAAATGCCTGCAGGGCAAGGGGATTGTCAATTCCATTTCCCTGAAAGAAGGCGAAGATAAATTCCGTGAAAGTGCACGCAAGATTATGGATTATGGCGCAGCAGTCGTAGTCATGGCCTTTGATGAAAATGGACAGGCCGATAACTATGAACGCCGTAAAGAAATCTGTAAAAGATCTTATGATATCCTGGTAGATGAAATAGGCTTCCCGGCAGAAGATATTATCTTCGATCCGAATATTCTGACGGTTGCAACCGGACTGGAAGAACATAATAATTACGCAGTAGATTTTATCAATGCCACACGCTGGATTAAAGAAAACCTGCCTTATGCTAAAGTAAGCGGAGGTGTTTCCAATATATCCTTCTCTTTCCGTGGAAATAATACGGTCAGGGAAGCTATGCACTCGGCGTTCCTCTACCATGCGATTAAGGCTGGTCTGAATATGGGGATTGTAAATGCCGGAATGCTCGAAGTATATGAAGCTATTCCGCCTGAAATGCTGGAGAAAGTTGAGGATGTCCTGCTAAACCGCAGGGATGATGCAACAGAGCGCCTGGTAGATTTTGCTGAAACAGTAAAATCAAAAGGAAAAGAACTCGTAAAAGATGAAGAATGGCGGAAAGAAAGTGTAGAATCACGTCTTTCTCACTCACTGGTTAAAGGTATCATCGAATATCTGGATGCCGACGTGGAGGAAGCCAGACAACAATATCCAAGACCGATACATGTCATAGAAGGACCTTTGATGGACGGAATGAATATTGTCGGTGATCTGTTTGGTGCTGGAAAAATGTTCCTGCCGCAGGTAGTTAAATCTGCCCGTGTCATGAAAAAAGCAGTGGCTTATCTCCTTCCCTTTATTGAACAGGAAAAGCTAGATAATCCAGATGGTGATCAAAGTTCATCAGCAGGAAAGATATTGCTCGCTACCGTAAAGGGTGACGTGCATGATATCGGTAAAAACATCGTCGGTGTGGTACTGGCCTGTAATAACTTTGAAATTGTGGATCTCGGCGTCATGGTTCCCGCACAGGAAATCATTAGAAAAGCCAAGGAAATTAATGCAGACATTATTGGGTTAAGCGGACTCATCACACCATCATTGGATGAAATGGTACATTTTGCTAAAGAAATGGAACGTGAAGGATTTACTTTACCACTGCTGATCGGAGGAGCGACAACTTCAAGAATCCATGCAGCTGTAAAAATTGCACCTAATTATTCAGGACCTGCAATCCATGTACTGGATGCATCCAGAAGTGTAACGGTTTGCAGCACGCTTATGAACCCTGACAACCGGGACGAATATATTCGCCAAATCCGTGAGGATTATGATAAGGCCAGAGAAAACCACCTGAATAAAAGATCAGACAAACGGTTTAAATCACTGGAAGAAGTCAGAGCAGACCGTTTCCGGATAGACCCGGCACAGGTCGCTCCTGCACCAGCTTTTACCGGCACACGAACTTTTGAAGACTATCCACTCGATATTCTGGTGCCTTATATAGATTGGACGCCATTTTTCCATACCTGGGAACTGCGCGGCAGTTATCCAAAAATATTCAATGATAAAAACGTCGGTACCGAAGCTCAGAAACTTTTTGATGATGCCCAGGTGCTACTGAAAAAGATAGTAAAAGAGAAACTCCTTACTGCCAAAGCCGTAATTGGTTTCTGGCCCGCATATGCCCAGGGAGACGATATCTTTCTGGAAACAGAGAACGGACCAGTTACCATTCACACACTGCGCCAGCAGGCAGAGAAAGTAGCAGGCCAGCCATATTATGCCCTTTCCGATTTCGTAGCAACCAAAGAAGACCAGGTAGCTGATTATTTTGGTGGTTTTGCGCTGACCACCGGAATTGGCTGTGATGAAATGGTCGCTGAATTTGAAGCTAACCATGATGATTACAACAGTATTATGGTAAAAGCTCTGGCCGACAGGCTTGCTGAGGCTTTTGCTGAAAGAATGCATGAGCTTGTCCGCAAAGAATACTGGGGATATGCCAGAGAAGAATCACTGACCAATGAAGAACTGATAAAAGAAGAATACGCCGGTATCCGTCCTGCGCCGGGTTATCCGGCCTGTCCTGACCATACAGAGAAAGATACCTTGTTCCGTTTACTGGACGCAGAAGCCAAAATCAACCTCAAACTAACCGAAAGCTTCGCCATGTACCCTACCGCAGCTGTCAGCGGTTTCTATTTCGCCCATCCGGAATCCCGTTATTTCGGACTAGGTAAAATTACCAAAGACCAGGTAGAAGAATACGCCCTGCGAAAAAACATGAGCCTTGAAGACACAGAAAGATGGCTTAGCCCGAATTTAGCTTATTAAACCAAACCATGAAAATTACCGACCACATTAGTAATGCCGGGGATAAAACCCTGTTTTCTTTTGAACTTCTTCCCCCGTTAAAAGGTAAGAGTATCCATGAAATCTATAAAGCTATAGATCCGCTAATGGAATTTAACCCGCCATTTATCGATGTCACTTATCATAGAGAGGATTATATTTATAAACAACATGACAGCGGTTTACTGGAAAAAGTCTCCTATCGCAAAAGACCGGGTACCGTAGCGATCTGCGCAGCTATTATGAACCGTTATAAAGTAGATGCAGTACCCCATTTGATCTGTGGTGGATTTACCAAAGAAGAAACAGAAAATGCGTTGATAGACCTGCAGTTCCTGGGTATTGACAATGTACTGGTACTTCGGGGAGATGCCCGTCATGCAGACTCCGGTTTTATTCCGACACCGGGTGGACACGCGTTTGCAACAGATCTGCTGGGCCAGGTAAAGAACATGAATGAAGGCCGGTATTTATTCGAAGATCACTCCGCTTTTCAAACAAATTTCTGCATTGGAGTTGCCGGCTATCCAGAAAAACATTTTGAGGCACCTAACCTGAAAGCAGACTTCAAATATCTGAAGCAAAAAGTAGATATGGGTGCAGAGTTTATCGTGACCCAAATGTTTTTTGACAATGCAAAATATTGTGAATTTGTAGCTAACTGCAGGGCAAATGGGATAAATGTCCCCATAATTCCCGGGTTAAAACCTATCACAAGCTCCAAACAACTGATCAGTTTGCCTAAGATATTCCATATAGATTTACCCGAAGACCTTACAGAGGCCGTGCAGGCGTGTAAAAATGAGGAAGCCGTAAAAGAGGTAGGAATTGAATGGATGATCCAGCAATGCAAGGAGTTAATAAAAGTTGGTGCACCGGTATTACATTTTTATACGATGAGTAATCCCGAGCCGACCAAAAGAATTGCGAGAGCGGTTTTTTAAAAACAAGCATAAAAAATTTTGAATCCTTATTCTGGCAGATTCTTTGTATATTTCATTAACGAGAAATCTGCTAAAGCTATGAGAAGAACGACATTATTATTGCTTGCTGTGACAGGCGCCTTAACCTCCTGCAATACATTGAAGAACACAGTAGATGCCAGTTCCGACCTCTCTAAACTGGGAGGTAACTGGGAGTTGAACTATATATCGGGCCCTAGAATTGCATTTAATGGTTTATACCCGGGAAAGAAACCTGTATTAACTATTGATCTGCTGGAAAAACGGGTAAATGGTAATACAAGCTGTAATTCCTTCTTCGGCAAACTAGTTGCTGATGATACGTCTATAAATTTCAATGAACCGATGGCGATGACCAAAATGGCTTGCCCGGGAGAAGGAGAGAATATATTCATTAATACCCTGAAGAAGGTAAATAAGTATACTATAACTGGAGATACCACACTGAACTTCATGATGGGTGATATCGCCATCATGAGATTCAAAAAGGTCAAATAAACTGAAAGGGGTATTATTCCCCTTCAGTATTTAATAAATATTTTTTAAAAGCATTAAAGTCCGCGTCCATTGCAGTCGCGGATTTTTCTTTTCCAAGCATTTCCGCTACCTGCTCAGGCAGTTCAATCCGGCGGGCAATCTCCTCAGGAAAAACATCCGGGAATTTGCAGGCATGTGCTGTAGACAAACAAACATAAACATCCTGGTTATCTGCTTCCTGTTTTTGTACTTCCTGCATGGCCAGCCAGGCAATAGCAGTATGCGGACAGGCAATATAGTTATAGCGCTCATAGATCTCCGAAATTGCCTCCAGCGTCTGCTCATCAGTATAACTGGCTCCATGAACCATTTTCAATACCTCCTGCCGGTTTCCCTTAAACAATTCCATAATCCGGACCCAGTTACTCGGGGCACCTACATCCATCGCGTTAGCATAAGTCTGGACAGATGGCCTGGTTTCATAAACTCCGCTTTCCAGGAAGCGCGGGACAGTATCATTTGCGTTGGTAGCTGCAATAAATGACTTCACCGGAAGTCCCATTTTCCAGGCAAGTAAACCTGCGCCGATGTTACCAAAATTACCACTCGGCACAGAAAATACTACAGATCGTTTACCCTTTCTGAATAATTGAGCAAGGGCATGGAAGTAATAAAATGTCTGCGGGATCAATCTGGATATATTAATAGAATTTGCAGAAGTCAAACGAAGCGATGCATTAAGTTCGTGGTCTGCAAAGGCTTGCTTCACCAATTGCTGACAATCATCAAAAGTACCTTTTACAGTAATTGCACGAATATTCTGCCCATTGGTACATAATTGCAGTTCCTGAATAGGACTAACTTTTCCCTCAGGATATAAGATCGTCACTCTAGTATGCGGGACACCCAGAAAACCCAGTGCAACTGCTCCACCGGTATCTCCTGAGGTAGCGACCAGCACATCCAGCAACTGTTCACCATCTTTCAGGAAATAGGCCATTACCCTGCTCATAAAGCGCGCACCAAAATCTTTAAAGGCCAGAGATGGTCCATGGAAAAGTTCCAGCACGTAGTTTTTTTCATCCAGCTCATGTACAGGTGCATCAAAATTGACTGCATCTGCAATGATCGCGCGCAGATCTTCGGCAGGGATTGCATCTTTCAGCAAAGCCGAAGATACTTCAAACGCAATTTCAGGTAAGGTATACCGATCCAGATTATCAAGAAAGTCGCGGGACAGCACAGGGATATCCACCGGCATATATAAACCTTTGTCCTGCGGCATGCTATTAAAAACAGCAGTCTGAAAATCGACCTGGTTCTGTTGGTTTTGTGTACTATATAATTTCATAAATTTCAGCTTGGTTTAGGTTGTGATTAGTGTTAGTCCAGTACTACTGGCCCTTTGGCATTAACCGGTGACACAAATGACAGACTGTTGATCTGTACAGTTTTCAAACGTGCCTGCAGTGCTTCTGTGATTGAACGTGCAGTTTCCTGGTTCCGTGTGAGCGCAAATACAGATGGTCCGGAACCTGAAATACCAAACCCTACCGCCCCCAGATCCATTGCCAGCTGCCTCATGGCATAAAATTCCGGGATCAGGATAGAGCGGACGGGTTCTACCAGCACATCTACCATACTACGTCCGATCAGGTCATAATCATTGGTATACAGACCGGAAACCAGACCAGCGACATTCCCCCACTGCTTAACAGCATCTTTCAATAAAACTTTGGAACGGATCATCTGCCTGGCATCCTTGGTAGGCACATCCACTTCAGGATAAACAATTGCTGCACAAAGATCTTCCGGGAAAGGCAGGCTGATTACATCTAGTGGCTCGTAACTGCGAACCAGCACAAATCCACCCATTAGCGCCGGGGCAACATTATCTGCGTGCCCGTAACCACAGGCCAGCTCCTCCCCTTTCATTGCAAAAGGCACCAGCTCTTTCCTGCTTAACAAGTCTCCGAACAATGTATTTACCGCAAATAATCCTGCGACAGTACTTGCAGAACTCGAACCCAGACCACTGCCGATAGGCATCTTTTTATGCAGCTCAATCGTAATTCCTGCATCCTCCCTGCCAATATGTTTCAGGTAATCCTGTACACTCGCACTTACTGTATTTTTAGCAGGATCTAATGGCAAACGCCCATCATCCCCGGTAATTTTCGTGATTTTAACGCCCGGCTCATCAACCAGACGCATTATAACTTCATCTCCGGGCGCATTCACTGCAAATCCCAGCACATCAAATCCACACACCACATTCGCCACTGTGGCGGGTGCAAAAACCTTTACTGAATCTCTCATTGTTTACCTGTATTGATTATATCTGCAAATACGCCTGCTGCAGTAACTTCTGCACCTGCACCTGGTCCCTTAATAACCAGCGGTCTGTCTTTGTAACGGTCTGTTGTAAATGAAATAATATTATCACTACCCGAAAGCATATAAAAAGGATGCGAATCATCTACCATCTGCAATCCGATAACTACCTTACCATCTTCGAGCTTACCGATATAACGTAATACCTTTCCAGCTGCAGCAGCCTCCTCTTTTAAGCCCTCGAAATAAGCTGCATTCTTTTCCAGTTCCTGATAAAACTCCGGTACCGACGCTGCAGCCAGACATGCTGGCGGCAACATACTTTCTATCTGTACGTCTTCGGCTTCCAGCGGATATCCGGCATCTCGAGCCAGGATCAGCATTTTACGCATAAAGTCCTTACCGTTTAAATCATCCCTGGGATCGGGTTCGGTATAACCTTTATCCTGAGCTTCTTTAACGACCTCATGAAAAAGCACCTGATCTTTATAATTATTAAAAATATAAGAGATTGTTCCCGATAAAATAGCTTCTATACTAAAGATATTGTCACCACTCATCATCAGATCCTTTAAGGTGCGGATAATTGGAAGTCCGGCACCAACATTAGTCTCATACATGAAATCGACTCCATGTTTGCGCGCTGCATCCTTAAATGCGGCATACTGCTCATATTCTGCCGAATTACCGATCTTATTGCAGGTTACCAGAGAAATACTCGATTCCAGGATCTGCTGATAATAATTCACAGGATTTGCACTCGCAGTATTATCTACAAAAACACAGTTTGGAAGGTTCATTGCTTTCATTCTCGCCACAAATTCTTTCAAATCTGCAGGTTCTGCAAACTGCTCCAATTCCTGAGGCCATTGCGCAAGGTCTATACCCTGCGGTGATAAGTACATCATTCTAGAATTACTTATCCCCATTACCTTTACTTCCAGATCATTATTTACAGCCAACAGTGGTCCCTGAACTAACAACTGACGGAATAAAGTCTGACCGATATTACCAGTTCCCAGGCAGAAAACATGCAGCGTTTTTTTACGATCCGCGAAAAAGGCATCGTGTACGGCATTTACTGCCTTCGACAAATCGGTTTTAGACAGGATCACAGAGATATTATACTCCGAAGAACCTTGTGCAATAGCTCTTACATTTACACCATTACGGCCCAGCGCATGGAACAATTTACCAGACATTCCTGGCGTACGCTTCATATTCTCTCCGACTATAGCCAGTACTGACAATCCATTTTCTACCTGTGGATACTCGAGTTTTTTAGCCTCCAGCTCCAGTTCAAATTCTTTGCTGATAATTGCCAGCGCCTTGAGCGCATCTGCCGGGTTAACTGCAAAGGTGATACTGTGTTCAGAAGAGCTCTGTGTAATCAAAATCACATTAATCTGCTCCCTGGACAATAAAGAGAACAGCCTTCCGCTAAAACCAGCCTTTCCTACCATTCCACTTCCTGACAGGTTAAGCACGCTGATCTCATCAATAGAAGAAATACCCTTGATCGGCAGGCTGGAACTTTGCACGTCATGGCGGATATAAGTACCCTCAAAAGAAGGTTCAAAAGAATTCTTAATAACTATAGGAATCCGTTTTAAAAATGCAGGGATCATTGTCGGCGGATAGATAACCTTCGCACCGAAATAAGAAAGTTCCATTGCTTCGGTATAGCTCAGCTCGGGAAGGGAGAAAGCTTTCTCCACCATCCTTGGATCTGCCGTCAGCATACCATTCACATCTGTCCAGATCTCAATTCTGGATGCACCCAGTGCCGAACCCCAGATCGCCGCTGTATAATCACTTCCCCCTCTACCCAGTGTGGTGGTTCTGCCTTCCGGGTTGCTGGAGATAAAGCCTGTAACGATCAATAATTTACCTTCATTCGCCTGGTAGTAATCACGTATCAAAATCTCAGTTAGTGGCATGTCTACTTTTGCCTGTCCGAAATTGCTGTCTGTTTTTATCAGTTCTGACCCGTCAACACCGATTGCATCGGGGAACTCCAGCTTAGCGATATGACTGATCATCAGCACTGAGCATCGCTCTCCATAACTCAGGATCAGATCTCTGGTTTGTGCACTCAATTCTTTTAACAGGGACACCGAACCTAAAATATCTTCCAGTTCATTCAGGTAGATCTTCAGCCGGGTATAAACCGGATTTTGTGCCGCAGCAGGAAGTAAGGTTCTGATAACGTCAAAATGCTTGTCCTCAATAGCTTTGAGTTCGGCACTGTAATCTTCTCCAAGATTGGCCTTCTCTGCCATTGTTTGAAGCAGGTTGGTCACTCCACTCATTGCAGAGAGTACCACGACCGGATAGGGTTGCTGATCCTGCTCCCGAAGGATACTGATCAAGGCTCTTATACCTGCTGCTGAGCCGACAGAAGTTCCTCCGAATTTTAAAATGTTCATAGTTTTTATCGCTTTAGGTTAAAAAAAAAGCGCCTTCCCGGTTTAGAGGAAGGCGCTTCAATGGTTCTTTTTTTTATGATTTACTCATATACCATTATTCACCTCCCTCTGGTTTCCCCGATGGTGGTAATAATAATGGATGTAATTGTTGAATTATTTATCATATAGAATAGCGGATATCGCTTCGTGTTTCGCTATGGCATAAAGTAAAGTTATATTTTTCTAAAAACCAAACCTTTTTTCTTTTTCCTTACCTTTACAGCAGAATATGCGAGGATTAGTAATCAAATCAACAGGAAGCTGGTATCAGGTTCACGGAGAAGATGGCCGTGAATACGACTGCCGTATTAAAGGTAAATTCAGGATTAAAGGCATTCAGACCACTAATCCTATCGCGGTCGGTGACCAGGTGGAGTTCGAAATGGAACCTAATTCTGACAATGGTGTCATTCACAAACTTCATGAGCGGAAAAATTATATTATCCGTAAATCCATTAACCTTTCCAAACAGGCGCAGATCATTGCAGCCAATATGGACCAGGCGTTCTTAGTTGTTACCCTCGCTTCACCCCGAACATCACTGGGTTTTATAGACCGTTTTCTGGTCACAGCCGAAGCTTACAGTATTCCTGCGGTTCTGATTTTCAACAAACTTGACCTGTATAATGAAGACGGCCTGGAAGTATTGCAGGAATATAAAGCTATTTACGAGCAACTGGGTTATCCCTGCTATACAGTCTCGGCAATCGAAGGCACAAATATTCCTTTAATAGAGAGTCTGCTGAAAGACCAGACTACTTTGTTCTCCGGACATTCCGGCGTTGGTAAATCCAGCCTGATCAATGCCCTGCTTCCGGGCCGGAGCATTAAAACCGGAGAAATTTCAGAGTCAAGCGACAAAGGGCAACATACTACAACCTTTGCTGAAATGCATACTTTGCCTTTTGGCGGTTATCTGATTGACACTCCGGGAATCCGCGAACTCGGTATCTATGATATCAAACCCGAAGAACTCAGCCACTATTTCCGTGAGATGCGCGATCGCATGCACTTATGTAAGTTTCACAACTGCCGCCACATCAATGAACCGGGATGCGCCGTATTACAAGCCGTTGAAAATGGGGAGATAGATGGCAGCAGGTACGATAGTTATCTTAGTATATATCACAACAACGAAACCCGCTCCTGATTTTACGTTTATTTTCGGCTGCAACTTTGTTAAAATAGAAAAAAGATAGGAAGGGCTATCTTTTTTTATTTTGCCTCGTTTCGCGAGAAAATAAAGCGTAAAATAGTTTGACATATATGGCCGGGTGGAAATGTATGGGGGACTTTTAGGAAGACTTTTGTATTGGCTGGGTGGAAATAAATGTATGGGGGACTTTTAGGAAGACTTTTGTATTGGCTGGGTGGAAATGTCTGGAGGACTTTTAGGAAGGCTTTTGTATAGCTGGGTGGAAATGTATGAAGCACTTTGAATGGCTTCACGGGAAGAATTTGAAATTGTTATTTTAGCAGTAATATGAGAGCTGTAATACAAAGAGTGACAAAGGCCAGCTGCCATGTAGAGGAAAAGCTGACCGGTGAAATTAAGGGCGGACTACTGGTGCTGCTGGGAATTGAAGATGCAGATGAACAAGAGGACCTCGAATGGCTTGCTGCAAAAATCTGTAATTTGAGAATTTTCGGGGATGATGCCGGGCTAATGAATAGATCACTGCTTGATTTGGGTGGTGAAATACTTCTGATCAGTCAGTTTACATTATTTGCCGCGACAAAGAAAGGTAACCGTCCGGGTTTTACACGGGCAGCACGACCCCAGAAAGCTATTCCGCTTTATGAGCAGATGCAGCAACAACTAGCCGAATTGCTGGGTAAACCAGTTGCTACAGGAATCTTTGGGGCAGATATGCAGATCAGCCTTGTCAATGACGGCCCGGTAACCATTACTATAGACACAAAAAATAAAGAATAGCTATGACGATAGAAGAAGCTCAGCAAACTGTCGACCGGTGGATCCAGACTACCGGCGTAAGATATTTCAATGAATTAACCAATACAGCTATCCTAATGGAAGAAGTAGGTGAAGTAGCCCGTATTATGTCACGTAAGTATGGCGAACAGAGCTTTAAGAAAAGTGATGAAGCCGTTGATCTGGGAGATGAGATGGCAGATGTACTTTTTGTCCTTATTTGCCTGGCCAACCAGACAGGTATTGACCTGAACGCTGCATTGGAGAAAAATCTGGAAAAGAAGAGCATCAGGGATGCTGACCGACACCATAATAATCCAAAACTGAAATAAGGGAAGTTACTTATAGTTTAACGTTTTAAACATAAAAAAGCGGGTGTCCGAATTAAATCAGACACCCGCTTTTTATGTTTAAAACGATTTTTTATCAGATGGTTATTAACCCCTGGTATTGTCAGATAGTTCAGCTCTGATTTTTGCAGCAGACTCTTCCAGTTCTTCCTGCGTAGGGTTTAATTTAGCTTTGCTGAAGTTCATATCCCCAACATGATTCATTGGAATCAAATGAATATGTACATGAGGTACTTCAAGTCCAATTACAGCCATACCAACCTTAACACAGGGAAATGCCTTTTTTAATCCTTCAGCTACAATCTTTGCGAAAAGAGTTAAGCCGAAATAACTTTCCTCGTCCATATCAAAGATATAATCGATCTCCTTTTTAGGGATAACCAGCAGATGGCCGGGTACCAATGGGTTAACATCCAGAAAGGCCAGAAAATCTGCTGTCTCTGCAACGATGTGTGCCGGGATCTCCCGGTCTGCGATTTTTGTAAAGATAGTAGCCATAATTAACTGATTTTATCTGCTGATTTCTAAAATTTCAAATTCAATTTTTCCTGCCGGAACTTCAATCTCGGTTTTATCTCCAACCGATTTTCCCAATAAACCTTGCGCAATAGGAGACTTAACTGAAATTTTGCCAGTCTTCAGATCGGCTTCAGTTTCTGCTACCAACTGATAAGTCATGGTTGCACCGTTTTTCACGTTTTTTATTTTAACTATAGAAAGTGCCAGCACCTTAGAAAGGTCCAGCTTCGATTCATCGATTAATCTTGCAGATGCAAGCGTGGCATTTAATTTAGATATTTTAGCTTCATGCAGACCCTGCGCTTCTTTAGCAGCATCATATTCTGCATTCTCCGAAAGATCACCTTTATCTCTTGCTTCAGCTATCGCTTTAGAGATCTGTTGTCTCCCTGTAGTCTTTAAGTAATGTACCTCTTCCTTTAGTTTATCTAATCCTTCCTGAGTATAGTATGTTACTTCTGTCATAGCTTTTTTATTGTTTGTAAATCCTGTAAAAAAAGAAACAAGACTACACCGGCATAATAGCCCACATAGTCTTGCTTCATATCAAACGAAGATAACAGCCAATTCTTATAAAAGCAAATCTTTTAAATCTGAATGTATAAAAGTGGCTTTGTTCCAATATTGATCTGCTATTTTTGATGATTTTCAATTCAAAATTGGTACTTCACACCTAGCAAAAGCATCCTCGGTAATAAGTTATACGTATTTGAGCTATATTGATAGTCTGACAATGTGCTGAACTCAACTTCTTTTTTATCAAGTAAATTTCTGACCGTTGCAGACAGAGAAAACTTTCGCTTATCCGGCCTCCATAAAAATCCTGCATCGAAAAAATACACAGGGCTGGCCATATGCTGATTATTTTGCCAATAATACCGGGTTCCGGAAAGCTGGACAAAAGAAGAACCCATAATTTTCAGATCGGCTTTCAAGAAGCTTTTCCAGGTGCTGTTCGTTGCCGAACCAGATTGTCCGGCGGTTAGGAATTGATTTTTAACCCATCTGTACTGCACAAAACCGTCAAAATTAAGCCATCCGTCGAATGCAGTTACCAACGCCAGTCTGGTATCTGAAGTCCAACCTATTACCTGTCTTTCTGCCTGATTATTCAATACATTGAAGGTACTATATCGCATTACGTTACTCTGCAGACGGACAGTAGTAGATAAAGGAGAGATGAATTTATCTACAGCAGCCAGCAGACCAAACAGCCGGGTAGGTTTATCCAGCGCATATTTCGTAGAAAGGTTCAGATTTTGAGTGATCTCCAGACTGTCGGCATAATTATTCTTTATCAAACTGTAATAGGCATTTAAAAACGCTGAAACCTGGTTGTAAATATCTGAATAACGGTAGCCAATACTCCCCTGATATTTTTTGATCAGGTTTGGGTTTGCTTCATAACGCGTAAATCCGCGATAACTCGTAAGTACATATCCCGATGAAAAATTTTGTATATCTGGAAAATCCTGTCCTGAATTATAATTCAAGGTAATTTTACTTTTTCTGCTCAAAAGATAGACCAGAGTCAGGTCAGGTCGTACAGACCAGTCCTGTTCATTGAAATGAGGTTCAGCAACAGATCTGTTATCCTTGAAACTTAACGAAAGCCTATGTAATCCAAGCTTACCAGTAAGTTCAAGATTCCTGGATATTTTACGGTTAATACTTAAATTAGCATAGAGATTATTTTTAATCAGCTGTCCGGAATTACTAAAGTCTTGTGAATTTGAATTTTCGTCATCTGCCGGCCTGAAAAGTGAATTTAACCGCTGACTATAACGGTCTTCACCTAATGTATAAGTTATCGTATATGCATCGTATCGGCGGTAATACTTTAATGATCCACCCATATAATCTACCGGATTTGATGAATACTGGTTTACTTTCAATTGCTCGTCTCCATCGAGTAATACGCTATAATCATAGCCCTCGATGGTAGTCTGCTGGGGAGCTCGCCTTGTAATCCAAGCAACATCAGCAATAAATGCCCTGCGATCGTCAATTCTCCAGGTGTAATTGAGTTTCTGCTCGGTGTTAACCATGCGCGTTTTCAAATATTGATTGACAACAGTATGGTTTACCAGCAAGTCCATATATTCTTTAGAATTTCCGAAAAGCACTTTCGAATCATAAGTTAATCCTGCGTTTCTGGTAATTTGATAGTTGAGCTGTACAGCGGCATCAGCCGAAATTATTTTCTTCTGATAGGATTTACGTTCGTCAAATCTGATGGAATCTTCAAGCAAATTATACGTAGTTGAGGATCGTTGAAATTGCGTCTGTTTGTCATCGAAAAAATTCATATTTCCTCTCACCGAAAGCCCTTTGATGCTTCTATTCGTGAAATTTACAGACTGCATCCAGGATTTATTCAGAATTGTATGCCTCCTTTCGATCACAGGCGGTTGACCGGGGGCCACATCCACCAGAGAGGAACTACTAACCTCCGGTTCAAATGGAATACTCAGTGAAGTCGATTTTTCCGGACTCTGGTATAAGGAGGGCATTAAATCATTACCTATATTGTTTAGGTTCATAAGGGCGTAGACCTTGACCTGCTTACCTAATAATATTGCATTTCCCGACAAATTATATCTGTCCTGATGTCCTCCTTCTACACTGGCATCACCTATCAGAATTTTTTTATCCTTGTCTTTTAAAGAGATATTCAGGGCTACATCTGTAGTTTTCTCCAATCCTTTCAATAGTGGGTTATTTACAAAATTATTCAGCACCTGCACTTGATTCACCAGGCCTGCGGATAAGTTTCTCGACAGAAGCCGGTAATTTTTATCCAGCAAGTCGTCCCCATCAATCAGTATCTTTTGTATTGGAACTCCGTTAACGGATACTTTTCCTCCCTCATCAACACGAAAACCCGGCAATTTAGCGAGAGCTTCTTCCAGCGCGCGCTCAGTATTGTTCGTAAAGGAAGAAAGATCATAGGTAGTGGTATCACCCTTTTGACTAATTTTCGCCTTTTTAATAATATTAACCTCATCTAAAACTAGTGTATGGCCTTTCAACAGGAAATTCATCTCAACCCTCCGCCCATTCTCAAAAGCCGGCAATAGCTTGCTCACACGTTGATAGCCGATTATGCTCGCGCTGACCATGACTGGTGTAAACCCATGATAGTTCAAAATATAATTACCCAGACTATCTGTTTTTGTATAGTTCGCAATGGCCGTGTCGGGTTGACTGTACAATATAATATTTACATCAGGTAAAACTTTTCCTGCAAGGTCAGTCACTCTACCCGTTAAAAATCCGGATTGCGCACAGACTTGTCCGAAATAAATATTCAGCAATAAGCAGCAGATTAAACGCGGGATGTAATTCTTGGTATTGGTCACATTTCCAGCTTTATCCTTTTAAACGTGATTGTGGAATTTTTCTTTGTCGCGGCTTTTATTCCTACCATTTCATCGGCTTGCTCTAATTTCTTCTGATGCTCAAGAAAGGATATATAAGAAGCAAACTCCGGATAATCGGAAGGAGGGATAATATTTACCGAATTATCCTGCTGAGGTTGAATCGCTATTGCACTAAAACTGACTTCTCCAGTATTATCGGAAACCTGAAGAATCAGCCCTGGAAGTCCTGAAAATTTCCACGGTCCATCCAGTACAGGAATTTCTTTAGTAAACCAAGCCTCATAGTCCCGACCTCTGAAATGACATCTGGCATTAAACGCTGCATAACCACTGATATTTTTAGACTGTCCGGCTATCTCCCATTCGATTTGTTCTGCATCATAAACGATAAAATATTCGTTCACCACCTTCTCTCTGGAAACCACGGTGCGTTTAGAAAGATTTTTATATATGCTATACCCTACGCTATCTCCCCGATCAGCGGCCTGTAAAACCTGGTGATCATTCCCATGAGGATCTGTATAGCGCAATAGTTTAGCCACTCTGCCGCTCCTGCGTCCATAGTCGTAAACAGACTTGTTTTCAGCGTTGCGTAAAACACCGGAACTGGTGTCCGGAATACCTGTAAAATTAAAGATTTGCTGATAGATAATCTCATAAGCCGTAGAATCTTTAAATACCTGGCCAGTTACTGGGGTAAACCAAACGACAAGAAAGATCAGGCCAGATAAACACCTGCCATAGTAAAAAAAACGGTATTTCATGTTCCTTTAAATTGACTTCTCTATTCTCCGAATTTTTGTTGTTAATTTAATACTGGTGCCTATTGCCTGTGTCTGACTCATTGACTTCATGTATTTTCCCATCTCTTCAGCCTTTTTATTCTGTAACTGATAAAATGAAGCAAAATCTTTCACCGGTTTTCCATTTACCGGGACCTGTAAAGTTTCTGCTGCCGGCAGGGGAATCTGAATATGTGTAGCGATAAATGTGATTTCCCCATCTGCTGATCGTGCTTCTATAATAAGACCTGGTAAACCACTAAGTTTCCATGGACCATAACTGACAGGAATTTCCGGGGAAAACCACACTTCATAGTCACGCCCACGGTAATTGCCTGTAGCTTTCGTACAGGACTGTTTAGCAATCATTTTTTGATCTCCTGTTATTTTCCATGTGATAGATGCGACTGTGTCAGGTACTATAAAATATTGTGACTGCAGCATTTCCCGCGTAATCATCTTTTTATTTCTGTGGTCAGTGTACACAATATTTCCAATTGAATCGGTTTGCTTGCCGCCGGATTTGTGTATTGAATATTGGCCCGAAGCATTTTCGATGATTTCTTTTTTGGCTGGCTGATAAGTATTGCGGTCATAAACGTACTGAGCGTATTGCCCGTTAAAATTAAGTTCTGCCTGCAAAGTATCTGAAGGAGAGCCCAGGTAGCTAGATATATGTAAATAACTAATTTTTCCAGTCTGGGCGGATGCTGCAATTGATACGATGATCGAAAGGCATAATATTAAGACTATTTTTTTCATAGAGAGAGCATAAAAATAAGAGATCGCCTAATAGTAGACTTATAACTTGTAAGCTTTAGTAATTTGATTTAGTCTAAACATTCGGTTTTGTCAGCCAATCCGCCCGCAATCGCGCCTGCTTCCGCGCAAGTGCCTGCAGTGACTTCGTATTCTATTGTGATACTCCCACAAGTAACACTGGCTACAGCTACACAACTGAAAAACACGTCGTTTGAAGCAGTTTTACTTAATTGTTTAACAAATGAATTATCTGGATTAGTTGAGGTTTTGCTATCAACTGAATTTGCAAATGTAACTACTGAGATAAAGCAGCAGAATACAGCTAAAATTACTCTTTTCATAAAATTTAAGTTTAAATGGTTAATATATGTAGCAGCGATCTCTTCACTTGAAAACATTTGACACTTTCAGTTTCTTTATTTAAAATAAAGATTAAATCGCAACTTAGAGAATATTTTACATGAACCCTTATATCCGTGTCTTTAATCCCCCGATTCCTGCCTCAATTCTTTTCTTATAATGAGTTTTAGTCTGTCGCACATAGAATCAAATTTCTTCCTCTACCACTGCCCATTTCGATTCCTTTCTTTCAAAAAGTCTTCAGAAACTTATACAATAAGATATATTTGTCCCGGATAGTATGCCGGACAAATCTGAAAAACAGATAAAGGATGCTGTTGTAATACGCATTAACACAACAAAAATACAACATCAATGAAAACCACAATCTTCAAAGTCCTTGCTGTACTGGCAATTGGCAGCATTCAGGCGCAAGCCCAGGAGCTCTATATGCCCAGGAATATCAAAGCAGCTTATGAGAAAGGTACACGCGCACTGGACGGTAAACCTGGTAAGAATTACTGGCAGAACAGTGGAAAATATGATATGACTATAAGTGTTACTCCAGCCACCAAGGTGGTTGCGGGTACAGAGACTATCGTTTATACGAATAATAGCCCAGATACCTTAAAGCAGGTAACGATGCGCTTTGTGAATAATATACATAAACCGGAAGCGCCTCGCTCCGGCTATACCAGTCCGGATTTTTTAACATCAGGACTTGATATATCTAATTTCGTGGTAGATGGTGAAAAATATATAGTGGACAGTAAGAACTGGGGAACTGTTGCCGATGTAAAGTTAAAGAAAGCTATTGCACCGGGAAAAAGCGCAAGCTTTGAAATAAGCTGGTCCTACCCGCTCTCTAAACAAAGCGGCAGAGAAGGGCAGCTGGACAGCACCACATATTTTGTAGCCTATGCCTTCCCAAGGGTATCTGTATATGACGATTATAACGGCTGGGATAAAATCCCACATACTGATAGAGGCGAATTCTATAATGATTTCAATGACTATAAACTAACTGTAAAAGCACCAAAAAACTATGTCGTATGGGCAACCGGTGATCTGCTGAATCCTGATGAAGTATTACAGCCGGCTTTTGCAACAAAACTTAAGAACTCTTATTTGAGTGATGAAGTAATCAGTATGGCTAATGCAGCAGAAATGAAAGCGGGTAAAGTTACATTGCAGCAGGAATGGAACAGCTGGAAATTCAGCACCAAGAACATTACCGATATTACTTTTGCTATGAGCAATGTCTATGTTTGGGATGCAGGAAGTGTGCTGGTAGATAGCTTAAAAAACCGCAGGGCAAGTGTGCAGTCTGCTTACAGTGCAACCGCCACAGATTTCCCACATGCCGTAAAATGGACGAAAGAAGCATTGCACTGGTTTTCTAATAACTGGCCCGGCGTACCTTACCCATTCTCTAAAATGACTGCGGTACAGGGCTTTGCTGATATGGAGTACCCAATGATGATTAATGATTCTACAACACCTGATAATGAATTCAGCCAGTTTGTATTAAACCATGAAATTGCACATACCTACTTCCCTTTTTATATGGGTACAAACGAAACCCGTTATGCACATATGGACGAAGGTTGGGCTACCACACTGGAATACCTTATTGCCCAGGATCAGCTCGGTAAAGAAAAGGCAGCCGAAAATTATAAGAACTTCCGCGTGAAGCGCTGGATTAACGATCCTTCTACAGAACAGGATCAACCGATTATTTCCTTATCTACACAGGTTTCTGGAGCAGGATATGGTAACAATGCTTATGTTAAACCTTCATTGGCTTATCTGGGTCTGAAGGATATGTTTGGAGATGTATTATTCAAAAAATATTTATTAGGCTATATGGACCGCTGGAATGGTAAACATCCTATTCCCTGGGATTTCTTCCATACAATCAATGATGTATCCGGACAGGACCTGAACTGGTACTGGAATAACTGGTTCTTCAGCAACAATTATATTGATCTGGTACTTACTAAAGTAATGATCAAAGGCCTTAGCTACACAGTCTCTGTAAATAATGTCGGTGGATTTGCAATTCCATTTGATATGAAAATTACTTATACCGATGGCACAACTGCAGTCATTCATCAGCAACCACATGTATGGAGAGCTAACCAGAAAGCGGTAACATTGCAGTTTAATGCAAAAAAGACAGTTTCATCTATTGAACTGGACGGTGGAATTTATATGGACGCAACTCCGTATAATAACCGCTGGAGCAAATAAAAATCTTTACACCGGCAATGTTCGGTGTAGCAATAGCATAATGCCTCAAAAAAGAGCGGATGTCTGTAAACAGGCATCCGCTCTTTTTGCTATAAGTTCAACAGCCATTTCTGAACATAACTTAATATAATCAGGACACACAATAAAAGTAAGAATCTCCCTGTATTTCGTAGTAGTCTGATTCGGACATCACTGTCAAGAATCCCACAGTTTATCTACTAAATTACACAATCTTGTGGGTAAGCTGTGGGTTCCTTGTGGGTAAGGTGTGGGGTTACTGTGGGTTTCATACTAGCGAGAGTAAGAGGATACCCGACCAACACCCGAACAAAACCATAAGATAACTTTGTTCAGGTGATAGTTCTGTCAAGATTATAAATTCAGGAAATGAACATTAAGGTTGACATAATAAATCAGTGACTTAATTGGGTCAACCATAGGCCAACCCTATTTAAAAATTAGGCCAACTAAGAACGACACCCGACCAAGACCCGAACAAAGCCTTGATTTGCTAACATGAATTTTATAAAAAAAGCTCCGCAGGTTTTTGCCTTTATTGGCCTACCTGCGGAGCTCGTGTTATTTATACTGAACTTCTAAAATGAAGCAGCTTCCAGTTTGTCGGCCAGTACCGAAGATATTTTACGGTAGGATTCAAAAGTCCATCCACCTACGTGTGGGGTCAGAATTACATTTTCATTCGCTTTCAAGGCTTCGTACCACGGCTGTTCACCCAATTTCGGGAATTTCTCTACCTCCAGGACATCCAGCCCCGCACCGATAACCTTACCGGATTCCAACGCAGCCAACAAAGCAGTAGTATTAACTACTTCTCCCCTTGCAGTATTGATCAGGAAGATTTTCTTCTTAAAATGGAATAAATACTCTTCATTAACCAACTGCGCAGTTTCAGCAGTAAGCGGAATATGCAGACTCAGCACATCACTATGCTTCACAATTTCTTCCATGCTGCACTCCCGTACATACTCATCGGAAAAACCCGTTTTATATTTGTCGTATGCAATTACATTTACTTCAAAACCGGCTAACTTACGGGCAAAACTGCTCCCCATAAATCCATATCCGATGATACCGACAGTTTTACCTTTCAGCTCGTAGCCCCTGTTTCCTTCACGGTCCCAGATGCCATTCCTAATTTCCGTGTCTGCTCTGCGAAAATGATTAAGCAAGGAAAGTAAAAGGCCAGTCGCATGCTCGCCAACAGCATCCCGGTTTCCTTCGGGTGCATTCATTAACAGGATATTTCTTTCTGCAGCATAAGCCTCATCAATATTATCCAAACCTGCACCTGCACGGGCAATGAAACGCAGATTTGTACCCGCTTCCATAACCTCGCGGTCAATTCTGAACTTTGTTCTTACTGCAATGCCGGTATACTCACCTATTACAGCCAGCGTTTCCGCCCTGGTAATCTGCGGCAGGTCATCTACCTCATAACCTGCCTGTATTGCCCGCTCTTTAAACTCGGGATGTAAATCATCGATAATTAAAATCTTTCCTTTCATTGTTTATGCATTTAAAAGTGCGGCTACATGCTGCGTCAGGCTAATAAAATCTGCAACAGTCAATTGTTCTGCACGTTTATCAAAGAATGGATGCTCATCCATTTTAATTTTAGGAACAACTCCGGAAAGTGCATTCCTTAAAGTTTTACGACGTTGGTTGAATCCGGATTTCACAACGGCCCAGAACAGTTTCTCATCACAAGGCAATTCTTTCATCTCATTCCGGCTTAAGCGGATAACTCCTGAATTTACTTTTGGAGGCGGGTTAAACGTACCCGGCTTAACTGTAAACAGATAATCTATATTATAATATGCCTGGATGAGCACACTGAGTATACCATAGTCTTTGGTTCCGCTTTTAGAAGCACAGCGTTCTGCTACTTCTTTCTGAAACATCCCAACCATCTCCACGACCTGATCCCGGTGCGCAAGAATTTTGAATAAGATCTGTGAGGAAATATTATAGGGAAAGTTACCAATCACCGCAAACTTGCCGGAAAAAACTGCCCGCAAGTCCATGGCTAGAAAATCTCCGTTAATTAGTCTGCTTCCCATTTGCGGGTATTTATCCTTCAGGAAATTATAAGATTCGGTATCGATATCAATCATATAGGTTTCCAGGTGTTCTCTTTCCAGTAATATATCGGAAAGTATTCCCATTCCCGGTCCGACCTCCAGCACCTGTTTGTACTGATCGGTATGAACCAGCCCGTCAACAATTTTAGCGGCTATCTTTTTATCTGTTAAAAAATGCTGCCCTAAATGTTTTTTCGCCCTGACCAAACTCATAAAATTCTCCTTTATTATCCTGATTGCAAAGGCACCTGCCAATGCGGCCGCAAATTAAGCAAGTTTTATGAAATGAGCCGGTTAAAGTTTATACACTGATGGAAGGCATTTAATACCTGCACTACCAGCTTCTTTTTTATCAGTTTAACGACTTCCTGTAGGCTAACGGGGAGATTTTTGTCTTGCTTTTGAAAAGTTTGTTGAATGATTGAGGATACCCAAAGCCTAAGTTATAAGCGATTTCTGCAACAGTAAAATCTGTATTTCCCAACTGTTCTTTAGCTTTTTCGATCAGCTTCTCGTGAATATGCTGCTGGATCCCCTGACCAGTAAGTTGCTTCAAACAGTCACTTAGATATTTAGCAGAAAGATTGAGCTGCGATGAGATAAATTCGGCAGAAGGCAATCCACTATTTTCTGAGTTTTGGAAATACGTATTAAGTATAGCTTCTACCTTGATCAGCAAATTTTGATTAACAGGTTTACGGGAAATCATTTGCCTGTTATAATACCTGGTATTGCACCGGTTATTAAAAATGTTTTGCTTTTCTGAGGGGCTATGTTAGCTATGTTCCAATTTTTCATGCTTAAATCTTATAAAGCTAAGGTCGTTAGTGCAAATAAAGTAAATGTATCTAAAGAACTGTTTGTTGTCTCCAGATGTCATTCCTGAAGAATTTATAGTAAATTGAATTAAACTCCTATCTGCTATGAAAAATTTCTATCTGTATACCTTACTCTGCTGTGTCATTTGCATAACTCCGCTGCTAGCTCAGGGACAATCTCCAAGGTACACTATAGATGGACAAGTTGGTTCTCTGAAAGATGGAGATAAGTTATACCTGATTTACCAACTGGATAACAAACAGATCACGGACTCTGCTTTAGCTGAAAAAGGTAATTTTCATTTTAGCGGCCCACTCGACAATCCCGTTTACGCAGCTATTTATCTGAACCAAAATCCCTATGTAGCGAAGGTGCCCGATGAAAAGCTAGACTATATGCGCCTTTGTATCGAACCCTCGGCCATAAAGATTAAAGATAACGATTCATTGAAGTATGCAGTGGTAAGCGGCTCAAAAACCGATTCACTAAACCGTGAACTGCAAGTAGCACTAAAGCATAACAACGAACAGTGGAGTGACCTGCAAAATGAATTCGGAGCACTATCCAAGGATAAGCAAAAAGATACTGCTATTTATCAAAACTTCATCCGGCGTGAACAACAACTACTGCAGGACTCTTACGAAGTTCATCTGGACTTTGCAAATGCGCACCCCAATGATTATCTAAGCGTAATTAGTGTATCCCATATTGCAGCACAGCCAGGTATGACAGCGCGTGCAGCAGATGCCTATGCTCGTTTATCGCCGGGCTTAAAGCAGACCCCGATGGGTAAAACCATTGCAGTCTTGCTGGCAGCACCAGAAAAGACACAGATAGGTAAACCCGCACCCGATTTTGAACAACCGGATTCAGAGGGAAGAAAGGTTAAACTTTCTGACTTTCGGAACCAATATGTGCTGCTAGACTTTTGGGCTAGCTGGTGTGGTCCCTGCCGTGAAGAAAACCCCAATTTAGTGAGAGCTTATAACCAATTGAAAAACCAAGGCTTCACAATCTTAGGTATTTCCCTTGATGGTCCCGGTAAGCGTGCTGCCTGGATAAAGGCAATCGATGATGACCATCTTACCTGGACGCAGGTATCGGATATGAAAGGCTGGGAGAATGCCGCAGCGCAACTATACGGCGTTCGTAGTATTCCTACTAATTTCCTGATTGGCCCGGATGGAAAAATCATTGGCAAAAACCTGCGCGGCGAGGCCTTGCTGGAAGAGCTAGGAAAAGTACTGAAATAGAAAAGCTGCCATCTCCAAACTGCTACAGATGTGTTTTTTCATATCTTTACGGTTACAGCATGTTAAAATGGCCAAAGAAATCTTATATCTAAAGATTGCGAATACACTAGAAGAGCAAATCTTATCCGGTACTTTAAGAATGGGAGATAAACTGCCTTCAATACGTTCGGTACAAAAGATTTATAAGGTTAGCATAAATACCGTCATCCAGGCATTTTTATTTTTAGAGAGTAAATCTTTAATAGAATCCCGCCCCAGATCTGGCTTCTATGTTAGTAAGACCTCAAATAGAAAATTTGCCCTTCCATCTGCCAGTAAGCCTAAGGTAGCGGAAGGCACAAATAATCCAGAAAACCTGATTGTCAGGGTATTTGAAATTCTAAAAGATAAGGATATCAGGCAGTTTTCACTCGGCATCCCCGATAATGCACTCCTGCCTATTGCCAAGCTCAATAAAGGTTTAGTCAAAGTGATAAATGGTATCGAGGCAAGTGGCACTGCCTTTGAGCCCGCACAAGGTAGCCTTAACCTGAGAAGAAATATTGCAAAATGGTCTTTGGTCATGAATGGTAAGTTAACTGAGGACGATATAGTAACGACAGTTGGAACCACCAATGCGATCTTCCATTGCCTGATGGCAGTAACCAAGCCAGGAGATACCATCGCAACGGAAAGTCCGGTTTATTTCGGAATTCTGCAGCTGGCAAAGTCTATGGGGCTAAATGTAATTGAACTGCCCACCCACCCTGTTACCGGAATAGATATCAGTGCGTTGAAGAAAGTCCTGCATAATATTAGTGCCTGCTGCTTCACCACCAATTTCAGTAATCCGATGGGGAGCTTAATGCCCGATGAAAACAAAAAGGAGTTAGTCGAGCTATTGACACTGCATAATATTCCATTGATTGAAGATGATCTTTTTGGAAATCTGTTTTTTGGCGGATCCCGGCCAAAACCCTGTAAGCTATTTGATTCGGAAGGAATTGTAATGTGGTGCGGGGGAGTGTCCAAAACTCTTGCCCCGGGATATCGTGTTGGATGGGTGGCACCGGGCAAATTCAAGGATAAAGTAATCCGGCAGAAACTGGTACAGACCGTTGCTCTGCCCTCTCTCTATCAAGAGGTTATTGCAGATTTCATGGAATATGGACGGTATGACCACCATTTGCGTGGCTTTCGCCAAACTCTGCATACCAACTGCCTGAAATTTCAACGGGCGATAGAAGAATATTTTCCTGAGAACACCAGAATTTCCCAACCTCAGGGTGGTTTATTCTTATGGCTGGAACTTGGCAAGAGTATAGATACATCTGAGCTTTATGATGTAGCCTTAAAACAAAAATTAAGTTTTGCGCCGGGTAATATGTTCTCTCAGTATAATCAGTTCAAAAACTGCATGAGACTGAATTTTGCATTGCAGTGGGACCATAAGTTAGAATACGACCTGATGCGTCTGGGTAAAATTGTAAAGCAAGCCCTATAAATCTGTACCCCAATTAATATAACCAACTGTATCTATTTCTTTTTGCATTAACCTGATAGTTTTGGCCAATTCATAATATAACTCTCTTGACTTGAAGCCTAAACATCTTTTACTCGCGATCCTTACTGTTGTTATCTGGGGCTTAAATTTTATTGCTATACATTCCGGGTTAAAAGTGCTTCCGCCTTTCCTGCTTTGTGCCGCCCGATTTGGGCTGGCGGCAATTCCCTGGGTATTTTTTATTCCAAAACCAAAAGCGCCGCTTAAACTCATTATCGGTTATGGGATATTTACATTTGCCGTTCAATTTGGGCTGCTTTTCACTGGTATTCATATGGGCCTGTCACCCGGTCTTTCCTCATTGGTTATACAGGTTCAGGTTTTCTTTTCCATGGGGCTGGCCGCACTTCTCTTTAAAGACCGGCCGAGCAACTGGAAGATTATCGGGGCATTGATTTCCTTTGTCGGCGTAGGACTTGTTGCCGCTCAGGTTGGCGGGGGCTCTACTCTGATCGGTCTTATACTCACACTGCTCTCTGCATTGTCCTGGGCAGTGGGAAATATGTTCACCAAAAAAGTCGCTGCTGAATCTCCGCTCGCCCTTGTGGTATGGGGGAATTTAGTGGCCTTTCCAATAATGCTGGGGATATCTCTTTTCACAGAGGGCCCTGCTTTGATTTATTCTTCTTATCAGGAAATATCTCTCGAAACAGTTCTTGCCATCATTTACACTGTATATCTCTCGACTCTGGTGGGTTATGGCGCCTGGGGGTTTCTATTGAACAATTATTCTACGGGAGTAATTGTACCTTTTACCTTGCTCGTTCCTGTTGTCGGTCTGCTCAGCTCTGCATTTTTTCTTGGGGAGGCTTTACCGTCATGGAAACTTTGGGCTTGCTTTTTTATTATCCTTGGACTATTGTTCAACTTGCTTGAAAAGCAGATTCGCGGGGTGCTTTTAAAAGCATCGCATTCCTGAAAATATCTTATATAAATATATCATGTCTCAACATAAAGAAATTAAAAGAATCACCACCAATACCCTGCAGAAGATGAAGGATGATGGCGAGAAGATCGCCATGCTGACTGCTTATGATTACTCCATGGCGACTGTGCTTGATGATGCAGGCCTGGATGTACTGCTAGTCGGTGATTCCGCGTCGAATGTGATGGCTGGTCATGAAACTACGCTTCCTATAACGCTAGATCAAATGATTTATCATGCTCAAAGCGTTGTCAGAGCGGCAAAAAGATCGCTGGTCCTGGTTGATCTGCCCTTCGGAACTTACCAGGGAAATTCCAGGGAGGCCCTAAACTCAGCCATTCGGATAATGAAGGAATCTGGCGCACATGGGCTTAAACTGGAAGGAGGAGCAGAAATTATGGAATCTGTAGATCGAATTCTTTGCGCTGGTATTCCTGTAATGGGCCATCTGGGTCTGACGCCGCAGTCGATTTATAAGTTTGGAACCTATGCAGTCCGAGGAAAGAACGAGGCGGAGGCTTCGAAACTAATGGAGGATGCTGCATTGCTTCAGCAGGCGGGCTGTTTCGCACTGCTTCTTGAAAAGATTCCTGCGAAACTTGGAATGGAGGTTTCCCAAATGCTGAAAATACCGACCATTGGAATAGGTGCAGGTAATGGATGTGATGGACAGGTTTTGGTAATCAATGATATGATAGGGTTAACAAAGGGATTCAGGCCGAAGTTTTTGAGGCAGTATTTAGATCTGTACGAAGAAATCCGGCTGGCAGGAGAAAGTTATGTTTCCGATGTTAAATCAAAAGCATTTCCCAATAACAGCGAACAGTATTAGCTTTCAACCCCATCAGCCTTAAACATTTACTTGCAAAATATCAAAAACTGGTACAATTTGCCAGTGCCATTTTCTCCTTTTAACCAGTAAATTCCATTGTCGACTTTCCACTCCCTAAAATTTAACATCTCATTGGCGCCATATTTCTTGTTAGAATCAAAAACCACTGATCCTGTAATTTTTTCTGTATTTTGCGGACAAATTTCGATTTGAGCATGAGCAATAAGATTAAAATAGGTATTAGTATCGGTGATGTAAATGGTATAGGTCTGGAGGTCATTCTGAAGACTTTAGCGCATCAGAGCGTTTTAGACTTCTGTACTGTGATCGTTTACGGGCATACCAAAGTGGCTTCCTATCACAGGAAAGCGCTCGGCCTGGGAGATTTCAATTTCCAGGTGATTACTGACGCTGCATCGGCTAATCCCAAGAAAGCGAATATGATTAACTGCTGGGAAGAAGATGTAAAGATTGAACTGGGCTCATCCACTGAAACCGGCGGTAAATATGCCCTGCTTTCTTTGGAAAAAGCGACAGAAGATCTGGTAAGTGGTGCAATTGATGCACTGGTTACGGCACCGATCAATAAACACAATATCCAGTCCGAGAATTTTCAATTTGCCGGACATACAGAATACCTGCAGGAACGCTGCGGCGCAAAGGACGTACTGATGTTCCTGGTTAGTGAAGAAATTCGCGTGGGTGTGGTAACCGGTCATATTCCGGTTGCACAGATTCCTGAAAAAATCACTAAGGAGGCAATCGTACAGAAACTGCTTTTAATTAACCAGAGTCTGAAAAAAGATTTCTGGATAGAGAAACCTAAAATTGCTGTCCTGGGATTGAATCCGCATGCGGGAGATAATGGCTTACTGGGTAAAGAAGAGCAGGACACTATTATCCCGGCTATCCAGACTGCATTTGACAGTGGTGTAATTTGTTTTGGCCCTTACCCTGCTGATGGATTTTTCGGCAACGGTACGTACAAGAAATTTGACGCTGTACTGGCTATGTATCATGACCAGGGACTTATTCCTTTCAAGACGATTGCATTCGGACACGGCGTAAATTATACAGCAGGTATGAAGTTCGTAAGGACCTCTCCTGATCATGGCACAGGTTACGACATTGCTGGCAAGAACCTTGCAGATCCTTCTTCTTTCGTGGAAGCAGTTTTTGCAGCAGTTGATATTGTGAGAAAACGCAGGGAACAGGAAGCATTACTAAGTAATCAGCTGAGAACAGGCGGTAAAGTCATTGAAACAGCTTCCGACGTAAAGGATGATGCGAATTAATCAGAGCTAAACGATTGACCTGATAAATCTTAATCAGGCTGACCGGGCAATAATATTTGCAAAACATTTTATAAATGTCAAAATAATTCATACATTTGCGGGCTAAAATTTTGTTACAATTGAAACCTTTAAAGCAATTTTCAATTCCGTTTACAGGCTTAAAAATTGGCATACATCAATTTGATTTTGAGATTGATAACAGCTTTTTTGATGCTTTTGAATACTCGCTCGTTAAAAGCGGGAATCTCAAGGTAGATGTAGAACTGGATAAGCAGGAAACCATGCTAATTTTAAAAATCCGCGTAAGGGGAACAATAAAATTAGATTGTGACAAGTGTTTAGCTGAATTTGATTACCCTGTTGATGTCAGGGAGAGACAAATAGTCAAATTCGCTGAAGATGAGCTGGAAAGTGATGATCTGGAGATCATCGTCCTGAATAAAAAAGAAAGCAGCCTTGATATCGCTGAGATACTCTATGAGTTTATTAACGTATCAGTGCCTTATATTAAATTGTGCGAGCAGGCTGGTGCCACGTGTGACCAGGAAATGATAGCAAGACTGGAAAGTTTAGCTAATCCGGCTCAGCAGGAAGAAACAGATAACGGTGCAGACCCGAGATGGGAAGCATTAAAAAAATTAAAATAATACTTAAATAAATCAGCAATGGCACATCCAAAACGCAAGATCTCTAAAAGCAGAAGAGATAAAAGAAGAACACACTATAAAGCGGTAGCTCCTTCTTTAGCTACTTGTCAGACAACCGGTGCAATCCATGTTCCACACCACGCATACAACGTTGACGGTAATTTATACTACAACGGTAAACTAGTTATTGAAAACACCTCAATAGGGTAATTTTCCTGAGAAATTGTTTGTGTTTTCAGCCGGTATAGGTTTATCTTAGGCGCTTGAAAAAAAAGGCAATAATGCTTTACTCACAAACTGATTTTTTACTATGAGAATAGGTCTCGATATAATGGGCGGAGACTATGCTCCCAAAGCAAATGTTTTGGGAGCAATAGCTGCTCATGAATTCTTATTGCCGAATGAACAACTCGTTCTCATTGGCGATACACAGCAGATTAAGCCGTTAATCGCTGAACAGGGTTTCAATCCCGATCACTTTGAATTCATACATACTGATGAAGTTGTAGGAATGGGTGAACATCCTACCAAAGCCATTACCCAAAAACCAAATTCCAGTATAGCTGTCGGTTTTTCTATGCTCAAAAAAGGCGAACTAGATGCTTTTGTTGGTGCAGGAAACTCTGGTGCAATGATGGTTGGTGCTGTTTTCAGTGTGAAGACCGTACCCGGCATTATCAGGCCCTGCCTTTGCACGATCGTACCTAAGCTGGACGGCGGACGCGGATTGATGCTTGACGTAGGTGCCAATGCTGACTGTAAACCCGATACATTATTACAATTTGGTGTACTGGGCAGCTTGTATGCAGAGAATGTAATGCAAATTGATAATCCGAAAGTCGGGCTAATCAATATTGGTGAAGAAGATGAAAAAGGAAACATGCTGAGTCTGGCTACTTTCCCATTAATGAAAGAATGCAATCTCTTTAATTTTGTTGGAAACATTGAAGGACGTGATCTGTTCAATCAAAAAGCCGATGTAATTGTCTGTGATGGATTTACAGGTAATATTATGCTTAAGCTAGCAGAATCATTTTATATCATGACCATCAAAAAAGGATTGAAAGACGAATTCTTTGACAGGTTTAACTATGAGAATTATGGTGGAAGCCCTGTTCTCGGTGTAAATGCACCTGTAATTATTGGTCATGGAATCTCTACCCCTACTGCCGTAAAAAATATGGTGTTTCAGGCGAGAGACATGATAACTACAGGTCTGGTAGATAAAATACAGGCCGCATTTAAATAAAATTAATCGAAAAATGAATAAGATTCACGCTGCAATTACTGCGGTTCAAGGTTACGTTCCTGAATATGTCCTTTCTAATCAAGAGTTAGAAACAATAGTAGACACAACAGATGAATGGATAACCTCTCGAACGGGTATTAAAGAGCGAAGAATATTAAAAGAGGAAGGCGCAGGCACTTCTGATATGGCTGTTCATGCTGTAAACGGCCTGTTGAAAAAAAGAGGAATTACTGCAGAAGAAATCGATCTGATTATTTTCTGTACAACCACACCAGACCATCCTTTCCCGGCGACAGCCAACATCCTGGCCAACAAAATTGGTGCAGTAAATGCATGGGGTTTCGATCTTCAGGCTGCTTGTTCAGGTTTCATTTTCGGATTAACTACGGGTTCGCAGTTCATTGAATCTGGCAAACACCAGAAAGTACTGGTTGTAGGCGGTGATAAAATGTCTTCCATTATTGATTATACTGACCGTGCTACCTGCATTATTTTTGGGGATGGCTGTGGTGCAGTATTACTGGAGCCTAATACAGAAGGTAATGGTATAATGGACGCCGTATTAAAAACAGATGGTGCCGGCGAACAGTTCCTGCATCAGAAAGCTGGTGGTTCAGTTAAACCGGCTTCCCACGAAACTGTAGATAAGCGTGAGCATTTCGTCTACCAGGAAGGTAAAACTGTATTTAAATTTGCGGTAACCAATATGGCAGATGTGGCTGCAGAAATTATGGAAAGAAATAACCTGACTTCTGATGATGTAAAATGGCTTGTCCCTCACCAGGCTAATAAAAGAATTATTGATGCCACTGCTGCCAGAATGGGCGTGGGTTCAGAAAAAGTAATGATTAATATTGAGCGTTACGGTAATACAACCAACGGTACTATTCCACTTTGTTTATGGGAATGGGAAAGCCAGCTGAAAAAAGGAGACAATATTGTTCTCGCTGCTTTCGGCGGTGGCTTCACCTGGGGTTCAGTTTACCTGAAGTGGGCTTATTAAAATACATAATAAAAACATTAACTTAGTGTCCTTAAAAAGACAGTAATCTTTTCAACAAAACACCAAAAAATGGATATCAAGCAAATTCAGGAACTCATTAAATTTGTTTCTCGTTCGGGCGTAAATGAAGTGGCAATTGAGCAGAAAGAGTTCAAAATCACTATCAAAACGAATCAGACACCGACCGTGATCAATACAACTGTACCTGTACAGACAGCACCTCAGGTTCTGCCTGCTGCACCGGTAGCACCACAGGCTACAGCTCCGGCTGCCCCTGCACCAGCAGCTGATGACAGTTCCAAATATATCACAGTTAAATCTCCGATGATCGGTACTTTCTACCGCTCTTCAAGCCCTGATAAACCATCATTCGCAAATGTAGGTGATGAAATTACTTCAGGAAAAGTGATCTGTATTATTGAGGCCATGAAATTATTCAACGAGATTGAAAGTGAAGTTTCAGGCCGGATCGTTAAAGTTCTGGTAGAAAACGCTACTCCGGTAGAATATGATCAACCTTTATTTTTAGTAGAACCAATGTAATACTTGCCCCAGGCAGATTCACATTTTATCAAAGATATGTTTAAAAAAATATTAATTGCCAACAGGGGCGAGATTGCATTGCGCATTATTCGTACCTGTAAAGAAATGGGCATTAAAACTGTCGCGGTTTACTCTACAGCAGACCGGGAAAGTTTACACGTTCGTTTCGCGGATGAAGCTGTCTGCATCGGGCCTCCCCCGAGTAAAGACTCTTACCTGAGTATTCCTAATATTATTTCAGCAGCAGAATTAACCAATGCTGATGCAATACATCCGGGTTATGGATTTTTGTCTGAAAACGCAAAATTCTCTTCTGTTTGCAGAGATTACGGAATCAAATTTATTGGTGCTACTCCTGAGCAGATTAACTCAATGGGTGACAAAGCTTCGGCTAAGGAAACCATGAAAAAAGCTGGTGTACCTACCATCCCAGGATCACAAGGTCTGCTGGAAAGCGTAAAAGAAGGTATCGTTCTGGCCAATGAAGTTGGTTACCCGGTAATTCTGAAAGCTACTGCTGGTGGTGGTGGCCGTGGTATGCGTGTAGTTTGGAAAGATGAAGATTTTGAGAACGCATGGGACAGCGCAAGACAGGAATCAGGTGCAGCTTTCGGAAACGATGGTTTATACCTGGAAAAATATATTGAAGATCCCCGTCATATCGAGATCCAGATTATTGGTGACCAATATGGTAAAGCATGCCATTTATCTGAACGTGACTGCTCTATTCAGCGTCGCCACCAGAAATTGGTAGAGGAAGCTCCTTCTCCATTTATGACCCCTGAATTAAGGGAACGTATGGGTGAAGCTGCAATCAAAGGTGCTACTGCCGTTCAGTACGAAGGTGCAGGTACAATTGAATTCCTTGTAGATAAACACCGTAACTTCTATTTCATGGAGATGAACACCCGTATTCAGGTGGAGCACCCGGTTACGGAAGAAGTTATCAACTACGACCTGATCAAAGAACAGATTAAAGTAGCAAGCGGTGTACCGATCTCGGGCAAAAACTACCTGCCGGATATGCATGCTATTGAATGCCGTATCAATGCGGAAGATCCATTCAACAACTTCAGACCTTGTCCTGGAAAAATCACTAATTTCCATTCTCCGGGTGGTCATGGTGTGCGTGTAGATACACATGTATATGCAGGTTACCAGATTCCTTCAAACTACGATTCCATGATTGCCAAATTAATCTGTGTTGCGCAGACACGGGAAGAAGCAATCAGCACAATGGAGCGTGCTTTAAGTGAGTTTGTAATTGAAGGTGTAAAAACAACTATACCGTTCCATTTGAAACTAATGAAGGACCCGAATTTCAGAGCTGGTAATTTTACCACGAAATTCATGGAAACTTTTGTTTTTTCTGAATAGAACAATCTAATTCTTATATTTAAAACCGAAATACCATTCTATCTAAATAGAATGGTATTTTTGTTTATACACAGAAAGCTACATGAGTGATAATAAAGCGCAGGACCTGATTGGGGCCATCAAAGAAAAAGGAAAGAAACTGGAAGCGGAGATGTCTTTCTTCGACCATATAGATGTATTAAGGAAGCATTTACTGCGATCATTGCTCGTTATCGTATTAATTACAATAGCTGCATTCTATTTCTACGATTTTATTTTCAATACAGTGATCATGGGTCCGAAAGACCCGAGCTTCTGGACTTACCGTATGATGTGTAAACTGGTTGCAGCCTACCCATCGCTCGGCACGGAATTCTGTATCACGGAGATTAAAGGTAAAATTATCAATACAGAAATGGCCGGGCAGTTCACGCTCCAGATCAATTCCTGTGTAATGACGGGTGTGATCTTCGGTGTACCATATATTCTGTTTGAACTCTGGCTGTTTATTAAGCCGGCCCTACATGACAAAGAACGCAAATCGGCAAGTGGATTTGTATTTTTCTCATCCCTGTTATTTTTAATCGGGATTATGTTTGGTTATTTTATTATCTGTCCGCTCTCCATCAACTTCCTGACGAACTTCTCTGTGAGTCCGATGATTGAGAATACCTTTACAATCGACTCTTATTTGTCTTCTGTAATGACCTTAACCATAGGTACAGGTATTATTTTTGAATTACCCGTACTGATTTATATCTTATCGCTGTTTGGTATCATGACACCAGCATTTATGCGTGCGAGCCGCCGTTATGCCATTGTTATTATCTTAATTATTGCAGCTGTTGTAACGCCTACACCAGATATGGTAACCATGCTGGTTGTTGCATTCCCACTGTTTATTTTATACGAGCTGAGTATTTTCATCTCTGCCAGCATCGAACGTAAAAAGAATAAAGAATTATACGGAACGGTAAAAGCACCTTCCAACTAAACCAAAAAACCATCTATAATTTTTAACCTGTAATGCCCTTAAAAACCTTTAAAATCGCCATCGGTTCTGACCATGCCGGTTTCACGTACAAAGAAATGCTGAAAGAGTTTTTAGCTGATTTCCCGATAACTGACTTTGGTCCGGCTTCTGCCTGCTCTGTTGATTATCCTGATTTTGCACACCCTGTAGCGCTTGCAGTAGAAAGCGGTGAGGCGGAATTTGGTATCCTGATTTGCGGGAGTGGTAATGGTATCGCTATTGCAGCCAACAAACATCAGGGCATCCGTGCAGCGATCTGCTGGGAAAATGAGCTTGCTGCCTTATGCAGACAGCATAATAATGCGAATATTCTTTGTATCCCTGCCCGTTTTGTCCGTCAGGAGCTGGTGCAGGAAATGGTGATGACCTTTTTACAAACTGAATTTGAAGGTGGCAGACATGCAGACCGTGTGAATAAAATATCCTGTTAACCCTCAATTATAAACTATGAACAAATCATTTTTAAGCACCAGTCTTGCTTTATTACTCTTTATCGGTGTTTCGGCACAGGATAAAACAGCAATAAAATTTAGCACGACGATCAACAAGGATCACGGCTATAAGCATTTATCAATACTGGCTTCTGATGAATATGAAGGTCGTGAGACCGGTAAAAAAGGCGCCTGGATGGCTGCTGAGTATATTCGCAATCATTTTAAAAGCATAGGCCTGAAAGGCCCTGTAAATGGCGACTATTTTCAGCCTATTGATATGGTCAGCTACCAGCTTACACAAACAGTATTATCTGTAAATGGTGTAGCTAAAGAAGAGGGTAAGGATTTTGTAATTCCAACTTCCGGCGTTTCGCTTAAAGGTTTTACTTTCCATGGTGATGACGTAGTTTTTGCGGGTTACGGACTGAATAAAGATGGATATAATGATTTCGCCGGTATTGATGTAAAAGGTAAAGTTGTAATCATGTTCGCTTCGGGTGATCCCACGGCTAAAGGTGCTGCTGCTCCTGAAGACCGTGCAGCCAGAAGAAAAGCTATTTTAGCGCAACAAGCTAAAATCAAATATCTGGCGGATAATCAGGCACTGGCTGTATTACAGATTGACCCTGCACTGGACAACCTGACACCGGAATTAAAAGCGATGTATGCCGGTGCTGGTCAGGTAGGCCTCAAAACGGAAGAGAGAAGAGCCAGAATGGAGAAAATGTTAAACTTTCCTTCTATCCTGATTTCTCCTGCAACTGCAGATGAAATCTTAAAGTCGGCAGGTACTACCGCTGCAGCTTTAAAAACTCAGATAGATACTGATGTTAAACCTGCCTCACGTGCTTTCCGCTTGAATGTTAGCGGCTCTGCTGTAAAAGAAGAGGTAAAAGTTAGGGCAGAAAACGTTCTGGGATTCCTGGAAGGCTCTGATCCCGTACTTAAAAATGAAGTATTAGTTATTACCGGTCATTATGACCATATCGGTTTAACCTTATCTGGTGAAGATAAAGTTAACAATGGTGCTGATGATGATGGATCTGGTACAACAGGTGTATTGATGATTGCAGATGCTTTTGCGAAAGCTAAAAAGGCCGGTAAGGGTCCTAAAAGAAGTATCTTGTTCATGACAGTTGTTGGTGAGGAAAAAGGGCTTCTAGGTTCTGAATGGTATTCGGAACACCCGGTATTCCCGCTGAATAAAACAATCGCCAACCTGAATATTGATATGATCGGCCGTGTTGATAAAGAACATGAGCAAAATCCGGAGTTCATCTATATCATTGGTTCTGACATGCTGAGTTCTGATCTGAATGCGATCGGTATTAAAGCAAATGAGACTTACACAAAATTAAATCTGGACATGACCTATAACAACAGGACTGATCCTAACCAGTACTATTACCGTTCTGACCATTATAACTTTGCTAAACATGGTATCCCGGTAATTTTCTATTTCAACGGTGTACATGAAGATTACCACCAACCGGGAGATGAAGTGGAGAAAATTCATTTCGACCTGCTGGCCAAAAGGGCACAACTGGTATATTTTACCGCTTGGGACCTGGCTAACAGAGCTAAAAGACCGGCAGTTGACAAGAACGAAGACGGAACGCCTAAAACGGCACAATAAAATAAACAAAAAAACCTGCCCCGAAACGGCAGGTTTTTTTGTTTATGGTGCTGCTGAGACTGATAAAATTTTTATCTTGTTGTGTGTATAGTAACAATTTTATCTAAGTTTGAAACATGACGAAGATTGCTGAGGAGTTTTTGGTAAAGGCAGATGAGAAGGCATTTGATGTGGATCACCGCAATATAATTAACCATAATATTGGAAAATATAATGTGGCTGTTGAACGCGGTTTATCCAGGTTTGCAAACCTGGAGGCTTCCAAAAAGAAGGCCCATGTGATCAAATGGCGTGTGATGGAGAACCTGGACAAATTCCTTCCGGAATTTGAGGCCAACTTTCAACGGCGCGGAGGCAAGGTAATCTGGGCAAATGATGCGGCTGAAGCGCAGCAGGAGATTCTAAATATCATCCGCAAAAACGGAGGTAGATCGGTTATCAAATCTAAATCGATGACCACCGAAGAAATTCATCTGAACGAGTTTCTGGAGCAGAACGGCATCGATTCACTGGAAAGTGACCTGGGTGAATATATTGTCCAGCTTCTGGGGCAGAAGCCCTATCATATTGTGACGCCGGCGATGCACCTGAGCAAAGAAGATATTGCGAAGCTTTTTCATGAGAAATTTGGCACTCCACTGGATTATACACCGGAACAACTGACACAAAAAGCGAGAGAGCTGCTGCGGGAGAAATACCTGACTGCAGATATCGGTATTACCGGCGGCAATTTCCTGATCGCCGATACAGGCAGTATTGCACTGACTGAAAATGAGGGTAATGCACGTCTGACAACAACATTTCCTAAAGTACACATTGCCATTGTTGGCATCGAAAAGGTAATCCCTTCTATGGCCGACCTGGATCTTTTCTGGCCTTTATTATCCAGTCATGGCACAGGACAGAATCTAACAGTCTACAATACAATTTTAAGTGGCCCGAGACAGCCGCATGAGTCTGATGGTCCCCAGGAGATGTATGTGATCTTACTGGATAACGGAAGAACGAACCTGCTAGCCCAAAAGGACCAGCGACAAGCGCTTTACTGCATCCGTTGTGGTGCTTGTCTGAATGCTTGTCCGGTTTATAAAAACATCGGCGGCCACACTTATAATACAACTTACAGCGGGCCAATCGGCTCTATCATCACGCCGCATCTGCAGGGTATGAAGGATTTTAAACACCTGAGTTATGCCTCCAGTTTATGTGGCAAGTGTTCTGAGGTCTGCCCTGTTAAAATAGATATTCATAAAATGCTGCTGCTGAACCGCCGCGACGCTGTGGAACAGCATGAGAATACCAAAACCGAGGATATGGGCTGGAAAGTCTGGAACGCGGGAATGGCCAAACGTTCCAGAATGGACATTTTTGGTGGCAAGGTTAAAAATTTCTTCATGAAACTGCTTTTCAAAAAGATGTGGGGAAAATATAGGGAAATGCCTGAAATAGCTGAAAAATCTTTCTCCAGCCAATACCAGGACCACCAGAAAGCAAAAAATAAATAGGTATGATGCATTTCGACCGTAAAGATAAAAGCGATCAGACGCTGCTGGATTTCTATCAGCGTCTGCTTTTTCCCAGACTGGTCGAAGAAAAAATGCTGATCCTGCTCCGCCAGGGCCGTATAGGCAAATGGTTTTCCGGCATCGGCCAGGAAGCGGTTGCTGTTGGTGCCACCCTGGCGATGAATGCTCAGGAATATATTTTACCAATGCACCGGAACCTTGGTGTCTTTACGACACGGGATATCCCGCTACGCCGGCTAATGGCTCAGTGGCAGGGTAAAGCTACGGGGTTTACCAAAGGCCGTGACAGATCTTTCCATTTTGGCACTCAGGAACATCATATTATCGGAATGATCTCCCACCTCGGTCCGCAGCTCGCGCTGGCAGACGGGATCGCACTGGCCGACTTACTGAAAGGTGATAAAAAAGCTACGCTTGTTTTTACCGGAGAAGGTGCAACCAGTGAAGGCGACTTCCACGAAGCACTGAATATTGCTGCTGTCTGGAATCTGCCGGTTATTTTTCTCATCGAAAATAACGGATATGGTCTCTCCACTCCTGTCAGCGAACAATACCGCTGCAAAAACCTGGTGGATAAAGCCGCGGGTTACGGAATGAAAGGGATTCAGATCGATGGAAATAATATCCTGGAGGTGTACGATACAATCAATGAACTGGCTGTCTCCATCCGCGAAAATCCGGAACCTGTACTGGTTGAATGTATGACCTTCAGAATGCGCGGCCATGAGGAAGCTTCGGGCACCAAATATGTCCCGGCAGATTTGCTGGAAGCATGGCAACTCAAAGATCCGCTAAATAATTATGAGCGTTATTTGCTGGCAGAAGGAGTCCTTACCGAGCAGCAGATTATTGCAATGAAAGCTTCAATCCGTTCGGAAATTACCAGGGAAATTGAACAAGCCTTCCTTGACCCTGAACCAAAGGCAGATCCGGAGACGGAACTTTCAGAAATGTATGCCCCGGCATTATTGCTACCGGTTGCCCCACCTGAAAATGCACCTTTCCCTAATCTCCGTTTCTTAGACGCCATCAGCGAGGCTTTGAGGATAGGCATGGGACAACACACCAATCTGGTGCTGATGGGCCAGGATATCGCCGGATATGGCGGCGCTTTTAAAATAACTGCTGGGCTGAGTGATTCATTTGGAACGGCACGTGTACGTAATACGCCTATTTGTGAATCGGCTGTTGTCGGAGCGGGGTTGGGTCTCTCGATAAATGGCTGTAAGGCCGTGGTGGAAATGCAATTTGCCGATTTTGTAAGTTGCGGATTTAATCAGATAGTCAATAACCTGGCTAAGACCCATTATCGCTGGGGAGAGAAGGCAGATGTTGTGATTCGCATGCCTACGGGAGCTGGCACTGGCGCCGGCCCATTTCACTCCCAAAGTAATGAGGCCTGGTTTACCAAAACACCGGGACTTAAAATTGTATATCCTGCATTCCCACTAGAAGCAAAGGGCTTATTGCTCGCCGCAATTGCCGACCCTAATCCTGTGCTTTTTTTTGAACATAAATCGTTATACAGGAGCTTAAGCGGTCCCGTACCAGAAGGTTATTATACTTTGGAGATCGGTAAAGCTATCCGCCGCCGGAATGGTGGGCAGTTTACCCTGATCACTTACGGCATGGGTGTACACTGGGCGATTAATTACCTGGATGCCCATCCCGCACTTCAGGCAACTTTGCTTGATCTTTGCAGTCTTCAGCCCTGGGACAAGCAGGCCGTTAAACAGGCTGTCGCAGATACCGGAAGGGTAATTATTCTGCATGAAGACACATTGAGCTCCGGCTTCGGTAGTGAAATTTCTGCCTGGATTGCTGAGCATTGTTTCGAATTACTGGATGCACCGGTACTGCGTTGTGCCAGCCTTGATACGGCTATTCCGATGAATAAAATTCTTGAGGACCAGTTTCTCGCTGCTTCCCGCCTGGGACAAAAAATAGACCAGCTACTGGCCTATTAGTGCATTGGCACGATAATAGACTGCTTCAGCATAATCTTTACGCACATGAAATTCAAGCTTTTATCTGGTCTGGCAATTATACTGCTTTTATTTTCTTCGTCCTGCAAGTATTTCCGGTCGAGCCACCCTCAGGCAGATATACTGAGCGATGAAGCCGCTACCAACCTGAATGACAAAACTATTCTGAATTTTGCAGCTGGTGTAGATCGTGAACTGCCGAAATTCAGAAAACAGTACAGTCTGATTTATACTTCTGGTGATCTTTCTGTCTATACTGAAAAATTCAGTGACTACAATAACAGTATGCTCTACCGGATCTACAGCAATAATGGAAGCCTTAGTTCTTCTGTTAAAAGTTATTACTTCCGGGCGGATAGTCTAATGCTGATCAGGGAAAAAAGTAAATTTATGAATCAGGATGCTGAATTATTCAGAGACAGCAGAACTTATCTTCGTAACGGTATTGTCTTTGGCATGGATACGCGTACTGCCAGCTCAGCTGATGCTTTGCGTACCCTTCCTTTTTTACCGCTTTCTGCTGCTGAACTGAAAACGCGTGAAAACAATTTCGAAGATGAAATTAAAGGGATGGACGATGCGCTTACTGGTAAGGATAAATTTGAAATGGTATTTGACAATATCGCGACTTATCCCGATGCACGTTTTATCATGCTGAAAAGTAAGTCCCGGAGTAATTATAAAGCCGCAATCCTGGTTGAACAAAAGGATACTTTTATTGACAGCCTGCTGAACTATCCTGGGAAATTCAGAGATACACAGCTCAAATTTAAATGGACAATAGAAGATAAACAGGCTGTTTATGTGCCTGTTTCTGCAACGAATACTTCTGCGAGCGGGCTAAACAAGTAGATATTTCCATTATCAAGACATTCGCAACGATAACGTTTTCTCAACCTCTCCCCCTTTTTAAATCTCCTGCCATCTTTAATGCGGAATACGGTATGGGTATCTAATTCTTCGAGCCTGGTATGGTCACCACTGCTGTCATATTTTTTCAGAGCCCTTGATAAATGGAGGTCTGTACAGCTGGAGGCCGAAGGATTGGTCAGGTAAGTTGAAATCGCACGTTCGAGGTCTTCTGGAAAAACCCGTTGTTCCAGAAACGGAATCATCATTTTTTTATAATTTGATTTCCACTCCGCACCATGTGGCTTAACCTTATGCTGAAATTCGTTCCAGGTTAGCAGATGTGCAAATTCATGTACAGTGGTAACCAGAAATGCATAACGGTTGAGATTATTATTTACAGAGATCTGATGCCCTGTCTGGCGAAAAGGATGCCTGTAATCACCGAGCTTAGTGGATCTGCTCTTTGAAATTTTAAACTCGCACTGAAAATAATCGATCCATTTGGCGATCACCGGTGCGGCTTGTTCCGGCATGTACCTGGCTAAAACTTCTGCTTTTTCCAATTTATTTGTGCTTGATGACCGATACTATTGTTTATGACCATGCTAGCTTAAGCCTAACATGGTCATAAAGATAGGATTTACCTTAATAACTGGTAGGCTATCAGGCTGGCAAAATATGCTAATGCTGTCATATAAACCAATTGGATCATTGGCCATTTCCATGACTTGGTCTCACGGTAGACGATCGCAACGGTACTCATACATTGCATTGCAAATGCATAAAAGAGCATGAGTGAAAATCCTGTTGCAAAAGTAAACAGCGGCAGTCCTGTATTGGCATCTGTAGCTCCTTTTAGTTTATTTCTGATTGTTGTGGCTTCTTCGTCTGCACTGTCAACGCTATAAATAGTGGCCATAGTACCCACAAAGGCTTCCCTTGCAGCGAATGATGTAATTAGAGCAATACCTATTTTCCAGTCAAAACCTAATGGTCTGATAGCAGGTTCTATAGTCTGACCTAAAATACCTACGTAAGAGTTTTCCAGTTTCTCTGCTGAGCGATCACGCTCCAGTGTACTGATTGCTAAGCTATCCTGCTGTAATTCGATTTTTTCGTATTTCTGATCAATTCTTTCGAAACGGTCTGACGGACCAAAACTTGCCATCACCCATAATACAATTGAAATCGCAATAATCACCTTACCCGCTTCAAATACGAAGGTCTTAGACTTTTCATACATCGTTAACAGTACGTTATTCCATCTTGGTCTCTGATAAACCGGCATCTCCATGATGAAGTACGATTTCTCTTTAGCCTTGATCAGGAATTTCATAACAAAAGCAACGAGTACCGCAGCTATTATACTAATCAGGTACATACCCATCAGGGTTAACGCCTGCAGGCTGATAAAACCGAGTACTTTTTCGTCTGGAATAATCAACGAGATCAACAGGGTATAAACTGGTAGGCGGGCAGAACAACTCACCAATGGCGCAACCATAATGGTAATAATTCTGTCTTTCCAGTTTTCTATATTCCTGGCACTCATGATAGATGGTACAGCACAAGCCAGACTTCCGATCATCGGTACGACTGACTTTCCACTTAAACCGAATTTACGCATGATACGGTCCATCATAAAGGTAACTCTGGCCATATAACCAGTATCTTCCATAATGGATATCAAAGCAAACAGGATCGCGATCTGCGGAATGAAGATTACAATTCCGCCTAAACCTGCCACAACACCATCCAGTAAGAGATCGGTAAGCATCCCTTCCGGTAAGTGTTCATGTCCCAGGTCTGTTAAGCGTGCAAAGCCCTCCTCAATCATATCCATCGGATATGCTGACCAGGAGAAAATTGCGTTAAAGACAAATAACAGAATGAGCAGGAAGATAGCAAAACCCCACACTTTATGAGTCAGGACTTTATCTATCCGGTCGCTCATAATGAATTTCTTCTGTGCACCGGTATCTGTAATTATACCGCTTAATATGGTACCCAGATAACGATATCTGGCAACAGTTTCGGCAGTCTGTATTTTGGAAGATTCAAAGTTATGTTCAGACGCAATCTGGTTCAACTGCTGATGTTGCTCCGGCGTATAAATATCCATCTCGCTATGCTGGTGAAGCACCTGCAGCGCGAAGTACGGATTAGTTGTCTTGATTAATTGACCCGTAGCAGCAATTGCTTCAGGTGCAAGCACCTGAATATCCGTTCCCGGTTCTTGTGTAGGGATCGATGGTGCGTTAGCAATTGCCTCTTTTAATTCTTTTAATCCGATATTATTTCTGGCTGAGATGGCAACGACCTGAACACCCAGGTTTTTAGACAGCTGATCTATGTCTATAGCAAGGCCTTCTTTTTTGGCCATGTCAGTCATATTCAGTGCTAAAATCACCGGGATCTGCAGGTCTGCAACCTGTGTATACAACAGCAGGTTCCGGCGCAGGTTGGTTGCATCGGCCACAAGCACGATCAAATCAGGATGACTGCGGTTCTCGCGGTCAGCCAGTATCTGGAATACTATACTCTCATCCTTACTCTTAGGATAAAGACTATAAGTACCCGGCAAATCCACTACCTCAGCGGTTTTGTCGTCACCAATTTTACAAAAACCTGTCTTCTTGTCGACGGTTATCCCGGGGAAGTTTCCAATCTTCTGGTTGAGCCCGGTTAGTAGATTAAAGAGTGTTGATTTCCCTGTATTGGGGTTACCAACAAGTGCAATTTTCAGATCAGCAGCCAAATTTTCTAAGAGATTATAATTACAGATGCTTCATTTTTTCGTAAACAAAGCTGATATCCTGCAACCCGGATCGCGATAGGATCACCAAGTGGCGCAAAACGCTCCACTTCTACAATTTCCCCAGGCAAACAGCCCATTTCCATCAACTTTACTGACATTTCTAAATCTGTAAATGAGACAATTGTGCCTCTTTCTCCTGGAGTTAATTGTGAAAGGTTCATATCTTATATTAAGGTCGCAAGTTAACCTTTATCTATAATAAATACAAATAAGAACAAGCCTTAGTGTAAAGCCCACCGAATTATTACATACCTCTTCTGCTTCCTCCAAAGCCGCCACCACCGCCACCACGGTAGCCACCCGGACCTTGTTGTCCTCCGGGGCCATCTGGCGGCCCCATACGGTCAGTACGCTTTCCACCCATCTGACTTAACGAATACGTAAATGAAAGCATTGCATATCTTTTCAGCACGTTATATCTTAAGTCAGTAATTGTATTATTTGACGAAGTTCTGGTAATTCCCTGGTTCTGATTTAGGATATCATTCACCGCAAACTTAAATGTACCTCTGTTTTTGAAGAACTGCTTACTGATATAACTGTTTAGTAAAGTGTAATTAGTATCGAATGCCTCTCCCCTTCCTGTGTTCTGATAATAATCGACATCTACTGCTAAACGGATATTACCCGGGAACATATAACTGACGTCAATAGTTGGATTAAGTGTATAATAGGTGGTATTCGCAGAAGGCTGTGCGGAGTAAGTAGCACGGTTAATGGAACCGCCGATACCGGCTGTCAGATCGAGTTTATCCATAGAGGAAACGAGTCTGTATCTATTTGTAACAGATAAATCATTGGTAATATTCTGCAGAGCATTGGTGAAATTCACCCCTCTTGCGTAGTTACCACTCAAATCTATATTCAGGTTTAGTTTGTTCCCTTTAATGATCGGCAATCCTAAGGAAGACCCTAAAGTTCCCGAATAAACACCATCAACGTTAACTGGTACTACCTCCAGCTTTCCAAAGTTCTCACTTGCCTGATCTGTAATCAATGTACTGCTGTTACCAAAAGCATTGAAAGTCTGGCTAAAGTTTGCAAAGACAAAAAGTGAACGGAATTTCGCAAAGTCAAAGTTATTATAGAATACAGTCAAATTGTTACTGAATGATGGTTTCAGGTCCGGATTACCGATAGCTATACTTTGTGTGTTGGAGTTATCCAGAATGGGCTGGATCTGACTAATGCTCGGCTGCTGGGTATTTCCGCGGTAACGGATAACCAGTCTTTTACTTTTACTGAAGTTATAGCGTAACTGTGCTGTCGGAATAAAATTATAGAAACTCTGGTTAAATAGGCTTCCCGTTGTCAGGTTATCATTTTTACGGTCTGTATGCTGTACACCCACGCCGATATTCCAGTTATACTTAGCCCCGTTTTTATTCAGACTTGTACCTAGTGCATTGGTCATTGTCCGGTTCTCATAAGTGTTGGTGTATTTGAAATCAGGAAGATCGTACTGACTGGTTATTGGATTAAAATTAAAAGTCATACGCTCACTACGGTCAGTGCTGTACATATTCTGATAATTGACCTCCAGGTTTAATGTCTTATCCAGTGGTTCGGTATAAACCAATCTGGTTGTATTATTTAATGATTTTGCATTCTGGTCATTTAACTGTCTGGTCTGCTCATTGGTTTCTACACCACCATTAACAGTATTGTTCAGTATATCATTATAATTCGTAGCATCACTGTTATTAATACTTGTGTTGACGTTTAAGGAAAGCGTACGTCCTGCTTTACTGAATTTTTTACGCAGCAATAAATTATTACTCACCGTAGGCGCAGTCGAATTAGTCCTGTAAGCCTGTGTTCCTGTAGTTACATAGCTTCCATAGTTATTGGTGTAATTACTATTCTGATCCAGACCTGTTTCGGTATAGGTGATATTCGGCTGAACCCGGATCGAAATTGTAGAGTCCAGTTTGGTATCTAACATGAAATTAAACCTGTGGTTTTTTTTGTCTGTCTGGCTATTTAATGCCTCATCGAAAGTGGTTCTGCTATCGCCAAGCAAGTTTTGTCTGAGACTTGTCTGCTGATTATCCAGTGCAGTTTTATTGAAGAAGTAACTGGCTGTGATCTTTGTATCATTTTTATAAATGTCAGCAAAGTTCAATCCCACAGCATTGGTTGTGGTAATCCCCTGCTGTCCTGCTCCGGTATTTCCACCACCAGGATTGAAACCTCCGCCTCCAGACCTTCTTCCACCGCCACCACCGCCGCCGCCCGTGGCACCACCACCGAAACTTTGCTTGTTGACGTTATTAAATTGTCCGATCAACGAGAATTGCTGATCATTTTTAAATTTATTGACATTCACACTCCCATCATAACGCCCATCCGTGCCGCCGCCAACGCTGGAGTTACCGAAATAACCGTGCTTCATGTCCTTTTTAGTGGTTATATTGATAATTTTCTCCCTGTTACCATCATCTACACCAGTAAATTGTGCCTGATCAGAAAGCAAGTCTATAACCTGAATCTTATCAATCATGTCGGCAGGCAGGTTTTTGGTAGCGAGTAAAGGATCACTTCCAAAGAAATCTTTACCATCTACACGAACCCTGGTTACTGTTTCACCCTGAGCTTTTACAGAACCGTCTTTGGCGACCTCTACTCCTGGAAGTTTCTTTAATACATCTTCAACAACAGCATTCTCCCTTACTTTAAATGCTCCGGCATTATATTCTACGGTATCTGTTTTAACGACTACAGGAGTCACAGCACCAACAATTTCGACGGTTTTAAGATCCAAACCGGTATTCTCCATCGCCAGCAATCCGATATTTACTTTCGGTGCAGCAATGGTTACAGTAAAATCTTTATTTAAACTTTTTAGCCCGAGATAGGCTACAGAAACCCGGTAAGATCCAGGTGCGAGTCCGGCTATGGTAAAGGTCCCGTCGGGTTGTGTATTGGTGACGCCTGCGACACTGGAGTCACTCAGACTTTTAACTGCAACGGATGCAAAATCCACAGCCAGCTGATCTTTTGAATTAACCACTTTACCGCTCACAGAGCCGTTCTTGGTTTGTGCGTAAATCGAAGGGCTACTAATTAAAATAAAGAGCAGCAAGAGGTTCCTGTAAAAATTCATTCTATAGTCTCGTAAGGTTTTATTTTCAGACTACGAAAAGCATAAATGGTTTGTTTTGTCCGTAAAAAATATTGAGTAACATTTTAAATACGTTTCAACACAAGAAAGGAATCCCTCAAGTTACGGGATATCAGGAAATTACTGATCTACTTTTTTAGGGTATAAATTGCCGTCTTTATCAAAATTGAACCTATGCAGCACAACATAACTGAATACACCCATAAACACGCCGATCATGTCGCATCCAAGGTCCCACCATTCTGCGGAACGGTAAGGAAAAAAGAAGTATTGGATTACCTCAACTGAAGCACCGACGATAAAAGTCAGTACAATAATTTTAAAGATCGTAAGGGATCGGAAACTGTAATTGTGCTGATTACTGATCTTTCCATAGAACAATAAAATAGTCAGGACATAGAAAAATCCAAGGTGAACCAGTTTATCAAAACCTTGAAAGAAAAAGCCCGAACCAGCAGATTCGGGCATTTTCATTGTACAAAGAATTAAGATGAACACAGTCCACGCAAGCGCCCAGCGCTGATAGCTTAATGCTTTGAGTTTATTATTCATAAATTATGCGCCTACTAAAGCCTGATAAGCTTCTGCAGTTAACAATCCTTCAATTTCTGAAACGTCAGCAATAGTTGCTTTTACCATCCAGCCATCTCCATACGGGTCTGAATTCACAAGCTCAGGGTTATCATTCAATGCAGCATTAACTTCTGTAACTGTACCTGTAACAGGCATGTAAAGATCTGAAACGGTTTTAACAGCCTCAACAGTACCAAATACCTCATCTTTACTTACTTCTTCACCTACACTGTTGATATCGATATAAACTATATCGCCTAATTCGCGTTGTGCGAAATCTGTAATACCGATAAAAGCTTCGTTACCATTTACTCTAACCCATTCGTGGTCTTTAGTGTACTTTAATTCTGATGGAAAGTTCATTTTTTAATATTTTGATTGTTCAAAGGTAATTATTATCCGTTGTATCGCAATTCTAATTCATCGTTATCCTTAAACTAAAAACAAAATCGCTATACGGAGTTTTAAAGCATTGTGACTAATAACCTCCAGAATCTTATTCTCCCAAAATACATTAACGCTCGAACAGCGGTTTAGTATATAATATACTGGGTTTAGGGCCAGATTTACAAGTTTTTCAGTGCTATTTTAATCAGCTGCTCAACATTCAATTCATCACCTGCATTCTTAATAGCCTGATCCAACGTTTTTTCTACCGGAAGTTTGGCAAACCCTAACATCATAAGGGCAGACAGCGCTTCTTCTCTAACAGTCGCATTTAACGGAGCGGCGATAAGCGATCCTGTACCTTCTTTTTTGAGTTTATCCTGTAGCTCAAGAACCAGCCTTTGCGCAGATTTAGCACCGATCCCTTTGATACGCTGGATTAACGGTAGGTCTGCATTAACAATTGCAGTCTGAATTTCTGCAGGAGTAATTGAAGAAAGCATCATTCTTCCGGTATTTGGTCCGATACCGGAAACAGATATCAGATGCAGGAACATCCTGCGTTCACCCTCATCTAAAAAGCCGTATAAAGTATGCGCATCTTCTTTAACATGTAACCAGACGAAAATTTTGCAGCGTTCTGCATCACCTAAGGCCCCATAGGTATTTAATGAAATATTGACATGATATCCAATTCCACCAGCTTCAACAACAATATAAGCAGGACATTTAAAAGTAAGCCTGCCATCTATATAATCATACATATATTTTCTTTTTTATAATACTCCGCCGTTTGCAGCTTTGGATTTACCTTTATAGGTAATGTACTTTTTCGAAGTTCTTAATTCTTCTCTTTTCGCAACTGGTCCTTTGGACACAATAAGCCGCTGCCCCGGTACGATCGTATTCCCCTTCAGATTATTCCAGACCTTCAGGTCCTGAACTTCTACACGATACTTGCCAGCGATCGCATGCAGGCTTTGCCCTGCCCCTACTTTATGATAGACTGTAGCCTTACCCTGAAGGTTATTCGCAGTATTCTTATTACGCTGCAACCTTTTATCGTCATTTGATGCAAGTATTATCCGTGTATCTGCACTCACGGTGCTGTTATTCAATACATCATAAATATTGGCAAATACGGCTGTATTGACTTTCGGCATAATAATACGCCGCGGAGCTTCAGAGGACCCATTTACAATCTTCTTTTTGTAAGAAGGGTTCAGAGTGAACAGGTCATCTTCGTCTATCTCCATCGCCTGAGCAAGTTCGGCAAGCGAAACAAAGCGGTCAACCTGAATGGTGTCGGTCTTGATAGCGAATAATGACTTCTGCGCCTTGATATGATGCTGATCTGCAAAATTCATCACATAAACAGCTGCAATAAATGCTGGAACATAATTGCGGGTTTCTGCAGGAAGAAAGTTTCTGATTTCCCAAAAGTCACGGCTGTTTGCCTTTGCAATGGCACGGTTTACATTACCTGTACCACAATTATAGGCAGCAATAGCCAGTAGCCAGTCGCCGAGTTCTTTGTAAGCATCCCTAAAATAAGCTGCCGCAGCATAGCTTGCCTGAATAGGATCTTTTCTTTCGTCAACAAAATTATCCATATTCAGCCCATAACCTTTGGCGGTACCAAACATAAACTGCCATAAACCAGTCGCTCCTACCCTGGAAATGGCATGAGAGTTCATCGAAGATTCAATAATTGGAAGGAATTTAAGTTCTGCAGGCATATTATAGGCCTTCAGTGCATTCTCGAAAATGGGAAAATAATATTCGGACATGCCAAGCATTTTGCCCATCATGTCTTTGCGTCCACTGTAAACATCTATATAACGCTGTACAGCTTCATTATATGCAAGAGGAATCTGGCTTTGGATAGAGTCAAGCCGCTTTTTATAGGTAAAGTTATAGTTATAGAAAAGGGGGTTTTCCAACACATCGGGCACTGCTGTAGTGTCACCCTGATATGCCGTCTGCAGTATACTAATCTTAGGAAGAGAGTCCTGTGCCGGTAATTGACGCTGAGCTTTCCCGGAAAGGGCCGCCATCAGACACAAAGAACCAGAAAGCAAAAGTACTTTTAGTTTCATAAGCTATTAAATATTTGTAGGAATGAAAGCCGCAAGAACCCTGAAATCCGGCCATAGAAAAGAGAACCGTCAGTTGTAAGAATATTCTATCTGAAAATGAATATGTATCTGATGGTTTCATAGGCCTGTTCAAAACAGCTGTATTAATTTAATTAATATGATTAGGTATAGGCTTCAGCTTTAAATCCGGCTGTAAAGGCAAGGAGAAGTTCCTCATTGAAGTGCTTTGCACTCAATTGAAGACTTAACGGCAAACCAGCCTGATTATTGCCAAGTGGAATGGCTATCGAAGGGATACCACTTAATGAGGGTAATACTGTGAATATATCGGCCATATACATGACCAGCGGATCTTGCATATTCTCCCCGATTTTAAAAGCAGGGGTTGGCGCAACCGGAGTAAGAATCAGATCATAATTAGTAAACAATGCTTCTACCCGCTCTCTGATCAGACGTCTGACCTGCTGTGCTTTCTGATAATAAGCATCGTAATAACCGGCACTCAATACAAATGTACCCAGCATAATCCGCCGTTTTACTTCCGTACCAAAGCCTTCAGCTCTGGATTTTTTATATAGACTATTTAAATTCTCAGCCTGCAGGTTACGGTAGCCGTAATGCACGCCATCATACCTGGACAGGTTAGAAGAAGCTTCTGCAGCAGTAAGCACATAGTATGCAGGAACAAGGTAATCCAGCAGATCAAATGAAACCTCATCTACCTGATGCCCCTGAGCACGAAATCCGGCAATTGCTTCTAATATAGCCTGCTTAGTTTCGGGATCAAGCGCTTCACTTTCCATCGTCTCTTTAAGGACAGCGATACGCTGCTTGCCAGGATGATTCAGTTCTTTGCTGTAAACCGGAACTGACGTTGCAGAAACCGTACTGTCGTACGCATCTGCTCCGGCTAAAATTTCCATTAACAAAGCCGCATCACTAACTGATGATGTTAGTGTTCCAACCTGATCGAAAGAAGAAGCATAAGCTATTACCCCATAGCGGGAGATCCGCCCATAGGTGGGTTTTAAACCAAAACAACCGCAAAATGCAGCGGGTTGACGTACTGAGCCGCCTGTATCGGTACCCAATGCAGCGAGACAAAGATCTGCCTGCACTGCCACTGCAGAACCCCCGGAAGAACCTCCTGCAACCCTCTCCGTGTCCGCCGCATTACGCACCGGACCAAAAAAAGAAGTTTCATTTGATCCACCCATTGCAAATTCATCGCAGTTTAATCTGCCTATAATTACAGCATCTTCAGCTAAAAGCCTGCTGACGACTGTAGAAGAATAAGGCGCTACAAATCCATCCAGCATTTTTGAAGATGCTGTTGTCTGATGGTCTTTATAAAGGATGTTATCTTTAATACCGATTACCATTCCAGCCAGACGCCCGGCTTTTCCAGCATTAATCTTTTCCTGTACAGCTTTCGCCTGTTCAGTTGCAGAGGAAACAAAGACTTCGTTGAAAGCATTGAGTTCCGGTTGTTCACGAATCTTATCCAGATAATAAGCCAGTAAATCCGGCACATTAAGCTGTTTACTTTCAATCAGTGATTGTACCTCCGTAAGAGATTTATACTTTTTCAAATTGTCAGGTGAGGTGAAATAGGGTTTCCCGGTTAAAGATTAAAGTGGTTTTTGTGTATTGTTGGTATTTGACTCTACGGTATCATCCGCACCATCTTTTCCATCTTTAAATTCTTTCACACCTTTACCTAATCCGCGCATCAGTTCCGGAATTTTCTTACCGCCAAAAAGCAGCAGGACAACGACTAAAATGATTACGATTTCTGGAGTTCCCAGGGCTGCTAATATTGTTGTGTTTAACATGATATTTGGTTTAAATGTTATTTTTCTGTGGTTCTGTTTCTGTAGTATGTTCCGCAGTGGCAGGAGCTGAAGGATCTTCTGTCAAAGCATCACCTTCCTGTACTGTACTTCTTGACATATCAACTGGTACTGCGCCTTCCGGTGCGGGGTAAACAACAGGCTCTTCTGTTACCGGAGCAGAAGCTGCTGCCGTATACGAAGAAGCAGGTGTTTCATCCTTCTTCAGCTCATCATCAATATCCATTGCATTGATATTTCTGTGAATTTCTCTTTTGACACCTTCAGAAGCATCTTTAAAATCTTTAATTCCCTTACCGAGACCTCTGGCCAGCTCAGGCAATTTCTTTCCTCCGAAAAGGAGTAAAACAACGGCTAGGATAAGCATGATTTCTCCGCCTCCCATATTTAAAAATTCTGTTATCGTACCTGAATACATATTATTAGTTATCATTTATTATATACAAATATAAACATTTTAGCTGCAATTTTTATTTAGCTATCCAGGCCTCAGGATTCAGCTTTACCTGGCCTCGCATAATTTCAAAGTGAAGCATAGGGCCGTCAGACGTGGTGGCAACTGTACCAATAGTCTGACGCGTCTCTACTTTATCTCCTTTTGCAACATTTGCAGAACGTAAATTTTGATAGATAGTGAAGTAATCACCGTGACGGATAGCAACTACATAAATCCCCTGCATCATCGTTACAAATAAAACGTCTCCGCTAAAAACGGCCCGAACGGCGGCACCATCAGCAGTCATTATATTAACTCCATCATTGGTATAACCTGCCTGACCCTCAGTATGCCTGCCGAAGTTCTCTGTAATCGTACCAGATCCTACCGGCCATGGTAAACGGCCCCTGTTATTTTCAAATCCTGCAGAAAGCTTCGCAGCTTCCGGTGTAGCAGTCAGATAGTTCGTTGTTGTCTTTGGTTTCTCCGCAGGAGCAGGTTTATTATCTGCCCTTGCTTTAGCTGCAGCAATCCTGGCTTCTTCTTCTGCACGCTTTCTTGCCAGCGCAATCTCACGTTGAATTGCATTCCGTATCTGCCTGTCTATTGCTGCCTGTTGTTTCTTCCGTGTAGCAATATCATTACTAAATTGTTTTTCCTGTCTGCTGAACTTATTGAGTACTGAAGCTTGCTCCGTTTTGTTCTTAGCCAGTTTATTCTGCTCACTCTCCTGCTCTTTCAAGAGATTACTCTTCTCTTTCAGACTTTTATCCAAAATAACGATCTTATACTTCAGGCTTTTTTCTGTGCCCTGGATATAATCTGCTTGTTTTTTTCTGTATTGACCAAACTGCTGCAGGTATTTAATTCGCTTATATGCCTGATTAAAGTCACTGGCGGCGAAAATAAACATCATCTTATCGTATGAGTTTCTATTCCGCTGCGCAAATCTGATCATGCCCGCGTATTCTTTCTTTAACTGAGAAAGCTGGGTCTGTAAAGAATGTACGGTATTTGTGTTCTCATGGATTTCGCTATCAAGATTCTTGATCTCAGAATTGATCACACTGATCTTACTCTGCATCAGTTTTATCTTTGCATTCAGTGCATTGATCTCACCCAGAGTCAGTTTTTTACTCTGTGCGGCCTTATTCAGATTTTTCTGTAAAAGTTCAATTTCGCGCTGAATAGCTTCTTTCTTCTTTTTTAGTTGGGCACTGCTTTGTGCTACAGCAGAAGACGCAAACGTAACAAACAAAAGAAATAATAGTAATTTGTGTAGCTTCATTACATCAAAAGTATAAATTTTTTTAGTTTATTATCTCAAACCTCTTTGGAAGACTAAACGGAAAATCCAACTGAACATTGCGATCTATTTTTGTGAAGTCCAATGAGATATTGGTCTTTTTGCTACCTGTTTGCGAATTTATCCTCAATACGGTGGGCAAAACTGCATCGGTTACCTGCTGATATTCTGAATAGACAACCTTCATTGCCTGACCAGCTTTCACATCATTCAGCAAAAGCTCCCCGGGTTTAAACAGGGTATTAAAAAGGATTGAGTAACCCAGTTCAGCTTGTCTTCCGTCCAGCTTAAAAACTCCGGCTTCACTTTTAAGATCGGCCTCTGGTTGCATAAGCTCAGCAATAGTATTACCTGTCAGCACTGACTGCAGCATGTTAAAGTTAAGCTGTGCAGTGCTGAAGCGATATAAATAACTGAATGGTTTTCTGATTCCTACCGCCTGGATATTATTACGAACAAGAATACTGTCAGGCGTAATCAATGCTCTGGCGACCTCAATACCTGCAATTGCTGTTAAGCTTACCCAGATCTTTTCGTTTTTCTGAATACGTACCGTCATGGTCACCTGATTTGAATTACCATTCATGTCCAGCGTGGCCTTGCCCCGCATGGATAGGGTATTAAATGGAATATCTTTCGAACGCAACATCCTGAGATTCTCCTCTTTTAACTTATTCACAGGCACTTTTGCCACTTCATCAGGTACTTTCACCAATTGCTTTTTAGTCTTACACGCAGTGAGCGTGGTAAACACTAATAGCAAAAGCCAGTAATTTTTATGCGCTATTCTCATCATTTCCTCCCTTTAATCTTACTCTCTTACGAAAGAGTTTTTTATTTTCCGGTGTGACCGTAACCGCCGGCTCCACGATCTGTGTCCGAAAGTTCTTCTACAGCCTCCCATTGCACAGTTTCATGTTTTGCAATTACCATCTGTGCAATGCGGTCTCCATTTTGTACCACAAAATCTGTGTCAGATAAGTTTATTAACAAAACTTTAATCTCACCGCGATAGTCTGCATCAATTGTTCCAGGCGCATTAACAATACTGATTCCATATTTATAAGCCAGTCCGCTGCGTGGACGTATCTGTGCTTCAAACCCTACCGGAAGTTCGATATGCAAACCTGTTGGAATCAAAATACGCTGTAAAGGTTTAATTATAATCTCTGATTCAACAAAAGCTCTCATATCCATTCCTGCTGCATGAGCTGTTTCATACTGTGGCAAGGCCATTCCTGATTTGTTGATAATTTTAATCTGCATTATATATGTGTTTAGTTCTTATTAATTCTGTTTTTTTCTGAACAGCAGCGTCTGGAGCTGTTCCTTTTCTGCCCACCAGATAGCCGCCATAAAGGCTATCAGCATCGCATTTCCAATATAGATATTCCTGTGGAATACCCAAAACGAGAGGATTACCAGTACTACTGATGTTAAAAGATATATACTGATTCTTTTTAATTGATAGGGTATCGGATAGTATTTCTGTCCCAGCACATAGGAGATGATCATCATACTCATGTATGCAATCATGGATACCCAGGCAGAGCCCATATAACTGAACTTTGGAATCAGCAGGAAATTAAGCACGATTGTTAAAATGGCTCCTATCACTGATATATATAAGCCAAAACGGGTCTGATCGGAAAGTCTGTACCAGATGGAAAGATTTGTATAAATGCCCAGACATACATAGCCAAAAAGCAGAAAAGGTACAGCTGGCAAACCTACCCAATAGCTTCCCGGATCGCCTTTACCCCTGACAATAAAATACTTAAGTACTTCAATATTAGCAACCAGCGCGACAAAAAGCAATGCCAGCGCAATAGCGAAATATTGAAGTATCATGGCATAGGTTTTACGTGCATTTGCCTGCTTGGCGTGGCTGAAGAAGAATGGTTCCGCTCCCAATCTGAAGGCGGTAATGAAAATACTCATAAACATAGCGATCTTACAAACAGCCCCATAAATACCAACATCTACATCGGCAATGGCTTTAGGTAGTAATTGACTAAGAACTATCTTATCAAGATTTTCATTTACGATAAAAGACAGGTTGGCAATAAGTATCGGCCAACTGTAGGAGAACATCTTCATAAAGAGTTCCTTATCAAATTTAAACCGCAGCTGAAGGAACTCTGGAAGCAACATAATCATCGTTATCCCACTGGCCATCAGATTAGAGATAAAAACATAACCTACCCATTTTGGTCTGTACCAGCTAGCCAGCCAAGTGGCCAGTGCCCCATCCTGACGGATAAGCATAGGAATCAGGAAAAGAAAAACCAGGTTAAAGCCTACAAAACCACCGATATTCAAAAACTTAATTAAACTGTATTTAAATGCTCTCCCGTCTGCCCTGATCTTTGCAAATGGAATCACACAAATTGCATCGATAAACAGCAGCCAGACAAACAGCCGTATAAAACCCTTGTATTCCTCCAGATTAGCGACAGTACCTCTATTAATCCAGCCGGCAATCAAATCTGTAAAAACTAACCCAGTGATCAGGAACAGCCCCGCAATAAATGCGATGCATATAAAGGTATTGTTATAAACTTCCTGTTTCTTTTCTTCATACTTGTTAAGATAACGGAAATAGGTAGTTTCCATGCCAAACGCAAGCACTGCATTGATCATAGAAGCATAACTGTACATTGTTGTGAAAATACCATAAACCGCCGGAGCATATACTTTCACGTATATTGGCGTTAGGATAAAATTGAGCAGCCTGGACAATACAGTACTAATACCGTAAACGGCAGTTTGACCCAGGAATTTCTTAATGACTGACACAGGCGGGGCTTAGATGTTTAGCGTTGTTTTTTAATAATCTCAAAATTACGATAGTTTTTGAGTTCAGCAGGTTCAGTTTCAACCTTTTCAATTATTGCACGGTCCGGGCCTTCATTGCACCACTCCAAAAAAACTTCCAGCAATGTATCGTCGCCTTCTGCTTCAATGTAAACGCTTCCGTCTTTCTCATTCTTAATAATTCCGCGAACTCCCATCTGGTCGGCTACAACCTTAGTAGTATAACGAAATGATACCCCCTGCACCCTACCGGTAATTTTTATTCTTAAATGTTTCATTCTTTTAAATTTCAATTCTATGTGATGCCATACTACAACTCATTAACATCCTGACTGCAGATCATTTTTCTTGCTTCAAGAAATCCGCTCCAGATATCATTTAATATCTCAGCTGCGGGCCTGATCTCACCGAGCATTGCTGATACCTGCCCGATCTCCAGTTCTCCTTCTTTCAAATCACCTTCAAACATTCCCTTTTTAGCGCGGGAACGACCGAGCAGCCGGGCGAGTTCATCTGCATCTGCACCATCGGCTTCGGCCTGAGCTACCTGAATGGCAAATTCGTTCTTCAATAGTCTCACGGGAACCAGCTTTTTTAACTGCAGTCGGGTATCGCCCTCTACCGAGGCGATTATACTTGCTTTAAAAGCGTCGTGCGCGGATGATTCCGCCGCGACTGCAAAAGCAGACCCTACCTGTATCCCGGAAGCACCCAATGCGACCGCGGCAAGCATACTTTTACCACAACCGATCCCTCCTGCAGCTATCACCGGAATCTTAAGCTTTGCACACACCATTGGAATCAGGCATAGAGTTGTCGTTTCTTCACGACCATTATGGCCTCCTGCTTCAAATCCTTCAGCAATTACTGCATCTACGCCACAGGATTCGGCCTTCAAAGCAAACTTTGTATTCGACACAACGTGTACAACAATCATCCCTTCAGCTTTTAACCGTGAGGTCCAGGTTGCAGGATTTCCGGCGGAAGTAATTACAATTTTAACCTTTTCCTCAATCAATACTTGTATCAGCAGGTCGATATCCGGGTATAATAACGGCACATTTACACCAAATGGTTTATCTGTCGCTAAAAAAGCTTTACGAATATGTGTCCGCAACACTTCCGGATACATTGATCCCGCCCCAATAATTCCTAACCCACCAGCATTTGATACCGCTGCCGCTAATTTCCATCCACTACACCAGACCATACCAGCCTGAATTACCGGATAACGGATTCTAAATAGCTCAGTAACCTGTTTTATCATTTTACAAAATACGTTGAATAGTAGTATCAGGCGTCAAAGTTCCATCTTTCATGCCGGTTATCAAATTAATTCCAGGCTTCTTTCCTTTTTCAAAACTTCCCAATTGCTGATCAAGTCCCAAAAACCGCGCTCCATTCAGTGTTGCCCAGCAAAGCAACTCATGGAAAGGAATGTCCGCCTGAAAATGTAATGTCTTCATTTCTTCCAGAATACTTAACTGATGATTACTCCCCAGGCTATCTGTTCCTAAAGTAATGTTCAATCCTTCCTGTCTGAATAGCTTCAGATCTGGTAGTCTTTTCTCTATATATAAATTAGCATTGGGGCAAAGGCACCAATAAATATCTTTTCCACTTTCTAAGGCGAATTCAATATCCTGAGCGCTGGTAAATGTATTATGCACTAATAATATCCGCGTGTTATGCGGCATTAAAGGCAAAAAATATTGAAGGGATGTGAGTTGCTGAGCCTGAAAAAAAGAAATATCCAGACCCAAAAACTTGTAAAGATCAAGAAAATGACCCTCTTTCCGTTCGAAGAACTGATTTTCTTCGGCTGTTTCCTGGTTATGAATAGTTATGCATGCTGTATTATCTTCAGCTCGGATTAGCTCAAACAATGGTTTGGACACTGAATATGGAGCATGTGGAGCAATAGCAGCTGTCAATGGCAGAAAGTCTTGCTTAAGTTTTTTTGCGCGTGCAATAATTTCGTCTGCCATGACCGGGTTAAACCCCATTGTTTCTACAAAGGTATGATAGTAAACAGCGCTGTTCATTTTTACTGCCTTCGAGACCAACTGATTTGATATATCTCCCGCGGCGACAATGCCATTCCTGTACTGCTCAGCATCAGCTAATTTCATAGCTTCTGATATTTCATCCCCCGCAGCTGCTCTCTGCTGCATGACCTGCCGGACGAACCCTGGCAAACCTGTACCTTCCTCGATCTTACCTTTAAGGTGCGAGAGCTCAAGGTGAACATGGGTATTCACCAGCCCGGGAACGAGCACTCCTTCCAGAAACCGGACGTTCTCCAAATTCCTTTCTTTTGCCAGATCTGCAGGAATAAGTTCAAGAATCCTGCCTGCATCGTCTACCGAAATTACTCCATTCTCCAATGGAGGGCTGCTAACAGGGCAAACTAAAGAAGCCGATAAATAAATGCTCATGCTGCAAATAACGGTTATTCTACTGAAAGCTTAAAGAATGCACTATAAATATACCCTTTGCCAGAATCATTGATTTACTATAAAAGGTAAAAAACCGTGTGCAAAAACGCTTATTCGTTAAACAGCAGCTCATATACAGTAAATGCTGTATAAATTGATTATTTTTGCGAAATATTTTATAAATAAAACTATGTCCGATCCTACAACCCGATTAAATAAATACATCAGCGAAAGCGGCCTGTGCTCCAGAAGAGCGGCAGACAGATACATTGAACAGGGAAATGTATTTATTAATGGAAGAAAAGCAAAGGTCGGAGATCAGGTCTTTTTTGGAGATGTAGTTTCTGTAAACGGACAAACTATTGAACCCAAAGAAGCAGAAAATTCAGTTCTGCTTGCTTTCAATAAACCAGTAGGGATAACCAGTACGACAGAAGCAGGCGTAAAAAGTAATATAGTAGACTACGTTAATTACAGTGAGCGGGTATTTCCAATCGGAAGACTGGATAAAGATTCTCAGGGTCTCATATTTATGACCAACAACGGAGATTTAGTTAACAAAATCCTTCGCGCTGGAAATAGCCACGAAAAAGAATATGTCGTAACGGTCAATAAAACTATTACGGACCAGTTCATCACAAATATGGCTAAAGGTGTCCCTGTATTAGGGGTGATGACTAAAAAATGCAAAGTTGTTAAAGAAAGTCCTTTCATTTTCAGAATCACGTTGGTTCAGGGTCTTAACAGACAGATCAGAAGAATGTGCGAGCATTTCGGATTTGAAGTAACTAAACTGGAAAGAGTAAGAATTATGAATATCAGTTTGAAAGGTTTACCAGTAGGAGAATGGCGTGAACTTACACCAGAAGAACAAACTGAAATCAACCAGCTGATCGCCAAATCAAGTGGAAGTGCTGCCCCAAAAAGGGTTGTCAAAAAATCAAAAGATAAAGCATCAGAGGAAGATTTGGTAAATGTGACGCCAAAATCTGGAAGAAAACGCCCATCGGCACCAGGAAAAAGCAAATCTATTCCTGCAGGACGTACTGCAAGAGGTGGTAAAGGCCCATCTTCTCCCCGTTCAGGCAAACCAGCATCAGGTGGTTCTTCATTTCAGGCTCCGGCGGCAGCAGCTACCGACTGGAATAAAAGCAACGGACCAAGCCGCAGACCTGTAAAACCAGGCAAAGGCAGACCAGGTGCACCTGGTGCGAAAGTGAAAAGCCCAAAGCGCTAAACTAAAAAACTGACATCCGGATTATTTATCAGCCCACTAAACGGGCTGATTATCTGCCTGTTTACTATTTTTATAATTATTTTTAAGTATTTTTGCATCAAATGGTTGCAACTACAAAAATCGATATTCGTTCTCTGGATCTTCCCGAATTACAACAGCGTTTCGCGGAAATGAAAGAACCGGCGTACCGCGCTAAACAGGTTTACCAATGGTTATGGGAAAAATCTGCGCGTTCATTTGAAGAAATGAGCAACCTCTCGAAGGATCTTCGCAAGAAACTTGATGAAAATTATGCTATAAATGTCGTATCGGTTCATCAGTCACAATTCAGCAACGATCACACGATCAAAAATGCATTCCGTTTATATGATGGCAATATTGTAGAAGGTGTGCTCATTCCAATGGAAGAGAGAATGACGGCCTGCGTAAGCTCACAGGTAGGCTGCAGCCTTACATGCAAATTTTGTGCAACCGGTTATATGGACAGAAAGCGAAATCTCAATGCAGATGAGATCTATGACCAGGTGGTCCTTATTGACCAGCAGGCTAAACTCAATTATAAACTCCCGTTAACAAACATTGTATACATGGGTATGGGAGAGCCGCTCTTAAACTATGCTAATATGATGAAATCCATTGAGCGGATTACCGCCCCTGATGGATTGAACATGTCTTATAAAAGAATTACTGTATCTACTGCAGGTATTGCCAAGATGATACGTAAACTTGGGGACGACGGCGCAAAGTTTAACCTTGCTTTGTCTTTACATGCTGCAGATGATGTAAAACGAAATGAAATTATGCCTATTTCAGAACATAATTCACTGAAGGCACTAGCTGATGCATTAAAATATTATTTCGCAAAAACCAAGAATCCGGTTACTTATGAATATATCGTATTCAATAATTTCAATGACGAAATTCAGGATGCAATAGATTTGGCCCGTTTCTGTAAACACGTCCCTTGTAAGGTAAATCTGATCGAATACAACCCTATTCAATTTGCAGATTTCACTAATGCAGAGGGAGATAAAATAGATGCTTTTGCAAATTACCTTAAAAGCCAGGGTGTAAATACAAATATCAGAAGAAGCCGTGGTAAAGATATTGACGCAGCCTGCGGACAGCTCGCTGTAAAAGAAGAACAAAACTAAATCAGGTTAACATTATCGTAAAAAAGGGCATTACATTCGTATATGCCCTTTTTTACTTCTATATATTCCGACTTACTCGAGCTGATATTACCAAGGTATTGTAGCGCATGCTCCATAGTATTACAGACTACAGAAAAACATATCTGCGTATTCTGCTTGTATGACCTGCCCCTCACAAGGTTTGAGTTTTATAAAGACAACCCACTCCACAGATTATTCTGGGGTAGGGTTATGCTACAACAAGCAACTGCTTTATTATATTTTAAGCGATGCGGAAAAGCAAGAAAAATAATTCATCAGCTAAAATACAAAGGTCAGTCGGCTCTCGCTTATCAAATGGGTTTCATGCTCGGATTAACTATAAAAAATTCACCTGTATTTGAAGTACCTGATCTGATCATACCAGTTCCAAGTGGTGCCTCAAAAACACGAAGCCGAGGCTATAATCAATGTACACATATTGCTAATGGCCTGGCAGATGCCACAAACAGTCATGTACGTGAAGATCTGCTCAAAACCGGCAAGAGTAAAAGTACACAAACCAGAAAAGGCCGCTATGCAAGATATCTGAATGTGAAGGATGGCTTTATATTAGGGCCTTGGGGAAATCAGGACTCCTCTGTCTTACTTGTCGACGACGTGGTTACAACTGGTGCAACATTGGAGTCGTGCGCACGAACTTTACAGGAAGGTGGATTTAGTAGAATCAGTATCGCCGCCCTCGCCTGGACTTCCTGATTCTGCGATATTCGCTTTAAACTATTATAATAAAAAAAATTACTGGTCAACAGAATAAATCGAAACAAGTGCCGTTTATATATCTGAGAGCGTTAATTTAGATGGTAAGGGTCGATATTTCTAATGGGAATATCGGCCCTTTATCCTTTTACAGCAGGGTAGCCTCAGTCTTTATGCGAAAGAGGGTATTGTTCTGAAAAAACATCATACAGCAAATTTTTAATCTCATCAGGATTGAATGGCTTAAGAACATGTCCATTCATTCCGCACTGAATAAATTTGAAGTGATCATTTTTTAAAGTTGAAGCTGTAAGGGCTATGATTGGTAAAGACTTATAATAATCTCCTCGAATATCCCTTATTATACTCGTCGTTTCAAAACCGTCAATTCCCGGCATTTTTATATCCATAAATATCAGATCAAAGTTTTCTTTCATAATCTTTTCAATAGCCTCATAGCCATTGATTGCCGATTCTACTTCGAGTCCCCATTTACTAAGGATTCTTTTAGCGATCAAAATATTGATATCATTATCGTCCACAACAAGAATCCGTCTGCCTATGAATATAGATATTCCATTATCTAAACCGGGTTGATCGGACTGTTCCGCAGCTTTGTTAAAAGTAATTTCAAAACTAAAAGTTGTCCCCTGGCCTTCTTCACTTTCAAGCGTTATTTCGGAATTAAAAAGCTTCAGCAGTTTTTTAGTAATAGCCAGCCCAAGCCCTGTGCCCCCATACTTCCGGGATATGTCTGTTTTAGCCTGCGTAAAAACTTCAAATATATAGTGCTGTTTATCTTTTGGAATTCCAATCCCATTATCTTCTATTTCAAAACGTACTTTAACCTTACGTTCATGATTTTCAAGCATCATCATTCTCAACTGAACTACACCGTGGTCTGTAAACTTAATGGCATTCCCCAAAAAATTCATTAGAATCTGGTATAAACGGCTTTTGTCGCCGGTGAGCATATCGGGTATAGCAGGATCATATTTAAGCACCAATTCGTTGCCCCTTTTCCTGACATTTACCTGTAAACTGTTAATGATATCGTTAGCTAATATTTTCAGGTTGAAAGGAAATACTTCGAGTTCCATTTTACCTGTTTCCATTTTAGTAAAATCAAGGATGTCATTTATGATATGCAGCAGGTTCTCACCGGAGAATTTAAGTAAATTCAAGTCATCAATCTGAGATGATTTAGGGTCATTGTCCAATAGCAAATGAGTCATCCCAATCACGGCGTTTAAAGGTGTTCGGATCTCGTGGCTCATTACTGAAAGGAACATTTCTTTTGCCTGACTCAACTTCAATGCCTGCTCCTTTGCTTCAATAGTTTCCTTTTCTACCTGTTTACGCTGCGTGATATCAGAAATCAGTTCAATCTGTCTTTCCACAACACCCTTACTATCTATAATAGGCGTATTGGAGACAGACAGCCAAACAGCAGAGCCATCTTTTTTCTCCGCTAGAACTTCGATAGTATAGCTTTGATTGTTTTTACTTTTTTCCCTCGCATCAGCTATCAGTTCCTGGTCTTCAAAATGAGGTGAAATCACATCGCCCAGCATCCTTCCACGAAGTTCCTCTAAAGAATAACCTGTTAATCTCTCCAGACTCTGATTAACCCAGGTGATATTTCCTTCCTTATCCTGAAGACTAACTCCAGTATCAGTCTTGCTGGCTACCAGCGAAAGTACCTGAAGTTCTTTTTCAGCTCTCTTTTTCTCCGTAATGTCAATAATAATTTCGACTTCAGTATCAACCTCACCCCGATCGTTCATTACTACTGTATTATATACGGATAACCAGATCTCCTGTTTGTCTTTACGATAAGCCAGCATGTCAATTGTAAAGGACTGGCGCTGCTCAGTCAACTCCCTTACTCTTTCCAGAAGTTCTATATCTGTATTGGGCCCGTTGATCATGTCACCAAGTCTTTTCCCTTTCAAATCTTCCAGCGTAAAGCCAGTAATCTCTTCAAAAGCATCATTGACCCAAGTCACCCGGTTGTTAGCGTCGTTAATAATCACACCATTATTCACCTTACTGGCCACAAAAGACAATTTAGTCAGTTCTGACTCTACTCTTTTACTAACAGTAATATCCCGCCCATATATATAAAGACGGTTACTTTTAGCCACAAGGTTCCAGCTGATCCATATGACCGTAGTCTTTTTAGTCACCAGACGAAAGTCAACGCGGAACTCTCTTTCTCTTCCTTTAAAAACCTTACGAATGGTATCAAGCATCAGCGGAATATCTTCTTCATAACAAATATGAAGTGGATTCAAATTCATCGCCTCCTCGATCTCATACCCCAACAGACTGGTTACTGCTTCATTGATATACCTGATTTTACCATCAAAATCCATTACGCAGTGAATCTCAGGTGAAACCTTAGTGATTTCAAGTAATTCCTGAAAACGCCAGGTATTATAATCCAGCAGTTGTTGTTTTTTAACCAACTCAATCGTAACCATGACCTGACTGGCCAGCCCCATTAGGATTTCCTTCTGATCTTCATGAAGTTCACGGGGTTTGGTATCAAAAAGACTGAGTGTACCAAAAACTTCGCCTTGGGCATTCGTTAGCGGAACCCCCGCATAATAGCGGACAAAAGGTTCCTGAGTAACCAACCGGAGATTAGAGAATCTATTATCTTCCAGGGCATCAGGAACTTCGAAAAGGTCGGGATTGTTGAGTGTGTAGCGACACAGAAAATTTTCAATAGAAATATCCTGCGGGATAATGCAGTTGGAATATTTAACCCATTGCCTGTCCTTATCCAATAAGGTAATACAGACAATGGGTATATTAAAAATTGCAGAGGTCAGCTGGGTTAGCCTTTCAAAAGATTTGTCTTCAGCAGTAAATCCTGAACCTGCATCTACAGCATCTAAATTTCTATCGCCACCTGAAGATAAACCTGAACTGAGAGACATGCCTGACCTGCAATTAATTATTATTTATAAAGTGGAAAACCGGATACCAAAGCAATAACCTGACTTTTTACAGCTGCAAGGTGAGCTTCATCTTCAGGATTATTGATTACCTGATCGATAAGGTCTACAATTTTTTCCATATCTGCTTCTTTAAATCCTCTGGAAGTAATAGCAGCAGTTCCTACACGGATACCTGAAGTCACAAAAGGTGATTTATCGTCAAAAGGCACCATGTTCTTATTCACAGTAATATCTGCTTTTTCAAGCGCATTTTCGGCAACTTTACCTGTTATATTTTTATTTCTAAGGTCGATTAGCATTAAATGGTTGTCTGTACCTCCCGAAATAATACCATAACCTCTGCTTACAAAAGCTTTAGCCATCGCCTGAGCATTAGCCTGAACTTGTTTAATGTAAACCAGATAATCATCTGAAAGCGCCTCACCAAAAGCGATCGCCTTAGCAGCAATAATGTGCTCAAGCGGCCCACCTTGTGTACCAGGGAATACAGCCATGTCCAAAACTGAAGACATCATTCTGGTTTCACCTTTAGGTGTTTTTAGTCCGAAAGGATTTTCGAAATCTTTACCCATCATAATCATTCCGCCACGAGGGCCACGCAATGTTTTATGGGTAGTAGTAGTTACGATATGGCAATGCGGTAGCGGGTTCTCCAACAATCCACGTGCAATCAAACCTGCAGGGTGAGAAATATCAGCTAAAACCAAGGCTCCGATTTTATCGGCTACACTACGGATAAAAGCGTAATCCCATTCTCTTGAGTAAGCTGATGCTCCACAGATAATCAGTTTCGGACGTTCTGCCAAAGCTATTTCTTCTAATTTTGCATAGTCAATTCTACCAGTTTCTTTAACAACCCCATAGAATAACGGCTGATATAATTTTCCGGAGAAATTAACAGGTGAACCATGCGTCAAGTGTCCTCCATGAGAAAGATCAAAACCCAAGATTTTATCTCCAGCCTGCAATACTGCCAGCATCACCGCCGCATTGGCTTGTGCGCCAGAGTGTGGCTGAACATTTACCCACGCTGCATTGAACAGTTGCTTAGCACGGTCAATTGCAATTTTTTCAACCTCATCGACAACTTCACAACCGCCATAATAACGTTTGCCCGGAAGACCTTCGGCATATTTATTAGTTAATACTGAGCCTGCAGCTTCCATCACCTGCTTACTCACAAAATTTTCTGAAGCAATCAGTTCAAGGCCATTTTCCTGACGGTCTAATTCCCTGTCAATCAAATCAAAAATTAAAGTATCTCGTTCCATTTATCAAAGTATATTTTCGTAAAATTAATCAATTTTTAGCTTAAAATAACAGCCAAAAGACGCATTTAATCAATTCGGACAAGTTCTGGCAACCTTATTGCCTAATAGTTTGCGGTTTTATTAACAAAAATACCGTACTTTGTATATTGTTGTCTACTAAAAATTACATGGAAAACTTCAACTCTCCATTACTACCGAACATAAATTATCCTGCTGATCTTAAGCAGTATAAAGAAGAAGATCTGGAACAGATCAGCCAGGAACTGCGCCAATATATCATAGATGTAGTGAGCACGAATGGCGGTCACTTTGGTGCCAGTTTAGGTGTTGTAGAGCTTACAGTAGCCCTGCATTACGTATTAAACACACCTTATGACAAATTGGTCTGGGATGTTGGCCATCAGGCCTACGGACATAAGATCCTTACCGGCCGTAAGGATGTATTTCATACCAACAGAATCCTGAACGGAATCAGTGGCTTCCCTAAAATTTCAGAAAGTGAATATGATACATTTGGCGTAGGTCACTCTTCAACTTCTATTTCTGCAGCCTTAGGTATGGCTGTTGCCTCCCATTACAAAGGTGAAAGTGACAGGCAGCATGTAGCTGTTATCGGAGATGGTGCTATGACTGCAGGCCTGGCATTTGAAGGACTTAACCATGCAGGGATTGAAAACTCTAATCTGCTGGTGATCCTCAATGATAACTGTATGTCCATTGATCCCAATGTTGGTGCATTAAAGGAATATCTAACGACTATTACCACGTCAAAATCTTACAACCGCTTCAGAGATGATATTTCCAGTGTACTGATTAAATTATCTGAACTTGGACCTAATGCTCATAAATTTGTAAAGAAGATTGAGAAAAGCATTAAGGGCACTCTTCTTAAACAGAGTAATCTCTTCGAAGCACTGAACTTCCGCTACTTCGGTCCGGTAGATGGCCATGATGTTAAAAATCTTGCTGCTATCCTTAAAGATCTGAAAGATATTCCCGGCCCAAAACTACTGCATTGTGTCACTGTAAAAGGTAAAGGTTTCGCTCTTGCAGAGAAAGACCAGACCAAATGGCATGCAGTCGGCCTTTTCGATAAAATTACCGGTGAAATCAAGAAATCTGTAGCTGACAAACCTCAACCTCCAAAATATCAGGATGTGTTCGGCCATACTCTGGTAGAACTCGCAGAACAAAATAAAAAGATTGTAGGTATTACACCTGCTATGCCTTCGGGATCATCCATGAACATCATGATGAAAGCAATGCCCGAACGTGCATTTGATGTCGGTATTGCCGAACAGCACGCAGTTACCTTCTCAGCTGGCCTGGCTACACAAGGGCTTGTTCCTTTCTGTAATATCTACTCCAGCTTTATGCAAAGGGCTTATGATCAGGTAATTCATGACGTTGCCATACAGAATCTGAATGTTGTTTTCTGTCTCGACCGCGCAGGTCTTGCAGGTGCAGATGGTGCAACACATCATGGCGCTTACGACCTTGCTTATATGCGCTCAATACCAAACATGGTTGTTTCGGCGCCTATGAACGAAGAAGAGTTAAGAAATCTGATGTTTACTGCCCAACTAGAAGATCAAGGTCCTTTTTCTATCCGTTACCCAAGAGGAAGCGGCGTTCTCACAGACTGGAAGCGTCCATTAAAAGCACTCGAAGTTGGTAAAGGCAGGAAAATATGTGACGGTGAAGATGTCGCAATTCTTACAATAGGGCATGTTGGTAATTTCGCTGTCCAGGCCTGTAAAGAGCTAAACAGCGAAGGTATTCATCCTGCACATTATGACATGCGTTTTGTTAAGCCTCTTGACGAAGCATTACTGCATGATGTATGTAAAAGGTACCAAAAAATAATTACGGTTGAAGATGGTTGCCTTCAGGGCGGTATGGGATCAGCAGTATTAGAATTTATGGCTGACCATAACTATCATGTTCAGGTCGTACGCCTGGGTATTCCAGATGAATTTATCGAGCATGGAGAACAGGCCGAGCTATGGAACATATGCGGATATGATAAACAGGCAATTATGCAAACTATACGCAAAATGACTGTAAGCAGAACCACTGCGACAATCGCATCCTAGACTAGTATATAAACTGATACAAAGGGTCGGAAAGAGTTGTCTTTTCGACCCTTTTTTATTTAACTAAAGAAGTATAGACCTCTGATATATACTTATAGAAATATCAAATATTTACACTCCTTAAGGAGTATAAGTGAGTTAAAAAAAACAAGGCATAAAAAAACCGGCATTAGCATGCCGGTTTTACTCTTTATGAGATATTACTCTACTGTAACAGATTTAGCCAGATTTCTCGGCTGATCTACGTTACATCCTCTCATCAGCGCGATGTGATAAGACAATAATTGTAATGGAATTGTAGCCAGCAGGGGTAAAAATGCTTCGCTTGAATCCGGAATCTCGATACAGTAATCAGCCATCTTACGAACCTCTGTATCGCCTTCAGTAACAATAGCTAGAACGATACCTTTTCTGGCTTTTACTTCCTGAATATTACTAATTACCTTTTCGTAAGAAGAGTTTTTCGTTGCAATAACTACAACAGGCATTTCTTCGTCAATCAAAGCAATTGGACCATGTTTCATTTCTGCAGCAGGATAACCTTCTGCGTGGATATATGAAATCTCTTTCAGTTTTAATGCACCTTCAAGAGCTACAGGGAAACCACTTCCACGTCCAAGGAAAAGACAATTGCGGGAATCTTTGAATTTAGCGGCAATTTCTTCAATAAGTGAATTTGATTCTAATGCCTTAGCTACCTTATCAGGGATGCAATCAAGCTCAGTTAGGAGTTCAACTAATTTAGCCTGGGTTAAAGTACCTTTTTGCTGTGCCATATAGAAAGCCATCAGCGTTAATACCGTCACCTGTGCAGTAAATGCTTTTGTAGAAGCAACACCAATTTCAGGTCCGGCGTGGGTATAAACCCCTGCGTGAGTTAAACGTGGGATAGACGATCCGACTACATTACAAACACCAAAGATAGTCGCTCCTTTTTCCTTAGCCATCTCAATAGCGGCCATAGTATCTGCAGTCTCACCAGATTGAGAAATGGCAATTACCACATCCTTCTCTGTAATAATCGGATTACGGTAACGGAACTCAGAAGCATATTCAACTTCAACTGGTATACGCGCATATTCTTCTATCAGATATTCACCAACCAGACCAGCGTGCCATGAGGTTCCACATGCTACGATGATAATTCTGTCAATATTTTTAAGTTTATCAGCATATTCCTTAATTCCACCCAGCTGTACCAAACCTTCATTAGGATATATACGTCCACGCATACAATCACGGATTGATCTGCTTTGCTCATAAATCTCTTTTAGCATGAAATGTTCGTAACCACCTTTCTCAAGCATATCAAGTTTCATTTCCAGCTCCTGGATAACAGGTGTCTGAACCACATTATCTAATCTCTTCACCAATAGATCCTCTCTGGTTACAAGAGCAATCTCATTGTCATTCATATAGATTACATTTTTAGTGTATTCTATAATAGGAGAAGCATCAGATGCAATAAAATATTCACCCTCACCAACACCAATTACCATTGGGCTGCCTTTACGGGCAGCAATTAACTGATCCGGATTATCCTGATCGGTTATTACGATCGCGTAAGCACCAGTTACCTCTTGTAAAGCAAGTCTCACTGCTTCCAGCAAGTCAACATTTTCCAGTTTATAAATTTCTTCAATCAGGTGGATCAATACTTCGGTATCGGTATCGCTTTTAAATTCATGCCCCCTGGTTAACAATTCTTCTTTAAGAACCGAATAGTTTTCTATAATCCCATTATGTATAATAGATAATCTGCCGTTATTGGATGTATGCGGGTGCGAATTCCTATCCGATGGCTCACCATGTGTAGCCCAACGGGTATGTCCCATTCCAATCGTACCAGATTTATCTTTATCTGTACTGTATTTTTCAAGTTCAACAACTTTTCCGGCTTTTTTGTAGATGTTTAAGTCTCCGGTTTCGTTAATTAATGCAATACCTGCGCTATCATATCCACGGTATTCTAATCGCTTGAGGCCTTTCAGGACAACTGTCCAAGCCTGTCTATGTCCTATATATCCTACTATTCCACACATACTTTTATAAAAATTTTTGTAAAGCTAAACAATTCTCGAAATTCTGCTAATGCAAATTCAATGTTTTTTTTAGGGCTTTTAAACCCTAATTAATCTGTGTAAACCTACTGAAACACAGAAAGTTATTTTGATGCTACCTATATGGGCAAAGTGTGGAATTTATCTACACTTTGCCCCAAAATCGACAACAATTAAGATGCTGATTATCAGGTCGTTAATATAATTCTAGCAACAAGGCATTATTATGAACATTACACTCACATATAGCAAGAATTAATTTAACCAATCGATGCCCTGTCTACAGTAATCATACCAAAAAACAGGAATTCTATAAAAAACTACTATTATGAAAAATTTAATCTTAGGTGCAGCCATTTTAGCGTTTGCAGGAGTTTCCACAGTTAAAGCATCAGAAGTTACTAACCCAGTTGCGATTATTGCACAACAGGATAGTACTACTAAAACCCCGGTTAAAATCGAGGAGTTACCAGATGCTGTGAAAACAACATTATCAGGAGACCAGTATAAAGACTGGGCGCCTACTGGTGCTATCAAAATAACGGAAGCAAACAAACCAACTTATTATCAGGTAGATGCTAAAAAAGGTGAAGAAACCGCTTCAATTAAAATTGGAGAAGATGGTGTAGTCATCCAATAATTTATAATCAAGCTTATATATGTCAGCATTTTGAGTTATCCACATTTTCCTGTGGATAACATGTTGATATCAACAAAAAGAAGGGCCGGTTGCATACGCAAGCCGGCCCTTCGAGTTTATCATCGGTAGACAACACATTAACATTATCCCCTGTTCGAATGTTTGACTTATTAAAAATATTTTTCAGAGATCCGCCGCAGTCATTATAATATTGAAAGATTTGAAACATACTCCAGATGGCTTTGTTAAGCAGCTGAACTCAAATCTATTCTGCCATGAAAGAAAATGCCAAAAAAAATAGTCAAAATGAAAAAGTTGATAAACTGCAGCCTTTCTCGGAAAACGGTGATCAGAAACACCTGAGTACAAATCAGGGCTTAAAGATTAATGACAATCAAAATTCTTTGAAAGCCGGCGAAAGAGGCCCGACTTTACTGGAAGACTTTATCATGCGGGAGAAAATCACCCACTTTGATCATGAAAGGATACCTGAACGGATTGTCCATGCAAGAGGATCGGGTGCACACGGAGTTTTCGAACTTTATGAATCACAACAAAACCACACAAAAGCCGGATTTCTAACAGACACATCACGTAAGACACCGGTATTTGTCAGGTTCTCTACTGTCGCAGGTTCCAGGGGTTCCACAGATCTGGCCAGAGATGTCCGTGGATTCTCCGTAAAATTTTATACGGATGAGGGAATTTATGATTTTGTCGGAAATAATATGCCTGTATTTTTCATACAGGATGCAATTAAATTCCCTGACCTTATCCATGCAGTTAAACCAGAACCACACAATGAGATACCCCAGGCAGCATCTGCTCATGATACTTTTTGGGACTTTATTTCTTTAATGCCGGAATCCACACATATGGTAATGTGGCTAATGTCGGACCGTGCTATTCCAAGAAGCCTTCGCATGATGGAAGGGTTCGGTGTACATACCTTCAGACTAATTAACGAAGCCGGCACTTCTTCATTTGTCAAATTTCATTGGAAACCATTATTAGGTGTACATTCTGTAGTCTGGGACGAAGCTAAAAAGATTTCTGGCAATGATCCTGACTTTCACCGCCGGGACCTATGGGACGCCATAGAAAGCGGAGCTTTTCCTGAATGGGAGTTAGGCTTACAAATCGTATCTGAAGAGGATGAACATAAATTTGACTTCGACATACTGGATCCAACAAAATTAATTCCTGAAGAGCTGGTACCAGTAATTCGGGTCGGAAAGATGACCTTAAACAGAAATCCGGATAATTTCTTTGCAGAGACCGAACAGGTTGCTTTTCACCCGGGACATGTAGTACCTGGCATAGATTTCACCAATGACCCACTCTTGCAGGGCAGGTTATTTTCTTACACTGACACCCAACTTTCACGTCTAGGCAGCCCAAATTTCCATGAAATTCCAATTAACAGGCCGATAAATGGTGTTCATAATAACCAGCGCGACGGTCACATGCGCCAAACTATTAATACCAGTAAAACCAGCTACGAACCAAACAGTATATCGGCAAATTATCCAGTGCAGGCAAAAGTCGCAGATGGAGGTTTCAGTTCATATGAGGAACGAATAGATGCCCGAAAAATAAGAGCAAGGAGTGAGAGTTTCCGGGATCATTTCAGTCAGGCTAAGCTATTTTACAACAGTCAGTCTGAGGCTGAAAAGAATCATTTAACTGACGCCCTCCGCTTCGAATTGGGCAAAGTTGAAAGAGAGGAAATACGGAAAAGAATGGTAGGTATCCTCACGCAGGTAGATTCAGTGCTAGCTTCAAAAGTAGCAGAAGGTCTCGGTCTTGAGGTTCCTTCAGGTCCCGAAAAACCTATTAATCATAGTGTACCTGCAGATGCATTACAGGACCAATACGAAAGCAAAACAGGATCAAGTAAGATCAAAACGTCAGCAGCGCTCAGTATGTCCGATACAATAAAAAACACAATCAAAAGCAGACAAATTGCTGTTTTGGCAACTGACGGTGTAAATAGTGAACAACTACAAGACCTTATCAAGGCTGCCAAGGCAGGTTCAGCCCAGGCTAAGATTGTAGCTACCCACAACGGCCATATTAAAGACGACAAAGGGATAAGCCATAAAGTAGATTTTACATTTCTAACGACTGCGTCAGTACTGTTCGATGCTGTATATATACCAGGTGGAAAGTCAAGCCTGACTGCGATAAAAACAGAAGCAGATGCTCAGCATTTTGTCGTAGAAGCATTTAAGCACTGTAAGGCCATCGGATCACAGGCTGAAGGAACTGAATGGATTAATCAATTACTGCCAGTTGAAAATAATGGCAAACCTGCCGGTGTTATCACAAATCAACCTGTGCAGAAATTCCTTAATGCAGTGGCCCAGCACAGGTTCTGGGAAAGAGAGAAAAAACCAGATGTTCCAGCTTAATTAAAAACTACAATCATGGGAAATTTAACAGACAACCTACTTCAGGCAGCAAGAATTGGTGACACACACTTTCTACAAGCCATGATCACAAATGGAAACACAATAAATGTCGCTGATGCCAAAGGTTATACTCCTTTGATTATTGCCTGCTATAATAAACAAGAAGAAGCCGCTGCTTTACTTTTGCAGTCCGGCGCCGATGTCAATTCGGTTGACGCCGGGGGCAATACCGCACTAATGGGTGTAAGTTTTAAAGGTTATGCAGAAATCGCAGAAATGCTTATTCTGCATGGAGCAGATCTGAATATACAACATGGTAATGGGGGTACGGCATTGATGTTTGCTGCTATGTTCGGCAGAAATGACTTGCTGGAAATCCTACTCAGGAGCGGCGCAGACCCAGGTATCCGCGAATTTCGGGGCCTAACTGCATTGGATCTGGCAATCCAGCAGGGCAACCATGCCGGAGCGGAAATCCTCAGTCATACCGAAATTCATCATTAAAATAATTCATCCTTTAAAAATAAACAACATGACCAGATTAGAAATCCAGCCGAAAAAATACCGAGGATACTTTTACTGGCTGATGGCCATAATTTTTATCGGTTTATTCGCATTTTATCTGTACAGCAGAAACCTTTAACACCAGAAATTATGGAACAAAGTCAACATCCTGAACAGGTTCGATTACTCGAAATCAGTAAAAGTGAATATGAAATCCGTGATGGACAACCAGATATTATTGGTTGGAAAGCTTTCAGCCCCGATGAATCATTTGTCGGGGTTGTCACTGAATTATTAATCAATACGACAGAGTCGATCGTACAATATTTGGTTCTTGATCTGAGTGAAAATGAATGGGCTGCAGTTTCAAGATCGGTTTGTTACCCTGTAGATACCGTCTTATTGGACGAACAGACTAATAGGGTAATACTTGAATCAGTGTCTGCATTATACCTCGACGAATTACCCGGGTATGAGCCTGGAACGCCGGTTCACTTTCCAGTATCCTCAGTGTACGAACCTTATCAATTAATCACCAGAACATTTAATGAGGAGGCTCTTGCAGAAGCAGCTGTTAAATTTTTACTAGAAAAAGAGGTATCACCCTCCTCCATCAGAGTGACACCATTCAATCCCTTAAACAGTGTCACCGATTTGATGGGCAATACTAATACCGAATTTCTCGGAGATGGTTCAAGAGATGAATATATACTGAGCGTAGCTGCAAGAAATGAAGCAGAAGCCAGTCAGCTGAATGAATGGTTAGATAGCTGCTAAAAGAATTTACCTTGACATTGAAGTTCTCAGGTGGCAAGATGTTTGCCTCAGTTAGTGTATGAATAACCCTAATATCAACCACACAGATCTCTCCTTGCTGGCTGTAAACTTCAGGGAATTTAAATCCAGAGCGAGCCAAGACAATGTAAAAGATCAGCTGATTCGCGAGCTAACGACGAAGAATCAATATCTTAATCAATTTGCATATATCACATCACACAACCTCAGGGTGCCGTTAAAGAACCTCCGGGGGCTTCTTGACTTACTTAATTTTGATTTATTCGATGAATATAACAGGGCCATTATTCAACTTTTCGGCGATTCCATTCAGCACCTGGATGAGACAATAGAGGATCTAACACAGATGCTGAGTACGCAAAACAACCCGATTCAACAAGCTGAGCTAGTTAGCATACCAGATTCTTTCGGAAAAGTATGTCTTGATTTCACCAGACAAATCCACACATTGGGAATTATTATACACACTGATTTTCAGTGCGATACAATACATTTCACCAAAAGCTATATGGAAAGTGTTTTAAATAATCTGATATCGAATGCAATTAAGTATGCACATCCGGAAAGACCACTTGAAGTATCAGTATCATCCGTTCGCGGTCCGGGTCGCGAAGTAATCATGACTTTTTCAGACAATGGAGTAGGAATTGATATGGAGAAACACAGGGACAATGTATTCGGGCTTAACCAACGCTTTCATTCGCACGTTGAGGGAAAAGGAATAGGCCTTTATATTACCAAAACCCAAATTGAATCATTAAAAGGGACAATAGAGGTTGAAAGCTTTGTAAACCAAGGAACTACGTTTAAAATTACACTCCCTTCCGTATTCAATATGTAACATCAAAATGTGTCTTTGATGCTCAGCCGGGACTATCGCAATTGATTAAATTTGTAGGTAAATAATATTTCTTATGAAAAAAATGTACCTCTCATCCTTTGTCATTGCGATAGCTTTTACACTGTGCAGCATCAACTCTAAAGCGCAAACTGCGACCTCTGGACCCGTAGCGCTAACGATTTCAATTGAAGACGCAATCTCTATTACATTAGGTGGAACTCCGGACGTATTGTTTGAATACCATTCTGCTGCGAGCTTCAATTCAAGCCCCAATGTTGCTAAAACAAATCATTTCACGGTAGTCAGTAACAGAGCTTACACATTGGGTGTAAATGCAGATGCTCCTTTCACACCAGCTACAGGCACTTCAGTTGTTCCGTTAAGTACTGTTCAAATATCGGTAACAGCCGCAAGACCCGCAGTTACAGGAGCGACCACTGTGGCTTTAGACCAAAATTTGGCTCAACTGGTAGCCACAGCACCAGCTTCTACAGGAACCGAATTCGATATTAACTATAACATTCCAACATCTGCCTCTCAGGCTTTAATTACCGCAGCTGCCACAGACTATACAACAAATGTGCTTTATACGGTAACGCAGTTATAGTTTCAATGAAATTATTAAATCTGCTCTCAGGTATTGGCCTTGTGCTTGCATCCGTTATGGATAGCAGTGCACAGGGCTTTTCAATTTCTCCTGCACGTATATTTTTGACAGGTAATCCAGGCGAAACCCTCAGTACAACTATCAATATCAGTAACTCTTCTGACCAGCAACTTGCTTTCAACACCAGAGTTCAGGATTGGGACAGGGATAGTACCGGAACTAAAATTTACTATGCTCCCGGAACAAAACCAAACTCAAATTCAAACTGGGTTTCGCTGACTACCAATACCGTAACAATTGGCCCGGGAGAAACTATACAGGCAGCACTCACTATGCACGTTCCGCCTGAAGCCAGGGCGACAAGTAACAGCATGCTTTTCTTTACGCAGATTGCTCCTCAGGAAAAAAACAATGACCCTAATAAAAAGATCGGCATAAATGTATTAATGGAAGTAGGAGTTCAGCTTTATTACATACCTCCTGCGTTAAATCATGGTGATTTGGAATTTCTTGATTTTCAGGATCTGGGTATAACACCCGGTTCTAATACCAGAAAAGTTGCATTAAAGATTCATAATACAGGAGCAATTAATAAAGATGCCTTTGTGCGAATGGAATTGACGAATAAGGAGACAGGAGAAGAAATCAAAATAACTGCTGTGCCACTGGCAATGTTACCCGAGGCAACACAGTGGATCTATGTAGAATTACCTACAAATCTAAAAGGAAACTATTTGGCCGTAGCGTTACTAGATGCCGGAAAATCTTATGATCTTAAAGTTGCTGAAAAAGAAATTATATACACTCCTTAGCCTTTTCTGCAGCCTTGTGCTGGCAAGTACGGCAGTAGCACAGGTAACAATCAACCTCCCTGAACCTAATATCCGTACACAGTCAGACTATACTGCAGAAGCGATCGGGGGTCCTTCCCTTAACGCCCTGCTAAGTTTGGTTCCTACTATAAGTATAAAGTCGAATCTAGCTAATTTCCCCATATCAATTGGCGCAGCAAGTATTCCTGCAGTACCCCTAAACCGATTTTTTGTCAAGATTTATAGCATAGGGTCGCTCGTGCTATTAGGCTCAAGCACCGAACAGTTTCCTTCCAATACAGAAGCCAAACCAGTTTATGGAGGGCTTGCAAGCGTAACTCCCGGGCCCATCAAAAGTAATTACAGGATTCAGATTGGTGGATACGCATGGCATGCAGGAACCTTCTCCAATACGATTGTTTTTTCATTAACAGCTCTTCTGGGATCAATTGGCTCCCCAAATCAACTGATTAACATCGTTGTACCTCCTTTCATTACAATGGAAACTAGCACGGCAGACATAGCCTTAAATGTCACCTCCTTAGACCAGTTCAGATCAACAGGTGTTACTGCAAACGGTAACTTAAACTATTTTACAACCGTCAATACTAATGTTCGCCTTAAAAGTACTGCTGCCAACTTCAGTTTTAATAAGACTTATCCGAACCTCCCGGTACCGGTAAATGCATCAAGCTTACTGAATGTTAAGATCCCGGCTTTTGCCGCTGTCAACCCGACTACTACTGACCAAAACGTCGCGACAAGCGTTGCTGTTCCAATTGGCAACAAAAACCTAAACACCCCTACTTATACAATTACTGCAGCCAATTTAAAGTCGAATTTCCTTCAGGCAGGAATCTATACCCTCCCGGTAACATATTCCATTCCTCCGGTGACAGCAAATGAAGCTACAACGGCATCAGTATCTGGCAACACAACAATCAATGTCGCAAGCATATCAGAACTTATTGTATCTCAACCCGCTGTTAAACTTATTTTTGGCACCACTAACGACTATAAAAATGGGGTTAGTATAACTATGAGTAATCATTTGAGCGTCAGCAGTACCGTTCCTTATGATATTACTGTTAAAGCCTCCGGCGCGAATCTAACGTCTGCCTCTGGGAATACATTACCGGTAAACCTAATCCGAATAGAAGGGGCTGCCGGTCAGGCAGGCATTACACCCATTACGTTATCGGCTACTGCTCAAAAAATAGTAAGTGCCTCTGCACCTGCCATAGACCGCCAGCTCAGTATTAAATACAGTATTCCATCTGCACAGGCCGCACAGTTACTCAACAAAGCAGGCGGTGATTATACCACGACAGTTACTTACACTATCGTCGCTCCTTAAAATCTCAGGTTATCAATTTATCACTGGGTTAAAAATGTGTGACGCCTACTTTTCTGCGCTCATCAGTATAAATGAAAGTAAGTATATCAAGAGGTGTTCCTTTTAAAGTAACCTCTTCAGCTCCGTTGTCAATAGAAAAAGGCAGACCTTTTGTTTCGATAAAGACCATATATTTATTTCTTGGCAAGTAGAATAAGAAATTACCCAGCTCATCTGTATAAGTTTGATGAATACGCCCAAAAGGATCCGTTGCACTCACTTTTATTCCAGCCAGCACAGGAGAGTTATCCACATATTTATTTTTCTTTACTATGACCTTTCCCTGTAAGGCTTGTGTTTTCACAAGTGGTATCTGCAAGCTCTTATTTTTATCAGTAAATACAATCGTTGGCTCCTGTAAACTCCAGCCTTTAGTATTATTTACCCTGACTACATAACGTTGCTTTTCCTCCACGCCGAACTCAACATGGCCTTTTCTATCAGTCTGAGCACTTTCCCCATTAATTTTCACAATTAATCCGGAAACATAAGGCTCGTCATCCTCCTTAGTTCCATTACCATTATGATCCTCAAAATAATTTAATTTTAGCTTTCTTGAAGCTGTATTAATTGATCTTCCAAACTTTTTCTGAACCCCGAATCTCAATTGCCGGTAGTCAACATTAAAGTTATGCACATAGTTTTCCACAGGATTTTCCAGATCTACCCGCTCTCCACCGGCAGATGCATATTCCTGTCTGAAAATCCGCTGCCTGTTTACAGCATATTGCATCTCAGCAGTGATTATCCAATTATTTCTAAACTCATATTTCGCAAAAGCATTGATTGTGTAATTATTATTATGTGTATATCCGTAATAATTATATAACGCAGAGAGGGCAAGTTCTAATTTTTGTTTCCAGCCATAAATGCGGGCATTCGGTCCGAAATTATACATTCTGTATTTCGTCTGGTTACCTATATTAAGAACATCTGTCAGATAATATGGATTGATTTGCATTGTGCCGGTAAAACCTAGCAGGGGCATTGTATAAGATGCATTGATTTTCAAGGAATGAAAAGGTGCCATCGGATTACCCGAAGTATTGAGATAAGTATAACCGTAATCGAAATTTGCACTAACATTATATAGTCCCCTGGTATAACCCGTTAATACTTTCATACGGATAGAAGAAGCATCCCAGTCTGTATTTTCAGGATTCTTATATTCATAACCACTGGTCTGCAAACTTTGCCTCATCAGATAAGGACTAAAGTTCGTATGAAAAGATCCCTTGCGCAACTGATAGCCCAATCCATAGTTATAAATTGCATTTTTAAAATCCCTAAACATCAGTGTTCCTTCCTGTGGTTGAAATTTAGGTCGGTTAATCATTGCATTACCAAAGGCATATAAGCTTTTGTACCCATCCCGGTCTAACTTCCAATCTGTTCTCAGATCACCGAAAAATAATCCGCGCTGCAAACCCGTAAAATATGGCGTGCTGTAATAACTATTAAAAGAGATATTGATATCATCAGTTTGACGCTGATAATTAATCCCGCCTGAAGCACCCTGTTGAGCTTTAGTATTTCTTATAAAATTCTGTTCAATGGTATAAGCGGCCTGCAAGGCTAATTTCTCTTGCGCAGATATGATAAAATCAGACCGCATTCCAATCTGGTGGGCATTAAGACCAGTATAACGATCATTGCTGTAGATATATGAAATCTTTCGCAAATTATTCCCCGCACTGTTCTCCTGATAATCTGCACCTATAATGCGCGCGCCCTGCCTGTTAAAACTATTACCATTAAAAAGGAGATAATTATTTTCCAGTGCCATTGCAGACAGTACAGCACTTTTAGCCACCTGTATATTGGCCTTCATGCCCCTCCCAAAAAGCTGAAAATCAGAACTTTCATAAATAGATCCTACTTTTATTCCCCATGTTTTGGTCTGATAGTCCAAATAAGAATCATAAACATTTAGTATTTTACTGTCCTGCTGACTATAACGATCCATATTTAATCGGTATTCCAGGGTAGAACTGCCATTAACTACAGTTTTCCCATTTGTACGTAACTGAAAATAATCAGAACTGCCGTTCAGGTTACCATATAAAAGTGATATCGAATTGGGAGGATTAGATAACAGCGTACTGAATTGTCCTAAATTCCTGGAGCTTGTGATACTGAATACTTTTAGCGTCTTAACCGCTAATTGATTACCGAGGTCATCCATTGCTTTAATAGTCACTATGAAATCCTCTGAGCGTTTAAAATTAGTCCGGTAGGCCGCCTCAAAAGGCAGCATCTGTTGCTCACCGGGTTCAAGCGTCATACGCATGGTCTGCCCCGTAAATTCCAGGCCATCCGGAACACCACTAAGATTCAAAGTAAAAGTAAGCGGTACATATCCGTGGTTAACTAATCGCACCATAACCTGCGCCCGGTCGTTCAGCTGACTGAGATAAACTTCATCCTGTTCGAGCCCAATGCTTAGCCCCTCCGCATCCATAAGCTGCGTATAAAAACTAGCAGCAGACTGCATTACGGATTTATCAGGTGACCGTACCCCATTTAGACTTACCATAAAAGATTGCAAATTTCGCCTGATAGTCTGTCGGTTGGCAAGAAATTTTAGCGGGTATTTTTTAGCCTCACCGGCCTGTAATACTATGCTGTCAGGTAACCCGATAAGTGCCTTTGGCAAATTAGAATTGGACCGGTCATAATAAAGGACGGTCCGCTGACTGCTCTCGTTACTAACATTCAGAAAATTCATGAACGTCTGCTCACTCTGTATACTTATTGTATCTCTCAAAAAAGCATACTTCACTTGTGCAGAGCTATACAACCCGCTAAAAAGCAAAATAATCAGAAGGATTTTTGTTTTAGCGAAACCTTTCATCATCAAAGAACCGTCAACACAAAACCAAAATTTACACAGCAAACTAAAGAGCCTACCGGTCAGGAACGGTAGTGTGCGAGGAGCTCGCCCTTGCTGTTGATATTAAGTTTCTTATAAGTTCTTTTGATATACTGGCGAACGGTATCCAAAGAAATACCATATTTATAGCCGATCAGCTTATAGCTCAATCCGTTTCTTAATCCATCAACAATCTGCCTTTCCCTACGACTTAAATTCGCCTGATAGTCCAGACTCTGCTGGATTTGTCTTACCACTAATCGTGATACAGACGGACTGAAAACCGAGCCACCTTCATAAGTAGCCACAATAGATGCGGCGACGTCGGCTATACTGGTTTCTTTAAGCAGGTAACCCATTGCTCCAACCCTTACGCACTCCAGCACACTTTCCTGGTCTCTGATGTCGCTATAAACAATAATATGAGTCTGAGGAAAACGTGCATAGACATAAGGAATTACTGCAGCGCCACCGCAGGAAATATCAAGTAAGATTACATCCGGTCCTAGCGCTGATTTTACAGTTTTGAGCTCATCTGTGGTGCCAACATCCAGTGTAACCCGGAAATGTTGGTTATGTTGAAGTTCCAGTAAGCTTTTTATCCTGGATCTGCATTGCAGATTTAAATCGATAAGGCCAACTTTGATCATAGATACGTTAATTTAATGCGAGACAATCTTGCGTTTGCCACTAAACTAAGCAATACCACAGGTGAAAGTATTATTCATTATGTTCATTAAATTAACGCGATAAAGAACAGCACGTGAGCCCCATTTTTGACGACACCAACAACTGAACTAAACCTTATAAATTCTCCAGTATTTCCAGGAATTTTTCTTTCACAAGAGGTTTAATTATAAATTCAGTGACAACCGGAATACCGGCCGAACGATCCATTTCATAAGGAGAAATCGAAGAAGATACAATATAGAGCGGTACCTCATTGAAGGGGAAATCCTCGAGCTTCTGGTATTCATCCAGAAATTCCCAGCCATCCATAACTGGCATATTCAAATCCAGGAATATAGCGTCTGGAAATAAATTGGTGTGTCCGGCAATACACTGTAAATGAGAAATCGCCTGTTGCCCATCAGCAAAGACCTGAACTTCGACATCCGCTGATACTTTCAAAATGGTCTTTTTTGTAAGGAAAACAAAAATCTCATCATCATCGATCAGCATAAACTTCTTCATAGTTGTATTAATTAGCAATTAGAGAATTAATATACATATCATTTAGATCAATAAGAATTTAGAAAGGCACCTTTGATTAAAGGTGTTTAAATTACAGCGCTCCGAAAGACTGGTTCACAAATTCAATAGAGAATATCGCACCATGATCAGGCTCGCTATCAACCCAGATTGTTCCTCCAATTGCTTCCACCTGTGTTTTGGTCATAAACAGACCCAGCCCCTTTGCACCTGGCCTGCGGTGAAATACTTTTCCAATTTTAAAGATATTATGCTTGTGCTTCAAAAGGTCTATCCCCTGTCCGTTATCCTGAACCGTCAAAACTACCGTATTCTTTTTAGTCTGTGTCGAAAGCTTTATTGATAAAGGCCTGTCGGGAGAATGATAATGGATAGCATTAGTGATCAGATTGTGAAAAATACTGGAAAGATACTTTTGCGGACAGTATAGAACCGGGGCCCCTGAAAAATCTGCATGGATATTGCCACCGGCTTTCTTTAGCTCATCAAATAAACTTCTCACAGTCTCACTAAGACAAGCATTTAAATTCAGCTCATCCATTTTCAGATCCGTTTCCTCCCGAACCTGAATAGATTCCACAAGTTCATTAAAAGTACTTTTCAGATTATCGATCACGGGCTCCATTTTCGAAATCAGTAGCTGCTGTTCACCAGGGTCTACCGATTCGCGAATAAATTCCGCTAACATTCCCAGATTGATGAGCGGTCCCCTCAGATTATGGGAGACAACATTACAGAAATCTATAGATTGCTTGTGCTGAACTCCAAGCTGCTCCATAATCTTATGCTGTTTGTTCTCCAGTTCTTTTCTTTCCGTGATATCTATCCCGAATCCAATCACCATTACAAGTCTCCCCTGTCCGTCATGTACCGGAAACATTCTTCTCAAATAGGTGATTGTGTTGCCTTCAGCCGTTTTCTGATTTTCCTCCCAGCTAATCGTATTCCCTGTATCTTTAACCTCCTGAAATTGAGCCCGGCGCTCTATTGCTATAGCCGGATCCCGTTTTCTATAAACCGCATATTCAAAATCGTCTTTTCCAATTATAAATTTCCTGAGCTCCTCATCTTTAATAGCACCGGGATTGGCGAATAAATACCGGTGTTCGGTATCGAATACTACTATATCTGTCGGAATATTATTTAATATACTTTCATAAAAGTCCCGGACGCTTCTATTAACTACAGGCAGACGCATCTGCAGTAAATTAACTAATTGTCTGGAAAGCAGTCTTAATCCTTCCATCTGTCCGGTTGTTAAATCCGTAGGTTGAATAAAAGCCACTGTCAAATGACCCAACAACAAATTTCCATGGAATTTTATAGGCTCCCTGTATATTGAAGAATAGGAACTTAGTTGCTGATCAGCGATTTCAAGATTAATTATGTCAATGCCTGTGGCAGATTTGCATAAATTTCTATCTTGATTTATAAAGGTGAGCGTTGCAGCCTGGGCAGTCGTGAGCAGACAGGCAAGCCGGACGATATTATCGAACTCTTCCTCTGGTTCTGCATCTATAATCCCTAGTAAATGAAGAATAGCCGGGGTATTCGCTTGATCAGGAGTTGGAGACGGGTTTATCATAGGCATTTTTATATAAAACGGTCAACACAAAGCAAGTTATATTTTTTTCCTACAAATTTAAACCAGTTCCAAAACAAAGCACTGTTCATTTTGTTCAACACAACGAATGTAAGATCTGCAAGACTATTTTTTTGCAATGATTGTTCGTAAAACAAGGAAATTATCAGTTACATTCGATAAATTAGGGTTTTAAAACGTTATGACACAAAACTTTATAGATCATCCTTCAGCCGATAGCTCTCTCGGGCAGGAAGATGTTGAAATGAATAATGCATACCTGGCTCTCATGGAAAAATGCCGTGAAAAAGTCTTTCTAATAGATAAAAACGGTCAGATTACTAATTCTACTCAGGAAATCACTGCTCTATTTGGTTTTAGCAAGGCAGAATATCGCCAGATTAAGCTTATGAACATTATTCATCCTGATGATATCCAGCTTGCCGAAGAGCAAATGCGTCAGGTTTTATCTGTTCCGGGTAAGACAATAGACTATAGAATCAGAAATTTAGACAATCGCGGGAGCTATCACTGGGTAGAAGGCCGGGTAACCAATCTGTTGGAAGACGCACAGGTAGGCGCTCTGGTTTCACATTTTAGAGAAATTGATAAAAGAATCAATGAAGAAAAAGAGCAGGCATTACTTATTCAAAACCTGACTAAGAGAAACCTTGACCTTAATCAGTTCGTTTATATCGTTTCTCACAATCTAAGAACTCCCCTTTCCAACCTCTCCGGCCTGATTGAAATCTTGGATATTGATCATCTGAATGAGCATAATAAAGAAATAATTGACTTATTCAGGACTTCGACAGAGAGACTCAACGAAACCATTACAGACCTTACTTATATTCTCAACAGAAAAAATGACCAAAGAGTCAAGATATCAAGAATAAATGTCTCTAAAATCATGGATAAAGTCTGTTCTTCCTTTACCGAACAGATTGAAAACCTGCCGATTATTCTTCATTTCAATTTCGCAAACAAACATGTGCTGTTTAATAAAAGTTATCTCGAAAGCATATTGACCAATCTTTTGTCAAATGCTATCAAATACAGAGATCAAACCCGGACACTGGAGATTGGAGTTAGTCTTATGACCGACCACAATGGTGAGCGTGTACTTAAGTTTTCAGATAATGGCCTTGGAATTGACCTGGATACGAACCAGGATGAGCTTTTCGGTTTGCACAAGCGCTTTCACAAACATGTTAATGGAAATGGGGTTGGCTTATTTATTACCAAGGCACAGCTTACCTCATTAGGAGGAAATATTGAAGTAAGCAGTAAAGTTAACGAGGGTACGACATTTAGTATTACCTTTTGCAATGATCTTATTAATCAGGATTTGTTAGCTGAGTCCTGAGCCATCTGCCTGGCCAATAATAGATTTGATAGCCATATTTAATTTCTGAGATGAATCATTTAGAAAAGTTAATGTCTCTTTAGTATCCTCTCCCGGATATTTAATTAAAAATTCGGTCAGACTCATAATATTAGCCAGTGGTGCTCTAACCAGGTGGCTCTGAATCCAGGCTATTTCCCGCAAATCCTGATTCTGCCTTTCAATCTCTTTGATATAATTGATCCGTTCCGAAACATCGGTAGCAAGCACAAGCCTTGCCTCTCTATCTTCAAAGTGAATCAGGTTGGTCTCAATTTCAACCGGAAAAACTTCACTATTCTTCTTCTTGTGGATTAGTATTCCCGAATAATCCCTGTTACGGATCATGCTGGTCAAATCCATTAATTTACTATGCTCTGATTCCGGACGCACATCTGTAATTTTCATAGTCAGAAATTCATCTTTAGTATAGCCATACTTTTCACATGCCGCGGAATTTACATGCAAGAACCTGCTGGTCTCCATGTCAAATACATACATTGGAACCGGATTAGCCTCAAAGGTATTTCTGTAGTACTTTTCTGAAGCATTTAACTTAATCGCCAATGTAGCTTCTTTCTGTATAGTTTGCTCCAAACCTTTCAACACTTTGCTCACTAACATTACACTCAATAAGCTGACAAAAATCAGATTACCCGAATAAGATACCCATAAAGGCAGATCATAACTGTATAACAAGGGACTGTCAAAAATCTTGTAATAAATTACAAGCCCGAACCCAGTACAGATCAATGCATTAACCCCCACCAACCAGTAAGCTGCCGGGCGGGGGAAAATCATGGTTGAAAATATGGTCAATACAATAAGATAAAGCGCCCCGGGCCCTTCAGAACCCAGAAATGCGATATACACCACAGCCAGTACATAAAGCAAAAAAAGCGCTATCACTTTTCTGGTCTGAATCATAATTTTTTTATTAAAAATTATTGGGATTAAAGTAATAACAAAAATAATATTGAAATACTGCACAAAATAACTCCCGGCAAAAAAGCTGTATGTCATAGACGAGAACATCGCTATAATACTGAATATCAACCCGTAGGTAATTGTATTCGTAAACAACCTTTTTCGCCAGAAAACATGATCATGATCCGCTTCCTTATGATCCGGATGAAGCAATACAGCACTCTCAATCAATGCTTTAAATCTCCACCAATACTTCTTCAGACCAGTCATTTTTTTATATCCATAGATTTTGAGGATAAAGTCCTTTATCCGTTAGTTCCTGCAAAGCGGCTTTCACCACAGGTGCATCTTCTTTGAAAGTAACCCCAAACCAGATTGCCTGAGTAGGAATCATCTTAACAACTCCATTTCCGGATTTTATCAACTGGTCAGAAACTTCCGGAATTAAAAACTCTGCTTTGAGTTCATTCAGATTTTTATCAAGGAACTTCTCATATTCTAAAGCCGACCAGTTTACAAAATCAGGTGTAAAACAGAAAAAGTTCATACTTACCTTAGTGTCAAGAGGTAATTCGACATCTCCCTCCGGTGTTTTAGTAAATGCTCTGCCATCTTTCTTATAAATCTCTCTTCTTTCAGTGATACCGGTCATTTCACCCGCAGCATTGACATGGATCTCTCCCCTTGTTACCGAACCATTATCGCTGAGCGTATTTTTCAACTCGTAGCCAAGACAAGCATACACACCGGCGCTCACTGTTGTATTTAAAAATTCTGCAGCCTTCTCAAAAGCATCAAATCCATAAAAATCATCGGCATTAATCACGGCAAAAGGCGCATCCAGAATCTCTTTACAGCACAATAGGGCATGTGAAGTTCCAAAAGGTTTAACACGTTCTACAGGAATTTCCCTTCCTCCACTATATTTCTCCAAAGACTGATAGACATACTCAGTCTCAATTCTGCCGTTCAACTTGGGTTCAATTACAGCCTTGAATGCATCAGCAAATTCCTCTCGGATAATAAAGATTATTTTTCCAAATCCTGCTTTAATTGCATCATATATGGAATACTCCATAATCGTTTCACCCGAAGGGCCAAAAGATTCAGTTTGCTTGTTTCCACCATATCTGCTTGCCATACCAGCAGCAAGGATTACCAGGGAAGGTTTTTTTAACGCCATAGAATGATAATTAAGTAAAATAAATATGCAAAAGTTACTCCATTTTTTTTGATTAAGCGATCTTTAGCTCCTGAAAAGATGAATTCCAGGCCAAAAGCAGCAATTATGAATAAGGATATATTTTCGGGAGATGACGCATTTGACAGCTTGTATTCCCTGAGGGCAAGGCAATTATCGGCCATTCACTGGACCCCAATGGAAATTGCCAAAAAAGCAGCCGCATTTCTGTGTGCCGGTGGCGGTAAGCATATTCTGGATATTGGCAGTGGTGTTGGTAAATTTTGCATTATTGCCGCACATTTTCACAGTGATTTTATTTTTCATGGGATAGAGCAGAGAAAGTCCCTCACAGACGAGGCATTAATTGCCCAAAAAGCAACAAACATCAGCAACGTAAACTTTATTCAAGGGAATTTTAACAGCCTTAAAATGAAAGATTTCGATCACTTCTACTTTTATAACTCCTTCATGGAGAACCTCGATTACCATATTCCAATAGATAACCTTATTCCAACCTCAGAGGAGATTTATACCGAGTATCTGCAGACCTTTCAAGACATATTGGAAGACAGGAAACCAGGTACACGACTAGCTACGTACCATGCCGATGAATACTATATTCCTGACAGTTACAAAAAGACGAACCACCGACCTGGCGACCCACTAATCCTCTGGATTAAAAATAGTTAACTCACAAAACGAACAAATAGATCATTAAGTTGTTTTAAAATGACAATCCCAGCAGATTTACCAGATTAGCCATGAAACAATTTATATCACAAATTCCAAGAGTTTGGTGGCTGCAGTATTTAAAATTTATCCGACGTCGAATACCGGCAGTCGAGAATGGAGAATACTCCGGGTGGTCAGGATTATCTTTTGTGTACGTTGTCGCGTTCTCTATCCCATTTTGTTTACTTGCCATTGTGCCAAGAATCATCTATAGCCTTGGCCAGTCCGATCTGTACAATACCCTTTTTGATTTATTTTTCCTGCTCCTGTTGTTCACTTTTTTATTGAGTAACAGGCCTAGTATTAACAGTAAAAAAGTCTTTTCAATAGGGATGATCTACCTGTTTTCTATTAACCTGCTTTTGCAAACGGGGACACAGGGACCAGGAATTTTATATGTTGTACTTGCCTCCGTTTTTTCGTCGATCTTATTCTATAAAAGTTATGCCTATTACACTTTACTGGTTAATGTCCTGATTGCATTTATTTTAGGTACGGATTTACGTACGAATTGGTTTTCGTCTCCAGTTGTGAGCGAATATGACCCCACAAGCTGGTTTTTCTACAGCGCGAACCTGCTCTTTGTGAATCTCGCTTCAATTGTTCTTATACGCCGTGTAATTTTGCGCCTGGAAAGTATAATCAACAATGAAAATGAACTTTTGGGACAACTTGCAGATGAATCACTTGAAATAGCAGAATTAAACAATAGACTCCGGGAATCAGAAGATTACTACCGGTATTTATTTGCTTCCAATCCAATTCCAATGTACGTTTTCGATGTAAAAACATTGCATTTCATGCAGGTTAACGAAGCAACAATACTAATGTATGGTTATACCCGGGAAGAATTGTTAGAAATGACAATACTGGATATCCGGCCACCGGAATATCGTGAACTAACTGAAGCACAGGTCAGGGAATCTGAAAAAACTAAAACACCTTATCTGGTTCAGACAGTACATCTCAAAAAAGATCATACAGAGTTTTCGGTAGAAATAAGGAGTAATCCTATAGAAATCAATGGCCGTAAAGGGAGGCTTGTTTTAGCCACAGATATCACAGAAAGGCAACACTACATCAAAAGTATTGAAGCGCATAATAAACGACTAAAAGATATTGCCTGGATCCAGAGCCATCAGGTACGGGCACCACTTGCCAGAATTATGAGCCTGGTCACACTGCTGAAAGACACAGAAATTCATTCCGAAAGTCAGGAAATGTTAGATTACCTTGATATCTCTGCCAGTGAGCTCAATGAAATCGTGACCAAGGTAATCCGTCGGGCCGAATAACAATGTCGGCTTTTTAGGCGGCATTCTCATTACCAATGATTACATGCCATGCAGTTAGAAAAACAATTTTCATATCGAGTAGTAAAGACCAGTTTTCCAGATACCAAATATCGGCTTTGACCCTCTCCTCCATCGAATCCTGAGCAATGGTCTGGCCCCGGAACCCCTTTACCTGAGCCCATCCTGTAATTCCCGGCAATACGAGGTGGCGCACCATAAACTGGTCAATCAGGGCAGAGTATTCAGCTGTATGCTGCAGCATATGCGGCCTTGGTCCTACAACTGACATTTCGCCAAGAAAAACATTTATAAACTGGGGTAATTCATCAATACTATTTCTGCGTATAAACGCACCCAAACGTGTAATTCTACTGTCCCTTGTTGTCGCCTGAACCGAATCAGCCTCTGCATTGACAACCATACTTCTGAATTTCAGACAATAAAATGGCTCATTGTCTTTACCTGACCGCAGCTGCCTGAAAAAGACAGGACCTGGTGAACCGAGTTTAATCAATAAACCAAGCAATGGAATTACCCAGCTTAATATAAATATGATAACCAATGATGAAATCAACAGATCAAACCCTCTTTTCAAAACCTGATTAATCTTAATTTCCAGAGGCTCAGTTCTTGCACTCAGGATTGGCAGATGTCCAAACCACTGTACCGTTACATTCTTTTTAAAGTAATCCTGGATGTCCGGTACCATTTTGAACCGGATCATTTCGCGGTCAGCTTCCCTCATCAGCAAATGAATTTTAGGCAGACAACTGTCGGGCAAAACGCAGAAAACTTCCTTTATGCGGTTCTTTTTTGCAAACGCGATTGCCTCATCCAGGTTCCCGAGTAACGGTTGTTTTAAATCCGGTTTTGAATTGTCGTCAAAAAAACCAACAACTTTATAACCAAGAATCATTTGCCCTTCCATGTGTTTCTTTAACTCCTGACCCAATATACTAGCGCCAAGAATAATTACAGGCTTATAGTCGATAAGCTGTGCCCTCCATGCCCTTCTCCATAAAAGGAAGCCGATTTTTCCGGTGAGAAACAGGATTGCAAATAATAGGAAAGTCAGTATTATTGTCCTGCTGAAAACATCCAGTTCTGTGACCGTAACCAGAAGCAGGACTAGCACGAACCCAAATAGTAAGAGTGACCCCAAAGCCTCTTTAATAGTTGGTATAGCATCCTTAATAAACATATTACGGTACAATCCGGTCACCTGGGCCATATTAAACCAGACTACATTGGCCAGCATGATATGCAGAAAAGAAATTTGCGGACTGTCCAGCCTTTCCGGGAAAGTAAGCACAATAAAATACCCGATAACCCCTGAAAGGTTGAGCAGAATTAAATCCAGGAAGATACCTATTGTCCTGTAATAGGCACCGTACTTATCGGTCATGAGATTGGAATATGCGCAAACTTACAATAAATATTTATTTCCTCGTGAGTTCAAAAGTATGTCGTTTTTGGCAATACGGTAGTTTTTACAGAACTTTGAAACATGCCCAAGCCCGTTGCTCTGATCCTGCTGAACTGGAATACTCCTGAATATACGGCCAGTTGTATTACATCCGTACAGAAAAATTGCGATGCTGCAGATTACGATCTGATCATTGTAGATAACGGCTCTACCGATGGCTCGCTAAGCAAACTCCGCAGCCAGTTTCCCGATCTCATTTTTATAGATAATGAAACCAATCTCGGGTATGCAGGCGGTAATAATACAGCGCTTGAATATGCATTAAGCCAGGGATACACGTATTCTCTGGTTATGAATAATGACACAACAGTTGGCCCTGATATGATCAGGGGATTAGTGGACCATCTCGATCGCCATCCCAGGGCAGCTGCCGCGCAGCCTGCCATTTACTGGATGCATGAACCCGAAAAACTGTGGAATGCCGAAGGCCGTTTTCAACAGGTTACAGGAAAAGTTTATGCCGTAAAAAAACCAAGCACTAAAGAGATGATTCTTGCAGAATGGCTTACCGGATGTTGCATTTTACTAAGAAATACGGTGCTCAGGGAATACGGCCTGTTCAATTCCAGATTCTTTCTTTATTATGAAGACGTCGAATTATCATTCCGGCTCAGAGCCGCCGGATATGAACTCCATTATCTCCCACGCCTGAGTATGTATCATGAAGCCGGAGCATCCGGACAGATGAGTGCACAAAAAGAAGGAACGCTCAATCCTGTAATTCATTACTATGTGAGCAGGAATCATATCTGGTTTTTGCGTAAATACGGTAATCCCCTTTTTTATCCGGTTATGTTCCTTTTTTACACCCCCTATTACGCCGCATTGTTAGGTTATTTTCTGATTAGGGGACGTAAAAAAAAGGCTTCCTGTTTATTTAATGGACTGAAAGATGGATTATTCGAATCAGAAAAAGTAATTTGGCCAAAAATCGATACTGCGCTTAAACTAAACTCATGATTGTTTTCCCACTGTTGTTCTTGTTATCTTTTATAATTGCAGTAAGAGAAATCATCAGGGGAAATACCCAGGAATTTCTGCTATTTCTAATTTTCGGGCTTTCTATCTATACAACAGCCATGTCGGTAGCCTTTATGATTGGGCTAAAAGATATCATCCCTGTATTTCAGTTCTTCAAAGAACTGCTTATACTCACCGTTCTGGGAATAGGAATTATGAGTCTGCGGGAGAAACCGCGCTTCCATTTAATAGATTACCTGATCCTCTCCTTTTTACTTTATACTACCTTGTATGCAATTCTGCCTTTGGGAGAGCAAAGTTTTGTAAACCGGTTAATTGCGTTGAAAAGCACATCCTTTTTTGTGATTGTTTACTTTGCAGGGAGGTTCTTTGACCCAAAAAAGATTTACGTTAATAAATATCTCAACTACATTATACTGCTAACAATAGCCGCCGGGATAACGATATGTCTGGAGGTATTATTTAATCAGCATCTACAAACTCTTACCGGATATGCAGACTACAGTTATTATTTCTTCAACTTTGAACCAAGCGGAAATTATGGCCTGAGCTGGACCTTTGAATCCGAAGGTGGTTTTAAACGCTTCGCCAGTTTCTTTGCCAATCCACTGGAAAATGCAGCAGCTACTTTACTTGCGCTATGTGCAATCGGCGCATTATACACCAGGGACGACAACCGTTTCATGCCAAATGTTTCCGGTTTACTCGCTCTCGCTTCGACCTTTGCCTGTATTACGTTTGCAATTTCCAGGGCTCCGTTTGCCAGTTATTTTCTGGTTATCTATATCTATGCATTACTTACACGCAAAAAATATATCACGCATACAATTCATTTGGGCGTTGCTGCAGTCGCCGTTTATTTTATCTGGGTTCTAAGCAGCTTTGAAGACAAGGCAGATGGCATAGTCGAGGTAGTTATTAATACACTTAACTTCAGCAACCCCTCAAGTGTCGGGCACGTAGTAGAATGGATCCAGGGTATTGAAGCAATGATCAGCAGTCCTCTCGGGCTGGGACTGGGTACCTCAGGCCGTGTTGCCGGGTCCCTGGGCGAAAACACAGGCGGAGAAAATCAGTTTATTATCATTGGTGTACAGGCAGGAATACTCGCCCTTCTATGTTACCTCTTTATTTATATAGGCTTTATCCGAACCGGTTTAAAATGGTTACCCATCCTTAGAGGTAAAGAGAGAAAAGTCTGTATGCTGGTTCTGTTATTGAAAATTGCGATCTTTATTCCCCTATTAACCTCGGAAGTAGAGTCCTCATCCTATATATCGTATATGAACTGGTTCTTTTCCGGATTATTCATCAGTATTGTCATGCAGTACTCCAAACCAGAGGAGATAGCCGATGCTAGTTGAGAAAATTATAAGAAAACTAAAGAACGACCCAAATTATAAGTGGGAAAGCGTTTACAGTACCCGCGATCTTAGCATAATCAGTGGCAGAAGAGCAGTACAGGTTCTGCGTGGCCTATGGCAGAAAATATGGATTAAACGCTCGGCAGGGCTTCTTTTTATAGGAAGTCGCGTAAAGATAAGTCATGCCTATCAGCTTCAATGTGGTAAAAATCTTATTCTGGAAGACAACGTGTTTATAAATGCCCTGTCAGCTGAAGGAATTCAGCTCGGCGACAACGTTTCCATTGCACGTGATTCGATATTAATATGTACGGGTGTCATTGCCCAAAGAGGTAAGGGCATTACCATAGGCAGTGGAACAGGTATTAATGCCAGGGCGTACCTTGCAGGACAAGGTGGCATTACGATAGGAAAAGACGTCATTTTCGGACCGGATGTTAAAATATTCTCTGAAAATCATAACTATAATGATCCTGCACTGTCTATTAAAGCGCAGGGTGTAACCCGTAAAGGCGTTACGATCGGCGATAACTGCTGGCTGGGTGCCGGAGTCACTATCCTGGACGGCGTCACCGTGGGTCCGGGATGCGTCATTGCTGCCGGAAGTATTGTAAGTCGATCTATTCCCGAAAACTCAATAGCAGCCGGCATTCCTGCTAAAATTATTAAAAACAGAATAACCGGTGAAAATGTATAAGAAACACTTGAATATCGGTATCGACATACGAGACCTCCAGACGGCAAAAACCGGGACCAGAACTTATCTGGAAGAGCTCTGCAAAGCGTTGTACAAACTGTCCGGAGAAAATCTGACAATACATTTCCTGGATACAAAACTAAGCGCAGGACCAGGAGAGTCCAAACTCTCTAAATACAGTAACCATTTTTTTTACCAACTCTGGAAACAAGTAATTCTGCCACTGAAAGCTGCGAGAAAGCATTGTGATTTTGTCCTTTGCACCGACAATTTTGTTCCACTGGTTCGTCTGGGATACCAGACTGTACCCGTTTTTCACGACGCTTTTTTCTTTGAAAATCCAGAACACTATGGAAAACTTTGGCTCAAACTATATCATCTGACTGCTTTACCCGCTGCCCGTAAATCTGCATTTGTGATAACGCCTACAGCCTATGCGCAAAAACAGCTGGCACATTATACTAATATTCCTCAAGATCATTTTAAAGTCGTTTATGAAGGTCCAAAAACACGCATAGACCATCCATCAGCGGCCGTCTTGCAACAATTTAACCTCTTACCCCAACAATATATCCTGCATGTTGGTTCACCCTTTAAGCGCAAAAACATTCCCGCATTGATTCGTGCCTTTGCTGCTTTAAAAACAGAGAATCCTTCTTCAATAAAACTGGTGCTTGCGGGTCCCGATCAAGGACTTCAGGACAACACCGAATTACTGCAGATTCAGCATGAAATTCAAACTTCAGGTTATGCACAAGAGATTATAATAACCGGCTACCTCAGTGAAGATGAACTGGCCGGAATTTATACCTACGCCCTGTTCTATGTATTCCCTTCTTTAAATGAAGGTTTTGGAATTCCGGTACTTGAAGCATTTCAATATGGAATTCCAGTTATGGTTGCAGATAATACCTGCCTGCCTGAAGTTGGTGGCGACGCCGTGTTAACTTTCAACCCCAAAGATGATGGTGACATTACCGCGAAGATGCATTCACTGCAAGAAAACGCACAACTCAGATCCAGACTTATCCAGGCTGGAAAGGCACGTCTGAGCTATTTTTCCTGGGACAAAGCCGCCACGGAACTTATTCAACTCTTTAAAGAACATCAACGCCCTTAACAGAGTTCCAATCAGCCAAATCCGCCATTTAATTTTATCCTAAAGTGTTAAATAATAGCGTTTAATGTTAAAAATTTGAAATGCATGTAACTTTTTTCGACAGCCCTCGTCTTAATTACAAACAAACTAGAAAAGCTTAAGTAATTCCCGATAATTAAGTATTCAAGAGACATATTGAACACCTGATTATTTTAAATTCTTAGTTTTCAACAAACGCTTATTCAAATGAAAATATTTCTACCCGCCATCCTTCTCATTTTTTACATTCTTCCTTTAAAATTAAATGCACAGCAAAGTGCTAAAATCAGCGGAATTGTGAAAGATCACACCCAAACAATCCCTTCCGCTACCGTCTTACTATACTCGGCAAAAGACTCCACTCTGGTTACTACAGCTATGACAGATATGGATGGTAAATACAGTTTTAATGCCGCAGCAAATAAATACTATATCGTGGCAACCTCGGTCGGATATTCTAAAGTAAACTCTGTCGCTTTCGATTTTAAAGCAACTGCAGCATATCAGGTACCGGCAATAACACTTGCCGAACTATCAAAACAACTCAATGAAGTTTCAGTAACCGCGGCTAAACCGGTTTTGGAACGCAGAGCAGATAAATTGATTTTCAACATAGACGCCACACCTTCCTCTGCAGGCCTTACCGGACTTGAGATTCTTAAAAAAGCACCGGGAGTTACCGTTGACCAGAATGATAATATCGCATTAGCCGGAAAAAGCAATGTTCTGGTTACTATCGACGGGAAACAATCTTACCTCAGTGGTGCAGATGTGGTTAACCTGCTTAAATCGATGCAGAGCAGCCAGATTGAAAGTATTGAGATTATCAATAATCCCGGTGCCAGATATGAAGCTAACGCTACCGGTGGTATTATTAATATCAAAACCAAAAAAAGCAAAACAGAAGGATTTAACGGTAGCCTCAATGCAGGTACCGGATTTAACAAATATCTGAATGGCAATGGATCATTAGACCTGAACTTCCGTAAAAAGAACTTTAACTTATTCGGATCTTACGGTTATTACCGCAATAAAGAACAACAACATACAGATATAGACAGGAAAACAGCCAGTATCACAGATCCGGTATATTTCAGTCAGAGGAATAAAGACACCTCAGTTTATGAATCAAACAATTTCAAGATCGGAACAGATATATTTCTAACCAAAAACCACACAATCGGTGCATTGTTCAAAGGAAACATAAGCAACTATCACTCCAGTGGCTTCAGTAAAGTAAACATTGGAAGATCATTTACAGAGACAGATTCACTGCTGAGAAGTACTGCAACAAATACAAATCCACGTAAAACCTACTCTTATAATATTAACTACAAAGGTGTGCTGGATACTGCGGGTCAGGAGATAACTGTAGATGCGGACTATTCAAAATACACTTCTGACGATGATGCGACCAATACAAACGTATTTTACAATCCTAACGGCAGTTTTTATAAAAATGGAGAGATTTACAGAAGCTTTGCACCTTCAAACATTGATATTAAAGCACTCAAAGCTGACTATACTTTACCTATCAACAAAAAATACAAGCTGGATGCAGGATTTAAACTATCCGATGTAAAAACCGATAATGATTACGTGTATGAAAACCGTGAGGGCAATGACTGGGAATTTGATGCTGGAAAAAGCAACAGGTTTAAATACGATGAGAAAGTAAACGCAGTGTATACTACATTCAATGCAACCTTCGGCAAATCATCAATTCAAGCAGGTTTACGTTTGGAGAACACGCATTCAACCGGAAATTCTGTAACCCAGAATCTGGTGACCGACCGTAAATACACAAACCTTTTTCCATCGGTGAGTTTATCACAAAACTTAAATGCAGATAACGTACTGAACTTCTCCTATTCCAGGAAGATTAACAGACCGAATTATAGAAATCTGAACCCTTTCGTATTCTATCTGGACCAGTACACTTACAACCAGGGTAATCCTAACCTGACACCAGAATACTCCAACAACCTGGAAGCCTCTTATCTGTATAAACAAAAATATAGTGTCGCTTTAAATTACAGCAGAACAACAGACGTGATCACACAAGTACTGTTACAGGATGAAGTAAGGAAATCCATGTTTCAGACAGTATTAAACCTGGCATCAGAGCAAGTTGCTTCCTTAACCCTGAACTTCCCGGTTAAATTAACGGACTGGTGGAATATGAACAACAATGTACTGGGTTATTACAAACAGATCAAAGCGCCGGGATTAAGCGGTTCTAATCTGGATACCAAACAATTCAGTGGTAACATTTACGCACAAAACAACTTTACGATTACTAAGCTGATCAGTGCAGATGCAGGTGTAATGTATAGCACCCCACAGATCCAGGGAGCCCTGAAATTAAAAAGCATGTTCAATACCGATGCGGGTTTGCGCTATAATTTCCCGGATAAGTCTGGAAACATCAAGCTGGGTGTAAGTGATATATTCCATACACAAAAAGCGAGAATTAATAGCACACTTCCTGGAAACGACTATTACCTGGAACAATACGGTACGACGACGAGCGTGAGATTGAGTTTCACTTACCGCTTCGGAAAAATGACTGTAAAATCTGCAAGAAACAGAAGTACAGGACTAGATGACGAACAGAAACGTCTGAACAAATAAACAAAACCAAAGCACAAAAAAAAGCAGGAATCTTTTGAGAGATTCCTGCTTTTTTATTTTCATTAAATATTTTGTCTGATCAGCCCTTCTCGAACACGCGTACATGTTCATCGGCTACGTGCTCCCAGTTAAACACCGACAGCGCACGCTCCCGTGCTCTTAAAGCAAGAGCCTGCATCTCCGGATAATTATCTTCAGCGAAGTTAATTTCTTCTGTTAAAGAGGTTATATTGCCCTTTTTAAACATACGAGCTGTATCCTGTACTGCATACTCATTCTCCTCGATATCACTTACGATAAGCGGTACACCCAATCCCATCACAGAAAGCACAACGGGAGAAAGACCTTCCACATCAGATGCCTGGATATAACAGTACGCATTTTTCATTAAAGTATTAACCTCATCACCGTATAGAAACCCCGGGAAATAAACATTGTCATTTGCCAGATCAGTTAATTCCTTTTCATATGGAGATGGATTCGGGGAGCCACCTATCAGCACCAGTTTCTTTTTACTGGAAGACGCGGTAAAGCCGGGAATCAGATAGTGAAGTCCTTTATCCGGAATAAACCTGCCGACAAATAGATAGTAATCACCCGGTTTCAGATTCAGCCGGTCCAGAATATCATTATTCTCAGGCCAGGCCGCTATTTCACTTCCAAACGGGATGAAAGCGAAAGTCTTGCGGAAACGATCTTCAAATAATTTTTTAGCAATAACGTTATCAAAGATAACCTCATTAGGCAGATATGCGGTGATGTAGGCAGAAAACTGAAGATACATTTTAGCGTACCAGGACCATTTGTCCCTCTTCCAGTCGACACCGTCCTGGCTAATAAAAACCTTCTTACCAAACAGCCTTAAAGGCAATGCCCATATACTGTTTCCACCGTTCTGAATATGGACGATATCAGCCGTATTATTCCAGATGATATCACAAGTAGATTTGAAAGAATGAAGCAACGTATCAAAACCACTTCTTTTAATAGTTTTGATTGTTTTGATCTGTACACCTTTGTATACATTGATATCTACAAAAACGTCAGGATACTGTCTGTTATAAGCAACAACCTGATGGCCCCTGCTTACCAGCCTTGGAAAAAGTTCCAACGCAAACTTATCAGCACCAGCGGCACCCCTTGCAGGTGGAACAGATCTGAATCCAAAGGCAGCTATACGCATCTGCTACTCTCGAAGTGCTCTTTTACAAATTCTCCAAAATAATCGTTTACATACTCATCCAGAGCCACCTTCCAATCACGCATTTTATTCATATCACGCAGATCAAGCTTTTTATTGATCAGTCGCTCTGAAGGCGGACGGGGTGCAAAATAAGTATCCTTGAAATAGTCAGAAGTCACTTCATGAATAGTTACCTCATCCTGAAGCCCCAGTATCCGAACCAACTCTTCGGCAACCTCTTTACGGCTGGTTTCACCATTGCAGACCAGGTTATATAAACCCCAATATTCTTTCTCGAACAGCAGCTTTACATTTTTAGCAAAATCCACTGTAAAAGTTGGAGTTCCATCCTTATCATTCACAATATGCAGGTCACGGGTACCTGTAGCCAGTTGTTTAATAATTTTATTAATGAATTTTTTATCCTTTTTAGGACCGCCGCCCATCATCCAGCCTGCACGGCAAATAATATATCTTTCTGCGTGCTCACGGACATAACGCTCTCCCATATACTTGGAACGCGCATAATGACCCAGCGGATTAGGTTCATCCCAGTCATCATAAAAATCTTTTTTACCGTCAAAAATTCCGGCAGTACTGATATATAGAACAGGGATTTGAAGCTCGTTTGCAATAATTACGGCATTTTCAACCGCAGTAGTATTAGTCAGATAAGTATCATCAAGATTAACTTCGCAATATTCTAGATCGGTATAAGCGCCCAAATGGAAAAGAAAGTCGGGTTTAAAATCGACTACATCTTTTTTATAATTATCAAAGTCTCTGAAATCAAGCAGACTAAGCCAATCTTCATTTACATCTTTGTCCGTACATTTAATATCGTATTCATCTTTGAATACGCGGTAAAAAGCTTCACCTAGCATTCCGCCTGCACCAGCGATATAAATTTTTTTCTTCATTACGAAATTAAGGTCATTTGGATCAATATCATAACCACGATCCAATGGCGAATCTAAAATATTGAGTCTTATCGTCCTTCCAAAATTAGCGTTTTTTTTCAATCATTAAATACTATAGTAGCAATTACGATCAAAAATGTATTATTTCTTCAATAATTTGATTAAATCAGGCATCTTTGGAGATCATTTTCATGCACACAGGTATAAAAATTATGCCATTTTTTCTTGAAAAGTATAAATAAGATATATGAATATACTTGTCGCAAACTGGACATGGTATCCAAGCGGTGGTGACTGGACGTACGTAGAAAACATCACCAGGCAATATATAGCCAATGGGCATCAGATTATCCCTTTTTCGATGCAGGACGAACGCAACTTCAACAATGCATATTCATCCTTCTTCATCAGCCATATTGATTATAAAAAGGTTAATAAAACAAGCCCTGTCGCTGCCTATAACGTAATTAAAAAGAGTATCTGGTCAAAAGAAGCGCAACAGCAACTCGAAAAATTACTGGATACTGTTAAAATAGACTTTGCACATATCAATGTAATTCATCATTACATTACCCCTATTATTCTCAAAACATTAAAAGAACGAGGAATCCCGGTTATCTGGACTTTACACGAATACACACCCATTTGTCCCGAGAGCACCTTTATCAGCCATGGTGAGATTTGCGAAAAATGCAAAGGTGGCGCATTTTATCATTGCATAACCAATAAATGTAAGAAAGGCTCCTTACCTGCAAGTTTGGTTGCCGCTACAGAAAACTATGTACATGCAGCTTTGAATTGCTATCAATATGTAGATCACTATGTATGTCCTTCTGAGTTTTTATATCAGAAATTTCGCTCATTTAACTTCTTTCCGGAAAAACTGGTACAACTTTATCATGGGTATGATTATGCAGAAGTTGAAAGCGCAACCAGAAACCTCGGTAAGGCACCGGCTCAGAAGTATATTGTATTCGCAGGCAGGCTGGAAAAGATTAAGGGACCCCATACTTTAATCAAAGCCATAGCTAACCATCCAGATATCCAGCTCAGATTAATCGGAACAGGAACCCAGGAAGCAGAACTCAGGCAATTCGTAGCAGAACAGCGATTAAAAAATGTTACCTTTTTAGGGAAATTGAAAAGGGCCGACACGCTCAAAGAGATTGGAAACGCAGAGTTTTTGGTTTGCCCCTCCGAATGGTACGAGGTACTGGGTTTTACTGTAGTAGAGGCAATGGCGATGGGTAAACCTGTCATCGGGTCATTAATCGGAGCTATTCCAGAGATGGTTATAGAAGGTAAGACGGGCAGACTTTTTCCACACGGAGATGTCACTGTTTTATCTGACAGAATCCGTGAACTCTATGACAGTCCCGATGAGATTAAGGAAATGGGAAAAAATGCTAAAGCACACATACACAACCTGATCAACTCAGAAAAACACTATGCCGGGTTACAAAAACTAATACCCGGACTATAAATAAATTTACGTGGGTCTGCGATTATTGTCCTATACTTGCGTTTTTATAATCTTAAAATTAAAACATCTTCCAATTATACGATGAAATTTATCAAATACAGTCTAATCATAATTACCTGCCTTGTGTTCAACCAACTCACCGCAACCGGGCAGGTTGTGTTCGAGAACCCGAAGAGCCCGGTATATCAATACTTATCAAGGCAGGCACAGATTGGCCGCATCGAATATAATGACCTTATTCAGCCTATCAGCAGAAAAGACATCGCCGGATATCTGAAAGAACTCGAAGAACAAAAAGACAAATTATCGTCCAGAGAGCAGAAAGAACTTGCGTTTTATCAGCAGGAATACTCAGAATTTGACATTCCATTAAAGGATACGACTACCTTTTTTCGCAAAGACCAGTATGACAGATGGAGATTTCTTTCTGTTAAAAATGACGATTTCTTTTTACGTGGAGATCCTGCACTTACCTTTGAAACCACAAATGGAAAAGGCAAAAGTGTTTTTAAGACCGCCACGGGTCTGTCATTTTACGGACACGCTGGTAAACACTTCTCTTTCCAGGCCTACTTCCAGGATATTACCGAAAAAGGAAGCGGAATTGACAGTCTGAAAAGATTTACACCTGAAACAGGAATCCTACGTACAGCCAATATCAACCCTAATGCTAAAACCGTTAACTTCAGTGATGTCAGAGGATCAGTAACCTATGCCTGGAAAAACGGTTCCATCAGCGTTGGTAAAGACCAGATGTTATGGGGCTATGGAGAAGGAGGCCGCATTGTACTATCAGACAAAGCTCCATCCTATCCAATGATCCGTCTGGATTATGCCCCTTTAAAATGGCTTCGCTTTAATTATATGCATGCCTGGTTAAACTCAGCACTAATTGACTCTGCCAGATCTTATGACAAAGGCAACCCGCTATACGGGGAGAACAGAGAATTATATATCCGTAAGTACTTTGTTAGTCACACGTTAACTTTTCTACCAACAAAAGGCCTTAGCCTGAGCATCGGAGAGAGTATGGTTTACAGCGATGATTTTGATGCAGGGTATCTTTTACCAGTTATGTTCTTTAAAGCCTATGATCAATACCAGAGCAGATATAAATTAACAACTGGAGCTAACGGACAGTTCTTCTTTAATGTCAGTTCCAGAAACTTTATTCCGAAAACACATTTATATGCCTCCCTTTTTATTGATGAGATCCGTACAGGAAGTATCTTCAATAAAGAGAAAAGCAGAAATCAGCTGGGATATACTGTAGGCGCAAGCCGCACAGATGTAGTGATTCCATATCTGACCCTGGGCGCAGAATATACCCGGATCAACCCATATGCCTATAACAATCTGATACCTGCACAGACCTACACTAACCAGAGCTACCTGCTGGGTGACTGGATGGGACAGAATGCAGACCGGATCATGGCCTGGGCTTCCTATAATCCATTACCACGTTTTAACACCAGGGTTCAGTTCACTTATATCCGCAAAGGTAAAGATGGAGACCTTTTTGATCAGTACTGGGCAGAGCCTCAGGCAAAATTCCTGCAGGAAGGACCGGTTCAGACGCAAAAACAATTGCTCATTCAGGCTAATTATGAGCTCCTGAATAAACTATACATCAGAACAAGTTACCAGCGTCAAAGCGGTGTAATTAATCCCGAAGTACAAACCTCAGCCGTACCAAACGAATTCCGCCTGGGCGTCTCATTTGGCATTTAAGAAAAATGTACTGAATATCATATATTTGTAAAAACTAATATCATAAACCTTCCATGCGCATTAAATTTTTCACTATACTTTTATTGATCTGTATTGCTTTTACCCAAACCGGGAAATCCCAGGAATTATCCCTGAGTAATATACAGAATGTGAAAATCAGTCAGCTTACTGATCAGCAGATTATTCAGGCCTGGACGAAACTCGAAGAAACCGGCATTCCGGAAAAAGAAGCTTATAAATTAATGGCACAGAAAGGTTTGCCGCCAGGAGAAGTTGAAGAATTCAAAAACAGGGTTACTTTACTTGGACTGAATCAAAAAGGCGTAAAACCACCTACAGCCGCGAATAAAGAGACTACAAATTTCACGCGCGACACTGCATCTACCGTTATTAAACCTGAGAAAAAAGCAGAGCCGGCAGCCCCAAAACCGGTACTTAATATTTACGGAATGGACTTCTTTAATCAAAGTACGGTTAAGTTCGAGCCAAATACAAATGCTGCTACACCAAAAGGTTATGTTTTAGGCCCTGGTGACGAAGTAATTGTTTTAGTAACCGGGATGAATGAAACTACCATTAAGACTAAAGTAAGTCCTGATGGAAATCTCCAGATCCCATATGCAGGATTAGTTTATGTAAACGGCCTCACCATAGAACAGGCGACAAGCCAGGTACGCGGTAAGCTCACAAAGATCTATCCGGCATTAACTAGCGGACAAACACAAGTCGCTATAAACCTGGGTACAACCAGAAGTATTAAAGTAACACTGATTGGTGAAGTTAAAACACCAGGATCTTATACCCTTTCATCCGTTTCCACACTTTTCAATGCGCTTTATAACTCAGGCGGACCAAGTGTTAACGGTTCCCTGCGTCGTATAGAGCTCATCAGGAACAACAAAGTTTACCGCACAGTCGACTTTTACACTTTCCTTCAGAAAGGATTGATGGATGGGAATATTCGACTGGAAGATCAGGATGTAATCCGGATCCCTGTTTATACTAAACGCGTAAGTATTACCGGCGAAGTCAAAAGACCAGCTATCTATGAATTAAAAGCAAGTGAACAATTAGATGCGCTGCTGGAATATGCCGGCGGCTATACTGATATCGCTTATCGCGGGATTGCTAAAATAGAACAGATCAACGCGATTGAAAGAGAAGTTAAAGACGTACCGTCCAATTTATTCAGCGGTTATACCCCGAGAAATGGAGACGTTGTAGAAATCGGAGCTATTACCAACCGCTTTGCCAACCGCGTAACCCTGGAAGGATCAGTTTACCGGCCAGGCACTTATGAACTCACCGCAGGCTTCAGTTTGGGTGCATTACTGCAAAACGCGCAGGGAATGAAACCAGAAGCATATATGGAAAGAGGTTATATCAAAAGGACACTGCCAAACCTGGAAAAAGAATTTATTTCATTTAATCCTGCACTGGTACTCAATGGTGGTAGTGACATTCCTTTAATGAGGGATGACTCCGTTATGATTCAGGACCGTTCAGATTTTGTCAGAAACCAGCAAGTGACAGTTAACGGGAATGTCCGTACACCGACAGTTTTCACCTATAGGAAAGGTATGAAACTCGCAGATGTTATTGCTATGTCAGGTGGTTTTACCGAATCAGCAGCAGAACACCATATTGAAATTTCAAGGATTATTGAGAACAAACAGGATAGCGTAGCCAACCAGCTGGTAGAAACATTCGTTGTCAATATTGATCCTGCAACCGGGGCACTTCCCGACATGGAGTTAATGCCAATGGATTATGTTTATATCCCACGCCTGGTCAACTACAGATCACTAGGTAATATTGCCGTAAAAGGTGAAGTATTGTTCCCAGGTGATTATGCCGTACAACGCAGAGATGAGACCGCTCAGGACTTCCTGAAACGTGCGGGTGGGATTACCCCATACGGTTCGTTGGAAAATGCCCAGACCTTCCGTAATGGCGTACGTGTGAACCTGGACTTGTCCAGCACCAGCAATAATGAGATGGTTAAAAAGAGCATGATCCTTTTACCGGGAGATAGTATTTATGTTCCCAGAGCAATCTCATTCGTCGAAGTTGCCGGAGCTGTAAACAATCCTCAGTTCATTAGTTATAATGGCCGCAGATTTAAATATTACCTCAATGCAGCGGCTGGTAAAACAGAAAATGCGAGACTGAAAGGAGCATATGTAAAATATCCGGACGGACTGAATAAACCAGTAACCAATTTCCTGTTCTTCCGCAATTATCCAGCTATTAAGCCAGGTAGTAAAATCGTTGTCCCTGAGAAAGGCAAAAGCACTTCAATCTGGAGAATGGGATTAGGCGAAATCGGGGCAATCACATCGGCAGTAACTGCGTTAATCAGTCTGATCGCTATTTTAAACAGATAAGATGAATACTGAAAAGACACCTTACCCTTACGAGCCCGAATTCTCCTTTAAGAAACTGATCAGCGACAGGATCAATGACTTAAAATACGTACTTCAATTTAAAAAATCATTAGCGCTGGTCTTGCTGCTTGCAGCACTAGCAGGAGCCTTGTTTGCCTGGAAATGGCCTGTAACTTATACAGCAAGATTAACCTTTGTAATAGATGATACTAAATCCAGTGGCGGAGGCGGCCTGGCGGCTATCGCCGGACAGTTTGGCTTCAACCTCGACGGTTTAAGCGGTGCCAGCGGCGTTCTTGCCGGAGACAATGTACAAGAGCTGCTGAAATCCAGAAGACTTATTAAAAACACCCTACTATCTCCTTATAATGATAAGGGTGACTATTCCCTGGCCGATCAATATGCGAAGGCTTATAAACTGGACAAAAAATGGCTGAAGTACAGTATAAATGGTCAGATTATTCGTTTTCCGGTGGGAGGAAAGAACTATACACGCACCCAGGACAGCTTATTACATGAGATTACAAAATCGATTATAGAAGGCCAGTTTGGAGTAGCAAAAACAGACAAAAAACTAAGTTTTTTTGAAGTTAACTCCACTATGCGCGATGAGAAGCTTGCTTATCTGTTTTGTACGAGAATGATTAAGCAGGGAACAGACTTCTTTATCCAGACCAAAACAGGCAGGATGCGTAATAATGTTACCCGCCTTCAGCACAGGGCAGATAGTATCGGGCGCATTCTGAATAAGAAAACCCTTGCGGCTTCTTCGGCCAGTCAGAGCCTGCTCGACCTGAATCCTGCGTATACCAGCGCGAATGCCAATGTAGAAACGACAGAACGTGACAAAATTATTCTGAGCACTGTATTCAGTGAAACAGTAAAGAACCTGGAAGCCAGTAAAATGATGCTTGCACAGGAGACCCCTACTGTTCAGATTGTAGACGAACCAGAATTCCCGCTGAAGAAGAATAAGATGAAATATGCATCTACCATATTGATGTTTATGATAGGATTTGCGGGTATCTATGCCATTTATTTGGTTGCGACACGAAAAAATTAATTCTATAATCTAATAAAGATGAAACGGTGAAGATCATTGATATTGTCCGGCCTTTGCTCAGCTCCAGCGTGTTCAGATTTCTGATCGTTGGTGTAATTTGTTCGGCAATTGAATTCACTTCTTTCACCGTCTTTGTAAAGAGCCTGGCGGTCCCTTATCTAACCGCAAACATACTCTCCATTGTCCTGGCCATCTGTATTAATTACGGGATGTCCAGGACATTTGTTTTCCAGGCAAGTCAGCATAAAAAACAAACTGAAATCATGTATTTCATCCTGTTTTCCGGGATGGCTATTTTACTAAACCAGTTTATAATCTGGTTTTTAGCTGAAATCATTGTAATAAATCTGTTAATTTCAAAAGTCATCGCAATTATTCTGGTTGCCGTATTTAATTATCTCACGAAAAAGAAAATAGTATTCAAAAATTAAGTGCATATTCATAGTGGCAAGTACAAGTTTGCCTGACTGTACCATGCAAAAAATACGCTCTTTCATCAAGCTCATCAGAGTACATCAGTGGGTAAAGAACCTATTTATATTCCTGCCCTCCTTTTTTGCACTGAAAATCCTTCCACTGGAAAACCTGCTGCATCTTAGCCTCACTTTTATAGCCTTTTCATTATTGGCAAGTGCTGTTTATGTCTTTAACGACTGGATGGATATCAGCAGTGACAAAATCCATCCGGTAAAAAGGAACAGGCCGCTGGCCAGTGGCAAAGTCAGCCCAACAGAAGGATTGCTACTCATTTTAGGACTGCTAGCCCTTTCAGCCGCCTTATTCTTATACATAGATAATCAGAAGGTCATGTTCTTCTCGGCAGTTTACCTGGTGCAAAACATACTCTATTCTATTAAACTAAAACATATTGCCATCCTGGACATTATGCTCATCGCTATTGGCTTCGTTATAAGATTATTAATCGGAGGTGCAGTTACCGAAACACCTTTGTCTCACTGGATTATTTTAATGACTCTCGTGCTGGCTTTATTCCTGGCCCTGGCCAAACGCCGGGATGATGTATTTAATTTTACCAGGACCGGTGAAAAAGCGAGAAAGAACCTCCAGGGATACAATATGGACTTCCTGAATGTAGCGATTACAATTATGGCTACCGTGGTGATTGTATGCTATATCATGTATTGCGTATCGCCGGAAATAACTGCTAAATACGGCGATCAGATTTACCTGACCTCATTCTTTGTTATACTTGGTGTCTTAAGATATCTTCAACTTACGTTTGTCTGGCTTATATCCGGAAGTCCGACGGCTATTCTTTTAAAAAATCATTTCCTTCAGCTTATCCTGGTTGGCTGGATCGTATCGTTCTTTTTAATCATATACCTGAAAATCTAAGATGAAAACAGAATCACAAACATCCGGCATACTATTGCTGACAGGTACACTGCTCATTTATACCATTGCACTGGTTTTGGTGATTTCTTCCATTGCATTATTTACCGGAACAGGGATTTCAGCATGGCAGTTACCGGTTTCGTTCCTGATCGCAGGAATAATCTGTTACAGCCTGAACCAGCCGATCATTAAAACACCTTTATTTTTTCTGCGCCCGGTCATTGCCAGTCTGGTTATTATTGCACTCTGCGTTGCGATATCCCTCTATTTTTATGACGTCAGCTACGATGGACAGTCCTATCATCAGGAAGCTATATATCAATTAAAGAATGGCTGGAACCCTTTTCATGAAATGCTTCCCGAAAGCATTAAAATGGCCATTTATATTAACCATTACTCAAAAGGTGTAGAATTACCACAAAGTGCGTTATACAGCATTATTCCCTATATTGAAGTCAGTAAGGCCACCAATTTTATCCTTTGGATTGCAACCGCCTGCATTTTACTCTCCTGGTTGCTAACTATTCAAAAACTAAGCCGTTGGAAATGCATACTGATCACCTTAATTGCTGTTGGGAATCCGGTCGTAGTTACTCAGCTTATCAGCACTTATGTAGATGGTCAGCTGGCTATTATGCTACTCTGTTTTTTAGCAACAGTACTCTGGATCGTCAGAAATCCCGGTTATGCCAATCTGCTTTTACTAGCCTCTGTAATTATAATTACCAGTAATATTAAGTTTACCGGACTGGTTTATATTGTCCTGTTTAGTTTCTTCCTGCTTGCCTGGCTGGTCTTCACTAAAAGAACGCTGATACTCCGAAGAGTCTTTCTAACCAGCATTATTTCCGGACTCACTGCAGTGCTCCTCGTTGGGTTTAACCCTTATTATATCAATACTACACAATACAAACACCCGTTCTATCCACTGATGGGCAGTGAAAAAGTAGATATTATAGGCTATAACCTGCCGGCCGGATTCGAAGATCAGAACGGATTCATGAAATTCACCAGGTCCATATTTGGCAGAACAGATAATATAATGCCCGGAAGTGACCGGAAAGCAGCGCTGAAAATGCCTTTTACATTCCAGAAATCGGAAATCAGCAATGCTGCCAAGGTAGATACCCGGGTAGCTGGTTTCGGTCCTTTATTCAGCGGCATTCTCTTGTTAAGCTTCGCGCTACTGGTCATGATCCTGTTGAATAAGCAGGGTGTTAAACCAGATAAGAATGCATACTATATCCTCGCTGTAATCGTAATTTCAGTTATCGTAATGCCAGAATCGTGGTGGGCCCGGTATATTCCGCAGCTCTGGTACTTCCCTGTTATCATTCTTTTACTGGCAGAATTGAATAATCCTTTAAAATACAAATATCTGAATGGGCTCATCTATCTCTTATTCATTGGAAGTATTGCATTCAGCAGTCTTACATTCGGATGGAATTTTATGATGACAAAACTCGTCGATTATCAACTATCCAGGATTAAACAAACAGCGCAGCCAGTCCAGGTAGAATGGGGTTCGGCACAAAGTAACCGGATAAGATTCGACGAAAATCAGATCCGGTATCAGGAAGTAAAATTTAATGACGACGATCCCGGTCTGGAATTTATTATCCGTTCCGATTCCAGGTTCAGGGTCCCTGCTAATATTGCAAATCCACCAAAATCAAAAATTATCCAATGGGCAGAGAAATTCCAGACAGTAGAAAACCAGTAATCGCAGCATTCGACTTTGATGGCACTATAACTAAGAAAGACAGCTTGCTTTGGTATATACGGCACGCTGTCCCCATGACCTCACTTCTGTCCGGTGTCATCAGGATGGCTCCTTACCTTTTGCTTTACAAGCTCAGGATAATCCCTAATTACCAGGCGAAAGAAAAACTGTTTAAGATCTTTTTCGGCGGGATGACGCTTAGAGACTTTACTCAGCTGGCGGAAGACTTTTGTTCTAAAATAGACCAGATGATCAGGACAGAAGCCATCGATAAGATCAAATGGCACCAGCAAATGGGTCATGAAGTTATAATTATCAGTGCTTCAGCAGAAAACTGGATTCTGCCATGGGCAGAAAAAGCAGGAATCACCACGGTGCTTGCTACTAAACTAGAAGTAAAAGACGGTTTGATAACCGGGAAATTCCTCAGTAAAAACTGTTATGGACAAGAAAAATCAAACCGGATCCTCTTAGCCAGACCCGAAAGAGATCATTATGTCCTATATGCCTATGGTGACAGCAATGGCGATAAAGAGCTACTGGCTATGGCAGATTTTCCATTTTACAGGAAATTCGTATAACCATTTTCCTCAGCTTCCTCCTATTTCTCCTCAGTTAGCGACAGTTGCTTCAGCAACTCTTTAGCATAGTGTACTTTCCAGCGGAAGAAACGCAACTCCTCATATTCCCGTTCCCACTGTACTAATAAGTCATTCTGGGCGTTTATGTGATGCTGATGCTGCTCCACACTAGCTTTATACTCCGGAGGAATTGAATCCGAAATATCCTCCATATCCAAAGTAAAAGGATCATATTTTTTCCAGGAGAACTCTGCTTCACAAAAATATCTGAAGTAACTACAATACGTATGCTTAGACTGCAACCCGTATACTTCGTCAAGGGGCTCCGGAATTATAGGCTTGGGCCTGATATCTACCTCGAACCAGGGTGGTATATCAGGTGCACTGTTGGCCAGGAAAGACAACAATTTCATGTTCTTCATAACTTCTTGGTCTGCTGCTTGTTCTACTTTTGATCGGCTCTGGCTTATCGTAAGCTCCATATATATTTATCAGCAAGCCAATTTGCGCTATAAACCGGACCGAATAAGACATAAAAAATGCGCATCAGGCTTTTGATAGAATTTCGATCGTAAACTATCAAAAAAATATAAAATCACATTAAATGGTTAATTAAGATAAACTAACAAGAATAATATCTATAAAAATACCTATCAAAAGATAGTAAACCTGTCCTATCCGGTAAAATACTAGTCTTTATAAGATAGTAAAGATTGATAAAATTGACAATGGCTAGTTTACGCCGGAACAACGTTAGATGCTATGCAAAGGAACTGGAGATTTATATTTTTTAAAAAGCTTGAACCTAAAGCATATATAAACTACCTCAAAAAGCAAGAAAGCTACTCAAATTTATCATCAGAAGGACATGCCTATTCAAATCTTCACTTCACATGGTCAGACATTTATTACGAACAAATTAATGAGGGATTCTGGCTTTTCTCCATGGAAACCGAAGAGAGAAGAGACACCTGTTATGTATTCCAGCCGAAAAAATCGATGAAGAATTATTATTCCATCAATTACTATCACACTACCGGCAAACTGGGATATGAAGCCAATGGATACCTGAACTGGACGAATAAGGTTGTCATTTTTGCCAATCCCGACACAACCCATAAAATCTATCTCAGAAAAGGTATGATACTCAAATGCTGCCGGCTGGTATTTACCCAGGACTATCTCGACAAACTTATAGATATTCCTGCCGAAGATGTATCTGATTTAGCCAAAACCATTCGCGGCATCGATGCCGCCTATTTCAGAAACATAGAAGAGTCTGAAAACATTATACTCAGAAGACTTCACTATATCCAGAAACATGAGAGAAAAAACTTCGATTACCATCTATCTGTTGTAAAAAGCGCCTATGAAATAACTGATACTTTCTTCAAGTTGTCATTCCCAAAAACCTCAGCCGGCTTATCTCTGAGAGATAATTCAGATGTGATGGCCAGGGCAGCAATCCTGCTCGAAAGACATATTCAGGATAAATTTCCAGGTATTGCTGCATTGGCCGAAGATTGCCACGTATCGCCTACCAAGCTCAAAAGTCACTTCAAAAAGACATACAAAGTAACCCCATTAGAATATTTCAGGAGATTACAAATGGTGTATGCCATGGATATACTTCAGAAAAAAGAACTTAAAATCAAAGAGCTCTCTCTCAATCTGGGATTTAAGAAGAGCAGCACCTTTAATTTCTGGTTTAAAAAGACAACTGGAAAACACCCATCCGAAATTTAAGCAAATGAAATCAACCACTATCCGGAACATCGTCATTGTAGATGATAACCTGATCTACCAGCGCATTATCAGTTATAGTCTGAAGCAGAACTGCTATAATATCTTATTTCAGGCAGAAAATGGCAAAGATTGCCTGGAACAACTGCAGCAAAGCATTTTATTGCCAGATCTGATAATCCTTGATCTGGATATGCCGGTCATGAATGGGTATGATACAGCTATTCATTTAAAAGCACGCTGGCCGGCAATTAAAATTATTGCCTACTCATCCACGGAAGATCCTAAAGCTTTTCAGAAGATTATAACAAATGGTGCAGACCATTTTGTTTCCAAAGGAAATGATATTCAGGAGCTCATCAGAAAGATAGCGCAACTGATAATACCGGAAATAAATGAAAATATCCATAACGGCTGCCGGAAGGTTTGACATAAGTTTTAAAGATATATCTTTGATTTTATGATTTGCCAAATGAACAAACCTGCAAACAGTCTGAATAATGGGGAAATTCTGGAGATCTTGTCTTTATCCAGAAAAGCAACCGCAATCTATACTACTGAAAATATCATCATTGAATTCGCCAATGATCAGATGATCAGTTTTTGGGGTAAAGACCGCAGCGTCATTGGGCAAGAGTTACAGGAAGCTGTACCCGAATTAAAGGAACAGCCGTTTATTGACCTGTTGCAACAGGTATGGCAAACAGGAAATACTTATAAAGCCGAAAATCAACCCGCTGAACTCAGGGTAAACGGCAAACTACAATGGTTCTGCTTCGATTTTGAATACAAGGCGATTAAAAACGAGCAGGGAGAAATATACTGTATATTACATACAGCTGAAGACGTTACGCAGCTGAACCTCACAAAACAAGCACTTGACACCGGTCTGCTCAGAGAACATGACCTCAACAAGAAATTACTGGCAGCTAACGCCAGCCTGGAAAAAAGTCAGGATAAGTTCTCATCCCTGGTTAAAAATGCACCCGTAGCCATAACCTTCCTTCAGGGACCGGAATTATTGATAGAACTAGTCAATAAGAAGATGCTGGAAATATGGGGCCGCAGAGAAGACCAGGTAATTAATATTTCAATTCTGGATGAGACAAACCCTTTAATAGACCCCGACCAGGTTAGGCTAATCAATCGCGTATACGAAACCAAATACCCTTACTATGGTTTTAGCGTAAAGACCAATATTCCCTCACCATTCAGTGTAATTACGAGGTACTTCGATTTAATTTATGAGCCGGTCCTGGATATTGATAATGAAATTATGGGTGTCATGATAGTGGCAACAGATGTGACCGAACACTCTTTAAGCTTCCAGCGGGAACAATCACTCTCCGAAGAACTAACGGCCAGTAATAATGAACTTGCTGCGATCAACGAAGAGATGCATGCCTCCAATGAAGAATTGAACAGAAGAGATGACCAGCTGCAATTTATTATAGACGCGGCGGAGATAGGTATCTGGGACCTGGACCTGCGCAGTCTCCAGTTATCGGGCAACCCACGTTTTAAATCCTGGCTGGGTTTATCTGAGCAGGCGGCTATATCACTCAGTGATCTTTATAAAGTAATTCATAAAGATGATTATGCACATGTGTCCTCCGCAATTAAAGAAGCCTTACGTGAGCACTCCAGTGGGAAGTTTAACGTCGAATTTCAATTAAATATTCCCGGAGAACTCTTACCCAGGTATATTGCCGCCAAGGGTAAGGCAAGTTTCAATATTCAGCAGCAACCTTTGAAATTCAGCGGTACGATGATGGATATTACCGAACGCAAACAAGACGAGCTGCGTAAAAATGATTTCATCGGTATGGTGAGCCATGAACTTAAAACACCCCTCACTTCACTGAACGGCTATTCACAAATACTGCAGAACCGGGCTAAGAAGAATCAGGACCAGTTCTCGGTAAATGCCCTTAAAAAAATCGGAACACAGGTCAGCAAGATGACTACACTGATTAATGGATTTCTAAATATCTCACGTCTGGAGTCAGGTAAGATCCATCTGGAGAAAAAGAAGTTCAATCTTGACGAACTGATCGCCGAAAATATTAAAGAATCTGAATTGCTTACCGAAACACATGAAATTCAGTTCATCCCTTGCCCGCCGGTAGAAGTAGAAGCAGATAAAGATAAGATCAGCTCAGTGATCACTAATTTCATCAGTAATGCCGTTAAATATTCCCCTGCAGGAAAACTAATTGAGATCCGGTGTGAAGTGATTCGTTCAGAGGCCAGGATCGGAGTTAAGGATCAGGGAATGGGTATTAAAAAAGAAGATGCAGAAAGGCTCTTTGAAAGATTCTACCGGGTAAAGAATGGACAGACACAGTTAATCTCCGGATTCGGGATTGGCTTATACCTCAGTGCAGAGATTGTTAAAAGTCATTCCGGCAAGATCTGGGTAGAAAGCATACCCGGAGAAGGATCAACATTCTTCTTTACGCTGCCTTTAAGTAAAATTTAAACTTTATTCTTAAGCATCAGCTTAGCTTTCAAAAAGTCGAGAACACTGAACACAAAATAATTCCTGAACAAGAACAACTGCATGGCCACGTAACAGACTGCACAACCAGAAATCCCTATTATGAGCGTTAGGATGAGTGAGGTTCCATATAATCTGGCCACCCAGATTACCGGTATAAAAAGCACAGTGCATAGTAAAGCCTTGCCTAATAAAGACCATTGGTAGGTAAATTTAAAATGCTTTCTGATAAAATAGAAGTACATCACGGAAACCAATGTTTCTGCAGATAAGTTCGCAATTGAAGAACCCACCTCCTTCCAGACTGGTACGAGTAGGAAATTCAACAGTACACTGATTACCATTCCGCAGATCACAGAAAAAAGCATTTCTTTATTCTTACCGGCAGGGATCAGAATGAGACACAAAAATAAATGACCGAAGCCAATTACCACTGGCAGAAAAGATAACAGCTGCATACTCAGCTTGGCGGGCAAGAATTCCTTTCCCGAGAAAAGTGCAATAAATTCTGGCGCAAAAAGCATTAGTCCCATTGCAATCGGAACAGAGAAAAAAGCAAGGAACCGGAAGTTCTCATTTAAGGTTTCCTGTACCCCCTCTAAATTCTCCTCAGCAAAATACTTTGCAATACGCGGAATAAGCACAACACCCATCGAGGTTACGAACGGAATTATTATCTTACTTAATTTTACAGCAGCAGTATATAATCCAACGGTTTTATTATTTGCTAATAATCCAAGCAACACGGTGTCCATTTCTGTATACATGCTTGTAGCAAATGTAGTACTCAGAATCATAAGTAGCGGAACAAGATGCCTGCGTAGCTTCAAACCCCGAAGCACCAGCTTTACACGATACCTCGACAAAAATAAACTCAGCAGATTATTTCCCATGAACGAAAAGATCATGATCAGCAGATAAATGCCGAAGTCATTGCGGTCCCTTATGAAAGTATACATTAAGACCAGACCAATCATTTTAAACAATACGGAGCGCAGCGCAATTGACCTGAACTCCTCCATCCCGGTGTACAACCATTCGATATAAGAGAAACTCAGCAAAATTAATAAACCGGCAGCGATAAAGAGATTTCTGTCTGCTTGAAAATAAGGAAAGAAAAAGATCACCAGGAGATATGCAGCAGTCAAAGCTATGCTAGTGATCACATTTACTATAATAAGCTCTGAGAAGACAGCGGAACGCGCTTCAGGATCATTCCTGCGACGGGCAATCTCCTTCATCCCATAAATAGGAATGCCCAGGCTGGCAACCAGGGCAAAATACATTGCAAAAGAATAAATAAACTGGACCTTACCAATCCCTTCAGGTCCTAGTATCCGGGATACATAGGGAAAACTTAAAATTGGGAATAATAAGTTAGCCAGGGAAAGCAGCAGGTTATAGAAATAGTTTTTTGCCATTTAGAAAGGCCGGAACGTTAAACTTTAGCGTCCAGGTTTTCGAAGATAGAGTTTTGACTCTTATATTCCTTAACCAACTGTTTCATTAAAGTAACAACCTGCATATCTTCCGACCTGCGGGCACTGTCAACCAGGTTATAAATCTGCAGTTGAATATCATTAAACTCATACTCTCTCACCTTCCCAATCATAATTTTTGAATGGTGCGTAGGCATAGTATTCTCATTATCGTTTAACAGCTCTTCATATAATTTTTCTCCAGGTCTGAGGCCTGAATACTCAATTTTGATATCCTCGTTCGGTCTGAGACCGGCCAGCTGAATCATTTTTTTGGCTAAATCAACAATTTTAACAGATTTACCCATGTCAAACACGAATATCTCACCGCCTTTACCCATACAACCTGCTTCCAGCACTAAACGGCATGCTTCAGGAATAGTCATGAAGTAACGTGTAATTTCCGGATGTGTAACTGTAATCGGGCCTCCCTTTTCAATCTGCTGTTTAAATCTTGGAATTACAGAGCCGTTAGACCCCAATACATTTCCAAAACGGGTGGTGATAAATTTAGTGATCGGTTTAACATCCAGATCATTGATATAACCTAAACCGTTACTGAATACATGATCGGTATGATGTAATGAATTATTTAACGATTGTACATAGATTTCTGCAATTCTTTTCGAAGCACCCATCACGTTGGTTGGGTTCACCGCCTTATCGGTAGAAATCATCACAAACTTCTGGACACCATATTTCACAGCCTTATCGGCAATAGTTTTTGTTCCAAGGACATTGGTTTTAATCGCCTCTGATGGATTATCTTCCATTAAAGGTACATGTTTATATGCACCTGCATGATAGACGTAGTGGGGCTTAAAAGTCTTAAACAGAGTCTCCATCCGTTTTTCATCTCTTACATCACCAATAAAAGCATGGAAATTTTTGTTCTTTGCGCGCTCAGTCAATTCCAGATATAGATCATGCAGACCTGTTTCACTCTGGTCACATAAGATAATTAAGCCAACGTCAAACTTACTCAGCTGTCTTACAATCTCAGAACCGATAGATCCGGCAGCCCCTGTAATCAGAATACGTTTATCTTTTAACTGGCTGCCTATTCCCTCAATATCAATATCAATAGATTTACGGTTCAGCAAATCTTCAATATTCAGTTTCTTAATCTGACCAGACTGGATCTTACCCCCTGTCCATGCATTAGGCGGCGGAATATTTAAAACTTTAATACCTTGTTCCAGACAGATATCAACAATGCTAGACTGTGTATCTGCAGGAAGAGAGTAACTGGCAAAAATTACCTCCTCTACTTCATGCTTTACAATTATTTCTTCAAATCTACTGGCATCCAGAATCATAATACCCTCTATGGTTTTACCCACTTTACGCATATCATCATCTACAAAAGCAACAATTCTCTTATTTACTTTAGGATCGTGATCAAAGGTTCTTTTAGTTAAAATACCCGCCTCTCCTGCTCCATAAATCAACACTTTAACTTTATCCAGCTTCAGGTTTTTAATATACATGAAGAAGTACTTAATCATAATCCTGTAACTCACCAGCAGGCCGAAACAAGTTAATGCGTTTACAATTAGAACTGTGGTGTGTATGAGGGGCCGAAATCCCAAAGCAACAAAGACCATATTAATAACAAAGTATATGGAGTTCGCTAACAAAATTGAATATAAAATACGGAATGAATCCTGTCCGCTCGTATAACGTATAATGCCTGAATAGCTCTTCATTAATACGAAAACTACCGCGTTCAGCGAGGTCAGTATCAATACATTTCTACTGAATTCTATACGATCCAGTGCAAGGAGATCAAAATTGAGTCTCAATGAATAAGCAAACGTCAAGGAAACAATACAAATCGCTAAATCAAGCGCGAAGATTATCCAACGGGGAACTATATTAATTTGTGTAAACAAAATGCTCGATATTTATGTTTGACACAGCACTCCTAAAAAACCGTACCAAAAAATGATTTTAAAACGATAAATGTTGAATAGGATTATTTCTTAACATTTTTTTTACTAAAAAATAAACATTAATTCAACAAAGCATCATAATGCGTAATTAAATTAATTAAATATAAAATTAATACTACTATAAATCTTAATTGTTACAGACAATGTTCAACCAATTTGTCAGATGACCATATTTGTGAACAGAATGAATAGTCAAATACTAAGTTAATTTTACAACAAATTCACGATTGACTTAGCCATATTTGTGTTAATAGAATCCCTCTGATATTTTGCGATAAACTTATCCCGGAAATATGTTTGATAGTTATAGTTCTTCAACTGATTTACCATTTCATCGACATCCCCAGGAAGAAATAATATTCTATTAGGTATATTCTCTTCAATAAATTCATTTGCAAATCCGGCTACACCAGCTATAATGGGTTTATCGTATGCCCCCAATTCAAATACTTTAGAAGGCAATACTTTCTTAAATGCTTCGTAATCATTCAAATGGAGGAAAAGAAAATCAGAATCTCTATAGGCTGATAAAAGTTCTTTACGCGGCACAGGATTTATCAATTCGACATTCTTGACACCCAACCGTTCTATCTCGGCAATCAGTTTATGCTTAGCACCGCCATCACCTATAATCTGAAACTTATAAGAATCCCCTAAAATTTTCGCAGCCTGCGGAACTATAATATGTAATCCTTGTCCCTCACCTAAATTACCCGCATAAGTAACCACTTTATAGGCCCGATCTTTAACTTCACTCTGATCTAGATTCAAGAATTCATTATCAATCCCATTTGGAAATGAGGTATATTTCGCGTTTGGATATTTATCAAAATACTTTCTGAAACCTCCAGAAATTAAATTTATATGAGTTGCATAATTAAAAACTTTCTGCTCCACAAAATCCAAAATAGGTAGCGCAGCAAATTTCAACACTTTACTGGTCAGGACATCTTTTATGGTATCTGTAAATAAATCACGTATATCCAGATAAAGCGGGATATTCTGTTTTTTAGCGATTTTATATCCCAGATATGCCGTAAATAAACGGGAAGATGAGGCAACAACCAGATCGTACTTCTTACCTTTAATCAGCTTCTGAACCTCTGAAAAGTATGTTCTGAAAGACAAAATCTGATCCTTCATGCCACTGTTATGTTTAGGTATCGATATTCTGGAGATGTTATAATTACCACGCGATTCAAATTGCATGGCTTCGGCCTCGAATGTACTGTACCTATTAGGTAAAGTTGTCATCACGTCAATTGTAGCTTTATTTTCAAGCTGTTTAGCCAATTCTTTGACCAGAGGGGAATTACGAAATGAACCGGCACACAAATCAGGTTCAAAATAAAAAGTTAAATAAAGTATTTTTTTCACTTATTTTATTTAGAAAGAATAATATTTGAAATCAGTTTCCTGTCAAAATTAACAAGAATTCTTTTGCCTGTCAGATAGCTGTTAAAACCGTTTGCCATTTCATAATTTTCGATGGAGACCTTAACATTACCATCGAAAGTAATTAACCCTATTCCATCAATAATTACAGAATTATCCTGTCGTTGTATGATCAAATCTGGATGCAAATGAAAGTAAGCAATACTATTAACGGCGGTTTTACCGATCAACTCGTCCACTATTTCAATTTTACTTAGTTGAAAATCGAAAGCTCTCTTATGCAGAAGACCTATTGCCTTATAACCATCTTGGGTACCAGCAAATTTCGATCCTGTTTCATTTAAGATTTTAACATTTGCCCGGTTACCCACTCTGAAACCACTCCAAACATTGGACTGATTCATATAATTTACTTCAACCGTATTATGAGCTGAAGTAGAGCGTTCGGTATTCCTCCGTGCACCAATCTGGTACGTGGAGGTTCCCTGCTCCACAAATACGGGCTTAGAATTAGCATATAGAATAAAAGATAAAGCATCTGAGTGTCCGTGCCCCGCTTGGTAGGAAGGACCAATCTGAGCCAGATCAATAACGCATTCGTAATCGTTGTTACTAAACGTCCGATAGCCAGATTCCTTAATTGATACAGACTGATCTTGTTCAACATTCAGCATCGCTGAATATTGTGCGAGCCAATCAGTTGAATAAGAAATACAATCAGAACTGTCATTCAAGTGAGGAATATCACCATTCCTGAATGTGATAACCTTAAGCCAGGATAACATAAGCGCGGCCTTGTCTTTCAAGAAGGATAAGAATCCTTTATCAACCTTTTCATATTCAGAATACCAATCAATTAATTCCAGAAGTCTAAAGAAGATGATCTGGTGATACATGGGACTTAACTCGAAATGCGCCCCATCATTCAGGATTTGCTCATTTAATTCGCTCTCAATAATCTGCCTTCCTTGAGTTAACCATTCAATGTTATTGAAAAAAGCCCCCCCCACAATAAGCGAAAAACCATTTTCCAATAAATGGTTTCCCATAATATGATATTCGGGGTGAACTGATAAATAACTCAGTTCACCCCTTAGGGAAACTAAAATATCCTGATCCAAAATATTTTCCTGCGTGACAAACCGGATAATATTAATAATTCTAAGGGACGCAGGATATGGCTCCAGATTTAATCTTCCGTCCTTAAGCCATGAATATATGGACTTTATTAATCGTACTTTTGCAGCGACAGTAACCTCCTCTTGCAATAGAAAATTCCCATATTGCAAATTATAGTTCCATAATTTTCCGTTACCTTGAAAATTCCAGTCTATTTCTTTTCCGAAATCTACCGTTTGATTTAAAAAAACGAATATATTTCCCTCCAGGAAAGATTTATATACCGGCGGCATTATTCTAAAAGAAAGCGGCTGATCAATCTTTACAACGCTTGATTCACAATATTTAAGCAACGTACCAGGTTTCTTCAGTCTATATATGATTTGATATTTTATCTGAATCCATTTCAGGTGAGAAACCGTAGCTAATAATAATCTAACTTTCTTAATCATTCAGATTGAACTCTACAATAAGAGATTCTACAATTCGTCCTGCTGTCTTGCCATCCCATAATTCCGGGATTCCGCCTTTTTTCCAATCCCCCGCAAACAACTTTTCCATCGCCGGAGGTATAGCTAGTGGATTTGTTCCCAACAACTCATTTGTCCCAATATTAACCGTTTCAGGTCTTTCGGTATTATCCCTTAAAGTCATGCACGGCACACCCATTACCGTAGTTTCTTCGGTAATTCCTCCAGAATCAGTTAAAACAGCTTTCGCATTTTTCACCAGGTAATTAAACTCCAGATATCCTAAAGGTTCGATGAGATGCAGATTAGACGCTTCAATACCCAAGTTTTTCAAGATCTTACCTGTTCTGGGATGTACAGGAAATACCAGCGGTATACCATTAGAACTGTCGGCAATTGTTTGAATTAATTCCCGCAATTGAGACTCCTGATCAACATTGGCAGGTCGGTGTAATGTAATAACAATATATTCTTTTTCCTTTAACCCGAGTTCATCCCAGACAGACGGTTTTCTGAAATTCGGCATCTGCTTTAAAAGTGTATCTATCATTGTATTACCAACATAGAAAATCCTGCCTTTATCTATTCCAGTGTTAATTAAGTTGGCATTAGCAACCTCAGAAGTCGTAAAAAAATAATTGGTAATACTATCAGTGACCAGTCTATTTATTTCTTCTGGCATTGTCCAGTCGCCTGACCGGATTCCTGCTTCAACATGTGCCACTTTAATCTGAAGTTTTTGGGCAACAATGGAACAAGCCATTGTACTTGTTACATCTCCAACAACCAGAACCAAGTCAGCTTTATGCTCAAGAAGCTCTTTTTCGAACCGAATCATTATGGCTGCTGTTTGTTCTGCCTGACTTCCCCCACCTGCTTCAAGATTTGCATCGGGCTCAGGTATACCTAACTGTTCAAAAAAGTCACCAGACATTTTTTTATCATAATGCTGTCCAGTGTGAACAAGTCTATAGTTAATATTAATACCCTCGGTTTTTTTTGCTTTAATTGCATCTATTATTGGCGCAACTTTCATGAAATTAGGACGAGCACCAGCTATAATCGTTATTAGCATATTTATAAAAGTAATTAAACGTTAATTTTTAAATTTGAACCCAATTTCCAATTTTCAAACTCTCGATTGCAGCAAAACTGGCACGAGTTGTATTTACAATTTCGTCGAATGGTATAATTGGCTCACCACCATTTTCCACGGTGCTAATCAATCTTCTGAATTGTTCTGAATGCCCTTTATCTTGTGATGAAGATTCGCTTGAAAAACCATTAAAGCCATATCCTTTCAATTTGCGCCAGTTATCTAATACCAGCGTGCGCTCCTCACTGTAAACTTCGAGTCTTTCTTTGGAGTAAGATTTGCTTCCATTTGAAAAATAATTGATAACAGCATTAGTGCCGTTTTCATATTTCAGCAAAATTGAAACGTTATCTGTATTTTCATCTGGATTGGTTCCCATTGAATTTAAACAAACCGCCTTAACTAATGATCCGGCTATATAAGTACAAAGGTCAATAAAATGGCAAGCTTCGCCGATAATTCTACCACCGCCGACCTCCATATCGTGCACCCAACTATTAGACGGAATAAATCCTGCATTCATCGTCGCAACAATATTGACAGGTGTATTTTCTTTACCTAACAACTTTTTCATTTTCAACGCTAGAGGTGCAAACCTTCTATTGAACCCAACATTTATCGTCTTATTATGCTGTTGATAGGTTTTTATAATTTCTGAGAGCTCTTCCTCATTTAAAGCCAAAGGTTTTTCTACAAAAACATGTTTGCCAGATACCAGACTTTTTTGAATTAACGAAGCATGAGAATTATGTCTGGTGGTTATTAAAACTAGATTAACATCTGAATCATCCAGTATGTTACTATAATCCGTAGTTGAATTAGAAATACTGTATTTCTTCGCAAGCGTCGTACCAGACAGCCCCCCCGCGCTTGCAATAAATTTTAGTGCTGCGGTAGTATTCTTTAGACACGGTAAGATCATTGCACTGGTAAAATTACCAGCACCAATGATTCCTAATACGGCCTTGGTCCCTACAAATGAATTATTATTTAACTGTATTATTCTATTTGGCTCACCACTACTCTGATTGTACATCAGAATAGAAGCGATAGAATTTGAAGCTTTCATGTTACCATAAATCTGATCATAGTCTGCCAGAGCAACTCTTTCAGTAATCAATTCATTAACATGTATAAGCTTTCTGGAGATTGCCTGGAGGACCGCCTCAAAATTTCTTTTTTCCGTCCATCTTACAAAGGACAGTGGATAATCGATACCTTTTTGCTCATAATTGTCGTCGTATCGACCTGGTCCATATGAACAGGACACTTGGAAAGTAAGTTCTTTTTCATAAAAATCTGCCCGACTTATATCCAACCCGATAACACCGACCAATATTATCCTACCTCTTTTTCTAGACATCTTTGCAGATTGCGCAATGATCTCATTACTTTTATTAGATGCTGTGATAATTACCGCATCAGCTCCAATACCATTCGTAAAAGAATTTACAAATGATACCTGATCAGTTCCTTCAGAAGGATTAACAGCGGTAATACCAAACGATTTGGCAAGTTCTACTTTGGTACCGTCATAATCAAAACCAATTACTTTACAGCCGTTGGCAACTAATAACTGTGCGGTCATCAATCCGATCAAACCTAAACCGACAACAACAAAAGTTTCTCCGAAAGTAGGATTAGCCAGGCGTATCCCTTGTAATCCGATAGCTCCAATTACAGTAAAAGCAGCCTCATCATCAGATACGTTATCTGGAATTTTAGCTACTAAATTTTGAGGAACTGAAACAAACTCAGCATGCGCACCGTTTGACGCTACGCGATCTCCTATTTTAAAATCATCGACCCCTTTACCAACTGCTACAACTTTCCCTACATTACAATAGCCTAAAGGTAAGGGTTGCCCTAATTTATTAAATACAGAATCAATAGTCGGTTTTAGTCCGTCTGTTTTTACTTTGTCTAATACTTGTTTTACTTTGTCAGGTTGCTGGATCGCTTTTTGTAAAAAATTTGCTTTACCAAACTCTACTAACATCCTTTCAGTTCCTAAAGAAACTAATGTTCGGCTAGTAGATATCAAAACAGAACCATTTTTTACCGTTGGTGCTGGAACATCTTCTAAAATCGTATTGCCGTCTTTTAAATCTTGGATTATTTGCTTCATTAATTTTATAGTTTTAACTTAAATTTGCCTGCTTTAGACAAAACCGGTTCTTTTAGCTCGATAAATGAAAATTCAATATTTATATTATCAAAATTGAAGTAGGTATGAAGTTCTTCAACTTTATAGTTTGATTTATTTGTAACAAAAATTATTGCTGCGCCTGGAATTTCCTGTTTCACTTGTACGAAATCAAAAACGTCAAAGGCCTTATGGTGCCTTCCAAATATCATAGAGGTGAGCGAGATGTTTTTACCGTTTTTATCTTCAATAAAATCACCCGACCTTCCCTCTTTTATCGTGAAAGAGCTTAATATTCCGTTGTCAGTCACACCGCTTATCAAGTCACCGGTTTTATAACGTATTAATGGCATATCGACATTATGGTAAGAGGTCGCAACAAGTTCATCCGAAACCAATTCTGCATATCCATAGGTGACTAAGGGTTGATAACTATTGTCTTTATGCAAATCAAAAGCCAATGTGCTCATCTCGCTATGTCCGTACCAGGATATATAATCTAAATTCCACTTATCTTCGAGGTACTCCATCATATATTTCAATGGGAACTCTGACCCAAGCAAAGCAACTTTTAAAGTCGCCTTAATTTTTTCATGATCATCGATGCTGATAACTTTCTCCAATTCTGAAAAAAAAGTAAATATGGCAGAGGGATATCCGTGTACATACTTTATCTTCTTATTTAAGATCAGATCAACAATTTTTTTTGAGTTATGGACATTAGAATAACTTTTGTAGGTGTTAATCACAAATTCGTTATGAATTGGATTAAACCGATAAATATCGTCACCAAGGTCCTTACCTCTAAGCGTAATTTTCGGTAATTTATAACTGTATCCTTTTAAGCTCCATATATAATGCATGTGGGCCCACTCACGAGCCCAGGCTTGTTTATCTATATAAAATGAAAAAGGCTCACCACTTGTACCTCCAGTATTAATTAAATATTTACCAGAAAAATCAGTCGTTCTCTTTCGCAGATTTTCTTTACTCACAAGAGGTATTTTGCTCCAATCGGATAAATCCTTAATCTTTAAATCGAAAACATCATTTTCGACATATAAATTCTTGTAAAAATCAAAACTCGTCTGAGCGTGATTCTTTATACGATTCATATTATCAATCACATATGCTGTTTTCTCATCTAATGACCAATTTTGCGACGATTCAACTAATTGTTTATAATCAGTGTAAGCCTTTCCCAGTCTCAGATGAAAAGGTACATTCGTTAATATCTTACCAATAGGATATGGAATTTTCGAAACTAGTTCTTTGATTTTTGATGCCATGGTTATTTAACACCCGATTTTACGGCTAAGTATATGAGCTTGTCCCTTAATTTATTAGTGTAATTTTTCGCGTTCACCACAAATTTTCCATCTTCCCAATAATAAACAGGGAGACCTTTATTTCTATGATATCTATTAAGTTTATACCATTTTTTATAGTCATCATTTGACATGTCACGAAATGGAGTTAACGCTGTCATAGTTTCACTTTCAATACCTTCCGTTCTCGAAAATGTGAGTTCCGATTTCTCTTTGTCATATTCGAAAAAATGAAAAGACAATTCCGAGGTTCTAAAATCCCATTCAAATGCTAATTCTAAATTGCAAAAATCGGGGAAACGAATTTTCCCTTTGTGGTAAAAATTCTGAAGAAACATCCAATTACCTAAACTGTAAACAATTGGACTATTTTTATAGAGTTCAAAGCCACCAATTCTATGGGGATGACAACCAATTATCCCGGCTGCACCGTGATCTATTAAATACCTAGCAAGCTCTCTCTCGGCCGGCTGGGGATAAGCTTCTAATTCGTAATTCCAGTGAAAAAATACGATTATACGAGAATAAGGGTTATCTAATTTTACCTGCTTAAAAGTTTTGATGACATAGTCTTTAATAAGTGGAATAACACCAATCTTATTACCAGCCGCAATCTCGCACTGAATAACTTCCCAGCCAAAATTTAATACAATTAAATCCTCGCCATTTTTAGAAATAGATACCGCGCTGGAAGAAGAATTGGACTTTTCTCCAATTCCGACAAAAGGAATGTTTATATCTCTAAGGAAGTTGATTGTATTCTCATACGACCCGGTGTCAAAAATGTGATTATTTGCAAGTGCAAATCCTGCAAAGTCGAAAGTCTTAAATAATTCGCGAACGGCATCCTTAGTATTAAATACTGTCCAATTTTCACTTTCTGCCTTGGATTCAACCTCATTTATTATAGCGCCCTCCAAATTTGCAAACCAAGTTTGATCCTTCTTTAGGTGTAGGGGTAATTCGTGGACCGTGATTGCATTTTTAAATGGAAGCGATATGTCACCAACAAAAATCATATGGAAATTTTAGATATCAGGTTTATATATTTCAAAATAGTTTCATTATTATTAATCAAATCCGACCCATATCTATAAACGTTCGTTCTGTATTCTTTATAAATTGAATCTTCCATATTGATTAAAATTGTCATCTTCTCATTCCATAATTGCTTATTGTCTAAAGAGATATCAAATCCAACTCCTTTATCATCTAAATTACTCCATGGTGTATTGTTGCTTATAATAATTGGTAATCCAGCCAGAATTGCATCGTATATTGCATGTCCAAAATTCTCGCCGAGCGTAGGTAAAGCAAATATGTGATACTTTCCAATTGTCTCTAACATTAAAGAATTATTTATGCTTCCCCTAAAATTAAGAACTAGATTATCAAGCTTTCCAGCACGCATTAAAAGCTCATCATGATATTCTTTGTCTTCTATCAGACCATAAATATCCCAGAGAATCCTGGAGCTACTATCACATTTCTCCAAAACTTCTAAAAAGAAATGCAAATTCTTTATCCTATGAACACGTGCAACTGTAACGATACTTATAATCCCTGCAGATTTAGACAAAATAGATTGAGGTAATTGCTTCATCTTTCCCAGTCCAGGTATTAAACTCACATTGGTCCGCCGACCCATAATTAATTTAATCCGTGCTTCTTCTACGTCACTGGTCGCATGCCAGAAAAGATTCTTATTGAAAAGAAAAAGGATCTTGAAAAGTAGTAGATAAGCTATTTTTTTAGGCCGCTTAATTCTTAATGCAGCGGTATTAAACTCTCCTCGTGGAGCTATTAATATGTTGCACCTTATAAATTTAGATGTAGCAAGTTTAAATATTATCGAAGAGAATCTGGAAAAGAAACTATTTAAATAGATAACATTTGGATTGATTTGTGCAATCAGGTTCTTTATGTGATCTTTATTGCAGTTTTCAGGGCTAGCATAATACACATTATGATTATTTAATCTATTCCAAGTATTTACCTTAATATTTTCGAAAGATTTCACTTCAAATGAATCGCGGTCCCTGCAAATTACATAGGTTTCAAAATTATTTTCTAAGGCGTTCGCGATATTCAATACTGATTGGATCGGCCCCCCCGCTTTATATCCAGGATAATAGTACTCAGTAAATATTAAAATTTTATTCATTGCGAACACATTTCATTGTTTCTAGCTTTTAAATAATTAAGATTAAAACTATACCTATTGTCAGTTTATTTAGTATTGATGACACTTTTGATTAAATCCGAATACTTCTTTATTACTGATAAACTACTAGTATCAGTTCCAGCTGTAGTTGCGGTAGTGTTCCTACTAAAACTGGAAGAAACACGATTTTTAAGTGTATTTTTCTTGGCCATTAAAATCTTGTTAGACATTAAAGTCTTATCATTTGACCACCATATAATTCCTGTTACTCTTTTATTGTTTAAGGTCGTAGTTGTGATCGTTTTCAAATAAGATTTGAAATCATCATCATTTATTAATTCATACCCATTTGTTTTGTTAGATGGATGTACTCTTTGCCATACGAATGGGATTACAGGCTTATTTATCTGTGAACCCATTTTTAAAGACATTAGCACATTATCCCGCACGTAGTCACTTTCATTTACACCAGAGCCGTCATTTTTAGACTTATATTTATACAATGATGGCGCGATAAAATCGCATTCTGATAATAGTGGAAGAAATGCTAGGGATTTGTCCTTCCATTTCGAACCTCTGCTGCTATATCCCTTTAATGGAATACCGTAAAAGCCCCATTTAACATTTGGTCTAAGCTTCTTTGCTAATCTAACAGCCTTAATAAATTCATCAATTATTGCTTTAAATTCAGGCGCACTAGGATCAAGGCTCTCCAGTCTTTTGGCAGTCTTACCTTCCCAGTCTAAAATACCCAGCGGAATTGCAGAATTTGTGGGAAACTGCGCCAAAATAGCTGTTTGCAGAAGTGTAGTATTTACAGCCCCTTCATCCTTTGGATCGATATTGACTTGATAGATTATTTGTGCCTGGGAATACGAATTATCACGTAAAAAACCAGTTTCACTATCATTTAAATATTTCATAGCATAATAAACCTTCAGGTTTTGTGCGTATAGGTGATTATGACCGAAGACTAAGAAAAATAACGCGAAAAATTTTAATGCTTTCATTTTATAAAAATTATATTTCCAATTTATGAGACGTTATTAAATTTAATTTTTCAACAAATTAGAGTCAACTCACCTACACAACAGACGCGTAAATATCATTTAATCCTGCAACAACTTTTTTCCATCTAAATCTTTCTGAAATAGTTCTGGAATTAGCTGCAAGCACTTTTCTATATTTTTCGTCAGTAATTAGTCTATCTAATACTGTCCTTAAGTGATCTTGACTATCTAAATCAACAAGGTGTCCTGAATCTCCATCAACAATGTATCCATCTATTCCAGCACCTTTTGTGCCAACAATTGATAATCCACATGCCATTGCTTCAATATATACTCGTCCAAATGTTTCCGGATAGCTAGGTAAGACAAAAATGTCGTAATCTGCCAACACATTTGGAACGTCCTCATACTGTATTTTACCTTTTAAATTAACACTACCATCTAGTTTTAATTCCTTAATCAAATTATCTATTTCTTCATAAAAGGGACCATCACCATAAATATCGTATATAAATGGTGATTTTATCTCTTTTAAAGCTTCAACTACTAAATGAATATTTTTAGTCTTTCTTAACCAGCATATAGAAATTAGCTTCGTTATGTTATCATCCCTGTCAGCAGTAACTGTATTAAAAAAAACATCATCAACTCCATGTGGTAGAAGAAATGCGGGAGATTGGAGATTAAGCAGTTCATACGATTTTCTCTGATCGTCATTTAAAAAAATAATCGCTTTAGAGTCATTGATATTCTGCCTAACAAACTTATAATGTGAGAATCCACTGAATTCTCTAGCGGTAATCACGTAAGGGATTTTTGTTCTAAAAGATAATTTTCTGGCTACATATGCACAACTTAGAACGTTTTGAGCATGGATAATATCGGGCTGTTCATTCTCAATTATTCTAAGCAACTTTTTTTTATTTAAATGGTAACTTATGAAAAAAAGGAAATGACGGAATAGATCACTCTTTAAGGTAATCATTGGAATAACATTAACAGCATATCCTCTAATGACATATCGGCCTTCTTTTCTGAGTTTGTAATAGTTATTCCACAAAGCAGAAAAACCAGAAAGTAATTTATTAACGTAAGGCAAAAACAAAATAAAAGAATGTTGAGCTGCAAAATGTACTTTATGGTTATCCGCAATCACCAATAAAATATCATTATCAGTCTTTTTTGCTGCTGATGGGAGTACTCCGGTTATATTTAAGATTTTCATGAAATAGTAGTAGCTTGAGATAGGTTTATCTTCTTAACTTTTGGTGAACTAACAAGTCGTCTAGCAGGATTGTAGACTTGTAGACAGAGAAAAGACAAAAATAAGAATTGGTTACTTGGTAAGTCGCCAGAAACGAACGAATTAACAGCATAAAAAATAAATAAACAAAGCCAAAATTTGAAATTTCTTGAAAGATCTTTAAAGCGAAGAGCTCTAAATCCAGTATATAATATAAAGAGTAATATAAGTAGAGCAATTATACCATTCTCATATAAAACCTCAACAATAATATTATGCGGATATCCCCTTAAATCCTCACGATTTATAATATAGCCAGCGTTCCCAGTACCGGCACCTGTTAAAAGTTTACTGGAGGAAAAACTATCAAAAATCTCATTAAGGAAAAGTATTCTTTCGTCAACTGCATTGTTGTCTTTAACTGAAAACCTTCTGTCAAGAAATTTATTATTACCAATATCGAAAATGAAAAAGCATAGAATCGCTAAAAAACCAAAAAGGAAGCCTTTCATCCAAAATCTCATTTTATTTCTTTTTTCATAAATACACAAGAGAAGCGCTATAATCAATCCTAAGATCGGCCCCTTAGATGCAGTAGCTATTAAATAAATGGAAGTAACGGAGATATATCCATATTTAAAAAGCGACTGGTATATATTTTTTGGCTGAATATAAAAGTAGGCTGTGATAATCATGAAACACATGTAACGTGCCAACCATATAGGATTTAGATTCTCCCCGTCATTTATACCCTGACCTAATCTACTCTCCTGTTTAGCCATGGTCTGTAAATACGTGAGCGGATCACTAAATTTTAAGATTATTATAACAAGAAATGCAATTCCGACATATATATTTACTTTCATAAAATAATCGGTTTTCGCCACAACCAATCTATCTAAAAAAAGAAAAATTATAATATATGTAGAAAAAATAGAGACCTTAAAGTAGCCATAATTCGGAGCATTAGTGATGGTTAAACCAATACACATTATAGCTAAAAAAAGAAGTAGTAAGCCTTTTGGCTTGCTAAACAAAAATGAATAAGTACGAGAAAAAAAATAAATCAGTATCAACGGTATTCCAATAGCAATCAGTAGGCTCACACTTATTGGCAAAAAATAAGCCCCCGACCCAATACAATACAATACACTAATCCAAATGATTAGTACGCTTTCTATTATTAGATTTTTACGTAAACTAAACATCATTCCTCACATCTTTCTTCAACGCAAAAACAGTGATCTGTCCAAGGATAATATAAAACAATATCATTACTAATATATAAATTTTAAAAACGACGAATTCATCCGTTTTAGTAATATAGCATATATACAGAGTCAACAACACAACCATTGTCCTATATATATTCCACTTTAATTGTAGAGAATGTTTTCCTATTACATTTAGAGTTTGAGATATAGTGGAATAAATTAACTGGAAATAACCAAATGCTACAAAGTATTGCATCATTTCAGCTGAATTTATCCATTTTGGGCCTAAAAAAAATATTGCAAAAGGCTTAATTATAAGGCAAAATGCAATACAAGGAATAAGTGTCCACTTGATAACCTTAAAATTAAAGTTCTTGTAAAAACCTAAAGCTCCCGCTTTAGACTCGATATACCTTGTAGAGAATTCGTTTAAATAGCTACGGGATAACGACTGCATAATTACACCTATTGGAATTAAAACAATTTGGTTAGCCATTGAATAGTACCCAGTAAACTTGGCTCCATAGTATACGCTAAAAAAAAGAACGGGTAATTCAAGTCCACCCTTATTTAAAATACCAGAAGGTATTAAATAAATCGGGTACTTTTTATATTTAGTTATATAATGTAAAAAGTGCCTTTTTTCCTTATGGAAAATCCATGAAAGACTTTTCCGAGGTTTTTTGTTATCTCTACTAACAAAATCTTTAACAAACGAGAACAGCCCGGTTGATTGACTTGTAATAAGTCCAAGGACTAGAAAAACCACTTTGTTAGCAGAAAATAAACCTCCGATCACTTGGAGGAAATTCTTAGAAAGAACCTGATATATCCTAGTTCTAAATATTAATTTTAATTTTCCGTATTTAACATAATAAACTGTAAATATTGTATAACCATTCAATAAGATAATAGACAATGGAATTAGCCATAATATATCTTTATTAAAAAACCCACCAAAAGAGTTAGAGAAAAACAACCTTAATAACAATAATAAAATCGCAAATGCAAAAGCGAATATGCAAGATACAAACACCGCGACCTTTACTAATTGTTTAGCCTCAACGTTAGTTTTTACCGTTGGTATAGCTAATTCATACTGACCAGAAGTGAATGACGAACATATGCCAATAACAGACGTAAAAGCAGCTAGGACTCCAAAATCTGCCGGCGAATAAATCCTGGAAATAGCAGGGTAGAATAAGAAGTTTATCGCTTGCGCTGCCGCAGAGCTACTTACTAAAATCAAAAATGACTTAATAAAGTAATTTTTCGCGAGAATCGTCTTGTATCTAGAAATATAATTACGAAGCATATATTACAATGAAAGGAAACAGTCGGTCATAAAAATGAAAATTCTAAAATTATTTTAGGAATAAGACCGGCCGCAAAAAGTACTAGACATTGAGCTAAGGTAGCTCAATGTCTAGTAATAGGCAATGTTATAATCTTCCGTCTACCAATGATCTATCTAAGCATGCTTTTGTATCGAAAATAACACCGTTATTTCTTTTTATCTTTTGATAATCAAACGTCAAGAATTCACTATGTGCCACAGCAACGATTACCGCGTCATATATAGTGGTATCTGTTAATTCGTTTACTATATCTAGATTATACTCATGCTTAACTTCTTCGATATCTGCCCAAGGATCAAATATATCTACGGCAAGTCCAAACTGAACCAGTTCATGATAAATATCAACAACGCGGGTATTTCGAACGTCTGGACAGTTTTCTTTAAATGTTATCCCCATGATCAACGCTCTCGAACCTTTAATTTTATGGTCCTTTTGAATCATCAATTTAACAACTTTATCTGCTACAAAGGGTCCCATGTTATCATTGACCCTTCTACCTGATAATATAACTTGAGGATGGTAACCCAAAGCTTGGGCTTTATGTGCTAAATAATAAGGATCTACACCTATACAGTGACCACCAACCAAACCTGGTTGATATTTAAGAAAATTCCACTTAGTACCAGCAGCCTCTATTACGTCATTTGTATCGATACCAATTCTATCGAAGATTAAAGACAATTCGTTCACGAAAGAGATATTAACATCTCTCTGAGCATTTTCTATCGCTTTCGACGCCTCTGCAACTTTAATACTAGGGGCTTTATGAGTTCCAGCCGTAATTATCGATTTATACAGGTCGTCAACTTTCGTTGCAATTTCTGGTGTTGAACCAGAAGTCACTTTCATAATTTTCGTTAAAGTATTCACCTTATCACCTGGATTGATTCGCTCTGGAGAGTATCCTGCAAAGAAATCAACATTAAATTTTAGTCCAGAAACCTTTTCTAAAATAGGGACGCAGTCTTCCTCAGTACATCCTGGGTAAACAGTAGATTCATAAATTACAATGTCGCCAGATTTCAACACACTACCCAGCATTTCCGAGGCTTTTATTAACGGAGTCAAGTCGGGCGATTTAAATTGGTCAATCGGTGTAGGAACAGTTACGATATATACATTATATTGGCGTAATTCCTCAACGTCAGAGGCGAAATGCAGTCCAGTAGTTTGATTATCACCCTCCTTTCTCTGCTTAATCAATTCTCTAAGAGACACTAAATCAGCTTCTTTTGTCCGATCTAGCCCTTGACTTAATTCCTGAACGCGCGATTTATTGATGTCAAAACCTAGAACATCATATTTTTTACCAAACTCGATTGCCAATGGCAATCCGACATACCCAAGCCCAATAATGGCTATCTTGGCTTTATTAACCGTTTCCTGCATAATATGAAATGAATTTAAAATCTTTTTGATATTTCTTTGATAATATTTTTTATCTTTTTTCTAGAGTGACTGTGATCATCTGAATAATATCCATAACCGTAGCCATATCCATACGATCCGCCGATTTTTACTCCGTTAAAAATAATATTTAATTTGGGAAACTTATGATCATTATATAGACCATTGAGCTGCGAAACTTGTTCCTTAAAAGTGACGCCATGCCTGATGATATAAAGTGTCGTATCTGCCAAACGAGACAAAATTTGCGCATCGGTAACCAATCCAATCGGTGGGGCATCGATTATAACTTCGTCAAAATTAGACTTCAGATATTGAATTAATTCATCAAGTGATTCTTGGATCAGCAATTCTGAAGGGTTAGGTGGAATAGGGCCAGAACCTATAGTAAACAAGTTTTCATGAATAATTGAGGGTTTAACGATATTTTCGATCTCTGCTTTACCAATCAAATAATTACTTAATCCAGTTTTATTATTCAAATTCAGGTATTTACTTATCTTAGGTTTACGCAAATCTAGTTCGAGAAGAACAGTTCTCTGCCCACTAATTGCAAATGCTGCAGCCATGTTGGAGGCGATAAAGCTCTTTCCTTCACCCGACATACTAGAGGTGAAAAGTGTGACCCTTCCTAATTTATTAATCTGTTTACCTTGTATAAACTGCATATTAGTTCGAATGGCGCGAAACTGTTCTGAAATTGCACTTCGACTGACCGCAGTTACCACTATTGGTTCAGTATCTTCCTGATAAATAATATCGCCGACGACAGGTGTGCCTGTCCTGTTACTAATATCAGCAACACTAAGAATCCTATTATTAAATAATTCTTTTAGATATAAATACCCTACCGGTATAGCTACACCAAAGAATAGTGCAATTAAATAGGTCAATGCTTTCTTCGGCTTAATAGGTTGCCCGGAAGAATAGGCTTGATCAATTATTCGGCTATCAGCGAGGGTAGAAGCATATGATAAAGCTGCCTCTTCTTTTTTCTGTAATAGATATAAATACAGTGTTTCTTTAATTGTCTGTTGTCTTTTGATACCAATAAACTGTCTTTCCTGCGTAGGAATTTTTCTAATAGACCCTTCAAACCTGGAATTATTACTTTCCAATGCACGTTTAGATCCCATTAATGAAGAATTGATATTCTGTATACTCGATAATATGCTACTGCGTGTAGTCTCTATTTGTTTAATTAACGGTTGGACAAGTGGATTGTCTTCCTGAGTCGTAGCCAGCAACCGGTCGCGCTGTAATTGCAATTCGCTTAGTTGTGTAATTTGCCCCAAAAGAACAGGATCGTTAATACCAAATACACTAGGCAGCTTCTCTTTAGAAGAATTAGAATTGACATATCTCTGGATATCCTGGATTGCTGCCAATTTAATATTTACTTCATTCAACTGCGCATCATTTACTTTTACATTCTCTAGATAAAGAGATGCTTCACCGGTGATATCGGTTAGCTTATTACTTGTTTTAAAAGCCTCGACATCTTTTTCGACGCTAGTTAGTTCTCCGCTAATTAGGCCGAGTCGTTCATCTATGAATCTTATAGTACTTTCAGTAATCTGATTTTTATCTGCCAGGGAAGCTTCGTTATAAACTAAAATCAAAGTATCTAAAATATCTTTTGCCAGATCAAGATTCGTATGTTGGAGACTCAAATCTAATACCGTAGACTGTTTACCAGCTACAGCAACAGTTAAATTATGCAAAAGATCATCTGCAACAGAGGCAGGATCGTTAATAGTAATAGTTAGACGTTGATTGGAACCAGAGAAATTTTCGGTGGTCCTTATTGTAAAAACACCAAAAAAACTCTTCACTAGCTGGTCAAATGTTCCCTTAATATTTTCCCCTGTTTTTGGATTCTTAATTGTATAACCTGATTTGCCATTAATTGTCATCTCAAGCTCGAGCCCATAAAATTTAGGATTTGCTTCACCCATAATTACGGTAACTGGTCGTTTTTTATAAAGCTCTGTATCAATAACTCTACCTTCATTCTTATAGGTTACATCTAGGTGTAAGCGATCTACAACACGACGCATTAAAGTTTTCGATTGTAGAATCTCTACTTCATTTTCTACCACCTTGGAGCCTCCAAAAATATCCAGCTGACTGAGGATGTCCGCAGGATTAACCCCCTTCTTATCATCTTTAATCAACAGGGAAGAACTAATTTGATAGACAGGTCTGGTATATCGCAAATAAATAAAAGCGAGTCCTATACATACTATTATACCAAGTAGAAATACAGGCCAATGGTACGTATATTTATTGACGATATCTCTGATGTTAATATCCTCTTGGGTGTTTTGTTCATCAATCGATTGAACGGATTGCTGTTCTGAATTCATATTATATTTAGAAGCGGCTAATTATTAGCGCAATTACGGATAGAGCGGAGAGTATAATGCTTACATTACGATAGCTAGCATCAACACTTGCATATTTGGCATTACCTGGCTGTATATATAGCACGTCATTATTTTGAAGATAATAGTAAGGAGAATTGAATAGTTCCTTTTTTTGCATGTCTAGACGTATATATTGCCTTTTACCTTGATTCTCCCTAATTAATAATATATTATTACGCACAGCCGTTATACTTAAATCTCCAGCCATACTTAAGGCTTCTGTAACTGAGACCCTTTCGTTTTGAACAGGGTATACACCCGGCCTGGCAACATCACCTAGCACTGACACCCTAAAATTAATCAACCTCAAACTTACCACAGGTTCTTTTAAATAAGTGGTAAGTTTATTTTGAATTAATTCTCTGGCGGCAGTAGTTGTTAAACCGTAAACCGATACAGAACCAATAAGTGGCAACTGAATGTTGCCATTCACATCGACCATAAATCCATTTGCCGTAATTGCGGGATTTATATTTCCTGACGCATTTCCTTGCAACGAACTAGTGTTTCCCATATTAAAGATAGCTGATGCTTCTGGGTTTAAACTCGAAACAGTAATTCCCAAAATGTCATCCTTTTGTATCTTCAACACTGCAGTATTAGCGATATCTTCTTGTACGTTTTCCAACGGCGGAAGATCTTGAAAATAGGGTACAGATTTATACTTTACACCGCAAGCACTTAAGAATAGGATTATGGAAAGTAAGTAGATGTTTTTTTTCATTAGTTTTTATTGTACATTATTTCGCTCAAATATACTAGAAAAGAGACTATTTTTACTTTTCAACTATATATTTGGTAGTTTCGCTGCAATAAGCAATTACCATACCGAAAAGTGTATATATATTTATATATCTTAGGAAAGTTAATAAATCACCCCACTCTATGTTCTTCTTCAAGCGAAATAGACCTTCTTCCTATACTGATTTTAGTAAAATCGGTTTAGACATGCATTCTCACCTAATTCCCGGCGTAGATGATGGAGCAACAAGTATAATAGACAGCGTTGCTCTGCTAAACGGCCTAAAAGAGCTGGGTTTCCATCACTTAATTACCACACCGCATACCCTTCAGGACATACATCCTAATACATCAGAAATATTACAGAAAGCACATGCATTATTGGATGGAAAAGTACCAGATGGGATTGCATTGGAGCTATCATCGGAGTACTATTTAGATGGTCAATTTCAGGAACAACTAGAATCCGACAAACTAATGCCGATGAAGGACAAACGAATTTTAGTCGAATTCAGTCAGATATCCAGACCACATGGTCTTGAGGAAGTCGTCTTTGACCTGGGGATTAAGGGCTATCAAGTAATTCTAGCCCATCCTGAAAGATATCTGTTCTTCCACAAAGATTTTGGATACTATCAACGTCTTAAACAAATGGGGGTTGATCTTCAGGTAAATGCGCTGTCTCTAACTAAACATTATGGTGAGCATGTCAAAAAGATCGCTGAAAAGCTAATTGAAGCCGACATGATAGATTATTTCGGAACAGACACTCATCACCTCAGACATATTGAAACATTAAAACAGGTGCCACATACGAAACATTTTGCCAGGTTAGTAGACAGCGGCCTCTTAAAAAACGAAAGCTTGCTTCCATAAGGTAGCAAGCTTTCGTTTTTTAAGAGGCCTAAAAAGTTTAGAACCGATAACTCACTCCAAACTCACCATGAAAATTAAAAACATCATTAGTAGGTATATAATATTGATCAGCAGTGTAGTTTTTCATTCTCCATTGATAATTCAGTGATTTAATTCCCTGAAGCTTCGCACTAAAGATAAGATTCTTGTAATCCCAGGTACCTTGTGCCGCTAGTGCAAAATCGACCCATCTTCTACTATTACCATTTAAATCATTAATAAATTCCTCATAAAAATCCGCATTATGCTCGTATCTCTCAAAACCTAATCCAAAGCTTTTTAAGCCTCTTACCCAACTTACATCTATAGATTGAAGATTTCCACCGGAACCGGTTCCCGCCCCCAATACCTGCCCAAGGTTAGTATATCCCTGACGAACACCAGAATGTCTGTAAAATCCACCTGCCGGCCTAACCAATCTGTCTACAGATTGGCTTAACTGGTTAATTTCAGCATTTACCTGAATAAATTCATCTTTCCTTCCTTTAATAGGAACCATTTTCGAGAACCCGAATAGATACGCCCTGCTGTGGTCAGGAGAACCGGCAAAATCTCTCAAATTATAAGAATTATCATTTAAACCATATTCAAAATACACCTCTGCATGTGCTTTCGGAAACAGCCATCTGGCATACATAGACAAACGCTGATCACGATCAAAAGGATCTCCGTCGAGACCAGATTTAGCTTTCTGGAAGGCCGTAAAGAATGGAAAATAATCTCCAAATCCATGTAAATCTTCATGATAAGACATAAAATCGCGACTAAATCCTAAGAATAATCCCGGAACCCATTTAGGTTGATAGTTGATATTAAATCCGGTAAGATATCGCCAATCGTTATTATACGGATTAAACTGCTCTTTACCAGCTGAATTTTTTGTAACTAATAATGGTGTATACCCGGAATTCTCCAGCTTACCTGCGATAACCTGCATTTCAAAAGATCCGATCGGCGTTCTTATTGGTTTTACAGTATTTAAAGTAAAATGTTTAAAACCTGGCGCATTATTAGTCATCATAATGGAATTCCGTCTACCTGGGCCCCACCAGATATTTTCATTGCTTAATCCTAATGACATCGGACCTGCATTCAAACGAATACTACTTTGACCCCAGAATAGTTTATTATAAGATCCGGTACCAAAACGTTCCGGAACGTCCTCTGTATTATAATAAACATAATACCTATTTAATTCAGTATCTGACCTGTCAACAGCAAACCCATCAAAAGACTTATTCTGTGCCGAAACATATTCCGGTCTTAACTGGATAGTTAGCGGCCCGATCTTCGCATAAAACCCACCACTCACCATAGTTTGATATCCTCTGGCAGGGATCATAGCCCCATCATTCCAGCCATATGGATGGTGAGAGTTAAACTGGTTTTGCCATGTAAACGGGAGAACCTGAAATTCGCCATGCCCATTGGCAAAACGGTAAGGGCCTGATGATTTTGTTATACCATCATTAACCAGGCTGCTGTCCGGATCAAATACATTCCTGACTTTAAATGCCACTGATGGCATCAAAGGACGAACAGAAAAAGATACGGACGAATCCAATTTACCCAATAACTGCAGTCGACGGTAATAATCTTCCAGACCAGGTGTACCAACAGGGAGGGATTGCGCATGAGCATTTGAAACTGCTAAGACAGAAAGCCCAACGGCAAAAATTGCTTTGTATATATTCTTCATGTAAAAGCGAAATTAAAAACGATAAGTTAAACCTGCCTGCATCTGTAAATTAAAGGCATCACGTCCGTTAACCCAGATTATATCGCCTGGCTTCTGTAATAAGTACCACTGATAATTTAAAGATTTAATCCCCTGCAGTTTTGCATTGAATATAAAATTCTTGTAATTCCATTCTCCGTTAAAGCCAAGGCTAAAATCTACCCAGTGTCTTCTTGGATCAAGACTATCTTCATAGGCATAATAATAGAAATCATTATTATGCACATATCTTTCCAATTGTATACCCAGACGCTTAAGGCCTTTTACCCAGCTTACATCAAGAGACTGAATATTGCCACCGGGACCAATACCAGCACCTAATACCTCACCTCTGTTCGTATAACCATGTCTCACATACTTATTTACATACCAGCTATCAGCAGAACGAATATCTTTCGGAGAAGTCATCTGCATTTGAGTCGCCTCTATACTAAACAGTAAATTTTCATTGCGGCTCTTATTAAATGGAATCATTTTACGCATTCCAAAGATATAAGCTCTGTTTCTCGACGGCTCAAGCATCTGATTACGGTTGTTCCCTTTGTTGTTATCATTTCCGTATTCGAAATAGATCTCGGCCTGTTCCTCTGGCCATAACCAGCGCATAAACACCGAACTACGGGTATCCCTTTGCTCGACAGGCTCATCAGCATTGACTTTCTTACTTCCGGAAAAGAAAGGAAGATAATCACCAAAACTATTCAGATCCTGATGATAAGATTGTGCACTTCTGGTTAAACCCAAAAATAATCCAGGAACCCATTTAGGCTGATAAGTTACTGCCAGACCGGAAAGATATCTCCATTCATTCCCTTTAGGGACGTAAAGGTTATCTGCAAAAAATGTTCTTTCAGGTTCCAAAACTCCGTAACCTGAACTTTCCAGTCTTCCGGCAATAATCTGCCCTTCAAAAGACCCGATTGCAGTCTTTATTGGCTTACGGGTGTTTAAGGTCAGGTGTTTAAACCCTGGAGCGGTGTTACTCATGAGCAGTGAGTTACGCATTCCCGGCCCCCACCAGAGATTTTCGGTTGAAAGACCAAAAGATACATCCTTATAGTTTAAACGGATACTACTCTGACCCCAATATGCCTTTGAATATTCACCATTACCGAATCTTGCAGGAAGGTCTACATTGTTATAAAAATCATAATATCTGCCTGCAATAACTTCGTAATGATCTTTATCAAAAGTATCAAACTTGTCATTCGTAGCTAATACCACTTCCGGGCGGAACTGAATGCTCAAGATTCCGTATTCCAGGTAAACACCGGCACTTACCAGCCCCTGAAGACCTTTGGCAGGAATCATCGCGCCGTCATTCCAGCCGTAAGGATGATGTGAGTTAAACTGTGTCTGAACACTCAGCGGTAGTAAGCTCACTTTAAGTTTGCCATTTTTGGAAACATATGTACTTTGCACATCCATCAGGTTGAATCGTGCTTCTGAAGAGTCAGGGTAGAACACGTCCTTAGCTTTAAAACTAAGCTTAGGCAGGATTGGCCTGATCATAAAGGAAACAGAAGAATCGGCCAAGCCCATTAACTGGGCACGACGGTAATAATCTTCCAGTCCCGGAGTACCAACGGGTATCGTTTGTGTATAACCGATTTGGCCCGTGATGCACAACAGCAGGATGGAAAAAGTAAATTTTAAATATCTCATGAAATCACTTATTTGAGGTTAATAACCCTGACTTTAATATTATCGACCGACCAGCTTTCGTCACATTTAGGATCTGCAACATTTTTTTGCATCAGCTTGTCATCGCATTGGATCAATAGATTGGCAGAGCTATGGGCAATTCTCTTCTTAATTTTGTACAATGAAGTTCCAGTTGGGCTGGTTCGCTGCGCACAAACTCCCGGTAGTTTAGTCTTCTCGGCACCCACTCTTGGGTTCTGGTTATTATTTGGATAATCTGCAGGATAAGATTGCGGTGGACAAATAAAGCCCGGGGTACATGCCGCATTGGAAAAAGTTGTATTAATATAAGTTTGGTCATCGACCCGCATTCTCCAGATATCCGGACCAATTACATTATCAGCAAACTGCGCATTCCCATCCCAATTATCATGGATATACAGATCAAAGCTTACCTCTACCATCTCATGTGCCGGGAGGTCATTTAAGGCGAGGTCGAAACCACCATTATTAAACTGGCCCAAAACTTTACTGCCATTAAATGTTCCGATTTCACCTTTGGTAATACCGGTGAGATTTCCATTTTCAAAATCATTAGCATAAACTTCCACATCGCTGTTTACACTTTTGGCACAGGAAAGCAGGAAAGGAAAAGCTAGTATCCAGAGTATTTTTTTAATCATATTTATAGTATAAGACAGATCGCCAAAGGCAAATCCATTTGCTGAGCAAATTTAATGCCCTAATAATCTTTGTTTACCCTCTGTAAGGAAACGCAGTGCTGTAAACAGTATCACGGAAACAACAAGCACCAGAATGACATTCAATATTGAATAAGGTAACCACAGTATGAGGACCAGGTTAAAAATCAACTGTCCAACCCCATAAATACCGGATACCAGCAGGTGAGAATATTTACGCTCATTAGCCCAATACTGATAAAAATGGCTTCTGTGTGCTTCAAAGATATTCTCTTTACGGATTAGCCTAAACATTATAGTGGTGACAGTATCCAAACCATAGAATAACAGCAATAACAGGTAACTGAAATTTTCGGTTTTGATAATTAATGCTAGTATAAAAAACATGATAATAAAGGCGATACTAACACTCCCGACATCACCTGCAAAACACTTGGCCTTATTTCTGAAATTAAAGAAGTTAAAAACAATCACCGAGAGAATTGCGACCATTAGAAAGGACGATTCTGTAAACTCTGTATAATGCAGGTTAATGAAATAAAGCGTCAATAAAGTTACCAGCGCATATAATCCGGTAATTCCATTAATACCATCCATAAAATTAATAGCATTTACACTACCAATAACCAGAATAAGGGCAAGAACTGTCCAGTAAAATGGTAATTCGAATAAACCAAGCTGATAAAACATCAATGCAACAGCCAGTAGATGGAATACGATTCTTATTTTATTACTTACCGGTTTCATATCGTCCATAAAACTGATAAAAGCAATAGCCAGAAGTCCTAAAAGGAAATATTCATATTGTAATCCAAACCAAAGGGGATATAACAATAATGATAAAGAGAAGATGATTCCACCACCCCGCAAAGTTATTGTAGTATGAGAACTCCGGTGATTGGGTTTATCAATAATATTGAAGTGATCTGCTATACGGAAATAAATCAGTTCCAGAATAAACAATAAAATCAGGGTAACGAATAGTACAATAGAACTCATGTAATTGATCAGGTATTTTTAAACGAGTTGGCCGTTAATTTAAGCCCCTCTTCCGCAGATAAAGATAACGGTTTATTTAAGGCCTTGGTGAGTTTATTGTTACTTACAACATAACTCTCTGTTAATTTATCTAAACGTTCAGTAGTTAAAGGCAAATGCAATTTATCTCCGATTTTGGCTAAAAACTGTATAAATCCCTTTGATATTTTCCAAAGAGCTGGTTTTTTACCCAACGAAACAGAGAGAATTGACACAACTTCGTTTGTAGATAACGAAACATCATCAGCAACATTATAAATCCCGGAAGAAATATCTTCCCTGTATATTAACTCACTAATGACAAAACAAAGGTTTTCAACACTTAGGAATGACCGCTTATTCTCAAACGCGGCAAGCGGATAAGGAATACCTTTTTTCACAACCTGGTATAACAGATTAAGGTTTCCCTTATTACCCGGACCGTGAATCATACAGGGACGCAGAATATAGTAAGATTTACCCTCAGGAAGCGGCTGAGACTTAATATACTCTTCGGCCATTAATTTTGATTTACCATAAGGCGTAACCGGATTTGCGAGCCGGTTCTCATCTAATGAACCTTCAACGCTGTCAGCCGCTGCTTTCACAGAACTTATAAATATAAATTTCTTTGCATCTGATTTCAGAAATGAATCATAAAGATTTTTAGTCAGATCAAAATTAACTGTATAGTATTCCTGTGGATCTGACGACTTTTTTAAATCATGGGCCTTTCCGGCGAGATGGATAATAACATCAGTTTTAGCTGCAAACGTTGAAGTAAGCAGATCAGACCTGCCGATCAAACTGATATGCAACTGCTCCTGATTACCCAGGTAATTTATTAAGTTCGAACCTACAAATCCACTTCCGCCTGTTAAAGCTATATTTTTAATCGTCATTAAATGGTGATTTCTATTAAAACTATCAAACTATATAATTTGATTTCCTTTCAAATACTAATCCTGTGAGATTTTCTCCAGAATACGCTCACCAAATGATTTTACAGGTGTAAGTTCCACTGCATCCATTCTTGTAAGGAGGCTCTTTTTATATTTAAAGATGATAAAGGTAAGCATGCAGTTTAAACCGATAACAGTGGTAGCAAGTATAATAACCAGTTGTGTTTCACCTAAAGGCTGAAAGAAAAGTACTATAAATACCATCAGCAGATTAACCAGTACAAGTATTAAAGTGGATTGAATATGGCTCAAACCCAAAAACAAAAGTCTGTGGTGAACGTGATTGGAATCTGCTGTAAAAGGAGATTTTCTTTTCAGGATCCGAAGGGAGAATACTCTTAAAGTATCAAATATTGGTATGATCAATATGGACAGTACAAGGCTAAGCCCGGAACTGATATTAAATGGCCCGGCCATAATATGTTTGGCCTCATAAACGTTTAGAAATTTAATACTAAGTACAGAAGCCAGAAAACCCAGTAATAAAGAGCCCGAATCACCCATGAAAATTTTTGCAGGCGTCAGGTTAAAAAACAGAAAACCTATCAACGCACCAGTTAACCCTAATGATAAATATGCCCAGCCCAGTTCATCTGCCTTAAAGAAAAGGAAAGCATAAATGAGCGTTAATACGATCCCTAAAGAACTTGCCAACCCATCTATTCCGTCTATAAGGTTATAGGCATTAACTATACCAACGATAAAAATAACAGTCAGGATAATACTGTAATAGGATTCGATCTCGCGAACTCCGAAAAGCGAGTTCATATCGTGGATTCTTACATTCGCAACAACTGCAATAATAAATGCGCTTGTAAACTGCGCAATAAATTTAATTAACGGACTAAGGCCGACGAGATCATCTTTTAACCCAATCATAAATAAAATCAACCCACCGGCCATTAAAATATTACTTTCCGGTAATAGATTGAACGGAATAAAAAGAGAGCATGAGAATAAAAATCCACTAAAGATAGCTACTCCCCCGAAATTTGGAATAATACGTTTATGAACTTTCCTTTCCTCTGACGGGTCATCAAATAATCGCTTCCTGAAAGAAATTGTAATAATTGGAGGTATTGCAAATGCGACTACAGCTAGACTAGTCAGGAATACAAGTATAAAAATCATAAATAAACTTATTATATCAAAATAACACTCAAATGTAATGGAATTCCAGTAATTAATCGATTAAAGGTTACAAAGTTATCTTAGAATGAATTGAAATATCTTTCTCAGTGGTTTTAACGTGATTGTAAAAAAATATGGAGTTAAACCATTTAGTTTCCAGGCCCTTCTATCTTCCCTATTCGCTGCCAGCCTGTTTTTAAGACTTGAATTACTAGCTCCTCCTATCCTCATTTTTACAAGAACCTCCGGAAGATAGCAGATTTCGATTTTATTTTTATGAATAAACCGGAGCATTAATTCATAATCGGCAGCACTTTTTAAGCTAAGGTTAAATATGCCATATTTACGATAAGTATCATTTTTCACAAAAAAGGAAGGATGTGGTGGCATCCAGCCATAAAGAAATGCACCGTCTTTATAATGACCTGATTTCCAATGCCGGGTTATTCTGTCCAGCTCTACATTATCTACATAATCAAGATCCCCATAAACCCCGTCGCAATCGGATTCTGAAAATTTCTTTACAACCTTTTCTATAACGAACTCATTAGTATAAAAATCATCTGAATTCAGAATTGCAACAATATCCCCGGTTGCCCTGTTCACCCCCTTATTCATGGCATCATAGATACCCTTATCCGGCTCAGAAATCAACTGACTGATTTGATCTTTATATTCATTTATTTTTTCCAGTGTCCCGTCTGTAGAGCCACCGTCAATAATTATATATTCAATATTTTTATAGGTCTGGCTAATAACGGACTGTATTGCATGCTGTATGGTATTGATGTTATTAAATACAACAGTTATAATTGTAACTTTCATAATAAATTCTTGTAAAGATCACGGGTTTCTGCATAACAGCGATCCCATGAGAACTTTAAGGATTGGGTCTCCCCTTTTTTTGTATATAAATTTCTTTTTGCGGATATAGTTTTGACAGCTTCAACGGCTAGTCCTATATCTAAATCAGGGAGCAAAATCCCTGCGTCTCCGGCGACTTCCGGAATGGAGGAAGCGTCTAATGCAACAAATGGACAACCGGCACGCATTGCTTCCAAAAGTGGTATACCAAAACCTTCATATGAAGAAAGATATAACAAACACATAGACCTGTTATAAAGCTGATTTAGCTTCTCTATGCTGACATTTGTAAATACAGTGTACCTTTTCTTGAGGTTGGTCTTCACCAGCTCCAGCTCATCTTTACTTAATGCACTACCGACAATATTTAGATGATAATTTTTAAGTTTCGACACTAGTTTCACAACAAAGTCGAAATTCTTGTAATTATCCCTTGATCCTACGTAAATCAATTCATTTTTGACTTTCACTTTAAGATCTTTGAACTCATCCGAGACACCATTATGAATTACATGAACTTTCTTTTCATCTATTCCGGGGTAAAAGTACAAAAGATCTTTCTTAGTATTTTCTGATACCGTTATAATCGCATCACTTTCTGTAATTGCTCTTTTTTTAATGACGTTGTGTAGGAACACCCTTGGTCCCTTAAAATATAGATCATGTGTAAAATCATGAATTGTACATACTTTCCTGACATTGCTGCCGCGTTCCGGAACCCGGAAATAACTGGAATGAAAGATCGTCTGATTATCGAAATCAGGGGTTTTTAGACGTTTAAACCTTTCAAGCAACAACTGTTTGCTATGACTGGTCATAATGTTTTCCGGATCAATCTCCAGCATCTTTCGAAGGATATTATGATTTGGCCTCAGAGATTCATAAAATCTTATGTCAGTCTCCGGATCAGCCAGAAATCTTTTAGTCAGTTCGTACCAGTAAGAGGAAATCCCACCGATTCTCTGTAAATCGTAAACAAAATTGTCGTATAGTAGTTTCATTAGGATTTTATTTCCTCAAGTGTGTGTTTCTTCCTACTGCTAAAATGCATGAAGGAAAAGATTACCGGATATAGTAGCTGTAGACTAGACGCTGAATATGAGATAGTATTGTGAAAATTAGCAAAGATAATCATGTTAAACAGTAACGCCATACCGACGATCCTGTATTGTTTAGTTTTATATAGCACTACATAATATAGATTAATAAAAAAAAGAAAGTAGAAGAACATAAAAATCATCCCCTTCCATCGTAAAAAGCTAAAACCATATACATAAATCGTACCTACATTAAGAAACTCGTTAATCTGATAAAAACTCTTCTCCTGCCTGTCGACAAAAGGAAGGAACTTTATCATAAAGTCCGGAAAGCATTCGTTCAGAACTAATTCGTTCCAGCCACCCTCATCCTGTTTAGTATAATTTATATTATTCTGCAGGTTGGCAACCGGAGACGCCACATACAGATATGTCCAATAAAATTCTTTAGGCACATTGCTTTCTAAAAAATCTTCGGTGGCACCTGAAGCCCTTGCTATATAAGTTGAGTCACCATCGGCAGAACGTAAATTCCCCAAAAATCCAAACGTATAAAAAATTCCCAGTACTGACATTACCGAAATGATAACTACCTTATAACTTATTCTAGTGCTGAACAAAAAAATAAAGAAACAACTTACAAAGATTCCCAGAATATTCGAACGGTATAATAACAGGACATACGGCAATATCAGCAGTAGAAACTGTAGCATGAGGGTTTTATCTTTCTTAGATATATACTGATGAAAAATATATACGCAGTAAAAACTGTTAAAAGAAACAAGCAAAGTATGTACTACAGGAATCCCAAATTCATCACCATAGGAGAAATTACCTGATATTAATCCCAAAAGCGGTATTTGTCTGAACAACGCAATTTCCATGAAATAAAGCCCCAGAATAAGACTTACAAAAAAGCCGTTATAACTGGCTTTATCGATCTTATTATAATAAAAAGGGTTCATCCGGTTGGTGATATAACCGGTAATAAAATAGATGGCAAAAGAAGCTAAATAAAACCACAGTAAGCTCATGGACAACACAGGATAAAGCGTTGACCACCCAAAAGAATAGATAATAAAAGGAAATATAAACGTTAATATGTAAATATAATTAGGGTTGTATATTTTCTTGTAATCTTTCATCTCTCCGGTTTATAGATAAGTCATTATAGGCCCGTTTCCTGTATACACCTTTTCAAATTAACCCCTGATGTCAATTTCCCCCTAATACCGGCTACATTCTTTTTCATCTGAATATATTCATCCAACGAAATACTGTTGATCTTATTTTCCAGTTCATGCAATGATTTCACGGTGAAACCCAACTGATTTTTGCGCACAAAAGCACCGACGGCAGAATGTTCAGGTGCAATTACCGGCAAGCCAGACACCATATAAAGTGAGGCCTTATGTGGATTATTATACTTGAGGTATTCCCCCATGTGTCCATTACATTCCCCAACAGAATTTCCATCCCATATTAATCCAAATCCACCCTGAATGATTTCGGGAAGCTTCTCCGGCGGAAAAGAACCATTCCAACGGATCAGATCATTAGACAAATGCTCGTCAAAGCCAGGTCCGTATAATTCGAAATTTACATTTTTAACCGTACCAAGATCTTTTAAAAATTCGCTTTTCCCAAGATTACCCGCAAAGGCGATGCTTTTATTAATTACGCTTTCCTGGTCTACACTTGAGTTTCCAGTATCAGCTAAATAATCAAATAAGTCGAGTTCAACGGTCTTTGCTGTTAAACCCGCCTCCTTCAGTTTGGCAGTCATAAACTGATTATGGGAAATCACATAATCAAAAATATTCAACCGGTCAATTTCTCCGGGTAATGTTGTAAAATTACCACTATGTCGCAAAGAATCAACGTCATGAATAAGCACCACCAGTTTACAACCCTTTAGTTTTAGTCCACGCGCAATAAGGCGGAGATGCTTGTTAATTCCGAGCAGCGGATATTGAATAACCAATGTACTCTTACCCTTTACGTTTAAAAATAAATTAAACAGGATAGTAACTGCCTGAAAAACATTAAACAATTTGTATGGCTGATTCAGATATACCGGCACACTGATCTCCTGGAAACCAATAGACGATAGTATTGACGCGCAATCTTCCGTAGCTTTTGACCCTGCTGTATTTTTATCACCATCATGGTAATACATCCGCAATTGATATCTGTTTAGCATACAGCAAATATCTTTTTTGTTGTAGCCAGAGCAGAACCGATTACCTGGTGCATATCATAATATCTGTATTCTGCGAGCCTGCCGCCGAATATTACATTCTTCTCTAATGTAGCAAGCTTTTTATATTCATTATACCTTGCCGTGTTCTTCTCATCATTAACAGGATAATACGGCTCTTTATCAGCACCACCTTCTTCCGGATATTCCCTGGTGATTATTGTACTGGCCTGTGTTCCAAACTCGAAATGTTTGTGTTCAATTATCCTGGTATAAGGAACATCAGCTTCCGTGTAATTTACGACAGCATTACCCTGAAAATTCTCTATGTCCAGTTTTTCGTGTTCAAATCTAAGACTGCGGTAGTCAAGCCTACCATGAGAGCAATCAAAGTATTCATCAAGTTTACCGGTAAAAACAACTGTTTCTGCTTTTGCGGTCCATTTGGAACGTTCTTCGAAAAAATCAACGTTTAACTGGATATCTATACCTTCTGTCAGTCCGTCAATTAGTTTATTGTATCCACCGACCGGTATGCCCTGATACTTATCTTTAAAATAATTATTATCATAGGTGAAACGCACAGGAAGTCTTTTGATAATAAAAGCAGGAAGTTCTGTTGCTTTCCGTCCCCATTGTTTCTCTGTGTAGCCTTTGATAAGTTTTTCATAAATATCGGTACCAACCAAGGAAAGCGCCTGCTCTTCCAGATTCTTAGGATCAGTAATATTGAGTGCTTTCACCTGCTCGTCAATTTTATCCATTGCCTCCTGAGGGGTAGCAGTCTTCCACAACTTATAAAAAGTATTCATGTTGAAGGGCAGGTTATACAACTCATCTTTATATCTCGCCAGCGGTGAGTTTGTGTACCTGTTGAACTCTACAAACTGGTTAACAAAATCCCAGATGTCTTTGTCGTTCGTATGAAAAATATGCGCGCCATATTTATGAACGTTTATTCCGTCGACATTTTCACAATAAACATTTCCACCAGAATGGTCCCGTTTATCAATAATAAGACACTTCTTACCATTTTTACGAGCTTCATAGGCAAATACACAACCGTAAAGCCCCGCGCCAACGATCAAATAATCATATTCCTTCATACCCTAACTTTCTTTTTACCGAATTTAATATTTGTATTATAATGTTGCTTTTCCATACAAAGTACTGGAAAATTATATAAGTAATCCCACATAGCGAAATGACCAGTCCCAGCTTAACGATATAATTGATATCTATTCCCATAATAAGATAGTTTATAGGAATAAATGCCAATGAGCTTAACAAGGATTGAAAAAGTCTTTTCCATGGGATGTCCATTTTCACTTCTCTTAACGCGTAGTACCCCGTAACCAGCGTTACCACGACCTCTGTGGTGATATTCGTTACAGCGGCACCATTCTCTTTCCACAAGGGAATTAAGATCAGGTTTAAACCAATACTGACAACCATACCGCAGCCGACTCCGACCAGTAATTTCTTCTCACGACCTTTAGGCGTCAGGATCTGCATACCAAAAATGTTACTGAGTCCGATAAGAAATACCAGCGGTGACATGATTCTTACAGTCGTAACTGCTGGCAGAAACTCAGGCCCGGCATACAGCCGCACAAAATCTTCTGCAACAATGAAAAGTCCTATACAAATAGGAACCGTGATAAAGAAGACGTATTCAAATGATAATTTCAGCAACCGCTGAATCTCTGCTTTATTATCTTCCTTAAATAAAGTAGACAGCCTGGGGATCATAACCAGTGAGAAAGCAGTTACAACGAGTATAAAAACCTTACTCAGCCTGCTCGATGTGGTGTAAAAACCTACAGATTCATTCCCGACCAGAAAGCCCAGTAAAATACTATCCATTAATAAATAGATACTAATGGCAACGTTACAGGCGAAAATATAAGTTAATGGGCTGATATGCTTTTTGATAGATACCTGCCTGAAGGAAAACTTGACAAAGTTTCTTGCGTACCATAGATTTATAATCGCATTCAGCATAAATGCGAACAGGTTGATCATATAATAAGCTGTAACATCATCTTTTTCCTTCACAAAAATGAAAAGAGCCCCGATCGAAAGCATCCTGATAATAATCGTTCTCTTAGCAACAAATACAAAATTCTGCATCCCCTGGAAGAACCATTCTGTAGGAAAAACATTAAAAAACAGGATTCCGGTTCCGATCCAGAACATTTCACTGTGCTCCTTCATCGTCGGGATCACCAGAAATGAGCAGATGTAGACGACCATGAGCAATGCCGTCAGACCGAGATGAATAATAAGAAGTTCGGAATAGATCTTAGATTGAGAACCCTTGTTCTGAGCTGCTTTCGCGACCTCCCTGATACCATATATCGGAATCCCGAAAGCAGCAATCAGTATAAAATATTGAGTGATGCTGTCTACAAAACTGAAAAGGCCGATCCCATCCGGGCCTAAAATACGGGATGCGTAAGGGAAAGTTATTAACGGATATAGTATCTGACTTACAGATAATAAAGTATTATAATAAACATTAGTTTTTCCACTTTTCATAATTACAATCCCGTTATCCGTTTAGGCAGTGCCCATAATACGATTGTAAAATCTCAAAAGTGATAAAAGTCCAACAGTTAAAATAAGCGCAATGAAACAGCCAAAAATAATCGCCACCGGTACTTTCACTTTGTTATTCTCAAGTGGATAAATAGGCTGGTCAACAATTTTTATTAACGGCATATCCTTTCTCATTGAGATATTCGAGAGCTCAAGATTTTTGATCAATTCTGCAAGGACAGCTTTGTTGGCCTCCGCATTGAACTGGGACCTTTGCGCCGGTGCCCGGAGTATTAATCTTGTAGGGTTCAGATTAGGTGTAGCATCCTGAGTCTGTGCTGATTCGGAAATTGCATTGTTTAATACATTCCGTACAGAGTCTGTCTGATGCTTTAATATCATCAGATTATCTACCGATTTTTTAGTTCGGGTTAGCACGTAAAACTCATTCACATTATTCACCAGGTTATCATTAAATGACTTCGCAAAGACTTCGTCTTTTGCCTGCACTTCTACTTTAATAATACTCAGCTTTTTGTCTGGTTTGGTTACTTTAAGGTTGTCCTTCTCAATGTCTTTAACAAACTCATTGATCACACTATCCTGTAAACGGGTATAAGTTACACCCGGTCCCGTTTTAAAAGATATATCTTTCAATAGGGGCTTCTCCGCCCATTTTTTACGGTAGCCGCTAAAGTCCATAAAACGGTCGATAAGAATCCCGCTATGTCCATTATCTTCATAAGTGCTTAACAGCGTTTTCCTGAGCATGGTTTTGGACCTATACAGCTCAATAATATTGTCTCCCTGAAAAATTCCATTTCCGGAACCTCCTATATCGATACCGACCATAGAAGCCAGACCAGCATACTGCCCTAACCCGCCAGAAGGACTTCCGCTTTCTTCCAATACAAATGTAGATTCGGCAAAGTACAGCGGTTTTTTAAAGGTAACGTATCCATAGCCTGCAAGGGCTCCGGCTATACCGGCGATAGTTATCACTACCCATTTAGTTTTCAGGTAACCGAGCCATGCACCTATACCCAGGATAAAATCCTTTAATGAAAGCTCTTCATTTTTTTCCATCGTATTGATTACATCTATTTTCTTAAAACAGTGATTAGGATGGCCGCTAAGGAAGCTATCGCAGTTGAGATACCAACAATTCCCTGGATACCCAGTTTCTCTCTCGGCGCGCGCTTAGGGACAAAAATCTCAGCTCCCGGTTTAACAACAGGATAGCTGTTAAAGAACAGAAATTTCTTTGTCGCATCTACAGAACCATTTGCATATTGAATGTACGCTCCTTTTTTATTTGCGTTATAAGTGAATCCTCCCGCACCGTTAATATAACTCTTCATAGTTTTACTTGGCGCAAATACTACGTTGATAGGTCTTAGAACCTCTCCGGTTATTTTAACAGTCTGCAGCTGTTTAGGAACTTTGATAATATCACCATCTTCAAGCAATAAATCTGAACGGGTTTGTGGCTTTTTAAGAATCTTAACCAGATCAATACCAACTAAATCACTGCCCAGAATCTTAACTTCCTTTACTAGTTGCGCAGTGTCCTGACTGCCGTCAGACGACCCTTGCTGTAATCTTTTCAGATTTGCAAGCTTCTGCATTTCTTCGTTATCTTTCTCGCTTGTTTTTCCAGTAGTCTTAATTCCGTTTCTCTGATTGAATTTAATCAGGTTGCCGCGGCTGTCTAAAGAATCTTTCTCCGCAACAGGTTCTGCTCCCGGTCTTTTCAACGATGCACCTTCAGCAAAAGAAAGTGCAGTTAACCCGCCGGCTCTCTTAATTAAGTCCGAGATGCGTTCATCTTTTCTTGTAATAGTATAAATACCAGGGTAAAGTACCTCACCTTCAATTTTAACTTGTTTTTGTATTTGATAACCCTCTGAATTGCGGATCGACACAATATCAAAAGGCTGCAGAACGAACACTGTATCCTGCACAGTAAGGTCTCCGTTAATTTTTACGTTAATAACCTCAGCTGTTTTTGCAGTGATGGAATTTGCATCACTATCTTTTATTCTTCTGGCGATTTCAATTCTGTTAGGCGTTGCCCCTTCTTTAAAACCTCCTGCCATTTGAATTAATGACTCAAGCGTCATACCTTCCGCAAATTCGAACTGACCCGGATTTCTGACCTCACCTTTAATATTTACTTTATATTCATCACGCAGATCAAAAATAGACGAGATCGTAATTTTATCTTCTCTGCGAAGTGGAATATCATTTTCTGTACCATTCAGGATTTTACTGACATCAAATGATTGAAGCGCAAGACTGTTATCACTATTTAGTCGTGAAATATACCCCCTGTTCAGGAACGCATCTTCTTTCAACCCATCTGCCTTTAAGATCAACTGTTTTAAAGTAAGACCATTTTCAAGTTCATACTGACCGGGACGGAATACAGCACCTTTAATTTCAACCCTGTTTGCAAAACGGTCCAAAATAGTTTCGACAACATATTTATCGCCATTCAAAGGTCCGTACTTTTGGAAGTCCTCTGCACTTACATCAGTAATCCGTCTTTCTTTATTCGTATTCTGAAGAACTTTGATAATCGCTGTATATGCTTTATTGGAGAATCCACCAGCGAAATTAATAACATCTTCAAGCGACTCTGTGCTGAGTACTTCGAATAATGCCGGACGTTTTACCTCGCCTGACATCTCAACTCTTGATTGATATACAGGTATATTAATAACATCCTGATCCTGCAGTCGTATATTTCCCGTCTGCAGACCTTTTAACAGGAAACTGTAAACGTCAATTGTAGATATAATCTTATTATCCCTTATAACCTGGATCTTTCTGAATGAACCATTTTCATTAGGTCCTCCAGATGCATTCAATGCGTTGAAAACAGTAGATAAAGAAGACAACGTATAAGAACCCGGCTTCACAACCTCACCAACAATGGTGACTTTGATACTTCTGATATTACCCAGATTCACTGCAACCTGAGTCCGTCCTGTTTTTAATCCTGGATAAGTTCCGGACATTAATGAGCGGATCTTCGAAATAGCCTGTTCAATTGAAAGACCTCCAACATTGATCAGTCCAACGTACTGCATTCTTATATTTCCATCAGGGCTGACAGTTAATTTATAGTTTGCTTCGTTGTCACCAGTCAGGTCGACCAATAACTGATCATCAGGACCAATGATGTAACTTTTAGGAGTTGCCATTCTCAGATTTGGCTCAAACCTGATATCGTTATTCTTAAATAACTCTGCCCCAAATATTTTTGGAATTAAATTACCAAAAGCATCTTTTAACTTTTCTCGATTTTTATCCGCAAGATTATAACGGTTATTTTTCAGGGTATCAGTACCTGTACCCTGCTCGTTATAACTTCTGTCGAAATTAGAGTTACCCTGATCAAAGTCCTGGTTATTATACTGATTATTACTATTCTGACCAGTCTGCGAATTACTTTTATTATCCTTAACTGTAGAAGGCGAATTCTTTCTGAGTTTATCTACTCTTACCCGTAGTTTTTGTATCTCTTCCGGCTTCATACCCTGTGCAGCAGCCATTTGCTCCAATTGGGCATCATTATAACCTATAGATTCTGCCCGTTGAATTAATTGTTGTATTTGTGCATCTGTCAGCTCATCTACCCTAATATCAGAGTAATTGGTCTGCGCATACGACTGCAGAGACAAAAGAACAAAAAATGAAAAGATCGTTGCAAGTACTATTCTGAACTTCATAATTGGATATATAGTATTTTATTCAAAATAATTTAAGGTTTTAAAACCTCCGTTTTTCAAATGTTCATCTTTTTTCATCAGATGAAGGTCGGATTGCATCATATCTTTTACCAAAAGACCTAAGTCGTACTTAGGCTCCCAGCCCAGTTGTTCTTTAGCTTTTGTCGGATCTCCAAGCAAAAGGTCAACTTCTGTAGGTCTGAAATATTTTGAATCTACTTTTACAACAGTTGTACCCAGTTTCAGATTAGTATCATTAAGGCCAAGCGACGCGACTAAATCCCGGTCGATATCAATAATCACACCTCTTTCGTTCTCATCACTGCCACTGAATTCGATCTCAATACCCAGTTCAGCAAAACTCATTTTCACGAAATCTCTTACTGTGGTCGTCACGCCCGTTGCAATTACGTAATCTTCAGCTTTTTCCTGCTGAAGGATTAACCACATTGCTTCTATATAATCTTTAGCATGTCCCCAGTCTCTTTGAGCCGAAAGGTTTCCAAGATAAAGGCACTGTTGCAAACCTAAAGCAATTTTACATGCAGCTCTTGTAATTTTTCTGGTTACAAACGTCTCACCTCTCAGCGGGCTTTCATGATTAAATAAGATTCCGTTGCAGGCGTACATACCATAAGCCTCACGATAATTAACCGTTATCCAATATCCGTATATCTTTGCAACTGCATAGGGAGATCTTGGATAGAATGGAGTAGTTTCACTTTGAGGAACTGCCTGTACCAAGCCGTATAATTCTGACGTAGAAGCCTGATATATTCTCGTTTTTTGTTCAAGACCAAGAATTCTTACTGCCTCCAGCAATCTTAAAGTACCTATACCGTCAGCATTGGCTGTATATTCCGGCATCTCAAAACTTACCTGAACGTGGCTCATTGCGGCAAGGTTATAAATTTCGTCTGGTTGGGTTTCCTGTATAATCCTGATTAAATTAGTAGAGTCAGTCAAATCGCCAAAATGCAGTTTGAATTTTACTTCACTTTCATGTTGATCTTTATATAAATGATCGATTCTGTCTGTATTAAACAAAGAAGATCTTCTTTTTAGGCCATGAACAAAATACCCTTTTTTTAATAGAAATTCTGCGAGGTACGCACCGTCTTGTCCTGTAACACCTGTAATGAGGGCAACTTTCATTAGTAATTTTAGAGATTTAAATAAGAGATCAAATATAGATGAATTATTTGATTAGAAAAAATGTAAACCATGCGAGATAACGCAAAATAAATGCGATAAATACGTGTTTATTTTCATAAAAAAGCCGAACTATTAATTAATTAGATTTATATTATTAATAAAATTAATCTTAAGCGCTTTCCGTCATTTTGCTAAAACATTTAGAGATATTTTTTACTTCCTGTTCATCTGATTTAGGGTAGATAAGTAGAAAATCACCATCGTCAACGATAATGTAGTTGCTTAAGCCCTTGACTACTGCAGACTTATTATTAGGAAGCTGTATAACACAGTTTGTGGTTTTAGTTAAATTGATCTGGCAACCTGAAAATGTATTTCCACAATCATCTTTCGGCAGAACTTCATATAACGATGCCCATGTACCTAAATCGGACCAGCCAAAGTTACCCGGAAGGGTATAAACGTTTTTCGCATGTTCCATCACCGCATAATCAATGGAGATATTCGGTGTCAGCGGGTAATTCAGCTTAATAAAGTCTGCTTCTGATTCCTCATTATAATAAGGCAAGCCTTTTTCGAAAATTTCATAGATTTCAGGGGAGAATTCAGATAATGCAGACAGAATAGACCCTGCTGTCCAGATAAAGATTCCTGCATTCCATAAATAACTTCCTTCCTCCAGAAATCCCTCTGCTGTAGTTAAATCTGGCTTTTCGTGAAATTTGCGAACCTTCTTTAGGTTACCACCTGCTTCATCTGCATAATTAATATATCCGTATCCTGTATCTGGACGTGTAGGCTGAATACCCAATGTGACAAGGGCATCATTTGAACCGATAAATGCTAAACATTCCTCAATTTGCTCCAGAAATTTGTTTTCGTTTAGAATGAGATGATCTGAAGGTGCCACTATAATCTTCGCATCGGGATTCAATCCGGCAATTTTAAAAGATGCATACGCAATACAGGGAGCTGTGTTATTTCTGGATGGCTCAGCAACTATATTTTCAGCCGGCAAAGTAGTCAGCTGCTGCCTGATCAGACCTGTATACTCATCATTTGATAAGATAAAGATATTTTCCGGAGGACATATACCTCTGAATCTGTCATAAGTCATCTGGAGCAAAGACCTGCCTGTTCCTAAAATGTCGATAAATTGCTTAGGGAAGTCCGTACGGCTTTTTGGCCAGAAACGGCTCCCTACACCGCCAGCCATTATTAAAACGTAAGTGTCCTTATTTTTTGCGCTATCCATTGCTGCAAAATTATTAAAATAAATCATTTACAAGGCTTTCGAATAAAAATCGTTTATCTTTTTATTAACCGAATATTCGGTCCGCTTACCTTTGACGAATACTTTACTATTTAATTGATTCAAATATGTCCTGGTAATGCGTATTTTTGCGAAATAATTTAGAAGAATTTGGAAAAGAACGCGAAAATCTACATTGCAGGCCACCGGGGTATGGTCGGCTCAGCCATACAGCGAAAATTAGAAGCTTCAGGTTTCGGGAATATAGTTACCAGGACATCAAAAGAATTAGATCTGAGAGACCAGAAAGCAGTAACTGATTTTTTCGCAGAGGAAAAACCGGATTATGTATTTCTTGCCGCCGCTAAAGTTGGCGGTATAGTTGCCAATAATACATACAGAGCAGATTTCCTTTATGAAAATCTGTGTATACAAAACAATGTTATTCACAATGCTTATGTACAGGGTGTAAAAAAGTTAATGTTCCTGGGATCCAGTTGTATCTATCCAAAACTTGCACCCCAACCCTTAAAAGAAGAATATTTACTAACCGGACTTCTGGAGGAAACAAATGAGCCTTACGCCATTGCTAAAATTGCCGGGATCAAACTATGCGAAGCTTACAGGTCTCAGTATAACTGTAACTTCATTTCCGTTATGCCGACCAATCTTTACGGCTATAATGACAACTATCACCCGCAGAACTCGCACGTATTACCGGCATTGATCCGAAGATTCCATGAAGCAAAAATAAATGCAGATGAGAAGGTAACGATCTGGGGATCTGGAACTCCGCTCAGAGAATTTTTATTCGCAGATGACCTGGCTAGTGCCTGCTGCTTTTTGATGGATAACTACAATGAAACCGAACTGATCAATATCGGAACCGGTGAAGATCTAAGCATCAAAGATCTTGCGATCCTGATCAAAGAAATTACCGGATTTGAGGGCGGGCTTGAATTTGATAAAACCAAACCGGACGGAACGCCAAGAAAACTAATGGACGTATCAAAACTGCACCAGATGAACTGGAGACATCAGGTTGAACTGAAAGATGGTATTGCCCTGGCTTATCAGGATTTTTTAACCCGTTATATTTAACGGGTTAAATTCGCTGGATACAACGGTTTAAACTATCTCTCCAGTAAGGAATCTCAATATTTAAAGCTGCTTTAATCTTTGACTTGTCCAGAACTGAAAAATGCGGCCGTTTAGCCCGGGTTACAAAAGCAGCAGAAGAAACTGGTGTAATTTTCATGTCTACTTCGGCGAATTCAAATACGGCTTTCGCAAAGTCGTACCAGGAGGCTACTCCTTCATTACTATAATGATATAAGCCATACAGAGGCTGTTCCAGCGCAATAAACTTTAAAATGATGTTCGCCAGGTCCATTGCATAAGTCGGCGTTCCAACCTGATCGTAAATCACACTCAGATGATCACGATTTTTAGCCAGGTTCAGCATCGTTTTAACGAAGTTGGCAGCATTCTCAGAATACAGCCAGCTGGTTCTGATGATATAATGTTTTTCCAGAATTCCCTGAATCTCCTGCTCTCCCTTCAATTTGGATAATCCGTAAACATTAACCGGGTTGACTGGAAGTTCTTCTGTTAAAGGAACGCTGCAATCACCATTAAAGACAAAATCTGTAGAAATATGAATCAGCGTGGTATTGTATAAATTGCATTGTTCAGCTAAATTCCTGACTGCATACTGGTTCACTGCAAATGCCTGCTCTTTTTCATCTTCAGCAAGATCAACAGCTGTATAAGCAGCACAGTTAAGACAAAATACCGGAATGTATTTCCTGAAAATAGCAGCTGTCTGTTCCTGATCAGTATAATTGAGATCTTTACTAGAAAGAAAGATAAAATTATAATCTGTTTTCTTTGTTTTGATAGCTTCCTGCAAACACTGTCCTAACTGACCAGTTCCGCCAACTACTATAATATTCATACTTATATTTAAATTAAAAATAATTCAGTGTAAAAATATTAAATTAACAGCGGAAGCTGGTATTTATTTTTATCTGAAATGAAACTGTATACCAACTGCAACAGGATTAATTAAGAATTCTCCCTTTTTAAACTTATGCGAGTCCGCCTGATCTGTTCCGTCTGCGGTTGCCCGTTCTTTGCCGAAAGCATAAAAGAATTCCATATTACTTTCTGCAAAGATGGAAAGTTCTTTTATCGGACTGATCTTGATTCCTAAAACTGGTGTCACAGTAACTCCGCGTTTTCTATAATTGACTGCAGAAGGTGTCTTTTGCTCCTGGAACCCCCGACCGTTAAATTCAGTTCCGCGATAACCTAAATCAAAAGCAAAATATGGCTGAATACCGGTATAAGAAAAGTTTTTTTCAAAACCTGCTTTGAAAGCATAGTCTTTAACTTTACCAGTAGTGAGGTCACAACCGGCGCAGTTATTATCAAATTGCAGGGATTTATTGATATAATTACCACTTAGCCTGTAACTGAAGAGCCCTTCATTAAATTTAATTAAATAGCTATTGAATGTCGTGCTGATAAACTGGTGATCCTTTGCCTGATTAAAAAGCTGCGGCAACTCGGTATAGTTATATCCGCGGACACCAAGACTTATATTAGCGTCCCCATCTTTCTGGGCAAATGCAAAAGTAGAACAACAAACAAGGGCTATCAGAAGTAATTTTTTGATCATATAAAGATTAGTAAATTTATTTATGCTGGGCTTGTTCAAATTCTATGCCCTTAATGTCGTTTAAGCTAAATATCCCTGAACAGGAATATCCAGTTCTTCCAGATCTTCTGTCGCCTGAGGACATTGTTCTATATAGACCCGGAAATCAGCCCTGTCCCTGTAAGCCTCCTCCCCGGGATAATTAGGTACATGCTGCCATTGAGATGCTGTTTCTGCAAGTAAACTCAGCAATTCAGCTTTACGGGCCGGTTTTTCGCTTTTCAGGAATTCAGCATAGTTACTGATAATAATCGCAAAACTATTATCATGCAGCCAACTCATATCATTTAATATCTCTTCGAGTGAATCCAGGTTGTCGCTGAAATATTCCGGAAAGCTAAAGTTTTCTGCCAGCAAGCTGACAAACGCTTTCAGCTCTCCGCATTTTTCTCCGTCTGCAGCAGCTGTATTTTTTACCGGATTAATCTGCGATACAGAATTATATATATAAAAGCCGTTCTTCATATTCTCAAAATTTAACAAAATTCCTGTAATGATCTGCAGTATAATATCTCGATCCCCGGGCAGACAAAATTAATCTCTCCGCCCCACGGTTTTTACCCTTCACTTTCCGGTTCACATCATATTCCCTGTAAGAATCCTTCGCGGGCAGCAGCTTTTCCCTGTTCTGAAATATGCGCCCGCCAATATATCCGTCCATCGGCCTCCCGTTACGTTCAATATATCCGGCAATACGATATACTTTCTGCGGGACTTTCGCAGCTTCCTGGACCTGTGCCTGCAGGTTCCCCTGAAAAACAGTAAAAGAAATACAACATAACAGGAAAAAGCCAATCCATTTATAATTCCTAAGCGCTTTCATATCAGTTTAATTCTTCTGTTATCCAAAAATAACATTTAATACAGCTTTTCAAAACTTAGCTTATTAAATGTAAAATACGGTCTGTAGTCCCTGACATATTA
>JAAAFW010000006.1:189363-272341 GCA_019352875.1 Pedobacter cryoconitis | reverse complement strand
AATATATAATTGTTCCCGCTTATTTCATATTCTATTGATTTTCAGTACCCAATAATAAAATAACCGTCCTGTACACAATTACTTAATCCTGTCCTATAGCCCGCTTTCCTGCTGTTATTCTCCCGGGTTGATATACCCTTCCTTTACCCTTGCGATACCCTTCCTTTACCCAGATGGTATATCAACGGGTATCGCAAGGGTAAAGGAAGGGTATGGCAGGGGTATGGCAACCCCGCAGAAAAGCAAAAGAGAATCTAAGCCAATCTAACGAAAAACCAGAAGTATTCTGCCGCTAGTAAAAAGCTAAAGAAGATTATCTGATCAGCATCTGCTGAAAGCTGAGACTATCGCCGCGAAATACGTTAAAGTCCACCACATGGTTAATACCACTGATTTTGGCACGATCGGAATGCTGCCAGAAAAACCACTTTGTCTTTGCACCAGCCTTCAGTTCTGCCTGGTAGTAATGCGCTATCCAAAGTGGATAGTCATCAAAATGCCCTTTTAAATAATCCCTGTAAAATACAAGCCCTGAATAAATAATAGGTCTTACTTTGGTTTTTTGCTCAATATGGTCCAGAAAATCTTTTAGCTCAGCGCGCATTTTCTGAGGCTCCACACCACTTAACTCTTCAACGTCTACCACAGGAGGTAAATCACCGGTTTCGAACTTAACAGTCTGCAGAAAAAATCTGGCCTGCCATAAACCAGACTTTCTTGGAATAAAATAATGATATGCACCGCAGGTTACCCCAGCTTTCGGTGCCTCTCTCCAGTTCCTTTGAAAATAAGGATCAACGCCAGATATTCCCTGGGTAGCCTTAATAAATGCAAAATCAACTTTAACCTTGTCTTCCTTCATCGCGCGAACCATTTTCCAGTCTATTTTCCCCTGGTATGAAGAAACATCAATTCCGTGAATTTCATATCCTTTGGGTATCCTGATTGCATAACTCTTGTAGGAACGATAGTTTGGATCTTCGCCGATATCCATTACCCATTGCTTCGCAGAGATAAACATTTTTAAAATATACCCATAATATAAAGGAGATGCCAGAACAAGGAGTAAAGCTGCGATGGCAAATTTAAGCGCAAGCGGAAAAGGCTTCGTTTTCTTAGCTGGTGCTTTTCGCTTCCGTGTAGCTGGTTTATTGGGTTGTAAGACTTTTTTGGCTGAAACCTGGCGCCTGGCCGGGTTTGTTGTTTTCTTCTGAACTGGTGGCACAGCACAAAAATACAAAAGGGCAGCCTTATGGCCGCCCTTTTTACAGAGATTAAATCTTATACTACTATTATTTACTCAGTTCCGCGAAATATTTATGGAACAAAGGAAGTGTCTCGATACCCTTGTAATAGTTAAAGATATCGTACTTCTCATTTGGTGAATGCAATGCGTCGCTATCCAGACCAAAGCCTAACAACACAGACTTAATGCCTAATACATCTTCAAACAAAGCTACAATCGGAATACTTCCACCTCCTCTTGTCGGGATTGGGTTCTTACCGAAACTATCAAAAATAGCCTTCTCCGCTGCGCGGTAAGCAATACTATCTGTTGGTGTGACTACCGGTTCGCCACCATGGTGTGCTGTTACCTTTACTTTTACAAACTCAGGTGCAATAGACTCAAAATGTTTCTGGAATATTGCAGATATCTCTTCAGAATTCTGGTGAGGTACCAGACGCATAGAGATTTTCGCATTTGCTTTAGAAGGTAATACTGTTTTAGCCCCTTCACCTATATAACCGCCCCAGATACCATTCACTTCCAGTGTCGGTCTTGTACCAGTCCGCTCTAACGTCGAGTATCCTTTCTCACCCCATTCTGCCTGAATATCCAGATCTTTTTTATACTCTTCCAGATCGAAAGGAGCAGAATTTAAAGCTTCCTTTTCAGCTGGAGTCAATTCTACTACACGATCATAAAATTCAGGAATTACAATGTGGTTGTTTTCATCGTGGAGAGAAGCTATCATTTTGCATAAGATGGTAATCGGATTTGCAACTGCTCCACCGTATACGCCAGAATGCAGGTCTCTGTTAGGTCCTGTTACTTCTACTTCCATATAAGCAAGACCGCGTAAACCAGTCTCAATTGACGGATTTTCCATACTGATCATCGAGGTATCAGATATTAAAACCACATCTGCTTTCAGTCTTTCTGCATTCGCTTTCACAAAAACACCCAGGTTAGATGAACCCACTTCCTCTTCACCCTCAATCATGAATTTCACGTTGCAGGCCAGTGTATCCGTCTTCATCATCAGTTCAAATGCTTTTACATGCATATAGAACTGTCCTTTGTCATCGCATGCACCACGTGCATAAATTTTACCATCGCGAACAGTAGGTTCAAACGGTGGAGTATCCCATAATTCAACAGGATCTGCAGGCTGTACATCATAATGCCCGTAAACCAATACCGTAGGTAATGATGGATCTATTATTTTCTCTCCGTAAATAATCGGATAACCTGCAGTCTGACAGATTTCTACTTTATCTGCACCGGCTTCTTGCAGTTTAGCTGCTACGAAATCGGCTGTTTTAAGTACATCAGCTTTGTATTTCGGATCGGCACTAACTGACGGAAAACGTAACAATTCAAACAATTCATCCAGGAATCTTTGTTTATTGTCTTCTACATATTTTTTGATCTCTTGCATAACAATTGAATTTCTGCAAATATAGGGTATTTGTTTAAAGGCCATTTTCCTGAACGCATTTTTTAATCTGTATAAAAAAGCGCTGCAGATTCCATCCGGAATAAGCAGCGCAACCAAATTATAATCTATTATTCAGCGGGGAAATTATTCCCGTTTAGTAGCCTGGGTTCTGAACGAGCTTGTTGTTAATCTGTATTTCCCTGATCGGAATCGCATAGATGAATTTCTCCGGGGTAATTGTAAAAGCATTCGGAAGTATCCAGCCATATAAAGCCTTCGATCTTACTCCCTTGGCTGTTATAGCCTCAATTGCCAACCCGTTACGGACCAGATCTGTCCACCTGTGATTTTCAAAGGCAAGTTCATGTCTCATTTCATCCGATACGACCTGCTTGTTCACTGCACTGAGATTAGCCAGACCTGCCCTGGTCCTGACCATATTTACATACTGAAGTGCTTCGGCATTTTTACCTTCTGCAACCAGGCATTCTGCAAGCAGCAATAATGCACCCGAATAACGGAATACAGGCCAGTTATCATTGGTATTGAATTCTACCTGGAATGGCGGATGAAGATATTTTTTGATAAAGTAATAATAACCGGTACCTGCTGCAGGTTTATAATTCACAGGACTTTTAACAGCAGTAGTTGTGATAACTTCATTATCGATAATCCCTTCTGCGACGGCAATGGAAGCAGGCAGTCTCAGATCACCGGGCTCATAAGAATCGACCAGTTCCTGCGTAGGCACATTCCATCCTCCGCTTCCAAGGCCTCCGCGTGCATTTGTCCCTTTTATGCCTAGTATAGCTTCTGAGTTAGTCGTTTTCGGAATAAATTTCCAGATAAAATCACTTTGAATACCGTCATTACCCATTTTATACTGTACCTCAAAAATGGATTCCCTGCTGTTCTTATTCACCGGATCAAATACATCGGCATAATTATTAAGCAGACTATAGTTCATTTTGGTAATATCAATTAATGCAGCCTCAGCTTTTTGATATTCTTTTGTAGGTTTAGACATATAAGTGTAGGCGATCAGCATTTTAGCTGCTCCTTGTGTAGCTCTTCCGGATTGCGGAAATGTTGTCGCAACCGGCAACAGTGGAATAGCTGTGTTCAGGTCTGCGATAATTTGATTGTAGACCTCTTCGGCGGTATTCTTTGGAAGAAAGGCACCGTCGACATTATCTACTTCTTTCAGTTGCAGTGGAACACCTCCATAGTGCTGTACCAGGTCATAATAATAAAAAGCCCTTAAAAACAAAGCCTCTCCTGAGATCTGCTCTTTATCCTTTTGTGAAATATCAGACGTCTCCAGTCGCGTTAAAATCGTATTCGCTTTGGCTATTCCTGAATAGGCATTCGCCCAGCGGTTTCCAGGAGAATTCAGATTTTGACTGCTTACGCTGTTATCTGTAAAAAGAGCAAAAGCTTCGGTACTCGTGGCAGTCCCTCTGTCAGCTGAATAATAGGTAAAAAAGGTATTATCCGACCGCATTTCATCCATATAGATGCCGGTGCTTACTACGCTCCGAAGATTGGTATAACACCCGGTAAGAGCTTGGTTGAACTGGTCTGCATTTTTAAAAAAGGAGGCAGAACTTAAAGAAGTTTGCGGCACGAGATTTAAGTCTTCCTTCTTACAGGAACTTAAACCAACAATACCTATGAATATATAGAATAGATTTTTCATGTTTATTTCGTTTTTTTAATTACACCCTAAAAGCTTGCATTGATACCAAAAGAGAAGACTCTGGCAATAGGATAACCGGTAAAATCGCGCCCCTGATTCAAACCATTCAGACCCGAAAGTCCCGCTTCTGGATTCATACCCGGATATTTGGTGAATATAAATGCGTTCTGTGCACTCAAATAGGTCCTTAAACTTTTGATATAGTTTGTTTTAACGGGCACCCTGTAGCCAAACGTAATGTTCTTGATGGCAAGATAAGTTCCTTTAAAAACCTGTCTGCTGGTAAAATTTCTAAACGGTTCTGTCGTTCCGCTTCTTGTTCTCGGATAAATTCCATCGCCTGGGTTTTCCAGTGACCTCCACCTTCCGGCAATACCTTTCCTTACATTAAATACGCCATCTAAATTCTCAGTTGACTGGAAAGAATCATCTGCGATATCATTACCTACAGAACCGGCTGCAACAATACTTAAATCAAAATTTTTATAGGAAAAACTATTGGTAATACCATAGACGAAGTCCGGGTTCGGATTACCGATAAAAGTCCGGTCATTGATATCAATTTTCCCATCACCATTTACATCCTTAAACCTGGCAGTACCAACCATGGAAGTAGATCCTTTTGGCTGGGTATCAAATTCCTGCTGGGTCATATAAACCCCTGTATTGATATAACCATAAAACAGACCAATCGGATGACCTACGGCTGTTCGGTTGTCATCCCAGAATTCTGTATATCCCCCGATCGGCGCATCGTTAGTACCCAGTTTTTTAACTAGATTTCTATCAATTGAGATCGTTACATCTGTATTCCATTTCAAATTCCCTGTAAGATTTTTACTTCCGAAAGTAAATTCATGTCCCCAGAAATCGAACCTTCCAATATTTGAAGTAATAGAGGAGAAACCAGACTGTGTAGGGATATCTATCCCATAAAGCAATCCATCCGTTTTTTTCCAGTAATAATCATAAGTGAAGGAAAGACGGCTATCCAACATCTCCAGGTCTAATCCAACCCCATAACCTGTTGTGGTTTCCCAGGTTAGATCACTGTTCGCGATGCCATTGAGCGATTTACCGGGAATCACTTTATTAGAAAATGTATAATTATTGTTATTTAAAGAAGCCAGTGAAGAGTAATCCCCGATATTATTATTTCCGACTTTACCCAGACTTGCCCGGATTTTCATGAAATTGACAGGTTTTATATTTTTCAAAAATGATTCTTCCGAAACTACCCAGCCAGCCGAAACTGAGGGGAAATTTCCGTATTTGTTATTACTTCCGAATTTTGAAGAGCCGTCTCTTCTATAATTAAGGGACAGGATATATTTGCTGTCATAATTATAATTTACCCTTGCGAAATTAGAAATCAATGCCCACTGGCTTGTCCCAACGTTTCCGAGTCTTGTTGTTGCCGCACTGATCCAGGGAATATTATCATCCGGAAATTCTGTACCGTTAATCGTACTATTCTCAAAGGAATACTCCTGATAACTGTACCCTGCCAGCACATCAATATGATGTTTATCGCCGAAGGTTTTTTTATAGCTCAGTGTATTTTCACTCAGCCAGGTCAGAAAATTACTCGTGCCGTAAGAACCGGTTGCAGGCTGAGGAGGTGCACTGGCCAAACCACCTTGCGCGGTAGATGGTGTAAATGATCTGAAAACAGTGTTATCTGTATTCGCGTTAATCACACTTTTAAACTTCAGTCCCTCCAGTAACTTCACCTCTGCGAAACCCTGCCCAATTACCCTTGCGGCTTTAGCCCTGTTGGTTCGTTGCGTCAATACCAGATAATAATTGGGATTGGGAAACATTCCGGGTTGGGAGAATGAAATTGGATGGGTGCCGTCATCAAGTTTGTACTTTAGGGTCGGATCCATCAAAAATGCATTTGCAATGATGTTCCTTCCATTATCCAGTCCACTTGGCAGCTGATTATTTCCGTAAGAGAGTTCCAGGTTTACGCCGAGTGTAACTGCTTTGAGCCCTGTATAGCTTACATTGGTACGGGCAGTAAAGCGCTCATCATAGGTATTCAGCATTACACCATCCTGCCTGTTATAATTCAGGTTAACCAGCGATTTAAGGTCCGGAGAACCGGCACTATATGTCAAATTGTAATTTTGCGAAGCTGCATTTCTGAGCAGGATATCAAACCAGTTTGTACCTGAACCGATTGGATACTGTTCCGGATTTTGATATACCTTAGGCACGCCCCCTTTGTAGTTTTCATATATCGCAGCGTCTTCATACCACTCCTTTTTATATTGAGCGAACTCCTGCTCATTCATCAAATCGGGCTTACCCCTGTCAGGAACATTCTGTAAACCTATATAAGAACTGAATTCGAGGCTCTTCTGCCCCACCCTGGCTTGTTTGGTGGTCACCAGAACGACACCATTAGAAGCCCGTGATCCATAAAGTGATGCAGCCGCGGCATCTTTTAATACTGTAATCGATTCGATTTCATCCGGACTGAGCGTTTGTAAACCACTTTGTGACGGAAATCCATCTATGACGATAAGCGGATTATTTCCTGCATTAATGGAGGCTGCGCCGCGAATCCTGAAGGTCATCTCTGCACCTGGTCTCCCCGAATTCTGATTGATCTGCACCCCGGCCATTTTGCCCTGAAGTCTCTGCCCTATATTGGCAACAGGCATATCTTTGACTTCCGAGACATTCAACTGGGCGATCGCACCGGTAACTTCTCTTTTATTCTGCGTACCGTAACTCACAACTACAACCTCTTTTAAAGCCTGGGAATTATTTGAAAGTCTGATATTCAGCGGGCTATTATTATTTACCGTTGTTTCCTGGGGATCATATCCGATATAATTAAAAATGATTACGGAACCTACGGTGGCGGAAATACTGAATTTTCCTTCTGTGTCCGTTTGTGTAGATCTTCCGGAACCTTTCACAGATACAGTGACACCGGGAATAGTCTCAGAACTTTCGGAATCACGTACTATACCAGTAATGACATTCTGGGCCTTTGATTGTAAAGGCAGATAAAGCAAAATCATCAGCATCATGACGACCGTGGACTTTACCGGCTCAAATAGTAAAATTTCTCTTTTCATAAATTTTGGTTGTAATGTGAATTTATATTTGGTTGGTTTGTTGGCTTTCGGAATTTATAGCATAGCAGTGCCATCTTGCCCCCGGCAAAGTCTGGGTACATGGGGTACCTCGATGTCGATTAAGGAAATAAGGTTTATATATGGGTTAGCTTGATTCCGGACCTACAGCGCCGTCATCAAATCAAAAATATAGCACCCTTTCAGATTTAAAAATATCAAAAAGTATATTTTTTTTGTCTTTTCTGACATAGTACATACTATGCTTCAAAAAACAATAAATAAAATCGGTTTAGTATATAATAAGATTACATCCTTCATACTCGATAAAGGCACATAAATAGGCTCAACTAAAGCAGACCGAAGATTTAACAAGTTTCAACTTCATAATCCCGAAAACGCACTTATATCATAAAGTACAAAAAATACAAAGTTTTATACAGGTTTTAAAAACCACTAATAGTATAAATTTGAATTTTAACCATTTATAAATTATTTAATGAGAAGCGAACTTTCAACACAGGAGATTGCACAATACCAAAAAGATGGATTTTTGGTCATAGAGGACTTTTTGAACACAGAAGAGCTTAGTTTCTGGCGGGAAGCCTTGGACGAAGCAATTAAAAACCGGAATGGCAATAAAATGCCGGGTAGAAAAGAAGTTTACGGTAAAGGTGATGACAACGACAAATCTTACTATGACAACGTGTTTGACCAGCTCCTGAATCTTTGGCAGGATAATGAAAAGATGAAATCTATCATGCTTGATGAACGCCTTGGAAAAATGGCTGCTGATCTTTGCGGAGCAGATGGCATCCGGATCTGGCACGACCAGGCATTAATCAAAAAACCTTGGGCCAACCCTACTTCCTGGCATTTAGACACTCCATATTGGTCTTTCAGCGACCGCAGAGCGCTATCTATATGGGTGGCACTGGACGATGCCACTTATGAAAATGGCTGCTTATTCTTCATCCCGGGTTCTCACCATGACACTACATTTGAGAACCCTGGTATTGGTAAAAATATGGGGGTTATATTTGATACTTACCCTAACTTCCGGACCAGTAAGTCTGTAGCAGCACCAATGAAAGCCGGCAGCTGCTCATTTCATAACGGGTTGACAATTCATGGGGCCCATGCAAATATGACCCCAGGGTACAGACGCGCTATGACCTGTGCATACATGCCTGATGGAAATACCTATAACGGCACCAGAAACATTCTGGATGATGCTGAAATTGCCAGAATCAAAGTCGGAGATTTATTAAATAATGATAACATTACACCTTTAATATATAGCCGGTCAAAATAGCGGACCACCTATTATAATCACAATTAAACGCCCAAATATGACCTTAAAATCCTTGCTCTTCACATTAATAGCCTTCTCTCCTTTTTTTTGCCTTGGTTCCGGAATAAAAAATGATCCTCAGGAAAAAAAAATCACCATCAGTTCACCGGATAAAAAACTGTCGCTGATTATCGATTATGCGAGAGGATGCTTCGTTAAAGAACTTCGCATCAACGGCAAAAACACACTGGCAGACCCGGGAATATATACTGGCGTGAAAACCCGGTCAGGTGAATTTATGGCGCTGAAAAATTCTGGTAAAATCAGCGTAAGCCAAAATAACGGGAAGATAACCGTAACCGGCATAAATTATGGAGACCAGCTTCTTACCGTTAAAGAAACATGGAGTTTCGACATTAAGGGAAGTGCTGTTATCTGGAACATAAACAGGGAATACAGTAATGATGCAATTTTAGAAGATGCAGCTTTCCCCCACTGGAATTTCTCAAACCTCTCTGTATGGAAGGGCGGAATTCTGGATAACGGTGGAATGGTGTGGTGTAAATATCTGACCAAACCAGATGATACTTACGGAGTGCATACCGGAGGAGCCACTTTTTGGAATCCAGACTCAGGTGATGCGCTACGCATTTCACCAACGATTGAAAAAGGTAATGAGATCGCGTCAAAATTTTCCCACAGTAAGAACGGAAATTTCACATTTACACAGATCGTATCTCCGGACACGTTAAATCAACGTTATGACCTGAGCCGTTTTGTAAATGAAAAGCATGACGTGTTCGCACCTTTCCAGGTAAAAAAGGGTAAGGTTAACCTGGCACTCAAACTCGAATATATTGATTATGCCAAGGAATATTCCAGAGGAACCTTACCGGGAATCGATGCGGTTTCTGTACGTGAATTATTAAATACAACCGGCCGTTACGGAGTGGTTGACAATGACATTGTCGGAGCAAATGGATGGCTGACCAATTGGAAATGCCTTCATGAGCCTTTTTTCGCACAGATAGGTATGGCTGTAAATGATCCAGCGTATGACAGAAACATGTCTTCAACTCTGGATCGAGAGAGAGATCTGGCAATGCTACCCGACGGGCGCGTATTATCGCGCTGGCATAATGCACCAGGTGATGAGATAAAAGGAACCTTTAATAACAAAACAGGTTATTACGAAGCAAAATGGGGCTACACAGTCGATTCACAAACAGGATACGTTATAAATGCGAGCGAACAATTTGACCTGACCGGCGACCTCGATTGGCTTAAATCGCACAAATTAAGTGTAGAGAAAGCGCTTGACTGGTTAATCAGAAGAGATTCAGACAACAACGGCATATTTGAAATGGTAAACAATAATATTTCAGAGAAAAAAGCAAGTGACTGGCTGGATATTGTCTGGGCAAGTTATGAGAATGCTTTTGTGAATGCGCAAATGTATGAGGCGCTGAACCTTTGGGTAAATTGCGAACGTATTCTTGGAGACGAAGTAAAGGCAGACTATTATGCCAAAATTGCTTTACGTCTTAAAACCGCATTTAATAAAAGTACAAAAGACGGAGGATTCTGGTCTGAAGAGAAAAAACAATACATCTACTGGAGAGACAAAGATGGAAGCCTGCACGGAGACAACCTGGTTACTCCGGTAAATTTTGCAGTAATCGCATTTGGCCTGTGTGATGATCAGACTAGAATTGCACAGATACTTGATCAAATCGAATCTCGCTCCAAGGCTGAGAAACTGTTTCACTGGCCGCTGGTATTCGATTCCTTTAAAAGAGAAGAAGTAGACGGCGGAAACTGGCCGTTCCCAAAATATGAGAATGGTGATATTTTTCCCACCTGGGGTTATATGGGCATCCGGGCTTATGCACAATATGATAAGTCTATTGCATTGAAATATATCAATAACCTGTTGGAGCAGTATAAAGAAGACGGTCTTTCTTCTCAAAGATATAGCAGAAGCACACAAAAAGGGCTTGGAGATGACATCCTTGCTGGCATTAGCACAACCATCACGGCACTTTACCGTGACATCTACGGTATCCGTCCTAAATGGAACCGAATGGGTCTTGAACCAAATCTAAGTTCTTCGCTTAGCGGTACGGATTTTTCTTATAAACTACGAGGAAAGAACTATCAGGTTAAGTTGAAAACAGATTTATATGAGCTGCAGGGGGAAGATTTTTCAGTTAAAAGTAAGGATGCTTTTGGCGTAAACAGAAGCGGAAAGACCTTAAAATATTTCCATCAAAATAAGGAGCAAATGATTCTGGAAATTAAAGCATTATCAAATCCGCTTATCAGGTTCGAACTGAAACAATGGGACGAAAACACGCTGTCTGCGGAAATGAGCGTAAAGGGCGACTATAATTTTCAGACCAAAGGTCTGCAGCCCAATGAAGGTTATATACTGGTTTCCGATGGAAAATCAGAAAATCTAAAAACTGATGAAAAGGGCACACTGTCGTTTAATATCAACACTAAGCCAGGAACAAAATTAATATTGAAAAAATCCTGAGTATTTAAGCTTTAAATTCAGACCGTAACTATTACGATTTGAATTTAAAGCTTACTCATTTAAAGCACGGTAGGATCTCGGCGATACACCGTGCTTTTTTTTGAATAATTTTGAAAAGTAAAACACAGACTCAAAACCTGTCTGCAGCGCTATTTCATTAATATTTAAGATCGTCGAATTTAGCAGGTCTTTAGCCCTGTTTAACCTCAGATTAAGATGGTACTGATTCGGAGAATGTCCGGTGAGCTGTTTAAAAGACTTTCGGAAAGCCGAGTATCCCATGGGTAACTGACGTGCCAGCTGCTCCATATCTAATGCCTCCTGGAAGGATTCATGGATAATAAATTTAGCTTTAGCGATGAGCTTACCTACCGGATCATCGCTGTATTCCAGGTAATTTGCCGTCGTATTGATATGCCCGAGGATCTGAAGAGTAAGTGCCGCAATTTGCTGAGGATAACCTGGCAATGATGTCTTCACAATCTCAATCAAATTTCTAAAAAGCATCAGGATCTCTTTATGATGCCCGACATGAACCAGTGGCTTTTCGGAATTAAAAAAACCATTTCCCATTAGCTTTTCAACATAAAAACCATTAAATCCTACCCAATATTCTTCCCAGCCGGAATCCGGATGCGGTTTATATCTGTGCTGCACATTGGGGTGGAGAAAAAAACAGGTTCCTTCAACCACCTCCACTGCCGGGTCTACAGAAGACCCGAAAACTCCTTTGCCTTTTGAAATAAACACAATATAATAGTCATGAAGGGTCCGCCCGCGGTTCCAGGTCAGACTATGGCTTTCGGGATGCTTCTGATTAGGATAATGCTCTTCAGGATCTACCTTGGAATAACCGACAGAATTAACATATATGCCCCAGCGTTCTTCTTCCAGAGTAACGTTCAGGTATTTAAAATAATTACTGCACATATAAGATTTTCTGTTATTAAAATATTATGTCGGTTTAAGCCTTTTTAAAAATACAGTAAACTAAGAAATTATTGTTATTATCCTGCAGTAATATGGTAACAATAAGCGTATAAATTGTTTTTAACCTATTTTTCTATTATCCTTAAATAAGAGAGCACGTTTTATTATTTTTGCAGTTCATCTGCTGTTAAATTTAATTGACAGCGGCACAACAAGCAAAACAATAAAGATTTGGATTATTTAGCAGGATTAAACCCTCAGCAACGTGCAGCAGTAGAAAACACCCAGGGACCGGCAATGATTGTCGCGGGTGCGGGATCGGGAAAGACCAGGGTTATCACTTACCGTGTAGCCCATCTGATCGAAAAAGGAGTTGATGCCTTTAATATTCTCGTACTTACCTTTACCAATAAGGCTTCAAAAGACATGCGGGAACGTATTTCTAAGGTAGTTGGTACGGAAGCGAAAAACCTGTGGATGGGTACTTTTCACTCGGTATTCGCTAAAATTCTGCGTGTAGAAGCCGAAAAAATCGGCTATCCATCTAATTTCACAATTTATGACACAGATGACAGTAAAAGTCTCATCCGTGCTATTCTGCGTGAAATGCAGCTGGATGACAAATTGTACAATGCCAACTTTGTATATAACCGTATATCTTCTGCCAAAAACAATCTGGTGAGTCATGTGGAATATATTAACAGTGCTGAAATTCAGGCCGAAGATGTTTCTAATAAAAGACCAATGCTTGGCGCTATTTATGAAACTTACACTAAACGTTGTTTCAAGGCGGGCGCAATGGATTTTGACGATTTACTATTCAAAACCAATGTGCTGTTAAAAAATCATCCGGATGTACTCAATAAGTACCAGCAGAAGTTTAAATACCTGATGGTAGATGAGTACCAGGATACGAACTTTTCGCAGTACACAATTGTTAAAAAACTGGCAGCTGCTTACCAGAATATCTGTGTTGTAGGTGATGACGCACAGAGTATTTATGGATTCCGGGGTGCCAATATTCAGAATATCCTGAATTTCGAGAAGGATTATCCGGACTTAAAGGTTTATAAACTGGAGCAGAATTACCGCTCCACACAAAATATAGTAGAAGTAGCGAACAGTATTATCGCCAACAATAAAAACCAACTGGAAAAAAATGTCTTCTCAGACAATGAATCCGGTGACAGGATTAAGGTTTCCCGTGCTTTCACAGATAATGAAGAAGGCAAAATTGTTGCAGAATCCATTATGCAGGACAGAACTTCCAATGGACTTAGCTATAGTGATTTCGCGATCCTGTACCGCACAAACGCGCAGTCAAGAGCAATGGAGGAAGCATTGAGAAAGCTCAATGTTCCATATAAAATCTACGGTGGACTATCTTTCTATCAGCGTAAAGAAATTAAAGACTTAATCGCCTATTTTCGTCTAACTTTTAATCCGAGTGACGAAGAAGCGATAAAAAGAGTAATTAACTATCCGCGAAGAGGACTCGGAGACACTACAGTCGATAAAATTATTGTGGCAGCCGACCAGCATGATATTACCATGTGGGAAGTAATCTGTGATCCGCAAAAATATATTGCCGGCCGTATTGCCAATCAACTGAATGATTTTTCAATGCTGATTAAGAGTTTTGCAGCTGAATCTAAAAAACTGGATGCATACGAAACTGCTTTATATATAGCACAACATTCCGGAATTCTTAAAGAGCTGCATACGGATGAAAGTGTCGAAGGCCGTGCCCGCTACGAGAATATTCAGGAGTTACTGAATGGTATCAAAGAGTTTGCGGAGCGTGAAGATATTGAAGACCGCAGCCTGGCTATTTTTATGCAGGATATCGCTCTTCTAACAAATGACGACAGGGCAGATGACAAGGATAAAGAGACAGTTTCTTTAATGACAATCCACTCTGCAAAAGGATTGGAATTTAAGAATGTATATGTCGTGGGGCTAGAGGAAAACCTCTTTCCTTCACAGATGTCACTGAATTCCAGAACAGATCTGGAAGAAGAACGCCGGCTTTTCTACGTAGCGATTACACGCGCTGAAAAGAAACTCACCTTGACTTATGCGACCTCGAGATATCGCTGGGGCACATTGACGAACTGCGAGCCGAGTCGTTTTATCAGTGAAATTAACGCAAAATACCTGGAACTGGAAGTGATTAAAGCACCTAAAACCAGCATAGACTCTGATAGTTTTGACGGGGAAAGAAGGTCCTGGTCACAACAGCGGGACAGTTTCAGCAAACCAAAACCTGCAGGACAAAGTTCCGGCGGAACCCTGACAAGTCGCCCTAAACCGACAGTATTGCCTACAGCACACATACCAACACCTGGTTTTACACCGGATGCAGCAGCCTCTTTCCAGAATGGTATGGAAGTTGAGCACGAGAAATTTGGGTTTGGTAAAATTGTGAATCTGGAGGGCAATTTACCGGATGTAAAGGCGACTGTATTTTTTCAAGGTCTGGGAAACAAGCAATTGTTATTAAAATTTGCTAAATTGCGCATTGTAAAATAAGTCTTACCTTAAGACCATAATACGATAACGGGGCCCGAAGCGTTATTTAACCTCCCCTTCTGTTAGGGCCATTAGAAATAAATTTGAATGAATTTCGATTATAATACCACAAGAAACGAATTAATTCTTGCTGAATACGGACGTAATGTACAGAATATGGTCAAATATATCTGTGGCCTGTCCGATCTGGAAGAAAGAAACAAATACGCTCAGGCGGTGATTGATCTGATGGGTTTTCTGAACCCCCATTTAAGAGATGTCGCGGATTTTAAACACAAATTATGGGATCACCTGCATATTATTTCAGGTTACCAGATTGAAGTTGACAGTCCTTACCCCAAACCAACTCCGGAAGCAGCATTGGTAAAACCTGCGCATATCGGTTATCCTCAGCAACGTATCAAGTATAAGCACTATGGTAAAACAGTTGAAGTGCTGATTGAAAGAGCTCTTGCTGTAGATGAGCCGGAACGCAGAGCGGCCATGGTTCAGGGAATAGCTAATTTCATGAAAATGGCTTATGTAACCTGGAATAAGGATACGGTAGCCGATGAAACTATCCTTAAAAACCTCTATGAACTTTCAGGAGGAAAACTGCAGCTGGAAGAAAACATCAACCTGGCCAAAGTCGAATTCAGACCTCCGGTTAGCAGACCATCTATGAATGCCGGTCGCGGTCGAAGCAATAATAACAATAACAACAAGGGCAGACAAAATAATAATAATAATAACAACAACAACCGCCCAAGAAGCAACAATAACAATCCTAAGCAAAGGCACTAGGAAGCAGATTTAAAATACGAGGTTAGCACAATATGAATGCATTTGAAATTATAGGCGGAAAGAAACTAAAGGGTGAGATCCACCCTCAGGGAGCCAAAAATGAAGCTTTACAAATTCTTTCGGCCGTCTTATTAACGGAGGAAAAGATTACGGTAAGTAATATACCGGACATTAAAGATGTTAATAAACTGATTGAACTTTTAGGCGACCTCGGTGTAACGGTAGAAAGAATTTCAAAAGACACCTATACTTTTGAAGCCAAAAACATAAACCTGGAGTTCTTTAAATCAGATGTATTTAAATCAAAAGGGGGAAGTCTGAGAGGCTCCATTATGATTGTAGGTCCATTACTGGCACGTTTCGGTAAGGCTGCAATCCCTAAACCAGGTGGCGACAAAATTGGCCGCAGAAGACTGGACACACATTTCCTGGGTTTCGAAAAACTGGGCGCTAAATTCGTTTACGATAACAAAGCATCCTTTTTTAATGTTGATGCAACTAATCTTCAGGGTGCCTACATCCTGTTAGACGAAGCTTCAGTAACCGGAACTGCCAATATTGTAATGGCAGCGGTACTGGCAAAAGGTGTGACGACAATTTATAACGCAGCATGCGAGCCTTATTTACAGCAATTATGTAAAATGCTAAACCGCATGGGCGCTAAAATATCCGGTATTGGCTCTAACCTTCTTACTATTGAAGGAGTAACCAAACTGGGTGGTACAGAACACAGAATGTTACCTGATATGATCGAAATCGGTTCATTTATCGGCCTTGCGGCAATGACTGAATCAGAAATTACAATCAAAAATGTTTGCTATGAGGAACTAGGTGTTATACCTGATGTTTTCCGTAAACTGGGTATCAAATTTGAACGCAGAGGCGATGACATCTATATCCCTTCTCAGAAGCATTACATTATCGATACTTTTATCGACGGTTCTATTCTAACAATAGCAGACTCTCCGTGGCCAGGATTTACGCCTGACCTGCTGAGTATTGTGCTTGTTGTAGCTACTCAGGCCAAAGGATCAATTTTAATCCACCAGAAAATGTTCGAAAGCCGCTTGTTCTTTGTCGATAAGCTAATCGAAATGGGTGCGCAGATTATTCTTTGTGATCCACACAGAGCTACGGTTAACGGAATTAACAAACAATACCAGTTAAAAGGTATAAGTATGACATCTCCTGACATCCGTGCAGGTGTATCTCTGTTAATCGCGGCACTTTCTGCGGAAGGTAAATCTACTATATTCAATATCGAGCAGATCGAAAGAGGTTATCAAGATATCGATACCCGTTTAAGAGCATTAGGCGCACAGATTAAGCGCATAGATGCTTCTGCACCAAGTCATTAGTCGATATAAATAATATTAAGCGCTAAAAAAAGGCTTCCTGATTAAAATCAGGAAGCCTTTTTTGTCTATCTAAAGCATAAAAAAGCCACCTCTTAATGAGGCGGTTTTTCTGAATAAAAAATTATCTGGATTAAGCAGAGATAGCGTTAATGATATCATACTGAGTGATAATATCAAAATTACCATGCTCATCTTCAACTAATACAGCGCTATTTTCTTTGTTGATCAGTGCAGAAATCTTATCTATTGACGTATTAAGATCAACAAACGGGAAAGTCGCAGACATAATTTCTTTTACCGGAGATGACTTCAAAGCCGGGTTCTCCATCAATGCTCTCAGAATATCTCCTTCAGCCAGCTTACCAACAACCATCCCTTTTTGGGTAACTGGTATTTGCGAAATATTTAAAGCATTCATCGTATTGATCGCTTCTACAATTGTTTTCTCACAATCTACAGTGACAATTTCCAATTTTTCTTTCTTGGCAAGAATAGATTTTGCAGTTAGTTTCTCATCTTTCAGGAAGCCTCGTTCTCTCAACCAGTCTTCATTATACATTTTGCCCATATAACGGCTACCATGGTCGTGGAAAATAACTACAACAAGATCACCTTCTTTTAGCTGATCTTTAAGCTGTAGAAGTCCTGCCACTGCAGAACCTGCCGAATTGCCGGCAAAAATACCTTCCTTACGTGCAATATCACGCGTCATTAAAGCCGCGTCTTTATCGGTTACTTTCTCAAAAAGGTCAATGACATCAAAGTTCACATTCTCGGGAAGAAAATCTTCACCAATTCCTTCTGTGATATATGGGTATATTTCGTTTTTATCCAGAATGCCTGTCTCTTTGTATTTTTTGAATACAGAGCCATAAGTATCTATACCCCAAACTTTAATTGCCGGGTTCTTCTCTTTCAGGTACTTTCCGGCACCGGAGATAGTTCCTCCTGTGCCTACGCCAACCACAAGGTGTGTAATCTTACCCTCTGTCTGCTCCCAGATTTCAGGGCCTGTCTGCTCATAATGAGCCAGGGAATTAGCAAGATTATCATATTGATTGGGCTTCCATGAATTAGGAACTTCTCTCTCCAAGCGGGAAGAAACGGAATAATAAGACCTTGGATCTTCCGGTTCTACATTCGTAGGGCAGACAATAACTTCTGCGCCAAATGCCCTTAAGGCATCTACTTTTTCTTTGGATTGTTTATCTGTTGTTGTAAAAATACATTTATACCCTTTGATAATGGCCGCCATAGCCAGACCCATTCCGGTGTTACCGGATGTACCTTCGATAATGGTTCCACCGGGTTTCAGTAAACCATTTTTCTCCGCTACCTCGATCATCTTCAAAGCCATACGGTCTTTAATAGAGTTACCTGGGTTGGTAGTTTCTATTTTAGCCAGCACTGTAGCCGGAATATCTTTTGTAATTGTATTCAACCTCACCAATGGTGTGTTGCCTATAGTTTCCAATATATTGTTATACCACATATTACAAAAATACGACTTGATTCCTAGATATTTAATCAATACAAATAATCATTACATTATTCCGAATAATTAAGCTATACCACATTTAATTCTGAATTGATCTGTTTTATTGATTGATGAACAACAATTATATGGCAGATTTTATGATTTATAATGCAATAGCTGATATAACCCACCCGGTTTAACACAGATTAATCCCTTCATTTCCAGATCAAGTAACGTAAGTGCCAATGCGCCGGCCCCCATTTTAAGCGAGGCTGAAAGTTGGTCGGCCTGCAGTGCTTTTTCGCTCAGTGCGTTAAAAACGGCCCGCTGCTCTGCTGTTAATAATATTTTCTGCCGGTTAGCCTTCTCATTTTCTTTAACCATCAAGGCTTCCTGCTGACGGTTATGAACTTTATTCCAGCCCATCGATTCCATTACCTCTGCTGTATGCTGCAATAAAATTGCCTGGTTTGTTCTGATCAGATAATTACATCCTGCTGAGCCTAAATCTGTAATTCTGCCGGGAACTGCGTAAACGTCTCTGTGATAAGAATTTGCCAGATCGGCAGTAATCAGAGCCCCGCCCTTTTCTGCTGCCTCCACAACGATTGTCACTGCGGCCATACCGGCAATAATTCTATTTCTCCGGGGAAAGTTTTCGGGTCTGCAGGAAGTTTTAAATGGGAATTCTGAAAGAAGACCACCACAATTTAACATGTCAGCCGCAATTTCCCGGTGTGCAGCCGGATAAATCCGGTCAAGGCCATGCCCTAACACACCAACAGTTGGAATATTAAGGCGCAGACACTCGCGATGGACACAAACGTCTATACCATAAGCCAACCCGGAAACCACCATTACATCGTAGTCCTGCAAGACCTCAGCTATCGCAGCACAGCTTTGCAATCCATAAGCACTGGTCTTTCTGGAGCCTACTATACTGACAATACGATCCTGTTCCAGTATCGCATTGCCTCTACTATACAGTAACAGCGGCGCGTCATGACACTGATTTAGGTTCTGTGGAAACAAGGGGTCTGTAAAAAAAAGTGGGTGACAGCTGTATTTATCAAGTAGTAATAGCTGCTCTTCTGCTAACTGCAAAGGTAAGGGGCTACATATCTGCGCCGCCATCGCAGCGCTCATCCCTGTTTCCGAAATTAATGCTGAAGATCCTGCCTGAAAGATATTTGAGGCATTTTTGAAGTGACTGATTAGCTTTCTCGCATTTACGGGACCGACAGACGGGATCAGTGTAAGTGCTATCTGATGTATAAGGCTCATCTGCTAAATTAGTTTATAGCAGATGAAACCTGTTAAAATTTCTTTGCGACATGCCTGAACAGGCTGGCATTTTTATGGTGTGATTAACGCGGTATGTAAACGACGTATTTGGTCTCAAAAAAGTCCTCGCTGAAGTATTCAGAGAGCGGATATAATTCTGCTTTCAATCGCGACTCGTTAATTTCTTCTGCCAGATCACCTCCTTTGAGGTAAAGAATGCCATTTGGAATCGCGTGAATAGAGTCCTTTTTGAATTTATCTGCAATCCATGGATAAAAATCGATAAGCCTGGTTACCGCTCTGGAAACTACAAAGTCATATTTTCCTTCTACCTGTTCTGCTCTGGAATGGGTTGCCTTAACGTTTTTAAGGCCTAAAGCTGCTGCGACCTCAGTTACAACCTTTATCTTTTTCCCAATAGAATCGACCAAATGAAAATTAGTTTCAGGAAATAATATGGCAAGCGGTATTCCAGGAAAACCACCACCTGTACCAACATCCAGAATTGATGCACCTGGCTTAAAAGTACAGAATTTAGCTATTCCCAATGAGTGTAAAATATGTCTTTCGTATAATTCTTCGATATCTTTCCTGGAGATTACATTGATCTGTGCATTCCAGAATACATATAAATCATACAACTGTTCAAATTTTTGCTGCTGATCTTCCGTTAAATTTGTAAAATACTTTTGCAGTAAGGCTGATTTTATTTCCACTTGACTTTTTTAATAAATATAGAGAGAATGCCGTTAATTATCAGAAAAACAAACAGTAGTATGTCCAGAACTGGAAACCACCAACGTAATCCTGCATAATTAAGACGCTTTAATAAACGGGGATAAATCAGGCATCTGATTAGCAGACTCAAGGTAAATACCCCTGCTGCAACCAAAATTCCTGTCTTGAAAAAACAAAGTGCAATCAGCAGGGCATAGAACAGGAACTGTGCTATAATCTGCAAACTGAGTATAAACTGATGACTGGTTTTATAAAACTTACCAGCTCCGAAATGACGTTTCTTTTGACGAAGGTAGGCACCGAGCGTCGTATTCGGAACAGACCAGACATGCGTTTCCGGATTAATTCTGATCTCCGTATTACGTGAAGTCGCATGTGCATTTACAAAAAGATCATCATCACCTGAAGGAATATGCATATGTGCAGCAAACCCCTTATTCTTGAAGAATAACGACCGTCTGTAAGCCATATTCCTTCCGACGCCCATGTAAGGCATACCTTTTAAAGCAAAAGACAGATAATTAATAGCTGTAAAAAAGGTCTCAAAGCGAATCAGACTATTTAAAATCCCACTGTTACGCATATAAGGTGAATATCCCAGAACTATAGACACTTGTTCGTCTGCAGGTTGCTGCATACCCGAAAGCCAGTTTGGCGAAGCCGGAGAACAATCGGCATCTGTGAAAACCAGCCATTCGTTCGAAGCTGCTTTAATACCCATAGTCACTGCAAATTTCTTGCCTGCAATAAATTTTTCACCTTCTGGAACCTTAACTATTTTCAGGTTTTTATACTGTTCACTCAAGGTTTCCAGAACCTCGCGGGTGCGGTCCCAGGAGCGGTCGTTGACTACAATAACTTCGAAATCGGGATAGTTCTGCTCAAGCACCAGCGGTAAATACTGGCTAAGATTATCGGCCTCATTTCTGGCGCAGATAATTACACTTATCGGTTTTAAGGCCTGTCCGGGAATTTCTTCCACAGTAACAGTGACTAGTTTCAGATGTACGAAAAGACTGAAATAGAGTTGAATAGCAAAGCAAAAAAGAAGAGCGCCGGTTAAACAGCTTTCAATAAGAGTTAATTCCACATTGATGTTTTTGACAGCTGCCAAATTTCAGGTTTTTAATCTGTATTGCAGCCCTTTGTTGATAAAAAATTTAGGCGGTAAACCGGCTGTTTTTTGCTACTTTTGCCGAGATTTTAGGAAGCGTATATATACATGAAATTTACTTTACAGGCAAACGATATCCACTCTAAAGCTAGAGCCGGAACAGTTACTACCGCTCATGGCGAGATTCAAACACCCATTTTCATGCCTGTCGGCACTGCCGGAACGGTTAAAGCTGTTCATCAGCGTGAACTGGAAAATGATATCAATGCACAAATTATATTAGGAAACACTTACCACCTGTACCTGAGACCCGGACTTGATGTTCTGGAAAGAGCTGGTGGTTTACATAAATTTATTGGCTGGGACCGCCCTATTTTAACAGACAGCGGTGGTTATCAGGTATATTCACTGAGTAAAGTGAATAAGATTAAAGAAGAAGGTGTTACATTCCGGTCCCATATAGACGGATCGAAACATCTATTCACGCCTGAAAATGCAATGGACATTCAGCGCACTATCGGAGCCGATATTATCATGGCTTTTGATGAGTGCACACCATATCCCTGCGATTACAAATACGCAGCAAATTCCATTAACATGACCCACAGGTGGTTAAGAAGGTGCTGCAAACGTTTTGATGAGACCACACCGAAGTATGGTTTCGACCAGACCCTGTTCCCTATCGTGCAAGGCTCCGTTTACAAAGATCTGCGTGTTAAATCTGCAGAGTTTATTGCCAGCATGGGCCGGGAAGGTAATGCAATCGGTGGTTTATCTGTGGGTGAGCCTGCAGAAGAGATGTACGGCATGACTGAAGTGGTCTGTAATGTACTTCCGGAAGACAAACCGCGTTATCTGATGGGCGTTGGTACGCCAATTAATATTCTGGAGAACATCGCTTTAGGGATTGATATGTTTGATTGTGTAATGCCAACCAGAAATGCAAGAAACGGTATGCTTTTTACCCGCAACGGGATTATTAATATCGGTAATAAGAAATGGGCAGATGATTTTTCTCCTATTGACGCAGATAGTGATCTTTATGCTGATCAGGTTTATTCGAAAGCATATTTACGCCATCTGATGCATTCCAAAGAAATGCTTGGCGCACAGATCGCAACGCTGCATAACCTCCATTTTTACCTTTGGCTGGTCAAAGAGGCAAGGGAAAAAATTATTAGCGGCGAGTTTTACGCCTGGAAAAATAAAATGGTAACTATATTAGGCAATAAACTGTAAATGAACATCCTGAAAGGCAGAATTAAGATTATCGACGGCTATATCATAGGCAAATATCTGGGTACATTTATCTATACCCTGACTTTGTTCGTGGTGATCATTGTAATCTTTGACCTTTCAGAGAAACTGGATGATTTTTTAGGTAACAACCTTACACTCTGGCAAGTCATATCACTTTATTACGCGGGCTCTATTCCTTTCTATGTGAATATGCTTTCTCCGCTGATCAATTTTATTGCCGTGATCTTTTTCACGGCAAAAATGGCTGATCAGACAGAAATCGTACCTATTCTTAGTGGCGGTGTAAGTTTTAACCGGTTCCTGCAGCCCTACCTGATCTCAGCTTTTATCATTTTCGCTGCTAATTTGGGCTCTAATCTTTATATTTTACCTTATACCAACCAGTTAAAGACCACCTTTGAAAATACCTATGTAAAGAAAAACGATCCGTCCAGTAAGCTGAATATCCATATGAAGCTGGATGACAACACCTATATCTATATCGAATCTTTCGAAAACAAAAGCAAATCCGGCTATAAATTTATGCTGGATAATTTTAAAGGTGATGTGCTGGTTAAAAAATTAGTTGCGGAAAACATTAAATGGGATTCCTTAAAAAGGAGCTGGAAAATAACTAATTATACGGTACGCCATATCAACGGATTAAAAGAAAGCTTCGAAAACGGCCTGACCAAAACCAAAGATACTATTCTGGACATGAGTCCGAATGACTTCTCTGCTTACGAAAATGTATATGAAACTCTGACTAACAGGGAATTAGTCGATAAAATTGAGAAAGAAAAAACCAGAGGAACCGGTATCCGGAATGACCTGCTTTTTGAACAATACAAAAGGTGGTTACAACCATTGTCGGCCTTTGTACTAACACTCATAGGCGTTGCGCTTTCTTCCAGAAAGGTCCGCGGAGGGGTCGGTTTGCCGCTTGGCGTAGGTATTATCCTGAGTTTCGCCTATATCGTATTAAATCAGTTCGCCAAGATGTTTTCCATTAAAGGTGGAATTCCTCCACTGCTCGCTGTCCTGGTACCGACTATTTTCTTCGGCTTACTGGGTTACTATCTTTTAAGAAAAGCTCCAAAATAATGACAAAGCCCGCTCTCAACGATGAAAACAGAAGTTTACTGATACTTCATGGTACAATTTTAATCTGGGGCTTCACGGGGATCCTGGGTGCATTAATATCCATAGATCCTGTACGTATGGTCTGGTACAGGGTTATGATTGCCAGCATTACCCTTTTTTTCTATTTTAAAGCGAGCAAGTTTAATCTTAAAATAAGCCGGAAAGAGTTCCTTCAATTCTTCTTCACAGGAAGTATCGTGGCACTGCACTGGATTCTTTTCTTCGAGGCTATTAAAGTATCCACTGTATCTGTTGCCCTGGTCTGCCTGTCTGCATTTACGCTGTTTACCGCTATTTTAGAACCTTTTTTCAGAAAAACTAAAATACAGTTGAGCGATATTATCATCGGTCTTGTGATCATTGCAGGCATTTACATGATCTTCAAATTTGAAAGCAATTATACAATGGGTATCATTGTTGGTTTATCTGCTGCACTTTGCTCTGCAACATTTTCTGTTTTCAACTCTATGTTCGCCCAAAAAAGTGATGCGAAAATCATTGGGTTTTATGAAATTTCCGGTGCGTTTGTATGGATAACGTTGTACAGGATCTTCGATGGAACATTGTCTCATGAAACATTTAACCTGAGTACATCGGACTGGATTTACCTGTTCATATTAGGAACTGTATGTACCGCATTAGCCTATATTGCGGGTGTATCTGTGATGCGTACCTTGTCTGCTTTCCGCGTTGCATTGATCACTAATCTGGAGCCTGTATACGGTATCATACTAGCCTATTTATTCTTTGATCATAAGGAGACCATGTCCCTGGGATTTTATGGCGGAACTGTTCTTATTCTGGGTGCAGTTTTCCTTTATCCAATCTATAAAAAAAGACAAAGTCAGCTCGGTCCATCGAGATAAAAACAAGTAGATTTATTGTAATTTACCGGCCTCTTTGAGGCCTTTATTTTAAGCGTGAATTGTTTAAAAAACAGTTAAGATTTACCGGTGTACTAATGGACAAAATCTCTGATCAAATTGAGTTTGAAGACCAGGGTCAACACCAACTGTCAGGATACAATTTTCACCTTTCATCCTTTTAAAAACCTTCCTTTTCTGAACCTGGTTCAGCTAACTCAAACTATTATCATTCATAAAATTCCCGAAACAAAATGCCAGCGGATCAGGCAGCGAAATGCATTTGATTTTAAGTACAAAACAGCGAACACAACCCTTTCAAACGACGGATCCCTCCTAAATATTTATCAAAACAACAAGGGTCCGGCGATGAAATTGAAACTGATTAGCGATGAAATCCGGACAACCTTTTCAGCAAAAATAAGGTAACAGGAGGCTTCTAAAAAACTTATACACCAGATAGAGTAGGGGAGCAAAATAAAGAAAAATCGTCCTGTTTATTTTCCAATATTAGTGTATATTCAGCAAAATAAATTTCAGGATACAAACACTGGGCACAAATACAAAAAATAAGCCCATTCAATGATCGTAAAAATAAGATTTAACACCATTTAACCGAACCAAATTAATATACAAAATCACATATCTATCAATCAATTAAGAAAATCAAATAAAGTTAAACATCATATAATAAGGGATTTAATTTTCTAATTTTACTAATTATTTTAGCACAACTCTTGAATGCGTTTTTATCCTATAAATAAATATTTAATAATCAGCAAAATAGCGCTATTGATCTCTATATGCACATCACATAGAGCATTCAGTCAGGTATACTCAGGAGAACAGAACCCACTTAGTGTAAAATGGAGACAAATTTACAGCGGTAGTTTCCGCATCATTTACCCTATAGAAATGGAGGCAGATGCACAGCGTATGGCCAATACTTTCCAGCATATCGCCCCTGCGATTGGAAACAGTCTTAATGTTAAAATTTCGCCTATTCCCGTACTCCTTCAAAACCGTGGGGTAATCGCCAACGGCTTCGTCCAGCTAGGCCCTAAAAAATCAGAATTCTTTAGCACCCCTCCTCAGAATTTTGACAGTCAGGACTGGCTCAATAACCTGGCTGTGCATGAGCTTCGCCACGCTGCACAGTTCGATAAATTAACAGGAAGAAGACCTTATCCTTTCCCCGAACAGGTATACTTTGCATGGATGGGAGCCAGCATACCCATGTGGTTTTTTGAGGGTGATGCAGTGACTACGGAAACAGCCCTAACGTACTCCGGCCGGGGCAGACAACCAGCCTGGATCATGCCCTACAGAACAGCCTTACTGGAAGGTGAAAAGTTCTCTTACAGCAAGGCGAATTTCGGCTCAGAAAAGGATGTCACTCCCGGCTATTATCAACTGGGTTACCTACTGTCTTCGGGCATCCGTAAATCGGCTGGGAAATTTGTATTTGATAGTGTATTGACCGACATTAAAAAGAGGCCCTTCAGGCTTTATCCCTTTGCAGGGAGTCTGCAAAAATTCACAGGTAAAACCGGCAGGCAATGGTATGATTCTGTGAACAGTGAAATTGCAAAAGAATGGCTGCAGCAAGACCGGAAAAATTTGTCGGAGAATTACCCCCAGTTCAGTCCGGCAGCTGCTTACGAGACGAACTATATGCTGCCTGTTCAATTGGAAGACGGTAGCATTCTCAGTCTGCTTCAAAGTAAAGCAGAAACACCTGCTTTTGTACGCATGACTCCCGACGGAAAACAGCACCGGTTAAAATCGATAGGCCAGCAGGAGGAACCCTGGTTCAGCTATGCAGCGGGAAAGATTGTTTGGGACGAAATCCGTTACGATCCGAGATTTCGCCAGCGGAGTTATAGCGTGGTATCTATCTACGATCTGGAAACCAAAAAAGTTAAACAGCTGACGACCAGAACAAGAATCTTCTCCCCCACCCTTTCTGCCGACGGGCACAAAATAGCTGCAGTCGAAATTGACCTCTCCAACAAGATTAACCTGATTGAACTGGATGCAGCTACCGGGAAAATCATCAGAACTTTCCCTAATCCGCAGAATCTGCAGATTCAGATGCCTGCCTACAATGATAAAGGAACCCTGATCGCCTACATAACAGGTAGTGAAGCAGGAAAAACTTTAAATACAGTGGATAGCAGTGGGAAAAACACGGTTCTCATACCCCAGACCAGGCAGCAACTAACCAGGCCAGTATTCATTAAATCTGGAATCGCATTTAACGCGCACTACAATGGAATAAATAACATTTACAGCATAGACCCCAGAACCAGAAAGATAAGCGCACTGAGCGCTTCTAAATACGGCGCATTTAATATTTCTGCCATACCTGGGACAGATAGCCTAATCTTTAACGATTATCGTTCTTATGGCTACGCGATTGCAAAAATGAGTTACAAGCCTAAAGAAACCGGAACCAATACTTTCATTTACTTTGGTCAGGCTGCTGAAAAACAGGAAAATACAGGAAGTGTCTTCGAAAACATACCCGACAGCACTTATACCAGCACACGATATAATGCTCTGGGGAACCTGTTTCACGTGCATAGTGTCATCCCGGTAATTGAAGATGAACACAAGGGCGGTATCCAACTCGTCTCGAACAACTTGCTCAATACCGCCGATTCCTACGCTGGAATTGCCTACCAAAGTGACCTGGGCAGATTTGAGTATAATGCCGGACTCAGTTTAAAAACCTTCTATCCTATTTTCAATCTAAGCCTGCGTAACAGAGCACGCAGAACTTTCTACGGCACACCTTCCACAGGAATAACACAAGGGGACTGGCGCGAGAATTATGTTAAACTGGAAGCATTGGTTCCTTTCAACTTCAGCAGTGGTCATCACAATTACGGCATCAGCGTGAGAGCAGGCACCAGTTATACCCAGCGGTATATGGCAGAGCAGATGCCAAAAAACTATATTACCAGAATCAAGTTCCCACTGGAGACGGGAGTTTCCTTTTCTCATATCGTGAGGTCTTCAGCCAGGGATGTCGCACCACGCTGGGCCCAGATCCTGCGGCTGACTTATCTTGGCCAGCCATTTGATACACTACTGAGCGGAGATGTACTTGCAGCGGAAGGTTTCTTTTATTTTCCCGGACTGTTACGCAATCACAGTTTTATGGCTAATTTTAATTATCAGTCTGCTTCCGGAATCCGTAGCTTTAACAATGAGGTTAATACGGTCTATGGCTATAATAATATCAGGGCAAAAAGCCTCATGAAAAACTCATTGCTGATGAATTACAGATTCCCATTGTTCTTTCCGGACGCAGAACTGAGTTCAATGGCATATATCCGCAGTGTGCGGGCCGGTGTGTTTGCGCATTATGAAAATCTGGGCCGGGAATCAAACCTGGGTCAGCCGAAAACATATGGCTTTGAGGTATTCAGCAGCATGAACCTGCTGCGTTACCAACCGATAGTAGATGTGGGTACCAGATTTATTTTCGTAAACAAGGAATACCATCAGAATCCTATATTTGAATTGATTGTCAACTATACATTTTAACCTATGCGCTTTAAAACTATTCTAATCATCATTTTCACAGTCCTGATCACAATCTTTCTGATGATGAATACGGACGCTGTGGAATTCAATTTTATTTTCGGAACAGGCGAGATCTCTAAGCTGCTTGTAGTCGGTATCTGTACTTTCGTTGGATTTGTACTGGGTTATTGGGTGGGAAGACCTAAAACTGTCATCAGCACTTATGACAATCGTTTCGAAGATAACCAACTGGAAAAAGGCAGGTATGAAGACGGCCATCTTCAGGAAAACCCCAAAAATACACTTTCGGATGAAGACCGTGACTATATCAGTTAAGCCGGATCTGATTCAAATGAATTCAATAAAAATGCCGGTCTTCCATCACGGGAAACCGGCATTTTTATTGAATATTAAAATTTTTAAAGCAACCGACTAATCAGCCTGTAATGCCTGACTAATATCTGCAATGATGTCATCGACATGTTCCAGACCGATCGAAAGTCTGACCGTCCCCTGCTCAATGCCTACTTCCAGCCTTTGCTCCTCAGTTAATTTGGAATGTGTGCTGGTTGCGGGATGCGTGGCAATCGAACGGGTATCTCCCAGGTTAGCTGATATCGAGAACATTTTCAGACGGTCCATAAAACGGCCGGCCGCTGCTCCGCCTCCATTGATCACCAGTGTAACAATTCCACCGCCTTGTTTCATCTGCTTTTTAGCGATATCATACTGTGGGTGAGACGGTAAAAATGGATACCTGACCTGCTTGATCTCCGCATGAGCCTCCAGGAAATTTGCCACTTTTAACGCATTTTCACAATGCCTGTCCATTCTGACAGCCAGTGTTTCCAGACTTTTAGAAAGTATCCATGCATTAAACGGCGACATTGCCGGTCCACTATGTCTTGCAAAACCTTCAATCTGACGGATCAGCTCGTCCGACCCCAGGATAATACCACCTAGTGTACGGCCTTGTCCGTCGATAAATTTAGTTGCAGAGTGTATGGAAAGATCTGCACCATATTTTAGCGGCTGCTGCAGGTAAGGTGTAGCAAAACAATTATCTACCACCAGCAGGATACCGTGCTTTTTAGCAAGTGCCCCGATCCACTCCAAATCAATAATATCGATTCCCGGATTGGAAGGTGTTTCTATAAAGATCATTTTAGTATTCTCCTGGATTCCATTCTCCCACTGCTCTTTTTTATCGAGGTCTGCATAGGAATAGCTGATATTCCATTTTGGGAAAATATTATTCAGTAACTGATGCGTTGATCCAAAAACTGAACGGCTGGACAACACATGGTCACCTGCAGCCAGAAAAGTTGCGAAAGTAGTGAACAGGGCAGCCATTCCTGTTGCTGTTACCCAACCTGTTTCAGCACCTTCAAGTGCCGCCATCTTCTCAATCAGCTCGGTCGTATTCGGATTAGCATAGCGGCTGTAAACATTTCCTTCTTTTTCATTCGCGAAAAGCGCGCGCATTTCTTCTGCATCATCAAATTTATAGCTTGAAGTCAGGTAGAGCGGAACTGAATGTTCTTTATACTGACTGCGTTCCGTCTGCAGCCGTATAGCAATGGTTTCAAAGTTATCGTTTGGCATGGTTATGTTGTATGGATAGTATAGGTGAAGTTGATTTTCGCCGAGTGTCCCAGAATATGAGATACTGAGCAATATTTTTCAAATGTCAGATCAAGTGCACGCTGTGCTTTCTGTGCGCTGAGTGACCCGTACAGGTCGAAGTGGATATTGATCACTTCAAAAATCGCAGGAATTTCATTTTCTTTCCGCGTGGCATTAATCCGGATACTGATGTCCGAGAGCTCTTCTTTTTGTTTGCTGAGGATATTTACCATATCGATTCCGCTGCAGCCACCCAGCCCTACCAGGAGCATCTCCATTGGTCTGAATCCTTTTCCGTCGCCACCAATGGCTGGATTAGCATCTAATTCAACTTTAAATCCAGATGAATTTTCCGCTTCGAAATTGAACTTATTATTTTTTCTGATCAGGTTGATTTCCATAATTTAAGGTCTGGTGTAAAATACGAGGTTGTTTTGCTCAAGTGCAGGCAGTCTTACTTTATTTTCGAATATTCCGAAGACACTGGACCCACTACCGCTCATCAGAGCAAATGTAGCACCTGAGTCGTAAAGCATTTGTTTGATTTGTGCAATTTCAGGATATTTTTGAAAAACAGGTGATTCAAAGTCATTTTTGACTTTCCCTTTCCATTCGCTGACTGGCAAATTAATTACGTCTTTAAGTGAAATCGGCGGGACTGCTGGTCGGACAGCACCATAAGCTTCAGCGGTTGAAATATGAACAGGCGGTTTGACGATGGTTATTTGATAGGCAGACAAATCAACATTTACTGCCGCGAATTCATCTCCAATGCCTGCAGCATAAACTGCTTTGTTTTTAATAAAAAAAGGGCAGTCGGCACCTAAAGTCCCGGCATATTGCTCCAGCTCAGTTTCTGTGATTCCTAAATCAAATTTTGAATTGATCAGCTTCAACAAGAATGCGGCATCTGATGAACCACCACCTAAACCTGCACCTATCGGTATATTTTTCAGTAAAGTGATCTGCTGCTCCGGAAGATTAAACTCCTTTTGCAATAAATGAAAGGCTTTAAGACAGAGATTATCTTCACCGTTGCCAGGAATATCAAGCCCCCTAATGTGGCAACTGGTATGTTCCGCCGCATTGAGTTCTACGACATCATAAAGTTTTACCGGATAGAATATGGTTTCCAGCTCATGATATCCGTCAGCCCGGCGTGCAGTAATGTTTAAGCCTAAATTAATTTTACAGTTGGCAAATGCGAGCATAGCATGTCGTTTCTGCTGCAAACTTACAAAAACCAAAAAGCGCCAAGGCATCTGTCCGTAAAATAAATTAGTAGCCTTCTTGTAATTTTTACCTTGTAATAGCTAAAATTAAATGATCATGTCCTTCGTATTTTGGGTGTCTGTGTTTTTTTTATGTTATTTTGCGGAAACATTAAATTCTACACATGAAACAATATCTGGACTTGATGCAGCATGTGCTGGATCACGGAACGCAGAAACATGACCGCACCGGTACAGGAACAATCAGTGTCTTCGGGTACCAGATGCGATTTAACCTGCAGGATGGTTTTCCAATGGTCACCACCAAGAAATTACACCTCAAATCTATAATTCATGAATTGATCTGGTTCCTGAGCGGGGATACAAACATATCCTATCTCAAAGACAACCAGGTAAAAATATGGGATGAATGGGCAGATGAACAGGGTAATCTAGGTCCTGTATATGGATCTCAATGGCGTTCATGGCCTCGTCCAGACGGCACACACATTGATCAGATCAGTCAGATTATCCAAACCATTAAGACTAATCCGGATTCCAGAAGGATTATTGTTTCTGCCTGGAATGTCGCAGAAATTGATCAGATGGCCCTTCCGCCTTGCCATGCTTTCTTTCAGTTCTACGTTGCCGATGGCAAATTAAGCTGCCAGCTTTACCAGCGCAGTGCCGACATCTTCCTGGGTGTACCGTTTAACATTGCTTCTTATGCACTGCTGACTATGATGGTGGCACAAGTTTGCGGATTACAGTATGGCGACTTCATTCACACCCTTGGCGACGCGCATTTATACAATAATCACATTGAACAGGCCAGACTTCAACTCAGCAGAACTCCTTTCCCATTACCACATATGGAAATAAATCCTGATGTAAAGGATATTTTCGATTTCAAGTACGAAGATTTCAGCCTTAAAAATTATGAGGCTCATCCGCATATTAAAGGAGCCGTCGCAGTATGATGTTAACTATAGTTGTAGCGATGGCCACAAACAGGGCTATTGGAAAAGAAAATAAACTATTATGGCATCTGCCGGCAGATCTCAAACATTTTAAATCCCTGACGACGGGCCATACCGTAATCATGGGTAGAAAAACTTATGACTCTATCGGAAAACCACTGCCTAACCGCAGAAATATTGTGATCAGCAGACAGCAGGATCTGGAGATACCGGGAGTGGAAGTTGTTTCCTGCCTGGAGGATGCGACAGCACTATGCAATACGGAAGAAGAAGTTTTCATTATTGGCGGCGCGCAAATATATGCAGCTGCATTAGCAGTTACCGGAAAGCTGGAGATCACTATTGTGGATGGAGAATTTGAAGCTGATACATTCTTCCCGGAAACCGATCCTGCACAGTGGGAAGAGGTATCGAGAACAGCTTTTTCTGCGGATGACAAGAATCAATTGAATTATAGTTTTTTAACCCTGATACGCAGATAATTAATTTAAATGATCTGCCCGTTCAAAATGTCCAAACCGTAAAAATGGCTTAAAATGCGGCTAAAAGCTGCATAAGAAATTAAATTCAATTAAACGGTCCGAATATTATATTAGGCTGACTATTAAATTAAAAATTTAATTAGATTTGCCGACTTGTTGAAAAATAATACAGCATAGACAAATAATTACAAACAAAAAATGCAAGGTAAAGGTTTCATTAAATTTATGGCAATACTATTAGGTATTGTCTGTGTGTATTCACTCTCGTTCAATCTAGTCACCTCGAAGGTAGAAAAAGACGCCAAAGCGTATGCCAAAGGTGACCTGGTTAAAGAAAAAGCTTACTTAGACTCCATGTCTACTGTACCTGTCTATCCGATCTTCGGTTTCGACTACGAATTCTGTAAAGGCAAAGAGATCAACCTTGGTCTTGACCTTAAAGGTGGTATGAACGTTACTATGGAAATTTCGTTGGGCGAACTGGTTAAATCTTTAGCTGGTAACCCGGATGATGCTAATTTCAACAAAGCTATCACAACAGCACAAAATCAGATGAATGCCGGTGGTAAAGATTTCATCAACCTGTTTGTAAATGAATTTGAAAAACTTAGCCCTAATGTTAAGTTGGCTGATTATTTCTCTAACCAGGACAATGCACAGCAGCTGAAAGCTAACGCCAGCAACTCTGACGTTAAGACTTACCTTTCTAAAGAAGCCAACAGTGCTATCGACCGCTCTTTCATTATTATCAGAAGCCGTATCGATGGTTTTGGTGTAGTAAGTCCAAACATGCAGAAACAAGAAGGTACTAACCGTATCCTGATTGAGATGCCAGGTGTTCAGGATAAAGAAAGGGTTCATAAATTATTACAAGGTTCTGCAGAATTGCAATTCTGGCAGGTATACCAGAATGAAGAAGTTTATTCTGTGATGGAAAACATCAACAAAACCCTTGCCTCTACTCTAAAAGACACTACAGCTACTGCTGCAGTAAAAACCGATACAGCAGCAAAAAGCGGAAGTGCTTTAGCAAACCTGGCAAAGAAAACCGGATCTAAAGATTCAGTTGACGCTAAAACTGCCGACCTTGCTAAAAGCAACCCACTGTTCTCTGTTTTAAATATCCCGACTTACCAGGCTGAAAACGGACAACCTTCATTACGTCCGGGTCCGACTGTTGGCTGGGTAGCTCAAAAAGATACTGCTAAAGTAAATGCCTATTTCAATTTACCTGAGGTAAAATCTATCATTCCGCAAAGCTTTAAGTTCATGTGGAGTGTAAGACCTATGGACGGTACCAAAGTATTTGAATTGTATGCAATCAAATCTTTATCTCCGGATGGCAAACCAGATTTAGGTGGTGAAGCAATCAGCGATGCCCGTCATGATTACGATCAGAAAGGTAAACCTGAAGTGACCATGTACATGACTGGCGACGGTGCTCAGAAATGGAAAAAAATCACAGCTGAAGCTTCTGCTGATCCAAACAATAAAAAATCTATCGCTATTGTCCTTGATAATGCTGTTTATTCTGCACCTACTGTTCAGAACGAAATTCCAAACGGTATCTCTTCAATCACCGGTAACTTTACCGTGAATGAAACTCAGGATTTAGCCAATATCTTAAAAGCTGGTAAATTACCTGCACCTGCACGTATCGTTGGTGAGTTTGTTGTTGGTCCATCTTTAGGTCAGGCAGCAATTGACAACGGTTTACTTTCATTTGTGCTTGCATTTGTGGTAATCCTGGTATTCATGGCTTTATATTACAACAAAGCCGGATGGGTAGCTAACCTTGCATTGGTTATCAACTTATTCTTTATTATGGGTATCCTGGTTTCGCTGGGTGCTGTATTAACCTTACCTGGTATCGCTGGTATTATTCTGGTAATCGGTCTGTCAGTCGATGCAAACATTCTGATCTTTGAACGTGTAAGGGAAGAACTCAATCATGGAAAATCTATTTCTGCTTCTATCAGCGAAGGTTTCAAACATGCGATGCCTTCTATTATTGACTCGAATGTTACAGTATTAATCCTTGGTGTTATTCTTTACGTTTTTGGTAGCGGACCGGTTCAGGGTTTTGCAACTACATTATGTATCGGTATTCTTTCATCCCTGTTCTGTGCAGTATTAATCTCACGCCTGGTTTTCGACTCTCTGCTGGGTAAAAATGCCAATATCACTTTCGGTAATAAATACACAATTCACGCTTTCAAAAATATTGCTTTCAATTTCGTTGGACACAGAAAGATCTACTACACTATTTCTTCAATCATCATCGTATTAGGTTTTGTCTTCTACTTTAAAAATGGCGGTTTAAGATTAGGTATTGATTTTAAAGGTGGCCGTACTTATATCGTTCATTTCGATAAAGGCATGAACACTGAGGATGTGAAAGAGATCCTTGCACCAAGCTTTGAACATGAAGAAATTCAGGTTAAAACTGCAGGTAACGATAACGAACTTAAAATTACTACAACTTATCATATTACTGACCAGGATGCAGGTGCAGACAAACTTGTTGAAAATGCATTAAAAACAGGTCTGGATAAAACAAAGGTTAAATATTCGATTGAAAGTAACCAGAAAGTAGGGCCGATCATCGCAAGTGACTTAGTTTATAGTGCTTATGGCGCGATTCTGTTCTCTTGTCTGCTGATGTTCATCTATATCATCGTAAGGTTCAAAAAACTAAACTACGGTCTGGGTGCGGTTATCGCATTATTCCATGATGTACTGCTTGTTCTTTCATTCTATACAATCCTGGATGGTGTATTACCATTCTCTCTGGAAATTGGTCAGGATTTTATCGCTGCGATCTTAACAGTTATGTCTTACACAATGACAGAGACTGTTGTCGTATTTGACCGTATCCGTGAGAAACTTGCTGAAGCTGGTAAAGATGATCTTTACGGTGAAGAACGCAATCAATTAATCAACTTTGCACTGAATAGTACTTTAAGTCGTACTATTTTAACATCCTTAACTGTATTCTTTGTATTACTGGTAATCTTCATCTTTGGTGGAGAAAGTATCAGAGGATTCATCTTTGCGTTGTTAATCGGACGTGTTATCGGTACTTATTCGTCACTATGTATCTCTACTCCTATTGTTATTGACTTAGGAAAAGGAGAGAAACATCCGGCGCATTAATTCATAATAAATGCATAAAAAAGGCATCCCGTGGGATGCCTTTTTTTGTTATACACATTTTTTAATACCTTGTATTGAACACCTGGTTTAGCCAAAAACATATGAATACGGAAAACACTTTGAAACTGGTAGAATGTCCAAGAGATGCCATGCAGGGCATTCATGAATTTATACCAACGGCACTCAAAGCAGCTTATATTAATCTGTTGCTGAAAGCGGGATTTGACACACTTGATTTTGGAAGTTTTGTTTCTCAAAAGGCTATTCCGCAAATGCGGGATACCAGAGAAGTACTGGAAAAACTCGACATGAGCAGTACCTCCACAAAATTACTTGCAATTGCAGCTAATCTCAGGGGTGCGGAGGAAGCGGTAACTTTTCCCGAGATCAGTTATATAGGCTTTCCTTTCTCCATCTCTGAAACCTTTCAGCATCGGAATACCAATTCGAGCATGCTTGCTTCCCTCAACACGGTTGACCAGATCCTGGAACTTTGTGACAGGCATCAAAAAACTGCAGTAATCTATTTGTCTATGGGCTTTGGTAATCCATATGGAGACCCATATAGTTTCGATATTGTAGGAGAATGGGCTTCCAGCCTGGCTGGTCTGGGAACAAAGATACTTTCATTAGCCGATACGACCGGGGTATCTACAGCCGAGCAGATCCGTATACTGATGCCTATGCTACACGAACAATTTCCTGATATTGAATGCGGGCTCCATCTGCACAGCACACCTGAAAAGAGAATTGAAAAAATAACAGCTGCCTATGAAGCCGGATGCAGACGTTTCGACAGTGCGCTGAGAGGCTTTGGTGGCTGCCCGATGGCTAAGGATGAACTGACAGGTAATATCGCTACAGAAGAGCTGCTGGCGTTTCTGGAAAGCAGAAACGAACCAACCGGTATAGATGGCTATTACTGGAATGAGGCGTTACAATTATCTGCTGAAGTCTTTAGTTATAACTAGTACCTTATACTTTAACCATTCTATACTGCTGCATACCGTCTTCTTCAAAAAGGTCTCCTTCTATTGCAAAACCAAAACGCGCGTACAATCCAACTGCATCTGCCTGTGCATTCAGGTAAATTAATTCTGAATTTTGCGGGATGTCAGCCAGTGCTGCAGCCAGCAGTGCCTGACCTACCCTTTTATTCCGGAATTCCGGTAAAACAGCAAACTGTTCCAGTTTAAAACCATCGTCGGTTTTACGCCAGCGACATGCACCGCATGGATTATTGTCCATTAAAGCTATATAATGCACTGCATCATCATCATGCGAAGACTCAGGTTCTGCAGGGCACCCCTGCTCCCCAACAAAGATCTGATTCCGGATTGCGAAAACAGTCTCGAGTTCTTCTTTAGTTCTGGCTTTATTGACTTGGAGTATTTCCATCGCTTTTGTGTTTATAAATATGCTTTTTCTTAATCTGGTCTACGACCTTCGCTGCATCTATAGAGTGTGAACAATGAATATCGGTCTCTTGTTTCGCCAGAGTTGATAATGTGACATAAAATTTATGTAACTGATCCAGTTCAGACTCAGTCAGATCTTCGATGTCGACCATGCGGTTACTGGCCCTTTCGTGCGCCGCAATCAATTCATTTAACTTCAGTTGTATTGCTTTGCCATCCTTGTTCTGCGCCTTTTGAATCAGGAATACCATCAGGAAAGTAATAATAGTAGTACCCGTATTAATAACCAGCTGCCAGGTCTCTGAATAATTGAATACCGGCCCTGAAACTGCCCATACAATTACAATCATTAACGCGATAATAAATGCAGATGAACTACCGGTAAATCTGGTAGCAGCATTAGCGAACCTTTCGAACACGAAATTTTTATTACTGTTTTTCATATTTTTTTTATGTTAAATGTCAGTAATAATAAAGAATATTTCATATAAATAATCCGGGTTATCAGGCGTCTGGAAACAAAAAAAGGCTCCGGTAAAATACCGGAGCCTTTTTAACAACATTTTCCTGAAAAATCAGGTTAATGGGTTAAATTATAATTTATCACTTGCATTTCTGCAGTTAAGGTCTTCAAAAGCTTGAGTTAAACGTTTAACAAATGCTTCTTCACCTTTACGCAACCATACACGTGGATCATAAAATTTCTTGTTTGGTTTATCTTCGCCATCCGGATTACCGATCTGCGCCTGAAGATAAGCTTCATTTGCTTTGTAGTAATCTAAAACACCTTCCCATAATGCCCATTGCATATCAGTATCGATGTTCATTTTAATAGCACCATAAGAAATTGCTTCTCTGATTTCTTCCTGAGAAGAACCTGAACCACCATGGAAAACAAAGTTAATTGGTTTCTCTGCAGTCAGACCGAATTTCTCTTTTACATACTCCTGAGAGTTCTTCAGAATTACTGGTTGTAATTTCACGTTTCCTGGTTTATAAACACCATGAACGTTACCGAAAGCAGCTGCAACAGTAAATTTATCACTTACTTTACTCAATTCTTCATAAGAATAAGCTACTTCTGAAGGTTGTGTATATAATTTAGAGCTATCTACATCACTGTTATCCACACCATCTTCCTCACCACCGGTTACACCCAGTTCGATTTCGATAGTCATACCAATTTTGGCCATACGTGCCAGGTATTTTGTAGAGATCTCCATGTTCTCTTCGATACTCTCTTCAGAAAGATCAAGCATGTGCGACGAGAAAAGAGGTTTACCATGTTCAGCAAAGAATTTCTCTCCGTGATCAAGTAATCCGTCAATCCATGGTAATAACTTTTTAGCAGCGTGATCAGTGTGCAACACTACAGCAACACCATAATGTTCTGCCAGTAAATGTACATGCTTAGCTGCAGATACTGCACCCAGTACACATGCCTGAAGATTATCATTATTCAGGGTTTTTCCTGCATAGAACTGTGCACCACCATTTGACAATTGAATAATCACCGGTGAATTCACTGCTTTAGCAGTTTCCATAACTGCATTAATCGTATTTGTACCGGTAACATTTACTGCTGGTAAAGCAAATTGATGTTTTTTAGCCTGCTCAAATAATTCCTGAACGGCATCTCCGTAAATTACGCCTTTATAGCCTTTTAAACTCATTATTATTAGATTTATGTTAGCCGAAGTTAGGAAAAATATCAGGCCGGGCAAATCTCCGGGGCTAAATAATTCATCAGAAAGGATTTGTCAGCGTGAGATTAAACTGTTCTGATTTTTTTTTGTTTCTTTGTAATCGCATTTTTCATACATAACATGGCTTGGTTTAAGAGAGAAAAAAAAGGTATCAGTACGCTGACAGAAGAAAAGAAAGAAGCGCCGGATGGCTTATGGAACAAGTGTCCTAATTGTAAAAAAGCATTACATAGTGCAGATTTAACTGAACACCAGTACGTTTGCCACTATTGCAACTATCATTTAAGAGTAGGCTCCAAAGAATATTTTCAGGTGCTTTTCGATCAAAATGAATTTACTGAACTTTTCAGCAATCTTACATCGGGAGATCCGCTTCACTTTACAGATAGCAAACCATATACGGAACGATTGGTAGATACCCAGGCTAAAACAGGGTTAAAGGACGCGATTCGCGCTGCTGTCGGAAAAATTGATGGTGAAGAGCTGGTTATCGCCTGCATGGACTTTAGTTTTATCGGAGGTTCCATGGGATCTGTAGTTGGTGAAAAAATAGCGAGATCTATTGACTACAGCATTAAACATAAAATTCCTTTCCTGATGATTTCAAAATCTGGTGGTGCAAGGATGATGGAAGCAGCTTTCTCTTTAATGCAGATGGCAAAAACTTCCGCTAAACTTGCGCTCCTGAGTCAGGCAAAAATCCCATATATATCATTATTAACAGATCCGACAACCGGAGGAGTTACGGCTTCTTACGCTATGCTTGGTGATATTAATATTGCAGAACCAGGTGCTTTAATTGGTTTTGCCGGTCCCCGGGTAATTAAAGAAACGATTAAAAAAGACTTACCAAAGGGATTTCAGACTGCTGAATTTGTACAGGAACACGGTTTCCTTGACTTTATCGTCGACAGAAGAGAGATGAAAGCCAAACTGGCGAATTTCCTCAAAATGGTTAAGAACTAATAAAAATCATTGCATAAAAAAAGCTCCGTTGATCAACGGAGCTTTTTTTATGCAATGATTTTTAGATTGACGGATTAGCTTCATATGCCGTCCAAAGTTCATCTAAACTCTTTTTGGTGAGATCTTTCCAGGTTGACTCTGTATAAGTATGCGCCCTCATATTTTTATCCATGGTCTTAACAAAATTTGGATATCCGTTTTTTTCAAGCCATACAAAGAACCTTGCTGTGATGCGGTAGCCCTGATCATATTTCTGACCCGCTTTATACGCTGGTAAAGTCCAGTCTGCCCCGGCATTATCAACACCATATGTATAACGTACATAATCGGCAATACCTTCTGTAACCCACCAAGGACCACTATTGGATCCATAGTCCTGAACGATGTGCATAACCTCATGGGTAACCACATCAATGTCACCAGGTTTTTTTCCAAACCAGCTCGGGCTGAAAAGCACTCTTGCATTAGATGCTTCAGCAACCGCTTTATACGCCGTATCAATTACAAAGGTTACTTCAGCGGCAGTATTCTTATTGTATTGTTTTTTCAATACCGGATAAACTTTAAAAAAAGTCTCCGTCATCCGGGTTTTAAGTGCTGCCGGAAAATTGGGATCCTTGATTTCCCAGTTTAGGGTAAATCCATTTTTCTTAATAACTTCTTTGTCCTGAGCTACAGAAGTAAAACCGGTTGCCAGTAATAAAGAGGTGACACCAGTGACTACTCCAAAAAATTCACGTTTCATGTTCATATATAAATCGGATAGAAATTTAAACTATATCCGGACGCTAATGTAACCGAATTGATATACAGAAACTAAAATGAAACTGAATTGTGACGATAAATGACAAGCCAGATTCCTTAAATAAAAAAGCCCATATTTTTCAATACGGGCTTTTTTACATTTTAAAAATCACTTCCTGGTGTCACCCCCGGTTCATGACCGGAACCCAGTGGCTTATTCTTTCTTTCCGGCTGATTACTGAATTCAGTGCGTCCGGAATGTCGCGCAGATGATGTTTCTCCACTACTTAATGTATCCTCCTCACCTGTCGTATTCTCTTTATAAACAGTTTTTTTTTCCTCTTCAGTGTTGTGCTGTTGATTCAGCTTATCTTTATCATTGCGGTTTAATTCTTCCTGATTTCCCATTTAAGTAATATTTAATATTAGCAATTAGATTAGTTATCTGGAGAACACCCGCATAAACCTATTGTTTGTCAAAAAAAGAGATAAAAGTAAAAAACGCACTATCTGCCGTATACTTTTCGCTTGATTTCTTCAATTATCTGGAGGTATAGATCCGGACTCTCGTGCGGATAATTACTCATTAATATCAACCTGTATTCCTTCTCCGGGTTCCGATAACAAGGCTGCTGGTAGGGTACTCCCAGGCAGCAGAGGCCGAGCTTCTCATAAAAACGTATTCTGCGCACTGCATCTGTTGTTTCCGGTGGCTCCACTTCTAAAATCAGACGGTTGCCCTTTAAAAGTATCTGCATGACCTGCTCTCCGTACCTTTTCCCTCTTTGCTGCGGATCGACGGCGAAATGTTCAATATAATCCCAGCCCTGAAGATGCCAGAGAATCACAAATCCTATGATCTGATCCCCTACCAGAATTAGCTTCAAATCCATCTCGCTGGTATTTCCGATCATACCGAGCAACTGCGGCCAATCCCGTCGTTCCTGAACTGGAAACGCAGAAGTGTACAACTTAAAAACATAATCCAGATTTGGATCATGAGCAGATTCAACAGATTGAAAATACATCTGATTAATATTTTTTGTTAAAAAAAGATTAAAAAAGCTCAAATCGGCTTATAAAGAGTAGTTTACAAGAGTGGAAAACTCTATCGGTAACAATTTAGTAATGGTGCTTACTGCACTTGCTTTCATTTGATTACCTTGTAAATCAATACTACAAATATAAAAAATTAAGGGTGAAGCACCAATGTACTTTACCTTTTATTTCGTCTTTCCCTTTTTGCTTACAATATCAATAAAATCTCCCCATTGGGGGAAACTGTGATAACAGTTTCAACATCATTCCCAAATTTTAGCATATCAACAATAGATGTAACTCCGAAACAATGGTGAGAACTTCTAAAAGACAATGCTATGGAAATCGTGTTGAGTAAAATATTATCGCAAATTCATCATTAGGAAGACAAGCTGTCTTCTCAAATGATGCGAACAGCGGAGGAGGCTTACCAAATGTGTATATTTCGCAGATAGTAGTTCTTCCCCACTCATATCTTTGAAATACGCATCAGGTAACAAAAGATGTATGGTAAACTTAATTTCATGGGATGGCTTGAACCCCAAAGATTTGTAATGATGACATCAGGAAATATGGAATAAAAATAATCCTGCTCACCGCCAAAAGTTTTTCCGTCACTCGATGAAGTAAAATGGGCAATTCTAATTTTGGCTAACACAAACTATAGTTTGGTTAAAAATTTTCATAATGGCCGGGGTAACTTTGTTTTATAAAATTAATCACTAATCACAATGAAGATCACATTAACAGGTTCCTTAGGAAACATCGGTAGTCCATTAGCTAAACAATTAATAGAAAATGGTCATGAGGTTATAGTTATTAGTAATAATCCAGAAAGAAAAAATGACATTGAAGCTTTGGGTGCAAGAGCAGCTATTGGTTCTGTAGAAGACCCCGATTTTTTAGCTTCAAAATTTGATGGTTCAGATGCTGTGTTTGTTATGATACCTCCAAACTATACCACAACGGATGCTATCGCTTATTATCAATCAGTAGGCAAAAGTTATGCCTGTGCTATCAAACAGGCAAATATTAAACGTGTTGTCCATCTCAGTAGCTGGGGAGCACATTTAAAGGAAGGAACCGGTTTTATAGTCGGCTCACATGAAGTAGAAGTTATTTTAGATGAGATTCCCGACATTAAGCTTACCCATCTTCGTCCGGGCTTCTTTTATTATAATATGTACAGCTTTCTGGATATGATCAAACACCTCGGCTTTATTGGATCAAACTATGGAGGAGAAGATAAAATTGTTATGGTTTCTCCTATTGATATTGCCCAAGCCGCTGCAGATGAGCTGACTTCGCAAAGTAGTGTAAAAATTCGCTATATTGCTAGTGAGGATATTACAGGTAACGAGGTCTCCAGAATTCTAGGAATAGCCATTGATAAACCTGATTTAAAATGGGTAACTTTCACTGATGAACAGACACAAAATGGTTTAGAGCAGGCAGGGGTTTCTAAATATGTAGCAGAAAAACTAGTTGAGCTTGGGGCTAGTATTCATAATGGGAAAATGCGCGAGGACTATGATTTATATAAGCCACAACTAGGTAAAGTAAAGATGAATGATTTCGCAAAGGAATTTGCTGTAATCTATAATAAGAAATAATAATTTGAAGACTGGACAACCTCATCGTATCAAAACAATTAGTGATTATCATAAACTTGCCGCACTTCCAAAGTTGGAGCATCCGATGATCAGTGTTATCAATTTTGAATTAATTAAAGACATTCCAGAAGAAAATTTAATATTTGATTTCTATTCCATTGCATTAAAATGGAATTTTAGTGGCAGGATTAAATATGGGCATCAGGAGTATGATTTTGACAGCGGTATGATGACATTTATGTCGCCAGTTCAAAGGTTTCGTATCGAGGGTAGTAAAAATGAGACAATCACACATTCAGGATGGTTATTGCTTATCCATCCCGATTTCTTTTTGCATAGCTCTTTAGCTAAAACCATACATCAATATGAGTTTTTTGATTATTCAGTAAATGAAGCTTTGTTTCTTTCGGAAAGAGAAGAGCAAATTGTGACGGATATTATGGAGAACATTCAAAAGGAATATCATGCTAACATTGACAACTTTAGCCAAACCATAATTATCGCACAGCTTGAATTATTGTTCTCCTACGCGGATAGATTTTATAACAGACAGTTTATCACCAGGAAAATAACGAATAAAAGATTATTAAACCGTTTGGAAAACCTTCTTGCTGAATATTTTGAAGGAGACAATATATTAAAAAATGGTTTACCTACTGTTGGTCTCATCGCGGAAAGGTTAAATGTATCATCAGGATATTTAGGTACACTGCTTAAAGTACTTACGGGTTTAAACGCTCAACAGCATATTCATGGAAAGCTAATTGAAAAAGCGAAAGAAAAATTATCGACTACAGATTTTTCTATCAGTGAAATTGCGTACCAGCTAGGATTTGGACACGTCCAGTCATTCAGCAAATTATTTAAAAGTAAAACGGATTATTCTCCCCTGGAATTCCGGAAGTTGTTCAATTGATATGCCTCATCTTAAGGATTTTCTCTTTTTATAAGATTGATAAAAAATCAATTCAAAATGCAATGCTATTTTCTAGCTAAATCAACGATTAAACGCGAATCAGACAGGAAATAGTTCGAGAAGTACCCACTTGCGTCCCTAGGGGAGCCAGACGTGCAAAGGTCGAACTATTTATTTAGAAGCCCTTCCTTTCCACTGGCAATTGTACCAGATGGAGGATAACCAACATTATAAATCTGATCTCAAAACAGCACCGTTGCTTGCATTCGTTACCAATGCCCTATACTGACCAAGCCACTTTGATTGCAAGGGTTTTTTAATAGGCACAAACGTTGCTTTCCGTTTGGCAATTTCCTCATCATCCAAATTAACAGATAAGATGTAATTATCTACGTCTATATGGATTTCGTCACCATTCATAAGTAAGCCAATCATTCCACCTTCGGCTGCTTCTGGCGATACATGACCGATTGACGCTCCTCTTGTTGCTCCACTAAATCTTCCATCTGTAATCAGTGCAACGGAACTTCCTAATCCCATACCCATGATCAGACTTGTAGGAGTTAACATTTCCTGCATGCCTGGTCCGCCCTTAGGACCTTCATATCTAATTACCACGACATCACCCGCCTTTACTTCTTTCATCAGTATTCCTGTTATAGCTTCATCTTGTCCATCATAACACACAGCTTTACCGGTAAATACCCTTGCACCCGTTAGGCCAGCTGTTTTTATTACAGCACCTTCCTCAGCAAGATTGCCATAAAGAATGGCTAATCCGCCTACCGGACTGAAAGGATTATTTATAGTACGGATGATATTTTCATCTTTGATCTCTGCATTCTCTATCTTTTCCAGTAATGTTTCCCCGCCGATTGTTAAATTATCCAATAAAACAGCATTACCTCTTTTTGTCATTTCCTTCATTACTGCATTTACGCCTCCGGCCTTATTAATATCTTCCATGTGGACGGTTGATAAACTAGGAGATATCTTCGCGATATGAGCAACTTTTTTAGAGATTTCATTGATGTCTTTGAGTTGAAAATCAACATCTGCTTCATTAGCAATAGCCAACATATGTAAGACAGTATTGGAGCTTCCGCCCATTGCCATATCCACAGCAAAAGCATTTCTGATGGCATTTTCATTCAGGATGTTTTTTAGCTTAAACTTTTCACCTGTAGCCTCATCTTTTGCTATTTCACAAATTCGTTTCGCAGCACTTCTGTAAAGTGCTTCACGTTCGCTCGTTTGGGCCAGTATCGTTCCGTTTCCGGGTAGCGCAATACCCATAGCTTCCATCAAAGTATTCATTGAATTTGCTGTAAACATGCCCGAACAGCTTCCTCCGCTAGGGCAGGCATTACATTCAATATCCAAAAGTTCATCATCACCGATCTTTCCTACTTCGTGTTTCCCTACAGCTTCAAATGCAGAAGCCAAGTCAATTGGCGTTCCATCTTTCTTATATCCTTTGGCCATTGGGCCACCACTCACAAAAACCGTTGGTACATTCACCCTAAGCGCACCCATGATCATCCCCGGAACTATCTTGTCACAGTTGGGTATCGCTATCATTGCGTCAAGTTTGTGCGCATTCATCACGGTTTCTATTGAGCTTGCAATAAGTTCTCTGCTTGGTAGTGAAAACAGCATCCCATCATGTCCCATAGCAATGCCATCATCGACACCAATTGTATTAAACTCGAATGGAACACATCCATTTGCCCTGATCTCATCTTTTATGATCTCAGCTACTTTATTCAGAAAAAAATGTCCTGGAATGATCTCTATAAATGAGTTTGCCACACCGATAAATGGCTTTGCAAAATCGTCGTCTTTTAATCCTGTAGCCCTGAACAATGATCTATGTGGTGTTCTCTGATGCCCTTTTTTTACTTCATCACTTCTCATATTGAAAATTTATTTGTACCTGCAGATTTTAACAGAATAGGTGTTATATAATAGTTCTGTTTCATGTAGCTACTATATCTGAGACTTTAGCCTGCTGAGCGTTTCCGGCGATATATTCATATAGGCAGCAAGATTGGAGTTGGACAACCTTTGTATAAGTTCAGGATTGTTTTTAAGCAGATTGTGATAACGTTCAGCAGCACTCTGAGTGAGCAGATTACCTAATTTGGAAGTAATGACCGTTAATCCGTATTCCAGTATATAAATATACATCTTGTCCCATTCAGGTATAGTTTTTCTTAAATAAGAAAAGTCCTTGTATGTGATGACCAAAAGTTGTGATGTTTCCACAGCCTGAATATATTCTGTCGAAGGCTCTCTTGAAATAAAACTTACAATAGAAGTTAGGAACGTATTTTCAAATGCCATAAACCTTGTAATAATACTTTGATCATCATTAGAATAATACAATCGAAGACAGCCCTCGTTAATAAAAAAAAGTCGGTTTGCTACTGCGCCATACTCGAGCAACTGTTCGTTTTTCTTTGCTTCAACTGGTTTAAAGTACGAAATGACTGTGGCTAATTGCTCTTCATTGAGCATTGTTATCTTTTGGATTAAGTCTGCAAGTATCATTGTAATCGTAGATATAACATTATTGAAAGTCAAAGTTGCAACAAAAATATTTAAGAAACATTGACGAAGGTCAAAATCAAACCAGTAGTACCTTTATCGTTGCTTTGGCAAGAAAGCAACGATAAATCAACAACTAAAGCCAAAATTGGAATGTATTTTGTCATTTTTCTTCTGTCCTTGATGAAACTTCTGAAAGCTCTGATGGAAATGAGAAAGAGCTTATGATCCCGTTCATGCCCGAAAAACGGGAGAATTTCGAGACTTTCGTAAACAAGAATAAAGACAACTATTCAAAATTTGTGTGGGTACAGGACAGATCCGCTGTAAAGATGGACGATGGCGTAGCCATGAAACAATAAGGGCTTGTAGGTGCGCCAACACAGATGATCATTAACAAAGACGGCAGGGTAATCGCAGGAGTACTTTTTTATGATGATTTGTTGGCAGCTTTAGTGAAAGCTGGTGTGAAGGTGGATGCAAATGACATACAAAAAGCCGACACTGAGCCTAGGGTGATCGAGGAAAGAAAAAAAGAAAACAGAGAAAAAGGCATATAATAGTAAAAAAAGCACCATCACTGTCGCAAGACTCAGTTGCTACTATAACCTCGTTGATCAAAATGCCCTCATTTTTGTGCCAGAAGGACATAATATCTTCATTTTAATGCTATTCGCTTAAGATAAATATTATGCCCTTCTTTTAGATTTTTACATCTGTGGCTGTCTTATAATATAAACCGCATGTTTTTGATCTCACTTATTATTGACAAGTTTTAAAGACTTATAATTAAAGCATTAATATCTGTACAGATTTTTATCTGGCAAGCCAGTCTGCTAGTTGAGTCTGTGGTACATAACTTACTGAGCATTTGGCTTTCTTGCTGAGAAATGTCACAAAGCTTCTCCTGACCCGCTAAAACTCTTATATGACATTGGTGCACTTGGCCATCAATGCAATCCCATGAACATCCCATATTTTTCTTTATCACCTCAGCTAGCGTTTGATTCTCTAGGGGGTTCAATTTGATCAAATGATGTACGTGAATGCGATCAATGATAGTGATATAAATATTTTCTGTTGTCATGTCTGATAAATGAGTGAATTAATCAACTGCAAAAACTAATTGGTAAAGGAATCTCGCCACTATGGTGGTAGAACAATCCAAAATAGAACCCCTTGCTAAGTCATTGGCACCATTAATTTTAGTAGATGAATATGAATTCAGATTTTATCGTTAAGGAAAATGGTCTGATGTGTTTCTTTGATACCGTTACTTATTGATTTAAAAACAGCTAGTAAAGAGATTTTTAGACATGGGGATTGTAGCTTTTCAATTAGCTTTCCGCTAATATCCTCCTGACAAACTATCCGAAGGATTTCATCGTCATCATCAAGATCATGGCTCCATTCTGTTATGTTGGCAAAAGTGGAAAGGATGTGCTGAATTCTGTCCAGATCATAAGGCGTCTCCACTTCTGTAGAAAATATTAATACAAACTGGACCATGTTTTATTTTGGTTATTTGATCAGCAATCATATATCGCTCTCGATCATTTATTTATCATTATATCCTATTTATCGTTCTGTAGTATGAGATAACGCGCAAAGAATAAACATCTCTGCACAATATGAAATGGCTCACTTCCACCCCCCGCCCAAGGCCCGATAAAGCTCAACGATTGCCTGTAGTTCCTGTAATTTATCATTAACGCCGCTTAGCTCAGCGCTAAGCAGATTCTGTTCGGAAGTAAGTACATCTGTATAATTAGTTGCAGAACTATAGCGAAGTAATTCTTTAGTAAAACCCACAGACTTCTCTAAAGCAGCCAACTGTTTTGTTCTGGAATGTTGTTTTTCTATTGCATTTTCAAGGAATATAATGCATTTGTCACTTCTTGGCCGGCAGTAAGTAGGGATTGCTGGAAAGCATAAAAAGCCTGAATTTGCTGAGACTGTGCTGTTTTCAATTTAGCCCTATTTTGGCCCTGTGCAAAGATAGGCTGAGTTAATCCTCCTACAAAATTGTAGAAAATAGAGTTGTCAAAAAAGTTTTTCAACTGAAGTGAAGACAATCCACCCTGACCTGTGATGGTGAGCTGAGGATAAAAGTAGGTACGTGCAAGATTGGTATTCTCAAATGCCCTTCGAAAAGCAAACTGGGCCTGCTGCACATCGGGACGATTCTTGAGCAGTTGAGATGGAACGCCAATATGGAGCATGCTAAATGGCTTCTGAGTATCTAGTGAGGTTCGATTAATAGTACCAGGAGCCTTTGCCAGCAATATGCTCATTGCATTCTCTGCCTCCCTAATACTCTGTTTCAAGTCGGGAATGGTTACCTCTGCCGCATACCTGTTTGCCTCGCTTTGAACTACTGCTGCTCCGGTAACTATGGCCCCTTCTTTGAGGTCTTTGACAGTCTGCACGTCCTTGATGCGGATTTCCAGCGTCCTTTTAGTAATTGCCAGTTGCTGATCCAAGGCCAGCAAATTATAATAGGTATTCGCAATGTTCGCAATGAGCTGTGTTTGTACAGCCCTTTTTGAAGCATCGCTTTCCAATAATGCGGCTAGCGCTTGTCTTTTAGCGCTACTCAGTTTGCCCCAGATATCTGCTTCCCAGCTGGTACTAAGGCCAGCCTGATAAGTAGTGGTTTTTAAATTGATACCACTTGCAAATTCAGGTGGCAGGTTTAAAGTTGCCTGTGAGGTTTTAGCCCTGGTAACCTGCAACAAACCGTTCAGGCTAGGCAAGAATGCTGCCTTACTCTGTCCAAAAGTGGCTTGCGCCTCATTGATCCGCTGTACAGCTGTTTTTAAATCCAGGTTTTCTCTGATTCCTTCATTGATAAGGTGCTGTAGAACAGTATCAGAGAATAGTTTGGTTACTGGTATATCTGCCAGGTTGGAAGTATCGGTCAATGAACTATCACGGTACAAATCACCTTTAACTGCTAAGCCAGGCTCTTTATATTTTTTTGTTACGCAGGCAGATAAAACAAGCGCTGATGCCAGCGCTAAATATATCTGCTTCTTATATCCTTTTATCATTTTAATAATGATTTATGTTTAAAATAATTGATTACTTTAATTCAGTAGGGGCTGTTTTCAAAGGCGCCGGTTTGCCGCTGATACGCTCTTGCAGACCCTGAAAAATTATAAATAGAATAGGAATTACAAAAACTCCGAACACAGTTCCTATGAGCATTCCTCCAACAGCTCCCGTACCTATCGAGCGGTTACCTTCGGCGCCTGCACCAGTGGCTATCATCAAAGGTATTAGCCCGAATATGAAAGCGAATGATGTCATTAAAATTGGTCTTAATCGTGCAACCGCTCCGTCGATGGCCGACTGAACTATACTTTGCCCACCTCGTCTGCGATCCAAGGCAAATTCCACGATCAGAATTGCATTTTTTGCAAGTAAGCCAATAAGCATAATTAGAGTAATCTGTAGATAGATATTATTGTCAATTTTAAAAATCCAGGCAAACAGAAATGCGCCAGCCAGTCCTATCGGAAGCGAAAGCAATACAGCAAAAGGTAGGATATAACTCTCATACTGACCACTAAGCAAGAAATACACAAAGATAAGGCAGAGCATATACACAAATAACGTTTGGCTTCCACTGGCAAGTTCTTCACGGGTAAGACCAGAAAATTCAAAGCCATAACCTGCAGGCAGAGTTTGTGCAGCGACTTCTTGCACAGCTTTAATGGCATCCCCGGAACTAAAACCAGGGTTAGGTGTGCCATTTACAGAAATTGCCGTAAATAAATTAAATCTGCTGATAGATTCGGGACCATACGTCTTTCTAAGCGTTACGAATTCTGATATAGGCGCCATTGTATTGTTTAAATTTCGCACATAAATGCTGTTTAAACTTTCAGGTGTCCCTCTGTATTTGGCATCAGCCTGAATCATTACCCGGTATTGTTTACCAAACTGATTGAAGTTGGAAGCATATAGCCCTCCATAATAACCCTGAAGCGTTGACAACACTGTATTTACAGAAATGCCAGCCTCTTCACATTTGGCCACATTAACATCTACATCAAATTGAGGAAAATTGGTATTAAAAAAGGTAGATGCATATTGTATTTCTGGGCGTTTATTCAGCGCGGCTAAGAATTTCCCATTCACTTCTGAAAATTTATTGATATTTCCACCTGTTTGATCCTGAACCTGCAGTTCAAAACCGTTACTAGTACCAAAGCCCTGCAAGGTAGGAGGAGCAAAAAAGATAATGTTTGCACCCTTAATCCCCATAGTCATTCCAAATAGTTTACCCGTTACACTATTGATATCCGATCCTTTTTCAGTTCGCTTCTCCCATGATTTCAACTTGATTAACAACATGCCATAAGAGCCACCTGCTCCGCTCATTAGTCCTTGTCCTGCAATGCGGGTTACTGATTCTACCTCTGGAAGATTCCGGGCTATCGCGGTAACACTATCGACTACCTTAGTTGTGCGTTCTAGTGATGAGGAAGGAGGAAGAGACACATCGCCCATGATAAAACTCTGGTCTTCATTAGGTACAAAGCCTGAAGGCATAGTTTTCAGCAGGAACCAGAAGATACAGGCGAAAACAACAATACCGGTGAGGGCAATCCATTTCCTTACCGCTAAGAAGTCAATGCTTTTTTTATATTTTGCAGTCATGGAATCAAAGCCGGTATTAAATGCAGTGTAGAAACGCTGCAAAAAACCAGATTTTGCATGTTCGCCTTCCGGATGTGGCTTTAGCAAAAGCGCACAAAGCGCAGGACTTAAGGTTAAAGCATTTACCGCAGATATCAAAATAGCAATGGCCAGTGTTAGTCCGAACTGTTTATAAAATACGCCTGCAGATCCGGTAATAAAAGACACGGGTACAAATACAGCCGCCATTACCAGCGTGATCGATATAATTGCACCGCTTATTTCGCCCATCGCATCCTGGGTAGCAAGCTTGGCAGATGTAGCACCATGGTCAAGTTTTGCGTGAACGGCCTCGACCACCACGATAGCATCATCCACGACTATTCCTATGGCCAAAACAAGCGCAAAAAGGGTTAATAAATTGATTGTGAAACCGAACAGCTGCAAAAAGAAAAAAGTACCGATAATGGCTACAGGAACTGCAATAGCAGGGATTAGTGTAGAACGGAAATCCTGAAGGAAAATGAATACTACAATAAATACCAAAATGAACGCTTCAATCAAAGTATGAATTACCTTTTCTATGGAGGCGTCTAGGAACACATTGACATCGAACATATTGCTGTAGTTGATTCCAACAGGAAATGATTTTGATGATTGATCTAAAGTCGACTGTATGTTTTTTATCAGTTCATGTGCGTTAGATCCAGCTGTTTGATAGATGGCTACAGCGATACCTGGTTTTCCATTTGTTAAGGTGGTGCTTGAGTAACTCATCGAGCCAAGTTCAATTCTTGCAACATCCTTAAGACGTAGCAACTGGCTGTTTTTTGCAGTCCGGACTACTATATTTTCAAATTCCTGAGCACTTTTCAAACGCCCTTTATATTTTAAGATATATTCGAAAGACTGATTGTCGTTTTGCCCGATTTTACCAGGAGCAGCCTCTATATTCTGAGCCGCCAGAGCAGCATTTACATCATCCGGGATCAGGCCATAGGATGCCATCACATCCGGCTTCAGCCAGATGCGCATAGAATAGTCCTTTTGACCGAAAATACTGGCATCACCAACCCCGTTGATACGCTTGATCTTTGGTAAAAGATTGATATTGGTATAATTTTGCAAAAAGGTCTCGTCATAAGATGGATTGTTGCTCTGCAAGCTAAAAACCATGACCATACTACTCTGGCGTTTACTTGTTGTAACTCCTGCTTTGGTTACTTCTGCAGGAAGAAGGCTAGAAGCCTTTGAGACTCTATTCTGGACGTTTACGGCAGCAAGATCCGGATCGGTACCTAATTTAAAATACACGGTAACAGTAGCCATTCCATCATTACTAGCCGATGAGGTCATGTAAGTCATGTTCTCCACACCATTGATCTGTTCTTCAAGTGGTATAATTACAGAGTTCATCACCACGTCTGCATTTGCACCCTGATAAGAAGCCGAGACCTGTACGGTAGGTGGGGCAATTTCCGGATATTGAGATATGGGCAGTGTAGTTAAACCGAGAATTCCCAGAATAACAATGATAACCGATATTACAGTAGACAATACCGGTCTTTCAATAAATTTGCGTAACATAATAGAGTTTTACGTTGAGAAGTGCAGTGTGAACTGCAAGACAATTATATAATTATTTTGATACCTGATCCGCCTCACCAGAGGTTTTGATCTCCGGTTTTATGGCCATGCCATGCTGTAAACTGGATGCACCTTCCAAAACGATTTTGTCGCCTGCCTTTAGACCGCTGGTTACCACAAAGAACTGACCGCTGGCCATATCCATTACCTGGATCTCTGTATTTTTAACTTTGCCACCACTATCAACTATATATACAAAGCGTTTGCCTTGCAGTTCGTAGGTAGATTTCTGTGGAACAAGTACTGCGTCCTCGATTGTTTGTGGAATACGCACTACTGCACTACCTCCACTGCGTACTAACCCCCTGTGATTTGCAAATGCTGCTCTAAGGCTCGCCGAGCCTGTCTCGGTGTTAATTAAGCCAGCTATTGTTTCCAGGTGCCCTTCGTCAGGGAAATTACTTCCATCAGAAAGGATAAGGTTAACAGGAGGAGTATTTTTAATCTTTTCGCTCATGCTATTTCCGTTGGTAGTACGTGAAAAAGCTAGCAGTTGCTTTTCATTGAGCGAGAAGTAGGCGTATATTTTACCAATATTCGATATGGTGGTTAAAGGCTCAGCTGTGCTTGCGGTGATTAAACTACCTAATTTGAAAGGAATTGATCCTACTACCCCGTTTACGGGACTTAAAATCTTTGTATAACCTAAATTTGTCCTGGCATTAGCCAGTTTTGCTTTCGCCTGCTTCAACGCGGCCAGGCGTGATTTTAAGGTGAACTGGGCAGTTTCTAATTCAAAGTGGCTGATAATTTCTTTCTCGACTAAAGGCCTTGTTTTATTGACTTGTAATTCCGCTGCGCTAACATCGGCCTCCGCAGTGTTGATTGCAGCTTCCGCTTCATTCACTTCCTGCGCATACTGTGGTGCATTAATACGAAACAGTAGCTGACCTTTTTTTACAATAGAACCTTCATCAATGTAAATTTGCTCGATGTATCCATCAATCTTCGGACGGATTTCAATATTTTGCTCACCTTGTAAACTGGCTGGGAAATCAGTGTTCAGCGTCGCATTTCTTGTTTCTATTGTAATTACAGGAAAACTAGGAGGAGGTGCCTGGGCAGCTGCTTCGGTCTGCTCAGTTTTATTTCCACAAGACGATAAAAGCAATATAGCTAAACCAATAAATCTGGCGGTTAACTTCTTATTTTTTATAATTAAGTGCATTTTATTTGATTATACTTACTTGAAAGGATTTATGATTTTACTCGACGTACTACACGTCTATTTGAAAACTCTGAATATGGGCAGTAGAGATAAGGTCACATTTACATAAGGTGCTGCGCTCAGTTTATTATCGAAGAAATAATCATTTGAATTTTTATTGTTTTCAAATGCTCTTGCCGAGAGCGGTGTATAAATACCAGCATTCACACCGACTATAAAGTTTTTAGCGAATCGGTATTCAAGGCCAGGCCCTGTTTTTAAGTCTATCGTTGTATAATTCACATCTCTTGGCAAATTTGGCTGATCAAGCTGGAAGAAGGCAACTGCTCCCCCTAATTGGGTAGAAAAACTAGCCCGTAGGTTATGTGAAAGATTTTTTTCAAGACTTAGCCGCTGTGGCAAGCTCACATTCAGTTCATAGGAGTTGTCAAATCTATGCCAATAAGTGAATACAGGGATTGCCGGAAAGCTTATGGAAGGGTCAATATTGAAGAGTACACCAGCAGATATGCGTGTATTCGCTTGTTGTTTCAGGGGGATGATCGCGCCTGCTAAAAAGCTGACCTTTCTGATTTGATCAGCAGTATTCGTAATGCCCGTAATATTTCCCAAGTAGACGATTTGTCTGCCAAATAATGAATCAATACGCTGGTAATTTGCCGTAAACCCTACAACGCCTTTATCAAAATCAATGTCTTTGGAACTTGAGTTAAACAACGGGTCATTACTAGGATATTCTAAGCTATTGTGTTGATGCCCAAGACTAAATGTTGCGGAAACCGAGTTCTTTCCCCATTTGATGATTGGTAAGTTAATTAGAACGGTGGTTCGAATTTGGCTCATTTTGTTTTCAGCAATCTGTTTACCATTCAGGTTACTTTTAACAGTTCCACTCCCAATAAACTCTGTCGACACAATCGCCTGACGCAAAACAGGATTTGAAACAGCTGCCTCCTTTAAATAGTTATTTACAATGGAATCCTGTTGCCTTCTATTAGTTTTGTTCTGACCGTTTGCAGCAGTGGCGGAGACTAGGATTAATGAAGTAATATAAAATATCTTCTTTCGATTGCTAATTATACCAGTTCTGTTACGAACATTAGGCGTTTTGTAGTCATCAGATTTTTCAATTCTGACCGTCAACGACCTACTTTTCATTTGTGTATATTTTTCGTTTTTTTCCATTAGCTAGCTATTTGAATTCTGATTTGACAAATTTGTGCTTAGCTGGGCACATAGAATGGAAAATTTGAGGTCAATCCTACAAATAAGCAGGTGAATCGGAAAATTGCTCAGGTTTATAAAGTGTTCTTTATGATTTTATAAAAAACGTAATATTGTGGAGGCTATCACTGCGAAATTCTCCTACTAATTGTCGTATAAATTAGAAATTAAAATGAAAAACCAATTCGGAAAATATTGAGCGAGGTTTCTGACCTGCTGGAGCAGGATTTCTTTGACGAAAATCAACTGCTCAAAGATCAGCTTGATTCTATTGAATTGATGATAGTAAGCCTTGAACGTTCATTCAGTATAACTATAAATGATAAAGAAGAAAAGAAACTTCATACAGTCGCGGAAATTGTATCATTATTAAAGGATAAAGGGGGTGAAAGATTTACAGGAGTAACCTTTGAAAATTAAGGTAATTTGCTAGAAAACGTCGATGATAATGAACATTTCTACTTGCGGTACTACACCGATCGGGTCAGCCATTCCAAAAATGAGGGAGTCCTGTCACGACTAACGATAATTTTGTTATTAAACGGTATGGAAAGGTTCAGGGAGAACTTCCTTGAAAAAAAACTGGAAACATCAACGATAACATTCCGGTTAACTAAATATTGCCGGTTTACCCTAAAAAAAACTTCTCCGGATATTTTCTCCAGATCTTCCAACTTTTTATTGGGGTAATAGGTCTTGCCCTGTATAGTTAGTACCTGAGTGATTTCATTTTCGATATACATAAGACCAATCTCTTTTAGCTTTAATGGCATAATTCTATCTTGATAATAGACGAGTATTGCACCAGCCTGCCTTGACTCAGCAGAACTAAGCATATCCAGGATATGAGTGTACTTTTCGCTGACCTTAATTGTCAACTTATCTTTTAGACTAGTGTATCTCTGATAGGCTTCTTCCAACATTTCGGAAGTAAATGGTTTGAGAATATAATCAATTCCATTTGCCTTGAATGCTTTGATTGCAAATTCGTCATAAGCAGTACAGAAAATTACCGGTACTGAAATTTCAACAGCTGCAAAAATTTCAAAACTTAATCCATCCCCAAGTTTAATGTCACAAAAGATCAGATCAGGGTGTGGATTAGCTTTGAAATAAGCAACAGCATCTCTGACTGAACGCAGATGAAATATTTCTGTTTCCCAAGGAGCAAACTCCCTAATGCTCGCCTCCAGTTCTTCACCTGTTACGCGTTCATCCTCTATTATTACTATGTTCATGTTCCAACGTTTTAATACTTACAGAAAATTCCTTAGTTCCCTCGTTTATTTGCAAGCTGTCCCCACACCAAAGTCTGTAGCGCTCAGTTAAATTCGATAGCCCATTGCCTGTTGATGGTTCCTTGTGAACTCTTGGCTGGAGGTTATTGCTTACAATTATCCGATCTGCCTGCGTACTAACTTTTATAAGTAAGGGGCTATCTTCGGTAAGTTCGTTATGTTTGATTGCATTTTCCACCAGGGGCTGTAATGAGAAAGATGGAAGGAATTTTGTCTGCATCCAGTCAGGTGGAATATCTATACTACATACAAGTGCAGTCCCAAACCTGATCTGCTGCATAGCTAAGTAGTTTTTCAACAGGTCCAGCTCTTGATCCAACCGTGATATTTGCCCGGTGTCTGCTGAAATGGAAGCCCTAAGAAAATTGGCCAGATGAACCAGGTATTTTTCTCCAGATTTATGATCCCGCTTATTTAACGCGTTCAAAGTATTTAATGCATTGAAAAGAAAGTGAGGTTGAATCTGCTGGCGTAATAACATGTTCACCGATTCTGCATGGGATGCACGAAGAAGTGAAAGCTCTAATTGTGCACTATTTTTGTCGTATTGAAGGACAAGAATCAATTGTAAAGTTGCCACCAGTAAACTGTCTATCGCTATTCCAAATACAATCGGAGGAACAGCCCCTTTTTCCAAATGATATAATTTTGTATTGATCATTGCCAACAGGGGATATGCGCAAAAGTAAAAAACAATTCCTATTAAAAATGATAAGAAGACTCCAATTATCCAGGAACCGTTTAAGCGATTTCGCGATCTGCGGCCTAAAAAGCCGAAAAAGTATAGGTTTGAATAACCAAGGACCAGGTTAACTAGACTGCCCATCAATGAATAAATCCAGGAAGTATTTGGGGCTTCCCCGGTTATTGAAATAAAGAAGAAAACAGAGAGGCCCACTAATAGTGACACTACATAAATTAATCTAACGAGGTTTTTTATGGGTAAGTGTTCTCTCACATTCAAAAATAAAGTTATAAAAGGCTTAAAGCAAGGAATGTTTAGCCGAGTTGTACAAACCGCACACTGAGTTGGCACATGAGCAGGGCGATTAAAAAAAATCGCTTACACAAAAAGGCATATATTCTTAGGTTAAAGTATTTTGGTAGGCCCTAAACCGAATGTGCGTTCTGACATTCGGTTTTTCGATGCAAATCTTTTTTTGCATAAAAAAACGCTGGCTTTTCCAGAGAAAACCAGCGTTATACTATTATAATAAATGGAATTGATTCGTATTATACCGCGATATTCTGCTCTACGATATGCTTAACTTTTTCCACTACAAAATCAATTTCTTCTTTCGTATTCAATTTTGAAAACGAGAAACGAACAGACGGACGGTTAGGATCTGCGCCAATACCTGTCAGCACGTGTGATCCAATATTGGAACCCGATGAACAAGCGCTGCCACCTGATGCCGAAATACCGTTGATATCCAGGTTAAATAATAACATGTCTGCCATTTCCATTTCCGGGAATGAAACATTAAGTACAGTATATAAGCTTTTCTCAGGTGCGGTCTCACCATTAAAGGAAATACCAGGAACTTCTTCTTCCAGGCGCATTTTCATATAGGATTTCAATTCCTGAATAACCTGTTGATGGGATTCCATATCATGGTAAGCCATCTCCATAGCTTTAGCAAGTCCGACAATACCGTACACATTTTCAGTACCACCACGCATATTGCGTTCCTGTGCACCACCAAAAATTAAAGGATTGATTTTAACTTTATGGCTGACATAAATAAAACCAACACCTTTAGGTCCATGCAGCTTATGCGCAGCACATACCATAAAATGAGCCTTTAATTTTTTAGCATCATGTACGTAATGTCCCATAGTCTGCACCGTGTCGCAATGCAGGATAGCATCATACTTTTCGCAGATATCACCTACACGTTCCAGATCTGTTAAAGTACCCAGTTCATTGTTGGCATGCATCAGTGAAACAAAAGTGCGCGGATTGTTCTGCAATAATTCCTCCAGATGGGCATAATCAACATTCCCTTTGCTATCAATATTTACAAAACTAAGTTTATCGATAACACCCTTCTTTAATAATTCTTCCAGTGTATGTTCAACAGCATGGTGTTCAATTTTAGACGTAATGGCATGTTTAAGGCCATATGCCGCGATACCGCACCTGATTGCTGTATTGTCAGCCTCAGTACCTCCGGAAGTGAAAAACACTTCTGCAGGCGCCGCGTTAAGCAAACCGGAAACAGACTTACGTGCCTTCTCAATCAAAGTACGGACCTCGCGGCCCTGAGCATGAATAGAAGATGGATTACCATAGTAGTTTTCCATTACGTTAACCATCTCCGCTATGACCTCTTTATCAAGAGGCGTTGTTGCGGCATTATCTAAATAGATCCTGTTCATTTGAATTAATTCAATTTTAAAATTTCTTTGATATCTGCAATGATTTTGGCAGCCAGGTTTTCAGCCACTGTTTCATTGACAGCTTCACTGTAAATCCTGATAATCGGCTCTGTATTCGAGCGTCTTAAATGTACCCACTCATTCTCAAACTCAATTTTCAACCCATCTATTGTGCTCAATGGTTGATTTTTATATTTATCCTGAACTTTTAGCAATAAAGCATCAATATCCATTTCAGGAGTCAGGGTAATTTTATTTTTCGATATGTGGTAAGACGGGTAGGTACTTTTCAATCTGGATATGGTCAAACCTGTTTTCGCCAGGTGAGTCAGAAATAAAGCAATACCAACTAAGGCATCTCTTCCATAATGCAGTTCCGGGTAAATAATACCGCCATTGCCTTCTCCACCGATAATTGCATTTACAGCTTTCATCTGGTTGACAACGTTCACCTCTCCCACTGCAGCAGCATGATATTCACCCCCAGCTTTCACCGTCACATCTTTCAGTGCACGTGTTGAAGAAAGGTTGGATACTGTATTACCTTTTGTATTCTGCAGCACATAATCTGCCACAGCTACCAGCGTATATTCTTCACCGAACATCGTACCGTCTTCACAAACGAAACATAACCTGTCCACATCAGGATCTACAACAATACCAAGATTTGCATTTTTCTGCTGAACAACTTTAGCAATTTCGGTCAGGTTCTCCGGAAGCGGTTCCGGGTTATGCGGAAACTCACCATCAGGTGTGCAGTAAAGTTCGTATACCGTATTTACCCCTAACGCTTTCAATAAAGCAGGAATAAAGATACCACCAGTTGAATTTACACAGTCAATCGCCACTTTGAAATCTGCCTTACGGATAAGGTCCACATCTACCAGTGGTAATGCAAGAATAGCATCAATATGTTTCTGAAGATAAGAATCATCCTGAACTACCTTGCCCAGACTATTTACTTCGGCAAAGTTAAAATCAGACTGCTCAGCCATGTCCAGCACTTCTTTACCGTCGGCATCGCTGATAAACTCACCTTTAGCATTCAGGAGCTTTAAAGCATTCCATTGTTTAGGATTATGACTGGCAGTAAGTATGATTCCACCGCCTGCTCCTTCCATAGGCACCGCTATTTCCACAGTTGGCGTGGTCGATAAACCAAGATCAATAACTTCAATTCCAAGTCCCATTAAGGTTCCTGTAACGAGATGATTAACCATTTCACCAGAAATACGGGCATCACGGCCCAGGACTATTTTCTTAATATTAGTATTTTTGATTACCCACGCGCCGTAGGCAGCGGTAAATTTTACGATATCGACAGGGGTTAATCCATTTCCGGCTAATCCGCCAATGGTTCCCCTGATTCCAGAGATTGATTTTATCAGTGTCAATGTTATAATTTTTGTTTCCCAAAAATAGTAAAAATTAAGAAGGGAACCCAAATAAACAATATCAGATCGAATATCCACTTCGTTGCATCTAAATCACTATATTTGCTCCCATATTTTAAATCCTGAATATTTATGCAGCGTAAATGGTTTCAATATTGGTTTAATTCGCCTTATTATCATATCCTTTATAGTCAGCGGAATGATGCCGAGGCCGAGTACCTGATAGACAACTTAACAGCCCATTTAAAGCCTGCACTCCACGCCAGGATACTTGACATCGCCTGTGGAAGAGGAAGACACGCAGTGTATCTGAACAAAAAAGGGTTCGATGTAACAGGAATTGATCTTTCCGAACAGAGCATTCGTTATGCCCGTCAGTTTGAACAAAAGCACCTGCACTTCTATGTGCATGACATGCGTAAACTGGGTTACATTAATTATTATGACATTGCTCTGAATTTATTCACAAGCTTTGGATATTTTGACACTGAAAAAGACCACGTTAATGCCCTGAAGTCATTCCGCAAAAGCATAAAGGAAGATGGTACATTAGTACTCGATTACTTCAATACCAAAAAGATCATCAGCAATCTGACTCACCGGGAAAGTAAGACTCTTGAAGGTATAGAATTCGACATTCATAAATTTGTGGCCGACGGGAAAATCATCAAACAGATTAATTTTGAACATAAACAAAAGAACTTTGCATTTGAAGAACGTGTACAAGCCTTCCTACTGCCAGACTTCGAAAGGATGATGGAAAAAAGCGGTTTAAAAATCACAGAGACTTTTGGAAGCTACAACCTGGAGCCATTTGATGAGATTAAATCTGACAGATTGATTCTCCTCTGCAAAAAAATATGATCGAGCAGCTGCATACCTTCGATGTGGAGCTTTTTATGCGCATCCACCGCGGATTATCCAATGGATTTTTCGACTGGCTGCTGCCATTAACCAGGAATCGGTTTTTCTGGTCACCACTGTATCTCTTCATCATTATATTCTGTATCAAAGAGTATAAAAAAAGAGGTCTTTATATTATTGGAGGTGTACTGCTCACATTTGCACTCGGAGATCTCATTTCATCCAGGCTGATTAAACCTTTTATATCCCGTATCAGACCCTGTAATGAAATTACACTTGCAGACGAAATTATCCGGCGGGTTCCCTGTGGAAGCGGTTTCAGCTTCCCCTCTGCACACGCCACCAACCATTTTGGAATAGCTGTATTCCTGATACTTGTCTTTTATCCGAGATGGAAACCCATTCTCCCCATCGGACTGGCCTGGGCTTTCATTATCTCATTTGCCCAGATTTATGTAGGTGTACATTATCCTGTAGACACCATAGCAGGAGCTGCACTGGGAACAAGTATAGGTCTGCTGACATTTCAAATTTATAAATACATTATCAAAAGATATTAATGGAATCCTGGAAGCTGCTCGTTTTATTTTTGTGTGCCTTTTTAGGGGGCTTGACTATTTTCCTGGTCAGAAGTGATAAATCAAAACTGCTAAAACTGATCCTTTCATTCAGTGGGGCATACCTTTTTGCCATTACCGTTTTGCATCTTATTCCGGATGCCTACAGCGGCCCAGACCATGAACAAATAGGCATTTACATTCTTATAGGTTTTTTGCTGCAGGTACTGCTTGAACAATTTTCTGAGGGTGTGGAACATGGTCATATCCACAGTCATCACCACGAACAGGTTTTCCCCTATGGTATTATGATCAGTTTGTGCCTTCATGCTTTTTTGGAGGGTATGCCTTTAGCCGCAGATCAGCATAATGCACTCATCTTTGGTATTGCACTGCACCATATCCCTGCTGCTTTCGCACTGGCGAGTATTCTGATGCAGAATAAATTCAAACCTGGAGGAATCGTATTTTACTTAGCTGTGTTTGCTGTTATGGCTCCGCTTGGATTCTGGGTAAGCAATGGAATCAGTACAGGGCGCATAGGTGGGATAGAGATCTACTTCAATAAAATGATGGGTATTGTAATTGGTATTTTCCTTCATATTTCCACCACCATTTTATTTGAATCGAGTGTCGATCATAAAGTAACGCGAAGAAAAATGGTAGCAGTATTACTAGGTATCGCCGTTGCACTTGTCGGTTATTATACTACAGGACAGGGGCATAGTCACGCGCACTAGCCCCCTTTTGCTTTTTTTAAGAGCTGTACTAATTGTTCAGCCTCAACCGCAGTAAGATGTGAAGATAATACTCCCGACAAGTTCAGATCCCCATCCATCCTTTCCAGTAAATCCAGTCCCTTTTTACTGATGAGGATGTCCACCGATCGTTTATCCTTTGAATTCAGACGTTTAACAACTAATTCCTTCTGAAGTAAACGCTCGACAATTCTCGATGCATCACACATCTTGTCCAGCATTTTACACCTCACCAGGTTTATTGTTGATGGACTCGGGTGCTGACCACGCAGTATTCTCAGCACATTGAACTGCTGTGCTGTAATTTCATAGGGCTGTACTGCATTTTTAAGTTGTTCACTGCACCAATTGTGGGTAAAAGCAACATTAACCATTGCTTCATGGAAAACGCTTTCATACCTCGGTAATCTGATCTCTTTTTCAATTTGCATTACTCATCAATTTTGGCATCCTTGTCGGGATGCGTATCTCGTTTAGGTTTACCATAGTTCCAGGGACAATGTTTGCATTTGTTTTTACAGCAGTATCCCCTTTGCAGTTGATAAGCAGCGGTAAACACCATCAATCCATCTTCATTGAAGTAAAAATCAATGCCCTCCTTCATTAATTAAGCAATTTAACAATTAAATTGTTTACATAATAATCCTGTAATTGAGATCCGTTTCCGTGGATTGTCCAGACTTCTGACGGTTTAATCTGATCGATCGTATAGATAATATCATTCCAGTCGACATGATCTGAAATCAAAAGCTCCATTCCATTACTGCGTTGAAGATTCTTCCATCCACTGGCAAATACCCTGATGACATTGACAGCGCGGATATAGCTTCTGAACACTAAAGGTGGTACCAGATAGATCAGGTTTTCCTGGTTATTCTTCATCACCTTTCTGTCATAGACCTCATAATTGCCCAGACTGAATCCCTCCTGCTCATAAAGCCGGACGAAAGGAAGGATATTATGATGCACCAGAATACGCTTTTCAGGGCAGAAATCGTTGATCATACGAATCAGACGCTGACTTTTACCTAATGCGTAAGCTCCAAGCATAATATTGCTGGTTGTAGTACTCAGTTTACGAATTTCCTGTTCCGGATCCGGATGCAGGACTTCAGGATCTGCAAAGGTGGTTTCAGTAATCAATACATCTGCCTTTGGAAAAATAATAGGTTCGCAGGTAGAATCAGGCTGTAGCTTATAATCGCCAGTATACAGATAAGATACTCCCTGATATTCCATCAGCACCATCGCCGAGCCAAGCATATGACCAGCAGGCAAAAATGTGATCTTCACATCATTCAATGTAAAAGACTCATTAAACGCTTTCAGATGGAATTCACCGGCAGCAAATTTTTTATACCGGTGCAGCATAAATAAAGAAGTAGGTTTGGTACAGTACACATTTTGATTGCCACTTACTGCATGATCACCATGTGCATGTGAAATTACGGCATCCCTGACCATCTCTTTAGGATCAAGGTAGAACTTTCCGTAGCTGCAATACAGCCCGGTTGTGGTTAAAACCACAAAATCGTTTAATATCATTTAGAATTTTTTCGCTATAAATTGTTGGTGCAGCTCCAGCACCTGTAAGATAACCGATGTAGAATCATCGTTATGGATTATATGGTCGGCCATTTCAAGTTTCTTTTCTTCAGGCCATTGTTTATCCATTCGCGCCAGGATCTGAGCTCTGCTTAGCCCGTCTCTTTTTTCTACCCAGGATAACCTGGATTCCAGCGGCGCGGTAACCACCACGTTAAGATCACATTGCCGATAAGAACCACTTTCAAAAAGCAGGGCCGCTTCTTTAAGCAGATAAGGAAGAGCAATATCCTGAATACCGGCCCAGCTGTCAAATGCCCTTGCCACGGCTGGATGTACCAGTGCATTGAGTTTTTTTAGTTCCGCCTCATCCTGGAATACTATTGCTGAGATATATTTATTATTTAGCACACCACTCTCCAGGTAACTCTCGTCACCGAAAGTACTCTTTACGCCAGCTACCAGTTCTGCATCACTAACCATAATCTGTTTAGCGACCGTATCTGCATAAAAAACAGGGATACCCAGCGTTTCAAAAACACGGCAAACTGTACTTTTCCCACTACCTATCCCGCCAGTTATTCCTACTTTCATCTGTATAATCTACTTTTCAATAATAAAATCTACTTTACCTGGCGTAAGCATAACCTGTTTGCAGTACTCTGGGAATCTGGTCAGTTTCACTGTCAGCTGACCATGATGATTTTCCTTCCATTCATTCAAATCAACAGCAGCTTCAATAAAATCTTCATTAACCTGCTGATAGCTTGACAAGGCGACTAAAAAAGTCACTTTTACTTTTTTAGGAAAAAGTTTCACGTTGTAAAACTCCTTGTTGTTTAATATCTTTAAAGGAACTTCAACCGTTTTTTCAGTAAACTCATCTACCGGTAGCTTCACTTCGACAACACCAGGAAAAACACTAATGTTCTTCATTACATTTTGTTTCACTGCAATCCTGCTAACCCGGTTACTGTGAATATTCTGTAAACGGAGCGTATCCGTTTTCCAGTAATCTATTTTCTCCAGTTCTTCCTGCGGACCTGAAACCGTTACATAACCCGGTGTAAACTCTATAGGTCCTGAAATATCAAATTGCCTGGAAAACTTCAGATCAGAAACCAAAACAACTGGCACTTTTTTTACCGTTCTCTTCGAAAAATCAAAATAGAGCGTATCCGGTCTTACAGAGATTATTTTCTGGGAAGTCTCCAGCTGATTATTAACAGCATATAACTGTTCCGAAAACAAAACGTAGTTTCTGTTATTCAGTTTATCCAGGCTGATACTAATGTATTGGGGGTTAATCCGCAGCCGGGCAAATAATAACTGCCAGCCGGTTCCTTCTACCAAAAGATCGACCGTATCTGACTGAAGTGGATGGAATGCTTTTTTCTGAGGGAAATTCTTATACATCAGCACAGTTTTCGCTGTGTATACGTATTTATTATTGAGGGCAAGGAATAACCATCCCGCAATTGCCAGCAGCACACAAGTAAGCAGCACCAAAAAACGTTTCCGCTCTATTTTTGTCAGTTTGATGAATGGCATGGCTGAAAGTAATCAAATTTAACAAAACAAAAAAGCCGCACCAGAACTGGAGCGGCTTTTACTAATAGCATTAAACTAAGCTTTTGGCAACTCTGTAGAAGCTTTTGTAGCATCAAGCGAGATTGCAGACTTATCAAAGCGGATTTTTGTACCGCCTTCAACTTCGATTAAGAAAGTTAATTCATTCATATCTACGATTCTGCCGTGAATACCAGCTGTAGTTACTATTTTATCGCCTTTTTTTAGGTCAGCAACCAATTTCTTGTGATCTTTTGCTTTTTTTACCTGAGGTCTGATCATGAAGAAATAGAAAACAACCATGATTAAAACCATTGGAACCAGGGTACTCAGCATGCTGCTTTGGCCTGCTTGTAAAATTACTGTAGCTGTCATAAAATTATTATATTGAAAAATAAATTATTTAGAACCAACTTCCTTTACGTCACCAATCATGTGAACTTCAGAAATTGATGGGTTTGCATTAGAAGTGATTGTGATGATTTTATCCTGTAATCCTATCTTACCTGCACTGTTAAATACAACTTTAATTACCCCTGTTTCACCTGGTTTAATAGGCGCAGTAGGTTTTTCAGGAACTGTACAGCCACAAGTAGCTGTTGCATTCGTGATTATCAAAGGAGTTTTACCAGTGTTTTTGAATTTAAACTCATGCGTTGCAGACTCTCCTTGCTGGATAGCGCCGAAATTATGCAACCCTTGTTCAAAACTCATCACAGGAGCATCAGGTGAAGCCACTGCATTTACTGTCTGTCCAGGTGCTGCTTCAGCATGAGCAGCATGATCATGACCTTCATGACTATCATGTGCAGCTTCCGGTTGAGATTGTTGACAAGCTGTAAAAGCAAAAGCCGCAATGGCCATTAATACAATTTTCTTCATGGAATTGATTTTATTCATCTATTAAACCACGACCTATTTTTTTGATACTGTTTGTACGTTTCAGGTCGCCTAAAATTTTGTCCAAGATACCGTTAATAAATGAATTACTTTTCGGAGTACTGTAATCTTTTGATAGATCAAGATACTCGTTAATCGTTACTTTAACTGGAATAGAAGGGAAATTCAGCAATTCACAAATAGCCATTTTCATCAGGATTGTATCCATCAGCGCTATCCTTTCAGACTCCCAGTTTTTAGTTCTTTCTGCAATAAGTTCCTGATATTCGTTATTATTTTTAACAGTATAAACGAACAGATTTTCAACGAATTTGCTATCTTCTTTCCAGTCTGCACTGATCGGAGTCAGCTTATTCTGAAATGGATCCTCTGAAACAAAGTTCTTCAATGTTTTAGCAACCATTCCCTGCATTACTTCCTTATCAACAGACCAGTTAATAAAACGGTCTTCAAAAGCCTGGATGATATTCTGGCTTTTCAGAATAATTTTACGGAAAATAAATTTGATGATTTCTTTAGAACCTTCCAGACTCTCATCAGGATCATTCAGATAAGCCGTATATTCAGGTGTAGTTTTAAGTTTATTGTAAATTGTACGGATAAACTCAGGATCTGCATGCCAGTTGATCTGGTATTTATTCACAGCAGATTTAAATTCAGGATTTCCCTGCAGCAGCACAATGAATTTATTATGTAATAATTTCTTGTTCGGATTCAGATCGTCCGCAGTAGGGAAATGTTTGTGAGATCTTTCGATGGCGTCGATTTCTGTATATTCCGTGATTTCTGAAAGTAATGCCAGCATTCTGACATACATTTCATACACCTGGTCAATACTGTGCATGACCTCTTTCTTTGCAGAAATAAGATCTTTCTTCTCTGTCATTTGCCACGCAAAGATATTTTGCAGGACTTTGATTCTTAAGTGCCTTCTATTTAACATGAATGTAAGAACGATTTGGTATAAATACCGGTTATTAAAATGATGATTTTATTTTTTTGATGTCTATTATTCTTTGTTCAGCAATCCGGTTTGCAGCCAGGATAGTTGGGATATTATCTGTTTTGGATAAGCGTATTACATTTCTGGTTGCCTCATAAATATTTTCAGTCAGCTGCATGGTTCTTTTCTTTCCAAAGCCTGTCAGTTCTGAATAACAATTAATCAATCCGCCTGCATTAATCAGGTAATCAGGAGCAAAAAGTATATTCTTTTCAAGTAGTAACTGACCATTCGCCTGTTCATCTGCAAGCTGATTATTTGCAGAACCCGCAATAATCGCAAATTTCATTTTCGGAATAGTTCTTTCGTTTACCGTAGCACCCAGGGCACATGGAGCATAAATATCTGCATCAAGACCAAATATTTTGTCTGCGCTTACCGGCTTAGCTTTATACTTCCGGGCCACCTCAGCAAGTTTTTCCTCATTGATGTCACTGATAAATACTTCTACATTGTCTTTTCTCAGCAATTCAACCAACTGTTCACCGACATTACCGATCCCCTGCACCACCACAGAACGGCCAGCCAGAATATCGGTACCAAAAACTTCTTTTACACAGGCTTTGATTCCGAGGTAAACGCCTTTAGCAGTAGTTGGAGAAGGATCGCCCATACCGCCAATAGATTCAGGAACCCCGGTAACATGTTTAGTCTCCATGCTAATGTATTCCATGTCTTTGGTTGTTGTACCCAGATCCTCGGCAGTGATGTATTCACCATTCAGATTTTGGATAAAACGGCCATAACTGCGCATCATGGCTTCAGATTTTCCTTTACGGGAATCACCAATAATTACAGCCTTACCACCGCCCAGATTTAAACCGGTAATGGCAGCCTTGTAAGTCATACTTCTTGACAAACGCAAAACATCCTGCAACGCCTCATTTTCAGTAGCATAACTCCACATTCTGGTTCCACCCAGAGCTGGTCCGAGTGTCGTATCATGAATAGCAATAATGGCTTTTAATCCCGTATCAGGATCATTACAAAAAACAACCTTTTTATGCCCGAGAGCACTGAGCTGATCTAAAATTGAGTTTACCGCAGAACTATTACCAGTCATAAGAAATGTGTTTATCAGACAGGCCGCAAAACTAACGATAAAAAACATTAATTACATTGTTTTAACGAAACAGTTTACAAAAATCATACTCAATTGGCTAACTTTACCAGTTCATGAAACACCTCCGTTTTCTTAACAAACATTTCTACAAATACAAATGGTGGATCATCCCAGGCGTGTTTTTTGTCGTGATTTCGAATATATTTGGTGTCATTCCCGCCCAGGTAATCGGTCATGCTTTTAACCTGATCACAGAAAATATTCAGATCTATGGTTTATTCAATGGATTTGACAGGCAACAGCTTGTTTATGATGTTTTCAGTTACAGCCTGTTTTACTTCGGCATGCTTGTACTCCTGCTTTATTTACTCCGCGGACTTTTTCTTTTTTTCATGCGCCAGACTATTATTCTGATGTCCAGGCACATTGAGTTTGACATGAAGAATGAAATCTATGCACATTACCAGAAACTGAGTATGGGTTTTTACCGGCGTAACAATACCGGAGACCTGATGAACCGTGCTACGGAAGATGTAAACCGGGTCAGAATGTATGTAGGTCCGGCAATTATGTATGCAATTAATACAATTGTACTGTTCCTGCTGATCATCAGCGCTATGTATTCCGTAAATGCAAAGCTGGCAACGTTCAGCCTTCTGCCTCTCCCGGCGCTGGTTATTATTATATATATTGTTAATACCAGGATCAATCAGAAAAGCGAGCAGATTCAGGAACAGCTTTCCAGCCTGTCCAGTTTCGTACAGGAACGTTTTTCGGGAATCAGGGTCATAAAGTCCTATGTGAGAGAAAATTACACCCGTAAAATCTTCGCACAGGAAAGTGAAAATTACAAAGAGAGCTCAATGAGCCTGGTTAGAGTGCAGGCCCTTTTCTACCCGACTATGCTGTTACTCGTCGGATTAAGCACCATTTTAACTGTTTATATTGGAGGAGAACAAGTACTTGACGGATCCATCACAGCTGGTAATATCGCAGAGTTTATTGTTTATGTGACCCAGTTAACCTTCCCGGTGACTATGCTTGGCTGGGTAACTACGCTTATACAGCGGGCATCTGCTTCTCAGAAAAGAATAAATGAATTTCTGGAACTGCAGCCAGATATACAATCCGGAGATTTGGCTATTGACAATTTCAAAGGTAATATCCGCTTTGAAAATGTAAGCTTTACTTACCCTGATACAGGTATCACTGCATTAAAAGAACTGAATTTCGAAATTAAATCCGGACAGTTCGTTGCTATCATCGGCAGAACAGGCTCAGGAAAATCTACACTCGCTAATTTAATTATGCGAATGTATGATACCGATCAGGGTACTATTTATATAGATGACAAGCCACTTCCCTCGCTTCAGTTACAGCCTTACCGTAACCATATCGGCTTTGTGCCGCAGGAAGTTTTCCTCTTTTCCGACCATATTTACAACAATATCGCATTCGGACTCGACAGCACTACAGATGAACAAGTTGAACAGGCTGCAAAGGATGCGGCAGTATACCATAATATTAAAGGCTTCGAACTAGGATTTCAAACTATGCTTGGAGAGCGTGGAATTACACTTTCTGGTGGGCAGAAACAAAGGGTATCCATTGCCAGGGCACTCATTAAATCTCCTCAGTTACTTATTTTTGACGACTGTCTTTCCGCTGTAGATACCCGGACAGAAGAGGAAATACTGCAGAATCTTGGTAGGGTGATGCATGAAAAAACGAGTATTCTCATTGCACATAGAATTTCTACAATTCAGAAAGCAGACCTCATAATCGTACTTGACAAAGGCCGTATAGCCGAAAAAGGAACACATCAGGAACTTCTGGCAGTAAACGGCATCTATGAAGAAATGTACCGGAACCAATTGCTTGAAGAAGAAAAAAAATCACTTTAATTTCTATTTTGAAGTTTACTGATTAATACTTTATATTTACCCGAACCAAAACCAACAGTAACACCAAACATGGGAGAATTTGACAACAAAGAGAGAGAAGAGGTTTTTTCGAAGAAAGTAAGGGCTGGTAAACGAACTTATTTTTTTGATGTGAAAGCGACACGTTCAGGCGATTATTATCTGACCCTTACTGAGAGCAAAAAAAGGCTTGAAGACGGAGTATTCGTAAAACATAAAATCTTTTTATATAAAGAAGACTTCGAAAAGTTTGCTGAAGGTCTGAATGAAACTGTGGATTATATTAAAAACCATCAGGAAGTAGTAGAAAAACGCTATGAATATTCAGAAAACCATGAAGGTGCCGGCAGAAACAACAATGAAGATTTCTCCCTCTAATTATCCTCCGTATACGTACACACCTCTATATAAAAGCTCCTTAAAAAGGAGCTTTTTTTTATATCTGTATTTTAAGGTTCGCACACCTTAATTTCAACATTACGTAATGTAATCCAGGTATCTGCCTGCGAAACGTTGCTACCCAGTACAAGCGTATTGCTATGACTCAGGTACTCCTTTAATTCTGCGAGAGCCTCTGCAGGTATACTTTTATTTAGAATCCTGACGGGTTCATCGAGCGCAGCTGTCTGGATTTCCAGGTCATAAATTCCCTGTACCTGTGTGTGGCACACCAATAATGATATTTCTTCTGATATTTTTTTCAGCTCTTGAAAAGCAAGAATTACCTGATCTGTGTGTGCAGCTTTAAAACCTAAAATTAAAGCGCAGGAAGAATCAGCCTGCGGCTGTGCACCGTCAAACTGAATATGATCCGCTTCTGCCAGTATTGATTCGATTACTAACCTGTCCATAATTGCGTGTTTAGAAATGTATACACATAAAAGGAATACCGGGGGCAATTGTTTGGCTGATATAAAAAATATTGCCGGATACCGTATACATAACACTACCTTAAGCCAATTCCACACTAATCAACATTAAGATGTACAACTCCCTTTTTATTTTATATGGCGTTAACATAGGACTTTCCGAGATTATGATCGTTCTACTTGGTTTATTTGTCCTCGCACTGATCTTGAGAAATATGCTGATACAACCAAAGATCAAACCCTGATTAAGACTCCATCTTTCTGCCGAGCAAACGGAAACCATTTGCGCATAACAAAAGCAGACCGATTATAATCACCCATAACCAGCTATATCCCAATTTTTCTGCCAGGTAAAATCCTGCCGAAGGGCCGATTACCTGTGCAAATGACCAGCTTAAGGTATAACCAGCAGCATACTGACCACGGTTATGACTATTAGATCTGCTCATAACGAAAGTATTAATGAACGGAAGCGCAAACATTTCGCCCATTGTAAACAGTACTATAGAAATCAGGGCGACCATCACAGGTGTAAATCCGGGAAGCATGAGCATCACATAAGCCAGAGCAATTAAGATTACTCCTTTCACGATATAATAAGTCCCCGAGCGTTTATTCTGGATCTTGCTGATCATGACCATCTCAAAGACGGCAATAATTAACCCGTTAAATCCAAGTATCAGCCCGATATGTAGTTCGTTAATATGCCATACCGTTTTATAATACAAGGGTACTACCCGGAACATTAGAAAAAAACAGGTGGTGAGCATTGTAGTCAGCAGCAGAAACTTCACGAAAAGCACGTCTTTCCACGGTTTCATCACTTCCGCCTCCACTGGCTCCTCATCGCTGGTTTCGGTTTTATTTAGCGCAACCCGGGAGACTATGGCCGGCAATAAGAGTATAATCAGCAGACCCGAAAGTATACTCACGGTTCCATCCAAAATAAATAACATCGGATAGCTGAATGAAGCAACGATTCCACCTATTCCACTGCCAACTGCCCATCCAAGATTTGTGGCAAGCCGGTTCAGACTGTAAGAACGTGTTTGGGTACCAGGAGCAGCATAAGTTGCAATAGCTGCAAAATTTGCCGGTCTGAATGCTTCAGAAAAAAAGCTGATCACCAGGGTTAGTAAACATAAAGTGTCGAAATGGGTGATGGAAGCGTAAAGAATAAAAAACAGCCCTCCTATCACTGAAGCCAGGATCTGAACCAGACGGAAACCGATCATGTCAGTTAACTTACCGCCGGCAGCAGCACCTGCTATAGAGCCAACACCAAATAGCGTAATAATCAGACCCGCATCCGAAGGTGAACGATCGAGATACTGGGTCATATACAAACTCATAAAAGGCACAGCCATGCTGCTACTCCTGTTAATTAGCATTACTGCACTCAGGAGCCATGTCTCCCTGCTCAGTCCGGAAAACGAAGTTTTATAGGTAGTAATTATTTTGGTTAGCATTGCTTTGTTATTGGCACAAATCTAACCTCTTTTTACCAGATAACAGCTTAAATTTCCCGGGAATGACAGGATCCCGCTTAATCCTCTCTTAGATTTTATGTTGCGCGGCTACCGGCTTCACGGGTTCGTAAGCACGCTGTCTGGGCTTATCGCTACACTGACCCAAAGCCATATAAATCACAATAAAAATGACAATAGTAGAGAGGCAGCCTCCCCCTAATTTTTTAGCCCCGTAACCGGCAATAATAGTTTTGAAAAATGAATTCATAGGTGAAATTTTATTACAGAACAGGTAGTAGCCGGATTAGTTTGCTCATTCTACCAAAATACTATCAATTAGCTGTTTTAACTATATTAGCATAAAGCGTGGCAATGACGATTGCAATGGCGTTAAAAAGTTTAAACATAAGATTATGAATATCTCCCTGCTTAATAAAAATGCCGTGATATGTGGTAGTACACAAGGTATCGGCCTGGCGAGCGCAAAGATCCTGGCAGGTCTGGGCGCCAGCTGTACACTTATTGCGAGAAATGAAAACTCCTTATTAAAAGCAATCCAGGAACTGCCATCCCCCACCGGACAGGCACATCATATCGCTATTGCAGATTTTGATCACCCGGATCAACTGGAGCATGTTATACAAGCGATAACGACTGCATATCCAGTTCACATTCTGGTAAATAATTCGGGCGGTCCTCAACCCGGTCCTATACTCGATGCGGAGGTTGCCGATTTCGAAAAGGCTTTCCGCCAGCATGTCATTTGCAATCAGTTACTTGCGAAGCATGTAATTCCTGGAATGAAGAAGGCAGGATATGGGAGAATAATCAATATTGTTTCTACTTCTGTAAAAACACCGCTGGGAAACCTTGGTGTATCAAATACCATCCGGGCGGCCGTCGCAGGGTGGGCAAAAACACTTTCAAATGAGGTAGGCATTCACCAGATTACGGTAAACAATGTGCTTCCCGGACTCACGGCAACAGCCAGATATACCAAATTGCTAACGCATATTGCCAGTGGAAAGCAAATAGAGGAAGCAGAAAAAGAAATTCTGGAAACCATTCCAATGGGTAGAATTGGCCTGCCACAGGAAATTGGCAATCTGATTGCATTCCTTGCTTCTCCAGCTGCATCTTATATTACCGGAACAAGTATTCCGGTCGACGGTGGAAAGACTCCCGCATTTTAAGAATACAATACGTAAAAAGCCGGCAGTATGACCTGCCGGCTTATATTATTGTGTTTGTGCTAAATTAAATCTCTCTGGAAGATTATTGTACAACAACACCTTCTTTGTTAATTTTGATAAAAGCTACTTCAGTACCTTTTTTAACATCGATATGGTAGTACTGCGATTTGTCAGCATTGGTTACGAGAAATGCTGCACTCGGTGCCCATTCCTTATAAGCATCAGTCTGGAGTGTAGTGGTAACAGGAGCTGGAAGCTCTTCCAATTTAACCGGAACTTTCTGCGTACTATCCTGCTGAATAATTACAGGAGTGGAAATATTTTCGTTTGCTTTTACTGTCGTGATACCTGCCATTGCAATGAAGGCAGCGGATAAAATTAAATTTTTCATGTCTATATAATTTAAGTTTAACTGTTAATGAAAGATCATGGTCAACGTCTGCGAAGCAGCTGAGCCCCATGATTTCAAAATAATTTGTTGGTATTATACTGGTATATGTTACAAATACATGCCAAACCACAACAACAAACTTAAATATTTGTTTTACAGCAACTTACACACACAACCTCTTTTTAGGAGCTGTTGACATTCTCCACAATCTGTCCGGTATACACGCGCTCAGGCTAATCAAGCGATACGAAAAGTTCTGATTGAATAAGCCATCTATTGCCAATTTTACGCCACATGGCTGCATAAAACCCGCGGAAGGGAGCCGTCTGATAACTCCAGTTACCTTTTTCCCAGGCCAGAATACCACTCTCACCAAGAATTACTTCTTCAGGATTCCGGGCGAATAAAGGCGGATCCTTTTTAAACATTGAAAAAAATATCTGTTCCAGTTCTTTCTTTCCTTTGTATTGTCCGCCTTCACCAGACTGCACATGGATATCATCCATCCAGAAAGCTGCCACTGCTTTTGAATCGGCAGCTGCAATCGCTGCATTACTTGCCGCCCTGGCAGCGAAAATCTCCAGGACATCCTTACTCGTTTGCTCCATATTGTAAATATAAATTAGTTTTATACCTCTACCTAGATTTAAACCTTGAAAACGTTTTATTTTCGCCAAAAAAATCACTTATTTGCCTCATATTAATAAATAATGCAAATAGGAATAATCGGCCTTGGAGACATGGGCAAACTTTACGCGAAACATTTCGCCAAAGCGGGGTATGACGTATGCGGCTCGGATCTCCCCCATCTAAATGAAAAACTGAGTGAAGAGTTGGAACCATTCGGTATTCAGGTACTGGTTGACGGCAATGCGGTATCACGCAGAAGCGACGTTATCTTTTATGCTGTTGAAGCGGAGAAGATAGACGAAGTGACAGCAAAGTTTGGTCCCTCTACGAAATACGGGGCAATTGTTGCCGGCCAGACATCAGTTAAAACACCCGAAATAGCTGCTTTTGAGAAACATCTTCCAAAAGACGTACAAATAATTACCTGTCATTCTTTACACGGACCGGGCTTTGATCCTGCAGGACAAACACTGATTGTTATCCCACACCGGTGTAGTGCAGAGGCTTATATGCGTATGGTAGATCTTTTAACCGTTTTAGGTTCCGAGCTTGTAGAAATATCCGACTACCATACACACGATAAAATAGTGGCAGATACTCAGGCGGTAACGCATATGGGGTTTGAAAGTATGGGTACAGCCTGGAAGGAAGCAGGCATATTTCCATGGGAAAATGGTGCCTATAAAGGTGGAATAGACAATGTGAAAATTTTAACCATGCTGCGTATCTTCAGTTACAAATCACACATTTATGCAGGGCTGGCTATTTTAAACCCATATGCAAAATTGCAGGTCAAAAAATATGCGCAATCAGAATCTGACTTGTTTAAGATGATGATTATGGAGAAGGAAGACGATTTCCGTAAGCGGATTTATAAAGTCCGGGATTACCTTTTCCCTGACGATAAACAGTTTTTACTGCTGGATAATCAGATCATGAAAGAATATTCGCTTTCCGGATCAGGGACACCACATACGGCAAACTCACATTTAAGCTTACTGAGTATGGCAGATGCCTGGTATCACCTACAGGTTAATCCGTATGACAATCTGATTTGCCAGACTCCTCCTTTCCGGTTAAGGCTGGGTATAGTAGAATACCTTTTCAGGGATAAAGATTTACTGGAAGAATCTATAGCAGCTGCTATTTATGATAAACAAATCCGGGCAGACGATCTGGAATTCCATTCTGCAGTGAGGGAATGGTCCTCAATAATCGGTTACGGCGACTTAAATGGTTACAAACAACACTTCGACGACGCAAAAGCATTCTTTACCGACAGACTGGAAGAAGGACGCATACAAAGCGCAGAGATGATCAGCAGGCTAAATAAAAATAACTAACACCAATTCAAATGCGTTTAAATCCGGAACAACCGGTTTAAGCGCATTTCATTAAATAAACAGATCATTAGACAAACCGGCGAATAATCTCCTGAAGCTGTGCAGCAGGAATTACACCTGACTGACGCCATTTAACCTGTCCGTTTTTAAATAGTATCAAAGTGGGAACACCCTGAATCTGGTATTGTGCAGAAACAGCAGGATTCTTGTCCACATCGACTTTCAGGATCTTAGCATCCTCCCCTATCATTTCTTTCAGCTGCTTGAGTATAGGCGCCATCATTTTACATGGACCGCACCACTCAGCAGAAAAATCGACCAGCACCGGCTGGTCCGCCTGGATAATTGAATTAAAACTCGACATGCTATGAAATTTAGAAAAAACAACAAGATAATATAGGAATTGTTTTCCTGTAAAATTGCGCATCAGCGCGAAACTGGCTTCAAAATCCCCTTAAAATAAGAAGCGGAGATATTCCAGAAGAATATCCCCGCCATCTAATTAACGCTCTCCATATAAAGACGCGTTATCTGCACTTTTATTGTATGACGATTATTTTTTTTGAAAAAAAATCTAACGCTATACACCAAGCGTCTTTCTATGCCTGAAAAACATTTGTGAGATCGGTATCAGCATCAGTCCGCATAAGCCGAAAATTATAAAAGAAACTCTCAGGTTAAAAGCATGCGCAAGGTAACCGATTAAAGGTGGCCCGAGCAGCATACCTGTAATGGAATAGGTTGCAATAATTGAAATAGCCATGCCGGGAGAATATTTCGAAGAAGCGCCTGCCAGTGCATAAGACATGGGTACTACCGCTGCCGTTCCAAAGCCTACCAGTGAGAAACCAATCATCGCTGTCCAGAATGTAGGCACAATAATAGCCATTGCAATACCGGCTACAATAAATAATGCACTCATAATATAAGTAGCAGGCATACCGAACCGGGCAATAATTAGATCAGAAAGAAATCTTGACAGCGCCATAAAGGTCATGAAGATCAAATATCCGTAAGTAAAGATCTTTACATTCAGAACTTCCTGGAAATATATCCCACTCCAGTCAAACATTCCACCTTCGCAGATCGCCGAACAAAAAACGACAAGTCCCAGATAAAGAATATAAGGATCGGGCTTGCCCATAATTATTTTGTTTCCAGTTGAAGATCTGTCATCTTTCAACAGGTATTTAAAGGCATAACACGTTAATGCGAGCGCAATAACTGCAACGATAACCAGGTGCAGCTGCAGAGATACATTCAGCGCAATCAATAAAGTAGAGAATGCCACCCCGGCAATTCCGCCCGTACTCCAGAAACCGTGAAATGAACCGATAATTTTTTGCTCAAACTGTTGCTGCAGCGTTATAGCCTGGGTGTTAACCGAGATATTAAAAATACGGGTTGTAAAGGCAAAAAGGACTACAGCAATTACCAGTGAATAAGTATGCTGGGTAAATCCGATCAGGGCCAGCGACAATGCATTTAATCCATAACCGATTGCCAGCGGCACCCGGCTGTTATATTTTGCTACAAGCCAGCCTGAAATCGGAAGACCGATCAGCGAGCCTACCGGCATGGCCAGCAATATCGCACCGAGCTCGGCCTCATTAAAGCCGAATGCAGTTTTAATAGTTGGAATACGGGAGGCCCAGGTCGCAAAACTGAATCCCGACATGAAGAAAAACAGACTGAGAAAAATGCGGTGTTTACTTTTAGAAATCATTATAGTAGGAAAGCCGCAAAGATAACTATATATACAATAATAGTTCCTTCCAGGCCTCCAGCTTTTGTTCAAATGTTTTACCAGCATTGGCCCGGCTAGGCGAGGGAAGTAAATGATAACTTCTATCTGCACTAAATCCTACTTTCTTACGGTAAAACTCTTCTGCCTTTTTGCTGTCAAAAAAGATATGCTTCAGATTAGGATAAGCCTGATAAAATCTCGCAAAATCATTTACAGTAGCATTTCTGATCTGACTGTCGAGACTTCCAACGCAGGTGCAAGACTCCAACACATCCCAGAGCGCTATTCCGTGACCGAGTAAAAAAGAAGTACGTTCAGTATATTCCAGACTGGGCTGCAAACCAAAAAGACCATAAATAAGCTTCCAAAAATGATTACCCGCATGTCCATAATACTGTCCCAGCTGTAATGAACGTTCTCCGGGCATGGTCCCTAAAAGTAAAACCGTGCAGTCCTGATGAACGATTGGAGGGAAAGCGATTTTAAGTATATTATTCTTATCCATTGATACTTTTAACAACACAAAGATAAAAATGTTCCCTTAAGCGGAGATCCCCTTAAGAACCTGTAAGGTTTAAGCCCGGATAATGCTACCTTTGCAGAAGTTATACCAAAATTACCCATGATACAAATCGGACAATACAACGAACTGAGAATAATCAATAAAACTGAAGCGGGCCTGATTCTCTCTGACGGAGACAAAGAGGCACTTCTTCCTTATAACCATGTACCTGCGGATGCAGTAGTAGGAGAAAACATCAATGTGTTTGTCTATATGCATAAAGACGGAAAGCTTCATGCAACATCTCAAAAACCATTGGCCTGCGTTGGTGACTTTGCTTATCTCACAGTAGTTGAAGCCGGAGAAAATGGTGTTTTCATGTCTATCGGAATCGATAAGGACGTATATGTTCCTGAAAAAGAACAAAAAAGACCTATGTTTAAAGGAGATAAACACGTAGTTTATGTTTTCCTTGACGACAGTAATGACCGGATGGTAGCTTCTTCAAGACTGACAAATTTCGTGGAAGAAGAAGAGATCAATTTCGAAGAAGGAGATGAAGTCAGCCTGTTAATAGCCGACCGTAGTGACCTTGGATATAATGCCATAGTTGACAATAAATATATCGGACTTCTGTATACAAATGAATTATTTGATCAGTTGAATCCTGGTGAAGTACGTAAAGGCTGGATCAAAAAAGTACGTGTTGAAGGTAAAATAGATCTTAGTCTGCAGCCAATGGGCTATGGCCATATCCTGGATATGAAAGAAGTTCTGCTTAAAATGCTGGAAGAAAATCAGGGAATTATTCACCTTGGTGATAAAAGTTCACCTGATGATATCTACGACCTTTTAAAAATCAGTAAAAAAGCTTTCAAGAAAACAACAGGAGCTTTATATAAAGAACGGATTATTACAATTGGTGATCATGAGATCAGATTGTTATCCGAATAAAAGAACGGTAGAATATAAAGAACAAGGCCGGATATTAAATATCCGGCCTTGTTCTTTTAGGAGAAATAATTAGGCATTGATCAGGCCTCAACCTCATATAACATCCAGACAGTACAAGAATAATGACCGGTATTGCCGATCGGTTTGTCTAATAAACGGAAACCTAATTTTTCATAGACACCTACTGCAGTCTTTAACTCGGGTAACGATTCAAGATAAATATGCTGGTAACCCAAATTTTGAGCTTGCCCTATACATTTGCGAATCAGAAGCTTGCCTAATCCCTGTCCCCTATATTCAGGTAGCAGGTACATTTTAACAAGTTCAACAGTATCCTTTGGCAGGCCGGCAGATGGAAAAACACCTACCCCACCAATAATTTTATCTCCGTCCAGTGCTATAAAATACTGGCTGGATGGTTCACGAAACGCCTCATACATATAATCAAGACTTTCATCAAAATAAGCTGTACCGGGACGATTTAACCCATACTCCTCCAGGCTGCTTCTGATGATAGCGGCTATTGCCTCATTGTCCCGCGGTTCTATGGTTCTGATAGTAATCTGCGTCATTGGTTGAATTTTAAACAAACAAAAATAAACAATCTGAAATTGTTCAGAACATTTTTACTCAAAATACGTTATATCAGATTGAGCTCGAATGAACGCTTAGGCATCCTTATAAATAGGCCCTGACGGACAATGTATAAAAAATAAACAACAATTGAAATGCACATAAAAATTGGCTTATTCTTGCTTCTCACAAGCCTTACAAATCTGGTTAACGCACAAAACATCACCTACCAGCTTCAAAACCCAAAAGACGGATCATCAAATACTGTATCGATTAGCAAAACCGGCGATGACATCCAAATCAATATTCTGGCACGGTGGAACGATCAGGCCGAAACATATGGGCAATTTAATGGCAAGGGAAAACTAAAAGACGGGCAGGCTGTGATCAGCAGCGACAGTAACACCTGTAAAGTCAAACTAAATTTTACAGAAACCAATCTTCAGATTGAATTTATGAATTGTGAGGCTAACAGAATCCCTGAACAGTTCTCAGGTACTTATACCAAAATTGCCGATCAGGTAACTGGTGACTATCAGGTTAGTGCCAATATCTCCTATTACTTTAGCAAACCAGACCCGCAATCCAGAAAGAAAGGTTTCCTGAAAGCCGGTGACCAATGGCAGATCGAAGAAGTATTCCCCGGAAACTGGGCTTTTGCAACCTTCCGTTCCGGGGACAAAACACTTTTTGGTTATATAAGATTACAAGATTTGCGCTTTGTCAGAACGTATCTCTTTGATTGAGTCATAAACTCCATCCCATAATTTAACCCTTTGCTGCAATGCGTCTATGGTAACCTGCTGGGCTTTTGACCAGATCTCTGCATCTTCGCCGCAGAGTTCGGCCGTCATATCCAGAGCAAGGTTACTGTGGTGATCACCATCTACTTCAATATGTCTTTCCATATAATATTTGAGAATCCCCAGCTGATCAGGGAATTTCTGATTAAGGTCTGCAACGATTGAAATGAACATATTAGGAATCAGATCTTCACGGCCAAATGTAAAAGCAGCTGATTGAAGCGGATACTCACGACTGTCAATTAAATCAAAAGTAAATTTCATGAATTCGCGTGCTGGTACAGGTACCTCTGCTATCTGGCAGGCTTCTTCCAGTGAGTGTCCGGCTTGTAGATGAGAAAGGAAAGTCTTTACAGGAGCGGTATTCGCCTGGCACTGATCCATAGCTTCCAGGTATAACTCAAAATGACTTTTACGGATCCCCTGGTGATCGATATCAGATTCCTCACCCGTTACAATTTCATTAATCAGATAACGGGTATTAGGATTACCAACTGGAAACCAAGGTGTAGTAGTACAAGTCAGGCCTTGTTGCAGAGCTTTAAGCAGTGACATGAAATCCCAGACAGCATACACATGAAACTCCATAAAGACTCTTAAAGATTCCAGATCTTCAATCTCATTATACACATGATGATGAATAATTTCCTGCCTTAGCGGCTCAATATGTTCTTGTATTTTTACTATTCCTGAATGCATTGTATTTCAATATTTAGTACAAAGGTATTTCAATAAACCACCGGTGCTGTCAAAGGCATCATTTTTTACATTTCAAAAGCAATCAGATGTCCATTCCTGAAAAAGGTATACACTAAACACAGTGTAATGGAAAGAGAAGAAGTTTAGTTCTGGTGCTGTTTGGGTATAGTGCGTGCCATATAGTTGTGCTGTTCGACTATAACCTGAACATTCCCTGAACTTAACCCGAGGTTAACCCGAAGCCGACCCGAACTGCATCAGATTTTTTCTTTATAAAATCGCATAAGGAACTTTCCTTACAGATTTTCCCAAATTCAAACTCTTAAAAAAACGAAGTAGAATATAAACAATAACTGGTGTGATGAACAAGCTTCTGGTCGTATTTTGTTCGGGTTTTGTTTGAATGTTCTCTTACTCCTGTTCGACTGAACCCCACACCAAACCCACAAGAAACCCACACGTACCCACAGTGACCCCACAAGATGGTGTATTCTAGTGGGTTCACTGTGGGGTTTTTGAGTAAAAATATAGAGTAACACTGCATTAGAATCCGAACAGCGCCCGCACCTCAGCTCAAGCCTATTGTGCATTCCTGAAAAAGCTATACACTAAAAACAGTGTATGGAAAGAGAAGAAGAGTTGTTCTACTCAGAAAGAACGAGTAAAAATCAGAAGTTTGACAAGCGCTTGATCGCTCATATAGTTAAGCTGGTCGAAGATGGAACGCCCCGTAGGGATCTGATAAAGACTTATAAAATGACACGAGAAACCCTTGGCATGTGGTTGGACAAGTACAGTTCAGTTTTGCATAAGCGTAAGTTTCTCAGTACTGCTGAAAAACGATCGATTGTTCGAGCTATCCATGGAGGGATGAGTATAAGTGAAGCTGTTATCGTGTACAATATCAGCTCAAGGAGTACGATCCGGAACTGGATTAAGGCTTTTTCGGATGAAAATATAGAAATTAGTATTTCAAACTCGATTGAAATGTCTAAAAAATCCATGTCCCAAACTGAAAGTACAGAAGTTAAAGCACTGAAAAAAGCCTTGGATGAAGCTAAGTTAAAAATCAAGGCACTAGATACAATGATAGATATCGCTGAAGAACAGCTTAAAATAGATATCAGAAAAAAGTCTGGTGCCAGGCAGTCATTAAAATGAAACAGGACTTCCCCA
>JAAAFW010000006.1:28916-189353 GCA_019352875.1 Pedobacter cryoconitis | reverse complement strand
AGATATCGCTGAAGAACAGCTTAAAATAGATATCAGAAAAAAGTCTGGTGCCAGGCAGTCATTAAAATGAAACAGGACTTTCCCAAAACAGGGATCAGGTTGCTGTGCAGACTGTTTGGCAAAACCCGCCATGCTTATTACGATCGTCAATGGCGTGTACAGGATGAAGGATTAAAGGATGAGATCGTGCTTCAGCATGTACTGGATATACGTGAAAAACAAAAGCGAATAGGTACTTTGAAACTTCATTTTATACTTCAGGAGAAACTGTACGATCATCATATTAAAATTGGCAGAGACTATCTGTTTGGGCTGATGCGTGAACATGGGCTGCATATTCGTAGGCGAAAGAGAAAAGCAATTACCACCAATTCAAGGCACTGGATGCGCAAGTATAATAATTTGATCGTGGGCTTACAGTTGGACAGACCTGAGCAAGTTTGGGTAAGCGACATTACTTATATCCAATTAAACCGGCAATGGGGGTACTTGAGTTTAATTACCGATGCTTACTCCAAACAGATTATGGGATGGGCTTTTCGAAACGATTTATCTGCCCAAGGCTGTATAGACGCGCTGAAAATGGCTATAGGCCACAGGAAATATCTAAAAACTCAACTTATACATCATTCCGACAGAGGAGCTCAGTATTGCAGTAAAAATTATGTAGATCTTTTGACTTGTAATAATATAGCAGTTAGCATGACCGAGAATGGCAGTCCTTATGAAAATGCCATTGCAGAAAGGGTAAACGGGATACTAAAATCAGAGTTCGATTTACACAGCTCAAAAGTTGGTTTTAGGGAAACTACCCGCAGGATAAGAGAAAATATCCAAACGTATAATCAATTAAGGCCGCATGCTAGTTGTGATTATCTAACTCCGGAGCAGGCACACCTCAAACAGGGGCCATTGAAAAAAAGATGGAAACCTAAATGGTGCAAAACAAATGAAAAGCATCTTGTATAACTGATAAAGGAATAACAAATTTGCGTGTATAGTCTATTTAAAACTAATTCATTAACCTGTATAGCTATTTCAGGACAAGACATTAAACTACTTACCATGGAGTTTTGTTCGGGTCTTGTTCGGGTGTTGTCTTACTGCTGCTCTGTAAAACCCCACACCAACCCCACAGTTAACCCACAGTTTACCCACAAGGAACCCACACCGGTGTATATTAATTATGTATATAATATATAATCCAAGTAGATATAATAAAACCAATAGCAAACTAAAGGTTTAATAAAAACTAAACAATTAAGCGCATTTAAGAGATAAATTATATACTTTGGGTTGATCAATACTATAATTTGAATTAATAAGATATTATGAAACCTAAATGGAAACACGGAACAGAAAAAATGGAAATAGAAATTGCAACAGAAAACATCAAACTGGTTCCTAAAAGAAAAAATGTCAGAACACTTCCTTTCACAATAAAAGAAAAGTCAGGGCAGCAAGCCTTTGTGACAACAATAAAATTCTTAAGCTCAATTAATCACTTCATAAAAAAAGGATATGAATTAGAAGCAAAAAAGAAATTTTCCAGAACTCACAACTTAGCGCGGTCGTACAATAACCCCAAAGCATTGAAGGGTAAATACCCAAACCTTGAAATAGATTATTCAAAAGTAATTTTGAGCGTAGGAGATATGCCTCAGGCGAGATTTATGAGCGCCGGTTTGCATCGGGAAGGTATACTATTCAAATGGGACACCGAGCTACCTGAACCAGAATGTGTACCAGGAGACCAGGTAATGTTGATGGCATATTTTCCTGAAAAAGAATATGGAATTTACACGCTGAACGGAGAAAAACGTCATAAGGGGGAACACCTGCTACATTTGCCCGCTTCTATTCTAGTTGCGGAAGTACATACTTACATCTCATTCATATCTGCAGACCATCGATCTATCACAAACAGCACTTATCTGGGTCAATTCACCTGGCATCTACCCAATACACTTTAAATCAATCCACCCTAAAAATCCCTAAAAATGACTATAAAAGCTATTATTACCAAAATCAATAGATTTAACGACCTGATTTATTATCTGATAGAACTGGCAGAACAGCAAATTATCAATCAGAATCTGCAACCTGCATACGACCCCACAGATGAATTGTTAAGCCAGAAAGAAGCGGCACACCTGCTCCGTAAAGACCCAAGAACAATCCGCAGGTACGTAAGAGCAGGATTGATCAGACAGGTGATGATTGCCAATATGCCTTATTACAGCAAGCACGAAATCTATAAACTGAAGTCTGTTCCCACAGAATTCTAAGTCAATTTCAGGAAACCGGCCAGCTACACTGGTCAGTTCCTGAAATTGACTTCTTACCTATCCAGCCAACTCTGCGGTAACAGAAAAAAAGGAGCAACATCAATTGCAATCACAAATGACCGCATATCTGAACGAACCGTTTAATGACGGAGGAAGCAACCAAGAATATGGCGAAAATTCGCTATATTGTCATTGATACAAAATTTAATTACGAAAAACCCGGGCTGATCATTTTATCCGCCCGCAATCTCCATAATTGTAAACCAAAATATAAACCATGCTTATGATCACTTCAGAAATTAAAATCACAGAAACACTATCTCCAACCTTGGATTCTCGCGAAGCGGCTACAACACTTGTGGCTATCATAAAGGAGGAAAGCAAGATAAATCATAAAATTGAAATTGATTTTACGGGTGTCGTATTTATTTCCCGATCATTTGCCGATCAATTTCATAAGGATCTATATGCCGACGAAGAAAAGCTGGATTTGAACTTCAAGAAAGCGTCTTTGGATATTATATCTATGCTAAGAGCTGCATCTAATGCGCAGACTCAGAGAAAAACAGCCGTAAATACCTATAAAGAATTTGTTTTTAACAACTTATCTAAATCAGGGGATATCACTTTCTCCTGGTAGAGGTTTTTCAGGGTCTTTTCCTTATCCTATATTGTTTTCTGGAACAGGAGTAGCAGATATAATGTTTCAGTGGTATGAAAAACAACACATGTCGTACAAACTCCGATCTTGGTATGCGGTCGAGTCCAATTGATTTGCAGTAACGGCAGTTAATAACATATTTATTCAGGCTATGTAAATTGTTCATTTTATAAATAGAAAACGGAGAGGTTTATTTTAGATGGCACATAACCATCTGAATTTTTTTGCAAAAAACCATAAAAAGGAATTAACAGAGCTGACATTTACTTCGACAAAACTGACATTATACTTTATCCTGTCAGGGCGAGGTTTATAAAGTAGAATTAAAAAAGATAGCTCATTTTATATTTGCTATTTGTGTTAGTTTTGCCGCGTATACGACGTTTATTTGGTATTCAGCTAATTCAACCGATCCTAAAATATGATATGAATATCCCAACGTTAAAAGATACTTTTGACTTAGATCTCTTTTTTAATTTAACTCCCGATCTTGTCTGCATCGCAGGGTATGATGGTTTTTTCAAGAAAATAAACGCAGCTGTATCTAAAACTTTAGAATATACAGATGAAGAGTTAATGGGAAGGCTAATTAGCTCATTTGTCCATGAGGACGATCGGGCGATCACCGCAAAAACCCGCAATCAGATTATTATAAGAGATAATAAGCCACTCATAGACTTTGAAAACAGATACATTACAAAAAGCGGTAAAATCGTCTGGCTTGCCTGGACATCGATTCCCATAGAAAGTGACCAATTAGTATTCGCAATTGCTAAAAACATTACAGCCAGAAAGAAGCTCGAAGAACAAAAGAGAATCGCCGACATTTTAAGTAAATCGGCATTAAAGAATAAGCTTGCGACGTCCGAAACTGAAGAACAGTATTCTATGGCCGACCAGCTTTGGCTTTCTAAATTTGAAGTATTGGTCCGTAAATATGCGACAGGATTTGACCTGAATATACTCATGTTGAGTAATGAGTTGGCCGTGTCCGAAAGGCAGTTATTCAGACGCATAAAAACTATTATGGGCGTCACCCCAAATCAATACATTAGAATTATTCGTTTACAGCTAGCCGCAGAAGCCATTGAAAGTGGTAAATTCCGGACAGTTGCAGAAATCTCTTACGCTGCAGGATTTGAAACACCAGGGTACTTCAGTAAGTTATTCAAAGAAATTTATGATGTTAATGTAAAAGAACTCCTTTAAACATTATCTAATGGCAGATGATTTAGTTTCATGACCTGGATTCTCCACGGCAGCCGATTCCTAATAAGCCCGAAGTTCATATTTTCAAGGACAAAGGTGGACACCTCCGGACAAAAACGGACACAACAATCTGATTTATAGGTTATTAGCCCTAACTGACATACATTCGTTTAACGAGTCGGAAGCTACCGGTAGCCCAAACAGGCTTGAATTATTATTCATCATTAAACATTTAAAATTATGTCAAAAATTAAACCAGGTCAAATTGGTGACTTCAGTGGTAAAATCGGTCAGGTTGTAATATCAAAATGGAGGCAGTTAACAATCGGCCGTAGTGCCCCAAAAAAATCGGGAAAGAATCCTACAGAGCCACAGGCCAGGCAACGTTCTAAATTCGGTCTGATGACTTCGTTCCTCGGCAAATTTGCAGAAGCTATAAATATTGGTTATCCGGCTTTAACCGGAAACCTCTCTGCAAGAAATGTGGCTACAAGCCTGAACATAAGAAATGCGATCGGCGGGATTGCCCCGGATTATGAGATTGATTTCGCCAAAATTCTATTGGGCAATGGTAAACTCAATGGTGTATTTAACCCGCTCGCGGAAAGTGTTCCGGCAGAGGCAGCGCTAAAAGTCGACTGGTCGATTAATGAGATTGACGCCCGGGGAACAAAGCCTGATGATACGGTATGCATGATGGTCTACAATCCGGACGATGGGTCGTCATTAACGCATCAGTCTGTAGCAAAAAGGGAAGATCTGACGGCTACGCTCCGTCTTCCCTACTCCTATACAGGTCATGAGGTTCATGCATGGTTCATGCTTATAGCCGAAGATGGTAAGTCTGCATCAAGAAGTACTTACCTGGGTAAACATCTGATTATAGATTAAAATCCCCAAACCCCGGCAGGATAACCCAGCCGGGGTTCTTATACCCTTCCTATTCACCTATCTTAAAGACTATCCCTATGCCCATATCATTTAATAAGAATCCTGCGATTCTTCCATTGAACCTTACAAAAACCGGCTTTTCTGATAAACTCCAACAATCTATTCATCCGGTAACCAGGTTGCTACTTTTGCTTTTGATCATCTGGATCTTCGCGCCGGAATGGCTGCACCTGCTGGATGAAACAGCTGCCTCCGTAGATCAATCTGTATGGCTGTTGATTATCCTTAGCCTGATTACTTTCCTGGTCATATTACTTATCTGCTGGTGGTTGATGCAATATCTCTGGAATAATAAATTCATGCCGGCCCCGCGCCAACTCGCTATACATTTCAAAACCCTCACATTATGGCAACAAATCAGCTTTTATTGGGCATCTTTTGCTTTACTCTTGCTAACAGCATCAATATGTCTGGTCGCAATTTGCTAAAGGAACAGACAGAAATCTGCCCTGTAGACGCCGCTACAGAGGACAACTGCAGGGCCTCACTTATCAGAATCGCCCGCGCAGAACTCGGCGTAAGAGAGCTGACAGGCAAAAATGACGGACGAAGAGTGGAAGAGTATTTAGCCGTCGCGGGGTTAAAAAAGGGACAGCCCTGGTGCGCAGCTTTCGTTAGCTGGATATTTCGTCAGGAAGGTTTTCACCAGCCGATAACCGGCTGGTCACCTTCCCTGTTTCCGGCCTCGCGTTTAACGTCTAAGTTAAAAGCAGCACAGGTGTTTGGCATCTATATTCCGCAGAAAAAGCGGGTTGCACACGCTGGTGTAATTGAAAGAATTCAAGGTGACTGGTACCTGAGTATTGAGGGCAATACTAACGTGTACGGCTCCATCGAAGGCGACGGAGTTTACAGAAGAAAGCGGCATCTCAAAACTAGTTATCGTACAGCAGATTGGGTAAAAATCATAAAAACAGGACGGTAAATAACAGTTTTTTTAAAAAAAATATAACTAACTGTATAACAGACAAAAAAGGCCGAAATTAACGATCAGTTAGGGGTAAAAATACACACCCGTGTGAAGACGATATTTTCAGAAATTAATTATTAATAATATATTGACATTACTAAAACGTTTTAACACGAATTTCCAAATATAATTACTTATGAACCAACTACGTCCTATGTATACGTTTTTGAGTGGCACTAAATCGTTTTTATACGATAAATCCTGTGGCCATAAACGCCTTCTTAAAAGCTAATTCACGCTTCTACTCCTTAAACAATAGATTTAATTTATGAAACAAAAATTTACCAGATTAATGAAGCCTGGACTACCGCTTTACAGTGGAATGGCCTTGCTTTCTTTGGGTTTATGTGCCCCGGAAATCCGGGCGGCAAATTTGCCAGCTGAACTCAACCCGATTACAGGCATAATGCCCTATCGCCAGGAACTAACCATCCAGGGTACAGTAAAAGATGAGCAGGGTTTAGGCTTGCCCGGTGTAAGTGTAAAGGTTAAAGGTACGCAAACTGTAGTTTCTACAGATGGCAATGGTAAGTACAGTATTAAAGTTCCTACCTCAGCTGCAATTCTGGTATTTAACTTTATCGGATATGAAGCTCAGGAATCACCTGTAGGCACTAAAACTACCATTGACGTACAGTTAAAACCAAGCAGTACAACACTGGAAAACGTAGAAATCGTGAGTGTTGGTTACGGTACACTTTCGAGTAAAGAAATAACCTCTGCAGTGACGCATGTTAGTGCAGAGAAGTTTAACCGCAGCGGGTCCCGTAACCCACTGGATCTGATCCAGGGTAAAGTTGCAGGTCTGCAATTAACAAGACGAGGAGGCTCTAACCCGAACTCTAGCGTGTCCACGCAATTACGGGGAGCAGTATCTGTAGCTGGAACTTCAACACCACTTTATGTAATTGATGGTATTCCTGGTGGTAATCCAGATTTGTTACAACAGGATGATATCGAATCTATCGACGTATTGAAAGATGGTTCTGGAGCAGCTATCTATGGTACAAGTGCCAATGCAGGTGTAATTCTGATTACCACCAAAAAAGGTAAGGCTGGCCCCCCTACAATCGATTACAGCACTTATTTCCGGAAGGAGTATGTTCAGAACAGACAAAAATTCCTGACAGCAGATGAATATCGCCAGAAAATTGCTTCCGGAGAACTGGATCAGCAGGATTATGGCAATAGCACAGATTTTTATGATGAATTGATTAATCATGATAACCTGTCCATGAACCATAACCTTTCGCTTTCTGGTGGTACAGACAAAACAACTTACCGTGCCAGTGTGAATTACAGAAACCTGGAAGGTATAGCTAAAGAAAACGGGCGTGAAGAATATACATTGCGTTTAAACGTCAATCAGAAAGGTTTGAATGATCGTCTGAATGTACAATTGAACCTCGCAACCAATATTAATAAAAGTAATTTGCTTGGCGGTGAAGGTGGTGATGATAAGCTTAATTCAGTACAATCTTGGGAAAGCGAAATGGCTAAAAACCCAACTTTATCCAATTTCAATCCAGACGGATCTTACCGTTTTGATCTGACCAGTACGAATTATTTCGCCCGTTTGGCACAGGAAACTAAATACCGAAAGCAACAGACAACTTCGGCAGATGCTAAAGTCGATTTGGAGATCATTGACGGATTAAAAGCATCAGTTTTTGGATCTATTACCCGGAATAACAACAATGATGGGGGTTACAGGCTTAAAGCAGGTGAGGATTCTATGGAAAATGCCGACTTCCGTGGTGGAGGTTTCGCTTCAAGAGGAATGGAGCTCGAGCAGAAATATGCATTCGAACCGACTTTACAATATCAGAAAACTTTTGAAGAAAAGCACAGTCTGACAGCTATCGCAGGCTACAGTTACCGCTATAACATCAGAGAAACCTCGCTAATGGAAAATCGTGGATTCATCAATGATCTCTTCCACGAAGATCGTATGCAGGAAGGTAGCGCGCTCGGCCTGGGTAAGGCTAAGATGGAAAGTGGAAAACAAGACAATACGCTGGTTGCCTTCTTTGGTCGCGTAAATTATGCGTTGGACAATAAATACCTGGTGCAGTTTATATTGAGACGCGAGGGGTCTTCTAAATTTGGTGTTAACAACAGATGGGGTAATTTCCCTGCAGTATCCGTTGGTTGGAATATATCTGAAGAAAGCTTCATGAAAGAGATTCCCTTTGTAAATTACCTGAAATTAAGAGCCGGTTATGGTGTTACTGGTAATGTACCAAATGAGGACAACGTATCAAGAGTAACGCTTGGTGGTGGAGGCAAATACTTGTTCCCGGATGGAAATTATTACGAGACTTACGGTCCTGACCGTAACCCTAACCCAAACTTGAAGTGGGAAACCAAAAGAGAACTTAACCTTGGTTTAGATTTCAGACTGGCAGAAAACCGTCTTTCTGGTTCCATCGACGTATTTAAACGGACAACCAAGGACCTGTTGGACGGATATACTTCACCGCAGCCTCCTTTCGTGAGAAACATCATTTACGCAAATGTAGGAACGATTTCATCTAAAGGTATTGAACTGGCCTTAAGTTATGCTGCTGTTAAGAGCACAGATTTCTCATGGAGCATGGATGCAACAGCGAGCACGATTAAAAATAAATTAGATTCTTATTCGAACGAGCAGTTTAAAGTGCTTTACAAAACCTTCGGCGACATTGAAGGTGCTGGTGATCTGGGCAGAGCTATTACAACTTATGAAGGCGGTGAAGTGGGTATCTTCTTCGGTAAACGTTTTGCAGGATTTACACCGGAAGGCAAATGGTTATTCTACAACCGTAATGGCGAAGCTGTAACGAATGATAAGATAAACGTTTCTTATGATAAGAATCTGTCCGACCTTGCACCACTGGGCAGGGCAACACCTAAATATTACCTGTCATGGACGAATAACTTTACTTATAAAGACTTCGACTTGCGCATCTTTTTACGCGGTAAATTCGATTATAAAATCTTAAATACAACGGCTCTAACTTACGGTAATAAAACCTGGAGCGGGAACCTGTTAAAAGAGACATTTGGTAAATATTCTGGTATCAACGATACTTATATGTATTCAGACTACTATCTGGAAAGTGGTACAAATGTGAAACTTGATGAAGTTACCCTGGGTTATAATATCAAATCTAAATCTACCTGGTTCCGCAATGCCAGAGTTTATGTCACCGGGCAAAACCTGGCGACAATTACAGGATACTCTGGAAATGATCCTGACCTGATTTCAGACACAGGTTTAGGCCCTGGTGTGGATCTGAGAAACATGTATCCGAGAACCCGCTCTTTCCTTGTTGGTCTTAACGTTGGATTTTAATTAAAAAAATAATGATAAAGAAATCAATACTTTATACAGGTCTGGTTGCTGTATTAAGCCTGGCAAACGGGTGTACTAAACTAGACGAAAATGCATACGATAAAATTGTAGCGGATAACTTTTATAATAATGAAACCGAAGTGCTTTCTGCAGTACTCCGCCCTTATACACATGCAGGTGCCTGGGCAACCCCTGCCGGCCAAGATGGTTGGTGGAGACCAGCAGAACTTGCTGCAGATCAGCTGGCATGGCCGACAAAAGGCCGTCACGGTGAAGATGGTGGTAAATGGAAAAGATTACATTACCACACCTGGACAGTTGATGAAAGTGGCTTGAACAATGCATGGAACCTCATGTATTGGGGAATGGGCCTTTGTAATGATCCGATTGGCAATATTGAGAAAAGAGACGCTACTGCTATGGGTATTGCAGAAGGAAATAAGCAGGCTTATCTTGCTGAACTGAGACTATTCCGCGCATTCCATTACTTGAAACTGATGGACATGTTCGGTAATATTCCAGTGGTTACACAAGTAGGTACGCCAACGAAACCGGAAACCCTTCCACGTAAAGAGGTCTTTAATTTCATAGAAAAAGAAATTAAAGAAAATATTGATAAGGTTCCTGCCCTGGCTAAAAACATGACAGGCAGAATGACTAAAGCAGGCGCTTATGCAATGCTCGTTGAATTATACCTGAACGCAGAGGTTTACACTGGTGAAGCGCGTTGGGATGATTGTATTGCTGCCGCAAATCAGCTGATCAGCGGTGCTGCAGGTGGCCAAAATGGCGCTATGGCACTGGACAATAATATTACGGACCAATATAAAACAACTAATGATTTATCTAAAGAGGTGATTTTCTCTTTAGTACGTGATTATCAAATTGCACAGACAGAACCTCCTTTTCCTGGAGAATTCTATCATTTTAAACAACGGGCAATTTATGGCGGTGGCCGCGACGGAAACAATGGTATTGTGTTGATTCCGGGTGTATTTACAACCTATGACGCAGATGATGAACGTAAAACAGGTTGGTTCCTTGCAGGACCTATGGTGCAGTTCAAAGATGGCAAAACACCAGTAACGGGTTCTGAAGAGTATCTGGATAAACCTTTAGTTTTTGTAGATAATATTCAGCGTAATTCTAAAGGTTCTACAGTCTCCAATATGAGTGAGGGTGAAGAAAATTCTGGTGTGCGTTTTAATAAATATAAACTAGGCAATACAGAACCAGGTCCGACCGCTCCGGCTGCTGATCCTAAATACAACAGTAATGACTGGAACATCTACCGTTTAAGCTGGATCTATTTTGCAAAAGCAGAAGCTATTATGCGTAAAAGCGGTGGTTCGGCGACAGCGGAAGCGGTTGAACTAATCAATACGGTTAAAAAGCGTGCTTATAAAACTGATAGCTGGGCTTCACATGCTTACACTGCATCTAGTTTAACAATGGATGAACTGCTGGCAGAACGTGGTCGTGAGTTTATCTTCGAAGGTTTCCGAAGAAATGACCTGATCCGTTTCGGTAAATTCACTTCAGGAACATGGTGGGACCATACCCCATCTGCTGCAAATCGTAACTTATTCCCTATTCCGCAACAACAGCGCGATCTGAACGAGAACCTTAAGCAGAACCCGGGCTACTAAGTACCCGTTTTTAATTTAAATTTAGCCAAGAAAAGGGCTTCCGGGAAATCGGAAGCCCTTTTTCGTTGCTTACTTAACTCCCCAATTATCGGCGAGCATCTTAATGAAGAAGCCACCCACGACACTTCTGGCGCGGAAATTCATGACTTCCCCATTAGTAGTTTCATACCAGTCGCTAAGTGGTACACGGCTCTCGCTTTCGGTCGCAAACCGGTAAACCGGGTTAACCAGCTTCTCAAAATCTTTCCGGTCATCTGTCAGTGTAGCTGTCCAGACGATCCAGTCCGATTTTGTATAGGTCTTGCGGCTATCCAGTGGGATACCAAATTTGTTGCCCTTCTTCAGATACCAGGCTACTTCTTTTTTGTATACGTCCTTTGGAAAAAGATTCAATCCCAGTAACTTGTCCCATACCAGATTATATTTCTGGCTCCAGGTATTCTTATCGTCAAATACCAGGGCATAATGATCGCCTGCATCTGCTTGTTTAACCCATTTATCTGCCATTTCCTGTGCAGCCTGACGGTATTTTGCCGCTTCTACTGTCTTACCTAGTTTTTCTGCAAGCTGGGCATAACCGCCAATTGCAACAATCGCTTTTATCGAAAGGTTGGTATTATGTGCAAGGTGACCAGCGAAATCATCTGTGCAAAGTTGGTTATCCGGATCGAACCCTTCTTTAACCAGATAATCCGTCCAGATTGTTAACACTTTCCAATGCTTTTCTGCATAGGCAGCATTTCCTTCTGCTTTAGCAATGGCTGCAGTGAGGATGAGCATATTACCGGCTTCTTCTACAGGCATATCCTCTCCGTAAGTCTGGCCATTCGCCAGCGGATAAGTACCCAGATCATGTGAAGGGTATGGCTTTGCCCATTTTCCGCTTTCACTATAATAGAAAATACCATTCATCATTCCTTTCAGCAGATCTGGATTATATAACAGGTATTGCGGTGCAGAGGGATAAGTAATGTCCACAGTATTGATAGACCCATTACTGAAGTTCTCTTTGGACATAAACAACAATTCTCCCTGCGGGGAACGAACCAGACGGTGCGCAGCAATACTTTGTCTGTATGCGAGTTTACAGATCGCGGCATATTTCTCTCCGCCCGCTTTCACAGCCTTGGCATAAAGCTCCTTATCAAAAGCAATGCTTTGCTCACGTACTTTTACATACTGTTTTTCTGCAAGCTGCAGCTGTGTACTAAAAGGTTGCGCGGGCGTTTTCTTCCACAGGGGTTTAAGGTTCTGCTTGAAATACTGGATCGGATTGGTATCGTCATAACCAAGCAACACATGCTTTTCGACCGCGGCAACACCCACCAGGCCAAAATTGATATCCGTATTTAAATTCACCGACTTTTTGTTGAGCAGTTTAAGCTGACTGGCCGGCAAACTGTTTAAGGTCTGTACAGCCTTATAAGATTCCGGAACGCCTACATACAGGTAACCCCAATCTATCCTGACATTATCGCCGGACTTCTGCAGCATAGGCTGTGCAACTGTACCAGCTTTCAGATAAGAGATTCCCGTCGCTTTACCTTTCCAGGCAGACACTGCCTGATCTGGTGTATTCACGGCCAGATCTGAAGAGGCTGTGAATACCACATTGACCTGATGCTTTCTGCCATCGGTGGCGCGTACCACATAATTGATATAACTTACCGGCCGCTCAGTTAGTTCCAGGCTGTTCAGCAGTAAAGGTGAAAGAAAAGTTACCTCCAGGTTCACCCCACCGCAGATAAAACTATAAATGGTTCTGGTAGCTTCTATCTTGACTGATGTCTGCCTGGCAATTAATTCACCGTCTTTCTGTGGAATACTGGTTACGAGTGCTGCATCTATATGTCTGCCGCCGGCAGTATTTTTCACTTGCATGGAAAGTACATTCTTACCTTTTTTCAATATGGACTTCTTCACAGGGATATAGATATAATCTTCCTCCCAACCATCTTTCTTAAAGATCTGCTCGCCATTCAGGTAGACAACGATATTATCATCATGACTGATTTTCAGATATAGATCTTGCTCAGGAACCTCACTGATCTCGATAGTCTTACGCAGATAGATCTCATCCATATCCCAGCTGGTTTTAGCTTTGGCAGGATCATCACCAAAAGGAGCTACGCCTGCATTCCAGTCCTGATCGTTAAAATCATTTGTATACCAGCCCGATTCCTGATGCTCAAATGTATAGCGGAAGGCTGCGTCCGGGGTTTTATCCAGATTGGGGAGCGCTTCATATTGTAAGGTTTGTTTACCCAGGAAACGGTAGGCTTTATTATCTACTTTTAAGATCCCGGACAGCGCCTGGTCTTTCCCGGTCCAATGTTTCGTTACTGAAGCATTCAGCTGATCGGTAAAAGACCAGATGCTAAAATTAGAATGGTGTGTGATCAGCGGATAAGCTGGTGCACGGTCGGTCTGCTGCGCAGAAATCCTGCCGGTCAGAATCAGGCAGGTTACTAAAAGGAAGAGCTTTCTCATGAAGTATCTATAATTTATTTTTTATTCGGTTTATGGTTTCGCACTTAGGGAAAAAGGACGGTCTGCAGGTTTTGTACCCCGCTGTTTCTCAGGCGAAGCGGACATTTCCAAACGGAGCAGGCCACCATTGGTAATATCACTATGTTTAACGTAGTTAGCTGTATAAGGTTTGCCATTCAACGTAGCAGATTTGATATAAACATGCGCCGCGTCATTTCCATCTGCCTGAATAACAAATCGCTTTCCATTCTCCAGATTAATAGTGATCTTCTTAAATGCAGGACTGCCTAAAACATACTGATCTGTTCCGGGTGTGACACTGTAAAAGCCCAACGCACTCAATACATACCAGGAAGAAGTCTGGCCCTGATCTTCATCTCCGGGATAACCATTCTCTGTCGCGTTATAAAGCTTGGACATGATGTTTCTGACCTGATACTGTGTTTTCCAGGGCTGGCCGGAATAGGTATACAAATAAGGCATATGCTGGATGGGCTGGTTACCGTGTGCGTACTGTCCCATGTCTGCCATAACCATTTCTGTCATCTCATGAATCATACCACCGTAGCTGCCTACATTAACTGTATTTGGTGCAGTAAATACAGAATCCATACGGGTATTAAAGGCGTCTTCTCCACCCATCAGATTGATCAGGCCCTGTACGTCATGAAATACCGACCACTGCCAGTGCCAGGCATTGCCTTCGGTAAAAGGCCCACCCCATTCATAAGGGTCAAACGATGCATTCCATTTCCCCTGACGATCTCTGCCCCGCATAAATTTGGTTTTAGTATCCATTACGTTTTTATAGTTGTATACTGTCTTTTTGAAGATATCCGAATAGAAGGTCTGACCGGTCATCTCGGCAAGCTGGTAACCGCAAAAATCGTCATAACTGTATTCCAGTGTTTTAGCGGTTGCCTCGCGGACTTCAGGATAAGGAACATAGCCCAGCTGATAATAATCTTTCCAGCCATCCCTTCCGTTCGCAGGCCCCCATGGTCCTTTATTGGTCGCCTCATGTAAATAAGCTTTCAATGCCTGCTGTGGGTCAAACGTCCGGATGCCTTTTACCCAGGCATCTGTCAGCAGAGAAATCGCATGATTCCCGATCATACTACCCGCTTCACTTGGGAAAGACCACGACGGAAGCCATCCACACTGTTCCCAGGCAGAAATCAGGCCTTGCATATAACGTCCGTGCATTTCGGGGTGCATAATTGTATTCAACGGAAATTGTGCCCTGAAAGTATCCCAAAAGCCTGTATCTGTATACATATAGCCTTCATGTATTTTTCCGTCGTAAGGGCTGAAATAATAAGGTTTTCCATCTTTATCCAGCTCATAGAATTTGCGGGAAAACAAGCTCGCACGGAAAAAGCAGGAATAAAAGGTTTCCTTATCTTCTTTTGTTCCGCCTTCCACTTCGATTTTACCTAATGAGGCATTCCACACCGCAGCAGCCTTGCGCCTGGTATCTTCCAGTTGTTTATCGTTTCCGGATTCAGTTTCCAGATTACGAACAGCTTGTTCCGGACTGATGTAAGAAGAGGCTACTTTCACCTGTACTTTCAGACCGGGTTTAAACTCGAGGTATGCTCCTTTACCTTTTCCTTCAGCGGTAAGATTACCGGGTTGAATCGTATTCTGCTTATTCTCCCAGGTACCATAAGCTTTAAAAGGCTGATCAAAACGCATCACAAAGAAATTCCTGAAACCTTCTTTAAATCCTTCGCCGTTATTTACATAACCTGTAATAGTCCGGTTAGCGACATCAATCTGCACACCGCTTAAATGCGTATAACCGTCTAATACCAGAAAACTCTTTTTACCTTTCGGATAGCTGAAACGCAGGTGTGCACCTCTTTCTGTAGGGGCTATCTCGGTCTGCAATTGATTCGCAAATTTAACCTGGTAATAGTCTGGCTTTCCAGTTTCCTGATCATGACTGAAGGCGGTTGCCCGTTTTTCTTCGTCAACGACCAGACTGTCCAGCACCGGCATCAATGAAAACACCGCATAATCTCTGGACCAGGAACTGCATTGATGAGCCTGCTGAAAACCTCTGATTGTTTTTTTATGATACTGATATTTCCAGCCATCACCATTTTTACCGGTCTGGGGTGTCCAGGTATTCATTCCAAAAGGTAATGCCGTCGTCGGATAGGTATTACCCCTGGTTAGTTCATGCGTCGAATTGGTTCCCTGTAAAGTATTCACATACTGAACGAGGTTTTTTTGCTGTGCCGAAAGACCGGCACTGCTTAGGCCTATGGCCAATAATAATATTGCTTTCTTTCTTACCATCCGGGATTTTGTATTAATTCTGCGTCTACGTTAACATCATTTGAAGGAATTGGAAACAGGTAATGCCTCTTTGTGAATACCCTTGTCTCGAAGGTAATCACATTCAGGAAACCTGGCAGGTTTTTACCAATATCCAATCCTTTCATAGGCCCATTGTCTGTTTGTTCTGCAATTTTCCATCTCCGGGTGTCAAAGAACCGGACGTTTTCAAAAGCCAGTTCCGAGCGGCGTTCTTTACGGATCGCATCACGTACCTGGCTTTGTCCGCCTGGTGCAGGTAAATCTGCAGATCCATAAATGGGAATTCCTGCACGTTCGCGGATCAGGTTTACATATTTGATAGCTTCACTGCTTCCTGGTTCTGCTTCATTTATCGCTTCGGCATAATCCAGAAATATATTAGCCAGCCTGTACAGGATAACCGGCCTTCTGCTGACGTCCCAATTTCCCAGTCCCATAGCTTTTCTGACAATGTAACCCGTAGGGCAATAATCGTTACCGCCGGTTGCTTTACCTGAGTTACCGGTATTATATAATTCTGTAGTAATCTCGCCTTCGTTGGTGTTTAACCAGGTACTGCCATTATAGGTAATATTCACATAAAACCTTGGTTCGCGGCCAACCCATTGGTTGTAAATCCCGGCTTTAGTATATTTAGTAGCCTTTTCTGCAAATCCTGTGGTGAGATATCCTGAGCCTGTATCATTAATATCTTTTCCATTGGCCATAAAGAAGGCATCTACCTGACCTTGTGTGGCACCCAATGCGCCTGAACCTTTGAAATCACGCGCATAACCGCTATGGTAAGGAGTCATCTCATATTGTCTGGCCGACAGGGAAGATTCCGGTCTTGCCAGGATCACTTCTTTATTCCAATCTGTTAAAAACACATCTCTGCAGGAGAGGTAAGGATCGTACTTACCATCAGCATCGTTTTTACGAAACAGATCGTAGGTTCCGGGTACATATTTACTGATAAAAGATTTATAGGCTTCTGCCGCGGCAGCCCATTTACCGGCATCAAAGCTGGAATTAATTAATTGTTTCCCGTCCCTGTTCTGCAAACCAGCAAGGTCTGCGTTGCCGTTAAATAAAGGACTGGCATTCAACAAAAGTGCCTGTGCGCGGAAGGCCAATGCTATTCCTTGTGTAATTCTTCCATAACTGTCATCGTTGGCGGGTGTAACCGGGAGTTGCGCCGCGACTTCTTCGAGCTCTTTGGTAATGTAGGCTATGCACTCATCCATGGAGCTTCTGGCCAGCTGCACTTCTGAGGCAGGTGCATCTGGCTCGATGATCTGATCTCCCATTAGAATAACCGGTCCATATAAACGTACCAGGTAAAAGTAAAACATGGCGCGCAATGCCCTGGCCTCTGCACGATACTGATCTTTCAGCACTTGTGACATCTGCGGTACTTTATCAATATTAGCCATAAAGAATGTTGCTGACCGTATTCCGCGGTAATAATTGCGCCAGTAATCATTTACAAAACCCGAAGTGGCATCCCAGTTTCCAATATTCACGCTGTTGGACTGTACACCGCCCCAGAGGAACTCTGCTTCATCTGATCCGCCCGTCCATAATCCGGCATTACGATCTCCCCCGGGATTGCGCTGTCCGAATTCATCCGGGATATTATTATAAATGTTATTCAAGAATTTCTCTGAAGTCTGACGGTTGGCAAAAGTTTCATCAAGTGTCAGCCGGTCATTCGGCACCTGATCCAGAAATCCTTTTTTACAGGAACTGAATTGAACCAGCAGGAGAATTGAAGTGATATATATAGCTTTTTTCATGGTTTCAGGGTTTAAAATTTAATGTTGAGTCCTAAGGATACATTGGCAGTCAGCGGGTATTTATTTCCGTTGGAAGTCTGCAATTCGGGATCCCATAATTTAAATTTGCTGAAGGTGAGCAGGTTGGTCCCGATTAAATAAACGGCCGCATTTTTCAGTCTCAGTTTCTCGGAAAAACGCGGTGGCAGGTTATAGCTTAACTGTGCGGTCTTTAAACGTATAAAACTGTTGTCTTTCACCCACCAGGAGCTTGCCTGTGTATTGTTAAAGTTCTGATCTTCTCCATAAGCCAGTCTCGGGTAAAACACATCCTGACTGGGGTTTTCTTCTGTCCAGCGATTGGTGATATTGCTGTAGGCATTGCTCAGCCCGCCGCCGCCATTGAAAGGGAAAATAGCCGAACCACCCAGCATGATATCCGAATTATGCATAGACTGGAAAAGAGTACTTAAAGCGAATCCTTTATACGATGCAGTGAAACCAAACCCTATAATCAGATTGGGTACATCACCACGGCCGATACGGGTTTTATCGTAATCGTTAATCAGTCCGTCACCATTAAGATCTTTATATTTGATATCTCCAGGTTTAATGAGCTGTTTTGAACCGGGCACAGCGCTGGCATCAATCTCGTCCTGGCTGTCAAATAGTTTTTCGGCGATATAACCATAACGGGACAGGATATTATTCCCGATATGGCTCATCCAGGGATAGGCTTGCTCGGGACGGTCATCATTGACAAGTTTATCTTTATTGTAAGTGACATTTCCGCGAATCCCCAGATCGAAAGAGCCCATCTTAACGTTGTATTCTACGGTCGCATCAATACCTCTGTTATCGACTACCCCAAGGTTGGCATAAGGTGAGTTCACCAAACCAATAAAGCTGGGAACGGACTGGCGCTGCAGAAAAATTCCGGTTCTTTTCTCGCGGAACAGGTCGACCATGATATATAAGTTGTCATTAAGTGTCCTGATCTCCATACCCAGATCCTGCTTTTTTGATTCTGCCCATCTGATCTCCACGCCGTAGTCGGTAATATTAATTCCACCACTGTTATTAAAGTTCTTACCTAACTGATAGCCGGGCGCATTGTCGGAAAGCAATGTCAGGTAGGCAAACCGCCGGCCGACCAGATCTCCATTGGCAATTTTACCAATCCCTGTGGTACCAATGGAGTATCGGAATTTCAAAAAGGATATTGATTTTTTGAGTCCTTCAAAAAATTTCTCATTAGATGCTACCCAGCCCAGACCTAGTGCTGGAAAAGAGCCGAACCTGTTCTCTGGTGCAAAAAGTTCTGAACCATTGTATCCAAAATTGAATTCTCCGAAATAACGGTCATCATAAGAATAAGTAGCACGGGTGGCCAGACCAACAAATCTTTCGGGAATAGATGAAGTAAAGTCTCCTGCAAATGGATTGGTATAATCCTGCGTATAACCCAGCACCAAGCCTCCGAGGCGGTGCTTACCAAAAGCACGATCGTAATTAACTGCTCCTTCTGTATAAAACTTTCGGTTTCCTCCACGGGATGGTTCATAACTCAGATAATTTCCACCACTGTTAAATGTCTGTACCAGGTTCAGGCTTCCGTCTTCGTTATAGGGTTTATTGGTATCGGGAAAATAGGTGCTTTCGCGTTTTGATCTTTTAATAGAGTTATTATTCTTGACATCAAAAGCAACCATCGCTGTAGCAGTCAGACCTTCGGTCAGGAACTTGAGGTCCTGTGTAACTCTTAAATTGGTGTACAACTGGTTATCAAATTCAGTTCTGTATCCCCTGCGGGTCAGATCTGCATATGGATTCCGGAACCCGCCATTGGAAGCCTTACCCGGAATGAAATTGCCTGGATACATAACCGGATATTCTACAGGTGAGATATCCATTGCAGACCCAAAGATATCTTCTGTTTTCTCACCGGGATAGTTTCCATTAGATGCAAAACCCTGCAGCCCGAGATCCATTTTAGTAGTTCCGGTTAGTTTCAGGTTGAGGTTACTCGTAAAATTATAGCGCTTATAATCCAGCTTGGAATTATACTGGGAAAGGTCGTCAGTTTTCAGGAATCCATCTTCATTATAGTAGGCCAGGGAAACATAATATTGTGCATTATCGACTCCCCCGCTTGCATTCAGGTTTGCCCTGCGGTTACGGCTAAACCGGTTAAAGATTTCTTTCATCCAGTCTACATTGGGATACAGCAGCGGATCTTCTTTTGAAGCGGTCTTCTGAATCAGTTCCTGTGAGAACTTCGGATCCATTCCCCTGCCGGTTGTAGCCTCATTCGCCATATTCATATAGGTGATCCCATCTGCCATATGCGGTCTTCTGGTGAAAGTACTGAAGCCTTCATTATAATCCAGAAAAATTGAGGGCTTGCCGACTTTACCTACTTTGGTCTTTACGATGATTACACCATTTGCACCCCGGACACCATAAACTGCTGTACCGGATGCATCTTTAAGGACCGTAAATGATTCGATATCTTCCGGATCTATATTATCGATAGACCGCTCGACCCCATCTACCAGAATAAGTGGTGCACTGGAATTTCCACCAAAAGTGGAAATTCCGCGGATCCAGATGTCGGCAGTACTCCTGCCCGGCTCGCCGCTGCGCTGCACACCTACAACACCAGCGATACGGCCGGCCAGTGACTGCGTAATACTGGCAACGGGCAACTTCAACTCTTTCGCGTCAATGGTAGACTGCGCACCGGTTAAGGAAACTTTACGCTGCGTTCCAAAACCAACAACAGCGACTTCTTCCAGCGCATTCTCTGAAGGCAGCAGGTTTACCGTGAGTGTTTTCTGGTTTCCAGCCACAATCTCCTGGCTTTGGTAACCGACATAACTGATAATCAGTACGGCCTGAGGCGAAGGAACGTCAATGCTGAAGGCGCCGTTAATATCTGTCGTTGTTGTTTGCAGCGTTCCTTTGATCTTAATCCCTGCACCGGGAATAGTAACTCCTTTTTCATCTTTCACAATTCCCCTCAGGATTTGTTGCGCCGAACGCTGCGGAATTGTTTTTCGCAGCGTGAGCACAACGGTTCTGTCTACAATATGATAGTCGACAGGCAGGTTACCAAGGCAGGCTTTCAGCGCCTGGTCCAGACCTGCATCTTTAATATTTACAGTGATGGATTCTTTCTCTGTGTCAAAGCTGTTGCTGAGAAAAACATATCCGGTTTGTTGTTTAATAGCTTCCAGCGCAAGTGAAAGCGGCTGGTTCTTTTGCCGGATCGAGATCCGCTGTGCATGAACTGCCGCAGTTACCTGAAGCAGGCCAAGGAGCAGAAATAAAGTGGTTAATTTCATGAGCAGTAGCAATTTCGATAAAGCCGGGTATAGTCTTTTACCCGGCTTGAAAGCTTGGTTTTTCATAGAAAACAATAAGTTTGGACGTAGGGCACCTGGTACTAATGGCTGTTTTAAGCTATTGTATGATAGGGTAAGGTTTCCTACTTTTGATTGATTTGGGTTAATAGCGATACTGTTTTATCCTTCGGGATGGGTTAGCTCAAATCATACTCCCGGACAATGCTCGAACATTGTCCGGTTTTTTTTTTCGGCTACCCTGGCCAGCACTTAGCGCGGCTTTGTGTCTATTTTCTTCATACAATTTATATTTGGTTGTTATTTGGTTTATTTAGATCCGGTTATAATAATTCTTTTGATTTCTGGATTACTGACCGACTGGACGACCCTGAAATTGATACTGGCCATATTCAGCAGCCTGAGCGCCTGCGTGGCATTCATATCCCTGTACACCTCACCGTTAAACCTCAGGTCGGGTATTTCACCTTCATAGGCTACATCAATTGCATACCATCTGGAGAATTCCTGCATAACCTGCCGGATTCCTGCATTTTTAAATTTAAAAAGACCGTTCTTCCAGGCGAGTGCCATACTGGTATCAACCTGATGTATTTCGATTTGCTGACGGGCCGTTCCAACAGTTGCCTGCTCTCCGGGACGAATCTTACGGGAAGACTGGTCCTGCTGGTGGATACGAATACTACCTTCTGCCAGTGTGGTCAAAGTTTTATCATTATCTGCATAGGCCTGAATATTGAAATGCGTGCCCAGCACTTCCACATCCTGGTTTTTCGTACTGACTATGAATGGAACTTTTCCTGATTGTCCAACCGATGATGCCACTTCGAAATAAGCTTCTCCATCGAGCCTGACTTTCCTTGGTTCTCCCGGGGCAAATGAGCTCGGAAAGCTAAATGTCGTCGATGCATTGAGCCAGACATGTGTTCCATCTGGCAACCGTAGCTGAAACTTTCCGCCTGCGGGTGTTTTTAACGTATGTATGGCTAGTCTCCGGCTATCTGATTGCTTAGCATTGACTGGAACATAGACAAGTAATCCACCCTGCTGCTTTCTGATCTTAAGGTTATGATTTCGGATAAATTCTCCTTCCGGCAACTCCGTAAGCGTAATAATTTTACCGTTTTCCACAGTCAGGGTCGCCTGATCAGTTCCCGGTTTCACAGTGCCTGTATATTGCTTGTAGCTGGTCTGTTTTCCGGACGGGACGTTGACTAGCGATAAATAGCCTCCGGCCAGCAAAAGCAATGCAGCTATGCCAATAATTAAGCTTTTAAATTTTATAGTTTTACGTGGCCCGGTGGTTCCACGATCGGAGCTGAAGATTTGCTGCAGAATTTCTTCCTGATGAATTTTGTCTAAGCCTTCTCCCGGATCTTGTTCATCCTGTATCGCAACCAGATAATGGTGGATCAGGAGTTCATTTGCCGGATCGGAAACAAACCGCATAAATTCCAGGATTTCTGCTTCAGAGGCAGTCTGATCCAGGTATTTTTTGAAAAGAGGATAGTAATCTTTCCCTTCGGCGTTCATATAGTTTGAATTTGGTTCACACTACTGACGCAACAAAAAGGAAACAGGGGTAATGGAAATGAAAATATTTTTTGTCCGGATCTTTACCAGTAACGGTAAAGGAGTAACAATAACAGTCCCTGCTCTGCCACACCAAAATTTGAACGGATAGTTTGTAAGGCCAGTTTCATATGCTTATGCACCGTTCCTGACGAAATATTCAGCTGATCTGCTACTTCATGGTATTTTAAACCCTGTTCATGGCATAACTGGTAAACTAGTTTTCTTTGCGGCGGAAGCGTATTAACAATAGTCTTCAGACGGTTCACAGATTCATCATAGAGAATCCGGTCATCGGTACTGCCTTCACTCGCAAGATCCTCACCGGAAAGCTCTGTTTCCCTGATCCGCTGCTTCGCAATAGTTCTGAGTGCAGTATAACTTTCATTTCTGACAGCCCGGTTGAGATAAGCACCGAAGTTTTCTACTTCCCCTAACCTTTCCCTACTCTGCCAGATTCTGATAAAGATGATCTGCACGACTTCAGTAGCTTTATCCTGAGATTTCAATAGCCTGAAAGCAAAATTATAAACCATTGCCTGATGCTGATGAAACAGCTCAGTAAAGGCTTTTTGATCACCTAAAACGATTTTGCACAACAAGAGGCGTTCCCTATCAAAAGGGTTGGATTCAGGATTATACATTTGGTTAGCTTAGGAATGGTTTACTCAATATTATGCATAATATTCGAAAGCTTGCGAAAGCAATTACATTTTTTTGCATCCGGTAAGATGAAAAATGATGGTCCTCAGCGGAAAATCCTATGCTTATTTTGTTTCTTTGCACTACAAAGATGAGAACAAAAATACGCCGGCATGCCAGGAAGGCACGCTACATTCTTTACAAAGAAACATTAATTGATTTCAAAGAGCATCTATGGACTTTCTTAGGCTCATTCTGCGGAATTGGTCTGTTGAGTCTGCTGCACAGCGACCACTTTACCGCACATGATAATTTATTCCTGATTGCTTCATTTGGTGCATCAGCAGTCTTGATTTTCGGAATTATTAATAGTCCGCTTGCTCAACCGCGCAACTTTATTGGCGGACATGTACTATGCGCAATAGTTGGGGTTACTGTTCATAAATTGATTCCGGGAGAGATCTGGCTTTCCTCTGCGCTATCGGTTTCTTTATCGATTGTGCTGATGCAAATGACCAAAACACTGCATCCTCCGGGCGGTGCCACCGCTCTGCTGGCTAATATAGGTTCCGAAAAGATTATCGGACTGGGTTACTGGTATGTCCTGAGTCCTGTGCTTTCAGGCGCATTAATCTTATTGCTGGTAGCCATTTTCTTTAATAACAGGACGAGTCACCGCTCTTACCCTGCTAATAAGCAATGGTACTTATTCTGGAAGAGGCGCCAGCGAAAGGTGTTGAAATAGGTTTAACCTTCCTTAAGCTCGTCAATCAATGTTTTAAGCTGACTGGCATAACGCCCATATTGTTTGGATACATAAAGTTCTGTAATAACTGTCACTGAGATCATCACGACAATAAAGGTCACTGTAGCCCAAATTACCTGTGTATCTTTCAAACCATGATCAATGATCATTTTCATCAGTTTACCGTCACCTACATTCAGAATAATTAATCCACCAAAAATCAGTGCAAGAGGTGTTAGTGAATAAGTGAATGATTTATAAACCTCAATATTCAGTTTAAGGTTATAATAGGTTTCATACAGGCTGTCTCTGGTACTTAAAGTATTTACATCCAATGTTTTGTAAAAAATAACAAGTTTAGCCAGGTAATAAGCACACAAGCTGAAGAATACCGCATACATCCCATAAAATGGTAAGTATAATGACTGGCTGAAATTGAAGATCTGCGGAATAAACGCTATCAATAACACCGAGATCAGCTGTACATAAAATTCTCCATGCATTTTCTTTCTTAACTGTTCCAATGGCATATGAGCAGTTTTTAACTTTTCTATTGTTGCCGGTACTTTTATATCTGCTGCCTGCTCGTCGTTCCAGGCTGTTTTAAAATCATCAAAGTTCATATCCTTGTAGTTTTATCAATTCTTTAATTTTGTTTTTTGCCCGGTTTAGTTTAACCCGGACATTTCCTTCTGTTATACCCAGACTTTCGCCAATTTCACGGGAGGAGTAATCTTCCAGATGGTAAAATATGATTGCTTTCTCGACTTTCTCCAACTGTTGTACTGCCTGATAGAAATGCTTAAGCCTGGCTTCTTTTTCGTTATGCTGATCTTCTTCCTGCGCTATATTCTCGGGAAGTTCGCCACTGGTGTCTATCTTCTTTTTATCTTTTCTGAGGAAGATGATGGCCGTATTTACAGCCACCCTGTACATCCAGGTAGAAAATTTGCTATCGCCCTTGAAAGCTGCATATGATTTCCAGAGCTGGTATAAGATTTCCTGAAACAGGTCCTGCTGATCATCCCGATCATCCATATACATTTTGGTGATCTTATGAATGATGCCTTTATGCTGCTCAATCAGTGCAAGAAATTCTTTTTCCAGGGTTTTCAATGTCTATTTAAATATAGGTTTAACCTGATAACCTTTAGCTCTCAGCAAATGGATCATACCGTTTTCACCCACCAGATGCGCTGCACCTACTGCGAAGAAATTGCTTTCCTTTGCCATCATTTGCGGCATACGTTGTGCCCAGTTGTGGTTACGTTCGGTTAACATGTATTTCATGGCAGTCTCATCCATATACTGCGGCGCAGTGATTGCATCATAAACCAGCTGCAAATCTCCCTGCTGATATTTTTTGCCCATTGCCGTTAGCATGTTCGTAAGCTGGTCATAGTTTTTGAAATCTGCAATAGTACGCTCGTCCGAATATGCTTTTTTAAGATAACCGAGCTGCTCGGCTACACCCTCAATCTGACCAGTTGCAATTTTATGGTCCGCAGCAATCTTTAGAAACTCGAATTCAAAGGATTTGCTTTCTTTACAGGGTGCAGACTTAGTTAAAATTAAACTTGAGATCGTTTGTAAGGTCAGCATATCGAAGTTCTTAAGCGGTGCACCGACTTTAAGCTGAACCAGGGAATCTACAGTCCGGTAATCGGCAGCATTCAGGGTCTGGCTGAGTGGTTTCTCCCCCATCATACCCTTCTGTAATTCTGCCAGCGTTTCTTTATTACTAAAGTCCAGTTCCATAACCAGCCTGTCGCTTCGTTTGATCTTCTCCGCTACTACTGGTTTGATTTCGAAGTTCTCCGCACAGATCAGATGGATAGTTCCAAAAAGATAGGATGGTTTCTGCAACCCATTACCGGTAATCTCCCACAGCATCGTCTTCTCTTTGATAGGTTTTACTACAGTTGCTTTAGTTTTAGTCTGTGCTTGTGCAGGGCCGTTGAGTACAAATAAACCTGCAAGTGCGATACCTGCTGCGAATATTTTAAATGTCTTTTTCATGTTCATATTTTATTTTAGGTCTGGTTTACTTTCGGGCCCTGAAAGATTTTTTATACCCAATAAGTAGCTCAGGTTTAACTTTCGTTACAGCACATTGAAAATATTTCGAATGTTTTCAAAAAAAAACTAGAAACAGACGTTTATTTAGTATTAAAGGCGTTCTTTGTTTCCAATAAATTCGACAGCTATGATCCCGGAACATAATTATTTCGAATCCAGTTACAAGAAATTAGGTCTTATTGTAATTGATGAACAGACCAGCTCAGATTTAATAAATGAGTTATATAAGTCTTATATCAAGATCTTATATCTGCCTTCGGGCTACGTCCTGAATATAGACTTCAAACAGTATACGACTTCCGGTCCTTCACTATTTTTCATAAACAGTAACCAGTATATTCATATACTGAAGTCTGGACCCGGGCACGGTTATTTCATTTATTATAACCGCGATTTCTATTGTATACAGATTCATGATGCAGAGGTTGCGTGCGACGGGCTCTTATTCAACAATATTTATAATATACCGATGACTGCAATTCCAGAGCAGGACATTAAAATCATAGCCGGCATTTACGAGCAGATACAATATGAATTTGAACTCCGGGCTTCTTCCCAGGAAGAAATGATCCGGACTTATCTGAAACAGCTCATTATCCGCGCTACCAGAATCTGGAAAGAGCAGCGGCTGGGAAAACTAAATGAGGAACCTCAAAAGGAGATTGAGTTCTTCAGGGATTTTAGCAGACTGGTAGAAATACATTTCAGAGACAAGCATACAGTGGCAGACTATGCAGATCTGCTGGGCATAGCACCAAAAACCCTTTCCAACAAATTTCACCGTTTGGATTTAGCCCAGCCCAATGATATTATTAAGGACAGGATAATTCTGGAGGCGAAAAGATTGCTCAACTATTCTGATCTGAGTGTAAAAGAAATCAGCTACAGGTTAGGGTACGATGACCCTGCATATTTTAACCGCCTGTTTACTAAAAAAGCAGGTGATACCCCATCGAACTTCAAGAAAAAGTACCAGTTAGGGAAAAATGTACAATTAGAATAGACTTTTGTGTATTTATCTGCGAACCTTACGACCATACCTTTGTTTTATAAATAAACATTTAAAATTTAAAGGAATGAAACGTAAAGCAAACGCCGTCTGGAATGGCACCATTAAAGAAGGAAACGGACATCTGACAACAGCAAGTACCGTCTTAAACCAAACTCCATATTCATTTAACAGTCGTTTTGCAGACGGCACCGGTACTAACCCGGAAGAACTGCTGGCTGCCGCCCATGCCGGATGTTTTACCATGAAACTAAGCCTTGATCTGACCACTGCAGGTTATACTCCCGATGAGTTAAAAACAGAATCTACAGTTACCCTGCTGGACGGAAAGATTACCCAGTCTTTATTAGTTCTTGAAGCTAAAGTTCCCGGAATCACAGAAGAAGAATTCCTGAAAATTGCTAAACAAGCTGAAGAAACATGTCCGGTTAGCCAGGCTTTTAGCTTTGAGATCGTTCTGCAGGCAAGTCTTATTCAGTAAAGCAGACAAACCAATCATTTAGAGCCTGTCTAAAATTTAGATGATAAAATTGTTTATAGCTCATTTTTAAGCGAAACAAGGACTATTTATTTCTTGTAGCCTTCCTACCTGAAATGAATAGGGTGAGGTTGCAGCTAAAAAGAAGTACAAACAAATGATCAGATGAATTTTAAACAAGCTCTTAATGTTATTCATTAATAAAAACACAGTTTTATGGCACAGGAGAGAAAGTTTAAGGGAGAACAGGATCCCCAGATATTTACTGAAGTAAGAACTTTTTTAAAAGGTCTTAATGCCGGAGGTGGCAAACCTATGGAGCAGTTAAGTCCGGCAGATGCCCGGCAAGTACTCATTGGCGCACAAAAATCGGTAGAAGTTGATTATTCCGGCATCGTAGAAACGGAACGTACAATTTCGCAGGGCGGGTATGAGGTTAAAATTCATATTACCAAACCAGAGGGTGCAGCAGACAATGCTCCGGTATTTGTTTTTATCCATGGCGGGGGCTGGGTACTTGGAGATTATGATACCCATAGAAGGCTGGTACGTGACCTGGTCGTTCAAAGTGGCGCTGTTGCCGTTTTTCCAGATTATACACCTTCACCTGAAGCACAATATCCGACTGCCATTAATGAAATTTATGCAACAGTTGAATGGTTGGCAGAAAACGGTCATGAAATAGGCGTGGATGGCAAAAATCTGGCTATCGCAGGAAACAGCGTCGGCGGAAACATGGCTACTGTTATTGCCTTAATGGCGAAAGAGAAAAAGGGTCCGGAGATTAAATTACAGGTTTTATTATGGCCAGTTACTGATGCCGACTTTGATACTGATTCTTATCATACTTATGCAGAAGGCAGATTCCTGACCAGAAATATGATGAAGTGGTTCTGGGATAATTACCTGCCGGACATTGCAAAAAGAAATGAAATTTATGCCTCTCCCCTTAAGGCTGATGCAGAACAGTTAAAAGGCCTGCCCCCTGCCCTGGTTCAGACTGCAGAAAATGATGTTCTAAGAGATGAGGGCGAAGCTTATGCCAGAAAACTGGACGAGGCAGGAGTTCCTGTAACACTGACCAGATATAGTGGACTTATCCACGATTATGGACTGCTAAATCCAATTGCCGGCGTATCCGCTATACAAACAGCAGTTTTGCAGGCCGCAGCAGTAATCAAATCTACATTGAAATAAATCGGCATTGAAATATATCAGAACAATGGGTTGATCCAGCGATCAGCCCATTATTTAATTTCCTGAAACAGGCAATTTAAAGAAAAATGTGGTGCCTTCTCCCGGATTGCTCTCCACCCAGATCTGACCGTGATGACGCTGAATAATTTCTTTACTCAGATACAGCCCGATACCAAAACCAGATATATGCTGGGTATAGAGGTTGTCAACACGAAAAAAACGGTCGAAGATCTTAGGTATGTCTGCGGGTTTAATGCCTATTCCATAGTCTTTCACACTCACCTGAATATGCTCGCCGACCTGTTTGCAGCTCACATTAACTTCTTTACTTAGTGGCGCATATTTAATGGTATTGGTCATAAAGTTATAGATAACCTGACCAATTTTATCTCTGTCTGCACGTACCAGCATCACTCCTTCAGATGGTTCCGGAATGAACTCATGTGCTGTACTGCTTCCAATTTTCACATCTTCGATGGTATCGGATACCAACTGGCAAATATCAAACTCTTTAATATTCAGCTTGATCTTACCGGTCTCCAGACCAGAAAGGTTAAGAAAACCGTTGATCAACGTCTGCATTTTAATAATCTGCTTCTCAACTTTACCCAGCGCATTACTGCTATACTCATCTTCCTTTTTTACAGCTTTCTGATGCAGCATTTGAATATACCCTTTAAGAGAAGTTAAAGGGGTTTTCAACTCGTGGCTCACCATCCCGATGAAATCATTCTTTCTAATCTCATCTTGTTTCTGCTCGGTGATATCCATAGTCACACCCGAAAAATGGCGGACCTGCTGTTTAGGGTTATCATATAATCTTCCAACCGCTAACAGCCATTTGATCTTCTGATCATTAAATCCGATGATTGGATATTCTACACGGTATGGGGCACCTTTTCTAACCGATTCAAAGGCAAGACGTTTAACATGTTCCTGGTATGCCGGATCGATCTGCCTGATAAGATCCTGTTCACTGATCTTGTATCCGGTATCAAACCCGAACAACTCATTCATTCTTGATGACGCTGTAAAGACCCTGGTATCCAAATCCATATGCCAGGTACCAATAGACGCGGTATCTAATGCTACCCGCAATAATTCTTCGGCTTTAAGTCTTTCCTGACTGGTATGCATGAGCTCTTCATTAATTGCAAAGAGTTCTTCGTTCGCAGTAATCAATTCTTCGTTGAGTTCCTGCTCCCGCTGACGACCATGACGCTCCTCTGTCACATCAATCAGCATGGCCATTACTCCCGTCACTTCATTTTTATCATCTTTTAAAGGCTGATACATAACATCATAGTAACTCTCCGGATGCCCTTCAATCATTACCGGCCCCTTAATCTCATAACTGGCATGGGATTCACCGGTGACGAAAACCTCATGAAGCACGTTTAAGTAAGGATGCCCGTGCATTTCCGGCCTGAAAGTAAGCAGCGGCTGTCCCAACACATCATCCAGTTCTTTATTCCAGAGTTTTAACATTTTCTGATTTGCCTGCAGAACCTTAAAACTTAAACCCTGAAAAACCGCAATAGCAATCGGTGCCTGCTCAACCAGATTCTGGAACCGGATCTCGCTTTCTTCCAGTTGTCCTTTAAACTGATCTTGTCTTTGTTTTTGCTGAATAATAGTTAACCTCGCTTCTGTTTCATTGCTGACCAGGGTAGCCAGGTCCTGCAAAATTGCAGCTTCAGTGCTGCTGAACGTCCGTTCTTTCCGATCGATGAGACACAAAGTTCCCAACGCATTACCCGCTTTGTTAAAAATCGGCACACCCGCATAGAACCGTAGCTGAACCGGACCGGTAACCAGCGGCAGATCTTTGATAAATGGTTCTAATAAGGGTTGTGTAAATACAGTTGGATCCTGGTGTAAAATGGACAGCGCACAGATACTTTCTGCACGCGGAACAGCCTTTACTCCAGGCAGACCAATATTAGCTTTAAAAAACACTTCGTCTTTGTTAATAAAGGTAATGAGCACAATAGGAACCTGAAATATTTTAGCCGCCAGCGCTGCGATATGATCAAATGCCGGCTCTGCTGGCGTATTGAAGATCTGATATTTCTCTAAACTCCCAACACGTTGATTATCATTGTCCGGGATAGTATTCATCCCAAAAGTATTGTTCATTTGTATTGTTTTGCTTCTGCAATAGCAATTTATGAACCAATTATAAAGCGGAGCTTTTAATTTGACAATTCGAGGTTCTGATTCTGCAGCTCAGTTCTTTTTCATGCAAAAATCGCGGATAAAAAAAAGAGCATCCCGAAGGATGCTCTTTTCCACATTGTTATTAACATCATGTTGATAACCTGCTTACTTCCTGTTTTTCACATACTTCTCTAACCAGTTATCCTGCTCATAGAAAGTATGGAGTATAGATTCACGGCTTCTGTAACCGTGGAATTCTTTAGGTAACAGCACCAGACGTACTGTACCACCATGTCCTTTGATCGCACTGTATAAGCGCTCACTCTGAATCGGGAATGTCCCTGAGTTCTCATCATCAATACCATGCGTTAACAAGATTGGCGTTTTAATCTTATTCGCATAGTTAAACGGTGACATTTTATTATATACATCTTCTGCCTCCCAGAATGTTCTGGACTCGCCTTGGAAACCAAATGGTGTAAGGGTTCTGTTATAAGCTCCGCTTCTCGCTATCCCCGCTGCGAACAGATCTGTATGCGCCAACAGGTTAGCGGTCATGAAAGCACCGTAAGAGTGTCCACCAACACCGATTCTCTTTCTGTCTACTACACCCAGATCATCTGATACATAATTAATAAGAGCTACTGCATTCGCCTCTATCTGCTCCAGGAAAGTATCATTTGGTTCTTCTTTACCTTCGCCTACAATCGGCATATCTGCCTGATCCAATACAGCATAACCACGGGTTACCCAGAATACCGGAGAACGGAAAGCCAGCCTTGTAAAGCGGTACGGTGACCCTTTAACCTGTCCAGCTGCTGCCAATGATTTAAATTCTCTTGGATAAGCCCAAACCAGTGCTGGTAATGGCCCATCCGATTTTTTATATCCTTTCGGTAAGTAAAGCGTTGCCGATAACTTGATCCCGTCTTTACGTGGATAAGACAACAATGATTTTTGTACACCTTGTAAAGATGGATAAGGATCTGCGAATTGGGTTAATGCTGTTTCTTTTTTACTCTTCAGGTCTGAAACCAGGTAATTTGGTGCCTGTTCTGCAGATTCCCTAGAGAAATATAAAGAACCTGTTGCATGGTTATAATATACCGGCTCTTCGTAATACGGAGCTTTAGATTTGAACAGGGTATCTTGTTTATTGTTAAGCAGGTTCCAGCGCATCAGGAAAGGACGGTCTCCTTGCGGTGAAGCTCCCCCTCCGATCGTATAAACAACAGGAGTTGCCTTATCCAGTAAAAGTGTTCCGCTTCTGCTTAGAATTCCTTTATTGGAAACGAAATCTCCCGGATCGGTATAAGTGTCTTCTGAGGAACGCTGTGCAATTACCTTCACAATTTTCCCGGTCTCCGGATTAATCAGACTCATTTTCACCGTCCGGTCTTTTCTCCAGTTTTCCTTAAGGACAGCATACTGCTGATTGCCCCAGTTGATACCACCGTAACGCAGGTTTAATCTAATCAGTTCCTTTGGCGCATCCGTAAATGGTGCTTTAAGCGTAAATAATGCATCTCTCACTTCTGTTTTCACAGCCGGATCGCCTTTGTCCTGAGCTTCTGCCCAAACTACAGTTGAGGGAACATCTTTTCTCCACTCAAATGATCTTGGTCCGGTAGCTACTGCATCAAAGCCTGAAGGTAATTTCTCTGCTAATGGCGCATTATACAACACTTTAACCGCTTTGGTCTCCAGATTGAGAATGCTTGCCTGGTAAGGGAAATAATAAATTGGTACCAGGTAAGAGTATGGTTTTTCTACAACTTCACTCAGCAGGTATTTTCCATCAGGAGAATAAGATGCAGAACGGTAAATCGCTGGTTCACCAATGAATTTTACGCCACCATCCAGGCTTACCTGTACTAATTGTGAACGGAGATAATATTCCATCAATTCCTGATCGTAATTATTCTGAAGCAGGTTCTGATAAGTTCTTGAAGGTGTTACCACACCGAGGTTCTCCTGTACAACCGGACCTGTTGGCACTATTGGCTGCACCGGCGCAGCTCCGCGGGAAGGGATAAACTGGGCTAATATAGATTTGCTGTCCGGGCTCCACTGTAAGGTGGTTCCGAAAGCATCATTCAAATGATCGCTGGTTAATCGTGTTGCCGCCATAGACTGCAGATTTACAAACCAAAGCTCAACACCTTTCAGTGTATTGTTGCTGAATGCAAAGTACTGACCATCCGGACTCCAGCTGATATTAGTTAAACGTAGATCTTTTGGCAAGCCGCTAATTTGCTGATCTTTTTTACTGATCAGGTTTTTAATGGTTATCCCATTGAAAACACCTGAAAGCTCTCCTTCTGTGGAGTTATTTGCCGGGTTAATCCTTAATCCTGCCAGGCCAATTACGGGCTGTGCAACCTGTTCTATAGATGCGTAACCGGGAGTCTGCAAAATAAGCATAAGCTTACCGTCCGGACTGAACTGGACCGATGGACTCGTGGGTGCGTCCACCAGATCTACAATACTTTTTGGTGGAAGCTGATAGCTTAAATTTTCCTGTGCATAACCGGTGACTGTCAGTCCCGTAGCCAGGCAAATACTGAGAAGAAAGGTCTTCATTTTCGATAAGTTTGGTTTGTTCGCCTAAATTACCTTTTTATGCAGGAACAGGGTTCAACAATTTAGTTACATGAACGTAAAATGCCCCCTTTTCCATGGAAAAGGGGGCATAGAAGTCTGTGATCTGAGTTCTTCTGCTTTTAAGCGGTCTGACTGATCGCTTCTACTTTCTCTATCCGGTATATTTTCAGTCCTTCGGGCATTTCCCACTGGATTTCAGCACCTTCCTGATAACCAAGCATAGCTACGCCTATCGGAGAAAGAATTGAAATTGTATTATGTTTTCTTTTCGCTTTTGCAGGCGCCACAAGATGGTGTACAAAGAGATCTCCTGTTGATACTTCTTTTACGGTAACTTTGGTATCTACAGTTACCGTTCCTGCCGGGATCTCTTTGCGTAATACCTGCGCTGCAGATCGCAGTTCCAGTTCCAGCTTGTCTTCGTTGTACTTGCTGAGTTTTCTTCTTCTCAGGTGATCTTTCAGCAGATCAAAAATTCCACGTGATAAAATAATTGGCGTTTCTGTAATTTTAATGGCTGTTGTTTGCATAATTTTAAAGATGTGGAGCCGCCGTACGGCCTGCTCCGGGTTTATAATTAAATTGAATTTTTAATCGTAAGCCTCCTGGTCTTCTTTTAATTCTGCTTTTTTAAATATGTGTTCACCCAAAGAAAAATGGCAATGGAAAGCAAAATCCATTGTGGTTTCTCCAGCATGAATGCCGTTATTGTAAATAGGAATGTGATAATTAACAGCATAGGGTAACATGCCCTGTTAAGAACATGACGCAAATATTTCTTCATAAATCTGCATTAATTCAGGCGGGTGTGCTGCACGAAGCAGAATCCCGCGAAAAAAAACATAAATAAATAGCTTCTTTAAGACCAGAAGGTGTACCCCATACCTGAAAGGATGGGGTTTAAGAAATAAAGTCTTTGCTGCTTTTCAGAAAGGAATCGCCCAGTTTATACTGCTGCGATAAAAAACGGTGATACATTGCCTTAGCTGCCAGCATTTGATTGGCAAACTGAGCAAAAAATATATCATATGTCCGTTTTGTTGGATTCATTGACACAAAGGTAAGGTATTAACGGAGAATCCCTTACTATTTTGGAAATACTCATCTTGAAGAACGTACGCACCAATATAACCAGGGCTTGTATTGTTACAATAACAACTCTAAACTGCCCTTGTTTTGTTACAACAATAGCGTAAATTTGGTTTTGTTTTGTTACACCTATTGAAACTTTAATTTTACCATGTCATTTAAAAGGAATATTGAAACTTATCTAAACAACTGGAAACTAAGTGATAGCCGAAAACCGCTTATCATAAGAGGAGCCCGTCAGGTTGGAAAAACCACATTGATAAGAGATTTCGCAAAAACTTACAGATATTCTATTATACTTAACCTTGAAAAGGTTAATGACCGCCGTTATTTTGAGAACTTTGACGATGTTCAAACAATTTTAGAAGCACTGCTTTTAGCTAACAATATTCCCTCATCCGATATTGCAGATACACTTTTATTCATCGATGAAATACAGGAAAGTCCAAAAGCAATTCAGATATTAAGATACTTCTATGAAGAAGTACCCGAACTTCATGTAATTAGCGCTGGTTCACTTTTAGAGTTTGCAGTGAGAAAGGTAAATAGCTTTCCGGTAGGCAGAGTAGAATTCCTATACCTATATCCGCTAAATTTTCAGGAATATTTAGACGCTACAGGCAAACAAGAGTTGCTAAAATATCTGAATTCTGTTCCGGTTAAACCAGTTGCCCATCAATTATTAATGGATGCCTTTCATCGTTATGCAATCATCGGCGGAATGCCAGAGGTAATAAAAAGAGATGTTCAACAACAGAATCTTTCAGATTTACCAAGGACATATGAAAGTATTTGGGCTACTTATAAAAATGATGTGGAGAAATATACTTCTAACGACACAGAAAGGAAGATTATTAAACATGTGATGGATACCGCTCCGTTGTATCTCGATGAACGCATTAAGTTTCAGGGCTTCGGTAACTCCAATTACCGATCACGTGAAGTAGGAGAAGCATTCAGGACACTGGACGATGCAAAAATTATACGTTTGATTTACCCTACAACAGACATGGTTCCACCTCTGAAAACTGATCTGAAGAAATCACCTCGTTTACAATTTATAGATACAGGCCTAGTCAACTATTCACTTGGTATACAACTGGAAATGTTGGCGATGAATGATTTGAATAGTGCTTATAAAGGTGCCGTTATACCGCATCTGGTAACACAGGAACTTATATCAATCCAAAGCATTTCAGCACATAAACCTAATTTTTGGGTGAGAGAAAAATCTCAATCAAATGCAGAGGTTGATTTACTTTATTCTCATCAAAATTTGATTATACCCATAGAAATAAAATCAGGAAGCACCGGGAGTTTGAAATCACTTCACCAGTTCATTGATGCTTCAGACCATCCTTATGCTGTCCGTATGTATGGAGGTAGTTTTAATATTGAAAAAGCAGTTACACCAGGTAAGAAACCCTATATACTGATGAATTTACCTTACTATGCGGCTACCTGCCTGCCTGCGTATATTGCATGGTTCGTTCAGCAGGAACTTTAAATATTTTTAAACAAAAAAGCGCCTGAAATCATTTCTCAGGCGCTTTTTTGTTTTGCACATCAGGCTTTATTTATTTGGGTTATCCCACCATACTCTTGCATCCAGGTTATCCGACCCGCCATAAGGGAACGAACTTACTGCCTGGTTATAATTATTGGTGTTATTCAAACGTTCCTGAGTCGGATACCCTTCTCTGCGGGGAATCTGTTTGTTATTATTGTTTGGTGCCGGTGATAATACCGGGAAGCCGGTCCTGCGCCATTCAGACCAGGACTCATATCCATTTAAAAAGAGATGTACCCAACGTTGGGTTGCAATCTTGCGGGTTCCTTCTGCTGCGGTATAAGCGACTTCAGGTTGAATAAGAAAGTTATCAAGACCGGTTACATCATTATTGTTCCATTGTCTCACCGAAGCTTCAATAGCTTGTTTATAGTTGGTTTCTGCCGCAGCGTCTCCCCCTGGAATCCAGCCTGCTTTAGCAGCTTCTGCTTTCGCGAATAAAGCCTGCGCATAAGTGACCAGGTAAACCGGCGAAGTCTGTTTGCGAAGGTTGGAGCCCAGCAGCGAATACTCTTCTACCTTTACCGCATCACTTAGACCATAAGCCAGACCTACGTAATTCCCCTTCGCGTTTCTATCTGCATAAGTAGCCAGACGCGGGTCGGCTGTGCCCTGCATCAGATCTACCAGCGGTTTACTAAGTGCATACCAGTTTCTCCCCTGACGGGTATAAGAAGTATACCAGTAGTTCTCGTTAGTCTCTTCTGCCAGATGCTTATAAACGAAATTTGCAGAATTATTATCTATAATCCCTGCGTTCAGCGCTTTGTTGAATTCTGTTTTTGCCTTATTTTCATTCACTTTAGACAAGCGTAAAGCCATAAGCATATGGATGGTATTAGCAAACTTTTTCCAGCTTAAAGATGCTCCGCCATAAACAATATCATTTTTAATAGCACCCGTTGAATTGGTTAAGGTCGCATTGGCCTGGTCCAGCAAAAGGAACAAATTGTCATAAATCTGTTCTTGTTTATCATAGGCTGGATTTAGATTCTCACTACCTTTTAAAGCCTGAGAGTAAGGCAAATCTCCCCAACGGTCTGTCAGATGCCAAAAGAAATAGGCTTTCAGGATTTTAGCCACAGCCACCTGATTTTCCACCGGGCCTTCATTTCCGTCAAGTGTTTTAGAGTTAATTACACTTTCCAGGTTCATCAGCGGCCCATAATACCAGGAATAAAAATTAAAATTAACGGTTGTATAACGGGCATCGTCAATATAGGTAGTATTGGCCAGGTACTGCGGATACAAACTACTATAGGCGTTATTTGCAATTCCCGGCAGGTACATTTCTGAATTTGCAATCAGCTGCGTACCGGATACTTTAGCCGGCTTATTAGGATTTGTATTGATATCATCATCAAATTTGGTACATCCGGTAAAGCATACGCCGGCTGCCAGTATGAGTATGTATTTATTAATCTTTCTCATGTGTTTTTCTTTATGCATTCAGGTCGGGCCTGCATGCCGTCAATTAAAATGTCAGGTTCAGGTTTACGCCGTAAGAACGGACTGTTGGTAATTGTCCTTTTTCAATCCAGCTGATAGAAGCCGCACCGGCAGAAAGATCTGAAGGATCCAGACCTTTTGGTGCTTTCTGCCAGATCATCCACGGGTTTCTGGCCATCAACGCAATCCTTACCGCTTTGAACGGTAATTTCGTTAGCATTTTCTGATTCAGGTTATAAGCAATGCTTACTTCCCGAAGTTTAATATAAGAGGCATCCATAAGCCATTCTTCATAAACCTGTGTACCCAGTGTATTCCGGTAGTAGTTCTTGGCATCGACATAAGCTGTTACTTCCTGTCCTGTTGCCTTAGATATACCATTTACCTTAACACCTCCGCCTTCAGCAAGCGGGTCACGTACATTTTTGCCCTGGTCATTCAATGCTGCTGTCTCTGGTGCCTGACCTGATTTTACAGTTAGCATTTTACTCCAGCTGAAGAATTTACCCCCGGACTGGAAGTCTATCATGGCACCCACATCAAACCTGCCGATATGGAAGGTATTGGAGAAACCACCAGTGAATTTAGGTAATACACTTCCAAAGTCATGATTGGCTTCATAAAGTGGCAGATTATTAGCATCCAGCAGTATTTTACCAGTAGCGGCGTCTCGCTGATAAGCCTGCCCCACCAGGTTACCAAACGGCTGCCCGGTTGTGGCATTCAGATATACATTTACTTTTGAATAGACGTTAACATCCAGCTGATAGATATCAATTCCCGGATATAATTCTTTAATCATACTCTTGTTACGGCTAAAGTTAACCGCTACATCCCAGCTGAAACCAGAAGAAACGACCGGCTTTCCATTTAAGGCGATTTCAATACCTTTATTTTCAATTTTTCCGGCATTAATTACTGAAGATTCATATCCACTCGCTCCGGACACCTTAAGCGGAATAATCTGATCGGTATTCTGTTGTTTGTACCAGGTGAATTCTATGCCCACACGGTTTTTAAGGAATCTTAAATCAATACCTGTCTCTACAGAGTGTGAGAATGAAGGCTTGATATTTGGATTGTTCAGCTGATCTGGAATATACTGTGTATTGGTAGTGGAGGTTTCGGTTTTATAAGTATTGCCTGTCTCATAAAAGAACGCGGTCTGATAAGGAGAAAGGTCAGATCCTGCAATGGCATAACCGGCCCTGATTTTACCATAACTTAAGGGTGCCCATTTAACCAGCTCACTGAACACAAAACTTCCGCTTACCGAAGGATACCAGTAGGAATTATTGTCTTTTGGCAATGCCGAGGAAATATCATTACGGATAGTTGCATCCAGGAAGTAGGTATCTTTATAGCCAACTGACCCCGTTGCATACACACTCCTGACTTCTTTTCTTCTTTCATAAGATACGGTCTCCGGTCTGTCGATAGAAGCTTCTATATTATAAAAACCAGGACTGGACAGTCCTCCTCTGGTAGCCTGTCTGAGGTAGGTATATTTCTGGGTCAGGATATTTGCACCCACATTTGCACTTACAGAAAGGTCATTCCAGGTTTTGGTATACTGACCCAGGAATTCATAGTTATTTTCTGTATTCTGATATTTACCGGCTGTATATCCTTCGGTTTCAAACCCGCCTAAGGCTCTTCTGCTGGTAATATTTTGCGTAAACATATCTGAACGGATAAACCCGCTTAATTTTAACTCTGGTATAACCTGATAAGTGGCATTGATATCTCCAAAGAAACGGTCACGGTTATCGTTATTCAGATTTTCATAAAGATCAAAGAAGGGATTATTCCAGTCACTTGGTTTGTTATTAGCAATTAATCCGGTAGTCGTGTTCGGGTTTACATTCCAGTTTTTGATCGTTCCATCTGCGTATTTATAGTTTTTGAGTTCGTTCATATCTATATTCCGCTGGAACCACTGTACAGCACCTGTTCCTGAACCCTGATAGCCTTCTGCCGGACGCTGGCCATTGTTATTCGCATAATTTAAATTAGCACCTACACTGAGTTTCGGAGTCAGATCCAGTGATCCGTTTACACCCAGGTTATTTCTTTTTAGCCAGGTATTCGGTAACACCCCTTGCGTATAAGCATTATTATAACTGAAGCGCAGGGCCGAGTTTTCATTTCCTCCTGCTACCGAAATATTATTGTTGAAAGTGTATCCGGTACGGTATAAATCTTTGATGTTATTTGGCTGAGGTACAAATGGGGTTTCCTGTCCGAAACGTTCATCCTGCGGATAGAAACTATAATACATTCTTACCGGTGTACCATCCATTTTTGGTCCCCAGCTTTCGTCATTCCCATTCACATATTTCTGTCCGTTAGCCAGCGTCAGGAAGGTCTGATTATTTCCCACGCCATAGGTATTCTGCAATGGCATGAAATTGCCCGTTTTGTCTACCGTAAATGCAGAGCTGAATTGTACATCTGTTTTTTTAGGCCCTTTTTTTCCTTTTTTAGTGGTGATCAAAATTACACCATACTGGCCTCTTAAACCATATAACGCAGAAGCTGCCGGTCCTTTCAGGACATTAACAGATTCAATATCTTCTGAATTGATATCCTGAGCCAGGTTTCCATAATCGGCACCGTTAGATGTAGTATTGGAGAAATTGGTATTCGAGATCGGTGTTCCATCCACAACCATCAGGGGCTGATCGTTCCCTGACAGGGAGTTAGCCCCGCGGATTTTAATCTTCTGCGTTCCACCCATACTCGCTCCGGATGAACCGGTAACCTGTACACCGGCAACTTTACCTGCCAGTGAACCCAGTACATTCTGTTGTTTAGCTATAGTCAGATCTTCTCCTTTAACACTTTGAGTGGCGTATCCGAGTGACTTCTCAGAGCGTTTAATACCCATCGCTGTAACGACAATTTCTGATAGATTCTGGTCATCTGCTTTCAGCAATATATTTACGGTATTACCTGAGCCAACTGCTGCTTCCTGCAACTGGTATCCGATAGAACGGAAAACAAGAACGGCTCCCGTACTGGCCTTAATCGCATATTCTCCCTGTGAATTGGAAGAAGTTCCATTGCTGGTTCCTTTAACTGTAATACTAACTCCGGGAAGTGGCTGTCCGTCTTCTGAGGAAGTGATTTTACCCCGGATGTCTTTTTCCTGCGCCCGTAGTAGACCCGCACAACAAAAGAATAGAATGAGTAGAGTAATGGTTTTTTTCATAAGTTTTGGTTTAGGTTGTTTTGGTTCGTTTTATTTTTTACCGGTATTGCGGTAAAAGGGGTTGTCTTCTACCCGGCTGATCTGCGGACTGCCAACTGCAGTTAACATTCTTCTTGCGCTCACCAGTGTCCGGGACTGAAAATCTGCATAGTCACCAGCCGACGGAATCATACTGTTGATTCTAACTAAGCCTGCTGCCTGAATGAACACGCCATCTCCCATATAAATGGCTGTATGTGTAATCCGGGGATTAGCTACTCTTCCTTTGGACGACGCGAAAAACAGCAGATCCCCTGCTTTGAGATTCTGGAGACTCTTCTGCAGGTTAACGGTATCTGCTTCATAAATATCCACTGCTTCTCCTACCAATGCCTGTTGTGAGGCGTCTCTTGGTAATACAATTCCATTCAGAAAATAGGCGCTTTTAGTAAAGCCGCTGCAGTCTACACCCTTAATGGAGGTACCGCCCCAGAGATAGGGTACACCTACAAATAATTTAGCAGTTTCCAGAATCTGGCTTGCTGTAGGATTAGGCCTCCCCAGCCATTTTTTATAGTCAACAGCATCTTTTGTGTGGATATATCCCGCTCTCCCATCTGGATAAAGGACATGATAATATTTACCCTTCTTACCGGTTACACTCAGGATATTTCCTTTAACCAGATCTGATACGCGCAGGGAATTTTCATTCGGCTCGGTATAGGAGAACCCATTATCGGCGGTGTAAACTACCTTTTTCTCTTGTTCCCATTCCATGAAACGAGAATCTTCCATTAAGGCAATGGACTCATTCTCCAGCCAAGAAATATAGTTATCCGGGGAACGGACCAGGGAATAACCACGCTGCTTTTTAAGAATCTGCAGTGGTGTACCTAAAATAGTTTGTGTAACCATCTCCGCAGCATGATCTGGTGTTTTACGGTTGTTACCGACAGAGAGTTTCACCACACCATGTGTTACCGCACCGGGCTCTGACAATGGTAACAGACTGGTCTTTATAATAGTGTGGAGGCCGGCCTGGTTATAAGCGGACTGTAATGCTGTGGTGGCACCGGCGATGGTTGTTTCAAGATTAATGGTTACGGGATTTGTTCCTTCGAGTTCGTATTGAAACAGATCTGTACGTTTATCCGGCACCAATAATTTACCGGTGTTCTCTGTAAGCTGTCGAACCTGAAAGTATTGGGTACTATCAGGTGATTGAAAAGCCAGCGCATTCAGACTTCCTCCCAGAAGGAGAACCATCAGGCAATTGCTATATTTCATGTTTTTGGTTAGATAAAGGTTTTATGGTGTACTAAATGTAATTTTTTTTCATCCATATTTCCGTGATTCAAATCAAAAAAAACGTTTTGATAAGAAAATCGCGTATTATTTTTGCTAAAAAGAGTATTCGACCTGCTTTCTGATGGATACCCGGACCTAAAAACTGTGTTTCTTAAGAGACAGCTCCAATTCTTTGTTCTTTAACCGGTACTTAGGTTAAAAACTGTTAAATCATTCTGCAAAAAAATCAGCGTAAGACTGCAATAACTATCTTGGTATATGCTCAAACACTTTTCATTGCTTTTTTTATTTGCGTCTTTATCTTTTTATAATCTTCAAGCACAGTCAACCAGTCGCCAAATTCGGAATCTAGAGGCATTTACGCGGTTATATGGGTTTGTCCAGTACTTCCATCCTGCCGATGAAGCCCCACGAGACTGGGCTATTCTGGCTATTTATGGAAGTCAGCAGATGCTGAAAGTGAAAGATGATGCAGAACTAATCAGTGTACTCAAAAGTATATTCATACCGATTGCCCCGACTGTTAAAGTATTCCTGAACTCCAGCCCCGCGCATTTCTCTATACAGGAACTTACACCTGAAAATCTCCGGGGCTATCAGACAATAAGCTGGCAGCATATCGGCTTCGAACTGCCCATATTTAAAAATGGAACATACTGGAGCAGGCGTTTAAATAGAAATACGGTTACCGAACCCGGAGCCCCTGTACCACAGATCCCTTTGTTAACCAAACACACGGCAGTTGGCGAATACCTGCAGCAAGAAATTGTTACAGGCATATCTTGCATAGTTCCCTATGCTTTATATGGAAATGCCGCGCAGACTTATCCAAAAGCAGATACAGTGGCAAACCAACAGCTGACAGCCGCAATGAATACCGCCCTCCCTAAAAATCCGGAAGGGAAATTAATGATCACGGGAGATGTACCGGAGATCAGACTGGCCGATATTATAATCACCTGGAATATTCTCAAACATTCATTTCCTTACTGGGAAGATGCATCGGCCTCTGCACAGGAAATTCTGACGGCTGCATTCACGAAAGCAATGGCCGATCAAACTTCCCATGATTTCTTAAATACACTGAAGCTAATGTGTGCACCACTCAATGATGGACATATGTTTATTGAATTGTCAGATGGCAGCGATCAGAGTAATGATGCTTCGGCGCCATTAATTCTGGCCAGGGTAGCGGGAAAGGTGCTGGTCAAAGAAGTTTTGGATAGCACGCTAATTAAAGTTATTGCACGCGGGGATATAATAGACTCAATTAATCATATCTCTGCTGCTGAGGCGCTGTCAGAGAAAGAGACGTATCTGTCCGGCTCAGCTCAATGGAAAGAATCTAAAGGCCTGGTGACCTTACTCAACGGCCCGGAAAATACAGATATTTCTTTGGTACTTGACCGGAAAGGAACCAAAACGTCACTGATTCTGGCAAGGAATGTGAAAGGAGTTGGTTACAGGAACGGATCATTTACAAAAAGTCCTGTAAAAAGAGGATGGGTAAAACCGGGTGTATTTTATCTGAACTTGTCTACAGATACTATTTCAGAACAGCAGTATGAAAAGGAACTGGCAATTGCGAAAGCAGTGATATTTGACTTAAGAGGTTACCCTGCTTCTGACAATGCTTTTAATCTTATCCCACATCTGCTAACTCAGACTGTAAACCCTCAAACTTTCTTTACGCCTGAGATTATTTATCCGGATATGCAGCAGTTAACGTATGAAAAAGATCCGACGCAATTAGTTCCGGTATCGCCGCATTTAAAGGCAAAGATCTATTTTCTGGTAGATGCCACCGCACAAAGTGCTTCGGAGACCTTACTCAGCCGCATGAAGGATTTCAAACTGGCAACACTTATCGGGCAACCGACTTCAGGTACAAACGGCAGCATGAACGTGATTTACTTACCGGGGCGTTATTCAGTTGCCTACACGGGGATGCTCGTCAAAAATAATGATGGAAGCAAACATCATCTTAAAGGAATTATTCCTGATATAATTGTAAATCCAACGATACAAGGCATAAGCTCGGGCCGGGACGAAATACTTGAGGCGGCTTTAAAGATGGCAACGAAGTAGCTTTAGTTTTTCATTTGTGCTTTAAACTGTGCATATGATTTGATAATATACCTGTTCAGGTCATAATCATTCCAGGCACTTATTTGTTCCGGCGAGGGCATATACTGTAATTTGAAAGAACTCAAATCCTGATCGTTTATCGGAACAACAGCTTTTATGGAGAGATTATTAAATCGTTGTGTAATCTTATTATGTGCCAGCTCATGCTCTGCATACTTTCTGAATTTCCTGGCATTTTTGACTTCTTTTTTGAAGTTCTCGTAAATAAACGTCATTGGTTTCAGCAGGAGGTAATAATAATGTGGAGTTCCGGTGTAAAATACGCCCTGACTTTTAAATTGTCCCTGGACTTCATCCAGATCTGCTTTAATTGAATTAGCCCGGATAACAACCTCATTTAAAAGCAGCCAGGGCCTTAAGGTTGTTTTGATAAAAGTAAAATTGCTTACGACAATTTTTTGTGTCTCATATAAAGAATCACTGATTTCCAGTGTATCCCCTACTTCAGCCAATATCTGATATAAACCTAACAGGTCTGATTTCACAACTGCAGAACTCCGTTTATTGGAGATCTGAATATTTGATAGCCTGGTATTCTCAGCCTTACTGATCAATACACCGGACTGCAGGTTTACAGTTTGGCCTTGAATGCCTGTCACCGCATTTATGAGCAGCAAAAAAACCAATGCCAATTTTTTGATTATCATGAGCTATTAAATATATTAAACGATTGCCGCAGACAATTTTATTTAACACTATTTAACGATCATCAGCCTAACAAACAACCACTTAGCACTAAAACGCACCGACAGATTAACCTTTTCAAGGAAACACTACATCCATTTATTGATATAGGTATTAAAAACGTCTTTATACTGCTCCCCGATAGTGATATGCATCTGGTCGACATAAAGGCTATTCTTATTAACCGCGGTTATTTTATCGAGTGCGACAATATAGGACCGGTGTACACGCATAAATGATCTTGGAGATAACTTTTGTTCCAGTGCTTTCAAACTTGTCAGCGTTAAAACAGGACGTTCTGTTCCGGCTAAGTAGACTTTTACATAGTCTTTTAAGCCCTCAATATAAAGAATATTACGAATCGGAACCCGTACCAGCTGATATTCTACTTTCAGAAAAATATAATCCTCTTCTTGTTCCTGAGTGATCTGAACTGGTACAGCCGTATCCGGTTTCCGGACCAGTTCTGCATAGACGCGCCCTTTATTGGCTGCGGTTAGAAATTCTTCGTAATCGAATGGTTTTAAAAGGTAATCCAGCGCGTCGACTTTATATCCTTCCAATGCGAAATGATTAAATGCTGTAGTAAAAATAACCCTTGGTGCTGGCTTTCCGTTTGGATGGTCAAGCATCCGTGCAAGCTGTATCCCGTTAAAATCGGGCATCTGGATATCAAGAAATATTAAATCAATCTGCGTCTCATGAATCATTTCCAGCGCTTTCAAAGCACTGGAAAATTTCCCCACTAATTTCAAAAACGGGGTTTGTTCGATAAAGCTGCAAACCAGGCCTAATGCCAGTGGCTCATCATCAACTGCTATACAATTCAAAATCATCTGGTACGAGTGTTAAATGAACGATAAATTCTTTTCCATCTTCAGTCTTTTCTGCACAGAAAGTATGTTTTCCTGGATATAATAAATCCAGTCGCCGCTTGGTGTTCAACAAACCGATTCCTCCATAGTTATCTGCAAGTTCAGTGTTTTCTGTACAGATCGTGTTCGTCACCGTTAAAGCGATCTGGTTTGCTTCAAGACTTAAATTAATAGTTATTTGTGAGGGTGAAATTGTACTTATACCATGTTTAAATGCATTTTCAATATAAGGCAGAAATAACATAGGTGCAATATTTACATCGGCATCGGGATCGGGTCCCAAAAAACTAACTGTTGTCGATTCATTAAGCCGCAGCTGCATTAATGCGAGGTAGTCACGAATGAAGGAAACTTCTTTACTCAATGGTGTAATACCAGTCTGCGTATCGTAAAGCAGGTAACGCATCATCCGGCTTAACATATGCAGCGCCTTTCTGGACTTTGCAACGTCTACATGTGTAAGGGCATAAATATTATTGAGTGTATTAAAAAAGAAATGCGGGTTGATCTGTGCTTTAAGAAAAGATAGCTCCGAAGCAATCTTTTCTTTTTCTAACGCATCGCGAAGCTGCTTATCTGTCTGCCATTTCTGGATTAGCGTTACGGAGGTACTTATACCGGCGATAAAAAGCGTCATCATGTAAAGGAATATATCCAGGCCTACAAATCTTTTCGGGGGTCTGGTAAAACCAAGTTCCTTAAAAATAATATCCATGAGACGCGGGAGCTGCAGCAGATCATCTATAATCTCGACCAGAATCCCGGCAGATAAACAACTGGCTGTTATAGCCAGTGCAAAAAGCGCATTTTTATTTTTCAGCAGTAAACCGGGTACATAAATATAACTGTTGAGGTAAAATATGGTAATCAGGATAAGCAGTACCCATCCTTGCTTTATCCAAAACTGATAGGGTAAGGTGATATTCCAGGAAAGGGGTTGATAGAACAACAGAACAAATGCAAAAAGCATCCATACCAGCACATGCAGCAGCACAGTAATATAAGCTTTACTTTTAATAGCAACCATTGGGATTATAGGCTATGATTTGAATTGGCAAGTTACCTATCATTCGCTGAGTAATGCAAATCTCTCCGTCGGCTGCAACGTTGTATTCGTCTATGGATTTGGTTTGCAGGTCTATTCTGTTTTTTGATGAGCTTAAAGAAGCGTTGATTTGATGTGTTAATTAAGAAATTCATGCTCAATCTTAGAAAACTCCGATACAACCTGCTGCTGACCAGCCTATTGTTAATGGCTTTACAAGGTTACAGTCAGGGTATCAGCCAGGCTGTTCCGGCGATTTGGGATCTGGAAACCTGTCTGCAGTATGCCAAAACGAATAATATACAGCTCCGGGGCCTGGGGCTGGATAAACAGAGCGCCGAACAGGACCTGCTGCTGGCAAAGGCGGCTGTACTCCCCGACCTGTATGGCTCAGCCGCACAATCTTATAACCACTATAATAAAGCAACGGGGATCGCCAATTCAACGTTAAACTATCAAGGATCAATAGGACTCAGCTCTGCCTGGACGCTTTACCAGGGCGGATATCTGAAAACTGATATTAAACAAAAGGACCTGAGTGTACAATCTGCAGCTTATGCAATTGAACAGGCCCGGAATGATATCACCATCCAGATTACCCAGACTTACCTAAGTATTCTTGTTGACAAGGAAAGTATCATCTACCTGCAGGATCTGGTTAAAACTTCTGTCGCACAACTGGCCCAGGCTAATAAACGTTTTAATACTGGATCCGCAGCGAAAAAGGAAGTCGTACAGTTCGAAGCCCAACTGGCAACTGATCAATACAACCTCACTGCAGCACAGAATGCCGAACGTCTGGACAAGATTTCACTTCGTCAGATTCTCCAGTTGCCTGAAAAACTTGATTTTGAGATTGTACGTCCGCTGAACATTAGCACGACTGCAGACATTCCGGGTTTAGCAGCAGTACAACAGTATGCTTTTCAGAACAGGCCTGAGATTAAAAATGCACAGCTGGGTGTACAGATAGCAGATCTCAATCTGCAAAAAGCAAAAACGGGTTATCTGCCTACTCTGAGTCTTGGCGCTGGTATCGGAACAAGTTATGCTAAGGATCCTTCTTATAATGCCTTCAGGCAGTTTGATAATAATTTTTATCAGCAGGCTGGTCTGACGCTTTCTGTACCGGTTTTCACAAAAAGGCAAAACAAGACGGCAACGGCAAAAGCGAGAATTGCAGTCGCCCAATCTGAACTGAGCATGGAGGACACTAAAACAACGCTTGCCTTGGGTACCGAAAAGGCATTTATTAATGTCCAGAATGCCGGAAGCCAGTTCTCCTCGGCAACTGAGCAGCTAAAATATAATACTGAAATCTATCGTATCGCCACTCAGGAGTTAAATATTGGTGCGGCTAATATTGTCGAATACTATCAGCAGCGTAATCTCTATGTGCAGGCTACGCAAACTTATATCCAAGCTAAATACAACGCAGCACTGGCTGCAAGGATCTATGAATTTTACCTGGGCAAACCTATTAAACTATAAATCATGAAGTCTAAAAAAATCATTCTACTGCTGCTTTCCGTTGTTGTCGTTGCAGGGCTGCTCTGGTTCTTCCTGCTCAGAGAAAAAGAGCATCAGGTTTTGCTCACAACTGAAAGTCCGAAAATGGGTCCGATTTCAACCAGTGTTACTGCTACCGGAACTATTCAGCCGGTAGATACGGTAACGGTAGGTACTCAGGTATCGGGAACTATTTCTGCGATGTATGCCGACTTTAACTCTACTGTTAAAAAAGGTCAGCTGCTGGCCGAACTGGATAAAACGTTAATTCAGGCTACGGTCGATCAGGCAAAAGCCAATCTGACGCAGGCATTGAGTAACCAGAATTATCAGCAGGCTAATTATAACCGGCAGCAGCAGCTGTTTGAAACGGGTGCGATAAGCCGTGCGGATTTTGACCTGGCTAAAAACACTTTACAGGTTGCTGCGGCCAATGTAAACAGCGTAAAGGCACAGCTGAAAGCCGCAGAAAAGAATCTGTCTTTTACACAGATCTACAGCCCCATAGACGGCGTGGTTCTGGGCAGAAGTGTCAATATCGGCCAAACAGTTGCAGCGAGTTTTAACACACCGACAATCTTCACCATCGCCAAAGATATTACCAAAATGCAGGTCCAGGCGAAGGTAGATGAGGCCGATATAGGTAATGTTATACAGGGCCAGCGTGCGACGTTTACTGTAGATGCTTTTATTGATGATACTTTTAATGGCAGAGTAAAAGAGATCCGTCTGCAGCCTTCTATTGCATCTAATGTGGTTACTTATGCGACTTTGATTGATGCACCAAACGATGATAAAAAATTGAAGCCGGGTATGACGGCAAATATTGTGATCTACACTAAAGAGGTACCGGATGCGCTGCTGGTTTCTGCACAGGCCCTTAAATTCAGGCCTGATTCCAGCCTGGCAAAGCAATATCAGCTGGTACCGGACCGGAGTATGAGAAATCCTGCGGGCAGGGAAAGTAAGGTGAGCAAGGAAAAAGGAGAAACCGAGGAAGTGCCGGTGGCGGCAGTATGGGTGCTGCGCGGGCAGCAGCTGGTCCAGCAAAAGATCCAGACTGGCCTGAATGATAATACACATGTGGAGGTTCTTTCCGGACTGAAATCTTCAGACGTGGTGGTAACAGGCGCTGAAGAAGCTTCTTCGGCCAGCACCGGCGGAACTGCAAGTCCTTTTATGCCAAAAAGACCTGGTGGAGGGGGAAGAAGATAATGAGCCATAAAATCTTAGAGATTCAGAATGTTAAACGGGAGTTTAAAATGGGTACTGAAATTGTCAGGGCACTCAAAGGGGTTTCTTTTGATGTACAGACTGGTGAATTCGTGACTATCATGGGCAGTAGCGGATCGGGTAAAACGACACTGCTGAATATGCTGGGCTGCCTGGATCAGCCTACGGAAGGTATCTATATGCTGGACAAAGTCAATGTAAAAGATTTGAGCAGGGATGAGCTGGCCCGTTTACGAAACACCAAGATCGGTTTCGTATTTCAGGCTTATAACCTCCTGCCCAGAACGACTGCACTGGAAAATGTGGAACTTCCGCTAATGTACAATCCGGCGATCGGCACTAAGGAACGCAAGGAAAGGGCTATTGCTGCACTTCAGGCTGTGAAACTGGATGGCCGTTTTGACCATACGCCTAATCAGCTTTCTGGTGGCCAGCAGCAAAGGGTAGCGATCGCGAGGGCACTGGTTAATGAACCGGTCATGATCCTGGCAGACGAAGCCACCGGTAACCTCGACACCAGAACTTCTTATGAGATAATGGCTTTAATGCAGGAACTGAATCAGCAGGGTAAAACCATCGTATTTGTTACACATGAACCTGATATAGCTTCATTCAGCACCAGAACGGTCATGCTTCGTGACGGAAGAGTACAAAAGGATTCTCCAAACGTGAATATACGTTCCGCCAGGGAAGCACTGAGCTCATTGCCGGAAGCTGATGATTATTAAAAATAGCTGCTAATAGTTTTAATAGAAAAACATGAAAATTATCAATTTAATAAGGCTGGCCATGAAAGCACTGCAGCGCAACAAGCTGAGAGCATTGCTGACTATGCTGGGCATTATCATCGGTGTAGCTTCTGTAATTACAATGATGTCTATCGGGGAAGGTTCCAAACAGAGTATCAGTGCTTCTCTTTCCAGCATGGGTTCTAATATGATTACTATTATGCCTTACAGTAATGAACCTGGCGGCGCAAGGATGATGGGCAGCAACATTAAGGTCTTAACGATTAAGGATGTCGATGCCATCCAGAAGGATGCCCCTGCGGTAGCCAGGATCTCTCCTCTTGCCTCTTCAAGCGGCCAGTCCATTCACGGGGCAGCAAACTGGCCGACCAGCATCCAGGGTGTCAGTCCGGATTATCTGGAAATCAGGAAACTGAGTGTTAAAGAGGGTATTCTATTTTCCAATCAGGACGTGCGTACTTCAGCAAAGGTCTGCCTGCTGGGTAAAACTGTAGTTGATAATCTTTTTCCAAATGGCGAGGACCCAATCGGACAGATTATCCGTTTCGGTAAAATTCCGTTCCAGGTAATTGGTGTATTAAATGCAAAAGGACAGAGTAATTTCGGTCAGGATCAGGATGATATCATAATTGCTCCTTATACAACGATTCAGAAAAGGGTATTATCATCTATATATTTTAATAGTATCTACGCTTCCGCAACAAGTGAGGACGCCTCTGACGACGCGGTAAGCCAGGTTAGCGCAATTCTGCGCGACACGCACCGTCTAAGACAGGGTCAGGAAGATGATTTTCAGGTCAGGACACAGGCAGAGCTGATGACAATGATGAATTCTACCAGTTCCATGATGACGGCTCTGCTTACGGCTGTAGCCAGTATATCACTGGTTATCGGGGGAATTGGAATCATGAATATCATGTATGTCTCGGTTACCGAAAGAACGCGCGAAATCGGGCTCCGTATGTCTATAGGTGCCAGAGGTGTAGATATTCTGCTTCAGTTTTTAATTGAAGCCGTGATGATTAGTATTACGGGAGGTGTAATAGGCGTTATTCTAGGGGTGACAGCCGCAATTGTTTTACCGGCTATGCTCCACTGGCCTACGGTTATTTCAGAATCGTCTATCGTGATTTCTTTTCTTGTATGCGCGGTTACAGGAATATTTTTCGGTTACTATCCTGCGCTTAAGGCAGCCGGACTGGACCCGATCGAAGCACTGCGTTACGAGTAAAAATGGATTATAAAGGGGGAAGACGAAGAATTCCTCCTTTTAAGCTAAAGAAAGATTTATCCGGATAAGCTTTTTTCAAGATCCCGGCGGCAATCAGACTGCGTACCCCGGCATGACAGAATAAAATAACCTGATCCTGCTGCAGGACTGGAATGGACTTTTGCAATTCTGAAAGGGGAATTTTAAGAAAAGAGAATCCTTTTGCTTCCGGCATTTCACCTGGCTCCCTTACATCAATCACAAGATAAGAGGGATTATCCTTGATTAATAAAAAATCTGATGGGCTGATTTCCGGGGTGTCCATAGAATAATACTATATTACATCCGGTAACGTAAAGAGACAGAACGGCCCAGAGCCTGAGCCAGTTCGGGCTCAATCGCAAACTCACCTTCTTCCTGCATCCATACTTTATTTGTATTCTTCTGCAACGTAACAGTTTTTCCGTTTAATAATATTTTAAGCTCGGCAGTATCCTTTGTTATCCCGGCGCCATTTATAATCTCGTACACATAATCAGTGTCTTTGTACGTGATTCGCATTTTCAGTCCCATAATCTTCTTCTCGACCCCAAAGGTAATTAAAAAACCATTACTTTTCCTGAGTAGGGCAAACAACACTCAGGACCAGTAATGGCATAATTCATTGGGCGTAATATAACAGATCAGGGAGAAAAAACGAAATAAAATAGTAACGAATTCAAAAACTCGAAAAGACTATGTCTCGGAGGTGTCAATTAATTATTTAAATTTGGTCTTTTACATACATACCAGAACATTTGTATATGACATATCAGGAAAAATTAAGCGAAATACGTAAACAGATGAAGGCCGACCAGGTGGGTGCCTATATTATTCCTTCTGCTGATCCACATATCAGTGAATACCTTCCGAAACATTATGAATGTATCCCTTATGTTTCTGGTTTTCACGGATCTGCAGGCACTTTAGTTATCACAGCTGATTTCGCAGGTTTATGGACAGATTTCCGCTATTTTGAACAGGCTACTGAACAACTCAGTGGCAGTGGATTTGAACTGGTTAAACAAAAGGTGCAGCACGCGCCCGAATATATTCAATGGTTAAAGGCGACATTACCTGCGGGTGCTGTTGTGGCTGCAGATGAGAAATTATTATCTGTTCTTCTGGGCGAACTGATCACTGCTGAAATTGGCCTGGCCGATCTTCATTTCAGCCATAAAGACTATATCAGCCCGATCTGGCAGAACCGCCCTGAACTACCTGTCGAACCAGCATATTTAATCAGTGCCGAAGCAGCAGGACAAACTGTCAAGGAAAAATTGACCGCAGTACGCGTGGCTATGGAACAGGCCGGAACCGATTTTCACCTGGTTTCTTCCCTTGATGATATGGCCTGGTTATTCAACATACGTGGAAAAGATGTGAACTATAATCCTGTTGTGCTGAGTTTCGCAATCATTAGCCAGGATCATGCAACTATATTTATCCAACCAGATAAACTGACAGAAGAAGATAAGATTGATCTGCTGAAAAGTGGAACTGAGGTTCTCGCTTATACGGAAATCGAACGTTCTATCAGTCATATTCCTGCCGGAAGTAAAATTCTGCTTGACCCAAAAAGAAATTGCTACGCCTACCTCAAATTATTACCTGAGTCGGTTAAAATAAACAGGGCGACCAATCCTTCTACAGTATTAAAAGCTGTAAAAAATGAAACAGAAGTTCAGAATACACGTGAAGCGATGCGTAAAGATGGTATTGCGATTACGAGGTTCCTGATCTGGCTGGAAGAAAATATTGGGAAAACAACGATTACCGAAATATCGGCGGCGGCGAAACTCGGATCATACCGCGCTGCTGACCCGGCTTATGTCGGCGATAGTTTCAACACGATCAGTGCTTATGCGGCTCATGCTGCACTACCGCATTACGGAGCCTCTGAAGAGAGTAATGTGCCTTTATTGAATAAAGGTCTGTACCTGGTAGATTCGGGCGGACAATATTTCTACGGCACCACCGATATTACACGCACAATCCCACTGGGTGAAACTACTGCAGAAGAGAAAAAAGATTATACGCTTGTTCTGAAAGGAATGATCGAAGGTTGCAGGTTGCAGTTTCCGGCAGGTACCTGCGGATATCAGATTGATGCCGTGTCAAGAAGACCGCTTTGGGAACACGGGATCAACTATGGTCACGGAACAGGGCATGGTGTTGGATATTTTCTAAATGTACATGAAGGACCGCAGGTGTTTAATCCTACCGCTAACCCTGTAGCTATAGAGCCGGGTATGATTACTTCTATCGAACCCGGTGTTTACCGTCCGGGCAGACATGGAATCAGAATTGAAAACCTGGTGCATACTATCGCGACTGAGAAAAATGAGTTTAATGATTTCCTTGCATTTGAAACCTTAACTCTTGCACCGATCCATACCGGTATACTGCAAATGGAATTACTGGAGAAAGTACAGATAGAATGGCTGAACAGTTACCACGAGCTGGTTTATGAGAAACTAAGCCCAGGTTTAGACCCGACAGAAGCTGCCTGGTTAAAAGACGCCACTAAGGCTATTTAACAAACAAAAAGAGAGGGATATTTAGGTATCCCTCTCTTTTTGTTTAGTACTTCTATTTGTATCCTGAACATGCACTGATCAGGAGAATCATCTATATTTTATTTGACTTGTTTCAGCAGATAAGCTCCGTATCCACTTTTCACCAGTGGTGTTGCTATCGCGATTAACTGCTCTTTACTGATAAAGCCCATTCTGTAAGCTACTTCTTCTATACATCCGATCTTCAGGCCTTGCCTTTCTTCGATCACTTGTACAAATTGTCCGGCTTGCATCAGAGAGGCAAATGTACCGGTATCCAGCCAGGCTGTTCCACGGCTTAAAACGCCTACCTTTAACTTACCCTGTTCCAGATATACTTTATTGACATCTGTAATCTCATATTCACCACGTGGTGATGGCTTTATGTTTTTAGCAATTTCTACTACGCTATTATCATAAAAATATAATCCGGGCACTGCGTAATCTGATTTAGGATCAGTTGGTTTCTCTTCGATAGAAATTGCATTTTTATGCTCATCAAACTCCACTACTCCATATCTCTCCGGATCAGAAACGCGGTAAGCAAAAACGACTCCGCCCTCGGGATCACTACTGGATTGCAGTAATCTGGTCATTCCGTCTCCATAAAAAATATTGTCGCCCAGTACCAGCGCTACTTTATCTGTTCCAATAAAGTCTGCCCCAATTACAAATGCCTGCGCAAGTCCATTCGGCTCCTTTTGTACCGCATAACTGAATTTGCATCCCAAAGCACTGCCGTCTCCCAGTAGCTTTTCGAAGTTAGGCAGATCATGAGGCGTAGAAATAATTAATATCTCTTTAATCCCGGCCAGCATCAAGGTAGATAATGGATAATAAATCATGGGTTTATCGTAAACAGGCATCATCTGCTTACTCATAACTAATGTAAGGGGATGCAATCGCGTACCGCTCCCTCCTGCTAATATAATTCCTTTCAAGACGTCTTAGTTTTGGTTATAGGCCTGAAGATACACTATTTTCGAGTTCAGCATACCATTCCTCCCCATATTTTCTGATTAGCGGTCCTTTCAGAAAAGTATATACCGGCACTTTAAGCTCACGTCCAAATACACACGCATCGGAACAGATATGCCAGCGATCATAATTTAACACATCAAATTCCGGATAGCTGGTTACACGAATCGGATAAAGATGACAGGAAATCGGTTTCTGCCAGTCTACAATACCCTGTTCATGTGCTTTTTCGATCGCACATTTAGTAATTCCATTTTCAAAAGTGACATAAGCACACTCTTTATTTCCGTCTACGCATGGGGTAGTCAGATCTCCATCAGAATCTACAACCGATGTTCCATATTCCTCTATCGCCGCTATGCCTTTAGGGGCAAGCAGGTGTTTAATTTTCGGATAAATTTCTTCCAGAATAGCTGTCTCTGCATGTTCCAATGGTGCACCTGAATCTCCCTCTACACAGCAGATACCTTTGCATTTATTTAAATTACACACAAAGTTTTCGCGGATAACATCTTCGTGAACCAGAGTGTTCTGTACTTCTATCATGATTTATTTTTCTTGGACCAAAGGATACTTTAGACCCTTGGCCGATTTAATTTCCATTGTGACTGCGCCGACTAAGATCTCAACCTGCGCCTTTACAGGGACCCTGTTGCCGTCATCTGTGATCCAGAGGTATAATGCGCTGTCTTTTCTAAATATTCTTCCTGGCTGGATGCTTGGGCTGAACTTCAGACACCGGATTTTACCTAACTTACTTTTTACAACTTCTTTGCCTACATATTTAACAGTAAGGCTGCTGATCTTATCACCCAAAAAGTAATTTAGTTTAAACTCATCTCCTATTTTTAAACCGGATATATCAAGACTGCGGGCAAAATAATAGGCTGAAACCAGATCAAATGTCTGATTGGTCGGAGCTGTAAATGTGCCCCGGTTACTGACAACCTTTTTGGTCTCCTGCGTAAACCTGGCTTTATCTTGTCTCTTATAGGAGGCTTCCCTGATATTTTCCTGATAGAAATACGGAGTCAGTGTCTTTTTATCTATATAAGAATCATAATGATCCCTTATTTTGTAAAACACATCGAATGTACCAGAAGTCTTTGCATCCACAACCAGATTATAAACCGGTTGGTTATCAAACTTCATATCTGAATTTAAAACCTTAATCGTTGCTTCCGCGGCTGTAATGAAACCATACCGTAATTTGTACTCCAGCTCCTCTCCCGCTTGAAACACAGGTTCATTCTTTAAAGGAAGTTCCTGCGAGAATCCGTAAAAGGATAACAAAACGAAAATGGAGAGCATGGTGATTTTTCTCATACTTCTGTAAAACAAAAAGCAATCCAAAATCATCAGGCCTTTCGTTTGAATACAGGTACGGTAGAACAAGGCTCCCCATACATGATACTTTTAACAACTGGCGTAAGCAGGTTTGTAATCTCCACATAGGCGGCAACCGGAACTGTGACGTCGGCACAGCCTTTGATCACAACACGTTCGTCCCTGAAAGATTCCAGATCTATTTTCGCAAGGGCCCTGGTGAATAATACGGCTTCCAGGGTTTCCAGATTACCAAAAACCACCTCATTTGCATAAGGCTTTAATTTAGTAGCCAGCAGCATATAGGCCCAGGTAGGCACGATCGCATCTGCACTGCAAATAACAGCGACGTTTTTACCTTTATAAGCTTCCCACTCATGGGTCTTAATAAACTCCCTGAAATCCTTTTCCCGTAACATCAAACCATGAAACAGGTTATCTTTTATATCGTAGATTATTCTTTCTCCCTGGTCATAATATGATTCCAGGTTCAGTGTGATTAATCCACTGGCAGCAACTTTGTTGACTATATTTTCCTGAATTTCCATAACATTATTAAATAAAAAAACCGGAAGCATAGGCTTCCGGTTTCAAAATTACGTAAAATAAGATTAATAGAATTTCACCCTATTGTCTTTTATCTCGCTTTTATCTTGTAAAGCCTGGAAAGCCGCACCTAAAGTACGTTGTCCCAATGCCTGCAGCATCATTTCTTTCTGTTTGAATGTATTACCCATTGGAGCAGGATTTGCAAAACCATTTACAGTGAATACATAAACACCATGCTCACCATCAACTGGCTTGGAAACTTTATTTACCGGTGAACCAAATACAGTTCCTACCAGCTTGTTTTCCTGAGCAGCTCCCGGAATTACAGGGTTTGAGAATACAATATTCTGTACCGGTGTAACAGTCCTTCCAACTTTCTGTGCAACCTGAGTCAGGTTGGCAGCGCCCTGAGCAGCCTTAGCTAATTTATCTTTCAACATGTTCGCTTTAACTGCATTGATAACCAATGGCTCGATATCCTTTTTAATAGATTCCAATGGAAGAATACCTTTTGGTTTAATGTCTGTAACATGAGCTACCACAAACGCATTGTCCATTTGGTATACTTCAGTTAACACATCACCTTTCTTTGCTGCAAATCCGTCACGGATTAACTGACGTGGATTATCAAGTCCCGGAGCATAACCCTGACTACCTGTAATTCTTTCCGCCACACTAACTGTAAGTCCTTGTTTCTTTGCTTCAGCATTAAAGTTATCACCTTTAACCGCATTCAGGAACGCAGATGCTTTTTTATAAGCCTGATCTTTTGTTCTGCTGCTTGGTGAAAGGTTTTTCTCTATATAAGCGATTTTAGCCACTTTTGAAGACCCGATTTGCTTTTCTATTTTCAAAAGGTGTACACCAAATTGTGAGGTTACAACTTTCAGGTCACCTGTGTGGCCATTAAATGCTGCATTCTCAAATTCAGGAACCATCATACCTCTTGAGAAAGTACCTAGCTCACCACCTTTATCTTTCGAACCATCTACGCTATAGATTTTAGCTAATGCTGCAAAGTCTGCACCTTTTTGAACCAGTGTTTTCAAGGAGTCAGCCATTTTTACCGCCTGATCAACACCGCCCAATTTTGCTGCGTCTAACAGAATATGACTTGCTTTTACTGAATCTGGTGAAAAACGTACATCTTCTATCTTAGCCATTTTATAAGAACTTCCAGAGAATACCGGTCCGTAAAATGAACCTGCAGGAAGTGAAAATACTGCCGAATCAACTTGTGGATCTAATTGTCCTTTAGTGATATAAGAATATGGAACTTTAACGTCTGAATTGATCGCTGAAAACAGTGAATCTGTTTTAGAAGCTCTGAAATCCGTAGCCAATTTCTCTACCTGAGTTTTTACAGCTGCTGAATCTTCTTTAGTAGGGTTCACGCTGAAAGCCACATATTCAAATGAACGTGTTTCTGCAGGATTGTCAAATCTCTTTTTGTTATCGTTATAATAAGCTGAATAGTCTGCATCTGTAGGTTTCACAGAAGCATCCGGGATACTTGCATATTCCAGGTTAACATAGCTGAAATCTGCCAGTTTATTTCTGTTGATATATTCGTCATTAGCTTCCAGAGTGGTCACATAAATTGAATTCTTAACCAGATTAGCATATTTCTGCTGTAAAGCTTGTTTTTCAATTTCAGCTTCTAATAAATCCCATTGTTGCTTTAACTGTGGGTTAGATGCTTGTTGCTTTAATGAGTTAATAACAGCGGCACGATCTACCTGACCTGTCTGAGGGTTACCGAAATACTGAACAATAAGCGGGCTGGGATTTTTACCCTGATAAAGATCAAATAATTCGTCACCAGAAATATCCAGTCCTAAACGCTGGTATTCTTTTGAAAGCAAAATCGTAGCAAGTTCACCATTCCACGCATTATCAACAGCCATAGCTGTCATTTGAGGATTGGCACTACCACCATATTGTTGTTTAAACTGCTGTAAATTCTGATCTACTTTAGGGCCGAAATCGTCAATGCTGATATCTTCACCATCCACAGTTCCGACAACTTTTTGAGAAGCAGCCCAAAATGGCTTACCTACGTTAATTGCATCACCGACTAAAAATGCAACAATTGCAAAACCGATGGTGCCAACTAAGATGATGCCCATGCGATTCCGCAAAAATGTCATAAAACCCATAATATCTATTATTTATATTTTTTTTAAGAGCGCGCAAGATACAACTTTTGCCAAAAAAAGAAAACAATAAAATGTATTTGAATAAGTATTTAAAAATTAAGGGAATAGGGTTTGTGTAATCCAGCTATTATGGAGTCAGATCGCCCTTAACGAAGGTCTCGCCTGAGCCTTGTTCAAAATCTACAGAGCTGAAATCTTCGGGTGCGCTGAAATTAACTGCATTGAGAATTGTACCATCTGGCCTGGTCACAATTCCACGTGGAGAGAAGTATTTTTTTTTGCGTTCGTCCCAGGTAAGTTCTTCGGTATTGAAGGTCAGATCTTCACGGACAACAACAACATTCTTTTTGAAAATAGTAATCCCTTCGGTCTCCTTACGGATAGCATAATCTGAAGTGATGGTACCGGTAATTTTCTGCAGCGGATCGAAGAATGTTATTTTAACACCTCCGGGCATTTCCTGATACTTACTTCCTTCAGAAGGGTTAACCTGATCTAGTACAGGCGCATAGCCTTTAGCTTTTACTACAGCAGAATCACTGAATGTGATTTCTACCTTTAAGGAACGGTCTCTGGTAAGCGTAACTTTTTTTGCGGATATTTTAGCCGCTTTTTTTAAGTCGTCTTCATTGCAGGAACTTAAAAAAAGCGGGATCATGCACAGTATAGCTAATCGGGAAAGTATACCGGCAGTTTGCATTAGTCAAATTTAAATCTTCTGAACCACATATCGTTAAGTGTGAATCCAAGACGCAGATTGATAAAGTTCTCCTGCAAAGCATTTGCCTGCATTGTGCCACGTTTACCGATCTCGGTTGTAAAATTCACCTTATAGAAAGCCCGGGTCGTCAATGCGTTTGCCAAAGGCAATCCCAAACCGAAACTCAGCGCCATTTCTTTCACGTCTTTATCGGCAAGTTTGATATAAGATTTATCATAACTTAAGCCAAAACGGTAATCAACCCTTTTGAAGTAACTATTGATGGAAGTGATGTCTGGTGTAAGCTGACCACCGACTGAAACGCCGTAACTATCTTCTAATCCTTGGTTAATGCTGTTTAAGCTAAACTTAGACCAGCTGCCCATCCTGAAATCGGCACCTACAACCCACTTGTTATCACGTTGTAAAGCAATACCAAAATTATGCGTTAAAGGCATTCTCATGCTCGACTTTCCTGATTTTAACGAATCGATTAACTCTACAGTAGTGTTTCCATTTTGGCCATCTATTCTGTATTTCGAGGCCACATAACTGCGTGTTGAATTAATATCATTTGCCGATGATCCGGAGTAACCGAAGTTCAGTGATGTTTTTGAATTTAATTTGATATCATACTGAATACCATAAGAGAAGTTAATCCCTCCGATACTATTTTCATTTCTCAGACGGGTAGCCAAAGCTAAAGGGTCTTCAAACTCAACTCTTCTGTCCTCGATAATATTTCCGAAAAGGTACTCAACATTACCTCCGATACGTAAATGATCACCGATCTGATAACCATAACCGATATAAGCTTTTGTTAACCCACCCTCACCGGTATAAATGTTTGATACATTTTGCGTAGCCGGGTTTCCTGTATTGGAACCACTTGAAATTGTTCCTTTTTCTGCGAAATCATACCCAACCTGAGAATACGGCATTACACCAAAACTCATGGCCGACTTTTTAGTAATTGGCATTGCAATCGTCAAATGACTAAGGGTTCCATTAAAAGAACTGCTTTTGTCAGATCCTCTGGACAGATTAACAATACTTCCTGCTAAACCTACATCAATTGTCGTTAACCGTATTCCACCGTAAGACGCTGGATTCTGTACGTTGATATTGTTGTAGCCTGTTGGTTTATTGATAGCCGTAGATACTCCTCCCATAGCCCGAAACTGCGGAAGTGGAGAACCCATGAGATTACCAATTCCAAACCTTGAATAAGGCGACTGACTAGTAATTTGTGCATTTACAGAAATGCTGGCCAGCAGAACTAAAACTGCAGTGATATAATTAATCTTTTTGTACATATTCGAATGCAATGACTTCGTTTAATCCTTTTAATACCAGATAGGGATCATGACTAATTTGAGATGCATAAATGCTGTTTTTTAACTGATCAAGCAAAAATGCGGCATCTCCTCCTGTAATCACAACCTTCAGGTTTTTATGTTTATTATTATGCAGGGCAATAAAGCCCTCTACTTCATTTACCACTCCTTGCAATACGCCATTGGTAATGGCAGTATCAGTGCTTATCCCATCCGGGATATGCTGAATTTCCCTATTCCAGCCCACTAAAGGCAATTTACCTGTAAAGTGGTGAAGAGCCTGAAAACGCATTTGTACTCCTAAACTGATACTTCCTCCAAAATATCTCTCCTGGTCATCCAGCAGATCATAGGTTATACAGGTTCCTGCATCTATAACCAGGCAATTCTGTCCTGGAAAACCCTGATGAACAGCAATAATTTTAGCCCACCTGTCCTGACCCAGCGTCGACAGGGTCTGGTAATGATTCTGGACACCGGTATTGAGCCGGGTCGAAAAAGGCAGATATTTCGTATTGGCTTTTAAAACCGAGATCAATTCAGGATCCTCAGGTCTCACACTCGAAAGCGCAGCATATTCTACGCCTTGTTCCTTTATAAAACTGGCCAGAGTGGCCTTGTTCAGTTCGGGAACGCTTTGAAAAAAAACCAGCAGTTTACCTTTAAAAACAGCTAATTTACTATTAGTGTTGCCTATATCAATAACCAGATTATGCATTAGCCTGTATGAACGTAACCTGCTCCGGGAAATTGACAACTCCAAACTTCATTTTACAAAGCTATTAATCTTTACCAAGTTTCAAGGTATCAAATTGTTAAAAAAGGTTAAACAAACAAAAAGAATTGGATCGCAATAACAAGTATCAGGAACAAACTTTCATAAAACCAGCGCTTTGTAGCATTGGAAAAATAATATGCGAGCAAAACCGCACCCGGAGGAACACATAACAGAAAATGATAAAGCTTAAAGTTCGATTTGGTATAACAGCTTAAAATTGCGATCAGAAACATAAAGAAAAGCATCTGAAAAGCCTTTCTGGTACTGATAAAACTCCTGAAAAAGTTTTCTCTCAGCTGAATAAGGGCAAGAACCATCATGATAACCACCGGAAGTAGTACCAGGTAATCATTATAATGAATGGTAAATACCGACGGAAACTTATTTTTTAATGGCAGCCATATCTGATAAAACATGTTTAAACTATCGTTCCAATAGTAAAAGACGGCCAGAAAGAACGTAATACTCAGGAAACCGACCAGTCCGGAGATCCATTCTCTCCAGTTAAAACTTCTGTACAGCAGTAAACTCAGCCAGATCAGGAGCAACATCATTACGAAAGGAAAATAGATCAAAGTCCCAACTGCGATAAATAGTCCAACGTCAAACATCAGCATGATTGCATTCGGTGCTTTCCCGATTTTAAGCAATTTATCCATCACAAGAATCAGCAAAAAGTTGCAGATCAGAACGGGGCTCAGAATAAGAAAAGGATCGAACAAACTTGCACCGGTAATGTAAAGCAGTGCGGGTAAGAAACTTGGCTTGGCAAGAAGCTGGTGATTGTTGACAATCCGGTTAAAATAGATTGCCTGGATATAGATTAAAATGCCGGCAAGCATGATATTTCCCGTCACAGACATTGAGCTGCCCAGCGGAATCTGAATCATAAACTTCGTGTACGATTCCAAAAACTCAAAGTTCAGCCTTGGTGGTGGATTTATTAAAAAAGCAATCCGCATAAAAAATGTATATGCGAAAAGCAGCAACAGGTTTATGGGGTTTAAAGTTTTGAATTGATTGATCATGCCATTGATAGATTGGCAAAGTAAAGAAATTTATCTGGCAAAAGAACTGACAAGTTTGTCAATCACAACCGATGTTTCGTCCGGAAAATTATAACACCGGCCTGCCGGCATAGCAAGCCACGAACGTATAATTCCTTCCCATTTCTTCTGAGCAGGCCAGATTACAGGGAAGCCCATTTTCTCCAGTGCAAATGCATTACAATGTTGTTCGTACTGGGATTTCATCGGAACAACAAGTAGCTTTTTTCCTAGAAACAGCGCTTCAGATGGTCCCTCAAAACCACCTCCGGTTAGTAGTCCGGCAGAGGAAGCCAGACTCGCATTAAACTGGTCATGATGAACCGGCCGTACCCATACGTTGGCGCTCATATACTCCTGACGGCTGTGTTTAGAGAACACATGCCATTGCTGATCCGCAAACTGGTGCAGTAACGGTAACAGATGCTTTTCATCCATTGACGGCAGGTAAACTGTATAATGTCCCACATTGGTTATTGTGAGCTCTCTGATTGCTTTCCGGATCACCGGAGTATGAATAAAATCATCGTAAGGCTCGAAATGGAACCCGATATGCCTGGTTGCCGGTGCATAATATTTAAGAATCATTTTTTCCCAGCCCGCCCCTGTTGCCTTCGGAACAAGTGGCGAAAAGAACGATGCCTGATGACTTAAAGCCACACTGTTAATCCCCTTCAATCTGCATGCCCATGCTGTCACCGGCTCAAAATCATTCAGCACCAGATCATAATCCTTAAGCGGAATACTGCGCATATCCTTAACCAGACGCGGAAGATTCATCTGCTTCCATGTCGCAAAATGATCAACCCCGCCCTTTTTTCCGAAAATAAAGCTAAATCCATGCAGCTGATGCCGTACAGGTTGAGTTAGTTTCACATCGGCCTGTGTGCCGCTGATTAACAGATTTACCTCTCCATACTGCTGCAACACAGGGATAATCTCCCTTGCCCGGCTGATATGGCCATTCCCTGTCCCCTGTATGGCGTAGAGTATCTTCATCTCAGCCGACCTTCATCTTTTGCAGCAAAAGACCTATATCTAACTTACTGCGCAAGTCTTCGCTATCGGACAACAACCCTTCTTCCTGTTCATCCTGCCCGAAATCATGTTGTTCGTACCTGAAAATACTCCAGGCCCCATCCTGATATTCCAGAGCTGTCATATTCTCCACCCAATCGCCGCTGTTCAGGTATACAACCTGTCCTCCATCTGTTCTCACCTGCCTCATTTCCGGTTGATGGATATGTCCGCAGACCACGTACTGATAGCCTTCTTCTACAGCAACCTCTGCAGCTGTCTGTTCAAAACTATTGATAAACTTAACCGCGTCTTTGAACTTTGCCTTAATTTTTTTTGAGAAGCTCATTTTTTCCTTTCCCATTAATTTAAGGAACCAGTTAACGCTGCTGTTTAACAAGATCAGGCTGTCATATCCTATGGCACCCAATTTTGCGAGCCATTTAGAATGCTGCATCGTAACGTCAAAGATATCGCCGTGGAAAAACCAGACTTTCTGACCATCAAGTTCCAGCACAAGCTTATTTTCAAGATGAAAACTACCCATGTTCATTCCTGCAAACTTGCGTAGCATCTCGTCATGATTGCCCGTCAGGTAATAAACAGGGACACCCTCAACTACAAATTTCATCAGCTTTCGTACAACTTTCATATGCGTTTCCGGCCAGTATCTTTTACTGAACTGCCAGATATCAATGATATCACCATTCAGAATAATCATTTTTGGTTTGATACTTTTCAGATATCTGAGTAACTCTCTGGCCTGGCAACCATAAGTACCCAGATGAACATCGGAGATCACCACAATTTCGACTACTCTTTTAGATATCATCCGTTTATGATAATTGGATTATACACTAACATTTATTTAACTACTACAAATATCAGCTCAACAGATTAAGTCAATGTTAAGTTGAGATGATCATACGAACTTGTTAACATCGCCGGAAGATTAATCTATCAAGTGCATTCAGTATAAGACATAGGCCACATTCATTCATTTTTAATTTGCTATCCTGCGGGGTTGGGATACCCCTGATATACCCTTGCGATACCCCTGATATACCGGTTGATATACCCATTGGGTATCGCAAGGGTATATCAGGGGTATCGCAAGGGTATCGGAACCTGAAAGAAATGCAGGAAAAAAGCAATAGAAAATAACACGATGTTAAGCATCACACCCGAAGCATACATACCCCTCATAAAGCCTGGTATAAGCTTTCTTTTATTCAGGAATCCGGAAATTCAGGTAAAAAAAATGCAGTAGCTGTTAGCTACTGCATTTAAAACCCGGCCATTAACTATGACCTTCGGGGTTCCCCTCTTTTTTTAATTCCGTTTTACGCTTTTTTCTTTTTCTGATCCGTGTAAAATGCAAAGCCTAAACCAGCAAGCAGGATCAATGAGCCGGCAAGTGATATTTTTTCACCCAGATAGTATGAAGTCGGATGGAAGATAAACTCCACTTTATGATTTCCTGCAGGCAGCTGTGCAGCACGGAGGATATAATCTGCTCTGAAATAAGGCTTCTCGATACCATCTACCAGCATTTTCCAACCCTTATCATAATAGACTTCGGAGAATACAGCCACAACATCTCTAGGCGCACTGTAAGAGTACACCATGTGATCAGGATGGTAGCTATCCAGTTTAATCATGGCAGAATTTCCAGGCACACCAGCACGTACGGTATCAAGTTTATCTTTAAAGGCGACGTCTACAATCGCTTCTTTTTTAGGATCGAAGCTACTGACAGCTTTCATTTCCTCGTCTGCATTTTTAACAAACTGCACACGGTCTACAAACCACGCATTACCGGCAGCTGTAGCGTTACGCTGCATTTTATAAGCACCGGTCTGGCGATCCTGAGTAATAATATATTTAGTATTCAGCATATCCAGCACGTCTTGATTTACACTTTTCGTGAACTGGTGGTCGATTAGTTCCTGAATACGTTTTAAACGGGCTGAGTGTGCACCGCCTACCGTTTTATGGAAATATGATGCATCTGCATTGGTGAAAGTCGGAATAGAGGCATCATAAACGCGGTAATCAGGGTCCTTATCTGCCATAATGAAAGTATCGACATCTCTTGGCTGATAGTGATTATTCAAACTCGCTTTAGAAACAAAATTTGTATTGTTCAGATATCTTTTATCTACCTGCCACATATCAATCAATGTCACGAATGCAAGGATTCCGAACACGGCTTCCTTCTTCATCTTATCTGTAATTAATGCCCAGATTAATCCGAAACCGATAACCAAAAACAATAAAGTACGCATAGCGTCTGCACGTGCAAATCCAGCGCGGTCTTCTACCAAAGCGTTTCCAATTGCCAAAGCGATATTCCTGTCGTTACCGAAGTTTTGTGCAAGGGCATCCAGAAACTGCTGATGTGACGATGTTTTAAAACTGAAAAACAAAGTAGGGATTACCGCAACAATCAGCGCAAAGCCACCCGTTATTCCGGCAGACCAATATAATTTTTTCAGTAAGTATGCTTTATCGTATTGTCCCTCCTGTGCTTCTTTAACCGCAAGTAAAGCCAGTATTGGGAATAAAAGACCAATAACTGCAAGAATGGATTCAACAGCCCTGAACTTGTTATAAAGCGGAACATAGTCGAAAAACAAATCTGATATAAACGGGAAGTTTTTACCAAAGGAAAGTAAGAGGAACAGAATCGTGGTTGATAAGATCCACCATTTCATTCTGCTTTTCACAATAAAAAGGCCGAATATAAAGAGCATGCAAATAATAGCCCCGAAGTAATAAGGACCCGCGGTAAACGGTTTCTCACCCCAGTAAACAGGTAATTGTTGCGCGAAACCCGCAGCCTGCTCTGGCGTTGCTCCTACTTTAACCAGCTCTTTAGCTACATTAGAATTAGCATCAAGACGTTCATTTCCACCTCCATATAAATCCGGGATCAGGAAAGTCAATGATTCACCTACACCCTGGCTCCACTGATATGCATAGTCTTTCGGTAAGCCATTATCTGGTTCATACGAATCTGCAGTGAGGTTTGATTTACCACGGATAGTTTCTTTACCATACTCATAAGTCGTCCAGAGGTTACTTGCATTAACCATAACGGACAGCACGATCGCTAGTCCAAGGTAAGATAACACTTTGGTCAGTTCTTTGGTTTTATTGGCTTTTACTGCATGATAGATCTCAATTCCGACATAAATCAACAAGGCAAGCAGGAAGTAGTAAGTCATCTGAACGTGGTTCGCACGCAAATTTAACGCTAGAAAAAGTGCTGTAAGTGACGCACCCATCAGATATTTACCTCTGAAAGTGAGAATAATACCCGCCAGAATCGGCGCAAACAGACCTATAGCAAGGGCCTTGTTACTGTGCCCCGCAGCGATAATAATAAAATTGTAAGAAGTGAATGCAAAGGCAATCGCGCCGGCTGCTGCGAGCCAGGGATTAATTTTCATTACACAGAATAACAGGTAGGCACCAAGCAGATAAACCAGTACCGTGCCAACAGGATCAGGTAGTATATCCTTTATTATAGAGATCCCGTAAGTCGTTAAGTTTAGAGGGTATTGAACCCAGATCTGGTACGCGGGCATACCGCCGAACATCTGATTGGTCCATAACGGACCTTTGCCATCTTTGGCTTTGTAATCCATTATTTCTTTCTGCATGGCTTTTGCCTGCAGCACATCACCTTGTGCAGGAGCCTTTCCCTGAAGAACAGGACTGAAATAAACGAAACATAAAATTACAAAAAACGCACAGATGGCCAGGTGTATGCCATTCCTTTTTAACCAATTATTCATTAAGGCTTGTTTAATTTAAACTAATCCCAAAAATATAAAATTGATACAGATTAGAAAGGAAATTTATGCATTCGGCAGAAATACTTTATTTCAGTTCTTCGTAATCTACAAAATCACCCAATTTATCTGCATTTCCATGCTTTGGCTGTGGTGGCACGTAGTCAATAGATATCTGACCTTCTGGTTTAGAAGGACGACGTTGTTGTTGCTGCTGCTGACCGGCATAACCAGTCTGCTGCTGTTGCATTTTTCCAAATATATTTCTGATCAGTAATGGGAATATCAATCTTAAAAGAATGCGTATTACCCAAAGGATCAGTATAGTGATAAAAAGAAATTTCAATAATCCCATTGTTTTTTACTTTAAAATTTTCTCCTGTCTATATAGCAAAAGATCAGCTCCTGCCAGCTCAGTTCCAAGAAACTGTTGTGGCTTTATACTTTGTGAAGAGATAGCCTTCAATACCGGCTTTATACATCTTCACCTATAAATTTAAACAGGCTCTTTCAAATATAGACAGAAACCCGTGCTGATTATTACAAATAACGTCCAATTCTTGCACAAGAATTACAATTTAACGTCTAATCTTCTACAATCTCGGCAACACGGCCAACTTGTCCGTCTTCCAGGCGAACCTTAATTCCTCTGGAATGATAGGGTGATGAGGTCAGTAAATTTGCAACTATCCCCCTGGTTAACTTACCACTACGCTGATCTTTCTTTAATATTATTTCCACTTCCAGTCCAGGATAAATATCCGCTCTGTTTTTTCCGTCCATCTTATGATTTAATCTTTTTTGTTGTTTGTGCCCCGAATCTATCCGCAAAGACTTTCTCCATTGCGAACATTTCATCCCTGAGACGGGCAGCCATCAGGAAGTCCATATCTTTAGCTGCTTTAGCCATATCTTTTCGTGTTTTATCGATTGACTTCTGCATTTCAGCCTGAGTCATATATTGTACGATCGGATCTGCCACCATACTTGCCTGATCGACTTCAACATAAGCCTTCTTACGTTCAGAATTTGCAGAAAAATCAAGTACAGAAGTTTGTTCCAGGATTGCCTCCCTGCTTTTTCCAACCGTTTTAGGTGTAATTCCATTTGCAAGGTTGTAGGCTATTTGCTTTTCCCTTCTTCTGCTGGTTTCATCCATAGTAACAGCCATGGAATCTGTGATTTTGTCGGCATATAAAATTACACGGCCCCTGTCGTTTCTTGCGGCGCGTCCAATGGTTTGAATCAGGGAGCGTTCAGAACGCAGAAAACCTTCTTTATCTGCATCCAGAATAGCGACAAAGGAAACCTCCGGAAGGTCCAGACCTTCCCTCAGCAGATTGATCCCAATCAACACGTCAAATTCGCCAAGTCTTAAACCTCTCAAAATCTCCACCCTTTCCAGCGTTTTGACCTCGGAGTGAATATATCGGCACTTGATATTAAGCCTGTCCATATATTTGGTAAGCTCTTCTGCCATGCGCTTTGTTAACGTAGTGACCAGTACACGGTCACCCATCTTAATAGTTTTATCAATTTCATCAAGCAGATCGTCAACTTGATTAACTGCCGGTCTGACTTCAATAAGCGGATCCAGCAATCCTGTAGGACGAATGACCTGCTCTACCACAATACCATCTGATTTCTGCAGTTCATAATCTGCAGGAGTAGCACTAACATATATTGTCTGGGGAGCCAGACTTTCAAACTCTTCGAAATTCAGTGGCCGGTTATCCAATGCAGAAGGCAAACGGAAACCATATTCTACCAGAGACATTTTCCTGGACCGGTCTCCACCATACATTGCGCGGATCTGCGGCACAGTCACATGACTTTCATCTATAACCATCAGATAGTCATCAGGGAAGTAATCCAATAAACAGAAAGGACGCATTCCCGGTGATCTGCCGTCAAAAAATCTGGAATAATTCTCAATACCTGAACAATACCCCAGCTCTTTCATCATCTCCACATCAAAATTCACCCTTTCCTCGAGTCTTTTGGCCTCCAGTAACTGTCTGTCACCGATCAGTTGGTTTTTTCGCACCTCCAGTTCCTGCTGGATTCCCCAGATTGAGGAAGCAAACCGGTCTTTCGGCGTTACGAAAAGGTTGGCCGGATAAACAGCCATATCTTCTAGTTTCTCTAATGTCTTTCCAGTTACAGGATCGATGATACTCAATTCTTCGATATCATCTCCAAAAAAAGAAACCCGGTATGCCGTATCCAGATAGGCTGGAAAAATATCCACAGTATCACCTTTTACACGGAATGTACCCCGTTTAAAATCATTAATTGTTCGTGCATAAAGAATCTCAACCAGGCTATGTAAGAATGAGTTTCTGGAAATACGCGTACCGACAGCGAAACGGAAGACAGAGCGGGAAAAGTCTTCCGGATTTCCCATACCATAAATACAGGATATGGAAGACACGACTATAACATCCCTTCTTCCGGACATTAAAGCCGATGTCGTACGCAAACGTAATTTCTCGATTTCTTCATTAATACTCAAATCCTTTTCGATATACGTATTACTGCTGGGCATATAAGCTTCAGGCTGATAATAGTCATAGTAGGAAACGAAATAATTCACCTGATTCTCTGGAAAAAACTGTTTAAACTCGCCATAGAGCTGAGCAGCGAGTGTTTTATTATGGCTCAGAATCAGGGTTGGTTTCTGAGTCTGTTGAATCACGTTGGCCACCGTAAAAGTCTTTCCCGAACCGGTTACTCCCAGTAAGGTCTGATAATGTTCATTATTGCGAACTCCGGTTACCAGCTGTTCTATGGCACCGGGCTGATCGCCTGTTGGTTTGTACTCAGAAGTCAGTTGAAATTTCATAGGTATTCAAAGATAAGGAATATTGATGTATTGATATGTCGTGATTATATCCTAAATTTATTGGCCATGAAGCTATTGGTATATGTCCCGCTGCTTACACCCAGAATAAAGTATATTTTTAACTTTATTTTCACTGACATACTTCATACACAGGTTGGCTTCAGTTCTAACCTGCAGGAGTATAACGAATCGGACCTGCCTAAAATTTCCTATGCGAGCAGACCGGTCAAAGATGAACTGTTTTTTAAACAGGACGAATTCTTGCTTGGCCACAGTATAAAGCCACCTACAATCCGCACCTCTATTTATGGTGACATGATAGTCCCCTTTGCAGTTGAGGGAGGAGCACTGCCTTTCGATATTTTTGCAGCATCTTTTTATTTTGTCAGCCGCTTTGAAGAATATCTGCCGTTTGAAGCGGACGAAAATGGCAATTTCCCGGCTGATCAGAGCCTGCAGAGTAAACTTAAACTGCTTGAATTTCCGGTTATAGATGGCTGGGCAATGTTGCTGAAGAACATCTTACTTAAGCAGTATCCGGGTCTGCATTTCGGCAAAAAGAAATTTGAGATCACCCCTTTGATTTGCCTTTATCCGAGTACACAAGGTTCCTCTTTCAACCTGTTCAAGCAGGTCTTCAAACACTTCGGTAGCTTACTGAAATTCAAAAAGCAAGTGAGAACCGAACCAGGAAAACTCAGCAACCTGCAACTTTTTCTGGTAGGGCAACATACAAAGCACAATCTCAATGCAGTTTATTTTTACCGCCCCGCTCTGGAAATAGACAGTGTGACCGACAGACAGCTTATTTTCCCTAATAGTTACCTGCAGTTGATCAAGCATGGCCTGCAAAAGGATTACAGGATGGGCTATCTGAATAAACCAGGTTTCCGCGCGGGTACCTGCACCCCTTTTTACTGGTATGATCTTCAATTGGAAAAGATGACCCATTTACTTGTGCATCCGGTTCCGGTAAATGATCTTATTCTAAAACAATCCAGAACCTTCGATAAAGATAAAATCCACGATCAGTGGGGAACTATGATTAACCATGTCAGAAAACTGGAAGGCAGTTTTTATATGATCTGGCATAAAGATACATTGCCAGAATACGGTAAAGGAAAAGCAGGAAGGCAGCTATACGCACAATTATTAGCCGATTTTTCTACCTTTGCACCATGATATTTGAACTGAGTAAGACAAACTCCATTGCTAATACATATGTAGCTGAACTTCGTGATGAAACCATACAGAAAGATGCAATGCGCTTTCGCCGTAATCTGGAGAGAATTGCTGCCTATTTTGCATTGGAAATCAGTAAATCAATGGATTATGAGCAAATAAATGTACAGACATCGCTCGGTATGGCCCCGGCTGTAAAACTAAAAGAACAACCCGTACTTGCAACCATCCTCCGTGCAGGCCTTCCCATGCAACAGGGACTTATTCAGGTTTTTGACCGTGCCCCTTCCGCATTTATCACTGCCTATCGGAAAACACATGACAACGGCACACCTGAGATCCTGGTCGATTACGTCTCCACCCCCGATCTTACCGGGAAGACCCTGATCATGGCAGATCCGATGCTGGCTACAGGACTCTCGATGGTACTTTGCTGCAAAGAACTACTGAAACGTTTTAAAATTAAAGAATTACACCTTGTAATTGCCATTGCAAGTGCCGCTGGCGTAGCTTACGTAAGAGAACATCTGCCTGAAGCCAAATTATGGATTGGCGCGGTTGATGCAGATCTGGATGCAAGGTCTTATATCGTTCCCGGATTGGGTGATGCCGGAGATCTGGCCTACGGCAAAAAACTATAAAACTTCATGAAAAAACATATCTTTTTCGACCTGGATCATACGATCTGGGATTTTGATAAAAATGCAGAAGAAACACTTACAGAGCTATACGGCCATTATTGTCTGGATCAATATGGTTTAAACTCCTGTACAGATTTTATTAAAACATATACCCACAATAATCAGCTGTTATGGTCAGCCTATCATTTAGGCCAGATCACTAAAGAAACTTTAAGGTCAGAGCGTTTTTATAAAACATTTATTGAACTTGGAATTGCGCCAGAATTAGTTCCTCATGAATTTGAAGCTGATTATGTACGCCTTAGCCCGACAAAAAAGAACTTATTTGACGGATCCTTTAATGTATTAGGTTACCTGCAGGATAAATATACTTTACATATTATTTCAAATGGTTTCAAAGAAACGACCCTGATGAAAATGGACGTTTGCCAGCTCAATCCCTACTTCACCAATGTTGTCATTTCGGAGGACGTGGGGGTAAACAAACCAGACCCGGCCATATTTGAGCATGCATTAAGCCTTGCAGGCGCAACAAAGGAAGAAAGTATTATGATCGGTGACAGCCTTGAGGCAGATATTCAGGGTGCACAGTCTTATGGTATAGATGCTATTTTCTTTAATCCGATGAAACTCGAAAAACCAGCTTATGTAAAAAAGCAAATCCATCACCTGGAAGAACTAATACAACTCTTTTAATATTTTGATGTTTATTTGTTAAACTCAGCTGGTGAACAGCGGCAAAACAAAAACTATGCAGCGCAACAAAGTATTCAATGAATTGAAAGAAATTACGCAGACCTACAGTCGGTTCCTGGAAAAGATTCCAGCTGCGACTTTTCAACAGACTCCTGCTGCCGGAGGGTGGTCTTATAGTGAAGTCTATTCGCATATATTTGACGCTAGTATTTTGTCTCTTCAGGCTGCTGCATCCTGTAAAACTACTGGTGAGCTCAACAAGCCGACGTCTTTTGTAGTTAAGGTTGTTCTTTTTTTTGGAACTTTTCCGCCAGCTGCCCGGTACAAAGTACCAAAGATGCTGGAATCCAGAGTACACAAAATCAGTCCGGAGGAAGCAACTGTTTTAATGCACAGTTTTCTGGTACAACTGGAAAAATATGCTCCGGTTATCCTCCATACCGGGAGCAACTTGAAGGTGAAACACCCCCGCTTAGGTTTTCTGAATGCCTCCCAGTGGATGAGATTTATAGTAATCCACCTGAAGCATCATCTGAAACAACTCAGACGGATTGAGAAAAGAAGTTAATTTTACATCTTTGCACAGATGAAAATACCCGGTCTTAAAGGTTTTGATGAAGCTGCGTTCCAGAAATATGTGAAAAATACCGGATGGCTGATGTTTGGCAAGATCCTGAGTATGTTTGTCGGCTTTATCATTGCCCGCTATCTTGGCGCAAGCGCATTCGGAGAACTGAGCTTTGCAGATGCCTTTACCACAATCATTGCAGCAGTAGGTGCACTCGGCCTGGACAGTTTTATTATTCGCGAAATTATCAATGATCCGAAACGGAAGGAAGAAATCCTGGGGACTTCTCTCCTGTTGCGGCTTAGCGTAAATGCATTGCTTATTCCCCTTACCGCAGGTATTTATCTCTTTTTCCATCGCAATTCTGAACAACCTGGTGATCCTTTAATCTGGATCATCGTGATTCTCGCGTTCGCATCATTCTTTAAATCATTTAATATAATTGACTCCTACTTTCAGTCTCAGGTTGCTTCAAAATATGTTGTCAAAGTGCAGAATATTTGTGTGATACTATCCGCGGCAATTAAAGTATTTCTGGTAGTCATGAACTTACCACTCATCTGGTTTGCCGTTGCTCTTACTTTTGACAGCGTAATGCTTGCCGTCGGACTCATCATTATGTATCAGGCCAGAGGTGAGAATATTTTGAACTGGACTTTTAGTAAAACCAGGGCATATAGCTTGCTTAAACAGTCTTTTCCGCTGATATTATCTGCTGTGATGGTCTCAATTTACATGAAAATTGACCAGGTCATGTTAAAAGAGGTGGGCAGCGTTGAGGTAGGAATATACAGTGCAGCAGCCAAGATCAGCGAAGCCTGGTATTTTATTCCGATAGCTATTGTAACTTCTGTATTTCCGGCAATCATCCATGCAAGAAAAACCGATCCCGAACGTTATTTAAAACGGCTGAGGAACCTTTATGACCTATTGGTCTTCATTAGTCTGCCTGTTGCTGTTGTTGTAAGTTTTTTTGGGTCTGATATCATACATTTTTTATACACAGATAAGTATCAGGGTGCCGGAGACATGCTCTCCATACATATCTGGTCGGGGATCTTTGTTTTTTTGGGTAGTGCGAGTTCACAATATCTGCTTGCAGAGGGATATACACTGATTTCGTTTCAGCGTACTGCGCTGGGCGCAATTATAAATATTCTCTTAAATTTATGGCTTATACCGCTATATGGTGGTGTAGGTGCATCCATAGCTACATTAATAGCCTGCATGGCCACAACCTTTTACCTGTTACTGATCCCTAAGACAAGAGCTCAGGGTATAATGCTTTTAAAATCATTATTTTTGTTTACCGCATTTCAAAAAATATTTAAACGTTGAATAAACTTCAGGCATTTGCCACACTAATCACTAAACCAGACAGGCTAAAGGCCTTGTTATCTTATGGCCATAAAGGCTATCTGGCCAGTATTGGCTGGTTCAAGGCATTTGATCAGCAGCAGGCAGTAGCAGCCAATGGCGATCCACTGCCCTGGGTAACGTATTCTTTTATTGATTTTATAACCCCTCGGGTACTTCCTGACATGCGTATTTTCGAGTACGGATCCGGAAGTTCCACCTTATTTTACGCCAAAAGAGTTAAGGAAGTGGTCTCAGTAGAACACGATCAGGCCTGGTTCGAAAAAATAAAAGGCAGTAAACCTGCAAATGCAGAGTTAATTTACTGCGCACTTAAGCCAGATGGAGAATATGCACGTAAAGCGGCGTCTCTTGACCGCCCTTTTGATCTGATTATTGTCGATGGACGTGATCGTGTGAATTGTTGTAAATATGGCGTTAGTGCCTTGAGTAGTAATGGGGTAATCGTTCTGGACGATTCCGAACGACCTGAATACCAACCAGCGAGGGATTTCCTGATCAGTTCAGGCTTCAGAGAGCTTTCATTTTCGGGTATCTCACCGGGGTTATTTTATCTTAAAGCTACATCCGTGTTTTACCGTTCAGACAATTGCTTAGCTATCTAATTTATGCAGGTTTTCGCTCCTATAGCCCTTTTTGTCTATAACAGACCGCAGCATACTGCGCGTACATTAAAATTTCTGCGACAGAATGAGCTGGCAGCAGAAAGTCGTTTATTTATCTTTTCTGACGGCCCTGCAAAAGACAGTGATGAAGACCTGGTTGCCGAAGTACGGGAAATATTAAAAAATACTGAGGGATTTAAATCTGTTGAAATATTAGAACGCAAGACTAATCTCGGGCTTGCAGATTCAGTTATTGCCGGCGTGAGCCAGCTTATTAAAAACTATGGACAGGTAATTGTCCTGGAAGACGATCTTATTACTTCTCCTTACACCCTTACTTACTTTAACGAGGCGCTGCAACGTTATAAAAAAGAAGAGAAAGTTATGCATATCGGTGCTTATATGTATCCGCTGAAAAATACAGATCTGCCTGAAACATTCTTCTACAGAGCGGCCTCAAGCTGGGGATGGGCAACATGGGAAAGAGCATGGAATCATTTCGAACCGGATATAGACCTTTTGATGTCTAAATTCAGTAATCAGCAAAAAGCTGCATTCTCGATTGACAATCAGATGAACTTCTGGAAGCAGATGGTAGAATTTAAAACAGGAAAGAATAACAGCTGGGCGATCCGGTGGTATGCATCAATTTTCCTGCAGGGTGGCTTAACCATAAATCCATCGCATTCTTTGGTTAATAATATTGGTCATGACGGTAGTGGCGTGCATTCAGGTATTAATGAAATTTATAATGTAATCATTAACCCTAAGCCAATCCGGAGTTTCCCCGAAAAAATTGGGGAGAACAAGGAGGCCTACCTCGCAATAAAGACATTCCTTGGTAACAGAAAAGGAAATATCTGGGAGAGGTTAAAAAGATTCGTCAAACAAAAATTACACAAAATTAAATCTTAGCGGCTCACAATTCTTTTTTAGCCTCGATTAAGATATAAGGAGAAAGCGCTTCTGAGTTAAAAGGAATAATTTTAGTAAGTACTTTACCTGCAAGCCAGGTGGCTTTTTTGAATAATCTCACGGCCACCGGTTTTTCCTTCTCCTGCTCCAGCCATAAACTAAAGTGTCCAAAATAGCTCGCTTCTTTCACAACTAGTCCTTCCTGTTTACAAATACTGGCCAGAAGCTTTGGGTCCATACAGTTGATATTATGTTTCTCGTAATTCTCCAGATCAAATTTACGCTGAAACCAGCCATTTAAAGACCTGAAATTGGGTAGCGTAATGAATAACGTACCGCCAGGTTTAAGAAACTCCACATGCTTTTTGATTATATCGCTTGTATCATTAAAGTGTTCTATCAAACCGCAGGACAATACCATATCATATTTACCCTGCTCCTGGTGATTGAACAAATCTGCTTCTATGATGTGTATATCACCTGCCTGCAATGCATTAGTCTCCAGCAGTTCGTTAGTTACAGGCGGATGGATAAAATAATCCAGTAAGGTCACGTCCAGCTTAAAATATTTACGCAGAAATACTGCATAATAACCTGGAAAACCACCCAGTTCAATGGCAGTTTTAATATTTTCTCTTTCAATAATTCCCTTTAGTTCTTTATGAAACAGGTAGTTTTCAGGTATTCTAAACGAAAGTCCTTTTTTGCTTGTCCAATAATTTACCCAAAAATCTCTATCTGTTAATAGATTGACCATATTCAATTTGTTAGCTTTCTGATTATTATCCCCTGTCCCTATAATCATGCCGGAACAAAGAGAACGTAATATGAACCTAAATATATATCTTCCTGTCCGGGGAATTCACCGGAAATTATATTTATTTGTAATTTAGGCGCATTGAAAGTTATCCACATCAATACATACGAAGGCAATGGCGGAGCAGGGCGTGCCTGCCTCAGGCTTAGCGACGCGCTGAAAGCACACGGTACTGACTCTAGTGTTCTGGTATATTACCAGTTCCAAAAGAGTGAGAAATCCAAGGCATTCAGCCATTCTTTATTTCAAAAAATCAGAGCTGTATATCACATACTTGCAGAACGCTATCTTTCTAAATTTTTGACAAAAACGGCACTTAAAACTCCTTTCTCCCTGCAATGGTTCGGCAGCAATATAGTTAACCATCCGGCGGTACAATCAGCTGACATTATCCATCTGCACTGGGTAAACCACGGGTTTCTTAAACCATCTAACCTGGCTGCTTTAGAGGAATTAAACAAGCCTATCGTCTGGACTTTTCACGACAGCAATGCCTTTACCGGCGGCTGCCATGTGCGCTATACGTGCGAAAATTTCCATAAGCAATGCGGTAACTGCCCACTGTTAAAAATCAGCGGTAAAAATGATATTTCTCACTGGAACTGGCTAAAAAAGAAGAAAGGATATGCAAATCTTGATTTCCATATTATTGCACCCAGTAACTGGATGGCATCATCTGTGAGGTTTAGCAGTCTCATGGGTGTAAGACAGCAATCAGTTATCCCAAATACGATTGAAACAAACGTCTTCAAACCATATGTAAAATCTGAGGCGCGGCGAATCTTTAATATCGCACCTGAGAAATTTGTAATTCTGAGCGGATTTATGCCCTCAAAAAACGACAAGCATAAAGGAACAGCATACCTTATTGAGGCTTTAAACGATCTGGCTAAACGGCCGGATATCGACCCCGGAAATATAGAACTGCTAATCTTTGGCAATAAAGACGGCGTAGAAATGCCCGAATTCCCGTTTAAAACGAAATTACTGGGAACGATCAACGATGATACCCAGCTAGCGAAATGTTATTCGGCTGCAGATGCCTTTATAACCCCGTCACTGGAAGACAATCTACCCAACACGGTAATGGAAAGCCTCGCTTGTGCTACACCGGTAATCGCATTTAAAACGGGCGGCATCCCGGATATGGTGAATCACCTCGTGAATGGTTATCTGGCAGACTACGAATCTGCTGAGGATCTTGCTACCGGAATGGAGTGGTTATACCATGAAGACCATGCGCCTGAAATCCAGAAAGAAGCAAGACTAACAATTCTCAAATACTTCTCTGAAGAAGTAGTCGCTAAAAAACATCAGCAACTATATCAGTCTCTGATAGACGCCCATATATATTAATCCAGATTCCAAATGCAGCCTACACTGAGTGTAATTACTATTGTTTACAATAATGTCCGGGACATCGAAAGAACTATCTGTTCTGTATTGGGCCAGACGTATCCTCAGATTGAGTATATAATAATTGACGGGGCCTCTACAGACGGTACAAAGGAGGTGATTGCCAAATATGAGAACCGTATCAGCCAATATATTTCAGAAAAGGATAAAGGAATCTACGATGCAATGAATAAAGGGATAGCCATGGCAAAGGGAGATTACATTCTATTCATGAATTCAGGTGATGAAATATATGCTGCCAATACCGTTGAGCGCGTTTTCACAACTCGTCCCGGTGCCGACATCTATTATGGTGAAACTGAAATGTATAACGACAACTGGGAAAGCCTGGGTAAACGCAGACATCACGTACCGGAATCATTTACCTGGAAGAGCTTCAGATATGGAATGAATATTAGTCATCAGGCAATTTATGTTAGCCGGAAACTTGCAGAACCTTATAATCTGGAATATAAATATAGCGCGGACATAGACTGGATAATCCGGGCCGCGAAAAAAGCACAATTAATTGTCAATACGCATCAATACGTCGCAAAATACCTCGTGGGGGGCATATCCAAGCAAAAACACCGGGAGAGTCTGAAAGAAAGGTTTCATATTTTCAGTAAATACTACGGCTTTGTTCCTAACCTGTTCAACCACGGCATTATCGCTTTTAATCTGCTTCTTTACTATATCCGGCACCGCAGGACGAATGATTAAACTCCAGCAATAAGCAGGGCGCAGGGGTCTGCACGGGACTACTAAGGACCAACAGTACCTGCTAGGGGTCTGAACGAACAGATAAAAGCTCGCAAGGGTTGGATTCCCTGCAAAAACACCAACAGAAAAATAAATCTGATGGGTCTGCAATTCGCAATCTCAGATAATGACAAACAATCTTTTTTTTGACTTGTAGTAATTGTACATCAAAATTCAATTATTATGGGAAGATTAAATAACCGCAACATAGCTGTGCTTGCAGCAAATGGATTTGAAGAATCAGAATTAACCAGCCCGGTTGCCAGACTTAAGGAAGAAGGGGCCACAGTACATATAGTTTCTCTGGAAACAGGTAAAATACAGGGAATGAAACACGATAAGGAATGGACTGTGGAAATCAGCGTGGACCAGACAGTGAAAACTGCCCATCCGGAGGACTATCAGGGCCTGCTAATCCCTGGAGGTGTCCTCAATCCGGATAGCCTGCGTAAAAATGACGATGCGCTTAATTTTGTGAAAGCATTTTTCAAGGCTGGTAAACCTGTCGCAGCTATTTGCCACGGACCACAGGTTTTGATTTCTGCAGAAGTTGTTGAAGGACGAAAACTAACCTCCACCAAAACAATTAAAATAGATCTCGTAAATGCCGGGGCTCTATGGGAAGACTCAGAGGTCGTGGTCGATCAGGGTCTGGTAACCAGCCGCAGCCCGGCCGATCTGCCAGCCTTCAATGATAAAATCGTAGAAGAATTTGCAGAAGGTGTACATGACGGGCAGCATGCCTGATCACATTCCGACTGAATAAAAAAGGAGATTTATAACTAAATCTCCTTTTTTATTTAACATTATCCCGATACCAGATTTGGTGCTATATTTAGCTCTCCACAATACCTAAAACAATGAAAATCTTTATTGAAACCAGCAGATTACTTTTAAGAGAGCTTACCGAGACCGATTATCCTGGAATATTTGAGCTTGATTCCGACCCTGAAGTTCATCAATACCTAGGTAAAAAACCTATCAGCAACATTGAAGATGCCAAAAAAAGTATTGAAATGATACGTGCCCAATATATCCAAAATGGTATTGGCCGATGGGCCGTAATCAGAAAAGACACACAGGAATTCATTGGATGGGGAGGCCTTAAACTAATCACTGACCGCGTTAACGACCATCAAAACTACTATGACCTCGGATATCGCCTCATCAAATCCCATTGGGGAAAAGGCTATGCCTCGGAAATAGCATCTGCCACGGCCAAATACGCCTTTAACGAGCTAAACCTGCCGGAAATCTATGCCATTGCCGATCATCAGAATCTCGCTTCACAGCATATCCTGGAAAAAACCGGCTTCTCCCCGATTGAGACCTTTAATTACGAAGGCGTACCTCACATCTGGTACAAAAAAAGCATTGAATCCCCCCACAAAGTCGGCACAAAAAGCTTTCCCGGTATCAAGCCGCCTGTACTTTAATCCCAATTTCTGGAGCCAGTTTTACTACCACTATTTATATCATCATTTAGTATAAGCATACAACCGGACCACATACACAGTTATAGCATTAAAATGAATAATCCCTTAGATGAACTTGAAAATATCATTAATAATTTTCCTGATCAAATCCAGAATTTGAGCGAAGAAGACCTGAATTACAAACCAAGCCCAGCAAAATGGAGTAAAAAAGAAATAATCGGACACCTTATCGACAGCGCCCTTATAAATTACCAGAGATTTATACGCGCCCAATCCGAAGAAAACCCGCAGATATTCTATGCTCAAAATGATTATTGCGAATGCGCCGACTACCAAAATTCAGCCATCCCACAATTAATAAATCTATGGTCAGCCATCAATAACCAGTTACTATTTCTAATGAAATCCGTAACCCAAAAAAACCTGACGACCAGAAAATGTAACGACCTCACCCTCGATTTTCTGATACAAGACTATGTCTCACACTTCAACCACCACAAACACCAGATCATGAAGAACTAAAGTCCCGTCATAGGGAATTTCCCACAAAGCCTGTCACAAGAATTTTCAACAAGCCTTCCACCCTGCCTAACAAAGAAACCCTCCACAAAGCCTGTCACAAGAATTTTCAACAAGTCTTCCACCCTGCCCAACAAAGAAACCTAAAAGCCTTCCACAAAACCTGTCACAAGAATTTTCAACAAGCCTTCCACCCTGCCTAACAAAGAAATATCTTACAAGCTTTCCATCCTGCCCAACAAAGAAACCTTCCACAAAGCCTATCATAAGAATTTTCAACAAGCCTTCCACCCTGCCCAACAAAAAAACCTAAAAGCCTTCCACAAAGCCTGTCACAAGAATTTTCAACAAGCCTTCCACACTGCCCAACAAAAAAACCTAAAAGCCTTCCACAAAGCCTGTCACAAGAATTTTCAACAAGTCTTCCACCCTGCCTAACAAAGAAACCTTCCACAAAGCCTGTCATAAGAATTTTCAACAAGTCTTCCATCCTGCCTAACAAAAAAACCTAAAAGCCTTCCACTAAACCTGTCACAAGAATTTTCAACAAGCCTGTCCACCCTGCCTAACTAAAAAACAATAACTTCCTCTACTCACTCCCGGACCGGCATGATTCTCGTAATAACAAAAATCCAATATGTTTCAAAAGGCCTCAGCGAGCTCTTCGCGAGGTGGAGCCGTCTTGAAACATATTGGATTTTGTTATTAGGGATTGGTCGACCATAACCCCCCATCCTTCACAAAAACCCTGCGATTCAGCTTCAGGTTGCTGACAATAAATTCGGCAAAATCTTCCGGTTGCATTACTTTGTCCGGGTTGCCGTCCGTTAAATTAAGATCCTTAGCCATATCAGTGGAAACAGTACTTGGAGTTAGTGTGCTTACTCTGATATTATGTTTACGAACTTCCTGCATTAACGATTCAGAAAGCCCGATTAGTCCAAATTTAGATGCGCTGTAAGCACTTGTAACGGCGGCGCCACGAAGACCAGCAGTAGAAGAAATATTAATAATATCTCCGGTTTTACGTTCGATCATATCTGGCAGGAAGGCCCGTGTTACGTAGTAAACTCCAAAAAGATTAACCTTTACAATATCTTCCCATCTTGAAGGATCGAGCTCCATGAAAGAACCAAATGAGCTGATTCCTGCATTATTAATTAGAATATCCAGATGCCCGAAAGCACTTTTAACCTGTGAGGCGGCGGCATTAACAGAATCAATATCAGCTACATTCGCAGTGATGATGACCGTTTTAACACCATAAGACTTCAGTTCATCAGCAACCAGATTCAGATCAGACTCCGTTCTTGCCAGCAATGCAATATTTACACCTTCCTGTGCAAGAGCAATAGCCAGGGCACGTCCGATTCCTTTACCAGCACCGGTGATCAGTGCATTTTTTCCTTGTAATGATTCCATAATCGATTGAATAGACTGCAAAAATAAATAAAAATTAAGGGCAGCAGAAGAATAAAGCACATGCTGAAATTGAGATGAGATTTTGCTTTGCAATTTATTTAAAAGATTATTGATTAAATCTATATCTCAGACCAAGCTGAATTCTCCAGCGTGCAGTCTCATCGATACTACTGGAAAAAGTGTTTACTACAGGCACACTATTATCTGCGTTTAAGTAAGGAAATGAGAATGAAGGTTTACCAGTAGTAGCATCTACCCCCTTAAAGTTGAGCAGACCATTAGCCCGGTTGGCAAATTTCGGAACACCCCATGTTTTATTAATCATGTTTCCAAAATTGAAGACATCAAAAGTAAATTGCAGTGAGTGTTTTTTACCCTTGACATTTGCAAATAAGTCCTGGGCCAGGCGAATGTCAAGTGTTCCGATCATATTGCCGACAAGTCCGTTTCTTTCTGCGTACTGTCCTCTTTTTTTATTCAGATAGCTATCCTGGCTGATATAGCTGTTTAACTGGTTCCAAAGCTGGTCTGGTGTGCGGGAATCATTCGCATTCTCCGGTACCAGTACGATATCAGCTTTATTTGCTGGTACGAAAATCAGGTCATTTCCACTTAAACCATCATTATTTAAGTCGTTACCATAGGTATAAGAATATCTGAAACCGTCCTGTAACTGGTAGAACATCGAAACGGTCGTACCTAAATGATTGATATATTCCTTTCTGTAGACCACCGAAGCGATGAACCGGTTTTTAACCATGTAACTTGAATAAGAGAGTGCATCTGTATTCGGACTGCCGGACACCTGACGATCTCTCCACATTGACTGTGCAATAGAACCTCCATCATTTACTGACCTTGAGTCTGTATAAGTATAACCAGCCGTGGCGAAAAAGCCGCCGGCGAATTCTTTGGATAATGTTCCTGTAAGCGACAAGCTGTGTCCCTTATCCGTATTGGTCATTACGATGGCATCGGAAATATTCGGATTTGCCGGTGTAGGTGTCGCAGCGCCATAAATTCTTGGACTTGTGTATCTCGGACGGTTATCTGCACCTTGTAAAAGCGTGTAGGCTGAGGTATTTAAATTCGCATTCCGGAAATAAACCGAGTTAATATCCTTTGAATATAAAGCCTCAATTGTTCCTGTGAAACCACCTGGCAGCTTTTGGTCGACAGCCAAATTAGACCGCCATACCTGCATAAATTTAAAGTTCTGATCGGTTACGGCCAGATTGTAGGTCGTATTATTTGCAGAAGTAGATTTATTAACGTTTCTGTAGGCATCAACATCAGGAGTAAATGGTCTGTTTTTTGGATTTGTGATTGATTCCGAACCAAATTGAACACCATTATTACCAGCCTGGTTGGAAACCCAAACCAAAGGAGGCCTTCCTGTAAATAAACCTGTACCACCTCTTACCTGTGTTAGCCCCTCATTATTTACATTCCAGTTAAAGCCCAAACGTGGTGACCATAAAATTGAGCTTTTAGGGAATCTGCCTACATCAATTTTCTCCCCGTTTTCGAAAGTCAGGTTTTCTACATTCGGGTTACGGACTGAGGCAGGCGAAGAAACATTTGTTAAGTCTGCACGTAATCCACCGGTTATTTTTAACTGGTCGCTCACAGTATAAGCATCCTGTACATACAATCCGTACATATTTGATTGGATTTCAGCATAAGGGAATGATCCGTCAGGCATCACAGAATACTGAACCTGATACTTGGCAGCATTGGAGACTCCATTATTTGCGCTGTTATAGAAGTCTGCAAGGCTATTAAAAGTATAAGCACCATAGTAGTTCGGAGCGAAGCCGTTAAGTGTCCTGTAACCCTCGTAATTAGCGCCGATTGTAATTTCATGACGCCCGGCATAGATGTTAAAGTTATCGGTAACCTGATAGACCTTGGTTTTTAAAGTATTAAATGCAGTGAATGGCTCGTAGCCGAAAGCAGTATAGGAACTGCCGTCAGGATTCATGATATCTACAAGAGGGAAAGGTTTATTACCTTTAGACTCCCTGAAATCATTCATATTATTGTAACCTACTGTCAGCTGATTGGAGAACTTATTACTGAAACGTGTTCTGAACTCAAGATTAACATTATCCATGTTATTATTGATTCCGTATCCGGCCGATTGAAAAGGAAGGCCGAGTTGCGAGGGCTGACGATTATTTTTTGGTGCACCGCTATTACTTGGTAAAATATCTTTGAAAGACCTGAAATAGAAATACTTTAAACTCAAGGTGTTCTTGTCATCAATATTATAATCCAGTTTGGCCGATAGTTTATCACTTCTTGTGTTCAGCGCGTAATTCTCATAAGCTCCAGCCTCATATCCCAAAGTTTGCAGATAAGAACTCAATTTATCCAGGTCTTCTCCTTTTGCCTGAGAAACATTCGGGCCGGTACTTCCACCTCTGGAGGCTATAAATCCTGTTCCTGGATCAGAACGTCTTTCCAGCTCACCACTTACGAAAAAGAATAATTTATTTTTAATAATTGGCCCGCCTAAAGTGAATCCATACCCTTTAAGGCTAAAGTTGTTTACAGGTGTTTTAAGACCTGCATAATTATAATCACTAACCAGATCCTGGTTTCTGTAATAAGTATTTAAAGATCCCTGAAACTCATTTGTACCACTTCTGGTAACTGCATTAATTGCCGCTCCTGTAAATCCGCTCTGACGGATATCATAAGGTGCTATATTTACAGTGATTTCTTCAAAAGCATCCATATTGATTGGCTGGGAACCCGTCTGGCTGCCAATTGTACCCTGCAGGCCGAAAGCATTATTAAACAAGGCTCCGTCCACCGTAAAATTATTGGCCAGGTTACTTCTGCCGGCGATGCTCGGACTACCGAATTGCAGAGAAAACTGAGGGGTAAGTTTAACAAAGTCAGTAAAACTCCTGTTTAGGGTCGGCATATTCTGAATAGCAGTTCTCGAAATATTCTGAGATGCACCCGTTCGTCCCGAATTAAAGACTTTGCTTTGTTTACCCGTCACGGTAACTTCAGATAAAGTGCTGGCATCTTCACTTAAGATGACATTTAAAGTTGAACTTTGGCCTAATGCTAATTTTTCTACGCGCTGGGTTTGATTTTGAAAACCGACAAAAGTTACTGTAATTGAGTACGGGCCGCCAATACGCATTGCAGGTAAATTGTAGCGTCCGTCTGGCCGGGTTGAGGTTGCATATTTCGAACCAGATGGTTCATGAATAGCAATAACAGTAGCCCCTGCAATCGGTCCTTTTGTATCGGTGACCAAACCGTTTATAGAGGCTGTTGTTTCATTTTGTGCTACAGCATCAATCTTTAAGAAAACTAAAAATAAGAAAGCTGTAAAAAGAAGTAAGTGTTTTTTCATGGATGCTTTTTTTTCAAAAGTACATGCATGAACTGCGGATAAATGTTTGGATTATATTACCTTATTGTTAACTGTTTTCCTTGCTCCGGGAAGACGAGTTTCAATTTCTGTACGTTCTCCGTAATCAGCTGCTTCTTTACTTTTTCTGCATTTGCATGCGGAGGTTTAGTGTGCGTTACAATAAAAGTAACCTTTCCGAAAGCTTCGGGCTCTGTTAGCTCTCGGAGCTGATTAAGTTCAGCAAAGAAAAGCTTTGGAGTCAAGTGACCAAACAATTGGTTATCTGGTTGTTCGTTCGGAAAAGACACTTCCAGAAACACCGCTTTTAACTGCCCGGTGTTAATTAATGGAGCAACTGTCTTCCACAGTGTGATTAATTTATCGGATTTTTCAATCACATCTGCACCGGTATCTCCCAGGTACAGCAGGGAACTATTCCCTGAACTGACTAAAAATGCCGTGCTTTTATAAGGATTTCCATGACTGAGTTCGTAAGCCTGAACTTTCATTTCTGTATCCGAAAGCGGATAAACAACTCCCTCTTCCAATGCGGTATAAGTATACTTTTTCAACTGTGGCTTTTCGCCTTCATTCGCGAAATTCGCCCAGGCATCCCAGGTAAAGTATTTATCCCTGAGAATATGAAGTACGGAGGATATCCCGTAAATATTTTTTGAGGTGTCTGCAGGTGAATTTATAATTAATCCAGCCACATGGTCCAGATGTGCATGCGAGATCAGATAGCCTTTTATCTTCTTTCGCTGAATTTCCTCGATATTTCCTTTGAATGTTTTACGGTTAACAGCTTTCTGAATCCCCGCTTTTATGGTTCCGGCATCCAGACAAACATAGTTTTCACTACCTTCCGGTGCGACCATATAGGCAGATAAATTGCTTTCATCATCCCCGCCTTTTACACCTAGCGGAATTATTTTAAATCCTGTATTGGATTGCTGTGACCACACACTGGCCGTGTTAATAAACAAAAAGACAAGGACTGAACAAAATTTCCGAAGCATATAAACCAGTATTAGTACCGCCGCACAAAATACGAAATCTACCTGACGTGCTATGTTAAAAAAACATTAGCTGATTATCTGCCGGAATAAAAAACCGTCTACAAAAAAAGCCTGTAAGAAAACTTACAGGCTTTAAATCAAAATATCAATATATACTATTGGAATTTTTTAGCGTTGATTTTACGCTCGTTTTCAGTAAGATAAATCTTACGTAAACGCATACTAACAGGAGTAATTTCGATATACTCATCTGCCTGGATGTATTCCATCGCTTCCTCTAAAGAGAACTTAATTGCCGGAGCAATACGTGAGTTATCATCAGTACCGGAAGCACGCATATTTGTTAATGCTTTACCTTTAACAATGTTAACAACCAGGTCATTATCACGGATGTGCTCACCCATAATCTGTCCTTCGTAAACATCTACACCCGGATCAACGAAGAAACGCCCACGATCCTGTAGTTTATCGATAGAATAAGCAGTTGTGCTACCTTTTTCCATAGAAACCAATACACCGTTCAACCTGCCCGGGATATTACCTTTCCAAGGCTCGTAAGCTTTGAAACGGTGAGCCATGATAGCTTCACCACCAGTTGCAGTTAATACGTTGTTTCTTAATCCAATGATACCACGTGCAGGAATTTCGAATTCTAAATGCTGCAGGTCACCTTTTGGCTCCATAACCAATAATTCACCTTTACGTTGTGTAACCAGCTCAATTACTTTACCAGATACTTCAGCAGGTACATCTACGATTAAAGTTTCAATCGGCTCACATTTCTTACCATCAATTTCTTTGATAATAACCTGTGGCTGACCAACCTGAATCTCGTAACCTTCACGACGCATAGTCTCGATTAATACTGATAAATGGAGAATACCCCTTCCGTATACCAGGTATGAATCAGGAGATTCCGTTTCCACAACCTTTAAGGCAAGGTTTTTTTCCATCTCTTTGTATAAACGTTCTTTAATACGCTGAGAAGTTACAAATTTACCTTCTTTACCGAAGAAAGGTGAGTTGTTGATTGTGAACAACATGTTCATAGTCGGCTCATCAATCTTAATAACAGGTAATTGCTCCGGAGCCTCGAAATCTGCAATAGTATCACCGATATCGAAACCATCAATACCTACTACAGCACAGATATCACCTGAGTGAACCTCAGTAGCACGAATTTTACCTAGACCTTCGAAAGTATATAATTCTTTTACTCTTGATTTAACCATTTTACCATCACGTTTGATCAGGGTAACTGGCATATTTTCTTTGATCACACCACGGTGTACACGACCTACAGCGATACGACCAACGAAAGAAGAATAATCCAATGAAGTAATTTGCATCTGAAGCGTTCCTTCGTTAGTTGGTGCAGCAGGAATATGCTCAACAACAGCATCCATTAAAGCAAAGATGTCTGTAGTTGGTTTAGTATAATCTGTACTCATCCAGCCTTGTTTCGAAGAACCGTAAATTACAGGGAAGTCTAACTGATCTTCTGTTGCCTCAAGGTTGAAGAACAATTCGAAAATCTGTTCATACACTTCTTCCGGACGACAGTTTTCTTTATCGACTTTATTAACAACAACAATTGGCTTCAATCCTAAAGCCAAAGCTTTTTGCGTTACAAAACGCGTTTGAGGCATCGCGCCTTCAAAAGCATCACACAACAACAGTACACCATCAGCCATTTTCAATACACGCTCAACCTCACCACCGAAATCGGCGTGACCAGGTGTATCGATAATATTGATTTTAATATCCTTGTACATAACAGATACGTTTTTGGATACGATCGTAATTCCACGCTCTCTCTCCAAATCGTTGTTATCGAGTATTAAATCACCTGATTGCTCGTTATCGCGAAAAATCGAACAAGTGTGTAAAATCTTATCAACCAATGTAGTTTTACCGTGGTCAACGTGTGCTATAATAGCTATGTTTCTTATTTTTTGCATAAAATGCGCCTAAATTTTGGCGCAAAGATAACGTAAATAATTGACATATCAGCCTATCAATTAGGGTAATGTCGTATTTTTCTTCAAAAAAAACACACCGCCAATTATCTTTTTTCATCCCTATAACCGGCGTTTATAAAAACTTAAAAAAAAATACCTTCAAACTATAACACCGTAATATTGTTCTATTTCTGCATAAATATGCCCGATAAAACGATATAAGTATAGCCAAATGAAAAAGACTGCAATAATTATGGGCGCGACCGGATCCGTGGGTACAGCGCTGGTCCGTTTACTACTTGATGACCCGCGTTACTCCGCTGTACTTGTTCTACTTAGACGCGAGATGCCTTTAAGCCACCCGAAACTCAAACAGCTACTTATCAACTTCGATAATATTAAAGATTACGCCGATCAAATTAAGGGTGACACCGTCTTTTGTTGTATTGGCACTACAGCAGCTCAGACCCCGGATAAGAATGAATATCGAAAAATAGACTTCAGATATCCGTTGGATCTGGCCTGGATCGCACACGAAAACGGAGCCACAAGTTATCACCTGGTCTCAGCAATGGGTGCAGATGCAAAATCGAAAGTATTCTATAGTAAAACCAAAGGTCAGCTAGAAGAAGAACTCAAGAAAATACCTTTTGAGAGTACCCACATATACCGACCGTCTTTGTTAGATTCCAAAAGACAGCAATACCGGTTCGCCGAAGACGTGTTAAACAGAGTTATGCGCGTCATAAATCCGCTACTGATCGGCGGTCTGAAGAAATACAGGAGTATTAAAGCCGAATGCGTCGCTACAGCCATGCTTCGTTACTCGCTGGAGCAGAAAAAGGGTGTTTTTACACATAAATCCGATCAGATTCAGGAAACGTGCAGTAACTAAATTTAAAAAACCTGCCTACCAAAAGCCCATATTAAAAACGCGGGCATAGCTTTCGCCCAGCTTTTGACCTCATGTTTGCCGCCAACCATTTCGTAGTAAAATATGTCTGCAGGTCTCTTGTAGTCCTTTTTTAGCAGCTCACGAATGATGTCGATTGTATCATCAATGGAATCAATAATTCCATTTTTGTTTCTATCCGCAGTTTCATCCTCGGTTCCTGTCATCAGCCAGAATTTAAGCGCCGGTTTACCTGCTGTTTGCCGGATAACCTCATGCATAATCCTGTCCTGTTCAGTATAATTCTCTTTCAGATCTTTACTACGCCACCAAAATGAACCAGAGAAAACACCGGTCAAATCAAAATTGCCCGGGTTTTTCCAGGCTATATCAAAAGCCGTCAATCCTCCTAAAGAACAACCTGCAATCCCTTTTTTACCCTGTATAGGCATACCGCAGAACGCCGCGATATAAGGCAGCAATTCCTGATTTATAAAAGTTGTATAAGCCCCCGCCCTTTTTCCCCTGCCGGCATAATCCGGTATGCCTGCAACGCCGTATTCCGCAACTCTCTCGGCCGATGCATGTATGGCAACAACCAGTAATGGTTCAATCTTCTGATCTGCATAAAGTGCAGCAAGCATTTCCTCAAGCCCCATCTCCGCTGCATCCTGTCCGTCATTTAATAAAAGCAGGTTAAGTTTTTCATTTCCCATCAGATCATCAGGGAAGAACAGATCCAGCTGCACCGCCCTGTTTAAAAATACAGAATCCAGCGTTCTGTTCTGATGTCCTGAATGTTGATTTAGCATGATATTTTCACTCAAATTATCGTTTACACCTATTGGAGCCTGTTTAAAATTTATCTAATAATTTGTTTTAGCTTCTTTTTGGCTACAATTACGTTATATTTTCTTGAGGTAGAAGCGCCGCTATCTCTTCGAAAACAAGCCTTATTTCGCACAAAAATAAGCTTAAACATTTTCACAACATAAATTTAAACAGACTTCGTTTCCGGCGCCAAAATTAAGAAAACATGTGTGTTTCTTAGTATTATCCTGATTATTAGGAGAAAATCTTAAAACATTTGTGCTTTGAACCGGATTTACATATATTCATTATATAAATCGTTTAGGCGTGAAAGAAGAATATAAAAAATGGTATAGTCCAAACTTAAGCGCTGAAACAGAGCTTTTGATATTTGGCCATAGCGGACACCCTGTTCTACTTTTCCCAACGAGTCAGGGGCGTTACTATGAGCAGAAAGACTTCGGATTAATCGAAGCAGCCCAACACTATATCGACGCAGGTATAGTTAAAATCTATTGTCCTGACAGTATTGACGCCTGGAGTTGGTATAACAGGTCTCTACATCCCGCAGACAGAGCTAAAAATCATTATTGGTTTGACAAAATGCTTAAGGAAGAGTTATTTCCAATGGCATGTCAGGACACTGGTATGGAACGCGTAGTCACAGCCGGATGTAGTTTCGGCGGTTACCATGCAGCAAACTTTGCTTTTAAGTATCCCGGACTGGTCAGCCATCTGTTTAGTATGAGCGGAACATTTGACATTACTTCACAGACGGATGGCTTCTATAACGGAGACATCTATTACAACAATCCAGTAGACTTCGTACCAAATGATTTGGATCCGGAGCTCTGGAATCTCAATATTATTTTGGGAACGGGAGAAAAAGATATATGCAGACCCTTTAATGAAAGAATGTCTTCAATATTATCCCAAAAGGGAATTCAGCATTGGCTGGATGTCAGACCAAATGCCGTACACGACTGGCCACTGTGGAAAACACAGTTTCCGGAATACCTTTCCCGCATACAACCCTTATAAATCATTTCTTATTATATAGCCTGTCGATATCTTAAACGCTAAGATTCAATTTAAAAATCATGAAAAAAATAGGTATTCTATTCGGGCAGGAAAGATCTTTTCCGGAAGCCTTTGTTAAACGGGTAAACGAATTAGGAGGCGATGAATTTCGCGCTGAGTTTGTCAATATTCATAAAATCCTGCAGGCAGAACCTTTAGATTATGCAGTGATTATTGACCGGATTTCACAGGACGTGCCCTTTTACAGAGCAGCACTTAAAAATGCAGCCATTACAGGTACGGCTGTAATAAACAATCCATTCTGGTGGAGTGCAGATGAAAAATTCTTTAATAATGCACTCGCCGTGAAGCTGGGAATTCCTGTACCAAAGACAGCATTGATCCCATCTTATGAAAGACCGGACGACACGTCAGAACAATCATTCAGTAATCTTGCTTTCCCCATGGACTGGGAGGGTATTTTTAAATACACGGGATTTCCTGCCTACATGAAACCATTTGATGGAGGTGGCTGGAAAGAGGTATACAAACTGCATGACAAAGAAGATTTCTTTGATAAGCATAGTAAAACCGGGCAGTATGTTATGATGCTGCAGGAAGAAATTATATTTGATGAATATTACAGGTGTTACTGTATAGGCGGAAAATATGTCCGCATTATGCAATACGAACCACGTAACCCGTTTCATCTGCGCTATGTCGTTGATTCACCGCCGTCCAGCCCTCAATTATTGAAAAAAATCGAGAAGTATGTTATTCAGTTAAACGAGTACCTGGGTTACGACTTCAATACGGTAGAATTCGCTGTCCGGGACGGTATTCCATATGCAATTGATTTCTGTAACCCTGCGCCCGATGCCGAAGTGACGAGTGTCGGTCAGGAAAATTTTGAATGGGTTGTTGATACTGCGGCGAAGTATGCAATCGAGCGGGCGCGGTCACATCAGGAAGGAAAAGATAATTTAACCTGGGGGGCTTATATTAAAGCGGCAGCATCAGGCTCACCCTTGATTAGTAAACCAAAACCTGCAGCAAAAACAAGTACACCAAAAAGCACAAAAACCACCAAGAGCACTAAATAACAACCAAATTACAGTATACAGCAGGAGGATAGCCAGATGAATGAGTTTACATTGGGTATAGAGGAAGAGTACATGGTGATTGACCCGGTAACCCGGGAACTGACATCCCATGACCAGAAAATAGTTGAAGCTGCACAAAAGATTCATAAGGATCAGGTAAAAGCGGAGATGCACCAGGCCGTGGTAGAAGTGGGCACAGGAATCTGCAAGAATACAACAGAGGCCAGAAAAGAAATCTCCATGCTGCGTCACACCGTCTCCAGGCTCGCCGGAGAACAGGGTTTACGTATTGGAGCAGCAGGAACACACCCTTTCTCCCTTTGGGAAAAACAGTTGATTACAGAACACCCAAGGTATAGTGAAATCGTTAATGAATTACAGGAGGCCGCACGCTCAAATCTGATCTTCGGCCTGCATGTCCATGTCGGCTTTCAGTCCAGGGAGCTTGCCATTCATATTGCGAATCAGGTTCGCTATTTCCTTCCACACGTTTTTGCATTGTCCACCAACTCACCTTTTTGGGAAGGCAGGAACACTGGATATAAATCATTCAGAACAAAGATATTTGATAAATTCCCAAGAACGGGTATACCGGATATCTTCAATAGTATCGAAGATTACGATAGTTATGTTAAGCTGTTAATAAAAACCAACAGCATAGATAACGCTAAAAAAATCTGGTGGGACATTCGTGTGCATCCATTCTTTGAAACTATCGAATTCCGGATTTGCGACTGCCCGATGCTGGTAGATGAGACGATGGCTTTTGTTGCAATTTTCCAGTCTTTGTGCGCTAAACTTTATAAACTGCGTTTGCAAAACATGAAATATATCAGCTATTCCAGAGCATTGATTAATGAAAATAAATGGAGGGCAGCAAGGTATGGAATTGATGGAAACCTTATCGATTTTGGTAAAGAGATGGAAATTAATGCGCGAAATCTGATTCTTGAATTACTGGATTTTGTAGATGATGTGGTAGATGACCTGGGATGCAGGGATGATATCAATTATGTGCATAAAATATTAGAAAATGGTACAGGAGCCGACAGGCAGCTTGCCGTGTATAATCAAACAGGAAGTTTTGAATCGGTAGTAGATTATATAACCAGCCAGACATTGATAGGCACAAACGGATAAGATGACAGATAAAAAAATTGTAAGAGTTGCCGTAATAGATATGAATAACCAGTTCCCAAATCAGGGGCTGAGAGGAATTTTGGGGGTGCTGTCAACCTTCGAGAAGAATCATGGACTGACACTCCAGGCCAGCGTATTCGATCTCAGGGCAAAACATGAACTTCCCGGAACCGATTTCGACATCTATATTTCGAGCGGCGGCCCCGGAAGTCCTTTCGATGGTGAGGGAGAAGAGTGGGAACGTGTATTTTTCAGACTGCTGGATGAGCTGGAAGACTATAATAGTCTCAACCCTGTTAAAAAACATGTTTTCTTAATCTGCCATTCCTTTCAGATGGCCTGCCGGAAATATAATGTAGGTCTGGTTACCAAAAGAAAATCAAATTCTTTTGGAATATTTCCGGTCACCCTGACTGAAAAAGGAGAGCAAGATCTGCTTTATGCCGGATTAAAGAACCCCTTCTATGCAGTTGACAGCAGAGACTGGCAGGTAATTGATAATTCAGAGGACAGTTCATCTGTTTCCCCGGCGACTGTGCTGGCTATCGAAAAAGAAAGACCTCATATTGACCTGGAGCGTTGTATGATGTCTGTTCGCTTTTCGCCACATATGGTAGGTACGCAGTTTCATCCGGAAGCTGATCCTGTGCGCATGAAAGCATATTTGATGGAGAAAGAAAAAAAAGAAGCTATAATTACTGCCCACGGAGAAGAAAAATATCAGGATATGATGGATAGCCTGGAAAATCCGGAACACATCTACCTAACTCAAACCCATATTCTCCCAAACTTTTTAGCGGCTGCAATTTCAGGCCTTTGAACGATTAACTATGATACCTAAATACCGGAAAGCCTTCAATGAATCCTTCTCTGATGAGAAATACGCTGAGTTTATCAGCGAGCTGGAGGCTGGGTACCCACCTGTTCCAATCCGTTTTGCAGAGACGCCGATATTTCTGCCGGAAGCTTTTAAAGAGAAACTTATCGATGCCGGCGCGGAAATCATCAGAATAATCAGAAACCCGGACTTTAAAGCGCAAACCGAAAATGCAATCCCCGTAGAATGGCTTGTACCTGAGGAAAATGACCATCCACATTTTCTGGCCTTTGACTTTGCAGTATGCCGGGATCAGGCCGGAGAGCTGGTACCCAGATTGATAGAGTTACAAGGATTCCCGTCCCTCTATGCTTTCCAGATGCACCTGGCAGAAACTTATACCAAAGTTTTTAAATTGGATGATATGGCGCCTTTAACGCCATTTTTCAACGGGCTGAACAGAACTTCCTTCATAGAACTCCTGCGTGAAGTTGTTGTAGGGTCTTATCAAACGGAGGAAGTTGCCCTGATGGACGTCAACGCTGCAGAACAAAAAACAGCTATCGATTTCTTCGTTACCGCCAGGATTCTCGGGATACCCGTACTCTCGCTGACAGACATCTTCCAGGAAAACAAACAGCTTTTTTATTTAAAAGACGGACAGAAAATAAGGCTGAGAAGGATTTACAACCGTCTGATCTTTGACGAGGTCGCAGACCAGCAGGATTTATTCCGTCAAAGTTTCGATCCCAGAGACGAACTGGATATAGAGTGGATTACACACCCAAACTGGTTTTACAGGATAAGCAAATATACCATGCCCCTACTTAAAAATGAGTTTGTACCTGAAACTACTTTCGTTAGTGAGCTGAAAGAAATTCCGGCAGACCTGGAAAACTATGTATTAAAACCTTTGTTCTCATTTGCGGGGATGGGCGTGATTATTGATGTGACTAAGCAGGATATTACAGCTATTCAGGAACCGGAAAACTGGATCCTGCAGAGGAAGGTTAGTTACGAACCCGTTGTTCAGGCACCGGATGGATTGATAAAGGCAGAAATCCGTCTACTTTACCTGTGGCCAGATGGAAAAGAACCTACTTTATGTATTAACCTGGCCAGGCTAAGCAGGGGGAAAATGATTGGTGTAAGATATAACCAGGATTTTAACTGGGTAGGCGGCACGGTGGGCCTCATGGAGAGGCTAAATTGACATTTTAAAGACTACAGGGTCAATAGGTTTACATAGATTTGTCTTTAATGTTTATCTGACCTCCAAAATACACATTATGGATTTACAAACAATATTAGTCGGACTCCTATTTGCAGCTGCATTATTCTACATCGGAAGGATAATTTACAGAGCTGTATCACCTAAAAGCAGTGGATGTGGTTCTAACTGTAAATGCGGCGTTGATTTTTCAAATATCGAAACACCTAAAAAATAGATTACGTCTATATGCCTTTCATAAATCAGTTTAAAGCGTATTTACAGCAGAAGATTGCTTTAACAGATGAACAATTTGAGCTGATTTCAGGCGGAATAACTGTCAAGACATTTGCAAAGAATCAGGTTATCCTTAGCCCGGGAGAAACGAGTATCAAAACCTACTTTGTTGTAGAAGGACTGATGCGTTCATACTCCATGGACAGCAAAGGTAAAATACATATCATTCAATTCGCCCCTGAGCAGTGGCTTCTTTCTGAAAGAAACAGCTTTTTCAATCAGCCATCAGATTTTTATATTGATACCACAGAACCCGTAACCGCACTTGTAATTCCGAGAAACTTCTTTATGGAAGCCTCAACTCATGTGCCCTGTATTCAGGATTTGAATATCACTATGCTTAATAATTCGATCCGTTTCATGCAAAAGAGGATCAATATGCTGCTTAGTGCGACAGCGGAAGAAAGGTATCTTGACTTTATCAAATTATACCCAAATCTCACCCTGAGAGTACCCCAATGGATGATTGCATCCTACCTTGGGATTACACCTGAGTCTTTAAGCCGTGTTCGTAAAGACCTGGCTCACAAACATTTCAACAAATAGATTTCTTACCATACATCAACATCCGTCTGTAAAACCGGCCCTATATTTGTCTTATTAAAACTAAACAATAAGATTATGGCAACTCAAAAATGGATACTTGATCCCGCACACAGCGAACTTCAATTTAAAGTAAAACACTTAATGATCTCTACTGTAACTGGTAGCTTCAGTAATTTTTCTGCCGAAATAACAACAGAAGATCCGGATTTCAACCATGCGCAAGTTTCTTTTAAAGCCGCAGTTGATACTATTAATACAGGTAATAAAGATCGTGACGGACACTTAAAAAGCGGTGATTTCTTTGATGCAGAAACACATCCGGAAATTACTTTCAAGTCCTCTTCATTTGAAAAGGACGGTGACGACTATATCCTTCAGGGCGATTTGACTATAAAAGGTGTGACCAAGCCGGTAAAACTTCAGGTTGAATTTGGAGGTACCGCTGTAGACCCATGGGGAAATACTAAAGCTGGCTTTACCATTTCAGGTAAGATCAACCGTACAGATTTTGGCCTTACTTATAATGCTGCGCTAGAAACAGGCGGAGTAATGTTAGGAGAAGAAATTAAAATCGCTGGTGAGCTTCAGTTTGCTCAGCAGGCATAAGCAACAATCATGGAAAACAAGATTAAATCTGTCTTCTCCATATTAGATGCACCACAGCCTCATATGGTTGGAGATGGCTTCCGGGTTAGTAATTTCTTTCCCGGAGGTTATAAAATAAAAATGAGTCCTTTCTTTTTGCTGGACTATAATGCAAAGGTCGTACTTCCGCCTACCGATGAACTACGGGGTGTGGGCGTACACCCTCACCGGGGTTTTGAAACCGTAACTATTGCTTACCATGGCGCAGTAGCGCATCATGACAGCGCAGGCAACAGTGGCGTTATATACCCGGGAGACGTACAATGGATGACAGCAGCAGGAGGCATTTTACATAAAGAATACCACGAGAAGGAATTCAGTTCAAAGGGAGGACCTTTTCAGATGGTACAGCTTTGGGTAAACTTACCTGCAAAAGATAAGATGAGCAAACCGAAATACCAGGCCATTGCACACAAAGACCTGGCTTTAGCAGAGCTTAAGGACAATGACGGGCAGGTAGAAGTTATCGCAGGATCTTACAATGGTGTAACCGGTCCGGCTACAACTTTCACTCCGCTACACGTTTACAATGCAAAAATTAAAGCTGGAAAAAGTGCAGTTTTCAGCTTTCCGGCAACTTATAACACTGGTTTTCTGGTGATAGAAGGTGAAATTAGCATTAATGGGCAGGACACTGCCGGTGGAAGTCAGTTCGTTTATTTCAAGAATGATGGTGAGGAAATCAGCGTGGAAGCAACAGAAGACAGTTTAATTCTGATCCTGAGTGGCGAACCTATTCAAGAGCCAATTGCGCAGTATGGTCCTTTTCTGATGAATAATCAGCAAGAGATAAAACAGGCCATAAGTGACTATAACGAAGGTAAATTCGGGTACCTGGAATAAAATCTGCTCAGCTAGGAAAAGCTGAGCAGATTCTGTTTAAGATCTTTCTATTTTTTGGATGCGGAATCCTTTGATTTCGGCTTATTAGGAAACTGGCCCGTATCTGTCTGTAAGCTATCAATCAGCGTTTTTCCGGAGGAATCCTGTGTGTTCTCCTGGACTTTTGGTCTTTCTACAGTATCAATACTAATGGAATCAGGCACACGCTCACTACCCTTATCACCCATTGTACAGGAGCTTACCGAAAATAATAGTGCTGTGGCCAGTGCACTGTAAATCATTGGAATTTTCATCTTTAATAATTTAGGTTCAGAGATGACATCATCAGGAAATATAACTTCCACAGCCTTAAATTGTTTTTAGTTTTTCTGGATAAGGCAAACTGCGTAGGCAACAACCCCTTCTTCTCTTCCAATAAAACCCATAGTTTCATTTGTTGTAGCTTTGATGGAAATGTCTTCTTCTGAGATCGCTATTGCTGCAGCAATATTTGCTTTCATCTGTGGGATATGAGGGTTGATTTTAGGGGCCTCCAGACATAACATCGCGTCTATGTTTCCAATCTCCCAGCCCTTCTCAGTTATCAGTTTTACCGTTTCCTGCAATAACAGGATACTGCTTACGCCCTTCCATTGCGGATCAGTATTTTTAAAATGGAAACCAATGTCTCCCAGATTAGCTGCACCAAGCAGGGCATCGCAAATTGCGTGCAATAAAACATCAGCATCAGAATGCCCGAAAGCACCTTTATGATGGCCAAGATCAACACCGCCTATGATAAAAGGATGCGCATCTTTTAACTGGTGAACATCGAAACCAAAACCTACCTTAATTTTCATACGTAATAATTTAAATAGCCAAAGATAGCTAAACTAAGGGGCTTTTAACGGTTGATATAACTCGCTTCAAAGCAAGCAGCCAAAGCAGCTGTTTCCGTACGTAGGCGCGTCTCTCCTAAACTTAGCGGCATATAACCAGCCTCTAGCGCCATTTCGATCTCCTGCGGGCTAAAATCGCCTTCAGGGCCAATCAGAATTAAGTAGTTACCTCCAACGGCTGCAACTTGCTGAATAAATTGCTTTTCCTCTCCGGGCAGACAATGCGCTATCATTTTAAATCCATCCAGCGCTGACTGGGCTTCGATAAGCTCCCTGAAAGTTGCAGCAGTGTTCAATTGCGGATGAAAGGCTTGTAAAGACTGCTTAACCGCTGCAGTGATCACTTTATTCAGGCGTTCATCCTTGACGATCTTTCTTTCAGAGCGCTCACAGATTAGCGGTGTGATTTCGTCTATCCCGATTTCGGTAGCCTTCTCCAGAAACCATTCAAGCCTGTCTATATTTTTGGTGGGAGCTACTGCGATGTGCAGACTATAATTACGTTTTTGATAATCCTGTGTATGGTTTAAAACCTTTAGAATTACATTACGTTTGGTTTGCGTAACTATTTCAGCCTCATACAAACCACCTTTTCCATCAATCAGATGTACCAGCTGACCAGTGGCCAGTCTCAGTACTTTCATACAGTGGCGACTTTCCTCTTCGTTCAGGATATAATCAGATCCACTGATATCCGGGGTATAAAATACGTGCATTGAAAATTAGTGTTTATCTACCATATCGTCTGGTTTAATCACCAGTTCCAGCTTAATGGTTTCTATATTCTGTTCAGTTTTCTTCAGGATAGTGAATAAGTATCCATAGCACTCCTCACTGTCTCCAACATCCGGAATTTTGCCAAATGCGTGGGAAACCAGTCCGCCGACAGTATCAAAGTCGAGATCTTCAGGTAAATCATGAGGTAAATGTTCATTCACATCATAAACCGTCGCATAGGCATTGATTACAAATTCTGTTTCAGAGATTCGCTCTACTGTTGGTTTTTCTTCATCGTATTCATCCTGGATCTCTCCAACAATTTCCTCAACAATGTCTTCCAGTGTAACCATACCCGCTGTACCACCGAACTCATCAATCACAATAGCGATTTGAATGCGTTTCTGCTGTAGTTCACTTAACAGATCATTGATTTTTTTAGTCTCAGGAACGAAATAAGGTTTGCGGATAATATCTTTCAGAGACCACTCTTTATTAAAGGCCAATAGCGGAAGTACGTCTTTCGCATGAATAATACCGATGATTTTATCGATCACGTCATCATATACAGGTAAACGGGAATAGCCTTCGGCAATAATCATCTGAATAACTTCCTCCTTAGGACTGCCCAGTTCAATACCCTGTATTTTAGTACGGGGCACCATGATGTTTTTAACGACACGCTCATTAAAATCAAATACGTTTCTGATCAGTTCGTGTTCGTTGGTATCCAGGGCACCACTTTCTTTTCCCTGATCCAGTAAGTAGTACAATTCCTCTGTACTGTGTACAGTATCATGTCCGCCTACATTGGAGATACCGAATATTTTTAAAATAATATTTGCAAAACCATTCAGTGCCCAGATAAATGGTCTGAAAACCACATAAAATATCTGAAGTGGAACAGCTACAAATAAAGTTGTTGCAACCGGCTTTTGTATCGCTACAGACTTAGGTGCAAGTTCACCGAATACAATATGCATAACGGTAATAAAACTGAATGCAATAATTGGAGATGCAGTTTTACTGAATGACTCAATAAATTGTGGAGTCTGGTTTAATGCAGTCAGAAGATTATGCAGCAGGTGCTCCATAACCGATTCACCGACCCAACCAAGGCCTAATGAAGCTAATGTAATACCCAGCTGCGTTGCAGCCAGGTATCCATCAAGATGTTGTGTAATATGCTTGGCAATATTAGCAACCCTGTTCCCGGATTTAGCTTGAATTTCAATCTGTGATGCCCTGACTTTTACAATTGCAAATTCAGCGGCAACAAAAAAGCCGTTTAACAGGACTAGGAAGAAGGTTAAAAATATTTGAAAGCCCATTAAGAGTTTGTTCTAAATGTACTATTGTAAAGTTCAATACTTTCTTCAATTACCTTATAAGCATATGAAACACCCATTAGTTTTTCAACAGTGACATTCTTTTCTTCCAATGCTTTGTAATCCTGGAAAAAGCGAACAATTTCTTTCATCGTATGCGGAGGTAATTCATCAATATCGTTGATATAATTAACAGACATATCATTTTTGGCAACAGCGATAATTTTATCATCCTGCTCACCATTGTCAACCATGTGCATTACACCGATAACTTTAGCCTCAACCAAAGATAAAGGATAAACGTCAACAGAGCATAAAACAAGAATATCAAGCGGATCGTTATCGTCGCAATAAGTTTGCGGAATAAATCCATAATTAGCCGGATACATTACAGAAGAGAAAAGTACGCGGTCTAATTTAATAAGATTGGAATCTTTATCAATTTCGTATTTCGCTTTTGATCCTTTTGGAATTTCAATAATTGCATTTACCGATTCAGGTAAATTCGCTCCCGGCGAAACGCTGTGCCAGGGGTGGTTTTTGTCTATACTCATTTTTTATTACTCAGTGTTTGAATTTTCTTCGATATTATTCTTTTCTACCCTTTTTTTCAAGAATGTGATAATCAGCGGGATAGTTGTAATCACAATAAAACCTACTATAATATATAGCAGGTAGTCATTAATTTCCTTTTCAAACTTCTTGCCAAGGAAATAACCCAGCAAAGTTAAAGAAGTGATCCATAAAAAACCACCACTTATATTATATAATGCAAACTTTTTAAAATCCAGTTTAACTACTCCTGCAAAGATAGGTGCAAAAGTTCTGACGATAGGTACGAACCTACCCATGATGAGGGCAAAGGCACCCTGCTTATTGTAATATACTTCTGCAGCTTTCAGATATTTCTTCTTAAAGAAGAATGAATCCTTCCGGTCATACAAAACCGGCCCTGTTTTCTTTCCAAACCAGTATCCGGTAAAATTACCAGAGACGGCTGCCACAAAAAGACCGGCTATAAGCACATAAATATTGACATCCAGTTTGCCGGTAGCGACAAACATTCCTGCCAGAAACAGCAGGTAATCCCCCGGTAAAAAGAAACCAAAGAATAAACCTGTTTCCGCAAAGATGACGAACATGACTACATAAAAACCACCCTCTTTAAGTAATTTTTCAGGATCAATGAACTGATGTAAGGTGTTCCAGAAGTCGTGCATAATTCAAGTATTCGTAAAACTACAAATAATTTTCCTGAGATATGCTTATATCAGATTTAAAATTACTGCAGGATAAACACCTAGAACAAGGGTAATTATAACCGACAGGATCAGAACCAGCTTGTATTGAACAGGTGTGTTCAGCTCCACCTCAGGACCTTCTTTAAAGTACATGGCGACAATAACTTTCAGGTAATAATAGAATCCGATCAATGCATTTAAAATAGCGAAGGCAACCAGATAAATATGGTATTCTGTCATCACGTTTAAAAACATCACGTATTTACCGATAAAACCAGCAGTAAGCGGAATACCAGCCAGAGAAAGCATTGAGATAGTCAAAGCCAGCGCTACGAATGGATTTCTTTTGGCCAGACCATTATAACTTTCAAATCCGTCACCCCCAGTTTTCTGTTTAACCAGAATTAACACTGCAAAAGCAATAATACTTGCAAAAGTATAAGCAGCAGCATAAACGATTACATTACTTGATGAGTTACCTGTTAAAGTAACCAGTGAGAAAAGCAGGTAACCTGCATGTGAAATACTGGAATAAGCGAGCATTCTCTTGAAGTTCTTCTGGAATAAAGCCGTCACATTACCAATAAATAACGTGATGAATACGATCGCCAGCAAAGGCGGCATCCAGAAATCATGCAATGGTGCGAAAGTACCGCCAAATAATCTTAAGAAAGCTGCAAAACCCGCTGTTTTCACGACAGTGGACATGAAAGCAGTAATTAGTGAAGGAGAACCTTCATAAACATCAGGAGTCCAGAAATGGAAAGGAGCAGCACCTAATTTAAAACATAATCCTACCATGATCAGTATCATTCCCGGATAGAACAAAGGAGAAACAGACTGGTGGTTACCAATCAGATATTTATTAATCGCATCCAGGCTGAATGAACCTGTAGCACCGTAAATTAAAGCAATACCAAATAATAAGAAACCTGTAGAGAAAGCACCCATCAGAAAATATTTCAGAGAAGCCTCATTCGAAGCGAAATCTTTCTTTCTGATACCCGCAAGAATATACAATGCTACGGACATGATCTCAATACCAATAAATAACATTGACATATTGGTGTAGGAAAGAATAATCACCATACCTGACAGCGCAAAAAGAATCAGCGTATAGTATTCAGCTACATTTTCACTATGCTCGGAAAAATAGTTCTGAGTAAGTAAAAAAATAAATATCGTTCCCAGGATGATCAGCGAAGAAAAGGCAATCGCAAAATTGTCCATTTCCATCATTCCATAATAAACTATATTGGTATCCCATGCGGTCACCGCGAATGCCAGAGCAGTCACCAGCCCGATCAGGGTAAGTGGTAATAAAGCTTTCTTTGCTTTGAATAAACCCGCATAAAGCACCGCAAGAGCAGTAACAACAATTGTTATAATGATATTCATTTCCTTATTTTACCGATGTTAATTTTTGATTGACCTGTTCTAATAATTGTTGTACTGAAGCTTCAGACAAATGAAGAAAAGGTTTAGGATACACACCCAGTGCGATAACAAGCACACAGATAATTACCAGAACCAATTGTTCCGAACCCTGGATATCTCTAAAACCAGCTGTTAGTGTATTTGTCTCACCAAGCATAATCTGCTGATACATTCTGAACAGATAAACTGCCCCGAAAATCACCGAAAGACCTGCAAATACAACTGCCCAGATATTATACTGATAGATACCGGTTAGCAGCAGGAATTCTCCAACAAAACCATTCGTTCCTGGTAAAGCAACTGACCCCAGTACAATGATCAGAAAAGCAATTGCCAGTTTCGGTGCTGTTTTAGCAATACCACCCAGTTCAGCGATTGTATTGGTTTTCATTCTGCTGAAAATAATGTCCAGCACAAAGAATAACCCGACTACGTTAATACCGTGACTCAACATCTGGAATATAGCACCCTGCATACCCTGCGCATTTAAAGCAAAGATACCTGCGGCAATCATACCTACGTGAGCAATGGATGAGTAAGCAACCAGTCTTTTTGCGTTACGCTGTGTGAAAGCGATCAGTGAAGCGTAAACCACACCAATTACGGAAAGAACCATAACTGTAGAACCCCAGTCATTCAGGCCCAGAGGAGCAATTGGAAGTAACCAGCGGATTACACCGTATACACCCATCTTAAGCATGATACCTGACAATAACATTGTACCAGCTGCAGGCGCTTCAGTATAAGTATCCGGCTGCCATGTATGGAAAGGAAATACAGGCATTTTAATTGCAAAAGCAATAAAGAAAGCCCAGAAGATCCAGCCCTGCTGTTCAGCATCCAGGTTAAGCTGATAGAAAGCCTGGATTTCAAAATTATCAGCCGGATTCTGCAGATACAGGTAGATAATACCCAGTAACATAAACAGTGACCCAGCAATCGTATAAACGAAAAATTTCATATTCACTTTAATTCTATCTTTTCCACCCCAGATAGCGCAGATAAAGTAGATTGGAATTAAAGCTGCTTCCCATCCGATATAAAAAAGGAAGGCATCCAGCGCTGTAAAGACAACCAGTAAACCAGCCTGCATAAACAGGATCAGTGCAAAAAACGACTGTGGTTTAGGATAATCATGTTTAAAAGCAGCCAAAATAATAATTGGTACCAGGACGTTCGTCAGTAAAATCGTAATTAAACTGATTCCATCTATACCAGCATGAAAATGAATACCCAGATCAGCGATCCAGGGTACATTTACTTCAAACTGTGTACGTGCATCCGGAACAAACTGTGCTGTGATGATTAGACCAACAGCCAGTGAAAGCAATCCGGAAACCAGTGCCACATACTTGGCGGCATTACCGGTGAAGGCTGTAACCAGCGCCCCGGCAAGGGGAAGAAATATTAGAAGTATTAAAAGTTGTTCCATTATGTTTATTTGGACGATCTTTTATAGAGATAAATATGTATACAATAACAGGGATATAATTCCGGCAACCATCATAAAAATGTAGAAACCAATATTACCCGACTGAAGCAAACGGATACCCTTACTTGCTTCACTGGTGCTCCAGCCTAATCCATTGACAATTCCGTCAACAATTTTCGTATCCACAACCTTATAAAAGAAGCGGGACAAAGCATCAAGAGGTTTTCTAACTAAAAGATCGTAAACCTCGTCGATATAAAATTTATGGTAAGATAGGTTGGCCAATGCCGATCGTTTACCCTCATCTGCTACCGGCAGATCGTTTTGTTTAACGTATTTCACAAAAGCATAAGCAATTGCCACGATCACACCTACTACAGAAACAGCCATCAGCATATATTCCGTAGCATGGGACAGTGCAGAGCCATGTTCCGGAATTACCGGAGATAACCAGCCTGCAAGCCAATGATGACCACCAAGTACTTCAGGAATACCAATGATACCACCTACTGCAGATAATACAGCAAGAACGATCAATGGAATAGTCATAGTTGAGGGAGACTCATGGATCTTCTCTTCAGCATGATGGGTTCCACGGTAAGTACCATAAAATGTAAGGAACAACATTCTGAACATATAGAATGCAGTCAGGAATGCAGTAAACACCGCAATACCCCACATGAACTGATTATGCTCGTATACATGCGCCAGAATCTCGTCTTTAGAGAAGAAACCTGAGAAAGGCGGCAGACCGGCAATAGCTATAGTACCAATTAACATGGTAGCGAAAGTAACCGGTAATTTCTTACGCAGACCACCCATATGACGCATATCCTGTTCATGATGCATTGCATGAATAACAGAACCTGCACATAAGAATAGTAGCGCTTTAAAGAAAGCGTGTGTGATCACGTGAAAGAAAGAACCAGTATAAGCACCAACACCTAAACCCAGGAACATATAACCCAATTGAGATACAGTAGAGTAAGCAAGTACTTTTTTAATGTCAGTTTGTGTCAGGGCAACCAGTGCACCTAATACAGCCGTAGCCAGACCAATAATCGCGATCAAATGCTGAACAACCGGAGCCAGATCAAATAAAATGTGTGAGCGGGCGATCATATAGATACCTGCAGTAACCATGGTAGCTGCGTGAATCAGGGCCGAAACCGGGGTTGGACCAGCCATCGCATCCGGCAACCAGGTAAATAACGGAATCTGAGCAGACTTACCGCATGCAGCGATAAACAGCAGAAGCGCGATTAAAGCTAATGTACTGTCGCCAGGCATTAACTCAGCAACCTGAGGGAAGACCTTTGCATATTCGATACTGCCAAAAGTCATAAAGATCATAAATACTGCGATCAGGAAGCCCAGATCACCAATACGGTTCATTACAAAAGCTTTCTTGGCGGCAGTTGCATAACTACTGTTGGTATACCAGAAGCCGATCAGCAGGTAAGAACAAAGTCCTACCCCCTCCCATCCGATGAACATCACCAGGTAGTTAGATCCAAGTACCAGTAAAAGCATAAAGAAGATAAATAGATTCAGATAGCTGAAAAACTTTCCGAAGCCTGCATCATCATGCATATAACCAATAGAATAAATATGAATCAGGAATCCGATCCCTGTAATAATCAACAGCATGATTGAACTCAGCGGATCTACCAGAAAAGATAAAGGAACCTGAAGGGTACCAGCGCTGATCCAGTCGAAAAGGAAAATTTCATGAGATTTTACAGGATCATTACCCAGAGCTAAAAAGATACTCACACTGATCAGGAAGGAAATAAATATTACACCACTTCCAATAAATCCGATCAGGGATTTAGACAATGTGTTTCTCCCCAGACCATTGATAACAAAGCCTAAAAGAGGAATTAACGGGACCAGCCAAACTAAATTTATCATTTTATTATCTATTCTTTATAACTACCACTTAAGGCGATTCAACACATTAATATCTGTAGACTGTGTATTTCTGTAGATCATTACGATTATACTCAGGCCAACGGCAACTTCGGCAGCTGCCAGTACCATAATAAAAAACACGAAGACCTGACCCGAAGGATCGTTGTTATGTACAGAAAAAGCCGCAAGCAATAAGTTAACCGCATTCAGCATCAGTTCAACTGACATAAAGATCACGATGGCATTCCTGCGTGTCAATACGCCGATCACACCAATCGAGAAAATAATGGCACTTAACCAGATATAGTGGTTAAGCGGCACGCCCTGTAGATTTTGAGTAATGTTATCCATTAGTATCTATTTTCTTATATCGGGAATAGCTAAGCGCTAGACCTTTTCTTTTTTAGTTAATAAAACAGCACCTACCATGGCAGTAAGGAGCAGAATTGATGATAATTCAAAAGGCAGCATAAACGGCCCGAAAAGCTCTTTACCCAGATTCTTCACCAGACCCAGATTTGGATTAACCAGAATCAGCGGATCAGAAGCAGCAGTAGCTTTAAGTGAACCGATCAATGTTACAACCAGGCAGCATCCACCTATTACACCTACAACTTTAACCAGCACAGATTTGAGCGGTTCGTTATCGGTATTCAGGTTGAGCAGCATCAGCACAAAGAGAAAGAGTACCATAATAGCCCCCATGTAAACAATAAAGTTTACAACGGCCAGGAACTGTGCGTTCAGCAGAATATAATGAACTGTGAACGTAAAAAATGTAACGATCAGATAAAGTACACTATGCACTGGGTTTTTGGCGAAAATCACCATCAGTGAAAAGAATATACTTAGAAAAGCGACCAAATAGAATACTGATGTACCCATTTATTTTATTTGTTTTATGCCTGTATGGCGGGTGTATACTATAGCAGAAGCAGGGCTTCCGGTTATTTTTTCTCCAGTGGTTGTTCGACCAGTTTGTCTTTGCCGTAAATAAAATCTTTACGCAGGTAGTCCGAAGGAACGATTGGTCCATCCAGGTAAATTGCTTCCTTAGGGCATGCTTCCTCACAAAGACCACAGAAAATACAGCGCAGCATATTGATTTCATATACTGAAGCATATTTTTCTTCTCTGTACAGATCTTTCTCTTCCGGTTTACGTTCAGCAGCAATCATGGTGATCGCTTCTGCCGGGCAGGATAAAGCACAAAGTCCGCAGGCAGTACAGCGCTCCCGGCCATTTTCATCCCTTTTAAGGGAGTGCATACCTCTCCAGTTAATGGACATTTCACGCTGCACCTCAGGATAACGGATAGTCGCTTCTTTTTTGAAGAAGTGACTGATCGTAATCGAAAGACCTTTAGTTAGCGCAGGCAGATAAATCCGCTCCGAAAAGGTTAGTGGTTTTTGTATTAATACTTTCTTTTTATTGGTTAATGGTTCCATTAAACCTCCTTATATTATTCCGCAGGGCGGACAGTTAAAACTTTTCTACAATTGCGATCACAAGACCGGTAATAACGATATTAGCGATGGCCAGCGGGATTAACGTTTTCCATCCCAGGTGCATCAGCTGATCGTAACGGAAACGTGGAATCGTCCATCTTACCCACATAAAGAAAAAGATGAAAGCAAAGATCTTAGCGAACAGAACAGCAGTTCCGATCAGTGGTCCGATCACAGGGCCGGTATGTAAAAGTACCCAATCCATTCCAGGGTAATTATAACCACCGAAATAAAGCGTAGCCATTACCGCAGAAGATACAAACATGTTGATATACTCAGCGAACAGGTAGAAACCAAGTTTCATTGAAGAATACTCGGTATGATAACCACCAATCAGTTCAGTCTCACATTCCGGTAAATCGAAAGGTGCGCGGTTGGTTTCTGCAAAAGAGCAAATAATGAACAGCAGGAAACCGAATGGCTGATAAAGCACATTCCAGTGCCAGCCGTGCTGCTGCTCTACAATCTCTTTCAGACTCATCGTATTAGTGACCATTAAAAGGGCAATAATAGAAAGTCCCATAGACACCTCATAACTGATATTCTGAGAAGCTGCACGGATTGCGCTCAGTAACGAATATTTATTGTTGGAAGCCCAGCCCCCGATCATAACACCGTAAACACCAAGAGAAACTACACCGAAAATATATAACAGGCCGACATTGATATCAGTAACCTGCAAAGGAATAACACGATCACCAATAGTAATCGCAGAACCCCATGGAATCACCGCAGTACCGATACAGGCGGTTAACATCGCCAGACCAGGGCCTACCATAAATAATATTTTATTCGAGTTGGTTGGTACAATCTCTTCCTTCATGAACATTTTCAGTCCATCCGCAAGTGGTTGTAACATACCAAAAGGACCAGCACGGTCAGGACCAAGCCTGTCCTGCAGGAATGCTGCAACCTTTCTTTCCGCGTATGTAGAGTACATCGCGATGACTAAACTTATACCAAAAATGATCGCTACAAGTACAAATTTTTCTATGACGAATGAGATATCCATTAGAATTTAGCGGTTTTTTCCAGTTCAACTTTATTAGCCTGCTGTAAACGCAGATCAGTCTGAATAACAGGCAGTGGTTTCATCGTTTCGTAGTGATTAGATGCAATTACTGAAGTATCGCTGATATGAGTAGGTTGTTCGATAACCCAGTCGGCAGTTTTCTTTTTATCAAAACGGCAGGTATTGCAGATAAAATCTTCTACCTCGCCATAAATATCTTTACGGGCTGTTACACGCAGTACATCAGCACCTTTGTACCATAGAGTTACCTCTCCTTTGCAGGTTGGACAATCACGGTGTGCATCTACAGGCTTGGTAAACCAAACCCTGTTTTTGAACCTGAAAGTTTTATCGGTCAATGCGCCAACCGGGCATACGTCGATTACGTTACCTGAGAAATCATTATCCACAGCAGTCTGGATATAGGTAGAGATCTCAGAATGATCACCCCTGTTCAGGATACCATGAACACGTTTATTCGTAATCTGATCTGCAGTAAACACACAACGGTAGCATAAAATGCACCTGTTCATGTGTAACTGAATTTTATCACCGATATCTATACGCTCGAAAGTTCTTCTTTCGAACTCATATCTTGTTTTCTGTAAACCATGCTCATAGCCCAGGTTTTGCAGATCACATTCACCGGCCTGGTCACATACAGGGCAGTCCAGCGGGTGATTAATCAATAAAATTTCAACCACACCACTTCTGGCTTCCAATACTTCCGGAGAAGTAATGTTCATGACCTCCATACCGTCCATAACCGTGGTACGGCACGATGCAACCAGTTTAGGCATAGGTCTTGGATCCTTCTCAGAACCCTTGCTAACCTTAACTATACAGGTACGGCATTTCCCGCCACTTCCTTCAAGCTTGGAATAATAGCACATTGCAGGCGGAACAATATCCCCCCCGATTTGCCTTGCGGCATTCAGTATAGTTGTACCTGGTTCTACTTCGACAGTTATTCCGTCTATGGTTACCTTAACTTTTTCACTCATTGTTAAAGATATTCTTTTATCAGTCGGCCCATTTCCATTCAGAACGGAGCCGGCCGATAGTTAATTTTCCTGTTTCAATCCGCTTACGATCGGTTCAGCATAGCGGGCAATCCCGTAGTTAGTCTGTTGACTTTTCTGAGGTTCCCTTACATGCCACTCAAATTCATCCCTGAAGTGTCTGATTGCACTGGCAACCGGCCATGCAGCCGCATCACCCAGCGGACAAATTGTATTCCCTTCAATTTTCTTCGAAACATCAACCAGCAGGTCGATATCACTCATTTTACCATGACCATGTTCAATACGATGCAGTACTTTCTCCATCCAGCCTGTACCTTCACGGCAAGGAGAACACTGACCACAGCTTTCATGATGGTAAAAACGAGAAAAATTCCAGGTATTTCTAACGATACACTGATCTTCATCGAAAGCGATAAAACCACCGGAACCCATCATGGTACCTGTAGCAAACCCACCTTCAGAAAGCGACTCATAGCTCATCAGACGCGGATCACCATTAGCCAATTTCAGCGTCAGGTTAGCCGGTAATACCGGTACAGACGATCCGCCGGCCACTGTAGCCTTCAACCGTTTGCCGTTGGCAATACCACCGCAATACTCATCAGAATAAATAAACTCCTCTACAGGAAGTCCTAATTCAATTTCATATACACCCGGGCGAACCAGGTTACCGGAAGCAGAAATCAGTTTAGTCCCTGTACTTCTGCCGATTCCGACTTTAGCATACTCTTCACCGCCATCATTAATGATCGGTACAACAGCAGCAATAGATTCCACATTATTTACTACAGTAGGACAGCCATATAAACCAGCAATCGCGGGAAACGGAGGTTTAATCCTTGGATTTCCTCTTTTTCCTTCCAGTGATTCCAGTAAAGCAGTTTCCTCACCACAAATATATGCACCGCCTCCAGGCTGAACATATAATTCCAGATCATAACCTGATCCCAGAATATTTTTACCCAGGAAACCCGCATTCTTAGCTTCAGCAATAGCTTTTTCCAGAATTCTGATCTGCGGCATCATTTCACCACGTACATAGATATAAGAAGTTTTCGCACCCAGCGCATAGCTGGAAACGATCATTCCTTCGATCAGTGCATGAGGAATATGTGTCATCAGGTAACGGTCTTTGAAAGTACCAGGCTCTGACTCATCTGCATTGCAGACCAGGTAACGCGCCACACCTTCGGGCTTAGCCAGAAAGCTCCATTTCATTCCCGTAGGAAATCCTGCACCACCACGACCGCGGAGACCAGACTTCTTCACCTCCTCAACCACGTCATCCGGGCTTAGGGTTTTCAAAGCTTTTTCCACAGACCGGTAACCACCTTTCTGGCGGTAAACATCAAGAGTATTGATGCCTGGTACGTTAATATGTTCTAATAAGAGTTTACGGGCCATTATTTTTTGCGTAATTCTTCTAACAATGTATCTACTTTCTGTTCGTCAAGGTTCTCATAGAATGTATATTCAGGACCGATCTGTAAAACAGGACCAAATCCACATGCTGCAAGACATTCTACGCCTCTCCAGCTGAATAATCCATCTGCAGTAACCTCATTCTCCTTAACGCCCAGTTTGTGCTCAATATGAGCCATTACCTTCTCGGCACCTACCAGACAGCAAGGTCCGGTGCGGCATACCTCCAGTACATACTTACCCTGAGGTCTCAGGAAATACATACTATAGAAAGACGCTACTTCATAAACCTCAATTGGTTCAATTTTAAGCCAGGCAGCAACCTGGTCCATAGCATTCGCGCTCAGCCAGCCCAATTCGGCCTGTACTTCATGCAAGATCGGTAACAAAGCCGATTTTTGTTTTCCTTCCGGATATCTACTGGAGATCTCCGCGAACTTTGCTTTCAAAGCTGGCGAAAACTCTACAGGTTGTGTTTCTTCTACTTTAAGCATCTAATTCTCCGGCAATAATGTTCATACTACTCATATTGATGATGGCATCAGATAATAACATGCCTTCACTCATGTTTGCAAACATGGAATAATTGATAAAGCTGGGTCTTCTGAAATGCAGGCGGTAAGGTGTTCTTCCACCGTCATTGATCAGGTAAAAACCAAGCTCCCCGTTTCCACCTTCAACAGCATGGTAAACTTCGGCCTTTGGCGCGTCAATCTCACCCATTACAATCTTGAAGTGGTAGATTAAAGCCTCCATATTATTATAGACTTCCTGTTTTGCAGGAAGGTAAAAATCAGGAACATCTGCATGGAATACACCTGCAGGCTCATTTTTTAATTTTTCGAGTGCCTGTGTGATCAGGCTCACGCTCTGCCACATTTCTTCGTTACGAACACGGTATCTGTCATAGATATCACCAGTTGTACCTACAGGAACTTCAAAATCAAATTCATCGTAAGAACAATATGGCTCACTAACACGCACATCGTAATCCACACCTGTTGCTCTTAATAACGGACCAGTCCAGGAATATTCCAGGGCTTTCTCCGCAGTAACAGCAGCTACACCGGCAGTACGGTCAATGAAGATCCGGTTACGGTTCAGTAAACTTTCGAATTCTTTAAGTGCAACCGGGAACTCTTTCAGAAACTTATTGATTTTCGCAAAAGCGATATCGTTAAAATCTCTTTCAAATCCACCGATACGACCGATATTAGTCGTTAAACGCGCTCCGCATATCTCTTCATAGATTTCATAGATGTGTTCTCTGAACTGAAAAAGATAAAGGAATGTTGTGGTTGCACCTGTATCCTGCGCGATAATCGTATTACAAATAATATGATCTGAAATACGCGCGAGCTCCATTACAATAATTCTCAGATAATCAACACGCTTAGGCATTTGAATATTGAGCAATTTTTCGACAGTCATGTGCCAGCCCATATTATTAATAGGCGAAGAACAATAGTTTAATCTGTCTGTTAAAGGGGTAATCTGATAAAACGGCCTGTGTTCAGCTATTTTTTCGAATGCACGGTGAATATAACCAATGGTAGAAATACCACTGACAATCCGCTCTCCATCTAACTGAAGTACATTCTGGAATACACCATGGGTTGCAGGGTGCGTAGGTCCCAGATTTAGGGTTACCAATTCCTCCTGCGGATCATTATCTGTAAATACTGGCTGATTGTGATTCATGTGCTTATCTACCAAAATATTCGTCTTTTTTATCAACTCTGTTTGGATCTTCCAGCGGATATTGCTTTAACATCGGATGTACATTAAGCTCATCCATGTTTAAGATCCTTCTCAGGTCAGGGTGACCCTCGAATTTTACACCGAAGAAATCGTATGTTTCTCTTTCCATCCAGTTTGCACCTTTCCATAAGCCTGTAGCTGTAGGAATAACCGGCGTATGCTCATGCAGGTAAACTTTTACTCTGACACGAATTCCTGCCCGCATATTATGCAGGTGGTAAACCACCGCGATATGGTTGCTTTCCGGATAATGAACAGCGGTAATATCGGTTAGAAAACTGAAACCGGTTGCTGTATCATTTTTCAGGAACTCTAATACTGTTGTGATAACATCGGGTGTTGCAGAAAAGGTTAGTAAACCATAAGGTTCCTCAAACCGGCTCACCTGCTGTCCGAATTTAGCACTTAAGAGTTCAGTAATTGCGGTATTCTTATTCTCTGCCATTATTGTATTCCGTATGAAGCCAGCATTGCTCTGTATTGCTCAGAATCTCTTCTTCTGCCGCTTTCGTTTTTAACCAGTTCCTGAATCTTTCCAAAGCCATCCAGAATCGCTTCCGGTCTTGGCGGGCAGCCAGGAACATAAACATCAACAGGAATGATCTCATCAATTCCCTGCAGTACAGAATAAGTATCAAAAATACCACCGCTTGAAGCGCAGGCACCTACAGCGATCACCCAGCGGGGTTCTGCCATTTGCAGATATACCTGTTTCAGAACCGGGCTCATCTTTTTAGCAATAGTACCCATAACCATCAGCAAATCTGCCTGACGGGGTGAGAAACTAAGTCTTTCTGAACCAAAACGACCAAGATCGTAATGTGAACCCATGGTTGCCATAAATTCAATTCCACAGCACGAAGTCGCAAAAGGTAAAGGCCATAAAGAATGGGACCGGGCTAAGCCGATAACTTTATCTAAAGAGGTGGCAAAAAAGCCAGATCCTTCAATGCCTGGAGGCGCGTCTACTATATTGATGTCACTCATATTATAAAACAAAAAAGGCTCATTCTGCATAGAATGAACCACAAATCTACAATAATTAGAGCCAAATGGAGGTATTGTAACGGATTTAGAAACGATCTAAATAGTTTAATCCCAATCTAAAGCCTTCTTTTTCAGCACGTAAATAAATCCTAATAAAAGCAGACCCATAAAGACAAACATCTGTGAGATACCAGCCCAGCCAAACTCTCTGAAATTAACCGCCCATGGGTACATAAAAATCACCTCAATATCGAAAAGGACGAATAAAATAGCAACCAAAAAGTACTTAATCGAAAATGGCTGACGCGCATTACCGATTGATTTAACACCGGCTTCGAACGTTGCCAGCTTATCTTTAGTCTTACGGGAAGGGCCTAAGAAATGTGTAGCGATTAAAGTCACGACAACAAAGCCAAGGGCTACTATAACCTGGAAGATAATAGGTACAAAATCCGAAGGTAAACTTTGTGTTTCCATAAATTTTAGATTAAAGCACAAAAGTAACAGAAAAAGGCAGGATAACAACCCTGCCTTTTCATTTATAAGCTAATTTATATTATTTCTTTTTAGCAGCTGCCGCTTTAGCCGGAGCTTTAGCAGGCGTTAACTGTTGTAAACCAGCAGTTGCATTTGCATTTGCAGGATCAATAGCCAGTGCTTTATTGAACAAATCAGTTGCTTTAGCTTTATCAGCTGCTGAATAGAAGAAACCTAAGTTTGTGTAAGCTTCAACAAGATTTCTTTTTTCTGCATCAGCTGCACCTAATTCTGGTTTTTTAACTGTAACCAGGTCCAGGTATTGCTCATAGTAAGGAACATTCAGTCCTTTTGGACTAGTTTCATCATCCATATAACGTGCAACACGTGCTCTGAAGATATAAGCCAGAGTAAACTCAGGAGAAGTCGTATTCAGGTGAGCCAGCGCAGAGTCCGCTTCAACCAATAACTTTTTGTCCGGGTTTTCTTTAGCCTGATCAGCTAATGCATAGTTATAATAGTTAGCAGATGCAAGGTAGTAGTAGTTCGTTAATGAACCTTTACCATTCGGGTTTAATCTGATCGCGTCTTTATAAACAGTAGCAGCCTGAGCGTATTTCTTGTTGTTATATAATGCTTTACCTACTTCTTCCAGTGCCTCAACATTTGTAGAGTCTTTAGCAACAGCTTTAGTGATGTTGATCAATGCTTGATCGTCTTCACCAGCCTCTAACTGAGCTTTACCTAAATAAAGGTAATCAGAAGCTAACAGACGGGTAGTATCCGTGTTTTTAGCAAAGAAATCCTTCAATAACTGCGCAGCGTTAGGACTTTTGTTTTCAGCTGCTGAATAAGCCTCCAGACGGTTGATAACTAAAGTTTTCTGGTTGTTTGGATATAATTTAGCGATGTCAGCAGTTTCAGTTTCTAATGCTTTGTAATCTTTAGCATAGTACAGGAACTGTGCATAACGCAATCTTGAATCAAAAGAAGTATCAGTTAAATCAATATACTTTTTGAAGTTAGTGATTGCTTCTGCAGATTTAGTTGCAAAATTAGCCGGCTCAAAGTTAGCCCACTGCATGTACAACTCAGCGATTTCACGGTAAGCAGGACCATAATTAGGATCAGCTGCAATTACCTCTTTTAACTGAGTCTCAGCTTCAGGAAATGCTCTTGATTCTTTATACATACGACCAATCTGAACTTTAGCTCTTAATAAGCCTTCGTTCATATTAATTGCGCGCAGGTAATTACTCAAAGCTTCAGAGTTTTTCTTTTGTAATGCATAGAAATCACCCAAGGCCAGGAATGTCTCAGGATCTTTATCGTTAGCATCTACTTCGTCTGCTTTTTGCAGGTTTGGCAATGCTGCTTCAAAATCCGGTTTATCCTGTGCCAGGTAAGCCTTACCAATATATAAATATGGCGTATGATCTTTTTTGCTTGCTAATGAAATAGCTTTATCAAAATTAGTTTTTGCAGCTGCTGCATCATTCGCAACAAGATCAGCATGTCCTAATCCGACATAGTTTAACGCATATTTAGGTTCAGCTGCAATACCTTTATTAAAAACAGCTTTAGCTGAATCTACATAATCGTTAAGCAGGTAAACATCACCTAAATTAAAATAATTCTCTCCCTTTCCGGCCTGCGAGCTTACCAGCGATTTAAGCATAGAAGTCGCTTTCGCGTACTGCTCAGCATCGATTGCTTTTTTTGCATCAGATAGATTTTGAGCAAAAGAGGCAGAACCCATCACTACTAAACCTAAACTTAAGGTTATTGCTTTTTTTGTCATTTTCATTGTTTATCTATTTTTTTTTAAGGTTATGAAGCTGCGAAAAGCTTTTTCAATGTTTATGTACTATTTTTAATTAAATATGACCTTTCCTGTGGTCATAGAAAGGCAATATAAATATTTTAATTTTTAATTCTTAGTCCTAATGTTTAAATCTCTAGGAACCATCTTATTAGGGCCTAATCCAGATTTCAGTACGATAAGCTGCCCGCGCTGACTCACCAGCCATGTTGCAAAACCTGTGCCTAACCCATTTTTACCCTCTGCATTAATAATATATACGTTTCTAAGAAACGGATAGATGCCATCGATCAAATTTTTCTGTGAAGGCTTGTAAAAAGCATCATCACCTGGTTTACCTTTACTGTTCTTTACAGCGAGAACTTTAACCTCAGAAGTGAAGGAAGCCATATCCCGGTTATCCTGAATAAGCCAGTTGACACCTACAACACCGATATAGTCTTTATGTTCTGCAACGTATTTAATAACATCATTATTATTCTGTAAAGTATAAACACCTTCTTTAGGCAGAGTTTTAATACCTGCGAGCACCATAAAATAGCGTAGCGTGCTCGAATAAGGGTTGTCAAAAACTAATTTCTTTTGTGATTTACCATCCGCTTTCAAAATAGATACTACTTCATCAGCAGTAATAGTAGAATCCGGATTACTGTTCCCTGTTATCATAGCGATACCATCGATTGCGAATCTCGTCGTAAAGATGGGAATACTACGTTTTTTGTAAGCCTGCTCTTCTTCAGGAGTAAGCATTCTGGATAAAACCGCAACCCTGACACTGTCATTCAGAAAAGTAGGCAGAATCTTGTTTTCGTTACCCTGAATGAGTTCGAATTTGGTATCAGGATAATCTAATTTAAAAATTTCAATCTGGTCCGCAAGAACATTGGAAAAACTTTCATCCACCAGCATACGTACCTGACCAGAGGTTCTGGTATCTGCTGCAGCTTCCACTTTAGGTTTAGGTTTGCAGGCAGCAAAAAGAAATAAGGGCAGTATAAACAACAGTCGTTTCATGATGAGGAAGAAAAGATTTGAATTTTCCGATAAAAAGCGCAGAATGCTTAAACTAGTTATCTTTTTGATTGATCAGGCGAAAGAACCGGATGACCGCGTAAACGATCAGTAATAGTCCAAAGAGTATGCGATAGGTAGGTTCAATATCGAATGGAATGTCTTTCCAGAAGATCAGCGCCACTCCGAGTACCAGATACATCGTAAACATCACTAGGCCTAAAATGAACAGAAATCGCTGTTGAGGCGATTTCTGTTTAAATAATGTATTGAAGTCTAACATCTATTTGGTATTAGTTAGATAATGTGAAACTGATTGGAATGTTATACTTAACACGAACCGGTTTACCATTCTGGATACCTGGAGTCCATTTTGGACTGCCTTTTAATACCCTTACCGCTTCTTCATCGGTACCACCACCTAATTTACGTTCTACTTTAATATCTGTAAGTCTACCATCTTTCTCAACTACGAAAGATAAGAATACTTTACCTTGAATATTGTTTTCCTGAGCCATAGGAGGATATCTGATCGCTTTATTTAAGTAAGCGTAGAATTTGTCCATACCGCCTGGGAAACCTGGCTGAGTTTCGATACTCACAAAGTCATAGACTTTAGTATCTTCAACAACAGCTGCTTGTTTAGGGCCTTCACCAACAGGGCCAACTACAACGATATCAGCTCCAGGGTCACCTTCAATTGTTTTCTGACCTGGGTCAGCAGCTTTTAATTGCTCAACCTGAGGTGGCTCTTCATCACGTACCTGGTTATCCGGTTTTACAACTGGAGGAGGGAACTTGATCTGATCCGTTTTTGGCGGCGGTGGCTCAACCGGTGGCGGTGGAGGTGTTTCTGGATCCACCGGAGGTGGCGGAGCAACAACAACTTCAACTTGTTTCTCAATAACCTCTTCCGGCATTTGACCTTGAACAAGAGTCAAGATCCTAGGAAGGAGAAACAACAAGATGAAAACTGCCGATGCCAAAAATAATGCCTTGGTTGTATTTGCACCATTTTGCTTGCGTAGCTCGTAAGCTCCGTAAGCTTTGTTCTTTTTAGCAAAAACAACATCAAGCCATTCCTTATTGAATAAATCTATTTTAGAACCGAACATTGCTTGTTATTTAAAATGTTAAAAATATTTTTTATAAAATTCCTTGTTGTTTCATGAAAGCTTTTTCATTATCAAGGATGTTTTCATCATCAATAGCAGGAGCAGTTTTAATGCCCGTGATTAACAATTCATCCATGATATCAACAAAGTTTTTATACTTAGCGCCGGAAGTTGGCTTGATAACCATTACGATTTCTTTACCAGTGGTTTCCATTACTTTTTTCTTATTCTCAAGAATAGTTTTTCTGATATCACCAATCCCCTCAATTTCAGGAGCTGACTCACCAGCAACACCCATATACCACGCTACTTTATTATTTTTACCTAATAAAATAGTCATTGTCTGAGAAGCCCTTAACTCTAACTGAGCATCAGACTTATCATCCTTATCTGGCTTAGCAATATCCATTGCTATGGGCTTATTCAGCGTAGTGGTAAGCATAAAGAAAGTAATCAGTAAGAAAGCCAAATCCACCATTGCGGTTAAATCGACCTTTGTAGAAGCCTTCTTGGTTCTTACTTTTCCGCCCTTTTTGCCACCCCCGCTGGAGGTATCTAATTCTGCCATGATTTTATTAGTTAGCTGCCCTCAGCAGATGTGATTAAACTGAATTTGTTAATTTTTTGTTTTTGAAGGATATCTATAATCTTCTTCATTGTAGAATATTCTTCATCTGCATCTCCTCTGATACTCACTCTCATTCCTTCAGAATGTAATTCAGCAACAGCTTTACGTGATTGCAGAATCCAGTCAGCTAACTGATTGTTGGTAGAATCTGCAGGAATTCCTGTTTCCAGACCAGAAGCCTTTCTTTTATCACCATCTAACATGATGAATTGTTTCAGACTCTGAATCGGTACTCCGAAAGAACCAATTACACTAAACCGTTTTTTCTCTTCCGGGGTAAAATCAATTTTGTACTGCTCACCAATTTTCTCCAAGGTAGCAACCTTGATGTCCTGGCCTGCAGTTTCAAAAAACACTTTACCATGACCGATACTCAATACAGCGATATCCTTTTCAGGAACCTTGATCTTATAAGTGGAACTAGGAATAGTCACATTCAATGGATCCGGCTGTTTTGCAGTAGCTGTTAATATAAAGTAAGTAAGCAGCAGGAATGATACGTCGCACATCGCGGTCATATCAATTGCTGTACTTTTTCTTTGAACCTTCGCTCTTGGCATAATTTTAAAAATTACTTATGTTTTATATAATGATGTTAATTCTTCCGGTTTTCCATAAAGCCGGTAAAAAAAAATTCATTATTTCTTATTTATGCGTAGAAGCATAAGTTTGGATGATGCTAAAACCAGCTTCATCAATTGCATAAGTCAATTTATCAATTTTAGAAGTCAGGATGTTATACATGATAATCGCTAAAGTAGATGTACCGATACCAGTTGCTGTATTGATCAATGCTTCAGAGATACCTGTTGCTAATGCTGCTGAATCCGGTGCACCAGAGTTAGCTAAACCACCGAAGGCCTTGATCATACCTGTTACTGTACCTAATAATCCCATTAATGTACCTACTGATACTAATGTTGCGATAACTGTTAAGTTTTGCTCTAACATTGGCATTTCTAATGTAGTAGCTTCTTCGATATCTTTCTGAATAGCTAAACATTTCTGATCTGTGTCCATGTTAGCTTCAACTTCCATTTCACGGTATTTTTTCAGACCTGATTTAATTACGTTCGCTACAGAACCTTTTTGTTTATCACACTCAGAAATTGCAGCTTCAATGTTGTTTGAAGTTAAAAGAGCCTGAATTTTTTTAACGAAAGTATCTAAGCTAGAAGTACCAGTTGCTTTGCCGATAACGATAAAACGCTCTACAGAGAAAACGATTACCATTAAAAACATACCTACAAGGACCGCAACGATTGGACCACCTTTAAATGCCATACCACCATAATTTCCAACTTTTGGTAAGTTGTCAGCATTGTTGTCGATAAAGTTGTTTGCATCACCGAAGATAAACTTCCAGATACATACACCTATGATAATACAAATAGGAATAACTAGAGTAGCGAATAAATTTGAAGCTGATGAGCTTTCTTTTTGAACTGTTGTTGGTTTTGGTGCGTTTGCCATTTTTTTAGTTTTTGAGTTTTTAGTACTTGTTTTTTTTTAAATTTAGATTAATATTCTGTAATACACACAACGGCTGATAGAATCATTTGTTGTCTAAACAAATTTACAAATTGCTTTCAATTATTTTAGTTGCTAATTTGATTCTTTGCAAAATATTCTTTACAACCGGTCTATATTAAAAAAAGATTGCCTCTGCCAGGAGACAATCTTTCACAATGAAAACTAAAAAAAAATTCAAATGCAAATTTTTGCTTAAAAAAAATGATTTAAACCGTGTTTTTGACGATTTTAGGGAGTGAATTCAAAATTTCCTCGCTGGCACCATCCTCAAATTGTTTGAAATTAAGAATAAAAGCGAGTGCCAGCTCCTGTGCTTTTTGGTCATATTTTAAAGGATCAGCCCATGTATTTTTAGGGTTTAAGATCTCAGAGGGCACATTTGGGCAGCTTTCAGGCATGCGCAGACCAAATACCGGGTGAATTTCGTAAGCTACCTTATCGAGCTCGCCTTCCAGTGCCGCGGTGATCATGGCCCTGGTATAAGCCAGTTTCATTCTTTGCCCCGTACCATACGCACCTCCGCTCCAGCCGGTATTCACTAACCATACATTAACCTGATTCTCTTCCATTTTCTTTCCAAGAAGTTCTGCATATTTTGTTGGATGAAGTGGAAGAAATGCTTTTCCAAAACAAGCAGAAAAAGTAAGCTGAGGCTCCGTTACGCCCGTTTCTGTGCCCGCGACCTTTGCTGTATAACCAGAGATGAAATGAAACATCGCCTGTCCTTTATTCAATTTTGAAATCGGTGGCAGTACACCAGAGGCGTCGGCAGTCAGAAAGAAAATATTTCGCGGATTTCCTGCCCTTGACGGAAGAACTGCATTATCTATATAATGTATTGGGTAGGCTACCCTGGTATTTTCTGTCTTAATAATATTACTATAATCCACTTCCCTGGTACCCGGAAAATAATTAATATTCTCTAAAAGTGCTCCGAAACGGACTGCCGCATGAATCTGAGGTTCTTTTTCGGCTGTCAGATCTACACACTTCGCGTAACAGCCTCCCTCGAAATTAAAGACATTATCGTCACTCCAGCCGTGTTCATCATCACCGATCAGCCCTCTGGAAGGATCGGCAGAAAGCGTAGTTTTACCTGTTCCTGAAAGACCAAAGAAAATCGCGGTGTCCCCCGATAGACCGACGTTTGCAGAGCAGTGCATCGAAAGCGTCTGTTTCAGCTGTGGCAGGATGAAATTCAGCACGGAGAATATTCCTTTCTTAATTTCGCCGGTATAACCAGTGCCTCCGATCAAAATCATTTTCCTGCTGAAGTTAAGAATCGAAAAATTCGGTTGTCTGGTGCCGTCAACCTCCGGGTCGGCAAAAAATCCGGGAGCGGCTATGATAGTCCATTCCGGTTCTGAATCCTGATGCTGGTCAGGTCTTATAAACAAATTATGGGCAAAAAGATTCTGGTAGGCCGTTTCCGTGACCACGCGTATAGATAAACTGTACTTTTCATCTGCACAGGCGCTGGCATCACGGACATAATATTTTTTATCTCCCAGATATGCACAAACCTTTTCAAGCAGGGCATCAAATTTAGCGGGTTCAAAACCAATATTGATATCCCCCCACCAGACCGTGTCACGCGTAATATCATCCAGGACAATAAAACGGTCCTTAGGTGACCTACCGGTAAATCTGCCGGTATCTATTGCCAGGGCACCAGTATTGGAAAGTGTTCCCTCTCCGTTTAATAGTGCCTCTTCAATTAACTCAGGTACGCTTAACTGAAAAAGCGCATTCTCTGTGCCTAAATTTAAACCTAAAAAGTCTGTTTCGGGCAGTAAAACCTTGCTCATAAAATGAATATTTGTCTGGCAAAGCTAAAGAGTTATTTATGGATAAAACAAGCTTTCCTGAAGGAAAAAATTCATTATTGTAGCAATTACACTAACGCATAAAATACTGACTATCAATTAATTAAATAGCAATTTAACCGCCTGATTTTTTTACTTTATAGCCATCTTTTTGAAGGAGTAAAACCACTTTATCACGGAAATCTCCCTGAATAATGATCTCTCCGTCCTTCGCTGCTCCCCCAACTCCACATTTCGATTTGAGCATTTTCCCTAAAACTTCCAGTTCCTGCTGACTGCCGCGAAAACCTGTAATCAGAGTGACTGCTTTCCCCCCCCTATTTTTTCTATCCAGCGTTACACGCAGATCCTGTTGTTTATTTGGAATCACTTCTTCCGGTGTATCCTGGTCTTGTGCAGGCACAAAATCGGGGTCTGTTGAATACATGATTCCGCTCAGATCACTTAAAGATTTTTTATTTGGTTTCATATCCTGTCAAATTTTAAACTATGGCTTTATCTTCGGGTACAATGACTTTTAAGGATAATGGAGCTACTTCTATATGAAGTTCCGCACTCATTAATCCGGGTTCACCGTCCAGATGAATAGGCGCATCGGCCTTACGCACAATCCTGATCTCTCTGCCCTTGATAATCTCAACCATTCCAGACCGTTCCGTACTCGCGTTCAGCATATGATAAGCGAGCATTGGAATTTTATAAAGTGGAAATTCCTTGATAATACAAACATCGAGTAAACCGTCAGTAACCGAGGCCCGCGGAGATACATGTGCATTGTTCCCATATTGCGACGAATTTGCAATACTCACTACGTAAGCTGTTCTGGTATAGAGTAAACCGTCAATATATAATTCGTAAGTTTCAGGTTTATAATGGATCATTTCTTTTAGTCCCAGCTGCAGATAAGTCGAAAATCCCCGTGATTTATTACCAGCAAAAACTGAGCTTACATGGGCATCAAATCCCATCCCAGCCATATTAAAGAAGAACTTTTCGTTCAATTTTCCGGTATCTATCCGGTCAACGTGAAATTTGTTAATTAATCTGACTGCCCTTCTGGTATTCATCGGGATTTTAAGAAATCTTGCCAGCCCGTTACCTGAGCCCTGCGGAATAATTCCTAATATTTTATCATGTTCCATGACCTTCGAAGCAACTTCATTGATAGTTCCATCGCCTCCAACCGCCACAATAACGTCAAAATTCTTCTGTACAGCTTCCTCTGCAATCTCTGCTGCATGACCAACATACTCAGTGAAACTAAAGTTAGGGTTAAACACCGTACGATCAAGCTCAGCATCAATTTGAGCCGGAATTTTCAGCTTATCCTTCCCACCTGAAATGGGATTTATAATAAATAATATGTTCGATTTTGCCAAGGGAATGAGGTTCTTAAGTCTACAAAATAATTGATATTTTTTGACTAATTTGAATATATATAGTAATTTTGCGCACCAAAGGTGGACTGATTTGCGATGTTATCTAATACATAACGGGATTGCAACCACGTAAAAAAAAGTGCTAACCATTCATACACTTCCTTTTACTGCCTGTTATCAGGGTCATATTCCATTTTTAAAGAATTATTAATTCATAAAAATTAATCATTAAAAATGTCATATTTATTTACGTCAGAATCTGTTTCTGAAGGTCATCCGGATAAAGTTGCGGATCAAATATCGGACGCACTCATAGATAATTTTTTAGCTTTCGACCCGGAGTCAAAGGTAGCTTGTGAAACATTGGTTACAACCGGTCAGGTATTTCTTGCAGGTGAAGTGAAATCAAAAGCTTATCTCGATGTCCAGAAGATTGCAAGGGAAGTGATCAGCAAAATAGGTTACACAAAAGGTGAATACATGTTTGACAGTAACTCCTGCAGTGTCCTTTCCGCAATCCATGAGCAGTCACCTGATATTAATCAGGGTGTAGATAAAGCAGATAAAACAACCCAGGGTGCCGGTGATCAGGGAATGATGTTTGGCTATGCAACCAGAGAGACAGAAAATTATATGCCGCTTGCTTTAGATCTTGCGCATAAGATTCTTATTGAACTGGCTGCAATCCGCAGAGAAAACACAGAAATCACTTACCTCAGACCTGATGCTAAATCACAGGTAACACTGGAATATAACGATAATAACGAGCCCGTTAGAATTGATTCAATCGTTGTATCCACTCAACATGATGATTTCGACGAAGAGCTTGCCATGCTGGCGAAAATCAAAGAGGATATGATTAATATTCTGATTCCACGTGTATCCAGCCAATACCCTCAGTTCAGCAAACTTTTTAACAAGGAAATTAAATATCATATTAATCCTACCGGTAAATTTGTGATCGGCGGTCCTCACGGGGATACTGGTTTGACTGGCAGAAAGATCATTGTTGATACTTATGGTGGTAAAGGCGCACATGGTGGTGGTGCATTTTCTGGTAAAGACCCATCTAAAGTAGACCGTTCTGCCGCTTATGCAACCAGACATATCGCTAAAAACCTTGTTGCAGCGGGTATTGCTGACGAAGTTCTGGTACAGGTTTCATATGCAATTGGTGTAGCACAGCCGATGGCTATCTACGTAAACACATATGGCACTGCTAAAGTAAAAGATGCCGCAGGACAAATACTAACGGACGGAGAAATTGCCAAAAAAGTTGAACAGATTTTCGATATGACTCCTTATGGTATCGAAACGAGGCTTAAACTGCGTAACCCTATCTATTCAGAGACAGCGGCTTATGGTCACTTTGGTAAAGAAAACGAAATCGTTAAAAAAGTATTTAAAGCTTCCAACGGCACTGAAAAAGAAGTCGAAGTGGAATTATTCACCTGGGAGAAACTTGATTATACAGATGCGCTGAAAACAGCCTTCAATTTATAATACAGCCGGAATGTATGCACATCAATCTAAATGAGCATTCCGTACACATTTTAGTAAAGCTTAAAAAACCCGGAATAAATCCGGGTTTTTTTATGCGATAAATAAAACCATAACCCAAAAGCGGTTGTTAAGGAAGAAAACAATTTTTATTATGGAACAGCCAGTAGAAATGAATACCCTTAGCCAGATTTTGGAAAAATTAAGGCAGAAAGGTTTAGACAACGAAATCAAAATGACCGACCATGGCAAAATGCAGGGAGTGGGTTTAAATAAAATTTACAAACCAGAAGATCTGACTATCATAAAAACTTATCGTTTTGAAGGCGACTCGGATCCAGGTGATAATTCGGTACTTTATCTGCTGGAGGACAAGGAAGGGCAGATCGGATATATCATTGACGCCTACGGCATGTACAGTTCACATGAAGGCACAGGATTTGATGATTTTCTTAAAAAAATCCCTACTGCAGACAGAGATATGCAGGAGTTATTTAAGTAGCAAAACAAATGGTAAAGGAACAGGGGCGCTTTAAAAGCGCCCTTTTTTTGTGCTTTTTTTTTACTTTTATAGCCTTCTCCCTTAGAACATCAGTTCAGGTCCTGGTTTGATTTCGCTTTACCAGCAATCATAATTTCTTATAACAAATACATTTTAACATAATTATTTAGCCATTAAATCGGGTCAACCCCGGGTCAACCCCATGTTTTTTCGGGTCAACTATACCCCCCACCCGAACAACACCCGAACAAGACCCGAACAAAACTCTAACAAAGCCTTATCGATGGCGTTCAAAATTTATCTTGTAGTCTTGATCGGGACTTGTGTTAGTGAAAGCACAAATTCACAAAGATTAAATACCATTTCACATACTAGTGTGGGTTCCTTGTGGGTTTGGTGTGGGTTCCTTGTGGGGTCGGTGTGGGTATTAGCAGAATGACAGTAAGAGCTCACCCGAACAAGACCCGAACAACACTCTAACAAAAAGCGTAATCGATTTTATTTTTTAATAGCTTCCTGACTGATATTCAACAAGTCATCACCATTGTTAGTATTGCTGAGATTTAATTTTGAACCTATCTTTTTAGCAGCTTCCCAATTCTCTTTGACAGCGGGCAGAGCCTGTGCTGCAAATGAACGCAAATCTGCGTTATTCAATTTTGCACCGTCTGTATAAAGCGCAACTGCATCTGCCTGTGTTTTAATCTGCATTTTCAGATATTGAACATCCAGTGCCCGTCCGCTTAGATTTTTTAAATCATCAACTTGCTTCTGCTGAACTTCGGAGAGCAGTTTAGGTCCTTCCATACCTTTTCCGGATGCTATTTTACTTACATCCATATTGATTTTAGCATATTCCTTTTTTAAACGCTCAGCCAGGCTTTTGATTTCCTGGTTTTGAGATTTCTGTACAACCACTGCCGCCGCTGCCTCTTCCAGTAAACTGGATGATGCTGCGTTCAGAACAAATCTTTTTTCATCTCCGTTCATTGATACGTCGGCTGTTGCCGCCTGAGCTCTGTCAGTCGTGTCGGCAGTACTGGCAACAACTGCAGATTTTGCAGTTTCACTATCATCACGGTCTTTTCTATCTGGTGAACTGCAGGATTGCATGACTAATAAAGCCATTGGAATCAGTAAAAAGTATGGTTCTTTTTTCATCTTTATTATAATTAGGGTTGATATTCGTTTCTGACGAACAAATGCTAAAGAGCTCTTGATCAGCCATCAATGCTATTTTAACACGCAGAACTCCGAATTGTTTAAAATGCCGCCGGACGTTTCTCAGAAAAATTTGCATATTTCAATTAAACATCGTAATATTGCGATATACATTATGGGACTTACAAAAACTGAAATATTTACTGCAGAACAAAACCAGCTGGCTACTTTATTAAAAGCAATGGCCCATCCTGCCCGGATTGCTATTCTGCAAAGAATTCTCAAATCAGACACCTGTATCTGCGGTGACCTGGTTGAAGAACTCGGGCTCGCACAGGCGACCATATCACAGCATTTAAAAGAGTTAAAAAATGCCGGAATTATTCAGGGTACCATTGAAGGTGTAAGCGTTTGCTATTGTATCCATCCAGAAAACTGGAAAACCATGGAAAGCCTTGTTAGCGGATTTCTAAATTCATATAAAGGGATAGACAGCTGCTGCTAAACCTTTTTTTACTTAAATCAATCGTTAAATTGCAATATTATGAACAATCAAAATCAAATGACCTGGAGAGACTTCAAATCAACATTAGAAGCAAATCCTAACCTGCACCTGCAGTTCCGGTATGCCGGAGAGAATCAGGTTAAACCTTCCTATCACATTACCGAAATCAAACAGGCTCCAATAGTTTCGGTGGATTGTGGTGGGGTAATGAATGCCTGGACAGAAGTAATAGTCCAGCTCTGGGAACCGGAAGTGATAGAAACCGGTCGTGAAAAAGCAATGCAGGTGAACAAAGCACTTTCGATTATCAATTTGGTAGAAAAGTCTCTGCCTCTGCATCCTGATGCCATTGTTAAAATAGAATTCGGAAATACCGCCTTCGATACCCGCCAGTTATACCCGCAGAAATTTGAGGCAGAAGGTGACGATTTCATCGTTAATCTTACCCCGGATTTTACACAATGTAAAGCATTATCGAGAGGAGAAAGCTGTGGACCAAAAGCTGGTGCAGCTATACCTGCTGCAAACCCGATTCCTAAAATAGAAATGTATAATGCCGAAGGAGAAGGCCCTTCGTGTGCACCTGGATCTGGCTGCTGTTAATGAAAAAGATATTAGTACTGTGCACCGGCAATAGTTGCCGCAGCCAGTTAGCAGAAGGTTTCCTGCGTCATTTTGCAGGCGAGCGCGCCGAAATATACAGCGCGGGGATAGAGAAACATGGCGTAAACCCAAAGGCTGTGGCTGTCATGGCTGAGAGCGGAATAGATATTTCCGCACATACCTCTAATCTGCTGGATGAATACAAAGCGATTGATTTTGATTATCTGATCACAGTATGTGATCATGCCCGGGAAAGCTGCCCGTTATTCATCACCGATGCTACCAGATTCCATTTCAATTTCCCTGACCCGGCAAAAGCTACGGGAACCCCAGAGGAAATATTCGATGAATTCAGGAACGTAAGAGATCAGATCAAAACTTATTGTGCTGATTTCGCCAAAAAGTATCTTTCCGGTAATTAGGCCGGAAAGATTTTATTAAACGTAAAAAAAAATAAAATGTCTGCCAATCATTGCGCACCCACTGCCGAACGAAAAAAACTGAATCTGCTGGACCGGTATCTGACACTCTGGATAGGCCTGGCCATGGTGACGGGAATCTCCGTCGGAAACTTCATTCCTTCTTCGGCAGACTATATCAATTCGTTTTCGGAAGGAACAACTAACATCCCGCTGGCAATTGGATTAATCCTGATGATGTATCCGCCCCTGGCCAAGGTAAATTACGGTCAGATCGGCAAGGTATTTAAGGATACCCGCGTATTGAGTGTTTCATTAGTACTGAACTGGATTATTGGCCCTTTCCTCATGTTTTTTCTGGCCATTACTTTTCTAAGCGACTATCCTGAATACATGACCGGACTAATTCTCATCGGGCTGGCCAGGTGTATTGCCATGGTAGTAGTCTGGAATGAACTGGCCGAAGGCAACAGAGAGTATGCGGCCGGACTAATTGCACTGAACAGCATTTTTCAGGTTGCCTTTTATAGCGTATTTGCCTACCTCTTCATAACTGTCCTCCCTCCTGTTTTTGGCCTTAAATCACTAAGTGTAGATATCACCGTAGCTGAAATTGCCAAAAGCACAGGAATTTATTTAGGTATTCCATTTGCACTGGGAATAATCAGCCGGAACATCTTGATTCGCTGGAAAGGCTCATCCTGGTTTCAGGAAAAATTCATCCCTTTTATATCTCCGGTTACGCTGATTGCACTGCTCTTTACTATTGTGGTTATGTTTAGTCTAAAGGGAAGTCTAATTGTACAGATACCTATGGATGTAGTGAGAATTGCGATCCCGATGGTCATCTATTTTACACTAATGTTCGTGATCAGTTTTTTTGCGGGAAAATATTTTGGTGCAGATTATTCAAAAAGCACAGCCATCGCTTTTACCGCAACCGGTAATAACTTCGAACTTGCCATTGCTGTTGCTATCGGTGTATTCGGAATTAACTCGGGGCAGGCTTTTACAGGGGTGATTGGTCCTTTGGTAGAAGTACCCGCGCTCATTGCTCTGGTTAATCTTGCTTTTTGGTTCAGAAAAAAATATTTTTCATAAACCACATAAAACACTAATTATCAAAATTATACACCATAAAACGATCTGATTTAACAAAAAAATAGTCATAATATTTTATTTTTTTTTGATTACCACCTTCCGGAAAGCGAGAGTTGCGCTACTAGCTGAGTATATAATCATTCTAAATAAAAATAATGCGCTATCGAAAATTTATACTCTTGTTTTTTCTTTTTGCCTTCTCTGTTCCCGTCCTGGCACAACAAAATGCAGGCATTTCCGGCCAGATCAGAGATAATGATGAGCTGATTACCGGCGCCTCTGTTTCTATCAAAGGCACACAAACAGGAACACTATCCGATAAGGATGGAGGTTTCCAGCTAAATAACCTAAAAGCGGGCGACTACACCCTGCAGGTTTCTTTCCTGGGTTATATTTCAGAAACCAAACAAATCTCGTTAAAACCAGGCCAGCAGCTGGTTCTGAACTTTAAATTAAAGAAAGACGCCAAACAGCTTAACGATGTCGCCATCAGTGCGAAAACGGCTGTCCGTAAAGTAAAGGAAACTGGTTTTGCAGTTACTTCGGTCGAACTGAAAAACTATGCCAATACAACTGCAGACCTAAATCAGGTACTTAACCGCTCTGCCGGAGTCAAAGTACGTGAGCAAGGTGGTCTGGGATCCGATTTCAACTTTTCCATTAATGGCTTATCTGGCAGCCATATTAAATTCTTTATTGATGGTATTCCCCTGGAATCTTTCGGAAGCGGAATGACGTTAAACAACATTCCGGTTAACCTGGCGGAGCGCGTAGACATCTATAAAGGTGTTGTTCCGGCATTTTTAGGTTCGGACGCGTTGGGTGGGGCGGTTAATATTATAACCAAACGCAACAGCGGCAAATCTATAGATGCAAGTTACAGTTACGGTTCTTTCAATACGCACCGTGCCGCACTAACCGGAAGTTTTACAGATAAAAAAACTGGCATACATACCAACATCACCTCTTATTACAACTTCTCAGATAATAATTATACAATGTATAATAATCCAAAAGCGAATGCTTTACTGAGAGTTGTGGAGAATGGCCAGTTTGTAACCAAAGATAAACTCGACCGCTTCCACGACGGCTATGAGTCCTTCATGGGTCAGATAGAATCCGGTGTATCCAATAAAAAATGGGCTGATGTTTTTGTGGCCGGAATTACTTATACCTCCAATTATAAAGAAAGACAAACCGGGGCAACACAAGAGAAAGTTATTGGCCAGATGTTCACCCGGGGACATAATATTATCCCTTCCATCCGCTACCGGAAGGAGAACCTGCTGGTTACCGGATTATCTGCAAGTGTTTTTGCAAATTTCTCCGCTAATAAAACCGTCGTGACCGATACCAGTGGAAATGTATACAACTGGGATGGAACTGTACGTGAGAGACGTACAGGCAGTGAATTATCGGGTGACAAGCCGATGATCAATCATATTACCGGCCACTACGCTCTTGCACAAGTTAATTTTGGCTATGTCCTTGGAGAAAATCATCAGATTAATCTGAGTCATAATTTTAACCGCTCTTACCGCGAAAGTTATAATGAGATAGATCCTTATAATAATACTTACGACAGATCGAACAGTCTGAACAAAAACATTACAGGACTGAGTTATCAGCAGCAGCTTTTCAACCAGAGACTTACTACTAATTTCTTCGGAAAACGTTTCGGTCTGGATGGAACAACCTATTCTAAAGATAATATACCGACCAGCCAAAGCAAACAATATTTCGGATATGGTATTGCTACAAATTACAAAATCGTCTCCAATCTCGGTATAAAGGCTTCCTACGAACACGCCTACCGTTTGCCAGAACTGGTTGAATTGTATGGTAACCGGGAAGATGTCCTGGGCAACCCGAATCTGAAACCAGAAAGTAGTAATAATTATAATCTGGGTATATACTACGACCATAAAATCGGGTCGGGTAAAATATCGGCAGAAGCCACAGGTTTCTATCGCGATGCCAACGATTATATCATTACGACACCTTCTACCTCAGGATCTGCCGGCAGTTATTCTCAATACTATAATACTGACGGGATTAAAGTCAGTGGTCTGGAGGGCGAGGTTCGCTATGAACACAACAACTTGTTCAGCCTTTTGGTGAATATGAGCTATCAGAATGCGGTAAATCGCCAGAAATACAGCGCCGGAACAGTGAGAGAAAATATTACCTATCTAAGCAGGGTTCCCAATCAACCCTGGTTATATGGAAATGCAGATTTCAGCATTGGAAAGAACGATCTGGTGGGCAAAGACACACGCGTACAGTTTAACTGGTTCACGCAGTTTATCAATGATTATTCTGTAACCTGGTCTAAACTCGGCGATAAAGACACCAAAGATTATATACCTAAGCAATTCATTCAAAATGCCACTTTAACGTACTCTACGCACGGCGGCAGATACAATATTTCCCTGGAAGGCCGCAACCTGACCAATGTCATTGCCTACGACAATTTCAAGCTGCAAAAACCGGGAAGATCCTTCTTTATTAAACTACGTTACGCATTCAGTCAATCCAATTAATTAAATCAATAGCTTATAAATTTATGTTTACTACAATTAAAAATCGAGGTTTTATCCTGGCTGCATTACTGGCAGTCGCTGCTGGCTTCAGCTCGTGTAAAAAAAGTGATAACGGAGGTGGAGTAGATCCTGAGCCTGGTCCAAAAGGCGAATATGCTGTATTGTTCACCGTTGGTGAAAGTGATTACCTGCTCAGCGCTAATTCGCTGACTGAAGGTTCTATCAGCCCAAAAGGAAGCGGTGTTGATGTGACGAACATCTTTACCTGGGGTGAGAACATCATTCAAAAGGGTAAATATTTCTACCACCTGGACCCTAACGAAGGTAAGTTCGGTAAATACGTTTTTGAAAACAATAAGTTAAGTACAATTGGTGAAATTCCATTCAGTTCGTTCTCCTATCCGTATCTGGGCTGGCATATATGGATTGATGCAGATCAGGTGATGTTTGGTTCAAGAGGCGGTAACAATTACGCGATCGTTAATACTTCGACCATGAAAGTGGTTAAAACAGGTGAATTTGATACTAAATCTATTCCTGCAGGACAAAGCAGAAAAATATATTCTGTAATTCCCAGAGGTAACAAACTGTTAATCGGATTCGGTTTATACGATGATGTTAAAAAAGTAAATATCGAAAAATCATATTTGGCGTCTGTTGATTTCCCTTCACTGGAGAACTTCAAAGTGACAAGTGATGACACACGTTCTGCCCCGATCGGCGCATTAAGAAACGGATACTTTAGTCAGTTAACTGACAAAGGTAACACCTTCATCTTAACTCATCCAATCGCTTTAGGTGCGAACATGCCAAATATGCCTACCGGATTCTTTAGAATTAAGGAAGGTACAGATGTAATTGATCCAGGATATTTCTTCAATGTTTCTGCGCTGACCAATAAAGACAACCAATTAGGTGTTTGTGATCTGGGTAATGGTAAAGTGATCCTGATCAATGCGCATGATGCGGCAACAAATGTAAAAGAATGGAATGACTGGTGGTATGCTGCAATGTGGCAATATCTGGTAGTAGATGTGAATACACAACAAATTGTAAAAACACTGAACTTCCCGCCTTTACTGAATTCAAGATCTGCTGTTGTTCATGACGGAAAAGCTTATATCGCGGTTAACGATCCTAAAGCAGACGCAATTTATCTTTGGGAATACGATCCGATTGCCGATACACTTAAGAAAGGTCTAAAAGTAGAAGGCGGTAGTGACAACACGCCGGTTATCTTCAAATTAAACTAGTTGTTAATCTAATAAATAAAGACCCGTTCACGCTTTTCAGGAGCGTGAACGGGTCTTTATCTTGTCTAAACCCCGCTACAAATGTTAAAAAAAATTAATGCATGGCTGCATCTCTGGTTAGGCCTGGCTTCCGGCATTATTGTCGTAATTCTAAGTATTACAGGTTGTGTGCTTGTATTTAAACAGGAGATCCAAAGTCTTTCCTCTCCCTGGCTGCATGCGGAAAGGCCGGAGGGCGCAAAGATCCTTGCTCCTTCTGTATTGTATAAAGCGGTAGAAAAGGTCTTGCCGGAAAAAGAAATACATTCGGTATGGTACCACGGCGAAAACAAGACTGCACACTTCAGCCTGAATTCGGATTCTATGGTTTATGTGAACCCTTATACGGCCGAAGTAGTCGCAATGGTAGACCACGAAGATATTTTTCATTTCATGGATGAAGGGCACAGACATCTCTGGCTTCCCGTAAAAATCGGCAAACCAATTATTGGCTGGGCTACTTTTATCTTTTTCGGATTACTGATTACTGGGATGGTCTTATGGTGGCCAAAAAAATGGAACAAAAAAGGGCGTGAACAGAGTTTTAAGGTAAAATGGAAAGCGCGTTTCAAACGTGTAAACTATGACTTGCATAACGTCCTGGGTTTCTATTCCCTTACACTTGCCCTGTTAATGGCCATTACAGGATTGATTATGTCTTTCACCTGGTTTAGTAAAAGTATGTATTTCCTGACAGGTGGTGATACTAACAAACCGAGAAGGCAAAAGATGGAGGTTTCTGCACCTTCGGTAAATTCACCGCTTTATAATGCAGATATGATTTACAAAAAGGTAACTGAGGAAATCGGACAGCATAACAAAGACCAGGTTATCGTTTATTTCGAAGATGAAGCAGATCATCCGATTTATGCCTGTACCGACATGATTAACGGACATTGGAGAGACCTGTATTTTGACCCGGCAACACTGGAGCTGATGAACGGTTCAGGTAAGACAATGGAAGAACTGCCATTTGCAGATAAGGTGCGAAAATTAAATTATACACTGCATGTTGGCGCATTCGGTGGAATGGTAAGTAAAACACTTTATTTTTTAGCAAGTCTGATCTGTGCGAGTCTGCCAATTACCGGTTTCTACATCTGGTGGGGTAAAAAGAAAAAATCTACAAAGAAACCAAAAACCAATACGAACCAAAATATTATTGCCTGATCTCAAGATCCGATCCGGATGTTAATGATTATATAAAAAAAGCCGGGTATTGCCGGCTTTTTTTATATAATCATTAATCTGCCAAAGGCAGTGCAAAACAGAACCGGCTACCTTCACCTAAAGCGGACTCGACCCAGATCCGCCCATTTTCCGCGGCAATAAAATCACGGGAGATAGCCAGTCCCAGACCTGATCCCGATTTATTCTGTCCATCGGTCGGCACCTGAAAGTAGCGGTCAAACAGGCGCTCCAGATATTGTTCTTCTATCCCTTTACCGAAATCACGCACAGAAAATTCTATTTCGTTCCCGTTTTCGATTACCTGAATAATAACTTTGGAATTTTCGGTACTGTAACGCAGTGCATTGGATAAAAAGTTAACTAGTACCCAAGCTGTTTTTTCGGTATCTACATTCACTTCAGGCAGATGATTTCTACTGATCAGTTCCAGTTCTATAGATTTTTGTTCTGCCTGGAATCTGACGGAATCCATCGCGTAAATGGCAATTTTTCGCGGATCTGTTCTTACAAAATTAAGTTGCAGTTTTCCGGTTTCGACCTGGGCCAGGTTAAGCAGTTCACTGGTAATTTTCAACAGGCGTCCGCAATCGTCTTTCATATGCTGAACCAGTTCTTCCTGTTCTGTATTCATCCGGCCTACCCTGTCATCTTCGAGAAGCTTCAGACTCATTTTTATAGAGGAAATGGGGGTTTTTAATTCATGGGATACCGTAGCGATAAAATTGGTTTTAGCTTCATCCAGCTCCTTGTATGGTGTTATATTCTTAAGAATATAAACTTCTCCTGCTGCTTTTCCTGTCTGATTGAGAACCTCTCCCGACTGGTCTTCGAGATTCTGTACCATAATGACCCTGCGTTCCAGCTGAAAATAGGACTCCTTGTTGTCTGCATAAATTTTCATCGGCTTATCGGTATTTTCAATCCGCAGAATACTACGTAATAAGTCATTTTTTTCCATCAGCGCAGCTGCGTCCATTCCCACTGTTTCCTTCTGGTTCAGATGCAAAAGTTGTCCAGCCTCCTTGTTGAGGAACAAAATCTCCTTTTTCTCATTGAGCCCGATAATCGCATCATGCATCTGTTCAATAATTGCTTCAATCCTCAGTTTTTCAGACTGCAGCTTAGCCAGATTACTATTTTCCCAGTGGTTCAGCTGTAAAGCCATCGCATTAAATGCGTCTGCAAGTTCAGAAAACTCATCGGTACCTTTAAAATCCAGATGCTGTTTGTAATTTTTTCTGCTGATTTCTTTAATTGCATCTGAAAGTTCCCGCAGCGGATTTGCCACGAATCCCGGAAAATTCACGATAAAAGAAAACAGAATCAGGAAGCACATTGATGCGGTAAAAATCAGATAAGAGGCGGCTTGTTCCACACCACGCTGTGCAGCATCATTTTTTCGCACAATGGCACCCATATTAAACTGGTCAATCAGTCGGAGCTGCTGCCTCGCCTGCTGCAAAGCCTGTTCTTTTTCCAGCATACTGGTTAACGGATCTGAAAGCCGCTGAAATGCGCTGGTGAGTGCGGCTACCGCCTGTCCTTCTCCTTTCTCTGTTACATTTTTTCCCTCCTCGGCCAGAAATGCACGGAATTGTCTGATGACAGGCCCCTGCAGTGGAAGCTGGTGATCATCCAGTATAGTACGCATCTCCCCGGTAAACCGGATACTCTTATAATTGTCTTTTAGAATAACTTTCGAACTGACCGAGATCTTGTTCATATAATACAGAGACATACTCCCGAAGAACAGAACGACCAGGAAAAGGAATCCAAATCCAAGTCGTAATTTTGTTTTTACCTTCATTTGATTCTTTTTATAAATTAGGATAAGATCACCAGGTCTGTTTCTGTCTCTGCGATTTGCCTGAGTAACTGGTTAAAGATCGATGTTTTCATCATGATCTGAAACAGGCTGAAATGCGGTTTACCGATACAGATCGTCGTTATTTCTTTTGCTGCCGCAATACGGGCTATTGTTGCCGTCACATCGTCACTTTTTATTTTAAGAACTTCTGCACCCATCTCTGTAGCCAGCTTCAAGTTATTAATCAGATGTCTTTGCAGATCCAGTTTGATATTATTGCCGTTTTCTGCATTACGCTGCACATACAGGACCAACCAGGGCGAGTGATAATAGGATGCCAGTCTGGCTGTCTTCCTGATAATCACTTTAGCTGTTGCAGAAATGGTCGAGATACAGGCCATAAATTTTTCTGGCCTGAGCTTAACCTGTTTTGGCACTTCAATATTAATCTTTCTTTCTAAATGATGTGCAACTTCTTTTAATGCCAGTTCCCGAAGCTGCAGAATCCGTTCCGGCTGAAAGAAATTGCGTAATGCAGTTTCTACTTTTGTCTGGTCATAGATCTTTCCGGCTTTCAGACGGTCTATCAGTTCATCGGCGGTCAGATCTATATTGACGATTTCGTCGGCCATTTCGAGAATTTTATCCGGGATCCTTTCGGTTACTGCAATTCCGGTGATCTTTTCAATCTCCTCATTCATACTTTCCAGATGCTGAATATTGACAGCCGAGATCACACTGATTCCTGCATCCAGCAAATCGGCAACATCCTGCCACCGTTTAGCATTCTTACTGCCCCCGATATTGCTATGTGCAAGCTCATCAACGATCACCAGCTCGGGATGTATATTTAAAATGGTATTCAAATCCATTTCTTCCAGCTCTTTGCCTTTATAAAAGATCTTCCTTCTGGCTATAACCGGAATTCCCTCCAGCAACGCATGAGTTTCGGCACGGTTATGCGTTTCGATGTAGCCGATCTGGATCTGAATACCATTCTTCAGCAGGGTGTGTGCTTCCTGCAACATTCTGTAAGTTTTTCCAACTCCCGCGCTCATACCTATATAGACTTTAAACTTACCCCTTCTTGATCTTTTGACCAGTTCCAGAAAGTTTTTGATAGATCCTGAAGTATCTTCTTCTCTTTTCATCATTTAAATTTAAAGGTTAAACAGGTATGGGATTTAGAAGGAAACGGCCAAACTTGCCGTAATTGCTGCATTGTAGTTTACGGTATGCTCTTCCCTCACAAATACAGGATCTTTGCTGTCATAGACCTTACCTTCCAGGCGAAGTAATGCATTCTTAACAGGCGCATAATCTACATTCATGGAATAACCTGTTGTGCGGAAGCCATGCGGAGTATCTGATGCAATAAAAATGCCTTTTTTATCCTGATAATGTTCTACCCTCGCCGCCAATGCCCATTTTTCGGCAAATTTATATTGAGCGATCGCCACAGGTGAAAACACCTTATTCTTTTTAGAGCTGCCTTTTGTCTGCTGCTGGGTTCCATAGTCAACACCGAGTATCAGCCCTAGTTTTTCACTGAGCTGAAAAATGCCATAAAGGTTATGGTATACCCGGCTAACCCCGACAGAGTCAGCTCCCTCCCTACCGGCGTAATTGCTGTAATTCAGGGTAACGCCCGCTGCCGGTTTCCAGTTCAGCTGCACACCCCCGGCAGGCTTGTTATTTCCGTCCTGACGTGTAATCCGCTGCCATCCGTTCAGGTATAATGCCGTTGCTGTAAACTGACCGTCGGGTGTAGTATAGCTGAGTTTTGCTCCGGCCTCATAGTAAGGGGTGTTCTCAGAAGAAATATTTCTGGTTAACACCCAGCAATCTTTAGAAATTGCACTTTCAAAACCTATGTGTGAGGAGAAAACACCAGCATCCAGCCAGAGACTTCCGTTTTTACTCAAACTGATACCGGCATTAGCCTCCAGGATATTTTTGAGTACACCTGCTTCTGCGCTAAGGTTTGCATTGGAATAAGTACCAGCCATTAACGCCACGTTTGCCCGGACCTTACCGTCATCATAATTACCTTTGATATACCCCAGATTGAGGTTTACTTCCTGGTTACGGTTATGAGAATAAATAAATCCTGGCCGGTTATGATTTGCAGCTTTATTGAAATCGTAGCTATAATAGGTTTCGACGTATCCACTGAAGTGGACTTTCGAGTCCTCTTGTGCGTAAGCCAATGAACCGGTTGTGAAAAGTGCTGCTGATAATATTAATTTTTTCATGGAATACTGATAAATGAATTTTACTGATGCTGATTAGCGGCTGTCTGGCTAAGTTGGTCAAGTGCAAGATTAAGTTGTAATACCGATACCGTTGACGGCCCGAAAAGTCCCCAGAGCGGTCCACTAGTATGAGCAGCAACGAGTTCGGCAACTTTGCTTTCATCCAGCTTTCTGTAGCTTGCAACTCTTTTAATCTGAATGATTGCACCCTGCGGAGAAATGGCAGGGTCCAGTCCGCTTCCTGAAGCCGTAACCATATCTGCAGGTATATCTGCTTTTTTTAAACCTGGGTTATACTTCTGCAGCGTGTCTATACGGTCTGCTACCTGTTTCAGGTAATCTTCGTTGGATGGACCTTTATTGGAGCCCGCAGAACCCGCAGCGTTATAGCCAACTGCAGATGGTCTTCCCCAGAAGTAACGCGGATCGGTAAAGGACTGACCAATCAGTGCATAACCGACTACTTTTCCTTTGCTGATGACTTTTTCACCGCCCCCCTCACCTTTGCTGAACCGGCCTGCAGCAGCCAATATTACCGGATATATAACGCACAGCAGTATCAGTAGAACAGCTGTTAAGCGAATGGATTGTAAGATGTATTTTTTCATGATTTCTATTTTTTAAACGAATAAGCCTACGATCAGATCGATGAGTTTGATACCCACAAAAGGGGCTATAATACCACCTGCACCATAAATGAGAAGGTTTCTGCGTAATAAGGCACTAGCGCCAATGGGTTTATATTCGACGCCTTTCAGTGCCAATGGGATTAGTATGGGAATAATGATGGCGTTAAAAATGACGGCAGACATGATCGCACTTTCCGGACTGTGCAGTCCCATGATATTCAGCTTTTGTAAGGCTGGTATGGATGCAATAAACAGGGCCGGTACAATGGCAAAGTATTTGGCAACGTCATTTGCAATAGAGAAAGTAGTTAGTGTTCCACGTGTGATGAGTAATTGTTTACCGATCTCCACAATCTCAATCAGTTTGGTCGGATCGTTATCCAGATCGACCATATTCCCGGCTTCTTTAGCGGCCTGTGTTCCGCTGTTCATTGCCACACCTACATCTGCCTGGGCTAAAGCGGGCGCATCATTAGTACCGTCACCCATCATAGCAACCAGCTTACCTAAAGCTTGTTCTTCTTTGATATAGTTCATTTTATCTTCGGGTTTTGCTTCGGCAATGAAGTCATCAACTCCGGCTTTCTCTGCAATAAACTTGGCTGTCAGCGGATTATCTCCCGTAACCATTACAGTCTTAACTCCCATTTTTCGCAGACGCTCAAAACGTTCACTGATGCCTGGTTTGATAATATCCTGTAATTCAATTACACCCATCGCGTTTTCATTGACTGCCACCACCAGTGGAGTACCACCATTACTGGAGATCATTTTAACCTGGTCGGCTGTGTCTGCAGGGAAAGGGTTTCCTGCCTGTAAGACCATATTACGGATAGAATCGAATGCCCCTTTACGGATCCGCACACCTTCGCGTGTATCCAGACCGCTGGCACGTGTTTCTGCTGTAAACTTGATAAAGACGGCGCCTTCGGGTGCAGGCGCAATCTTGTATTCCTGCAAAGCAGCTAATTCCAGAATAGACTTTCCTTCCGGTGTTTCATCTGCAAGAGAACTCATTACACAGGCCTGGATAAAATCTGCTGAAGATATACCTGCTGCCGGATAGAAACTGGTTGCTTTGCGGTTGCCGATAGTAATAGTCCCGGTTTTATCCAGTAGTAATACGTCAATATCTCCTGCGGTCTCCATTGCTTTTCCAGATTTAGTAATCACGTTGGCCCTTAATGCACGGTCCATTCCGGCAATACCAATGGCAGAAAGTAAGCCGCCGATAGTCGTCGGGATCAGGCAGACAAAAAGCGAGATCATTGCGGCAATAGTAATTGGTGTATTTGCGTAATCTGCAAATGGTTTTAAGGTGATACACACAATAATAAAAACCAGGGTAAAGCTTGCAAGTAAAATGGTCAGTGCGATCTCATTCGGTGTTTTCTGACGTGATGCACCTTCAACCAGTGCAATCATTTTATCCAAAAAGCTTTCTCCGGGCTGTGTATTTACCTGAACCCGGATCTGATCTGATAATACTTTGGTACCACCGGTAACTGATGATTTATCCCCTCCGGACTCCCGGATTACAGGTGCAGATTCTCCGGTGATCGCAGATTCATCAATCGTGGCAATTCCGGAGATAATTTCTCCGTCTGCTGGAATCGTATCGCCTGTTTCGCATAGAAAAACGTCCCCTTTCTGTAACAGACTGGATGAACGGATAGTAATCGTTCCATCACTACCGACAACTTTTGCGGGTGTTTCTTCACGTGTTTTACGCAGGGAATCTGCTTGTGCTTTTCCTCTTGCTTCGGCAATGGCTTCTGCAAAGTTTCCAAAGAGCACAGTTAACAGCAGGATTAAAAATATAAAGAAGTTATACAGGGCAGATCCCTGGCCGCTATGAGTAACAGAATATATCGTTACATAGGCCATAACTAAAGTTCCGATCTCCACGGTAAACATAACCGGGTTTTTGATCATTATCCTGGGATCTAATTTAATGAAGGATTCTTTCAGTGCGGTTTGTACCAGCGACGGATCAAATATTTTATTGGATGAGGTTTTCATATCTCGTATTCTATTTAAGCATGGTAAAGTATTCTGCCAACGGACCCAGGGTCAGTGCAGGGAAATAAGAAAGGGCATTCAGCACGATAATTACGGCCAGCGTCATCAGACTGAAAGTCAGTGTATCTGTTTTTAATGTTCCTTCTGATTCCGGAATGTATTTTTTAGCACCCAGCAATCCCGCAATCGCTATCGGTCCGATAATTGGCAAAAAGCGACCAAACATCAATACAATACCTGTAGACACGTTCCAGAACACATTATTATCTCCCAATCCTTCGAATCCGGAGCCGTTATTGGCATTGGATGAAGTCATTTCATAAAGCATTTCAGAGAAACCATGGAAGCCCGGATTATTCAGCCAGCTTTTAGGTTGTACCGCCCATGCAGCCTCTCCATGTGCTGTAAAAACATAACTGGCAACGGCTGTACCTGCCAGAATCAGAAACGGACTCAGCAAAGTAATCAAAGCGGCAATTTTGACTTCCCTGGCCTCTACTTTATGCCCAAGGAATTCCGGTGTACGACCAACCATCAGCCCGGAAATGAATACGGCGATAATGAGGTAGATAAAATAGTTGAGTAAACCGACCCCGCAGCCTCCGAAGAAGGAGTTAATCATCATCCCGAGCAGCTGCCATGTACCGGACATCGGCATTGTACTATCATGCATGTTATTAACCGAACCGGTAGATATAATAGTGGTCATCGTACTCCAGTAAGCAGAGATTGCCGGCCCGAAGCGAACTTCTTTTCCTTCCATTGCACCTGTTTGCTGTGAGATTCCCAGTTTAGCCAGCGCCGGATTTCCACCGAGTTCTGATTGAAGCATCGGAACCAGCAAAAGCAGCATCCCGATAGTCATTACGCCAAAAATCATCCAGGACAATTTCCTTCTGCGAATGAAATACCCGAAGGTAATAACCAGTGCAAAAGGGATGATACATTGTGAAACCAGTTCTACCACACCTGTCAGGTAATTTGGGTTTTCCAATGGATGAGTGGAATTCGCACCGAACCAACCTCCTCCGTTTGTACCCAAATGTTTAATGGCAATAAACCCGGCAGCGGGGCCCCTGGATACATTTACTGTATCTCCCTGCACTGATATATACTGGTCTTTTCCGTCGTAGCTGGTTGGTGTGCCGTTAAATGCCAGGATTAAACCTACCAGTATTGATAATGGCAACAGTAACCGGGTAATGGATTTAACGAAGAAATCCCAGAAATTTCCAAGTTTTGAGGTCGTACGATCCCTGAAAGCTTTAAAGAAGATAACTGCCGCTGCGATACCTGTTGCTGTACTAACGAACTGCAGGAACATCAACACAAAATGCTGAGTCAGGTAAGTGACACCACTTTCACCGGAATAGTGCTGTAAGTTACAGTTAACGACAAAACTAATAATGGTATTAAAAGACAAGTCTGGCGACATACCCGGATTACCATCTGGATTTAAGGGTAATTTATCCTGATATATTAATACGAAGAAACCATAGATCAGCCAGACCAGATTGATCGTTAGCAGGGCTTTCATAGCCTGTTTCCAATCCATTTCTTCTTTTGTATTGATACCGGCCAGTTTGAATATTCCAGCCTCTACAGGTTTTAAAAAGTCTGTCCAGACTCTTTCTCCGGCAAATACCTTAGCGAGATACCGGCCGAGTGGAATTGCAATAACCAGTGTTAACAGGTAAGTGGCTATTACTCCAAGTAATTCTGTGTTCATAACGTTTAATTAAAATTTTTCGGGTTTGATCAGCACGTAAATCATATAGATAAAGACGCTGATAGCGATAATGAATAATGCAATCATAATTGTCAGATTTTTTCGAACCAGTCGATGGATTTGTAAATGATCAGGCAGAGCAGCAGCAGCGCCAGAAGTAAGATGATAGTGAGCATAGTTTTTATATTTTACAGGCCTTATCCAATCCGGAGGCCAGAAATCAAAAACAACAATCAAAATACTGATATACTGATAGTTAGAATGAGTATATTTCTTTTCCTAATTTTTGGGCATAAAAAAACCCTTCCAAAATGGAAGGGTTTTTTTCAATATGAAATTCCTTGATTATTTTTCGAGCTGATATTCTTCGAGCTTCCTGTATAAGGTGGTTAAACCAATTCCCAGTAAACGGGCAGTTTCAGTTTTGTTTCCGTGCGTATAATGCAACACTTTAACAATATGTTGTTTTTCTACTGCCTGCATGTTAAAAGGGTCATCTGTTGTACTCTCGTGGTGGAATTCATAGGGTAGCAGATGCGCCCCCAGCTGGCTGTCTTCCGCAAGAATTACCACCCGCTCCATCACATTTTTAAGCTCTCTGATATTTCCTTTCCAGTTATGGTTAAGCAGTAACTTTGAAAACTCTTTTTCCATGGTGAACTCCGGTTTATTGACCTTCGCCGTAAATTCCTGCAGATAATGTTGTGCGATAGGAAGGATATCTTCTTTTCTATGTGTTAGCGGAGGCAGTTCTATAGTAAAAATAGACAGGCGGTAATAAAGGTCCAGACGGAAATTCCCTTTTTCTGCTTCTTTTTTAAGGTCTCTGTTTGTGGCAGCTATAATCCTGACGTTGACTTTACTGGTTTGCGTTGCTCCAACTTTAATATAGGTCTGATTCTCCAGTATGCGTAGTAATTTAGCCTGCAGATCCATATTCATCTCGCCAATTTCATCCAGAAAAATAGTGCCTTCATCGGCTTCTTCTATCAATCCCTTTTTATCTTTTACTGCACCGGTAAAGGCACCTGCGAGATAACCAAAAAGTTCACTCTCCAGCAGCTCAGGATTAAAACCGCTGCAATTGACGGCTACGAATGGCTTGCTGCTCCGCGGACTGGTCTGATGAATGGCCTGTGCAAAGACTTCTTTGCCGGTACCTGTTTCTCCCAGCAGCAATACGGTAGTGTCTGTTACCGCAACTTTCCTGGCCAGGTTAATAGAATCGGTAATTGCCCTGGACTTACCCAGAATGGATTCGAAGCTATATTTTCTACTGATTTTACTTTCAAGCTGATATACCCTGTAATTAAGTCTGGCCTTATCCATCGCTTTATAAAGCAGCGGAATGATCTTATCGTTATCGTCACCTTTGGTGATATAATCAAATGCGCCATTCCGCATGGCCATTACTCCATCGGCAATAGTCCCGAAGGCAGTAAGGTTAATGACTTCTGTATAAGACCGGATCTTTTTGATCTCTTTAACCAGTTCAACGCCATTGATATCGGGCAGTTTTACGTCGCTGAGCACGACCTGGATATCTTCGGCCTTAAGGATCTTAAGGCCTTCTTTACCGGTATTGGCCTGAAAAACAGTAAAGCCTTCCAGCCCGATAATACGGGCCAGCAGGCTGCAGATTTTTTTCTCGTCGTCTATGATCAGGACTGAATTAGCCATATCTATTGGGGCTTGTTATTGACTCTCCAAATATGGAGATAAAGATGATAAAACCTGGATATAAATGGAGATACCGGATTCGATTTCCTGAAGCAGGATATACTCATCGGCAGTATGTGATCTGGAAGATTCTCCCGGGCCCATCTTTACTGCCGGAACTTGCAGCCAGCCCATATCTGAACTGGTCGGGGACAAATAGGTCTTTCTGCCACTCTGCACCCCTGCTTTTACCAATGGATGCGTGACCGCGATGTCCGAAGGGTGAAGTACATTCGGCCTGACCGTAATGTCACAAAAGGTATGGTTATCTATCACCGTCAGAATTTCTTTCTGTGTATAGTTATGATCAAATCTGACGTCTACAACAAAACTGCACTCTCCGGGAACAATATTGTGCTGGATGCCTGCATGAATGCCGGTAACGGTAAGCTTCACAGCCTCAGGCTGCCCCTGATCTACAGGAAAATGATACCCGGCGAACCAGTTGATATCTTTAAGGGCTTTGTAAATCGCATTATCGCCCTCTTCCCTGGCCGCATGTCCGGGTCTGCCGGTACATACGCAGTCGAGCACCATCGATCCTCTTTCTGCAACTGCCATCTGCATTCCGGTCGGTTCTCCTACAATAGCGAATGACACCGGCATCAGATCTTGGAGAATACACTTAATCCCATAGGTTCCGGATGTTTCTTCTTCCGCTGTTAAAGCAAGGCAGAGATTAAAAGGCAGATCATGCTCTTCATAAAAATAAAGAAAGGTCGCGATCAGGCTTACCAATGGCCCCCCGGCATCATTACTACCTAATCCGTACAGTTTCCCATCTTGTATAACTGGTTGAAAGGGGTCATTCCTGTACTGATCATTCGGCCTGACAGTATCGTGATGTGAATTTAACAGGATCAATGGTTTGTCCGGATCAAAAAATCTGTTGTAACACCACAGGTTATTGTACTTCCTGATCGTGGATAAACCCCGCAGATTAAGAAATGCTTCCAGATGATCTGCGACTGCTTTTTCTTCGCCGCTATAGGAAGGAATAGTAATAAGTTCGCCCAAAAGTTTAATGGATTGGGCACATAGCTCTTTTAAGCTGATCTGTTTTTTAGTTACCGTATTCATGATGATTGGATTGAGTTTGGCCGGGATTAAAATGCGGAAGCAGGTTATGTCCGCTGAAATCTAAAGCGATGTTATTGCTGGCAGGTATAAAAAGCATTGCAGTACACAGGCAGTTCCCTCGCTTCTTGCTTTCAAGGATATCAAAGTTTACACAACCTTTGCAGCCTTCCCAAAAGGTGCTGTCCTGCGTGATCTCCGAGAAAGCAACCGGCTGAAAACCTAATCTGCTATTCATTTTCATTACAGCTGTGCCCGTGGTTATACTGAAAATCTTCGCTGCGGGATATAATCTCCTGGATAATTGAAAGATCCTGTCTTTGATTGCCCTTGCCACGCCTGTATTTCTAAATTCAGGAGCTACAATCAATCCGGAATTGGAAATAAAACGTCCCTGTTCCCAGGTTTCAAAATACGCAAAGCCTACCCATTCTCCTGAACTGGTAACAGCGATAACGGCTTTTCCTTCGCGCATCTTCTGACTGACAGTCTGTGCGCTGCGTTTAGCAATCCCTGTTCCTCTTGCAATAGCTGAAGCTTCTGTTTCCCTGATAATTTCAAGGGTATACCTGATATCATTTAATGTGGCAATTCGCACAAATATGATGTGATTGTTCATCTTTTTATGTTTTGATGAACAGGCGCCTTTCAAAAGTGATGCCTCCACTGCCAGAACTGGCCTAAAAGGGCTTCAGGGTACTGCAATCACCGAAAATAAAAATAAATGACTTATCATAAAGCCCGAGAGACCCTTTCATAATGAAAGGCTTCTTCCCATTTTGTTAGCCTGCGACTTGTGTGGCAGTCCATTCAACCATCGCATCAAGCACGGGTTTCAAACGCTCTCCGGCAGGACTTAGATGATAGGTTACACTGGGTGGAACAACTTGTTCTGCGGTACGGATAACCAGCTCATCTGCGACTAATTGTTTAAGATGCTGGATTAACATTTTTTCGGTGACAGCAGGAATAGCTTTCCTGAGCTCATTATATCTTTTTGGGCCACTCATTAGCTGAAACAGGATGATCGGCTTCCAATGCCCCCCAATTTTATTCATGACGTAATTTATCGGACAAGAATTAATACTTAATTCTTTATTGGCATTCCAGGTAGAGCTTTCTTTAATCTGCGTCATAGATACATACTTTGGGGTAAGTACTTGTATAAAAGTAAGTGCAAATTTAACTTTGCCGCTGTAGAATTCAAAAAAAAGATTATGAAAATTACAATAACAGGTTCACTAGGAAACATTAGCAAACCTCTGACTACTAAATTGGTAGAAGCAGGTCATGAAGTAACTGTAATCAGCAGCAATGGCGACAGAGCAAGAGAGATTGCTGAACTGGGTGCCAAACCGGCTATCGGTTCTGCAACCGACATCGCATTTTTAACTGAAACGTTTAAAGGCTCTGATGTTGTGTATGCAATGGTTCCGAATAATCTATCGGCTCCTGATTTAAGAAAATACATTGGTAGTATCGGCGAGAATTATGCGGCTGCAATCAAGGCAGCAGGCGTAAATAAAATTGTTGTACTCAGCAGTATTGGAGCGCATCTGGATAGTGGAACGGGACCGATTGCCGGTCTGCATGATGTAGAAGAGATTTTAAGCCAGCTTGAAAACGTTGATATCAAATTCCTTCGTCCGGCTTATTTCTATACTAACTTCTACGCCAATATTGACATGGTTAAACATCTGGGCTTCATTGGTGGTAATTACAGTGCGGATACACGCATCATAGTAGTGCATCCGAACGATATCGCCGAAGTCGCAGCGGACGAAATCCAGCAACCTTTCACAGGAAGAAGTATTCGATACATAGCTAGCCAGGACTCCACACTGTCCGAGCTGACTACTGCTTTTGGTAAGGCAATTGGTAAGCCAGAGCTTAACTGGGTTGAATTTACGGATGAGCAGGCACTGGAAGGTATGATCCAGGCAGGTCTGCCGGCAGAAGCTGCCAGAAATTATGTGGAAATGGGAACGGCAATACGCAAAGGTATTTTGTGGGAAGATTACGATCTGAATAAACCTGTACCAGGACCGACCACAGTGGAAAACTTTGCTGCTGAGTTTGCAAAGGCATATTCGAAATAGCTGCGTGTAGATTATATCCCCTTTTTGTTTCGGTTATTTTCTTCCGGAGCAAAAAGGGGTTTTTTATGATCTAACCTGCTCCCTGCCCGGTATTTCCTTCGCCTTGTTTCAAGTCGTCGTTGTTAACCCCTCTTTTCTTTTTAGGAGCCTGCTGACCGAAATTCATCTTCCCGAAGTTATAGGCAAAGCTGACGCCAAATGACCGGAAAGGAACGGAGAATTTACTGCTTTGTGTCAAAGGCCCGCTATTAATATTCGAGGTGAAATCTTTGTAATCTTTAAATGGCTGGGTCACATTCAACCCGATTGTTCCACGCTTCTTCCAGACTTCCTGTTTTACACCTACAACCCAAAGGTTAAATGCCGGGTTAGTTCCCTGGAAGGTTCTTCGGGCAGAATTCTGCATGAGGAAAGTTTCTGCATTTAGCGTTGGGCTCAATTTTACAGTCCCGCTTACGAATGCATTATATTGTATATAAGTAGACTGCTTACCTTGCTGCAGACTACTTATAATTTGAGGTTTATAAGTAAATGCATTGATATTTCCCCGTAATGTAAGGATACTAAATAGCTGGACTGATCCGAACAGGCTTGTGCCAATGGAGTTATTATTCCCTACGTTCAGAAAATTGGTTAGCGAAACATCACGGGTTACCTCATTTCCATTATTATCTACAGTTGTAAAAGGTACAGTGCTCACCACACTCTCAATAATGTCGGCTGTCCTGCGATAGTAAACCGAGGCATTAATAACAGACGTTTTAACAAATGTAGAATAGTTCAATTCTACCGTTTGCGCGATCTCTGGTGATAAGGCCGGATTTCCCTGGCTTTGATTCAATGGGTCACTGGTATTCCGGAATGGATTCAAATATTGCAAACTGGGGCGCTGTATCCGTTTACTGTAGCTTAGTTTTATAGTTTGGGACGGACTCAGTGCCTTTGAAATGGCCAGACTGGGTACAAAATTAGTATAGTCGTTTTTAAAGGGTGATAGTCCAACACTGGTATTTCCGGAGTTCCCGTCTATTCTGGTATTTTCCACCCTTGCACCTGCCTGAATGGTAATGCCATTGCTCAGGCTCGTTGTCAGTAAGCCATATCCGGAATAAACATCCTGCCCATAATTATACGTATTTGAGGTATTGGCATTGAACACATACTGACCTGATTCATCTGGGTTAAAAAAGTCATAATCGCTTTTAATCTTCCTGATTATAGTTTTAGCTCCTGTTTCAATTTTAAAAACTTTATTCAGCGGTAGTACGTAGTCGGCCTGAACGGTATATTCATTGTTTGTTCCCAGATTTGTTGCACGCTGGTTCTGCGTAAATGCAGAATATTCTGATAAATAATTTACATCATTAGTTCCATGTGTCCATTGTCCGGCAATGCTTAACTCTTCTCCTGCTCTTTTGAATTTATGTGTAAAGTCATTATTCCAGTCGAAGTTGGAAAAGCTGTTTTTATTGTTGTTGGTCGCTGTATAATCAACGGTTCCCTGCGAGGGTGAATAATTACTGTTAATGGTATTTCCTTTATTCTCAAATGCACCTCCGCGGCTGCTGAATGATGAGGAGAAACTGTCATTATCATTGAAATCATATCCTAATGATGCCGAACCACTTAAAAAATGGCGCTTTGAAGTACTCTCGCCATTCGATGAGGATGAGGTACCCAACTCTGAATTCTGACTGTTAAAGGATGAGTATGTCGTTTGTGGCCAGGCTGAATTATAACCTACGTTGGCAGTAATACTGAGTTTATTTTTATTGAAATTCAAATTTGCATTTTCATTGTTCTGTCTATTCCCCAGTCCGGCGCTGACAGATCCGCTAACACCAGATACGTTTTTCTTCTTGGTAATAATATTAATGATTCCTGCTGATCCTTCTGCATCATACTTGGCGGAAGGGGCAGTAATGACCTCGATATTTTTAATCTGATCTGAGGGCATGGATTTTAAGACATCTGCTGCGTTTGTGGTGAGTGCCCCGGAAGGTTTACCATTAATGAGTATCCGGACATTCTGGCTGCCACGCAATGCGACATTTCCATCCATATCTACTGAAACCATGGGAACCTTACGTAGAATATCTGTCGCATTTCCGCCCGAACTTGTCACATCCTTCTCGGCATTAAAAACCAGTTTATCGATCCGGTTTTCAATCAGTGCCTGTTGCCCCGTAATCTGAACGGCTGCCAGCATATTGGCATTTGGGGCGATAATGACCTGCCCGACATTCTTATTTGGTTTTCCTGACGATAACACCAATCCCGATATGGTCTTCCGGCTATATCCGACGAAATCTATTTGTATCCGGTATTCTCCGGGAGGAACATTATTTATTTTAAAATTACCCTTGGTATCTGTTAGCCCTCCATTGACAGGAGCAGAAGTTCCGCTCTTAAACAGGCTGATAGTAGCATAGTCTACTGGTTTCTGATTTAATGAGTCTATCACAATTCCGGAAACGGATCCACCTGCAGGACTGCCCGCCGGAGCCTGACCATGGACGTAAACCGCTCCTGTCATCAGGGTCATAAAAACCAATATGAACCGGAATGGCCATTCCTTTAAGTTGTTTAAAATTTCAAGTGCTGTTTTACTCCTTTTCGCTTCCATTTTTAGGGTCTTTGAAAACAAATCAAAGGAATTATAAGATGGCTAATTTTGATTATAGACGGTTTAATCTAAAAAATCGACCAAATACAACTTTAAACCGATGAGCAATAGATCATTTCGTCCATTCTATCTATAAAACAGGCCCCTGCGTCTAATGTGTTTCCTATGCCCGGATAAATGCTCCATATTTGTTTTACATGAGTAAAGCAGATAAAGGCATCATGAGAAAACTTCCATCCATACACTACTTTATAGGTGCGGCCGGGCTTGCATTAATGTTCTTCCCGCTCACCTGGCCAATTAAACTACCCCAGGAGTTTTGGGTAAAACAAATTCTAATCTATCTGGTATGGGCCGGTCTGTTTTATGCCAATTTCTTTTATTTCACCCCTAAACTATTATACAAACACAAAATAGGGCTCTTCGTTATACTGGTCATCTTCACTTTGTTTGCAGTCGTCTTTTTCAGTAATTGGGTAGACAGGTTATTAGGCTTGCCGCAAGCTATGGAAAAACTCTTCAGCTCAATCGGACACAAGCCTTCGAATAAGGACGATCATACAGGAAACTATATTAATATCATTACCGCCATGGTCGTCTACGGAATAAGTACAGTAGTTTCTCTCTCCAAAAAAATGCAGACCGATCAACTGGCTTTCCAAGTGACAGAACGTGAAAAGATTATTTCCGAGCTTTCGTTCTTAAAGGCACAGATTAACCCGCATTTTTTCTTCAATACGCTTCATACGATTTACGCCCTCACGGATAGCAACACCGGCACTGCGAAGGATGCGATCTATACATTGTCTCATATGATGCGATATGTCATCTATGACACTAAGAATGACCTGACAAATCTGAATAATGAGATCAAATTTGCTGAAGACTATATTACCCTGATGAAGCTAAGGCTTGCGGGTGATGTACAGATCATTTTTGAGAAACAGGCCAATATGAAAAATTACGATGTGGCGCCAATGCTGCTGCTGCCATTTATCGAAAATGCATTTAAACATGGGATCAGCACACTTCATCCAAGTTATGTCTATATTGATATATCCCAGTCTGAGCAAACAACTATTATCGAGATTAAAAATTCTGTTTTTGAGGAGAGAAAGCATCTGGAAGAGAGCAATGGCATCGGGATAGTCAATACCAAAAGACGACTGGACCTCCTGTACCCCGGCAAGTATACCTTGAATGCAGAGAATAATACCACGACCAGGGAATATACGGTTACTTTAACACTGGATTTTAAATGAGAATTAATTGTATAGCTGTTGATGATGAGCCTTTTGCTTTGAGCCTGATCACTTCGTATATTAAACAGACACCTTTCCTGCACCTGAGTGGTGAGTACACAAATGGCGTGGAAGCGCTGAAAGCAATTCATGAGCAACCGGAGATACAGCTGATATTTCTGGATATCCGGATGGCAGACCTCAGCGGTATAGAACTGGCAAGGATCGTCGAGCAAACCGGAAAAAAGAAGAACCTGAGAATTATTTTTACGACAGCCTACGATCAGTATGCTGTTGAAGGATTTAAAGTGGATGCATTGGATTACCTGCTGAAACCATTCAATTTTGTCGATTTTTCTAAAGCAGCAACCCGTGCATATGATTACTTTATCATGCTTGAGCATTCCCTGAATACTGCAAGTACAATAAACAACGTCAGACAGCCCGAAAAAAACTATCTGTATCTCAAGGTTGACTATCAGCTGGTAAAAGTGGACACCGGAGACATCTTATATATTGAAGGGCTAAAAGACTATGTAAAGCTGTTTTTGAAGAGTCAGGATAAACCACTGCTTACGCTTACCAGTCTGAAAGGTCTCGAAGAAAAATTAGGCGGTTTATCCTTTTTAAGAATTCACCGTTCATTTATTGTCGCGGTTGATCAGATTAAATCGGTCACCAAGAATTCGGTGCAAATCGGAAATACAACAATACCAGTAACCGACCAATACAAGGAAGGATTTACTGCATTGCTGAAAAACTGGTCTTGAGATATAGAAGTTCAGGCTTATGTACATCTGGTGTATACAAAAAAGAGCCTGTTTTCGTAGGAAAACAGGCTCTTTAATATTGTAGTAATTACCAGCGGACCGGACGGGACTCGAACCCGCGACCTCCGCCGTGACAGGGCGGCATTCTAACCAGCTGAACTACCGGTCCGTTTTCAATAGCGAACGGGCATAAATGCTTTTGATTCGTATCGTGTTGCGAAGATATTGGTAAATATTCTAAAAACAGCTTTAAAATGCACCTATTTCAAACATTCCTTATAATCCATTGAAAATGAGCAATTATTTTTTTCCTTTCAGGGCGCAAATAATGAACATAATTACAAAAAAGAGTCAGAATGATTCTGATCATATATAATAGCCTTATTGATATTGATTAATTAACATATGTAAAATCTAAATTCAATACAGATGAATACTTTTGCATTAGTGTTACAAAGAATGTAAACATCACGGAAGTGGCGTCATAAAAACAAAATATACTCATGGAAAATATAAATATCAAAAAAGCAACAATCAATGACCTCAGTCAATTGCAGAAAATTGGCCGAGATACTTTTTCTCAAACTTTTTCAGCAACCAATGGCCAAGAGGATATGGACAAATATCTTGAAGAAAGTTTTTCATCCGGGAAAATGACTGAGGAACTTAATAGTGAATCCCAGTTTTACTTCGCAGTACTTGAGAATCAAATTATCGGATATCTAAAATTAAATTTCGGGCAGTCTCAAACGGAAATTAAAGATGATAAAGCACTTGAGATTGAACGGATCTATGTATTGCAGGAGTATCATGGCAAAAAAGTTGGTCAACTTTTATATGCGAAGGCAATGGCGGTCGCAACAGAAGCCTCTGCCGAATATATCTGGTTAGGGGTATGGGAAGAAAATCAGAAAGCGATTAGCTTTTACAAGAAAAATGGATTCATAGCGTTTGACAAACACATTTTTAAATTAGGTAATGATGAGCAAACCGACATCATGATGAAAAAGGTGTTATAACAAAAAAGCCTCAACTTTTTCAAGTTAAGGCTTTTGCGGACCGGACGGGACTCGAACCCGCGACCTCCGCCGTGACAGGGCGGCATTCTAACCAGCTGAACTACCGGTCCGTTCTCCCTTTCGGGAATGCAAATATAGGAATGATAATTGCATTTCAAAATTAGTATTTCAATTATTTTTGAAAAAATAGTTAACTAATTAAGCTACAGAACCCTCTTTCATCTTTTCTGCATTTTCAGCAAACTGTAAAGCGTCTATTAGCTCCTGAACACCGCCATCCATTACACCATTCAGGTTATACAAAGTTAAACCAATACGGTGATCGGTTACCCTTCCCTGTGGATAATTGTAGGTTCTGATCTTTGCTGAACGGTCACCTGTGGATACCATCGTCTTCCTTCTGGACGCGATATCACCATTTCTTTTCTGCAATTCGATATCATATAGCTTACTTCTCAACATCTCCATTGCAATCTCACGGTTACCCAGCTGAGAACGTTCCTGCTGACAAACTACAACCAGCCCTGAAGGTCTGTGTGTTAACTGTACTTTCGTTTCTACTTTATTTACATTTTGTCCACCTGCACCACCTGAACGTGATGTCTGCAGATCTATATCTGCCGGGTTCAGATAGAAATCAATTTCTTCTGCCTCAGGCAATACAGCAACCGATGCTGCTGATGTATGCACGCGTCCCTGTGTCTCTGTATCCGGAACACGCTGTACACGGTGAACTCCTGATTCGTATTTAAGCTGACCGTAGACATCTTCACCGGATACTTTCATGATAACCTCTTTATAGCCACCTGCAGTACCCTCTGTAACGTCTACAACTTCTACTTTCCATCTTTTTTGTTCAAAGAATCTGCTATACATGCGGTATAAATCACCTGCAAATAATGCTGCCTCATCTCCACCTGTACCGCCACGAATCTCAAACACGGCATTTTTAGCGTCTTCCGGATCAACTGGTATTAACATTAAACGAACACGTTCTTCCAATTCTTCCTGTTGTTTAAGCAGAATATCCAATTCCTCTTTGGCCATATCACGCATCTCAGCATCTTTCTCCGTAGTGAGGATCTCTTTATTAGCGTCGATATTGCTCATGATGTTTTTGTAGACTTTATATTCCTCTACAATTTTGGTCAGGTCTTTATATTCTTTGTTAAGCTGGGCGAACCGCTTCATATCCTGCATGGTGTCAGGATTGCTTAATTGTTCTTCAACATCCTCCCAGCGGGTTTTTATAGCTTCTAATTTTTCTAACATAATATTTTATTCAGCAGATAATTGCCTAATTCCATTCTTACCGGTTTAATAAGATCGTATCTTTTAGGAAAACCAGTATTATTATTGGATAGACAATTGATTTTTATAGGATTACAAAATTAAACAAAATCATCTAATTTTTATTTGCTTTTTCATGGAGCTCAGCGAGATGCTCCTGGTCTCTTGGCTCAAAAAACTCCAGACGGAGCTCTTCTCCATCAAATACGCCATAGGAATTGAAGGTAAACCATTCGCCTATGTTTATATAACGGCTGTTCTCTGCAAGTTTTATATTCAAAGGCAGATGTCTATGCCCATAAATAAAATAGTCATAATGCTTTTTCTGCAGAACTTCTCTTGAATGTACAGCCAGCCATTCATTTTCTGCACCCAGATAAACTTCTTCGACCCGCGTATTTACAATTCGACTCTGGCTGGACCATCCTGTGGCTATTCCAAGTCCGATTCTTGGTGGCAATATGGAGAAAAGCCAGCGGCAGACCGGGTTTCGGAATATTTTTCGCAGCATCCTGTAGTTTGCATCTCCGGGCCCCAAGCCATCACCATGATGCAGATAAAATTTCTTACCTCCCCTTTCCATCTCCATTTCATCGCTGATAATAGCAATGCCCATTTCAAGAGTGAAATAATCTTCTACCCACATATCGTGGTTGCCCTTAAAGAAGTATATTTTGATACCTGAATCTGACATCATCGCAAGTTTTCCCTGCAGTCTGATAAATCCTTTGGGAACTACTGTTTTATACTCAAACCAGAAATCAAAGATATCTCCCATCAGAAATAGCTCCGAACAGTCAGATTCAATACTGTTCAGCCAGCGGACAATCCGATCTTCACGGATCCGGCTTTCTTTATGATTAGGTGAGCCCAGGTGGAAATCTGAAGCGAAATATATATTTTTTGCCATCAATAGGTCAAAGATACCAACGATTATGCTTTTTTGAATAAAAAATTATTTTCTCTTATTCCCGAATAATGGCAGCTATTTGACGATTAATACGATCATTTTGGTCAGGTTTACAAAAAGGACCTTATATTTACCACCAAATCCATACAATATAGAATCATTACAAACAATTTTCGTAAATTCGCCACAAATTTAAATACATGATTTCTACAGATATAGCCATCATTGGCGCAGGCCCCGTAGGTTTATTCGCCATATTCGAAGCAGGTTTATTAAAAATGCGTTGTCATTTAATTGATTATCTTCCTCAGGTAGGCGGACAGCTTTCAGAAATTTATCCTAAAAAACCTATATATGATATCCCAGGTTATCCAAGTGTTTTGGCGCAGGAACTGGTTGACAACCTGATGGAACAGGCAAAACCCTTCCACCCTGGTTTCACTTTAGGTGAGCGTATTGAAAGTCTGGAAAAACGTGGTGAAGCAGATTTCGTACTGACAACCAACATGGGTACAGTTATTGAATCTAAAGTTGTAGTTATAGCTGGTGGTCTAGGTTGCTTTGAGCCTCGTAAGCCTGCTGTTGCCGGACTGGAACAATTCGAAAATGGTCGTGGAGTAAATTATATGATCCTTGATCCTGAAAAATACAGAGGACAGAAAATGGTTATCGCCGGTGGTGGTGACTCAGCACTGGACTGGACTATTTTCCTTGCTGACGTAGTTGACGAACTGACCCTGGTACACCGCAGCGAAAGCTTCCGTGGTGCTCCTGATTCCGTGAATAAAGTAATGGAACTTGCTGACAGCGGTAAGATTAATCTGATCCTGAACAGTAACCTGAACTCTGTTTCTGGAAACGGTAAACTGGAAACAGTTGAAGTTGTACACAACCGCAGTCTTGAAGTTACTAATATTAATGCAGATCATTTGATCCCTTTATTCGGATTAAGTCCTAAATTAGGCCCGATCGAGCAATGGAACCTGAATATCAGCAAAAGTGCAATCGAAGTGAATACGGAAGATTACTCTACAAATATTGAAGGTATTTACGCTATTGGTGACATCAATACTTATAAAAATAAATTAAAACTGATCCTTTGCGGATTTCATGAGGCTGCTTTAATGAGCCACAGCGCTTATCAGTATATGAACCCTGGTGTAAAATACACTATGAAATATACTACTGTGAACGGCGTTGCTGAATTTTAAAAAATGGAAGAAAATAATATAACAGTACACGTACAAAATCCTGACGGCACCCTTACCTCTCTGGAAGCTCCGGTTGATATGGGATTAAGCCTGATGGAATATTTAAAAGCGTGTGAATATGATATCCTTGCCACTTGTGGCGGAATGGCGCTGTGCGCAACTTGTTGTGTAGACGTGCTGGAAGGTGAAGAAAAGCTGAATGAAATGACAGATGACGAGTACGCCATGCTGGATACTTTACCAGATCTTCTGCCCAATTCAAGGCTGGCCTGTCAGCTGCAGCTTAATCCTGCAATGGACGGCCTGATAGTTAAATTACACGGCACCTAGCCCACGAAATTATAAAGATTGGAAAGCCCCTGCATTAACATATGCAGGGGCTTTCTTTTTAACCGGTTATGCCGGTCATATATGATTAAAGACGGTTACCTTCCGGGTCTGCCAGTCCTTTTTTGATTGTGAATTCTACATACGCACGATCTCTTTTTAACAGTTCCATCAGTTGTTCTACTAACTGCTCTTCCTGTCCGGGAACAAATTGTAAATTTTCTTTAGCCAGATCTCTGTATTTTCTGAGTACTTTGATTTTAACTCTTTCTGCACTTTCAGGAGTGAATGTAAAGCTTGCCATAATAATTTCTTTGCTGCAAAAATAGAAAAAAAAACAGCACATCCCCCATCCATTAGACCGGGAACTCAATATTCATACACGGACACCTATCCAGTTCTGTTCATTTGCATTTTGAGGTGTTAAACATCAAATATATTTTATATTTTCAGGTTCCTTAAACCATTAAAAACCAAATCTATAGAATGGCAAGATTAAATCTTCTGGAAGAAACGCGTTTCGAAAAACTGCCCGTTTCTGTATTTGATAATCCGGCAACTGCATCTGTCAACGTTGCCAGGCGTATTGCCGGAATCATCCGCGACAAACAGGAAAGGCAGGAAAAGGCCGTAATCGGACTGGCCACCGGCGCAACCCCTGTCGCCGTATATGCAGAACTCGTGCGGATGCACCGCGAAGAGAACCTGAGTTTCTACAATGTAGTTAGCTTTAACCTGGATGAGTATTATCCCATGCAGCCTGATGCAGCTCAGAGTTATGTCACCTTCATGAAGGAAAACCTCTTTAACCATATCGATATTCCGGCAGAAAATATTCATATTCCTGACGGCACACTCCCACTGGAAGAAATCCCCGCCTTCTGCCTGAATTATGAACGCCGTATTGGTGAATATGGAGGACTCGATATTCAGATTCTGGGAATTGGCCGTACAGGTCACATCGGTTTCAATGAGCCGGGATCTGCACCCAATTCAGGAACCAGACTGGTGACACTGGATGACCTGACACGAAGAGATGCCGCCAGAGATTTTGGTGGGAAAGCTTTCGTACCAGCCAAAGCCATTACCATGGGCATAGGAACCATTTTCAAAGCCCGCGAGATTATTCTGATGGCCTGGAATCAGAAAAAAGCTTCCATCATTAAAAAAGCTGTCGAAGGTGAGATCTCCAGTGATGTTCCTGCTACCTATCTACAGCTTTCGGATAACGTAGAGTTCATCCTGGACCAGGATGCAGCATCGCTGCTCACCCGTTTTGACACCCCATGGCTGGTTAAAGACTGCCTCTGGGATGAAAAACTAACCCGTAAAGCAGTCATCTGGCTCGCCAATACGCTGAGCAAACCTATTCTCAAACTAACCGAAGACGATTTCAATAATAATGGCATGGCCCAGCTTGCCCTGGAAAAAGGACCGGTATACCAGATTAATATCCATATTTTCAATAAGCTCCAGCATACCATTACCGGATGGCCGGGAGGCAAACCACAGGCTGATGATTCACAACGTCCTGAAAGAGCCGAACCGGCACATAAAAGGGTAGTAATCTTCTCCCCACACCCCGATGATGATGTAATCTCCATGGGCGGAACTTTCATCCGCCTGGTAGACCAGCAGCATGATGTGCATGTGGCTTATCAGACCTCAGGCAATACCGCGGTATGGGATGACGATGCCCTGCGTTTTGTCGAATTCAGTATTGATTTCGCCCAA
>JAAAFW010000006.1:0-28906 GCA_019352875.1 Pedobacter cryoconitis | reverse complement strand
ACTTTCATCCGCCTGGTAGACCAGCAGCATGATGTGCATGTGGCTTATCAGACCTCAGGCAATACCGCGGTATGGGATGATGATGCCCTGCGTTTTGTCGAATTCAGTATTGATTTCGCCCAGCAAATGGGACTGGAAAACCAGGCTATGTCTAAATTATATGCGCAGATGAGAACCTTCATCGACCAGAAAAAACCCAATCAGGTCGATCCACCGGAAATACAAACAGTCAAAGGGCTAATCCGTAAGGGAGAGGCCATTGCCGGTGCACGCTATTGCGGACTGGAAGATGACCATATCCATTTCATGGCACTCCCTTTTTATGAAAGCGGCAAAAATCAGAAGAATCCCGTGACAGACCAGGATGTCCAGCTGACCATGGAGCTGCTGCAAAAAATTAAACCTCACCAGATTTTCGCTGCCGGGGATTTTGAAGATCCGCATGGTACACACATCGTCTGCTTTAAGATTATTCTGGAAGCCTTGAAAAGGCTGCAGAAAACCGAAGAATGGACCAAAGACTGCTGGCTCTGGCTATACCGCGGGGCATGGCTGGAATACGATACCCATGAAATTGAAATGGCCGTACCACTGAGTCCGCAAGAACTCGAGAAAAAGAAATATGCCATCTTCAAACATCAGTCTCAAAAAGACAGAGCGGTTTTCCCGGGTGATGATGCACGCGAATTCTGGGAAAGGGCCGAAGACCGTAACAGGGAAACAGCCAGAGCATATGATGAGCTCGGACTTGCTGAATATGAAGCCATGGAAGCTTTTGTCCGCTGGAAGTTTTAAGATAAAAGGACCGGAGATTCCGGTTCAACAAAAAAGGCCTCTGCTAAAGCAGAGGCCTTTTTTATATATTTTGTTCCGCTTTTGAATTGAATTCTTTCAACCAGCTCGTTTTAGTATTATTTACTGTATCAAAATGTTCCAGTCGTCTATACTGATAGTATGCCCCCTGGTCAAAATCTCCGTTAATAAGAATCATCCCGGCGATAAATACATGCCTGACAGCCAATTCACTTTTACTGATGAGATTCTGTATTTTCTCATCGATAGCTTCATACATCACTTCGGTAGCCTCAACGACCGGATGAGCTGCGGCAACTAGCCGGCTCTCAGATTTCAACAAAATCTGCTGTACCCGGTTAATCTGATAATCATCTTCTGAATGAATATCCGGAATGACCAGCTTCTCTTTCAGCTTTTGCAAGGAAGAAATCACAGCACCGCAACAGATAGAATCACAGCTTTGCCCGGTCCTTCTGAGTTCACCGGGTATCCCTTTATGACTAACACCAATATGCGGACCATAACTAATGAGCATGGCTCCCTGCTCGGGAATATGCTGTGCAGCAGTATTCATTGCCGCAAGCCCGGCAAAAGGGTATCCCGAAAGGCCACCCATTTTAAAAGAACCAATCATTTTGGAAGCTGCAGCCGGATATTGTATAGTATTAACTTCGTCACAGCAAATACTGTCAGCATGGAGAATTTGCTCAGGTCTGAAATCCAGCTTCTGCCGGATTATATCATACAAAAGGTTAACAGATTGTTCCGCAGGATTAGCCCCCGGATAGATTTTACGGATGAGATCCAATGAAGTTACTGAACCCGGTTCTTTCATTAAGCAATGGATTAAGGTCTAATTTATTCAGGACAAAATTATTGGTAATTTCCTTATCCCGGCAAATTCCTGAATATTTATTTCTTAATAATTGCGAGAACGATATCTCTGATGTGTGCCTTGGCTCTTTTCTTAAATAACTTCACATAATCTTCGTCAGACAGCGTATCAAACCCATTAACCTTCCTGTAGTAATCTTTATTAAAGATCATTGCATTAAGAGAGCCGTAGATTGTACTCATTAGAAATGTGGTGTCAATATCAGATTTAAATTCACCCTTCTGTGCCCCATGCTGGAAAACATTAATCAACACTTTAAAGTTCTGCAAGCGCATATTATTAAAGTGCTCCATTACAGATTCATCTTTCAGCGTTGACTGCAGCTGAAATAAAAGACGGTAGAAATATTTCTGTTCAAAGATTTTGTCGACGTATAGATCCAGGAGAAAAAGAATCGTATTAAGAGGATCTTCTGCAAGCTCATCATAGGCATTGAATACTTTGGCCATATTAATGGTGCGGTATTCCAGAATAGCCTGCATTAACTTTTCCTTCGAGCCAAAGTAATAAGATACCATTGCAGAATTCATCCTGGACTCTTTTGCAATGATTCTAAGAGAGGTCTCAGCATAGCCGACTTCGGCAAACAATTTTTCACTGGTCCTAATTAGATGAATTTGTTTCTCGCTGAAGGTTCTATCCTTGTCCTTAATCATATCCCAATATCTGAATTAAACATTAAAATCAAGTTAAAAGTTAAGAAAACAATTTCTTTTTGTTAATACGCAGCTCAAACCTAATCCAAATCTTTTCAAAAAAATCAGAAATTGTTTTAAAGTAACTACAATCTTACATACGACTATCCTGTTCAATACTAAAATGTTGAAAAAGTGTTAATTACCTTGTTAATTAAAACATAAACAACTATAAATCAAATAATAACACAACATGAAATTTTAAAGAAAATGTTAATAACTTAGCTGAAATGATAGAAAAACATACTTATCAACTAACACTGTGAATAAGTTGTTTAAAACACAAAGACAATGTTAACAAAACAACTTTTCATGTTAGGAATTAAAAAATTATTATTTAAATCCGTTCCATCAAATGACACAAGACTGAATAAAACATTGCAATATGTAAAGTGATTTAAAATCATTTAGCTAGGTTTGCAGAGAAATGAAGAGAATATTGTTGACCATATTAACCGTTTTTTACCTTGGTGTAGCCAGCGGGGCAACAGTGCATTTTCATTATTGTATGGGTGAGCTCGTCAGATGGACGCTGAATAAACCAGATCAGGCTGTATGCGAATTCTGCGCTGTCCCGAAAAAAAGCTGTGAAAAATCTTGCTGTAAAGAAGGTTCCAAACAAGCTAAGATTGACAAATCACACCAAACTACCGATGTAATCTATCAGTTTAAACAGGCTCCGGTCGCATTGCTGAATAAACCATCCTGGAATTTTACGGTTGTTTCGATACCGCTGAATACTGGTAATTCATTTTTAAATAAAGCACCGCCGATAACTGAAGACATTCCTGTCTTTATCCGCAACTGTACCTTCAGAATCTGAGATATCTCCGAACCGCACGTTCGTGTGGTTAACGTAGCTTAGCTACTCCCCTTATTTACCCGATTTTCTTGTCGTTTTTTTTTATTGAATACTTCTGTTCAACCAGAATTACTGTATCAATAATTTAATTCGTATCAAAGTGCCTGTGATACCTCAAAGGCTAGCTATCGTGGTAAATATCAACATATGATTTCTGAAACTAAAAATACGAAATGGTACACAAAATTATAGAGTGGTCCCTGAAAAATCGATGGATAGTGCTTTTACTGGCGTCCGGTTTGTTTATCTGGGGCATCTTCGCCGTAAAAAAGAATCCGATAGACGCCATACCCGACCTGTCTGAAAATCAGGTAATCGTCTTCACAGAATGGATGGGCAGGTCGCCTCAGCTGGTAGAAGACCAGATTACTTATCCGCTGGTTACCAATCTGCAGGGTATTCCAAAAATCAAATATGTCAGAGGTTCTTCCATGTTTGGAATGAGCTTTATTTATGTAATCTTCGAAGACAATGTAGATGTTTACTGGGCAAGAGAACGTGTTCTAGAACGTTTGAGCACGGTTACCCGTTCTTTACCAACAGGGGTTGCCCCTCAACTGGGGCCGGACGGTACTGGTGTTGGACACATCCTGTGGTACACGCTCGATGCGCCCGATACTGACCTCGGCGAGCAAAGGGCTATTCAGGACTGGTATGTAAAATTCGCCCTCCAAAATGTACCTGGTGTAAGTGAGATAGCCTCTTTTGGGGGTTTCCAAAAGCAATATCAGATTGCTGTGGACCCGAACAAATTACTGTATTACAAGCTGTCTATCCCCGAAGTTATCGCTGCTGTAAGATCGAATAATAATGAATCCGGCGGACGGAAGTTTGAAATGAGTGACATTGGTTATATTATTAAAACTTCCGGTTATCTCAAATCAATGGAAGAAATCGGAAATATCCCGGTTAAAAACCAGAATGGAACACCTATTAAGGTCTCAGATGTGGCTACCGTACAAATGACAGGAGAAACCAGACTGGGCATTTTTGACCAGGATGGAACCGGCGAACGCGTAGGCGGCATAGTTGTCATGCGTTATGGTGAAAATGCAGCAGCAGTTATTGAACAGGTTAAACTCAAAATGAAAGAGGTGGCTAAGGGCTTACCTGCCGGGATGAAATTTGATATTGTCTATGACCGCGGACAACTGATCCAGGAATCTGTAGACTCTATTAAAAATACGCTAATAGAGGAAATGATCGTGGTTTCTCTGGTTGTTATTGTCTTTCTTTTTCACTGGCGCAGCGCAATGAGCATTATTATACAGATTCCAATAACGATAGCCGCCAGCTTTATTTTCCTGAATGCTTTTGGTATCTCTTCCAACATTATGTCCTTAACAGGAATTGCACTGGCGATAGGAGTTATTGTAGATAATGGGATTGTAATGAGCGAAAATGCCTATAAACATCTGGCAGAACGTTACGAAATCTGGCAAAATGAACAAAAAAACCCTATTGAAAATGAAAAACCGGATTAAGAATATATTTAGAAAAACCCCAGAATGGATTTCTGAGGAAGAAAGACTCCAGATCATAGAGAAGTCAAGCAAGCAGGTTTCAAGAGGGGTGTTCTTCGCAACTATTATTATAATCACTTCTTTTCTGCCTGTATTTATGTTGACAGGACAAGAAGGAAAGTTATTCCATCCCCTGGCCTACACCAAAACTTTCATTATGATCGTAGATGCAATACTGGTCTTAACTTTAGCACCAGTATTAATTTCCTTTTTTATGAAAGGGAAGTTTCGTCCGGACCGGGCCAATCCAATCAACAGGGTTCTGGAAAAAGTCTATGAACCCATTATCAGGACCGTACTCAAGTGGAGAAAAACAACCATTGGTATTAATATACTGGCTATACTCATTACTATTCCGCTTCTGGGTAACCTGGGCAGTGAATTTATGCCGCCCCTGGATGAGCAGAGCATCCTTTTTATGCCGGTAACCTTACCGGATGTATCCAACAACGAAGCAAAACGTATATTACAGGTACAGGACAAGATTATCAAATCAGTTCCAGAAGTAGCGCAGGTACTGGGGAAAGCCGGAAGAGCAAATACTGCAACAGATAACTCCCCGATCAGCATGATTGAAACAATTATCATGCTTAAACCGAAAGCAGAATGGCGAAAAGGCCTCACCAAAAAGGATATCATCAATGAACTGGACAGAAAGCTTCAGATTCCAGGTGTAGTTAACGGCTGGACCCAGCCGATCATTAACCGGATCAATATGCTGTCTACTGGTATCAGAACCGATGTGGGGGTTAAAGTTTATGGTCAGAATCTCGACACGCTGGCTGCAGTTTCTGAAAGAGTGAAATTAGCCCTTGAAGGGACAAGGGGAATCAGTGATTTATATGTCGATCCAATTACCGGAGGAAAATATCTCTCCATTGACGTTAACAGAGCTGAGTTATCCCGGTATGGTTTGACTGTCGATGACATCAATCAAACCGTGGAATCTGCATTAGGCGGTGCTGATATTGGAAACACCATTGAAGGCAGGCAACGATTTTCCATCAGTGTAAGACTGGCCCAGGAGTTCAGAAATAGCGTGGAAAGAGTCAGACGTATACCTGTACAATCAGCGGGTATGGGCGAAATCCCGCTGTCAGCAGTAGCAGATATCCGTTTCGAAGATGGTCCTCCTATGATTAATTCCGAAAATGCATTATTAAGAGGCGCGGTAATGTTCAACGTCAGGGACCGGGATCTTGGTAGCACGGTAAAGGAAGCAATTGAAAAAATCAATGAGACTAACGGACTATTGCCAGAAGGATATTTTCTGGAGTGGAGCGGACAATATGAAAACCTGATCAGAGGACAGCAAACACTAATGTGGATTGCCCCTATAGTTTTACTCATTATCTTCTTCTCTCTATATTTTGCTTTTAACTCACTCAGAGAAGCTTTCTTAAGTCTGATAACCGTGCCTTTCGCCCTGGTAGGCGGTGCCTATATTATCTTCTTCTGGGGGGTTAATCTGTCAGTTGCAGTCGCCGTAGGTTTCATTGCTCTGTTCGGTATTGCTGTAGAAACTGGTATTGTGATGGTGATCTATTTGAACGATTCGATGCAGCAGCTCATTAAATTAAAAGGGAATTCGAGTGATACAATTACAAAAGACGACCTGAGAGAATATGTTGTACGAGGCGCGGCGAAACGTCTTCGTCCGAAATTAATGACCGTATGTGTGTCGCTTTTCGGATTAATCCCCGTGTTATGGGCAACGGGTGTCGGTACCGACGTAATGCAGCCTATTGTTTTACCAATGATAGGTGGAGTACTGACGTCCTCAACACACATTCTGCTGGTAACGCCACTGATTTTTCTGATGGCTAAAGAATATGAATTAAAAAAATACGGAAAACTGGAGGTGCACGATGTTCAACATTAAAAATATAGCGATGCTGATGGTTTTACTGCCCATACAATTATTAGCCCAGCAAAAACCGGTAAGTATAGATACAATACTGCTAAGAATAACAAATAATAATCTTTTACTGCAGACTTATGCTTTAAAGGCGGAGAGTTATAAACACAAAGCAAATGCCCAGACAGCCTGGATGGCGCCTATGGTGGGTGCCGGAACCTTTATGACTCCTTATCCGGGAGCGGATGTGATGGATGATAAAGATAAAGGCTCACTCATGTTCCAGCTGGAGCAGGATATTCCTAATCCAGGAAAATTAAATGCCCAAAAGCGATATACTGCGTCAAAAGGCGAGGTAGAACTTGCAGGCCGGGACATCGCATTAAATGACTTCAAAGCAAAGGCGAAAAGTCTTTATTATACCTGGCTAATAGCACTCTCCCGTATTCAGGTTATGCAAAAAAATGATAAAATCATGCAGATGATGAAAAAGATAGAGGAGATCCGCTATCCGTATAATCAATCCCAGTTATCGGGTGTATTCAAAGCAACTGCAAAAATTGAGGAAAACAAAAATATGATCCTGATGCAGGAAGGAGAAATACTCAAAGCAAGGTCCTGGCTGAACAGCCTGATGAACCTGCCCGGCAATCAGGAGCTGGAGATAGATACCAGCTATAAGCCTGTATTTTCCGCCGCCAGTTCACTGGATACCACACAGCTGGCAACACAGCGGAAAGACATCTGGCAGATGGAGCAGAATATCCGGTCAATGAAACTGGGTATCAATGCGATGAAAGCCCAAAACAAACCAGATTTCAGAATAAGGTTTGATCATATGTCACCCTTGGGAAAGATGATGCCAAAGGCCTATAGTGTAATGGGCATGATAAGCATCCCTATCGCGCCATGGTCATCCAGAATGTATAAATCTGAAGTGAAAGCAATGGGATTTGAAATTCAGGCCATGGAAAAAGAACGCGCCGGCATGCTGCAGGAGAGCCAGGGTATGCTGTACGGTATGCAGTATGAAATACAGTCCATGCAAAAAAGAATTTCTGCAATGGAGGAAAAGATCATCCCATCCTTGAAAAAGACAATGGACGCAGACTTTGTGAATTATCAGGAGAATAAACTACAGCTACCTGCTGTGATTAACTCCTGGGAAGCACTAACCATGATGGAAAGTACGGTGCTTGATGAAAAAATGAAATTATATCAAATGATTGTTGATTATGAAAAGGAACTATATCGTTAAGTTAAAAGTTGCAGGCCTTATTATAATTCTGGCTGCCTTAATGGTTACCTGTCAGCAGCAGAAAACAGGAAAACAGGCGAATTCCGTCCATCACGAGAGTGCGGATACCTCGCTCACATACCTTCTCAAACCGGTAAACGAACAGGTTATAGCAAGTATTCCGATTATAAAAGGAGAACAGGGTAGCCGGATCTATACGCAGGAGATTCAAGGCAGGATTACTTATGACACCAGAAATGAAGTGAATCTTTCCAGCCGTGTTTCCGGAAGGATTGAAAAATTATATATCAAGTATAATTACCAACCGGTAAAAAAAGGTCAGCTCATCATGGAAATCTATTCTCCAGACCTGGCTGCTGCACAAAGAGAGCTATTACTAATCGACAAGGCCGACAGTGAAAAGCAAATGCTCGGGCCTGCCAGACAAAGATTAATCTTATTGGGCATGTCTGTAGACCAAATTGATAAATTGCTTCGTACCGGAAGAATTCAATATAGAGTTCCGGTTTACAGTAATGCGAATGGGTTTATTCTGGAGAAGCAATCTGCCTCTTCCGGCACCGCCGCCCCTGCTTCTGCCACTAACAGCAATACCGGCGGAATGGATAATATGAATGCTTCTGCCGCTGCACCTGCTGCTACACAAAGTGGTCCTGCGGTTAATTCAGCTGTCCTGCTCCGAGAAGGGCAGTATCTGAGTACTGGTCAAAGTATTTTCACTATATATCAGCAAAGTGGAATCGTTGCTGAGTTCGCCCTGAATCCTGCCATCGCCGGTCAGTTACAAAAAGATGCGAAAATAGTGATCCAGCGAACAGCAAACAGAGAAGAAAGTCAAACAGGAAAGATCGGACTGATACAACCTGTCTTTAACGCCGGTGAAAACTTTGTACTGGCCCGGGTCTTTCTCAATACCCACCTGTTCCAGGTTGGAGAATTAATCACAGGTCAGATTCCATTTTTCACTACTAAAGGTTATTGGTTGCCCCATGAGGCTATTTTGACGACCGGGAATAAAAAGATACTCTTTAAAAAGGAGGCTAACGTCCTGGTTCCGAAAGTTGTAAAGACCGGCGTAGAACAAGGTGGGCAAATACAGGTTCTGGACGACATATCCGGGTGGAATATCGCCAAAAACGCCTATTATTTAATTGACAGCGAAAGCTTTGTTAAAACACAAAACAAAGGACAAGAGTAATGGAAAGAAAAGAATTTATCAGAAATTTCGCATGGATAGCATTGGCTCCATCCCTGTTTTTCGCCGCCTGTAAAGAAAGCAGCAAAAAAAATCAGCAGACTAAACAGGTACAAACTTATACCTGCCCTATGCATCCTCAGATTATTCAGGACAAACCAGGAACCTGTCCCGTTTGCGGTATGGACCTGGTGCCTTTTGAAAAAAATGCGTCAGAAGGAGCTTTACATTTGAATGAGAGTCAGCAGGCGCTGGCAAATATTACAACGATAACTGTCGGCCATAATGGCCTTCATACATTTAAACAGCTCAATGGTCGCCTGGTGGTTAATCCCGAACAGACTAATTATATCTCCAGCCGGGTAGCCGGAAGGTTGGAAAAGTTATATGTAAGGCAAACGGGAGAAAGTATCAAAAAGGGACAGCCATTGTATCAGATCTATTCAGAACAGCTAGCCACACTGCAACAGGAATATTTACTGGCTGCCGCACAGGTATCACAGTTTCCGGATGATGCTACATTCAGGAATATTTTTAAATCTGCCGGGCATAAGCTAAGTCTGTATGGGCAGTCGGACCAGCAAATTATGCAGTTGCAGCGATTAAAAAAGACAAACCCCTATATTACTTTTACAGCTGGAGAAAGCGGCACGGTAGCGGAGCTTTCGGTAACGGAAGGGCAGTATGTTAGCGAAGGTAGTTCGCTGATGCGTCTGGAAGGATACCAATCCTTATGGGTAGAAGCGGATATTTATCCTTCAGAGGCCGGGAGTATTCAAAAAGGTGAACTTCTGAAAGTAGTTATCCCGGGTTGGGAAAATCAGCCGCAACAGATGAAAGCGGAATTTATCAATCCTGAACTCAGCACTGGTGCACAGCTCATTCAGCTCAGAGGTGCAATTCAGAATCCCAACGGCGCCTGGCAGCCAGGCCTTCAGGCAAATGTTTTTGTTCCTGCTCAACAAAAATCACAAGTGATGAGCCTTCCTGTAGATGCTGTGATCAGGGATGGCAAAGGTGCACATGTCTGGATTGAGAAGAGCAAAGAAAAGTTCGAGCCTCAGATTGTGAAAACAGGGACTGAAAGTCCAGATGCAGTGGAAATTACAACCGGTTTAAATGATGGCGATCAGGTGGTAATTTCAGGTGCTTATCTGCTTTACAGTGAATATATCCTAAAAAAAGGAAAGAATCCAATGACAGAAATGAAAATGTAAATCAAAAAATATGAAAATTTTAAAGCAAACCATTTATATCCTTACACTGATCATTTTAGTATCTGCCTGCAACAATCAGCCGCAGCAGGAAGAAAGTATTCAGGAAATAGCAAAACTGAAACAGAGCGAAATCTCACCAACAAAACCTGAAAAAATAAGTCTGAGTAATGACCAGCTGAATGCGATATTCCTGCAATATCAACAGCTTACCAATGCATTAACTGCCAGTGATATATCTGCAGCAAAGATTTCTGCTCTTGCTGTTGAAACAGGGGCTGCCCGGATTAATGGAGGTAAAGAATTAGCAATTGCAGCCGGAAAAATAACTGATGCAAAGCTTCTCCAGGTCCAGCGGGATAATTATGCCTTGTTGAGTACTGAGTTCATCAAACTGCTCAGAAAATCCGGCCTGGATCAGGGTGAGCTTTATATTGCGCATTGCCCTATGGCAAGAAATGACAAGGGAGCCGACTGGATCAGCCATACCAAAGAAATACGAAATCCTTATTTTGGAGCAGACATGCTCACATGCGGGTCAGTGACCGAAACCATTGCCGGCAAATAACCAGAAATAACCAGGGACTTCTATTGAAATTCCCTGGTTATTTAAGGCAGTTTCGCTGCCAGTTTATCTGTAAGGCTTTCCATAAAGGCAACTATTTCCTGCACTTCCTTTTTCGACAGATTAAGCGGCTTAGCAGAAAGCGTCTGTCCTGGCACCTCTAAATGGAGCCCGGCCCCGCCACCCTGGTTATAAAACTCAACTACTTTTTCTAGATCCGGGAATACACCGTTATGCATATATGGTGCAGTTTGCGCTATATTTCTGATCGTAGGGGTCTTAAACGCCCCCTGATAATATGAAATCGGGAAAAACCCAAAACGGCCAGAATCCTGATCTGCCAGCAAATGATCAAAATCGGCATTTGCCGGTGTACCCAACACCTCAAATTCTGTCCGTTTGTAAAGCGGTGGTATCAATCCGTTAAATAAGGGGGCGAAATGACAGCTTCCACATTGCCCTTTGCCCATAAACAGGTTAAATCCATTCAGCTGTTCCGTATTCATTGCCGACCTGTCGCCAGAAATATACCGGTCAAAAGCAGAGTTTCTTGGAGAGAGCGTACTGATGTAGGAAGCCAGTGCCCCTGCAAGATTATCCATATTTAAAGGGTCTGCGACCTCGGGAAAAGCCTGCTGAAATGCTGACTGATAGCTAGCACTCTTTTTTAGGGCAGCCATAACGATTTTATGATCTCCATTCATCTCTAATGGATTCGCAATCACTTCTTTAATCTGTTCATTTAGATTTTTAACTCGTCCGTCCCAAAACTGAGCATACTGAAAACCAGCATACAATAAAGTAGGTGCATTCCGTTTTACAAAGGACTCTTCATTAAAAGCAACACTTGTTTTTAAGCCGTCACTGAAATATTTTGCTGGATTATGGCAGGAAATACAGCTCCTTTTCAAGTTTCCTGAGAGTGTCTTTTCCGAAAACAACCGCTCACCCAAAGCTACTTTCATTTGATCGGAATGTTTCCTGGTTCCTAAATCTGCTGCTCCTATACCGTTAAATGCTGCTGCAGGAATGGCATCCGGACTGAATATATGACCCGCCTTATAATTCAATATACTTTTATAATTAGCTTCCAGACCCCTTTCACGAATAAATCCGCCTAATTTTTCCTGTAAAGGAAGCGCATAAAGAGTTAAGAATTCCATCCGGTCAAACTGATCGAAATCTGTATGGACTTCAAGATAAGCAAGGGTACTGCTTAAAGATTGGCAGAGCTTACTGTCTGTACTTTCTGCAGGCCGGAGATAAGGAGTCAGTACATTTTTGATGACATCAACAGATTGAAAAGCTTCAGAAACACCAGTTTTAAGCTCTGGCGCATCATATCCGGTAATACTTAAAGTGATAACTTTAACCAGTTCCAGCCGGACACTTTCCAGGATCTGTTCATCTGTACCGTCAAAGCCGTACAAAAGTGAATTCAGGTCGGCTGCTGATGATACCAGCAATTCTGCTTGTTCCATTAGCGCCTTTCGATGCCCGCCCGGATTGTCTTCAAATAACAAAGCCTCAATGACCTGGAAACCGGATGGCTCCTGATATTCCATATAAGGCTCGTCAACCTCGACTTTCGCCGGCCGGTTATAGATCATTCCGGAGCTCTCAAAGAAATAATCCATAAAAAACTCAATCCGTTTATAAGCGAATCTGGATCTCTTGAGCGCTGCTCTGGCATTTGCAATTGTTTGCTTATCCTGACCATCGACAACTGATACCGCCTGCTGCAAATCAAGAAGGGACTGTCCAAAAACGGCAGTCCCTTCCTTAAAAATACTTATCGTATGGTTTAACCCAATCCTTTGGTCTGCAGTCTTCAAACTAGAAAAAATGCACAGGCAGGTTATCCAGAGCGCAGTAACCAGTGACATTTTGAGTTTATTAACCTTCATTCCAGGTTTATTCTTTAATCATCGTGAACTGGTCTCTTACAACCCCATCAGCACAAATCCATTTTAACTCCAGACGATTGTCCTGCACATCCAATAAACATGCGCCTCCATGATCGGCATCAGAAAAGTACATCGCGTCATGTGGATAACCAGTCTGTTTCCCACCTAATTTCCCTGCGGAGCCACTCACTACGTATACAGTACCGTTATTTTTCTTAACCGTTTTAGTATAAGGTGCAGAGTTCCCGCTCCCGTCATTTCTTCCGGAAGAGTTACTTATATTATGTTTCTTCGGATCAAACGTGTTTTCCATTCCATAATGTCCCTGCATCAACTTGCTACGTTCGTAACCATGGCTGTGCCCGTTCAATACGATGTCTACACCAGCACGCTCTATAACCTGGATAAAGTTTTCTCTGATTTTAACCAGTTCTTCTTCCTGGTCGGAGTTATGTGAACCCATAGTATAAGGCGGATGATGCCAGAATGCAATTACCCACCCCTTATTTTTATTCGCAGCCAGATCCTTTTTTATCCACTGCACCTGCGGACCTATAGTATCATATAACCTGTAAGCCTTGTCTTCTTTTCCATAGGAATCCAGAGATAAGAAATGAATGTTCCCGACATCAAAAGAATAAAAAGCCTGCGTATGAGAAGGCACTCCGCCGGATTCTCCCTTAGTTGGCATAGAAAAGTTTTGATAATATGCTGTCTCATGTGTTTCCTGAGCATATTTAGCACTCAGGTCTGTATCATGATAGTCATGATTTCCCGGCGTGGGGAAAAGCGGATATTTTTTCAGCAGGTCATCTTTATAAATGTTAAAGAACTTAGTCTGATATTCGGCATCTGTCCCATCCTGATAAGCATTATCGCCCAATAATATCCAGGCATTAAGTTCATTTGCGCCGAGGTAGCTAAGCATTTCTTTTTTAACCTGACGCTGGTTGATGGAGTTGTCGCCACAATCCCCAAATGCTGCAATCCGGTAGTGCCCGGATTTTCCGGGTTCAGGCAACGTAGTAAAAAAATTTTGTTCGTCTCCCTGCAAAGTATCCTTTAATCCACCAATCGAATAATAATATTTAGTAAGCGGCTTTAACCCTTCTATTTTCAACTCATGTTCGGTAACCAGTTTGAGGTCCTGCACCGACTGATCCAGCTTTGCAGGCGAAGTCCCGTAACGCACCTGACTCCTTGCAGAAAGATCAGTTCTCCAGCGTATCTGGATACCGCTGCTGCTTGCCACCTGCAAATAGGGACCGCGAATGAGCTTTACGGGTTCTGCCGGTGCTCCTTTTTCTTTCTTCTGCGCAATAGCTATTCCTGAAAATAGCATAACCAGCGGCACCAGAATAGAAAAGATCTTATTGCAGTCTTTATATGTTATATGATTTGGTCTATACATCTTTCTCTGAGTTTATTTAACTCCGTTTATATCCAGTTCTTTTCCGGCAATATCTTCCCATCTGTAGAAATGAAAAGTCCGGTCGTCGCTCATGGCCACGAAAAGGCCGTGTTTGAATGTTTCATTTAAAGGCACATTCACTACATCGGACCCATCGCTGTGTCTTGCGGCAACTTTAACAATTTTGAGCAACTGATGATCAAACTGACCACTGGCACTCGATTCCCGCCTAAAGATCTGAAAGCGGTTCGCTCCCTGATCGGAAACCAGAATATAACCTTTGGAAGCCGAGGTCTTATAAATAGAAATCCCTTCATGATCTTCCGCAAAGCCGGTCGCACCGAACAGTGCCAATTCCTGATTTCCTTTTTCCGGATCAGCACAGTATTGACGGACACCATGTTGTTCATCGGAATAGTAAATATAACCCAGTTCATTATCCACTGCAATAGCTTCAATTTCTTTTTTTCCGCTGTAAGCACCAAACTTCCTGACCAGGGTTGCTTTCACCTGCCCTTTTCCGTTATCTGATAATAAATACTGCCATAGGTAGCTACCGTCTACGGGCCCGGTTTTACGCCCCACTATCGCATATAATTCTCCTGATTTAGCCGTGTAAACAGCGATTCCCATCAAGTCACGATATTCGGTACCGGTTTCTCCTTCAAATACAGGGATACCACCTCCATCAACAGGTTTCATATCCGGTAAAGAGAAAATTCGCAGCTGGTGCGTAAACCGTTCTGTAGTAATTGCGATATCTGTAGAAATCCCGTTTAGTTTTAAACCATAGGCAATATCTACGTTATTCGGGCGCTTTAAATCTTTGACAGTTAAGTCCGCCTGGATTTTACCATCCAGATTGAATACGTACAGCGCTCCGTTAACAGACTTATCTGTCCCGATGACCAGACTCTTTGATGGATCTGCAGGATTTACCCAGATCGCAGGATCGTCTGAGTCGAAGCCTACCTTTTCAGAAATAACTGCTGGTTTTACAGTGCCTCTGCTTACAGTAATGCCTGCAGGCACAGTGGATAATTTAGGACTGCATGCCGCCAGAAACAAAGGCGTCAGCATTAAAAAGTTTATTGATTTAGATAAAATCATGGATAATAGGTTAGTTGGCACCAAACGCACCGATATAAGAAGCAGGTTCTGGTGTTGTATATAGTACACCATTAAGGGTCAAACCATCAGGAAAGTTGCGGTTGAAATCTCTGGTTCCGGCATTTAATGCCGCGGAACCAGCTTTCAGATGAAAATCCCAATTTTCATTAAATGTTGGATTATCAGTAGCTGTTGTAACGGGATAATTCACAAAAAGCGGGTCGTTTTGGCCGGCCAGAGTACCGATAACATCATTTTTACCGGCAACAATATCTGAAGCTGGCTGAAACTGTGACACTATATCCTGTCTGTAACCATAGTAAAGCGAGTTTTTAAATATTGAACGCGCATCTTCCGCATCTTTAGTATTCCTTTTTATTCCAAAACGTGTATTCGCAAATAAGTTATTATATAACTCTACGTTTACACTGGTCTCCAGCCAGACAGAACCACCTTTTGCAGTTGGTCTTCTCCATCCTGTATTTACCATCGTATTGTTATAAGCGACAACATGTGCCTGAGGTGAACGACCGCCTGCATTAGATAACTTGAGCGCATTCGTATTGGTGGAGTAAAACAGGTTATATGCAACATCTGCCAGAACACCAGATTTAATGTTAATCCCCTCACCACCAGTAAGCCCGGTCGTATAAAATTTATTGTTAGCAAAAATGATATGTCCACCTTCCAGATAAGTACAGTCATCATAAAAATGTCTGAATGTACTGTTGGTTACCACCAGCTTTCCTGTCGTATTCGAGAACCAGATTGCTGGCGTATTTTCGCCACTTACCGCTTTGTACAAACCTAATTTAACGGAAGTCGATGCTTCCGTAGTTGTCGCACCACCATATTCAATAATAGTATTGTCCAGCACCATTTCTGTACAGGTCTTCGCGGCCAGCAGGCCTCCCCATAGTTTTCCGAATTTATGTGCTTCATTACGGTAATTTTCCTCTACTGTAAATTTCACAGGATTGGCCGCCGTTCCCAGCGCATAAAGATTGCCCTTCAGAATAATCTCCGGACTGGCCAGTGTATCCATAATTACAATTACACCTTCTTCAATAGTCAATGCTTTATTCTCCGGTATAATGATATCTCCGGTTACTCTGATAACACTGCCTTTTGTCCAGATTCCGTAAACCTCTCCCGAAACACCACTGTTATCAGTCACAGAAGTTGAAGTATCTACATCCACATTTGCTTTCTTGCAGGCGTTCAGGAAGACCACAGCCAGCAGCAGAGACAGGATAAATGATTTAGTTTTCATAGTTTTTTTGATTATGCTTTAATTATAATTTGTAACGTAAGCCCAGTAAATAACTTTGCTCGTAATAGTCTTTGCGGATCAGCGTTTCATTCTTTCCATCTTTCTGATCAGGAAGTCCTGCGTTCACAGCATTTACACCTTTAATAAATAAGGTTGTGGGTGTATTCAGGAGATTTCCGGCTTTCACAAAGACACTTATTTTATTCTTAAATTTCTTTTCAACTGAAGCATCCATCTGGATGAAACCTTTCTGCCATAAATCATTATCTACAAACTGGGAAACAGTATTAATTCTGTCACCTGTATAAGACCCGGCAAGCTGTGCATCCCAGCCATTCTGTGTGTCTTTATATAAAAGAGAAAGGTTAGCAATATGAGCTGCCTGACCATAAAGTGGTCTTGTTTGTTCTACAGAAATAGTTTCCAGATCTCCTGTACTATTTCTGATCCTACTGGTTTTGCTGGTCGTAATACGTGAATGCGTATAGGTGTAGTTGGCCTTGAAACCAAATTTGTTGATGAACTTCACATAATCCAGTTCTACTCCATAGTTCTTGGCATTACCGAAATTGCCGGCGCTGTAATACAGGTCGCCACGGGTATCTGCCTGAATCGTGTATTCAATCGGATCCTGAATGTTCTTATAAAAACCACCAATTAAAAGCTGATCTGAACTATTTGGGAAGAATTCATAACGAAGATCAAAATTATCTGCGACAGCACGCTTCAGATCAGGGTTTCCACGTTCTGTATACTCCTCGTAAACAACCTTCGAAGGTACAATCTCATAAAACCCCGGTCTGTTCAGCGAACGGAAATAACTGGCTCTTAAGTTCTGTTGTGCCGTCAGCCCATATTTCAGGTTTAAACTTGGAAGTACGTCTGTATAAACCTGGCTGCCTTTTGGTTTGCTTTCACCTGCAGGGAACAACAGGTCATAACCCTGATTGGTATGCTCTACCCTTGCCCCCCCAATTACTTCCAGATCCTGTATTTTAAGATTGAACATACCATAACCGGCTGTCGTTTTCTCTGAAGCATTGTAAGTAAGCGAGTTGGCTACAGCACCTTTAGGATTCTGAATGTCCCAGTTAATCTCAGTATAATTATTAAAATCAACACCATAAAGGGACTTAGGCACAGATGGCTCGAATACGTAGTTATTATAAAAGCTGCTTCTTTGTTTATCGCGGTACAAACCACCAGCTGTGAAATCAACTTTCAAACCTGCAATAGCTGTTGAATAGGTCAGATCAAGGTATCCGGCTTTATCTTCATCTGTATTTCTTGACCACCTGCGTGTGCTTTTAGAAGCAGTTGTTCTTCGGTCCAGAAAATTAGTTCTGAGCCCATTTAACGTAACTGAAGTCTCCTCTGGAACATCATTCTTGGCAGAAGAATAAACGCCAGACCAGTTAATTTTTAGTTTTTCATTGAACAGCTTATGTTCACCTTGTAAAGTTGTATTGTAAATCTGTTGCTCAGCTAATCTTGAGCGGGTTTGATAAGTGAGCTGGGCATTCCCTGCTCCGGGATTATAGTCTGCATTGGAGAAATTGGTATTCAGCACGTCTCTGGTCTGAATACTGGTTAGGTTAACGTACGAATTTACCAATGCCAGCTTATTATTTTTATTCAGCGTATAATCTATTTTACCATGCAGTCCATATCTTTTCTGCTGTTCACTATACTGACGGTAATCCTGGGAAGTAATTCTGGAAACTGCGTCTGTTCCAGCTACTGTGGAATTATAAAAAGTACTGTTTGTTGCCGTATAATTATTCTGATAACTTCCTGCAATGATTACACCCAGCCTGTTATCCAGAAACCGCTGACCTATCGACAATCCACCAACAACATTAGGTGCCGGCTGTTTAGCCTTATAATCTACTGCGCCATTTGAGAAATCACCTGATTTAGCATTATAGTTCTTTCCATTAATTTCATAAGGTGATTTAGAATTTAACGCACCTGCATCAAAAGATAGGAATTTACGGTCCAGCAACATCTGATTATAACCGCCTGCCAGGTTAGCATTGATCTCCAGTTTAGACGGCGCATCTTTCATAACCATATTGATCACACCACCCACTGCATCACCTTCCATGTTTGGTGTCAATGATTTATAAACCTCCAGACGCTGTAATAATTCGGTTGGAAACACATCTAGTGGAACATACCTGAACTTATCATCAGAACTGGCAATTTTAATCCCGTTTACCAGAGTATAATTATACCGTTTGTCCATACCGCGCAGAATGGCATACTGTCCGCCGCCGTTACTGCTGCGCTCAATAGATACACCAGATACGCGCTGAACTACATTCGCTACCGTCAGATCCGGTGAGATTTCCATAGCCCTGCCAGACACGACGTTAGTAACCTGCATTGCTTTCTGCTCCATTTTTCTGGCCGTGCGTTCGGAGGCCCCGTCATGCTTAGCGCCTATAACCACTTCATTCAGGTCGTTTCCATCGGCATCACTCAGATAAACCTGGATTGACGGATTATCTTCATCGAGCACATTCAGCTGTTTAGTAAATGTTTGATAGGTTACATAGGAAACCCTTAAAATTGCCGGGCCCGCCTTTACCTTCTTAAATTCAAATGACCCATCCAGACCGGTCATGGTTACTCTGTCTGTGTTTTCCAGTTTAACAGAAGCGCCAACCAGTGCCTCACCTGTTTTCTTGTCGTACACATGGCCCTTTATATTACTCGCTTTTGCAGCAGTAATACTTAGAAAGAAGCATAAAATAATCTTAAAAATTGGTTTCATTTTGAATTGAGATTTTAAAAGTCGTTTGCTGTTTTTCCGAAACTTCTCAAATGTGCGGGCTGCATATGGAAGTGTCAAATTATGACCGTATACAAAGCGTCAACAGCGTATACAAGTCTGTATACGAATCGCATACAACATAGACAACAACAAATCAAACGACTAAAAATCAACATGTTACAAAAGACAAAAACACCATTATCATTCAGTTAGCGCAACATTAAGAAATTGTTAAGCCATGCGAATTCACAGATTGGAGTATCTAAACAGCTTGAATAAATGTGGACAGATTATCACCTTCAGCGATATTCAGTTTCTTCCGGAGTCTATATCTGGCCATACGTAAACTGTCCTGTGAGATACCAAAGATGGCGGCCATATCCTTCGCATTCATATTCATTTTAATTAACGCAATCAGCCGCATATCATTAACAGTGAGATTTTCACCCTTTGCTTTCAGCTTGTCAAAAAATGACTGGTGCAGCTGCTCAAACATTTCTATAAAATCTTTCCATTGCTGATCCTGATTCATATGCTGCATAATTTGCCTAACCAGTTGCTGCATTTGTTTTTTCTGATCTCTTTTTTCCTCTTTGATCATCTCTTCCATTTTATTGCGCATACTTTCCAGGAATTGATTGTGCTGAATAACCTGTAGCGTATGCGTAGTCAGCTCTCTGGTTTTTAACTCAAGCTGTGCCTGCTGTGCCAGAGAAAGTTGTTTATTCTTCTCGGCTACGGCTATATTCTCTCTAAGCTTCAGGCGCTGTCTGGAAATCGTCAGTAATCCCATTACAACCAATAAAATCACAACTACTACGATAGATACAGTAACTATAATATTCACCTTATGACCATTTTCAAGCGCAGCGATCTCATCGTTCTTTTTATCGGTATCGTAAACAATATTCAGGAATGACATCTGCCTGTTGTTCTGCGTAGAATATATATTGAGCAGGTGCTTCCGGCTGAGTTCCAGATAATGAAAAGCACTATCATTTTTGCCCATCAGGTTGTATGCCTTCGCAATGTCCCTATAAGCTGAAGCTTGCTGATATTCGTTTTTAGTATCCACAGCCATGACGAGTGCTTTCTGCGAATAATGTAAACCCTGTTTATAGTCGCCTGTCTTCCGTAGAATATCACCAATATTATTAATCACTTCAATACTGGATACCTGGTTATTGACAGATTGATAAAGCTGAAGCGAATGATCAAAATAGTATCTGGCGGAGTCGTAACGAACCAAATCTTCGAATATACTTCCCAGGTTTTCGTAGATTTTAGCCATCCCTGCTTTATGATCCGCATGCTGGTAAGCACTCAAAGCCAGTCGCTGATAATAAAATGCACTGTCGTAACGCTGCTCTTTTTCATACAAATGACCAATATTACCGTAAGTCTCGCCCAAACCAACCCTGTTATGCAACGTTTGGTACAGCTGAAGTGCTTTATCATATTGTTTACGGGAGGATGTCTTGTCCAGATTCTGATAGTATACATTACCCATATCATTAAAATTATGAGCAAGCAGATTCCAGTCTCCGATCTGTTCATAGATTTTATAGGCTTGCTGAAAATAGTCCAGTGATTGTGAGAAATGCCCCTGTGCACTTGATATCTCACCCATTTGCTGGAGACAAATTCCAGAGGTCCGTTTATCATTACTGAGCTGGGCCTGCTGATATAGTTTTTTTAACATCAGAAACGCAGAATCAGGATACTGTTTACTCAAGGCTAAAGTGTATTTGAGTGTAACTGCAGGATCTTCGGCCGCGACAGCATTGCTATAAATCAGGGCAGAAAGCAAAACTGTACACAGCAGCCTGCTGATGAATTTGCAAGAATAGTATAACATGACGCAAAGGACGCCTTCCTATATGAACCAAATGTTAAGTAAAACACCTTAAAAGAGAATATCAATTAACATTAATTTAACCAAAAACATGCGCTTGTATCTAAAGAAGTCCAATTACCCCCATAGAGTTTTGTCATTTTTATGTCTTATTTAAAATGAATCTCAATAGCATTGTTACACAGTCAAGTCTTATTGTAGTTTTGCAGTTTAAAATCGTTCTAAACAACACATACACAAAATGCAAAACAGATACTTTAAATTTTATTTAATGACGTTTATCCTGCTGTTCGCGGGTATGGTTTCCTATGCACAATCAAAAACAGGAACCATTAGAGGAACAGTAATTACCAGCGACGGCGGAGCCGTAGAATCCGCAGAAGTCAGCATTCGCGGAGTGGGAAATGCAACTACAGACCAAAATGGAAACTTTACGTTAAAGAATATTCCTGCAGGAGATTATATGATCACCGCAAAACTAGTTGGTCTAAAAGCTGATACAAAATCTGTTTTTGTTAAGGCCGGTGAGACCTCTACAGTTCAGCTTGGCTTACAGGCTTCAAACGAACAACTGAAAGAAGTGATTGTCAGCGGAGGCAAAAAGAACAAATTTGCAGTTAAGGAAAGTGAATTTGTGGCTAAAATGCCTTTAAAAAACCTGGAGAACCCGCAGGTCTATTCTGTAGTTTCCAAGGAACTTTTAAAAGAACAGGTGATCACGAATTTCGATGATGCGTTGAAAAATGCACCTGGAGTAGATAAACTATGGTCATCAACCGGCCGCGGTGGTGATGGAGCCGGCTATTTCTCTTTAAGGGGATTTGTTGTACAACCTACGCTGGTTAATGGTTTACCAGGCTTAACCAACGGAAGTCTTGACGTTTCTAATATAGAACGCGTTGAAGTTATCAAAGGACCTTCGGGAACTTTGTTTGGCAGCAGCCTGATATCTTACGGAGGGTTAATTAACACCGTAACCAAACAGCCTTTCGACGCAGTTTCAACCGATGTAAATTACGTAGCCGGAAGTTATGGACTAAACAGGGTTAGCGTTGATTTGAATACGCCACTGGATGCAGATCATAAAGTGCTTTTCCGTGTTAATGCTGCTTATCAGGATGAAAACAGTTTTCAGGATGCAGGATTTAGAAAATCAACGTTTATCGCACCTTCCCTATCCTACAAAGTTAACGACCGACTTTCATTCTTATTAAATGCACAATTCCTAAATGCCGAAGGAACAAACCCGACAATGTTGTTCTTCAACAGAAGTGCACCTCTAATCTATAATACGGTTGCGCAGCTCGGTTACAATCCTAAAAATTCATTTACCAGCAATGACCTGAGCATCAAGACACCGGTAACATCAGTTCAGGCGCAAATGAATTACAAAATAAGTGATCAGTGGAATTCACAGACGGTTGTGTCCAGAGGTTCTGCAAAATCAGATGGTTATTATTCTTATTTATTCGAAGGAACCAAAACCGTTGACGGAAAAACAACAAGTAATGGGATATTTGACCGCTGGATAAGCGACCAAAACACTAATACAGAAACCACTGACATTCAACAAAATTTCACCGGTGATTTCCACATTGGAAGTATCCGTAACCGTATGGTAGCTGGTTTGGATTATTTCAATAGAACTTCAATCAACAACAGCTCAAATTATGCGCAACTTGGTGCAGTAAAACCAAATGGCGAAGATTCTGGTGTATTAACCCGCCAAAGTACAGATGAAGCGATCGCTGCAGCTGGTTATAGCGGCAACAGCAGAACTACCCAGGAAGTATACAGTGCTTATGTCTCAAACGTGGTGAATTTTACTCCTCAATTTTCTGGTATGGTGAGCTTACGCGTTGACCGTTTTCAAAACGGCGGCTTAAGCACCGCAGCCGCAGATAAATACGGTCAGACTGCATGGTCTCCAAAGTTCGGTTTAGTTTACCAAGTTCTACAGGATAAATTGTCTGTATTCGGGAACTATATGAATGGATTCACCAATGTTGCTCCGGTAAACAATGTAGTTGATGGTGTAACCACGGTCGTTACATTTAAACCAGAACATGCAAATCAATTTGAAGGTGGAATTAAAGCGGATATTTTTGATGGAAAATTATCCGGTTCACTAAGCTACTATGATATTAAAGTTTCCAATATTGTAATGAGCATCGATATTAATCAATCTGCGCAAGGTGGCGAGCAATACAGCAAAGGTGTTGAAGCAGAAATTACAGCCAACCCTTTCCCTGGGTTAAACATTACGGCTGGATATACTAAAAACAAGAGTAAGTTAACAAATGCAAGTGCAGCAACAGAAGGCAGAAGACCGGTTGGTGCGGGTCCGGAGAACCTGGTAAATGGCTGGATCAGCTATAAAATACTTAATGGAGCTGCAAAAGGTCTTGGTTTTGGTTTTGGCGGAAATTATGCCAGCAAAAACATGGTTGTGAATGATGCAGTAGCTGGAGTATTCACTGTACCATCTTATACTGTATTAAATGCATCAGCTTCTTACGGCACAGGAAATTTCACTTTCTCCTTAAAAGTTGACAACCTGACCGACAAACAATATTTTAAAGGATGGACTACGCTGGAACCAATGAGACCGCGTACGGTATCTGGTGGTATTGGATATCACTTTTAGCATAACAACCCGGTGAGTGAATTACCAGGGTTACCAAAAACAAAAAGCCTTTCAGTAAAAACTGAAAGGCTTTTTGTTAAAGTGGGGGGAGAAGGATTCGAACCTTCGAAGTCTTGCGACAACAGAGTTACAGTCTGTCCCATTTGGCCACTCTGGTATCCCCCCTAACGCTGGGCGAATATAGGTAATATCCCTTAAAATGCAAATAAAGCAGGTTTTTTATTATAAACAGAATCAATAACTTGATTCAATTGTATCAGTCACACCATCTTCCGGCTCCTGCTGCGTATGTTTTAATTCATTGATTTCCTGATCACTATATTGATAGTATTGCCGAAAACTCTTATACTCGGAATCGTAAATAATTGCATATTTATTTTCTTTGTCTTTGATAATAATTCCATCTAACGGCGCCTTTTCCAGGTTATAATCGTCAACAAAAACACGTGATCCCTTTTTAAAAGAGTTAATGGCAAATAATCCGGACAGGTCTGTCGTGAAAATAACATTACACTCCTTGTTTTCATTTACATGAAATACTACAAGTTTACTGCCTGTTTTCTCTTTGTTCTCCAATAACACGGCCATATCCTTTCCATTGTCTCCGGTGAAATCACCGTAAGCTATAACCTTACTTACCCTGTCCGCAATGGCGGTAAACTGATATTCTTTGGTATTCTGAAAATCATTCTCATGAAAATAGGCCGCGATACAACGTTTAATCTCTCCCGGGATCTCTTTATAAACTGATAATGGGAAAATCTGGTAATACATAAGTCTTCCTGGGCCGTGAGCATCCAATACACTTCCCGGTAAATATTTACCGATAATTTCTTCCACGTAGATATTATCTTTTCCATCATAATCCTTCAATTTCCTAAGATCGCCCAGATCGTCATGAGATGCCCATTCATTAACCGCTACCCAGACCACAGAATTTGCAGGAAGTATTTTATACTTTTTTACAGACTGATCACTTGCTCCGGTAAAATCCATTTCATATAGCTGAAGCGCTACCGGAACAACCAACCTTTGGTATTCAGTTTTGTTGGGAACCCTGGATATATAATAACGATAGACACGGTAGCCTGCCAGTGACAGTGCGAGCATTACAAATACGAATATAGTCAATACCTTTTTAGACATGATTTTTAAAAAACTCAATCTACTTATAAATTAATAAGCAAAATCAGGAGTTTGATATTCACTATGTTCTGGCTATTATACGTATCCGCCGGTTAATTATCTGGGGCGTCGTACAACCTTAAAACCTACCTGTCAAACAGCAAACTGAAACCACTGCTTTTATACCAGTCAAGCTTCTTGTAATAACTCAAATTAATATCACCCTGATAGGGAATATAACAAGTAAGCCCGGAGAAAGTCTTAATTGGAATCCCCAAAAATTTGGCGGTAGCCTGTTTATAGAGAATCGTCCTGTCCAGCTGTGCAGACATATCGGAGAGACTGCCGTTATTAAAGTTATGTGCTAAAAAATCACCAAAGTCAAAACCTGCAACTGGAAAGCCGGAAGTAAAATCAAGGCGCTGTATACCGTCTTTGACAAATGTGTCGCCATAATTCTTTGTTGTGGCAATCAAAGATCTCATTTGATTCGCTAGCGGTGCAAGTTCTGCGGTATTTACCAATACGACGGTAGCGGACTGGCGATCATCTGTGTATGCACTATAATGCTGATAATACGCCTCGGCAATCAGTTTGAGATTTACAGGAGAATTCTGAAAAAGCAAAGGAGTTATCTGCTGATACGGAAAACTTTCCGAAAGTGTTTCTGCCGGAGAAGCAATTATATATTTAGCCTTATCCCTGAATTCATACAGCACCTCTACCCCACCCATCGAGCAGGCATCAAACAGGATAAACTCCAGGTTATTACCTACTGCATCTCTAAGATCTCTGATGTCCATTTCGTCACCGCGGTCACGCCCGAATGATTTCGTTGTAATTGTACTGGAAACCGGCGGTGCCCATGCTGTAGCATGTGACCACAGTATAAGTCCATAACTATTTGCCGGATATTCCGACTGCGCATAATTAATCACATCCTTCATGAATTCTGCGTCAGAAGGACCACCGCCCTTAAAAGTACGGACTGTATCACTGACAATCTTATTATCATCCTGATCATGCCGGATTTTAAGCAGATAAGATCTTACGGAACTTGTCCTGATATATACTAATAATACGCCGTCCAGATTCGCGGCACCCTTCTCCATATTATTGATACTGTTTATAGCATCATAACGCAAGTCATTATTAGCCTCCATATAAACCAAAACCATCCTGTTTGCTTTCTCCTTTACAGGTTGGTTATTCTCCTTCTTACAAGCGAGATTGGCAACAGTTATAAACAACAAAAAGATCAACCTTAGCGCATTAATTGGAACGGTTTTCATAGATGATTTTGGATCGTCTAAAAGTACTCAAATTCCCAGCAATGACTAAGCAGGAGAAATTCCTGCCGGGGCATCCGAAAGTTCTTTATTCTGCAGCAACACAAAAACCAGTTGGGGCTTCCTTGGAACTGAAACTGCCAAAACAGAAATTAACACACTCATAATAACCACCATACCTCTGTCTTGTTGGAAAATAGCTACCAGAATCTGCACACATGAATAAGAAATATAATTTCTCTTCGGAATTTTCAATGTTATATTTTCTTTGTTTTTTTCAACAGTACGTTCTAAAATTTAACGTAAGCTTTTCGAATTCTTAACAAAAGTCTTACGTCACGGGACGTTCCTTTGTACCGGATTTTACGTTTGCGCTTATCATGATTAATGAACTGCCTATCCTCAGGCACAAATTACTCAACACGGCACCTGAAACGCAAAACCGAAATAAATTATAAAATATGAAAATTAAAAATCTACACTTAACCAGTATTTTCTTGCTTGTACTGTTCGGTACTGCATGCCGGAAGGATAACGCTCCTGAGATTATCCCCGGCAGCGGTACAGCAGTACAATTCTCCTCCTCTATCAATGGAGAAATAAAAACCAAAGCTGTTGATAACAGCTGGAATACAAATGACAACATTGGTGTGTTCATGAAAACCGGTAGCGGACTACTTAATGTCCTTTCTGCCAATAAAATGTATTCGACTTCGGGCGACGGTGAATTTACACCTGGCACTTCAGATCAGACAATTTATTACCCTGAAGATGGCAGTGCTGTTGATTTTATCGCCTACTACCCTTACAGCCAGGCTTTAACTTCTACCAAATACCCGGTTGATGTAACTAACCAGACTATACAAAGCGCAATAGATTTATTGTATGCAGACAATGCTGTAAACCTGAGCAAAGCTAAACCCGGTGCAAACCTGATTTTTTCACATCAGCTTTCTAAGGTTGAATTTACAGTAAAAAATGGCACCGGTGTTTCTAACCTGAATGGATTAAGCGTAAGTCTGGCAGACCAGAAAGCTACTGCCGAATTTGATTTAGCTACGGGAAGCTTAACGTCACAGAACCAGACTGCCGATATTCAGGCACGGACAAGTGTCAGAAATGAATTGACGATTGCAGAGGCTATCCTGATCCCATCTCCGGCTGTGGCAGCGACAAAAGTCGTGTTCACTGTTGGTGAAAAAAACTTCACTTGGAAGATCCCTGCGGATACAAAATTCGAAAAGGGTAAAAAGTACACCTATGAAATTGTATTAAACAGTGATGGTAACGGAAATACCGGAACAGCTGTGTCTTTAAAAGCGTCGATTACAAATTGGACAGATGTTCCTTCAGGCACCTTTATACTCGATCAGGAAACCGTAACTACTCCTCCCGCTACATCAGGATATCTGGAAACCCCACTGATTACGACCGGTGAAAACACAGTTTATATCGCTCATGGATTTCCGGGCCGTACAAATGTCAGAAACTATGCGATGCTGTATGATAAGAAATACAAAATGGCTTACTGGGTAGCTTACCCGATGCATTCTTCCTACATAGGTAGTTCCGGCCGTAGCGATGCCTGGGCATTTGACCCACTGATTAATCAGGATTCACAAGTGAACTTAAGCAGCTCTTTTGGTAATGGTTATGACCGTGGTCATCAGATCCCAAGCGGCGACCGTACAGCGACAAGAGAACTTAATGCAACAACATTCTACTACAGCAATATGACCGCTCAGATATCTTCCATGAACCAGGGAATCTGGAATAATCTGGAACAACAGGTAAGGACATGGACAGCGCAAAGCGATACATTATACGTGGTAACCGGAGCAGCAATCAAAACAAAAACGGATGAGACAGTAACCTATGCTAAAGGATCTGCAATACCTAAATATTATTATAAGGCGCTGGCGATGAAAAAAGGTAATACTTATTACACAATCGCTTTCAAGATTAATAATCAGATTATTCCTTCCTCGACCTCATATAATAGCTACAGAATGAATGTGAGTGACCTGGAGAAAGAAACCGGATATACTTTCTTCCCGAAAATTCCAAGTGAAGCTAAAGCTACTATTGATAATACTATCTGGAAATAAAACTAACGCGCTTACATAATGAAAAATCAAAACATTCTACTAGCTACGGCTATGACGCTGTTCATCATGAGTAGCTCCTGCAAAAAAGACGACACAGCAACTCCTCCCGTCGTGGGAACTGGAGCTAAGGCAGTAGCTTTCTCATCAAGCATTAATGGCCTGGTTAAAACCAAAGCATTAAATGATGCCTGGGAAGCTAACGACGAAATCGGAGTATTCATGAAAACCGGAACCGGACTGACGGATATATTGGCCGCAAATAGAGCATACAAGACTAATGGTGATGGCGAATTCAATCCGTCAGCGACAAATCAGACCATATTCTTTCCAGAAGATGGAAAAACAGTTGACTTTCTTGCTTACTACCCACTAAAATCGACTCTTAACGGTAATGTATATCCTATTGATATTAATAATCAAAGCAATCAGGCTGCAATTGATTTATTGTATTCAAATAATGCCAACGGACTAAGCAAAACCAATTCAAGTGCAAACCTTATCTTTTCTCACCAACTATCAAAAATAGAATTCAACGTAAAAAA
>JAAAFW010000005.1:204969-214118 GCA_019352875.1 Pedobacter cryoconitis | reverse complement strand
TCGTTTTTCAGCAGTACTGAGAAACTTACGCTTATGCAAAACTGAACTGTACTTGTCCAACCACATGCCAAGGGTTTCTCCTGTCATTTTATAAGTCTTTATCAGATCCCTACGAGGCGTTCCCTCTTCGGCCAGCTTAACTATATGAGCGATCAAGCGCTTGTCAAACTTCTGATTTTTACTCGTTCTTTCTGAGTACAACAACTCTTCTTCTCTTTCCATACACTGTTTTTAGTGTATAGCTTTTTCAGGAATGGACACCCTGCAAAAAAAAGCTGCTCCCTTCACACCATTCCTACGCTGCAGGAAAATACCGCTTCCTGCATACCATCCGCGTCATGCAAAAAAAAAACCGCTCCCTGCATACCTGCAATTCTTCCTCTGGATTTTCCCGGATACATACATGCTTCCTATTTATTTTACTTCTTAAGTTTTAACACGTTGAATTGTCAGCAAACTACGATGGAAAACACATGAAAAATCATGAAAACCTTAACAGGCAAAGGCATCAGCTGCGGCGCAGCAAGCAGGTGCCAGCCGAGCCTGTTAAGGTTCATGATTTTTCAAGAGGAAACCTTTTGCACAATTTAAAATTGTTGAGACTTATCGAAAATAATTTAAACATTATGACTTTTGATTGGTTTACACTTCTATCCAATTCCGGAACCCCGGGATTTTATTAAAGCTTTAAAAAATAAATGTCAGAATTCCAGTTCGACCTTAGCAATTGCGATAAAGAACCTATACACATTCCGGGAGCAATACAAAGCCACGGCTTTTTAATTGTGATCGATCAGCAAATGAAGATCAGGTTTCAAAGTGAGGGACTCAATAACTTCATTCCGGATGTAAATCCTAATTTATTGGATCAGTTCATTCAGGTTTTAGAACCACATCTTGGATTGGAGCCGGGATTTATTTCTCAGCTTATAAAAATCGGTAAGCAGAACAATTTCGAAAACATAAATCCATATGCGGTCGATTTAGGGGATCAGCATTATTATCTGATTATTTCTATTTCGGCAGACTATTATCTGCTGGAGTTTGAACCTGTTGCCTCTGATCACGAACCAAATCTGCAAAATATGGTTGGAAGTTCTGTATCAGAGATGCTTGCAGATAAAAATCTGAAAGTGTTGCTGGATAACAGTGCAAGGCAAGTGAAAAAGATCATCAATTATGACAGGGTGATGGTTTACCGGTTTGCCAGCGATGGACATGGCGAGGTTGTAGCGGAAGCTAAAAATGATAACCTTGATCCCTGGATTGGTTTACATTATCCGGCAGCCGACATACCAAAACAGGCACGCGAATTATATAAACTGAATTTGACCCGGCTTATTGCTGACGTGGATACTGTACCATTTAAAATTACAGCAGATTCTGCCAAAAGACCGCCGCTGGATCTTACGTATTCTCAATTGAGGGCAGTATCGCCAATCCATATTCAATATCTTAAAAATATGGGTGTAGCTTCCAGTTTTAGTATTTCACTGATCTATAAGGGAGAACTATGGGGATTGATTGCCTGTCATAATTATACACCTAAATTTATTAGTTATAAATCCAGGACTTATGCACAGCTGATCGGTCAGATTCTTTCCTCTGCTCTGGAATTCAGGCAGGATGAAGAAAATGAATTTATCAATAAAAGCTTTAGCGCAAGCCTCGAAAAAATAACCAAGCTTTTACAGGAAAATGAACTGGTAGAAGATGCCCTTACACAGGGGAGCACAACAATTCTTAACCTTACACATGCCGATGGCGTTGTTTCTAACTATAATCAGAAACAAACTAAAATAGGGCAGCTGCCGACAGATGATCAACTTCGTGGACTATTGGAATGGGCTAAAGATACTATCATTGATTCTGTATACTATACGGATAATCTAAGTGCTGCTTATCCTCCTGCAGTTGATTTTATCAATGTTGGCAGTGGAATACTAATATGCACCCTTTCCAGAGAGCTAAGAGAGTTTATGATCTGGTTTAAACCAGAAAAATTGCAAATGGTCAAATGGGCGGGTGATCCGCAAAAACCTGTTGAATTTAATTCTAAAGGTATGAGTGTAATTTCACCCAGGAATTCATTTGCAGTCTGGACGCAGGAGGTAACCGGCAGATCGGAAAGCTGGATGCCGGAAGAAATAAATTCGGTTATTAAACTACGTGATGAGATTATCTACGCCGTTAATCAGAAAGCTGGTGCTTTGAGGTTGCTGAATGAAAGACTTAAAGATGCCTATGCAGAGCTAGATACTTTCTCCTATACAATATCGCACGACCTGAAAAATCCACTGGCAGCCATCAAGAGCTATACCCAATTGGCCAGAAAAGATAAAAATGTCAGTCCTTTAACCCAAAGCTTTCTAGCGCGGGTGGAAGATAAAACTAACCGGATGACTGACATGATCAGTGAAATCCTTGAGTATTCGCGTATAGGAAGAATAGAGCTTGAATTTCAGCCTGTGCATACCGGGCAGTTGATAGATGACCTGATTAAAGACCTGACTTTTGTTTATAAAGATCTTGATCTGGAATTCATCGTTGGAGATACTCCCGAAATATCGGGCGATCCTACCATGCTCTCGCAGGTATTTGCAAATTTGATCAGTAATGCCGTAAAGTACAGTCAGCACGCTAAACCTGCCCAGGTTCGTATCTCAGGAAAATCTAATGGTAAAGAGACCACCTACACCATCTCTGATAACGGGATGGGCATAGCTGCGCGGGACATCCCGAAAATTTTTGAGTTGTTCAACCGGCTGGAAAGCGCTAAAGATATTGAGGGCTCGGGGGTAGGTCTGGCCATTGTAAGCCGCATTATTGAGAAACACAACGGGAATATCACAGTGGAAAGTGAACCTGGTGAGGGATCGACTTTCACGATCTCCTTTGCAAATACTGAAACTGAATCTATCACAGAAGTCGTAAACGACTATATTTCGGAGTAGTTGTTGGTTTTTTATAGTGCAAAAAAAAGATAAAAACTGTAGCAGTCTCGGCTGGCACCTGCTTGCTGCGCGCGCAGCTGATGCCTTCGTCTGTAAGTTTTCATCTTTTTTTTGCAGAGGGTTCACCTTCTTGTCCGGTTGGGGTGGGGGTTATGTGATAGGGCACCACATTTATCTAGAACGCGACACGTCGTACATTCTGGCAAATAGATGTTTTTCCAAACGGATATGTTAATATTGGCAAAATTAATAAAGCGAAAATTTACTTTTTATTATTTTAATAATTAATACACTTAAAGTTCATGAAGTTATCCATATATAGACTGTAAGATAATTGACTTTGTCGCGTTATTGTTTGTAGAAACCGGTAACGGATTACAATAATAATAATGGATTACAAAATCAGGTTAAAGGATGGCACTATACAAGTTATTCAGATCATTTCCACTACTTTTAAAAAATTGAAAGTATGGAAGCTTTCTTTTACAGGTGGCAAAGAGATCATGTTATACAAAGTTGGTAACCAATGGATGCAGCGTACGGAAGATTATTTGGAACAACAATATGTTATCTTAATTGGAGCCTATATCGACGGGCTGGAGGCAAAATAATTCCATATTAAATTGACCAAATTGGACTTACATTTTCCTGGTTCCCGGAAAGGGTTTTTTTATTCAGATAATTTAGAGATTTTTTATTGCAAATATCTGATTTTTAAATATTTAAATAAAAGTCTAAAGCTGGATTAATAACAGCATATTTGGTAAACCCGAAACCAGACATGACCGACTTTAAGGTTGACCTTAGCAACTGCGCCTGTGAACCAATCCATATTCCAGGGCAAATACAGTCACATGGTTTTTTAATCGTACTTGATCGGCAATATAGAGTTAGCCATTGCAGTGATAACATCTACGAATTACTACGAGAAACGTGTGCAAAGTTAATAGGATCTCAACTACAATATATAGAACAGCTGATCGGAGGAGACGACCATAGAGAATTTATTAGAGACTTGCTAAGTATCGGAAAAATCAACAGAAGCTTTGAACAGATCAATCCCTTCAGGTTAGATATTAACGGTGAAACCTATTACCTCATCATTTCGGCATCTGCCGACCAATATCTCCTGGAATTTGAAAGCTCAACTTCTGATGCATTGCCTGACGTACAGAAAATGATGGGGCATTCCATTTCTAAAATGTTAGCCGACAAAAATCTCCAGAATTTACTCGAGAATACTGCCTTGCAGGTAAAAAGAACTATCCTTTATGACCGGGTAATGATCTACCGTTTTGCAGACGACGGACATGGAGAAGTTGTAGCAGAAGCGAAGAATGAAGAATTATCCCCATGGTTAGGTTTACATTATCCTGCATCCGATATTCCTCAACAGGCAAGAGATTTATATAAATTAAACCTGACCCGGATCATAGCCGATGTACAGACCACACCAATAAAGATTTCTGCAGTCCCAGATCAGCTTCAGCCACTGGAGCTGACCTATTCACAACTTAGGGCAGTATCCCCGGTGCATATTCAATATTTGAAAAATATGGGTGTTGCTTCTAGTTTCAGTATCTCCTTATTGTGTAAAGGAGAATTGTGGGGATTGATTGCCTGCCATAACTACAGCCCTAAATTTATTGATTTCTTATCCAGAGAATTGTCAAAACTGCTCGGACAGATATTGTCATCAGCTTTAGAATTCCGGCAAGAAGAAATACACCAGCATACCCAGGAAGTTTTTAGTGGTACGCTCGATAAACTTATCAAGCAGCTCCAGGAAACGGTCAGTATAGAAGAGGCCCTTGCCAACGGCCCTGTGACCCTTCTGGATATTGTACATGCCGGTGGAGCGGTTTTAGTCTATGAAAAAAATATCACCAAAATTGGCCTGACACCGGACGACGGACAGCTTAACGAGCTGATCAGCTGGCTAAATCAAAATAACAACCAACCCTTGTATCACCTGACCAAACTTGCGGCACACTATCCGGCTGCTAACAGCTATCGCAACGTTGCAAGCGGAATCATGGTGGTTGTTATTTCTAAAGAATTGGAAGAATACGTAATCTACTTTAAGCCAGAGCAACCACAGTTTATTACCTGGGCAGGAAATCCAGAAAAACAGACAGTGATGGACAGTAATGGAATGATGCACATTTCCCCAAGAAATTCATTTCAGCAGTGGTCACAAACAATACTCTCTACATCACTGGCCTGGAGCCCCGAAGAGATCAACTCGGCACTTCGCTTACAAGAAGAAATCACCTACGCTATTAACCAAAAAGCAGGAGCAATCCGTTTGTTGAATGAGCAGCTGCAACGTGCATACGATGAGTTAGATACTTTTAGCTACACTGTGTCTCACGACCTTAAAAATCCTATTGCAGCTATCAAAGCATACGCTCAACTGGTGGCAAGAGGCCAGGGATTCACAGACCATGACCGCATGTTGCTGGGACGCATTAATCAGCGCGCAGATCAAATGCATTTAATGATTGTTTCCATACTCGATTATTCCAGAATTGGCCGCTCGCCGTTTAAATACCATAATATTGACGCCCGGGCATTAATCGAGGACATCGTTAGAGATCAAAGTATGATCTATGAATCTCAAAATGTCAAAATTACCCTTGGTAGTACACCTGAGTTGAAGGGTGACCCAACGATGATGCTTCAAATATTTTCAAACCTGATCAGTAATGCTGTCAAGTACTCTAAACATGGTCATGCCCCACACGTCCATATTGAAGGAAGTGTTAATGATGCTGACGTCTGTTACGCCATAAAAGATAACGGACTAGGTATCGCGCCTCACAATTTAAAAAATGTCTTCGGCCTTTTCAGCCGGATGGATAATGTGAAAGACATCGAGGGATCGGGTGTAGGTCTCGCCATCGTTAAACGTGTAGTTGAAAAACATAACGGGCGTATTTGGGTGGAGAGCGAATTACATAAGGGATCTGTGTTTTTTGTTAGTTTTAATAAATAGAACGGTGATTGATTACAGTTTTTGCTCCCTTTGCCAGTTAAAAAATACCTGAACGAAAAAAAAGATGAAAACTTACAGACGAAGGTATAGGCTGCGCGCGAAGCAAGCAGGTGCCAGCCGAGACTGCTACAGTTTTTATCTTTTTTATTCTCCTCCTGGTTATCAGACGTTGTTACTTCAGTTCCTGAATCATTTGTTTTGCAGAATCCAGGCTGGGGTCTAATTTGAAAGCGATGGTATAGTTTTCCAGGGCTTTGCTTTTATCGCCGTGAACGTAGTAGGCTTCTCCAAGGCTATCAAACATATTGCCTGAGTTTGGGAACAATTTGGTGTTAAATGTGAATACCGTAATTGCGTCAGTAACTTTTTTCTTATTCAGTAAAAAATAGCCTAGTTGATTTAGAGTATTCTCATCATCAAAGCTATATTGGTCGGGATGTTCTGCTTTAGTTTTTTCATAAAATGCAAGGGCTTGTTCTCCGTTCAGGTTTTCGAGCTCCTTCTCGAAATCATTGGTAAAGGATCGTCTTATCTGTGTATACGGTTTCCTATCCAGAATTGATTGAACAGACTTACTGATTGCATCTAAATTTCCCTGCTTATTGTTTGTCATCAAAATAATAGTTGTTTCAGGAGCCGCATTACTGATCAGTAGTGCCTGGTAATTCTTAGCTGTCCCATCATGCCTGTGCATGATCAGGACATTACCTTCCATCATTCCGTGGCCTAATCCGGTCTGGTCGTTGGGAGAGAAAGGGATAATGAGCTCCTGGGTGGATGCTGGAGTAATGAGCTTGAAAGAATTGATACATTCAGACCATCTATAAAAATCGAGGAGATTTAAATATGGCCAGCCATCAATTTCCCAATTAAAATTATCTTGTATTTTTTGATCATTATAGGCTTTTGCGACTAGGTTGTCGTTTTGATCAGGATCTATAATTGCATTTTTTATTCCATAAGGCTTAAATATTTTTTCCATGACGAATGATTTATAAGTCATGCCGGTGATCTTCTCAATGATCCGTCTCTGTAGGAAGACATTGTTATTGTTATAATGATATTTCGTGCCGGGCTCAAAGTTAAGCTTGGTAACTGCTTTAATACTTTTCATATTATCAGCATCACCCTTTATTTCGTTCCAATTCCCCGCCGGTATACCGCTGGTATACTGCAAGAGGTTTTTGATCGTGATTTTTTCTGCCCAATTTGGAAGCTCAGGTAAATACTTTGATACCTTGTCGTCAAGGCTCAGCTTACCTTGTTCTTTCAGCATCATAATGGCAACCGCATTGAATTCTTTTGCAATGGAGCCCAGGTGAAACCGGTAATTTTCTGTGAGTTTCGTTTTTCCGCCAGCATCAGCCCAACCAATCGTCTTTTTATAGATTATTTTTCCTTTTTCTGCGATTAACAAATTGCCGTTAAACACGCCAAGCGTATGCGCTTTTTCCAGTAAACTATCTAGCTGTTTTAAGTTTCGGCTGGTTTGTGCGAAGCCGCTTCTTATACCCATCAATAAGGTGACAAGCATCAAATTTCTTATAATTGCAGACATAGTAGATTAATTAATACTCAGGTTTAATAAGAGACTGTGAAATTTGTAAATAGTTACATGCCAGGGAACCCTAATGCTCCCGGAATACTCTCTTAGGGCTCCGGAAAAAACAGCGAACAATAAAAAAATAAACTAATTTAGTTCATCTTAACAGAGTTTTAACATGAATTTGAAACACTTCTGGTAACCATGCTATTTGCGCTATCTTACGTTGCTTGCAAAGTAGTATGGATTGGAAGCATAAATACTTACAATAGCATATGAAGCCTGATATTAACGTAAACCGCCACTACGGCTTTGACGTCTTACGAATCCTGGCCCTTTACATGGTTCTTCAGATCCATACCGGGGAATTTTATTATATTGGAAATGGAGGGGCTGTAATCAATTCTCCCGCTTCCCATGTTGTTGGTTGGTTTAATTCTCTTTTCCGTACTTGTGTTCCTTTATTTGTGATGCTTTCGGGCTACTTTCTGTTTCCCATAAACGACACGCGTGTTTTCTTTAGAAAGCGTATGAGCCGAGTGGCCGTTCCCTTTGTTCTTTGGTGTGTATTATATGCCTTTTATTTCTACCTGATGGGTTCGACCGACCTGGAAACTATGCTGCTCAATATTTCGAAAATAGCGGTGAACTTCGGTGTTGACATCGGCCATTTATGGTTCGTGTACATGCTGCTGGGCATTTATCTATTTGCGCCACTAATATCGCACTGGGTACAAAATTGCACCCGCAAAAATATGGAACTGTATCTAATCCTTTGGATACTCACTTTAATGCTTCCTTATATTCACTTACTGGTTCCAGCCATATGGGGAGAATGCTTTTGGAATGATACACCCATGCTTTATTATTTTTCAGGCTTTCTGGGCTATGTGATTTTAGCGAACTATATCAAGCGTTTTTTCCTGCCACCTAAAGCATGGAATTATACATTAGGATTAACATTGATACTTGTAGGCTATGCAATAACAGCATTTGGCTTTTTGCACCTGCTACCCATAGAAAAGTTCAATAGTGGTTTAGAATTAACATGGGGCTTTGAGACGATCAATGTAGCGATGATGACAGCAGGGATCTTTCTGATCCTAAAAAATGTTAGTCTAAAGAACATACCTTCCTGGAGTACCAAACTAGTTTCAGATCTATCAGGTAAAAGCTATGGCATTTACCTGGCGCATATTATGGTTCTGAATGCTGTTCATACTTGGTTAGATCCACATTTTGAACATGCAGCTGTCAAGCTGCCACTGATTGCTTTAATTACTTTTATAATTACTTACAGTATTATTAAGCTCCTTTCCTATCTACCGAAAAGCAAGTGGCTTATAGGATAACCGCCCTTAGTTTTTTCGGTTAAGCGAAAGTATCTGCTCACCCTAAACTGTTAAGCATACACTAAAACCTTACCCAACCCGGACCAGGAAGCCAGGTTTCCAAAATAAAAAATACCCATCTAATTAATCTACCATACACCGGGGAATTCCTGAGCGAAAAAAATGGTGAAAACTTACAGGCGAAGGCATCAGCTGCGCGCGAAGCAAGCAGGTGCCAGCCGAGCCTGCTATAGTTTTCACTATTTTTTTGCCCTATTTTCTGCGATAAACAAAAGATCAACCCATACAGCCTTTTCTGCAAA
>JAAAFW010000005.1:89380-204959 GCA_019352875.1 Pedobacter cryoconitis | reverse complement strand
ACTCGTTCTTTCTGAGTACAACAACTCTTCTTCTCTTTCCATACACTGTTTTTAGTGTATAGCTTTTTCAGGAATGGACAACCAAGAGCTGTATTTCAAGCAGTTTGAATTTAGTCATGTCCGGCAACCAAAAGTTCCGAATAATATTTCCCCGGACAAGGATGATCTCGTTCGGGTCAACCATAGGTCAACCTTAGGGTTTAATCGGGCCAAGCCATGGTCTTGTCGAACAACACTAACAGAAGTATCGACCATGACAAGAACAAAACATGACTCACCTGAAAATTGCAAGTCCAAAAAACAACATCGGACGGCGACCCAGGGCTATTAAAACAAAAAGCCAGCCCAATAAATGGGCTGACTTTGAAAAAATGTGATCAGGAAAATAGGACCTGATTATTTGAATTTATTTTTTAATGCCGCTAACTTGAGCTGTAAATCTCCTTCCGGTTCCTTTTTTTGGCGGGTATCGGCTGTTTGTTTCGGCCTGGAAGATGCTGAAGGTTTGGATCTGTCGCCTTTTGGTGCCGGTGTACGCTGAGCGCCAGGCCCTGGCGTTGTTCCTTTAGGTGTTACTCTTTCTTCAGTGCGCATAGATAACGAGATTCTCTTACGTTGCACATCAACCTCTTTAACCGTAACCTGAACCTGCTGACTCACTTTAACGACATCATTTGGATTCGCTACAAATTTATTCGCAAGCTGACTTGTATGTACCAGACCATCCTGATGCACACCTATATCTACAAATGCGCCGAAATTGGTAATGTTAGTAACGATACCGTTTAATTTCATACCGACACGCAGATCGTTAATTTCATTAACCCCTTCTGTAAAACTAAAAGCCTCAAACTGCTCCCTGGGATCCCGGCCCGGTTTAGCCAGCTCAGCCATAATGTCGGTTAAGGTAGGTAAGCCAACCTGCTGGTCTATATATTGTTTAAGGTTAATGTTTTTTTGCAAATTCACATCTTTCAACAAATCCTCTACATTTTTGCCGAGGTCCTTAGCCATTTTACCAACTAATTCATAGCGTTCCGGATGGACACCACTTGCATCCAGCGGATGTACGGCACCGCGGATACGCAGGAAACCTGCAGCCTGCTCAAAAGCTTTTCCACCAAGTCTGGGCACTTTTTTCAGACTTTCCCTATTTTTAAATGCCCCGTGTTCGTTTCTATAGTTAACAATATTCTGCGCAAGCTGAGGCCCTAATCCCGAAACATAAGCTAATACCTGCTTAGATGCTGTATTTAATTCAACACCAACAGCATTTACACAACTCATTACGGTGTCATCGAGCGATTGTTGCAATTTGGACTGATCGACATCATGCTGATATTGCCCTACCCCGATTGATTTAGGGTCAATTTTAACCAGCTCCGCTAAAGGATCCATTAACCTCCGGCCGATAGAAACAGCTCCTCTGACCGTAATATCCTGTTCCGGGAATTCTTCACGTGCCGCTTCCGATGCCGAGTAGATTGACGCGCCGCTTTCATTAACCATCACAATTAAAATACCCGGAATCTGTAACCCTCTTACAAAGACTTCAGTTTCCCGTCCGGCTGTTCCATTACCGATAGCAATGGCCTCCACCTGATGTTTAGCGCATAATTTAAGTAAGGTCTCTGCTGCAGCCTTCTGGTTACCCTGCCCGGTATGCGGATAAATGGCTGTATTCTCCAGCAGTTTTCCCTGCTGATCCAGGCAAACTACTTTACAACCGGTCCGGAAACCAGGATCAATAGCCAGTACATTTTTCTGTCCCATAGGGGCAGCCAGTAAAAGCTGTCTTGCATTTTCTGCAAAAACGCGGATAGCTTCTTCATCTGCACGCTGCTTGGTTAATACACGCAACTCCGTTTCCATAGCAGGTCCGAGCAGTCGTTTATATCCATCCTGCATAGCGAGCTCCACTTGTTTAGCCGCCGCATTTCGTCCTTTAATAAACTGACGCTGCAGAATCTCTACAGCACCAGCCTCTTCTGGCTCGGCCTCCAATTTTAAAATCCCTTCATTTTCTCCCCGGCGCATAGCCAGTACACGATGTGAAGGTGCCGATTTTACATTTTCAGACCAGTCGAAATAATCTTTATATTTTATTCCCTCTTCTTCTTTTCCTTTAATTACAGAAGATTTATAAGCAGATTTCTGCTGATAGTAAATACGCATGGCCGTTCTTGCTTCCGCATTTTCACTGATCATTTCGGCTATAATATCTCTGGCGCCTGCCAGTACATCTGCAGTACTGTTTAAAACGAACTCTTCACTCAGATATTTAGCGGCTGCATCTTCCGGTTCGAGATTACCTTGTTCAAATATCAATAGAGCCAGGGGCTCCAGTCCTTTACGGCGGGCCTCGGAAGCACGGGTTTTCCTTTTAGGTTTATAAGGAAGGTAGATATCTTCCAATACATTTATATTTTCTGCAGCAAGAATAGCTTTCTCCAGCTCCGGAGTAAGCTTATCCAGGGTTACCAGTGATTTAAGTATGGCTTCCCGGCGTTTATCGAGTTCACGTAAAGCCTGAAAACGATCGCGGATTGCAGCAACCTGAACTTCATCCAGACTTCCGGTCATTTCTTTTCTATACCTGGAGATAAAAGGTACCGTTGCACCTTCATCCAGCAATTCAATCGTAGCAAGAACCTGTTTTTCAGTGATTGAAAGTTCCGCAGCAATAGTTTTAGAATGATTACTCATAATTTTTATCAGTATATAATTTACTTTTCGTGGCCACGAAGCTTGCAAGCCCGGATATTGTTTTTTAGCAGCAAGCCTATGCAGGGTCTGTCAAAGGTAAAAGGGTATAAAAAGAGCAAAAAAAATCCCGCAGCTTGTCGGCCAGCGGGATTTTTATAGCATTTGCTAATATTTCTTATTTATTTACGTACATCACTTCTTTCACAGCTTTGATCACACGCTCTGCGTTTGGTAAGCTGGCAGCGATCAATGTAGGCGCATATGGAAGCGGTACATCAGCACAAGTAATACGTAATACTGGTGCATCTAAATGATCGAATGCATTTTTTTGTACATTAAAGGCAATTTCAGAAGAAATTGAAGCCAATGGCCATGCTTCTTCCACAATAACCAGACGATTTGTTTTCTTTACCGACTCAATGATAGTTGCATAATCGATAGGACGTACAGTACGTAAATCGATCACTTCAACGCTAACACCTTCTTTAGTCAATTCTTCCACAGCTGGATTAACGACTCTTGTAAGCATTTTACCAAAAGTTACGATAGTAACATCCGTACCTTCCTTCACAATATTAGCCTTACCGATTGGCAGGTAATATTCTTCTTCAGGAACTTCACCTTTATCACCATACATCACCTCGGATTCCATGAAAATAACCGGATCCGGATCAAGGATAGCTTGTTTTAACAAACCTTTTGCTTCATAAGGCGTAGAAGGTACCACTACTTTTAAACCAGGGCAGTTTGCAAACCAGTTTTCAAAGTTTTGTGAGTGTTGTGCACCTAACTGACCTGCATTTCCTGTCGGGCCACGGAAAACGATCGGAATAGAAAACTGACCGCCGCTCATGGATAACATTTTTGCAGCACCATTGATAATCTGATCGATTGCAACTAAAGAGAAGTTGAACGTCATAAATTCTATAACAGGAACTAATCCGTTCATTGCTGCGCCGATACCGATACCGGTAAAACCAAGCTCTGCAATAGGGGTATCAATAACGCGTTTGTCACCAAACTCGTCCAGCATTCCCTGACTTACTTTATATGCACCATTATATTGCGCAACTTCTTCGCCCATTAAGAAAACGTTTTCGTTCTTACGCATTTCTTCGCTTAAAGCTTCACGCAAAGCTTCTCTAAATTGAATCTCTCTCATTGTATATTCAAATGTTAACTTCCGGCAAATATAACTATTGTAGCGTAATAATAAAGTAGTGATTTAATTACATTACAATCCCTTTATATTATTTGAACTTACAAAACTGATTTCCTATTTACCGCAAAGAGATAAATACGGACAATACTGGCAATTTTCCGGCTGTGTAGTATGTATAAAAGGTGTTTCGGGGTTAAAAATCTCTTCTAGCTTATTTTGTAGTTTCTCTTGAAAATCCTGTTTCTGAAGCTCCAGTTCGACGGTTTGCAAGTGTAACCTTTTGCGGTTGACCATCTGGTAGAATAGCGTTCCGTCCTTCTGCATCTTCCTCACCAGATACAAATTCGGCTCTAATCCGGTGATATTTTTCTTCTTTTCGTAGACATATGTATAGAAAAGGGTCTGTACCAGAGCTTTATTCTGTTTCGGACTTTCCTGATCAAAAAGATCATCCAGAGAACTGAAATTTAACTCATCACGTCCCGTTTTATAATCTACAATACGGGTGATACCGTCCTTCTGGTCAATCCGGTCGACGATGCCGAGTAAATTTATACTTTTCTGCTTTCCTGCTACCTGTAAAGGAAAGTTTAGCAGAACCTTGTCTTCCAGGGCAAGTAAAGTAAACGGAGCATGCCGCTGGTCATGTTCCAGAATAACCCGTGCATATTCCATGACGATCGCCAGAATCACCTGCTGCATCCCTCCCGGTTCAAAAACAGCCGGCGGAGTATCTTTAAAGACAACGGCAGTGTAAGCTTCTTTTGCCAACCTTGACAACGATTCTTTTTGCACGATGATCTGATCTGCAGTAATATAAGGGCCAGACTTTTTCAGTTCTGCATAGAAATTCTCCAGTAAATGGTGCAGCATAGACCCAACCTGGTTCGCTTCCATCTGTTCTGCAATAGCCTCAGGTTCTTTAATCGCAGCAATATATTTATAAAAGAACTGAACGGGACAATTCAGATAGGTTGTCAGTGCAGTTGCAGAAAGGATTGGCCCGGAGTCACGCTCTTCCAGATAGCCGTTTAATACGGCCTGTATTGCAGGAGTCTTTATAATGTCCAGATGTTTTCTGTCTGCGGTTGTTACCGGTTGAGACTGTTCAAAATAAGAGAACTTATAGCCGCTTTCGAACTCGAGCTGCCGTAAGAATCTTGTCGGCTCTCCGGTTGTACTGTCGTCTGCCTGTCCATTATACACCAGACTGACCGTTTTGGCACGATGAAGCAGCCTATAAAACATGTAGGCGGAAATGGCATCCTGATTTTCAATTACAGGCAATCCGTAAGCCCTGCGGATGCTGTCCGGAATAAAGCTCGGTGAGACACTGATCTGCGGAAGAATCCCCTCACTTGCGCCCAGAATATAGAGATGCTCAAAATCAAGGCTTCTGCTTTCCAGCAAACCCATTACCTGTAAACCTTCCAGGGGTTCCCCAGATAAAGGTACTGCTATACCCTGAACTGCTTTCTGCATCAGCGAGAGCACAAAATTTAAAGGCAGCGTGGAGGCATACTCTTTCAGCGAATCGAAAAGTTTGTTCAGTTCGGTAATCACTGCGATAAGCAAATCTGCCTCCGTTTGCCGCAACAGACCGGCGTCCAGCTGCACAGAAAGAACATTTCTGAAGATATCCTGTAAACCTTTAATTGCCATTGCTCCGGATTGTACCGGCTGAAAAAATATCCCGGCCAATATTCCAGCCTCTTTCCAGACCTCCTGCCCGATCTCAGTTTGCTGCATAGACAGCATCTTACTCAATACTTCATTCCGGTGGGAAGCGTCCATACCTACCAAAGGATGGGAAAGGAAAGCTTCTGCCTCCCGGTAATTTACGGTCAGTTTTTTCCCAGGCAAATAGGCAGACTGCACAGAAAGCCACAGATCTGCCAGTCCAAATACGGAAGAAGCCAGTAAAGGATAACCCATTGTGACGTTCAGCGGCAGTTCTTTCTGTACACCGTCATAAATATAATGTGAAGGGACACTCTGCAGTACTGGCAATAACAAACTTTCATCGGCCAGTACTATCGCTACTTTACCAGTAGTATCCAGCGCATCAAGCACCGGATAATCGGCTTCCAGTTCTTGCTGAAGCAATTTAGCCTGTGCTGTATGTCCCTGGGTACGGAAAACTTTAATTTCCTTAACCATACTCCGTATAAGCGGCCTGGACACGCCAAGGGCATTTGGCAAACCTAACTGATGGATGTTTTTACGGAGGAAAAGTCCGGCTTCCTGCATCTCATCATCCATATAATAACTATCTGTATCGAAATAAAACAGTGCCTGCCCGGCTTCATTCCAGCGTTTAAAAACAACTGCTTCGGCTTTACTCAATGCATTAAATCCGGCAAAGACTAGTTTTCCCTTTACAAAAGGCTTAATAAAATCGGGATTTCCAGCAGAACCTTCTGCCAGTTTACGGTACATGCGGGCCATGGTGCTCATTCCTTTGAGCTCCAGTTCTTCATGGAACGCACGATAAAGAAATGGCATCCTCCGCCACATTTTGATAAACTGTTCCTGGTGTTTTTTCTGTTTACCTGTAGAATAAGACGTCCAGAATTGTTCCAGAAACAATTGTTGTTCGGGACTCAGGTGCTGAAAATCTTTTTCTATCACAGCGATATCTTCCAGTTCTTCAAATAAACGGTCTGCAGGTACCAGATCATTATCGATCTGTGCAAAGTCACTCAGAATCATTCTGGCAACCGGATAAAAAATATCCGGCGGAATTTCTTTCCCCCCCTCGCCTTTCAATAAAAGGTTGTATTGCTGATAAAGGGTAAAAAATTGGATAAAGCTGTCTGCGACCTTCAGATCGGAAGACATAGCAAAAAACTCCTGTATGGTGTAAAATGACGGACTCCAGAATGGTTTACCGATCACAGCTGCCAGATGATGCTGTAAATAAGCCACCGGACGTTTATTGTTAAATATAATAGCGGCATGATGCAGGTCTTTCCCCAGCCGGGCATTCAGATCTTCTGCAACTTCTTTTAAAAATGCTTTCATGAATTCAGCGCCTGTTTAAAAATCATTCAATTTATACCAATATTAATTCGCCAATTCTGGCGTAAAACAAATAAGTGCTGACATCCGGATAGCCCATCTGCTGCAAAAGCTCACGGTAACCATGTACCTGAGCAATATGGGTCTTACTTTTCTGAGCGGTAAACTTATAATCAATTACAATGACCTTGTCTCCCGCAAAAAGCACCTTATCGGGGCGATAGCTCTTCCCATAGGCATCGATAATACTTTTCTCATTTCTGATGGCCGTACTTTGCTCAAGCAGTACAGCCAGTTGGGTATTGCCCAGCACCTGTAAAGCCTGTAAACGAAAAGCTTCCACCTCCTGCGCCTTGAACAGCCCTTCTTCCAGCATCTGTTGTAATACCTGCTCAATCTCATCGGCATTTTCTGCCCTGGCTAACACTTCATGTAATATACTTCCTTCGCGGCCCGCAGTGTCATCCAGTAGCATATCCAGTTTCTTTCTCTTAAGATCTGCATCAAAGACCGCACTCAATCGGTTGGAAACCGGATAAGCAGGAAAATGTATGCCTACCGGACCTTCTTTCGCTGTCGTTTTTTTGACTGGTACAGGTTCGTCGACCAGGAAATGTCCTTCTTCTGAAAGATCGTCCTGCAACATGAAGGCAATTAGATCTCCTATATTGGTCAGTCCGGCAGACTTTTTCCCCAAACAACTGATATAGAGATATTCTTTAGTCCTGGTTGTCGCTACGTAAAGCATATTAAGCGCATCCATCTGGTTGTACAGCAACTCTTCATAATAGGCTATAGCAACTGCACTCTGCCCCAGACCTGCAGTATATTTTAAGGGAATCTGTTTCAGTGCCTCATAAGGAGTCCCGGCGGCAGGTACCCAAAATATTGAATTCGTTTTTCCGCCTGTATCCCAATTACAGAAAGGAATCAGAACGACTTTAAAGGCCAGGCCTTTTGATTTATGTATCGTAATAACCTGAACAGCATCGGAACTTTCCGAAGACGGCAGTGTCTTGCGACCACCTTCTTCTTCCCAATAGGTCAAAAAAGCACTAAGACCTCTCTCACCTTGTCTGGCTATATTTCCTGCCAGGTCCCTCAAAGCAAATAAATAAGGGAGATGACTGGCATTTTCAGGTTTATCCAGGCCGTAAGCCCGCAGCAGTTTCTCCATCAGTTCACCCAAGGGCTGTTGCATCCAGGCCCTCCAGTTCAGACACAAATCTGCCGGGAGTACCGAAGAAAGATCTTCCAGATTTTTATCTTTAAGCCTGAACAGATCTGAAGGCACATTTTCTGTACCCCTGATCTGTGCATAAAGACTAATACAGTTTGCTTTATATAATGCAGTATTCGCCGGCAGCCCTGTCATAACCAGAAATGTATTAATCAGTAATTTGACTGCTAGGTTATTCGCCAGTAAAAGCGCTTCACCGGAAATCACATTAATCTGTGCCGCCATCAAAGCGTCCACCACAGCTACAGCTTCTGAATTCGAACGGACCAGTACGCAGGCATCTCCAGGTAAGTATCTTTTTTCGTCCTGAATTAATCTTTTTAGTGTGCTAACCATACCATCCAGTGCCGCTGTCCTGAAGGATGTTTTATTTAATGCTGCACCATCGGGGTCTGTCCGCATTACACGAATATCAATGGTGCCACCGGAAAGTGTCCGCGGATTCATTTGCTGCTCCGCCTCTGCATACACACCCGGCATAATATGATCGTACCCTTTTTCACTCCACCACTCCTGCAAAATCGTATTCTGATCTTGTTCGGTGACAGTTTGGTTAATCTGCTGCTGCATTAATATAGGTAGTGCTTTATACAGCATATTATTGAAGTTGATAATATTTGCTGTGCTCCGGTAATTTTCTTCGAGATTGGCGTCGATTACATAACCCGCACCAATATCTTTTTTTGCCTGCTGATGCAGAATATTCCAGTCACCATTCCGCCAGCGGTAGATAGATTGCTTCACGTCGCCAACGATCAGGTGATCTATCAGTGTCCCATCGGCTTCTGCCATTGCATTTTTAAGCAGCGGCCTGAAATTCGCCCATTGATTAGCCGAAGTATCCTGAAATTCATCAAACAGGAAGTGTTTATAGCGGCTTCCGGTTTTTTCCCAAATAAAAGCAGGATTATCGTCATCCTCACCAGTAATCCCCTTGAGCAGGTTTTGTGCATCACTGATCAGCAGATTTCCACTTTCCTCCCTGTAGGTTTTGAGCAAAATGGCCATCTCCTGCATTAACCGCAGATAATAAAGGTTTTTCTGAAAGGCCTGCGCCAAAATATAGTCGGGCAGTTCCTGCTGGTAAAAAGTATAAAGATCCCTGATCCGTGGATTCAGCTGTTCATAAAGGCCGTCATAACCACTGTCTTTAAACCACTCTTCCGGTTCATCGATCAATTTGGCAAGACTACCGATCTTTTCTGTTTCACCCGCGGCTATTTTGGCCAGATTTAATAATGGTGAACGAGATTTCCCTTTAAGCTGATCGGGCGAAATACTTGAGTTTTCAAAATGCAAAGCTGCTTCTGCACTTTTACTTTGAAGGTGGTCTTCGAAATTTTTCAATCGCTTTCCCGTCTGTTTACTGTACTGGCTAAACAAGTCGTTCAGATCGGTTTGCTGCACCAGACCCTGAATTGCCTGGTCAAAAGGAAGATAACGCTCCTTAAATAATTCGCCAGCCAGCTCTGTGAGTTCTGCGCGGTAGTTCCAGCTGATATTATTACTGATCCTGTCCATAGCGAGTTCAATAATCCAGGTTAGCAACGCCGGATTACTATCTAGCTGCTCGTCCAATTTATCGGCCAGTTCATTTTTCACTTTCTCAAAATTCATTTCCAGGGCATAGCCGGAATCCAGCCCCAGTTCAAAAGCAAAACCTCTGATTACCTTCTGTACAAATCCATCTATAGTACTGATTGAAAAACGACTGTAATCATGAAGGATTCTTTTATATATTTTCTCGGATTTTTCCTGTAATTGCTGTGCAGTCATCCCGGAATGAGCTTTTAAGACAAGCTCGCGGTAATCCTGCACCCCGTTATCTCCGATAGCAAACCCTCTGAGTACCTCCATGATCCGGCCTTTCATTTCTTCTGTGGCCTTATTGGTAAAGGTAACAGCCAGGATCTCGCGGTATTTGGTTTCTGCCGATAGCAGCAGGGTCAGATAATGCGCGGTCAGACTGAAAGTTTTTCCGGAACCAGCTGAAGCCTGTAAAATCTTTAAAGGTAATGACATGAGGTGAAGTTAGGCATATTTGCATACTTTTACTTCAAATTACAGGATATGAAAACTTATTCAATTATTCTTTGCGCCTTTCTGGCGATCTCTGGTTCTGTGTACGGGCAGGACAAAGCAGTACAACAAAAGAAGGAAGCTGTACATATTTATGACCCAAAAGCCAATGCTGATGCGGATTTAAACGCTGCGATTAAAAAAGCCAAAGCGGAAAAAAAGAATGTCTTTGTACAGGTCGGCGGAAACTGGTGTGTCTGGTGTATTGCTTTCCATAACATGGTGAATGCGAATCCGGAACTAAAAGGTTATCTGGACAGCCACTTTGAAAAAGTATTGGTTAATTATAGCCCTGAAAATAAAAATGAAGCTATGATGGAACGTTTGAAATACCCGGGAAGATTTGGTTTTCCGGTGTTCGTGATTCTTAACGGGGAAGGTGAAGTTCTGCATATTGAGAACTCTGCTTATCTGGAGGAAGGAAAAGGCCACAGTGTAAAAAAAGTCACGGATTTTCTTAAAAACTGGACTTATGCTGCTGTAGATCCGGCGACCTATAAAAAATAAAAATCTATTTCATCAAATATAGCCATAGAAAAGCGCCTCTATCGATTGATAAAGGCGTTTTTCTATTATATACCTGCCCCGTAAGGAAACGAAGGACTAACGGTTACCGGCAGTTTGCCTGTTGCAATTACTTTATTGGTTAAAACTGCCGCCGCTGCCTGCTGCATGAAATCTTCTTTCTGGTAGGCGACAATCAATGATTTACTCTTCTCTATTCCCGGTAGGGCGCTCAGGTTATACGGATTGGCGAACAAAGCAAAAATACTCTGACGTGCTGCCTGGTTTTTAATCAGTGCTTTCAGATCTGCACTCAGCACCATCCCATTGCCAGGCCGGGTACGTGTATCATGAATGCCGATAATCACCTGTTCAAAGCGATCCAGTTCCCGGCTTACTTTCGCTACTGCCGCTGCACTGGCATTTTTATCGAGTGTAAAATAAACTGCATTTTTATAGAATTCACCTAATTCACGCTGAAAGGTAGTAATACCGGTAGTGCCGATACTTAGAATAACAGTTCTTTTCTGTGCTGAGAGCGCTTTAATCGGATTGCCGCTATTTAACACTGTCATGGAAGACTCTGCCAGTTTCTTTAATAAAATTTTGCTTTCGGGACGGTTAACATCTGCATATACGCCTTTAGTACTTACTGTGTCCTGTTTACTCAACCCCGCCCAGTATTTGGCATAGAGAATCTTTTTCACACTGGCATCAATCTGTTCCATATGTATTCTTTCTTCCCGGACAGCTTTTCTAACTAGTCTTACTGCCCGTTCGCTATTTTCAGAAAGTTCTATAATATCATTTCCGGCGATGACAGCCATTACATCTGCTTCCCCGTCTTTATAGTTTTTTACAACACCTTTCATCTCCATAGCATCGGTCACAACCAACCCGTTAAATGCCATGCCTTGTTTCAGTAAACCAGTCACAATCGGCCTGGATAAAGTAGAGGGTAAATTTGGTGTGGGATCTAATGCAGGGATATTCATATGTGCAACCATAATTCCAGCTGCACCTTCCTGAATCAATCTGTTAAATGGAAATAATTCGAGACTGTCCAGACGGGCTTTGGAAAACTTAAGTTGTGGGAGGTCGTAATGAGAATCTACATCCGTATCTCCGTGACCGGGAAAGTGTTTAAGCGTAACCAGCAGGCCACCGTCCTGCATGCCCTTCATATAAGCAGCTGCTTTTTCTGCAACGTTATATTTATTCTCACCAAATGACCGGTAATTGATAATTGGATTTTTGGGGTTATTATTAATATCAGCGTCAGGGGCAAAATTCATCTGCATTCCTACTCTTCTAAAGTCTGCTGCTATCTGCCTGCCCATCTGATAAAGGAGCTGATTATCCTGCACTGCACCTAATGCCATCTGATAAGGATAGGATATTGTACTGTCCAGCCGCATGCCCAGGCCCCACTCTCCATCGGATGCAACCAATAAAGGTACTCTCGATAATTTTTGGTACCGGTTGCTGAGTTCTGCCTGCCTTCCGGGTCCACCCTGAAAAAAGACAATACCGCCAATTCTTTCTTTACGAATTACTTTACCAACTGAATCTGCATAGGCAGCACCTTTATTGGTATGTGCCCGGACAAAAAATAACTGTGCAATCTTCTGACGCCTGCTCATTTTATTAAAGACAGAATCGACCCAGGCATTAGGTTCATCCAGACTTTGTATATATGACTTCTGCTGTGCCTCAGCCCCAAGGGCAGAAGCAATTATTCCAATTGAAAGCAGCGCAAAACGTTTAAATATCATGTGCAGGGTTTGGTTATTTTCTGTTATCGTTCAAAGTTAATTAAATCAGATTGATAAATTTAAAAACCTAAAGGATAGTCAGGGGTTGTATTAATACCCAATCATTAAATAATACAGCTATGAAAAATCAACAGGAAATTAAAAACAAAGGCAGCCATCAGGGAAATCCGATTGCTGACCGCGCGAACAATGACCTTAAGAGTGACAAAAAACAGCAAGGTATAACTAATGCCGGCGGACAACGTTCCGATCAAACCTCTAATAAGGATAACGAACGTAAACGCGGACAATAAGAATTACGTATAAATATTACTGAGCAGGTCAATAGCCTGCCAGCTAAAAGACCGGCCTTTCCAAGGGCCGGTTTTTTTATTGAGCTGTACATCAGATAAGTCTGCGTGTGTTATAAAATAATTTTATGGTTATTTTTATTAAATATTTCTTACTTTGAGTTCTGTTTAAACCAAATATTTAACCAAATTATGGAAACAAAAAACCGCAGGGGGTTCATCAGGGATCTCTCTTTGCTGTCCGCAGCCGCAGGACTTTCTACTGTTCTTCCACTGGACCTTTTCGCCGGTGAAAAAAAAGAATTCTTCAAAATATCTCTGGCGCAATGGTCGCTGCATAAAACTTTATTTGCAGGAAAACTTAAAAACATAGATTTTCCAACCAAAGCAAAGAAAGAATTCGGAATCGATATTGTGGAATATGTAAGTCCGTTTTTTGATAAAAAAGAAAGTGATAAAACATACCTTAAAGAATTACTGGACAGAACTAAAAGTGAAGGTGTACAAAATCACCTGATCATGATCGACGGACAAGGAAACCTGGGAGATTCTGATGAGAAAGCCAGAACTACAGCTGTAGAAAATCACTATAAATGGGTGGAAGCAGCTAAATTCCTGGGGTGTAAATCTATCCGCGTAAATGCTGCAGGTAAAGGAACCGAAGATGAGGTTAAAAGTGCAGTGATTGATGGCCTGGGCAGACTGGCTGCTTTCGGTAAAGATCATAAAATCAATATTATTGTGGAAAATCACGGCGGCTATTCTTCCAATGGAAAATGGCTTTCCTCTATTATGAAGCAAGTGAACAACCCATATTGCGGTACCCTTCCGGATCTGGGTAATTTCAGAATAAGCGCAGACCAGGAATATGATAAATATCTTGGCGTACAAGAACTAATGCCTTATGCAAAAGGTGTGAGCGCTAAAACGAATAATTTCAATGAGCAGGGTGAAGACACCGGCATTGATTATCACAAAATGTTCAAAATTATTAAGGACGCCAAATGGTCTGGTATTGTAGGTATCGAATATGAAGGCAATGCAATATCTGAGGATGAGGGTATCCGGAAAACTAAGGCATTACTTGATAAAATGCTTCAGCAATACGGCTAATCAATTTATATAAGAAAAGAAAAGCGTGGTTCTATATACAGAACCACGCTTTTTTGTTTGATCTTCTTAATAGTAAGCTTAAATCCGCTTACACTATTAGTAAAGCAAAATTAGTAAGTCGAAAATGGAAGATCCTTCGCATTTACACCCCATGTTACTGAAGGTTTTGTACCCATCTCCATGATCAGTTCTCCCCCTGCTACAATGTCTTTATGCAGAATATAGGATTTGGTATAAGGTTTACCATTCCAAGTAATCCGCTGGATATAAGGATGATCTGCTGCATTGTTTTTAACCGTCAGCTTAAACAACTTGTCTTTTCCAACTTTAAGGGTGGCATGATCTACAGCCGGGCTTCCAAAAACGTACATCCCCGCTGCAGGATTAACCGGATAGAAGCCAAGTGCGGAAAATATATACCAGGCAGACATTTGTCCTACATCTTCATTTCCACAAATTCCATCATGCTTATCGGTATACAGATGGCTCATAATATATCTTACTTTCTCTGCTGTTTTCCAGGGCTGTCCGGCAAAAGCATATAGATAAGGCACATGGTGGCTTGGTTCATTTCCATGTGCATACTGACCTATTAATCCACTGATGTCCGGTGATGCGTCTTTCCCGAGGTCCCCTTCTGCGACAAATAGTGAATCTAATTTATCTGCAAAAGGTTTTTTCCCTCCCAGTAAATCAATCAGACCTTCTACATCATGCGGTACCAGCCAAAGGTATTGCCACGCATTACCTTCAGTAAAATCATTCTTCATATGTACCGATTCGAAAGGATTGAAGGGAGTTCTCCACTCCGTTTCGCTAAGCCTGCCTCTCACAAAGCGTGTTTCCGGATTAAAATAGTTTTTATAGTTCTTACTGCGTTTAAAAAAATAGTTATAATCAGCAGGGTCTTTACGAAGCTTGGCAACCCTGGCCAGACTACCGTCCGCAATTGCATATTCCATACCCATGGCCACACTTTCTACTATACTGTCAGCCGGGATATAGCCAATTTTCTTAACAAACGACAATCCGCGTTCATCGAGCATCGCAGAATTTTTCATAGCTTCATAAGCCAGCTGGTAGTCAAATCCTTTAAAGCCTTTAAGTATGGCATCTGATACTACAGAAATAGCCGGATTACCAACCATTGTGTTTGTTTCATTCCCCATGAGATGCCAGACAGGTAATTTGCCCTGTTGCTGATAGATGGCCAGCATTGTATTGACCATATCGTTTACTTTTTCCGGCTGGATTAAGGTGAACAAAGGATGTGCAGCTCTATAGGTATCCCAAAGTGAGAACGTAGTTAAATTATTGAACCCGGGTTTATCATATACTTTTTTATCTGTTCCCCTATACTGTCCGTTTGCATCGTTAAATAAGGACGGTGCAATCATAGTATGGTATAGCGAGGTGTAAAATACACGCATAACGGATTCGTCTTTCGATTGAACTGCAATCTTACTCAATTCTTTATTCCAGGAGTTATCTGCATGCTGAACTGCCTGCTGAAAGTTCCATCCTGGGATTTCTGCTTTAATATTGGCAGCGGCATTTTGCTCACTCACTGGCGAAATGCCGACTTTAACCAGAATCTGCTCCTGATCTTTCGTATTAAAATGCGCAACGCCTTTTACTTTTTCTCCTTTAAGCGCAGTACCGTTCTTCGGCCCGTTTTCATCATGCACAGTGAACTTACTGATCGGTTTGGAGAAGACGGCCGTGAAATAAATGCGCTGATCATTGGCCCATCCTTTAGAATAACGGTATCCTGCCAGGGTAGTATCATTAACCTGGGTGATATAAGTTTCTGTCGATTTATCCCAGCCTATTCCTTCTTTCAGGTCGAAAATAATCTTTCCGTCGGCTGCTGCCGGGAAAGTATACTTATGAAAACCAACACGTTCGGATGCTGTCAGCTCTGCTTTAATCTGGTAACGCTTTAATTTCACGGAATAATACCCCGGTCTGGCTATTTCATCCTGATGTGAAAAAAGCGAATAGTAACCCGATTCTGGTTTATTGAGTACGCCTTTAATAATCTTCACATCTCCGACTGCCGGCATGACCGATATGTCTCCCAGATCTCCAATCCCAGTACCACTTAAATGTGTATGTGAAAACCCGACAATAGTGGAGTCTGAATAGTGATAGCCTGAGCACCAGTCCCAGCCTTCTGAGATATTAACGGGACCCAATTGGACAGCTCCGAAAGGCACATTTGCCCCCAGAAATACGTGTCCGTGGAAACCTGTCCCGATATAGGGATCGACAAATTTCGTTAAACTGGTCTGAGCTGAATTCTTTCCGGCAACTGTCTGCCCGGCTGCAGTAAACGTACTGCCCAGTATCACCAAACCAACGAAAATTGCATTGATTCGGTAATACAACGGATTTAGATTAATAGAAAAAGTCATAATTATATGTGGGTAAAAATTATTGAATGGTTATATCTTTTTGTAAACGTATATCTGTGGAGGATGCACCGACCATCAGGTTAAATTCACCTGGCTCCAGTATCCACTGCAGATCCCGGTTGTATAATTTTAAGTCTTCGGCTTCCAGTTCGAAACTGATCTGTTGTGTTTCGCCTTCCTTCAGTCTTACTTTTTTAAACTTCTTTAACTGTGTCGCAGGGCTAACAACTGAACTGATTTTGTCTTTTACATATAGCTGTACTACTTCTTCTCCTGCAATCTTTCCAGTATTTTTTAAAGAGAAATGAATGGTAACACGCATTTGCTCACCTGTTCCTGACACTTCTGCTTTTAGTTCATCATATCGGAAACTTGTATAGCTAAGTCCATAACCGAAACTATATAATGGCCGTTCGTCTATTTCTACATAACTGTGGGCGGCAGGTTTTTTAAAGTTGTAATAGACTGGCAATTGTCCGACGGACTTTGGAACCGAAACCGGTAATCTGCCCGAGGGGTTATAATCTCCGAATAATACATCTGCTATTGCATTCCCTCCTTCCTGACCGGGATACCATGCGTCTAATATGGCATCGACATTTTCGGCAGCCCAGTTGAGATTTAAGGGTCTTCCTTTAATTAAAACCAAAATGACTGGCTTCCCTGTTTTGACTACCTGTCGAAGGAGTTCCATCTGGTTGCCGAGCAGATCCAGAGTAGAACGGTCAAATCCTTCACCACTTTCCATATCACTGATTTCATGTTCTGATACCTGCACCTGTGCAGCACCTGTCTGCAAATAGGATGTCTTAAAGTCTCTGGCACTTGATCCTCCGAGCACAACTACGGCAACATCTGAAGCTTTGGCTAAAGCAACTGCAGCAGCAATTTCCCGCGTACTGGTATCCCTGATCGCACAGCCTTTGCTATAGCTTACTGTTGTCCCGGCACCCGCTCTCGCTTTTATACCCTGTAAAACCGTAATAACTGAATTGGCTTCCTGGGGTGCAGTATAGTCACCGAGCTGGTTATATATATTATCTGCATTAGGCCCGATTACTGCTATTTTTTGATATCCATTATGCAACGGAAGCAGGTTTTTCTGATTTTTAAGCAGGACAATAGATTCTTTTGCCACTTTTCTTGCCAGTGCAATATGTTCTGGATTTCTTACTGTCTGTTTTGCTTTTTTAGCATCTACATATGGGTTCTCAAATAAACCCATCTCAAATTTAAGCCGCAGAACTCTCGCCACTGCCTGATCGAGTTGCTGTACTGATACTTTTCCTTCTTTAACCGCTTTCACCAGAGATTTTCCGTAACCGTAACCACTCAGATCGGCATCCAACCCTGCATTCATAGCTAAAGCTGCAGCCTCCTCAGCGCTTCCAGCTACCTGATGATTACTGACCAGACCCGATATACTTCCCAGATCTGAAACGACAAAGCCTTTAAAGCCCCACTGCTCTTTAAGAATTTCTGTAAGCAGTTCATGATTAGCTGAACATGGAATTCCATCTATAGAGTTATAAGCTGTCATCACGGATAGGGCTCCTGCTTTAACCGCAGCTTTAAAAGGGGGCAGATATGACTGAAGTAATTCTCTTTTTCCAACTGCCACGCTTCCTCCATTATGCCCTCCTTCGGGAACTCCATAGGCCGTAAAATGTTTTAATGTCGAAATTACATTCACTCCGCTATTGATATTCTTGCCCTGGAAACCGGTTACCATAGCTTCACCCATCCGGCTGTTCAATACCGGATCTTCTCCATAAGTTTCTTCTATCCTTGACCAACGGGGTTCACGGGCAAGATCAAGCACAGGTCCATAACCGATATGCCCACCCTGCAAACGAGTCTCTAAAGCAATTGCCGATGCCATTTCCTGAATAAGATCTGGGTTCCAGGTGCTTCCCTGCCCGATTGATGTGGGAAAAACCGTTGTTCCTATTGCCATATGTCCATGAGGACACTCTTCTGCCAATAAAAGGGGAATACCTAACCGACTGTTTGTGATTGCGTATTTTTGAATTGCATTGGTCGCTTCTGCTGCTAATTCCGGATTTAATCCGTTGAGTAATGTTTTCCGGGTCCAGGGGTCTGCACGAAGCGTCGCCCAGAGCATACCAGTAAATTCTTTGGAAACGGCTGTTTTAAACTTCTCACTAACCTTTACCTGTTTGCGTTCTTTAACATACATATCCCAACCCAGCAGCGTGGATAACTGCCCGGCTTTCTCTTCCACCGTCATCCGGCTAATCAAATCCTTTACGCGGGCTTCTGTATCAAACGCTGCATTCTTATATATAAAGTTTTTTTGCGCTTTTCCGGGTTCTGATAAAACCCCGATCGCCGACAGGATTAGGCATGCCGAGCGGATTAAAGAAGAATAATTAATATTATTAAAACGTTTTAGTAATGTAAAGGACATATCCCGGTCTAATTGCGTTGAAATTGATTTATATCAGTGGTTATGGTCTAAGATATAAATTTATTGTTTTCCGGCAATAACATCCTGATATATGGCGATCCGGTGAGTCCGGAGCCGGTAAGGCAACTTCTCCTTACTATTGCTCAATTGAAAACCAATGTCCCGGGAAGTTTTAACTGGCATATGGCAGTCTATGCAATTTGCAGCGAGCACAGCTCTCTCTTTTTCCGGTAGCGTCTCATGCTTGGTATCCTGATGACAACTGATACATTTCTGAGAATACAAACTGAGGTTCATAGTCGTCTTTCCATGGATATCATGGCAGGAAAGGCAATCGGCTTTGCCGATCTGATAACATTTACTGGCTTCCAGTAAAGGCTTCTGCTTGCCGTGAACATCGGGATCTTCACCCTGATAGGTACGGTACTGAGGCAACGCCTGCAAGGTATCACCTGGTTTAAACGCGAAATTGGATTTAAGTGTCTGATGCCCCATTCCGGAATGGCAGACACCACACATGTCTATCTTTCTGCTATGGCTCAGCGTTTCATACTTAACCATCGCATAGGCTTTCTTCTCATCCGGATTTTTCTTATGGAAATTGACATGCTCGGCGGCAGGTCCGTGACAGCGTTCGCAGTCTATCCCCGCAATTAATGATCCTTGTATATATTGTTCTTCCTGCACTTTAAATGTGCCGGTTTTTATAGGGTCTTTTTTGATATAAGAGCTATGACATTCCAGGCATTTGGTAATGATCGGACGCCCGAAGTATATCTGTTCCTCTGGGAAACCCGGGCTGTTAACCCATAATTTTTCTGCAGGAAGATAATTAAGCGGCATCTGCATTAACTGATTTCCATACCAGAATGCGAATGTATAGGCATGTGCACCTGATCCAAAATAAACAGCAGATTTTTCTTCTTTTTTATTCTCCCCATTAACTAATGCAATCTGATACAGTCCATCTGCCCTGTTCTCTACTTTAACTTTTGTCTTCTCATTGAAAATAAACTCCCCCGATGGTATTTCCAGACTGTCTGCACTACCAGGATTTAATAACCCGGAACTTCTTAAGTGAGCATTGTGCACATCGCTATGCTGCAGGTCGCCGTGACAGCTCACACAGGTTTCGCTTCCTGCATAGGCTGTACCTCTGATGTCCTTGCTTTCAATCTGCGTACATTGAACGATCAGCATGACCAGTGTACCCAAAATAAAGAATATTAAAAGAATGCGTCTTTTGCCCATTATGGTATCACCGGTCTATATTTGTCATTCCAATGTAGGAAAATACATACGATTTACAAAGACGAAAGATTCTAACAGCAATTTTAATGAAAAATTGAATATGGATGTGTCATTGATAATAAGGTAGGTACAGCCAGTCCGGAAAATCTCGTTGGAATTTAGCTTATTGAACAGCATATTGGGCAGTATATTTGACGGTCAGCCCCTGAATACTTTTAAAAGAACTCTTCAAATCACAAACATGAATCCATTAACTACAAAACCATTTTTCAGATATTCTATTTTCAGCCTTCTTGCCCTCGGCATATTCCTGCTAAATTCCTGTGCCGAAACACCTGACAAATTTTTCGGTATAGCAGTGTTAAACACCAATACGATTACTGATTTCGCAACACCCAGATTAGCTAAACATATTAGTGACAGTACAATTGAATATCCGGATATTCCGAGTTCCAAAAAGAACGGAGATGAAGCTGTAGCTTATGTGGGTAATCAAATACTCTACATGGAAAAAGTAGTTAAAGATATTAAGGGTCTTACGGAAAACAGTTCGACTAAAGATATCATAAAGGAGTCACTTGAGCTCTATGCTTATGTCCTACCGGTTTACAAAAATGAATATATGGCCTACGCAAAACTTTGTGATGCTAAAGGATCGAAGGAAGAAAAAGAAGCAATGGCCAAACAGATAGAGGATAAATATGCTGAGGCTTTTGAAGCTAAATACAGCTCATTAATGGAGAAGGGAAAAGCCTATGCTGATGAGCATAACCTAAATGTAAAATGGGACTAAGTGTATTTTATTTTATCTGCGGTAAAGCATAACAAGCTCCATTTCACCAGTGTTTTCTTCTACTTTCTGCATAACAGGCAGGAAACCATTTTTGGTATAGAAAGTAATTGCTTCTTTGTTTTTCACATACACACCAAGATCTAATTCCCGGTATCTGGTTTTTGCGAAATCAAGCAGCAGTGTTCCTATCCCCTGTCCCTGAAAACCTGGAGAGACGAAAACTGCGGCGACATAATTGTCTATCATCGAGATGAAACCTGAAATACCCAGCGTTTGCTGATCTTCATATACAAAGGTCTCACTAGATGGCAAATAAACCGTTCGCATTTCTTCTACATGTTCTTCCCAATAGGAGGCTGGTATAAAATGATGTGCAATCTTAGAGGCTTCCAGCCATATGGAAACGATTTGGTCTTCGTGCTCCGGCCGTGATTTAACAATCTTTTTCATAAGTTAAATACTGCGTTAAACGAGCCGGATACCCAGACTCCTGTAAGAATCAAGTAAATCGCTATCACTTGGCAGGTCGGTGATCAATACATTGACCTGTTCAAGATCACAAACTCTAAAAGGTTCTGTAGTACTCAGTTTTTCTACATTGCCTAACACAATTATTTTCTTGGCATTACTGATCATTGCGCGTTTAACACCTGCCTCGTCATTGAAAACTGATGTCACGCCTAATTCATGATGCAAAGCGCAAGCCCCCATAAAATAGCAGTCCGCAATATAATCCCTGGCTTCATCTATGGTACGCAGGCTCGAATTGGTTTGAGTATCCCTGTTATATGTGCCACCCAATACAATGACTTCAATATTTTTAAACCCGGACAAGATCGGTATCAGTGCCATATTATTTGTAATTACCCTGATATTGGAATCCAGCGGTAAACTGGCGGCAATGGCACATACAGTGGTACCGCCATCCATAAATATAGTCTGCCCGTTTTTAATGAACTGTCTCGCCTTCAATGCAATTGCTACTTTTCCTGCTGACAGATGTGAAGATCTGTCCTGAAAACTCAGCGGGTTCTTTGCAAGAGAGATTGCCCCTCCCCGTACTTTTGACAGCAGACCATTTTGGTATAACGTATCAATATCCCTGCGGATAGTATCTTCCGATACATGCAACTCCGCTGCCAGCTGATCATAACCTACTTTATTTTCTTTCTTCAATAAGTTGAGGATATGATCAAAGCGTTCTTCTTTTAGCATTTTATTTAATGAGTACCCGTTAAAATTAATATCAGACTGTTTTCTTAAAGGTATATGCCAAAGCTACTATTAAAAATAATGATCCGGTAAACCCAAGGGCAATAGGTAGAGAGAACCCGTGCGCAATGAAGCCTAACAATGCCGGTCCCGCCAGTTGTCCTGCATAACCTATAGTGGTAATAACAGGAATGGAGACTGAAGCTGGAATGTTCTTTAGTCTGCCAGCTTCGCTAAAGAATACCGGAACAATATTAGCCGCCCCCAGACCGAGCAATACAAATCCAAATAAAGACGCGGCCGCCCAAGGTGTAAATACAACGATTGAAAGTCCGGTCGCAGCGATCAAACTCCCACCGACAACGACAACCCGGCCGCTTAACCGGGAAACAATTCCGTCACCAAATAAACGCATGGTAGCCATTGCTACTGAAAAAGCAGCATATCCCATTCCCGCCAGTTCTTCTTCTACACCCCGGTTTTCATGCAGGAAGACAGCACTCCAGTCCAGCATGGCTCCTTCTGATAAAAAGACGAAAAAGCACATCATACCTAAAAACAGAACACTCTTTTTTAACCATGGCCGTGTATTGTTTTTAGCAGCAACAATACCAGAAGACTGCTCCTGCCCGATACGCATTTGTGTAGCGCGATCCAGAAATGAGTTATAAAAACGGAAAACGATGAGGACGAGCAGTACAGAGATGCTTAAAGCGGTAGCTATTGGGGTAAGTCCCATTTTAATCAGGAAGCCCAGACCTAATGCACCAAATAATCCACCGGTACTAAAAAGACCATGAAAAGAAGACATGATCGGCTTACCATATATATGTTCGACCTGTACAGCATGTGAATTCATCGCAACGTCTACAGTACCAATCGCAGAACCGAAGATAAACAGACATATAGCCATCGTCCATACTGTATTCATGAATAACAATAAAGGTAGCATAGCTGCTATAACCAGCGTCGCAATGAGAATTACAATCCTGTTTCCATATTTATGCCCAAGATAACCACTAATGGGCATCATCGTAATTGCACCACCACCTAATAGCAGCAGAAGCAGCCCCAGGCTGGCATCATTTAATTGAAGTCTCTCTTTTGCAAAAGGAACCATAGGTGCCCAGCTGGAGATTCCTAATCCGCAAACCAGGAATATACTTCTGGTCGCATTTTTTGCTTTGGTTATCATTTCCGACATCATTCATTATTTAATGTTGCAAAGTAATGCAAAATTGCAATAATTTGCAAGCAATATTAATAGAGATAATTTGCATTGATATTTTCCGGAATCTGATATAGAGTTGAGAGCCAGACTGCTAATTTAAAATAAAAAAAGCGCCTTAAGTATAAACTTAAGACGCTATTTATGGTTTAGGGTGACTGATATTAATTTTTGTCTGCCAGTCCACGTGTAAGCCATCCGCTTTTTCCTGCTGTTGCGATAGCGTATGGAGTAATCCAGAACAAAGCAAAGGCATAGAAAATACTATAAGGATATGCCCAGAACGACTCAGATATACCGTGCTTTTTAGCATAAAAGAACATTTGTATACTTGAAAAGATAAGGATACTTAAAAGGGTCGCACTAATGAAAAGCACTGGTTGCGTAATCACTAAAAAGGCCATCAACAAAGTAAAAGGGAAAGCCATCAGAACATTTAACCACTGAACCATTAATAATATTCTGGTTCCGGTGGTTGATTCTTTACGGAACTTTGTAAAAGCGAATTTACTCATCATTATGTTCTCACGTACATTGCTGCGTTCCCATCTGATAAACATCTTATACAAGCTTGTATATTTTTCAGGGATGTTAGTTAACACTAATGCATTTCTTTGGAATAACACATGGTAACCTTGTTTCAGAATCATATTAGTCATTGCACGATCTTCACCAATATCTGTTGGTTTTCCCATAAAGGTTTGATTCATCCAGTCTTCTAAACAGGCTAAAACTGCATCTTTTTTGTAAGCTGCCAAGGCACCTGGTGTGCAAAACACACTACCAATTGCACTTTGCGCAGAACGCACAAACTCAAAACTGAAAACAAAACTTACGTTCAGCATTCTGGGAATCATCGCTGATTTATCGTTCAGCACACGAACATTTCCTGCTACTGCACCACATTTTTCATTGGTCACAAATGGGCTCACCAGATTCCGTAAAGTATCTTTTTTAACGATTGAATCACTGTCTACAGTAACAAATACATCACCTGCTGCCATTTTAAACCCACGGTGTAAAGCATGTCTTTTACCCATGTTCTTAGGCTGCTGATAAATCGAAAGGCGGTCACCTAAATGAGCTTTAGCCTTTTTCATCCAGTACCATGTATCATCCTGGCTACCGTCATCTATAGAAATAATCTGAATCTTCTGATCTGGATAATCACTCGCAGCCAGACTGAGCAGTGTTTCCCAAACTAGTTTTCCTTCATTATAAGCTGGCACAATAACAGTAACTGAAGGAAGCTTATCATCTGTAACAGATTTAACCGGTTTATAACGCAGATAAAGGAAAACCATATAAAGTATAAAAGAAACTTGTACAGTAAGCAATACTATACCAGTAATTATAAGTGCGGTTCCCCACATAGTTTCCATTCTTGCTAAATGGATCTGCTCAAATTGTGGTTGTAATTTATAAACGAGGAAAGCACCACCAAGTAACATTAAAAATGCGCTGATCAGAATAGTATAATTCAGAGGTGTTAAAGTGGCTTTCGTTATTTTTTTTATGAAACTCTTGTCACGAACCAATTTTTCATGTACATTTAATGTAGCTACTGATTCCGATGCTTCTATTAAGCTAGTTCTATCTTCTGTTAAATTCATCATTTGGAATGGCATATAAGTTTTTCTATATTTTGCCATAGTCCAACTATTATGCCGTGCCGTTTTAAGGCCAAAAACAGGCTTTTTATTGAATATTTGAATAAAAAAGTGTGGAACTTAGCAACAAAGTGTTGCGTCTAGGTTCGCTTAGAAGGGACGATTCAGTCTATAAAAAAACCTGTGCCTTAGTTAAAGACACAGGTTTTGACTCACAGTTTTCTAAAATCTTACTTGAAAATATAAACTGCAGTACCAGTAACAACAGAGGTACCCGAATAATTTTGAGTTGCTACAACTTTATCATCTACCAGGATTTCTGCTTTAACTTCTCCAGACCCTAAAGCATTAATGCTGATTGCAAGGTTGTCGGTAAAGTTTACAGTTCTTTTAAACTTTACTGAGTACGGAAGGGCAACTTTATCAAGCAGCGTATTTCCTCCTGTTGCATTGTGATAAATTACATCTCCTGAAGTTATTCCACTTACAGAAGTTAGACGGTATTCTACATTTACCTCTTTTGGATAGGAATTGCCACCTTCCGGGTTATTATCTTTGTCTTTAGAGCATGAACTCGACAGCACAAGGAGTAACAGACACGGTACAGCTATCATTTTTAACCATTGGATCTTTTGTTTAAACTTTTTCATAGGTTGATGTAAATTTAATAGATTGATAATTAATGTAATTGACGGCAAAACTATCGCGATTTGCCAATTACCACAATACCCGGATTCCAGATAAAATATCTACTGGTTTTCCAGTATTTTTTGGAAATCTTCAGCATTTTTCCGATTAATTATTATTTTACCGGGATGATTAGACTGCTTGGGCTTTTAATCTTATTTCCTTTGCTCGCGACCGGGCAAATGCCCACCAAAGAAAACAGGTATTTGGATAGTCTGCAGAAAGTGGCGCAAAATAAGTCACTTGGAGACAGCAGCCGGGCCCAGGCCAACTATTTCATATCAGGATTTTTCTCCAAAACTGATATAAAACAAGCGAGGTGGTACTTAAAAGAAGCCAATAAACTGGCACAGGCATATCCTTTTCTTTTAGCAGGCGAGCCTTTTTACGAAGCGACATTCCTTCCGGACGACGACGAACGCGGCCTTATCTTATATAAAAAAGCAGATAGTCTACTATCTAAGTTTACTACCGATGAGGCCTACCTGTTTAGATCTAAAATATGGCTGAACTATGCATCGGTACTCCAACTTAATGACAAACAGACCGAAGCAGTAAATACAATAATTTCCAAGTCAATACCCCTGACGAAAAAAGGCAAAGGCGATATTCTCTTGTATTTTATGTATGCTGACCTCGCCACACTGTTATCCAATATCGGTCAGAATAAGCAATCCAAATCTTATTTTTCCATGGCAATAGAAGGTCTTAAGAAAGCGAAAAGTAAATCCAGCCGGGTAGCCGCGGTATACATTGATGCATCTTCTACGCTTTGCCTGCTTAAAGAATACAAAGAAGCGGCTGCAATGCTTGATGAAGCGCACAAACGCCTGGTACCTTTCCCGGAATCGCCGATTAATTCGCATTTTTATGCTGCCGAGAGTATGTACCTGAATAGGACCTCAAATTATAAAAAAGCACTGATAAGTGCTGATAAAGGATTAGCACTGGCTACAGAACTGCATACCGAATATATAAATCACGCATTATTACTGGAAAAGCTGGAATCATTCAGGAAACTGAATAATTACAGAGCGGCTGAAAAAGTATTCAAAGAGTTGCAAAAGGATGAAACATTTCAATTGCTTTCTAACGTCAGAAGGAATGCGTATAAAACGATAGCCGAAGTCTACGCTGCAGACAAACAATTCCCAAATGCCTATTTCTGGATGGAGCAGTATAGCAGGCTGAACGACAGTATTTCAGAAAGTAATATCAAAAAGGAAATTTATGAAATGGAGGTCCGTTTCCGTAATCAGGAGAACCTCCATAACATTTCAATGCTCAAATCACAAAAAGCCAAAGCAGAATATAGTGCGGAGAATAACAGATTAATGAGCTGGCTCCTGGCCGCCGCAGTCCTGTTTTTTTTATTGCTTTTATTTCTAGTCCTACTCAATTATCAAAAAAGCCGTCGCCTGGCACAACAGGAAAAAATAAGTTATAAGCAGCAGCTCAAAGAATTGGCTCAACAGGAACAGCTACAGGTAAGTTCTGCCGTCATTGAGGGTGAAGAACGTGAACGAAAACGAATGGCGAGAGATTTACATGACGGACTAGGTGGCCTGCTTGCCGGAGTCAGACTTCATCTGTCGGCTTTATTTCAGAAAAGCGGCTCTCCATCTTTGGAAACAAAAACTGCAATAATCGGTCAGGTAGACTCTTCTCTTAACGAATTGCGGCGCATAGCAAAAAACATGATGCCTGAGACCCTTATCAAATTCGGCCTGGAACGAGCAATTCTTGATCTGTGTATGTCCTGCTCTACCCCAGACTTGAAGATCGAATTTCAATCCTTTGGAATACAGGAAGATCTGCCGGAGAAAACCCAGATTATGATCTACCGCATTATACAGGAAATTCTGGCCAATGCCATACGTCATGCATCAGCCTCCACAATTATGCTCCAGTGTAGTCAGAATGAGAATATCTTCCTGATCACTGCTGAAGACGATGGAAAGGGCTTTGACACTAACCACGTAATACCAACTGCCGGAATGGGCCTGGAAAATATAAAAGCCCGGGTGGAATATCTGAACGGAAAACTAGACCTGGACTCTGCACCTAATGAAGGAACAATAATAAATATAGAACTGGATGTTTGTAAAACAAGTTAACCTGGTGATCGTAGATGATCATCCTCTGATTATTCAGGGTCTGAAAGCACTGCTCAGCTCTCATGAGCAATTGAATGTCCTGGCAAGTTTCACCAAAGGACAGGATGTAATCGCGTTTTTGCAGGAGCAGGAAGTGGACGTGGTAATCCTGGATATCAGTCTTCCGGACTGTAATGGAATGGATATCTGCAAAGAAATAAAAACAATGGCACCAGTTACAAGGGTAATTGCCCTGACGAACCACAACGAGCGTAGCCTGATTATGCAGATGCTACAGAACGGGGCAAATGGGTATCTGCTGAAAAACGCGTCGTCAGAAGAGCTCCTTTCAAGTATTGCACAGGTTATGAATGGTCAGTTAAGTTTTAGTACTGGTATTGAAGAGATCATTACTCAGCCGGCTGTTTATGAGCAAGGGCCTGTGCCAAAGCTGACACGGAGAGAGCTAGAGGTCTTGAAGCTGATTGCTGCCGGAGAGACATCGACTGTTATCGCCGATCAGCTTTGTGTAAGTCCATTAACAATTGAAATGCACCGGAGAAACCTTCTTCAAAAATTTAAAGCCAAAAATGTCGCCGTATTAATCCGAATGTCCTTTCAATTAGGTTTAATTACATAATATATATAAATCATTTTTATATTATCGATCAATCACCTTCAACTTATAGTTTCCACTTGCTCCATCCTTCTCTATTGTATAGCCATCAGTCAATTCAAGTATCCAGCCATCACCGAATATTTTTCTATCTTCTGTTCTGGCAGGATTTGAAATCGAAATTTTATCCCAGTTTGAGCTCATCAATGCGCCATTTTCAACTGTCAAAATACCCCATAAATCTGTAACTCTAATATTCGGGTAAACCGTTCCCTTATCTTCTATCGGAATAATATTCCTTGGGTCAAACGAAACATTCATTTTCTCGAATTTTATCTCAAAATGAGGTTGGTCAATGAATTTGAATCTATATTCAGCAATAAGCTGCTTAGTCTTTTCTTCTCTTTCCTTTTCCTGCTGAATTATTACTTCTCCATTATAATTAATGGCTATGTTTTCGACCGTTGTTTTTAGTTCAATCGGGATGTTAACATTGAATGCCTTAATAAGATAGGAAGTCAAATCAGTTTTTGCTGTGATTTTTTCAGACCATGTTTTATTTTTATTATACAGTAGATAAAAATAAACAGGAGTGGTATAGTAGGCAAATGAACGAACAAATGTGGGATTTCTATAAAACCCATCTATTCCGTTCAAAAAAAATGTTGTTGTCTGTGCTTTATTTCTACCACTAACTATGACTCCCGTAACTTCTGCAATTCCTTCGTTTAATTCCAATATGTTTTCAGTAGAATCTGATTTACTATAAATTGCATGCCGATATTTTCGAAAGGTCAGGGCATTTGTCAGGTGATGCCGCAATTCTTTTTCTGAAGAGGATTTGATTGCTTTCTTCAATGCTTCCAGTTCTAAACGCAGATAAATTCTTCCGTCCTTTTGATCAAGGTGATTATTCTCAACGTTACTGAGTGTAAATCCCAGAGAGGGCTGGATACGATGAAATGACTCATGGGCTAGTAAATTAATTCTGTCTTGCTTGTTTTGAGGAAGGGGAAGCATAATCATAGCCCATCTCTTCCCATTCCAGTTTATAGCTGTATTAGCAATGTTGACATTACCAGGCAAAACTCCGTAATAAATATTCCTATTAAGCTTTAATATACCTGCGGTATCAGGTTCGTTTGCAACAAGCTCTCTGGTCCGCGGATCAATTAAAATCATAGGTCCGTATAACCCTTTATTCCAAAGTCCGGTGTTCTTTTCTGAAGCTTTTTTAATTTCGTCAAAAAAAATGGAAATACTGTCGTGGAGGGGACTCTGCTTCTGTCCCAATACATTTTGTGCGAATAAAAAAAATACAGTTATTAAAACGGCGTTTCTTATCATTGAACTTTTAATCTTAAGAATCTAGATTCCTAATATAATAAATTGCCTAATTAGAGATGGTATCAGCAATAGAACAAAAAAAAACCTTGCAAATCAATGATTGCAAGGTTTTTTTTTGTTGCGGAGAGAGAGGGATTCGAACCCTCGATACCCTTTTGAGGTATACACACTTTCCAGGCGTGCTCCTTCAACCACTCGGACACCTCTCCTTGGAGGAGTGCAAAAGTAGCATTTTTTTTGACTCTTAAAACAAATTAATCAAGAACTGTTACTTTAACCATATTTGTTTTCCCTTGTTTTTCCATTGGAATAGCTGCAGTATTAATTAATACGTCACCTTTCTTAACAAGCTTCATCTTGACAAGCAGCTCATTAACATCCAGGATAGTCTCATCTGTACTCTCAAATTTGTCATAATAAAAAGCACGTACGCCCCATACTAAACTTAAAGTATTCAGTAATTGAAGGTTATTTGTGAAAATATAAGTAAGTGCTTCCGGACGGTGACTTGAAATTTCGAAAGCTGTATAACCACTCACAGTCATCGATACGATACCTACAGCGCTGGTTTGTTTAGCAAGGAAACAAGCCGAATCGCAAACAGCATCACTAAGGAATGTAGCTGATTTTGGTTTCAGGAATTTCTCTACATTGAACGGATAGTTGTTTTGCTCGATGTTCTGGATGATCTTCTGCATAGTCTCGATAACGATCAGTGGAAATTCACCAACAGATGTCTCACCGCTCAACATCACTGCATCAGCTCCGTCAAGTACAGAGTTAGCCACGTCATTTACTTCAGCACGTGTTGGTCTTGGAGTCGTGATCATACTTTCCAGCATCTGCGTTGCAATAATTACCGGTTTAGAGGCAGCAATACATTTCTGAACTATCATTTTTTGCAATAAAGGAACTTCTTCCATTGGCATTTCAACACCAAGGTCTCCACGTGCAACCATGATTCCGTCAGAAACTGCTATGATCTCGTCGATATTAGCGATAGCTTCTGGTTTCTCGATTTTAGCGATAACTCTTGCTTCTTTACCTCTTGCTTTGATAATATCTTTTAGCTCAGTGATATCAGCAGCATTTCTAACAAATGATAAACCGATCCAGTCTACATCATTTTCCAGAACAAATTCCAGGTTTTTTCTGTCTTCTGGAGTCAGAGAAGGAATAGATACTTTAGTATTTGGCAGGTTAACTCCTTTTCTTGAGGTCAGAATACCACCATGTACAACTTCACAAACTACTTCGTCTTCAAGGTTGGTTTCGATAACTTTCATTTGCAGTTTACCATCATCTAAAAGGATGATTTCACCTGCTTTAACGTCTTTAGGGAAGCTCGTATAAGTGATATAAATACGCTCTTCATTACCGATACATTCTTTGGTAGTAATAACCGTACGGCTACCGTTAACCAGGTGGATACCACCATCTTTTACGATTCCGATACGGATTTTAGGTCCTTGCAAATCGGCAAGAATACCAACGTTATAATTATATTTTTTATTAATTGAGCGGATCGTGTCCAGGACTTCCTGGTGATCTGCCTGAGAACCATGTGAAAAATTTAATCTGCAAACATCTAGTCCTGCATTAAACATGCTGTATAAAACATCTGGTTTTGCCGAAGCGGGGCCTAGCGTGGCTACAATTTTTGTTCTGGAATGAAAGGGTTTCATCTTGAGTTACTTTATTGGTTACTGACAAACTAAATAAGGTTTTTCGCTTTAAAAACCAATGTTTGTCTGGTTAATTTTGTTATTTAACGAATGCTGTCAGAATCAAATATAGTGTATTTAATACACCTTACATATAAAATTTATATGACCAAATTCTCATGAGACTTCAATTTTAGCGGATCAATCTGCGCAGCTACCTGAATATCAGGTAGTTTATTTAGTCCGGAAAGAATAGAATTCAGATCTTCTTTGTCCATATAGCCTTGGATGACCATGAAATAATCAACCTTATTCATCTCCGGAATTAAAAATCCTTCCCTGTTCCTGTTAGCCACAACAAAAAAAGTATTATCGCCTTCTTCAATATAAAAATAATATTTTGAATAGGCTCTGGCAGGCTCATCTACGTTAAAAAAAACTTCATGATCCTCTACTTTTTCAAAATCAAGATGAAGTCTAGTATTGATCTGATGGCATAGCACATAGTCCTTCAGGGACGCTGTAATCGCGATTAAGATGAAATCCAGGTCCAGGGATAATTTTAAATACGTTTTGTTCAAAGCAGATAGATAAGATTATTTGAGGATACGAAATTATAAAACTAATTTTGCTTTACTGTTTGAAATAAAAACATTAAAATTGATAGAGAAATAAAAACATTTGAAATGTGTTAGAATTTATTTTTCTTTGCACTGAATTATTTAACCCATTAAATTATAACATTATGTCTGATATTGCTTCAAGAGTTAAGGCTATTATCGTTGAAAAATTAGGAGTGGATGAGAGCGAGGTTACACCAGAAGCTTCTTTCACTAATGACCTAGGTGCAGATTCTTTGGATACTGTAGAACTTATCATGGAATTCGAAAAAGAATTCAATGTAGCTATCCCTGATGACCAAGCAGAAACTATCGGTACTGTTGGTCAAGCAATTGCTTACCTTGAGAAAAACGTAAAGTAGAACATACGGTCTCCGTATAATCCGTATAAATGGAATTAAAAAGAGTAGTCGTTACAGGTATTGGTGCGCTCACTCCAATTGGCAATACACTCCCGGAATTCTGGGAGAATTTGTTAAAAGGTGTGAGCGGCGCTGCGCCTATTACAAGTTTTGATACAGAAAAATTCAAGACAAAATTCGCATGTGAGCTTAAAAACTTCCGGGTAGAAGACTTTCTGGAAAAAAAAGAAGCCCGCAAATTAGATCCATTTGTTCAGTATGCTATCGTTTCTACTGATGAAGCCGTCAAAGACGGCGGATTTGATTTCTCTAAACTGGACACAAACCGTATTGGTGTAATCTGGGGTTCTGGAATTGGTGGTATTAAGACCTTTCTGGATGAAATGAGAAATTATTATGCCGGTGACGGCACTCCCCGTATCAACCCTTTCTTTATCCCGAAAATGATCATTGACATTGTCACAGGTCATATTTCTATTAAGTATGGATTGCGCGGTCCGAATTTCGCAACTGTATCTGCCTGTGCATCATCAACTAACGCCATGATTGACGCTTACAATTATATTCGCCTGGATATGGCAGATATTATTATCAGCGGAGGATCTGAAGCAATAATTAATGAGGCCGGAATCGGTGGATTCAATGCGATGCATGCCCTTTCAACCAGAAATGATGATCCATCTACAGCTTCCCGGCCTTTCGATAAGGACAGGGATGGTTTTGTAGCCGGCGAAGGTGCCGGAACAATTATTCTGGAAGAACTGGAACATGCGAAAGCACGCGGTGCCAAAATCTACGCCGAATTGGTAGGCGGAGGAATGAGTGCCGATGCAAATCATATCACCGCCCCACATCCTCAGGGACTTGGCGCTAAGATGGTTATGACCAATGCATTGAAAGATGCGGGTATGAAAACCTCTGATATTGATTACATCAATGTCCACGGAACATCTACTCCATTAGGTGACATCAGTGAAACCAAAGCAATTGTTGACCTATTTGGTGAAGATGCTTACAAATTGAATATCAGTTCAACCAAGTCAATGACCGGTCACCTTTTAGGTGCAGCTGGAGCCGTTGAAGCAATTGCTGCCATTCTCGCTGTAAAATACGACATCATTCCGCCAACAATCAATCATTTCACAGACGACCCCGATTTTGATCCAAAACTGAATTTTACATTCAACACGCCGCAAAAACGCGAAGTTCGTGCTGCGTTGAGTAATACTTTCGGTTTTGGCGGACACAATGCCTCTGTTATTTTTAAAAAATACGAGGAGTAATCATGCCACAATCCAATAGAATTTAATGCCCCTATTCGACCTCTATAAGCTTTATTTCTCTCCTGATAGGGAGTTTGTAAAAAAGCTGAAAAACATGCTGGGCTTTGTGCCGGGAAATACCACTTTGTATAAAATGGCATTCAGGCACAGGTCTGTTGCGAAAGTTTTAAAGAACGGAAGCCGAAGCAGTAACGAGCGTTTAGAATTCCTTGGTGATGCAATATTGGGCTCGGTAATTGCAGAACTCCTGTTTAAGCATTATCCATATAAGGAAGAGGGGTTTCTTACCGAGATGCGCTCTAAAATTGTTAATAGAGCGAATCTCAATCAACTCGCCAGAAAGATGGGTTTTGATCAGCTGATTGTCTTTGATCAGCGTATGGTTAATATGCAGACCAAACACCATTCTATGCTCGGTGATGCTTTTGAGGCATTGATCGGGGCAGTTTATCTGGATAAAGGCTATAATTTCACTAAAGAATTACTGCTTAAAAGAATCGTCAAGCCTTATATTGACATTCATACACTGGAGCAAACTGAAACAAATTTCAAAAGTAAACTGATCGAGTGGTGCCAGCGGCATGCTAAGGATATAACTTTTGAGATCATGGAAAACAGCGAAGGCGAAAACCCGAAGCTATTCACCATCCAGGCAATGATCGACGGTGAGAGTTTTGGGATCGGACGGGACTACAACAAGAAAAATGCAGAGAAACAGGCTGCTGAAAAAGCCTGTGCCGCACTGGATATCTAAACTATTTCTTCTTTAAAGTATCCGTATACTGCTGATAAGAATCTCTGATATACTTAACGGCATCATAGGAAGTCCAATGCTTGGATTTTTCATAATCGGGACGGTAGTTCAGCATAAATTTCTCCAGCTCCGCCCCTTCCAGACCAGTATTATTACGGATCAAAGATTCATTAAAAAACCCGTCAATTTGAGTTTGCTGCATTTCGGTTGCATAATATTTACCAAATCTTCTCGCATTTTTAGGCGTTTTACCAAATAGTTCGTAGAGCGCCGTCAGCGGTTTAAAGAAATAAGACAACACCGGCGGCTTACCCTGATAGAATGAGCCTTTATTACGATATTCCTGTTTAATTTCATCCAGATCCATCTTTTTGGACTTACCCCTGATATTCACTTCACTTAGCGTTGTAGACTCCCTGTTAAGCGTGACAACCATATCTTTACTGGATACTACAACAACTTTTTTATCCCTGAAATCTCTTTTAACTACGATGAGTGTGTCCCCGGTGAGCGCTTTAATTCTAAAAAGCCCCATATCATTACTCCCAACCGTATAGCCAGTCCGCTGATTAGTAATTTCGGCGAGTGCGATCCGCGTAGATGCCCCGCTAACCATAACAACTCCGTTTAACGAGAACTCATCTTGTGCTTTCAGTCCGGCTGCAGAGAACAACAGGGTGATCATCAAAAAGTATTTGTAAAGTCTCGCTCCCATTAGATAGTATTTGACGTAAATTTAATCATTGTACAGCAATCTATATGCTAAAATATGTTAAAATGCCTTAGGCCTATGCGGTAAACTGTCAATATTACCCGGACAGAACAAGCATTTTAACAATAAATTATATCTTTGCACATGATAAAATCAATGACAGGCTTCGGTCTGGCCTCTACAGATCAGGATAATACCAAATTTGCCGTAGAGATTAAGTCCCTCAACAGTAAGTTCCTGGAACTTAACTTAAAATTACCAAGGGCCTTTACGGATAAAGAACTTCTGCTTCGTAATATCTGCAGTAAAGAAATAGAACGTGGAAAAGTAAATGTTTCCATCACTATTGAGCGCAGCGAAGAAAACCTGAAAGGTGCAACTATTAATGCTGCTCTGCTAAGTAAATATTATAAGCAGTTAGAGGCCATTAATGTCGATTTAGGTGCAAACTCAAATAATCTGTTACAGGCTGTATTGAGTTTCCCTGATGTCATCAGCTACACAGAAGAAGTTGTGAATGAAGGGGAATGGGACGTTTTGCATAACACATTCCAGGCTGCTTTAAAGAATTTCAATCAATTCCGTGAAACAGAAGGTGCTGTGCTGAAAGAAGATCTGGAATTACGTATTCAGAATATTCTAAGTTTTTTCAGACAGGTCGAAGAACTGGCTCCGCTTAGAATCCCTCAGATCAGGGCACGTTTAAATCAGTTTCTTGAAGAACATGCCGGAAAAATCAATGTCGATCAGAACAGGTTAGAACAGGAACTGATCTATTATATTGATAAACTTGATATTACTGAAGAAAAAATCAGATTACAGAGTCACTGCAATTATTTTATAGAAACGCTGAAAAGTAAAGATGCAAATGGCAAGAAACTTGGTTTTATCTCCCAAGAAATTGGCAGAGAGATCAATACTATGGGTGCTAAAGCAAATGACGCGCAGATACAGCAGTTGGTTGTGGGTATGAAAGAAGAACTCGAAAAAATCAAAGAACAACTGTTAAACGTTATTTAAGAACATAAAATGCATTCTCTGATATCAGTTATATCTGAATTAGGAGAATAGATTACATATCAAATGATACAAGGCAAACTCATTATATTTTCTGCCCCTTCAGGTGCAGGAAAAACTACTATAGTTAAACACTTACTGAAGAAATTCCCTAACCTGTGTTTCTCCATTTCTGCTACAACGCGTGAATCACGCGGAGATGAGCAACACGAAAAGGACTATTACTTTATTTCTAAAGAAGCCTTTCTACACAAAGTCGCACACCAGGAGTTTGTAGAGTTCGAAGAGGTCTATAACGGTACATTTTACGGTACTTTACGTTCTGAGATCGAAAGAATCTGGAATGATGGTAAACATGTGATTTTTGATATTGACGTAGAAGGCGGACTCCGTTTAAAACGTAAATATGAAAAAGATGCACTGGCAATTTTTGTCCAGCCGCCATCACTGGAAGTCCTTAAAGACAGATTAAGCGGACGAGGAACAGATAGCGCTGAAAAACTGCAGGAGCGTTTTATTAAGGCAGAGAAAGAACTGGAATACGCAGATAAATTTGATGTTATCCTAAAGAACTTCGACCTGGAGACGGCCTGCCTTGAAGCAGAAAAATTAATTTCAGATTTCATCGGCACTAAAGAATAATTATGTCTAAAACGGGTCTGTTCTTCGGTTCTTTCAATCCCATTCATATGGGACACCTGGTAATTGCCGGACACATGGCCCATTTTACGGACCTTGACGAAGTTTGGCTGGTGGTCTCCCCGCATAATCCCTTAAAGAACAAGAAGGGGCTTGGAAATATGTATGATCGTCTGGAAATGGCCAGACTCGCCACCGAATTTTCAGACAGCCTTCAGGTAAGTAATATTGAATTTGGCCTCCCCCAGCCTTCCTATACAGTCGATACATTGGCTTATTTACGGGAGAAGCACCCAACCAGGGAATTCGTGCTCATTATGGGCGCAGACAACTTATCCTCATTGAGCAAATGGAAAAACTATGACGTCTTGCTCAAAAATTACAAGATTTACGTTTATCCCAGACCAGGTGCAGTAATTGAAGAATGGAAAGACCATCCGTCAATTACACTGACTGATACCCCTCAGATGGACATCTCCTCTACCTTTATCAGACAAGCTTTAAAGGATAACAAGAACGTCGAATTCCTGGTTCCAGACAGTGTAATTGCATTTATGGATAGTAAAAATATGTATCGCTAAACTTAGCGGTAGATCAGGAATATTGTCGGTTTTTTATGCAGATCTATTTTTTCCTGACGCCATTGTCCCACGCTCTGTGTCCTGATAAATTCATCCTCACCGGTAATATTACTGGCAACACACAATAACGTCTGAGCGGCCGTATTTTTGATAATATCTTCGTATAAGTGATTATTACGGAATGGGGTTTCAATGAAAAGCTGCGTTTGTTTTTCTTTCTCTGCAGTTTTTTCCAATTCTTTTATTTTCTTTACACGTTCTACCTTATCAATCGGGAGATAGCCATGGAAAACGAAACTCTGTCCATTAAATCCTGAGGCCATCAAAGCCATTAACAAAGAATTAGGTCCCACTAAAGGAACGACTTTAATACCTCTTTTATGAGCTTCAGAAACTATTTCAGCACCAGGGTCAGCGATCCCGGGACAACCCGCCTCACTCATCAGACCTACATCTTTACCGGTCATCAGTTCTTTAAAATACGGAACCATTGAATCATTCCTTTTATGCTTACCATAATCGTGGATTGTCAGTTCACTCTGAGGAATTTTAATTCCTGCTTCTTTCAGAAACTTTCTGGCAGTCTTTTCATTTTCAACAATATAAGTTGGAATTGCATTGATAGTATCAACCAGAAATGGAGTAAATGACTTGGCTGATGCATTTTCAGCCAATGGAACAGGGATAAGATAAAGGGTGCCTTTTTTCATTAGTGTTTATTAATTATATGTTTACCTGTCCAAATCCTTCACAAAAAAATAATCAATTAAAATTGGTATGTTTTATGTAATGTGTATAGAAAAATCATCATTATGATAACAGACAGGCAATCTGATACAAAGGAAAAGAATTAATCCCCATAAAGAGAAAAAACCGGCATGAAATATTGAATAACGGTTGTCTGTGAGCGAAAATAAATCGTTGTAACGTATACAAAAGCATCTTGGCTTAAAAAAAAATCAGCGTAAACCTACCTTACCCAAAACAAAATTTGCATTTTAAAAGAAAATAAAATATATAATTCGTAAATATGACTTAAACTTTTGAGCTATTTTCTACTCAAAGAGATAACACACATCAATTAGTTTAGGTTTTTAATACACACACAAATGAAACAACTAATCAAATTGCCGGCTATAATACTGGGGCTAGTGCTCCTGTTCAGCGGGCCGCCCCAAAAGGCGATGGCGCAATACGATGATATTTCACTGGATTCGTTTTATGACGAGCTCTCTCCTTACGGAACCTGGATGAATGATCCGCAATATGGCAGGGTATGGAGACCGGATGTAGATCAGCGTGATTTCAGGCCTTATTACAGTAATGGCCGTTGGGCGATGACTGAATACGGTAACACGTGGGTATCTGATTATGACTGGGGTTGGGCTCCATTTCACTACGGCCGCTGGGTATTAAACAGTTATAGTCAATGGTTATGGATCCCTGATACAGTCTGGGGACCGGCCTGGGTAAGCTGGAGAAGCGGTGGTGGATATTATGGCTGGGCACCTTTGGGTCCTGGTATAAATATCAATATTAACATTGGTAGCGGAGGCTATAATATGCCTAGCGCGTGGTGGGTCTTTATTCCGCAGCGTAGTATCTATAGCAATTACTACCCTCGTTACAGCGGTGTGAATATTAATATCTATAACCGTACAAAAATCATCAATTATACTTACGGCCGGGACAGACGTACCTATTACACAGGCCCCAGAGCATCTGAAATTCGTAGGGTTACGAACAGGGATGTCAGAGTTTACCAGGTTTCCAGGTCTAATACGCCGGGAAGAACCAGTATTTCAAATAACAGGTTAAACATTTACAACCCAGGAACAAGAGGAAGTAATTCTGCCGCAACTGATAATAGAAGAGGCAATACTGTTGACAGGTCCAATCCAAATTCCAGAGGGGACAACAACAACAGAGGGGACAACAATAACAGAGCAGACAGACAAGGTACTGTAAACCGCCAGGGTTCTACAAATAGCCGGAACAGTGGAACTGTTGTAGAAAATAGCGCAAGACCTTCCCGTTCTGATGCTAATCAACGTAATGCCGGGCAGGAACAGAACCGCCAGTCACAACGCACGGAACAACAGCAACAAGCTATTCAGCAAAGAGAACAGAGATCACAGCAGCAACGTGAAGCCCAAAGCCAGCAAAGACAGCAGCGCGAAGCTCAGACGCAACAACAACGTCAGGCGCAGGATCAGCAACGACAACAGGCTGCACAGCAAAGGGAACAAAGATCTCAACAGCAACGTGAAGCTCAGGCACAGCAACAACGCCAGGTTCAGGATCAGCAACGACAACAACAGGATCAGCAGAGACAACAAGCTGCGCAGCAAAGAGAACAGCAGGCACAGCAACAGCGTCAGGCGCAGGATCAGCAACGTCAGCAAAGAGACCAACAGGCTCAGCAACAACGTCAGGCACAAGATCAGCAAAGACAACAAGCTGCTCAGCAACGTGAAGCGCAGGCACAGCAGCAACGCCAGTCTCAGGAACAAAGCAGGGCCAGAAGTACCGAAAGCAACCAATCCGGCGGCAGATCCGGTAACCGCGGCGGAAGAGGCAATTAAGTTCTTTAACATCAACACACCTTTCAGTATATAGAAAACCGGCCTTCAAAAGGGGCCGGTTTTTATTTTATATATTATAATTATCTTTGCAGCTTCATCAAGCTATTTGCTTAACCCCTTATGATCCACCCCGAAATAGAAAAACGTAAAACATTTGCCATTATCAGTCACCCCGATGCAGGAAAAACCACTTTAACGGAGAAATTCCTTCTCTTTGGAGGAGCCATCAATACAGCCGGGGCGGTAAAACGTAACAAAGCCAATCAAAGCAGTACTTCAGATTTTATGGAGATTGAAAAACAACGTGGAATTTCAGTTGCTACGTCTGTAATGGGCTTTGAGTATAAAGGCAAACGCATCAATATTCTGGATACACCAGGTCACAAAGACTTCGCAGAAGACACTTACCGGACCCTGTCTGCAGTAGACAGTGTAATTCTTGTAGTAGACTGTGTGAAAGGTGTCGAAGAGCAGACCGAAAAACTAATGGGCGTCTGCCGTATGCGGAATACCCCTGTAATTATCTTTGTAAATAAGATGGACCGGGAAGGTAAAGATGCATTTGATCTGCTCGATGAGATAGAAAACAAACTTAATATCAGCCTTTGTCCACTTTCCTGGCCTATCGGGCAGGGACATACATTTAAAGGCGTCTATTCAATCTACAATAAACACCTGAACTTATTCGAGCCGGATAAAACAAAGATTGCAGACCCAGTAATTGAGGTGAATGACCTGAATGATGAAAACCTGAATAATTTCCTGAAACCAAAAGAACTGGATGGCCTTAAAGGCGATCTGGAACTGGTAGACGGCGTATACGGCACACTTGATCCCCAGCTATATACAGATGGACTGCTTGCACCGGTATTCTTTGGAAGTGCGATCAATAACTTCGGAATTAAAGAATTACTGGATACATTTATCAATATTGCGCCGAGCCCGAGAAGCCGTGAAGCAGAACAACGTGAAGTACTGGTAGAGGAGAAAAACTTCTCTGGATTTGTATTTAAAATCCATGCCAATCTAGACCCTAAACACAGGGACCGCATTGCTTTTCTAAGAATCTGTTCTGGTAAGTTTGAAAGAAATAAATTCTATTACCATACCCGTCAGGGTAAAAAGCTTAAGTTTTCCAACCCGATGGACTTCATGGCCAACGAAAAAAGTATTGTGGAAGAAGCATGGCCCGGAGACGTCGTTGGTTTATATGACAGCGGAAACTTTAAAATCGGAGACACACTGACAGAAGGTGAACAATTACAGTTTAAAGGTATTCCAAGCTTCTCTCCTGAAATCTTTAAAGAAGTCGAGAACAAAGATCCTTTACGCACAAAACAACTCGAGAAAGGGATCCAGCAGTTAACAGAAGAGGGTGTTGCACAATTGTTTATTGCGCAGCCAGGGAATAGAAAAATAATAGGTGCCGTTGGTGACCTTCAATTTGAAGTAATCGCTTTCCGCCTGGAACACGAATATGGTGCAAAAGCACACTTCCGTATGCTGAGTTATACGCGCTCTAATTGGGTGACCTCAAAAGACAAAACCAAGCTGGAAGAATTTGTTAAACGTAAACAACAACATATCGGTCAGGATAAAGACGGCAATCCGGTATATCTGGCAGATAATGATTTTATGATCAATATGACCAAAAGAGACTATCCTGATATTGAATTCCATAAGACATCCGAATTCAAGTCCTAAAAGTGTAAAGCGATTTACCGGCAACTTGTAAAGCAAAAAGCGGTCTCATTTTATAAATGAGACCGCTTTTTTATTGCTGATCCTGCGGGGCAGGAATCATGAACTAACTCAGTTGAGCCAGTGCCTTTTTAATTCTTGGAATCATTTCCTGGATACCTTTCAAAGAGCATCCACCTACCGAAGCACGGAACCATGATTTAGTTTCATCTGTACCAAAAGCAGAGAATGGAACCAAAGCAGCCTGAGCTTCCTTGATCAGGTAGAAGTTTACATCAGCACTATCCTTAAGCACTTGTCCTGAAGGTGTAGTTTTTCCAATATAGTCAATCTTAAGCGTCAGATAGATAGCACCCATAGGTACAATAGCATCTACTGCAAAACCTTCCGCCTTCATTTCCTGAAAACCATCATATATGGTATCCAGACTTAAGCGGATCTGCGATTTAAATGCAGCAAGGAAAGTATCTACCTGCGCTTTATCACTAAAGTATTTGGCAACAGCAACCTGCTCAGCTTTTGGAGCCCAGGCACCTATATGCGTAAGAAATGCCTTCATCTTCGCGATTACCGCAGCAGGACCAAATCCCCAGCCTACACGTACACCTGTTGCAGCTAAACACTTAGAGGTACCATCAATATAAATCGTATAATCCCTCATTTCAGGGCGCAGGCTAACCGGATTAATATGTTCCTTATCGAAGGTCAGTAAAGAATAGATCTGGTCATACATCACATATAATGGCTTTTCACCAGCTGATCTGGATTTATTCTCTTCAATGACGATATCACAGATCTCTTCCAACTGTTCTTTAGTGAACATGGTACCCGTCGGGTTAAGCGGAGAGCACAGCGCCAGTAAAGTAGCACCTTTAAGATGTGGCTTTAAAATCGCAGCAGTTGGCATGAAGTTAGTCTCTTCCGTTGTCTCCACAGCTATACCTTCCGCAGAAGACAGGTGACAGTAGTGGTTATTATTCCAGGATGGAGCAGGGTAGATCACTTTATCACCCGGATCAACCAGGGCAAGGTAAGTTGCATAGATCAAAGGACGGGAGCCTCCGGAAACCAGGATTTCGTTTGATTTGAAATCAAGGTCATATCTGTCTTTCAACAGCTCTACAATAGTTTCGCGTAAAGCAAGAATACCATCTGCAGGCGGATAGTTCGTCTGATGTTGATTATAAGCTTCAACAATAGCATCCTTCAGTGCTTCAGGTATTGGAAAAATAGAAGGGTCAAAGTCACCAATCGTCAGATTGGCAATATCAGTACCCTTGCTTTTCATATCATTGACTTCGTTGCCAATTTTAATAATCTCAGAGCCAATTAATGAGTTGGCTAATACTGATACGTTCATATTATTTATAATTAGTGGTTAGCGTTAGGCAAGCAATCCCTGAATTGCTGTCCTGGTTTTTTCAAAATTAAACTGATCCAGTATCTGTTCCATCATTTGTTCAATGGAATCATTACAAAGATTTCCGATACTGCCTTCATGGGTATGGTTAACCTCTTCAGAAGGTTTAAAAGTGCCTTTCTCAATAGATTCACCGACAATCTTATAAGCCTCACGGAACGGCACCCCGTTTAGAGCAAGCTCATTTACGACCTCGACACTAAACAGATAAGCATATTTCGGATCTTTAAGAATATCACCTTTGAGTTCAATATGTTGTAGCATATAGGTAGTCATTTCCAGACATTCGTTCAATGAAACCATTGCAGGAAACAGGTTCTCCTTCAATAACTGCAGGTCGCGGTGATAACCCGAAGGCAGATTAGTTGTCATCATGGCAATTTCGTTCGGAAGAGCCTGAATTTTATTACAGCGTGAACGGATCAGTTCAAAAACATCAGGATTCTTTTTATGCGGCATAATGCTCGAGCCGGTAGTTAGTTCGTCCGGGAAACGGATAAAACCAAAATTCTGATTAATGAATAAACAAACATCCATGGCCATTTTAGCCAGACTTGCTGCCACTGAAGACATGGCCTGAGCCAATATACGCTCCGTTTTTCCTCTCCCCATCTGTGCATAGACCACATTATAGTTCAGATTCTCAAAACCCAGCAATTCAGTCGTCATCGTTCTGTTTAAAGGAAAGGATGAACCATAACCGGCAGCAGAACCCAATGGATTCTTATTACAGATTTTCCATGCGGCCAGCATCACCTCCATATCATCCACAAGACTTTCTGCATAAGCACCAAACCAAAGGCCAAAAGAAGATGGCATTGCGATCTGCAAATGCGTATAACCTGGTAGTAATTTATCTTTATGCGTATTGCTTAAAGAAATCAGCTGCTGAAAAAGTACAGCTGTATTGCGTACTGTAGTTTCAATTCTGTCTCTGAAAAATAGTTTAAGATCGACCAGAACCTGGTCATTACGGGAACGCCCGCTATGAATTTTTTTACCTGCTTCACCGATACGCTCGGTAAGCATCCATTCCACCTGGGAATGCACATCTTCGACGGTATCTTCGATACGGAAATCTCCGGCTTCAATCTCTGCATAAATATTCTTCAGTTCCTTTTGAATCAGAACTAGTTCATCTGCAGTTAGCAAGCCGATACTTTCCAGCATCTGTACATGAGCAAGGGAGCCCAGAACATCAAAAGCTGCCATTTCCAGATCCAGTTCACGGTCTTTACCAACTGTGAAACTCTCAATGTCTTTATTTACTTCAATATTCTTTTGCCAGATTTTCATGCTTAAATTTAATATGCGCCCGGGCGCGGTTTTGCAGGGGCAAAAATACAATAAATGTCCCGATGCGATTAATAATTAGGTCCGGAAAAAATAATCCGGCTATACAGGTTATTTACCTCCGATAACAGGCTTCAGCAACTCGATATAAAGGGAAATTCCTTCCTCGACTTCTGCACTGTATACATATTCGTCAGCCATATGTGAACGTGCCGAATCACCAGGACCTATTTTTACTGAAGGAATGCTCAGTAAAGCCTGATCTGAAGTTGTGGGAGAACCATAAGTTGTCCGTCCCAGCGCAACGCCAGATACAACAAATGGATGTCCCTTATCGATAGACGAAGGTTTTAGACGAATAGAACGTGGTGTGACTTCGCAATCTACATTAGTTCTTATTATCTTAAGGACTTCTTCGTTCGTATAAGCATCTGTTACCCGGACATCCACAGTGAATGTGCAGGTTGCAGGAACTACATTATGCTGAGAGCCTGCATTGATGATCGTAACCGACATTTTTAAAGGACCGAATACTTCAGACACCTTTGAAAAGCGGTAATGCCTAAACCAGTCAATAGCTTTTAAGGCTTTGTAAATTGCATTATCACCTTCCTCTCTGGCTGCATGCCCGGCCTTGCCCGTAACAGTACAGTCAAGTACCAGTAAACCCCTTTCGGCAATAGCCAGGTTCATCTGGGTCGGCTCACCGACTATACCGAATTCCAATGGTCCAAGATCAGGAATTACACATTCCAAACCATTGTTACCAGAAATCTCTTCTTCGGAAGTTGCAGCCAGGCAGAGATTATAACTCAAACCTTCCTGCTCGTAGAAATATAGAAAAGTGGCAATCAGTGAAACCAAACATCCGCCGGCATCATTACTACCCAAGCCGTATAATTTACCCTCTTCCAGATCTGGGGCATATGGATCCCTGGTATAGCCGGAATTAGGTTTAACAGTATCATGGTGGGAATTTAAAAGGACCGTCGGCTTAGCCGGATCATAAAATTTATTATAGGCCCAGACATTGTTAAGTTTACGGTGAACTGGCACCCCGCGTTCCTGAAGGAACTGTGCGATCACTTCCGCCGTCTGGTCTTCTTCTTTACTGAAGGAAGGAATGCTGATTAATTTTTTCAGCAAGGCTAAACTATCCTCTTGCAGTTTTTCTATTGTCATTATTCTTTGGTATATAATGCTCCGGCCTTTAAGGCTGAAAGCTTGATGCCTTTGATCAGGGAGGAACTAAATCCATTATGTTCCATCTCGTTTAAACCCGCGATAGTACAACCCTTAGGCGAAGTAACTTTATCAATTTCCTGCTCAGGATGTGATTTCATCTGCAATAATAAATCTGCAGCACCCTTTGCAGTCTGCACAGCCATTTTCAGGGCTTCGTCTGCATGAAAACCTATTTCTACACCACCCTGCGAAGCAGCGCGGATAGCTCTTAAGAAGAAAGCAGTACCACAGGCACATAAAGCCGTGGCGGCAGTCATCAGGTCTTCATTAATTTTAACAACGGCACCAACCGTTTCGAACATACGGCAAACCTCCTCTACATGTTCTGCAGCAGCATTATCTGTAGCCACACAAGTCATAGACTGACCTATTGCGATAGCCGTATTCGGCATTGCACGGATTACTTCCAGTTCCGGATAAGATTTAGCACGGATATCTGCGCAGCTCACACCCGAAGCCACCGAAATAAATACCTGCTTTGCAGGATCAGTAGCCGGCTTAATCTGTTCCATTAACTGATTCAGCTGCTGGGGAAGTACGGCCAGCACGACAATATCCGAAGCCGCCACTACAGCGGCATTATCAGCATCCACACCATAACCCAGTGCAGCAAACTCCGCCAGGTTTGCAATGTTTCTTCTGGTTAAGACTAATTGCTCTGGCTTCGCATACCCGGCTTTTACCAGACCTTTAGCCAGTGAAAGACCTATATTTCCGCTGCCCAGTATGGCTATTTTACCCGTAAACTGTTTCATAAGACGTTATGCTGTTAATTCTGTACCGAAACCATTTGTGTCAATTAAAGGAAGGTCATCTGCCTGTCCGATATATACTGCACGGACTCCCTGTCTGATCGCTTCAAAAGCGTTAAACAATTTAGGAATCATACCACCTGAAACTACTCCCTCTGCCTTTAAAGCATCAAAAGAAGTGCTACTGATCTGCCTTACCACCGAATCATCATCATCTACATCGCGCAGCACACCTTTCTTCTCGAAACAATAAACCAGTCTGGTGTCATACAAGCCCGACATCGCCACAGCCACAGCTGATGCGATCGTATCCGCATTTGTATTTAGCAACTGGGTCTGTCCGTCATGTGTTATCGCACAAAGAACCGGAACCAACCCGCCTTCCAATAAACTCTGTAAAGTTTTAGTATTTACTGAATTCTCGTTCAGGTCACCGACAAAACCATAATCTACAGTAGATACAGGCCGCTTCACCGCGGAAATCACATTACCATCTGCACCACTCAGACCAATTGCATTACAACTTTTAGCCTGAAGCTGGGCAACCATATTTTTATTGATCAGTCCGGCATAGACCATTGTTACAACCCTTAAGGTTTCAATATCAGTAATTCTTCTGCCGTCAACCATTTTAGGCTCAATCCCGAGGCTTTTACCCAGTTCAGAAGCAATTTTACCACCACCATGTACCAGGATCTTATCTCCGGGCAGCGCATGGAAATCCAGCAGGAACTGATGAAGTTTCTCGGAATGATCAATAATATTACCGCCTATTTTGATAATGGTTAACTGTTTCATGAGCCTGTAAACTATATGAGAATCGTTCTAAGATAAGTTTTCCAGCAGAGCTTTCAAAACTGCCTGGGCAGCCCATAAACGGTTACCCGCCTCCTGAATCACCAGGCTGTTAGGTCCGTCCAGAATCTCACTGCTCAGTTCCAGGTCTCTGCGGACCGGTAAACAGTGCATTACCTTAGCATCGTTGGTTCCCTTAAGCTTATCATTAGTAAGCATCCAGCCTTCCGGGAAAGGAAGAATCTTACCATAATCAGCAAAACTTGACCAATTCTTTACATAGATGTAATCCGCCCCTTCCAGCGCTGCATCCAGATCATGACTGATCGTCGCACCCGGAGTGAAATCTTCCGATAACTCGTAACCAGCAGGCTGTGCAATTGTAAAATCAACCAGCCCGTCCTGCTGAGCCCGGCACATCCATTCCGAAAAAGAGTTCGGAACAGCCTGCGGCAAAGCTTTCACATGTGGCGCCCAGGCCAGAATGACCTTGGGTTTGCCTTCGCCTTTCCAGGTTTCCTGAATAGTAACCAAATCGGCCAGACTTTGCAGTGGATGGCGCGTCGCACTTTCCAGACTCACAACCGGAACTCCGCAATAGTTTATAAATTTATTAAAGAAATCTTCGTTATAATCTTCGTCGCGATCTTTCAGTTTAGGAAAAGAACGCAGTCCCAGGATATCACAGTACTGTCCCATCACAGCCGCAGCTTCGCGGATATGCTCGACCGTACTGCCATTCATAACCACGCCATCCGCTGTTTCCAGCGCCCAGCCCTCTTTATCCATATTCATTACCATTACACTCATACCTAAGTTAATGGCCGCCTTCTGTGTACTCAGACGGGTACGCAGACTTGGGTTAAGAAAAACCAGGCCTATCGTTTTATGTTTCCCCAGGTGTTCCTGGCTATAAGGGTTTTGTTTTAAGGTTAACGCATCATTAACCAACTGGCTGATGTCATTAACATCATTTACTGAGGTGAATTGGTTCATCCTTTTATCGCGATTTTAAATTTGTCTAAAAACTGATCTGCCTGTGCTTTGCTGAGGTTTAACGCCGGCAGCAACCTGATTACATTAGGTTTTGCCTCACCGGTAAAGATATGATGCTGAAACAGCAGGTTCTTTTTAACTTGAGAAAGTTCTGCCGGCAGATCGATCCCTATCATCAGACCACGGCCCCTTACTTCTTTCACACCTTCTATTTTACGAAGCTCCTGAATCAGGTATTCCCCGGTTTCAGCTGCATTTTGCATCAGGTTATCCTGCTCCATGATTTCAAGAACAGCCAGGGCTGCCGCACATGCCAGGTGATTACCACCGAATGTTGTACCCAGCATACCATGCCAAGGTTTAAATTTAGGCGCTATAGAGATACCTCCAACCGGGAATCCATTTCCCATGCCTTTGGCCATTGTATAAATATCTGCCTGAACACCCGCGTAATCATGCGAATAGAACAAGCCTGTTCTTCCGTAACCACACTGTACGCTATCTGCAATGTAGACTGCATTGTACTGGTCACAAAGCGAACGGATCAGCTGGAGGAAAGGTTTACTGGCTTCCTGAATACCACCGACGCCTTGAATCCCTTCAATAATTACCGCCGCAACCTCTTCTCCGGATTGATCAAAATACTGCTTTAAAGCATTCTCATCATTGAAAGGAAGAAAATGAACATTTTCAGTCTCATTAACAGGGGCAATAATTTTTGGGTTATCAGTCGCCGAAACAGCAAGTGATGTACGGCCGTGGAAGGCACCTTTAAAAGCGACAATCTTTTTTCTACCGTTATAGAAAGACGCTAATTTTAAAGCATTTTCGTTGGCTTCAGCACCGGAATTACATAAAAAGAGCTGATAATCCTTTTTGCCGGAAACCTCTCCCAATTTCTCAGAAAGCTGAACCTGTAGAGGAATTTTAACAGAATTACTGTAAAAACCAACTTTAGCCAACTGCTCGGTTAAACGTTTAACGTAATGCGGATGCGTATGACCGATCGAGATCACTGCGTGTCCGCCATACAGATCAAGATATTCCTGACCTTTTTCATCCCAGACAGTGCTGCCTGAAGCTTTAACAATTTCTATATCATTTAATGGGTATACGTCGAATAAGTTCATGTTGTTTTAGTTTTGGTCCGGACAAAAGCCCGGAATAAATAAATAATCGGATAATTGCTCAGATTAGCGGCTATGCTTAAAAAGCAGAGCCTTTAAGCCGCAGCCCTTGCCTTTCATCCAAACCAAACAATAAGTTCATATTCTGTACGGCCTGTCCGCTCGCACCCTTTAACAGGTTGTCAATAATACTGATGACCAGTAATTTGTTACCATGTTTTTCCACGTGTACCAGACCTTTGTTGGTATTAACAACCTGTTTCAGGTCAATATTTTTTGCACTCACATGCGTAAACGGATGCGCTGCGTAATAATCTGTATAAAGCTTGGTCGCCTCTTCCTTAGATAACTCACTATCCATATAAACAGCTGCCAAAATGCCTCTTGTGAAATCACCTCGCTGTGGAATAAAATCTATAGCTGCCTTGAAAGCCGGGTCGAGTTGCTGCAGGCTCTCGCCGATCTCGTTCAGATGCTGATGCTCGAATGCTTTATAAACAGAGAGATTGTTGTTACGCCAGCTGAAATGTGAAGTGGTAGAAAGACTTTGTCCGGCACCTGTAGAACCAGTGGTCGCGTTGATATGGATATCGCTTTTTAGCTGGCCACTAGCCGCGAGTGGTAAAAGTGCTAATTGTATGCAAGTTGCAAAACAACCTGGGTTAGCAATAAAAGAAGCCTGCTGAATACTTTCTCTATTTAGTTCCGGCAAACCGTATACCCATTTATCGCCTGCCGAAGCATGCAATCTAAAATCCTGGCTTAGGTCAATGATTTTAATTCCTGCAGCAATTGGATTTGCATCCAGAAATTTTTTAGCGTCCCCGTGTCCAACACAAAGGAATAAAACATCAATTGCATCAGACAGTTCAGCATTAAAGCGAAGATCTGTGTCACCTAACAGATCTGTATGGACATCAGATATCAGATTTCCGGCATTGCTGTTACTATGTACAAAGGCAATTTCCACACCATCGTGGTTCAGGAGCAGGCGCAGCATTTCGCCACCCGTATAGCCCGCCCCTCCTACAATTCCTGCTTTAATCTTCATTGCTATTCACTTTATGCCAGATCATTACCTGGTTACCAAATATTTTAGAGAAACCTTTCACGTCTTCACCGCTCCAGGCATTGTTCATTTCACCGTAGCTGCCAAATTTATTACTCATCAGATCATGCGCAGATTCAATTCCGATAACCTGGAAACGATAAGGCAATAATTCAACAAATACCTTACCGCTAACCATTTTCTGTGTGTCAGCAAGGAAAGCTTCAATATTGCGCATGATCGGATCATGAAACTGGCCTTCATGCAGGTAATTACCATAGAAAGAAGATAATTGCTCTTTCCAGCTTAACTGCCATTTGGTTAATGTATGTTTTTCCAGTGTATGGTGTGCTTTGATAATTACCATTGGCGCAGCAGCCTCAAAACCTACACGACCTTTAATCCCGATAATTGTATCTCCAACATGAATATCACGGCCAATACCATAAGGCTGTGCAATAGCCTGCAATTGCTGAATAGCGGTTACCGGATCTAATTTTTCACCATCAAGGCCAACAAGCTCGCCCTTTTCAAAAGTCAGTTCAATTTTACGGCTTTCAGTTTCAGTAACCTGAGTAGGCCATGCCTCTTCAGGAAGAGTTTGATGAGAAGTAAGCGTTTCCTGTCCGCCTACCGAAGTACCCCAAAGACCTTTATTAATCGAGTATCTCGCTTTTTCAGCACTGTAAACTACACCATGCGATTTTAAATATTCAATTTCAGCTTCACGGGATAATTTGAGGTCCCTGATCGGCGTGATAATTTCTACACCCGGAATAATAATATTAAAGATCATATCAAATCTTACCTGATCATTACCAGCACCGGTACTACCGTGAGCTACATAGTCAGCACCAATTTTCTTTACGTAATTGGCAATCGCAGTTGCCTGGCTTACACGCTCAGCGCTTACAGATAATGGATAAGTTGCATTTTTAAGCACATTACCGAAGATCAAATATTTGATACAGCCCTCATAATAATGTGTAGTTTCATCTACGACAGCATGAGAAGCCACGCCAAGTGCATATGCCCGTTTCTCAATTTCCTGCAATTCTTCAGTAGAAAAACCACCCGTATTTACAATCACGGAATGCACTTCCAAACCTCTGTCCTGCGCTAAATGAATACAGCAAAATGACGTATCTAAACCTCCGCTAAAAGCTAAAACTACTTTCTTTTTCATCGTTCTTTTATTTTTTGATTAGGTGCTGAAACCCGGAAGGTTCCATTGTTCTTTTATTTTATTAAACTCTTTTGTTTCTTTTAAACGCTTAAGCTAAAGCCTTCGTTTAAAATATCCCTCAAAGCCCTTCTTATCTCGCAAAAATGGAAGATAAAAAAGACACAGACTTGTTTTCACTACTGCCATCCTGAGATTTCGGCTGTAAAACTAATCTTTGCTTAATGCGCATAAAACGCTCGTAAAGCTTCGGCTTACGCTGTAGCTCTTCGGCAAATTTCTTCGCAACATCATGTTTTTGTTTGGCGGGATCGTATAGCATAGCCGTGCACATGCAATTTTTGCGCTCCTTACTTTTCAGGATCTCAAAATTCACACAGCTCTGGCAGCCCTTCCAGAAATCTTCATCCTGGGTCAATTCCGAATAAGTAACAGGCTCATAGCCCAGATCAGAATTGATCTTCATGACAGCAAGACCAGTGGTCAGGCCAAATATCTTGGCTTTAGGGTAGTTCAGGCGGGATAGTTCAAAGATTTTCTCCTTGATCATATGCGCCAGCCCTACCTTTCTGTACTTCGGACTTACAACCAGGCCGGAGTTCGCGACGAACTGGCCATGACTCCAGGTCTCAATATAACAGAATCCTGCCCATGAGCCATCTTTATTAAAGGCTATTACGGACTTACCCTCAGCCATCTTACCAGCCACATAATCAGGGGATCGTTTAGCGATACCTGTACCGCGCGCTTTAGCTGATTCGGCCATCTCCAGGCAGATTTCTTCAGCGAAAACACGATGTTCAGGAAGTGCAACCTGCACTACAAAATCGTTTATATTCATTAAAGGTTAACGAAAAAATAAGTGTGTAAATTAATTGTTTTTTAAGAGGCAATCCTCTAAGACGGAGTAAAGAAATACTCACATGCGGGGTGTATAATTCTGCCGGCTGGTTGTTACATAGATGACAGGTTGCAAACGTTCAATATACAAACTTCGCGCAGCAATATTCTTTGCTGTTACGATGCTAAGTTTATGTGAAGTATGCATTGTCATTTTCTGTATAAAATCCCGCTTTAGATTATGAATTTGTAAAGGTTTAAATAAATATTGAGTTGTGCAATACGTGTTTTAATTTTTTGACATTCAAACGATCCTTATCCGCCTGCTGCTCAATGGATACAAAAGTATGGTTTATTTGAAAAATGCAACTAAAAATAGGTTAATTTTATGTTATTTTTTTTCATTTCCACCAATTAGCGCCCGAAGCGGAACTCATGCGAAAGCAAATTCGGTTTTCCCTCTAATAATCCGGAGATAATTTCCATGCCAAGTACAGAAAAAGTAATCCCATTTCCACCAAATCCGAGTACGAAATAAGTGTCCTGATATCTGGGATGTTCGCCGATATATGGCAATCCATCTTTAGTTTCGCCAAAAGTGCCACACCAGCTGAAATCTGTTATAAAATCAATGCCAGGAAGACACGCCTTTAATGTCTTGCTCAGCTTCACCTCTTTCCGCCCTAAAAGTGCATCCCGACGTAGGGCATTTCTAAAGTTTTCGTCTTCACCACCAACCAGCAGTCTGCCGTCGGCGGTAGTACGCAGATATAGATAAGGAGAGTCAGTATTCCAGAATAAGGTATCGCAAATACTATTCTTTAGCTGCAGATTCCTTTCACTGACCATCGCATAGGTACTTTTAAGCTTCACTATTTTTTCGGGTAGCAAGCCTTGCGCCTCATAACCCGTACAATAAATAACTTTACCTGCACTAATCATAGCTCCGGTATCCATTTGTGCGATAATTCCCCGTTTCAGGCGGGTTACTTTTCTAACTGCAGTCTTATCAAAAACGCGTAACCCCCTTTTTGCATTATAATGCAGCAGATCGTGCGTCATACAGAAAGCATCCAGACTTCCTCCATCGGCAGATAGAATTGCACCAAGCGCTTCCAGCCCATACAATTCCTTCAATTCATCCTTTTCCAGCCAGCTCACATTCAGTCCGGCAGTTTTACGGACTTCAAATTCGTGGAGCAACCACTTCAGGTCTTTTTTTTGTGCAGCAAAATAAACTGATTTTTTTTCTTCAAAACCGCAGGAAGAACCTATTTCCTGAGCCAGGTCACGAAGTTTGTAAATAGCATCCCGGCAACCGAGATAACTGTTATTGGCACCCGGTATACCAATCATTTCCTGCAAACGGTAAAGCGGCACATCTATTTCATATTGGAGCATGGAAGTAGTAGATGAAGTACTTCCATACCCGATCTCTCTTTTATCTACCACAACAGTTTTATATCCCTTTTCAACCATTTCATGCGCAATCAGGGCACCGGTAATCCCTCCGCCTATGATCAAAATATCACATTCCAGATCGGTTCTTAATGAAGGATAGGTATGCAGAAGGCCGTTTTTAACCAGCCAGAAAGGTTCATTAGAGCGAAGATCCATATATATAGCTAAAACAAACACAACAAACTTCACCCTGCGATGTTTGCATACCCTGTTTTCTTTCGGACCGTCTGATACATTTATTTGTCAAATATCATTTTATACCAGCTAAAACAGAACAAAATTAACATACTATCCGTTTTTTTGTTATTCCCTGACACACAGCCGGTATTCGGCAATGGGATTTATCAAATCAGCGCATATGTCATTACTTTTTTCACCTATACAGATTAAAGATCTACACCTTAAAAACAGACTGGTTGTCTCTCCGATGTGCCAGTATAGTGCTAAAAACGGATTTGCCAATGACTGGCATCTCGTACATCTGGGGAGCCGCGCGACAGGCGGCGCGGCCCTGATTATACAAGAGGCTACAGCAGTTTCTCCGGAAGGCCGGATTTCTCCCGGAGACCTCGGGATCTGGTCCGACGAGCATATTCCGGTATTACAGCGGATTACTGCATTTATCAAAGAACAAAACGCCATTCCGGGTATTCAGCTGGCTCATGCAGGTCGTAAAGCCAGTTTCGACGTGCCCTGGAAAGGTGGCCGCCAAATCAGGATCGCAGATGGTGGTTGGGAAACAGCAGCAGCCAGTGCTATTCCTTACCATGCAGACGATCATGCTCCGGTAGCAATGGACGTTGCAGCAATCAACAAATTCAGGGACGACTTTAAAGCTGCAGTAAAAAGGAGCATCATAGCTGGTTACGAGCTTATCGAAATCCACGCTGCGCATGGCTACCTGTTCCATCAATTTCTATCTCCTCTCACTAACTTAAGAACAGATGAATATGGTGGCAGTTTTGAAAACAGAATCAGGCTGTTGATGGAAGTAGTTGCAGACACAAGAGAGATCTGGCCCGCAGAAAAAGCGCTATTTGTAAGAATCTCTGCCACTGACTGGGCAGCTGGCGGGTGGTCACCGGAAGAATCCATCCAATTGAGCGGCTTACTGAAAGAGAACGGCGTGGACCTGATAGATTGTTCATCGGGCGGAAATGTTTCCCATCAACAGATTCCACTTAAACCGGGCTATCAGGTAGAGTTTGCCGAGTCAATCAAAAAAGAAACCGGAATTTTAACTGCAGCAGTAGGATTAATTGATAACGCGACGCAGGCCGAGGACATTTTGCAAAATGGTCAGGCAGACCTGATCTGTATGGCCAGAGAATTCTTAAGGGAACCTTATTTCGCATTGCATGCAGCTGCAGAATTGGGAGATGAGGTTATCTGGCCAAATCAGTATGTCCGGGCAAAACCTGCAAAACATTAAATACTTCAATGCGATCAAACATAAACCAGCATTGTTTTCTGCAATAAATTTAAATGTGGTAAACCTATTTGTCTTAAATTCGTTGTTTCAAAAAAACTTAAGATATGTTCGATAAATTAATGGCAGCCCAGCACAAAGCTGAAGAAATTAAAAAACGCCTGGATACTGTTTCGGTATTTGCTGAAGTAGAAAACGGTGCAATTAAAGTTACGGCTACTGCAAATAAAGCAATTACAGATATCGCAATTGATCCTGATTTTTATGCACAGGCAGACCGTGAAGAAATTCAGGAATTGCTGCAGACAGCCATCAACAAAGTCTTACAACAGGCAGAAAATGTAAGTGCAGCAGAAATGCAATCCGCTACCAAAGATATGCTAGGTGGCCTGGGCGGTATGTTTGGCGCTTAAAAATTGCTTCATAGTATTATTAAAATAGATTTTTGTAAAACCATAACAGATGAAATTTACCTATTACGGCCAGTCCTGCTTCCTGCTGGAGGCAGATGGCAAAAAGTTTCTATTCGATCCGTTTATCAGCCCTAACCCACTGGCCTCTTCCATTGACATTAAGGCTATAGAAGCAGATTATATTTTAGTGAGCCATGGACATGGCGATCATGTTGCCGATCTGGAAACTATCGCCAAACAAACAGGTGCATTAGTTATTGCTATGCCTGAAGTCGCAGACTGGGCCGGTAAACAAGGTGTTGAAAACATACATCCGATGAATTATGGCCCGGCAACTTTCGATTTTGGTAAATTAAGAATGGTTTGGGCTACACACTCCAGCTCTATGCCAGATGGCAGTTATGGCGGTAATCCGGCAGGTTTTGTTCTGGAAACCGGGGGTAAAGTTATCTATTACGCTGGTGACACCTCGCTGAATCTGGATATGAAAATCCTGGCTGATCTTTACAAACTGGATTATGCTATACTTCCGATTGGTGGTAATTACACGATGGATGCTGACGATGCACTAATCGCAACGCGCTATATAGCGTGTGATAAAGTGATAGGTGTTCATTATAATACCTTTCCGGCTATCAAAATAGATAAGGAAGATGCACAGGCGAAATTCAGCAGAGAGAATAAAGTATTGCTGCTACCGGCTATCGGTGAAACAATAGATCTGTAGAATTCTGCATATAAGCATACGAAAAAGGGTTTCACCTATCTGGTGAAACCCTTTTTTATTTACTTTTAATGTGCCTCCAGCCAGGTACGGCCTTCGCCGATTTCTATCTCAATTGGAACGGTAGTTTCGATTGCAGACTTCATCCTGTGACTGATAATAGCTTTCATAGCCTCGACCTCTGTTTTAAGGACGTCGAATACCAACTCATCATGTACCTGCATGGTCATTTTGGATTGCAGATTCTGCGCTTTAATATCCTGGTGGATATGGATCATTGCAATCTTAATCATATCCGCAGCAGAGCCCTGAATCGGCGCATTAATCGCATTTCGCTCCGCAAATCCCCTGACTGTCTGATTGGCAGAATTAATATCCCTGAGATATCTTCTTCTTCCCATCATGGTTTCCACAAATCCATTCTCTCTGGCGAAATTCATGGTGTCATTCATATAACGCTTAATACCAGGGTACTGCGCAAAATACTGCTCGATCATTTCAGCAGCCTCCTTTCTTGGAATACCCAGGTTTTGGGAAAGACCAAAAGCAGATTGTCCGTATATAATGCCGAAGTTAACTGCTTTTGCATTTCTTCGCTGGGTTGATGTAACCTCTTCAATAGCAACCCCATAGACTTTCGCAGCAGTGGCCGTATGGATATCAATCCCATTTTTAAAAGCATCTAGCATATTTTCTTCCTTCGCGATATCAGCAATAATGCGTAGTTCGATCTGCGAATAATCCGCAGACAGTAACACATGGTCTTCATCCCTTGGAATAAATGCTTTACGCACCTCCCTGCCCCTTTCGGTACGGATAGGGATATTCTGTAAATTTGGATTATTCGAGCTTAGCCGTCCTGTAGCAGCAACTGCCTGGTTATAGCTGGTATGTACACGGCCCGTTTTTGGATTTACCAATAAAGGCAATGCATCCACATAAGTAGACTTCAGTTTCTGTAATTGTCTGAAATCCAGTATGTCTTTTACAATATCACTTTTCGAGGCCAGCCCAAGTAAAACATCTTCACCAGTCTGATACTGTCCTGTTTTCGTCTTTTTAGCCTTAGGATCAAGTTTAAGCTTGTCGAAAAGCACTTCTCCCAACTGCTTAGGTGAAGCGAGATTAAACTCAACTCCAGCCTTTTCAAATACCAGCTGCTCAAATTTCCGGATCTCTATTTCCAGTTCGGCAGAATAAGTAATCAATGTATCCATATCAATACGAACACCCTCCTTTTCCATATCGGCCAGCACAAAGATCAATGGATTTTCAATCTTCTCCGCAAGTTCAGCGGCATTCAGTTCTTTCAATAACGGACTAAAAACTTCAGCCAGCTGTAAAGTCACATCTGCATCTTCCGCAGCATAATCTACAACCTTTTCGACAGGAACATCGCGCATAGTACCTTGATTTTTACCCTTCGGACCGATTAGCGTAGTAATGGAAATAGGCGTATATCCCAGATAATTTTCAGCCAGTACATCCATATTATGGCGTGTATCCGGATCGATCAGATAATGAGCCAGCATTGTATCAAACAACTGTCCCTTCACCTCAACATCATACCATTTCAAGATCAGCATATCATACTTGATATTCTGGCCTATCTTACGGATCTGTGCATTTTCCAGGACCGGTTTAAATTCCGCAGCAAGTTGTAAAGCTGCATCTCTGTCTGCAGGAACCGGAATATACCATCCTTGTCCCGCCTTTATACTGAAAGATAAACCTACCAATTCTGCCAGGTTTGCATCTGTTCCCGTAGTTTCTGTATCAAAAGAGATGCTCTCCTGCTGCAATAATAATGCAATCAGTTCTGCTCTTTTTTCCGGAGTATCGATAAGCTGGTAGTCGGGAGCAGTATCTGCAATCGTTTTTCCTGCTGCCGGCTGTTCAAATAAATTAGGTAACTGCTCAAAAGGTTTAGGCCTTTCAGGCATTGCAGCAGGTTGCCCAAACAGATCTGTTTGTCCCGTGACCGCAGCTTTTGCGTCACTCACCGAGAAGCCGTCTCCGAAAACACGTTTACCTAACGTTCTGAATTCCAGTTCTGCGAACAGCGGCTCCAGTAATTCACGGCTCGGCTCATCCAGTTTAAGGGAAGTTTCGTCAAATTCTACAGGAACATTCAGTATTATGGTAGCCAGCTTTTTGGAAATCATTCCCTGCTCCGCGAAGTTTTCTACATTTTCACGCTGCTTACCTTTCAGCTCATGAGAATTCGCAATAATATTTTCTACAGAACCATATGTTTTTATCAGCGATTTCGCCGTTTTCTCCCCGATACCAGGGATTCCGGGAATATTATCTACTGCATCTCCCCACAGCCCAAGAATATCAATTACCTGCTCCACATTTTCAATATCCCATTTTGCCAGCACTTCAGGAACACCCATGATTTCCATGTCATTTCCCATCCTGGCCGGTTTATAAATGAAGATGTTCTCTGAAACCAGTTGCGCAAAATCCTTATCAGGTGTCATACAGTATACCGTAAAACCAGCCTTTTCACCGGCTTTAGCCAGTGTTCCGATAATATCATCTGCTTCAAATCCATCTTTGGTTATAACAGGAATGTTAAACCCTTCGATCAGTTTGAATATATAAGGTAAAGCCGTTGCCAGATCTTCCGGCATCGCTTCTCTGTGTGCTTTATAAGCGACAAAATCAGTGTGTCTTTCTGTAGGTGCATTCGTATCGAACACCACGGCAATATGGCTGGGTTGTTCTTTTTTCAGCACTTCCATCAAAGTATTAGCAAAACCCATAACCGCAGAGGTATTAATCCCTGTAGAAGTAAACCGGGGATTTTTACTTAAGGCAAAATGAGCCCGGTATATCAGTGCCATACCATCAAGCAGGAAGAGTTTTTTCATATTATTTTATTGTTTTCTAACACAGACGTATCTATCCTGTCAAAGTTAACACCTGATTTTTAGTAAACCTAATCGGCGGCGGCCGAATTATCTGGCGAAAAGCAATACTGCGGGTACCAGATTAAAACTACAGTGCAGGATAACTCCATAGATTAGCCCGTAGCGCATTCTAACGTAGCCAAAGATCAGCCCTCCGGTAAGTTGCCGAAGGGTATACAACAACCCAAAAGGCAGCAATTCTATCCCGCTGGAGAAATTTCCCAGATGAAAATAAGCAAATGCTATAGCGGTAAAATGGAAATAAAAAGGAAAGTATTTTTTTCTGAAGGTATGTTTATGGGTCAGGCTTCCGGCAAGGTTAAAACGGTATAACAGATATAAAATGCCAAAAACCGGTGGAGAGATCAGATAAGCCCATTTTGTATCCGTAATTGCAGTAAGCAAAGCACCACAAAGAAAAGCAAGGAACAGCAAGTTTGCAGAGAAATATCGCAGCTGCATCCGGAAAACGAGTTCTTCCATAACCGGACCATAAAGCAATGCGCCAAAAAGCAACATCCACCTGGATTCCAGACTGCTTATCAAAGATGGTCCGGGCTTAGGGATCAGACCGAATTCAATAAGGGTAAAGTCTGCCACGCTGGCCAGAATAGCTGCCGACAAAGTGATTAACCAGAGCCCCACCATCGTACGGACAGGGTATTCTGGCTTTTCCGGCACCATTAATACCGGGTGCCGGAGATAAGTATAAATATCCTTAAAAAGGTCAGGCATCTGCTGTTCTGCAGTGACAGCCGGTCAGGTGATCGTTGACCATGCCCATTGCCTGCATATGTGCATAACAGATCGTAGTACCAAAGAATTTAAATCCTCTTTTTTTCATATCCTTGCTGATCGCATCAGAAATTTCAGTTCTGGCCGGAACTTCAGACAGACTGCTGAAATGATTAACCAGCGGTTTTCCCTGTGGCATAAATCCCCAGATATAATTAGAAAATGAGCCGAATTCCTGTTGTACAGTGATGAATAAACGCGCATTTACAGCTGCCGATTTTATTTTCAGCTTGTTTCTGATAATCCCGGTATCCTGCATTAACCGCTCTTCATCGTCGGGCGTGAAAGCAGCGACTTTCTGCACATCAAAATCCGCAAATGCATTTCGGTAGGCTTCTCTTCTGCGCAAGATAGTAATCCAGCTTAAACCAGCCTGAGCACCTTCCAGTATCAGGAATTCAAATAATTTTTGGTCATCATAAACCGGCCTGCCCCACTCTTCATCGTGGTACCGGATATAATCGGGATCGGAACCGCACCAACCGCATCTGATTAGGTTATCCATCTGATCAGGTGTTTAATTCATCCCAGTATTCCACCGCCCTGCGGTAATGTGGAATCACGATAGAACCGCCAACAAGATTGGCAATCATAAATACTTCGTTCAGCTCAGCATCATTTACACCTGCATCGAAACATTTTTCCAGGTGATATTTAATACAGTCATCACAACGCAGTACCATCGAAGCTACCAGCCCCATCATTTCCTTGCTTTTCACGTCAAGCGCTCCCTCGGCATAGGTTGTGGTATCCAGTGCAAAAAACCTTTTAATATTGGTATTTGCAGTCTCCATGATTCTGTCGTTCATTTTAGAACGGTAGTCATTAAATTCTTCTACTAATTGTCCCATTTTCTCTAATTAAATTTCTATTGCAGGGTCCCAGAATACCATTTTGAAATTCTGAACCTGATCGTTTTTAACTGTTAGTCCTTCTTGTTCCAATAATTCCTGCATCAGATCCGGCCCGCGAAAATGGAATTTTCCCGTTAACAGACCTTTGTGATTAACCACCCGGTGAGCAGGCACTGGCGGCTGGAGATCATGAGCCAGATTCATAGCATACCCTACCAGACGGGAAGATTTCCCGGCACCGAGTGCTTTGGCTATTGCTCCGTAAGAAGTGACCCTTCCATATGGAATAAGCCGGACCACTTCATAAACCTGTTCATAGAATGATGGCTCCATTATTCCAGTGAAAATTGGATATAGTTAATATTTTTATCCTGTTTCAGATAGATCCGCTCGTAATGCGTTTTAATCTGCAAAACCTCGTCATAAAGTTCCGAAGTGTAAAGATGATCTGTTTTTTTATAGCATGGTAACCCCAGTTCTTCAACTACCTGTACCGTATAGGCATATAAACCGTCATTGTCTGTTTTCAGATTAATCTTTCCGCCTGGTTTAAGGATATTTTTATATTTATTTAGAAAGCCCGGGAAAGTAAGTCTCTTTTTCTCCCTGCTGTCCTGCGGCTGCGGATCAGGAAAAGTAATCCAGATTTCATCAATTTCATGCTGACCAAAATACTCAACAATATCTTCAATCTGTATTCTCAGAAAAGCCAGGTTCGGTATCTGTTCGTCCACACCAGTTCTGGCACCTCTCCAGATGCGGTTACCTTTCAGGTCAATGCCTATAAAGTTCTTTTCCGGAAAGAATTTGGCCATATTTACAGAATATTCACCCTTACCACACGCCAGCTCAAGCACAATTGGCTGATCATTTTTAAAATGAGTTTCACCCCATTTACCCTGAAGTATCTTTCCCTCTTCCATCTGATAGACATTCGGGAAGGTGTCTATTTCAGCAAATTTCCTTAACTTATCTTTACCCACTATTTTATTTTTTTAGCAAAAATACAATTTAATCCGCTTCCATCCCATCAAAAGACAGCCGGGAATTGAATGCACACTTTACGCTGACATTGTTATCAATTACGCCCAAAGATCCTACGTTGTTATTTGTATTTTTACGCGCTCAACAATTAAAACTAATAGAATCCCGTTCAGCTTAAGCGCTTACCAATGGAAAAAAATGCAAAAATATATATCGCCGGACACCGTGGAATGGTGGGTTCGGCCATTTGGAGAAAACTGGAAGATTCAGGCTATACCGGATTAATAGGAAGAACATCTGCCGAGCTTGATCTGCGTGATCAGCAGGCAGTAACTACGTTTTTTGAGCAGGAAAAGCCGGATTACGTTTTTCTGGCTGCGGCGAAAGTCGGCGGAATTATAGCAAACAATACCTACAGGGCAGATTTTTTATATGAAAACCTTGCTATACAGAATAATGTGATCCATCAGGCTTATGTACAGGGTGTCAAAAAACTGATGTTTCTTGGTTCAAGTTGTATTTACCCGAAACTGGCTCCGCAGCCGTTAAAAGAAGAATATTTGTTAACAGGATTGCTTGAGCCGACCAACGAGCCCTATGCTATTGCTAAAATAGCGGGGATCAAACTATGCGAAGCCTACCGGGCACAATACAATTGTAATTTCATTTCTGTCATGCCGACTAACCTTTACGGCTATAATGACAATTATCACCCTCAAAACTCTCATGTATTACCTGCTCTGATTCGCCGGTTTCATGAAGCAAAGGTTTCAGGAGCACCCGAAGTGATTATCTGGGGCTCGGGCAGCCCGTTGAGAGAATTCTTATTTGCAGATGACCTGGCTGAGGCGTGTTTATTCCTGATGGAAAATTATCATGAACCTGAGCTCATCAATATCGGAACCGGTAGCGACCTCTCCATCCGCGATCTGGCCTTATTGATCCGGGATATCGTGGGGTATACGGGAGACTTGAAATTTGACAGTACCAAACCAGACGGTACACCAAGAAAACTCATGGATGTGAACAAACTTCATAACCTGGGCTGGAGACATACAATTGAACTGCCGGAAGGTATCGCTCTCGCCTACGGCGACTTTTTAATGAAGGAAAATTAATTCACCTTATAGCTGCAGATTGAATAAAAGATTATAGCTTTGATCAATAGTAAAAGCTAATCGCATAAATTATAACTATATGACTCTAGTACAACTGGAATATATTGTCGCAGTGGATACTTACCGCAGTTTTGTTGGTGCCGCCGAGAAATGTTTCGTTACACAGCCCACACTGAGCATGCAGGTACAAAAGCTCGAAGAAATGCTCAATGTCAAAATATTTGACAGGAGTAAACAACCAGTGATCCCGACAGAAATAGGATCACAGATTATTCAGCAGGCCCGTATAGTATTGCAGGAAAGTCAGAAAATCAAGGAGATTATTAACAGTCAGCAACAGGATATTGTAGGGGAACTTAAAGTTGGTATTATCCCAACTGTCGCCCCATATCTGCTTCCACAGGTAATTGCAAGCATGATGGAAAAATATCCCGACCTTAAACTGCTAATCTGGGAATATACTACAGAGGATATTATTCATCACCTTAAAACCGGCGTATTGGATTGTGGAATTATGGCAACCCCAGTCAACGAGCCGGGCATAGCCGAGGTACCTATGTATTATGAAACCTTTGTAACCTATATTAGCAAGAACAGCAAGTTATTCAAAAAGAAAACGATCAACTCCGCCGACCTGGAGGAAGAAAACATCTGGTTGCTCAATGAAGGCCATTGCATGCGTTCGCAGGTACTTAATATCTGCCGTTCCACCAAGGATAGCCGTTTACAGGGCTTAACTTACAATACCGGTAGTGTAGAGACCTTAATCCGTATGGTGGACATGAATAATGGTGCAACACTTCTTCCCGAACTGGCTTTAGTGGACCTGAACAGTAAACAGCTTAGTAAAGTGAGGGCTTTTAAAGATCCGGAACCAGTGAGAGAAATAAGCCTGGTTACTCATAGTAATTTCATTAAGAAAAGAATGCTGAATGCATTCCGTGAAGAAATTCTGGCTGTCATCCCAAAGGCAATGAAACAGAAGAAGAAAAAAGACATTGTAGGGATTTAAAACATTCGCAAAATTTTCTTCATAACGAAAAAAGCCACGCATTGCGTGGCTTTTTTCGTTATGAAGAAAAGGGATTATCCTTTTGCTTTAGTATAACGGTCTGAAACAGCATCCCAGTTTACCACATTCCAGAATGCAGCAATATAATCAGGACGTTTGTTTTGATATTTCAGGTAGTAAGCATGTTCCCATACGTCCATACCTAAAATTGGTGTACCTTTTACTTCAGCAATATCCATTAGAGGATTATCCTGATTTGGCGTAGAAGAAACAGCCAGTTTGCCATCAGCACCAACGCTTAACCAAGCCCAGCCTGAACCAAAACGAGTAGCACCAGCTTCAGCAAATTTAGTTTTGAAGTCTGCAAATGATCCGAAAGTCGCATTAATAGCTTCCGCTAAAGCACCTTTTGGCTCTCCGCCTTTTCCGTGTCCTAAAACTTCCCAGAATAGGGAGTGATTATAGTGACCGCCGCCGTTATTTCTAACTGCAGCCGGAAACTTAGAGATATTTTTAATGATTTCATCCAGACTCTGGCTTGCTTCAGCCTTACCTTCCAGTGCTTTGTTCAAATTAGTAACATAAGCCTGGTGGTGTTTGTCATGGTGAATTTCCATGGTTTGTTTGTCAATATGCGGTTCCAGAGCATCAGTTGCGTAAGGTAACGCAGGTAATTCAAAAGCCATATGATTAATATTTAAGTTTTAAATTTATTACTTCGACAAATATAACATTCGAGTCCATGTTTTGTTCAATTCTTTTGTCAAACTAGCTCCTTTTTGCAGCAAAGAAACCCTTCATCAATGCAGCACATTGTTCGGCGAGCACACCTTTACGAATTACGGTTTTAGGATGGAGTAAATTACTGTTATGGTTGCTGTATCCACGCTTGGGTTCAGATGCACCATAAACTATCGTTCCGATCTGTGTCCAGTAAGCTGCACCTGCACACATTACACAAGGCTCAACGGTAACGTACAAAGTACAATCCTTAAGATATTTTCCTCCGATAGTTTGCCCGGCAGCAGTAAATGCCTGCATTTCTGCATGTGCGGTTACATCGTTCAACTGTTCCGTCAGGTTATGCCCTCTACCGATAATACGCCCTTTTGACACGACTATAGCCCCGATAGGTATTTCGTCCTGTGCATAGGCCTGCTCCGCTTCCTGCAGAGCCAGCCGCATATAATGCTCGTCTTCCTGCTGCGGATCTTTGCTCCCTGTGAAATCGTAAAAACTCATGTCAGACTAATTTATTTCCGTTGGGTACTTTCCCATTCAGAGAGGTTAATACAATGTCTCCCTGTTCATCTGCAAATCCAGTCACCAGGAATTCGGACATAAATTTGCCAATCTGTTTTTTCGGAAAATTAATAACCCCAACGATCTGCTGACCAACCAGCTCTTCTTTCGTGTAATGTTTAGTAACCTGTGCACTGCTTGTTTTAATTCCGAAGGGCCCAAAATCCACCCGGAGTTTATAGGCAGGCTTCCTGGCTTCCGGAAAATCCATTACTTCTAATACAGTTCCTGCGCGTAACTCGACTTTTTCGAAGTCATTCCAATTAATTTCTTCCATTGATATGCTTTTATCTTCTGCCTCAGACAGACACTTAAAAAGCCCTAAACTACAAAAAGCTGCTTATAAATCTGCTTTAATGACGTTTTGCTTTTTACTACCTTTGCCCCTATGATCGAGCTGGTATTAAAAAAAGGCAAAGAAAAGGCCGCGTGGCAAAAACACCCCTGGATATTTTCGGGTGCAGTTGATAAAATAAAAGGTAAACCCGAAAACGGGGAAGTAGTCAAAGTCCTTGCAGCCGACCAGTCCTTTCTGGCTTACGGTTATTTTAACGGACAATCCCGCGTAGCGGTGCGTCTGCTGGAGTGGGACGAGAATACAGTAATTGACTATTCCTGGTATGCAGCAAGAATTAAAGCAGCCATCGCATCCCGTGCTCATGTCCTTCAGCCAGGCCAGACAGATACCTGCCGCCTGATTTTCAGTGAGGCAGATTACCTGCCCGGCCTGATCGTCGACCAGTATGCAAACTTTCTATCCCTGCAAATTCTCAGCGCAGGTATGGAAAATATTAAGGCAGATCTGATTGCTATTCTACGGGAAGAATTAAACCCGGCAGGAATATTTGATAAAAGTGATGCGAGCGCAAGGACACACGAAAGTCTGGAACCGGCGCAAGGCCTGTTATGGGGAGAAAATCCACCAGAGTTCATTGCCGTAAAAGAAAATGGAATAACTTATCATATTAATATTGCCGACGGACAAAAATCAGGCTTCTATTGTGATCAGCGCGACAACAGAGAAATCCTCGCTGCTTATACCAAAGATAAAGAAGTATTAGACTGCTTCTGTTACAGTGGAGGATTCACCTTAAACAGTCTAAAGATGGGCGCCGCTCACGTGACAAGCGTAGACAGCTCTGCATTAGCTATTGAAACGCTGGCACACAATCTGGAACTGAACGGTTTTGCAAAAGAAAAACAACATAGTATTCAGTCAGATGTAAATAAGCAGTTACGTGTATTCCGTGAAGAAGGTAAACAGTTTGATGTACTGGTTCTGGATCCGCCAAAATATGCTCCGTCCCGTTCTGCACTTGACCGTGCAGCCAGGGCTTATAAAGATCTGAACCGCCTGGGAATGTCCTTGCTGAAAAGCGGCGGTATTCTCGCTACATTCTCCTGTTCAGGTGCAGTCGACCTGGAAACATTCAAACAAATCATTGCCTGGGCGGCACTTGATGCCGGCCGTGAAGTACAGATCATTAAACAATTCCATCAGCCCGAGGATCACCCTGTCAGAATCTCATTCTCAGAAGGCGAATATCTTAAAGGACTTCTGTTGAGAGTACTTTAATTTCTGTTATTGTTATAAATATTTCGAATGTGCAGGTCTTTCTTAATCAATTGGGACTGAAGGGAAGACCTGCATAATCATGTATAAATATTTATTATTTCATTAACATTAAAAATTTCGGCGTGTTGCGGTTTGTTTGTATTATTGCCCGCATCATAACGCTCATGAGTAAGCTAGCCGTTTCCTGCTTAAAAGGCACTCTATTTTTCTTTTTTTACCTGGGCATTTTATCCTTCCCGGTAAAAGCCCGGGATAGTTATGTTCCCGTACGTTCCATTAAATCTCCTGCCGGGCGTTTAGATCGGGCAATAGAGATAAACCGTCAGACATCTTTAAGGATCGATACCACCACCGTCCTGCGCGACTTGAACCAGCTTCACAAGATTGCAACCGATCTGGATGACAAGGCGCTTGAATGTCTTTATTACGGACTGATGGCCAATCAATATTCGATTATCGCCGACCGCCCCAATGCAAGGAGCGAAGAATATCATCAAAAGGCTGTTGATCTGGCCAAAGCCTATAATTTACCTGCCATGGTGGTGGTCAATCTGATCAATTACGGATACTATCATTACAACTACCGGCAAATGGTTCCGGCTTATAAATATTTTCTGGAGGCAGACCTGCTATTAAAAAACCTGAACCCGGCTACACTACCACAACCCAGCAGGCAGCTTAAGATTCTAGGTTATTTCTATTATTATATTAAAGAATATAATCAGGCCATCTATTATCTCAAGACCGGCTTAAAATACCCATCCGAAAGTCAACGTGAGACCATCGACATTAATAATACCATCGGACTTTGTTATGCGTTGCAGTCAAAAGACCAGCAAGCAATATACTACTACAACAAAGCAACAGCACTTGCCGAGGCCGCAAAAGATACAGTATGGGTAGGCATAGTAGCCGGAAATACCGCCCGGCTTTATTTGCAGAACAATGAAAAAATAGATCTCGCACTTGAAAAGTTCAAACTGAACAGGGCTTATTCCATCCGTTTCAATGAGCCGCTGGATGCTATGCTGGCTATAATTGACATCGCAAGTATTCACATCAAAAAAAAGGAGTGGAAACTAGCAGAACAATACCTGAATGAAGCAGAAACATTTCTGGATGCAAAACCATTTTTTTTGGTTAGTAAACTCAAAATCGCCGACATGCGGGCGGCTATTGCAGAATCCAGACATCAGTACCGCGAATATGCCAGTTTTCTGAAACAATACGTGTCACTTAAAGATAGCTTGCAACAACGTGATAACTCCACGGAAATAGAACGGGTCCGCCTTTTTTGGGAAAAACATCATTTTGATAAGCAGCGTGAAGCTATGGTTAAACAGGCAAAAGAAGAGCAGAGCAAGAAAAGGAACCTGATTATCTTTTCCTCCCTGCTGGTTATCATCTTAATCCTTTTTTATAGCAGGCAGCGTCTCAAAAATAAACATGCAGCCGCTACTCTGGAAAAACAGAAGATAGAACATCAGCTAAAACAGCAACAGGTAGAACTGGAACTGGAAACTGCTAAACTGGCGCTCATCAACTTTACAGACAACCTGAGGGAAAAGAACAAAATAATCGAGCATATGCGTAGCCAGATTGAGCTGATGGATGCTAACATCATCTCTTTAGAACAGTATCCGGCACAACAGGCCGGTCTTCAGGCATTACTGGAGACGCACTTAATGACAGAAGAAAGCTGGAAACGTTTTAAAGGAATGTTCCTGAAGGTTTACCCTAGCTTTTTCAGAGAAATACTATCAAGGTATCCATTGACAAGCGAATCTGAACTGAGGATACTTTCCCTTTTAAGACTGGACTTGAATAACAGGGAAATCGCCGAATTACTTGGCATTACTATAGACGGTGTTAAAAAAGCGAAACAAAGGCTCCGTAAAAAAGTAGGTGCCCTGCCTGGGGATAACATTCCCCAAATCTACCCTTAAAGTTTAGACTAGTCAGTTTATTACGATTTGTCCACCCCTTGTCCACCCCCCAAAATGCGCCTTTTTAAAAGGTTTAAGCCATTTTTGAATTCTGATCCCGTATAAATTTATACTGTGGAAATTCTCAGTCTTTTTACCCCGACACAGCGGAAAAATCTATTAAAGACCGAACGAATTTCAGACAGGAATCTGTGTCAGAAATTAATGCCGTTTTTGTTCCCTCTTTATTTTCCTCAAAGCTATGCTCAATATTTTTCGAAAAAGAAACAAAGTAACTGACATCTCCTGGCTCGGAGTAGATATGCATTCCCACATATTACCAGGCATTGACGACGGGGCACCGGATGTAGCCCATTCTGTACGTTATGTAAACGCCCTACAGGAACTGGGTTTCAATCAGCTGATCTGTACGCCTCATATATTTAAGGGTCTTTATCCCAATACCCCCGCTACCATTTCGCAGGCGGAGAACCTACTTCGGGATGAACTGATAAATGCAAATATCTCAATCAGTTTAAGCACAGGCGCAGAATATATGATTGATCATAATTTTAATCATGAAGAAGCGCTATGCCCCATTCGTGGAGAGTATCTGCTGATCGAAATGCGCTTTCTGGTCGAAAGTCCAAATATCAGTCAGGCTCAGTTCGATATAGAAGTAGAAGGTTACAAACCTATCCTGGCACACCCAGAGCGTTATACCTACTACTATAAAGACCTGTCTCGGCTGAAACGTTTGAAAGAAAAAGGATGTCTGTTACAGCTTAATTTATTATCTGTTTTGGGCTATTACGGTCGTGATGTAAAGAAATTAGCCGATATATTACTGAAAGAAAAAATGTATGATTTTGCGGGTACAGATCTGCATTCAGACAAGCATTTGCACACGCTTACTGAATCGGTCAGATCAGGACGTTTATATGATTTGATCGGCACATATGAATTCAGAAACCAGGAAGTATTTAATGCTCCTCTTCAGCTGGCTTAATAAAAGGCCTGCGAATCAATTTTGCCCATAATTCCCTGCTGTTTTGTGTGTGTCAGCGGGGTAAATTATGGGTTAATTAACCAATGTATCAAACTGAAAACACCAGTTATCCAGCGGATAGGATTTATTCAGAATATCGGCAGTTAAGCAACTGCCCTGTGAGTCTCTTAAGTTCCCTCGGGGCCCGTACTGATAACCATTCTTGCCTTTGATACCATTTACAGCATATCTCACCTTAGCGCCTGAAGGTGCCCTTTTACATAAGAGTTTCAGTATATTCTTCTCCATAATCACTTTTGTAAGAATATTATTATTAGTTGAATCGATAACGCTAAACCCATAATTCACCGCCTTTTTAACCGCCGTTGTATCTAATACCAATGGCGGTACGGGTATATTGAATTTGACGATTACAGTATCTCCGTGAATACTGAACTGCTCTGGAATCAATCCCTTACCTGGCTTCGATTCTAGCAGCCGGATAATCGACAATCCTGCCAGATAGCCTAACCTTTTTTGTGAAATTCCATCCATATGAACACGTTCCGCTATAAATGAATACGGATAAGTAGGGCCACTTGCCATAAACATTGGATCATCGCGGATTAGCTCTATCTGCCCCTGGGGAACAACTGTTTCCCGGCTAAGGAAATTGTTCTCATCGAACTCTTCGGAGAGCGTTAGGCAGTTTGTTTGATAAGTGACACAAATGACATCTTTTTGTTGTTTGGTTATAGCCTTGATATCGTTGTTGAGATCTGTTTGAAATTTCTTCAGATCTTTTTTATAATTTCTGGATTTAGACCAGACTATATCATCTTCTCCCTGCATCCAGCAAAATGCAGGCACTTCAAATTTCCAGCCCTTATCACGTGCTTTTCGGTATGCCTTTTCAATTTCTTCTAAAAATTTCTTATATGGTTTGCTTCCCCTACCTAAATCCTCTATACCAGTTCCCCCCTGGCCTCCTGGAAAAGTACAGATCAGCAGACTATCTGCCGAACCTTTAGAATTCAGATAACTGGCTAACACTTCAGACATTCCATATATAGACAGTTCGAATGCCCTCCGCCTGTCGTTTAGAACACTTTTAATCCACTGTTTGATATGCGTATCAGAAAGATATCCGAACTTTTCATCCAGATTTTCAGTCAAAATAGTATGGCGGTATGTTACAGACAAAGAATCGAAATCAGTTATTCTTATTGCTTCCTCTCCCAGAGCGAGACTTTGTCCATAAACTGGTATGGCGAGTACGGTTCTTTTCTCCACAGTATTTTGGGTACAGCCTATAAAGAAACCTATAGCGACTAGTCCAAATAACACCCGGAAACACCTCATTTTCTTATTCAAGCTTTTTTAACTCCTGTGAAATTACAGATGAGTACTTTTTTGCCCCCGCCATCATTTAAATGACCATCATCATGTTAATAATCAGGGTGTCCGGTAATTGCCATAATATAATAAAAATTTAAAAAAGGTATGTTGTTCTTCTTAGCAATACTCTCTGGAAAAAAAATAAACCTGCATTTTCAACTGCAGATAGCGACGAATAAATGCGTTTATCTATACCACTACTCTTCTTCTTTGAAATAAACCTTGTAATAATTCATCGACTTATCTTCATCGAAACCTTTTTCGATCAGTTCCTTGTTACCATGAATATAGATATGGAAATTCTTATCCAGTTTAAGAACACTTTTAAACGCTCTGGCTTGTTTTTTTACAGCTGCCCCTGAAATATCAAAGCTGTCTGCAATGGCGGTATCAAATTCGTCCTCATAACTCTTTTTAAAATTCTTGAAAGAAGCTATCCCATCTTCGTTACCGATCACCTCCTGCGAAAATTCGTCCAGATCAAAACTTTCCTTCTCTTTGAAATACTTCATAGAACGGTTAAGCAGGTCTATCTTGTCAGCTTTAGTGATATCATACTCCTGATCCAGTTTTTCTGTGACGAAGTTTTTGTAAACTCCCATCACATTGCTGGTCTGGTTATAATTGTCATTCCTTACTTTCAGTTTCAGAAAATCATCCTTCCAGTAAACCGCCTCTGCACTCTTATTGGTCTGATCAATCACGGCCACCTTATATCCCTCTGCTTTTTCAGTGTTGAAGATCAGGCATCCTTTATCTAATTTATTGATGTTTACAGCTTCCTGTTCGTAGCTCAATGCAAAGCCAGCCTGTTCCGGTGAAACCTTCAAATAAGGTTCCTTAGTTTCCGACTTGAAGATTCCAATCGCATCATGCACCTCTCCTTCAATCTGTACATTTTCAAAATAACAGACATAAAGTTCACCTGCTTTAATTTTTGGATGACTGGAAATACCGTATAAAAATTTAGCTAGTTGCTGACTGTTTTCGTGAAATTTGGTTCCGTCCTCGAAAATCTGGGAAACAAAGTGAAAAACCTCGTTCAGGTTCAAATCTTCGTTCGGATGAAAGAAGCGGTAAATCTCATTTACTTTCTCAAAAGGTCCGAGGAAATAGCGCATCAGCAGATTTTTCAACTGTTCATCCTGAATATCCATGGATTGTTCGGATAAGACATAGAACTCATCCTGCGCCTGGTTACCGATCCGGTGTATAGAAGTTTCCGAGAGTATGGCTTCAGGAAAATAAATCATAGCTATATATTTTAAATAATAAAGGGATTCAAAGGTATTTATACAATTGAATCCCTCAAATTAATAAGAGAATTAAATAATTATAAAGATCAGTTCTGCTCGTCTACATTATTCCGCAGTTGAATAGGTTTACGTTTTCCCTTTTTCATTTTAAGATTCAGAATTTCAACCAAAATGGAGAACGCCATAGCGAAATAAATATATCCTTTAGGAATATGCTGATCCAGTCCCTCGGCAATCAGTGATATACCGATCAGCAGCAGGAATGAAAGCGCAAGCATTTTCACCGTTGGGTGGTTATTGACAAAATTACTGATGGCTGTGGCAGAAAGCATCATAATAATCACGGCGATCACTACTGCAATAATCATAATCTCCACATGTTCTGCCATACCTATGGCGGTAATTACAGAATCCAGAGAGAAAACAATATCCAGAATCAGGATCTGAACGATTACCCCTGCAAAGGAATGAACTTTCACTTTACCTTCTTCTTCTTCCTCACCCTCGAGTTTCAGGTGAATCTCATGTGTACTTTTATAAATCAGGAAGAGCCCCCCTAAAAGCAGGATCAGATCACGTCCGGAGATCGCCAGTTTTTCCAGCCACTCCTTATTATCCAGACTTACCCATTCGCCGATATTAAATAACGGAGAGGTCAGGCTCATTACCCAACTTAGGGAAAGTAGCAGTAAAACACGGGTGATCATAGCCAGCCCAAGACCAAGCTGTCTGGCTTTCTTTTGTTGCTCTACAGGGAGTTTGCCAGAGAGAATGGAGATAAAGACAATATTGTCTATGCCCAGTACAATCTCCAGAACGGTTAAAGTAAGCAAGGAGATCCAGGCCTCGGCATGCATAAATATTTCCATAGGTTTTTTGGTTACTAATATATAAAAAAGCCTGCTGAATTTATCAACAGGCTCCTTTATAAAATTGTTTCTGTATTTCTTAATTGAAATTCAGGTTACCGTAACTCGAACTGATTTTGATATTTGAAGTCCTGCCGTTTCCTATTCTTCCATTGTAACTTCTGGAAGAACCCCGGCGGCTCTCTTCATCGCCCTCTGTATTGGTATGAACACGTTCACCTGATTTAAACGAACCGTAAGATTGTCTCACCGTAAAATCTCCATTATAGTTTCCTGCGAAGCCAATTTTAATACCCAGATAAGTAGAAGTGATAGTCAGGTTCCGGCTGCTTGCCAGAACTTGCTGTATATTCAGGTTATTGTAATCCATATTGAACTTACCGTCTCCTCTGAGTGTACCTACATTCACACCACTGTACTGGGATTTGAGCTCCAAATTTCCAACGTTAGTAATATTCAGTGTATTGTACTGCTGATCTACCCTGGCATTTCCCCTAATATCACCTACACGTACATTTGCATACTGTGCATTAAGCACCAGGTTACCTACACTGCCCAGTTCAAGTCCAGAGCCATATTGCTGCCTGATCACTGCGTCTCCTGACACACGGGTAATCTTTACACCAGCATACTGGATATCCAGATCCAGTGCGCCAACCGTACCTATGGTAAGTCCCGAGCCATACTGCTGCTTCACAGTTAGTTTATTCGCTTCTGCAATATTGGTTTTACCATACTGAACAGAAATATAATTATTATCGGAACTTAAATTACCAGCATTGAAATCACCGTATTGAAGTTTAAGAGACAACGCACCTGCAAAATCTTCCATCTGCACATTTCCATACTGATGATTGATACTCAAAGCATTTGATGCCGGCAGATAAATGACATAATCCACACGGATCTCACGGGCTTTGTTATTATTTCTGCCCCATCTTTTCTGTTCCTGCTCGATTACAGTCCTGAAGGAGATCTGGTCTCCTGATTTATCGGCATTGATGTTCACCTGGTCAATTAACCGGCGTCCCTGCTGATCCTGGCTACTGGATGCCTTTATAGTAGCATCAAGACGTACCTCTTTTTTATTCCAGGTTTTAACCACCACAGAACCATACTGGTTGGTCACACTAATTCGGTCTTGTCTGTCGGCACTAAAAGTACGACTGTATTTCTTAATGGTTCCAGACTGGTCATCATCCGGATCTTGTTGCGTATTTGTCTGCTGTTGAACAGCGGCAAAAGTGAGGCTTTGATCTGCAGTATTAACTGCATACACTTCCTCTCTGACAGGTTCCTGTGCATAGGTGTGTTGCGCGAGCACAAGCACTGCACTCCAAAGCATTAGTTTATTCATCCTATTTTGTATTTATATTAGGTGTGTTTGTGTTCTCAGATCTGATTCTCCTTATTATACTCCGTAACTGAAGAGATTATGGAAAGCTGCTGGCTTAGCAAATGCATCTGTATTTCAAGATTGCGGACCATCGCTTTAACTATTAACTGCTGATTCGGACTGCCAGGCAGCTCTTTCCTCAACTTTTCATAATTCTGATTCAATACCTGCAAGTCATTATTGAACTTCTCATACAACTCGGGATTATCTGAAGCATAATTTGCCAGGCTATCCCTTTTTTCTGCGATCATACTGGCAAAACGCATCTGTTTTTGGGCTGCGACCGGGTTAATTTCTGCCAGGTTAGGCTTACTTCTTCTTGCCGTCCCCCCGTTCAGGAAAACCAGGCCCATCAGGATCAGCAGGGAAGCGGCAAAACTCATCCCCCAGTACAGACGTCGCTTTTTTGGCTTCTTCTGTTGTTGTTTGTCCAGTTCCTGTTCAATTTTATCCCATAAACCTCCTGACGGCCGCTCTGTATCAAACTCTTTTCTGTTTTCTTTGATAAAATCATCCAACTCAATATTCATCTCTTACTCCTTTCTGTGCTAATATTTGCTTCAATTTTGTTTTACCTCTCAATAACTGCGAACGCGATGTAACCTCTGATATTTTCAGGATATGAGAAATTTCCTCGTGATCATATCCTTCAAAAAGGTACAGGGTTAATACGACCCGGTATCCGTCAGGCAATAGTTTAACTGCCGATTTGATCTCTTCTACCCGCCACTGCATTTCCTTTTCATCAGTAACAGGTATATCTTCTGCCTCAACACCGTCGAGACTTACAAACTCCGCTCTGCGTTTTCGCAGACAATTGATGGACTTGTTTACTACAATCTGTTTCAGCCATAAACCAAAAGTGGTTTCTGAACGGAAATCTGTAAGGCGTGTAAACGCATCCAGGAAAGCGTCCTGAAGTACATCTTCTGCCTCACCTTCGTGGTTTACAATGCGCAGCGCAACATTGTACATAGCACGCTCATACAGCTTGTATAATTCAAACTGTGATTTCCGGCAGCCCTTACGGCAGGCATCAACCAGCGCTAAGTGTTTATCTATATATACTGTTTCCAATCAATTGAGTATTCGGTTATAAGACAGGCGCTTTATGGGAAAGTTGCACGCTCTTGAAAAAAAATTTAAATCTCCTGTCTAAATATAGGGTCTGTTTATAATATATGGCTCAAAATGAATATTTTTGCGGCTTAATCCGATTAATCATGTTAAGAACTACAACTTGCGGAGCGCTGACCATTAACAATTTAGGCGAAAACGTAATCCTGTGCGGATGGGTGCAGAAATCAAGAGACCTGGGTGGAATGACTTTTATTGACATCCGTGACCGTTATGGCATTACGCAATTGGTTTTTAATATGGATGATAATACAGACCTCTGCCAGACTGCCCGCAGCCTTGGCCGTGAGTTTGTGATTAAAGCCAGTGGGATTGTTGTAGAACGTTCCAATAAAAACCCGAAAATGCCCACCGGAGATATTGAAATTAAAATCACCGGTATGGAAATATTAAACAGCTCCAAGATCCCTCCATTTATGATCGATGACGAAACAGATGGCGGAGATGATCTGAGAATGAAATACCGTTACCTGGATCTGAGAAGAAATCCTGTACGTAATAATATGGTCTTGCGCCATCGTATGGCACAGTCTGTCAGAAGATATCTGGACGGCCTCGACTTTATCGAAGTGGAAACTCCGGTGCTCATTAAGTCTACACCTGAAGGCGCCCGCGATTTCGTGGTACCAAGCCGTATGAATGCTGGTGAATTTTACGCATTACCACAATCACCGCAGACATTTAAGCAATTACTGATGGTTTCAGGTTTCGACCGTTACTTCCAGATCGTTAAATGTTTTAGAGATGAAGATTTAAGGGCGGACAGACAGCCTGAGTTTACGCAGATTGACTGTGAGATGTCATTTGTAGAGCAGGAAGATATCCTGAATACTTTTGAAGGTCTTATCCGCACTTTGTTTAAAGAGGTGAAACATTTTGACCTGCCGGAAGTTCCGCGTATGCAATATGCAGACGCAATGCGCTGGTATGGTTCTGATAAACCTGATACACGTTTCGAAATGCGTTTTACCGAACTTAATGAACAGGTAAAAGGCCATAATTTTCCTGTCTTTGACCAGGCGGAATTAATTTTGGGTATCAGTGCGAAGGGCTGCGCACATTATACGCGCAAGCAGATGGATGAGCTTACAGATTTTGTAAAACGTCCTCAGATCGGCGCTACCGGCCTCATTTATGCACGCCACCAGGAAGATGGCAGTATTAAATCTTCTGTAGATAAATTTTACAGTGAAGAGGTCCTTAAAACCTGGGCAGAAGCCCTGGGAAGCCAGCCCGGCGATTTGTTGCTGTTAATGGCCGGAACAACTGACAAAGTGCGTAAACAAATGAGTGAACTGCGTCTTGAAATGGGTACACGCCTTGGCTTACGTCAGAAAGATGTTTTCAGTGCGTTATGGGTACTCGATTTTCCTTTATTGGAATGGGACGAAGAAACGGAGCGTTTTCATGCCATGCACCATCCTTTTACCTCGCCTAAGCCAGAAGATATCGCGCTGCTGGATACCGATCCGGGAGCAGTTCGTGCGAATGCATATGACATGGTGGTTAACGGTACGGAGATCGGTGGCGGTTCAATCCGTATACATGACCGCAGCCTGCAAGCATTAATGTTCAAACATTTAGGTTTCAGTACTGAAGAGGCTCAGAAACAATTTGGCTTTCTGATGGATGCCTTCGAATTCGGCGCCCCCCCGCATGGCGGTATTGCTTTCGGTTTCGACCGTTTGTGTTCCATTTTTGCAGAACTGGATTCAATCCGTGACGTTATTGCCTTCCCGAAAAACAACTCAGGAAGAGACGTGATGATTGACAGTCCTTCTACAATTGACGATAAGCAACTGAAAGAATTAAAGATTGCTTCGACGCTATAAATTCCCTTTGGGATTTAAACAAGAAAGGCTGTCCAAATGGACAGCCTTTCTTGTTTAACATATTGGGTTTGTGCTTCATTAAAATGTTTCACTATCAGGCGGAATACCATAATCAATAAACTCACCTTCTTTTGCTTTCTTCTTTTTACCACCAAATAACCCTTTAATTGAATTAAAGATGGCGGAAAGATGTTCTGCATCAAGTGTTTTCCCAACTTTGCTTGTTGCTAATCCTACAAGAGTTTTAGTCAGGAATCCTGATCCACGGAAAACAGTGCTGTTCATTAGCATAGGTAATACCATACTCATAAGCTTACTACTAATGTTCAGCTTATCATCCACTTTCAAAAAAGCCGACGGTGTCGCATATTTCCTGATTAGATTTCCCGGAGTAAATTGAGAAACGTATGTTTTTACATCATCTTTCAGCTTTACTTCCTGGATCTTATACTCAACCTTAAGACCGATCATCTTCACATTGAGGTCATGCAAATTATTAATACTATCCTTTTTGCTCATCTTCCTCGTCCTCCTCTAATTTTTTGAAATATTTTTTGATCGTAAAGTTGACAATAGCTTTTTCTATGAAATTCTCTTTGGTAAAAAATACAATGAGCGCCAGAAACAGATAAAGTAAAGACACACTGCCAAAACCAGCTGTATAACTATGGAAAACGTTGGACAGAAACAGGGCAAGTGTTATTGTACCCAGAATAAATGCAAGTGTAAAACAAATTGCAACGATCGCATTTGTAACGAGATCGGCAAATATTTTTGATCCCCTCTTGATGAATACCAGCCGTGTATATTCCAACCTGGCATCCAGATAGGTTTTTGCATCGGTGACAATTTCATCAAAATTCTTTTCTTTCTTCTCCTCCATTATTCTATTGTTAGCGTTTATTAGTTTATTAAGGCCGTGATCCGCGCAGAGCAGTATCTGCTATGCGTGCTCTACATCATCTGCATATTCTTCTTCTACCTGATGTACTTTGCTTTTAACAGCATCGACAACTTTATCTTTAATTCCTGCCAAATGGTTAATTTCATCTGCAGCTTTGTCTTTTATAGTGTCTGCCAGGTCTTTTAAAGACTGGTTTAAACGGTCACGGGTCTCACTGCCTTTTTCCGGAGCAAATAATAATCCTAATGCAGCGCCTGCAGCTAAACCGGTCAGCAGACCTATCAGTACTTTTGAGTTATCGTTCATGACTTAAAAATTTATTGTTGAATAATTAGTTTACAATCACACAGGTTACCGGCTATTTCCGCATTTATAACTCAAACATTCTGAGAATTGTTTTAAATCTTTCCAATCTCTGTAAATCCAGGGAAAAAGGTAAAGAATCAGAACTTACAAAAGGAAAAAAAGACCAGGGAAAGCCTGTCAAAGGCTACCAGCCCGTCTACGGAATATACCAATAACCAGGCCAAACAGCGGGATTTCTGCTTTTGGCTGCAGCAGATCTGCAGCCTGGTTAAGTATTTGTTAAAAGAACAGATTTTAGCTATCCAGATTGATAGCTTTCATTTTATTATAGAGTGTCTTTCTGTCTATATTCAAAATCTTTGCAGCCTTGGTTTTATTGAAATTCACCTCCCTGAGAACTTTTAGAATAGCTTCATATTCAGCCTCGGAAGCAGCATTTTTAAGATCCCTGGATTTTTCCGGATTCCGGTGCTGTATATGCTGTTCTATTTGAGTTACACGTGCATCTGTAGAGATTTCCAGCGGTAATGCTTTAAGCTGTATTTCATCTGTTTCGGTCAGCAATGTTGCTCTTCTCACCACATTTTTTAGCTCCCTTACATTTCCCGGCCAGTTATAACTCAGAAAACATTTCTCCACATCTGCTGAGAAGCCCAGCACATTTCTGCCCAATTCTTCATTCGCAAAATCAAGGAAATTTTTTGCGAAAATCATAATGTCTCTGCCGCGCTGACTTAATGGCGGAAGATCAATGGAGAACTCATTAAATCTATGATAAAGGTCTTCTCTGAATTTTCCTTTCTGAATCGCCGAAGCCAGATTCTCGTTGGTCGCAACAACAATTCTTACATCAAGATCAATTTCTTTTGTACTGCCTATCCTTTTGATCTTACGTTCCTGTACGGTACGCAGTAAAGCAGCCTGGATTTCATAGGATAGATTACCAACTTCATCAAGAAAAAGTGTACCTCCGTTTGCCATCTCGAAGTGGCCGATCTTAGTATTTAATGCCCCAGTAAATGAACCCTTTTCATGTCCGAAAAACTCACTTCCTGCCAATTCCTTTGTTAAAGAACCACAGTCCATAGCTACAAAAGGATTATCCTTCCTCGGACTGTTCAGATGGATCGCTTTCGCCACAGATTCTTTCCCTGTTCCGCTTTCGCCGGTAAGGATAACACTATAGGAAGTAGGTGCAACCAGCTGAATCTGCTTCATCAGGTCTTTAGAGGCCTGGCTTTGCCCGGCTACGAAATTTTCGACATTCAGATAAGCAGGCTTACCACTTTTGCCCTTACCTTGCTCTGAACTTCCGTCTGCAACCGGCCCATCATTTAGTGCCTGCTGGGTATCTATGGCCTTATTGATCGTATTTAAAATCTCATCCGGATAAAGAGGCTTCGTAATGTAATCGTATGCGCCTAATTTAATTAATTCTACTGCCAGCTTAATATCAGAATAACCGGTAATAATAATAACCCCGGTATGAGGATGCTTTTCTTTTATTTTGACAAGCACTTCCCTGCCATCTGTATCTTCCAGTCTGTAGTCGCAAAGTACGAGGTCAAATTCCTCTCTGCCGAGCAGTTCAAACGCAGAATTTCCAGAGGTAGCAGTGCTGACACTAAACCCGTTACGTGTTAAGAATTTAGATAATAACAATCCTATATTAATCTCATCATCAATGATCAGTATTTTTTTCATATTCAGGCTACAAGGTCTAAAATTTGGATTGTTAAATATAGAGAAATATTTTATATGGGAAATATTTTCTACACTCTAAATCACAAAAATGCGTCTGGGCATTTTCAGCGCAGGTAAAGTTTTTAAAATTCTGGTCGTCAAATATTAAACCATTTATGTTATTTACTTACCTCCCCTTAAATTCCGGCTGTCTTTTTTCGGTGAAAGCACCTGATCCTTCTTTAAAGTCGGCAGTATCGAAGCACCGCCCGAATTCTGTAATTTCCATCTCGAATCCGTTAATCCCATCTTCCCCTGCTGCATTTACAGCCCTAATTGCTGCAGCGACCGCAAGTGGTGCACGTTTCTGGATAAGCTGAATCAGAGAAACCGCCCTTGTTAATAATTCTTCCTGCGGAACCACCTGATTAACAAGCCCGATCTTTTCTGCCTCTGCAGCTGTTATCATTCCGGCAGTAAGGATCATTTCAAACGCTTTTCCTTTACCGACCAAAGCTGTTAGTCTTTGCGTACCGCCATAACCGGGAATAAGGCCTAATGAGACCTCGGGAAGACCTAATTTCGCGTTTTCTGAAGCCAGTCTGATATGGCAGGCCATTGCCAGCTCCAATCCTCCGCCCAGCGCGAAACCATTAACAGCCGCAATCCATGGCTTGGAAGAGCGCTCTATTGCATTAAAAACAGCTTCCTGCCCATTTCTGGCCAGCTCTTCTCCTTCTGCTGCACTATAACCGGCAAATTCTGAAATGTCTGCTCCCGCTACGAATGCTTTCTGTCCTGCCCCTGTAAGTAATACTGCACTCACACCGGCTTCCTGCTCAGCATAAATAACCAGCTCTGCCAGTTCTGCCAGCGTGGCTTTATTAAGTGCATTGAGTTTTTCCTGACGGTTAATAGTCAGATATAAAATTCCGTCCCTGATCTCTGATAAGACATGTTTAAGATTCATAAATATGTGGGTTATTAAGATAATTCCGGCAGACCGGAGATAATAAGATATTTAGAGAAACGATAGACATATTGATCAATTGTCTATCGTAAATGTAAGTAAATTAGCACTTTTATATTAACTTTGAGCATAAATTTACAGTTTTTATGAGTGAGGAAAGATCATTGAACTTTATTGAAGAGATCATTGAAAACGATTTGAACAGTGGAAAGTACGAGACTTTAATTACGCGGTTTCCACCTGAACCTAATGGCTATTTACACATCGGCCATGCGAAAGCAATCTGCCTGAATTTCGGATTAACCCAGAAATACGGCGGCTATACTAATCTGCGTTTCGACGACACCAACCCGGTAACAGAGAAAACGGAATATGTTGACAGCCAGCAGCAAGATATCAAATGGTTAGGTTTCCAGTGGAAAAATGAACTGTATACTTCTGATTATTTTCATACACTGCATGACTTCGCAGTGAAACTGATAGAAAAAGGCCTGGCCTATGTAGATCATGGTACCGCAGATGAGATCGCAGCTTTAAAAGGCACACCAACTGAGCCCGGAAAGGACAGTCCATACCGCAGCAGGTCTGTTGCCGAAAACCTGGAGTTATTTGCGCAAATGAAAGCTGGAAAGTTCGAAGATGGCGCATGTACTTTACGTGCTAAAATTGACATGTCCAGCCCGAATATGCTGATGCGTGATCCAATTATCTACAGAATCAAACATGCTGAACATCACCGTACCGGAAATACCTGGTGCATTTATCCAATGTATGATTTTGCTCACGGTCAAAGCGACAGTATAGAGTCAATTACACACTCAATCTGTACACTGGAATACGTTTCGCACAGAGAATTATACAACTGGTTTATCGAGATGCTGGAAATTTTCCCATCTCAGCAATATGAATTTGCGCGCCTCAACCTGACTTATACAGTTATGAGCAAGCGTAAGCTTCTCCAACTGGTTAACGAGGGCGTCGTAAGTGGATGGAATGATCCAAGAATGCCAACAATAAGCGGATTAAGAAGACGGGGTTACACACCGGAAAGTATCCGTGAGTTCTGTGACCGTATCGGTATTGCGAAAAGAGAAAATCTGATCGAACTGAGCTTACTGGAATTCTGCGTAAGGGAACACCTGAATAAGACCGCAAATCGTGTTATGGCTGTTTTAGACCCGATTAAACTGGTTATTACAAACTATCCTGAAGGTCAGTCTGAAATTCTGATCGGCGAAAACAATCCGGAAGCGGAAGATAAAGGCGGCAGCAGAGAAATTCCTTTCAGCAACGAACTGTGGATAGAAAGAGAAGATTTCATGGAAGAACCTGCAAAAAAATGGTTCAGACTAGCTCCTGGTGCGATGGTAAGATTGAAAAATGCTTATATCGTTCAATGTGATGATTTCATCAAGGATGAAAACGGAAACGTGACTGAAATCCGCTGCAGCTACTTCCCGAATTCAAAAAGTGGGGAAGATACCAGCGAACTGCATGTTAAAGGTACAATCCATTGGGTGAGCACCGCACATGCCAAAACTGCAGAAGTAAGGATCTACGACCGTTTATTCAGCGTTGAATCTCCAGACAGCGAAGAGGGTGATTTTAAAGACTACCTGAACCCTGACAGTGTCCGTGTTATTAAACAAGCTTATATCGAGCCTTACCTTGCTCAGGCAGACCTGGATTCGAGGTATCAGTTTATCCGTAAGGGGTATTATTGCCTGGATCTGGAATCGACTCCAGAACACCTGGTATTCAATCAGACTGTTGGTCTGAAGGATGCGTGGGCGAAGGCTAAGAAATAGTTTACTACTGACGCGCCGGGCCTCAAAAGGGGTCGCATAAAAAAACAGGCAAGGTTTACAGAACTACAGCAAAGCTGTAAGGTTCTTTTAAACCTTGTCTGTTTTTTTTATGCGCTTCAATGTTGGGGTGGCTGGCTGCGCAGGGGTAAACTTATTTGGGGGGCGTCCGGTATGGGGGTTAGGGGTTTATGTTTATATGGCGCAGCGAGGTGCTCAGAAGGGGTCGCATAAAAAAACAGGCAAGGTTTACAGAACTACAGCAAAGCTGTAAGGTTCTTTTAAACCTTGTCTGTTTTTTTTATGCGCTTCGATGTTGGGGTGGCTGGCTGCGCAGGAAGTAAACTTATTTGGGGGGTCTCCGGTATGGGGGTTACATTCCTGAGGTAAAAGGGCATGGTTTTAACTTAGGGTTAAGGTTTGGTCATGTGCTGGTTTTCGTTGTAGTTTCTTCATACTTCCTTCATTGTTTGTTCAATGTTTGTTCGGGGTTCCTTCGGTCGGGATTGAACGAAGTCCGAACAAATATTGAATCGGGTACGAAATAATATTGAGGGTAAGTATAGCGGAAGGACTTCTTAGATTGCAGTTAAACAGGGGCTCCGAATGGGGGCCTGTTGGGATGCCGAATGCTGATTTGGTTGGAAACTACAAAGGCCGGGTACACATTTTATATGTGTATCCGGCCTTTGGTATAGCGTATAATGTGTACGCTGCTTAGATATATTTTTGGTAGAGGTTGAACAGGATCATCAGGTCACCCTGGCGGAGTACACCGCTAATGTCTGTCTGGACGAAGTGTCTTTTAAAGGCGATGATGGCCGCAGGCATGTTACTTACGTCATAGCCAATGATTCTGAGGGCTGTCACCGGGTCAAAGTTCGGAGGCGGGACTTGTAGTACGGAATCGTACCAGAGGCCGAAACCGGCATCTGCAAGGGTTTTCCATGGGAATTTATTAGGGTCAATCTTTCTTTTAGGAGCTATGTCGGAGTGTCCGATAATGTTAGCAGTCGGGATGTTATACTTCTTTTTCAGGGTTTTGAGCAGGCTGATCAGGCTGCTGATCTGTGCATCCGAATAGGGCTCATCACCGTTATTGTCCAGTTCTATGCCAAGGGAGCAAGAGTTCAGATCAGTTTCATTTCCCCACTTACCTACCCCGGCATGGTTTGCTCTCAGGTAATCATTTACCATCTGCACGACTTTTCCATCACGCCCGACTATATAATGGGCGCTAGTCTGGGTAGATTTCAGGATGAATGTACGGATCGTCTGATCGGTAGATTTTTGAGCCGTATGGTGCAGGATAATGAACCCCGGCTTGCGGATACCAAAATTGACAGAGCCGATAAAGGACTGCTGATCTGCCGGCAACAATTCGACCTGCTGGTTTGCCGGAGGAAATGCTTCGAGAATTTGTCCAAAGGATTTAGCCTGTTCTTTGTATACTTTATTCGTAGCGGCATACTTATTACTTGAGCAGGAAGACAGGATAAATATCGGTACACTAAGTAATACGCTGTAATTCAGTATCTTATTTATTTTCATAGGAGATGTATTGAGGACCTGTGAAATTACTAATATTTATTTTAATGCCCGGGATACGTCTAAAATTATGCTTGCCCTTTATTTTTTTCCTAATTTAGTTGCGTTATAAAGAAATACCTATGAACAAATCTTTTAAAGCGGCCCTATTAATCACAGGCTGCTCCATAATTGGAGGAGTTACATCCTGCTCCAATGACACCAAAGGAAGTGGTGAAACACAGGCCGAGCACCAGGGGGTCGCAAAGGACACCTTACAGGACTACGTGAATCAGCGTCTTTCTATTTATGAAACTGTTAAGCTTACAACCAATCTGAATGCACTTTCTGTAACTGACCGTCAGGTTCTTCCCCTATTGATCCAGGCTGCTCAGATTATGGATGACCTGTTCTGGAAACAGACTTATCCACAGCGCGACAGTTTACTTACTGCAGTAAAAGATGAAAAAGCAAAAGCTTTTATCCGTATAAATTATGGCCCATGGGATCGCTTAAACGGCGATAAACCATTCATTGCCGGTGCAGGTGTAAAACCAGAAGGTGCTGCCTTTTATCCGCAGGATATGAAAAAAGAAGAGCTGGAAAAATCAGATCTTAAAGATAAATTTAATGCCTTCTCTGTGATCCAGCGTGATACCGCAGGCAAGCTGGTTAGTGTACCTTATCATATCATGTATGCAGCAGAATTACAGCGTGCATCGAGCCTGCTAAAACAAGCTGCTTTGCTTACAGATGATACCGGGTTTAAAAAATACCTGAACATGCGTGCCGATGCATTAGTGACCGACCTGTATAATCCAAGTGATTACGCATGGTTGGACATGAAGACCAATACATTGGACATTATTATTGGCCCTATTGAGAATTACGAAGACAAATTGTTCAATGCCCGTACTTCCTACGAAGCTTATGTATTGGTTAAAGACAAAGAATGGAGCAAGAAGCTGGCGAAATATGTAAGTATGCTGCCTGAACTGCAAAAAGGGCTGCCTGTTGCTGCGAAGTATAAGCAGGAAAAACCAGGTACAGATTCAGAGCTGAATGCTTATGACGTCGTTTATTATGCTGGAGACTGTAATTCTGGTTCCAAAACCATCGCTGTAAACCTTCCTAATGATGAAGTTATTCAGCAGAAAAAAGGTACGCGCAGATCACAGCTGAAAAATGCAATGAAAGCGAAGTTTGATAAGATCCTGGTTCCAATTGCGAATGAACTAATCGATAAAGAACAACAGCAGTATGTTAATTTTGACGCCTTCTTTGCGAATGTGATGTTCCATGAAGTTGCACATGGTTTGGGTATCAAAAAGACGGTAAATGGAAAAGGATTCGTAAAGGATGCGTTACAAGAACAATATAGCTGGCTTGAAGAAGGTAAAGCCGACATCCTTGGTTTATATATGGTGACGGGCCTGCTCAAAAAAGGTGAGCTGACCGGTGATATTAAAACCTATTACACCACATTTATGGCTGGAATACTTCGTTCTGTGCGTTTTGGCGCTGCAAGTGCACACGGACAGGCAAATATGCAGTGCTTTAATTTCTTCCGTGACAAGGGTGCTTTTGTGAGATCTGCGAATGGAACCTATAAGGTAGATTTCACTAAGTTCCAGTCTGCAATGAATGATCTTGGCGGGATGATTCTTACGCTTCAGGGTAATGGAGATAAAAATGCAGTAGCCAAAGTGAGAAAAGAAAAAGCGACGATCACCCCGGAATTACAGGGAGATCTGGATCGTCTGAGCCAGAAAGGTATTCCTGTAGATATTATATTCGAACAGGGTGTTGATGTGCTTGGCGTCAAATAATAGCATCATCTTATAAAGAGAAATCCCCGGAAAGCATACTGCTATTTGGGGATTTCTTGTTTATGAAGTTCCTTTACGAACAAGTTTGTGTTAATTCCGTGTCTCTTGATTTATTTCGGCAAATGCTTGAGAATAATATTCTCCAGTTCTTCGATATCAAAGGGTTTAGAAAGGTAACCATCTGCACCGGCCTGATCTGCAAGTGCCATTACGTCGTTATTAGCAGAGAAATAAATAACAGGGATAGTCTTTAACGTCGGGTGGCTTTTAAGCTCTCTGGTAGCATCTATTCCGCCTACATCAGGCAACCAGTTATCCATAAAGATAATGTCGGGCGTGTAAGCTGTAACCTGGTCAATAATATCATTTGATGTGGACGATGTTTTAATTTCATAACCCGCATCTTCCAGAATGAAAGTGCATAATTCCAGAATATCCGAATTATCGTCAAAAATGAATACCTTTTTTTGTTCAGCCATATAATGTGTGCTTTAGGATAGCAAATTTATAAAATCCGCCATATCTTCAATACTTAATGTATAATCTATTTTTAATTGAAGTGCAGCCTGCGCAGGCATATAAGCGACCTGTGCAGTTTCCGGATCCTGAATAACGGTTATGCCGCCCCAGGCTTTAACGCTTTTAAGCCCATTGACTCCATCGGAATTGGACCCAGACAATAACATACAGACCAGTTTCCCCTTATAGGCCTCTGCTCCGGTCTGGAAAGTTACATCAATTGCAGGACGGGAATAGTTGACCTTTTCTGAATAATCAAGTGAAAAAGTCTTGTTCTGTTCGATTAGTGTATGATAATCCGAGGGTGCGATATAGACCGTTCCGGGCATCGCCTGCTCCTTCTCTTCTATTTCTTTAACTTTAAGACTAGTCTTTCCAGACAACAGGTCGGGCAACAGAGAGTCTGTGCCATGTTTTCTGTGAACAACGATAATCACCGGAAAACTCAAAGTAGGTGAAAGCGCAGGCAAGACCCTTAAAAGCACCTCCAGACTACCTGCCGATCCACCGATAATTAAAGCTTCACAATTTTTCATCAACTCACTTTCCTCCATATTTTTTCTGCAGGAACCCTTTTATAGTTCTTAGAAAGCGGAGAGAAATCTATGGTCTCTTTACTTCCCAATGCGAGGTATCCGAGTGGTTCCAGACTTTCATCAAATAACTGCAGCACTTTATGTTGCAGATCCCTGTCAAAATAAATAAGTACGTTCCGGCACAGAATAAGCTGGAACTCATTAAAAGTATGGTCCGACACCAAATTGTGTGTTGAGAATATAATTTTACGTTTCAGCTCCTCATCAAACTTGGCCAGTGAATAATTTGCTGTGTAATAACTTGAAAAATCAAGTTGTCCTCCCGAAGCGATATAGTTTTCAGAATACTGCTTCATCTGGCTCAGCGCAAACATACTTTGTGCAGCTTTTTCCAGTACGACAGGGTTTAGGTCTGTCGCATAAATTAAAGATTTATGCAGAAGATTCAATTCTTTCAGAATGATCGAAATAGAATAAGCTTCTTCGCCGGTAGAACAACCGGCAAGCCAGATTCTGATGAAAGGATAGGTGCCGAGTTTCGGCAAAACAACATCCCTTAATGTTTTAAAAAAGGCCGGATCGCGGAACATCTCGGTCACATTAACGGTAATCTGTTCGACGAATCTCTTAAAATAAACAGGATCATTATTAATCTGATAGCGGAATTCTGCAAAGCTTAATGCTTTATCCAGGGAATAGAGCCTGATGATCCGCCTTTTTAAAGACGCCCTGGAATAACCTGTAAAATCATATCCGTAATGATCAAGCAGATCTGCAAGTAGAATATCAACCTGCTCATCATTTATTAAAGAGACTTCGGAATACATCAGATATATTTAATCAATAATTCATTCAACAGGTCTACATTAATAGGTTTAGACACATAACCAACAGCACCTGCATCGAGGCACCTTTCGCGGTCGCCGACCATTGCCTGCGCTGTAACTGCAATCACAGGTATTTCTTTCAGATCTTCACACTCACTCATTCTGGCCATGGCCTGATAACCATCCATACCGGGCATCATCATATCCATCAGTACCACGCCAATATCCGGACTGCTTTCCAGCATTTGTAATCCTTCTTCACCGCTCATTGCCGCAACACACTGATATCCTTTCGCCTTAAGCACTGCCTTAAGCGCAAAGATATTCCTGTTATCATCATCAATTATCAGTACTTTCTTTTGAGTTTCCATTCCCATTTATAAATTATCAGATTTATGCTTTATCATATAACCATACCCGAAGCAGCGAGATCAGCTGATCTATATCCACAGGTTTAGAAATATAATCTGATGCACCGGCTGCAATACATTTTTCCCTGTCCCCCATCATAGCCTTTGCAGTAACGGCTAAAATCGGCAGATGTTTGAACGCGTGTATTTTTCTGATTTCCCGGGTACTCTGGTAGCCGTCCATTTCAGGCATCATCATATCCATCAGCACAATATCAACTCCTGGGTTATCATTTAATAACTGTAGCGCTTCTTTACCATCGGTAGCTGCAAGTACTTTCATTTTATGCTGTTCCAATGCCTTTGTCAGCGAGAAAATATTCCGGACATCGTCATCTGCAATCAGAACAGTTTTATTATTAAGGACTTCATACAAACCACCGAGGCTTTCATTTGATTTTTTCGTCTTACTGCTAATTGCCTTTTCTTCAACCAGGTGCAGGAAGAGCCCCGCCTCGTCAAGGATCCGCTGATAAGAGTGTGCGGTTTTAACGACAATCGAATCGGCATACTGTTTAATCTTACGCTCTTCACCTTTGGACAGGTTCTTACCGGTGAAAATAATAATCGGCAGATTTTCCAGTCCCTCGCTTTTTTTGATGGTTTCCAGTGTCAGATAAGCATTCTTATCGGGTATACCCATGTCAAGAATCACGCAGTCGACTTCTTTCTTCTGTAATGCATCAACACTTTGCGACACATTATTTACGACTTCGGTCTGAATACTATGATTACTCAGGAAATAGCTGAGTGCCTTTGCATGTTGCTGATTCTCCTCTACAATCAACACTTTTTTCGGATGTCTGCTCAAAGCATGCTCGAGTTTCAGGAAGATTTGCTGCATCTGCTCCAGTGCAAATGGTTTATTAATAAAATCGACAGCGCCTTTCAGCAGGCTTTCTTTTTTCACTTCTAAGGAAGACATGATATGCACAGGGATTGGTTTAGTCACCGGATTAGCTTTCAGCTCCTCCATAACCTGCCAGCCATCCTTAACCGGAAGCTGAATGTCCAGCAGAATAGCCAGAGGTTTATAGAAATTCGCCATTTCTATCCCCTGATCTCCGCGTACGGCCACAATTCCTTTATAATTTCGCTTTCTGGTAAAATTCAACAGGGTTTTCGCGAAAGGTGTATCATCCTCTATAATTAGAATCACTTTATCACCAGGAACGATCTGGTCCCTGTCATCTTCAATTTCCTGAGGAATATGGGTAACAGTAAATCTTTCTGAAGCTATCACCTCTATTGCGTCCTGCAGCTGTTCAGGTTCCTTACTGTAACTAAAATTCGAATGTTGATCTATACGTTCAGAAAGCTGCTGCCCTTTTACAGGGATGGTCAGGATAAAAGTACTGCCCTGCAGCTCTTTACTGCTCAGCTCGATTTCTCCACCCAGTAATTTTGCCAGTTCACGACTAATTGAAAGTCCTAAACCTGTCCCCCCGAAACGTCTCCGCGTGGATCCGTCTGCCTGCTGGAAAGCTTCAAAGATGAGGCCCTGTTTATCTCTCGGTATACCTATTCCGGTATCAACAACTTTAAATTGCAGTTCTCCCGCAATGCTGCTCTGTTTAACTTCCAGCGTAACAGTACCGCTAGAAGTGAATTTAATTGCATTCGATAACAGATTTTTCAGGATCTGCTCCAGTCTCATTTTATCGGTAAAGAGCATAGGCAGGTTTTCCTCCAGCTCTACACGCAGTTCAAGGTTTTTATTTTTCGCTACCGGATTAAATAACGAACGCATATCCTCTGTAATTTCCTTAGTACTGACATCTGCCAGCTCCAGCTTCATTTTGCCTGCTTCAATTTTAGAGAGATCCAGAATCTCATCAATCAGTCCCAGTAAGCCCTGACCGGAACTTTGAATCACTTCTGCATATTCAATATATTCCGGGTCTAACTCCTTATTATCTGACATCAGTTTAGATAATAGCAGAATAGAGTTCAGTGGGGTGCGTAACTCATGGGACATATTGGCCAGGAACTCAGACTTATAGCGTGTACTTTGTTCCAGCTGCTCAGATTTTCGCTGTATTTCTTCATTATGTTCCTGGATAAGCTGATTTTTCTCTTCCAGTAACGTTGTTCTTTCTTCCAGCTCCTGGTTGCTTTGCAGCAGTTCTTCCTGTTGTACCCGCAGCTCTTCTTCTGAGGTCTGTATCTTTTGGGTCTGTGCCTCTAACTCTGCATTTAAACCTTCCAGTTCCGAATGCTGTGCCTGAAGTTCTTCTGCCTGTGCCTGTGTTTCTTCCAGGAATTCCTGCAGTTTCTTACGGTTTTGCGCGACATGAATAGCCACGCCGATATTCTCAGAGATAGACTCCAGAAATTCCAGCTGCAATGGTGTGAACGCGTTAATTGATCCGATTTCGATTACACCCACCGGCACTTTATCTCTGATTACGGGAAATGCAACTATATTTTTAGGGCTTGTATTACCCGCTGCATAACTGATCGTCAGTTCGCCTTCAGGAATATCTTTAATCAGAATCGCTTTACGGGATTTTAAAGCTTGTCCGGACAGACCTTCTCCATCTTTCAGTAAAGATCGGCTCTGCTCTTTTAGCAAAGCGTAACTTCCGGTTAAATGAAGATTCCGATCGTCCTCGAGCAGATAAAAAGCTGCAACTTGTGCCGAAGTATGCTGGATAATATTCTCCAGGACGTCTGTCGTTAATTCCTGTACATTCTTTTCCCCGACCATCTTATCATTCAGATTGGCAATACCCGCCTGCATCCATTCCTTATCTGCAAGTAAAGAAAACGAGTAATGCAGAGATTCTGCCATCTCATTTAATGAGCCGGCAAGTTTACCCAGCCCATCTTCTGTTACTGTATCCAGGCGAATCTGATAGTCGCCTTTTGAAATCTGGCTGGCAATGCCCTCAATAACCTCAATTCGGTTGTCTATTTCTATATTTTTATCTTCTAGCTCCTGTTGCAGGCGCACACGTGCAGCCAAATCCCGGGTCACTCTTCTGTAGAAAAACAGTGTAATCAAAATAGCAAGAAGAGCAGCTATAACGATAAGCATAGGTGTATATCCCGACAATTTATTCAGATCTGAAGTCCGCTCATTAAGCTGTGCCTGTTCGTCATCCTGAATTTGCTGAATCAATTTGCGGGCACTATCCATATAAGATTTTCCGGTCAGAAGGTCGCCTACACTTACAGAACCGCCTTTCTGCTTAATGGCAATTGTTTTTTCCAATACACTCAGCCGGCCCTCAATAATTTCCTCAAGCGATTTCAGATTTTCCTGCTGAACAGGACTGTCATGCATATCTTTTTTGATCGTATTCAGGTAACCCATCGCTTCATCCTTCGCCCCTTTATAAGGATCGAGAAAAACGGCATCACCGGTTAACAGATAACCGCGCTGTCCAGTCTCCGCGTCTTTAAGTGAAGACAGAATTGCATCCAGATTACGAATATTGGTATTACTCTGGGCAACCAGCTCGGAACTACGGATCAGATTACCTATACTGATATAAGATGCCAGGGAACTGATAAATAGTATGATCAGGGAAAGCCCCAGTCCGAAACGTAAATTATTTTGTAATGTTTTTTGCTTACTGCTCATATCCTGATTTAATCTGCTTCAATGGTTGAAATAAACGGAATATTAAAATAAAACTCTGATCCTTCGCCAAGCTCACTCGCCACTCCGACCTGCCCGCCATGTCTGCGGATAATCTCTGCTGAAATATATAAACCTATACCTAATCCCTGGAAGTGGATAGCTGTTTCTTCTACACGATAGAATTTTTCGAAAACGCTGTGCTGCTGGTCAGCATCTATGCCAATACCAAAATCCCTAACTGCTATACGCACAGTATCGTCCTGAGCTTCGACATTCAAATGAACTTCATTAGTGCCTGGGGCATACTTAATTGCATTGGTCAGGAAATTGACGATAACCTGCTCTATCCGCATCTCATCAGCAAATATATCGCGGTCGAGATGACCATTTTTAATGATTTTAAAGTCTGGACTAGATTGATGCATTACTTCGATAATACTATCCAGCAGATCATTCAGATTGAAATATTTCTTATTGAACTTCAATTTACCACTTTCTATTTTGGAGATGTCCAGCAGATCTGCGATCAGCTCGTTGAGTTTGTCCAGCTGCAGCTGAGCCTTCTTCAGATGTTTTTTTACTGTAGGAATATCGCCTTTATCAATACTTCTTTCCAGTAGCTGAACGTAGCCCTTGACACTGGTCAGAGGAGTTTTCAGCTCATGACTGGCAATACTTATAAATTCGTCTTTTTTTCTTTCTGCCTGCTTTCTGAATTCGATCTCTTCAAGAAGGCTTTTCTGAACCTCAATCAACTTTCTGCTTTGTTCATAGATCTGATAAAAGGTCTTAACCTTAAGCAGTAAGATATTAATATCGACAGGTTTGGTGATATAATCAAGGCCTCCTGAAGAGTACCCTTTGGTAATGAAGTTAAGTTCCGTATTGGCTGCACTCAGGAAAATAATTGCTGTTTCTTTAGCCTTACTGAACCCCGAAATAGCTTCTGCTACCTCAAAACCATCCATACCGGGCATCTGAACATCGAGAATGATCAGTACGTAGGCTTTTTTAAGAACTTTTTTCAAGGCTTCTTCACCGGAAGAAGCTGTATCCACTTCAAAATGATGTCTTTCCAGAACTTTTTTTAAAGAGATTAAATTCTCTGGTGTATCGTCTACTATCAGGATCATTATTAAAAATAAAGAGTAATAATTAATTTACTTAAACTGGTTTCTCCAGCAATAGATTGTGCTAATTTATAAAAGATTTAGAGGAAATGGCCGCAAATTAAATTTGCATGCATCAGGTCCCGCCCTCATCGCAGACTTGCATCATTGAATGTATCGCCCTGATTAATGTCACCTGTATCAAACCCTTTCTTAAACCAGTACATCCGCTGTGCAGACGTACCGTGAGTGAATGCATCGGGAACAACTTCACCTCTGGATTGTTTTTGAAGCTGGTCATCTCCTATCGCATTCGCAGCTGTCAGCGCTTCTTCGATATCGCCTTCTTCCAATCTGAAGTCTTTAAGGTTCTGTGCATGGTTTGCCCATAATCCGGCAAAGAAGTCTGCCTGAAGTTCGAGTTTAACGGAAAGTTTGTTGTATTCTTTTTCGGAAAGTCTGCCCCTGGCACGTTGAAGCTGGTCGGAGATACCCAACAGATTTTGGACATGATGACCTACTTCATGGGCTATAACATATGCTTGCGCAAAGTCACCTGCAGCACCAAAACGCTCTTTCAGGTCATTATAAAATCCAAGGTCTATATAAACTTTATGATCTGCCGGGCAATAAAAAGGGCCCACCGCAGCATCTGCAAAACCACAGGCACTCTGTTCTGATCCTTCGAAAACGCGCAAAACCGGTAGTTCGTAGGTTTTACCCATTTCCTGAAACTGTGCCGTCCAAACCTGTTCAGTTGATTCCAGCACACCTGAAACAAATTCCAGTCCGGGTGCCGCCGCAGCTCCTCTTTTAACTTCCGCCTGTTCGGTATTGGCGACAGGTAGTTGAGAAACCAATTCGCTGAGATCTGTTCCGAAGAACAGTCCGATTACAATGACAATGAGGCCGAGCCCTCCTCCAATTGCCTTTCCGCCCCCGGAAAGTCCTCTGGCATCTTCTACATTGTCACTTCCCTTACCGAACCATTTCATAGAAATTTATATAATATTTTAGCGTGTTTGCTTTACACAAAAACTGCCTCAATATCTATACCAATCACGATTTTCTGGATGATATCCGGAAAATCGTGATTGGTTTTTCTGCTTATTGTCCCAGCTGACCCAGTGCCGCCTCAATTCGGGCTCCGGTCTCAGCAGTTCCCAGTAATACTGCGATATCAAAAACACCAGGACCGAATTTGCCGCCAACCAGCATAATCCGGAAAGGTAGCATTAGTTCTCCTGGTTTCAGGCCAGCAGCAGCAGCAAGTTCTTTAAACTGTGTTTCAAGTTCTGCAGCTACAGGTTGTGCTGGCAACTGACTGATCCAGTCTCTAAAAAAAGCAGCTTTTTCGGCCGTCCATTTAGGCTGAATTGCAGCAAGGTCATAATTCTCCGGTTTAACAAAGAAATAACCTGCCTGTGTACTGAAATCGGTCAATAAAGTACAACGGTCTTTAATCAGATTAATCACCGTTTCCAGTTTTGTATCATTTTCAATGACAATACCTTTTGCGGCCAGTTGTTCTTTTACCGGAATTAGCAAATCAGCAGCATCTGTATGTTTAATCCACTCCTGATTATACCATTTGGCTTTCTCAAAATCGAACTTAGCTCCAGCCTTGCTGATCCGTTCTACAGAGAATTTAGCAATCAGCTCTTCCAGATTGAAAATTTCCTGATCTGTTCCATCATTCCAGCCCAACATCGCCAGTAAGTTGACAAAAGCCTCCGGCAAAAAGCCTAGTTCACGAAATCCCTGTGTAATATCTCCACTTTTTGGATCCTGCCAGTTCTGTACATAAACCGGGAAGCCCAAACGGTCTCCGTCACGCTTGCTCAGCTTGCCATTTCCATCTGGTTTAAGGATAAGAGGTAAATGCGCCCATTGCGGCATTTCATCTTCCCAACCCAAATACCTCCATAAAAGGATATGAATCGGCGCAGATGGCAGCCATTCTTCTCCCCTGAAAATATGGGAAATCTGCATAGCCCTGTCATCTGCAACCACAGCCAGGTGATACGTTGGCATTCCATCGGCCTTTAGCAGTACTTTATCATCTACCAGGTTCGTATCAAAAGATACCAGCCCGCGAATCATATCATTAAAAGTTACGGTTTCATCTTCCGGCATTTTGATCCGGATGACATGCGCAGTTTGTTCTGCCAGTAGTTTTTCCACTTCAGCCTCAGGCAATGTCAATGAGTTACGCATTCCCATTCTGGTTGCACGACCATAAAGGAAATTTGGCACTTCCTTCCGTTTGGCATCCAGCTCTTCAGGGGTGTCAAATGCGTAATATGCATAGCCATCTGCGATTAATTGTTCAGCATAAGGCCTGTAAGTAGATTTACGTTCACTCTGACGGTAAGGACCTAATCCGCCATCCTTTTCAGGGCTCTCATCGGGGTGAATTCCACACCAGCTCAGGCAGGATTGAATATACTCTTCTGCCCCCGCTACAAAACGGGTCTGGTCTGTATCTTCTACTCTTAAAATAAAAGTTCCCTGGTGTTGCTTAGCAAACAGATAATTAAATAAAGCGGTGCGTACACCTCCTAAATGAAGGCCCCCTGTCGGACTGGGAGCAAATCTTACTCTTACTTTCTTTTCCATAACAATGATTACAAAGATATATTTTTTATACGCTAACCGTTCTATTGGTATCTTTTTGAATGCTAATTAGTATTTTGCCTCTATATTTATGAATCCATACGAAAAAAAACGGCGCTGGAAGTTCTTTCTGCTTTTCTTTGCCATTGTCATCGGGACGGCTTCTGTGATCTACACGGATTTCTTCGTCAAGAAAATGGAAAGAGAGGAAAAAATCTCTTTCCAGCTTTACGTGAAGGTAACCGAGCAATCACTGGTCATGTACGATGATGAACGCTTCAATGATGTGATTGAGACCATCATGAAAAACACCAAACTTCCTGTTATCATGACCGACGGTAACGGTGTAATCAATTCTTACCAGGGTCTGGATTCTACAAAAACGAATTATGACGTGGAGAAACAGGATAAAAAAACCTACGACCCCGCCTATTTCGAACGAGAATTGCATAAAATGAAGGAACAGCATCCGGGAACACCGATCATCGGTCTAGATGGTACGATCTGGCACATTTACCATAAGGATTCTTTTATCCTCACACAACTTCGATACTTTCCTTTTATACAACTTGGTGTAATTGCCGTATTTCTGCTTACCGCCTATGTTGCTTTCAGCTCTGCAAGACGGTCAGAACAGGATCAGGTCTGGGTGGGAATGGCGAAGGAAACTGCACATCAGCTCGGCACTCCGATCTCTTCACTGATGGCCTGGGTAGAACTAATGAAATCCCGTTTCGACGCAGAAGATGACCCGCTGATTGCCGAAATGGAAAACGATATCAAAAGACTGGAAGTCATAACTGACCGGTTTTCCAAGATCGGATCAAAACCGGTACTGGAAGATCATGTGGTTTATACTGTAATCAGTAACTTTATTCAGTATTTCCAGCTGCGGACGTCCGACAAAGTGATCTTTAAGATTACCGGTGACGATCAGGTACGTGCATTACTTAATGTACCTTTATTCGACTGGGTCATAGAGAACTTACTGAAGAATGCAGCAAATGCAATTGAAAACGAAGGATCAATAACAATCAACATCATCGAGCACCTGGCCAAAGAAGAGGTCTTTATTGATGTTACTGATAGCGGAAAAGGAATTCCGAGATCTAAATTTGACACCGTCTTCCAACCCGGTTACACAACCAGGAAAAGAGGCTGGGGATTAGGTCTTTCACTCACCAGACGTATTGTCGAGAATTACCACAGCGGACAGATATATGTTAAAGAATCAGAACTTGGAAAAGGTACAACATTTCGCATCATTCTTAAAAGCAGCATAACCTATGAACCGACCTCAACCTGAAGAATGCCCGGAATGGGCTCAAAATTATATTAAACACGTACAGGGAGACCTGATTGAGTTTCTAGTGCAGCAAACAGATACCTGGCCCGAACAACTGGAGAGCCTGCAGGAACGTGCCGACTATGCCTATGCTCCCGGCAAATGGACTGTTAAAGAGATGGCAGGACACGTTATTGATACAGAAAGAATCCTGGTATACAGGCTTACAGCTTTTGCCAGGGCAGAAAAAGCCGCCCTTCCTGGATTTGAAGAAGATGATTACGTAAAGAATGCAAGATTCAAAGAAAGGACTTTACAAAGTCTCGGTGAAGAGTTTGCACTGTTGCGAAAAGCGAACCTCTATCTTTTCCGCTCGCTGAACGAACATGAGCTGAACCATATTGGGACTGCTTCGGGCAGGCAAATTTCAGTTAGAGCTATTCTACATGTCATTGCCGGGCATGTTGCACACCATTCTCAAATTCTAAAAGAAAGATACTTATGATCTGGTTTAAAGAATTCACGGTTGAAGAGCTGAATGACAGACCCAAAAATCACCTGGGTGGTTTATTGGATATCCAGTTCACAGCATTGACACCAGACACCCTAACGGCTACTATGCCCGTTGACGAAAGAACGCACCAGCCCGCAGGAATCCTGCATGGTGGCGCGTCCGTTGTGCTGGCCGAAACATTGGGCAGCATTGCATCTTATATGTGTATAGATCCTGATAAGTATCAGGCAGTAGGACTTGAAATCAATGCCAACCACCTCCGTTCTGTAAAAAGCGGTAAGGTCACCGGTATATGTTCAGTTCTTCACCGGGGTGCGAAAACACATGTCTGGGACATTCGTATCTTCGATGACCGCGGCAAAATGACTTGCGTCAGCAGGCTTACCGTAGCTATCTTAACTAAACAAGACCAGTCTTAATGACCGGCCCTGGATTAGTGTACTTAAAATTCCCCTCTCTTTTCAAGCCACTGTTTTTCGATCCAGTAGGAAACGATCAGACCAAGACCGCCAAAGATACCGATACAACCAAAATAGACCGCTACAGATTGATCTTCAGTAATTTTGGTTATAATCGTCGTAAACAAGGCGATCAGGATACCCAAACCGAGTCCAACTAACAATAATCCAAATTTAAGACTAATGAACGGCTTAGGTGCTGACTGCCCGTCTTTGGGGTTAATGCCCCGTTCTATCATGGCCATTTTTTCTTTATTAACTAAATAGCGGATTCCAAAAATCATTGCGAAGCCTGTAATGAACAGGGTAATTGGGACTAGGTATTCCATATCTTTTATTTTTAAATGTTTAAATTTTGTATTGGTGTATTTGTGAACTATGACCACATCAAAATCAAACAGGTTACACCCTGTTCTAAGAAATCTTCTTTTTTTTTGCAAAAGGTACTTTTTAACATAGGTAAAGTTCTGAGCAGGATCAAATACTTAATTTGCAACAAAAAAAAATAGATTATGAACTGGATTATCCTGATTACCGCCGGTATATTCGAAGTAGGCTTTACTACCTGCATGAAATTATCTGACAACTTCAGTAATACTAAATGGACTATAGCCTTTGCCGTTTGTATACTCTCAAGCTTCCTGCTATTAAATAAAGCGACGCAGACATTACCTATGGGCACTGCGTATGCCGTCTGGACCGGGATTGGTGCCGTGGGTACTGTAATAGTAGGAATCCTTTTCTTTGGGGAACCGGCTAACTTCTGGCGCTTATTCTTTATTGCGACGCTGATCGGCTCCATATTAGGCCTTAAGTTTTTTGCTGGGGGCGCACATTAAATAATTTCGATATGCCTGTAACCTACCTGCTAATGCCTGCGTCTTAGTTCACAGATGCAACAGCCAGAAACAGATTCCGTAATAATTGCAGCCATACTTAACGGTCAGACAGGTCGTTATACAGAATTGGTGAGCAGACATCAGCGGTACGTATTCACGCTGGCCATGCGCTTTACTAAAAACAGGGAAGAAGCAGAAGAAGTAGCACAAGACTGTTTTGTAAAAGCATACCGGGCTTTGGGAACTTTTAAACAGGATTCCAAATTTTCAACCTGGCTGTACTCTATTACCTATACAACCGCCATGACCTATCTGCGTAAGAAAAAACTGGACACCCAGTCAATCGATGAAGAGGGAGGTTTTATACAATTGGAAAATCATATTTCGGCCTACACGGCAAACGGGGCGATGGAGAAACAATCCGGCTATCATTATCTGAACAAAGCAATTAGCATGCTTTCACCTGATGACAATATGATAGTGACACTTTTTTATCAGGGGGAACAAAGCCTGGAAGAGATCGGGCAGACCATGAATATGACTGCAAATACAGTTAAGGTTAAGCTGCACAGGGCCAGGATCAGGCTGAAAGAAAAACTGCAGGGTTTATTGAAGAATGAAGTTAATGAGATGATATGAACACAATAGAAGAGCAAATCTGGAATTATCTGGACGGCAATTGTACTGCTGAAGAAGAACATGCGATTCAAAACCTGGTTCAGACACAGGATGACTGGAAAACTGCTTTTGCAGAAATCCAGTCACTTAACCTGGAGCTACAACAAATGGAACTGGAAGAGCCTTCCATGTCCTTTACCAGGAATGTGATGGAAAAAGTGAAACTTGAACCGGCACCGGTTTCTCTGAAGACACGCGTAGACCGCAGAATCATTATGATTATCGGCGGCTTCTTTGTCCTGATGATTACTGCTGTTGTGATCTATGCGATTGCACTGACTAAACCAGATACGCAGACTAGTGGATTTCAGATAGCCTATACTGTTCCGGATTTCTCATTCCTGAATAAAGTTCAAAGTCCTGGATTACTCCGGGCATTCTTATTTGCCGACCTGTTGTTAGGCCTGGTCTATCTGGATAGGCTCATACGCAGGAAACGCAAACCGAATAATCTGCCTGTATCATAAATAAAGGCCCTGTGCTTTCGCACAGGGCCTTCTATATTTTAATGATTTTTTGTCAATTAACGGATAGTCACCGGAAGTGATGCAGTAAGTTTATCCCAGGCAAGATGCAATTTGGCTCCTTTGGCGTCTGGAGTAAAAGTGATAGCCAGTGCTTCTACAGGTGCTGTCAATTGTTCTACCGGAACGGTTACCCTAACCACGTCTTTTGCCTGATCATAAGTATATTCTCCCCAGCGATCGGTTTGTTTATTTAAAATAAACACCCATTTATCTTGTTCAGGAAGTACGAACAGACTGTATGAACCTGCAGGAACTGCCTTCCCTCCAATAGTTACAGGTTGATAAAACCTGATCTCGGTCGATTCATTAGCTCCAGCTCTCCAAACCTTACCAAAAGGAACAAGTTCCCCGAAAACTTTTCTGCCTTTGACAGACGGTCTTGAATAGATAACCCTGATCTGAGGCGTGCTGTTATCGCCAGCTTTAACTTTTGCAGCATTGACCGGAAAATAAGCCAGGTCAGCCGGGCTGCCATCCAATGGTGGAAATTTTACTTCCTGTGCATTTGCGGCAAAGCCGATTGCAGCCAGCGCTACAATTAAACGGAGTTTCTTCATGGGATTTCTTATTTAATTTGTATCACAAAATACAAAAAAACCATTTATAAATCAGTAAATTAGTACTTGCGGTCTTTTACCAGCGTATTTAAGAATATAGCTGATATAATAAATCCGATGATACCTCCTAAAATAGACCATCCGAAGCTACCCGAGATTATTGCAGCTGTTAATATTCCAAAAAACAGGCCTAAAACGTAATAAACCCAGTCAAAATTATTTTTGTTGTCGTTGTTCATGATAATATATACTTATAGCTCAAAGGTATTGAATTATTTTAAATTTAAAAGGGTCAGCCTAATCATCCGGGCTCCCAGTCAGCCCTCAAAACAGGATAATTATACCTGACTGTCAGATCACTGTAAAATACAGTAAAAAACCCACAATAATCTTTTCAACCAATCAAACGATTGATTAGTTTTGACCCCATCAAATTAACGATGGAAAAACAAGACAAAAGAAGCAGCATTTTAGCAGCGGCTGAAAGGTTGTTTTCAGAACTGGGATATGAAGGGACTTCTATCAGGCTTATTGGAAAAGAAGCGGATGCGAACCTCTCTATGATCAGTTATTATTTTGGTTCGAAGGAAGGTGTCTTTCTTGAAATTATGAGTGAACGTATCAAAGGCTTTAATGCGGAACTTATCCGTATTGCAACAGAGCCGGTCACTGCCAAGGAAAAAATGCTCCTCATTATTGAAGGTTATACGAGAAGAATTCTTTCTGGAATTGCTTTTCATAAGATCATGCACAGGGAACTCACCCTGGAGCAAAGACCTGAACTCTCTACTAAAATTAAAGAAGCGATTAAAACTAACCTCCGCGTAATCGAAGAGATCATCGAAGAAGGTATAACTGCCGGAGAATTCCGGAAAACAGATACCAGAATGGTTATTTCTACCATTATGGGTACTATAAGTCACGTCGCCCTGACCCCTTCCAAACTTATTCCATGCAGTGTTCTGGATATCAGTAAACCCGACGAGAGGGAGCTGATCAGCCAGAGAGTAATCAAACATCTGCAGGAATTAATAATTATGTATTTAACACCCCAACAATGATAAACAGAACGCTAAAACTGAGTTGCCTCGCTCTCTTAATGCCGGGTATACTTTATGCCCAAAATCTCAAAAAGATCACACTCCCGGAGGCTGTTCAGCTGGGGATTGAAAACAGCAAGAACCTTAAACTCTCGCAAAACAAAATAGAAGAAGCAAGAGCGAGACTTGAGGTTGTTAAAGATAATGCACTGCCAACAGCAGACGCGAGTTTCATCTACAATCATGCTGAAATTCCAACACACAAATTATCTATTGGAGGCGCGACTCCTTTTAACCTGCCTAACCGTGCCGATGCATTTATAGGAACAGCAGCGGTACAGGAATTAGTTTATGGTGGTGGTAAATTAAAATACGCAAGAGAAAGTACCCGTTTACTGGCAGAAGTTGCAGGATTGGACGCAGACAAAAGCAAAGAAGAAGTAAGTTATGCTGTAATTGACACCTATTTCTCATTATATAAACTCATGCAGAGCAAGAAAGTTGTTGCGCAGAACCTTGCCTCTATTGCAAGTCAGCTAAAACAGGCGCAACGTTTCTTTGAGCAGGGTATTGTCACTAAAAATGATGTACTGAGGTTTCAGTTGCAACAGTCAAATATCACCCTGACCGACCTGGAAATAGAAAGCAACCGCAAAGTTGTCAACTATAATCTGGATATCCTTTTAGGTCTGCCGGAAGATACAGAACTGGAAATCAGTAATCCGGAGCTGACCAACCAGCAAATTGCATCATTAAGCTCCTACATGGACCGCGCATTATCCAGCAGACAGGAATTGCAACAGTTAGACCTGCGTAACCGTGCTGCAGAATCAGATCTTAAATCTGTTAAAGCGAATACTCTTCCTACGGTCGGTGTCGGCGCAAACCTGTACTATATTAATCCAAGCGGTAAATTTATTCCACCGGTTAATCAGTATATCATGCCAGTGACTGTGGGTGCTACATTATCCTGGAATATCGGAAGCCTCTGGACCAATAAAAATAAGGTCAGCGAATCCAGAATTCAGCAGAAAAATATCCAGATCCAGAAAGAGATAGAGTCAGATCAGGTGAAAACTGAGGTAAATAAAAACTATCAGAGTTACCAGCTTGCACTTAACAAGATCAATATTCTGGAAACTTCCATCGCACAGGCCGTAGAAAATGACCGCTTACTGGAATCTAAATACAAAAACAATGTTGCTTCGGCCATTGACAGGATCGATGCAGAGACATTGCTTTATCAGGCTAAAATAAATCTGGAGATCGCGAGAGCAGATGCCGGAATAGCTTACTATACTTTATTAAAATCAACAGGAAAAATTTCTCAATAATATCATAATCATCTAGAGTAATGACAACAGAATCGACAACGGAACCAACAATTGAAGCAAAAAAGAAAAGCAAAATTGTTCCTATAATATTAGCTGTGCTGATAGTTATTGGCGCCATATTCGGCATTAAAGAGTACATCTATTACAGTAAACACGTGGATACCGACGATGCACAGATCGACGGAGATATCAGCCCGGTAGTTGCACGTGTGGGAGGTTATGTGAATGAGATTAAATTTGAAGAATATACCCGCGTGGAAGAAGGCCAGGTACTGGTTACTCTTGACGACAGGGATTACAAAGTGAAACTGGAACAGGCTATGGCGGGACAACAGGGCGCAAATGCGAACGTTGGTGTTTCAGAATCTCAAATTGTTGCAACTTCGGCTAATACAAGTACTGCTAAAGCAAATATTGAATCTGCTAAAGTAAAATTATGGCAGGCGCAAAAAGATTATGAACGTTATGCCAACTTGGTAAAAGACGGTTCAATCACCCAGCAACAATATGATCAGGCAAAAGCAACACGCGACGTTGCACAGGCTAATTTTAATGCTTCTCAGGATCAATACACTGCTGCATTAAAACAGGTAGGTACAACTAAATCGCAGTTACAGGTGAGCAGCAATGGCGTTACACAGCGTCAGGCAGATGTCGATTTCGCAAAATTACAGCTGTCATATACTGAAATTAAAGCTCCTGCAACAGGTTTCGTATCTAAAAAGAGTATTCAGAAAGGCCAGCTTGTTCAGGCAGGTCAGTCTTTATTCTCTATTATCAACGAAAACAGCCTGTACGTAACTGCAAACTTTAAAGAGACACAGTTAGAAGAGATTCGTTCCGGTCTTAAAGTAAATATCGAAGTAGATGGATATCCGGATCAGAAAATAGATGGTGAAGTTTATAACTTCTCCCCTGTCACCGGCGCTAAAGGCTCACTCCTTCCTCCGGATAATGCGACTGGTAACTTCGTTAAAGTAGTACAGCGTGTTCCTGTAAAAATTAAAATTAAGGCGACTAAAGAAATCCTTGACAAATTACGTCCGGGCATGAGCGTTAAAGTTTCCGTTTCCACAAAAGACTAAATCAAATGGCCGAGCAAGGTTTAAAAAAATGGATAATTACGTTTACGGTAATCACCGCTTCTTTACTGGAGCTGATTGATACAACAATCGTAAACGTAGCCTTACCACAAATTCAGGGTAACCTGGGAGCAACCTTAGAGGACGTAGCCTGGTTATCAACAGGCTACGCCGTAGCTAACGTTATCGTCCTGCCAATGTCAGGTTGGCTGGGAAGCAGATTTGGACGTAAAAATTACTTTTTAACATCAATTATTGTCTTTACCATAGTCTCTTTTCTTTGCGGTAATGCAACATCACTGGAAGAGCTGATCTTATTCAGAGTCCTGCAAGGTCTCGCTGGAGGGGGATTAATTTCTACCGCACAAGCTATCCTGCTGGAAACCTGGCCTAGAGAAGATGTCGGAATCGCTACAGCACTCTTTGGATTAGGTGCTGTGGTTGGCCCAACTGTAGGACCAACAATTGGTGGCTATATTCTGGATATCAGCTCCTGGCCCTGGATTTTCTACGTAAATATTCCCGTCGGAATTCTCGCGGCATACTGTACCTATACGTTTATTCGAGCGACACCTAAAGATGGTCAGGGACAGCCTGTAGATTGGTGGGGGATCGGCTTACTTGCAGTCGCAGTGGGCAGTTTACAAACCGTACTTGAAAAAGGCGAAAGTGAAGACTGGTTCGCCGAGCCTTATATTATTGCGCTGACAGTGGCTTCCGTTCTTGGTTTATTGCTTTTCATCTGGCGTGAGCTCACTACAGACCACCCGATTGTAAACTTCAAAATCATGCGTCACCGAAGTTTCTCCATTGGGATGTTTACCTCGTTTATTCTGGGTTTCGGTTTATATGGCTCAGTATTCGTGTTTCCGGTATTTTGTCAGAACCTGTTAGGATTCTCGCCATTACAAACCGGAGAATTACTTTTCCCAGGCGGACTTTGTACGATAGCGATGATGCCTTTTATCGGGATATTCCTTAAAAAGGGAATCCCTGCACAGTTTATGGCTACTATAGGGATGTTCCTTTTCTTTGTATTCTGCGACATGCTGAGCAAGTCAACCTTGTCTTCGGGTACGAATGACTTCTTCCTGCCGCTGGTTATCCGTGGTGTAGGAATGGCACTACTTTTTGTTCCATTGACAACGCTGGCTATTCAGGACTTAAAAGGAGCTGAAATCGGACAGGGTTCCGGATTAAATAACATGATGCGTCAGCTGGGTGGTTCATTTGGTATCGCTGCACTGACCACTTTAATCCATACCCGTCAGGGGTTTCACCGCAACAACCTGCTGGTGAATATCAATGAGAACAATCCGGCATTCACAGAGCGTTTTCAGGCCTATATTGCCAATTTTATGTCTAAAGGTTATAGTATGTTCGATGCAAAGATTATGGCTACCAAAGCCGTAGAAGGTGTCGTAACCAAACAAACCCTGCTGTTGACCTATAGCGATGCTTACTGGGTTGCAGGATTGGTATTGTTATGTTCGATCCCGCTGCTGTATCTGCAGAAATTTAAAAAGAATGTAGAAATTCCGGTAGATGTTCACTAAACAAATCCGGACAATTCATATCCATAACCGGCCCACAGTACCGGCAGATGCTATGAGCTGGTAATGAGATCTAAAAAAGAAAAGGCTGCCCTTCTGGACAGCCTTTCTTTTTTTTTCAAAAAAATCACAATTTCTGCTTTGTCGCTACACAACAAACTGGTTTTATACATTTAAAAATGCTAAACCTTAACGGCAGCAATTTATAGTAAATACTTAGTTTGACAAAATAATTTTATTTTAAAATTTATTCTATAGATCTTCCAGTCATTTTTCTTAGCTTAAGCTCCCAAAAATAAAGCTTAATATGACGCAGAAACAGAAAGTGACTAGCCAGAAAGAGGCCATATTTAACAATGAAGTTGTATCGAGATTTGAATTGTACAACAGCCTGTTCCTTACCTTGCCCTTTTATAAGGTCAAGGATACCGGAACTCTTCTACCGCTGTTCATTAAATATTGTGAAGATGGGGTCAAACAACATCAGACACCAGCGGAAATTATCACAGCTTTCTTTGAAAAATATACACAAGCCAGCTCCGCAACCGATGTAAACGACCTGCTATTCCGTTTTATTCAATATATAGAGCGCCAGGTTGTACTTTTCGACGCAGTAGAAGATGCTTCTTTCCAAAAACTGAATACGGCCGAAGACCAGGGTTCACTGCGTTCGCTGCTCCGTAAAAGTGCATTCAATACCGAGCTGCATGACCGTACATTAAAACTGATTGAAGACTTTTCACTTCGTCTGGTATTAACTGCACACCCTACTCAGTTCTATCCGGGAAGTGTACTCTCTATTATCACCGACCTTACCACAGCCATTAAAACGAATGATATAGATAGTATTAATCAGCTGCTTCAACAATTGGGTAAAACCCCGTTTTTCAATAAGAAATCTCCTACACCAGTAGATGAGGCGCTTAGCCTGACCTGGTATCTGGAAAATGTGTTTTATTTCGCCGCAGCAAATATCCAGTCTGAAATCGACAGTGCGCTGGAAGAAATTCAGATTCCCAGCAAAAAGGTCATAGAAATGGGATTCTGGCCAGGCGGTGACCGCGATGGTAACCCGAATGTACAGGCTAAAGATACCCGTGAAGTGACACGCATGTTACGTCAGGTACTCTTCCGCTGTTACTATAGGGACTTCAGGAAGCTGAAACGCCGTATTACTTTCCGTGGTGTAGAAGAAAAAATACATCAGATTCAGGATGTACTCTATAAAAATGCTTTTGATACAGGTATCGAACCAAAAGATATCTCTGCAGAACTTGCTGCAGGGTTACAGGAAATAAAAGACACCCTGTTAGAATCTCATGACGGACTTTTTGCTGATCTGGTCGATGACCTGCTGCGCAAGGTTGCTTTATATGGCAGCTACTTTGCCTCTCTGGATATCAGACAAGACAGCCGCGTACTTCGTGATGTACATGCCTGGTGCCGCCAGCATAAACCCATCCTGTCACTATTTCCAGAGAACTACGATGAACTTTCCGAGGAGGAGAAAATTGCTCATTTATCTTTCAAAAGTGCGAAAATACACCACGGTGAAGATACTGCGCCACTAATTAGCGACACACTGGATACGATTACGGATATTCGCACGATTCAGCAGCAGAACGGACCGCTGGCCTGTCACCGCTTTATAATCAGTAATTGCCAGCAGGCTTCAGATATACTCCAGCTGATCGAGTTATTCTTGTGGAACGGCTGGACAGTAGAAGATCTGGACATTGATTTTGTTCCGCTTTTTGAAACTGTACATGACCTGAAAGACGCGTCTGCAATTATGGAGACTCTTTACAAACATCCATTCTATCAGCAGCACCTGGCCAGAAGAGGTCAGCAGCAACAGATTATGCTAGGCTTCTCAGATAGTACTAAAGACGGTGGTTACCTGATGGCCAACTGGTCAATCTTTAACGCCAAGGTTGCGTTAACAACAATTTCAGAAGAGCATAACGTTAAACTCGCCTTCTTTGACGGCCGTGGAGGGCCTCCATCAAGAGGCGGAGGTAAAACACACCGTTTCTATGCCTCTATGGGTAAGGAAATAGCTAACCATCACCTACAGTTAACCATACAGGGACAAACCATCAGTTCTCAATATGGCTCTATAGACAGTGCCGGATTCAATATCAGCCAGCTTGTAAATGCTGGTATATCATCCGGTCTGAGAGAAAAACATAATATTCTTCTGGATCCGGAACATAAAAATGTACTTGATCAAATGGCTGACGACAGTTTTGAATCATTTGTAGCTTTACGTCAGCATCCTTTATTCCTCACTTATCTGGAACGTTATTCACCATTAAGCCTGTTATCTAAAATTACTATCAGCAGCAGACCGGTAAAACGAAGTTCCGGAGAGAAATTAAGACTCGAAGATTTGCGTGCAATCAGCTTCGTTACTGCATGGGGCCAGCTTAAACAAAATGTACCTGGTTTTTATGGAATCGGAACAGCATTGAAAAATCAGGAAGATGCCGGTAACTGGGATCAAATAACCCGGACCTATCAGGAAAGTGGATATTTCAAGACGATTATAGATAACTGTATGATGTCGATGAGCAAATCTGACTTCTCCATTACAGCGCATTTCGCCAAAGACCCGGAATTCGGTGCCTTCTGGACTATGCTTTATGAAGAATACGAGCGCTCTAAAGCCATGTTACTGAAACTGGCAGGTCATCAGACACTGATGGAGAATTACCCAGTTGAAAAACGCTCTATTGCGGTCAGGGAGAAAATTGTACTCCCACTAGTACTCATACAACATTACGCACTTGAAAAACTGCAGGAAGAAGCTACGGCATCCACAGCAGCGTATGAGAAACTGGCAATCAGAACCGTATATGGTATTGTTAATGCGGGCAGAAATTCTGCATAACATATACAAAATCAAAAGCCCTTTCTGCTATCAGTGCAGAAAGGGCTTTTTTGAATTATAAATTCAGTTTTTCAGGCCGTAAGTCGTTCAAACTTTAAGCTTAATAAATAACTTTTCCGGCGGAGGTTACGATTGAAGCGATACGTACCGCATCAAATACACGCTCTTCGGTTGCACCTAAATGCAGGATAGAGTTTTCATGTGCATTCACACACATTTCACATCCGTTTACCGCGGAAACCGCCAGACTCATCAGTTCAAAGAACTCTTTACCAGTTACCGGGCTGCTCATTAACTGCATGCGTACGCGGGCAGGGATTTGTGTATATTTTTCTTTTCCTGTAAAGTGACGGAAACGATAAAACACATTATTCAGTGCCAGCAAAGAAGCACAGCCTGCTGCCTCTGCTATTTCTTCAGGAGTAGCCTCTTTCGAAATCGAGTATTGCTCAAAGAAATCAATAAGGACTTTGTTATTATTGTTAACAGCGATGCTTAATGCGACTAAACCACATTCTTTTTCCGAAAGATGAGCAGAAGTTAAAGTACTGCTGAAGTTGAGTTTCAGGTCCCTTACGTATCTGGAGTTACCTTTTTCAAGTAACGTTAAGCTCTCATTTCTATATTCAGCTGGCAAGCCGACAATAGCCAGCAGCTCTTGTACAGTTTCAGTTATTTCAGACATTATTTTTCAATTTATAGGGTACAGAAAAGCCCCTGCAAAAAGCATTTACAGGGGCTCTTTGAATCAAAATTAATTAAACAGTTAAAGTCGCTTCACCTTTTTCCCAGTTGCATGGGCAAAGTTCGTCAGTTTGCAAAGCATCCAGTACACGGATAACTTCTTTTACATTACGACCAACGCTTAAATCGTTAACACTAGCCCAACGAACAATACCTTGTGGGTCAATGATGAAAGTAGCACGGTAAGCAATTTTTTCAGTTGGCTCTAAAATATCAAGCGCTTCAGCTAAAGATTTTGAAGTATCAGCCAGCATAGGGAATTTTAATCCACGTAAATCATCATGGTTATTTCTCCACGCTAAGTGAACGTTTTCTGAATCAGTAGAAGCACCGATCAGTGTAGTATCACGGTCACGGAACTCACCGTAATTAGCATTGAATTCAGCGATTTCAGTAGGGCAAACAAAAGTAAAATCTTTTGGCCACCAGAACATACAAGTCCACTGGTTATTCTCATTTACTAAAGCATCAGAAGTTAATGTTTCGAATTCTTTTCCTTTTTCTAAACTTACAACAGCCGGTTTTGAAAATGCCGGGAATTTTTCACCTATGTTAATCATAATATTCTTTTTTTTTTCGTTGCACAAAAATACGTCAATAAATGGGATTTATCAACCGTATTCAGGACTTTACAGATACTTAATATTGATAGACAGATAGACAAAAACTATATGCATATCAGTAGGCAATCAAGGCTCTAAAACTACTTTTTAAGCGTAGTTTCAAATAATTTAAAGATCCGTTTATATTCATCTGTCCAACTCGAAGGCTGTACAAATCCATGGTCTTCAACCGGATAAACTGCCAGTTCCCAATTGTTCTTACCCAACTCAATAAAACGCTGGCTTAAACGGACGATATCCTGGAAATGAACATTCTCATCGACCATACCATGCGCCATCAGTAGATTACCTTTTAACTTGTCGGCAAAATAAATCGGCGAGCTCCGTTTGTAGGCGATAGGGTCGTTAACTGGTTCATTCAGAATATTTGCGGTATAACCGTGGTTGTAATGTGCCCAGTCTGTAACCGAACGCAGTGCAGCGCCGGAAGCGAAAACATCAGATTCATTAAATAGTGCCATCAATGTAATAAAACCACCATAAGAACCGCCATAAATCCCTATATGGGCAGGATTGACATTGTATTTCTCCACCAGTAACTTGACGCCGTCTGCCTGATCGGTAAGATCCTTGCCGCCCATATGACGGTAAATGCCCGTCCGGTGATTTCTGCCGTAACCAGCGCTACCTGTATAATCAATATCTATTACGGTATACCCCTGGTCTGCAAGCAGGTTATGGAACATATATTCTCTGGAATACTGGCTCCACCAGTAGTGTACATTCTGCAGATAACCAGCACCATGTACAAAAACAACCGCCGGACGGCTAGGATGTGGCTTCACAGCCGGATATACACGCGCATAAACATCATCACCATACCGGTTTTTAAACGATACCATTTCCGGCTCTTTCCACTGATAGGCTTTAAATTCTGCCGAAGTAGAAGCAGTTACCTGACGCGCCTGTGCACCTGGTTTGTTTTCCTGGATGTATAGTTCCCATGGTTTATTCATGTAAGAGTAGTTGATTGCCAGCCATTTTTCATCAGGTGAAAGTGTGACTTCGTTGCCGCCTTTCATACTGGTAATCCTGACCGGTTCTCCGCCCTGCACACCGATTTTATAGAAATGTGAGATCCCCGGATGTTCAATATTACCTGAGAAATAAAGTGTTTTTGCGTCAGCGGATAATTGTAAGTTTTTCACTTCCCATTTACCATTTGTAAGCTGTTTTTTTGTCCCCGCGACTACATCAGCGATATAAATATGTGAATAACCACTGGCCTCACTCTGGAAAGCTATTTTTTGATTATCGATCCAAAAAATACCTCTTGCACCAATTCCAGGACCTGCAATCCAGGCTTCGTCACGCTGTCTGTCAATCAGACTCAGTTGCCCTGTAGCGGCGTCCAGCTTCAGAATCCAGAAATCTTTATTATCCTGTGATCTCGCTGCTATAACAGCAATATTTCCTTTCTGATTCCAGAACGGCCCAAAAAGACTAATTGCCCTGTCTGCATTTTTACGTTTGGCAGCTTCCAATTTCTCCGGATAATCTTTCAGATAATCAGGCAGATCCTTTATTCCTGGTATTTGTGCAGTCTGGATCTGGTAAACAGTATCACGTTCTCTGTCATAGACGTAGGGAGTATATACAGGAAGAGGCCCGCCAACCTTCGTTCTGCCAGGAATATCGGTAGTGTAACCAGATTCGGTAACAAAAGCCGGTACGACAGTCTGATGAACTTTGTCCGGCATGCTCACCAACCTGTAAGTAATAAAGCGTGCATCAGGGCTAACTGCCAACCCATTTAAAGCTGCTTCTTTCAAATCAATTGCACGCAAGGGTTTTTCTGGTATCAATGCAGCTCTAAAGCCAAACGGTTCAGCTTTCTTTTGCTTTTTCAGGACATCGAATAATTCCAGCTGGTCTTTCTTTAACCATCCGTCCTGACTATCCGCTGCTGGTTTTGTTTCTCCTTTTTTATTCCTAACAAAATTTGTGAGCTGTTTTAACTCCCCGGTACGATGATTTAACACGAATAAATTATCTCCTCTCTGGAAAGCCACAGAGCCATCTGTAAGAAATGCGGCATTGGTTTCTCTTTCCAGTGTCTGGGTCAGGCGGATTTTACGTCCCTGTTTAACTTCAAACAGATAAAGATCTCCCCCCTGCTCAGTTAATCCGAGCGAGCGGTCTGAATTGTAGGTATATTCAGGCTGAATCGCCGCGTCAGCCAGTTTAAGGTCTGCCTTTACAGGCTTCGTAGATCCGATCTGTACTTTATACAGTTCGTCTTTCTCTTTATTTTCCGGGTTCCAGTCAAAATAGACTGTCTTACTATCACCGGACCAGCGATAATTGGAGGGAGCCGTTCCAAGCCATTTCTGGTCCCGCATAATATAGTCCACAGTCAGTGGCTGGGTTTGCTGCGCAGAAGCAGCAGTAGTACCCAGTAAGAAAAACAAGTAAAATTTCTTCATCAGTTTAGGTTATGCCTGCAATTTAGGAGAAAAATAACCTGCAATAAAGCTGAAGAAGAAGATTTTATAAATGTTACAGTCTATCCGATCCGGACAGAAGTCATCGTTAGTGAGCCACCTACTGCCTGATCATTGAATAAACTTACCTGATCATGCGGTAACTGCAGACCAAGCGCATAAAGTAAAGGCAGATAATGTTCTGGCGTAGGTATAGCGAGCATAGCGGCTTTACCCAGCTGCTGATAGGCCATGAGCGGGCGGTGGTCTCCATTCATAATCAACTGTTTAAACTGCTCGTTTATTTCCAGTGCCCAATCGTATCCTCCGCCGTTAATCATACTCCAGTTCATCATGCGAAGGTTATGCACCATATTTCCACTGCCTAAAATCAAAACCCCTTTCCGCCGCAAAGAAACCAATTCCGCAGCCATCTCGTAGTGCGCTCTTGGATCTTTCCTGTAATCGATACTAAGCTGCAGTACAGGAATATCAGCCAGAGGAAACATATGCTGCAAAACTGTCCAGGCGCCGTGGTCCAGGCCCCAATCATGATCGAGTTCGACATTAGTACTGGAAATCAATCCCGCTGCCTCTGCTGCGAGCGCAGGATCGCCGGGAGCCGGATACTGTACATCAAATAAAGCTTGCGGAAAGCCCCCGAAGTCATGAATCGTCTGTGGAAAATCCATCGCAGTAACTGCTGTACCATTAGTGAACCAATGTGCAGAGACCACAATGACGGCTTTCGGTACCGGTATAGTTTTACCCATTTCGGCCCAGGAATTACTAAATGCATTGCTTTCGATGCCGTTCATCGGAGAACCATGCCCGATGAAAAGAACAGGCATAAGCAAATCCTGCACCGGCAGGCTGGCATTCATTTGACGGATTGTTGAAAGATTAGCCATATGATTATAGAAATAAAAAAGGGGATGAAAAACCTTGAAAGCTCCTCCATCCCCTATTCAGGTTATTCAAAAAGCCTATTTAGCTTGTGCAAATTCGAGATTCAAATTAATCTTAATATCCTTCGCTACAGCCATTCCAGTCGGATCGTACTTAATGTTAAACGCTGTACGGTCGATAGTTGTGCTGGCTTGAAATCCGGCGATAGTTCCACCCTGCTGATTTTTAGCCGTTCCGCCATAAACAACACTAAATTTAACATCTTTAGTAACGTCGCGTATCGTCAGCTTACCATTAAGCTCGTAGTTGTTATCTTTCAGTTTTTTGAAAGATGTACTTACGAAGGTCATTTCAGGATATTTTTCGGCATTAAAGAAGTCATCCGACTTTAAGTGTTTATCACGCATCTCCACAGTTGTACTGATACTATTTACATCTACAGTGAAGTTAATCTTAGCGTCTGTAAGATCTGCTTTTGACGCTTCAATAGTTCCTGAAAACTTGTGGAACGCACCGTTAACAAACGAGATTCCCATATGTCTTACTTCGAAAGTAACGAAGGAATGCATCGGATCCGTAGTCCATTTGGTTTGTGCAAAAGTTGCTGCACTAAGGCTCAGCGCCACAAAAAACAAGAATAACTTTTTCATAATGATAGGGTTTATTTTAATACACGCAAAGCTACGGCCAATAAAGTCCTGCCAGGTTGATCTATGATAAGAAATGCATTACTTCAATGTCGCGGTAACCGATCCGCAATCATACATTGCACTTCCATAATAAGGATTCTGCACCGCTTTAACCTCATTCAACCAGGTATATTTACCCATCGGGCAAAACTGAACATATACCGCATCGTTATTCAATTTCAGGCCCTTAACCAAAGCTAGCATAGGTTCACTTACACCCATAAAGCTTTTACGCTGTTCTCTAAGGTCTTTAGATCCTGCAATTTCCGCTACACTTTTTGCAGCCAGGGCTGATTCTTTCATCCACAGTTGATGCTGCGCATCAGAAGAAAAACCAGTATGCGGTACCTCTTTAATTACAGTTTGCAACTTAGCAGCAGCCAGGGCGGCAGAAGGAGCTTCGTCTTTAGCAAGTGCATTTTTTAGTACATAGTATTGTTGGAGAACAACATTAAATTTAGCTCCAACATCAGATTTCTGAGCCATGACAGGCTGCATAAAGGCGCTTAATAACAACGCAAAACAAATTACAAGTGATTTTTTCATTTCTATTTTTATTTTAAAGCATTAAAAAAGTTAAACTCAGCACGAACCAGGAACATATTTTTAGTAAAGCGGTTGTCCATTTTACCGGCGACTTCAAAGCGGTACCCCAGATCTATTCTTGTACGACTATTCAGGATAACCTGCAGCGCAGGAGCCAGATCAAGATAAGAATGACCCGTTTCCGGATTAGTTTTTCCCAGCATTTCGAAATACAAGTTAAAGTTCGGCTGATTGTAGTTTTTGTAGACAAAAGGAAGCATCAGATAACCAGAGGAAAGGCTGTAGCCCAACATCTGATTGGCAACCGGAAGACTTGGATTGCCTCGCAGCTCATCCAGATCAAATGCCTTCGTATAACTTACTGTCGCTGAAAGTGCCAGTTTGTGAAGCAACTGCGTAAAAATCAAGCCTCCCTGGACACCACTGTTATCTCCTTCAAGGTTGATATCTTCGGTATAAACCTTTCTTTTACTAGTGCTCAATCTTCCAAAAGCTGCTGCCCGGAAATGCTGCTGTGCATCATCAATAGACAGGAACCGGTATTTACCATACACACTTCCTCCCTCGAGCCTGTAACGGTTGTCCATGTCGGACAAAAATGCCTGACCGTGAACCATCAGCTTTTTATTAAAGCTCAGCATGAGTTCAGGCATCGTTCTGTTTGCCCTGCTGT
>JAAAFW010000005.1:30301-89274 GCA_019352875.1 Pedobacter cryoconitis | reverse complement strand
CAACATTCCTGCCGCTACAAACAATAATTTCCTCATTTCCGCGACTTAAATACTCAGGTGATAAACCCTTGTTTCTTTACCCTGAATAACCTCTTTTCCTGTAGCATAGCTGTCCACTTTAAGCTGAGCAGCTTTTTTACGGAATGCAGATGATGAAATAAAGTCTTTATCCAGAACCTTTACTGTTACCGGCCCATTCAGGGTTTTACTTTTTGCATTGACAATCCTGAATACAGTTCCGTCAAGTCGGGCGAGTCCCTGTTCGTCTACCGCAGTCTGATTGAAAAGGATAGTGGCAGAAAGATCTCCGATAGAAAACCCTGCATCCTGAACTTTGTTTTTAATCTGATCAAGGTTAACGTTCTGATCCTTTTTAAAATTGATCATAAATACATTCCGGTTCAGGTCCGGGGTAATGTCTTCAATAAAACTCAGGCTTTTCAAAGAAGTTTCAGTTGCCCTGGAGCACATAGAGCATGTTAAACCGTTAACCTGCAGTTCAGCTTTTGAAATTTCTTGTGCTGAAGTTTTTAAACCTGTAAATAATGATGCCGAAGCAGCAATTGCATATGCGATAAGTTTCATCTGTATGTTTTTTAGAATGATACTGTCTGGAGACAAAAAGCCTGATCTATTACCATATCTGTATGTTTTTTCTTAAAAACACGGATATAGCCTCAGACTTAAAGTCCTGACAGTTTAAATAATTGATTGAATTGGAGAAAGGTTCGGAAAAAGAACCATATAAAGCAGACTGATTCCTGGTCTAATTCCGGAATACACAATTATAGGCATACAGGGAAACCCTGCTGGATAAAGGGGGAACCTTATCTGCCTTTCCACTAAATAATACAGGTAATACTGCACGGATCATTTCCGAAAGAAATGGTGCAAGAAATAAAGTTACGCCATAATTTTTAGGCAGGTTAACTTTAACTCCGGATTCATGACTGTCTTTAATCTTCGCATCAACCGCTGTATTTTTACAGCAGGTATTTGTCTGATCGGGCTTTTCTGATGCCTTACACCCTTTACAGTGTTCCTTGGCAGTAAACTGGACAGCAGCAAGATCACCCCCGCAGAAGTGCAGGCTAAGGGCTATACCAATTACGCTAATCAGGTAAAAGGCACATAAACCCATGGCTATTTTTTGTCTCAGTTTCATGATCTACAAATGTAGGAGATATAAGAAGCAAATCCAAATGACCTAATGGGCTTTAAACCCATCAGACTAAGGTATTAGTCATTTCAGAGACATATAAAATTACTAATAATTTGTATTCCCTTCCATTCAGCTGTAAATTCGCTAAAATTTCAAGGCCTTTATGAAATACTTCTATACCTTTTTACTCTGCTGTTTACTTGGACAAGCTTATGCTGCAAAACCGGTTCACCAATATATCAGGATCAACACAGCAGACGGAGAGATCATAATTATGCTTTATAACAGCACTCCTAAACATAGGGACAACATGGTTAAACTGGCTAAAAGTGGCTTCTACAATGGTACCTTGTTTCACAGGGTGATAGCTGGATTTATGATTCAGGGTGGAGACCCGGATTCTAAGGCAGCGAAGCCCGAAGCCGAATTAGGTGAGGGAGATACCGGGTACACGGTTGATGCGGAATTCAGAGACAGCCTTTTTCACAAAAAAGGAGTGCTTGCCGCAGCAAGAGACAACAATCCGGCAAAAGCATCAAGTGGCTGCCAGTTTTACCTGGTACAGGGTAAGAAATTTACCCCTGAAGGATTGGACAGCCTGGAGAACAACCGTTTAAAATTTAAAATTCCTGCATACCAGCGTGAAATCTACCAGACAATAGGCGGAACTCCCCATCTCGATAGAAATTATACTGTATATGGTGAGATTATTACAGGCATAGCAGTTCTGGATAAAATAGCAGCCAGTCAGACAGGTTCAAATAACAGACCTGTATCTGACCAAAAAATGCAGGTAAGTCTATTAAAAAAAAGACAGGCAAGAAAACTGGAACGGGCAATGAAACGTTCGCCAGAAATTAAACCATTAGCTTTTAATCTTTAAAATAACCTATAAAATGAAGATAATCACTTATAATGTGAACGGCATACGTTCTGCTTCTACCAAGAATTTTTTCGGCTGGCTGCAATCCACAGATGCAGATATGGTTTGTTTGCAGGAGGTAAAAGCAATGCCTGAACAGATCCCGGAAATTATAGCGCTGATTGAAAGCCTGGGATACCACCATTACTGGTTCTGTGCAGAAAAAAAAGGATATAGTGGTGTTGCGTTGCTCACAAAGATTAAACCCCTGCATGTTGAGTACGGCTGCGGCGAGGAATGGATCGATAAAGAAGGCCGCATTTTAAGAGCCGATTTCGAAGACTTTTCATTGATGAGTGTCTATCTGCCATCCGGATCTTCCGGAGACGAGAGACAGGCCAAAAAGTATGTTTTCATGGATTTCTTTGAGCAATACATCACTAACCTGCGCCTGACACACCCGAACCTGATCATTTCCGGAGACTATAACATCTGTCATTCGGCAATTGACATACATAATCCGAAATCAAACGCCAAATCATCCGGTTTTTTACCGGAAGAAAGAGCATGGATGGATTTACTTGTTGGCGGTGGCCTTACGGATACTTTCCGTCATTTCAATAAAGACCCGCATCATTACACCTGGTGGAGCTACCGTGCAGGATCAAGAGCAAAGAACCTGGGCTGGCGCATCGATTATCACCTGACCACTCCTCCTATGCTGGAAAGACTTAAAAATGTCCGTATTCTTCCCGATGCTATACATTCCGATCATTGCCCTGTATTACTCGAGCTGAAAAGCAAAGCATAACGATCAAACAGATTTAAAGGCTTAAAAATAAACGATGGTATCCGGTGTAAGACAACAGTCAAGCCGGATATCGTTTTCATGCACATCGCTGATTTCTCCTTCAGGTGCAAAAAATGAAACTCCAACTTTAAGAGCTGCTGAAGCCTCCAGAAAGCGATCATAGAATCCCTTTCCATACCCTACGCGATAACCCCTCACATCTACTGCGAGTAAAGGCACCAGGACTAGATCAATTTCAGCTGAATGTTCCTGATCATCTATGGGTTCCCAAATCTGAAACTTATTTTTCTGAAGCATTTCCCTTCCAGCAAAAACATGATGCGTCATAAGAGATGTTTCAAAATCCGCCCTCGGAATCACTATTGTAATTTCAGGATGCTCACGCCGGAGCCAGTCGATAAAAAGGAATGTATCAGGTTCGTTTTTCTCCTCAATCGGCAAAAAAAGATGTACTGTCCGGACACCTGAAAAATCCAGTTTGCAGAATTGTTTCAGCAGTTTTTCGTTCAGCTGGGTGATTCTTTCGGGAGTTAATATCTTTCGACGCAGCAATTCCTGCTTTCTGATCAGAGATTTAAGTGTCATATTCAAAGATAAACAGAAATGGTTTATAAAAAATATGGCTTCGGGAACCACTCCGAAGCCAAAATCAACCTAAACCTAAAACTAAACTATGAAAATTCTTATTTTACTCTTTCAACATATTCACTTGTGCGGGTATCAACGCGAATTTTATCGCCCTGATTGATAAACATGGGAACTTTAATTTCCACACCCGTTTCAACAGTTGCATATTTCAATGCGTTTGTTGAAGTATCACCTTTGACAGCTGGTTCCGTATAGGTAATTTCCAGCTCTACATGAGAAGGTGTCTGTGCCATAATCGGCTCTTCACTTTCAAATGCGATGATCACATTCATTCCTTCTTTCAAAAATTTAACAGACTCTCCGAACAATGTTCTGGGTATGTTAAACTGCTCAAAAGAAGTGTTATCCATTACCACCAGGTATTCTCCATCTTCATAAAGATATTGATAGTCACTGGTTTCAACACGGCAAATAGATACCTCTTCATCAGTACGGAATCTATACTCAACAAGTTTACTTGTTTTGATATTCCGCATCCTGGCCTGGTAGAAAGCTCTCAGGTTTCCGGGCGTACGGTGAAGAAACTCTTCTACCTGTACCAACTCACCGTTGAAACGTAAGATATTACCGCTTTTTACTTCTGATGCTTTTGCCATTTTAATTGAAATTTAAGCTTACAATCTTTAGCGCCATTTCGTGCCGCAAAGGTAAAGACTAATTATGAATTCTACAATACTAAAATATAAATATTCTTTTAAATGCATTTGGGCGCTCTAACATGACATTTGCCTTGCAATTTGCTCCCTATTACAGCTGTTTATAATCAGAAATTTGCAAGTGATAATCGCAAAATTTATACTCATTCTCCTGATTCGAACCAATGATCACCATCTTTTTTGCCGCAAACTGAGCAATGAGATCCTGATACCAGCTTACCCCCTGAACATCCAGATTAGAGGTTGGTTCATCCAGCAAAAGCAAGGGTGCATCTGTACAACATGCTAATGCCAGTTTCGTTCTTTGCTTCATTCCCGAAGAGAAATATTTAAGTGCTTTATCTTCCGAACGGCTTAATCCCAGCAGATCCAGAACGGCTCTCAATGTAAGGCCGGGAATGAGGTCTTTAAACTTAAAATGAAATGCGATCGTTTCCTGCAGTGTAAACTCTTCAACCAGATCAAGATAAGGCGCAGCAAAGCTGCTCTGACGGTACCATTCAGCTTCCGGGATAGCAGTACCAGCGGCAGTGTAAGAAACCTCACCTTCGGACGGAGACAGATTACCCAGAATCAGGCTTAGTAAAGTCGATTTACCCGACCCGTTGGGGCCCAGAATGGCGTATTTCTGACCATCAGCAAATGTATAGCTGATATCTCTGAATATCCACTCCTGGTTAAACCTTCTGCCCGCTGCCGATAGCTTGATATCCATGCTTTAGCTACCGGAACCAAAACCTTTCATTACCCCACGGTTGGAGTTTCGGATAAAATCAACGATCTCATCCCGGATCTCCGTAGGTGCAAATTCAGCCTCAATTTTATCAAGAGCTTTGGTTACATTATTATGTTTTACAAAAAGAACCCTGTAAATCTCCTGGATCTCATTGATCTTTTCGGATGAAAACCCTCTTCTTCTTAGCCCTACAGAGTTAATCCCTGCGTAAGAAAGTGGTTCCCTTGCCGCTTTAACATAAGGCGGCACATCTTTACGCACCAGTGAACCACCGGTAATAAAGGCATGTGAACCAACTTTAACAAATTGATGAATAGCAACCAGCCCTGCAAGAACCACATGACTACCAATAGTGATATGGCCCGCCAGTGTCGTGCTGTTCGAGAAAATACAGTAATCACCAACTTCGCAATCATGTGCAATATGGCTATAGGCCTGAATCAGGCAGTGGCTGCCGATTACAGTCTTCCATTTATCTTTAGTACCACGGTTAATCGTTACACATTCCCGGATGGTGGTATAATCACCAATCTCCGCAGTCGTAACTTCGCCGGCGAATTTTAAATCCTGTGGAACACCGGAAATCACAGATCCTGGAAAAATATTGCAGTTTTTTCCGATCCGCGCACCATCCATGATGACGACATTTGACGCAATCCATGTTCCGTCTCCGATCACAACGTCTTTGTGAATCACAGAAAAAGGTTCAATGGTTACATTTTTACCGATTTTTGCATCCGGATGTATATAGGCTAAGGGTTGTATCATGATACGCGTTCGCTTTCTTTAACTTTTGAAATTTGTGCCATCATTTCGGCTTCCACAACAACTTTCTCACCCACCATTCCGACACCTTTCATTTGCGCGATACCCCTGCGGATTGGCTCCATCAGATCGCATCTGAAAACGATTGTATCTCCAGGTAATACCTGGGCACGGAAACGTACTTTATCTATTTTAAGGAAGTAAGTCAGGTAGTTTCTTGGATCAGGAACAGTGCTGAGCACCAGGATTCCACCTGTTTGTGCCATAGCCTCGATCTGAATTACACCCGGTAAAACCGGTGCGCCAGGAAAATGCCCCTTAAAAAACTCTTCATTCATAGTAACGTTTTTAACGCCAACTACGTGTGTCTTGGAAAGTTCAAGGATCTTATCGATAAATAGAAAGGGTTGTCTGTGTGGCAGAATATCCATGATCTGAACCACGTCATACAAAGGTTTCACCCCCGGATCGTAAACGTGCTGCACTTTTTTGTTTTTTTCTTTTTTAATTGCTGCTTTAATCTTTTTAGCAAAGGCAACATTGGCGGCGTGCCCCGGACGGGCAGCCATAATATGACCTTTCAGGTGCATTCCCACAAGGGCAAGATCACCGATCATATCTAATAATTTATGTCTTGCAGGTTCATTCTGATAACGCAGTTCCATATTATTCAGGACACCCTGAGGAGCTACATCAATTTTTTCCCTGTGAAATATTTTAGCCAGGTGATCCAGCTCTTCTCTGGTCACTTCTTTATCTACGATAACGATAGCGTTATTTAAGTCACCACCTTTGATCAGATTATTCTGAAGCTGATATTCCAGTTCATGCAGGAAACAAAAAGTCCGGCAGGACGCGATTTCGTTTTTAAATTCCGCAATGCTTGGAATTACTGCATGCTGGCTGCCCAGTACAGGTGAATTATAATCTATCATACAGGTAAACCTGTAGTCATCAAGCGGCATCGCTACGATTTCTACTTTACGTTCAGCTTCTGTATAAATAATATTGTGCGGAATCTGGAAGTATTCACGATCTACACTTTGCGCAACTATTCCGGCTCTTTCCAATGCTTCTACAAAAAGAATAGCACTGCCGTCCATAATCGGCGTTTCAGGCCCATCAAGCTTCATCAGCACATTGTCCAGATCCATACCCACCAGAGAAGCCATAACATGCTCTACTGTACTGATACTTGCTCCATTCTGGCTAATTGTCGTACCTCTTGCCGTGTCCGTAACATTATCGCAGTCTGCATCCACGATCGGTTCTCCAGGAAGATCTGTTCGCTGAAATTTAAACCCGTGATTTTCAGGTGCCGGACAAAAAGTCAAAGTGACATTAGCTCCTGTATGCAGACCTACGCCCTTTACAGAAACTTCGCTTTTAATGGTTTTTTGTTTAACGTTCATTATTGTTTTGTGTAGTTCTATGATACTATGATTGGGGCGTGGTATTCAAGTTTGTTTCCAGCTTTGCGATTCTCTTTTCCATATCCGGAAGATGTCTGAAAAGCACAGAAGCTCTCATCCAGTTACGAAGTGGTTGTGCAGGAGAACCATGCCATTGTTTGTTTTCCTCGCTAATACTAAAATTAACTCCCGCCTGGGCCCCCAACTGGGTTCCTTTGGCAAGAAATAAATGGCCTGCAATTCCTACCTGTCCGCCAACGACAGAACGCTCCCCTACCTTGGTACTGCCTGAAATACCCGCTTGTGCAGCTACAACCGTATTTTCACCGATTTCTACGTTATGCGCAACCTGAATAAGGTTGTCCAGCTTCACCCCTTTACGGATAAAAGTAGAGCCCATTGTCGCCCGGTCTACTGTTGTATTTGCACCAATCTCAACATCATCTTCAACAACAACGTTTCCGATTTGCGGAATCTTGCTGTAACTACCGTCAGGTTGAGGTGCAAAACCAAAACCATCACTCCCAATTACAGTATTAGAATGGATAACTACCCGATTACCGATCACAGAACGATTATAGATTTTCACACCGGGGTGAAAAAAACCGTTTGAGCCAATTACCGTATCAGCACCGATAAATACCTGGGGGGAAACTTTCGTATTATCGCCAATAACCACATTTTCAGAAATATAGGCGAAAGCACCGATAAATACGTTTTTACCGATAGTAGCAGATGGATGTACAAAAGAAGGTTGCTCTATACCGCTCTTCTCATTGACCATGGTCAGCGCCTCATTGTATTTCTCGAGCAATACCGAAAAAGCACTATAAGGATCCTTAACCCGGACAAGGGTACAACTTAACTTATGGGCGGGCGCAAAATCCAGCCTGACAATTACTACGGAAGCATTTGTCGAATATATATAATGTTCGTACTTAGGGTTCGACAGAAAACATAAGGTCCCTTTCTTTCCATCCTCTATTTTTGAAAGCTCAGAAACCGTTGCGGTTTCATCTCCTTCAACTGTTCCACTTAAAAAGTCGCTTATCTGCTTGGCAGTAAATTGCATCCTACAAAGTTAAATGTTAAATTGATATGAACAAATAATCCCACAAGTCATATTTTCAATCGCTGCACAGTTGTTCAGCCTGCTAAAAACGGAATTATTATTGGTTTTTTTTGTTAAAAAATGCTAAATTATTGTAGGGTAACACAGGATGTGTTTCCTGACGGTTTTATCTAAAGATTTAAGGTTAGCCAGATCTGAAGCTTTTGCAATATCCAGTATATCAAGATTTTTCATCAGAATACTGATCGTGCTCCCACCCCCTGAAATATGATAGGCCCGATTGCTAATCTGGTCAGTAAAGACAAAATAGGCTGCTTCTTCCGCACTGATTTTATAGGTAATCATGGCGTGGTCAAGCAGACGTTGTATCCGATCGGGATCAGGAGCAGTGTTGGTAATTTCTGTTTTATATAAATTCCTGCTGACCAGCATACGGCAAAGCAGGGCCAGAATCCGGTCCCCGTTATCCTGCCAAACCTTTACTGAAGTAAAGATATCCTGATCATCCAGCCTTGTAAATTGCTCCAGATGTATAGGATCAGCAAAAAAATTGGCAGCAGACAATTCGTTTTCCAAAAAGTGTGAAAGTGCGGGCGTAGCAAATAAGCTGACCCCATTTCCCGCAAGCTCTTTAGCTCTTTTCAGAATTTTAACCAGTAGCTGCTCTCCGGAAATAACCGTTTTGTGGAGATACACTTGCCAGTACATCAATCTTCTGGCTATCAGGAATTTTTCAATGCTGTATATCCCCTTTTCTTCGATAACCAAATGACCGTCTGCAAGATTAAACATCTTTATAATACGATCAAAACTGATTACACCCTCGCTCACCCCTGTAAAAAAACTGTCCCGGTTCAGGTAATCCATTCGGTCCAGATCTAACTGACTGGAAATTAGCTGATGTAAAAATTGTTTCCGATACTCTCCCCTGAAGATTGAAATCGCCATATCCAGACGTCCTTCGAATTCCACATTCAGCTTTTCCATAATTTGCATGGAAATGTCCTCATGCCGTATGTCTTTGACTAATGAATGCTCCAGCGCGTGCGAAAAAGGACCGTGTCCGACATCATGAAGTAAAATTGCAATCGTGGCACTTTCCTCCTCTTCTACGCTGATTTCATGCCCTTTACCTCTTAATACCTCAATTGCCAGACTCATCAGGTGCATAGCACCAAGCGCGTGATGAAAACGGGTATGCAATGCTCCCGGATAAACCAGGTGGGTCATTCCGAGCTGCTTGATATAACGCAGTCGTTGAAAATAAGGATGAGACACCAGATCAAAGATCAGTTCGGACGGAATTGTAATAAACCCGTAGACCGGATCATTTATGATTTTCTTTTTGTTCAATCAGGTAAAATAAATTATACGGTACAAAAATTGCTATTTTTATCGGTAATCAGAAAGAGATCACTTTTTTTGAAGAATTATTTACACTAGACACTCAAATAATGCAGGAAACCAAGATTTTATGGGCCGATGATGAGATCAACTTATTAAAACCACATATATTATTACTGAACGAAAAAGGATACCATGTCACCACCTTCACTAATGGCAACGATGCGCTCGAAGCCTTTGGTAAAGAACACTTTGACTTGGTTTTTCTTGACGAAAACATGCCAGGGATGAGCGGATTGGAAACTTTGTCTGCCATTAAGAATATTAAAAATGACGTTCCCGTGGTATTGATCACTAAAAGTGAAGAAGAGAACTTGATGGAAGACGCGATCGGTTCTAAAATTGACGATTACCTGATCAAGCCCGTTAACCCAAAACAAGTACTACTGACAATCAAAAAAATTATAGATAACAAGAGACTGATCAGTGCAAAAACCTCCATGGCATATCAGCAGGATTTCAGAAGACTAGGCATGACTCTGAATGATAAACTGAGCTATGAAGAATGGGTTGAAGTTTATAAAAAATTAGTCTTCTGGGAACTTGAGCTCGAAAAACTGGACGATCCTCAAATGCACGAGATTCTAACGATGCAGAAGTCGGAGGCGAATACACAGTTTTCCCGTTTTATTGAAGACAATTATCTCGGCTGGGTTAACGGTAAAGAAAAACCCCCGCTGCTCTCTAATGAGCTGCTGAAGAAAAAAGCTTTCCCGCATATCAATCCCAATACACCGGTTTTCTTCATTCTGATTGATAATCTGCGTTATGACCAGTGGAAGATTATCAATCCGCTGATCACAGAACATTTCAGACTCGACGAAGAAGATATTTACTCCAGTATTTTACCAACTGCCACGCAATACGCACGGAATTCTATTTTTTCGGGTCTGATGCCGCTGGAAATGGAGAAAAGATTCCCTAAGCTATGGCAGAATGATGATGAAGAAGGCGGCAAAAACATGCATGAAGAAGAGTTTCTTGCCGAGCAGATCAAACGCAGTGTGCGTCATGACTGTAAATTCAGTTACCATAAAATATTAACTTATGATGATGGCAAGGCATTAACAGATCAGGTGAATAAACTGATGCAGAATGAGTTTAACGCTATTGTTTACAATTTTGTTGATATGCTATCCCATGCCCGTACAGACATGGCTATGATTCGTGAATTGGCTAACGATGATGCAGCTTACCGCTCACTGACGTTAAGCTGGTTTGAGCACTCGCCACTTTTGGAACTGCTCAAAAAGCTTTCTCAGAAAAGAGTAAAAGTAATTATCACAACCGATCATGGAACAATAAGGGTTAAACATCCGAGCAAAGTAATCGGAGACAGGAATACTAATACCAATCTGCGTTACAAACAGGGCCGGAACCTGAATTATAATGCCAAAGAGGTATTTCTGATTAAAAATCCACATGAGGCTCAATTGCCTAAAATCAATATTAGTTCTAATTATATCTTTGCAAAAGAAGACCGTTATTTCGTATATCAGAATAACTACAACCAGTTTGTAAACTACTACAATGAAACCTTTCAGCATGGCGGGATTTCACTGGAAGAGATGATCATTCCGGTTGCAACTTATAGCTCAAGATAAATTAAATATGCAATTAGTCATACAAGATCTGAATGGACTCAGCGCTGCCGCCGAAGCAGTGCTGAGTTTTGCCGGAGACCACCGGATCATTATTTTTGATGGTGAAATGGGTGCAGGTAAAACCACTCTTATTAAGGCCATCTGTGCCGCATCAGGTGTAACTGACGTCGTCAGCAGTCCAACTTTTTCTATCGTCAACGAATATGAGTCCCCGGGAGGGCCAATTTATCATTTCGATTTTTACCGGATAAAAGACATCAGGGAAGCCTACGACATCGGTTATGAAGAATATTTCTACTCCGGCAATACCTGCCTTATTGAATGGCCGGAACGTGTTGAGGAACTCCTTCCTGAAATATATATCCGCGTGCAACTGGTTGCAGACACGCCGGATCAGCGAACCCTTACCTGCAGTCTGGCAGGGAATATTTAAATAAAATTCTTAATTTCAATCGCTTATAAAACTACTGCATAATGAGTACAGGATTAAGGGAAGAAATGGCATCTATTGCTCAAAAAGGCATGTTACAGCCTAAGGAGATGCTATCGGAGGTGAAACCAAAGCATAACCGGCTTTATATTGGTATTCCAAAAGAGATCTCTTTTCAGGAGACCAGGATTGCATTAACCCCGTTATCTGTGGCGCTGCTCGTAAACAATGGCCATAAAGTAGTGCTGGAAAGCGGTGCCGGTACTGGTGCTAATTTTTCAGATAAGGATTACAGTGAACAGGGCGCCATCATTTCTTTCGATAAAAAAGAAGTATTTCAGGCAGATATTATTGTCAAAATTGCCCCGCCGACACTCGAAGAAATTCAGCTGATGCACAAAGGCCAAACCTTAATTTCTGCGTTGCAGATGGGCGATCTGAAAGAAAATTACCTGAAGGCCCTTTTACATAAAAAAATAAATGCCCTTTGCTTTGAACACCTGCGTGATGAAGGGAATATCCTAAGCGTAGTCCGTGCGATGAGCGAAATTGTTGGCGCAACTTCCATTTTTATTGCCGCAGAATACCTCAGCAGCGTAACAGGGGGCAAAGGCCTCATGCTCGGTGGCTTTACCGGGGTTCCGCCGACCGAAGTTGTTATTCTGGGCGCAGGCACTGTCGGCGAATATGCGGCCCGTACAGCGCTTTCACTGGGTGCGGAAGTCAAAGTATTCGACAGCTCAATTTATCGTCTCAGAAGACTCCAGAATAATCTTGGCAGCCGCGTCTTCACCTCAGTCATGCAACCAATTGTATTAGCGAAGGCTGTAACAACCTGCGATGTCGTCATCGGTGCGATCAGGGCAACTAACGGACGCAGTCCCTGTATCATCATGGAAGAAACAGTCGCGAGAATGAAACCCGACAGCGTGGTCATCGACGTCAGCATAGATCAGGGAGGATGCTTTGAGACTTCAAGAGTAACCAATCATAAAGATCCGGTATTCCGGCTGCACGATGTTATCCATTACTGTGTTCCGAATATCGCTTCCAGAGTTCCCCGTACAGCCTCTTATGCGCTAACGAATATCTTTACACCAATCCTGGTGGATATAGGTGATATGGGCGGATTGATGGGGATGGTATGGAATAAACCCGGTATCAGGGAAGCCCTGTATATTTATCAGGGCCACCTGACCAGTAAAGACCTTGCCAACCGTTTTAGCCTGCCTTTCAAGGACATCGAACTATTGGTGGTATCCAACCAGTAAACGCTAACCGGTTTTAACTGGTTTCCAGATAAACTGCAGATATACCAGCGCGAGTAAAGTTACCCCGGTACCTAGAAAAAAAGTATACGGTATAGTTCTGATATCGTCAATAAATATCCACCCGGCAAGTAATGCACCGAATCCGATTCCTGCTTCAAGAGCTATGTACATAGTCGCCATAGCTTTTCCCCGGTGTTTTGGATCGCTCAGATCGATAGTCCAGGCATTTGCAGAAGGCGAAAGCATACCCGTTGCCACGCCGTAAAGTGCGGAAGCCGCCATCAGCGAAAATACCGAAGTGGCCAGTCCTATCCACAGCAATGACACAGATAGTAGCGCCAGGCTTATTTTCATGATTAAAACTCGTCCATAAGTATCAGAAGCTTTTCCGGCTACAAAGCGGATCAGTAAAGATGTCAGCGTAAAAACCATAAAAAACAATCCTTTATTTGCCGTACCCAGAAAAGAACCCCAGTCTCCTATAACCGTTAAAATCACGCCATAACTGATATAACTCAGCAATGTGATCAATGCCGCAGGAATGACCCGCCATTCAATAATATCACTTCTTTTAATTTTGAAAAGTGACAAACTAAGCTTTTGTTTTTCTTTTAAAGTCTCTTTCATATTCCATAAAATCACTATTGACATCAGCGCGAAGGCCGAAGAACAGTAAAATAGAATATCGATTGAAAAATGGTTGGTAATTAAACTCCCTATGGCCGGCCCGATAGCCAGTCCGGTACTAAAACAGATTCCATGTACACCCATGGCCTCTCCCCATCTGTTTTCAGGAACAAGATCTGCAACATAAGCAGCAGTTGCAGTCGGTTTAAATCCTGTAGAAAAGCCGTGAATTAACCGTAGAAATAAAAACCCTGCCACTGTTGTCAGGACCGGATACAGAAATCCACAGATAAAACACACTACAGAGCCCACAGCCATTACAGGTACACGACCAATTGTGTCAGTGAGTTTACCACTGAAAGGTCTGGAGAAACCGGCAGTTAAAGTAAATAATGCTATAATGAGTCCTTTGTAGGATGCCCCCCCCATTGCACTCAGGTATGCTGGTAATTCGGGAATGAGCATATTGAAACTGGCGGAAAACAAAAAAGAACTCAGACAGACGAGTCCGAACTGTAAAGTATAAATCGTGTTAGCGGGTTTTTCCATAGGCAAAGCTAGTAAAAAAAAGCTGATCAGATTAACCGTTACTGCTTATAAAGCACTTAATAATGATCATGAATATAGCTAATCAGCCGGACCAGCTCCTTTCGTACTTCCACCGCCGAACCTGTGAAGTTATTATTCATAAATGAGAACAAGTAAGTCTTTCCTTTTTTGGTCTTAACAAAACCACTCTGGTTATATACACCCGAAAGTGTGCCTGTTTTCCCATACACAAACGGCTCATCCGTTGCAGGATAAGCATTTTTGAGCGTCCCGGTCTTTCCTCCAGAAGGCAGCATGGAAAATAATTTGTCACGGTCGGCAACCGCGGAATCTATCAAATGGAGTACTTTAATGACATCCCGGGGAGTGAACAGATTCATCCTGGATAAACCCGATCCGTCAACCCATTTAGGTTTATCAGGCAATCCAGCCAGTTCATGACTAAGCGCATGCGCTATTGCATCCTTCCCATTCAGTTCTGACTGGAAGCTGTCAGCACATAATAAAAGCAGATGTTCTGCGATAAAATTATCACTGGGCAGCATCATTTCGCGTAGTACATCTTCCTTTCGCGACTGAAAAATAATACTGGTCTGATCCGGCAATTTCTTTCTGATCAGTCCTACGGGTTTCTGGAGTGCATCCGATAACAAATTAACTGTCAGACTGCTGCTCGTCTGATATGGGATTTGCTGCTGGTATCCCGCAGGAACCTGCTGCATAGAACTCTGAAAGCGGTTAGTTTTCCAGTCCCTGCGGACAATAAATTCTTCAGGTTTAAATGCACTGTCTGTGAAAAGATCCTTCTGGAATAGTCCTGGAGACAGCTCAAGTTTACCTGACACCGCCTGAAGAGAAATCATATTGTCACTTATGGGCAACTCGGTAATTTCGGGCTGGTAATAATCATTATAATCATCCCAGGACCACCCTTCCCCATATACACTACCGGTGTAGCGACCGGCTGCGAAATACAAAGCCTTGTTACTTGCCTTCAGAAAATCCAGTGCTCCATGTGCCTTTAACTTCCCCTGAAGTAGCGAAGGATCACCTGTACCCCAGAAAATAAGAGAATCCCCCGATATAACATATCTCATAGCCGGGATACTGTCAGGAAGCGTTTTCCAGGCAGTGTAAAAAGTAAAAAGTTTGGCGTTGGATGCGGGCACAAAATACTGATCTGTATTCTTTCCGTATAAGATTCTTCCGTCTACCGGACTCGCCAGTGCAAAACCGGTAAGATGCCCCCGCATTAGCTCTGAGTGTGCAAAGAAGTGGTCTATTTTTTTATTCATCTGCCGCTGAACCGTACATGCCTGTAAGAAAAAAGGCAGCAGAAGAAATGAAAACCAGCGTTGAAAAGAGACCGGAACCAATAATTTCATTCAGTTAATTTAGGGATTTAAACGACATTTACTATTACACGGCTAAATTACATCCTCTTTTTTGGCAATAAGGCATCTGATTAATAAATTGCCGGCTATGAACGTTCCTACCAAACTACTTACCCTGGCCGGTATCGGTATGCTGTGTATACTGAACAGCGATCCGGCTATAGCCCAGAAAAAAAACAAAAAAGATAAAAAGGGCGTCGTCGCTCCCGTTCCGGTCGTAACACCGAAAAAAGAGGGCATTAAATCTTTCAGTGATCTGATTAACGACAAAGCTAAAATCAAAAAAGGCCTTTTTAATACTTACAAACAAGATGAAAAATGGTTTTTTGAGATTCCGGACAGCCTGCTCAACCGGGAGATGCTCGTGGTTACGCGCCTGAATAAAGTACCTGCAGGGGTTAATGTCGGCAATCAGCAATACGGAGGTGAGCAGCTGAATGAGCAGGTATGGCAATGGGAACGCAGAGGTAAGCAGATATTTATCCGGGTTCCCGGATACGCAGTTCGGGCAGACAGCACGTCCGATATGTATCAGTCGGTCCGCAATTCAAATTTATCTACTATTCTGGCCAGCTTTGATATCAAAGCCTATAACCGCGATAGTACCGGTGTCATTGTCGACGTAACCGATTTTTACAACGGCGACGTACAGGCGATAAGCGCAACGGACAAATTGCGCAAGGCCTATAAAATCTCTGCGCAGGACCCATCCCGCTCCTATATAGATACCATCAAATCATTTCCCCTGAACATAGAAGTTGTGACCGGAAAAACCTACAGGTCGGCTGAATCTCCTATCGATAACAGCCTGGGCGCTATTACCTTTGAATTTAACACTTCGATGCTCTTGCTCCCTGCCGTGCCGGTGAAAGCCCGGATCAGGGATGCCCGCGTCGGCTATTTCGGACAGTCTCAGATTGATTACGGGACGCAGGCACATAAAGCCGAAAGGACGGCCTATATCCACCGGTGGAATCTCGTTCCTAAAGATACAGCGGCTTACCTTCGCGGAGAATTATCCGAGCCTGTAAAACCTATAACTATTTATATTGACCCTGCAACACCTAAAAAATGGGTTCCTTACCTCATTCAGGGTATTAATGACTGGCAGGTTGCCTTCGAGGAAGCTGGCTTTAAGAATGCAATTATTGGAAAACCCGCACCCTCAGCGGCGGAAGATCCGGACTTTAGCGTAGAAGATTCCCGGTACTCCGTTGTCCGTTATTTCGCTTCTAATATTTCAAATGCTTACGGCCCGCATGTAGCTGACCCGCGTACAGGACAGATACTGGAAACTCATATCGGCTGGTATCATAATGTGATGAACCTGCTGAGAAATTGGTATTTCGTACAGACTGCAGCAATAAATCCTGTAGCCAGAAAAGCCCGTTTTGACGACAAAACCATGGGTGAGCTCATCCGTTTCGTGTCCTCGCATGAAATTGGGCATACACTGGGTTTACCTCATAACTTTGGATCCAGTTACGCTTATCCGGTAGATTCCCTGCGCTCCAAAAAGTTTACTGATACTCATGGAACTGCCCCCTCTATTATGGATTACGCCCGTTTTAATTATATAGCACAGCCGGGAGACGGTGTAACCAAATTACACCCGGAGATCGGGGAATATGACAAATGGTCGGTAAAATGGGGATATACCTGGTTTCCCGGAAACTTGAGTCCTGAAGCGGAAAAAGTAAAACTTGACGAATGGACTAAAGAAAGAGCAGGAAACCCTATCTATTACTACGGCCGTCAGGGTACCTCGCTCGATCCCCGCCTTCAGAGTGAAGACCTCGGAGATAACGCCATGAAGGCGGGAGCCTACGGAATTGCCAATCTGAAACGTATTCTACCAAATATAGAAAAATGGACTTATGAAAAAGGTAGTGACTATAGTGACCTCAGGGAGATTTACACAGAAGTAATTGCACAATATAACCGCTATATGGGCCATGCACTGACTAATGTTGGCGGTATGAATGAAAATTTCAAAACCTATGATCAGAGTGGACCGGTCTACACTTATTTGGGTAAAGCTAAACAGAAAGAGGCTTTAGCATTTTTTAACGCCCAACTTTTCAATACACCGCTTTGGCTGATTAACAATGAACAACTGGTTAAATTTGACAATGGAACGATGCTGAACAGGATTAAGTCTGTACAAACAGGTACCCTGAACAATCTACTAAATCCGTCCCGCCTGGCAAGACTACTGGATAATGAAACAAAAAATGGAATTTCGGCATCATATACGCTTCCTGAGCTATTTTCTGATCTTCGTACAGGTATCTTTACGCCTGGACGTCCGGACGCGTTTAAACGCAATCTCCAGCGCGCTTATATCGGGCAGCTGAATTCGTTGATGCAGAAGGAAATGGAAGCTCCGGCAGCATTTCCTGCTGACGCACTGGCCAGCTTTGGAATGACTCCAGTGGTCGTGTCCTTATCAGATATCCGTCCCTTGGTCCGGGCGGAACTGAAAACGCTTTTACTCACCTCCCGTCAGCGTGCAGCAGCAGCCGATACACAGACCAAAGCACATTATGAAGATTTAAGTTTCAGAATTAATGACATACTGAACCCTAAGAAATAATTAATCAGTCAAAAAAAATCCCGTCTGGCCGCTGGCCAGACGGGATTTTTTTTGACTGGTCTCTTACACCCTTGTTAAAAGATTAGGTTAAACGGTGAAGGCCGGATATATTTGTCTGTAAAATCCGTTCGTTATATGCACATGAGATACTTATCATTCTTAGCTTTCTGTCTGATTATAACGCTGATGTCCTGTCAGCAGGAGAAACCAGCGAAAAAAGAAATTAAAGAAATTAAAGATTTTAAATCCAGTATTAAATCCGTTAAAGGTATCCGTTATACAGAAGTCAAAAGACGTTTCAGCAACGGTTTGTCATTTGATACAACAGGGTTTCAGCAGGAACCCAGCTGGATTATTGAATTCTATTCTGCAGACACTATACTTGCTTGGGATCCCGTACAACAAAAAATGCAGGGTTTCCACCTTCATTATGACCATAAAGACGTCTATAATTTTGCGAAAGAATGGTTCCGTTTTAAATCTGTAAATAAAGACAGTCTGGTTTTCCAGCGTCTTCAGGTAAACGATAAAGCAATCGCCGACGATATCCGTTCAGATGTAAATATGACTTTTTATGCCGATTCCTATATTAAAAAATTGCACACCAGTGCAGCAGATCTGCAACGACCAAGTAAGGCTGATACCACTTTTATAAAACAAATGATTGACCGCGCAGAGCGAAACCCTACTAATGCTGACAGTGTTTTTGCAGGAAGAATCCCTGTGCAGCTGATTCCACGGGATAATCGTATTCAAGTTGAGAAGATCAGTACCGTTGACAGGCTCAATGGACGGACCGAGGCCTATGACTACCTGTATCCGCGGTTTCGGATTGTCATTCCGGGTGCCTATAAAGACTTTGGTTACGAATTTAACGTACTGGTAGACAGCGCAGGTAAAATGCGCCTGGGCAAATTTTATATGAATATGGATGAGTACAAAGAAACCCGGAAAAAGGTACTTCAGGGAATTATCGATGTATACTTTGCTAATTTATTAATAATTAAACCAGGCACGACATTAGGGCTCCCTCATTCCAGCGAAATAACGGTGTCTGTAAAAGGAAAAAAATAACGCTAATTCCCTGTGAAATAACATATTTAGCAAAAAAATGCCCATATGCAGATTATAAAAATAAAATCACTACATTGCAGACTTAATTATTAATACTTAATACAATGCAAGAAGGAACAGTAAAATTTTTTAATGTAACTAAAGGTTTCGGATTTATCGTACCAGCAAACGGCGATAGCGAAATTTTTGTACATTCAACAGGCCTAATCGATGAAATCCGTGAAAACGACAAAGTAGAATACGATGTTGAAAGCGGTAAAAAAGGTTTAAATGCGATCAACGTTAAAGTAATCTAGAATTATTTATAACCATTCGTAGAAGCTTCCTGGTATCAATCAGGAAGCTTTTTTTATGCGCAATCTCCGCGTATTAATCCACAGCGTTAACTCTCGCGGCTGTCCAGCAAGGCTTATCATACTCTTCTATTCGTACCATCTGGTGATACTCATCGCCATTTCACGCCTATTTTCTGAAATTTAACTGGGTTGACATAAATAAAAATGGGTTTAATTGGGTCAACCCTACGCCAACCCTAATAAAAATATAGGTTAACTACGACGAACATACGAACAAGACTCTAACAAGACTATACGATGTCCTCACCCGGACATGCCCGATCTTATTTCAGCTACTTGTCAAGAATAACTGAATTCAAAAATTGCTGAAATAAAAGTGCTAAATTTGCAGCGTAAACTGATTGTCATGCCTAAGCTTCCTGTACATTTCTTCAACGAAGACGTGAATTATGTCCTTAAAAATAAAACCGTCATCCGTAGCTGGATCAATGACACCATTATTGCTGAAGGATATAAACTGGAAGAATTGAATTTTATTCTATGCTCCGACACATACTTACTGGAGATGAATAAACAGTATCTGAATCATGACACTTATACCGATGTAATTACATTTGACAATTCTGATATCGAGGACACCATTATTGGGGATATTTTTATCAGCATTGAGCGTATACAGGAAAATGCAAAAACCTTCGGCAGTTCAACTATAAATGAACTGTGCAGGGTAATGATTCATGGCACCCTTCATTTGCTGGGTTACGGCGATAAAGGAAAGGCTGCGAAAACCTTAATGACAGCCAAAGAAGATACTTATCTGGCCACCTTAAGCATTTCTGTAAAAACCAAGCCCCTATAAAACATAAAACACTGTAATACAGTAACTTAATATATATTAATTCCTCTCATCCGGGTTCTTTTCAAGAATTGGCTGTCTTTTGTTGCTTTAATAGCTGACCTAAGGCATCCATTGATCTCCCCGGTAATGAAGCGGTTAGCTATATAATTGTTATTTTTGCAGGTAATTCTAATTCTGATAATTCGTTAAAAAACTACTTTGAGCACATTAATTGCAGCAGAAAACTTAGGCCATGCCTACCATGATGAATGGTTATTTAAAAACTTAACCCTGGGCATCCAGACAGGCCAGCGCGTAGCGTTAGTCGGTATTAACGGTGCAGGAAAAAGCACACTCCTTAAACTATTAGCAGAAAGATTTAGTCCTCTTGAAGGCAAAATCGTTAAAAATAAATTCGTTAAAATTGGTTTTCTGGATCAGGAACCTTCTTTTCCCGATGGATATTCCATTAGTGATTTTATTTTTTCGCTGGAAAATAAACAGCAGCAGCTGATCAGAGAATATGAAGAATTGATCGAAGATCCTAACCCTGATGAGCAAAAACTTAATCGTCTTTACGAAGAACTAAGCGAACACAACGCGTGGGAATACGAGCATGAAATAAAGACTATTTTAAGCCGCATGGGAATTAATCATCTGCAGCAACAGATCTCTACCCTATCCGGCGGTCAGAAGAAACGACTAGCTTTAGCTAAACTTCTAATTGAAGACCCTGAGATTTATGTATTGGATGAGCCTACCAATCACCTGGATATTGATACAATAGAATGGCTGGAAAAGCTCCTGACTTCTGGAAACAAAACCATTTTACTGGTAACCCATGATAGATATTTCCTGGATAATGTCTGCAATACAATTGTAGAATTAGACCGGGGCAAGATTTATAATTACAATGGAAACTACGCTTATTTCCTGGAGAAAAAATCGGAACGCGAAGCAGCTGACGAGAGTACATTCCAGAAAAATAAGAATTTACTGAAGAAGGAATTGGAGTGGATGCGTAGAATGCCAGCCGCGAGAACGACTAAATCTCAGTCAAGAATCGATTCATTCTATGATCTGGAAAGTAAGACAAAACAGCGCACAGACAATAAAACTGTAACCTTAAATGTGAAAATGTCCAGACAGGGAAATAAGATTCTTGAACTGGATCATATCGGCCAGTCTTTCACAGATAAAAATGTAATCAGCGATTTTAGTTATACTTTCAAGCACGGTGACCGTATTGGACTTGCCGGTAAAAATGGTACTGGAAAATCTACCTTATTAAATATTATTACTGGCTATCTGAAGCCAGAAAAAGGAATTGTAGGCAAAGGAGAAACCACAGTTTATGGTTATTATAAACAAGGAGGTTTAGCATTTAATGAGAAAGAACGTGTTATTGATATCGTGAAATCTGATGCCGAATATATTAAAATGGCGGATGGTCAGACTATCTCTGCATCCCAGCTTCTAACCCTCTTTTTGTTCCCGCCAAAGAAACAACACGGAATGGTCGAGAAGCTTAGCGGTGGTGAGAAAAAGAGATTGCACCTGATGAAGGTCTTAATGCAAAATCCTAATTTCCTTATTCTCGATGAGCCAACAAATGACCTGGATATTGATACCCTGAACGTATTGGAAGAATTCCTAGAAAACTTCCCGGGTGTCCTAATTTTAGTTTCTCACGACAGGTATCTTTTAGATAAAATGAGTGAGCAATTGTTCATTATGGAAGGTAATGGAGATGTACAAATTTATAATGGAAATTACTCAGAATATAGGATAAGTCTGGACGTTGCTAAAGAAAAACCAGCAGCTAAAAATGTGAAAACCGAAATTGTATCTTCTGCATCTGCCCCGGTAAAGCTGACCTATAAAGAGCAAAAAGAATTGGATGATTCCGAGCAGGCAATTGCTGCTTTCGAAGCGGAAATAGCTAAGCTAACAAATGGTCTTTCAGAGATCGACCCAGTTAATTATCAGCAGATACAAGATCAAACCTTAAAGATACAGGCCATCCAGCAGAACCTTGATAAAACCATGGAACGCTGGCTGGAGCTGTCAGAAAAGGCCGGAAGTACAACTTAACACCAGTCTCCATAAACCCTTCATAATGAAAATGAAGTACGGAGCTACCTGAATAAAATAAACGTTCCACGTGAAACCTCTATGCTTTAAGAGGCGAAATAGCAGTCTTTGTTTCACGTGGAACCTAACACATAAAAAGATGTTTAAAGAATATGATGTAATTGTAGTTGGTGCCGGACACGCAGGATGCGAGGCAGCAGCAGCAGCAGCAAATCTGGGATCTTCAGTATTGCTAATTACGATGAATATGGAGACCATCGCACAGATGAGTTGCAATCCAGCAATGGGTGGTGTAGCCAAAGGACAGATTGTTCGTGAGATCGATGCGATGGGTGGATACTCCGGAATTATTGCAGATAAAACGACGCTGCAGTTCCGTATGCTCAACCTTTCTAAAGGTCCGGCTATGTGGAGTCCGCGAGCGCAAAATGACAGAAAACGTTTTGCCGAAGAATGGCGTCTTGCTTTAGAACGCACACCAAATGTAGACTTCTGGCAAGACATGGTGAGTAGCTTGATTATTGAGAATGATCAAGTCAAAGGAGTTAAAACTTCTATTGGTTCTGAGATCAGAGCTAAGGCCGTCGTATTAACTAATGGTACCTTTCTTAATGGTACAATTCATATAGGTGAGAAAAAATTCGGTGGTGGAAGAACCGGCGAAAAAGCAGCGACTGGACTAACCGAACAACTAACTTCGATCGGATTTGAGGCTGGCCGGATGAAAACAGGTACCCCACCCCGTGTTGATGGTCGTTCTCTAAATTATTCCTTAATGGAAGAACAATGGGGAGATGAAAATCCAGGGCGTTTTTCGTATACAGATATAGCGCGTCCGAAAGACCAGCGCTGCTGCTGGATTACTTATACAAACAGTAAAGTACATGAAACGTTAAAAGAAGGTTTCGAAAAATCTCCGATGTTTACTGGTAGAATCAAAGGGCTGGGCCCGAGATACTGCCCATCAATAGAAGATAAAATTAATCGTTTTGCTGAGCGTGACCGTCATCAGATCTTTGTAGAGCCTGAAGGTTGGGATACTTGTGAAATCTACGTAAACGGATTCTCTACCTCGCTTCCTGAAGATGTGCAATATCGTGCACTAATTCAAATTCCAGGATTTGAAAATGCAAAAATGTTCAGACCAGGTTATGCGATTGAATACGATTACTTTCCACCTACCCAGCTGTCATCAACTCTGGAAACGAAAAAAGTCAGTCATTTATATTTTGCAGGACAAATAAATGGAACAACTGGATATGAGGAAGCAGCCAGCCAGGGTTTCATTGCCGGAATTAATGCTCATCAGCAAGTTCATGAAAAACATGAACTGATTATGAAACGCAGCGAATCTTATATAGGTGTTCTCATTGATGATTTGGTTACTAAAGGAACCGAAGAACCTTACCGTATGTTTACATCCAGAGCCGAACACCGTTTACTGTTACGTCAGGATAATGCAGATATCCGTCTCTCCCCTATCGGTTACGAATTAGGATTGATCAGCGAGGAAAGAATTGAAGCAGTAAAACGTAAAGTTGCAGACTCTGATGAAATTGTTGCGTTTACGAGAAAACAAGGTATCGAAATGGCCGAAGCTAATGCAATGCTGGAAAGTGTAAACTCGAGTCCCTTAACTCAAAATGTAAAAATCTTTAATGTGCTGAGCCGGCCACAGGTAAACATTAATGACGTCCGCCAGGTAAGTTTAGCATTTGATGAAAAGCTTGTCCAGTATTCACAGGAAACAATAGAGCAGGCGGAAATTAAAATTAAATACGAAAGCTATTTCCAGAAAGAACAGGAAATTGTTAATAAGATGCAGAAAATGGAAGACAAGGATATCAATCCTGATTTTGATTATAGTCAGCTTGGATCGCTTTCAAAAGAAGCCAGAGAGAAATTATTGAAGATCAAACCCCGTACATTGGGTCAGGCTTCGAGAATCTCGGGGGTTTCGCCTTCCGATATATCAGTTTTGATGGTACATATCAGTAAATAATAACTAATTATCTGTAAATCAACATTTTAAATAAAAAATTATCACCTTAAAAAACGGCTCATTTTAAAGCTATCTGAGCCATTTTTTAAATCTTCAAGATATATTCATTAAAAACATCTGTGAATCCCTTATATCGCCTGTAAATGACTGAAAACAGACTACTATCTTTCGCCATGAGTTTATGTTGCCTTGTTTTGGCAATCTCGCTGATGGTGTCCTGTGCGAGCATCGGACCGGGCCCGCAAGGAGGCCCAAAAGATTCCATCCCACCAAAAGTGCTGAACATGCTGCCCGAAAATCTGACACGTAATTTCGCCGCCAAAAAAGTGGTCATTACATTTGACGAATATTTCAAGCTAAACGATCAGTTCAAACAATTTTCTATTTCTCCCGATGTAGAAGTCCTCCCTACCCTACGGGTCAAAGGCAAAACACTGGAAATAGAATTTACTGATACATTAGAAGCAAATACTACCTACACCTTAAACTTCGGTAAATCAATTGTAGATGTAAATGAAGGAAATGCGCTCAAAAATTTTAGCTATGTTTTCTCTACTGGTCCCCAACTCGACTCCTTAACCATATCGGGAAATATCAGGAACGCACAAACAGGTAAACCTGAAATCGAAGCTGCAGCTATTCTAATTCCATTCGGCAGAGATACGCTGTTCGAAAAAAAGAAAGCCTCTATATATGCATTGACCGATAGCAGTGGAAATTATAAAATATCGAATCTGCGGGAAGGAAAATATCATATGTATGCGCTGAAAGAGCAGAGCAGTGACAAAATCTACCAGCAGAGTACCGATGAGGTTGGATTTGTAAAAGATCCCATCGTTCTCACCAAAGATACACAGCAGGTAAATATGCTGGTGTTCAAAGAAACTGCAGAAACATTCCGTGTCGTAGACCGCCGTTTAAATACAGACGGTACAATTACCATGAATTTTAATCAGGAACTGGATCGTCCGGGCATAACCGTCATCGAGCCCGCCAATTTGGATGCTACTAAAAAATACAAATTCAGTAGTACGGGAGATTCTGTTAAAGTATGGTTAGCGGATCTGAGTTTTGACTCCACAAAAGTTAGCATTACAAATGGCGGACAGCTGCTGCAGACTATTAAACTCAACCGGGGAAAAAGGGAAACCTATACACGCAATCTGATCGCCGCAGATAATCTGGAAGGTAACCTCCTTAACCCTAATCATCCGCTGGTGTTTAATTTCGGATTCCCGATAGAGTCTGTGAATCCATCAAGAATAACTTTAACAGAAGATTCAGTTAAAAAAACTGATTTCAAACTGGAAAAGGACAGCTCAAATTTCCTGGCTTACAAATTTATCTATCCCTGGAGGGCAGGAAGAATTTATGAGATTAAAGCAGACACCGGTGCATTTGCTTCGGGCTTTGATACAAGAAGCAAGGTTTTTACCAAGAAGTTTGAGCTCGCTAAAAAAGACGACTACGGGACCTTGAAAGTAAAAATTCTAACTCCCGAACCAAACAAACAATATTTGCTTGAGATTACGAATGAGAACAAAAATGTTGTTTCCAGGCTAACTGTAAATCAGGACACCACCGTGAGTTTTACAAACTACCGGGCCGGAAAATATTTTATTCGGATAGTGTACGATACAAATAAGAATGGCAAATGGGATACTGGTAGTTACAAGAAGGGAATATACCCGGAAAAGATCTTCCACGAGCCAAAAGAACTAAGTATAAGAGCAAATTGGGACAGGAATGAAACAATCACCCTGCCCAAAGAAAATTAGCTCTTAAACCAGCTGGAATAAAGTATATAATTATCTGGAAGCTGATTTAATAAAGCTCGTTGCTCCTCAGTAACGGGCTTTATTTTTTTTGCAGGAGTACCGGCATACAAATAGCCACTTTCGCACAGCATACCACTCAAAACCACGCTTCCTGCAGCAATAATACAATAGTCCTCGACTACAGCATCATCCATTATAATAGCACCCATACCTACCAGGATATGATCCTTCAAAGTACAGCCATGTACAATTGCGTTATGTCCTACAGATACACGGTTACCAATTACTGTGGCTGCTTTTTGGTAGGTAGCGTGAATTACTGCACCGTCCTGTATATTACTTTCGTTACCTATGGTAATAGAGTTTACGTCTCCACGAATAACGGCATTAAACCAAACTGAACATCCAAAACCCATTCGGACTGCACCAACTATCGTTGCATTTGGTGCGATAAAACAGTCCGCTCCCCACTCAGGATGCTGACCTAAAACAGGTAGTATAACCGCCATATTTATAAATTAACCGGATAAAAAATATTAAAAAATTGTATCCGATATTTCAGCTGCATGCTGCGGATAATCTGTTGTGAAATGCAGGCCCCTACTCTCTTTTCTAGCCTTCGCGGCTTTAATTACAACGAATGCATTCTGAATCACATTGCGCAATTCACAGAGTTTTACGGAAACTTTGTTTGCTTTGTAAAAGGCTTCGGTTTCTTCGTGTAACAAAAATAACCTGCGCATAGCCCGATCCAAACGGAAGTCGGAACGTACTATACCTACATAATCGCTCATCAGCTTTTGGGTTTCCCTAAGATTATGGGTTACCAGAATATCTTCATCCGACTGGACTACCCCATCGTCATCCCATTCAGGGATATTATCCGGGATCTCATGTTTATCGAAATTAGCTATAGCGTCCAGATAAATCCGGTGCGCAAAAACCGGAGCTTCCAAAAGTGAATTCGAAGCGAGACGGTTAGCGCCATGTAAACCTGTAGAAGAACATTCACCACAAGCATATAAATTCTGAATGGTGGACCTTCCGTTTTCATCCACTAAAATTCCACCACACATATAATGTGCAGCCGGGGTAACCGGAATCATATCTTTAGTCATGTCTATCCCAATTGATAAACACTTCGCATAAATATTAGGAAAATGTGTCAAAATGTCAGCCTTATTACGATGTCTTATATCCAGATAAACGAAGTCTTCTCCCGATTTTTTCATTTCTGAATCAATTGCGCGGGCTACGATATCTCTTGACGCCAGAGAGCCCCTGGGGTCATATTCCAACATAAATTCCTCCCCATTCTTCCTCTTTAGGACACCTCCAAAGCCTCTTACAGCCTCGGAAATTAAAAAGGAAGGATACTCCCCAGGGTTGTAAAGAGCCGTCGGATGGAACTGAATGAACTCCATATTCCTCAATTTACCCTTCGCGCGGTACACCATTGCCATTCCGTCGCCGGTCGCAATAACGGGATTTGTGGTGCTTGAATAGACGTGTCCAGCTCCGCCGGAAGCCATTACAGTGACCTTTGCTAAGATCTTTTCCACATCATTAAGCTCTGTGTTAAAGGCATATATACCAAAACAGTTAATAACTTTACTGCTTTTGTCAACAAACTCTCCGAGGTGATGTTGGGTAATTAACTCTAAACAGAAGTAATGTGTTAATATCTCTATGTTCGGATTCTCATGAATCTGGCGCAATAAAACACTCTCAATTTCGTAGCCTGTTACATCTTTATAATGTAATACACGATGTGCCGAATGACCACCTTCTTTCGCAAGGTCATAAACACCCGATTGATCCTTGTCAAAATTAATTCCGTAATCAATGATCTCCTGGATGCGCTGGGGCCCCTCTTTCACGACGATTTCCACGATTTTCGGATCGCATAAACCGTCACCGGCAATCAGCGTATCCTCAATATGTTTATCAAATGAGTCATCTTTGTTAACAACTACCGCAACTCCGCCCTGCGCATATTTGGTATTGGATTCATCCTCGTTTGATTTAGTTACAATCAAAACTTTTCCATGTTTCGCGGCCTTTAAAGCGAAGCTCAACCCCGCTATACCCGATCCAATCACTAAAAAATCAACTTTTCTCATTAAAATATGCAAATTCAGCCCTCTTGTTAACAACGTTAAAAAAATGTTAATTACTTGTCGATAGAAATAGAGGAACTATTTAAGAATGTTTAAAGCTAAGCTAAAATGAGAATTAGACACAATATTTTAAGTTATTTTTGAGCAACTTTGCAGGAGTTATTAACTTTTTCCCACACCTATATTAATAAACATCCAGATATGGATAAGTTTTAATTCTAAAAATTATAAGGTTGTAAATCAGCGGATATTTGTGAAAAGAATTAACCTTTTTTGTGGATAAAACCTGAACAAGTCAATTTAACGAATTATAAAGAGGGAGTTACAAACATTACTAACACACTAATAAACAATAGAAGTCTATTTATATTAAATAATTATTAATTATTGAAACGTTGAAAATGGATACCTTAGAAGAATTAAACCGAAGAGGATTTGTAGAAGAAAGTATCGACCCAACACTTGATCTTTTTGCAGAAATTGAAAAACTGAAAAAAGAGAAAAATGCTATCATTTTAGCGCATTACTATCAAGAGCCTGATATTCAGGATGTTGCGGATTATATTGGAGATAGTTTAGGCCTTTCTCAGGAAGCTGCCAGAACTGATGCGGATGTCATAGTTTTTGCCGGCGTACATTTTATGGCAGAAACTGCGAAGATTTTGTCGCCCGAAAAGAAAGTTTTATTACCTGACATTAAGGCAGGTTGTTCACTGGCCGACAGCTGTCCTCCACATTTGTTTAAAAAGTTTAAAGAGAAATATCCGGATCATCTGGTGATCACTTATGTGAATTGTACTGCGGAATTAAAGGCAATGAGTGATATTGTCTGCACCTCCACAAATGCCGTTCAAATTGTGGAAAGTTTACCAAAAGATCAGAAGATTATTTTTGGTCCTGATAAAAATCTGGGTGCCTGGGTGGCTAAAAAAACAGGCCGTGATTTGGTACTCTGGAATGGTGCGTGTATGGTACACGAGATCTTCTCCAGAGAGAAAATTACGAAGCTGAAAGCCCGCCATCCGGAAGCGAAATTTATTGCGCATCCGGAATGTGAGGAAAGTGTCCTGGAAATGGCGGATTATATTGGTTCAACTACAGGATTGTTGAATTATTCGACAAAAAGTGATGCTAAAGAGTTTATCGTAGCGACCGAAAGCGGTATTATCCACCAGATGGAGAAAGCCAACCCCGGTAAAACCTTTATTCCTGCACCACCGAATAATAATTGTGCCTGCAACGATTGTCCGTACATGAAAAGAAATACGCTGGAGAAATTATACCTGTGTATAAAAAATGGTTTACCTGAGGTAACAGTACCTGAAAATATTATCAGGGAAGCGCGTAAACCGATAGAAAGAATGCTGGATATTTCGGCTAAACTAGGTTTGTAAAACCTTGAATTATAGTTTTTTTATAAAAATAATATGTTTGAAAATAAAGAACGCACTGATCTGGCTGAGCTTGGTGAATTTGGTTTAATTGATCATCTGACCAGTAATTTTAAGATCAGACACCAGACTAGCGTGAAAGGTATCGGCGATGATGCAGCTGTATTGAATTCTCCGGATAAACAAGTATTGATCTCTACTGATCTGCTACTTGAAGGGGTACATTTTGATCTGGCTTACGTGCCTTTAATGCATTTAGGCTATAAGGCTGTTCAAGTTAATCTAAGCGATATTTATGCTATGAATGGTATCGCATCCCAGATTACTTTCTCTATTGGTCTGTCAAGCAAGTTTCCTCTGGAAGCAGTTGAAGAGATTTATAAAGGTGTGGAACTAGCTTGTAATCAGTTTAATATTGATTTGATTGGTGGAGATACTTCCAGCAGTAAGCAGGGTTTGGTTATTAGCGTAACCAGCATTGGATATGCCGCAGCAGCAGACGTAGTTTACCGTAATGGTGCTAACGAGGGCGATCTGATTTGTGTATCTGGTGATCTTGGCGGTGCTTATGTAGGGCTTCAGATTCTCGAACGTGAAAAGCAGATTTTCCTGGAAAATCCTAAAATTCAGCCAGATCTGGAAGGAAAGGATTATATCATCGAAAGACAGTTGAAACCAGAGGGAAGAAGAGATATCGTAGATCTGCTGGCTCAAATGAAAATTGTTCCGACATCTATGATTGATGTTTCTGACGGGCTTGCTTCCGAACTGATGCACATCTGTAAACAGTCAGAAAAAGGTTGCACAATCTACGAAGAGAAGATACCGATTGATCCGATGACTTATGAGACTGCGCGTGAGCTGGGAATTGATCCAACTGTCTGTGCTTTAAATGGTGGTGAAGATTACGAGTTATTATTTACCATTAAACAGGCCGATTATGACCGCTTGAAACACGACGTGGATATCTCTATCATCGGGCACATCACCGATCAGCCTTCTGGCTGCAGAATGGTGTCTAAATCTAATGTCGTGCATGAATTGAAAGCACAAGGCTGGAGCGCCTTCAAAAAATAAAAAAAAGAATGATCCGGTTATAAAATATCCGGATCAGTTAAGGCTGGGTCCAAAAATTTACGATCAATCTGTTTCGTTGTTTTTGCACCCAGCTTTTTAATTTTATCGGCAGTATTTGCTAAATTTCCTGCACCATTACTTAGCTTATTCATAGCCTTATCATAAGCTTCGTGGCTCTGTCTGATATTGCGGCCTATACTCTCCATATCCGTAAGGAACCCGACAAACTTATCATACAGACTGCCACTTAAACGTGCTATTTCCAGTACGTTGCGATTTTGTCTTTCTTGTTTCCATATACTGGAAACAGTTCTAAGCGTTGCAAGTAAAGTGGTGGGACTTACGATTACAACTTTGCGGTCCCAGGCATAGCTGAATAATTCGGCATCCTTCTGCACGGCCAATCCGAAAGAAGATTCTATAGGCAGAAAAAGCAATACAAAATCTGGTGAATTGATTTGATATAAAGCCTGATAATTTTTCCCGCTTAGTTCCTGAATATGATTACGCAGGGATTGCAGATGCTGTCTTATATATAATTCTTTTTCTTCTTCGGTCTCTGAGCTGGCATATTTCTCGTAAGCAACAAGGGATACTTTTGCATCCACTACGATATGTTTGTCTTCAGGAAGATCGATGATAACATCGGGTTGTACCCTATTTCCAGTCGCTGTGACGAAGCTAGACTGAATCCGGTACTCGGAATCCCTTACCAGGCCGGATCGTTCCAGTACGCGCTCTAAAATAACTTCTCCCCAGTTCCCCTGTTTTTTCTGGTCGCCTTTTAAAGCTCTGGTCAGATTGGTAGCATCCTCCTGTATTTGTTTACTTTGATCCATGAGTTGCGAGATGACGCCCTTTAGTATATTCCGCTCATCTGATTCTGCTTTGTATACCTTATCTACCTTTTCCTCAAAAGCCTTTATATTTTGCTTTAACGGGCTTAAAATAAGATCCATACTAGCCTGATTATGGGCATTGAAACGAATTGTTTTTTCTTCGAGGATTCTACTGGCCACCTGTTCAAATTCCAATTTGAATTTCTCCTGCAGTTCCAGGATATATTTTTGTTGTTCCTGCTGTTTATCCAGTTGGGCGCTGAGCATCTCTTCTGCCTTTACTGCACGACTTCTTTCGGCCATATAGCCTAATCTCAAGTCATTAATTTCATCTTCCAGTTTTTGCTTTTCATCCTGATAAAAACTCAAAGTTTTTTGATGTTCCTGTTCTTTAAGTTCGAGCATTCCAGTGGTATGGTTATCGGCAGGGGCTTTTTTAAAAAGCAGGAAGAATAAAACGAGAAGGACAGCGGCGAGTAAGGCTATAATGAGAATATCCATTGCTAATATTTTTATCAAAAATCTGTATTTAAATTTGTTTTCACAAATAAGTTAGTAAAAGGCTTTTAAAAAATCTAAGCTTCGTTTATTATAGGTACAGTTTTTGATTAGCATTTAAAGCACTAAATAAAAAGATGGAAGCCTATTTGATTTTGATTATTCCGATGCTGCTGATCAGCATGTTTGTACAATGGAAATTTAGAAATAAGTTTGCTAAATATGCTGAAATTCAGCTAAGTTCGGGCATTTCCGGTAAAGAAGTAGCAGAGAAAATGCTCAGAGATAATGGTGTTTATGATGTCAGTGTGATCAGTGTTGAGGGACAACTTACAGACCATTATAATCCTGCAGATAAGACTGTTAATTTAAGTACTGATGTCTATCATGGACGCAGTATTGCTGCTGCGGCAGTTGCGGCGCATGAATGTGGTCACGCTGTTCAGCATGCTACTGCTTATCGCTGGTTGCAATTACGTTCTACTATGGTGCCAGTGGTGAGTATATCGTCGAATTTATTGCAGTGGGTGTTGATTATAGGTGTGTTGCTCATAGGTTTTACCGGGAACCCGGTAGTTTTGGCAATCGGAGTCTTAGGCCTTGCTTTAATTACTATTTTCAGTTTTATTACGCTTCCTGTGGAGTTTGATGCCAGTAACAGGGCATTAAACTGGCTTAAAAATAATTACGGCATTATGCAGACACAACAGGAAAATGCTCAGGCTAAAGATGCCCTTTGGTGGGCAGCGATGACCTACGTTGTAGCAGCGCTTGGTGCTTTGGCAAATCTATTATACTACGCAGCAATGCTTTTCGGAAGAAACAGGGATTAATACCGTCTGTTAATTTAAACGGTATGGAACAATAAGTTCAAATTCAGGTATATCAACCAGGAATGAACTGTCGTCTGCGCTGCGGTACATTTGGTAATTTCCGGACATAGTGCCTATATCACTGGACAGGTTACAACCTGACACATAAGAATACGTATCACCCGGATTAATAACTGGTTGAAGACCAACCACACCTTCTCCTTCAACTTCTCTTCTGGATCCGTTGGAATCAAAGATAAACCACTGTCTTCTCATTAGTTGAATAGTATAATCAGTAAGATTTTCTATAGTAATCTGGTAAGCGAACATATAATGTTCTTTGTCGGGATTAGAATACTCTTCCTGATAAATTGTAACTACCGATATTTTTATTCCTTCTGTTATTGCTGTAACCATCACTTAACCTTTAATACCAGTTCTTTTTCAAATATCAGGCCATTTCATCCTGAGGAACTATATGTTGATAATGGTATGCCACTTCGTCCAGAATTTCATGGATAGTCTCAATATTGTCCTCTTTTACAAGAAGCATCCGGTAGTTTTTGAAGTCGGGAAGCCCTTTAAAATAATTAGCATAATGCCTTCTCATTTCAAATATGCCTACTTTCGGGCCTTTCCAGGCAATAGATTTGTCTAAATGCGTTCTACATACTTCGACTCTTTCCAAAACGCTTGGGCCGGCTAATTTCTCACCTGTTTTGAAATAATGACTTACTTCACGGAAAATCCAGGGATAACCAATAGCTGCCCTTCCGATCATGATACCGTCAACTTCGTACTCCATACGCCAGTCCATGGCCTTTTCGGGACTGTCGATGTCACCGTTTCCAAAAATAGGAATCTTGATTCTGGGATTTCTTTTGATTTCACGAATCATAGTCCAATCGGCAACCCCCTTATACATTTGTGAACGTGTTCTTCCATGAATAGTCAGGGCCTGAATACCGATATCCTGAAGTCTTTCCGCAACGATATCGACGTTTTTAGTGTTGTCATCCCAGCCCAGACGGGTTTTAACTGTTACCGGAAGATGGGTAGATTTAACAACAGCTTCGGTCATCCTGACCATTTTGTCAATATCTTGTAATAATGCAGAACCGGCCCCTTTACAGGCAACTTGTTTAACCGGACAGCCATAATTGATGTCGATTAAATCGGGTCCTGCCAGTGTGGCAATTTCAGTAGCTTCCTGCATGGAAGATATTTCGGAGCCAAAAATCTGAATACCGATTGGTCTTTCATATTCAAAAATATCAAGCTTCTGACGGCTTTTTGCAGCGTCTCTGATCAAACCTTCAGAGCTTATAAACTCTGTATACATCATATCCACGCCACTTTGTTTACATACAAAACGGAATGGCGGGTCACTTACATCTTCCATGGGTGCAAGTAACAACGGGAACTCGCCCAGGTCTATATTTCCTATCTTTACAGACATTTTTCTATCTTCAAACCAAAATTAAGCCACAAAGGTACAAAAATCCTTAATAATGAATTTCATTCCAGACGAAAGGCTTGAAAAGAGCCCTTATATACAGTTACTTATGCTAACCAGTTTTGCTTTACTCGGAATGGTGCTGAGTTCAGTTATTACCGTAGGTCTGCTGTATACGCTTTACGGCGGCAATGCATTTGCTGCGATGCAGGGCGGCGGCGGCGAACTTGAACTTTATATAGATGCAATTAAGATCAGTCAGGCTTTTACAACGATATTTTTATTTCTTGTTCCCCCTTTATTACTGGCCAGACTCGAGCATATGAAGCTCAGGGAATTTATTGGTATGAGAAGACCGGATGCAGGGAATTTATTAATTGTAGCTGCGCTTATGGCCTGCTCCCTGCCGGTTATAGAATGGATGGCGATCTGGAATCAGCAGATGGTACTCCCCGATTGGCTTAAGCCTTTAGAAGAATGGATGCGTGCTAAGGAAGATGAAGCAACACGGCTTACGCTGGCATTTCTGAAGGTTAATAATGCAGGGGATTACCTGATTAATCTTGTGGTTATTGCACTATTGCCGGCTATTGGTGAAGAATTTTTATTCCGTGGAGCTATCCAGCGTTCATTTAAGCGAATGTTTGCCAACCCACATATCGCTATTTGGGTAGCAGCATTCATTTTCAGTGCTATTCATATGCAGTTTTTCGGCTTTCTGCCTAGGTTATTATTAGGGGCAATGTTTGGTTATGTCTATTGGTGGACAGGTAGTATCTGGTATGCAGTTTTTGCGCATTTTCTGAATAATGGATATGCAGTTACAATGGCCTGGTATATGCAGGTTAAACATCTTCCGATAGAAAATGCAGATAATAATTTCAATTTTAAATGGTATGGTTACCTGATAAGCTTACTTTTGACCCTGGTATGCCTGATGGTATTAAAAAATAAAAGAACAAATAATGGACAATAACTGGGTAAAAGTATTCACTTCCGGTAATGCACTGGAAGCAGAAATAGTAAAGCAAGGACTAATATCAATTGACATTCCTGCCGTAGTTTTGAATAAAAAGGATTCCTCTTACCAGGCTTTCGGTTTAGCAGAAGTACTCGTAAATGCTGTAGATGTAGCAGCAGCTGAGGCCTATATTTTATCTATAGAAACGGAATGAAAACCAGAGCAATAACCGCATTTTTCTTTACTATAGTCATGCTGGCATCCCTTTATCTGGGTGCCTGGACTTTTACGGTTTTTTATCTTTTACTGAGCGTTTTTGCGCTCAGGGAATTTTATATACTCATAGAACCAGCCGGAATCAAAGTACAGAAAATTACAGGTCTGGCCACGCATATTCTTATTTTTGGGTTGCTTGCCGGATTTATGCTGCTGGACCTGGATCTGCGTTATCTGCTATTGATTATACCGGCCTGCACGGCTTTTTTTCTTACAGAACTTTACAGGCATGAACCAGAACCTTTCCGCAATATCGCTTTTGGTTTTGGTGGTCTGTTCTTTGTAACTATACCATTTTGTTTCTTTTATGCCCTGGCTTTTCTGCTGGGTAAAACGCAGTTTACTTTTCATTTTCCATTATCCTTTCTACTGATGTTATGGGCGAGCGATACTGGTGCATATCTTTTTGGGCGTAAACTAGGGAAGCATAAGCTATTTGAAAGACATTCTCCCAAAAAGACCTGGGAAGGATTTTTTGGTGGTGTTTTAACCAGTGTTTTGGTTTCGTTTATTATTTCCCTTTATTTCACTGAACTGAGCTTTGCTGCATGGGCAGGTATGGCGGTGCTGATCGTGAGTTTCGGTACACTTGGTGACCTGGTTGAATCTATGCTTAAAAGAAGTTTGGGCGCTAAAGATTCTGGTCAGTTACTGCCCGGACATGGTGGATTACTTGATCGTTTTGATGGGTTGCTGATAGCTGCACCAATTGTTTACGCTTATTTGTGGCTGATTCTTAATTAGAATTCGGAAGAAAAAAGGCTCTGTAACAAATCAATGTCTTGAAAGCAAATAGCATTTTGCTGTTTTATATTTGGGTGAACCTAAACACGCCCTTATATGCTCAAAAACTACCAAAAAACATTATGTTGTCTTTTACTGATCTGCAGCAGCCATTACGGTATTGCTCAGTCGGTACCTGATCCGGCATCCCATTTCGGATTTCCGATCGGCGAAGACTATAAACTAGCCACATTCACACAGACTGAGGCATATTTCAAAAAACTGGCTGCTTCTTCTAACCGGACCAAACTGGTTAATATTGGTTTAACTGAAGAAGGAAGAGACCAATTTATGCTCATTATCAGTTCTCCCGAGAACATGAAGCATCTGGATCGTTATCAGCAGATTTCCAGGCAACTGGCACATGCTAAGGGTTTAACTCCGGAGCAGGCCAAAGCACTGGCCAGTGAAGGTAAAGCAGTGGTCTGGATTGACGGCGGACTGCATGCTAATGAGACCGTGGGAATCCATCAGCTTATTGAGACTGCCTACCAGCTGACTTCCAGAAATGACGAGGAAACTACTGGTATCCTGGACCATGTAATTGTATTAATGACGCATGCCAATCCAGACGGACAGGAACTGATCAGCAACTGGTATATGCGCCATAAAGATCCACTTAAAAGAACGATTTCAGGTGTTCCTACACTTTACCAAAAGTATATCGGGCATGATAATAACCGTGATTTTTTCATGTTAAATATGAAAGAAACACAGAATATGGGCAGACAGCTTTTTGTAGAATGGCTGCCGCAGATCATGTATAATCACCACCAGGCTGGTCCTGCAGGGACAGTAGTCGCAGGACCGCCTTATCGCGATCCGTTTAACTATGTTTTTGACCCCGTGTTAATGACCAGTATTGATGCTGTCGGTGCAGCTATGCATAACCGGATGAATACAGAAGACAAGCCGGGATATACTCAGCGGAATGGTTCGGTATTCTCTACCTGGTACAACGGTGGACTGCGTACAACAACCTATTTCCATAACATGGTTGGTCTGCTCACCGAAATCATCGGTGGTCCGACACCGGCTGATATACCGTTGGTTCCTTCACGTTTACTGCCAAACAGCGATTCACCTAATCCTGCACAGCCGCAAAAATGGCACTTCAAGCAGTCTATAGATTATTCTGTGTCGCTGAATTATGCAGTACTGGGCTATGCCCGCCGTTACAGCGACGAAATTCTGTTCAATACTTACAAAATGGCCAGTAATTCTATTCGTAGAGGCAGTACTGATACCTGGTCATTCTCTCCCAAAAAACTGGAAGCGATTAATGATGCAGCTAAAAATGATCCGGCACTGGCTTCCGTAAATCGCAGCGGTTTACCGGTAAAATATTATGATGCTGTTATGAAAGATCAAAAGCTTAAGGACGCAAGGGCCTATATTATCCCTGCTGACCAGGCTGATATCACCACTGCAGTAAAATTCCTGAATGCCTTGATCAGAACCGGTGTAGATGTACACCAGGCAAATGCTGCATTTAAAGTAAATGGTAAAAATTATCCAAAAGGGTCTTATGTCGTTAAAACTGATCAGGCTTTCCGTCCGCATGTGTTGGATATGTTTGAACCTCAGGATCATCCGAATGACTTTAAATACGCTGGCGGCCCTCCTGTGGCACCGTATGATGCTGCAGGCTGGACATTGGCTTACCTGATGAATGTAAAATTTGACAGGATTGCAGATCGGCTGGAAGGCCCTTTTACGCTATTGCCTAATGGTACTTTGCTAAAAGCAGAAAGTACAGAACCGGTTAAAGCACAGGCTTACCAGCTGAGTGCAGCAGTAAATGATTCTTATGTTGTGGTTAATGATTTGTTGAAAGCTGGTGCAGAAGTGCACAGAAGTACAGCAGACGGTTCCTTTTATGTGCCTGCAGCAGGCAAATCGCTGGAGATTTTAAAATCTTCTGCTGCTAAATTAGGCTTGCAGCTGGTTCCGGCGGCAGCTAAACCACAGCAACTGGTTAGACTTAAACCATCGAGAATAGCATTATGGGATACTTATGGTGGTTCTATGCCATCGGGATGGATCAGATGGCTGATGGAACAATATCATTATCAGGCTACTGTTGTATTTCCTCAAGAAATAGACAAAGGGAATCTGAACAGTAAATATGACGTGTTGGTACTGGTTGGCGGAGCTGTTCCGGCTGCTGCGAATGATGGCGGAGGAAACCGTTATCAAATGCCTGAGCCAGAGAATTTGCCGAATGAATTTAAAGACAGGACAGGAAGACTTTCTGTAGAGAAATCCGTACCAGCTTTACGTGCATTTATGGAAAAAGGTGGCCATGTTGTGACTATCGGCAGTAGCACAGCACTCGCTTATCATTTAGGGCTTCCTGTTAGGAATGCTTTGGTTGAAATGACTGCTGCGGGTACCGAACGCAGACTTCCTGCCGAGAAATATTATATTCCGGGTAGTGTGCTGCGTGCAGATTTTGACCAGTCGAGCCCTTCGAACTGGGGTATGGACAAAGCTGCAGATGTCTATTTTGATAATAGTCCGGTATTTAAAATCGCACCTGAGGCAATTTCAGGCGGTCTGATTAAACCATTAGCCTGGTTTGGTAATCCTGCACCATTGAGAAGTGGCTGGGCCTGGGGACAGGCTTATTTGCAGGATGGGGTTACAGCCTTTGAAGCAAAAGTAGGTCAGGGTAAACTATTGGCCTTCGGTCCGGAGATTACTTTCCGTGCCCAGACTCACGGTACTTTCAAACTGTTATTTAATCAGCTGTATCTTTAATATTGCTGCAGCACAATTAACATATTAAAAAAGGCGCTCCTTCATTTTAAGGGAGCGCCTTTTTCATTGTTGCTAACGTCTTTTTTTAAGTTCTTGTAACAGGTATTCAAGTCCGTTCAGCCTAATTTCATACATCGTACCGAGCAGTTCTCCGAGTTTTCCTTCAGGAAAGCCCTGCTGATGGAACCAGACCAGGTAGGATTCTGGAAGATCGCAGTATAGCTTGCCCTTATATTTGCCAAAAGGCATAGTCTGGCTAATCAGTTTGTTCAGGATTTCAGGATTCATATGTTTTAATTGGCAACCATTTCCAGCATGGCAATGGCGTCGTCTACACTCTCCAGATTCTCAAACGCAATCCTCAGTGTATTTTTAACTTCTTTAAGGTTGCACATGCCCGGATGTTGCTGTGCAAACTGCAGGATCTTGTGGAATTGCGTAGAATCAAAGAAATTAGATTGTTTATCGGCAATAAAATAACCCCTTAAAATACCCTTTTTAAAACTTAGTTTTTCAAAACTCAGCCTTTTAGCTGCCCATTGTAAACGCAGTACATTGAGCATGGTTTTTACAGGCTTTGGAACCGTACCGAAACGATCCTTTAAGGAGCTTTCAAAGGCTTTGAGTTCTGCTTCATTTTCCAGCTTTGATAAAGCAGTATAGAGGTTATAACGCTCTGTAATATTGGTTACATAGTCATCCGGAATAAAAAGCTCCAGGTCTGTATCCATTTGTGTAAAAGTAACAAATGGTTTATTGGTTTCTTCTTTGAAAAGCTCTTTGAATTCATCCGATTTCAGTTCCTGTATGGCCTCATCAAGGATTTTATGATACATTTCAAAACCTATTTCAGCAATGAAACCACTCTGCTCTGCACCAAGCAGATTTCCGCTTCCACGAATATCCAGATCACGCATGGCAATATTAAAACCGCTGCCCAGATCTGAAAATTCTTCTATCGCACTTAGTCTTTTACGGGCTTCTGAAGTTAAGGTCGATAATGGAGGGCTCAATAGGTAACAGAAAGCCTTTTTATTGGAACGGCCTACCCTGCCACGCATCTGGTGCAGATCGCTCAGACCAAACATATGCGCATGGTTAATGATAATCGTATTGGCGTTAGGAATATCCAGTCCGGCCTCAATAATAGTTGTGGCTACCAGTACGTCCTTATCTCCGTTTATAAAGTCCAGCATTACATCTTCCAGTGCATCCCCATCCAGCTGACCGTGAGCAATACCTATTTTTGCTTTGGGGACGAGGGTCTGAATCAGACCACCTAATTGCGTCAGATCATTAACCCGGTTGTGGATAAAAAATACCTGACCGCCCCTGTCCAGCTCAAATTGTACGGCTTCCTGAATTAATTTATCGTTGAATACATGTAGTTCCGTATTTACTGCCTGCCTGTTGGGCGGTGGTGTACTCATGATACTCAGGTCTCTGGCGCCCATTAAGGAGAAATGCAGCGTTCTTGGTATCGGAGTAGCTGTTAGTGTCAATGTATCAACATTAACACGCAGGGCACGCAGCTTTTCTTTGGCAGTTACGCCGAATTTTTGCTCCTCATCGATAATCATAATGCCCAGGGACTTGAATTTCACGTCCTTACTAAGCAGTCTGTGTGTACCAATAACGATATCTACTTTACCTTCTTCTACTTGCTTTAAGGTTTCTTTAATCTGTTTACTGGTCTTGAAACGATTGATATAATCGACTTTGCAGGGAAATTCTTTCAGTCTGGCAGAGAATGTTTTAAAATGCTGCAGCGCCAGAATGGTCGTTGGCACCAGTACGGCGGCCTGTTTTCCATTTGCAACTGCTTTAAAAGCAGCACGAATTGCAATTTCTGTTTTCCCGAATCCAACATCACCACAGACCAGGCGGTCCATCGGATGCGGAGCTTCCATGTCTTTTTTAACGTCCGCTGTGGCTTTTACCTGATCCGGTGTATCTTCATAAATGAAGGAGGCCTCCAGTTCCGTTTCCAGATAGCTGTCCGGATCAAATGCTGTCCCGACCTGAGACTTGCGTAAGGCGTAGAGTTTAATCAGGTCCCTCGCTATATCCTTTACTTTTTTTTTAGTAGTTTTTTTGAGTTTATCCCAGGCTTCTGTACCAAGTTTATTCATTTTTGGGGCAGTGCCGTCTTTACCGCTGTATTTGGCAATCCTGTTAAGAGAGTTGATATTGACATACAGGAGGTCATTATCGGCATAAATGAGTCTGATCATCTCCTGCGTCTTGCCATTTACCTCCACTTTTTCCAGTCCGGCATATTTACCGATCCCGTGATCTATATGGGTAACGAAGTCACCTGATTTAAGATCCCGAAGATCTTTCATGGTAATTGCCTGGCTCCGCTGATAACCTCTTTTGAGTTTGTATTTATAATACCTGTCGAAAATCTGGTGGTCGGTGTAGAGCGCAATCTGTTGTTTTGCGTCTATAAAACCCTCCCTTAGCTGGATATGGACAGGCACAAATTTGGCGGTCTTATCGATATCGTCCAGAATGGCATATAATCTTTCTGTCTGCTTAGGTGACGAGCTGCAGATGAAATTATGAATATGGTTTTTTTCATTCTCCCTGAAGTTGTGGATCAGGAGGTTGAAATCTTTGTTAAATGATGGCTGCGGACGGGTATCAAACTGAATTACCTGATCTGTCTGGAAAAAGAATTGCTTGCCAAACTCTACAAGGGCGAAATCATGCAGGGTATCCCCTGTCATCTTTTCATCTGCAAAACCAAATTTAGGATCTATCCAGGCTTCATTTTCCTGTTTTTCCTTCATTGGCAGTGCTTTCCAAAGCTGAACGGCTTTTTTATAACCCGTTTTAATGATATCAAGCGTAAATTCTACGTCTTTAATCCAGATCTGGGTATCTTTTCCTATGTATTCCAGCAGGCTGATATTACTCTCAGTCAGGTATTTTGACTGTACATTCGGAATAACGGTTAATGATTTGACATCCTCGACTGAAAGCTGGCTTTCCAGTTCGAAGGTCCGGATACTTTCTACTTCATCTCCAAAAAATTCTATCCGGTAAGGAAGATCGTGGGAAAAAGAAAAAATATCTACAATACCACCCCTGATAGAGAATTGTCCGGGCTCATATACAAAAGCTGTGCGCTCAAACTCATAATCTATCAGAAATTCATTGATAAAATCTATACCCAATTTAATACCCAGGGTAATTTCCAGGGTGTTTTTTTCGAGTACCGTCCTGTCAATAACCTTTTCGGCAAGTGCCTCCGGGTAGCTGACGACAATTTTGCCGTATGATGAATTATGATTCAGTTCATTGAGGACTTCTGCCCTGGCCAGTACATTGGCTGTATCTACCTGGGTAAAATCAAATGCTTTACGAAAAGACGAAGGAAAAAGCAGGATCTCCTTTTCCAGAATACTTTCCAGATCGGACATAAAATAGGCAGCTTCTTCCCGGTCCGGCAGAATAAAAAGCTGAGGTTGATGCATGAGCATGTAGGTGGCTGCCGCTACTGTGGCATCTGCAGAACCTACCAGCCCCTTTAATTGCAATTTGTTACCTTTACCCCCGTTCAGGGCCTTTGCCAGCGCCTCGATGCGCTCATCAGTTTTGTATCTGTTGATCAGGTCACGAATGTTCACGAAGTAAAGGTAAGATTTATGATTTGCTAATATGTAACAATACCTGCTTTTATGACTCTAAAATTTAAAACTGCTAAGGCGCAATGGATGAGCCGGATACCATTTGAATTGGTGTTCTGGATTACCGCAATGCTTTTGCTTGCCGCAGCACAACCGGTTTATCCGCATCAGGGAAATCATTTTTCCCTTTGCCCGCTGGCAGCAGCTGGTTTGGAATGGTGCCCGGGTTGTGGATTAGGCAGATCTATAACGCTTTTTCTTCATGGAGAATGGCGGGACGGGTTTAGGCAGCACTGGCTGGGCGTGCCTGCGATTGTTATTATAAGCGGCAGGGTTTATGTACTCGCTAAAGCCGAATGGAAAAAATTGATTGTTAAAGGAGGAGAGAATGTATAATTCACCATTTATGATGCTTCCGGGCATCTCACCACAAGAGTTTTCATACCTGAGAAGTGCGACTACAGGTTTGAATGAGAGAGAGTTGAATGGATTTCTGATGATCTACCAGAGCAAACGAAGAAATCCTGATGATATGCTGCTTTACTGCGTACTGGGCTTTTTTGTGCCAGGTTTGTCCCGCTTCCTGGTCAATCAGATCGGAATGGGCATTCTTTATTTTTTCACCTACGGACTTTGTGCGATCGGGACGATTATAGATCTGGTAAACCACAAGCGGTTGGCCATTGAATATAATGAAAGAATGGTATTTGAAAGCCTTCAGTTGGTTAAAATAGGCTCATCCATGCAATATTAAGCAGGCATCGTATCTTTACTTTATGAAATTAGCTGAACTGACCAGATACCTGGAAGAATTTGCTCCGCTGAATTACCAGGAGGACTATGATAATTCGGGCCTGCTTTGCGGAAATCCGGAACTTGAAATTACAGGCGTACTGATAGCTTTGGATTGTACAGAAGCTATTGTTGAAGAAGCTGTTATGAACCGTTGTAATGTGATTCTTACACATCATCCTCTTGTTTTCAAGGGGTTGAAAAGATTAACCGGCGGCAATTACGTCGAACGAACCTTGCTTAAAGCTATCCAAAACGGAATTGCTCTTTATGCTGCTCATACTAATCTTGATAGTGTTCAGGGAGGTGTAAACGGGATGATCTGTAATAAACTAGGGCTGCAGAGATCCAAAATCCTCGTACCACGAAAAGGCATACTTAAAAAACTGGTTACTTTTTGTCCTGTAGCGCAGGCCGAAGTACTCCGTTCGGCTTTATTTGCTGCAGGGGCCGGAAAAATCGGTGCTTATGGCGAATGCAGTTTCAATATTTCAGGAACGGGTACTTTTTTACCTGGTGCAGAAACTTCTCCGTTTGCCGGAAGTCCGGGGATAGCTCATCAGGAACAGGAGATCAGGATAGAAACCGTATTCCCTGTTCAGCTGGAGCGGAAAGTCTTGCTCGCCTTGCTTGAAAACCATCCTTACGAAGAAGTTGCCTATGATATTTATGCGCTGGAGAACAACCTGGAGACCGTAGGAACAGGAATGTGTGGCTGGCTGGAAGAGGAAATGGATGCCTCCGATTTTTTGAATCTGGTTAAGGAACGCATGCAAACCGGGGTGATCCGACATACACGCCCTACCGGAAAGAAAATTAAGAAAGTTGCAGTTTGCGGAGGCTCAGGCAGTTTCCTGCTACAGCAGGCAATTGCCGCAGGTGCCGATGCATTTGTTACCGCAGATTTTAAATATCATGAATTCTTTGACGCTGACGGAAAAATAATGATCACCGATATAGGGCACTATGAAAGTGAACAATTTACTAGTGATCTGCTCAGAGATCTTATTTTAATGCGTTTTCCAGGGCTTTCTGCCCGCAAGACTACGCAAACCACCAACCCTGTCAGTTATTTCGTATAAGCTGTTTTTTTAAGGCAGTTAAACTCTTACTTAAGCAGCACCGATCTGCGGATCGCTGCTGCTTTCTTTTCCATCTTCTACGTGGCCCGCAAAATGCTGGCTGTAATCCGGATGTGCCAGCTCGGAGAGTGTAAAATCGTACCACGAATGACTTTCTTTCAGATCCAGAATCACTGCCTTTTCTTGTTCTGCTGCTTTTAATTGCAGTTCAGCTCCCTTTGTATAATAAGCGCGGTGTTCCAACTTAAAATGAAGCGGAGAATTCCCTTTTTGACGCTTAATTAACAGGCGGATATTTCCATCAGGTTTACCCGCGCTGTCCAGTGTGTATTCTAGCTGCACGGTCACATCAGGATCCAGCGTACTGCCTCGATAAGCGCGGTAAAAGCCGTTCACGCCCGCTACTTCCAGCTGATACTGTTGTTTTGGGAATAAGCTGAGCGGCCATTTATATTCCAGACTATCCCCTGCTGCCGCTGTAAATGACCAGGTTCTGTGGAGTCCGTAAACGGTAAATCCTGCTCCACTGGATGCCCCGCCGAAAAATTCGTCACCGGATTTGAACCGGATTCCGATTTCCTTTTTTTCTTTATCCAGAGAAGCGTTGGCGTATAATTCATAAGGAAGTGCATTGGCAGGCCGGATTCCAGGTTCCTGTACAGGCATAAAAGGGCTCTTCTGCCGGTTTTTCAGAATCTGGCTAATCTCTTCGGCATTCAGATTGTGATATCCTTTAGGAAGCGGTTTAAACTGTGCGCTGTGAATATGTTCCAGGTAAGGAACGCGGGCGACTGGCTCAGGAAATGAAATATTTTCTCCGGTATATGGTCTGAATACAGAACTGTAGTCTCCGCATAAGCTACGCCTCCAGCTCGTGATATTCTCCTCTTTGATTGTTTTACCGGTTTTATGACTCAGAAACTTCTCCAGAAACTGCAGACTTGAGGTGTGATCATAAACCTGTGAATTCACATAACCTCCCCTGCTCCATGGAGATACAATTACTGTCGGCACCCGGAAACCGAGTCCAACCGGACTCTCCCGGCTGCTCTGGCCTGCATAAACATATTCTGCGCGGATGTCCAGTTCCGGAGAGACCAGTCCTGTTTCCGGATCTTTTGGATTAGGGGCAACCACGGGTGGCAGGTGGTCAAAATAACCATCATTTTCGTCGTAAGTGAGGATGAAAACGGTCTTTTTCCAGACTTCCGGGTTTTTCGTCAGGATATCCAGTACTTCAGAAACATACCATGCACCATACCAGGGTGCACTTGGATGATCTGAGAAATTACAAGGTGCAACCAGCCAGGACACTGCCGGTAGCTTGCCTGAATCTGTATCTTTACGGAACTGGTGCAGTACGTCCCCTTTCGGGATTTGCGCACTAACCTGCTTTCCATCTGCTTTATAGCTGATGGTTTCAAGCTTATGGTAATCTGGATCATTCCTGTTGGTTACGAACGCTCTGCGATGCAGATCCTGAGTTTTGGCATCCTGAGCTTCTAAAGGGTTTTCTGAAGCCTTCTTAATTGCTTCTTTCCAGTTTTTGAGATTTTTAAGATCTTTTTCAGTCCGTTCGCCTAAAGGCTTTTGCTCCATTTTCCGGATCTTCAGGTCCAGGGATTTCAGGTATTCAGGGTGGCAGGTTACTTTGTATTGTTTAAAGAATTCCAGGCTGTTATCTGTGAAATTGGCCAGCCATTCTTCTTCTTCATCGCTGAGCCCCGCTCCTATGCTAATTTCATTCTGATAAATTTTCCAGTCGATTCCTGCTGCGGATAATCGTTCCGGGAATGTTTTCCAGGTATTATGTTCTGGTATGTCGATCTGATCATTAGATACATGTGCGACCGAATCTTCATCTTGCTGTTGTTTGATTTTTCCGGTCCAGAAAAAAGAGCGGTTAGGGCTGGTTCCGGTCAGTGAGGAACAAAAACTATGATCGCAGACGGTAAATGCATCTGCCAGCGCATAGTAGAAAGGGATATCTTCCCTGTTATAATAGCCCATCGTCAGCGGCATGTCTGCATAAGCCTCATTACCAGATCTTTTGGCGTCAAGCCAGCCGTCGTATCTGCCTTTATTCCTCGCATCTACCTGGTTATTCCAGGAATGTGGCAAGGAATTCATCCAGGTTGCATTGGTATCATTCAGGTTAAGTCTGAACGGTGCATAGGTTTCCCCCTTTTTATTGCGCTGCAGCCAGACAGGATAGTTGTTGGAAAGGCGGATAGCTCTCGGATCCTGAAAACCGCGTACGCCGCGCAATGTGCCGAAAGTATGATCAAAGGAACGATTTTCCTGCATTAGCAGTACGATGTGTTCTGCGTCGAGATAGCTGCTGCCTGGAGCGGGGTTAATGGCCATCGCTTTTTGTATTGCGGGTGGAATCAGGCCGGATACACCCAAAGCCGCACTTAATAAACCTGCTTTTTTAATGAATTCTCTTCTGTTCTCCATATTAAGGACCGGAAATGATAAGCCGTGAATTTAGGGATAATTATTACGATTTGGCCCTAAGGGATAATCGTAAATAATTTTGAATGGTTCTAAATTGTGCTACCTTTGGCATTTGACTAATCACGTAACATTGAGCACTGATCCTTCTAACAAACGTATACAGATTGATGAGCAGTCTTTTTTCAAGCTTTATGAAAGCCATTGGAAAAAACTGTATCAACTTGCCCTGCAGTATACTGAGAATGGATTTCAGGCTGAAGGAGTTGTACAGGAAGTCTTTACTTCTGTCTGGAAACGCCGTGAAAGTTTAGAATTGACAGAGAGTACGGCTCTCAACTATCTGGTTCGTGCAGTGCGCTTCCGTGTTTTCCGCCTGCATAGTGATGAGTTGAGGACATCCCGTAAAATGGAAGAGATTAAAGCAAGGCAGCCAGATTCTGCCAATCATACGGAACAGGATGTACTCTACCGCTTCTTAAAGGAAGACGTAGATCAGCTGATCGCCCTTCTGCCAAACCGCTGCAAAGAAGTTTATTTACTGAGTCGTGAAAAAGGTATGAATAACCAGGAAATCGCTAAAACATTGCTGATTTCGGAAAAGACTGTTGAAAACCAGTTAACGAAAGCACTCAATTTCATCCGTAAGGGACTGGAGACCTATCCGCGTTAACTCCCGGTATCGATCTTCTGCCCATCAGGTAAATCATTTTTTTATTATATTTTTTTTTGAGGTACTGAGTCTGTTTAACAGTGCGTTACAGGTTTGTTTGTTGCGTCTATTTAAAATAGTTCTAAATAGTCGTAGGGGTAAACGGGCTGCTGTGATACTTTATTATAGAACGCCGGTACAGTGCAGTATTTATTGCCTGGACCGCGGGGTACTATAGAAAGGAAAATCTGATGATATAAATCTTTACAAATCGATATGCTCTCCAAAAATAGCCGTACAGTTCGTACCTGTACGGCTTTAAACCCAAGGGTTTCTTTCAAATTCTAGATTCATTTAAAAGCAATGCAAATTAAGAAAATTTTTCTGACGGGGATTCTATGTGCCCTTTTATTTCATACTTATGCGCTTCCGCAGAAAGGAGGCACTATCCATGGAAAGGTCGTCCATTCCATCAACGGAGCGCTTTCGGGCGTAACAGTACGTTTATTACCATTGCAAAGGACGGCAGTTACAGACGATCAGGGACGTTTCAGTTTCTCTGCACTTCCAGCCGGCGAATACACTGTTGTTGTCCAGGCTTTGAGTTATCTCAAAAGCCAGCGCACGTTGAGCCTGGCAATAGATCAGCAGCTCGCCATTAATTTTTCATTAGATGAAGAGGGCGGACGTGAAATGCAGGAAGTTTCGGTACTCGGCCTCAGTAAAAGCCAGCAAGTCAATAAACAGCCTTATGCCGTAGTTTCTATTGATGCGAAAGCATTGAGCAACACCACGATGGATATTGGACAAGTGCTCAACAGGGTTTCGGGTGCAAGAGTCCGGGAGTCCGGAGGGGTAGGCTCTGATTTCCGGTTTAGTTTAAATGGTTTTTCCGGGAAACAGATCAAATTCTTTTTAGATGGGGTGCCAATGGACAACTTTGGGTCGTCTTTTCAGCTGAATAATATACCGGTTAACTTTGCTGACCGCATTGAAGTTTATAAAGGTGTAGTTCCGGTGTGGTTGGGTGGCGATGCACTCGGTGGAGCCGTAAATATCGTCACAAATTCAAATCCTGGTACCTATATAGACGCTTCCTATTCTTTTGGATCCTTTAATACGCACAAATCTGCTGTTAATGCAGGCTATACCGCGCCTTCTGGTTTTACTGTACAGCTCAATGCATTTCAGAATTATTCCGACAATGATTATTGGGTAAATGTAGACGTGGTAGACCATGAAACCGGTTTAAATAATCCTGCCCGGGTACGCCGGTTTCATGATCGCTACCATAATGAGACAGTGGTGCTTAAAGCTGGTTTCAGGGGAAAGAAGTTTGCTGACCTGCTTTTGCTGGGCGGAACTTTCGGAAAGAACCGTGCAGATATTCAGACGGGTAACCGGATGTATGATGTCTACGGATCAAGATGGAGATCCGGGAACCTGCTGCAGCCGGCAATCCAGTACACTAAAAGGAACTTGTTTACTAAAGGTTTGGATTTGCGCCTGAACGGGAATTTCAACTTCGGTGAGGAAAGGAGTGTGGATACGGCCTATAAACGTTATACCTGGGACGGAACATTTGTTTTTAAAGATCCAGCCAATCCAGACCGTCCGGGAGGTGAAAGCAGCTATACCGATTATAAGTTCAGAAATAACAATGGTGTTGCCAATGCAGCTTTGAATTATCAGTTGAATGAAAAGCATTCCTTTTCCCTGAATGAGCTTTTCAGCACATTTAACCGCAAAGGTAAAAACAGGCTCGATCCGGATAATATATTCGACCGTCAACCAAAAATCACCAGAAAACACATCACCGGGTTGGGTTACCGGGCAGAATTTAGTGAAAAATTCAATGCTACAGCCTTTATAAAGCATTATTATCAGCAAAATGTAAGTTATGACGCTACTAGTGAATTTAACCGGGAGACGGGGCAGATGGAGCACGAAATTCATATCCGTAAGGGGAACTTTTCCAAATCGGGTTATGGTTTTGCAGGCACCTACTTTCTCTGGCCGGAACTGCAATTAAAAGGATCTTACGAACGGGCTTACAGATTACCGGAAAACACAGAGTTGTTTGGTGATATGGTTAATGAGCGCGGAAACAGTAACCTGAGACCGGAAAGCAGCCAGAATATTAATTTGGGAGCTACTTATCAGCAGGCTTTTAACCAAGACCATTTCGTGTCCTTACAGGCTAGTTTTGTTTATCGCAATGCGAAGGATTATATCCGCTCTTTACTGATTCCCGGCGGTACCAATGGAGAATATATTCAGATGAGTACGAATGAGTCGAATGTAAAGAACAGGGGGGTGGATGCTGAACTTCGTTATGCTTACCGCGACCGGTTCAGTATCAATACCAGTTTCACCTACCAAAATCTGAGAAATGACACGGAATTTGAGACGCTGCCTTCAGGTGAACGCTCAAAAATACCAAGCGTTGTTTATGGTGATCGTATTCCGAATACGCCTTATTTGTTCGGAAATGCGTCTTCTAGCTTATATTTTAATAATGTTTTTCAAAAAGGTAATCGTTTGTCTATAACTTATAACTTAATGTATGTAAATAGATTTTATCTATTCTGGCCTAGCCAGGGGTCAAAAAACACCAAGCTGGATATACCCGTTCAGTGGGCACATGACGCTAGTATGGTTTATACTGTGAAGGGCGGAAAATATAATGTTGCAGTGGAATGTCTCAATCTGACCGACGCAATTTTATACGATAATTTTAAACTGCAGAAGCCCAGCAGATCCTTCAATCTGAAGCTGAGATACTACTTTTCAACGACAGCCAAACCAGCACAATCTTAAGAATTCTATTAGAAGCCTCTGATCAGGGCAATAACCCCTAACGGGAAACATATATTTTTTAATAACAACAAAACAAAAATGAAAACAACTTCGAATTTCCTAATGTCAACAGGACTAGCAATGGCAGTTCTGCTTGGGGCATGCAGTAAATCAAAAGATACACCGGAAGTAACCGGACCAACAGATCCAGAGGGAACAGGACGCAGTAAATATGTATTTGTATACTCAGGATCAGCCGCATCCGGTAGTGCCGGAACTTATATTGTCAGTACAGATGATATTACTAAAGGTAAAGTTTCTTCCAGAAATAACGGGGTAGAGACAGATGCTTATTCTTTTGTCCTGCAGAATAATACAATTTTCGCACAAGCTTATAATAATCTGGGGCCGGTTACACCTTACCGTATTTATGAAGATGGGGAAATCGGAATCGCCGGCAGAACTGTGACTACTTTCCGTACAGGTGTTTCCGGTACTGTAAACCAGGATACCTGGGTAGGCGGGGGTGATCCGAGATCAAGCGGTGTTGGGGAATTATTCCGCTTTGACGCTGTAAATATGCAGGTTTCAGGTAAAAGCGTCACCGACATGAAAAAGATTACCGGTACAGGCGAAAATGCAGTCTGGACAGGTTTATTCCAGGTGGATAACAAATTGTATATGCCGTACTATAAATTTAAACCGGCTGGTGCCGGCGCTGCGCCATGGCAGGGGAATTATGGCAGTCTTGATACGGCTTGGGTGGCTGTTTTCAGTTATCCGGAGATGAAGTATGAGAAAACTATTGCCGATGGCAGAACCGGGTTTATCGGTAACTGGGGCAGTATGCAAGGGCTTAAGCAAATAGAAAATGGGGACTCCTATGTTTGGGCAACTTCAGGAAGTATCAATAAAATTAAATCAAAAAACCACTCGGGTATTCTGAGAATTAAAAAAGGTACAGAAGTATTTGATAAGGATTATTTCTTTGATGTTGAGGCGCTTACAGGATTCAAAATTGCCAGGGGTGAGTACATTGCTAATGGTAAATTCCTGATGACAATTTATACTTCTGCAGAAACTGGTGATGTATCGGGTGGACGCGTAAAGGTTGCTATTGTGGACATTAACAGTAAAACGGTCACTTATGTGAAGGACGTGCCGGAGCATGAGCAGGGTTCATTTAAGATGCACGTGTACTACGAAGGTGACGGGAAAACAATCAATTATGTACTCGAAGACGATATGAAACAGTACTATGTTTATATCATCAATGCCGAAACTGCTACCGGTAAAAAAGGTGTGCATATCGAAGGTGCCGATAATGTAACGGCATTCTCTAAGCTAAAATATTAATTTATTCATGGGATATGCTGTATCAGGCATGTCCCTTTTTTTTAATCTACGAAAAAATAACGCTGTTTCATCTATGAAATCCTTGATCTTTTTAATTTGTTTATTTGCCGGTATCTCCGGTGCTGCTGCACAATCTTACAGGCTGGAAGGCCGGCTGTCTGATGAGCTGCTTAATCCGGTAGCTTCGGCAGGTATCTTTTTATTTAAGGTAAAGGATTCTGTACAGGTAAAGGCTGTTATGAGTGATGAGAAAGGAAGCTTCGAGCTCAATGGTATTCCTGCTGGGAAATACTTTGTCAGAATTAGTTATATCGGGTTTACCAACTATTTCAGTGCTGCGCTGGAACTCAGCGAACAGCGTAAATTTCACAATCTGGGACATATCCAGCTGATTCCTGATCAGCAGGTACTGGAAACGGTCAGTATTAAAGGTAGCAAGGCGCAGATCGAGCAAAGTCTCGACCGTGTAGTCCTGAATGTGGAGAACAGTATCATGGCCGAAGGAGGAACCGCACTCGATGTCCTTTCTAAAGCGCCGGGACTTACTGTTTCTGACGATGGGTCGGTCAGTTTAAAGGGCAGGCCAGGGACATTAGTTATGATTAACGGTAAGCCAACTTATTTATCGGGCAGTCAGCTTGCAAACCTGCTCCGGGGTACGTCCTCCGGTCAGATCAGCAAAATTGAAATTATGGCCAATCCGCCAGCGGGATATGATGCTGCCGGAAAAGGTGGGATCGTGAATATTGTCATGAAAAAGAGCCTCAAAGCAGGCTTAAATGGCTCATTGTCCGCTAATGCGGGAGCCGGTCGTGGTGCAAGACTAGGTGGGGGTGGTAGTTTGAACTACAGGTCCGATAAGCTGAATGTTTTTGGAAATTACACTTACTATCATCAGAACTTGAAAAGTTCGGGAGAAGTTAACCGCTTGTTTACCAATAGGGGAGATAATGATATTGCCGGCAGATCTGTACAAAGGGACGAGTCTTCTGCCAAGCTGCGGTCTTCAAATTTTCAGGCAGGCCTGGATTACACGATCGATTCAGCGAATACGATCGGCTTTGTGGCCAGTGGTGGTGACGGTCAATATCCCGACAGACAGCCCGGCTCTAATCTTTTATATGGCGCAGACGGTAAACTTGCCCGTAATGCTACAACCTATATTTTTGGGAAGGAGAAATGGGAGGACAGGCAGTATAACCTGAACTATGTACATAAATTTAATGGAAAAGGACATGAGCTGAAAGCAGATATCGACTATGTAACGCATTTTTCGAGAATGAATCAGGATTTAAAAACGACATATTCCGATGCGTCCGGATCCAATATTCTAAGCAAATCTGAGCGTCGCGGAGATTTGCCTTCTGACAACTCCATTATTGCTGGTAAACTGGACTACAGCCTGCCTTTAGCTAAAAGTTTGAAAATTGATGCAGGCTGGAAAGGCAGTAAAGTAAAAATTGAAAATATCCTGCGTTATGACACGCTGGCTAACGGTGAATTTGTAGCAGACCTGGCTTCTGGTAACCACTTTAAATACCGGGAAGAGATTCAGGCGGGATATATCAGTGTAAAAAAGGATTGGGGTAAATGGAGTTTGCTTGCGGGTTTACGTGGTGAGTACACCGCGACTGAAGGTCACCAGATTGAAACGGATTCTCTGGTAAAGCGTGATTATTTTCAGCTGTTTCCAAGTATTTTCCTAAGCCGTGAATTTAAAGAAAACCATAAACTTCAGCTCGGATACAGCAGAAGGCTTGAGCGGCCGGGTTACTGGGATCTGAATCCATTCCGGATTTATGACGATCCTTTCTCTTATGACGAAGGTAATCCTTATCTGAGACCTTCGCTGGTAAATACAGTTGAGCTGAGCCATGCATACCGTTCGGCGTGGTTTACAACCTTAACCTACAGCAAAAGTACAGACGTGATCAGTCAGCTGATCGGCGGAGATGCAAACCTGGTGTACCAGCGGCCGGAGAATGCCGCAGATTTTGTAAATTATGGTCTCAGTCTTACCGGTACATTGAATTTCACGTCCTGGTGGTCATCAACGCAATTTGCTCATGTATTCAGAAATGAGTTTAAGATAAATAATGACAAAGTAGATTTTCAGCTCAACAGAACTAGTTTCACATTTGACAGTCAGCATACGTTTAAACTTGGCAATAACTGGAAAGCGGAATTGAACGCGATCTATAAATCTAAAATGAGTATGGGCGTGTATACAATGGGCAGCTATTATATGATTTCAGGAGGATTTCAGAAATCTCTGTTCAGTGAGAAGTGTACTATGAAAATGCTTGTCACCGATATCTTCCAATCCAAAAAGACGCGTTATGAAACAGATTACGGCGGTATTCAGGTTTCCGGTTTACGTCGTCCCGACAGCAGAGCGGCAGTGTTTTCTTTGAGTTATCGCTTCGGCAGCTCGGAAGGTGGCCGGAAAAGCAACAATTCAGGAGCCGATGACCTAAAGAGCCGTTTCTAATTTTAAGTGGTTGAAATGCCTGTATTACACCGCGATGGCAGTAGCTGTCCGGGTTTGGGGATTCATTTTACAATCAGCAGATTAATAGTGATTTGTATACATGAATTGAAAATTATACTTATCTTTGCGAGCTTCAGCAGCTTAAATGGTTATATTTTGACCAGATCTGCCGGAGAACAAAGTCCGTACACAAGCTAAAATGCAGTTCAATTACTGATAATTAGTTTAATATAATTATACCCATAAATTATTTCATTTAATGGAACAAACTGTAGAGCAAAAGCTGAAAGCTTTATACGAATTACAAACCTTACATACTAAAATTGACAAAATCCGTCAGATCCGTGGTGAGTTACCAATGGAAGTGGCAGATCTGGAAGATGAAGTTGCCGGCTTGGAAACACGTATACAAAAATTCAAAGCTGAATTGGATGAAACCGAAGATGCGATTGTAACACGTAAAAACATGATCAAGGAAGCTCAGAACCTGATCAAGAAATATGATGGCCAGCTTAAAGAAGTAAAGAATAACCGGGAATATGATGCTTTGACCAAAGAAGTGGAAATCCAGTCCCTGGAGATTCAGGTTTGTGAGAAAAAGATCAGAGAGCATGGGTTTGAAATTGCTTCTAAAACTGAAATCTATGAGAAAGCATTAGCTGATCTGGAATCCAGAAAGAACGACCTTGATATTAAAAAAGGTGAACTGGAAACAATTACTTCTGAAACAGAAAAAGATGAGCAGGCTTTAAATAAAAAAGCAGAGAAAGCAGAATCGGCAATTGAGGACAGATTATTAGTTGCCTACAGAAGATTGAGAAGCAACGCCAATAATGGTCTTGCTGTAGTTACAATTGACCGTGATTCATGTTCAGGTTGTTTCAACCAGATTCCACCTCAGCGTCAGTTGGATATCCGTCAGCGTAAGAAAATTATCGTTTGTGAGCACTGTGGTAGAATCCTTGTGGATGAGGCCTTAACTCATGAGCAGGAAGAAGCAGTTTAGGCTGTTAATTCCAATAAAAAAACCGGTCAGTCCTAACTGACCGGTTTTTTTATGCCATTTTAAAACAAAACGACTCAAAATGTCGTTGAGTAATTATCTTTTAAAGCGAATAATTCTATGCCGGCGAATTCCAGCCTCCAATCTTTTTCTCTCAGATTTTTTCTAGTGCTCAGTTTGCTTTTGCCGCTGAATGCAATGGCTAATTTCGATTTTAATGCGAATTGCCTGAAAGCTTACCAGCTGATCTTTGAGCTTAAATTAAATTCAGCGAGGCAATTGATCGCTCAGGAGAAAAAAGTTCGCCCAAACAACTCAATTGTGCCCTTGCTGGAGAATTATGCCGACTATTTCCAACTGATTACCTCGGAAAGTAAAACAGATTTCGATCGTATGAAGGAAATGAAATCCAAACGCCTGAGTCAGATAGCAGATGATAACGCGGGTTCTCCATATTATTTATATGCCCAGGCGGAAATTAACCTGCAGTGGGCTATGCTCAGAAGTCGTTATGGTGAATATTTTGGCGCTGCAAGAGAGATAAAAAAGGCAAATGGACAACTGCAGGAAAATAACAAGAAATATCCCGGATTTCAGCTGAATGGTAAGGGGCTTGGCCTGATCAATGTGATTATGGGCAGTTTACCTGATGGCATGATGAAAAGTACGCTGTCGACTTTCGGTCTCCGGGGAAATGTCAGGGAAGGCCTCGCTATGCTGGACCGGCTTGCACAAAATCTGCCTAAATCGACCGATGAGCCTTTTTACGAAGAGGTGATATTTTACTATGCATATGTACTATCAGATGTAGTTAAATCACCCGATGCTTATGCAAAAACGATGAAATTCACTGAACGTATCGCTGACAGCAGTCTGCTGAAATCTTATCTGCGCGCGTATGTCTGTTCAAGGAATGCCCATACAGACGAGGCGATTGCGATTCTGGCGGCGAGACCTGCTTCGGAAGCTTATCAGCCCTTTCCTTACCTGGAATTATTAATGGGCACAGCCAAATTGAATAAACTGGATCTGTCGGCGGCTTTAAATTTCAAAAAGTTTCTGCAGTTAAATAAAGGCGTTAATTACATTAGAGATGCTAATCTTCACCTGGCATGGATTAGTCTGTTAAATGGCGATACTGGCTCTTATAATGGATATATGGGCAGGGTAAAGACGAGTGGTTATTCTTATCATGAGAAAGATAAGCAAGCGCTTAATGAGGCAGGAGAAGAAATGCCGGTTGCTGAGTTATTAAAGGCCAGGTTATTATTTGACGGCGGATATTACAGCAGGGCTTTAAACTTAACCGGAGCTATGGATCCCGGCAAGCTACGGGCCGGCCGGGATAAAGCAGAATATTATTACAGGTCTGGCAGGATTAACGATGCATTGAATAAAGACGATGCTGCCATTAAAGACTATCAGCAGGCAGTACAGGCTGGAAAGAGCCTGAAGTACTATTTTGCTGCAAATTCTGCGCTTCTTATGGGTAAAATCTACGCTAACAAAAAACAAAATACTTTAGCTAAGGCGGCATTTAACCAGGCCATATCCATGAAGAACCATGAATATGAGAATAGCATAGAATCCCAGGCTAAAGAGGGTTTGAGAGCTTTAGTTAACTGATTTATTACGGCTATTATTTTTGTCGTTTAATGCAGCGTCTGCTGCCACCAGACCACCTACCGCACCAACCAGTGCAACCCCGGTCATAGTCTTTCCAAATCCAGTGGTTTTGGAAGTCATCATCACATTACCAGGGTTTCCGTCATATTCACTGGTTTTTTTAGGATTTGCGCTTGAACGGGCGACTGAAGACACATAAAAGTTCCCGCTGCTGACAAAATTTTTAGGCTTACCATCATTCAAAGTATAGAGCGTTATATAGCTTTTGAATTTTAGAGGTGAATTGTCTTCATCGAAATTTGCCTGTTTGACATAAACGACTCCGGTACCGTCAGTATAGTTCCATGCTGCTGATTTATATTCGCTTTTCTCGATCGGATCATAGCCGGATGCGTCCAAAACAGTGATTTCCCTTGTAATCTGTGACGAAGGGGGGATAAAACCTTCGTTATTTGGCAGCTGGGCTAATGCATTAAGTGACCCCTCGCTATAATTATAAAATGAACGTCTGTTGTTTTCCGAGACAGTACTGGTATTACCGCTGATTTTAATATCTGACTGGATAAAGCTAAAGGCTTTCTCTTTAATAATTAGGGCTGAATTATTCCAGTTTACGTAGACCGGATCATTTAGCTTATTATAAATATCAATTTTTAAAGGAGCGTCCATTCCCGAAAAATTATAAGTAATTCTTACGCTATCATTTTCCAGTTTAAAAACGCCATTTGAAGTCATCTCAGCAGGAGAGTCGGCAGCGATTGTGCTAATCATATAGGACTTGCATGATGTTGAGAAACAAGCAAGTAGTAGCAGGTACCATGTGTTTTTCATCTTGTGGTTTCGTTGGTTACCACAAGATAACGAAAATTGCACCTGTTATCAAATCTATTTCTTAGAACTGATAAATAATTGCGTTAATATGCATGCCCGCACCTACAGAAGCAAAGATCGCATATTCACCGCTTTTTACTTCGTATCCATTGATCTGCTGATGACGTACGAGGTCTATTAAAGTGGGAACGGTTGCTACGGAACTGTTTCCAAGCCACGAGATTGTCATTGGTACAAGATTTTGAGGAATTGTATCAAGATTATAAAGTTTAAAGACCCTTTTCATAATCGCACTATCCATTTTACCATTAGCCTGATGAATAAATACCGTCCTGATATCCAAAATATCAATTCCGGCTTTATCTATAGCGGCTTTGATTACCTGCGGCACATGACTTACGGCAAACTCATACAGTTTGCGCCCGTTCATTTTAAGATACATGTCGCCCTCTGTTTTGTCCGGATTTCCGCTTTTCCCCATATAAAGCAGGTTAGCATAGTTTACGGCATAGGTTTGAGTTTTGTGTGCAATGATACCTGTTTTCTTTTCTGTTTGCTGTGCTTCTAATACGGCAGCGCCAGCGCCGTCAGCGAAGATCATACTATCTCTGTCATGCGGGTCAATGATTCTTGACAACGTTTCTGCCCCGATTACCAGGATTCTCTTCGCATCTCCGCTTTGCAGCATGTAATGAGCCTGTATAACACCCTGAATCCATCCGGGACAACCAAATATTACGTCGAATGCTACACAATCTGGGTTATTTATTTCAAGAAGCTGTTTAACTTTTGCAGCTAGCGAGGGTAAGATATCCATCCGGTTTTCACCTGCTTTGATATCTCCGAAGTTATGACAGCAGATTATTCCGTCCAGACTTTCCTGGTCTATTTTGGCATCATTAATAGCGCGCGACGCTGCAATTGCTGCGATGTTGCTATTCAGTAAATGGTCATCTGCATAACGCCTCTCATTAATTTCCGTGATCTCCGAAAATTTGCTGATAATTTCTGCATTTGCCTTCTCAATTACGACTCCATTTTCATAAAAACTAGTTTCCAGAAAGTGATTTCCTGAAATGATTTTCTCCGGAATATAGCTCCCGGTGCCCGTAATAACTGTTGATAGATGCTCTTTATTGCCCATTTTATACCGTATACCATTTTAGTATGTAGTATAAATTTAAGACTAATA
>JAAAFW010000005.1:0-30108 GCA_019352875.1 Pedobacter cryoconitis | reverse complement strand
CCCGTAATTGTGCTGATCATCGTAGGGATCTGACCGCCGTATTTGTTCTTCAGCAATTGGAATCCGTCTTTTAAATCCATGACTAATTGTCCGGTTCTGGCAATAACGATATGATGATGGGGATAGATGCTCAATCTGCGCCCGGATTCATTTTGATTGCTAAGCAATACTGAGCCGTTACGCGCAATAAGTGCTTCGCACATAGTAATACCTACTTCAGCCATTTCGAAGTCCTTATCGGTCTTATAAAAGGGGAATTCATAAGTAGAAAGTAGTGCCTGGAGCTCACGCTCCCAGCAGTAGATTTTTCGCCATTTGAACTTATCTGCGAGTTCAAGGATATTTTCTATAAAATCCACACCATTTTCACAGAAAATAAAATTACCAGATACAGCAGTAAGCTGTTCGGCAAACATAATTTCAGGAATTTCATCGGTGGGCGTATAGAGCGGACTTTCTTCCAGGTTGGGATAAGGATTGTCCCGCTTTTCCAGCAGGGCCTTCCTGATCTTCTTTAACATCAGCTCTTTGGAAGATATGTTCTCTTGCATATAGAAATGGATTTGCCGTCAGCATGTTTGATCACACTGACGGCTCCATAAGAAATTATAATTTAAGACTCAGACTGCGTTGGTGCAACCGGAGCTGAAGGGTCTGTAGTTTCACCTACGCCTTCATGTAAGAGGCCTTCAGCAGCTGGTTTCTGATCACCTGTGCCGTTTACGAACTCATCATAAGTAGTTCTGTTATCGAACGGACGTTTACCTAAAATTTCTTCCAGGTCAGTTTGGAACAAAATTTCTTTTTCCAGTAACTTCTCAGCCAGTTTTTCTAAACCTTCACGCTGATCGGTTAATAACTGCATTGTTCTTTCATAAACACCGCTGATCAGATTTCTAACCTCAATATCAATCAGTTCAGAAGTTTTCTCTGAATAAGGTTTATTGAAATTGTACTCATTTTGCGGGTCATGGAACGATACGTTACCAATTGTACTGTTCATACCATAAATGGTAACCATGGCATAAGATAATTTGGTAATCCTTTCCAGGTCATTCTGAGCACCTGTAGAGATTTTTCCAAAAACAAGATCTTCAGCAACCCTGCCGCCCATAGTCATACACATTCCATCTGTTAGTTGTTCTGTGGTATACAGGAACTGCTCTTTCGGAAGGTATTGTGCGTAACCTAAAGCAGCGACACCACGCGGGACGATAGATACCTTAACCAATGGATCTGCATGTTCCAGGAACCAGCCGGCAATAGCATGACCAGCCTCATGGTAAGCAACTATACGTTTCTCTTCAGGAGAGATGATTTTATTCTTTTTCTCAAGACCACCGATCACACGGTCAATTGCGTCCTGGAAATCCTGCATGTCAACAGATTCTTTATTTCTTCTTGCAGCAATCAGCGCTGCTTCATTACATACGTTTGCAATTTCAGCACCTGCGAAACCAGGTGTTTGCGCAGAAAGTTTTTTAGCATCCACAACCTGATCAGTTTTGATAGGTTTAAGGTGGACTTTAAAGATTTGCTCACGACCAACTAAATCTGGTTTATCGATAGAAATCTGTCTGTCAAACCTTCCCGGGCGTAATAACGCGCTATCCAATACATCAGGACGGTTAGTTGCCGCCAGAATGATAATACCAGAATCCGTACCGAAACCATCCATTTCAACAAGTAATTGATTTAAGGTGTTTTCACGCTCATCGTTTCCACCCATCATACTGTTTTTTCCACGTGCACGGCCAATCGCATCTACCTCATCAATAAAGATGATACAAGGTGCTTTGTCTTTCGCCTGTTTGAACAGGTCACGTACGCGGGATGCTCCGACACCGACAAACATTTCTACGAAATCCGAACCGGAAAGCGAAAAGAAAGGTACCTGAGCTTCACCAGCAACAGCTTTAGCAAGTAAGGTTTTACCCGTACCAGGTGAACCCACCAATAAAGCTCCCTTTGGAATTTTACCACCCAGGTTCGTATATTTCTTAGGGTTTTTCAGGAAATCAACAATTTCCATAACCTCTTGTTTAGCCTCTTCAAGACCAGCAACATCGTTGAAAGTAACGTTCACCTGACTTTCTTTATCGAAAAGTGTGGCTTTGGATTTACCGATATTGAATATCTGTCCACCGCCACCGCCGGCACCGCCACCCATTCTGCGCATAATGAATATCCAGAAACCGATAAACAATAAAAGCGGAATAATTACGGTGAAGAACCAGGAATTGAAAGTGCTTTGTCTGGTTTCTTTTTCTGCAAGGATCTGATTGTCTGCAGGAATTTCTTTCTGAGACTCTTTTAGCTGATTATCCAGCGCATCCATAGATCCAGCGGTAAATGATACAGTAGGACCGCCTGCGGAGCCAAAATTATTTTTGGTCAGATATTTCTTGTATTTTTCTTCCTTAAGTAACTCCGGTTTGATGTAAACATCAGCTTTAACCAGGTCCTCGTATTTATAAGCAACAATTTTCTGAACATCACCAGGAGCCAGCATTGTTGTTTCAAATTCTCTGTAAGTGATCGTTTTGCTGGTGTCATTGGTAAATAACACCGATACAAGGATCAAACCTACTATGATTGCTGCGTAAACCCAGAAGATATTGAAATTAGAACCTTTTTGAGGTTTTTTCGGAATATTTGGAATTCTCTTGATCAGCTTGGGTTTCGTATTTTCTTTCTCTTTCATCTTGGAATCAAAAAATGTATAAGTTTTTGTCGGTTAGGCGCTCTGATAGGTAGTAGTCTGTGCGTCACCCCACAAATCCTCTATACCGTAAAAGTCTCTTTTTTCAGTTTTGAAGATATGAATAACTACATCAAAATAATCAAGTATTATCCAGTCTGCATGATCCATCCCTTCTTTTTTCCAGGGCTCGGCCTCTGTACTTTTGTAAATCTCTTTTTCTACGCTGTCTGCAATTGCTCTGACCTGAGTTGCAGAATCAGCATTGCATATGATGAAGTAGTCTGATACAGAGCTATTAAGCTCTCTTAAATCAAGACGAACGATATCGTGTCCCTTTTTTTCCTGTATGCCATGAACGGCTATTTCTGAAAGGTAGGTAGAAAGGGGTACTATTTTCTTTTTTACCATTAAAAGTATTTATTTTTGATAAATTATATAACAAAATCCACTATTGCAAAATAACACTTTTCCGACATTATTTGTTGGTCAAAATTTGATCAAATTATCAGCTGTTGACTCTACCAATAGTTTTATGAAAGGTATAATGTCAAATTCCGAGCCATTACCCGAAGGAACTGTTATTATGGCAGACAATCAGTATGGCGGACGTGGACAGGCAGGAAATACATGGCATGCTGAACCCGGAAAAAACTTAACATTCAGTGTTTTGCTCCGGCCCGACTTTATTGTTCCGGATCAGCAGTTTTGCTTAAATATGGCCGTTAGTACTGCATTAATGCGAGCTTTAAAGGAATTCTGTGGCGAAGACGTGAAGGTGAAATGGCCCAACGATATTTACTTCAGAGACCGGAAACTGGGCGGTGTTCTGATAGAGAATACACTGTCAGGAAGCCAGATTAAGGCATCTGTGATCGGAATCGGACTGAATGTAAATCAGATCAACTTTGGTGGTGAGCTTGGGATTCGGGCCACATCTCTGCAGATAATCATCGGTAAACCGATTGAGCTTGATCTTCTGCTGCGAAGTGTTTGTGTGCAGATCGAATTGGCTTACCTTAAACTGCGAACGGGGCCTGCGGATAGCCTTTATCACGATTATGTCAAAGATTTATATCTCTATGGTGAGAAGGCTTTATACCGACAAAATGGCGAGATAATTGAAGGGACGATTACAGGGATAGCCGAGAGAGGACAACTGGAGCTTGCAACCAGTGAAGGCTTAAAGCGTTTCGATTTTAAAGAGATCGAGTTTCTGCATAAAAAGAACTAAAGATCAACTAAATACACGTAAGAATATGAAAAAAGTAATGTTAGTATTTGCCCTGTGCCTGTTTACAGTGCTGGGAGCTTCAGCCCAGATTGAGACACCGGTTACCTGGTCTTATGCTCAAAAGAAGGTTAGTAACACAGAAGCGATCATTTATCTGAAAGCTACTATTCAAGATGGATGGCATATTTATTCACAGCATGTTAAGCCCGGAGGGCCGGTTAAAACGTCCGTTAAACTTAACCCTTCGAAAGATTTTACCGTCGTTGGTGCGGTTTCAGAACCTAAACCAATTGAAAAGTTTGAGAAAGTTTTTGATATGAACGTCGGTTATTTTGAAAAACAAGTTGTATTTCAGCAAAAAATTAAGTTGAAAAAACCTAATACAGTAGTTTCAGGTACCATTGAGTTTATGGTTTGTGACGAGACAAGATGTCTTCCTCCTGATGAAGTTAAGTTCTCTGTTGCAGTTAAATAGAGTTTTATATACGATTAATATTACACACACGAAAAAGCCCGGTAATGCCGGGCTTTTTTTTGCGCGTATTTTTCTGTCCTTTTGGTTTCATAGTTGGTGTGGTCGAAATATTTCTACTACCTCACATAGCTTTACATGACTTGAATACTATTCTGTGGGTTACCTGTGGGTGTGGTGTGGGTTCGGTGTGGGGAGTTTGTGGGTTTTTTAAGAGCTCCGGCAGGGGTACATCCGAACAAGACCCGAACAAGACCAAAGAAAAAGGGCTAAAACAATTAGCGGCACTACCACAGCTGCAACTTGGTCTGAATGAGTCTCTCAGATAAGAAGAGGCATTATGGATATAAGGTCAAATTAAATTTATGCCGGGGGTGAAAACTTTTAAAACAAGAAATTATAAGTAATTTCACGGCCTTTCCGGAGGGATGGCCGGTTATGAATGTATAGAACTATGAAGAACACATTGAATAGAATTATGCTGATCTGTGCCTTGATGCTTACATTGGCATTAGGTGCTCAGGTATCTGCGTTTGCGCGGGTACAGCAACAGGATACGACAGAAGTCTCCGATGATATTGTTTTCACAGAAATCGGTTCTGCAGAAGATACCGCAGCACAGCAGAATCTGGCTGATTCGGTTAAAGCCACAGATTCTCTGAAGAAAGATACGGGCAGTGTTGTTGCTGCAGATGCAGCAGCCGGACAGGATTTACATAAAGACGATCAGCAAAAAACTTTATGGGAGACCTTTATACAGGGGCTTCTGGGTGGTTTTATTGCTTTTCTGATGCCATGTATCTTTCCGATGGTACCACTGACCGTCAGTTATTTCACTAAGAAAGCCGGCAGTAAGCAAAAAGGGATATTCCAGGCCATGATTTACGGGGTCTCCATTATTGTAATCTATGTAGCATTTGGCTTACTGATTACCTTATTATTCGGTTCTGCAAAGCTTAATGAATTGAGTAGTAGCGGTGTGTTTAACTTTGCCTTCTTTATCCTCCTGGTAGTGTTTGCCATTTCATTCTTTGGTGCTTTTGAGATTACACTGCCAAGCTCTTTCGTAAATAAGATAGATCAAAAGGCCGATAACAGTAAAGGGCTGGGCGGGATCTTCTTTATGGCGGCGTCACTGGCATTGGTGTCATTCTCCTGTACAGGACCTATTATCGGCACTTTGCTGGTACAAGCAAGTTCTAAAGGCGAAATTCTGGCGCCGGCTATCGGTATGTTTGGTTTCGCGCTGGCGCTGGCGCTTCCGTTTACACTTTCAGCAATTTTCCCTGGATTTTTGAGCAGTATGCCTAAATCGGGCGGATGGCTTAACAGCGTAAAAGTATGTCTGGGTTTCCTGGAGCTTGCATTAGCCCTGAAATTTCTATCTGCTGCAGACCTGGTGTGGCATTGGGAGTGGTTTGACCGGGAAATTTTCCTTGCGCTGTGGATTGTGATCTTCTTTTTAATGGGAATTTATATCTTAGGCAAACTAAAGTTCTCTCATGACAGTGACGTTCCGTATGTCTCTGTACCGAGACTCTTTTTTGCTATATTTTCGTTTGCCTTCGCAGTTTACCTGATCCCTGGATTATGGGGTGCGCCGGTGAATATTCTGAGCGGTATTGCGCCGCCAATGAATACCCAGGACTTTATCCTTGGACGTGGAACAGCAGAGGCGCCTTCAGGCAGCAGTGGCTTTCCGGCGACGGTAAAATACCAGGATGTGTTACATCCGCCTTTAGGTTTTAATGCTTTTTTCGATCTTGATGAAGGTTTGGAGTATGCGAAGAAAGTAAATAAACCGGTGCTTATTGATTTTACCGGACATGCCTGCGTAAATTGCAGGAAAATGGAAGACAAGATCTGGATCAACCCTGAAGTTGGCCGGATCATTAAAGAAGAATATGTACTGATCCAGTTATATGTAGACGAAAGATCAGTGAAAATGCCAACCGAAAAGGTTCATTACTCCAAAATTCTGCGGACAAATACAGATGACCTGGGTAGATGGAACAGTGATTTTCAGGCGAGCAGATATAATTCCAACTCACAACCGTTCTATGTATTAGGCGGACATGATCTGGAGCCTTTGGTTACTCCTCAGGGTGCTATTTTTGATGCGGCAAAATATGCTGCGTATTTACAGACTGGAATTGATAAATTTAAAGCCTCAAAGCAATAAGACTAAATGAACAAAATTAAAAACATAGCGGTATTAACATCAGGTGGCGATGCGCCCGGAATGAATGCTGCTATCAGGGCAGTAGTCAGAGCGGGAATCTATTATGGGATGAACGTTACAGGCGTACTCAGAGGATACGACGGACTGGTCAACGGGGATTTTATTCCGATGGACAGAAAATCTGTAGCTAATATTATTCAGCGCGGGGGAACCATTTTAAAAACTGCCCGCAGTGAGGATTTTAAAACTAAGGAAGGTCGTCAGCGCGCTTATGATCAGCTGATCAAGCATGAAATAGACGCATTGGTTGTTATTGGTGGCGACGGAACTTTTACGGGAGCAAACTTATTTACTTCTGAATTTGATTTTCCTGTTATTGGTCTCCCGGGGACAATAGATAACGATCTGGCAGGTACCGATTTTACTATCGGTTATGATACAGCAATAAATACTGTTGTTAATGCGATTGATAAAATCAGGGATACAGCAGAATCTCACGATCGTTTATTTATCGTAGAAGTGATGGGCCGGGATTCCGGTCTGATTGCACTGCGCAGCGGAATAGGCGTGGGTGCCGAAGCGATTATGATTCCGGAAGCGAATATGGGTGTCGAAGGTCTGATTAAAAGACTGGAGTATGGCCGTAAGGACAAAGCTTCTAAAATTATTATTGTTGCCGAAGGTGACGAGATTGGTGGAGCGTTTAACGTCGGCGAAGTATTAAAGGAAAACTTTCCTAATTATGATATCCGGGTTTCTGTACTGGGGCATATCCAGCGTGGTGGTAAGCCAAGTTGTATGGACCGGGTACTGGCAAGTCGTTTTGGTGTCGCTGCAGTAGAGGGTCTCATGGAAGGCCGTTCCGGCGATATTGTTGGCCAGGTGAACAGAGAGATCGTATTCACTCCTTTCGATCATGCGATTAAACATATCGATGCAGAAGAAGTTAGTCCGGCATGGCTTAAACTGGTAGAGATTTTATCTCTCTAAGTGATTTTGCCGGTTATAATAAAGGCCCATCTTACTCAGATGGGCCTTTATTATAACCTTTTCATTTTGGGATTATTCAAGAATTACAGCTGTTCCTGATGCGGCTACCATCAGCATGCTTCCGCCGTTACCTACGGTTTCATAATCCAGATCCACTCCAATTATCGCATTCGCACCCAAAGCTGCGGCGTATTGCTGCATTTCGCGCACGGCAGTGTCTTTTCCTTCACGAAGCACATTCTCATAAGAACCTGCCCGCCCGCCTACAATATCACGGATTCCGGCAAACAAATCTTTAAAGATATTTGCACCTATAATGGTTTCTCCGGTAACCAGGCCAAGATATTTCACAATCTTTCTGCCTTCAATAGTATTTGTTGTTGTGACTAACATAGGATATGATTTATTTTTATGACAATAAAAATTAAGAATTGTTACAATTTATCAGCCGGCTGTTGCTGTATTTTCTCCAGTACCTGTTGCCAGTTATCTACTCGTTCATAGTCTGTTACCAGTAAATTATGCGGCGAAGTGAATAATAATTTTCTACCGTCAAAATCTATGAAATTTTTGATTCTATCGTCAATCAGTACATCAGCTTTAATAATTTTATTCCCACAGAAAACAATGTTTTTCCAGGAGATAAACGGAAAGTGCTCTGCGAGCCAGTCATACTTGTCAACCAGTGAATTTCTGAATTCAGTTGCCGCCGAGACGATATAAACATCATGCTCCTCCTGAAGTTTTTTCACAGCTTCGACACTGCCCTCGATCAAAGGGAGGTCCCGGAAAAATCCGGCTTCATTAATATAATCATACCATTTATGATTGATATGTTCCGGGATATGGTGGAAAAATTCATAACCGGGCTCCATTGTCAGATCCAGTGGTACGTCGTAATCCTGATTATATCTGCTTACAAATTTGCTGATTGGATCTGCCAGGACTTCATCCATATCTATAGCGATTCTCATATATTGGGGTTAAGGGTTTAAAAATTCAGGCATCTTGTTAGTTTGTAGTATTTTACTTACTTTTGCATCCCCGCAAGCATACAGCTCCGGGAACTATGTTGAATACATAAACTTATAAAAAAATGGCAACTAAAATCAGATTGCAAAGATTCGGTAAAAAAGGTAAACCTTTTTTCCACGTAGTGGTAGCGGATTCCCGTTCACCAAGAGATGGTAAATTCATTGAGCGTTTAGGTTCTTATAACCCTAACACCAATCCTGCTACTATCGAAATTAACTTTGAAAAAACATTAGACTGGGTTAACAAAGGTGCTCAACCTACGGATACTTGTCGTGCTATTCTTTCTTACAAAGGTGTTTTATACAAAAAACACTTAGAAGGTGGTGTTAAAAAAGGTGCTTTAACTGCAGACCAGGCAGATGCTAAATTTGCAGAATGGTTAGCAGCAAAAGACAACAAAATTGAAGGTAAAAAAGATGGCCTGACTAAATCTAAAGATGAAGTTAGAAAAGCAGCTTTAGCAGCTGAGGCTAAGAAAAATGCAGATCGTGCTGCAGCTCTTGCCCTTAAAAATGCGCCTGTAGAAGAAGAAGTTGTAGCTGAAGAAGCAACTGAAGAAGCTCCTGTAGCTGAAACAGCTGTTGAAGAAACTCCGGCAACTGAAGAAAACAAAGAAGAGCAAGCTTAGTCGTTTGATCTTTTGTTTATAGCGAAGAATCCTTCTTGTGAAGGTATTCTTCGCTATTTTTATTTTCAACAACATAATCTATTCTAAATGACGTTAGAAGAAGCATTCTATATCGGCTATATTACCAAAACAAAAGGTTTGAAAGGGGAAGTTCAGCTCTATTTCGAATATGATGAACCTGAACTGCTTGATCTTGATGTGGTCTTTGCGGATATGAATGGCAAATTGGTTCCCTTTTTTGTTTCCACCTTTAAAATGCAGCCTAATCAAACCGCTAATATCTATTTTGATGATATTGACCATATTGATAAGGCGCAACCGCTGCTCAGGAAAAAAATCTATCTGCCGCTAACTAAACTTCCGGAACGCGATGAAGATGATTTCCAGTATACTGATCTGAAAGGGTTTGTGGTAACGGATGAAACTATCGGTGAGCTTGGTGAAATCCTGGAGGTGAATGAATACCCTCAGCAGTTTGTTGCTACTGTTTCTTATCAGCAAAAGGAGGTTCTTTTTCCGTTGAATGAAGATATGATAGTGGAAATTGACGAAGATGCGGAGACCTTGCTGGTTAATCTGCCTGAAGGCTTGCTGGATATTTACTTAACAACATAAGGTTATGCGTTTCGATATAATAACGGTATTACCGGATCTTTTACAAAGTCCTTTTGCGCATTCTATTTTACAGCGGGCACAGACTAAAGGAATAGCCGAAATTGTAGTACACAGCCTTAGGGATTACTCGACCAATAAACAGCGTAGTGTTGATGATTATCCTTACGGTGGGGGTAGTGGAATGGTAATGTCAATAGAGCCCTTTGCGCTTTGTATAGAGGCTTTAAAAGCGGAGCGGGAGTATGATGAGGTTATTTTCATGACTCCTGATGGTGTAACGCTTAATCAGACCATTGCGAACGAGTTGTCCGGAAAAGGAAATGTAATTATTCTTTGTGGCCACTATAAAGGAATTGACCAGCGGATCAGAGATATCTATGTAACCCGGGAGATCTCTATCGGTGATTATGTGTTGTCGGGTGGAGAGCTTCCTGCTGCTGTGCTGGTAGATGCTATTGTCAGGTTGATTCCCGGCGTACTGAACGATGAAACCTCGGCACTTTCTGATAGTTTTCAGGGAGGTTTACTGGACGCGCCAGTCTATACCCGTCCGGCTGACTGGAGAGGGCATCAGATACCTGATATCCTGCTGAGCGGTCATGAACAGAAGATTAATGACTGGCGGCATGAGCAAGCTGTGGAAAGGACTAAGAGATTGCGCCCGGATTTGTTGGAAGACTAATGTAATTTGAAGCGTTGAGGCTGAAAGTTTAAGGCGCTAAATTAACCAGAAAGAATATATGTATCTTTTTTAGTTAATTATTTTGTTATTTGTATATATTTATGGGCGTTAAGAAATTAAACCTAAATGTCTGATGGATAAATACAAAATAAATGAAGTGCTGGATAAATTAACGGTTAAAGAATATCGTTTTGCACTGCGGGAAATTCCGGGAATACTACAGGTCTCAGTGAATACGTTTCATAATTACAGAAAAATTAAAAGCGGTGAGCCGCAAGACATTCCTTATGAAAAAGTTAAGCAACTTGAAATTTTATTTGGAATGGAAAACGGAGCGCTCGCGAATGAGAAAATGAATGGAAAAAGCCTTGTAGAATTATTTAAAGGCCAATATTAACAATTGCTGGCTTTTTTTTAGCTAACCGGCTGCATCACAATTATTGTGGAAATCTAAAAGAATGTGGAAAAATTCGAAATTCACTTTTTTTTATAAAATAAAATTCCTAATATTGCAGTCCGATTTTAAATAGAAAAAAGTCGGCTTAATAGCTTAAAATCATGGATTTAGTAAAATTTGTTGAAGAGCAGGTAATCGCAAAAAATGAGTTTCCTGCATTCAAATCAGGAGATACAGTGAGTGTTCACTATAAAATTCGCGAAGGTAATAAAGAACGTATTCAAATTTACCAAGGCGTGGTCTTACAACGTAACAGCGTAGGTGCTAATGAGACGTTTACTGTTCGTAAAATGTCTAACGGTGTTGGTGTGGAACGTATTTTCCCTATCAATTCTCCAAACATTGCGAAAATTGAGGTTAACAGCCACGGTAAAGTTCGTAGAGCGAAATTATTCTATCTGCGTGAGCTTACTGGTAAAGCCGCTCGTATCAAGTCAAAAAGAGTATAATTTCTACTCCAAAATATACAGGCCTTCCCGATCATATCGGGGAGGCTTTTTTTGTGCCCATCGTATAGTGCTATCAGATGACATTTCTTCCAATAGAGCGGTCGTATTGACGACTTCCTCGGAACTTCTCTTATAGCTGCGGAGCTTATTATCAAAGACAGATTAATTAAGTTTTACTGGCTCAGTACATACTTTGTGCAGATAAATCAAGGGCAAAAAAAAGCAGGATATCCGAATTTCAGATATCCTGCTTTTTTTTTAGCTCCGGTCTTTTGCCGGCCTTTGTCTGTTGAACGACTTAGCTTAGCTCAGCAAGGACTGTTATACCGCCTTTAACGACTTGATTTAGTTCCAGGTTAACCTTAGTGCCAACCGGCAGGAAAATATCAACCCTGGAGCCGAATTTTATGAATCCGAATTCTTTCGACTGCTCTACCTGATCGCCTTCTTTAACGTACCATACAATTCTGCGGGCTAAAGCACCAGCAATCTGGCGGAAGAGAACTTCCGTTCCATTTTCATGAGCAACAACCACAGTCGTTCTTTCGTTTTCAGTAGAAGATTTAGGATTCCATGCAGCCAGGTATTTACCCGGGTGGTATTTAAAGAATTTTACAATTCCCGAAATTGGGTTACGGTTAATGTGAACATTAACCGGGGACATGAAAATAGATACCTGTAGTCTTTTGTCTTTGAAATATTCATTTTCAGTTGTTTCTTCAATAACAACGACTTTTCCGTCTGCAGGGCAGATGACCAGCTCATTTCCGCTTGTAAATGTACGGGATGGGTTTCTGAAAAATTGTAATACGGTAATGAACAAAGCAAAGGATAGAATATAGGCTAACCAGCGCAACCAGGTAATATCTGCAAATCTGTAATCAATGATCGCATTTAATACGAAGATAAAAAGGAGTGAAATTGCGATGGTCGTATAACCTTCTTTATGTATTGTCATTATGTATAAATAAGTTTCTGCAAAATTGTGAAAAATTTATCGAATTACAGAAATGGATTAGCTGTTATCAATTGTTTTATAGATCGCGGTCAGATTTCGTCCCAGACCATCATAATCAAGCCCATAGCCTACCACGAACTCATTTGGAATCTCAAACCCGATGTATTTGAGTTCTTCAAGCGGGTATACCAAAGCATCCGGCTTGTATAAAAGGGTGCAGACCTGAACAGAGGCAGGCTGCTGCTCATATACTTTTTCCAGAATAGTTTTTAATGTAAATCCGGTATCAACGATATCTTCTACCAGAATAATATCCCTGCCTTTCAGCTGATCGGTAAGACCCAAAATTTCTTTGACTGTACCCGTACTTCCAGTACCCTGATAAGAGGATACGCGGATAAATCCAACTTCACAGGGGATCTCCATTTCTTTAACCAGGTCGGCCATAAAAAGAAAACTACCATTCAAAACGCCTATAAAAATAGGGCAACGGCCTTCATAATCGACATTTAGCTGGATACCCAGTAATCTCGTTTTTTTATTAATGGTTTCATTCTCAATCAGAATCTCGAACGACCGGTCTCCAACTTGTATTGTATTCATTTTTTCTTCAGGCTTTATTCGTCCTGTTTTTCTAGTTTTCTTTGCTCCCTGCGCTCTCTGCGCAGTTCTCTTCGTGATTTTTTAACGGTATCCTGCGGGTTGAGCTGTTTGACTGTCGTGTCTTTTTTAGATCTTCCAAAAAGCCTGTCGAAAAGCGTTTTTGATTCATCCTGCATAACCACAGGAACATCTGTATCGTTATCGAAAGCCGTAGTATCTACTTTTGCGGAGTCAGGCAGCAGGTATTGACGCAATCCCTCACGTAACCTGACGTCGTAGAAACCATATCCGCTGGTGTCCTGAGGTGTAAGACCACGGTTAGCCATAATCCTGCCCATATATTTAAAATAAGGCAGCATATAGCCCTTTAGCGTACCATCACCATTAAATTTAAACATGGCGATTTTAGGACGCGGAACGATGTTAGCCAGAAAGATACCTTCTCCTATGGTCAATGAAGCCGGGCTTTTTCCAAAATACTGATGCGATGCTTCACCAATACCGTAAATATTTTTGCCCATCTCAATGATATTAAAATAGACCTCCAGCATTCTTTCCTTACTGATCAGCCTGTTATTTTCAATCAGCCAGACAATCAGGATTTCCTCAGCTTTACGGGACAGCGTTTTCTGACGGCTCAGAAATACATTCTTAACCAGCTGCATGGAAATAGTACTTCCCCCGCGTACAAATTTTTTCTCTTTATAATTGATCACAAATGATTTGCGGATTGATTCTTCTACGAAGCCTTTGTGGGAGAAAAATGAGGGGTCTTCTGCAGTCAGCAGTGCATTTTTGTAATTGCTGGAGATTTGCCCCAGCGGAGTGAAATTCGGGTTTGACGGGCCAATTACGATATCGCGCATCGGTTTACCATACTCATACGGGGTATAGATAAAGGTCTCGTTGATCTTCTGCAAATTAGTCTTTCCCCATTTAAGGATTTTAAACCCGTTTGGTGTCAAAGAAGAGCTGAATTTCAGGCTGTCCGGATTTTTGCTATCGAGATAAAAATTCAGGTCATATTTAACTTTACCTTTAACTTTTAGGCCATCCAGAGACTCAAAAAGGCCTTGTGGGAAAGCATCAAGCACCGCCTGTGCATCCTGTTCCTCGGCGTGTAGTTTAACTTCGTAAATCTTATCAGGTGAAAGGGTGTACTTCAGATAGGGTTGCAGGACTGCATTTTTCAGGAATACTTTGGAAGTACTGTCCAGTGCAATATAGTTCTTGCCCACAAGCATATCAGCGTCTATCCTTGCGGCAGAGACAACGATGTCATCAGCTGCTATTTTAGGATGATTAATGAGTAGGTTTTTTACAGACCAGGAACCTGTGATCTTAAAGTCATTGCCACTGTAGGCAGCATTTTTCATTTCGGTCCTTACGGTATCAAAGCTGAGTTTTGCATGTAATTTATTTTCCAGGTAGGGTAGTTCTACTTTTTGATTATCCGCGAAGAATAGAACATCAAGCTGCTTTTTACCTGGTTTCAGTTTTCCGTTTATATGCCAGGTTGCAGCATCGCCATTTACTTTGATTGTCGAGAGCAGGTCTCCGTCTATAATTGTAGCAGTGGTCGTTAGCAAGTTTACTTTCGCTGTATCATTGTCGTTCAAACTGAAAAGGAAATCTTTCATTTCCATATCATCAGGAATTTTGTTGAGCACCTGGTTTAACAGGTCATGGGCGATTTCGTTCAACTCTATTTTTGCTTTTGCATCCGGATTATCCTTTTTCTTTCTTTTCAGAAAAAAGTCCAGATTCGTCAGACTGTCACGCAGCACGATATTTACCTTGCCAGTGTGCATGATCACTTCAGCCAGTTTTACATCTCCAAAAATAAGTGGAAATAATTTTACACCGATTTTCAGTTCTTTTACAGTGGAGAGTGTATCACGGTCTTTAGGCACAACGGAGATGTCTTTGAGCTCAACAGTGCTCAGTCCGCTGAATCCTGCCTGTGCAATCTTAATTTCCAGGCCATAATCTCTGTCAGCTTTATTTATTGCGCTGGCCATCATCCGTTTGAGCAAGGCCTCCCTTTTGCTATAAGCGATTACACCGGTAACCAGCAGAATGCCGGCCAGAATGCCAAGTACCCACGCACCGGCTTTGATGTATTTTTGCGGAATATTAATTTGAGGTAGCTGCATCTTTAAATTTACCTGTTAAAATAGCTGGTCTGGATTGACAAATGTATATTTCGTGTTAAAATTACACTTAAAAAGCCTAAAATCAATTAATTGTGAGGGGCTTTTGTTAATTTTGGGCAATGACAATTAGCACGGAACAAGTTTTGTCGGCCTTAAGAAATGTGGAAGATCCTGATCTTAAAAAAGATCTGGTTACGCTTAACATGATTAAAGACCTGAGCATAAACGATAAAAACATAAGCTTTACACTGGAGTTAACTACTCCTGCATGTCCGATGAAGGATATGCTGAAAAATGCATGTACCAACGCGATTAAACATTTTGTTGACAAGAACGCGGAAATTCATATTAATATTACCTCCCGGGTTACCAAGCCGGCAGATACAAGTCAGCTGAACGAAATCCGGAATATTATTTTGGTTTCATCCGGAAAAGGTGGCGTAGGTAAATCAACTGTTGCGAGTAATCTTGCTGTTACACTGGCCGCTGATGGCGCGAAAGTTGGTTTGATTGATGCGGATATTTATGGCCCGTCTGTTCCGACTATGTTTGGTTTACTAGGCGCAAAACCAAGTGCAAGAGAGACAGCTGATGGTAAAACGCTGATTCTGCCGATAGAAAAATTCGGTATTAAATTACTCTCACTCGGTTTTTTTGCAGATCCTGATCAGCCTGTGCCCTGGAGAGGGCCAATGGCTTCTAACGCGATTAAACAGCTGTTTAACGATGCAGACTGGGGTGAGTTAGACTATTTAATCGTAGACCTTCCGCCGGGAACTGGTGATATTCATATTACCATTACCCAAAGCTTCCCGATAGCTGGTGCTGTGATTGTCACAACTCCGCAGCAGGTGGCGCTGGCAGACACGCGTAAAGGTCTTGCTATGTTCAGGATGCCGGGTATTAATATTCCTGTTTTAGGCGTTGTAGAAAATATGGCTTATTTTACTCCGGAAGAGTTACCGGATAACAAATATTATATTTTTGGTAAAGACGGCGGGAAAGAGCTGGCGAAGTCATTTGACGTGCCATTTCTGGGTGAAATACCACTGGTACAGGGAATCACAGCAGCAGGAGACAGCGGTGAGCCGATCTCCCTGGATAAGACGACGCCAACTGCGGTGGCCTTTGGAGAAATCGCTGGTAAAATAGCCCAGCAGATAGCCATACATAACGCAAAGTCCGTTAATTGCTAAAAAATTCACTAAATTTAGATTTTATAAAATATTATGGAGTTAAAACAACAAGTTGAACAGGCCCTTGAAACTATCCGACCTTATCTGATCGCTGATGGTGGAGATGTTGCCATCGAAGAAATTACTGCCGATAACGTAGTGAAATTACGTTTGTTGGGTAATTGCGGTTCTTGTAAAATGAGTTTCATGACAATGAAAGCCGGTATCGAACAAGCTATTTTAAAAGCTGTTCCGCAGATCACTGGAGTTGAAGCGGTTAATCTGTCAGAGCCAGTTTAAGATTTTAACATTCTTTAACTAGTCGCTGCGCTGATTAGCGCTATTTTTGCCTGCATGAAATACATTTTCACACTAGCCCTTCTCTTTTTAACCACCGGCCTGTTTGCGCAACAGGCACCGGGAGGGAAGAGACTGGTCCAGTTTTCGGGAATTATTACCGACAAGGACAGTAGCTTCGTCGTGCCGTATGTGACCATAACCAATCAGTCTAATAAGGACCAGAAATATGCAGCAAATTACAAAGGTTTCTTTTCTATAGTTGCACATCCTGGCGATACGCTTCTCTATAGTGCGATCGGTTATGGTGAACAGGTCGTAGTGATCCCTTCTGATGTAAGGGATGTCAAATATACGGCAATGGTTAAAATGAAGTCTGAGATCGTTTATCTGCCTGCTGTAAAGGTTTATCCATGGGCGACCATAGAAGACTTCACTAAAGACTTTATGGCACTTAAGATTGCGGATGACGATACAGAGATTGCAAGAAAAAACCTGTCAAGTAATTCTATCAGTGGGATGATTCATTATCTGCCCAGGGACGCAGGGGAAATTTCATCTGCCAATTTCAGGTTAGACCAGGAAAGGGCACTGAACAAAAACATGGTTCCTACCACACCTTTACTCAATCCCTTCGCCTGGGGTAAACTTATGGAGCAAATCTTTAGCGGCGATAAAAGCCGTAAAGAGAATAATTAACGTTTCTTATTGCGTTGCTGCGGAAACTTCATTTTGTAATCTGCATGGATATCACCTTTGGAAATTGCATCCAGTTTAGATTTTAACATTCTTTTACGGAGCAGGCTCAATGTGTCGGTGAATAATTTACCTTCAATATGATCGTATTCATGCTGGACAACCCTAGCCGGCATTCCCGATAATTCTTCCTCATGTAATTCCCAGTTCTCGTCGTAATATTCCACAATAACCACAGGCTTGCGCATTACGTCTTCGCGGATTTCCGGAATACTCAGGCATCCTTCGGTAAATGCCCATGGTTCTCCTTTTTCTTCCAGGATGCGGGCATTAATAAAGACCCTTTTAAAGCCTTCTTTCCCATCCTCGTCCTCACCGGTATCTACAATAAATAACCTGATCGGCAGGCCAATTTGTGGCGCTGCAAGACCTACACCGTAAGCGGCATACATGGTATCGAACATGTCACTGATCAGTTTCTTTAATTCCGGATAATCCTGATTGATATCCTGGCAGACCTTTCTCAGAACAGGATCTCCATAGGCTACGATTGGTAATTTCATGGTACAAAAGTACAAATATTAGGTTAAAGGGTAAAAAGTTAACACACTCAAATTTTTCTCATCGAGTATTTCAGCAGTGATCTGCTCCATCTCAGCGGTTGTTACAGCCTCGATTTTTGCAAATACAGTATCCAGATTATCTATTTTATTATAGTCGATCAGGCTTTTCGCCATAGATACAATCAGACCGATTCTGTTCTCTTCTCCCAGGGCGATCTGTCCGATAAACTTCTGTTTTGCTTTCCGGAGCTGAATTTCAGTTAGGGGGTTCGATCGCAGTTTTTTGAATTCTTTGTCGATCAGTGAGATTGCTTTGTTTACTTTATCCTTATCTGTCCCAAAATAGATCGTAAATATACCCGTATCGGAAAGCGGACTATAACCAGACTCTATACTGTACGCAATTCCATGTTTTTCCCGGAGCTGAAGATTGAGAATTGAGCTCATCGCGTTTCCGCAAAGCAGGTTATTCAGCAACAGCAGACCCGTTTTGAACGGATGATATAAAGAATAAGCAGTAGAACCGATAACGGTATGCGCCTGCATAATAGGTTTGGTATCTACTCTTTTAATTACTGGCGCGGCAGAAGGGGCGATCCGGTTATGTATGCCCTTGTTGGCAGGTACAGTTTCGTAATATTTAGTGAAGATTTTAACGGCTTTATCAAGGGAGTATTTCCCAAGAACAGCCACAACGATCTGATCAGTGCGGTAATTGGCCGAAATAAAATCTTTGATATCCTCACCTGAAAGCCTGCTTACACTTTCTGTGGTCCCAAGAATATTTCTCCCAAGACTGTGATCCATGAAGACCATGTCCTCGAAATCATCATAGATGGCTTCTTCTGGCTGATCCAGATAAGACGCAATTTCGTCAAGTATTACTCCTCTCTCTTTCTCCATCTCATCTTCCGGAAAAGTTGAATGGAATACGATATCATGAAAAAGCTCGAGTGTCCGGTCCAGATAAGGGTGTAAGAAGGAAGCATGGATACAGGTATATTCTTTAGTGGTATAGGCATTGAGGTCTGCACCAACGCTTTCCAGTCTGTTCAGAATTTGATTCGTATTCCTTTTCTCTGTGCGTTTAAAGATCATATGCTCAATAAAATGAGCTAGACCAGCCTGGCTTTCATTTTCATCCCTGGAACCGCTGTTCACGATAATACAGGCATGTGAAATTGTAGAGGCAGCAGGTACATGCAGCAGGCGGATGCCATTTGGCAGTGTGTGTACGTTATATTCCATTCGGCGCAAAGATACGGCATAAATCCGCCACCTGATTGTAAATTTAGGGTCTAAAAATCTGAAGAAGAACCACCTCCCCCGAAGTTTCCACCGCCGAAACGATCTGGTATGTGCTGTTTCTGCTGCGGTAGAGTGGCAGAGATGATAATAGAATCGATCCGTTCCTGATCGGTACTGTTCTGTGGAAAAGGAACTTGATCAGTAAGACCATATCTGGGATATTTGAGCCATTTTATCAATCGCCAGCTGACTAACAGCAGTAGGGCACCGGCGGCGGTCAGCAGGGATTCAAGAGGTAGTAAAGTGTAGTAGTACCTTAAAGTAAGGCCGGCTGCGACTAGTAAAATCAACCCCGAATTTAGCAGCATGCGACTATGTTTTTTTAATGCATAACCAATACACGCTAATGGAAAAACAAATGTCCAGGCCCAGAAGAAGTAGGGAAGCGGAACCTGAAATGCAACGCCTGATAGTTCCTTTCCTATCTGGTCTGCGATATAGTAATTACAGGCGACTCCGGCAGTAAACACCGCGAACTGCAGCGAGACGGCAAGACAGGGTCTGTAAAATGTTAGGATAGCTTTTATTCTGGTATTCCAATTTAGCCAGCAGAGTGAAGCTGCAAAAACCAATGCACCAAAAGGTAAGAGTAAAATACCAGAACCGTTAATGGTATGCAAGGCTGTTAAAAAAGCCATTAAAAATGCCGATGCAGAAATTACCGTCATCAGGCGGCTGGCAAACCGGATAACGTACCATAAGCTGATTACGGCGGTCGACAAAGATGCATATAGGTACCATGTGGAGGAAGACCAGCCCTGCGTACTGATTTCATTTAGCCAGAGAACCCCGGTCAGCAGAAATCCTGAGGAAAGGAGAGTCAGCGCATCATCTGTACCTGCCTGATAATGCTGATATTTTTCACAAACTGTTTCCAGCGCGGCATAACAAAGAAGACCGAAAATGATCAGCGCATAAGGTAAATGCCTGTCACGCAGCATTCTACCAAACAATAGCGCCAGCAGGGCAGCACTTGCACATATGATCACGAAGGTTAATAGAAAAAGACCGGCTCTCACTAAAAAGGCGGGGGTGTAGAAGGTAACCGGACAGGCTTTGGCGATATCACGGATCTCAGCAGCAGTAATACCTGTATACTCTGCTTCAGCCTGTATTTCCTGGATCAACTGCAGGTTTTTAAGGCTCTCTGAAGGATAGATGATCATTGTTGTTTGAGTTTTTTATGCAGGTGATAAATATGACGGGCCAGCAGTACCGGAGAAATGATATACCAGAGTACGAACAGGTAAGGGTCACTGCCGAGGTTGATCCATTTCAGCCAGTCCGTATACAATAGGCTTGCGGCAATATAGGCGTAAAATAACTGGACCAGAAGCAGATAAAAAGAATGTTCTCTTCTGCCATTTTTATAGAGTAAAGCCGCAGAAAATATCGTCAGCAACGGATAAATCCAATGATAGCTTCCAGGATAAGCGAACCAGGCGGTTAGCAGGCTTAGATGCAGGATATGTGAACCGAAATGTAGATAAATGAATTTAAAATGTGGTTTTAGACGGGTGCATTCACTTAAATACGCCGCAGCAATCAGTAACAAAGCTAAGGAAACGTAAGTCCAGATTAATGGACTTTCATTAATTCTGGTCATGCCGAATAGTACCTTTGGAGAAACAGATACGCCCATCCAGATGGCGAGGTTTGTAATTGCCATACCTAGTACACCTTGATGATCAAAACGGTAGGCCATAAAAAATAAGATCACGGCAGGAATAAAGGTGGCCAGTCCGTATCGTGTACCAAAGAGTTCATATTGAAATTGCAGGTAAGCCAGTAAGCTGAGCAAACTCAGGCAACCGAACAATAAGATGTAATCGGCCGCAACACTGGTAGAATTCGATTTTCCCGGTTGATAGGGAGGTTGATTTTTAAATGTATACCAGAAACAGCCAGTTGTGATTGCTGTAATTAAAGCTAAAATTACCTGGTGTCCAATGCTGTCCAGATTTTGATAAATAAGAATGCCAAGACCTGTGCTTAGCATAAGAATACCTGCATACAGCATCATCCGGATTTCACGGTGCAGAGAAAAAACGGGTTTTGCCCGGAGCTGGACTACCCTATTGAGTGTCTCTGCAGAAATGAGCCCCGCCGCATATAGTTTCTGGTATTTCTTCATCTAAGCAATATAAATTTTTTTATTCAACTGTCAATTTGACAAGGGTTAACAAATTGGAACATCCCTTGATGATAGGCTATTGTACTTAAAAATGAGTTAACATATGAGCATAGAAGAAAAAGGTAGTATTTCCATACACACCGAGAACATTTTTCCAATTATTAAGAAATTCCTGTACTCAGACAACGAGATTTTTCTCCGTGAGCTGGTTTCTAATGCGGTTGATGCGGTACAAAAGATTAAAAGACTGGCTGCTTTAGGGCAATATAACGGTGAACTGGGAGATCCCCTGGTTGAAGTTGCGCTTGATGAGGAGAAAAAGACCATCACAATTAGTGATAATGGTCTGGGAATGACAGCAGAAGAAATTAAAAAATATATTAATCAGGTTGCATTCTCCGGGGCAAGCGAATTTGTAGAGAAGTTTAAAGACGCGAAAGATGCCAACGAAATCATTGGTAAATTCGGGTTAGGTTTTTACTCTGCATTTATGGTTGCCGACCTGGTGGAAATTCAGACCTTATCTTTCCAGGATGGTGCTGAGCCTGCGAAATGGGTATGTGACGGTAGTACTTCTTACGAGATTTCTGCTGGAACAAGAACTACCCGTGGAACGGATATTATCCTGCATATTAATTCGGAGTCTGAAGAGTTCCTGAATAAAGGGAAATTGAATGAAATCCTTGATAAATATGGTAAGTTTCTTCCTGTACCAATTAAATTTGGAACTGAAACTCAGAGTTTACCTGATGGTGAAGATGAGGAAGGCAAGCCAAAAACAAAAGAGGTTGAGACAGACCACATCATTAATACCACGGCTCCTTTATGGACCAAGGCACCTGCAGATTTGTCAGACCAGGATTATCTGGACTTCTATAAACAACTTTATCCTTTCGCTGAGGATCCTCTCTTCTGGATTCACCTGAATGTAGATTACCCGTTTAATCTTACCGGCGTATTATACTTCCCGAAAGTGAAGAATGATTTCGATATGCAGCGTAATAAAATCAAATTATTCAGCCGTCAGGTATTTATTACTGATGAAGTTAAAGATATCGTACCTGAATTCCTGATGTTATTGCACGGGGTGATTGACTCACCGGATATTCCATTAAACGTTTCCAGAAGTTTCCTTCAGGCAGACAGTAATGTTAAAAAGATCAATAGCTATATCACTAAAAAAGTAGCAGATAAATTAGCCGAACTCTTCAATAAAGATAGAAAGTCTTATGAAGAAAAATGGAGTGATATTGGCCTGTTTGTGAAGTATGGTATGGTTAGCGAAGAGAAATTCTATGACAAAGCCAAAGATTTCGCTTTATTAACGAATACAAAAGAGGAAAACTTCACACTGGAAGAATACCGCGAAAAGGTAAAGGATACGCAGACAGATAAAAATGGCCAGTTGGTTTATATTTATACCACTGAACCGGCTAAACAAGATAGTTTCATTCAGGCTGCTAATAAAAAGGGGTATGATGTTTTGTTGATGAACTCGGCAATTGACACGCACTTCGTAAGTTCTCTGGAGCATAAACTGGAAAAAACAGCCTTAAAACGTGTTGATTCCAGTGTAGCAAGCAAATTAATCGAAACCGATGAAACTGTGGAATCTGTATTAACAGAAGAGCAGTCGGCTACCGTAAAGTCTGTTTTCGAGAAAGCAATCGTTAAACCTGGTTTCACGGTTGAAATCGTCGGCTTGAATCCGGATGAATTCCCGGTAACAGTTACTATGGATGAATTTATGCGACGTATGAAAGAAATGGCGCAAATGGGTGGCGGTATGAGTTTCTATGGTAATATGCCAGACAGTTACAAAGTAGCGATCAACGGAAACCATAAACTGGTTAACCGCATTCTGCAATCTACCGATGCCGCTGAGCAAAATGCATTGGCTAAACAGGCCGTTGACCTGGCATTATTGTCTCAGGGAATGCTTACCGGTGCAGAATTGACAGATTTTGTAAACCGTAGTGTTGAGCTGATTTAAGCTGAACCGAATAAATTAAAAGAGGGTGTGTCATTGCTGATACACCCTCTTTTTTGTGCTTGGTTTTCTGGTTGTTCTATTTTGATTTCCCGGGCTGTTGTAATTATCGCCAAAAGAGAGGGCGTGTTTCGTCATCACAGCAAATCACGTACAATGTTTGTTCATACCTCCTTCGACCTCGAATGAACAAATAATGATGGAAGTATATAGTAAACCTTGACGAAACCAGCACATGATTCGATTAATCTTTGGTTAAATCCTGGGATTCTTCCAGTGATAGCAGGAAAGCATAGTTGAGTGCGATATCCTTAAGGTAATCAAACCTTCCTGAGGCACCACCGTGTCCAAAATCCATGTCTGTTTTTAATAAAAGCAATTGATTGCCTGTTTTGAGGGCCCTTAGTTTAGCAACCCATTTCGCGGGCTCAAAATATTGGACCTGGCTGTCGTGGAGACCAGTTGTGATCAATATATTAGGATAATCCTGCTTGGTTATATTTTCATAAGGTGAATAACTCTTCATATACTGGTAAGCCTGTTCTTCATTTGGATTGCCCCATTCATCATATTCGTTAGTCGTTAACGGGATTGTCTCATCCAGCATTGTGTTCACGACATCTACAAATGGTACCTGTGCTATAATTCCGTTAAAAAGGCTGGGCTCCATATTGCTTACGGCACCCATTAGCAGGCCGCCTGCACTTCCTCCCTGGGCATATAAATGGCTGGGGCTGGTATACTGCTTTTCAACCAGATATTTTCCGCAGGCGATGAAGTCTGTGAACGTATTCATTTTTTGCATTGTCCTTCCCTGCTCATACCAGTACCTGCCCATTTCCTGTCCTCCCCGGATATGGGCAATGGCAAAGATAAAACCACGATTAAGCAGGCTCAGCGTAGAAGACGAAAAGGAAGCATCGATACTATGGCCATAGGAGCCGTAAGCGTAAAGTAGCAAAGGTGCTTTTCCATTTTTTTTCAGACCATTTTTATAAACGATTGAAACTGGAATTTCAGTACCGTCCGTTGCCATTGCAAATATCCTTTCTGAAGTATAATTGTCGGGATTAAAATCTACTCCCGCAGTCTGTTGTTTCAATAAAGTCTTTAATCCAGTACTGATCTCATAATCATAAACTGACATTGGCGTCTTCATCGACGTATAATACAAACGGATTTTTTTGCTCTGGAAATCTGGATTAGCGCCTATTCCAGCCATATAAGCAGGTTCCGAAAATGAAATACCCTGATTTTCCATCCCTCTCTGCATCAGGCTTATTTTGATCAGGCCCTGGTTCCTTTCTGAGATAGCAATAAAGCTTTCGAACTCTGAAATATCCTCTAACAGCACATCGCCGCGGTGAGGAATGACTTCTTTCCATGCAGAAATATCTGTTGTATCCAGATCGCATTCCATCAACCGGAAATTGGGTGCCTCCCAATTGGTTAGAATCAAAAATCGGTCTTTTAGTGGATGAACCTGATACAATACTTCTGATATTCTGGGCTGAAAACATTTTATTTTCTCCTGGGGCCTGTCTGCTGGAATTGTATAAACTACTGAGGAAAGGGTAGCGGAGGAATAAATCAGGATATAATCTCCGGACTTAGATTTTTCAACGCCTATATAGTTTGTAAGATCATTCTCCTCATATACAGTAGTATCATCCCCGACATCATTTCCCAGCTGATGTCTGCGGATTTTCTCACTAAGCAGTGTCTCGGGATTATTCTCTGTGTAAAAGAGAGTTTGGTTATCTGCTGCCCAGACGGGGTCTCCCGCTGTATTTGGAATCTGGTCTGCAAGTGTCTCGCCGGTTGTTAAGTCTTTAACACAGATGGTATACTGTCTTCTGGAGACTTTGTCTGTCGCATACGCAAGTAAACGGTTGTCGGGACTCACGGTAAAACCTTTGGCCGCATAATATGGCTGGTCTTTGGCGAGTTCATCTACATCCAGTAGAATCTCTTCAGGGGCGTCGAGACTTTCTTTCTTCCGGCAATATTTATAATACTGCTGTCCTGTCTCGGTACGGCTATAATAGAAATAACCATTTTTGAAAACTGGTACCGATTCATCTTTTTCCTGTATTCTGGCCTTCATTTCCTGAAACAGGTCTTCCTGTAGGGGAATGGTATGCGCGAGCTGCTCCTCCAGATACTTGTTTTCCTGTTCGAGATAGGAAATAACAGCGTCGCTTTGCGGACCCTTTTTAAAATAATCTATCATCCAGTAATAATCGTCCGTAATCTGTTCACCATGTATGTCACGGATATGCGAAATGACTGGTGCCTGTGGGGGCTTTATATATGGGTGATTGTCTTTTTCTATTTTGGTATCTTTGTTCATCAGGCTAAAGCTAATAGTTTAATTATAAAATTTAATCATGCCTATGACTCCTTACATCCGTCAGACTAAATATATGATCTGTTTCTTCCTGCTGGTAGCTGGAATGACTACTAAAGCCGATCCGCGAAGAAGTTTAACACTAGAGCATCAAATTTCCGGAGTTGAAGATCCGCTTGCCGGAATTCAGTTTAAGGGTGTCGACGGTAAAAAAATAGATCTTGGTGATCTGCGCGGAAAGATTGTCTTTCTGAACTTCTGGGCAAGCTGGTGTCTGCCCTGCCTTGCGGAATTTCCTTCTATAAAGAAATTATATCAGCATTATAAGGATGATCCTGAGGTGGTTTTTATTTTTGTCGATGCTGATGGGGATCTGGAAAAAGCTGCCCGTTTTATGCAGAAAAGGAAATATATGCTGCCTGCATTCCGGGCGGAGACGGCAGTTCCGGATGTGCTTTTTAAAGGCTCTCTGCCCACAACTATAGTTTTGGATAAGATGGGAAGAATTTCCTATCAGGAGACTGGCGCGGCAAATTATGGAGACCCGCGTTTTATTGCATTTATCGGGGATTTGAAGGCCGCAAATTAGGCGTATTTCCTCTATAAATAATGTTTTCGTCGTTCGGGGAGAGACCGGTAAATCTTTTTTATATGCAAGGCAATTATATTGCACATCAAAAGGAATTTATCTAAGTTTGATGCCTGAAAATACATTCAGCAAAAAAACAAGAATTATGCAGGAACCTTTTGATTTGACAATCGGAGAAACAGATTATGCCATATTTCCTGAGGGAAATGATAATTATGTAGTGTATAAAGATGGTAAAGAATATCTTCAGATTCAGAAGGATACGGAGTCTCAATGGCTAAAACTTGATCCGGAGACGGCTTTACCGCTTTTTGAGGAAGATGCAGAAGTTAATGCTATTGGTGCAGCGATTAATGATTACGTACCTGAGCCTGAAGAGGAAGAAGAAGGTTGGGATACTGAAGACGACTTATAATCTCAGGCGCCCCATCCTGACCGGTCGAGGCTTCTGAAACGGATAGCCTCGGCCAGATAATCCTAATTACGATGGTCCGCACTAAGCGATCAACTCGCGCACTAGTATAGCCCTTAGTTTTTATACAGCCTTTTGAAGATTTGTTATGCTTTTATGAAAGGTGGTAACAGTAAGCTGATCCAGCAGGCCTGCTTTCCCAAGGATAAATGCGCCGGTGCAAACAGAAAAATAGTATTTAGTAGCGCTATCCCTGGATTTTATCCACGAAATAACTTTGGGATCATTTGTTACCACCTCTTCTGAACCACCAAATACCGCAAAAATATCTGTTTGCGGGGCATCTTCAATGCTATAATCCGGAGTGATCTTTAAAATTCCCTGAGACAGAAGAGGCGCTTTGGTTTTTGCGACAGTGATGACCTTAAAACCTGCCTGGGAAAATACTTCCATAGGCCCTGCAAAGTCAAGTACCTCTATTCCCTCATATAAGTAAAAACAAACAGTTATTTTCTCGTCCTTTTTTACCAGCTGTTTTTTCTTCACTAATGTCATCCCGCAATTCGCACAAACACCGGGTTGCTCATAAGTAATGGTATCACATGGATGGTTACAAGGCCGGGATACAGATCTGTTTGCACGGACTTGCGTAAATGCAAAGCAATGAATAAAAAATATCAGAGGTATTAACTGTTTCATAGATGTATTCTTGAATTCCAAAATTAGCTGCATACGGCTAACAAATCGGGACAGTTACAGTAACAATCCGGCCATTCTACCAATGACGATATTTTAATTTTATGCTTCTTTGACCGACTTCCTCAGCTGAGCCGGGCTGCTAAAACCACATTCTTTTGCTACCCAAGCTATCTTATGTTTGGTTTTAAGCAGATGCTTTGCCTTTTCCTGTCTTAACGACTGAATATATTGACCGATTGTAGTTCCTGTAGCAGATTTGAATAGACGCGTGAGATTCGGAGGACTGATAAAGACCAATTCGGCCAGTTGTTCTATTTTTAGTTTATGATGTAAATGCTTGATAATATGGTCCTGAACCTGATGGATATGATGGTTAATGTGCTGCCTATTTTGCAAATAAATGCTGTTTTGTGCCTCTGTTCCATCTCTTCGAACATAAACAACCATGTCTTTTGCTACAAGGCATGCAAAAGCCGCTCCGTGTTGCTCTTCAATAAGGTAGAGCGCAAGATCAATGCCCGTAGCAATTCCTGCACTGGTAAATATCCTGCCACTTTGGACAAATAGTTTATTATCCATTACTTTAAGCAGGGGGTATTTTTGTTGTAAAGTGGTTGTCCATGCCCAATGCGTAGTACAATTTTGCCCGTTTAAAAGCCCGGCGGCAGCAAGCGCAAAAGCCGCTGTACAAATTGAAGATATGGTAGCGCCGGTTGCCGCAGCAGCCTGTAGCCATGGTATCCAAAGCTGATCATCTGCCCTGTTTCATTTTTAAATTTCCATTCCGGCTACAATGACAATGTCATTCTTGTTTACTGTTACAGAACTGAGTGGCTCAACATTTGAAAATCCAAGACCAGATGAGGTAGCCGGATTTTGATATGGCGAAACATAACGCATATCGTAATGCTTTCCGCAGCATCCGGATTCATAAAAGACGGTTACAGCACCAGCCAGATCCAAAAGGTGAACGCTATCAAATATCAAAAATATAACACGATTGGAGCTCATTCTTCAAAGGTAACAGATCGACAGTAAAACTATAATATCTCAGGATCCCCATCCTGACCGGTCGAGGCTTCTGAAACGGATAGCCTCGGCGAGATGAGCCGGTTGGATGGCTATGGAGTTTTCCAGGTCGGCAATAGTTCTGGATACTTTAAGAATCCGGTCATAAGCTCTGGCAGATAATCCTAATTGCTCCATCGCATTTCTGATCAGTTCTTTACTGGCGGGATCCAGTTTACAGTGTCGCCTTACGATTCGGTCCGGCATTTGCGCATTACAAAATATACGATGGTCCTGATCAAAGCGCTTTTCCTGGATTTTACGTGCAGCGACCACTCTTTTTCTAATGTCCAGACTCTTTTCTTCAGGCTCCTGACTGCTTAAATCTTTAAAATCTACCGGAGTAACTTCCAGATGTAAGTCTATTCTGTCTAAAAGTGGCCCGGATATTCTGCTCAGGTATTTTTGTACCTGCGAGGATGTACAATGACAGGTTTTTTCAGGGTGGTTAAAATAACCACAGGGACAAGGGTTCATTGCTGCAATGAGCATAAAACCTGCCGGGTAAACCACGGTCTGCCTCGCCCGGGAGATAGTTACCATTCTGTCTTCAAGAGGCTGTCTCATCACTTCTAATACACTTCTGCGAAATTCAGGCAGTTCGTCCAGGAATAGTACACCATGATGGGCCAGTGAAATTTCACCTGGCTGCGGATTACTTCCTCCTCCCGCGAGTGCAATATCAGATATACTATGATGTGGATTACGGAATGGCCGGGTTGTGAGCATGGCAGTACCAGTAAGAAGTTTTCCGGCAACTGAATGAATCTTTGTGGTTTCCAATGCCTCCTGCAGGTTCAAAGGTGGCAGAATTCCGGGCAATCTTTTGGCGAGCATAGTTTTACCGGATCCCGGCGGACCAATTAAAATCAGATTGTGGCCACCTGCAGCGGCTATCTCTATCGCTCTTTTCATGCCCTGCTGTCCTTTTACATCTGCAAAGTCTTCAGCTATTGAAACTTGCTGTTTATTAAGGAGTGCTCTGACGTTAACATTTACTGGATCCTGTCTTTCAGGGTATTTGAAAAACGCCGCCATTTCCTTCAGGTTTCTCAGGCCGTATACCTGTAACTCACCAACGACAGCGGCTTCGGCGGCATTTTCCCAGGGAAGTAAAAGTGTAGTGAAGCCGGCTTGCCTGGTCTGCACCGCTATCGACAGTGCACCCTTTAGCGGGTTAATGCTGCCGTCAAGAGAGAGTTCGCCCGCAATAATGATCTGATCCAGGTTGGAGATTTCTAATTGCCCTGAAGAGGTTAATATGCCTATCGCCAGCGGAAGGTCATAGGCTGTGCCTTCTTTGCGTATGTCGGCCGGAGAAAGATTAATAACGATTTTCTGCCTGGGCATACGGTATCCTGAACTCTGTAATGCACTTTCAATTCTTTTGAGGCTCTCTTTGACGGCGTTATCCGGTAAACCGACAATATGATATTTATTGCCACTGCCGATATGGACTTCTATGGTAATGGTAAGGGCATCAACCCCGGAAACCGCACAGGTATAAGTCTTGGTTAGCATAAAATCAACAGGTTCAGCTGCCAATGTATTATGCTTTAAACAAATGATGTTAGTTTAAATAAAAAAAGAGGGTGTCCAAAAAGGCACCCTCTTCTTTGTTTATATCAAACTTGATTTCACTGCTCTTCCAATGCAATATGTAGA
>JAAAFW010000004.1:142521-280750 GCA_019352875.1 Pedobacter cryoconitis | reverse complement strand
GTACCTCACAGGTCGAGGTCACTATGCATATCGAGAAATCTGCACAGAAATATATTCACAAAAATTCACTTGCAAAATTAGGCTCAGAAGGTTTTATCGGTAATAAAATGATAGAAATACTCGGTGGCCCAACCCAGTCCCCGGAAGTTGAAGATGGTGATAAACTGCAAATTGCACAAGCTTTAGGGCCAGATGATATAATGAAGACTCTACAGGCCAACAATGAAAACATACTGGCTATCACCAACGACTTCAAATCTGTTAGCTCGAGTATGCTGAAAGGCAAAGGTACTTTAGGCACTTTACTTACTGATTCAATAATGGCTGACAGACTTCGTCAGATGAGTGTTAATCTTGAAAATGCATCTGCTACCACCGCCAGGGTAACATCAGCAATATCTCAATATACTTCTAAACTGAATAATAAAGGCACACTCGCTACGGAATTACTGACAGACACCACGGTATTCAGTAATCTGAAAAGTGCTGTCAAAAGTCTCCAGCTTACTGCTGCCTCTGCTTCCGAAATGACCAATAATCTGAACAAAACCAGTAGTAAACTGAATTCAGATAAAAATGCAATCGGTGTATTGTTAAATGACGAGGAGACTGGCGCACGTCTGAAATCTACCGTCAGCAATCTGGAGTCAAGCACAAAAAAATTAGATGAGAATATGGAGGCGCTGCAACACAACTTCCTTCTGAGAGGTTTCTTTAAGAAAAAAGCAAAGGCTGAAGCTAATGCTGCAAAAGAAGCCGAAAAACAATAAGATTAAATTTGATGGGGGCCAACTGATGAATTATTGGCTTATCCGATAAAGTCCCATTCATTATCATCCCGGGCCTGTGAAATGTTAAGCGTTTCACAGGCTTTTTTATGCCTTAATACTCCTGGTCAGCTTGCCAGTCTCTAAAACACTTTCATTTACCTAAAAGTCTTTTAGAGACTGGCTTCTAAATAATTTAGCATAAATCAGAGACATAAAAAAAGGCACCCGATTGGGTGCCTTTAAATTCATTTTGTGGACGCTTATGCCGGATCTTCAGTATATTGAATACCACCAACATGTTTGTCAATCTGCCATCTTCCGGTTCCTTCTTCACCGATAACTTCAAACAGTTCGAGTGCACGTCTTGCTTTGTACTCTTCTTCACGTTGTTCTTTAAAGAACCAGTTAAGGAACTCAATAGTTACAAAATCTTGTTCTTTATAGCAATAAGCTGCAATGTTTTTCAGTGACTGTGTTACGCTGATTTCCTGATCTAAGGCTTCTTCAAATACTTCTCTGAATGAATTGTATTCTATTTTGATATTAGTTACTTCAGGAGAGATTGCCGTCCCGCCTAAATCCAATACGTATTTGTAGATTTTTAATTGGTGCATTCTTTCTTCTTCTGCTTGTTTGAAGAAATAATCTGCAGAAAAGTCGAAACCATTTCTGTTACACCATGAAGCCATAGAAAGATAAGCAGATGATGATTGTGCTTCTTTTTTTATTTGTTGATTTAAAAGTGTTTCTACTTCTGTAGACAGCATACACTTTACACGAGTGATATCTTTCATATGAATAATATTAAATTGTAGTCTATTTGATGAATCAAAAATAGTGCTATAATTCTATATTACCTTATAAATGAGAAATATGGAAAGATTCTAATTCTAAGTAGTTAGAAGGCCAGACGATATACCCTATCATGAATGATCCTGTTTAGTTCCAGCATAACGAAAGTTCCTTCGAGTAATTCTTTGAATGCAATGATCTCTAACAGCGTTAATACATAGCAATGATCACAGGCGCAGATAAATACAATTTCTACGTCAGGAGCTTTGTCTGTAGCTAACAACAGGGCTTCTATATCTATACCAAGTACAGCTTTTTTCAATTTCATCATGCAACGATAATCGAAACGGGCAAACTTACCGGCAAAGTCAACATACCAGCAATTCTCATTGTCAGATTGATAGACACTTCCATTACTGGTCTCAAATACAGGTGCTAAGTTTACTTTTGGTGCGGCAACAAGTGTTTGCATGTATAGATTTGTATTAGTCCTGCAAATATTGTGATTATTTAGACTTGTTACAAACAATATCTTAAATATTTTTTTATTGCTGTTTATAAGGCTTCAAAGCTGTATTTTTTTTATTTTCAGCTGCTGAATATCCTACTATTCAAAACAAAACGAGCAAAACAAATACTAAAACACACCTATGTACCGCAGCATTTCAGACTTCGAAAAAAACTATCAGGAAGAAACAGCCCAGACACGAAAACTTTTCAGCCTGATTACAGAAGACAAAAAAAACATTAAGATCCACGAAAACATACGCAGCTTAAACAGACTCGCCTGGCACATTACGCAATCTATCACAGAGATGGGACTGCATGCCGGACTAATTGATTCTGATCCTATGGCTGAGCTTTCAAGCCCCTCCACTATTGAGGAAATTATTCAATTGCATGAAGAGCATAGCGGCCTTTTAAAGAAAAGAGTACGATTGAAGTGGACAGACTCCAGCCTGGAAGATACTATTGAAATGTACGGCGAGCAGTGGCCAAAAGGAAAGGTACTACATGTGCTGATCGCACACGAAGCTCACCATCGCAGCCAGATGACCGTTATTATGCGCATGCTGGACTTACCTATTATCGGTATTTATGGTCCGTCAAAGGAAGAATGGCAGGCAATCGGCCTCTCTCCAATGGAGTAAAACACCGTTTAAACAGTATATCTGACCTCTTTTTGAAAAAAAACAACTTTATAATGAGGCATTTAAGCGATTGTTTAACACTAGTGTTTGCACAAATAAACATTATTTGTACTTTTGTCGCGGAGAGTTGGCAGAGTGGTCGATTGCGGCAGTCTTGAAAACTGTTGACTGTTACAGGTCCGCGGGTTCGAATCCCCCACTCTCCGCCAAACAAAAATGCTACCCTTTTCGGGTGGCATTTTTTGTTTTAAACCGGCCTGAACCCTTCAGTTCAAAGGCCAGGTTAAAAACAAAAAATTGCCAGGAGCGCAGCGACAGCATTTTTGGTTGAAGCCACCCCCCTCCGGGGATCAGCGAGCGCAGCGAGCTAATCCACATTCTGTGCTTCTGTCTAACAGCGCAACTAACAAATAATCTTGAAATCAACCAAAAGCCAACAAATCGTAAGATAGCAGATTTCTTTCCCATCCTTTCCTCACATCAATTCGTATTTTACAGTTACATTTCCCGGCACCAGTGCTGCCACAAGCCCGGTAACGTTATTCGTTCAGACTTACTAATAAATATTTCATATACTTAAGTTTAAGGTTCTAAAATGTTGATGCGTCGATCACATACCTGTACCTTGCCTGCTTGTTCACCACCTTATCCCAGGCATCATTGATCTCTGAGGCCTTGATCACCTGTATCTGTGGATAGACTTTGTTTTCTGCGCAATAATCCATCACCTCCTGAGTTTCGGGAATGCCGCCGATCAGCGATCCGTTAAAGTTCACCCGGTTAAAGATCATGTTAAAGTTATTGATGGCCAGTTCGCCATTTACAGGCTGACCCACCTGCGTGAAGTAGCCATATGGTTTTACGCAATCAATATAAGCTGACATCTCGTAGGCATACGGAACAGTAGATATTATGAACTCCAGCTTCCCCTTCCATGGCTTCAGGTCTTCTGTAGAATTCACTACGATCACCTCTTTTGCGCCAAAACCCTTAATGTCATCTACTTTTGAGGCCGAAGTCGTAAATGCATATACGTCGGCACCTTTGGAAACAGCTAACTTGATTGCGATATGTCCGAGCCCACCTATACCAACCACGCCAATCTTATCGCCTTTCTTGAATTTCACCTTCATCATCGGCGAATAGGTCGTAATACCTGCACAAAGTAATGGCGCTGCATATTTCAAATCGATACTTTCCGGAATTTTAATGGCAAAGTGTTCTGTTATCACAATGTTATTGGCATATCCACCCTGGGTAATACCTGATGGTGATGATTTTTCGGGCGAACCATAAGTACCCACCATCCCGGTAGTTTCACAGTGGTGCTCTTCACCGTTCTTGCAACTGGCGCATTTCATACAGCTGTTTACCATACAGCCAACCCCGGCTTTATCGCCTATCTTGAACTTGGTTACATTTTTTCCTACCGCAGTAATAATTCCTGCAATTTCATGTCCTGGCACCTGAGGGTATTGCTGTGGTCCCCAATGCCCCTTAATAGTATGAAGATCTGAATGGCAGATGCCAGAAAATTTAATATCTATTAAGATATCGTTATCGCCAACTGGCCTACGCTCGAAGTTCCAGGGAACCATTATGCCCTGTATATCTTTTCCTGCGTATCCTTTCGATGTTATATTCTTTTCTATGATTTTATTGTTTTCTGTCTGTGCTAGAGTTTGTATCGGACCTGCAAGTATTAATCCTGCACCGGCCAGGGCCGATTGTTGTATAAACTTCCTTCTTGAGGAATTTCCATTGTTCTCTTTCATCGCATTTTTATATTATTTTAATACTTTTCATCTTTTTGATATTTAATTTTCTTTATAAATTGATTTTATAAACTTTGCCGGAATCCCCCCGACAACCGTATTGGCTGGAACATTCCTGGAAACCACTGCGCCAGCTGCCACTACCGAGTTTTCTCCAATGGTCACCCCCGGAAGTATGATGGCCCCCGCACCAATCCATGCATTTCGTCTGATGGTGATCGGTCTGGTAATCAATGTCCTTCTATCACCAGGATCTAATGGATGGTTCTCGGTAATTAGATTGACCTTCGGGCCGATCAATACATTATCTTCAATCGTAATACCGCCCATGTCTAAAAATGAACAGGCGTGGTTAATGAAAACGTTCTTTCCTAAGCTGATAAACCTGCCGAAATTGGTGTAAAATGGGGCGAAGATGGTCGTACTGTCGTCTAAATCCTTACCGATAATTTCACTCATGATATCACGAACCGAACTGATATCTCCCGCTGTGTTAAGCCGCAGGGAAAGCTTTAGTGTTCTTTCAACCACTTCATTTACTTCATGATATTCAGGATCGTTCAGACGAACGGGTTCTCCCGACTTCAGCCTTTCAAGAATATTTGTTTTTTTTATTGCTGTTATCATCTTATTAGATTTCATTTTCTTGTCTGGATCTGGGAGCTCTTAACTTACCCAAGAAATTCATTGTACAAATGTCGATGGTTTTACTTGGCTGCGCTTTATACAGAATACTGGAATGTTTACCACTTTTACTGATTCTAAATCGTCATTAAGTAATACAGGTTCATTTTTATTAAATTTAGGTTATAAAATAAAGGATATGGAAGAGGTGAAAAGACTGGATACCGTCCGTCAGTACAACGATTATGTGGGGGTAGATACCTTGCATCCATTGGTAAGTGTCGTAAATTTTAATGAAGCGCCGACCATCCTGCACTATAGACATTACATGGGGGTATATGCAATATTCTTCAAGAACATAAAATGTGGAAACATGACCTACGGTTGCCAGAACTATGATTACGAGGATGGGACAATGGTATTTGTGTCGCCCGGACAGGTCTATGGCATAGATAGCAATGGTATACCCGTGATCCCTTCAGGCTATGGGCTGATCTTCCATCCCGATCTGCTGAAGGGTACACATCTGGGCAGGACCATCAGAGATTATAGCTTCTTTGCCTATGAAGTGAACGAAGCTCTCCACCTTTCAAAAAATGAGAAAAAAACGATAATGGAATCGCTGGAGAAAATAGGCGCAGAGATAGAACACAACATTGACAAACACAGCAAGACGCTTATCGTTTCCAATATTGAATTATTCCTGAACTATTGCATGCGTTTTTATGACCGCCAGTTCTTTACCCGTAGCCATGCGAATAAAGATATCCTGGTGCGGTTCGAGAATATATTAATTGACTATTTCCGCTCCGGAAAGGCCTCAAAGTTGGGTTTGCCATCTGTAGCCTATTGTGCCGAACAGCTAAACCTGTCTCCCAACTATTTTGGCGACCTGATCAAAAAGGAAACAGGTAGTACAGCTCTGGATTATATCCAGTCCAAGATGATAGATGAAGCAAAAACCTACATTTTTGACAGCTCAAAAACTTTTAATGAAATAGCTGGTAATCTTGGCTTTAAGTATCAGCAGCATTTTACCAGAGTATTCAAACAAAAAACAGGAATAACCCCAAATGAATATAGGGCATTAAATGCCTCCTCCTCCGGAGACCAGCGCGTACAGCGAGCTAATCCACATTCAGTGCCTCTGTCCAACCTAAACAATAAGTAAAAGACAAAATTGGTGATGGCTGACGTTATTTTTATAGATTTATAGCACATTTAAAACTGTCAACGTGAATATCGAGCAGCTTAGGGAATACTGCCTTTCCATACATTTATCGACGGAAGATATGCCTTTCAAGGACGAATATCTCATGTTTCGTGTTTACGGCAAATGGTTTGGTGTTATTCCATTGAACGATCCCGAATTGAAAATATCTCTAAAATGCAATCCTGACAAAGCCATAGAACTCCGGGACCGTTATAATAGTGTCAGTGCTGCCTGGCATTTCAACAAAAAATACTGGAATAGTATTGTGCTGAACGGCGACATGGACGATGACACAGTCAAACACTGGATCCTCCACTCTGTAAACGAAGTAATACAGAAGCTACCAAAAAAGATGCGTTTTGATTATGATGAAAATAGGAACAAAACTGAAAAATGAAACTAATAATTTTTGAGCTAGTGTCGGCGTCCAGTTGGCCGGAGTCAAATTGATAGCCAGATGTACCATATTGTTAAACATCTTTAGAAGCCGATTCCTGAGCCCGTACCCCAAATACGTTGATCTTTTCCAAAGTATTTCTAAATTCAGTGAGCTCGGAGGCTGAGAAACGAACATCAAAAGCACCCAGGTTTTCTTCCAGATGATGTAATTTTGTGGTACCTGGAATTGGGACTATCCATGGCTTTTGCGCCATTAACCAGGCCAGGGAAAATTGAACCGGGGTGACATCCTTACGATCCGACCACTCTCTGATCACGTCTAGCAATAACATATTATTCTTAATCCCTTCCGGACTAAATGTCTGAACCGCAGCAAAGCGTGACTCCGGAGCAAAACGGGTATACTCATTGAATTTATCGGCTAAAAAACCACGCCCTACCGGGCACCAGGGCACAAAGCCAATTCCGAGTTCTTCACACAAATCTAACGTTCCATTTTCATGTACCCGCTCAAGCAGAGAGTATTCATTCTGCAGGGCAGAAACTATTTGTTCCCGGTGTGCTTTGCGGATGTTTTCGTGCGATGCTTCTGAAAGCCCGAAATGGAGCACCTTGCCTTGCCTGATCAAATCTTTCACGGTACCAGCCACCTCCTCTATCGGTACTTGCGGGTCAACACGGTGCAAATACAGCAAGTCAATCCTGTCAGTTTGTAAACGGCTAAGCATGCCGTCAACAGCTTTCCTGATACTTTCGGGCCTGGAATCTCTTCCAGTGCTTTTACCATTCTCAAACTTGAAACCCATTTTACTGGCAAGCACGATCTTATTGCGAATTGGTTTTAACGCTTCACCAACATATTCCTCATTGGTAAACGGTCCATAAAATTCTGCTGTATCAAAAAAGGTAATACCCCGGTCTACAGCTCCACGAATTACTTTAACCATGGCACTCTTCTCTCTGGGTGGATTATAACTGTTGCTGGTCATACTCATACACCCCAGACCAATCCCGGAAACTTCCAGCTTACCCAATTTTCTTGTTGGGATTGGAGCGCCCGAACCGACACCGGGTTGATCTTTCCCTATATTTGTTTGACTGCCATTGGCAAAACCCAGTGGTGCTATGGCTATTCCTGAGGCTGCTAATGCTCCTGCTGTGAGGAATTTGCGGCGATTAATGTGATTATTTTCCATAAATTAATTTCGTTAGGTGATTCTGTAACCAATATCTTTTATTTTTCGGGTAAGGCCGCCCAGAGCGATAGAGGTATTACGAAGAAAATCTCTGCGCCTGTATCCTCCCACTTGCCGATTATTCAATTGATCTGAGTTCATGATGCGATGGTTTTATGGTAATTATTAGTTTCCTACTCTTTTTTGTAAATGATCCGGATATCTCGCACCAACAATTTCTATATCTTTCAGTGCGTTTGCGATGTTATTTAATTCGTTTTCACTTAATACGATATCAGCACCACCCATATTTTCCTCCAGCCTGTGTATTTTTGTCGTTCCCGGAATAGGAACGATCCAGGGTTTCTGCGCAAGCAGCCAGGCCAGTGAAATTTGGGCTGGGGTCGCGTCGTTATTAGCGGCTATTTCCAGAACGAGATCTACTAATATATGGTTGGCTCTGCGGTTCTCCTGTGAAAAACGTGGCACAACATTTCTGAAATCTGTAGGGTCGAATTGTGTGTTTTCATTGATGGTCCCTGTTAAAAAGCCTTTACCCAATGGACTAAATGGAACGAAACCAATGCCAAGCTCTTTCAGCAATGGAATGATATTTTTTTCAGGTTCGCGATAGAAGAGCGAATACTCACTTTGCAAGGCTGCAACAGGCTGAACAGCATGGGCGCGGCGAATGCTGTCTACACCTGCTTCCGACAAGCCCCAGTGTCGAACCTTTCCTTCATTAATAAGATCCTGAATAGTTCCCGCCACATCTTCTATCGGTACATTTGGATCGACCCTATGTTGATAAAAAAGATCAATATAATCGGTTTTTAGGTATTTTAATGAATTTTCCGCTACCTGCCTGATTCTTTCAGGACGGCTATTTACACCCTTAGAACTATCGCCCTCTGCAAATCCAAATTTGGTAGCGATCACAACTTTTTCTCTGAATGATTGAACAGCCTTACCCAGTAAGATTTCATTTCCTCCCTGGCTGTATGCCTCTGCAGAATCAAAAAAGGTAACACCTAATTCGTAAGCTCTTCTGATCAATGCAATCGCGTGTTTTTCATCCGCAGCCGGACCATATCCAAAGGTCAGCCCCATGCAGCCTAACCCTAATGCGGAGACTTCCAATCCGCTGTTTCCTAATATTCTTGTTTTCATCTCGGTAGTATTTTGCGAATAAGCAGCAACTCATTCAATGACACAAAGTTCTGTCCTTATTATCCTATAATTGTTATACAGATTACTGGATTGCGTACCATTATTACTGATTGAGGCGCCCAGGAAATACAAGACGTAGCAGATGTAGTATCTTTGAATCAGATAATAGAAAAAGGAATGGAAAATGTGTTGATGATCAATTCAGTAGGCCAGTTCAGCGCGCTGAATAACAATGAGACTTTACATCCGCTGGTTAACATAGTGGATCTTTCTAAAGCTGATGAAAGACAAAACCGCAGGTCCAACTATGGTTTTTATGCAGTGTTTCTAAAGGAGATCAAATGTGGAGATCTTCATTATGGTTGTAACTACTATGATTATGAGGAGGGAACTTTGGTATTTGTCGGCCCTGGTCAGGTTATTGGCGTAGAAAACAACGGTGAACTTTACCAGCCGAAAGGGCTTGCTCTGGCATTTCATCCTGATTTATTAAAGGGTACATCACTTGGCCGCAACATAGCTGACTATAACTTCTTTTCTTACGAAGTTTATGAGGCACTCCACCTATCTGAAACCGAACGGAAGATTATTTTGGACTGCTATGCCAAAATCAGGTATGAATTAGACCACGGTATTGATAAGCATAGTAAGACCCTAATTGTCAGCAACATTGAACTCCTGCTAAATTATTGCATACGCTTTTACGATAGACAGTTCATTACGCGGGAAAATGTCAATAAAGGGATATTACAAAAATTTGAAGAATTATTGAGTGGATATCTCAACTCAGATAAACCAAAAGAACTGGGGTTGCCATCAGTCGCCTACTGTGCTGATCAACTCAACTTGTCTCCAAACTATTTCGGCGATTTAATCAAAAAGGAAACAGGTAAATCCGCACAGGAATACATTCAATTTAAAATTATGGACGTAGCTAAAGAGATGATATTTGATGCTTCGAAGTCTGTAAGTGAGATCGCCTATGAATTAGGTTTTAAATATCCTCAGCATTTTAGCCGATCATTCAAACATCATGTCGGCCACAGTCCTAATGAATATCGAAACCTGAATTAAGCCTTAAACTCGAACCCTATACCTCGAACTGTTTCCAGCGAAATCTGGTTGTCTGCGCCGAGGTATTTGCGCAGTTTACTTACAAATACATCCAGGCTGCGCCCGGAGAAATAATCGTCGCTTTTCCATAACTGTAACAGCACCTCCTCACGTTTAATCAGCCGGTTCTTATTCAAATAGAAATAACGCAGCAGCAAGGCTTCTTTTTCAGTCAGGCGAATACTACCGGAATTGTGTATAAGCAAAAGACTTTGATGATCAAATTTGTACTGTCCCAGCAGCAGAATCTCCGGTAAAAGCACTTCCGTCTGTGTACTGCGTGCCAGAATATTTTTGATCCGCAGAACGAGCTCCTCAGCTTCAAAAGGTTTGACTATATAATCGTCAGCGCCTAATCCAAGGCCTTTAAGCCGGTCCTCTTTTTGACTCCTTGCGGTTAGAAAAACGAAAGGCATATCAGGATAGATAGATATGATGTTCTCTGCTAAGGTGAAACCATCCATGACTGGCATCATTACGTCCAGCACACAGATATCAGGAGTTTCCAGCTTCAGATGTGTTAGCGCTTGTTCACCATGAAGCTTCCAAGTTACCTTAAAACCAGCCAGCTCCAGATATTGCTTCAGTATACCGCCAAAATCCAGGTCATCTTCAGTCATTAAAATATGTTTCATGCGATAGGTATTGTCATTGTAAATGTGGATCCTTTGCCTGGAATGCTCTGAACTGTGACCTCTCCGCCGTGGGCGGCGGCTATGCGGCGAGTATAATACAAACCCAGACCAAGCCCCTTAGTGGTATGAATATCGCCTTTTTCAACCCGGTAAAACTTCTGAAAGATATGACCAATATCTGCCTGCGCAATGCCGATTCCATTGTCCGTTATCATAAACAGGCAGCTATTCTCCTGTTTCACAACATCAAATATAATTTGTGTTCCACCATATTTCACTGCATTCTCCAATAGATTAGTCATCGCTGTAGTGAGATAAAAAGGATCAGTCAGAATTTCTTCGGGCTCGTCTTTAAGTTTACGGATAAGATCGATACCAGAATGAGCCGACTGGAAGTCGTCGAGCAGATTTCCCAGGAAATCCATTAATGGAATTTCTACCTTCTGAAGTACCAGTTGTCCGGTTACGCCTGTATGAGTCACAACCTGATTGATGAGCTTTTTTAACCGGTGATACTGACGATCAATCACGTTTAACCCATTCGAGCTAATGCTGTTCTCTTCCATTAATAATAGTTGAGACCTGACGGTACTTAGTGCGATACCCATTGTCGCTAAAGGAGTATTAAATTCATGGGTAATATTATTAATAAAATCCGTCTGCATATCTGCGATCTTCTTCTGGGTAATCAGGCTCCGGATGGAAAAATAAAAAAGCAGGATCACTACCGTTAGCAGAACCACCGAAAAGATAAGCAAACCAAACATTTCACGAAGAATACTATTACTGCCGTCATGGATAGTGAAACTTGACCGGGAATTAAAGTCCCTTACCAGACCTCCGCCAGCATCGATATTCGTGATCAGATCATGAAGTATTAACTGATGGCCACCGTTAATAACACCATTTGCAAACCAGCGTTTATTGTTCAGGTTTAGCGCATAACCATCGCCATGAAGAGAAACCTTACGAATAATTACCTCATAAGTGGTATGGTATTTTTCTAAAATTTTATTCTTTTTAATATAAGCGCCAACCTGCCTGCTAATTGCGGGTGAACCGCGACTTAAAAAAGTGGCCGCAGCTTCAGCACCTTTTGTACGTACAAGTATTTCCGCCTTTGTAAACCAGTCATTCCGGATCGAATCAATATTTATTTCGCTCTCCATCCGGGTGAGTTCTGCCCTAACCAATGTTTCTGCGTCCTTCTCTTTAAGAATATAAGTATTGTAAATAAAATATGTCTGGATAGCAGTTAACGCTATTATGGCTGTACTGCAACCCCAGATTAAGTATTTTATTTTCTGTTTCATTTTCTAAAGATATTGGACTTACAGGTTATTCTTACATTTTCGTTAGCCATTAACTTACCGTTAACAAAGCATTAACCAAAAGCAGGTATAGGTTTATAGAGGTTTGAGGCATCAAATCAACCATAGCATGCGCATTTTATTTTCTCTATTATTACTGCCTCTGGCAGGATTCACACAAAAACTTACTTTGTCCGGTCATATCCAGGACGAAAAATCCATCGCCATTCCTTATGCTAATATAACATTGAATAGCAGTAAAGATACCAGCTTTAGGCAACGGACGATTGCAACTTCAGATGGAGGTTTTCAGTTCACAGGACTGGCTAAAGGCAACTATAAAATATTGATCAATACAGTAGGATTCACCCCTTTTGAGCAATCCGTTAGCATAGAAAACGACCTGGAGCTACCAATTATAAATTTAAGGGACGAGGTTTCACAGCTTGCCGAAGTGCAAATCACCACAATTAAACCCACGATCATACGTAAGATCGACCGGCTGGAATTCAATGTAGAGAATACCGCGTTGTCGTCGGCTAATGCCTGGGAAATCGTAAAACGCGCACCCGGAGTGCAGTCCGGTGGTGGGGAACTTTCCTTGCGGGGCAGTAAATCTATTCTGGTGACTATTAATGATAAAAAAGTTTACCTTTCTGGTGATGACTTGAAAGCATTCCTGGAAGGTACTAGTGGCAATGAGGTCAAATCTGTAGAGATTATTACCAACCCACCCGCAAAATACGAAGCATCTGGTAGCGCTGTCATCAATATCAAACTGAAGAAAAATCTGCAAAATGGATATAAAGGTTCAATAAACAGCAGCTATACTCAGGGCATTTATGCTAAAAGCAATTTCGGTATAACCCAGTATATAAAGGGACAGAAATTTGCTGCTGCTGCCAGCTATACTTTTGGTAATGGAATCTTTTATAATGAGATCAGTGAAATAACTGACTACGCTGACCAGCAGCAAACTTGGTATAATATACTCAGGCGAAAGAATTACCGTGACGCCGAGCATACTTACCGGTTTAGCATGGAGTACGCGCCGGACAGTCTTAATACGATCACAATCGGCACAAACGGCTATGTGGCAAAAAAAAATCATTCGCTTTACCAGATACCTACGGCCGTTTATCAACAGGGGCAGTACAAATATGGTTTTGACACCCAAAATGAACGGATCACACCACGCAGTAATACGGCTTACAGCATCTCCTATGACCATCGTTTCTCAGCTAAAGAATCACTAAGCCTGATTGCAGATTTTACAAATGATAATAACAGGGCAGATCAGGATATCAGTACAGTTTACCATGTAGCAGATCCTTATACTAACCGGTTTAAAAACAACAATAATCAGCAAATTCAGTTATTCAGTACACAGATGGATTACCGTAATAGTTTACCGCTGTTTGAGTTGGAAAGCGGTTTGAAATATAGTAAGGTAAAAGCAGATAATACGCAGGATTTTCAGCATTACATGTCCGGTAGTTTTGCCGCAGATCCCGCGCTCAGCAATACTTACCGGTACGATGAATCTGTACTGGCAGGTTATATCGGTTTAAATAAAGAAATCAAAAGCTGGAGCTTAAAGGCGGGTTTACGCGCTGAACACACCTCTACGGTTGGAAATTCGAGTCAACCGGAAGAGATTAATAAACAGAATTATTTGAATTTGTTCCCTACGTTTTTTGTTCAGAATAAGCTAAGCGACAGGCATACTCTGGGACTGTCTTATGGCAGGCGAATTAGCCGTCCGCAATACAGTTATCTAAATCCTTCTAAAACTTATTTCAGTCCAAACTCTTACCTGGTTGGTGACGCAAAGCTCAAGCCGGCTATTACCGACCAGCTTAGCATAAGTTATGCTTATAAAGGTAACTATCGGGCTGAGGCTTATTACAGCTATGAACAGCATCCCACAATTCAATTGCCTTTCCAGGATAACGTAAATAATATCCTGATCCAAAAAGTCACAAATATACCTGGAAACCGCTACTATGGTATTGATTTTAGCGTCAGCTTCCAGCTGGCCCCATGGTTCACAGTTGATATGCAGGCCGGACCGAACCGGGTTGAAAGCAGTTTTAAGCTGAGCGACGGGACTACGCTGTACAACCGGGTTAATGCTTTAAATACCAATATAGACCAACAATATACCATAAGCAAAAAGGATGGCTTTACCGCAGGCATAAACTTCAGCTTTATTACAGGTGGCGTGCAGGGACCTGCCAAAGTAAGTTCAATGAGCAGCCTAAATTTTAATGCACGTAAAAAACTATTTAGAAACAGGGCGGAAATTGGCTTAATGATTTCCGACGTTTACCGTGGCGAGAAAATGACAGTTACTTCCAATTACGCCGACCAGCGAAACTCATTTACTTATTACGGAGACACCCAAAACATCCGGCTCAGTTTTAGATATAATTTGGGCAACAATGCTTTGAATAGTAAAGCCATTAAAGAAAAAACAAGTGAACAGAGCAGGCTTTAGCCTGCTTCGAGATGTTGGCTGTCACCGGATCTCAATTGTTAACATAACCTTCCATCGCTCATTTCTATAATTCTATCTGTATTTTTCGCGAAATCATCATCATGTGTAACTGTAATTATGGTTTGTCCGTATACTTCAGATAACTCCCGGAAAATATCAAAAACAACTTGGGTATTTTTTGAATCGAGGTTTCCTGTAGGTTCATCTCCCATAATAATGGATGGATCGTTGATTAGCGCCCGGGCAATGGCGACTCTCTGTTGCTGTCCTCCGGATAGTTTTCCCGAAAGTTTCAGTGCTTGTTCTTCGATCCCCAGTAACTTCAGGTGCTGATAAGCCTTCTCTTTAATTTCTTCCCTGCTCTTCTTTTTTAGCTTCAGTGCCGGCAGCATAATATTTTCGAGTGCGGTAAATTCAGGCAGTAGATAATGGAACTGAAATACAAAACCTATATGCTCGTTTCTGAAAGCAGCCAGCTGATCCTGAGATTTACCGGTCAGCTTAATGCCGTTAATGGTCAGTTCCCCCCCGTAAGCAGTATCCATAGTAGACAATATATATAACAGCGTTGATTTTCCGGAACCAGATTTTCCGGTAAGGGACAAAAATTCGCCACTCTTCACTTCAAAACTAAGGTCTTTGAGTACTTGAAAAGGTTCTGGCTGATTGAAGTACTTAACCAAATGATTAGCTTTTAGTGCTATCTTTTTTTCCATCAGATTGTGTTATTCTTATATGAATACGGTTTTTTTGTAGAGCGAAACGTTCTTATATTTTACTGTTGATCGTTAACTTCTGATGATCTCTACAGGGTCAATTTTCGCAGCTTTTCTGGCCGGCATATAACCGGCTATAAATGTGGTGGCTAATCCGAAGAGGAAAGCCATCAGGTAGTCTTTAACATGGTAAGCCATAGGTAAATGATCGAGGGCACCCATTTTAAAAGGGATCAACTCTACGATATAACCCAGGCAGAAGCCGATCAGCATTCCTATGATCCCACCCAGAACTCCAATTACAAGAGCTTGCGTTAAAAATATAACTGTGATATCAAAACCCGAGTACCCCATCGCTTTTAAGATGGCAATTTCTTTGATTTTTTCGTTAATGGTCATATTCATAATATTATAGATCCCAAATCCGGCTACCAGCAAAATGGTAAATGATACTGCACGAGCTACCATATCGTATAATTTTGATTGCGCGTACATTTGTTGATTTGAAGTTTGCCAGCTCTCAGTATTATAGGGAACAACAGTGGAAAGTCTTTGAACTAATGGGGCTGTTACCTTATAATCATTGACCATGATCTGCAGATCGGTCACATAACTCTGATTTTTAGCCAGCATCTGACGGGTCGAATTAATATTCAGGTAGGCCTTAGTGCCGTCTATACTACCCATATTTGTCTTAAAAACCCCGATCACTTTCAGGTTTTTCATGATCCCTTCAGCAGTAAGTACATTTACATTATCATCGATTCCAACTCTCAGTGATTTAGCTAATTTAACGCCGAGAATTATACCATTGGGCTGCGTTTTGAGCGAATTCCAGTTTCCACTTACCATATAATCGGCTATCGTAAACAAACGGTTTTCAGCATCGACCTCTACCCCACTCAACATTCCATTAATTTTATTACCACCGTTTCTAAAAAAAACGCTGACATTGACCTGGGGGGTAACACCGGTCACTTCCGGCTGATGCTGCAGAAGTTTAATGAGCTCTGCCGGATTTTTAATACCCGTGGTATACTTGATTACCTTGGCATTACGCAAGTTAACCAGTGCCGTTTCATTTGATTTTTCACTGATCAGGTCAGTGTTATCTTTCGGCCCATCATTATAGATTCGTATATGAGCAAAGGAAGTAAAAGCCAGCTTATTGGTCATCTCATTTACTCCAGTCACAAAACTGATCATAAATACGTACATGGAGATTCCGAAAGTTACGCCTAATAAGGCGACGATTGTCTGCCTGGGTTTTGCAGTCAAATAAACTCCTGCTATTTTATAATTGGTGTTAAGCATCCTAGTTTTTTCCAGGTAAGCTTAACCAATCATTTTCAGTAATTCCGCTCAAGATCTCCGTCCATTCCAGGGTACGGATTCCGACTTTAACTGCTTTTTTCATTTTTCGCTCTTTGAGCCAGACATAATCGCCTTCAGAAAGATAAAACGAAGGAATAACCAGGGCATTCTTTTTTTCAGAAATGAGGATATTTCCCTGTAACTGAGTTCCATTTATAAACTCATCGGGAGCTTCTGTAAAAAGGGCTTCCACGGTAAAAGCCTGTTGTTCCGTATCAAATGACGGATATTTCTTGGTAATCACCGCCTTGAAAACCTTATCTTTCACACTGTTTAAAGAAATCAGTACCTGCTGCCCTTCTTTGACCAGCTGAATATCATCTTCGGCAACAGACAATTTGATAACGGGTGCTCCAGCGCCAATACGCGCAAGAAGTTCTCCTTTTTTCACATAATCACCAGGTTTTTTAATAATACTCAATACAATTCCGCCGGAAGTTGCATTAATCTTATAGAAACGGCTTTGTTGCTGCTGAACTTCGTAATCTGCTTTTGCATTTGCTACGCTCAAGTGAAGGTTCTGGTCCAGATCGACCTTACTCTTATACAAGATCTTTAAGGCCGATAGGGATTCCTGATATTGCAGTTGGATCCTTTCAAAATCAATTTCCGCCACGGCATGAGTCTGCAATAAACGTTCGTAACGTTTTAAATTAACCGAATCTGTTCTGACTCTGTCAGTAGTTTGCCTGATCTGTATATTCAGTTGGTCCAGTTGAGCTGAGGCGGGTAATACATTCGTTTTTGCATAATTTAACCTGGTCAGTGCATTTCCGGTTTGTGTTTCTTGCAACTCATCACTGATACGGAATAAGGGCTGCTGTATTTTTAATTGATCGCCTTCTGTGATATATACTTCTTTCAAGTAACCATCAGTATTCGCATTTACGGCATACTGATTTTTATTTTCAAGGTGCCCGCTGCCAAAAACGGCATCTGTTAAAGTCTTCCTACCAGGTTTTATTTCTTGTTTGTCCTTACATCCGCTGGCAGACAGGACCAGCAGTACTGCAAATAGTTGAACATATCTCATCTTAAAGGATTTTTAGCTAAATGATTTATTGTCTTGAAATTAAAATGGCCTTAATAGTATATAATTGTGAAAGGTCATTTAAATAGAGATTCTCGGCATTCAGATAATCCATAAATGTTTTAAAATAAATATCCATACTAATCAGACCTTCCATATGTTTTTGCCGGCTAAGTTGCAGTGTACTTCCATACAATTCAAAATTTGCTAACGATGATCCGGCTAGTTGATACTGCGTATCCAGATTCTTAAGGAGCATCTTATCGTTAATGGCTGTAGTCCTCTTCGCTTCGGTATATTGCAGCTGGGTTATATCGCTCTGTACCTTCGAGCTTTTGTATTTATTACTATTGGTAAATCCTGTAAAAAAAGGAATAGAAAGCCCAACGCCTATATATTGGTAACGCGACCAGGCATTATCTTTTAAAGACAGTCCGAGATCATTTCTAAACTGCTGCCCACCAAAATAAGCAGAGGCCAGGAATTTAGGATAGGCTATAGCACGTTGGGATTTACTTTTCAGGACGGCAATTTCCGCTTGTACACGATAGCTGTCCAGTGACTGATCTTTCCCTATGATGTTAAGATCTGCTACAGTTGAGGTTATCCTTTGTAATTCTTCCTTAAGTTCAATTTTATCAAGCGGGTTTTCTCCAAGAAGCAGCTTCAGATTTTCTTTCCCCTGCTCATATAGGTTATAACTTCTGGTTTTATTCTGTTGAATCTGATTAGCATTGATGATTGACTGGTTGAGTATCAACTGATCTGTTGATCCATGGGCAAAACTCTGTTTCGCTATTTGGACGAGACTGTCTGCCAGCATTTCATCCATTTCTGCAAGCTTTACCGCACTTTTTGCAATGAGTGTAGTAAAATAAACCTGGGCCACCTGTTCCTTCAGTTTCTGTGTAAAAGACAACTCATCTGCCTGTGAAAGTTCTATGTTCTTTTTCGCAATTGCTGTTTCCTGAATAACCTGCCAGTCGAATAACACCTGGCTTAAATTTAAACCAGCATTATAGTTATACCTTTTACCAAACTGTGCGTAAAAAGTGGTACCTGGCTCGCCCACCAGTTCTCCCGGAACGGGGGTTACTCCTAAGCTTAAATTATCGGTTCCGTTAAATGTACCCGATGCAGACGGGAGCAAAAACCCCAGGGCCGACTTATGATTATAAATGGCTTGTCTGGTACGCAGGCGATAAATATTTTGGCGGGGATTAGATTTCAGTGCTTTTTGAAAGGCATGATCTAAAGAACTGAGCGTAACTATGTTTGGGCTTTCTTGTGAAAATAAGAACGACGAGAATAACAATAAAGTAAAGCTTAATAAGGTTATCTTCATATAGTTCCATTATCAGTGTGGTCTCTACAATGATAACGATTTACTTATGTATTTGAACGACCAGGCAAATAAATATAACCAAATCATTAATCAACTAAACTTAACTGCCATAAACACTATTGCTATTGCAGGATGGTCACTTAATTTGATCCAAGTATCGGGTAACCTCCATCCCATATGGATTGAAATCACCCGATACTTTTTGTAATTTATTTTGCCCTATTTTAGAATCTGATCCTTAATAAAAGCGCAGCTTTTTGTGATGGAACCAAGCATATCGGGTTTATAGTTGTTCTCGTGTTCCACAAAAAAGTATTTCATTCCGGAAAGCTTTGCATGCTTGAAGATATCTTTATAATCAATTGACCCCGAACCGACCTCTGTATTTAATTTCGGATCGGACTTGTCCATGTCCTTGATATGCCACATCGCATATCTACCGGGATTGGCTTTAAATAGTTCGTAAGGCTGGAGTCCGGAACGGATAACCCAATAAATATCCATTTCAAAATCAACCAGTTTTTTATCTGTGTCTTTTAACAAAATGTCCATTCCTGTTTCATTGCCATATTTGATAAACTCGAAATCATGGTTGTGGTAGGCCAACTTCAACCCTGCATTTTTACAGAGCTGACCTGCATAGTTGAGCCTTTTCGCTACAGTTCTGTAATCCTCAGCGCTGGTTCTCGTATCTGCATCGAGCCAAGGAATAGTAACATATTTCAATCCCAGAATTTTAGCGGCCTCTATTGCAGCTTTAAGCTCAGCTTCATCTCCCGATTTAAAGTAAGGAGACATATTAAAATGCCCGCTGACTGGCTTCAATCCATTCTCGTCAAGAATTTTCTTGAGCTCAGCCGGCTTCAAGCCCCAAAATTGATCCTTAATACTAAAACCATATAATTCAACCTGACTATAGCCGGCTTGGGAGACTTTTTGTAGTGTTCCTGCAACATCCTTTGGCAATAGTTCACGGAGACTAAAAAGCTGCAGACCGACATCTTTTCTTTTTTGGGCATTTGAGGTCGAGATTCCCGTGAAGAAAATGACAGCGACAAGCAGCATTCCTGATAGATTTTTCTTTGATTTAAACATACGTTTTGCTATTTGATATTTGGTTTATTGAATTTTTTAAAGAAAAGGGTACCGGGAAAATACAACGCGTTCCTAAACCACTCCCGGACCCTTTCATACTAACCAAGTTTTGGTTCCCCTTTCGCATCAGAAATATATAATGTAGGTTTTAGCATGAATTGTTTTGTTATTTAACAAAACACAAACTAATGCATTTATTTTTGCAATTAATAGCAAATTCGCATATAATTGCAAAAATATTCCTATCAACTGGGTGGTCCGTTGGTTCAACGGATATTAATTTATGCAAAACTATACCAGTAACCTTAAATCAAAGCCCCATTATCCAATTCTCGACGGACTACGCGGCGTCGCAGCAATTATTGTCGTCGCATTCCATGTTTTCGAACCAAATGCAACCAGTTTACTAGATCAGTTCATCAATCATGGTTATTTAGCCGTCGATTTTTTCTTTATTCTGTCAGGTTTTGTGATTGGATATGCCTACGATGACCGCTGGGATAAGATGACTTTATCCAGTTTCCTAAAACGCCGGGTAGAACGGCTGCAACCAATGGTTATTTTGGGTATGATTATAGGTGCTAGCCTATTTTATTATGCAGACTCTCCAAAGTGGCCGCTGATCCATACAGTTCCTTTATGGGCGGTTATCGCGACAATGCTTGTCGGTTTTACGTTAATTCCCCTTCCCCCATCAATGGATATCAGGGGGTGGCAGGAAATGCACCCGCTTAATGGTCCTGGCTGGTCTTTGTTTTATGAATATATTGCGAATATCTTGTATGCAATCGGTGTCAGGAAATTTTCAAAAAAGGCCCTGGCCACAGTCGTGCTGATTTCCGGTGCTTATCTGATCTATTATGCAGTGAACAGTGAGAGCGGCGACCTCATGGGTGGCTGGACGCTAAATAGTGAACAGCTTGCAATCGGATTTACCCGGCTCATCTATCCGTTTTTCGGCGGTCTTTTACTTTCCAGAATAATCACTATTTCCAGGATAAAAAGGTCTTTCCTAATCAGTTCAGCATTAGTGAGCTGCGTACTCATTATGCCGCGAATAGGCGGAGAAGATTACAGATGGATAAATGGCCTGTATGAGTCGCTAACTATCGTGTTCATCTTTCCAGCCATCATCTATATCGCCGCAAGCGGGACGGTTTCGAAAGGTATGGAGTCCCGGTTGTGCAAGTTTCTGGGTGATATCTCCTATCCGGTCTATATCACACATTTTCCACTAATCTATGTGTATTCTGCCTGGCTGAGCAATAATCCCCAGGCGGATATGAAAATGAAGATTTTGTATGGGTGTATCACTTTCATAGGAGCTTTCCTTATCGGCTACCTTAGCTTAAAGTTTTATGATGAACCTATACGCAAATGGCTACGAAAAAAGCTTGGCAACGCTTGAAACCAGATGGTAATAACAATATAAACTTTGCAATTATGCAGGCTTAAAATAAGATATATGGAAATTAAGAATATAATATTCGACTTTGGCGATGTCCTGCTTGACTGGAATCCCAGATATTTGTATGAGAAGCATTTTGAGGACAAAAATGAAATGAATTATTTCCTTGAAAATATCTGCAACCACGATTGGAACAGGGAACAAGACAGAGGCCGGCCCTTTGCCGAGGCGGTACAAATCCTCCAAAGGCAATTCCCCGAGTACCAGGAAAAAATTGCCATGTACGATGATTGCTGGGCCACTATGCTGCGATCCGATATCCCCGAAACAGTAGAGATATTAAACAGCGTCAGCAAAACTCACAATATCTTTGGGTTAACAAACTGGTCAGCAGAAAAGATTAAAGTGGCTTATGAAAGATTTGACTTTTTGAAGCAATTCGATGGAATCGTCGTTTCTGGCGAAGAAAAATTGGTCAAACCAGATCACCGGATATACTATTTACTTTTGCAAAGATTTGGAATTAAGGCTCAGGAATCTTTGTTTATAGATGATAATCCGGCAAATGTGAAAGCTGCACAGGAATTGGGCATCTATGCAATACAGTTTACGACTCCTCAATCATTGAAAGAAGAGCTTAAGAGTTTTAATATTCTGGTATGACAAGTTGTTGCCCTAAGTCGATACAATAATATCATCTAGTACAACCAGCATGCAATCAGATAGACAGCAGGCCGGTTGTACAATTGATCTCTAAAGTTCAAATTCTAAGAGTAAAGGATCAGACGAGTCTTTAGAGAATTTCAGTTTCTCAAAATCCACGGTAGTTTGGGGATATATTACCAGTCTTACGTTGGCTGATCTGTAGGTTTTGTCGGGCAATACTTCTAGTATGGTCAGATTGTACTGATACTTAAACTCAGCCCCGGCCTTTACGACTAACTCCTGTAACTCCTTCCAGGAAAGCGTCAGATAACTAATTTCTTTAATAATCTGAACGTTTTGTTTACCTGGATCATAAACGAAAGTTAAATTTCTATTGTATGGAGGGAGACACTTGCAATAGAAACTTATATACTTAAGACTTCCTTCAGTTCCCAACTCTGAAATCCTGTTATTCACCGTAGTACTTATTGTATCTACGACATAATAGATATTTTTTTTAGTCTGTCCCTCCAGATTTTTAGAAGTCAGTGACGAAATTATAATTATTGCAAAAAACAGTATTTTATATTTCATACCTATCACAGTTAGAGGGAGTTTTTTTAATATTTAGAGAATTAACCTGATCTTAATTGAAAAGTTCTAAACCAGATTAACATCTGTACCTCTACTCCTTTTTAACAACAAAAGCTTTTAATTCGGCCATCTTACCACCGCTAAATCTCCAGAAGTCGCAATATAAATAATGATTCGTTTTCCCGTCTTTATCTTTTATGCTGATTTCCCCGACGGCCGTAACAAAATCACCTTCAGCAATTAGGTTATCTATTTTGAACTTTGGAGGTTCCAGATACGTCCTTAACATGTATTGCCGCACGGCTTCTTTCCCTTCTAGTGTTTCCTCACCAATAAATGTCCATACCACGTCATCAGCACTAAATGAAAGAAACCGCTCATAATCTCCGTCAGAGACAGCCGCGTTTGCTTTTGTTAAAATCTCTTTATTATTTTCAATCATGATTTGTTGCTTTTAAGTTCGTTTATTTGTTTGTCATCGATAAAATAGTTTAAGCTCTTTTATAAACCCCAAACCGGGAATTTCGTTTGCAGTATTTTCATGCCCCGTAAGAGTATCCTTACAATAAGACCACTATAATTATTAGGAAAACCTTTGCTCTTGCCTTACTTTTGCCGTTTGAATTTTCGATCAAATAATAAAGTGGAATACAGAGAAGATGGCTGGACAGCAAAAAGGCAAATTGATTATTTTAGTGTTATTGTTAACAAGCTTTGGTATTTTGACCGTAGGCTTTATGTTTTCGGCTTCAGATTCAAAAATGGCTGTCAACCAGCCGGTCAATTTCCCGGTCCTTCCACCAGATACAACCATGGCTACACTAAAAGGAATTTCCCTTGGCCGAACCCTTTTTAAAGATCCTGGTTTATCAGCTGACCGCAAAGTCTCCTGCTCATCATGCCATCAAAATGAGAATGCATATTCCGACCCCGGTATTACTTTCAGCAGAGGAAATGGCACTGTACATGCGGCCAGAAATACGCCTGCACTAATGAACCTCCAATGGAAGAAAAGCTACTTTGCTGACGGCCGGGCCGGACACTTATCACAAACGGTAGTTAACGCTATACAAAGTCCGGTAGAAATGGCATCCAGCATATCCATAGTTCTAGCTCGTTTAAACCAGTCGGCGAGTTATAAAAAGCAATTCAAAAAGGTATTTGGAACAGAAGATATTACTGAGGAACGCCTCAAAAGAGTGTTTACCGAATATCTCAATACGCTTGTTACTTCCAATTCGCGGTACGATACTTACTCCAGAAAAGAAAACCTCTCTTATTCAGACGATGAACACAGGGGAATGTTAATTTTCAAAGAAAAATGTACCCCCTGCCATAATGGAGAGCTATTCACAGATGAGTCGCTGAGAAATGCAGGAACAGGAACGGCAGCCGATCAAGGCCTTGGTACCCTCACTGGTAAGCCGGACGATATGGGCAAATTTAAAGTACCAAGCTTACGTAATATCGCATTGACTACTCCATATATGCATGATGGCAGATTTGCTACCTTACAGCAAGTGCTCGATCATTATACAGGACTAAAAAATGAAAAAGGACTGGACAGCACTTTATATAGTAATGGAACAGCTGGAATTGCATTGAGCAGCACAGAGAAAAAACAGCTTATTGCTTTCATGAATACATTGACCGATCCGATATTCCTAAAGCAGGGGAATTACTAAATTAGTTACTCCGACGCCTTTCTTCTTCATTACCAGGCTTACGGTCTTGCTGCTTAATTTTATCGTTTCCGAAATTATACCTGACAGTTAAACGCAAATATTGTGAATCATAATAATTTCTGTATTCCTGATTAATGCCATTAACTATACTACTATACCTATCTTTTCCGCTTTTCAGTATATCGGCCATATTCAAAGCAAGCTGGAGCTTGTTATCTAAAAGCAGCCTTTTAAATCCAATATCAAGACGATATTGACTTTTCATTTTATTCAGATCATTAACTCCCGGAAACTGATACCAAAAATTCACTTCCCCCATCAGTGTTCTGATTTTATTAAAAATGACCTGGTTTGAGGTAGAAAAATAAGCACCAACACCGTTTAAATTTGGAAGAGTCTCTGCAATGGATGAATTAGATCTTATATAAAATACGTCCAGCTGATTCAGACTTTCCAACCATTTCAGCCGGTTAAAGACAATAGAATTACTCAGTTGATACTGATAGCTGGTCATTAAATTCACCGGGCGCAAGATTTGAATATTAGTATTTACATCGGTGAAATTCACATTATTATATCCGTCATTTGTGTTATTAAAAGATAATGTAGTAGTTAAAACATTTGAATAGGTATGGGATAATTCTATGTTATTATTGTAAGAGGGGCGCAGGAAGGGATTGCCTTCAGCATAAGAATATTGATTACTATACCACCGGAAAGGATTCAGCTTTTTATAAGCGGGCCTGTTAATACGGCGTCCGTAATTTAAAGAAAACTCACTTTTTTCATTTTTTCGATAACTTATAAACAACGTAGGAAACAGCCGTAGATAGTCCTCTCTAGTCGTTGAGTTTACAGATATGCCTTCTATCTGTGTATACTCAGCCCTTAATCCCATCTGAAAATCCCACTTCTTGAAGGTTTTATTGAGATTAAAATAAAGTGCCTGTGTATTTTCATTGTAATTAAAAAGGTTAGTCTGACCGTTATCAATTTCATAAATATCATTCGTCATCTTAAAGAACGATACTTCGCTTTGATTTTTTATAAAGCTGGCTTTTGCCCCTAAGGAAAGATTGAAAGCTTTGTATGGCAAATCCAAATCAGCTTTTAAAGTATAAAGACCGATATTCTGCCGGCTTGAGGAAAGGTATTGGGCAAATGATTCCGGAACTATCCCGCCATCCCGGCCAAAAGTCGTGTTATCAAAAAATCGATGATTATCATCTTTGTACTTAAACCAGTCTGCGTTAATAACGAGCTGTTTACCCATTGTATCGATCAATTGTTTCCAATAAAAATTTCCAGTTTTATAATTCGATTTGATCTTTGCATTGGCATCAGAATTCAATATCGAGTCTATCTCGCCTGCTTTATTAAATACGGATGTTTTTATATTTTCTTCGGAATGGAAATCAGTCTGCCCCGCGTTATAGGAGAGACCAGCAGTTGTATTTTTGGAAATCTGATAATCCAGACCTAATTGTCCACTGGGTACAACGCGAAAATTCCGGTCTTTGTTCACGACATTCCAGGTCTGAACGGGATAAAAGATATTACTTTGTTCAAAAGGAACAGTTGAACCCTTACGGATATTGAAATTTGTGAATAAAGTGATCTTATTTTTTCTAAAGCTTAAATTCCCCCCACCTGAGCCTGTAAGATGACTCGCCTGTGTAAAACCGAGATTTACGGCCCCCTTAAATCCTTCTGCAACAGCTTTCTTTAACACAATATTAATCAAACCATTATTCCCCTGTGCATCGTATTTGGCAGAAGGATTAGTGATAACCTCAATTTTGGAAATATGGTCTGAAGGAATAGATCGTAGATAATTGGCTAAATCGTCTTCGGATAGTGGTGTGATTTTATCGTTAATCATAATATTGATGCTTCCTTTGCCGACTAAAGAAACCCTTTCATTTACAACCCGGATGCCGGGGACTTTACTCATTAGTTCCAGGGCATCAGTTCCAATTGCAGCAACACTCCCATCTACATTAAAAATAGTTCTATCTACTTTTTTTTCTATTAACGCCTTTTTAAACTGAATTTCTACATTTTGCAGTTCAATAGTTGATTTCTCTAGATTTACATGAACTATGGTATCTGCGTTCAGCGATATTTTACGTTGTATTTTCTTAAAATCTACCGAAGAAAATAAAAGCAGGTAATTTTCTTTTTTAAGATCATTAAAAAAGAATCTGCCAAGGTTGTCCGTTTGTGTGGTTTTCGAAAAGTTACTCCCATTTGTGATCGTAACCGATATAGCGGTCAATGCTACCCCCTCTCCAAATACATTACCGTCTATTTTATATTGCGCTGAAGAGCCGTTCACCAGTAAAAGCATACTGGCAAACAGAAGAAAGCTTGCGAATTTAAACATGTTATTTTGTTATTTTTCCCGATTCAGAATGGTGCTGTATTCAATTATAGAAGTTACTATTGTATTGGCTAATTCTTCCTGTTTTACCGGGTCGGTCAAATAACGTCTGTCATTTAGATTACTTAGGTAACCTAGCTCAAGGATAATTGCCGGAGCACTGCTTCTGTTCAGAATATACAGGCTTTCAACTTCTTTTGGTATGTTGTCTACTGCAATTCCATTTAGCTGGCTCAAGTTTTTATACAACTGATAGCTTATTTGATCTAACTTTTTACGTTTTGCGCTATCTGCCCCGGGATTTCCAACCAGCAGCTGGATTCCATTAATTTCAGGGTCAATATCCTGATTCAAATGAAATGAAATCAACAGATCACCCTTTGCCTTAACACGATCCTTTAAAGACAGATACTGGTCGATATTTCGCGTTGTTATAACTTTAACATTTCTTTCGTTTGCAATCCGGTTTACTTTTTGCAAGATTTTCAATGACAGGTCTTTTTCTAAAAAGCCACCACCCTCAGCTCCCTTGTCTGTCCCTCCGTGGCCAGCGTCCAAAACCAAAACAAAATCGCTATTCCCGGCAGTCTGTTTCAGGGAAATCTCAGGTGCTTTAAATGCAAAGATCCAACTTAGGCACACCAGTAATGGAATAACGGTTAAATAAGACCACCTAAAGCTGGCAGGTGAGGTTTTTGTAAACAGCCTGACAATTCTTGTTTTAAGCGGCTGCTTACTGAAGCCATGGAGAACTGGATTTAATTGTTTTTTAGAAGCAAGTCCAATAAGTAGATTTGCGTATATATCAGCAGAAAACTCAGTTGCTGTGATCTGGTCGGCTTCAAATTCATGTACCTCCTCTAAAGCCGCTTCATACCAATAAATAACTGGATTGAACCAGAGCAAGGACTTACAAAGTAATAATACCAATTTATCGAGCGTATGCAGTTGTTTCGCATGAACCCGTTCATGTGTTAACAGTATCTGCAATTCGTCTTTTGTCAGACTGTCCTGATCTATAAAAACGTAATTAAAAAAAGAGCAGTTAACAAAGCCGCTTTTCTTATAAATGACTTTTAAACCGTCGATCCGGATATACTCAGAGCGGGCATATCGGATTAACTGATATATTTTAAAAAAGCTTACCGACAAAAATATCAGCGTACCCAGAAGGTAAGTGTAAAAAAACAAATCTGAAAGTGACAGGAAACCAGTTGCATCATTGACCACTATTGGTGAAAGTGATTTACCTGAGATATGCTCAACAGTATCATAGTCGCCAAAAAACCGGGGAGCAGTAATCTCCGGACTTCGCTCAAATTTCAGGGAAGGGATCGTAAAACTAAGGAGTAATGTGGCAAGCAGATATACGCGATTAGCTGTAAAAAAGCTTAGTTTCTTTAGGAACAGCACATAAGTTCCAAAAAAAAGTGCCAGGCATATACTGACTTTCAGCAGATAATAGATAAATTCCATGATCAGGATTTTTTCTTGATCAAAGCTTTGAGATTTTCAACATCCTGTTCGCTCAACTGCTCTTCTCTAACCATAAATGAGAGTAAACTTGCAGGTGAACTATCAAAATATCCAGCAAACATTTTCGAGAAAGTTGTCTTTGTATACTCCGCCTTACTTATCGCAGGAAAATACTCATAAGTTTTACCATAAGCTTTGTAGGACACATAACCTTTTTTCTCCAGTAACCTCACTGTTGAGGAGATTGTATTATATGGTGGCTTCGGCTCCTCCTCAAGTGCTTCAATAATATCCTTAACAAATGCGCTTTGCAGTTTCCAAAGGACCTGCATTATCCTTTCTTCGCTTTTAGTTAATTCTTCCATGTCCGAATGTATAACTTATATTTCAGTTATACAACTAAAACTTAGTTACACAACTGCTTTAGCAGTTATATAACTAAGTTTAGGGTACACTAATCTGAGTGACGCTCAATTACCTGTAAAGCTATAGCTAGAAACGCAAGGTCTTTTAGTATGAAAAAATCGGTAACAGGCACGAATTCGACCTTTTTCCAAATCCCTGGTGTGGTAACGAGAAAACTGATTGTTGTAAAAAATATGACTAATGCGAGGTACCCCCCTATTTTTCCGGCTATTTTTATCCTGAAAGAAAGTAATAAAAGTAGACCTGTAACTATCTCAAATAGGCCTATTAGAATTGATACGATATTTACCGAAGCAATTTTATACATCCAGCTCATTAAAAAGCTGTGCTCTACAAGAGGCTTGATACCAGCGGCCTCCGCAGCAGTAAACTTCAAAATACCAATCCATAATAATACCACTGATGTTGCAATTACGCCAACTGCATATCCCATTTTTTGAATTTTCATATTGTTTTTATGGCTTAGTCGCAGAAACACATTAACCCTTACAAATAAAAATTAAAGAATTTGTAAGGTTTTCAAAGCGAACCCGACTAAAAATACAATTGGATTTATCTAAATTAAATTCATCATGATTGGCAATTTTCATTTATGCAACAGGAACACGATAAAACTACAATAAGGGGGAACGAAAAATTAGATCCTCATCTATGGGTTAGCAAATATGCCGACTATCTCTATTCCTACGCTATCCTCAGGATCGAAGATGTAGATCTGGCCAGGGACTTGGTTCAGGAGACATTTTTAGCGGCATTAGAACGTTCCGCAAAATTTGAAGGCAGAAGCTCCGAAAAGACCTGGTTAACATCCATCCTAAAAAACAAGATTATTGATGTTTATCGTCAGAAATCGTCAGCTTTTGCAAAAGATACAGATATCATTAAAGCCGAACAGGAACAGAATGATTTTTTTGATCATGAAAATGGCCATTGGAATCACGAACACAGACCCAAAGAATTTGGTATTGAACAGGCCGATGCGCTGGAAAACAAAGAATTTCAGCAAATATTGAGGGCGTGCATGAAGAAGCTACCGAAACTATGGCTGGCTGTGTTTACAATGAAACATATGGATGATGAAAGCACTGCATATATCTGCAGTGAGTTAAGAGTTTCATCATCAAATTTCTGGGTAATTATTCACCGTGCTAAAGTTAACTTGAGGTCTTGCCTTCAGAAAAACTGGCTCCAAAATTAGAGAACTATGAAAAACTTCGAGAAAGAAGAATTAAAGAAAATATCCTATAACTGCAGAAAAGCGACATTTTTAATTGAAAAAAAACAGATTGCCAGAATCACTTTGCAGGAAGAAGCTGAACTTAAAATTCATGTGGCAGGCTGCTCAATATGTGCCACGTTTATGAAGCAAAGCATTCTGCTGAATAAGATGATACATAATTTATTTAATCGCAATCATGCAGAGTTGAAACTAGACACAAAATTCAAAAAAAAATTACAACAGCAGATTGAGGATCATGTCAATGATGATTGAACAAAGAACACACCATTAAATTTCATCAATGGTCACACTTATTTGTGCCCGTCAAACTTATCTAAATTTTAAAATATGATTAATGATTTTTATTCAAACCTGAAAAAACAGCAACAATGGTCCCCGCTATTCTTAAGATTGATAATTGGATTTGGGTTTATGGCTCACGGTTGGGCGAAACTGAGTACGGGAGCTCCTGTTGGTTTTGAAAAATTACTTACCTATTTGAACACTCCCCTTCCCCATATTACCGCATGGGTCACTGTCATGGTGGAACTAGTCGGTGGTTTAGCCATATTTTCAGGGTTTTACGTTGGTATAACAGCAATTCCGCTGATAATCACCATGCTGGTTGCCATGTTCAGTGTTCATATACATTATGGTTTCAGTACAATTAAAACGATAGGCCTGACTCCGTCAGGCCCCCTTTTTGGCTCTCCGGGATATGAAATTAATTTATTATATATAGCGGGCCTGGTATCAATAATGATCACTGGTGCTGGTATTTACTCAATTGATGACGTAATCGGGGAAAAGAAAAAGTAGTATAATAATCTCTTCATTCTGTTTATCGCCAGACGACAAGGTGTGTTTCGTCATTGTTACGAACTCTGGTCGGACTATGTTCAATGTCTGTTCATACTTCCTTCAATTTCGATTGAACGAAGTATGAAGGAACTATGAGTAAACAGTGAATGAAGTATGAAGCAAAGCTTGACGAAACCCGAGCATAACTTTATTAACCTCTGATTAAAAACACTTATCCGAAAATCTGTTCAGCACATGTAGAAAGTGACCAATGAAAAGAACAAAAAGGCTGTAATTATAAATATGATTACAGCCTTTTTGTTCTGTCTGTGACCTCAATTATTTCACTACTGTAGCTTCAAATTCGACTTTTAAGGTTTCAAAAAGACTTTTTACTTCTAACAAGGTCAGTGCTTGTTTGATACCGTGTTTTGCTATCCAGTCCTGGAAAACATCAAAATGAGGCCAAAGTTCGGCAGTTGAGGTTGTGTAGATATTTAACCGGACAATACCTTTGCATTCATAACCGGCTTCCTGGATCACTTGTTCCAGATTCTGCAATGCCTGAATGAGTTGGGATTTCATGTCTTCGTTACTTGATATTCCATTTGCATCTATAGCCGCCTGACCTGAGCAATACAGCGTACTTTCGACATTTTTCACTTCAACAGCTTGTGAGTAACTACGTGCATCCTGCCATTTCCAGGGATTAATATTTCTTGTTTCCATTTTATTAGGGCTTTGAATCCGCGCCAACACTGGCGCTTGTTTAAAATCTATATGCAAATCTGCAGATAACCCATGGAACTGGCTCTTGACAAAGCGCACGAATAAAAAGTGAGTTATATCACAGCATTAAGGAGACAGTCTGCTCAATGTTTCGCGGGAAACACCGAGGTAGGCAGCAAGCAGACTTTTAGGCACACGCTGTACAAGTGAAGGATACTGCTTAAGAAGCTGTTCATAACGCTCTTTAGAATTTGACGTTAACCACGATATAATACGTCTTTGTGACCCGATAAAACCAAAGTTCGATTTTTCAAGAAAGAAACGTTCCATCTTCTGAAGATCGTCGCACAGCTTTTTATAATCTTTGAGTAACAGACAAAGCACTTCAGTATCTTCTACACATTCCAGCGACATGGTTGCTGCAGTTTGTGTATAGAAGGCATAAAAATCACTTTCCCACCAATCTTCCATAGCAAAAGAAACAATATGCTCCTTTCCTGTATCATCGGTATGCACCAACTTTAAAAGCCCTGAAACTACAAAATAAAAGTATTTCACAGGTTCACCTTCCTGTATAAGAAATTGGTGCTTCTTAAATTTTTTGGCTGTAAAATGAGTACGCACGAAGGCAAATTCCTCGTCACTCAATGATACTATTTTCTCTATATGTTGACGTAATATGTCGTGCATGCCTGAATTTTATAAAAGTAACGATGATTTAGAAAAATCAGGAATTAATTTTAGATGGGCACAATAATTTATTGTTTTGAACGCTTTAGTATATGAGAGCGTTAATTTAGATTAAACGGGAATGGTCGGAGATCATTCCCGTTTTCCTTTTTTTAAATCTTCTTTATTATTATTATTGTATCCAACTCATGAAATCTAAAAGCATTTGCTTTTTGTAGGAACGTAGAGCTGGTTTACCATCATCTATATAATGTTCAGAAAAAAAATGATCTGTTGGATAGGTCTTAAAAGTTAGATTTTGTTTACCCCTCCTTAAAAAATCCAACCTGACATATTCGACCCCATAAATGGGCGAATTTATATCCTGGCTCCCGGCCGTCATAAATATCGGTATATTGAGTTTTACCAGGTTTTCCATTGGTATGGTGCTACAATATGAAGCCCAGCGTTTATAGGTATTATCCTCCCATTGTTTATCGGTGGCATTTGGATGAGCATAAATGTCCTTGAATTTAAGGAAGAGTGAATCGATCTGCTGTTGCGCCGCCCCCTCTGTAATCTCCTTCTTTAAGACCCTAATTCTCACTGCTGTTATAAAGTCGTAAAATTGATTTAAACCACTTCCCATTACGACAGCACAATGAGTTATTCTTTTATCGCTTATTGCAAGTGCAGGAGCTACTTGAGCACCTTCCGAATATCCATATGCAATAATCTTATGTTTATCAATCGGTATATCCTTCATCAATCTATCTAAAACTTTAGATACTGCTTGAACCCTCCAGTATAAGCCGTTGTTATTCAGAAAAGCTTTTGGACTTGGAAGCTTAGCTGCCACATGATTGATATCGGTCGTATCTGTTTTAATTGTATCACAAAAAGCAATGCCTGGCTTTCCAATAAGTAAAACATGAAAACGATCTGAAAGGGCAAGTAAATCATGATCAAAAACATTCATTACTTCTGAACCTTTAGTCTTTTGTACAAAGATAACGAGTGGAAAATTTCCAGAGCCATCCAAAGCAATCAACAATGGTTTCTTTTGGTCTAGTGCTCTTTCAGTTAAATAATAATCAATCCTACCCAGTTTAGGATCTTCAAGATAAAAAGCTTTTAATCCGTAATCTTCAGGTTTTACGGGTTGAGCTTTCAGTAAGCCAGAAACTAACAATAATACTAAAAGCAGGTATCGAGTCATTTACGAAGAATAAATTTTAAGGGCAAAACAAATATAAAACACCAGCATTACCTTTATTTAAAGATACAAATCGAAAGGCGTTAATTTAGATTAAACGGGAATGGTCGGAGATCATTCCCGTTTTCCTTTTCCAGGATTATTATAACCTGACAACTATTTTTCCCTGCGTCCTCCCGGTCTCCAGTGCTCTATGGGCATTTGCCATGTCGTCAAAGTCAAAGACCTGCAATACATGAGATTTGAGCTGACCATTTTCCAGTAACCTTGCTATCTGCTGCATATCCTGACCATTAGATTGTACCATTATAAAATATCCATTGATTCCTGATTTCGTCGCTTTTTCGGTCACCGCTTCTCTTAGGCCGGAAGGAATGCTGATAATCGTTCCTCCTTTTTTAATCACTTTCAAAGACCGGTCTATATTATCCCCACCAATTGTGTCCAGCACAAAATCAATATCACTCGTTGCCTGCTCAAAAGGAACTGCTGTATAATCTATATGCTCATCTGCACCCAGACTAAGTACGAAATCTTTTTTTGTTCCTGAAGAAGTTCCAATTACATAGGCGCCAAGGTGCCTGGCAAGCTGCACCGCGTAATTCCCTACCCCACCAGCCGCAGCGTGAATTAAGACGCGATCTCCAGCTTTTATTTTCGCATTGGTTACCAGCGCTTGCCATGCTGTCAAAGCCGCCAGCGTCGCTGCCGCCGCATCAATATGGCTTATTGATGCAGGTTTTAGTACCAGTTGATCTGCAGGTGCTGATACAAATTCGGCATAAGCTTTACCATGCCCTGGAAAGTTGACCATACCAAATACCTCATCGCCAACTTTGAACTTCTCAGACCGGGATTCCGTTACAATACCAGAGATATCCCAACCCAAAATAATTGGTCTCTCCTTTCCGATTTTTCCCGCTGCTCCTTTTCCTTCACGGGTTTTTATATCTACCGGATTAATGCTAATTGCTTTTACCTGGATCAGTACTTCCTGTTCCTGTGCTACAGGTATATTTAACTCTTGTATTTGCAGCTGATCTGCAGATCCGAACTCTTTTAAAATGATCGCTTTCATTGTATTTTATTTTTTATACATCAAAATTAATAGCGTATACTCAGAAAAATCAGTACATCTATTCGGTAAAACAGTAATTTTGTACCATGCACAAGGAAAATATTTACGAACCCTTCGAAATTGTTTTTAAGGAACTCAATGAATGTCCGAAAAAAGCGCATGAACACAACTTTTTCGAGTTGGTATACATTGTATCCGGAACCGGGCAGCAGTGTATCAATAAAAATAAATTTCCATATCATAAAGGACACCTTTTTCTGATTACCCCAGACGATTGCCATTCCTTTGAAATCGAGGAAACGACTCAGTTTTTATTTATCCGGTTTAACAATATCTATATTAAAAACAGTGCCTTACAACCAGATAACATCCAGAAACTTGAATTCATCTTACAACATGCAAATCATCAACCAGGCTGTATATTAACAAACCAGGTAGATAAGACATTAGTTGAGCCCATTATTAACGCTTTAATCCGGGAGTACGTTAATCGCGACCTTTATAATAAAGAGCTAATCCGTCAGCTGGTTAATACTTTAATTATCATAGTAGCCAGAAATATTGCTAAAACCCTACCTGAAAAGATCAATGAACAGTCTGAAGAAAAGGCAATGGACATCTTACAATATATACAAAGCAATATCTATAACCCTGAAAGGCTAACCGCTGAACATCTCGGTATAACTTTCGGAATTTCCGAATCATATCTGGGCCGTTATTTTAAAAAGCATGCCAATGAAACCCTGCAGGATTACCTGATGCAGTATAAACTGAAACTGATAGAAAACAGATTATTACATAGCGATATGAGAATTGGCGAAATTGCGAGAGAATTTGGCTTCACTGATGATAGTCATCTGAACAGGATTTTTAAAAAATACAGAAGTGCGAGCCCTTCCCATTTTCGCAAAGCACACAGAGTGATTGTCTGATATTTTTGTCAGATTGATTTATAAATTATATCTCTAAAACAAATTAGTGTCCAACAGTATTAGAACTGAAAGACATTAATCAAATGGGTGATCATTTAAACTATCAACTCCAGCACCGGCTGGTTGAGGCAGCAGGTATTCGTTTCCATATCGTCGAATGTGGCAAAGGTCCTACGATTGTTCTTATCGCAGGATTTCCACAAAGCTGGTACGCCTGGCGAAAAGTAATTCCCTTACTTGCAAAACAATTTAAAGTAATAGCCATAGACCTTCCCGGGCAAGGTGATTCAGATAAACCGGCAGATGGTTATGATACAAGAACTACAGCAGAACGCATTCATACACTTCTAGATCAATTGGGCGAAAAAAATTATGTTTTTGTCGGCCATGATATTGGTTCATGGGTTGGTTACCCGTTTGCACATGCATACAGTCAATCCTTACGTGGTCTGGTTTTGCTTGACGGAAATATCCCCGGTGTAACCCTGCAGCCTACAATTACCCTGGGCGCAGATAACTGGAGAAACTGGCATTTCCTGTTTAACCCTATTTCTGATCTTCCGGAAATTCTGCTTCAGGGCCGCGAGCGAATTCTAATCGAATGGTTCTTCAACCGAAAGTCAGCCAATTTTATTAATACTTTTACCAGTGGGGATATTGATGAATATGAACGGGTCTATTCTTCTTTAGGTGGCTTGAGGGGAATGCTCGGGTATTATCGTGCAGTTTTGGAAGATATGGATCAGAATAAGCAACTAATGGATACTAAACTTACTGTCCCGGTTCTTGCACTCGGCGGGGATGTGGGAAGCGCCCCCGATTTATTTGAAAAAATGAAACCACTAGGCCATCATGTTATAGGAGGTGTCATTAAAGATTGCGGCCACTATATTGCCGAAGAACAGCCGGAATCATTGGCGAGAGAAATAGTCAGTTTTATAAATGGTTTGGCTTAGGAAACCGGTTACCTGAAATAAAAATAGAGGGCCTTAAAAGGCCCTCTATTTTTATTTAGCAAGCTGAAAGCTACTACTTCTTAATGATCAGCCATTTATTTAATGTATTAACGGGCGCTTCCATCACTATTTTATAGAATTCAGAAGGATAGTCTTTTACATTAATCAATGCGTGTCCGTTCTTTACCGGCACTTCTTTGACCATATGATAGGTATCCTTTCCACCTGCCTTGAAGTTGTTGGTAGTAGTGACCCATATTTTAACATTCCCGGAGTTCTCGATCACCTTCCAGCTGAGGTCAATATCTCCCTGAATATAATTGACTTTCATATCTGCTACTGACACCGGGCCAATCAGCGGAGTTCCATCAATTTCCTCCAGAACATCTTTGGGAATTTGAACACCCGAAAATCTGGCGATCGTAGGCATAATATCAACAATTCCAGGATCATAAGTATGTGCATACTTGTTCAACTCATTGCTGTTGGTTACCAGCCAGGTATTACGTTGTCTGTCTGATTGTCCACCATGTCCTTTACCGTCTTTTTCGCTACGCCCGTGATCTGTTGTAATAACCAGCAGCCAATCTTCCTTATACTTCTTTTTACGCTCGTTAATGGCATCATATATTTTACCCATCTGTACGTCCAGCATTTGAACTGCAGCATAAAATTTGGGGCTGTCACCATACATATGCCCCATATCATCCGTATATTCCAGATATACCCAGGACAAATCAGGCGCGTCTTTTCTGATGCTTAATGCCGCTTGTTCCACGACTTTTTCATCAATCCTGTGCATAAAATCGCGCTGCTTATCATGCTTGAAATTCAGTGTATCCAATTCATAACCGTCGGCAATATAATCGACCTGTAAATTACCGGCCGAAGGCAGACGATGCCCTAAAAGCTTAGTGCGGTTATCTGTCCAGCTGGAATATATTCCCGTCTTTTTATCAGGAAATTGGGATTTAAACAACCTGAATATATTTTGATAGTTATAATTAGGTTCTTTAATATCATTATCCGGAACATTATGTTTATTCACCCAGGTTCCGGTAAGCAGGCTGTTATACCCTACTGCAGAAATAGTCGGTGTTTCATTGTAACTTCCTTTATCGCCTCCGACATGTATTCTCAGGTAAGTACCTTCATTAATTATACGTTTGAAGTTGGGTAGTTCCAGTTTTTCTATGACATCCGGTGGAATGCCATCTGCAATAACATAAACTACTTTTCGCTTAGATTGCGCATAACCACTGATGTTCAGCAGTAAAAGGCCACAAATAAATATTTTTTTCATGTAATATCTGATCGTATTGATGAATATAAGAATTGAGTCCAGGATTTATGGCTTAAGGAGCCACATTATTCCGTTTATATTATCTCCTTCAGGAAACTGCCTGCTGATTGCATCAATCACATGCTGCTGATTTACCTGTAAGTCCGACTCGGGATACATCCAGCGCTTAGGTATCCGCTTGTTATTTAGCACACCTGAACCTGAAACCTCGAAAACAGGAAAACCAGTGCGTCTCTGTTCGAAAAACGGTTGCCAGCTGCTGTTCATAAAAGAAGCAATATATTTTTGAGTAATAATCTGTGAAACAGCATTATTGCCCAACTGCAATTCGCCCTGTGACAAATAATTTTTGATAGTCGCCTGATCAATGTTATAAAAACTCATGGAAGCTGCAATTCCATTCTGATAATAATCATTTGCATTTCCTCCGATCCAGCCCCGGATCACACCTTCTGCTAAAATAAACTGCTGCTCAGGGTATCCAATCGCGATACTGGCTTCATTCACCGGATTGCTATAAAACCGGGGGTTAATCCTGGACGCTTCTCCTTTAATCTGGCGCAAAGCATTCTCATTAACCGGGGCACTTCCTTGTATACCGGCATAAGCACTAAAATCAGTTGCTGGCAACGCTGCAAATTTGGGTGCCTTATCCGCAAAGCTGAACAATCTTGGATCCTTCAGCTGTTTTAATATATTGACAAAACTTTCATCCATATAATAGGCAGTCTGGATACTATTATCATTAAAATACGGATAACGATTATCCTGAAGATCGTAGAATTTTAGCTGGCCATTATCTGCATTACCCGTGAAAATGGGATATTGGGCCGGGTTATTTACAATTTCAGCAAAACGCCTTTTAATTTCAAAGCGGCTGTCATTCTCCTTAATTGAAAGACTCATCAATACTCTAAGAGATAAAGAATTGATTGCACGCTTCCAATTCATCATATTACCATTATAGACAATATCACGTTGTACAGATGGTGTGTTTCCGTCGATCATGCCATTAGCCGTTTTCAGGTCATTCAATATGCTTAGGTAGATATCTTCCTGCTTGTCATATTTTGGTGAGCTGATATTATCTTCGCCTTTCAAGGCGTCGCTATAAGGAATATCGCCGAAAGTCTGGGTTAGTTTTAAAAAATACCATGCTTTGAAAAACTTCACCAATGGCATATATTCCGGCTTATTTTGCGCGGCCGCTGCCTGCTCCATTTTTACCACCTGCAAGAGGTTATCAAAATCGCCATAGTCGCTCCTTGTCCAGCCGTAATATTGATAATTGGAAGCAGATTCGGTAATTCCCATTTGTCTTGTCGCCACCGTAACATTCAAACTCGTAGACTGAAACGCCTTTTGTTCGACCGTATTGAGTAATAAATCCGGTGTGGCAATGGTTGACTTGTTAGGGTCTATTTGAAATTCGCTTAGTTTTTTACATCCTGTATGCAGTAAAACAACGCTTGCTGCAAGTAAAATGAATACTCTTTTTTTCATGTGTATATATCTTTACAATTAGAATCTTAGGTTCGCATTAAATCCTATAGTGCGCATAGAAGGAGTTTGAAGGTTGTCAATTCCCGGATCAGGATCTACGTTAGGCATTTTAGAAAACAGCAACAGATTACGTCCTACAGCAGAAACATTTAATGCTTTAATTCCCGATTTACCAAGCCATTTAACAGGTACTTGCCAGGTTAATGTAACTTCCCGCAGTTTCAGGAAAGTCTGTGAGAAATAGTTATAGTTATTATAAGCACCATTACTTGTATTGGTCATATAATCAATATAATTTACAGCTTTGGTATTCGGTGCAAACGTACGTGTATCACTTACAATTACGCCATTCCCGTCATAATTCACCTGACCTGAAGTTACAATTACTCCCTCACCGACGAAAGTAGACTTGCCGGCATTGGCATCATCACGATATTGGTTCACTGTGCCCGGATTGGTTCCGCCCCACCACATTTTCTGGTTAGTTGTAGAATAGAGTTTACCACCTAAACGACCGTCTACCAAGAATTTAAAGCTAAAATTCTTATAACGGAAAGAGTTCTCCATTCCATAAGTCCAGTTAGGGTCCTGATTGCCTACAGATCGTTTAAAAGTATCCTCCAGTGGAAAGCCATTGGCGCCGTAGATTACATTGCCATTTGCATCTTCCTGATAAACGGTTGTAAATATCTTATCTGTACGATCACCTACTTTCAGGTTGTTAAGCCGTTCTGCATTGCCGTAAATTTCTTTCAGATATCTGCGGTACTGACTAAAGTTTGCAGTAATATCCCAGCTGAAGTTCTTGCTCTGTACGGCAGTACCGGAAAGCACAAGCTCCACTCCTTTACGCTGATATACGTTTCCATTATCCAGCCTGGTTTTAAAACCACTGGTATTTGATATTGGAATAGATACAATATTATTGTAATCACGTGTCTGATAATAAGTGGCTTCCAGACTTAACCTATTATTGAAAAATCTCGTATCCAGGCCGGCTTCCCAACTGTCTGAGGTCTGCGGCTTCAGGCTGGCATTTAATAGTGCACTGCCGTAGGCGAGCGACGGCTGACTGTTCCAGATCACGCCCTTATTATAAGAAGGAAGGTAACTGTAGGTGTAATTATTATCATTTAGTGTTGCACTTGACACTCTGGACCACGCTCCCCTGACTTTCAGATAACTAAGCCAATCTGGTAATTTGGTAAGTTGGGAAATCACGACTGATGAACTCACTGATGGATAAAAGAAACTATTATTTGCAACCGGTAAGGTGGAAATATGGTCATTCCTGCCCGTAGCAGTTAAATAAATGCCATTTAAAAATTCAAGATCCACTAAGCCATAGATTCCGCTTGTACGTCTCTCTTCTATGAAATTTGTTCCCTGAAGCGGATTTGTCGAATTAGACAGGTTATAAAATCCCGGAACATCAAGGCCGTCCGTATTGGTGCTTCCGTACTTGTGGTTCCTATAATAATTTGACCCGCCAAATTGCGCATGTAGTTTAATTTTCTCAGTGAAAGTATGATTATAGTCAACAATGAGGTCAGATGCGATATCAAAATAATTACCGGTAGCAACCGTATATTGTCCGCGGGACTTATCTCCGTATCCAATATAACTTTTAGGTTCTTTATATGTGCGGTTCAATCCGTAGGTATTTATCCCGTTTCTGAACTGAACACTAAAAGAAGGACTTAGCTTATAATTAAGATTAAGTGAACCAAATGTATTGTCTTTCGCATATCCCTGTAAATATTCATACGCCTGGAAATACGGATTGTTATAATATGAATTATTATAATTACGCTGCTGTATTCCTTCTTTACCTGGCGTCCAGTAGTTTCGCTGGTCCTTAACGCTAACGTCTGCACCTGTCCATAAAATCAGGTTATATAAGTAGTTTGTTGGTCCATAGCCTGTCTCAGGAAAATTACTCGTGTATTGACGGTTATAACTCACCCTGGCGTCCATGGTTAGTTCCTCAGTCAGTTTATAGTTTCCGGAAAGATTAAAAGAAGTGTTTTTTAAATCTGTATTTGGCACTACTCCCCTTTGATAAACATGGGAAGCAGACGCTCTGAATGTACCCCGGTCAGATGTTTGGGTAACACTTATATTATTACTGGATATACTTCCGGTCCTGAAGAAATCTGACACGTTGTTCTGTCCTCGCGATATAAAAGGCAGTGGAACCAGCTTCCCGGTAACAGGATCAACCGGGCTGTTGAACTGTGGCGTTTCAAAATATCCACTGCGTGTGGACGGATCCAGCTGATCGAGTTTCGGCCCCCAGATCCAACCGCCGCCTTCTGTTCCACCTCCCGAACCATCCACATACGCGTATTGTCCCTTAAATCCATTTCCGTACTGCGTCTGAACTTTTGGGATACGCACAAAACTCGGCTGAAATTCAGTAGAGGTATTCACATCAATACTCAATCCATTACCTTTACCACGTTTGGTCGTAATCATAATTGCACCATTCTGTCCGATAGAGCCGTACAAAGCTGAAGCATTCGCACCTTTAAGTATGGTCATACTTTCAATATCATCAGCGTTAATCTTCCATACATCTGCAGACTGATCCGGAATACCATCAATAACTACTAATGGACTACGTCCGCGCAGCGAGATCTTCGGATCCTGAAAAAGATCTGTAGAGTTCTGAATATTCAGACCTGCAACACGACCGGTCAGAGAGTTAATAACATTGGGCTCACGCGCCTTTACCAGACTCTCACCCTGAACTTCCTGAACGGCATATCCGAGTTTAGCCTTTTCCTTCTTTACGCCAAGTGCTGTTACCACAACTTCTGACAGACCCTTCGAATCCTCTTCCAGTATAATTGTATAATTTTCAGACTCAGTTACCGGAATTTCGACATTTTTATATCCTATAAAGGAAACAGTCAAAACATCTCCAGTCGACGCCTTAATGGAAAAATCGCCATCCTGATTACTGGAGGTACCTGTATTTGTCCCTTTTACCAATATGGATACACCTGGAAGGGCGCCATTAGTTTTATCTGTAATACGGCCCTTAATAACTCTTGCGACATGATTTGCAATCCCAGCGGGTGCAATGGTTCTAACAATAATCTTATCACTTAATGCTGTGTAAGTAAAGCCAGCTTTTACCGAAAGCTTCTGCATTACATCTTCCAGATTACTTTTAGGAGCATTAAGAGTAATTTCTTTTTGTAAAAACCCCATTTGATTCACACATACGATACTAAAAGCTGTTTGCTTCTGTATTACATCAAAAACGCTTTGTAAGGACTGTCTTGAGGCAGTTACCGAGCATCGTATTTTTGAGAGGTCCTGATCTTTTTCAGCACCGGAAACTGACCCTATGCCAATTGTGATTAATAGTATGATTGTGGTTGTAAAGCACAATAAGGGGTAAAATAAATAGCGTGTAGATATCTTTATTTTCATAAATTAGCAAATTCGTTATCTTAAATATTCGAACATTTATATGGCGTTATTAACCGGCATCTAGTCCATGCCGGTTAAATTTTAAAAATCCCATGCCTGGCATGTCTTTTTCTATCAGGATATTATTCTGTTTTGTAGATTCAATTTTTAAGCGTTAAATAGACCTTGTTTCTTTCTATACGATAGGCAATATTTCCAGTTGCACTGATTGTTTCCAGTACATTCAGTAAAGATTCGTTTTTGAATCTCGCGTATAAACGGGTATCGGCCGTAGCCTGATCTGCGAAGATGAGCTTGACACCATAAAGCTGACTTATTTTTTCAGCTACCTGTCCCAGCTTTTCGTTTTTAATCAATAATGTATTTGTCATCCAACCGGTTGTAGATTCCTGATCAAACTCATGCTGATAAACCTGATGATTTAGTTTATTCAGTGAGAGTTCCTGCCCCGGCGCGAGCAGGTATTCTTCTCCGTCGTCTCCAGCCATCAGTACTTTGACTTTTCCTTCCATCAGCGATACTGACGTGATGCTATTCTTTTTATAACTGTTCACGTTAAAATGCGTACCCAATACTTGTACGTCCAATGTTGCCGTACGTACAATAAATGGCCGGTGCGGGTTTTTGCTCACCTCAAAATAGGCCTCGCCCTGTAATTCAACCACGCGTTTTTCTGCCGTAAAATCTTTTGGATAAAAAAGCTCGCTTTGAGGAGCGAGGAGGATCTTAGTCCCATCCGGCAAGCGGATCTCCTTTTTCTGACCGGATGCAGTAAACTCTTTAATCACAACTGGTTCCGATGGATAATAAACCTTATAAAATATTCCTGAAATTATAAAGATCAGAGTCAGGGAAGCAATTAAAGCAAACCGCCTGGATTTAGAAACCGGGGATGTACCGGCCGTGGCAATACAAGTCTCCTGCTGTTTATGAGCCTGCATTTTTTTGTCAAGCCGCTGAAAAGCATGAATCGCGGCTGTATCATCTCTTTGATAAGAGGCAAGCCAAACCTGTTTAACCTCCTCAAAGGTTTGTCTATTGACGGAAGAAGAATCCTTCCAACCCCTTAGCCAATTTTCCTCCTGCTCACTTGTCTTCCCTGCCAGATGGCGGGTAATCAATAAAAGTATTTCTTCCAAAACTGTATTTCTCCTTTTTCATCCATAGGACGAATAAGAATAACCAGTTCATGACAAGCATTTCACGAATTCATATAACGATAACACAGGCAACGATTTCTTAACATCCGGAATTATTGTGCGAAGCGTAATAAGACTCTTTTAAAAAGCTGATTGCGCGATACATATGTGTTTTTACTGAATTGACGGATATATCTAAAATAACGGCAATGTCTTTATAGGTGATATTATCATTCCTGTTCATCTGGTAAATTAACCTTGTGCGTTTGGGAAGCAGGCTGATCAGGTATTCCATCTCCATACATAATTCTTTATAAACCAAAAGATTGTCAGGAATCAGGTATTCCGGTTCGGCATGGTCAAGCGCGTCTTCTACCGGAACACACATTCGCTTTGCACGGTAAAAATCGTAAATACGGCTGCGTACGGTAATAAAAAGATAAGACACCACCGACGTATGAATATTTATAGTTTCCCGCTGCTGCCATATTTTAAAAAAAGCGTCAGTGATAATATCCTCCGCTTCGTCACTCGGGTATGGAAGCAGGTTTTTTGCATATCGGATTAATCCAGGATAATACCTGATAAAAAGAATCTCAAAGGCTTTTTCCTCACCATCTACAATATGGTTCCAGATTATATTATCAGTGCTGTTAATATCCATAACTCATCTGGCAGCCAAATTATGGAGCTGATATTAAGCCACTGTTAAAAGTAAAATATCTAATCAGACAGACATCTTTACCCCCTCTCCTGAAGCATTTCCTGGTAATAAGACTCAAACAGATTTATTTTCACAAACCAACTAAGTTTTTAGTTACAAATACTATATTAGCTGTATCATAATCTGTTACATACTATTCCATGAAATTAAAAAATCTACAAAAACGCCATTTACTACCGGCATTGGCTCTTTTTATTGCCCTGTTAAGTACATTTCAGCTCCATGCACAATCACGTGCTTCAGGTACTATAAATGGAAAAATCATTGACCAGACAATGGAGTATGTCCCATATGCTACGGTATTTTTGAAAAACAGCTCGGATTCGGCATTGGTTAAAACATCTGTCAGTGACAATACAGGCCTTTTTAAATTTGATTTCGTAAAAAACGGAAGTTATTTTATTGAAATAACGATGCTGGGCTTCCAAACAATTTACCGGGAAAGACTAAATATAAATTCTGATCGAAATATTATAGACTTGGGAACTTTACAGCTAAAATCTGCAATCCGGGAACTAAATAATGTAACCATAACAGCTCAAAAACCATTTATTGAGAGAAGAGCTGACAAGATTGTTATCAATTTAAATAATGAAATCAGTGCGGGTGCTTCGATTGAAGAGGTTCTGGATAAACTTCCCGGAGTGCGCGTAAACCCGGACGGACAAATTAGCCTGAACGGCCAGAATATTCAGATATTTATAAATGGTAAATCGACACCATTATCCATGGATGCGCTTTCAAGTTTATTAAAAGGGATGTCAGCTTCGAGCATCGAAAAAGTAGAACTTATTGCACACCCCTCATCGAAATATGATGCCGGTGGTGGGGCGGGGATTATAAACCTTGTCAAAAAAAGAAATCACAATGATGGATTAAACGGAAATGTATATGGTGGTGCCGGCCAGGGTAAGTACGGCAAACATCATACTGGCAGTAATCTAAACTATAAAAACAAGGATATCAACATCTTATTAAATCCTAATTATTCATTTAACAAATATTATTTCGATTCTAAAATCAGCTCCGCTTTTTTTACTGAAGAGGGCATCCCAGCGGGACGCTCTTTTTCGAATCTAAGTAGTACTAGGGATATGCGCACGTATTCTCCCAATCTTGGAATAGATCTGTTTCTATCAGATAAAACAACGTTATCATTATCTGGTGCCAAGGAAATTCAACAGCTGACCAGAGCAACTTTTTCAACCTCACAGTTGTCTGATGCCGGAGAAAAGCTATTAAACAGTACTCAATTCAGTAACCAGGTAAAAACTAAAATTGGTAATTTTAACACAGGAATGCACCTGCAGCATAAAATAGATACCTCTGGCAGGGAATATACCATAGATCTGGATTACTTTAATTATCTGAACAATTCAGCAGAAGATTATACTATTCAACCCTATTTAACTAACCTAACGAAATTATCCCAATCAATTCTTGAGCAAAAACGTGGTTTCAGATCCTATTCAGCAAAAGCTGATTATACCCAACCTTTAAAGAAGAATTCACAGCTCGATTTTGGCTTGAAATCAAGTTTTGTAAAATCTGATAACAGTAACAACTTCTTTGATGTAACCGGTTCTGTTCCTGTAAAGGATACTTCAAAAAATGATAATTTCAGATATCAGGAGAATATTAATGCAGTCTATGCCACTTATATCAGGACAGGCGATAAGTTGTCGTACAACATAGGTTTAAGAACAGAAAATACTTGGGGAAAGGGAGAACAAATTTATACAGGAGAGGTTTTTATCAAAAAATATGTGCAATTGTTTCCTTCCATTTTTCTGGACTATAAATTTAATAAAGATCATGGCCTAAATTTCAGCGCGCGGAAGTACATTAACAGACCCACTTATGAAAATCTAAATCCACTTGTTCGTATAGTTAATGCCAGTAATTTTACACAAGGTAACCCAGATCTGGCACCCGCTGTAGGTTATAATGCCGCTCTAACCCATGTATTCAAAAACTCATTATTTACGACAATCGATTACAGCAGGGTAACTGGCGATTTCACCTTCTTCTCCGCACCTTATTCAGAACAGGAAATAGTTTCAACAAAGCCATTTAATAACAGGTATACACAATATTTGAGTTTATTCATTGCCTTTAACAAACAGGTTACACCCTGGTGGTATACCAGCAGCTCGGCCAATTTTAATAAACGTTCCTTTAAGGGTTCGTTCGAAGGAACGGCTATACACAATACCGGAATGCTGAATTTAACTGCAGGCACTTATAATAGTTTCCGGCTTGCCAAAAACTTCACATTTCTTACGTTAGTGAGATTTGCAGGTAAGTCGCAGGACAGGAATCTGACGAATGACCCATATACCGCAGTTACGGCCGGTATTTCGCAAAGTTTCTTTAATAAAAAAGCCAATCTGGCTTTTAACGTGACTGATATATTCAAAGGGTATAAAAACAGCTATGTTCAAAATTCGTTGTTGATAAACCAGCGTATAGAAAATCAAATTGAAACCAGGATAGCAAGATTAAGCTTCACTTACAGTTTTGGCGGAAGTATTAAAAGAACCAAAGAAAGCACTAGCGCGAATGATGAGAAAAAACGCACCAGTATAAATGAAAACTAATCATTAACATTTAAAAATTTACCTGTGTAGTAGAAGGAAAAGCCAATCTACTACACGGATAAATTGCGGATGATTTACTGCGGAACTGCTCTGAATACAAGACCATCTACACCGGTAACTACACCAGAATGATCTTTAGACGAAGTAAATAAGAAAATACGGAAGAAGTTTACTGCTGTAGGGTTTGGTGCCCCACTCTGAACTGCATCTTTAAAATTGAGATTCATTTCGTTCCAGCCATTTTTTAAATTCGGGAGCATCGGAGCTATATCCCATCCATATTCGTCTTTGTCTGCATCTCCTCCACTTGTAATTTCAATTTGCCCGTCAGCTTTTAACGCAGAAACATCAGAGATATACCACCAGAATGAAAACTGACCGTTTTCTGTTGTTAATTTAGTATCCAGTGGTTTTTGCAGGTGCTTTATAAATTGCATAAAATCAGAGCCATTAGCTATTGTATTCTTCAGATACCCAGTCCCCTGTTTAGCTCCCGAAAACTCAATAACAGGATCTCCTACAGTTTGCCACCCATCCTTTGAGTCTGCATTATCAAATACGATCTGAGTAGGGTCAACTGGTTTGGACGGCACGTCTGGTGGTGGTACTACATAACTTGTATCTCTGGAATTATATTCATCCTTTTTACAACTGCCAAATGTTAACACCATTATAGCGATGGGAAGTACCATCATTATTCTATTTAATTTCATTTCTGTTTTTTTTAATTGAGACATTAACCCATTCATTCCACTGAATTTTAATCACGAAGAATATTTGTTACCGAACTGGTTTATTCGGGCCATAACCTGCCTCACCATGAAACCAGCTTGCTCCTTCTCCTGTTAACCATAAGTAATAATCAGAAGCAAGATCATTTTCTATTCCTACAAATTTCAGCCCTTCATCACCATTCAATGGTGTATCAGCTTCCCGTGCCGATTTAAATATTGCTGTACCTTCATCTATTTCATCAAACATGGCTACATACAGAGATTTTGCACCTGCACTTTTTGCCCCAGCAATCTGCTGCCATAGAAAATCACCTTTCATTCTTGGTATCTGATTATAGATAGCAGGATTCTTATTCATATTACCCCAGCTAAATCCAGGAAAGACCAATGGAACGTAATCAACGTGGTTATCGTTACACCATTGAATATCGTTGTATACAATGCTTTCATTGTAACCACCCGGTCCAAACCTGCCAACAGCCCATGGCATAACTATATCTGCTTTTTTAATTAATGTGTGTAATGCAGGTGAATTCTCGGTGTCATTACCTAAAGTTCTCCAGTAAAATGGAACCCCCAACATTATGGAAACCCTATTATCTGCCCCCTTAAGCGTGTTAACCAGTTGATCTACATCTGCAATAGTGTAGTTTCTATTATCGTTGAATCCTACGCCCCAGATAGTTAACATCGGTTTACCATTGTGATATAAATAGGTAGGATTTTGTTGATTATCAGATAATTTGAAAAGGGTTTGCAACTCATTCCAATCTTGTTCAACGTAAGTAACGTCGGCACTTGAACACCCACTCAGATCATACATCACGCTAATGGCCCTGCCATATTTCTTTGCTGCCTTTAAAGCATTAGCAAGAACTTTATTGAAGTGCCTTTTACCAGACTGATTAGACGATTTAATTTCACCAACGAAACGCTGCATATGAACTCCGTCAATGCCATAATCTTTCATCCATTTAAAATGAAGATCAACACTTTCTTCGTCATAAGGGCTATACAGGTAAGCATCCGAACCATCTGCGAATTTAAAAGGTGACTTATATTTCTTCTGGTATTCTGTAATATCAGGCCAGAAGTCAACATTAGTATTTCCCGGATAAAAACCGCCATTCCCTTGATAGTGATACCAGCCTCTTTCTGAACCATCACCTTCTGCTGCAAACCATCCCTGATAACCAGCCATTACAAGATCAGTATAAGATTGATATAACAGACCTGTCAGATCATATACCTTTTCAGGTACGATTGCAGTTGGTTTTCCTTTAAGGATTTCCTCCTTTATTTCCTGTTCTTTTGCGCAAGCCGCGAGATATACTATGACCAGAAAAGAGAAAAGCACTATATAAATCTTCTTCATCATATATTAGTTTAAATTGTGAAAGAAGCTGCTGCAAGCTGATATTTTACCCAACAGCAACTTCCTGACTATATTTAATTATATGCTTTTTACTTTGCGGCCGGAATATTGACTTCAATGATTTCAGAGAAATTAGAACTTTTGAAACTATCATTTAAGCTCACCCCAACCCGCACATAAAATGTCCTGCCAGGCAACATGCCCGGAATATCAATAGATATTGCTTTATCTGCAGCCGTCATACTAGCCCAGGGTTTATTGATTGCTTTTTTATAAACGTCAGAAAAATCTCTGATCGAGGCTCCTGCTCCTACAAGTTTTGTGGTGTTTACGTAGGGCTGCGTTTCTAAAATGGAAGGCATACCGACACTTATCGGAGCCTCCAGATTATATTTCAGTGTTAAAGTTGTACCATTCACTGTCGCTGTAAAATTTTTAATCAGCAGATAAGGTGTCACCTCAAAATCGCGCCGGGTATCTTTCCCGATTTCCATAACCACAGTGTCGCGAAGTGGCCAGAATGCTCCTCCTTTAGGAATTATTCTATAATTTCCTTTAAATAACTTGGTGTCTTTAAAGGTTCCATCAAACTTACTCGGAATTTCCTGCGGAGAGGGGTTTGCACTCCAGCTAATTTGTTCAAGCCTGATCTGAGTGCTACCTTGTGAGGTCAGTAAATTACCGCCTTGGGTAGAAATAATATTCCCTTCAAACGAAGCATTAGGACCATCATAATTATCTATTTTCGTACATGCATAACTTGCTATCACAGTTACCCCCAGTAATATTTTCGTCAACAGCTTTTTCATATTTTTAAATTTTTATGCTTAGTAATTTGGATTATTAGGGTATAAATTTGGATTTTTCCCTAGTTCTCCACCAGGTATTGGCTCGTAATAAAACCGTTTATCAAAATTATAGTTGCGCTGCATTAATTCTGGTTCGGCCAGGAAGATGTACTTATTTTCACTAAAGACGTAGTAAGGCATAAGCCCTTTGAATCTTGTATTATTCAGTACGAGATCTGCGTTTCGCCATCTTTTCAAATCCCAGTAATAGTGATTTTCAAAAGCAAGTTCCATCCCCCGTTCATTTCGTATCTTATCTATATCGATATTATTATAAACTGTTGCTCCTGCCCTTACTCTGATTAAATTTATAGCCGTTAAAGCATCTGAGGCATTCCCTAATTCCATTGCGGCTTCGGCCTTGTTCAGTAATACTTCTGCATAACGAAGGTCAATCCACGGCTGCTCACTTCTGTTTAAGTCGACCGTTGCGATTGGTTTAGCTGCGTCTACATACTTTCTTACATAAAACCCGGTACGGGTCAGTTCATCTCCGCCGGTCCAGGGACCGGTAAAACCAATAACCATTTTCCCCTGGTAAAGCGTTTTTGTATCTCCGGCCAGAATATAACTACGTGTATTAGGTTGCTTGGCTACTTCAGCTGCCGCTGTGCCCGAAAAGGATGGATAAATCCCTCTTTGCATATCAAAAGTAAGCCCTCTTAATGTCGCTCCCGGAAAATATACAGTAGCCAGCAATCTTGGTTCAAGTCCCTCCATTAGTTCCGCACGGTTATTAAAGCGTTTTGGTGTACCATCAGTATTGGTAACAGAAAGTGCTCCCCAACGTTGGACAAAATCTAAAGTCGGATAAGATCTTGAAAGTGCATTCGCGGTCATATAACGGGGAGACATAGTCGCATCCCAGCTATGTGCGCTTCCGGAAACAATAGAATACTGTTTTATAAAAATATTTTCGGGGCTATCGCCTTTCAGAAAGAGATCTATATAGTTCTGGACTTTATCTGAATTTTTATCATAAAGCGAGTAATGTCCATCAAGTAATTTAGCTGCGTCAAATGCCTTGGTGAAATATTGGTTTGCTTTATCAGCTGGTATTCCAACAATGCCCTGTGCTCTGGCAAGTCCGTCAACAAAGTTAACTGAGCCATATTTTGCTATGCTGCCTGCATATAACATTGCTCTGGATTTTAAGGCTGCCGCTACGTATTTATTCGCTCTTCCGGTTTCATTAGTTTCATCCATCATCTGATAACCCAAATCTAATTCTGCACCAATAAAATCCCAGGTAGCTTCTTCTTTGTCACGATGAACCTGCAAACTCTCCAAAGGAGCGCCCGGATCCTGTACTTCAGTTAAAATTGGAACTCCTCCGTAACGCTTAGCTAACCCAAAATAAAAGTATGCTCTTAAAAAGTGAGCTTCGCCTAGTAGAGATTTAACTTTTGCTTCCCCCAGTTTATTTGCATATTTAGGCAATTCTTCAATAAGCGTATTCACATTACGGATATCTTTATAAGGCCAGTAACCAAAGCCACCACCAATATCCATACCGCCAAAAGGTCCTACTTGTTCACCCGTTACAGATGCAGAATTATAAAAATTTTCCCAATCATTGGCTCCAACCTTGAATCCCTGATCTGGTCTGTATTTAAAATCCTCAATTGGTAATGCCCTGTAAATCGTTGCCAGAAAAGATTTCACACCAGCCTCGCTCCCGAAAATAATATCAGGCGTAAAAATATTAGTGGGTGGCATATCTAACTTTTGGCAGGAGCTGATTACTGCTGTAGCAGTAATCATTACCATCAGAATTAATTTATTAATCTTTTTCATGTTTCAATAGGTTTAGAAGGAAACGTTTGCTCCTATATTAAAAGTTCTGTTCATTGGATAGGTATATCCTCCCAAGGATACTTCAAAATGATTGTCGATTTCATCTTGTGATTTAGGTCCCTGATGCTCCGGGTCGTAGTTCTTCAAACCTGTAAATGTTGCCAGATTGTAACTGTTAACAAATACTCTGAGTTTTTTTACACCGACTTTTTTCAACGTACCAGCAGGCAGACTGTAACCAAATTCCAATGTTTTAATTCTCAGATAGCTGGCATTTTGTATAGCCTTAGTTCCTTTTGCAGCAGGTGAGCCCATTGCCGGGTAAAAACCAGACGCCCATTGCGTGTTAGGATCATAAATATTTGCATTCGGATCTAAAGTGTGCCAGCTGTCAAGAAAGCGTGTTAAGGCACTTCCTCCATACATCAAAGGATTGGCAAATTGTTCACCATATTGCACATAAACGCCGGTAGCACCTTGTAAAAGGACATTCATATCAAAGTTCTTATACGTTAATCCAATGCTTGCTCCGAAATTTATCAGTGGTGAATCATTAGTTGCTATCGGGTGATCATCTTTGCCATTGATCTCTCCGTCACCATTCCAGTCTTCATAAAAATAATCACCTGGTACAGTGCTGTTATTTCCTCCTCCCATATTAACCGGGTGATTGTATATCTGATTATAATTATTGAACTGCCCACCATAGGTAGGCCCCCACCAGATATTCTGATACCTGTTTGCCTGTGAATTTTTCCAGTTTTCATATTCATTTCCAGCTCTGCCCTGGAGATAGTTTAGCCATTGTGCACGCGTGGTACCGATATTTCCACTCACGTTTATACCCACATTACCGATTTTATTTCTATGTGACAGCGTGAAATCCAGTCCTTGAACCCTATCGCTGTTATAATTAATCTCTGGCACATCGGCACCAACCGTTCCTGGTAAAGCCTCAGTCGGCTTTGCTTCTAATCCCGTGCGGTCGCTTCTGAAAACTTCAAACGTACCATCGATTTTACCACCCAGTAAGCTGAAATCTACAGCGATATTCTTTTTAGTATTTACTGCCCAGCTTAATCCAGGATTACCCAGTCTTTGGGTAGAACCATTCACAGCATCGCCACCGAATATGTAAGAGTCTACCGGATAGTTAAATCCTGAAACGTAGTTAAATGCCCGTCCTCTTTCATCTCCTGTCTGACCATACGAAGCCCGGAATTTTAGACTTGTCAGGATGTCCTCGGGAATCAGATTACGGAAGAAATCTTCTTTAGTTAATACCCAACCGACTGATACAGCTGGAAAAAATCCATACTGATCACTTGTGCCGGGCTGATACTTGTTTGATCCATCACGGCGGAAGCTAAATTCACCAAGGTATTTACCTTTATAATCATAACTTACCCTACCAATAATACTTCTGAATCCAAGGTCGTTTAAGCCATTTATATCCATACCACCGAGCATCTGACTATTGGCCAGACCACCAAATAAATAATCAACAGGAATTTGTGTATCTCTCTGCGCATAGAAGTTATCGCCCTTCTGATGACTTTGTTCATAAACTAATGTTGCACTTAGGTTATGGTCATTGAAAAAGGTATTGGCATAATTTAACGAGACAGAACTTAACGTATTAAATCTGCTGTAATAGGAACGGCGAATCCTTGACGGACTTTGTACTTTACTTGGCAGATAAGAATCATCATCTGCTTTATAATTATACAACGTATACTCTTTCCTGTGTTCATTGTTATCGTCTACGGTGTAATCGAGACTATATAGCGCTTTGGCACTCAATCCTTTTATCCCCGGTATATCATACTGAAGATTTAATTGTCCTGTGAAGTTTTTCCTTTCGAACCTTTTTGACCCTACAATATCAGAGTTAGTCACGACGGCCGGGTTCATATTATCGCGAATTACGCTTGGATATAACGGATTGTCATTTGCGTAAAGCTGATCAATTGGAATCTGGTTCCAGGTATATTTATAAATAGTCCAGAGATCGGTATAAGGCTGATTTTTCTGATCCATCATTCCAGAGGTCAATATCTGCGCTTTTAAACCTTTTGTAATATCGACCGTAACATTAGATCTAAAATTGTATTTATTATAGTTTAGATCTCCTGATTTAAAAACACCATCCTGTTCCTGATAACCGAGATTAAAGAAATAGGTGATTTTCTCATTACCGCCATTCACATTTAAGTTGTGTTGTACTTGTCCGGCAGACTTATTAAAAGCTTCACCTATCCAGTCTGCAGATTTCCGGGTGCCATCAAGCCAGGGCTTAATATCATTGTAAGAAAATGCCGGTGCCTGATTACCGAGAAAGTTATTATTGAAGTCATGCTTTCTCTGTTCATTACTCAGCAGCATATAATCCACCGCACCCACACCTTCTGGCATACCCAGGAAAGTTTGAAAGGACCGGTTAACGGAGTAATTAATATCGAATTTACCACTCCTGTCACCCTTCTTTGTAGTCACCAGGATTACTCCACCGGCAGCCCGGATTCCATATATTGAAGCAGCAGCATCTTTTAAGATAGAAATATTTTCAATCTCATTTGGGTCCATTCTTCCTAAAGTAGCCTGATCACCACCGATTACGCCGTCTATAACGATCAGCGGATCACTTTTAAATCCCCTGATATTCAGATTATTCGCATAACCACCCGGTTCGGCTGTCTTTTGCAGAACACGCACACCAGCAATTTTACCAGTTAGCATATTAACTACACTTTCGTTTTTAGTAACAACAATGTCCTGGCTTTTTATGGTGGAGACCGACCCTGTTACAGTTTCTTTCTTTTGTGTACCATACCCGACGACCACCAGATCCTGAAGGACCTGACTGTCTTCAACCAGTAAAATCTGGAAGTCTTTTCTGCTCTTTACCGGTATTTCCTGTCTGATAAAACCAATAGATGATATCTGGATCGAAGCCTCAGGATTAGGGACGTATAAAGAAAACTTTCCCTCGCTATCCGTTACTGTACCTACAGAGGTACCTTTTACTTTTACACTGACACCCGGAAGAGTCGCCTTTCCTGATGCGTCAAACACTCTTCCACTAATAGTTACCCCCTGTTGAGCTGATACTAGTAAAGGAAAAATAAGAAGTAGTATGAGTAAGTATCTAATTTTTTTCATAATCAATGACTTTGTTATGGTTTAAGTTTTTTGGATTTTCAATGTTCAAAAACAAAAAATTAGTGTCGGGGGGAATTCGCCTTGGCGAAAACAAAAGATGGTTAGTCATAATTTATATTTGGTTTAGATTATTATCTCTTTACTTCAAAATTCTGTTCATGTTTAGCAATCGATTGCTTAAGACATGAACAAAGAAGCTTTATACTGCTTCCAATATGCCAATTTGTGCCCAAAACACTTTCACTGAGCGATTATTATCAAAGTCTTCAGTCAGACAAAAATGATCATCTGAGGATTCTAAATCGTAATCAATAAATAACGTAGTAGTATTTTCAGGTGAGCTATTATGTGCTTTAGAAATGGATGTGATTTCACTGGATTCACCAAAATCAACCACATAAAATGTTGATTTTGATTGATCAATTTCAGTCAGAATTTGTTGCTGGTAAAAGTATGACTTTAGCTCCGGAGCCGGAACAAAGGGTGTTTGATTAATAAGGTTTAACCGGCCCGCCTTATACGTCCGGCCGTCTATTGTTACAGCGCAACTCCCCACTCTAGTTTTCGGATAGTAAAAGCAACTGCAGATAGGATTCGCATCCTTCTCTTTCGTTTGTCTACTAAATCCTTCTAAGTTTATCGTACAGACACAGAGGAAACACAGAAAGTGAGTTTCTTTAAAATTCATAGCTTATACTTGGTTATTAAAAACAGAAACTATAAACAACGGTTGCGTTATTTATAGTTTCTGTTTTTATAAGTATAAACTTATCACAGAGGCATTAATAAATGATTAATAATGAATTAACAGGACGAATAATTCTCACCATATCTTATGAAACCCCATTATTTGGCACATTAAGGCACTAAACTAGAATCAAAATGATGCGTGCAGGTCGATTAATTATTTATTGTTTATTTCCAGAGTATTCTTTACAAGTTGATATTCTGAATCTCCGGTGTCAAATGTTTAAAAATTTTGATGATTATCAAGTCCGCCTCTGTATTTCTCGATTATAGTGAGTAACTCTGGTGCTTCAATATCCAATGCTGAAGCCGTCAGGAAAATTAATAAATTTCCATTTCCGTCATCTGCTCCGCTAGTTGCCAACGCCGATAATTTCTTACGGATTATCGGCCCGTAATGATCAGGTTTGTCGACTGTAAGTGCTACTAATGTATCTGCACCAACTTTGGTCAGGTTCATATCAATAATATCTGCCCACAAAATCAAGCCGGCTGCTTTACTCACTGGAGTAACCTTAGCGATTATACCTTGCTCACTCAGGATTACCAATGGGGATGTATCTCTTAAAGAGATTAACATCTTAATAATTATAAATGCTAATATTAAACCGAATATTGATGAGATCGCGACTCCCTTAGCAATCACCTCACCGTTAAATAAGCCAATACTGTATAAAAAGATAAATATCAGCAGAAGAAGTATTCCTGAACATACAAGTATAAGATTAACCGACTTTTTTCTGTTTCTGTAAAATTCCATAATGTTTGTTTATTGGTATTTATCCTTTGAGTATTTTTTGTTTTTCAATCTCAAATTCCGCCGGCGTAAGAATCCCGGCTTCCAGCAGGTCTTTAAGATCCAGCAAGTCTTGTTTTTTAATACTTATTGAGCTACCAGTAACAATAGTCGTATCCTTAGGCCCGAAAGAAAGTAGTAATGCAGTGATTTCATTAAAGCCTTTAATATTTGAATAATCAATCGCTTTTTGTTCTTTAACATTCACTATTGCTGTATCCGAACCATTTTCCAGCAAAGTTTTCACGATATCCTTTTTTCCATTGGCAGCGCCATAATGCAAAGCTGTGTTGCCGCTTTCATCCTGAATATTAACAGCCGCTCCGTTTTCAAGAAGAAGTTTAACCAAACTCAGATGGCCCTTTTTAACAGCAACATGCAACAGGCTCTCCCCTCCGTACTGATAATTCTCATTCAAGGAAAAATTACTTTCATTTGCCAGGTTATTAGCTGTCTGCACCCAATCCAGGTATGAGTTCATGGAGTCGTCATTTCCAGACAATGGCTTGCTATAATTGATATCAATTCCTTGTTGAATGAAAAGATTTACTATTTCTTTTTGATTGTGGTTACAAGCATACCATATCGGAGATAAGCCATTATTAGAAGATATAGCTATATCTGCGCCTGACTCAACTAATAATTTAACAAGCATATTGTTATTTTGATAACAGGCAAGCAATAAGGGTGTTTCACCAGCGTGATTTGCCCGATTAGTTTCAGCTCCGTTCTCCAACAGCAATGAGAGTGCTGAATTACTGCCAGATTTTACAGCATAGAATAATACAGTATTACCTTGCTTGTCCGCGGCATTCACATTCACCCCATTATTCAGGAACTGGATAAGAATTTCCTTATTCTTACTATATGCGGCAAACATCAAAGGTGTTTCTGCTTCATTATTTTCCTGGTCGGCATTTAAACCGGTTTTTAATAATTCCTGAAGTACCTCCACCTGGGAAGTCCTAGCTGCCAGATGCAAAAGACTATTTCCCTGAAGATCCCTGGTATCAGTTCTTGCTCCTTTTTCCAGCAGATACATTGCAGTTTGCTTCTGCTTCTGCAGGCATGAAAAAAATAATGGAGTTTCTCCGTTGTGATCTTCATAATCCAGTTCTGCCCCCGCCTCGACCAAAGCCTTTACAATATCCAGATATCCTCTGTGCGCCGCATAATGTAGCGCAGTCCTTCCTTTTTCATCGGTATAGGTAACATCTACTTCTTTATTCTTTAATAAGATTTCTGCAATCTTTCTCTTGCCAGATTCACAGGCAATTATAAATGACATGGACATAATAATTATTTATTGGTCAAAAGCAGCTCTACAGTTTTAGCTTTCAAGTTATCAGTTGAAGCGAGCATCATCGCGGTTTGGTCTTGATTATTAGTTAGATTGATATCAATACCTTTTTGGATCAGTAGTTTGACCTTTCTATAGGTATCCTTGGCCATTTCCAGATCAAAATTAACGTCAAAAGCACAAACCTTATGCAGTAATGAATTTCCATTTTGGTCTAGTCGCGTTAAGTCCAGAACATCTAACCGGATAACGGTATTAAAAACATCGAAAGTCTTTTCTGCAACAATATCTGCCGGTGTCTTCTCTTTCCCATAATAAATTGCAGGTGCATACAGGTCAGCGCCATCTTTAATAAGTTCCGTTAATAAGTTCAGCAAAGTTTCCGAAGGGCGGTTTAATCTGCGCAGAAATTCAAATAATATCGTCTCCTTATTTTTGTTTGGAATCTCGAAATCTGGAGTTTCATAGCTGCGTAGGTTCTCATATAGCGGTAAATTCTGTTGATGGACTATAGCATGGTAAAACGCAGTTTCTCCCATATTGTCCGGAATATTACTGCCGGCGCCATTTTTTAACAGCAAATCAATTAAGAGAACTTTATTTCTTGAAATTGCGTTGATTAGCGGAGTTTTTTTAACGATATCAATTGCATTTACGTCTAAGCCTTCATTGATCATCAAATCAAGGAGAACAGCAGCATTTTCTGGCTTAACCCGGTTGTCCGATGTAATCTGATGAAGATAAGTTTCCTCAGCATTACTTACCCAGTTTATATCACAGCCAGCATTAATCAGGCTTTTAATCAATAATGGATGTACGCCTGATTCCAAGGCATGCCCCAAAAGTGTTTGATTATCTATCACCTCATCGAGATTTTGCAGCGTCGAAAGAAATTCGTCAAAAAAAATGATATCTTCTTCTTCTTGCTGAAGATTTAAGAAGATGCTTTTTAAAAGTGTATGATTAAAAGTATTGTATTCGTATAAATCGGTCTCTATTAGTTGATGTCTGATAAAGAGAAAAACAATATCAAATGCTTTATTTCTGATTAATTTGTCGAATAACTGAACCCTTTCAAAGGGCTGCAGATCAATAGGGATATTTGATTCCTCCTTTAATATTTCTCTTGCGTCTTGAAAATTACTATTCCTAAATGCGTCTAATAACAATTGGTTGTCGGGCATAAATAAAAACTAAATTAATTTTCAAGCTTCAAAAATTGAGCCGGTTAGCTCCCCAAGAACATTATTATTCTTATACACTTCATTCTCAAATTGAAATGTATCTTTAACTTCATGAAACTTACTGCTCTCATTCTTTTATCTGTCCTGACATTCTCATTGAAACTGCATGCTCAGACACTCCCTGTTAAAACTTCGACTATTATGGATGAAGCTGAGGCAGCTATTCTGCGGAATGAATATTCCGGCATAAATAGTATTCTGATTTCTAAAAACGGGACACAGGTTTACGAACATTATTTTAATGGCCTGACTGCAGATTCATTGAACGACTCCAGATCCTCTTTCAAATCAATAGCGAGTCTGTTGTTAGGGATTGCCATTGACAGAGGTATCGTGAAAGATGTAAATCAATTTGTTTACACCTTCTTTCCACAAGAAAAAGTGTTTGCTGCAGATCCGTTAAAACGGAAAATGACTATTAAAAATCTACTGGAAATGCGTTCAGGCATAGATTGCGACGAATGGAATGGCGAGAAGGATTGTGAGGCCGAAATGGAACCTACCCAGGATTGGCTCAAATTTTCATTAGGTGTGCCTATGAAATACGAGCCTGGAAAAGTATGGTCATATACATCAATTGACCCAATGATTATTAGTGGAATTATCAGCAATGCATCTGGTATGTCTGTGATGGAATTCGCTAAATTATATCTGTTCGAACCGATGGGCATTACAAACTACCGATGGACTACCGACCCCGCCGGACATGGTATGACTGGGGGATCGTTTTTTATACGTACACAGGATATGCAAAAAATAGGTCAGTTGCTACTCAATAAGGGTATCTGGAATGGAAAACGTATCATTAGTGAGAAATGGCTAAAAAGCTCGACCACGGCGACAATTCCGATACCTGAAACCTCTTTCATTAAACTAAGCAGAAACAAAACTGCGGTTCCTCAACCCACTTTTTACGGTTATTACTGGTATAATGAAGAGATTAAAACGGAGGGCTATACGGCAAATATTGTTTTTGCTTCCGGTAATGGTGGACAATACATAATGACCATTAAAGATTCGGGCCTGGTCGTCGTTTTTACCCAAAGCAATTATGGTTCATGGAAGGCCAAACAGGCATTTGACATTTTAGTGAAATACATTATTCCCGCATACCGGTAAACATTATGCATTTTCTATCCTTCTTTGATTAAAAATACAATGCCATATGCAACTATGAGCAGAATAGTAAAAAAGCAGGGTATTTTATAAAACCTGGTTTTGTTGAAAAGATCGATCAGTCCAACCAGTACTGTCATACCAAGCATAAAAAGAAAGGCCCAAAAGCCAAAAATGAAGTACTCATACAATGGGTCTGCTTTTATCGCGCCAATCACGCCGGCAGCAATCACGGCTAATACACAAATCATCATTGTCGCAGTGCTGTTCAAAGCATTACCCTGCCATTCCTGGATGTTTTTCCCAAAAAACACCAATGTGAGTAAAAAAAGAATAATTACAGGTAGTATAAATGTCATATACGCAGGATATTTATAAATCCGTAAGTCTAAAGCTAAATAATTTTCGCAAGTCTTACAGTGTTATTATGTTTTTTTCCTTTCCGGATAGAGAATGCGGTACACTCGATTTTCCATATCCGGATCATTTGGAAACTGTGTCAGGTAAAACTCTTCATAATATGCCTTAACGATCGCTGCAAGTGGGGTAGCCAGCAAAACGCCCGTCAGACCAAAGGCAGCTCCCATTGCTAGTATCAAAAACAATGAACACACAGGGTGAATATTCATTGTGCTTGCCCGAAGCTTTGGCATAAGAAAATCTGCAGTTACCTCATTCAGCAGAAGGAAAAAAGCCAAACACCACAGCGCTGTAGCCGGACTTATGGAAAGGGCGACTAAAGTAGGAGGAATCGCCATAATATAAAAGCCAATTTTTGGAAGTAACTCCGAAAAAAAAGCAAGCGCAGCCCATACCAGAGCACCCGGCACATTCATAAAAGTAAGAAAAAGGTAAACCAGAATTGCCTGTATAATCCCCCCTATCAGGTTTGACTTCATCCATCCCCCCAACATCACAGCAGTATGTTTTAATGCATCCTCCGCTTTATTCCTTTTCTCTGGTTTAAATACAGATAAATACAAAGATATGAGCGGTTTGGGGTTAGTTACAAAGAAGACTACCATACAGATAAATATGATAAAAACGAAGATTCCACCAAGTATAGAGATAGAAAATGCACTTAGCCCGATCACTGTTTTACCCACAGATGGTACCATTGCCGATACTGACATCCCCCCTTTCTGTAGTTCCTTATTCAATTCTGGATAGTTTTTGAGCAATGAAGCAGTATTATCTGAAAGGCTCTTATAATAATCTGGCAGGTTGTCAATCAAAGTATCAATTTGCTCACTGATATGCGGCACAATTAACCAGAAAAGTGCCGTAGTAACAGTAAATATTGTACCGAGAATAATCAGTGAAGCAAGCCAGCGCTTCATACCTCTTTGTTCCAGCCGGTTCACCGGATTGCTGATAATTAGTCCCAGTACCATAGCCAGAAGAAAAAGTAACAGGACATTCGTAATCTGATATAAAAACCAGAGCAGAATTATCAGCCCGAAGGTGTATAGGATAACGGAAGTAATAAGTTTGTATAAATTAACTGGCTGCTGTCTGATCATTATGTATCGTTAAGTAAAAAAAATGAAACTATAAAAAGATAAATTTCAGGATAAGAGGTCCTTTAAGACATCGTATCCTGATCATCTTCATCTTGTGCATTAAGCGTGTCGAGGTCTTCCGGTTCGACAGCCGTATCATCGTCATCATCTGGATTCAGATCCAGATCTGCCGCTGTGTTACCTGTGTCTTCACTGGAGTCGTAACCCGTATAATCATCCTGATCTGGAATTGGATTACTGTCTGCCAACTCATCGTCATCTGCAGGACTTAGTTCTTCATTTTCTTCATCGCCGGTGCTATTCTCTTCTTTAAGTTCGCTGAAATTAGTAGCGTCATCCAATTCAGTCTGATCCAGTGCATCCTGAAAGGCACGGTTTTCGTTGTTTTCCATAATAAATAAGCTAGTAACAGTTTTTTGATTAAATAGAATTTAATCCCCTAACAGCATGGAAAATGAAATGTTTCAGATTTAAAAATTGAGTTCAGATCAATATCTATGGGCAAAGCTTATTCGCTGTCTTCAGTACGAATATCGGTTGCACTACTGCCTATAAACGGATAGAATCCCACATTTGTCTTTAATTTCCAGGTTGCTTTGCTAAAGGAAGATTAAAATAGAAGGTAGATCCATTGCCCGGATCACTCTCTAACCAGATATTACCATGATGCCTTGCTATAATTTCTGCACTCAGATAGAGCCCGATTCCAAAGCCTGAAATATGACTGTCCCTTACAACCCTATAATAACGCTCAAAAATTCTACCGGAGTCATTCTCGCTGATTCCGATACCATTATCCTTAACGCTCACCTGTGCCATTCCATCTATGATGTTGCATTGCAAGTTGATATTTTTATCAACAGGTGAGTATTTTACTGCATTACTCAAGAGATTCGAAATCACGTTGCTTATTTTATCGAAGTCTGCGTATACAGGTATATTTTCACAAGGCTGAAAATTTATAGTCTGACCTGTCTCCATTAACCTTGCTTCTTCCACTGCGCTCTGTACCAATTCGTTTAAAAGGAAGTGATGTTGATTTAAAACGATTTTACCAGATTCAAGACGTGAAACATTTAAAAAACCGTTAATCATACCAGTCATTTTTTTGACTTGTCTGACTGCCATGTCTAAAGACGAATTAATGAAATCGTCTTGCATTTTGCTGGTTTTACGCTGCAGTAGCTGAAGGTAGCCATTCATGGAAGTCAGTGGTGTTTTCAGTTCATGACTAACCATACCTATAAAATCATTTTTACGTTGTTCATCCTTTTTAAGTATAGATATATCCATCACTACACCTGTAAAGGAAGAAAACTCACCTGATTTATCTGCCTTTAAGTTTCCCATTGCCCTGAGCCACCGAACTTTTTTATCATGAAAACCCTCTACTGGGTAGGAAACATCATAATTGCCATTTCCACTTAAAGCATTCTCCAATTTATCTGATACATATTGCCGGTATTCATCTGTAATTTGATTCAACGCGTCTTCAATAGTAATATCTTGATCTGCATGGAATCCGAAAAGCTCCCGAAGTCTGCCGGAGGTTATAAACTCTCTGGATACAGAATGAATATGCCAAGTTCCAAAGTTTGCCGCCTCGATGGCAAGCCTTAAGGCAATTTCCTTATCTTCAAGACGATCGTAAATTTCCTGCAATCTTTCCTGGGCCTCATATAACTCTTCATTAGAAGTCAGGAGTTCTTCATTTGCGGCTGCCATTTCTTCGTTAATTGCCGCAAGTTCTTCCGAAAGCAAACGGAAATTATTTTCGCTCTCTCTTAAATCCTTAACACGTGCTTCTACTCTTCCTTCAAGGGTTTCATTTAGTATTTTAAGTTCATCCTGATTTTTAGACAGCTCTTCATTAACAGCATTCAGTTCCTCATTAGACGCAGCCAGTTCTTCATTTAGTGATTGTTCCCTTAGCAAAGCCTGTTCTTTAAAGTAAGCTTCCTGAAGAGTTAAACGATGTTTTACGCGTTCGGTTACGTCGGTTGCAGTATGTAAAACACAGATGGTTTTCCCATTTCTATCTTTAATAGCACGGTACTCAAAATCGAAATAATAAGTGTACACCTTCCCATCTGTAATCAGGTCGGCAGCAGTTTCAGTTCCGGCAACAGTTATACCTTCCTTCCATACACGTTTAAACATTTCAGCAAAGGGTTGTCCCTTCAATTCAGGCAATGCATCTTCAAGGGATTTTCCGATAACGGATCTGTCTTTATCCCAGATTTTCAACATCGCATCATTGGCCATTTGAATGACAGCGAGTTCTCCAACATGTACAGCTGTAGCGGTTTTAGTCTGATCGAATACATCTATTAACTGTTCTTTACTTAAAAATGGCGGGGCGTTATACATAGTTTCTTGTGTAGTCGGTCGCTAATTTAAAATCTTTTGGCTTTTTCATGTACAATAACTTTACAAATTAATTTTTGTTTATGTAGCGACTAAAAATGATGCAATAAAAATAAATATTATGTTTTTTCAAAGCGCACAAATCGGTACATTTGGCTTATGTAAATGTTTACGTAAATTTTTACTATAAAAGATGACTACCCCAATGAAACATAAACTATCCCTACTAGATAATCCGATCTGGAGCGCTTTATCTTCAGTTCATCAGGAATTTTCAGCTGGTACGCATGAAATAAAGCGTTATCAAGAACAGACTATTCCATTTATAGGACTGCAGTACAATGATAAAAATCTATTGACACAGCTGGAACCTTATATAAAAAACGAGGAAGAAATCTTTTTAAAAGATGAATTGGAATCAGTTCCTGAGAACTGGGAAATCCTGCAGCAATTAGCTTGTATTCAGATGGTTTATAATCCTTCAACAAAAGAATCTGCAATTGATACGATATCACAGCTATCGGAACAAGATTCAGATGAGCTTCATGCATTAGTTAATCTTGTGCAACCAGGTTTTTTCAAGCAAAAAACAACGCTTCTGGGTAATTATTACGGTATCAGAAAGGAAGGAACTCTCGTTGCGGTCGCGGGAGAAAGAATGAAATTGAATGGTTTTACTGAGATGAGTGCCGTTTGTACCCATCCGGCACATACGGGTAATGGCTATGCGCAGCAATTATTACGGGGGTTATGTCAAATAACGCTCGAAAAGGGGAATATTCCATTTCTGCATGTATTGGAATCGAACACAAGAGCTATAAAAATCTATGAATTTCTGAATTTCACTAAAAGGATTGATTTTCCTCTGGCCAAATTGAGGTATACCAGAAAAAACTAAATTATCAGATATTCAGCAGCACATTTTTTTAAGATGTACCGCTGAATAAACAAATTGGATTATTGTATTTTCACACTTAATCCTTTTATAGTCTGCCAGCCCTGTTTATCTGTCAGACGAATCATAAAGTGATAATCGCCCGGATCGATATCTGCTGGCACATTGATTTCAGTGTTCAACTGGTAACTTTTCGACCCGGCAGGAATAGGAAAATCCCTGATCATCAGAAAAGGCTTCACCGCTTTTTTTATCGGATCCATACCGCAGTCATCAACCTCTGTGCTATGTGTATGATGATCGAAATTGTGGTGGATATCCACACTTACCGAACCAAGCTCTGAATTATCAGTTAATAAGGTTCGAAAGGTAAATGTCTCTCCACGTTTTATTATACTACATTGCTTAGGGAAAGCATCTGACGCGGTGTTATCAATTTCCGGATATGTAGTATCAGTTGCCGTATCATTGTCTTTACTACAGTTCGTGAGCAAAAAGAGTATTAAAACTGGCGATATTAAAAAGTTTATTCTTCTCATTATATTTTTTAAATAGATGATTCCTGGTTAAATTTCACCACCGTGATTATTTATAGTCCACGGTGATCGGAAATGATTTAAAAGTACTCCTGTTATAAGTGGTGTTTTTGTACAAAAAGACTAGATCATATTGACCAGATGCCCAGCTTTTTTCACCTGAGACAGGATTAGGTTTCGGCTCGTTGAAATCTTCAGTAGCTCCAATCGTAATATCCTCCCCTCCCCACACACCATTGATCTGCCGGAGTGTAGCCACTTTTGACGCCGCCGGCAGGTTGTGATGCTCTACTTTTGAAATGACTATAACCTTATTCAGATCAAGATTATCTACCGATTCCGGGTGATAATTAGCACTTCTTTTGATTAATACGGAGTATAATACTCCATCACCTTTAATTTCATTGACCTGGGCATGAGCTTTAAGTTCGTCCCCTTTTTTAAAAATCAGTTCCTTCTCGACCCAGGTTTCCATGTAATAGATTAGCTGTCCGTTTCTGGAGATCATATCCCTGCCTATTTGCGGATCGACCGGCACGTTGGCGGGATCAGTTATCACAAAATCTTCTCTGATTTCCAGCTTACTGCCATTTTCATCCAGAACAATAAAAAAGAAATCGTATTTTCCTTCCGGTGCCTCGGCAGGAATAGTGAAGTGTTTGTGTACGGTCGCATTTTTAACCCCTTTAAATTCTGCCCAACTCAATTCAAACTTCCAGGGAGCCGAATAACTCTCTGTATTTTTCTGTAGAATCTTAACTTGGACATCACTTATTTTGTCTCCAGCAAGTACATCTGCATTTAAGTGAAAGTCTCTGCCTCGCAAGGCATTTTTATTGTTCCCGGTTCCAATCTCTATATTGTCGGCAGTGGGTTTTGCTGCCTCAGGAACAGACTGATTATTTTTTTTACAAGCAACAGAAAGCCCGGATACAAGAGCTATTGATAAAAAAACAGAATATATTTTCTTCATTTGATATTTAAATTAGTCTTGTAATCAGGGTTTATCAAAATGCTGTTCGAATTCATTTTCTTTGCCAGCCTGGTCAATCACTTTTAAATGAACATGGTAATGGCCTTTCGGGGCTGCAGTTACATCGAGGTGTTTATGCAGTTTATAGGTGGTTTGTCCGACCATAGCTGCATCTGTAAATTCAAATTCTTTTTCCCATCCTGCACCATGTACTTCAGCAACGACTTTAGCAATTTTATTGACCGCTGTAAGTGTAGCTTCCATATGGAGGTCATTGCCGGCGGTGTTAATTCCTACTTCAAATCCGGTCGCTGCAGGTAAAGAAGGATCGAATTTCACTTCCAGAATATTCTCGACTTTAGTAACTGAACCTTGCTGGTCTGTTACCGCAAAGACCACCAAATACTGGCCGGTGGTTGCATCTGCCGGAACGTCAATATGTTTGTGAAATGTCGCATTATTTAAACCTGAAAAACCTTCTGTGTACTCCTGGCTAAACTTCCAGCCTGTACCTGATTTAGGGGAAATTTCGACTTTTACACCTGCCAGTTTTCCTGCAGCAAGCAATTCGGCTTCAATATGGATATCCGTGCCAGGATAAGCTATTTTATTATTATCATGGCCGATTTCCAATGCGTTGATAACCGGTGCAGAAATCTCTGGTTTATCGTCTTTTTTACAGGCAGTGAAAGCTGCAGAGAAAAAGAGCAGCATAATCACCATCTTGTTAATTTTCATTTTACCTGTCCTTGCGTTACGCGTGTTTTGATCTGTTTTTTTCATAATTGTTGATTGTTAATATTTGTATTGATTTTGAATTAGTTCGCATCCGTTTTCAGTTGAAATGGAATTTTCAAAGACAGGATAAGATTTCTCCCAGCTTCGGGCAATTCTATCAGACGATAGAAACTTGTATGATTCATGTATTTGGTATTCAGTAAATTCTGCACTTGCATATTAAGGATCAATGGCTGGCGAAATAAGTTTATTTTAGTACCTGCCTGAAGGTTGATTACCGTATAGCCCGGTGTTTTCTTTTCGGGTGGAACAATCCGGTCCTGCTTGCCGGCAATGCGGTAATCGATCCCGAGATAGGTGTCATCCAGCCCCCCTCCAAATGCGGGGGACCAGGACAAGCTTATCATACCAGATATAGGTGGTGAGAAAGGTAAGCCGTACCCTTTTTTATCGCCTGAAAGCTGCCTGGCATATAGGTATTCGCCAACAAATTCGGAACTGAGCCCTTTTAGCAGATCGACCCGGAGCTTTAGCTCACCGCCATAACGCATAACTTTACTTTGGGAATACTGGAACACCTGGTTGCCAGCTCCATAGAAATAATCATGATAAGCAGTAGGATTCAGATAGATATAGTTTGGAAAGTAATTATAAAATGGACTTATCAATACTGACCAGTTCTTTGCATTCCAGCCCAGGCTCAGATCTGCTTGATAAGATTGTTCTGCTGAAAGATTTGCATCCCCTTTTTCATAGCTGAAATAATGATAGTTGACCCCGTTTGCCCCCAACTCTTTCGCAATAGGCATTCTGAAACTTTTGCCCAGGTTAGCTTTCAATACAAAGTGCTCTGGGTTATAGTTTATTCCGGCTGACCAGACCACACTACTAAACCGCCGCGTCAGGTTGTTTGCCCTGATTAATTTACCACCGGTTGCGCCGGTTGCACCGCTAGAAGGAAACCAGTCCTGATATTCAAAAAGCCGGACACGCCCATAATCATACCGCATTCCTGCATGTAGAAGCACCTGATCGTTTAGCTCATATTTGTCATAAATAAAAGCACCCGTGGTCATCTGGTTAAATGAAGGCACCAGAAATGTCCAACCATTGATCCGGTTATGCTGATATTCTGCATTAATCCCAGCAGTGAGCAAATGCTTTCCTGCTTTAAACTCATCCCGCAGATTTACACTATATACATGTTTATCAAATTCCCGCTCGAGATCTGGCGGTATAGGAAGTGTATCCGGATAAGCCGGCGGCATATAACCGTGATTTACATACTGATTGAATTCCTGCCGGAAATTGCGCTGATAACCAAGCTCTATTTGCAGTTTATGTTGAGCAATACTATATTCGGTACGGTTAATTAACTTTAGGTGATTAACCTCTTGGCCGGGCATCTGGATATCCCGGCTGGAACGATCATGCATTTCTGTATCCACTCTTCTTGGTTCCAGACCATGGGCGTTTGCGAAAAACCCGCTTTTACTATAAACGTTACTCAGATAAAAAACAGTCCTGAATCCATCTCTAATATAACCAGTATTCAAATGCACCGCAGTTTCGCGACCAGCAGTATTTCTTAATCTACCGTTTTTAAGGTCTACAGCGTAATCATATACAAAAACCTGATTAGCGGGTACGCTGTAGTCTCCATAATTCTGATAAGTAACACGGGCATCATAGAAAAAATGATCCTGACGGGCGAACAAATTAGCAGATGTACCATAAAGATTATTATTGCTTTTCCCAATCAGATCCACTGCACCACCAAATGTGTTTTTTGCAGGAGCAGATCTGGGTTTAATATCAATCACACCCCCAATCGCGTCTGAACCGTAAAGGAAGGATGCCGCTCCTTTAATCAATTCAACCTCACCCGCAGCAAACTGATCAATTTCTAGTCCGTGGTCCGCTCCCCACTGCTGCCCTTCGTGCTTAACACCTTTATCTACAACTACTACACGGTTAAAACCAAGTCCTCTGATCAGAGGTTTGGATTGCCCAGAACCAATACCAATTGTGTTAATTCCAGGAAGGCGGTCCAGGGTTTGCATTAAACTTCCACCCAGATTCCGCTGAATAAATTCACTACCAACCACTTCAATATTCATCGATTCAGTCTGCCGCCTTATCTCCCCCCTTTTATTTCGTACGCCAACTTCCTTTAGTTGATGTTGCCATGGGTCCATCGTAATTGCCATAAACACATCGGTAGTACCTATAACAACCACCTGTATTTTTTTCTGATAACCGATATGTATAAAATTCACCTCGTATTGTCCGGGTTTCAAACCATAAACTGAAAAAACACCGGCAGAATCGGCAACAGATTGACGGGATTGACCTGTAATTGAAACCCTTACATATTTGACAGGGAGGCCGGTAGTGGTGGTTACTTTTCCGCTCAGGCGAAATTCCTGACTATAGAGTACCTTACTCCAAAGCACGCAGAAAACCAGAATAAAGAATTTCTTCATTAAAACTCAGAGGCTATTAGCCATTAGGGAATCCTATGAAAAGACATACTTGTTAAGCAGATATCTTTCCAGATCCGTATAAAAATAAAATAGTAAAGCACATCACCAGAGAAGGCAACGAATGAGCATCGGGACGATGCAATTGAAACTAGTTGAGTGCAGGCGGACCCTTGTTCGTAAATCCTTGAAGCGTAAACTTATAGATACGGGCAAACACACCTGTAGAAATAACGACAATTTCTGGAACAGGTATAGCTATAAGTGGCGGGTAAGTAAGGAATATCTGTTTATTATGGTGATGGATAAAATAGTCGCAAACTTTACAATCGACAGATTGATCTAAATTATCACTGTCACCGGCGTGCTCCGTTTGTACCTTATACCCATGTGTATGCAAAATCTGTGCGGCCGAAATAAAAAGAAAAAGAGCCATCAGCAGAAGGCAACCTGCCTTGCTGAATAACTGCTTTATATAATCTCTTCTTCTTTTTGTCATAGGGATACTCGCAATCACATTCGCAACTGAGTGGCAAATGTAATTATATTTTTAAATAAATCACTATCAGATTAAAATTTCTTTATTCCATATTGGCAACGAAACCAATCAGGCCAGTTAATTCCTGATTAAGGGAACGCACTGTAGACTGAAGCTGATTGATCATTGACGCCCTGGTATGCAGATCGTCGGCACCATAAAAACCACCGGATCCAAACAGAAGTTTCTCCTGTTCGGGATCTATTTTGCCGTCAAACTGAAATTGGATCCACCGTCTTTTTACACTTTCTGATAAAGTTACATTTCCTTGATTACTGAATTTCTTTTCATGTAGCATCTCCCAGACAAACTCGGGATAATCTGTATTCGTTTCAGGCTCCGTCCAAATACTATGCAGTAAATTATGCTCATGCTCAAACTCTACCTCTCTCCCTTTTGGATTAATTGTCATCGCGCCTAATCCTGCACTTATCAATCCCCCACTAATAGCTACTGTATTTTGTGCCCCATTATTGGAAATAACCGCGGTAGCAACGGTGGTTAAAGCACCAAGGATTACTGAACCGACTGTGAGCTTTCTATTTCTTTTACTGTTTAGTCCATCCAGATAGGTTGCAGCCATGTCGGCACGTTCCCCCTCGCAATCCAGTTCTGCGGCGACAGCCTGTAATTGTGTCTGCGCGAGTAATATTTTGTTACTTATTTTCTGTCTGAGATATACTTTATCTGCCGTATTATCTTTACCGCCGGCACGGTTAAGCTTCCACAAACCATCAATATCTTTACTTATCCCCAGAATTCTGCAGATAAGCTGGTCATGCTGGGAAATATTAGTCTGTGAAAGCTGAATATCGACAGTATCCTTTGACAAAGTTTCTTGCTTCGGATAAGGAACGTTGGGCGCACAATAATTGTATTTGAACCCTAATAGTTTTGTATCTCTTAGGTTCTGCTTTACCGGGCTGCACCCGGTGATCAGCAGTGCGAAAGAGAATATGGGTATGATAAATTTGATTTCCATGGTTTATTTTCTAGAGAAGCTATCAGACTGCCAGCACTGTTGTAAAATATAAAAAATACAACTAAACAAAAAAAACATTTCAACCATTACAAGATCCTGTAACAAACTGAATATCAAAACATCTAAGATAAAAACCTGACTTCATCTGTATGATTCATTTTAGCCATTTTAAAAAATCCTACGGAAGACAGACCGTATTAGAGATACCAGACTTGACTCTGTCTGCTGGTATCTATTGGATCAAAGGTGCAAACGGAACAGGAAAAAGCACTTTACTAAAGTCTCTGGCGGGTTTACTTTTTTTTAACGGTGATGTTCATCTCCAAGAGATCAGCCTTAAGAAGCATCCGGTTGCTTATCGTGAAAAGGTGAACTTTGGTGATGCAGAACCTATATTTCCCGGTTTTCTGACGGGAGCAGAAATGATCGCCTTATTCAAAAAAGCTAAAGGAAGTGATCCACAGCAGGATGCTTCATTTATAAGCCAAATGAATATGGAACATTATTTAAATAATCCGATAAATACCTATTCCAGTGGAATGCTTAAAAAACTCTCCCTGTTACTTGCATTTATGGGCAAACCCGAAGTAATTCTGCTTGACGAACCCCTGATTACTATTGACGCAGCATCATTAAACACCATTTACAACTGGATAACAACCAGTTACCAAGATAAAAACATCACATTTCTATTGTCTTCACATCAAACACCCGATCAAAATTTATTACCCGATGCCATTGAACTTTCTATCTCCGGGCAGAGCTTGAAATTTCCTTTCTGATGCGTAGCCCTGTGACAAAAGTTCTTCTTAAAATATTCGCAGGCGGATTTTACCAGATGCATGCCGGCCTGCTTGTTTTTCTCTTTGGAACATTTATCAGCTATTGCTTCTTCATAAACACACTCGGTAGCGTACCAGTTTGGGCGTTTACCAGATGGAACCTGATTATTACATTGTCATTAGTTAGTAGCCCGGTAATTCTCGGTTTCTATGCTCTGATCTGTTTGGCATATACCTTAAAGAGCTCGCAATATATCAGCAACCAGATTAGACAACAAGATAAACTGTTCTTATTTTACAGTGTTATAGCCTTACCGTTACGTTCACAGTTTATAACCTGGTTTGTTGTTCAGTTTCATATCTTTCTGCCGTTATGGATCTATACCTGCTTCGCAGCGGTGATAGGTTTTATATTTGGTTACCAACTGCTCCCGTGCTGTATATTCATTTACCTCATTTTATTACAAAGTCTGAGTGCTTTATACTATACCTGGCTGCTCAACAGGCTACAGGATAAAGTAAAATTAATTTACTTCAATAGATTTATCCAGACATGGAAAAAACCGTTGTTCAGTTTATTCAGCTATTATACGTTCGATCAGCTAAAACTCACATACCTGGTGACCAAATTGCTTTCATTTTTTCTTGCTACAGGCATGTATGCCCTACTTTCCAGCCTGCGGACAGATCTTTTGATTCCCGGATGTATTGTTCTTACTATTGTCACTACACATAGTGTACTTTTTTATCAGGAATACAGGTTTAATGCAACTTATTTATCGTTTGTACCAAATCTGCCTTACAGCAGATTTCGCCTTTTTAACGGGTTCATGCTTAATTATCTGATCTTAATCCTACCGGAAATTTTATGGTTATTTAGCACCTATACTTTAGTTCAAACTGCAGTACTTCTGCTGACGGGATTTATAATGCTGATTTTCTTCCGCAGTCTCACTTATCTGACCGGAATAAATATGAAACAATATCTATTCTACATTTTTATAAGTTTTAACATAATGTTCCTAATACTGCTTTATCAATTGCTGTGGTTTGCCCTTCCCTTAATTACTCTTGCGGCTTGGTTTATCTTTATCAGAAACCGCCTTCATATTACCGCGGTCCCTTAATAATAGCATCTGCTCAATAAGTTAGACCATATTATCTATCAGACATTAAAAATCATCGGTTAAATTACATTTTCATCCCCATAAAAAAAGGATGCCTTTCCAGACATCCTTTCTTATATAAAAAAGCAGTTTAAACCTTAAATCTCGAGCAAGTCGAGGAATTCATTAACTGGTGTTTCCAACAGTCTTTCGTAATCGAGTGCAAGACTCAGAATAGACTGCTGCTGTTTTTCCGGGAATCTTCTGGCCAGGTTAATTCTGAACTTTTTAATCAGCTCAGGCATCCCCTCTTCACGGCGTAAGCGGTGTCCGATGGGATATTCAACAACGACTTCCTCCAGTACTGTACCGTCGTGAAAAGTTACTGTGAGCGCATTCGCTATAGAACGTTTCTGTGGATCATGGTAGTCTTTGGTGAACTGCGGATCTTCTACACATTCAATTTTATCTCTCAGTATATCGATCCTTGGATCTGCCGCAATCTGATCTTCATAATCCCCGGCAGTCAGCCTGCCGAAAATTAACGGAACAGCTACCATATACTGGATACAATGATCCCTGTCTGCGGGATTATCAAGCGGGCCTTTTTTATCAATAATACGAATTGCAGCCTCGTGTGTTCTTATTCTGATACTTTGAATATCTTCTGCAGTTTTACCTAGTACTCCTAAACGTGTATAGATTGTCATTGCAGCTTCTACACCAGTTTGCGAGTGGAACTCTGCGGGAAAGGAGATTTTAAACAACACGTTTTCCATGACATACGAACCGTACCCACGCTGAAATTTAAATTCATTCCCCTTAAAGGAAACATCATAGAACCCCCAGGTTTTCGCCGTTAATACCGACGGATATCCCATTTCTCCTGTCTGTGCTATTAATGCCAGTTTTACCGCTCTGGAAGTTGCATCTCCTGCTGCCCAGGATTTTCGGCTGCCAGTATTGGGAGAATGTCTATAAGTACGCAGGGATTGCCCGTCAACAAATGCCAGACTAACGGCATTGATGAGTTCGTCCCTATTCAAGCCGATCAATCTGCCCACAACTGCGGTAGAAGCGACTTTTACCAGCAGCACATGATCCAGTCCAACTTTATTGAAAGAATTTTCAAGTGCCAGTACGCCCTGAATTTCATGTGCACGAACCATCGCATCCAGAACAACTTTCATCGTTATTGCAGATTTACCCTGCGCCACTGCAGTTCTGGATAACCAATCTGCCGTAGCCAATATTCCACCCAAATTATCTGAAGGATGTCCCCATTCTGCAGCAAGCCAGGTATCGTTAAAATCAAGCCAACGGACTATCGTTCCTATATTGAATGCCGCCTGAATCGGATCTAACTGAAATTGGGTACCGGGAACTTTCGCTCCATTTGGGACTACAGTTCCTTTTACCACTGGACCCAATAATTTGGTACAGGCAGGGTAAGTTAATGCTTCAAAACCGCAACCTAATGTATCTAATAAACAATAATGCGCTGTTTTCCAGGCAAGTTCGTTTGTAATTTCATAATTTAAAACATAGTCTACGATATCGGTCAATACCTGATCTGGTTGCGGCCTTTCGTTTGAAATGTGTGATGACATATTTTTATCTGTTTTCGATTGGAGTAAAACTTCTATTTTCGGGACCTACATAATTTGCGCTTGGACGGATAATCTTTCCATCCTGACGCTGCTCAATAATATGTGCGCTCCAGCCTGTAACTCTGGACACAACGAATAGTGGAGTGAATAATAAAGTCGGTACACCCATCAAATGATAGGAGACCGCAGAGAACCAGTCAAGATTGGGAAACATTTTCTTTTCATTCCACATTAATGTTTCCAGCCGCTCTGCAACGTTGAACAAGAGCAGGTCGCCAGCTTCTTCTGACAACATCTTTGCGACTCCTTTTATAACTTCATTTCTGGGATCTGAAATCGTATAAACAGGGTGTCCGAAACCAATGATAACTTCTTTTTTGGCCAGACGTTCCAGTATATCTTTTTCGGCCTCTTCCACGGAGCCATAACGACTTTGGATATCATAGGCAACCTCGTTTGCACCACCATGTTTGGGGCCGCGCAAAGCACCAATTGCACCCGTTATCGCAGAATATATGTCCGATCCGGTTCCGGCAATGACACGGGCAGTAAACGTTGATGCATTAAATTCATGTTCGGCATAAAGATTCAGCGAAATCTGCATGGCTTTCTCCCAGGAGGCTTCAGGCTTTTTTCCATGTAACAGATGAAGGAAATGACCACCGATACTATCATCGTCAGTTTCTACTTCTATCTTTTTACCATTATGGGAAAAATGATACCAATACAGTAATGCTGAACTAAAACATGCAAGTAATTTGTCGGCTATATCCCGGGAACCGGCAAGATTATGATCGTCTTTTTCGGGCTGTATACTTCCAAACGCAGATACGGTGGAGCGCATAACATCCATTGGATGGGCAGAGGCTGGAATTTGTTCCAAAATCTTTTTAACCGATATTGGCAGGCCTCTTAATGAACGGAGCTTGGTCTTATAGGTTGATAACTGCGCTTTATTAGGCAGTGCCCCATAAATAAGCAAGTAGGCAACTTCTTCAAATTCTGCACCTTCTGCGAGATCAAGAATATTGTATCCACGGTAATGCAAATCATTACCACTTTTACCGACACTGCATAAGGCTGTATTACCAGCCGTGACACCGGAAAGTGCTACACTTTTCTTCGGCTTGAATGTTACTGGTTCCTGGTTATTGGACATCTTTATTCTGTTTAAATAGTTGATCTAATTTTTCTTCGTAAGCATAGTAGCCAATACTTTGATACAGCTGTTCCCTGGTTTGCATGGTGTCAATTACCGCAGCTTGTGTTCCATCCTGACGAATATGGGTGTATACATTTTGAGCAGCACGGTTAGCAGCACGGAAGGCCGATAAAGGATAAAGTACCAGCCCTACACCGGCTTGTTCAAGTTGGGCTACCGTATACATCGGAATCATACCAAACTCTGTAATGTTCGCCAATACCGGAATACCTGTGGCATCGACAAATTTCTGATAGTCTGCCAGGTCATGTACGGCTTCCGCAAAAATAAAATCTGCCCCGGCTTCCGCATATGCGACTGCACGCTCTAATGTGGCCTCCAATCCTTCGCTGGCGAAAGCATCTGTTCTGGCTCCAAGCACAAAGTGTTCGTCAGTTCTTGCATCTGCTGCTGCCTTGATCCGATCTGACATTTCACTTTTGCTAACAACTTCCTTACCAGGCCTGTGGCCACAACGTTTGGCACCGACCTGGTCTTCGATATGGAGAGCAGCAGCACCTGCTTTAATTAAAGATTTGACAGTTCGGGCTACATTAAAAGCAGAAGGACCAAAACCAGTATCAACATCTACCAGTAAGGGGGTGTCGGTCACATTGGTGATCCGGTTAATATCAATTAACACATCTTCCAGAGTCGTAATTCCCAGATCTGGGATACCCAGTGATCCGGCGGCCACACCGCCCCCAGATAAATAAATGGCATTAAATCCAGCCTGGGTGGCCAGAAGTGCATGATTTGCATTAATAGCCCCAACTATTTGAAGGGGCTTTTCTTTTTTCATCGCCTGCCGGAAGCGTAATCCGGCTGAGTTCAGGTTTATATTTTGGTTCATTTTATAGTAATTACAATTCAAAGCATGCTCAGTATCCGAAAACGGTTAAAAAACTTCCGGACCAGAGCGTTTAAATAAAATAACACGACACTTATAAATGTACACTTATTGGGTACAAGTAAACAATTTTAAACAGTACTTTAGTTTCCAGCTAATTAATTAACTCCCCATATTAAATTAACGTATCTCTGTAATGAACATTCTACACACCTGGAAAGATTTCTTTACTTTTCTTTTAGCTCCTTCTACCGACAGTATTGAACAAAGTCCGCTTAAGAAATCGCTGACTACCCTTTATATTTTCATCCTAAAAGTAATCGTCGTGATTATCATCGGATTATTGACCCGTGTTTTATTTGGGGGTACAGATGCCAGGATTCTAAATGCGACATTGATCCATACTTCAGTTTTTATCGCTGTTTTCGCAGGTGTATTTGAAGAAATTGTGTACCGCTTATCGCTTACTAAGTTTAATCCATTATATTTTTCTATATCCCTGGCTGGTTTCACTTTCATTATAATCAAAAAGCTTTATTTCAGGAATATGCTACTTGAAAATGAGGGTCTGGTAATTTCTGCGTTGATCGCTGTAGCATCTTTTCCACTATTCTATTTAATTGTAAAAAAATTCAATACGAACCTGGAAAATTTCTGGAAAAAACATTTTGGAATAGTTTTTTACATCAGCGCATTACTTTTTGCATTTTCTCATTTTTTTAACGCCAAAGAATTACAACTATCTAATCTCAAATCAAATATCTCCCATTTATTTAGTGCTTTACTATTTGGTTATCTGCGTATAAGGTCGGGTATACTAGCAGCAATTGTACTTCATGTAATCTGGGATTTAGTACTCTGATATAAATTCCAGAACAAATACTCATTTTATTTGTCTATATTTCATTGCCAAAAATATGGACAAAATATAAATGACATACTCTATCTCTGACCTTGAACAGTTATCCGGCATTCATGTGGACACCATCAGAATCTGGGAACGGCGTTATCAGGCACTGGAACCAATGCGTACCGCTGGTAATACCCGGCTTTATAATGACAGCCATTTGCGCCGGCTGCTAAACATTGTTTCCATGAATCAATCGGGAATGAAAATTTCACAGGCCTGTGCTCTTTCAGATTCTGAACTGGAAAAGCTGCTAAAAAAGGAGATTGATTATACCATCTCCCCTGAACCAACTTACGAGTATTATATATCGCAGTTACTGAAGTTCGGTCTTGTTTATAATGAACTTAAATTTGATAAACTAATTTCCAAATGCATTGTTGAGCATGGTATGATCTGTACTTATAAACAGGTCATCTATCCCATGCTTGTCCGTCTCGGCTTAATGTGGCGGAGTGATCAGATCTGCCCTGCCCAGGAGCATTTCTTATCTCATCTGATCAGGCAGAAGATTTTCGCGGCAATAGGTAAGGTAAATGTTAAGCTTAAATCGACTTCTTCCTGGTTGCTTTTTCTGCCGGAAGATGAAGATCATGATATCGGTTTATTATTTGCCCATTATATTTTAAAACAGCATGGACAGCGGGTAATTTTTTTGGGTGGGAAAGTCCCCTTTGAGTCCCTTAAAAGCGCTATGGCACATAATCAGTGTGAGCACCTGCTGCTTTTTATGGTTCGTTCAAGACCAACACAGGATGCAGAAAGCTACCTGAATAAGTTAAGTACAAGTTTTGCAGACTCCAGAATACACCTGGCTGGCAATGGAAAGCTGTTAAACCAGGTCTCGTTAGCAGAAAATATCAATTGGTTTCAATCTATAGAAGATTTTGAGAATACTTTAACTCATTTAGCCGATGTCAATTAAAACTAAACCAGCAGTAGCTATCATTGGATCGGGTTTTGCCGGAATAAGTGCAGCAGCCTATATGGCAAAGGCTGGTTATCAGCCGGACGTTTATGAAAAAAACGAAAGCATCGGAGGCCGTGCGCGTCAGTTGAAAACAGATAACGGATATATCTTTGACATGGGCCCAAGCTGGTACTGGATGCCTGATGTATTTGAAAAGTTTTTTAATGATTTTGGATACAAAGCATCTGATTTCTACGAATTAGAACTGTTGGACCCTGGCTTTACACTGGTATTCGGCGAACAGGATGTACTGGACATACCTGCTGATTTTCAGAAACTTTGCGCGCTTTTTGAAACTATAGAACCAGGTAGTGCTGGCAAACTAAAAAAGTTCCTTGCAGAAGCCGAATATAAATATCAGGTGGGTATCGGAAAGCTGGTTTATAAACCCGGTTTTTCCATTCTTGAATTTGCGGATTCTGAACTTATTCGTGGTTTATTTAAACTGCAGGTATTTACTTCTTTCAGTACACATGTAAAAAAACACTTTAAAGACCCCCGGCTAATCGCTCTGATGGAATTCCCTGTATTGTTTCTTGGCGCGATGCCGGAAGATACGCCAGCATTATACAGTCTAATGAACTATGCAGGACTGCAACTTGGTACATGGTATCCAAAAGGCGGCTTTGGTAAAGTCATTGAAGCTATGAAAACCGTGGCTGAAGAGCGCGGTGCCCGTTTCTTTACCAATGAAGCTGTTAGTCAGATAGAGACCGATGGAAAAATACTTAAAGGATTAACTTCAAACCAAGGCTTTAAACAGTATAAAGGAATTATCTCCACTGCAGATTACCACCATACTGAAGAAAAATTACTCCCCCCACCGCTTAGAAATTATAAAGAGAGCTACTGGGATAAAAAAGTCTTTGCTCCATCATGCCTTATTTTCTATATTGGACTGAATACCAGCATCAAAAGACTAAAACATCATACATTATTCTTTGATCAAGATCTTAAAGTACATGCCCGGGAAATTTATAAGGACCCAAAATGGCCATCAAAACCTTTATTTTACGTTTGCTGCCCATCAAAGACTGACACCGGAATTGCACCTGAAGGTCATGAAAATCTATTTGTGCTAATGCCCCTTGCTCCCGGTCTTTCCGATATCGAAGAAACCAGAGAAAGTTATTTTAATTTGATGATGGACCGACTTGAACAATATACCGGTACCCCTGTCCGCAAACATATAGATTATAAAAAAAGTTATTGTGTTTCTGATTTTATTTCAGATTACAATTCTTACAAAGGAAATGCATATGGTCTCGCCAATACGCTAATGCAAACTGCTAACCTGAAACCAACACTTAAAAATAAAAAGATTCCGAGTTTGTTTTATGCCGGACAGCTTACTGTACCAGGTCCGGGTGTTCCACCTTCCATTATCTCTGGTAATATCGCCGCGAAACAACTTATAAAGTATCTAAAGTCTGACTATGAAAGAGATATTTGACAAACTATCTGCGGAATGCAGTAAAATGACAACCAAGCGTTATAGCACGAGTTTCTCCCTGGGCATCTATTTCCTGGATAAAAAACTCCGTGATCCAATCTATGCTATTTACGGTTTTGTAAGATTGGCAGATGAAATTGTAGACAGCTTTCACGCTTACGATAAAGCATTTCTATTGACCAAATTCAGACAGGACTGCTTCGAAGGTATTGCGCACGGCATCAGTCTTAATCCAGTTATCAATTCTTTTCAGCAGGTAGTCAATAAATATGGAATTGAACATCAGTTAATTGATCTGTTTTTGCAAAGTATGGAGATGGATCTTGAAAAACATGAGTATACACCAGAAAAGTACGATCAGTATATCCTGGGCTCAGCACAAGTTGTCGGGCTAATGTGTCTTCAGGTATTTACAGGTGGAGAGACTAAACAATATGAAGCTTTAAAGCTATCTGCAATGAAGCTTGGGTCGGCATTTCAGAAAGTGAACTTTCTGCGGGACGTAAATGCCGATTACTACAGTTTAAGCAGAACTTATTTTCCTCATGTTAATCTGGCTGAATTCTCAAACTTAGAGAAAAAGCGGATTGAAGAGGAAATTGAAGCAGAATTTACCGAAGCCCTGGCCGGAATCCGAAAATTACCCAGCACGTCCAGAAATGGCGTTTATCTGGCATACCTGTATTACAGGGAACTATTCAATAAAATAAAAAATGCTTCGGCAGAAAAAGTCATGGCAAAACGGATAAGAATCTCAAATACTCATAAATTTGGGCTTATGTTTGACTCTATCATCCGTTTTAAAATGAATATTATATGAAAACAATTTGTCTTTTAATTTTGCTGTTCTTTTCAGGATCCAGTCTATTCGCTGATCCGGAGATAAACCAGCTAAGAGACTTATATGCGCAATCAGCAAATAGTAAAAAATCGGCTGATCAGCTTTTGAATTTACTTAAAAGTGCAGATAATAATTCTGCAGCTATTTATATTGGCTACAAAGGGGCTGCAGAAATGATGCAGGCCAAATATGGATTTAACCCTTTCAGCAAATACAAAAGTTTTAAAAGAGGAAAAGTATTATTGGAAGAAGCAGTAAAAAAGGATGATAAAGACATAGAAGTCAGATTTCTGCGTTTTACTATTCAGACGAACCTACCTCAATTTCTGGGTTATGATCAAAAAGTAAACGATGATAAAAAATTCTTGCTTAGCCATTTGAGCACAATCCGGGATAACAAACTAAAACAGAACATTGTAGCGTATTTAACGACTTCCAGACATTGTTCAGAGCAAGAAAAAACAGGCTTAAAATATGAATGAAGAGGTAATACTTATTGACAATAATGATCAGCCGATTGGAACAATGGCCAAACTTGAAGCACATATTCTGGGTAGGCTTCACCGGGCATTCTCCATTTTCATTTTCAATAGTAAGGGTGAGTTGCTACTACAGCAAAGAGCGTTACATAAATATCATTCCGGAGGAAAATGGACCAACACCTGTTGCAGTCACCCGAGATATGGCGAAGACACTGCTTCGGCAGCCAACAGAAGACTTAAAGAAGAAATGGGGATGGTTTGTGAACTCGAACATGTATTTAGTTTCACCTATAAAGCTGAAGTTGAACCAGGACTGACAGAAAATGAATTCGACCATGTTTTTTTTGGAACCAGCGATAATCTGCCCATCATAAATACAGAGGAAGTTGTAGACAGTAAATACATCAATATGGAAGAGCTGGAGGCAGATCTGGCTTTGCATCCCGAGAAATATACAGAATGGTTAAAAATAGCTTTTAAACTGGTGTTAACGCAATACAATAAAAACTTCAACAATGAATAACTGGATTTATTATTCGATGATTACAGCCGGCACCTTTATTTTAATGGAAGGAGTCGCCTGGTTCACACATAAATATATCATGCATGGTCTATTATGGGTTCTGCATAAAGACCATCATCATAAAGACCATGACTCTATTATGGAACGCAACGACTTCTTCTTTCTTATTTTTGCACTGCCTGCTATCGCCTGCATAGCTATCGGTACACTTTATGGTTACGCCACTCCATTCTGGATAGGTGTTGGAGTTACTTTATACGGTGCCGCGTACTTCTTTGTACATGATATTTTCATTCACCAGCGTATAAAAATCTTCAGAAATTCCGATCACTGGTATTTCAAAGCCATACGCCGTGCACATAAAATGCATCACAAACATACCGGCAAAGAACATGGAGAATGTTTTGGTATGCTTTGGGTTCCTTTTAAATATTTCATCAGTCAGCATAAAAATACAGTAGCTTAATTTGAACGTTTTGACATAGTAGTTTGAACGTTTAGCCAAAGTTGAACTCCTTTTTTCTCTGGAAATTTGTGGTATAAAATCATTTAAATTTTAGAACCATGAACAAGATTAACAAAGTATACATCAACGGGCAGTTTGTGACACCACATGGAACTGACACATTTAAGCTAATCAGTCCGGTGACCAATGAGCTAATAGGAGAAGTCGTTTTAGGCGATGAAACAGATGCCATTAACGCAATATCAGCTGCAAAAGAAGCATTCAAAACTTTTTCAAAAACCACAGTTGCAGAGCGTATTCAATACCTCGAGAAAATATATACAGCAGTCTTCAAAAGAAAGCAGGAACTAATTGATATAATGGTCAAAGAATATGGCGGCCCTGTACAATTTTCCACTGCCAGCGTTCAGAATGCACTGGACTCAATCAATTCTAATATTGAGATACTCAAAACCTTCGAATTTAAAAGGAAAGCAGGTAATGCGGTGGTTATTCTTACCCCTGTGGGTGTTGCGGCACTCATCACTCCCTGGAATGCCAGCAACGGATTTATCTGCAGCAAACTCTCAACTGCAATCGCAGCCGGATGTACTGTAGTTATTAAACCGAGTGAAATGAGTGCTATGCAGACTCAACTAATTACAGAATGTCTGCACGAGGCAGGATTACCAAAAGGGGTGTTTAATATTGTCAACGGCCTGGGAAATATAGTTGGTGCAACTTTCACCAGCAGTCCTGATATCGCTAAAATTTCTTTTACCGGTTCGACAATTGTTGGGAAGTCGATCGCCGGAAAAGGTGCGGAATCGATTAAAAGAATTACGCTTGAACTGGGCGGAAAATCACCTAATATCCTGCTTGAAGATGCCAACCTGGAGGAAGCTATTCCTGTTTCAATTGCAGCTGGGTTTATGAATAGTGGTCAGGCATGCATTGCCGCTACACGTCTGCTCGTTCCTGAGCATAAACTGGAAGAAGTAAAACTCCTGATTAAAGAGACAGTTGCCAAAATAAAGGTTGGCAATCCACAGGATACCGATACACAGATAGGTCCGATGGTTAGCGTTAAGCAATACAACCGGGTGCAACAATATATCCAGTCAGGTATAGATGAAGGAGCCGAAATTCTAACCGGCGGACCTGGCAAACCAGAAGGTCTGGAATCAGGAAACTTTGTTCGCCCGACAGTTTTTGTAAACGTACATAATGACATGCAGATCGCCAGAGAAGAGATATTCGGTCCGGTAATTTCTGTCATTACCTATAAAACTATAGATGAAGCCGTTGAGATAGCCAACGATACCATATATGGCCTGGCTGCCTATATTCAAACCGCAGATGTAGTTAAAGGTGAAGAAATTGCCACCCGCCTGGAAGCTGGAAGAATTGCTGTCAACGGATTCAAACATGACCCGCTGGCCCCATTTGGCGGTTTCAAACAATCGGGTATCGGCCGGGAATATGGTGTTTACGGTTTGGAAACTTATCTGGAACCTAAGACTATTTTAATTTAAATAATGTTAAATTCAGGGCCAGTACAATCTTAAAAGCTGGTCCTGATTAAATCATAATATAATGGTCGATTCACAAAGCAATAAACCTGGAATACTCTATAGCTGTTACTTTACCAGAAGCCGCGAAGGAGAACAATTTATCCCGGAACATGTCTTCAGCTTCCAGATTGCCGGCACACTTAAAATAAATGATGGTAAGAAAACATATCTTTTCGAGCAGGGGGACTGCCGCTTAAGCCGTAGAAATCACCTGGCAAAATTTGAAAAACAACCGCCCGAAGATGGAGAATTTAAATCTCTTTCCGTTTATCTGGATCAGGAAACATTAAGAGAATTCAGCAGGGAATTCAATGTTAAAGCACAAAAAAAAGCAGCTGCTGACGACGCAGTCATCATACTGAACAACCATCCTGTTTATCAAAGCTTTAAAGAGTCACTTTTTGTTTACCTGCAATTGCCTGGAGAGGAAAAGATGAAGCTGATGAGACTAAAAATTAAGGAAGCAATACAGCTTATGCTAATGATTAATCCAGAAGTCCAGGACATACTTTTTGATTTCAATGAGCCTGGAAAAATTAATCTCGAAGCATTTATGAATAGAAATTTCCATTTTAACGTAGATCTGAACAAATTTGCCTATCTGACAGGCAGAAGCCTTTCGACCTTTAAACGTGATTTCGAAAAATTGTACAACATCACACCTTCCCGCTGGTTATTACAACGCCGTTTACAGGAAGCCTATTTTCTGATCAAAGAGAAAGGACAGTCTCCTTCAGCAGTTTATATGGATCTGGGTTTTGAAGACCTCTCCCATTTTTCTTATGCCTTTAAGAAACAATACGGCGCTCCTCCAACACTAATCTAATTAAGACTTCAGCCATAGGGCAAGTATCCCTGCAAGTGCAGGTAAAGTCTGTACGAACAAAATCTTTTTGGATGCCGAAATTGCTCCATAAATTCCCGCTATTGCAACACATCCAAGAAAGAAAAAGGCTACATGGTCACTCCAGATAGGGTCGGTGATTAAAAAACTCCATATTAAACCGGCGGCCAGAAAACCATTGTACAATCCCTGATTGGCCGCCAAACCTTTGGTCGGTTTGAATAATTCGTCGCGAAGCGCGCCTTTAAACACTTTTCTTCCAAGTGTTTCCCATGCGAACATTTCCATCCACACAATATAAAGATGTATTGCAATTACGATACTGATAATTACCAAAGCTAGTGTCCCCATCTTTTAAAGATCAGAGAATCATTTCATGTTTTCAAGATAATACGGATAAATATTTTCAGAAAAATCAAACATTTTTTTTGATTTCCCGAACAAATCTATACTTTTGGATTCATCAGATGATATGATGAAAAAAAGCTATAGTTTATGATTCGAAAAATGTCGCTGGCAGACGAAGTAGCCGATAATATCAAACAGCAGATTTCTTCCGGACAATACCAGACTGGTGAAAAACTTCCGATTGAACCTGAGCTCATGAAACATTTCGGCGTGGGACGCTCTACCATCCGCGAGGCAATTAAAATCCTTTCCAACTCGGGTATGCTGAAAGTACAGCAGGGAATCGGGACCTTTATCCAAAAAACAACCGATAACAATGAACCGATGGATCAGATACTGCTCCGGGCGAATTCAAGGGACCTGGATGAAGTACGTCAGATCATTGAAATGAAAATTGCTGAGAAAGCTGCATTAAATCGCACAGAGGAAGATATTTTGTTAATTAGAAAGCATCTGCTGGATAGAAAAAATGCCGCTTTGGCAGGAACACTTGAGGCTTGTATTGAAGCAGACATCAACTTTCACAATGCTATTTCAGTTGCTTCAAAAAACAATATTCTGAGTGATCTTTACCGTTCTACGTCTGTCCATCTAAAAAAATGGTTTCTTGAGATATATTCAGACACAACTGCTTTTGCCGAATCACAGCAATTACACGAGCAATTATTAAAGAATATTATTGCTGCCGACCCAAAAAAAGCCTGGAATACAGCAGCTAAAATCATCGGACATATCTCCCAGTAAACCTAATTTTAAAACCAATACAGCATATTAATTTCCCATGAAAGCCAGTATTATCTCTACTGAGACGGCACCTGCAAAAGCCATAGTTACAGGAACCGTATACTCTATCTTATTTACCATCAGCTTTACGCACCTCTTAAATGATATGATGCAGTCAGTTATCCCTGCCGTATATCCTTTAATGAAAACGAATTTCAATCTATCCTTCACACAGATTGGCCTGATCACGCTTACTTTCCAGCTTACAGCATCTCTGCTCCAACCCTTTATAGGTTTTTATACAGATAAAAAACCTATGCCCAACTCACTGGCTATTGGAATGGGCTTTACACTGATTGGCTTGATCTGTATTTCGCTGGCGTCAAGTTTTCTGACCATTTTAATATCTGTCAGCTTAATAGGTATGGGCTCGTCAGTTTTCCACCCGGAGTCTTCCCGTGTTGCTTATCTGGCCTCCGGCGGAAAAAAAGGCCTGGCACAATCTATATTTCAGCTGGGTGGTAATGCCGGAAGTGCTATCGGCCCCTTACTTGCAGCTTTGATCGTCATGCCTTACGGACAATTTTATATCATCTGGTTCGCAGTTGCCGCGGTCGTTGCCATTATAATTCTGAACAGAATTGGTAAATGGTATGGGGAACATATGCTGCTCCGTACACAAAATCAGGTAAAAACTGCTAACGAAGAGAAACCGGCATTCAGCAAGAAACGGATAATGTATTCTATTGGTATTCTGTTGGTATTAATCTTCTCCAAGTATTTTTACATGGCTAGTATGACCAGTTATTTTACCTTCTATTTAATTGATAAGTTTCATATAACTGTTCAACAATCTCAAATGTACCTGTTTGCATTCCTTGCTGCTGTTGCCGCAGGTACAGTTATCGGCGGACCATTGGGTGACCGTTTTGGCCGGAAATATATTATCTGGATTTCCATTCTTGGTGCCGCGCCATTCACTTTACTATTGCCACATGCAGATCTCGCATGGACAGTGGTACTGGCGGTTTTAATCGGCGTGATTATTTCCTCGGCGTTTTCAGCAATTTTGGTTTATGCAACTGATCTGGTACCGGGCAAAGTAGGAATGATTGCCGGTTTATTCTTCGGCTTTGCATTTGGCATGGGCGGTTTAGGTTCTGCTGTTCTGGGTTGGATTGCAGATAAAACAAGCATCGAGTATATATTCCAAATCTGTGCATTTCTGCCGCTAATAGGTATTATCACAGTCTTTTTACCGAATATCGAGCAAAAAAAAGCCGTATAATCTAAATTAATAAATACATAACGGCAATTTTAGGCTTAATACATGAGGCTTATCGGTTAATCGGTAAGCCTTATGTATTTTAAATACAGCATCAGAACAGTTTTTCCGCTAAAATCAACCATATTCAGGCACCCTTTTTATAATTTCATATTAATTTTTCTTCCATGAAATAAGTATTAGATTTATTTCATCTTAAAGTGTATTTAAATGAGTGCCCCAAATGATATAGATGAGCCTGATTTGCTGAAACGACTAATTTCCGGTGATGAACAGGCTTTTACCTTTATCTATAAAATTTACTGGCCGGTTCTGTATAGCCATGCTTTAAGAATGCTCCACGATGAGGAAGAGGCTAAAGACGTCGTGCAGGAATTATTTTTAAATTTCCACGCTAAATCAACCGGACTATCCGGGCAGACAAAGTTATCGGCATATTTATACGTTAGCCTCAGGAACAGAATCCTCAACCTCATACGGCAGCAACGGGTTAAGTTTGATTACCTGGGTAATCTTGCTCTTTTCACCCAACATAATGATAACCCCATATTGGACAATATCCACGAAAAAGAACTGCAGAAAAGCATTAATGCAGAAATTGATCGTCTCCCCCCTAAAATGCGCAGGATCTTTGAACTTAGCCGTAAGGAATACCTGACACATAAAGAAATTGCTTCAAGACTGGAAATTTCAGATAAAACAGTAAAAACACAAATTAATAATGCCCTGAAATCATTACGACTAAAAATTGACGCATTTATTTTCGTGAAAATCTGGATTATCTTCTCTGTATTTCTGGACTAGAAAAATAAATATCTAATTCTCCTACCCCCAAAGTATACTTTAAGTGTCTTTAGTGTAGAAGATCATATATGGACAAGGAGCAGGCTAAAATATTACTTGACAGATATATATCTGGACAAGCCACTGCAGCTGAACGCACACTAGTGGAAAGCTGGTATGAACAACTGGCGGCCGGGCAAGATTATCCTTCAGAAGATCCTGATCCAAAAAAAGCTGTCAAAGACGGTCTGCAATCCATTACGAATCCTTCCCGAAGACAACCATCTTATTGGATACCTGCCACTATCGCAACCGCTGCAAGCTTGATCATTGCCGATTATTTTAGTATAGTTAAGATGGACAAGCAACCGGTCCGGCCTACTATGGCGAAAACTGTTGTTAAAAAAGATGTGCAAGCAGGAGGAAATAAGGCATTTATCACATTGGCTAACGGAAAAAAGATCAGTCTTACCGACGCCAAAAACGGGAAATTAGCCGCTGAGTCTGGCCTCACTATAACCAAAACATCTGATGGAAAGCTAGTTTACCAATTAATAGCTCAGCAACAAGCAACCCAGGCGGACAACTCAACAGCTCGTCCTTCTTATAATATCATTGAAACCCCAAAGGGCGGGCAATACCAGTTATCGCTGCCAGATGGCACCAGGATCTGGCTGAACGCAGCTTCTTCATTAAAATATCCAACAGTATTTACCGGCAAACAACGAATTGTAGAGTTAGCCGGGGAAGCCTATTTTGAAGTTGCGCCCAATAGGGAAATGCCTTTTATAGTTAAAACTGAGAATCAACAGGTTAAGGTCTTGGGCACACATTTCAACATCAAATCTTATTCGGATGAACACGAAACCATTACCACGCTTTCTGAAGGTTCTGTAGACGTATCCTCAAATACACAAAGATATCAGCAGGCATCATCTGCAACTCTAAAACCTGGACAACAGTCGGTTATAACGGCAGAAAAAAGCGAAATCCGTATCCGGAAAGCTGATATGGACACCGCTATGGGCTGGAAAAATGGATATATCATTTTCAATGCCGCAGATATCCAGACCATCATGCAGCAAGTCTCCAGATGGTATAATATTGATGTCCGGTACGAAGGTGAAATCTCCCGGCGGACATTCACGGGAAGAGTACCCCGATCTTCTAATCTGTCTTCCCTCCTTAAAATCATGGAGCTCAGTAATATTCATTTTAAACTTGAACAGAAATCAGGAATAACCAGCCTGATTATTAAATCCTGAATCAACCAGCAATAAAAATATCAACCAACCTAAACCAAACCAGATGAACAAAAACTCAAGCTAACTCAGGTTAATAAGATCCCGCTAAAAAAAAACCGGTTGTGCTCCAACACAACCGGCGGTGCTGCTTTACGCAACATGTTAGTGGATTAACCCCGTTTACAACGGCAATCTTTCGAATTTTTTATTAACCACCTAACCAAACAAAAGTATGAATTTTTATACATGCTATCGCTACGCCTATGTCAGGCTGGCGGAGCATTTAAACAAACATTACCTCAGGGATATCTCGTTATTCCTGCTGTTAATCATTAGCTTAAATGTATCCGCAAATACCAAGGAGCAAACCATCAGCTTAAACATCCGAAATGCAAACCTGAAACAAGTTTTCAAGCTGATTGAAAAGCAAAGTAAGTATGGCTTCTGGTACGATGAAAACCAACTTGGCCTGGCAAGTCCGGTCAATGCTGAAATAGAAAATGCCACGCTGAAAGAGGCATTGGATCTCTGCCTTAAAAACCAGCCATTTTCTTATGAGCTGGTAGAACAGACAGTTGTTGTCAGGTTAAAATCAGGAACTGCAGCTACGAAGGAAAGAGTACCCGAAATTCAAAAAGACATTATCATCAAAGGTAAAGTCACAGATCAGCGCGGCCAGGCAATTCCCGGAGTAAGCATTAAACTCAAAGGATCAGCCAGAGGAATTGTTGCCAATGGGGACGGTTCTTTCAGCTTTGAAGTACCTGAAGGTAACAGTACACTTATTTTTAGCATGGTAGGATTTGATAGCAAAGAAGTAAGTGTAAATGCGAGAACCACCACGCTCAACGTGAAACTCGATGAAACGAACAGTACGCTGGATGAGGTCGTCGTATCCGGCCTTGCCTCCACAGTAAAGCGTAAAAATCTGGCTAATGCTATAAGTTCAGTATCTGCAAAGGACATTACCGGAGTTACCCGTCCACAAACTACAGACGGAGCACTATATGGTAAAGTAGCTGGTGCCAGCATCAAATCTAATGGTGGTGCACCGGGCGGCGGTGTTTCAATTCAGCTGAGAGGTTTCTCCAGCTTGATCGGAGCTTCCCAGCCCTTAATTATTCTGGATGGAGTTTACATTAATAACTCATTTCAGTCTACCGGTCGTGCGACAGTAACCGGGGCGGGTAATACAAACCAGGACGACGGTTCCAACAGGCTCGCAGATATCAATCCGGACGAGATCGAAAACATGGAAATCCTTAAAGGTCCTTCTGCTGCTGCTATCTATGGCACCAGGGCAAATGCAGGAGTTATTATTATTACCACTAAAAAAGGAAAATCGGGCAAAACGGCTATATCGTTCTCCGAAGATATCGGGTTGACGACACCGCTAAAGATGCTGGGACAGGATCCATGGTCAGAAGATAAAATAAACTATTTCTATGCCGGCACCAGCGCAGCGCAAACAGCCAGGCGTAATCTGGAGCTGGAACGTTTTAAAAATGCGCAGTCGACCGGAAACTTTATAGATTATGAGGATTACTTTTATAACCACCGCAGAATTTCCACGAATACCAGGTTAAATATATCCGGCGGTAGTGAGAATACGCAGTATTTCCTTGGTGCGGGAATGAGCAAAGAGAATGGATTGCTGGAGAACACTGGTTTCGACAGATATTCTATCCGGGCAAATGTCGACCAGAAAATCGGAAAATTTATTCAGTTATCGGTAAACAGTAATTTTATCAGATCAAATACTGATCGTGGTTTTACCGGCAATCAAAATCGCTCAGGAGCAAGTGTTGGATATGGAATTGCTTACACGCCCAATTACTTCAACCTGAAGAAAAATGCAGATGGCACTTATCCGGACAACCCATATTTCACAGAAAATCCGATTGCATTAACTGATAAAGGCGTTAACAACTCGCTGGTTAACCGCTTTATTCAATCTTTCAACCTGGGTATCAATTTATTCAGCACAGATAACAGCTTTGCCAAAATCCAGATTAACGGTGGACTCGATTACCTCCAAAATACGACTAATATTTACCTCCCTGAAGATTTACAATACCAAAGGGGCTTGGCTAACCCGGGCGATATTCTGAATGGAAAGCAAGAAAGCTTTAATACAAATTTACAGGCAGCTTTTGTTTATAACTGGAAAATTGGTAAGCTAGGTTTGAATTCGCAGGCCGGACTGGTTAGACTGGACTCCAGAAATGACCTCGCATTTATCAGGGGCCAGGGATTAGCACCGCAGCAGAGAAATATTAAGCAGGCTGCTATTCAAACCGTTCAAAACCAACTGTTCGAAAAAATTCAGGAGGCGGGCATCTTTGCTCAACAGGAAGCAAATTTTGATGATAAGTTCATAGCTACTCTCGGTGTGAGATTTGATAAATCCTCTCTGAATGGCGATGAAAACAAGTTCTACGCATTTCCAAAAGCATCCCTCGCTATTAACCTGACAAATTTCAATCTGTTTGAGACGAAAGTAATCTCACAATTGAAACCCCGCATTGCCTATGGTGAAACCGCCGGACCAGTAAGCTTTAGTTCGATCTATACACCACTGGTCGGTACTAACATAGGTGGCTTGCTTGGTTCTGCCTCTTCAGCTACCTACGGTAATAGTTTACTGCGTCCCGAGACGGCAAAAGAGCTGGAAATGGGGCTTGACATTGGTTTATTTGATAATCTGCTCTCCCTGGAAGCCACTTACTATATCAAGAATACCTCCAACAACATCCAGGTATTGTCCCTCTCCCCCGCTTCTGGTGTAACTTCTATACCAAGCAATCTCGCTGCCTTGAAAAACACTGGTATAGAGCTAAGTCTTTCGGCTAGAATTATTGAAAAGCCAAATTTCAAATGGAATGCAAGAGCTATGTATTGGTCGAACAAAGTTATAGTCAGCAAACTCGATATCCCTTCTTATACAATTGGTGGATTTGGTTCCGCTTATGGCACGTTTCTGATCAAAGAGGGTGAAAAACTGGGAACCATTGTGGGCACACCACAGATCAGTCCAGGGGTATTTACTGTCTGGGGTAATTCACAGCCGGACTTTACTGCTTCTTTGAGTAACTCAATTAACTTCTATAAAAACTTCGACTTATCATTCCTTTTTGAATGGAAAAAAGGCGGAGACAATATTAATATGAGTACGACCACCACCGACGAGGGTGGTACCACCAAAGGCTGGTTCGGCGATGACAATGGTGACGGTATCCCAAATGGTAAACAAAGAGAACCTGCACCTTATAATAATGCCGGAAGATTTGTAGAAGATGCTTCCTATATCAAATTGCGTGAACTAGGGCTTTATTATACTATGCCCACAGCAATCACCAATAAACTATTTAAGAATAACGTGAAGCGCTTTAAGGTTGGAATTTCAGGCAATAATTTGCTAATGTTCACTAAATATTCTGGTTACGATCCGGAAGCATCCAATTTCGGTGCTGGTCTGGCAAATAATATCGAAGTCAATCCTTATCCAAGCGCACGCAGGATGTTTTTTAACCTGAGTCTTGATTTTTAAACAGCTAAATAAAACAGCCATGAAAACAATAAATCCACATAAATATTTACTTGCCCTGCTGGTTTCAGGTATGATAACGGGCTGCAACCCCTTGCATATTGATAAAATAGAAGATCCAAATAATCCTTCTATTTCTTCAGTCATGAAAGACGCTTCTCCTGCACAGATTCAATATCTGGTTACAGGTCTGGAATCCAAGCACAGAGATTATGTCAGTAATGTCACAAATGCCTGGGGGAGTCTTGGCCGCGAAATCTGGCTACTCAATTCTTCTGATTCCAGAAACATGACCGAATGGTTAGGTCTGGGTGGTTTTGTACAGTCTGCAAATATATTTGGTTTTGGAATTACCGGCGGAGGTTCCTATGCTTCTCCCTATGCGGCTATTAAGCAGGCACAGATTGTACTGGACGCGACCGCTAATACATCAAAACTTAATTCCGAACAGAAAAATGCTGTCAATGGCTTTGCACACACTATATCAGCCTATCAGTTTATGATTCCTGCTAATTGGCTCTATCAAAATGGCATCCGGATAGATGTAAAAGATGAGACCAGTCCCGGTCCGTTTGTGTCTTATGAAGAAGCGCTCACTCACATCAAGTCCTTGCTGGATGCCGGTTATGAAGAACTGAATAACTCGGGTAGTGCTTTACCATATAAGCTTAGTGCCGGATTTTCCGGATTTGACACACCCGATGGACTGAGAAAGGTAAACCGGGCCGTTGCGGCGAGACTGGCATTATACAGAAAGGACTGGAACGGTGCACTGACAGCCGTTAGTGCCTCATTTCTAAACGTAAATGGCGATTTAAACATCGGGCCAAAACACACCTATGCCGGGGGCACTGATGCGACCAACCCGCTTTTCAGCGCATGGAATATCGGAAACCCTGGTACACTGCGTGCTGTAAGTCCTTCCACCATCAGGGATGCAACTCCGGGTGATCAGCGCGTGACTGATAAGTTTTTAAAATTGAATACGCCTTTTACAGTTACCACTTCAAGTGTCACGCTAACCGGCGAATATCAGGACAAGCGATATCCGTCGAATACGTTGAGTGTTCCATTTATCAGGAATGAAGAACTGATCCTGATTAAGGCTGAAGCGGAAGCCCAACTTGATCAAACTCAAAATGCAGTAAATAGTATAAATATTATTCGAAATGCTGCAAAAATAGGATCTTATGGCGGCGCAACCGATAAAACCAGCCTGTTAAAAGAAATCCTTTACCAGCGCAGGTACTCACTTTGGGCCGAACCCTGGGGCCATCGCTGGATAGATGTAAGAAGGTACACAGGTAGCGGACTGCTTTTCAGCAAGATGAGTGATGAAATCGATACCAGTTTTGATAAAGGCACTGTTTACACACAGTTTCCTTTACCTCAGACAGAAGTGAACTGGGAGCTTTATAAAAAATAGACCAAACCAATAAGAATTATGAAAAAAGTATTTTATATCCCCCTCTGCCTGCTCCTATTATCGGTACCCGCACGCGCACAGGAAAAAATCACCCTTGATAACTATTATACAATGCCCGCAGTTGGTTCAGGTGTGATTTCGCCAAAAGGCGAAAAGGTTGCTTACACGATCAGCAGTGCTGACCCCAAACAAAACAGTTCCAATAGCGACCTGATTATACAAGACATCAACTCCGGCAAAAAAGAAGTAGTTGCCAGCAAAGCGGGTGACCCGCAATGGTCTCCGGATGGATCGAAACTTGCGTTCAGAACAAGCCTGAATAATAAAACTGGAATTTATTACCTGACCATGGAGAATCATACACCTGTTCTGGTCGCAGAGGTTTTTGGCAGTAATCACTTTCTGGGACATGCTGCGCAAAAAAACTATGCCTGGAGTCCGGATGGTAAATCAATTGCATTTGTTGGTGCAGACCCTAATACAGGCGATGCAAACCATGACAAAAATGAGCCACGCATCATTGAACGGATACTGTACAAATCACGAACTACTTTTTCCGACAACAGGCTTACAAAGATCTATCTTGCCGACCTGAAAGGCGGTCCTGCTAAGCTATTAACGAATGACCAGTACGATAGCCATTCCATATCCTGGGCTCCTGATAGTAAACAAATTGCCTATATATCCAACCATACCGCTGACGCTGATGCAAATTATAACAATGATGTTTTCGTTGTAGATACTCAGGGTAATCAGAAACAGCTTACCAAAACGCCAGGTACTGAACATAACCCTAAATGGAGTCCGGACGGCAAATATATCTTATTTCCGGCTACCATTCGTATGAGAAATACAAAGGATAGTCCTCCTGAGGACACTAAACTTTATATTTATGAAATTGCCACCGGCAAAACAACCGGTATCACAAACGATCTGGATGAAAGGGTTGACGGAGGAGACTGGGCCGGCGACAGTAAATCATTCTATTTCGGATTTCCAAGAAAAGGTAAAAGGGTAATTTACAAAGGTAACATCCAGACAGGAAAATTCAGCCCCATTATTGATAAAGAAGCAAGTGCAGGCAGATTTACCTTATCTGGTCAGAAATTGGTTTTTTCAATGTCTGATGTTAGCAGTCCAAATGAACTGTATTATACAGCAGACGATGGAAAAAGTCTTAAGAAGTTGACTTCCGATGCTTCTGACTGGTTAAAAAACAAGGAAATTTCCAAAACAGAAGCCTTCTGGTTTAAAACCTTTGACGGTGTGGATGTTCAGGGTTTTATTTCTTATCCCTCAGACGTGAAAGCGGGCGACAAGATCCCCGTTATTCATCGCATCCACGGTGGCCCGCACGGTGCCTTCGGATATAGCTTTACTGATATCGCCGAAATCATGGTAGCCAAAGGGTACGCCGTTATTTCTATTAACCCACGAGGTTCAACAGGCTATGGGCAGCGCTTTTCAGATGGCACTTATCAGGCCTGGGGCGGAGGTGACTATCAGGACCTCATGCTCGGTATTGATTATGCCTTAGCTAAATATCCATTCCTGAATGAAGCTAAAATGGGTGTCACAGGCGGCTCTTATGGAGGTTTCATGACAAACTGGGTTGTTACTCAAACCAATCGTTACAAAGCGGCAGTTACTTCGGCTTCAGTTAGTAATCTCATTTCTTTTTATGGAACTTCCCTTTATCAGGATCTCATCGAGACAGAGTTTAATGGCTATCCCTGGGATAATTATGCTTTATTATGGCATTTCTCGCCAATGGCCCATATTAAAAATGTAAAGACTCCAACCCTGTTAATTCATGGTGAGAATGATATTGATGTACCGATAACACAGGCAGAAGAGTTTTATATCGGATTAAAGAAGTTAGGCGTACCGGCTAAATTTGTGAGATATCCAAATGAGGGGCATGGATTCCAGCAACCTAAAAACCGTTTACATAATTCAACGCAGACATTAGCATGGTTTGACCAATATCTGAAGTAATGAAAAAGAAACTAATCAGAATTCCAGGCGTACTGCTGGGAATTTTCTTATTCCTTAGCAGTAGTATCTATGCGCAGACTGTTCAAACTGACTCTGTATATATCGCCGCTAACTATGACAAGAAAGAATATATGATTCCTATGAGGGACGGAATTAAGTTATTTACCGCTGTTTATACACCAAAGGCGAAAGATGTCCCATATCCCTTTTTGATGCAGCGTACACCTTATAGCTGTGCACCATATGGAGAAGCTAATTATTCTACTAGGATTGGCCCTTCTATGGATTTGGTCAGGGATGGCTATATCTTCGTTAGGCAGGACGTCAGGGGCAGATACATGTCAGAAGGTACTTTTACCTGGACTGCTCCCAACAAAGACAATCCTAAAGAATGGGATGAAAGTGCAGACACCTATGACACGATTGACTGGCTGATTAAAAATGTGAAAAACAATAATGGTAAAGTTGGAACGTTTGGTGGATCTTACCCTGGTTTCTATGTGACAGTGGGCATGATGGATGCACATCCGGCACTTAAGGCAACAATGCCCTCAGCGCCAATGGGCGATCTCTGGCGTGGTGATGACGGCGTACACAATGGTGCGTTCATGATGCCGCACAATATTAATTTCATTAGCAGTTTCGGTATTAAAAGACCAATGCCGCTTCAGAAGTATCCGGCAGGAAAATTAAAGTATGATACACCCGACGGTTATCAGTTCTGGCTGGATCATGGACCGCTGACCAACCTCAATCCTAAGCATTTCAAAGGAGAGATTATACATTGGGAAGAATATCTGCAGCATCCTGTATATGATGAGTTTTGGAAATCCAGAAATGTCGAGCCACATTTAAAGAACATTAAACCAGCGGTTATGAGTGTCGGAGGATGGTTCGACGCGCAGGACATCAAAGGACCTTTTATTGTCTATAACGGAATAAAAGAAAATAGTCCAAAAACTTCCAATAGGCTTATAATTGGCCCATGGTATCATGGCAGCTGGTTTACTGCCCCTGGCGACAGATCTGCAAATATTCCCTGGGGAAGCAATACAGGAGAATACTACCGTAAAGAACTGGAGTTTAAGTTTTTCGGTTTTTACCTGAAAGGAAGAGGCAATATGGACCTACCGGCGGTGATGGCGTTCAATACCGGCGCAAACCAATGGAAATCTTTGGATAAATGGCCCCCGGATGTTACCAATCATCAAAGGTTCTACCTGATGGCCAATGGTAAATTGAGTACAGAGGATGTGTCACAGACTGGTGAACCTTTTGATGAATACATCAGCGATCCAAAAAAACCGGTTCCCTATACTTCAGAAATCACGACCCGTTTTGGAAATGACTGGATGGTAGAAGATCAGCGTTTTGTTGCGACCAGGCCGGATGTTATCGTTTACCAGTCGGAAATACTGCAGGAAGATATGACCGTATCCGGACCTATTAAGGTAAACCTGACTGTTTCTACCTCAGGTACAGACGCGGATTTTGTGGTCAAAGTAATTGATGTATATCCGAATGACGCGAAAGACCCGGATCCAAACCCGCAGAAAATAAAGATGGGTGGTTATCAGATGTTACTTCGCGGTGACCCCATCAGGGCAAAATTCCGAAACAGTCTGGAAAAACCTGAACCTATGGTTCCAGGTGAACCTACAGCAATTAATTACCAGCTAACCGACGTATTCCACACTTTTAAAAAGGGACACAGAATTATGGTTCAGATTCAAAGTACGTGGTTCCCGATGATAGACCTTAATCCCGGCAAGTTCATGGATCTTTTCAATGATGCTAAAGCCGAAGATTTTAAAAAGACCACGCAGCGCATTTACCACAGTAATCAGCAGAAGTCTTCAATTACATTTGATGTATATAAAAACTAAGTTGACTTAATCACAAAACAAACAGACCGGACTATGTAATATTACAGTCCGGTCTGTTTATAACCTGATTAATTATTATACCGCATCAGAAAGAGATGTAAAAGTAAAGTCCCTGATCTTAAGCGGCGGAAGCAGGTAGTTAGCTTCCGATTCAGCACTTACAGTACGCTCAACCTTACCGATCTCCTCCAGGTTATTCAGCATAATAATCGGACTTTCATTAAAACGGAAGTTCTTTACAGGGAATTTAATTTCTCCGTTTTCAATGTAAAAAGTACCGTCCCTGGTCAGCCCTGTCAGTAGTAAAGTTTGGGGGTCGACAGAACGGATATACCATAAACGGGTAACCAGAATACCTTTCTCTGTGCCTTTGATTAATTCCGCAAGTGATTTGGTCCCGCCTTCCATAATTGCTCCGTCAGGTCTGGGAATCGCTTTAATACCTGTTTTCTGTGCCCAGTATCTGGAACTTGTCAGGTTTTTCACAACACCTTTTTCAATCCAGCTCACTTTCTCCTGAGGCCGTCCATCTCCCGACCATGTACTGGACGGAAGTTCCGGATTCCAGGGATCTGAATAGATATTAACCCTTTCATCAACCAGTCTTTCCCCGAGTCTGGATTTGCCACCTGGCTTGCTGAGGAAACTTCTTCCTTCATCCGCCTGACGCGCATCCATATCAAAAAGCATATTCTCCAGCATCACTGCCACTGCAGTTGGCTCAAGAATTACGGTATATTTTCCAGGTTCTATCGCTTTAGCAGTAACTGACGATAGCGCTTTCTTTGCAGCAACATCTGTATCGAGTTCTGTGTTCAATTTACCAAAATCGTTATAACCTCTCGTAGCATAACCCGAACCCTTTCCGTCTGATGTACGCATGGTAATATTAAAGGCAACATCCGATGAAGTGTTGTAGGCAAATAAACCTTTGCTATTCATCATTGCACTGTAACCCGAACTATTTTCCAGAAAACCTGCCGCTGTCAATTGATTCTTTTTAGCCACGTTCAAACTTTTCTCCACAGCATCTGCCCGTTCTTTCGGACCAACACTGGCGGTAGTCTGTGAAAATGTCGGAGATGGCGGCCCGTAAGTCTGCGGACCTAAAACTGACATATACTCAGGATTTTCAGGAGCGAGCCTGGCGAGTTCTTCAGCTCTCCTGACAACTTTTTCTAAAGAGGCATCATCATATTCATTAATAGTCGCGACACCCAATTTTTTACCGAAGGCAGAACTTACAACCAGGCTGGTTTTACTTACTCCTCCACTTGTATTGACTGAATTACGGGCATAGCGGACATTACCGCCATCAGAGCCCTCGATATTTACTTCACATTCGTCAGCTTTTGAATAACTGAGCACTTTCGTTAACAGCGCCTTAGCCTGTTCTTGAGTTAATATAGGCATATATTATCCGATTTTTCTAGCAGTGTTAATTACATTAATTCCGTTAAAACGTGTAGTAGCAGAGCCATGAGAAACAGCACTCACCTGACCAGGCTGGCCTTTACCATCAAAGAATGAACCGCCCAGACGGTAATCTCTCTGGTCACAGATAGCAGAACATGAGTTCCAGAACTCCTGTGTATTAGCCTGATAAGCTACATCTTTTAGCATTCCGGTAATTTTGCCAGCTTTGATCTCATAGAACAGTTGTCCACCGAACTGGAAATTATAGCGTTGCTGATCAATTGAAAATGAGCCATCTCCAACAATGTAAATTCCCTTCTCGACGTTTTTAATCTGATCGGCTACTGTAAGTGGTTTTTTACCCGGTTGCAATGAGATATTAGCCATACGCTGGAACTGCACACTACTCCAGTTGTCTGCATAACAACATCCCTGGGAATGCTCCAAACCAAGAATATGTGCCTGATCCCTGATGGCCTGATAATTAACCAGCACACCATCTTTGATCACATCCCATTTACCACATTTAACCCCTTCATCATCATAGCCAACTGCTCCCAAAGTACCTGTTTCGGTTTTATCAGCGGTAATATTCACCTCTTTGCTGCCATAATTAAATTTACCTGTTTTCCATTTATCAAGAGTCAGAAAGCTGGTACCAGCATAATTAGCTTCATAACCAAGTACCCTGTCCAGTTCTGTAGGGTGACCACACGATTCATGAATTGTTAACCACAGATTCGAAGGATCTAATACCAGGTCGTATTTTCCGGGATCTACAGATTTCGCTTTCAGTTTTTCTCCTGCCTGTACAGCCGCCTGTTTGGCATCTTCCAACATATCATAAGTACCTTTATAAAGTGTCCCTGATGCAGTTTGTATTTTATCTTCAGGTCTGCCATCCAGATACTCATATCCCTTACCTATAGGAGTACTTAAAGCGTTACGGGTTTCAAACTTGCCCGTTTCCTTATTGATTTTGGTAATAAAGAAAGTTGGCCAGATGCGGTGAACATCCTGATCGATGTAAGATCCTTCAGTAGAAGCAAAATATTTTTGCTCATTTACCATAAAGAGAATCGAATTGATGTAATCTGCCCCACCCTTTATAGCAGCATCATTTACAGATAGCAGCAGATCAACTTTTTCCTTGATGGGAACTTCAAACGCATTCTTGGTAATTGGCGCCTTCCAGCTGACCTCACCGTATCCCTGCTGTGGCGCCAGCTGCACCGGTTCTGCCTGAAGTCTGGAATTTTCTTTGGCAATAGCCACAGCCAGTTCGGCCGCTTTCGCAATACTGTCCTTGTCCATTTTATCTGTTGAGGCAAAACCCCAGCAGCCGTTGGCAATTACGCGTATACCGATTCCGTAAGATTCCGTATTCACAATGTTTTCTACTTTGTCTTCTCTTGTCACTACGTACTGGTTAAGATAGCGACCTACGCGTACATCCGTATAGGTTGCACCTTTTGATTTTGCAGCATTAAGCGCTACATCAGACAATATTTTTTTGGCAGCCGGGTCTACATACTCGAGTGCTTGCTCCGGGGAAATATCATTTCCCCATACCGGTATAGCAGGCAGCATAGCCGCAGCAGCGCCTACACCGGTTAAATAGATAAAATTTCTTCGTTTCAAAGTAATTGATTTAGGTGTAATAAATATAATACATTTCACTGATTACTACCTCTTTTTACACAAAAACACAAATAAGGATATTTTAACCACTACATTTTTCGCAGAAGTAACAATGCTGAAAGAAATCATTGTGTAGGTCATTTTTCATAAAACATTTTTTTTATAATGATTCTAAATAACATATATTTGACACCATATTTAGAATATTGGCACATAGAACTCCCATACCATTTAAAGAGCAGAGTATCCGGATTGACCGGGCTACTTTTGAAGTAGTTTATCAGCTGTATTGGGAGAAAGTTTATACCATTCTTTATAATCAGCTGAGAGAAGCGGAACCTGCGAGAGAAATCGTACAGGATATCTTCAAATCTCTTTGGGAAAGAAGGGAAACGCTGATCATGGAAAATGCAGAGCATTATTTGATCAGGGCGGCAAAACTTAAAGCCTTTGAATATATCAGAAACAAAGTTAGCCGGGAAAAACATATTCATATCAAGATGTCATCTTACGATAGCTCTACCAATTGTACCGAAGAACACATTCTTTTTAACAGTTTGAAAGGCAAAGTAAATGATATCGTAGATACTCTTCCCTGCCAGTGCAAACGTGTTTACAGAATGAGTATGGAAGAAGGTATGGCTAACAAAGAAATCGCCCAGGCTTTGCTGATTACAGAGCGTGCGGTAGCTTATCACATGGCCAAAGCTACGTCAACTCTCCGTCTTGAACTCGCCGAATACTCGTCCTGACTGGCTATATAGATAAAACATCCCAATACCAGGAAATTTTTCCCTAATTTTGTATCACAACCAGCCATGATTAAAATCACTAAGGAACTCATAGAGCGATACCATCTGGACGAATGTACAGCAGAAGAGCGTGCATCTGTAGAACAGTGGCTGGATGATGATTTTTTTGAAGAGGAAATTGAAGATAAGGAAAGTGCTCTTCCTGAAAACCTGCAACTTGATATATGGGAAGAAATCCGGAAAACGATTCCTGATCATACCCAGGTCGCAACAACAAAAACTATAAGCCTATGGCCTAAATTAGTTGCAGCATCTATAGTTTTGACTGCAGTATCCATTCTTTTTCTCCATAGCAAGCAAACTGTGCTGCCAGCTTACACCAGTATAAGAAACAATGTTTCAATAAACAATAATACACTTAATGTAAAGCATATAGATGACGCAGGATATAGTATTGCTATAAGTCCTGGAACGTATGCAAATATCAACTACAGAAACGGCCTGATAGATTTTACAGGTAGTATTATTATTTGTGCAAAAAGGGATATTGAACTGAATATTAAGGGCATTCATCAGAAGCTTAAATTCAAAGGCGGTCAGACTTACATCGCCCTCCTTGGAAAATCCCCGAATGACCGTACTATTGTCATCAGCAGTCAAAATCTAATGGACCTGCCTCCGTTACTACAAAAACAGGTTGTCAATGAATTCCGTATTTAACGCTAAACTTTTACCTTAATCCTTATGCCATACCTAGCATGGTCAGTGCTTCGTTTCCTTCTACCCTGCTTACTAATTATAGGCATCTTCGGCTCCTGTAAATCCGCGGGTGACGGAAACCAGCCATCAGATAAGCAATATAGTCTGTACATCCTTGGAAAAGACGGTGTAGATTATATGCTGGAGACCAACTCACTGGACAAGGGTATACTCAAGCCGGAAGATGATGGTATTAAACTATATGGTTCAATTATGGACCGGGATATCATTGTACATCAAGGATTTTACTACCATTTAAACAGAAAAAAACCCATTTTCGAGAAATATAAGAAACAAGGGAAAACGCTTAAGACTATTGCCAGCATCCCGTTAGAAGATTTCTATATTGAAAACTTTAAATGGATTGATAATGAGACACTCTTACTCACCGGATTAAGCAATAAGCAGGCGATTAAAGTGCGTTATATGCTATTGAATACTGCAGAAATGCAGGTTATCTCCTCCGGATTTGTTCCGATCGAGGTTCCAGGGGGTAATTACAGTGCAATCTCGGTTGGTATAGTTGAACCAAAAGGTAAAGAAGTATTGATAGGTTATACTTTTCACCTGCAAACGAGCGCATCCAGCTATACCACCAGTGACACCACTTATATGGCTGTCTATACATTTCCGGAAATGAAGCTCCAAAAGCTTACAAAAGATATCAGATCTACTTATCCGGGAGGAATGAATACTATTCAGCCCTATTCTTTTTATGATGAGTATAAAGATTATTACCTGATGACCTGTCCGGGTATTGCTTTAGGTAACCGAACAGAACTCCCAACAGCAATCATGCGTGTTAAAGCCGGAGATACCGTACTGGATCCGGATTACTTTTTTAATATTTCCGATTCGCCGATTAAAAACCATGCTTATGGAATCTGGTACCTGGGAAATGGAAAAGCGATTATCCGTTCCGAGCGAAAGGATTTATTCAAGGGACTGAATGATCACTACAGCACTCCGCACTTCGAATTCTATGTCCTTGATCTTGCGAAAAAGACGACAAAGAAACTTGATCTTCCACTGGACAAAGGAACCAGAAAACAATGTGTCATTGTTCAACATGACATCGCATATATCGCCGTTAACTCTCCTAAAGAAGGGAATTATGTCTGGATCTATGATATCAAAAACGGCAGCTTGAAAAAAGGCCTTCAAATGAGCGGACAAACCGATTTCATCCTCAGGATCGATAAACTACAAGACTAGCCTCAGCCCATATTAGTAGCGTATCCTCGCTTAAACAGGTTTATTAGTAACCCAATAATCGTATTCACATAGAGAATATCCTCATTCATGTAATTTATTAACTAGCTCATTTTTACTTGTTTATTTTGATATCGAACCAAAAAATAAAAACGATGAAAAATATCTTGACACAAAAATTGAGCTTACAAAGAAAGGTAGTTGTTAAACTAAATAACCAACCTTCATCTAACCAAAACAAAAATGTAAGAAACAATGGTTTAATGGACCAGAATGCGGGAAATGCCCAGCATAAATTTATGGCTGACAGTGGCGACACTACTATCTTTGATAGTTTTTTCTGTCAATAAAATAATTTAGCTGATCTTTACGGGCTATATTAATCTTTATGTCGAAAGTAGAAGCTGAATATATATTAAAACCCAAATTTCATTATATTTTCTGGATAGTATTTTTCCTTTATCAGTTCATTTCAAACGCGGTACAGGATCCCAGATATGTTTTTTCATTTGTTAGTGTTTTAACATATGTTAGCTTCTTCTTTACAGTACTCGTTTTCAATTTCTATGCAACAGTACTTTTTTTTGAGATCCTCAAGTATAAAAAATTATCCAGAATTGTCAATATTCTTATATTCATAGTGCTGATTCTTACAAGCAGTGCGCTGGCCTTATTAAACCGGGGTGTTATCCAACCCATATTCCTCAATAACTACAATCCAATTAATTACACCAAATACCTATCCTTCTGGCTTTTCCAATTCATCTACTACTTCACTATGGGTGCAGGCTATTTTTTCGTCAAGGAATTTGTAAAAGAGAAAATAACGTCTACGAAACTGGCAAATGAGAAAACCGTAATTGAGTCCAACCTGCTGCGCTCCCAGATTAATCCGCATTTTTTGTTCAATACTTTAAACGTCCTTTATGCAAAATCTATGGTTTATTCAGAAGAACTTGCAGATAAGATTCAAAAGCTATCAGAAATTATGCGCTATGCTTATTTACCCAAATGGTTAAAGGACGGGTCGCATGCACCAGTCACAGAAGAAATTAAGCATATTGGTAATATTATTGAGATCCATGAATTCAGGTTAAGCAATAATCAGATTTTCCAGTTCGATACACAGGGTACATTCACAGATATATATCTCCCGCCCTTAATATTAGTTACCTTGGTGGAGAACATACTTAAACACGGTCATCTCACTGCGGAGTATCCGGCTTTTGTTGCCCTTAAACATGAAAATGACCAGTTTAGCTTTTTTTCCAAAAATAAAATCAAGACGGCAAAGAATCACGAAGAACACTCGGGAGTCGGCATAGAAAATATAAGACTCCGTTTAAACAGGAGCTTTCCGGACCAGTTTAGCTTTTCCAGTGTTGAAGCAGACGGATTTTACTATAATCAACTTACTATAAATCTTCAAAGGACAAAATGATCACCTGCGTAATATTAGACGACGAACTTCCTTCAGTAGAACTACTTACTCATTTTTGCTTGAAATCAGGTGTGTTACAAATAGCTCTGGCTACTACAGACGCAATAGAAGCACACCATTTTATTAAAAATAACCAGGTTGACTTGCTATTCTGTGATATACAAATGCCTGAAATTTCGGGAATCGATTTCGTAAGAAACCTCAAGATCAAACAGCAGATACAGGTTATATTTACCACAGCATTCAGTGAATATGCAGTTACCGGTTTTGATCTGGAAGCTACCGATTACCTGCTAAAGCCATTTAATTTTGCGAGATTCCTCTCAGCAGTAGAAAAAGCTGAGACAAAGCTACTCAGCTCACCAGTGTCCGAAGAAGAAGATCAGCAAGCTGATTACCTTTTTATTAAAGCAGGTGTAAAAGGTAAATATTCCAAGATTAACATGGATGATATTGAATATGTTGCCAGTGATGGTAATTATATCAGTTTGTACCATAATGGTGCAGTCTCCCTTTCCAATCAAAGTCTGAAAGAACTGGAAGCTATTTTACCAAAGAGTAAATTTATGAGAGTCCATAAATCTTACATTATCTCTAAAGCTAGAATTTCAAAAGTACAAGGCTATACGCTGAGGCTACAAAACCATGATATTGATATCAGTATCGGGGATTCTTACCGGGAGTCCTTTTTTAATTTCTTAAAAAGCAGAACGATTTAATTATTTCCCATTATCTTCTGCTTTAGGAACCGCAAAGTAATCTGAATTTTTTTTCACCAGAGAACCATATTTTTGCCTGGCTAGCCTGGACTGATATAACCTGCTCATTAAATCATAAATGATCAGTTCATGTAATCTAGGTTTAGAAGTGATTACACGGTTTATGGCCATATGGACCAGACTGCCAATCAGTGCGTCTCCGGAAACTTCCATGGCCGATCTGCTTTCGAGTGCTTTCAGGGCGAAAACAATGGGCATGATTTCTTTAGTCCGCTCAAACAGACATCTGATCGCAGATAATTCGTCCGGGTCTTCCAGAAGCAGTCCCTCATTTGTTAGCCAGCGCTCCATCCTGGCGCGGTGCTGCCGATATTTATGGTCCAACTGACCTTTTAAATTTCTGTCGACTGTAAACTCCCGGGAAAAACTCTCTCTGAATTTATCCGTCAGGCGGAACTTATCCTTAAGAGATAAGCCAAAAGAATTATACAGTTCATCAATAGATTTCATAGCCCACATCCAGCGAAAATTTTCACTTTCCTCAAAATGAACTGCATGAATCATATGGATTACTGCTTTACTGTCGAGATTAAAGACATCTTCCACCAGGCCTATACTGTTACTGCCATAACGTTCCAGTTCTCTGTTATAGGTATCATTCTGGATTTTCCAGATTAATCCATTCTCCTGTAAAGGTTCAGCCCAGATATTAAAAATCTGAATGATCTGTCCGATATCCTGTACATTTTTAGCATTGAAACGCACCCGTAAATGAAAATCGGGATCATTATAGCGGATAAAGAACCACTTATTCAGGATGCCCGCATCTTCAAGTTCTTCACAAACAGGTTTGACCAGCTGCATCAGAATCTTATCGGCAGATCTGACACCGCAATAGATTTTATAATACAGCCATTCAGAGCCCGTAGTAAATGATCTTTTGACTAGTGGATTTATCAACGTGGGAGAAAGTATATTTGCATAAGTCGATGCATTTTGCTGTAAAATCGCAATAAACTGGTTTGCATACCTTTTCTGTCTGGTGTTTGTAACACTTTGATCAGGGGCAATATATTCCTTTAACAGAGTGTAACCTGTTTTCTTGATTCTCTCGAGCCATACATTCACCAGTAAGGCATTTTCCAGGTCTATATATAGCTCATTATCACCCTCCGCGATAAATACCTCTCTAGGTAATAACCAACACTCCCTGAAGTGCAGGAGTGCCTGTTTTTTCTCCTCGCCTTCCAGGCTTAAGAGTTCTTTGGCATGGAGCTGTGTAAAGTTCCATTGTGCCAGCGACAGAATAATATTCCCATAATTCACCCTTGGCAAACAGGTGTAAATCTTTCTCAAACTACCCCAACTGAAATGTAAACCTTCTCTTCTGCCCTGACATTGCAGATCGCAAAGAAACTGGTATACAGGAAGTGGATTCTTCCCGAAATTATGCGCGTTACTTAGTCTTGGAATTACTTCTTTATTAAGTTTGACTGAACGAAGAACTATTCTGTTATTTCTTATGGAAATATAAAGGTCACTTAACGCGATTGTTTTTGCATCAGACTTGCTTGGCAATGCGATATAAGGGATTTCATAGGCCCTGAAAGGCGGGTGGAAAAGAATATTTCCCAGCCTGTTTTCCGGCAGGTGGACTACTTCAGCAAACAGGATATTTGGTTCCTGAGCCTGTTCCTTTGCCACTATATCCGAAACAATATCACTGATTTCCTTATTTCCCTCTGTAAACCTGCCCAGCAGGTTTACAGCACTCGATCCTCCACAACTCTCGACATAGATCTGATTGTCTTCCAGCATCCGGAATACTACCGGAAGAGAAGCCGGAAGATTATTCCATTGAACAGCTGAATCAGTTATATCCGCATCAGTGAGCGTAATAGTATTGCCCTTTTTAGTCAGCATTTTTTCATGCAGCATCTGCTCAATGTTATTCCAGTACATAGGCTTTGCAGAAGAACCGGAAGAAGTTAATACAACATCATCTATCAGAGGAGTAACATCCTGGTTACCGGAAGAATCTACATATCCAATACCATTCTCCGTATCCAGGACCTGCAGCAACGGTAATTCTTTATCCTCATATCTGCTGTAAAATTTCTCACGGAAATTTTTAAGATTTGAATTTTCCTTTACAGGAGTTAGCTTGTTAAGTAAGGTAACAGCATTGGTAAGCTGATCTTTAACCCCAGGATTCAGCCCGCCTGAAACCTGTTTCCTGTATAAATCAGTATGAAATAATTTAGCCTCTTCAAAAGGAATCCCAATCAACTTAACTAACCGGACAATTTCGGTAAGACCGTCCATTCTCCCGATTTCATGCTGATCAATCCGAATAAGGAGTTCAGAAATCTCATGTAAATGTAAACGCAGTGAAAGTAAAGCAACATCGTGTAATACAATCCTGTCCATCACCTCAACTATTTTCTTCAGGTGATCTTCTCCTATTGTAGTGGGCTCCAGTTCTGAAATCAGAAGCTGCACATCAATAAGTTCATCAATAAAAGCATCAATCTCCTGATCGCCATACCCTTCCGCATCTTCCTTTAATAATTGCTGGATCCGGGGAACCGTTATACCATTTATTCCACGCTGAAACAATTCAGAAAGAAACTCCTGATAAATGACTTCACTAACCTGATAATGGCGCTTATTATTTTTACAGGTGTATTCTACATACCTCCAGTCATTTCCAATTTTACAAATACTGTTATTACTAAAATAAACCAGCTGTCTGCGTACTTCTGGAATATCAACCAGATGCCTGATCAGTGTGCATATATATTCCATATCAAGACGGGAATGTGTATCGATATGGTGTTCATCCAGAGTAATTCCATGATGTCCGTCAATAAAACTGCTAACGTGGCACCCGGAAAAAAGACCAAAAGGAGTTGGTCTGGTAGCCATTCTGTATTGATATTTTAATAAAGAAACATGGAGCCTTCTTCTGTCTTTTTCAGTGAAATTTTCAAGTTTTTTGTATTTTAAACACTCCTGATGTAATGATGGTGAAGCCATGTAGACAGCTTCCATAAAAACATTATCTTCAAGCATTGCCTGAAGTTCGCCATCTACCGAAGCCAGATGCAGCCTTGGTGTACGTACGATAAGTTTATCATAGAATTGAATACTGGTACTCATATCATTATGGTTGATGAATTATAAGACCAATGTAGAACAGTAAACCTGAAGCATGAAAGTTATTACATTAACCCGGAGAATAAGAGTTTAAACCGGGTTATTGCAATGGAAATCTACCTTAAGCTATTCGTCCCTGAGACATTTCACCGGGTTCAGATGAGCCGCTTTCACGGCTTGCATGCCAACTGTAAGCCAGGAAATAACGACGGCTGCCAGGCCTGCTGCAACGAAAAACCACCACTGTAATTCAATTCTATATGCAAAGCTATTCAACCAGTATCTGGTTAACAGGTAACTTACGGGAATCGCACTAATTACGGCTATAAGTACGGGTCTCATGAACTCACCGGAAAGTAGGTATACAATACTCCATTCGTTGGCACCCAAGACTTTTCTAACGCCAATTTCTTTCATTTTACGTTCTGCTGTAAAAGCCGCCAAACCGAATAATCCGAGACAGGAGATAATCAGAGCAAGACCTGCAAAGTACCTTGATAAGACCGAGATCCGGTTTTCAGCTACATACTGATTTTGAAAATCCTGATCAAGGAATTTGTAATCCAATACATAACCAGGATTATAGGTTTGATAGAAGTCCTTTAGCGCCTGAATAGTTTTACGCTGCTGACCAGCTTGTAAACGCACCATAATACGGTTTGATCCGGCTGCGTCGTACCTGAAGAATACGGGTTTTACTTCCAGCTGTAAAGATTCAAAGTTGAAATCTTTGACCACACCGGCAATTTCATAATCTTTACCCCATAATCTGAAAATCTTACCTACAGGATTTTTTAATCCCATAGCTTTTATACCGGCCTCATTTATCAATATCTTATTCTCATCGGCACCATATTGTGAGGAAAAACTCCGGCCCGCTACCATTTCCATACCTAATGTTTCGATCAGCCTGTCGTTTATTCCGGCATTCTGAAATTTAATAACTACACTCGGATCACGATTCTCCCAATCAAAATCACCGGTCGTTGAGCCAAATTCTCCCAAAAAATCTCTGTCCATTCCAGATGCCTGGCTCACACCCGGAACCTTGCGTACCTGCGTCAAAAAATTGCTAACATTGTTTTTTACGTGGCCTTCTGCCTCAAAATAAATAACATTGTCCTTTTGATATCCCAATTTATGATCCTGAAGAAATTCAATCTGTTTATATACCACCAGAACTACTACTATCAAGACAACCGATAATGTGAACTGGAAAATAACCAGCCCCCTTCTCGTCCAGATCGCGCCACTTGAAAATTGCAATTTACCTTTCAGGGCAGTAGACGCATTGAAGCCAGATAAATAAAAAGCAGGATAACTTCCGGCGAGCAGACCGGTGAATAAGGTGATAGCAGTTAGGATCAACATTAAAGGCAGATCAAATACAAGCCTTAAAGACTTATCCGTAATCTGATTAAACTGCGGCAGAAAAAGTTCTGCCAATACCAGAGCGACAAACATAGAAATTAACGTAAGCAGCAGTGATTCTGCCAGGAACTGATAAATTAATGCGGATCTGCTCGCGCCCATCACTTTTTTAACACCAAGTTCTTTCATTCTTCTGGATGCCCTGGCAGTGGACAAATTCATGAAATTCACACATGCGATAAACAAAATAAATACAGCAAGCATCGAGAAAATACGTACATTATCTATACGCCCACCATGCAGTTTTCCATTTTCATATTTATCATACAGATAAGCATCGGTATACTGGCGTACAAACAGTTTTCTGAACTTAACCCCCTTGGATACCAGGAAATCCTGAATTTTCGCGTTAAAAGAATCGATATTTGTGCCTTCCTTCAGTGAGATGAATGTATTTGGTCCATAATTATTCCACTCCCTATATGGTGGTGCAGAAGTAAATAAAGCCTCGATAGGCAGGACAAAATCGAAATGGTCAGAAGCATCGGCAGGGATATTTTTAAAAACACCCGAAACCTGTACCCTGGTCTCGTTTTTCATTTCAGGATTACGCCAGATCAGTTCTTTTCCTATAATGTCCAGACTTCCAAATATTTTTTTTGCCAAATCTTCAGATAATACGATTCCGCCGGGGTCTCTCAATACCTGATCGGTATTTCCCGAAATAACCGGATAATTAAAAAAACTGAAGAAATTAGGATCAGCAAATTTACCTGCTGCTTTAATACCGGCAGCTTGCCCGTAAACAATCTTTGTCTGGGCTAACCAGTATGTTGGAGAAGCGGTGACAGCATCCTCCACCTCAGGCATGGCTGATTTGAGGCCTCCTGCTGTTAATGCAGATTGATCAGCAGACGTATGGGTGCCTTGTGAGGTAATCTCATTAACCATAACCTGGTAGATGTTTGAATCCTGAAATTTATCTTTTTGAAATTCATCATTAACCCACAAATAGATAAGCAGTGCACAAGCCAGCCCGGCGGATAATCCTGCAAGATTAATAAAGAAAGAAGTTTTATATTTTTTAAAAGTGCGATAAATTAAAAGGAGCTGGTGTCTAAGCATAACGTTCTTGTTTATACCGCCCTTTACTAATGACGTGCCATTAAAAAAAACACCGTTTTTAAAGCACCTAATACTATTTGAAGATTGTAGTGTTCATTATTGAACAATTGGTGTTCAGGGTTGAACGGAGTATTTTACGCTTACAAATGAAATGAAAAAAAAGGATAAAAAGACAATATCCGTAAAAAAGAGAAGGCTGTTGATTAGACAGCCTCCAAACACAAACACACCTTATTAATATTAAACCAAAGTAAAATCATTATGCCGTATGCAGAATTAAAATACCTTCTCATTTTGACCAGATTACAAAAAATCAAAGGTTGGTTCTATTTTAAACCTGCAATAGCTCTTTGAACAAGCAAACTAGCCGTGACAAAATAAATAGTCTTTAACTTGATATTGAAACAAACATATCAAGGTAAGCCCATCTAATAAAATAATTTACATGAACCGGGTTATTCTAAGGGTCAACCTGTCGTTTAGAAGATTCCACCAGATAATAAGGAGAATTTTTGACAAGAAATTCACAAGATTGGTTTAGTATATACCAATTCACTTATTAAATTATAATCTTGACGGAAGGTAAAAATCTTTTTAGGACACAGGCATTCTAATCAGCACCGCCGTACCTTGCTGGGTATGACTAATATCAATTCCTGCGTTCATGTTTTTATCTCTGGACAACAATGCCAGTCTTTCTCTACTGATATGGGTAGATAAGGATTGATGAGCCGAATGTCCTTCGTCAGTTTCTTCAGGTAGTCCCGCGCCGTTGTCTGTCACCTGAACTTCTAACATCTTGCCATGAACTGCGAATAGAACCGAGATCTCGCCACCCTGCTTCATGGAACTAACACCATGAATAATAGCATTTTCAACAAAAGGTTGAATTAACATAGGTGGAATATACAATGCAGAAGAATCCAGGTCTGCAGGGAGCACAATCCGATAAATGAAAGCATAATCAAACCTCATTTGCTGCAGACTAAGGTAGTTCTCCAAAGTGACTATTTCTTCCTCAAGTGGCACAAGTTCAGCTCGCGACAATTCGAGTGAGCTTCTCAATAACTTACTAAATTGGCTCAGGTATTTCAAAGCTTTGCTTTTTTCGTCAAAACGAATCAGACTTTGCAAAGCAGCCAGTGTATTGAAGATAAAATGAGGTTCCATCTGAGTTCGCAGCAAACGCTGATTGAGCATTGCCTTTTCATTTTCAGCCTGCAATTTTCGCTGGCGCTGAATAAAATACAAGAGGATAAGGAAAGTTATTCCCAATAAAGCGGTCAACCCGGTAATGATCAGGTAAAACCTGTTCCGCTGAAGACTGGTATTCGTCTCCCCAACCTTAACATTTAATCGCGAAATTGATTGATCTTTTGACTGCAGTTGATAAAGTGCAGACATCTCGGCAAGGGCCCTCGCATTCTCATTTTCATATAGTTCGCGGTATTGCTGGACTAATTTCTGCTGTAATTCAGATGCTGCTTTTAAATTATTGGTTGCAAGCAGGTAATCTGCCTTGTTCTGGCTGTACAAAATAAGATTATTCTCATCAAGACCATCTGGAGAACGACTAATCAGTTTCTCACAGCGCTTTAGATAATGTGCTGCGCTATCTAAATTATGCGCCTTAAGGTGGATTGCAGACAGATCTGCATAACTGTTAAACAGGTTACCACTAAACCGGCCTTTACTTAAATCTCCATTATTCTTTGCATCCTGGAGGTCAATATTTTGCCTGTATTGACTGTATAAAAGTGCAGAATCTAAAATATCCTTGTGCTCGAAATAAGAGGCTTTACGATCATACAAAAATCTTGCTTTACTATAATCCGGTGCAAGATGATAAACCTGCTCCATTTTCTGGATGTAATGGTATAATGAATCTGAATTACCGTCAGACTGATAAAAATATGAAGCCATCTGACTATAGGCTCTGAACCATGCAGAATAATCATTGGGCAACCCGGGAAGGATTTTTAGCGCCCTTCTGTTCATTTCAACGGCGGTATCATACTGCCTAAGCTTCTGTGCAGATTGTGCAGCTGCAAATAGAATCTGCACCTGCTGTCTGGGTTTTAAAGTTCCGCCATTGACCGCTATTAATAAACGGGCGGCCCGCTGGTAGTAATAATTTTCCTGCTGAATCAAATGCCTGACCATTGCCACGTTACCCAGCCCGGAGAATAGAAGAATTTTTTCGGATTCGAAGCCCTGCTGATTCTCCATCAGCGACCAGGCCTGTTGCATATGACTTTCAAGTGAATCCAGCTCATCCATTCTGAAATATACACCAGCAATATAGTAATGCAGCATAGACTGCATTACAGAGTCCTGATGGTAAGGCTTTTGTTTAAGCAGACCGTTCCAGTAAGCCAGATGTGCAGTAGCAGGGCGGTCATCGTCCTGAAATTTTACGGCATCTGCTTTCAGGCCGGCGAGTGCATTTACCCGTGTTGTGTTTTTTGTCGGCGCAGCTTTTTTTTGCTGGCAGCAAAAAAAACCAGCTGACAATAAAGCCATAAAAACCAACCCGAATTTTATTCTCATTAGTTTAACTTGATCAATCTTTGCAGAACATATTCTTTCCGGCGAATCGAAACCGGTATCTCCGTCTGATTTTTTAATAAAATCGAGCCTGATTTAAGGTATTTATCTATAAAAGCAAAGTTGACTAAAAAGCTTTGATGCGGTCTGAGAAAATATTGCTCCGGCAGCAGATCATCATAAAATTTAAGCGGCTTGGAAATCATTAATTTTCTATCATCAGTAAGAAAAAAAGTCGTATAACTACCTTCACTTTTACAGTAAACGATTTCTTTAAGCTGCAGAATCTGAATAAATTCCATAGTGTGAAGAACCAGATGGCTATCGGGCGTTTCTGGAAGTAAATGACTTTTCAAAGCAATTTTAACCTGGGTATCCTGATTAACATCCTTTGCAGTAATCTTTTTTCTGGCCTTCTCCAGCGCAACTTTAAGTTCATCCTCGTCAAGTGGTTTCAACAGGTAATCCAGCGCACCGTATTTAATAGCTTTAATTGCGAAATTGTTGAATGCCGTCAAAAATATCAACTGAAAATCTATCTCCTTAAACTGATTGAGAATATCAAAAGCAGTACCATCGGCCAACTGTATATCCATCAGAATAAGGTCTGGACGAAGCTCCGTAATTAAGTCCAGCGCTTCCGGTATTCTGGAAGCACAACCTACTACTTCAATATCAGTTTCCTGGCCGAGGAACCATTTTATCTCTTTAATTATGGCAGTTTCATCTTCAATTATCAGGGTGCGTATCATCTCTAAGCTATACTACAAATTCGTGCCTGAAAATTAAACTAATTCTTCCAGGTTTTAAAGAAATACAGTACAATCATTTTTTCGCTCAGTCTATAGTAGCATTCTCCTTGATAATCTGATACAGATCTGCTGCACCTCCGTCAAACCGGGTCCCGTTAACGAAAAATGTTGGTGTTCCGTTGACTCCACTCCTGGCACCGCTCTCAAAATCCGCTTCTATTTTCTCTACCGTATCTCTACTTCTTAGATCCTGCTCAAAAACGGCTGTGTCCAACCCTATTTTTTCTGCCAGACTGATTAGATGCAATTCGTCCAGCCGGTCCTGATTGGAAAAAAGCAAATCATGCATTTCCCAATATTTCCCCTGTTTTCCTGCTGCTTCAGCAGCCAGTGCAGCACCATATGCAAATTCGTGGGCGTCTTTCAATGGAAAGTTCCGAAATGTTAGGCTTAATACTGCATTAAACTGGTCCATCATTTCTTCCAAAAGAGGCTCAGCGTCACCGCATGCAGGACATTGAAAATCTCCGTATTCCACAATTTCAAGTTGAGCTTTTTTGTTACCCCTGGTATGGTCCTGCCCGCCGACCTCTGGTTTTAATTGTACTGACATACTTTACATTTTAAATTTAGCTATTAGATCCGTTTAGTTTTCCCAGCGCATCAAGTACTCCATCTGCACCCGGATTAATTTCATCAGGAGAGAGATATGCCCAGTTTATAATACCTTCTTTATCTATTAAAAACAATGCTCTCTTGCAATAACCAGTCTGTTCATTATATACCCCGTAGGATTGGGCAACCGCTGCTTTTGGATGAAAATCGGCCAGCAGGGGAAATCTCACCTGGTGTGCATCCGTGTATGCCTTGTGACAAAACCTACTGTCAACGGATATCCCGAGTAACACGGCGTCTTCCTTATCAAAAATAGATTTCATTGCGCTAAACACCGCAATCTCATCACCACAGACAGGACTCCAGTCCGCCGGATAAAATAATAGTACAACATTTTTCCTTCCCTTGAAGTCACTGAGGGAAACCGGATTGAAATCCTGTGCATGCAAACTGAATTCTGGTGCTTTCTCGTTTTGTCCTAACATAAAATTGAATTCTATCAAATGGTTAAATCTGAGAAAACAACAATCCTGGACGGGCAAAGTTTGCTAAGGTATTAATCAGCCGGTATGCTGGGGATAATCAACTTAAAGCAAGTATGTTCCGAATTGGAATCTACAAGAAGTTGCCCGCCATGTGCATTGGCGATCTCTTTAGATATGTAGAGACCAAGCCCAAGCCCATCTTTGCTCTTACCTGTTTCAATACGTGAAAAAGGTTCGAAAAGGCGTTCAAGTTTACTATCAGGAATTTGATTCCCGGTGTTGATTACTTCAAGATGAAATTTCTGAGTATCGGAAAATGCTTTTACAGTCACTACAGATTCGGCAGCACTATAAGTCAGCGCATTTCCCAGCAGGTTTGAAAATAATTGCGCAATTCTCTTACCGTCACAGTGAACAGCATGGTCAAGGTCGTAAATGGTTTCTATTTTCCGCCCGGGCCAGATCATATTCAATTCACCGATAACCTCATCAAGATCTTCTTTGAGCATTTCGTTGCGTGTGGCGGCCAATGTAATACCATCGCCAAGCCTTCCTCTGGCAAAATCGAGTACATTTTCAATAAGTCCGGTGATACGGTAAGAGCTATCCTTGATTAAATTTACCAGCTTAAGATCCCGTTCTTTCAATTCAGAGCGCAACAGCAGTTGTGCTCCATTCCTGATGGCACCAACCGGATTTCTAAGGTCATGCCCCAATATCGCGATAAACTGGTCACGTAGTTCCGAAGTTTTTTGTTCCTCGTGGAGACTTGTCTCACTTATTGTCAGTTCCTGTATTGCATGGAGGTGAAAAGCAATCAGATCTGCAAATAACTTAAACATTCCCATAATCTGTGGCGTATCCAGAATTGCGGGTTCTGGATCCAGGGAGCACAATGTACCGAAGAAACTACCATCTTTTGTAATAATAGGAATGGAAATATAGCTTTGAAAACCATACATTTTAGGCGTGTGATGGTCTGCATAACGCAGATCATTAGCTACATGGTTAATGACAACCGGCAATCTAGACATTTGAATTTCATTACAGATCGTCGTTTCGATCTGTAACTCATCGCCTGGTTTGAGGCCAAAGAGAACCTCATCCCTTACAGCACATGTTGTCCAGCTGTCGGGCGTAACCCGGGCAATTGCGGCGAATCCCATACCGGTAGTTCCGCAAATCACTTCCAAAATCTGATTGATTACAGGAATCTGATTTATTGCATCGATATCTTTTTGTTTACTATCCAGCTTTTCCTCCAAATTTTTGTTCATAAGCTAATCAGTATTCAAATAATTGAATCATACGAATATACGGTAATTTAAAATTAAAGCAAACAAACACTAACCCTGAACCACCGCGCCCACCTTACACTAATAATTAATCGTATTTATAGTATTAGTAGAATAACATTCCAATGTTATACGGATTTCCTTCAATGTTTGTTCGATTCCTATTGAACAAACATTGAAGGAAGTACGAAGGAACTCCGAACAAAGTACGAAGAAACCGTTAACTTAACCAAAACAACATTAGCACAAGATAAATTAATCATGAGTTAATAAAAAGAAAGCGCACCGGCTTAAAATCAAAAACTGTTATCTTCGCATTTTTAAAATTTATAACCGGTACGCTCTTGAAAAAAGTAATAAAAGTAATGGTCATCACCATTCTTTCAACTCTGGCAGTTCTGCTTAGTATCCCTCTAATTATTCCGGGAAAAATAGATCAGGAAATAACCCGGATAATCAATGCTCAAATTGATGGTGAAATCGAATTTGAGAGCAGTAATATTTCATTTTTCACCCAGTTTCCCTCCCTTACAATTAACCTGAACGGCGTATCCTTAAAAGGATCTGCACCATTCAGACAGCAAGAATTACTCATGGCTAAAAGATTGTCTTTTGGTCTGAATATTCCTTCATTATGGTCAAGTCAGATCCGAATTGACGAAATCTACGCCGAGCATGCAAAAGTTAATGTTATGGTTGACGAAAAAGGGAACGCGAATTATAATATCTACAAACCGGCGGGAAATACCGCTGTGTCCGATTCCACCTCAGCTGGAACAGCATTAAAAATAGAGGCCATTTATTTACTAAACAGTGAAATTAGCTATAAAGACGAATCAATTCCATTTGAATTGAAAGCTCTAAATCTAAATTATCAGGGCAAAGGTGATTTTAGCCAGGATATTTTTGACCTGAAGAGCCAACTCACCGCTGATCATATCGACCTTTATTATAATCATGTTCCTTATCTGTTACACAAAAAGCTGAATGCTAAATTAGTCACCAAAATCAACACGAATTCACTAGAACTTCAGTTTAACGAAAACAACCTGGTAATAAACTCATTACCAATCAGTTTCGTAGGAAAATTTGCGTTTCTGAAAGATGGTTACGATCTAAATTTCAAAACCAGGGCTAAAGAAACAGATCTCGCTAACATATTCTCTGCCCTACCTCCCGCTATGGCGGACCAGTTCAGTCGTACAAAAATTACGGGTTACGCCGAAATTTCCGCTTCTTTGACAGGACAATATATAGCTGCTACCCATCAGATGCCGTCTGCGACATTCAACTTAAAAATACGTGATGGATACATAGAAAACCCAAAGGTCCCTGTTCCCGTAACGAGTTTGTCTATGAATTTGCAGACGCGATTACCGGATTTAAATATGGATCGTCTGTTTGTAGACCTGGACAGCTTGTATTTTAATATGGGTAAAGACCACGTTGCTGCAGTCTTTAAGCTCGATGGACTAAAAGAACCTATTTTGAAAACAGATACCCGTACAGATATTGATCTGGAAAAATGGTCTAAAGCTTTTAATATCGAAGAACTGGATCTGAAAGGCAGATTAGTTATGGACCTTAAAGCTGACGGAAAGTTCAGAAAAAAGGTTGTGCTGAGCGGAATCAGAAAAGTCGATACCGTATGGGCCACCGTACCACGATTTGCCCTCAGTTCCAGGCTTAGTAATGGTTATCTGAAATTCAAGGCTCTTCCTGCAGCAATCGAGAAAATCAATTTTGATATTACCGGAAAAAATACAGATGGGCTTTATCAAAACACAATGCTTTCAGTTAATGACCTGACCCTGAAAGCGCTGAGTAATTATATTAAAGGCAATTTTCAAATACAATCCCGCCCGGACCTTCCTTTACAAATGAGTTTAAAGGCACTGCTGAACCTTTCAGATATTGCAAAGGTCTATCCCTTAAAAGATCTGGAACTTCATGGAACACTAAATTTTGACCTGAATAGCGCCGGTCCTTATAACCAGGCTAAAAAATTATTTCCTAAAACAACGGCAACACTAAAAATGGACAACGGCAGCATCAAAACTGCACATTTTCCAGAAGCACTGACTTCCATTCAGATTGACGCACAAATGTCCAATACGGATGGAACTTTCCGCGATAGTAAGGTAATTATCAAACCCGTTTCGTTTGTAATGGCCGGACAACCTTTTGTGCTGAAAGCGGCTGTCAGTGACTTTGAGAACATTCGTTATGATCTAAGTTCGAAGGGTAATATCGATCTGGGAAAAATGTATCAATTCTTCGCTATAAAAGGTTATCAGGTCAAAGGAAATATCTTTACTAATGTGCACTTTAAAGGACTGCAAAGTGATGCAGCGAACGGTAGATATGCCCGTTTAAATAATACCGGAACGATCCGGATTAAACAGTTAAACCTGCAGTCTGATCTGTTTCCAGAAGAATTCAGGATTTCAAAAGGAAATTTCTCCTTTACTAGTGAACAGATGAAATTCGAGGAATTCAAGGCCGTTTATGGCAGTTCAGATTTTAGTCTTAACGGTTATCTGGAGAATGTGATGGACTATATATTAAGTAATAAATCCAACCTGAAGGGTATTTTCACCCTGCAAAGTAAAAAAATCAATGCAGATGAATTCATGGTCTATGCAGATCAGCAGCCGGCGAAATCCTCTTCCAGGCCAAATGGTGTTATCCTGATTCCGGAGAACCTGAATATGCAATTCAAAGCCAGTGCAGGGCAGGTCTTCTTCAATGGTCTTAAACTGCATGAAGCAAAGGGAATAATGGAACTAAATAATGGCGTGCTCAGACTAAAGGAAACCGGATTCAATCTGATAGATGCAGTTGTAAAAATGGATGCAACTTACCGCAGTACTTCTCTCAAATCTGCCGACTTTGATTTTCACCTTTCCGCACAGGATTTTGATATTGCGAAAGCATACCGGGAGATTAAACTTTTCAGGGAAATGGCCACTTCAGCTTCTTCAGTTAAAGGAATTGTCGGACTGGACTATCAATTATCCGGCCGTCTGAATGCAGCTATGTTCCCAGTAATGCCATCAATTAAAGGCGAAGGCGTACTTACCTTAAAAAAGGTAAGTCTGATGGGTTTTAAAATGATTAACGCAGTAAGCAAAGAAACTAAAAGGGATAGTCTGAATAATCCTAACCTTAAAGATGTACAGATCAAATCACATATAGACCGCAATATTATGACCATCGAGCGAACGAAAATGCGCATAGCAGGATTTCGTCCGCGTTTTGAAGGTCAAATAAGTCTGGACGGCCGTTTAAATATTAGCGGTAGACTGGGTTTGCCACCTTTTGGCTTAATTGGAATTCCGCTAAGCATTACCGGCACACAGGAAAATCCGGTGATCAGGCTAAAAAGAAATAAAGAAGGTAAACTGGAAGAAACAGATGACGATAATTAATTATATCTCTTATTTTTTTCTTCCTGCCTGATCCGCGCATTATCTATGGAGTGCGACTTATGGATGTCGTCGTCCTCCTCTGCTTTATCAGATAGGGTTGCATAGTACTTATGGAGCATATCCAACTCTAATTCAGTTAGATCTTCAATGTCAACCATCCGGTTACTTGCATGCCGGCTGGCGGCGATGAGCTCATTTAGTTTTAACTGAATGGCTTTACTTTCTTTGTTTTGAGATTTCTGGATCAGAAATACCATCATGAAGGTGACAATTGTTGTCCCGGTATTAATAACGAGCTGCCAGGTATCAGAATATTTAAAAATCGGCCCACTCACAGCCCATATTACGACTACTGTAGCTGCAATACCAAATGCAGTGGAACTTCCTGTCAGGCAAGTAATACGGTCTGCTATTTTTTCAAACCCGCTGGATGCTTTAGATTTCATTTTGTGCGTTCGTTAGTTTAAATTGGATAATGTCATTTCCGATCTTAACAAGCCCGCGCAAAATTTGTTTAAACGTTTTGTTTCAACTCAATACCGCCATTTCCGATCTGTTTTTCTCCCCATTCCCGTAGAAAATTAATAAAGGGCACCAGCTGCTCCCCTATTTCACTGATTTTGTATTCCACTTTGGGTGGAACCTCCTGATAGACCTTTCGGTGAATCAACCCATCAGTTTCCAGCTCTCTTAAAGTTTGGGTAAGCATTTTGGGTGTAATATCCCATACCGTTTTACGTAGCTCCCCATACCTTAGAACACCGGCTTCACTCAGATGCCACAGAATCCTGCCTTTATATTTTCCGCCGATTCGCTGAAATGCATAATCAAGACTGCATACATACCCGGCATGTACTTTTTTTGTCATAAACAATTTTGTTAAACACTAATAATCAGTCTGGTATACTTTAAGTACCTAACGCACTTTAAAGTACTTACTTGCTGTAAAGGTAGTACTCAATTAGTTTTGTTTTCAAATATAATACAGCAAATGAAAGCATACGTACTTAAAGAAGCAGGAGGAATCCAGAATTTACAATTGACAGAATTACCTATCCCAAACCCAAGGCGTGATGAGGTTTTGATTAAAGTGAAAGCAATCAGCATCAATCCAGTCGATTTCAAAACAAGGGCTGGTTTTGCACTATATGATTCTCTGAAAGACATAGACCCACTCATTCTGGGCTGGGATATCTCGGGTAAAGTTATTTCTGCAGGTTCTGAGGTAACAACCTTTAAAATAGGCGACGAGGTTTTCGGAATGATTAATTTTCCGGGGCATGGCGCTGGTTATGCTGAATATGTTGTCGCACCTGCAGACCACCTGGCCCTTAAACCTGCAGGAATTACCCATGCTGAAGCTGCAGCAGCAACACTTGCGGCGCTAACAGCCTGGCAGGCTTTGACAGTACACACCAAAGCTAAAAGTGGCAGCCAGGTTCTGATTCATGCTGCATCGGGGGGTGTCGGACATTATGCTGTGCAAATTGCCAGTCATTTGGGTGCCGAGGTTACGGGAACTTCATCTGGCGCAAACAGGAAACTGATTAAAGAGTTAGGTGCAACGTTCCACATCGACTATCAGCAACAGCAGTTTGAAAAATTGTCTACTAAATATGATATTATCCTCGATGCACTGGGTGGTGATCATTTTCTGCGCTCACTGGAAGCTGTTAAAAAAAACGGCACTGTTATTAATCTGATTCCTGATCCACAAGCGGCTCATGAAACTTATCCTGATAGTCAGTCTACGCTAGGAATTGCAGCTGAAAAAGGAATCAATGCAGTATATTTCCCGGTCACCTCCAGCGGAAAAGATATGGAGGCAATTGCCCGCTTGCTGGAAAACGGGATACTCAGATCCCATATCAGTAAAACATTTGACTTTGAAGAGCTTCCACAGGCCCACGCCTACATGGAACCAGGCAGAACCGTTGGAAAAGTAGTAGTTCTACTAAACGGATAATAGTAAATTTACTCCTGCAGGCTAGCTTCCCCTGGTAAAAGGTATAAAAAGATACTGACCAGCAGGAGTAATATCACATTTAAAATAGTTGTTACGTCATAGGCATACAGATAAGCCTGCATACTGGTCTGCCCATTCAGACAATAAAAGAACACACCTCCTACTAACCCGATTCCCAGTGCTATAGCTGTTTGCTGAAAAGTGGAAAATGTCCCTGAAGCAGCTCCGGATAAATGAACGGGGATACGTCTGAGCGCCATTGTCATTAAAGACGGGAGTACAGACCCGCAGCCTGTTCCGTAGATAAACAAAACCGGGTAGATTATCCACCTGCTGACATCGGCCGACCGGAAAAACAAAACGTGAAAAATAAGTGAAATCAGCATAATAACCACACCGGTTTGTAATACCTTTTTTCCATAAACAGGTAATAATCTGATCGCAAATAAAGAAGCGGTAACATATCCTGCCCCTTGAGCTACAAAAAAAAGACCGGTCTCCGAGGAACTAATCCCAAACCCATTTTGAAACAGAAGCGCATTGATCAAAAAATACGTGTCCTGTACCAGGAAATAAAATAGCACTGCGCAAAGGCTCAGATTGAAATCCCTAAAGGTAAAAAGCTGCATATTAATTAGCCGGTCTACTCCAGCGACAATTCCTTTACGCTGGTTAAGAATGAATATAATCAGCAAGATTACAGAAATCGCAAGACCAGAAAGGCTCCACAGCGGCCACCCCAATTCCCTCCCCCTGATCAAAGGATAAATCAAGCAGATTAAAGCAGAGGTAAGCAGCGTAACCCCCATATAATCGAATGAACCGGTTATTTGTCTTGGCGTATCTCTTAATTTTTTCCAGGCCAGCAAAACGGCAACCAGCCCGATTGGAAGATTAATCAGGAAAATCAATCTCCAACCTGCTATAATCCAGTCTGTATCTGGTAAAACACCTCCCAGAAACTGGCCGATGACTGAGGCAGCACCGGCAATAGTCCCAAAAATACCCATCGCTTTGATTCTCTCCCCCTGCTCCGGAAAGTAAAATTGAATATAAGCGATACTCTGAGGGATCATAAATGCAGCGCTGACGCCTTGTAAAAATCTTGCCGTATTCAATTGAAAAGCAGTTTGTGAGATACCACATAAAAGAGAACTCAAAGTGAAAATGAACATGGATATAACAAATACACGCTTTCTTCCATACCTATCTCCTATTTTTCCTGCGGTAATCAAAAAAGCAGCATAACCAAGCAAATACAAAGCAATGACTAGTTGGATATCACCTTCAGTACCATTAATTCCTTTTTGAATTGCCGGAATGGCGACATTGACAATAAAGATATCTATGACTGCAAGAAACATCGCAGAAGAAACGATCAGCAGTGATATCCATTGTTTTTTTTGTATACTCTTCATAGATTTGGAACGGTTTTAACTAGATTGCACTTGCAAAGTTGCAGGCGCGGGACCATGTCTGCAAGTAGTTTGATAAAGCGTACTAAGTATGAAAAATAATACTAATGTTGACCAGCAGGAGTTTACAAATCAAGATTTTTCCGGTGTGGTCGAAAATAACTGTCCAATGACAAATACGCTTAAGGTTATTGGCGGAAAATGGAAGCTTTTGATACTTCATGCAATTATGTCTGAGTGTCCCGCCAGGTTTGGGGAGTTAAAGAAAAAAATGAAAGATATTACGCAAACAACACTGACGGCGCAACTTCGGGAGCTGGAACGTGACGGAATTCTCTCCCGTAAAGTATATGCCGAAACACCTCCAAAAGTTGAGTATAAACTTACGCCATTAGGCGAAACGCTCGTTCCGGTAATCAACACTATTACCGCTTGGGGAAATACCTATTGCAAAAGCGCGGTATAGCCACAGACATTATACTAATGTCACAGCGACATTCCACCATCCATCACAACTTCTGCTCCTGTAATAAAGCTTGCTGCATCACTACAGAAATAGGCTACCATTTTAGCAACGTCTTGTGCAGCTCCCATTTTAGCCAAAGGAACTCTGCTCAGAATATCCTTTTTTACCTGTATTAATGTTGCCTCATCAAAACCGGCCTTATTTAAAATCTCAGTTTCAGTTGGTCCGGGACTAACCGAATTTACCCTGATTTTACGCGGTGCGAGTTCCAGCGCGGCTATTTTCATAACTGAGTTTAATGCTGCTTTGCCGGAAGAATATATCGATGAGGCGACGTGATTCATGCTTGCAACATTTGAGGAAAGGAATACGACTGAAGCACCGTCATTTAATACGGGGATAAACTTATTCAGCGTGAAATAAGCACCTTTAAAATTCACAGCCATCACTTCATCAAAAAGTGTTTCAGTAGCCGATTCGATAGTTGTCATACCAACAATACCAGCATTGATAAAAAGAATATCAATTTTACAGAATTGTTGCTGCACCTTATTTGCCAGATCTGTAATATCAGACACCATTGACTGATCTGCGACCAGTCCGGTTACTCCTATTTCTTTAGCCGCAGATTCAACTGCTTCTTTTCTTCGTCCGGTAATAATTACAGTGGCTCCCTGTTTTTTTAATTCTTTTGCCGTTGCATAGCCTATACCACTGTTGCCACCGGTTATCAGTGCAACTTTATCTTTCAAATTATTCATATTATTTTTGCTGATTGTAGTGCAAATGTATAACCAAATTGATATAACTTTGTAACCAGTATAACAGAGTATACCAGCATATGGATCAAATCAGAATTCAAAAAAGTAAAGAAATCTTGTCTCAGCCGAGAAACCAGAAAGAAGAGGTACAGGCATTGCAAGACACTATTTACGTAATTGGAGGCAAATGGAAACTCCCGATTATCAACTCTTTATGTAATGGCAATAAGCGTTTTCGGGATATTGAGAGAAGCATCCCGGGTATTACGACCAGGATGCTTTCACGCGAATTAAAAGAAATGGAGGCCAACAGCCTTGTCAAACGTACGGTCACCCCGGAAACACCTGTACTTATAGAATATACCGTTACAGATTATTGCAGATCATTTGGAGATATTATCCTGGAAATGATCAAATGGGGAAAACAGCACCGGGAAATGATCAGAAAACTTTAATTTCTGCCGGTTCGGTCACGCCACTGCATGTTTAATTTCGATATCAGCGGCTGCCCTTCCGAACATCCTGTTTTGGGAAGAAGAAATTATACCATGCGGATAACCTAAATCAACGGCACTGATATCGTCCAGTCTTTTAATCTGATCCGGTGTTAATGTTAACTCCAGTGAAGCAAGATTGTCCTCCAGTTGTGCAATGTTTTTTGGGCCGATAACGGTTACAGGAGATAATCCGGACAAATCATGTTGCCGCACCCACGCTAGTGCCACGTCGATCATCCGTTTATCTGTTTCCTTTGCAATTTCCCCGAGAAGATCTATGACAGCAGTTTCCCGATCTCCTTTTTCCTGTCTGACCAGCACCCCCTTAGCCAACTCCAGCCGGGAGGTTGGATCAGTTTCCTTTGCCCTGTATTTACCAGTTAATGTTCCACCTGCTAGTGGAGACCAATAGGCCACTCCCAGACCAAGTGCTTCTGCCATCGGTAATAATTCCCTGTCTGCAGTACGTTCGATCAGGTTATATTCAACCTGAATGCCCACAATTGGTGCCCATCCCCGCAGATCGGCTAATAGAGATGCATTAGCGATCCGCCAGGCCGGGAAGTTAGAAAAACCAGCATACAGGATTTTACCGTCCCGCACAAGGTCATCTAGACCACGAACAATTTCTTCCACCGGCGTTTGTCCATCTGAAAGATGTACCCAATAGAGATCCAGCCTGTCTGTATTTAATCTTTTAAGACTCTGCTCTACTGCACGCATCATCGTTTTACGACTGTTTCCGCTGGTTTGCATGTGCTGGGAGCCCATACTATACTTTGTCGCCAGGACGAAGTTATCTCTCTCACTGCTTAGAAAATCGCCTAAGAATTGTTCTGACTGGCCCAATTGATAGCCATCTGCCGTGTCTATGAAATTACCACCAGCCTCGGCGTACCTGTCAAACACTAATTTAGATTCTTCTTTAGTTGCACCAAAACCCCATCGGTTACCAAAATTACCTGTACCCAATGCCAGGGTAGATACTCTTAGACCGGACTTTTGCCCGAATATTTGATATTTCATATTGTAATTTTTTAGATTTAAAATATAACGATCATTATTTTTTAGGATAAAAAAAATTAAGCCACAAAGGTTTTTGAAAGTATCCCGACAGCCAGGTCCAGTATTTTATCTACCTCTTTCCTGTCTCGGGTTGCACTACTTATTAAAAACCCGAACTCAATCAGTGCAATGACATGCAAAGCAATTTTCTCCGCGTCTGTATCTGCAACAATTACCTTTTCTGCTATGCCTGTATTAATCAGTTCCATTAAGTCCTTCTTCCAGCGTAACAAACCCTGCGCTGCACGTAACCGCAATCCCTCATGACTGTCGTCCGCTTCAGTAAGTGTGTTTTGCATCGGACATCCACCTCCCGGAAAACTAAGCCTCTGCGAACTATGGTAGGCTAAGACGGACATCATTAACTTTTCTTTTGTAGTCTTACATTTATTAACAGCTCTTTGTACAACACTATGAACGCTCTCCAAATTGAAATCAAAAGCAGCAAGAGCAACTTCTTCTTTGTTTTCAAAGTTGCCATATATACTTCCGCTGGTGAGTTTAGTTGCCTGTGTAAGATCAGTTATAGAAGTACCTGCATAACCCTTTCTATTAAAAACAGGTGCCGTTGCAGCAATAATATGTTCTCTGGTTCTTTCGGTTTTGGACGATCTCATTATACAAATATAACGATCGTTATATTTAAAATCCTAATTAATCAGGATTTATGACAATTTACAGCGTCATGTAGATATTTTTTAAGAATTTCTTTAATCTACGCAGTTGTATAAACTGGTAAACAATACCCGTACGCTTCGAATTTGCTTCAACAGTACTTTCGAACCCAATTTTTGCAAGTTGACTGCACATTTATATACATGAGGTATATTTACGGTATCAAATAAAAAAGGGATGAGCCTTAGTCAACTAATTTCTTGTGAACAAAACAAAATACGCTCTATAAAAAATGCCAGCTTAACCAAGCCGGCATTACTTAATGAGCTTGATACTTCTAATATCAAGCTTAACGAATACGCTCATCAGATCATTAATTCGGAAAGATTTAAACCCGACCAGTTAGCTCCTTCTATAACGATCATTGAATGTGCATTATCTGATCTTGGACTGACCGGAGGCGGAAATTTCAACCAGATAAATGCAGCAATTATTAAATTCAATTTATGTTATTGTCCGATAGAATTCGCTCCTTATATCAGACTTGCTTACCTGGAACAGACCGAATCCAAAATTAATACAGTAAACCAAAATCCTCATGGTGCTATTACTATTTTCTCCAAAACTCTTTCTGAAGATGAAAATTTTCCGCGCGGGTTATATCTGAGAAATTTCGAAGGATTAAACTGGTTAAGAGGTTACTGCTGCTCAAATGATTACTTGTGGGCTTCAGATGCCCGCATGATTTTCCAGGTTAAACAGCCGGATAGATAAGCCCCGTTACTTCTTCTGCCAGCTTCCAAAGCTTTTTTGCTACGTCTTCATCGAGTGCATTTGCGGTAATTGTAGCTTCTGCGGGATAACCACGGTATCCTCCATCTTCATCCGGGCCATACAATGCACCTCCGGTAACCTCGTTTGAAACCGCAGCATATAAGGACGGCAATGCACCCTGCCACGGTTCCATTAATTCTCCAACCCGCTCTACAGCCTCTTTATAAGCATGAACACTCATATGTCTTGACAATTCTGTTTTATTTGCGCCCGGCTGAGCCGCAATTGATAAAACGCCGTCGCCTTTAGCCGTTATACGCCGCTGCAACTCAACTGATAAGATAAGATCTGCGAGTTTGCTTTGCTGATACTCGCGCATCGGCTCATAATCTTTCTCTGATTTCAAATTGTCAAAGTCAATTTTACCATAGAGGTAAGCCATACTACTTAATGTGATTATCCTCGAACCCGGCGTAGAATTGAGAATAGGATACAGATAACCCGTGAGGGCAAAATGACCTATAAAGTTTACACCAAACTGGGATTCAAAGCCTTGTACTGTCTTAGTTGCCGGGGGTATCATTATGCCGGCATTATTAATCAATACGTCTAGTTTAAGATGCTGCTTTATAAATGTTTCTGCAAACCGCCTTACCGAATTAAGATCACCAAGGTCAAGCTGGGCTGCCTCAAGGACGCCGGCTCCGCTGCTCTGTTTTATTCTAACAATTGCTTCATTTGCTTTTCCCAGATTCCTGCAGGCAAGTACAACATGTGCTCCGGCTTCATATAAAGCAAGTGCTGTTTCAAAGCCAATACCAGCGTTTGCGCCGGTCACGATTATCATTTTTCCAGATTGATCGGGAATATTATCTTTTGTCCACATAATTCGTTATTTATTTTACAAATTTCATCTATAACCAATTTCCGGCAATACTAAAAGCAAATAGAAAACTACATATATCAATCAATTTCTGATTGTCTGAATCTTTTTGGTGTTACTTTCACATGATTTTTAAAAAAGCCAGAAAAATGATTTGGTTCTTCGAAACCCAGACTCCAGGCAATTTCATTAATAGTCCTATTAGTACTTTTAAGTAGAATTTTAGCCTCCTGAACTAAGCGATCATTAATTAATTGTGAGGTGGTCTGACCGGATATCTCTTTCAGAGCCTTGTTCAAATGATTAACGTGTATATTCAAAGCCGATGCAAAATCTGAGGGTGAACGTAGCTGAATAACCTGATTGCTCAATTCAATCGGGAACTGGCGTTCCAGCAGTTCCGCGAATAATCCGGTAATTCTTTCAGCGGCATTTGCCCCCGTATGATGAACCCCTATGGCCGGCTGCATTTTCTGCGCTGAATGGATTACATCCATCAGAAGATTACGTAACAGATCGTACTTATAGGCGTAATCGCTATGAAGTTCATTAAAGATACGCAAGAATAACTCACTGAATTTCAGAGACTCTTCTGAATTCAAAGGAACCACACCGGTTTCTGCTCCATGAAAGACAGGATAGTCTTTAATATTTCCAAACCGGCTAAAGAACGATTCGGTAAATATGCAGACAAAACCACTGTGTTCTTCGCTTACTCTTTCCCAGAAAAATGGAATCATCGGATTGGTAAAAACCAATACACTCTGCGATACATCTATAGATTGATCTGCATAATGTATTCTACTTTGTCCAGTAACAAAACTTACTTTATAAAAACTCCGGCGACTATAGCTCACCTGTTTATTCGCAGGCAATAGCAGATCTTCTACCTTAAAGATATTAAAGTGTCCGATCTCATTCTGGTCGGGATTCGGTACCTGATTGATATGTTTGTAAAATGCTTGCAGTTCTACTATTGAGGCCATAAAACAAAGGTATAAAAATCAAATACCGGATATTATGTATTCACGCAATGATATTTTGCCCTTTCGGGCAGCTCTATCATAAATTACTAGTTTTATTTTTTAAATTGCGAGCTGTTCTTTGTATGTAATTAACCGGAAAATGGTTTTGCTTGATTGTAAATTAATAGGGAATCGTGTGTAAATCACGAACTGTCGCGCAACTGTAAGTAACTAAAAAATGTTACAAGTCAGGATACCTGCCCTTTCCGGATAGACCATGCTTTCGCGATTGAAGCTTTTAGTCTGACCGGTGTTTATCCCTATGAAAAATACAGCCATTTTGATGTGGGCAATGGACTTTTCATGCATTTTTCAATCACCTTTCTCTCTTAAATCTTTCCGCCTGCATTGTTAAATTATATGTTGAAGAATCACTGAAACACATTTAGCAAATTATAATATGACAGTTTTTAGAGAGAAACTAGAGTTACCTGAAGGCGGTAAAAAATTATTACTTCATTCTTGATGTGCACCTTGTTCCGGAGAAGTAATGGAAGCCATTATTTCTTCCGGTATTGAATTTAGTATTTTCTTCCATAATCCGAATATCCACCCAAAAACGGAATATGAACTACGCAAACAAGAAAATATCCGTTTTGCAGAAAAACATAATATTCCTTTCATTGATGCTGACTACGATGTCGACAACTGGTTTGAACGCGCTAAAGGAATGGAAATGGAACCGGAACGCGGTGTGCGTTGTACGATGTGTTTTGACATGCGGTTTGAAAGAACAGCACTTTATGCATTTGAAAATGGTTTTGATATCATCTCGAGTTCGCTTGGAATCTCCAGATGGAAAAATATGGAGCAGATCAATGATAGTGGAGTAAGAGCTGCAGCGCATTATGACGGCATTACTTACTGGACATATAACTGGCGTAAAAAAGGGGGCTCATCACGCATGCTTGAAATCAGTAAATCGGAACAGTTTTACATGCAGGAATATTGTGGTTGTGCATATTCGCTGCGGGACACCAACAAATGGAGGATGGAAAACGGAAGGGAAAAGATAAAATTGGGAGAAAAGTACTATGGATCATCCCCTTCTGCTAATGACACGTTGAGATAGTCTGCATGTTTATTCGTATTTCAAGGCATCTACAGGGTTTGCTTTAACTGCCTTTTTTGCCTGAATACTAACTGTTATCAGCGTTAGTAAAATTGTAATTAACGCGCTCATCAGAAATGGAAGCATCGACAAATCTACACGATACGCAAAGGTTTCGAGCCATTTTTTGGTAAGTATATAGGCAACTGGCCATGAAATAACGTTGGCGATTGTGACCATTATAAAAAAAGAACTGTTGATTAGTTTGAAAATCTGAATGTCGCTTGCACCAAGGATTTTACGCACAGCAATTTCCTTAGTTCTTCCGTTAGTGATGTATTTCGCAAATGCGAATAAACCTAAAATGGCGATAAAAATAGTGAGCATTGCCGCCGCAAAAAACATCGACTGCAGCTGCTCTTGTTTTTTAAAAAGCTTACCATAAAGATCGTCTAAAAACTCATATCGAAAGTCTTCACCATCTTTCGTATTGATTTCCGGCCACTGGGCTTTCAATGCAGCCAGAGCTCCTGCCATTTTGCTTTCCTCTATTTTAAGCAAAATATGAACTTTCAAGTTCCCACATGGGTTTTTAATCCCATAAATTGTAGGTTGGACGGCGTTTTCGAAACCTTGTGTCTTGAAGTCTTTCACCACACCAACGATTTTATAATCCATATTACAACCTCTTATAATCTGTCCCACTGGATTTTTCATACCATATTTCGCAGCAGCGCTTTCGTTTATTACCGCCGAATTCGCTGTATCGGTTTTAAACTCCTGTGAGAAAAAACGTCCCTCTTTTAATTTAATGCCTAAAGTCTCGAAATAATCAAAATCTACATCCACAAAATCAATATTAGCTTGTTTCCCATCGGCAGTATAGCCATTTAATCCAATTTCAGAACCATCAGGAATATTAGTAGATACCGTAGCCGATTCAACTCCAGGTATTTTCAACATCTTTTCCCGAACAGGTTTGAATTTGGCAGGATTATTAAAAATCGAAATATTTTTAACGTAAACCACCTGAGTTGCCTTAAAACCCAGATCCTGACTGCGCATATATTGTAACTGCGAATTGATAATAAACAAACCAATTATAAAAATCACAGCAATACTGAACTGGAATACCAGCAAGCCATTGCGTAACCAGTAGCTCTGTTTGTTCGTAGAGAAATTCCCTTTTAACACCATCGCAGGTTTAAAGCCAGATAAGACTAACGAGGGATATATACCCGCGATAATAGTAATAAGGCATAATATTACCGGAAGTTGCCAGATCAGACTATTATCAGCATGCCAGATGGATAAATTAATTTCGAACAGATTGTTAAATTTTGGCAAGACCAACTCCGCCAAAATTAGTGCTAGAATTGTAGCCAGCAAGCATTGTATGAATATTTCCGTAAGAAATTGAACCGTAATTTGAAAACGGTAGGCACCTAATACTTTCTTAACCCCTACTTCTTTAGCACGTTTGGTTGCCTGTGCAATACTTAAATTAGTGAAATTAATACATGCAATAACCAAAATTAGAACCCCAAGTACCGAAAGCGCAATTAATATCTTATAAGGTGCATCATTGCCTGCTCTCGGTTTTAAATGCTGGTTCGCTAAAGGGTCTAAGAATGTCGATATGACTTTGATTTCGTCTATGGTAGACTGGTCTGTCTCCCCTTTCAGCAATTCAGCTCTATATAACTTTGTTATTTTCTGTTCCAGGTTTGCTATGTCTGTTCCGGGTTTTACCTGGATATAAGTTGTATAATTGTTATGTCCGTAATTTTCTGTCTGCCCCAGTTCGCTGGCAATTGACACACCGTCAAAACGTATATTTGAATGCCGGTTATTTATTATGGAACCGTTAATTTTCCCGGTTATACCTGAGGTGCTCGCTCCAAATCCGACCATTTCCGGTCTGTTATCCGTTTTATCCGGGAAAAGTATTTGCATACTTTCAGTACTTAAATAAGCAAGTCTTTCGGAATCACCTGCTGGCTTTTCCAAACCGCCGACAGGTTTTAAATCCAGAATTTTGGCGGCATTATAATCAGCCTGCAGGAAATTTTTAGTAAAAACTGTTTTATCTCCATTTTTAATCACCAGTTCCCAGGAAGGGTCAAGTTTGGTAATGCCGGCAATTTCTACTTCGGGGAAGTTGTGTTTGATCGCCTTAGCAAAAGGAGGAGCTGTGTAATTGGTTTTGAAATCAGGGTATATCCTTCCTACTACGTATATATTATTATAATTCGGGTTCGTCTTATCAAAACTGGTTTCATAATTAAAATACATTACTACCAAAATAAAAGCCGCCAGAGCAATGGCTAAACCACCAATGTTAAGTGATGTAATACCGCCATTTCTCTGAATGTTTCGCAAAGCTATTTTCAAGTTGAGTCTGAACATATTTATATGATTTTGATCTCTTCAGGCAAATGCCCTGAAATTTGGTTCGATTAGCTATAAACCAAGGATATGCCAAAATCAAACATTACACTTAATTATTTGAAAAACAAATAGTTAAAACAAAACACACACCCTAAAACGGTCGTAAACGAACAGTTTATGAGCGAAATCGTACAGTTACATCCAGAGGAATTCTACTATTTATTGATGGCATACCAAAGCGACACTAAACCTGTTTCATACGTCTTGCTTTTCAGGAGCGTTAGTTTGGCCGTTTTATTCTGGCCACGGAACAGAGGTTTACCACTGCCAAGGACCACGGGATGCACCGACAACCATAATTCATCCACAAGGCCTTCTTTCATAAAGGCATCACTGAGTTCTGCACCGCCATATAACCATATATCTTTACCCGGCTGTTCTTTTATTCTCCGCGCCTCAGCAATACTATCTTCAGCTATAAGCATGGCCGTTTCTTTCACTGTTTTTAAAGTTTTGGAAAATACATATTCTGTCATTAAAGGCATACCAGGAATCGTTTCTCCATTATTATTATCTACGTGCTGTTGGGCTATCTCATAGCTTTTACGACCAATGAAAATAGCATCTATACGGGTAAAGAATTCATTCAGACCATAATCCTGATCGGTAAAACACCAATCATATTCGCCATTTGGTCCTTCTATGTACCCGTCTAAAGTGACTGCCAATCCTAATATTAGTTTTCTCATATCGTTAATATTTTTGTTCTGCAATTTGTAGACATCAACTCACTTTAAATTGTACAAAACGGACATTAATACAAAATATGGTGCACACGTGCTAATTCGCCCGGAGCATATCCCGTATAAGTTCTATAGTCACGATTAAAATGTGCCTGATCATAATAGCCGCTTCTGCACGCTATTTCCGTAAGTGAAAAGGCCGGGTATTTTTTCATATGTTGCAGCGATTGCACGAACCGGCAGACACGCAGATATTCTTTAGGTGATAAGCCAATACGCTGTTGAAATTTTCTTGAAAGATGCCGCTGACTGATACAAGCATGATTTGTAAGTTTACTTACAGATAATAGACCGCCGGAGAGTTGCGCCTGTTGCAGACAATAGTCTATCTGCAAATCGTTTTTTTCCCGGTTTAATTGTTGTACCAGATAATTTTGTGCAATATGTATACGTGTATTATTATCGCGGGCACAAGCCAACTGATCTTCTATTTCGTCTGCCAGGCCAGTCCATACATCAGATAAGGCCGCAGTAGTGTTGCTTAATTTATACATGGGTATCTGAAAAAACTTATATGCCATACCAGAGTGAAAACAAATAGCAAGACACCCAGCGCCTTTTCGCATCTGAACATCTACCGGACGGCTCATACGAAAGCTAATGATACTGCGCTTGTGCAGTTCGTTTTCAATAACTGCTACCGGCGTATCGGTATAGTTCACAAATATCTCTACACAAGCATCGGGCAGTACCCGTATCTGATTTGCATCTGTGTCTTCATCGCAGTCCATAGTACATATCATCTTGACGTAGGGCCGGAGTTCGGGAATGACATTATACCATTGAATATGCATAGCCTATAAAATTATAAATTTTCATGTTGATCATGATATGTCTTTTGAAGATTTACAAATGGCTATATTCAATAGTTATTTAATAGAATATGTATGGACGCAAAATACAATAATGCCAACAATTTTTTTGTGATGACCGGAATCCTTACCGGATGGTTTGCATTAATAACACAACTATATCTCATTATCGTAAATAATCAAATTCCGGTAACGGAATCTGTTGCCAGGTATTTTAGTTACTTCACTATCCTAACTAATATTATGGTAGCATTATGTTTTACGTTACTATCATTAAATTTTAATAAAAAAGAGGAACGTTTTTATCCAAAATCAAATATTTTGGCGGCTGTAACAGTTTATATCTCAGTAGTTGGAATCGTTTATAACTTGATACTGCGCTTCACATGGCAACCAAAAGGATTACAGCTTGTTGTAGATGAGCTGCTTCACACATTTATACCTATTTTATTTGTGGTATACTGGGTAATTTTCGCACCTAAAAGTGCGTGGAAATGGTCTGGTGCCTTTAGGTGGTTAATATATCCATTCGTTTATTTAATATTTATACTTGTAAGGGGGGCATTTTCTGGATTTTATCCCTATCCATTTATAGATGTGGATAAAATTGGATATAACAATGTCCTATTAAATAGTTTTTATCTCTTAATAGTTTTTCTGGTCTTGTCGCTGACACTGATTTTAATTGGGAAACTAATTGCAAATCGCCAGAAAAGGATTAACTAGTTAAGATAAATCAGGCTATCGGTATAACCAAGGACTTTAGCTTCAATAAGCTAAGAATTATTAACAAGTTAATTAACTGATTTTCAGATATAAATAGTTAAATTTAATAAGAGTAATAGCTGCTTTGGATAAAGTACGCCAGATTAAATGTGAGGGTGTATAGTATTTGTTTGAATCAATTCCAACTTAAAAACTATAAACATGAATTTAATTGAACTATTAAAGAATGAGGTGAGTGATAAAGTTATCTCATCTTTAAGCCAAAAGGCGGGAGTAAGTGAGGATCAGGTAAAAACAGGCTTCTCTGCTGGTATCCCTGCCATATTAGCCGGTATCCTAAAAAATGGTGCTGGTGGAAATCTAGGATTTCTGAGCAATATACTGCCGGGAATTCCGGGGTCTGGTACTGATAATAACCCCACAGACTTGTTAAATGTTAGTGAGGATTCTTTGTTAGAAAAAGGAAAATCGTTGTTAGGTGGCTTATTTGGTAACGATACCAGCACTGTAACAAATGCCCTTTCTTCTTCTGCAGGCTTAAGTCCTGAAAAATCCACGGGCTTATTAGCTATGATAGCTCCATTGGTAACCGGGTTTATTTCAAAAATAATGGCTGGTAAAGGATGGGGTATCTCAGATTTACTAAGTAAAATATTTGAGAGTAAAGCTGATATAACAGCAGCGCTGCCGTCAGGATTAGGGGATTCATTAGGTCTGGCTAACCTAAAAATGCCTAATGTAGAGATACCTAAAGTAGACCTTCCAAAAGTGGAAATCCCTAAAGCACCTCCTTTAAAATATGGCAATATTCCAGAACAAAAATCTGGAGGAGGTTTCTTAAAGTGGTTGATACCACTGCTTATAATATTGATTGCCGGATGGTGGTTATTGGGCAGATCAGGTTGCAATGGATCGAAAAGGGAGGCTACGACCGCCGCCTTATCTTCAAATCTGGATTCTATAGGAAGTAATATAAATTCCAGTGCCGGTAAATTAAACGAAGCAGGAGATTTTGTCAGGGATTTAGGTGCTCCAATAACCAAAAAACTTCCCGACGGAACCGAAATCAGTATTGGCGAAAATTCGGTAGAAAACAGATTAATCTCCTTTATCGAAGACAAAAACAAACCCGTTGATAAAACTACCTGGTTCACGTTCGATAGATTGTACTTTGAAACTGGCAAGACTACTTTGAAACCAGAATCACAAACGCAGTTGAGTAATATAGCCGCTATTTTAAAAGCGTATCCGAATGTACATTTGAAAATGGGTGGATATACTGATAATACAGGTGATGCTGCTTTAAACAAGAAGTTGTCTAATGACAGAGCTAATGCTGCACTGCAGGAGCTTGTGAAACTAGGGACAGAGACCAATCGACTTTCTGCAGAGGGTTATGGACCGGAACATCCGATTGCAAACAATGATACTCCCGAAGGCAGAGCCCAAAATCGCCGTATTGATATACGCGTTAGTCAGAAATAATATTTAAACCAAAAAAGCCTCACATTTCTGTGAGGCTTTTCGTGATCCCGCTGGGATTCGAACCCAGGACCACTACATTAAAAGTGTAATGCTCTACCAGCTGAGCTACGGAATCATTACCCGTTTTGAGGGAATGCAAAAGTAGAAATTATAATTTGTTTTGCAAATTATAGATTAAAAAAAACCTACTTAAATGCACAAAACACTGTTTTACAGTCAGATTAATTTACAAACTCATCCTACCGGGTACGAAAACGGCCACTCTAACTGAGTGGCCGTCTATTGATTTGATGCTATAAACCGCTATTTAGCTGGTTTGCTGCTCATATAAAATGTCAATTTCCCTCCGTTTAAGATATCTGCATGACGAATCTCCTGATCTTTAACCGGCTTACCATTCAGTAATACCTTTTGTACATAGATATTTTTGTCACTTTGGTTAATTGCATCAACAGTGAATGTTTTTCCGTTCTCCAGATTAAGGACCGCAGATTTCACTGCAGGGCTACCCAGCGAATAAGTATCAGACCCGGGTGACACCGGATAGAAGCCTAAAGAAGAGAACATATACCATGCACTCATCTGACCACAGTCATCGTTACCGCCCAGACCGTC
>JAAAFW010000004.1:0-142319 GCA_019352875.1 Pedobacter cryoconitis | reverse complement strand
AACATAACCGCCAATGATACCTTCACGGGTAATGTCTTCCGTGTCTGCGAAGAACTCGTCAGGCAGGTGCATAGTAAACAAAGTATCAAGTCTGGCTGCAAATTTTTGCTTCCCTCCCATTTTCTCTATCAATGCTACCGGATTATGTGGAACAAAGAAACTATAGTTCCAGGAGTTACCTTCAATAAACCCTTGTCCGTGCGTACTCATTACATCAAACTTCGGCAGGAATTTACCTGAAGCGTCTTTAGCACGCATAAATCCAGTTGAAGGATCAAAGTTATTATTCCAGTTTCCTGAACGTTTCATATATGTCTCATACACATCCTGTTTATTTAATTTTTTCGCTAACTGTGCAATGCACCAGTCATCGTAGGCATATTCTAACGTATTGGAAATCGATGTTCCACTTTTTTCAGCAGGAATAAAACCTTTGTCTATATATTCCCCGATCCCCTCATAATCTCTGCGGTTCGAAGTTGTGATGCAGGCTGCCAGGGCAGCTTCCGGATCACCGGTATAAACACCTTTAATAATTGCATCAGCTACAACAGAAACACTATGGTAACCACTCATACACCAGTTATCATTCGCATAATGTGACCAGACCGGAAGCATTTTGATGGTGCTCTGATCAAAGTGAGCCATCATGGATTTAACCATATCATTATTTCTGGATGGCTGTATAATATTGAAGAATGGGTGTAACGCTCTATAGGTATCCCATAGTGAGAATGTTGTGTAATTCTGGAAACCTTCGGCTTTATGTATGTTCTGATCCAGTCCTTTATATTCACCATTCACATCTGTATATAATGTTGGATTAATAAAAGCATGGTACATCGCAGTGTAGAAGTTCACTTTATCTTCTTCGGAAGTATTGACCTGGATCTTATTCAATTCTTTGTTCCAGCTTCCTCTTGCCTGTTCCCTTACTTTATTAAAATCCCATCCCGGCACTTCTGCGCGCATATTTTCCAGTGCATTTTCCTGGCTGACAGGCGACAGTGCAAATTTGATCTTCACTTTCTCCTGCTCAGCAGTTTCGAAATCAAAATACATTCTTATGTTCTTTCCGGCAAGTTCAGGAAAGTTCTTGGTCTGGTCAAATTTACCCCAGAAACCTCTGTATGCCTGTTTTTTATCGTAATTCTTTTGTCCGTAGCTTTTAAATGGCTTAGAGAATGTCATGGCGAAATATACAGTTCTGGTTCTTGCCCATCCGTTGGTCTGACGATAACCGGTAACCAGGGTATCGTTTACCACACGTACATACGTCCAGACATTTTTATCATCGTAATTATAGATTCCGGCCATTAGATCCAAAATAATATGCGAATCATCTGATTTCGGGAAGGTATACTGATGCATGCCAACTCTCTCAGAAGCCGTAAGCTCCGCCAGAATCTTGTGATCTTCCAGTTTTACTTTATAGTACCCTGCTTCTGAAGTTTCCTGGTCATGAGAAAATGCAGAACGATAACCACTTTTAGGATTATCTGCAGTACCTGGATTAAGCTGCAGTTTCCCTTGCGTAGGCATAATCAGGAAATCTCCCAGATCGGAATGGCCAGTACCACTAAAATGTGTATGGCTAAACCCAACGATAGTCTTGTCCTCATATTTATAACCTGCAGTATAATTATATACATGTCCGTTATACTTCCCATTAAGTTCGTAAGAGATTGTATCAGTTTCCGGGCTTAATTGCACCGCACCAAATGGAACAGTAGCACCGGGATAGGTATGTCCCATTTTCTGTGTACCTATGATAGGCTTGACATACTTAGACAGGTCTTGCTGCGCAGCCGCTATAAAAGGGATACACAACAAACCAACGATCAATTGTTTTCTCATTTTGTTTTGTTAGTGATTTTAGTTTCGTTCGTGATTTAAAGGTAATGAAGCTATACCCAGCTTTTATAATTCCTTTAAATTATTGCTGAATATTTCTGCTGGCTAATATATCATATAATTTTAAAAACACTATTAAACTAACTGCTATATCGTTTAACCAATGCAAAACATCTCCTTTTTACAAGTATCTGACCGGTCAAAAAAAGAATGTTTAATTAAAATCAGTTATTTTTGTATCATATTAAATTACAATGAGTAAAAGGGGTAGAATTCTGGTAGCCATGAGTGGCGGTGTTGATAGTTCGGTAGCAGCGGTTATGCTACATGAGCAGGGTTATGAAGTAATCGGCCTGACCATGAAGACCTGGGACTATGCAAGCTCCGGCAGTAATAGCAAAGAAACAGGATGTTGCAGTCTGGATAGTATCAATGATGCACGGACTTTAGCGGTTAACTATGGTTTTCCGCACTATATATTAGATATCAGAGATGAGTTTGGTGATTTTGTTATCGACAATTTTGTTGATGAATATCTTGCAGGCCGCACGCCAAATCCATGTGTATTATGCAACACGCATATCAAATGGGAGGCTTTGTTAAAACGAGCAAACAAACTGGATTGCGAATTTATCGCAACTGGTCATTATGCAAATATCAGACAACACGACAACAGCCGGTATGTGATTTCTAAAGGGAAAGATGAAAATAAAGATCAGAGCTATGTACTTTGGGGTGTTTCTCAGGAAAACCTTGCACGTACCCAGTTTCCTTTGGGTTCTTTTGCCAAATCGGAAATCAGACAGATGGCTCTTGATATGGGACAAGAAGAACTAGCCAAGAAAAGTGAAAGTTACGAGATCTGCTTTGTTCCTGATAACGATTACAGGGCATTTCTGAAACATAAAGTTGGAGATCTGGAAGAACGTGTGGCAGGTGGAAATTTCATTACCAGTAATGGCATGGTCGTAGGCCAGCATAAAGGCTATCCGTTTTATACAATTGGCCAGCGTAAAGGATTAGGCATTGCTTTTGGCGAGCCTATGTTTGTAACGCAGATTCTGCCTGAAAGTAATACTGTGGTGCTGGGACGCGCAGACGAATTGGAAAGAAGAGAAGCAATGGTCAGAAATGTAAATCTGATCAAGTATGCAAATATCCATGAGCCTATGGATAATGTTATCACCAAAATCAGATATAAAGACGCTGGTATGTTAAGTACTATTGTGGAAGAAAAAGACCGTATGCGGGTGGTTTTCGATCATAATGTATCTGCTATAGCACCAGGCCAGTCTGCTGTGTTTTATGAAGGCAACGACCTGCTTGGTGGCGGTTTTCTTTGTTAACAATAAACGAAAAATACAGGTAAAAAAAAGAGAAATCCAGTAAACCTGGATTTCTCTTTTTTTTGATCTCTAATTTAATTTTACAGGTTCTTAGTCAGCTCCGGACTTAGAGGAGTAACTTTAGAACGGAAACGGTGCACCAGTTCTCCTTTTTCATTAATCAGGAATTTCTCGAAGTTCCAGTTAATATCGCCGGTAAAATCAGGATTTTTTGCAGTGGTCAGGTATTTGAACAATGGATTAATGTCCTCCCCTTTTACACTTACTTTTTCACTTAACAGGAATGTAACACCAAAATTCTTTTTACAGAAATCCTGGATCTCCGCATTTGTAGAGAGTTCCTGTCCGCCGAAATTTCCAGCAGGAAAACCGATCAGGACAACGTCCTTACCATATTGCTTATGCAATTTTTCCAGGTCTTCATATTGTGGTGTATAGCCGCATTTTGAAGCTGTATTCACAATAAGAATTTTCTTACCCTTAAATTTCGAAAGCTTAACTTCTTTACCATCAATGGTTTTAAAAGAGAAGTTGTAAATACTCTCAGGTGGGGTAAACAACAGGCTTAATAAGATCAGTAGTGTATTCATGACTATTCATTTATTTTTATATCCGAATATATGCACAAATATCGTACTGAATTATAACCTTAAAGTAAACTTCCTTTCTGAAAATTTGTTCACCTGCCTGAAAGACAGGCTCAGTTTCATCATTTTAAGTCAGAATAACTGTTCCTGAATGCCCTCTTTTCACATTTATTATAGGTATAATTTTGATTTTCGCCTTATTTATAGTTTTATTTGCAGAAAAACGTTCTGAATGGCCAAAAATTTATTAATAGTTGAATCACCTGCAAAAGCAAAAACCATAGAGGGATATTTAGGTAAAGATTTCCTTGTTAAATCCAGTTATGGACACATCCGTGATCTGGTAAAAGGAGATATGGGTATTGACACTGAAAATAATTTTGCCCAGACCTACGAAGTCCCTGCCGATAAAAAGCAGGTGGTAGCAGAACTTAAAAAACTAGCGAAAGAAGCCGAAATGGTATGGCTCGCTTCCGATGAGGACCGCGAAGGGGAAGCAATTTCCTGGCACTTATTTGAGACTCTCGGTCTGAAAGAAAATAAAACTAAAAGGATTGTTTTTCATGAGATTACCAAACCTGCCATTCTTAAGGCAATTGAATCTCCGAGAACAATTGACTATAATCTGGTGAATGCACAGCAAGCAAGAAGAGTACTGGACAGACTTGTAGGATTTGAACTGTCACCGGTATTATGGAAAAAAGTTAAACCCTCACTTTCTGCAGGCAGGGTACAGTCCGTAGCCGTTAGATTAATTGTAGACCGCGAAAGAGAAGTCAACAAATTCAATGCGGCTGCAGCTTTTAAAATTAGTGCGAAGTTTAGTACTGGAAATGCAAGGGAAACTGTTAAAGCTGAGTTACCGCAGCGTTTCGAACAGGAAAATGACGCAGAAAAATTTCTACAGGATAATATAAAGGCTACCTATAAAATAAGCAGCCTGGAAACAAAACCTGCAAAAAGAAATCCCGCAGCACCATTTACTACTTCTACCTTGCAACAGGAAGCCTCCAGAAAACTTGGATTTCCAGTTTCAAGGACTATGCAAGTTGCGCAAAGATTATACGAAAGTGGAAAGATCACTTACATGAGAACAGACTCCGTGAATTTATCGGAAACAGCTTTAACTGCTGCTGCCAATGAGATAAATTCGGCCTACGGAAGTAAATATCATCAGCCAAGAACCTATAAAACAAAATCTGCAGGTGCGCAGGAAGCTCACGAAGCCATCCGCCCTACTTATTTTGATCAACATACTGTAACTGGTGACAGTTCGGAACAACGGTTATATGAACTGATTTGGAAAAGGGCAATTGCCTCCCAGATGAGTGAAGCTCAATTTGAAAAAACAACTGCTCATATCGCTATCAGCACACGTCCGGAACATCTGGTTGCAGAAGGCGAAGTCATGAAATTTGACGGCTTTCTTAAAGTATACCTGGAGTCTAGTGATGATGACGAAAATGATGAGCAGGAGAATGAAAACATCCTCCCTCCTTTAGCTAAAGGCCAGGATTTACAGCTGAATGTGATGCAGGCGATTGAAAGATTTTCGCGCCCGCCGGCAAGATATACTGAGGCAAGCCTGGTTAAAAAACTAGAAGAGCTTGGTATCGGAAGACCTTCAACTTACGCACCAACAATCTCTACCATTCAAAACCGTGGATATGTTGTCAAAGAAGATCGTGATGGAAGAACCCGTTCATTCGGATCCATCATATTGGAAGAAGGAAAAGTAAGTAAATCAGTTAAAACCGAAATTACAGGTGCTGAGAAATCCAAATTATTCCCTACCGACATCGGAGAGGTTGTAAATGACTTTCTGGTGGAACACTTCACAGGAATTGTAGATTTCAATTTCACGGCTAAAGTAGAGAAAGAGTTCGATGAGATTGCCCAAGGTTTGCAGAACTGGACTACTATGCTCCACGCATTCTACAAGCCGTTTCATAAAGAAGTTGAGGTAACTACTGAAACCGCAGACCGCGCAAATGGTGAGCGTTTGCTGGGTGTTGATCCGGTTAGCGGAAAAAATGTATATGCTAAAGTAGGTAAATTTGGACCTCTGGTTCAGATCGGTCAGAATGACGACGAAGAGAAACCCAAATATGCCAGCCTGATGAAATCTCAGTCTGTTGCGACTGTTACGCTGGAAGATGCATTGGAACAATTCCGACTGCCATTTCAGCTGGAAGACTACCAGGAGAAGGAAGTGAGTGTCGGCGTAGGCAGATTTGGTCCTTATGTTAAGTGGGGCGAAGCGTTTATTTCCGTTCCTAAAAATGAGGACCCTTTGACGATTGATTATGCGAGAGCTAAAGAAATCATTGATGAAAAAATTACTGCTGATGCGCCGGTAGCACATTACCAGGATCTTCCTGTTACTAAAGGTACCGGAAGATTCGGACCGTTCATTAAATGGAATGAATTGTTCATTAACGTGCCAAAGACTTATAATTTTGACTTTCTTTCTGACAGCGACATAGCGGAATTGATTGCCAAAAAAGTAGAAAAAGAGGCAAATCGCTATATTCAGCAATGGCCGGAAGAAAAAATAGCATTGGAAAATGGCAGATGGGGTCCGTTTATCCGTTTTGGCAAAGACATGCTGAAACTCGGAAGAAACCCTGCCACTAATGACAAGTATACGCCTGAAGATCTTTCTGTTCTTTCATTAGATGAGGTAAAAAAACTGATTGTCGAACAAGTTCCGAACGCTTTTGAACCGAAGACAAAAAAGAAAGCTGCGGTTAAGAAAACGACTGTTAAAAAACCTGCTGCAGCCAAAGCTACCGTAAAAAAAGCACCGGCTAAAAAGGCAGCTGCCAAGAAATAATTAGTTCTAATCTATGCGGATCATCCTGATAAAAGGGCTGATCCGCATTTTTATTTCGTTTATTTAATAAATAGAAACAATGAAAAAGGATTTACCGGAAAACAAAGTTGAAGATATGGCCATGGCGGTGGTCCTGATGAGTGAGACTCCGGAAGTGAAAAACTGGTCTGTATACCTCGTCAATATGAAAAATGTGCAGATAGATAATGTATTAATCAGTTCGAAGGGTTACGGTGAAAAAGATGGCAGGCAAGTGAAAACTTCTGTACTAAGACACTTTTTAGGTGACATGCCGGCAAATTCGTTCAAAGGAGTTGAAGCAATTGATCCAGAAGTATTTGGACTGACGAATGAGTACTGGTTAAGCTATTATATTGATGGTACGATCTACGACAAAAAATTCATCTTCCTCCCGGAAAGTATTGTCGAAGAAAATCTGATCAGAATTCCGTTGGTTAATAAGCCAGGGGTAATGATTAAATAATTTTCAGGGTTCTGCATTTTTGCGTAATTTTAGGACACTACCTCTAATTTTACCTTATGAAGACCCCAATTCCGCAAAAGAATAAAATCATAATTTTAAGCATAGTGGCAGCGCTCGTTATCGGAGTAGCTGCTTTTTTTATTTTCAGAAAAGACAAAATCACTGAAAATAAACAGGTTTATGCTAAATATATTGAAGCTTATACCTCCGGGATTGTATCTAAAAAAAGTACAATCAGAATTCAGCTGGCCGGACAGGTCAATACAATCGGCGAGATTGGTAAACCTGATGAAAGAAAACTTTTTAGCTTCTCTCCTTCCCTTAAGGGTAAAACATTTTGGATTGATGCGCAAACTATAGAGTTCAGACCGGATGAGGAACTTGAATCAGGGGAAAATTACAAGGTTAGTTTTAAACTCGACAAAATTACACCTACCGAGAAAGGTTTGGAAGAATTCGATTTCGGCTTTCGTGTTATTCAGCCAGGAATGGCCATCAGTCAGGAGGGTCTGGTCTCTCAGAATAACACTTCATTAAATTACATGAAGCTTAAAGGCGAAATCAGTACTGCTGATGAAGAAGATCCAAAGCTTATTGAAAAGGCACTGGAACTGGAATTCCCGCAAAAATTGAAAATAAAATGGCAACATAACCCAGGTGCAAATACCTCATCTTTCCAGATTGACAGCATTAGAAAAACCGGAAACGAGCAGAAATTCGGAATAAAATGGTCCGGAAAACCTATACACGCAGATCAAAAAGGCAAAATCGAACTGGCCGTCCCTGCTCTCGGCATTTTTAAAGTTCTGGATGTGCGTGCTGTACAGCAGCAGGAAGACTATGCTTTAGTACAGTTCTCTGAACCGGTAGGTATCGGGCAGGATTTAAATGGTTTAATCAGCCTGAGTAATACAGGCGAACTCAAATATACGATCGATGGTAGCCAGGTTAAAGTTTATTCTCCCGAAGCACTTCTGGGGAATTACACGCTGACAGCCAATAAAGGAATCGTTAACGGTAATGAAAAAACACTGCAGTCTGCCGTATCGGCCAATCTGCTGTTTGAAAATAAAATGCCTTCTGTAATTATTGCAGGTAGCGGAACAATCCTGCCGAATTCCGGTAAACTTGTTTTGCCTTTCGAAGCGATTAACCTTAAAACAGTGGATCTGACTATTGTAAAGGTGTATGAAAATAACCTGCCTCAGTTTTTTCAGACCAATAACTATAAGGATGCAGGGGAACTCAGGCGTGTGGGAAAACCGTTATTGCAGAAAAAAATCAGACTGGATGAAGATAAAACACTGAATCTCCACAAAAAGAACCGGTTTGTACTGGATCTGGATGACATTATTAAAACGGAACCTGGAGCCATGTACCGTATTACGCTTAGTTTCCGGCAATCATATAATCTGCTCAACTGTAGTAATACCGGCGGTTCCGGCAATGATTCTGAAGAGGAAGACGACTATGGCTATTATGGCCAGAAAATAGATGAGGATGATGATTTCTGGGCGAATTATGACAGATATTACTCTGGTGGCTATAATTGGAATGACAAGGATAATCCATGCACTCCGTCTTATTATACCAACGATAAATGGGCTTCAAGAAATCTTTTGGTTTCCAATATAGGTCTGGTAGCTAAAAGAGGTAATGATAATTCAATGCTCGTGGTTGCAACAGATCTGTTGACGACCAAAGGTCTGAGCGGCACAACACTTGAATTACTGGACTATCAGCGACAAGTGATCCTTAGCACGAAAACAGACGGCGACGGGATGGCTACTTTCGAATTAAAAAGAAAACCATTTCTGTTAATTGCAAAAAATGGATCTGAACGGGCTTATCTCAAGCTTGATGACGGAAATTCACTTCCCTTAAGCCGCTTTGACGTCGGCGGCGAACAAGTACAAAACGGCTTGAAAGGATTGATTTATGGAGAACGCGGCGTTTGGCGCCCGGGAGATTCCCTGTTCCTTTCTTTTATCCTTGAAGATAAATTAAAAAAACTGCCACCATCCTACCCGGTGACATTTGAACTTTACAATCCACAGGGGCAACTTTATAAAAAATCGGTAAGTGCCTCTCCTGTCAATGGATTTTACAATTTCAAAACAAGTACTGAGAATGGCTCGCCGACCGGAAACTGGAATGTAAAAGTCAAAGCAGGCGGAGCTACGTTTCAAAAAACCTTAAAAATTGAGACTGTAATGCCGAACCGGCTTAAAATTGACTTCAACATCGGTAACAGGACTTACCTCGGAACCGGCAATCAGGCTCCTGCGACTTTAACTGCAAGCTGGCTGTTTGGTTCTCCCGGCAAAGATTTGAAAGCCAAGGTTGACGTGAACCTAAATCCGATGAAGACTACTTTTAAAGGGTTTGACGGCTATCAGTTTGACAACCCGACAGTCAGCTACCAGTCGGAAATAAAGACGGTTTTCGAGGGCAGGCTGAATGGAGAGGGAAAAGTTTCGGTCAATACGAATCTTAATGAAAATAACGTAGCTCCTGGTATGTTAAAAGCCAACTTTACGACCAAAGTATTTGAAGCTGGCGGAAATTTCAGCATCGATAATTTTTCTGTTCCTTATCATGTCTTCCAAAATTATTATGGTATTAAGGCGCCTCAGGGAGAAAAGTTGAGTGGAATGCTGGTTACAGGCAAAGATCATATCTTCGATCTGGTAAATGTAGACCGTAATGGTAAACTGACAGCTGGAAGCAAACAGGTACAGGTAGAACTTTACAAGGTACAGTGGCGCTGGTGGTGGGAACAGGATGACCAAAACTCTTTCGCCAATTTCACCCAAAATGAATATAACAAACTGGTCAGTAAAGAGACTATGAGTCTTGAACAAGGAAAAGGGAAATGGAAACTTCGTGTGAATGAACCTGAATGGGGCCGGTACCTGATACTTGTCAGAGATCTGAACGGCGGACATGTGACCGGGCAATCTGTCTATGTTGACTGGCCAGGCTGGGCACAGCGCGAACAGGGGAACAATCCTACCGAAGCATCTATGTTATCTTTTACCGCCAATAAAACTAAGTATAACGTAGGTGAAGATATTGTATTGACCATTCCTACCGGTAAGAATGGCCGTGCCTTAATCTCAATTGAAAACGGCAGTAAGGTGCTAAAGACATTCTGGACCGACACCAAAGCCGGCCAGACACAATTTAAGTTTAAGGCTGACAAAGAAATGGCACCAAATGTTTTTGCCAATATTACTTTGCTGCAGCCACATGCACAGACCGTTAATGATTTACCGATCCGTATGTATGGCGCGATTCCATTATTTATTGAGGACCAGCAAACGACATTAAATCCTGTTATAATAATGCCAGATAAAATCAGGCCGGAAACGCAAAGCAGTATTAAAATCTCAGAGAAAAGCGGTAAAGCTATGACCTATACTATCGCAATTGTAGATGAAGGCCTGCTCGATCTTACACGCTTTAAAACACCGGATCCCCACGCAGTTTTTTATGCCAGAGAGGGTCTGGGAGTTAAAACATGGGACCTTTTCGATCAGGTACTTGGAGCATGGGGCGGAAATCTGGAAAGAATTCTCAGTATTGGAGGAGACGGCAGCCTTAACCGTAACCTTAACCCCGCAAAAGCAAATCGTTTTAATGCAGTGGTCAAATATATGGGGCCATTTAAGCTGGGTAAAGGTGAAACACAAACACATCAGTTTAAGTTACCGCAATACATCGGCGCAGTGAGAGCAATGGTAATTGCCGGACAGGACGGTGCTTACGGCAATACCGAAAAATCGGTACAGGTTAAAAAACCACTGATGGTATTGGCAACCCTTCCCCGAGTAATCGGACCTGGTGAACGATTTACATTGCCAGTAACTGTTTTTGCCACAGAAAATAGCCTGAAACAGGTTAATGTAAAACTGGAGGCGCAACGTCTGAACGTGACCGGCACGAAAGATAAAACACTTAGCTTCGCAAAACCTGGTGAGCAGATGACTTATTATGAAGTTACCGCTCCCCAGCAAACTGGTATTGCGAAAGTGAAAATCACCGTGCAAAGCGGTGCTGAGAAAGCTTCTTACGATCTGGAAATGGATATCAGAAATCCAAATCCTTATATAACTCAAGTAATTTCGGCTACAATAGAACCGGGTGCAACATGGACCTCTCCTTATGCGGCAATTGGCATCTCCGGTACAAACTCCGGAAGCCTGGAAATTTCTGGTATTCCTGCGATTAATTTAAAAAAACGCCTGGCATTTCTAATCCAATATCCTCACGGGTGTGTAGAACAAACAACATCGGCCGTTTTCCCTCAACTTTATCTGGGTAAACTGAGTCCGCTATCTACACAGGAGAAAGCCAGAACAGATCAGAATATCCGCGCAGGTATAACCAAATTGCGCAGTCACCAGACAACAGACGGCGGACTAGCTTACTGGCCTGGTATGCCTACTGCTGACGAATGGGGAACTAATTATGCTGCTCACTTCCTGGTTGAGGCACAACAGGCAGGTTATACTATACCTGTAGGAATGTTAGACGAGGTACTGCGCTATCTCAAAAATAAGGCAACGGCATGGGTTCCTAACAGTAATAACTTTTATGGTGGTGATCTTTCTCAATCCTACCGTCTTTACGTTCTTGCACTGGCAAGGAAACCTGAAATGGCTGCCATGAACAGACTTAGAGCTTTTGAATATTTATCTGCCACGGCAAAATGGAGGCTGGCTGCAGCTTATCAGCTGGCCGGACAAGCTTCTGCTGCAAATGCATTAATTAAAGGTTTGAATATTGATATCCAGCCTTATCAACAGCTCGGCGGCACCTATGGTTCGGCAATTCGCGACGAAGCAATGATTTTAGAAACTCTTACTTTAATGGGTCAAAAAGGTCGAGCTACGCAATTATTACAGGGAATTGCAGCAAAATTAGGCCAGGATGAGTGGTATAGTACGCAAACCACTGCGTACAGCCTGCTGGCTATAGCGAAATTCTGCGGGGCTAATAAAGGAGGAAACCTACAATATAATTATTCCATCGATGGAAAAAAAGGCAGCTACAATTCCACTGGTTTCCTAAGCAGTATTCCTTTGAACTTTAAAGGTGCAAATGCATCGGTTACGAATACAGGAAAGTCTGTCCTGTTTGCCCGTTTGATTTTGGACGGACAACCAGCCCCGGGGCAATACACCGCGAAAGCTCAGGACCCTAATATTCTGGATATGACAGTGAGCTATAAACTATTGAACGGTAAACCTCTCAACCCGGCAAAACTATCTCAGGGACTAGATTTCTATGCTGAAGTAGTTATCAAAAACCCTGGTAAAATGGGGCTTTATGAACAAATGGCGCTGACACAAATTTTCCCTTCCGGATGGGAAATTATAAATACCCGCCTGAATGACAATGAAGGAATACTGGCCTCCTCTCCCTATACGTATCAGGATATCAGAGATGATCGTGTATTAACTTATTTTAACCTTAGAGAGAATGAAACAGTGACCTATAAGGTACTGCTAAACGCGGCCTATTTAGGCAGATACTATTTATCTGCTGTCTCCGCCGAGGCGATGTACAACAACCAGATAAGTGCTGTGGAAAACGGAATGTGGGTAGAAGTGACGCCATAAAATGTCTCGGAAGAATCGTTATTTAGCTCCTTTTTTACTGGCAGACCTATTCATCTTATTGCTGACAGTAATTTTTTTATTGTTGCTGCCTGCCAGACTATTCCGTACGCCAACCTCCTACGTTCTGGAGGCTTCAAACGGCACCCTTTTAAGCGCCGCCATTGCCACAGATGGGCAATGGCGTTTCCCACAAGTGGATACCGTTCCTGAAAAGTTTACGGATTGCATTCTGGTTTTTGAGGATAAGCGTTTCTTTAAACATCCGGGAGTAGACTTGCTGGCACTAAGCCGGGCTATGAAGCAGAACTTTAATGCAAAAAGTATCGTCAGCGGTGGAAGTACACTCAGTATGCAGACTATCCGCTTAAGTCGCAGAAAAGAGAGAACTGTCTGGCAAAAATTTTATGAAATTATCCTTGCCATACGGCTTGAAATCAGCTATAGTAAAAAGGAAATTCTACAGCTATATGCTTCAAATGCTCCTTTTGGGAGTAATGTTGTTGGATTGGAAGCCGCTGCATGGAGATATTACGGCAGAAGTCCGCAGACGCTTTCATGGGGAGAGATGGCAACACTTGCGGTATTGCCAAATAGTCCCAGCCTTGTTCATCCAGGTAAAAACTCAGCAAGACTGATCACCAAAAGGAATAACCTTCTTGACGCACTTGTAAGTGCCGGTAAATTAGACCGGGCCAGTGCAGATTTAGCCAAGCTCGAACCTATCCCCTCTCAACCCAGACCTCTGCCTCAGGAGGCACCACATTTACTCAACAGATTCAGAACAGCTAATTCACGTGCAGGGAATTATTCGACCAGGCTCCACTCGACCCTTCGGGAAGACTTGCAGATCCGGCTTAATGGGATGCTAAAAAGATATCAGAACCGATACCGTGCCAATGACATTAATAATATCGCTGCACTTGTTCTTGACGTGAAAAAGGGAACGGTAATAGCGTATGCAGGTAATATATACCAACCTGATAATGCAGAAATGGAAAGTCATGTAGATATGATCCGTGCCCCCAGAAGTCCGGGCAGTACATTGAAACCAATATTATATGCGAGTATGCTTACTGAGGGCTACCTGCTCCCGCAGACATTAATTCCGGACATTCCCACACAGATAGGTAACTATAATCCACAGAACTATGATTTAGGCTACGACGGCGCCATTCCGGCCAATCAGGCACTAAGTCGCTCTTTAAATATTCCGGCGGTAAGGATGCTCCAGACTTACAAATATCCCAGGTTCTATGATCAGCTGAAAAAACTCGGTCTCAGTACACTAACTAAACCCGCCGATCATTATGGTCTCTCGTTAATTCTTGGAGGAAGTGAAGTGACCGCCTGGGATCTTTCGACCATTTATCTCGGAATGGCGAGATCGCTTAACCATTATAATGATTATAGCGGCAAATATAATCCCTATGATTATCAGGAGCCGGTATATAATCAGGAACAAGCACTATTAAAACCAAGCAAAAGTGAACTCCTGCAAAGTAATTTATTGAATAATGGAGCCATCTGGAATACTTTTAATGCCATGGAAGAGGTGATGCGTCCGGGTGAAGAAGGTTTATGGGAACAATTCTCGTCTTCACGCAGAGTCGCCTGGAAGACTGGAACCAGCTTCGGCTTCCGTGACGGCTGGGCTATTGGACTTAACCCCGATTATGTAGTTTGTGTCTGGGTAGGCAATGCAGATGGAGAAGGACGTCCCGGTTTAACAGGTGTAGAAGTAGCAGCCCCGGTTCTATTTGATATATTCAAACTTCTGCCAGCTGGAAAATGGTTTAATAAGCCTGCACATCAGTTAAGACAGATCAGAATATGCAGGCAAAGCGGTTTTAAAGCTGGTCCTTATTGCCCTGATGTAAATATACAGGACGCGCCGGCATCAGGGGAAAAGACATCTCCCTGTCCTTATCACAAAATGATCCATCTGGATCCATCCGGTAACTACAGAGTTACGGATTTATGTGTTACTCCATCTGAAATGCAACATAAATCATGGTTCATTCTCCCCCCGGCAATGGAATATTATTACAGAATCAAACATAGTGATTACCGCTCCCTGCCAGCTTGGATGCCAGGATGTCTGGATGCAGGACAAAATAGCGTCATGGACATGATCTACCCCAAATCAGGTGCAGTTGTATATATACCACTGGAATTTAATGGGGAAAGAGGTAAAGTGATCTTCACTGCTACCCATCGCAATCCTGAAGCAAAGATCTTCTGGCATATCGATCAGGAATTTGTGGGAGAAACACAATTTAACCATCAGCTAAGTACCGCCCCATTACCCGGGAAACATACCCTTACACTCGTAGATGAAAATGGAGAAAGACTTGTCCAGAACTTTACAGTATTACCGCAGGACAAACGAAAATAATATTTATATTTCAGTTTGTTTATGAATGAGTTCTCTACTCACACCACCACGGATAATGAGATACAGAGCGATCATATAGAGTGCAAAAATCCAGGTTGATGCATTTGAAATTCCTGCAGTGAAATGCATGTAAAGTAAACCTGCATCGGCAATGACACAAAAAACTACTCCGGCAAGAACCGTTCTGAAACTCTGTGTATTTACACGTTGATTTCGGAATAATGCCATCATTAGTAATAATGATACAATAAAAATATAAGCGATAACAGGAAGTCTGTAGGCTCCAAGATAAGAGCGGATCTGCAGGTAGAAAAGTGTAAAAACCACAGCACTGGAACCGATAGCCCATTTCGCGCCTTTTTTATCGAGCTCCTGAGCCGATTTAAAATCGAGGTAAAAAGCACTGATAAAATAAAGGTGGGCGAGCAGGAAACTAAAAAGCGCCCCAAGATAAACGGATGTATTTGTTCCGGCATACCTAAAAAGTATGTCAGCGAGAAAACTTAGGATGAGCCCTTTGAGCAAACGTTTATGAAAACGTCCTTTAAGACCGGCGCATTGCTGCAGATACAACATGAGATACAGATACACCAAAGGGTGTAACAATACCAGCAGGTTATTCCAGCCTGAAATTCCAGCCAGGAGTGCAAGCAAAAAAATTAGTGCATACCCCAGACTGTAAACGGTTTTTTTGTCCATTGAAATAGAAACCTGCTATCAATACAATTGCGTTGAATAAGAACCAGGGATGATTGATATCACCTGGTCCTCTATATTAAATTTTAATTCAATGCAATAAAAAAAAAGCTAATTAGTAGCTTCTTTCTCTGTTGTTGTTGTTACGTTTGAAACCACCACCAGCGTTTCCACCTGTGTTTGGTTTTTCCTGCGCTTCAGCAACTTTGATACGGTTACCATTGTAATCGCCACCGTTCATTCTTTTGATCGCTTCTTTAGCTTCTTCCTCAACCGGCATCTCAACGAAACCGAATCCACGGCTTTGGCCTGTTTCGCGATCTTTAATAATTCTAAGTGATTTTACCTGACCGAAATCACCAAATACGGCTGTTAATTCATCTTCCCCAACTTCTAAAGGAAGGCCTGTAATAAATATCTTCATTAATGTCTAAAAATTTCCTCAAATGTACAAAAACCATACCGTTTATTTGCAATCATAATGTAAGTAAATGCATCATAAAACAGTACCTTCAGGCATTTTTATTGTTTTTTCTATACAATACTCCCGATCCTCAAAACTCCATTCCATATTTAACTGCCAGGTGCCGTCAGGAACGTCATTAACCGGAATAGTTAATAAACCTGTTTCGTCACTACGAATGAACTGTATTGCGTACCTGTGTTCTTTATTGGAAGTACAACTGAGAAAGATTTTGACCGCCACAGGGTGGTCAAAATAAAAAGTGAGGGTTTTCATTATGCATTGATTTTATGTCTAAGGCCTGCTTATCACGACAACAAGTTCCAGGCTTCAATGTTTCAGAAATTATCCTCTCCCAGCTAGTTTGATCATTTTTGAAGACAATTCCGGTCCAAGATAACGGTCAATGATACCATGCACTAAGTAGAGGACCGGAGTCATCAAAATAGCAACAAGAAATTTATAGGTATAGTTAACTAGACCAATAGCTGCAACCATTTGCCAGCTCCAATGATACTGTGGATTCAAATAAAAGGCAATAAAGATTACCACAAAACTATCTATCAGCTGCGAGGCAAGTGTGGAACCAGTAGCTCTGAGCCACAAATATTTTTCTCCTGTAACTTTTTTAATCTGATGGAAGATCAGTACGTCGGCGAACTGACCGACCAAAAATGCGGTAATGGACCCTGCAATAATCCACATTCCCTGCCCGAAAATACCGGAGAAGGCATTATTCATGTTGAGATTCTGCCCGTTGATTTCCTGATTAATCCAAAAATCTGAAGACTCAAGATGCATAGCACCCCAGATTATAAGGAAAGCGTATGCAATGAGCAGCGCCGTTAAAACGGATAGAAAGCGCACCTGCTTAAGCCCAAAGTACTCATTTATAATATCTGTCATAATGAAAATAAGCGGCCAGGTCAGTACTCCGGCTGACATATTAAATGACAAATTAGGTACACCAAGTAAGTTAATATTGAACTGACTAATTCCTAATGAGCCCTCTACGCTGAAAATCTTTACACCAATGAATTCAGACAATACAGTATTGGCAACAAAAAAACATCCTAAAATCAGCAGCAATCTGCTCTCTTTCGTTTTAAAAGTCATTATCTTTTTTAAGACCATTAAATTAATCTTATTCCCTCCCAAACTGAAATATTTTATAATTTCGCCGGAACATGATAGCAACATACTCTAAACTTCCGGGAACATCTGATAGTATATTTACTGTGATGTCCCAGTTAGCAACAGAACATCAGGCAATTAACCTCTCGCAGGGATTTCCAGATTATGAATGTGATCCTAACTTGATCAATTTTGTTGCGCAGGCCATGCAAGACGGACATAACCAATACGCGCCAATGGCCGGGGCACCTGCGCTAAGAGAATGGGTTGCAGAAAAAGTCAATACGCTATATGGTTCAGATTACCATGCTGATAAGGAGGTGACAATTACTGCAGGTGGAACAGAAGCGATTTTCAGTACTTTATCTGCATGCATTAACGCTGGTGATGAGGTTATAATCTTTGAGCCAGCATATGATAGCTATGCCCCAACTGTCAGAATGCTTGGCGGACTGGTCAAATCTTACGAAATGGCGCCACCGGAATATGATATTGACTGGGAAATGGTTAAAAAACTATTTACTGCCAGCACTAAAATGATTATCCTGAACAGTCCGCATAATCCGACAGGTAAGATTCTCACTGAAACCGATATCCAGGCATTAATTAAGCTAACTAAAAACACAGACGTTTTGATTCTCAGTGATGAGGTCTATGAGCATCTGATATACGACGGGGAGCAACATAGATCGCTGGCTATGTACCCTGAATTACGCGAACGTGCCTTCATCATTGCATCTTTCGGCAAACTACTGCATGCGACTGGCTGGAAAACAGGCTACTGTCTTGCGCCGGAATATCTGATGAAAGAATTTAGAAAAGTACATCAGTTTAATGTCTTCAGCGTGAATACTCCGATGCAGATTGGCATTGCCAACTATCTGAAAAATCCTGAAACATATCTGAGCCTGAGCAGTTTCTTTCAGCAGAAACGTGATTTGTTCCGCACCTTGCTGGCAGAAACCAAGTTTAAATTACTACCTTGTAAAGGTTCTTATTTCCAGTGTGTAAGTTATGAACATTTCAGCGAAGAAGACGACACGGTGATGGCTAAACGCCTGATCACAGATTTCGGGGTAGCTTCAATACCCGTATCGGCCTTTTACACCAGGAATACTGATCACCGTGTACTGCGTTTTTGTTTTGCAAAAAAACAAGATACACTCGAAAAATCCGTTGAAAGACTAATGAAATTATAAACTGGCTCCGACATAAAGAGCACCTATTTGATCATCCTATGGAAAGTCCAAAATATCTAAGCATCAATAATTTAAAGATCACCATATTTCAGGCTTATCTATTCTGGGAAAATATTGATAAAAACCTACAGAATATAGGACTGCGCCTCTCTATGGGGGTTAAGGAAAAGACGGATCTGATTGTATTGCCAGAGATGTTTAATACAGGATTTAGCATGAACGCATCTGCCCTGGCCGAAGAAATGGGTGGTAAAACAATGCGCTGGATGGCTGAAGCTGCTAAAAAATACGACTGTGTTATTACTGGAAGCTTGATTATCCAAGAAAACAATAACTTCTACAACCGAATGATCTGGATGCTTCCTGACGGAACACATGAGCATTATGACAAACAACATCTGTTCGGTATGGGAGAAGAAGACAAAACCTATACTGCAGGTACAAAACAAGTTACTGTTGAACTCAAAGGCTGGAAAATAAGACTGGCCATTTGTTATGACCTGCGGTTCCCTGTATTTCTCCGGAACAAAAAAGATGAAGCCTATGATATATTGCTCATTATCGCCAGCTGGCCCGACAAACGTATTGCACATTGGAAAACTCTGATACCGGCAAGAGCCATTGAGAATCAAAGTTACGTGGTCGCGGTGAATAGAGTTGGCCACGATGGCAACGAGGTCTACCACAGTGGGCACTCTATGTGTATCGAAGCTTATGGAAACACTATTTACTATAAACCGGAGGATGAAGATCTTTACACTTTCGGCATCAGTTACGAAGAACTCATAAAAGTACGCAAGAGCTTCCCGTTTTTAAAAGATGGTGATAATTTCAGCTTAAGTTAAAAATCGTAATTTCATATTATTGCACTGAATCCGGACAACATCCGGATTTTTTTTGTTCCTGCACTCAGCATCATAAAAAATTTGCATTTTGCTTCTTCTAAACAAAACTATGCTTAACCGAAGAAAATTTTTGCAGTATACGGCCTTCACCTCCGCCATGCTGGGCGTGAAAAACAGTGCCGCGGCAGCTCTTTTGCCGAACAACTCCACTCCTATAGCTAGCCTTCCTATCGTTATTTCCACCTGGGATTTTGGTATTGCTGCCAATCAAGCCGCATGGAAGGTGCTTTCAACTGGCGGACGCGCTCTGGACGCTGTGGAGCAGGGCGTATGGGTACCCGAAGCAGACGTGAAAAATCAAACCGTAGGTTATGGCGGCCTACCGGACCGTGACGGGAGAGTCACATTGGATGCCTGCATCATGGATGAATCCGGAAACTGCGGTTCAGTTGCTGCACTGGAACACATCATGCACCCGATTTCGGTTGCCAGAAAAGTAATGGAAAACACGCCACATGTAATGCTGGCGGGAGATGGAGCTTTACAATTTGCACTGGAAAATGGCTTTGAAAAAGTTAATCTGTTAACTCCGGAAGCAGAAAAAGCATGGAAAGAGTGGCTCGTTACAGCGAAGTACAGCCCCGTTATGAATATTGAAAATAAGTCGTACGACAAAGCCGCACCTCAGCGGTTACCGGGCAACCAATATAATCACGATACCATCGGTATGCTTGCGCTGGATGCAAAAGGCAATTTATCGGGGGCTTGTACCACAAGTGGAATGGCTTATAAATTACATGGTCGTATTGGTGACAGCCCTATTATTGGTGCCGGCCTTTTCGTAGATAACGAAATCGGTGGAGCAACTTCAACGGGCGTTGGCGAAGAAGTCATACGGAATGTAGGAAGTTTCCTCGTGGTAGAACTCATGCGCCAGGGTTATCCGCCGGAAGAAGCCTGTAAAGAAGCAGTCATGCGTATCATTAAAAAGAAACCTCAGACTGCCAAAGAAATACAAGTTGGGTTTCTGGCGCTCAACAAAAAAGGGGAATATGGGGCCTATGCTATCCAAAAGGGATTCAGCTTTGCCGTATGCAACCGGGAAAAACAGGATATATTGATTCCAGGGAAAAGTTATTACTAAACCGATATTATGGAAAACAGGAATGTACAAATGGAAGTTTGTGCAAACAGCGTACACTCTGCGCTGATGGCACAACAAGGTGGGGCAATCCGTGTGGAACTCTGTGCAAGTCTGACTGAGGGAGGTACGACACCATCACACGGCGAAATTGCAGCTGCAAAAAAGCATCTTGATATAGAGGTATACCCTATTATCCGGCCCAGAGGTGGTGACTTTCTTTATTCAGAACTGGAATTTGAAATCATGAAGGCCGACATAATCAGCTGCAGAGATTTAAAGTGTGAGGGTATTGTAACTGGAATACTTACGGCAAAGGGCGATGTCGATAAAAAACGTTGCGCAGAATTGATTGACCTGGCGGGCCCTATGAAAGTGGCATTTCACAGGGCATTTGATATGACAAAGGACATGGTGCAAGCACTGGAAGATTTAATAGAACTAGGTTTTGTTCGCGTGTTAACTTCCGGGGGCAAAGCTTCGGCGGATGATGGTTCAGATCAACTTAAAATACTGAATACACAGGCCGCAGGCCGTATTTCCATCATGCCCGGGGCTGGTATTAACCTGGACAATATCGGGGGAATAATTCAAAAAACGGGTGCAACTGAATTCCACGCTTCCGCACGCAGAAACACTGTCAGTCAGATGCAGTTCAGAAATACTGCACTCCAAATGGGAGGTCCTGCAGATGAATACAGCGGATCTATGACCGACCCCGGGCTAGTCAAAAAATTACTTGAACTGGCAAACCATACGAAATAATCAAGCTAATATTCTATATTTGCGGCACTGATGAAGCACATACGTAATTTCTGCATAATTGCACATATTGACCACGGTAAGAGCACTTTGGCCGACCGTTTATTAGAATATACTAACACTATCACCCAGCGGGAATCACAGGCCCAGTTACTGGATGATATGGATTTAGAGAGAGAAAGAGGCATAACGATCAAAAGTCACGCTATCCAAATGGACTATGTGGAAGATGGTCAGCCTTATATTCTAAACCTGATTGACACACCGGGACACGTCGATTTCTCATATGAAGTTTCCCGTTCAATTGCTGCCTGTGAAGGTGCATTGTTGATCGTCGACGCTTCTCAAGGTATTCAGGCGCAAACTATTTCAAATCTTTATCTGGCATTAGAACACGATCTGGAAATTATTCCGATCCTGAACAAAATGGACTTACCAGGCGCAATGCCGGAGGAAGTTAAAGACCAGATTATTGAACTGATTGGCTGTAAACGTGAAGATATCATACCTGCATCTGGTAAGACAGGTCAGGGTGTTCATGATATTTTGAAAGCAATTGTGGCAAGGGTTCCTGCACCAAAAGGAAATCCTGAAGGAGAACTACAGGCCCTTATTTTTGATTCGCAGTTTAATTCATTCCGCGGTATTGTTGCTTATTTTAAAGTACTGAACGGTGAAATCCGTAAAGGTGATAAAGTTAAGTTTGTGGCAACTGCAAAAGAATATATTGCAGAGGAAGTAGGTACACTTAAATTAAAGCAAACTCCTAAAGACGTTATCAAAACCGGTGACGTAGGCTATATCATCTCGGGTATTAAAGAAGCCCGTGAAGTAAAAGTCGGAGATACTATTACCCATAAAGATCGTCCAAGCTCAGAACCTATCAAAGGTTTTGAAGAGGTTAAACCAATGGTGTTTGCAGGTATTTACCCAGTAGATACCGACGAATTCGAAGAACTCAGAGAAGCGATGCACAAACTGCAGCTAAATGATGCTTCGATAGTATTTGAACCGGAATCTTCAGCAGCACTGGGTTTTGGTTTCCGTTGCGGTTTCCTTGGAATGCTGCACATGGAAATTATCCAGGAGCGTCTCGAGCGCGAGTTTGATATGACAGTAATTACTACTGTACCCAACGTATCTTACCAGGCTATGACCACCAAAAATGAGCTGATCGTAGTTAATAACCCTTCTGACCTGCCGGATCCAAGTAAACTGGAGTATGTAGAAGAACCTTATATCAAAGCAAACATCATTACCAAGTCTGAATTTGTAGGCCCTGTAATGTCTCTTTGTATTCAGAAAAGAGGTATTATCGTAAACCAGAGTTATCTTACTTCCGATCGCGTGGAACTGGTGTTTGAAATTCCTATGGGAGAAATTGTATTCGATTTCTACGACAGGTTAAAAACGATATCTAAAGGTTACGCATCTTTTGATTACCATCAGATTGGTTACCGTAAATCTGATTTAGTCAGACTGGACATTCTGTTAAACGCTGAACCTGTAGATGCACTTTCTTCCTTAATTCACCGTAGTAATTCTTATGATTTCGGTAAAAGAATCTGCGAGAAATTAAGAGAATTGATTCCCCGCCAACAGTTTGAGATAATTATTCAGGCCTCAATTGGTGCAAAAATCATTGCTCGCGAGACTGTTAAAGCTCTGCGTAAAGATGTAACGGCTAAATGTTATGGTGGTGATATTTCACGTAAACGTAAATTACTCGAAAAACAGAAAAAAGGTAAAAAACGTATGCGTCAGGTAGGTAATGTAGAAATCCCGCAAACTGCATTCATGGCAGTACTTAAATTAGATTAATTTTTCAAAAAATATATTAAAGCTTAGATATGCAGTTACTGGACGGAAAATTCGCATCGGAAAAGATTAAAGAGGAAATAGCAGTAGAAGCAGCTGAATTTCTTGAAAGCACTGGCAGACAGCCGCATTTGATGGCAATTCTGGTTGGTAATGATGGTGGCAGTGAGACATATGTAGCCAGTAAAATGAAGAATTGTGCCAAAGTTGGTTTTAAATCTTCTCTGGTTCGTTTTGATAACACAGTTACTGAAGCCGAATTACTGGCGAAAGTAGAAGAAATTAATCAGGATGAGTCTATAGACGGATTAATAGTTCAGTTACCACTTCCAGCGCATATCGACCCAGAAAAAGTAACTGCTGCTATTGATTATAGAAAAGATGTAGATGGTTTTCACCCGGTTAACCTGGGGCGTATGATGCGTAATCTTCCATGCTTTATTCCGGCAACCCCTTATGGTATCCTGTTATTGTTACAAGCTTATGGAATTGATACTGCAGGAAAACATTGCGTAGTTGTAGGACGCAGCAATATAGTTGGCAGCCCGATGAGTATACTGATGGCCAGAAACGCAAATCCAGGCAATTGTACCGTTACGCTGACACACAGTAAAACTACTAATCTAAAAGAAATCGCCTTGCAGGGAGATATCATTATCGCAGCAATTGGCAGAAAGAATTTTGTTACTGCAGATATGGTTAAACCAGGTGCCATCATTATCGATGTAGGTATTAACAGAGAAACTTCTGAAACGACCAAATCAGGCTTCAAATTATACGGTGATGTTGACTTTGAAAACGTAGCTCCAAAAGCATCCTGGATTACACCAGTACCGGGTGGCGTAGGTTTAATGACCATCGTTGGACTATTAAAAAACACACTGGCTTCGGCAAGAAAAGAAATCTACCAATAGACTGATTTTTCAATATAAAAAAGCCCCGCATCAAAAAGATGCGGGGCTTTTTTATTAAATCACACCGGTTTATTTCAGGCTGTGAAGCTTCTATTTGATCAGCAGACCTGGAAAAAGACTTCCCTCTGCGTCACGCAAATCAAGCTGAAGTAAATTCGAAATCAGGGGTGCAATATCCGTAAGCCCCATCTCAGGAATCACTATGCCTTTTTTTATTCCCTTTCCAAAAACTACGAATCCTGTCTGGATTTCTTTAAAATCAGGATAGAATCCATGAGTACCACCGGATGCAGGGCGGAGCAGGCTACCAATAGCATCGTTACTGAAAGTAAAACCCTGTTTTGGGGCAAGAGCAAGTACAGCATTTGGATCGGCACCAACTTCATCCAGTGTGGCTCTATCCTTTATTTCAAACATATTACGTTGTGCTACCGGAAGTTTACCCAACAGCTGCTTAACCTGATCCAGTGTTTTCTGATCATTTTTGTTCTTCAGATGAAGAAACGAAGAACCGCCCGAAGCATGAAAATAAGCTTTCCAGTTGTCTTTGTGCTCAGGGTCATATAAACCCGCTGCAGTTAGCAAAGTATTTGGTGAGATTGAAGTATGTATATCCACGAAGCCGTGATCACCAGTAACAATCACAGTTGTATTATCCTTGATACCAGCTTTCTCGATTGCTTCAAGAATAGTTTTGATCCGGCTGTCAGCACCAGCTACTGCTGCCCTGACTTTAGGACCTTCTCTACCCTGTTCATGTTCGAAATGATCAACTGCAACCAGATGTACTGCCAGAAATGACGGTTTATATTTTCTGATTACATAACTGCTCATTCTCGCCAGGTTCTCATCGATACTTAAATAGTCTCCGTCGAAATCAGCTTCATCGAGTTTACCTACTGCATTTTGTTCAAGCTCTTCATAAAATCCTTGAGGGCTTGCATTTTCGCGCAATGCTTTAATCATATTTCTGACACCACCTTTGGTTTCCGGCAAATACCAGTATTCGGGAATATTATAGGTTGCCGGTCCCCCTACCGACACCGGCCAGAAAATAGATGCTGTCTTTAGGCCTTTTGCTTTTGCCAGACTGAATATTGTTGGTACCTTAATATTCTCGTAAGACCAGTTCCATTTCCCGGTCACTCCGAGCGGTTCTGACGGTGTATTATAATACACCCCATGTTTGATCGGCTTTACCCCGCTAATCATTGTCGTATGCGAAGGATAGGTTACAGAGGGGAATACCCCTGTAACGCCATCGGCATACGCACCACCTTCCATAGCCTGTCTAAGATTTACCATCGACCAGGATGCGTCTTTATAAAATTCCGGACGCAGACCGTCGACGCTGATCAGAATAACATGTGAATCTTGCGCTTTAACTGCGCGATAACTCAGTAAAGCCAATGCAAAAACGAATATCTTTTTCATAACATACTGAAATTAATATAGAGTAAGTTTTTAGACTTAGAATGCATACCTCAAACCTAACTGGATTTGATATGGATTTCCATTTAAGTTAGAGACACCCGTTCCTTTGTTTACGTTGTATACGTATTCTTTTTTAGCGGCGTCAAAACTCTTAATAGAGTATAAATTCTGTTTACCTAAATCGCTTCCTACTCCCCAGTCTTTCTTCAGCAGGTTAGCGAAATTGAAAATATCTACAGAAACTTCCAGTCCATGACTTTTTTCTATTTTAAAACGCTTCGCCAGACGGATGTCGAATACGCCATAAAAACCATTGACACCACCGTTACGTTCTGCCACCTTACCCAGATTGTTATTGATATAATCTTTTACACTTTGTTTTGCATCCGGATTATCAAGAATTGCCTGTACTCCTGCACGCAAGTATTCTGGTGTTCTGGAATCAGCTGGATTATAAACATAAGCAAGGTCATTAGAAGAAACGAAATCTCCATTTACGTTACCACTCACTGCCAATGAATACCTGGTTCCTGAGATACCGGAGAAACGCAAACCGAAAGTTACACCCCATACACTTGGCGCTGTACCGTAGAACACCGCTTTATGACGAAACTGGTTATTCGCGTAGCTCATTTTACTCAGGTCGCGGGGGTCATCTACCACCATTTGATCTAAGGTTGCGGTATTGGCCACGTTACCATTATATGATGTATTATCCTTTGAGTCATTCCAGGTGTATGAGAATGACACCTGGCCATCTTTAAAGTAGCGATAAGTACCATCTACAACAACTGCATACTGATTCTTCTTACCTTCACTCACTAGCTCAAGTACACGGCCGACTTCGTTGGTTTTACGTCCATTGATCCAGTTGGTAGCTCCATTCTTTGTATTAATACTGGATGCTGGTACATAAACTCCTCTGTTTGCCTCTGCCTCAATTGTAAAATAAGGTTTATCAACCATGTTGCGGTCTATGTACATATAGTTATTACGCGCCCAGGACGCATATCCGCTGATACCAACCCTTAAACGGTCACTAAAAAAATGGTTATAAGAGAAGTTCGTTTTATAAATTTTAGGAACTTTCGCGTCCGGACTGTTAGTGTTAATTGTAATTAATTTCTCAACACCTTTGATATCAAATAATTCTGTTCCTGGTGCCGTAGACGGGTCTAGTCTGTAACCCGGGAAATTCGGCGTGGGTACCAGTGCTCCCTGAATATCAACGGACGCAACTCTTGAACCATCAAACAGCATATTATTGATCATCGAGTAAGGGTTGAGATTCGATCCGAAAAGACCACCACCAAAACGGATGATATCTTTTTTCTGCTCATTGATGTCCCAGGTAAACTGAACTCGGGGCTGGAACTGTAATGTATTGATACTATTATCTGTACGTATGCCTAACCGATCATAAACCACCTGATTAAAGTTTGCTTTGTTCAAATACTGCGTATTATCCAGACGGATACCAGCCATCATATCCAGGCCAGGTGCAAGTTTAGTTTCCATCTGTGCATATAACCCTGAGCTGAGCGAATTGACACGGGTACTTGGATCATCTACAATATTAATTTCCCTGGCATAGCGGTAAGGGGTAAGATTATTGAAGTTATCCATCCCGGTAAAATAGAAACGACCGTTCATTTCACTGCCATAACGGGAATGCATAGTATTATACATCAGGTCGACACCAAAAGTAAAATTGATTTTTTCTGTGTTATAATATAAGTTGTTGACCAACTGTACCACGTTACTTTTGAACCACTCTGGCGCAAAACGCTGTCCGCCGAGTTGAATGGAATTAAAATAGGTATTTTCACCTGCAACGGATTCAACATTCTCAACAATTGCACGCGGTATACTTGCTGAAGGCAATTCTGAGTTGGGTATTACTTCTACATTCTCAAAAAAGTGCTGTACTTTCAATTCATTAGTCAACTTAGGACTCAATACTGAACGCAGTGATGCCATTAAACTGTTATCTGTTTTTTTGCGATTGATATAAACTTCATAAAGATTTATACCAGAGTTGTCTCCTTCAGACTGATTATCCATTTCATGAACAAAGTTATCTCTGATAGTCAACAGGTTCCTTGAATCAAGCTGCCAGTCTACCCTTGCAAATAAAGCATCAGTACCTTTCTTCTTACCGAATGAACCAAATTGGGGGTTGTTGCTAACACCATATTTAGATCTTCCGATTTCCAGAAATTTATCAAGCGTTGCCTGCGTAACTTTATTAGCAGCTTCATCTGCAGAAGACTGAATATTGGCAATATTCAAAGGTCTTGAATCAGCCTGGTGATCCCATGCTACAAAAAAATGAGCACGATCTTTAATAATAGGCCCACCCAGGGAAAATCCATATTGATAAGTAGAGAAATCCTGAGTTCTTTTATTTCCTCTTAAATCATATGGGCTGGATAACCAGTCATTACGCATAAAGGTGAAAGCACTTCCTGACAACTGATTAGTCCCTGATTTTGTAACTGTACTGATGGTACCTCCCCCTGCTCTGCCATTTGTCACGTCATACTCGTTAGTTACGACTTTAAATTCGCGTATAGCTTCCATTGAAATGGAATATGCACTTCCGGTAGATCCACCTGCAATCGTACCTCTTGAGGTCATACCGTCAATTGTGTAATTCGTCGAAGAGGCTAGCTGACCTCCTAAACTGCTTCCGTTACTCAACGGTGAAAGATCAATTAATGACGTGAAGTTCCTTCCGTTCACCGGGAGTTTCGCGATATCTTTCGCTGTTACCGGAGTAGAAGAACCCAGAGTTTTAACTGTATTTTTCAATGAATTGGCGACAACTTCTACTGCCTTCATTTCAGTAGCATTGCCCTCCATCTTGAAATTTATTTCCAGCTGATCGCCAAGGTTTAGCGCATAGCCGGTTTTTTTCTGCTCACCGTAACCAATATAGTTTACAGCAATAGAATAAGGTGATCCAAGGGGTAATTGCTTAATAATAAAATCTCCTTTTTCATTAGTCATTGTTCCGGTTGAGAAACCAGTAGATTCGTTTTTAACTTTGACACTGGCGCCAATAAGCGGCTTAGCGTGTTCATCGAGCACCTTTCCAATGATAATGGCCTGGTTTCCCTGGGCAAACAGACCCGTGCCGGTGCAGAAAATCAGCATACAACAGGTCAAAAATCCGGTAATTAATTTAGTCATCTTTGTTTTTAAATTTGTGTTTGGTTTGTGTTTATAGGAATTGGATTTATTCTGGTCAGGACATAGTTTTCCCTGCCCCTGAAAAAAGCAGGGAAAAATGGCATTTAAGCCATAGGCACTCCGGTAAAAGCTGGCTTTAGTTATAACTCGAGCGTACGGGCAATCGAAGACGCAATCTTCGCAGTACTCTTACGGCTGATCTGTTTGATCTTTTCTGCTGATTCCAGTTTCATTGAGGTGAAGAACTGGTTACCATTAAGCACTTCTTTCTGATCCTGATCATATAACGTATAACTGACGATATGAAAAACCGTCCGCATTGGCTGCTCCTGTCTTTTCAGATAATGTTGATTAATAACCAGGAGATATTTTGCGTTCTCTTTGTTTAGCACTTCCCTATACGTATCCACAGGAATTTTCGAGAGACTTGAATTGCAATTCTCACCCTCTCCGTGAAATTCAATTTTATCTGCCAGTTCCTCATGTGTAGACTGATTGTTCTCCGCAATAAACTTACAAGCACTTTTAGGTAGGGCTTCCGCTATATTTTTAGCGATGATTGTATTGAATTTCTTCACAACGCTATCTGCATTTATTCCGGTTTCCTCTGCAATACTTGCATCGTAATAATAATTAGACCTGATATTATCGTTTAATCCTACTATCAAAATCTGTACTTCACCTTTTTTTGCAGGTAATTTTTCTTCTGCGAACGTAAAAAATGGGATGATGCTCAACGCTAACAGGAAAACGAACAATTTATTGTCTTTCATGGCTTATTTATTTAATGGCGAAAGTACAAGGGCAATATTATTCACAGATTAAATGCAAATCAAATTGTACCACCGGTTTATCAAAAAATCTTGAAATCAGCAGAATTTTTAAATTGAATGTAAAGTCTGGATAAAGAAATCTTACATCTGAATAACTTTGGTGCTTCTTCACTAAACTCTCGACAGCCTTTCGTATTTTTAGAAAAATATCATACCATTTCAAAAATTGAAAAATTTGCAAGTAGTAGCGGCCATTATTATATATCAGGGTAAAATTCTATGTGTACAACGTGACAAACATGAATATGCCTATCTGAGCGATAAATTTGAATTCCCTGGTGGCAAGGTTGAAGCCGGTGAAACAAACGAAGAAGCACTTATCAGGGAAATTAAGGAAGAATTAGCAATGGATATTAGTATAGATTCTCTTTTTTGCACTATAGAGCATCAGTATCCGGACTTTTTCATTGAACTTAATTGCTTTATTTGCCGCGTGAACTCGTATCTGCACACCCTCCATGTTCATCAGCAGTCCCGTTGGATGGACCCAGACCTGCTTGCAGAACTAGATTGGGCGGAAGCAGACTTGCCGGCAGTTTACCAGCTCATTGCGGAGAAACCTTTTTAGTATTAAGTCTTTTGGTTAATGATATGAAGGCCTCATTTAACTGCCGAAAAAACGTTTAAAAAGACTCTCTTTTATCCCGCCATATAATCCATCAATTTCTATTTTCAAAGGATAAATATCTATATAGTCTCCTTGCCCTTCTGCACCTCGTCCGTTCTCCAGGTTATAGCCATACCTGTGTAATGGACAAATAAGCATTCCATCTTTACACCAGCCACCGCTTAGCTGCCCCCCGGCATGTGGACAGTTGCGCTGGGTTAAATACAACTTACCCCCGTGACGAATTAAACATAGCTTTTTACCAGCAACTGTTACGGGCACTATAAATTCATCTTCAGAAGGAACTTCAATTTCAAGTTTGTACCAACGCAGAGATCTCATATCAGCTAAAGTACATTTTTTGACATTCAAACTGCTTAGCATTTGAAAAATTCCTGTTTGCCGTATATATTTTAATTAACTTTGCATCTTTCTTATGGCACACAATATTCCCGCAGACGGCACATTACTTCCATTGATGGAAGAATTCTACACAATTCAGGGTGAAGGTTATAATACAGGTAAAGCTGCATATTTTATTCGTCTGGGAGGATGTGATGTGGGCTGTCACTGGTGTGACGTTAAAGAAAGCTGGGATGCAGAATTGCATCCGCTTACATCTTCGGACGATATTGTCGCCAAAGCAGAAACTTTCCCTGGAAAAGCCGTCGTCATAACTGGCGGGGAGCCATTGATCTATAACCTGGATTATCTGACCGGCAAGCTCAAAGAAAAAAACATTCTCACGTTTATCGAAACCTCTGGAGCCTACCCACTTTCAGGACAGTGGGACTGGATCTGTCTATCTCCAAAGAAATTTAAAGCTCCAAGACCAGATATTACTCCATTCGCAAATGAACTTAAAGTCATTGTATTTAACAAAAGTGATTTTGAATGGGCTGAGAAATATGCAGAAACAGTTTCACCTGGATGCAAACTCTATTTGCAACCAGAATGGTCAAAAGCACAGGAAATAACGCCATTGATTGTAGAATATGTAATGGCTAATCCAAAATGGGAAATTTCGCTTCAAACGCATAAATACCTGAATATTCCGTAATATAGCTTTTTCAACCTTGCGCATAAAAAAACCCGGTCTGGAGGCAGACCGGGCTGAAATACAGTCGTATTATTAATAATTTACTGCTTTTCGGATTCTGATCAATTTGACCAGTAAATCTTCCAATAAGTCAATCTGCAGCATATTAGCACCATCAGATTTAGCATTTGCAGGGTCAGGGTGTGTTTCAATAAACAAACCATCTGCGCCTACAGCAATAGCTGCTTTACTAATGGTCTCTATCAACTGTGGCTTTCCACCTGTTACACCGGTGCTCTGATTAGGTTGCTGTAAAGAATGAGTAACATCCATTACAACAGGAACATCAAAAGCTTTCATCTCAGGAATACCACGATAATCGACGATTAGATCCTGATACCCGAATGTATTACCCCTGTCTGTTAGGATCACCTTATTATTACCTTCAGATACAATCTTTTCTACTGCGAACTTCATTGACCCTGCTGAAAGAAATTGTCCTTTTTTCACATTGACAACTTTCCCCGTTTTTGCAGCTGCTATCAGTAGATCTGTCTGGCGGCAAAGAAAGGCTGGAATTTGCAAAACATCTACATAAGCTGCAGCCATCGCAGCTTCCTGACTTTCGTGTATATCCGTAACAGTCGGCACGCCAAAGGTTTTCCCTACTTTTTCAAGGATCTTCAGTGCTTTTTCATCTCCAATTCCTGTAAAAGAATCGCCTTTCGAACGGTTGGCCTTACGGTATGAACCTTTAAAAATGTACGGGATTTCCAGCTTATCTGTTATCTGAACGATTTTCTCTGCAATTCTGAGCGCCATTTCTTCGCTTTCAATCGCACATGGTCCAGCCATCAAAAAGAAATTGTCAGACGCTGTATGTTTTAACTGTGGTATATCGAAATTGATCATTAGTTTTAATTTCCTAGTTCAGACATGAACTTAATTCTCATTAATTGTATTTCTTCACGGGTGTAATCAGTTTCTCCCAAATCTTTCAGGGCTGCATCTATGGAGTCATTTTCTGCAGCACGGAAATAATCAAAAACTTCATCCTGACGATCATCATCCAGTATCTCATCAACAAAATAATTCAGGTTTAGTTTAGTTCCTGAATTAACAATTGCTTCAATTTCCTTCAGAATTTCATCATAAGTGATCCCTTTAGATCTGGCAATATCTTCAAGCCCAATCTGTCTGTCCACATTTTGTATAATAGAAACTTTTAGCTGTGACTTATTCGCCTGTGTTTTGATAATTAAATCAATAGGACGTTCAATGTCATTATCGGCTACGTATTTTTTAATTAATTCCAGGAAAGGTGCACCAAACTTCATTGCTTTTCCATTTCCCACTCCAGAAATCTGTTTCAATTCATCAGGAGCAATCGGATAGTGCGTACACATTTCTTCAAGTGACGGATCCTGAAATACCACAAACGGAGGGACATTTTTCTGCTTCGCAATTTTCTTGCGCAAATCTTTCAGCAACTGTAAAAGCTGTACATCTAATGTGCCTGTTCCATGTTTTACATCATCCTCATCATCATCCGGTGAACTTTCTATAGGTTCATTAAGGATGAATTTAAGATTATATGGAAATTCGATGAATTCTTTACCTGATTTGGTCAGCTTCAGTAAACCGTAATTGTCAATATCCTTAGAAAGGAAATTATTCAGAACAGCCTGTCTGATTACAGATTTCCAAACATTTTCTCCTTCAGATTTCCCCCACCCAAATTCTTGCAGTTTGTTGTGTTCGTAGGCAATCGTCTGAGCCGTTTCCTGCCCCATTAAGACATTCAGAATATGAGCATCGTCAAACTTTTCTCCCATCTGACCAATCATCGTCAACACGGTTTTAAGTTGTTCTTCTGCTTCGAATAGTTTTTTTGGTTTTTTACAGTTATCACACATGCAGTCACAACCAGTCTCATTGAAGTTTTCTCCAAAATAATGAAGAATCTGCTTTCTGCGACAAACGCCGGATTCAGCATAATCAATTACTTCTTTAAGGATCTGCGTTCCGATTTCTCTTTCCGCCACTGGTTTATCCTTCATGAATTTAGCTAGCTTGTCTACATCTTTTTGCGCATAAAATGCAATACAGACTCCTTCACCACCATCCCTGCCTGCACGGCCCGTTTCCTGATAATATCCCTCCATGCTTTTCGGAATATCGTGATGCATAACAAACCGAACATCTGGTTTATCAATCCCCATTCCAAATGCGATCGTAGCGACAATAACTTCTGCATCTTCCATCAGAAACTTATCCTGGGTTTCTGCTCTGACCTTTGGTTCCAATCCGGCATGGTAAGGAAGCGCCTTTATTCCATTCAGATTCAGTGCCTCAGCCACTTCCTCAACCTTCTTACGGCTCAGGCAGTATATAATCCCAGACTTCCCGGTGTTATACTTAATGTAGCGGATAATCTCTTTAATCACATCTCGTTTAGGACGTACCTCATAAAAAAGGTTTGGTCTGTTAAAAGAAGATTTAAAAAGAGTGGCATCAGACATCTGCAGGTTTTTAATAATGTCTTGCTGTACCTTGGGTGTAGCTGTTGCAGTTAATGCAATAATCGGGATATCTGGTCCCAGGCCGCTAATCACCTGGCGTATTCTCCGGTACTCCGGACGAAAATCATGTCCCCATTCCGAAATACAATGGGCTTCATCTACCGCAACAAAAGATATTTTGATGAGCTTCAGGAATTCGATATTATCTGCTTTAGATAAAGATTCCGGTGCTACATATAGTAATTTCGTCTGACCATTCAGCAAATCACTTTTGACTTGAGCAATTTCAGACTTATTCAGGGAAGAATTCAGAAAGTGAGCTATACTATCACTCCCTCCGAATGCCCTCAACTGATCCACCTGGTTCTTCATCAGCGCAATTAGCGGTGATATCACGATCGCAGTACCTTCACTCATTAATGCCGGTAATTGATAACAGATGGATTTTCCTCCGCCTGTCGGCATAATCACAAAGGTATTTTTGCGCTCAAGAACATTGGTAATAATTGATTCCTGATCGCCTTTAAAATTGTCAAAACCAAAAAAGGTTTGCAGGTTGTCAAACAACGACTTTTTCACGTCCATTTTGTGTATAAAATATTCAGTGCTATTTTTGATTCAAAATAACATAATTTTGCATCAACTAATGCATTATTGTACTAAATAATTCTCTTTGAAAAGTAAAAAATCAATTATCAGTGCGGCGATCAACACTTTACAGATGGAAGCTCAGGCAATCCTTGGACTTATCGATTATGTAAATGAAGATTTTACCACGATTGTAACCAAAATTATAGCCTGTGAAGGCCGAGTAATCGTAACTGGGATTGGGAAAAGTGCAATAATTGCGCAGAAAATTGTCGCTACTTTCAATTCCACGGGTACTCCTGCGAGTTTTATGCACGCGTCTGATGCAGTACATGGCGACCTAGGAATGATCCGTCAGCAGGATATTGTTATCTGCATTTCCAAGAGTGGGAATACACCTGAAATTAAGGTACTCATTCCTTTACTGAAGTATGCTGGCAACCTCCTGATTGGCATGGTTGGTCAACTGGAATCTGAGCTGGCTTTACAGGCCGATTTTATTCTCAATACCACCGTTGAGAAAGAGGCATGCCCTAATAACCTCGCCCCCACAACCAGTACAACTGCACAACTTGCTTTGGGTGACGCTTTAGCAATTAGCCTACTGATAGCCAGAGACTTCAATGCAGACGACTTTGCAAAATATCATCCCGGCGGATCTTTAGGCAAACGCTTGTTCCTAAAAGCTGGTGATCTTGCTTTGAAAAATGCAAAACCCACTGTGTCACCCGATTCCGCGGTAAAGGACGTAATTATAACAATTAGTAAAAACCGTTTAGGTGCAGCTGTTGTTGTTGAAAATGAACAGATCATCGGAATAATTACAGATGGAGACATTCGGAGAATGTTAGAAAAATATACCGATCTTACGAATCTGACTGCAAAAGACATTATGAATTCATCTCCTAAGACGGTAGATAAAAACACCCTAGCCGTACAAGCATTCGAACTGATCCGTTCAACTAATATTACTCAATTATTAGTTACCGAAAACAATAGCTATTTTGGTATCTTACATTTGCACGACCTTCTTCACGAAGGATTACTCTAAACGATGTCTAACCACGATATGAACTCAAACAATTACGCATTAATAATGGCTGGCGGAGTCGGAAGCCGCTTCTGGCCTGTAAGTAGAATTGAACATCCAAAACAATTCATTGATTTTTTCGGAGTAGGAAAAACACTTATTCAAAGTACTTACGAACGATTTCTTAAAATATGTCCGGCTGAAAATATTTTTGTTGTAACTAATGAGATCTACATAGATAAAGTCAAGGAACAACTACCCGAGTTGAAAGCCAATCAGATTCTGGCCGAACCGATTATGCGTAACACTGCACCTTGTGTTGCTTATGGTTCTATGAAAATAGCCGAACTTAATCCAAATGCAACAATAGTTGTTGCTCCATCTGATCATACGATTTCAAACATCGACGCTTTTATAGCTGCAATTAATCAGTCACTCGATGCAGCCAGAGAAAATGAATGTTTGATTACACTAGGTATAAAGCCAAGCCGTCCAGACACTGGATATGGTTATATACAGTACGTAGAACAAACCCTGGAAAAGGATCCTGAAATTCATAAAGTTAAAATATTCACTGAAAAGCCGAATATAGAACTGGCAAGATCTTTTGTACAAAGCGGTGATTTTCTTTGGAATGCAGGTATTTTTATCTGGTCGGCCAAAGCAATTAATAATGCATTCAGCAAACATCTTCCGGAAATGTATGAAATTTTCCACCTTGGTGCATCAGCCTATAATACTGCAGACGAAAAGAACTTTATTGGAAATGCTTATTTACAGTGCACCAATATTTCAATAGATTTCGGTATTATGGAGAAGGCGGATAATGTTTATGTGTTACCTGCAGATTTCGGCTGGTCCGATCTTGGAACATGGGCATCCATTTACGATATGGCCGAGAAAGATTACGTGGGCAATGCTGTCATACCATCAGAACAGGTAATGATGTTTAACTCTTCCAATTGCATGGTCAATGTCCCTGAGGATAAACTGGTTATCCTGCAGGGTTTACATGATTATATTGTTGTGGAATCGAATAATACGTTGTTAATCTGTCCTAGAACAGAAGAGCAAAGTGTTAAACAAATTGTAGCAGACGTTAAGTCCATATTCGGACAGAAATTTATCTAGACATTAACACGCTGTCTGATAGCTTCATAAAGTATAACTCCAGTCGAAACAGATACATTTAGCGAACCAATCTCACCGAACATTGGGATTTTCGCTAAATGATTTGCCATGCGCATAATTTCATTAGATATTCCTTCATCCTCAGCTCCCATTACAATTGCAGTTGGAGCAGTATAGTCAGGCGCATAAATCAGATCATTGGTTTTTTCTGTACAAGCCACGATTTGTAATCCGCATTCCTGAAGATACAGCGCAACTTTATGTAAATTCTGATGACGGCAAACAGGGATTGTAAATAGAGCCCCAGCCGATGTCTTAATCGCATCTGCATTGATTTGAGCAGAATTTTTTGCTGGTACTACAATAGCGTGAACACCTGTACACGCCGCAGTTCTGGCAATTGCCCCCATATTTCTGACATCGGTAATCCCATCAAGAATCAGAATCAGCGGCACTTCACCCTTTTCATAAATTAATGGAATGATATCTTCAATCTTCTGAAAGGTAATTGCAGAAATCACAGCGATTACACCCTGGTGATTTTTAAGGGTCATTCTGTTCAGTTTTTCAACCGGAACGTTATGGACCGGGATGTCAGTGTTTTTTAACAAGCCTTTAAGCTCCGGGATAATCTCCCCTGTCAATCCCCGCTGCATATATATACTTTCGATATCCTTACCGGCTTTAATTGCCTCTATAACTGCGCGGATACCAAATACAAATTCATTATTTTCTTTAGGTCTTGAGGACCTTCTAAAGTTTTCCATTGAGCTTATTTTACGTACAAAAATAGTTGAAATAATCAGATTTGTGCCCATCGTTAATCAATTATCGGTTGTGGTATGCCATAATCAGAAGCTCAGTGCAGATTAAAGCAGCCGCCTGCAACCTATTTTAGGTTACAAAATCAGTATCAAATTCCAGATAAAAAAAATATAAACTGATAAATAATGTTTAAAAACAATTCCGGAAGGCCTGCAATTTTTATCTATTTTTGTATCTATGAATACGGATAACGGAACACAGGGCCAGGATAGGCAGAGCTATAGCTCTACCCGTAAAAACAGGCTTGGCGCACCCATGAATACTCTGGGAAAAATACCTCCACAGGCGATTGATCTGGAAGAGGCGGTTCTTGGGGCACTGATGCTTGAAAAAGATGCCTTATCTACCGTAATTGATATTCTTAAGCCTGAAGTTTTTTATCAGGAATCTCATAAAAAAATATTTGAGGCGATTGCTTTATTATTCCAGAAATCTAAACCTGTCGACATTCTGACAGTAACTTCTGAACTGCGTACACTTGGAACGCTGGAAATGGTAGGTGGTGCTTATTACATAACCAATCTAACCAATCGTGTTGCTTCTGCAGCGAATATTGAATACCATGCCAGAATCATTTCTCAGAAATATATTCAGCGTGAGCTGATCCGTATTTCTACTGAAATTATACAAAATGCCTATGAGGATACAACTGACATCTTTGATCTGCTGGATACTGCAGAAAAAGGTTTATTTGATATCGCACAGAATAATCTTCGCCGGGACACGCAGAAAATGGATGAGATCATTAAACAATCTCTTGCCACACTTGAGGAGTTGCGGACAAAATCTGACGGTTTAACTGGTGTGCCTTCCGGGTTCACTGCTCTGGACAGAATTACTGGTGGATGGCAACCTTCAGACTTAGTTATTATCGCAGCACGTCCTGCTATGGGTAAGACCGCTTTTGTATTAACCTGTGCAAGAAATGCATCTGTCGATTTCAAAAGACCGGTTGTAGTCTTCTCCTTAGAGATGTCGTCCGTTCAGTTGGTTAATCGTCTGATCTCAGGTGAAACTGAAATTGAACAGGAAAAAATACGGAAGGGTAATCTGGCTGAATGGGAATGGCAACAGTTACACAGCAAAATTGGCACTTTAACTGAAGCTCCGTTGCTTATTGATGATACACCCGCACTTAACATCTTCGAATTTAGAGCAAAATGCAGAAGGCTCAAATCTCAGTACGACATCCAGATGATCATCATTGACTATTTACAGTTAATGCATGGTAAAGGCGAAGGACAGAGCGGTGGTGGAAACAGAGAGCAGGAAATTGGTAGTATTTCCAGAGCATTGAAATCTGTAGCAAAAGAGTTGAACATCCCGGTTTTGGCACTATCCCAGTTAAGTCGTGCTGTTGAGTCAAGACCAGGTGTAAATGGTAAAAGGCCATTACTCTCCGATTTGAGAGAATCTGGTTCCATCGAGCAGGATGCGGATATGGTACTATTCTTATACCGTCCGGAATATTATGGTATTACAGAGGATGAAAGCGGAAGATCACAAGCTGGTGTCGGTGAAGTAATTATAGCAAAACACAGGAATGGTGAAACCGGAATTGTGCCACTTCGATTCATTGGTAAATATGTAAAATTCACCGATCTCGAGGAAGATTTCATGCCTCCTAATTCATTCTCCATGGATCCTGCTGCCGGCATGATGCCATCCGCAGATTTTGACAGGCCTTCAGGAAATGTAATCATCAAACCTTCAAGAATGGACGATTTTAATGACGAGGACGCCCCTTTCTAAGGTTTAGATCTATTATAAAGAAGCCTGCTTGTTAAATTTAACAAGCAGGCTTTTCAATTTAACTTAGATAAGGTAACCGAGTAAAACACCGGCAAGTATGATAAAGGGCGGACTGACCCTGGTGAAATTCAGAATAAGAAAAGTTATCACCACCAGGCTGATTGACAATACATCAAATCCTATAGGCTGAAATAACAGAAAAAATGCAGCAATAATAAAACCAACACTAACTGCATTTATACCTGACAAAGAATGTTTGATTCTCGTTATTTTTTTAAGATCTTCCCAGAAAGGGACAATAAAAAGCACCAGAATTAAACCTGGTAGATTAATGCCAAATACACCTATAAAACCACCTGCAATCTGACCATAAATTCCATATCCAAAATTCTTCATGCTCAGTGTCCCCAGGTAACTCGTAAAACTAAATGTAGGTCCGGGCAGCACCTGTTGCAACGCAAATCCTGAAAGAAATCCAGAGGACGTCAGGTAGTGCTTCATCTGCACGAATTCTGTAAACATTAGAGGTACCAGTACCTGCCCCCCTCCGAATATAAGAATACCATTCCTGTAAAAATTCTCAAATAACCTTACCGGTAAGCTAAAAGGCGAAGTTCTATTGATTATCGCGCCCAATAATGCCAGGAATAATAATAATCCAAGGAAATAACTCAACTTCTTTGGATTGATATTAGAAAGCAGTTTAATTCTTATCGCACTTTCTTCGCCCGGGGTCTCCAGCGCAGACGAGATCATTCCACCAACCAGTATAGCTAAAGGGAACACATATGCATTTCGCAATACAAGGGTTACTATAGCGGCTGCAATAGCCAAAAATACTGAAATCTGATTAACAAGTACTTTTCGGGAAAGATGATACGCTCCAAAAGCGACGATCCCCAGTGCGATCGGCTGAATATACTTAAGTATAATTATAAACTTCTCCTTCTGGTCAAACTGGGCAAAATATATACCTGCCAGCGTCATTACAGCGGCCGAGGGAATAATCCAGATCAAGAACGTCAGTAAAGCCAGTTTTAATCCACCGACCTTATAAGCAATGCCTACTAGTGTCTGTGTGGATGCCGGCCCCGGCAGTATTTGAGCCAGCGCGTTTAATTCCAGTAATTCTTCTTCAGTTACAAACGGTGTTTGCTTTACAAAATATTTAAGCAATAAAGAGATATGCGCCTGTGCTCCTCCGAATGCCGAAAAAGTAAAGAGCAATACATCTTTAATAAAAAGGACTTTACGGCTAGCTTTCATGGGAATTAATCATCTTCATAATCCAATCCTGCGGCAAAATTGTAAGCTCCCTGCAACTCAGAAAATGCGTGCCGGTCTCCTTTATCTCTTGCAGCTTTCATCCCAGCCTGATAAATTTCGATAGCCCGCTCCTGCTGCCCCACCTGCTGATATAATTTGCCCAGATGATAGTATGTCCCTACGTAATCAGGATGTTCCGCAACGAGTTTCAGATAGTAGTGAAAAGCTTTGTCAGTATCTTTTAAACTGTTATATTCTGTAGCAAGCGCATATAATATAAATGGATCTTGAGGTTCGTTTGTTAAAAACGCTAATAACTTGGTTAATCGGGTACTTTGCATTTTAAATCCCTGCTTTTTTAATTAGATTTGCAAAAAGAAATTTTTATGAAACTGTTATCATTTCAAGCTAATTTGAACCAATAACAGCTGATCTCAGCTTCATTAATTTAAACAACTTATCATATGAAAATATTAGTTTGTATCAGTCATGTGCCCGACACAACCACAAAAATAACTTTTACTAACGATAATACACAATTCAATACAGCCGGTGTTCAGTATATTGTGAACCCTTATGATGAATTGGCTTTATCGAAAGCTATAGAACTATGCGAGGGTGGAAAAGGCACTGTAACAGTGGTGAATGTTGGCGACAGCTCAACCGATCCGACCATTAGAAAGGCACTAGCCATAGGTGCTGATGATGCCGTAAGAATTAATGCCGTACCAAGAGATGCATACTTTACAGCATTCCAAATTGCTGAATATGCTAAGACTACTGATTTTGATGTGATCCTGACCGGGCGTGAATCTATCGATTATAATGGTGCCCAGGTTGCTGCCATGGTAGGAGAATTCCTGGATATACCGTCGATCTCGATTATCAAAAAACTGGATTTTGACGGATCGTCTGCAGTCCTTGAAAGAGAAATCGAAGGCGGTAAAGAAGTTGTGAATGTTTCTGGTAAATTTGTAGCCAGCTGCGCAGAAGGTGTAGCCGAACCCAAAATACCTAATATGCGCGGTATTATGTCCGCAAGAAGTAAGCCACTGGTTGTTGTTGAAGCAGCCCCTGTAGATGAAGTTGCTAAAATTGTTCAGTTTGAAACTCCTCCTGCACGTGGCGCTGTTAAATTGATTCCAGCAGAAGATGCAGCCAGCCTTATCGGTCTGCTACATACAGAAGCAAAGGTTATCTAAGAATAAAGAAACTATTATTTAAAACAGGTATCCGGATATTATTAAACTTTTGATAGAGTCCATCCTGATTAGAAAATTTTAAGAAAAGAATTATGTCAGTTTTAGTATATGTAGAACAAGTCGAAGGTAAGTTTAAGAAATCTGTTTTTGAAGCAGTTTCTTATGCGAAAGCCATTGCAGATCAGACAGGAACAAACCTTACTGCAGTTTCTATTGGCCAGATTGAAGAAGGCCAGTTAAAAGAACTGGGACAGTATGGCGCTTCAAAAGTATTAAACGTTGAGGCAGGAGAGTTAAAGAATTTCGTAAATCAGGCATATGCGGCAGTAATAGCTGAAGCTGCACAAAAAGAAAGTGCAGAAGTTATCGTTCTTTCCAACTCATTCTCGGGAAAAGGACTTGCTCCGCGCGTTGCTGTCAAACTTAAGGCAGGCCTTGTTGATGGTGCAGTGGAATTACCGAAGATTGATAATGGTAGTTTCCAGGTGAAAAAGACTGCTTTCTCTGGAAAAGCTTTTGCTGTCACTCAACTTACTTCTGCAGTTAAGGTTATTGCATTAAACCCAAATGCTTTTGGTGTTAAAGATACTCCTGTAAGCATCGAAGTTGAAAGCTTCAGTCCTGCAGTGCAATCTAAAGATCTGGCTGCTGTAATCAAAGAAATCGTGAGAGCTACCGACAAAGTATCATTACCTGATGCAGAGATCGTAGTATCTGGCGGAAGAGGCTTAAAAGGTCCGGAAAACTGGGGAATGGTAGAAGAGCTTGCCGGTTTACTTGGCGCTGCTACTGCCTGCTCCAAACCTGTGTCAGACGCAGACTGGAGACCTCATTCAGAACACGTAGGACAGACTGGTATCGCTATTAGTCCTAATTTATATATTGCTATCGGTATCTCCGGTGCTATTCAACATTTAGCTGGAGTGAGTTCTTCTAAGGTTATTGTTGTAATTAACAAAGATCCGGAAGCTCCATTCTTCAAGGTAGCTGATTATGGAATCGTTGGAGATGCCTTCGAAGTTGTTCCTCAACTTATTGAGGCTTTAAAAAAACATCAAGCCTAGTATAAATATTTGGCGGAGTTTTTGACTTCGCCAAATATTCATCATTATGAAAAAAGTAAAACTAGACATTGTTGGCTTATCTTATAGCCAAACCCAGTCAGGAGCATACGCACTTGTACTAGGAGAAGTAAACGGCAGAAGACGTTTACCGATCATTATCGGTGCTTTTGAAGCACAGGCAATCGCCATAGAGATTGAGAAAATGACGCCAAGCCGTCCACTTACTCATGACCTGTTCAAAACATTTGCAAATACATATCACATAGAGATCAAAGAAATACTGATCTATAATCTGGTTGACGGTGTTTTTTACGCAAAATTAATCTGCACGGACGGACAACGTACCGAAGAGATTGATGCAAGAACATCTGATGCTATTGCACTCGCCGTGAGATTTAACTCTACAATTTACACTTACGAATTTATCCTTTCATCTGCTGGAATAGTAATAGAAGGCAATGATTTCGTATTTCTTGAAAACATGGATAGCCTTGGAAAAGAACAAGCTATTGAATCCATAGATCCTAAAACCCCTGCCAGTAATTTCAGTAATCTCAGTTTAGAGGAATTAAATCAGAAACTTCAGGAAGCTATTGCTGATGAAGCGTACGAAAAAGCTGCAAGAATCAGGGATGAAATAAACAAAAGAAACTCATCTCAATAGTATTACAATAAATTTTATACTTACTAATATCACCCCCAAATTTCTTATTTGATTATTTTTTATGGAGCGTTTTCACGGAATACTAGGCATCTTATTTATCTTGGGCCTAGCGTATCTTTTTTCTAATAATAAGAAAAAGATAAACTTCAGACTTGTTGCCAGTGGCTTAACTCTGCAAGTACTGATTGCCGTTTTAATTTTACGTGTTTCCCCAGTGCAGCACTTCTTCGAATTCCTTGGGAAAGGAATGCAGAAAATTGAACAATTTGCCAAAAAAGGCGTCGACTTTGTATATGGCGGAGTTGCAGTGATCGGCTTTGACGGTCAACCACATGCCTACGCAGTACCAGAAAGCTTTGTATTTGCATTTAATGTTACCGCAACTATCATTCTGGTTTGTGTACTTGTAGCTATCTTCTATCACTTTGGAATTATGCAACGCATAGTCGCAGTCATTGCTAAAGGGATGAACTTTGTTATGCGTGTCAGCGGTGCAGAAGCACTAAGTAATGTTGCCAGTGCCTTTGTTGGCCAGGTTGAGGCGCAGGTAATGATTAAGCCATACCTCAAAGGCATGACTAAAAGCGAATTGCTTGCTTCCATGAGTGGTAGCCTGGCTTGTATTGCCGGTGGTATTTTAATCGTTTACGCAAATATGGGTGCTCAGGCAGGTATGAATCTGGCCCCAAAACTAATTATGGCAAGCTTAATGGCCGCCCCGGGGGCCTTGATTATTTCTAAAATCGTTTATCCGGAAACTGAGGCCTCTCAGACTATGGGTGATGTAAAACTCGAAGTTAAAAGTGAATATACCAACCTGATCGATGCAATTTCAAATGGCGCAAGTGAAGGTTTTAAAATTGCTATGAATGTAATAGCCATGCTAATTGGCTTTATCGCTCTTATCGCATTAGTAGACTACACACTGGTTAATCTAGGTCATTTATTTAATCCTAACTTAAATCTTTCATTAGACTGGATTTTTGGTAAATTGTTTTATCCATTTGCCTGGTCAATGGGAATTCCAAGTGTTGATGTAAGTAATGCGGCTACCCTTTTAGGACAGAAATTAACTGTAAATGAGTTTTTAGCTTTTAAAAATCTAACTACAAACGCAGTACCTATAGTAACAGAAAAAGGAGTTTTGATTATCAGTATTGCTATCTGCGGTTTCGCAAATTTCAGCAGTGTTGGTATGCAGATCGGTGGAATTGGAGAATTGGCGCCTGAGCGTCGCGGAGATTTAGCGAAATTGGGGTTAAAAGCATTAATGTGCGGTACCCTGGCATCTTATCTTTCCGCTTGCATCGCAGGAATACTTATGTAAAACATATGTCCGGAAAATACCGTAAAGAGAAAAATTGCCTGAACTGCGGGCATGAAGTTGAATCACATTATTGTAGCCAGTGTGGTCAACCAAATCTAGAATTGAAAGAACCTTTCTGGGGCTTCATAGGCCACAGTATTGGACACTACTTTCATTTTGATTCCAAATTCTTTCAGACTTTGGTTCCTTTACTCACACAACCCGGGCAAGTCACACTGGATTATCTCGCAGGCAAACGTGCGAGATATATCCATCCAGTAAGCCTTTATATATTCGTATCAATCGTATATTTTATTATTGTCCCTCACACCCTTAGCAATAATGAAAGAGATTACGAACCATCAAAGACTGAAACTGCAGCATCTCTGGATAGCCTTAAGAAAGAACTTGACATTGCTCAGGGGAATTCAAATAAGATATCCGGATATGCAATGCGCCGTTTATCAGATGCTTTATCGCTATCAGATTTCAGAAAATTAACCTTTTCTGAGCAGCAGAAATTTTTGACGAACATACAACTGGAACAGGAAAAGAATCCGACAGATGCCGGAAAAAAGTTAATCGGGAAATTCCAAAAGGCACATATAGTGAAGCAAGACAGTACTGTTGCTGCTTATAACCTTCGGCAATCGAAACTGCCAGCCACCGACCGTGACGACTGGTTCACCCACCTGACTAAAGAAAGAGAAGTCAAAATTCTGGAGAAAAAGTCTGACGGAGACTGGAGCCTTAAGGAAGAGGTGAAAAAATACCAGCCTAAGCAGTTTTTCCTGCTGATGCCCCTGCTCGCTCTTTTCATCATGTGGAACTTCAGAAAAAACAAGATCTATTACATTGATCACCTGGTTTTCACTATTCATGGTATGACCGCATTTTTTCTGGTCTCTATTGTGACTAGCGTACTTCAACGATATATTTTCGGCCTGGATACATTTATGAGTATGTTTATTAGTTTTCTGCTGTTTGCATTCACCATGTGGTACCTCTATAGCGGCCTGAAATTATTCTACAACAGATCAAGAGCCACCACGATCAGAAAAACTATGACTTTGGTTATCATGTATTTCCTCGCATTTGGCCTCACGCAAATGCTGATTGAATCTGCCATAACCTATCTTTTAATATAGCATTGATTTACCTTTACCAAACATATTTACGCACTGATCAAAGATAGAATTAAATAGCTACCTTGATCGCCGAACGGCGGATTGCCGAAGACAGTGTAAAAATGCAGGTTTGCAAAACGAATTTCAAACGCTAATTGACGGTTTCATCACTGATCAGGTAGGAATCTCTACAGAATTCTTTCCAATATTACTCGCCAAAGGACTAAGAGACAATATTCTTCAACTTAAAACCGACGATCTTCTCAAAGATGCAGGAACCGGAAATGCACAAATTTCCAACAAGGATAAATTAGTCAGAAGCGACCAGATTCACTGGCTTGACAGAAGTCATGAAAATATAAGCGAACAGCAGTTTTTTATTTTGATGGATAAATTCATCCTCTACCTGAACAGTACCTGCTATACGGGTATTACCGGTTATGAATTTCATTATACACTTTATGAAAAAGGCAGTTTCTACAAAACTCATCTCGATCAGTTCAACAATAACCAAAGCCGCAAATACAGCATGATTATTTATCTGAATGAGAATTGGATACCAGAAGACGGTGGAGAACTTTGTATACACCATCCCGAAAAAGAACAGCAACTGATTTCTCCCGATAACAGAAAAGGTGTGTTTTTTAAAAGTAACGAATTACCACATGAGGTTTTGATAAGTCATAGGTCCAGAATGAGTATAACTGGCTGGCTCAAAGTAACTGCATAAAAAAACCTCCATATTGAATATGGAGGTTTTTTTATGCAGTTTATTCAGCTGACTGATTTGATTATCTGTTTTCAGGAGCAGTAAACTCACGGTTTGTATGTCCAACATAAATCTGACGTGGACGACCGATCGGCTCTCTGTTTTCATGCATTTCTTTCCATTGTGCTATCCATCCCGGAAGACGGCCTAATGCGAAAAGAACGGTAAACATATCAGTAGGGAAACCCAGAGCTCTGTAAATTATTCCTGAATAAAAATCGACATTCGGATATAATTTACGCTCTACAAAATATGGATCACTTAATGCAGCTTCTTCCAGTTTTTTAGCAATTTCCAAAACAGGATCATTAATACCTAATTTTTCCAGGATATCATCACATGCTTTTTTGATAATTTTCGCACGTGGATCAAAGTTTTTATAAACTCTGTGACCGAAGCCCATCATACGGAAAGGATCATTTTTATCTTTTGCTTTATTGATCCATTTTTCGGTATCTCCTCCATCCTCTTTAATTCGCTCAAGCATTTCTATTACTGCCTGGTTTGCACCACCATGAAGCGGACCCCATAAAGCAGCAATACCAGCCGATACTGAAGCGTATAAATTACAATCAGAAGAACCAACCATTCTTACCGTAGATGCAGAACAATTTTGTTCGTGATCTGCATGAAGAATTAATAACGTGTTCATCGCCTTAACTACTACCGGATCAATCTCAACTTCTTCGGTACGCTGACCAAAAGTCATGTTCAGGTAGTTGCTGACGTAATCATACTTATTTTTAGGATAAATCAGTGGATGACCTAAAGACTTTTTATAAATGAATGAAACTATAGTAGGGAATTTCGCCAGTAATTTGATCATAGTCTGATCCATTGTTTCCGGTGAAGAATTAGCCTGAAGAGATTCTGGATAAAATGTAGACAGAGAGCATACTAAAGATGCTAACTGAGCCATCGGGTGAGATTTAGATGGATATCCATCTAAAAACTTTTTCATGTCCTCATGAATGAGGGTATGTTTAGTGATGTTGGCCTGAAAACCTTCAAGTTCTGAAACAGTTGGCAGATCACCATAAATTAATAAGTAAGCAACTTCAAGGAAAGTAGATTTTTCCGCAAGTTCTTCTATATCGTATCCTCTGTATTTTAATATTCCTTTTTCACCATCTAAAAAGGTAATTGCACTTTTAGTAGAACCGGTGTTTTTGTAGCCGAAGTCAAGAGTAATGTGTCCTGTTAATTCCCTCAGTTTAGAGATGTCTATAGATTTCTCACCTTCTGTTCCCGTAATAACCGGAAATTCGTACACTTTTCCGTCAATCTTAATTTCTGCAATATCTGACATATCTTATAGTTTATAAATAACAAAAATAATATTTAAAATAAAAATAGCTCTTAAATAATGGTGACAAAACTGTTATATTATTATTAACAGCACGTCATTATAAAGTAAGAATCGAGCTTAATTCTTTGGTTTAATTTCTTTTAGGACTGATCCGCATTCCAGCATACTGTCACCGTAATAAGGGTTTCTGATTTTCTTCTCCGAAGAGATCCAATCTCCGCCATTACCACTATTTGCCATTGGGCAATGTTGTACATATAGGAACCCTGCCTTAAGATCTGCATGCTCAAACAGCGCAATGATGTCAGAGCTTAAAGCGGTAAATTCTTTACGCTGAATCTTGATGTCGGTAGTGTTACCAATTTTATCTGCAATCAGTGCCGTGTTCTCACATCCTTCATAACTATTTAATGCTGTGGCCAATTCTTTAGCAGCACCCTGAGCTTCTCTTTCTTTGCTACTGACCAATGTATTTTTCAAGATCAGGTAGTTTTTAAGGATATTTTCGATTCTGGGCTCACTAAATTGGATTTCATTATTTACTGCTAATGTATCAGCAGCAATAACAGTAGTATCTTCGTGTGCATTTTTTGAATGCTCTGAAGAATTACATGCCATAAATACTGATAACACAGCAACTCCAATATATCTTTTCATCATGCTTATATATATTTATTTATTGTTTTTAAGCCCTGCAAAATTGTTAACCGTCTGAAAGAATTCAAATGAATAATCCACCTTCAGTATGAACAGGTGAAGTTTAATCTGTCAATTTCGTATTTTGCTCAAATTACTATTTTAATTTTAAATACTTAAAAAAGGACAGGATAAATGGCTGTTATAATTAAAATATTGCAATTATTTGAGATGCGCGCGAAACCAGACAGAGAGTTTTTCCGGTATAAATAAGAAGAAAGATATTTATAATAAAAAACACGGTCTGAAATTGACCGTGTTTTTTATTATATATTCCGATAGTTGTTTCTGGCAGCTTACAGCTTGAACCCGTAAGCAATACGTAAAGCAATCTGACCGCTATTGTTACCTAAATAACGTAAAGCATCACCTTTCCCTGCATTTTCATATTTAAGTCCAAGATCCAGACCACTGCTCCATGAATAACCAATTGTTGGTGCATACAGAAATGTGGTTTTGGAATCTTTTGAAACACCAAATGCTGCTCCAACCTCACCCATTGCATAAACACCTGACCCAGATGGATCAAGGAAATACTTCAAGCCTGTTTTCAAAGGAATATATGCATAATCAGGTACATCTCCACCCAAAATATAGGGTGCATCTTTAGCAAAGAAATGAGTATAACCTGTCGCTAAAGGAATTGATAGTTGTTTAGTTGCATTGAACTGTAACCGAACATCAGCGCCGGCAGCAAAGTTATAATGTTTGCTTGTCGGCACACCAACATTTGCTCCTATACCTAATTTTTGAGCATTTGCCTGAGTAGAAAGTAATATTGTAACTGCAGCCGCTGCAGTTGCAAATAGTTTAGTAGATTTTTTCATTTGAGTATTCTTTTAACTGGTGTGTGGTTATCTATTAAAGGAACCATTCCTTAATATAACAACCCGATGTAAAAAATGCGCCCATCAATACGATAGATACCCAATAAATACAAAATGCATGCCACAACAGTAAATAGATATTATTTCAATAAAAAAGAACATAAAATACCATTTAAAGAATATTAAAATTTAAAATAAATACTAATATTCTTTAAACTATAAACTCCATTTATCTGCAACCATAGCTAATGCCTGATCATGGATCTGCTCCGGACTTTGGCCTGCGTCTATCCAATTAATTATAACACCATCTTTTTCCATCTTACGGAAAAAAGTCATTTGTCTTTTGGCAAACTGCCTGATCGCAAAATAGAGCTTCTCCTCCAGATCTTCCCGGGTCATCTCATTCTGCAGGTAAGCTGTTACAAACTTATATTCCAACCCATAAAATGTTAGCTTCTCCGGGCTTATTCCCTTTTTTAATAGCCTATCTACCTCTTCTATCAATCCAGAATGCAAACGTATATCCAAACGCTCTTTGATTCTGGATCTGCGAAGCTCAACATCTGGAACAAGCCCAATAACCAGGGGATCCAATACCGGCCTTTTAATCGGGTCAAGATCATTTGTCCGGAGATAATCAGCAACCTCTATCGCACGCACCATTCGTTTAGCTGAAGAAAGATCTGCATGCGCAGTAAAAGCCGGCGGGTAAGTGAGCAGGATGTCCCGCAGCTGGATATGATCTTGCTGTGGAAGCGAAGCCCGCAGATCTGCATTTACGGGAATTGCAGTATAAGGCTGGTCCTGTAAAATGGTATGAATATACATTCCTGTTCCGCCGCATAATAATGGAATCTTGTTACGTTTTCTCAAGTTACCGTATATAGTATAGAAGTCTTCTTTAAATGCATTGACATTATAACTGTCTCCCGCCTCAAGAATATCTATCAGATGATAAGGAATAGCATTTTCACCTTGCCCGTACTCCTGGAGATCCTTGCCGGTACCAATATCCATATCTTTAAACACCTGGCGGCTATCTGCGCTGATTAACTCAGTTGCCAGCGAACGCGCCAGACTGACCCCTAATCTGGTTTTCCCCGAAGCAGTAGGCCCCAATACAACGAGGAGTGGATTATCTTCCATTTAAGTATAATATATATTTTAAATTACCTGTGTTGAATACTGGAATATATTCCGCGGGATCCAGGACAAAATCGGGTGGCAGACGGTGCTCAAAGTACCTTTTACCAGAAGAACGACTCACCCAGATTTCTGATGCCGGTTGTGTATGAACCAATGTAAATCCCAGTTTTTCATACGCAGCACCCGAAGACCAGTCAAGATCAGCATAAGTCATTACGTCATCTGGTTTCACTAAATTGATCAGATGCCTGATCAATTTACTCAGTCCCCCCTGTACAACCACGCCGGAAACACTGGCAAAACGAATCAGTTCAACTGAATAATAAGTTTCAGCAATAAGTGACATCCGGCGTCTGGCAGAAAATGTTGCAACTGCTACCATTTCTCCTTTTGACATAAGGGCAAGCCGGTATCTGGATTTAACACCGCCCTGTAAATGGTATTGGTCCATAAAATGATCGGCTTCTGTCTGACTAACAGGACTAACTGTTGTTTGCCGGCCATGAACCCGCTGCTGATTTAACCCTAGTAAAGACAATAACCGGTTTATCACCTGAACCGGGCGTGATTCCCATATATCCTCCCAAAGTTGAATCAATGTTATTCCTTTTGCGCTGTAATCGTTCTTCAATTTAACTAAGGCCTCGGGACTGTATTTTATCCCAAGGCTCAAAAGATTCAGAAAGATTATGTTTCCGGTCTCATCGCAATTTCCGGATTTCAGTTCAAGTAAAGAGCCGGTATCAGAAACTGACCCGATTATTACTTTCTGTTCCTCAAGTTTTTTTATTAAATCAATATGCCAGAAGGCAGGAGCTATATCCACTCGTTTTCTTTAAATATTTTAAATGCCAGAGCAATTTTATCATCCAGCTGATTTAGTTTAACTTCATCAAGTGTACGTAAACTGACCTCTTCATGTTGTGGAAAGTCATCAGGAAATAAGCTCAGTATAACCGTGCCACCTGAAATCTTGAGACCGGCAAAAAATAATTCATGAACCTCATGTCCATTAACCACGTTTTTCTTTTCCGCCCAGAGATCATAACCATTTTCTGAATTAAGCCTGTTAGTAAATCCTAAAGTCGCGTAAGGCTGAAGGTCAGCTCTTACAGTCTGGAAGATTTCAATTTCATCTGTCTTTTTCATGCTGATTGAGTTTTGCTGTATAACACCAGCAAAAAATTATTGTTTAGCAGCCGCTAAATTTAGCCACCACTGCGTTATCGGATAAGGATCACCGATAGTCATAGTTTCACCCAGGTGTGGGGTCGCAATTGGTAGCTGAGCCTCAGCAGCAGCCTTAACTACACGGATAACCGGATCATTCCAGTCGTGCAATGCCAGAGAAAACTTAGACCAGTGTACAGGGAGAAGTGCCTTAGCATTCAGATCTATAGCAGCTTGCACCGTTTGCTCAGGGAACATGTGAATAAACGGCCAATAAACATTATACTGCCCACATTCCAGTATAGCAAGATCAAAAGATCCAAACCTCTCTCCAATTTCCTTAAAATGGGTATCATAACCCGAATCTCCACCGAGAAATATTCGTTTATCAGCAGACTGAACAACAAAGGAAGACCATAGTGTTTGATTTCGCTTAAATAACCTGCCTGTGAAGTGTCGTGCAGGACAAGCTGTGAATTGAAGCCCTGACAAAGTTGTCGTTTCATACCAGGCCATCTCTGTGATCTTTGATTCCGGAATACCCCAGCGCTGCAAGTGAGCCCCGACGCCAAGCGATGTAAGAAAATGTTTTGTTTTCCCGTTTAATTTCAAAACGGACTGATAATCCAGATGATCATAATGATCATGGGTAATTAATAAAATATCGATATCTGGTAAATCTTCGAGCCTTAACTGTTCCGTTCCCGCATAATTCAATGAGCCGACAAAACTAAAAGGAGATGTTCTCGGACTAAAAACCGGGTCTACCAGTAGGTTTAATCCTGATATCTGCAGTAAATAACTGGAGTGTCCAAACCACGTAAGCCTGGTCTGCGATGAATTAGTAAAATCCGGCTTCAAAACCGGAAGCGGTGCAGGCGGTCTGCGTAATGGATTTTTCTTTAAAAAAGCAGAAAACATCTGGATATAGGTCACATTTTCCGGTTTCATTGGCGTGTCCGAAAGATTCTTCAGGCTGCCATCCTTATAATAAAACTTACTTTTAATCAGCTCCAGCCTTTTACCCCGTGGCAGGCTTCCAAAAACAGGCATTCTCCATATCAGAAAAAGCAAAAAGCAGATTAGCAGAAAAACAACAAAATCAATAATCATGAATAAATTCTTTATAGAACGTACAATCTCAAAATAGACAGTATAATAAAAGAACGAATATAGTCAATAGGAGATTTCAGCCTGCTTATTTTTCTTATCATTGCATAAAAAAGATATTATGTCAAACAAGCAGGTTTTCATAAACGACAGGTTTGTACCCCTTACCGCGGCCAGTCTTCAGATTTCCGATCTGTCTATCCAGCGAGGTTACGGGATCTTCGATTTTTTTAAGACTGTTAATGGAAAAGCCATTTTCCTTGAAGATCACCTGGACAGGTTCTTTAGTTCAGCTGCACAGATGCATCTGGAAATTGATCTGGACCGAAAAGCTATCGTAAAGATTCTGGAGGAATTGACAGAAAACAACCAGATCCCAGATTCAGGAATCAGACTTACTTTAACCGGAGGCTATTCAAGCGATGGTTACCTGCTCAATACTCCTCCAAATCTGGTGATCAGCCAAACCCAGCTGCAGGCCCCGCTTATACTACAGGAACAAGGAATTAAATTGATGACGTTTGATTATCAGCGGCAGCTTTCGGGAATTAAAACTCTGGATTACGCCATGGCAATCTGGCTGCAGCCGACGATCCGGCAGGCGGGTGCCCATGACGTGTTATACCATAACCAGGGATGGATAAGAGAATGTCCAAGAGCAAACTTCTTCATCGTTAATCATGATCAGGAAATAGTTACCGCAGCAACACAGATATTACCAGGAGTAATCCGTAAAAATATACTTTCTCTTGCAGCGCAAGGCTTCCGTATAGTAGAAAGAGATTTCAACCTGGAAGAGCTTGCAAATGCATCCGAAGCATTTATAACAAGCACCACCAAGCATTTACTTCCTGTTTTAGAAATAGATGGGAAAGCTGTAGGTACAGGACATACAGGAAAAGTTACAAAAACCCTGTTTGAACAAATTACCACAATCGTAAAAAAGCAGGCCGGACTTTAATCCGGCTATGCTTTCAGCTCTTATTTTGCCGCTTCAGCTACCGGCGCGGGCGGAACAAGTTTTGCAGCCAGACCAGATCCTGCAGCCAGTAGCTCCTGGGTAATGGTACGCGTATACTCAGATATCTCCGCTTTAAATTCTGATACCGACGCGCCCGATCGGATTTCTTCCAGTCTTTTCTCCCATGAGCCGGTAAGCTCTGCCTGGGCAATCATCTGGTCCTTTACCACATCATAGACTGCAAGGCCCTTATGTGTTGGAATCAGGTTTCGTTTTTCCCGCTGAATATATTCCCGGGTAATTAAGGTTTCTATAATTGATGCACGGGTTGCGGGCGTACCCAAGCCACTATCCTTCATCGCATAGCGCAATTCTTCATCTTCTATCTCTTTCCCTGAAGTCTCCAGTGCTTTTAGTAAAGAAGCTTCGTTATAATATGGCTTAGGTTTGGTTTGTTTCTCCAGCAGGGCTTTAACCGGCAAGGGCAGTGCTTCACCTTTTTTAACTTTTGGTAATGAAGGATTGTCCTCATCCTTTTTATCATCTTCTTTATCATTCAGGACAGAACGCCAGCCGGCAGAACGAATTACAGTCCCGTTAGCAACAAAGACGGACCCCGATTCTATAGTGATCTTAGTAACTTCCTTTATACATTCCTGATGAAAAGCTTCCAGCATACGTGCAATTACCATATCGTAAACAGCCTGCTTATCTGAGCTCAGGTGTTGTGGGGTAATACCTGTAGGTAATATAGCATGGTGATCGGTAACCTTCTTTGCATTTACGCTCCTTTTGTTCAATGGAACAGTCAGTAAAAACTCTGCCTGTTTACCCAGATCAGGGTGGGTACACAAGGAAGTAATTAATTGAGGTACACCGGCAAAAACATCATCTCCGATGTATCTGCTACCGGTACGCGGATAGGAAACCAGTTTACTTTCATATAGATTTTGCAGAATGTTCAATGTCTGGTCTGCCGTATATCCCTTACGTTTATTAGCCTCCTGTTGTAAACTGCTCAGATCATGCAGCAACGGAGGTGGTTCTTTCCGCGGTTTGGCTTCTACATCGACGATGCGTGCTCCATTAGAGAAACCCGACGGAATGTCTTCAATTTTATCGAAGAGGACCTGTGCCTCTTCCTTAACGTTATAGTTCTGAATAGAAATTGCCTTAAATAACTGTCCATCCTTATCTACCTGGACGCCCAGCTGATAATAAAGCTGGGGAACAAAGTTTTTAGTTTCCAGATAGCGCGAACAGATCATAGCCAGTGTAGGCGTCTGTACACGTCCTAAGGACAATACCGACCTTGCTCCTGCAGAAATACTCAATGCTTGCGTAGCATTCATTCCCACCAGCCAGTCCGATTCAGAGCGGCAGTGGGCAGAATTAAACAGCGTATCGTAATCTGTACCGGGCTTCAGATTTCTGAACCCGTCCTTAATAGCCTCGTCAGTCTGAGAAGATATCCATAGCCTCTTAAACGGCTTCTTACATTTTAAGAAGTAATATATATACCGGAAAATAAGCTCTCCTTCTCTCCCGGCATCGGTCGCTACTATAATTTCGGTAGCCTCATCAAATAGTTTTTTAATAATATCCAGCTGTTTCCGTACACCCGGATCTTCTACGAGCCCGTCCTTGGTTTTAATCTTTCGGATAGCCAGCTTAAATTTCGGGGGCAGCATGGGCAGATGTTGTCTCCTCCAGCCAATGTAACCATATTCCTGCGGAGGTGCCAGTTGCAGTAAGTGTCCGAATGCCCAGGTAAAAGAATATCCCTTCCCTTCTATATAGCCATCTTTTTTCACGGTAGCGCCAAATACTTTAGCCAGTTCCCGTGCAACTGATGGTTTCTCTGCAATTACAATCTTCATCTGTTATATCTATTCTTTAGGACCGATAAATTTCATCAAAAATATCTGGATTCAGTTAATCTATATCCAATTTAAAAGCTTTGCGCCGAAATAGCGCAGTAAAAAAAGGCCAGAAAAACGTTGTTTTTAATCTCCCAGTAGCGCAATACCCGTTTTGAAAGTATGGCAGTGTGCATCTACGATATCTCGGATATGAGGAGAATAACCACCCCCCATGCTCACCTGCACCGGCAAACCAAATTCAACACAAGCTTCGAAAACCAAACGGTCCCTTTCCCGGCAGCCGGCCGGGGTTAAAGCAAGTTTCCCTAATTTATCCGTCTCCAACACATCTACGCCAGAAAGATAGAATACGAAGTCGGGCCGATGCAGGGAAATCAGTTCAGGTAAAGTTTTAGCAAGCGTGGAAAGGTAAAAATCATCTTCTACACCATCCTGTAATCCGATATCCAGATCAGAAACCTCTTTTCGAAACGGAAAATTCTTCTCCCCATGCATTGAAAAAGTAAAAACCCGCTTTTCCTGCGCCAGGATCTCCGCAGTACCATTTCCCTGATGAACATCAAGATCAACGATCAAAATCCGCTTAGCAAGCTTCTTAGACAGCAAATAACAGGCAGCAATCGCCTGGTCATTCAGCAGGCAGAAACCCTCTCCCCAATTGGAGCCGGCATGGTGGGTACCACCAGCAACATTAAAAGCAATTCCATGTTCGAGTGCTGATTCTGCTCCTTCGATTGTGCCCTTTGCTATCCGCAGTTCTCTTTCGAGTAACGCTTCATTCAGTTCAAAACCGATTCGGCGCTGCTCCTTTGGTGGCAAACTCAATTGCTTCAATTGTTTCCAGTAGGCGGCCTCATGTGCCAGTAACACAAACTCTTGCTCCAGCTGATCTGGTTCAAAAAAGTTCTCCTTAGACACTATACCTTCATGCAGCAGCTGTAAGGGGATCAGTTCGTATTTTAACATTGGGAACCGATGACCTTCGGGCAAACTATGTGCAAAACAGGGATGATAAGCAATTTTCACCATCAGCTTAAAATTTCCCCGACATGCTTTTCGATATTGTCACAGATCTCATCCACGGGCAAATCATTAGCATCAAGCCCGAATGGACTTTCGATCTCTTCAGCAATCAGCTCCAGCGAGGCCAGTACATATAAAATGAAAGGGACAATCGGCACCACGAAAAAACCAAGACTGAACACCCAGCCGAAAGGCAACGTGATGACATAGATAAAAATAAACTTCTTTATAAACGCACTGTAAGAAAACGGTATCGGTGTTTTTTTAATTCTTTCGCAGCCTCCGCAGATATCGGTAAATGCTGTAATTTCAGGTGTTAACATCAGCAATTGCTCACCTGTGAGTTTACCATCCAGATTCAGCTGAATAATCCTCGAATTAATACTGGCAGCAACCTGGTTGGGAATATGTTTTCCGCCATCAACCTCGATAAGGAGGCTGTTTTTCCCAAAATACTGCTTCTCACGCAAATGTTCCTTCAAAGCGAAAGCATATTTCGGAATGGCATAGTTAAAAAATTCCAGCTCCTGTTTATCCAGCCGCAAAGCCTTTAATTTAATGGCCAGGTTACGACTGACATTGGTTAACTGGCCAAGCAGCCGGCGGCCTTCCCACCACCGGTCGTAAGAGGTATTAGTCCTGAATACCAACAGCATAGATATTACAAAACCCAGTAGACTATGCATCATACTAATGTTCTTGACAGTGTCGTTGATGTAAACGCGGAAATAATACAGCTCCAGATAGGCAACCAGGCCGGAAAATACAGCTACAGAGAGCATTAGCGGCCAGAGTTTTCTGATCGTATCTGCTTTGTGAACATGAAAGATAAAGTTAAACCAGTCTTTCGGATTATAGTTAATCATAGACCTCAAATATCCAAAAAAACACGCTCCTTTTAAAGCTTACCATATTTATCTTTTACATTTGTTTTTAATCAAAAAAATCAATGGTTATTTATCAGAAAAATATCAGAATCGGTGCTAAAAGAAGAGGTTTTCATTTGATAACCAGGGAAATCGAGACCATCTTGCCCGAAATACACCATATAAAATCAGGAATCTGTCAGGTATTTATACAACATACTTCGGCTTCACTGACCATTAATGAAAATGCAGATCCCACAGTAAGACAGGACTTTGAGTATTATTTCAATAAAAGCGTACCTGAGAATGATCCTGGCTATCTCCATGATGACGAAGGCCCCGATGATATGCCCGCACACATTAAATCATCTCTCATGGGTGCATCTGTGATGATTCCAATACAGAACGGAAGATTCGCGCTCGGAATGTGGCAGGGAATCTACCTCTGTGAACATCGCAATCACGCCGGATCAAGAAATCTCGTGATTACAGCCTGGGGCATATGATGCTCAATTTCACCTGAAGCATACAACCTATTGTCCATTTGAATATATTTGGAGCCTGAATTGTCAGGAGTCAAGGAAACCGCAGGTTTTAAAACAGCTGGCAAAACGGATCAGACTTAAAAAAGCTAGATTTATGAAGACAATAATTCCGGTAAAATCAAAAAAAGAATTAGCATCATTTATTGATTTTCCGCACGATCTGTACAAACATGATCCTAATTACGTACCGGAACTTCATATTGCCCAGAGAGACTTATTAACCACGCACCCTTTTCATAAACATTCTTCGCTGCAGTGCTTCCTCCTTTTAGACCAGGGCAGAATTATAGGCAGGATAGCTGCAATACACAATACCATTCACAACGAAGTAAATCATAATCAAGATGGTTTTTTTGGTTTTTTCGATTGTATAGATGACCAGGAAAGTGCAGATATGCTAATCGGACAAGCGGAAAAATGGCTTACCGACAAGGGCCTGAATACAATTATCGGACCGGTAAACTTTTCAACCAACGAATCCTGTGGATTATTGGTTTCCGGCTTTGACAGTCCTCCGGTGGTAATGATGCCATATAATGCAGCCTACTATGTTACTCTTCTTGAAAACAATGGACTGGTAAAAAAGGTAGATCTTATTGCCTGGAAGTGGGACGGCGAAAGTTATGATGACAGATCTGTTAAGCTGATGGACAAACTGCAGGAGCGTTTAAAACGCAGCGAGATTGTCATCCGGAAGATCAACATGAAAAACTTCAAGGAAGAAGCCGATAAACTCCGTGAAGTTTACAATAAGGCATGGGACAAAAACATGGGTTTTGTACCTATGAACGACGAAGAATATGATTATCAGGCCAAAGATCTGAAGATGATCCTGGATCCGGATTTTTGCCTGGTTGCAGAGCAGAATGGTAAGATAGTCGGTTTTGGTGCAGCCGTCCCGGACATTAACGAGATACTCATTAAAATCAAAAGAGGGAGACTGTTTCCTACCGGTTTACTTAAATTGTTATGGTATAAAAAAAGAGTTTCAGGCCTGCGGATTTTACTGCTTGGAGTCGTAGAAGGTTATCGGAAAATGGGAATTGAAGCCTGTCTGTATGGTAATATTATCAAGGCTTATAAAGCTAAAGGATTAAAGTATGCAGAAGCATCCTGGACACTGGAAAACAATGACTTAGTTAACAATGCAATTAAAGCAATCAAAGGAGATCCTTATAAAAAATACCGCATTTTCGAAAAAAAGATAGCTCCCTCAACGATAGCTGAAAAGATATAACCGATAGCCTATATTTGCAAGGTCAAACATCTTGTAAATGAAAGCTATAAGCACCAACTTCAAAAAGGCAAGTCAATATTTAATTCTATTGGCCTGCCTTTTTTTTATGCCGGATTTCGTCCTGGCTCAAAAACACAAAGGTAAACCCGATAAGAATGACATTTCCTATCTCGCAGACTCCAGTGTCCTTAACAGAAGCGATTACCTGGTCAGCCTGGGAAAAGTTTATGAGGCCATTAACCAGGTCAGGGTTACCACAGGAGGCTTCTATAAGCTTAACTTAATCAAACCCCACCTGGAACAAGATGAGGCCGCGATAGCGCTTTTAAGGGACAGGCTGAGTCAGAAAGACAGACCTCAGAACCTGCAGAATTTACAAATGTACCAGACGTTACTTTCAGAGCTGGACTCCCATAATCAAACTTGCCTGGAAGACCTCAAAGAGTACGATAAGGAACTCAATGAGGTTAAAACACATCTACTGGAACTTGGTAAAGACACAGTATTACAGCGGCTGTTTAGCACAGACTCTCTTAAAGTTGTGTTTAAAAGTCAATTTGCAGAACTCGCAGGCAAGAAAACAGAGATGGACAGCCTGATCAAGACCAATACAAGTATTTTAAATGCATTAATGGCCAGGACTTCAACCAACCTGATTAATATCAAGGAGTTAAAATTCATCACCGAAAACCAACTCAAACTGGTAGGTATACAGGCTTTTGGAAAAGAACGGCGTTATCTGTGGGAGAGCGCAAACAAGCAAATGAATCGTACAATAGGGTTTAAGCACTTTTTAGAAAGTGAACAACAAGTTTCTTTCTATTACTTTGTTTATACCAGGAATACCCGCCTGCTGCTGCTGCTTACGGGAGCAGTCTTCTTCTTCTGGGTGTATTTCAACTTCAAGACCCTTAAAAAAGCAGACAAGATGGACGTGACCACGATATATGGTTTCAATCTTCTGCGGCCCAAACCTTATCAGATCACGTTCATTCTCATTCTCACTCTGGCTCCCGTATTTGATCTGCTCGCCCCTGCATTATACATCGAAGGGGTATATGTGCTCCTGGCTATCCTTCTGACCTCGTTGCTTTACAAACGCATTCCAAAAAAGGTATTCTACACCTGGGTGATATTCGTTATTCTGCTGCTATTACCTATTCTGCTTCGCCTTTTAGGTTTTCAGGCCAGGTCCCAACGATGGATTCTATTGGTCTTCAGTATACTTTCTACTATTTACGGAATTAAAGCATACAAAAATCTTAAACCAGCAGCAGGCAAATTCACCATACTCCTGCCTGTTGGAATTATCTACGTCATTTTTAATATCCTGGCTATATTCTGCAATATATTCGGAAGGTTCACACTTACACAAATCTTTTATAATACCGCCATCAGCGCTATTCTGAATGCCATTTCCCTGATTCTTTTGGCCAGTATGCTTACCGAAGCTTTCATCCTGCAGGTAAAAACCAGCCGGATCAGAAGAAACTACGCCGATTACTTCGATTGGCAGCGGGTCGAAAAGAGGGTTGGAGGTATTATGGGAATTGTAATCTTTCTTATCTGGTCTACGCTTTTTTTAACCAACCTGAACATCTTTAACGAGCTTTACAGCCTCATTCTGGGCTTACTGAATGAAAAGAGAACAATTGGCAGCTTAACATTTACACTGGGTGGTATAGTCCTGTTCCTGGTTATTATCTGGGCAGCAAACTTCCTGCAGAAATACATTACTTACTTTTTTGGAGATATGGGAGATGATTCCCTGGAAGAGAATAAATCTGAACGTTCCAAACTCATTATTATGCGACTGATTTTGCTAATTGGAGGTTTCTTGCTTGCAGTAGCCGCATCAGGATTGCCTATAGATAAGATCACAGTGGTTCTGGGCGCATTGGGTGTAGGTATCGGACTGGGTTTGCAAAACATAGTGAGCAACTTTGTATCCGGCATCATTCTGATCTTTGACAAGACACTGCGTATAGGTGATATGGTAGAACTCGGTGACAAAAAAGGGCGGGTAAAAGAAATAGGAATCAGGGCAAGCACACTACTTACTGACGACGGCGCAGAGATCATTATTCCCAACGGAGCGATACTTTCAAACAACATTATCAACTGGACATTAACCAACAATCAGATGCGGGCGATGCTGGAATTCACGATCAGCAAACCTTACGACAGAGAAGAAGTAAGCACATTGATTTTGGAGGTGATTAAAAATAGTGATAACGTTTTTCCGAACAAAGAGCCAAAGCTTATTATCAGCCCGAAAAGCAAAAGCAGCAGCCTGGTCCGCGTGTATTTCTGGTGCATGGATATCTCCCTTGCAGAACCAACAAAGAGTACAATAATGGCTTCAATTTTTGATGAATTTGATGATAAGGGAATAGAAATTATAAATTAAATATAAAAAATACTTAACAAGAATAATTACGCTGAAAAACAGCAACATATAATACAATTATTATCAATTGATAAGTAGGTTATTCTTCCATATTTACAGCCCTGGAAAGCACATCTACAGCCATGGTGATTTCCTGCTCGTTCAGGTTTCCGAACCCAAGACGCATAGCTGTAAAATGCTCATTTTGATAAAGAAGCTCCTGTGGTAAATGGAGGTTCATTTTTGTACAATTCTTACTTATCCGCATAAGATTAAGGTCTGGATTCCACTTGGTCCAGACCGACAATCCGCCCGGAGGAGCGTCAAATGTCAGCTCCCCTCCCAGCTCTTTTCGAAGCAGTGATGTAAATAAATCACGACGATCCTGATAAATTTTCACAGCCTTCTTAAGGTGACGCTGAATTTCCTTTTCTTCGAGCAGTTCAGCTAGGGCTTGCTCCATTAACATATCCCCCTGCCGGTCTACAAGTCTTCTGAACTTAGCCATTTCAAGTATTAGGTTTTCTGGCGCAACCAGGTATCCCGAACGAAAACCAGGTGCCAGTGATTTACAGAATGAGCCGATGTAAACGACCATTCCATTAGTATCTGCACTAGCCAGCGGCAGCACCGCATTACCCTTGTAGTGAAAATCATAGTCATAATCATCTTCCAGAATTATAAATCCATACTGAGCAGCCAGATTGAGCAACTCTATGCGCCGCTCTGCACTTAAGGTCACTGTAGTCGGATAATGATGATGCGGCGTCAGATATAACATTCTTATCTTTTGACGCTTACATAATTCACGAACAGCTTCGGTAGAAATCCCCTCCTTATCAACAGGAACCGCCTGCAGTCTCGCGCCACATTGCTGAAAACACATATTTGCCAGGTAATAACTCAGATCCCCTACCACCACTACATCACCAGCGTCAATCAGCATACTGGAAGCCATATAAATACTCATATGTATACCCCTGGTAGTCAATATATTCTCTTTTTTAATATGCAATCCCCTGGTATTATTGAGATAATCAGCCAGCATTTCCCTGTAAAAGACGTTTCCTTCGGCATGCGAATAGCCGAAATGCCTGTAATTGGTCTTACTACGAAGTATCCCCCCATAAACTTTAGACAACCGCTCAAGCGGAAGCAACCTGATATCAGGAAGACCATCGTTAAACTCCAGCCCGGTATTTGGACTTAAGGTAAGCGCATCCAGCAACATGCTCTTGCGGAACTGATAACCTGTTTTCTCTGGATAGCTCGTTAGCAAACCCGCGCTATACGGTTTAACAGCAGCATCCTGAGGCAATTCCTTCCGGACAAAAGTTCCCTTATTCGGCCTGATTTCTGTCCAGCCCTGTGCATCCAGCTCATCAAAAGCTGCAATTATAGTCTTTCTGTGCACCTGAAGCACCATGGCAAGTGCTCTGCTGCCAGGCAATTGAGAGCCTGCCTGCAGTACTCCCCGCTGTATGGCATTAATCAGCTGGCGGGCAATTTGTAGATAAACAGGATGATCAGTTGATCTGTCAATTTTAATGACAGATTGAAATGGAATGTTAACCGGACTACTCATAAAAATAAAACTGGTACATATGAAGTTTGGGGCAAGGTAATACTTTTGGCACAAATCAATATAAGATGACATTAGCAGCATTACTAAACCATATCATAAAGCACGATTCCTTACACGCCAAACTCCTTAATACATTATCACTGCTGGAAAATATAGGCGCCAGAAAGATATCTGCAAGCGAAAATGCTGATACCACAACATTGATGGTGTTGAAACATGCAGCAGAAGAACACCGTCATGCCTTTTACCTCAAAAAGCAAATCACCAGGTTAGGAATACGGGAAAACACAACCTATCATCCGGACTACTTAGTAGCACCAACAGCAAGCAAACACTATTTACAGGCGCTGGATCTGCGTACCAGCAGATATCTGCGCAACGAGCTAGACCTGCATGGTGCCGAATTAAAATTCGCAGCTTACTTGCTGGTCACTTACGCTATAGAAGTCCGGGCAGACCAGTTATACCCGGTTTATCAGGCAGCCCTGCAGCAGGCCGGAAGCAAAGTCAGCGTAAGATCAATAATCGTCGAAGAGCAAGGGCATCTTGAGGAAATGATCATACAACTGAAAGAATTTTCAGTTTCCTGGGAGTCACATGCAGCACACATCTGCGCAATCGAAGAGCAGCTTCATAGCGAATGGATAAATGCATTGATTACTGATGTCACCGCTTAAAAGCTATGAATACAGAACAATTCATGCAATTTAAAATTGCGGGCAAAGAGTCAACAAATAGCATTCGTAAACTACAATTAACAAATGACTTAACCGACTTTAGCTCCAACGATTATTTAGGATACTCCAGATTCAAAAATGAAGAATTATCAGGAGAATACCTTCAGTTAAAAGCCAAATTACTGTCGAAAAATCAAGGCTGGTCAGGCGCCGGAGGCTCAAGATTACTTAGCGGAAATTCTGCTGCTGCGGAAGAATTGGAAAACCTGTTTGCAACCCGGGAAAACACCGGAGCGGCATTACTTTTTAATTCTGGCTATACAGCTAACACTTCATTATTTTCATGCCTTCCACAAAAAGGCGACCTTGTAATTTATGACCAGTATATCCATGCTTCGGTAATTGATGGCCTGCGGCTAAGCTATGCAGACCGCCTTAAGTTCAGACATAACGACTGCGGGGACCTGGAAAACCAACTCCTTAAAAACAAAGACCGTCAGGGCCGCTGCTATGTAGCAATAGAGAGCATTTATTCTATGGATGGCGATTTCGCCAACCTCCCGCTTATACTGGCTTTGTGTAATAAATACCAGGCAAGACTCATTGTAGATGAAGCTCACGCATTTGGGGTATTCGGAACCGGACTGGCCACTACAAAAGAAACCGGCACCCCCGTATTTGCCAGAATCATCACGTTCAGCAAAGCAATGGGACTGCATGGCGCAGTGGTTTTAGGTAGCCAATTACTAAAAACCTATCTCATAAATTTCGCGAGGCCATTTATCTATAGCACAGCACTGCCCCCAACCCTAATATTATCCATTTTAACGCGATATAAACGACTATTAACGTTTCCAGGAGAACAACATAAGCTTCAGCAAAAATCAGCCCTCCTAAGCGCTAATCTGAAAGCAATCTATCCAGACAGAAATCTAACAGAGATGGCTGAAATGAAAGTATCCCCCATTCAAATAATTACGGTCCCGGGAAATGAAAATTGTCTCCGGTGGAGTAAATCGCTTTTCGAAAAAGGGTATTCCGTCTACCCTATCCGCAGCCCGACTGTACCCGCCGGTACCGAACGACTCCGGATCTGTGTTCATTTATTTAACACCCAAACAGAAATCAACGGACTCTGTGAGCAGATTAAAAAATTACAGCAATCTTAAAAACTAGACGACAAACAACATGGAAAACCCGCTATTTGTGACCGGTATAGGCACAGAAATAGGCAAAACAATAGTTTCTGCCGTCTTATGTTATCAAAACAATCTGGACTACTGGAAACCAGTTCAGGCAGGAGACCTACATGATACCGACACAGAAAAAGTGCGCCGGCTCACCGGACACCACCATTCCAGATTTCATCCCGAAAGGTATCGGTTTACACTTGCAGCATCGCCTCACGAAGCCGCCGCCGCAGAAAACGTGAGCATCACCTTACAGGACTTTATCCTGCCTGATCATCTCAGACCTTTGCTGATTGAAGGCGCGGGTGGTTTATTAGTCCCTCTGTCTGAAAAATTACTAACTGCAGAACTAATCCAGCACCTGAATGCAGACCTGATTCTGGTTATCAGGGATTATCTGGGCTGCATTAACCATAGCTTACTTACGCTTGAAGCTATCAAACTTCGCAGGCTCAATCTGAAACACGTAATCTTCAACGGAGATTTTAACCTTTCCAGCAAAAAACTGATTATCAGCAGGCTGCCAGAGAACTGCTCCTGGTCGGATTTACCGGAACTAACTGAAATAAATCACAATTCATTGATCAAGCTCCCCAAACAGCTCAAATTTAAACCATAAACACATTTACTTAATTTTCAATATGCCGTCAAATTTAAATATCCGTCATGACTGGACCCTCGAAGAAATCCAGGAAATATATCATACACCTTTGCTTGAACTGGTGTATCAAGCCGCAACTGTACACCGAAATTTCCACAATTCCAATGAGGTTCAGGTTTGCACTCTACTTTCTGTAAAAACCGGAGGCTGTCCCGAAGACTGCTCCTATTGCGGACAGGCAGCCCGCTATCATACGGGAATTAAAGTAAAATCTCTCATGAGCAGAGACGAAGTAGTTCAAATTGCCACACGCGCAAAAGAAGCCGGGTCTTCACGTTTCTGTATGGCTGCAGCCTGGCGGGAAGTAAGAGACAACCGCGATTTCGACACTATATTAGACATGGTGACAGGTGTCAATGAACTTGGCATGGAGGTATGCTGTACGCTTGGTATGCTCACAGAAAGTCAGGCACAAAAACTTCAGCAAGCAGGCCTGTATGCCTACAATCACAATCTGGATACATCAAGGGAAAAATATGAAGAGATTATCAGCACCCGGACTTACGATGACAGATTAAACACAATTAACCATGTTAGAAAAGCAGGAATCAGTGTCTGCTCCGGAGGAATTATCGGTCTGGGTGAAACACACGAGGACCGGATCCGCATGCTGCACACCCTGTCCACCCTACCTGCACACCCTGAATCCGTACCGGTCAATGCACTTGCCCGCGTAAAGGGCACACCACTGGAGAACATGCCTAAAACAGACTCCTGGGAGATGATCCGCATGATTGCAACTGCAAGGATTTTAATGCCAGCATCTATTGTCCGTCTGAGCGCAGGAAGAGCTGAAATGAGCAGCGAAGAACAATCCTGGTGTTTCATGGCAGGAGCAAATTCCATCTTTACGAGCGAAAGTGAAGAACTACTGGTAACACCTAACCCAGGCCTTTCTCAGGATCGCGAGCTCTTCAGTTTATTAGGCTTAAAACCAATGCAGCGTAAAGAAAATCTAAAAACGGAGGTAGCAGATGACCTTAACAAATAGAGACGATAAATACATATGGCACCCTTATACACAGCACTATAAAGGAAATAAACACATCGTTATAGACCATGCATCCGGATCATATCTCTTTGATCAGGAGGGCAAAAAATATATAGATGCAATTTCTTCCTGGTGGGTTATACTACATGGACACTCCCATCCTTATATTGCAGAAAAAGTGATCAACCAGCTCGGCAAGCTGGATCAGGTTATTTTCGCAGGGTTCACACATGAGCCCGCTATCGAACTTGCAGAAAAGCTGCTGAATATACTGCCGCCCTCTCAGCAGAAAGTTTTTTACACCGACAACGGGTCAACTGCTATTGAGGTAGCACTTAAGATGTGTATCCAGTTCTGGTATAATCAGAACCAGCCACGCAATAAAATTCTTGCTTTTAAAAATGCATACCATGGCGACACATTTGGCGCAATGTCTGTGAGCGGCCGGGGTGCATGGACAGCCCCATTCCAAAACCAGATGTTTGAGGTAATCTATATTGATACACCGAATGCCAATAACCTGGGAGATCTGCGCAAAATCATTGAAACTCACGCTGCAGAACTTGCATGTTTTATTTTCGAGCCACTGGTACAAGGATCTGCAGGAATGCTAATGCATAAAGCCGAACACCTTGATCAGCTCATGGCTATTTGCCGCAGGAACGGAATACTAATGATCCAGGATGAGGTTTTTACGGGATTCGGGCGCACAGGCAGGAATTTCGCCGCAGACCACCTGCGGCAGCAGGCTGACATACTTTGTTTTTCAAAAGGATTAACCGGTGGTACTATGCCCTTAGGCATTACAACTTGTAGTTCAGAAATTTACGCTGCTTTTTTAGCTGAGGATAATCTTAAGACTCTATTCCATGGTCATTCTTTTACAGCGAATCCACTAGCCTGCGCTGCAGCCTCGGCCAGTCTTGATTTATTAGCCGAGCCAGATTGCCAGGCAGCAATCCAGCGGATAGCTGCCCTGCATAGCACATTTGCAACGTCAATAGAATTACATCCTCTGGTTCGATCAATCAGACAAACCGGAACCATTCTGGCAATTGAGTGGGAAACAGGAGAAGGCACCTCCTATTTCCATGGTCTGCGGGATTGGTTATATAATTTCTTTCTGGATAAAGGAATAATCCTTCGTCCTTTGGGCAATATTATCTATATCCTTCCACCGTATTGTATTACCGATGCCGATCTGGAAGAAATTTATGCGGCAATTCGGGAAGCACTTGACCTGAAATTATTATAATCGGCTTACCAAGAGTCTTTGTTCAGACAATCCTTTAGTCTTATCGCAGTAAGCGTCCATTTTGCTTCTGTTTTTTTCCCGGGCTGCGATACCCTTCCTTTACCCTTGCGATACCCTCTCTATACCGGTTGGGATACCCTTTGGGTAAAGGAACGGTATCGCAAGGGTAAAGGAAGGGTATCCCAACCCGGGAGAATAGCAAAGAAAAACTACTAGAAAATAAGGCTGTAAACAGCACGTGACTCAGGCTTGTTACTGTTTAACACGGTCAGCCTCCGAATCCGCTCCTGAACGTTTATCGGGCCGGTTAGCTTTCATCTGACCTAACCTCATGCTCAAAGTTAATACAGCACGCCTGCTATCTCCCCTGTTCACCCATCCGGCATCTGTCAGATTCAGGTTATTGATTGTACCTCTGGTGACCTGGGTTCTGAATATATCACTCACACTCAGCTTCAATGTAGTTTTTGGCGAAAGGGTTTTGGAAAGCCCCATATTCATTCTCCACTGCTCTCCAACAACAAACTGCGCATTGGTTACCTTACTTTGATAATTTCCGTCCAGTTGTGCATTCCACCCGTGTTTTAGCTTAAACTGCGCAATCCCCTGAAGGTAAGTGAAAACTCCTTTATTATCCAGCAAACCTGAATAAAAGTCACTTTTAGAGTGAATCCTGGTCAGCTCTCCATAGAACTGTAAATTAAGCCAGCTAAAGGGATCTACACCCGCGTCAATATTCCAGCTTAGGACTTTACTACTGCCAATATTTCCCGGCCTGCTGTAATAAATCCCGTCTTTAATTTCAATAGTCTCATTAAACTCATCCTTAGCACTACTATAACTTACAGAAGTACTGAGTTTCTTCCAGACATAAGTCACCTCAACCTTCTGCGAAAAGGAAGGTAGCAAGTATGGATTACCTACATAATAGGTGAATTTGTCCAGTGGTGAGATAAACGGATTCAAATCCTGATAATACGGTCTTTCAACACGGCGTCCATAATTGAATTTCAACTGCTGGTTGCCAGAGGTATCCAACTGATATCTTACAAAGAGAGTTGGGAACAAACCTGTATAATTCCTTTTAAAGGAAGAGTCACTTTTCATTATATTTCCTAACTGCCTTCCCCGTGAATCTGTATTCTCCAGACGCAGGCCAGCCTGAACACTCCATCTGTCAAAATCTTTATTCAGATTCACATACGCTGCACTAATCCTTTCCTTGTATTTAAACTGATTGGATTTATCATAATCCGGAGTAGTGACACCCCCCATTGTATTGCTATAATCTGCCACGTTATCTGTTTCCGTAAAGCTATTTTTCAAACCACCTGCAAGTTTTAATTTTCCGCTAAACGGGTGTGTATAGTCTACTTTGGCACTTAATATATTTATATTTCCATTCAAGTTACCATTTAACCCTTCTACATGATCAAACTGTCTGTCAGAGTTATATATATCATTAGCATAGTCTTGTTTGTTGCCAGATCCATAACGTAGATAATCTAGATCTGCAGAAATATCAGGTCCGTCTTTCTTAAATAAATGCCGGTAATTCAGATTCGTACCAAAATTATCCGAACTCCCATTCTCTAAATTGCGTGCTTTAACCAGAGACTCCAGTTTACCTGCGGCATCATTAATAACATTCTCGCTGAGATTATTTGAATTAGGTTTACGTAAGAAACCTGTAAATACCACACCCCAGCTTGTTAATTCAGACGGACTATAATCGGCCCCCAGAAGTCCGTTTATTCCCCAGCCTTTCCTGCGTAGAAAAGTCTGCTGGTCGAATGATCCGGTATGATTACCAGCTTCATCTCTATAGTTCCGGTAGATATGAAGGTCTGATGCCCCGTTACGAAAACTGTAGCCAGCATTACCAAACACATTAATTTTATTGTTTTTGTAATTGAAATCAATACTATTATTTGTTGTTGTATATATCCCCTGACCAGCCGATGCATTAATCCCAAGATTAAATCCTTTGAGCTTTTGCTTTTTCGTTTTTATATTAATAACCCCTCCTTTTCCAGCAGCATCATATTTAGCCGGAGGATTACTCATGATTTCTATCTTATCTAAAGTCGTTGCCGGCAGACTCCTCAAATAACCTTCAAGGTCTGCACCAGACAAATATGTTGGCTTATCATCAATAAAAATAGTCACTCCCTGCTGCCCCTTCAGACTAACCAGACCATTTTGATCGACCCTCACGCCCGGAGATTTTTCCAGCACATCCATTGCCGTAGTTCCGGCATTACTGATCAACGCATCGACATTTAATACAGTCCGGTCAATCTGATGCTCAATGAGCGCCTTTTTAGATACAATAGACACTTCTTTTAAAGACTGTTGCTGTTCCTGAATACGGATTGTACCCAGGTCCAACACTGGCAGACCGGCGGTAATGTTAAGGGATACAGATTGATAAACCCTTTGCCCCATCAGGTTCACATCCAATAAGTAAACACCCGGGGCTATCCCATTAAAAATAAAACTCCCATTAGCCTCACTGAACTCCATTTTCACCAATGATGAATCTGATTGCTTTTTCACCGACATTGTCGCGCCGTCGATTCCAACACCCTGATGATCAAGGAGCATTCCCTTTATTTTCACTCCAGTTACCTGCCCAAAAGACAAAGCGGTGCCATACCATGCTAAAAATAGCATCATTAAATATTTTTTCATTTATAGGAATTTTAAAATAGCACAGGCGCCAGCTGTAAATTAAGGGCAAAGCTATCCCTGCTCCCGGTAAAAACAGGAGACAGGAATAATTAAGGAATATTGTTATGATTAGTTAATTCGCACTGTAGTAGTGTAATTGAGCTTTTTATTAGGTTCGTTGACGTAATTACGCATAACCCTTTTGTGCCAGACCGCACTCTGTTTTTTACCGTCTATATACAAGCCATCCTGATTGAGCTGGATCTTAAAATCACGATCGTCTTCAATCATATTGTGTTTTTTCAGATCGGCAATTAAAGCTTCTGAATTAACACGATCACTTTTTTGGGCAGGCAAAGCAACCACAGCGGGCGACATTTCAAGCCTTGCTGTTACAGCAGGTTTGGCTGGTGTTGCAGGTGTTGCCTGCACTGCGGCATCAGCTACTATCGGCACGTCGGCTGCAACATCGACAGGATCGTCCGGGCGCACTGTTGTCGTGGTGGTAACTACAGTTTTTCCAGTCTCCACCTTAGCTGATGGTTTAAGCTTACTACTAACCTTCCGATCATGGTTTGCAGCAGATTGATCGTTGTTAACAACAGACTGGGCCGGAGCGGCAGACACCTCTTTAGAAGCCAGCTCAGCTTTTACAGCAGCTCTTTCAGGCAGAACTTTAAATGCAGCCGTTGTTAATATTACTACTATCATCAATAATGATAATATTACTCTCTCCATCTTCGTAACTGGTGATTGGTATTGTCCAAGCAGTCTTTTTACACGGTGCATCAGTTGTCCCTGCCCATTTTTCAGAGCCATACTTAACTCAGGAGCACCATGCTCATATTCCTGACAGCTTACCAACGCACGGATATAGACCGCTTTATTGCTGAGCTGGGTAACAGCGATATCATCACAACAGTTCTCCCTTTCGGCTCTGATTAACTCTGAAGTCCAGATCACAGCTGGATTAAAGAAATAAACCATCTCCAGCAAACTCTGCAAAATGTTAACTATAAAATCTCTTCGGCGGATATGCGCAAGTTCGTGTACAAGTATAGCTTCTACATCTGCTGTACTCATAGCATTGATCAATCCAATAGGAATTAGAATTACCGGTTTAAAATGCCCTATCACCATTGGCACGCGGGCCAGTCCGGATTCCATCAACCTGACAACAGCCTGAACATTAAGTTTCTCAGCCAACTCTTCAGCTTTATTCTGCCAGAATTCGGAAACAGGCTTTACATTGGTATTTTTCAATCGGTATATTCCGTGCAAACCTGTCAGTAACTGAAGGCTTTTAGCACAGAACATTAAAAACCAGACCAATACAATCAGATCTGTATTTCTGGAGAAAAAGTCACCAGCAGTATTCATACCGTTCGCTGCAAACGCAGAAAGTTCATAAACCCCCGATTCAGCCGGACTATATTTACCCTGAAGAGTGTGAACAGCCGCACTACCCGCGGTGGCTGGCTGGTTGATTACCGGAGTTGCCATACCGTTATCCTGAATCATATAGGATGCAAAAGTAAATATGGTTGCGGAAGCAAAAAGCATCAGCGACCAGGTTAGAAACCTGTATCTGGATGCCGAGCTTAAATTTTTACCACCAACCAGGATCAACGCAGTGATCAGGGATAGTAGCAGACCCTGCCACAAAGAATGCAGCAGTGTAAATCCAATAGCTTTAATTAAAAGTTCCATAGTTTGTGGTTCAAAATGGTTTATTGATCTAATTGATTCAACATATCTTTAATAGCCTGTAATTCTTCTTTAGAAGTTTTCTGATTGCCTAGCAACTGCATAACTAATTTACTCGACGATCCTTCATATAAATTGTCTACGAATTTACCCAGCAGATTTTCTTTGGTTTTTTTCTCTTCTTCAACGACATGATAGATATGCTTCATCTGAGTTTCGTCTCTCTTAAGTATGCCCTTTTCAGCCATAATCTGCATTAATTTCAATGTAGAGGTATAATTAACCTGACGTAAATTGTTAAGCTGATCATTTACCTGACGAACAGTAGATGGACCTGCACTCCAGAGAACCTGAAGAATTTCAAGCTCCGATTTAGTTGGCTCTATATCGGACGAGGGTGTATAGTTTTCCTGTTTCATAATCCAAAGGTAGGAAACTTTTCGTACGAAACAATACCTAAGAAAAAAAACAAAAAAAAAGCCTTCCCGATGATCGGGAAGGCTCACTCAATTATATAAATTAAAAATTTAGACTAACTGAACATTAATTGCATTAAGACCTTTACGGCCTTCTTCTACATCGTAAGTAACTTTATCGTTTTCACGGATGCTGGCTAACAAGCCTGTTGAATGAACAAAGATCTCGCTGTCACCATTAGATGGTACGATAAATCCAAAACCTTTAGTCTCATTAAAAAATTTTACTACTCCTTCTTGCATTGTATTATTATTAAATATGGCACGAATATACAGATTATTATTTACTTACAGAAGTTATTATAATTAGTTGGTAGACAAGTTCAATTTAAAGCAGCCCACATGAATTATGCAATTACCATAGGAAATTTGAAACCCATCAGATTAAATTTTTACAAATCATTAAAAAATAGCATCAAATGCGGTTATTTTTAACAACCACTTTAACCTACATTGCTGACAGTTAAATAATTAACAGCAAAAATTGCAATCGGATCCCTAACTCCTATATTATGAATAATCTTGAGCTGATAGATTTTCTCACTTCCCTGAATCCCGTCAATGCCAGTCTGCGACTAAGATTAATTGAAATAATCAAAACTGAACATATCAAAAAACGTCATTTCCTGCAACAGGCCGGAGCTCCGGCAGACCGAATATGGTTTCTTGAAAAAGGATATATGATGGGATACAAATGGAAGGAAGACAGAAAAGTCCCTTACCGGTTCTGGAATGAAACAGAATTAATCTTGTCTGCGGAATCTTTTTTCCTTCAGAAACCCGCAATGGAATATATCCAGGCCGTTAATTCTTCGATTCTTAAGTATATAATATATGAAGATCTAAAGCTTCTTTCGGCCGATTTCCCCGAAATACATAATTATATACAACGTATTATACTAGACTATGAAATTTTCCAGGAACAGCGGGTCTATCAGTTCAGCGCCAATTCTGCACTTGAAAACTATGTAATATTAGCCAGGAATTCGGCACATGTGCTAAGAAACGTACCTGTCGATAATATTGCGGCATTTCTGGGAATATCGAGAAAAACTCTAAACAGAATCAGAGCAAAAACAAACCTCCGAAGCAAAAATAATCCGGAGGACAGCGTCTGAACCGACACTTGCGTTTTACCTATACCTTCTGTTGATTCATTTGTTCCAGGCGATCATGTAATTGATGCAGCCTTTTCACGAATACATCTGCAGATTTTAATCCGCCACTATTCTTCACGTAACTAAGATGCGATTCCAAAAAAAGTGGTAGATCAGCAATAGCAACTCCCGCTTCAAGGTCTATTTGAGCAGGTAATTCAATACCATTAAAATATGCTTCCAGTTCTTCTATAGTCATGCTGCAAATTTAACCTATTTTTTGAATAGCGGGTAAGCTAATTAAATAAGATAAAGGCGATGATGAGTGTAATAATGATATTAAAAAGCTGAGCCAACAGAAAAGCATATAACGGTTTTTTATTCTCATTTTTAAATAAGTCTTTAAAATTTGTTTCCAAACCGATACTCGTAAAAGCAAGAGTAAACCAGGCATTCTGCATATTTTTCAAACTGTCTTTAACTCCCGCAGCAGTTTCAGCAGAGATTGCAAAGGAAAACAATAAGGAGGCAGCCACAAAGGCAAGTACAAATTTCGGAAATCTATCCCATATTACTTTCAATGTAGGTTTTTCTACTGCATCAGCACCTTTCTCCGTTTTACGGTAAGACCAGTAAATACTGATAGCAAAGGCGGCGATCCCCAGCAATACATTTTGAGAAAACTTGACAATGGTACTGATTTTAAGAGCCTCTTCTCCTACAAGACTTCCCGAAGCAACAACAGCACCAGTAGTATCGATACTACCGCCAAGCCATGCTCCGGTAACTTCTTGAGGAAAGTTAAAATAATTCGCAATGTATGGCATAAAGATCATCATCGGAATTGCCGTAATGAGCACCATCGAAATTACATAGGATAATTTTTTCGGATCGCCTTTTATTGCTCCTGATGTCGCTATAGCTGCAGAAACACCACAGATTGATACCGCTGAAGATATCATCATAGTCAGATCATCATCTATTTTAAACCTCCTGCATAGCCAAAAAGCAAAATACCATACTGAAAGTACAACAACCAAGGCTTGAATGAGACCTAAAGCACCTGCTTTAAGAATATCGGAAAATATAATTGTAGTCCCCAACAAGACCAAACCTATCTTAACAAAAAGCTCTGTAGACAACATATCTCTGAACCATTGTGGTAGTTTAAAAAAATTACCAATGATCAGCCCGATAACCAAACTAAAAATTACTGCTTCAAGATTAAGAGACCGCATTGTCGAATTACCCGCGATGAGCAGCGCAATCATAGTGAGCAGGTATACAAAAGGGAAACCAGCAACGAAATTTCGCACCGACTTCCCCGTAATCTGTGCCCCCGCAATGCCTATAAGGCAGACAAAGACAAATTGAATAAGAATAATCTTAAGATTTCCCGCTGTTAATACTACTGACATCAGTTCAGTCGTATTACTCCATTTAAACAGAGGTACAGGAACTATATAAAAAAATAAAGAAAGAACAATAACCAGGGCACCGAGAATTACAACTGCCCAGTCCTCATGAAGAGTAAATGGCTTGGATTTAACTGACATATTTGGCTTAAATATTATTTGGTCAGCTAATATATCATTTTTAAGCTTTTGAATATGCCCTAAACCAGGTTAAATCATATTTGTTTACAGCTTGTTATCTGTTCTTCAAAATTTCATTTAATTTATTTTGCTGTGCGTTTAGTCTTGCACTTAAACGTCCTTGCTTCTCTTCCCAGGTTTCAGATGTATAATTTGTTTCGTCTTTTGATTTCCGTTCGGTTTTCAACCATTCATTATACTGCGCTTCCTGGTGGCCTGATGTTCCCTGAAGCTGTTCTTTATATTTTTCACGTTTGATCTTTAAATCAAGCAATTCCTGGTTCAATGCCGACTTGCCCGAATCATCCGCAGCAAGATACGCGGCCTCAGCCTTGGAAATCTGGTCACTAAGCTGATTAAGTTGTTTTTCTGCAGGTACAAATACATCTTCCTGAATATCCAAACGATGTATCTGGCCACTGAACGGCTCTAAAACTGTATTAACCGGTATTTCCCAATCTTCCCAAACATGGGCAACCAATAGCGCTTTTCCTGGAGGGATATTAATAGAGACGTCATCCAGGTAGTCGGACACTTGCTCTGCGCGCAAAGTATCACCCGCGGATCCAGCAATCATACCAGCACCAATCCCAACGAGCAAACCCAGAGGACCGGCAAGCAGACCTATCAAACCACCCACTATTCCCCCACCAATTGTACTGTAACCTGCAGATTCATCTTTTGCTGAACGGATATTTACCTGACCGGCTTCATTTTTACTCAGGACATATGATTCTCCGAGAGAAATATCCTGATTGGCCGCTAAATTCTGTATAGCTTTAAGTCCGCTGAATGCGGATGCTTCAGTATCGAAGAGTACTTGAATTATTTTTTCCATGTTATTTAATTATATACTACATGAAAAGCAATTAGAATGGCTTTTTGTTTTACACAACCTACCCTAGAGGACAGTTTTTACACCGTTTTCCTTGTTTATATTTTTCGCAGCACTCTTTCTTTTTCTTCTTAGACTTAGCGTCAGATTTGTCGCTTTTTTTGTCTTTATCTTTCTTTTTCTTGTGCAAAGCTTAAGATTTATAGGTTATCAGGACAACCGGATATGGCTGAACCATTTTTCATAAATGGCATCGTAAGTCCCGTTCTCATGGAGCAGCTCTAATGTTTCGTTGATTCTTTCTTTAAGTTCAATATCTCCTTTTTTCATGGCTATTGCATATTTGGAATCTGAATTCGGAATAAAATGACCTATTTCAAGACTATCATATTTCCCAAGAAAACCTCCTGCAATTGGAGAATCATCGATTAAAACATCTATTTTTCTGTCCAGCAATTTTTCATACAATTCTTTGTTTGTTTCAGCATGAACTGTTGTATTAGAAGGAAATTTAGACATCACATATTTCTCTGCTTCTGTAGCAATACGGATACCAATTCTTTTGTCTTTAAAAGTTTGGTCTTCGCCGTGTGTGTCACCTTTATTGACAACCGCACAAAGTTTAAATTCAAGATAGGGTGTACTGAATTCCAGAATCATCTGTCTGGAACTGGTCATGGTAACCGCAGAACAAATTATATCGAGTTCGCCTTTATAGAGCTTCTCCAGAATATTAGACCATAATGATACTTCATATTGAAATTCAAGATTAAGTACTTTACCTATTGCCTGCAGCATGTCTACCTCAAACCCTTCAAATGTCGTAGAGTTATAATCACTGTGCAATGGAAAAGGCGCTGCTGAATCTACACCAATCTTCAATATTTGTTTCATAATTACTATTTGTTCTTCCGGACAGGCCTGAACCCATTAAAAACTATACCTGGACAGGGAAATTTTAACAATTTTAAGGGTTTCTCCCGGTATAGACGCAATTTTAATCAATTTCCGTGTCCTTTTGAAGTAAATGAACATTTATATATTTCATTGTGAGCCCTCAAAACATATTAATTATATGTAAATGCATTAAAAGCACTCGAATATCACTGCAAACAAACCACTTATGACACACTTATCTCATTTTAATCTATTTGAACCTCCCATTAATTTTACAATTGGCACAGATTGTAATTAAAAAAAATATGCCACGGGATCTCGTACAGCCTTATGATGAGCATAACAAAATTTATTTCTACCGGTTTGTACAGATAAGAGATATAAGTGTATTTTTATTTTTGAATACGTGCATGAAGACCAAAACTATACTTAAAACAAACCTGTCCCGGACCGCAATATTTGTGGGCGTTATACTGCTAACCGGTCTGCAAGCTGTTGCTCAGGATACGGTGGCAGTAGATGCAGTTGACGTCTTCAGAAAGCTAATTTTAAAGAAAAAAACACCAGCACCCGTGGTCACCAACAAGGGAAGCTTCGCTATTCTACCGTCTGTTGGCTATACGCCCAGTACGGGTTTTGAATTCGGTGCCGACATTTCGGGAAGTGAATACCTGGGGAATCCAGAAAGCACATCACTTTCCATATTCGACGCTTATGGAGTGCTTTCAACCAATGAACTGGCTCTTATTCAATTAAGTCATAATATTTATACAGCCAGGAACCAGTATAATCTGGTAGGCAGCTGGAACCTTGGCAAAACAGTTATACAGGATGATGGAATCGGAACCGGCCAGAAAAACCCGGTTACCCTTCCCCTCAGATATACTTTTTTAAAACTTAGTGAAATGGTTTATAAAAGTATCCTTGATAATTTTTATGCCGGCGCGGGTGTGACCTTTAACTACTATAAAAAGATTACGCAGGAAAACCCGGCTGCCGGTCAGTCTGGTGTATACAATGACATGTATAGTCAACAGAATGGTTTTGATGCCAATGAGAATATTGCAGGTGGTATATTATTAAATATGCAATACAACTCAAGAGATCAGCCTTACCGGCCATACAAAGGATTATATGTTGATGTAATTCTAAGAACAAATACACACTGGATGGGAAGTCAGAAGTCTGCAATGCAGCTGAAAACGGAACTGAGAAAATACTGGAGCCTGTCGAAACGAAATCCTGAACACATACTCGCCTACTGGATCTGGGGTTCATATTTACTTCGGGGTCAATTGCCTTATCTGGAGTTACCGGGAACCGGCAGTGATACTGAGCAGAGAACCGGACGAGGCTATACTATCGCCAGGTTTAAAGGACCCTCTTTTTTTTATAACGAACTGGAATACCGCTTTCCAATCTCTGCCAATAAACTATTTAGTGGCGTCGCCTTTTTCAATTTACAAACTGCCAGCAATCAGCAAAGAACTAAGCTATTTCAATATTGGGAACCCGGAACAGGTGCTGGTTTACGCATCCTCTTTAATAAGCAAAGCCGTTCCAATCTCTGCATTGACTACGGCATTGGGAAGAATGGCTCAAGAGGGGTTTTTGTAGGTCTGAATGAGGTCTTTTGATTAGAACTCGAACTGTACTTTTGCTCTTAAGCCCCATTTAGATACATCAGGATGGTTCAGATAATTAAACCTTCTGACAATATCAAAACGTAGAACTTTAAAAATATTACCCAGTCCGGCACTAGCCTCCATATATGGCCTGTTCCCCAGGTGATATGTGGTAGCTATACCATCTTCATTTACAGGAAATTGTAACAAAGATGAGTTCATGAGCGGATCATTTTCATTCCTTAAGCCTCCGTACAACCCTTTAAATGTAACATACTCTCTTAATTTCAAACTTCGTAACAATGGTATTCTGTTTAAAATCAATCCATTGAAATTATGATCGACGTTGAGACTTACATAATGATCACTCACAAATTCCAGGAAATTCATAAGATTATAGGCATAAACCTGATAGGAATAAGATTGGTTAGCTTTGTGAATACGAAGCAGTGGAAATGGTACCTGACCGAACAGATAATTTCCTTCCAGCCTGACATCAGAACGTCCAAATTGCCCCAGATAAAAACGTTTATCGATGCTTGCTGTTAAATTATGATAGGCATTTTCACCGCCAAATAATCCTTTTACACCTGCAGCATAATCCAACTCAAACACAGGATATTTTTCAATAATCCGCTCTCTGAATACTTTCCCCTGATAAAACTTTTCGAAAGGTGCATACCGAAGTCTCAGATTAAATTCTGTACTAGTTAGTTGGGCTAAATTTTGTGTCCCTAAATCAGTCTGTCTTGCAAAGAGCAGATTTCCTGCCGGACTCTGTGTCCATTTTCTAAAGCCAACATTAAATGAGAAGTGATTCAGATATTCCTGCTGATATTCTACTTTATAAAAATCATTATACAGAAACTTATCGTTTACACCTCTTCTGAACGAAGACGCCAGGTTATCTTCGGGGATACCATTAACGGCCTCCTCTCCCGGTATACTCATATCCCTGCGAAAACTTGCGCGAACAAAACTCTGTGGGAATTTATAGATAGATTTATTATTAAATGAGTAAGCACCACTAAAGAAATATTTCCATTTTTCGTCCTTGAAACCATAAGCCGCATAGGTATCAAAGTAAAAACGAGTACTGAAGTCTGTAGTTGTTCTTCCTCCGAATCTTAGCCGGAAACCTTCCAGATTATTAAAGGTATAAAATGAATACAATGGTCCTATTTCGACCGGGCCCAGATTTTTATATCCTATAAAAAAAAAGGTTACCAGGTCCATCATTCGCTTAAATGATTTCATCTGACCCAGGGTATCGATATTACCGTATATCTTAAGTTTGTCTTCGCCAATAGGTTCAAGTCTATTATTCGCCCAGTATGCAGCGTCACGGTTCTCCGCCCCAGCTGCCATCACCATACTCTCTCCACTATACACACTGTCCGGCCTTGGAATATTGGTTTTGTAGTTTTTAATAGTGACAGATCTTTCTCCTTTGAACCCTCTTCCCTTTTCATTACCCAGTCCGAAATCCATAAGCAGATGACTTTTCACTAAATGGAATTTACCTCTGATATCCGGCTCGAAATTTAATTTAACTTCCAATGCACGAACAAAATTTATATTAACATCTTTACCCGTTTTTAGAAAAGCCTGCTGAACGGCGTACTTACCATCCATAGTGATATAGATCTTCCCTTCAAATAATAACGCGTTTGGAAGTCTGGGAATAAAAGACAGCTCGATAAGCTGAGGCTGCTGATTTTTGAGTGTATCGGTAATAAAAAACTTGTAATAAGCGGGGGCACCATCTGCGATAGGACTTAAAAACTGGCTGTTTGTAAAAACAATATTGTTAGCATAAATATCTACATCGGCATACATCCGCTCAAAATAATTACCTATCGCATTGTTATCTACAAGGCCATCGTCAAAATTTACATGCTTATCTGCAAGGGTTATGATTTTAGTCTTCTGTGGACTCTTACGATAATAATACTGAGAAAGCCGCTCCCGAAGATAAACAGGCAATATATTCTTACCACCCACGGCGCCAGAATCCTGTTGATCGAAAAGGAACTGATAGTTTTTGAATATTTTCTTGTTTTTAAACTTTTCGGATAAATTACTTAAAGAGAATTGCATCCAATCATACTGCTGATATTCGACTGTAGAATCACTTTCCAGCCTGTTCAAAGATTTATGCGCAATTACCTGACGAATGAGTTCGACAGCAGGATTGTCTTTATTTCTGTATTTCGCCTTTTTAGCTGAATTAACCGTGACTTCGTTTAAAGCCTGAGAATCTTCCTGAAGTACAATATTGATTTGCTGCTCCTGCCCTGCTTTTACCGGAACAGACTGGGTTTTATACCCAACATAATTTATTTCTATATGGGTAGAAGCAATTTGAGCACTCAACCGGTATTTACCCTGTGCATCAGTTTTGGTCGCTATTTTTGTTCCCTTGAAAATTACTGTAACCGAAGGGACAGGTCGTTTATCTGCAGCATCTGTAATAACTCCGGTCACTACCGTTGATTGTGCAACGACGGAGGATACAGTAAAAATAAGTAGTAAAAAAAGTAGATAAAAAGACCTTTTCTGAATTTTAGTCATCATAGAAACACACACCTAACGTCTTTTAATCTGTTCGAATAAGCTATAAAAGCATCAAGCAGAAAGCTAATTGTACCAATAATACAAATTAAGTGGTCATTTTTATGTTAAATCCTGTTAAAATATTAAAATAAAATATGTCTGGCCACGGTAAAATCTAATCAATTACCGCTCCATAAATCTAAATGTCTGGGTGGTTGTGCATTTTTATCCCGGAAAGAACGCGGAACAGCCATAGTTTGGCGCTTAAAAAACTGATTAAAATTGGCCGGGTATTCAAATCCCAGGCAATAGCCAATTTCAGAAATATTCCATTCCGTATGCTGTAATAAGGCAATTGCCTCCGTCGCTATACGCCCGGATATATGTTCAGACGTAGTTTTACCGGTTACTTCTTTAACTGCATGGTTCAGGTGGTTGACATGAATCGATAGTCTGGCTGCAAAGTCGTTAGCTGTCCTAAGTTGCAATACATGATCAGTGGAATGAATAGGAAATTGTCTTTCGAGCAGTTCAAAAAACAAAGTAGTGATCCTGGTCGACGCATTTGTTATCTTACTCTGTGTTTCTAAACGTGTCATTTTCATGGCCTCATGAACGAGAAGATTAACATAATTACGCATCAGATCATATTTATATGCATAATCTGAATCCATTTCAGCTATCATTTTTTCAAACACCTTACTAATGTCGGCTACCTGGATTGAATTAAGTGGATAAACTGGATTTTCCTGAATGCGGGACAAAAGACCTTCTCTGAGAGATTCATTGCGCTGCCTCATGAAACTTTCTGTAAATAGACAAAAGTAACCGGATTGAAATTCCGATGTAGTCTCCCATGAATACGGGATAGTTGTATTGGTAAAAAGAAGTGCAGATCCGTTAACTTCTATTCTTTGATTTGGATAATATAGTACCCCTTTACCGATTACAAGAGAAATTTTGTAGAATTCACGCCTGTTGTAAGGAGATGGATTAAGTGAACAATAGCCGAATCTCTTAAATACATTAAAATGCCCGGTATGTACGTCATTGATGGCGTGTGGGATAACGACATCGGGTCTGTTATGCGCAAGCATTTCATAAAATTCCAAAAGGGACATACTTTTTTTCACGCCATAAATTTGCGCAAATTTTAAGCATGTCCCTTCGCTGGATTGTAAAATTATGGTTTGATTGGATCTCCATCGTGAATTTCTTCACCTGCTACTGCAACAAGTTTGTCACCTGCAGTAAGATTTCCAAAAATCTCACTTTTATCGTCAGTTTCCCTACCTTTTTTTATGTTTACCTTCTCTGCGCGGTTATTTTTCGAACGAATTACGTAAATTCCTTCTGATCCATCAACTATAGCAGATTTTGGAACCACAAATGTACTTGCATTTGCAGGTAACGGAATAGATACATCTGCAACCATCCCCGGAAGTAACTTTTTATCCAGATTGGCTACGTCCATTTCTACGCGCTCTGAACGTAACCGCTGATCCAATGCACCGGACATTCTCTTTACCGTCGCTGTAAATAAAGCCGCCGGTTGTGATTTCACTTTAAAAGTAACAGTATCGCCTATTTTCAGGTAACCTGTGTACTGCTCGGGTATAGAAACGACCAAACGTAAATGTTTCTGTTCCTGAACGGTAAAAAGCGGGAATTCAGACCCTTTTCCGGATGGTCCTACATAGGCACCGGCATTCACATTTCTCGCAGATATAATACCGGCAAACGGCGCCCTGATTTCCAGATAATTCTGAATTGTACCTATTTCTTTAAATGAAGCTTTCGCTGCATTGAACTGTGCAAGATCTGCATTTTTTTTAGCCAGTGCCTGCTCCAGGTCATTGGTAGAAATAGTTCCGGGGGTCTGACTAGTTGCCAGTAAACGATTGTAATTCGCATTACTTGCCGTATAAACTGCTTCCTGTGCCTTCAATCTGGATTCCGCAGCCGCAAGCTGTGAGCTCATTTCAGGTGCTTCCAGCGTCATCAGCAGCTGCCCCGCGGTCACTTGTGTCCCTACATCAGCTTTAAGATTTTTGACAAAACTGCTCACCTTGGCATACAAATCTACCTGTTGATTGGCAATCAATTCTCCAGGCATCTTCAGTTCACTGGCCAAACGCTGAGATTCCAATACCAGTGTCTTAATTTCAGGTGCTTTGGCTGCTGCGGCTTTCTTTTCGGAATGCTCACTGCAGCTGCTAATAAAGATTAACAGTGTCAGCATACCGCTGTATAATTTCAAGTTTTTATAGGCTGATTTATTCATGTTCTGATTCACGCTTAGATATAGCAATTGGATTATAATGTAAACTTTCTTCATCCTCCGGATCCAGAGACAATGAAGTAGTGGATTCTTTTCCCTGAACCCAGGCAAATACCAGGGGAAGGATAATTAAAACAGCAAATGTGGAAGCAATCAGACCTCCGATAACTGCACGTCCCAAAGGTGAAACCTGATCACCGCCTTCGCCGTGACCAATCGCCATGGGTAACATACCTGCGATCATTGCAATACTCGTCATAATAATCGGTCGTAACCTTACTCCTGCTGCAGTTCTGGCAGCATCAAGCGCATTCCCATGTTGTCTGCGCAATTCTTCTGCATTAGTAATGAGCAATACTGCATTGGCAATTGACACACCAACCGACATGATAATTCCCATATAAGATTGTAGATTCAATGTCGAACCAGTAACTGTCAGTAAAAGTAATGCACCCAATATAACGGCAGGAACGGTCGCCAGGATTACTAAAGGTACACGGAAAGACTGATAATTAGCCGAAAGCATCAGAAAGATCACCACAATTGCGACTAACAAACCTGATTGAAGGCTGCTTAAAGTTTCATCAAGTACCTTTCCAAGACCAACCTGTTCGACAAGCAATCCTCTTGGCAGCTCTCCAAGGCTTGAGATAGCTTTCGCAACGTCTTTATTAGCCGACCCCAAATCTTTGTCATTCAGATTCGCAGTAACCGATAAAAACGGTGTCGAACCAAGGTTATCATTTTCGCCATAGGTCACTCCGGACTCAATAGAAGCGACATCTCCTAACACTGGTCTGCTTGAATTCTTCAATAGTGGTATAGCTTCCAGATCTGATTTAGATTTCAACTGATTAAAGGGAACCTGAACCTGCACACTATAAGAAAGTCCTATTTTTTCATCTACCCAGGTATTTTTATCGGTATATCTGGAAGACGAGGTCGTCGCAATTAATGATTTGGAAATATCATTTAAATCTACACCAAGCTGTGCTGCACGTGTACGGTCAATATTAATATTTAATGAAGGGTAATCAATAGGCTGGGCAATCTGCACATCCCGCATATAATTCACATGGTTTAAAGCATTGCTTATTTTTTCTGCATACTCTCTGTTAAGTGCTTTATTTTTACCGGTAATTCTCACCTCGACAGGTGTCGGTGAACCCTGACTTAATACTTTATCTGTTAATTCGATCGGTTCAAATGATAATTTAACCCCGGGAATTACTTTCTGAATCTGCGCACGGAGTTTGTCTTTCAACTCATCCATATCGACATGCATATCTTTCAATGTAATCTGGAACACGGCTTCATGCGGGCCACCCATGAATAGATAAATCGGATTTACTGAAAACTGGGCGGGGTGCTGACCGATATAAACTGAAGAAATTGCCACATGCTCTTCTCCAACCATATTCTTTAACTCTTTAAGCAACAGATTGGCTTTCTCTTCTGTTCTCTCGAGCCTGGTTCCGTCTGCTAAGCGCATCCTGAGCTGAAACTGGCTAGAATTTACCTTTGGCAATACGTCTCTTCCAATCAAAGATAACAGAAGTGCCGCAGACCCTATAGCAACGACCAGATAAACTAAAACTGCTGGTTTGGCATATTTAAATAGGGTTTCCAGCATGCTCATAAACCCGGCTTTAAAGCGGTCGAACCTGGTCTGCTTGGCATTTTCATGCGCATGTGGTTTGGCTATCATCAGCCAGTTTGCCATAACCGGAACAAAGGTCTGGGAAAGCAAAAAGGAAATTACCATAGAGAAACCAATGGCCAACGCTAAAGGCAAAAACAATGCCCCTGGTATCCCTGACATAGTAAATGCCGGAGCAAATACAGCGAGAATACAAAGCAGGATCAATAATTTAGGAAACGCGATTTCCTTACAGGCATCCCAGATTGCCTGTGCCTTCGGTTTTCCCATATCGAAATGCTGGTGAATATTCTCAATGGTTACAGTCGACTCATCTACCAGAATACCAATGGCGAGAGCCAGACCAGACAATGACATGATATTAATGGTCTGTCCAAATAATTTCAGGAATAATACACCAGCAATAATTGAAGTCGGAATAGTTAAAATAACAATCAATGCCGCTCGTTTATCGCCAAGGAACAGTAATACCATTAAACCAGTTAATATGGCTCCAATCGCCCCTTCGCTGATCAGACTCTTCACCGCATTAATTACATAGACAGACTGATCAAATTCATAAGATAGCTGAACGTCCTCCGGTAAAGTGTTTTGTATTTGTGGAAGGTGTGCTTTAAGATTCTTAACCACATCCCATGTAGAGGCATCTCCAGACTTTGCAATACTCAGATAAACAGATCTTTTACCATTAATCAAAGCATATCCGGATGTAATATCCGCACCATCTTTTACCGTAGCTACATCCTTCAGGTAAAGATTCTGTACTCCCCCTTTAAACAATGGAATATCTTCGAATTCTTTAATCTTCTCAATGGTATAATTGGTCGGTGTAATATAGTTTTTATCACCAATTCTAACGTTTCCTGAAGGAGCAGTCTGATTGTTCAGCTTAATTGCTTCAACTATCTGCTCAACGGTAAGGTTATGGGACTGCATTAGCCCCGGGTTTACGTTAATCTCTACAGTTCTTGGGCTACCTCCGAACGGAGCAGGAGATAATAATCCGGGTATTTGCGTAAAGGATGCCCGCACAGTTGTGTTAGCCAGATCCTGCAACTCATTATTCGATCTTATTTTACTGCTAAGAACCAGTTGTCCGACCGGCAGCGAAGACGCGTCAAAACGAATTACAAAAGGCGGCTGTGAACCGGCTGGAAAAATTGCCTGGGCCCGATTGGATAACGCACTTAATTCAGATGCAGCCTGCGCCATATCTGTACCTTCATAATAGGTAAGCTTCATAAGCATCAGGCCCTGTGTATTTTTGGTCTCGATGCTTTTAATACCATTTGCGAAAAGCAAAATGTTTACATAGGCCTTACCAAAATAAGATTCCATTTGGTTTGGGGTATAACCACCGAAAGGGTGGGCAATGTAAATAACCGGTAAGTTCATCTTAGGTAAAATATCTACCTTGATACTGGTCATTGCACTGATCCCGAAGAACAGCAGTCCTGCTACGAATACCAGGATTGAAATTGGTTTGCGCAGTGCGAAACGGATAAGATTCATAGGGTAAAGGGCTTAAAATTCATTGATAAACAGATTAAAATCGCCGCTTGCTGCCGATTTCAGCAACAAAGCCTGCCAGACATTGGTATATGCAATATCTCTATCTGTTTCCGCTCTGTTTAGTGTATATAAAGCCTGGGTAAGATCCACAAGCGTGGTTAATCCATTCTTATATAGTGTACTTTTCTGCAGGTATGCATCGCTTGCTGCTTTAACTTGCACCGGTGCTTCCTGATAGTTATCCATTGCATTTTTTATTTTGGTCTCCGCCAATAAAAGTTGTGCCTGCAATTGCTGTCCAGCAAGTTCATACTCATCTTCCAGTCCCCTGCTGATAAAACGCTGCGCTTTAACCTGCGGCGAATTCCGAAGAATACTGGTCAGATTCCAGGTAATTCCTACCCCAACGATATAATTTGCACGGGTTGGATTAACTCCGGTTGAATATTTTCTGGTGAAGTCTGACTGGTCAAGTGCATAGTTACTGGAAAACCCAGATCCCCTTCCTTGAAATACACCTATCATCGAAATGCTTGGATAACTTAATCTACGCAGATAGTTAACCTGCTGGTTACTCACTTCTACCCTGTCTTTATAGAACCTGAGTACAGGATGCCCATTGAGATTCGCAGTCGTATCCTGCACAATAAACGATTTCGGTAAATGATTTACAGAAGCTGTATCCAAGATAAATGATGTCGCGTTTTTTCCGATCAAAACTCCTAACTGATTAGCCTGTTGTTGCTCAAGATCAATAGATTTTGTCAATGCAATCCTGGCATTTGATACCTCGGCTTTAGCCAATGACGTATCTACACCTGCAATTAATCCATTTTTAGCTCTTAAAACCGCGTTATCTTTAAAGATGATCGCTCTTTCCAGGTTATTACGCTGGGAACGTGTAAGTCTTTGTGCTGCAAGCAGATTTAAATAGGCTGAAGAAACCCTGACCTCGTGCTGGAATATCTCCTGATTAAGATCATCTTCATCCCTTTTTTGTACAGCTCTGGCAGCCTTCACCTTTTCCCGTATTCTGCCGAAAGTATAAAAGTCCCAATTCACATTGGTCAGATATAAAGCACCAAAAGCAGCATTCCAGTTCTGACCGTCTAATGCCGGCCCGGACGATGCGGCATTTAAGCCTCCTAAAGCAGATAGTGGTCCATTTTGACCGTTAATTGTTCCGTAATCCTGTTGGGCAGCCAGACTGAGGTTAGGCAGATATTCTGTTTTATTCTGCCTTACGGTTTCTTTGGAAGCAAGTGCATAACTTTGTTTAGCCTTCAGAGTTCCGTAATTATTCAAGGCCATGTCAATGGCTTCTTTTAATTGCAGCGTCTGCGCCTGAACGGGATTAACTATGCTGCATAATGTGGTTGTAGAGAAAAATATGGAGAAGAATATAGCTTTCGGTCGCATAAATTAGGATCTTTCGCAAGTAACAAATGGTTGCAGGGCAAATGTATCGTATGAACCTGCTTTTGAAAATATGAATTTCAAATCAATTCTTATGAAATTCAAATAATTGATTGTTTGATTAACTTTTTCGTATTTTCTGGAATGATACGGCCTGAATAAAGCCTTTATAATAGATCTCACTGTTTACTATCTGATAACCAGCATCCTGAAAACTATCAAAAAGGTCGGGTACTTTTTTCGCCTTCACACCGGACACCAAATTAAAAAAAATATACATTGTTTTAAGTAATAATTTTTGCCACCACTTCTGTTTCGAAATATCGGATTGGAAATCAGTAAAGAGCCAGTATCCCTCCGGTGTTATCATTTTGTCAAAATGCCTGAATACGTGTATTGCCTCTGCTGCCTGAAAGTTATCGAATAGAAAACCAGTGAGTATTACATCGAACTTACAATTTGCCTTAAAGTCCGCCGCACCGGTATGAACATAGATTACCTCGTTTTCACCAGTGTTCCTTTTACGTGCCATCCGGATCATTTCCGCAGATATTTCCAGATAAGTAATCTTGAGCCCGACAGGGTGAAGTTTACTGAGCTCCTCCAGTATCCAGCCCGTTCCACCTCCCGCAATTAATAGATTATTACCGGCTGAAACATACTTCAGCTGATCGGTTTGTGCTTTAAGCTGCGATTTCCGAAATACCAACCGGCTCAGGGGATCATAAATCCTGGCAATAAGATCGTAGTTGTTGTTCATTCCAGTATTTTTATTTAAACAGAAGCATTGAGGTAATACCACATAAGGCTTTAAGCAAAATCAACCCATCAATAACAATCAGATAGTAGAAGATCTGTTTTCGCTTGTTCATGGAATAAGCAACGGCAATAGTCAGCAGAAAAGGTAAAAGATTGAAGAGTAATCTTCCAGCAGGAAAATGCCGGTAACCTGCAAAAATCACCAAAGAAACAACACCGGTTAACAAAAGAGGAATAAGCACTTGATTGACAGTCCTCTGCAATCCAATTCTTACTACAAATGTCTTCAGTTGGTTATTATAGTCAATTGCATAATCCTTCATATCAAACATAATCGCATTCACCGTGCAAAACATCCAGTTTTTAACAAACAGAAAATACCAGAGGGAGCTCCCACCGATAGCTGTACCAGTTTCAATTTTAAGCATAACCAAAGGAAAGAAATTTGCTGTAGCCGCCCAGACCAGTCCAATGACAAATGGTTTCAGTAAACCGGTATTGCGCAGGTTAAGATTGAAAGAGAATAACGGCAGCATACCATAATACAGAATGGCAACCAGCCCTATAAGCCCGGCCCCGATCCAGTATCCTACCGGCAATGCGAGTATTCCTTTTATATTATGGATACCAAGATAGAGTGCAACGATAATGCAGATTATTAAAAGAATCTGCTGAGTGAGACGAACCTGTTTGATATGACCAGCGTACCATAAAGTTCTGGGGTTTGATGTGTCAGCAGAACTTGATACCCCCATATAAGCGTAAGTATAGTAAATTATAGGCGCCAGAAAAACCAGCAGATAATATGCGGCAGAATTAAATGGGAGGCCTAGCTGAAGGGTAGATTCTACTGTAAGAGCAATAGCCAGCAGGCCAACAAAATAATTACCAAAAAATATAAGTCGAAGTAATTTCTGGCCCATAATTTATAAAATCTATTGGTTATCCAGTTTCCTTGCCCTGAATAAATTATCTGTAGCCTGCAGAATCTTTGCTTTGAGTTTTGGAGAATAATCTGGATGTGCCTTTAGAAATTCTTCTACGATATCTGCCGCCTCAGAGGAACGATACATCCCAAAACTGGATTGCAGCCACGATTGAGGAAAGAAAATATCTCCTGTTTTTTGTATTTCTGCCAGCATCTCAAGGCTTTGCTTTAAATACTTCACACTGCTTTCCTGTCTCAAAGGATGATGCAGATAATATAAAGCTGTGAGTACGGTAGATTCCTTCGTCCTGCCCGAAATCTGCTTTAAGCTATTAAAAAAAAGGTCTCTTACCTGAAGATCAGCAGATGCAGCAGGCATAATCATCTCAAAACGCTCTTTTCTATCGGTATTTGTAATACGCAGGTTCTGGAGCGGCAAAATATCTTTGGATGCATTATCTCTGATTGCCAGCGCCAGTGCCAGGCTTGTATAATCATCTTCAGTTAAGTTAATTCCCTCTGGCGCGGCCTGGTCTTTCCAAATCTGATACAACCGGTTTTTAGCTTCCACGCTTAAAAATATATCCTGATATAATTTAAAAAGTTGTTTTTTCTGATTTGTGAATTTGTTCTGTGAAAGCGCAGTCCAGATCTGCATCTCCAGTGAAGGTGCAATTGCCGTACGCAATTCTGCTTTGCTAAACTGCCAGTAAAGCTGGCCTATATACGTGGAGATTAGTTTCAGGTTCAGTTCATCATTTTCAACCAATAAGCCTTTTTTATAAAGCTCCAGCAATTCTTCAGGACGAATACTTTCTCCACTTAGCATTTGTTCATATAGACCGATATAAGCACTTGCCCTGCTTAATGGATCTTTGACATCGTAAATGTGAGCAGGTAATGCAGGATCAACTGGCATTCTTCCATAACCTTCACCCCCTGTATTAAAAATCGTATATAGAGGTGCCGGAAGTCCTGCCGCCGTTGATATAATTACATCTTTTCCAATAAGATCTACAGGAAGTTCCTTAATATGATCCTGATAATACAGGCTTATTTTAAATTGTTGTGGCCAATTCCTGGTTTTACCTTGCTCAGCATGCTGACTAACCGTCAGCCTGGATATCAATCCCTCTTTCTGTTCAAGTTTATAAGTAACTACCGGCCTGCCGCTATCATTCACCCACACACTATTCCATTTAATAAGATCAGCGGAAGTATGGCTGTTAAGGATCCGGATAAGGTCCGGCCAGGAAGCATTGCCGTTTGAAAATTTCTTAAGGTACTCCCTTACGCCTGCTTGAAATGCAGATTCTCCCATGAGACTTTCCAGCTGCCTCATCATAACCGGGGCCTTATGATAAATGATATTACCATATAGCGTACCAGCCTCGTTCAGGTTACCCAGTTCCTGTCTGATTGGATTCGCACCTGCTGTACGATCTACAGCATAAGCGGCCGGCACATGGCTGATCAAAAACTTCTGATCGGATTCGGCTTTATTATTAGGTTCTGCAGTACTCTTATCAGCCATAAAGTTGGCAAATACTTCTTTCATCCAGACGTCTGAAAACCAATCCATCGTTACCAGATCACCAAACCACATATGTGCAGTTTCGTGAGCTATTAAATTATTTCTGGTGTTTAACTGATCCCTGGACGCTGTACGATCAAGAAACAAACTAGATTCTTTATAATGAATTGACCCGGGATGTTCCATTCCCCCAAACTGAAAATCTGGAATTGCACTCATACCAAATTTTTGAAACGGATACGGAATACTGGTCCATTCCTCAAAAAATTTGAGACTCTGCTCATGTATTGCATAAATGGCAGGCAGACTTGGTGTTAATTTGGCTGTATCAGTTTCCCTATATAAGAGGTCGGCATTTTTTCCCTGCAGGGTGCCTTCGTATAAACGAAACTTTCCTGCAGCAAATGCAAACAGATATGTACTCAATAGATCTGATTCCCGGAACTGATATATTTTTCTGTCGCCTTCTTGTCTAACATATTCCTGTGCAGCATTGGCAATTGCATTCCAACTGGACGGAACTGTCAGCTGTAGCAAATAGGTTGCTTTGATATCCGGCTGATCAAAACAGGGAAAAGCCGTTCTTGCCCGATCAGGAACAAATAGTGTATAAAGATAATCTGCGTTTCTATTTAGTGCACCATTTCCTGCAATGAAATGCACATTAATATGATTTTCTCCATTCCGTATCAGACCCGGCGCAATAATTAAGTGTTCATTTATCAATTGTACCGGCACTTTTCTACCATTTACTTCCAGTAAACTGATCACTTTAGCATCAGCTTTGAAGTCGAGCTGCAACGCCTTTTTTAATTTACCTGAATGAAACGTTATTTCCTGCCTGGCATGAATAGGGTCGGACTTTTCTGCCGGTATATCAAGGGCCAGTTTGTATTTTACAGCAGAGAGAACAGACTTCCTGTAAACAGCCAGTGACCGGCTTACACCCGAAACAGGCACCTGAGCATTAACAGTTTCAGGAATTATACAAGCCTGCCATATAAAGGCAGCAACAAAGAGCGGTTTAATTAGACGAAACATGCAGCCAATTTACACTTTTAAGCAGAAATTGGAAATCAATATGCGGCATTGCCATCTGCTGCATGCAAACATGTTCTGAACATTTTATCAAAGCCATAGATTTTTAGATTTTTTCCGATCACAACAATCTTACTTTCTTTTGTTTCATCAGGCATCCAAAGATCCCCAAGCGTAATTGATAATGATTTACCTACCGTCTGCAAAATCAGACGGCTTTGAAAGTCCCTGCTATAAATCACCCCCTTAATACGATATACATTAGCAGATTGGAGAATCAGAAACACCATCATACGATGCTCCAGCTGTTCTGCATCCATACTTTCCTTATATTTGACAAGTATTGTTTCAATATCGCTATGCTGATGTTTATTATGCTGCCCGGAAACCGCCAGGAGTGTCTTCCCTGCAGGAATAGCTGATCCAGTTAGATTCAACATCCCTTTCGGACTCCAGACCGGTTTCGGATTGCTGTAGAAATTTGCATAACGTTCTCTTGCAAACATCTTCCGGATCTGAAAATCTCTATCTGTAGCAACCAGTGTCTCAGCAAATGGATTAATGGTTTTCAGTATGCCGTGTATTTCCTTTAGATAAGCGTCACTTACCTGCGCAGTTTTATTCAGGAGAATTACATCGCTGAATGCTATTTGACGGATAGCTTCTTCATGATCTTTAAGTTGATCTTCTATAAGTTCGGCGTCAACTATACAAATCACCCTTTTAAGATCGTAGCCTCTTTTAACCTCGTCTATTGTTAGAAAAGGATGAGCAATGTTAGCCGGGTCAGCAATACCGGTGGCTTCAATAATAAGGTGATCCCAGCTATCTTTCCGATCCCAAAGACTATTTAGTAAATCGTACAAATTATCATTCAGAGAACAGCAAAGACAGCCATTATTGAGCTCCATAATATCATCTTCACCTTTAACAATTAATCCTGCGTCTATACTTTCCTCACCTATCTCATTTTCAATGATCGCAAAGCGTGTTTCTTTAAAATGTTCAATTACTGCGTTTAATAATGTGGTCTTGCCTGATCCTAAAAATCCGGTGAGTAAAGTAACTTCTTTCGCTTTCATAGATATAATGTAATTATGGAATCTCTGTTTTTTTAAACCGTTCCGGTAGATTTTTTTTACCTCGTTTTTTTTCATTTATGTACAAAAAATGTACATTGCCCACCTCTTTTGGTTAAACGCAATAAAGTTGCGAAACTAAAGTGGTAATTCAAAACAACACACACAAATGACAAAATTATCGATTAAACCATGGGTTTTAGCCTCTGGTCTGCTATTCAGCACATCATTTGGATTTGCTCAGGACAACCTGGTTAATTCATTAAAGAACAATCAATCTGCCAACAGTACTTCCGGTTTCAAATTTACGGAAGTCATTAATCTGGAGAATACTCCTGTACAAAATCAAGGTTCATCGGGTACCTGCTGGAGCTATTCAACAAATTCTTTTATCGAATCTGAAATGTTGAGAATGGGTAAAGAACCAGTAGCCTTATCACAGTTATTTACGGCTAGAAATGCCTATGTTGAAAAAGGTAAAAACTATGTGCGCATGCATGGTGCGGTTACGCTTGGTGACGGGGGTGCATTGCATGATGTAATTAACATGTACAAAAAATATGGTGCAGTTCCTCAGGTAAATTATACCGGTTTAAACTACGGTACAAAATTAAACAAGACTGCAGAAATGGGTGCTATCACTACAGGTATTCTTGAAGCAGTTGTTAAAAATCCAAATGGCACGCTAACTCCAAACTGGGAAAAAGCATATACATCAGTATTGGATACTTACCTGGGCGCAGTTCCTGAAAAGTTCGACTACAAGGGCAAAAGCTATACTCCACAGACTTTTGCTAAGCAGGTAGTAGGTATCAATCCTGATGATTATGTTGAGTTATCTTCTTTTATGGAACATCCGTACTACAGCAAGTTTACATTATTGGTTCCAGACAACTGGTCTTTTGACCAGGTTTACAATGTAAAGCTAAATGAAGTTACAGATATCATTGATAACGCTTTAAAAACTGGATATTCAGTAGCATGGGCTACAGACGTAAGTGAAAAATCTTTCTCTTATAAAAACGGGGTAGCTTATGTACCAGCAAAACCTTTCGAAGAGATGACCGCTTCTGAAAAAGAAGCCATGTTCAGCGAGCCAAAACCGGAAATGGAAATTACTGAAACATTACGTCAACAGGCATTCGATAACTACCAAACCACCGATGACCATGGTATGCACATTGTCGGAATCGCAAAAGATCAGAATGGTAAAGAATACTATATTGTTAAAAATTCATGGGGAGTTACAAATGACTATAAGGGTTATTTATATGTAACTAAAAACTATGTAAAATATAAAACTACTGCCATTTTATTAAATAAAGCAGGTATCCCATCTGCTATCAATAAAAAATTGGGCTTATAACTCAGACTGAACTAATAACGAAAAAGGTGATCAATTTAAACTGATCACCTTTTTTTGTTATTTAATAATAGCAGTTGGCTTTTTATGCTCATCAATAGCAACGAAGGAAAACTCTCCGCTTACTGCTTTTTCTCTTGTTTCAGAATACATCTGCTCTACATAGATATCTACCCTTACTTTCATACTGGTATTACCCAAATGGCTGACGGTTCCGATCAGTTCAACAATTGTACCTGCAGGAATCGGTCTTTTAAAATCTATTCTATCACTGCTTACCGTAACCATGCGCTGGCGGCTGAAACGGGTTGCAGTAATAAAGGCAACTTCATCCATCATATGCATGGCAGTTCCACCAAATAAGGTGTCGTAATGATTAGTTGTATTCGGGAATACAGCTTTAAAAATCCTCGTCTCCGAGGCCTGGATTTTTTCTTCTATTGTCATGTTATACTATTTCAAAATTAAGCTCCCCCCGCAGGGGCCGCTTATGGCTGCGAATTTACAGGTTCCTTGACAGATAACCTCAATTGTTTTACCGTTCGAAAGAAATCACCAGGCGGAACATACCCTACCCGGCAAGTATATCTTCGATTTGTTGTAGTTCTGACGTTGAAAAGTCTAGTTTATCCAGGCATTTTAGACTGTCTGCTAATTGCGCGGGCTTACTTGCCCCGACAAGTACAGAAGTAATTCTTTGATCTTTAAGTATCCATGATAAAGCCATTTGTGCCAGGCTCTGCCCTCTTTCCTGAGCCAACGTATTCAACCCCTGCAGCTGAACAATAGTTTCCGGACTAATCTGTTCCTGCTGAAGTGCGCCATGTGCTTTTGCAGCTCTGGAATCTTCAGGAATTCCATGAAGATATTTATTGGTTAATAAACCTTGGGCCAATGGAGAAAATGGTATACATCCTACGCCTTCATCTCCTAAAAGATCGATAAGACCGTCTTCGATCCATCTTTCGTACATCGAATATTTTGGCTGATGGATCAGACATTGCGTACCCATTTCCTTTAAAAGAGCAAAAGCCTTTTTTGCTTCCCCGACAGGATAATTAGAAATACCTGCGTATAATGCTTTCCCTTGTTTTACAATCAGATCCAGTGCTGACATTGTTTCTTCCAGCGGAGTTTCCGGATCCGGTCTATGGTGATAAAATATATCTACATAATCCAGGTTCATTCTCTTCAGGCTCTGATCGAGGCTGGACACAAGATACTTTTTTGATCCCCAATCTCCATATGGACCATCCCACATGGTATACCCTGCTTTGCTGGAAATAATCATTTCATCTCTGTAAGAGGAGAAATCCTGGTTCAGAATTTTACCGAAGTTTTCTTCAGCAGACCCCGGAGGAGGTCCATAATTGTTGGCCAGATCGAAGTGAGTAATTCCGTTATCGAAAGCTAAATGCAGAATGTCTCTGGAATTGGAAAGTTGGTCAACATGGCCAAAGTTGTGCCACAGACCTAAGGAGATTGCCGGTAATTTCAGACCGCTGTTTCCACAGCGTCTGTATTGCATTTGTGTATATCTTGAGGGACTTGCCAGATAATTCATTGTACTAAATTTAAAAAAGGGACTTAATGCTTATAAAAATGCACATGCATCTCTCATATAGCAATAAACCCCTTTCGTCAGGAATGTGGTCGTTATTATTTTGCCGAATTTTTCTTCTCAGTTACTTCACTTCTGATCTCCTGAGCCAGAACTTTAAGATCCTGCATTGCTTTACGCACACGTGTGCCAGCTGCGCTGTTTCCTGCATTGTAAAATTTCTCCACGTCTGCCTCTATGCCAGCCGCCAGTTCTTTTAGTTTAGTAAATTTATCCATGTTTTTAGCTTCTTATAACCAAATATAAAAATTCCCGGGAGAATATTTTACATACTAAATTATTTTTTGTCTAATACTGATTATGAATAATATAAACCAATTACAATGAAATTTAAATAAAAGGTTATTTATCTTTGTGATCGATTTCCCGGAGAACCTGGTGAAATTCATATCGACCTGATGAAGAAGAAAATACTGGTAGTAGAGAAAAATAAAGATATCCTTGAACTTATTGATATCGTACTAAAGGATGAAGGTTATATTACACATCTGATCAACTCAGATCATGAAGTATTTAAGCATGTGAATGAGTTCAGACCAGACGCAATTCTTTTGGATATTATTAACCCTTCCGAAGAAGGCACATTGATCTGTAAACAGATTAAAGCTTCAGATACACACGGACATATTCCAGTAATCGTTTTATCAACTCATCCCCGGATTGCAGTGGTGAAAGAGATATGTGCAGACGAGGTTGTTACCAAGCCATTCGATATCTCTTTCTTATTATCAGTGTTGGCCGACCAGTTTCAATCCTGATCCAAGATTTTGATTTGTTCTTTAGGTATTTTTAACCTTTAAATGCTCTAAATATTTTCCATCCTCGTCTTCAAAAACTTCTTCACCACCCATTTCATAAGCGCTATTAAGATGTATTAACGCATCTTCTGTATTACCAGTTTCCAACAACGTCTGCCCCAAACGCATTTTCAGAAATGCATCTGGTTCTTCTTCTTGTATGAGATCGTTTGCTATCTGGAAATATGGTAATGCAAGCGTATATTCTTCTTTACCGAAATAGGCGTCTGCCAGTGGTGCAGCAATCCATGGATATACTTCCCATGTTTCGGCCGGCTCCGGCAATAAAGAAATTGCCTTTTGAAAAATAGTTATTGCTCCGTCAAAGTCACCTTCTTCCAAAATTTCGTTACCTTGAGTAACCAAAACCTCGAGTTCCTGCATTATATCTTCATTTAATGCTTCCCCATCTGAATCATCCTGCGGAGTATAAGTAAGCTTAAATTCTTCAAATTCTTCATCTGAAATTAGTGCCATATGCAGAAAATCAGGATTAAAATCATTGAAGATCTTGTTCTTTGCCAGCTTTAAAGCAATCTTAAAATACCCCCTAGCCCTGTCAAGCTCATTTAAGTCTACCAGAATACTTCCTGTAGTTACGAAATGCACCGGATTCTTCACGGCTTCAGTTTTCATTTTTTCCTGTAGAAAATCGGTTTCAGCAAGATAATGCGGCAAGGCCATTCCGGTATCCCCTTTTTGTTCATAAAAAGCATAGATACTTTCCAATAAAATCGCGCCTAAGGTATTATCTTCTCTTGGGAGTGGCACATCTGCCGCCAATTGTAATAATATGGCTTCTGCTTCTGTTGTTGAGCCGGCTTCAGCAAGACTATAAACCTTGTCAATCTGATCGAAAAAAACTTCTTCTTCTTCTGGTGTGTATACTAACATGGTTTAAAATTTAAATGTGTGCCTGTCAATGTAACCTATAAGTGTTGATTCTCCAACTGTTTAATAATATTATTAACCTCAGTTTCGGTATTTCTCAATTTTTTCTGACAGAAATTAATCAGTTCTGAGGCTCTTTTTACCCGTTCAGCCAAGACATCCACTGATACAGCCTCAGTTTCAATCTCCTTAGCAATCTGGCTTAACTCAGCGTAAGCCTGTTCATAATTCATACTCTTTTCCATGCCTGTTTTTCTTATTCAGTACCTTTGTCTCAATTTCTGTATCAGCCAGAACAACTTCAATTATTGTTCCGGTTTCAACCCGGGACATGTCTTTTATAATCTCACCATTTACTTTTAATAATGCAAATCCCTTACTGAGTATATTCTCCGGGCTCATGAGCCGCATTAAAGATCTGATATGTTCAATTTCACGTTGCTGATGCTGAAGATATAGTTTACTATAGCCTCCAAGGTTAATCCTGACATTTTCCAAATCCCGTTTTTTTCCCAAAAGAATTAACTGTGGTTGAGAAAGGAGACGCTGAGACATGCTAAAGAGTTCGTGTTCTTCCATGTTAAGCATCTTTTTGGCAGCATGAATAGTTTGTTGGTTCAAGGTATTCAATTTGTCTTTATGAACTGCCATAAGCTGCGCAGCTTTGATTATCAAAGTCTGTTGCATCGCCTTTAGGTTTTCTTCAAAACCCCGGTTATGTGCGATAATAAATTCAGCAGCCTTCGTCGGAGTCTTTGTAGAAGTATGGGCCATTAAATCTGCTATTGTCTCGTTTTTCTGATGGCCAATACCTGTAATTACAGGTATTGGAAACTTCGCAATTGCCCTGCTTAGCTCATACTGATCAAAAAGAAGAAAGTCGGTCTGAGCACCGCCTCCTCGGATCAGTATAACTGCATCGTAAGGAATTCCTGATTCAAATACTGTAATTAAACGGGCAAGAAATGCTTTTGCATTCGCCTCTCCTTGCACCAAAGCAAAATAATTATCAATAATTATCTGGTAGCCAAACGCATTATTTTCTAAAGTATGTTTAAAATCCTGGTAACCGGCGGAAGTCTCAGAACTAATTACAGCAATACGTTGAATTACCGGACCGAATGACAATTTTGAATTCCTTGTCTGATAAATGCCATCTGTCAAACTAATGAAAGCTGGATTTTCCCGGATTAATCTTTCTAAAGTGGCTTTCCGCTGTTGTTCAAGGTGACCGAGTGTGAAATTGGTATCAATATCAACAACATTCAGTTGAAGCCCGTATACAGCATTAAACAGCACCTCTACCTGAATCAGCACATGGAGATCATTTTTAAATGCTTGCCCTGTGGCACGCTCGAAGTTAGTAATGTTTAAGGCCGCATTTCCCCAGGCCCTTGCCGCGAACCTTGCAATGATGCCTGCTGATAGGCTATCTTTTTCTACAAGATCAAAATAGTGAAAATTTCTTTCAGCCTTGTAAGTATAATTAGTTACATCGGCTATGACCCAATATTTCACTGCGCCAAGAGCTGTACTGATTACCTGTTGAACCCTGCTTGTAAGTTCTGAAAGCCGTATGGAAGATGGGTTTGACAAAATTCTTCGTTTCCTGCGAATTTAGACATTCCATACAAAAGAAAGGCGGAATGAAAATTAATTCATCCCGCCTTTAAATCATTGACATTATTTTTTGTCAAAATCTGACCCAAGGACTTTATCCCAGATAGCGGAACTTACTCCATATCCTTTGGTCGAATCTGAATAATGGTGCAACATATGATGTTGCTTTAATTTTTTCCAGAAGCCACTTTTAAAATTAGCGTGGTGCAGAGCGTAATGTACCATGTCATAAATCAGATACCCTATTAAAAATCCGGTAAAGAAAGCATAAATAGTTCCGGCTGGAAGAATGTAAAGAAATAGAAAATATAAGCCCAATGCCATTGGTATACTTGCCGAAGGTGGCATAACTAACCGTTTTGAGTCATTCGGATAGTCATGATGAACGCCATGGAATATAAAATGTATCCGTTTTCCTATAGCCGACTTAGGATAAAAATGGAAAACGAAACGGTGTAATATATATTCTGAAATCGTCCAGACAAACAAACCGATCAGGAACCACGATCCAAAAGATAGAAAATCCATCTTTGCATCTGTAAAAGATAAATAGATCAGATAGCCGATTACAGGTATATAAACAATAAGCGGCACATAATAATGTACTTTAGATAAGCTTTCTAAAAAGCTACTTTTAAACATCCTGATGGATTCGGAAGAGTTAGAGATAAAATTCTTTTTCATAGTGATTGAATTTTAAGCGTTTAATATGAACATCGCAACAAAAACTGCTGTTTAATGTTCCGGATTATATTGCTGGCATAATATGACAGACCAGCGTTTACATTCTGCTTATTATATTTTGATTCTTTGTACTGTTGGTAAATTATCTGAAGTATCCAGCCCTTTGATTTCCACATACTTTACATTGGGAAGCCAGAACGAACCACCTTCGATACGCAAAAATATGCGTTCTATTTGAATCTTCTTCTGATTTACTGTCACATAAACATGAAATTTTTGATCAGTTGTGGACCGCTGGAGATACATAGGAAGTTTTTTATGTGAAACAAATCGTAACTCATATTTATCCTTACCTATTTCTTTGGTATCTATTCCGTAGGCAAACTTTCGCTGAATCATGTTAAGATCTTTCTTTTCCTTTTTTTCGTCATACCTGATCCAGTAAACAGATACCGGCTTATCCTTAACAACATCTCCATCAGAACCAACATTGAGCTCACAGATGATTGTATTGATATTAGGATCACGCTGCAGGTAGAACAATTGATTCTCAATTCCCTTTGGAACAGGGAAATTCAGAGGAGAAGGGTTACCAGTATCCTGCGCCGAAACACTGAAGCTACCTGCAACTACGAAAATCGCAATGATGATTTGGAAAAAATTATTTTTTAATGCTAAAGGCATCATGACTGTAATTATAAACGATTAAAAATCAAATTTAACTCTTGCTCGGATACCCCATTCCGAGACTTCAGGGTTATTCAGGTAATTAAACCTCTTCACCATATCAACACGAAGGATCTTAAATATATTTCCAACACCTACACTTCCTTCAACATAAGGAGTTCTGTCAAGCGTTTGCGTAGTTGTAACACCATCACTATTTTTTGGGAACTGGAATAAGTCAGGATTCTTGTTAGGGTTATTTTCATCACGTAAAGAACCATAAAGAACTTTTATAGATGCAACCTCACGCAGCTTCAATCTTTTGATCAAAGGTATTTTATTAAAGAAGAATCCATTAAAATTGTGGTCCAGATTAACACTTGCATATTTATCACTCACAAACTCAAGAAAGTTCATCAGGTTGTAAGAATTAAGTTGATAAGCATAAGTCTGATTAGCCCTGTGAATGGTCAATAATGGGAAAGGCACTTTACCAAATAAATATCCACCCTCAACAGTTACATCCGTATATCCTAACTGAGACAGATAAAACCTTTTGTCAATACTTCCCATCAGGTTATGATAATTGTATTCACCACCTAGAACACCTTTCAGACCTGCTGTATAGCGTAAATTGAAGATAGGGTATTTGTCTATTATCGGAGTACGGTATAATTTACCCTGATAAAATTTCTCGAAAGGGGCGTAACGCAAGTTTACTGTAATCTCTGAGGTATTGATATGATCAACAGAATGGAGGTTGTTTGCATCAAAATTATTGAAGATCAAAGAACCACCCGGGCGCTGCGTCCATTTACGTGCAGAAATTGCATAAGAAAAATGGTTTTCAAATTCATGCACATAATCAACCTTATAAATATCATTATACAATAACATATTGTTCTCCCCTCTTTTAAAGGAAAGCAGGAAATTATCCTCTTGTACAAATTGTAGCTCTTGTCCGGGTATTTTCGTATCCCGTTGGAAACTACCGCGAATATAGTTCTGCGGAAAAGCATATATAGATTTATTATTAAGCGAGTAAGTACCACTTAAGAAATATTTCCATTTCTCATCCTTAAAACCATATGCACCGTAAGTCTCGAAGAAATACCGGTTACTAAGCGCAGTTGTGGTTCTGCCACCCAAACGAAGTCTGAAACCCTCTACATTATTAAAACTATAAAAAGTATTAACAGGTCCCATCTCAAAAGGTCCAAAATCCTTATATCCGGCAAATAATAGCGTAACCAGATCCATAGTTCTTTTAAAAGATGGAATAGTCTGCAGCGTATCAATATTTTTGTAAATATTGATATTCGCAGTGAGGGAAGGATCTGCCATCCTTTGGCTATTCCAGAACTGGTCGGGACGTTGCTCTGCGTTCGGAGCTATAACATGCGCAGGTCCCTGATATACAGTATCAGGTTGAGGAACATTGACTTGGTAATCTTTAAGAATCACAGTCCTCTGTCCAGTAAAACCACCTCCTTTATTCTGGCTGATGCCAAAATCGATAATCAGATTTGTTTTTGCCAAATGATAGCGTCCGTCTGGATTCTTATCAAAATCAAGCTTTGCTTCAAGCGCTCTTACAAAATTCAGATTGATATTCTTATTTACTGTAAGAAACGCGTCCTGTACTGCATAGTTGCCATCCATTGTAATATAAATCTTACCCTCAAATAAAAGGTCAGTATTATTTCTTGGAATAAAAGACAGCTCAATCAGTTGCGGGCTATGTGTTTTAATCGTATCTGTGATAAAAAACTTATAAAAGGTCGGAGATGCATCAGCTATCGGACTTAAAAACTGATTGCTGACCAATGAGATATTATTATCATAAATATTAATATCAGCATACATCCTTTCGAAATACTTGCTCATACCCTTTGTATCGATAAACTTGCTGTCATAATTAACATGCTTATCTCCCAGGACAACTACCTTCTTTTTGTCAGGATTTCTTTGCAAATAATTTTGTGATAACTTTTCTTCCATAAAAATCGGAAGGGTGAGTTTACCACCAATTTTTGTTGAATCCTGTTCTTCAAAGAGAAACTGATAATTTCTGAAGAGTTTTTTACCCTTAAACTTCTCAGAAAGATTACTTAGAGAAAAAGACATTTGTTCATATTGCTGATAAGAAATATGCTCATACGCTTTTCCCTGGTTTTTGCTTTTATTTTCAATAACCTTTCTGATCAATTCAACTGCCGGGTTATTTTTATTTCTGTATGAAGGCCGCTTATTCGAGCTGATAACAACTTCAGAAAGACTCTGAGATTCAGACTGCATCTTCACATTAACAACCTGGCTCTCGCCCGGCTTAATTGTCACGAATGAAGATTTATATCCGACATAGCTAAACTGAAGTTCCGTATGTGTTTCCCGTGTAGAAATTACAAATTTACCGTCTGCATCAGATTTGGTGATAATGCCAGTTCCCTTGAACAAAATTGTAACATAAGGAATAGGATCCTTATCTGTTGCATCTGTAATCACCCCTGTAATTACAGTCTGTTTAGTTTCGGTTTGTTGTGCGAAACCAGCCAGATTGAATAAGGGCAAAATAAATGCTAGAATGAATATGATTTTATTGAGGTAATTTTTCATTTTAAAAAAGAAGGGGCTCCTGACACCGGTAAATAATTATTGATAGGAATAAAACGGGAAATGCTTATTTTACTAAAATTTACATTCACATGAAAAACAGATAGATAGACACGAATAGTAAGATGCTTACGGACTATTGCGGTATGAAAGTCAAAAATTACGTCCGGATATACCGGTAGCTTAAAACGGGCTTCAACAGGCATATCAGGATTGATTTAAGACGTAAAGTGGATAGATTTTTTTAGTATGTATTGCCGAAAATGCATAGCTGTTCCTCTTAGGAAAAACCATAGCAGTTAGTCCAGGAAATAATAGCTCAAATATGGAAAAATACATTTTCATCTCTGTCGGCCTCTAAAGCCAATTATTTTGTTTATACCAACGAACTGTTTCTTCAAGTCCCTGATTTAGATTATATGCCGGCTTGAAGGATAAGTCTTTTCTGGCATGTTCAATACTACATATCCAGTTAAGGGCGGTAAGCTCATTCATTTTTTCTTTATTTAATGTCGGCACAGCGTCTCTGTTACTATAAATTTTCTCTATTACAACAGCCAAAAATGAAACAAGAAATACTGGAATATGAAATTTAAAAGTCTTCTTCTGCATAGCTTTTTTAACACCTTCAGCAAGCGCATAGCGGTCGTACTGATATCCATCAGACACATTGTAAGCCGCATTTGTTACAGCAGAAGACAAAGAATCAACAATTACATTAGCCAAGTCTTTTACATAAATGAAACTCAGTTTCTGGGAGAATTTACCTATATGAGGTTCAAGCCCCCTATAGATGCTTTTTAGTAAAATAAAAATATCTTTCTCTCTCGGTCCATACACAGCTGTTGGCCGTATAATTACTAAAGGAAGATTGGCTATTCGAGTAAGATACTGCTCCGCCAGCATCTTACTCGAACCATATAAAGTTACCGGCCTTGCCGGAGTGTTGTCCTGTATTACGCCATCCAGATTTTCAAGTGGTCCAATTGCAGCCAGACTACTGACAAATACAAATTTCTCCAAAGGAATGTCTGCTTTAACAGCTGCAAGGGCGAGATTATAAGAAAACTCAGCATTTATCCTATTGTAGTCTTCAGCAGATTTCGCTTTAGTAATACCAGATGCATGAACAATGTAATTATAACGTCCTTGTTCCAATAAAGAAATAAGACCTTCCACGCTGCTAAAATCCGGATAAACAAATTTGATATCGAATCTACTTAAATGCGAAACCGGACTACTGGACCGTACTGCAACAAAAACCTCCAGTCCGGAGGAAATCGCTGCCTCGATCAAATGGTATCCTACGAAACCACTTCCACCAGTAATCAAAACACGCTTTTTCATTTATTTCTATAACAAATTTATATCCGGCGTAATCCGGACAGGAGATTTAATTCTAACTGAACCGTTAAAATTAAATACTCACTTTAGCAGGAGTTAGTTGTACCTCTTTAAATGCTGCACATAGTTTATCGACTGCTTCTTCAATCTGTTCGAAACTATGAGTTGCCATCAGGGAGAACCTGATCATAGAAGAATCAGATGGAACTGCTGGCGATACCACAGGGTTTACAAAAATTCCATTTTTCTGAAGGATATTGGTAACCTGAAAAGTTTTGTCATTATCACGGATATAAACCGGGATAATTGGACTCTCAGGATGTCCTATATCGAAACCAGCGTCTAGTAGAAGTTTTTTTGCATAATTTGTGTTTGCCCATAATTTATCAATACGTTCTGGCTCCGATTCAATAATATCCAGAGCTGCAATTACGCTGGCTACGGAAGCCGGCGGCATACTAGCACTAAACATCAATGATCTTGCACGGTGCTTGATGTACTCAATAGTTTCTTCATTAGCGGCAATAAATCCACCTAATGACGCAAGCGACTTACTAAAAGTACCCATAATCAGGTCAACCTTGTCAGTCAGTCCGAAATGCGAAGATACCCCTGAACCATTAAAACCGATAACACCAATACTGTGTGCATCGTCCATCATAATATTAGCACCAAATTCTTCAGCGATCTGTACGATCTCAGGAAGCTTCACGATATCCCCTTCCATACTGAAAATTCCGTCTGCTACGATCAGCTTTGCCGAATCTTCTGGTAATCTGCTTAGCTTTTTACGCAGATCATCCATGTCATTATGCGCATATTTTATTGAACGTGAGAATGAAAGTCTGCTACCATCAATGATAGAAGCATGATCGTATTCATCCAATATTAAATAATCATTTCTTTCCAGCAGACAAGATATCACTCCCAGGTTAACCTGAAATCCCGTACTGAACAAAACAGCAGATTCTTTACCAACAAATGCAGCAAGTCTTCTTTCCAGTTCAAGATGGATATCCAACGTTCCGTTAAGGAATCTGGAGCCTGCGCAGCCAGTTCCATATTTATCAATGGCGATTTTGGAAGCTTCCTTAATTTTAGGGTGATTAGTGAGGCCCAGATAAGAATTAGAACCAAACATTAATACTTTTTTACCCTCAATGATCACCTCGGTGTCTTGTGCAGACTCGATTGATCTGAAATAAGGATATAATCCTTTTTCCTTGATTGCGATTGCATCTTGAAATGCAGCAATTCTATCGCCCAATTTTTTACGCATGCCTGAATTATATAGTGTTTACTTCAGATAGATTCATAATTTATTTTATTCATATACAGCTAGTTAATACAAATTCCGTTATGAAACATGATCTAATATATTAAAAATATGTTAACTTTAAGATAGACAAAAGTAAATTATTCTTGGACCATAACCGTATTTTAGTCTATAATATTATTGTCAAATAATATTTACTCTTATATCCATAACAACAAAAGTATCGTTATTTCTGTTACAGCTTACTATTTCAAGTCCGAAAAGTTAAATCAGACTCAAAAGCTAAATCAGACTTTCCTCAACTCCTCGCTGCCAATCCCTTCGATCAGCATATCGATCATCTCTTCAAAATATTCCTGTGTCTGACTTTCAGATAGCTCAATCGTCAAAGGAAAATGTAACCCCCGGAATGCTGTAACCATTACAAATGACATTTTTTGCATTCTTTCCGGTGTTATATCGCGGAATTCCCCCGACTGGCAGCCACCAAGTAAAATTTCCCTGATCATATCCAGCTGTATTTGTTCATATCTGGATTTTATGCAGATCAACATCCTCATACTGTCCATCATTTCCTCAAAAAGAACCTCCCTAAAACTGTGGAAGCCTATAATGGAAGTAATTTGGGAATGCAAGAATGCTTTTAGTTTACCTTTAGCTGTAAATGCGTTATTCACCGCTTCACGAATGCGTCTGACTACATTTTTCATCTCGTCTTCCACAACAGCCTCGAAAATCTCCACCTTACTCGGAAAATAATAATAGAGCGTACTCTTCCCCTTACCGGCAGCCGACGCTATTTCCTCCATGGTGGTTTTTTTTAACCCATGTTTTCCAAATAACTTCTTTGCTCCCGCCAAAATCTCTCTGATAACAAGCTCATCTTTTTCCATAAATAAATAGATAGATTAGACCGAAAATCGATAACAGTCCAAAAGTATGATAAATAAAAATAAAACAGGATGTAGAATTTGAATTCAGACAATTCAATGATACTTACCTAATTTTCAGCCGGTAACTTTTAATTTTAAAAGGCAAACTGCAACTTGATTCCGCTGTTCATTAACTGAACATCTTCTCTGGAAAGACGCCCTACAGGCACTTTAATAAAAGGCTCCACCAATATATCATACTTTTGGAAAATCTGCTGGCGCCTTCCAATAGAGAAATTAAAGAAACCTCCCATATAACTATTACCTTTTAATGGCGTCACTGGTTCTGGTTCCTGAGTTTTTTCTACTGACATCGCCGCGGTCAAATATTCCGTACCGGTCGCAGGGTCCTTGCTTGAGCGTTGTACCAATGAATTCTGAACAAAATTATTACTTCTCCGTTCGCTAACTACATTTACATAAGAAAATCCGGCACTCGTATAAAAATTCTTATTTAGTTTATAAACCAGGGCCAGCGGAATGTCTATAGCCCTTATAGAGGCGCTTGTGCCGTCAAGTCGCTTCTGTTCAGAAAAATCACCGCCTCCACCAAAAGAGTTCGGCGCTGCGTTTGGATCCGGCTTGATCACCGTACCGGATTGCAAGTTCAGCAGAGAAATCCCTGAACTCAATGAAAACTCATCAGATAATTCATAAGCGGTTGTTAATCCAGCACCAACATTCACTGCAGAATTTGTGGCGGTAGGCATCACTTCCAGGCCAAAGTCCCATTTAGATGTTTTCCGTTCATTTTTAGCTACACGTACCTGTTTTTGACTTTCAGACATCAGGAAATCAAGTGTCCGGTCAGTTTTTTGCTTCTGTAACTGTTCTGGAACCACTTTTGCAGGAGGAACTTCCTCCGGGGTTCTTTCAATAGGTATATTCTGTACATAAACCTGCTCCTGCTTAGGTTTAGCACCACTTTCAATACTATCCTTACCCGGCGGAGCATTAACACCTGCAGCACTCCAACTTGAAGGACGTATTTCTGCGACAGTCATCTCAGATTTATAAATTTTGTCTTTCTCTCTTGCAATTTCTCTTTCAGGAGTACGCTGTACTGCGTATTCCTCTGGTTTCTCTTTAACTTTTTCTACTGCGTTAGGTTGATCGGACGCAGGAGCTAATTTATTCTCTATTTTTTCTGAACTATATTTTTGGTTTTTTTCTGCATTGAAAGATGGACGGAAAAGAATTGCAGCCGCAGCAATCACTGCCAGCATAGCAGCAACTTTCATCCACAGCGGGAAAATAAATTTCGAAGGCTTTTGAACTGCCTGAAATTTCTCCCATTCCCCCGGTACGTACTCCTCCTCGTAATCTTCGAAAAGATTACTAATTTCTTTGATCAGTTCTTTGTCAGCTTCTTTCATAGCCCATATCATTTTGTATTCTACAGCGCACCGTATGAAATACTTATCAGTTTATTAATGTGTTTTTATACAGTTCCCTCAATTTGTTTTTCGCCCTTGACAGGTAAGTCCGGCTCGAGCTCGCGGGAATTGTAAGCATAACCGCTATTTCGTCATGACTGTACCCCTCGATTTCATAGAGATTAAATACAGCACGCTGTATTTCGGGTAGTTCATAAAGTAGTTTCAAAATATCCTGAACATGAAGTTCCTGGTCAACTCCTACATAGGTAATCGATTGCTCTTCATATTCTTCAACATAATTCAGAATAGTTTTATTGGCTCGCAATTTATCGAGAGCAGTTCTAACGGTAATTTTAGCTAACCAGGAGCGGAACATTTTTTGAAACTCCTCCGGTCCCGCATCATGACGAAAATCATACATCGTCCGGAATGCCTTCATAAAGCTGTCATTTACAACTTCTCGTGCTATATTTCTGTCTTTAAAATACCGTGTTGAAATACCCATCAGGTACCCCCAGAATTGGGCATAAACGCGTTCTTGTATGCGTTCATCACGCGTACTAAGCCCCACTATAATCTCCTGGAACACCGAATTCTTATTACTCACGTAGTTTTAGCGTATCTATTTCTTGTTGGGTCTGATCGTATTCCGTTAAATTCTCTGGCAACTGCGGTCTTCCAAAGCGGATTAAAGTTAAAAACGCATGTCGTTGCTCAAACGCTACAAGGATGTATATAAATTTATTTTACAAAAATACCTAAAAAAGTGTAGCGTTCGACTGGCAGCCTGCGTTTTACCCAACAAATAGATTTTAATAACCCAAAAATTTGACGATCATGAGTTTAAAACCATTTACCTTTTCAAAGAACACACTTAAGCTTGCCGCCCTCTCGGTACTGGGATTAACCATTACACTTTCTTCCTGTAAATTAGATTCACCAGAGCCTGTGGAAATCGCAGCACTTACTATTGTTAATGCAGCCCCAAAAGCAAGTGCCATAGATTTTTACCTGGATAATCAGCGGGTAAATAATGCTGAATTTAATTTCGGGTCTCAGATAGATTATCAGCGTGTGTTTCCCGGAGCAAGAAAAGCTACAGTTAAAGTTGGCGGAAAGACAGACGTATGGTATGAGAAGAACATTAAGTTGAATGCGGGAATGTATTACTCCCTGTATGTAATCGAAAACCTCGACTCACTGGCATATGTAGTTACTGAAGATGAGTATACGAAGCCTGCTGACGGTTCTGCAAAAGTCCGGTTCATTAATCTCTCACCGGATGCGCCTGAATTAACTCTTGTAGTGGATGCCGATACAACTAACTTTACCCGTCCGTATAAATTGGCAACTCCATTTAAAAACATCAAAGTTGAAGCCAATCACAAGCTGACGCTGAAAAACAAAGCTACCGGGGCGGATGTAGCCACACTTGACAACGTCAAGTTGACTTCTGGAAGATTTTATACATTCTGGGCAAAAGGCCTGTTAAATACGACTGAAACCAATAAGAAAATAGAAATCAAGGCAAACAAAGCCATGTAAGAAATTGCCCACACAATGAAACCATCCGCGCCAAAAGCCGGGTGGTTTTTTTATTTTCTTTTCTGACGTAGAATAAAGGCAGCAAGCATTAGCGCAACTGCTAGTCCGGAAATACCAGGAAATAAAATAAAGAGATATAAAATCCCGCTTACTCCGGCAACGGCGAGAATAAATAAGAAACCTTTTAAAGGCGTATCCATTTTAAATGCAGCTATAATAGCAAATAAATAAAAAGTGGCAGCGAGCATCGGTAAGAACATATTACAAAGATGAAAACCTAATGTTAAGTTAATGTTAACAGTTGGTATAATTTCATTTATATGACATTATTTATGATAGACCAGCCTTAAACCAGCAAATGAGGCCTTTCCTGATAAGTTTTCCAAAGTAATTCTCCAAACAGAGAATTCACCCATGGAAAAGCATTCCTGGTAAACTGGCTAAAATTATCTTTTTGGAAGGATTCATGCATGAATCCGGTTCCGGCATGTGATTTTTTTAAGATCTGCAGGCATTTACCAATTTCCTCGTCATCAGTTGAGGTCAGTGCACGGACAATTATGCTCATCGGCCAGATCATATCTTTCCCTATATGGGGTCCGCCCAATCCTTCTGTTTCCTTTCCCTGGTAAAAAAATGGATTGTCTTTAGACAACACCATTTTGCGTGTATTCTGATATACCGGGTCAGTTACGGAAATCGCACCAAGATACGGCAACCCAAGCAGGCCAGGTAAATTTGCATCATCCATGAGATTGAAACTTCCCATCCCATTAATCTCGTAGGCAAAAACCTTCCCATATACTTCATGTTCAATAATTGCATATTTCTGGAGGGCCGTTCGGATCTCCATTGCCAGTTCATCCATCTCCTTTGCAGTTGCTTCGTCAGCCTTAACCGCACGGAACAGTTCTGCGGCCTGCCTCATACTAACCAGCGCAAAGAAATTGGAAGGAATATGAAAAGAGAAAGTAGTTGCGTCCTCACTAGGTCTGAATGCCGAACATATCAACCCAACCGGCTTTACAGGATAACCGAATCCCTGCATTGGCAGACTGTCGGTTGCCCAGGCAGAGTTACGTTGAAAATGATATGGTCCATCATTATCCTTACGCTGTTGCTCCTTAAAGGTCTTAAGAATAAGTTTGACAGCATCTTGCCATTCCGTATCAAATAAGCTGGTATCTTTAGTTTGCTGCCAATATCTGTAAGCCAACCTTATCGGCGCGCATAACGAATCTAACTCCCATTTACGCTCATGTATACCAGGAAGCATAGTGGTCAGATCATCTTTCCATTCACTGATTCTGGCAGGGTCATCGTAAAAAGAACTTGCATAAGGATCTTTCATCACATACTTTACCTGGCGATTGATTACTCCAGCCACTAGATCTTTCAAAGGCTTATCTCTTCTCAGCAGGGAAAGATAGTTCCATACCTGACCGGTGCTGTCTCTAAGCCACATCGCATCAGGCTCAATTGCACTCACAAAAGTTTCAGGCTTAGGTCCTGCATGCAGCGTAACTGCAGTATCCAGCGTGTTTGGGAAACAGTTATTGAACAGCCATACATATTCCTTATTCTTAACTTTGGAAGAAAATTCGGCTACTGTATTATCAACTGCCTTTGAAACAAAACGCCTTTGTGCAGGTATTTTCCTGACGACGGGAAATTCCTCCTCCATAGTAAAGCCAAATAATTTATTCGAATAAAGCGCAGCAGCAAGGAGTCCGGTTTTTTTTACAAAGGATCGTCTTTTCATCTTAACAGGTATAAATACAATTAGGCGAAATTAAAAATATTTACCCAGCCCTGCCTCTTTATATTTAAAATATACAATTAAACATTAAAGTATATATTAGCTATATGAACAGTTTTTATCAGAACTACAAAGGAATCATCTGGCTCATGACCGGCATATTTGCCGGAAGTCTGGCAGGTCTGTTTTTTGGAGAAAAAGTACAGGTATTGAAACCAGTAGGTGATATCTTTCTCAATTTACTGTTCACAGCCGTAATTCCACTGGTCTTTTTTTCAATAGCATCCGCAATTGGCAACCTCAAAGAAACCGGAAAGCTAAGTAAAATGATGGCTGTAATGGCATTGGTATTTCTTTCAACAATTTTGATCTCGGCTTGTTTGACAATTTTCGCTGTAAAGGTATTCCCGGTGCATGAAACGCTTTCTGCTGTTCCACTCGAAGAAGACATCGTGAAGAAGCCTTTCGGTGAGCAGCTTACACAGCTATTTACCACCTCGGAGTTCTTCGAACTATTATCCAGGAAGAGTATGCTGGCTATGATTATTTTCTCCGTCCTAACTGGATTTGCTACGCTGCGTTCCGGTGAATCCGGCAAAGCATTCAGCGGTTTTCTTAATTCCGGAAATGAAGTCTTCAAACAGATATTTATTTTGATCATGAAACTCGCGCCAGTTGGCCTGGGTGCCTACTTTGCCTACCAGGTGGGGGTTTTTGGGCCGCAGCTCTTCGGGACATATGCCCATTCGCTGGGTCTATATTACGGAACCGGTGCAGTTTATTTTATAGTATTCTTCAGTCTTTACGCATTTGTGGCAGGAGGAGTAAAGGGATTCAGAAAATATTGGAAACACAATATTGTTCCTTCGGCAACCGCCATAGGTACCTGCAGCAGCATTGCTAATATACCTGCAAACCTGGAAGCATCCTCCAAAATAGGTATTCCGGATTATATAGCAAAAGTGACGATTCCTTTAGGCGCAACTCTACATAAAGACGGATCCAGTATATCTTCTATTATTAAGATGGCTGTTGTATTTGCTTTGTTCGGAAAAAGTTTCGACAATGCAGAAACAATTGCAATTGCCTTGGGAATGACCGTTTTAATCAGTATCGTGGAAGGGGGCATACCGAACGGAGGTTACGTAGGTGAATTGCTGCTGATCTCTGCATACGGCTTCCCACCAGAAGCATTACCTCCCGCAATGATTATCGGTACGCTGGTAGACCCGATGGCAACACTACTCAATTCCACAGGAGATACCGTTGCAGCCATGTTGGTGAGCAGGTTCACAGAAGGAAAAAACTGGATGTCTAAAGCGGCATAAATCCGCTGTTCAAAGCATCATCATGTAAACCTATAACAGAATAATGTCTTGGAAGATACCAGGTAACAGTCTGCATCATATTTCTGAAAGTAGTTTCTGAATCAAACTTGTCAGGTGTTATATTAAATGCGAGATCCTGTTGCATTTCCTCACCTTTTTTGCGCATCATCAACAAGACTTTAGGGTCTTCCACCCCGTTCAATTCAAAAAAGTCCTTAAGCAGTTTTCTGGTAGCCGAAGGCAAAATATTTTCAGATGGTTGTCCGATCAGCACCTCTTCACCAGCAGTAAGTTCTTCATCGTTCTCCTGGTTAAATGAATTGTCTTGCGTTAATAAGCTTCCGTTAAGCTTATAATTAAGCAGATCGCCATAAGAAAGTATCCAGTCCGGATGTCCTCCGTCAGGATTAATAACGATTCCATAACCCCTATCCAGCAGAAAATCCGGAACCATCAGATCTATAATAAAATTTTGAAAAGTTTCTCCAGGTTGAGGCAGGAACAGCTGGAAATAAGGGAAGCCGTCCGGTCCGGCAATGATCTGTGGGTTACCACTGCGAAAGCTTGCATGAGGAAGATCAGTTAGTAACTTGCTTAACCATTGTTGGTCTCTTGCCTCAGGCGAAATCTGAAGCAGGGCAGAAATGGACTCTGTTTTCTGCAGACTGAACTCATATCGTTGTGCATCAGCTGCTGCGTTATCATTAGTTTCTTTAGACAAACCCGAATCTTGTTCTCCCTCTGTATTTTTGAAAATATCAAATAATCCCATAAACTTAAAATTATCGCCCTGCCGGTTCTATCCCTCGCCGCGTATTCAAATTTAACAAAAAATGTACAGGCACAAATTTTTAAGACGAATTAAACACCCCTTCCATTCAATCACCTGACATTCTGATTCTTTCTTTTACACAAGCGTATCCATCAATTGTTGCAGATCCTTAAAATATTGATCAGGTTGCCCGCTTATACTGACAGTCCAGCGCAGACCGCCATTCCATACCTCAATCGATACATGAAATTCAGAATTAAAACTATCTGTTACCCAGTAACCGCACCTTTCTAATGCTTTTTTTGTCCAGATTAAAGCAAGTCCATCCCCATTCAGCGATATCTGCTGCTTTAATACACGAGGAATAGTAAAATGGCCGGTATATGGGTCAAAATTAATTTCTTCTCTATTGAACGCCTTCTCAAATACACCATCGAGCACAAGTTGCTCAGGCAGGCCAGAATAAAGCGCTCCCCGCCCATCCATCAGCCAGATCAGATCTGACGCCTGTAAGGCGAGGTCAAGTTCGTGGGTTGATACTATTATCGCTTTCCCGGTCTCATGGGCAAGATTATAAAGCAGCTGCATTAGTTTTAACCTGCTGGGAAGATCCAGGTGGGCGGTTGGCTCATCCAGAACAACGACCGGAGTATCCTGCGCTATTGCCCGGGCAAGCATAACCTTCTGACATTCGCCATCGCTCAGACTATCCAACTTCCTATCTAAAAATCCGGTAGTATCTGTTAACTCGGCCGCCCCGACTATCATTGCCCGGTCTTCTGCATTAAGTTTACCAAACCAGCCACTATAAGGATATCTGCCCAAAGCAATCAGGCTATAGACGTCAAGATTACTTCCAGTCACCTTTTCACTCAGCACAAGACTTAACTTTCTTGCGATGACCGGAGCTTTAAGTGTTTTTAACGGCAGGCCATCGAGCAAAATTCTTCCAGCTGAAGCTGGTTGAAGCCCCGCCAAAGTACGGAGTAAAGTAGATTTACCACTGCCATTTGGTCCTAGCAAACAAATCAACTTTCCTCCGTAAACAGTTAAATCAAGAGGTCCGGCTACTGCCCTACTACCTTTAGAAGAAGGATACCCGATCACGAGACCTTCAGTCTCAATTAATGCAACTCCTAATTCCATCATCAATCTCTCCTTTTCCGGGGTCTGGCAATTATCCAGATTACCACAGGTGATCCGATAAGCGCCGTAATTACATTTATAGGCAATACAGTCTGACTGCCAGGAAGTTGTGAAAATATATCACAGATTAACATCAGCAGAGCACCAATAAGACAGCAGGCAGGAATAAGTACACGATGACTGGAAGTCTGAAATAATGCCCTGGCCAAATGAGGAACGGCAATTCCGACGAAACCAATCGGGCCGCAAAATGCTGTAATCCCCCCTGCAAGTAAGCTGGTACTGCTTATAATCAGGATTCTTGCGCTCTTCACTGACAAACCCAACGACATGGCATAGCGATCACCGAGAAGCAGAGCATCCAGGCTTTTTGAAGCTATAAAAGTTAGAACGAGACCAAGAAACACCACAGCTGTCAATATCATCAGCTGAATTCCATTTACTCCACCAAGCGAACCAAATGTCCACATCAAATAATCTTTTATCAATTCCGGAGCGCTATAATATTGCCAGATACTTACCAGTGAAAGTGTAATATTCCCCAGCATCACTCCAATAATAAGCATGACAATATGATCCTTTACAGCGCCTGATATAAGTAAAACAAGAAACATAACCAGAGCTGCGCCTGCAGATGAGGCTAATATAATCAGCCAGCTCCCTGAAACACCTAACTCTTTAATCGTATAAAGACTTGTAATCGTACCTGCAGAAAACATCACAATGGCTACTCCCAGACTCGCGCCGGCCGTTATCCCTAATACGGATGGCCCCGCCAGTGGGTTGCGGAATAGAGTCTGCATCTGAAGACCGCTTACCGCAAGGCCACTCCCGGCTAGTATAGCAGTAAATGCCTTAGGTAGTCTGATTTGATGAATAATAAAACTCCAGGAATCATTCTCTATCTGCTTCCCGGAAACTACATCCAGAATCTGGAATAAAGGAATATGAATCGTACCAAAAGCTATATCTGCCAGAAAAGCGATCAGAATGAGTAGAAGAAGGATATATAGCCTGTAGTTAAGCAATTGGTTTTATTTAACAGGTTTAAAGTAATATAGTTCATGCTGAGGTAACAACTCTGGGTGGAAAATTCCGATCAGGTCTGCCAGAACAAGCTGTGGATTAACCGTTCCGGATTCCCAGTAATCATTCGTACCAGAAACTGTTGCACGCTTGTTATTATTATATATCTTATTTTGTCTGAATGGTTTAAACTGCTGATAGCGTGAGTCTACTGCCTTGATTTCATCCTTACTACTCAATGCACCAGGGCTCAGCCAGAAATCTGCCTGAAGCGCTACAGGTGCCACCATTTCGAAACTAAGTGCAAGACTACCTGTCCCTTTACTTGCAGACCAGTTATAGGTCGTTCCGGCATCTTCAAAAAACCTTGCCATGAAACTTTCACCGGCAGGAACATACCAGGTGTCTTTATAAGGCATTCCGGTTATAATCTTTGGCTTATGAACCGCATTTCTACCCAATTCAGCCAATATATTGTATTTTTTCTCCAGTGCATTAAATTTCTCATTGACAAGTGGTTCCCTATCCGTCAATGCGCCCATCACCTTTACCCATTCCGCTTTTCCCAGAGGAGTTGTTTCCAGCCAGTCCGAATTTAACATAACTGGGATCCCTGCTGATATTAATGTACTGTATCGGCTAAAACGGTCATCCGGATTACCCGTAACCATTACCAGCCCGGGCTTCATATTAATCACCAATTCTGTATTCAATGTACTCTCGTCCCCTGTTTCTTTTATTTTACCTTCCGCTACTCGCTTCAAAACCTGCGGGTTACTTACATACTGCAAATTTCCCAGACCAGTTAAAGCCGGAACAGCATCGGCAAAATCTGCCAGTGCGATATGGGAAGAAGACAACGCGACCAGGCTTTTAAGCGGTGTACGGATAACCTGTGCAGTTTCGTAACCTTGCGGAACCGGTTTGTCCTTGGCCAGCAATATGTAAACGGCTGTATCTTTAACCTTATTTCCTCCAGAATTTATACGCAGCACTTTAAAACCTTCATAATAAGCAATACTAAACCCCTTCGCATATTTAATTTCTGCATTGCCCGTACCGCTATGGTTTTGAGCTTCTGAGGATTTCTTTTTATCAGAACTGCAGGAATACAGTAAAAAAACAACAACTAATAAATAATTAAACCATGAAAAAAGGACGTTAGATTTATATCTTATCATATGATTATAAAATGCTTTTGATACAGCATAGCTCAGACCACAAACCTAAGCGAAAATTCTTAAACCCCCGTTACCAGTTAAAATAATATATGCCTATCGCAACCACCAATACCAAAATAACAGCATAGTGAAGGCTTCTTATATAAGCATAATGAACTCTTGTTAATTTTATTTCTGACGCAGGTAAAAGCAAATCGATTCCAATTACACCTGATACTGCCATCAAAGGATAACCAGTGTTTGGACTAGGGTGCAAATGTCCTCTGGCCATCATATATTTCCATGCGGCGCTACTTCTGGAGATTAAAAGTATAAGAACAGCGGCGATTCTGGATGGGATAAAATTGATGATGTCATCACTCCAGGCCGCAACTTTACCAAAATCTTCAAATTCGGTAGTTTTATAACCGATCCGTTCATCAAGATAGTGGATAAATTGAGAGCACAGCATTAAGGGGATTCCTCCCAGACAATAATAAAAAACCGGTGAAACTATTCTTTTGCTTAATCCCGATGACATTCTGATCACTGTCTCATACCTGGCATAAGCAGACTGATCGTTCCCATCCTTATTCTTATTAAAAGCGGAATCACCGGCCTGAATTAATTTATTACTACCCAGCGACCAGTAGATCATCAGGGTGCTTAATAACAAATATGCGGGGGCGGCATATACCAACAAATAAGACCAGATCAGTGTTGTCACTATAAAAATAGCACCAGCACTGGCAATTACCAGCAGTGCCCCCTTAAGCGTACGCATTGTACCACGGTTCATCCAACTTAACACTGAATTTATGGTCCGCTTGAAAAATAGTTCTGGTCTATAGGCTGACGGTAACTCACCGATTACAAAATCAAGCAGGTAACCTGCAAGAAGCGGTAAAAAAACACGTACAAAACCTTCCATTGTGTTATAATTTAATGATCCGTCTAAATTTAAACTTACAAATAAGAAATTAACAATTTTACAACCTATTTATAACAAACAAACACAATTATTTAATTTTCGGCAGGTTCGTAAGCATAGACAACTTCATAATGAGAGCCTGATAGAGCTGGAGAAAAGGTTCCCAGAGGAAGATCCACTGATTGCGGCGTCGGTTCACAGACTGTATATGACTTTCCTTTATAATTAATAAACTTTCCTTTAGGATCCGGCAGCGCTACGGCAATATTAATATGCCCGGGATAAAGCAATGCGATCATCGGCAGGTTATATATTTCTTTTACCAGATAAAAGAACAATCCGGCACGGTCATCACAGTCGCTATATGGTGAGAACAGAGTCTCCTCCGGAGAAAGCCTACGCTCCCGGCCAAAATTCTCCTGATCATTTTCGTACAAAAATGCATACCTCGTAAAACGCATCAGATAGTCTATTCCCTGTTCGACTTTCATTCCGTTCATGTTATTTTTTAATAAAGGAACCAAGGACTGATAAGTAGCCCTGCTGAGCGGAATATTAAAATAAGATGCAAAATCAACAACCGGATAATTATTAAATACTGCCTGCAGTTCCTGATTAAAAACAATATTAAAATGATATGGTCTATGATTATAAATGAAATCCAGCCTTTTAGCCTGGTAAGCTTCCGGCTCAAAATCTGGTAAACGGGTAACCCGGTAAGAGAAAGATTCAACCGCACCCGGAACCTGCAATACCAGTGGAACCGGCGGCTGGAGATGGAGATCGAATGGCTCAAAATCATGTATATTTAAACACATATATTTCTTGCTGTCGAGTACGAAAAATGGAATATCCTCTATATTTTCCTCGTTGTATATATAAAAGATCAGCTTCGTTCCGGTTATTGCCAGCCTTGCATCAAAACCAGCTGCAGTGAGAAAATACCACTTATAAAGTGTATAAATATTATAATCTTCATTTTTAGGGCACAACTGCTGTGCTACTTTTCTGATCAGCTGATAGTATAGCCAGTCATTCAGTTCGAAACGCTGCCGGAAGGATTTTAAAGAGTCTAATAAGACCTGATTATGTTGTTGCTGAATTGCCAGGTATGCAGGTAAAAGAGTCGCAGCGCTGAGTGTGTCTTTAAGCCTGATTCTATCGGGAGGAAGTTCTCCGCCTTTAAATTGCAACCCATAAAAAGCAACATGCATTTGCAGACTCTGGGCTTTTGTACCGGAAAAAGTCAGCAGGATAAATCCAGCTATTAATAGCATAAATCTTTTCATAGCCGGCTATTTGGTGTTATAAATATACAGTATGATGTTAAATATTCCTTTATAAAAATTCGTGACTATCAAATTACTCTATAAAATTGATGGATATTAAGATATCCACTATCTTGGACATATAATTCTAAACAAATGAAGTATCCAAAAATTATATTGCTCAGTTCCTTAATGGGTATAACGTTTTATGCTGCTGCACAGAATCAGCCGAAAAAGGGAAACTGGCGTGCATCGATTCAGCGCGAAGACGGAAAATCGATAATCTTCAATCTGGAGGCAGCTGAGGTAAAAGGTAAAAATGTATTTTACATTGTTAATGAGCCCGAAAAAATGCTCATCAGTAATATAACCAGAAAACAAGACAGTCTGTTTCTTGATCTCCCTTTTTTTGAATCTGAGTTTCGCGTTCGCCTGATCGGAACAGATAGTCTTTCAGGAAGCTGGGTCCGTAAAGGCATACAGAAAGATATTGTTCTCCCTTTTACTGCTTCTGCTAAAAATCCGGAAAGATTTAAAGCCGATGAAGGCCCTGCTAATTCTTCGGTACAGGGAAAATGGAAGGTTTCTTTTATCAGAGATGGAAAGGCTAGACCAGCTATCGGTCAATTTGTCCAGCAAGGCAATAAAGTATCAGGCTCTATCCTTACCCCTTCAGGAGACTATCGTTATCTTTCAGGTATTGTAACTGGGAATAAATTAAAGTTATCCACTTTTGACGGCGTACATGCAATGGTTTTGGATGCCGATCTGAATAAGGACCAGCTTTCTAACGGGCACTTGTACAGTGGCATGGCCGGCTATGAAGAATGGACTGCAGTAAAAGATGAGAATGCAAAACTAGAAGCAGCACAGACCAGTCTTAAGGATGGAGAAAGCGGTCATTTGAACTTTAGCTTTAAAGATCTGGATGGCAAGCAAGTTTCTATCAATGACAACAGGTTTAAAAATAAAGTTGTTATTGTTCAGTTGCTGGGTTCGTGGTGTCCGAACTGCATGGATGAGACAGCTTTCCTGAGTGATTATTACAAACAGAACAAAAACAGAGGTGTCGAAGTAATCGGCCTTGCATATGAGTATACTAATGATTTAAAGAGGTCAAAAGCCAGCTTGCAAAAGTTCAGAGACAGGTTTGATGTACAATATCCTATTTTGATTACGCCTACGACTGTAACTGACTCTTTGCGCACGGAAAAAACCTTACCACAGTTAACCGGTATAAAAGTATTTCCTACCAGCCTGATTCTGGATAAAACCGGTAAGGTTGTAGAAATTCATACAGACTTCTACGGACCTGGAACCGGAGAGTATTATACCAGGTATAAAGACGAATTTGAGCATACGATTACCCGACTTCTAAAAGAGTAAAAACTCATAGATAATAAAAAAGGCTCCTGTGAATATTCACAGGAGCCTTTTTTTATCTTATAAAGCTTAACTATTTTTTCAACTGTTTAGTCGTAGAAGCGGTAAGCTCACGTTTTGCTAAAGCATGACACTCAAAAATAGCATCACTGAACATCATCTGCTCAGGCGGAGTTTTTTGGGTCGAAGCAGAAGGGCCTCTTAAAGCACCAACTAAACCTAATTCTCTGGCGACGTATACATATCTGATTGCATCAATAACCACACCGGCAGAATTCGGAGAATCCTGAACAGAAAGCTGTGCATCAAAGATTACCGGAGCACCCATAAAACCCTCAAGTTCAAGACGGAAGTTTGCTACTTTATTATCACCGTAAAAAGAAATATATTCCGAAGGACCCGCATGCAGGAAGCTATCTTCAGTAGAAATACCTCTAATATCATTCTGTGCACGGATTACGTTCTCTTTAGAAATCTTTTTAGATTTAAGACGGTTTTTATCTTCCATATTCAGGAAGTCTGTATTTCCACCTACATTACGCTGAATGTGTGCTTTAACATGGTGTCCTCTTTCAAAAGCAAGTTCCTGAAGCATTTGAGAAACAATACTTGCACCAAACTGGCTACGCATATCATCACCGATAATCGGGATACCAGCATCAATAAATTTCTGCTCCCAAACTGGATCAGATGCAATAAATACTGGGATACAGTTAACCAGGGAAATTCCAAGCTCTATGCAGATTTCAGCATAAAACTCGGTTGCCAATTGCGATCCAACCGGCAGGTAATTAATCAATACTTCTACTTCATGCTGACGAAGCTGAGCTATAATTTCTGCTCTCAGGCTTTGAACCTGTGCTGCATCGTAAGTAATACCTTCAAGAAGAACGTCGGTATTTTTTAATTCATCTTTAATAACAAATCTGTTGGCTTCCGGATAAGCAGCCATTTGTGGAGATACACCGTCAATCACAGGAGATCTGTAGATCGGAGCTTCTGATTTTAAATCTCCATTTAATACTATTGTACAGTTTGGCTTAGCAAAAACTGCTTCCTTCAAAGGAAGACCGATTTTTCTTTCGTCAATATCAAAGCCGCATACAAATTCGATATGGGCTGCTTTATATCCACCAATATCATCAGCCATTAAACCTGATGTCTTATCTGTATTATTTGTATAATATTCAACGCCCTGTACGAGCGAGCTTGCGCAGTTACCTACGCCTAAGATTGCAACTCTGATTTTCTTTCCTTGGTTTTGCATTATTTGAACTTGTTTATTCGATATTTATCAAACAAGGGTCTTTGGGCAGAATACCCCTGTTCGAATCCTTCGCAAAAATATAAATCAGTTTATAAAATCCACTATAGTTCCCCATATATTCGGTAGAATTAAATTAAGTTGCCAGAATTTTACATTCTGACAACTTTAGAGATTTAGTCAGTTTTATAACGCTAAACTGATTTAATAGCAAACCAGTCCAATATTAATCAGATTTCTAACCCAAACCATCAAAAACAAACAAATACCCTGTCCTGCTGTTTTCTATCCATGAAAAATTATAAGGATCAGCAAACGATTATCCCTTATCTGATGCTAGAAAATGCAGCGGCATTTGTATCATTTGCGAAGATGGTATTCGACGCCGAAATTATAATGATGGAGCTGGCCGAAGATAATAGAACCATACTGCTGGCTGAAATAAAAATTGGATTAAATGTAATCCTGCTGGCCGAGGCAGGAGATGCTCACGGTGTGTCAAAGGGAAATTTCCTGATTTACGTCGGCGAAGTTGAAGACACCTTTAACAGAGCCATTTTTCATGGCTCTGTTGTTATCCAGGATATTAAGCTCATGGATTTTGGGAGAAGCGGAGGATTAGAAGATCCCTTTGGGAATACCTGGTGGCTCACTACAGCTTAAGGTAATTTTTTGAAGATTCCGGCAATAACTGCAGGTATTTCTTCAATCGCTTTTTGCGGATTATTAAGCTCGCCTTCAGCCCATCCGCGCCACACAACCTTAGAGGTTTTACGGTCTATAATATCCAGCATAATACTGTTTTCTTTGACACGAACCGTCCTTTCCCTCTCTCCAACATATATTGGCATAGGATTTACATAAGTATAATAATAAGCACGTCTTCCATTATAATAAGCAACACGCGGCAACCTGACCGCAGGGGGATTATAGTACACAGGCTCCTGATATTCCTTCACATTTCTGGTTACTTTAGCGGTAAATCTGAGCAGCAGGTCGGGTTCAGAATTCTGTAATTTAAACCCTCTATTTTCCATTTCTTTGCTCGCAGCATTTACAATTTTATCTGTTGCAATATCATTATTGTAAAGTGCGGAGCTTTTAGCGTCGCCATCGGGGATCCAGGCGAATGTCTGATATTTACCAGATTGAAGTGGTTCATTACTTACAGCATAATACCGGTACGACGAACAGCCGCTCAGCAGAACAGCCAGGCAGAATATAAGCTTTTTCATTGGAAGAATTTTGAAATGTAATCGTAGCAAACCTGGAATTTACGGATAGCTGCAGGTTTAAGAAAGGAAGCAATAATAAATTCACGACCCGACATTTCATTCAAAAAAAAATGTCCGTGCAGTTTAATAAACAACACGGACATTAATTAGTTTGAAAATTTTATGCTCCTGTCACTGCCCGGTCCAGGTGAACGTACCCTCCGTCTACATAGATAAGTTGCCCGGTTGTATGGCTCGAACGTTCTGAAAGCAGAAAAACTACTGCATTAGCTATTTCAGCAGATTCCGTCATCCTGTTTCCCAGTGGTATTTTACGTAGCGTAGCAGCCAGCTTTGTATCTGCATCAGGCAGTGAAGTTATCCATTGCTGATACAAAGGTGTATAACACTCTGCGACAATTACCGCGTTAACCCGTATACCGGCTGGCAATAGTTCGACAGCCCATTCCCTTGTAAGTGCATTTCTTCCTCCATTGGAAGCTGCATAAGCAGATGTACCGCCCTGCCCCGTATCGGCGACTTTAGATCCTATATTGACTATAGACCCTTTTGAAGTTTTCAAATATGGAAGGCAATGATGAGCCATCAGGTAATAGTGGATAAGGTTTTTATGTAAACTATCTATAAATGCATTATAATTTCCACCTTCAAGACCTACGCTGTCATTTACTCCTGCATTATTCACAAGTCCGTCTATTCTGCCAAATTTAGTAGCAATCGCCTGCACTACCTGCTCTACTTCTTCAGGTTTACTCAGCTCCGCCTTAAATTGAAAAGCCTTCAGGTTTTCAGCATGCAACGCATCGACCAGTTTCAGATTATCATTCTCATTTCTTCCGATAATCACCGGCACAGCACCTTCTGCAGCAAGTTGCCGCACTATACCTTCTCCAATTCCTTTCGCACCGCCCGTGACCAGTACTATTTTATCTCTGAGTTCCAGATCCATTAATCAAGTATTAGTAATAAAATTGAGTTCTTTCCCATTCGATCACTTCCTGACGTGAAGAGCCGAGTCCGTCTATACCCAATTCCACAACATCACCCGCTTTCAGGTATACAGGCGGGTTAAATCCAAGTCCGACTCCTGCGGGTGTACCTGTAGAAATGATATCACCAGGTAAAAGTGTCATAAACTGACTTACATAGGAGATCACATGGGGAATGTCAAAAATAAAGTTAGCAGTATTACCGTCTTGCATCATTTTTCCATTAACAGATAACCACAAGCGAAGCTGATTGATATCATTAAGTTCATCTGGAGTAGACAAATAAGGGCCTACGGGCGCAAAAGTATCACAACCTTTCCCTTTATCCCAGGTTCCGTTTCTTTGCAACTGGAAAGCCCTTTCAGAAACATCATTATGCAGCGTGTAGCCAGCGACATATTCAAGAGCTTCCGCTTCACTTACATAAGAAGCTGTTTTACCAATTACGATAGCTAATTCTACTTCCCAGTCTGTTTTCACTGACCCTTTTGGAATAATAACCGGATCATACGGTCCCGATAGTGCCGTGGTTGATTTCATGAAAATCACAGGTTCAGAAGGAATTGGCGCATTAGTCTCAGCAGCATGATCTGCATAGTTTAGTCCGATACAGATAATTTTAGAGGGTCTGGCTACCGGAGGACCCAAACGTGTACCAACAGGTATCTCTACCAGGTTGTCTTTTTGCTCTGCAAGGTATGCCTTTAGTTTTTTTAAACCTTCAGAAGCGAAAAACGCCTCATTATAGTCCGTTCCTAATCCGGAAGTATCATAGTGTTTTCCGTCGATCAATACTCCGGTCTTTTCTTCCCCGGCATTTCCCCATCTAATTAATTTCATTATTTATATTTAGTTATTGAGTTTTACAAATCCCCCGTCGACCGGGTAATCATTTCCTGTTATAAAGCCTGACTCTTCTGCACATAAGAATAAAGCAAGTGAAGCCACTTCTTCGGGGCTGCCCATGCGCCCGATTGGCTGGCTCTGGGATAGTTTATGGAAAATTTCCTTTTCCTGACCCGCATAATTTTTAGCGATAAACCCATCTACAAATGGTGTATGAACTCTCGCTGGAGAAATACTGTTACACCTGATCCCCTCAGCGAGGTAATCTTTTGCAACTGACATGGTCATTGCATGTATAGCTCCTTTACTCATCGAGTAAGCAAAACGATCTGCAATTCCAACCAGGGCTGCTATAGATGCCATATTCAAAATGACCGGACTTTTACTCACTTTCAAATAAGGTAATGCAGCAAAAATGGCATTATAGGCACCTTTAACATTCACCTCAAAAATACGGGTAAAATCTGCTTCTGAAGTATCGCCCGCTTTTCCTATATGAGCTATTCCCGCATTGTTCACCAGAATATCAACCGCGCCGATCTGATGGAACACTCTCAGTACCTCCTGTTGTTTACTTACATCACAACCATAAGCATAGGCTTTTCCTCCATTTTCCCTGATCATATCCACGGTTTCTTCCGCAGCTGCCTGGTTCAGTTCTATAATGTGTAATACTGCACCCTGTGTTGCGAATAACAAAGCGATTGCTCTTCCAATACCGCTGCCACCACCGGTAATAACGGCTCTTTTATCTTTTAAGCTGAACATAATTTAATTTTATAATGAAACACCCCTTTTCCACGGAATAAAATCGTCTTGTCCAAGTATCACAGCTTTGGGCCGGATTTCTCCGCTGGCAACTCTGATTACGTATTCAAGCATCCGGTCGGCTGCTGCTGCAATACTTTCTTCTCCCTCAATAATTGTCCCGCAATTAAGATCTATAATATCGGGCATTTTTTTGTATAAAACTGTATTGGTAGAAACCTTAATAACCGGGCAGACCGGATTACCCGTAGGCGTACCCAGGCCAGTCGTAAAAATTACGATGTTTGCTCCCGCTGCCACTTCTGCAGTTGTACTTTCCACATCACTTCCAGGTGTACAAAGTAAATTGAGCCCTGGCTCAGTCACCTTTTCCGGATAATCAAGTACGGCGGTAACCGGTGAAGTCCCTCCTTTTTTTGCAGCACCAGCAGATTTAATTGCATCAGTGATTAATCCATCTTTGATATTTCCGGGAGATGGGTTTGCATAAAAACCGGAACCCGAAGCAACAGCCCTGGCATTATAAGTCTGCATCAGATTCATAAAATGGCTGGCTGTCTCATCGTTTACACAACGGTCACTCAGTTCCTGCTCCACACCACATAATTCAGGAAATTCAGCAAGGATTACCGATCCTCCCATCGTGACCAGTTTATCCGAAAGATTACCTAATACAGGATTTGCAGAAATGCCTGAGAATCCATCAGACCCTCCGCACTCTAATCCTATACACAGCTTACTAAGCGGTGCGGGTTCTCTTTTTTGAGAACTTGTTTGCATCAGTCCGGTAAAGGTCTGCTTTAGTGCTTCTTCCAAAAGCCGCTTTTCAGTACCTAATTCCTGCTGTTCCAATATAAATAATGGTTTATTGAAATTTGGATCACGTAAAGTTATCTCCTGTTGTAACATAGAGGCCTGAGCATGCTGGCAACCCAGACTTAATACTGTTGCTCCGGCAACGTTCGGATGTGTGATATATCCGGCAAGCAGCCCACATAATGTAATTGCATCTTCCCGGGTACCTCCACATCCCATATCATGGGTTAAAAACTTAACCCCGTCAATATGCGGAAAAAGCGGGATTGCAGGTTTTGAAGCAGACTGTTCAAGATCTGCATTCATAATATCTTCTACCGATTTGCCGGCCTTATAAAGCGCGATCAGATTTTCAACTTCATTTTCATAACCCTTGGGCTGCTGAAAACCAAGTTTAGCTTGTAAAGCATCTTTGAGTACACTAACATTGCGGTTTTCGCAAAATACCATTGGAATAACCAGCCAGTAATTTGCCGTACCGACGCTACCGTCTTCTCTGTGATAACCCATAAAAGTTCTTTCCTGAAAAGCACTTACGTCCGGACGATCCCATTCTATATTTCTTTTTGACAGGCTAAAATCCCTGGCTGCATGTACCACATTGTCTAATGTGAGCGCTTCTCCAAGAGCAATTTCCCGGGTTGCCTTCGCAACCAGCACACCGTACATCAGAATATCTTCACCACTTGTCAGATTCTGCAAGCTGAATTTGTGTTTTGCTGCAACAGAAGTAACCAATTCGAAGTTATTTCCATTAAAATTAATTTTGGTTCCTGATGGAAGATCCTGCAGGGCAACCAATACATTATCCAGCGGATGGATTTGTAAATACAAATTTTTCATAAAGTATGCAGTTCAAATATCCTGTCCATCAATATCCATTTTTCTCCGGGCCGGGCAGTGGGTAGTGCCTGCTGATACTTCCACATCAGCTCTTCCCATTCCTGTACTTTGGAATTTACCTCATCCATTTTTGCTTTTTTTTCAAAACTGAAATCACTATCGGCCTCTATAATCATCACAAGACGGTTAGCAATCCGGTATATTTCCATATTGAGTATTCCCGATGCAAGAATACTTGCTTTTATTTCCGGCCAGACCTGCCGGTGCATTTGTTCATACGCGCTGATCAGATCGGGATCGTCGATAAGATCCAATGCCAGACAAAATCTATTCATTACTTTGTTTATTAAAAATGATTAACTCAAAGAAAGTAAAAACACTAGCGATAATATTGCCTATTTAGACAAAAGAATAAATGATTTTGGCATATTTACAGTTATAACTACTCAATCTGTAACAAAAAGATGAAACCTCAGCTACTTAAATTATCTACGAATTCAATCCATTCCTTCAGTGCGAGAGAAGATCACGTACCTTATATAAATAACAGGTGGCACTATCATCCGGAGATTGAGCTGCTTTTTATCAAACAGGGAACCGGAACACAGTTTATCGGCGATCACATCCGGCGGTTCCGGTCTGGCGATCTCGTTATGATTGGCTCGAACCTCCCTCACTACTGCAAATTTGACGATGCATATTTTGAGGAGAACAGTGGTTTGAAAGCACAGGTATATGTTATTCATTTCAGGGAAAACTTCTGGGGCGAAACATTCCTTAACTTACCTGAAAATAAATCTATTAAGAATTTGCTAGAGCGGGCTAAAAGAGGATTACTGATCACTGGCAAAATCGAAAAAACTGTAGCAGAGATTGTCAGGAAACTACCTGATTCCATAGGAGGTACCAGAGTGCTCTCTTTACTGGAGGCGCTTCATTATATGAGTGGAAGTAATGAGCTCGTCACCTTGTCTTCTATTGGCTTCAATCCTGCCTATGAACAAACTGAGAATGATCGTATTCATGCAATATATGAATTTTCACTTGCCAATTTTAAGAGAAAGATTCTCATGCAGGAGGTAGCAGAAGTTGCCCATGTAAGTGTAAATTATTTCTGTAGATACTTTAAATCAAGAACAAGCAAGACCTATTCGAGATTTATTAACGAAATTCGGGTCGGATACGCCTGTAAACTACTGATTGAGAATAAAATAAGCATTAAACAAATTTGCTCTGAAAGCGGATTCTACAATTTTGCGAGTTTTCATCAGTATTTTAAAGCTATCACTGGAAAAAGCCCACTCCATTATCAGCGGGCTTATCTGAATGATCCTGCCATTTTAGCACAGATTGTATCGGAAAATAGTTGATTATTTTTTTTTCGGAACTTTAGCACCCTCTTTCCGGGCTTCTGAAAGACCAATTGCGACAGCCTGTTTTTTACTGGTCACCTTTTTACCGGAACCAGATTTAAGGTCTCCCTCCTTCATTTCATGCATCGCTTTTCCAACCTTTTCACTAGCTTTTTCTGAATACTTTGCCATAATTTGAAATATTATTTAAGTACCTGCGCATTCGGAGCAGTATTGCAGGATAAACGCAAGAATTACAGGAACAAAGTCAAAGCTGTAAAGTTTAAAAAAACCGTACACATGTGAACACCATTTGTTCGTTTCCGTACAAATGGTATATTGAAGCGTGTTTTTTAAGTACATAAGACCCCGTTTCGTTTGTGGCATCAACATGGCTACAGGAAAACGAGAATAAAATATAAATCATGCTTCAACATTACCTACTGCTGATCTACAGAAACTTCAAAAAACATAAAAGTTCGTTTTTTATAAATTTGATTGGTCTTACAGCTGGCCTGACCTGTACATTGCTAATTAGTTTGTGGGTAACTGATGAAGTCAACATGGACAAATTTCACGTCAACGGTACTCAGCTTTACCAGGTGATGGAAAACGAACAGATAGCATCAGGAGTAAACACTACTGACCAGACTTCTGGGATATTAGGTGAAACGCTACTAGCTGAAATGCCCGAAGTTGAGGACGCTGTAACTGTCTCACCCCAATATTGGATTGCACAGAGTAAACTCTTAACCAAAACCAATAATAGTATTAAGGCAGATGGCATATTTGCCGGGAAAAACTTTTTTCAAATATTCTCTTATCCGCTAGTTTCAGGTAATGCCAGAGAAGTTCTCAAAGAGAAAAATTCAATTGCTATTTCAGCGCAAATGGCAATGAAATTATTTCACACTACAGATGTTCTCGGTAAAGAAATTGTCTGGGAAAATGCTGATATGGAAACAGAAAATCATGCGCTTATTTCAGGTGTTTTTAAAACCATGCCTTCGACCTCTTCAAAGCAGGTCGATTTTATTGTCTCCATTGATTTGATTATGGGACCATCTTCTCCTTTTTCGGAATGGAGTAACCGCGGGCCTAATACCTTTATCCTACTGAAAAACAATGTGTCAGTTGATATATTTAATGCAAAAATCAAGGGCTTCATGAAGTTGAAAGGACAAAATCTTCGTGAACTATTTATCAGACCCTATGCAGATGGCTATTTATACGATAAATATGAAAATGGTAAACAAACAGGGGGCAGAATAGAGTATGTTAAGCTATTTTCCCTCATTGCTATTTTCATTCTGGTGATCGCGTGTGTAAACTTCATGAACTTAGCAACAGCAAGAGCATCAGTAAGGATGAAAGAAGTCGGGATAAAAAAGGTTATGGGCGCAAGCCGTGGTTCCTTGATTATGCAATTTATGGCAGAATCTCTACTTCTGGTCTATTTATCCTTGTTCTTTTCGCTGCTTTGCGTCGAACTTTTACTCCCCCTGTTTAATGAAATCACAGGTAAACATTTATTACTAGAGTTTGGATGGAAACTAGCCCTGATATTGATCGGAATTACCACTTTAACCGGATTATTTTCGGGAAGTTATCCAGCATTATATTTATCAGGTTTTAATCCCGCTGCTGCTTTAAAAGGAAAAATCACGCACTCTGCCGGAGAATTATGGACCCGTAAAGGACTGGTTATATTTCAGTTTACGCTTTCAGTAATCCTGATCGTTGCTGTTTTGGTTGTCTACAAACAAATTGAATTTGTTCAGCATGGATATCCGGGCTATAAAAGAGACAACGTTTTATATATTGAACCCGAAGGTAAATTGAAAAATAATGCGGGCACTTTTATCAATGCGTTGAAAAAGATTCCTGGTGTAATTAATGCCTCCAGTATGAATAAGAGATTTATCGGCGATTTAAAATCTACGGTAGGTGACTTCAGCTGGGAAGGGCGAGATCCAAAACAAGCGATTGCTTTCCAACATGCCGGCATAAATAGCGGCCTGATCGAGACCATGGGAATGGAGATGATAGATGGCCGTACTTTCTCGGGCAATTTTGGGTCTGATAGTACTAAAGTGATCTTTAATGAGGCTGGCATAAAGATTATGGGCTTAAAAAACCCGATAGGTAAGGTCTTTAATTTATGGGGAAAAGACCTGCAAATTATAGGCATAGTCAGAAATGTTCATTTTGAATCTATGCATGAAGTCGTGAAACCCATGTTCTTTTTGTTTGACGCCGAACATACAAACAGAATTATGGTCAGAATAAAAGCCGGCACAGAAAAAGAGACGATAGCTGCCCTTCAAAGTATCTATAAAGATTTTAATGCCGGGACTAATTTCGAGTATAGGTTTTTAGATCAGGATTTTCAGGAACAATATGTTTCAGAGAAAAGGGTTTCCTTATTGTCAAGGTATTTTGCATCACTGGCGATCATTATATCTTGTCTTGGTCTATTTGGCCTGGCTTCCTTTACGACGCAGCGAAAACTTAAAGAAATCGGAATCAGGAAGGTATTAGGTGCAAGTGAATGGAGAATTGTATACAGTTTATCCAAAGACTTTATCAAACCCGTTCTTATAGCTATTTTGATAGGACTTCCCTTAAGTTACGTACTGACTAAGCAATGGCTGGATACTTTTGCTTATAGAATAGATCTGCAGGTTTGGTACTTTGCAGGAGCGGGTTTTACCGCACTTTTTATTTCCTGGATTACGGTATGTACACAAGCTATAAAAGCAAGCTTGAAGAATCCGGTACAATGCCTTAGAGACGAATAAAATTCAACCCTAAAACAGAAAGGACCGCAAATCAATTGACTTGCGGTCCTTTCTGTTTGATCTTGAATTTAAGAATTACTGCATTGCTGTTAGTTTTTGTTTCAGCAGTACAACCTCTTCTTTTTTACTTGGTTTAGCTTCGAAAATATCTTTCACTTTTTCGGTTTGTCCGTAGTATTTCTGGTTAGCCTGGTTATCAATATCCAGAGAAGCACCATTTAAAGTAATTCCGGCGAATAAGCCTTTACTTCTTGAATAAGAATAAACTTCCGCTTCCAGTTTATAATCTGTATTCGCTGAAGAGCTTCTACCCACTGGCCCGGCTGCAACAGATAAATCTCCACCAAGTGTGAAGCTACTTTTTTTAATTTCGGTGAGGCTTTTTCTATGTTTAAATACAAGCACAAGGTCTACAGACTGTACTCCTATCTGTGCACCAATACTTCCTCCTGTCATAGTAACAAAGACAGGGTTACTCCAGGTACCATCAGCATTTTTGACCATAGCCACCCCTTTACCTCTTTTTGCACCAACCACGAACCCCGCATTAATCATTTTAGGAATGACAATGATTCCTTCAGTCACGGCGATAAGCTCGGACGGAATAGATTCTTTCATTCCGGCGAAATCAGAAAGTACTGTCGCTGCGTCGGTCATCTTCTTTTGTTCTTTTTCCTGTGCGCCGGCAGTCATTCCGCTTGTCAATAAAAGTCCCGCTAATACGTAAGCAGAAAATTTCCTCAGTTTGTTGTGTGTCATGATAAAATTTAAATTAGATGGCATCAGGCCATTTATATTATAAACAATATAAAGGCCAGAAAATTATTAATGATCAATAATTTGATAGGTTTTATAAATGTACCCGGTAGGCACAGCGCCTGTTACCGGCTACAATATATTCGATACGGTTGACGGGAATCTCGTCTCCCACAACTGCTTTCAATGTTTTGAATTCAGCACAACAGATTGCCGGATTAGCATGGGCTGCAACGTTTATAGGGCAATGATTCTCTACAAAGATATAACTCAGGTCATCCTGAATAAACTGTGCCATATAACCTTCCGTACTTCTAATAGCGGCGAATCTCGTGATCCGTGTAACCGGATCAGTAATTCCCTCCAGTGCCTGCAAATAACGACGGGTACTGTGATCGCCATCTACACTGATAACCTGGCTTACAGCCTGTTCTCCCAATGTTTCTTTCATCACTTCCATCAGTCTGACAGTTAGGGAGGCGTGAGTGTCCGGAAATCGTGATTCTCCCAGCTGGGTTAATGACCAGAACTGCTGAGGCCTGCCTCTGCCAGAGGGCTGTGCTTCTGATCTGACCAGGCCTTCTGTTTCAAGCCGTCTAATCTGAAAACGAGCACCTTCAACTGTCAGTTTTAACGCTGCTGCCAGGTCGAGCAAGGTTTGCGGACCGTTAGTTTTCAACAGCCCGAGACACCGTTCCCTGAAATGGAGACGATTTTCCATTATAACCAACCTAATTCCAGCTTTGCTTCTTCACTCATCATATCCCTGTCCCAGGGTGGATCAAAAGTCAGTCTCACTTCCACCTCGCCTATTCCCGGTATCGCTTTTACTTTAGTTTCTACCTCAGTCATGATTTCTCCTGCAGCCGGACAGGCCGGTGCAGTAAGCGTCATATAAATATGAACGCCCTGATTGTCCATCATCTGGATTTTATAGATCAGACCAAGCTCAAAGATATTTACCGGAATTTCCGGGTCGTATACCGTACTTAAAGCTTCTTCTATACGGTCTCTTAATGATAATTCGCTCATTTGTGTCCTTGATTTGCGGCAGACTGGTAAGCCAGTGCATATAATTTAATTTGTTTCAGCATAGCCAGTAAACCATTTGAACGGTTTGGAGATAGATGATTCTGCAAACCAATTGCAGGAATGAAATAAAGGTCAGCATCAACAATTTCTTCAGGAGTATGTCCGGAAAGGACGCCGACCATCATACTAATCAGGCCCTTGGTAATGATAGCATCACTATCCGCAGTAAACCATACTCTTCCATCTCTGAATTCAGGCTGTACCCAAACATTGGACTGACAACCTTTAATCAGATTTTCAGGCACTTTATATTTTTCGTCAATCAGGGGAAGATCCTTACCCATCTCGATGATATTTTCATATTTGTCCATCCAGTCTGAGAAAAGTTCGAAATCTTCTATTAGCTCATCCTGTTTTTCATTAATTGTCATATATATTGATTTAAGGCAAAAAATAAAGACAGCTCTGCTTACCCCTGCAGTATTGCAGCCGCCCTTTTGATTCCTGAAACCAGAAAATCAATCTCTTCTGTTGTATTATAAAACGCGAAAGATGCGCGGCAGGTACCCGGAATACCGAAAAAATCCATTACTGGTTCTGTACAATGATGTCCGGTTCGAATGGCAATACCCTGTTTATCGAGTAATTCTCCCAAATCATAAGGATGTATATCGTTAATCAGAAAAGAAACCACACTTGAACGCTTTTCTGCCTGACCGATAAAACGGATGCCCGGTATAGCTGCCATCTCACTGAGCGCATACTGCACCAGCATATCTTCCTGTTCTCTGATCGCATCCAGTCCTAGTTCAGTGATATAATCAACTGCTTTTCCTAAACCTATTGCACCGGATATATCTGGTGTACCCGCTTCAAATTTATAAGGAAGTACATTGTAAACTGTCTTAGCAAAAGTTACGGTTTTGATCATATCTCCTCCGCCCTGGTAGGGTGGCAAATCGTTTAGCCAACCCGCCTTTCCATACAATACGCCAATTCCTGTAGGTCCGTATAGTTTGTGACCTGAAAAAACCAGAAAATCGACGTCAAGCTCCTGCACATCAATCGGAAAATGTTGTACAGCCTGCGCCGCATCCAGGAGCACAGGTATATTTTTAGCATGTGCCTGTTTGATCACTTCGTGAACAGGATTGACCGTTCCTAATGAATTTGAAACGTAAGTAAGCGAAACTATTTTAACTTTTTCATCCAGTAAACCTGGCAGCTCATCTATTTTCAGAACGCCATTTTCATCCATTGGAATCACTTTAAGCACCGCACCACGTTCTTCGCAGATCATCTGCCAGGGCACAATATTAGAATGATGCTCCATAGCTGATATCAGTACCGAATCGCCAGGTTGCAGATATTTCCGGCCATAAGAAGAAGCGATCAAATTGATACCATCGGTTGTGCCCTTGGTAAAAATCACCTCATCACTTTCCGCAGCACCAATAAAAGCAGCTACTTTCTTACGCGCCTGCTCATAAGCCGCAGTCGCCTGCTGACTCAGCAAATGTACACCGCGGTGCACATTACTATTATACTCCTGGTAATATTTCTCCAGCGTATCCAGCACCTGAACAGGCTTTTGTGTAGTAGCCGCATTATCAAGGTAAACGAGCGGTTTACCATAAATAGAGGTACTTAATATGGGGAAATCCTTTCTAATCCGGTCTGTATCTAATCTAGCCATAAACTGAAGTGTTGGTATCTGCGAAAGAATTTTCCATCTTTTCGTAGATTAAACTTTGTACATATTCTTTTACCGGTTCGTTTGTGATCCTTTGAGTAACATCAAACATAAATGCTTCTACCAACAACTTACGGGCAGAATCTTCACCAATTCCCCTGGAACGCAGGTAGAATAAAGACTCAGGATCAAATTGACCCACTGTACAGCCGTGACTGCATTTCACATCATCTGCGAAAATCTCCAGTTGAGGTTTCGCAAAAACCTGTGCTTTATCACTTAGTAGTAAATTATTATTTTGCTGAAATGCATTGGTTTTCTGCGCAGGTCTTTCGACAAACACTTTACCATTAAACACTGCTTTTCCCTTGCCCAGCAATACACCTTTATAAATCTCATTGCTGTCGCAATTAGGGAATAAATGATGAATTGCAGTATGGTTATCTGTTAATTGATGGTCGCCAACCAGATAAAGTCCCATCAGATGGGTTTCGGTAGCAGAGCCATTCAATACTATTTCCAGGTTATTCCTGATCAGTTCTGCTCCCGGAAGATTAAAACTGAAATGGTCATAACGGCTGTTCTTTTCCTGAACAACTTCCAGAAAATCGATCAGCCTGTCCTCAGCCTGATTATGCTGAATCTGGTACTGGATTAAACTGGCTTGCTCGGCAACCTTAACCTGCGTTACATTATTGACAAAAAGCTTACGACCATCCTTCAGTGAAATAACAGATTCAATTACTTCAAGACCTGAAAATCTGCCCATCACCAAAACATTACGATTCTGGATGAATAAATTCTGCTCTCCGGCAAACAGCTGTATAACGTGCAATGGTTTATCCCATACTATACTCGCTGGAACTTCCAAAAGATACCCTTCGTTAAAAAGAGCTGTATTTAATGCCAGCATACGGTTACCCGCACCAACATGTTCTGATTTATAAGTATTAAAATAGTTTACATCTGAAACTTCAGATAACTGCTGAAGTTTAAAACAGGAAGCATCCGGCAATATAGAAAGTGTTCCGTTTATTTTGCCGTTAACTAAAACAAGGGTATAACTATCCAGTCCTGGAATACGGGCCTGCTGAACCGTATTTTCTAATACAGCTGCTGCAGGTTCCTGCAACTCAAAACTATAATCATCAGCGAGGAACGGTGCTATATTTGTAAATTTCCAATCTTCGTCCCTATTGGAAGGGAAACCTTTTTCTACAAAAGCAGTAAAAGCCTGTTCCCTCTCCTGCGCAGCATTCCCATCAGAATTACGCTGATTATAGGCATCCACCAATTGCTGGTACAAAGGACTTTTAGATAACTTTTTCATTTTATTGTTCATTTAAAGCTGCATTACCGTGAAACTGCTCTTTCAGCCAGTCATATCCTTTTTCTTCCAGTTCCAGCGCAAGATCTTTATTACCGGATTTCACAATCTGGCCATTATATAATACATGGACAAAATCAGGTACGATATATTCCAGTAAACGTTGGTAATGCGTAATCAGAACAAAAGCATTTTCTGGTGAACGCAGTTTGTTAATTCCACTGGAAACAATACGAAGTGCATCGATATCCAGGCCTGAATCCGTTTCGTCCAGAATTGATAATTTTGGTTCTAGCATCGCCAGCTGAAAAACTTCATTTCGTTTTTTCTCTCCACCAGAGAAACCCTGATTCAGCGAACGGTTTGCTAACTTGGCTTCAAATTCTACCAACTCCTGTTTCTCCCTGGTCATCTTCAGGAATTCCTTTGCAGAAAGCTGAGGAAGATTACGGTGAGTACGAATCTCACTCAATGCAGTCTTCAGGAAATTGATATTAGAAACACCAGGTATTTCTACAGGATACTGGAATGCAAGAAAAACACCTTCACGTGCACGTTCTTCAGGTTTCATATCCAGCAGATTTTTACCATCCAGCCAAACTTCACCCTCAGTAACTTCATAGTTTTCACGTCCTGCCAATACAGAGGCCAGTGAGCTTTTACCCGAACCATTAGGCCCCATAATCGCATGTACTTCGCCAGCATTAACTTCCAGGTTAATTCCCTTTAATATTTCTTTTCCTTCAATATTTGCATGAAGGTTTTTTATTGATAACATCATTTATATTTAATTTTTTAGATTTATCCTACGCTGCCTTCCAGTGTAAGAGAAAGTAATTTTTGTGCCTCTACAGCGAATTCCATTGGTAACTGGTTCAATACATCTTTCGCATAACCATTCACAATTAAAGCAATCGCCTGTTCAGAGTCAATACCACGTTGATTCAGATAAAACACCTGATCTTCACCGATCTTGGATGTAGTCGCTTCATGCTCAATGGTAGCCGTATTGTTTTTTGACTCTATATAAGGGAAAGTGTGTGCACCGCAAAGGTCACCGATCAGCAGGGAATCACATTGTGTAAAATTCCGTGAATAAGCAGCCCTTGGACCCATCTGAACTAACCCTCTGTAACTGTTCTGGCCTTTTCCGGCAGAAATTCCTTTTGAAATAATCCTGCTCTTCGTATGTGCGCCTATATGATGCATTTTAGTGCCTGTATCGGCAATCTGCATATGATTAGTTACGGCAACACTGTAGAACTCACCTGCAGAATAATCTCCTTGTAAAAGAATACTCGGATACTTCCAGGTAATTGCTGATCCTGTTTCAACCTGAGTCCAGGATATCTTACTATGTGCACCACGGCATGCACCGCGTTTGGTCACAAAATTAAAAATACCACCTTTACCTTCTTTATCGCCCGGATACCAGTTTTGCACCGTAGAATATTTAATCTCAGCACCTTTCATTGCGATCAGTTCGACAACAGCCGCATGCAGCTGATTCTCATCACGCATCGGGGCAGTACAACCTTCCAGATAACTAACATAACTATCTTCGTCTGCAATAATCAGAGTTCTTTCGAATTGTCCGGTATTTTCAGCGTTTATTCTGAAATACGTGGAAAGTTCCATAGGACAACGCACGCCTTTTGGAATATAGACGAAAGACCCGTCAGAAAACACTGCAGTATTCAGTGAAGCAAACACATTATCAGTATGCGGAACGACCGAACCCAGATATTTCTGTACCAACTCCGGATGTTCTCTCACAGCTTCGCTGATAGAACAGAATATAATTCCGAGTTCATTCAGGTGTTTTTTATAAGTAGTCGTTACAGACACACTGTCGAATACGACATCTACTGCGACTCCGGCCAGTTGTTTTTGTTCTGACATTGGTATACCCAATTTTTCGAACGTACGCAGCAATTCAGGATCGACTTCATCCAGCGAAGCATATTTAGCCTGTTGCTTTGGCGCAGCATAATAGGATATGGCCTGAAAATCCATTTCCGGCATTTTGAAGTTCTGCCATTCGGGCATTTCCTGTTGCTGAAATGCCTGGTATCCCTTCATTCTCCAGTCCAGCATCCATTGCGGCTCATTTTTCTTCGCGGATATAAACCTGACAGTATCTTCATTCAGTCCGGTTTCAGAAATATCCATATCAATCGCTGTCACAAAGCCAAACTCATATTCTTTGTTGGCTAGCTGATCCAGCATTATATCATCTTTTTCCATCTTTCTCTGTTTAAACATTTTCATCAGGGCATAGACATACCGCTAAAGAACTCCTACAAAGATACGGTATAGCCCTAATAAACTAAGTTTATACTTTGTTTATTACGGTCAGTTTACAAAACAGGCTATTTGGAGCCTTTATTCACTGGAATAGTGTAAAGAATGTCTTGAAAAATCCTATTTCACGCCAGTATTTGTACTTTCGCTTCAATGCATCTAGTTTTACAACACAAAATTTGCGAAATGAAATCAAAACACAATCCTTATAAATATGCGGCATTAGGCACATTAATGTTGATTAGTACGGCCATCACACTACCTGTTTTCGGCCAGGGAAAACCGGCCGATCCGCAGCTCAAAATTTACAGGGCAACACCCGATAAGATTAACAATCTTGTCCATACTAAACTCAACGTTAAATTTGACTATAAGAAGCGTCACCTGTATGGGGAAGAATGGGTTACCCTGCAACCACATTTTTATGCGACTGACAGTCTGAGACTAGATGCAAAGGGAATGGACATTAAAGAACTTGCTTTATTTAACAAAGGGAAGAAAACCCCGCTAAAATACACTTATGATAATCTAACGCTAAATATCAGGCTGGACAAAACTTATCAGAAGTCAGAAAAATACACGCTCTATATTGCTTATACTGCCAAACCAGATGAACTCCAGCTTGAAGCAGGAGCTGCGATCACAGATGCAAAAGGTTTGTATTTCATCAATCCAGATAGCACAGAGAAAGGTAAACCTGTACAGATATGGACGCAGGGCGAGCTGGAAAGCTCTTCGGCATGGTTTCCAACTATAGATCATACCAATCAGAAAACAACGCAGGAAATCAGTATGACTGTACCTGCTAAATACGTTACACTGTCCAATGGCAGACTGGATTCACAGAAAAAAAATGCCGATGGAACCCGTACCGATACCTGGAAAATGGAATTGCCGCATTCGCCCTATTTATTCATGATGGCGGTCGGAGATTTTAAAATCTACAAGGACAAATGGAAAGATAAAGAAGTGAATTACTATCTGGAACCTGCATATGCACCTTATGCCAAAGACATCTTTGGTTTCACTCCGGAAGTAATGGACTTTTATTCTCAGATTCTGGGTGTAGATTATCCGTGGAATAAATATGCGCAGATTGTCGTAAGAGACTACGTAAGCGGCGCTATGGAAAACACTACAGCCACGCTGCATGGAGATTATGTGCAGGGAACTGCAAGAGAACTGGCAGACCGTTATTACGATAAAGGCAGAAGCACTATTGTTCACGAACTTTTCCATCAGTGGTTCGGAGATTACGTTACAGCAGAAAGCTGGAGCAATCTAACTGTAAATGAATCATTTGCAGACTTAAGCGAAACATTATGGGCAGAGCACAAATATGGGCAGGACGCCGGAGATGCACATAATTATGATGCTATGCAAAGTTACCTGAGCGACCCTGGCAATGAGAAAAAGGATCTTGTCCGTTTTCACTATCATAATTCCATGGACATGTTTGATGGCGTATCTTATCAAAAAGGGGGAAGAGTGCTTAATATGTTAAGGAATTACCTGGGAAAAGAAGCATTTTACAAAGGATTGGGACTTTACCTGAAAACCAATGCGTTTAAAAATGGTGAAGCTCATCAACTTCGCCTCGCACTGGAAGAAGTAAGCGGCAAAGACCTGAACTGGTTTTTCAATCAATGGTATTTCGGCGCAGGTCATCCGCTGCTGGATATCAAATACAACTGGGATGAACAAACTAAAACACAACAGGTTATTCTCACGCAATCGCAGCAGGGCGATGCATTCAGGTTACCTATGGCTATAGACATCTACAGCGGCGGGAAAAAGATCCGGAAACAAGTCTGGATGAACGATAAAACCGATACTTTAAGCTGGAAACTTGACCGTAAACCAGACCTGGTGAATGTAGATGGCGATAAGATTCTGCTGACTAAAAAAAGCGATCATAAAACCTTGGCAGAATTCTGGTTCCAATACCAGAACGCAGGGTTATATGTAGATCGTCTGGAGGCAATTGAAGCAGCAAAAGCAGCCTCGAAAGACCAAGATCCTACAGCAGAAAAAATTCTGATTGCCGCTTTGCAGGATAAATACTACGAACTGCGTATCCAGGCTATTGAAGCGATCACTCCAGGCCAGGCAAAATTATATGCATTAGCTTTACCAGAACTGATTAAGACTGCTCAAAAAGACGAAAACAATCTGGTCAGAGCAGCCGCGATCCGCTCATTATATACCTCGGAACAACCAGAAAAATATAAAGAAATCTATCAGGAAGCCCTGAAAAGCAGTTCCTACGCTATCATAGGCGCTGGTCTGGAAGGTACAGCAATACTAGACAAACCACAGGCACTTCAACTGGCTAAAAACCTTGAAAAAGATAGCAAAGGTAACCTCACCAAGGCAATTGTTTCGATTTACGGAATATCGGGCGGAGATTCGGAATGGCCATTCGTTTATCAGAATTTCATAAATGCAGATCCACAGTCAAAATTTGACATGTTCAGCGATTTCATCAATATTATTGCTGCTGTAAAATCTCCTGAGTACGCCGGTCAGGGAATACGGGCAATTAAAGATTTTGGCATTAAATACAAAGCGCATGGTGTTGCACCAAAGATCATTCAGATCCTGCAACAGCTTAAGCCGGTCAGAACTGGAATGAACGATCAGGCAAGTGCCGATTTGATCGATCAGTCGGTAAAGGAGCTTGAGGCGAAGCCTTAATCCCGGATTCTTAATGTCACGTCCTGAAATAGGTTGACATAAAATTAGGCATAAAAGTCCTTACCTGTTTTCAGGTAGGGATTTTTTTTTGCGGATTTGACTGGGAGTTTTAAAGTTCAATGCGGTATGTGGCCTTCTATTATTATACAGGTTAATTGATTGGCGAATTGTCCTTGCCCGCCGAATATTTTCAGTTTTAGCAATCAAGAATTCGTTTTAATATCCCTTTTATCCTCTCTGACAGCGTATTCTGATAGCAATCGTATCCAGCGGTCATAGAACAGGGAACATTATGTGTTTTCCTCATTTTTCATAATAAGTCGATTTAGGTGTCAACTTATTTCAGGACTGGTCAAAATTCAAACAAAAGAGGGTGTCCAAAAAGTATGGACACCCTTTTTAGTTTTCCCATTAATTGCTTAAATTAATGGTGCTTATGAAAACC
>JAAAFW010000003.1 GCA_019352875.1 Pedobacter cryoconitis | reverse complement strand
AGATCAACCCATACAGCCTTTTCTGCAAAAAACAAACCTTACCCAACCCGGACCAGGAAGCCAGATTATCCAAAATAAAATACCCATCTAATTAATCCACCATACACGGGGGGAATTCCTGAGCGAAAAAAATGGTGAAAACTTACCAGCCGAGCCTGCTATAGTTTTTACCTTTTTTTTTGCCCTATTTTCTGCGATAAACAAAAGATCAACCCATACAGCCTTTTCTGCAAAAAACAAACCTTACCCAACCCGGACCAGGAAGCCAGATTATCCAAAATAAAAATACCCATCTAATTAATCCACCATACACGGGGGAATTCCTGAGCGAAAAAAATGGTGAAAACTTACCAGCCGAGCCTGCTATAGTTTTCACCATTTTTTCGCCCTATTTTCTGCGATAAACAAAAGATCAACCCACACAGCCTTTTCTGCAAAAAACAAACCTTACCCAACCCGGACCAGGAAGCCAGATTTCCAAAATAAAATACCCATCTAATTAATCCACCATACACGGGGGAATCCCTGAGCGAAAAAAATGGTGAAAACTTACAGGCGAAGGCATCAGCTGCGCGCGAAGCAAGCAGGTGCCAGCCGAGCCTGCTATAGTTTTCACCATTTTTTCGCCCTATTTTCTGCGATAAACAAAAGATCAACCCATACAGCCTTTTCTGCAAAAAACAAACCTTACCCAACCCGGACCAGGAAGCCAGATTATCCAAAATAAAAAATACCCATCTAATTAATCCACCATACACGGGGGAATTCCTGAGCGAAAAAAATGGTGAAAACTTACAGGCGAAGGCATCAGCTGCGCGCGAAGCAAGCAGGTGCCAGCCGAGTCTGCTATAGTTTTTACCTTTTTTTTCGCAAAAAAAAAACACCCCGAAAGGTGCCTTAATTTCATTGTCCCTCTTTTTTAGAAGGTAAATCTAAATGACAAACCAACTCCCGATGCATCAAAATTCGTATCAGGGGCAAGTTGAATAGCTGGTTTCCAGTCCAAAGATAAATTCAAAGGAGCATTTGCAAACTTGTAATCCAAACCAAGCACACCATCAGCAGCCAGGTAAAGGTCACTAGAATGAGTCGGTTTGTATTTTGCTGTACCAATGGAACCACCACCACCATAATACCAGTTCAGGCCGGGAGCATTGGCGATAGGCAAATAAACCTCATATAAAGCCGTTACACGGAAATAATTATAATTGTCATGAGAGCGAAAGTTTGCGATCAGGTCAAGCATTTTGTTATCACCCAGGGATGTCTTAAAAGTCACACCATTAGCGGCTCCAAAACGTCCACCGATAGCATTTTTATAACTCTGAGCCTGTGCGGAAGCATGCATGGCAACAGTTGCGATAATCGTAAAACAAAGGATGGTAAAGATTTTTTTCATGTTGAATAATATAATTTGAATGTAAAAACCCTATTAGCAATTTTTATGCCGGATAGCTGTAACTAGCGTTTAATTGTCTTTGTTTTGAAATGTTCCGGGCAAAAAAGAAACCACAATAGCATTCTGGAAGAATGACAGAAACGAAATTATACCGGAATTAAATTTGGTTTTATTAGAGGGATTATTTTGTTAGATTTGGGAATAAGCCCTTTCATCCGGGGATTTTCATTTTCCCGGCAGGGGTTCATGGTAACCAAATAAAGCGAAATATATGCCTATAACTGTCACCAGAGTATTTGACCTGATCCAATACAATTTAGAGAACTTTCCAAAAGACGAATTTATAAGCGGTAAGATAAAAGGAAGCTGGAATAAATATAGCACCGCTTTATTTGCAGAAACTGTCGACCATCTCAGCAGGGGTTTAATTAGCCTGGGCATGAAAAAGGAGTCGAGAATAGCCGTAATGTCTCATAACAGGCCCGAGTGGAATATTACCGATTTTGGGATTACGCAGTTTGGTGCCTATCAGGTGCCGTTATATCCAACACTGGCAGAACACGATGTTAAATTTATTCTTGAGAACGCGGAGGTAAATATATTATTTGTCGCTGATGAAGCACTTTATCAGAAAGTAAAGCCTGTTTGTGAAGCCGTGAATCCGGATATAAAGATTTACACATTTGATGAAGTTCCCGGCGCAGTAAACTGGAAAGAGATTCTTCATGCTGGTAAAGACCATGCGGATATTGATTTGCAGGCTTATCGTGATGCTGTACTTCCTTCAGACGTACTTACACTCATCTATACTTCCGGCACCACAGGAACCCCTAAAGGCGTAATGCTGACACACGATAATCTGGTTCAGAATTTTAAAAACTCGGCTGTTATCTTTCCGAAGGAAGTAAGCAAAGTATTGAGTTTCCTGCCGTTGTCACATATTTTCGAAAGGATGATCACGTATTTATATCTCTATGTAGATGCTTCACTGTATTATGCAGAGAGTATGGATACTATAGTTGCAGATATTCAGTTCGTCAAACCCAATGGATTTTCTACGGTGCCCAGGCTGCTGGAAAAAGTTTACGATAAGATCATGGAAAAAGGAAAGAGCTTAACCGGGGTGAAGAAAGCACTTTTTTACTGGTCGGTTAAACTGGGCGAAGAATTTGAGGTTAATAAAAGCTGGTTGTATAACCTGAAACTGGGAGTTGCGCGTAAGCTCGTTTTTTCCAAATGGAAAGAGGCACTAGGTGGAGAGATTGTTGTGATCGTTTCGGGCGGTGCAGCACTTAACCCAAGGTTGGCAAGGATTTTCTGGGCCGCCGGGATGCCTGTCTTTGAAGGGTATGGTCTGACGGAGACTTCTCCTGTGATTACAGTGAATCATTTTGGTCATACTAAGTTTGGTACTGTTGGTCCGGCAATTAATGGAGTAGAAGTGAAGATTGCGGAAGATGGTGAAGTATTAACGCGCGGACATCATATTATGAAGGGATATTATGGTCGCCCGGATCTTACGGCAGAGACTATAGATAAGGAGGGATGGTTCCATACTGGCGACATTGGTGAGTTGGTTGATGGAGAATTCCTGAAAATTACAGACCGTAAAAAGGAGATTTTTAAAACTGCGGGCGGAAAGTATGTAGCGCCGCAATTGCTCGAAAATAAATATAAGGAGTCTGTATTGATTGAGCAGATTATGGTATTGGGTGAAAACAGAAAATTCCCATCTGCACTGATTGTTCCCAACTTTGAAGCACTGGAAGCCTGGTGCCGCAAGAAAGGTATTGCAACTGGTTCAAAAGAAGAAATTGTTAAAGATCCGCGGGTACTGGAAAAATACAATCAGGAAATTGAATCACGCTCCGCCGATTTCGGGAAATGGGAGCAGGTTAAACGATTTGTATTGTTAACCAAAGACTGGAGTATTGAGACTGGTGAGTTTACACCCAAACTGAGTCTGAAAAGGAAGGTTATTCTGGAAAAATATAAAGATGTTATCGAACAGATTTATATTGATGCCGAGGATTACAAACCAAAAGGTGCTGACCATTAATCTGATAGGGGGTAGAGCTAGACAGGAGCCTTGGTAGGCGATAGATGAAATAGTTTTCAGATTGTTGGTATAGATATTGCTAACGTATCAAAAAAGATACCTTACCTTATATTAAACATTATGAAACAAAAATTATTTAAGTCTTTGCCGGTAGCTTTAGCTGCCCTGCTGATTGGCGGCTCTGCAATGGCACAGGATTCGACTCCTGTTTCGAGACCTGAATTCAGTACCTGGTCGATCGGAGTGAATGCCGGAATTCTTTCGCCTATTTCACCTCTGGGTGGTTCTAATGATTTCACAAACTGGAAATCAAGTTTAGGTTATGGGTTATACATCAAAAAGCAGATTACGCCTTATTTCTCGCTGCGTTTAGATGGAATCAGAGGTAAATTAAAAGGGGATAATTCTGAAGCTTATAAAAGCGGAGTTACCATTAGTGATGGTAATAGTGCATTTAAAACAGACCTTTCTTATGCTGCCAGTTTAAATGCGCAGGTGAATCTGTTTAATATCGACATGTTCAGAAAAGAAGATGCTGTACAACTGTACGTATCCGGTGGTGCTGGTTTAGCTGGTTATAAGCCAACTGTTACCTCTGCTGCAGGAACTTCAGATTATGCAGGTGGTAAAACTATTTCTGAGCTGATTATCCCTGTAGGACTGGGAGCTAAGTTTAAATTGAATGAAAAAGTCAATTTAGATCTGGGCTGGTCAGTTTATTTTGTTGACGGTGATAACCTTGATGGCACTTACCGTAACAATAACAAGGATAAATTTAACTATGCACATGCAGGTTTGGAATTTGCATTGGGTAAAGGTAAACAGTTAGCATTCCATAATCCGGTTGCTGCAACTTATGACGAAGCATTAGCTGCGAAACAGACTGCAGACGCATTGAAAGGTGATCTTGATCAGCAAAAAGCTGACAATGTGAAATTAAGAGCCGAAATGAATGACCTGTTGAAAGATAGTGATGGTGACGGTGTTGCAGATAGATTAGATAAATGTCCTAATACGCCTGCAGGTACAGTAGTGGATGGTTCAGGTTGTCCTTTTGCGGTTGTTAAAGAGAAAGTGATTATTACAGAAGCAGATCGTAAGGTTGTTGCAGAGGCAATTAAAGATCTTGAATTTGACCTGAACAAAGCTACCATCAGACCTAAGTCTTATACCACTTTGAATCGCGTTGCCGCGCTATTGGTAGAGAAAAACTTCAGCCTTAAATTAGCAGGACATACAGATAGTACCGGCCCGGCTGCGTTAAACATGCGCTTGTCTAAAGAAAGAGCGGAATCTGTAAAAGCTTACCTGGTTTCTCAAGGTGCAAATGCATCAAGAATTGAGGCAACAGGCTATGGTAAAGACCAGCCTATTGCCAGCAATAAAACTGCTGCAGGACGTCAGAAAAACAGAAGAGTAGAATTTACGCTTTACTAGTTTTTTATGAAGTTCAACTCTGAGAAGGGTTAAACATTATAAGAAGATCCTTGCCTGTTTATTCGGGCAAGGATCTTTTTTTTGAGCGTTTTATAGATAATTTACCACCACAGCCTCACTAAGGGTCCATAGGCTCGTCGAAGTCAATCTGTAAAGACACTGCATTCGGATAAAATTCAAGTTCATTATCTGACAGGCGCTTTCCTAATTTATAGGGCTTATAGCCCAGCTCTTTAATGCATCTTTTCAGCAGCACATTACTGATGTACATACTTTGGGATTTAGCTGTTACAACCAGAGCAGGCTGTTCCATTGGCATATGGTATCTGAATATAATCCTTGCTGCATTACGCATATTCGTTGTCGTGTGTCTGGCATGAGGTTCCATCAAAATTGCACTTTCAGGTACTTGAAGCGTATGCATCAGATACTTTTTCATTTCCAGTGCTTCACTGTATTTTGTTTTATAAGGATGTACCCTTCCACCTGATACCATGATAAAAGGCGCAACTTTGTTATAGTACTGTACAGCAGCTAAACGACATCTTAGCATTCCACCAGCACTGAGTGCTGTATTTTGCTCTTCAGGACCTTCTCCAGGTACAAGGATAAGGCTATATTTATAATTTTTGAAATTGGTTTTTTCGATAGCAGATAGCGCCATTTTATTGACACCCGTGGCTAGTGGTTCAAAATCTGCAGCATCATTCCTTTCATTAATTTCCCTGGAAATTAAAGCAAACCGCATTGCTGGTTCGAAGAATAATTTTTGTGCCGTATCTGAGCTGAGGATCATATTCGTACTAACCAGTTCAGGGTAGCCTTTAGCTTTTATATCGAAACCAATAGAGTCTATTGCAGGGTAATTTGGTGGTATGCCTTCTGTATATACAGAGATGGTGTGATTAATAGATATAGCATCCTGTTCCCAGGCCTTAACCAGTATTTTTGCAGGTGAAAGCTGTTTGTATAACCCGTAACAACCTGAAGGAATCAGCTGATTACGGACCAGCTGGTCTAAGGCGTTATCTGTTTTAAACAATGTCCGCAAATTTTTGCTCACAGCGGAAATTTCCCAGTCACTAAATTTAATCGCAGTTGCATAACACCCGATATTATTGCTGCATTTTTTTATCGCATCATTTATTTTTGCGCCTTTATTTTTTAGTAAATCTTTGAATGTTAAATCATTTTCAAGGATTTTTCTGGTTGCAGGGTCTTCTTGTAATAAGGTGAGCAGGTAGTAGTTTTTATATTGAACATATTTGTTTTCCTGTGCAAATAAATGGGTTGATAATAATCCTGAGCAAATCAGAATAAAAAGAAATCTCATGTTGTTGCTTTAATTGAAGACTGGTCCTGAATGTCTATTGTAGACTCTAGTTAATACCGCGCAAAAGTATATGACTGATATTAGCTAAAGGTGAATATTGTGTTATGCTATATCGCCTGCCGAGGTAAACCGGATGTTTTTGATGTAGGAATTTAACGCTTGATATTTAGCCGTTTGAACGGCCTGCTTTACTGTTTTTTTTCTTTGGAAAACAATGAATAATTAATTAGCTTTGTTATGCAAGCATAGTAATTCATGAAACAACAGGAAACCATAGACTATTTATTGAAGGTAGTCTGGCAGAATATGTCGAACACTTATAATCAGATTGCATCTGAATTTGGGATCACCCAGGCAATCGGTTATGTATTAATTAATATCGATAAAGAGGGAACTGCTGTTTCGCAGCTGGCCGCATTACTTGGCGTAAAAGCGACTAGTCTTTCAAGGATGCTCAACAATATGGAAGAATCTGGGTTAATATATAGAGAAGCAGCTGTGGGAGATAAAAGATCGGTTAAAGTTTTTTTGACTGAATTCGGACGTGAAAAAAGACAATTGGCCAAAGGTGTTGTGCGTTCTTTTAATGATTACCTCACTAAAAATCTAGCTATACAGGAGAAAAATCAGCTGATTCAGACTTTGCAGAAATTGAATAAATTGACTTTGGGATATACAGTAACTACAGAAAATGATGAACAAAAAAGTAAATAAAGTAGCGGTTTTGGGCTCCGGTATTATGGGCTCACGCATTGCTTGTCACTTTGCGAATATAGGCGTAGAAGTATTGTTGTTAGATATCGCGCCAAAAACACTTCTTCCGGAGGAACAGGCCAAAGGACTTGCGCTCGATCATCCGGCAGTCAAAAACCGGATTGTGAATACGGCATTACAGCAGGCGGTTAAAAGTAACCCTTCACCGCTTTATATTAAAAAGGATGCTGCGCTGATTTCTACAGGTAACTTCGATGATGATATGGCTAAAATATCTGCCGTAGACTGGATTATTGAGGTTGTTGTGGAGAACCTGGAGATTAAGAAAAAGGTTTTTGAACAGGTAGAAATACACCGTAAGCCAGGTACGCTGGTTACTTCAAATACTTCGGGTATTCCAATTCATCTGATGGCAGAAGGACGCTCGGAAGATTTCCAGGCCAATTTCTGTGGTACACACTTTTTTAATCCACCAAGGTATCTGCGATTACTGGAAATTATTCCAACTAAACATACAAATCCGGAACTTGTCGATTTTCTGTTACATTATGGAGATAAGTTCCTGGGTAAAACCACGGTGCTATGTAAAGATACGCCAGCCTTTATCGCAAACAGAGTAGGGGTATATTCCATAATGGCTTTACTTCATCTGGTAGAAAAGATGGACCTTACTGTAGAGGAGGTTGATAAATATACTGGTCCGGCACTCGGACGTCCTAAATCGGCAACTTTCAGAACTTCTGATGTTGTAGGTCTGGATACCATGATTAAGGTTGCTAAAGGTTTATATGATAACTGTCCCGATGATAAAGCACATGAGCTTTTCAAACTCCCGGAATATGTGGTGAAAATGGAAGAGAATCAATGGCTGGGGGATAAGACCAAGCAAGGATTCTATAAAAAAACCAAGAATGCAGAAGGGCAGACTGAGATCCTGGCACTTGACTTAAAGACACTGGAGTATCGTGCGCAACAGAAAGTGAAATCTGCTACACTGGAACAAACCAAGACTATTGAAAAGGTGAGTGACAGAATGAAGGTATTTGCAAATGGTAAAGACAAAGCGGCTGAAGTCTTCCGTGCGTCTTCATTTGGTTTGTTTGAATATGTCTCTGACCGCATTCCTGAAATATCAGATGAACTTTACCGTATCGATGATGCGATGCGTGCCGGATTTGGATGGGAGCTCGGACCTTTTGAGGTTTGGGATGCTGTTGGTATTCAGGAGTCACTGGAGGGAATGAAACAATATGGGCATGAACCCGCTCAATGGGTACATGAAATGCTGGCCGCAGGAAATACTTCCTTCTATAAAGTTGAACAGGGACAAAAGAAATATTATGATATCCCGACAAAATCTTATCTCCCTATTCCAGGTACCGAAGGACTGATTATACTGGATAATATCCGCGAATCTAAAACGATCTGGAAGAATGCCGGGGCCTCTATTATTGATTTGGGTGATGGGATACTGAATGTAGAATTCCATTCTAAAATGAACACGATCGGGGGAGATACCCTGCAGGCAATTAATAAAGCTATAGATCTTGCTGAAAAAGACTACCGCGGGTTGGTGATCGGTAATGATGGAGCGAATTTCTCTGCCGGTGCAAATGTTGGGATGATCTTTATGATGGCTGTGGAACAGGAATGGGAAGAGCTGGATATGGCGATTCGTTTATTCCAGAATACTTCAATGCGCATCAGATACTCTGCTATTCCGGTTGTGGTAGCGCCACATAATTTAGCGCTTGGCGGAGGCTGTGAGTTTAGTCTGCACGCCGATTTTGTTCAGTTGAATGCAGAAACCTACATGGGACTTGTTGAGTTCGGAGTGGGTGTCATTCCTGGTGGTGGCGGTACTAAGGAATTTGCTTTGCGGGCATCTGATGAATTTAAGGAAGATCAGATTGTTCAGAATGTGCTTAAAGACCGTTTTCTGACTATTGGTATGGCTAAGGTTTCCACTTCTGCCGCCGAGGCTGCGGAATTAGGTTATCTGCAAAAAGGTAAATATGCAATTACCATGAACAGAAGCAGGTTGATCGCGGACGCGAAAGCAAAAGCTATAGAGCTGGCCGAAGCGGGTTATACCAAACCTGTACCACGTAAAGATATTCGTGTATTGGGTAAACAAGGATTGGGTATTGTCTATGCGGGTGCAAATACGATGTTCTCAGGACACTATATATCTGCTCATGATCAGAAGATTTCTGAGAAACTGGGTTATGTTCTTTGTGGTGGCGATTTATCTGCGCCAACTGAAGTAACTGAGCAGTACCTGCTTGACCTGGAGAGGGAAGTCTTTCTATCACTTTGTACAGAACGTAAAACCCTGGAAAGAATACAGAGTATTATTACTAAGGGAAAGCCATTACGTAATTAACGGGAATTCAAAAGATTGTTTCAATCCTGAACGCGCCTGTGAATAGCAGGTGGAAAAGGAATTAAATACATAAAGACATGCAAGAAGCATATATCATAGCAGGTTTACGTACAGCAGTAGGAAAAGCACCTCGTGGTGTATTCCGTTTTACAAGAGCAGACGACCTGGCTGCCGAAGTAATCAGGCAACTGGTTGCTTCTGTTCCAAACCTGAATAAGGAAGAAATAGACGACGTAATTGTAGGAAATGCCACACCCGAAGCAGAGCAGGGGTTGAATATCGGCCGTATGGTCTCGCTGATGGGATTGGATACAGATAAAGTTCCTGGTGTTACCGTCAACAGGTATTGTGCCTCTGGTCTGGAAACCATTGCTACAGCTGTAGCAAAAATAAGAACCGGAATGGCCGACTGTATTATTGCTGGAGGAGTCGAAGTAATGTCCGGGATGCCATTTGGCGGATGGAAAGTTGTGCCGAATGCTACGGTCGCTAAAAATAATCCGGACTGGTACTGGGGAATGGGATTAACTGCAGAAGCAGTGGCCAATGAATATAAGGTAAGCAGGGAAGATCAGGATGAATTCTCTTATCATTCGCACCGTAAGGCAGTGGAGGCAATTGCCAATGGACATCTGAAATCAGGTGTGGCGCCGATAGAAGTGTCAGAAACATATCTGGATGGTCAGATGAAAAAGAAAACCAGAACCTATATAGTTGATACAGACGAAGGGCCCAGAGCAGATACCAGCCTGGAAAAACTCGCTAAACTTAAACCTGTATTTGCAGCCGATGGAAGTGTGACTGCAGGAAACTCGTCGCAGACTTCTGATGGTGCTGCATTTGTACTGGTTGTCTCTGAAAGTAAGCTTAAAGAACTGGGTGTAGATCCAATTGCCAGACTGGTAAGTTATGGCGTGGTCGGCGTGCCGCCAAGAATTATGGGTATAGGTCCTATCGAGGCTATTCCACTGGCTTTAAAACGCGCAAATATGAAGCTGGAGCAAATGGATCTGATTGAGCTGAATGAAGCATTTGCTTCTCAGTCTCTGGCTATTGTCAGAACATTGGGGCTGGATACTGCTAAACTGAATGTAAATGGAGGCGCAATCGCATTGGGACATCCACTAGGCTGTACCGGTGCTAAATTATCTGTTCAGTTATTTAATGAGTTGAAACGTCGCGAAGGTAAATATGGTATGGTAACGATGTGTGTGGGCAGTGGACAAGGTGCTGCCGGGATATTTGAAATGCTTTAAAATTATGGAGACTACAGACAAAACAAAAGTAAAAGGTGGAGAATTCCTGATCAAGGAAACTACTTTCCAGGATGTATTTATTCCTGAAGAATTTGATGAAGAGCAGCAGATGATTGCTCAAACCTGCCGTGATTTTCTGAATGCGGAAGTTTATCCGAATCTGGATAGGATAGACAAACTGGAAGAGGGGTTAATGCCGTCTTTGTTAACAAAGGCTGGTGAACTTGGTATTCTTGGTGTTTCTATCCCCGAAAACTACGGTGGATTTGGAAAGAATTTCAACACGTCTATGCTGGTTGCCGATGTAATTGGTGCAGGACATTCATTTGCTGTAGCGCTTTCTGCACATACTGGTATTGGTACGCTGCCTATCTTGTATTATGGAAATGAAGAGCAGAAAGCTAAATATATTCCTAAACTGGGTTCTGGTGAATGGAAAGCTGCTTATTGCCTCACTGAACCTAACTCTGGCTCTGATGCTAATTCCGGTAAGACTAAAGCCGTATTGACAGAAGATGGAAAACACTATGTGATTAATGGCCAGAAAATGTGGATCACCAATGGTGGTTTTGCAGATATTTTTATTGTATTTGCGAAGATTGAAGATGATAAAAACCTGACAGCCTTTATCGTAGAACGTGAGTTTGGTGGCATCACGATGAATCCTGAAGAACATAAAATGGGTATCAAAGGTTCATCTACCCGCCAGGTTTTCTTTAATGACTGTAAAGTGCCGGCGGAAAATATGCTTTCTGAGCGCCAGAATGGATTTAAAATAGCGGTTAACATCTTAAATATTGGGCGTATTAAGCTGGCTGCTGCTGCAATAGGAGCTTCTAAAAGTGTAATTAGTACAGCAATAAACTATGCTAACGAAAGAGTGCAGTTTGAGCGTCAGATCTCTAAATATGGTGCAATCCGCTATAAGCTGGCAGAAATGGCCTCCAAAGTTTATGCGGTTGAATCTGCTAACTACCGTGCCGGGCAAAATATCGACGATGCTTTTGCTGAACTGGTTGCCGGTGGTATGGAGCAGAGTAAAGCAAAATTGAAATCTACCGAACAGTTCGCAGTGGAATGCGCCATTTTAAAAGTATGGGGTTCTGAAGCACTGGATTATGTAGTAGATGAGGGGGTGCAAATTTACGGCGGTATGGGTTTCTCTGCAGACGCGCCAATGGACCGGGCTTATCGCGATGCCAGGATCAACCGTATTTTTGAAGGTACCAATGAGATTAACCGTTTGCTAACAGTAGATATGATGCTGAAACGAGCAATGAAAGGTGAATTAGATCTGATGACACCTGCAACGGCCGTAGCTGCGGAATTGATGTCAATTCCTGATTTTACTGAACCAGATGAATCTCTTTTTGCTGCGGAGAAAAAAATTATTAAAAACCTGAAAAAAGCAACATTGATGGTTGCCGGTTCTGCTGTGCAAAAGCTGATGATGAGCTTGTCCAAGGAACAGGAGATCTTAATGAATATTGCAGATATGGCAGGCTATGTTTATATCGCGGAGTCTGCTTTACTGAGAACGGAAAAGCTGGTTAACCTGAAAGGTGAAGAGGCTTGTGAAGGTCAGTTGAACCTGATGCGTATTTATTTTGTTGAAGCCGTAGATGCAGTACAAAAAGCTGGTAAAGAAGCTTTATGGGCTTTTGCAGAGGGCGATGAGCAAAGGATGATGCTGGTTGGTCTGAAACGTTTTACTAAAATGGAGCCTTTTAATGTGAAAGTCGCCCGCCAACAGGTTGCACAGCAATTAATCGCTGCGAACAAGTACGCTTATTAGTCCCAACGGGCCACTTTTTAAAGCTGCCTGTGATTTATTTTGATATGCCTGATATGGCCGGTAAGCATCACCTACCGGCCATATTTGTTAAAAATGGTTAAATATTGTGCTATAGCTAATAAAAGACTATTTTTGTGCGATATGTCGAAAAGAAGGATCGTAGGTTTGTTTGGGGTTGTACTGTGTTTACTCACAGCCTGTAAAACCGATCCTTTATATGAAGATATTGAAGGTGCACAGCTGGAAACGGACATCAAGTTGATTGAGACCTACATCGAAAAAAACAAAATTGATGCAAAAAGAACCGATGAAGGGCTTTTTTATGTTATCGGAGCGGCCGGTGCAGGCGAGACGATCAAATTAGAAGATCAATTAAGAATACAATATAAAGCGAACTACCTTGAAGATGGGATCAAGCCTTTGTTTTTCGATTCAACGGCGTCAACTGATCCAGTTCTGGCTACAAAATTTATATTGAATACAGCTATCGAAGGTTGGCAGAAAGGAATTCCTTTGGTTCGCAAAGGCGGAGAGATCAGGTTGATAGTGCCTTCTAAAATGGCCTATCAGAACCGGGTAATTAATAAGTTGCCCAAAAACTCAATCCTTGATTTTGATATTAAGGTGATTGATGTATTAACACCGGAACAGGTGAAAGAGAAAGAAGAAGAAAATAAATAAATATATAATGTTTAAAAAGTTATCTGGATTTACCCTGGCCCTGATTGGTCTGACTATTTTTTTTACTGCCTGTAAGAAAGATTATGAAACTGTAGCAACGCTGGACGAGCGTAATATCGAGGCTTATATCGCTAAGAATAATATCAAAGCAGAGAAAGATCCTTCGGGATATTATTACCAGATCCTGAACGAAGGCGACGGTGAAGCAGTTGTTAATTCAGATTCCGTTTATTACTCTTTTAACTTCCAGACCGTTGATGGCCGGAGTTTTGCAAAAAACTCTGATTATATGATTGGTTTAAGTTTACTGGGTTATACTGACCGCTTTACTTTAGGTGGAAGAGAGATTGGTTTAACTGCTGTCCGTGAGACAATGTCGAGATTGCGCAGAGGTGGAAATGCAAGAGTGATTCTTCCTTCAAGCATGGCTTTTGGTAAAAATGGCAACACGACTTTGAATATCGGATCAAATGAAATTATCATTGTTGATCTGAAAATGTATAAGGAGAAGCATCAACATGATATTGATGATCTGGAGATAAATTTATTTGTAGCTGATAATAAGTTGAACGTAATTAAAGATCCATCCAGAGTACGTTATATTATATCTGCACCTGGAACTGGTACAGTGCCAATTACAAAAAGCACTGAGTTGGTTATGAATTATACGGGGAGATTACTAGATGGAACTGTATTTCAAACAAACACAGATGGTACTTATACAGCAGTCTTAGAAGATCTCATAAAGGGTTGGTCAGATGTTATTCCGGGTAAGCTGACAAAGGGTGGTAAGATTCGTTTGCTCATACCTTCTGATCTTGCATATGGCGTTCCGGGTAGTTCAGATGGTAAAGTCCCTCCTAATACTGCACTGGATTTTGATATTGAAATCGTAGACGTTAAATAATATACGGCGCTATTGATTAAGCGCCGCCTTAAATACACGGAGAATTCTTTCTCTGGCAAAAGCATGTTCGACTATAGGTTGGACATGCTTTTTTTGTTGGTATTCGGGTACCCAGTGGTTAATATAAGCATGGTCAGGATCAAACTTTTTGGTTTGGAGTTCAGGGCTGAAGACGCGGAAATAAGGGGCTGCGTCGTTGCCACAGCCGCAGGCCCATTGCCAGCCACCCACGTTGCTGGCGAGTTCATAATCTAATAGTTTTTCGGCAAACCAGGCCTCCCCCCAGCGCCAGTCGATTAACAAGTGTTTGGTGAGGAAGCTTGCCGTAATCATCCGGACGCGGTTGTGCATATAACCGGTTTGTGCTAATTGTCGCATACCGGCATCTACGATGGGATACCCTGTACGGCCTTCTTTCCAGGCCTGGAAATCGTTTGGATCATTAATCCATTTAATGCGGTCGTAGGCAGGTTTAAAGGATTGGGTGACAGTTTGTGGAAAGTGCCACAGGATCATCATGTAGAAATCCCGCCAGGCCAGTTCTGAAAGCCATTTGTCGGCATGTTGGCTGACGGCCTCTCTTGCTGCGACCCTAATACTGACTGTTCCAAATCTGAGATGTATCCCTAAATGTGAAGTGGCATCGGCGGCAGGGTAATCCCTTTTTTCTTCGTAGGCAGCCAGTTTACTGCTGAAATCGGTTTCTGGAAATTCTATTGAGCTGGTTTGAAATCCTATATCCTTCAGTTCGGGAATTGGCCATTGTTTTTTATACGTATTGTTCAGGTATTTTATTGACGGATAAGCTTTCAGAAAGAAGTCGTTTAGTTTACTCTTCCATTGCCGGAAATAGGGTGTGAATACAGTGTAAGGCAGTCCATCAGCCTTCGTAATCTCCTTTTTCTCAAAAATGACCTGATCTTTGAATGTATAAAAAGGGATGCTTTCTGTGCTTAGGTATTCTGCCAGCATATTATCTCTTTCAGCAGCATAGGGTTCATAATCATGATTGGTGTACACCGCCTGAATATCAAATTCCTGCAGCAGTTCCGGCCAGCATGTTTCAGGTTTTCCAGAGACTATCCGGATAGAAGAACCAAAGGGGAGCAGCTGTATATTCAATCGCTGCAATTGCTGATAGAGAAACGTAACCCTGGGATCTGCCCGGTCGCTGAGTTCATCCAGAATATTGGTATCGAAGATGAAGTATAAGACAACGGGATACTTCGCTTTGCATGCTTCGTATAGTGCGGCCTGATCGTCCAGTCTGAGGTCTCTGCGCAGCCAGCAAATGCTGACCTTATCTTTATGCTTCATATCGTATATATTCTGCCCCTAAAATACGGATTGTTAATTTTCCGATTCGAATATTTAAAGTTTATGGCTGTAAATTGCAGTAAGGGCGTCTTCCAGGTGTGTGTACTTAAATTTAAAACCGGTGTCAAGCAGATGCTGCACACTGGTATTATTGCTGTTAAGAATTACAGCTGACATTTCTCCTAATATTAATTTCAAAATCCGTTCAGGCACGTTGATCGGCCAGACGGGTCTATGCAATTCATTGGCTATCGCTTTGGTCAGGTAGGCATTAGTTACAGGGTAGGGAGCACATGCATTTAATGTACCGCTGTATCCGGGATGTTCCAGCAGATGTAAATATATATTGATAATATCTTCTTCATGGATCCAAGGAACCCATTGTTTTCCTGTACCTAAAGGTGCTCCCGCGAAAAAGCGGACGGCTTTAGCCATTGGTTCCAACGCGCCTCCTTCTTTGCCTAGTACTACACCGGTTCTTATCTTGGATACACGCATGCCTAATGCCAGCCCCTTGTCAACTGAAGCCTCCCATCTTTTACAGCACTCTGCCATAAACCCTTTTCCCGGCGTACTTTCTTCGGTGAGAATTTCATCATCCCTGTCACCGTAAACACCGACGGCTGAAGCGGAAATAAAGTGGCTGATGCGGTTGGGACGCGTTGCAATAGTGCGGTATAGCAGATGAGTCGAGTCTACCCGGCTACTAATTAGTTTATGCTTTCTTTCAGGCGTCCATTTGCCGCCGGCAATGTTTTCTCCAGCCAGATGAATAATGCAGTCTGCGGCATCAATGCATTCTTCGTCAATGATCTGTTTTTCTACGTCCCAGAGGTAGACTTTTACCCCTGGAATAACTTTTTGTTTTCTGCTGAGAATGGAAACGGAATGACCTTGTTCCAGTAAGGCTGAAACGAGCTTTTTGCCTAACATCCCTGTGGCGCCTGTGATTAATATGTGCTGCTTCATGATAGAATAACCAAAAGCTTGAATTTAAGTTTGTTTATTGCGTCTAATAATGGCTTAAGATTGTTTTGCTTATGTAAATATTCGCTTTTATATTAGTCCTTCGGATAAAAATGCTATATTTTTGTCAATTAATCTGAATTTAATCTAAATTAAACGAAACAGAATGGATACGAGGAAAATACTGGTCTGGTTCAGGAATGACCTGCGCTTGCATGATAACGAAATGCTCGTGGAAGCAATAGCCAAATCAGATAGTATCCTGCCGGTTTACATTTTCGATCCTGAGTTTTCGGGGATAGAGGTTTCAGATGGTAATAATGCAGGTCCTTTCAGACAGCGCTTTCTACTTGAAAGTGTTCAGGCGCTCAGAGAATCTTTTCAGCATTTCGCAGGTGATTTATTGATAGTTTCCGGAAAACCTGAAATTTGTATACCAGAATTAGTGGAGCAATACGATATTGCCGAGGTATATCATCACCGCGAAGTGTCTAACAAGGAAACAACAGATTCGTCATTGGTAGAGGATCATTTGTGGAAGCTAAAGATTAATCTCAGACATTTTATCGGACATACTTTATACAATAAGGAAGACCTCCCATTTCCAATTAAAGATATTCCGGATGTATTCAGTCAGTTTAAAAAGAAAACTGAGCGCGACGCTATGGTTAAAGACTGCCTTGCAGTTCCTGAAAAAATCTCTTTTGTAGAAGTTGAAAACTGGGGTGAAATGCCTGTCATTCCCGCTTGTCCGGAAGGCTTACTTCATGGTGGAGAAGCTGCAGGGATTAAACAACTGGAAGAAATGTTGCGTGCAGATTCTCCGGTACATGCAAAAATTAACAGGAGCCAGGCGGGGAAATCGGATTTTTCCACGCATCTGTCTCCGTATCTGGCAACGGGCTGCCTTTCTCCAAGAAAGGTTTACTGGGCTATAAAAGATACACTGCAGGGGAAAGCGGCCAGTCCGGTACTTAATGCGATATTACAAGGCTTGTTGCTTCGTGATTTCTTCCGTTTTATGCTGAAAAAACATGGAGTAAATTTCTACACCGAAAAATTGGAACATCTCCAGGCAGAGTCAGATCCGCAAGTATATGTACAGTTGCTGGAAAACTGGAAAAACGGAAATACCGGGCACGAGATTGTAGATGGCTTTATGCAGAACCTGAACAAAAGTGGTCAGATCAGTAATGCAGGGCGTATCCTGGTAGCTACTTATCTGGTCCATGTATTGAAGATAAGCTGGATTGAAGGCGTACTTTATTTTGAACAAAAACTGCTTGATTATTCTCCTGCCAGTAATTGGGGTAACTGGGCAAATATTGCTTCTGGTGCGGTAGAACCTAAGACTAAAAGCCTTTATGATCTGGATAAGCAGTTGAAAATGCTGAATCTGGAGGCGCAGGTCTGATCCAGGCAGAGCATCAACAGGTTATATGTTTCAACAAAATTCATTTTAAAAACATTTTCTGTTTATGCTTTGTTGTTCATTGAGTGAAAAAATACTCTATCAGCGACATCGAAGGACTTATCGGAATTAAGGCTCATACCATTAGAGCATGGGAGTCCAGGTATAAGCTTGTCCCCCCTAAACGAACTCCGACAAATATTCGTTATTATGATGAAAATGATCTGAAGCAATTGCTGAATATCGTGACGCTGAATGACAAAGGGTATAAAATCAGCAGGATTGCTAAAATGAGTAAAAAACAGATTTCTGATCTGGTTGAGCAACTGCAGGCTGATTACAGAAATGATAGTGCACAGGTATTGCATTTATCGGAGGCTACGTTGCATTACGACGAAGAGGCTTTCGCTGCGATTCTTTCGGGATGTATTGCTGAAATGGGTTTGGTAGATACGATGGACGCAGTGCTCTTTCCTTTTATGAAAAAGGTGGGAATGTTGTGGCAGACGGGGGCAATTGATCCTTCTCATGAACATTTTGCTTCCAATCTGATTCGTGATCGGATCATTGTTGAAATAGATCAGCTGACAAAGCCGCATAAGGCTAATCCTAAACGATTTTTGCTCTTTCTTCCGGAGGCGGAAATGCATGAAACCGGGCTTCTTTTCGCTCGTTATCTGTTAAAAAAATGTGGTATGGATACATTGTATCTGGGGCAGGAAATCCCTTATACCGACTTAAAAAAAGTCATATCCGGTTATCAGCCGGACTATGGTTTTATCGTTCTTACTTCCTTAAATCTTGGCAAGGATGTGAACAAAATAATCAAGAAGGTTCTGGACAGTTTAAATATTCCTCTTTTAGTTGCAGGCAGTTTAATTTCTGAATTCGATATTCTTGTTCATGATCAGATCAGGCCGTTGAAAAACGTTTGTGACATTGTTGAATTTTTGGAAGAATTATAGCTGTTTTACAAGGTAAAATCCTAATTTTGCCATACTTATATCAACTCACAAACAATGGATAATTTATCTTATCTCAACGGCGCAAATGCCGAATACATTGATTCTATTTATCAGGCTTACAAGGAAAATCCTGCTACTGTCGAATTCGGCTGGCAGAAATTTTTTGAGGGTTTTGATTTTGGAAGAAGCGCAGAGGCTGGCGTGACCAGCGAAGCAGCTCCGGAACATTTTTTAAAGGAAGTTAATGTCCTGAATCTGATCAACGGATATAGACAACGTGGACATTTGTTTACTAAAACCAATCCTGTAAGGGAAAGACGTCACCACCTGCCTACCCTGGATATCGAAAATTTCGGTCTGAGTAAGGCTGATCTGGATACCGTTTTTAATTCAGGTGTTGAATTGGGTATTGGTGCTGCGAAGCTAAGCGCTATTGTAGCTTTTCTTGAAAAAACGTACTGCGGTTCTGTAGGTGCTGAATATAAGTTTGTTCGTACGCCTGAAGTACTGAACTGGATTGAACAGAAAATGGAGAGTGTGCAGAATACGCCTAACTTCTCCATTGAGGATAAAAGAAGAATTCTTAAAAAACTGAATGAAGCAGTAAGTTTCGAAAACTTCCTGGGTACTAAATTCCTGGGGCAGAAAAGATTTTCACTGGAAGGTGCTGAGTCCCTGATTCCAGCTTTGGATTCTGTGATTGAAAAAGGTGCTGAGCTGGGCATCGAGGAATTTGTAATTGGTATGGCCCACCGTGGAAGATTAAACGTGCTCGCCAATATCATGCAAAAAACTTATCAGGATATTTTTGCTGAGTTTGAAGGTAAAGGCTATAGCGCTGAATCTCCATTTGGCGGTGATGTTAAATACCACCTGGGTTATTCAACTGATGTAACCACCAATGATGGTAAGAGTGTCCACCTGAGTCTGTGCCCGAACCCATCGCATCTGGAAACAGTGAATGGTGTGGTTGAAGGTATGACCCGCTCTAAAATCGATTTTAAATATGATGGTGATAACGCGCGGATTGCACCTATTCTGATTCATGGTGATGCTTCTGTTGCCGGTCAGGGAATTGTATATGAAGTAATCCAGATGGCTGGACTTGATGGTTACAAAACTGGTGGTACGATTCACCTGGTGATTAACAATCAGATCGGCTTCACTACTAACTATAAAGACGCACGGACCAGTACATACTGTACTGATATTGCGAAAGTAACGCTTTCTCCGGTTTTCCATGTAAATGGCGATGATCCGGAAGCTTTGGTTTATGCGATTAATCTGGCAATGGAATATCGTCAGAAATATAAAAATGACGTGTTCATCGATATTCTGTGTTACCGCAGATTTGGACATAACGAGTCTGATGAACCTAAATTCACGCAGCCGTTATTGTATAAAACTATTGAAAAGCATGCTAATCCAAGAGATATCTATATCCAGCAGCTGATTAACGAGGGTAAACTTGAGGCGGGAATGGCGAAAGAAATGGAAGTTGAATTCCGTGGAATTTTGCAGCAACGGTTAAATGAGGCTAAAGAAATTGTATCTACCTACAAGGCTGTTAAATTTGCAGGCGCCTGGTCTGATATGAGAATTGCAAGCGCAGACGACTTCCTGGTTTCTCCGGATACCGCTGTGAAGAAAAGTGTGCTGCTTGATATCGCAAAAAAAATAAGTACACTTCCTGCTGGTAAGAAGTTCTTCAAGAAGATTGAAAAACTCTTCGGCGAAAGAAATAAGATGGCTACCTCTACGCACATCTTTGACTGGGCGATGGGTGAGCAAATGGCTTATGCTACCTTACTTGAAGAAGGTAAACGTGTTCGTTTAAGCGGGCAGGATGTTGAACGTGGAACATTCTCTCACCGTCATGCGGTATTAACACTGGAAGATTCTGAAGAGGAGTATATCCCATTGGCAAACCTGGACGAGAAACAGGCAAGTTTTGATATTTATAACTCACATTTATCTGAGTACGGTGTACTCGGTTTTGAATATGGTTATGCGATGGCTAACCCGAATGCACTTACAATATGGGAAGCTCAGTTCGGAGATTTCTTTAACGGTGCGCAAATTGTAGTTGACCAGTATATCGCAAGTGCTGAAACTAAATGGCAGCGTGAAAATGGATTGGTAATGTTATTGCCACATGGTTATGAAGGACAGGGGCCTGAGCACTCTTCTGCAAGGATAGAGCGTTTTATGGAACTTTGTGCCGATTACAACATGCAGGTAACTAACTGTACTACTCCGGCCAATTTCTTTCATGCAATCCGTCGTCAGTTTAGCCGTGATTTCAGAAAGCCTTTAGTTGTGTTTACACCGAAAAGCCTGTTGCGTCATCCTTTATGTGTTTCTCCGCTGGAAGATTTTACCAATGGAAAATTCAAAGAGGTTATTAATGATACAAATGTGAAAGCTGCTGACGTTAAAAGAGTATTATACTGCAGTGGCAAGATCTACTATGAGTTGTTGGAAAAACAGCAGAAAGAAGGGATCAAAGATGTCGCAATCGTACGTGTAGAACAGTTATATCCTACACCTCTGGCGCAGATGGAAGAAATTTTCAAAGGTTATAAAAATGCAAATGATGCCGTATGGGTACAGGAAGAACCTGAAAACATGGGCGCATGGCCATACCTGTTGCGTAAAACCAGAAAAACAGTTTTCAGTGATATCGAAGTGATTTCAAGAAAAGAAAGCAGCAGCACAGCTACTGGTTATGCTAAACAACATGCAGATCAGCAGGCTTATATTTTAGCTAAAGCTTTTGAACTTCCTGTAAGCTCAGAAGATAAAAAAATAGCTAAAAAATCAGTGAGTAAAGTTTATAACGTAGATTAGAAAATATAATACAACAATTATGAGTCTAGAAATAAAAGTTCCGCCAGTAGGCGAATCAATTACCGAAGTTGTTTTATCCCGTTGGGTGAAAAATGATGGTGATACTGTAGAAATGGATGAGGTTATCGCTGAACTGGAGTCAGATAAAGCAACTTTTGAACTTACTGCTGAACAAGCCGGAACTTTAAAAACAGTGGCTAGCGAAGGCGATACATTGGCTATAGGAGCAGTAGTTTGTAGTATTGAAGATGGTGGAGCTGCCCCTAAAGCTAAAGAAGCTGCACCAGCTGAAGAGAAAGCGGTATCAAATGATGCACAGCAGCCTGCTGCTGTTGCAGAACGTTCTGGCGAAAATTACGCTACGGGAACACCGTCACCTGCAGCGGGAAAAATCCTGGCTGAAAAAGGTGTTGATGCGGGTGCTGTGAAAGGTACTGGTGTTGATGGCCGTATTACAAAAGAAGATGCATTGAAAGCAGAAAAACCAGCTGCTGCCGTTAAAGCTCCTGCTGCTGCTGCACCAGTTGCTGTTGCTGCACCTGGCTCAAGAAATGAGCGCAGGGAGAAAATGTCTCCATTACGTAAAACAGTTGCAAAACGCCTTGTTGCAGTGAAAAATGAAACGGCTATGTTAACGACTTTTAACGAAGTTAACATGAAGCCAATCATGGATCTGCGTGGAAAATATAAAGATAAATTCAAAGAGAAACATGGTGTGGGTTTAGGCTTCATGAGTTTCTTTACGAAAGCTGTTTGCGAAGCAATGAAAGATTTCCCGGCGGTTAATGCCCGTATTGATGGAGATGGTATCATTTACAATGATTTCGTAGATATCTCAATTGCCGTTTCTGCACCAAAAGGTTTAGTTGTTCCGATTATCAGAAATGCAGAAAGCCTTACGCTGGCTGAGATTGAAAAATCTGTGATTGAGCTGGCTACAAAAGCCCGTGACAGCAAATTGTCTATCGAAGAAATGACAGGTGGTACTTTTACAATCACCAATGGTGGTGTATTTGGCTCAATGATGTCAACACCAATTATTAATGCTCCGCAATCTGCTATTTTAGGAATGCACAATATCATTGAAAGACCGATTGCAGAGAAAGGTGAAGTCGTTGTACGTCCGATGATGTACCTGGCTTTATCGTATGATCACCGGATTATTGACGGCAGAGAATCTGTAGGGTTCTTAGTTCGTGTAAAACAATTACTGGAAGATCCTGCCCGTCTGCTTTTAGGCGTTTAAGATTTAATCTCTAATAGGAGAAGGTCTGTTCATGTTCATGAACAGACCTTTTTTTGTTCGTCTTTTTGCTTGTATATTCCAAATTATCAGGGTGAAATTTTCGGTTAACAAGTTCAATTTTAATGCGTTTTTAATCTGTTCAGTCTATTTTGACATCTGTGCGTCATATGTTTAACAAAAAATACTACAGGCTGCATTTTGTTTAATTTTGCAACCGTGAATAAATTCTACTTAATTATTTTTTTACTGGTTTTTTCACTAAAAACCAAAGCACAACAGAGTTCTGGGATCTCGGATAACAAAGTTATAATCGGCAAAAGTCTTTTTGGAAATGAAACCAAAAGAGATTTTTCCCGCAAAGGTGATTTTTATATCCACTGGGGATATAATCATTCCTGGTACGGTAAAAGCGATATTCATTTTAATGGCCCTGGGTATGATTTTACATTACATGATGTACAGGCAAATGACAGACAATCTAAATTAAGCTGGAAATACCTGGATATTGGTCAAATCTCAATACCTCAGTATAATTTCAGAGTGGGATACTTTATCAAGGATAACTACAGTATTTCAATTGGCTGGGACCACATGAAATATGTAATGGATATTCCTCAGAAAGTAGCCATCACGGGTTATATCGACAAAGAAATCTCTAACCCGGGAATTCCTACAGGTGATTATGCGGGTACTTATAATGGTGAAATGCTGGATGTCAAAGCTGATATGTTAACGTTTGAGCATACAGATGGGTTCAATTATGCAAATGTGGAGATTGAGCGCTATGATGATATCTGGGTTGCACCTTCCCGTAAAACTTCACTGACACTGGAAACAGGTCTGGGTGCTGGTCTGATTGTTCCGAGAACGGATGTCAGGTTATTTGGTACAGGGCAAAATAATTACTTCAATGTTGCTGGATACGGGGTGTCTGTGAAAGCTGGTTTAAAGTTTTATGTGACCAGAGGGCTTTATTTCCAGAATACGACCAAACTGGGAACGACAAATCTTACCAATATTCATACAACCGGCCGTAACAGCATTGATAAGGCAAATCAGAAAATCAATTATGTAGAGAACTTCTTTGCAGTTGGATATCAGTTTTAGGGCCGATTATATATTAACAAAAAAAGCTTCTACCGGTTACCGGTAGAAGCTTTTTTTATATAATCAGGGTGGAATTAACCTTTTCTGATACTTCCTGATCCTATCATAGTTTTATTAACCTGTGCATTTCCATAATAAGTAACATGTCCGGAACCGCTGATCACAATATCGATCGTCTTGTTCGCTGTGATTGTGGCGTTTGCCGAACCGCTAATCTGTAGTTTTACATTTTCTGCAGCGAAATCCTTACCGCCAAATGAACCTGAACCGCTCAGCGTAACAACTGCATCAGTTGCTTTACCAGTCTGCACTACCCGGCCGGATCCGCTGATTACAGATCTATAATTACTCACGTTAATTCCCGCTTTAATATTTCCTGAACCACTTAATGTAGTAACCAGATCTTTTCCATTAATAGTACCGTTAACGAGCATACTGCCAGAACCGCTTAAAGTTAAGGAACTTAGTTTACGCGCTGTAATATGAACAGTAATTTTTGCACGGTTATATTTTCTGTTCCAGTCGTTCCATTTAGTTTTTGGTCTGATTTCCAGCACACCGCCGTTTACTTCTGCAACTAGTTCTGCGATGGCATCTGCATCTCCTTCAAAACGGAGTGATTCGGATGAGCCCATAGTTACGTTATAATTCAACGATCCGCCAGCTGCAATACCACTAAAACTTCCAACATTCCTGTTTTCCTGTAGATAAGCTGGGCTGAGTTTAGTTTTCGCAGGTGATCCGGCAAATGAGTTAGCGCTGCAGGTCAGGCATACCGCCACCAATAAAATATTTAGTTTTTTCATGTTTAGGTTTTTTGATAGGACAATAATTTTAACGGAATGTTGCAGATGCAGGCCATGTTTTTTGATTTTTTTTTACTCTGATTTCTTAAGCTGAATATAAAAATTAGGATCTGCGGTTAAATCTGCATTATCAGCCTGTTGAATTGCAGTGGTTTTCCATTTGGCAGATGGATAGATATAACTGTAAACGCCTGGTTTAAGACTTACTTTTACGGGCATTTCAAATCCATCAACGACGTTGGTCCAATGAAAGGATAGTTGATGTTTAACAATTTTATACTCCAGTACCGGAATTTTAACTGTGCGCAGGTACTGATCAAATATTTTATCAAGCTTCAATCCTGTATAGTTAGAAATATAGTCTTCAACCTGTTTAGTGGTAACCGTCTGGTGGTAGAAAGTTTTATTCATCCCTCTGAGCAGTTGTCTGAATTTCTCGTCATTGCCGATTAGCTGCCTGATGGTATGTATCATATTTGCCCCTTTATAATACATATCTCCGGAACCTTCTTTATTTACGTTATAAATGCCTATCACAGGAATATCATTGGCAATTTTACTTCTGATACCTTTAACATAGGCCGTTGAAGCTTCTTTTCCGTAACTGCTTTCCAGATATAATGCTTCTGAATAATTGGTGAAGCTTTCATGTATCCACATATCTGCCACATCTTTTGAAGTAATGTTATTACCAAACCACTCATGACCGCTTTCATGCACAACGATAAAATCGAACTTTAGTCCCCACCCTGTACCTGAAAGATCGCTGCCCATATAGCCCTGTTTGAAATGATTTCCATAAGCTACTGCACTTTGGTGCTCCATACCTAAATGAGGAGCCTGAACGAGCTTGTAACCATCCTCGTAAAAAGGATAAGGCCCGAACCAGTGCTCGAAACTTTTAAGCATTGGCTTTACATCCTGATTCCAATGCTTTCTGGCCTGTGCGCTGTCTGCTTTTAAAGCCCAATAGTCAATGTCAAGTTTGCCTTTTTCGCCATTGTAACTGTCCGTCCAGTGCGCATATTTTCCGATATAAAAAGTGACATTATAATTGTTGATGGGGTTTTTGATAATCCAGTTATAGGTATGATAACCGGAACTCTGCGTCGCAATATTCCGGAGCCGTCCATTGGATACAACGTTCAGGTCTTTCGGCACGGCAATGCTAACCAGCATACTGTCTACCTCATCGCTCTGATGATCTTTGTTTGGCCACCATGAACTGGCTCCTAAGCCCTGACAGGCAACGCTGATCCAGGGATCACCTGACTGATCTTTACTGAAAACAAAACCTCCGTCCCAAGGTGCTTTTTTAGCTACAACAGGTTTACCGGAATAGAAAACCTGAAATTCTTCCTTCGCACCTTTCCGTATAGATTCAGGAAAGGATACGAAAACAGCATTAAATTCCCGGGTATATTTCAGTTCACCCCCTTTATATAGAATTTTATCTATTTTTAGGTTACTAAAAAGATCAAACTGAAGTCTGCTGAAATCCTGTGTGGCAGTAAATACGAAAGTATTGCTCCCACTAATTTCTCTCTTTTCCGGATCTATCTTCACATCCAGATGGTAATAATTTATATCATAACAGGTTCTGAGTGGTGTTAGCATGCCGCGCAGGGTATCTGCTTTGGTTAGCGGCGTATTTCCGCTGAGGGGTTGCGCTTTAACCTGTGCGCAGAGCAAAAAAAGCAGGGGCAGGCTCCAATAGATATACTTCATGTGTATGGTATTAATACTTTTAATTTTTAAAGGTAATGAAGGTTTAATGGCCAACCAAGTTTGTAAATGCAAAAAGCCCGGTATAAACCGGGCTTTTCTGATTCTGTTTGTTTTTTCTGCGATGCAGTATGGTTGGAAATTTTTTTTTATTGCTGCAGTACAGTAAGTACCAGCGAAGATGCATTTTGCTGATCGTGGTAAATCCGGTGCGTGGCTTTCTGAAAGTCCTGGTCAGTTGCCTGATAGATATCCATGAATTTCTGTGGATTCCTGTCTACTAGTGGAAACCAGGAATTTTGAACCTGAATCATGATGCGGTGACCTTTTTTGAAAGTATGCGCAACATCGGGAAGCGTATAATTAACGGCAGTTACCTGGCCCGGTACAAAGGCTTCGGGTTTTTCGAAACTATTCCTGAACTTACCGCGCATGATTTCTCCGCGCACCATCATCTGATAGCCATTCATCAGGGCAGTTTTTCCTTCCGGTGCTTTCTCCTCAGTATCTTCAGGATATACGTCAATTAATTTAACTACATAGTCTGCATCTGTACCGGTAGTTGAAACAGATAGTTTGGCCAGCAATGGGCCGGTCAAAGTGATATCTTCGGTTAGGATGTCAGTCTGATATACTTTTACGTCTGGTCTTCTTGCCGCGAAACGCTGATCGTCAACCATGTATTCTCTTGTTCTTTTTTCCTGAACGCCTGCCTGATAAGGAACTGGTGCGGCAGGATCACTTACGTATTCATCGTAACTGGCAGTCTCAGCGGGTTTATCAAAACTCAGTTTCCCGCCTGCATGGAAGTACAGATTCTTTTCTGCAGTGCCTTGTGGCGGCCAGCTGCTGAATTTTTTCCATTCATTACTTCCCGTAACAAAAATAGTTGCTTCGGCCAGCCCTGCATTACCATCATCTTTCAGGTATTGTTTAAAGAAAGGGAGTTCTACATTTTGCTGATACCAGGTGCTGGTTTCCTGTTTAAAGCGGATATCTCCGAAGCTGTCACCTTTACTTCTTACCCAGCCACCGTGGAACCAGGGACCCATGACCAAGGTGTTTGTTGCGCCCGGGTTTTGTTTTTCTATTGCCTGATAGGTATGTAAAGCCCCATAAGTGTCTTCTGCATCAAAGAATCCGCCGACGACCATGACAGCAGGTTTAATATTTTTAAGATGCGGTCTGATATTACGGTCCTGCCAGAATTTATCATAGGTTCCGTGTGCCATCAGGTCATTCCAGAATTTAATGGTATCTCCAAAATATTTGGTTTTGACATTCGGCAATGCACCCAGCTCCAGAAAGAAACGGTAGTTGTCTTTGATAGGATGTTTAAAGGGTTTAGGGCCTTTGTCTGGTGTGATAGGTTTTGGTCTGGGTACGCCAAAAGAAGAATAAAAGTTGAAGGCATCTGCCAGCATAAAGGCGCCATTATGGTGAAAATCATCTCCCATAAACCAGTCGGTAACCGGTGCTTGTGGTGAAGCTGCCTTTAAAGCGGGGTGCGCGCCGGGAAGCGCAGCAGTAGAATAGAAGCCGGGGTAGGATATACCATAAATACCAGCATTACCATTGTTTCCCTTGATATTTTTAACCAGCCAGTCTATAGTATCATAGGTGTCGGTACTTTCATCAATATCTTTTTTGGAAGATCTTTTATCCAGATGTGGTCTCACATCTACAAATTCACCTTCGCTCATCCATTTACCGCGCACATCCTGATAAACGAAGATAAATCCGTCACGAATAAATTGCGGGGAAGGACCAAGGCTTGTTTTGTATTTATCTTCACCGTATGGGGAAACTGTATAGGGGGTTCTGCTAATCAGCAGCGGATATTGCTGGCTGGTGTTCTTAGGAATATAAATCGCTGTAAAAAGCTTAACCCCATCACGCATAGGAATTAGTCTTTCTATTTTAGTGTAATTATCCCGGACATAGGCAGAGTCAGTCTGTGCAAATGCCGTGGTTCCGGCCAGCAGAAGGATGCAGGCAAACCATAATTTTTTGAGTTGGGCGTTTATCATGATCATTAAAAATAAGCTTAAGCGAATATAGCGGATCGGCAGACCGTTCGGTTAAGTTTAGTGTTTTTCACATAATTTTTACGCAATCGTTTAATCAGCTAGCCAAATGGTCGTACCTTTGGCGGTTATAATACCGATTACATGTCTTTAGAGAAATTCAGCCTTAAGTCTTTATTTAACCTGATTCCACCGCGATTGATGGCCGTGATCCGCTTTGGAATAACGGGCGTGAGTGGTTTGTTTATAGATTTTGCACTTACCTGGTTTTTTAAAGATGAGTTGGGTATCAACAAGTTTGCTGCTAATGGAATTGGCTTCAGTGCAGCGGTAATCAGCAATTTCCTGATCAACAGGAATTGGACGTTTAAAGGGACGAAGGCAAAGGCTGCACCACAATTCACCGCTTTCTTAATGGTTTCTGTAATTGGATTACTCTTGAATTCTGGAATTATTTATCTGCTGGATAATATATTACATGTTAACTTTTATTTAAGTAAAGCCATTGCGATTTTCCTTGTTTTTTTCTGGAACTTCAGTGCTAATTATTTCTTTGTGTTTAAATCTGTTCAAAACAGCAAAAGCTAAATTATGGAGCTAATCGATTCGAGGCAGCAGAAGTCCTGGTTATATTTGTTTATCGGACTGGCGGTCCTTTTGAATTTTAGTGGAATGTTCGTGCCTGTAATGGGACCGGACGGTGCACTGTATGCTTCAATTGCAAAGAACATGGTACTGAATGATAATTTCAGTGATTTAATGGTTCAGGGCAAGGATTGGCTCGATAAACCTCATTTTCCTTTCTGGATGACTGCACTGAGTTTTAAGGTTTTTGGAATTCATACCTGGAGTTATAAGCTTCCAGGTATCTTGTTTATACTGGTAGCTGCACTTTATACTTATAAATTAGCCAAAGTTTTATATAATGAATCTACAGCACTTTGGGCAGTGCTGATCTTATTAACTGCACAGCATATTCTGATTTGTACAATGGATATCCGTGCTGAACCTTTTCTTACAGGTTTAATTATCGCATCTGTTTATCATTTCTATCGCTGTCTGGGCAGAGAATGGATACTCCATCTTTTACTGGCCTCTCTTTTTGCGGGGTATGCGGTGATGACCAAAGGTATTTTTGCGCTGATTCCCGTTGCCGGTGCGATAGGGGGACACCTGATTATTACGAAGAACTGGAAGATGGTGTTTAATTTCAGATGGTTACTTGCTGTGGTTTTGATTTTGCTGGTGATGCTTCCGGAGTTATTAAGTCTTTACGCTCAGTTTGACCTGCATCCTGAAAAAACTGTTTTTGGAAAACAGGATGTCTCCGGGTTGAAGTTTTTCTTCTGGGATAGTCAGTTTGGCCGTTTTTTTAACACTGGCCCGATTAAAAAGACGAGCGGCGACCCGAGTTTTTTTCTGCACACAATTTTATGGGCATTTTTGCCATGGAGTCTTTTATGGTATGGTGCAGTATTTCGTTTTTTTAAGCGAAATTTCTCTAAACCGTCCGGTGCTGAGTGGCTGTGTATTTCAGGTTCTCTATTAACACTGTTGATTTTCTCGGTCTCGAAATTTCAGCTTCCTTTCTATATTACGATTGTATTTCCTTTTTTTGCGATACAGGTCGCGGACTATATCGACAGTTTAAATTCTGAAAGTAAATTTAAAAACTGGCGTATAGTTCAACTGGTTGTCGGCATGCTGATGCTGGTCATAGTTGCCGTGCTGCAATTCTTCTTTAAGCCAGAGACACTTGGTATCTGGAATGGTCTTTTTATTCTGGGCGCCCTGGTACTTCTGGTTATCGTAAGTGTCACGGGGATGGAATACAGAAACAAGCTAATCCTGCAGTTATGCAGCATTGCAATCGCCGTAAATTTATATTTTAATCTCGTTTACTACCCGAAATTACTAACCTATCAGGCAGACAGTGAAGCTGCTTTCTGGATTAACAAGCATAATCCGGATGGGATTCCTGTTGTTCAGAGTCGTATAGGGTTTGGCTTCGCGCTGGAGTTTTACACCCGGGCACCCGTTTATTTTTTCCGGAGGGATGAACCGGAAGCCCTGCCTAAACTTCCGTATTTATTTTACGGAGATAAAAGCGCGGTAGATGATCTTGCCGAAGCTGGTGTTCCGATGCAAAGACTGAAAACTTTTGAAAGCTACAGGATCAGCAGACTGAAACCTAAGTTTTTAAATGAGAAGACGAGAAAACAGACCTTGGATACTACTGAAGTGGTTTTAATCTACGGAAACATTAAGAATTAAGTACCTTTAGATGACGGTTTTCCAGGAGTGTTTATTAACTTTGCTCAACAAAAAATAAACATTATGCAATACGACGTCATTATTATTGGTTCTGGTCCCGGTGGGTATGTAAGCGCAATCAGATGTGCGCAGTTAGGCTTAAAAACAGCCATAATCGAGAAGTATAAAACTTTTGGTGGAACTTGTCTGAACGTAGGCTGTATTCCTTCGAAAGCTTTACTGGATTCTTCCGAGCATTTTCATAATGCTGCGCATACTTTCGAAACTCACGGAATTAAATTAAAAGATCTTAAAGTGGATATGCCACAAATGATCGCACGTAAAGATGACGTTGTAGCCCAAAATACTGCAGGTATCACTTATCTGTTCAAAAAAAATAAAATCGACAGCTTCGAAGGTGTGGGTTCTTTCGTAGATAAAAATACGATCAAGATCGCCAAGGCTGATGGTTCATCTGAAAATATTACCGGAAAGAATGTCGTTATTGCTTCTGGTTCAAAACCTACTGCTTTACCATTCCTGCCGATAGATAAAAAAAGAATTATTACTTCTACGGAAGCCTTAAATATTAAGGAAGTACCTAAAACAATGATTGTTATTGGTGGTGGTGTGATCGGACTGGAATTAGGATCTGTTTATGCCCGTCTGGGAACTAAAGTTTCTGTAATCGAGTTCCTGCCTTCAATTATCGCTACTATGGATGCTGGCCTTGGTAAAGAGCTGCAGCGTGTACTTAAGAAATCTTTGGGAATGGAGTTCCTGATGGGTCATAAAGTTACCGGTGCATCTGTAAAAGGTAAAACTGTAACAGTTACTGCACAGAATTCTAAAGGTGAAGATGTATCTGTTGAAGCCGATTACTGTATTGTTGCAGTTGGACGTACAGCTTATACTGAAGGTCTGGGTCTGGAAAATATCGGTATTAAAACAGAAGAACGCGGGAATAAAATCCCTGTAAATGCGCATCTGGAAACAACTGTACCTGGCGTTTATGCTATTGGTGATGTAATTACCGGAGCAATGCTTGCACATAAAGCAGAAGATGAAGGTACTTTTGTAGCGGAAACTATTGCTGGTCAGAAACCACATATTAACTATAACCTGATTCCTGGTGTTGTTTATACCTGGCCAGAGGTTGCCTCAGTAGGATATACTGAAGAACAACTGAAAACAAACGGTGTAAAATATAAATCTGGTTCTTTCCCGTTCAAAGCGAGTGGAAGGGCGAAAGCAAGTATGGATACAGATGGTTTTGTAAAAGTACTGGCTGACGAAGCAACCGATGAAATTTTAGGTGTTCACATGATTGGCCCGCGTGCTGCTGACATGATTGCAGAAGCTGTTGTTGCAATGGAATACCGCGCATCTGCTGAGGATATTGCAAGAATTTGCCACGCACATCCAACTTATACAGAAGCTATTAAAGAAGCTGCTATGGCTGCAACGGCTAACCGCGCAATTCATATGTAAAAAATTACCGGAGCGTATTTGTTCTCCGGTAAATCTTTTAAAAACCCCAGGCTTCAGTCTGGGGTTTTTTTATGGGTAATTCAGGATAGGCTTCTTTGAGCGCTTTTACCCCGAGTTCAATTAAGCGAAGGTTCTCTTCCAGGTGACCGTGCTGTACTTCTACATTGATGTAAGGAATTTTATGCTGCATTGCATAAATCGACAGCGACCCATCGTCTGGTGCCGTCTTAGCCTGCAGAATAACATTTACATTTTCTTTTTTTAGCAGATTGAACACTTTCAGATCCGTTACCAGAATCATATCATCTTCATCGGTCTGAAAATTTATATGTACGGAATCTGCCGCACTTTCGAGTGCATATCCCGGCAGATAACTGCGAATACCGAACCCGCCGTCTGCATTGTTATGCAGGGTAATAATATAATCTTTATGTTTTGGCAGATAGGTTTTAAGAATTGTTTTAGAAGCATGCTCGAGTTCCTCCAGCGCATCATCGGTTATTGCACCATATTTTTCCAGGCCTGCCAGCCGGCCTTCTTTGGTGTATATACCGTTCGGGTCGGTCTGAAACTCTTCATCTTTCAGCAGAAATTTAAAGTTACGCACTGAGCCGTATTGTGTGTCAACTATGCTTCCGCCATTGGCTTTAATGTATTGAAAGGCGGCTTTTACTCCGGTATCTTCGTCATCATGGATCGCCAGAAAATTCACATTCGGCTCATTGTAACTGTAACGTACCAGGCTTACCTCCAGGTCTCCAATATTAAGATAGGTAGTGTCGGATGTCATGCCTTCAAATACAGGCGGATGTTGTTGTGCGCTGAGCCGCAGGGTAGGCAGGAACAGGCTCAGAATTAAGATTGTACGAAGAATATTCATAATGCTTTCAACAATTAGCTTTCGATTCTATATTTTCTGTTCAGATAACAAAAAAGGAACCACTATGGATTCCTTTTTTGTTTATTCTTATTGATTTTTTAATGCTGATGATCTAAATCGTATTCTTTGACGTCTTTATGGTCATAAGGTTCTACCATTAGCTCTTCTATGGTTACACCTTTTTTATTAAATCCGAAGCGATCCAGAATTCCGTCAAAGATCTGGTACATTACCGGTACAACGATCAGTGTCAGGAAGAGTGAGCTCAACAGACCTCCGATAATTACCCAGGCGAGTCCATTTTTCCATTCTGCACCTGCACCACCTGCCATCGCAATAGGAACCATACCGATAACCATCGCAATAGTTGTCATCAGGATGGGTCTTAAACGGGCGTGGTTGGCAAGTACCAGTGCTTCATGTGTAGATTTGCCTTCTGCTTTCATCTGATTGGTAAAATCGACCAGGATAATCGCATTTTTCGCCACCAGACCAATTAGCATAATTAAACCCAGAATGGTGAAGATATTTAGCGCATTATTTGTTAACGCCAGTGCCAGTAAGGCCCCGATAACTGATAACGGGATAGAGAACATCACGACAAAAGGATACACAAAGCTGTCATACAGGGCAACCATAATAAGGTAAACCAAGATGATCGAGGCCATCAGGGCAATTCCCAGGGTACCAAAACCCTCTCCCTGATTCTCTGCATCACCTGCCCAGAGATAACTTACACCTACTGGTTTTCTCAACTTGCCGGATTTCTCCAGTTCGAGTAGTTTTTCCTGGAATTCAGCGACAATGGTACCGGTTGGTCTACCAATGGATTGTGCACGTACCGAGACAGATGTACTCTTATCGCGCCTCTCCAGCTGACTTGGTCCGGATCCTTCTTTAATATCTGCAAACTGTGAAAGTTTAACTTCTTTGCCTGCAGTATTAATAAATATCAGGTTACTTACGTCATCAATATCTTTACGGTTGAAAGTCTGGTAACGGATATTAATGTCATACTCGTATTCTCCTTTACGGAACTTACCGTCTGTATTCCCACTGAATGCAGTCTGCATGGTTGCCCCTACAGTTTGAAGGGTTAAGCCTAAAGCAGCCATTTTATCACGGTCTACCTGTACGTTAATCTCCGGACTTCCTCCCTCTACAGAAAGTTTAAGCTCCGCAGAACCTTTAATCTGTGCCAGCACTGCCATTGCACCTTCTGCATATTTCATGGCGCTGTCCAGATCGGAACCCATTACCACCATATCGATAGGTGCGTTTTCTGCAATACCTAAAATACTGATAGGTACTGTTTTTACTTTTGCTCCCACCAGGTATTTAGCGAGTTCACGACTTACCTTAGTTGCATATATACTGGAGTTATCTGCCCTCTCACTTCTCTCTACGAGTTTTACATTGATTTCTGATTTATAAGCCGTTGCCTGTGTACCACCGAAGTCACCACTGGACTGACCAACCGTAGTAATCAATTGTATGATTTCTGGTTTTTTAACCAAAAAGGCTTCTGCTTTCTGGGTAATCAGGTTAGTCTGTTCAATAGAAGCATCTTTCGGTAACTCAATCTGAACAAGAAACTCTCCTTTATCACTTTTAGGGAAAAACTCAGTTCCTACATATCCCGCCGGAATTAATCCGCAGGATCCGAAGAACAGTACCAGTACAATCATAATGGTTTTACCTTTATTGGCCAGTGACCAGTTCAGGATACTTGTAATCCAGATTGTGAACTTACGCAATTGTGCTTCAAACCACAGAATGAACTTGCCGAAGATATTTTTACCTTCAATTTTTTCGAGTTTACCATAACGGGAAGACAGCAATGGTACGATGGTAAAGGAAGTAACCAGGGAAAGCAGGGTTGCAATAATAGCCACGACGCAGAATTGTCTCAGGATATTGGATACCAGTCCGGTGCTAATAGCGATCGGGAAGAATACAACCACAATTACCAGGGTAATGGAAACTACTGTGAAGCCGATTTCACTTGTTGCATCATAAGCTGCACGTACTTTGTTTTTACCCATCTCCATGTGGCGGTAGATATTCTCGAGTACAACAATCGCATCATCGACCAGAATACCTACAACCAGTGAAAGGCCCAGCAGGGACATCAAGTTTAGTGTGTATCCCAAAACTTCAATTCCAATAAATGTGGCAATCAGTGAAGCCGGGATCGAAACCATTACAATTAAGGCGTTCCGCAAACTGTGCAGGAAGAAAAGCATTACAAATGCAACCAGGATAATAGCCAGAATTAAATCGTGGATTACGGCATCGGCTGATTCTAAGGTGAAGATGGAACTGTCATTCGCAATAACAATATGCAGGTCGTTCGCTTTATAATCCTGCTGTAGGGTTTCGATAACCTTATGAACACCTTTACTTACTTCTACTGCGTTCGCATCAGATTGTTTGATAATCTGAATAGCAATCGCACCTTTGCGGTCAATACGTGCGATTTTCTCTACTTCTTTCTGGGTATCACGAACGTCTGCAACGTCAGAAAGTCTGATCTGCGCACCGTCTTTACCAGTGGTCAGAACGAGATTTCTTAATTCATCTACGTTTTTATATTTACCTGATAAACGGATCAGTACATCCTGGTTATGTGTTTTTACACTACCGGTAGGAAAGTCCAGATTTGAAGTCAGAATGGATTGCTGCACCTGCAATACCGAAAGACCATAACCTTGTAGTTTGTCGGCATCCAATGCAACTTCAATTTCTCTTTCCTGACCACCGACCAGATTTACCTGGGCTACACCTGTTACCCTGGATATAATCGGTGCAATTCTTTTATCGATAAGGTCGTAAAATGATGCATCATCCATTTTCGCAGATGCAGACATCGTAATTACCGGTAAATCGTCCAGGGAGAATTTATTCAGTGATGGCGTCTTTACATCTGTAGGTAAATCTGCCAGAATGGAGTTTACTTTCCTTTGTGCTTCGTTGAGCGAAAGATCGACGTTGGCTTTATCATTTAACGTGATCGTTACCACCGACAGACTCTCGTATGATACGGCATTCAGTTTTTTGATGTTTTCCATTGAGGAGACAGCGTCCTCGATCTTCTTGGTCACTGTATTCTCTACCTCAGCAGGGGATGCTCCCGGATAAATTGTCGAGATGGAAACCACGTTATTCGAGAACTTAGGCAGCAATTCGTAACTTAAAGAGAAGTAGCTTAAAAGCCCCATCAATGTGAGTACGGTAAATACCACAATAACCAGTGACGGTCTTTTAATTGATATTTCTGTTATTTTCATTAGCTATATATTTTTTAGCAGCTTGCTGTAGCGTAATTATTTAATTGCAGTAACCGGACTACCATCAACCAGGTTGATCTGTCCGCTGATGATCGCAGTTTCACCTTCTTTCAGACCGTCAATGATCTCAACCCTGTCTCCAAGGATACGACCGGCAACGACCTTACGGATTTTGGCGGTATTGCCATTCTCCATGACGAAGATCTCGTTACTGCTTACACTGCCAACGAACGATCCCCTAGGGATAACAATTGCCGGAGCCTGAGCAGGAAATTGGAAGATCGCTGTTCCATACATACCCGCTTTCAAGGTGTTGGCATGGTTATTTTCTACTTCTATTTCAACTGGGAAATTGAGGGTTGCGTCTGCTTTTGGGGCAATAAAAGTGATTTTACCAGTGAAATCATCTGCCGGAAATACGTTGGATTTGATTTTTACAGCGCCTCCTGTTTTTAAGCTGGCTACCTGACTTTCATTTACATTGACTTTAAGTTTGAGTCTGGATACATCTACCAGTTCAAATAATTGCGTACCCATTGCGGTTACGAAAGCACCGACTTCTATATATTTTTTATTTACGATACCATTGATCGGTGCTTTAATATTCGCATCACTCACACGACGTGTTGCCCCCTGTAATCTCAGGCGTGCATTTCTTGTAGCGAGTTTAGCCTGATCAAGTTGTTGTTGTGTAACACCACCAGTAGTAAAAGAGCTGGCATATCTTGTTTCATCACGGATTGCATTATCTAAGGCCGCTTGTGCAGTTTCTTTATCTGTATTGATAATCTCTGCATCAATACGTGCCAGAACCTGACCTTTGGAGACTTTGTCGCCTTCTTTAACAAATATTTGTGTCACGCGTCCTGCGTTTTCAGAGAGGAAGTCAAGCTCTTGCTTCGGCGCAAATGTTCCATTCGAACTGAAATCCAAATCAACGGGTTCTTTTTTCACTTCAGCCACACGAACACTGACTGCGCCACTACCTTCTGACACCAGTGCGGTTTGTGCATCATTCTTCTTCTTGTTGCTATTTAACACCCAGGCAATTCCACCCAGCACAACAATGATGAGTATGACTGTTATAATTCCTCTTTTCATTTTAATAGTGATTTTATATTTCCGTTTGATTTGATTAATTGGATTTCGGCAATTTTATAGTTCAGTAATGCCTGGGTATAGCTGTTTTGTGCGGATGTTAAAGCATTTTCGGTATCCAGCAGATCGGTTAAGGCTGCCAGACCGTTGTTGTAATTATTTTGAGTGCTCTCGTAGATTTCCTGCGCCAGCACGACGTTTTCTTTTTGAGTACGGATCGTGTTCAGATTGTCTTTCAACTGAATCTTCGCATTCTCATAGGCAAGGTTGAGTGTGTTTTTAGTCTGGAAGAGATCTTCGTCTGCCTTTCTGATATCAACTTCTGCCTGACGGACCCTTGATCTTGTCGCGAATCCATTGAAAATCGGCATCCTTAATGTCACCCCGATAGCGGAAGCATCATAATAGAAGGCAGAACCACCTTTTTTAAATAAATCGAACTTGTCGCTCTGTCCGGTTTTGGAAATGTTTCCTGTAAGGGAAAGTGTTGGGTAATATTCTGCGATATAAGCCTTTTTCTGCAAGGCGTATAATTCACGCTGTACATTTAATAACCGGATTTCGGTACGGCCGGCAAGGTTGACGCTGTCCGCCAGAACCGGCAGACCGGTTACTTCTGTTAACTGTTCCTGTGGCAGATTAATACGCTCGGTTACAGGCATACCAATGGAAAACTTTAATTGGTTTTCTAGCTGGACAACCGCGTTCAATGTCTGCTCTCTTTGTGTTTGCAGGTTAGTCAGGTTTACTTTGATCCTGTCTACATCAATTTTCTTAGCTAATCCGTTCTCGTATTGATTAGCAATGATTTTCTCAATTACCTTAACATTTTTAATGTTGGTATCAATCACGTTGAGTTGCTGTCTGCTTACTAAAACCTGGTAGTAATTATTAGCAACTTGCTCAATTACCTGCTCTTCAGTTAACTGTGAGTTGAGCTGGTAATAGTTCTCGCTGGTTTTTGCAGCTTTTAAGCCTGTAAAGACTTGTTGGTTAAATAGTTCCTGGCTTAACTGAACACCGGCATTGGAATTCCATTTCCTTCCAAGCTGGAAGGACTGGTCTCCAACTACTAACTGACCGATAATTGGATTGTAAGTCAATGAGGCATTACCTGTAATCTGTGGAAGGGCCTGTGATCTGACTTCTTGTGTTTTGTATCTTCCACCATCTATATCCAATCTGGATTTCCGGGCGGTGACATTGTGCTCAACGGCGTATTTTAACGCTTCTTTTAGACTGAGCGACTCCTGCGCCTGTAAATAGACACCCTGAAAGAGTATCCAGAACAGCAGAGGAATAGTTTTTAAAGTAAACTTCATAAATTAGAATTGTTGGAATATAGGTGGTTGCTTATTGTAAGCCTTTAATGAAAATCCTGGATAGCATGACCTGTTTTTCTTTCATAGTTCTCAGCTCTTTTTTGTCCGGGATAAGCTCTTTATTACCGTGCATGACGCAAAGCGATGTTAGTCCGGCCTGGCTTGCCAGATAGAGTTCTGCTATTTTGGCTATGTCTTCCTGTGGCTGAATCTCACCGTTTGCAATTGCCTGCGCGAAGATCTTTTCATGAAGAATCCTGTTCTGTATAAATTTTTCTGACAGATAGTTTTTCAGTTCCACCGAATTAAGTGAGGAGTCGGTATTGCCATTTGAGAGATGGAGCATATAATATTTTTGGAAAAACTTATGCTTAACTTCTATGCTGTGAAGTAAAGTTGTTGCAATGTTATCTCCCGGTTTGTGCTCCTTGTTCATCATGTTGAAGTAGTCTTCAAAAATCCGTTCAACTACACCGAGTATAAGACTGGATTTGTCCGGAAAGTAATAATACAGAGATGGTTTGGAAACGGACAAGTCTTCCGCTATCTCATTCATCGTTGTTTTATTAATACCAAAATGTGTAAACCGTTTGATTGCACCCTCTAAAATTAATTCTCTCTTTTTATCAGTTTCTGCCATTTCTACCTTTTTACTATCTGACTTTATATTTTTAAAAGTCAAAAATATAGCTAGAATAGTTATTTAGGAAACTTTCCTTGAAAAGAAGTGTTCTGGATAGACAATATGACAAACTTATGACCTATTTGATCTGTTTAAGTCCTGCTAAGAAGATCTCTGCGAACCGTTTCTCCTTGAGGAATATAAGTTTAAACTGCTCTTTATCTGGGTAAATGATTTTAGCACGGTTCAAAATATTGAAGTGTATGCCGGAAATAGCCTCTACGAAAATTTCGGTCGTAAAGTTAACATCGGGCACAGCGAATTCGCCGGAGGTATTACCTTTATTCAGTAATCCTGTTATGATTTTTAATTCAAAAGCTCTTGCCCTTGTAAACTTATCCTGAAGTTCATCTGGTAATTCAGGGCCCATCATCTGGGTGTATTCGATGAGCTTATAGTATTTTTGAATAAATGCCTGTCTTTTTTGAACCAGCATCAATATTCCTTCTGCAGCACTGTTTGTCTTTTCAACAGACTTTACAAGATCTCTGCTGATCTGGTGCATCAGGTGCTCGATCACACTTACATAAAGACTCAGCTTATCAGGGAAATAATAATAAAGCAAGGCTTTTGAAAATGCAATATCTTTTGCAATCTCCGTCATCGTAGTTTTCGCAAGCCCGTAATGAGCAAATCTCTTCAGTGCGGCATCTATGATTAAAAGTCTTTTTCTATCTTGATTTTCCATTGTTTTTTGAGGCGTACTTTTGCTTTTTTATGTCCTGACTGGTTACAGAATTTAATCGGATGTAAATTAGGAAAAATTATTAAATATTGTATTTGCGGGATAAATCTGGCTTTAACAATTACATTTGCTTGAAATTATTTTTAGTACTGCCATGTTTTTAATTCAGGAAAATATATCCCTAAAACCTTATAACACATTTGGTATCGATGTCAAAGCCCGGTTCTTTGTAGAAATCACAGAAGCAAAGGATTTGCTGGAATTGCGCCTTTCTGAGGTTTTCAGGACACAGCGGATATTGGTGATCGGGGGAGGTAGTAATTTGCTTTTCCGGTCAGATTTTAATGGATTGATTATTAAAATGAGCATTCCTGGTATTCACGCTTCTGTGGATAGCGATGCTATATACGTAACAGCCGGTGCTGGCGTGGTATGGCATGACCTGGTCATGTATTGTGTAAATAACGGATACGCCGGAATGGAAAACCTAAGTCTCATTCCTGGTACTGCCGGGGCTTCTCCGATCCAGAATATCGGTGCATACGGGGTTGAGCTGATGGATATTTTTTATTCATGTGAGGCTTTTGAACTGGCGACGGGCGAATTTAGAACTTTCAGCTTTGAGGAATGTGGTTTTGCTTACCGTGACAGTGTTTTTAAACATGAACTTAAAGGTCGTTTTATTATTACCGGGGTTACGTTCCGCTTACCTCAGCCTGCGGCTGTAAATACAGGTTATGGTGCTATTCAGGCGGTACTTAATGAAAGGAATATACTGAATCCGGGAATTGCCGATGTGTCGGGAGTTGTAGCTGAAATTCGTGTCAGTAAGCTCCCGGACCCTTCCACCATTGGAAATGCAGGTAGTTTCTTTAAAAATCCGGTGATTCCTGAAAGTCAGTTTGAAGGTCTGATCGCAAATTTTCCAAATCTGGTTAGTTTTCCTGCTGGTCCCGGTTACCGAAAACTGGCAGCCGGCTGGCTGATCGAACAGTGCGGATTTAAAGGAATACGGGAAGGTCAAACCGGAACATGGAAAAATCAGGCTCTGGTTTTAGTGAACCATGGTGACGCTACCGGTGAAGAAGTGTATAGTTTTTCAGAAAAAATTATTGAAGCGGTATATGCCAAGTTTGGTCTAAAATTGGAAAGAGAAGTAAATATTTTGTGATATAGCGGTTAGCCTGCCGGGAAGCGGGTTTGCTTGTTTTGAAAATAATTCTTCAGTTATTTTGGTACATCTATTGTATAAGTCTTGGTATGCAAGCTTAAACAGATTGGGTAGTGCTTCTTTGTAACAGCTTGTTGTTTTGTTCGTTAACTTAAAAACTTAAACATTATGACAAAGAATGAATTTAATCTACAGCTCCATCGCCACTCCGTATCTTTGCAGTCATTTGCTTTAAATTTTACAAAGGATATTGAGGATGCAAATGACCTGGTTCAGGATACTATGCTAAAAGCTGTAACTTATTACAGTAAATTTAAGGAAGGAACAAATCTTAAAGGTTGGTTATTCACTATCATGAAAAACACCTTTATCAACAATTATAGAAGACTCGTTAAAACGAATGCTTTAATTACCCAGTCTGAAGATATTTCATCTGCAAACCTGCACTATAGTGCAACTAAAAATACTATCGACAGCAAGTTTATCATTGGGGATATCAATAAGGCGCTTGACACACTTGCACCTGAATATTATGTGCCATTTGTAAAGTACTTTGAAGGTTATAAATATCACGAGATTGCTGACATGCTGAATATACCTATCGGTACGGTGAAAACCAGAATTCATGTTGCCCGTCAGATCCTGAAAAAATATTTGAAAACATATTCTAAAGAAATTCTGGGAACAGAGGTTGTTTAGCAACCAAAAACTTGTTTTTATGACCGTCCGTAGTGAAGCTGCAGACGGTTTTTTTATGTGGTTTTGAATCGAAAAAGAATTTTAAAGCGGATTTGCTTTCAAAAGTATATTTTTGGCGATTAACCCGACCAGAATGAACATAACATACCTTCTATTAGATTTTGGCCTGCTGGCCCTGGCGATAATCCTGATCTTTATAAGTAAGAACGGGTTTGCTGCCAACCGGAAATATATCGGGCTGGCAGTTATGATCAACGTTTTTGCTTTTTCTATTCCCACGGAATTTCTGACCCAGTTAAAAGTGATTGTCTTTAATCCTCCATACCTGACCGGTATAATTCTGTGGCAACTTCCGGTGGAAGAGCTGCTTGCTTTACTTGCGCTGCCTTTAATGGGACTGGCTGTTTATCTTTTTCTGAATTCCCGTTATCCTGATCAAAAGTATCAGCCTTACAGTCTTGCGCTGAGTAATCTAATGCTTGGAGTCTGTATTGCGATGTTGTACTTCGGTTATCAAAAATATTATACTCTTTTTACTTTTGCCATATTGTTACTGCTCCTGTTATACATTGAGTATGTGAATAACCTGAGATTTATGTATCGGTTCTACAGGGCTTTTCTTGTCTCGCTGATTCCTTTCTATATTTTTTATGGTATAGCCGCTAATTTACCTGTAGTTCAGTTTCATCAGGAGGCTACGCTTGATTTTAACCTGCTGGGTTTGCCTTTCGAAACGCCATTCTACTATATGTCGATGATGTTATTCAGCGTTTATTTTTACGAATTGTTTAAAAGCAGGGCTAAATCCTGATAGGATGGATATACAGGAATATACTAAGCAGCAACTGGCCTTGCGCAACGGACAGGATAAACCGCAGATCTGGGTAGCGTTTAGAGGGCTTATTTATGATGTGTCAGACAGTCGTCTTTGGCGCAATGGAAAACATTATGAGCACTGGGCAGGACAGGATCTGACTCCTGAACTAAAGGACGCGCCACATACTGAAAAGGTATTTGAGAAATTTAAAGTTGTGGGCAAATTAAAAGCGTAAAAAAAAGCTGACGGGATCCCCGTCAGCTTTTTTTTTATTTGCGGGTTTAGGCAATATTGAATGAACTCAGGTTCACAAATTCTTTTACTCTTGCAGCAATTTCTTCTTCTGTCAGATTGATGATTCTTTCTGTACCGAATTTCTCAACACAGAAGGAAGCTAATGCAGAACCGAATACAATTGCATTTTTCATATTGTTAAAGTTAATCGTGTTAACTTTAGCCAGGTAACCGATAAAACCTCCGGCGAATGTATCTCCTGCTCCGGTCGGGTCGAATACTTCTGCCAGTGGAAGGGCAGGGGTAGAAAAGATCTGATCTTCATGGAATAATAAAGCTCCATGCTCACCTTTTTTGATAATCAGGTATTTTGGACCCATTGTCAGAATTTTCCTGGCGGCTTTAACCAATGAGTACTCTCCTGATAATTGACGGGCTTCTTCATCATTGATCGTTAATACATCAACCAGTTTTAAAGTTTCCAGCAAATCAGTCAGGGCTACGTCCATCCAGAAGTTCATTGTATCAAGGACGATCAGTTTAGGGCGGTTTTTAAGCCTTTTAAGTACAGTTTGCTGTGTCTGTGGTGCAAGATTGCCCAGCATCAGATATTCGCAGTCCTGGTAGCTCTCAGGAAGTATAGGGTCAAAGTCAGCTAATACATTTAATTCCGTAACCAGTGTATCACGGCTGTTCATATCATTATGATATTTTCCAGACCAGAAGAATGATTTTTCACCTGCTTTAATCTGCAATCCTGTGGTGTCAATTCCATGCTGGTTAAGGGTGTCAATGTCCTTCTGATGGAAATCTTCACCGACAACGCCTACAATTTTGACGTTTTTGCAGAAGTAAGAAGCGGCTAAACTGGCATAGGTTGCTGCTCCACCTACGATTTTATCAGTTTTTCCGAAGGGTGTCTCTATCGCATCGAATGCTACACTTCCTATGATAATCAGGCTCATATGTTTTTATTTAAAATTATTTCATTTTTTTTCACTGCAAATATTGCATAAATAATTTAAAAGCCCTAATATTGCATTCCCAAAACGAACGAACCATATGGTGCTTCACTAACATGAAAAGGACGTTTTGGTTAACCAGGAATACTCCCGAATAGCTCAGCTGGTTAGAGCATCTGACTGTTAATCAGAGGGTCGCTGGTTCGAGCCCAGCTTCGGGAGCAGAATAAAAGTCTTTTAGCAATGCTAAAAGACTTTTTCTGTTAAAGTAGAGGGCTATGCCTTTTATTAAGTATAATAATTACGCTTTACTATTTTAAAAGAGCGTTGTTTTTTTAAAATAACCAGCACTCCCGAATAGCTCAGCTGGTTAGAGCATCTGACTGTTAATCAGAGGGTCGCTGGTTCGAGCCCAGCTTCGGGAGCCAAAAGGCAAGCACGGTAAAACGGTCGCTTGCCTTTTTTTGTTTCAATCCCTAATTGACCATTTCATCACCATAATTTTTGGAAGCATTATATTTGTATCATGATGACAAGCGATATTTTTTACGGTAATTTCGAACTTGAAGATATACTAAGCGATCTCATAAGCTCAGCACCAGTTCAAAGATTAAAAAATGTCCATCAGGGAGGTGCTATTTTTTTGGTTTCTCCAAATGCTAGTCATAGTAGGTTTGAACATTCAATAGGAGTTATGCTTCTTGTGAGGACACTAGGAGGTAATCTGGAAGAGCAGATTGCCGGCCTTTTACATGATGTTTCCCATACCGCTTTTTCCCATGTTATCGATTATGTATTGGAACAGAAGGGGGAAGATTATCATGAGCAAATTTTCGAAGAAGTAATTGCAAAGTCCGCTATACCATCCATTCTCTCTAAATATGGATTTAGCACTTCTCTGCTCGAAGATCCTAAACATACCTTGCTTGAGATGCCTCTTCCTGCTTTGTGTGCAGACAGGGTAGATTATACGATTAGGGATTTATATCATTCTGGCCTGATCGATATGGTTGACGTACATGTTTTTTTAAATGAGCTTGGCGTGCAGGGTGGGAAGATTGGTGTGAAGAGTGAAAAGATAGCTTCATGGATTGCCAGTAAATATCTTCAGCTCAATAATGAATATTTCAGAAAACCCGAACATATATTTGCCAATACGAAGTTTTCTGAATTGATCGCTCTCGGACTGGAGAAAGGCATTATCGCTTTGTCTGATCTCCAGAAAGATGATCCTGCAGTTTTATCGATGATAAAGTCCGATCCGTATCTGAACGCAGAACTTGAAAAAATAAAAAACCTTGATGGCTTCGAAAGTTTTTCGGACTCCGGGTCTGGGAATGTATTCAAAGAAAGGATTCTCAAGCCGATGCTTATCGATGTAACCTAATCCCGGTACCAGATAATAGTTTGGCAGTCACAAATCATTTTTGTGAGTAGTACTCATTGTCAATCAAACTGACGAATCTACAAATGCAGTTACTTCTTTAAAAAAGAAATTTGAATCCTGGAAAAAAAGGTAAATAACAGATCAGAGAATTCTCCTTCAATAATTTGATCTAGCTATTGCTGGAAGTCTTCTTGAGCACTCCATTTTTTATAATAATAATCTCGTTTGTAGTTTTTATGTCATAGAATCACTTAATTCATTTAGAACCTTTCTAAATAAGATTATTTTTCCAAGATTTGCTCTTGTTAAAAGGTGATACAAGATTTATGTGTTTACATCATGCATAAGGGTCTACCCAGCCCCGGCATCCTTAAGCCATAAGAAACAAGTCCTGTTTACCCGTGCCAAAGGGGCATGGGTAACGCAGGCACAATTAGTTTGGATCTCCCAGACTAAATAAAATTGAGAATTATGAGTGAAGAACAAAGTAAACCAGCGGTTGTAAGGGCTGAGCTGGTATTAAAAGCTAAAAAATATATAAATCCGCATTATATCAGAGTAACGTTGACAGGTGAGGACGTACCTAAATTTGCAGAAGCAACAGTCGGGGTAAATAATAAGATCTTTATACCTCCTGCAGGAGTTGAAAAGGTGCATTTTCCGGAGTTTGATTATGAGAAAGGCACTTGGAATCATCCACCAGAATCTGTAAGGCCAATCGTGCGTACTTATACGCACCGTGGAATTGATCTGGAGAAGAAAGAAATGATCATTGATTTTGTTGCGCATGGTGATCAGGGTCCGGCATCTGCCTGGGCTATAAATGCTCAGCCGGGCGATAAACTGGGAGTTGCGATGAAAGCAAAAACGAGTAGTTTATTTCCGGAAGCTGACTGGTATTTGCTGGTAGCAGATGCGACAGGCATACCAGTAATCGCAGCTATTCTTGAACAATTGCCAGCTACAGCTTCGGGAGTGGTTTTTATTGAGGTTCATGGTAAAGCAGAGGAGCAGGATTTGAAAACGGCAGCCGATATGCAGATTAACTGGGTACATCATCCGAATCCAGGTGAAAATACAGTACTTTACGACGCTGTCCGTGAACTTGTATTACCTGGTCCAGAAACAACGCATTTCGGATATGTCGCAGCAGAGTATAATACAGTCAGAGATGTCCGCCACTATTTAAGGAAGGAACGGGGCTGGATTTTAAGTGAATTATATGCCTATGCATATTGGACATATGGTATTACCGAAGACGGGTCTGTTCAGTCTCGTCATCAGGAGCAAAAATCTTAATAATAATAATTAATTATAATTTTTGATCTGCAGTTGCCAGGAATTCTTCTTGTCTGCTGCAGATTTTTTTTGTACCAAAATACTTACACACATCGTGTTATTCAGCTCTTTTACAGGTTTGCATATACTGGTTTAATGTTATATGTTTGACATGCAACCAAGGGGTCTCCATTCCTTAAACGGATAAGATCCCGCCTAAACAACCAAATATTTTGAATTCTGAATACTTTAACGAGTCGGAGGCTGAGCGTTCACTAAATCATTTTAGTGTCGAGGATAAAGCTGACCTTAAAGTTTTCTTTTTTAAATATTATAAGTTGTTGTGTGTACAGGCGTTTTATCTACTGGATGATGAAATGGAAGCCGAAGATGTGGTGCAGGATCTCATTATAAATTTCTGGCAGGAAAATAGATTCAGACAGGTGCAAACTAATCTGAAAGCTTATCTGCAACAAGCAGTGTACCGCAGGTGTCTTCATATTTTAGATAAACGCAAAGTACGCTCATCCAGAATGGATGAATATGCATATAATTATCTAAAGCGTGAGTTCCATCAGGATGGTATGGAACGTAAGGAACTGGCAATGATTCTGGATTCGGCTTTGAATGAATTACCCCAGCAGAGGTTTGAGGTATTTAAGCTGGTATGTATGGAGGATAAAAAATATCAGGATGCCGCGAATGAATTGGGAATTTCTATCAATTCTGTAAAAACTCATCTTAAATTGGCTATTAAGGGGTTAAGGAAACGATTGTTCTTTCTCAAAAATTGAAATTAATATGGTTATAATAGAATATGTCGGAGAATAAAAGAGATCTTGAGCTTTTATTTATAGAGAAATTTCTCGGAACTCTTTCCACTGAGAAGGATCAGTATTTGAACGAGCTGATCGAATCTTCTGAGGAGGCTGCGGAGCTTTGGAAAAAGGTGCAGGAGAAATTAGGATCTCCATATTCCAGTGAGCGGATAACAAAATTCGACCCGCAGTCTGGCTGGGAAAAACTTGAGTCAAAGATTGACGCAAAAAAACATGGCGAGCGAAAGAGACGAGGATTCCGTTTTTATAATCCTTATCTGTCAGCCGCAGCACTGGTACTCCTTATTCCACTCGCCTGGCTATATTTTAGTAAAAGAGGAGCGGGTACTCAGACTGCCGCAGTGCCCGAAGCCATGTTGCAGACAAAACAAGATGTAATTTTAAGTATGGACGACGGTAAAGTATTGAAACTGGACAAAGGTTCAATGGATATGAAGCTGAACCAGGCCAGAATTAAAGTAGACCATGGTAAGCTTAGTTATGTGCCTTCTGACCTGAAGGCTGCAGAGCGGATCACAACGCTGTCTGTTCCTGCAGGCCAGGATTATAAAATTGAACTTTCAGATGGTACTGAAATCTGGATGAATGCATCTTCATCCTTAAAGTTCCCACTACAGTTTAATGGTAGCCAGCGAGAGGTTACTTTAGTCGGGGAAGCTTACTTTAAAGTACATAAGGATGCGGCCAGGCCTTTTATAGTCCATACCGAGGGAAATCAGATTATTGTAATGGGTACTTCCTTTAATATCAGTGCATATGATAAAAAGAATTATGCTGCTTCACTGGTAGAAGGAAAAGTTAAAGCCGTAACGGGTAATCAACAAATTACGCTTGTGCCCGGGAAACAGGTGATTATGGAAAATGATCAAATGAAAGAGCAATCTTTTGATCAAAGCCATATTCTATCCTGGATGAATGGACTTTACTATTTTAATGATAAACCACTGGGTGAACTTAGTGCTGTAATTGAGCGCTGGTTTAATGTGAAAGTTATCGTAAACCGGGCTATTGCGGGCAAACGCTTTACCGGTGCTTTCGAGAAGAGTAAACCGTTAAATGAAGTTATGACCAACCTGAGATTGTCAGGCGATGTGCAATCAAACCTCAAAGCAGGAGTCCTTTATCTGAATTAATTTTTTTATTTCATTTTCCATTCACCCGTTCTTCCATATTTCCGGTCTTATAATAAACCAATATAGACCAGATTTATGAAGAAACTCAAACTAAACACCGGGCCGCGGTACATGTTGCTGCTGCTATTTTTACTCATCTTATCTTCTGCAACGCGCAGTCAGGGAAAAGATAAGATTACACTTGTCAATGATCATATCCGGTTGACGGATGTCTTTTCGATCATTAAAAAACAGTCTGGCTACACTGTTTTTTATAACAATGAAATTCTGAATGATAAAGAGACAGTCCGGGCAAATTTTAAAGGTGCCGATCTCGAACAGGTTATGAACCAGGTGCTGTCTGGAAAAGAACTTAGCTGGGTGAAACAGAACCAGTTTATCATTATTAAAAAAAAAGAACCGGCAAAACAGGATAAAAATATAGCTATCCTCCCTTCTGGTATTATCAGTCAGCAACTTACTATTAGTGGTACTGTTGTAGACGAGACAAACCAAACACTTCCCGGGGTAAGTGTTAAAGTTAAAAACACCGCGACCGGCGCAATGACTAACTCAGATGGAAAATATACCATCACCGTTGCTCCTAATGCTGTTTTGGTCTTTTCCTTTATCGGCTATATCAGCCAGGAAGTCACGGTTGCCAATCAGAAGACAGTTAATGTGAAGCTGGTGCCTGAAACATCAGACCTGAATGAAGTTATTGTAGTAGGTTATGGTACCACGCGTAAGGAAAATTTAACCGGCGCTGTCGACCAGGTGAGTGGTGAAGTTTTTGAAAACCGTCCGATCACCAACATAGCACAAGGGCTTCAAGGGGTGATTCCCAATCTGAACCTTACACCAGGTGATGGAAAACCTACGACCTCACCTTCATTTAATGTCAGGGGGACAACCTCAATCGGGCAGGGTGGAAGTGCGTTGGTATTAATCGACGGGGTAGAAGGTGATCCTTCTTTATTAAACCCGAATGATATTGCCAGCGTTTCTGTATTGAAAGATGCGGCGTCTTCTGCAATTTACGGTGCAAGAGGTGCTTTCGGTGTAGTGCTGATTACGACTAAGAATCCTGTAAAAGACAAAATCAGTATCACCTATTCGAATACCTTTTCAACTAAAAAACCGACGACTGTTCCAGACATGGTAACAGATGGGTTTCAGTGGGCTACGATGTTTAATGAAGCATTCTCCGCCTGGGATAACTATTCTACTACACCGCAGAATGTAAACAAAACGCTTCGTTTTTCACCTGAATACCTTAAGGAACTGGAACGCAGGTCTAATGATCCAAGTTTACCTAAAGTAGATATTAACCCGAATACAGGCGAGTATGTATATTATGGAAGTACTGACTGGTACCGTGAGCTCTATAAAGACCATACCTCTTCTATGGAGCATAATCTTTCCTTATCTGGCAGCAGTGAAAAAGCGAGTTTCTATTTGACCGGAAGGATGCTGAATCAAAATGGAATCTTCCGCTATAATTCTGATGATTACAAAATGTATAATATCAGGGCTAAGGGATCTATTCAGCTCACACCATGGCTGACTCTGAATAACAATACAGATTTCTCTAATGTGCAATATCACAATCCGCTAAATGTCGGAGAAACAGGTGGTATCTGGAGAAATATGGCTGATGAAGCACATCCACTCTCTCCGTTACTGAATCCTGACGGATCACTGTCGCACTCTTCTGCGTATACTGTCGGAGATTTCTACTATGGTAAAAATGGCATCAATACCAATAAAAGACAGATTAGAAGTACGACCGGACTTGCTGCATCCTTCTTTGATAATAAATTCCGTGTGAAAAGTGATTTTACTTTGCAGTACAAGGATGATAATGAGGAGCGTATCCGTGTTCCCGTTCCGTACAGCAGAATTCCGGGTGTGAAGGAATATGTAGGGAATAATTATAATGACCTGCGTAATACGCGCCGTGAAACGGAATATGTTGCGACCAATATTTATGGGGAGTACGAAAACACTTTCAAGGGTAAACATTATTTCAAGGCGATGGCAGGATACAATTATGAGCTATCTACTTATAAACGTGTAATGGCACAACGTAACGGGCTGATTTTTGAAGACGCCAAAGACCTGAACCTGGCACTTGGACAGTCTGTCCTGGCTGAGGGTGGTTACGAGCGCTGGAATGTGATGGGTGGTTTCTTCCGTTTGAATTATTCATTCGATAACCGGTACTTACTGGAAGTAAACGGCAGATATGACGGTTCGTCCAAGTTCCCGTCTAACGAGAGGTTTGCATTTTTCCCTTCTGTGTCTGCAGGATGGAGGTTATCTGAGGAACATTTCTGGAAAGTATCACCGGATATTATTTCGAATGTTAAACTAAGAGCGTCTTATGGATCGCTGGGTAATGGTAATATCGCGTCTTATATGTTTCAGGAGCAACTGAAAATTAAACAATCTGACAGAATCCTTGAAGGAACAAGACCTCAGCAAACGAGTAAACCAGAAGTTATTCCGGCTGGTTTGACCTGGGAAACTTCTACGACAAATAACTATGGTTTAGATTTCTCCTTACTGAAAGGACGTCTGAGCTTTACCGGAGATGCCTACGTACGTAAAACTACGGATATGTTTACTATTGGGATGACTCTCCCAGGTGTATTTGGAGCTACTCCGCCTAAGGGGAATTATGCCGATCTGCGTACGACCGGTTGGGAGATATCAGTAGCCTGGAGAGATCAGTTTAATATTTCTGATAAGCCTTTCAGTTATAATATACAGGTTGCACTATCCGATTATAAGGCGAAGATATTAAAGTATAATAATCCTGAACGCAGACTGAATGATTATTATGCCGGACAGCGTGTAGGAGAGATCTGGGGTTATGAAACGGACGGTTTCTTTAAATCTGCCGAGGATATTGCTAATTCTCCAAAACAGAATATTTTCCGTTCTTCTTCCAGCGGTGTATGGTTACCGGGAGATATCAAGTTTAAAGATCTTAATAATGACGGTGTGATTGACGACGGTGACAATACTGTAGACTCACATGGTGATAAAAAGATTATTGGGAACAGTGAGGCACGTTACCGCTTCGGTGTTAATTTTGGGGCAGAGTACAGTAATTTCTTCTTTAGTGCATTTTTCCAGGGCGTGGGTAAGCAGGACTGGTATCCTAGTGCCGAGTCGAATACTTTCTGGGGACAGTATAACCGGCCATATGGCGATGTACCTAAATATCAGCTGGGAAATATCTGGTCTGAAACTAATCCGGACGCTTACTTTCCAAGATACAGATCAAGGTTAGCTTCGAATTCACAGGGAACTCTTGTAGCAAAACAAACCAGATACCTGCAAAACCTGGCCTATATCAGATTGAAGAGTATTCAATTTGGTTATAATCTGCCTAAAAGCTGGCTTACCCGTGTTAAAGCTGGTTCAGCAAGGGTGTTCGTTTCTGGTGAGAATCTGTGGACCTACTCACCCTTCTATAAGCTTACTAAAGATATTGATATCGAAAGTACAGGGAAATCTGACCGTGATCTGACCGGTGACGATAACTTCGGCGATGGTAATAATTATCCAATCCTGAAGAGTATGACGATTGGTCTGTCAGTTACTTTTTAATTCTTGCATGTAATTCAAATAAAAAAAACATGAAAAAAACATTCATACTATTATATATAGCACTGGTGGCCGTATCCTGTAAAAAGCTGGATCAGAAGCCGATGGATACGGCTACACCAGAGGCCGTATTTAACAATGAGAAAGGGTTGCAGTTATACACTAACTCATTTTATAACATCTTGCCGGATGCCGGTGGTGTGCAACGTGGAGACGCAATGTCAGATTTTGCAGCCAGAAGGGAGCTTCCTGAATTTATCCGGCCTGGTGCATACAGCGCCAGACAAAGTACAGGATGGGAATGGGCAGACCTGCGTAATATTAATTACTTCATTGAAAAATGTAATGACCCTGCAGTTCCGGAAGTGACACGTAAAAACTATATCGCAATTGCTCGTTTTTTCAGGGCCTGGTTTTATTTTGATAAGGTGAAACGTTTCGGAAATGTACCCTGGATTAACAAAACTTTCCAGGTGAATGACCCCGACCTGTTTAAGGCACGTGATTCCAGAACATTGGTTATGGACTCTATCCGCCAGGATCTGGATTATGCCATCGTGAACCTGCTGAAATCAGATGATCCGACTCGCACAAGAATTACTAAATATGTGGCATATGCTTTTAAATCCAGGGTATGTTTGTTTGAAGGTACTTTTCGTAAATATCATACAAACTACAACCTGAGCACGACTGCCGATGCCTGGTTACAGTACGCAGCTGACGCTGCAAAGGAAGTAATGAATGGCGCAACTCTAAATATTAGTGAGGCTGGTGGTAAGGATGTGGCTTATCGTTCTTTATTTACAAGTAAAGCTCCTGTCGCTACCGAGGTAATGCTTGCCAATGTATACGATGATGCACAATCCCGTTATAACGACGCGAACTGGTACTGGACAAGTGCCACCTATGGTGACCGGGTGAGTTTGATCCGTACTTTCGTGAATACGTACCTGAATATAGATGGTACTCCATTTACCAGTAAATCAGGGTACCAGACAATGTCCTTCCTTGACGAGGTAAAGAACAGAGACTTACGTTTGAAACAGACAATCAGGACGCCAGGTTATAGCCGGATCAACGGAGGAGTGCGTGATGAACAGCCGCCTTTGTTTTCTTATACTTTTACAGGTTATCATCCGATCAAATGGACATTGGATGATATGTATTATGATAGTGGGGAAAGAAATGATAACGTAATGCCAATTCTGAGATTTGCGGAAGTATTGCTAAATTATGCCGAAGCGAAAGCTGAACTTGGTACGCTCACTGATGCAGACTGGGCTAACACTATTGGCAGGCTGCGGCAGCGGGCAGGTATTACAGGTGGGCTGAATGCCATTCCGGTGATAGCTGATCCCTATTTGAAGAGCACATATTTTCCAAATATTACAAGCCCGGCAATTTTGGAGATCAGAAGAGAAAGAGGTATAGAACTTGTTTTTGAAGGCTTCCGGTTTTATGATCTGGTGAGATGGAAAAGAGGGGAGCTGATGGACCAGCAATGGAATGGGATTTATGTAACAGCTTTAGATCAATTGATGGATCTGAATGGAGATGGGAAACCAGATGTGTATTTTTACACCAGCAGGCCGGCAACACAGGTGCCGGGTGTAAGTTATGTTAATGTTGGAGCGACATCGGGCACGGTAGCTAATCCATACAGGTTAAGTGAAGGTAATAAAGGAGAAGTAAACTGGCTATATAATGTGACCAGAAAGTGGGATGACAAATTCTATCTGTATCCGATACCTGAGGCTGACAGGTTAATGAACCCTGCTTTAGGACAGAACCCAGGCTGGAATTAATACGGTCCGGCGTTAATTATTTAATTTATAAAAATGAAAAGAATGACAAATCTGAAAAAACTACTGGCAATTGTAATGCTGCTTATTCTGCATTCAGTTGTGGTTTCCGCACAAACTTTTAATGTGGCAACTTATAACCTTAGAAATGATAATAAAGGTGATGTAGCACAAGGAGATGGCTGGGTTGACCGCCGGCTGCCGGTTGTTGCTGCTTTAATCCGTTTCCATGGTTTTGATGTTTTCGGAACACAGGAAGGTTTCTATCATCAGCTGACGGGATTAAAAAGTGCATTGCCTGGTTATGATTTTACTGGTGTAGGCCGTGATGATGGAAAACAGGGTGGTGAGCATTCTGCCATTTTCTATAACTCGAAAAAATTTGATTTACTGGAGCACGGAGATTTTTGGTTGTCTCAGGACCCAACCAAACCTAATAAAGGTTGGGACGCTGTACTGCCGAGAATCTGCAGCTGGGCAAAGCTTCAGGTAAAGGGGACTAAAAAATCCTTTTACTTCTTCAATATCCACTTTGATCATGTAGGGGTAGAGGCGAGAAAGGAAAGTGCAAAACTGATTTTAAGCAAGGTTAAGGAAATGGCTAAGAATCACAGTGCAATCTTAACTGGTGATTTTAACGTCGATCAGCATAATGAAAGTTACCTGCTGTTAGATAATTCTGGTGTACTGAAAGATGCCTTTGAGAAGGCAGACTTCAAATATGCGGTGAATGGGACCTTTAATAACTTCAACCCTAACACCAAAACGGAAAGCAGAATTGATCATATCTTTTTAACTGATGATTTTGCTGTAAGTAAATATGGTATACTAACTGACACTTATCGCTCACCAATTAAAGATAAAGAAGAAGAATACCGTTCGGGTAATTTCCCTAAAGAGGTATCGCTTAAGGATTACAGGGCCAGAATGCCTTCGGATCATTTCCCGGTTATGGTTACAGTCTCGTTTAAATAATAATACATTAACAAAAAAAGGGTGCCGTTTCCGGCACCCTTTTTTATTTACTGATAATTGAATTTGTTCGGCAAAATTTAAATGTCTTTATTCCTTTCTTATTACTGGAAACTGAGATATTCTGAGTTGTGTACATCCATAGGGTACGAGTGTTATCTCTTCTGCAGTGGGTTCAGTTTCGAGCTGGTAGATTGTGCTGAAAGGAAGCGGCCCTGCCATATCATTGTAGACTTGCCATAAAGGGATGCGTTTTGCCTGCGTTTTTATTTTAATCGGAGCACCTTCCTGGTTCCAGGGATAAGCAGCCAATGGCCCATCTTGCTTTTCAACAATATAGTTTTCAGCTAGTTTATCTTCCCGCACATCCAGCAAGCCATAATTCCATGGTGTGGTTGGCCTGATCTCGTAATAACCTTCTCCGTATTCTTCCGGATCGGTCTGATTCTTCACAAACTGTCTGTCTTCACCTATTTTCAATCCGTAAACCAGTGGACCACGTTCTATTGATACCGAGTTTTCATACCATTTGTTTTTTGAGATATGCATAGGCAGAGCGAGTTCGAGTACGTCACCCGATCTCCATCTCCGGCTTATCTTCGCGATAGTATTACCGGCTTCTTCTTTGAAAATTGTACCGTTTACTTTGATCGTTGCCGTCTTGCACCATTCAGGAATTCTTAAATGAAAGGGAAATTCCGCTGATGCATTCTTATCTATTTTTATGGTGAATTTGATATTCTCTTTAAATGGATAATCAGTTTCTTCGATAATATTAACAGAAATATCGTTTGCCACTTTCAGGCGTACCTCACTTGGAGAGTAGACTAATGCGGCAACGCCTTTATCCTGAGTTGCGTAAAATAGGTTTTGTGTAAACTTGGGCCATCCCTGATGCATATTGGAAGTACAGCATGGAAATCCTGTAAGTACGCCGTAACACAGGTCAGTACCACGATGATTAACCTCGAAATTTCTGGTCTTTCTTGTTGCCATGATCTGGTTAGCCTGCTGGAAGTATTGATGCGTAACGAAGTCATCTGATACCTGCGCAGGAAGGGTGTTAAACGTTATCTTTTCCAGATGATCTGCATATTTAATATTTCCGGTAATTTCAAGCATGCTTTCCAAAGAGAACATCATCTCTACAGCAGAGCACAATTCTGAACCTTGGGTAGGATTGTTCCCATGTAAAGCCTCATCACCGCCATAAAGTCCATGTGCCATTCCGTTAAAACGGCGCAAATCTTCGAAACCTTTATTCGTCGCATCCAGGTATTTTTGTTCGGGATTGTGCTGATAGTATATGGTGGGAGCTTTAATACCCTGAGCGAGATTGACACAGTGGATACTGCCTTTTGTAGCTAACAGGTTTGTATTGGTAAACGCGTTGGTATAATCAAAGGTCTGTTTATGTATCAGGTCTCCGAGGTCCAGTAAAAAATTGTCTTTTGTAATATCATGCAGCCAATAAACCAGCATCAGGTTATCACCTCCACGGTATTTAGCCCAAAAGGTCCATTTATCAAGTGGCTGTTTAGGTAATTCCTTAAGCTGATACCTGAAGTAGTTAGTCATTAATTTAATAACTCTCTGATCATTAGTTGCAGAGTAATACTGTTTAAGTACTTTAAGCATAACCATTTTCGGCCACCAATCCTCACTGTTATCCCGTTGCAATCCATTTTCCGGACCGTAATCCTTTGAGGGGCCAAAATAACCATCCGGCCGCTGGCTTTTGAGAGCCCACTCTATCCATGGTTTGGTTTTGGCAATCAGTTCCTTATCATTTAAAATATAGGCAAGCGGCAAAAGTCCGTCAAGCCAATACGGCCCGCGTTCCCACTGGTCACCATCTCCACCCAGCCAACCATTACGGTGGTTCATTACTGCGGGATAAAGCTTGTCCAGATTTCCGGTAGAACCAGATTTTTGCCGTAAGAGCATTTCTTTCAACCAACCATTTGGCTTTATAGTACCCAGGGGTAGTTCTTTATAGGGATTGGCATTCGGCGTTCGGCTCTGCGCCGCAGCTGTTAGCTGCATGTTTAATAATACGAATAGGAAGAAGTAAAATCTCATAATTATTTTTAATCGTTAGTTACTGAGCTTAGGATTGGAATTGATGGCCGATTGAGGAATCATAAAAACTGCCCTGTCATCACCGGTAGGTTTGTGAGAGAGCCAGCTTTTTCTGGTAAAAATGCCAAACCGGATATTATCCCGGCGACGATGACCTTCCCATGCGAACTCCCATCCCAATTCGTCATGTAATCTTCCGAATTGGACAGGCTGTGTGTCACCAGGACTTACAGGAAGGTAATTCTCGACATTACCATAAACATATCTGGTATTCTGCGTTAGTTCTGACCCCGAAACAGTTGCCTTAGCTGGAGTCGTAAAACTCCTTGATCTCACCTGGGAAACTAATTGAGCGGCTTCATTTGAATTTCCATTTCTCAACAGACACTCCGCTTTCATCAATAGTACCTGTGCATATCGAAAGAATGGGAAGTCGTTGCTTAGATTATACTGACTCCCTGTTCTCACATCAAACTTGTTCATACGGTAACCTTGTGACTCGCCCGTAAACAAACCGTCCGGCAGCGCTTTGGTAAACACAAGCGGCTTTCCTGACTGATCATATGATCCTTTCAGCGCAGTCACCCCATCTGCCGCAAATTGTGGCCCCATCAGCCAGGTGTTAGTTAATCTTTGATCATCTGTATCATAGGTATCAATAAATTGCGGCACACCTAAAGCTGAACCCGATCCCCACGGCGTTGCCTGTAACAGTACTTTATCTTTTAACGCCCCGTGCCAGGAGAACATTTCCGGGAAAAATCCACTGGCTAAATTCTCATCAAAGGGTACCGAAAAGATAATTTCCGGAGAATTTTCATTCTGTGTGGTAAAGATTTTCCGATAATTGGTTTCGAGCCCGTATTTTCCGGAATTGATAATATCACTGCACTCCTGCAAACATTCTGTCCATTTGGGTTGTCCGGTATAAACGATGCTGTTCAGATAAACATTTGCCAACAACGCTTTAGCACCCCACTTGTTGAACCGGCCATACATCAGCTTATTATTTTCCTCACTGAGCGACGGGATCGAAGTATTTAGCTCTGTTACTATAAATGTATAGATATCAGCTCTTGAGGCTTTTGAGGGTAGCTCAGTGCTGGTCGTAGTGACCAGCGGTGCTGCGCCGAAATTATCGCAGATGAGCCAGTAGTAAAATGCTCTTGCAGTTTTCATTTCCGCAATAAGCTGTTCTTTTGAAACGCCTGAGGGAGCAGGCACGACCCCTTTTTCAAGCTGTTCAATAACCCTGTTGGCGTTAATCACACCTTTGTACAGCACATTCCACATATTCGCAAGCTGTGGATTCTCTGAATTCCAGGTGTGAAGATGCATTCGTTTATAAATACCTCCATCATCCCATCCTGACGCATTTGCGGGCATTACGAGTTCATCGGAAGTTGTTTCCTGCATCATGTAATAATTGGTATGGCCAAACAGTCCCCGCATATTTGCATATACGATTCCAATCGCCTGATAAGCATTTTTATATTCATAGGTATCTTGTGTAACATCGGAGTAAACAATCTCATCGAGATTGTTTTTGCATGAAACGGATATTCCAATGATTGCAATTACTGATATTTTTTTTAGGAGGTTTTTCATCTTCGTTTCGTAGTTAAAAATTGAACATTGCACCAATTGTATAAGTTGAAGTAGCCGGGTACCGGTTTTTGTCATCCATGCCGGGGGTAAGACCGGCAATGCTTACTTCGGGGTCAATTCCCTTATATTTAGTGAAAGTGAACAGATTGGATCCCGATGCGTAGATGCGCATATTTTTTATCGATGCGTTTTTTAATTTGAGATTATAACCAAGAGTGATATTATCGATTTTCCAATAATTTCCATTTTCAATATAATAACTCACATAGTTGAGCGACTGATCCTCTGCCAGAGGACGTTTTCCATAAACTTTATCATAAGCGGAAGAGAGCAGGTTGCCTCGGGTGAGCATCACCGGAGCTTCATAAAACATTCTTGGGGTGTTCAATATTTGAAAGCCAAATGCCCCGCGCATTACAATATTCAGATCAAATGCCTTGTATGTAAACGAGTTATTCCAGCTGAGGTAATGTTTTGGAAGACCGTTTCCGATAATCTGCTTGTCATCAGCTTGCTGCTCTGCTATTGGTTTAGGTTTGCCGTCTTTTCCTTCGATTATCCAGTGTCCTGCCTCGTCAACATCAATGGATTTGAAACCCCAGAAGTTACCAATAGGCTGACCGATCTGGACTCTGCTTATACTCTGCTGAATGGGCTCGCCTGTACTTCCTGTATCAAAGTATCCGCTTGCCAGCTGAAAATTGTTGTCCGACAGCGATACGAGTTTATTTTTGTTTGTAGAGTAATTTACAGTAGTATTCCATTTGAAGTCTGTATGGTCGATGACATTGGCATTTAACTGAACCTCAATTCCTTTATTCTCCATCGATGCAGCATTAGCCCGGATCGTGTTATAAAGATATGGTGGAGTAGGCACGGTATAATCCAGAAGGAGGTCTTTTGTGGTTCTTTGATACATATCGACTACCCCTGTAATGCGATTATCGAAAAGGCCAAAATCAATACCGATATTTGTTTCCTGTTTTCTTTCCCATCTCAAATTCGGATTCGCATTTGTAGCGGGATTAATGGCTTGCACCCATTCTCCGTTAATCAATACAAGAGTGCTGAAATTCAATCTGTCAAGAGACATATACGGATCGATTGGCTCTGTACCGGTTACGCCGTATCCGCCCCGGATCTTAAGTGAAGTCAAAAACTTGGTATCCTTAAGGAACGATTCATTTTTGATATTCCATCCTGCAGATACTGCTGGAAAACTACCATATTTATAGTTCTTACCGAACTTGGAAGAACCTTCCCGTCTAATGCTGGCCATCAACAGATATTTATTGTCGTAACTGTAATTTAACCTGAAGAAATATCCAACAAGCTTATTCTGACTCTGGTAAGAACTCTGCAGTGCCTCACCTCTGGTTAATGCGAGACCCGCGCCCATATTGTTGTAAGAAAAATCATCTGCAGGGAAGTCCCAGTTTTGCATCCAATAATCCTGATAATTTGTTTGCCGCCAGCTGTATCCGCCAAGAGCGGTGAAATCGTGTTTCTGGATTGCTTTGCTGTAGGTCGCAGTCAGCTCGGCCAGATCCTCTACTGATCTTGTTGTACCTCTTGAAGCGTATCCATTTTTACGGTCGCGGCGGGTAGATAAATGCTGTTTGGTTTCATAATATCCTCTGGTACTGTTAAATAAATCTCTTGAACCTAAAAGCATGATTTTAAGATCATCAATAGGACTATAGGTTACTGTACCCATAGTTCTGAAATTGTTGTTCTGTACCAGACCTTTAGTTTCTTCCAGTAATGAAATTGGGTTTGCATAATCAGTTTTATCGGTATGTTCGGTCCAGTTTCCCTGGACATCCCGTATCGGGTCGGTAGGATTGTAGGTCACTGCATTTCTGTAAACATCATTTCTGAAGCTGGTACCGTCTCCGCCGGAAAAATACTCCTGCTGATATCCGTTGAGATTGACGTTCACCTTAAGTTTTCCATCAAACATATTGTGGTTGATTTCAAGTCTTGGATACAAGATTTTATTGTCCGACTTTTTGACCAATCCATTCTGATTTCTGTAATTGATATTTGCGATATAATTGGTATTTCTTGTTCCGCCCTTTAAACTCGCATTATATACTTGTGAAAAAGGATTCTGCGTAATTTCCTTCAGCCAATCTGTACTTGCGCCATAATCTATGGCTCCTGTTTTATGCTGCGCAACAAGTGACCGGTATTGTTCAGGAGACATGAAATCCAGCTTCTTGGTAATTCGCTGTGTTGTGATGTAGCTGTTAATTTCAACAGTCGGAGGCAGTTCTCCGTTTATTTTTTTTGTAGTAATTAAAATTACACCATTTGTTCCTCTGGTCCCATAGATCGCTGCCGCAGAGCCGTCTTTCAACACGTCGACAGATTCTATATCTTCTGGTGCGACAGTGGTTAAAGTCCCTGGTACTCCGTCTATCAGAATTAAAGGTTCCCTGCCCGATAAAATTGAGGTAATACCTCTCAGGTTAATCTGGGAGGTTCCGGTAGGATTTCCGTCTGGCGTAACCACACTTAAGCCAGCAACCTTTCCACGAATCAACTGGCCCGCATCAGATACCGCACCTTTAACGAAGTTGCCTGCTTTAACTGTTGAAACGGCACTCGTTACCCTTTCACGTTTCTGCGTTCCGTAACCTATAACTGCCACTTCGTTTAATGAATTCGAAGTCCCGACGAGCCGAACGTTTATAATACTTCGATTGTTTACCGGAATTTCCTGAGCATCGTATCCAATAAAAGTAAAAACCAGGATGGAAGTTTTTTCGTCAAGGACAATTGAATACCGTCCTTTCTCATCAGTTGTCGTAGCAGTGCTTTTGTTTTTGACTTTTATACTGACCCCCGGGACCGGAGCACCGGTTTCGTCTGTTACAACACCGGTTACACTTAGTTGTTGCGCCACCTGACCGGTAGCAGTGATTTTTTTTACTGATGCTGAAGCGATGCCGGTCGAAAGAATCATCATAAGCCAGAACAGACAGATTTTGTGTGTATAGTGTTGCCACCTGTACACGAATAGTAAGTTTTGTTTCATTTTACATTTGGTTTGTGTTTGTTGATTTACCAACAAAGCAACTATATAGGCGCGTCAATCGCTTAACCCACCGTCTCAAATGCTATTCAATTTGATTCATATTTATTTACACGTATCAATACAGTCGGATACAGGCTACTGATTTTGTATTTTTGATATTAAACCGAAAGTTTTGAAAAATCTACTGACCATATTTATATCGCTGCTTTCAATCTTTACCGGTAATGTTTTTGCGCAGCCTTATTATTTCAGGCATTACCGTGTTGAAGACGGTCTCAGTAATAACACTGTATTTACTGTGATGCAGGATCAACGTGGATTTGTATGGTTTGGAAGCAAGGAGGGATTGAATCGATTTGACGGAAATTCATTCAAAACTTATAATGACAGACGCTTTCCCGAGAATATCAGAGGTTTCATTCTCCATATGGCAAGGGCGGAAAAGGGTTATATCTGGATTGGGACCCGCAGAGGGGTTTACAGGTTTGATGAGCAAAAAGAGACCTTTTCAGCAATCGGGCTTCTGCCGGATCTTGAAATTGATGAGATCAAGATGGATGAAAATGGACGCTTATGGGTGCTTGCCGGCCGAAAACTCTATTGTTATGACGATAAAAAAGGAAAGGTTCAAAAATTTAATCTTCCAGCCGACCCAGACATCGCATCTTTTACCAGTGCTGGCGGTGCGATCTGGGCATGCACTACTTCAGGATATATTTATAAATGTCTCCTGTCAAGCAATAATTTCAGTTGCCAGAATCAGGGAAATCCACTTCCGCATAATAACCTCAATCGGGTTATTAAGATCTATTTTGTAGACAATACACTATTTATTGGCTCGACAACAGGTTTAGTGAATTTTAATATTAACGCTAAGACTTACCATCAAATTATTGACCCAAATACCTTAGGATATCCCGTATTTGTCCGGGATATTCTCCGCTATTCAAAGGACGAATTCTGGGTCGCTACGGAAACTGGCATCTTTATCTATAATCAGACAAACGGACATCTTACCCATTTGAAACAAAATTACAGTGATCCGTATTCACTGTCCGATAATGCAGTGTATTCACTCATGAAGGACCAGGAGGGAGGAATTTGGGCTACCACTTACTTCGGTGGTGTTAATTACTTCCACCCTCAGCAGTCAAAATTCAAGAAATATTTCGCCAATTCCTCTGTAAATCCAATAAGTGGAAATGGTGTAAGAGAGATATGTAGTGATGATTTCGGGAATTTATGGATAGGTACTGAAGATGCCGGCTTAAACAAGCTTAATAAAAGAACAGGAGCTATCTCGTCCTTCCGCTCTATACCCAGGACAAAAGGGATCTCGTCAGATAATATTCATGGATTAATGGCTGTAGGAAGAGAATTATGGATAGGGACTTTCGAACGTGGACTGGATATTTTAGATATCCCTACCGGAAAGGTGATCAGACACTACAGTGCTGAAGATCCCGCAAGTGGGCTAAGCACGAATTTTATCATCTCCATTTATAAGACAAAGAATAATGAAATTTATCTGGGTACTAATAAGGGATTATACCTTTACAAACCTGCAACACGCACCTTTTTACTAGTACCTCAATTGCCATCTGATGTGTATATCTCTTCTCTGTTCGAAGATGATAAGGGTACGCTTTGGATCGGAACTATAGGTAAGGGAGTTTTCTATTACAACAGTAAGAGCAATAACCGGGGAAACCTCAAGCATAATCCAAACGATAAAAATAGTCTGAGTAATAACATGATTTCTGATGTGTTTCAGGATAGTAATAGGGATTATTGGTTTGCAACAGAAAACGGAGGGCTTAATTATCTGAGCCAGGATCGAAAAAAGTTTCGGGTATTCACGACACAGGACGGCCTTCCAAGCAATCTGATCCTGAAGGTGCTGGAGGACGAAGCAAAAAATCTTTGGATTACGACTTCTAAAGGATTGGTGCGGTATAACAGACAAAATAATAGCTGGGTAATTTTCACTAAACCTCACGGTCTTTTGACGGACCAGTTTAACTATAATTCTGCATTTAATGATCACGGTACATTTTATATGGGTACTGTAAGCGGCCTGATTAGTTTCAAGCCAGACGATTTGAATCCGACTCTCGTGGTACCACCAGTATATATCACTAGTTTTCAGGTGGATAATCAGGAGCTCCGTATTGATAGCTCGACACTAAAAAAATCCATCACCTTTACTGATACCGTTGAACTTAGCTATAACCAGTCTTCATTCAGTATTGGTTTTGCTGCCCTGGCATATACTGCACCTCAAGTAACTCAATATGCCTACATAATGGAGGGGCTGGATAATCAATGGACATATTTGAAAAATAACAGGCATGTATATTTTACTAAACTGTCTCCGGGAACTTATACTTTCCGGGTTAAATCTACCGGCTATCAGGACAGTAAAGGACTCGAGCAAAAACTGGTTATTGTTATAAGGAATCCCTATTGGTTCAGTATATATGCATTCATCCTTTACACTATAATGATTGTCTGTATAGTTTATTGGGCCATTTCTACCTATCACCGTAAAATCAGACTAAAAAACCGAAGAAGGCTCGAACAATTGGAACTGGCAAAAGAAAAAGAGATCTATCAGGCAAAAATTGAGTTTTTCACCAATGTAGCCCATGAAATCCGCACACCACTTACATTAATCAAAGGACCTCTGGAGACTGTTATGGATGAGGTATCGGAAATAAAGTCTGTTCAGAAGAATCTAAAAAGTATTGAACGAAATACAGAACGTTTACTTTCACTTACCAATCAGCTATTGGATTTTCGTAAAACTGAGCATAACGGGTTAAGTTTGAGTTATGTTAGAGCGGATGTTTCAAAGCTGATAGTTAAAATAACAAATTCCTATTCGAGTATTGCAAAGGAAAAAGGTATCAGCTTTCAAGTGTTATTGCAGGAGAAGCGTTTATTTGCATTTATTGATATTGAGGCTTTTACAAAGATTGTCGACAATCTGGTCTCCAATGCAATTAAGTATGCCGATAGCAAAGTTTTGATCGAAATGTTTACTGTAAATGGAAATTCAACTACATTTTCTATCAAGATTAGTAATGACGGCTTTATCATTCCGGTTTCTCTGAAGGAGAAGATTTTTGAAAGTTTCTACAGAATTCCTGCGACAGAACATCTTTCAGGTTCTGGAATCGGTCTTTCTTTGGCAAGATCCTTAACAGAATTACACGGCGGTTCTCTTTTACTCGCTGAAAGTGAATTACCGTACAACGTATTTGTATTAACACTCCCTGTACATCAGAATGTAGAGTTTAATTTACCTCATTTGAAGAAGATTTTATGAAAGCAAACATACTTTTAATAGATGATAATGCTGAAATACTGGAGTTCATAGAAGATTCTCTGGTCGCAGAATACAATATTTTGAAGACTCAGGATCCTTTGCAAGTAGAAGATCTTCTCCATACAAATGTCATCAGTCTTATTATAAGTGATGTAATGATGCCGGTGATGGATGGTTTTGAACTTTGCCACCGCCTGAAATCCAGTATTGAATGGTGTCATATACCACTTATCCTGCTTACAGCGAAAAATACACTGAGTTCTAAAATTGAAGGGCTGGAAACCGGTGCAGATGCCTATATCGAAAAACCATTCTCACCACGACATTTGAAAGCGCAGATTAGCAATCTGTTGGCGAACAGGGATATGATCAGAAATTATTTTGCCAGCTCTCCGTTAGCACATCTCAAATCAATGGCAAGCAATCGCGCTGATGAAATGTTCCTCGAGAAAATAAATCATATAATAGTGACTAATCTTAATAAGCCTGAACTTGATGTTAAACATCTTGCTGAAGTATTATGTGTCAGCCGGCCAACCTTATACCGGAAAATACGCTCGATCTCTAACTTGACATTGGCGGAACTCATCACACTTGCGAGGTTAAAAAAAGCTGCAGAATTGCTTGCGAACGGTAATTACAGAGTCTCAGAAGTATCTAATATTACCGGCTTCAGCTCCCCGAACCATTTCAGCCGAACCTTCCTGAAAGAATTTAAAATGTCACCTAGTACATTTATTAAAAACCTTTGATCATTCGTAGATCTGCTATACGGTTTCCAAACAGAAGAACTGAATAGAAACAACATCAGATAGTTAGCTCGCTGATGTTATTTTCCGGTTTGACTGATTGGAAACGAGACAAAAAAGGAACTTCCTTTTCCTTTGCCCTCACTTGTTGCCCATACCGTACCTTTATGACTTTCTACAAGCATCTTTACAATGGACAACCCGAGACCATAAGATTTTTCTCTTGCTGTAGGTTTACTGCTTAAACGGGCAAACTTTATAAATAAATTTTTCTGATCTGTTTCGGTGAGTCCCTGTCCCTGGTCACGGAATTCCAGAATGATTTGATTTTCCTGGGAAACCTCCGCTGAGATATAAATTTTTGTCCCAGGATCGGAGTATTTTGCAGCATTGCCCAGCAGGTTAATTAATATATCCATAATGCGGATTTCATCTGCAGATATAGCAACCTCAGGTATAGGGCTAATGATTAAGGTTTGGTTTTTTGAAGCGAGAATTAATTCAAATGATTGGCGTAGTTGTTCCAGCAGGCTACCGATCCAGATCTGTTCGTGAATGAGGCTTGTACCTGAGTTTTCACTTCTCGCATTGGTGAGTAACTGATCCAGATTTTTCTCTATTCCTTTTGCGGCTTTTTCTATTCTGGAAGACATATCTTTTATCTTCTCCGGATCCATAACCCTGGTACCCAATAGCTGCGCATATAATGAAATTGATGTTACCGGATTCTTCATGTCGTGTGCCAGGCGGTGTAACCTGTCATCATAGGCCCTTACTATTTTACGGTTAACCAGCCTGGTATCTAATTTTTCCATGACTAAATGGGAAAGAAGTTTCAGCATCTCAATCTGCTGTTCACTTACACCTTGGCGGGGTTCGTTGCTGGTCACACAGACGGTACCCAAAATAAATCCGTCGGATGTTTTAATCGGGGCAGCGGCGTAGAAGCGGATGCCGTTTTTTATATTGATATAAGGGTCTTTTAATAATTCGGGGAACTGGTGTGTATCGTAGAAAATTGTGACGTCATTAGTGGGTATGCAGAGCGCACAGAGATCATTTTCCCTTGCAGTACGTTCCGTTTCCAGACTCCCGACCCTTGCTTTGTAAAATACCTCTTCCTTATCTACGAAACTAACAAAGGCATCTGTAGCATCAAAAATCCTGGCTGCAAGCTGGGCAATAGTATCAAAATCCGTTTCAGGAGGTGTATCCAGAATCTCATACTGATAAAGTTTCTTCAGTCGCTGCGCGTCATTGTCCGGGATCAGTTGCTTTGGTATTTGCTGTGTCTTCATAGATCTTTGCTGTTATTGGCCTGCCTGTTCCGGTTTAAATATTTTACAGATGCAGGAGGGGTAAAATTTCTTCGACATACTTTCTGTCATTGGCCAGCCGGGGCACTTTGTGCTGTCCGCCTAGTTTGCCTTTTGACTTCAGCCATTTATAGAACGTTTCTTTTGGCGCATTATGTACTTTTGGCCGGCATAAGGCCATATTGTTAAATCTCTTCGCATCATAATCGGAATTGATCTCCCTCAAAGTCTGGTCCAGTACATTGATGAACTTCTCAAAATCATCAGGTTGCTGGTCAAATTCTATAATCCACTCATGCCCACCAGCATCCTTGCCGCAAAAATAGATAGGACAGGCGGTATAATCTTTAAAGATAGCACCTGTTTCCCTGCAGGCTTTACTGATTGCCTGTTCGGCATTATCAATGATTATTTCTTCTCCAAAAGCATTGATAAAATGTTTGGTTCTGCCTGTTATCTTAATCCGGAAAGGGGAGAGCGAAGTAAATTGTACCGTATCACCAATCATATACCGCCATAATCCGGCATTTGTAGAAATGATAATAGCGTAGTTCTTATAGAGTTCTACTTCATCAAGGCCTAAAGTCATCGGGTTTTCCTGTTCGAGTTGTTCCAGTGGAAGAAATTCATAAAAAATCCCATAATCCAGCATAAGCAACATCTCTTCTGACTGCACCTGATCCTGGATGCCAAAGAAGCCTTCAGAGGCATTATAGGTTTCCAGATAATACATATCGTCACTTGGAATTAATTCCCTGAACTGATCTCTGTAAGGACTGAAATTTACGGCGCCATGAAAGTAAAGCTCCAGGTTAGGCCAAACTTCCAGTAGATTGTTTTTACCTGTAATTTCCAGTATCTTTTTTGCGAGGACAATCGTCCAGGTCGGAACACCGGATATATTCGTTACATTTTCTTTAATCGTTGCCTCTGCCATTTTCTCCATTTTTTGCTCATAATCATCCATGAGTGCGATGGAAATATTTGGCGTGCGGTAATATTCTGCCCACATAGGCAGGTTCTTTATTAACACAGCAGACAGGTCACCATAAAACGAGTCTTCGCTTAGCTGGTTAATCTGGTGGCTCCCGCCCAGTACAAGTGCTTTACCGGTTAGAATCTGATTATTAGGTTTATTGTTGCAAAATATTGAAATGAGATCTTTACCTCCTTTGAAGTGACATTCTTCCAGTGCTTCTGTCGATACGGGAATGAACTTGCTGCGGTCGCTCGTTGTTCCTGAAGATTTAGCAAACCAGCGGATGTCCGAAGGCCACAGCAGATTCTGTTCTCCTTTTAACATTCTTTCAATATATGGCTTCAGTGTGTCATAATTCTGCAGTGGAACCCTTTCTTTAAACTGATCGGGATTTTCTATCGAACGGTAGTCATATTTTTTACCCCATTCGGTATTCTCTGCACTGGAAACGAGCTGGTGAAACCATTCGTCCTGTACGTCTACCGGATATTTCATGAAAAGCTCTATCTGATGAACGCGCTTTTTCATATACCAGGTAAAAATTGAATTTACAATCGCCATTTTGCTTGGTTAAAAATTAAAGATTTTTACTGCGGAGTACGAAGTTCGAACCCAGGTATACTTTTCTGACCATTTCATTTGCGGCAAGTACTTCAGGTGTTCCGGATTCTAATATTTTACCTTCAAATAACAGGTAGGCACGGTCTGTAATTGACAATGTTTCCTGCACATTATGGTCTGTAATGAGGATACCGATATTTTTGTTTTTTAATTTTGCGACTATAGTCTGGATTTCTTCCACAGCGATCGGATCGACCCCGGCAAATGGTTCATCCAGTAAGATGAAATTCGGACTCGCTGCCAGTGCTCTGGCAATTTCAGTCCGCCGGCGTTCTCCACCTGATAAAAGGTCTCCGCGATTCCGGCGTACTTTATGAAGGCTGAACTCATCGATCAGCTCTTCGAGTTTCTCCTGGCGTTGTACACGATCCATATCTGTCATTTCCAGGATAGCCATAATATTGTCCTCAACTGAAAGCTTTCTGAAAACAGAGGCTTCCTGTGCAAGATAACCAATACCTTTTTGTGCCCTGCGGTACATGGCGTCGCTCGTTATATCTTCATCATCAAGAAAAATTGTTCCTTCATTTGGTTTGATGAGTCCTACTATCATATAGAATGAAGTAGTTTTCCCAGCACCATTAGGGCCTAGTAAACCAACAATCTCTCCCTGACTTACATTGAACGAAACATCGTTCACAACAGTTCGTTGTTTGTACTTTTTAATCAGATTCTCCGCTCTAAGATTCATCTATATTATGCTTGTAAAAGTCTTATTCCTTTAATATTCAGTTGCAAACGTTTCTGATCTTTCCAGACGTTTTCTTCTATCGTATAACAAATTGAAAACGGCCTGCCTTGCTGTAAAAGGGGCTCCCATTCCGCCAGGCCAAACCCAATGCTCTCAAAAATAGCTGAATTTTGTTGTTTAATACTCAATTTCAGATGTTTTGTTCCCACAACGTATGGTTTTCCGACAATAAACACTTCTTCACTATGGAATACCGGCGCGGGATTCAGTGGTCCGAAAGGGGCCATTTGTGCAAGTACACGCTGAAATTTACCATCGATTCTGGATAATTCAATGGCTGCATCTATTTGAATTTCCGGAGAAAGCATGTCCTGGGTAATGGTTGCAGTGACATAATTTTCAAATCGTTCTGCGAATTCATGAATGTTTTCCGGTTTTATTGTTAATCCAGCGGCAAATTTATGCCCGCCGAACTGTTCCAGTAAGTCTGCACAACTTAACAGCGCTTCGTACAGATCATAACCGGGAACGGATCTGGCCGAACCAGTAAGAAAACCATTGGAGAGCGTCAGAACAATAGTAGGTCTGTAATACTTCTCTGTAAGTCTTGAAGCAACAATACCTATGACACCTTTATTCCAGCTCTCGTTGTAAACTACTGTTGTCTTTTTGCTTATCAAAAATGCAGACTCGTCAATCATAGCTAATGCTTCTGCAGTCATTTGCTGATCGGAAGTTTTACGGTCAGAATTCTGCTGATTAATAAAATCACTTTGGGTTCTTGCGAATCCCTCGTCATCACATAAAAGCATTTTCACTGCCTGGTTTGCATGATCCATCCTGCCTGCTGCATTAATACGCGGAGCTAGTGTAAAGACAACATCAGTTAATGTAAAATCTTTATTTTTACCACAACTGTCCATTAATGCTTTCAAACCTATGCACGGGTTGGTATTAAGCCGAATGAGTCCGTGAAATGCCAATATCCTGTTTTCTCCTGTAACGGGTACGATATCTGCTGCAATAGAAACCATAACAAGATCCAGATACTTGAGGTAAAGGGCGGCATCCAGATTATTTTTAATACACCATGCCTGTGCCAGTTTGAAACCTATTCCACAGCCCGCAAGTTCCTTGAAAGGATAGGGGCAGTCTTTTCTTTTCGGGTCGAGTACGGCAGCTGCATTCGGTATTTCGTCTCCCGGCAAGTGGTGATCACAGATAATAAAATCTATGTCCAGACTACGTGCATATTGAACTTTATCGTTGGCTTTAATTCCACAATCCAGTGCAATAATAAGCGTGATTCCATTTTTTTTTGCATAATCTATTCCGGCCGTGGAAATGCCATACCCTTCCTTGTGGCGGTCGGGAATATAATACTCCATTTGGGAATAAAATTGCCTGAAAAAGCTAAAAGCCAAAGCGACTGAAGTTGTTCCGTCTACATCGTAATCTCCATATATCATTAGCTTCTCTCCGCTAAGGAATGCTTTTTCGATTCTGCTTATAGCAAGGTCCATATCTTTCATTAAAAATGGATCGTGCAAGGTGTTCAGGTCGGGACGGAAAAAGTCTTTTGCCTGCTGAAATGTATGTATATCCCGCGCTACCAGAATTTCGGCAAGGGCGAGGTCTATATTAAGTTCCCGGGCAAGCTTTGTACTGATTGATAGCTCATCAGGTTTGGCCTGCACCCATTTTTTATCCATGTTTAATTATATTTATACTAGCTCTGTCATGGCTGTGCAAGATCTGCTGCCTGAGACAGGGTGCGTGTCTTATTATCCGGCTGATCAGGTATTCTGTCCTTTTCATTTAAACAGGTTCCCTATCTTTGTGATCAATTTGTAAATATATCATAAAATATTCTTTTGACTAATACCTAAGCCCGTGCAAGTTTTTACATTATTTGAAGGTTCTTATTCCGTTGCAGCAGATAAGAAGTTTATTCCTTTTGATCCGCAAACCGACCAGGCTAAAGACCGGCCAGGTTCTCTTTTTATCCATGTTCAGCCATTTTTGATTAAGCTGGGTTCCCATTTATTATTGCTTGATACCGGCCTTGGCTACAGTAATGATGAAGGTCGAATGATCCTGCACGAGAATATAAAGAAAGCAGGTTTTGACCCTCAGGATGTTGACTATGTGCTGATGTCCCACTTGCATTTTGATCATTCAGGGGGAATGGTGCACCGTACACCCGCTGGTATGGAACTGAGTTTTCCTAATGCTACTTATGTAATTAACAGGGGAGAGTGGGAGTCTGCATTTTCCAAGACCTCATCCTCATACAGAACTGATATTTTTGATTTTGTACAGCGGAATGCGCAAATACAATTTGTTGAAGACAGCGGTGATCTAACCCCTGAGATCAGTTACATTCTAACTGGGGGGCATACACCTTTTCATCAGGCCTGGTTTTTCGATGATGGTCAGGATAAAGTGTTTTTCGGTGGTGATGTATTGCCTGAACCGGAGGAACTGGTTAAAAAGTTTATCGCTAAATATGACTATGACGGGCGCAGATCTATGGAGCTTCGGGAAGAATTTGGAAAGTCAGCGGCAGAAAATAACTGGTTGTGCCTTTTTTACCATGGTAAGAGCAAAACATCTTCCTTTGTAGAGCAGAACGAAGATGGTCACTTTAAGATCGTTTAATAAGGGTTTTATACTTTTCCTTCAAATAGTTCCACGAGACGTTCGATAGAAAGGGGTTTAGAAATAAACCCTTTTACTGTTTTATAGGTTTTTGCTTTTTCGATATCATTTTCATAAACCGAAGATGAAAGCATATACATATCGGAATCTTGTAAAATGCCGAGTTTTTCATAAACCTCCAGAAATTCCCAACCATTTAAAACCGGCATGTTAATATCGATAAGGATCAGGTCAGGTAATGACATGTTTTTTTGCTGCAGATCTTTTAGATAATCTATTGCCAGCTGACCATTTGTTTTTGCCACCATTTTTGCGTCATAGCCTGTCTTTTCTACAATTTTCTTAATAATGAAAATGTTGATATCGTCATCGTCAATGACCAGTAAATTAATTGGTGTACTCATCAATTTGCAGATTTTAATAATTATGGTTTATAATAAAGATATATAATAGAATGTTAATTCAATATTCATTACCACATTGACAGGCAAAAAAAAGACCACTTATTTAAGTGGTCTTTTTTTTGTTTGAAATATAGCTATTATATGGCTGCGTCTTCTTCCATATAACTTTCAATCGGAGGACATGCACAAACCAGTGATCTGTCTCCGAAAGAGTCGTTTACACGACCTACTGACGGCCAGAATTTGTGTGCTGCAACATAAGGAAGCGGGAATGCTGCAACCTGTCTGCTGTATCCATGTGACCATTCGTCACCTGTTACTACTGCAGCTGTATGTGGTGCATTTTTCAGCGGATTATCTAAACGGTCCAGCTTTCCTTGCTCAATAGCACTAATTTCATTTCTGATCGCAATCATCGCATCGCAGAAACGGTCAAGCTCATGTTTTGGCTCACTTTCGGTTGGCTCAACCATTAAGGTTCCAGCTACAGGGAATGAAACTGTTGGTGCGTGGAAACCATAATCCATAAGGCGTTTTGCGATATCAACTACTTCTATACCGTAATTTTTAAATTCACGGCAATCCAGGATCATTTCATGACCACAACGGCCATTACTTCCAGAATACAGGACAGGGTAGTGCTGCTCTAAACGTGCTTTAATATAATTTGCATTCAAAATAGCATAACGGGTAGCTTCTTTCAAACCTTCTCCCCCCATCATTGCGATATACGCATGTGAGATGATCAGGATAGATGCAGAGCCCCATGGAGCAGAAGACACAGCAGGGATAGATTTTCCTTTGTTAATATCTACTACAGCATGTCCCGGAAGATATTTAACCAGGTGTGCTGCCACACCAATTGGACCCATACCAGGACCACCGCCACCGTGTGGAATACAGAAAGTTTTGTGCAGGTTTAAATGGCATACATCGGCACCAATATTAGCAGGGCTGGTTAATCCAACCTGTGCATTCATATTCGCACCATCCATATAAACCTGACCACCATTTGCATGGATAACTTCGCAAATCTCTACAATACTTTCCTCAAATACACCATGTGTAGACGGGTAAGTAACCATGAAGCAGGAAAGGTTATCTTTATGTTGTTCTGCTTTAGCTTTCAGGTCTTCTACGTCGATATTACCCTGAGCGTCGCATTTAACAATTACGATCTTCATACCGGCCATGGCTGCAGATGCAGGGTTTGTACCGTGTGCAGAAGAAGGTATAAGAGCAATATTACGCTGGAAGTCACCGCGGTCCTGATGATAAGCACGAATGACCATTAAACCTGCATATTCGCCCTGAGCTCCTGAATTAGGTTGTAAGCTCATTGCAGCAAATCCTGTGATTTCACTTAACCATCTGTCAAGTTCATTGAATACGGTGTAATAACCTGCTACCTGATCTGCCGGAGCAAATGGGTGAATTTTAGAGAATTCTGCCCAGGTAACCGGAATCATTTCTGTAGTTGCATTCAGTTTCATCGTACATGAACCCAATGCGATCATTGAATGGCATAGTGAAAGATCTTTTGCCTCCAGTGACTTAATATAACGCAACATTTCATGTTCTGAATGATGTGAGTTAAATACCGGGTGAGTCAGGTATGCTGACTGACGCTGTAATGCAGCAGGAATAACCGTTTCAATATGCTCTTCGGAAGCTAATTCTACACTGTCTGCAGCGATGCCTTTTACTTTCGAAAATATTTTGTTCAGTAATTTAATGTCTTCCAGTGATGTTGTTTCATCCAGGGAGATATAAGCTACTGTGCCTTTATAATATAAATTGATCTCGTTGTCGATACATTCTTTATGAATAGAGTCTTTCAGGTCACCCAGTTCAACCTGGATAGTATCAAAGTATACTTTATTCAATTGCGAATAACCAATTTTTTCCAAAGAATCCGATAACGCTACTGCCAGACCATGTGTTCTTTCTGCAATTAGTTTTAATTCTTTCGGACCATGATATACTGCATAGAAACCAGCCATAATAGCCAGTAAAGCCTGAGCGGTACAGATATTTGATGTTGCTTTATCTCTGCGGATATGTTGTTCACGTGTTTGTAAAGCCATACGCAATGCATAGTTATTTGCACTGTCTATAGTTACACCGATGATCCTTCCCGGAATAGAGCGTTTATATTCTTCTTTTGTTGCAAAAAATGCTGCATGAGGCCCACCGAAGCCTATCGATACACCAAATCTTTGTGTTGTACCAACTACGATATCTGCTCCCCATTCTCCCGGAGGAGTTAATAAGGTTAAGCTTAGTAAATCTGCAATTACTGTTAATTTTACCTGAGCATCATGAGCCTGGGTAGCAAATGCCGTGTAATCAAATACCTCACCATTTCCTGCAGGATACTGCACAATTGCACCAAAATAATCAGCAGTTGGGGTAAATGTTCTGTGATCGCCGGTAACCAGTTCAATTCCAAATGGATTAGCACGGGTTTTAAGAATGTCCAGTGTTTGTGGGAAGATCAGCTCAGATACAAAAAATTTTCTTGCATCCTGATTTTTACGCAGACTGAACTGCATAAACATAGCTTCTGCAGCTGCTGTTCCTTCATCTAAAAGCGACGCATTCGCGATCTCCATTCCCGTCAGGTCAATGACCATAGTCTGGAAATTCAACAATGCTTGCAGACGTCCCTGAGCTACCTCTGCCTGGTATGGTGTGTATTGTGTATACCATCCTGGATTTTCCATTACATTTCTCAGAATTACTCCCGGGGTAATGGTATCATAATAGCCTTGTCCGATATAAGATTTGAAAACCTTATTCAGTGAAGCGGCTTGTTTCAGACTGGACAGATAATCTTTTTCAGATTTGGCCGCTGGCAGATTTAAAGGTTTTTTTAATCTGATTTTTGCCGGAACTGTTTGATCAATCAGTTCATCTACAGAACCCAGACCAAGGGTACTTAACATGGCGTCAGTATCTGCCAGGTCAGGGGCAATATGACGGTCTTTGAAGTCTTCTTTGTAATGAATGTTTAAGCTCATGGGGTGTAGCAATAAATTTGCGCAAAGGTACTAATTTTCTAGCTTTTTTCTAATGTATAAGCCGCTTTGGTTTATGCAGATAATTGTCTGGTGTACAATTGAATTGTGTTTTCCAGACCAAGGTACAAAGCATCACTGATCAGGGCATGGCCGATGGAAACTTCCAGCAGGTTAGGAATGCTGGATGCGAAATAGTTTAAGTTTTCCAGATCCAGGTCATGGCCGGCATTAATACCCAGACCTAATTTATTAGCCGTATGTGCTGCCTGAATATAAGGAGCGATTGCCTTAACTTTGTCGCTTTTATAATTAGCCGCATATGCTTCAGTATATAATTCGATACGGTCTGTACCGGTTTGCTGCGCTGCTTCAATCATGTCCCTTACCGGGTCTACAAAAATGGATACGCGTATTCCAGCTCCCTGAAAAAGGCTAACCATTTCCTTCAGATAAGTCTGATGCTTTACAGTGTCCCAACCATGATTAGAGGTTATCTGCCCCTCCGCGTCCGGTACCAGTGTAACTTGTGCAGGTGAATTTGCCAGAACCAGATCTATAAATTTCTGCTCTCTGCAATTACCTTCTATATTTAGTTCTGTTGATATAACTGATTTTAAATCAAACACATCCTGGTAGCGGATATGTCTCTCGTCTGGTCTTGGGTGTACGGTAATTCCCTCTGCTCCAAATCTCTCACAATCCAGGGCAACCTTAATCAGGTCTGGATTATTTCCCCCTCTGCTATTACGTAAGGTGGCTATTTTATTGATGTTAACGGATAGTTTTGCCATAGACAAAGATAATTCATAATTCAGGAATGGGTATAATATTATTGTAAACAGGTGAAATTTGTAATTATCGCCATACGATAGGGTGTGTTTCGTCATTGTCCCGGATCTTGTTCCGTTTACCTCCATTGTTCCTTCGTACTTCCTTCAATTCCGATTGAAGGAAGTACGAAGGAAGTCCGAACAAACAACGAAGAAAGTGTGCATGAAATGTTGACAAAACCAACACATGACTCTATTAACCTTTGGTTAATCTTTCTAAGGTAGAAGGCATTAGCTGATTTGAAATCGAAAACAAAATCCTTTATCAAACAAAATCGGTCAGGTAAAAATATTCTGCCTGATCGATTTTGAAAGTTAATCTATAAAAACAGACTATAAAAAAAGGACGCAGTGTGAACTGCGTCCTTTTTTTATAGTCTGTAATCCTTGTCTGAGCAGATTAGTATCTGTATGCTTCAGCTTTAAACGGACCGTCAACAGTTACACCGATATAATCGGCCTGATGCTGATCAAGAACATCTAGTTCCACACCGATTTTAGCCAGGTGCAGACGGGCAACTTTTTCGTCCAGGCTTTTTGGAAGAACATAAACCTTGTTCTCATATTTTCCAGGATTCATCCATAACTCCAGTTGTGCCAGAGTTTGGTTAGTGAATGATGCTGACATTACAAAGCTTGGATGACCTGTTGCGCAACCTAAGTTAACCAGGCGGCCTTCAGCCAGTAAAATCACATCTTTACCATCTATAGTATATTTATCTACCTGTGGTTTGATCTCTACTTTTGTATCGCCATAGTTCGTATTTAACCACGCTACGTCGATTTCGTTATCAAAGTGACCGATGTTACAAACGATAGTTTTGTCTTTCATCGTTTTGAAATGTTCAGCACGAACGATATCACAGTTACCTGTTGTTGTTACAACGATATCAGCCTCTTTCACTGCGTTAGCGAATTTCTTTACTTCATAACCTTCCATTGCCGCTTGTAAAGCACAGATCGGGTCAATTTCAGATACAATAACCCTTACACCTTGTGAGCTTAAAGATTCTGCAGAACCTTTACCCACATCTCCATAACCTGCAACTACAGCAACTTTACCAGCTAACATCACATCTGTTGCACGACGGATCGCGTCAACCAGGGACTCACGGCAACCATATTTGTTATCGAATTTCGATTTAGTTACGGAGTCATTTACGTTGATCGCAGGTAAATGAAGTGTACCGTTTTTCATACGCTCATAAAGGCGGTGAACACCAGTAGTAGTTTCTTCAGATAAACCTTTAATCGCAGCGATAAGTTCAGGAAAGCGATCGAATACCATATTAGTTAAGTCACCACCGTCATCAAGAATCATATTCAATGGCTGACGCTCCGGACCGAAATGTAACGTTTGTTCGATACACCAGTCGAATTCCTCTTCGTTCAGACCTTTCCAGGCATATACCTGAATACCTGCTGCTGCGATTGCTGCTGCAGCATGGTCTTGTGTAGAAAAGATATTGCAAGATGACCAGGTTACTTCGGCACCAAGTTCTACCAATGTTTCAATTAGCACTGCAGTCTGGATAGTCATGTGCAAACATCCTGCTATACGTGCGCCTTTTAAAGGTTTGGAAGGGCCAAATTCCTGACGTAATGACATTAAGCCAGGCATTTCTGCTTCTGCTAATCCAATTTCTTTACGGCCCCATTCTGCCAGTGAAATATCCTTTACTTTATATGGGATATAGGTGGTCTCTACTGATGACATATTGTTTTGTTTTAAGTTGTTGATATGTAGATGGTTATTAGCCTTAGCTGAAATCTACTTATTTTCTTGTGCAAAATTACACAATAGTTCAGCCAAAATCAAAAGAGGCCAGGTAAGATATGACAATACAATAATAGAACTTATGCTGGCCTGTATTTTACGGCGCAGTGGAACTATATAGTTTAGTTTTCTTAAATTTTCATAAAAGTAATTGAATAAAAAATAACTGTCAATATTAAATTTTGACAGTTCCTTATAATTAGTTATTTTGCTTTTGTAGCTGGTTGTTTGTTTTTAGGCCAGACAATTTTCTCTATTGATTAACTAATTTATAAACTATGGATGGTAGAATTATTAATGTCGGTTCCGGGACCGGTGAAACACTTACTATAGATGGGGCGAACCTGGTCTATGAAGGATTGCCTGTTTCTGTTAATGCAGGCGACACGATTGTAATAAAAGGCGGCGAATATGGAATGAGCTGGCCAAACGGAGCTATCAACATTAAGAATATTCATGTTGATGGTTGGGTGAAGATAACCTCTGACGGTAATGTCATTGCGAACGGCTCCCTTCATTTAACCGGAACAACTCCTTTAAAAGGAGTAGACATAGACTTCAGAACATATGATGTAGAATTTATACGGAGTGATGACAGCCTTGTGGTCATTGATGCAGCAGAAGTCGGAGGTTTCGAAAATATCAAATTACGTGGTTTCAGAATCCATCTTGGATCAGCGAATTATAGTGGGATATTCCATCGGGGCAGGACTGTTCCTTACAATAATGGATTGGGTACAATAGCTTTAAAAGGTCTGGAAGTTCACGATGTTGCTATCACAGGTGCATGCTATTTACCTGTTTCCATTGGTGGCGTTGTAAACAGTAGCGAAGACGTCGGATATTGTGAAGACATCCATATCCACGATTTGCATTTCTCAAATAGTTCCGCGGCGACCTATCTGAATATTAACAATGTCGAAGGTTTTAATATTCATGATATTGATTTTAAGTCGGTGAATATTAATGCTCCCGGTCTGGAAATCTATCACTGGAGAATGATTTTTGCTAAAGGTAAAGGCAAGATATATAACTGTTTTGCAAGAGATTCCGGAGGATGTGTTGCAGCTATCGAAGCATTCAGCCGGACTAGCGGCCAGACCTGTAGTATTTATAACTGCTATAACTATAATCCATGGCGTTATGGTACTACGGAATTTAGGGCATACACCGACTGGATCGTCAGCGGGATTACGTATGATTGCACACTTGAAGCAGATTTTATCACCTATTATCGGCCTTCGCCTGTTCCTGGAGACGTTTATAGCGCAACATGCGTTGACATGTACAGTAACCTGGCAGTGCCGAAGAAGGTAAACGCAAGAAACTGTGTTGCTGTAAATCCGCAGAACGTGACAAAGGTCGTTAATGGTGAGATTGGAATAGACTCCAATAACCTGGTGGTTTATAACAATTTGTTAACCAAATTCAATTTGGTGACTATGACACCGGCGTCAGATTCTGTACTTAAGGGAGCGGGCGTGCTTAGGCCTGGTGTGATTTCAGATTTATATGGCACGCTGCGACTAAATCCACCGACTATTGGAGCGGTAGAAGCAGCCGTTTAACTATTACTTTTCAAAACCAGATGCCGCCGGCATCTGGTTAAAAATGTCCTGAATTTTTAAAAATAACAAAGGACATCTCCTAAATCCGCGTATTTCCTACTCACTAGTGTTGGATAAGAACAGGATTTCTTCCTCTGTCGCCGGTCAGGCGTTATAATCAGGGGCTCCTGAGTTAATTATTATGATATTTATTATTTTCTCTAATAGTAGTTTAGCAGAATTAATGAAGCATTTTTCTTGATAGCTATAGGATTGAATTTCATCCAGTTAAAAATAGTAAAACAGGCATTTTTCTATAAAAATCTTTGCAATTACAATTTTACTTCCACATCTTTATTCTATAGTACAGTATAGTATAGATAACTGGACTATTAACCAAAATAAACCTTAAAGATGATAACAATTCATGACCAGGACGGAATACCGTCCCACGGGGTTCTCAACCCCCAGATTTTAATTCTTCAAAATCAACCACTAATTTTAAAATTCAGACTATGAGATCAGGACTTCTACTCAAATTGATGCTGTTTTCAGCTGTATTTTTAATTTTCAACACTGTCAATGCGCAGGTTGCCGAGAGAATTGTGAAGGGTAAAGTGACAGATGAAACCGGACAGGGCTTACCGGGAACAACTATCCAGATTAAAGGAACAACCAAAACAACAGTGAGTAACAATGACGGGGGGTTCAGTATTCAGTTAGCCGGACCACAATCAGTACTTGTTTTTTCATTTATCGGTTATACCGCGCAGGAAGTAGCCGCTGGTAACCAAACGACTATTAACGTTCAACTTAAACCCAATGAAGAGGGACGCTTGTTAAATGACGTTGTTGTTGTAGGTTATGGCAGCCAGAAAAAATCAAATGTTACAGGTGCCATTTCTTCTGTTAAAGGCGAGGAACTTTCTAAAATGACCGTTGGAACCGTTGGTTCGGCCCTCCAGGGTAAAGTTTCCGGTGTATCTGTAGTAGGTGCAGGAAGTGAGCCAGGCGCGAGTCCGCAGGTATTTATCCGTGGGATCAGTACTTTTGGTTCTAATGCCCCGCTATATGTAGTAGATGGAGTACCATTAACTGATATCAGTTTTCTTAATCCAAAAAACATTGCAAGTCTTGATGTTTTGAAAGATGCTTCTTCATCGGCGATTTACGGTTCCAGGGCTTCTAACGGTGTAATTATCATTACAACGATTTCAGGCACCGCGGGAAAGACAGTGGTTACCTTTGATGCTTCAAGCGGTTTCTCAGATGCCTTACGCAAGCCGAAAATGGCAGATTCCCGTGAATATGCATCCATAATGAATCTTGCAGCAGCTAATTCCGGTAACCAGCCAGTATACAAAGATGTAAACTCATTGACCAATTCAACAGACTGGTGGAATGAAGTAACCCAGCGTGGCGTTACACAGGACTACAATCTAAGTCTTACAGGAGGCTCAGATAAGCTTACTTTCTCTTCGAGTGTTGGTTATTATAAAGAAAAAGGACTTGTAAAATCGACGGATTTCAATCGTGTCAACTTCCGTTTGAAAACAGAATACAAGATTAGTCCGAAAATTAAAATTGGAGAAGATATCAATATTTCCGGAACCGGCAGAACGCCATCGGCAAACCCGGGAGGAAGTAACTCCATTTTCCAAAATGCTATTCTTGCAGATCCGGTTACCCCGGCGAGAGTTGAGCGTTCTTCTAATCCTTTTGATAATTATGGTACTTCTCCGACAGATATTCCAAATTCTCTGGCTGTTATTGAACGAAACTTTCAGAACGTTAAGAATACTTATCTTGTAGGTAGTCTCTACGCAAATGTTGAGATTATTCCTGGATTAGTTTTCGAGCCGAGATTCAGCGTGAATGGAGATTTATATGAGTACAACAGCTTTTCTCCAACCTATAATATATCTGCTACTCAGTATAGCCTGATTAACTCAGCACGCCGGCAGCATGATATCTCTAAAAACTGGAATAATACCAATACACTGACTTATAAAAAGCAGTTTGGAGAGCATAGTTTAACTGTGCTTGCTGGTTTCACACAAGAGAAATTTATGGATACCAGGCTTTATGCGGGTGGACAGGGAATTCCTTCAAACGATCCTTCACTGCGTTATCCTGTGTCTTCTACAGGAGGATTTAATATTGGTGTGGGTGACGGATCACGATTTGACAATGTTCGTACTTTACAATCTTATCTTGGAAGGATCAATTACAGCTACAAAGACAAGTATTTGCTGACTGCAAGTGTAAGAGCAGATGGATCTTCCATCTTCGCGCCAAAGAACCGTTGGGGTACATTTCCGGCAGTTTCCGCAGGATGGGCACTTTCCAAAGAAGATTTCCTGAAAGACGCAGCATGGCTGGATAACCTTAAAATCAGAGCAGGTTATGGACAGGTAGGTAATCAGGGAGCAGTTCCGCTGGGACAATATGTTTCCAACCTGGGTACTATCTATAGTGCAATGGGATCAGATGGAGCATCGCAAGTTGGGGCAATCAGAACTTCAGTACCTAATCCGGACTTGAAATGGGAAACTGTAGAGGACATTAACCTTGGACTGGATGCAGCTTTTCTGAAAAACAGATTAACTGTATCAGGTGATTACTTCGTGCGTAATGTGAAGGATATGATTGCTACGCAGCTTATCGTTGCTTATGCTGGGTTCGGTGGTAATTCACCATGGACTAATGTTGGTACTATGCAAACGAAAGGTTTTGAGTTTAGCTTAGGCTACCAGGATAAAGCGGGTGAATTTAGCTATGGAATTAATCTGAATGCCACACACTATACGGCGACAGCTAAGAAACTTGCACAGGGCAATGATATTATTGCTGGTAATACAGCGATTTTTGGCCGTACAAGTTTAACCAGGGAAGGTTATCCGGTAGGTTCTTTCTACGGATTGCAGACCAATGGTATTTTCCAGAATGCCGCAGAGGTTGCTAATTACAAAAATGCAGATGGTAAAGTTATTCAACCCAATGCTGTTCCCGGTGACTTTAAATTTAAGGACCTGAATGGTGATGGTGTTATTAATTCTTCTGACCGTACGTTTATCGGTAATCCTACACCGAAATTAACTTTCGGTCTTAACCTGACAGCAGCTTATAAAAACTTTGACCTGACCGTATTCTTTACAGGAAACCTTGGTGGAGACCTGGTAAATGTACTTAAAGGATATACTAACTCAGGAAGTAATAACTATAACAAGGTTACAGGACTGGAAAATATTGCCTGGAGAGGAGAAGGAACCTCAAATACAGTTCCGCGTATTGCAGCTTTTGACAATAATGGTAATTACTCGCAATTCAGTGATTTCTATATTGAAAGCGGTTCATTTGCAAGGTTGCGAAACCTGCAGCTTGGGTATACTTTCAGCCCTGCAAAAGTTGGTAAAATCAGAGTGTTCGCCAGCGCACAGAATCTGCTGACCATTACGAATTATAAAGGTTTAGATCCTGAAATTGCTTATGGTACGCAGTGGACAGATAATGCTACGGCTTTAAACAGAGGATTGGACTGGGGAAATTACCCAACTGCCAGAACTTTTATTTTTGGATTAAACTTCACCTATTAAACATCAATCGAGTCGATTATGAAAAAGTATATATTAATTTTATTTGCACTGACCACCCTTACCATGGGTTGCAAAAAGTTTCTTGATGAGCCGATTATCGGCCGTCAGAATACCGATAATTATTTTAAAAATGAGGCCGATTGCCAGGCTGCAGTTATAGCCTGTTATTTTGGTACGCACTCCGACCAGTGGTATGAACTGGATAGAAGCCAAATGATGGGTGATGCGTTGAGTGACGATGCATTCAAAGGTAATTCCATTCCTGGTGACCAGGCTCTTTTCGGTGATATCACCCGTTATAAATTTGACTCTAATAATGAATGGTTCGGCTTCAGATGGACTACATTATGGAGAGGGGTTGGTAACTGTAATTTCGCAATAGAGGGAATCACTAAGGCTCCTATCGCTGAAGATGTTAAACAAAAATTGATTGGAGAAGCCAAATTCCTGCGTGCTTACTGCTATTTTGAATTAGTTAAAAGTTTCGGTGGTGTACCGTTGGTATTGGACGTTCCAGATCCTCAGGCTGTTCTTTCTGTAACGAGATCTAGTAAACAACAATGTTTCGATCAGATCACTAAAGATTTGAATGAAGCCGCAGCTGTATTACCTGAAAAAGGTACACTTTCTGGAGATCAGATTGGCAGAGCGACTAAAGGAGCTGCAAATGCTTACTTGGCTAAAGCTTACTTATACACTGAAAAATGGGCGGATGCTCAAAAATATGCAGATCTGGTAATTAGTTCAGGTCAGTACAGACTGGAGCCAAGTTTCAGCAATGTATGGAGTGTAAGAAACAGAAATGGTGTAGAGTCAATTTTTGAATTTCAGTACAATGCAGATCAGACTTTTAATTTAGGAACTGCACTCACTACCTTAACCCGCAGCCGGGCAGATGGTGGTTGGGGCTTTGATACACCTTCAAGTAATCTTGAACAGGCTTTCCTTAAAGAAAATGATCCGAGGTTAAAATGGACGATTATCAAACAAGGTGACAATGTCGGCGCTAAAACAGCGAATTTTGATTATTCAAATTACGATACGAAACCATCGGAGAATGAGTCAGGCAGGATCACCAGGAAGTTTTACCTGGCACCTGCAGACAGACCAGCAAACGAACTTTCACATGCTCCTTTGAACATTATTCAGATGCGTTATGCAGACTTGTTATTAATTCATGCAGAAGCAGCTTACCGCAGTGGTAATGAAGGACTGGCCTTAAGCAGTTTGAATAAGGTGAGAGAAAGGGCAAACCAGTTAAATCCGGGTACAGTACTGCCAAGAACATCATCAGGCACTCAGTTGCTGAATGATATATGGCAGGAACGCAGGCTGGAACTGGCAATGGAAGGTCACCGTTATTATGACCTGGTTAGACAACACCGCCTGGTACAGGTGATAAAAGATTTTTATACCTATAATAATTCAACCAGTACAGATTTATACGATAAGGGAAATCCAAAGGGGGCTAGTATTGCAGAAATCCACAACTTGTTCCCAATCCCGCAACAAGATATAGATCTTTCAAAAGGAGTTTTAACTCAAAATCCAGGGTTCTAAAATATAAATATGGAAAACCAGACAAAGTATAGAATTTCGCCTGTTAAAGTTCTCCTGTTGACATTATTCGGCATTACAGCCGGATTTTGTCAACAGGTCGCTGCACAGGAGAAATTTATAGAAGCGGAAGCGGGTACATTATCTAATGGAGCCCGGATAGAAGCTTGTCCAACCTGTTCTGCAGGAAACAAAGTGAGTGGACTTGGAGATCTTTCCAATGGTACAGTTACTTTTACATTAAATGTTCCTAAACCAGGGCTATATCCTTTAAATGTATATTTCAAGGTGTCTGATGACCGCAGCCTTAACGTTCGTGTTAATCAGGAAAAGGTCCCTCAAAAGGTAATTTTTGTACGTAATCTTCCAGTCGAACAATCCAGTAAACAGACTGTTTATGTGGCTTTAAAAGCTGGTACAAACAAAGTGTCTTTTGATAATCCTGTAGAGGGCGGGCCAGATCTTGACCGGATTAGTCTTAATCCTGTGCCGGTTAAAGCATTGAGTTTTAGCGGTACGATTAAAGATAAAACAGGCAAGCCGGCTGGCGGTGTTTCCGTTCAGCTTAAGGGAAGCATACAGCGGTTGGTTCAGACAGATGCAGCGGGGAAATATAGTATAACCGACGTTCCTGATGGCGAATATCTTATTTCTGCTTTCGCGAACGGAAAGCTTGTTGCACCTCACAGCCTTAAGGCTGCTAAAGGTAGCAGTACCTTGCCGCTAAACTTTACAGTAAGCCCTATTGTTAAAAAACCTTCAGCTGTTAAAATGTTGAGTCAGGGGAAAAACCGTATTGCTTATGATAGTAGTACCGGAACTGCAGATTTTTATATCAATGATAAACTTGTACTCGCTAATGTATATGCAGAAGTACAGGCTCCGGAGGTAATTTCCAGTATGGATTATAGTCAGCGCAATGTGAAAGAAGAAAAATTCACCGATCAACTGGGGAGCGGATCTTTATTTACAGTGACTTCCAGTGGGAAAGGACTACCTGAAATGGTTCAGGAATACTGGTTTTATGCTGGTCAGCATTTTGTGCTTACACGGGTTACGCTGAATAGTGATAAAGTGATCAGTACTGGTTATATGTCCCCTTTGAAATCAGAAACTTCTGTAGCGGTTTTGCCTTCAGGTAAGAATTATTCGTTGTTCGTTCCTTTTGATAATGATAAATGGGTGCGTTATGTAGCTTTTCCTTTCAATGAGGTTGTTTCCAGTCATGAAGTTTCGGTGTTATTTAACCAGGATTCCAGACAGGGGTTGGTACTGGGTTCGGTAGATCATGATAATTGGAAAACAGGTGTCGTTACCGCTACAACGGGTAATCAGTTAAACCGGGTAGAGGTTTACGGCGGATTCACTTATGCGAGTTCCAGAGACGTTTTACCACATGGTAAAATCAAAGGACAAAAAGTACAGTCTCCACGGATGTTTGTAGGTAATTATCAGGATTGGCGGGAAGGGATGAATAGTTTTGCAAAAGTTAATGCAGGGCTGCATCACCGGATGAAATGGCCTGGAGGGGCTCCTTTCGGCTGGAATAGCTGGGGAAAAATCCAATTCGCATTAACTGGACAGAAAGCAGTAGAAGTATCAGATTTCTTTGCCAAAGAGCTTCAGCCTAAATCTTTCGAAAATGATGGTGTAGCGTATATCGGATTAGATGCTGGTGCAGAAAACAAAACTGACGAAGAGCTGATTGCATTTGTCAATGCTTGTAAGAAAAACAATCAGATACCAGGTGGATATTATGGACCATTTGCAGATTGGGGCGGCGATAGTACTAAAGTTATCGACGGAACATCCTATGCCTATAAAGACCTTTATCTCCGTGCCAATGGCAACAGGCAGTTCATCGATGGTGCTGCTGCAATAGATCCGACTCATCCGGGTACCAAAGCAAGGATGAAAAAATCTCTTGAACGTTTCAAAAGACTTGGATTTAAGTTCATGAAGGTAGATTTTCTTGCACATGCATCTCTGGAATCAGATCATTATTATAACCCCGAAGTAACAACGGGTATTCAGGCCTATAACGAAGGAATGAAGTATCTAAGGGAAACGCTGGGGGACAGTATTTATCTGAATCAGGCAATTTCACCTATTTTTCCTGCAGACTATGCACAGTCACGCCGTTTAGCCTGCGATGTTTTTGGAGACAGGGAGAAAATTGAATATGCAATGAACTCTTTGACCTATGGCTGGTGGCTTACAGATGTGTACTTGTACAACGACGCCGATCATATTGTTCTGGAAGGACATTCAGAAGCAGAAAATCGTTCAAGGGTAACCTCGTCAGTGACAACAGGGATTTATATAGCAGGGGATGATCTCAGTGCGGCCGGTTCGGCTGAAGCAAAGGAAAGAGCTAAAAAATTCCTGACCAATCCTGATATCAATGACATCGCCCGTTCCGGTAAATCTTTTGAGCCGGTATATAGTGCTGCTGGTGGTAGTGCGGGACAGGTTTTCGTAAGAAAAGATGAACATTATCTTTACCTGGCCTTGTTCAATTATACCACCCACGAGAATAAAATCGAAGTTCCATTGAATCTCGTTGATCAAGGAATTAAATGGGAAGGACTATCTTATAAAGAGTTATGGACCGGTAAAACCGGAAAAGCCGGAGCTATTATACAGGAGAATATTCCTGCAGCTGATGTACGCATTTTGCGTTTCGATCTGGCTGGAAAGTAAAGTTCCAGAATACTCGAAAAAGCTATTCTTCTGTAAAGGAGAATAGCTTTTTTTTTGCCCGGAGATAAAACCAAAGTAATTTGAAGGTAAAAAACCCCGGGGGCAGGAATGAATGTTTTGATGCTATCAGGCAGGGGCTTACATTTGTATAAAAGAATACTCAAATTAAAGCTTAATATATATGTATCCAGAATATTTAGTAGAACCAATGCGTGCGGAATTAACCACTGCTGGTTTTGAAGAAATGAAAACTGCCGAAGATGTGGATAACGCCATTTCTGGAGCAGGAACAGTGTTTGTAGTGGTAAATTCTGTATGCGGTTGTGCAGCAGCAAATGCCCGTCCTGCAGCCAGACTTGCAGCAGCAAATGAAAAACATCCGGATAAAATGATTACTGTTTTCGCTGGTATGGAAAAAGATGCAGTTGATCGTGCAAGAAGTTATATGATGCCTTTCCCACCATCTTCGCCGGCAATGGCTTTATTTAAAGACGGTAAATTGGTTCATATGATCGAGCGTCATCAGATTGAAGGTCGTAATGCTCAATTGATCGCTGATAACTTAATCGGTGCTTTTGATCAGCATTGCTAATCGGCATCAGGCAGACTGATTATTACAAAAAGTATAAAAAGAAAGGCGGTTCATTAATATGAACCGCCTTTCTTTTTATACTATGAATCCTTTTATCTCTGAGTTAGAAATCCTTATTCAACAGTTTTTCCAGCTCACCAAACGACACATTCATTCTTACGCGTCCTTGTTTAGCATAGGCGATTTCACCAGTCTCTTCAGAAACAATAACCGCTACAGCATCTGTACTTTCAGAGATGCCTATCCCGGCACGGTGTCTCAGACCGAATTGTGGAGGCAGCTTGTCATTATCTGTTAATGGCAGGATGCAGCTTGCATTCTTTATTTTGTTCTCGGAAATCACGACGGCACCATCGTGAAGCGGGCTGTTTTTTTGGAAAATACTTTCAAGCAAACGCTTTGATATTTTCGAGTCAATCACCTCGCAGCTGTTTGCAAACAGCTGATCATCGTAGTATTTTACAAAAACAATAAGTGCTCCCGTCCTTGTCTTTTTCATGCTCTTGCACGCGTCAATAATCGGTTTAATCCTTACCAGATTATCGCTTTCCGTATCTTTGCTTCCAAAAAGATATCCCCACCAGGCTTTATTCTTCTGGAGAAATGTATTTTTTCCGATCATGAGCAGAAATCTCCTGATCTCCGGCTGAAAGATTACAATAAGCGCAATAATACCCACGCTCATAAATTTGTTAATGATAGTAGATAACAGGCGCATGTTCAATGCATCAACAACAAACCACAGAATGAGGATAATAAACATACCCAGCAGCAGATTTACAGCAAGGGTGTTTTTAATCAGGTTATAAGTGTAATATATCAGGAAAGCAACGAAAAGTACGTCGACAATATCCGTCACCGTGATCGTTAAAAAATCAAAGTCAAAGCCTTTCATAGCAGACAAGTTAGGTATTTTGGATTAAATTATGAGGTCTGCATTTTACCGACCAGCTGAATACATTCCATTGCAGCACGCACATCATGTACTCTTAGAATGGACGTTCCTTTTAACAATGCTATAGTATTAATAACCGTGGTACCATTAAGTGCGTCTTCTGCCTTTGTTCCCAGTAATTTATAAATCATGGATTTACGGGAAATACCGGTTAATACCGGGAGACCAAAAATATCCAGGTTTTGCATATAATTCAATAACTGATAATTATGATCCAGCGTTTTTGCGAATCCGAAACCAGGGTCAAGAATGATGTCCTGTACACCCAGGGCCTTCAATTCATTTATTTTCTGTGCAAAATATCCGATTACATCAAGACCTACATGTGAATACTCAGGTGCATTTTGCATATCCTGGGGTGTTCCCTTCATGTGCATCAGGATATAGGGTACGCCTAGCCCTGCAACAGTATTGAACATCTCTTTATCCAGCATCCCACCTGAGATATCATTGATTAGATGAGCCCCCGCATGAATACTTTCAGCTGCAACTCTGCTCCGGAATGTATCAATTGATAACCTTGCCTGAGGAAACTCCCTGACAATTGCCTCAATCACAGGAATAATCCGTTTTAATTCTTCATCCGTACTCACGTCGGCTGCCCCTGGTCTGGAAGAATATGCGCCCAGATCAATGAACCGGGCTCCCTCCAGCAGGCAGGTTTCTACTCTTTTTAAAGCTGCATCTGTGCTGCTGATTCTGCTTTCGCCGAAAAATGAATCAGGCGTGAGATTGAGGATTCCCATCACGCAGGGCGTACTCAGATCAAAGAGTTCACCTTTGATGTTTAGTGTTATTTTTCGGTTTAAAAACGTATCTTTAGCCATCATTTTGAACAAAAATACAGTATTTAAATAGCTTTAAACTAAATATTTTAATTGTTTTGGCCATCAACACCTCACAAGAATTCGACGCCGTAATCGCGGTATGCAGATCACTTTTTTTACAGAAAACAAAAGACTACGGAACCGCCTGGCGGATACTGCGTGTGTCTTCACTTACTGATCAGTTATTTATCAAAGCTCAGCGCATTCGTACGCTCGAAGAGAAAAAGGTATCCAGGGTAGGCGAAGGAATTGTTCCGGAGTATATCGGGATTGTCAATTACTGTGTAATTGCTATGATACAATTAGACATGACTGCAGCCGATTCTTACGAGCTGGATCACGAGGATGTAGCTGCAAGGTATGATCAGAAAGTACAGCAGACAAAAGACCTGATGTTCGCAAAAAACCATGATTATGGAGAAGCCTGGCGTGATATGCGAATTAGCTCACTAACAGATTTAATCCTGATGAAGATACTTCGTGTTAAGCAGATTGAAGATAACCTGGGTGAAACACTCGTGTCCGAAGGTGTAAATGCAAATTATCAGGACATGCTGAACTATGCTGTTTTTGCGTTAATTAAAATGGATGTCAAATAGAACCGGCTCTTCCGGTAAATAACTTATTATGCAGAAAGCCGCACTTAACTTTTCCAGAATATTCGTAGGGGTATTATTTATTTTTTCGGGACTGATCAAAGCTAATGACCCTCTTGGTTTTGGCTATAAGCTGCAGGAGTATTTTGATGTATTTCATATGCCCTGGTTATCTCCCTTTGCCACTGGTATTGCTATTTTTCTATGCATTCTGGAAATCGTATTAGGGGCTTTGTTATTATTCGGATTCTGGAGTAGGAAAGTCACAGCAGGATTGCTTGGGATTATTATATTTTTCACCTTTTTAACTTTCGTCTCTGCGGCATTTAAAGTCGTAACATCTTGTGGCTGTTTCGGTGATGCCATACCATTGACACCTTGGCAATCCTTTTCTAAGGATCTCGTCTTACTGGTGTTGATAGTTTATCTTTTTATAAATAGAAACAAAATTCATGCGCTAACCGATAATCAAGGGAAACAGCGGCTGGGGGTAATAGGTGTAACGGCATTGTCACTGATCTTTAGCATTTATACTTATACTTATTTGCCGGTTCTGGATTTTCTGCCATATAAGGTAGGTCAAAGCCTCCCTGAAGCTATGAGGATTCCTGACGGGGCTCAACCTGATGAATATGTTATTACGTATAAATTACATCATAAGGTTACCGGGGAAAATAAGGAGATGAGTGATAAAGACTACCTCAAAACCGAGATCTGGAAAGATGACAACTGGGAGATTGTTGGCGAACCAACGCAGAAACTTGTGAAAAAGGGTTACGAAGCCAAAATCAAAGATTTGATGATCAGTGATGCCTCTTCCACAGATTACACTAAAGAACTGATAGAAAACCCATATTATAACCTGATTATAGTCGCTTATTATTTAAAAGATACTGATGAACAGGCGATCCAGGAGATGAACACTATAGCTGCGCAAGCTGCTAAAGAATTTAATGTCAGAACAGTTTTACTGACATCAAGCTCAGCTCAGGATGCAGATCAGTTCAGTAAAGAGAATAAGCTGATGGCAGAAGTGTTTTATGCAGATGCGGTGCCGTTAAAAAGTATGGTCAGATCGAATCCTGGTTTAATGCTGATGAAAAATGGCGTTGTGATTAATAAATGGAGTCATGCCGGTCTGCCATCATATGAGACACTTAAAACTAAATATTTCGAACAATAGACTTAGTCGGTTATGAAAATTTTTCTGATTGGTTTTATGGGCTGCGGTAAAAGCACCCTTGGCAGAAAACTGGCGGCCAAACTAGGTTATGAACTAATAGATCTGGACCATCATCTGGAGAAAATTGCAGGCTGCAGCATCACTGATTATTTTGCTGAACATGGAGAGGATTCCTTCCGCAGGCTGGAAAGTGAAACACTTAAATCAATGCATTATCCAGCTAATTGTGTGATATCAACTGGTGGGGGCACACCTTGCTTCTACGATAATATGTCCTGGATGAATGAGAACGGAGCGACTGTCTACATTCAGATGAACGCATTTTCGTTAGCTAAAAGACTGGAGAATGGAATAAATAAAAGACCATTGCTCAGTGGCCTTTCTGAAGAAGAACTAATTCGCTTTATTGCGGGAAAGCTGGAAGAAAGAAATCCTTACTACCAGCAGGCGGCGCATGTATTGAATGGAATCAGCCTGACAGCCGATTTAGTTATAGCGGCGCTCGAACCAGAACTTTAATTATCTTCAGCTGCAAACTGTTCTTCAATAAATCTGATTTGTGTTTTTCCGTGTGCAACCGGATTTCCATATTCATCAACGTTTACAAAGACCATTTTATCAATTGTAAGAATACTTTTTCTGGTGATCTTATTACGCACTTCACAGCGCATCGTCAAAGAGGTGTTTCCAAATGCGATTGCAGTAATACCCATTTCAATAATATCTCCTTGTTTAGCCGAACTCACAAAGTTAATTTCAGAAATGTACTTGGTTACCACCCGCGGGTTACCCAACTGTACGATGGCGTATATTGCTGCTTCTTCATCTATCCAACGCAGCAGGCTTCCGCCGAATAAGCTGCCATTAGGATTCAGGTCCTCTGGTTTGACCCATTTTCTGGTGTGGAAATTCATAACAGTATTTTAAGACAAAAATAAGGGTTTAAATAATTTTAAATCTCAGATGTACGTCAATATATCAGACCGCTTTCCAGGTTATATCCTGCTGCTTCTGTAATACTGCAGAAAAGTCTACACGAGGTGCCAGATCCAGGTACGGATAGGTTACCTTGGACAGGTAAAGCCCCTGAGGATGTGCTGGCAGGATTAATTCAGGAGTCTGTTTGGTTATCAGATGGCTTTCAAATTCTTCTACCGATAACTGACCTTTCCCGATCTTTAGCAATTGTCCCATTATAATCCTGATCATTTTACCCAGAAACCTGTTGGAAGATATTCTGAACCGCATTTTTTCAGCCTTTTCATCAATAAGCAGACTCGCAGAGCGAACATAACATAACGTATGCTCATACTTGTCAGGACTGGTGCAGAATGCCCTGTAGTCCTTGTATTTGGGTAGCAGATCCACAGCAGCTTTCATCTGATCCAGCCTGAGATCCTGCAGCAGATAATAAGAACTGAGGCCATTTAGGAAGGGATCTTTGTAAGTATGCAGAAAATAGTCATAGGAGCGCTGTACAGCATCAAACCGGGCGTGAGGAGTACCTTCCATCGGGATTACATCGTAAACTGCGATATTCATCGGAAGTATCTTATTCAGCCTGAAAATGAGATCAAAGTCCCATGGCTCTTCCAGATCGAAATGAAAGAAAAACTGGCTGGCGTGAACCTGTGCATCCGTTCTGCCGCACCCATTAATAAATACAGGTTTCTTGAAGATTTGCGTCAGTGCATTTTCTATAACACCCTGAACGTTCTGAACCTTTGCTTGTTTTTGCCAGCCATTATAGGTAAGCCCATTATAGCTGATATGTACGAAATATCTCAATTCTTTTATTTTTTACCTGCTCTTTTATTGAGTTCATCTGTAGAAATCGTTATCATCCGGCCTACAGGCTGTTTTCCCTTATAAGAGATGACGCGAAGTTGTACAGCATCTTTCGGAACCACAAGTTTTTCCGTATAACGCGGATAAAAATGATCCGGGTATGAATTATCAAAAGAGTAAAATAGGTCTAATCCATCAATTTCAGTTTGTAATTCGACCATCAGTTGTCCGTCAGGAGTTCTGTTAGATTTGAATACGGGTTCAAAAATGCTTGTTGCATATTTGGTCTCACTGATGTCCATTCTTTTAAAATGCTGCTCTGTTTTGGCTATGAAATTAGACCAGTTCTTTTTAGCTTTTGGCGACCATACTGATTCAGCAACTGCCAGTCCGCGCGGCCAGGTCATATATTCAGCATGACGCATGTTATATACCTGTTCTGTCCATAAATTGCCTTGACCGCCAAGTATATATTTCGGATCTGCACCTTCAGGTACCGGATCAAACTGATAGGTTTTGCTAAGCAAAACTGAGGAATAGACCTTTGGTTCAACAATAGGATCACCCTGCATCAGATCAAGGTATACAAAATCCTGCGGTGACATAACCACTTCACGCTTATTTCTTGATGCCCCAATTCCATAACTGGCATTTCTCCAGCTCATAATTGCAGCGCTGGGCGGAATATTCCCATTCAGGATTTCATCCCATCCCATAAATTTTTTACCCTTTGACTCTACAATTTGCTGTACCCTCTTCTCAAAGTAGCCCTGTACCTGATGCATATCTTTAAGCCCTTCTTTTTGCATTAAAGCTTTAACTGCATCACTTTTTTGCCAGAAGTTTATCGGAGCTTCATCGCCACCCATATGTATATAAGGGAAAGGGAAAAGTGCTGCCACCTGAGTTATTACAGTATCCAGAAAGCTATAGACCTTCTCATTCGCAGGGCAAAGTGTATTGTCCACTAAAGCGATAGGAGGGGCGCCCCTGGACCAATCCATAATTCTTTCACCCGATCTTACACGGTAATTTTCCGCACCAGGGGTACAGGAAAGTTCAGGGTAGGAGGCAATAATTGCAAGACTATGTCCAGGAACATCGATCTCAGGCATAATTTCCACGAAACGTTCTTTGGCATAACTGATGAGTTCTCTGATATCATCCTGTGTATAAAAGCCGCCATTTGTCCGGGGTTCGTCAGGTCCTGGAGGAGAGAAGGATCCGAAATTACCAGTTTTCTTTACACTCCATGCACCAACCTCTGTAAGTTTAGGCAGACCTTTAATTTCAATCCTCCAGCCTTCATCATCAGTCAGATGCAGATGCAGGATGTTAAATTTATAGCGCACCATCCCATCAATATATTGTTTGACTTCAGCTTTGGTGAAAAAATGGCGGGCCACATCGAACATGAGTCCCCGCCAGGCCACACGTGGGTAGTCAGTAATTTCAACAGCAGGAACTGTCCATATCTTATCAGCAACCTCTTCTTTGCTTTCTATCTCTTTCGGGAAAAGCTGCAACAGCGTCTGAACTCCGTAAAACAGTCCGGCATTTTTATTTGCCTTAATTACAATGTACTGAGGCGTAACAGAAAGCTGATAACCTTCATCTCCCAACTGGCGGTTCTCATGTGCGTTTAATATAAGTTTAATTGAGCCCGGTGTATTTCCAGAAGATTCTGAGATGTATTTCCCCGTAGGAACAGTGAGCCTAGTCTTTAAATAATCAACGATATTTTTGCTGTCGGCCGGGGCCTGAATTACGATTTGCTCTGGTAACGTGAAATGGCCGTTTGACTGCACCAGAGATACAGGTTCAGGAATTATAGCAAATTCCAGAGCTTTTGCGATAAACTTACTATTACTGTCGATGGAATTGAAATTAGCATTCCCAGGTCCCATTTGCTGACCATATGTTGCAGAACAGACAAGTATACAGCAAATAAAAATTACGAATTTATGCATATTAAAAAAAGGAATTTGAACTTATATTGAAGGTAAACGGTAGCAATTTATTAATTATTTGAGCGAGTTGAGTACATTGAACAGTTTATTGTTGATACCGGTACCACTGTAGTTGTTAATATTAATGACTATTACATAGCGTTTTCCATTTGCGGACTCATAATATCCGGCGAATGCTGAGACATCTTTAATAGTCCCGCTTTTTAGCTTCATACCATTGTTTACCGGGAGCGACTCATAAAAATCCGCATACCAGTTTTCTTTTTGGGTTTGGTAGAGGATTTGTGCCATTGCCGATGCTGTAACCCTGTTAGCCGGTGAAAGGCCGCTACCATCCAGAATATTTAACGCATCACGGTCAATACCTTTGGTACTCCAGTAACGGATCACCTCAGCTGCTCCATTCTCCGTTGTAGCTTCCTTACCTGCCTTCCATGCCAGGGTCTTTAACAGGTTTTCGGCATAGAGATTAATACTCTTTTTATTCAACCAGTAAACTATTTCATGCAGGGCAGTAGAATTGATTACCGCAAGCGTTTTCCCTCCCGCAGGGACCGTTAGGTTATTTAATGCCATAAGACGGTCAGTGGTAATAGAGTTTGAAGAAATTATTCCAATACGTTTGAGCGTATCGGCAAGCCGGAAAGCGGCTTCATATGCAGGGTCAGGTATAGCAGCAGAAATTCCGCTTTTTTTGATATCTGTGGCCCAGGTTCCCCGGAGATACGCCGTTTGCGAATAGGGAGGTAGAAAAACATAAGCATTGTCGCCGCTGCCAGCTTTTCCGGCTTTGAGTTCATTTACGATCTTAAGGTAAGGCATCTCGGGAATAGTTCGGCTTATCAGGACGTTGCTTCCGGGCTTAAGTTTAATATCAAACTGATTTTCCCGCCAGCTCAGCGCAGAACTTCCTGCTCCATAATAATTCCCCATATCCTGCCATGTCCATCCGTCAGGAGTACCTTGTGTACCCCAAATACTGGCATCACCTATAATCTGACCGTCGATTTTAGTTATCCCGGCTTTTTTGATGGCTTGTACCCAGGCGTCCAGTACAGCAGGTTCCTTTGATGACTGATAACGGTCCGACCCCAGGGTGGGATCACCGCCGCCACTAATAATCAAATTACCATGTAAGACACCTTTCTCGTCTATTGATCCGGTGTATTTGAGTAGAGTCTGATACCGGAAATCCTTACCTAATAATGCAAAGGCAGTCGCTGAGGTTATAGTTTTGAGCGTTGATGCAGTTGCTACCCCAATATTTTCATTTCTACCGTACAGTTGTTTTCCTGTATTTCCATCTAATACACATATGGAGGTTATTGCATATTTCGCTTGCGGATCTGAACTTAGCCGCTCGAATGCCTGTGCTAGTCCGGCTGGCTCAGTTTGTGCAGAAGAATTCTTTGGAAAAATAATCAGGTATTGTAAAAACAATAGAAAAAGAAGTGATGTGTTTTTAAACATGGTATGTATTTATTAGATAAACCAATGAGAACGGTATCTGATTATACAAAAAATGTGGTGCCTTCGGGAACGAGTTCCTGATGACACCACATTTTCAGATTCTTTTTTATTTAAATTAAGCCTTTAGCCAGGAGATACTCTGCAATTTGTACAGCATTGGTAGCTGCACCTTTACGTAAGTTATCAGCAACAATCCATAGATTTAATGTATTGTCTTGTGACTCATCTCTTCTGATACGTCCAACAAATACTTCATCTTTTTCATGCGCGTCTTTTGGCATTGGATATTTAAGATTCGCTATATCATCAACTACAATAATACCTGCTGTGTTTTCAAGTGCAGTTCTTACTTCGGCAATATCAAAATCTCTTTCGAATTCAATATTTACTGATTCCGCATGTCCGCCCATAACCGGAATACGAACTGTGGTTGCAGTAACACGAATCTGATCGTCACCCATGATCTTGTTAGTTTCCTTGATCATTTTCATTTCCTCTTTAGTGTATCCGTTTGCTTCGAAAACATCAATCTGAGGAATAACATTCAAGTCAATCTGGTAAGGATATGCCATTGGTCCGTCTGTGATACCTTTACGCTCATTCATCATCTGTTCAACTGCTTTAACTCCAGTTCCAGTTACTGATTGGTATGTTGAAACAACTACACGTTTAATTTTATAAAGATCATGCAGTGGTTTTAAAGCGACAACCATTTGAATCGTTGAACAATTCGGATTAGCAATAATTTTATCATCTGCTGTTAATTCATTAGCATTAACTTCAGGAACAACCAGTTTTTTTGATGGGTCCATTCTCCATGCCGAAGAGTTATCAATAACAGTAGTTCCGACTTCGGCAAATAAAGGAGCATAAGTTAAAGAGGTACTTCCACCTGCTGAGAATAATGCCACGTCCGGTTTCATTGCAATTGCAGTTTCCAGGTTAACAACCTTGAATGCCTTACCCTTAAAAGTGATTTCTTTACCAACACTCTTCTCTGATGCAACCGGGATTAATTCGGTTAACGGGAAATTACGCTCTTCAAGCACTTTTAACATAACGGTGCCTACTAAACCAGTAGCACCTACAACTGCAATTTTCATGTTCTGTATATTTGTTTTTAATGGTTATGAAGTTGCTGGCGGAGCCAACGGCTTCATTTTTTGTTTAATTGTTTTTTATTTGATTGATTTATTTAAAATGTGATACTCCCAAATATGGTGAAAAAATGCACATATTCAGCAGTTTGAAAATAATATTTCAGGAAATTTAACAGGAGTTGCTGTATTTAATTTTGGGAACAACAGCGTAAAAGGAGAGGTTGGGGAGAAAAGAACCTGCAGGCTAAAATAATAGCCTGCAGGTTAGACAAAAAGAACTATAAAATTTCTTTTTTAATATAATCAGCGCTTTGCTTAATACTTGCATACGGATCCATAGAAAAGTTTTCCTGCTCTACGATCAGATGTTTTAGGCCAGCTAAATTAGCATGAGTATATAACTTTTTAAAGTCAATAGTACCGCTTCCAACTTCTGTATTGATTGTATGGTCGGCTTTGTCCATGTCCTTCACATGCCACATCGGAAAACGACCTTTGTGATCAGTGAATAATTTCACAGGATCATTACCAGATCTTACTACCCAGTAAATATCCATTTCAAATTTTATAGATTCAGGATCTGTTTCCTTTAAAAGGATTTCGTATCCTGTTGTATTACCTACTGGTGCAAATTCAAAATCGTGGTTATGGTAAGCGATTTTAATCCCGCTTGATTTGGAGATTGCCGCAGCCTCATTTAATTTCTGAGCTGTTTTCTTCCATTGATCCTCTCCACCTCTCAGTGCATCACCTAAATAAGGAACAACAATATATTCACTGCCTATTGCACTGGCAGCCTCAATATCAGCTTTCAGATCTTCCTGATTTCCGGTTGCTATAAAGTTATCCAAGCCATAGTGCCCACTTGGAGCAGAGAGACCATTTTCATCCAGTAAGGCTTTGAATTCCTTTGGCGTTAATCCCCAGAATTTGTCCTTTACTGAATAACCATAAGTTTCAACTTCTTTATAGCCAGCCTGTGCAACTTTACCAATAACTCCACGAACATCTGCAGGCAGTTGTTCGCGAAGAGAATATAATTGTAAGCCAACCACTTTGGCTGGTGCAGCACATGCATACGAAGGCAGTACTAATGCACCCGCTGCTACAAGTCCTGCTTGTTTGAGAAAAGTTCTTCTTGAATTCATAATTATCTATTATTGATCACAAATCGCAACTGCGTTCTTTAATGAGCGTAGTCTGTCTTTTTGTTTCGGTATAAACTCCTGTGCAAGGTACCCCTTGAAACCGGTATCCAGTATCGCTTTAATAATTGCGGGATAATACAGCTCCTGTGTATCGTCAATCTCATTTCTACCGGGAACACCGGCAGTGTGGTAGTGTGCGATATACTGATGGTATTTTTTAATGTTGGCGATTACATTCCCTTCATCAACCTGCATATGGTAAATATCATAAAGCAGTTTAAAGTTTTCAGAACCTAGTCTTTTAGCCAGTTCAGCACCCCAGGCAGTCGTATCACATTGGTAGTCCTTGTGGTCAACTTTACTGTTTAACAGTTCCATTACCAGGACCACTTTGTGTTTTTCGGCCAATGGCATAATTTGCTTCAGACCATCCACACAGTTTTTAAGTCCGGTTTCATCATCTTTTCCCCTGCGGTTTCCGCTAAAGCAGATCAGATTCGTATAACCGGCCTCAGCGACCAAAGGAATCATTTTCGTGTAATTTGCAATCAATTGCTGGTGAAATGCAGGATCGTTCCATCCATCTACCAGGTTAATTTCCGCACCATTACACATTGGAGAGTACAGACCATGTTTTTTCAACGTAGGCCATCCTTCAGGACCTACAAGATCGACACCTTTTAATCCCATAGCTTTTACCGAAGCACAGAATTCATCTAAAGGAATGTCACTGAAACACCAGTGACAAACCGAATGGTTAATATTTCCTTTCAATGAAGAAAAATTAGATTTATAATCTGATGCAAATGACGGTAAGGCAGAGGAAACACCTAAAGCGGCAGTTCCTGCGATTACAGATTTGATCATATTTCTACGACTTTGATTATTTCCCATATTAAGCTGCGTCTAATACAGATTCAGGTTTAGATTTATCGTTAAAGAAGACTGTAAACAACAGGAATACTACTAAAGCAATACCTGCAGGGATTATCCATACCATTTTCCAATCGATAGAACCGTCAGCCAATTTATAACTGTCCGTGATCATACCAGCTACTTCAAATCCGATCAGCATACCCACACCGTAGGTTGCCAGTGTAATCAGACCTTGCGCAGCACTTTTGTATTTCTCTCCGGCTCTTGAATTCGTGTAGATTTGTCCTGATACAAAGAAAAAGTCATAACAAACACCATGAAGTGCAATACCGATTAGCAACATAAAGCTTAGTTCTCCTGCATTACCATAAGCAAACAATGCATAGCGTACTGCCCAGGCGATCATACCAACCAGAATAGTTACTTTAAAACCGAAACGTTTAAAGAATACCGGAATTAATAATAGGAATAAGGCTTCAGAAACCTGGCCAATTGCCATCTTTCCGGTAGGCTCATTTACACCAATACTAGAGAGGAAAGGGTGTGCATTCTGATAGTAGAAAGCAAGAGGAATACAGATTAGAATCGCAGAGATAAAGAATACAGCGAAGTTTCTGTCTTTAAGTAAACTTAAAGCATCCAAACCTAAAATATCAGAAAGTTTGATTTTCTCTCCTTTAGCTACTTTCGGTGGTGTTGCAGGAAGTGCAAAGCTCATCAGACCCAGTACCAGAGAGGCTATACCAGCCATCAGGAATGTATTTTTCAACAAGCCAGATTCCAGACCTGTTTTAGAATCCCATAAGAATAGGTAACTAATACACAGACCGGCAACGATCCAGCCAATAGTTCCCCAGAAACGGATAGTGGAAAATTCTTTCTCCGCATCTTTCATCTGATTAAATGAAACTGAATTGACTAGTGCGAGGGTTGGCATAAAGAGGATCATATAGCCCAATACATACGGGTAAAATACGCTTACTTCCGTCGCATTATACATTTGGTACATTAGAACAGCACCAACTATATGCAGCACTCCCAGAATTTTCTCTGCATTAAAAAATCTGTCAGCAATTAACCCAATAATGAAAGGTGCTATAATAGCACCCCAAGATTGAGTAGAGAAAACTGCTGCAGTTTCAGAACCGCTTGCAGATAAGTTTTTATCTAAGAAAGTACCCAAAGTAACAAACCATGATCCCCAGATAAAAAACTCCAGGAACATCATTGCAGATAACTTAACGCGGGTAGTGGTGTTCATCATAAAGTGTTGTATGAATTTAAATAATTTATAATTCTTTGATCATAATATTACGGAACCAGACTTCATCGCCATGATCCTGTAAGGAAATTTTGCCTTTTTTAAATGTACCAAAACCTTCCCATTTCGCAAACTTACTTCCTTGAATTAAAGTTTTCCATGATTCGTCGAATTGTGTAGTTGAAACTGTTTTTACACCGTTCAGTCTAAATTCAAGAGTTCCTTTATTGATAATAATTTCTGCAGTATTCCATTCACCTACTGGTTTTGCATTTTCAGAACTGCTTTCAATCAGGTCATAAAGGTCGCCAGCACGGTGTTTAACATTTTTGGCATCTGGATGTCCGTCATTGTCAATTACCTGCATCTCAGGGCCTGTGCTATAGGTTTGATTATATTTTCCAGGTTGCTCATGAATTTGGAACAGAATACCACTATTTGATTTTGGAGCTACTTTCCAGTCGATTTTCAAATGGAAGTTTTCATATTCCTTATCAGTAACCAGGTCACCATCGTCTTTTTGTTTAGCAGAAGGCACAAGGTGAATTGCACCATTATCAACCTGCCATCCTTTACCTACGAAAGTTTTTCCGTAAGTATGCCAGCCAGTTGTTGTTTTGCCATCAAACAGGGAAGTAAATCCCTGTTTGTTGTCGTTTGATTGATTTTTTGTTGTGCCACAGCCCATAACCGCTAAGATCATCAGCCCGGATAAGTATGAATATTTCATTTTATATTTTAAGATTAAACTCCTAATGACCAGCCTTTACGGTAATCACGTTTTACAAATTGGTTAACAGCATCAAAGTTGGTAACCTTCATTTGCTCATTATCCCATAATAACTTAATGTCACGACCTGGGTAACTAGGTTTGCCCTGTGCATTATTTACCTGCAGATCATTTGCACGGATTGCAAGATTCGCCATCAGTAAAGCTTCTGTAAGCGGACCGGCAATTTCAAAAGGAGAACTCAGTTCTTTCTTTCCATAACCAGCAATACAGGCCTCAACCCACTGTGCATAGTGGCCGTTTGAACCATCTTTTACTCTTGCAAATTTCTCCGGAACGCGAATATCTTTGTTACGGCTTAATGGTAATAAACGTGGATCTGCACTATAAGTACTAGCCATCATCTTACCTTTTGTACCGATAAATAAAGTACCGTTTCCACCGTCACCAAATACTTCATTTGCTTCCAGTTCTTCCGGTCTTGTAGGCTGAATACCACCATCCATCCAGTGGACAGTAACATCACCTTTGGTTTTTTCAGTTTTAGGGAAAGTAAGGGTTACATGGCTTGACGGCGGGCAGCTGTCAGGGAAATAACCACGTTTGAATTCATCAACGTATACAGAACCAACACTTGCCTGTACATCTTTTGCATATTTAAGACCTAATGTACTGAATGGAGCTTCTAACAGGTGACATCCCATATCGCCTAATGCACCAGTTCCATAATCCCACCAGCCTCTCCAGTTGAAAGGAACGAGTTTGTCAACGAAATCTTTGTATGGTGCTGTATTTAACCAAAGATCCCAATCCAGTGTAGATGGAATTTCAGCTTTATTTGCTGACCATGGAATACCTTGAGGCCAAACCGGTCTGTCTGTCCATGCATATACCGTATGTACATCACCGATAAGCCCGGCATCATACCATTCTTTCATTTGACGCGGTCCATCATTAGATGCACCTTGATTACCCATCTGAGTTACTACCTTAAACCTTTTAGCAAGCTCGGTGAGCTTCCTTGCTTCGTAGATGTCGTGAGTAAGAGGTTTTTGTACGTAAACATGTTTACTTAACTGCATAGCTGCAGAAGCGATTACCGCATGACTGTGGTCTGGTGTGGAAACACTAACCGCATCAAAGTTTTTATGTTCTTTATCAAACATCTCACGGTAGTCTTTGTAGAACTTAGCTTTCGGGAAGTTCTTCACAGAAGTAGCTGCACGTTTAGTATCTACATCGCATAAAAATCCGATATCAGCTTTTCCACTTTTAGCGAAAGCAGCGATATCAGATTGTCCTTTACCGCCAGCACCCACACCGGCAACAATTAGTCGGTCACTTGGTGCTAAAAAGCCTTTTCCGCCCAGTACATGACGTGGAACAATCATAAATCCTGCACTGGCTACCGCTGCAGTTTTAAGAAAGGAACGTCTTCCTGAATCAGGTTTATTCTCAGTATTTGTTTTCATATCTTTTATATTTGGTTAGGGTAGGGATTGTTTAATTTATTTTTTCAACGACAAGATCCAGGTTACCATTTGTTTTGCATCTGACTTACTAACATTCGGGTGAGGAGTCATAGGAAGATCACCCCATTTTCCTTTACTTCCGTTAATTACAGATTCAGAAAGAATATCAATGTTTTCATCATTTGACGCATATTTATCAGCAATATCGACATAAGCCGGGCCGATTACTTTTTGCGTTTTATTATGGCAGCCGATACAATCGTTTTTTGCTACCAGTTTCTCTCCTGGTAATACCGGGCCTGTTGTTTGCGCACTAACCGTAGTAGATGGTTCTGCAGAAGTGCTTTGAGTAGTTTCTTTCGCGGAATCAGAGTTGCCGCCGCATGACGCTAAAGCCAGGCCAATAAAGCCAACAACTAATAATGTCTTTTTCATAATAGATTTTTTATATTAAAGGTGTTAAGCTGTATGCCAACATACAGTTTCAATTGTGTATTTAAAAAAACAGATAAGTCCGCAAGGCAGAAACCTTGCAGACTATGATAATTATTTAGAATCCAGACCTAATATCTGCCGGTTTACTGTTTCGTTTGCCCCGGTAGCGGCAAAATCATCAAAGGCTCTGTCGGTAACAGGAATGATGTGTTTGGAGATGAATTCCGAGCCTTCCCTGGCACCGGTTTCCGAGTCTTTAATACAGCATTCCCACTCCATTACTGCCCAGCCTTTGAAATCATATTGAGACAGTTTACTAAAGATTGTTTTAAAATCTACCTGCCCGTCTCCCGGAGATCTGTATCTTCCGGCACGGTCAGCCCATCCCTGATATCCTCCAAATGTACCCTGTCTGCCTGTTGGATTAAACTCTGCATCCTTTACGTGAAATGCTTTTATCCTTTCATGGTAGAAATCGATGTACTGGATATAGTCTAGTTGTTGCAATACAAAATGTGAAGGATCATATAACAAACAAGCCCGGGGATGATTATTTACTTTTTCAAGGAACATCTCATAAGTGATGCCGTCAAATAAGTCTTCGCCAGGATGAATTTCATAGCAAACGTCTACACCACACTGATCAAATTCGTTTAGAATTGGTAACCATCTTTTTGCCAGTTCTTTGAATCCTTCTTCAACCAGACCCTCAGGTCTTTGTGGCCATGGATGAAACATATGCCATAATAAAGATCCGCTAAATGTTGCATGTGCATTCAATCCAAGATTCTGAGAAGCCTTGGCAGCATATTTCATTTGCTGAACTGCCCATTCCGTTCTGGCTTTTGGATTATTCTTTACGCTATCCGGTGCAAAAGCATCAAATACCTGATCATAAGCCGGATTTACAGCAACAAGCTGTCCTTGTAAATGGGTAGAAAGTTCTGTGATTTCCAGTCCAAAGGAATTTACTTTTCCTGTTAATTCATCTGCATAAGTCTTACTTTCAGCAGCCAGTTTAAGATCAATAAAACGGTTATCGAGGGTCGGCATCTGAATTCCTTTGAATCCTTTATCCTTTGCCCACTGACAAATACCCTCAAGAGAATTGAAGGGAGCTTCATTTCCTATAAACTGCGCCAGAAAAACTGCAGGTCCTTTAATTGTTGTCATTTCTTTATATTTTAAAATCAGACCATTTCTGATCCGACCCTGCCGAAGCAACTACATTTTCAATGAATGCCATTCCACGAACCCCTTCATCCACACCCGGAAAATCGAGCATTTCAGCTGTAGGTTTTTCACCTTTAATCTGAGCTTTAATTGTCAGTGCAAAATTTCGGTAAAGATTGGCAAAAGCCTCCAGGTATCCTTCGGGATGTCCGGATGGCGTTCTCGTGTTAAATTGTGCAGCAGCCGATAAATAACCATTTCCTGTACGGTAAAGCTGCGTAGGTGCATCAAGCCATTTAACCTTTAAAGTATTCGGTTCTTCCTGATGCCATTCCAAACTTCCCTTTTCGCCGTATACTTTAATTTTAAGTGCATTTTCTTCGCCTGCAGCAATCTGTGATGCGACGAGTACACCGTTCGCACCATTGTCAAATTTCAACAGAATATTTCCATCGTCATCCAGTGCCCGGCCATCTACTACGATGTTAAGATCTGCACAGATTTTTGTGATTTCCAGTCCGGAAATATACTCCGCCAGTTGGGCAGCATGCGTACCAATATCGCCCATACACCCACTAATCCCACTTTTTGCAGGGTCAGTACGCCAGGCAGACTGCTTGTTACCATCTTTCTCGGAAGGAAGACTAAGCCAGCCCTGAGGATATTCTACCATGATTTTACGAATCTGCCCAAAAGTACCGTCCTTTACCATTTGACGGGCCTGCTTAACCATTGGATAACCAGAGTAAGTATAGGTAAGGCATAGGGTTAAACCGGTTTCCTTAACTTTAGCCTGTAGTTTTTTTGCTTCCTCAAGGGTTAGCGTGATAGGTTTATCAATCACTACATGAAATCCATGCTCCAGTGCAAGCATTGCAGGTGCAAAGTGTGCGAAATTAGGTGTAACTATCGTTACAAAATGCATTCTTTCAGATTCCGGTAAAAGAGATTCTTTTTCAATCATCTCCTGATAAGAACCGTAGTTTCTATGATCAGGCAGGAATAATTCCCTGCCTGATTCTTTTGCTGTTTCCGGATTAGAACTCAGTGCTCCGCAGCTCAATTCGATTAATCCGTCAATATTAGCGGCAATGCGGTGGACGGCACCAATGAAGGCATTTTTTCCACCACCAATCATTCCCATTCTTAACTTTCCTACCGCCATTAAATATTTCCTTTTTTAAGTTCTGAAACTGCATAGTCTGCAGCTCTCGCTGTTAATGCCATAAATGTAAGTGAAGGGTTCTGGCAAGCGATAGAAGGTAGTGACGAACCGTCAGTTACAAATACGTTGCTTACTTCATGCATCTGATTCCATTTATTTAATACAGACGTTTTAGGATCATTACCCATCCTTGCAGTTCCACACTCGTGGATAGCCATACCCGGGGTTGAGCCATTGTCGTAAGTTTTGATGTTTTTCATACCTGCGGCTTCTAACATTTCCGCTGCATCATTCATCATGTCTTTACGCATTTTCTCTTCATTACCTTTAAACTCGCAATCGATAGCAAGTACAGGCAGACCCCATTTATCTTTTTTAGTTTTATCTATATAAACTCTGTTTTCATGGTAAGGAAGAGATTCTCCGAAACCGCCCAGACCCATAGTCCAAAGACCTGGTTGTGTCATCTGATCTTTAAAGTCGCCACCAAAAGCTAATTCGGCGACATCTTTATGCCATCCGGTACGGCTTGCGCCACCCTGGTAACCAAAACCTCTTACATAATCACGTTTGTCGTTACCCATATTCTGGTAACGTGGAATATAGATACCGTTTGCTCTTTTACCGTAAGTATATTTATCGTCGAAGCCTTCAGCCTCACCCGAAGCGCCAGTACGGAAATGGTGATCCATTAAATTATGACCAAGTTCTCCACTTGCATTACCTAATCCGTTAGGATGTTCAGCAGAAGTAGAGTTCAGCAAAATTTGAGTAGTACCTAAAGTAGAACCGTTAACAAAAACAATTTTCGCATAGAATTCAATGTTTTCATTTGTTTCTGAATCAACTACCATTACACCCTTCGCTTTTTTGGATTCCTTATCATAAATGATATGATCAACCAGAGAGAAAGGACGTAGTGTTAAATTACCTGTCGCCACTGCTGCTGGCAGGGTAGAAGACTGCGTGCTGAAATAGGCGCCGAAAGGGCATCCTCTTGAGCAAAGGTTACGATATTGGCAACTACCACGACCACCATGAGGAACCGTTAAGTTAGCTGTACGGCCAATAGTCATGATTCTGGACTTAGCCCATTTATCTTCAATACGTTTTTTTACAGATTTCTCTACACAGTTCATATCCATAGGAGGCAGAAACTGTCCGTCTGGCAGTGCCGGCCAGTTTTCATTCTGACCACTGATACCTGCGAAACGTTCTACATAGTCATACCAGCTGGACAGATCTTTATAGCGGATCGGCCAGTCATTACCATGACCATCTTTTTTGTTGTCTTCGAAATTCAGGTCACTGAAACGGTAACTTTGTCTTCCCCACATCAGCGATTTACCACCTACATGGAAACCACGGTACCAGTCAAATCGTTTAACTTCTGTATAAGGACAATCTAAATCGTCCACCCAGAAACTTTCATTAAACTCAGTATAAGGATAATCACGGATTTGAACAGGGTGTCTTTTTTTCTGTTCTTCAGTTAGACGGCCACGGTGCTCAAATTCCCATGGCTTTTTCATCGCTGTAGTATAGTCTTTTATATGTTCAACATTTCTACCGCGTTCTAACAATAGTACCTTAAGACCTTTTTCAGTTAATTCTTTTGCTGCCCAGCCTCCACTAATTCCGGAACCGACAACAATAGCATCATATGTATTTTGTGCTTCTGCTTTAGTATTTAAATTCATTTCTAAGTTTCTAATAGGTTTAAACGTAAACTCTCTGACCAGGTTTCAAGTCCACACAACCGTCATAACGGCCAGGAATCTCCACATACTCGTAAGCCTTAGTAGCGCCAATTTCAGAAGTGAAATAGCCTAAAAGCGTTAGATCTCTGGCGATAGCAAAGAAATTAGGCGTTTTCTTCGGCTCTTTGTTGGCAGCTTTGTCTTTCTCTGCCTGCTCATTGTCTTTTTTAAGGGTTTCAACAGTTTCGTCCCTTAATTTACCAACGAGTTGTTTACGTTCTTCAGCAGAAATTTTCGCGAATGAGTTATTGAACTCTTTTTTAGACCTGGCTTCCAGATCGTCCAATCCCTTCACAAAAACATCTTGAGCTTCTTTTGGGTAACACTCAGCCATCATCATGGAAATAAATGGCCCGACACCAGCAGCCTTTGCTCCAGGCGTTTTAGTCGTAGGAATAATAGTATCAGCCAGCTCGGTAATTACCAGATCCTGTTCTGAAGAAAAAAGACTTGCTCCTTTTTTATCAGAAGGTGGATTACAGCTGTCAAGAAATACTCCGATTGTAGTTGCAGATAATGCCCCTCCCATTAAAAAGGCAATGTTTTTTACTGCGTGTCTTCTATTCATACTTATAATTGGTTATTTTATGGTGTTTTTTGTACACTATCAACTTTTAAAAATAGAAAAAAAATATCCGTAGGACATAGAAATATACGAATTATTTCTGATATCATATTTTTGTTACATCCTATAATTATTCTAAATAAGCAGATAGTTCCAACAGGTCAATATAGTGATATTTAGCACACCCATCTCTCATTTTTTTTAAGTATAGACTAAGATGCACAAACATTTATGAACAGGTTTCGATCAATTTTTTACCTTTGCCAAAATCAATTGATCAATGACTGAAAAAATACTGGTATTAGGCTCAAACGGGCAGATCGGAACTGAACTGGTTACCGCACTAAGGATTACTTATGGCGAATCAAATGTAGTTGCCTGTGATATCCGTCGTCCTGATTACGACATCAAAAACTCCGGACCATTCGAATTTGTGAATGTATTGGAAAAAGACACACTAAACACTATATTCAATAAATATAAGCCTACACAGGTCTATTTACTTGCAGCATTGCTATCAGCAACAGGGGAGCAAAATCCAAAACTGGCCTGGGATCTGAATATGAATGGCCTGCTGAATATTCTAGACCTGGCGATTGTATATAAAACGGCTAAAGTATACTGGCCAAGTTCAATCGCTGTTTTTGGACCTAATTCACCAAAAGATAATACAGACCAGTTCTGCGTTATGGATCCAAATACTGTATATGGAATCAGTAAGCTTGCCGGTGAACGCTGGTGTGAATATTATCACCAGAAATTCGGCCTGGACGTAAGAAGTATAAGATACCCTGGCCTGATCAGCTGGAAAGCAGCGCCTGGTGGAGGAACAACAGATTACGCGATCCATATTTTTCATGACGCCCTTAAAAAAGGAAGTTACGACTGCTTTCTTTCCGCAGAAACCGAATTGCCGATGCTGTACATGGATGACGCGATCAGAGGTACAATTCAATTGATGGATGCACCCGCAGACCAGATTTCTATCCGTTCAAGTTACAATTTTGCAGGCCTGAGTTTTACACCTGAGGTTCTGGCATCAGAAATAAGAAAACACATTCCGGACTTTAAGTTGTCTTACACAGCTAATGATCCAAGACAACAAATAGCAGACAGCTGGCCGCGTTCAATTAATGATCAAGTCGCCAGAAATGACTGGGGCTGGAAACCGGAATTCGATCTGGCAAAAATGACTGCCGATATGTTAACAAATTTGAAAAATAAATAACTCCAATATTACAGACAATGGGAAGAGCATTTGAGTTCAGAAAAGAGAGAAAATTTAAGCGTTGGGCTAAAATGGCAGTACAATTTACCCGGATCGGGAAAGAGATTGTAATGGCTGTTAAAGACAATGGACCAAACCCGGAAACCAACTCCCGTTTACGTACAGCTATTCAAAATTCCAAGGCAGTAAATATGCCGAAGGACAGGGTCGATGCTGCAATTAAAAGGGCTTCTAATAAAGATGAGAACGGCTACGAAGAACACGTTTACGAAGGATATGCTCAACACGGCGTTGCCATATTAATTGAAACAGCAACAGATAATACTAACCGTACAGTAGCCAACGTACGCAGTTACTTTAGTAAAACCGGCGGCTCATTAGGTAAAACCGGATCACTTGATTTTATTTTCAACAGGAAATCTATCTTCAGGTTTCTACCTGGAGAAAAAGACCTCGAAGAATTGGAATTTGAACTGATCGATGCAGGTTTGGAAGAATTGTATCTGGAGGCAGATGAAGAAGGTCAGGATATCGCCGTTGTTCAAACTGCCTTTGAGGATTTCGGTAAAATGCAGAAAGCACTGGAAGACCTTGGGCTGGAACTGAAAAGTGCAAAGCTGGAAAGGATTGCATTATCAACAAGTCCTATTTCTGAAGAGCAGGCCGTTGATGTATTCAAACTGATAGACAAGCTGGAAGAGGATGATGATGTGCAGGCGGTTTATCATAATATGAGTGAGTAAATTAAGATAAGCGCCGGTGATCACCGGTTAAATAAAAACAGGGTTAATATTTTAATCGGGCTACAGCAGAGCTGTGAGGCCCTTTAAAATATTAACCCTGTTTTTATTTAAGGAATCCAGCATGTAGGGCGATCAATGCGAATGTTTAGATTTACTTTGGCCGTAGGTTAGAAAGACTTTTTTACGGATTGCTTTGAGGGGAGCAGGGTTGATAGTTTTGTGAAAGGTTTTTAGGTGAACTGATTTTGACTGAAAGACCTTTTTTACGGATTGCCTTGGGGTGAGCAGGGTTGATGGTTTGTGAGAGGTTTTTAGGCGAACTGATTATTTGATTGAAAGATCTTTTTATGAGTTGCTTTGAGGGGATCAGGGTGGATGGTTTTGTGAAGGTTTTTAGGCGAACTGATTATTTGATTGAAAGATCTTTTTATGAGTTGCTTTGAGGGGATCAGGGTGGATGGTTTTGTGAAGGTTTTTATGTGAATTGATTATTTGATTGAAAGATCTTTTTATGAGTTGCTTTGAGGGGATCAGGGTGGATGGTTTTGTGAAGGTTTTTAGGTGAACTGATTTTGATTGAAAGATCTTTTTTATGAGTTGCTTTGAGGGGAGCAGGGTTGATAGTTTTGTGAAGGTTTTTAGGCGAACTGATTTTGATTGAAAGATCTTTTTATGAGTTGCTTTGAGAGGAGCAGGGTGGATAGTTTTGTGAAGGTTTTTAGGTGAACTGATTTTTTTGATTGAAAGACCTTTTTTACGGATTGCTTTGTGGTGATCAGGGTGGATAGTTTTGTGAAAGGTTTTTAGGTTTATTCCACTTTTTGACCGGTTCTGGTTTTTCCGTTAATGGTTATTTTCATTATATAGGAATTTGTGTTTTGTGCATTTTCAAAGGTTATTTCAAAGTTTTCCTGTTCTTTCAGGAAGAAATGAGTGGCATCTATGGCAGACATTTCTGCTCTCGGCCCTTGTTTGGGATAAGCAACTAATACATCTGCTTCAAGTTTAATCTCTACTTCTAAATCGGGTTCTCTGATTAGATATGTTCCCAGATATTTTTTAAGCTGGTCTTCGTGTAATTTTACTGTATGTCTGGCATGAGGCAGCGTGTAGGGCTGTTTATAAAGAATTGCTAAAATCATTTTAGTGATATTGTCCAGACCGGGCGTTTCTGTATTATCGAGGAGTATGATGCAAACATTATCATCGATGATTCTTGCCAGATTACTTCTGAACCCCCAAAAGCCTCCGCTGTGTGAAACTATCCGTTTATTATAAAGGGAATCTACAGTCCATCCATAACCATAATTATGAAATTTATTCGGGCTATATGCCTTCTCTGCCGTGGCTTTACTAAATAAACGATTTGCATTAAGCGCTTCATGCCATTTATAAAGGTCTCCGACAGTAGAATAAATTGATCCCGCTGCATAGAGAACAGTAGAATCAGCAATAGGAGCTACTTTATTATAATCTTTTCCCGAGTCTGAATAATAACCTGTGGCTTTAGCAGGTGCATTTAAATGTGCATAGTCGAAACCACTGTTTTCCATTTCTAAAGGTTTGAAAATGTAGGTACGTATGGCCTGATCGTATCTCATTTTAGTGATTTTCTCAATAATATAGCCTAACAGCATATATCCTGAATTCGAATATTTCCAATTCGTGCCCGGCTGAAAGTCAAGTTTTTTATCCTCAAAGAGCGAAAGCATTGTCTTTTGATCCACAGGTTTGGTGGCTTCTTTATACATAAACTCCGCATTTTGCACATAGTCATAGACTCCGGACGTATGTGTAAGCAAGTTCTCGATGCTAATGCTGTCGGCATATGGAAAGTCGGGGAAGTACTTACTTAATTTATCATCCAGCGAAAGCATTTTAAGTTCCGAAAGTTTCAGAATCATCGCAGAAGTGAAGGTTTTTGTAATGGATGCTGTCAGATAGACTGTTTTTTCGTCATTAAATGTTTGCTTCTGGATGTCTCTTACTCCATAACCCTTTTCCAGTAGTATCTTACCTTGTTTTGAGACGAGAACAGAACCGTTAAATTCTTTAATACTTGCATAGGCAGTTATCAATTCATCTATTTTTTGAGTATTGGTTTGCGCCAGCACAATATTTGAAAACGTTATTAACAGATATATTATTCCAATTATATTTTTCATAACATTTGATCTATCCTGCTGATTGGTATTCTTTTGGACAAGAATAGTACATCCGGAATTGGTTATTAGAAAAATGTGACCAAACTATTTAAAAAAGGGACGGAAACCCCGAACAGAATGGACTTCGACATCTAGGTTATCTCCGTGCAAGATTCGGCTATTAAAACCAATACTGCTTAATAATCCCTGTTCAATTTGGACGGAGCTGGAATAGGACATTGTCATCCCGTTAATTAAAAAAGGCTTTATGTTTTAAAGGGCCTCACAGCTCTGCTGTAGCCCGATTAAAACATAAAGCCTTTTTTTAATTAAATGACTAACCTTTTTTATCCCCTGTGTTTTCGCGTCGTTTCAAGATATTATTACGTAGCTGTTCTTCATTTTGATCGCCCCAATTTCCTAAAGCAGAGATGACGGGTATTAAACTATTTCCTAATTCCGTTAAACTGTATTCCACCTTCGGTGGGACCTGTGGGTATATTAGCTTTGAAACAAGCCCATGTTCCTCCAGCTCATTAAGTTGAATATTGAGTACTCTGCGGGATGCATCCGGAATTTTACGCAGCAATTCACTTGGACGAAGAGTGCCTTGGTTGATAAACCACAGTAAGCGTATTTTCCATTTTCCATAAAGTACTTCACCAGTAAGGTCAAGACCGCAGTTCAGGTTCAAAGGAATCTTTCTTTCGTACATAATTGTAAAATTAGCTCAACGTTCCATAATGTGCAATAGGGGAAGAATTTATCCCTATGCAATTCTATTATCCGTACTTGTTCCGACTGATATTATCTCAGAGTTTTGCTGTAAATAAAAACAGAAAATGGAACAAGAGTTTAATTTCAATAATGAACTATCGGGTAAAACGGCCCTAGTAACAGGCGGTACAAAGGGTGCTGGTAAAGCCATTGCCAAGCGGTTACTAGAAGCCGGTGCCAGAGTGATCATCACTGCCAGAAATACCCCTGAACGTGAAGATAAAGAACTACATTTTATTGCAGCCGATTTGAGTACCTCCGAAGGATCGCAGAAACTTATTCAGGAAGTGAAATCCACTTTTGGCATCATTGATATCCTTATCAATAACATGGGTGGATCAGAAACACCTGGCGGTGGTTTTGAAGTACTATCCGATAAAGACTGGGAAGATACGCTCCAGGTAAATTTACTATCACCCGTACGTCTTGACAGAGGGTTTCTACCTGACATGATTAGAACAGGATCCGGCGTTATCATTCATATAGCCTCTATTCAGGCTCGGCTTCCATTGTATGATTCAACCCTTCCGTATGCCGCTGCAAAAGCAGGGTTGGTCAATTACAGTAAAAGTTTGTCCAATGAAGTCGCCCCAAAAGGAATTCGTGTACTCACTGTCTCACCAGGCTGGATAATGACCACATCCGCTACCAGAATGATGGAGAGGATTGCCGAAAGCTCCGGGAATACAATCGAACAAGCCACACAAAGCGTCATGGACTCTCTTGGAGGCATTCCATTCGGCAGACCAGCCCAGCCAGAAGAAGTTGCAGAATTGGTCGGATTTCTAGTCTCACCACGTGCAGGCTACCTAACCGGGACCGAATATATCATCGACGGAGGTACAATTCCAACTACTTAGAAAAAAAGGAACATTTATCCAATAGCAATTCTAACAAGCCTGTCCAAATAACCTGACCTGTTCGCCACAAGAAGCAATTCTAACAAGCCTGTCCAAATAACCTGACCTGTTGGCCACACAAAGCAATTCCAGCAAGCCTGTCCAGAAAACCTTACCTGTTCGCCACAAGAAGCAATTCTAACAAGCCTGTCCAGAAAACCTTACCTGTTAGCCACACAAAGTAATTCTAACAAGCCTGTCCAAATAACCTGACCTGTTGGCCACACAAAGCAATTCTAGCAAGCCTGTCCAAATAACCTTACCTATTAGCCACAAGAAGCAACTCTAAACAAGCCTGTCTAAAAGATCTTACCTGTTAGCCACACAAAGTAATTCTAGCAAGCCTGTCCAGAAAACCTTACCTGTTCGCCACAAGAAGCAATTCTAGCAAGCCTGTCCAAATAACCTTACCTGTTCGCCACACAAAGCAATTCTAACAAGCCTGTCCAGAAAACACCCGTACAAAAAAAACCGGCTAAGGGAACTTACATGGTGACAAAACTTAAATAATAAAAAGTGCTTTATGTTTTAAAGGGCCTCACAGCTCTGCTGTAGCCCGACTAAAACATAAAGCACTTTTTATTATTTTTTGGAAAAGAAAGTTACCGTCTCACCAGACCTTGTATCCAGTGATAACTCCTTCGAAGTAAATTCTATTTTATCACCTTTACCACTACGCTGATAGTATCCACTATCCCATGGATTGATAAAAGTCAGCTTCTCTCCCTTTTCGCTATAAATACGTACCTGCTGTATCTTTTTATTTTTCAGCGATGCACTTACTAAAAATGCACCTGCAGTACGAAGATCTGTGAAAGAAGCATCCTTTGCCAGTGGCCAGTTCGGGAACAGACGAATTTTTCCATTATATCCCTGTAATAGACATTCATTTATTACAGCTGGAAGTGCAAAGTTTTCAAACCAGATCCCCATTTTCCCCATATACAGATAGTCAGTCAGATCATCATATCTGCCACCAGTTTGCATCACTGCATCCGTAACCGTTCCGTTAGGTAAGAGGGCATAATTAACATGCCTTTTAAAAGCTTCCAGGTCCAGCTTTCCAATTCTGGCCGCCTGGATGTTCTGGAATACAATATCATTTCCGCCCTCATTTTGTTGATTATTGAAAGTGTTAGTCAGGATTTTCTGTGTTTCCGGATCTGAATGTAAACCATGTTCCTCGGCAGGGAATACCGTAAATAGCGGGAGGGGGACATTGTAGACAACCTGATCATGTTCTCCAGGCACAGAAACAAGGATCTTTCCATTTGAAGCCGATTCCGTAGTAGGGTATTCCGGAAATTTAGATAAAATAGTATCTATTTGTTCTAATAAAACCTTCTCAGTCTGTGATTTGCCCAATACTTTGGTCGCCTGCTGAAAAGCTTTAAATGCGAAGCTGGTAAGGCTGAGATCAGCATTTGTATCATAATTGTACTGAAAACCCGGGCGCAGACCATACAATTCCGGAGGAACCGTCGGGAAAATATGAAATTTACCATCTTTCCATCGGTTGGGATCTGTGGCCTCGCTTCTTTGCATATAAGCAACTAGAAATTCTACCGCGGCTTTTATCGGTTCATAGGCTCTGTTTTTTAGGAAATCTTTATCTGCAGAGTAGAGATAATGCCACCAGAGTCCTTGTATTGCCCAGGGAGTTTCGCTTACTTCCCACCCCCAGTCTGGAATCGGGTAGGGGTTAATACTCATTTCTACAGGATAAGCCGAATGCGGAAAATAGGCTCCCGGAAGTTTATAGTAATTTTTGGCCCAGGACCTGCTTACCGGCATCAGAGATTCAATCAACTCAACATAAGGGAGATTCTTTTCCAGCCGGTTGCTGGAAAATGTGACCCAGAATGGTTGCTGGGTATTATAATTCATGTGATAATCACCATGCCAGGCTGTTCCTATATCTTTATAACTCCAGTTCGCAAATAATCCGGGGCAGGTAACACCCGCTTTCACTGCACAGTTTAGAAAATACAAATTCCTGTACCAGATCTGTTCCAGAAAACTGTCATCCAAAACAACATAAGATTTGTTCCAGTATTGGTCCCAGTGCTTATAGTTTTCCGATAGTGTGTGGCTGAGCGTGTCTGCCGATATTTTAATCCCAGGAGTAAATGCGGCAGATACCTGGGAATCCAGTCCTTCTTTTAGAGAGATGCAGGCGAAGAATTGAGTCTGGTCCGGGAAATTAGCCTCCAGTACATTCATAGACTGTGCATTACCATACCAGTTAATACGGTCTTTTTTTGATAACTGACTATTCAATTCTATATTTAAGCTGAATGCTCTATCCTTAGGTTGTGCATTTCTTGAGGCTTGCTCGCTCTTTGGTAGTATTTGTCTGAAAGAAAGTCTGCCTGCCGCCAAATTTTCCTGAGTTGTATATTTCGGGAATTCTGGAGGAGTTGCCGGGTCTGGTATCAGACGTATCCTTGAAAATGGGTGAGCTATCAATTCGTCTTTACTATTCGTATATTTCATCCATAGTTTGTCTGATTGCATATCTGTAAAGATCTTAAGCTCATTTTTTTCATTTCTTTCATCGAGAAAAAAGACCGTGCATACACCATTGGAGATATCCAGCTTGTGCCCTAATAAGGTAGTTTTACGGCGGTCGAAACTAAGAACTATAGATCCGCAGGGGAATGGCCTTGGATATGCTTTACTATAGTTGTCCGCGGTCATTTTATTGTAGGATTTATACCAGTCATCATCCGTCAGGTGTTTGAGAGTTGTTGGTATTTTAGTAACTTTTTCAAATATCTCCTGGAAGGTCCCTATTTCATCCTTATGATTTTCTGCGATACGGATATCCCAAACATTGTTATGCCCGAAATATAAAACGACGGCATCCGGTCTGGTCGTGACATTCACACCCATTGCGCCATTTCCCAATAAAGCTCCTTCAAAGAAATCGGTTGCTGGTTTATCACGGTAAAGATTGTGCCCGGCGGCTTTTTTCTGAGCTACAGATTGCGCAGATGTAGTTAAGGTGCCGTTACTTAAAATCAGGAATAGTATTCCGAGTAGGCTAAACCTGTTGGTCAGAAGTCGCATAGGTAATTTGTTAGAATGAGATATTTGGTTGTAAAGTATTATGCTGTCAAAAATACTTGATGGTACAGAGGTATGAAATAGCGGATTCTGTGATATGAATGGATTATTCTGAGATTATATGTATTTTTCTAAACAAATATTAGTCTATTGAAATGGAGCGGAAGATTCAGAAAGGTTTTCAGGGAGAAAAAATCATCAGCTTACCGAAACAGCTTTTAGCAGATTATCACGGAAAATTTCCGTCTCTATTTCACCTGTACATCACCCATATCGGGTATTTTCCTAATGCCCGTTCTCATTTCCGGGAGCGGCCATCGGGTTGTTCCGATAATATTATATTTTATTGTACGCAAGGAGTTGGCTGGATAATATTAGGTGAAAGAAAGATAATCCTGGAAGCCAATCAGTTCTATATCCTTCAGGCCACCAAATCCTATATCTGTTACGGCGCCGATAGCCTGAGCCCCTGGACAATTTACTGGGTCCATTACAAAGGAGAGGAGCTGTCCGACTTTAATTCGGCTCTGAAATTTAAGCTGTCTGGCGAACCCCGTACGATTCCATATGACCCGTTACTTGTTTCCTCTTGGGAACATATGTATAACTGTCTGGAATTAGGATACAGCATGGATAATTTATGCAATGCAAATTTTTCTTTATTCCAGTTCTTGGCCAAACTATTATTTAACAATCCCGTTAAACCCAATCCAGAGGATTCTCAGCAGCATTTTAGTGAAGAAAGCATCCGGTATATGAAGGATAATATCTATAAAAGGATCACTGTAGAAGAACTTGCAAAACGAGCATTCCTTTCAAACTCGTATTTTTCAAATCTCTTTCGCAGCCATACTGGTATGCCACCCATGGATTATTTCATCCATTTGAAAATGCAAAAGGCTTGCCAGCTGCTATTTCTTAATCAAAATACCATTAAAGAAATCGCCGTAATTCTAGGCTATACCGACCCATTTTATTTTTCACGACTATTCAAACGATACATGGGTTCATCTCCACTTCAATACCGGAATAACACTAAAATTATGCCCGTCCTGGAACCCTGACAAAATCCACGACTAATTAGCCGATACATGGGTTCATCTCCAAATCCGGATACACCAGGAATAAGAAAACTTACCTGTAGAGAAACCCAAAATAAAAAAAGGTTTTATATTTTAAAGGGCCTCACAGCTCTGCTGTAGCCCGACTAAAACATAAAACCTTTTTTATTTTGTTAAAATCTACCTAATTTTCTGATGACTGAACAACCAAGGCAACAGCTGCGGTTCAGCAAGCGCATTATCCCAACTATTGTGATTGGCCTCCGGATAAACCGTAAATTTCACTTCTTTACCTATAATTTTCAGCTGGTTGGCAATAGATTTTGAAAATGCAGGATTGACAACGTCATCTTTAGCACCATGGAAAATCCATAACGGAACATTTTTATATTTTTCGACATTTGCCACATTATCGCCTCCACAAATACTGAAGGCTGCGGCAAACGTTTTCGGTTTGCGTCTTAGAATTTCATACGTACCCATTCCGCCCATAGAAAGACCACCAACATAAACCTGATTTAGGTTCACATATGGTTTTTTTAGTATTTGATCTACCAATCCAAGTAGCGCATGCATGGATTCTGTCGGTTTTCCACCCTTTTGGAAGTCAAATCTTTCTTTCTCTCCCGGGGGTGTAAAGACAACATTAGACCAATAGCTGCTTTCTGCACATTGTGGGAAAATAATTATTGCCGGAAAGTTTTTTCTAACGTCTGGTTTCAAAAATAGCTTACCCCCGTGTGTTAACTGGCTGTTGTTATCATTTCCTCTTTCACCTGCTCCGTGCAGAAAGAATAAAACAGGGTATTTTTTTGTGGGATCGAAGTTTTCCGGCAGGAGAATTCTGTAGGCCAGTGTGTCCTTACCTTCTGTATAGATTTCCTTTTGATATGAGCTAAATTCCTGAGCCTGACAGCTTATATTAAAAAGCAGGTATAAAATAAAGCAGGCAAAGCTATTGAAGTGTTTCATCGGAGCTAAATTTAAAAGACCCGCCTGTTTACCAGACGGGTCTTTGCAAAAATAAGAATTAATTAGAATTTAACATCGGATTTTAATAACCTGTACTTTGTTTAAGCACCCCACCACTACGGTCAATTTGTTGCTGAGGAATTGGGAAGTGCGTATCACGTGCTTCTATGGTTAAACCTTTAAGATAGTTGAAAAACCCACCTTCAAAGCCAAAATAGCTTTCCAGCGTTTCTTTCGCAATACCCCAGCGTACCAGGTCATAGAAACGGTGTCCTTCCATTGCTAACTCCAGTCTGCGCTCGAAACGAACTGCATTTCTTGCATAGGTTGGGTTAGGGAATGACGTATACTGTCCAACTTTGTAGTTTGCTGCAGGTGCACCACCAATAGTTTTTCCAGGAAGAAGCGCAGCACGGGCACGTACCGCATTAACCAATGTCATAGCTCTGCCCAGATCACCTGTTTCAACTGCACATTCTGCAGCCATCAGGTAAACATCAGCTAAACGAATCAGGTTAACGTTCAAACCGGTAATGTTCGTATTACCAGGACCTGTGCCGCTTGCAATTTGTGCGGCTTCAATCGTATTTTTGTAATTTACGAAAGGTCCGCCATTTGTCGCATCACGAATCCATGAGTCACCAGTCATAATACCCCAGTCGCGGAAAGGAACACCTCTTCTGCCCATGGTATAATCAATTCTTGGATCAAGCGCAAGTGTTTGGTCTACCTTGTACGCTGCTTTTTGAGCGGCTGTTAAACCAAAGTCAGATTTGTAAGGGTTGTTTCTGTAAGAACCGTCCAGTAAAGGCAGTCCGTTTGCATCAACTTTATAGGCACTCGCCAGATCAACAGATGGCTGATAAAATCCACAGCAGGCGATTGGTAAACCATTTCCATAAGGGAAATTCAGCATATCACCCACATTACCATTCTCACCACCGGTACCATCTGTACCTACTGAGTGTTGTACGGTAACGATTGATTCAGGACCATTTTCTTTGGTGATATCAAAGTTATCTGTGAAAGGAAGAGTATTCAAGGCAGGTTTGGCAACAACTACGGCATTCAATTGCGCATATGCCTCAGCATATTTCTTTTGATAAAGTAATACCTTACCTAAATAGGCCTGTGCTGAGTACTTATCCATACGGCCTATCTCTCCTTTTGGTTTAGCCGTGCCCAGGTTTGCAACTGCAAATTCAAGGTCAGCCTGAATTTCAGGATAAATATCCTTATCATTCGGAACAGTAGGTGTTGTTGTAGTTTCAGAGATATAAGGTACATCTTTGAATGCACGTACCAGGAAGAAATAATAGTGAGCGCGCAATAAACGTGCTTCACCCTGAATTTCTTTCTCTCTTTCAGCACCGAATTTAGCGCTACCGTTACCGGCTTGCAGGGAAGCTAGAATCTTCAGTGTATTATTTGCCCGTTGGATACCTTCGAAACATCTGTTCCATAGATTCTCCAGGTTATCATTGACGCTGGTAGGCGTATGTTGCTCCAGCGCATTCATATCGGGCTGATCCCCGTTACTGGACCCTTTGTGTGCATTGTCAGAAGTTACTTCTCCGATTATCCATTGACTTGGGGCGGCACCGTAGTTTCCCCAGGTACCGTCTATGTTTCCATTGAGTAGACCATAAGTACCAATCAGTAAACCTTCAACACCATCCTGGCTGGTTAGCTGTTCTTCGGTTAATTCTCCCTGTGGTTTTTTATCCAGAAAGTCCTTCGAACAGGAAAGTATGCTGAATAGTAATATGGTGACTGCTATATATTTTAAGTTTTTCATCAGAATATATTATTTGATATTAGTTTAATAAAGTGTTTATGAGACGTTTTTTCAATCTGCCTATATCCATTTTATCTGATTTGATTGTTTATTTATGGTTAGCTTTTAATAAGATTTAGGCCTAGAAACCCAGGTTTACTCCAATTAAGAACTGACGCGGAATCGGATAAATACCACGGTCTATACCAGGAGCAGAGAAGGTATCAATTTCCTGACTAACTTCAGGATCAAGTCCTTGGTATTTAGTGATTGTAAACAAGTTGGTCGCGCTTACATATATTCTGAGCTTGTTAATTCCTGTTTTTGTTTTGGATGCATTTTCCATAGGAATGGAATAACCAATCTGCAGATTTTTCATTCTGAAGAAGCTGCCGTTCTGCACATAATAACTTGATGAGGCATATTCCAGGTTAGACCCACCTACATATGAAGATGGAATTTTGCTATCAGGATTAGAAGGGCTCCATGCATCTAATAAACGGGTACTTCTTGCGCCGTCAAAACTCGGGAAGTCAGTGAAATAACGATTTGCATCATATAAATCATTTCCTTGAGAACCATTAAAGAAGGCTGCAAAATCCCAGTTTTTATAGCTGGCATTCAACCCTAATGAATACAGGAAATCAGGATTAGGATCACCAATAATAGTTCTGTCTTCAGCTGTAACTTTACCATCTCCATTGACATCGGCATACTTCAATCCACCAACACGAGCTCCGTCATATGACGGACTATTTTTTACATCATCAGCATTCTGATAAATTCCAGCGACTTTGTAACCATAGAAAGAACCGAAAGATTCACCAACTTTCAGAATACTGGTCGTCAGACTTCTGAAAATACCATAAGGTTGCTCATTAACGTCATCTGATAGTTTAACGATTTTGTTGACGTTTCTGGAAATATTAGCCATAATATCAAACTTAAATGGCTTGTCGTTGTTACGGCCGTAATGATAAGCCACTGCAAGTTCAAGACCTTTATTCGACATATCGCCAATATTTACGTATGGCGAAGTACCGCCACCTGCTGCCGTCGCCGGAAGAGGAACTCGGTAAAGCATATCTGATGTTTTCTTGTTATACCAGTCAAATGATCCGTCAAATACACCATCAGCTAAGGTAAAGTCAACTCCAAGATTTAGTGATTTTAAAGATTCCCATTTTACGCTTGGATTGGCATAGGCATTTTGCCATACACCTGCAATCACTCCATTGCCTCCCCCCATACCGTAGCCCGCCTGGGTAATGGTATTACGGAATCTGTTCAGATATTGATTCGCGTCAATACGTTGGTTACCAGTTTCACCGTAACCGGCACGGAATTTTAAATCTGTTAACCAGCTGACGTCTTTAAGAAAATCTTCTTCAGAGATTCTCCAGGCCACACTTGCAGCAGGAAATACACCATATTTATTCTCCGGACCAAAGTTGGATGATCCGTCCCTTCTAACTGTAATGCTAGCCAGGTAACGATCGTTATAGGAGTAATCTGCACGGCCAAAGAGCGAGAATAAAGAACCTAAAGCACCAAAACTTCCGTTACCGATATTGGATGCACCATTATCCAGATAATAATAATTTGGATCGCCCAGCAAGAAGAAGTCATTTCTTATCGTCTTGGTCTCTCTGGATCTGGATTTAATGGCTTCAGTACCGACTAAAATACCTAAACGATGTTTCTCATTGAATACTTTGTTGTAATTTAATGTATTTGTCCAGGTCCATTCAGTTCTGTAGCCGTAGAATTCTTCCAGATTATTGGAGGTATTGCCTTCCGAGAATTCCAGATTGGGGTAACGCATAGACATACGATTGTAATTCTCATAACGTAAACCAAAGCTGGTTCTGGCAACCAGACCATCAATGATATCTGCTTCTGCAAACACATTGCCGAAGAAGAAATTACTTTTACTAACGTTTCCTTTTTGTCTTTCTAACACAGCAAGTGGATTTTCTGCGTTACCAAGCCGACTACCACGGCTACCTGCATAGTTACCCATAATATCATATACCGGAACTATGGTTGGCATACGATAAGCCCAGCCGATGGGACTTCCTTCATCTTGATAAGAACCCGCAGTTCCCGGATTTACTCCAAAACCGTAACCTTCAGAATAGGAGTATTGTGCATTCTCTCCAAAACGGACTTTTTTGTTAAAGGCAGAGATGTTGGTATTAGAACGGAAATTGTAACGGGTAAATTCACTATTCTTGATGGTACCTTTTTGATTCAGGTAGCCTCCGGTGAATGCATATGTTGCGTTTTCACTTCCACCAGTGGCACTTAACTGGTAACTTTGAACCGGTGCTGATTCTGTCATCTCATCAAACCAATTGGTTCCTTGTTGATTAGCTTTTGTGATCTGATAAAAAGTTTTGGTATCTCTGGAGTAATTATATTTCGACGGATCTGCATCTGCAGGAGTTACATTCTGACCATTTGCACTACCTGCTACCAGGTATTCTGGAAGTGTCGGCGTAGAACCACTGCCATAATTTGCACCGGCATCAATCGGAAGCCCTGCATTGGTATACCCATCAAAGATGTATTGCGCATATTGTTGCGGATTCATCATTTTAGGAAATGTACCTTTTCTAGGAGCCTGAATACCTACATAAGCATCTAAATTGATTTTCGGAGGCCCGGCAACGCCTCTTTTAGTTGTAATAATTACAACACCGTTATTTGCCCTGGAACCATAAATTGATGCTGCAGACGCATCTTTCAGTACCTGAAGACTCTCAATGTCATTTTGGTTTAACCAGGAGAGATTACCTTCATAAGGTACTCCATCCACTACATAAAGCGGCTCATTGTTATTAATTGTACTGTTACCACGAATACGGATTTGCGGCGAAGAACCCGGCGCACCGTCGTTAACGATTTGTACACCCGGGGCCTTACCTTGTAAGGCTTCTACTGCACTGGCAGCAGGTTGTGCTTTCAGTTGCGCTACATCAACAACCGCTACCGCACCGGTAAGATCTTTCTTCCGTTGTGCAGTGTAACCCGTTACTACAACTTCAGTAAGATCATTGGAATTAGATTGAAGTGTTACTTCAATTGATTTTTGTTGGCCCACAGTGACTTCCCGTGTTCCATAGCCAATAAATGAAATAACCAGCACATCAGAAGGACCGGCCTGAATGGCAAAAGCACCATTGCCGTCGGTCATTGTTCCGGAAGCTGAGTTTTTGATTTTTACCGAGGCACCTATAACTGGCATCTTATCGTCACTTGCGACGACTTTTCCGGTAATTCTGGTTTGCGCATGCACCGAAAATGCGATACACAAACTCATGAGCAAAAGAGCGGAGGCTCTTTTGAAGAAAGGTAAAATTTGTTGCATAAGATTTAATTTGGTTAGGGTTAAGGTTTTTTAAAGATGTTACATAGAATTACTCGATAATTGGTTTAGGGTCAATTTTTTTTCGAAAATATTCCGGAATAAGAACCGGATCGGAAGAGCTTGTATATACAACTATATAACACGTTTTTTTTGGCGTGAGCGTGCCGGGAGAAACGAGCGTTAATTATATTTGGTTAAATCTAATTTATGTAATGAATTCATTACTTGCAATAGCTAAATCTACTTTTTTTAATTAAGGGCTAAATAATTTCTAATATTGTACTTTAAACACTAAGTATCTCAATAATTTGAAACAAAAAAGCCCCCTGAATTAATCCAGGGGGCTTTACGAGAAAAATAAATTAGTTTGACAATTTAAATTTTGCCTGACTGACATCACGGCTGTTTGTGCCTATAAACACATTGAAGTCGCCTGGCTCTGCAACATGCTTTAGCTCAGAATTATAGAATCTGAGCATTTCTTCGTCAATTTTGAAGGTTACCTTTTTAGACTCACCTTTTTTGAGAGATATTTTTCGGAAGCCTTTAAGTTCTTTAACCGGGCGGGTCACCGAGCCGTAAATGTCCTGGATATAAAGCTGCACAACTTCCTGTCCATCATACTTACCTGTATTTTTAACTTCAACCTCAGCTTCGAGGTTCTGGCCTTTCTGCAAATCAGTACGATTCAGTTTAACAGGTGAGATATTGAAAGTTGTATAGCTTAAACCATATCCGAAAGGGTAAAGCGGATCGTTTGAGCTATCTATATAGCGGGATACAAATTTTTCATTCGATACCCCGTTGTATGGACGACCGGTACTTTTATGGTTATAATAGATAGGAATCTGGCCCATATTCCTTGGGAAAGTTGCTGTTAATTTTCCGGCCGGGTTATAATTACCTACTAACACGTCTGCAATAGCATTACCAGCTTCAGTTCCGGCAAACCACGTTTCCAGGATGGATGGGATATTTTCATCCTCCCATGTAAGGGTTAAGGGACGGCTGTTCATTAATACCAGGACTATTGGTTTACCAGTTTCTTTTAAGGCTTTCAGTAATTTTCGCTGATTAGGTAAAAGATCCAGGTTGGTACGACTTGTTGCTTCTCCACCCATAATTGCACTTTCCCCTAAAACCACAACAGCGATTTCTGCTTCCTTTGCAGCTTTCACTGCTTCTGAAATCAATTCGTCCGGTGATTTTGAGTCTGCATGGATTTCTGCACCATTTGCATTGATTTGTTTTAAAATATGTGCGTCATCAACCAGATTTGCACCTTTAGCATAAATGATCTTAAGATCGGGTGCGACATTCTTTAAGCCAGCCATTACACTGACAGCTTTTTTCCAGTCGCCGGCGGCACTCCAGTTACCGATCATGTCACGTTGGTTATCTGCCAGTGGGCCGATTAATGCAATCTTGGCATTTTTACGCAGTGGAAGAAGCTGATTTTCATTTTTTAATAAGACCATCGAAGCAGCGGCAATTTTTCTTGCATCATTTCTGTTTGCTGCAGAAAGGATTTCAGTTTCTGCTCTCTTTTCATCAACATACTTAAAAGGATCGGCAAAAAGCCCCATTCTATATTTCATTTCAAGAATCCTGCGGCAGGCCAGATCAATTACGTCGATACCGATCTTTTTTTCGTCCAGAGATTGTTTTAATGTTTTCAGAAATCCCTCGCTGACCATATCCATATCCGTTCCTGCTGATACAGATCTTGCACTTACAGTTTGCAGGTCGCCTAATCCATGTGCTACCAGCTCACTTACGCCGGTATAGTCGCTGACAACAAAACCTTTAAAACCCCATTGGTTTCGCAGCAGGTCTGTTAACAACCAGTGATTAGCTGTTGCCGGAACACCGTTGATATCATTAAATGAAACCATTACTGTTTCTGCACCTGCGTCAATAGCTGCTTTATAAGGCGGGAGGTATTCATTGTACATTCTGATCGGACTCATATCAGTAGTATTATAGTCTCTTCCTGCCTCAGCTGCACCGTACAATGCAAAGTGCTTGACACAGGCCAGAATGGCATCTCTGTTTGCCAGACTGTTAGTCTGATATCCTTTAACCATAGCCGCACCAATTAGTCCGCCCAGGTAAGGGTCTTCACCAGAACCTTCTGACATTCTACCCCATCTTGGATCCCTGCTAATGTCAACCATCGGAGAGAAAGTCCAGTTCAGCCCGTCTGCACTTGCTTCACGCGCAGCTATCCTTGCGCTTTTTTCGATCAGGTCCATGTCCCATGAAGTACTTAATGCTAAAGGAATAGGGAAAATAGTTTTATGTCCATGAACAACATCATATCCGAATAACAAAGGAATTTTTAACCGGGAATTGGTTACAGCACGTTGCTGCAGTTTTCTAACCGCCTGGGGAGTGAAAGTATTAAATACACCCCCAACCAGTCCCTGGTCAATTTTTTCATCGACTCCTTCACTTAGGATTGGTCCGGTTACATCAAATCCGACAGCAGGTAAATTTAACTGTCCGATCTTTTCCTCAACCGTCATTTTAGACATGAGTTCATTGACAAAAGCGTCCATCTTAGGATCTTTCGATACAGCGGCTTTCTGCTGTCCGATCGCACTCCCGCCTGTTAGCAAAGCTGTCAGCAATAAAAGGGAATTAATTCGTTTCATTTGTGTATGTATTATATTGATATATTATTTGGATATGGCCGGGCTTTCGATACCCAATCTTTGCAATCCGGTTTTCACATCCGGGCTGCTCATAAATAATTTCCAGAGCAGGCCGCTGCGGTAATTTTCTATCATGCATATAATCGGTCCCTGGTCAATAGCCAAATGTGATTTTGCATACCAGTCATGTTGTTCGCTAAAACCATCTGCGAAACCATACTCCGTCCAGATCTTAGGGCCCAGGTCAAAATAGAAATGCTTCAATGCCTGCATGCTGTATTCAGGTGTATAAGGAAAAGCAGATAAGGCTGCAGTTGGTGTAATCACTCCCAGATCCTCTGTTGGAGAATGGGCTGCATAACCCTGCCAGCTGTCACCTGCAGTTAAACCCCAGCTATTTTCACTATATCCTTTATATTTTTTTGGATTTTCAATACAATACGCTCTGTTAATTAGTGTGTGATTTTTATTTTGTTCAAAATAATCTCCATACTGATCTTTTAAACCACGTGGATCAAGGCCGGTAAACGAGTATTGGGAGAAGAACAGCGGACCACCGTAATCAAAACCAAAAGGAAGCGTAATACCCTGGAATTTTTTGCCGTTGAAAAACGTATTGTTATTTGCCCATCCATCGTCGTATACACGTTTGGTGATCGGGAATTTAGGAGAAGATGCAGCCAGTACATACGTAATAAAACACTCATTCCAGCCTTTGATCTGATGATTCATGCTCCATCCGTTGTTAGGACTCCAGTGCCAGTAAAGCACATTCTGCTGTTGCGTAAACCAGTTCCATTCAATACCTTCCCACATCCACAGGATCTTGTTTCTGATATCTCTTTCCACTGCATTATCTGCATTATAATATTGTTTGGCGGTCAGTAAACCCTGGAAAAGGAGGGAAGTCTCTACGATATCAGCTCCGTCATCTTTAGGGCTGAAACGGATTACTTTTCCAGTTTCACCATTTAGCCAATGTGGGAAAGCACCATGAAACATATCTGCTTTATATAAGAAATCGACAATTTTCTTTGTTCTTGCAGCAGCCTGCTCACGGGTTATAAACTTTCTTTCCGAAGCAACAATAATAGACATCACGCCAAATCCGGTACCACCGGTTGTGACAACCTCGTTACCATATTCAAAGGCAACATTGCTTCTCTCGCGTGCCATTCCACTTACCGGATGGCCAAAATCCCAGAAATATCTGAAAGTTTGTTTTTGAACCAGGTCCAGTAATTGATCGTCAGTTAGATCTTTCTGAATTTTCATCTGCGGTTTGATGGCATCTGCAGATTTAGTTTGTGCACAGGCTGTCAGTGTAAGGCAGGGTAAACTAAAAAGTAACAGCGCGGATAGTAAGTATGTGTTGAATTTGATCATTTTATGATATGAATAAGGCTGGCAGTGGGAAACTACCAGCCTTTAAGATTAAAAAATATTAATATCCAGGGTTTTGAGTGAGCAGGTTTCCGCTTCTTTCAATTTCCTGATCAGGTACCGGCCAGATTTCGTTCTTTCCGGCCTTCCAGCCTTTAGGACCAAATACTTCGGCACCTCTTCCCTGACGGATTACATCAAAATAACGATCACTTTCCATCGCAAGTTCAACTTGTCTTTCTTTGTAGATCGCAGTTCTTAAAGCTGTTTTATCAGTTGCAGTGACATCAGGTAAAATACCGGTTTGATTACCTCTGGCTCTTGCGCGTACTTTATTAAGAGAGCTTAAAGCCAGGGAGCTATTACCCATTTCATTTGCGGCCTCTGCATTGATCAGCAGAATATCTGCGAAACGAAGTACTTTGACATTTTGCTGTGCACCTTCGTTGAAGCCAGAAACCCACATCGAAAATGGAACATATGATTTCTGGTTATATCTTGGGTTTGGTGTAGTTGTCGGGATCTTATCACCCTGAGGGGTAGTTTCACCTCTGTAGATAATAGTTGCATCTCTTCTCGGATCTCCGGTTTCAAAAGCTGCATTCAAAGCATCAGATGGTACATTGAAACCCCATCCACCTCCACCACCTACTACGCCCGGAACACCTTGTACCTGGCTGTATTGTGAGTTAGATGCATCTTTATTACCTGGAAGTAATTCACACTGCACTTCGAATAAAGATTCTGAGTTATTTTTGTTTTGCGTACGGAAACCTTTTTCGAAATCAGGGAACAGGCTGTAGCCCATAGTCATTACCTGATTAGTTAAGGATAATGCATCTGACCATTTTTGCTGATACATCGCAACTTTTGCATGCAGGCCTATAGCAGCACCTTTGGTTGCACGGCCAATATCATTTGTACCATAAGCTTGTGGTAGTACAGAAGCTGCTTCATCCAGATCTTTTTCAATCTGCGCATAAACCTCTTCCTTACTTGCCCTTGGAATATTATACTCTGTCTGGTCTTTTGGAACAGTCAGTCTTAGTGGCACACCACCAAAAGCCCTGACTAATCTGAAATAAGAATAAGCACGGATAAATTTAGCTTCGGCCAGATAACGGGCTTTCAGCGTTTCATCCATTGTGATTGCCGGAATATTATCCAGTACCTGGTTAGTCAGGTTAATATTCTGGTATTGTCCTGTCCAGAAGCCTAAAAAGGAACCTTCTGTAGAGGTTACAGTAAAAGTATCATATAGATTAAAGAAAGTTGCATCTGTTGCAGTACTACCTTTGTCTGCTTCATCGGAAGGAACACTCTCGATAGCTAATGCGGGGAATGCTGTATTATTCCAGGTCCTTAGATTGGCATACATCCCATTGACGGCTTTAGTGGCATCGTCCTGGGATTTCCAGAACTGTTCCGATTCCTGCTGACCCTGAGGGTCAACATCAAGAAAACTTTTCTTGCAGGAAGTAGTGAGTAAAACTGTGGATAATAAACCAACAGCGCACCACCTTTGAATATTTGTGTTAAAATATGTTTTCATCTGTATAAGATTTGTCTTGATCAAAAATTGCTGTGGAATTAAAAAGTAAGGTTTACACCTAGATTGTAAGTCGCAAAAAGTGGATATACGTTGATATCTACACCTGCATTGGTTGGCGTACCACCAACTTCCGGACTGAAACCTTTGTAACCAAAGAAATTCACTGCGTTTTGTGCATTTGCGAATACACGGAGTTTTTTGATTTTCCATTTAGAAGTCATCAGCTCCGGTAAAGTATAACCTAACTGGATATTTCTCAGTCTTACATAAGCACCGCTTTCTACCCAGAATGAGTTCGCCAGATAGTTTCTGCCACCACTCATATTTGCAGAAGGGTAGGAGTTAGAAGTACCCGGACCGTGCCATCTGTTATCGAAGAAATCTTTAGTATAGTTTTCGTTACCAAATCTGGCAGCCAGGTTCCCGTTATAAACATCTACACCTGCAACACCCTGAATATCCAAAGTCAGATCGAAGTTTTTATAAGCAAAGTTGGTATTTACACCGTAAGAATATTTTGGATTTGGATTACCAAGATACTGGCGGTCATTACCATCTATGGTACCATCACCATTGTTATCGGCATAGATGAAATCGCCTGGTTTCGCATCAGGTTGTGCAGAAGCTGCTACTTCCTGGGCAGTTTGGAAAATACCGGTAACCTGGTATCCATAAAACATACCGATTGCTTGTCCTGCAACAGTTCTTGTTGGTAAAACACCGCTGGTTAAACCAGCACCACCTTTATCGATAGGATTAGCTCCTGAAGTTACATTCAATACTTTATTGTTGTTAAGACCAACGTTAGCGCTAATTGAATACGTCAGACCACCAGAAGTCTTATCTGACCAGGATGCTACAAATTCAAATCCGCGGTTACGGAAATCTGCCTGGTTTCCAATCAGTGTACTATTTTGTGTACCTAATGAGCCCAGAATTGGAATATCAAAGATTGCCTGTTGTGTCGTTCTGTTATAATAGTCAACCTCAACATTTAATCTGTTGCTTAAGAAGCCCATTTCTAAACCAATATCGGTTCCTGCACTTCTTTCCCAGAAAATTACTGGTGGCACCAAAGTTCTGATACCAGCACCTGTATTTGGTAGTCCGTTAAAGAAGGCGATTAAACCTGCACTTTGATCTACTGTTTGTGTACTTGGGTTAATCGGCACACCTGCGTTACCTACTTTACCCCAGCTACCTCTAAGTTTCAAGTTAGAGAAAACCTCCTGGTCTTTCATGAACTCTTCATTACTCACTACCCAGCCTGCGCCAATTGAAGGAAAATATCCCCAAAGATCACTTCCACCAAAAAACTGGGAAGCAGCATCAGCTCTTAACGAAGCATTTAACAAGTATTTGTTCTTGAAACCATAATTCACACGACCAAAATAGGAGGTTGCTGTGTTAACCGACCCTTTATCAGTGATCTGACGTGAACTGGCGTCTGCAAGACTCAAATACAAATCGCCATCTTTGTTGTAAGGCACATTTTGCCCTGAAGCATTAATGGTGTAAGATCTGTAACGCTGAGCAGTCTGACCAGCCAGAACAGTTAAGCTGTGATCTCCAAATTTATTATCGTAAGTCAAAGTATTCTCCAGAATCCAGTTCCTGTTTTCAATACGGTCAATAGCTAAAATACTATTGTTGGATACCTGACCTACTGTAGCGTTGTACTTTGGCGTATACGATCTTACTTCTTCCTGGCTAAAGTCTCCACCTGCACTGGTTTTGAAAGTAAAGTGTTTAGCAAATTTTAATTCGGCATAAACATTACCGGTGGCTTTATAGAATTTGTTAGTCTGGTTAAAGAAATCCATAGTTGCCTGTGGATTGGTAGCACTACCGTTTCCTAATTTATAAATTGCAGGATCACCATAAGATCCATCAGGATTAAATACCGGGATTATTGGTGCTGCGGAATATAATCCACGGAAGATAGTCGCTGGTGCGTCGCTTGAAGTACTGGAGACACCCGTCACATTATAACCAATTTTCAATCCTTTGAAGACCTGAAAATCATTGGATAAACGTGCAGTATATCTTTTGTAGTTGTTTTTTTCTACAATTCCGTCCTGATTTAAATAACCCAGTGAAAAGTTATAGCTTGATTTTTCTGTAGCACCATTGATGGAAATCTGGTGGTTAGTTACCATTGCAGTACGCAGAATCTGATCGTACCAGTCTGTGCCTTTACCAAAGTTAGGATTTTTCAAAAGCAAAGAGTCTGCTGCTATCATCGTAGCCTCATTAACTGCTGTGGCATATTCCTGACCATTAGTCATTTTCACGCCATTCGTGACGCGTTGTATACCGATTGAACCGTTATAGTTAATAGTCGGATCACCACTTTTACCACGTACAGTTGTAACCAGTACAACGCCATTCGCAGCCCGTATACCATAAATTGACTGGCTGGATGCATCTTTCAGTACACTGATACTGGCAATATCTGCCGGATTTAAAAAGTTGATATCATCATACCATACACCGTCAACTACATATAATACATTGGTATTACCGTAGATAGTTCCCGTACCACGTATCGTGATTTTAGGAGATTTTCCCGGAGCACCTACGTTAGTTACTGATACACCTGCAACTTTTCCCTGTAATGCACTCACAGGATTGGTTGATGCTTGTTTGGCAATGTCTTCACCTTTAACGGTAGCAACAGATCCGGTTACATCAACTTTTCTTTGCGTACCATAACCCACTACGACAACCTGCTCGAGTTGTTGTGATGATGAAGCCAGGGAAACATTGATCGCTGTGCGGTTATTTACAGGAACCTCCTGTGTGGTGTAGCCTATATAGGTAAAAACCAATGTAGCATTTCCTGGTGCGCTAATGGAATAATTTCCGTTAACATCTGTTTGTATTCCTGTAGTGGAACCTTTAATCATTACGCTTACCGCGGGCAGGGTCGTTTGATCCTGGCCATCTGAAACCTTTCCCTTAACTGTGATGTTCTGGGCGAAGGCAGCGTTAATAAAGAGTAAACTGAGAAAAGTGAAAACAGAAATTTTTGTAAAAATTCTTTTCATACTCGTGATATAATTGGTGTTTTTAATTGTGGATTAAATCTCTGTTAGTTTTTAAGCATAAACAAAGAATTGGGTTCTACATTAATACATCAGGCAGGCTTTGTGTATTAAATACAATAAGGTTTCAATAGCCATAAAATGGGCATTAAATAAGTTTAAAGCCATATATGCAGCGAGCACATAAAATGTATCTGTGGAGGCTTGCAGAGAGGTGTGAAAGTGATTTGTGTAGTAATGATGTAGTGTTAAAGCTCCATGAAAAACTCTGCGAGGTTCTTGTCATGCGGTATATTTAGCTTTTTACGCAGTCTGTAACGCCGAATCTCAACTCCCCTTAGTGAAATGTTGAGCAGGGAGGACATTTCTTTACTACTCATGTTCATGTGCAGATATGCACATAATTTGAGATCATTGGGAACAAGGTCCGGATGACTCGCTTTTAGTTTTTTGAAGAAAGAACCATGTGCTTCATTGAAGCTGGTTTCAAAAAGATTCCAGTCTCTTTCGTCATTCATTCCTTCATCAATTACCTTCTGGATTTTACGGAACTGGTCATCCGCAGTCTTTGGAACTTTCTCATTTCTGAGTTTTTCAATTTCGGTACCGAGCTTCTGCAGGAGTTCATTTTTATAGACCAGGCTCATCGCCGAACTGGCTAATTCCCGATTCTTACTTTCCAGCTCAGCCTGTAGTTTTTCCGTTCTGATTTTTACAATTTCTTTCTCTGTCGCTTCTGTTTCCGCTTGCAGGAATTCTTGTTTCTCCAGTTCAAGTTTAACCCGCATCTTTTTGCGGTCGTCCAGCAATTTTGTCTCGTATTGTTTTTTCGCCATAAAGAGTAAGGCAATAATTAACAGGAAATAAAAAGCAAGTGCCCAGTTACTCGCGTAAAAAGGTGGAAGAACTGTAAACTCAAGTACGCTAACCTGACTGATCTGCTGATCATTGATTTTTGCCCTTACCAAGAACCTGTATTTACCCTTGGTAAGATTGGTAAAGTCTTTTTGTGTAGCACTGTTCCAGTCTGACCATTGTGAAGAATAACCCTCCAGATAATACTGGAAGCTGATCTTTGCCTGTCTGTAATAAGGAAGGGCGTAGGAAATACGGATATTGTTCCTGTTATAAGGTATCTCCAGTGTCGAGCCGCTGTTGCCATATTCACTGATTATTCTGTAAACGTCAGAAGCATCCTCAACGTGCCGGATCAGTACTTTAGGCAATGGGCTTTTCTCACTTTGCGCGTTTCCAATAACAGCATCATAAATAACAAATCCGTCATCGACACTGACCAGGTACACATCATTGCTGATCTGACTGATATTCTCATAATATTGAACCATTCTACCATCCAATAGGCTAAAACGGTTGGAATCAATCTGAAGTTTACCCGGAATGGTAAAATCAACCATCGCCATACGTCCGTCTTTTACCATCCAGTATTTTTGGGGTGTTGCGGGGATAATTTTATGACTCGATGCAAATGAACCGAGGTTATTATTTAATTCCTGATAAGGGCTAAAGCGGTCACTAATTTCGTCATATCGCCTGAATCCGGATGCAGAAGCAAAAACCATCCTGTTATCCAGATTGAAAACATTAATGTTAAACTCACTGGGAAGTCCGTCTTTCTGACTATATTCTCTTTTTCTGATTACTCTTTTATAATCCGGACTAAGCGTAAGCTTATAAAGCCCTCTGTAAGCGTTGCTCACCCATATATTACCTTTGAGATCCTGCTCTACATAACGTGAAGGTTCGGCGAATCCTGCAATATGACTATAATACTTCCATTGGCCCGCCGGATCCTGTTTAAATAAAACCAGTCCGGTATAAGTACCTTGTATTAGATATGAAGGGTCGCTTTTTAGCTTCTTGATCGTCCAGCCGCCGCTTGCTCCGGAAATTTTTTCCAGCTGATTGCCTCTGATTGTGAAGGTACCTTCATTATGACCACAAATCAATTGTCCGTCAATCAAACTCAGGTCCCATACCTGACCCTGTGAGCCAGGAATAAGTTTGAAGTCGAAAGCATTGAAGCTACCTGTGTTATTTGATTTCCATGGACTGTAGAAAAGCCCCTGGTTGGTTCCCAGGTAAATATTGTTCTGATAAATAATACTGGAATATACGGTTCCGAACTGTCCCGCTTTGTCCAGATAAAAATACAAGGGTGAATTGAGTTCGACCCTGTCAATACCGTTATCCAGTCCTGTCCACAGGTTTTTATCGTTGTCACTGAATAAGCTTAAAACGGTGTTATTCTGTAAGCCGCCCGATTTATTGATCCGCTGTACAATCTTTCCCTGGTCATCCAGGATAATCAGTCCGTTAAGAATAGTTCCGAAGGCATAATAATTGCCGTCAAAGAGGATTCCATTATTCAGTTGAAAAGTTTTCAAAAAGCTGTTGGCTTCAGTTTGAAAAGGAACATAACTTTGACCGTCGTATAGAAACAATCCCTCCTTACTCGTTCCGATTAGCAATTTTCCATCCTTATATGGCAGGATGCTGAGCATATTATCCGGACTCTTCGGATTGGAATGGGGGAGTGCAATCAGTTCATTTCCTTTTAATTCGTACAATCCTTTTTTTAAAACTTCAATCAGGAATCTACTTCCTGCCTTTTGCAGAAAGAGAAAAGATCCGGGGGCTTTAATTACAGTTATTTTTCCTTTTGAGTAGCTATAAATTGTGCTGAAAGACTGAAATAATACGCGGTCGCCATCTATATAGATTTTCCAGATCTCGTCGGTAAAGGGTTGTCCTTTGGGAATAAGTCCGGTAAGTGATGAATAAACTAGTTTTTTGTTTTTTACAGACCAGTATCCGAACTCTCCAAATGCACCGGTATAAATTCTGCCCTTGTCGTCCGCGGCAACAGACCTGACGATTTGTTTATCTGGCATAACATACTGATTCCAGTATTTACCATCGTAGGTAAGTAAACCCTGCGTATTACCGAAATATAAGATGCCCTGTTTATCTTTCGCTACCGACCAGTTCTGGTTACCGGACTGGTATAAGGATTTTGGGAAATTCTGTACATAAGGTATTCCTGTACTCTTAATTGGATCAGCTTGCGTTTCTATACCATGTAAGCATAAGCTGAAAAAGAATAAGAGTGTAAATATCAGGCGAATGATCATGGAATGCTGCGCTGTTAATTGGTGGAATGTGCGCAAATTAGGGAAATTATACGAAAATGGACATTGATGAAGTGCTCCGGAATTCCATTTTTGCGTTTGAATTGTTGGAATAAATGCTTTTTATTCCGTTTCAAATTAAAGATTCAGCTATTTTGATCTAGCTGAATCTTTGGAATTATATTTTATTTGACAGACTCGTGAACAGGCTGCGGAACTTTCACATAGTACCCCGTCCCGTCATAAGGTCTGCGTCTTGGATGGCTGAAACAAGCTGCTGAACAACATCCCTGTAATTCTTCTCCGCAGTTATCACATTGTGTAATGTGCTCATTGCATTCTGGGTTTGCACAATTGATCATTTTGGCCGTTGTTGTACCACAATTATAGCAGGTGGAGATTACGGTAGGGTTTACAGAATTCACTTCTACAGCTATTCTGTTGTCGAATACATAACATTTACCTTCGAAATCTTCACCACCAGCCTCTTTACCATATTTAATGATTCCTCCATGTAACTGGTAAACGTCATTAAATCCATGATGCAGTAACAGAGCAGATGCTTTTTCGCATTTAATACCGCCAGTGCAGTAGGTGAGTACTTTTTTATCTTTGTATTGTTCCAGTTCGGCTATTTTCTCCGGGAAATCTCTGAAATTTTCAATGTCTAAGGTTACGGCATTTTTAAACTTGCCCAGACTATGTTCGTAGTTTGAACGGACATCAAGGATAATCACATCTTCCTGGTCTATCATAGACCTGAATTCTGCTGGTTCCAGATGTTTTCCTGTTTTTTCATTGGGATTGATAATACTTGTATCTCTTAAGCCCGAATGTACAATCTCCGATTTATAACGGCAATGCATTTTAATGAAGGAAGGTTCCTCTACATCGTCTATCTTAAATTCAGTTTTTGCAAAACGCTCATCAGCATGAATAGCTTCCATGTAAGCAGCACAGGCTTCCGGAGTTCCGGATACTGTTCCGTTTAGTCCTTCGTCTGCGACGATAATGCGGCCGGTGAGACCCAGGCTTTTACAGAATAAAAGATGATTTGCGGCAAATTGTTCTGCCTCTGCTATCGGACTGTAGCAGTAATAAAGTATGGTCTGAAATTTTTTCATAAGATTAATACCGCTGCAAACGGCGTTTAATTCTGCAAATTTAAGAATTAAAATTTAACGGTAAATTGTTTTTTTGATTGAGATACCAGATCAGCATCATACTTATTTGGCAAGAGCTGAAGGTGAATGAAGATAAATTGAAGCGACAGATCCTGCTGAACTGAAGTATTCCAGACTATGTAAGTGTTCTCTTAGTGTCTTGGTCGTGTCTTGTTCGTAGTTAGCCTATTTTTTACATGGGGTTGGAATAACTCCAGTCTATCCTTGACCTATTTAATAACATTTGGCGATCTCTAATGAATATTGTAGAAGTGTCTGAACTGGTGTTCGACAAAATTTAAACTGCTGCATACTCATACTGCTGCTTTGGTTTTATTGGGGCCATATGGTGCTGTTGTTCGACTGAAACCTGAAGATCAAGTGAATTCGACCCGAACTTGACCCGAGGTCGACCCGAATGGGAGTATATTGGTGTTTTGTTCGGGTCTTGTTCGGGTGTTGTCTTACTGGCCTTCTATAATTACCCACACTTACCCACAGTGAACCCACAAGAATAGCTAAAATAGTGGGTATCGTGTGGGGTGCTGTGGAATAATGAGGCTTTCAGCCGAATAAGATAAGCAGATGACTTATGCCTGGCGTTTATGAAGCTGAATCAGCTTGGTTCCCAAAGCTCGATAATATTACCTTCCGGGTCTAGTATATGTATGAATTTACCGTAGTCATATTCTACAATCTCATCGATTATGGTCACATTGTCCTTTTTAAGCTCATTTACAAGTGCGACGATATTGTCCACCCTGTAATTAATCATAAATGGTTTAGTTGAGGGATTGAAATATTTAGTATCCTGTGGGAATGTACACCAGGCTGTTGATCCTTTTATTGACGGATCATCGGCATGCCGCCATTCAAATGTAGTTCCATATTCATTGGTGGTCATTCCAAGGTTTTTGGCGTACCACTTGTTCATGCTTTGCGGATCGTCGCATTTAAAAAATACGCCGCCCATTCCCGTAACTTTTTTCATATTATTTATTGTTGTACTGTTAAAAATTGACGTGAGTTAATGATTCAATGTTTTGATATGAAGGGACTTGTATGCCAGTATGGCTCTGTCACAAAACCGTTTAAACAATTTCCATCTATTTCCAGACATTACCAAATCTGTGTCAAATAGGTCTGCCCATGTGATGGCATATGCGAGGTTTGCTTATTTTAATTGATAAACTATTTGATATTCAGTTTGTTGTGGTTTATTCGGTAATGAATTTATCTGATAGGTGAAAACAAGTGTTCTTTATACTGTTTTGCAGTGAGCTATATATACTATATGTGCATATTTAATTTTCGGCTCCTTATCATAGAATACAATTAATAGCGAAAGGCTGTTCTACTTTCCATCGCAGTGTTTAATAATTCTAGTTTTTAAGCCAGTCTGTGGGGTGTTTACCAGATTTGTGACTAGTCAATCTTGCTGTTGATGACTAGCCGGTTATTTTTCTAGCTGAACAACAGTGTCTTAGCGGGATTATACAAATAAGTCAGTGTTATTGTTTGGTAGAAGGGATAATTTTCCTACTTTTGCATCCCGCTTCGGAGGAAGGGAAACAGTGAGAAGGCAAGAGAAAAAGAGAAGGTAATTGAAAGGATGTAAAGGAAGGTTTTAA
>JAAAFW010000002.1 GCA_019352875.1 Pedobacter cryoconitis | reverse complement strand
GCTGGCACCTGCTTGCTTCGCGCGCAGCTGATGCCTTCGCCTGTAAGTTTTCACCATTTTTTTCGCTCAGGAATTCCCCCCGTGTATAGTGGATTAATTAGATGGGTATTTTATTTTGGATAATCTGGCTTCCTGGTCCGGGTTGGGTAAGGTTTGTTTTTTGCAGAAAAGGCTGTATGGGTTGATCTTTTGTTTATCGCAGAAAATAGGGCGAAAAAAAAGGTAAAAACTATAGCAGACTCGGCTGGCACCTGCTTGCTTCGCGCGCAGCTGATGCCTTCGCCTGTAAGTTTTCACCATTTTTTTCGCTCAGGAATTC
>JAAAFW010000022.1 GCA_019352875.1 Pedobacter cryoconitis | reverse complement strand
AGTATGGCCCGGGGGATCCTTATCTGTCAAAACCGCTAATGTCCGTTCTAAGACCGTCTGGAGAACACTTGCCCATCAGTGCTTTTGAACCTTTTTTTCACAGGTCCCTTCCGATTACACTGAGAAGCTGACCACACCTGCTAGAAGATGGAGGTATGCAGCCCGTTAGTAGGAGTAATACTACCCAGCTTATAACCCTCAAACGTAGGGCAGATGGCGGCCGCGATATCCTGCAGATGCATCCAGTAC
>JAAAFW010000021.1:431-605 GCA_019352875.1 Pedobacter cryoconitis | reverse complement strand
TCTGCAGGATATCGCGGCCGCACGCCCATATAAACGATCGGATAAATAGCTGAATTTCCATGCCTTACGCGGTTGTCAGGACACAAGCACCATAAAGAAACAAGGGTTGGTCCGGAAGCCTTTAGCCAAGTTTAGCCACCCTGAAAGTATCTCTGGGAGGTGTGGAGGGAAAAA
>JAAAFW010000021.1:0-250 GCA_019352875.1 Pedobacter cryoconitis | reverse complement strand
TTTTTACTGCGCTGGTACATTTTAATGAAAGCAACTAAAAGGGAATCCCAAAATTGCATTTAGGGGGTCAGGCCAGGGCAATCTGTTGGGATATTTAATGACACACCTGGGGAGACTTTACAATAACTCTTTTTAAATCCATCTCCATTTAACTGGCTCTTAAAAGTTTGTACCATGATAATTTACTATCCAGGCAACAGCACAGACTAGACGAGCGCGAACCCCTTAACAGGCTAAGTGCGAGCGGATC
>JAAAFW010000020.1:434-607 GCA_019352875.1 Pedobacter cryoconitis | reverse complement strand
TCTGCAGGATATCGCGGCCGCTCTAAACGTGGTAAATTGTTAACTCCGAGCTAGACTTCAGGTGGCCGTATTTATCAGATTTCCTCGTTGTGTCCTCAGAAAAAAATGCCAATACCACTTTCAGCTGTGAATATCCACCATGAAGGGCAAGACATGCTCATAATTAACTGTCA
>JAAAFW010000020.1:0-251 GCA_019352875.1 Pedobacter cryoconitis | reverse complement strand
AAGAAAGCATTAGGACAGTGCCAGTCTTAATCACAGTGGGGGGTATGTTATTCCCAATGAAGTCGTCCAGAAACGGACTAGGTAGTTAGCTTTTTCTAGTGCCCAACACATTAGAGGTGTGGTTTTTTTTCTCTAAAATAAGGGTGGCCATAGGCTCTTTTAACCAGAATCGGTGTAGTCAGCTGAAATTGACTTGCACGCCTGGGTCCTGTGTGTCTACTAACTTTCTCGCGAACGATAGCTAACGGATC
>JAAAFW010000019.1 GCA_019352875.1 Pedobacter cryoconitis | reverse complement strand
GGTTGGTTTAAGTGGAGGCAACTCCATTATCTTCTAGCATACCCTTCCCAGGCTACATGTAGAAAGAGATCTGTTGGGCCCCACTATTTTTTCACCCAGGGAAGCCTACTTTAGTTATAGCTTGCCAGAGATTTTCTGTGTCATGTAGAAGTCATCCACTTTTAACACCAGGAGGTGGATGTGGGGCCAGGAAATATGTCAATAACGATACGGGACTTCTAACAGTGACTCGCGGCCGCGATATCCTGCAGA
>JAAAFW010000018.1 GCA_019352875.1 Pedobacter cryoconitis | reverse complement strand
CCTAGTAAAAAGAGGGGCTCTGTTATTTAGCCATTTGTGTACTTTTTGTGAGGAGGTTATGTCAATAATATCCTTTTTGCTGCTGAAGTTGCGGAGAGTTTTGGCCACATATTCTATTGTAGTCTGGATCTTCCTCGGTAGGCTAAGCGTCGTTCCACACACAACAACATCTCTCCACTGTTTGTTTAAAGTTTAGAAAGAAAATATCCATCGTTCACAAGATCGTAGGAGAAGGACACGACTTAAGGATC
>JAAAFW010000017.1 GCA_019352875.1 Pedobacter cryoconitis | reverse complement strand
TTTTATTTTGGATAATCTGGCTTCCTGGTCCGGGTTGGGTAAGGTTTGTTTTTTGCAGAAAAGGCTGTATGGGTTGATCTTTTGTTTATCGCAGAAAATAGGGCGAAAAAATGGTGAAAACTATAGCAGGCTCGGCTGGCACCTGCTTGCTTCGCGCGCAGCTGATGCCTTCGCCTGTAAGTTTTCACCATTTTTTTCGCTCAGGAATTC
>JAAAFW010000016.1 GCA_019352875.1 Pedobacter cryoconitis | reverse complement strand
GGGCTAATCCGTAAGGGAGAGGCCATTGCCGGTGCACGCTATTGCGGACTGGAAGATGACCATATCCATTTCATGGCACTGCCTTTTTATGAAAGCGGCAAAAATCAGAAGAATCCGGTGACAGACCAGGATGTCCAGCTGACCATGGAGCTGCTGCAAAAAATTAAACCCCAGCAGATTTTCGCTGCCGGGGATTTTGAAGATCCGCATGGTACACACATCGTCTGCTTTAAGATTATCCTGGAAGCCTTGAAAAGGCTGCAGAAAACCGAAGAATGGACCAAAGACTGCTGGCTCTGGCTATACCGCGGGGCATGGCT
>JAAAFW010000015.1:1965466-1965614 GCA_019352875.1 Pedobacter cryoconitis | reverse complement strand
TAGCCGTACCGGAAGGTGCGGCTGGAATACCTCCTTTCTGGAGAAAGATTGACTACCTGTTTCTAAATGATATAAATGACAAAAAAATCTCAAAAGAAAAACCCATAGGATGAAACATCTATATAGTGTTCACCTTACTGCAGTAAAG
>JAAAFW010000015.1:1949052-1965283 GCA_019352875.1 Pedobacter cryoconitis | reverse complement strand
GCTCAGCTGGCTAGAGCGCCTGCCTTGCACGCAGGAGGTCAACGGTTCGACTCCGTTATTCTCCACCATCACCCGGACTTAAGATAAAAGGTCTGATAAAATAGGAGACATGTAAAAGTGTTTCCGGGGATAGAAAAGTTCTTTGACATATTGGAAGAAGTTAAAAAAGAAGAGCAAACAACAATAGAGACGTTGTTAGCACTTAAGAAGGATGAATGTATTTATATATTTATCTGAAAAAAAGATTAACAACCATCAAAAAAAGCATTTCCATAGGCGCAAAAGGCTATGGAGAGAAGAAAGTAAGAAAGAGCACACAGGGGATGCCTTGGCTCTCAGAGGCGATGAAGGACGTGATAAGCTGCGATAAGCTCCGGGGATTAGCAAATATGAATTAATCCGGAGATTTCCGAATGGGGAAACCTGGCTAGTTGAAGACTAGTCGCATTACGATGCGCAAACCTGCCGAACTGAAACATCTAAGTAAGCAGAGGAAGAGAAAATAATAATGATTTCCAAAGTAGTGGCGAGCGAACTGGAAAGAGCCCAAACCAATTTTGTTACGGCAAAGTTGGGGTTGTAGGACTACGATATGGTATTAATGAAATGAAGTGGAACAGGATGGGAAGCCTGGCAATATAGCGTGAGAGCCGCGTACACGTAAGTAACATTAGCCTAGTAGTATCCTGAGTACCGCGAGGTCGGAGACGCCTTGTGGGAATCTGCCGGCACCATCCGGTAAGGCTAAATACTCCTGAGAGACCGATAGTGAACCAGTACCGTGAGGGAAAGGTGAAAAGAACCCCGAACAGGGGAGTGAAATAGAACCTGAAACTGTGTGCTTACAAGCGGTCGGAGCGTCCAGGTGGCGTGACGGCGTGCCTTTTGCATAATGAGCCTACGAGTTACTCTTCTCTGGCAAGGTTAAGTGTTTAAGACACGCAGCCGAAGCGAAAGCGAGTCTGAATAGGGCGTATAGTCAGGGGAGGTAGACGCGAAACCTTGTGATCTACCCATGGACAGGTTGAAGGTGCGGTAACACGTACTGGAGGACCGAACCGATAAACGTTGAAAAGTTTCCGGATGATCTGTGGGTAGGGGTGAAAGGCTAATCAAACTGGGAAATAGCTCGTACTCCCCGAAATGTTTTTAGGAACAGCGTTGTGGTAAAGTTTTATAGAGGTAGAGCTACTGATTGGGTGCGGGGGAGTCAAATCCTACCAAATCCAGACAAACTCCGAATGCTATAAAATATACGCAGCAGTGAGGCCCGGGGTGCTAAGGTCACGGGCCGAGAGGGAAAGAACCCAGACCATCAGCTAAGGTCCCAAAATTACTACTAAGTTGAACTAACGAGGTGCGATTGCACAGACAGCTAGGATGTTGGCTTGGAAGCAGCCATTCATTTAAAGAGTGCGTAACAGCTCACTAGTCGAGCGATCGTGCATGGATAATAAACGGGCATCAAGTAGTATACCGAAGCTATGGGTAATATTAATATTACGGTAGGGGAGCATTCCAGCGGCAGCGAAGGTATGACGTAAGTTGTGCTGGAGCTTCTGGAAAAGCAAATGTAGGCATAAGTAACGATAAGGCAGGCGAGAAACCTGCCCACCGAAAGGATAAGGTTTCCTGATCAACGCTAATCGGATCAGGGTTAGTCGGGGCCTAAGGAGAACCCGAAGGGGATATTCGATGGACAACTGGTTAATATTCCAGTACTTTTTATAACTGCGATGTGGGGACGGAGTAGTGACACTGCCGCGATCTGACGGAATAGATCGTTAAAGACTGTAGGTATTAGGACTGTAGGCAAATCCGCAGACCTAGCTGAACGTCGATAGTACCGCGAGCCTTCGGGTAAGTGGATAGCGCAGGTAATCAGACTTCCAAGAAAAACCGCTAAGCTTCAGGTTATAAAAACCCGTACCGCAAACCGACACAGGTATCCGGGAAGAGAATTCTAAGGTGCTCGAGTGAATCATGGCTAAGGAACTCGGCAAAATGGCCCTGTAACTTCGGGAGAAGGGGCGCTGATAGCAATATCAGCCGCAGTGAAAAGGCCCAGGCGACTGTTTAACAAAAACACATGGCTTTGCAAAATCGAAAGATGAAGTATAAGGCCTGACACCTGCCCGGTGCTGGAAGGTTAAGAGGGGATGTTAGTCGCAAGGCGAAGCATTGAATCGAAGCCCCAGTAAACGGCGGCCGTAACTATAACGGTCCTAAGGTAGCGAAATTCCTTGTCGGGTAAGTTCCGACCTGCACGAATGGTGTAACGATCTGGGCGCTGTCTCAGCCATGAGCTCGGTGAAATTGTGGTCCCGGTGAAGACGCCGGGTACCCGCAACGGGACGGAAAGACCCCATGCACCTTCACTACAATTTAACATTGCCATTGGATACAGGATGTGTAGGATAGGTGGGAGACTATGAAGCGGCGTCGCTAGGCGTCGTGGAGTCAACGTTGAAATACCACCCTTTCTGTATTCGGTGTCTAACCCCCTTCGGGGGGGACATTGTTTGATGGGTAGTTTGACTGGGGTGGTCGCCTCCAAAAAGGTAACGGAGGCTTTCAAAGGTAAGCTCAATACGCTTGGTAACCGTATGAGGAGTGCAATAGCATAAGCTTGCTTGACTGTGAGGCAGACAAGCCGAGCAGGGTCGAAAGACGGATATAGTGATCCGGTGGTTCTGCATGGAAGGGCCATCGCTCAAAGGATAAAAGGTACGCTGGGGATAACAGGCTGATCTCCCCCAAGAGCTCATATCGACGGGGAGGTTTGGCACCTCGATGTCGGCTCGTCACATCCTGGGGCTGGAGAAGGTCCCAAGGGTTCGGCTGTTCGCCGATTAAAGTGGCACGCGAGCTGGGTTCAGAACGTCGCGAGACAGTTCGGTCCCTATCTGTTGTGGGCGTAGGAATTTTGAGTGGGGCTGACCTTAGTACGAGAGGACCGGGTTGGACTAACCTCTAGTGAATCTGTTGTTCCGCCAGGGGCATTGCAGAGTAGCTACGTTGGGAATAGATAAGCGCTGAAAGCATCTAAGTGCGAAACTAGCCACGAGATGAGAATTCCATATAGGACCGTAGCAGACTACTACGTTGATAGGTTATAGATGTAAAGCTGGTGACAGCATAGTCGAGTAATACTAATCATCCGAAGCTTTCAAAAGCAGAATACTGTTGTTTGTTCTTCATACTAACTTCTTTCAATAATATGTCATTGTTGCGCTGATCGAGACTATCTCAAAAGAGATAAGGAATAAGATGAGTGATAACATTAAAAACATTTAGGTGCCTATATCGGTGGTGTCCACCTCTTCCCATTCCGAACAGAGAAGTTAAGCCCACCAGAGCCGATGGTACTGCGGTAACACGTGGGAGAGTAGGTCGGTGCCAAATCTTAAAGAAAGCCTGTAGTGAAAACTACAGGCTTTTCTTGTTTATCAGGTTTTTTCTGGCGAAGCCGTTCTGGCACTTGAAGCAGATGAGCTATTAATCAAAATATTTTCCTTACCTCTGGGTTTTCCTTTTTTTTTAAAATTCGGATTCAAGCCCAATAAACCATAAACATTTGGTCTCTTCTTCGGTGTCGACGCTAGTCAGTTTGTAGAGCAATTGGAACATGCTAGTCTTTCCCAGAGACTTATCTCTTACTTACATGGTTATCATTACAATCGGTATGAAAACAAAAGGTCGTCCCTGTATGTCAAAGTCCAAAAATTCGTTGGAGATAATATTTACAGTACAACTGTGTTATACAAAAAAACGAATACTATATTAGTGATACCAAATAGTAGCGTAATCTCAATCTTTATGGAAAAAAAAGTCACTGTTCCTTATCCTTTGAATATTTGTGACGAGGATCGAGATAAATATTTGCCACATTTATCTTATACATTAAATGAACAGCGCGTAAAATATCTTAAAAACGTTTTTGTGACGTCTTCCGGCTTTTGTATGAATAACAAAGGCCTGATTAAAGAATCCCATCATAACTATCCGGTTCAGATTAACGATTACAGGAATGAAGCGGCCAAATGTTACTATGACGCCGTTGATAACCCGGAAAACTTGATCGTACTCGATGATGATAAAACTTATCTGGCAATTCATCATCCTTGGTTTAACTACTATCATTGGATTTGTGAATCTATATTCCGTTTATGGATGGTCAGAAAGAAGCTTGATACATTGATTTTAATTTTGCCAGAATATTATAGAGATGCAGACTTTATCATGGGCTCGATTGAACCATTTAATATTAAAAATATCTTTTTTGTACCAAATGGTAAAAGTTTATTAGTCAAAAATCTTTGTCTGCCGCAAATCAAGCCTGAATGTGATTCCTATAACGGCATGCACGTGCGGCAAATAAGAAGATTTTATAGCAATTACGTTTTGACGGTTAAGCCATTAGTTACAAAACGGATAGAAAGGTTGTATGTAAGCCGAAAACTTGCCGGACGACGTGCTATAACTAATGAAGATGAGATTCTAACTATAGTTGACAAATACGATTTTGAGATTTTCTATCCCGAAAAGCATAGTTTTTTAGAACAGGTCGCCATTTTTTCGCAAGTGAGATATCTTGTAGGTACACACGGATCAGGTCTAACCAATATGCTTTTTATGGGCTCCGGCACGTCACTTTTAGAGCTACATAAAAACAAAACAAATGAGCTTGACCACCCGAGCCCATTATTTTGGTATATGGCCGAAGCATTAGGCATTAAATACTATCATCAGCTTTGTGATACTCATGGCAGGGAGGATTATTTTGAAGGGGATTATATAATAGATGCCAAAAATTTTGAAAAGAATCTGCTAAAGATGTTGAACGACTAATTTAAGTGTAAAAATATTTCACATTTGATCCGTTAATTTTTACGAAACTGCAGGATGCATATGGTTGTAACGACTAAGTCGATTAACTGCTTAGTTCCTAGTAATTAATAAATAGTCTGTGTTCGAGCATTTAATATTGCATCTTATTATAGTAGGTTGTTTTTAATCTCAGATTAATTTTGCTTTTATAAAATGTTATCATTACGTTTATTTAACCAAATATATTAAAATCAAATAATACTCCTTTTCTTCTGGCTTCATTTACTGTTGTTAGTCTGTTCTTGCGGTTATTTTTTTGGTTTTTGACTGTTTAACGGATTTTATATGTCTTTATTTACTAAACGCTCAAATGCCGAAGCGGCCGTAGTTAATCTTTTAAAATACTTAAAAATCACTATAGATCCCGATAGTGTTATTGATGAACTTGAAAAGCACCCTGATTATCCGAGCATGCTTGCAGTGAGTGATGTACTAACCGCATTACATATAGAGAATAGTGCGTTTAGGGCTAAATCAGAGATGTTAAGTGAACTGTCTTTACCGTTTTTGGTTAACCTCAGTACCAATGGCGGCGAATTTGCAGTTGTCACTAAAATGGACGATAAACATGTTTATTTCGCTGACGAAAGGAAAGCGGTGAACAAATTGGAGGTGAGTAACTTTAAATCGGCGTATGCGGGTGTTGTGCTCATTGCGGAACCGGATACTAACTTCATTAAAGACCGGAGTACACTGTTATCGGCTTCCAGGTTTAAACCAGCTTTATTAACAGTCAGTTGTGTATCGATTTTACTAGTACTTTTGTATAACAGTGGTTACTTCTCCAGTTTAAACTGGACAATTGCGTCACTATCTCTCCTCAAAACCGCTGGATTAATTGTCTCCATTTTATTATTAATACAATCGGTTGACAGCAATAATCCACTTATTCAAGTGCTTTGTCAGCCCGGAGATAAAACAGACTGTAACGCTATATTATCTTCGAAAGCTGCCAAAGTGTTTGATGGGCTTACCTGGAGCGAGGTAGGCTTTTTTTATTTTGCAGGAACCTGGTTACTACTACAATTCGGCGGAAGTTTGGCCGGGTCACTAACCGTATTAGCGATGCTGAACTTTGTTAGCCTGCCGTATACAGTCTATTCGATCTATTATCAAGCGCGTGTAGTCAAAAAGTGGTGTATATTATGCTGTTCCATACAGATCATATTATGGCTGGAATTTATACCGCTGGTCATTAATGCATCTTCAACTCATTTTTATTTCGACTTTACAAATTACGAAGTTTTGCGATTAACGTTGGTGTACTTTTCATCTCCCATTCTATTGTGGCTGATACTAAAACCATTGTTTCTTAAACTGCAGCAGGTAAAACCCCTTAAAGAACAATTGCGCAAGTTTAAATATAACAGCGAGCTATTTAACAAGTTACTTACTGAACAGCCGCAGTTTAAGCAGCCTGATGAAAATTGGAGTATAGTGCTAGGCAAAGCTGAGGCGGGAAATGTGATAACTATGGTAAGTAATCCTTATTGCCAGCCTTGTGCAAAAATGCATAAGCTGCTTAACGAAATTGTAGATCAAAATGGTGACGTGCAGGCGCGCATAGTGTTCACCGCTGAAAATACCGAAACAGACCTTCAAACGCCGGTAACCAGGCATTTAATGGCATTAAATGCGCAATTGGATAAAACACACGTGAAAAATGCATTGCACGACTGGTACGAACAAAAGCAAAAGAATTACGAAACATGGGCAAAGGCTTATCCGGTTACGTTAATAGAGACCGATTACTATAAACTGGATGAGCAAAAGGCATGGTGTGAGATGGCAGACGTTGCTTTCACACCAACTATGCTTATAAATGGACATTTACTACCTTCTAATTACCAGTTTACTGATTTAAAATATATGCTGCAATAAACACTTTGTTCGAGTAAAGGAGTATGCGCTTTATAACTGCATATCGCTCAAATTACCGGAGCGTGGTTACGGTAAATTTTCCAAATTCGTAAATTATGAAGATTAAAAAATTAAGCCTAAGTAACGTAAAGAACGTGCTAAGCAGAGCTGAATTGAAAAGCATTATGGCCGGTAGTGGTACAGGTGGCGACGGTGGTTCTCCCTTTCCTCCTGGTGGCACAGGAAGCGGTGGATGTATTACACGAGGTAATACCTGCAGTTATGGAGGATATTGCTGTTCAGGATTAACTTGTAAAAGCGACGGTGGGTATTTTGTATACTGTTCATAATAAGTTCATGTGCAATAGTGGCTGCGTAAAAGTTGCCTCTATGCTTAATACAAACTCACTAATATAAGCTGGATGCGTAACTTTCTAATTACCAGTTTACTGATTTAAAATATATGCTGCAATAAACACTTTGTTCGAGTAAAGGAGTATGCGCTTTATAAATGCATATCGCTCAAATTACCGGAGCGTGGTTACGGTAAATTTTCCAAATTCGTAAATCATGAAGATTACAAAATTAAGCCTAAGTAACGTAAAGAACGTACTAAGCAGAGCTGAATTGAAAAGCATTATGGCCGGTAGCGGATCAAGTGGTGGTGGTGGCGGTGGTTTTCCTGATCCTGGCTCAGGAAGTGGCGCATGCGGGACACATTATACTTATTGTATTTCCGGACCTCAAGTAAATTGCTGTTCAGGATTGACTTGTTATCAATCGAGTTGTATCTAATTAGTTGCATGAGCAATAGAGGCTGCATAGTAGTTGCCTCTATGCTTAATGGACACGACTATTATAAGATGGATGCGTAACCTTATAATTACCAGTTTGCCGATTTAAAATATATGCTGCAATAGACAATTGTTCAATTAAAGGAGTATGCGCCTTATAACTGCATATCGCTTAAAATACCGGAGCGTGGTTACGGTAAAATTTCCAAATTCTTATATTATGAAGATTGAAAAATTAAGCCTAAGTAACGTAAAGAACGTGCTAAGCAGAGCTGAATTAAAAAGCATTATGGCTGGTAGTGGTTCAGGCGGTGGAGGCGGTGGTGGTGGTTTTCCCCCGATTGGCACAGGAAGTGGTGGATGCTGGGTAGAACATAGTAGTTGTTCTCCTCGAGATGTAGGATATTGCTGTTCAGGACTGACTTGTCGTGATTCTGGTGGTGGTGGACGCTGCTCACATTAAGTGCATGTGCAAAGAGGCTGTGTAAAAGTTGCCTCTATGTTTAATTTTAATAAGGCCTGAATCAAGGTTAAGATGACGTTATGCATAAATGAAAAAGGTCTTACTATTTACAGATGTTGATTTTTGGGAACGATGCTCGGGACATAGGGTGCGAATTGCGGCTTTAGTACGGTATTTATCCGGTCATTTCTCTTTGACAGTGGTTGCCACAGGTCCTGCCCACGGTAGCATTGAAAACACAGTAAATAATGAATATGGGATCGAATTGATAATATTGGAACATGATAGTCATTTGGATTCAGATGACTATGGTGAAAAATTGAAATCCTTATTAGAAAGTAGGCATTTCGATGTATTAATCGTCGAGTATATCCATAGCAGTTACTGTTTAAATTTCCTACCATACGATTGTCATGTGATTTTAGATACCCACGATATTATAAGTGAACGTACCGCGCAATTTAAAAAGTTCGATTATGGCAGTAGGTTGTATGAAATGCAGGAAAAGGATGAAGCGGATATATTTAGCATCTACGATCATGTTATGATGATAAACCAGCCTGATTTTGATAGGGCCTGCTTAATGGTTGACAGTCGGAAAGTTTTACTTTGTCCTCATCCATGCGAAATTTATTACCACGAATTGAGGCCTGAGGTTAGGAAAATTGCCTTTGTTGCGAGCTGCTACTTACCCAATGTTGATAGTATTAACCATTTTATGGCGCATTGCTGGGATGAAATAAGTGCGAAATACAATGTAGAGCTCGACATTTATGGTACGGTATGCACAGAACTCAATTTCCCGGACAAAAAGAGAATAAATCTGAAAGGCTTCGAAAGCGACCTTAACAAAATTTATGAAGAAGCTGATATTATAATCAATCCGGTACGCTTTGGTGCCGGTCTGAAAATAAAAAACCTTGAAGCATTGGCACATGGTAAACCCCTTGTTACAACCAGCCACGGCGCAAGAGGAATGGAGACAGGTGCGAATAACAGTTATTCAGTCGCCGATGATGACGGTGCATTCGTATCGGCACTATCAGATTTAATTCAAAGTAAGTATTTAAGAGAAACGATGCAGCGGAATGCGCATGATTTTATTGCAAAATATTTTTCATCATCGGAGTGCTTTAAACCGTTATACGATGCTATTACAGAATTTGATATTACCCAGTAATGTCGTTACGATACTGTTTTAAACCGTATCTGTTTTTTGGAAAAAAAGCCTATTAAATTGTCAAAATGAACATGAAAAGACTTAAGAGTATAGGTATGGTGATCTGTTTTTATGGGAAGTTACCCTGGTACTTTGATTACTTTGTACATTCATGTGGTTATAACCCGACAGTTGATTTTTACATTGTTACAGACGATTTGTCTTACCATAAATCACTTCCACTCAATGTAAAGCTCATATTTAAGCCACTAGAAGAACTTCGGGAGCTAATCAATGTCAAACTTGGTTTTGATACCAATATAATTAACGCATATAAGCTATGTGATTTTAAGCCGGCATACGGACATATTTTTTCTGAGTTATTGAGCGGCTATGATATATGGGGACATTGTGATATCGACTTGGTTTTTGGGGACATCAGAGGATTTATAAACGATGATATTCTTGAACAGTATGATATAATTAGCACAAGGCCGGACTGGATACCAGGTTGTTTCTTATTGTTCAAAAACACTTCAAAAATGAATTTGCTGTATACGCACAGCAAAGATTATAAAAAGGTATTTAGCAGCAATATCCATTACTGTTTTGACGAGACTAATTTTACACACCGGCAGTTTGAAGAAGAAAAACCATTTAACGAAATAGAAAGCGAGATAGAAAGTATGATGCATGTTGTAAAGAAAATGGAGTCATGCGGTTATATTAAACCCTATTTTGATATGCATATTATAGAAGGTGGCAGCCCCGGCCGGCTAAGGTGGGAAAATGGAACACTCATTTATAAAAACAGGTTTGAAGTACTGTTGTATCATCTTATTGATTTCAAAAGACACTTTATACCACCTAAAAGAGACCCTCAAATTAAAGAGGCCTTTACTATAAGTCGAAAATATATATATAATGGGCGAAAAACTGGTTTAAAGACGATAACAGTGTAGTTGCTACAGATGGCACCCATTTCAATTCACCATACACCTTGTATAACGAGGTGTGTAATTTGAAGAAACATTTAGAAGATGAGCTTTCCCTTTTACCAGCAATTTGACAGCATGGATTGCGGCCCTACCTGCCTGCGTATGATAGCCAAGCATTATGGTCGTACTTATAGCCAAAAAACAATGAGCCGGCTTTGTGAGATTAACAGGGAGGGCGTTTCATTGCTTGGCATTAGCGATGCAGCGGAAAAAATAGGATTTCGTACTTTAGGAGTAAAACTGAGTAACGAACAGTTAAAGGAAGCAGAATTACCGTGTATATTACATTGGAGGCAATATCACTTCATAGTCCTATACAAAATCAAAAATCATAAATATTACCTCGCTGACCCAGCCGGAGGGCTATTTATTCTTGATGAAAATAGCTTTAACAGAAGCTGGCGGCAGGACAAAGATAACCTTGAAGGTATCGCATTACTAATATCCACAACTCCGCAGTTCTATGAGCAGGATGATGAAAAAGCGATGGAAGTGCGGTGGTCGTTCCTGCTGAAATATTTAATCCTTTACCGTCGACTGATTATCCAGCTGCTTTTCGGACTGGGTATTGGCAGCATATTGCAGTTAATAACGCCGTTCCTGACGCAATCAATCGTTGATATAGGTATCAACACAAGAAATTTAAATTTCATTTATATAATCGTTATCGCTCAGATAGCACTCGTTATAGGCCGGGTAAGCGTGGAATTCATCCGGTCCTGGATCTTACTGCATATCAGTACCCGAATCAACATTGCTATCCTCACCGATTTTTTAATTAAGCTAATGAAGCTGCCGATGAGTTTCTTTGATACGAAAATGACGGGCGATATCATGCAGCGTATTAATGACCAGAAGACAATTCAATCTTTTTTGACAGGGGCAACGCTAACCACAGTTTTCTCCATGTTTAACCTCGTTGTATTTTCTATCGTGCTGGCTTATTATAATATGTCAATATTCTTTGTATTTGCTGTTAGCAGTAGTCTTTATATCGCCTGGATATTACTGTTTTTAAGACGTCGCCGTGAGCTAAATTATAAAAGCTTTGATGTGTCTGCTAGTAACCAAAGCAATATAGTACAGCTAATTAATGGCATGCAGGAAATAAAACTGAACAACTGTGAGCAGCAAAAGCGCTGGGAATGGGAACATATACAAGCCCGGCTTTTTAAGTTCAATGTAAAGACACTTGCTCTTAGCCAATACCAGCAAGGAGGTGCTACCTTTATCAACGAGGGGAAGAACATATTAATTACTTTTTTAAGTGCTGAAGCCGTTATCAATAATCATCTGACTTTGGGCGCTATGGTTGCAGTGCAATATATAGTAGGCCAATTAAGCAGCCCCATTGAGCAATTACTGGGTTTTATACAAGGTTTTCAGGATGCTAAAATCAGCTTGGAGCGGCTCAATGAGATACATCAAATGAAAGATGAGGAACCAGCCGGTAAGGAATGGAGTCATACGTTACCCGAAAATAAAAGCATATCATTAAACAACCTGACTTTTCGTTATGCTGGTGCCGGTAACGAGCCTGTGCTGGAAAACGTCAGCCTGTATATTCCCCAAGGTAAAACAACTGCTATAGTAGGCATGAGCGGCAGTGGCAAAACAACGATACTTAAATTGCTGCTCCGGTTTTATGAGCCGCAAAATGGTGAGATAAAAGTCGGGCAGCAAAACCTAAACAACATCAGTTTTAAAGCATGGCGTAGCCAATGTGGGATAGTGATGCAGGACGGCTTTATATTTTCGGACAGTATTGAACGCAACATAGCCGTAGGAGATGAATACCCCGACAAGAAAAAGGTTGCCCATGCCATTAAGGTGTCCAATATTCGTGATTTTATCGATGAGCTTCCTCTGGGCCTCAACACCAAAATTGGAGCAGAAGGAAATGGTATAAGCCAGGGACAGCGCCAGCGTATCCTGATTGCACGTGCTGTATATAAAGATCCTGAATACCTGCTGTTTGATGAAGCAACAAACTCTCTCGATGCCAATAATGAGCGTATTATTATGGATAATCTGCAGGAATTTTTTAACGGTCGAACAGTGGTTATTGTGGCGCATCGGTTGAGTACAGTAAGCAATGCCGATAACATTATTGTACTTGATAAAGGCCAGATTATCGAGCAGGGTACGCACCAAGAACTTACCGCTCTCAAAGGAGAGTATTATAGCTTGGTAAGGAATCAACTGGAGCTGGGGACATAGGTTAATTCAATGATAAACGAGATAAAAGATTCATTCGCACATTTGCATTTTTGCACATCTGCTCCTATATTATTAATATGGCTTTAGTATTGGACCAAGAAAAGGACGACGAAACCAGGCACAGCAATGATGTACAGGATATTATTACAGCGGTGCCGCCATGGATCTTGCGTTGGGGCATTACCTTGTTTTTTATGCTGCTTGTTTTGCTCATAGGCCTCTCCGCGCTGATCAGATATCCGGATATAGTTAAGGCGCCGCTGAAAATTGTTTCTCCAAATGCGCCAAAGCCCGTTATTATGAACGTATCCGGCAAGCTTATAAAAATTTTAGTGCACGAAAAAGAGAACGTTAAAACAGGGCAACCGTTAGCTTTTTTAGAAGACGCTGCCGACCATGAAGTTGTGATGAAGATGCTTGTCTGTCTTCATTTACTACAAAAACAATTGCAACAAAACCAGCCTGTTGCCAATGCGGAGCTCTCCACAGTTGATTATACACGCTTAGGGGAATTACAAATTGGTTACCAATTGTTTTGGCAGGAATATTTGTTGTATAGGTTATCGGTAGAAAAAGGGGTAGGTAGTGAAAAAAGGGTTTTAATGCAACCGAAACTAGTTGATATTGAGAAGCAAGTGAGCCAATTACAGAAAAAAGCAAAATTCGCACAGGAATTAAACAGACTGATAATACAAGCGGAGGGTTGGAAAAATAAATATATTTTGACAGCTTCACAAGCGGGTAAAATCAGGTTTGCTGGTATCATTCAGACAAACCAGACCCTCGCTGTCAACCAGGAGGTGTTTTACATTAACTCTGGGAATGAGCAGTTTTTTGGTGAGATGGCTATATCGCAAAACAGCATGGGTAAGATTAAAGAAGGGCAGGAAGTACTGGTTAAGCTTAAAAGTTACCCGTTTGAGGAGTATGGTATGCTTAGGGGTAAGCTCGGCTATTTGTCGGACATGCCCAAAGACAGCATGTTTACATCAATAGTTAATTTTAAGGTCACTAACTTGTCAGATCACAATAAACCAATTCACCTTAAAGAGGGCATGATGGCCGATGCAGAGATCATTACGCAGGATGCTACGATTTTTCAAAGGCTGAGCTGGAATGTTATGAAAGCTATTGGATATAAGTAGCGCAATAATGTAACACTAATCCGGTATTTGATGTCCGCATCAAAAGCGTCAGCGTTATTACCGCTACTGGCACCATTGTTAATGACTGTCTGGATTTAAGGCTTTCAATGCTATTTCATATTCGTTATCTTATATATATACTATATGTGCATATTTAATTTTCGGCTCCTTATCATAGAATACAATTAATAGCGAAAGGCTGTTCTACTTTCCATCGCAGTGTTTAATAATTCTAGTTTTTAAGCCAGTCTGCGCACTTTCAGCGGAATTCTGAGCTTCCATCTAACTGCAGGTGAATAGCTGATTATTTTTCTAGCTGAACAACAGTGTTTTAGCGGGATTATACAAATAAGACTGTGTTATTGTTTGGAGGTCGGGATAATTTTCCTACTTTTGCATCCCGCTTCGGAGGAAGGGAAACGTGAGAAGGCAAGAGAAAAAGAGAAGGCAATTGAAAGGATGTAAAGGAAGGTTTTAAAAGGCCGGCTTGAGGAGATCGAAAGATCACCTGTTGATATTTAAACGAAGGAAACTTCAGGGAAAATAAAAAATAAAAAGCTTGCTAAATTAAAAAAGATTTCTACCTTTGCAGTCCCAACAAAAACGGGAAAATGTACGACGGATGTCGAAGCATTGATAAACAAGATTGAAACGAGGAAAAATCTAAACAGACCTGGAAAATAACGACCAGAGAAACACAGGAAAAAGAATCGCAACATATATAGGCAGCCGTGAGGTGACGCCGAGAAGTTCATTAAAGAGATGTCATTTATAAAGAAACAGGGTAATCAGGTACAGCTTCAAAGTACATGAAATACTTACCTGAATTTCGAGTCAAGTCTGACAGACAAATAAGAATACAGACTATTATTAATACAAGTTAAGAATGGTCAGTTTCAAACCAACATTTTACAATGGAGAGTTTGATCCTGGCTCAGGATGAACGCTAGCGGCAGGCCTAATACATGCAAGTCGAACGATATTATCCAGCTTGCTGGATATGAAAGTGGCGCACGGGTGCGTAACGCGTATGCAACCTACCTTAATCAGGGGGATAGCCCGAAGAAATTCGGATTAAGACCGCATAAAAACACAGGATAGCATTATCCAATGTTCAAATATTTATAGGATTAAGATGGGCATGCGTGACATTAGTTAGTTGGCGGGGTAACGGCCCACCAAGACCACGATGTCTAGGGGATCTGAGAGGATGACCCCCCACACTGGTACTGAGACACGGACCAGACTCCTACGGGAGGCAGCAGTAAGGAATATTGGTCAATGGAGGGAACTCTGAACCAGCCATGCCGCGTGCAGGATGACGGCCCTCTGGGTTGTAAACTGCTTTTATTCGGGAATAAACCTACTTACGTGTAAGTAGCTGAATGTACCGAAGGAATAAGGATCGGCTAACTCCGTGCCAGCAGCCGCGGTAATACGGAGGATCCAAGCGTTATCCGGATTTATTGGGTTTAAAGGGTGCGTAGGCGGCTTTTTAAGTCAGGGGTGAAAGACGGTAGCTCAACTATCGCAGTGCCCTTGATACTGAAGAGCTTGAATGAACTAGAGGTAGGCGGAATGTGACAAGTAGCGGTGAAATGCATAGATATGTCACAGAACACCGATTGCGAAGGCAGCTTACTATGGTTTAATTGACGCTGAGGCACGAAAGCGTGGGGATCAAACAGGATTAGATACCCTGGTAGTCCACGCCCTAAACGATGAATACTCGCTGTTAGCGATACACAGTTAGCGGCTAAGCGAAAGCGTTAAGTATTCCACCTGGGGAGTACGGTCGCAAGATTGAAACTCAAAGGAATTGACGGGGGCCCGCACAAGCGGAGGAGCATGTGGTTTAATTCGATGATACGCGAGGAACCTTACCCGGGCTTGAAAGTTAGTGAATCATTTAGAGATAGATGAGTCCGCAAGGACACGAAACTAGGTGCTGCATGGCTGTCGTCAGCTCGTGCCGTGAGGTGTTGGGTTAAGTCCCGCAACGAGCGCAACCCCTATGTTTAGTTGCCAGCACGTTATGGTGGGGACTCTAAACAGACTGCCTGTGCAAACAGAGAGGAAGGAGGGGACGACGTCAAGTCATCATGGCCCTTACGTCCGGGGCTACACACGTGCTACAATGGATGGTACAGAGGGCAGCAAGCTGGCAACAGCAAGCCAATCTCCAAAAGCCATTCACAGTTCGGATAGAGGTCTGCAACTCGACCTCTTGAAGTTGGATTCGCTAGTAATCGCATATCAGCAATGATGCGGTGAATACGTTCCCGGGCCTTGTACACACCGCCCGTCAAGCCATGGAAGTTGGGGGTACCTAAAGTATGTAACCGCAAGGAGCGTCCTAGGGTAAAACCGATAACTGGGGCTAAGTCGTAACAAGGTAGCCGTACCGGAAGGTGCGGCTGGAATACCTCCTTTCTGGAGAAAGATTGACTACCTGTTTCTAAATGATATAAATGACGCAAAAATCTCAAAAGAAAAACCCATAGGATGACATCAAGAAGTGTTAACCTAACTGAAGGGAGGTATTGGTACAGGTAAAGGATTGTGAAGAGACACCTCGAAACGATACTTAACTGATACAAATAGTCCCGTAGCTCAGTTGGTTAGAGCACTACACTGATAATGTAGGGGTCAGCAGTTCAAATCTGCTCGGGACTACATCAAAATTATTCTAAGGGGGATTA
>JAAAFW010000015.1:1885934-1949042 GCA_019352875.1 Pedobacter cryoconitis | reverse complement strand
GTAACACGTGGGAGAGTAGGTCGGTGCCAAATCTTAAAGAAAGCCTGTAGTGAAAACTACAGGCTTTTCTTGTTTACAAGCTTTTTTCCACTGGAGATCTCCGCTGCCGCTACAAACCTGAAGCCTCTGCTTCATCTCTTTAATTCTTTCCTGATCATTTACTCAGTCTAATCTGTTATCGATTCATAACTGTATCTCCGGATATTTTTTGTTATTTGTGTGTATGAAAAAAATGCTCTTCACAGTTTTATGCTGCATTCCCGCCTTGTTATCGGCTCAAAGCAATAAATACCTGATCAAGGCAGGCAAAACATTTGACTCAGGGAACGGAACTTTTATCAAAGGACAGATTATTCTTGTTAGTGGCAATAAGATCGTAGATGTCAAGAAAGAACAGGAACTTACTGAGAAAGAGAAAGCTGATTATGTTCTAATTGACTTAAGCGCTTACACTGTCTTACCTGGTTTAATAGATGCACATACACACCTGTTGTTTCGCGAGGAATTAAAGCCTAATATGGATTACTCGGCCCAGTCTCTGTTGAAGACACTCGCGATGGAAGGTGATGCCTATCGTGCGATATACGGAACGGTGCGCGCAAAAGCCTATTTACAGGAAGGAATAACAGCTGTTCAGGATCTCGGGAATTCAGGTCAGTTCGCAGATATCGCTTTGATGAATGCGATTGATAACGGATTAGTTCCTGGTCCAAGAATGCGTAGTTCCGGACCAGGGTTGGCGAGCGAGGGTGGTCAATTGCCAGGTTTAATTTATAAACACAGACATCTTGCGGATGATGAATACCGGATCGTAAACGGAAGGGACGATATCATTAAAGCGGTCAGAGAAAATGTGAATCAGGGCGCCACCGTTATCAAAATTTTTGCGGATAACGTTCCTAACCGTACTTCATTATCTATTCTGGAGATGGAGTCAGCAGTGAAAGAAGCACATCGTTATGGTCTGCGGGTTACTGCACATGCAACCGATGCAGAATCAATACATAATGCAGTATTGGCAGGTGTTGACGGAATAGAACATGGTTATAATGTTCAGGATTCAACATTAAAACTGATGGCTAAAAGGGGCGTAATTCTTGTTCCTACAGATGGTGACAGTGTAGTTATGGCTAATTATGCAAGGATTGCCTATCCCGGTGAAGATAGTTCCGCTGATATGGCATCTTATTTAAAAAGACTGGCTAAGCGCTTGAACCGTGCTATAAAAATGGGTGTAACAATTGCCGCAGGTTCTGACGATTATATTGAGGTAAATCTGCCTTATGGTTTACCTTCAAAACATACTTTAATCGGTTATCATGAAGCTGGTGTTCCGGTGCCGGATGTACTTAAGTTTGCTACTATAAACGCAGCTAAACAGTTAAATTGGGAAAAAAGAATTGGGATTATTAAAAAAGGGTATTTAGCGGATATAATTGCTGTGGATATTAATCTTGAAAATGACATTAATTCTATTCTCAAAGTGCATTTTGTAATGAAAGATGGGGTGATTTATAAAGGTGGAAAGCCAATTTGATAAAATTTTGGTTATCTTTGACTATAAACTAAAACACACACAAAATGAGTTTTTTTGCTGAAAAAAGAAGGGAAGTGATGCTTCACATTGAGCAGTATATGCTTGATATGATGGATACTTACCTCAAACCGATTGATACCAATTGGCAGCCGACTGATTTCTTGCCTGTTTCGACCAGTGAAACCTTTATCCAGGATATAAAATCTTTGCGTGAAAATGCTAACGATCTTTCTTATGATCTTGTAGCAGTTCTGATCGGTGATACGATCACAGAGGAAGCTTTACCAACTTATGAATCATGGTTAGCCATGGTTGACGGGATTTCGAGAAATGAACAAGGTGGATGGATGAAGTGGGTAAGACACTGGACTGCTGAAGAGAATAGGCACGGTGACCTATTAAATAAATATTTATACCTTTCTGGGCGTGTTGATATGCGTCAGATGGAAATATCAACTCAGTATCTGATTGCTGACGGATTTGATATCGGTACAGGCCATGATCCTTACAGGAATTTTATTTACACAAGCTTCCAGGAACTTGCAACTAATATATCTCACAGAAGGGTAGCCTCTTTAGCTAAAAAAGATGGTGATACCTTATTGTCAAAAATGTGTGGTGTAATTGCTTCTGATGAAGCAAGACATGCAAAGGCTTATAAAGACTTCATGTCAAAAATATTTGAGGTTGATCCCAATGAGGCAATGATTGCATTTGAAGATATGATGCGTAAAAAGATCGTTATGCCAGCTCATTTCCTGAGGGAAATGGGAATGAAAATGGGACAAACTTTCGGACACTTCACAGATGCCGCGCAACGTTTAGGTGTTTATACAGCTGTAGATTACGTTGAAATTATGCAGCAACTTATTGAAGAATGGAAAATTGACGGTATGCGTGATTTAGATGATGCTGGTGAAAAAGCACGTGATTATATAATGGCACTTCCTAACCGATTGCTTCGTGTCGCGGAAAGAATGAAAAATCCCACTATGGAATATAAATTCAGCTGGATTCACGCGTAGTTTTTAGGATATATTAACTCATAAAAAAGGGCAGATCAAGTATATGATCTGCCCTTTTTGCTTATTACACGGGATAAGGTTACATATTACGCCTATATTGCCCGCCGACAGCGTATAATGCTTTGGAGATTTGTCCCAGGGAGCAAATCTTGCAGGCATCCATTAACGCCTCGAAAATATTATCTCCAAGCACCGCTTTCCGTTGTAATTCTTCCAATATCTTCTCCTTAGTGTCCTCATTTCGTTTTTGAAAGTTGGTTAAAGCATTGATCTGATATTGTTTCTCTTCTTCAGTTGCGCGTATCACTTCTCCTGGTGTAACTGTTGGAGATCCTTTTTTGTTCAAGAATGTATTCACGCCAACTATCGGGTATTCTCCATTATGTTTGAGCGTTTCATAATACAGACTTTCTTCCTGTATTTTTCCGCGTTGATACATCGTCTCCATTGCGCCCAGAACTCCTCCACGGTCATTTATCCGTCTAAATTCCGTGAGTACAGCATCTTCTACTAAATCTGTAAGTTCTTCGATGATAAATGCACCTTGAATAGGGTTTTCATTCTTTGCAAGGCCTAGCTCCCGGTTGATGATCAGTTGTATCGCCATAGCTCTGCGTACTGATTCTTCGGTAGGGGTAGTGATAGCTTCATCATAAGCATTGGTATGAAGTGAATTGCAGTTATCGTATATTGCATATAAAGCCTGAAGCGTTGTCCTGATGTCGTTAAAGTCTATTTCCTGTGCATGTAAAGACCGGCCAGAAGTCTGAATGTGATATTTGAGCTTTTGCGAACGGTCATTTCCTTTATACTTATTTTTTATAGCTTTCGCCCAGATGCGTCTGGCGACCCTGCCAATTACGGCATATTCAGGATCTATGCCGTTAGAAAAGAAGAAGGACAGGTTTGGTGCAAAATCGTCAATATGCATACCTCTGCTGAGGTAATATTCTACAAAAGTAAATCCATTACTGAGCGTAAACGCAAGCTGGCTTATCGGGTTGGCACCAGCTTCAGCTATGTGATAGCCAGAAATAGATACAGAATAGAAGTTTCTTACCTTCTGATCAATAAAATACTTTTGTATATCACCCATCATCCTCAGCGCAAATTCTGTTGAGAATATGCAGGTATTTTGCGCCTGATCTTCCTTGAGAATATCTGCCTGTACTGTACCGCGCACTGTACTGATAGCATGTGCTTTTATTTTATTATAAATCGCTGCAGGTAAAATCTCATCACCTGTAACCCCCAATAACATTAAACCCAGTCCATCATTTCCAGTCGGCAGCTCGCCGTTGTATACGGGCCTTTCTATTTTTTTTGCAGCATATATAGCTTTAATCTTTTCTTCAGTCTCTGCTTCCAATCCTTCAGATTTAATATATAATTCGCATTGCTGATCAATGGCTACGTTCATAAAAAAGCCTAAAAGCATTGGTGCCGGGCCGTTAATCGTCATGGAGACTGAGGTAGAAGAAGCACATAGATTAAAGCCAGAGTAAAGCTTTTTTGCATCATCCAAAGTAGCGATACTTACCCCTGAATTTCCTATTTTTCCGTAAATATCAGGTCTGATATGCGGGTCTTCGCCGTAAAGGGTTACCGAATCAAACGCAGTGGAGAGCCGGTGCGCCGGCTGACCTAATGATACATAATGGAAACGTTTATTTGTTCTTTCCGGACCTCCCTCGCCGGCAAACATTCTTGTGGGATCTTCTCCCTCTCTTTTCAGCGGGAAGACACCAGCTGCATAGGGAAACTCTCCGGGTACATTTTCCGTAAGTAGCCAGCGGAGAATATCACCCCAATCTTTATATCTCGGCAGGGAAATTTTAGGAATCTGTAACTGTGAAAGTGACTGATAATATAAAGGCTGTTTAATTTCTTTATCCCGGACCTGATAGACAAAGTATTCTGCTTTATATTTTTGTAGGGTTTCTGGCCACTCCCTGATTAACCTTTTGCATTGACCGTCGAGCTGTTCTTCGAGACGTGATACCATGTCTTCCAAAACAATTTTCAGATCATGCGTAGCTGATGATAAGCCAGATTCCGCTAAACCGGTGCGATTTTCAATTAGTGCTAAAGTGCCCTGAAGCTGATAAAGTTTAGTGGCCAGCTGACATTGTTGTGTGACCCACTCATTATAAGCTGTACTGGATTCTGCGATTTCGGCAAGATATCTTATGCGGTCGGGTGGGATGATATATGTTTTTTCTGAGGTTTGCGATACGAACTTTTGAGTCGTACTGAACTCGACGTTTGTTTTCGTTTTAATTGAATTGATCAACGCGGTGAATAGGTTATTCATACCAGGATCATTGAATTGGGAAGCCATCGTTCCATAGACGGGTATTTCATCGTCGCCGGCATCAAACAAATTATGATTCCTTTTATATTGTTTTCTTACGTCTCTTAAGGCATCCAGTGCACCGCGTTTATCAAACTTATTGATGGCAACCAAATCGGCAAAATCGAGCATGTCTATTTTTTCGAGCTGTGTTGCCGCTCCAAATTCTGGTGTCATGACATAGAGGGAAACATCACAGTGATCTGTAATTTCAGTATCGGATTGTCCAATACCAGACGTTTCGACAATGATCAGATCATAACCAGCCGCTTTACAGATATCAATACTTTCCTGTACATTGACTGAAAGTGCAAGGTTTGCCTGTCTTGTTGCTAACGATCGCATATAGATCCTGGGATCATTTATGGCGTTCATTCTAATCCTGTCACCCAATAATGCACCTCCTGTTTTCCTTTTGGACGGATCTACAGAAATAATGGCCATTGTTTTGCCAGGCACTTCTATCAAAAATCTTCTGACCAGTTCGTCTACGAGTGACGATTTTCCTGATCCGCCAGTTCCGGTAATACCTAAAACGGGAGTTTTTTTTTCTTTAGAAAGTTCTTTCAGTTTGTCAACAAAGGACTGGGCTCCTTTAGGGTCGTTCTCCGCTACTGTTATTGCAGATGCAATGCTTTTTACCACTTTTAGTGGAATGTCTCTTAATTCGGTTGTGATACGTGTTGTTGTAATGAAATCTGTGTTTTCAAGCATATGATTGATCATACCTTGTAGTCCCATTTTTCTTCCGTCATCTGGAGAATAGATTTTGCTTATTCCATAATCCTCCAGTTCTTTTATTTCAGCCGGAAGAATTACTCCACCGCCCCCGGCGAATATTTTGATATGTGTTGCGCCTCTCTCCTGAAGCAGATCATACATATATTTAAAGTACTCAAGATGCCCACCCTGGTAAGAAGTCATCGCAATGCCCTGTACATCTTCTTGTATGGCACAATTTACGACCTCGTCAACAGATCGGTTATGCCCTAAATGAATTACTTCTGCACCTGAAGATTGCAAGATCCTGCGCATGATATTAATTGTAGCATCATGTCCGTCAAAAAGTGCGGCCGCAGTTACGAAACGTATTTTATGTTTGGGTTGGTAGCTTTGAATTTTCTCCATTAATTGAAATTATATTTGGCTCATAAAGTTAACTATTTCTATTTAATACCGATAAATATATGTTAAGCGGTATTTGTAACTAATGAGATGTAATTAGAACTGTCGGATATTGGTGGCAAGTTCCCTACTGTCTTAAACGTATATACGTGGTTTCGGGTATGGAACCGGAGATATAAGGGTATAAAAAAAGCCGCAGGTTATGCGGCTTTGATATTTACTGATGAGTGAGTTCGGTAATTGGTCGTCCAACTGACCCGCTTGGCATCTGAATGTGAAGCATTGCTGCAAGTGTGGCCGCGATGTCTGTCATATGATAAGTCTGATTAGTTTTGCCTGCTTTAACGTTCCAGCCCATAAATACCAGCGGAATATGGGAGTCATAGGGACTCCATGAACCATGAGTGGTACCCGTTGCACTACCATCAAACCAATGTGGTTTTAAGATGAAATAGACATCGCCACTGCGTTGTGCATTATACCCATTTGTTATCATTTCCTTTTGGATTGCAGGAATGGTGCTTTCGGAAACGCGTGCTAAGTCTACAGCATCAGCGAATCCATCCAATGTTTTCAGATAAGTAATGGTCGCAGCTTTAACAGCAGTAAAATCCAGTTTTTTCAATTCCGGGTTCTTGTGGTCATAAATGATCTGGTTATTCATTGCGGTTAGTGCAATTTTCTTCATTTTGAACTCGGTCTCTAAATATGCATTCAGTCCGGTCACTATATCTTTATTGCTTGTTGTTCCTGCTGGTAATTTATTTTCAGCCATAAAACCGGGTGCATGTGCAGCACCATGATCTGCCGATATAAAGAAAAGATATTTTCCTTTACCTACAGTCTGATCCAGATAGTTGAAGAAATCTTCCAAATCTTTGTCAAATCTTAAATAAGTATCTTCCGCTTCAATAGAATTTGGTCCGTACTGGTGACCGACGTAGTCAGTTGATGAGCAGCTTACTGCCAGGAAATCTGTGATATTGTCTTTACCTAATTCTTCTGCTTTAATCGCAATCTTGGCAAGATCCAAAGTCATTGTATTTCCATGCGGAGTACTTTTGATCATGTCATAGTTATTTCCTGCATATAGTTTTAGCTGATGAGGAAATACCGGTGCAGACTCACCTTTATTTTTACCTTCATAAGATTTATTATCTGCAGTACTCATGGTATACGTATCAATTGGATATAAGGTATTCCAGTTCTGCTGATAGAACTTATCAGTCATTTTTAACTTGTTGTAACCAGATACCCATGATGGTAATTCTTTCATGTAATAAGTACTGGTAATCCAGTCGCCTGTTTGTCCGTCATACCAGTAAGCACCTGTCGGTGTATGGCCGGCAGGAAGTATAGAACCACGGTCTTTCAGGGATAAACCAATTACTTTTCCTTTAAAATTAGTCGCTAGTCTAAGCTCGTCTGTAATTGTGCTGCTCAGCATATTTTTAGGTGACATTACACCGGCATTTGTATTAGAACCAACAGTGCTAACAGTTGTATCCTCTGTGCAATACACATTTCTTCTCAGGGTAGGGTCGTACCAGTTATTACCGATAATCCCATTGATTGCCGGTACTGACCCTGTATAAATACTTGTATGACCACATGCTGTGTAAGTTGGAGTATAAGGTATATATGTATTCTCAGCTGAAAACCCTTCGTTGATCAGGCGTTTAAAACCTCCGTTTGTATAACGGTCATAATAGCGGTATAGATAATCCCATCTCATCTGGTCCACTACCAGTCCTACAACCAGTCTCGGCCGGTCTATAGTTGCCGGATAAACAGTCTGACCAGAGTTTGTTTGTTTTTTCTGTGCAAATCCCACACTGTAAAGACAACATAAAGCTGCAAATAGTACGTAATTTTTTTTCATTTTAATTTTTATATTGATTTTGCTGTTTGTGTAGACAGCGTTAATTAGGCTTTACTTCCCGGCTAATATTAAAGCGCCTCCGCGACGACAAATGTACTTCCGCCTATAAAAATCAGGTCGGCAGTATCTGCATCTGCTTTCGCCGCATTAATTGCCAGCTCAACACTCTGGTACAGCTCACCTTGTAAGCCTATTTCATTAGCTGATTTTTTCAGTTCAGCTACGGGTAACGCACGTTCCAGATCCGGTTGGCAAAAATAATATAGGGCATCTGCAGGTAAAAGCCGCAGAACGCTGGTAACATCTTTGTCACTCAGCATTCCAATAACAAAACGTAGTTTTTTATGAGGTGTCTGATTGATATTATCTAGTACTTCTTTAATCCCGGCCAGGTTATGTCCTGTATCACAAATTATGAGTGGGTTTTCTTGCAAGGTCTGCCATCTTCCTTGTAAACCCGTTAGATCTGTTGTGGCTGCGAGACCTTCTCTGACTGCAGTGTCAGGAATGTCATAACCGTTATTTCTCAATGTAAGTACTGACTGAATTACGCCCAGTATGTTTTTGAGTTGATAGGTACCAGTAAGTTGCAACCTGAGGTCTTTAAACATACAGTTAGATCCTTGGTAGACAGAAGTAACCAGTAACCGCCCGTCTTTGTAACTGTTGCTTACAGATAATGCCTGATCTGCAAATATGATCTGGCTCGATAATGAAGAAGCCTTTGCATTGAAGATCTCGTCTGTTTCTAATTGCGATTCTCCGATGACAACAGGTATTTCTTTTTTTATAATCCCGGCTTTTTCTACAGCTATTTCCTGTACAGTGTGACCAAGAAGATTGGTATGGTCAAGGCTTATATTGGTAATCAAAGAGAGTTCTGGCTGAATAATATTCGTAGAATCCAGACGTCCGCCCAGACCAACTTCAATTACTGCGATATCGATTTTCTCCTGGGCGAACCACGAAAATGCCATTGCGACTGTAACTTCAAAAAACGAGGGTTGTATTGTTTCGATAAGATTTTGCTGTTCGGCAGTAAAATCAATGACAGAAGACGTTGGGATCATCGCTCCGTTGATACGGATTCTTTCCCTGAAGTCTTTCAGATGCGGGGAAGTGTAAAGGCCGGTTTTATAACCGGCCTTTTGTAAAATAGCGGCCAGCATATGAGAACTGGACCCCTTTCCATTTGTACCACCTATATGGATGCTCTTAAACTTGTTCTGCGGATCATCCAGTGCCTGGCAAAGAACCAGGGTATTGTGTAAATCTTTTTTCATGGCCGCAGCACCGATGCGGGTAAACATTGGAAGTCTGTTATACAGGTAATCCAGGGTTTGTGAATATGTCATGAGTTCAAACTAATACTGCAAAAGTATCAGGAATTATGATTATTTCACTTTAAAGTTGAAAACAACTACACCTACCTGAAGGTCAGGTGCTGAATCAGATTGATTTAGGCGTGCACCCATCACTGCAGTCTTACATTTATTCCACAGATCTACATCCTGTAACGTAGTACCTTTTACACCAGGGACAGCGTCTACAACCACACCTTGTTTGTTAATGGTAATTCTAACAGCAATTTTCCCTGTTTTTTGTCCATCATCCTGAGGAGTCACCAGATTTGTAAAACGACGTAGTGCAATTGGTGTGCTTCCGAATCCAGAGCCACCTTCTCCATAATTATTGGCTAGCGGGTCGCCATTTACAGATCCCTGATTTCCTGGCGTAGAGCCAGTGCCATCACCCTGTCCTGTTCCCTTATTCGCTTTACCTTTATACAGAGCATTCTGATTTATTGCAGGAGGAGCAGGTTTTTCCGTTACTGTTGTAGCTGCAGGTGCAGAAGGCTTGGCAGTTTTCTTAGTCTGTATACTTACTGCTTCTTCTGTATTCTGTGTAACCACTTCTTTATCGCTGCTTTGTGATGATTTAACTGGAGTAACTTCCTGATCAGGAACTACTTTGTCCGGGAGCTCATTATTAGCATTAGGGTCCGCTGAGGGTTCTTCGATACTCGTATAGTCAGTGCCCATTCCCTCAACAGAAGTACCATAATTAACTACCATTCCACCCATACCAGCTTCTTCTGCCGGCTTAAACGTACCTATGGCAATAAAAAGACTTAGTATAAGCAATACAGCCATAATACCGGTAGAAATGGCAATGGCTTTAGGATAGTTATTTTCCTCGTTATAGTGAGTCATTATTTTTTAGGTTCTACTGCTAATACAACTTTCAGTTTTAATTGATTTGCTACATCGAAAACAGCCATTGTATTTTCAATTGATACTCCTCTGGCCACATATAATACGATAGTCAGATCAGGAGATGCCTGCTGATAAGTTTCGATTGCACTTTTCATGCTTTCCAAAGTTACCGCTTGTTTCTCCACATAATATTTGAGATTTTCATCAATCGAAACAGTTACAGTTTTTTGAGCTGACGACTGTTGTCCGGATTCCGATCTTGGCAGCAATAATTTAACAACCTGTGGATTCACCACAGCGGATGCCAGCAGGAAGAACAACATCAGAAAGAACATGATATCGTTCAATGCTGAAGTATGGACTTCAACGTTTCCCTTATTTCGTTTACGTAGATTCATTATTTTCCTGGCTCTTCTAATAAATCAATAAATTCCAATGCGTCAGTTTCCATTCTCAGAATAATCCTCTCCACCATTGCATTCAGAATATGATATAGAACATATGCGATAATACCGACTACCAAACCGGTTGCTGAAGTAATCATTTTGGTATATAGACCACCTGAAATAGTGCCGATCTCAATAGCTCCCTTAATGGAAACGTCATGGAAAATCGTGATTACCCCGATAATTGTACCTACGAACCCTAACATCGGTGCAATACCAGCAACGATACCCAGAATACTAATATTTTTCTCCAGTTTTGATACTTCCAGCTTTCCAACGTTTTCGATGGCGGCTTCAATATCTTTAATTGGACGTCCAATACGTTTTAATCCTTTCTCCAGCATACGACCAAGAGGAGAGTTGGTATTTCTACAAAGTGCAATCGCATTTTCTAGTCTTCCTTCATGGATGTATTGTTTGATTTGAAGCATAAGATTCGTCTCTTGTTTAGAAGCCTTTCTTATAGTCAAATAGCGTTCAACAAATATAACCAGACCTGTAAATGCAAGTATTGCAAGAGGAATCATTACCCATCCACCTTTGATTAAAAGGTCAAAAAAGTGTAACTCCTGCGCTGCTCCAGTGACAACTTGGTTAACTACGTGCGCGGTATCAGCTAATTGGTTTCCTGTATCTGTAGTAACCTGTAACAATGTGATCATATTTATTTTTGTTTGTTTTTATAAATGTAAATGCCCGGTATTTTTAGTTTGTGTGATAACTTCTCAAGTTCCTGCTTTGCAGTCTCTTCATCCTTAAACGTTCCAATACTCATTTTTAGTCTTCTTCCAGCCATGTTCGTAACTACCTTAGCGTCAATGCCGCTTTTTTTCATTAACGCAATAAAAGCATCAGCTTCTTTCTGATCATGCATAGAAGCACCTATAATTTCATAGAGAGTAGCTGTGTCTGCTATTGCGACCGGCTTAGTAATTTTGGCGGCAGAATCAACTTTAATGGCTGGGTTGGGTTTATTTATACTATCCTTCGCTGAGGAATCAGTAAGCGGAACTGCAGGGGATGATACCGGTCCGACCTGATCGGAAGGGTGTGGCATACCAGGCTTATTTCCGGTAATTACATTAAATAATGATGGTTGAATAACATAAGCAGCTCCTGCGATAATGCCAAGAATTAAAAGCGCATATATAATTTTAAGGTAGGCAGGTGTCCCCTTTACTTCCTCGTCTTCTGACTGATAGAAAGGAATAACCGGTTCTTGCTCAACAACTGGATTTGGAGCGATGTCTTCTTTCTTCTTTAATTTCCACAGTAGCTCATCATTCTCTTTAATAACAGGTTTAGAGACAGGAGATTTAGATCGGTAATAATTTAGCGCTTCAATTTCCGATCTGAGCTGTTCTTCAGTTTTAAATTGGTCATTGATAGATTTCCGGAATATTTGCTGCTCTTTTTCCGTTTCGGTTGAGTCTGAATCCGATGGAAGAGTAGTGCCTGCAGTGCTGGTCTCCTCTAACACAACGGGATTCTCCATTGGTGGAACCGGTGTGGCGACCAATGATGCCGGATCCACTACTTCAGGTTGCTGTGGTTCTGAATTGTCTACCTCAGCAGTAGCTGAAATTGGGGCAGGTTCATCGGCAGCCGGAGTTTCAGGGAAGATTTCAGTTGCCGGATTATCCTTCGACGCATTTTCGATTTCTTCAGATTGACCTGTTACCGGAATATTGACTTCAGGTGATTCTTCGACCGGCGGCAAACCATAATAATCACTGCCTTCTATAGCGGATTCTGCAGGTAAAAGGCATATTTTTTGATCTGCAATAAATAATTTACCAAAACTACCAAATTCAACTTCTTTGCCTTCGTCCAGTTGCTGGTTAATTTCCCGGCTGAATTCTTCAATAACGTAGGCTGCAGTATCAGCAGTGACATGTTTTTCCTGACATATATATTCAGGAAGAGCAGATTCCTCCTGAATATCAGTAGTAAAATCCAGAACAAAACCAGGAGGAAGAAACGAATGAGTGTCAGCATCATACCTTCCTGGCACTTTTTTCTTATAAACTGTTCCCAACCCGGAAATGCCTACAGATTTACGGGTTTGAAGAAGTTCGGAAAGGTAAGACAAGATATCCATTCTGGTAAAAATAAATTTTAATTCTGTATCAACCAATTAATAGTTTGAATTGCCTAGAAAGAATAACTAAGCCCACCAAATACGTTTACACCAATTGCCTGGTAGTATAGATATTTGCTGTATTTTGTATTCAGAATATTGTTTGCTTTTGCGAAAACTGAGAACTGATTATTGATTTTATAACCAGCACCGATTCCAAGATCAACGAAACCTTTAACATTGCCCAACACTTCGATATTTCTGTCAGGAATAATATAAGGACTTGCAGGCTGAGAAGTATAGATCTTAGCGTCACTTGCACCCTGAATGGCAGCAGATGCGTTGAAATCAATTTTGTTAGTAATTTTGTACATTAAGTTGGAGCTGATACGCAACTGCGGCTTAAACCAGCTGTAGGATTCAGAAGCAGGTTTGTAATCCTCGAGGTTCAGTTTACCAGTCCATTTTAACTGATCGCTTATCTGCACTGAGATTTCACCTTCCAAACCTAATAATTTCATATTACCAAAATCATAAATTACATCAAACTTGTTAAAGTCATTGAAGTTATTTACGAATAAAGGCATATCAGTAATTTCTTTGCGGTATACTTTTGCTTTATAACCAAATCCAGGACCACCTGTACCTTTAATACCGGCACTGAAACTTAATTTTTCAACTGAGTTCTGAATGTTAATATTGCTGTTCAGGAATGGATTTTCATCCGTTAATTCCTTCATTGTTGTTTTATTGACATCGCCTTTTACCTCAGCGAAGATTTGCAGATATTCTGGAATCAATGTGAAATCGGCTGTTACAGCAGGAAAAATTCTACTTTCTGATTTCATCCCGAATTCCTGAACAAAATTAATACCCGCATTAATTTTTACACCATTGGTCTCTAATCTGATATAAGGATTTAAACGTAACAGGTTATTTGAAAAGCTTGTATTGACATCTTTAGTTTTACCGAAGTCAGCTGAAGCAGCTAAGCCAAGATTAAAGCTGCTGATACGCTTATTTAAGTAACCGTTGATCACAATTGAATTCTCCTTTGCAGCATACTGATCAGACCAGATATATCCGTTTACTTTAGCAGCATAACTGAAAGCGTCTTCATCTTCAGTATGTTTATTTACAATTTCACCTTCTGCTTCGATGAAATTAAAAGCTTGTTTACCCGGATTTAAATTACGCTCAGGATTTGTCTCATCAAAACCGTAAAAATAAAGGCCTTTTCTTTCATAATTCAGGCGTCCGCTCAAGACGAAATTATCCTGAATGTTACGGCCGAATATACTTAGTTGTTGTTGATTGAATTTCTGGTCTTTCAGTTTTCCGTCCTGGCTGAAGTGTCTAAAGAAACCACCAACCTGTAAAGCTTCATCGCGGCCATTGTTGATATAGGCTTCTCCCAGAAGTGTACCCGCAGATCCGGCACCAAGTTTAACATAGTTATTGATAAGGTCATATTCCTTCTCAGCAGCAACTTCCTGTGCATATAATTTATCAATATCAGAATTCAGCTCCAGCTTACGCTCGGTCAGACTATAGTTAAATCTTGCTTTATAAGTTTTTACATCATTCAGATCCGGACTTCTTCTCAGCTTTACAGCTTCGGCAAGAATTGGTTTGTAAGGTCTTACAACTTCAATTTCTTCAGTTACAGCCTTATCGTCCGTTTTCTTTTCAGTGGTTTTTTCAGTCGTTTTTTTGTCCTGTGCCTTTAAGGACAAGGTGCCTGCCGTGAAGCAGAAAATAGTTGTATATAGGAGTGTGCTCAATCTCATGATGCTCGTTCTTATTTAATTTTCTCTAATTTTTCTTTGGCAGTAGCCACAATTTCATCTTTACCCTCATAGTTATCAATGATACTTAGTAAAGTGCTCTTAGCTTGTAATTTATCTTTTAGTGCCAGGTAATTATCAGCAAGCAAGATGAAAGATTTTCCTACCCAGTACTCATACGAAGCCATGTTGTTGATCAGATCAAAACAAGTCTTCTGTGAGCCTTTATAATCATGTTTAGCATATTGGATCGCGGCAACATTGTACTTCGCTTCAGCAGCGGCTAATGTCTTTGTTTTGCTAACAACATTTGTGAATGCTTTCTGTGCAGCAGCAGTATCCGCCTTTAGCAGGTAAGCTTTTCCGGCGTAAAGGTCAACACTGTTAATATCTTCTTCAGAAGCTTTATCTGATTCTTTAGTCAGCTGAACATATTTTAAAACATCATCCGGCATATTCAAGGCACTGTAAGACTTCAGCAGGTTGTTAATTGCAAAAGCATAATGAACCTTGAAATCAGCAGTAGTTTCTAGTCTTTTCAGATAAACGATAGCCTCATTATATTTATTCTGGGCCAGATACAGTTTCGAAATACTGATCAGTGAGCGCTCAGTATATTCACTTGTCCAGTCATTCAGGATAAATTCATAATCCGGAACTGCCAGATCAGGTTTACCTAATTTCACTAATGACTCAGCGCGGATAAATCTCGCTTCTTTCGCATGAATAGATTTCGGGAATTTGTCGAAGTAAGCATTTACACTTTCTACCGTAGCCTGTGCGTCACCTTTCAGGTAGTGATTATTAGCTGCCTGGAAGACAATATTATCCTGCTCCGCGACAGTGTAATTACCAATTGGCGTAGTGTTCGCGTAATCGATAAATCCATTGGCGTCGCTACGGTCAACGTAGATATTTTTAATAGACTCCAGCGCCTGTTTCGCTTCGGCAGAACTCGGGTAATCAGTTATAACTTTTTTGAAAGTTCCTAATGCTGCATCATCCTGATCCTGGTTATACTGCACAAGTCCGATGGTTACTAATGCACGTGGCACGTAACTACTGTTAGGATATTTGCTTAGTAATGAAGTTAGATCATTTTTGGATTTGTCCAGATCGCCCTTATTGAAATAGGTATAAGCAGTTTCAAAACCGGCGTCATCTGCATAATTAGATGATGGGAACTGACTCAATAAATTTTGCATCGTAGCAATCTTTGCATCATCCTGTCCCTGAAGCCCCTGAATCATTCCACGCTGGAATAGAGCATAATCCTCACCGGTCGAACGATCGTTAATAATACGGTCGTAATAGCCTAATGCATTACCATAGCTTTTATTAACAAAATATGCATCCGCTAAACGTACAGTTGCATCAACCACCGTGTTTTTATCCTTGTCGTTACCACTCAGGAAACGCTCAAAGTAATTAGCAGCTTTTGAATATTTTTCATCTTCGAAAGCAGCATAAGCCAGGGCGTAATTTGCGAAGTTATAGACCTTGGTTTTGCTCGCACCCGGCATAGTCAGGAACTTTTCGAACGTTTTTACCGATTCACCGAATTTACGCAGTTCATACATCGATTCAGCCATCCAGTAAGTGCTAAGTGCATGGATTTCCTGATCGTTCGGGAATTTATTGGAACGCAGGAACATAGATAGCGCATTAGGGAATGCCCGCTCATTATAAAATTCCAATCCTCTGAAGTACGTAACCTTTTGATAAGCTTCTTCAGCTTCAGGCGACTTATTGGTTATCGGTTCCAGGATATCAATTGCAGCCTGATAATTTTTACTCGTTAAAAGAATCTCGCCCAATAAAGTTTTAGCATCATTCAGTTTTCTTGACGTAGGGAATTGCTTCAGGAAACTTTGGGTAGATTCCAGTGCCTGCTGGTTGAAATCAAGTTCATAACTCAAACGCGCATAGTTAATCCAGGCATCTTCCTGAGTAACGCGGTCAAATTCTAATCTGGAAGCTCTGAAGAAGGCACTTCTCGCTTTCTCCTTATTATTCAGCTTTAAAAATGAACGGCCGAGTGTGTGCATACCACTTTGCAGGTAAACATCATCGGTGTTCAGCTGCTCAAGTACAGGAACAGATTCCTTGTATTGGCCAAGCTGGAAAAGTGAGTAACCGTATTGATAAATGAAAAGATTGTTTTTTGTAGTACTCTTGCTTTTCGCATAGAATTCACGGAAATACTGTTCCGATTTCTTAAAGTCAGATTTAGCGAAATAAGATGCTGCAATCAAGCTCAGCATTTCTGCTTCGAACTGTTGCTTTGAGCTACTTAAAATTGGGATTGCATAGCTGATTACATCATCATAACGCTCGTCCAGATAATACATTGAAGTAATATAGTATGGGTAGCTCGCTTCATAAGTAGTAGAACCCTTTAACTTTTCGAAATTTGCAAGCGCCGTTTTATATTCCTTATTCAGGTAATTGATATAGGCAAAATAATAAGTTGCGCTTTCCTGAAAAGGACCGTCAATCTTTTTGACCTCTTCAAACAATGGCTCCGCTTTCTCCATATTCTTCTCTTCAAAATAAGCGTAACCCTGCTTAAACTGATATTCAGTTCTTTGTTTTTGAGAAAGGGTAGAAGGGTCTGTTTTCTCGAACCATTCCAGGGCTTTTGCATAATTTTTTTGAGCAAAATATGCTTTACCGACGTGGAAGTAAGCCAGTTTGGTATTAGGATTTAATGGGTATTCCTTTATAAATTTCTGGAAAAGCCCCTCTGCATCTCCATTACCAAGCTCAAGAGCACATACAGCGGCATAGAACTTTGCATTTTCTTTAAGCATGGAAAGTTCAGCATTGCTTTCCTGCTGTGTTCCCGGCTTAATTCTCACTTGTTCTACCAACCTGAATTGTTGGGCAGCAGCAACATATTTTTCGTTATCCAGCAGTTCGAGGCCAGTTTGGTAGTTCTTGTTCAGATTAACCAGCGAGTTTACCTGTGCATAGCCTACGCTAAGGTTCCCTGCTAGTACGAGAGGAATATAAAGGTATTTTTTTTTCATTGGATATAGTTTCTTATAGGTTATGAAGCTATGATGAGTGTCCATTCTTCATTAGCTATTTGTGTGTTCTCGTTTATAAATTGAATTAAAGCCTGTTTTAATCTAAATTTCTGTGTCCGGATCAGTTCATGCTGGAGGAGTCTGTTCATCTCTGACAGCGTCCCAGTTTAATCTGGATCTAATACGTTTGGTGCTAATATAAATATTGTAATGCAGCTTGTTAACATAAGAAGTTAACAAGTGTTAATAACACTGTTTAACGTAAAGATGAAAAAAATGGTATACCGATAAAGAACTTGTACTTAATCCCTTTGAGAGGCAAGCAGATATAATACTGCCATTCGTACTGCAACCCCGTTTTCGACCTGTTCAAGGATGATGGACTGCTTGCTGTCTGCGACATCACTTGTAATCTCCACACCCCTGTTTATCGGACCCGGGTGCATGACGATGATCTCTTTATTCAGGTTGTCAAGAATCTTCTTATTGAGGCCGTACATCATAGCATATTCCCTTAGGGAAGGGAAATACTTAATATCCTGACGTTCCAATTGGATGCGCAGCATATTAGCCACATCACACCAGTTTAATGCAGTGATCAGGTCATGTTCAACCTTCACACCCAGACTGGCAATATGTTTAGGTATAAGGGTAGCAGGACCGCAGACCATTACTTCTGCTCCAAGTTTCTGCAGACACAGAATATTGGAGATAGCCACACGGGAGTGCAGGATATCTCCTACAATCACTACCTTCTTACCTCTTACTTCCCCCAATTTCTGGCGAATCGAATAAGCATCGAGCAATGCCTGAGTCGGGTGTTCATGTGCACCGTCACCGGCATTTACAATCTGCGCGTTGATATGTTTGCTCAGAAATACCCCTGCACCTGCATAAGGATGTCTCATTACAACCATATCCACTTTCATGGAAAGGATATTATTGACAGTGTCAATCAGGGTTTCACCTTTGCTGACAGATGAAGATGAAGCTGCGAAATTAATTACATCAGCAGACAGCCTTTTTTCGGCCAGTTCAAATGAAAGTTTTGTACGGGTAGAATTTTCGAAGAAAATATTTGCAATAGTAATATCACGCAGGGAAGGAACCCTTTTGATCGGACGGTTAATCACGTCCTTGAAATTATCTGCAGTTTCGAAAATCAATTCAATATCATTCAGGTTAATGTCCTTAATACCTAAAAGATGTCTGGTTGATAGTTTATCTGCTGCCATTGCTTATTGATTTCGTTCTGATAATAAAATTACTTTGTCTTCGCCTTCCGTTTCTTTCCAGCTCACTCTCACCAACTGAGAATCGATGCTGTCAACTTGCAGGCCTATATAATCCGGTTCAACGGGAATTTGTCTTGAAAATCTTCTATCAATTAAAACCAGGAGTTCTACTTTTGCCGGCCTGCCATAAGCAAGCAAAGCATCCAGAGCTGATCTGATTGTGCGTCCGGTCCAGAGTACGTCATCCAGCAGGATTACGTTGCAACCTTCAATTAAGAAATCTATGGTATTGCTGCTGGCTGAGACTATGCCGTCCTTTCTTCTGAAGTCATCGCGGAAGAATGTGATGTCCAGATTACCCTTTCTGATGTTTTTATCAGGAAGGATTGCAGAAAGCTCCTGTTTAACCCTGTCTGCGAAATAACTGCCACGTGGCTGAATTCCAATAAGAACAGTATTTGAAAAATCGTTGTGATTCTCAATTAATTGATGACAAAGTCTCTTAATTGTGATTTGGAATTTTTTACCGTCTAGCAGGGTTCTCTTTTGCATTGACAAATTGATTAAGCAAATATAAATAATCAGATTGAATTCTGTGGTCGCAATGTTAATTAATTTCGGGCAGCTCTCCAACTTCAAATGCAATTAAAAGCTAAATGCTTAGATTTGAGCATGGAAGGTCAGATCGTTTTTTTTGATGGCGTATGTAATCTGTGCACTGGTACGGTGAAGTTTATTATCAGCAGGGACAAGCAGGACAAATTCCGGTTTGCTGCACTTCAGAGTGAATCGGCAAAAACGATATTGAAAGACTTTAATATTAATCCGGAAAATTCGGGTACTATATTATTGCTGAAAGAAGGAAAGGTTTATCAGAAGTCGGCTGCTGCATTAGAAATTGCAGCTGGTTTAGGAGGAGGATGGCCGGTGTTTAAAATTTTTAAACTCGTACCAACATTTATCCGTGATTTCGTCTATGGGAAGATCGCTTCGAACCGTTACCGCATTTGGGGTAAACAGGAGAGCTGCATGGTACCTACACCGGAATTAAAAGCGAAGTTCCTATAGGAGTTAGTACTCCTTCTTCAGGTGATATTTAAGACATTTTGCCTAATTAAAATATAAATCAGAGTCAAAAAAAAAGCATCCCCTGGGGGATGCTTTTCATATATAAAGCTTTTAAAAGATTATTTTCCTTTGTTTTTGCTTTCTTCGCCTTCCATTTGCTCTTTTAATTGAGCTAATACGCCAAGATCACCAAGTGTTGATTTCTCAACTGAATCTTTAACTTTTTTAACTGCATTGCTGGATGCTTTAGCTTCTTTTTTCTTAGATGCTCTTTCTTCAGCAGCAACTTCAGCTTTAGCCTCTTCCCAGATACGGGCGTGAGAAACAACGATACGTTTAGCATCTTTGTTAAACTCGATGATTTTGAAATCATTAGTTTCTTCAGCTTTGATAGTAGTACCATCTTCTTTAGCCATATGTTTTGTTGGTACGAAACCTTCAACACCATAAGGTAAAGCAATAACAGCACCTTTATCAGTTACTTTAACAACAGTTCCCTGGTGAATTGAATCTAACGTGAAGATAGTTTCAAAAGTATCCCAAGGGTTTTCTTCTAATTGTTTGTGTCCTAAGCTCAGTTTGCGGCTATCAACATCTAATTCAAGAACAACTACGTCTAAGGTATCACCAACTTTAGTGAATTCATTAGGGTGGTTAACTTTTTTAGACCATGAAAGATCAGAGATATGGATTAAACCATCAATACCTTCTTCAATTTCCACGAATACACCGAAGTTAGTCATGTTTTTAACTACAGCAGTATGTTTGCTTCCGATAGGATATCTTTCAGCAACATTTTGCCAAGGATCCTGAGTTAATTGCTTAATACCTAAGCTCATTTTGCGTTCATCGCGGTCTAAAGTTAATACTTCAGCTTCGATTTCATCGCTAACTTTAAGGAATTCCTGTGGACTGCGTAAGTTTTGAGACCAAGACATTTCTGAAACGTGAATTAAACCTTCAACGCCAGGAATGATTTCAAGGAATGCACCGTAATCAGCTACAGTAACGATTTTACCTTTAACTTTAGATCCAACAACAAGGTTAGTATCTAAACTTTCCCAAGGGTGTGGAGTCAATTGTTTTAAGCCTAAAGCAATACGTTTTTTCTCGTCATCAAAGTCAAGAACAACTACATTGATTTTTTCGTCTAAGCTTAATACTTCTTTTGGATGCTCTATGCGGCCCCAAGAAATATCAGTGATGTGCAGTAAACCGTCAACACCACCTAAATCGATGAATACACCGAAGTCTGTAATGTTTTTAACAGTTCCTTCAAGTACCTGTCCTTTTTCAAGTTTAGATACGATCTCAACTTTTTGACTTTCTAAATCGTCTTCAATTAAGATTTTGTGTGATACTACAACGTTTTTGAATTCATGGTTAATTTTAACAACTTTGAATTCCATAGTTTTACCTACGTAAACATCGTAATCGCGGATCGGCTTGATGTCGATCTGAGAACCAGGTAAGAAAGCTTCAACACCCATGATGTCAACGATAAGACCACCTTTAGTACGGCTTTTAACAAATCCGTTGATGATTCTGTCATTGTCAAGGGCTTCGTTGATAGATTCCCAAGATCTCTGAGTTTTAGCTCTTTTACGAGATAAAATCAATTGACCATTTGCGTCTTCCGGAGCTTCAACAAATACATCAACTGTATCGCCGATTTTCAAATCAGGAGTATCACGGAATTCAGAAGTAGATACTAAACCGTCAGATTTAAATCCTACGTTTAATACTACGTCTTTATTGTTGATTGAAACAACAATACCGCTAATGATTTCACCTTGGTTGATTTGATTGAAAGTATCGGTATACATCTCTTCAAACTTTTTACGGTCTTCGTCAGAGTAATTTCCGAAAGCTTTGTCGTCTGCATCCCAGTCAAAGTCTTGATCTGGAGTTGCCAGTGATGATTTGATCTCTTCGATCGACATAGAATCTGCTTCAGATTCTACAGTTTCTCTTTCAGTCAGACGAGCGTCTGCACCTTGTAATTCGGCTTTTTTAGCCAATAATTCTTTTTCTGCTACTTGTTTTTTTGCCATTAATCATTTAATCTCCTTTTCCCTATTAGGGACAACAAAGATAGAAATTAATATTTTTAATAAAAGAATAATTTAATAAATGTTGTTGATTTAGAACATTTTGTGAGTATTCGGGGCTGTATTGTTCAGCTTATAAAAGAATTAGCAGAAATTCAGGATCAAAAAATATCCAGAGAAATTTAAGTCTGGCCGGTAAATAACCAAAGTACTTCTTGAATGCACTGCTGAAATGTGTAGCATGTTTATAGCCCATTTTCTGGGCAACTTCAGCGACATTTGTACCACCCTTGAGTAGAATAGATCTGGCCTGCTCCATTTTATGCTGGTTCAAATAACCATAGACCGTCGTTCCGAACACCAGTTTGAAGTTCTTTTTGAGATTATATTCATTTGTACCGACCATATGTGCGAGCGTGCGCAGAGAATACTGACTTTCCCCCTGGTTGAGTAAAATCTCCCTTGCATCCTCCATTTTAGCCCTTTCGGTAGAGTGCAGAACTGCATTGATCCCTTTTTTTCTGTAATTATCGGCGAGGGACCATTGTAGGGCCAGCAGTTCGACCACCTTTGATTCTATGTAAAGATTTCCGCCAAAACCTTTATGATCAGAATTTTCGATTGCGTGCAGTACTGCATTTATTTCCGGGTTCAGGTGGAGATTGATTGTTGAAAAACGTCTGGGAAATCCGGCCTTTCTGAAAAACTGGTGAAAAGCGTCCTGGTCATCCAGGAGGTATCTGGAGATAAAATCCATATTCAGGCTTATGCAAGTAACCTGCGTGCTCTCCTCCGGGTTAGGATTAGAAAGAATATACTCCGAGTTAAGATGGAAAAGATTGTGTTGTCTGCATTTTAGACTCACCTGAGGATCAATTCCCAATGAGGATTCTAAGCAAAGGCAGCCCTGTGTGATAAAAAGCATTTTAAGGCCCGCGTCTATAGTAACCGGCATACTGCCAAGTTCATAAACTACATACTCAAATTCTCCTTTTACCGTCAGTTGTTCTCCTTCTTCCGTCATTGGCTACTGATATATTTGCAGCGAATTTATAACTATTAAGACTATTTCCAAATAAATACCTTATGAATAAAACTTTTACACTATTTATTATTTGTATTTGCTTAGGTTTTCAGACGCTTGCGCAGCAAAGAAAACTTACAGGAACAATTAAAGACAGAAGTGACGGTATGCCGCTTCCCGGCGCTACGATCCTCAATTTAAGCACTAAAGAAACTGGGATCGCAAGTTCCGCAGGCGGTTATACGCTTAATGCAAATAGCGGAGATAAACTGCAGATCAGCTATACCGGGTACCGGACTGCCACTATTACCCTTTCGGCAAATCAGCAGGACCTGCATGTTAATCTCGATTCAGACGTGAGTGAACTTTCGGAGGTCGTAATTACTTCTGCGCTGGGTATTAAAAGACAAGCCCGGGAAATGGGGAGTTCGGCCCAGCTGGTGAGTTCATCAGAATTGAATCAAGGTAAGACAGTAAATCCACTTGCAGGGCTTGCAAGTAAAGTTGCCGGCTTAAGAATCAATATGAATGATGCAACAAGTGGCAAGACAGAACCCCTCATTCAAATACGTTTACGCGGGTCGAGATCATTCAATGATGCTAAAAACAATCCAATTTATGTAGTAGATGGAGTTCCTGTGCCAGACATAGGCAGGCTGAATCCAAATGATATTGAAAGTATTACTGTGTTAAAAGGTGCGAATGCAGCAGCTTTATACGGATCAGAAGGTGTGAACGGTGCACTGATGATCACCACTAAAAAAGGCGCAGCCGGCCCGGGATCAATAAATTTTTCAAATAGTACGCTGTTTTCGAAGGCATTCCTGCTTCCGCCTGCCCAGAATAAATTCGGACAAGGCCAGAATGGAGTATATTCCCCCACCCAATATGAATCATGGGGTCCGGTATTTGACGGAACAATGAAAGACTTGGGCTTACCCTTACCAGACGGAAGTCAGCCGCAGGCCTTCTACGGAGCTCCCTCAAAAGATAACCGTATGGATATGTTTAATACCGGAAGCACCATTCAGAATGATTTATCATTTTCAGGAGGAGACGATAAGTCTACCTATTTCTTATCCATGCAGCGGGTAGATATCAACGGGGTTATTCCAGGAGATAAGAGCTCAAGAACAGGTGCAAGATTTAATGGAACCCGGAAATTTGGTAAACTGAATACTTCTTATAATTTTAATTATATCTATAGTAAAAGAAATACAACACCGGATGGCCCGTGGTATAACCTATATATACAGCCTGCGAATCTGGACGTTGCCGGTTTGAGAAATTGGAGAGATGAAAACAGCGCAGCCCATCCTTTAAATTATTATACCGATGCTACAGGGGCAAAGAACCCTTTCTTTTTGATGGATAATAACCGGAATATGTCCGACCTGCAAACCATCAATGGAAAAATCGAACTGGATTATGAGTTTACCCCATGGTTTAGCGCGGTATACAGAGCCGGACTTTACAGTACTGCCGATGAAACCAGAACTACGACCAATAAACTGGCATCTTCATCCGGGAACAGAAATGTAAACGGGTCTGTATATGATGGGAGCAATAACTTCCGCAGATTCAATAATGACCTCATGCTGAACTTCAAAAAACAGTTCGGTAAATTCAGCACCCGCCTGTTGCTCGGCCAGAACGTAAGAATGGATAACACCAAAGTCACAGAAATTGGCAGTACCAACTTACTATTGCCAGATCTCTTTAATCCAGGAAGCCGTACAGGTGAGTTAGGTGGGTTGGCAAGAATAATTAAATATCGTTCATTAGGTAGTTATGGAGAATTCACAGCTGGTTATAACAACTACCTTTTCCTGACAGTGACCGGTAGAAATGATATGGTTTCTGTACTGAGTAAAGAAAACCAATCCTATTTTTATCCGGGAGTAAGTTCGTCGTTTGTATTTACAGATGCCATTCCAGCGTTAAAAGGTAAATCATTCCTGTCTTTTGGTAAGGTGTTCGCATCCTTTAACAAGACCGGAAACGTAACACTGGATCCTTACACTTTAAATAACGCCTACAGCCAGACTAATGGTTTCCCGTTCGGGTCCTTAGTCGGTTATACCCCGGGATTGATTAACCCAAACCCCAATATCAAACCCGAATTTGTTAAATCCTTCGAAGCCGGACTTCAGTTAGGATTCTTCGATAACCGCTTAAACGTGGAGGCAGCATACGTCTATTCAGATTCCGATGGCCAGATATTCGAAGCTTTAACATCGAGTGCGACCGGATATAATAATACCATAGTCAATTCAGGCAGGTTAACTAACTCTATTATAGAATTAAGTCTGAATGGTGATATTATTCGCAATAAAGATTTCAGGTGGAATATGGGCTTTAACTTCACTCATATTAACAATAAAGTTAAGACTCTTTTTGCCGGACTGGATGAATTCAGAATGTTCAGACAATCCTATGCCGTTATCGGGCAGTCTTATCCGCTGCTGAGAGTGAGCGATTACGCAAAGCACGACGGTAAGGTGATTGTCAATAAAGACGGAAATACAACTACAGTTGCGGACAATACAGATCTCGGAACTATGGTTCCTCCTTATCAGATGGGTTTGAGTACCAGGTTGGATTATAAAGGATTTAGCGTGTCAGCACAATTTGATTCCCGTTTAGGCGGCTGGTTGTACTCTGAGGTGGTGCCTCGTATGTATACCGCCGGAACACATCCCGCTACGATCGCTTATGACAGACAACCATTTATTTTCCCGAATTCTGTCATTAATACCGGAACGGCAAAAGACCCTGTTTACGTGGAGAACACATCAGTTTATTCCAAAGGCGATAAAGCTTTCTGGGATGCACAGGGTAAAGTTCAGCGGAATACTGCTGCCAAGTCCGACTTCCTGAAATTACGTGAGTTAAATATCAATTATACTTTACCGGCAACCCTGTTGAAAGGACAGAAAGTAATTAAGCAGGCAAGCATAGGCGTGGTAGGCACAAACCTGTTTATCATCAGACATAAAGATAATAAGTTCGGAGATCCGGAATCTCTTTACAACCAGACAGACGGTTACCTGAGTTTCCGTCAGATACCACCAGTACGCACATTTGGATTCCAGTTGAACGTAACACTATAAAAATATGAAGATCTTACAATATACTATACTAACCGCGGGACTGCTCAGTTTGGGTTCCTGCAAGAAATTCCTGGATGTTAATGATAACCCCAATTCACCCGTTTCCGAAAATTTAACACTAAGTGCTAAATTACCGGCAGCATTAATTAGCACCGTTAATCAGGAAACAGGGCAAATTAACCAGCTTACTGCACTCTGGGGCGGTTACTGGGGTACGACAAGTGAAGGAACAAATCTGTTTTTTAAGGAGAAAACTTACAATGGAGTTGCTATTCGCGGAACACGCGATGGAATTCAGATCTGGGAAGGCAGTTATAATAGCTTGTTATATTACGAACTGATCAAAAAACAGGCTATCCAGGAAAATGCACTTTACTATAGCGGTATAGCTAAAATCATGCAGGGCTGGCATTTTATGCGCCTGGTGGACCTTTATAATAATGTTCCGTTTGATGAAGCATTACAAGGCACCCAGTTTATCACACCAACATACGAATCCGGAAAATCAGTTTATGAAAAATCTATACAGTTAATTACTGATGGTATTCAGGATATCAAAGCTGCCTCACCAGCAGGCACTCCGGCGCAGGCAGATGTTCTATTCGCCGGTAATAAAATACTTTGGACGAAATTTGCCAATACCATTAAATTAAGAGGGTTATTGCGTCAGTCAGAAACCAATAATGAAGCTTATATTAAAGCCGAGATAGAAAGAATCGCACAGGAGGGAAGTGGGTTCCTGAATGCAGGGGAGAGTGCACTGGCCAGACCAGGTTATCTGAATACAAACGGTAAGATGAATCCATTCTGGGAAAGTAATTACCGGAATGCAGGAGGGCAGACAACTAACCATTTGAATATCCGTCCGACAGTTTATGTGATTAATAAATATGAATCCTTAAATGATCCAAGACTGGAAAAGATTTATGTGCCGGTAAAAGGCGCATATAAAGGTGTGTTATTTGGAAATCCACAGGTAGAAAATCAATATAATGCGGCAAATACATCTGCATTCCGTGGCCCTGTAGAAAACGATAATAAACCGGCAGGACTATTTAAAAGCTTCGATCAGCCTTCCGTGCTGCTGAGTTCTTTTGAAAGTCTTTTCCTTCAGGCAGAAGCTGCACAGCGTGGCTGGATCGGGGGAAGCAGCCAGACCTATTATCAGACTGCTATACAGGAATCGATGAAGTATCTGACGGTGGCACAGCCGGAGATCACTGCATATTTGCAGCAAACCGGTGTCATTTTAACCACCGCAGCAAATCCGGTTCAACGGATTATAGAGCAGAAATGGCTGGCTTTAAACAGTATCAGCAGTATGGAAGCCTGGAGTGATTTCCGCAGGACAGGTTTTCCAGATATTCCGAACAGCCTTCAGGCGCCATCAGCAGATGCAAGACCGTTACGCCTGATGTATCCCGAATCAGAAAGACAAACCAACGGCGACCAGGCCGATAAACAAGGTAATGATGATATTATCACTGCGAAAGTATGGTGGAATCCATAAACAACAGGTAGCAAAAGAAAAGGGCCCTTATCCAAGGGCCCTTTTCTTTTATTCTAAATCCTATCTGGATTCACCGGAGGCATTGCTGCTTTTACTTTGTCTAGTGCAAAATTGAGCTGCTCTTCCGGTGTAATCTCCGTATTATCGAGTATAATAGCATCATCTGCACGGACCAGTGGACTTTCCGCTCTTGTGGTGTCGGCATAATCACGGTGCGCAATATTTTCAAATACATTTTCCAGGGTTGTCGTTGTATCTCCCTTAGACTGTAATTCTTTAAATCTGCGTTCGGCGCGAACCTTCGGATCGGCCGTCATAAAAAATTTAATTTGGGCATCAGGAAATACAGTAGTACCGATATCTCTTCCATCCATAACAATGTTTTTAGACTTACCCATGCGCTGTTGCTGTCTGACCATTTCCCGGCGCACCAGCTTTTGGGCAGAAACTTCACTAACATTTTCCGAAACAGGCATTTGTCTGATTTCCGCCGATACCTCTTCGCCATTCAGTGTGATATGGGATTCATAGTCCCGCGCATGAAAGTTCAGTTCAATGTGTTGCAATGCATCTGCGATAGCAAGCTCATCCGTACAACTAATATTATTTCTGATAAAATAGAGGGTTACCGCTCGGTACATAGCACCGCTGTCAATATATATAAAACCAAGTTGTTTGGCGAGTGCTTTTGCTAAAGTGCTCTTGCCACATGAAGAATAGCCATCTATGGCTACCACCAGATTTTTTCTCATATGGTCCAAAGTTAGTATTTTTGACAAATGATACCTGATAAAGAAGGCATATTAAGTGCCGTTAAAGTAAAAACTTCCCGAAGTGGTGGGAAAGGGGGGCAGAATGTAAACAAGGTGTCCAGTAAGGTAGAGCTTGTTCTCCATCTCGAAAGTGCAGAATTCCTAACTACAGAAGAGAAAGAATTACTGCGTGAGAGACTGGCTTTCAGAATAGATCAGGAAGATCAGTTACATGTCATCTGCCAGGAAGACCGCAGTCAGCTGCAGAATAAAGAGCGGGCGGCAGAAAAGATGATTTCCTTAATTGCTTCCGGCTTACATGTCAGTAAAACACGTAAACCGACAAAAATACCACGTGGTGTAATACTTAAGCGCCGGAGCGATAAGAAGAATCTCTCCGCCAGGAAGGAAAACCGTAAAAGACCGCCGGTACACGATTAGTATTAATTGAAACGGTAGGCCAGGCTAATTGTTCCAAACTGGTGGGCAGCTGCGGTGCTTTTTACCTCTTTGGTTTTAAAAGTCATACTGTAATCTGCACTAAAGCGCTGAGAACTATAGTTAATACCTATTAATTGGCTAAATACGATTGGTTTTGTACTAAAAGTAACCGGGCTATTATTATTGAACATACTTCCCTGTATAGTGGCATCATAAGCCACTACATTCAGCTGCGGCCTGGCATAGAAAAATATTTCGTGCTTAACCAAAGCTTTTGTTTTTGGCTGGTTGCCAATTACGGCATTGCTATATGCAGCATTAAAGAGCTGGTTAATTTTTCCTGTCCGGATAAGCAGTCCTGCACCAGCACCACTAAATGTGGTTCCCAGATTGGCATAGCTATCCAGTGAAAGGTCCACTGCGTCTTCGGCAAACCTTGTTAAAAGGCGGGTGTATTGCGCAGATAAATTGATGGCCAGTTCATTTTTGATTTGCTGGTCCCAACCAGCAGTTTCATAGAACCCAAAAGTTTTATGCAGCAATTTCTGCCCGGCCTGCGCTAAAGAGTTTTTACCAGTTGTTCCCACCTGAACTTTTGTTTTCAGGATACTTTCATTGCTGTATAAAAGCTGTAAACCCGCTTCTGCAAAAAGATATCCCGCAAACGGACGGTCCTGTTTTGCCGGATCAGGAGCATAACCAGAATAAGGGTTAAACATCTGTTGTCCGAGCGTAACAGAGTAAATCTTTTTTTCCAGCCCTTCTTTCAGCTGCTGTTGATCAGGAGCGTGTCTGAAATTCAGAAAGAGACCATTTGTATAATAGCGGTCAGACCCCTGACCGAGGTAAGAGTCGTTATCACTGTTAAAGCCAAATTCATTCCGGAAGTTTTGTGCTTGGGCGGAACAGCCCAGCAGGATCAGAAAGAAGAAAGATAAGTATCCGTAATATTTCATGTGAATTCAAAAAAAAAGCCCCGGATTGCCGGGGCTCTAATTTATATCTTTAAAATCAGATTGTGTCCGATTTAGTATTTATTGTCAGATTCTGAGGGTTTTTGACCTGATCTTTCATTAAAGCCAGTTCGACTACCTCTCTCATTTCCGTAACGTAGTGGAAATTCAGGTCCTTGATATAACTTTCTTTAATCTCCAGAATATCCTTGCGGTTTGATTTACAAAGAATAATTTCTTTAATATTCGCACGCTTGGCCGCAAGGATTTTTTCCTTAATACCACCAACCGGCAATACTTTTCCGCGAAGTGTGATTTCACCCGTCATTGCCAGGTTAGATTTCACTTTACGCTGCGTAAATGCAGACGTTAGTGCTGTTAACATCGTAATACCGGCAGAAGGGCCGTCTTTCGGTGTAGCACCTGCGGGTACGTGAACATGGACATCCCACTTGTCAAATAATTCGAAAGCAATTCCAAACTGATCTGCATGAGCACGAAGATAGGCCAGTGCAATTACGGCAGACTCTTTCATGACATCGCCAAGATTACCTGTCAGTGTCAGTTTTCCTTTTCCCGGGCTCAGACTTGCTTCAATAAAAAGAATGTCTCCGCCAACCTGCGTCCAGGCTAAGCCTGTTACTACGCCGGCAACTTCATTTCCTTCGTAAAGATCCTTATCGTAGATAGGAGCACCAAGAATACGTTCCACATCGGCATTTGTTAATGCAGGTTCATAAGGTTCTTCCATAGCGATTTTGGTCGCAATTCCACGAACCAGTGAGCCAATTTTCTTCTCCAGACCACGTACACCAGATTCGCGCGTGTAGTCCTCAATAACCTTTTCGATCAGGGCAGAACGTAACGTGATATCTTTAGTTTTAATACCGTGCTGTTCCTTTTGTTTAGGAAGCAGGTATTTTTTTGCGATCTCAATTTTTTCCTCTATAGTATAACCGTTCACTTCAATAATCTCCATTCTGTCCAGTAAAGCTGGCTGAATAGTACTTAGTGAATTGGCTGTTGCGATAAATAAAACATTTGACAGATCGTAATCAGCTTCCACATAATGGTCGTTAAACGCACTGTTTTGCTCTGGATCCAGTACTTCCAGCAGGGCAGAAGAAGGATCACCCCTGAAATCAGAACCAACTTTATCAATTTCGTCCAATACAAAAACCGGATTGGCAGCACCAGCTTTTTTAATAGACTGGATAATTCTGCCTGGCATTGCACCAATATAAGTCTTGCGGTGTCCGCGTATTTCAGCTTCATCTCTGATACCACCAAGTGCCATGCGCACATATTTACGGTTCAAAGCTTTGGCAATGGACTTTCCAAGAGATGTTTTACCAACTCCCGGAGGGCCTACCAAACAAAGAATAGGCGCTTTCATATCTTTCTTCAGCTTAAGAACAGCCAGGTATTCAATAATACGTTGTTTGACTTTCTCGAGTCCGAAATGATCCTTGTCCAGGACACGCTGCGCACGCTTAAGGTCAAAATTATCTTTAGTGAAATCTCCCCAGGGCAGATCCAGTAATAATTCCAGATAATTCATCTGAATAGAGTAATCCGGTGCAGCAGGATTCATGCGGCCCAGTTTCTCCAGCTCTTTGTGGAAATGACCCTTAACCTCTACTGACCATTTTTTCTTCTTAGCCCTTATTTCCAGCGCTTCATATTCCAGATCAGAAGAATTTCCACCCAGCTCCTCCTGGATAGTTTTCAATTGCTGATTTAAGAAATAATCACGTTGTTGTTTATCCAGATCTGTCCGGACCTTGTGCTGAATCTGGTTTTTTAATTCCAGCATCTGCAGTTCCAGTGTCAGCAGTTCCATGACCATCAGTGCACGCTCCCGGAGGTTATCCATCTCGAGCATTTTCTGTTTGTCTTTAACATCTGCATTCATATTAGACGAGATGAAATTGATCAGAAAAGAAGTACTTTCGATATTTTTAAGTGCCATAGCAGCTTCACTTGGAATATTTGGTGAGAGCTGGATTATTTGGGAGGACATTTCACGGATAGACGCAACAAGAGCTTTAAACTCTTTGTCTTTCTTGAATTTAACCTCGTCGAATTTACTGATGGTTACTTTAATATATGGATCAGATTGAATTTCTTCAATCAGACGGAATCGCTGTTTTCCCTGGATGATGACAGTTGTATTGCCATCAGGCATTTGCAGCATTTTTATAATATGGGCTACCGTACCGACCTTATTTAACTGATCAAATGTAGGATCTTCAATAGACACGTCTGTCTGGGAGACAACACCGATGATCTTATCCCCTTTATAAGCTTCTTTAATAAGCTTGATAGACTTATCCCTTCCGACAGTGATTGGAATGACAACTCCTGGAAATAAAACTGTATTCCGTAGCGGAAGTATAGCTAAAATCTCGGGCGTATCCTCGTTATTCATCTCATCTTCATCCTGTTGGGACATTAGTGGGAAAAATTCAGTGTCTTCATTTATGATGGGTAGTGCATTGCCAAAATCAAATTGATCTTTTATACTCATTAATAGGCCTTTCTAAAGTAAAAAAACGACATTCTGACAGTATGCCGTTTATAAAAATTGTAATTCTATATGATAGCTTATAATTTCAACTGTTGTGCCAAAGCCTGAATTATTTCAATTGCCTGTTAAAAAGTCAGCTTGTTTAATTTAAATTGCTTTGGTTATCATAATATCTTGTTTTTGGCGTTAAACAGAGTGGTGTAAATAAAACACTCGAATTTTAGTATCAAATTACGACGATTTTATATCTTTATTTTTTTATAATTAACTATTGATGAATAACATTAAAAAAGCACTTGTCATATTGTTCGTATTATCAGCCTATTCAGGATACGCCCAGAGCGGTGGATATGATAAATTAGGTATGCAGGCTATGATGAAAGGTGATTACAAAGGAGCAGTTGCGCAGTTAGAGAAAGCTGATTCCAAAACACCAAATAATCCAAGCGTGTTAAAAATGTTGGGCTATTCTTACTTTCAGTGCGGTGATTTTGAAAATTCAATAGAAACTTACAGCCGGTTAATTACTATTAAGCCAGCTGATTATTCTGCCTATTACTACCGTGGAAAAGCCAGACAGAATGTAGCTAATGATCCTAAAGAATCGCTGAATCAGATGCGTGAAAACTTTTATCAGTCTGCAATTAAAGATTTCACGAAAGCAATTGAGATTAATGGTGAAGAAGATACTCAGTTATTGCAAAACAGAGGTTTGGCATATAAAGATTATGCGATCTATAAATCTTACAAGATTAAAAAGAAGGTAGAAAAAGAAGCTTGTGTGGCGCTGTTTAATAACTCTATAGCAGATTTTCAGAAAGTATTAACCGTACAACCTCTGCGTAAAGACATCATCTCACTGATTGATTATGTAAAAGCCCAGATTTCAAGCCTTAAATAAGGCACAATTAATTAGCTGAATACATTAAACAAAAAGAGCCTTTTCCAATTGGAAAAGGCTCTTTTTATTTAATCAAATATCATGATGTTTTTATTTCTCAGGGAAAACACCGCGAATCAGGTAGCTCTTTTGTTCCATTAATCTTATTTTCTGAGATTTATTAATCTGGTATAACTTACCTGGTTTGTAGACCAGAGTGTCAGCAGAGTCATACAAAGAATTATTGGTATGGAGAATAATGCTGATTTCATCAATAGTACTACCAGATCTGTGCAGATCTACTTTTCTGACAGGTATCTTCTCATTTTTTGTAGTGTATGACTCCAGGCTGTCAGTTACAGTATGTGTAAATTCACCTTTCCACGCAGGTTTATTAATATCTGCATCGATAAATATACTCAGCTCTTTCGACCAGTCGGCAATCTGCAGTTTCTTTTCTTCCTGATTGCCATTAAGTACAACTGTTTTGCTGATCAGCGGATTTTGCTGCTGAAGTGTCAAAGCTTCAGCAGCAAAATAACCTTTCAGATCAAAATAAGATTTATCTGGAGTCTTTTTTCCGGGCTCCGGATTACTGCAGGCCGAAGCCATCATCAGGAAACCTAACGGAATTTTAAAAATAAATTTCATTAAATCAGTGAATTTCCAGTCATTATTTCCGGTTTTTCAATACCCATTATTTTGAGGATAGTAGGGGCTACGTCTCCGAGTTTACCGTCGGCAATAGTTTGGTATTCCGTTCCGACAAGAATACAAGGCACAAGGTTAGTGGTATGGGCTGTGTTGACAGAACCGTCGTTGTTAACCATGAATTCTGAATTACCATGGTCAGCCAGAATGATAAAAGCATACCCATTTTCCAGACCTTTTTTAACTACGGTCTCTGCACAATGGTCTGCAGTTTCCACTGCTTTAACTACTGCCTGGAAAACACCTGTATGACCAACCATGTCCGGATTGGCAAAGTTCAGGCATATAAAATCTGCCCAACCGGTTTCCATTTCTTTTACAATAGCTTCAGTAATTCCGGCAGCGCTCATTTCCGGCTGAAGGTCATATGTTGCAACTTTTGGTGAAGGAACCATAATTCTTTTCTCATTCTCAAATTCCTGCTCTCTACCACCTGAAAAGAAGAAGGTAACATGCGGATATTTTTCAGTCTCCGCAATACGTATCTGGTTTTTATGGTTACGTTCAAGAACCTCTCCAAGTGTATTGGTTAAATCATCTTTGGTGAAAATTACTTTGACATCTTTAAAATTCTCATCATACGTTGTCATAGTCACATAGTATAATGGCAGTTTGTGCATGTTAAACTCAGGATAATCATTCTGGGTTAAAGCTGCGGTAATTTCGCGTCCACGGTCAGTTCTGTAATTGAAACAGATCACTACATCATCCGGCTGGATTACAGCTACAGGTTTGTTATCGGCGCCAGTAACAGCAATTGGCTTGATAAACTCATCAGTAATACCTTCAGCATAGGATTTTTCTATAGCAGCGATAGGGTCGTTTGTCTGATCGCCGGTAGCATGTGTAAGCAGGTTGTAAGCCAGACTTACTCTTTCCCAGCGAGAATCTCTGTCCATTGCATAATATCTTCCAATTAAACTTGCCAGTTTACCAGTTGATCCGGCGAGATGACTTTGAAGATCTTTCACAAAACCAAGACCTGAATTAGGGTCAGTATCACGGCCATCCAGAAATGCATGTACAAATACATCATTTAAGCCAGCTTCACCTGCAGCATCACACAAGCCTTTAAGATGGTTAATATGGGCATGTACCCCACCATCAGATAAAAGCCCGATAAAATGCACAGGTTTATTGTTGTTTTTAGCGTATGCAAAAGCTTCGGTCAGTGTTGGATTGGTTTTGATTGAACCATCACTAATTGCTTTGTTGATCCGTCCAAGTTCCTGATAAACTACACGTCCGGCACCGAGGTTCATGTGCCCGACTTCTGAATTCCCCATTTGTCCTGCCGGAAGGCCAACGGCTTCACCGGATGCTTCCAGTTTAGAGTTCGGGTATTGTTTGAGCAAAGAATCAAAGAAAGGAGTATTGGCAGCATAAGCTGCGTCTGAATTATCTTGTTTTCCATAACCCCAGCCGTCCAGGATCAGGAGCATTACTTTTTTATTGTTCATTTTATATAGAATTGAGTTCCGGCAAATTGTTAACCTAACAAATATAACCTTAATGCGGTTTGGTCGATAATCTATTTCTTATTTATGTGATGCAAATGGCATAATTTGTGTTCCAATAAATTGTTATCTTTAATCTATGATTAGATCCTTTTTTCCGGTATTGATTTTATTGACGCATTTCGCCCAGCCTGCATTATTTCAGGGGGATATTGTTGATAATATTGCTCAGCTTTTCAAGTCTGCGAATACTAAAGAAATCAGTAAAAATTTCGCTCCTGCTGTGGAACTGTCTGTGAATGATAATGAAGACTCTTATTCCAAGGCTCAGGCCGAACAGATTCTGCGCGACTTTTTTATTAAGAGTCCGCCGGTTAATTCCACTGTTGTGCACCTGATTAATACGAACCCCAATTACCGTTTCGGAGTGTTGTCACTGATAACTAAAAGTGGCAGGTTCCGGGTGGCGGTGACGCTTAAAAAGACAGGTAACACATTTTTTATCACTGAATTAAGAATCGAACCAGATAAATAGTAGCACTAATTTACGTAAAAATGCTATTTTTGATCTAAAATACTTGATTTGGATACGGAATTAATACACCAATTTATTAAAAATGCTATCGCTGAGGACCTCGGTGATGGCGACCATACTTCACGCTCCACTATTCCAGAAGGGGCAACCGGAAAAGCTAAACTACTTATTAAAGAACCAGGTATCCTTGCAGGAGTTACGCTCGCATTGGAGATTTTCGCAGAAGTAGATGAAAAACTTCAGGTTGAAATCCTGCTGAAAGATGGTGATGAAGTTAAATACGGAGATATTGCTTTTACCGTATCCGGTAGCAGCCGTTCTATTCTTCTTGCAGAAAGACTGGTACTTAACTGTATGCAGCGAATGAGTGGTATTGCCACTAAAACCCGGGATACAGTTAAATTATTGGAAGGAACATCTGCACAGCTCCTTGATACCCGTAAAACTACACCGGGGCTACGCTATCTTGAAAAGTGGGCTGTACGCATAGGTGGAGGGGTTAATCACAGAACCGGTTTATACGATATGATCCTTATTAAAGACAATCATGTTGATTATGCAGGTGGAATAGCAAAAGCAATTATAGCAGCAAATAACTATCTGACGCAGACTGGTAAAGAGCTGGAAATAGAGATAGAAGTCAGAAATCTGGATGAATTACAGCAGGTTCTGGACCAGGGCATGGTTAACAGGATTATGCTGGATAACTTCAGCTTTGCAGATTTACGTCAGGCAGTAGAGACGATTAATGGCAAGTATATCACAGAGGCATCTGGTGGAATCACACCGGAAACTATAGCTGATTACGCGGCATGCGGTGTAGATTATATTTCTATGGGAGCTTTAACCCATTCCGTGAAAAGTCTGGACATGAGTTTAAAAGCCTTTTAAGGTATGATATCCATTTATTCAATCTCAGCGGTCATTCTGGCCTATTTGTGTGGCTCTATACCTACAGCGGTATGGCTCGGTCAGGCTTTTTATGGAATTGACGTGCGGGAATATGGCAGTGGGAATGCGGGTGCGACTAATACCTTTCGGGTATTGGGTACAAAGGCAGGTCTGGCTGTTATGATCATTGATATCGCTAAAGGTTTTACTGCTACCAAACTGGCTTACTTTATTGGAATGTCCGTTACCGGACCACATAATTCTTCGCAGTTTGTCAATTATGAATTGGCACTTGGGGTTACGGCAGTTATGGGACATCTCTTTCCTGTTTTTGCAGGATTTCGCGGTGGTAAAGGCGTAGCCACACTTTTAGGGATGATCCTGGCGGTCAATTTCCCGGCAGCAATGCTTTGTGTGTTGGTTTTTGTAGTCACTTTACTGCTTACCAAATACGTATCACTTAGTTCTATTTGTGCGGGCTTTACATTTCCCCTTGGAATCATATTCGTCTTACATTCAACTATAAAATCAGAGGTGCTTTACAGTATGGTTGTTTGTATTCTGGTTCTGGTCACACACCAGAAGAATTTGGAACGCCTTTTGAAAGGCAAAGAATCGAAGGTGTATCTTTTCAAAAAGAAAACATCCGCAACGTAAAATTGTTGTTGCTTTACAGACCAGAATCTATTTAATCATAAACCAATGAAACATATTATACTTACAGGGGCAGCAACTGTTTTAATGTTCGCTTCATCTTGTTCCACGGTTCCGCTTTCCGGCAGATCCAGGATTAGCTTTGTAAATGAAAGTGAAATGCAGACAGCTGCTGCACAGAGTTACAGTACCCTGCTTAAAAATCCTGAAACTAAAATCTTAAATAATGCAGATGCGCAGCGTGTAAAGAACATAGGCCAGAAGATAGCAGCTGCAGTAACGCAGTATATGAACGCAAATGGTTATGCCTCGCAGATTCAGGGTTTCAAATGGGAGTTTAATCTTATTGACAGCAAGGAAGTCAATGCCTGGTGTATGCCAGGAGGAAAAGTTGCTGTGTATTCAGGAATTCTTCCTGTAGCTAAAGATGATGCTGGTCTTGCAACCGTAATGGGCCATGAAATTGCACATGCGATAGCACAGCATTCCTCAGAAAGGGCCTCGAAAGCAGCAGTAGCTGAAGGCGTCGGTGGTTTATTGGGGGCTGCGACTGGAAATAAATCGGCTATTACACAAAATGTGATCAGCCAGGTATATGGTATCGGTGCGCAAGGGTTTTACCTTTTACCGAACTCCCGGACACAAGAACTGGAAGCAGATCACCTGGGTTTAATCTTTATGTCTATGGCAGGATATAACCCAAGTAATGCTGTAAGCTTCTGGCAAAGGATGGCTGCTGTCAGCAGCGGATCACAGAAGCCACCTGAATTCCTAAGTACACACCCTGCAGATGCAACAAGGATCGCACAGATCCAGAAAGATCTGCCGGAAGCCATGAAATATTTCAATTCTACATCCGGAAAACCGGTAAGATAATAAACAAAAAAAGCTGCCTCAGGCAGCTTTTTTTGTTTATTAGTCTTTCAGCTGCTCAGGCTGAAGGGTATCTACCATAGCCGAAGCTTTCAAAATACATTCTTCATATTCGGCTGCTGCCGAAGACGCATAAGTAATTGCACCACCGACCTGGAACGACAGATATTGTTTATCGGCAGCATAAAATATACTCCTGATCAGGACATTAAAATCAAAATCGTCATCCGGGTCAAGGTAGCCGATAGCACCGGAATATGCACCCCTTTTGCTCAGTTCCATTTCTTCAATCAGCTGCATTGCCCTGATCTTGGGAGCACCCGTCATTGATCCCATAGGGAAAGTATGACGGATGGCATCAATCAGATCACTGGAAGGGTCCAGCTGGCAGCTTACCGTAGAAATCATCTGGTGAACCTGCGGGAAAGAATAAATACCGAATAATTCCTCTACCTGTACAGAACCCGGTACAGCACAACGTGTCAGATCATTTCTAACCAGATCAACGATCATCACATTTTCTGCCTGCTCCTTAAGATCATTACGCAGTGCTGCTTTTAAAGCTTCATCCTTTTTCTGGTCGCTGCTTCTTTTTGCTGTCCCCTTAATTGGTTGTGAGAATATTTTTGAACCCCGTTTGCAGAGATATCTTTCCGGACTGGCCGATAAGATATACTTTGTTCCTGCTTTAAAATAAGCTGAAAAAGGAGTAGGGGATACGCTGTTGAGGCGGTAATATAAAGCGAGCGGATCCAGCTGTGCAGCTTCTGCATAAAATTCCTGACAAAAATTCACTTCGTAGATATCGCCTCTTAATATATGCTCACGCAGTTCTTCTACTTTCCCGAGATAAGTCTCTTTGTCCATCCTGCTTTTAATTTCCATAACGGGCGTAATAGCAGGTATAAGAGGCAAAAGAGTCGCCTCAATAAGCAGGAGAAGACTTTCGGGCCCCACTAGAATTTCTACCTGTCCGTTTTTGATGGCAAGGAGATATTCAGGTTCGAAAAAATAGAGATCAGAGAACCCGAGAAGGTCAGTATGGGCAGAAGCAAGCTGTTCTGTTTCATTTTTCAAGTCATAACCAAGCAGGCCAAACAGCCAGCTTTTTTTCTCTTTGCGGAAACTTTTCAAGGCATCGAATGCCGTTCCGGCATTTACAGCCAGTTCACGTTTTTTGCCGGCAGCCAGCAGGAAGTCATAGCGGGAATACTGGTCGGGATAGGTATTAGAGTCAAAACAGCAGCAGACTTCAAATGCAGCAGCCCATTGCAGTGCTTTTGCTTTAAAGTCTATCAGATTTGTTATTTCCATGGGTATGATCCGGAATTATACCGGAATAAAAAAGGCGGCACCAGGCCGCCTTTTATGCTTTTATTGAATACTAGTGTAAGATTATAGTCTGAACCCTGTCAGGACCAACAGACAGATATTTTACAGGAACTTCTAATTCTTTTTCCAGGTAAGTGATATAGTCCATTAATTTTTCGGGAATCTCGCTAATCTCAGTGATTTTTGTGATATCAGTTTTCCAGCCTTCAATTGCTTTCAGAACAGGAGTTGGTTTAATAGAGATGATGTCGTATGGCATGTAATCAATTTTCTCACCATTGTGTTCGTAATGTGTACAAACATAAATAGTGTCAAATTCATTCATTACATCTGCTTTGGTCATTACCATTTCAGTAACACCATTCAGCATGATTGCATATTTTAAAGCCGGAAGATCAATCCAGCCACAACGTCTTGAACGTCCTGTAGTTGCACCAAATTCATGGCCAACCTGACGCAGGGTTTCTCCTGTCTCATCATCCAGTTCAGTAGGGAATGGTCCGCTACCAACACGGGTACAGTAAGCTTTGAAGATACCTACAACGCTGCCGATTTTGTTAGGCGCAATACCCAAACCTGTGCAAGCACCTGCAGTAGTCGTATTTGAGGAAGTTACAAATGGATAAGAACCGAAGTCAATATCCAGTAGTGTACCCTGTGCACCTTCAGCCAATACTTTTTTACCTTCTTTCAGGTAGCCATTCACGAAATGCTCGCTGTCTACATGTGGAATAGTTTTCAGGAATTCGATCGCTTCAAAGAAAGCCGCTTCTTTTTCAGTCAGATCATATTCGAAGTTATAATGGGAAAGCAATTCTTTATGTTTGTTCACCAGTTTAGTATACCGTTCTTTGAAGTCAGGAAGTGTAGTGTCACCTACACGCAGGCCATTACGACCTGTTTTATCCATATAAGTAGGGCCAATACCTTTTAAAGTGGAACCAATTTTATCCTTTCCCATTTTCTGCTCGTTAGCAGCATCCAGTAACTGGTGGGTAGGTAAAATTAAATGTGCTTTACGCGCGATAACCAGTCTGCCATTAGCCACAGGATCGTGGCCGGAAGTTTTTAGGTTATCTAATTCTCTTTTTAAAATGATCGGATCAATTACAACACCATTACCGATTAAATTCATGGTTTTCTCGTTAAAAATACCGGATGGAATGGTATTTAAAACAAACTTTTTGCCATCAAACTCTAAGGTGTGGCCGGCATTCGGTCCGCCTTGGAAACGAGCTATCAAATCATATTGCGGACCTAATACGTCAACAATTTTTCCTTTGCCTTCATCGCCCCATTGCAGGCCAAGAAGCACGTCTACTTGCGTCATTATTTTAATTTAAGAAAAGATTATAATTGTGTTTGTTCTTTACGTTAGTTGGGTTTGCTTATCCTCCTGTTGTTTCTTTGTCGCTTTAGCGGAACAGTCGAAACAGCTTCCATACATATTCAGGGAATGATGCTTGATGTCAAATTTCAACAGGTCACCAATCATGGATTGAATCTGATGAATACGGGGGTCGCAAAATTCAACCACCTTGCCGCAGTCAATACAAATCACATGGTCATGCTGATGATAACCATAGGATTTCTCGAACTGAGCCATATTTTTACCAAACTGATGTTTGGTAACCAGGTCACAGGAAACAAGTAATTCCAGCGTATTATACACGGTAGCACGGCTAACCCTGTACTTTTGATTTTTCATGTGGATGTAGAGGGTTTCTACGTCAAAATGATCATCACGGGAATAAATCTCTTCGAGAATAGCAAAACGCTCAGGCGTTTTCCTCAGACTTTTATTTTCGAGATAGGCTTCAAATATTTTTCTGACCAACTCGCTGTTATGGTTTGTAGACATAGTTTTTAAACTCCAATCAAAGGTATCAATTTTTAAACATAACCGAATGATAAATTCGAAACTTTAAGCGTCGAATCGGGTCACGCCAGTCACACCTTTTACTTCTAACAGGTTTTTTATCAGGTTATCCAGATGTTCTTTGTCATTTACAAAGATCTTGATCGACCCGTCAAAAATACCATTATCGGTGTCCACGGTGATTGAACGCATATTTACCTTAAAATCATTTGATATAACTTTTGTAATATTATTTATAAGACCGACATCGTCGATACCTATAATATGCAGACCGGTCAGGAATGTCAGTTCCTGTTGTCTGTTCCATTTTGCTTTTACAATCCGGTATCCATAGTTGGCCATCAGCTGTGCTGCATTCGGACAATTGGTCCTATGGATCTTAATTCCTTCGCTCACTGTGACAAAACCAAATACGTCATCACCCGGTATCGGATTGCAGCAGGCTGCAAGTGCATAATCTATTTTCTGCAGGTCTTCGCCAATCAGTAAAATATCCGATTCCGGCCCTTTAACCTTGTTTAATAAGGCTTCAATCTGTTGCCCGTCGGTTCTTTCTGCGCCTCTGTTTTCAATCTCCTTTTCGCTGGCTACATATTCTTTCAGGTCTTTTAGTTCGATCTTGCCCTGTGCCACTGCAATAAACAATTCCTGGGTCGAAGCCAGTTTAAAGAAATAGCTGATTTTGTTCAGGTTATCTGTATTATAAGTGATTTTCAGAGACTTCAGCTTACGTTCCAGTGTTTCTTTACCTTCTTCTGCAATTTTTCTCTTTTCTTCTTTCAGCGAAGATTTGATTTTGGATTTGGCTTTCGCCGTAACCACAATATTTAACCAGTCTTCCTTCGGAGTTTGCTTGCCGGAGGTGATAATCTCCACCTGATCTCCGTTCTGCAGTTTGTAAGAAAGCGGTACTAGTTTGTGATTTACTTTAGCACCAATACATTTTGCACCCACATCTGTGTGAATTTCAAATGCAAAATCCAAAGCGGTAGCACCGAGTGGAAGCTGAATTAAAGCACCCTTTGGGGTAAAGATGAAAATCTCGTCAGAGAACAGGTTCATCTTAAAATCATCCAGAAAGTCCAGTGCATTTGCTTCCGGATTACTCAGCATTTCCCTTACTTTCATAATCCACTGATCCAGACCATTGTCATTGGTAGACTCTTTATATTTCCAGTGTGCGGCGAATCCTTTCTCTGCAATTTCATTCATCCGCTGTGTACGGATCTGCACTTCTACCCATTGCCCTTTAGGGCCCATAACGGTGGTATGAAGTGATTCATATCCATTACCTTTAGGAGAAGAAACCCAGTCTCTCAGGCGGTCTGGATTGGGGCGGTACAAGTCTGTTACAATAGAATATGCCTTCCAGCAGTCTGCTTTTTCATTTTCAGGCGAACTGTCCAGAATAATCCGGACGGCGAAAAGATCATAAACCTCTTCAAAAGGAATATTTTTCTTTTTCATTTTATTCCAGATGGAATGGATAGATTTTGGCCTGCCATAGATATCGGCCAGCAGGCCCTGCTCAGCAAGTATTTCATTGATAGGTTCAACGAACCTTTTTACGAAAAGTGTGCGTTCTGCTTTTTTCTCGTTAAGTTTTGTGGCAATAAATTTATAAGTATCTGGCTCCAGATATTTCATGGACAAATCCTCCAGTTCCGATTTAATAGCATACAACCCCAGGCGGTGAGCTAGCGGTGCATACAGATAAATAGTTTCTGATGCAATTTTTAACTGCTTATGCCTTGGCATAAAATCCATTGTCCGCATATTATGCAACCGGTCTGCCAGTTTAATCAGGATAACGCGGACATCATCTGCCAGCGTCAGCAGCATTTTTCTGAAATTTTCGGCCTGAAGAGAACTGTTGTAATCAAAGACACCAGCTATTTTGGTTAAGCCATCAATAATCCGGGCTGTTTTTTTACCAAACTCTCTTTCTATATCTTCTAATGTAATATCGGTATCCTCTACGACATCGTGTAATAAAGCACAGACGATAGATGTGGTACCCAGTCCGATTTCCTCAGCAGCGATTTGTGCAACGGCAATAGGATGATAGATATAAGGTTCGCCAGATTTACGGCGCATGTCTTTATGGCTTTCGAGCGCCATGTCGAAAGCTTTGCGGATCTCCTTCTTATCACCTTTTTGCATGGTTGGCTTACAGGCACGCAAGAGGGCACGGTATCGCTTCAGGATTTCTTGCTTTTCTGCTTCTAAATCAATTACTAAGGTGTTCTTCATTTGTATTATTTTCGTAATAATTATAGCTTGTTTGACGTTTAAGGCTATATTAGGTTTAATGGTAAACCTAATGTATTAAATTTGCTTTAGATTTGCGGGAGTATAAATTTATGAAATTTTACAGGTCTTTTATTCTGTTATTTGTCATTATTGCCGTTCAGGATGCCAGGGCACAGGAAAATTCCGCTCCTGCGAAGTTCCCGTTATTAGGCAGAAATGACACTATCAGAGTAGCTTCCACGAATGATCAGGGTGAAATGATACCTTGGATACCATTACATGAGATCGTTATCTATGGGGTACGGGTGTTTAAGACACCACAAGACCGCGCAGCTTATAATCGCTTGCGGTATAATGTACTCAAGGTAATGCCTTATGCACTTTTTGCCAAACGCAGGTATGAAAAGCTCGAAAGAGACCTGGCTGTTACCACCGACCGTAAAGAACAGAAGAAACTGGTTAAAGAATGTGATGCGGAGATTAAAAAGATGTTCAAAACAGAAATTAAAGAACTAACTATCACGCAGGGACAGATTTTAACCAAATTGATTGACCGGGAGGTCGGCAGGACAACATTTGAGATCGTGAAAGAAACACAAGGGGGCGTAAAGGCCTTTATATACCAGTCGGTGGCAAGAGTGGTCGGACATAATTTAAAAAGCACTTATAATCCGGAAGAAGAACGGGATATAGAATCCATCATTCATTCTTCGGGTTACTACCATCAGTATCAGTAAAGCATGACAGACAATCTTCAGAGTATACATCAGTTCAACGCCAAATTAATTAATGGCCAAGATCAACAACTGGCCGACTATCAGGGTAAAGTTTTATTGATTGTAAATATCGCTTCAGGATGCGGGTTTGCACCACAACTTAAAGAACTTCAGGAATTAAAAGAAAGTCTGAACGGAGAGGAATTCGAAGTACTGGGTTTTCCTTCCAACGATTTTGGCGGACAGGAGCCATTGGAAGGCGAAGCTATACACGAATTCTGTGAAGTTAATTACGGTGTCAAGTTCCCTGTTTTTAATAAAATGCGAATTCGCGGAGAACACGCACATCCGCTCTATAAATTTTTGAGCGATAAAGACCTTAACGGTAAAATCAAATCCACACCCCGCTGGAATTTTCATAAATATCTGGTCAACAGGGAAGGAGAGGTTGTAGATTATTTCTATCCCTTTACTAAACCTATGTCGTCCAAAGTCAGAAAGAAAATACAACGTCTGCTCTGAGTCCTGCTCAATGCTAAATCGGACAGATAAATATATACACACATGAAATTAGATATACTAGTATTGGCAGTCCATCCCGATGATGCGGAATTAGGCTGTTCAGGAACGATAATGAGACATATTGCCGAAGGAAAAAAAGTCGGCATTGTAGATTTTACACGCGGTGAACTGGGTACCCGGGGAACTGCAGAAACAAGAGATCAGGAAGCTGCAGATTCAGCAAAAATATTAGGACTGCATGTGAGAGAAAATCTCCGCTTCCGTGATGGTTTCTTTCAGAATGACGAAGCACACCAGCTGGAAGTCGTAAAAATTATTCGCAAGTACCAGCCGGAAATTGTATTAAGCAACGCACTACATGACCGCCACCCTGATCATGGCCGGGCCGGAGACCTTGCAGAAACCAGTTGTTTCCTTTCTGGATTACCAAAAGTAGAGACTAGTCTTGACGGGACCGACCAGGAAGCATGGAGACCAAGATTGGTTTTCCAATATATACAGGACAGATATATCAAACCGGATATCATTGTTGATATCACGCCGTATATGGAAGCTAAAATTAAATCTATTCAGGCTTTTAAAACACAATTTTTCAATGCCGAAGTGGCAGGCGGGCCAGCTACCTATATTTCATCTCCTGAATTTTTTGAGTCTGTTATCGGCAGGGCAAGGGAGTTTGGAAAAGCCATTGGTACAACCTATGGAGAAGGATTTACATCCCGTAAATTATTGGGTACGGACAGCCTCTTCCAGCTCCGTTAGGGAACAAAAAAGCTAATCTGCTGTTTATTAAAAGTAAACAGCAGATTATGTCAGGAATATTCTCCAAAATTAGAAACGCTTATACACTTTTTCAGAGTGTAGACTTCGACCAGCTTCAGGCGCTTTCTCAAAAAACCGATATCAGTAAACTCGTCAAGGCCGTTGCCGGTTTGGATGAAACGAAACTTGCGGGCCTGATGAAAATGGTCAGTTCCGGCCATCAAAAAAAAGAACTTCCCCCCATTAATGGCGATTTTTATCATTTAGGTGATGCTGCACTAGATGAAAGCGACCGGGAGGTTCAGCTCAAAGTAAGGGCCTTTCTGGAAAAAGAAGTTAAACCTGTTGTCAATGCCTACTGGCTTCGTGCGGAATTCCCGCATGAGCTGATCCCTAAAATTGCAGAACTTAATATTTGCGGCCTAACCTATCAGGGTTATGGCTGCCCCGGTAAATCTAATTTACTGGAAGGAATGCTCGCCATGGAAATGGCGCGGGTAGATACTTCTATGTCCACATTTTTTGGTGTCCAGAGCGGGCTGGTAATGGGTTCGATCTACCTATTGGGTTCCGAAGCGCAGAAGCAGGAATGGCTGCCCGATTTGCAGCAGTTTAAGAAAATAGGATCATTCGGTCTGACTGAGCCGGAAGTCGGTTCTGCTACGGCCGGAGGTTTAACAACTACCGCAAAACGCCAGGGGGATAGCTGGGTGCTAAACGGTCAGAAGAAATGGATCGGTAATGCCACCTTCGCAGATGTACTGATCATTTGGGCGAAAGATCTCGATGATAATCAGGTGAAAGGGTTCCTGGTCAGAAAAGGAAATCCGGGTTTCACTGTTAAAAAAATGGAAGATAAAATGGCTTTGCGGATCGTCCAGAATGGACTGATTACACTGGAAAACTGTGTCGTGGAAGAAGCAGACAGGTTGCAGGGAGCAAATTCGTTTAAGGATACGGCTAAAGTGCTGCGTATGACCAGGGCAGGAGTGGCCTGGCAGGCTGTAGGTTGTGCGAGAGGCGCATACGAGAGCGCACTTGCTTATACCCGTACCAGAAAACAGTTTGGAAAACCGATCGCATCTTTTCAGCTGATTCAGAATCATCTGGTCGAAATGCTTTCTAATCTCACGGCTATGCAAACTTTGTGTTTCCGTCTATCTCAGTTACAGGATCAGGGATTATTAACAGATGAGCATGCTTCGCTAGCCAAAGTCTTTTGCTCGCTGAGAACGCGCGACGTGGTAAGCAGGGCCAGAGAGGTAATGGGTGGAAACGGAATTCTGCTCGAATATGATGTGGCCAGGTTCGTCGCCGATGCAGAAGCCATCTATTCTTATGAAGGAACTAAAGAAATTAATTCGTTGATTGTCGGCAGGGCAATTACCGGGTTTTCTGCGTTTGTATAGTAACGTATATATTATATAAGAGGCTTATGAAGCAGCAAAGACAATTTTACCGTCAGTAATTTATACCTTGCATAACCGTTACTTATATATATAATCCGGAATATGTATTTAATCCTCCGGAATAATTTTACAAACCTGATGAATAAACTTTTTTTATCGCTATTACTGACCGCACCGGCTTTTGCATTTGCGCAGCAGGGCGAATTCAAACTGAATGGCAAACTAGGGACGTTAAATGCGCCTGCCAAAGCATACCTGACTTATATCAATGAAGGAGCTCCTGTTATCGATTCTGCAATTATTTCAAAAGGCTCTTTCGCTTTTAGCGGCAAGGTAAACGGACCGACGATGGCCAGAATTATTATTGACCATAAAGGAATTGGCTTACAACAGCTGGATCGTTCTGCAGATAATGCTATTGTATATCTGGAGGCAGCAAATATCAGCATAGCTTCGAAAGATTCAGTTAAAAATGTAACTGTAACAGGTTCTAAACTGAATGATGAGAATAAGGTTTACATGAAAGCTATTGAAGCTCCGTTAAGCGTAATGAAGGCTATTGACGCTGAGTTCACCTCTTCTGCAGAAGAGAAGCAGAAAGATGAAACTTACAGGAATGCGATGGGCGCACGTTTCGAAAAGGCAGAAGAAGAGATGAAGGTGGTTCAAAGAGCTTATATCAAAGCTAACCCGAATTCATTTTTTAGCTTACTTGCGCTGCGTGAAGTAACTGGTCAGCCAATCAATGTAGCAGAGGTTGAGCCTGTATTTAAGGGATTATCTGAAAATGTAAGAAACTCTCAGGCTGGTCTTGATTTCGCTAAACAAATTGATGCAGCCAGATCTACTTCGGTTGGGGTAACTGCACCAGATTTCACACAGAATGATGTGAATGACAAACCGGTTAGCTTGTCTAGCCTACGTGGAAAATATGTATTGCTAGACTTCTGGGCTTCCTGGTGCGCACCATGCCGTCATGAAAACCCGAATGTAGTCGCGGCGTACAACAAATTCAAAGATAAAGGCTTTACAGTTTTAGGTGTATCCCTGGATCGTCCAGGTAGTAAAGATGCCTGGTTAGGCGCTATTCAGAAGGATGGACTAACCTGGACTCAGGTTTCTGACCTGAAATACTGGGATAACGAAGCAGCGCAGCTATATGGTGTTAAAGCCATTCCTCAGAACTTCCTGATCGATCCTTCCGGTAAGATCGTTGCAGCTAACCTGAGAGGCGAAGAATTGCACGCTAAGCTTGCTGAACTGATTAAATAATAATAATAATATTTTTACTGAAGGGCTGATCTGTATTTCATAGATCAGCCCTTCTTTTTTGCCGTAAACTTGTGCTTTTCATAAATTTTAAAGCTGTCCCGAACAAACCTGGTAATGAATTAATGTCATGTTAAATATTTCTCTTGGAGTAAATCCACCACCATTAAACATTTGAGCTCCCATATCATATGCATATTGAATACAATTTTTAGCAGGCGCCACACGTTTTCCAGTAGATGCATTTAAACTTGTTGACATTAATAAAACAATAGCTAATAATCCGAAGTACTTTTTGGTTGTTTTCATAAGTTTAAATTTTAGTAAAAAAATATAACGTAATTGATATGTCAATTATAAATCCAAAATATTTTCCCTTTTTATTATAATAATTATTCGAGACTATTGAGTTGTTATTTGCTAACATAAATTGATTATATGCTTTAAAACATAAAACTCTCATCATTCCATCTCCCTAGATGGTTACCTTTTTAATGATTAAAAAGATAGACATTGGCATATCCAATTTATAGAGCAAGGCAGGATTCGCGGAAGATACCCTAGGTCTCATGATCGTTTTGGTTAACACGGTGTTGATATGGTATTGATACGGTGTTGAATCGGTAGATGGGCATCTCAACACCGACTGAACACCGTATCAATACGCTTTCAACAGCCTTTCGACCATTAACAGGCCCGCATTGTCCTATACAGGAATTAGTTTATAGCTGAACAAGCTGAAACCCTGAAAGCCCCTACCTTCCGTATCAAACGAAAAGCAGGGGCTTTCAACAAGTTGTATTTACAAACGATTAGCCTTGGTTCCTGAATGGATATTTAATGAGGCTCACATTGCCAATAGGACTTTTCTCGTAAACAGCGATACAAGAGGAATTATATGCAGGGTCAAAGTTTATATTACCCGGACTTAGGTCAGTAGGAAATTTACTGCCTTCCATAAAAAAATAAACTTTAGTTACACCCCCTTTATGGTGAGGTTTGAAATTACCGAATATCTCCATGTCCTTCCAGATAGAATCCTTCACTGTTACAGAAAATACGTATTGTATAGGGCCTGTGTTATTTTCATTTCTGTATTTTGCTTTCTCGGTAAATCCGGCCTTCAGGTCATCTGCACCAGGTTGAAAAAAAGTGCCTTTTAGCAACCAGCCAAAAAGGACCAGGGAAAGCAGAATCAGGAAAATATTCGTTTTGCTGGTTTTCATTTATCAGAATGTATTTAAAATTTTTGTCATCACCTCAACCCCTTCATCAATATGGGAATTTTCAATAATCAACGCCGGACGGAAGCGAATGGTATGGGAGCCGCAACCTAAAAACATCACATTATTATCCATTCCTTTTTTAATGAAGGTATTACGCATTTCTGTGTCCGGAAAATCGAAAGCTGTTAACAAGCCCTTTCCACGAATATTAGTGATCTGAGAGAATCTGCCCGACAGCTGATGCAGCTGGTCCTGTAAATAACGCCCACTTTCTGCCGCTTTCGCACATAGATCGTCTTCTTTTACGATCTGCAGGATTTGCGTGGCGCGTACCATATCCACGAGGTTACCACCCCAGGTGGAATTGATTCTGGACGATACCCGGAATACATTGCGCTCTACTTCATCGACTTTATTACCGACCAGGATACCACAGACCTGCATTTTCTTTCCAAAAGCCAGAATGTCGGGTCTTGCTTTCTCACTGAAATGCTGGTGACACCAGAATTTACCTGTCAGGCCAACACCTGTCTGAACTTCATCATATATTAAAAAGGCTTCATTCTCGTCAGCTAATTCACGCAGCTGAATGAGAAACTCTTCACGTAAATGATTGTCTCCGCCTTCGGATTGAACAGGCTCGATAATAATCGCACAGATTTCATCTTTATATTTTGCAAAAGCATCTTTAACTTGCTGAATGGAGGTTTCTTCGGTCTGTATTGCCGTATTCAGATTCTCCTTTTCCAGCGGGAACTTTACCACCGGGGTACTTACTCTCGGCCAGTCGAATTTGGCAAACCATTTGGTCTTGTCGGGAGAAGTATTGGTCAGGCTTAAAGTATAACCTGTCCGTCCATGAAATGCATGCTCGAAGTGCAGGACTTTAAAGCCTTTCTCTTCTTTGTACCCTTTTGCGAAGTTCTTCTGTACTTTCCAATCCATCGCCACTTTAAGTGCATTTTCGATAGCAAGCCCACCACCTGCAATGAAAAAAGCATGTGGTAAATAGTCTGGAATTCCAATCTCACCGAATGTTTTCACAAACTGTGCATACTGCTGTGTATAAACATCGGAATTTGACGGATTTGCCAAAGCAGCTTGAAGCAAGTTATCTTTGAAAGCTTCATCATTGATCATTTTCGGGTGATTATACCCGAGTGGAACGGACGCGAAACAAGTAAAGAAATCCAGTAATTTCCTGTTCTTTCTGGAGTCGTAAATATAGGCACCCTGGCTTTGAACCATATCATAGGTTAATTCATATCCATCTGCTAAAATATGCTGGCCTAAGGTTTCATTTACCTGATCTGGAGCTACTGTAAGTTGGTACATAATCAATGGTTTTGGTTTATCTCAAATGTACTAAAATGCCCTTGTTTATCAAATCTAGAGGGTTTTTGATGAAAAAATCTGATAATCATAGTTTAAACTGTTTAAAGTGTGATTTTGAAATGGAAACGGATTTGGTCTGCATGAGAATTTGATTTTTTGTCTGCGGAATTATCAAACAGGGGTAGGCAGGGAAAGCTATTTATTGCTATTTTTAAAATGATATGAAAACAATATTCAAAATGATGCTTGGCATCTGCACCCTGGTAGCATCACTACAAGTAGCTGCGGCGGCTGATATTGCAATAAAAATCAATAAACGTTATCTAAATCTGCCTGTCGCCCAGACACAGACAAGAGGAAACATGAAGTTTGTAATTAACGGTAAACAGGAACGTACGTTCAAGATTAGACTGGCGAAGGGCGAGGCAGAATATTGGGTATACTGCGATGTAACGGCTTTAAAAGGCAAAACCATCACCATTAGTTATGATGGTGATGAAGCAGGGTTGAAAAAGATCTATCAGAATGATGAGATTGAAGGTCAGAAGACGATGTACAAGGAACTGAATAGACCGCAGTTTCATTTTACGGCGAAAAGAGGCTGGATAAATGATCCGAACGGGCTCATCTTCTATGAAGGTGAATATCATTTATTCTTCCAGCATAATCCCTACGAAAAGGAATGGGAAAACATGTCCTGGGGGCATGCAGTGAGTAAAGATATGATTCATTGGGAGGAGCTTCCGACGGCTTTGAGTCCGGATAATCTTGGAACGATGTACTCCGGTTCAACTGTCATCGATTATGATAATACCGCTGGTTTTAATAAGGGCAAAAATCTGGCAATGGTGGCTACTTACACTGTTGCTTCAGATGATAAACAAGTTCAGTGTGTAGCTTATAGTCTGGACAAAGGACGTACCTGGACAAAATACGACGGAAACCCTATTATTGATTCGAAAGAGAAATGGAACAGTGTTGATACCAGGGACCCCAGGGTTTTTTGGTATAAACCAGGTAAACACTGGGTAATGATTCTTAACGAGCGCGACGGACATTCGATATATAATTCCAGTAACTTAAAGGAGTGGTCATTTCAGACTCATACTACAGGGTTCTGGGAATGCCCGGATCTGTTCGAACTGTTTGTAGACGGTGACTCGTCTAAAACCAAGTGGGTAATGCTTGGTGCCTCTAATACATACATGACCGGAAATTTTGACGGCAGGAAATTCACGCCCGAGTCGGGTAAACATTATTTTGTAACAGGTAGTATCTATGCAGCTCAAACTTTTACTAATATCCCTGAAGCTGATGGGCGAAGAATCCAGATCGGATGGGGTAAGATCGGCCACGCTGGAATGCCCTTCAACGGGATGATGCTTTTACCAACAGAATTAACGCTTAAAACTACAAGAGATGGCATACGGCTGTTCAGTGAACCTATCAAAGAATCGAACCAACTTTTTGAGAGCGTAGGCGAATGGAAAAACCTTACTGGAAAAGATGCAAATGAGAAGCTAAAGAAATATAATACTAACGATGGGATTCGGGTCAAAACTAAGCTCAAACTTTCTCACGCTACTAGTGCAGGTTTAAATCTGTTTGGCCAGCGGATGTTGGATTACGACATGAACTACAATCTAATTAATGGTGTTTTCTATGCTCCGGAGGATATGACTAGTATGGAAATCTCAGCGGATATTTATGTAGACAGGACGTCCATTGAGGTGTTTATTGACAGTGGGGCTTATTCCTATTCTATGGAGCGTAAATCTGATTCCAAAAACATGGAAGGTCTGCATTTCTGGGGGAATAATATTGAGGTAAAGGAACTACAAGTTTATTCAGTGAAGTCGATCTGGTAGAAAGTCTACCCCTTTTCGAATGGTATGAAAAAGGAGTAGACTTGATACTTGACTATACACTAGATGAAAGATAAAACGCTGAATTGGATTTTAGCTAATCTCTTCAATAATGTCGATTTCAAACTCTGCTAAACGGTTTATTATATTATCTGTTGATACAATAGTTTCAGGAAGATATAAACCGCCTTTTTGTACAGTATTTTGATCGTCAAAATTGAATATCCCCTCCACTATTAAGAATACACCTACTGCGGTTAAATGAGATACTCCTTTTGAGTCAGAAATTACTATGCGCAGTTTAACTGTTTCTCCTGATAATAACACACCTTCAATATCAAGATATAAATCATGTGAGGCTGCTAAACCTTTATTAGTACCAATAGATTTTCCTGTAGCAAAATCAAAACGAATATTTGCAGCACCAGTAAACGCAGCAATGCTCGGTACATCCAGGGTACTCATGGGATAGCCAGCAATTGAAGTTTGATCGTATAAACGAATTGTTCTTGCATTGCTCTTCGCGTCTACAAACTGCCATTTTCCATGTTCACGTAGCAATGCTTTGCCAACGAAACTACCGACCTGGCTCTCCACCAGCGGTCCAACGGGGTCTTTCTCGTCATATACCCCCGCGGTATCCACACGTGTTATCTGGCTAAATCTGGCTGCGACTTGGCTGGCCACAAGGGTTATTATACCTGCCTGCCAGTGAGCCGCTAAAACAATAGGTGCAGAAAGATTTTCATGCAGCGAAAGAATTACCGTCGGGGAAATTTCCTCAGCCAGCTCAGTAATATTAATACATGCAATGCCATTTGAAATAGCAGCTTCGCGTAAAATATTCTTATGATCCTCCATTGCAATAATGATAAGATCTACCGCCCCATAAAGACTCAACTGGAAACCTTCGTCCAAATTAAGATAGGCAGTTTCTGCATTGGTCAGTTCTTTAGCCAGCTCTTCTCCATTTTTGGGGTTTCTACCAGCTAAAATCAGGTCGGTAGATTTGTACTTTTTCCGGATCAGATGTGCAATATTGCTTCCTACAAGTCCATAACCCCCAACAATTAAAATGCGTTTTTTGTGTAATTCCATTTTACTTTATAATTAAAGATGAAATAGGTCAAATGACCTACAAAAATAAATATAGGTCATTTGACCTTCGGTTTTAGTGTAAATAAATTTTCTTTATTTTTGTTTGACAAATGGATAAAAAAGAGGAGAGATTAAACCGGATTTTATTAGCTACCATAAATATTCTTAGTAAAGAAGGAGCTGACCAACTTTCTATGAGGAAGGTAGCGAAAGCTGCAAATCTTTCTTTAAGCAATCTTCAGTATTATTATAGAGATAGGAATTTACTATTAATAGCCACAGTACAACACTATTTTCAATCATGCAAGGAAGAAGTGACACACACTTTAGATCTTTTAAAAGGCGAAAACACTCCTTCAACTGAAGTATTTTTAGAGAAGCTATTGAATTTACTATTATTAAACGGTAAGTCTAATAACCAAATGATGATGTTTCAAGAAATATGGGCATTGTCATCGAGAAACAAAGAGCTTCAAGAAGCCGTAGAAACATATTATAAGAACTACTGTCTTTGGATGATAGATTTAATTGCCACATTCTCTAAAAAACCTGAGGAAATTGTAAGTATTCTTGTACCCTATGCAGAAGGTTACGGCATAGTGGGTACTGTGCTTCCTTTGAATAAGAAAAGTATCATTCAGTTATTAGTTAAACTAGTTTTACAAGTGTAAAACTAGTTCGATAGAATTCATTACCAGGCTATTTCACCAGTTTCCGGATTGCTTTCCTCACTGAAAAATTTTCCGGTTGGACCGTTATGATCGAGCAGTGCATATTTAATAATGCGTTTGGCAGCATCTTCAACTTCACCTCCGTTATAATTAGTGAAGTCGGTTTTTGTGTAACCAGGGCAAACTGCGTTTATTTTGAAAGCCGTTTCACGTAACTCATAAGCCAGATGAACAGTGTACATATTCATTGCTGCTTTCGAAGATGCATAAATGGCATATTTGCCGTAATCATATGCTGGCCAACGGGAATCGCTTTGCAGTGTCAGAGAGCCTACGCTGGTACTTACATTTACTATTCTGGGTTCATCCGACTTTTTTAATAGTTCAATGAAAGATTGGGTGACACGAACCACACCATACACATTGACATTAAATACTTCGTTGTAATTCTCCGCCGAAGTTTCGAGTGCAGTTTGTGTGACGATTCCGCTGATACCCGCATTGTTTATCAGAATATCCAGATGTCCCTGCTCTTTTTCGATAATCTTTTTTGTAGATAAAATGGTGTTTGGTTGGGTAACATCAATTTCGATCGCTTTGATGTTTTCATAGCCATTTTTACTTAGTTCTTTTACAATTTCATCTCCTTTTTCAAAATCCCTGGTTCCCAGATAAATGAACAGTCCTTCTTTTGAGAGTTGCTTTGCTGTTTCTAAACCAATTCCTTTATTGGCTCCTGTAATTAATACCGATTTCATCTTTTCTTTTTTTTAACAAGACAAAACTGGCGTTTGTAGAAAAGAAATCATTTACCATATGGTAAAAACTCGTTCAGCGAATGTTTTTTCTTATTCTGCTTAAGGATTGCTGTGTGACACCTAAGTAGGAGGCTATATAAGCCAAAGGTATACGATTGGCAAATGATGGGTAGTTTTCCAGAAATGAAAGGTAACGGGTTGTCGCATCTTGTGAAATTACAGGGCTTTTCCTAGACTTTTGATACAAACATTGCTGAACCATTTTGTTTTTAATAACCTCCCAGCCAACAATTGTATTAGAGAGCTGATCCCAATCTGTTCTTGAAAAAACGACTATTTTGCAGTCGGTACAGGCCTGCAGATATTCCGATGAAGCCGTGTGTGCTTCAAAATTTGGGTAATCAACCATAAGGTTACCTTCATCAATAAAACAACGGGTAATCTCTTCGCCTTTATTGTTGTAATAGCAACCACGCATTACACCCTCTAAAATAAAGCCTACCCGCTTCGGGATTAACCCTGCTTCGGAAAAATAGGCGTCTTTTTTAAGTTCTAATATAGCTGTCTTTGATTCAACAAGTTCAATTTGTTGTTTGTTGATGTTACCGATCTGTAAAATATAATCTGTCAGCTCTTTCATACCTGCAAGTTAAAGAAACAAAATCCGGAAGAATTTATCATTTGGTAAAAAGAATAGGTCTGGAGGAGTAATCTGCCATTTATAGTTTCAAAATCTGCTTACATAAGAGTGATATAAATAAAGTCTACCTTATTAGTATTCTTTATTTATATATTTGTTATTGTTGAATGAGCTGATATAGAAGCCTAAACGGTTCCGCATTTTCATTCGATAACTGAATTTACCTTATATAAGTGCATGAATACATTGGAAACTGAGACACGAACAGCAGCCGAATTTGAAATTACTGAGCCGAAAGTTAATACGCCGCTAAAAGACGATACTTACGTGAACGGGGATGGTAAATCAAGTAAGTCGGCTGGTTTATACTGGAAAAGAGTCGCGGGCAGATGTTTATTTGCATTGGGTTTCATCTTTATTGGTCATGTAATCGCTTCAATTTATCCGCTGACTAACCTTTTCGATCTGTCTAAATCTGTCTATTTGGGCTTAAACCTTCAGGCGGGGTTTGGTTGGATGCTTCTTGCGGGCTTTGCCGCACAAATGGTTGACGGTGCTTTAGGAATGGGGTATGGTGTCATCTCCACTACCGTGCTGCTATCTACAGGTGTAAATCCTGCGGCAATCAGCGGAAGTATACATACTGCGGAGATGTTTTCCAGTGGAGCTTCGGGTTTCAGTCACTATAAGTTCGGAAACATAAATAAAAAATTGTTTAAGACTCTTTTGGTGCCGGGTGTAATGGGTGCAATCATCGGAGCAACTTTGCTGGTATATTTAGGAGAGACCTATGGAAGTTGGCTGCGGCCAGTGCTATCAGTTTATACTTTATTGCTGGGTGCGAGAATATTGTTTAATGCATTCAAAAAAAAGCACGCTTCGCGAAAGGTGAAAAACGCAGGATGGCTTGCAGGAGCGGGGGGATTTCTTGACTCTTTTGGCGGCGGCGGGTGGGGACCTCTGGTTACCAGTACGCTCATCGCAAAAGGTAAAACCCCAAGGTATATCATCGGTACTGTAAGTTTGACAGAGTTCTTTGTTACTCTTGGTAGCGCGCTTACGTTCTTTTTATTGCTTGGAACAAGTCATATACAGACTATTGCCGGCCTGATTGTCGGTGGTTTGCTTGCAGCTCCGATCGCTGCAAGGCTTGCAGGAAAATTGAACTCTAAGGTCATGTTGATCGCAGTAGGATCACTTGTAATTATTTCCAGTCTGTTTACGCTTTATAGGGTATTAGGTAAATTATAACCGTCGTCTTCCAGTTCTCTTAAGTTAGCTTCCAATAAGTTTATTTTATTAAAATATTTTAATTTGTAATATACATGCCCTAATGCCAGTGAAACGACAGTCAAAACTCCACAGATTAACAATATATTATTGAGGGATGGAGCCCAGTTGATAATTATCAACTTAATTACCGCATAATAATATATGGGATAAAGGAAAAAATAAATGATATTAAATATCACATAAAATCTTTTAAAGTCGGTGATCGTATTTTTAAGTGTCTCTTTTAGATTTCCATTGCTGTTTATAGTAAAGATCTCCAGTTGCCGTTTCAATACCTTTACAGTAACAAGGCAATAAATCACTATAATCACCAGGTAAACTAATAATGTAGCTAAATAAGACAAGGCTGATCCAATGGAACTGATTTTATCGGTCAAAAAAGACACTTTGACTATCGCCAGCAATGAAAAGGGGATAATCAAACCCTTTAGCATCTGGGACATAGTTTTATTAGACTTACTCCAATAAGCCGATGTTTTTTGTAGGTGGTCTAAAATGTCTGCTGTTTCCATAATCATTTGGTCTTTATTTTATTCAATGAGTCGAATGATAGGCGGAAAAATTACAGGAATCCAAAATTAATTTTGCTTACAGCTTGATACGTCCCGGTTGGGAGTTATTCTCTGATTATTACCATTTATTCACCAGTTAATGCGAAATACGGGTTCTGCAGCTTAACTTTTAAACCAATTTAACAGGGTGACCAGTACCCCAGTTTAGATAGCCGGCCATTAACGAAGGCGAAAATGAAAGCGTCGTTTTTACCCATTTGATGTAGGAGTATTCGATCACCATCTATTTTAACACCAAAAATAGTTTCAAACTCCTTTTTAGTCGTTTTATAAGATATTAACTTGTTTCTAAAAGTAATCGTATGCGGCATGGCAGGGACGAAATGGATCTCTTCCAATATGTATTCAGCTTTACTATTCCCTGTAAATTTGAAATACTTATATTCTATCGAATAATACTTAGTTCCTTGTTCTGCTTCCGAAAGAAATCCACATTCATACTTCGGCTCAAATATCCTTAATGGCTTTTCAAACTTTTTCAGGATCACTTCTCTCCTTAATTTAAAGCTCAATCCTTCTATTTTAAGAGAAGACCCATCTATAGTTTGATATTTTTCTTGTGCATGAACATTCAACACAAATAGAAAAAGCACTAAAATTAAAATCCGAATGTTCATGGGTGGTTAGGTGTTAAAATAATAGGGGTATGGTATAGTATAAATTTATTGATACATATTGTTTAAATAGTCCTTTTTAGGAGATAATCTCTCAATTTTTATATCCACCGCGATACTGTCATTTATTTTGCCTTTTAAGAAGCTGTTATCTTTAAACTCTGCTTTGATTGAGCTTATCTTTTGGTCTATGGGACGCTTAAATTGCATGTTGATCTGGTTGTTTTCAGCTGAATAACGACCATAATAAACACTGTCATTTATGGATAAAACCACCATATTATTGTGTTCAAAGAATATCATTGGTGTGGGGCCTAATTTTCCTTTTTTCACTGCAAAATAGTTCTTGCCGGCATAGAAATCCTTGATTTCATAACTTCCGACTAGTTTTTCATTTACGCTGGATACCAGATAATAAGCAAAAATGAAATATCCAATCGGAAAGATGACGACATATACATAAGGTAACTTTTTAAAAAACGTATACTTTGTGGTACTAACCTGATTAACCTGACTTTTCAACTTTCCTCCGAATTCAATAAAAAATACATATAAGTCTTTTTGATAATCAATAAGTAGCAACAGTGTGATTATCAAGTCGAAGGACGCATGTTGTATAGCGAAGTCAATATCAAATTCAATGTTTAGGATTACGATATTTGTACAGACCCCGAGTGACAATAATAAGGCGATTAGTCTGGTCCGCTTGAATACAACGAGGATTCCAATTAGAAATTCTATGGAACCAATGAATAGATTGTAATTATGAGACCTTCCAAAGAAAGACCACATATGCTGCGTCTTTGAAATTTCAGCTAAAGGAATGAAAGATTTATAATGTAAGTTTCTGAATTGCATGAAAAGAAATTTCGGGATGGCAAAACAGATCATCTTGACAGATAAAGAGATTATCGCTAAACATTTTAGAACATTTACGATTTTTACGAGAAGGTTATTTTTCAAGATTATATTTGGTTTAGCAGGATAACAGTCAAAATGAATTTAAAATGAAACAGTATTTTTCAGTTGCTGTTTCTGATAAGTAAGATCACATTTTTATTTAGCATTAGTTTAAAAATACTTGATATGAGAGCAATAATATATGAGCAGACCGGTGGCCCTGAAGTCCTGAATTGGAAAGAATATCCAACACCCGTACCTCATGCAGATGAAGTGCTTATCCATGTTAGAGCGGCAGGAGTTAACCGTCCTGATATCTTCCAGCGTAAGGGAGGTTATCCTGCCCCGGAAGGTGCCCCGGCGAATATTCCTGGGCTTGAAGTGGCCGGAATCATTGTCGGTTGCGGGCCCTCTGTGAAGGAATGGAAATTAGGCGATGAAGTCTGTGCCTTGCTAAATGGTGGAGGGTATGCAGAATATGCGATTGCAAGAGAAGGTCAATGTCTTCCAAAACCTAAAGGGCTCGATTTTACTCAGGCAGCCAGCCTGCCAGAAACATTGTTTACCGTTTGGTCTAATATTTTTGAGAGAGGAAATCTTCAACCGGGAGAGAAGTTATTAATTCACGGTGGCAGCAGTGGAATCGGGATCACAAGTATCCAATTGGCAACTGCTCTTGGTTTTAAAGTCTATGTTACCGTGGGCAGTGACGAAAAAGGTCAGGAATGTCTAAGTAAAGGAGCGGTTCGCTTTGTTAATTATAAAACTCAGGATTTTGCTGTCGAATATGCCCAGGAAGGTATTGATGTGATCCTGGATATGGTTGGCGGAGATTATCTGAATAAGAATGTAAGTATTCTAAATCCAGATGGGCGGGTGGTATACATTAATTCGGTTAAAGGAGAAGGAGTTTTGAATATTGCACAAGTTATGGTCAAGCGCTTAATTATAACCGGTAGCACGCTTAGGAGCAGATCGTACGAGTTTAAGAAAAAGCTGGCCGGGGAAATCTATAAAAATGTATGGCCGGTTATTGAAACAGGTAAATTCGTTCCGGCGATATTTAAAACTTTCGTTATTTCCAACGCAGCAGATGCTCACCGTTTAATGGAAAGCGGCGAACATACGGGGAAAATTGTGTTGACTAATCTGGCTGACTGAGTGCATTAATCGTTTAGTCCTTTACCGCTGAGAATCTGAGGCATATATTTCTCAACTCTTGCCTCTCGGGTTTTGGGCTGTTTTGCTGCGGAGAAATGTAAAAGATATGCCTTTTGCCTTCCGGGGGTTAATGCGTCAAATGCTACTTTTAAAGCCGGAATAGTATCCAGTTTACTTTGAAACTCATGGGGGACTGTGAAATCTTCTGTTTGTTTAAAAGTTACTTTTAAACCGGATTTTTCGATTTCTATAGCTTCATAAATATAGGCCTTCAGGATACTTTTTAGTTCGATGATTTCCCGGACACCGGTGAAGCGGATCTGCCGGGCCGACTGTGTATTTTGTGTTTGCTGGATTAGGATACCTTTTTCATCGTTTAATAATGTGCCCTTGAAAAATAGAAATGCGCAGTATTCTTTAAAAGCATGGATCAGGACAATGTTGTTACGCTGAAACGTATAACAAGGAACACCCCATTTTAATTCTTCGGTTAGCTGGCAGTCGAGTGCAATCATTCTCAACTGCTCCTGTTCTTCCTTCCATTTTTTTGCCTTATCAAAATAAAAATCAACCTTGGGGTTCATTCTATTCGTTTATTAATTGAAATGATTGTGATCTGCCTGACACTAATATACAATAATCATCACGAAAATTAACTCAGTCGTCCCAAGATAATGTCGGGTCTGGAGCCGGACATCCGGGGACTTTATTGCATATAAAGGCAAGAAGCTCAATTTCAGAACCAGTTGTAATTGTAACCGGTGGAGCAGGTGTAATAATTTCCGGGATTTTAATACCGGCTGATGCAAAAACTTTTGGTGACCACTGCGCTTTATAAAATCTTGATATGGTTGGTTTAGCTAAACGTGTCGTCTGCATGAACCGGGGATTAAAAGTGATTTTTTTGCCTCTTATTAACCTGCTTTCATCAGGAACGGTTCTTTCTTTTAACAGGATTTCTTTTGTTTTAAAAAGCTGTTCATTTCTTTTTTTAGTGAGCAGGTCAGTTTGTATCATCAGGGTCGTTTTTACTGCGGGTTTAAGTTTTTGAAATAGAAAATCAAATAGTCTTTTTGTGCCCCCCGGTTCTGCAGGCACCGTACTTTGTGTTTCAACACTCAGCTTTCTTACGAAAATTATTTTTTGTGGAAAGGCTGGTAAATTACCACCACCTATCCCATCGGAAAGGGGAGGCGACGCTGCCGGGAGTTTCCAGAATGGCTGCAATAAAAAGTCATTATAATGCAGCCATTCACGGATAATATCTACAACGGTATACTCAAAACGGACGGTATTGATGTCAATATGCTCATCATTTATTTCGTATAAGTTTTTAAGCCTCTCCGGAGCTTGTTTGACTAAAGATTGCACTTCAGATTTGTCTAAACTTATTTCATGCCATCCTGTCTCATCTTCGAAAAAGTTAACTGGAGAAAAATATGTCGGTATGTAATTTAATTCATTTGCCAGGTGATCTATTGTTGTCGCCTTGGTGAAAAGTTCATATTCCAATTTCAGATCCGCAATTGTTTTAGTTGGTGATGCTGCGGAAAGGGCAAGAAAATCACCAAGGTATTTTTCCACCTGAGACCTTTTACCTAAAGTTTCCCAGTTTAAAAGATTTCGTTCAATATCCGTTTTCAGCGCTGATTCATCATTAATCCATTTTGCTTTGAGCTCTTCTGCGCCATCTCCGGTTGCATTTTTATATGCCAGTTCGCGGTTTTTATATTCACTCACTGCAATTTTATAAAGCTGTTCATACTTATCGTAGTTGGCCAGATAAGTTGTTTGCTCACCACTTTCAAGTTCTATTGCCTGATTTAAAAATGCTATCGCTTTCATAAATCGTTCTTCCTGTTCGGGCCCCCGTGTATTATTTGCCGGGATTGCGTACTTCAGCGTATCATAGTATATATCCTCCAGAGCATCTGACCCAGGTTTTATAAAGTCGTCGACTTCTGAAACAAAATTGAAAGTATTTGCAAAATCAAACATTTTGATTGCTGTATCAATAGGGCCGATACCATACTTATCCGGCTGCATAAAATAAAAGTTTTCTTTCGCCACTGGAAATGATCCATTCTGAAAGGCCAGGAATTTGTTTGTTTCTTTATTTCCCTGTTTGTCGGTTTCAAAGATCAACTTCAATTTTGTAATCAGCGCAATTGCTACAATCGGTGTCATATGATATCGTTTAGAAAATATTGCTAATCAAATTTGGCATTAGGGTCGGGATTGGGACAGGTGCCCACCAGCCGGTTGACGAAACCCAGTAGCTGAATACCCTTGCATGAAATGCCCTGGCCGGTATCCTCCGAATGAAAATCATGTACTTCTTCACCACGGGAGTAACCGCCTTTTAACCGGAACGGGCCCCAGCCTGCAGATGCGCTTGCGTTAAACTGACTACGGAAACTACTTGCTTCCCAGGCACTTTTGTCAAAAGTAATCTCAAGATCCTTTGCGAAAATGGCATTAGTAGAGTAAGCTATAAAACTTCCGTTAGGCGGATTCCCTCCATCAGAGAGCTGTGGATTTCCAAATGTCCACGTTCCGGGATCCAGCTTCCATCCCCGGCAGGAAAAGAGCTCTGTACCAAACCACGGGCGCATTATTTTCACCTGAGTCAATCCGAATTTCATCGAATAATGGGAAGTCTCAACGCTGTC
>JAAAFW010000015.1:1759089-1885865 GCA_019352875.1 Pedobacter cryoconitis | reverse complement strand
CTTTTGCGGTCGGCCGATGCTTTTGCACCCCAAAGACCAAAGTTCGCGCCGCCGCCAACATTCCAGGCGGTGGTCGTCTTATCGGAATGACTTGTATATTCATTTTCTGAAAATGAAAAATCCATCCAGCTTTGTTTATAAAAATTAGCGGGATACAAACGTACTGGGTGAAAAGTAAAGTCAATCATGGATTCTGTAAAAGCGGCCCTTTCGTAAACATCCTTTAATTCGGCAAACCAAGATGCCATACTCCGTCCTGTAACCTGAGCGATATAGGCCTGCATATCTTCAACTTCATTTTTATAACCGGCCCCTGTCCAGCTGTTCATGGATGCCTTGACCTTATTCCGGTAGATCGGTGCATTAACCGAGAAATCCATTACAGCTGTTTTGTCATCACTTGTAGCCGCATTTACACGTTTTAAATTATATAAAAGCGCAGCATCCTCATAAGCATACATTTTTTCGGTATAGGCCTGCAGAACGGGGCCTTCAACAACGCTACTCTTTACTTCGTCTGTAACCAGATTCTTTTCTTCCTTGATGGTGTAAAGCAGTTTTTTAAACTTATCCATTTTTTCCTTTTCTGTATCGGTAGGTGAGAGGTTAGTAACCTTCGCGAACTTTAGAATATTTCCGTAGATCTTACTTAGTCTTTCCTGACTGTTGCGGTCCATAGTCTGACTTTGGTCTGCATCATAAATCGCGGTTGGGTCGGGTACCAGATCAGAAAACATAGCGAAATCTGCTGCCTGCATGACCAGTTTACGAACTTCGGTGGCATCTTTTCCATTGAAACCTTTTTCTAAGAATTCAAAATCACTTTCTGAAAAAGGCATTCCGGGCATTATCCAGGACACAAAATTATTTCTGTTTGCAGGTGCGTAATCATCACCACCGGTGATAATTTCATTAAGTTTTCCAAGCGTTGCTTTGATTAAATCATCACTGTTAAAAATTGCCATTTTGCTTTTTGTTAAGTGTATATTCGATTAATTGGGACCAGGCTAAAAGTGCATAACCTGAATACGCGGGGCACCATCGACAGCCTCAAACTTAGATGCAAAGGTTTCAAAGGACTCACTGTATTCACTTCCGGTGCCGGGATCAATAATATTCAGAGATACATTTCCGAAACCGTCACTTTCTATACCGTTAATAATTCTGGCGTGAATAGCAAAGAATTCGCTTTCATCTTCGTCGTCAATAGCAATGACGGGGCCGTAATTTACCAGCAGATTATAAATTCCTTCAGGAGAATAACACTGAGGATATTCGATAGTCATTCCGCTGGCCGAAGCAAAATCTTCATGGTCTTCTGCCGAAAGTCCTTCCCCGCTATCAAAGAGGTCCCTGTATTTCTGACCTGCAATGTCCATTGCTGTTTCAATTGAATAGCTTTGCTGATCCCGCCATGACAGGAGCATCGTTGCAACAGTAGCCCAGCAGGCCATTCCATTAGGCTGCTGAATGGGAGAGATATATCCCTCCACCTGGTAATTGGTGATTGTGGTTGACATAGTGGTAGATGTTAAAATTTTGATTGTTTTGTTGGTTTAACTGATTCAAATTTAATTGCTTATGTAAAGTGAAACATAGTACAAATGCGACATCTTATCTGAGAAGGAATCTTTCGGAAGATGGCCGTATTTTATGGTTTGCTTTTAATTATTTATTTCGTAACTTGTTTATTATCAGTAGTATTGATTGTTGTATAGTTATGTACCATACATTTTATGAACCTCATCCTGCTTTACAGGAGTATATTAGTGGCATTTTTGTGCTTGATATAGACTTTACCTTGCCAGGCAGTCTTTCTCCAATCTATACGTTTGTTCCATCGCACACGCGTTTCATCTGTTTTTATCTTCATGATCAAGTTAAAGTCAGAAAGCAGAACGGCGAATTTATCGCCCGGGAACGCGCTATAATAATAGGGCCGCAGCTAACGCCTGTTACGCTGGATTTAGGTAAAAAACATCAAACTGTAATTGTCGTTTTAAAGCCCTGTAGTATGTATCGTCTGCTTGGAGTGCCGCTGGAAGAAATCGTAGACAGGGATTTTGATGCGAGGCTTATTCTGGGGCGTGAAATTGATGAAGTCCTGGAAAGGTTGATGGAGGCTGGCACCGATCAGGACAAAAACGAAGTGGTTCAGAATTACTTTCTTTGTAAGTTATCCGGGCTTAAACCCGCTCTGCCTTTTGATCGGGCGATGCTGCAGCAGGTGAATGCGATGGGGAGCTTGTCTATGGATTATCTGGCTTCACAATCATGTCTGAGTGTAAGGCAGTTCGAACGTAAATCACTGGAGCGTATTGGGCTTCCCCCAAAATTATTTGCCCGTATGGTACGTTTTACGAATGCTTACAAATTTAAGGAAGACTTCCCCCATATCACCTGGAATGAAATCGCGTACCGCTTCGGTTATTTCGATCAGATGCATTTTATCCGCGACTTCAAATATTTCGCAGGCTTTATCCCACACTTGCTAAAGAAAGAGGATTTGGCCACGTCCGTACGTTTTCAGACTCTCGCAAACTGAGCTGGTAATGCCAGATGTTTCTTTAATTAATATTATAAATTATTTCTTTATCTGCGCTAAAGTCTTATCTTGTAGGTTAGTATTGTTTATGAACCGCCAGATCTTCAGCTTATGCCGTATTCTCTGTTTAGAAAATTCCATGTAATCACAGCTATACTATGCCTGGTTGCTTCGCACAATGCCATTTCACAAAGTACAGAAACGAAATATTTCAAAGACGTAACAACTACTCATTTACCCATAGATGCCGGTGCGCATACTTTAGATGTGGTGTTAGCAGATGTGAATGGAGACGGGCATTTAGATGCAATACTGGCCTTAGAATCTCTGCCTAACCGGCTATATCTGAATAACGGTACTGGGAAATTTATTTGGAAGAAAGGAGTTTTTGCCGAAAAGTCATATGATACCGAGCATGTGCGTGCAGGAGATTTTGACAAAGACGGAAACTTAGATATTATCTTCGTCGCAGAAGATGATCAGAGTCATGAATTTTATCTGGGGAATGGAGACGGAACTTTTAGAAATGTAAGCGAACGGCTGCCTGCGAAAAGTGAAGCGAATGGTTTGGATATCGGAGATGTGAACGGAGATGGTCTGTTAGACATCATCGTTGGAAATACCGGGCCAACACCGCAAAATTTTTTATGGATCAATAATCCCGAAAAACCGGGTCATTTTATAGATTATACGAAGAAAGGTTTACCGGCAATCCGTACAGAAACACAGTCTGTAAAGCTAGCAGATCTGAATGGAGACGGATTTCTGGATTTAATAACGGGAAATGAAGTTCCTCCTAATCGCTTGTTTTTCAATGATGGAAAGGCGCATTTTGTTGAACATCCTGAGAAGCTGGAACTGCCGGTTCCTTTACATACCAGGGAAGTTTTAACTTTCGATGCCAATGGCGATGGACATCCGGATATCCTGTTTTTGAACCTGACAAGCAACGGCGGTAAGTTTGAGAAGGATCCTACTACCCGTCTGCTGATCAATGATGGCAAAGGGAATTTTAAAGATGAAACGGCAAAAAGAATACCTAAACAAACGTATTCCAGTTATGCAGGTGCAATCTTTGACTTCAACCACGATGGCTATCCTGACATCATCCTGAGTGCGATCAAAATACCTCCATTCGAGGCGATGCAGGTGCAGGCGTTACAGAATGATGGTAAAGGGAACTTTAAACTGGTTACAACGGAAGTTATTCCAGCTTCTACTGTAGGAAGAAGCTGGGGTATTGCTGTTGGCGATGTGAACGGAGACGGTAAGCCGGATATATTTATTGGACAGTGGGGCACACAGGCACGACTGCTTTTAGGGAAGTAATCATAAAGACTACTTATTTTGTAGACTTTATTTATTATGCTTATATTAGAGCTAATTAGTGTATGGTTTAACATAAATTTTATGTGATGTCAATTTATTTAGAGTTCCCCGCCATCGAACATTATCCGTTGTATGCTAATCCATACAGGAGTGATGATCAGATTTATTATCCTGAAGAGATTGAAAAAGTTGAGGTTGAACCGGATACACCCAGCCTGCATGATTATCTGACGTTAAAGGCGGTTTAATTTGCAGTCCATTACAAAGCTTGTTACTCTAAAATACATATATGATGAAAGCATTTGTAATGTTTACTGGATTGTTGATTCTAATATTGCCAGCATGCAAGACTAATCGATATGCAAATGGTAAAAAAGTTGGAAAATGGGTTGAACAAACTATGGTCAACGGGCAGAACTATAAGTTTATTTATCATTATAAAAATAATGGCAGAGAACGGGGTAACTGGAAGTATTATAGGAATGACACACTAACAAGTAATGAAAGGTACCGCGGGAATATTAGCCTTATTAAGATTTATCATGATAATGGAAAGATTTCTTCGCGCGGTAAAGCCAGGACAGATATATCAGATCCGGAACAATTTCATTGGTTTTATATTGGGGAATGGAAGGTTTATGCCCAGAATGGAAAATTGGAATATCTGCGATATTACGAAAACGGACAACAGATGAAAGAAATCAGGTTGCCTGAAAGATGAACATTCGGGGGCTGTATAAATTAAATATGTTAGTTGCCTGACCATTTCAGAGCCTTTTTGAACCGGTTTTCTATTTTTCTTTTGTAATTTACGACTCTTGGCGTTTCCAGGATCGATCAGCTAATTTGCTGCGGCGGTACCGGAATGTTACGGAGGGAAAATATGAGTGTAAAGTATGAAATAATGAATGTGGCTATCCGCCTATTTGCGCAAAAAGGTTATATGGCCAGTTCAACCAGAGAGATCGCGTTAATGGCAGGGGTAAATCTGTCAATGATCAATTACTATTTTAGTAGTAAAGAAAAGTTACTGGAAAATATTGTGGCATCCAATACTAGTGAGCTGATCGAAAAAATAAAAGATGTAGTGGAACTGGATATCTCTGAACTGGAGAAAATCCATAGCCTGATTGAAATTTATGCTTTTTATATTCTTGGAAATGATGAGGTTTCAAGGATATTATTCCAGGAACAGCTAATGAGTAGTTATGTTAAAAACATAAAGGCGCTGCAAAATCTTGACGATGCAAACCGGAAGTATTTTACCAAAATTATTGATTCCGGGAAGCAAAAATTAATTTTCGCATCCCATGTAGATCCGGGGTTCCTTTATCTTTCTATAATCGGAACTGTACAGCAGTATCTCATCCGTACCCGTTCTGATCATAAAGCAGTTTCTGGTAATCAAACAGCGTATTCAGAAGCAGAGATTAACGAGGTAGTCGCTTACCTTAAAAAACTATGTGACGGGATCTTATTGGCACGATAAGGTTTCGATGTTTATTGCCCCTCTATTTCCTTGTAAGTTTATTTGCTATCTCAATTTATATATTATAATATATTTTATATATAATTGATCTATTCTATAAGAATAGCAAATTTTTATGCGCGTCAATCCATTTCCAAATGAGCAATCTGTTTTGATAAAGATTGCAGCAGGGGATCACCAGGCATTCCGGGAGGTATATGATTTCTATTATCAATCTATATACAAATACGCACTGCACCTGTTAAAATCTGAATTGCTTGCAGAGGAAATTGTACAGGAAACTTTCCTGAAAATATGGCTAAACAGAGTCGGTCTGCCGGAAATACTTAACCTGGAAAGTTATCTAATTACTATCGCCAGAAATCGTTCCCTGGATATTCTGCGGCAATCAGCACTCAGGTACCGCAACGACCAGTTCCTTAAAAACAACTTTGAATTTAGTACCAATGAAACTGAGGAGCAGATCATCTTAAAAGATACCCGACTGATACTTGCTGAAGCTATTGCACAATTACCTCCGCAGCAAAGGCAGGTTTATGAGCTATGTAAACAGCAGGGGTTAAAATATGATGAAGTCGCTAAAATCATGAATCTCTCGCCCCTGACGGTACAATCCTATATGAAAATAGCATTGCGTGCTGTACGGGAATATATGGATAAGAACACCGACATTCTGATCTTAGCAGTCATTTTAAGATTATTTTAGATCTCAGTACCCCCCTTTATCTTTTGCTGCCGTCTACCTCATAAATGCATAGGAATTCTTTCCTGCGCCGGATAAAAATTGGTCTAAGATGGATAGAGAGAGAGTTGCTTTTTTATGTGCGGGTTATTTGAATCTGGAATCTACCAGGGAGGAACTGAGGGAATTTGAGACATTGTTGCTGGACGGTGAGGCCGAAGAATTTATAAAGGCTGCATTGACGGATGCATACTATCATTTACCCCTGGAAAGATATAAGGATCTGTCTGCTGAAAGAGCTGCTTTAATATTTGACACGATTAAAGACCCCATCGTCCCAAAACAAACTTCCAGTTTAAAGATAATGTGGAGAGCTGCTGCTGCTGTGCTGATTATCGGTGGAAGCTTGCTCTTAATTAACAGGCCCCGGATACAGGAAACAAAAGAGAAAATGGTTACTCATGAAATTACTCCGGGGAAGGAGGGGGCGACCTTAGTTCTGGCCAACGGGCGTAAAATCTTACTTTCAGATGCTTCAAAGGGCGAGCTGGCGAATGAATCTGGTGTAGTAATATCCAAAAATGAAGAGGGAGCTTTGATATATAGCGTTCGGAATACTGGAGGGAATAAAGCAGGAGCTGGGCAAAAAAACTCCTATAATATGCTTTCTACTGCAAGGGGTGAACAGTATCAGATCCGCCTGCCCGATTCTTCACTGATCTGGTTAAACGCGGCATCCAAATTGAAATTTCCATCTTCTTTCCATGCGCTTAAAGAGCGTAGAGTGGAATTATCCGGGGAGGCTTATTTCGAGGTTGCCAAAAACAGGAAACAACCTTTTGTTGTGCAGACCGGTGGCCAGGAAGTTAAAGTGCTGGGTACGCATTTTAATGTCAGCAGTTATGTTGATGAGCCGAATGCCGTAACGACCTTACTGGAAGGTTCTGTGCAGGTTTCAGGAAATGGAGAAGTTAAAGTTCTTAAACCGGGAGAACGTGCTGTTCGGACGGGAACCCGGATCAAAGTTTCCGAAGCAGATCTCAGCGAAGACATGGCCTGGAAAAACGGGGACTTCTATTTTAATAATGAGGGTATCGAAAGTATAATGCGTCAGATTTCCAGATGGTATGATGTCGATATCATATATCAGGGAGAATTAACCGATGAAAAGTTCTATGGTACAATCTCCAGAAGTAAAAATATCAACCAGGTACTGAATGTCCTGGAAAAAACAAGAGGTATTCATTTTAAGATCGAAGGAAGGAGGATCTTAATTATGAAATAACCATACCCTGCATTTAATCCATCCTATGAAAAACCACCCCAACGCTAATTGGGATGGTATAGCCTGGATAGAAAATATTAAATATTTCATTATTGCGAAGAGCTGAACCACCTAGAAATGACTGGCTAAACGCATCAATCCAAACTAAACGAATGTACAGATTTTATCGTAAAGATCCTGTTGTGCCTCTGCGCAACAGAATTATAAGGAGGTTAATTCGCGGGATTAACTTCACCACCGTGCTGCTTATTACTTTTATAGTACAAGTGAGTGCAAATTCTTTTGCACAGAAAATCAGCCTTTCAGCACACAATAAACCATTGGTGCAGGTGATTAAAGAAATCAGGTTGCAAACAGGTCTCGACTTTATGCTTACCGCAGGCGCAATCAGAAATGCCCGTCCGGTTACTATCAACGTAAAAAATATGGAATTATCCGGAGTGCTGAAACAGATTTCAGCCGGGCAGCCCCTGGATTTTACATTTGAAGACAAGAGCATTATTATTTCTCTCAGAAATGAAAATCCCAGGTCTGCAGTATTGAATAAAGACATTATTGTTAGCGGAAAAGTCGTGGATGAGAAGGGTAACGGCCTGCCTGGAGCTACGATTAAACTTAAGGGTAGTGAATCTAAAATAGCTATTACAACATCCGGAGATGGTAATTTCTCCGTGAATGTGCCGGGGGAGAACGCAGTGCTTATCGTTTCCTATATTGGTTATCAAACCAAAGAGGTGACCGTATCAGGTGCAGATGTTAATCTGGTGATTAAACTGGAGGAGGTTTCCGGGGAGCTCAAAGGCGTTACCGTAGTAAGTACCGGTTATCAGGACCTGCCAAAAGAGAGAGCAACCGGCTCCTTTGAGAAGGTCGACAATGCTTTATTAAACCGCAGTACAGGAGTAAATATTCTGAGCCGGCTGGAAAACGTGACGCCAGGTTTATTGATTGACAGGCGACAAAATTCTACCAGAGCACCCGGACTTGGGCAGGTAACCATACGGGGTCTGAGCACGCTTACGCAATCTATGGCATCTCCCTTATTGATTCTGGATAATTTCCCTTATGAGGGCGATCTGAATAACATTAATCCAAATGATGTTGAAAGCGTAACCATTTTGAAAGATGCAGCTGCGGCTTCTATCTGGGGCGCAAGAGCAGCTAATGGGGTAATTGTTATTACGACGAAAAAAGGGCAGTACAATAAAGCTGCATCTGTGTCTTTTACCAGTAATGTCACCATTCAGGACAAACCGGATTTGTTTAAGCTCAAAACCATGAGCAGTAATGATTATATCGATCTGGAAAAATTTCTGTTTAACAAGGGGTTTTATGACAATAAAATCAAAAGTTCCAGTCGTCCTTACCTTTCTCCCGTTGTAGAGCTGTTACTACAGGCAAGACAACCAGGTGGAACTATTTCCCAGACTGAAGCAGATAAACAAATTGATGCTTTCCGAAATCAGGACGTTCGGCGTGATTACATGAAATATATCTATCGAAGCAGTATCGCGCAACAATATGCATTAAACATAAACGGAGGAACCAATCAGTTTACTTATCAGCTTTCAGGGGGATATGATAAAAACCAGTATAACGTGGTTAAGAATAACGGTGACAGGCTCACATTACGAACCGGATTCACCTATAAACCCATAAAAAAACTAGAATTTGAACTGCAGAGTATGTACAGTCAAAATAGCAACAATAGCATAGGAAGATACAGTAATATCTTATACTCGCCTTTAGGTACACTTCCCTATACCAGATTGGCTGATGATAATGGTGATCCTTTAATAGTCGGTAAAGATATCAGTGCGCGTTTTCTGAGCACTGCAGATTCACGTTATTTAGATTGGAACTATCGGCCTTTAGCAGAACTTGATGCAAGTTCCAGCCAAATCAGATCATATGACTGGCTGGTAAATACTGGAATAAAATATCAGATTTCGGATGTTTTTAGTGCAAGCGTTCGTTATCAATATACCAGAACACTTTCAAATACAAAATACCTGGAAGGTCAGGAATCTTACTATACCAGAAATCAGATTAACTTACTTACAAAATTTAACGGGGATCAAACTATTCGTAATTTACCCATAGGCGGCATTTTGGGGCAGGATAATGGAAACGGTAGTTCTTATAATATAAGAGGGCAGGTGAATGCAAATAAGAAATGGGGTAGTCTTCATCAGCTAGACGCGTTGATTGGTGCGGAGCAAAGTCAAAAGATTGATCAATATAACAGTTCTATAGTCTATGGGTATAACGATTTGTTACTCACCCATGCAGACGTTGATAATATTACACAGTTTATTTCGCCTATCTCTTCTTTTGTAAGTATGCCGAGTGGGATCTCATTTTCAGATCTGCGCTATCGATTTATATCCTATTTCGCAAACGCCGCTTATACCTACAATCAGCGTTATACACTTTCTGCAAGCGCCAGGAAGGATGAAGCCAATTTATTTGGTGTAGCTACTAACCTGCGTGGTGCACCATTTTGGTCTGCTGGCTTAAGCTGGAATCTTTCTCAGGAAAGTTTCTACCATTTTAGTTTAATCCCCGAATTGAAGTTAAGGGTAACTTATGGCTATCAGGGAAATACAAATAATAAGTTATCTGCTTATAGTACGATTAGATATGCAAATACTAATGATTTTATTATAAATCTGCCTTATGCCGATTTAATTAATCCGGCCAATGATCAATTGAGGTGGGAGAGGGTATCCAACTTTAATTTAGGTGTCGATTTTAATACCAAAAATAATGTACTCTCCGGTAGTGTAGAGTATTATTCACGTTCAGCGAAGGATGTGTTAAATACCACTCCTTTAGATTATACGACAGGATTCTCCAATGCAACTTACAATAGTTCAGCATTGAAAGGAAGTGGAGTAGATATTACATTGCATTCCAATATATTGAATGGAAACGTAAAATGGAACGCGGATCTTTTTTTTAATTACAATAGGAATGAGGTAACCAAATATACCCCCATAAGTAATGAAATTGGCAATTATTTAGGATCGGTTCTAAGTATACCGGGAACGCTAATGGTCGGCAGACCAGTTCTTTCAGTATTTTCTTATAAATGGGCGGGTTTAGATCCACAAACCGGTGACCCTATTGGTTATCTGAATGGAGAGAAAAGTAAAGATTATAAATTACTGACTAGCGTAGGCCCCGATCAGTTACGGTATAATGGAAGTGCCGTACCCATTTATTCAGGGGCAATTCGTAATACTTTTACTTATAAAAATATTGCCGTTTCTGCCAATATCGTTGCCAAATTTGGCTATGTGTTCAGACGAAACAGTATTAATTATGACGCACTGCTAAGCGGCGCGTCGAGAAATCCGGTAGTCGGACATGGAGACTATGCATTGCGTTGGCAAAAACCAGGGGATGAGAAATTTACCAATGTACCGTCTTTTATTTATCCTAATAATTCCCTTCGTGAACAATTTTATACAGGTTCAGAAGCGCTTGTTGCTAAGGCAGACCACGTGAGACTACAAGATGTCACTGTAAGTTATATGGTTAATAAGCTTGGATCAGCATTTCGGAATTTAAAAATATTCGCAAATGCCAGTAATCTGGGCATAATATGGAAGGCAAACAAGCTAGGCCTGGACCCGGATTCTTACAGTAGTTATCCAGTTCCTAAAACTATTGCAGTAGGAATGAACGCAAACTTTTAATTAGATACGATGAAAAATATTATAAAATGCCTTTTATTGGCGTCGCTAGCATGCTTCAGCTTATCCTGTGAAAAATACCTTGATCTAAAACCGGATAAAAGTCAAGTAGTGCCAACTACTCTTGATGATTGCCAGGCCTTATTAAATAATGTCCGGGTAATTGGACAGGGTTATCCAAGTGTTGGAGAAATCTCCTCAGATGACTATTACTTGCCGGATAATGATTGGGCAACTCTGGCATTGAATGAAAGAGAGCCCTATTTATGGCTGAATAAAGCGGAAGTTGGATTCTCAGAATGGTCATCTCCCTATAACTGTATTCTTATCGCTAATCAGGTGCTGTCTGTTATCAACAAAATCAATCCAACTATACAACAACAGCAGCAATGGAAAAGTATCAAAGGAGCTGCTCTGCTTTTAAGGTCATTTTCGTTTTACACACTTACGGAAATTTTCTGTGTCCCGTATTCGACCAGCACTGCAAGTCATGAGTTGGGGATTCCCATTCGGTATACGCCTGATATCAGCGAAAAAGTCGACCGTGGTACACTCCAGCAGACATTCGATAGGATTTTAACTGACCTTGTCACTGCTGCCGAATTATTGCCAGCAGTTAAACCTGGAAGTAAACCATCTAAATCAGTGGCCATGCCAGTGAAGGCGGCAGCATATGCAGCATTAGCCCGGGTGTGTTTGATAACAGGTGATTTTACAAAAGCATATAATTACGCTGACCTAAGTCTAAAACAACATGATGTCCTGATGGATTTTAAAATAATCGACCCGAATGAATATTTTCCAATACCCAGATTTAATGATGAAGTTTTGTATGAGGCGAATGCCACAGGTTATGTGCCTGTCTCGTATGGAAAAGTAAGTCCGGAATTATACCGATTATATAATAATGGTGATCTGAGAAAGACGGTTTTTTTTCGGGATAATGCAGGTAACAAAGAATTTCAGGGGACCTATAATCAGGGCGATATTTTTGTGGGTTTTGCAACTGATGAAATGTATCTCATCCGCGCCGAATGTTCTGCCAGAGCAGGCAATACCATTCTGGCTATGGCTGATCTGAATAAATTGCGGGAGAGTCGCTGGGATAGTAGTTATACACCGGTAACTGCAAATAGTTCAGAAGAGGCACTAAAATTAGTTTTATTAGAAAGAAGACGGGAACTACCGTTCAGAGCATTAAGATGGTCTGATCTCAGGCGTTTAAATAAGGATGCCAGGTTTGCCGTTACATTACGTCGTACCCTGGAAGGTAAAGAATACACTTTACCGCCTAATGACTTAAGATATACATTATTAATACCAAGGGAAGTTTTGGAAAGAGTAGATATACCGCAAAATTCGAGATAATAATTTGCTTTTTTTAATTCGTCCACTAACAGCATGCTATCCTTAAATCTTTTTTATGACACGAATGAAAAATATAATAATTCTATTAATACTATTGCCACTATTATCGATGGCTTCGAATAATAACCAAGCTTCGAAGGTCGTGGTTGGAGACTATGTACCGGATGTTCCTTTAACCAAAATTGTCAGTTACGATGGTAACACGAGATCAGCTAAACTCTCCGATTATAAAAATGATTTACTAATTCTTGATTTCATGAATACCAGTTGCAGTTCTTGCATAGAAGGTTTGATCAAAAAAGATCATTTGCAGAAAGAGTTTGGTGATCGCATACATATTTTAGCGGTAGTAGGGGGAGAGGGATATCTAAAGGGAACACTTCAAAGGGAGAATGAAACATTTATACGAAAATACTTAACGAACAAAAAAGGGTATCTTTCAAAACATAACGTTCAAATTCCATGGGTAGTTGAAAACAGTTTACTTAATCAGTACTTCCCTCATAAGGTCGTCTCTCATTTGGTTTGGATCTATAAAGGGAAGTTAGTTGCAATAACAGAGCAGGATTACGTTAGTCGCGAGAATATTCAATATATACTGGATGGGAATAAAAATGACTGGCCGCTAAAAGATGATTTTCTTCCTGCTATGGACCTGACTGTTCCAATGGTATATCAGGACAGAAGTAAGTTTCAGGGTAGACTAAAGAGATATAGTGTTGTTTCCGGCCTCTTTCAGGATGGGGTTTTTGTAAAATCAGGGGTTGTGAGAGATTCGATAAACGATTTCAGAAGAGACTATATTATTAATCTTCCTATCATCAATGCCTATCTTTCAAAGTATTTAATTGTAAATGAAAATTCAAATCTTGTGGAGCCCAGCCACATTATATTAGAGGTTAATGACCCTTCTAAATATCTTAGAAAGGAAAATGCGGCAGATTATAATTATGAATACCGGAAAAGAACGTATATCTGTTATGAGGGGTTAACTCCGGACACATTGCAAACAGAGAAGCAAGCAGCAGAAAGGGTAATTAATGATCTTGATAACTTGTTGGGCTTGCACGGCCGCTTCGAAAAGAGAAAAATGAAATGCCTTGCTTTATATCGGATTGACAATTTAAAAAACATCACTTCCAAGAATAATAACCATGAGAATTTAAGTGAAATGGATACACCGGAAATCCACATTAAAAATGACGAATTAAGTAGTTTGGTTTGGAAGATGAATCAGTTTTATGGTAATCCACCCGTTTTTGATGAGACCGGATTTACTGGCAAAGTGAATATGAGTTTTAGTTTGAAGTCCTGGAAGGATATATCTGCGTTGCAAGAAATATTAAAAGGGTATGGCTTAAATCTGAAGCAAGTTGACAGAGAGGTTGAAGTATTCGTTCTAACTGAAAATACATTTAACAACAGGGATCGATAAAATCCCTGTTGTGTATCACTATGGATTTTTTAGACTTACGTTTGTGGAGGCTTTGTGATTTGTCAAAGCAGTGGAAATTTCAGACTGTAATGCCCCTGTAATAACCGGACGCTGTACATTGTCAATTAATTGAATCTCTGCGTTCACAGCACATAAACGTTGATTGCCCAAACAACTTGGGTTTGTAATAGCAGCATAACTGGTAGGCTCGTTTACAGAACCGGAGTCATTATAATTAAACCATGAATTTGCCATAATATTAGTGCTTTTATAAATCAAAAAGCTTAAACTTTAAATTTCGCCTACTCTGTTAAAGGTTTTCGGCTTTCCCTTTACCTACTCTTAAGGCTTTTCGGTTTGCTCCTGCCCATTAGTCTTGCAATACCAGGGGGCAACATGTTTAAACAATTTTTTGAATCCAGTTATGAAGCCAGGGTGAAAATTTCACCCTGGCTTATTTCAAAGAACGAGGGATTATGGGCATAATAAGACATTGACAGATTCCTGTTTTGTCATGATAACGGTGGCAATTTCAGCCTGGAGCAGTCCTGTAAAGACCGGTTTGAGTTCTGAATTAAGGATTTGCCGGCTGGCATAAATTGCGCATAATCTTAGTTTTGGAGACGGGCAATCCGGAATTGCAATTAACATGTAGTTTAGCGGATCATATATAGATCCTGAACCTGTGTATTTAAACCAATCCATTTTTTTTAATCAAAATTATCGAGTGTAAGCATCACGCCTCCCAATGCAATTAGCGTTAATACCAGGTTTACCTTCAAATGCTTTCGCCAGCCCATCCTTGTGAATAAGCCGCCGCAAGGGCAAGGGTATTTGTCATAGACCTGGAAAATGATTCCACTGACATAAATAGAAAAAATGAGCATCAGTAATAGCGATAGTGACATGCCAATTAGCCGGGTTGACGGGAAAAGCAATAATCCAGCTGCAGTAAGTTCAGTCAACGGCAGAAACAGTGCGATCCAGCCGATAGACCACCTTGGGATAGCCTGACTTTTCAGGACTTCATGAAAATACCCGATGCCCCATAGTTTTGGTAGTGCTGCATACAACCATAAGATGATGAAGAGTGCTGTGATGATATAAGAAATAAGTATTGCCATCCTGTTTTTTTTAGTTTAACATGTCTTGTTTTGTTAAAACTAATTTCGGGATGTTAGAGGCTCAATCACAGGGTCAAGTGTCCCTGTAAAAAGGAATGGGAAGACAGGGTCAAATGTCCCCGTGACGATAAAAATACTTAGGTTACCGGCTGGTGCCTTTTGCCCCAGGTTTCCAGCGAGTTGATTACTGTTTGCAGTTCAACGCCCTTTTCTGTCAGGGTATAGACATACGTGTTCTTTGGTGTGTTTCTTCCCTGGACTGCCGATTTAATGATCAATCCATCTTTTTCCAATTGGCCAAGCTGAAGCGCCAGAACTCTTTCTGTGATTGCAGGAATCACTTGCTTTAACAAGGAGAACCGATTGTTGCCTTTGGTCAGCTCAACCAGGATGGTGAGTTTCCATCTTCCGGAGATAAGTGAAAGTGTATAGGCTGCCTCACAATGATCATGAAGTTCCTGTGCATTGCTGTAATTGGTAGAGCTGGTTTTTCTCATCGGCTTACAATTTTGTAAGGAGGTCTAAAAGAGGAGTTGGTAACTAAATTTGTTGAAAATTAAATACAATGACTTCAACAGCTAAAAATACGATAATTGGATTGCACCATATAGCAATCAGGGCAATTGATTTTGAAAACACGTTAAGCTTTTATACAAATTTAGGTTTTACGGCGAGCCATTCCTGGTCATTACCTGAGTTTAACCTAAAGCAAGCTGCGATGCTTCGCTCACCAGATGGACATGGTTTTATTGAACTCTATGATGCGAATGCTGATATTCCTGCGCAGGGCCGAAAGCACTCAGGAAAAGAAGAGTTTGTGCAGACTGCTTTATTGCATATCTGCCTGACGGTCACTGATGCTGACCAGGCTTTTGAGCAGGCTCTGGCAGCGGGTGCAACACCTTGCCTGGAAACTATGGAACTGCAATTAGGTACGGGTGGAATGTGGGTAAGAAATTCGTTGGTTTACAGTCCTAACGGTGAGGTTATCGAATTTCTGGAAAGAGTCGATTTTCGCTAGAAGCTGAATTTGTCTTTCATACCCATAATACCCAGCAAGCCCCCGGTGTGTAGGGCTATAACCTTTTCATCGGCTGGAAGAGTTCCTTTTTTTATCAGGTCTTCCACCGCGAAACACATCTTGGCTGTATATACCGGGTCTATAAGGATACCTGTTTTCGCAATAAATTGCTGCATATACTGAAGGAGTTCGGGTTTAGTTTTAGCATAACCGCCAAAATGGTAATCCAGATGTGTGCTCAATTGGTCAGTTACAGGTTCGTAACGGATAATTTCATCGGTAATAAAATCGCCGCCCTTCAATACCGGTATAACATGGAGCCGGATTTGGCGTCCGCTGGCCACAATGCCTTTTAAAAGGCCGGCTGCGGTAGTGCCGGTACCTGCCGCACAAATTAAATGGGCAGTATCTGCGGGGAGTTCAGTGATGATTTCTGCACATCCGCGAACAGCCTGTTCACTTGCCCCGCCTTCGGGTATAGCATAAGTATCAGGATTATTAGCAAAGAACTTTTTATAGCAGGTGGCGGGATCCCGGTACGCCTCACGGTCGGTGAAGATCAGGTTCATTCCATACAATTTACAAAGTACAAGCATCTCATTATTGACTTCCTCACCACGAACAAATGCAGAAGATTTTAGGCCTGATCTGGCGGCGGCTGCTGCAGTGGCTACAAGGTGATTGGAGTAGGCGCCGCCATAGGTTACCAGATGAGATTTTCCGGCTTCTCTGGCTGCTTCCAATATATATTTAAGCTTCCGCCATTTGTTACCAGAGATATAAGGATCGATCAGATCGTCTCTTTTAATCCAGAGGTTCGGGTGCTGTGTATGGGGCAATTGTTGCAGCGGACTAGGCAGCTCTGTAAACATCTGACAAATATAAGACGTTTTTTTAGCGGTTTTCTTCAAAAAGAATGAGTTAAATTGATTTGCAGGCCTGTTTCATTCCAGAAATGTAATTGTTAAAGATTAGTTTTGTAAAGTGGAAAGTATTCACAATACGAATAGACAAATAAAGGTCAAGAATGGAGAACAATAACAGCGGGACAGAACTGGAAGAGCAGGATTTATACGAACATTTTAATATCGTTGTAGATAAAGGCCAGTCTTTACTGCGGATAGATAAATTTCTGATGCACCGGATGGAGAATGCATCTAGAAACAGGATACAGAATGCAATAGATGCGGGTAACGTGCTGGTTAATCAGAAAACGATTAAAGCCAGTTATAAAGTGAAACCTGCTGATGAAATCAGTATTGTTTTTCCACATCCACCAAGGGATACAGAAGTTTATCCGGAAGATCTTCCGCTGGATATTGTATATGAAGATGAAGACCTGCTGATTGTAAATAAAGCAGCTGGTATGGTTGTGCATCCTGGCTTTAATAATTATACAGGAACACTAGTTAATGCGCTGGCCTTTCACTTTGAAAAATTACCTCAATTACCGGGTAATGAAGGCCGTCCGGGATTGGTTCACAGGATTGACAAGGATACTTCCGGTCTGCTGATTATCAGCAAGAATGAAATGACCATGACCAAACTGGCGAAACAGTTCTATGATCACTCTATTACCCGCAAATATATTGCACTGGCCTGGGGAGATATTGCAGAAGATGGTACGATATCAGGTTATATAGGCAGAAGTCTGAAGAACAGGATCGTAATGGATGTCTATGACGAAGAAGAGAAAGGTAAGTGGTCTGTTACACATTATAGCGTGTTGGAGAGACTGAATTATGTAACACTGATCAGTTGTCAGCTTGAAACCGGACGTACACATCAGATCCGTGCGCATATGCAGCATATTGGTCATCCTTTATTTAATGATGCTAATTATGGAGGAGATAAGATCCTAAAAGGAACAACGTTTACTAAGTACAAGCAATACGTAGCTAATTGCTTTGAATTACTTCCAAGACAGGCTTTGCATGCACAGACTTTGGGATTTATACACCCGAGAACCGGAGAATATATGGAGTTTGAAGCTGCCCTGCCACCAGATTTTGACGCAGTGCTCCAAAAGTGGAGAAATTATATAGTACAGGCTTAAGAGATTCATGCAATTAGAATATATTATACATAATCATCAGTTGATTAACGCAAACCAACAGATTCTCACAGCAAGGAATCGTGGTTTTCGTTATGGAGACGGGCTTTTTGAGTCGATGAGAATGTGCGACGGGAAATTGAAGTTTGCAGAATTGCATGCAGAACGTTTACAGGCCGGGATGAAGGCCCTGAAAATTGAAGGTGGAGTTTTATTTGATGCCTATTTTCTGAAACAGAAAACTGCAGAACTCAGCAGAAAAAATAAACTGAAAGACAATGCCCGTTTCCGTCTGTCGGTTTATCGGGATGGAGAAGGGTTGTATACACCAGAAAGTAACGAAGCAGGTTATATACTGGAAGCAGGCCCGATGATGGATAACAGTTATCATCTGAATAAAAAAGGTTTGATCGTTAGTGTGTATTCCGAACTTGCTAAGCCGGTGAATATGCTTTCCAATTATAAAACGAGCAATTCTCAGCTGTATGTAATGGCCGGGCTGTTTAAACAGCAAAACCGATTAGATGAAGCGTTTATTTTAAATCAGCACGGGTTTTTATGCGAAAGTATCAGCTCTAATATCTTTGTGGTTTATGATAAGCAGATTTATACGCCCGCTTTGTCGGAAGGCTGCATCGCTGGTGTAATGCGTAAAACTGTCATGAACCTGGCGAAAGAGAATAATATCTCGATTATCGAAGCACAGATTAATCCTGAAGTCTTGCAGGCGGCAGACGAAGTATTTATAACCAATGCCTCATCCGGTATCCGCTGGGTAATGGGATATGGAAGAAAGCGTTATTTCAACGAAATCACCAAATCCATGAGTGCCTTATTGAATGCGTTATAGCTCCTGGCTATAAACGCATTCCTCTTAAAAATTCTCCTACCTGCATTCTTTTTTTTCCTTCAAACTGTAAATCAGTTAAGGAGATCAGACCATCAGCAGCCTGGTATTCCAATTTCGTTTTACCGTCAGTGTACCAGGTTCCGGGTGTGCCTTTAACTTCTTTTTCAGCGAGCTCGGCTTTGAAGATCTTAAGCGTTTTATCGTTCAGGATTGTAAAAGCAGTTGGATAGGGGCTTAACCCCCGGATTAGATTATAGACATCGCCGGCAGGTTTATTCCAGTCTATTTTACAGTCTTCTTTGAAAATTTTAGGTGCATGTTTCAGTGTGTCACTTTGCGGCTGCGGCTGTTCCTGATAATCTCCGGATTCAATCGCTTTTACAGTTTTGACGAGTAATGCTGCACCTGCATCCATCAATTGGTCATGGAGATCACCGGCGGTAGCATCATCAGCAATCTCGACTTTGGCAGAGAAAATAATGTCACCTGTATCTATCTCGTGTTTAAGGAAAAATGTAGTGACACCACTCTCTTTCTCGCCATTGATAATTGCATGATTAATTGGGGCAGCACCTCTGTATTGCGGTAGAAGTGAGCCATGCAGATTGATCGTGCCCTTTGGTGGCATATTCCACACCACTTCCGGCAGCATTCTGAAGGCTACGACAACATGAAGGTCTGCCTTTAAAGCAGCGAGTTCTGCAATAAACTCAGGGTCTTTAAGTTTGAGTGGCTGTAGTACCTTAATGTTATGTGCAACTGCATACTGTTTAACTGCACTTTCCTGTATCTTCTGGCCCCGTCCGGCTGGTTTATCTGCTGCTGTGACAACAGCAGCAATTTCAAATCCGGCTTCTGCCAGTGCATTTAAAGAAGCAACCGCAAAATCAGGGGTACCCATGAAAACTATTTTCGTCATGTTATGTTGTTGTTTTTCGTAGGTGACGAAGCTAGCAGATTGCTGGTTTCATCATATTATTGTTTTCACAAAATTAGAAAAATAAGCTTAATCTTTTTTCCTGCTTTATATGGTTGATACAACTGAAGAAATAAAAGAAATTGGTTTGTTGTATATGACTGATACCATGCCCGGCATTTATAGAAAGGGTAAACCAGGGAAATTTCATTACGAAAATCAAAATGGATCGCGTGTTACCGATGAGAAACATGTTGCCAGGATAAATGCGCTGGTGTTGCCACCAGCATGGACAGAAGTCTGGATAGCGCCCAAAAAAAATGCTTACCTGCAGGCAACCGGACTGGATGCATTAGGTAGAAAGCAATATCGTTACCATAACGACTGGACTTCCCGCAGATCGGATCGTAAGTACTTCCGTCTGCTGGATTTTGGTAAAGCATTGCCTGGTGCCAGGAAAAAGGTCGCCAGAGACCTGCGGCGTAAGAATTATGACGAGCAAAAAGTTCTGGCGATCTGTGTGGAGGTTATGCAGCATACCCTGATCCGTATTGGAAATAATTCATACGCGCAGTTATACGGTAGTTATGGTTTATCGACCCTTAAAGATAAACATGCCAGGCTGGAAGGTAACCAGCTCAAGCTGAAATTCGTAGGGAAAAAGGGAGTTAAGCAGGAAGTTACACTCCGTAATAAGGGTCTGGCAAAAATGGTATTGCGTTGTAAAGAAATTCCTGGACAGGATCTGTTCCAGTATTATACCGAGGGTAAAGAACACCGAGCTGTTGATTCGGGTAAGATCAATAATTATATCCGGGAGATTACCGGAGGAGATTTTACAGCGAAAGACTTCCGGACCTGGGGTGGTACGCTGGAAGCTATGCGGCAGCTGGCGGTCTGCAATGCAAGGCAGGACGAAAAGAGTTCGCATAAAAAAATTATAGTGGAAGTGCTGGACTGCGTAGCCAGCAAACTTGGAAATACACGGGCCGTCTGTAAGAGTTCATACGTCTATCCGTTGCTCCTGGAGAGCTTTGAAGACGGTTCGCTTTTGCCGTATCTGAAGAAAATTAACAGGGCGGCAGAAGGATCTGCCAGTCAGTCAATGGAGCATGATGAGAAGGTCTTAATGCAGTTTCTTCGTGCGGCACAGAAGAAATCTAAATGATAAACCCGCCTGCTTTTTAAAAGCGGGCGGATTTTATTTTAAGTACGGTTATTATGTGCAGTTGGCGGCTGCTCACTTTTTTCTCTTTCTTTTGCCGGATTTGGAAAACTCGGCTCATCTTTTTGATAGTCTTTGTCTTCGGGTTTCAATACAGCCTTATTTCCCTTGTCAACTTTATCTTCAGGAACATTTTCTTTGTAATTACTGGCCGGATTATCATTTTTCTTTTTGCGTTCTTCAGACATAATCAATTGTTTAAGGGTACAACAAGTATTTCTGGCGCATAGTTTTATATTGACTTAATGCAGGTTCCCAGCTCGCACGGATTTCTTTTTCAGATTTCCCGGCCATAATTTGCTGTTTAAATGTATATACACCGGCTAGTTTATCGATACTGTTCATCTGATTGCTCAGCTTTGTGTTAAAGAAATCAGCTTTAACCGGATATGCTTTATAAAGTTCTATCAGCCATTGCAGATTTAACACTTTATCGCGGCGAATGTTTTCAGTATCGTAGTTTCTCAGGTCCAGGCCATAACAAACCTGATTCATGTATAAAGGTGTTTCTGCCATACCTTTAATGCTCTTCGGTGTGTACGAAAACTTAAATTTACCTTTCAGCGCAGGTGCCCCGACAATGGTGAAAGGAAATAAGGTTCCTCTGCCATGGTTTAAATAGGTGCCTTCAAATAAACATGTAGTTGGGTAAAGCAAGATCGACTGCGGTGTATTAAGGTTAGGGGATGGGTTTACGGGCAGTGTATAGGGCATATCATGATTGTAATTGGCAACCGGCACAATTGTAATTTTGCATTGCAGTTTGTTTTTCAACCAACCTTCGCCGTTAAGCATTTGCGCATATTCGGCAACTGTTAATCCGTGTACGATGGGAATCGGTTTAAGGCCTATTCCGGAAACAAGCTTTGGATCCAGAACCGGCCCGTCTATATAAAAACCATTTGGGTTTGGACGATCCAGAATCATCACTTCTTTGTTATTTTCGGCACACGCTTCCATAACGTATTGAAGCGTGTTGATATAGGTATAGAATCTGACACCAACATCCTGTATATCAAAGATCATGATATCAACGTCCTGTAATTCTGCAGCACTAGGTGTCTGATGCTTACCATAAAGCGAAACGACTTTAATACCAGTTTTCTCATCGACATCATCTGCAACAGCTATTCCGGCACTTGCTTTTCCCCGAAAGCCATGTTCAGGGCCAAATATCTTCACTATTTTAACACCCCGTTCCAGTAAACTGTCTACAACTGTACGGTTTCCAATAACAGAAGTTTGGTTTACAACCATACCTACTCTTTTGCCCTGCAGCAGATGCAGATATTTTTCTGTTTGCTCCGCCCCGGTAAGGATACCGGTCTGAAGCGTATCGGTTTTTGCTACCTGTTTTTCTCCTGTATTCGCTGTACAGGCCTGAGTGGTGGCAAACATTAAAAATAAACAGCTTAGTATGTGCGGGATAGATTTCATAGGCTTGGGCTTTAAAACAAAGTTAAGCATTTCATGTTAATACAATTATTTGTCTGTTTTATGTCATGGCAGGTTGAAATATATGTTATATTGCAATAGAAATTCTTTTAAATTGTTTTATGCCTGAGCGAAACGGAAAAAAAATATTAGGAAATAATATTCGGAAACATCGAAAAATGAAAGGTATGACGATTGTAGAACTTGCCGGAAGAGTTCATCCGGACGGCGATTTTTATTCACATTTGTCGAGGATTGAATTAGGTAAACTGGCTTGCTCGGTAGAAACGATTTTCAGTATTGCACATGCACTGCAGATAAAACCATCCGAATTACTGGAGATTGAAGATAGCTGGCAGGAAGCAGTCAATTATAATATCCACTGATTTAAACTTTCATACTGAATTAATATTCGCATTTTTACAGCCCGGTCTTGATCCTCAGGAAAAAAGACTGTTATAACGAATATTATACTTGAAAAATATCAATACATCTTATTTCATAGCAAGGCGTATCGCCATAAAATCTAAAAGGACGTTTTCCAAACTGATAGTCCGTATTGCTATTGCCGGCGTTATGCTGAGCCTGGCAGTTATGATGCTCTCAGTAGCAATTATCAAAGGTTTTAAAACCGAAATTCAACAAAAGGTACGAGGTTATGTTGGTGATATCCGAATTTTTAAACTGGACACTAACAATTCGTTTGAACTGGCACCTTTTGTGCCTTCACAGCAGACAATCGAAACGCTTAAAAATAATCCAGATATAGACTATTTCCAATCTTATGCAACTAAACCAGGCATTATATCTGCGAATGATGAAGTCGAAGGCATTAACTTTAAAGGTGTTGAAAAGGGGTTTAACTGGTCATACATTGAAAAGCATTTAGTCAGCGGTCGTGTCATTAACTTTGCTGACAGTGCGCAGGCGATGCGGGAAATACTGATTTCCAGTTATACGGCTGATAGGTTAAAGCTTAAAACTGGTGATCAGTTTATCATGCATTTCGTACAGGACCCACCACGTAAACGTCCGTTCAAGATCGTTGGCATCTATGATATTGGTGTGGAGGAGATTGATAAGGGATTTGCGCTCGGCGATCTCAACATTATCAGAAGACTTAATAACTGGAAAAGTGATGAAGTGGGTGGAATAGAGGTCAGGATTAAAAACTTTGCCAGATTAAGGCCTGTATCAGATAAGGTTTACGATGGATTGGACATGAAGCTCAGGTCTGAGTCTGTGGAAGACTATTTTCCCAATATCTTCACCTGGCTGTCTTTGCTTGATGTAAACACAAAGGTTTTACTTGTCCTGATGATGATCGTTGGTGTGATTAATATGGTTACGGCCTTGTTGATCATGATACTGGAAAGAACGAATATGATCGGTATGTTAAAGGCGTTTGGTATGCGCGATGTCGATGTGATGAAGGTATTTCTTTATAATGCCATTTATCTGGTGGGGCTGGGGCTGATACTGGGTAATATTTTAGGTTTGGGATTAGCTTTTCTGCAGCAGTATACGCATGTGTTTAAGTTGGATCAGACTTCATACTACCTGAATTATGTGCCTATTGAACTTCATTTATCAGATGTCTTAATGCTGAACGCTGCTACCTTAATTATTTGTCTGGTGGTACTGATTGTGCCATCTATGTTGGTGAGTAGGATTTCCCCTCTAAAAGCAATAAGATTTAAATAAAAAAAATCCCGGCTTAGCGGCCGGGATTTTTTTTATTTAGGAATAATGCTATTCTATGATTCAGCAAATGCTGATTATTTAGCATTCTTAACGTAAGTATCTAACCAGTTATTCATCTCTGCAAGCATATGCAGGATGTTTTCTTTTCCTCTGTAGCTGTGGGCTTCGTAAGGAAGGAACACGAAACGAGTTGTACCGCCAAATCCTTTGATCGCATTAAAGAGACGTTCTGAATTCATTGGGAAAGTTCCCTGATTATCATCTGAGTCGCCATGTATTAATAACAATGGTGTTTTGATTTTATCGGCATAACTAAATGGGCTCATCTGGTAGTAAAGTTCCGGAACGTCCCAATAAGTTCTGTCCTCGTTCTGGAATCCAAATGGCGTTAAAGTACGGTTATAAGCACCACTTCTTGCTAATCCAGCTTTAAACAGATTTGTATGCGCCAGCAGGTTGGCTGTCATAAATGCACCGTAGCTATGGCCGCCAACAGCCATTCTGTTACGGTCTCCAACGCCCAGGTCTGATAATTTATTAATCGCTGCTTCTGCATTTAACTTCAGCTGATCTACAAAGGTGTCGTTTGGTTTTTTACCATCACGCGCAACAATCGGCATTTCTGCATTGTCTAGTACAGCGTATCCCTGAGTTACCCAGTAAATAGGGGAAGCCCAGCTAATTGTCGTGAAACGGTCTTTTGAGCCTCTGATTTGTGCTGCGTCTGCCGCAGAGTTAAACTCACGCGGATAGGCCCAGATTAAGGTCGGTAATGGGCCGTCTTTAGCTTTGTCATATCCTTTTGGTAAATACAGGTCACCTGTCAGATCGACGCCATCAGCGCGTTTATAAGAGATTTTTTCTTTGATCACACCTTCAAGTTGCGGGTATGGGTTCGTGAAATCCGTAAGCTGACGATCTGCTACACGTAATACCAGATTTTTAAGGTAATAGTTTGGTACGTCTTTTTGAGACTCTCTACGGGTTAACAAGACTAGTTTATTCGCATCAAGAACATCTGAGACATACTCAAATGTACCAGGAGCACTGCGCCAAATAATGTCGTTCTTTTTAGTTTTCAGATCGAATTTGGCCAGAAAAGGTAGATCGCCTTTTGGAGAAGATCCTGTCGTATTGTTAAACAGTAATCTGGTGCCTTTATCCAGAGTTTGTACAACCTGCTGTCCAAATTCATTCTTCTCAGTTACCGGTTCTCCCGGATCATTATATTTATCTGTTAGGTTGAGCTCATATAAAGTCTCCAGAGTTCCGGCTTGTGGATTGTAACGACTTACTTTCTGAGTTTGCTTGCTTCTTAACATTTCATAGACCAATGCAAGCGTGGTATTTCCCCAGGCTGTATTGCGGTAACGGGTCTGCGTTTTGAAGAGTTCTTTCGGCGTACCATTAAATGGTGCCGAAAGCGCATATACTGCATCATGAAAAGGAACTTCCTTTTTAATTAGTCCGCTGTCCAGTGGTTTAGCCCAGGTTACAGTTGCAGCCTGGTCTGCTCTCCAGCTATAACCTCTAGCTACATTCTGAACATTATCATAGCCCGAGGGTGTACCTTCTGACGAAGGCAGGTCTGCAAGCAATTTTACAGTTGTTCCGGTCAGGTCAGTAATTTTAACCGTAGATGGGAATCCTCTGGCTGGAACAGTATAGGAGAACGGTTTGTTGATTACACGCTGAAGTAAGAACTTTTTATCAGGGGAAGCTTCTACGCTCAGATAAATTGCAGGTTTTCCTACTTTAGTCTGTTGTCCGTTTTTAAAGATATTCAATTGCGAAGTGGCAAAGAATTCAAATAACTGTTCGTCATAAGGAGACTTGATCAAATCCTGATAAGTAGGACTTGGAGAAGCTTTTCCTAAAGCTTGTTGTACCGCCGGACCTTTAGGCATTAATGGTTTTACGGGCATGCTGCTGGCCGGGGCAACGGCGGTGCGGTAAACCAGTGTTTCCGCGTCAAGCCAAAAAACACCATTGCTCATCACCACGTTTAAGGGTTCTGTATTAATTTTAACGGCGTTAAGGCTGGCCAGATCTATTACATATAAGTCTACCCCCTGGGCGGTAGTTTGCGTAAAGGATATTTTTGTCTGACCCGGGTTCCAGGCTACATTTCCTGCAAATAATGCAGACGGTAAACCTTTGATTTTTTCGGTTTTACCCGTTTTCAGATTTTTAAGGGTGAAATCATTAATGAAAATCTGTCTGCTTGGCGAGTAGTTAGATGGATTGATCCGCATTCCTGCTATCCTGAATTCCGGCATTGCCAGTTCTTCTACGGAAGGGTAAGAGTTTCTCTCGCTCAGCAAAATCCATTGTGTTTTGCCGTCAATAAGGACCGCGGGAGTTGGTTTGGCCAGTAAAAGGTCGGCCATTTCCTGTGGAGGTGTTAGATAACTTACAGCATCCTGGGCATAGGTGCTCATGGAAGCGGTAAGTAAGAATAAACTAAATAACGTTTTTTTCATTGGTGTTAATTGTGTTTTATAAGATGTTCGCGTGTACGATCAGCGGCAAAGCTAATCAATCTGGTTTCTGAAGGCATGGACATTGTATCAAAATCTTGATACAATGTCCATGGAATAGTTGTTTTCTATGTTAGGAATTGGCCTTTAAAAAGCATTTTTGACCGATTGTCAGGAGTATTACGGATGTTGGGCATATTTCCGTAAATTTGCAGCCTTACATTTTTAAATCAATACTGTGTCATTAGATAAATTAAAACTGAGTAAGCCCCTTGTCACTGCGATGACAGATGCAGGCTACTTAACACCCAAAGAAATTCAGGCGAAAACAATGTCAAGGATTCTGGGTGGTCAGGATGTGATTGCTGTCGGACCTGAGGGTTCTGGTAAAACTACAACCTATGTTCTTGGCGTTTTAATGCGTTTAAAATATACGAAAGATGATGCGCCGAAGGTATTGATCTTAGTTGCTGATCAGGACAGGGCTATTGCTGTAATTGACCAGTTTGTTTCGCTGAGTAAAAACAGGGATCTGAATATCGTAGGTCTGTACGGTACCGGTGGTATGGAGGCTGAAATCAACGAGCTGGTGCTGGGTATTGATATCGTGGTTGCTACGCCGACGCGGGCAAGGGCTATCTACCTGAAACTTGGTTTGAACCTGAGCAAGCTACAGACTTTTATCGTGGATGATGCAGAGCTGATTATTAAACAGGGAATGCAGCTGCCGGTTTGTGAGTTGGCCAGAAGCGCAGGTAAATGTCAGCACTTGGTATTTACAGAGGTCATCCATGAAAAACTGACCAAAATGACGGATCAGTTCATGAGCTTCCCAACGACACTTGAGGTCGAAGATTTCGGCGATACACAAACCGAAACTGTAGAGCAATTGCTATATCACGTACCAAATTATAAGACAAAAGTTAATCTGCTGCACAACTTACTTCGCGATTCTGAAGTGTTTGACAAGGTCGTTGTTTTTGTGAATTCCCGACTTACTGCGCAGAAACTTGCTAAAAGTCTGTCTACACCACACGAAATGGAAGTATCAATGCTCAGACCGCTCCATTTTGATGAAGATGGTTTTGATGACTTTGAAGACTTTAAAGATACACCGGAAGCCAGAGTACTGGTTGTGGCCAATGACGGTGCGGGATCTCTGGATTTGAGTGGAATTCCGTTCTTAATTCACTTTGAACTTCCTGAAGAAAAAGAAACTTACCTGACCAGGGTAATAAAAAATAAAGAAGTTCCTACAGAGGTACTGGCACTTACTTTTGCAACTGATATGGAATTATTGCAGGTTAAGAAAATAGAGCAGTCTATTGGCCGTAAACTGGAGCTTGCAGAACTTCCGGAAGAGCTGGTTGCAGAAAAAACACTGAGAACAAAAGGTCTTGACAAAAACAGGCCGGTGAAAGAGAAAAATGACGAGCCTGCCGGTGGTGGTGCGTACCATGAAAAGAAGGAGAGTAATTCTAAGAATTATAATTATGGTATTGGCCAAAAGGCTAAAATGACAATGAAGAAAAAACACAGCTAGTCTGATTTTGATAAAAAAAACCGGTCTCTTGAAAGGACCGGTTTTTTTGTATGCTATATTTTTGCTGCACTATTGTGCAAGGATAGTTTTAGCCTCATTCCAGTAAACATCCATTTCTGCAAGCGTCATATCCTGCAGAGCCTGCCCGTTTTCTGCAGCCTTTGTTTCGATATACTGAAAGCGTTTGATAAACTTCTTGTTGGTTTTTTCCAGGGCATTTTCTGGATTGATACCAATAAAGCGTGCGTAATTTACAAGTGAGAACAGAAGGTCACCAAATTCAGCTTCTGCCTTTTCCTGATCTACGGCAACATGATCTTCAACATTGAACTCCTGTTTGAATTCTGCAAGTTCTTCTTCTACTTTTTCCCATACCTGTTGTTTGTTGTCCCAGTCAAAACCGATTCCTCTCGCTTTCTCCTGGATCCTGCTGGCTTTAACCAATGCGGGTAAAGACACAGGAACTCCACCTAAAACAGATTTATTACCTTCTTTAAGTTTAAGACGTTCCCAGTTGCGTTTAACATCTGCCTCGTTTTCTACTTCAACATCTCCGTAGATATGCGGGTGACGGCTGATCAGTTTTTCACATACACTGTTTAAGACATCAACGATTGTAAAATCATTGGTTTCGGAGGCTATACGGGCATAAAATACCAGGTGCATTAAAAGGTCGCCCAGTTCTTTTTTGACCTCAATCAGATCGCCCTCCAGGATGGCATCGGAAAGTTCATAGGTTTCTTCGATGGTGAGGTGACGAAGCGTCTCCATAGTCTGTTTTTTGTCCCATGGACAGTCTGTCCTGAGCGTGTCCAGGACAGTTAGTAAACGTAAAAAAGCGGCTGATGGATCTGATGCAGCCGCTGGTGGGATATGATTAGCCATAATGGCGAATTTAAGTAATTTAAATTATTCGGGTTCTTCGAGTGTTATTTTCTTCGTGATCCGGTAAACTTTACGCTTCTTGCCTGGCTTCTCTTCATCGCCCAGTAATACGCCCCATGGTTTAAGCTCGTCGATTCTGTCGAAGATAATCTTAAGCATGGCCAGGTAGGGTATACAAAGAAACATACCTGAAATACCCCACAGCATTTCGCCGACTACAATGCCGATAAAAGCGAACAACGCATTAATCTTAACTTTCGAACCCACAACCAATGGTAGGAGAATATTGCCATCCAGTGCGTGTATAGCGACAAAACTGATGATAACCAGCAGAACTTTCGCCGCACCCGCAGTCGCAAAGGTAATCAGCACACTGATAAGTAAGGCGCTGAATATACCGATGTAAGGAACGACATTGAATATTCCGGTGATTAAGCCCAGCAAAACTGCATACTTTACACCTAGTAAGCTAAGTACAAGTATCATGACACCCGTAACAATTAACATCTGGAGAAAAAGACCAAGAATGTATCTTTTAATAATGTACTGGATCTGATTAACAATAGCACTTACCTTTTCAGCATGTTCTTCTTTAAAGACACTTTTTAGAAATCTATAAAGGATACGTCTGTAATTCAGGATGAAAAAAGTGAATAACAACAGAAACGCCATAAACAACAGGGAAGATGACAAAGTCATTAAGGTTGTACCTACTAATGTTGCACTCGTTGCCACTGCGCTTGTTGCACTGTTTTTAAGATAGTCAATCTGTTTGTGTGCATTTACGTTAAACGTGTCAGATACCCAGCGTTGCAGGTCTTCAAACGAATGCATAGCCTGTTGTTTTAGTAAAGGCCAGTCTTGTCCCAGGTCACTGAGCTGATTAGCCAGAAAAAACAGGATAGCTGAAATGACACTAATCATAACAATCACTGAAACCATTGAAGACAAAGCTCTTTTAAATCTCAGTTTTCTTTCCATGTAATTCGCCATAGGCAATAATAACAGGGCTAAAAGAAAGGAGGAAAGGAGTGGGGCAAGCAAAGTTTTGCCCAGAATAGCGAGGTACCCCAAACAGATGATCGCAATTAAAACTAATGCAAGCTTGGCGTAAAATGGGAGCGTATTGTATTTCATACCTGGTTTATAATAGGTTCAGCTTGGCTAAACAAATGCCCTGCCAAAAAGCAGGACATTTGTTAAACTCTACGCAAATGCCTCAGGAATTAGGACCATGCACTGGCGTCATCCAGAATAGATAGTTCTTCATTATCTAATTTCAGCGCAGTTGCCCTGTTCAGATCTTCCAGTTGTGTTAAACTGGTTACACTTACAATTGGAGCTGTAACCGAAGGTCTGGCTATAAGCCAGGCTAAGGCAACGCTGGCAGGTGTAGCATTATACTGCTCGGCAACAACATCCAGTGCTTTAAGAATTTTAAATCCACGGTCATTCAGGAAATTCTTGATCCCTGAACCTCTGGCACTTTTCCCCAGGTCTGCTTCTGAACGATATTTGCCCGTTAGAAAACCGCTAGCCAGAGAGTAATAACTAATTACGCCCAACTGGTTATCCTTACAGATTTTCTCTAGTTCACGTTCAAAACCTTCGCGTTGATAAAGGTTGTATTCGGGTTGAAAAGTCTGATATTTTGGTAAACTTAATCTTTTGCTGGTTTCGAGTGACTCCTTAAGTCTTTCCGGACTAAAATTAGAAGCACCTATCCAGCGAACTTTTCCAGCGCGGATAAGCTGATCATATGCTTCCAGAGTTTCTTCTACAGGCGTGCTCAGGTCATCATAGTGAGACTGGTACAGGTCGACGTAATCTGTTTGCAGTCTTCTTAATGAATCTTCAATACCTTCTTTGATATGTTTGGCCGATAAATCTTTTTTACCGCTGCTATCCATATCACTGCCTACTTTTGTGGCGAGTATAACTTTTGACCTGTTATTTCTGGATTTCATCCATTTACCCAGAATTACTTCTGACTCACCACCTTCGTTTCCAGGAACCCATCTGGAATAAACATCGGCAGTATCAATAAAATTCAGTTCTGAATCCATTAAACCGTCAAGTATTTCAAAAGAACGGGCTTCGTCCAGTGTCCATCCAAAAACATTCCCGCCGAAAGTCAGTGGGGGAACGATTAAATCTGTGTTACCTAATTTTCTTTTTTCCATTAGTTTTTAAATTCTTTATATGACAGTTGCAAAATCACTGCTTAACACGCAATCTGCGATTGTAGTTTGTATATTTACGTCTTTAGTTTGTCAATATATCCAATTTAATTGATGCTGAATGGATTACGAAGTCCTTTTTTTAATTGATCCTCTTAGTTATTCATGTTAAAATCAGCTCTATATGAGCTTTCTGGCTCTTAGCATTTCTCTTTTTCCAGGTGCCCCCGGAAGTTTCTCTATCTCCATTCCACAACTTTTTAGCGCTCTTTTAAGTTTCCCCGTTATTGCGTAGGTAACGAAAATTCCGCCGGATTTTAAGAACGTACAAACTCTGGTAATGATCTCATCTGACCACAGCTCAGGTTGGTGTTGAACAGAGAATGCATCAAAATAGATCAGATCGTATTTGAAACTGCTTGTGAATTCCTGCAAGGTTGTATGTGCAATTTGCAAGTATTGAGGACTACTGGGGTCTGCCGGATGAGTAATGGCCTGCTGATAATCCTGCTCGAATTTATTCCAAATCGGCTGAGCGACATATTGCTGATATTGAGTAGACTGAAGCTCTGCCAGGGGGAGGGGAAATGCTTCAATCCCGGTATAGTTAAAATCACGTTGAACACTTTCTGCAAAGGAACGACTCAATATATAATTGAGGCCAGTACCAAATCCGACTTCCAGGATATTAATACTCTGTTCCGGAAAATCAGTAAAAGCTTTTTTTAATCCTGCTTCTATAAATACATGTTTACTTTCCTGAAGCGCACCATGTTTGGAATGGTAATGTTCTCCGATAGTCTCATTATATAACGTAAAAGAGCCATCTGCTGTTGCTGTAAGTATATTCATCTGTGCAAATGTATTTGAATTCCGTAAATTAGTGGGAATTTAATTCTTATGGATATAGAAATGTTTCGTCATTATTGTCTGAGTCTTCCAGGGACTACTGAAGATGTGAAATGGGAGGAAAATCTTTGTTTTCTGATTGAAAATAAGATCTATGTGATCTATTCGCTTACTAAGGGCAGTTTCGCTATCAAGTGTGACGTGGAAGAATTTCAGGAGCTGGTTTCCAGGGATGGCATCAATCAGGCTTATCATATGGCTAAGGGTAGCTGGATAGGGGTCGCCGATCTGGAGGTTCTTCCCTGGAATGAACTGAAAAGACGCGTTGCCGAATCGCGCAGTATCATACTGTCCAAGCTTCCCAAAAAGACCCAGGTCAAATACGAAGAATAAGTGCCGATAATCACGGCCTTTCGTGTTTTTTGACATTATTTAACTCCGCTGGCTGCTATACATTTGAGGTATCAAATCAAATGTTATGAAAAGATTAATTGTATTCGGATCCCTGTTTTTTTTAGGACTGGGCGCTTTTGCGCAGTCAATTCCTACTCCTGGTGAATGGAGAGTCAGACTTCGTGCAGTGTATGTTGTCCCTCAGGAAAGTGCTGAGGTTGGTGTGATCGGCGGTGATGCGCAAATCTCCAAGTCATTTATACCAGAACTTGACTTCACCTATTTCTTTACTAAGAATCTTGCTGCAGAACTAATTCTGGGAACCACAAGACATAAAGTGAAAACCACGGGTTCTGATCTGAGTGCTATAGGCGGCCCTGATCAGGCAGAGGTGAATCTGGGTAAGGTATGGTTACTCCCACCTACATTGACTTTGCAATATCATTATCCTGCAGGGAAGTTTAAACCATACGTGGGTGCAGGTCTTAATTACACTATTTTTTATAGTGCAGACCAGGGACCTGTTGTTCAGGACGTATCTTACAAAAACAGATTTGCTTTCGCTGCTCAGGCAGGTTTGGATTTTGCAATCACAGACAGAATGTTTATCAATGCAGATCTGAAAAAAATATTCCTGTCTACTAAAGCAACTGTGAATGCTGCTAATCTGACCCCTTCTACAAGTCCAGAATTAGCAAATGTATTAAGTAATATTCAGGCCGATGTGAAGATCAGACCTTGGCTTATTGGTGTGGGGCTTGGTTACCGGTTTTAAAAAAAGGGCACTGCTTAATTGCAATGCCCTTTAATTTTTACTGTCTACCAGAGTCTGATTCTGTCTTCTGGTTTCTTATATAATTTGTCTCCTGGTTTCACATCAAATGCTTCATACCAGGCATCCATATTTACCGGAGCGCCAATAGTTCTGGCTTCTCCCGGAGAGTGCGGATCTGTTTTAATCAGCTGTGCTGCACTTTCGGGAAGAATATTACCTCTCCATACCTGTGCCCATGAAAGGAAGAAACGCTGATCTGGTGTAAACCCATCAATTTTCTCATTAGACTGGCCTTGTTTAGTCAGTTTGAATGCTGTATAAGCTGCATTCAGACCACCAAGGTCACCAATGTTTTCTCCCATAGTTAATTTACCATTCACATGAATAGTATCTAACACAGTATAAGCATCGTATTGCTCTCCCAATGCCTTTGTTTTAGCATCAAATTTTGTTCTGTCTTCGCTAGTCCACCAGTTTCTCAGGTTACCATCTTTATCGTACTGGCTACCGCTATCATCAAAACCATGCGACATTTCATGTCCGATAACAGCTCCAATTCCACCGTAATTGATTGCATCGTCTGCATCAGCTGCGAAGAAAGGGAACTGTAGAATTCCGGCAGGGAAAACGATCTCGTTCATTGTCGGACTGTAGTATGCATTTACAGTAGGAGGAGTCATACCGAAACGTGTACGATCAACAGGTTTACCCAGTTGTCCAACCATTTCATTGTAAGCCCATGCACCTGAATTTTTAATGTTTTGGAAATAAGTGTTATTAGTGATAGTCAGCCCGTCATAAGTTTTCCATTTTTCGGGATAGCCGATTTTTGGGACAAAAGCATTCAATTTTGCTAATGCTTTCACTTTGGTTTCCGGACTCATCCAATCCAGGTTATTAATCCTGATCTCAAAAGCCTTGCGCAGATTGCTGATCAGTTCAGTCATTCTTGCTTTCGCTTCTGGTTTAAAATATTTGGCTACATAAAGCTGGCCTAATAACTCACCAATAGTTCCATCGGTAAGGGATGACATACGCTGCCATCTCGGTGTTTGTACTTTCTGACCTGTCTGTGCTTGTGTGAATGCAAAGTTGGCTTTTACAAATGGGGAACTCAGGTAAGGAGCAGAGCTTTTTAATACGTTCCATTGCAAGTATGTTTTCCAGTCAGCAACTGAAATTTTACCCAGCATCTGATCCAGACTTTCAAAGAATTTTGGGGCACCAACTAATAAAGTGTCCTGATTCTGAACTTTTAACTTCGGTAAAGTAACTGCCCAGTTAATATGAGGTGTAGTCTTAGTGAAGTCTGCAACAGTAAATTTATTATAGGTTTTATAAGGATCACGCATCTCCAGACGAGACATCTGTGCTGCCGCAAATTCCTTTTCGATAGCCAAAACTGTTTTAGCTTTTTCCTTCGACTGTACTTCAGTATTCCCTGTCAGGGTAAACAGCGTGGTCATGTATTTCAGATAAGCTTCACGAATCTGAACAGATCTGCTGTCGTCTTTTAAATAGTAATCGCGGTCTGGAAGTGTAGTTCCGCCCTGGCCTAAAGAAGGCAGGTATTTAGTTACATTTTTCCTGTCCTGAGCAACGCCGAAGTTGAACATCGGATTACCTGAACCGGCAGTTCTCATTCTTACTACCTCGTCAATAACTGCATTAATGTCTTTTAGTGATGCAATTCTGGCCAGATCTGCTTTGATAGGCGTATAGCCTAATTTTTCAATGGTTACGCTGTCCATTGCTGCAGTATAGAAGTCTCCTACACGTTTTTTTACAGAACCTGCGGGTGCAGATTTATCTGCAGCAGCTTCTTCAACCAGGCTTTTTACAGCGTTAATATTAAAGTCACGCAATTCATTAAAACTTCCCCAACGTGTTTCTTTAGCTGGAACCGGATTGTTTTTCATCCATACACCATTGGCGTAGTTATAAAAATCGTCTCCTGGTTTAACAGACAGATCCATGTTAGCCGGATCGATGAATTTTTTAGGTGCTTGTTGCGCATAGGAGGAATAGCTCGCGGCTACAATTCCAAGTACGGCGAAGTAACTTTTGAAGTTCTTGATGTTTATCATATTCTATATAGATTGTGCCCGGTATACGCAGGTTTGCGCAGAAGGTTCAGACTTTCCTGATTAACCGGTGTCAATTGTTGCTCAAATTACGCAATGACAGCTGACAGAAGCAAATTCTATTAAAAATATTACCTGTTGAACCAGTAGTATAACTTAGTTATACCTAGTTTTCTGAAGAGTAATCCCGGAAGTGTAAATAATTTAATTGACTTCATGACTGGATATTTAATCTAGAACATTAACATTTTTTAACATTTTTTATTGTGTTGTTCTTCAAAATAAGTGTTATATGGAACGAGTCCATGTTACATTCCACCTTCAGATATTACCGGACAATTTCCGATTTACTATATTTGGCCGTCTCTGCGGTCCGGCAGAAGCATTTACAAAGTATTCAATACATATTATATGGCAGAATTAAAATTTTTCACGGAACGGTTAAAATTAAGATTGGTAAAAATGGCTGATCTGGAAGCAGTACACGTATTGCATCAGATGGCAGAGACTGATCAGTATAATACGCTTGGAATTCCCAGAGATCTGGAAGAGACCAATATTATTGTTGACGGTTGGATTCACGATCATCTGAAAAAAACAATTAGGAATTATACGTTTGCTGTTGAACTGGAAAAAGGTGGTTTTATTGGACTTGTTTCTTTAAAGCTTTCGTCTGAAAAGTTTAATAGTGCTGAAATCTGGTATAAAATAAATGTTGAACACTGGAATAAAGGCTTTGCTACCGAGGCCATCCGGGCGGTAATCAGATTTGGATTTGACCGGTTAAAACTGCACCGTATTGAAGCTGGCTGTGCTGTCGAGAATCTGGCCTCCATAAGAGTGCTGGAAAAAGCAGGTATGACCAGGGAAGGAACAAAACGTCAGATTCTTCCTTTAAAAACCGGATGGATGGATAGTTTCGAATATGCTATCCTCGATGAAGAGTTTACAAGCTGATTTTTGCTGTAAAAACGTTATTTTTGTAATTTAACCAGTACTTAGCCATGAGCATTTCCACTAAATATGATCCAGCTGCTACCGAAGATAAATGGTACAGCTACTGGATGTCTAAAAACTTTTTTCATTCCGAACCTGATGAACGTGAACCTTATACCATAGTTATACCTCCGCCTAATGTTACCGGAGTATTACATATGGGACACATGCTGAATAACACTATTCAGGATGTAATGATCCGTCGTGCCAGAATGCAGGGTAAAAATGCATGCTGGGTACCGGGTACCGATCATGCTTCTATTGCAACAGAGGCTAAGGTTGTGGCGATGCTTAAAGAAAGAGGAATCAGCAAAAAGGATCTGACCAGGGAAGAATTTATGGCTTATGCCTGGGAATGGAAAGAAAAATACGGCGGTATTATTCTTGATCAGTTAAAGAAACTTGGTGCAAGTTGCGACTGGGAGCGTACGCGTTTCACCATGGAGGACGACTTGTCAGATGCTGTTATCGATACTTTCATACATCTGTATAATAAAGGCCGGATTTATCGCGGGATTCGTATGGTGAACTGGGATCCCACTGGGAAAACTGCTGTTTCTGACGAAGAAGTAATCCGTAAAGAAGTTAATCAGAAATTATATTATATCCGTTATACGGTTGCAGGTGAGTCAGACAGTTATTTAACTATCGCAACGACCAGACCTGAAACTATTATGGCAGATGCTGCTATCTGTATTAATCCTAATGATGAGCGTTATACGCATCTAAAAGGGAAAACTGTTTTTGTACCATTGATCAACCGGGAAATTCCAATCATTGAAGATGATTACGTTACAATGGATTTTGGTACAGGCTGTCTGAAAGTTACCCCTGCCCATGACCTGAATGATTATGAGCTTGGCGTAAAACATAACCTTCCTGTTATAGATATCCTGAACGATGATGGTACGCTGAATGAGTTGGCCGTTATTCTTGTTGGGGAAGATCGTTTTGCCGCAAGAAAGAAAATTGCGGTATTGCTGGATGAAGCCGGGCACCTGGAAAAGGTTGAAGATTATAAATCACAAATTGGTTTTTCTGAACGTACCGATGCTGCAATTGAACCTAAACTATCGCTGCAGTGGTTCTGTAAAATGGATGAACTGGCAAAACCTGCTCTTGCAGATGTATTGAATGGAGAAATTAATCTGATCCCGGAGAAATTCACGAATACTTACCGTCACTGGATGGAAAATGTGAAAGACTGGTGTATCAGCCGTCAGTTATGGTGGGGACAAAGGATTCCTGCCTGGTATGACGATAAAAATAACTGGGTTGTTGCAAAGACGAAAGAAGAGGCACTGGATGCGTTTTTAAAGCAGAAAGATCCTGAAGGAACTTTTACTGAAGAAGAGACTATTGGCTTTAAGCATCAGCTGGCACCATTCCTGAGACAGGATGAAGATGTAATGGATACATGGTTCTCATCATGGTTATGGCCAATCTCTGTTTTTAACGGATTTAAAGACCCGGATAATAAGGATATTAATTATTATTATCCGACCAATGATTTAGTAACTGCGCCTGAGATCCTTTTCTTCTGGGTAGCCAGGATGATTATGGCAGGACATGAATTCCGTGGACAGAAACCTTTTACTAATGTTTACCTGACTGGTATTGTAAGAGATAAGTTAGGGCGTAAAATGTCTAAATCACTGGGTAATTCTCCTGATCCGATTGGTTTGATTGAAAAATATGGCGCGGATGGTGTGCGTGTAGGTATGCTTTTATGTTCACCTGCCGGAAATGATCTGATGTTCGATGAAAGTTATTGTGAACAGGGGCGGAATTTTGCAAACAAAATCTGGAATGCTTTCCGTTTGATTAAAGGTTGGGAGGTTGATGAAACTCTAGCTAATCCCAACGAACAGGCAATCGCATGGTTCGATAACAGGTTTAATGAAGCACTGGAAGAAATAGAGGGCAACTTCAAACAATACCGTTTATCGGAAGCTTTAATGGCAACTTATAAATTGGTTTGGGATGATTTCTGTGCATGGTATCTGGAGATGGTTAAGCCGGTTTATCTGCAGCCTATTGATCCTGCATCTATGAAAGCGACTATTGGTTACTTTGAGAAGATTCTGAGTCTGTTGCATCCTTTTATGCCTTTTTTAACAGAAGAATTGTGGCATGACGAAATCTTTGGCGAAAAAGGTGAATTGGATTGTATTATCGTTGCGCCTTATCCAGTATCCGGACCTGCAGATGCGGCACTTTTAAAAGAAGTGGAGCTGGTTAAAGGCATTGTTGCTGAAGTAAGAAATATCAGAAATACCAAACAGCTTTCTCCAAAAGAAGCTTTGCCACTGGATATCCGGGGAAACTCTGAAACTGATTATGCTAAATGGAAACCGGTCATAGGTAAGCTGGGTAACATCTCCGAAATGAATTTTGTTCAGGAGAAGGTTGCGGGTGCTGCAGCATTTATGGTAGGTAAGGATGAGTTTTTTGTTCAGCTTAATGAAACTATAGATGTGGAAGCAGAGAAAATCAGGTTAAATGAAGATCTGGTTTATCTTCAGGGTTTTCTAAAATCTGTTGATGCTAAATTAAGTAATGAGAGATTTGTGCAGAATGCGAAACCTGAGATTATCCAGAACGAGCGTAATAAGAAGGCAGACGCGGAATCTAAAATTGCAATCATTGAAGAGAGCCTAAGCGCACTCTAAAATATAGATTAATTAGCTTAAGGGCAGCTGTATATGTACAGCTGCCCTTTTTTATGCACCATATTCAAATGAGGTAAGGAGAAATGAATGTTATACATTGTGATGGCTGGTAAAGGAATTCTTTAGTTAAAGATGGCTGTATTCAGGTAGTTCTTCCAGAAAAGAAAACCCTGGATTGATATGGTCAATCTGTGCATAACAATGTCTCAGGCCATTTGTCACTACTAACCACCGCGCCTTATGTACAGAATTATAGCGTGCTGCCTGGTCAAATACCTGCTGATTGATCTGGATATGTGGCGCCTTACATTCAATGACCATTATTCTCTCTCCCGAATGATTAAAAACTACAATATCTGTACGCTGCATGCGCTGATTGAGGTTGAGCCCGGCCTCCAGTTGAATAAGCGATTTCGGGAACTTCTTTTCCAGGATCAGATACTGGATAAAATGTTGTCTTACCCATTCCTCCGGTGTTAACACCAGATGCTTCTTTCTAATTTCATCAAAAATAAAGTGTTGCTTTTCCCTTAAGGTGATACGAAAGGGATACTGCGGTAGATTCAATGCGGTAGGGGTAAATGCCATTAATGCAAAAATAACCTTTAATAATTAGTTTTTAGCGGTTACATTTGGATAATTATATGACTGCTTCCGACATTCTTAAAGACCTCAAAGCTAAAAAATACAAGCCTGTTTATCTTCTCCATGGGGAAGAATCCTATTATATTGATCAGGTTGTTCATTTCATGGAACAGCATGTTCTGGATGATATGCAGAAGGGGTTTAATCAAACGGTATTGTATGGTAAGGATACTGATATGGCGGCCATTTTAAATGCGGCCAAGCGTTATCCTATGATGTCAGATTATCAGCTGATTATTGTGAAAGAAGCTCAGGATCTGAAATGGGCAAAGGAAGTGGACGGCAGTAGTAAGGCGGCTGAGTTTGTCCAGCATTATTTCGAAAAACCACTACCCAGTACAATTTTGGTACTCGCCTATAAATACGCCAACTTTGATAAACGTAAAAAGATTTATAAGTCCATTGGAAAGCATGGTGTAATCTTTCAGTCAGACCCTGTAAGAGATTATAAGCTTGCTGCCTGGATAGAAGATCTTGTTGAGGAGAAAGGCGCTAAAATAGCTCCGCAGGCTGCGGCATTAATGGCTGAATATCTGGGGACGGATCTTTCTAAAATATCTAACGAGATCGAAAAGCTTTTGCTCAATATTAGCAAGGGGACAACCATAGACACGGATCATATTCAGCGGAACATAGGAATCAGTAAAGAATATAATGTATTCGAACTGCAAAAAGCACTCGCTGTCAGAAACGTGTTGAAATGTAATCAGATTATTAACTATTTCGCTAATAATCCGAAGGCAAATCCTATGGTTATGATTATGGCAAATCTCAACAGCTATTTCACTAGAATCCTGAAATACCATTATTTGCAGCATAAAGGCGATGCGGCAAAAGAGCTCGGTGTGAACCCATATTTTGTGAAGGATTATGAAACTGCTGCCCGTTCTTATAATCTGACTAAGGTCTTTCAGATTATTGGACTGCTGCGGGAATATGATCTGAAGAGCAAAGGTGTAGACAGTACGGGAAATATTACCGATGGGGAATTGCTTAAGGAGTTGTTATTTAAAGTGATACATTAATTTATTCGGTTCCCTTTTATTTAAGTTAACATAATTCCTGCCGCTTTTATTAATTTCGGGGCTAGCAAATTATATATAATCATCTCAAACATAAGATACGTGAATTATTTTTTAGTCAAATCAGAACCTTTCAAATATAGCTGGGAACAGTTTAATAAAGATGGCCGCACCTTCTGGGATGGTGTCCGTAACTATCAGGCAAGGAATAATATCAAATTAATGAAGGAGGGAGATTTGGTTCTCTTTTACCATAGCAACGAGGGTAAACATGTGGTAGGTATTGCTAAGGTTGTCAGGGAGTTTTATCAGGATCCGACGACAGATAATGAGAATTGGGTAGTGGTCGACCTGGTTCCTGTGGAGAGTTTGAAAAATCCGGTTACACTGGAACAGATTAAAGCTGAAGAAAGCCTGAAAGATATTTCTCTGGTGAGACAGGGCAGACTGTCAGTTATGCAGTTAAAAGCGGAAGAATTTGATAAAATCCTGGAAATGGGAAGCTAATATAGAAAAGGTGTTGCCTGCGACATTTATTCTGCGGTGCAACACCCTTTTATTCCAATTCTTTATTCGGTAAAGAATAGTGCTTTTAATTCTTTGGCATCATTTGGTAACATTTTGCCTGCCAGTATTAACCTTAATTGTCTTCTGCGCAGCGCGCCTTCGTATAATTCTTCTTCTTCAGCATCTTCTGGTTTCAGTTCCGGTACCGGAATTGTTCTTCCACTCTGATCAACCGCAACGAAAGTATAATAAGCTTCATTAGATTTCACACGGCTTCCAGAGGGAATGTTTTCTGCCCAGACGTCCAGGCGTACCTCTACCGAAGTATGGAATGCTCTGGTAACTTTAGCTTCGATAGTAATTACATCACCAAGCTTAATAGGTTGTTTAAAAGAGACATTATCCACTGAGGCAGTAACTACTATTCTGTTACAGTGCTTTTGCGCAGAGATAGCAGCAGCAATATCCATCCAGTGCAGTAATCTTCCGCCCATCAGATTATTGAGTGTATTGGTGTCATTCGGTAATACCAATTCATTCATGATGGTGAATGAATTTTTAGGATTTTTGATATTTGAACTCATATTGCTGCAAAAGTAAACAAAAAGTCAGACATCATGTTATATGTACTGTAAAGCCATCATTTAAAAAAATATTATTTTCCGTATGTCCAACCAAACCCTGATCCAATACTTCCACTGGTATTATAATGATGGTGAAAATTTATGGAGAAAGGCGGCATCCCGCGCTTCTGCATTGAAAGAAAGCGGTATTACCGCAGTCTGGTTTCCTCCAGCCTATAAATCCACCGAAGGAGATGCTTCCACCGGATATGACTGTTATGATCTGTTTGACTTAGGTGAATTTGATCAGAAAAACAGCGTCGCCACTAAATATGGGACCAAAGAAGAATACATTAATGCCATCCGTGCGATTCATGAGCAAGGTATGATGGTTATTGCCGATGTGGTTTTTAACCACAAAGCCGGTGGTGATGAACTCGAACGCGTAGCCGTCAGAAAAGTTGCTGAAGAGGATAGAAACCAGTTTATTTCAGATGCATTCGAGATCGATGCCTGGACTAAATTTAACTTTCCAGGCAGACAGGGCAAGTACTCTGAATTTATCTGGGATAAATCCTGCTTTAGTGGTGTAGACTGGGCAGAAGATCTGCAGGAGACTGCTATTTTTGCTATTCAGCATGAATACGATCAGGTATGGGGAAATGTCCCTTCCGCTGAAATGGGGAATTATGATTACCTGATGTTTAACGATATCGAATTCAGGAACCCGGCAGTCCGTGAGGAGCTGAAGCGCTGGGGAGAATGGTATTTCGAAACCTGCAGTATGGGTGGATTTCGCCTGGATGCAGTTAAACATATAGATACCGATTTCCTTCTGGAATGGATTGACCATATGAACAGCAAATACAGTCGTGAGTTCTTTATCGTTGCCGAGAACTGGGTATTAGATGACGTGATGAAGCTGCGGGATTATATTGATCTTACTGAAGGTAAAATGCAACTTTTTGATTCCATGCTGCATCACAATTTCTATCAGGCTGCCCAGCAGGGTCAGGATTACGATTTAAGAGGGATTTTGAGTAATACGCTAATTGAATCTCACCCTCATCTGGCAGTGACTTTTGTGGATAATCATGATTCTCAGCCACTTCAGTCATTAGAGGCTTATGTTGATTTTTGGTTCAGGCCATTAGCTTATGCTATGATTCTGCTCAGAGAACAGGGGATTCCCTGCGTTTTTTATCCTGATCTTTACGGTGCATCTTATATGGACACCGATACAGAAGGTAATCCGGCAGAAGTTGAGCTGGTAACGATTGAAAAGCTGCCACTGATGACCAGAATACGAAGGGATCTTTCCTATGGTTTACAACGTGATTATATAGATCATCCTAATTGTATAGGCTGGACCAGGGAAGGAGAGATGGATAAAGAGAATTCAGGTTTGGCAGTGCTGCTCAGCAATGGAGAGCGGGGTGTTAAAATTATGGAGATCGGTGCTGCCCATGCCGGCAGAAAAATGAAAGATGTGTTCGACTATTGTCCTGAAGATATTATAATAGGAGAGGACGGTACTGCAGAATTTTATTGTCAGCCGGGAAGTGTCTCGGTCTGGGTATTTGTTGAATAAAAAAGGGGAGCATTGCTCCCCTTTTTTATTTAGTTATCTTCCAACTCCATGATTTCTGCAGCCAGATCTTCCCATTTTTGCTGGGCCTGGTCAAGTTTTTGCTTTGCGGCCTGATATTTTTTATTAGCTTCTGCAAGTTTCGCTTGATCTGAATATACCTTTTCGTCTGCAAGCTCTGTTTCAACTGCTTTTACCTGCTCGTCCAGCTCAACAGTTTCCTGTTCTACCTTTTGTAACTGATCATTCAGTTTTTTTAACTGCTGCTGTGTATTCACTGTCACCGGTTTAGGCTCAGCTTTTGGTTTTACTTCTTTTTCCTGTTTAACAGGGATGTTTTTAGCTGGCGGGATTACCCTTTTGCTGTTCCAGACTTCATATTCTGCATAAGTTCCAGGATATTGTTTGATTTGCTCTTCCTCAATGAACCAAATTTTATTGGCTACATTATCCAGGAAATACCTGTCGTGGGATACTGCAATAAAAGTACCCTCAAATTGTTTTAAAGCCTGAATCAGAATATTTACAGATTGAATATCAAGGTGATTCGTAGGCTCATCTAAAATCAGGAAGTTAGAGTCTGTTGTTAAAGATTTCGCCAGTGCAACCCGCGATTTCTCTCCTCCGGAAAGTACCTTGATCTTTTTAAATACATCGTCACCCGTAAACAGGAAACAGCCCAGGATAGACCGGAGCTCTGTGTCCGTATGTTTCGGTGCAAATGCCTGCAGCTCTTCCAGGATTGTATTTCCAAGGTGAAGAGATTCCAGCTGGTGCTGTGCAAAGAATGTAGTCGTTACATTATGCCCGGTTTCGATAGAGCCTTCAAATTTCTCTACATTCGCCACCATACGCAATAAGGTAGATTTACCTTTACCATTGGCACCGATTAAAGCTATTTTGTCTCCTTTTTCGATTACAGCTTCTGCGTTATCCAGAATATCTATGTTTGGATATTTTTTAGTTGCATTTTCAATCCTGACTACATGACGGCCGGAAGGTTTAGTAAATTTAAAGCTGAAGTTTACAGTTGGATTATCGTCATCAACATCTTCCACACGCTCCAGTTTATCCAGTGCTTTCATTCTGGACTGTGCCATTTTAGCTTTACTTGCTTTGGCTTTAAAACGCTCAATCAGTTTTTCTTCCTGCTTAATTTTAGCCTGCTGATTTTTGAATTCGCCTTTCTGGATTTCACCACGCAGTGATTTTTCTTCCAGATAGAAGGTATAGTTACCAGCATAAGTTGTCAGTTTTCCTTTGCGGGATTCAACCGTGCGGTTAACAATTTTATCCAGGAAGTACCTGTCATGCGATACAATTACAATGGCACCTTCAAAGCCTGCCAGGTAAGATTCTAACCATTTGATGGAGGGTAAATCCATGTGGTTGGTTGGCTCATCCAGTAAAAGGATATCTGGTGTCTGCAATAAGATTTTGGCCAGCATTACACGCATTCTCCACCCTCCGGAGAAGGTGTTCAGCGGGCGGTGCTGATCTTCAGTGCTGAATCCAAGGCCTGCCAGAATTTCATTTGCTTTATATTCAATATTATAACCGTCAAGTGCTTCGAATTCCTGTTGCTTATCGCTCAGTTTATTCAAAACATCTTCAGAATAATCAGTTTCTATCTTTTTTAGAAGTTCTTCAATTTCATCATGTATTTTATTCTGACGCTCAAATGCTTCCATGGCAACGTGCAGAATAGTATGGTGAGATTCGTAGGAAAGTAAATCCTGGTTTAAGTAGCCTATTTTTAAGTCTTTAGACATAGAGATAGACCCGGAAGAAGGGGCATATTCTCCAACAATAATTTTTAAGAGGGTAGATTTACCAGTACCATTGGCACCGATGAGGCCAATTCTCTCTCCTGGTTTAATATGCCAGTTCGCTTCGTCATATAAAGCCCTGGAACCTATTAGGAATGTTAAGTCGTTTATCGAAATCATGTGGCTGCAAAAGTACGTTTTTTAGACGCATTTTTATTTCAATATGATTTAACTTGTCTAGTTTTTACATGATTATCAGTGATAAAGCATTTTTTTTTGGTTCAAAACCATTCAATCAACTTTGTGTTACCTGAAATCGTTCCTATCTTCGCCTTATGTATCGTCTTATCAAACCAGTATTTTTTCAGTTCGATCCGGAAAAAGTACATCACTTCGTCGTTAAACGACTCAACTGGTTCCATGCACATTTCCCTTTTGGCAAAACAATTCTCAGAAGTAGTTTTGATGTTCAGATCAAAGGTCTGGAAAGGGAAGTTTTTGGAATAAAATTTAAAAACCCTGTCGGGTTAGCTGCAGGGTTTGATAAAAATGGGGAGTACATAGAAGCTTTGAGTGATCTTGGATTTGGATTTATAGAAGTGGGAACTGTTACACCTCTGCCTCAGCCAGGTAACGATCAGCCAAGAATGTTCAGATTACCAAAAGATCAGGCATTGATCAACAGGATGGGGTTTAATAATAAAGGTGTGGATACACTTGCAGAGAGATTGCGCCTGCTTAAAGCAAAGAACAAGGATATCGTAATAGGGGGAAACATAGGTAAAAATAAGATTACGCCCAATGAAGATGCGGTATCAGATTATGTAAAGTGTTTTGACCGCCTTTTTGACGTGGTAGATTACTTTGTTGTTAACGTCAGTTCTCCTAATACTCCGGGCTTACGTGAGCTTCAGGAGAAAGAGCCTTTGACGGATCTGCTTAAGACATTACAGGGACGTAATCATAAAAATGGAATCTCCCGTCCGATATTGCTCAAAATTGCACCGGATTTAACAGATGAACAATTGAATGATATCGTTGATATTGTGATGGAATCTAAAATTGCAGGTGTTATTGCAACAAATACGACGATTGACAAGAGTACATTGACCAGCCCTGCTGAACTAGCGGCAGAGCAGGGTGGATTAAGTGGTAAGCCTTTAACTCAAAGATCTACAGAAGTGATCCGTTATCTGTCTCAACGTTCAGGGAAAGCATTTCCCATTATCGGTGTTGGAGGTATACACACAGCTCAGGATGCGAAAGATAAGCTGGAAGCTGGTGCGTCATTGGTCCAGGTCTATACAGGTTTTATATATGAAGGGCCAGAAATCGTAAAGAATATCTGTAAAGCATTGGTTTAACCAATGCTTTTTTGTTTTCCTTAAAAATCCGGAAACAAAAAAAAGGGGTGCCATAACAGCACCCCTTTTTTTAAAAGAATAAAATCTTATGAAGCTCTTAAAGCTGAAGATAATTGATCTAATAACAAGTTGTTTTTAGCTAATTGATCTTTAGTAGATTGTTTTGAACGGCTTCCTAACTCAATGTTTGTAGCCAATTTCAAAGTTTTAACTTCTAGACGTGAAGTCGTTTTGTTCTTTCTGTCTTTTCTTTTTAATCTGGTAACTGCCATGGTCTTAACCTTTATTTTTTAATTTATTCAAAATCTGAGGTCGAGAGCGGATTCGAACCGCTGTAGGAGGTTTTGCAGACCTCTGCCTAGCCACTCGGCCACTCGACCTGTTGAAATTCAGGATGCAAAAATAGCAATTAATACTTAGTTTGCAATTTATTTCTGCAAATTTCTGAATATATCTGCACAGAAAATTGCCGCTGAAACCGCAACGTTCAAAGACTCAGTGAGTCCCGCGCCCGGAATAGTTACCGGACGATCAATTAATTTTATCACTTCCGGGCTTAAACCTTTGCCTTCATTCCCTAAAACTATTAGTCCGGATTTTCCCCAGTTTGTCCGATACATGTTCTCACCTTCAAGTAAAGCTCCAAAAACCGGAATATTGACGTTCCGGATCAGCTCCGGTAAATCCTGATAGACTACCTTTACACGGCATAAAGAACCCATAGTCGATTGTACGGTTTTAGGGTTATAAACCTCTACAGTATTGGGAGAGCAAATAATATGTTTAAAGCCGAACCAGTCTGCTGTGCGAATAATCGTTCCCAGATTTCCCGGGTCCTGTATACCATCCAAAACTAAGGAGAAGCCTGTCGACAAGACCGTTAAGTCTAGCTTTTCCTGTAGTGGCATATGGACGAGTGCAAGAATACCCTGGGGTGCCTGTAAAGTGCTTATCTTGTCCAGATCCTTACTGTTTATTTCAAATAACTTTATATTTGAGGGTAATTCGGGCAGTAAATGCTGATATTCGCTCAGAACATAAATACTGTGGATCTGAAAACCGGAAGGAATAAACTCAATAATTGACTTGATTCCTTCAATAATAAATATCCCATGCTCTTTGCGGTACTTTTTTTGATGTAATGATTTTATAAACCCTATCTGAGACTTTGAAAGCATATTCTATTTATAAAGCGCGATTTTATTTCTTCGCAAAATTACTATTATTTCTCGTGTTTTTGAACGGATGTTCATCGACTAAATTTATCGAGGATAATCAGGCAATCGTGAAAAAAATTGAAATCGACAGTATTCCATCCAAATATAAAGAAGAAGCAGTAAACTATATTCAGAAGGACATAAGGCCAGCCTCGAAGCTGGGTATTAATGTTGGATTGTACAATATTTTTTATTCTCTTTTTAAAATCAAATCGGTAGGTAAGCCAGCACCGGTACTGGATAGTACGCTCGTAGAGATATCAAGAAACCAGGTAGAGAAGTATCTGCAGAGTAAGGGTTTTTTTAAGGCAACAGTCACATCTTCTATTGCAGTGAAAAGACAACGCGCTGCCGTGGAATTCGTCGCCAATACAGGACCGGCATTTAAAGTTGAAAAACTCGGATATGTGATTCCTGACAGTACAGTTAAAAAACTTTATTTTGATTTAAAACCTTCTTTTACGCACTTGAAAGAAGGAATGCAATATGATGACGATTCCCTTTCTCTGGAGCGGGAAAAAGTTTATCAGGTGATGAAGGAACATGGTTTTTATGATTTTAGCCGTCCTTACATTCGTTATACAGTCGATTCTGCTTTCGCGAACAGTACAGCTCATGTGGTTATGTATATTGATAATCCGGAAGATAAAAGCAAACATACGCAGTACAAAATCGGAGAAACTAATATATTAATTGCCCCGACAACGGCAGGTTTTCCTGATTCTGTTCAGCTTAATCCGAGAAATTTCAGAGGAATCAGGTATACGGACCTTTCAGGACGTTTCCGAAGAAATCCAATCGTCCGTTATGATTTTATAAAAATGGGTAATTTATATAGCAGCGAGATGGAAAATCTGACTTACGATCGCTTATATGAATTAAACGTTTTTAAAAATGTGAAAATCGATTATATCAAAGAAAGCGACAGTACTCCTGTTTTAAGGCCTCTGGTGCAAATGATTCCACAAAAGCGAATGAGTAACCGGGTAGAGGGGGAAATACCCTTCAATCAGGGGACGGTGGGTTTTACAGTTAGTAATACGTATACCAATAATAATATTTTCAGAGGTGCGGAGAGATTTGAATTTCAGATCAAGGGCGGACTGCAGTCACGGATAGGACAGGGAGGAAGTTTATTCAAAGACATCTATCAACGTGACTTCTCCATGAGCGCTACATTAAGTGTGCCGCGGCTAATGGTACCGTTTGATATCCCTATGATGGGTAAAAATGGAATTCCTTATACATCATTCTCCACGAGTTATGTTTATGCCCTGCAGAAAGACTTTTTTGTCCGTAGAGTTTTTCTAAACTCTATGACCTATGAATGGGTAGAAACCAAATCGAAGCTTCACACTTTTACACCTTTAAATTTTGAATATAGGTTTGGAGATATTTTACTGGATCCTAATAGCCCTGAGGGACAGGATCTGGAATTAAATAATTCCTATAACCTGGCTTTGCTGAGCAGAAGAGATTTGACTATAGGTATGAAATACTCTTATTCCCTGAATGCGAATAAATTGCTTCGGAACGAGAGTTTTATTTATTTCAGAGGAAATATAGACGTCGCTGGAAATATGCTTGACGCGATCACCAGGCTATCTGGCGGAAAGCATGATCCTGCTGCCGGCGATTACGCGAAATTATTGGGTTTGCCCTATAATCAGTATATCAGACCGGAAATTGATGTGCGATGGTATAAAACTCTCAGTCCGGACAGACAGTTTATTGCACGTATAAATGCAGGAGTTGGCTTTGCATATGGAAATTCCACATCAATACCGTTTGAGAAGTTATTCTTTGCGGGTGGCTCGAATGGAGTAAGGGCATGGCAAGCCAGAACATTGGGGCCGGGTAATTATAATCGTGGAGAGAGAAATCCTACCGAGGCAGCCAGAAGAAGATTATATGGTATCGATCAGCTTGGGCAGATGAGCATTCAGGCCAATTTGGAATACCGTTATAAAATGATTGATAACTTTTTTGGTGCAAAATTAAAGGGCGCAGTATTTTTAGATGCGGGGAACGTATGGGATATTTCACCGGGAAACCCGCAGCCAGAGAGATATTTTAATTTCAAGAAATTAGGAAACCAGTTAGGAGTTGGAACAGGTATCGGGTTCCGTTATGATCTTGACTTCTTCGTATTCCGTTTTGATATCGGTTTAAAATTGAGAGATCCGCAGTTTGATCCCTCAGAGCAATGGGTGATCCGTAAATTCCTCACAGGCGGTAAAGATTTTAAAGCTGAATATAAGCTCAATAACTATCCGTTTACTTACAATTTTATGCAGTATAACTTCGGAATCGGGCTTCCGTTTTAAGCAGAGTTCCGAATTAGAAAAGTGTTTTCAGGGTATCAAAAACTGTTTCGAAAAAAGTAGAGAGATTTAGACCATTACTGTGATTGAAGTACATAAAGACCAGCAGGAGTATAACTACAAAAATGATAAGTTTTCTGAATGCGAAGGCGATAAAGACCAATAGCAGGGGAATCAATATCAGCCACATACTATTGATTGCTATAGGGTTCAGATTTCCATCCTTCTTATAAACATAAAGTAATTTACTGTGTGTTCCCCTTTCGTTTTCATGTTTGATATACACAAATGCGGACCTTTCCAGCTGCATTGGTAAAACAGCAACCCCCTCATTAAATTTTAATGGCTGTGTAAAACCGCTAACTGTAAAAGTGTACAACCCATTGATCCTTTCCAAAGGCTGATCCAGTGAATCAGCAGCAATAATTGCCAATTTACTGTTTTTGAGCAGCCCTTCCTTCACCAGGAAGTTATTGATCTCGGCTTTCTGACTATAAGCATTGCCTGTAAACAGGAGCAGTATCAGGCAGGATAATAGTGTTTTCATGAATGAGGTTATTTATTCAATTGCTCTCTTGTTGTAAATAAGATAGCCCAAATGTAGTAAAACGCCGTTTCTTTTTACCGCATCATCATATAAATTATAGCTGATACTGACCGGACCCACAGGAGACTGATAAACCAGGCCTGCTGTTCCGGCATAATGCAGGTTTCTGAAATGGGCCTGACTGCGTGCATTTTGGAGACCATTCTGCTTAATTTCCTGATAAGGGAGAAACAAAAATCCTTCTACCCTAAAGCTGAAGTTTTTGCGGAGTTGGAATACGTTTTTAAGACCGCCGGCCAGATAAGTTCTTGATCTGAAGTTTTCCAGAAACAATGACCTGCTGTCCTGTAGCGGGTAAAAGGCCGGAGCGGCCAGTAAAGAAGAATAATAGGTGGAGAATAAAGGCTGCGTTGACAATACGCCCTCCATTAGATAACCTAAACTGTAATTCCTGTTGTGGAAAAAATAGTTTTCATCACTGACCTTAACGCTGAACCATTCCCGGTTTCTTCGGTGTACTTCTTCAAATCCTGTACTGGCCAGTTTACTTAGAATGTTGCCTGGAGTATAGCTTTCCTTGCCGGTGAAGTAATTCAGACTGATCAGGAAATTCCTGCCGCTTGAAGCGTATTGCTTGCGGTTAAAAGTCATCTGCTCGAAATTAAGAGAGATGCGGCCCCCGTTAAATATTGTCTTATCCAGAACATCACCTATTTGAAAAGTATTATTTGGACTGTACCGGTCATTGTTGCTGATCAGGGAACCGCCCAGGGTAATTTTAGTATTCCTGTTCAGAGGTATGCCCCCCATCAACTGAATGTTCCTGTCGGACTGTTCGATGTAAGTCGGGCTCGGATTCTCAATAAAAATCTTGCTTGTGTTGTAGTAGTTAAAGTGATTATAGGTCATCGAACCGGCCAAAAAGAAAGGTAATTTGGATGGGAAATCAATTCTCCCGTTTAGTTGAACAGACTCATAAAAACGGCCGGAATAGAAATTTGCACCAAAGGTATAAGCTTTACGGCCGAGATAGTTGTACTGCAGACCCAGAAAAACATTGCTGATTGGCCTGGTAGAAATATTACCACCCAGTTCTACCTTGAAACTTTTTTTAGGCTGGGCGAGGATTTCGAAAGTATAACTGTCTGAATCCTGGTTATAGACGATATTAGGATAGATGGTCTCAAACGTTTCATCTGCTACCAGTTTATAATAACCTTGTTTGATATCTGAAAGATCAAAAGTAGGCTTATCTCTTTTGAAAAGACGTTCAATATATTTTTTCTGCAGTTCATTTACCCCGCTTACTTTGACCCTGTCAAAAACCAGTAGTGGTTTTTTATTATTGAATTCATTCCGGCGGATTGCGAGTTCAGCAGGTTGCGTACGGCGGCTGGTCATTTTAAGTAAACGGGGCATATCGGCCATTGTAGCTTCATAACCTTTTTGAATAAGGGCTGCCACGGGGGTAAAATTGCCCGATGTGAAATCCTGGAGTTCGGGTTGTATATAAATACCGTTCTTTCCAACCAGAGTAGAGTCTGAGCGGGAGAGGAACATATAAAGCATTAACCTGTTCATCAGCCGGTCATCACCATTTTTTGGGTATTCCTTAAAGTTTTTGGATGAGACATTCACACCGATAATATGATCCGGTTTAAATTCATCTTTCATCACATCTGCAGGAAAATTATTGTATAGCCCGCCATCAAAGACATACTGATTGTCGAGTTTAATTGGTCTGTAAATCAACGGAACAGTCATTGTTGCACGGACCGCTTCGGCCAGACTCCCTTTTTTAACCACAATACTGCTCTGCGAAAATATATCCGATACCATACAGCGGTAAGGGACAAACAGGTTATCAAAATTATCCTTAGAAATTGCTGAAGCCTGTGATAACATTTCCAGTAAAGCGAAGTTCAACGGGATGTCGTTGATTAAAATAGGACGGAAGCTCATGCGCAGTGATGTGTCTACCGTTAGTTTTGCAGCAAGCATAGAAGAGTTGGGATTGCTCTTCTGAAAGTAGAAGCTGTAATCACTTTTGTACCTGCCGGTTACCCAGTCCTGAAAATCGGGGGATAAAGCGATTTTTTCGATTTGAAGCGGAGAATAACCTGCTGCATAAAGTGCACCCACGATACCACCCATAGAGGTACCGGTAATATAGTCGATAGGAATACCGTTTTCTTCAAGTGCTTTAAGTGTACCTATATGCGCGAGACCTTTTGCACCACCACCACTGAGCACCAGGCCCACTTTCTGGGCTTGTGAACTGATACTTAAAAAGCAGAGCAGTAGTAGCAATATGGTCTTAATATGGATCACATTCCTAAAATACAGGTTTTAAATTACAACGAATTCAAAATATAGATATTATAAGTCAGCAGCGTCGCAAAACTGACCCAGAGAAAATAAGGGACGAAGATTAAACCTGCAATTTTGTCGATTTTGTAGAATATCAGCCCATTAACCAGAATTGCAATCAATAGTGCGACAATCTCGAACAGCGCAGCCCCTAATAAATGGTGGTAGAAAAAAAGATAGGACCAGCAGAGGTTCAGAATCAGCTGTATAGCATAAATAGCAATAGTTCTTGGGAGATGGGCGATCTGGTTTCTCTTAATCCAGATCCGGTAAGCGGCAATGCCAATTGCGATAAACAATATAGACCATACCGGACCAAATAGCCAGTTTGGAGGATTGAATTCAGGTTTAGCTAACCCCGGATACCATGTTCTGACAGAAGAAACCGTAAGAAGGCCGCCGACTAATCCGATAGACATAGTGATCAGCAAATTAACAACTAGCGGGATGAACTGGATCTTGCCGTTCTGATTTTTCATAGGAATGTAGCTGAAGATTATAAGGTGCCTGACCGATCCGGATTTTTCAAAAAGAACATATCGGTTTTAGAATCAAAACTATGAAGAAAAAACATAAATTGCCTATAAAAGTATTGCTATGGAAGGATATAAGACCGTAAAGGCTTCTCAGACGACTTTAACAGAATTGATGATCCCCTCTTATTCCAATTTCGGAGGAAAAATACATGGTGGTCTAATTTTAAGTCTGATGGATAAAGTTGCCTATGTCTGTGCGGCAAAACATGCAGACGGATATTGTATAACCGCTTCGATAGATGTAGTGAATTTTCTGGAGCCTGTAGAAGTTGGGGAATTACTGTCTTTAATGGCTTCTGTTAATTATGTCGGCAGGACTTCGATTGTAATCGGGATCAGGGTTATTTCTGAAAACCTGAAAACACAGGTAATCAAGCATACTAACACCAGCTATTTTACAATGGTTGCTATGGGCGATGACCATAAACCCAGAGAGGTACCTGGACTCATTTTAAAAAGTCAGGATGATATCCGGCGTTTCGCACAGGCAATGAAACGAAAGAAAAGAAAAGCAATTATTGCAAAAGAAGAGGAAGCTATGCATGCCGGTTTTGATGCGGTATCCTGCCGGGAAGAGCTATTAGAAGAACGGTGTGTGCTTGAAGTCTAATCTATTTTCATAAACAGAACATAAAAACTATGCAAACTGACAGGAAAAAACTGATTGAAATACTGGATAACCAGCAGCAACTTTGGGACGTTATTATCGTAGGCGGAGGAGCGACAGGGCTGGGGACAGCAGTTGATGCAGCTAGCAGGGGACTAAAGACCCTATTGCTGGAGCAGGTCGACTTTGCAAAGGGTACCTCCAGCCGGAGTACGAAACTGGTGCATGGCGGAGTAAGGTACCTTGCGCAGGGGAATATCGGTCTGGTGCGGGAAGCGCTTTATGAGAGAGGTTTGTTACTAAAGAATGCGGCCCATCTGGTTAAGAACGAAGTTTTCGTGATCCCTAATTATACCTGGTGGTCCGGCCCTTTTTATACCATTGGTTTGTCTGTCTATGACCTGCTCGCCGGGAAACTTGGCTTTGGAAGAGCGCGTCATTTGTCCCGCACTGAAATGGTTAATACTATTCCAACGATCAATCAGGAGAAACTTCATGGGGGAGTCAGTTATCATGACGGACAGTTTGATGATTCTCGACTCGCGGTAAACCTGGCACAGACAGCACTGGAGCAAGGTGCTACAGTATTAAACTATTTCCGTGTGGAGGGGCTGGTTAAGGATGTAAAAGGAAAGATTTCAGGCGTCCGCGCCATAGATAAAGAAACGGGAAAGCAGTATACACTAAAGAGCAGATCTGTTGTCAATGCCACAGGTGTTTTCGTCGATGAACTGCTTCAGGATGACCAGCCAGGACGAAAATCCCTGGTTAGATCGAGTCAGGGAATCCATTTGGTAGTCGACCGTAGTTTTATGCCTGCCGATCAGGCGATCATGATTCCACATACCGAAGACGGAAGAGTGTTATTTATGGTGCCCTGGCATGATAGACTAGTGCTGGGTACAACGGATACACCGCTGGATGAACACCAGCTGGAGCCGGTGGCGCTGGAAGAAGAAATAGATTTTGTATTGCGTACCACTGCAAGCTACCTGCTTAAAGCACCTGAGCGTAAAGATGTGCTAAGTGTTTTTGCGGGTCTGCGGCCTTTAGCAGCACCAGAAGAAGGGTCGACTAAAACCAAAGAAATTTCAAGAAGTCACAAGCTGTTGGTCAGTAAATCAGGGCTGATTACGATGACCGGTGGAAAATGGACTACCTACAGAAAGATGGCAGAAGATACCGTTAACCAGATATACAGGACTGCTCATTTGCCTCCGGAAAATTGCAAAACAATAAATCTGCCTGTACACGGTTGTCAGACCGGACTGGACGTTACACATCCTATGTCTGTTTATGGAACCGATCTGCCTCATCTGCTTAAAATGGCAGAGGAAAATCCGGAATGGAAAGTTCAGATCCATCCGCGTTTACCCTTTATCCAGGCACAGGTAATCTGGGCTGTCCGTCATGAAATGGCGAGAACAGTCGAGGATGTGCTAGCAAGGAGAGTAAGAATGCTATTCCTGGATGCCAGAGCAGCGATAGATTCTGCTGCAGGAGTCGCTGCCCTGATCGCAAAAGAACTAAACTATGATCTGAGCTGGCAAGACCAGCAAAAGCAGGAGTTTGTTAAACTTGCGCAAAACTATTTATTAGAGCCATACCAACCTTAATATCATCTTATGGAAAAATTCATCCTAGCTCTTGACCAGGGCACTACAAGTTCGCGTGCTATAATATTCGATCATACCGGAAAAGTAAGGTCTGTAGTTCAGAAAGAATTCACACAGATCTTTCCGCAATCAGGTTGGGTAGAACATGATCCTACAGAAATCTGGGCAACACAAGCGGGTGTTGCTGCAGAAGCTACCGTGAAAATGGGGATTAATGGAAAGCAACTGGCGGCGATTGGGATTACCAATCAGCGGGAAACAACGATTGTATGGGACAGAAAAACAGGTAAACCCGTTTATAATGCTATAGTCTGGCAGGACCGCAGAACCGCACCGTTTTGTGAAGCATTGCAGCGTCAGGGAAAAACTGAACTGGTCCGGGAAAAGACTGGATTAGTGATTGACGCCTATTTTTCTGCATCTAAAATTAACTGGATACTGGAGAATGTAGCTGGGGCGCGCGAAAAAGCAGAAGCAGGAGAACTGGTGTTTGGAACGGTAGATACCTGGTTAGTCTGGAATTTTACGCGTGGAGAAGTACATGTAACAGATATTACCAATGCCAGCAGAACAATGCTGTTTAATATCCGCACACAGGAATGGGATCAGGAACTATTAGACCTGTTCGATATTCCTAAATCGATGCTTCCTGAGGTTAAACAGAGCAGCGAAATCTATGGGGAGACTAAGACAACAATTTTTGCTTCAAAAATTCCAATTGCCGGAATTGCCGGAGACCAGCATGCCGCACTATTCGGACAGATGTGCCTGGACAAAGCCATGGTTAAAAATACTTACGGAACCGGATGTTTTATGCTGATGAATATCGGTGAGGAATTTATCGCCTCTAAAAATAATTTGCTGACTACTGTCGCCTGGAAGATCAACGGACAGATTCAGTATGCGTTTGAGGGTAGTATTTTTATCGGCGGAGCAGTCGTTCAATGGCTGCGTGACGGGCTGGGCATAATCCAGAATTCCGCAGATGTAGAGAAACTGGCCCTGAGTGTAAAGGATAACGGCGGCGTATATTTTGTGCCCGCTTTCGCGGGTCTGGGAGCGCCGTACTGGAAACCTGACGTAAGGGGAACAATAGTTGGATTAAGCAGGGGGGCTACATCTGGCCATATAGCAAGGGCTGCAATAGAATCTATTGCTTTTCAGACAATGGATGTGTTGAAAGCAATGGAAGCAGATTCGGGTATGCCGATAAAGGAATTACGTGTCGATGGAGGTGCAACAGCTAACGACTTGCTAATGCAGTTCCAGGCGAATCTTCTGGGTTGTAATGTGATCCGTCCTTCTATAGTAGAAACGACTGCATTAGGAGCAGCATATCTGGCAGGGCTGGCGGTAGGCTACTGGGAAAGCGTTGATGAAATCAGTAAGCAGTGGCAGTCGGAAAAAGTGTTCGAGCCACAAGGTGGGCCGGATAAGCTTAAAAATGCAATCAAAGGATGGAAGAGAGCTGTACATGCAGCGCAAAGCTGGAATGATGAATTACCGGAAGATGCGTAGTTTAATTTTCAATCGGGCAATATAATTTTCCACTTATACAAAATCAGATATGACACCTTTTGCGGCTGAATTTTTAGGGACGATGGTCCTGATATTACTGGGCGACGGCGTGGTAGCCAATGTTCTTTTAAATGATACCAAAGGCCAGAATAGCGGCTGGATTGTGATTACAACCGCTTGGGCACTAGCAGTCTTTACGGGGGTTACGATCGCCGGACCATATAGTGGTGCACATCTGAGCCCCGCAGTAACTTTCGGACTCGCGGTTGTAGGCAAATTCCCCTGGACCGATGTACTCAGTTATATGACTGCGCAGATGCTGGGCGCGATGTCCGGTGCATTATTGGTATGGGTCGTCTATGCAGATCATTTTAAAAGAACAAATTCCGCGCCTTTAATCCTGGCTGTTTTCTGCACAGGGCCAGCTGTAAGAAACTACTTCTCGAATATATTGAGTGAGATTATCGGGGCTTTTGTTTTGATCTTCACCGTTTTTTACATCACAGGGGCACAGATTACCGAAACGAAAACGGCAATAGGTTTAGGTACTGTAGGTGCAATTCCCGTTGCATTTGTCGTATGGGCAATTGGATTATCTTTAGGTGGAACTACTGGTTATGCGATCAATCCTGTAAGAGATCTCGGGCCAAGAATTATGCATGCTTTATTACCTATAAAGAATAAAGGCGGGAGTGACTGGTCATATGCCTGGGTTCCTGTGGCAGGGCCGATGATCGGGGCGGGATTAGCAGCATTACTTTATCTCATTTTATAACATTTTTAATCAAAAAATGCGTTTTCAGAGCGTTTTCAATATTTTAATATAATATCTATTGATTTAGTAGTATATTTTTATATCTTTGACCCGGTAATTAAAAAGACCGCCTATACTTATAAAGAAAGACTGAGGGAATGGCCCTGTAACGTCTTGGCAACCTCCGCTCCTCCAGCAGGAATGAAAGGTGCTAATTCCAGCTCCGAAAAGGAGAAATATAAGTAATGTAGTTTACCCTGTCTGAAGGTAAGAAGCATTATTATTTTTCTGGAGTTTAACAGTATAGTTAACCTTAAAAGAAGATAAAATGAAAAGAACGCTACAAATCTTAACTGCAGGACTATTACTCACCACACTGTCTTTACAGGCGGCAGATAAAAAACCATTAACGCTTACAGGTACCGTCCCGGGATTAAAATCCGGTAAAATCTATCTGCAGAAATTCCACAACAAATCTTTTATTACTATTGATTCAGCAACGCTGAAAGGAGGGAAGTTCCAATTTAAAACACAACTGGAGCTGCCGGAATTATATGGCGTAACGCTGTATAAAGATCAAAGTCCTCTTTATTTATTTCTGGAAAGCGGGGCAGTAAACCTAGAGCTGGATACGGCTGCTTATTACAGAGGATCCAAAGTTACGGGTTCTGCTGCACAGGACCTTTTCACTGCTTATAAAAAAGAAAGAAATGTCGATGTATCTGAGTTCATCAAAGCTAACCCCGCATCAATTGTTTCAGCTTATGTCTTATACCGGGATTTCTCTTATAGATTAAGTCCTGAAGAGATTAAGACAAACATTGCGTTGCTTGATCCATCTCTGAAAAACACGCCCTATGTAAATGTTCTGAATGAGCTGGTTACCGTATTGGAAAATGTGAGTGTGGGAAAAAAAGCACCGGATTTTCATTCGGTTACTCCTGAAGGAAAAACAGTAAATCTCCATGATTTTCAGGGCAAATATGTGCTGGTTGATTTTTGGGCTGCGTGGTGTCCTCCATGCAGAAAAGAGAATCCAAATCTGGTAGCTGCCTATAAACAGTATAATGATAAAGGTTTTGAGATTTTAGGCGTTTCACTGGATAAAACCAAAGATGCCTGGGAGAAGGCCATCAAAGATGACCATTTAGCCTGGACACAAGTGTCGGATCTTGCTTTCTGGGATAGTGCACCTGCGAAATTATATGGCGTAAGAGCTATTCCTTCAAATGTATTGTTAGACCCTCAGGGTGTCATTGTTGGCAGAAACCTTCGTGGAGAAGAATTGCAGCAAAAATTAAAAGAACTTTTTGATAAATAATCCAGACCATTACCCATACAACCAAACACAAAACCACACCTTTTATATTAACCTCAATAAACATGACTCAGAACCGAATTAATTCCAGGTCTCTCCCGGCGTTGCAGATGTCGATTAATCTTATTGCGCATTCTCCGCTTTCTCTTGATTGCATGACTCCCATGCGATGTTGTATGATGGCATAATCCTGCCTCATACAGGCCGTGTTACGGCTTTTCATTTCTAATTTCCAGCTATAAAATAGTGCACCCAAATAGGGGGCCAGGAATAGCTATGTCTATTATTTCGTACGAAAACTTCCGGATCAGAATTGATCGTGTGGCTTTGCTATGCTGTCATTCCACTGGTTGAATTCATACTAGTTTCTTATAAATCAGCTTAAATGAAAACAAAATTACTATTTATAATTTGGGTCTTATTCGCTCTGGAAGTCCAGGCGCAGGACAGGGCCATCACCGGTAAAGTAGTTGATCAGACTGATCAGCAGCCTTTACCAGGAGTGAGTATCAGGGTCTCAGGACAGAAGTCCGGAACATTAACCAATACTGACGGATCATTTAGTATCCGTGTTTCCGAAGCGGAAAAAAGTTTGGTATTCAGCTACATCGGATACTTAGGTAAAACGGTTCAGCTTCGGGATATAGGTAAATTAGTTACGCTGGAGCCTGATCTTCAGCAGCTTAGTGAAGTGGTTGTAACTGGATATAGTACCCAGGAACGTAAATTTATCGCAGGGTCTATCACTACTTTAAAAGGAGAGGATCTTACAGCAACCGGCGGATCCGGATTCAACCAACTGATTCAAGGTAAAGCAACTGGTGTACAGGTATCGTCCAACTCGGGTGTTCCGGGTGGTGGTATTACTTTCCGTATCCGCGGAAATAACTCTATAAATGCGTCTGTAGAACCATTATATGTGATCGATGGCGTATTTGTTAATAGCAGTAATTCAATCAGGGCTGGGCTGGGTAATCAGACGGCATCAAATCCGCTTGCCGACATCAATCCGGAAGATATCGAATCATTAGTTATCCTGAAAGATGCCAGTGCAACAGCTATCTATGGATCTATGGGAGCTAACGGTGTTGTGTTGGTCACGACCAAGCGCGGAAGTTTAAATACTAAAGCAAAAATCAACCTGAGTAGTTATCAAGGCTGGTCTGAGGCTGTAAATAAATTCAAAAGCGTTAGTGGTGCTGAGACTGCGATGCTGGCTAACGAAGCAGTGCTGAATACGGGACTGGATCAGAAGAAAGATCCTGCCAGTATTGTACTTCCTTTTGCAGATCCTTCATCTCAACCAACTTATGACCGTGTGAGTGGTTTGTTCAGAACTGCAAAAACTTCAAATTACGAAGTATCTGCTCAAGGAGGTTCTGCAACAAGTACTTACTATACTGGTATCGGCTACTTAAAACAAGAGAGTGTAGTTAAGCCTTCTGATTTTGAAAGATTTACCGGACGTTTCAATTATGATAACCGGTTAACTGATAAATTAAAAATCGGAACCAGCTTCAATTTTACCAGAACTGAAAGAGCATTGAGTGGAAGTGATAACAACCCGACAGGTGTAATTAACTCGGCTATTTTCCCAAGATCATACTTGCCTATTTATAAGCCAGATGGAACATATGCCCGTTATGGTAGTTTTGATAACCATATAGCTTTAATTGAAAACCTGGATAACCATGCTGTTGGATGGCGTACGATCGGTAATGTATTCGGAGAGTATACGATCTTACCGGAGTTGAAACTGAGAACCAGCTGGAGTATCGACAATAACAGTGTATATGAGAATAGTTATAGTAATACATTGATCAGTGCCGGTATTGCTTCTAATGGTTCTGCAGCATCTTATGAAACAAAAAATCTGGTCTTAACAAACGAGCAGGTATTAACCTATATCAAATCTTTTGGTGAGAATAAAAAACATAATATCAATGCATTGGTGGGTAATACTATTTATTCGAAATTATATGAAACTACAAGTGCTTCCGGAACCGGGTTTGCAACCAACTCTTTGAGATCAATCGATAATGCAGCTATCCGCTCCGGATCTTCATCCCGGTCGCAGAATAAAATGGTCTCTTTCTTTGGTAAAGCAAGTTATACCTATGATAACAAATATACTATTGATGGAAGTATCCGTGCTGATGCCTCGTCTAAATTTGGTATCAATAAACAATGGGGTTATTTCCCGTCAGGAGGATTGACCTGGAGAGCAGGAGAAGAGAAATTTATCAAAGACCTGAACATATTTGATGAACTGAAATTCAGAGGTAGTATAGGTCTTTCCGGTAATCAAAATGGTATAGATGACTATGCGGCACTGGGCTTGTGGTCGGCAGGATATAATTACCTGGAGACTGCTGGTACCGCACCCTCACAACTGGCTAATCCGGATTTAACCTGGGAGACTACCCGTCAGATAGATTTGGGAACTGAGTTCTCTATCTTAAAGAAGAGACTGAATGTTTCCTTTGATTATTATAATAAGTATACCTATGATCTGCTGCTGAATGTTCCTGTACCTTATCGTTCGGGTTTCAGCTCTTATCTGCAGAACTACGGTGCAGTTAGAAATAAAGGTCTGGAACTGAGCATCAGTTCAGTCAATGTGGAAACTAAAAATTTCAGCTGGACTACAGAATTCAATGTATCCAAAAATGACAATAAGATCGAAAAATTAGCTTCTGATATTACTTTAGGTGCTTCAGGAAGAAATATTTCTATCCTGAGAGAAGGTTATGCAGTAAACTCTTTCCAGTTGTATAAACAGTTATATGTAGATCCAAAAACAGGTAATGCAGTATATGACGATGTAAATGGAGATGGTTTGATTACTTCTGCTGACAGACAGATTGTAGGTAATGCTTTACCTAAATATACTGGGGGATTAAATAATACGGTTAAGGTCAAAAATTTCGACCTGAATGTCTTTTTTATCTTTCAACAGGGGAATAAAATCATGAACATGAATGACTTCTTCCTGGTTCATGGCGGAACACAAAGTAACATTGGTTTCCTGCCAAGACAACTGGAGAGATGGCATTATGAGGGTCAACAGACAGATATCCCGAGAATGACCACTTTCAGCGGAGACCCAACTGTAAATGGTGGATCTGCTAATAACTATGGAGGAAATGTGGCCAGTCTGAGTAGCCGTTATCTGGAAGATGGTTCATTTATACGCTTAAAGAACGTTTCATTGGGTTATACTATACCTACTGTAACCAGTGCAAGATGGGGTATTAGCAGAGCGCGGATTTATGTTTCCGGTTCTAACCTTCTAACTTTTACTAAATACAAAGGACTTGATCCGGAAGTAAGTTCACAAAGCAGTAATCAGAATACTGCCGGTTATGACTGGGCAACTGTACCACAATCACGAACTATACAAGTCGGCGTTAATGTCAGCTTATAATTAAAAGATATTCTCATGAGAACTCAAAAAATAACTCTTACTGCAGCCTACCTGTTCAGCTTAACTTTGCTGTTTGGTTCCTGCAAAAAATATTTAGATGTAGTACCTAATAATGCTTTACCAACAGCATCTGCAATTATTGACGCCGGTACTGCCAGGGCTGCAATTATCGGGACATATGATGGTCTGCAAAATTACTATAGTGCAGATTATCCGACTCTGGGTACGATAACAGCAGATAACGTGATTTTTAACGGTACGCTAAGTGAATACCTGCAGCTGGACCAAAATGCGATTCCTACAGACAATGTGATTACTGTTTCTGCCTATAGAAAAATATATCGCATGATCAATTCTGCAAATAGTGTGATTGCGGGTATTCCCGGAGTAAATGATCCGCTTTTGACCCCGGAAGAGAAGAATAAGATACTTGGAGAAGCTTATTTTCTGCGTGCCATTGGATATTTTGATCTGGGCAGAGGCTGGGGAGGAGTCCAAATCCAGTTAAATCCAACAGTAGATTTGAATGCACTGAAAGGTGTGAAAAGAAGTACGCTCGCCCAGACTTACGATCAGGTTTTGGCAGATCTGGTTAAGGCAGAAGAATTACTGCCTGCAGACGATGCCAATACCCGTAACCGGGCTCAAAAAAGTACTGCAAGAGCCTTGCGTGCCCGCCTGAATCTGTACAGGGAAAACTGGACAGAAGCGGAAGCCTATGCAACTCAAGTCATCAATCAGCCTAAATTTAAACTGGTAGACAATTATAAAACGTTTTTTACAAGTCCTTTCTTAAGTTCTGAATCAGTTCTGGAACTAAGCTTTTCTGCAAATGACAGAAACAGTTTCTGGAATCTTTGGTACCCAAGTTCTTCCGGTGGACAGTTTACGCTTAAACCTTCAGACAGTTTTGTTGCTAAAATCAATAATCCTGCAATTGGCGGAAGCAGAAAAACCTTAGTGGCTGGTTCAGGAACTACAGTTTATGGGGTATTGTATAACACTGCTGGTGTAAGTGTGGACCCTGCTTACTTAATCAGGATTGCAGAATTATACCTGATCCGTGCGGAAGCAAGGGCAAATTCAGGTAATCTGGATGGTGCCAGAGCAGATCTGAATGTAATCAGAAACAGGGCTGGTGTTGCACCATTTACCGGTGGCAATAAAGAACAGGTACTTCAGGCAATAGCAGACGAAAACAGTTTAGAGTTCGCTTTCGAAGCACACCGCTGGTTCGATCTGGCCAGAACCAAAAAAACAGGAGAGGTGCTTGGAGTGACTAACCCGAATTTCTGGCTGTTTCCTATCCCTTATTCAGATATCCTTTCTGATCCGGATGTTGTACAAAACCCAGGTTATTAATTTCGAAAATCAACGCAAACCATTATATGAAACTACACAAATCACTTTTACTAAGTCTGTCTCTGGTTTTTCTGGCCGGCCTGGCCCGGGCACAGCAGCAATACTTTTTCCCGGGCGCCGGTCAGTTTGACCCAAAGGTACCTACGCCGGAACAATTTCTGGGCTATCCAATAGGAAGTCACTATACACGTCATGATCAAATTGTCTCCTATTTCAAAGAACTGGAAAGGACATCTGACCGTGTACACCTGCAATTTATCGGGAAGACCTATGAAGAAAGACCGCAGTTGATCGCTACGATAACTGCAGCGGCTAACTATAATAAAATTGAGGATATCCGTAAAGAACACGTAACACTGGCAGATCCGGCAAAGACTATCCTGGGTGCTAGTTCACCTGTTGTGGTATTACTAGGCTATAGTGTTCATGGAAATGAAACCTCAAGTGGAGAAGCAGCTTTATTAACTGCTTATTACCTGGCGGCGAACCAGAATCCTGAAACCACTAAATGGTTGCAGGAGGCTGTAGTCCTGATCGATCCATCTCTGAATCCTGATGGAAGAGACCGGGCTGCAAATTGGCATAATGCCTACAAATCATTTCCTCCGGTTTCAGATCCGGCAGATAAAGAACACCAGGAAGGATGGCCGGCAGGCAGAACTAATCACTTCTTTACAGATTTGAACAGGGATTGGTTAAGTGCTGCACAAGTGGAAAGTCAGAACAGACTGGCTTTTTTCCACCAATGGTATCCGAATGTTCATATCGATTTTCATGAAATGGGCACGAGCAGTACTTATTATTTTGAACCTTCACCAGCGGGACATGAAAGTCCGATTTTGCCTAAAGCATCCTATGATTTTAACGCTACGCTGGCTAAATATCATGTGGAGGCACTGGATAAAATCGGCTCGCTTTATTTTACCAAGGAGGCTTTTGATAACGTATCACCAATTTATGGTTCTACCTACCCGGATTTCTTTGGTGCAGTGGGTGTAACTTTTGAACAAGGAAGCTCACGCGGAATAGTACAGGAAAGTGATAATGGCCTGGTTACTTTTCCATTTACGATCAGGAACCAGCTGACAAGCGGACTATCGACAGTTAAAGGTGCTGTTGCTGAAAAACTGAACTTATTTAAATTACAGAAAGAATTCTTCCAGTCAGCATTGGATCAGGGAAGGGCTAACCCGGCTAAAGGATTTGTTTTCGGAGATAGCAAAGACCTTTCTTTAACTCAGAAATTACTGGATCTGACCTTAACACACCGTCTGAAGGTTTATCCGCTCGATCAGGATCTGACTGTTGATGGTAAGAAATTTGAAAAAGGCAAAGCTTTTATTGTACCATCAGTACAACCTAATTTCCGTATTGTTCACTCCATATTTGAGGAAACAGCTAAGTTGAAAGACAGTGCTTTCTATGATAATACGTCGTGGTCTGTAATTCATGCATATGGATTGAAATATGCCAAATTAAAAGTATTGCCTGCTTTGGGAAATGCAGTTGAAAAGGCTCCGCAATTAAAGGCAGCACCTGCATTGACAAAAAGCACTTACGCTTATCTGCTAGACTGGTCTGACTATAATGCATCTCGTGCTTTATATGATTTACAGAAGAGAGGTATTCGTGTTAAAGCGACATACAAGCCATTTACGGCTAATACTGCAACCGGTAAGCAGACTTTTAGTTATGGTTCACTGGTTATACCAGTAGCCAACCAGGAAGTATCAGCAGACAGTCTATATAAGGCAGTACAGCAGGCTGGAATTGTAGCCGGTCTGCAATTTCAAAGTACAGGAACAGGATTTAGCCTGGAAGGTATTGACTTAGGCAGTAATAATATCCGTACGGTTAAAAAACCAGAAGTGGCTTTACTAACCGGAACAGGTATCACAGCCGGTGAGGCGGGAGAGGTTTGGTTCTTACTAAACCAGCAATTGAACTTGCCGGTAACTAAACTTGAAGCCGGTAATTTGGGCAGAACAGATCTGTCACGCTACAGCTCATTGGTACTGGTATCCGGAAATTACGATGCATTGGATAAACGCAGTGTTGAAAAAATCAGAAACTGGGTAAATGCAGGTGGTACTTTAATCACATTCAGAAATGCTTCTGAATGGGTAATCAAAGAGAAATTTGTGCAGGAAAAATTATATACTGATTCTGCTTCTGCTAAAAAAGGAGCTGCGCAAAGACTGGACTATGTTACAAAATCAGAGACAGAAACTGCTAAAAGAATTAACGGTGGAATCTTTCTGGCAGATGTAGATCTGAGTAATCCGATTGCGTTCGGTCTGACAGACAGGAAAGTATTCTTTACTAAAACAGGAACGACTATTCTGCAGCCTTCAAAAGATAAATATGCAACAGTAGCACAGTATTTACCTGAAGCTTATGTTAGCGGGTATGTTTCAAAGGATAATAGAGCCAAGATCAGTAACAGTGCGGCTATTTTGGTAGCTTCTGCAGGCGCGGGTACCGTGATTCTGTTTGCAGAAGATCCAAATTACAGACATTACTGGCATGGGACAGACAGGTTATTTCTGAATTCAATCTTCTTTGGAGGTGAGATTTCAGGAGGAAGGTTTTAGATAATCGTCAGCCTCGAAGGTCGAAGGCCTGTCAGATGTGAGTCTGACAGGCCTTTTTTTATGTACGTTCCTCATCGGAAAAACAAAAAGAGTAACCGTGAAGCTGCCCTTGCTGGGGTATTACAAGCGAATTGCCTGAAACTGCAGATTGTTAAACGTCATTTATATAATCTGTTTTATCTAAATTCGAGTCAAAGATAGGCTACGGATAGGCGAAACCCTTAGAAAAATAGGTCAACTACGAACAACACCAGCACAAGACCCGACCAAGAGTGCTTTATGATCTGGTTTGGTTAATGAGGATGTCCATCAATGTAATAAAGCTCCTTCCACTGAAGATTCCATTAGTTGCAGTACTGAATACGACCTCATTTTGTTTATTATAGAGACTTATCTGATTAATCCAGTTGTTCACGGAGAAGCGTTCCAGGTTGGAGATCAGGATAGTTTTAGAGTCGATAACAAGACGATCTTTATATACAATAATATCTTTAGGTTCTACTTTAAGAAAAGAGCCTGTACCTGTAGCAAATATCCTTTTTTGGAGAGAGGTCCCGTAACTGATATAATGAAAAGTTACACTTTTATTATTTTCAAGCTCCTCTAAAATTTTGTCAACGTAGAGATGAGCATGCCGGTCATTAATGTAATTGATTGCTTTAAAGACTTTGCTGTAACGTACAGTCAATATTTCCCAATCTCCTTCCGACCGATTGCGGAATGCAAGGTTGTTAGTCGTAAAACTTTTACCGGAACTGAATAAATAAATGTCTTCCATATCCTGGAAAAAGCGGGTTTTACTTTGTCCGCCATCTTCGGTAATAATTCCGTTTTCATATAAATGATGTGTCTTTCCCCGGGTCATTTTATAAACTGAAAATAAAATGATAAGTGCAAGCCCCATAATAAATGCGATAACCCAATAAAGCATATTAATGTCGCCGGAAAAGTTCATACGTCCTTCTTTTACTGCGAGGATGCCTTTGAAATAAATGAGTCCGGAAATACCTGAAAATAAAACGAATATAAAATAAGAGAAATAAAGAAAGCCTTTCGCAGGGCTGTGTTTGCTGCTAAAAGCGCCTAATTGAGTTGTGTTTTTCATTAAAAGTAATTGATATCTCAGTGTTTATCACTATCCATGCCAATTAAACTATGCGAATAAACAATAATGAGGGCGAGATATAATTCAATTTAAAAGTTCAATATTAGATGGCAACATGTTCAGCTTGTTCAAGAATATGAGATCCGATATATTTACTTAACGACTGCGGGGTGACCACTTCAACTTTTCTACCCAATAAATCTTCTAAGAAAAAGGATAAATCCATGAAATTATCATAACTCTTTTGATCGGGATCGAAGTTAACCAAAAGATCAACATCGCTTTCGGCATTGAATTTCCCTGTTATAAAGGAGCCAAAAATGCTTAAGTTCGAAACACCAAAAGATCTCAACTTTTGGCTGTTTGCTTTAAGCAATGATACTAGTGTCTGTTTATCCTGAACGGCAACTGGCATGAATCAAAGATACAATTAATAACAATAGTGATTTAGCGCGTAATCCTTTTTTGTTTGGCCTAAATTGTATAAATTATGTCCTTTCAGACAGTTAGATAGATTGTAAATTTGTTTTATGAATGGTGATAGCGGAATAATCTCTGATAATCAGCAGAAAAAAAAGGTTGTAATTGTAGCCATGTCGGGCAATATGCTGCTTAATTTCGCAGGTCCGGCTGATGTCTTTATAAATGCCGATAAGTGTTTAGCTCTTTCTGGTTCAAAACTGGGTTATGAGGTCTTAGTCGCATCTCCAACGTCGAATAAGACATTGAAAACTTTAACCGGAGTCGAGATAGTTTGCCAGTATAGTGCAATCGAAATTACTACGGCTGTAGATACTGTTATAGTGGCTGGGAATGAATCTTATGCCCTCGAGAAATCGGAATACGCAGATTTTTGTCGCTGGTTATCGACTATGAATGCAAATAATACAAGGCGGATAGGATCAGTTTGTGGGGGTGCATTTGTTTTAGCTGAGGCGGGCCTGCTAAATGGTAAAAAAGCAACTACACACTGGCATTTGAGTGAGCGATTAAAAAAGGAGTATCCGCTTGTTGATGTAAATACCAATGCTTTTTACACCACAGATGGACGTATTTATACTTCTGGCGGTGTGTCTTCCGGAATCGACCTTGCTCTTGCTTTAGTAGAAGAAGATCATGGAAAAGATATTGCCATTCAAGTGGCGCGCAGATTGGTGTTCTACTTATCGAGACCAGGTTTCCAGGTTCAGTTTTCTAACCTGCTTCCGGTTTACGAAAGTTCAACTATTGCCGGGAGACTGCATGAATGGTTTGTCGAAAACCTGCATCAGCCATTAGATGTAGTCCGGATCGCTGATCATTTGAATATGAGTCCCCGGAATTTTACACGTGTTTTTCATAAGCAAACTGGTTTACCACCTGCTAAATTTATTGAGAAGTTAAGAGTGGAAAATGCACGTAAATATCTCGAGGATACCGATATGTCATTGGAGAATATAGCTGAAAAATGCGGATTGGGCGGACTTGTTTCCATGCGACGAACATTCCTTCGGCATTTAATGACAACACCATCTGATTACCGGCAGGCATTCAGAACATCACTCAAAGTACCCGGGGTTAACGATATTATTCAACCTCATTTATATCACACGAATTAAAATCAACATTATGAAAATTGCAATTAATGGATTTGGCCGTATAGGCAGAATGACCCTTCGGGCATTACAGAATAAACCGGAAGTAGAAGTTGTCGCAGTAAATGATCTGACAGATATTAAAACATTAACACATTTGCTTAAATATGATACCGCTCATGGACGTTTTCCAGGAGAAGTAGATACTGACGGAGATACCATGATTGTAAATGGTAAACGTATTCTTTTGCTTAGCGAGAAAGATCCCGAAAAACTTCCATGGAAAGATTTAGATATCGATGTGGTCATAGAGTCTACTGGTAGGTTTACAGATAAAGCCGCAGCCTACTCACATATCAATTCCGGTGCAAAAAAAGTATTAATTACTGCACCTGGATCTGGTGGTGTAAAAACAATTGTACATGGTGTGAATAACGAGCTGATAGGAGATGACGTGATTTATTCAACTGCATCCTGCACCACCGGCAGTATCGCGCCAATATTATATATCCTGGATAAGGAATTCGGAATTGAGTCTGGCTATATGATCACTGTTCATGCATTCACTGCCGATCAGAATTTGCAGGATGCTCCTCATAAGGACCTGAGAAGGGCACGTGCTGCATCTCACTCTATTATCCCGACAACAACGGGTGCAGCGAAAGCGATAGGTGATGTGCTACCCAACTTAAAAGGGAAAATGGATGGCTATTCTTACCGAGTCCCGGTGATCGATGCTTCCATTGTCGATCTATCTATTAACCTTAAAAAAGAAGTTTCTGTCAATGAGCTTAATGACCTGTTTAAATCTTACGCGGATAGTTCGCTTAAGGGAGTTCTCGAGTATACAGAAGAGCAGTTTGTATCCGCAGACATTCTGGGTAATACACACTCTTCCATTGTAGACGGGACGCTTACCAAGGCTATCGGCAAATTTGTTAAGGTTGTTGCCTGGTATGATAATGAAGTAGGGATTTCCAACAGGATAGCAGAATTAGTCACTGTGCTGAAGTAAGAATTATAAGTACTTAAAGTAAAAAACGGCTAATCTTTTTATAAAAGGATTAGCCGTTTTTGTTTTTACTACCTGTGTTCCCGAAGGGATTCGAACCCCCATCTTTGGTACCGGAAACCAAAATTCTATCCATTGAACTACGGAAACAGTCGGTCAAATATATAAAAATTGATTGAATCTTCGAGGTCGATTTTTACAAACTTGGACTAATTTCAATAAGCGTATTGGTGTTCAGCTTTTTAAGCTGAACAGATACTGGATTTTGTATTTGGTGAAGGCTTTAAAACGTGATCACAGGTTCATTTTTAGCCGGATACCTGTTGACATCAGGCTGCTGCGTTGCTCAGAATAAGGTTTCATCGGGAGTTTAATGTAGGGTTCAAATATGAGCTGGGTATTTTTTCCAACCTGATGTATAAATCCATAAGACAGATTATAGAATCCAAGATATTTTTCTTGTGGGAGTGCGTCTGAAGCAACAGGTACGGACTCCTTAAAGGAAACCAGTTTACTCTCTGTTCTCGGGCCGTCATCACCTGCCACCACTATATCAACCAACTTTTTATCCATGTAGCTTAAAGTCTGACTTTTACGGAGAATGCCCAGAGTCGAAATTCCAATGCTCAAATAATTCCGCTCATTTAAGCTGTACTTAATTTCTATTGGTAAGTCGATTCCAGTTACGGAAGTCTCCACGGAGTGAAGACTTCTTGTTGTCGATTCTGCAGATATTTCGTCAAATTTATTCATTCCGGAAACCTGCGTATAAGCGGCACCGGCACTGATAGAGATTTTCTTATTCAAGGCATAATCAACTGAAGATCCAAAGCCTAATCTGATTTTACCTCCGGGACCGTAGCTATTGGAAACTAATACGTTTATTTTCCATTGTTTATCACCTGCTGGTGTCAGATGAATATTATTTGTTGCTATGTACCGGGAATTATCATGTTTCTGTTTATATGTTTTTTCGGCTGGATTCTTTTGTTTCGTTTTTTGCTCCGTGGAACCTGCAGTTCCAGCTGAAGTCGCTGTACCCGCAACTAACTCATCCGAAATCATAGGCGTATCAATGTTTAGAAGGCCCGGATTTATTCTTTGTTTTTTTAGTTCCGGCCTCTTAAATGTGTGTATCCGTATCAAATTGTCTTTGAGAAGAGGCACATCTTCCGAATCTGGTGTTAACTGCTTTATTTTTTTTTGGGTAGATTTCGTGAAAAGCTCGGGCTGGTGTCTTTTTTGTTGCTGTACCGGGATTTTCCAGATTAGAATTCCCAGAAGCAGGATTGCGGCTGCGGCTACCGGTCTGACCCATTTGATTCGCAACACATTTTGTTGTTTACGCTGCTGCTTTTGAAATTTTTCCCATGCTCCGGGTACATAGTCGAGTTCATACTCGGATAACGTTTCTTTAATATGAGCGAAAAACTCTTTTTCAGTATGTTCCATTCGACTCCATATTAACCTGATATAACAATCTTAATTTTTGCTTCGCCCTGGTCAGATAGACCCTGGATATGTTTTCTTGAATGCCGAGCATTTCCCCGATCTCAGCATGAGAAAATCCCTCAATCTCATACAGATTAAAAATTAACCGCTGTGTCTCTGGAAGGCCATTTAAGAGCTTTAGGAGATCCTGCACATTCAGCTTCATCATTTCTTCGGGAATAGTTTTTGGATGTTCATTTTCTGTAAGTTCCAGTTCTTGAAGAGTCAGTTTAGGTTTATTAATGAAATCTATGGCTGTTCTTGATGAAATTTTCGCGATCCAGCCTTTAAAGGCTTTCTCCAGTTGAGCAGGATCTTCAGGCTGTTTAAAACTATGCGCATATTTGAAGATTTTCATAAAACTATCATTAACCAGTTCTTCCGAGTCGTGGGTGTTAGACGTATACCGTATAACTACTGCCATCACGTATCCGTAATAATGTTTGTATAAAAGTTCCTTGCCTGACGTATTATTATTGCAGAAACTGGCTAAGATTCCGGCCAGGTCCGGTTTCTTCTTAACCAGGTTCAACAAAGTTTTGAATGCCATTAGGGGTCTATGGGATAGCGTAAAGCAAAATCCGTCAGAATAGATCTTAACCCATCCTGACGGCCTTGTATTCTATTTATTGGTCATTACACTAATGCCCAGTTTGGTTGCATCCGTGGCACCCTTAATACCGTTTGCCCAAATCGTATAGATTTTACCTTTTTCAACTTTGACTTTGTCTAGCGTTGCCAGCACATCTGTTTTTCCGTTTTCTTTAATTTCAAGCTTAAGTTCAGCTCCGGGATCTACATTGATAAAACCCGAAACATCTTTAAAAGCTTTTTTGCTCAGGCCGGCATCGGTTTTACCAGCTACATACAGATCAAGGACTGTTGCATCAGGACTTAAGTTTGCGAAACGTACTTTCGCTTTTTCTGCAGCAGGAGCAGAAAAATCATCTTCAACAAGTACGAGTGTGGCTTTCGGTGATTTATCTCCAACTATCAGCGTGTAGCCTGTCGAAGGTTTTATGGTGCCGGTAATTTTTGCCAGAACTTCTGTGCCGCCTTTTTTAGTAAAGCTGAACTCTGTAGCTCCTGCCCTGATATTTCCGTATCCTATCACCGTATTATATGTCAATGCTTTTTCGGTAGTTGCTGCCTGCCCATTCACGCGGAAGGTTAATTCAGGTGCCCCCGGAGAAGAAATTAGCAAAGCAATTTTTCCAATCTGAATATCTGGCTGTGGTGTAGATTTATCTTTGGAACAAGCTGTGAAAATCAATGCAGTTAGTGCTAATAATGAGCCTTTTTTAAGCAGGTTTGTGGAGAGTTTTTTTGTTTTCATTTCTTTTTTATGGTTTTAGGTCATTCATTAACGGAATTGCTATGAATGCTTTTGTACTCTTAAACCGGAACGAAAAGCAGAACGCAACAATGCTTTTATTTTTTTTCTGAATTTCTATGAAATTAACCTTACCAAAAATCCGCTAGGAATGCTGCAGACGACAACATATAAATGAAAAAGCCCCGATAAGTCAGAAACTTACCGGGGCATTAAAGACTGTTTATAGTCTATTAGAAACGAGTTTTAGAAAGCTGTTATAGCACGTAGAATACTTTAGATTTCTGACTAGCCGGGCCGCTAATTTTCTCATCCTGCTTGTAGTTTTCTTTCAGCATTTGCTTGATGTCGCGCTCGATTGTCCTGCATATCGCAGTAGTTGGCGTGTCTGTCGGCTTATTTTCAAACGGATCTTGCAGATGAATAGCCATCTTTTCAATCAGGAAGAATGAACTCGCAATAGCGATCACCAGTGGGATTTCTATAATTCCGAAAAACTCAATCAGGCCGAATGGAAGCAACATGATAAACAAGACCAGGGAGAAATGGATATAGTGACTGTAGGTTGCGGGGAATACGGTATTCTTGATTCTTTCGCAACCACCCATTTCATTTGAAAAGGCCGTAAGCGTTTTATCCAGTTGGATTTGCTGAAAATCATTCAACCATCCTAGTTTATGGGCATTTCGGATATCTATAGCCTGGAGTTCCTGAAGTGCAAGAGGGACATTAGAATAATTTTTAATGTGTTCCATATCCTCCGCGCTGATCAGCCGGTCAATACCGGCTAACGGGTTTTGATCACGCAGATGTTTGCTTAAGCTGATGCACCAGGCGATCTGTCTTTTAGCCAGACGTATACAGAATGCTTTTTCATCTTCTGTATCAGGACAGGTGACAAAAGTCATCAGCTGTCTGGTCAACGTACGTGTATCGTTGACAATTGCCCCCCAGAGCGTACGTGCCTCCCACCATCTGTCATATGCCTGGTTGGATTTAAAGGCTAACAAAAGTGAAATAACTGTACCTAAAATTGTCGGTACTGCAATGGGTATGGATATTCTGGTAAAGTGAAAGGTATTATATAAAATCGCTATCAGTCCAGCGTATAGGGTAACGAAAACTATCTCTTTTATAATTTTTCCGAAAATGTATTTTACGGGTATATTCTCTTTTAATAACATAGTATTCAGTTTAAAAGGTGTTTAATAAGCTTCTGCAACCATCCGCGTGGCGGCAGGAGCATTCTCTACCTGTTCGGTAACTAGTTTTTTAATTGTCAGTACGGAAACGATCGGTAACCCACATTTGGAAGTAAACGCAAATGGATCCAGGCTCGATTTATTCAGACTTGTATAAGAGCAATCCTTAGGATTAAGGATACAGGTCACGTCATTGGCTTCAAGAAAATTTCTAAATGTGGCCATTGTACTGCCAAAGAAGAATTCTGTTCTGATAGATTCTACCTGAGGACATTCTGCTTTAATCTGATTGCATCGTTCATAAAAACCGTCCGGGATATACTCATATTCTCTGGATCTTCTGGATAACATCAATAATTCACTGATAGAATCAGAAAGCTTGAATGCATGGACGAAAATGAAGTTTAGGGGTTCATTTTCGTGTTGTTCGCAAAGGTTAGTAATACAGTCTAACGAGTTCAAGCTAAAGTCGGTGGGGATAAAAATGGTTTTCATAAGTTTTATTTAAAAGTTTAGAACAACAATTATTACTTATACAATTTTACCGCAGAGTCATTAAGATGGAATAAGAGACTTATTAGATTTTGATTAGATTATGGAGGGGTTATAAGAGAAATACCCCGTTTTCGCGGGGTATTATTTAGAGTTATTAAGATTTGATTAGAATTCGCTGGAGACCGGCAAGATTATCCGCATTTCTGTGCCTATTTTTTCCTCCGATATAATACCTATTGAACCCTTGTGAATACGTATAATATTTAAGGTTAGCGGCAGACCGATACCGAATCCGTCAAACTCTGTAGTATTGGAAGCTCTGAAAAAAGGCTCGAAGATATGCTGCTGCTCATTTTGTGGAATACCGATTCCCTTATCTGTCACGATCAGACTTATTCTTTCCTTGTCAGATGCAACCCGGACTTCCACCAGCTGATTACTGGAGTATTTACAAGCATTGAGCACGATATTGCTTAGAGCGAGTTGTAATAGATTAATATTACCATCTGTATAAAGGCAAGTGTCATCTTCAGGTAGCGTATCAAAATTAACCTGAACATTGCTTTCCGGGTCTATTTTTTTGACAGAATCTGCAACCATCAACACGAGTTCATCAACTCTGATCTTTTGCCAGTTCTGTCTTTTACCGTCAAAGCCCGTTTGTGCAAGCCCTAGTAAGCTGGTTGTAATAGCTGCAAGTTTTTCAGCATGGGAAAGAATTACTTTTGCGGATGCTCTTGCCTGTTCCGAAAGGTCCGGCTGAGAAAGTAGCAGTTCCGACTCGCTGGTGATAACGCTCATCGGCGTTTTGAGCTCATGAGAAGCATTACTAACGAAGTTGTTTTGCGTTGCGAAAGCTGTTTCCAGTCGGTTAAGCATATTATTAAAGGTTTGTACCAGTTCAGATATCTCATCTTTTCCTTCGAGCTCTTTCAGTCTCGTATGCAGATTGTCTGCAGAAATCTTGTTTACGCTGCGAATTACATTTTTTACTGGTTTAATCGTATAGTGAGAGAAGATTTTCCCGACCAGGTAGGTAAGGAAAATTGCAATAAAGAAGACAATAAGCAATATCTTTTTTAAAGTCGCGAGTTCTTCAAATCCGGATGGATTAGATGCTGTAATAATCACCATGTAATCTCCGTGATCAGTTTTAAAAAGAGACCCTGCAGAGAAATCGTTGTCGTGGTTATAGCGGGCTTTGCCTTTCTGGAGTATATCCTGGTAGAATATTGAGGGCAGCTCCAGAGGTTTTTTAAACTGTCCGGAACTTTCGACTTTGACGATGTATTCGTGTTCCATTTCCAGTTTTTCCAGATAGCGGGTTCTTACTTCTCGGTAAGATGCGGAGTTCTGATCCGGATGAATATTGATTTCGGCAGCCAGATTAACCCTTGCTTCGAGCCGCTTGAAGAAATCATCAAAGTTGAAGGCTGAAACAAAGTAAAAAATAACTGCATTGATCAGGATCAGGCCTGCGGTTGCAATCGTGAAAAATAGTAACGTGATTTTAGACTGAATTCGCATTTAAATTTTCTGTTTTCATAATGTAGCCCATTCCAAACACCGTATGAATTAATTTGTCCGGGTAATTTGTGTCAATTTTTTTGCGCAGGTAATTAATGTATACATCGACCACATTGGTACCCATGTTAAAATCAATATCCCAGACGTTTTCCAGAATTTGTATTCTGGACAGTACTTTATTTTGGTTTTTGACCAGATATTCAAGTAATCTATATTCTGTCGAGGTCAGACTGACGGCATTTTTATTTCTAAAAGCAGTTTTTGACGAAGTATTAATCTCCAAATCAGATATAGAAATCATATCAGATTTGACAAATTCCCTGTTCCCTCTACGTACTAAAGTTCTGATACGCGCTTCCAGCTCAGCAAATTTAAAAGGCTTGACCATATAGTCATCCGCGCCACTATCCAGTCCGGTAACAATGTTTTCTGTACTGGCTAGTGCCGTCAGCATTAGGATCGGAACGTTTTCTTTTACTTTTCTGACCTCCCGGCAAACCTGAATGCCATTTAAGCCAGGAAGCATAATATCTAATATAATCAGATCAAATTCATGATTGAGCGCCATCTCTAATCCAGTCTGACCATCTACAGCCACACTTACTTCTATATTTGCATCATTTAATCCGCGGACAATCACTGAAATCAGGTCATGCGTGTCTTCAATAAGTAAGATCTTCATTTTTTTATTTTGGGAAAAATATAAAATCCTGTCAAGGATATATTCAATATCATTTACTTTAACCCTTAAATGACTTAAAAGATTATTGCTGTCGCATTTTTAAATACCAGATCGTTTTATCTTAAGTATATCCAAACTCCGATTTAATATACCATTCAAATTATTAATTATTAGTCTTTGACCATGAGATTTTTGAATAAAGTTATTTTTCTGTCATTCATACTGGTTATTTTTTTTGCCGGCTGCAGTAAAGAAAACGATCTGGTTTACTGTACCGCTGAGTGGAAACCAGCATTCGCCGAGTTTAATGTGGTAGATAAGCAAACTGGTGAAGATCTGTTTTTCGTCGATACACCCCGTTATAATACATCTCAGATCGTTTTTTTTAAAACTAGTGATAAATTGCAGAAAGATACAATCAGGCCGGCTATTGAAGGGAGTGGTAAAACCGGATTTTTTAAACTGGCATTAATTAATACGGTGGAAAGAGATACGCTGATTATGAAATTGCCAGCTAAAGGACCTGCGCAATCAACAGATCTATATATTTATACGATCAAAAAAACCGGTGGAGATTGTCCGCAATCTTTACTGGACCGGTCCTTTATAAATGGAATCGAAATTACACCTGAAAATGGCAGACTTATTTTCAAAAAATAGCGATTATGCTGTGCGGTATCTATCTTGCTTTCTACAAAAAAAATGGGCCTCTAATTACTTCGGGAATGACTAAGAATGACACCGGGCAGATTCGGTTAAGTTTCAGATATACTTTTGATAAAAATACCTCCGTCCGCAAAGAGTCTGTTAAATCAAATGGCAACTCTACAAAGCTTAACCGTTTAAATCTTTAATTACGCTATCCGGCTGCCAGGGAAATAAAAGCCGGCCATTATCTGGCCGGCTTTAGCAGTTTACCGAATGTATTGTTTGTGCGTTTACCAGTTTGTAAATTCAATAAAAATTTCATGGATACGTAAGTTTTTGATTGTCAGTTACTCACGTAAGGTTTGATAGGCTCTGAAAGCCCGAAAAATATTTCCTGCGGGAAATACAATTTTTTGTGAGCTCTACTGCGGTTTTTAAAAATAAAACATCACTTTTGCAATCAGGTTAGAATTATAAACATGTAAAATTGAGGGCTGTATATGGAAGAACAAGTAGTTGAAGAAGTCACCAGACTAATTGAGCTTAATGAAGAGGGGAAATTGGGGGAATATTTAGATACGCTCAATATTTCAGATGTCGAACATCTCATAGATGAGCTTCCACACTACGCAGTCCATTTTATTAATACCTTGTCTATAAAAAGGGCGGTCAATGTATTCCGTATCCTTGATTTTCCTACTCAGGAAAAGATTATTAAAAAACTTCCGGGTGAAAAACTCGCACAGCTGATTAATCTGATGCCGCCCGATGACAGGACATCCTTGTTTTCTGAGCTAAAAGGTGATGCTGTTAAAAAGCTGATTATCTTATTGCCGGCTAAAGATAGGGTAGAAGCCCTGTCCCTGTTAGGTTATAAAGAAGATAGCGTCGGCCGTCTGATGACCCCGGATTATATTGCCGTTAAAAAAGACTGGACCGTTAAAACCGTACTAGAACATATCAGAAGATATGGGAAAGACTCGGAAACCATTGATGTGGTGTATGTTATTGATAATGACGGTACACTGATCGATGATATCCGGATCCGCGAAATTTTACTGGCCGATCCCAATGTACCTGTAGGTGAATTAACCGATAACCGGTTGATCGCGCTAAATGCAAATGATCCTCAGGAAGAAGCTATTAATGTGTTCCGGATGAACAACCGTGTAGCTTTACCAGTAACTGATGATCACAACGTTTTGCTGGGGATTGTTACTGTAGATGATATTCTTTGGATTGCTAATGAAGAATATACAGAAGATATGCATAAAATCGGGGGTACAGAAGCCCTTGATGAACCATATCTGGATATGCCTATTTTTGGACTTTTCCGAAAAAGAATTGGATGGCTGGTTGTTTTGTTTCTTGGTGAGATGCTTACCGCTACTGCAATGGCGCATTTTGAGGCTGATATAGCGAAGGCAGTAGTTCTGGCCATGTTTGTGCCGTTGATCATATCTAGCGGTGGTAACAGCGGTTCACAAGCCTCTACATTGATTATTCAGGCAATGGCATTGGGCGAAATAACGATAGGAGACTGGTGGCGTGTCATGCGCCGGGAGATCATATCCGGATTGATGCTGGGGATTGTACTTGGGGCAATTGGCTTTCTGCGTATTTTTGTATGGACTATGTTTACGGATATGTACGGTGAACATTGGGCGTTAATAGGTATGACGGTCGGTGTGGCTTTGGTGGGGGTTGTTCTTTGGGGCTCGCTTGCCGGTTCTATGCTTCCTTTACTGTTGAAAAAATTAGGAGCTGACCCTGCAACATCGTCAGCACCGTTTGTAGCGACTCTTGTAGATGTTACCGGGCTAATCATTTACTTCTCGGTAGCTGTAATGTTCCTGAGCGGTGTACTGCTCTGATAATTTATCGAAATCATATTATAGATATAAAAAAAGAGGATGCCAGCTGGCATCCTCTTTTTTTATATCTATTGGTCTGTAACCATTTTGCTCCGGACCATTGTGTTTTTATACGTTAAAACGGAAGTGCATGATGTCGCCATCTTCAACTACATATGTTTTACCCTCTACACCTAGTTTACCTGCTTCTTTACAAGCATTTTCTGAACCTAAGGTTACGAAGTCGATATATTTGATAACTTCTGCACGGATGAATCCTTTTTCAAAATCTGTATGGATAACACCAGCTGCCTGAGGTGCAGTGAAACCTTTGGTAATCGTCCAAGCGCGAACTTCCTGCACACCCGCAGTAAAATAGGTGTAAAGATCAAGCAGGCGGTAAGCTGCAACAATCAGTTTATTTACACCTGACTCTGTAAGACCAAGATCACCCAGGAATTCCTGACGTTCTTCATAGCTTTCCAGTTCTGCGATTTCAGATTCAATCTTAGCAGAAATAATCAGTACTTCTGCATTCTCTCCTTTTACACTTTCCTTAACACGGTCAACGTAAGCATTACCGGTTAATACAGAGTTTTCGTCTACATTACAAACATACATTACTGGTTTTTGTGTAAGTAAGCCCAGGTCCTGAATAAAAGCAAAGTCTTCTGCCTCCAGCGCTGCTGAACGTACAGATTTTCCACTTTCCAGATGGGGTTTAATTACACTTAGAATTTCAAAAGTCTTTTTAGCATCCTTATCGGTCTTAGCTAGTTTTTCTACTTTTTGAATTCTTTTCTCAACAGTATCAAGGTCCTTCAGCTGTAATTCAGTATCTATAATTTCCTTATCGCGGATAGGATCAACAGAACCATCAACGTGAATTACGTTTCCATCATCGAAACAACGAAGTACGTGAATTACAGCGTTAGTTGCACGAATGTTTCCCAGGAATTGATTTCCTAATCCTTCACCTTTGGAAGCCCCTTTAACCAGACCAGCGATATCTACAATTTCGATAGTATTTGGCACAATGCGATTAGGTTTAACCAGCTCAGCGAGTTTGGTCAGACGTTCATCAGGAACAGTGATTACACCAATATTAGGTTCAATAGTACAGAAAGGAAAGTTAGCTGCCTGCGCTTTTGCGTTTGATAAACAGTTAAATAAGGTAGATTTTCCAACATTTGGTAAACCCACTATACCACATTGTAATGCCATGAATTTTAATTTTCTAGATTTGGCGCAAAGGTATCAATTTTTTTAAATCCAGCCATTAATAAACTTGCGGGGCTTTTAAATATTCTTTATGTTTATCCAATAAACTACCAATAGGATAATATTATGGACAACTTTGAAGAAATAAAACCTGAACATCAGGAAGAAGAAGAGGAAGTGAATGCGATATGGGTTACTGAAGATGTCAGAAGTTACCTGTATGATATGGCTAAGTGGGCCAGATTTCTTTCGATTGTCGGTTTTGTTTTCTCTGCTATGGTAGCAATGTCTGCATTCAGCGCGGGTGCAATTATATCTACGCTGTCGGCAGTTAGTCCGGCAAACCCGCTGTTGAAATTGGGGGCTGCCGGTTTCACTATTTTTTATCTGCTTATTGCTCTTATTCAGTTCTACCCAAGTCTAATGCTGTTTAAGTTCTCTAAAGCAGCGAATACAGCTGTACTTTACGCTGATCAGCCTAGCCTGGGTGTTGCCATGGGCAAACTGAAATCCTTCTTTAAATTTTGCGGAATTATTACGATGGTCGTTATTGGCTTTTATATCATGATGATTCTGATGGTACTGGCAGTTGGAGTAGGTGCTTCAATGCTTTAAGCCCGCATATCCTGCTGGCTTTCGATATGATGTTTGAAATTTATAATTTCCTTGCTGAGCAATCCTTCAAAGTAAGGGTTGATCAGCCTGGCTACCCCAAGACCTAAGCCGCCAACCGGTGGATGATACGACAGTACAATTTTCAATTTGGTTTGTCCTGTCTCTGCGACCGGCTCAAATTCTACGCGGCCCACATGCTTCCAAACCGGGTCATTTGTTGCTTTCCAGCCAATTAGCCTGCCGGGCTCATCTTTAACAATCTCAGCAGCCCATCTCACCGGGAATACATGACCTAATACTTTCGATTTCCAGGCAGAAGTAGTTTCATCCAGCTGTTGCACATCCATCAGATGTTTAAGGCTTCCAGGCAGATTATTTAGATTTCGCCAGTAACTGTATAAATCTGAAGCTTCTCTGTCAATGATGAATTCTCCACGGATATTAACTGCATGAGGTCTTTTTGAATCAATTCCTAATTGTTCATAAAGCAGACAGTGTCCGGTAACTCCTCTGTAGGCGAGATAAGCACCGTATAAAAAACGTGGTTTAAATGGCCGGGTGAGTGCGGTGCCAATAAGTACACCGCCAGCAAGCACGGAGACAAACCGTTCGGTCAGGCCGATGTTCACCAGATGCTGTTTTTCAATACTGAACTTTCCTGAATGTAATTTGAGCTGATGATGAGTTTCCATTAGTCTAAATAGTTTAAGATTGATTCGCCAACCCGGTTAATATCTTCCTGTTCAAGTTCACCCCACAACTGGTCCCAGTTACCTTCATGGTCCTGTCTGATTTCTGTTAGCATTTTACTGTCTGAATAGCATTTGAAGACGGGAACTCCATCACTAGTCTCATCCTGCTGAACCTTGATCAGCTTTTCGTTCTGCTGCAATTTAACAGCAATCTCAAAGGTGGGGTTGTTAGTTTCTAAATCTGCCATATTCTCAAGTTTAAAGGTCTGTTGGTTTACCTGTTACAATCCAATAACAGCTGGCAAGCTAATTCTGTTTCAGAAAAAATGCGGACGATGAATGGGACTTAGCTTGAAAAAATACATTATTTAAATGCAGAAAGGGATTCCTGAAGGAATCCCTTTTACTGTTTGGGACATCAATAATCTGCCAATTATTATATCCCCATATCCAAACGCAAACCAAATCTTATTTAATGTATTGCAACTCCGGATTCATCTCTGGTGTCCGTGAGATGTTTCGCTTTTTTCTGGTATGACCAGTAAAATACGATCGGATAAACAAATAAGCTGAAAAGCGTATTCGTAATCAAACCGCCGATAACGACTATTGCCAGCGGTTTAGATGCTTCTGAGCCTATTCCGGTAGACAATGCAGCCGGCATTAGTCCGATTGCAGCCATTAAAGCTGTCATAATTACCGGACGCATTCTGGTGGCAATACCATCCTGCAGTGCATCTGAGAAGCTCCAGGTCGGATGATATTTCAATTCTGCAATATTAGTTTTAAATCTTGTCAGCAGGATTACCCCGTTTTGCACGCATATCCCGAATAAGGCAATGAAGCCAATCCCTGCGGAAATATTAAAATTCACTCCTGTAATGAGCAGTGCGAGAATCCCACCAACCAGTGCAAAAGGTACATTGTTCAATACCAGTAGAGAATCCTTGATATTACCGAACAGAACGAAGAGGATAAAAAAGATCAGCAGCAAGCTGATAGGTACAGCTGTAGACAATCTGGCTGTCGCACGTTGCTGATTCTCAAAATCTCCAGCCCATTGCAGCTGGTAACCTTTAGGCATTTTGATTGCTTCATTAACCTTCGCCTGCGCTTCCGCGATAGTACTTCCCATATCCCTGCCACGGATGGAAAACTTAATAGCACCGTACCGTTTATGACCGTCCCTGTAAATAATACTCGGGCCGGTGACCTTGTGAATAGTAGAAATCTCACTCAGCGGCACTTTCGCTCCCGACAGACTCTGAATACGGAGCTTGCCGATTGATTCCTCACTTTGTCTGAAAGAATCAGGATATCTGATACGCAGATCAAATTTCTTTTCACCCTCGTAGATCTGAGTTGCTGATTTACCGCCGATAGCCATTTCAATAACTGCGTTAGCATCTTCGGTACGTACTCCATAAAGTGCCATTTTAGTCTGATCAAGGTTGATCTGCAATTCTGGTTGTCCCAGGTTCCGTAAGATTCCAAGATCTTCAATACCTGGAACGGTCTTCAGGATGTTCTCAATCTTCTCTTCCTGATTTTCAATAAAATTAAAGTCATCGCCAAACATTTTAACAACAATAGAACCTTTTACCCCGGATACTGCTTCTTCCACATTATCTGAAATAGGCTGCGAGAAATTAAGACTTATACCTGGAAAACCTTTGAGTTTTTCCTGCATCCTCTCGACCAGCTGCTCTTTGGTTTCTTTACGTTTCCATTCAGATTTCGGATAGATATCAACCATGAACTCCATATTATAGAAACCCGTTGCATCCGTTCCGTCATTAGGACGGCCTGTCTGTGATAAGACTTGCTTTACTTCATCAAAATGAAGCAGTATTTTGCGGATGTCATTTGACAGCTTAGTTGTTTCTTCCAATGATATGCTTAAAGGGCCGCTTGCTCTCACATAGATAGAGCCTTCGTCTAATGAGGGTAGAAATTCCGTACCCAGAAATTTGAAACTGAATATACCAAGGACAAGGATAATCAAGGCGGTGATAAATACCGGTTTTCTACGCTTGAAACACCAATTGTAAGTACTCATGGTGGCTCTGGTAATGGTGCGCAGGAAGATGTTGTCCTTTTCTCTGACATTCTTTTTAAGCAGCACGCTGGCCAGCGCCGGGACTAGGGTGAAAGTAAGTATCAACGCACCTAATAGCGCAAAGCTTAATGTCCATGCCAGTGGAGAGAACATTTTCCCCTCCACTTTTTCGAAAGTGAAAATTGGAAGCAGGCCGGTTATAATAATCAGTTTGGCAAAGAATATTCCTTTTCCATTCTCCAGGGATGCTCTTTTGATAATACCGAGTTTACTCAGTTTGTTGAATTTATCCGTACCAACCTGGTGAGATTTGCGGTCCAGCGCTACAAATATTCCCTCGACCATAACGACGGCCCCGTCAATGATGATACCAAAATCAATCGCCCCCATCGAAAGCAGGTTAGCTGACATGCCTTTCATCTTCAGACAAATGAATGCGAATAAAAGGGCTAATGGAATGATAATGGATACAATGAGCGTCGTTCTCCAGTCTGCCATGAACAGAAATACAATTACCGTTACAAAGATGATTCCTTCCATCATATTGTGCATCACGGTATGTACGGCAAAGTCTACCAGGTTCTCCCTGTCATAAAAAGTATTAATCTTAACATCTGCAGGCAAGATGTTTTCATTGATGTCAGCAATTTTCTCTTTCAGTCTGGTTAGAACCTCGCTTGGATTTTCTCCTTTACGCATCACAACTATACCTTCAACAACATCAGGATCAAGATCTCTGCCGACCTGTCCAAGTCTGGGTAATGAGCTTTCTGTTACCTCTGCTATATTTTTGACATATACAGGTGTGCCATTCAGGTTGTCGACAATTACATTTTTGATTTCGTCAATATTATTCAGTACGCCAATACCACGAACGACATAGGCCTGGCCTCCCTGATTGATTACATCTCCGCCAACGTTAATATTGCTTTTGGATACCGCGTCGAATAGTTCTGTGGCAGTCACGCCGTACTGAATGGATTTTTGCGGATCGACTGTGATCTGATAAGTTTTGACCTCTCCGCCAAAGCTCACTACATCGGCAATTCCGGGAACAGAAAGCAGTTCACGTTCTACAACCCAATCCTGTAATGTTTTTAGTTCCCGGATTGACTTCTGATCACTCTTTAAAGTGTACCTGAAGATCTCACCTGTTGGGCCGTAAGGGGGCTGTACTTGTGGATCAGCGCCGGTTGGCAGATCTGCATCTGCAATATGATTATTAATCTGAACCCTTGCAAAGGCATAGTCTACATCGTCATCAAATGTAATTTTAACAATGGATAAACCAAACAGAGAAGAGGATCTGATACTTGTTCTCCGTTCAGTTGGGTTCATTGCTATTTCCAGAGGGCGGGTAACGAACTTTTCGACCTCTTCGGCACTTCTTCCCGGCCACTGTGTAATAATAGTAACATTGGTATTGGTTACATCGGGAAAAGCTTCTATCGTAGTGTGTTTAAAGCTGAGATACCCCGCAAGCACCAATAAAAAAGTACCAAAGAAAATGATGTATTTGTTTTTCAGCGAAAAACCTATAATAGCTTTAATGAATTTGTTCATTATCTTTTGATTAAATGGAGCAGGTTAATCTTTCAGGCTCTCGTAAAGAAATACTTGTTTGGAGGCAACTACGCGGTCTCCAGCCTTCAGACCCTTGCTGATATAAGCCATTTCTCCGGATTTACGTTCCAGCTGAATTTCCTGAATGCGGATTTTCTTTTGCTTATCCAGTACCAGTACATAGTTTTTGTTCTCATCAAATATGATATTGTCTGCTTTGATGGCAGGCAGGCTGATATCATTTTTCGCAGATACCTGTACCGTCGCCATCATTCCCGGTTTGAGCAGGAAACCGGGGTTCGGAATAACAACCCGGGCATTCATGACTTTACTGTCTTCGTCAAGGACATTGTAGATTTTATTGATCTTTCCTGTAAAGACTTTGTCAGGGTAGGAGAGAATAGAAATTTTAACATCATCTCCCTCTTTAATACTGGCGATGTCAGATTCATAAATATTAATGATTCCCCAAACCTGACTGAGGTCTGCTACTGTAAACAGACTTGTGCTATGATCCTGTCTAAGCTGCATGTTGTTATTTACGTTCTTTTCAATGATAAAACCAGATACTGGAGATTTGATAATGTAACTGCCGTTGGTGCCACCGCCATTAAGACGTAGCACGGCCTTACTTCTGGTGCTCTCTGCCTGTTTAGATAAATAATCGTTCTTAGCTTCTTCAAGCTCACGCGCAGAACCCAGTCCGCTTTTGTACATTTCTTCCGCCTGTTTAACATTCCTTGACGCTGTTTGCAATTCTGCTGAGGAGCTGATCGCTTCTTTATCGTAGCCGGCCATTTCCGGACTACCCATTACTGCCAGAACCTGTCCTGCGGATACCTTGTCGCCCAATCTTACCGGGACAGAACGTACATTTCCACTAACCATCGGGAAAATGCGTGCAGTTGTTTCTTCATTCGGTGTAATCTTCGCCGAAAAGCTGAGCTGTGTTTCTCCGTCCGGATCTCCGACTGTATCTATTTTAAGCCTGCTGATCAGGGAGTCTGTTAATTCAAATTTTGATTCTTTTGGTTTTTCTTTTTCCTGCTCTGAACAGCTGGTAAAAAGCACGCAGCCGGCAAATAAAATAGCCAGCATATTGCTGATGCGTTTGATCTGGATAGTAGTCATATTAGTTGAATATTTGAGAGCCGGTAACGTAATTGATTTCTTCCTTGTCATCCATGCGTTGGTATTTAAGGGTATTCATCTGCAAGGTGGCTGCTTTGTAGGACTCATAGAAGTCCATAAACTCCAGCAGGCTGAGATTCCTGTTTTTGAAATTTTTAATAACTTCTGTGATGAGTTTATCAAAGTCTGTACTAAAAGATTTGTCTATGCCTGCATAAAGTTTTTCCGTTCTTAATGCTGCTGAATAGCTATTGAATACTTCGTTCTCCAAAGTAAGCTGTTGCTGTTTAAGCTGATTTTTGCCGGCATCTATGGCAATCTTTGCTTTTTTAATTTCACCCTGATTCCGGTTAAACAGTGGCAGGGGAATATGTACACCCAGGCCCGTATAGTTGTCCGGGTAAGAGGATTTCAGATCATAAACCAGAGATACGGCGACATCAGGTACGGCATTGGCTTTTTGTACCCTCAGATTTTGTTCTGCGTAACTGATACCTGCCTGACTAAGCTTTAAATCTGCACGGTTCACCATGGCCGAATCCAGTAGATGTGTATACACAGTCTGTTGTGGCTGATAAGTTTTTTCGGAAGCAGGGTCCAGAACCAGCTCTACGGCAGTTTCGGCATTGATCCCTGTCATAATCTTGAACTCACTTTCTGTATCGGCGATGCCATTTTGCAGGGCATTATATTCCGATTGGAGACTGTAAAGCAGAGATTTGATCCGGATTACATCTTTCACAGCTACGTTACCCGATTTCAACTGCTGTTCGGATACATTTGTCAACTGTTCCAGCGAAGCAATCTGTCTGGCATAAAGCCTGGCAGACTGCTGATCATAATAGATCTTGTAGAAGTCCGTACGCAGTTTATATCGTAAAGTCCGCAGTAGATCAAAATATTCATATTCTGCGAGTTTTACGCCGGTTTGGGCAAGCTGGATATTTTTGTTTCTTTTTCCTGCCAATTTAATCAACTGTGATATAGAAGCCTGGTATTGTCCATTGGCTTTTGAGGTCTCGAAAAAGCGCTTGGTCTGCGGGTTGTATAATTGATTTTCAAAGCTGAACTCGGGGTTGTCAAACAACCGGGCAGTAATGATGTCTGTTCTCGCCTGATCGGTCTGGTAATGCTGGGAAATAAGTTGAAGGTTGGATTCGAGGAATTGTTTTTCTGCCTGTGGCAGTGTAAGACGGAGCGTGTCGGTCTCTATAGGTGTACCAGCCCGCAGGGATGCACCCTGCAGGAGTAGCCCGGCACACAAAGTATAGATTTTAACCAGATTGGATATCATTTCTTTGTTAGTTTGAACAAAGCTATCCGTGGTACATTAAAGGGAAATTAAAGCGAGATTAAAAGGAGATTAAAATGCGGCGAATGTAACTGTGAAGGAGGTTCCCTGCCCGGGATTTGACGTAGCAGTGATAGTTCCCCTGAAAAGAGTGATGATTTTGTGCGCAAGGTATAGACCCATACCATGGCCTTCCTGGCCACTTTCGCCACTATTTGTATAAAACGGTTTAAATATTTCAGGTAAGACTTCTGGTGAAATTCCCATACCTTGATCCTTAATTACCAGTATGATGCCGGATGGGTTAACTTCCATAGTACAGGTAACGGTTTTATCCGCTGAGAATTTAAATGCGTTTCCTATAATATTGTCCAGTGCAATCTGTAATAGAGTATGACTCGCATTAATCGTAAGTGGTTCTATGGTGTCCGGCATATTGATCATATCAATCTGAAGGCTTCCATTTCCCTTAAGCTCATTCCATTCGGATTGTAGTTGCCAGAGCAGTTCGTCAATACGTACAGCTTCTTTTAATGCGGCACTGTACTCGAGATCTGCTTGTGCAAGTTTTAGCAGTGCTGTGATTATCTGGTCCAGCTTCTCCGCATCTTCCAATACTGAACTCAAAGTACCTTTATAAGCAGGGATATCCCTGTCCCGGCTGAGTGCCAGTTCCGCACTGATTACCATTCTTGTTACAGGGGTTCTCAATTCATGGGATGCATTGGCAACAAATGTTTTTTGCAGGATAAAGGAGTGTTCCAGATGCTCCATCAGATTATTGAAGCTTCTGGCGAGTAAAGTGATTTCGTCATTGTTCCTGCCCTCATCTACCCGGTAATGCAAATTGTTGGATTTAATCATTTTTACCTGCTCCATAAATATATTCAGCGGGCTCAGCATTCTTTTGGCAATCCAGCGACCGCAAAACAGTAAACCAATAAAAATAACAACGAATACACCGATCATTACTTTCAGCAGTTTTGAAATCCGTATGGCTGTGCCTTTGTCAATAGCAGAAGCCAGAATTACGAAATCTCCCTGGTTATCTTTATAAAAGATACCCACAACCTGGCGATCGCCTTCTTTAAATCTGAGTTTTCCTGCTTTACGTACTTTGTTGATGATATTGTTGGTCCAGAACTGTTCGTCATCACCAATAAAAGAAGCACTGTTACGGTCATTATAGATCCTGATAACTTCACTGTTCAGGCTTTCCAGGTATTTCTCGCGAACTTTATCCAACGCATCGCTGGAAATTTCATCTGCTTCCAGGTATAGTTTGGCGGTTACCATGGTCCGGTCAGTCAGCCGGTCATAGAACTCGGCTTCCATTACTTTCAGAAAAGTAAAATAGACTACTGTAAGAACTCCTAATAATGTTAGTGTGCTGATCAGGGTGAAATAGAGTCCCAGGCGGTCTTTGATTTTCATCAGTCTTTATTTCATTATATAACCCATACCTATTTTTGTATGAATCAGTTTCCTTTCAAATCCTTTATCTATTTTATTCCGAAGGAAATTTACATAGACATCGATAACATTCGTGCCGGTATCAAAATTGATATCCCAGGCATTTTCTGCGATATATTGTCTGGATAATAATTTATTGGTATTCCTGAGAAATAATTCCAGTAGTATAAACTCCTTCGCTGTCAGTCTGATATCTGTTCCGGAGCGTTGTACAGTCTTGCTGTCCAGGTCCAGTTCTATGTCTTCGAAATTTAATTTATGCGGCTTTTTCGGTTCTGCAGATTTTTTTCTTCTGAGCAGGGCAGAGATTCTTGCAAGCAGTTCCCGAAAATGAAAAGGTTTCGCCAGATAATCATCTGCTCCGGTTTCTAGTCCGGCAACTTTATCGTCAACCGTTCCAAGAGCCGTTAGCAGCATTACCGGGATATCGGTATTCACTTTTCTGAGTCTACGACAGATCTCCATACCGTTCATACCAGGCATCATAACATCCAGAATGATCAGGTCGAATTCCTCTTCTAAAAAAGCATGAAGGGCCGTAATTCCATCGGGGAAAGTTTCAACCTGATATTCATGCTCTTCAAGGCCCGATTTAATCAGCGAAGCTATTTTAGTGTCATCTTCTGCAATCCCTATTTTGTACATACCAATTCGATTGATTCATACAAAGATAAAGATCCGCCGGAACTATTCTTTCCCGTTTTGCCCGTCTTTAAATTCTTTGATACCCTGGCCAAGTCCTTTCATCAGTTCAGGTATTTTTTTTCCGCCAAACAATAGCATAATTACAACCAGAATAACCAAAATCTCTGGTGTGCCCAGCGCAGCAAGTAATGTTGTACTTATCATCTTATCTCCGTTTTTAATGAGGCGGTAAATCTATAAAAAGGCAAATTAAAATGACATTAAAATATGATTACATAAAGCTAATCGCTCCTTAACCTGAAAATTATTTTAAAAATAGTACCTTTGCGAAAATGTTTGCCTGTGGCACAGCTCAATCCTGTTATTCAGTCTGTTAATCACAAACAAATACACAAAGAATTTTATGAAGAAGATTGTAGATTACAGAAAGTTGCTGGGGGTACAGAAAGATGCCGAGCTTAAAGAATTAAAAACGATTTACAGAAATTTAATGAAGGAATATCATCCGGATAAATTTCAGGAAAGCGACGAAGCCAAAACAGCAGCTGAAGTAAAAAGTAAAGAAATTATTGAAGCATACCATTTTCTGGTAAGTATTGCACCAGAGACGCTGGAAGGTTCTATTGAAGAATATACCAATACGATTTCATCTTGCGGAATTGCAGATTATAACTGGGCTGGCCTGGTATTAACGGTTCATTTCCTTGATGGTAGTGCTTATGAGTACTTTGAGGTGCCTAAGGCGATTTATGTTAAATTAGTTAACGCAGATTCTCCTGGACGCTTCGCCAGACGTCATATTTTCAATTCATTCCCTTACAGGAATATTGTAAAGCTGGAAACAGCCTAAATTATTAACAAAGGCCTCATTCGAAATGAGGCCTTTGTTTTTGGGATAATTTTAGCCAGATAGCCTTATGAAGTTGGTTTGTCTTTTTTATCCTCGGGGTGAACCACAAGTTTATCATTCTCTTCTTTGAGCAGGGTTGGCTTCGCTTCATTTTCCTGGACCGACTGATTTCCGGTTTCAACCTCAATTTCACGTGTGGTAACTGCATAATGGTTCGGTTTAATCTCAGAACCGTAATTTATTGCATAGGCTTTGGTGAACTCTGCTCCAAAGAATAAGATAATTGAGGAATAATACGTCCAGAGTAGCAGCACAACCAGTGACCCTGCCGTTCCATAGGTTCCGCTGACGTCACTTTTGCCGATATAAATTGAGATGGCAAATTTGCCTATCATAAATAAAACAGCTGTAACCAGTGCTCCGGAAAATACATCTTTCCATTTAATATCTGCATCTGGCAATACTTTGAATATTACTCCAAAAATTACAGTCACAACACTTAGCGTAATCAGCTGATTGAGTATATAAAAGAAAACGACAGATATTTCACTGAAGTTTCTTTCGAGTCTTGTACTAAAGCCATCAATTAATGAGGTGATCGCGAGTGAAACAAGTAGCACAAAACCCAGGCTGACGATAACAGAAAATGACAGGAACCTATTCTGGAGCATTTTTAACCAACCTCTTTTTGGTTTGGGTTTTAATCCCCAGATTGTGTTTATTGAATCTTGTATTTCAGCAAATACAGTTGTCGCACCGATCAGTAATGTGGCACCGCCGATTACAACAGAAAGGACACTCTTGTTACTAATAGCTGCACTTTTTATTGTGCCCTGTAATTGCAGCGCAGTATCTTTTCCCAGATAACCGGCAAGCTGTTCATAAACCTCACCCTCAATAGCTTCTTTGCGCCAGACTATGCTGGCAATAGCGATAATCAGAATGAGCAGCGGGCCCATAGAAAAAACGGTGTAATAGGCGAGAGAACCGCTAAGCTTTGTTACTTTATGATCTGAAAATCCAGAAATGGTGTCGCTGAGAACCTTCCAAAGCCCTTTAAGCGTGAATTTTTTGTGTGGAGTAGCTGTCATCTCGTTTGGTATTTAGTCTTTTATAAATGCTAAATAATTCAAAACCGCTATTTGTTCTGTTTAATTACTATTTGTTGTTTACAGGTCAAAATACATTCTCAAATTCCGGAAAGAAATATAATAGTTTTATGTTTGTTAACGGTGTTAACCTAAATCGTAAATAATGGGAATAGCGGAGCGAAAAACAAGACACAAAGAAGAACTAAGATCCAGCATTTTAACTGCGGCATGGGACATGGTACTTTCCGAAGGGTGGCAGTCTCTTTCAATCAGGAAGATCGCTGATGCCATAGAGTACAGCATACCGGTAATTTATAATCATTTCGAAAACAAGGAAGCTATCCTGCTGGAATTTTCAAAGGAGGGTTATCAGTTGCTTGCGTGTAAACTCGAACAGGCCAGGGCAACGATGCAAACGCCTGAAGAACAGCTTAAAGTAATGGCGGATGCTTACTGGGATTTTTCATTTGAACATAAAGAATATTACCAGTTAATGTTCGGATTGGGTATTCCGGCCTGTGAGATGGTTAATCAGCATGAAGAGATCAAGAAAATGACGCATATTATGATCTCCACGATTCAGCAGGCACTTCAGGTATCAGCCAATCCCGAGGCAGACTTTTTCCTTAAATTTCATACCTACTGGTCAATACTCCACGGACTGGTTTCTATACAGATGATAGATAATGGCCAGCAGCCGGATCGTAAAGGAAAACTGGTTTTGCAAGATGCTATGGCCGGTTTTTGCAAATCTTTAGTATAAATCAGCCTTATTTTTTATATTTTTAGATTATGAATAGAATATTTAACACCAACTTTAATCATAACAGTCTGGATCTTGCACTCCTGATCTTTAGGGTCAGTCTTGCATTACTAATGCTTTCTCATGGAATACCTAAATTAAATAGCTTGCTTGCGGGTGGCGAGGTACAGTTTCCGGATATTATTGGTGTGGGTGCCAAAACAACGCTGATACTTGCCGTATTTGCCGAAGTGGTTTGTTCTGTTCTGATTTTACTCGGCCTGGCGACCAGACTGGCTGTGCTTCCTTTAATCACAACTATGCTGATCGCAATTTTTATCGCACATGGCAATGATGGGTTAAAAGAAAAAGAACTGGCGATACACTTTTTGGTTTCTTATCTTGTTCTGCTTATTGTCGGCGCGGGTGGTTTCAGTATCGATAAAGTCTTAAGCAGGAAAATTACCAGAGCAAAAAGAGGGTACTAATTAGTATAGGTTAAACTTAACCGTTTAATCATAACTGCTTTAAATAGGGTTCATGTTGTTGAAGTAATTTCAGTGTATGAATATAGATTTAGTCCTTATTGCAGGAGCGGCGCTATTTTTATTGATTCTGATTATATGGCTGATGATTAAAAATCGTGCTGACCGTAAAAATTGGGAAAAGGAAAAGATACAGTCCGAAATTAAACCAGAAAAACATCAGGATCCGAAAATATAGATCGCCTGACAGATCGATTTATTAAATCCGGGACAATATTCCCGGATTTTGCCGTTATACCTATTCCGGATATATTTGCTGGAAAGGTTAACATTCTACCCATGAAAAAAATATTAATTATTGCCCTGGCATTATTTACGCTTGCCGGTTGCGGGCTCAATCAGCAAACAAAACAAATTAAAGCGCTGGAAAAATGCCGGTATAAAGTTGTTTCGGCCGATCAGATCAGTGTCGCTGGCACAGATATTAAGAAGCTTTTAAATAATAATGAAATCAACCTGGGAAGTTTACCTGCGGTAGCTTTCAGTTTGCTGCGTAAGGACGTGCCTTTGCGTGCCCGCTTAAATCTGGAAATTACGAATCCTTCGGGCGTACTCGCTGCAATTAATCAATTTGAATATAAAGTTTTGATCAATAAACAGGAACTGGCCACAGGATTTGTGGATCAGGAAGTTAATATTCCGGCAGGTGGGACCATTGTTGTTCCGGTTGATATGACCGCTAATATCTACCAGTTTGTTTCTAACAGAAAAGTGATGTCTGAAATCTCAGAATTTTTAAAAGGTGGAAGTGGCCCTGATGAGAAAAAAGGATTGATCACACTTAAAGTGAGACCGAGTATTAAAGTCGGTAACTCATTAATCAAATACCCTGGTTTTATCAGCATTGATAAAGAAGTAAGCAGCAAAATTCTGCTCTAATCTGAGAAATTACCTGTCTGTGATCAAACGGACAGGATTGTTACCTGTATCTGTGGTTTTCGCTCTTTAGAAATCCCTGGATACAGGTTTTTTTAATTATTTTCGGTCGTAAAACAAGACTATGCTACACCGAAAATATTTGTATTGCCTGCTACTGCTATTTCCATTATCCGGACACGCACAAGTGGCCACCCAGCGAAATGCTGCAGAGATCAGGCTTCAACTGGCCGCTCTGGAGGTTTCCGGAAGTGTTTTGTATATGGCCGCCCATCCGGATGATGAAAACACGAGGTTACTTTCATATCTGGCTAAAGAAAGAAAAGTAAGAACCGGATATTTGTCTCTTACCCGCGGTGACGGCGGGCAGAATCTTATTGGTACCGAACAAGGAGAACTACTGGGCCTGATCAGAACCCAGGAATTATTGGCTGCCAGAAGAATGGATGGCGCTGTACAATTTTTCAGTACGGCGAATGACTTTGGTTTCTCCAAGACTTCGGCAGAAGCACTTAAGATCTGGGATCACCAGAAGATTCTGGGAAATGCAGTCTGGGTTATCCGGTCATTCCGCCCGGATGTGATTATTACCCGTTTCCCGGAAGACGAAAGAGCTGGTCACGGCCATCATGCAGCATCTGCTATTATTGCCCGGGAGGCATTTGTTGCCGCAGCTGACCCTAAAAAATTCCCTGAACAGCTCCGTTATGTGAAAACCTGGCAGGCGAAAAGGATCATGTGGAACACATTCAGTTTTGGGTCGGTAAATACTACCGCAGAAGACCAGTTGAAAATTGATGCCGGAGTATACAACCCGATTCTTGGTAAAAGCTATGGTGAGATAGCGGCAGAAAGCCGTACAAATCACAAAAGCCAGGGCTTCGGCACGGCGCGGCAGCGGGGACCAGCACTCGAATATTTCCTTCCTGTTGCCGGCGAATCTGCAAAGCAAGATATTTTCGATGGTATAGACCTTACACTGGGCCGCGATAAAATCCCACAAAAGACACAAGACTTATTGAGGACAGTCATCAGGACTTATGATTCTGCCAATCCAGCTGGCTCATTACCCGGGCTACTTGAATTGAAGTCTGCAGTTCGTGGCCTTCAGTTCCGGCATGAACTGCTTGATGAGCTGATTCTCGATTGTGCAGGAATTTATATTCAGGCAAAGGTGTCAGAACCGGTATACGCCCTACAAGAACAGATTCCGGTGAAACTGGATGCTTTGTTGCGCCTTGGAAAGGACTCAAAAACTCCCGTTGTGCTGGTATTACCTGATGGCCGTAAATTAACACTGAAACCAAATATTCCAATACAGGCAGAATGGAAAATAGCTGCTAATGCTTTTGAAATCAGTCAGCCCTACTGGTTGAGAGAGAAGCATAAGCTGGGTTCATTCCAGGTAGATTCTTATGAAGAATTGGGGCAACCCGAAGCGCCAGGTCCGGGAACAGGAGAACTAAAGCTGGAAATAGGAGGGCAGGAAATTAAACTAAGCAGGTCTTTAGTCTTCTCAGAGACTGATCCTGTAAAAGGCGAGCTGATCAATCCAGTGGTTATTGCGCCACCTGTAACAGCGACGATGAACGCAGCCTCTTATCTTTTTTTAAACGGTGAAACTAAAAAAATAAGAATTAAGCTCAAAAACTTTACGACCAGTAGTTCCGGCAATCTGAGACTCAGACTTCCAAGGGGATGGAAAGCTGATAAGGATAATATTCCGTTTCAGCTGAACGGTAAAGGTACAGTTCAGGATATAGAAGTAACTGTGACACCAGAGCGTAACAGCAAAGGAGGGACGATTGCACTGGAAATCGAAACTGGTGGAAAATCCTATACAAAAGGTTATCAGGAAATACGTTACGACCATATACCGGTATTGACATTATTTCCCGAAGCAGAGTCTAAAGCAGTACAGACAGAACTTCGTTATGGCGGTAAGAAGATCGCTTATATCGCTGGTGCCGGAGACCTTATTCCACAATCTCTGCAGCAGATTGGTTATCAGGTTACACAGTTGAGTCCCACTCAGATTTTAAGCAGTGACCTTTCTGTGTATGACGCTGTGATAACAGGGGTCAGGTTGTATAATATCAGTAATGAGATCAAGGCTATGCAGCCGCGTTTACTTGAATATGTATCGGCTGGTGGTACACTGGTAGTACAGTATAATGTCGATTCGCCATTGAAACTGGAGTCTCCCGGTCCTTATCCGATGAAACTGACCAGGGAAAGAGTTACTGAAGAAGATGCAGAAGTTACTTTTCTGCACCCAAATCACCCGGCGTTAAATTATCCGAATAAAATAACTAAAGCAGATTTTGAAGGGTGGATACAGGAGAGGGGCTTATACTTTGCTTCTGAATTTGATTCGCGTTATACCCCGTTATTCAGTATGCATGACCAGGGAGCTGCTCCAGCGAATGGGTCCCTGCTGCTGACGAATTACGGAAAAGGAAAATTCGTGTATACTTCTCTTGCATTTTTCAGAGAATTACCGGCTGGGGTGCCTGGAGCCTACCGTCTTTTTGTAAACTTGATTTCCAGTAACACTCCAAATAATGAAAGTCAATAAAAGAGATCCGGAATTACCTCCTTTTGCCAGCAGCTGGCGGAAGTTTTATCGTTTGCTGATTTACTGGCTGATTCTGCTTATCGTTTTATTTTACCTGTTTACACAATACTATAAATGAGTTATACCGACTGGGCTGTACTAAGCCTCACCTTAATCCTGATCGTTTCCTACGGCGTTTATAAAAGCCGTGGGGCGCAGAATATAGATGGCTACCTGCTTGGTAATCAAAGTATGCCATGGTATAGTGTATGCCTTTCTGTAATGGCGACACAGGCCAGCGCAATTACATTTCTTTCTGCTCCGGGTTTAGCTTACTCTACCGGGATGGGGTTTGTTCAGTTTTATTTCGGCTTACCTTTGGCGATGATTGTTCTGTGTATAACTTTTGTACCCATTTTTCACCGGCTTAAAGTTTATACGGCCTATGAATATCTGGAGCAACGATTCGATCTGAACACGAGAGCATTAACAGCCTTCCTTTTCTTAATACAACGCGGACTTTCTACAGGAATCACAATTTATGCACCATCTATTATCCTGTCCACAATCCTACAGATTAATACGACCGTCACTACTTTGCTGATTGGGGGGATTGTCGTGGCCTATACCGTTTATGGCGGGACAAAAGCAGTATCCTATACGCAGATGCTGCAAATGAGTATTATCTTTTGTGGACTTTTTGCTGCTGGTATTATGGTTGTTCATTTACTGCCTGCAGATATTGGGTTCAGTAAAGCAATCAGTATAGCCGGGAAGATGGGCCGTACAGAAGCCATTGATTTTAAGTTTGACCTGAATAATCCTTATACGGTCTGGAGTGGGTTGATAGGCGGTTTTTTTCTGCAGTTATCCTATTTCGGAACAGACCAGAGTCAGGTTGGACGTTATCTGACAGGATCTTCCGTGAATCAAAGCAGGCTCGGTCTGTTAATGAATGGTTTGGTGAAAATCCCGATGCAGTTCCTGATTCTCCTTATCGGAGTATTGGTGTTTACCTTTTATCAGTATAACAAGCCTCCCGTTTTTTTTAACAGTTTTGAGCTGAATAAGTTACAACAGAGTGCCTATAAACCGGAACTCGACCAGCTGGAAAAGAAAAGTGATGCAGCCTTTGAAAGTAAACAACGCGAGCTGCGGAAATTGAACGAAGCATTAGATAAAGGCGATAAACAACAAATCGATGAGCAACGGGAAGTTTTAAAAGCAGCAGATGAACAAACCAAGACTATCAGAACAGAGGTGACGGATCTGATGCATAAAAATGATCCGGGAGCTGATACCAATGACAATAACTATATATTCCTGAGTTTCGTGACCAGCCACCTCCCACAGGGATTGGTCGGTCTGTTAATTGCAATTATTTTTCTCGCCTCGATGGGCTCTACTGCAAGTGCGCTGAATTCGCTGGCGTCAACCAGTGTGGTTGATATTTATAAAAGACTGATCAATAAAAACGCAAGCCCGGAGAATTATCTGAGTGCCTCCCGATGGTCGACCCTGATCTGGGGTGTTATTTGTATTATGATGGCTTTGTACGCCAGCAAAATAGGTAATTTGATTGAGGCTGTTAATATTCTGGGTTCTTATATATACGGTACTATTCTGGGCGTATTTCTAGTCGCATTTTACTGTAAGCATGTTGGGGGAAGGGCCGTTTTTATAGCAGCACTGGCTGCTGAGGCTATAGTCTGTATTTGTGGATATTTTGATCAGGTTGCCTATTTGTGGCTCAACGTTATCGGCTGCGTGCTGGTTGTCGTGATTGCGATACTGCTGCAATTCTTTATGAAACAAAAAGAGACCGTTTCCAGTTAAGAAACGGTCTCCCGGTACATAATATTTTACTTCATCTGCTGATGCCGATGTTTCGTTTACTTTTTAGTTTCTTCCAGTAATCCTGTGTTTAAACGAATATATTCGGGATTATTCAATTCAGTAGACAGCTTAATTCCTGCTTGTGCAGTTGCAGCCGCACCTTTTTTATCACCCATTTTTAACTGAACACGACCTTTCCATAATTTAACCCAGGGTGCTTTAGGATCTGCAGATTCTGCAGCATTCATCCATTCCAGTGTTTTATTAAGATCTTTACCGTTTTCAAAGTAGTATTGAGCAGCCTGAAAGTATGGTTTTTTATCACCTTTCATCGCCTCATCAATGCTAGCCATAACACGCGAATCAATATCTGTAGTTAGTTTTACGGGTACCATTGTGTTGTCCCATAATAACTGAAGCGTTGCTTTTGTCGGATAGACATCAGCAAAGTTGATTGTGAAAGTCTCGGCTTTATCTTTCAGTGTTACCGGTTTAACTTTTATCCTGATTATATCGTCAGCTTCCTTGTACTCATAAGAACCCCATTGTTTAACAGTCTTATTCAAGATGATAGTCCATTCATTTTTACCAGGAATTGTGAATAATGCATATTCACCAGCTGCTACCTGTTTGCCTTCCAGAGATATATCTTCTGTAAACGTAATCGCAGTCGCATTATTTGCTCCCGTACGCCACACCTGTCCATAGGGTTCCAGTGCGCCGAATATCTCACGTCCTTTTGTATTTGGACGGGAATATTTAACTGTTATTTTACCAAGTCCAAAATCCTGGATAACCGTCTGGCCGGAGCTTGGCTGTGGTAGGGAAATACCCTGGGCTGCTGCAGTGTAATTCAGACCTGTGGCAAGCAAAAGAGCCAGTGTTGTTTTTAACATTGTTTTCATAATTATACTGATTATTGTGGTTAGATCACGCCGGGTTGGCTTTCCAAAAATACGGTTTGTGAGCATTGTTATACAAACTTTTTATCCTCACAGGTGTTCTAGCTGTATTACAGGGCAAAAGAATAATCATAACTCAGAATAAGCCCTTATTAATCCTCTTAAATTATACACTGATGAAGAAAATGAGATTTTTAAGTTTAATTATACTGGTAGCACTAAGTATCCAGGCCTGCCATAGTCCGGAAAGCAGAGCAGTTGATAATGATTCTACAGCCAGTGACAGTACTGCGCAAAATGGAGATGCAGCAGCTCAGGGTGACAGTATCGGAAATGACAGTTCAAAAAGTGAGGGAAAAGGAAAAACAGCAGGTAATTTAATGCAGTCGAGTATAGATAGTGAAGGTGCAGACTTTTTGAAAAAAGCCGGTGCAAATTCAATGTGGGAGATACAGTTGGCAGATATAGCAGCAAAGTCGGCTAATCCTAAAATTAAAGATTTTGCTATAAATCTGAAGAAATATCATACACAGTTCAATAAAGATCTTAAAACGCTATCAGGAAATCTGGGTATTGTATTACCAACAGGTTTAACTACGGAAGAGAAAACCCATTTAGATAACATGAGGAAAACAAATGGGGTAGAGCTTGATAAACACTACATTGGTATGGTGATCTCAGATCATGAAGAAATTTTAGCTTTGTTCAAAGCAGGAGCTGCTAATAGAAAAAAGGAATTGAGCGATTTTGCCATCAAGGCTATTCCCACGCTTGAATCTCACTTTGAGAAAGCAAAAGCACTGCAGGCACAACTTAAATAGAATGTTGTTGTCTGTGAAAAATCCTCTTTCAAAGGTCGAGGGATCCGATGAAAAGGTCTGAAGGGCGAATTTAATTCGCCCTTTTTAATTTTATTTTAGAATTAACTCGTTGTCATTTTATTTCCTGGTCATCCTGACTGACGGGACTTAGCTCCGCAAACCTTAATTTTCCAGTTAAATAACCCAGTTTTTCCTCTGCCTGCACGAGTTGCTGATAAATTTCCTGCCCGGCCATATTGGTTTGTAAAATCAATTCAGGGATCATTAACCTGTAATACTGAATTCCGTTACGCAATTGTGTACTGAATTTTTCAAAATACTTGATCTTTTTAGCTGTAAATTCCTCCAGCTGCAGACTCATATCTTTTTTCAGATAGTCCAGATATAAGTTCAGTTCGTTAATAAACAGATTAGGTCTTTGAGTTTTGAAACGGATCGTTTCCTTCCCATATATATGACCTACCATTTCTTTCAATGTATAAATACGGTCGAAGTACGCCAGATTCGGCCCGGGGCATATACTTACAGCTTTATTTTCTCTGGGCTTCATTAAGCCGTTTTTAAGATAGGCTGAAGCACACAATCCTTCACAAAGACAAATTTTCTCTGTGATTTCTTCCAGTTTCGCCTGATAGATTGCCGGTTCAAGCTGCAGGCTATCCAGTTCTTTTATCTTTAAATTCTGATATTCTCTGGATGCTGTGCAAATAGGTAGTTCGGTGAATTCTGTATTGGTAGAAAGAAACTTCTTAGTACATGGGCTTCCCGGTCTGCCTTTGGCAATCCTTTCCAGGCGCTGCTGTTCTATTGAACTTTTTTTGAAGTTATTAAACAGTACGCCTAATGGAGATGAATTGCTGATGTAGAAGTCTTCTGCTTCGGCGGTCTGCAAGTCTTTGATCGTCTGATCATCAACATTTGTGGCTTCCGGAACCAGCAGAAAGGGGCTTCCCCAGCCAGTAGCATCCAGTTGATAATAGTTCAGCAGGAACTCATGCTCTTCAGCTGTTCCGATTCCGCCCTGGGCAGTGATTCTGACTCCCGGTTGTTTTATGCCACTGATTTCTTTCTGCAGCAATGCATGCTGATACAAGCCATTTAATTCGTTAAGCAGTTCAGTTCTTTTTAATTTAAATTCTTCCAGAATAGGGCCAAGTAACAGTCCTTCTGTTGCGAAGGCATGTCCGCCGCAATTTAATCCGGATTCAATTCTGAATTCGCTTACCCAGAGTCCTTTCTTTGCCAGCATTTTGGCCTGAATCAAAGCGGAACGGAAGTCGCTAACCTTTAAGATAATCTGTTTTTTGAATGTGCCGTCTGCCTTTGGATAGAAATCAAGGCAGTTCTCCATGTAGGTATATAGACGCGGATTCAAGCCGGCTGAAATTACTACAGCTGAGCTAAGTTTACTATTCGCAAACCCACGCATAGCTGCAAGTGCGTCGGTGTAGTCATTACCCAGGTTTTCATCGTCGGCATTATAATTTGCCTTATCTACTTTCGACATGATATTCACATCTATGTTTCCTGGTTTCATCTTTTCGCGCAGGCGTGTCTCAATAGATAGTCTGAGTATCGGGTCTACCACTTGCTCAAGTTCGTTATAGAGCTGCTTAATTGGAGCGTATTCCGGCAGTAGCTCAAAATATTGGTGAATGGCTGAATCTGGTGTAAAAGGACTTTCCTGTAAAATGCAGAATTGCTCGTCAACAAGGTCTGCCAGCAGGTCCAGATAAGCGGTAATCCTTACAGCTCTGCTGTCCGGTGAATTTTTATTGATCAGTGTATAAGGTTTATTATTAGAGGTGGTATGGAACATCCGCATTCTTTCTGTCAGCTCATCGTCTACAATAGATACGACAGAAGAAATACCATATCTGGCAACTTTTAATGGTGTGTCGATAGAGTAACCTAAGCCAAGGACGGGAATATGAAAAGTATGGTTCATGCAATCTGATTTAAATCTAACTACAAAATAGACTAGAAATCACGGCCTAAAATATGACGAAAATCACGTTTTACGGTGATTTGAGTCGCATCTGTGCATCAGGCTAAAATTTCTATATTTGTAAAAACACACCATGGAAAATGCTAAATTATTGCAGGCAATTATCGAGACTGCTATTGATGGGATTATCACTATAGACCAGCGTGGAACGATTGAAAGTCTCAATCCTGCCGCATTAAAACTATTTGGGTATGAAATTCAGGATGTAGTCGGTCGCAATATTTCCATGTTGATGCCAGATCCGGACAGATCCTCGCATGACGGTTATCTTGCCCATTATCAGCATACCGGTGAAAAACACATTATTGGTAAAGGCAGGGAAGTAAAAGGGTTGCGTAGAAATGGTACTACATTTCCCTTCCGGCTGGCGGTTAGTGAGGTGCAGTATAAAGATCGCATCATTTATACCGGTTTTATCCACGATTTGTCCAAGGAGAAGGAAGCAGAAGAACGCCTGATGGAATATGCTGCGGAACTGGAAAATCTTGTTGAAGAGCGAACCAAAAGTTTAAAGAAGACTGTCACAGCATTAAGAGAGGCTAAAGAAGAAGTCAGTTTATCGCTGGAAAAGGAAAAAGAGCTGAACCAGATGAAAAGCCGGTTTGTTTCCATGGCTTCACATGAATTCAGGACTCCACTTAGCTCAGTGCAGCTTTCATCTTCCCTGATCGAAAAGTATGCACAACCATACGAAAATAAACAGATCGAAAAACACGTACAGAAAATTAAAAACGCCGTCGGTAATCTGACTACGATCCTGAATGATTTCCTATCACTTGAAAAACTGGAAGCAGGACGTGTTGAGCCTGCGATAGAAGCTTTTGATCTGGTCAAACTGAGTGAGGAGATTACAGAGGAGATGCAAATGATTGCTAAACAGGATCAGCATATTATTTACCAGCATACTGGTTTGCAGAGTATGGTCGAACTGGATCAGAATCTGCTGAAGAACTGTATGATTAACCTGATCAACAATGCGATTAAATATTCCGGTGAAAACACCTTTATTGAGTTTAATACAGAGCTGAATGAATCACAGTGTATCGTAACGATCAGAGATAACGGTATCGGTATTCCACAGACAGACCAGAAATATTTATTTCAGCCATTTTTCCGTGCACATAATACAGGCAGTATCCCCGGAACAGGTCTGGGGTTGAATATTGTACTGCGTTATGTAGGGTTAATGAAAGGTAATGTGGACTTTGAAAGTAAGCAAAACCAGGGCACAACATTTATACTCACCTTTAACCAGGTTCCCCAAAAATGAAGAAACAACAAATACTGATTATTGAAGATAATGACGATATCCGGGAAAGTACAACAGAAATACTTGAGCTGGCCGGGTACAAAGTATACGAAGCAAATAATGGGCGTTCCGGTGTAGAACTTGCTGGTAAACACCTGCCTGATCTGATTCTGTGTGATATTATGATGCCCGAACTAGACGGGTATGGGGTTTTGTACCTGCTTAATAAAAATCCGGAAACCTCTGCAACCCCTTTTATTTTCCTGACCGCGAAAGCGGAGAGAACCGATATGAGGAAAGGAATGGAAATGGGCGCAGATGATTACCTGGTTAAACCCTTCGACGATGTAGAATTACTGAATGCGATCGAAAGCCGGCTGGATAAAAAGGCCAAGCAGGAGACTTTTTATAGTCAGTCTATTTCCAGGTTAAATAGTCTGCTGGCAGGTTCACCAGGTGTGAGGCAACTCGATCAACTGATTCAGGAACGTAAAGTGCGGCATATTAAAAAGAAACAGATTATTTATTATGAGGGAGACACGGTTTCGGGAATTTATCTGGTTATCAGCGGGAGAGTAAAAACAATCAAACTGAGTGCGGATGGAAGGGAGTTACTGACCGGAATGTATGTAGCAGATGAATATTTTGGAATTCCGGCTTTGCTGCTTAATGAACCTTATACTGAAACTGCGGAGGCTGTAGAAGACTCAGCAGTCTGCCAGTTGCCCCGCGAAGTACTGGAAGAGCTGTTAAATAAATACCCGGATGTAGGCCGGCAATTTATTCATATCCTATCAAATAATCTGATCGAAAAAGAGGAACAGCTTTTACAGCTCGCTTATCATTCTGTGCGTAAAAGAATGGCCGAAGTACTGATTCGTTTGTGCAGACAGGAAAAGCAGCAAGAGAAGTTTTTGCTTAAGATTTCCAGGGATAATCTGGCTGCAATGGCAGGAATGGCGACAGAAACAGTCAGCCGAATTCTGAGTGATTTTAAAGATGAAGGGATTATTGAAAGAAAAGGAAGTCAGATCGGCATTCTTGACTTGATTCGCCTGCAACAAATGAAAAACTGATAAACATCATATTTCTGACTGACTAAACTCATTCTATCCGGACAGGCCATCTGCTAATTTTGGTATTGTATAAATCGATAACAAATGAGAGCAGTAGCCTATAATATAAAGTCTTCGGAAAAAGAACCTCTGGCCATAGCCAATCATAAAAAACATGATATTACCTTAATATCTAACTCTCTGAGTGCGGAGACAATCAGTTATGCCGATGGAAAAGACGCTGTGATTGTTGTGCATGATGATGACGTGTCAGCTGAGGTAATCAGTAAGCTGGCAGCAATGGGTGTAAAGTATATCGCAACCCGGTCTACTACATCTAGTCATATTGATTTGGATGAGGCAGCAAGACAGCATATCAGGGTTGCCAGCGTTCCCGAGCAGTCTATGAAAAACATTCCTCTGGAAGAAAAGGCAATGGCACTGGCCAGGGAAACCATTCTGAACCTGGATAAATGGCAACAGAACCGCTGTTTGGGTAAAGCCTGTATCTGCTCCAGATCCTGTGATCAGCTGAACATTAAAAAGGCGGGAAATGAATAAGCTAAAAGATCTGCGCGAGAAATATCACGTGCCTGCTCCCCGTTATACCAGTTATCCCACAGTTCCTTTCTGGGATGAACAAACTTTCAGCAGGGAAGGATGGCTTAAAAGTGTCCGGGAAACTTTTTCTTCAGCGGCATCAGCAGAAGAAGGAATCAGTCTTTATATCCATTTACCATTTTGTGAAAGTCTTTGTACCTATTGCGGATGTAATACCCGTATCACTAAGAACCATGCGGTAGAATTACCGTATCTGCAAGCTGTCCTGCGGGAATACGACCTGTATGTGGATACTTTGGGAGAGACTCCTTTAATCAGGGAAATTCATTTGGGCGGTGGTACACCTACGTTTTTTAGTGCGGAGAATCTCTGTTTGCTGATTAATGGTATTATGGAGAAGTCGGTTTTACATCAAGATGCAGAATTCAGCTTCGAAGCACATCCAGGTAATACCACAGCAGCGCATCTGCGTGATTTATATAAGCTGGGATTCAAAAGACTGAGCCTGGGTATTCAGGATTTCGATCCTGCTGTTCAGCTGATGATTAACCGGATTCAGACTGTGGAGGAGGTAGCGCATATTACTGAGCTTGCCCGTCAAATTGGTTATACCTCTGTTAATTATGACTTGATTTATGGTCTTCCCGTACAACAACTGGCCGGCCTTGAAGAAACCATAAAATCTGTACTGGAACTGCGGCCAGACCGGATTGCTTTTTATAGCTATGCACATGTACCCTGGGTAAAACCCGGACAGCGCAGGTATACCGAAGAACACCTTCCAGAACCAGCACTTAAACAAAAACTTTATGAAATGGGTAGGGAAATGTTGAGCAGGGGTGGTTATACAGAGATTGGGATGGACCACTTTACTTTAAAGACCGATAGTCTGTATCATGCCGCTATGAGCGGAAAGCTACATCGCAACTTTATGGGTTATACGCATCAATCTACAAAGCTAATGATCGGACTGGGGGTATCGTCAATCAGTGACAGCTGGGCCGGTTTCGCACAGAACGTAAAAAAGGTAGAGGATTATATAGCGCTTACGGCTAAAGGAGAAATACCGGTATTTAAAGGTCATTTGTTGAATGAAGAAGATCTGTTGATCAGAAAGCATATACTTCAGCTCATGTGCCATGGAAAGACCATTCTTACAGAGCAGGAGCTGATACATCCGGCAATCAGTGCAGGTCTGGAAAGAATGAAGAGTCTGTCGGCCGATGGCCTGGTTACCGTTAACAGAAATGAACTGGAAGTAACACCGGATGGAAAAAGATTCCTCAGAAATATCTGTATGGCATTCGACGCCAGACTGTGGGCAACCAGACAACAAACCCGGTTATTTAGTATGGCCGATTAAAATACAAGGGAATTGCCTGTTTAACAGACAGCAATTCCCTGAGGTGCCGGACTGAGGTAGGGAATATGCAGTTCCAGCCCTCTTAGAACAAACCAGATTCCGAGTAAGAATAGAAAATAAGGCACTGCTTTGTTCATTTTTCTTCGGAAAGACTGATTTAGTTTTCCGGCCGCCATTGCAGCAAACAGCATTAAAGGAAGCGTACCTAAACCGTAACATATCATATAAATCATCCCATTTTGCATGCTTCCGGTATTCAGAGCGCCGGCGAGTGCCATATATACCATGCCACAGGGAAGAAGTCCGTTTAATATGCCAATTACCAAATGGCCTGCTTTCTGTCTGAAAGCAAGACCTAATAGTTTGTTAAAAGGCAATAATAAGGATTGCTGCAATACTGGAAAATTAAATTTGCCGAGTTGATAAATAGCTGCCAGCAGAATTAAAAATCCGCAGATCAGGCTAATGGTCTGCTGCATTCCATGCATCCAGAGCCGGGCACCAATCAGACCGGTTAGCAGGCCAAGCGTCGCATAAGAGATAACTCTGCCTATCTGATAAGAGAATTTATCGAAGAAAACACCCAGCCAGGTCTGTTTGCCCGAAGGCAGTGCCAACGCCAGAGGACCGCACATACCCAGACAATGTACACTGCCAAGCAAGCCAATTAGAAAAGCAAGATAATACTGGTTCATGGCAGTTGTATTTCCTGTTCAGTCAGGTAAGTTTTATCTGCACTGTCCCATTCTGCAATTAATTTCCAGGCTCCTTTCTTTAACCCGCCAAGTGGTAAATTAACCTGCATAGCTGTATCTGTTTCAAAGTGCATGATCCGGTCTTGCTTTTTATCTGAATTCCGTACCATACGGATAGTACCTTTTGCAGGTTTACTGAAAGTAATATTCAGTAATTCCGGTTGAATGCTGATCAACGGCGCAGCATGATCTTTAATAACCTGTTCTTTGCGGTTAAAGGTTTCATCATAATGGATACCCTTCTCGTAATAATCCTGTTCTACCAGCGCATCTGTTTTACTGTTAAACATGATAACGGCGAGCACAATTATAAAACTCATAAATGTGCCCAGTCCAAGTACTATTTTTGTTCCCCAATTCATAATTAATCGTTTATTGGTGCAATAAAAGTGGTTTCAAACCGGTCGGCGGTCTTACCTTCCGCCATCAGGGAGAAGGTAATCTTTGACTTATAGCTGTTCACATGATTTTGCGGCATGATAACAAAAAAAGTCATTCTGGTACTTGCCCCCGGTCCGATTTTGGTTTCCTGTTGTATATACTGAATCCTGATAGCAGGGTCGTCTGCTTTGAGTTTGAAATCGATAGCTCTGGTCGTTTTATTGACCATTTCCACATTATACAGATTACTCACCTCTGCTTCCTTTTCACGAAGTTGATATAATGTGCCCCCTGCCCGAAGGATAGTGGTTTTAATATCGCTTCTGCTAAACAGCAGTACACTCAATACTGTAGTTAAAACGAATAAAACAGCGGCATAAGCATAAATTCTTCTATTCAGTTTGAAGGGCGTAGCTGAAGCAATTTCATCTTCAGACTTGAAGCCGATGAGCCTTAAAGGCCTCCCGGTTTTTTCCATAACCATATCACAGGCATCAATACAAGCGGTGCAGTTTACACACTCCAGTTGAGTGCCATTACGGATGTCTATTCCGGTAGGGCAGACCTGAACACATAAACCGCAGTCTGTGCAGTCCCCTTTTGCAGATTGCTCGGCTTTATTAATCTTGCCGCGGGGTTCGCCCCGCTGGTAGTCATAGGCTACAAGAATAGTTTTGTTATCGAGCAGAACTCCTTGTAACCTGCCATAAGGACACGCAACGGTGCAAACCAGTTCCCGCATTCTGGAGAATACCAGATAGAAAACGAAAGTAAACACGCTAATGGCAATAAACCCGCTGATATGTTGTGATACCGGTTCTGTAATAATCTTCAGCAGTGTGTCACTACCGATCAAATAAGAGAGAAAGATGTTGGCAATCAAAAAAGAAATGGTCAGGAACAGAAAATGCTTAATGAGTTTTTTGAAGAACTTCTCTGCGCTCATCGGTGCCTGATCCAATAGTTTCTGCTTTTTGCTGTCGCCCTCGATCCAGGTCTCTATTTTACGGAATACCATTTCCATAAATATAGTCTGTGGGCATGCCCAACCGCAGAATACGCGACCGAACACCACGGTGAACAGGACTATAAAAACCATGAATGTAAGCAATGCCAGTACAAACAGGTAGAAGTCCTGTGGCCAGAAGATTACACCGAAAAAGACAAACTTTCTCTCTAGTACATTTAGTAAAACAAGCTGTTCTCCATTCAGTTTAAGGAATGGAGCTGCAAAGAGCAGCCCCAGAAAGAAGTAACTAACCGCCGACCGATACCGGTATAGTTTACCTTTAATCAGCTTTGGATACATCCATTGCCTTTTATTACCATCCTGCGTAATGCTGGGTAACTGATCGCGAAAATTGAGCGGACTTTGTGACATCTTACATTTTGTTGCCCTGCGGAGCTTTGGCTCCTGCAGGATTTGTTCCCTGCAGTGATAATACATAATGGGTCAGATCGGCGAGCTGCTGGGCACTCAGTGATTTTTCCCAGGGCACCATCCCTTTATCAGGAACGCCATATTTGATCGTCTTGAAAACTTCCTTTACTGTACCGCCATGTAACCAGTATTCATCAGTCAGGTTGGGCCCGACGATACCTTCCCCATGTTCCCCATGACAAGGTGTACAACGGCCTGCATATAAGGCAGCCCCTTTCTGGAGTATGGCAGGGTCATTATTGTCTTCAATATTATTCTCATTGACAGCCATTCCTGCATTGGCAGGATTAGCCAGAAAAGCTATTTTAGCCTCTTCTGCCTGCACCAGTTCTGCTGCGTACTCTTCATCTTGTGACATTCCGTAACCCAAAACATGGTAGTTCATCATGTAAGCCACGGCGAAAATGATTGTACCGTAGAATAACACCATGAACCAGGCAGGTGTAGGATTGTCAAGTTCTGCGATGCCATCGAATTTGTGGTCCATCATCAGATCCTTTTCCTGTTCCAGGGGTTTAAGCTGCATTAGCTTTTCCCATATCGACGGTTTTTTTACCTGTGGCTCCTGCACTTCTTTCAGCGATTCTAAAGCTGCTTTTTCGGCAGCCGACGCAAAAGGCTGCGGATTGAGTTTTTCAGTGATATACAGTTTAATCACTCTTGACAACAGCAAGGCGACCCATAAAAGCAGAACTGCGAAAATCAACAGCATGCAGATGACCAGGTCTGTAGATATATTACCTGTAAACCAGGCGCTAGTTGTAACTTCTTTCATCTGTTGAATTATTTTGGTTTTGTCCTTCTTCCCCGTTTAAAGGGAGGTTACTCATATAGTTTACTTCTTCTTTTTTCATCGTCAGCAACAGGATACCAACCAGAAGAAAAAAGAGCATGAAAATACCCAATGAACTAAGCAGGTAAACCTGGTTACCTTCTGCACGTTCTAAAAATTGCTTAAACATAGTCTGACGTTTAATTATTTAACCTTAATATCTGTACCCAATCGTTGCAGGTAAGCGATCAGTGCAATAATTTCCTTGTCACTTTTCACTTTAATATTGTTCTGCTTCAGATCTGCCGCAATCATCTTTGCCTGTTCATCGAGTTCCGCATTTGCTTTGTTTTCATAACCCAATGCGTAAGGAACTCCCAGCGTACGCATGGCGTTTATTTTGGAACGGGTGGTTGTCGTATCGAGTTTTTGTGTAATCAGCCATTCATAAGGTGGCATTATACTTCCCGGAGACATCGTTTCCGGATCAAGCATGTGGTTATAATGCCAGGCATTACCGTATTTTCCACCTTCACGCTGCAAATCAGGTCCTGTTCTTTTCGAGCCCCAAAGGAACGGGTGGTCATAGACAAATTCCCCGGCTTTGCTGTATTCTCCGTAACGCTCAGTTTCGGAACGGAACGGACGGATCATCTGAGAATGACAGCTTACGCAACCTTCCCGGATATAAACATCACGTCCCTGGAGTTCAAGCGGTGTATAAGGTTTGACACTGCTGATTGTGGGTATATTTGATTTTACAGTGAAAGTTGGCATCATTTCGATCATACCGCCTATCAGGATCACTACTAAAGACAGGATCATAAATACCATTGGTTTACGTTCGAGTATGCGATGGAATTTTTTCTCTGCACCCTGAGGTATATAGTCTGCCTGTAATGCCTGTGCTTCTGCAGGTTCATCTGCAACCAGCTGGCCAGCTTTCATAGTCTTGATCAGATTGTAAGTCATCACGATCACACCCGTCAGGTACATTGCACCGCCGATAGCACGTAACATGTACATTGGAATAATCTGCAGTACTGTTTCCAGGAAATTAGGATATTTTAATACACCTTCGGGTGTAAATTCTTTCCACATCAGGCCTTGTGTAAAACCCGCGAAGTATAAGGGAACCGCGTAGAAAATAATCCCTAACGTTCCGATCCAGAAATGGAAAGAAGCCAGTTTTTTAGAGTAGAGCTCTGTTTTATAGATTCTTGGTATTAGCCAGTACAAAATTCCAAAGGTGAGGAATCCATTCCATCCCAATGCACCCACATGGACGTGTGCAACTATCCAGTCTGTATAGTGCGCGATTGCATTGATCTGTTTCAATGCAAGCATAGGGCCTTCAAAAGTAGCCATACCATAAGCAGTAAGACCTACGACCATAAACTTCAGTTTAGGATCTTCCCGTACTTTATCCCATGCGCCGCGCAGGGTCAGCAGACCATTAATCATACCGCCCCAGCTAGGTGCAATCAGCATGATAGAGAAAGCCACACCTAAAGATTGGGCCCAGCCAGGCAGCGAAGTGTAAAGCAGATGATGAGGGCCTGCCCAGATATAAATGAAAATAAGTGACCAGAAATGCAGGATACTCAATTTATAGGAGTAAACCGGGCGGTTGGCCATCTTAGGTAGGAAATAATACATCATTCCGAGGTATGGTGTGGTCAGAAAAAATGCTACGGCATTGTGGCCGTACCACCACTGTACAAGTGCATCCTGGACACCTGCATACAGATAATAACTTTTGAAAGCAGAGATAGGTAACTGTATAGAATTTACAATATGCAGTACTGCGACGGTTACGAATGTGGCGATATAAAACCAGATAGCCACGTACATATGTTTTTCCCGTCTCTTGATAATTGTCCCGAACATATTTACTCCGAAAGCGACCCAGATCACTGTAATAGCTATATCAATTGGCCATTCCATTTCTGCGTACTCATGGGAGGTTGTCAAGCCCAGTGGAAGTGTAATCGCTGTAGCTACAATGATCAGCTGCCAGCCCCAGAAGTGGATCTTACTCAACACGTCACTGAACATCCTCGCTTTCAGTAGTCTTTGTAACGAATAATAGACTCCCATGAAAATAGCATTACCGACAAAGGCAAAGATCACTGCATTGGTGTGCAAAGGTCTTATCCGGCCGAAGGTCGTATACTGTGAGCCTAAATTGAGTGCTGGTTTAATCAGCTGCATGGCTATGAGCAGCCCGACCGTCATCCCGACTATACCCCAGACGATGGTGGCGATAGCGAAGTTTCTGACGATCTTGTTGTCGTAATGAAATTTTTCAGTCATGAGAAAAATAGTGAATTGTTTATGGTTGTAAAATTAGCCTGTGCGGCTCTGCAGGAGTGTGACAGGAGTTATGGGGCTTGGTGATCCTCGTCACTTTTTACCACATCGTCCACTGGTTTATCGTCATCAAATAAGATTCTGACCCCCGGAGTATAGAGATCGTCGTTCTGTCCCGATTTGCTGGCCCAGAAAAAGGCGATCAAAAAAATCAGTGCCAGCAGCATACTGAATCCGATTAAAATAAATATCATGTTCATAGGAGCTTGTTTTTTCTGGCGTAATACCTCGCGCACAGTGTAGTAAACAGGATAATAGTGATCGTACTCATGGGCATAAGAATAGCTGCCATGAGCGGGGAGAGCTTGCCCTGAACTGCAATGAAAAGTCCGACAGCATTATAAAGCAAGGAGATAGCAAAGCTCATATGAATAACTTTTACTGCATCTTTAGCTTGTTTAATAAATAGTGGTAGCCGGCCAAAAGCTTTACCATCCAGAATTCCGTCGCAGCCCGGGGAAAAATTATTGATGTCATCAGTAACCGCAATACCCAGGTTGCTCTGACGCAGCGCTCCCGCATCATTTAAACCGTCCCCGATCATCAGCACCCGCTTGCCACGTTTCTGGAGGTTTTTGATATAGTCCAATTTCTGCTGCGGGCTCTGCCTGAATTTCATTTGTTGTGTACCCGGAAAAAACGGACTTAATAAACGGCGGTCATGATCCTGATCACCGGAAAGTAAATGCAGGTCATAGCGTACAGAAAGTTGCCCGGACAATGCTTTAAAGCCCTCTCTCCATTGCTGCGCCGCTATAAAATAGCCACAGTAATGATTATCTATCTCAATATGAACTGCGCTTCCCTTAACTATGGTCTGCAGACCGAGAAAACTTGCGCTTCCAATTCTGATCTGGTGATTATTGACAATACCGGTTAAACCCCTGCCTACCATTTCACGATAACGGAATACGTCATTGCCCGGCGACAAGCCAAGCCATTTAACAAGTTCCCTGCTCAGGGGGTGACCTGAATTTCTGGCCACATCCGAAACAGCTTGCTTTTGCTCCTGACTGAGTATTCCTGTAAAATGCAGATCTCCTGCATCCGGATTGGTAATTGTACCTGTTTTATCAAATACAATGGTATCAATTTTTGCAAGTTCTTCGATGACCGCTGTACTTTTCAAATAGAGTTTGTTTTTGTCGAAAATGCTAAGTACGGCAGCGAGTGTAAAAGGAGAACTAAGTGCCAGTGCACAAGGGCAGGCAATAATCAAAACGGCAGTAAATGCAGCCGCTGCACGGTTTAAATCGGTTCCTAGCCAATAAAAACCAGAGCTAAAAGCGATGAGCAACAACACGATGCTGAAATATTTACTTGCTTTGTCACTGAATGTTTTTATTGGGTCCTTAATGCTCTGAAAACTCTCATTGTTCCACAGTTTGGTCAGGTAACTCTGAGACACAGGTTTAAGAACCTCGAGCTCGATAGCACCACTTAGCTGTCTGCCCCCTGCATAAATTATCTCGCCCAGTACCTTATCAACGGGAGCCGATTCGCCGGTTACAAAGCTAAAGTCCAGCTTTGCCTTACCCTTAAGCAAAATGGCATCAGCTGGAATAATTTCATTACTTCGGATCAGAATACGATCTGCAATCTGCAATTCCTGTAAAGGCACAGACTTTTCATTTCCATCTAACAATCTGGTCACTGCTACAGGGAAGTAGGAGCGATAATCCCTTTCAAATGAAAGGTAATGATAGGTCCGCTGCTGCATCCATCTGCCGATGAGCAGGAAAAATACCAATGAACATAAAGTGTCTACAAAACCCGGCCCTGTTTGCAGCAGGATTTCAGTGACAGACCGGATAAACATGACGGCAATTCCAAGGGCCAGCGGGAAATCCAGGTTCAGCACTCCGTTTTTAAGGTTGTTCCATGCGGAGCTAAAGTAATCCCTGGAGCTGTAAAGTAATACAGGAAGGGATAAAGCCAGGTTAATGTATCCGAAGAAGTTTCTGAAGTTTGATTCCAGTTCTGAAAGGCCAAAATAATCAGGAAAGCTTAACAGCATTACATTTCCAAAGCAGAAACCTGCCACAGCAATTTTACTAACCAGTTTACGTCCACTTTGATCTGCTTGTTGTTTCTGCACCATATCCTGCAGGCTAATAAGTGGTTCATAGCCGATTGACGAAAGAGTTTCTACCACTTTTCGCAGACTGGTATTGTGATTGAAGGTTATGGATACTTGTTTTTTCAGGAAGTCTGTTCTGCTTTGAAGGATTGCGGGGTTCAACTGATGCAAGTGCTCCAGTAGCCAGATACACGAACTGCAGTGAATAGCGGGTATATATAAGGTTATAACAGAAATTTTTTCATCCCGGTAATCGATAAGTTTCTCATTAATTGAACTTTCATCCAGGTAATCAAATTTTTGTTGATTTTTTTTTCCTAATTTGCCCGGTACAATATTATAAGTATAGTAAGCAGATAAGTTATGTTTTTCCAGTATCTGGTAAACACCTTTGCAACCCAGGCAGCAGAACAGTTTGTCTCCTGAGTTATAGGGTTTAATAGGTAGGCTATCTCCACAATGATAGCAACTGGTTTCAATGCTGGGTTTTGTAAGTGTATTCATACGGGAGGAAATTCCTCAAAAGTCGCTTTGATCCTGCTTTATAAAAATGACACTGATACAGGCAAAATGTGATCTGCGTCATTAATATTAGACACTAAATATTGAGCAGGAAAAAGCATGAGCAGCAAAGTATCTTCGGAAACCTGGAAAACCATCAGGAACAAGGCATTGGGACACTCTCTGGAGAGCCGTATCTTTCATGTCACCTGTCTGGCCAGTCTTATTCTTTTTATTTCTGGTCTCGTATTTGATTTCCTCGCAGGATTAGATAATCTGTTGTTTATACTTGCGCCGGCAACGCTTGCACTTGCTTTTGCATGTTATCAGTCGAGATTTAAAGGGAGATTAGGGTTAGGTATAATGATCTATGCAGTTCAGGGAAATGCGTTGTTTGTTTTTTACTTTCTGAATAGTTCAGGTATTGATGGCCCGGGGCTGTCAATTTATCTAGTCTTTTTTCTCCTGCTCATGGCTATGGTTCCACTAAAACAGCGGTGGTTATGGATGCTTGTGAATTTAGCTGTCGTTTCAGGCTTGTTTTATTATCAGTATCATAACCCCGATCAGCTCCAGGGGAGATATAATAGTTTATATGTCAGATACCTGGATGCCGTTTTTCTGTATACATTATCGTTGCTTTTCGTTTATGTTCTGATGCGTACATTAACCAATCAGTACAACCGGGAACGTTTTCTGGTTGAAGAAAGGTCAGCGGCTTTAAAACATTCAAATTCAGCATTAAACCGACTTTTTTCTATTCTGGCGCATGATCTTCGGTCTCCCCTGAATTCTATTCAGTCGTATTTGGAATTGTCCCTTCATACCGATTTGACCGAAGACGAGACCAGAATGGTTAACCAGGGGTTATTGAAGGAGACCAAGTATACCGGACAATTATTAACAAACCTTTTGTCCTGGAGCAAAAGTCAGATGGAAGGTATGCATGTAAAACTACAGCAGATCTTTCTTGCAGAGGCGATTAAGGAAACGCTCGCCCTCAAAAGAAGTTTGGCCGCACAAAAAAACATTACCATAGAGACATCTATTCCAGAGGAAATGATGTTAACCGCAGATAGGGATATGCTGGAATTGGTTATCAGAAACCTGTTGAACAATGCAATCAAATTTACGCCTTCCGGAGGGTTAATTCAGATTATAGCAGAGGAGTCAGCCGATGGAGACACTTGCCGGATCTGCATCTCTGATACGGGGATCGGTATTGCGGGTGATCGGATTAATAACATCTTCTGCCTGCAGTCTGAGAATACTTTTGGTACTAACCAGGAGAAAGGAATCGGTTTGGGCTTGGTGCTGTGTAAAGATTTTATGGATATTCAGCATGGTGAAATCCGTCTGGAAAGCACATTAGGCAAGGGTAGTCAGTTTTATCTGACCTTTCCTGCCTGAAAATCCGGGGAATGATTTCTTTAATTTGAAATGAGGAGTTTAATCTTCACCTTTGCAGCCGTAATCACAATTAATATTTTTATGGAAGATCACAATGAACTGTCATTATTCGGGACTAATTATAAGGAAAGAGTTGAAAATGCCCTTGAAAGCCTTAAAGCAGGCAGAGGTGTCCTTGTTGTAGATGATGAGAGCAGAGAAAATGAAGGTGATCTGATTTATCCGGCAGAAAGTATGACTGTTTCAGATATGGCGCTGATGATCAGAGAATGCAGTGGTATTGTATGTCTGTGTCTGACTGCGGAGCGTGCAGATCAGCTGGAACTCCACCCAATGGTACAGGTAAATACCAGTAAGTTTCATACACCCTTTACCATTACGATTGAGGCAAAAGAAGGCGTTACTACCGGCGTTTCTGCTGCAGACAGAATTCAAACTATAAGAACGGCAGTTGCAGATAAGGCCGAACCGGCACACTTATCAAGGCCAGGCCATATATTCCCGCTTCGCGCAAATGCTGATGGAGTTTTTGGAAGAAGAGGTCATACAGAAGCGAGTATCGATTTAATGGTTCTTGCTGGTCTTAAACCGTCGGCAGTACTTTGCGAACTGACTAACGAAGATGGAACAATGGCTCGTCTGCCTGAGATTTCTTTATTCGCCAGAAAACAATCATCAACAGTAGTATCCGTCGAGGATATTTTTCAATATCGCTTATCACTACAAGTCTGATATCTGGGGCTTCTTTGGAGCCCCTTTATAAACTTTCATCAGCTCTTCGACAAATAATACAGCAGCTCTTTTCCTGTATACACCTTTTTGCCACAGGATAAAAGCCTGTTTATGCAGTTCTTTGCCTGTTATCGGAACCGCGCAAAGTGATGCCCAGTTACCCACTACTTTTTCATTGATTATTGTAGACCAGTTGCCCTTTTCAACCATTGAAAGCAGGCTGTGTATATCATTCATCTCTATTTTTATATTAGGGACAATCTGATTTTTTCTGAAAATCTCATTAAGCAGGTCTCTCGAACTGAAGCCGTTGCTAGGCAGGATTAGTTCCAGTTTCCCCAATTCTTTCAAGGAAATCTTTTTAAGCATTGCAGCGGGATTTTTGCGGGAAGTGACCATCATGATCCTCGATGAAAACAGGGGCTCCATTTCCAGACCCATATTGTCCGACTGTTCGTGGAAAGCAAGAATAATATCCAGATCTGCAGTGCGGAGTTTGTTCTCCAGTTCTCCTGCGGTACCATACTCTACATGGATTCTGATACCGGGATACTGAGCTGAGAAAGGTCCGAGTGCAGGTAGCAGGAGGGAACTAAAGGCATAAGTAACACCTATTTTTAATTCTCCGTTAACCAGGTTGGCCAGTTCAAAAATAGCTTGTTTGGATTTCTTAATATCCAGAATAATCTGTTTTGCATGGTGTAAAAATATACTACCAGCCTCAGTTAACCGAACTTGTTTTCCAATCCGGTCAAACAGGAGCAGGCCCAGTTCATCTTCGAGTTGTTTGATTTGTTGCGAAAGCGTTGACTGGGTTACAAAACATGCTTCTGCAGCGGCCGTGAAATGAAGCATTTCCGCTGCTTTTATAAAATATCCGAGTTGTCTGATCTCCATAATCGATTAGTAAAACTAATCAAAATCATTAAAACAATCAATTTTACAAATATATTCTGAATACCGAAATTTGGCACAATAAGAAAATAAACACAATGACTCTTTTCCGTTCGCTCAAATCACCAAACTTTAAACTTTTCTTTTATGGACAATCAATCTCTCTGATCGGAACCTGGATGCAGAAGACAGCCGTTAGCTGGCTTGTTTACCAGTTAACCGGTTCGGCAATCCTTTTAGGTGTAGTAGGCTTCGTCAGTCTGATTCCGTCCTTGTTTTTGTCTCCGTATGCAGGGAGTCTGGTAGATCGTCATAATCGGTATAAAATCCTTGTGATTACTCAAATTATTTCGATGCTTCAGGCAGGTGCGCTTGCTGGTATAGTTTTCTTTGGGTTTCATAATATCCTGCTGATCATCCTGCTTAGTCTGGTTCAGGGGATTATTAATGCTTTTGACATGACCTGTCGCCAGTCGATGATGGTAGAACTCGTTGATGACCCTGGAGATCTGCCTAACGCGATCGCATTGAATACAACGATGAATAATTTTGCCAGAATTGCCGGGCCTGCCGTTGCGGGAATTATATTGAGTGCTTTCGGAACAGACTTTTGTTTTATCGGTAATTTTCTGAGCTATATACCTGTACTGGGATGTTTATTCCTGATGAATCTTAAAAATCCGGTAATCCAGCATACAGAGAAAAGTATATGGAAAGAATTGGAAGAGGGTTTTCATTATGTTTCAAGTGATAAAGAGTTGAGCAGTATGATTATTATGATCGGAATCACAAGCTTATTTGTTATTCCTTTTAACACGCTGATGCCAGTTTTTGCCAAAGACATTTTTAATGGAGATGCCCGTACCTTCAGCTGGTTCGAAAGTGCAGCCGGGATAGGTTCTGTTCTGAGTGCGATATATATGGCCAATCTGAAAAATACGAATACTTTGATGAAACTGATCGCGATAGCCGGAGGGATTTTCGGAATCAGCTTGTTGCTTTTATCTTATGCTCCCCAACTGCCGCTGGCCTTATTATTTATGGCAGTTTCCGGATTGGGAATGATGGCACAGACTTCAGCGATTAATACCTATATCCAAACTCATGCGGCACCCGAGATGCGTGGACGTGCAATCAGCTATTATATTATGGCTTACCAGGGCTTGCTTCCGATTGGCAGTTTACTGATAGGCTGGGTAGCGCATTTGATCGGTCCAAGGCCTGCGGTACTTATCGAAGGTTTAATAGGGCTGGTTGCAACCGGTGCTTTTATCTGGTATCGCAGTAAACAACCCAGTACCGTTAATTCAGTCGGCTAAACCTTTAATCCGCCAAACATACTGAATAGAATCACACTCAGTACAATCAGTGTAATTACCACATAAAGTCCGTCTTTTTCCAGAATAAATGAAAAAAGTGAGAATATAATCCGGATAATCGGCGTTGCAATCAGGATAACGACTCCCAGCTGAATAATCTCAGCAGCACTTCCGGTTAAAATACCTTTGTAAATACCAGTCAGACTGGTGAATCCGGCAGGCTCTCCACTAAAAGTACCGTAATGAGGTGTGCCCGAACCTTGCTGGAATAAATACCAGATTCCGCCAATGGTGGCTATTGTTCCGGAAAGAATAACGCCAACCCGCAACACCTGACCGATAAGCTGCTGCATATCGTAATCTGTCAATTTCTTTTTCATCTGTGCTTTCATGGTTTAGAATTTATGGTTAAAGCCGTTATAAATCATATTGATTGCGATCAGTGTAATTGCAATACTGAAAATTAATTTCAAAGCGTTTACATTGATCTTCATCAGTATCTTACTACCGGTTATGGCACCGGCCAGTACACCGATAACAACCGGAAATGCAATTCCCGGATCAATATACCCACGTTGTAAATAGACGACTGCACTTGCAGCTGCGGTAACTCCAACCATGAAATTACTGGTTGTGGTACTCACGCGGAATGGTACACGCATCGCAGTATCCATGGCTAGTACTTTTAAGGCACCGGAACCAATACCCAGTAAACCGGAAAGAACACCAGCGATAGTCATCACCGAAAAACCGCGGCCAATATGCTTTAATTTGTAAGGCACAGGCCCTTCAGGGCTGGGGTAAGTACTGTTTAATTTCAGGATGTCACTCATTCTGCTTCCCTCAGTCAGGATTTGTTCGTTCTTTTTGCGGAGCGTCATGGATGCAGAGAAGATGAGCATTACACCAAAAACTATTGCTACTGTATTTACTGGTGTGTAAACTGCAATAATTGCACCTGCAACTGCGCCGACTGTAGTAGCTATTTCAAGAAACATACCCAGTCTGACATTGGTTATACCTTCTTTAACGTAGGCGCTGGCCGACCCCGATGAGGTCGCGATCGACGCGACAAGGGCTGCACCAATAGCGTAACGTATATCGACATGAAAGAAAAGTGTCAGCAGCGGGATAATCACCACGCCACCGCCAAGCCCGGTTAATGAGCCGGCTAGCCCGGCCAGATAAGCACCTGCCAGCAAGATCAGGGTAAAAGTTAATATGGTCATGTTTTCTAGTAATTGTTTTCTAATATATATTGAGTTACCTCTTCAGCCAGTTTCTGGTCTCTCGCAGCAATTGCAGCCGCCAGTTTCTGATGCATAGGATGACTTTTTTCAAAATGCTTCATGTTTTCTTCTTTCCTTTTGCTAAAAAAGTCCCTGATAACCAATGTGAAACTCTGATAGAGGTCTGTAAGAACCTTGTTTCCGGACGCTTTTGCGATGCAGATATGAAAAGCAATATCTGCGTCTGCACATTTCTGCTGTTGCTGATTCCGAATTGCCAGACCTCTTTCCTGAAGATGTAAACGGATCTGTTCCAGGTCTGCCTGTGTATGATTCTGACAGGCAAGCCTGGTGATCTCTTTTTCCAGCATAAGCCTTACAGAGTTAATCTCTTGAAATTCTGCACGTCGCAGGCGTTGTGAGAGCGTCTCATTACGGGGGAGGGAGGTTACAAAAGTGCCTGATCCCTGCTGCACTTTTAAAGTACCTGCAATCGCAAGTGTTTTAATAGCTTCTCTGATCGTAGACCGGCCAACGCCGTAAAGTTCCATTAGCTCTGGTTCGGCGGGAATTTTTTCACCTTTTTTTAGTTTGCCTGAGGCAATATCCTCCCTTATGGAGGCGATGACTTTATCGGAAAGTTTAACTCTTGGCTGCATATGTAAACATCTGATGTTTCAAAGGTAGAGTTAATCTTAAACATCAGATGTTTGAGTTCGATCTATGACTTTTTTCTGACAATATCTTTACGATATATCCAATTATCCAGGACCGCAAACAAAGCCGATATACTTATTGTTAAATTATTTCCAAAATCGGCCAACTTACGACCTACCGAACAAGCAAGAATGATAAAGAAACTGAAGATTATTTTTTATATAGGTTTATATTTTCCTCTGACTGCATACGCGCAGTTCACGGATAGCACAGCCTACCAGATCCGTTATACGAGCACAGGTGCATTTAATAAAACCAATGACGGGCAATCCTGGTTGCTGAATAATGCTGCAAAGATAGGTGTCAGAAAAAAATCATATAGCCTAAACTGGAATAATACGTGGATTTATGGTAAGCAGGATAGCAAGCTGACGAACAATGATTATTCATCGGCATTGGATTTTAACTTATACAAAGGCTTTCCACGTACTTTTTTCTGGGGCCTTGTAAATTATAATACCAGCAAATCTCTTAAAATTAACAATCAGCTGCTGGCTGGTGCAGGTATTGCCTATAGTTTCATAGACTCTGACAATGCATACCTGAATCTGAGTGACGGAATTCTCTTTGATTCAAGCGACCTGATACTAGATGATATTGATAGGGAAATCTATCATACCTGGCGGAATTCGCTGCGTCTGACCGGGAAGTATATTTACAGAAATCTTATTGAACTGAATAGTTCTTCCTTCTTTCAGCCTTCATTGAATGATAAAGATGATTATACTTTCAAGTCCGTGTCCAGTGTCGCCTTTAAATTAAATAAATGGCTTAGTCTGACCACTGCTTTTCAATACAATAGAATATCCCGTACCGACAGGGAAAATCTGTTGTTTAGTTATGGGTTAACTTTCGAACGTTATTTCTAATACGCTTGATTAAAGTCGGCATTATTTAGGCTCCTGGAGAGGTCTTCTTAAAAAGAAATAGGTTTCCGGATGTGCAAAGAAGTCTTTGAATGCTGATTTAGCCTCGAAGTTTTCGGGGAATTTTTTAAATTGTTCCGGTGTAATAAATTTCCAGGTAAGACCCTGTTCGGGATGTACACTGATTATCTCGATTGGGAAATTCAAGATAAATTCTTGTAAAAAACTGGTTTTTGCAGCAGTCCAGTGTTTGGTGATCCCAAGATTTGCCGGCCAGGTATATAGTTTATGGGCCTCTAGTTTCCTGCCGTCATCTTCCAGAAAAACAGAAGATTTTAAAATCAGGTCGCTTACTGGAAACCGGCCGCTATCGCCCACCTGTTTACCATCCGATAAATGCATGCGCAAACCATCTGCCCATATGACCGGTACAGGGTTTTCTGCCAGGAGCCGTTCCTGTAGATTTCCGGTAAATACATATTTACCCGTGGTGAAAGTGTTTAGGGATTGAAGATCTTTATCGCTCATTTGATACAAATTAAGATATTTCTGCAAGATTTCTGATGCCATGCTGAAATAATAGTCTATTTGAAAACATCATCCGTATAATTCTGTTTTAGTTTTAAAATCATATACAGCTATATATAATGGATCAAAATCAAAAAAGAGTTCTAATTATTGGAGGCGGTTTTGCTGGTGTAAATCTGGCTAAACAGCTTGCCGGACACACAAATTTTGAAGTTATACTTGCAGACAAAAACAATTACAATTTCTTTCCTCCACTCATCTACCAGGTGGCTACCGGCTATCTGGAAAGTTCTAATATTAGTTATCCCTTCCGTAAACTACTTAGAGGGAAAGATAATATTCAATTCCGGATGGGAGAGTTGCTGGAGATTTTTCCGGAACAACACAAAGTGATGTTCTCCACAGGAGAAGTCAGTTATGATATACTCGTACTCGCTACCGGATGCGAAACAAATTATTTCGGGATGGAAAGTGTCGCAAAGCATGCTATACCCATGAAGACACTGTCAGATGCGCTGCAGATGCGTAATACACTCCTGGAGAGGTTGGAGCTGGCCTCCCGCACACAGGATCCGGTTGAGCGTAAAAAACTACTCACTGTTGTAGTTGCCGGCGGCGGCCCGACTGGAGTAGAGATCTCGGGTATGTTTGCGGAGATGAAAAAGCATATTATCGCCAAAGATTACCCTGAACTTACCGGTTCTGGCGGAGAAATTTATCTCGTTGACGGCTTGCCTGCCGTACTGACGCCAATGAGCGAAAAATCACAGCAATACACTTACAATGCTCTAATGAAAATGGGTGTGAAGGTGAAACTGAATATGATGGTTAAAGATTTCGCTGATGATCAGGTTCATTTTGCCAACGGAGAAACTATTACTACTAAAAATCTGATCTGGGCTGCAGGCGTCACTGCTATGGTTTTTAAAGGTATTCCAGCAGAGGCGTATGGTAAAGGAAAACGGTTACAGGTAGATGCTTATAACCTGGTAAAGGGAACAGGTAATATATACGCGCTGGGAGATACCTGTATACAAGTGACAGATAGTAATTTTCCACAAGGGCATCCTCAGCTTGCGCAGGTTGCTATGCAGCAGGCCGACAATTTAGGGAAGAACCTGGTACGCATTTCTAAATCTGAGTCTCAGAAACCCTTTGCCTATCATGATAGGGGATCTATGGCGATTATTGGCCGTAACAAGGCGGTAGCTGATCTACCAAAACCTAAAATGTTTTTTAGTGGTTTTATTGCCTGGCTAATGTGGCTGTTTATCCACCTTATTTCATTAATCAATTCCAGGAATCAGATCAAAACTTTATACAACTGGATGGTTGCTTATTTTACCAGGGACCAGTCTTTAAGAATGATCGTCAGACCGGGGGCAAACAAAGAACTGATAGTGCCGCCGGTGAGTAGTAAACCGGTTATTTAGTACCGGCACTAACCGGTCGGAATATTACATTTCAAGGGCAATTCTATTGTGTTAAATCTGCTTTGAAACGGTATAACTCTTACTTTTGCTTTTATGGAAGATTTCTTAGCTGCCCGACTTCAGATGGCCTTTTCTTTGGGCTTTCACATTGTTTTTTCCTGTATTGGCATGGTCATGCCATTCTTTATGTGTACCGCACATTATTTCTGGTTAAAAAAGAAAGATCCGGTCTATCTGGACGTTACCAAAGCCTGGAGTAAAGGTGTAGCAATTTTCTTTGCAACAGGAGCGGTTTCAGGTACCGTATTATCCTTTGAACTGGGTCTGTTGTGGCCACGATTTATGGAGCATGCCGGTCCGATTTTCGGAATGCCGTTCTCTCTGGAGGGGACTGCCTTTTTTATTGAGGCAATTGCCCTTGGATTTTATCTTTATGGCTGGAATAAATTTCATCCCTGGTTTCATTGGCTTACCGGTGTTATAGTCGGTGTCAGCGGATTACTCTCAGGAATTCTGGTAGTTGCTGCTAACGCCTGGATGAACAGTCCTGCCGGATTCGATTTTATAGATGGACAATACCTGAATATCGACCCCGTTAAGGCGATGTTCAATGATGCCTGGTTTTCGCAGGCTTTGCATATGTGTATAGCTGCATTTGTTTCAACTGGTTTTGCAGTTGCCGGGGTGCATGCTTTAATGATTTTAAAAGGAAAGAACGTGCTGTTTCATCGCAAGGCATTTCAGATTGCAGCAATATTTGCGACGATAGCTGCTTGTCTCCAACCTATTAGCGGAGATATTTCTGCAAAAGATGTTGCCGGCAGGCAACCCGCAAAACTGGCAGCCATGGAAGCGCATTTCCATACTGAAAAAGGTGCTCCTTTAATTATTGGAGGGATACCTGATGTAGAAAATAAAACAGTAAAATATGCGATTAAAATTCCAAAAGCCCTCAGTTTTATGGCAACAGGAGATTTTAACGGAGAGGTGAAAGGCCTGGATAGTATTCCTGTAGAGGATCATCCGCCGGTGGCAATCACACATTATGCATTTCAGCTCATGGTAGGTCTGGGAATGCTCATGCTCGGCCTGGCCCTGATCTATTTTTATGCTTTAATTAAAAAGAAGCATTGGTTGGATAGTAAGTGGCTGTTACGTCTTTTTGTAGTCGCTACGCCAATGGGATATATCGCTTTAGAAGCGGGCTGGACTGTGACAGAAGTTGGCAGACAACCCTGGATCATTCATGGGGTAATGCGTACGGCAGATGCAGTAACGCCAATGCCGGGTATTGCTTATTCATTTTATCTGTTTACTGCGGTGTATATTTCCTTAGCTGTTATTGTCAGTGTTTTATTATACAGACAAATTACCATGGTAGGTAAATTATATGATTCGTCATCTCAAACAAAGAATTCTTAAGTCATGGTATATGTAGTTATTGTTTTTCTCTGGACAGCCATTTTATTATACATCTTATTAGGCGGGGCAGATTTTGGTGCGGGAATCATGGAACTTTTTACTTCGAAAAAGAACAGGCACCGTACCCGAAAGAATATGTATGAAGCCATTGGTCCGGTTTGGGAAGCCAACCACATGTGGCTGATTATTGTCATTGTAATTCTTTTTGTTGGTTTTCCAAAAATCTATACCACAGTCTCTGTTTACCTCCATATTCCGCTTGTTTGTATGCTGCTGGGCATTATTGCCAGAGGCACGGCCTTCGTTTTTAGGAATTACGATGCGGTAAAAGATGGGATGCAAAAAGTGTATACGCCAATTTTTGTAGTGTCGAGTGTGGTTACTCCTTTCTTTCTGGGAATTATTGCGGCCAGCTCGGTATCTGGTCAGATAGATCTTCAGGCTGCCGATTTTGTATCGGCCTATATCTTTAGCTGGCTGAATTGGTTTTCGTTGAGTGTGGGGCTGTTTACAGTGACTATCTGTGCTTATCTGGCTACAATATTTATTATTGGTGAAACTACACATCCAGATGACCGTGCTTTATTTATTAGAAAAGCAAGACGGGTAATTTTTGTTGTTATGGGGGCGGGCGCACTGGTATTTATGGCTGCCTACGCTGAGAATATCCCGCTGATGGACTGGATCTTTAGTGATTATCCAGGAGTAATTGCGCTGGTACTGGCTACGATCTCACTAGTGCTTACCTTTATTGAATTGAATAAGGGGCATGCAATCATACTCCGGTTCTTCGCGGGATTTCAGGTAAGCATGATTCTTTTTGCGGCAACCTATAGCCACTTTCCAGATATTGTTCTGCTAAAAGGCGGTGAGAATCTGAGTCTGTTAACCCATCAGGGGCAATATAAAACCATTGCAAGTCTGGGCTGGGCATTGTTAATTGGCAGTGTTTTTATCTTGCCGGCACTTTTTTATCTGATTTATAGTTTCAGGACTAAAAAGAGCGAACAGCACGACTGAGCGGGTTTTACTGCAGTCTTCTTTTACATTCATAGCCATTTTTACTATTCTTAAATAAGGTTGACCTATCGTTCTTCGAACAAACTCGGGTCAACCCCTTGAAAACTCGGGTCAACACTAGGTCAACCCAAAGCAATAGTAAAGCAAGACTCTAACATGGCCCGAGCAA
>JAAAFW010000015.1:1730929-1759079 GCA_019352875.1 Pedobacter cryoconitis | reverse complement strand
TCTCTGAAATGGCAAAAAAGAAAATTGTCACTGAGAACAAAGACAAGAACGACGGACGAAGAAATGTGATCAAATTATCTGAGAAAGGCCGGTCTATGGCAGAGAAATTTGAAAAACAAGTAGTAGATGTTGGAAGTGCAGTTCAGGAGATCCTGGAAAGCAGCCGTAACAATCTTTGGGAAGCCATAGAGGAATGGGAATATCTGCTGGAACAAAAGTCTTTATACAGAAGGATTGTAGAGCAGAAGAAACTAAGAGAAGCACAAGATGTCAGAATCGTACCATTTGAGGAAAAATATGCTAAAGACTTTAAAGCATTGAATGAAGAATGGATTTCAACTTATTTCAAAATGGAGAGCGCAGATCATCAGTCTCTGGATCACCCAAAAGAATACATTTTGGATCGGGGAGGGGAAATCTTTATTGCATTATATCAGGATGAGGTGGTTGGAAGCTGTGCTCTGATCAAAATGAACGATCCGCAATACGATTACGAACTGGCGAAAATGGCAGTGTCTCCAAAAGTTCAGGGCAAAAATATTGGCTGGCTATTAGGTAGTACGATAGTAAACAGGGCAAAAGAACTAGGTGGAAGGAATTTATATCTGGAAAGTAATACTATGTTGAAACCAGCAATTAATTTATATCAGAAATTAGGTTTTGAAAAAGTAGTTGGCCGTGCGACACCTTATGAACGCTGCAATATTCAAATGGAACTGAAATTTAATTTGTGATACGGGTTTACCCGGAATAAACGTTCCGGGCAAACCCGTTTTGCTTATCTTTAGACCAATGAAAAAATCTGCTGCCATACCATTTTATAGCCTGGAAGAAAGAGGGCGGGGATTTATCGAAATTAGGAAACTCGATTCTGTTCACGACGATATATCTTCCCACCCTGCACACCGCGATGATAATTATATTTTAATTTATCAGGAATCCGGAGTGATTCATCTGATGATCGATTTTCAGGAGGTGGTTATTGAAGGAGCTGCGATCTGTTGTGTTCATCCGGGGCAGGTTCATTTTGGAATATCAGCCACACCGGGTGTGGGCTGGTTTATCGCAGTTGATCCGGTTTGGATTGCCGATAATTATCGTCAGACTTTACTAGGGGGTACGATGCAAAGCAATGTTTTGCAGATTGAAGCTGAGCAGGCTTTATTGTTCAGGGAAAGTATTCAGTTGTTGGGTCGCATTAGTGACTCTCACTCAGATCAGGTTCATGAACAAACTTTGCGGTCCATGTTGGGCGTATGTGTCAGCCTTTTCTGTGCAGCTTACCAAAAAAAATTGAATACGGCTTCACACTCAGGTTTGCGCACAGCTATTATAAGCCGGCAGTTCCGTAGTTTACTACTCACGCATTTTCGCACAATAAAGAGTCCTTCAGCCTATGCTGGTTTAATGCATATTTCTCCCGTGTACCTTAATGAAGCGGTAAAAGGTACAACGGGACATCCGGTCAGCTACTGGATTCACGAACAGGTAATTCTTGAAGCTAAAAGGTTACTCTTTTATACCGAGAGCACGGTGAAAGAGATCGCCTTTAATCTTGGATATTCAGATCCGACTTATTTAATCCGTTTATTCAGCAAGATCGCAGGATGTTCTCCGTTACAGTTCAGGCAGAAATATAAAGGCTGATTTTTATTTTTGCATTTTCTTTTCGTACCCGCTTTTACTTAAAACCTCAGCTATCGGTAGTTTATAGATATCCTTCCACGATTCAGGCCCATGTAGATCCGTATAAGATTGAATAATTCTGAAACCCAGCCAGTAAAATAGAGTTTTAGGTGCCTCTGGAAATAATTTGAACTGTTCATTCCTCAACAAAGGATTGTTGCTGTCTTTAGAGTTAAAATACACTTTAAGCTGCTGAAAGATCTCTTTTTCATTTTTGAGATACCAGTTCCAGTCCTTTGCTGACATGTTTTCCACCGCTTCATATTCTTTTATCTTCCGGTCAAAAAACACCCATGTGAAATAGCAGGCAAACCCCTCGTCAATTACCTGAGCCAAAGCGGTTTCATGAAGGGGGTCTTTAATTCGTCCGGGTTCATATGCCAGGTGGTTCAATTCATGAGGAATTCCTTTGTGAATTGTATAGTTCAGATCATTGTTGGCATAATTAAGTTCTAGTGCAAACTGATCTGCATTGCAACCGCCGAAACCAATTCCTTGTAGTGGAGTAAATAAAATGCTGATGATAGCCTGGGGCTGAACGTCAACCATTTGATTGAATTTATGGAGATTAATTTTCAGAACAGAGTCGATGTTCATGGAAATCAGCTGTTTTGCTTTCAGATCAAAAGCTGCTTTGTTTTCCAGGTACAAGGTTTTGTTCCAGGCAATCATTCCGGTTGGGGTATTAAATTTCGAAGTATTCTCTTCACCGAAAATCATTCCGTAACAGCCGTCCCAGAGTTGCTGATGCGGACGGTATACTTTTTTGACGATCATCAGGCTATCGTATACGCCATTCTGATGCGCGAGGATCTGGCTTTTAAATAAGTTATGAATAACAATATTATCTACTTTTATACTATCAGAAACAAGCAGCAGACTGTCCCGAAAAGATAAATCCCTGCTAAGCGGGTTGTTATGAACTAATGAAAACAGACAGAAGAATATTCCTGCACTCAATACGATCAATGTTTTCATGAACTTTTTTTAATCATAGATAAGGTGATGCCGAAAAACCTTTTAAACGCCGTATTCAGGTGAGCGGCATCATAAAAGCCAGTCATAAAAGCAACATGCCTGGGGTCCTGATTATTGAGGAGCATTTCTTTTGCAATTTTGAGCCTTTTAAGCATCATATAAGCTTGCGGAGATATGCCTTTAGTTGCTTTAAAGACTCTCACAAAATGGAATTTGCTCATACAGAATTGTTTTGACAGCCAGTCCAGACTAACGGATTGATAAGGAAAGGTTGCGCAAAGTTCGTCTAGTAATTCAAATCTGTTTTCAACTACTGGTTTCTCGCTTGTAGCATATCGCGTAAGTCGTTTTAATACGGTCTGGAAATTAGCCAGAGTACTCTTTCCACCGAATAAATTACTGAGTTCGCCGGCAAGGATACCATCATTTATAACACGCTCTAATCTTTCCGGCTTTTTCCCGGTTCCGTAGAATTTCAGCAGGTCTGGATTAACATATAATGTCTTGTAACTGTATCCTGAACTGTCAATAGCCCGGTTCTTATGCACCTCATTAGCCTGAGTTACACTTACAGATCCCGTTAAGGCATAAAAACTTTCATCCGGAGTATCCAGTTGTTCCGTTCCGCCGGTGATCAGAGAAATGCAGTAATAGTCATGGAAGTGAAAAGGGAAGTAATCGGTTTCATTTACTGAGGAAAACATTTCAATATTATCCGAATGATTCCATTTTTTATACTCAAATGAAGAATGTTGCATAGCTATTATTTCGGTTCGTATTGAAGCAGTACGATTCCTGAACTGAAAGAAATTGACTGGGTTAGTCTGAGCTGAATATTTTCCGAAGATTTTCTGAAAACAGACAGACCTTTGCTAATTGCAACGGGATTCATATAAAGGTGAAATTCGTCGATTAAACCGCTATCTATCAGAGAAGACACAAAACTACAGCCGCCATAAACTATAATGTCTTTTCCTGGCTGCGATTTTAACTGCCTGATAAAAGTTTCCGCATCGCTGCTGATAACCATAGTGTTTTTCCAGTCTCCCGGATTTGTGCTCGCTGAGAAAACAATTTTAGGAGTATTGACCATTTTATCACTGAATGCATCTGCTGTATCCGGGTTCTCCTGTAGAGATTGCCAGTGTGGAATAAAACCGTCTGCCAGTTTTCTGCCGAGCAATATACAGTCAACATTTTCTGTTTGTTTGCTGACATGCGCTTTCAGTGTCTCGTCCCAGTCCCAGACCAGCCAGTCCAGTTCCCCCGCGGGGCCGGCGGCATAACCATCAGCACTTATCTGCATTTGCAATTTTAGTTTTCTCATGATTTCTATTTGGTTCATCTAATTTAAATATATTTAAGTAAGAACTCCGCAAATCCATATGATTTTAGTTTTTTGTACAATTGCGTGGATAGAGTTGATTAAATCCAGCAAGTTTTGGGTTTTCGGGTTGTTCAGCCTTACATATCTTTGTATAATATCTGAAGCTTATGAACACACAGGAAGAAACAAATTTCGGACGTATCGAAGCAGCTATTAATTATATCAGCCGGAATTTTAAAACCCAGCCAGGCCTTGACGAGATAGCGGAGAGTGTACATCTAAGTCCATTTCATTTTCAACGTTTATTCACAGAATGGGCAGGAGTCAGTCCGAAGAAATTTTTGCAATACCTTACAGTAGAGCATGCTAAGAGCATTCTCCGTGATAAGCAATCCAGTCTATTTGATACTGCTTTCGACAGCGGTTTGTCTGGAACAGGAAGACTGCACGATTTATTCGTTCATATAGAAGGAATGACTCCCGGAGAGTTTAAGACCGGAGGTAATTCGTTACTTATCAATTACAGCTTTGCAGAGACCCCATTCGGACAGGTTTTGGTAGCATCTACGTCAATTGGAATTTGTTATATGGCTTTTGCCGGAGATACGGCAAAAGCATTTCATCAATTGGAAAGCAGGTTCCCGAATGCCATATTCAAACAGCTGACAGATACTATACAACAGAATGCATTGCATATTTTCGGGCAGGACTGGACCCACCTCAAGCAGGTCAAATTGCATCTGAAGGGAACCCCTTTTCAGTTAAAAGTATGGGAGACTCTTCTGAAGATCCCTTCCGGACAATTAACCACTTACGGACAGATTGCAGCAGGCGTTGGGGCACCGGGGTCATCCAGAGCCGTAGGAACAGCAATAGGGATAAATCCTGTAGCATTTCTTATTCCCTGTCACCGGGTAATTCAGTCCAGTGGTGCCTTCGGGCAATATCATTGGGGGGCAGATAGGAAAATCGCAATGATTGGATGGGAATCAGCGTTAGCAGAAAGAGAGAACCAGAATTAATTTCATGAAATGAATTTATTTAGTACTGAAGGAATGCAGAATATACTGCCTTATGACGGCGAAGTTTTTTATTACGGATATCAGTTTAGTATTGCCGATGCGCAGTCTTTTTTGACAACCCTGCTGGAAGAAATAGAGTGGCAGCCCGATGAGGCCGTCATATTTGGTAAGCATATTTATACGAAAAGAAAAGCGGCCTGGTATGGAGATAAGGCTTTTCATTATACTTATTCGAAGACCACAAAAATAGCTAAAGTCTGGACTCCGGCACTGCTTGCTTTAAAGCACCATGTAGAAGCTCAGACGGGGCAGCAGTTCAATTCCTGCCTGCTCAACCTTTATCACGACGGGCAGGAAGGAATGGCCTGGCATAGTGATGACGAGAAGTCTCTTGGTAAAGACACCTGTATTGCTTCCCTTAGCTTTGGGGCAGTTCGTAAATTTGCTTTTAAACATAAAACAACCGGCGAGTATGTTTCTTTGATGCTGGAAAGCGGAAGTTTACTGGTTATGCAGGGTACAACTCAGACACATTGGCTGCATAGATTGCCACCTACAGTAAAAGTGAAAACTCCCCGTGTTAATCTGACCTTCCGTACTATGCTTGACCAGGGCTGAGTGTTTGCGTTATAAGACTGGCGAAGCTGAACAAAAAACAACAGGCTTTGTTATCTTTACCGGATCATTAAAATCAAGGTTGAATGACAGATGTAAACAGGAAGAGTTTTTTAAGTGCTGCCAAAGGAAAAATCATAGTCGGATTTTTGCTCGCATTCTGTGCGCTGTCGCTGGCCTGGGGAGTCAGTAAGATTGCTTTTAATGAGATGCTCGATACGGTTAATTCTATATCGGCGCCGAATGATAAGCTCCGTTTAGTTAACATGGTTTCCCGTAAAGTTTCCAGTCTTGATCAGCAGCAGAAGAACCTCGCTTTTAGCTCCCCTGGTAAATACAATCAGTTTTTTAAAGAATCCCGGCAGCTCCGTGCCTTGCTGGACTCCCTTTCTGGTATGTACAAGAATGATTCCGTACAATTGGGTAGGATTAAGTCTATCGAGGGCTTGCTGGTTATCCGTGACAGGCAATTTGTAAATTATCTGAAAGTCAGAGAAGGCCTGGTTAATAATCAGTCCTTCCGGAATGAAGTACAGAAGCTTAATGAACTGGTAAGCAAGGGGCCCGGTCCGCAGGACAGCACGGTGGTCACTACAGAGAAGAAGACATCAACAGTAACTATTTTTCCAGTAGACGAGGTTAAGAAGAAAGGCCTTTTTAACCGGATTTTTGGAAAGAAAAAAGAGGAAGAGAACACTTCTTATCAGGTGACAAATGAAGAAAAGATTCAGAGAGATACAATTTCACTATCAGCAGATACAGTTATCGCAAGAGGGCTTGAAAAATCCTTAAGGACGATTGCAGAAGAACAGAAAATAAAAAGTGCCAGGTTTCTGGACCGGGAGGCAGTATTAGCCGAAGCCAACAATAAGCTTATTAACCAGATGCTCGATATTCTGCGCAAGGTAGAGGGAGAGGTTGTCATTCAGATCGAACAGAATGGAATCCGTGCGAAAGAAGTGGTTAATACCGGAATCAGCAGGATCAGTTTGATTATGATCGGTTTTTTTCTCCTTACCGTGATCCTGTTATACCTGATCCTAACAGATATTACCAGAAGTAACCTTTATCGCAAGGAACTCGAGGAAGCAAGAGATGAAGCCGAATTTCACAGTATGGCCAAACAGCGCTTTCTGTCTAATATGAGCCATGAGATCAGAACCCCCCTTCAATCTATTATCGGTTATGCGGAAATTATTAGAAATCAGCCAAACCCGCAATTAAGAGATATTAATGCAATATATAGTTCCTCAGAACATCTGTTGCAGATTGTTAACGAGATTCTGGATTATAACCGGATTATATCTGGGAAGTTCACCTTCAGCTCCAAGACTTTTCGCCTGGCCGATTTGCTTGATGACGTTATTCTTGTCATGAAACCGCAGGCAGAACAGAAGAAACTGATTATGCGGACTGATGTTGATCTTTCCGGCTCTGGTATTGTAATCAGTGATCCGTTCCGTTTAAAGCAGATTCTGTATAATCTGCTGAGCAATGCAATTAAATTTACACCACATGGTGAGATTCTACTCAGTGCAGAAGATAAACGTCAGGGTGGTCAGCTACACTTGATTTTCACGGTTACTGACACAGGGATCGGAATGACAGAAGAGCAGAGTAACCGGATATTTATTGAGTTTGAACAGATTGATTCTCCGGATAAAGAGGTCACTAATAAAGCTGGTGCCGGTCTGGGATTGAATATTGTCCGTTCGTTGGTAGAGAATCAGGGTGGTAGGATTTATGTGAAAAGCAAGCCTGGAGAAGGGAGTACTTTCACAGTATACCTGACTATGGAGGTTGGTGAAGAAGCAGATCTTCCTGAACATACGCCGGAACTTGAAGGTCCGGTTGTTCAGGGGCGTGTCTGGGTGGTCGATGATGATAGTCTGATTCTGGATCTTTGTGAAGTTATTTTCAACCGGCGTAATATTGCATACCGCTGCTTTAATAGTCCTGCTGATATGTTGTCTGCCGCCTGGGATAATGAAGTCAGTTATATTTTGATGGATATCCGGATGCCGGGGATTTCCGGAAGGGAATTGTGTCAGCAAATGCGCAGGAAAATTCCCGCTGATGTGAAAATATTTGCGATGACTGCACAAGTCTTGCCAGAAGAATTAGAGTCAGTACTTGCGCAGGGATTTGATGGCTTGCTAATGAAACCTTTCCGGGAAATGGATCTTTTAAGTGTATTCCGGGTACCGGGATCCGTAGCAATACCTGTTGCACAAAAAGTTATTGCACAGCCAGCCATAACAAGTGTGGCAGACTTTGATACAAGCGTTGTGGAAAAGATGACTTTCGGAGACAGCGATTTACTTTTGAAAATTTTAAACAGATTCAGAGATGACTGTGAGCAGGACAGTGCGGACTTGCTGGCTGCACTTGAAAAGCCAGAGTTCGAAGAAGCCAGACTTATTGTTCACCGGATCGCAGGCAGGGCAGCTCAGATGGGAGCTGCAAAACTGGCTGCGGAATTCCGTCTAATGGAGATCAGATTGGATCGGGCAGGTACCATTACAGCGGAAGATGCAGGGGATACCAGGTCGATGGTTACAGACCTGAATGCGCTTATTAAACTGGTAGATCAAAAGATCACAAACTTACATCAGGAATAAAATTATTCAATCTCGTAGCGCTCCATTTTGCTATACAATGTTTTTCTATCAATATTCAATAGTTTTGCAGCTTTGGATTTATTGTATTTAACCTTGATCAGCGTTTCCATGATCAGGGTTTTCTCATTACTTTCATTGATGGCTTTCAAATCTGAACCACCGGGTTTAGGAGTTTGTTTAATGGCAAGGATCATCTCATCCGGAAGGGATTCCATTTCGGCGGTATCTCCAGGCGTCAGCAATACCATCCTTTTGATTACATTTTTAAGCTCTCTTAAATTACCAGGCCAGTCATAATTCAATAAAAGTGATTTAACTGTCGGTGCCAGGTGCTTTACATTACGATCAAGTTCCGTATTGGAAAGTTTAATGAAATGTTCGATAAAAAGTTCCAGGTCTTTATCTCTTTCTCTTAAGGCAGGTAAAAGGATTTTAAATTCATTTAGACGGTGATACAGATCTTCCCTGAATTCCCCCTGTTGGATACTGTTCAGCAGGTCGTCATTGGTTGCAGTAATAATCCTCACATCCACGGGTATCCTTTTATTGCTGCCCAGTGGTTGTATAACGCGCTCCTGTAGTGCTCTAAGTAATTTCACCTGTACCTCGTAACTGAGATTTCCGACTTCGTCAAGAAATAACGTTCCGCCATCAGCGGCTTCAAATTGTCCTTTTTTATCATTCACAGCTCCGGTAAAAGCACCTTTGACATGGCCAAATAATTCACTGGCAGCAAGATCTTTGGAAAGCGCACCGCAGTCTATAGCGATAAAGGGTTTACCATTTCTTTTACTTTGTGTGTGGACGGTACGCGCAGCGTATTCTTTTCCTGTACCACTTTCTCCCTGTATAATCACAGACATATCAGTAGGTGCAACCAGGTCAATATGTGCATATAACTTATCTGCTGTAGCACTTTTACCTTTGATAAAATCAGTATGTTCGACTGTGTCCTTAGTATCTGGAATTTCTTTCTTATCTAATGCCGAATTGATAATCATCAGCAGTTCGTCTGGGTTGACAGGTTTGGTAATATAATCCATTGCGCCAAGCTGAATAGATTTAACTGCCGTACGAACATCATTGAAGCTTGTCATGATTACAATCGGGCTGTGCAGTCCTTTTTCTCTGACGTGAGCTAAAATATCAAAACCGTTTCCATCAGGTAAACGATAATCTATAAGCAGTAACTGGAATTCATCCTGCGAAAGTAATTTGAATGCATTTTTGACATCATGGACGATGACTGGTTCATGGCCGTGCTTTTTAAGAAAGCCTTCCAGTAGTTGTGAGAACGTGAGGTCATCTTCTATAATTAGTATTTTCGCCATAATTATCTGCTTTGATATTATGGCAAAAATACAAAAGCCGGAGAACTTCCGGCTTTTATATCATTATATTTTAATAAAATGGATCAGCTTATTGAATAACTGTACCGTCTTGTCCAACTTTAAGGAACGCGACTTCATTTCCTTTTTTCACATCTACTTGATAATAAGTAGACTTATCAGCATTGGTGATTAAAAATGCAGTAGTCGGAACCCAATCTTTATAAGCGTCAGCTTTAAGTGTAGTTTGCACCGGTTGTGGTAATTCTTCTAATTTTACCGGTACTTTTGCTGAACTATCTTGTTGTGCTATAATAGCAACCGGCGATTTAATTTCATTTGCATTAACGGTTGAAACTCCTGCGAATACTAAAAGTGCTGCTGATAAAATGAAATTTTTCATAGTGATATGTTTTAAATTTATAAATATGTTATAGTTAATTCTGATAAGGGATGTTTCAAAATAATGCCAGTGTGCCATAATTTAATAACTCATCTGATTATCAGTATTTTAAGTTTAATTTTATAATCATGTTTATGATGACTTTCTCCACACTTTGCCCTTTTAACAAGCATTTTAGGGCCTGTATTGATTATCCTTCCGGAATATTCTCCTTATCAATTCTGTTGTCTGCGGCAGAAATTGAAGAATATAATACCGGATACTGTACGCTGCAGGTAATGAAACTGTTGAATTTCAACAATAACTAAATCTTTTCTTAGCTTTGTATTTATATGTTGTCTAAGAAAACAAAATATGCCATTAAAGCTCTGGTGGCTTTAGGCAAAAATGTCGAAAATCCTCCTATGCAGATTGTCAAACTTGCTGAGCAGGAGATGATTCCAAGGAAATTTCTGGAACAGATTTTATTGGATTTGCGTAATGCAGGCTACTTATACAGTAAAAAAGGAGCCGGCGGCGGGTATAATCTGAATAAGGATGCAGCTGATATTTACCTGGTAGATATTTTGAGAATTACAGACGGGCCTATTGCAATGGTACCTTGTGCGAGTCTTAAATTCTACAGAAAGTGCGACGAATGCCACGATGAGAAAACATGTGGGATACGTAAAACTTTTATTGATGTCCGGGATGCTACCCTTGAAGTTTTGTCTAAAACCTCTGTAGCAGACGTAATTGCGCGTGAATTGAACGGAGAAGAGGGATTTTAAAATTATTTCTAAATAAAAGACCAGTAAATCGATAGACTTTGTTATATTTGTGTTAACGGGCATATATAATCACCAAAAATCTATCTACTATGGTCTTAAATCAAATCAAAAACAATCAACTCGAACCGCGAATTACTTTACTTGGTGCAGGACCTGGTGATCCTGATTTGATTAGCCTTAAAGGTGTTAAAGCGTTACAAAGTGCTGATGTGGTGTTATATGATGCACTTGTGAATGAAGCTTTGCTTAATCACGCACCAGAAAATGCAATCAAAATTTTTGTAGGAAACACAACCGGAGATGAGGCATTCTCCCAACAGGCTGTAAACCAGCTTATGGTAGACTATGCGCTCAACTATGGTCATGTGGTACGGTTGAAAAGCGGAGACCCTTTTGTATTTGCCAGAGGCTACGAAGAAGTTGATTTTGCAGAATCATATAGCATTCAAACTTCCATAATACCTGGTATTTCCAGTGCAACCGGAGTTCCCGGTTTACATAAAATACCTATGATCTATCGTGAACTGAGTGAAAGTTTCTGGGTTTTATCCGGGGTGAATACTCGCGGAGAAATTTCAGCTGACTTAACCGGTGCCGCAAAATCTGACGCAACAGTTGTCGTTTTAATGGGTATTGAGAAAATAAGAGAGATTGCCGAGGTTTTTAGAAAAGAAGGTAAAGAAAGACTTCCGGTAGCAGTAATTGAAAACGGTTCTACTGCAGATGAGCATATTCTTGTTGGCGTGGTCGACACGATAGCAGAACTGGTAGAGGATCACAAAATATCGTCACCGGCTTTACTGGTATTTGGCAATGTGGTTTCCCTGCACCCGTCATTTGACAGAATTCGTGATTTCTACGCGATCCTTGCTGACGCTTAATTTGATTTATTGCAGGAATAATCCATTTACAACTATATAATATTTAAAACCAGATAGAAATATCTGGTTTTTTTAATTTATAATAAGGTCTATTCTTAACTTTGAGTACCGGATTCAGGAACTATTATTTAAGACTGTTCGCTGCCTGGCACCAGGCAGAACAATAATTCTCCGGTTTTACGTTTTAAGACTAATTATATCATACTATGAATACAAGACAGAATAAATTGATGATGCGTGCTGCTTTAAGTACTGTGTTTGCCTTTGGACTGGGTTTTGGCGCTTTTGCACAGCAGAATAATAACTGGCAGAATCAAGATTTAAAACAAGATACCGTATTCGGTATCAGTACAGAAAAAGCTTATAAAGAATTATTGAAGGGAAAGAAAGCTGTTCCTGTGGTGGTTGGCGTACTTGACGGTGGTGTTGAGACTACCCACGAAGATCTTAAAAGCGTAATCTGGACAAACAAAAAAGAAATAGCAGGAAACGGAAAAGACGATGATAAAAACGGATATATAGATGATGTACATGGCTGGAACTTTCTGGGATCGGCGAAGGGCTCTGTAGATCACGAAACACTTGAATTAACAAGAGTACTGAGAAGAGATTCTGCGAAGTTTAATAACCAGACGGCACAGACCGTAAAAGCAGAAGATCTGCCAGCATTCGAAGCTTATCAGAAAGCTAAAATAGATTTTGAAAAGCAGAAAGATGAAGCAGAGAATGCTGTTGCTAATATTTCAGCTTTAAAAGGTGTGCTGGATGAAATGGTGAAAAAGATGGGTAAAGACAATCCGGATCAGGCAGATTTCAAAAATGTTCAGACACAAACAGGTATGGAAGACCGGCTTAAAGGGATTATGGTAAGCCAGTTGGAAAATACCACCTATAAAGATTTTTATGAATCACAGATTCAGAAAGGATTAGATCATTATCAGAAACAATTAGAATACAACCTGAATATGAGTTATGATCCGCGTCCGGAGCTTGTCGGCGATAATTATGCAGATAGTAAAGAACGTTTTTATGGCAATAACGATGTAGCCGGACCTGACGCGAGTCATGGTACACATGTTTCCGGTATTATTGCTGCGGACCGTACTAATAACCTGGGTATAAAAGGCGTTGCAGACCATGTACAGATTATGGGCGTGCGTAGTGTTCCCGACGGAGATGAAAGAGATAAAGATGTGGCGAATGCTATTCGTTATGCCGTAGATAACGGAGCAAAAGTACTAAACATGAGCTTTGGTAAAGCTTATTCCTGGGATAAAAAAATAGTGGATGATGCGGTAAAATATGCGATGTCAAAAGATGTACTTATTATTCAGGCTGCAGGGAATGACAATAAAAACCTGGATGTAGAGAAGAGCTTCCCCGATCGCAGATATGAGGGTGGCGGAATTGCAGATGCTTATATTGTAGTAGGAGCTTCAGGGCCTAAAGATGATCAGACACTTAAAGCTTCTTTCTCAAACTATGGTAAAACTACCGTAGATGTATTTGCGCCGGGTGTTCAAATTTACTCTACTGTTCCGGGCTCTAAATATGAAGCTTATAATGGTACCAGTATGGCTTCTCCGGTAGTTGCGGGTTTAGCTGCACTAATAAGATCTTACTATCCTAAGTTAAAAGCTGCTCAGGTAAAAGAGATCATTATGAAGACGGTAACAAAAGTTAATCATGATGTGGAGATTAGCGGGGAAGAAGGAGAACAGGCTAAAGTTGTTCCTTTCTCAGATCTTTCTATCAGTGGCGGGATTGTTAATGCTTATGAAGCACTTAAGCTTGCAGCGACGTATAAATAAGATTCCTGTTCATTTCATTTAAACAAAAGAACCCTTCCCGACAGAAGGGTTCTTTTGTTTATTTTTTTGTATAATTACAATATGATAACCCTGCATCACCATGACTAATGAGCTCCTCTTTCATTCGTCGCCGCTCCCCATGTGGGTGTATGATCGTATCTCCTTAAAGTTTCTGGTGGTAAATGATGCTGCAGTCCGGATCTATGGATATACTTCAGCGGAATTCCTGCAGATGGAGGTTAACGAGCTTTGTTCCGGCAATGATGATTATATGTCATTGATTCAGTTTGGTGAACGTAAGCAGCAGCAGATACATACGACAAAAGGCGGGGAAGACCTGGTTGTATTAATACATCTGAGCGATATTGATGCACCGTTTAAAAACGCAGTTTTGGTTACGGTATCGAGTATCGGGCCTTTACCATTAAAGCAAATTGAACTGGGGCAGCAGGAACGGAAGTTCATGGAAATAGTGCAGGATGGGGGCGACATGATCGCTGTTGTCAGCGTAGATCTCAGGTATATTTATCTCAATAAAACTTTATTGAAATTTCTCGGTAAAGATGCCCGGGCAGAACAATTTATAGGGCACTCGTCATTACAATATGTCGATAAGCGGGACCATGAAAAATTACTCAACTACTTTGAAAATATCTATTCTTTTGACAGGATCAGACTTGAACCTTTAAGATGCAAAAACCTTGCTGGCGATATATTCTGGGTAGAGACCTTATTGGTTAATTTAACCGAAGACCCTTTGGTCGGCGGATATCTATGCAGTTTTCGAGATGTCACCTTACGTGTTAAAAATGAGGCAAAGCTTCGCGAAAGTGCAGAACGATATGAGATCGTATCTAAAGCGACCAGTGATACGATCTGGGACTGGAACCTATTAAATGGAAAAATACACTGGAATAAAGGAATTAAAGGAATCTTCGGCTATAAGGACCTTATTGAAAATACCACGAGCAGTGAATGGTGGGCGAATCAGATTCACCCCGAAGATAGAGAGCGTGTTACTAATAATGTGAAACAGCATATTATAAACGGTATTGCAAGATGGCAGGAAGAATACAGGTTTTGCTGTTCGGACGGATCTTATAAATTCGTGCTTGACCGTGGTTTTATGGTCTTTGATGACCAGGGCGCTTCTGTCCGGATGATTTGTAGTATGCAGGATATATCGCAGCGCAAACAAGAAGAAGAGTGGTCAAGATTATTGGAATCAGTGGTGATTAATGCCACGGACGCCGTTTTAATCTGTACCGGCAACGTAGAAGGCAGCGGTCAGTCTATTATTTATGTAAACGAAGCATTTACCCGTATGTCGGGTTATCATAAAAATGAGTTGCTCGGTGCCTCACCAAGAATATCCCAGGGACCGGAAACAGATCGAGACGAAATTAGAAAACTCAGTTCGGCAATAGCGAATAAAGTACCCTGTGAGATTGAGGTGATTAATTATACCAAGCAAGGGAAGGAATATTGGGTTAGTCAGAGTAATGCACCAATTGCCGATGAAACCGGCAAGGTTACACACTGGATATCTATACAACGGGATATTACCCAGAATAAAATGCACCTCAGAGAAATCGAAGAGCAGAATAAGAAATTTAAAGAAATTGCGTGGATACAATCTCATCTGGTACGTGCACCACTTGCCAGGGTCATGGGGCTTGTCGATTTGCTGAAGAATTTTGAACCTGGAGATGATAAAGATGAATTGTTATTGCACCTGGAGAACTCGGCAAAAGAACTGGATGCCATTATTATAAATATTGCCGACAAAACCCCATCTCATGACAGCTGAACTAACCGGTTAGTTAAAAATTAGCAAAAACTTTTTGATCAATCTGACACTTATTAATTAGCTCCATTTTTTCAATTGTATACTCCTGTGCCTTTCCATAATTTTTTAAATCTGAGTAAACTTTGATCAGGAGATTATAAATCATGATCGGGTTTAAAGCGATGTCATTACGTCTGAACATAGCGAGTCCGTCGGCAGAATAACTCAGCACACGTACATAATCCTTCTTAGAGTAGGCCTGCTGCGCCTTGAACATTGATATAATAGCTTCCTGATACCTGCTCAGCCGTATATCTTTTTTTCGCAGATATTCGTTGATAAGAATTTCCCCCTGTTTGATATATTTATCGGACTTTGACTGCGCCAGAAACAAGCCATATAGGAATATCAGATAGTTGCTGAAAACGGTTTTACCTTTGTTGTCTTCAGGATGTATCTTCAATATTTCCTGTATCATATCCGCACCGGATTCGGGATCACCTGTAAGCAGGTTGATAAATAGCAAATAAACATAACCTATACACATCTTTGTATTCATTATCTGACCTGGTTTGATATTGAATGGATTTTTCCCAGTCTTCAGATCTGCTATTTTTCGCAATAAAGTCATGTCTTTATGAGGGGTGCCGTTCAGAATAGCAAGAATAATCTGTAATGCTTCTGAAGGATGAAACATCCAGTTCGAATCTGTATAGTTATTTAATATTTCGATATTGTTCTTTATGGAGGCTTTATCAAGCCGGCAAAAATCAATGATCCCCAAAATAGCATAATATGTAATCAGGTATTCCTGGTTTCTAGTGATGCTGATGAATGCAAGAACAGATTCCCGGTAGCAGGAGTCGATAAAGTCGAAGTTATTGAGCTTGGAGATTACATAATCATGGAATTTTTGCTTTTCCAGTGTTTCCAGTAAAGCGAAATCTGATTTCGATCTGTACTTAATTTCTTCAGCCACAAAAAGCAGCAGATAATTCAGCTCAAAGCTCACTAAATCTATCTCAAGCAGTTGACGCAGTCCATTGAAATTGTTTGTAATAATCAGAAATCTGGCAGTCCATTGTAAAAGCTGAAACCTGACACTACTTCCTTCGTATTCCTTATTAATAAAATTGAAAAATTCACTGCTGATTTGAAGGTTGAATTTTTCCAGGATCTCAACAAATAGAAAATACTCGAATGTATGGGGATGCAGAAAGCGCACATATTCTTTCGGGTGAGATTCGTCTGCACTTTTCTCTTCCATTAAAATACCATCTGCAATAAGTTCCATATAGGCATTGCGGAATGACGATAGTTCGCTGAATAACTTGTCTTTCTCGACAGATTTAACATTCTTTCCGTAATTGGTCAGTTTAATGATTCTTTTCAGGAAAAGGATCTTTTCTGTATAATAGTTTGAATGGTAGATTTTTTCCTTAATAAAACGTGATACGAGTTCAAAAAAAGTAATGTTTGAATAATAACTAAAATCCGGGTTTTCCTCTTTGAGCTGATAGTACAATTGAATTTGGAAGGGATATTTAAGTTGGTTTTTCAGTACAGGACTGATCTGAACAGTTTGTTGTTCATTCAGTTTAGAGACAATCGCATCAACTTCTTTTTCTGAGAATGCGGGTACATTATTCATCTCGTTCGCATTGTAATATTGCCCGGGAAACCATTTGTTCACCAGAAAGGCAGAATGCCTGATCCTGTCGTAAAAACGTGTCCAGGTGGTCGAACGCATGCTCAGTACAAGCTTAATGTTCTTATAATCTTCCAGAGCGCAAATCAGGTTAATCAGGTTGTCAAATATGCCGAAAAGATCTTCCTTAAGCAGGGGCATGTCTGAGAAACCGTCAATAATCAGAACAAATTTGCTATTATTAATTTCGTGGGTTTTATTGATATAGTCGAGTATGTTTTGTTTGTCGGCCAGCGCTAAATGAACTTGCAGCAGTTCATCTATATGAAGCCTTGCCAAATCTTTACTGAAGAAGTTATATGCTTTGAAAAATAGGACAGTCGAGTCTTTATAAGGTGCATTTTCTGTGTAAAACATCTCTTCTGTCAGATGGCTCAGAGAGATTGTCTTGCCATATCCAGGCTGCGAAACCACACTGGTGAAAATCGTCTCATTTTGATAGAACCTTTCAAAATCCTTGACGGCGTAATCCCTGTTAATAGTATATTGATATGGAATTCCGGACCTGTTTTTTATATTCTTTAATGTAAACTGAGTGATTTTACTTGCTTTCTCTCTCAAGCTTTTAAATTCGATAGCACATTTTTCCGCTTCGGGAATAATGAACTCCGCTATCTTAGCCATGTCTACAAAATCGGCGAGGGTAGTGAGCGTGAAATTTGAGAATTTATGTTTTACGACTGCAAATCCGAATAGTCTTTTAATAGTTGTTTCACTAACATTTTTGTTAAGTTCTCTACTAATTTCAATTGAGATTCGTTTACAATCCGCGGGAGTTACATATCGTATTCCGCATTTGGAGAGAATTAAGCCTTTGAGCTCATTGAGTTGCTGACCGTATTCCATAAAAGAGTGATAATTTGATATTTATTCTTTAGCCATTAGATAATAAATGGCGTATTATGGAAACCAATATACATATATACGTTTAAAATGAACAAGACGCTTTTAATATTTATCCCACATTCCGTTAAAATACTTACTAATTTATACTTAATAGGTTAATTATTTAACTGTGAGCGCTATATTCGAGCTTTTTATCTGAATAATGAATGAAATGAACAGATTTAACTGTTAGTTTTCTTTTGTTTAATGAACAAAAGGAACATGGAGAATACACTTCCTTAACCTTAAGAATATATTAAGGTCGAGAACGCGATTTATCTTTTTTTAGTATCGGTGAAGCGAATCGCTTTTGTAGCCAAATACGTTTAAAGAAAATGAAAACGCTAATTTTGTATAATAAATTAAAAAATTATGAAGCATTCTGCTGCTCAAATAGAATCAATTGCACTCACACTGTTACCAGGATTTATACCGAAGGATCAGAAAGAAACTACGCTCTCTTTTCATTTTACACTGCCACCAAATTCCAGTTTTAAAGTTTTTTTTGAACGGGATAATAAACTCAGTTGGAAATTTATCCGTTACCAGGAAGTATCAGATGAAATCTAAAGTATGAAATTGCCCAATATGTGGAAAAAACGGTGTGAAAATATAATAATCATGCTGCATGCGAATAATTCTATAACCGGAATAATAACTGGATTCTCTGTCAACGGAAATAGGTGTACACAGTGTTGCCCAGGCGATCTGGCGGAAGCTGAAATCATTGCAGAGAGGCGCTAAATATGGATTTTAGTGCCGTGTCTTATTTTAATGGTCTGGTAACCAAAGTTATAATTGAAATAGTTTGAAAACTCATCATCAAAAATATTACAGTCCTCAGACGGGAATAAGCGGTGTTATGTAATATTTTTAAGACAATGCTTTTATTGAGGTATAATAATTGCACACGTATTGAAATTTACTATGAATTATACTTTAAACTCTAATCTTTCAGCAGGTTATGCCGGAGGTTATCAGATTAAATCAAATCTGAACAATGAATTTTTTGAGAATTTAGCTGAGCGCGCTGCAGCTAAATTTGGAATGACTGCAGCGATTATCAATTTTGTTAGTTCCGGTGTAGAAAAGGGCCATCATGAACATCGAACATCGAACTCTTTCGTTATAGCTTATCGAGAAGATGCCGGCGCATTAATGTCAGATGACATACAATCGGCTATTCAACTAACTAACCCGTTACTTGCTGCAGAAAGGGGTATCCGTTTTTATGCGACATCACCTGTATATTCTGAAGAAGGTCTGATTATCGGTATGCTATGCCTGATCGATTACCAGACAAAGGATTTCAGTATGAAAGAACAGTTCGAGCTTGATGAAATTGCAGGTGCTGTCAGTGCAGAAATAAACGCTTTAAGAAATAACTCTGCTGGCAATGCTATAGGTCAGCAGTAGATTATTACTGAACTGGCAAACCCTCTCTTTTCAGGATGTACTGGAAAAGACCTTCAATTGGCTTTTGCAGGATATGCCCGATATGAATATTGTTTTTGGCACCCGTTTCACGCAATATGTCCTGATAATACCAGGATATTGAGCCAACGAAGTGGCAGGTTAGTTTTTGATAATCCTTGAAATCTTTGATATTAACATCGATAAATTCCTGAAAACCATTTTCCAGTATATTATGAATAAATGGATGGCTTTGGTTGCTTACCATAAATCTGCTGAAGGTAGCCAGGTAAGTGTTAGGAAATGGCCGCTGGTAGACGCTGGTAATAACCTCTTCTTTTTCGATAGGGTACATTTCTTTGAACCGAAGACTAAGCTCCTGCGGCATTTGACCATATAAATAGCTCGAGAGCATTTTTCTGCCGAAATAAGTTCCGGAACCTTCATCTCCCAGAAGATAGCCTAATCCGTGATTGCCGTCGCGTGTTGCGGTGCCATCGTAGTAGGATACATTAGATCCGGTGCCAAGGATACAAACCAGGCCTTCCTCGTCCCCACATGTGGCATAAGCTGAACCAATCAGATCATTTTCTACGCAGATAAAAGCACTTGTAAAGAATAATGATAGTCCATTCGACACGACTTCATGTTTGTCGGGAGATGAGCACCCAGAGCCATAAAAATAAATTTCTCTGACCTGGTCTCCCAGATTTTCCAGTTCTTTAACTTCAGACAGAATTTTAAAAATATCCTGCGCATTTAAAAAATAAGGATTGATACCCTTGGTCTGAAAACTGATAATATTTCCCTGGTGGTAACCCCTCCAGTCAGTTTTAGACGATCCGCTGTCAGCAACTAAAATCATGTCCTAAATTAAACATATTATTGAACATTTAAAGTTCCGCTGATTTCTTTCAGGTTGATCTCTGTGAGCTTAGCCAGATATCTGGCGTCCAGATATCTGGTAATCGCATTGATTGAATTCCGCTGGGCCTCACGAAGCTCAAGCGGTGTAATACTGCCGAGCCTGTATTTTTCGAAAGTAATATCCAGATTTTGCCTGGCCAGTTCTGTATTGCCCGTTTCCACTTTCAGCAGATCGAGGTTAGTTCTATAATTCTCAAAACTGGAAAGTAACATTGAATTCACGGTCTGGCGGGTTTGTGCAAGTGTAAGTGCTGCTGTTTCAATCTCTACCTTCGCATTACGCTCATTTTGCCGCTGCAGGAAGCCGTTAAAGATGTTTAGGTTGGCGGTTACCCCATAAGTCATTCCGTTCGCTCTGAACTTCTGATTAAAGCCTGTAGGACTCGTGCTTTTTGAGAATTCATATCCGCCGTTTAAAGCGACCACCGGATAACGCTGACCTTTTACGACCTTGAGATTAAGGGCTGCGATTTTATTGCTCACCATTGCACTCTGGAGATTAGGGTTCAGTTGCTGTGTCATTCTGTCCAGTTCTGCATATTTCAGCCCCTCGTCTATATCAAGATTATCACCCACAACAAATGGTGTTTTCAGATCTCTGGCCATCAGCTCATTTAATGTGATTTTAGCAGTTCTGAGCATATTGATTTGCTGGAGATAGGTCGTCGTATCAGTATTGTAATCTACCTGCGCAGTAAGTACATCTAATTTTGAACCGCGTCCGATTTTTAATTTGTTGCTGGCAATCGTTACCCTCAGCCTGGAAATATCCAGTGCAGTGTCTGTAGCCACAACCAGTTTTTGCTGGCGTACAATAGCATAGTATGCCGACACCACATCTGAGATTGTACTTAAGATTGTCGCCTTCGCATTAATCTCTCCCTGTTGCTGCAAAGCTTTCAGGCGATCGTGATTAGCAAACATCTGTAAACCATCGAAAATAGTCCATCCCAGACCGACACCATAATTCATACTTGTACTTCTGGCGCCATCAATTTTTCTTTCTGGTCCTGTGGCTGGTGTCTGCACCGAGTTCTGCCTGCTGCCACTTTTACTGAAAGTTCCTGCCAGGTTGGGCAACATTCCTGCATTACCCACATTGTTATTGTTTTTGGCGATCTCCACCTCATTTTTTACCAGACGGATATCATAGTTATTTTGCAGTGCGATAGTAATCGCGTCCCGCAGACTCAGGGTATCCTGGGCATAAGATTGCTGAAGGCCGAAAACAGCCATTGCCAGCAGAATCTGAAATATTTTTTTGCTCATCTTGCTCATATTAAACTGAAGATTTTTCATCCTCTTCCAGGGCTGCCTTTAAAGAGCGCTCCAGCTCTGTGTTCTGTTTGTGTTCTTTAGACCAGTACGAATAGATCGATGGAATTACAAATAAGGTAAGTACCAGTGAGAAAGTAGTTCCGCCGACAATTACAATACCCATACCCATCCTGCTTTTCGCAGCAGCACCCAGGGCAAGGGCAATTGGTAATGCACCGATTGCGATGGCGAGACTTGTCATCAGAATAGGTCTTAACCTGGAAACTGAAGCTTCTCTGATCGCTTCCTGTACATTTTTCCCTTCTTCTTTAAGCTGATTGGCGAATTCTACGATCAGGATACCATTTTTGGTAACCAGACCGATCAGCATAATTGTTCCGATCTGACTGAAGATGTTCCAGCTCTGGCCAAATAACCAAAGAGACAGGAACGCGCCTGCAACAGCCATAGGAACAGTCAGAATAATAATAATCGGATCTTTAAAGCTTTCAAATTGCGCCGATAGAATTAAATAAACCAATAATAAAGCTAATCCGAAAGCGAACATAGTATTCGAGGAACTTTCCTTGAAATCCCTTGACTCACCACCTAAGTCGGTCGAGAAAGTTTCATCCAGCACTTTATCGCGGATTCTGTCCATCGCTTCGATACCGTCCCCTATACTTTTACCCGGGGCAAGACCAGCCGAGACAGTAGCCGCTATGAAACGGTTATTTCGGTAAAGCTGAGGGGGGCTGCTCTCTTCATTTGAAGAGACAAGGTTATCTATCTGGATGAGTTCGCCTTTATCACTCCTCACGTAAACTGAACTCAGATCCAGCGGATCTTTCCGGTTTCCCCGGTCAAACTGTCCGATTACCTGGTACTGTTTGCCATTCATAAAGAAGTAGGAGAAACGCTGGCCGCTTAGTCCAAGTTGTAAAGTTTGTGCGATATCTGTTACCGAAACGCCGAGGTTTCTAGCTTTATCGCGGTCGATAGTCAGGTTGATTTCCGGTTTATTGAATTTCAGGTTGACATCTGATACGGTGAAAGTAGGATCCTTACTCACCTCGTCCATAAACTGAGGGACTTTATCCCGTAATTTGTCGAAGTTTTGTGCCTGAATAATGTAACTGATCGGTAGACCACCACGACGCCCGACTGAAATGGTCGGCTGCTGTGTAACCAGTACTTTACCCTCTGTATATTTTTTAGTGATACGGGTTAGCTGTGCAGCGATTTCTTCCTGCGAGCGGTCCCTGTCTCCAGGATCCGTCAGACCCATTCTCACAAAACCACTATTGGTTGCGCCAGATCCGCCGAAACCAGGAGAAGTAATGGTGATCAATACTTTTTTCTCCGGAACAGAGTCTTCTACCATTTTAGCAATCTTCATGATAAACTCATCTGTATAATCATAAGATGAACCTTCAGGAGTAGTAATATTCATATTAATGGCACTCCGGTCATCGTAAGGGGCAGTCTCTTTAGGCAGGACTTTCCAAAACAGGACGATTAGCCCGACACAGGCAACCAGAATAGGGATAGCAAGCCATTTTTTGCGTAAGAATTTCTCCAGATTTAGTGCATAGTTATCATTCAACGCAACGAAGTAAGGTTCAGTCCAGTTATAGAAACGCGATTTTACGTGGCCAGTGCTTTTCATCAGGTAAGCATTCAGCATCGGCGTGAGCGTTAGCGAGACGAATGCTGATATGAGTACTGCGGCCCCGATGACTATCCCAAATTCCCGGAAGAGCCGCCCAACAAATCCTTGCAGGAAAATTACCGGAAGGAATACAGCGGCAAGTGTAACTGAAATTGAAATAACTGCAAAAAAGATTTCGTTTGCACCTTTAATTGCGGCTTCGAAAGGCGAATAGCCCTCTTCGACCTTCTTAAAGATATTTTCCGTAACCACAATCCCGTCATCCACGACCAAACCTGTTGCCAGTACAATCGCCAGTAAACTCAGTACATTGATCGAGAAACCGAAAATATACATGATGAAAAAGGTGAAGACCAGGGAAACCGGTATATCGATCAAAGGCCGGAATGCAATTGCCCAGTCCCTGAAGAAAAGATAAATAATTAAGATTACCAGTACCAGGGAAAGTAATATTGTCTCGGCAACTTCTGTCACCGAACTTTTAATAAACCGGGTATTATCCAATGAGATATTCAATGTAATATCTTTCGGACTTTCTTCTTTTAACTGTGCGTAACGTTTTTCGAACTCCTTGGAAATATCCAAATAGTTAGCCCCCGGTTGCGGAATCAGTGCTACCGCAACCATTGGTTTTCCAGACTCTCTCAGAATCGTTTCTTCATTTTCCGGGCCTAATTCCGCGTATCCAACATCTTTTAATTTAATGACGTTATTCAGGTCATTTTTAAGAATAAGATTGTTGAATTCGGTTTCATTAGTCAGCTTTCCTAAAGTTTTAACTGTCAGTTCAGTATTGGCACCAGTGATTTTTCCAGATGGAAGTTCCACGTTTTCTTTATCCAGCGCAGCAACAATATCCTGGGAAGTTAAACCATAAGCCGAAAGTTTACCCGGATCGATCCGGATACGCATCGCATATTTCTTTTGCCCCTGGATTTGTACTCCACTGACACCAGGAATTGTCTGAATCCTTTCGGCAATAACGTTTTCTGCATAATCACTTAATTCAAGCTGATTACGCTGATCGCTCTGAATGGTCATCGTAATAATCGCATCTGAGTTCGCGTCTGCCTTGCTCACTACAGGATTACCGTCAATATCTTTTGGAAGTGACCGGCTGGCCTGTGATACCTTATCCCGGACGTCATTGGCCGCTTCTTCAATATTTTTGTCGAGATTGAACTCAACGGTTATATTACTTGTTCCCTGATTACTGGACGAAGAAATATTCCGGATCCCGTCAATACCATTGATTGCCTTTTCCAGCGGTTCAGTGATCTGCGATTCGATAATATCAGAGTTTGCTCCCGGATAAGAAGTTCTTACCGATACAACCGTTGGGTCAATATTGGGGTACTCCCTTACACCAAGGAAATTGTAACCGATAACCCCGAAAAGCAGGATCATCAGGTTCATTACGATGGCCAGAACCGGCCGTTTTATACTTGTGGTTGAAATACTCATTTGTCAGGTGCTATTTTTGTTGAACCAGTGTAACATGAACAGCTGCATCATCTTTCAGAGATAATGCTCCGGAGGTTAGCACGGTGTCACCAACGCTTAAGCCTGAAGTAATCAGGATGTTCTGGTCCGTCCGGGTCCCTGAATGTACCTCTACCTGTTTTGCTTTACCATTTTTGGCTATAAAAACTGTTTTACCTTTCAGTACCGGGATAATGGCCTGGTTAGGTACCATAATGGCATCTTCAATCTTGTCTAATGTAAGCGATATCTTCGCAAAAGACCCCGGGCGTAATTCCTGATGCTCATTCTGTGCTAAAGCCTTGATCTGAAGAGTTCTCGTTTGTGAGTTGATGCCCGGCTCAATCGCAAATACTTTCCCAGTATACATATGGTTTGAGCCATCGGTACGGAAAGTAACGGTTGCCCCATTTTTAATTTGCGCCATATATTTCTCGGGTACTGAGAAGTTGATTTTAACTGGATTGGTATTCAGTAAATTAGCAATTATCGTAGTAGGCGTAATGTATTCTCCCTGTGAGATTGATCTTAAGCCTATTTTTCCACTGAAGGGTGCAAGAATGCTGGTTTTTGCCAGTTGTGCACGGATCAGCTGTGCCTGTGCCTGCAATGATTTCAGATCTGCCAGTGCGGTATCATATTCCTCCTGGCTAATCGCTCCTTTATCCAGCAATTGTCTGGCACGGCCTTCATTGGTTGCAGACAGGTTTTGTTTGGTTAGTGATTCTTGTAACTGAGCCTGTATATCTCTGTCATTAATTTTAACCAGTAAAGCACCTTTTGTGACCTGGCCGCCTTCGGTAAAATAAATTCCGGTTACCAGACCTGAAACTTCTGACTGCAGTGCGACAGCTTCATTGGCTTCTATTGTTCCTGTTACTTCCAGATTATCGGCAAAAGGAGCTGGCTGTACAACAACACCTGTTACATTAAGGGTAGGCGCTTTACCACCGGACGCACCACCTCCATTAGAAGATGCACCTATTTTTTGATTAGCGGAAATCCGGTAATAGATGAGGTAGGCAATACCAGCAACAAGCAGCGTATAAATAAGATATTTGAGTTTCATAATTAATTTTACGGAAGTATGAGAAAACAAAAATATTCAAATAAGTTCTCCTCAGGAGCTTGTATTAAGTATGTTACAGCTTATTATTTATTTTAAATGGCCGGCATTGGCATATGTTTTAAATTTGCCGCAAAAGAATCAAATATGTTGTTGAGAAAATTGACTTTGGGAATGATGATGATCCTTTCCCCTTTTTTTGCTGCAAAAGCGCAGTTGAAAATTAATTACGAACTGAGCTTTAAGGAGCCACAGGCGCATTATGTGGAAGTGCAAATGGAGCTGTCAGGTTTGAGTAAAGAGTTTGTAGATGTGAAGATGCCAGCATGGGCACCGGGTTCGTACCTGATCCGTGAGTTTGCGAAAAATGTAGAAGGTTTTCAGGCTAATGCTGCCGGTAATGCACTGAAAGCAGAAAAAATCAATAAAAATACCTGGAGAGTATACACAGCGGGAGCAAAGGATCTTAAAGTTAATTACAGTGTTTATGCCTTCGAAATTTCTGTAAGAACTTCATTCGTAGATGACTCACATGCATTTATTTCCCCAACGGGCATCTTTATGTACCCCGATGGAAGCCTGGCATCATCGAGCACGGTGAAGGTTGTACCGTTTCATACCTGGTCTAAAGTTTCTACCGGCCTGGAGCCCATAGCAGGAAAGAAATTTACCTATACTGCCTCAGATTACGATGTGTTGTTTGACAGTCCGATTGAAATCGGTAACCAGGATATTTTTGAATTTACAGCTGCCGGCGTAAAGCACGAAGTTGCCATGTATGGTGGTGGAAATTATGATGCAGAAAAATTGAAAGTTGACATGGCCAAAATTGTCGAGCAAGGCACGGCCATCTACGGTGAAAATCCAAATAAGCATTATACCTTTATCGTACATAATTTTCAGCGTGGCGGTGGTGGACTGGAGCACCTGAACTCGACAGTTTTGGGTGCAAGCAGAGATGCCTATGCTACTGAAGCCGGTTATAAAGGCTTCTTAAATCTGGTTGCACATGAATATTATCACTTATGGAATGTAAAACGTCTGCGTCCGGTAGCATTAGGACCTTTTGATTACGAAAACGAGAATTATACAACCAACCTCTGGATCTCTGAGGGATTCACGGCATACTACGAGAATAAGCTGATGCTGCGTTCTGGTTTGTGGACCAATCAGGAGTTTGTTTCTACGCTGGCAGATGCAATCACAGCGGTTGTGAACACACCAGGTGCAAAAATTCAAAGTGCCTCAGAAGCAAGTTTCGATTCCTGGATAAAGTTCTACAGGCCGAATGAAAATTCTGCAAACACAACCGTTTCCTACTACAGTAAAGGTGAGTTAATTGGTTTACTGATGGATATTGAAATTGCTCAGGCTACCAAAGGCACAAAAAGCCTCGATGATGTAATGAAAGCGATGTACGAAAAAGTTAAAGCTGAAGGTAAAGGATACACAGATGCTGAATTTAAGGCGATGGCCGAAAAGATCAGCGGTATCAGCCTGACAGATTTTTACAATAAATATATCTACGGAACAGCACCAATCGAATATCAGAAGTACCTGGGGTATGCCGGTATCACTGTTAGAGACGAAAATGCCGGAAAACAAATTCCATACCTTGGCGTATCTAACAGGATCATCGAAGGCAGGAACTTTATCAGTGCGGTATCCAGAAACTCTGCTGCCTGGACCGACGGGCTAAACGTCAATGACGAAGTTATTAGTATCGATGGTGTACCCGCAGAAAGAAATATCAACCAGATGATCGTTCAAAACAAAAAAGTTGGTGACATCATCCAGGTTAAAGTACTTCGTGACGGTCTGGAAAAAGATTTCAGCATCAAACTGAAGTCCAGCCCCAATGTTAAACTGAGCGCAGAGCTCAGCCCGAAAGCCACAGCAGCTCAAAAAGCGGTCTGGAAACGTTGGACAGGCGTATAATACCCTAATCCAAGAAAAATACAACCAAAAATCAGTTCAAAAACGCCGGTCGCCTTTTTAAGGACCGGCGTTTTAGTTTGAGTTTACCATTACCCTCCATCAAACACTCAAACCCCACAAATACCCCATAAATATACACTTTCGTGTGGGTTCCTTGTGGGTATGCTGTGGGTTCTTGTGGGTTCAATAGCACCGGTACTAAGACAACACCCGAACATGACCCGAACAAAACCCTCAGCAAAGCCCCGGCTGAATTCCTGCTATTTCACAGCTCCATCTTTCAAACTGCCCTTAGCTAACCCTCATTTTAATATGATTTCTTTCCAAACTATTGCGTAATTAATTTCGGGCCAACGATAGGCGAAAGCCAGGCTAACCCTACGTAAAAATTAGGCTAACTACGAACAACACCATAATCAGACCAAACCAAAACCCGAACAGAACACAATTTGCCCCTGCATACCATCCCGCCCTTGTCTTGTCCTGAAATAGCTATACAGGTTAATGATTTAGTTTTAAATAGACTATACACGCAAATTTGTTATTGCAGCCCATGTTCACGTGATCCCTG
>JAAAFW010000015.1:1730838-1730919 GCA_019352875.1 Pedobacter cryoconitis | reverse complement strand
GTGTCTAGTGCCTTGATTTTTAACTTAGCTTCATCCAAGGCTTTTTTCAGTGCTTTAACTTCTGTACTTTCAGTTTGGGAT
>JAAAFW010000015.1:1656887-1730828 GCA_019352875.1 Pedobacter cryoconitis | reverse complement strand
TGGGAGAGTAGGTCGGTGCCAAATCTTAAAGAAAGCCTGTAGTGAAAACTACAGGCTTTTCTTGTTTACAAGGGTTTTTCTCAGATTCGTCGTTTTAGTTTTATCAAAAAAATTAGCTTTTGTTTATCCCTGCTAATCTCGATGAGTACCTGTTTCCCATCAGATGATTTCAATAGCTCTGTAAGATCACTTAATGTATAACTACTTACAGACTTAAGGTCTACACTCAATAACTGGTCGTTGGTTTGTATGCCAGCGATATCTGCCGGTGATCCTGGTTCTATCCTTCCAACGTAAAAGGCAGTATTCACATCTGATACAGTATAAATCTCTATGCCTGACATATCATGATCGAAGTTTATAAGGGTTTTTCCGCAGGAGATCTCCGCTGCCGCTAAAAGCCTGAAGCTTTCTGCTTCATCTCTTTAATTACTTTCTGGGGCTCCTTCTATATCACATTAAATACTAAGTTATTTAAGGCTTATAAATCAGGATTTGATTTCTTAAATCATAATTAGATTGACGTATTTATTTATAAATCACCTGAGAATCTGAGTTTTATACACCATAAATTAAATTGGATTTTTATATATTGTTATAAATATTCAACTTATGAAAAAAATTGTACTCATTTTCGCTCTGGTTTCCACAGCATTTTTTGGATATAGCCAGGATCTCACAAAGACTGATACTACAAAGCGATGGACAATTCATGGAGAAAATACTTTCCTGATTAATCAAAGTTCTTATTCTAATTGGTCTGCAGGGGGTGTAAATGCATTTGCCGGTAATCTGATATTTAATTATGATTTTAATTACAAGAAGGATAAATGGAGTTGGGATAATAAAGTTATCCTTGGTTACGGGCTTAGTAAACAGCAGGATATAGGCGTACGTAAGAATGATGACAGAATTATCCTGAACAGTCTGCTCGGACGGCAGGCTTCTAAATACTGGTTATATACTTTTTATATGAATTTCCAAACCCAGTTTGCAAAGGGATATAATTATACCAGCAATAACAAGACGCTAATATCAAACTTTCTGGCTCCGGCTTATTTAACTTTCGGACCGGGCTTCGCATATAAAAAATCAGATAATTTCCGGGTGAATATATCGCCGGCTGCTGCACGTGTAATTATAGTTAATGATGATGAACTATCAAATAAAGGTGCATTCGGTGTCGATCCAGGTAAGAAGACAGCATTTGAATTTGGAGCGTCTTTAGATGCATACTACAAAGTTAATATTGCAGAGAACATTAGTCTGGAGAATATTTTGAAGTTATATTCTAACTATTTGGATAAACCGCAAAATGTATATACAGATTATACTATTAATCTCTTTCTTAAGGTCAATAAGTTCGTCACAGTAAATGCAGGCGCACAATTGATATATGACAACAATACACAGATTCCTTTTGAAAAAGATGGAGTATTATCCAGTCATCCGGCTTTACAGGTTAAACAAATTTTTGGAGCAGGATTAACCTATAAATTCTAAATTTCTTTTCTCAGCATATTTGCTGCCTTTTATTAATGCCGCCATTTGACTCAGGTCAATAGGCGGCATTTTTGTTAAATGGTCTTTCCGCGTTCCCAAGAATTTTGACCGTAAATAACCGTTATGTTCGATATCGGGCATTTATTAGGAGTGATAATTTGTTAAACTATTGATATGTAGGTTTTTAAGTCTGGCATTTCGCTTGTAATCAGGGTATGCATAATATTATTTATGGACAGACCTTTACCTTCATCGATCCTGGCTTCTGAAAAGAGAAAGTGGTGGATTATCTCATTTTTAACAGCACTGGTTCTACTAGTTGCCATCTGGTTTTTACGGCAGGTATTCCGGCCGGAGTTGTCCGCTTCAAGGATTTCCACTGCTACCGTAGAACAAGGGCCAGTGACTAATACCATTAATGCTACAGGAGAGGTTTTGCCGGAATTCGAAGAGGTATTATCAAGCCCGATTGCAGCTTCTGTCCAGCGCGTGTTATTGGATGCCGGGCAAAAGGTTAATGCCGGGCAATCTATTTTAAGCCTGGATAAGTCTTCAATTACCTCTGAGTATGACAAACTTCAATTTCTCATCGAATCGAAAGAGAATGAGATACACAAATTAAAACTTGATCTCGAAAAAAGCTACTTCGATATCAAATCCAGTAATCAGATTAAACAATTGCGGATAAGTAATTTGACAGATATGGTTACCGGTGCAAAGCGACTATACAAAGCTGGTGGTGGCACGATGGAAGAAATAGAACAGGCGGAATTGAATCTGAAGGTTGCCCAGCTGGAGAAAAAGCAACTGGAAAATGAAATCAGCAGCAAACAGCAGACTATGAAAATAGAATTGCGTGAGGCTGAACTGGCGCTGGCTATACAGCGAAATGAGGTTAGTGCATTGAAACGTAAAATGGGTCAGGCAGATATTGTTGCATCCAGACCAGGTGTAGTAACCTGGGTAAACCAAAATATAGGTGCGAGTATACAGCAGGGGGAAGCACTAGCGAGAATAGCTGATCTGAGTTCATTTAAGGTGGCTGGCAGTGTTTCAGATGTTCAGCTTGAGAACTTACATACTAATATGCCAGCAGTTATACGTATTGGTGAAAAGCAGTTAAAAGGAAAGGTGATTAATATTTCTCCTTCTGTGAAGAATGGTATAGTTTCTTTCGATGTAAGACTGGACGAGCGTGATAACTCTGCTTTAAGACCTAACATGAAGGTTGAAATCTTCCTAATCACTGCCGTACATGAGAAAACGATGCGTATTAGCAATGGTGCAGCATTCAATGGTTCTAATTTACAAGATGTATTTGTAGTAACTAAGGGTAAGGCTGTAAGAACAAAGATAAAAACCGGGTTAAGCAATTTCGATTATATAGAAATTCTAAACGGTCTGAATGTGGGGGATCAGGTAATAGTTTCTGACATGAACACGCACAAAAATCAATCTGAAATCGTGATTTCACCTTAATTATTTTAATCCTGATGACTTCTTTACTTATTCTTCTTTCCTTTTTTACACCTCATCCGTCAGGCGTCCCACAGGACACCATTCGATTGTCCCTTTCGCAAGTTATTGATTCGGCAAAAAGGAATTCTATAGCTGCGAAACAAGCCGTGACTGTCCGTGAAACCCGGTATTGGGAATGGCGAAGCTTTAAATCAGATTATCAACCGCAATTGGCACTGGAAGGAACTCTTCCGGGATACAACAAAAGCTATACCCAGGTTTTGCAACCCGACGGGACTATTATCTTTCAGCCCGTTCATAATGATAACTCATCCCTGGCACTTAACTTCTCCCAACAAATTGCGGCGACAGGAGGGACCATATACGGGACAACTCAATTGCAGCGCTTTAGTGACTTCGACAGGAATAATGTTTTATACAATGGCGTACCCTATGGAATTGGCTACACACAGCCAATACTTCAGTTTAATAAATTGAAATGGGATAAGAAGATTGAGCCACTCAAATTAAACGAAAGCAAACAAAGCTACATAGAGGCTCAGGAAAAGATCGCACTGGTGGTAACCGGATATTATTTTGATCTGTTGCTTGCTCAGGTAAATCTGCAGATTGCCGAAACGAATCTTAAAAACACACTCAAAATATTAACGATTGCAGAGTTGAAGTTTGAGTTGGGGAAGGTAGCTAAAAATGAAATTTTACAATTGAAGCTAGAACAGCTCAATGCAGAAAAGGCTGTGGGTACCGCAAAGCGTGACATGGAAATCGCTACTTTAAATTTGTATAGTTATACAGCAATGGAGTCTGGATCTCCCGTCGTTCTGCAAATGCCAGAGGCTATAAGCTTTATGCGGGTCGCAGCAGAACGGGTTTTGGAAGAAGCGTACGCGAACCGTTCCGATGCAATTGCTTTTGTCAGAAGAATTGCCGAGGCCAACCGGGATATCGCAAAAGCAAAGGGGGAAAATGGCTTAATTGCCAATCTGAAGGTTAATGCTGGATTTTCCAATGCCGCCGGATCTTTATTTGATATTTATCGGTCACCAAAAGCACAACAGTCCGTTCAGATGCAATTGTCCATTCCTATTCTGGATTGGGGAAGGTCGAAATCAAGAACCAAGACTGCTGAAGCAAATGCCCAGTTTGTAACCTACGCTGTTGAACAGGATAAGCAGATTTTTAAACAGGAGATTATCACCCAGGTGACTTTAATCAATATGATGAAAGAGCAACTGGGACTGACTGCCAGGGCAGAAAATATCGCCGCAGAAAAATACAAAATTGCAAGTGAACGATATGTACTGGGGAATCTCGGAATTACTGAATTAAGTATCGCCTTTCAGGAAAATGACCGTGCGAAACGAGATTATGTCGCATCACTACGTGATTTCTGGGAAGCCTATTATCAGCTTCGTTACTTGTCTTTATATGACTTTGAGAAAAATGAAAAAATAATTTATAAATAAATCAGCTAAAATTGTAAACATGATTGAACTAAAAAATATTGAAAAAGTATACCGGACGGACACTGTCGAAACACTGGCCATCAATGGTATTAGTCTGCATATAGCCAAAGGTGAATTCCTTTCTATTATGGGACCTTCCGGTTGTGGGAAAAGTACCTTATTAAATATTATGGGATTATTGGATCAGCCTTCTTCAGGAACGATCGTTGTTGATACGCAGAATACCAACGCCTTTTCGGACAAGGAACTAGCAGGATTCAGAAATAAGAAATTAGGTTTTATCTTTCAGAGTTACCACTTAATTAATGATTTACAGGTGCTTGACAATGTAGAGCTTCCTTTATTATACCGGAATATTTCTTCTTCAGAACGGCGTGAACTTGCAGCAGCAGCCCTGGAAAAAGTTGGATTGAGTAACCGGATGAGCCATTTTCCAACACAATTATCGGGTGGGCAGCGTCAGCGGGTAGCTATCGCACGTGCAATTGTTGGCAGACCTGAAATTATTCTGGCTGATGAGCCAACAGGAAATCTGGATAGCGCCATGGGAAATGAGATTATGGATATCCTGCTGCGTTTAAATGAAGTTGATGGGACGACAATTGTCATGGTAACCCATGATGAGCATATGGCTAAAAAGACACATCGTCTGGTGAGATTGTTTGATGGTTCACAAGTTCAATAAAAAAGGTATGCTTAAAAATTATTTTAAAATAGCCATTGCAGTTCTGAAGCGCAGAAAGTTCTTCACCTTTATCAGCCTTTTCGGAATTAGTATAACCCTAACCATTCTTATGGTCGGTACAGCTTTTCTTGATCAGACAATACGTGCAGATTATCCTGAGGCCAAAAGAGACAGGTCTCTCTATATATCATCAATGCAGATGAGTAATAAAGAAAAAGGGTGGATTAACAGAAGTAGTCTTTCTATCCATTTTTTGGAAAACTATGCGTCTTCCCTGAAAAATATTGAGGCCCTGGCAATTATTTCTTACGAAAAATCTGTCAATGCTTATGTTAATGACAAGAAAATAGAACTGGGAATCCGGTTTACGAACGCCGACTTGTGGAAGATTATGGATTTTAAATTTCTGGAAGGAAAGCCATATACAAGCACCCAGTTAAAGAATAAAGATGCCGTTGCCGTTATTTCTGAAACAACAAAAAAAGCTTATTTCGGAGATGCTAGGCTGGTTATGGGGAAATTCATTAAGGTCGACAATATCGATTACAAAGTGATAGGAGTTGTTAAAGATGTAAATAAACTGAATGGAAATGTCTCTGGTGACATGTATATTCCCTACACACTATCTAAACAAGATTATTCTTATAAGGATTTGCTGGGAGATTATAACGGTATATTATTAGCAAAAGATGCTGCTGGTCTGCCAGAACTACAACAGCAATATCAACAAATGGTCAGCAAAGTTCCGATCGAAAATAAGGAGTTTGACCAACTCGTTAGTTATGCAGATTCCTTTATGGAGAATTTAACGAGGTCGGCAGCGCGTACCAGTGATGCGCATGACAATGGGATGCGGAAAGTGTTGATTACGTTGGGCAGTATGGTGTTTTTGTTTTTACTGTTGCCTACCATTAACCTGGTTAATATCAATATGACCCGCATTATGGAGCGGGCATCTGAGATAGGAGTGCGCAAAGCTTTTGGTGCTTCTTCAGCCACGTTAGTCTACCAGTTCATTGTGGAGAATGTCATACTTACTTTACTCGGAGGAATTTTTGGAATTATATTCTCTGTCCTGCTGATGTATTTCCTGAATTCATCTGATATATTTCCGGGGATGGCTCTCAGTATAAATCCTTTGGTTTTGTTCTATAGCCTTCTGATTTGCCTGGTCTTTGGGTTTTTGTCAGGTGTTTACCCAGCCTGGCGTATGTCCCGGTTAAATATTGTAGCAGCCTTAAAGGCTTAAAAATCACTCATTACAAAAAATATAACGATGTTCAAGCATTTGATTAAATTAATATGGAACCGGAGAAAGAAAAACTCCCTGTTCCTTGCAGAGATTGTAGTTTCCTTTATGGTTATTTTTATTCTTAGCTCCTTTCTTACTTTCTACTATCAGAATTACCGGAAAGCACTGGGGTTTAATTATGAAAATATATGGGTGCTACGCTACAGCAACCCACCAGAGCTTAAGGAAACAGATTCTTTGGTCCGCTACTATGATCAGGTCAGAAATATACTAAAATCTACACCTCAGGTAAAATCCTATACCTTTTCTGGGAGCAATTATCCTTACTCGAATAGTATGTCGACCAGCAATCTGGATTATAAAGATAAATCTATTAACAATGTCAATGTCTATAATATAGAATCAGATTATCCGAAGGTGATGGAAACTGAACTTGTTGCTGGCAGATGGTTCACTCCTGAAGATAGTTTGAATAAACGCAAGCCTATGCTGATTACCAAAACTTTAAGTCAGGAAATGTTTGGGGCTGATAATCCTATCGGTAAAATTACAGGAAAAGCTGAACGAGAGGCGGAGATAATAGGTGTGATCAATGATATTAAAAGTGACGGTGACTACCTGCCGGGCGGTAACAGTATGTTCAGACAGCTTAAGCCCGGGGATGTGAAATGGGCCGGCCAGATATTGATGCGGGTCAGTCCGGATGCCGATGCTGCTTTCGAAAGTAAACTGTATAATTTGTTGGCAAATACCATGAAAGGGTCCTCTATAGAATTGTCCCATCTTTCCGATATCAGGATTTCCAGAAATCGGCAGACTACAACACCCATGCTGATATTTACTGTAATTGCAAGCTTTTTGGTATTTAATGTTTCTTTAGGACTTTTTGGTGTACTGTGGTACAATATTAACCAGCGTAAAGGGGAAATTGGGTTAAGACGTGCTATTGGAGCAAGTGCATTTAATGTGAATAAGCAGTTGATCACAGAAGCTTTAATTCTGACAACATTCTCCTTGTTAATCGGTGTGTTCTTTGCTATTCAGTTTCCACTGCTCAAAGTATTTAACCTGGAATCCAGTGTTTATTTTATTGCCATATTTATCTCCTGTATTTTTATTTATCTGCTTGTATTTCTCTGTGCCCTTTATCCAGGAAAACAAGCAGCGGCAATTATGCCGGCGATGGCCCTTCATGAAGAATAATTGTTATATTCAAAACGTATGATTTTAGTTATAGATGATGACATTGCTGTCAGAACTTCGCTGCTTTTACTGCTTGAAAATGCCGGTTATGAAGTCATAGGAATAGACAATCCGGAGGAAGCGATGGAAATAATTCAGGAGCAGGAACCTGATTTGGTTTTGCTGGACCTTAATTTCTCCATAGGTACAACCGGAAAGCAAGGGATGTCTGTATTAGAAAAAATCCGTGAAAACTACACAATGCCTGTCATTCTGATTACCGGCTGGGGAAGTATTGAATTGGCTGTTCAGGGCATGAAAATGGGAGCTAATGACTTTGTTAATAAGCCATGGCAGAATGATCATCTGTTAAACAGTATTAATACGCTGCTGAATTTACAGAAAGAAAAAGTGGCCAGCCTGACGCGTCGTCAGCTGGATAAACAATATAACTTCCCTTTTATTATTGGGGAGGAGGCACAGATGCTTCAAATTCTGGAGACTATAGGCAGGGTTGCCAATACTGATGCTTCTGTCCTGATTCTCGGAGAAAGTGGAACAGGTAAAGAGCTGATTGCAGAGGCGATACATGAGAACAGCCGCCGGCGAACGAAGCCTTTTGTTAAAGTGAACTTAGGAGGGATTTCCTCTACACTTTTTGAAAGTGAAATGTTCGGGCACGTGCGCGGAGCTTTTACTGATGCCCGTTTTGATCGTACCGGTCGCTTTGAACTCGCTAATAAAGGGACTATTTTTCTGGACGAAATAGGTGACCTTGAACCCGCAAGTCAGGTGAAACTATTACGTGTGCTGCAGGACAGAACTTATGAAGTGCTGGGCAGCAGCCGTAGTAAAACGGTAGATGTCAGGGTGATCTGCGCGACAAATAAAAATCTGCATGAATTGGTTTCCTCAGGGTTATTCAGGGAAGATCTTTTATATCGGATTAATCTAATCACAGTTCAGCTCCCGGCGTTGCGTAACCGCAAGGATGATATTCCTTTACTGGTTAAGTTCTTTTTGAATAATTTAAGGGAAATCTACAACAGGCCTGCGCTCTCCATATCCGCACCAGCGATGAGATGGCTGAAGCATTTACCCTTACCGGGGAATATCCGGCAGCTTAAAAATCTGGTGGAACGGACAATTCTGGTTAGCCGAAATGATATACTCGACATTTCAGACTTTCAGACCCAGCTGGAAGTTGTGCCCGTAAAGACAGATCAGCTTTCTCTGCCTGGTGTTGGCACAATGACACTGGATGAAATGGAAGCTGAGATGGTACGAAGGGCTATGAGCTTTCATCAAAACAGGATCACCAAAGCTGCTGCTTCACTAGGTATCACACGGAATGCATTGTACAGGAGACTGGAAAAACATCAAATACCTTTCCATGAAACTGAAGATTAAGTACTTGTTGTTTACAGCGGTATGCCATGTGGTTTGTCTGGTTTTGAGTTATCTGATATTAGAGGAACATCCGCTAATCTTTATGATCGCAGAAGCACTGATTATTTTGTCTTTTTTTCTGGCCTGGAAACTCTATAAGGACCTGATATTACCGCTTGAATATCTACGGGAGGGAATTCGGGCGATTAAAGAAAAAGACTTCACCGTTAAATTTCTGCAAACTGGAAAAAAGGATGTCGATGAGCTGGTTATGGTTTATAATCATATGATCGATGAACTTAGGATCGAGCGAACTAAACAGGAAGAACAGCATTTTTTTCTTGATAAATTAATTGAGACCTCACCTACAGGTATTATCATACTGGATTACAATGGCGAACTGAAACAAATTAATTCCACAGCTTCAGAGCTTCTTCGGCTCCTGCCGGACCTGTTAGATAATCAGCTTAAAAACATGAAGCTTGGTGAATCGGAACTCATCCGGTCAGGTAGTCTACGTACTTTTAAAGTACAGAAATCACATTTTCTTGATCATGGTTTTCCAAGGGTTTTTATGATGATAGAAGAAGTTACTGAGGAAATTTTTGAAGCAGAAAAACAGGTTTACAGCAAGGTTATTAGGATGATGGCGCATGAGGTTAATAATACCGTCGGTCCCGTAAATTCAATTATGGATATGACCTTACAAAATCCTGTTCTATGGGCGGATCAGAAAAACACAGCATTACAAAAAGCATTAGGGGTAGCAATGCAGAGAAATCACAATTTGAATCTGTTTATGCGGAATTTTGCAGATCTCGTTAAATTATCGCCTGTGAATAAAGCCTCAGTTGACGTAAGTAAACTGATTAATACGGTAGCAGACCTGATGCATTTTACAGTTGGTGATAAGATTATACACCTGGTGGTGAATGGCTCGGAATCTCCGTTTCATATTCAAGCTGATGCTCTACAACTGGAACAGGCACTGCTTAACATATTGAAAAACTCCATAGAGGCAATATCAGGTACTGGTGAGATCTCACTAAATTTATATCCTGAACTGAGAAAGCTCGTGATAAAAGATAATGGATCTGGTCTCTCTGGGGGAGCTGATGAAATTTTATTTAGTCCCTTCTTTACGACTAAGAAAGACGGCCAGGGTATAGGCCTCACACTAGTGAGAGAAATTCTGATTAACCATGGATTTGAATTTAGTTTACAAACTACCGCAGACGGACTAACGGCATTCTCTATCTTTTTTAGATAAGAACTTTTTATGTAAAATAGAAAACGGCTGCCCGGAATAACCGGGCAACCGCTTTGTTTAGGATCAGAATTTTTATTGTGGATTCTGAACCAAATTGTCTAACGTAACTTCCCGTTGTGGAATTGGAAGTAATAATTTGTTTTCTGTGATCAGGTAAGAACCGGCAGGGTAGAGATCCTTGTTCTTAGCAACTTCTCTTTTTCCATGATCAAGCATTACCGGAATAGCTTTTCCTGTTCTTACCAGGTCATACCAGCGGTGGTTTTCAAATGCAAGCTCTACTTTTCTTTCCTGTGCGATTGCTTCTCTGAAAGCTTCCTGGCTATTTACATTTAATGCGGCAATTGGATTACCTGCAGTTTTTGGTGAAAGACCAGCTCTGGTTCTCACACTATTAAGCAGATTAAAGGCTTCTCCGTTAGCGCTAAATCCAGATTCGTTCAAACATTCAGCAATTTCCAGCATGACATCTGCATATCTGATAATAGGAAAATTGACATTGGTTTGGCCAGGTTGGATAAAACCATGGTTGTATTTTTTGATGTATGGAGCTGCAACGAAGCCGGCTGTAGAATTGAAGCCTTCTGCAAGGGAAGTGCTTCTGCGTTTATCACCAGTTTCATAAGCATTCATCAAGTCATCAGTAGGTGTATTCCAACCGCTTGAAAAACTTAAATTGGTTCCAAGATCCTGAGTAACAACCGTACCTGAATTGAAAGGTGCGAATTGGTACATAAAGTTACTGGCCAGATCAGGTACTGATCCTAAATACTGTATTTCGAAAATTGATTCCTGATTATTTTTATTAGCTGGAATAAAGATATCAGCATAACTCGGCATCAGATTATAACCAGTAACCTTTTTTAAGGCAGCAAGTGCTTCAGGAAATTTCTTCTGAGTCATATATACTTCTCCTAGAATAGCATTGGCTGTTCCGCTTGTCACCCGGCCTTTGTCTGCCGAGCCATAGCTTGCCGGAAGTTTTGTTTCTGCATCCGTCAGATCTGATAGAATCTGAGTATAAACTTCCTCGACAGATGCACGGCCTTTCGACAAGGCATCATCTGGCGAGTTAGTTACCTCTAGTCGTAATGGAACACCACCGAACTGTCTGACCAGGTTGAAATAATGAAATGCACGTAACAGTTTCACTTCGCCTATTGCCTGATTTTTTGATTCATTGGACATCTGTATGCGATCGACATTGTTCAATACATCATTACATCTGGAGATACCGGTATAACTCTGTTGCCAGAAATCCTGAATAAGTGTATTTGCTGAAGTAACCAGAAACTGATCTACCAGCTCCCTGTTTTCCTGCCCCCTCTGAGGTGCATTATATTGAAAAGAAGTATTATCGGAGCGCATTTCTCCAAACATCCAATAGCTGAATAATCCCAGGTCACGGAGTGAGCGGTAGGAACCGACCACACCTTGTTTCAAATCTGATTCCGTCTTCCAAAAGTTAGCGCCCAATAGTCCCGATTCAGGTTGCTGAGCTAAAAAATCTTTCTTACAACTGGTTGTGAACAGCGTTGTGCCGAGTATTGTGGTAATTATATATTTTGATAAAGTTTTCATTATTTCTGATGGTTAAAAGGTAACATTTAGGCCTAAAGTCATGATTCTTGGGATCGGGTAATTGGTGAAGTCACGTCCCGGTGTAAGTACAGAAGAATTATTTGTACTGGCTTCTGGATTTGCACCACTGTATTTAGTGAAAGTTGCAAGGTTTTGTACACCACCATAAAGGCGTAAGGCCTTAATCGTTTTAGAATTTTTAATGAAGCCGCCGGTGAAGTTGTATCCAAGTGTTACGTTCTGTATTCTCAGGAAGCTGGCATCTTCTACCCAGGCAGAATTAATTTCCCTGTAAAGCGGAGTGGACCCGTTAGTAGTCGGTGTAAAACCATCACCTTGATTCTCCGGTGATCTCCATCTGTTCAGGACCTTACGATGTACGTTGAAAACGCCGTCAGTATTGGTCAGGAATTCATTTGCTGTATTTAAGATCTGGCCACCCTGAGAACCTACAACGATAACGTTCAGGTCAAAACCTTTGTAACTAAAGGAGTTGGTGAATCCATAGGTGAAATCGGGATTAGAGTTACCAATAACATCAAAATCTTTCTGGTCTTCAATAACTCCGTTTCCATCTACATCTTTATAACGGATAGATCCAATTACTGAAGATGCGGCTTTCGGATAACGGTCCAGGTCTGCCTGATCTCTGTAAATACCTTCGAGTACATAACCGTAAAACTGACCGATCGGTTTACCTACTTCTGTTTTGTGCGTGAAGAAGCCACCACCGCTTCTTCCACTGTAAATAGGATCATTATTGTCATTCAGGGCAAGCACTTTGTTTCTATTGATACTGATATTCAGATTCGTTGACCAGGTGAATGCGCCGGTAAGATTTTTGGTGTTAATCCCAAATTCTAAACCTCTGTTTCTGATTCTTCCGTCATTGATCAACGCATTAGCGAATCCCGATGATAAAGGGATCTCTGTATTGTAAAGCATGCCGGTTGTAATCCTGTTATAATAATCTGCAGTAAAGTTTACGCGGTTGTTTAATATGGCTAAATCAATACCCAGATCCAGCTCGTCTGAGTTTTCCCAGGTTAAATTCGGATTGTTTAGTGAGGTGGAAACCCTTCCGTTGGCCAACTGTCCGCCAAAACTATAGTTTGCACCTGAAATAATAGAGGAGTAATTATAATTTCCAATGTTGAAATTACCCGATCGACCGTAACTTGCTCTTAGTTTCAGATCACTTATCCAGGACACGTTTTTCATGAAGTCTTCCTGTGAAACTCTCCAGCCTAATGCTACTGAAGGGAATGTACCATAGCGGACATTTTCTCCAAAACGGGATGATCCATCGGAACGAATAGTCGCTGTTAACAGATAACGATCTTTAAATGTATAATTGACACGGGCCAGGTAAGAGATCAGTGACCATTTGTCTATACTTGCACCCTGTCCATTTAACAAAGAGGCCGCGTTGATGGTCTCAATAAGGTTGTCAGGATAATTGGTAGCATTGAAGTTATATCCGTCACCACGTTCCTGCTGTGCAGTATAACCCACCAAGGCACTGATTCTATGATCTTTTCCGAAGCTTTTATCGTAGTTCAGGACTAACTCTGAAAGCCAGTTAACTGTATTTGAATTTGTAGTAGTTGAGTTCGGAATGGCAAGGTTAGGATTTTGATTTCCTGTTTCACCAAGTACAAAACTTGGGTTAAATCTGAAGGAGCTTTGTTGAGAGTAATCCAGATTATAACTGTATTTGGCTTTTAATCCTGGTATGATTTCATATTCTGCAAATGCATTTGCCAGTCCACGGAAATATTTAGCTTTTGTTCCGCCAAATTCCAGGGTGTTTAATGGATTACCCGCACCAATTGCGCCCGGAGAAGTAATAAATACATTACGGTTTCCATTGGCATCATTTACAGGTACAATCGGGCTTAGCCACAAGGTTCTTGTTAATAAATCACGTTGTCCGGTTTCAAAATCGTTACGGTTCTGTACACCGCCGGTCGGAGCAATCATGACACCAACTTTCAGTTTTTTACCCAGGTTGGACTGAAGGTTAGCCTGTACTGAATATCTGCTGTAGTCGGTATATCTGATTGTACCTTGCTGATCCAATCTGCCTAGCGAGATAGAGTATTGTGTATTATCGGAACCGCCTCTGATACTAGCGTCAACATTTGTCTGGATAGCTGTGCGCAATACTTCATCATACCAATCGGTACCCTTACCATATTGTTCCGGGTTTCTGAATTCAACAGGGATGTCTGCATCAGTTGCAACTTTACCCTGAGATAAAAACAGGTCAATGATTTTTTCTTTTCTGAACTGTGCATATTCGGTTCCGTTCAATACATCTGGTCTGCCTTTCTGCGGAACCTGCTGTATACCGGTATAGGTGTTTAAACTAACTACCGGTGGTCCATTTTTACCTTTTTTAGTGGTAATTACGATTACACCATTTGCTCCTCTGGAACCATAAATCGCGGTAGAAGACGCGTCTTTCAGCACAGTAATATTATCTATGTCCTCCGGACTAATCATATTCAAAGGATTATAGGATTGGCCTGTAGTATTGGAAATAGCAAATCCATCGACTACAAATAGCGGATTGTCACCCGCACCGATTGAACCGGATCCCCTGATTTTTATTCCGGTACCGCCACCTGGCGCGCCCGTTGGTGAACTGACCTGGACTCCTGGAATCTGACCGACTAATTTCTGGTCAACTGAACTCACAGGAAGATCTTTGATCTGTGCAGCCGATACTGTGGCGACAGAACCTGTCAGATCTTTCTTCTGCTGAGTACCATAGCCAATGACTACGATTTCACTTAGCTGATCTCCGGCTGCTGCAAGGCTGATATTAACACTGGAACTTTCGCCGACGGTTACTTCTTTAGTTCCATATCCGATATATGTAAATACCAGGATTGCCCCTTTGGAAGCTGTGATACTATAATTACCTGTATTGCTGGTCACAGCACCGGTAGTTGTATTTTTAACTCGGACAGATACTCCGGGAATTGGATTGCTATCTGCAGCATCTGTTACTTTTCCTGTAATTGGAGTTCCCTGGGCAAGTAGAAGGGTACTGCTGAAAATCAGATACAAGAGTATCATAAAGCTCTTATATCGAGCTTGGTAGGGTAGATTTTTAAATTTCATACTTTTAGTTTATGGTTTGAGATTGAATAAGGTGTGTTTGCAAGTGTTTATGATCTGGTTTTTATAGTGGTGCGAAATTTGATTCTGCGGTTTTTTTCAATGACATAGTTTCTACCCTGGTCTGAACTGTATGAAGCGCCTGAATTGTGTCCAGTGCCTTCGTCATGATACATGAAGCCATATATCCCTTTTTTTGATGAAGACTTGAGAACAATGGTATATTTACTTCCTTTACTCACAGAGATATTTGGATTAACAGTAACATTTGAAGGTGACCAGCTCACGCGGTCCCTGGAAATATTTGTACTATATAATGGTTTACCTTTAGGTAAATAGGTGTCGTCTGCAGCATACAGCATAATCACCAAATCTGCGTCAGGATAGCCGTTTTGGAAAGTTGTAACTGAAATGCCATTCAGAATTCCTGTGCGTGTGGCAGTAAAACCTTGTCCGCGCTGAATATCCTGACTGATATCTTCATAAGTTTTGAAGTTTTTGATGCCGGCATCATTATCCAGATCTTTGATATCTTCCTGTTTACCTTTGCTGCCCTTAGCCAATGAGAGTTCGGCTTCATTCTGGCAGGACATCGGAAGAATAGATCCGTCTTCGGCAAAAGCTAAAGGTGCCCAGTAAAAATTCGCGAGCGCTTCATTTTTTGCAGCGTCATTCCAAAGATCACTGCCATAAATATAGACTGTTCCTGAGGTAAGCTGAATTGGTGAGACGAAGGAGGGTTGTCCGCCACAAGAGTTACTGCTGATCTGAATTCCTTCAGACCAGGGTCCTAAGGGAGTTTTAGCAGTACGATAGGAAGTTCCGGTTCCTGCACAGTAACCGCAATTTGGATCGGAATAGGTAAGATAGTAAATTCCATTGCGCTCGAAAACTGACGGTGCTTCTGTCTTCCCGGGTGTGATGTTTTTTGTGACTTCCCCCGTGCCTGTGAGATAATCGTCACTTAATTTTTCAATGACAATAGTGCCCTTTGTTCTCCAGTCGGTATAGGCTATATACCCTGTGCCGTCGTGATCTACGAATGTATCGTGGTCTCCGTTGTTAAGTCCTGCTGCCGGAGCGTCGGAATTGACTGCCAGTTTAGGTTCGGCCATTTCTGTAAATGGACCGACAGGACTTTTACTGGTAAATACACGAAAGCCAGAGACATTATCATATACATTAATCCATAAAACATAATTTGACGTCTTTTTATTGAAGATTACATGTGGTCTGAAGCAACCATATGTACTTCCGTCACATCGTGATTGCCAAACCGGAGTTTTCGGATCAAATAGCATTCCCCGGTCCGTCCAGTGAACAAGGTCTGTAGATGAATAAGTCTTGAATCCGCAGAATGGAGCTTCTTTTTTGCCCCACTCAAAACCGCAACCATAACTTGTGCCATATAAATAGTATACGCCCTCAAAAAAAGCGATCTCCCCGTCATGCGCATCAATGGCTTCTCCCATAGTGCTAAACCGTGTCACTTGTTCACCAGCCTTATTAAAATTTTGAATTTTAGTTTGATAACCTTTATTTGTGGTATGGCTGTTTTTTTTTGTCTTTGTCCCTGATTTACCTGACTGCGCCTGCAGATCCGATGAAGAGACTATGCTCATAGAAATGAGACCAATAGAAAATACCAGTTTCTGGAAAAAGTTGGATGTACCTGTCATGAAGGAATAATTATATTTGGATTGCTAAAAGCGAAATCCAAATCTAAAGGCTTAAGGAGGCAAACCACCTGTTCAATTTGATTAATTGAATATACTTTTTGATAAAAAAGCGATTTAGCAAAGTCTTTTTGGAGGGTACGCACAAAAAAGCTCAACTTTTGGTGAGCCCTGATAATCAGAAATTTAATATAGAAGTGCGATGTTGAAATTCAAAATGGCTAAGAATTATGCTTGTTGCCATTGACTGCCGGGAGGCTAAAACAACAGGTTTTCCTTTGAGATGCTATTACTTCTTTCAAACATTAGCAACCATTTTTTCTTATCCGTTCCTGCTGCATAACCGGTCATTGTTCCGTTGCTCCCGATTACCCGGTGACAAGGTATGATAATTGCAAGTCTGTTCCTGCCGTTGGTTGAAGCAATTGCGCGGATTGCTTTAGGATTATTCATTCTCTCCGCCTGCTCTTTGTAAGTACAGGTCTGTCCATAAGGGATTTGCAGGAGGTTTTGCCAGACAGCCTGTGTAAAATCGTTTCCCGGCGTATGAAGTGGTACTGAGAAAGTTTTACGTAGTCCCTGAAAGTATTCGCCTAGTTCTGTCTCAACTTGTGCCGAAAATTGATTTTTCCCCGGAATAATTCTTCCTTTCAACAAAATGCGAAGATCCGCGATTTCTTTCTCCAGCCTGATCCGGTTAGCGAATTCAAGTAAACAAAGGCCGTGTAATGTAGCTCCAGCCAGCATTGGCCCAAGAGGAGTAGCAATCTCTGTCATGTATATCACAAAATCATTATCCGCATCCTCTGGATTATTCTTAAATATCCAGCTGTATCTTTCAGCAAAAATTTGATCTTCCGTTTTAAGTACAGGGTTCATGGGTTCAAATATAGTTGATCTAAGAATAGAATAGAACCCGTTTATTGCTATGGATTATTCTGTTTATGCAGAATGGATGACAATTTAATGTTATGGATGGTTAATATCATTGTATCTGTTAAAGCAGGATAAGTTTAAATTTACCAGTCTTGAAAATCATAGTAATGAAAAAACTTTTTAGCACAGTACTACTATATTTTAGTGTGTTCCCATTTTTATTTGGACAGGAGAAAACTTTATCTCCAGCAGATTATGTAAATCCAATGATCGGCGCCAGCACGAGCGAAAAGGCGGCGGGGGTTTATCATGGTTTGGGCAAAACTTTTCCTGGCGCTACTACCCCTTATGGTATGGTGCAGGTTAGTCCGAATACAATTACTGGCGGGGATAATGGATCAGGGTATAGTGACGAACATACGAGTATAGAAGGTTTTGCTTTTACACAAATGAGTGGTGTAGGGTGGTATGGTGATCTGGGGAATTTTCTGGTTATGCCAACAGTCGGCAAATTGCGCACTAGTGCGGGTACTGCAGAGGATCCTGAAAGCGGCTATCGGTCAGCTTATGATAAAAGTTCAGAAAGGGCCGAAGCCGGATATTATTCGGTGAGACTTGTAGAAGGAAATATTAAGGCCGAAGCTACTGCAGCGCAGAGAAGTGGGATGCTGCGATTTACATTTCCCGAAAAGCAACGGGCACGTATCCAGATAGATCTGGCAAGAAGGGTCGGAGGGACCTCGACGCTTCAGTATGTGAAAGTAGTGAATGACAACACCATTGAGGGGTGGATGAAGTGCACGCCTGAAGGCGGTGGTTGGGGTAATGGCGCAGGTAAGGGGGATTATACAGTTTACTTTTATGCGCAGTTTAGCAAGCCACTTAAAAAGTTTGGATTCTGGTCAGCTGATATTCCGGATGACTGGAAAAGAAAGCTGGAAGATGTGACCAGTGTCCGTTATCAGAAACGGATTGCTGATGCTCAAATTCTGACCGGCATCAACGAAAAGCAAGGAAAACATCTTGGCTTTTTTACAGAATTCGACACCAATCCCGGTGATCAGGTGATACTGAGGTCTGGAATTTCTTTTGTCAGTATAGAAGGTGCGAGAAATAATCTGAACGCCGATATTAAGCACTGGGATTTTGATGAGCAGCGTAATGCAGCCAGGACAGTATGGAATAAGTCATTATCTAAAATTAAGATTAAAGGGGGAACTGACCAGGAAAAGAGAGTTTTTTATACTGCTATGTATCATACGCAAATAGACCCGCGTATATTTTCAGATGCAGACGGAAAGTATACAGGAGGCGATGGAGAAATTCATCAGGCGAAGGGATTTACAAAAAGAACAATTTTTAGTGGCTGGGATGTATTCAGGAGCCAGATGCCTTTACAAACAGTGATTAATCCATCATTGGTAAGTGATATGTTGAATTCTCTGATTACCCTTGCCGGTGAAAAGCAGGAAGATTATCTGGAAAGATGGGAATTTTTGAATGCTTACAGCGGCTGTATGATCGGTAGCCCTGCTGTTTCGCTTATGACAGATGCTTATATGAAGGGCATCAGAAATTTTAATGTAAATAGAGGATATCAGCTGGCAGTAAGTACGGTTGAAAAGAATGGAAACGGTGAACGTGGTTTTTCTACTCAGGGCGCTGGGATTTCTAATACACTGGAAAATGCATATGCAGAGTGGTGTGTGTCGGAATTGGCCAGGGACCTGAATAAAACAGGCGATCAACAAAAATATCTGAAACGTTCCGGGTCCTATAAAAATATCTGGGATGCTGAACATAGCTGGTTCCGGCCAAAAAAAGACGACGGAAGTTGGGAAGCCTGGCCAGCCGAGGGAAGAATGAAGCAAAGTTATGGCGCCATGGAGTCCAGTCCCTACCAGCAGGGATGGTTTGTGCCACATGACATTGACGGGATGATTAAATTAATGGGGGGACGTGAAAAGACGCTTGCAGATCTGACCAGCTTTTTCGAAAATGTGCCGGAGGATATGATGTGGAATGACTATTATAATCATGCAAATGAACCTGTACATCATGTTCCGTTTTTGTTTAACAGGCTCGGCACCCCCTGGCTTACTCAAAAATGGACAAGAGCAATATGCAGCAGGGCTTATCATAATGCGGTTACCGGCCTGGTTGGAAATGAGGATGTAGGACAGATGTCTGCCTGGTATGTGCTGGCTGCGAGTGGGTTTCATCCAATAACTCCCGGTAGTAGCAGGTACGAATTGACGAGCCCGGTATTCAACCAGGTAGATATTCAGCTGGATTCTGCCTACGCAAAAGGAAGTGAATTCAGTATTATTGCAAACGGTAACAGTCCGGAGAATATATATATACAGTCTGCTACGCTAAACGGAAAACCTTACCTGAAATCTTATATGGATCATAAAGATATTATGGCTGGCGGTAAACTAATTTTGCAAATGGGTAGTCTGCCAAATAAGGCCTGGGGAATAAATTAATTCCGCGGGTCGGGTAAAGCAACTTGGTTTTGGAGCTTACTCCTGCGATAGATAAAGGGAATAATATGCTAATAAATAGGCTGTATCATATTATATATGGTTCAGCCTTTTTCTTTGCGCAAATTTTGGGTGATAATGAGTAATTATCCTATATTAAAGGCAGTATTGGTTGCTTTGTTCAGGATCTTATTGTACTTTGAGAATGTGAAGAAAATAACAGCAAAGGACATAAAAAAAGCCCATCTTTCGATGAGCTTTCAAGTAGCGGGGAGCAGAATCGAACTGCCGACCTCAGGGTTATGAATCCTGCGCTCTAACCATCTGAGCTACCCCGCCAAGGGGTTGGTATTTTTTAGAGTTGCAAATATAGAATAAAATACTTTTCTTTAGAAAAAAAAGTTAAAATAGTTTACAAATAGCAAGATATAAGCGATTTAAGATGTCAGAAAAGAAAAAGTTTACCCTGGAATATGAATTGAAATCGTCTCCACGTATTTTGTTTAGTTTTATCAGTGAACCAAACGGCCTCTCTCAGTGGTTTGCTGACGATGTGGTTTTTAGAGACCAGATATATACTTTCACCTGGGATGATGAGGTACAGAAAGCAAAAATGCTTAGCTTTAAAGAGAATAAAATGGTTAAATTCAAATGGATTGACGATGAGCCTCACTGTTATTTTGAGATGGAAATCGTTCAGGACGAACTAACCAACGATGTGGCACTCGCCATTACTGATTTTGCAACTGATGAAACCTTAAAAGAAAGAACCCAGATATGGGATAACCAGATAACCTATTTGCTGAGTGTAATTGGTGCATAGATTTTCAGGTACATTACCTACCTTTGTGTATTGAAAAAGATTCACATACTCCTTCTTAAAGCATTCATAAGGCCTTTTATCGTCACTTTTTTTATCGTGATGTTTATTTTGCTGATGCTTTTCCTATTTAAATACGTTGATGATTTAATAGGAAAAGGATTTGAGTGGTATACTATTTTAGAGTTGATGTTCTATGCATCAGCTGCGAATGTATCTATGGCCCTGCCGCTGGCCATTCTTCTGTCCTCTATCATGACTTTCGGTACACTGGGGGAGAACTACGAGCTGGTTGCTATCAAATCTGCCGGGGTTTCCCTGCAGAAAGCCATGCGTCCTTTGCTTGTACTTATTATGTGTATTGCTTTTGCCTCATTCCTTTTTTCAGAATACATGCTGCCCAAAGCGAATTTGAAATTTGGCTCTTTATTATGGGATGTCCGTAATAAAAAACTAAGTTTTATGATTAAAGAGGGGGTTTTCAACAATAGTATTCCTCAATATTCGATCCGGGTCGACAAAAAAGTTGGAGATGGCAGTTCGCTGGAAGGGGTTATGATTTACGATCATACAGGGAATAATGGCGTCGCTAAGATAATCATGGCCAAAAGCGGCACGATGAATACAACCAGTGATCAGCAGTTTATGATCCTGAAGTTGAAAGACGGCATCCGGTATGAAGAAGCAAGCGGACAAGGTGGAAATTATAATCCGAGGCAGCAGCTCACCAGAATGCGCTTTGGAGAAACCGAGCAGAAGTTTGATCTCTCCAGTTTCAAAATGAACAGGACAGATGAAAATAGTTTCCGTTCCAATAATCAGATGCTTAACCTCAAAGGTTTGACGCATAAGCAGGATTCATTGACAAAGGAATTGGATAGTATAGACCGTTTTGCTAAAATCAGTATGGGAACTTATCTCAAGCAAAATGGTTACACCAAAGGGTATACTAAGATTGACATTAAGCCAATAACTTTCAGCAAAGGGGTTCTTCAGGCTATTCCGGTAGATAAAAGGGCCTCGGCTGTTCAGGAAGCATTAAATCAGGCCGCGTCGGCCAAACAGTCACTGGAAATGAAAGTACAGGATCATAAAGACCGTAGAACGGCTTTGATCAGAATCAAAATTGAATACCAGAGGAAGTTTACCCTGGCTGTTTCTTGTATTTTACTGTTTTTTATCGGAGCTCCATTAGGCGCGATTATCAGAAAAGGCGGACTTGGCCTTCCGGTAGTTATGGCTATTGTTTTCTTTCTGGCTTATCATATTATTTCTACAGTTGCTGAGAAATCTGCCAATCAGGGGAATATTAATCCAATGCTTGGAATATGGATGTCAATTATTGTACTCAGCCCGCTCGGGGTATTTCTAACCTATAAAGCAACGGTGGATTCTGCCTTGTTTGATATTTCTGCCTACAAAGCTTTGATAACAAACTTGTTCGGCAAGAAAAAGAAGGATAAATTATAATGAAACCGATTTGTTTAAATCTGGTAATGATGAGATTTTACAGACTTTATTATCTGCTTTAAGGTTGTAACTTTGTATATCTGGTTGTTGAATAAAGTACCTTTTGGTATTACCTTCCGGACTGAATAACGCATAAAATGGAAATTAAATTAAATACGATAGATGAAGCTATCGCCGCTATAAAAGAAGGTAAAGTTGTTATCGTTGTGGATGATGAAGATCGCGAAAATGAAGGCGATTTTCTAACCGCTGCCGGAAATGCAACTCCGGAAGTTATTAATTTCATGGCTACTTATGGTCGGGGCTTGATCTGTGCTGCTATTACTGAGCAACGTTGTGATGAGTTAGAGCTTGAGCTGATGGTTGGTAAAAACACAGCTGCCTACGAAACAAACTTTACAGTTTCTGTTGATTTAATCGGACATGGCTGTACGACAGGGATTTCTGCATCTGATCGCTCAAAAACAATCAAAGCATTAATAAATCCTGAAACGAAACCTGAAGAACTTGGGAGACCCGGACATATTTTTCCATTAAGAGCAAAAGATGGAGGTGTAATCCGTCGGGCAGGTCATACTGAAGCTGCAGTCGATTTAGCTGTGCTTGCAGGAATGGAACCCGCCGGCGTTCTGGTTGAGATTATGAAGGAAGATGGTGAAATGGCCAGACTACCTGATTTGATTAAGATCGCAGCACAACACCAGTTGAAAATTGTATCTATCAAAGACCTGATCGCTTATCGCCTGAACAAAGAAAGTTTAATAAGGGAAGAAGTTAGTATCAGTCTACCTACAGAATGGGGAGATTTTAAAATGACTGCCTATACTCAGCTTGAAAATAATGCAACGCATCTTGCCCTCAGTAAAGGAGAGTGGTCAGCAGATGAGCCTATTCTCGTACGTGTACATAGTTCTTGTGTAACCGGTGATATTTTCGGATCCTGCAGATGTGATTGCGGACCTCAGTTGCATAAAGCAATGGAAATGATCGACAAGGAAGGAAAGGGCATTATCGTTTATATGAATCAGGAAGGTCGCGGAATAGGACTGGTTAATAAATTACTTGCCTATAATCTGCAGGATGCAGGATTCGATACTGTTGAGGCCAATATTAAATTAGGCTTTAAGGGCGATGAGAGAGATTATGGGGTAGGCGCACAAATTTTACGTGCACAAGGTGTGAGCAAAATGAAGCTAATGTCTAACAACCCGACAAAAAGGGCTGGACTTATCGGCTATGGTCTAGAAGTTGTGGAGAATATCCCAATTGAAATTACCAGTAATTCTCATAATGAGACTTACCTTAAAACCAAACGTGATAAAATGGGGCACACGATTATGAAAGGGTAACAGCTATTTTTGTTGTTGCAGCCTTTTTTCTTCATTAATGATAGCCTCCTTATTAACAGATTGATTCATCTTTTTATCTTGCTGGTTGCTTTGCTCTTTCCGTTTTTGTTCACGACGGAATTTACCAGATAAACGTTGAAGGAATTCTCTGAAGTTATCAAATTGCTGATTGTAAATCAGTCCAAGTGAGGTTACGTTAACGTTCTGGGTAATCCCTGCATTTGAAAATATACTTTGTTGGGTAGGCGGCTTATTAGCCAGCTTACCTATCAGAGTTCCGTCTTTGCGGATCAACGCCAGAACCTCTACCTCACCACCAACATTGGCGCTGTTAAAACCAATAGGTGAAAGGTCATTGGTGCTTCTTCTGTCTACCACGCCAGCATTCACTACAATACGGTCATTGAAAAACTTAAACGAAGCACTCGCTTCACTTAATGACCTGATATTGATATCAACAAAGTCCAGATTCAGCGACGAAAGGACGTTGTTAAACTGATTAAAGAGAAGTTCGGTTGCCGTACTTGCCACGCCTGAAGTAACCTGTCTTCCTAAGTCTTCATTTCCATTTCCCGGAGCAAAACTTCTTCTGATAATTAAACTGAACGCCTGCATGTTCAGGTTGTTCGCATCATTAAAATAGGCTTGTAGTTCTTCTTTTACAACAGGATTGGACGGAAAGAATATGTCAAGCTTGATATCTGGTTTTAAGAGTAAACCACTCAGGCCCATCTCTACTTCTACCGGAACTCTTGTGTCCACCTCATTTGCAGACTTGCTTCTATTGGCAGCAAGGTACAAGTCCTTAAGTCCTGCCCGAAGTTCATATATAGCTTTTAATTGTATCTGAGCCTGTGTTGGATTACCTGTCCAGCGAATTGTTCCACCCTGACGAATATTGAATTTTTTATTGATGATCTCCTGGGCGGTAAAGTCGAAACTACCCGACTCAATAATATAATCACCAGACATTTCAAAATCACCCAGACTGTTAATCTCCAGGTTTAAATCGGCATTTCCTTTTCCACTCAGATTCCCAAGATTTGTGAATATATTTGCTGTGCTGCTTGGGTCGACCTGAAGTTTAAAACTCATAGTCAACCCATCAAAACTAGCGGCATTCTTACCGGTTTCGGTCGTGTCCTTGCTGATGAAAGTTATAAAATCTTTGCTGCTTACTGTTTCAGAACTGTTAAGCGGGAGATTAAAGACGGTTCCTTTTTCGGTCTTTGCATCAATACCGATAAACATTTTATTCGTCGGACCCCGGAACACAAATGTACCGGTTGCAAATGCTTGCCCATAATAAAGTTCACTATCCTTCGCTGTGGTATTTAAAGCCATGAAATTTTTGGCTTTAATTGAAACGTCTAGTGTTGGGGTGCTGATTTTATTCAGATCTACAGTTCCGTTAGCTGTAGCAATATTGCCTCCTGTGTCTTTAAGATTTAGATTGTTAATTTGGATAATGCTATTCTTGACTTTAACCTCATCAGAAATCACGTAGGTCGTTTTAAGATAATTAACCATTAATTCTGCTTGATCCAGCTTCAGTTCGCCACCGATTTCGGGTGTAGAAAAACTCCCTTTAACTTCAATGTCAGCCGATATGCGTCCCTTTAGATTGGAGATAAGTTCACTCACAAAAGGGGTGAGAATAGCCAGTTCGCTGTCGTCCATTTTCACAGTCAGATCCAATTTCTTTTCTTTAAGATCCAGGTCACCGTCAATCTTAAAGGTTTCTTTCCCATTGGTATTTATACGCGTATATACATTAGTCATGTTGGTGAACCGATTATAAGATGACGTATCAGTTAGTGTACCGATAAGGGTTTCGTTAAACAGGAGGGAATCTATTTTGATATTATCGCCGATCTGTGGTGCTTTAAGTATGCCATATACTTTCGTCTCACCATTCAGTCTTCCGCCCAGGCTGATACCTTTTGATTTAAGGAATGGATTGATCGTCGTCAGACTGAAATCTTTGAAGCCAACAATCAGTTCGTCAAGCTGATCTTCTGAAATAATCCCGTCTATGGTGAGCATTTGTTTACCATTAGTCAGATCAAAATTGCTTATCCTTGTTTTTCCTTTTTGGAAATTAATTCGGACTTTTTCCTGGATCGTCCAGTCTTCATTATTAATCTTTAGGAGAGAAGGCAGTATGCTGATCTTTGCCGTTGTATCTTTACCGAATTCCACCAGGCCGTTCAAATCCAGTTGATTATCATCCTCTGCATTTGACAGTTTCACGTTCAGAGAAAGGCTGTCGTTTCGCAAGATATTTGAGATATTCACGTTTTTGATAAAAAGACTGTCATTGAGGTCTACCCGATCTGAGGTTATAATGGTCTGCAGCGCGTTGGTTGTCGTATTTTCATCAATAATTATATTATTAGCAACAACACCTTTATAAGTCAGTTTTTTTACAAATCCGTTTAGAGTAGCAATGTTTTTTTCTGAATCAAAATTCCCAAATAACTGTGCTTGTCCTTCAATTGATAAGCCCGGGACCAGTAGTTCTGCAACGGGTTCGAAACGTTTAATATCGAGGTTAAACTGGAAGGCTTGTTTGCCGAACTTCACAATGTCTGCCTGAAGAGAAGGGATGTAAGTTTTTGCAAGTGCTTTATAATAGGATGGCAGTGTATTCAGGTCATATTGCCCACGTATACTTGCGTCCACGACATCGGAAGATATCTTTAGTGTCCTGTCAACACCAGTACCCTGAGCCTGTAACTGTAGTGAGTCAACGCGGTAAATACCTTTAACATTGTTTAGTTCGATTGCCTGCACTAATAATTTGCCCTGAATATTATTGAGGTTTGTTCCACTAAAATTAGTACTCAGATTTGCATCCACCATTAAGGAGTCCTGCATTAGATTCAGGGCTTTAAGTTTTGCTTTTTTTATCTGCGCCTTGAAATTAAATTCAGGTAGTTTGGGGTTAAGATTCACACCACCGTCAAAATCAAGATAGACATTTTTATCTCTGATGTTTAAGGTGCCGTCAAAATATTTCTTATCAAACGTTCCGTCAATTTTAACGTTGGAATACCGATAACCATTAAAATCAATATAGCTTATGTCTCCATTGATTTTCTCGGTCAGGTCGTCAATTTCCGTTCCTCTTCCTTTAACATAGACAGAGGCAGATATTTTTCCTAAAGTTTGTTCATTCAGTAAATTCCCGATGCTGAAATCATATGTTTTAACGTTGCCTGAATAAGATGGAATACCATCCTTATTAATTTTCATATTCACGTCGGATACAACGCGGCCCAGCTTCGTCTTAAATTCACCAAATGCAATAAAGTCATTTTGAAATCCTGTGAAGTTTCCATTGAAATAGATATCACCAAATTTTTCCATGATTACTGGAATAACTTTTTTCCGGTTTCCAGTAATCTGACTGACAACTTCATCAAGATCTTTTTTGTTGGAAGATGCCATATCCACTTTGAATTCCATGAAAGTCTCCTTAAGTATAGGCAGTCCTTTAACACTGAAATCTCCTTGAACATATGTTGCTTTTCCTGCTTTTATGGCCAGTTTTTTGGCTCTTAAATTATTTACGAGACCTGTGATTTGTCCATTTATATCCAGTGCCAGTTTCATTTGTCCCAAGGCCGGGGTGAAATAGGCAACGTCACGCGCATCAAGATGACTGTTCTTGAAATTGGCCTTCATTCTGACTTTCTTAATATAGTCGTTGAAATCAGCGAATTTGCTAAACCTCATCTCGTAGTAATCAGAGAGATTACTATTGTTCGTGATGAGTCGTAGTTTTTTCAATTCTATTCGATTGGTATCTATTGTTGTTTCGGCAGTGAGGTTTTTAAGGAAAAAGCCGCTTTTTTCTTTGAATGTCAGATTCTTTATACTAGCCTGAAGTAAATGATCTTTGGTATTTAGCTTCTCGAAAATACCGTTGAGATTACGGAGTTCAACATCGTCAAAATTTACACCGTTAACAACGGAGTCGACATTGTAGTCCTTATACTTCAAACTAAGATTATTTAAAATGACTCTGTTGAAAATAATATCGTATGATTTTTTCTTTTTCGTGGTATCAACAGGCAGTCCCGAATCAAAATAGTTAATAATAAAATCGAGATTTGTTCCACTGTCTTTACCCTTATAAGATTTCAGGAAGAAGAGTCCGTCATTGAGCTGTACTGTATTGATATCAATAATCCTTTTGTCAAAAGATAGTTGATTGAGGTTTACAATGAACTTTGGTGTATGCAGTAATGTATCTTTCTGCAGGTCCAATACGACCAGATCCTCAAGGACAACTGATGAGAATGGTTTGATGTAAATGCTTTTAAGAGAGATTGTTGTCTGCAGTTCATTAGAAAGATAGGCTGCCGCTTTTTTTGCAACAAAAGTCTGCACTGGCCGGAACTGCAGTGAGAATAGTACCACAGCTAGCAACAGCAGAATTGATGCAATAATCCAAAGAAGTATTTTTAATAGTTTTTTGATATTTTTGTAGCTTAATAATAATCAACGTGTCAGTAATACTTGCTATCGAATCTTCTTGTGATGAAACTTCTGTTGCTATTTGTAACAACGGCAAAATTACTGCCAATGTTATTGCAAACCAAACTATTCATCAAAATTATGGAGGCGTAATTCCTGAGCTTGCGTCCAGGGTGCACCAACAAAATATTATTCCTGTAATTCATCAGGCATTAACAGATGCCAAAGTTAGTAAAAAGGATATTAATGCAATTGCATTTACCAGAGGGCCAGGATTATTAGGGTCATTACTGGTAGGGGTATCATTTGCGAAATCTTTTGCACTGGCGCTGGACCTTCCGCTGATTGCAGTTAATCATATGCATGCACATATACTGGCCCATTTTATAGATGAACCAAAACCTGCTTTTCCTTTTCTTTGTCTGACAGTATCAGGAGGACATACACAAATTGTTCTCGTAAAGGACTATTTTGATATGGAAATCGTTGGAGAATCATTAGACGACGCGGCTGGTGAGGCATTTGATAAAACTGCGAAGATTCTAAGCCTTCCTTATCCAGGAGGACCTCTGATAGATAAGCATGCAGCTAAGGGGAATCCATTGGCCTATAAATTCGCAGTACCTCAGATCAAGGATTTGAATTACAGTTTCAGTGGCTTTAAGACATCGATTTTATATTTTATAAGAGCCCAGGAGAAACAGAACCCCGATTTTATAGCCGAAAATCTCGACGATATATGTGCTTCCGTACAATATAGCATTGTTCAAATATTGCTTAACAAGCTAAAAAAGGCAGCTAAACAGTATGGGATTAAAGAAATTGCTATAGCCGGAGGTGTTTCAGCTAATTCAGGTTTAAGGAATGCATTAGGACAGCTGGCAACTGAACTCGGTTGGAATGTCTATATTCCCGCCTTTGAATATTGTACAGATAATGCGGCGATGATTGCTATTGCCGGCCACCATAAATTTATGCGACGGGAGTTTGTCGGGCAGGATGTGGCTCCTGCATCCAGAATGGAATTTAATCCTGTAAAATAAGCGTATTATGAATGCAATGAGCTTCTTCTTCTTCGGCCTTATGCTGATCCCTTTTGTCTTGTTTCTGATCTGGTTGGTCAGACAGGATAAAAATAAAAACTACATTGGTTTGGCCGTATTGGCGATTGCGATAATTATTGCGGCCTATGTAGCGATTAACGTGGATCTGAAATTCATGAGTCCACAATAGTAAATAAAAAAGGCGGTATGCAATTGCATACCGCCTTTTACTTTCGGAATGTTTCCGCTTATAATAACTCTTCCAGTTTTTCTCCGGTTACTTCTGCTCTGATTTTAGCTTCGATCTCATCAGATAACTCAGGGTTGTCCAGTAGCAACTGTTTTACAGCGTCTCTTCCCTGTCCAAGTTTGGTTTCGCCATAAGAGAACCATGACCCTGCTTTTTTGATGATGTTAAAATCAACGCCCAGGTCGATGATCTCACCAACTTTTGAAATGCCTTGTCCAAACATAATATCAAATTCAGCAATACGGAAAGGCGGGGCAACTTTGTTCTTAACGATCTTCACTTTTACACGGTTACCTGAAACTTCATCAGAATCTTTGATCTGGGAAGTTCTGCGGATATCCAGACGTACAGATGCGTAAAATTTCAATGCGTTACCACCCGTTGTAGTCTCAGGGTTACCGAACATAACACCGATTTTCTCACGTAACTGATTAATAAAGATACAGCAACATCCAGTTTTGGCAATTGTACCAGTTAATTTTCTCAGTGCCTGAGACATCAAACGTGCCTGAAGACCCATTTTAGAATCTCCCATTTCACCTTCAATTTCAGCTTTTGGAACCAGAGCAGCAACCGAGTCAATTACGATTACATCAATAGCTCCTGATCTGATCAGGTTATCAGCAATTTCCAATGCCTGTTCTCCATTATCTGGCTGTGCGATCAATAGATTATCTACATCAACACCTAATTTTTTAGCATAAAACTTATCGAATGCGTGCTCTGCATCTATAAATGCCGCAACACCGCCTTTTTTCTGTGCCTCAGCAATAATATGAGTAGCTAAAGTTGTTTTACCTGAAGACTCAGGACCATATATTTCAATGACACGACCTTTTGGTACACCGCCAATGCCTAAAGCAATATCTAAACTGATAGAGCCCGTTGAAATTGACTCAATAGATTCAGTAGGTGTATCACCTAGTTTCATCACGGCACCTTTACCGTAAGATTTTTCTAACTTATCTAAAGTAAGTTGAAGAGCTTTTAGTTTATCTGCGTTTGGATTCATCGTTGTTCTTTGTACTCGTAAATATAAAGTATTAATTATTTATGACGGTAATTTATCTGCTAATTATTTTAGCAAAAATAAGTAATATATTTCAATCTAATGTGTTTTTTCTAAAAATATTACTATTTGTGCGAAAGTTCTAAGAGATTTTTTGCTTGTTTATTCTGTTTTTCAAAATATTTGCAGAATGATGTGATCTCACAAATCTTGCACTTGGGCGACCTTGCTACACATACATATCTTCCATGGAGAATTAACCAATGGTGAGCAATATGAATAGTTTCTTTTGGAAGGTTTTTGACCAGGTCTTTTTCGACAGCCAGTGGTGTCTTGCCTGTCGTTAGTCCTATTCTATTCGAGACCCGGAATACATGGGTATCAACAGCCATTGCCGGAGCATTGTAAATAACAGAGGCAATGACATTTGCAGTCTTACGACCTACTCCTGGCATTTTCTGCAGCTGATCTATATCAGACGGTACCTCATTGTTAAATTCATTCATCAGCATACTGGCCATGCCAACCAGATGTTTAGCTTTATTATTTGGATAGCTCACGCTTCTGATATAATCGAATACAATGTCCGGTGTAACTTCTGCAAGTGACCGGGGAGTTGGAAAACGTTGAAAAAGTGCTGGCGTGATCTGATTAATCCGTTTGTCCGTACACTGCGCAGATAAGATTACTGCAATCAATAGTTGAAAAGGATTATTATAATGCAATTCTGTTTCTGCATCCGGTTGTTTTGCCGAGAAATGTTCGACGAAACGCTGGTACCGTTCTTTTTTTAGCATAAGGCAAAGATAAAACAAAAAAAGCTGCCTCAGAGGGCAGCTTGTTCTTTTAAACCAGATTAAAGACTTTTCGAGTAAGCCAGAATCCTTGAAATGGTTTCCTCTTGCGGATCCTTTTTAAGTTGGTCCAGCTGAGGCTTAATGTTTTCGTAAAATGCAGTATCAGACTCGTTGAAAAACTCAGTATTGGAGTTCTCAGCTGGCTGGTTAAAGCACTGGTTAGTAACAGGAGTAGAGCTTATCATCATACGCATATTTATTGTTTCTTGAATATGCTAATAAAACGCCACAACTTTAAATTTATTTTAAAATTTTTGGATTAATTATTTTGAAATTTTCGGTAAGTTCAAGTTACTTCTTTTACTTTCATCATTTTGCGCAGATTGCTGAGTGCATAACGCATCCGTCCGAGAGCCGTGTTAATACTTACGTCAGTGAGATCTGCAATTTCCTTAAAACTCAGGTCTGCATAGTGGCGCATAATCAGAACTTCCTTCTGTTCATCGGGCAAAAGCTGAATGAGCATTCTTAAATCAGTATGTGTCTGCTCACGCAGTAATTTATCTTCTGCATTTTCTTCATGGATCTGAAGAAGATTCAGGACATCGCTGCCGTCTGCGCTGGTAATAACAGGCGCACGCTTTTCTTTTCTGAAATAGTCAATAACCAGGTTGTGTGCGATACGCATTACCCACGGCAGAAATTTACCTTCTTCATTATACCTGCCAGAGCGCAGTGTATTGATTACCTTAATAAAAGCATCCTGAAAGATGTCTTCCGCAAGGTACTGGTCTTTCACCAGCAAATAAATAGAAGTATATATTTTTGACTTATGTCTTCTTAATAACTCTTCCAGGACTGATTCATCGCCCGTTAGATATAATTTAACCAGATTCTGGTCACTATAGGTTTGTAACTTCATAGGATTATCCGTACTTAATTCCCTTGCTGTTTTGCTAAAAAAATACTGAGTAGATGTTTTTTTCTATAGCTATTCTCCTATGTGGTTTTTGATTGTGAGTTTCAAATTTCTGTTACAACTTCAAAAGAAGCATTTTTTTGTTAGAATTCAACAATAAAAATACTAAAAAAAAATTAATTAGCTAAAGTGCTGTATTTTTGCAGCCAGCCTGAAAACCAACATGATGTTTTTTGGTTTATATTAGCAAATCCCAGAAGGAAGTAAATGAGCAAGGAAACGGAGAAAGATCCACATCAGAATATCATCATTAAAGGGGCGAGAGTCCATAATCTGAAAAACATAGATGTAGCCATCCCTAAAAACAGATTGGTTGTGATTACAGGGATGTCGGGTTCAGGTAAGTCATCACTTGCATTCGATACCTTATATGCAGAAGGGCAGAGGCGTTATGTAGAAAGCTTATCCTCTTATGCGAGACAGTTTATGGGCCGGATGAATAAGCCGGATGTAGATTACATTAAAGGTATCGCACCCGCTATAGCCATAGAGCAGAAAGTAATTACATCAAATCCCAGGTCCACGGTAGGTACCTCGACAGAGATTTATGACTACCTGAAACTATTATTTTCCAGGATAGGGAAAACCTATTCGCCGGAATCCGGGGAAATAGTCAAAAAAGATACTGTCAGTACTGTTGTCGATTTTATCAGCGGACTAGGAGAAGAAAATGTATCTACAATTTTCTGTCCCCTTCACCCCCATAATAACAGGTCGATTAAAGAAGAGCTGGCTGTATTGCTTCAGAAAGGCTTCTTGCGAATTTATCTGGATGATAAAATATATAAAATTGAAACGATACTGGAAGACGAGAGCTTTGAAGACAAAGAGCTGAAGGACTCAGACACAGTTAAAATATTAATCGACAGAATAGTCTTTCATAATGACGACGAGACGCTCAGTCGGCTTGCAGATTCTATTCAAACTGCATTTTTCGAAGGCAAGGGTGACTGCTATGTCGAACATGATGGTAAAATCAGTCATTTCTGTGATCGTTTTGAACTTGACGGCATACGCTTCGAAGAGCCTACACCTAATTTTTTCAGTTTCAACAATCCTTATGGAGCATGTAAACGCTGTGAAGGTTACGGAAATGTGATTGGTATCGACGAAGATCTGGTTATTCCTGACAAGAGTAAAAGTGTCTATGACAATGCTATAGCACCATGGCGTGGGGAGAAAATGCGTGAATGGTTGAACAGACTTGTCGCCGCAGCTTCCAAATTCGATTTTCCTATACACCGTTCTTACAGTGAACTTACCGAGAAAGAGCAACGATTGCTCTGGACGGGGAACAAATATTTCGAAGGCCTTGATGCATTCTTTAAAGATCTGGAAACTCAGACCTTTAAGATTCAATACCGTGTAATGTTATCACGGTACAGAGGTAAAACGATCTGCCCGGATTGTAAAGGCTCCAGACTGAGAAAAGATGCATCTTATGTGAAAATTGCCGGGAAGTCAATTATCGACGTTGTTTTAATGCCACTTTCCCGTATCCAGGAATTCTTTGATAACCTGGATCTGAGTCCTTCAGATGTGAAAATATCTAAACGACTATTGGCAGAGGTTACCAGCAGGGTACTTTATCTAAATAATGTTGGTCTGGGATATCTTACACTGAACCGCTTGTCGAATACACTTTCAGGCGGTGAGTCACAGCGTATTAATTTGGCAACTTCGCTCGGCAGTAGCCTTGTCGGTTCAATTTATGTATTGGACGAACCAAGTATAGGTCTGCATCCACGTGATACGAATAAATTAATCGAAGTCCTTGTTTCTCTGCGTAATGTAGGAAATACGGTTATCGTCGTGGAACATGAGGAAGAAATGATGCGAGCTGCAGATCATATCATTGATATCGGTCCTGAGGCAGGCACGCATGGAGGTAATCTGGTATTTAGCGGTACTTATGATCAGATCATTAAAGATAAAAAAAGTCTTACCGGAGCTTATTTATCAGGGAAGGAAAAGATCGCTATTCCGGCCATGAGGAGAAAATGGGCAAGTCATATTCTGATTAAGGGAGCCAGAGAAAATAATCTCAAGAATATTGCGGTGAAGTTTCCACTTGGAGTTTTTACGGTAGTTAGTGGTGTTTCGGGGTCGGGAAAAACAAGTTTGATTAAAAAGATTCTGTTTCCTGCTTTACAAAAGGCGATAGGGAATTATGCAGGTGAGCAAACAGGTTTATACGATGGTATCTTTGGCGATTATGAACAGGTTAGTCAGGTTGAAATGGTCGATCAGAACCCAATCGGGAGATCGTCCCGGTCTAATCCGGTAACCTATGTTAAGGCCTGGGATGATGTCAGGGCTCTTTTTGCAGCATTACCTGCATCGAAAGCAGCAGGTTTAAAACCAGCAGCATTTTCATTTAATGTAGAGGGCGGACGTTGTGACGTTTGTCAGGGAGAAGGCGAAGTGAAGATAGAGATGCAGTTTATGGCAGATATTTATTTGCCATGTGAAGCTTGTAATGGACGAAGATTTAAACAGCAGGTATTAGACATCACTTATGAAGATAAAAATGTAGCCGACATATTAGACCTCACCATTGAACAAGCCGTTGCATTCTTCGCCAAGGAGCCCAAGATTCTGAATAAACTGCAGCCGCTGGTTGATGTTGGTCTGGGTTATGTCCATCTTGGACAATCCTCCAACACATTGTCCGGCGGCGAAGCACAAAGGATTAAGCTGGCGTCATTCCTGATTAAAGGGAATCATGCGAGCAAAACACTTTTCATTTTTGATGAGCCGACAACCGGACTGCATTTCCATGATATTAAAAAACTGCTGATTGCCCTGAATACATTAATTGAACAAGGGAATACAATTCTGGTTATTGAACATAATATGGATATGATCAAATCTGCAGATTGGGTTATTGATATCGGTCCCGAAGGAGGAGATGCCGGTGGAAATATAGTTTTTGAAGGCACTCCTGAAGATCTGGCCAAAGTAAAAGGTTCTTATACAGGTAAATATTTAAAGGATCATTTAAAGGCCTGAAAATCTTCTGACATTTTAAGCTAGTTTTATTCAAAAACAGCATTCACAGTTATTCAGCATCCGCTCACTAAATTTTATTTATATTAGCGGATGCTTTTTCTAACCTTTTTCCTGGGCGTTATTCTCAACTCCCTGGGATACATACCGCCCGGAAATATCAACCTCACGGTTGTTCAGCTTACCATTACCAGGGGTATTAAGCAAGCACTATATTTCATAGCTGCATTCTCCGTTATTGAGGTCCTTTTTACATTTGGTGTCATGCGTTTTGTGCAATGGTTATCGAGTGAAATCGAGTTCGATAATTATATAGATGGTGTGATGATTGTCCTTTTTCTTGTATTGGGCATAACAACCTGGCGATCGAGGAAAGAAATGCCTAAAACAGATTATTCCAACAAAGACAGTATTCGGTATGGCATGCTGTTGGGAGTTTTAAATCCTATGCAGATTCCTTTCTGGTTGTTTGTCGGAACCTACCTGATTTCACATGAATGGATTGATATTGGTTATGTGTCACTGAGCGTGTTTAGTATCGGATCTGGAATAGGCGCGGGATTAGCACTTTATGGATTCGCCCGTTTCGCTCAATATATACAGACAAAATTTACGCTGACAACCTATGTCGTAAATAAAGCAATAGCCGGTTTATTTTTTGCTTTGTCCGCTTATCATATATTTAAACTGATCTACATTCACTTTATTAAATAAAGAGTTCAGAGGAAGTCCTCAGCTAATGGTTTTTATGTACTCAAAGGTGTAACTCTCTTATTTTTTGAGAAACTCCAGGTTCCATATCTTCTCGGCCCTTCGGCCTATGAACCAGAACGAGGCTGCGAGGACACTGAAGAAAAGAGCCTTATGCCAGGTATCCCAGAAATACTCAAAATAGCGGGTGTATAGATTTATAAAAAGAAATGTGATCCCGAATTCTCTGGCTATATCATCTCTGAACTTCAACCCTGCGAAAATACTGATACCGCATGCCCCCATGGAAATCAGGGCCCAATAAAATAAACTTATCTGTCTTATACCGTACCATTGATCCAGCGTACCGAAATTTCCGAATACAGAGATCAGCCATAAAGAGACGAAAAGATAAATCATACCGCCGATATAGGTCGTCTCATAGAAGAAACTGAATGCTTTAATCTTACGCAACAGTAAAGCTGCTAACGTGAGCAAAAGACCGAAGCAGACGAATCTGAGAGGAAAATTCATCCCCAGAAAATAGAGGTTGTCACGGGAGAGATAACCAGTTTCAGTTCCAAACCACGCACCAAACGATATCATCGTAAAGATCCAGATCAATCTGGATTTGAATATAAACGCCAGGATACCGTAAATCAATACAGAAAAAAGTATAAGCAGAGAAAAATGACTCTCACCTTTTCCCAGCGCTTTACCCAGATAAGCGATTGCATTTGCGGTTAACATTACGGCGGTGAAGATCAGGGCATCATTACTAAACACTTCCATTGCCCTGGACTTTTTTCTTTTAAAGCTGATATAGTACAGGTATGCGGCAGCCGCTGCAGAAATAAGACAGATAAGACTGTCAGGCGTATCATATAGTTTATAAAGGTAATCAAGAACCTTATTATCTATTAGTAATGCACCGAGCGAAATAACTCCGCAAGCCATAGCAATCCAGAAAGAGTATTGAGCAAGCCGGCGCCAGTCAAAGGATTTGGCTTCATAGCTACCTTTTAGTTTTTGCACATCGGCTTCGGACAATAAGTTTTCCTGCTGCCATGTGTCCAGCATTTCATCTAAAAAATCACTTTTGTCCTGATCGATTTTCATATTAAAAAAATTGGAAGCCGAAAAGACGGCTTCCAAAACGAAGCTAGTTGTTTATTCGGATAAACAATGATCAGTTCATTATGTTTTTTTAAGCAGATCGGGTATTTTCTTTGTGTTACCTACAATCCATACAATGTCCTCATTTTCAAAGACAAGATTGGAATCCGGGTTAAGGATTCGTACGCCATTCCTTTCAATACCGACAACCAAACCCTGGGTTTTTTCCCTTATACCAGATTCACGTATACTTTGGTTATAAACAGGCGAGGAGCTCGTGATAACGATTTTCTGCAAAGTCATATCTTTCTTCGGGAAACTGGTTTCCTGATTTTCATCTGTAGTACCTTTAAACAATTCGGTAATCGCAGCCAGCTGATCATCAGTACCTATCAGCATGACTTTGTCATTTGGGTAAAGTCTTTCATCCCTGCCAGGAGTAGGGATCATTCGGTGGCCCCTTTCGATCATTGCGATGTTGACGCCATATTTCTCTCTGACGGCAAGCTCAATAAGGGATTTTCCTACCAGCGGAGAATCAGGTGAGATACTCAATTCTGTTAAGTGAGTGTCCCATGGAAGAATTTCCGGTTGCTTTTGTAATTCCTCACGTGCATTCAGATTGTGCAGGAAACGATTTTCAAGTCTGTCATAGAACTGCTGTAGCTTCCTTGAGAAGAAATACATACCCAGAAGAATCAAGGCGAATGCAATTCCCAGGGCCACTAGGGTATTATAGAACTGGAAGATCAGGAAACCCACAGCAAAGATTGCTAATGCAATACGCAATACCTCCAATGCGACCAGTGGACCCCTTGTGTATTTTTTATTTAGCCAGAGATGAGAATGTGCTTTGCGTTCGATTCTGCGTAAAGCCAGGGCCCATAAAAATGGTGCTGTAAGGATAAATGTTAAGATAAGACTTATCATTGTTCCGTTATTTCCATTGATAATATTTTCTGTAATGAACGGTTGCAGGTATCTTGATCCGATGAATATAATGGCAACCAGAATGACTAGGTGGATGATAGTGTTAAACGTATAAGCACGAAGGAGAACTCTCCAGTCGCTCATTGTGGTAATACCTGCTGTACTTGAGCTGTAACGGTTGAGGGCATCGAGCCATTTCTTAGGCATTATCCTTTCCAGGAAAAGATAGAACGGTTCTGATGCTTTAATCAGATACGGAGTCGTAAAAGTGGTAATTGCGGATACTGCAACAGCGATTGGATAAAGAAAATCACTGGTAACTTTAAGCGTTACCCCTAATGTCGCGATGATAAAAGAGAACTCCCCAATTTGGGCAAGACTCATCCCCGTTTGTACCGATGTCTTTAGCGGCTGTCCCGAGACCAGTGCACCAAGGCCGGAACTCAGGAATTTACCCAAAATAGTAGCCAGGGTAATTACCAGAATTGGAACGGCATAATCCAATAGAATTCCCGGGTCGATCATCATACCTACAGACACGAAGAAAATTGCAGCGAATAAATCCTTTACAGATTTAGTCAGATGTTCGATTTTTTCAGCCTGGGTAGTCTCAGCAAGGATGGAACCCATGATAAATGCGCCCAGGGCAGGAGAGAAGCCAACCTTTACCGCCAGCATAACCATAATCAGGCATAGCGCGATAGATACAATCAGCATTGTCTCGTCGTTCATTAATTTCTTGGTTGCCTTCAGGAAAGTGGGCACCAGAAAAATACCACCAATAAACCAGAGGATAAGGAAGAAACATAGTTTAAGAATCGATAAGAACATTTCTGTTCCAGCGAATTGCTGGCTGACAGCTAACGTAGACAACAGAACCAGTAGTAAAATCGCAACCAGATCTTCTACAATCAGTACACCGAATACCAGGCCGGCAAATTTCTTATGTTTTACGCCTAGTTCTTCAAAAGCCCGGATAATAATTGTTGTTGAAGATACAGAGAGAATACCACCGAGGAAAATACTATCCATGGTGGTCCATCCCATTGCCTTTCCAGCGACAAATCCAATCAACAACATAAAGAAGACCTCTACAACAGCCGTGATGGAGGCGGAGCCCCCGACTTTAACCAGTTTCTTGAAACTGAACTCTAGCCCCAGACTAAACAGCAGGAAAATTACACCTATTTCTGCCCAGATATGGATGCTTTCATTGTCAGTAACAGTAGGAATAAAGTTAATATGTGGTCCTACCAGCAGTCCGGCCAGAATATAGCCAAGAACTAATGGTTGTTTGATTTTTTTAAAAAGTAAAGTTGTGATTCCGGCAGCAGCGAGAATCAAGCCCAGATCAGTAATTAAAACAGGTAAATGCAGCATATAAAAGAATCATATTTGTGTGTGTGAAATTTAAAATGAAGACCACGGGAGCTACCAGAAGACATGCTTGGGGTAGAGCAGATGAAATATGAATTTATAATTTATTGCAGGATCGGCGATATATAGACGGATGTTAGGTTCCCTGAAATATTTAATCGCAGCCGCATCAAAAAGGCGTATACTGGCCGGTGAAAACTGACTGAACTGGATCCGGTTAAAAGTCCTGTTTTCAGTAGTGTTCAGGCGAAAAAGATGTCTGTCTTCAGGAGTAGAACTTGTCCTGAATTTAGAGATTAGCTTTGGCGTTATGTGTTTTTGGGAGATTGGAATAGCAGCATCTGATTCAAGCTTTCCGGCAAAGCATGAATTAAAAATAAACAGCAGAAAAAAAACCGTTAAAATCAATCTCATTGTTGTAAATATACAAAAATAAGGTGGTTTTTGAACGGGAAACAGATAGTTATATGGAATTATCCATCTTTTCAAAATAAGATATGGTATCGTCCTTATCTTGCTGCAATTGTATCTTAAGTGCTTCAAGACCAGTGAACTTGACATCATGCCTAAGGAATTCCATAAAGTTCATTTTGATATACTGACCATAAATCTCCCTGTCGAAATCAAATATATTGACTTCTATATTACGCGTCATTCCATTGATCGTAGGACGCTGACCGATATAAGCCATACCCCGGTAATTTTGGGCGTCCATAGAAATTGTTACTGCATAGATGCCATCCGAAGGAATTAGTTTATAAGCCTGTTCGATAAAGATATTTGCAGTTGGAAATCCAATTGTACGGCCTATTTTATCACCTTTAATTACAGGGCCGTACAGCGAAAACGGATAGCCCAGATAAGTCGCTGCAAGCGCAACATTTCCATTTAAAAGAGACTCTCTTATTTTTGTAGAACTAACAGCAACGTCGTTGATATCCTGTTCATCTATCTGTTCTACTTCAAAACCATATTTAGTTGCACTTTCCAGTAATTCTTTCATGCCTCCGCCCCGGTTTTTACCAAAACGGTGGTCGTAACCTACAATCAGATTTTTCAGGCCTATAGTCTCTACCAGAATCTCCCTGATATATTCATCCGGGCTGAGGTTGGAGAAATCACGAGTGAAGGGAGTAATAATCAAATGATCTACACCAAGTTTTTCCAGCATTTCTGCTTTCTCCTCAATGGTATTAATCATTTTGAGATCCTGGTTTTCGGGATCTATAATAAGCCTTGGGTGCGGAAAGAAAGTAAGGATTACGCTTTCCCCGCCATTTGATCTGGCAAGATCACAAAGCCTGCTGATAATCTTTCGGTGCCCAAAATGCACACCGTCATAAGTACCAATAGTTACGACTGCATGGTCCAGTCTCTTAAATTCAGCAAGGTTATTATATATTTTCACAATCTCATTATTTAATGCAAAGCCTGACGTTTGACCACTCCGCCTTTAATATCTGCAATTTGTTGCTGGACAATAAATGCATCCGGATCCATTTGCCGGATCTCGGAAGATAATTTACCCATCTCCAGTTTGGTCATTACAGTGTACAGAATATCTATTTCTTTATGTTCACCATAGCCACCCTCACCTTTATAAACAGTAACGCCGCGTTTCATATCATTGATCAGAAACTGTTTGATCTCTTCTGCTTTCTCTGAGATAATCGTAACACCGATGTACTGCTCCAGTCCGTTAACAACAAAGTCTACTGTCTTCGAAGCAGAAAGATAAGTTAGGATCGCGTACATCGCGGTTTCTATACCGAGAAAGAGTGCCGCCACACCGAAAATGAGAATATTCAGGATGAGAATAATATTGCCAACCGTCAGCATACTATTTTTACTGATGTAGAGTGCAAGAACTTCTGTTCCGTCAATTACACAGCCACCACGCATAGCCAGGCCGATACCGCCACCCAGAAAAAGTCCACCGAAAAACGCAATGAGCAATTTATCATGGGTTATAGACGGGAAGGGAACCAGGAAGAGCATTGTAGCTAGTATGGCTATTGCAAAAGCTGTCTTAACTGCGAAAGCTTTACCAATCTGGTGATACCCAAGGATGACAAAAGGAATATTGATCAGGATAATCAGGTAAGAAAGCTTAAGCCCCGTTAGTGTGCTGATCAAAAGCGAGATTCCCGTTACCCCACCGTCAATAAAACCATTTGGCATCAGGAAACTCTTTAGTCCGAAACAAGCAGAAATGATTCCGCATGCAACAAGAAAAAAGTCCTTAAGGTGCCGGAGGGATTTGTTTTTCAGGTGGTTGTGCATAAACTAGCTATTAGCAACCGTAGAATTTAAGGTGTGTAGTTCACGTTGTAACTTCAGGTAAGAAACCATATCAGCAACTTCGATAGCATCTTCAAGAAGGAAACTTCCGCTGCGGGTACGTGTGAGTTTAGATAGATAAGCACCATTATTCAGTAATTTTCCGAAATCCGAAACAAGAGAACGGATATAAGTTCCCTTACTGCATGCAATTCTGAAATCTACTTCGGGCAGTGCAATCCGTGTAATTTCAAATACATGTACAGTTACATCGCGCAGGCGCAGTTCCTGTTCCTCACCACGTCTTGCTTTTACATATAGCCTTTCTCCATTTATCTTTACAGCAGAGTGGGCGGGAGGGTATTGTTGTATATCGCCTGTGAACGGAATAGCGGCGGCATAGATATCCTCCTCCGTTAATGCGTCCAGTGGAAATTCAGCATCGACTTCGGTCTCCATATCAAATGAAGGAGTTGTGGCGCCAAGAACCATGGTTCCGGTATATTCCTTGTCTTCCGACTGAAAAGTATCAATTTGTTTAGTCAGTTTACCGGTGCACAAGATCAGCAGACCGGTAGCCAGCGGATCCAGCGTTCCGGCATGACCAACTTTTAGTTTAAGCGGTTTCAGGGAATTCCTGATTTTGCCGACCACATCAAAACTAGTCCATTTATAGGGCTTGTTGATGAGTAATAATTCACCTTCTGCAAAATTGAAGGTTCTCTCCTGTAATTTTTGTACGCTCAAAACGGTATAGTAATTAAAGCCGCAATTTACGGATTAAATAATTTGCAGGTTATGTCCGCTGTAAATAAGCGCAATAATAATCAGGCCTGCAATAATTCTGTACCACCCAAACATGCGGAATCCGTTTTTATTCAGATAGCCGATAAAGCTTTTAATAGCAAGCAGGGCAACTATGAATGCAACAATATTTCCTACTGCAAGCAGTTGAATTTCCTGAGTGGTGATTGTATGACCTTCCTTATAAAAATCGAAAAGTTTCTTCGCAGTGGCTGCGAACATCGTTGGGACAGCAAGAAAGAATGAGAATTCAGCGGCAGCTTTTCTGCTTAGCTTCAGGGACATACCGCCGACAATACTTGCACCGGACCTGGATACACCCGGAATCATAGCCAGGCATTGAAAGAAGCCAATTTTAAAAGCAGTGAGGTAATTAATATCCTCTTCGCGGTCAATAACAGGGTTATTAAACCATTTATCTACGAATAATAAAATAACACCACCGACAACTAGTGAAACAGCGACTGTCAAAGGGCTTTCCAGCAATTCGTCGATTTTATCACTCAGCAGCAGCCCGAAGACTGCAGCCGGTATAAAGGCGACAAGTAATTTAAAGTAGAAATCAAGACTTTTAAAGAAACGCTTAAAATAAAGTACCACTACAGAGAGAATGGCACCAAGCTGAATCACGATAGTGAATAATTTAACAAAAGGATCTGATGCGATGCCCATAAAAGATGAGGCAATAATCATGTGGCCGGTAGATGAAACCGGTAAAAACTCAGTCAGGCCTTCGATAACGGCGAGAATGATAGTCTGAAGAAAGTTCATGTAAGCTTATTTTTTCAAGATGGCATAAATACCAAAACCGAATCCAAAAAGAACGACCATTGGTGCAATCAGTGTTTTTCTGACATCGTAGATATCAGTAGTTCCGATCATCAGCAGGAAACCCACAACGACGATGGCAATACTGACTAGCAGTAACTGGTAATTTTTTTTGGTAAAAACCATTTCATTTTTGCTATCCTGGCTTGCAGGAGCAGTTCTTTTTTCTGTCATTATCTGTAAAGATCGTAAGTTTTTAATCGTAAATATCTGCTGACAGCGAAAGAAGTGCTGAAAGCCGTAATAAATATACCTATTCCAACCAGGAATAGCAGAACTATACCAAATTCAGTATAGTTTCTCAAAATTACAATTTCCGGTATTTCACGTTGTGCGTAGAATAATAAACCCATCAGCAAAGTAACTGCAATAATAGAAGCGATTAAGCCGTGCAGCATTGCGAGCAGGATAAATGGCTTGCGGATAAAGTTTTTAGTCGCACCAACCAGCTGCATACTTTTAATCAGGAAACGCTGAGAGTAAATGGCCAGACGAATGGTATTGTTAATTAAAGCAATAGAAATAACCAGGAGGATCGCAGCAAAAGCAAGAATAATTAAACCAATGGTGTTGATATTCTTGTTGACCATTTCAATTAATGAGCTCTGATAAATTACTTCCTTTACCACTGGGTTTTTACCAATCTGAGCTTTTAGCGTGTCTATACCCTGAATATTTGCATATTCAGCTTTCAGATAAACATCGACTGTTGAAAGTAGTGGGTTGTATCCAAGGAAATTCACGAAATCTTCTCCCAGATCCTGCGTCAGGTTCCTTGCGGCCAGCTCTTTATTTACATATTGCGTTTGTTTTACAGCTGGGTTTGCATTCAGCTCCTTCTGAAACTGCAGAACATCTGCTTCTTTAGCACCTTCATCAACAATTATATTCAGTACTATATTTTCCTTCACATAATTCGATAAGTTTTTTGCGTGAACCAGGATCAGTCCCAAAACGCCTAACATCAGCAATACCAGCGTGATACTAAAAATAGTAGAAATGTATATAGTTTTAGTTTTCTTAGAAGCATCGCTAACTTCAAATTCTTCCATGTGTCGATTTTTTGGTGATTTTACAGCTGTTTTTAAACCTGAAATACCTGCCGCCGTTTTGCAGACTGGTCCCGGTTTTCAGGGATATGTTTTGCGAAAATAGGAAATATAAGCAAAATAATAAATTATATACTTTTAAACGGGGAAAATACCCGTATTGGTATATCTAGCCTTTATTTGTTATTTTCGCCCAATACAAAGGAATTAGCTGTAATGGATTACCAATTTAAAGAAATAGAACAGAAATGGCAAGGCTTCTGGGCTGCGCATCAAACATTTAAAGCAGAGCAGGATTCTGCCAAGCCTAAATATTATGTACTGGACATGTTTCCTTACCCATCCGGGGCAGGTTTGCACGTTGGTCATCCACTAGGCTATATTGCTTCAGATATTTTTGCAAGATACAAAAGGCTGAAAGGCTTTAATGTACTGCACCCGATGGGTTACGACTCATTCGGTCTGCCGGCAGAACAGTATGCCATTCAAACAGGTAAACACCCGGCTCTTACAACCGAAACAAATATTAATACTTACCGCAGGCAACTTGATCAGATCGGTTTTTCTTTTGATTGGAGCCGTGAAGTGAGAACCAGTGAACCTGATTATTACCGCTGGACACAGTGGATATTTATGCAGTTGTTCAATTCCTGGTATAATCTGGAAACGGATAAAGCTGAACCGATTAGTTTATTGATTGAGAAAATCAGCACCGCAGGATCGGCTGGCCTGAAAGCTGTGGCCGACGAAGATATTCTGGACCTGGCACCGGGTGACTGGGCTAAGTTAAGTGAAACAGAACAGGAGAAAGAACTCCTGAAATACAGATTGACTTATTTGCGTGAATCTACAGTTAACTGGTGTCCTGCCCTGGGGACGGTACTGGCTAATGACGAAGTTAAAGAAGGTTTTTCTGAAAGAGGCGGGCATCCTGTTGAACAGAAAAAAATGATGCAATGGAGCATGCGTATTTCTGCTTATGCAGAACGTTTGTTACAGGGATTGAATACCATTGACTGGCCGGAACCTATTAAAGAAATGCAGAGAAACTGGATCGGTAAAAGCGTCGGTGCCAGTGTAAGGTTTAAAATAGAAAATCCACCCGCAGGAATACCAACTGATCAGATTGAAGTTTTTACGACAAGAGTTGATACTATTTTCGGTGTTTCTTATTTGGTTCTTGCACCTGAGCACGAACTCGTTTCCGCTTTAACCACACCGGAACAGGAAGCTGCGGTAGAACAATATATTATCCAGACCAAGAAGAAGTCTGAACTGGACAGGATGGCTGATACTAAAACAGTTTCAGGTGCATTTACCGGTACTTATGTGATTAACCCGGTCAGCGGAGAAAGAGTACAGCTTTGGATCGCAGATTATGTGCTTGCTGGTTATGGAACCGGAGCAGTAATGGGTGTGCCGAGTGGTGATCAGCGCGATTGGTTATTTGCCAGACATTTTAATCTGCCAGTAGTACAGATTCTGGATGCGCAGCAGGACATTACTTTGCAGGCAGATTCAACCAAAGAAGGTAAGTATATTAATTCTGGATTTATCAATGGCATGCATTATCAGGAAGCAACAACGACCCTGAACGATTGGCTGGAGAAAATGCAGGTTGGTAAGGCAAAAATAAACTATAGAATGCGCGATGCCATTTTTGGCAGACAAAGATATTGGGGAGAACCTATACCCGTTTACTTTAAAGACGGTTTACCTTATCTGATTAAGGAAGAAGAATTGCCTTTATTACTTCCTGAAGTAGATAAGTATCTGCCGACTGAAAGCGGAGAGCCACCATTGGGCCGTGCACATGAATGGACCTATGAAAAGCAATATCAGTATGAATTGAGTACCATGCCGGGCTGGGCAGGTTCGAGTTGGTACTGGTACCGGTATATGGATAACCAGAATGAAAATGCTTTTGCGTCCGAAAATGCGATTGCTTACTGGAAAGATGTAGATCTTTATATTGGTGGTGCAGAACATGCAACCGGCCATTTATTGTATAGCAGGTTCTGGAATAAATTCCTGAAGGATCTTGGGCATGTGAATGAGGAAGAGCCTTTCAAGAAATTAATTAATCAGGGCATGATTCAGGGCAGAAGCAATTTTGTTTACCGCGTTGTCGCAGAAGACGGAAGAGGCACCCAGACATTGGTTTCCCACGGACTGAAAGATCAGTATAAGACAGCAGCTTTGCATGTCGACGTGAATATTGTAGAAAATGAAGTACTGAATATTGCGAAGTTTAAAGAATTCAGACCTGAATTTGCGGATGCAGAATTTATACTGGAAAACGGAAAATACATCTGTGGTGTAGAGGTCGAGAAGATGTCTAAGTCTAAATTCAATGTTGTTAATCCTGATGTGCTGATAGCCGGATACGGAGCTGATACGCTGCGGATGTACGAAATGTTCCTTGGACCATTAGAGCAAAGTAAACCATGGAACACAAACGGAATCGAAGGTGTATTTAAATTCCTTAGAAAATTCTGGCGCCTGTTCCATAACGATCAGTGGGAGTTCAGTGTCAGTGATGCCGAACCGACAAAAGCAGAATGGAAAGCATTACATAAAATTATCAAAAAAGTACAGGAAGATATCGAACGTTTCTCTTTCAATACTTCTGTTTCGAGCTTTATGATTGCAGTAAATGAACTGACAGATCTTAAATGTAATAAGAGAGCAATTCTAGAACAATTAGTACTCGTGTTAAGTCCTTATGCACCGCATATTACAGAGGAGTTATGGTCTCTTTTAGGAAATAAAGAAAGCCTTTCCGGAGCAGCTTATCCAGAATTTAAACCTGAGTACCTGGTTGAAGACGAGTTTAGTTATCCGGTTTCTGTTAATGGTAAGACCCGAACAAACCTCAATTTGAGCCTGGCCTTAGAGTCTGCTGCAATAGAGGAATTGGTGTTGGCCGATGAAACAGTTCAAAAATACCTTGAAGGTAAAACTCCGAAGAAGGTTATTATTGTAAAAGGAAGAATTGTCAATATCGTTATCTGAGACGGGCATAAAACCTGAACGGTATAAATTTTAATAAAAATGCCCTGGAAAATATCCGGGGCATTTTTTTTCACCGGTCGTAAACGACGGTTTACCGGCGCATAAATGTCATTTATATAAATATTATTCTGCCGAAGCTGTAACAAAAATAGATTTGCAGAGACTAATCACCCATAAGAACTAAAACTACTATAAAACAATTCATGAAAAAATTTCTACTCCTATTATTAATATTCGGCATTATGCAGCAGACAGCCAGTGCTCAGTTTGGCCTTGGCGGTGCTCAGAAATCTACTATTACCGGTAAAATCACTGCAGTTATTGTCGACTCGCTTACGCAGACACCAATAGATTATGCTACTGTATCACTAATTCGTATTAAAGACAAAAAATCCGTAAATGGTGCTATCACGGATGCTAAAGGAAAAGTTGTTCTGCAAAATATCTCACCAGATAAATATCAGCTGAGTATTGGCTTTATGGGCTACAAAAGTAAAACGATTGATGTGGAGACTACACCAGGTAAACCAGACCTGAATGCAGGAACTATATCAATTTCAGGTACTCAAAGTAACTTAAAAGAAGTAGCCATTGTAGGTACAACACCGTTAATTGAGAATAAAATTGACAAAGTTGTATATAACGCAGAGCAGGATGTCACAACTGCTGGTGGAAATGCCGGGGATGTTATGCGTAAAGTTCCTATGGTTACCGTTGATATAGAAGGAAATCCATCACTGCGCGGAAGCTCTGCAGTTCGAGTCCTGATTAACGGTAAGCCCTCCGGAACGATGTCGAATAGCGTGGCGGATGCGCTTAAAATGATTCCTGCTGAAGAAATTAAAAGCGTTGAGGTCATTACCAGCCCGTCTGCAAAATATGACGCAGAAGGTTCTGGTGGTATTATTAACATTATCACCAAGAAAAAAACAGCTCAGGGTATTAATGGAAATGCAAGTGTGGCAGGAGGAACCAGACAGAATAATGCAAACTTCGGTTTAAATGCTAAAAAAGGACGTTTAGGATTTAATAGTAATTTTGGGGGACAGTACGCGATTCCTCAGGATACGAGAGTTATAATTCAAAATGATAACTACGCAACAGACAGAGCCATCTCACAGATAGGTACCACAAAAGCCAAACGTTATGGATTTAGCGGCAGTGCCGGACTGGATTATGACATTAATGGTTATAACAGTTTATCTACAAACATTAAATACAATGAGTTTTCAATGAAAACAAATGGTGCTATGGATGTGCTGGAAAGGTTAGGTGCGACATCAGATACTTATCGTCGTCCGACAGATAACGACAATGGTTTCAGTAATATTGACTGGAGTGCCGATTACAGGAGAACTTCTAAAAAAGAAGGTGAAGAGTTCACTGTTTCCGGACAAGCGAGTTTCGGTAGAAATACGGCGAGATATAATACTTTCAGGGAGGCAGCAGACGGAACTATTTCAGACAGACAGGACGATAACAACACCGGTAAGAATAATGAATATACAATTCAGTCAGATTACGTTTATCCGTTCAGTAAAGATCTGAAGCTGGAGACAGGAATGAAAGGTATTTTCAGAAATATCAGAAGTAAATACGAAGATACAAACCAGGATTTTGACTACAATCAGAACGTTGGCGCCGCTTACGGTGTGCTGAACATTAAACTGGCTAAAACGCTTGATTTAAAAGGTGGTCTGCGTGCTGAGTATACAGATATCAGCAGTGTATCCGGAAATTCGATTAATTCGTCTAATAACTATTTTAACCTGTTTCCAAGCGCGATCCTTTCCAAAACACTGAAAGGAAACAGCACCTTGAAACTGAGCTATAACAAAAGGATGCAACGTCCTAGTCTGTTTTATCTGAATCCGTTCCTTAACCAGGCCGACCCGGAAAACAAAAGCCAGGGTAATCCAGATCTGACGCCTGAGATCAGTGATCTGATTGAATTAGGTTACTCGACGTTTATCAAAGGATCTGTCATTAATGCTTCCGTGTTTTACCGTAATACGAGAGACGTAATTGAGAGTCTTTTCGACCCAAATCAGAAATTGACTTCGTACTATAACATCGGTACAAATGAGTCTTTTGGAGCGAATGTTTTTGCATCTTATAATCCTTTGCCTAAATGGACGCTTATGGGTAATTTCAGTATGAATACCTACAAGCTTACCAATTCACAAACCAAAGTGAGTACAGATCTTTTTGTAAACTATACGGTTTTCGGCCGCTCTGCCATCTCCTTTAAAGGAGGTTGGAATACAGAGATCTTCGCAGTGTATAATGCGGCAAAAAGAACTTTCCAGGGTGAAACAGGAGCAATGGTATTCTATGGTGGGGCGTTCAAGAAAGATATTATGAAGAAGAAAGCGACCGTGGGTATCAATGTACTGAACGTATTCTCCAGAGATCTTCATATCCGTACTGAAAATAGCGGTCCGCAGTTCCTTCAAAGCACGAACGTTTATTACCCACTGCGTTCTTTTGGGGTGAACTTCAGTTACAAATTCGGTAAAATGAATTTCAATCCATCATCCAAAAAGAAAAAAGGGGTAAATAACGACGACCTTAAACAAGGAGAAACCGGCGGTGGTATGGGCGGTGGTATCCAGCAATAAAATATTTCTTTACAGATTTATGAAGGCAGCCTTTTAAAGGCTGCCTTTTTTTATCGGCCTGCTTTCGTTACTTTTGCGGCAAGAAAACGCAAATTATGTCCTTTTTAACTGCAGTGATTAATAGTGTCGGAGATGAGAGTATCCAGGAATATTTACAGGAACGGGTAGATATCATCTTACATAAGATCAAATTTATGGAACCGGTGCCGGTAATTTGCATGAATCTGGATAATCAGGTCGATTCTGCACTTAAGCAATTACTGGAAGCTGCGGGCGGTGCGGTACAGGATAATCCCATGCAGGCCAGGATTCTTATTTATCACCAGCCAAATGCAGGAATCCCGGAAATGATGGGCCAGGTTCCGCAGTTGCTGCAAAAAGAATGGCCGGCTGTAGAATACAATAAGGTTTATCTTTTCGAAGATGCTACCGCTGCATTCAGCGATCCCCAGTCTCTGGTGGATGCTTTCGAGGATATAGCTGAAATGCTTTATCCAGGCTATTTTATCTTCGGAAACGAAGGGAAAACCTGGATGTCATTTGCAGTTTAAATTCCGGCCTTAATACAGGATAAATTTCTCAATCTGTTCCGTTGTAAATTTAAGGGTGTCTTCCCTGAAGAACGTGTTTTGCTCATTCAGTTCGGTTTTAATAGCAGGAATATGCAGGCGAAGCGGCATTACATTCAGGTGCAGATAACTGCAAACGCCACCAAAGTGATCTATACCACGTATGTTTCCGTACTTGCCGGATGAGATACCAACCAGGCAGCATTTCTTGTCGTAAAAGCTGGCGGGAAATTCACAGGCATCAATAAAAACCTTAAGTACACCAGGAAAACTACCGTTATATTCGGGGATTATAAATACGAATTTTTCGGTCTGATTAACCAGCTCCAATATTGGTTTAAATTCATCAGTACGTTTTCCGTAAAGGTCGGTTTGGATAATGTTTTCTGGGAGTGAATCAAGACTAAGTAAATTTGTATTTATTCCTCTGTCTGCCATTGCCTGCTGATAATATTTTGCGACTTTGAGCGTATTGCTACCAGGTCTGTTCGTACCGGAAACGATAGTAATCATGTATGAATTGTTAATAAGATGTTCAAAACACTTATTGGTTTAACACTAATATTGTTATTTAGTTTGTATCTTAGCTAATTGTTAAAAAGCGCCTAAATATAGGCAATAATAGCGTTTTTTACAGGAACAATCTAATAGACAAATTCTCAGGAAATAATTGATAATTATTAAGAAGATAAATGAGTAAAATTATTGCATTGGCCAACCAAAAAGGTGGTGTAGGTAAAACAACATCATCCATCAATTTAGCCGCCAGCCTCGCCGTTTTAGAGTACAGAACATTGTTGGTTGATGCCGATCCTCAGGCCAACTCCACCTCTGGTATTGGATTCGATCCCAGAAGTATTAAAAACAGCATCTATGAGTGCATTATCAATGATATAGAACCTGCTGAAGCTATTCAGAAAACAGAAACTCCTAATTTGGATCTGTTGCCCGCCCATATCGACCTTGTCGGTGCTGAGATCGAGATGATCAATCTGACAAACCGGGAGTATAAAATGAAGGCAGTACTGGAAAAAGTTAAAGATCAGTACGATTTTATTATTATCGATTGTTCCCCTTCACTTGGTTTGATTACCATTAACGCGCTTACTGCTGCCGATTCTGTAATTATTCCAGTTCAATGCGAGTACTTTGCCCTGGAAGGATTGGGTAAATTACTGAACACGATTAAGATTGTACAGAACAGGTTAAACACTGCGCTGGAGATTGAAGGAATTCTGTTAACCATGTATGATGTCAGGCTGCGTCTTTCCAATCAGGTTGTAGAAGAAGTCAGAACGCATTTTCAGGAACTTGTATTTGAAACTATCATACAGAGAAACACCCGCTTAAGCGAAGCCCCGAGTTATGGAGTATCAGTAATCATGCATGATGCGAATTGTAAGGGAGCAATCAATTATCTGAACCTTGCCCGCGAAATTGTCCGTAAGAACGGACTTGTTAAAGAGATCCGGGATGTGAGTTCTGCAACCATTTAAATTTTATTGAATGACATCTTTTCAGCGAAAAACAGGATTAGGAAGAGGATTAAGTGCGCTTTTGGATGATAGTGATGCTTCACATCCGCCAAGAAACGAAATCAATCAGGTTAGTGAGACGGAACAGAAGCCACAGTCGGGTCCTATCGGAACGATTCCTTTGCATGAGATATCAACCAATCCATATCAGCCAAGAACAGCATTTGATGAAGTTGCATTAAATGAACTTGCCGATTCTATCAGGGTACAGGGGCTTATTCAGCCAATCACAGTACGTAAAACTGCACAAGGCGGCTATGAGCTTATTTCAGGTGAAAGGCGGCTGCGGGCTACTAAAATAGCTGGCCTTACAGAGATTCCTGCTTATATCAGGAAAGCCGATGACCAGCAGATGCTGGAAATGGCGCTGATCGAAAATATACAACGTGAAAACCTCAATGCCATAGAAGTCGCATTAAGCTTTCAGCGTATGCTGGAAGAATGTAACCTTAAGCAGGAACAGCTTGGAGAACGCGTTGGTAAGAACAGGTCTACCGTAACCAACTACCTGCGTCTTTTGAAATTACCTCCTGCAATTCAGATCTCTATCCGAGATCAGAAAATCTCCATGGGACATGCCCGTGCGCTGATTAGTGTCGAGGATACCGAAAAACAATTATTTATTCATCAGGAGATTCTGGATAAAGGCTTATCGGTAAGAAAGGTCGAAGAACTCGTCAGAAGTATTGATAATTTACAGGTAAAACCTAAGTCTGGTAAACAGGCTGCAGGAGTTTCATTTGAATATCAGAAACTGCAGAAAGATCTGGCATCACGCTTTGCATCCAAAGTAAAACTCAAAGTGGGGGAGAATGGCAAAGGGGCCATTGAAATACCGTTTGTATCTGATGACGATCTGAGCAGAATCCTGGAATTATTAGACTGGTAATGCTTAAAAATATATTATTAACCATAGGCTTTTTGCTGGCAATCAGTGCGAGCTATGCACAGGAAGGTTTTACCGTTAAAGGTGATACACTTACCCGTACACCAGCTCCGGCAGATACTGCTAAGTATGTAAACCCAGGCAGGTTGGCCGGAAGAAAAGCAATTTTCAGGTCTGCTGTGTTACCAGGCTGGGGGCAGTATGGCAATGGGCTTAATGTCTATCGTGGTATCAAGATAGCTGCAATCTATGCCGGTGGCACCGTTCTGGTCATGTCTTATATGGACAATAACAGGCAATACAAAGTCTATCTGAAAGAACTCCAGTATCGTCTTGAGCACAATGACAACCCGGATCCTGATGGTTCGCTGCAAAGGTATACCACTACGGGGCTGGTTGCTGCTAAAGATATTTACAGAAGGAACAGGGAAGTGGTCATCTTTTCAATTGGAGCACTTTACGCAGTAAATATCATCGAAGCCTATGTCGATGCAAGACTTAAATACTTCGATATAGGTAATAACCTGGCATTGAAGATTTCTCCTACGGTGATCGGTTCGGGTTCCATGTATGGGTATAACACTACCTTTACACCCGCATTAAAATTAGCCTTCAGACTATAAAGCTTCTAAATCTTAAAACTAATAAAACATGAATATTGCATTAATCGGTTATGGTAAAATGGGTCAGATTATTGAACGTTTTGCGATAGAAAGAGGACATGAGATTGTCCTGAAAATCAGTGTAGACAACCAGGAAGACCTGACTGCTGCTAACCTGAAGAAGGCCGATGTTGCGATCGATTTCAGCACTCCGGATGCCGCTATAAATAACATTTATGCCTGCTTTGATGCGAACGTTCCATTGGTAGTTGGTACTACAGGATGGTATGGGCAGTTGCAGGAAATAAAAAATGAATGCCTTAGCCGTAACAATAGTTTACTTTATGGGTCAAACTTCAGTATAGGTGTTAATTTATTCTTTCATATTAATGAAGTTCTGGCAAAAGTGATGAACAACTATCCTGCATATGATGTGCAGGTAGAAGAAATTCACCATACCCAGAAACTGGATTCTCCAAGTGGAACAGCAATGACGCTGGCGGAAGGAATTATTGAACAACTCGACAGAAAAAATGAATGGTTAAATGAGCTGAACGGTTCAGTTACTGAAGATCCGCTAAAAGCAGATCAGCTACTTATAGCCTCAGAGCGTATTGAAAATGTACCAGGGACACATACCGTTATCTACAGTTCCGAAGTTGACGAGATTGAAATCAAACATACCGCGCATAACCGTGCTGGGTTTGCATTAGGTGCGGTGGTTGCTGCTGAGTGGCTGCAGCATAAACAAGGCTTTTTCAATATAGCCGATATATTTAATTTTAAATAACAACAAGATATGAATTGGAAGTTCTGGCAAAAAAATAAGGACACAGCAAACAAGAAAAAAAAGACTAAAAGCCGGGAGTGGGCAGATGCGGTAATATTTGCTGTTGTTGCTGCTACTGTAATCAGAGTGTTCTTTATTGAAGCTTATACCATACCTACTGGTTCCATGGAACGGTCATTACTGATCGGTGACTTCCTTTTCGTTAGTAAAGTGAATTACGGTGCGAGAATTCCGATGACGCCGGTGGCTTTTCCTTTTGCTCATCATACTATGCCTATCACCGGCACCAAAGCCTATTATGATGGTATTCAATGGAAATATAGAAGACTACCCGGACTTCAGGATATTAAAAGAAATGATGTAGTTGTATTTAATTTTCCGGATGGTGATACCGTAGCTGTTGAAGCACAAGACAGAGATTATTATGATATGGTCAGAGCCAATGGAAGAGAAGCCGTACATAATGCCTATACGATTATCAGCCGTCCTGTAGATAAACGTGAAAATTATATTAAACGTTGTATTGGTATTGCGGGTGATGTTCTAACTATGAAAGACGGATTAGTTTCTGTAAATGGCAAACCAGTACCAATGGAAAACACAGGTCAGATTGACTATCTGGTTAAATTCAAAACCAGTGATGTAAACTTCCAGGTTTTCGAAGAAATGGGCTTTAAGATACAACGTGATATTATGGGCCTTTCAGATGATACCTACAATTTCCTGGGAACTCCGGAGATGATGGCGAAAGTAGGAAAGCTTGATTTTGTTACCTCAGTGAAAGTAAGAACAGCGGAACCAGGTGTTAAAGAAGAAAACGTATTTCCTCATGATCCGAACAGGAATTGGAATGCCGATAACTGGGGTCCGATACTGATACCTAAAGAAGGGCTGACTGTAAAGCTTGACAGTGCGACTATCCCAATGTATCAGCGTGCGATTACAGTTTATGAAGGTAATAAACTGGAGAAAACGGCAAACGGATGGTTAATCAATGGTCAGAAAGCCGACAGTTATACATTTAAAATGAATTATTACTGGATGATGGGAGATAACCGTCACAATTCACTGGATTCGCGTTACTGGGGATTTGTACCAGAAGATCATATTGTGGGAAAAGCATTGTTTGTATGGATGAGTTATGATACAGATGGCTCTTTCTTCAGTAAGATCAGATGGAACAGATTATTCCATAGTATTCACTAAGAGGATTCAGCTTATAAAAAAAGGCTCCTGTAAATTAATTTACAGGAGCCTTTTTTTATAAGCTATATATGATATGCTGTTGTAAAACAAGTTTCTAAGAAAGACGTGGTATTTGTAACTGATCTGCCAGTTCATTCAGATCATTAACCACTACATCTATTAAAGGAATTCCCTGCTCCGCTCTTTCCTGTTCAAATGCGAATTCTGGTTCGCCTGGTATAATTACTTTTTTATCAGGGTCTATAGTCTTTGCTGCTTTAAACCTGGTAATCCAGTTATCCATATGATGTTTAAAATCAGCTGCGGGACGGAAACCGTCTATGCGCATTGCCCCCAGAAAATGACCAATCCCTTCTCCAACAGGATCTGCAGGCGGTTCCAGAAAGGACACAAAAGGAGGCACCCAGGGACCATAGTTCGCACCTGAAAGAACGGCACTCAAAATATCCACTGCTGCACTCAGGCCGTAACCCTTGTGACTGCCATGGTCTTTGTCGCTGCCCAAAGGCAATAATGAGCCTCCAGCTTTTAATTCATTAGGATCCGTGGAACCGACTCCATTTTTGTCTTGCGCCCAGCCTTCCGGTATCGGTAACTGAGCACGTTGTGCAATTTCCAGTTTACCATTAGCTGCAGCCGCTGTTGCCATATCAATTACAACTGGTGGATAATCTCCAGCAGGAAAAGCATAACACATTGGATTTGTCCCTAAAAGACGTTCATTTGCATAGGTAGGTGCTACCAGAGGGCTGGCATTGGTCATACTAATGCCGATCATATCCTGCTCTACAGCCATTAATGCATGGTAACCCGCAATCCCAAAGTGGTTGGAATTAGTTACAGAAACCCAGCCCGAACCATAGATTTTTGCTTTCTCTATGGCAATCTTCATTGCAAAAGGCGCTACCACAAGGCCAAGTCCGCCGTCACCATTTACAGTAGCTGTGGTCGGTGTTTCATGAACAATCCTGATATTTGGTGCCGCATTGATCCGGTTCTTTTTCCATAAACGGATATAACCACTTAAACGGGCGACACCATGGGAATCGATACCGCGCAGATCGGAGCGGAGTAATACATCGGTAGCCAGCTCTGCATCAGCAGGCGGACAGCCCATTGCTATAAAAACCCGGTATGTAAAGTCGCGGAGATGCGTTTCTGGGAAAGTATGGAAAGCCATATTTTGAATTATTCGTATAGGATCGTGAATTGTTTATCGAGTGGTTTGAAGGTGGCGCAAAGACTATTGATAAAATCATCACCATAGCTGATATACATAGGCGCGATATTTAATACCCTTTCCTGTAGTACGCCAGAGGGAAATAATTCGTTCTTTAATTTGTCGATTTGGAGCAGAGAAGTGTTATGCCTGCGTTTTTCGGCACGCAGCATTTTCTTTTCGAGATTAGTGACCAGTTTCAGCGCTTTGGTTTTCGCGCCATCAGCGGACATTGAAAGCGTTTTGTCTATTTTATATGCATTGAGTTTAATCTGATCGAAAACTGCACGTATAGCACGTTGCTCGTCATCCAAACGTAGAGAATCACCCACATTAGTTCTAACCCACTGGTTTTTGATTTGTTCATTATCCAGGAATAGACTGATTTGGTCAATTCCCAGAATATGCATTTTTCTTGCCGCACGGCTATCTATAACCAAGGCCGAGTTTCTCAGTACAAGTACCGGGAAAGGCACCTGGTAAAAGTCAAAATTAGATTTGAGCTGTAGCCAGTAAGTCACTTCAGCTCCACCGCCGATATAAGCCAGATTAGGCAGGATTATTTCCTGATAAAGTGGGCGCATTACGACATTCGGGCTAAACTTCTCCGGGTGAGATTGTATTTCGGTCAGCAGACTTTCATTTGTAAAACTGATGTCGGTATGCATTACCTGGTACTGTCCGTTTTCAAAAACGATCCGTTCACGCAGTTTATCATCCATGTAGAAGAAATTTATCTCCCTTGGATTAACCTGTGGTTTGTATCCCAGATCTTCCAGCCCGGCATTGCTCTGGCTTATGTTTTTAAAACTGTGTTCTCCGGTAATATCTTGGTAAACTACAGAAGCAAACTGTGCCTTTAAACGGCTGTCGTCTGCATCTACACATATCAGTCCTTTTTTTCCGAATAAAGCATGTACAAGTTTACGGGTTGCTGCAGAAAGTGATTGGGAACCGCTGTACGCCTGTTCTGCAAATTCGGCCAACTCAATGCCATTTTCACTGATCCCCAGGTAACCTTTATAGGCTAGTAAAGTCTCTGCAAGGCTGCTTGTATCAAGCCTTCCCGTAGCTCCGGCTGCTACAGTGTCCCATCTTAATTTTTTGTCCTCCAGGCTAAGGTGGTTGATCTCTTCAAAATCATGGTCTTCAGTAGCCATCCAGTAAACCGGTACAAACCGGTAATCCGGAAAATGCTGTTGCAGTTCAGCAGCCAGATTGATAGCTGTGACAATTTTATAAATAAAATAAAGAGGGCCTGTAAATATATTAAGCTGATGACCGGTTGTTATGGTAAACGTCCGGTCATCAGCTAGTAATTCTATTTGATGGAGCGTTTCAGCTCCAGGATTAATTGCCTTATATTGTTCCTGCAGGCAGCGAACGAGAAGATCCCGGTCACCGGAAAATTTCCGTTCCGCAATGGCTTTTTCAAAGCCGGCAATAGTAGGAGTGTACCGATAAAAGGACTCCAGTTTCTGATCTTCATTCAGGTAATCCAAAACGATACCTGAAAATGAATTTGTTTGTTGGTAAGAGATGTACTTGGCCTGCATTGGCACTAAATTAAGTTAATAATCCGCAATTCTCTACCTGCATCATTTATTTGACAATTTGTCCATAGAGATCGAAATCCTCAGCACGGTCGATAGCTACATTAACGAAGCTTCCGATGGCCGCATAACCAGTTTTAGCATCGATCAGGACCTCATTATCCACTTCAGGTGAATCAAATTCTGTACGTCCGATAAAGAAATCTCCTTCTTTGCGGTCTACCAGAACTTTGAATGTCTGACCAATTTTATCCTGGTTAATTTCATAAGATATACCTTGTTGTAATTCCATGATGGCATCTACACGTTCCTGTTTCACTTCATCAGGTACATCATCCACCAGCTGGTGTGCGTGAGTTTTTTCCTCGTGTGAATAAGTGAAGCAGCCTAATCTGTCAAAACGTGTATCTTCCACCCAGCGCAGCATTTCTTCAAAATCCTGTTCTGTTTCGCCAGGGTAGCCACAGATTAATGTAGTACGCATAGCAATATTAGGTACCTTATCACGGATTTGGTTTACGATATCAATAGTTTTTTGTTTAGTGATACCACGTCTCATTGATTTCAGCATCGGATCAGTAATATGCTGTAAAGGCATATCCAGGTAATTACAGATATTCTCCCTTTCATTCATCACATCCAGAATTTCCATTGGAAAACCAGAAGGGTAAGCGTATTGCAATCTGATCCATTCGATACCATTGATATCAGAAAGTCTTCTTAACAATTCGTCGAGGTTTCTTTTACCATAGATGTCAAGACCGTAATAGGTCAGATCCTGGGCGATAAGAATGAGTTCTTTTGTTCCATTGGCAGCAAGGATTTTAGCTTCCTTAACCAAGGCTTCTATTTCCGTAGAAACATGTTTACCACGCATCAGTGGAATTGCACAGAAAGAGCAGGGACGGTTACAGCCTTCTGCAATTTTGAAATAGGCAAAGTGTGAAGGTGTAGTCAGTAAACGCTCACCAATTAATTCATGCTTATAATTTGCACCTAATGAATGCAGAATGTTTTGCAGGTCATTAGTACCGAAAAAAGCATCAACATTAGTGATTTCAGATTCCAGCTCTGGTTTATAACGTTCAGAAAGACATCCTGTTACAATAACCTTACTTAGCTTTCCAGCTTCTTTCAACTGGCTGTACTGCAGTATTGTATCAATTGATTCCTGTTTTGCATTGTCGATAAAGCCGCAGGTGTTAATGACTACGATATCATCTTTGCCCATAGTGGAGGCTTCATGGACTACATCCAGGTTATTTCCTTTCAGTTGACCCATCAGTACTTCAGAATCGTAAATGTTTTTGGAACAACCCAGTGTAATTACGTTAATCTTAGGTTTTTTCAGGGGGATGATCCTGGAAGTTGTTTTGGTATTCATTATATTTTATATCTATGCTTTTCCGGAGTCTATTTAAAAAGACCGTCTACAAAAGCTTTTTTGTCAAATAACTGAAGGTCATTTACACCCTCACCCACGCCAATATATTTAACGGGGATTTTAAACTGATCTGAAATTCCGATAACCACACCACCTTTGGCAGTACCATCCAGTTTAGTGATGGCTAATGCATTTACATCAGTTGCTTCAGTGAATTGCTTGCATTGTTCGAATGCATTCTGACCGGTTGAGCCATCCAGTACAAGCAATATTTCATGCGGTGCACCCGGAATTACCTTTTCCATTACTTTTTTGATCTTGCCTAATTCATTCATCAGGCCGATCTTATTATGCAAACGGCCGGCAGTATCTATGATTACGACATCTTCACCATTGGCAACAGCAGATTGAATGGTATCAAAAGCAACAGAGGCAGGATCTGAACCCATCGCCTGTGCAACCACTCTGACGTCTATACGTTGACCCCATAATTTAATCTGTTCCACAGCTGCGGCACGGAAAGTATCTGCAGCACCCAGAACAACTTTAAGCCCTTCGGCTTTCAGTTTATGGGCCAGTTTACCGATTGTGGTAGTTTTACCCACACCGTTTACGCCAACGACCATAATCACATAAGGCTTGTGGTCACCGTATTCGAATTTGCGAAAATCGTTACTATTGTTTTCAGCTAATAAGAGTTGAATTTCATCTCTCAGTAAATGGCTCAGCTCAGAAGTAGACAGGTATTTATCCCGTGCTACACGCTGTTCGATACGCTCAATTATTTTAAGCGTGGTAGAAACACCAACATCAGAAGTAACCAGGACTTCTTCCAGGTTATCCAGTACATCATCATCTACAGTCGATTTTCCGGCGACTGCTTTGGTGAGTTTACTCAGGAATCCTTCTTTAGTTTTTTCTAAACCTTTACTCAGGGCTTCCTGAGCTTCAGGTGCAGTTTCCTTTTTCTTGAAAAAATCAAATAATCCCATATAAATGTAGATGAAACAAAAAAAGCCCTCCCCAATAATGAAGGGACGGCTTTAATATGATTAAATATTAAAATTACTTGCCTGTTCCAGCAATAGCATCTTTAACATGATCGTTATGCACGATAACTTCACTGAAAGAATATGCACCAGTTTTTGGTGATTTAGTCATTGTGATAACTTTTGAATATTCTTTTCCTTTACCCGTCTTAAGGGTTGCAACTACCTTTTTTGCCATGATCTAAATAGATTATTGGTATGTATTACTTAATTTCTTTATGTACAGTTACTTTCTTCAACACTGGATTGAATTTTTTCAATTCTAAACGCTCAGTAGTGTTTTTACGGTTTTTTGTAGAGATATATCTAGACATACCAGGCATGCCGCTAGTTTTATGCTCTGTACATTCTAGAATAACTTGTACTCTGTTACCTTTTTTTGCCATTTCTATTAATAATTTAGTTGATTCACATCAACAATGTTTTTACAAAAATCCTTTTTTTACGAAACGATTGATCGCTTCAGTAATACCAATTTTATTGATGGTTTTGATAGCTGAAGTAGAAACTTTCAGTGTTATCCAACGGTCTTCATCAGGAATATAAAATTTCTGAAGTTGTAAGTTGGGATAAAACTTACGTTTAGTTTTAACGTTTGAGTGAGAAACATTAAAACCACTCATAGCCTTTTTTCCGGTTAAATCACAAACTCTAGACATGCCTTTAATATATATTGTTAATTGTTCTTCGCTTAATTTTTTAAGAGTGTGCAAATATCACTAAAATATTTGTAACGATCAATACTACATGTTATTATTTTTCAAAATAGTAGTAATCAGTCTTTCTCTCGAACTGCAAAGCTATAAAAATTACGTCATAAAGCGAACGTCTTTGGTTCATGAGAGAGGGCAATTTTACAAAGTGGCCCTGAGGACATCACAGAGCGGTAATATTCAGGCGAATGTGGATAATTAATATGGAATTTGTTACCTTACACCTATTAAATCAGCCAATTTACACCCTAACCAAATTATGCAAATTAAATCTATAGCCGAATACGAAGAAACCTACAGGCGCAGTGTTGAGCAGCCTGAACAGTTCTGGGCGGACATAGCCGACAACTTCCTGTGGAAAAAGAAATGGGACAATGTATTGTCCTGGAACTTTAGCGAACCTAAAATCAAATGGTTTGAAGGTGCTAAACTAAATATTACAGAAAATTGTCTGGACAGACACCTGGAGAAGAACGGAGATAAACCAGCGATAATCTGGGAATCGAATGATCCGGAAAAACCAAGTGTAACGCTAACTTACCGTATTCTGCATGAACAGGTTTGCAGGTTTGCGAATGTGCTAAAGAAAAATGGTGTTAAAAAAGGAGACCGGATCTGCATTTATATGCCAATGGTGCCTGAGCTTGCTGTAGCCGTTTTGGCCTGTGCGAGGATCGGGGCTGTGCATTCAGTAATTTTCGGTGGTTTTTCTGCCAAATCTATTGCAGACCGGATTAATGATTCTGCCTGCAGACTGGTAATTACCGCCGACGGATCTTTTCGCGGAGCAAAGCAGATTCAGCTCAAAGAAGTAATTGATGATGCATTGATCGCTTGTCCAACAGTAGAAAAAGTTATTGTTTTGACGCATACACGTACGCCGGTTTCCATGCTGAAAGGCAGAGACCTGTGGTTCGAAGACGAAATAAAACTGGTAGATACACACTGTCCTGCAGAAGAAATGGATGCAGAAGATATGTTATTTATCTTGTATACATCTGGTTCTACCGGTAAGCCGAAAGGCGTTGTACATACCGTTGGCGGGTATATGGTATATGCAGGTTATACCTTTAGCAATGCATTTAATTATCAGCCGGATGAAGTTTTTTTCTGTACAGCAGATATCGGCTGGATTACCGGTCATTCTTATATAGTTTACGGTCCGCTTTCACAAGGAGCAACAACTTTAATGTTTGAAGGTGTACCTACCTATCCGACACCGTCCCGTCTCTGGGAAGTAGTGGACAAGCACAAAGTTAATATACTGTACACCGCGCCTACTGCGATCCGCTCACTAATGAGTTTTGGTAAAGAGCCGGTAGAAGGTGCAGATCTGAGCAGTCTGCGTGTGCTGGGATCAGTAGGAGAGCCTATCAATGAAGAGGCATGGCATTGGTTCGATGAAGAAGTTGGCCATGGTAATTGCCCGATTGTAGATACCTGGTGGCAGACTGAAACAGGCGGGCTGATGATCTCTCCAATTGCGTTCGTCACTCCTTTAAAGCCGGCTTGTGCAACCTTACCATTACCAGGCGTACAACCAGTGCTCGTAGATGAGAACGGAGCTGTTATCGAAGGAAATGGCGTAAGTGGAAATTTATGTATTAAATTTCCTTGGCCGGGAATGCTCCGTACAACCTATGGAGATCACGAACGTTGTAAACAAACCTATTTCTCTACTTATCCGGATCTGTATTTTACAGGTGACGGCTGTATGCGTGATGAAGATGGTTATTATAAAATTACAGGCCGCGTAGACGATGTAATTAATGTTTCCGGGCACCGAATCGGAACTGCAGAAGTAGAAAATGCCATTAATATGCATGCCGGCGTTGTGGAAAGCGCAGTTGTAGGCTTCCCCCATGAGGTAAAAGGCCAGGGCATTTATGCATTTGTCATTTACCCGAACCTGCATACTGAAGGAGAGCTGAGTAAGAAAGATATTCTCCAGACAGTAACCCGGGTTATCGGAGCGATAGCTAAACCAGATAAGATTCTTTTTGTACCAGGCCTTCCTAAAACCAGATCCGGTAAAATTATGAGAAGGATCCTTCGGAAAATTGCAGAAGGCGACTATACTAACCTGGGAGATACCAGTACGCTGCAGGATCCTGCAGTAGTCGATGAAATCATTGAGAAAGCGAAAAGTCAATAATTACACAATAAAAAAAGGCCCTTTCTGCAATTGCAGAAAGGGCCTTTTTTTAATTATCAGCACCTTTATTAGAAATGCTGGCATTGATCTTTTCATTAGGGTCTTTCCCGAAATGAGCACTATACCAACTCTTCAGCTCATCAGTACTCAGACGCTCTTCTTTATTAACTCCTTTAATCAAAATCTTAGTCGAGGCAGTTGCATTCATTCCATTTCTCGCCTGATATAAGGCATAGTCAACGACAAGTTTATCAGATGGTAAGGGACCTTTGAAACCCAGGATATGTCCGTCTTTACTCACAATTTGTGGTGAAGTAGAGATACCGTATAACTCACGAAATGCTGTATTGGCTGGGTCTTCTGCTAAATGAAAAGCTTTCACATTTTTTTGCTGTAATCCGTGGATAAGCTTCCAGTCCTCTTCTTTACTTCCGGTATAAAGATTGATAAAAACAACATCGTCGTATTTTGTAAAGCGGTCTTTTAATCCTTTATAAAGGGGATCCTTGTCGTCAGGAGGGAGAAGAATAGGAGATTTCCAGAGATAGAGATACACTGTTTTTCCAGCATACAGTTGTTCAAAGGAAGCTGTTTTTCCCAGGGTATCCACGAGTTTCAGCTGGTTAATCTGAAGATCAACATGGTCATCATAATTCTTCGCAGCAGATTTGGCAATTGTCTTCACCATCATCGTGCAGGAAGCACATAACATCAGGGGCAGCAATAAAAAGCACCAGTAAATTTTTTTCATCGGCATATTCATTTGATTTATCGTTAGCAGTAATTTATCCGGAGCTATATTAATAGCTGTCCATCTAGATTATAGACGAATTAATAATTCGAAAGGTAACACTCCAAACTTTTTTTAATTAGCGTTGTTCTTTTATCAGTTCAATTTAGAAACAAAAAACAAATACCATGGACAAATTAGAATTAAAAGGAAAATGGAACGAGTTAAAAGGTAAAGTTAAACAAGCTTACGGCGACTTAACCGATGACGATCTGAAATATGAAGAAGGAAAAGATGATGAACTGTATGGAAGATTACAGCAAAAGACCGGGAAAAGCCGCGATGAGCTGGTAGACTGGATCAAGTCACTGTAATTACCATATAATTAAACGTAGCAGGCTATATTCCGAAAGGAGTATAGCTTTTTTATTGGAGTATGCTGCTGGTCTTGCTTTCGTCTTAAATACTAATCTATACAGATACGCATATATTGAACACTACTTTGTGGGTTCTATGTGGGGTATGTGTGGGTTAGCTGTGGGTATATTGTGGGTTCTGGTACTAGTTGAACAGTACCGCACCCGAACGTGACCCGAACAAGACCCGAACAAAACCTTGAGCACTCAAGAAAAAAAAACCCGTTACCTTCTAAAAAAGATAACGGGATTTCATGGCAAGGCACCCAAAATCAGATGCCCTTAGCAAGGTCGGTTAATAACCGAAAATCTGCTCCAGGCTTAAGGTATTCAGTTTCCCGAATTTCTCCATGTCAGCAGTTTTAACATTTTTATTCGAGGCTACTATACAATAGCTGAATGGCTTATTAGATACTTTACTGTCATGAAAAGATTTGATATCGCTAAATTTTAAAGGTTTTATTCCGTTGAATTCTGCGATTCTTGAATCTTGCTCCAGACCTAGTCTTTTGTCTGCATAATAATGGTTAATAACATCAAATTTGGTCACACGTGATGTTTCCAGCGCATTTAGTGAATTTGATTTGGAAGACTCGAAATTCTTTTCAGATTCCGGCAGTACATTCAGTAATTCGTTCATACCTGCCACAGCCTCATTCATTTTATCGGCTTGTGTACCCACATAGGCAATCATGGAGTTGTCTTTACCTGCTTTATCAGGCGTAGAGTAAAATGCGTAGGTAGAGTAAGCCAGTGCTTTTGATTCACGGATAGTCTGGAAAACAATTGAACCCATACCGCCACCAAAATAACTGTTGAACAGGTTTATTTTAGCTGCATCAGCAGCATTGAACACGCCATCATTTCTTAACCAGCGAATTTCTGCCTGTACCATGTCATAATCAGCAAAATAAACCTGGTTGTCTGTGGTCTGCGTAAAGTTGAATTTCTGTGCAGCCGGAGCTTCCATAAAAGAAGCAGGAAGAACGTGGATTTTTGCAATGTCACCAGTAAATGCCTGCAGTGTCTGCGGGCCGTAATAATTGATACTGTGTTTCAGGTTGTTTATATTATGCAGGATCTCCAGTAATTCGGCCGAAGTCATCTGTTCAACTTCTGCATTGGTCAGCGCATAATTGAATGGGTTCTGAGCGCCATATTGTGCGTAGCTCATTAGACCAGATAAAATAGCAGCCTTGTTCAGCTTATTATTTTCCCTTGATTTCAGTACGCTGCTTTTCATTTCTTTCAGCGCTTGCTCATCCGGCTTGCAATTTGCAAAAACATGTTCAACCAATTTTACTGCCTGGTCAAAATTTTCCTGAAGACCGGAAATTCTGATAGTGGTCACGTCATTGTTTACTGTAAATGAATAGCTGCAGGCGATATTATAGAACTGCTTGCTAATCTCTTCAGCTGTGTATTTATCTGTACCCAGAAACGTGAGGTATCTTGCCGCGTAAGGAGCCAGTTTAGAATTCCATGAACCCAGATCATAACGGTAAGTTAAATTAAAAATACTGTTTTCTTTGTTTTCAATAGTTACTACATCAGCAACGCCTACTTTACCAAAGTTCAGATCTTTCTGATAATCCAGAAATTTCGCTTCGATAGGTTTGGTTGTGCGGGCAAGTAATTGCTGCGTGAAAGGAGAGGTTTCATTAGTATTGGTCTTCACAGGCGTAATAGCCGGTTTGTCGACTTTTGCAATGTTTTTATCCTCACCTTTATGTTTCAGGATTACTACATAATCATTGCTAAAAAATTTATTAGCAAAATCTACAATTTCCTTTTTACTTACTTTAGCCATGGCATCAGGTGTATTCAGTGACTGATCCCATTTAGTACCGCGGTTCATGATAAACTCATTGGTAATCGCCTCTACACGGAAACCATTGTTATCAAAATTTTCCAGTAAGCTAAGCTTGCTGTTGGCGACAGTTGCTTTAATCAGGCTTTCATCAAAAGAACCTTTTTTTAATAAAGCCAATTGATCCAGAACCAATTGTTTCGCCTCATCCAGTGACTGTCCTTGTTTAGGAGTAGCCAGCATAATGAATGTACCGTAATCCTTCATTTGCTGATAACCGGCTGCTGCATTTAATACTTTTTGTGCCTTATTCAGGTTTATGTCCATTAAACCTGCTTTACCATTAGACAGGATGCTTGAAATTAAATCCAGCAGCATACTTTCTTTGGTGTTTTCCGCAAAACCACGGTAACCGATACGCACAACTTCTGCACTTGGGCCATAGATATCTGCAACCTGTACTTTAGTTAAAGGTTTCTCTGGTGCCGGCTGATAAAGCTCCAGTGGTTTTGCTTTCATATAACTAAAAGCAAGATCTACTTTTTTGATCATTTCATCTGCCTTGAAATCACCGGATAATACAACGGCCATATTATTAGGTACATAATATTTGTTGTAGTATTTTCTGATCTCAACCAGAGATGGATTTTTCAGGTGCTCAATAGTACCGATTGTTGTTTGCTGACCGTAATTATGGGTTGGATAAAGTAAGTCGTTCAGCTTCTCGCTAATCTTCCAGGCATCATTATCCAGACCTCTGTTTTTTTCTTCATAAACAGCTTCCAGTTCGGTATGGAAAATACGAAAGACCGGGTTACGGAAACGCTCTGCCTGTAATGCCAGGAATTTATCTGTTGCATTACTAGGGAAATCTTCGTTGTAAACCGTCTCCTCATACCAGGTATGTGCATTGGTAGACTGTCCGCCAATAGATTTCATCATTTTATCGTATTCATTCGCGATAGAATAATTTGAGGCTTCGCCAGATGTTTTGTCTATTTCGGCATAGATCTCTTTACGTTTTGCCGGATCTGTAGTGGCGTGGTATTTTTCGTAAAGAGCTTCAATTTTATCCAGCAGGGGCTTTTCTTTCGCATAATTCATCGTACCGAAACGATCTGTTCCTTTAAACAGTAAGTGTTCCAGGTAATGGGCGAGTCCAGTTGCATTGCGGGGATCTGTATTACTTCCGGCACGTACTGCCATACGGTATTCAATATTCGGTTCTTTCGCATTTTCAGACAAAATAACCGACAGACCATTTTTCAAAGTATAGAAGCGTGCTTTTGTTGGATCATTAGTCACGTATTTATAACTGTAACCACCTGAAGTTGCAGTTTTCCACTGAAACTCGGTTTGTGCCATCAGACCCGTCCCGGTAAGGAGGAAGCAGGATAGCATGATAAATTTAGATTTCATTAGCATTTTTTTATAGTTAGTATATTTTCTGATTGAGCGTATTTTTTAATGCTATCGAGAGCATCTTACTCATCAAATATACTTTTGTAAAACGAAATTTTCATAGAATGAGATGATATTCTTGTACTTTTACGATCAGGGATTAGTTAGATGTCTATAGTCCCTGCGCTCAGCATAAAATTATCGCATAAAATAATATATACATGAAAAAGCAGTCAAACAGACCTCAGATTCTGGTAGTTAATGATGATGGAGTTACAGCACCCGGTATTAAAAACCTGATCGATGCTGTAAAGGAATTGGGGGACGTTGTCGTTGTTGCTCCTGACGGTCCGCAATCAGGTATGGGACATGCCATTACAATCGGTAAACCATTGAGGTTTGATCGCGTGAACCTTTATGAGGGCGTGGAGATGTACAAATGCTCAGGAACACCCGTAGATTGTGTTAAACTGGCGGTGAATAAAATTTTTAAGGGTAAAAAGCCAGATTTGTGTGTTTCAGGAATTAATCACGGGCTGAATAACTCTATTAATGTGATCTATTCCGGAACAATGTCTGCTGCGGTAGAAGGAGCGATTGAGGGCATTCCTTCAATTGGGTTTTCACTGGATGACTTTACGGAAGGAGCAGATTTCAGTCATTGCCTTAAGTTTGTGACCAAAATCAGTGCAGAGGTGCTGGAACATGGCCTGCCTCAGGCAACTTTACTGAATGTGAACTTTCCGAACGGTGCAGATCTGAAAGGGATTAAAATTTGCCGTCAGGCCAATGCAAAATGGGCAGAAGAATTTGATGAACGTAAAGATCCGCATGGCCGCCCTTACTATTGGCTTACGGGTGTTTTTCAGAATAATGATAAGGGTGAAGATACAGACGTATGGGCACTGGAGAATGGTTATGTTTCCGTTGTACCCGTTCAGTTCGATCTAACAGCTCACCACGCTATCCCATTGTTAAATTCCTGGGATTTTAATGCTTAAAATCTATTTTAGAAGATAATTACCTTAAAAATAATGAGCTGATGAAATATTATCTTGTGGCTGGGGAAGCTTCCGGAGACCTGCATGGTGCAAACCTGATGAAGGCAATCAAAGTACTGGATACTGAAGCGGACTTCCGTTATTTCGGCGGGGATAAAATGAAAGCAGAAGGTGGAACACTGGTGAAGCATTATGCAGATATGGCTTTTATGGGCTTTACTGAAGTGGTGTTAAATCTCCGGACTATCTTAAGGAACATGAAAACATGCAAGGAGGATATCCTTGCAACCCGTCCTGAAGTACTGATCCTGATAGACTTTCCTGGCTTCAACCTTAAAATAGCTGAATTTGCAAAAGCACAGGGAATAAAGGTTTGTTATTACATATCTCCCAAAGTCTGGGCATGGAATCAGAAAAGGGTGCTTAAAATTAAAAAAGTCGTCGACCAATTATATTGCATTTTGCCTTTTGAGGTAGAATTTTATAAAAGCTGGGGAATGGACGTGCATTATGTCGGTAATCCATTGCTGGATGAGCAGGCTGCTTACAAGCCCGATCCTGGGTTTGCGGCAGCTTATGGTTTCGGTAATCAGCAATTGGTAGCTTTACTGCCGGGTAGCCGAAAGCAGGAGATAGAGCGTCTGTTGCCAGTTATGTTAAGTGTTACAGCCGATTTTCCGGATCAGCAGTTTGCTATAGCGGCGGCACCTGGTTTTCAGGCTGATTATTATGAGCAGTTTACTGAGGGTAAAAACGTTTCGCTGGTCTTTGGCAAAACTTACGATTTGCTTCATCATGCCCATACCGCTTTAGTTGCCTCCGGAACTGCAACGCTGGAAACTGCTTTATTCCGGGTACCGCAGGTAGTCTTATACAAAGGTGGCAGGATCTCAATTGCCATAGCCAGAATGCTGGTGAAGATTCGGTTTATCTCTCTGGTTAATCTGATTATGGATCGTAAAGTAGTCACCGAATTGATTCAGGAAGATTGTAATCCTAAAAATATAGAGTCGGAACTTAGGCGGCTGATCGAAGGTCCCGCCAGGATAAAGATGGAAGAAGATTATGCTGAGCTTGCGGAAAAGATGGGGGAGGCAGGTGCTTCTGCCCGCACAGCAAGCTTAATTCTGGACTATCTTAAACACGGTGTTTCCGCGCAGTAGGGATAGTAATTTAAAATTCCGGCGGTCAAAAAAAACACGAAGGTTAAACCTTCGTGTTTTTTTTATCTAGTATTCTGTTGATCCTGGTGAGTACATCATCCAGGTCAAATGGTTTACTTATATAATCATCTGCACATGCCTGTGCGCTCATTTGCTTGCTTCTGGGATTTGCAGACATGACAATCACCGGAATATGTTTAGTGAAAATGTCATTTTTTAGATCGTCACAAATCTCGATACCATTTCCGTCAGGCAGCATTACATCTATGATAAATAAATCTGGTATGCCATCTCTGATTTTGCTTTTCAACTCGCTTAAAGAGGAGGATAATGTTAATTCATATCCTTCATCCTTTAATAAGTATTCAATGATATACCTGATATCACTGTCGTCCTCGAGAACATGTATCCTTTTTACCATAATCAAGAAATTAGCAGATTTTTGCATCAGAAAACTATCAAAAACTGTTCCAGTTTAAATTAAGGTGTTAACTTATTGCGCTTTACCTTTTTCTAAACATTTTGATAGAAATCTATTTTAAGCTGCATCAATTGCTTCGCGAAGTGCTTTTGCAGCAGCAGCCGGGTCTTCAGCGCCGTAAATTGCTGCGCCTGCAACAGCTACGATTGCGCCAGCTCTGATTACATCAGCAATATTTGTAATGTTCACACCACCTGCTACAGATACTGGTACACCTGCTCTTGAAGCTTCATCGATTAAAACCTGGATAGAATATCCCGGAGTCCACTGCTCATCAAGACCTGCATGTAATTCTACGAATTCTGCACCAAGCTCAATAACTTCTTTAGCACGTTGTACGCGGTCTGCAACGCCAATGGTATCTACTACTACACCTTTACCATGTGCTTTTCCAGCTTTAATTGCTCCGGCAATAGTTGCGTTTCCGGCTGCGCCTAAAACAGTAACTAAGTCTGCACCTGCTTTAAATGCGATGTCTGCTTCCAGTTCGCCAGCATCCATAGTTTTTAAATCTGCAAAAACCAGTTTGTCAGGATGTGCCTGTTTCATTGCGGTTACTACGGCAATTCCTTCGTTTTTAATAAGCGGCGTGCCTAATTCAATAATGTCAATATAAGGAGCGATTTTAGCTGCTAAAGCCAATGCATCCTGAGTGGTTAATAAATCAATTGCTACTTGTAATTTTGCCATGATAGATATATTTATTTTTTATTTATTTATTCAAGATTTGCATGCCTGGTCCAGAGCGTTTCCGCAGGACTGTATTCCATAGCCCAGAGGGTTTGAAAGATGGCATCGGTGAGTAATAACAGCCCCTGTTCATAAAGGCTGCCTGCATATTGTTGAGACACTGTTTTACCGTGATCCTGTTTTTGTGCCGCGGGCAGGATACATACCAGTTCTGCCAATGCGGCCAGGGGTGAGTCTGCTGTTACGCTCAAGGCTATTACTTTTGCTCCGGCATTAACTGCTTTCTGCGCCGAATTTACGATGCTTGTTGTTGTACCAGATCCCGAAGCTGCCAGTAAAAGGTCTCCTTTACGGATAGCTGGTGTAGTTGTTTCTCCGGCCACGTAGACCTGGAAGCCAAAGTGCATAAGTCGCATCGCTGCTGCCTTCATCGATAGTCCGGAACGACCCGCTCCCGCCACGAAGATCCTTTCAGCAGTCATCAGTTCGGGGATTATCCTGGCGATCTGCTCGTAATCTAATTTAGCAGCCAGCTGTAATTGCTCTGACAAGATCATATTCAGATTTTTTTTTAGCTGTCCGGCTTGTTTTAAAAAGGGCATTTCTGCCGGCTGAACAGATTTTTCCTGATTTGCTTTTGTTTCCATATGCAGTAATTCAACGGGCTCAAAGATAGGTTGGGCGAAAGACGATGGCGTTAGACGATATGCCAATTGTGTTGGACTAATTGGAAATAACGGGCGCTTAAAATCATGGAAATGACATAAAAAAAGATGGATTAGCTATTAGTACACGCTTATTTCCTGATTGTCCTATTACTGAGGTTTGGTATCTTTATCTTTGATCCAAAGAATCTATGGAGACAAATAATGGCTTAGGATTAGAAAAATCATTAATCTATATCAGGAATCTGGAGAACTGCCCGCCGGCATATCTGAATGATCCCTGGAGAAAGGATTTTTTTGAAATTGTATGGCTGCAGCAGGAGTATCCGCTGCATACTGTGTTAGAAGGAGAACCAGCCGAGATAGGGGATTGGATTTATCTGATACCGCCATATCGTGTTCATCAGCTAAAAAAAGCAGGTAAAAACGGAATTCTGCTTTCTTTTAAACGCGATTTTATCGATGACGAGGATAAGGAGTTTTACCTGGATCTTTTTAAAATCTTTAATATACAGGGAGAATTTTCTTTCCTTCCGCTTGCGCCGGAAAATGTAACCGAATTACGACCTGTATACGACTTGCTGGCTGCAGAATATGAAAGTAAACCAGCTGCCGACCAGATTACCAAAGCCTTACTACGTGTTTTTCTGCTTAAGCTGATCAGGGTAAAAGAACATGTTTTTACTGCCCAAAGTCTGAACCAGAAAAGGGTATATCAATTTATGCTTTTGCTGGAAGAGAACTACGAGCAGGAAAGGAATGCTGAATTTTATGCAGATCAGATAGGGATCAGCACGAAACGACTCAATCAGATTTTAAAAGAGAAACTTGATAAAACTGCGATGCAGTTGATCCATGATCGCATTATTCTCGAGGCGAAAAGAAAGATTATTCATAGTGAGCAAAGCCTGAAAGAGATTGCCTATCTCCTGGGATTCAGCGATCGTCCTTATTTTAGCCGTTTTTTTAAAAAACAAACTGGCTTTTCTCCTGAAGATTTCAAAAAACAGTCTTTGTTATAAGGCCAGTCGCAGAAATAGCTAAATTGCCGGTGCCGGGTATTAAAGATCAGGCGAGGTGATATTCAATCCTTTTGATCAATTCTTCCAGGTCAAATGGTTTACTGATAAAGTCATCTGCGAATGCCTGTTTACTAGCTTCTTCGGCAGTCGCATGGGCCGAAATAATAATTACAGGAATATGGCGGGTTTCGATACTTTGTTTAAGCTGCCTGCATAATTGCAGACCGTTGCCATCTGGTAATCTGACATCCATAACGATAAGATCGGGCAGGGTATTAAACAGATTAATCTTAAACTCCTTTGCATTGGAAGCTACATTAACTTCATATTCCGATTCCTGGAGGATAAATTCTATCACATCTCTAATATCTTCATCGTCCTCTATGATCTGTATGAGTTTTTGCATGGTTATTTCTTTCTCTACCCAAAACACCTGAAAGTGCATTTTGTGTTAGATTTTTGTTAAATCCAGACTGAATATTTAAGTGGCGCGATTGATTTAATCCTTTTTCTCTTGATAGACAGGCAGACTGATATAAAAAGTAGTTCCTTTACCTGGTTCGCTGTTAAGCCAGATACCGCCATTGTGTTTTTTAATAATGCCGGCGCAGATGTATAAACCAATACCAAATCCCGAAGCATTAATTGCTTTTTCATCAGCCGCCCGATAGAATCTTTCAAAGATCTTTTCCTGGTTTTTAGGCTCTATCCCTATGCCATTATCCTTTACTGCGACAATGGCTTCATCACCACTGATCCAGGACGAAAGTTCAATGTTTTTAGTGACCGGTGAATATTTAATCGCATTACTGATCAGGTTTTCGATAACCTGTCCCATTCTTACTTTATCTCCAAAAATCGGAGCAGAGATTCCCGCTTTGAAAGTAATATGATGACTGGAAGTATGTATTTGAAAATCTGCGGTCAGTTCACGGATCAGGTCATCAAGCATAAATGGACTCATATTGAGTTCCAGATGGCCCGACTGTATTCTGGAAATATCCAT
>JAAAFW010000015.1:1504607-1656877 GCA_019352875.1 Pedobacter cryoconitis | reverse complement strand
GGTTCTATCCTTCCAACGTAAAAGGCAGTATTCACATCTGATACAGTATAAATCTCTATGCCTGACATATCATGATCGAATTTTGTATTCAGTTTTCCATTTGATTTCAGGTATATTTTATTTTTATTATAATCAAAAGTTACCAGATAATGCCGAAGGATTTCTGCACCTAGAGTGCCATTCCTGTCTATGCCTTCCATTTCACTTCTTTTAGGATTATATTCTGGAAAACCTGTTAAGACATCGTCGAAATTATCTTTACCAATTTGTAGTGAATTTATTCTCCCCATAACCCCATTAATAACGCCGTTGATACCAACGCCCAAATTCGCTGGTATATGTTTGTCAGGAAGTGGAAAACTACCCTGATGCAAAGATTCCAGCAACAAAGGATGACTCGATCCATTGTCTACCAGAAGTCTTACTGAATCTGTGCCATTTTCAAGTGTCTGAACTCTTGCTAATATATAAGGCTTAGCTTTAACTATTTGCATCGGATATGGTCTTCCCTTATACCTGAATTTCGAGTCTGGTGTATAGAAGGTTAGCCTGTTATTTTTATAGTTGATCCTAACTACGAAACTATTGAAGAAATAGTAACCTAGAACTCCATGTATTTTAATTCCTAGATAACCTGAAAGATCGAAGAGGTCTTCTTTAAATATTGCAGTTGGGATAGAGGATATACTCGCTTTACCCACCCTTGCAGTAATATTTCTCGTCATATAAGCCGATATACCTTCGCCGATTCCATATCCCTGTATTTGCACAGGTCTATACTGGCTGACATCTACATATTTAAGTAAGGCAGTGTCGGTGATAATCATTTGTCCGACTCCAGTGTCGAGTAAGAAATTATAAGGCCCTTGTCCATTGATCATAACGGGTATGACAACCAAATTCTTGACTTGCTTAAAACTAATGGTCTGGCGGGTCCTGTTGCCTTCAAAAGTAAATACCTGTGCGGCAGATAATCCGGGATTAGCCAGTATCAAATACACGGATGCGATGATAATATGATATAGTTTAATTCTCATGAATTCTATAATCATTATTGCGGCCCGCTTCAGCCCCGATTAAATAATATGGCGTTTATATTGGTGTATTAATATACGTAATTATTAGGTTATCAATTGCTTAACAATTATATATTATTCCGGCTCGAAAACACATAATTTTTCGTATGTTTGCATCATCCAATAGAGACAATTTAACAGTTATTTAATTAACTGTTTCAAAATATTCAGGTGTCTATATCGGCGGTGTCCACCTCTTCCCATTCCGAACAGAGAAGTTAAGCCCGCCAGAGCTGATGGTACTGCGGTAACACGTGGGAGAGTAAGTCGATGCCAGATCTTAAATGAAAGCCCGTACGATTGTATTGGGCTTTCTTTATTTTTAATACTTTTTGAATTCTAACCGCTTGGCATTCAGCTCTGATTTTCTACCACTCTAGAATCGACATAATATGACCTTTATAACACAAGATTATAATTAGTTTTGTGGCACAAGACAAAACTAGAATGATTTTAGCAATTAATGGATTTGGCAGGATAGGTCGTACATTTCTGCGTACCGCACTGGAAAAAAACATCAATATAGTGGCTGTTAACGATCTCACAGATCCTGCTACACTCGCTCATTTATTTAAATACGATACGGTGCACCGTGGTTTTAAAGGGACGGTAGAACATACAGATGATGCCCTGATTATAAACGGAAAGAAAATCCTGGTATTTAAGGAAACTGATCCTTTGAAATTACCCTGGTTAGAATTAGGTATTGACCTTGTAGTCGAATGTACAGGTAAATTTACCTCTCGGGCAACGGCAGGTAAGCATCTGGAAGCGGGTGCTGGACAGGTCTTGATTTCTGCGCCGGCTGATAAAGATATTCCTATGTATGTATTGGGTGTAAATGATAGTGATATTGATCTCAATGCACCGCTAATATCCAATGCCTCCTGCACGACTAATAATGTCGCTCCTATGGTGCGTATTCTTGATGACAACTGGGGTATACTGGATGGATATATTACGACTATACATTCGATGACGGGTGACCAGAGTTTGCATGATACGCCGCATAAAGATTTGCGCCGCGCAAGAGCTGCTTCAGCCTCAATTATTCCTACAACTACTGGTGCCGCAAAAGCAATTACAAGTATCTTTCCGCATTTGGAAGGGAAACTTGGCGGGGCGGGAATCAGAGTGCCGGTTTTGAACGGATCTTTGACTGACTTTACCTGTATCTTAAAGAAACCGGCGACAATTGAAGAAATCAACGCGGCTTTTCGCCATGCATCCATTGAAAGCATGAAAGGTATATTAGAGTATACCGAAGATCCCATAGTCTCTGTTGATATATTGGATAATCCGCATTCTTGTATATTTGATGCGCAGCTGACTTCCATAGTTGGAGATCTTGTTAAAGTTGTTGGCTGGTATGATAATGAATCTGGCTATAGTGCACGGTTAGCCGATCTGGTACTTAAAATACAAAGTTTAAATGATTAAGAGAATTACACAGCATGATACCCTTGTATTAAGAAGCAGGGTATTAAGAAAGGGCATAGATCCTGAGTTATGTAGATTTCCTGCAGACGAAAATGCCGGTACTTTTCATTTGGGATATTTCGAAGGAGATATGTTGGTTTGTATCGGAACATTTTTTCCTGAAGATTATAAAGACATGGGACCGAAGGGATTCCGCTTAAGGGGTATGGCATCAGACCCGGACTTTGCCGGTAAGGGTTATGGAGGACAACTTATTAATTTTGCATTAGATGAACTAAAATCTTCCGGGGCTGCTTATATTTGGTGTAATGCCCGAACTACCGCAAGCGGTTTTTACCGTAAACTGGGATTTAATTTCTGCTCTGAGGAGTTTGAAATTCCTGGGGTTGGTCTGCATTATGATATGTATTTGCTGTTCTGATAGCGTTTGCTATCCGGCTACCTAACCATAAATAAAAATTAATACGAATGAGAACAATTGACCAATGCGATTTTAAAGATAAAAAGGCGCTGATCCGCGTGGATTTTAACGTGCCTTTGGATAAAGACTTTAATATTACAGATGATAAGCGTATGCGTGCAGCATTACCGACAATCACTAAGATTTTAAACGACGGCGGTGCTGTAATACTAATGTCTCACCTTGGGCGTCCTAAAGGTGGACCGGAAAATAAGTATTCTCTGAAACATATCTTAGGTGATTTATCGAGAATGCTGGATCTGGAAGTGAAATTTGCAGCTGATTGTATTGGTGATGATGCGGTTAAACAAGCAAAGAACCTGGAGCCGGGACAAGTTTTATTGTTGGAGAATCTGCGTTTTTACCCGGAGGAAGAAAAAGGTGACCGTGCTTTTGCTGAGAAGCTAGCCAGGTTAGGTGATGTATATGTGAATGATGCTTTTGGAACTGCACACCGTGCACATGCCTCTACATCAATTATTGCAGAGTTTTTTCCTCAGGAAAAATACTTCGGGTACCTGATGGCTGAGGAACTAAAGAATGCTGAGAAAATTAACCACCATGCTGAGCGTCCTTTTACTGCGATCATGGGTGGAGCAAAAGTATCTGATAAAATCCTTTTAATTGAAAGTCTGCTTGATAAAGTCGATAATCTGATTATCGGAGGCGGTATGGCTTATACTTTCTCTAAAGCTCAGGGAGGAGAAATCGGGACTTCATTACTTGAAGCAGATCGTATGGAGCTTTGTCTTGAATTATTAGAAAAAGCAAAAGCAAAAGGTGTAAATCTGGTTTTACCGGTAGATACAGTTGTTGCAGATCGTTTCGCTAATGATGCAGATAAAAAAGCAGTTCAGGCGGGAAATATTCCGGCTGACTGGATGGGACTGGATATTGGTCCTGCGACAGCAGAACTATTTGCCGGCATTATTAAAGGTTCTAAAACTTTACTTTGGAACGGACCTATGGGCGTTTTCGAAATGGAGAATTTTGAAATAGGTACGCGTGCTGTAGCTGAGGCAGTTGTAGCTGCTACCAAAGAAAATGGTGCATTTTCTCTAATTGGGGGTGGAGATTCCGCTGCTGCCATTGCAAAATTTAATATGGAAGATGAAGTTAGCTATGTTTCTACCGGTGGTGGGGCATTGCTTGAATATATGGAAGGCAAAGAACTCCCTGGGGTGAAAGCGATCAATAGCTAGAATATTTTTCCTTCTTTTTGGGAGATTCTCCCACCAAAAAGCCGCTTATCTAAGCGGCTTTTTGCATCTCAAAGGGCTTAAAACACAGCTTCTTCGATGTTGAAAACTTTTTTGTGGTAGATTGTGGTAAAAAGTGGTATAAGTGTCTATTTTTACACTACATAAAAAGTGCAGATATCAGAATGGTTCAGCTACTAGGAGAATTTGATTGTAAACTAGATGCAAAAGGACGCCTTATGGTCCCTTCAAATCTGAAAAAGCAATTGCCAAACGTTGAGCAAGAGGGGCTTGTAGTGAACAGAGGTTTTGAGAAGCATCTGGTCATTTACCCTAAAAAAGTCTGGGAAGGAATTGTTGAAGAGTTGAGTAAGTTAAATCAATATGAGAAAAAGAACCGTGAATTTATCCGTTTTTTTACTCGTGGTGCAACTGAACTGACGCTGGATGCTTCCGGAAGAGTGAATCTTCCTAAATCTCTGATGGAGTTTGCTGGTATTGAATCTGAAGTAGTTTTGGCTTGTCAGTTTGATAAAATTGAATTATGGTCTAAAGCTGCTTATGATAATCTGCTTGATTATGAGCCAGAAGATTTTGCCAATCTGGCTGAAGAAGTGATGGGTAATAAAAATAGGGGGGAAGATGGAAAATAATTATCACGTGCCGGTTCTTTTACAAGAATGTATAGACGGTTTGAATATCAAACCTGATGGCGTATATGTGGATGTTACTTTTGGCGGTGGAGGACATTCCCGGGAAATTCTAAGCAAGCTTGGTAAAGATGGTGTGCTCATTGCATTTGATCAGGATCCTGATGCTCAGCGTAATAAAATTAATGATCCGAGATTTCTATTCGTTGATCAGAATTTTGCATTTCTAAAAAATAACCTTCGTTTATTGGGGTACCGTCAGGTTGATGGTATTCTTGCCGATCTCGGTGTTTCTTCTCATCAGTTCAATGAGCCGGATAGAGGTTTTTCTACGCGTTTTGAATCTACGCTCGATATGCGTATGGACAAGCAGCGTAAACTAACAGCAGCTGACGTTCTGAATACTTACACAGAAGATCAGCTCCATAAAATTTTCGGTATTTACGGAGAGGTGAAAAATGCTAAATCATTAGCCAGAGCGGTCGTGACCTTCCGCGCAGGCCAGCCATTGTTAACGCTTGCTGATTTCAAAACAGCAGCAGCAGCGCATATCCCAAAAGGAAAAGAAAATAAATATATGGCTCAGGTATTTCAGGCGCTCAGAATAGAGGTTAATGCAGAAATAGAAGTGCTGGAAAACTTTTTGACACAGAGTGCTGAGGTGCTGAAGACAGGAGGAAGATTAGTCGTTATGTCTTACCATAGTCTGGAGGACCGACCTGTGAAAAATTATATTAATAAAGGAAAATTTAGAGGTGAAGCAGATAAGGATTTCTTTGGAAACGAAGAGAAACCATTTAAAGCAATCACCCGTAAAGCTGTTATAGCTGAGGGGGAGGAGCTGATTAGAAACAGCCGTTCCAGAAGTGCTAAATTAAGAATTGGAGAGAAGTTATGAGCAACCAGTTCAGAGAAGACTTAGAAGAAGAAGATGAGGAGCTGCAGGAGCCTGTAATCCGGATCAAGAAACCTAAAAAGGAAAAAGAACCGGAAGCAGCGGGAGTTTTCTTTAAAAAGCTTTTTCTGGATGGAGTAGTGACTAAAGAGTCGGCTACTGCTTTACTTCCGTTCTTGATTTTTTTGTCACTGCTGACTATGTTGTATATCGCAAACAGTCACATGGCGGTTAAAAATATTAGGGACATTGATAAGTTAAATAAAGAGGTTAAAGAGTTAAGCTGGGAATATAAGTCGCTGAAAGCAGACCTGATGTTCAAAAGCAAACTTACGGAAGTAGCAAAAAAAGTTGATACACTTGGAATAAAGGAGCTGGTTGAACCTCCTAAAAAAATTATTATCAGTAGTAATGAACATTAGAGCTAATATATTATTACGTGTTTATCTGGCCTTCGGACTGATTGTACTGCTTGCCGTGGCGGTATTAGTCAGATTATGCGATGTACAATTTGTAGAGGGGAATAAATGGCGTGCCATGGCCGATAGCCTCTCTACAAAGTATATCAATGTAGAGGCAGCACGTGGAAATATTTACTCTAATGACGGAAGTCTGCTGGCAACCTCGGTTCCCGAGTACGAGTTACGTATGGATTTGTATGCTGGTGGAATTGTGGAAAATAAGGTGTTCTACAGTAAAGTAGATAGTCTTGCTATGAAGTTATCTGAATTCTTTGGTGATAGGACAGCCAAAGAGTATTCGCGGCAGCTCAGAACTGCCCGGGCAGATAGTGCGAGATATATGCTGTTGAAACGTAAAATAAATTATCAGGACTTGAAGACGATCAGGTCTTTCCCATTATATAATATTGGGAAATACAGCGGTGGTTTGATCGCTATTCAGCAGAATAAAAGGATTTTGCCATTTAAATCTTTGGCAGCAAGGACTATCGGATATAAAAATGTCAATGTAGACAATGGTGTTGGTCTTGAAGGTGCTTACGGCTCATATATTAACGGAGAAAGCGGGAAACGGCTGGTACAAAGAATTGCCGGCGGAGTTTGGATGCCTGTAAATGACGAGGCTGAAATTGCACCGAAAGAGGGGGCTGATATTATATCAACGATAGATATTAATATGCAGGACTTAGCGCAAAGTGCATTGGAAAAGCAGCTGATTGCAAGTAATGCCGATCATGGTACTGTGATTCTGATGGAAGTTCAGACCGGAGAAGTAAGAGCGGTAGCGAATTATACAAGAGAGAGTGAAGGAGTTTATAAGGAAAAGTTTAATTACGCTATAGGCGGTAGTCAGGATCCGGGTTCTACTTTTAAACTCGCTTCTTATATGGCGCTGCTTGAAGATAATAAGGTCGATACGAATTCAATGGTAGAAACCGGAAACGGAGAATATAAAGTATTTAGGCATACAATCAAGGATTCGCATGGTGGGATAGGAACAGTAACTGTAAAAAAGGCATTTGAGCAATCGGCCAATACGGCTGTTGCTAAACTGGTTTATACAAACTATAAAGATAATCCAAGGCAATTTACCGACCATTTGTATAAAATTCATATGAATGAGCGTCTCGGTCTACAGATTCCTGGTGAAACCAAACCGGTAATTAAGAATCCGTCGTTTAAATCCTGGAGTGGTCTTTCCTTAGCTCAAATGGCTTATGGTTATGAAATGCAGATTACCCCGCTACAGATTCTTGCGTTTTATAATGCTATAGCCAATGATGGGAAATATATCGCACCGATCTTTGTAAAAGAGATTAGAAGACTGGGTAATCCAATTGAACAGTTTCATGCCCGGGTAATCAGCGAGCAGGTTGCTTCCCCTAAGACGGTGAAAAAATTGCAGGAGATGCTTGAGTCGGTAGTTACACAAGGAACGGGAAGGCTAATGGGATCTCCTTTTTACCGGGTAGCAGGTAAAACGGGAACTGCGCAGGTCGCGGACGGTAATAAAGGGTACAAAGCAAAGAGAAGCTACCAGGCTTCATTCTGCGGTTATTTTCCTGCAGACAAACCAAAATATGCAATCATGGTCTCCATCAATGGACCTAAAAATGGGTATTATGGAGCAACTGTTGCCGGCCCGGTTTTTAAAGAGATTGCGGATCGTATTTATGCAAGTGATATACAGATGTATAATAACGTAACCGACCGTCTTGTGGGAAATACAAAAAGCCCTGAGGCTAAGGCAGGACAAAGTAAAGCAGTGAAGAGCGTATATAATGCATTAGGTATAAAAACATTATATGCTGCCAAGTCTGCTTATTTTAATACAGTAGACACTAGTAATGGGATTGTTTACGAAGAATATAGTTCGGTTAAAGGTATGATGCCGAACGTAAAAGGTATGGGATTAAAAGATGCCTTATACCTGCTGGGTAATGCCGGATTAAAAACACAGGTAAAGGGAAGTGGTAAAGTTTATAGTCAGTCAATTCCTTCCGGAATGAAAATCGGTAATGGATTGATGGTAGAATTAGAATTGAAATAGATGCATTTGCAGGATATATTATATGGTGTAAGTATTCAGAACCTCGCTGGTAATACCAGCAGGGAAGTTTCTGCGCTAAATTTTGACTCCAGAAAGGTTGGGAAGGGAGACGTCTTTTTCGCTGTTTCCGGAACACATACGGATGGTCACCTTTATATTGACCAGGTTTTAGCGGCTGGAGCAGCAGTAATTGTCTGTGAAAGAATGCCAGCCAATCTGCAACAGGAGGTTACTTATATACAAGTTGAAAATACTGCTGAGGTTTTAGGCCAGATGGCAGCCAATTATTATGGAAATCCTTCCTCGGAATTAAAATTAGTTGGAATAACCGGTACTAATGGTAAAACGACTATTGCCACGATATTATTTAACTTATTTCGAGCATTGGGTTATCACACCGGACTGATTTCGACAGTTCAGAATCAGATTGATGAACAGATCATTCCATCGACACATACTACTCCAGATCCATTAGTCTTGAACGAGTTATTGCGTAGTATGGTTGATGCAGGCTGCAACTATTGTTTTATGGAGGTGAGTTCACATGCTGTTGTGCAGCATAGAATAGCAGGATTGGAATTTAAAGGAGGTGTATTTTCGAATATTACACATGATCACCTGGATTTCCACCACACATTCGATAATTATATCAAAGCAAAGAAGGAGTTTTTCGATAAGCTGCCTAAAGACGCATTCGCATTAACCAATGCTGACGACAAGAACGGTCAGGTTATGCTGCAAAACACAAAGGCGCAGAAGAAAACCTATGCTTTAAAACAAATAGCAGATTTCAACGCACGAATAGTAGAGAACAGATTTAGCGGCCTGCATCTGGAAGTTGACCACACAGATGTATTTTTTAAATTGGTTGGTTCCTTTAATGCTTACAATTTACTGGCCGTATACGGAACAGCTCTGCTACTTGGACAGGATAAACTTGAAGTGTTAACTCTGCTGAGCAACCTAAATGGTGCAGAAGGCCGTTTCGAAGATGTGCCTAATCAGGCAAATATCACTGGTATAGTAGATTATGCGCATACGCCTGATGCTGTTCAGAATGTATTAACAACTATTCATGATATCCGTAAAGGAAACGAACAGGTAATTACCGTAATCGGATGTGGAGGGGATCGTGATAAAGGAAAAAGACCAATCATGGCACAGGTTGCTTGTGACTGGAGCGATAAGGTCATTTTGACCTCGGACAACCCAAGAACAGAGGATCCGCTTGCTATTTTAAAAGATATGGAGGCTGGAGTATCTCCGTCAAATCTGCGTAAAACATTAATTATAGCGGATCGAAGAGAGGCTATTAAGACCGCATGTCATCTTGCCAATCCGGGAGATATTATCCTGATTGCAGGTAAGGGACACGAAAAATATCAGGATGTGAATGGTGTAAAGCATCATTTTGATGATAAAGAAGTGTTAAGGGAACAATTAAATCTGATAGGCTAATGTTGTATCACCTTTTTGAATATTTAAGTGCACATTACGAATTTCCGGGTCTAAGGTTATTTCAGTATATCACGTTCAGAACTTCCCTGGCGATCATCATCTCTTTGATCATTACTACCGTCTACGGCAGAAGAATTATTAATTATCTGCATAAAAAGCAAGTAGGAGAAACTGTAAGGAATTTGGGTCTGGAAGGACAAATGCAAAAACAAGGTACACCAACGATGGGGGGTATCATGATTTTACTGGGAATTCTGATTCCGACATTATTATTGGCTAATCTGACAAATGTATATGTATTGCTCATGATTGTAACTACGGTTTGGATGGGAGCCGTTGGGTTTGTGGATGATTATATTAAAGTATTTAAGAAAAATAAGGAAGGACTGGCCGGAAGATTTAAGATTGTCGGGCAGGTTGGTTTAGCTCTTATTATTGGCTGGACAATGTACTTTAACCCAAATATTGTTGTAAGACAGACTGTTGATGAGTCAGGTGCAACAAAGAACAACGCAACGCCTATGGTTTTGCGCCAGAAGGGGGAGAAGTTTTACTATACACAGGATGTGAAATCAACTATCACTAATATCCCCTTTTATAAGAATAACGAACTTGATTATGCCAAGGTGCTTAAGTTTATTGGGCCGGGTTATGAAAAGTATGCTGTTTTCGTATTTATATTTTTTGTAGTTTTTACTATTACTGCCGTTTCAAACGGGGCTAATATTACAGATGGAATAGACGGGCTTGCAACGGGTACCTCTGCCATTATCGGAATAACGCTGGGATTGCTTGCATATGTGTCAGGTAATACGGTAATTGCTGATTATCTTAATATTATCTATATCCCGAATTCCGGCGAGCTAATGATTTTTGCGGGTGCATTTGTTGGTGCCTGTGTTGGTTTTCTCTGGTACAATTCGTACCCTGCCCAGGTCTTTATGGGGGATACCGGAAGTCTTGCTATCGGAGGTATTATCGCCGCATTAGCCATTATGATCAGAAAGGAATTATTGATTCCTATTCTTTGCGGTGTTTTTCTGATTGAAATTATGTCGGTCATGATTCAGGTTTCTTATTTTAAGTATACAAAGAAGCGATTTGGAGAGGGCAGAAGAGTTTTTCTGATGTCACCACTCCATCATCATTATCAGAAGAAAGGATATCATGAGGCGAAGATTGTAACGCGGTTCTGGATTATCAGTATTCTGCTGGCTATTATTACTATCATCACTTTAAAACTACGCTAATGGAAAAGAAAAGAATTGTAATTCTTGGAGCGGGTGAAAGTGGTGTAGGTGCAGCAATACTCGCTCAAAAAAAAGGTTTTGACGTTTTTGTATCCGATTTTGGTACTATTGCAGAACGTTATAAACAACAGCTTGAAGATCTGGGTATTCATTATGAAGAGACCGGGCATACGGATGGTCTAATTCTGAATGCTGCTGAAGTTATCAAAAGTCCTGGTATTCCCGAGAAAGCACCAGTTATTCAGGCTTTACGTAAAATTGGTGTCCCGGTAATTTCAGAGATTGAATTTGCCAGCCGTTATACTTCAGCCAAAACGATCTGCATTACTGGTTCTAATGGTAAAACTACTACAACTTCACTGGTGTATCATATTCTGCAAAATGCGGGTCTGAATGTAGGACTAGCTGGCAATATTGGTTTTAGTTTCGCTGCACAGGTAGCTACTGGTAATTTTGATTGGTTTGTTCTTGAAATATCAAGTTTTATGCTTGATGATATGTATGATTTCAGGGCCGATATCGCGGTTTTACTAAATATCACGCCTGATCATCTTGACAGGTATGACTATAAGTTGGCTAATTATGCGGCATCTAAAATGAGAATTACTAATAATCAGACTAGCGCTGACTATTTTATATACTGTGCCGATGACGAAGAGACCCTGAAAGCAATGCAGCTAACAGCTATCCAGGCCATCAAATGTCCTTTTTCTATTCAACATGAAGTAGAAAATGGTGCTTATCTGGATGGCAGCCAGATCGTATTCAATCTTCAATCTAAAGACCCACTTACTATGTCAATTTCAGAGTTAGCCCTTCAGGGAAAACACAACATCTATAACAGTATGGCTTCGGGTATCGTCGCTAATGTTCTGGAGATCCGTAACGATATGATACGGGAGAGTATGGGGGATATGAAGAATATTGAGCACAGGCTTGAACATGTGGCCAGGATTTCCGGGGTGGACTATATCAATGATTCTAAAGCAACTAACGTGAATTCTACCTGGTATGCACTAGAAAGTGTAAACACAGATGTGATCCTGATTATGGGTGGTGTAGATAAGGGTAATGATTATAATATGCTTAAAGATCTGGTTAAGCAGAAGGTTAGAGCGATTGTCTGTCTGGGTAAAAATAACAAAAGAATCCATGAAGCTTTTGAGGATGATGTAGAAATTATTGTAAATACACATTCTGCTTATGAAGCAGTTCAGGTAGCTTATCACCTGGCAAAAAAGGGAAATACTGTTTTGCTTTCTCCTGCTTGCGCCAGTTTTGATTTGTTCCAAAATTATGAGGATCGGGGCAACCAATTTAAGGTTGCTGTAAAAGAATTATAGATAATGGGTACAGTACAGGTATTATTAGAGAAAACCAAAGGTGACCGCTGGATATGGTTAATTATTATCCTGCTTTCATTGATTTCTATTCTTGCCGTTTATAGCGCTACAGGTACTTTAGCTTATAAACAAGGCAAGGCAGTAGAGAAGCTCCTGTTGACGAAACATTTAATTTTTGTTGTCATGGGGATTGGGATGATCTATGTATCACATTTACTGGATTATAAATATTATGCAGGCATTTCTAAGATCTTGATGATCATTACAATTCCCTTGCTTTTCTACACACTGGTTTTCGGAACCAACCTGAATGATGCATCACGCTGGGTAAAAATTCCAATTATTGGATTGACATTTCAGACTTCCGATTTAGCTAAACTGGCCTTAATTACCTTTTTAGCTCGTATGCTTACCAGGAAGCAAGAGAATATCAAGGATGTTAAAACGTCCTTTATCCCTATCATGGGGTCAGTTTGTATCGTATTTGTATTAATTGCACTGGCGAATTTGTCTACTGCGTTAATGTTATTTGGTGTCAGTATCCTGCTTCTGATCATCGGAAGGATTAGTATTAAACAGATTCTGATTGTTTGTGCAGGTGGATTCTTTTTACTGTTGATTGTTGTGTTGCTGGGACCTAGAAGGGAGACGTATAAATCGAGAATTGATTCTTATCTGCACCCTGAAGCACAGCACTCCGATAAGACTTATCAGGCAGATCAGGCAAAAATTGCATTGGCGTCAGGTGGTTTTTTTGGTAAGGGTCCGGGAAATAGTACACAGCGGAATTTTCTTCCGCACCCTTATTCCGATTTTATCTTCGCGATTATTGTCGAGGAATACGGCGCATTTGGAGCACTTATTATTATAGTTCTCTATCTGGTGCTATTATATCGATGTGTTAGAATTGTGACGCAGAGCCCCAAGGCATTTGGGGCATTACTGGCTGCTGGATTGAGTTTTAGTCTGACTATACAGGCTTTTGCAAACATGGCAGTTGCCGTGGGGCTGGGCCCTGTTACCGGTGTTCCGCTTCCATTGGTAAGTATGGGGGGTACATCGATGATTTTTACCAGTATTGCATTCGGTATTATTCTGAGTGTGAGCCGTGATGTAGAAGAGAATGGTAAAAAACTTCCAAACGACCCTACAGAGAGCAGTGAACAGAAAAGTAATAAAGTAATTGTTGGAGAGATACCGGCAATGATATAAATAGAAAAAATGAGACCAACAAGAATAATCATATCAGGTGGTGGAACAGGCGGACATATTTTTCCGGCTATTTCTATTGCTAATGCGTTAAGACGTATGGAGCCGGGATGTGAAATCTTGTTTGTCGGTGCTGAAGGCCGCATGGAAATGGAAAAAGTTCCAGCCGCAGGTTATGAAATCGTAGGATTAAATATCAGTGGAATTCAGCGTGGATCGCTCCTGAAAAACCTGGGGCTGCCAGTGAAGCTTGCGGGAAGTCTGCGTAAGGCAGCTCAGGTGATTAGTAGTTTTCGGCCTGATGTCGTTGTAGGTGTGGGTGGATATGCTTCTGGTCCGTTGCTTATGGCAGCTTCCTGGAAGAATGTTCCTTACTTGATTCAGGAGCAGAATTCCTACGCAGGTGTAACCAATAAGTGGCTGGGGAAAAATGCAGCTAAAATTTGTGTTGCATTTGATGACATGGGTTCATTTTTTCCAGTTGAAAAAATATTAAAAACAGGTAATCCTGTCCGCAAAGAAGTCGTTGATATTTATAATAAACGGTTTCATGGCGCGGAGTTATTAAAATTAGATCCACTTAAGAAAACAATCCTGGTTACAGGGGGAAGCCTTGGTGCCGGAACATTAAATAAAAGTATTGAAAAGCACATACAGGAATTTATTAAACAGGATGTGCAGCTGATATGGCAAACAGGTAAATATTATTACCAGGGTATTATGGAAAGACTGGGACAATCCTTTCATCCTAATATCAGGATAATGGAATTTTTAAATCAGATGGATCTTGCCTACGCGGCAGCTGATGTGATTATATCCAGAGCCGGTGCGGGTACTATAGCGGAATTATGCCTGATCAGGAAGCCTGTAATTTTGGTGCCTTCGCCTAATGTGGCAGAAGATCATCAGACTAAAAATGCAATGGCATTGGTTACAAAAAATGCGGCTTTAATGATTGCAGACCGTTCTGCAGAAGATACGCTGGTACAATCAGCGCTTGAGTTATTAAATAATGAGGCTCGTTGTGAAGAGCTCTCTGAAAATATAGGTAAGATGGCTTTACCGGAATCGGACGATCTGATTGCGGGTGAAGTAATGAAACTTGCAGCTAAAAGCTAATTGAGATATGGAACTGGATTTGATTAAGCGTGTGTATTTTATGGGAGCCGGTGGGATTGGGATGAGCGCGCTTGCACGTTATTTCAAGAATCGGGGATGTGCAGTGTATGGGTATGATAAAACGCGTACCACACTGACTATTGCGCTTGAGACGGAAGGAATTCTTTTGAATTATAACGACGATTTAACGGCCCTTCCAGAAGGAATAGAGGAACCTGCTGAAGATTTACTGATTGTTTATACACCTGCTATTCCTAAGAATTCCGTGTTATTGAATTTTTTCAAAGATCGAGGGTTCGATTTGCAGAAACGTTCGCAGGTACTCGGACTGATCAGTAAGGGACAGTTCTGTATTGCAGTAGCCGGGACGCATGGTAAAACAACCACTTCTTCTGTGATTGCACATATTTTAACAGATAGTGGATTCGGATGTACTGCATTCCTGGGTGGTATTGCAACAAATTATCAGACTAATTTTCTTCTGGGGAATAATCATGTAGTTGTCGTTGAGGCAGACGAATATGATAGATCTTTCCTCACTCTTCATCCGGATATTGCGGTGATCACATCGATGGATGCAGATCATCTGGATATTTATGGTGACGCAGCACAGTTACATGAATCTTTTTACCTGTTTGCAGGCCAATTAAAAGAGAAAGGCCAGCTCTATTATAAGGAAGGATTGCCCTTAAGTAATGGAGAAACTTATGCCGCCAGTGAAACTGCTGACATCTGTGCTAAAAATATTCGTGTTGAAAATGGCCGTTTTGTTTTTGATTACCAGCAGGGAGATTTCAGGATTGATCAAATTGAAATTCAGCTTCCCGGAAGACATAACGTTGAAAATATTACTGCCTCTATCGCTGTTGCATTAAAATTGGGAATCAGTCCTGAACTGGTTAAGCAGGCACTAAGGAATTTTAAAGGTGTTAAACGCAGGTTCGAAACTATAGTACGTACGGAATCACATGTATATATCGATGATTATGCGCACCACCCTGAAGAGTTAAGGGCCTGCTTTCATGCAGTAAGGGAGTTGTATCCAGGACAGAAGCTTACAGTTGTTTTTCAGCCCCATTTATTTACAAGGACCAGAGACTTTGCGGCAGGATTTGCAGAAGTTTTAAGTTCTGTTGATGAATTGCTCTTACTTGATATTTATCCGGCTCGTGAATTACCGCTGGAAGGTATTAATTCTGCGTATTTATTAGATAAAATAACGCTCGAAAATAGTGCTGTATACACTATGGCTGAAGTGCTGGATTATGTTGGTAACGAAAAACCCGCACTTCTGCTTACTGTTGGAGCTGGAAATATAGATACGTTGGTACAACCGCTTAAAGATATAATGGAAAATGCTTAAACAGATAAAATGGAAATTGGTGTTCAAATGTTTTGCCTGGGTAATTACCCTTGGTGGAATTGCTGCGCTGATGAGTTTTGTCTCTGTCAAAAAGCAATCTGTTAAATGTACCAATATCAAGATTCTGATTCCCGGAGCTGACAACTTTATCGAGCGGGAAGAAATTGATGCAATTTTAAAGCAAAATGAAGGACAGTTAATTGGAAGGCATCTTACCAGCATCAATTTGCATGCTATAGAAGAGAAAATTAAAGCCAATCCATATATCGCATTGTCTACTGTTTACGCCGATATGGATGGCGTTATTCATATTGAAATTAATCAGCGTCAACCGCTTTTACGAATTATTAATATGACCGGTCAGGACTTCTATATTGATAAAAATGGATTGAAAATGCCTGTGTCCTCGAACTTTACGGCAAATGTCCTTGTGGCAAATGGTCGTATCATGGAGCACTTTACCGGTAAGGTCGATACACTGATCACAAAGATGGCTTCGGATTTGTATAAAACGGCACTGTTTTTGAAAAAAGACAGTTTATGGGACTCACAAATTGAACAGATTTTTGTTAATGATAAAGATGATATTGAATTCATTCCCAGGGTCGGTAATCAACGGATCATATTGGGTAATGCAGATTCCTTGGAGACTAAAATGAGTAATCTGCTTACATTCTATAAAAAGGCAATGCCTAAGGTAGGTTGGGATACCTATAAAACAATTAATATTAAGTACACTAATCAGATTGTTTGTGAGAAAAACAACCTTGATTCTGTATCTTCCAGATTGTCTGGTACACATGTACCAAGGCCAACGCCGCTGACTGTCCGAAAGGTTATGGATTCTATTGTCAAAGCTGAAATTGCAGCTGAACTCAGAAATAACCCTGAATTTAAACTGGCACCAGCTAAACCTCCGACGGTGGTAAAGCCCACGCCAGAGGTTAAAGTTGTAAAAAAGCCTGTGGCTAAGCCGGAAAAAATCCCGCAGGCAAAAAAAACCGATAAGAAGTAAAACAGATACCTGGAAAACAAATAGTATATAATTCGACAAATTGATATAGTTATGGGCAAAGAAAAATCTACCGCCCAATCCCCGATAGTAGTGGGGTTGGATATTGGTACCACAAAAATCTGTGTGATAGTTGGTCGCAGAACACAGCATGGTAAAATAGAAGTTCTGGGCATTGGTAAAGCTGAATCCGCTGGTGTTACCCGTGGTGTGGTTTCCAATATTCAGAAAACAGTTCAGGGAATTTCACAGGCAGTAGAACTGGCCAGCGGTCAGTCCAATGTTGAGGTGCGTGTGGTAAACGTTGGTATCGCCGGGCAGCATATCAAAAGTTTGCAGCACCGTGGCATTCTGACAAGAAGAGAACTGAATAATGAAATCAGTAAAAAAGATCTGGATAAGTTAATTGATGATATGTTCAAGCTGGTTATGCCCCCGGGAGAAGAAATCATTCATGTACTGCCACAGGAATTTACTGTAGATAATGAACCAGGAGTAAAAGATCCGATTGGTATGGCAGGTGTACGCCTGGAAGCGAATTTCCATATCATCTCAGGTCAGGTTACTGCGGTTAAAAATATTATGCGCTGCGTGACCAACGCAGGTCTGCAAACCCAGGAGTTGATACTTGAACCACTTGCTTCGTCAGAATCAGTTCTGAGCGAAGAGGAGAAAGAAGCAGGTATCGCGTTGGTGGATATTGGTGGTGGTACGACCGATATCGCTATCTTCCATGAGGGGATTATCCGTCATACGGCAGTTATTCCTTTTGGTGGAAACAGTGTGACAGAAGATATTCGTGAAGGATGTTCTGTAATGCGAAATCAGGCAGAATTGTTAAAGACCCGATTTGGTTCTGCCCTCGCTGAAGAAAATAAGGAAAATGAAATAATTTGTGTTCCTGGTCTGCGTGGCCGTGAGCCGAAGGAGATTTCAGTCAAAAATCTAGCTTATGTGATCCAGGCCCGTATGGAAGAAATCATTGAGCATGTTTATTACGAAATCAAATCTTCAGGTTACGAAAAGAAACTGATTGGTGGTGTAGTGATTACCGGTGGTGGTGCGTTGTTGAAACACCTGGCGCAGTTAGTTGAGTATGTAACAGGACTTGACTGTCGTGTTGGTTATCCGAATGAACATTTGTCGAAATATGAGGATATGCCAAAAACTATCTATGATGATCTGAAAAGCCCTATGTATGCTACAAGTGTAGGTTTGCTGATCAAAGGGATTCAGAAAGCAGAAGAATTAATGGAAGAATTGAAACAGCCTGGTGTGTATGTTGAGAAGCCGGCAGCTGTTAAAGATAAAGTAAAACGAAGCGGAGGTGGATTGTTTGATAAGTTGCTGGCTAAGACCAAAGACTTTATTAAAGATGATATGAACGTTAGTGATGAAGATTATATCAAACCGTAATGTTATCAACATCAAACAATTTTTCCACATTTTAAACAGTTGTGGAAAACCTGTGTTGAAAAAGTGTTAATATTACGTTGAGAGATGAACAGGTAAAAACAATTTTTAAGTAACTGATTCATAAATATATGTATTTTGAAATGTTAAAAGATAAGTCATCAATCATCAAGGTAATTGGTGTTGGTGGCGGTGGTGGTAATGCGGTTAACCATATGTACCGTCAGGGAATTGCAGGAGTAGACTTTATTATTTGTAATACTGATGCGCAAGCATTGGAGTTTAGTCCTATCCCTAATAAGGTACAACTTGGTGCTAGTTTAACCGAAGGAATGGGTGCAGGCTCAATCCCTGAAGTAGGAAAAAATTCGGCTATTGAAAATATAGACGATATCAAAAGCATGTTAGGCAGTACAACAAAAATGTTGTTCATCACTGCTGGTATGGGCGGCGGTACCGGTACAGGTGCCAGTCCGATTATAGCCCAGGCAGCTAAGGAACTTGACATTTTAACTGTAGCTATCATTACCACACCTTTTTCTTTCGAAGGTAAAAGACGTAAGATGCAGGCAGAAGACGGTCTTGACGAGCTTAAAAAATATGTAGATTCTTATTTGGTCATCTCAAATGACCGTTTGCGCGAAATATTCGGTAATCTAACATTGGGTTCTGCGTTTGCACAGGCTGATGATATCTTAACAACAGCAGCCAAGGGCATTGCAGAGATTATTACAGTACCGGGTTATATCAACGTGGATTTCAAGGATGTTCGTACGGTAATGAAAGACAGTGGTGTCTCCATTATGGGTAGCTTTGCTTGTGAAGGTGAGAACAGAGCCTTAAATGCAGTTGAAGGTGCATTAGCTTCTCCTCTGCTTAAAGATAATGAAATTGAAGGTGCAAGATATATCCTGTTAAATATCAGCTCAGGCGTCCAGGAAGTGACTATGGATGAAGTTGCTATTATTACTGACTATATTCAGGATAAAGCTGGTTTAACTGCAGACTTGATCTGGGGTAACTGTATAGATGAAAATCTGGGAGAAAAAATATCAGTCACTATTATTGCTACAGGATTCCAGACGACTGAACAAAGAGCTCAGGACAAAAAGAATGTACAGAAAAAAATATCTTTATTAACTCCTGAAGAAGCTCCTTTGGTAAGACCATTGGAACCCGCAAATTCCTTCATTGAGCCAAGGAATAATATTTATTCCAACGAGCCGGTTATGAAGCTTAAGGAAGATAAAAAGCAAAATGATCTGTTTGGTGATATGTACAGTGGTAATATAAACCGCAGAAACGAAGATCCTGAAAATGGTATCATCAGACATACTCTTGTTGAAGAAGAAACTCCTGCTACTGAGAGCAGACAGGAAAATGGAGCGGATTTTGAACTTAAGGTATCTGAAACTGATTTTGTATTCGAAACGCCTAAATCTTCTTTTGCAGACCAGTCCGCTTCTTATCAGGAAGAAAGAACTGAGCCAGGACTAGATGATGATAAAAGTGATGAATCTATCGAAGATCAGCTTAAAAAATCTAAAGAGCGTATTATGCGCCTGAAAGATTTAAGTATGAAACTTCGTACCACTAACGGATTACAGGAATTAGAGAATGAGCCGGCCTATAAACGTAAGCAAACACAACTGCAGCAGGTTCAGCACTCTTCAGAATCACAAGTTTCGCGCTTCACATTGAGTACCGATAGTGAAGGGGGAACGGAGATAAGACCTAATAACTCGTTTCTGCATGATAATGTAGATTAACATACAATAACCTTATATAAAGCCTTAACAGAATACTGTTGAGGCTTTTTTTTGAGATAAATGGTTGATAAGGTTGACTATTACGTAACCTATCACCTTGTATTTAAGCGCTAGAAAGCTTAAATTTGCAACATTAATTAGAACTTAATACACATCACATTGGATATTTTTGAAAAGATAGCAAAACATATGGGCCCGCTCGGGCAGCATCAAAAATGGTCGCATGGATATTTCTCCTTTCCTAAACTTGAAGGAGCAATTGCACCTCATATGAACTTTCGCGGAAAAGAACATTTGGTTTGGAGTTTAAATAACTACCTGGGGCTGGCGAATCATCCTGAGGTCAGAGAGGCAGATATGAAAGGTGCGGCGGAGTTTGGTATGGCTTATCCTATGGGAGCACGTATGATGTCTGGTAACTCTAAATATCATGAGCAACTGGAACAGGAATTGGCGGCATTTGTCGGTAAACCTGATGCTTTCCTGCTTAATTTTGGTTATCAGGGCATGTTGTCTATTATTGACTGTCTTGTAGACAGAAATGATGTTATCGTTTACGATGGAGAATCTCACGCCTGTATTATTGACGGTTTGCGATTACACCTGGGCAAACGTTTCGTTTATAAGCATAATGATATTGAGAGCGCGAGAAAACAATTGGAGCGTGCTACAAAACTTGTAGAGCAGTCTGGTGGTGGAATTCTTGTAATTACTGAAGGGGTATTCGGTATGTCAGGCGCTCAGGGAAAACTTAAAGAAATTATCGAACTAAAGAAGGATTTTAACTTCCGTTTATTGATCGATGACGCACATGGATTCGGTACAATGGGTAAAACCGGAGCTGGTACTCATGAAGAACAAGATTGTATAGAAGGAGTAGATATTTATTTTGCGACTTTTGCGAAGTCTATGGCTGGAATAGGTGCTTTTGTTGCTTCTACAGAAGAAATGACCAATTTCTTCCGCTATAATATGCGTTCTCAGACCTTTGCTAAGGCTCTGCCTATGCCAATGGTTGTTGGACTATTAAAGCGTTTGGAGTTGCTTAAAAACAATCCGGAACTGAGAGAACGTTTATGGCATATTGCTACTTCTTTACAGAAAGGGTTGAGATCACGCGGGTTTGATCTGGGGATTACTAATACCATGGTTACGCCGGTTTTCCTTAAAGGGGAGTTACTGGAGGCAACAGCTTTAACAATGGATCTCAGAGAGAATTATAGTATTTTTTGTTCAATTGTTGTTTACCCGGTAATTCCTAAGGGTCTAATCGAGTTGCGTTTAATTCCTACTGCTATGCATACGATTGATGATGTAGAGCGTACGCTTGAGGCATTTAGTGCTATCGCAGAGAGATTGAATAGCGGATATTATAGAGATAACAAATTAAATATTGAAGCTTAATATTTATTGTCCCGGATAGGGACATTTATTTTGAAATAAAAAAGAGGATGTCTAATGGCATCCTCTTTTTTATTGGCGAATTTTTGAACTGATTTTCTATATTTTAATGAGTATGTCCTTTTTCTTGATTTATTGTGGAAAAAAAACTAGATATCGTAATTATATTTCGAATGCTAATTTCATTAAATTAGATTAAAGAACTAAATTAGTGTAAGTGTTATAATAAATCCTAAACCAAACCAAAAAATATCTAGAAATGAAAAAATTTGACGAATTGAAGAATCTCTTAGCTTCCATCGAAGCTGATGCTGATAAGTTTTACAATAAGGCGAACAGTGCAGCAGGAACGCGAGTGCGGAAAGGTATGCAGGACCTTAAAAACCTGGCTCAGGAAATAAGGTTGGAAATTCAGGAGTCTAAAAACAAGGCTTAATGGAATTCTATGCTTAACAAAAAGCGCATTGTAGTTATACAATGCGCTTTTTGCTTTTATAAGTAATTCGCCTGGCTATCTATCTTTCCTAACTGATCTTATTGAGCTCAGCAATTATTTGTTCATTTAATCCAGCCGTCGCAGAAACTAACGGTAGACGTACATGGTCTCCACATACGTTGAAATGTTTTAATGCAGCTTTTATGCCAGCAGGATTACCTTCTGCAAATGCCAGTCTGGTTAACTCGATTAAGCGCAGATGCAAGGGCAGGGCCGAATTAAAATCTCCCTGAAGACATAGACGTACCAATTGCGATACTGCTGCAGGTAGGGCATTCCCAACCACAGATATCAAGCCACATGCACCTAAAGCAATCATCGGAAGTGTGATAGGATCGTCACCTGAAATCAGAAGGAAATCTACCGGTTTATCTCTCATAATTTGATTAAACTGATCGAAATTCCCCGAAGCTTCTTTAATACCAATGATATTTTTAAAGTCTGCAGCTAATCTGCATGTAGTTTCCGCACTCATATTACTTGCCGTTCTGCCAGGTACGTTATATAAAAGTACAGGAAGAGGACTTGCTTCACTGATCGCTTTGTAATGCTGATATATACCTTCCTGCGAAGGTTTATTATAATATGGGCTTGCTGAAAGTATAGCGTCGTATCCTGCTGTATCGAAATTCTTAATAGCATCTACAACTGACGCAGTATCATTTCCGCCAATTCCAGCGATAAGGGGTAGTCTTCCGTTATTAATTTCTGCAGTATATGCCCAGATTTTCTTCTTCTCTTCCTTATTAAGTGTGGCCGATTCACCTGTTGTTCCTAAAGATACCAGGTACTCTACCTGGCCTTCGATCTGGTAATTGATCAGGTTTTTAAGCCCTGTGTAATCTACCGATCCATCTGTATTAAATGGTGTAACCAATGCTACACCCGTTCCATGAAATCTGTTCATTTTTTTGTATTTACTTCAATAGCTTTAATAACTCTTCCACTGTAAGAAATGGAATGTTTAGTTTCTGTGCTTTTTCCAGTTTGGAAGGACCCATATTATCGCCGGCCAGCAGATAATTCAGTTTGGCGGATATGCTGCTCAGTATCTTTCCACCATGCTTTTCAATCAATTGTTTGAGTTCCTCCCTGCTGTGCTGTTCAAAAACTCCCGAAATTACGAATGTTTTTCCAGTAAGTTTGTCACTTTCCAGTATCACAGCAACATCTTCTGCCACAAATTGTAATCCATGTGTTTTAAGTAGCTCAATTTGCTGAATATGTGCGGGATCACCAAAATATTCCAGAATACTTTCCGCTATTCGTTGCCCGATTTCGTCAATGGCAGTAAGTTGTTCTGCATTCAGGCCTATAAGGTCGTCAATATTGCCGGTAGCGACTGCTAGTTTCCTGGCGACAGTTTCTCCTACATAGCGTATCCCCATACCAAACAACACCTTTTCAAAAGGCATCTGTTTGGAAAGTTCAATTCCCTTAAGCATATTGGTTATTGATTTTTCGCCAAAACGTTCCATTGTCTTTAGCTCATCCTGATGATCTTTTAGCGTATATAAATCGCTAATATGCTTTACCAGGCCCCTTTGGTAGAAAGCCACGATAGTTTCGTCACCCAGGCCATCTATATTCATCGCTTTGCGGGAGATAAAATGCTGTATTTTACCAACGATCTGCGGTCCGCAACCTTCATCATTCGGACAATAAAAAGCCACTTCACCTTCTTTACGGATTAATTCTGTCCCACATTCAGGGCAGTTCCTCGGATAGATAACTGGTAATGCACCCGGCTGGCGGGCTGAGAAATTCACCCTTATGATTTTTGGAATTATTTCTCCTCCTTTTTCTACCGCTACACGGTCACCAATGTGCAGGTCTAACCGTTCAATTTCATTAGCATTATGCAAGGTTGCACGTTTAACAGTGGTTCCGGCTAGTAGTATGGGTTCAAGATTAGCAACCGGAGTTACAGCACCTGTTCTGCCAACCTGATAACTGACACTGTTTAAAACAGTTTCAACTTCCTCCGCTTTATATTTATAGGAAATTGCCCATCTCGGCGACTTTGCAGTGAAACCTAATTCCTGCTGCTGACTGAAGCTGTTAACTTTAATAACAATACCATCTATGTCGTAACCGAGTTCATAACGGCGTTTTTCCCAATAATGGATGAATTCCAGGACAGACTCAATATTATTGCAGAGTCTGGTATCCTGAGAAACATGAAAACCCCATTTTTTTAATTCCTGCAAACTTTCGTAGTGCGTTTTAAAATATTCTTTTTCAGTATTAAGGCTATAAAAAAATGCATCCAGGGGCCTTTTTGCTACTTCTTTCGGATCCTGCATTTTAATGGTGCCGGAAGCAAAATTTCTTGGATTAGCATAGGTAATTTCGCCGAGTTCTTCTCTTTCGAGATTTAACCTGTTAAATGCAGCTTTATGCATAAAGATCTCACCCCGTATTTCAAACAATTCGGGTGCTTCGGCCGACTTCAGCCTGTGCGGAATATTACTTATTGTCTTTACGTTCGCAGTGACATCATCACCTTTGGTTCCATCGCCACGTGTTACAGCTCGAACCAACCGGTTGTTTTCATAGGTCAGGCTGATGGAAAGCCCATCGAACTTTAACTCGCAGACATATTCGAAATTGCTGCCGAGCGCCTTTGTGATACGTTCATCAAAATCCCGTAGATCCTGTTCATTATACGTGTTTCCCAGAGACATCATTGGCCACCGGTGCTTCACTGTAATGAAATTTTTGGTAATATCACCGCCTACTTTCTGAGTGGGGGAGTCGGGATCTGCATATTCCGGATGTGCAAGTTCCAGACGATTTAACTCTGCCAGCTTCTGATCAAATTCGTAATCAGCAATGGTTGGCATGGCAAGAACATAATAATTATAGGTATGCTGATTAAGCTCGTTAACCAGTGCATCCATCGTGTCTTTAATAGCAGTTGATGACATAATACGCGAAGTTAGGAAATCAGTCTGAAAATAGAGGGCTATTACCTCTTGACGGCAATAATTGTTCTATCTCGGAGAAGATTTCCATAGAACGGTCAGCTGTATGCTCATGATAAGCATTCAATCCGTGTATGAGCAGCTGGCTCTGGTCTTCTGTAAACGGGGTCTTCCAGACTCTTTTGCAGATCTGAGTGAGTGCATAACCAACATTTTTGGTCTCATTATAACTGAACAGATAACGGCTGGAGATAAATTTCTGATAAAAATTGTCAAATTTATCGACGTCGGGGATACCTGCTTTCCGGAGGAATTCATGGAGCTGCGGCGTATTGGCCTCCTGCAACTGTTCGTAAAAACGGCCTGCATTTATTTTTTGATGATGGAGTAATTGTTGATCCAGCATTAGTTCCACACCGATATGTGCCAGAAAGAAAGGTTTGACAGGGCTATCCTTTAAAGCAGGGAGGAGAAATTTTTTAAGATTAGCTGTCTGAACAGTGAAATACTGAGAGTTATGAAACAGCCGGTCTACCTCAAGGTGTGTCTTCCATCCGGTAAGCAAGCTCAGGTCTGTAGATGACTGATTGAACAGATGTTCATGCTTTTGAGGATGTGGGTTCCAGGTTTTATCGGCATTCCTGATCAGATCCGGTAATACCATTCCCAGTACGATATAAGGATTATCAGTATGTCTCTCGAAGTAATAGTGGGAAAGGAAGTTCATCATTTAAAAGTAGAAATTTTTTAACAAGGCTTTTCTTATCTTTGCCGAAAAGTATAGAACAATGACCAATTTTGTTGAAGAATTAAGATGGAGAGGTATGTTACATGATATCATGCCTAATGCAGAAGAAAAACTAAATGAAGGCATGTGCTCCGGATATATTGGCTTTGACCCTACAGCAGATTCTTTACACGTTGGTCACCTGACTCAGATTATGACCCTGATCCATTTTCAGAGAGCCGGACACAAGCCATTTGCGCTTGTTGGTGGGGCGACAGGAATGGTTGGAGATCCTTCAGGTAAATCTGACGAGAGGAACCTGCTGACTGAAGAAGTGCTGGAAGTAAATCTTGCAGGTATTAAGCAGCAACTGAACCGTTTTTTAAAGTTCAGTGACGAAGGTAATGGTGCGGTTATGGTAAATAATGCTGATTGGTTCCGTGAGTTCAGCTTTCTGGATTTTATCCGTGATGTTGGAAAACATATCACAGTGAATTATATGATGGCCAAAGACAGCGTTAAGAAACGTTTAACGGGAGATTCCGGTTTGTCATTTACAGAGTTCAGCTACCAGCTTATTCAGGGTTATGATTTTTATTATTTGTGGAAAAATCACAATTGCTCTATTCAGATGGGCGGATCAGATCAATGGGGAAATATTGTAACCGGTACAGAATTCATAAGACGGAAAGATAGTGGTACAGCTTATGGATTAACAACCCAGTTAATCAAGAAAGCTGATGGCACTAAATTTGGTAAAACAGAAAGCGGAGCTATCTGGCTTGATCCCGAGAAAACATCTCCTTATAAATATTATCAGTTCTGGTTAAATGCGACAGATGCAGATGCAAAATCCTGGATTCGTATTTTCACCCTTTTAGGTAAAGATGAATTGGACAAACTCGAAGCAGAACATGATGCAGCTCCTCATTTAAGAATACTGCAAAAAGCGCTGGCGACAGATATTACAATCAGAACGCATAGTGAAGCAGCATTGGAAACTGCGGTAAAAACCTCAGAGTTTCTTTTTGGCAATGGTTCAGTCGCATTTCTGGAGAGCTTAAGCCCTGCACACGTACTGGAAATCTTTGAAGGTGTTCCTCAATATACAATCAGTAAAGCTGAACTGAACGAAGGTATTGATGTCGCCACTCTATTAGCCGAGAAATCTTCCGTATTCCCGTCAAAAGGAGAAGTAAAGAAGACGATCCAGGGGGGTGGGTTAAGTATCAATAAAACTAAAGTTGCCGAACTGACGGCGCAATACAATACTGCCGATTTAATTAATGATCAGTATATTATTGTACAAAAAGGAAAGAAGAATTATTTCTTGCTGATCGCGGAATAAATAGATATCATTAAAAGATCCGGCCTGTTTTCCAGTGCCGGATCTTTTATTTTAACAGGAATTAGGTCCTTATTGTACAAGTAGATTACAACCTCTGATATCTGCATTGTCGAAACGACCCAGAACTTCGAAAGTCCCGTCTGAATAAACCCTGCCTAAATCCTGGGTAGCAATAAAAGCACAGGAGTTTATATTGGCCAGGTCAATTACATTGATACCTCCTGTTTGATTGCCATGTACCAAAGAAAGTGGATCATTCGTATCTCTGAGTACGATTTTCATCCACTGAGGACACTCGAAGATTCCTTCTCCAAGAGAATACGCCTGCGAGAGTAATTCGGTCATCCCGTACTCACTGTGAATCGCAGGAACTCCGAAGCCTTGCTTAAGTACCGTATGGAGCTCTTCCCTGACCATTTCTTTCCTTTTTCCTTTCATCCCGCCCGTTTCCATAATAATCAGTTCAGGAAAATCGAGCTGGTATTTTTCCAGGAAATCAAGTAAAGCGTAGGTAACACCGATTAGAATCGTTTGCTGTCCGGCACTTTTAAGTGCGCTTAGCTGTTCATATAATTCCTGGTGGTTATGTAAAAAATACCCACTTGCAGGATGTTTGCTTTGACTCAGCAACGAATCAACCATATAGATTAAAGACGAACCTTCTCTTTCCAGATAAGATGGGAGTAACGCCAGTATACAAAAGTTGCCGGGATTACCATAGAACTGGTCAAAGGCGAGATTAAAACTTTTTTCATATAGGGTCAGGTCCGTTACATAATGCCTGCTCTGCTGCTGCCCGGTAGTGCCTGAGCTCGTGAAAATACGTACAGGATCAATCGTTGTGCTGACAATTTTATGTGTTTTGAAAAAACTGATAGGTAAGTATGGGATCTGGTCCAGACTGTCAATTTTTTCCGGGGATACCCCCAAGTTTTGGATAAACTGAGCATATGGACTACAGTTTTTAGCCTGTAGCCTGAAAATTTCCAGTGCTGTTTGCTCAAACTGGTCGCTGCCTGAAATAGAGAAAATTGAGTCAATTAACATATCAGCGGCAAAAATACATAAACAATCAGTTTTTAAAGCTGAAGAAGAAATGATTCTGCAGATCTGCGGCAGATTCTTTAATTATTAACCGAGCTATGACTTACATGCTTCTTGGCCAGGATTGTTTTGCGGAATTTGTAGCCGCAAATACCACTGATAGCAACAATAAAACCACCGGTTAAAGCAGTAACAAATAGGATAAGCCACCAAGTTTGCAAGCCAAACATTTCCGCAACCCTATCTGCCAGAATATGCTGATTCTGCAAGCTATAAGAGAGAGCAACTCCTGTCCATAATATGAAGATGGCTAAAAACGGTTCCCATATAGACTTTTTTGGAGTTTTACCAATCAGGCAGCAGGTGATAAAAGACACTGGAACGATGATCCACCAGGGAAGTACCATTTGAAGCAGAAAAGATGCTATAAGCACAACTATAAAGACCATATTATTTTTTTTTGATTGTCAAATGATTTAAAACTTTTGCACGCTCGTCCTGAGGGGAATTCATCAGATAAAGATCATACAGTTCACCTTTGGTCCATGTACCTATCATATCTCTGTAAAAGGGACTGCCTGGATTACCGGACTGCCCGCCAGGATAAACACCTTTTGCCACCGGAGCTTTTTTACCCAGCTCCACAACCATCCTCCAGGATGGTCCGTTACTTTCACTCAATGCATTGATCGTGCTCTTACCACCGCCGTTCCATAAAGTTTCAGACCCGAATCCTGGAATGTTGGCCAGATGAGGTACATGAGTACCCTTCACATTTGCCCACTTCCAACCTTTCCCGATTGGCCCGTATTTACGCTCCAGACTGTCACAAGTATAGGTTAATGCCTCAAAAACGAGGTCTGGTAAAGTTTCCTTTTCTGGTGTGCGGACGTTATCGAACCATTTTGATCCTGGATCTTTCAGAATAAGTTCCACTGTTCTGTCCCGGGATGGGTAGCGCATCGGGATATTTTCAATGGTGAAATCATCATCCCAGATATTAAAGAAAAGCCTTTTGGTCCATAGTTCGAATATCGAAGGAGCAATTGCATCGGCTTCATAAGACTTGTTCCATCTGTTCATCACTTGTAATGCTTCTTTTTGTGTCGCATTCAATTTTGCTGGATCTACGGCTTTTATCAGTGCCGGAAGTATATTTTCTGCAAAGATACTATAGCTGTCAGATTGCATAATCCGCATACTGTCCACCGTGATATTTTGCATGCTAGTTAGCCTGTCGTTTATTCTTTTGCCTCTTTCGTAAGGGGCAAACTCCCAGTTGATGTAATAGGGATAATCAGGAGCAGTTGAACTTTGATTTGCAGAACTGACGAAGTTCCTTCCCGGATTTTTTACTGTAGGGTTTTGTGCTGCGGGTATCCAGCCCTTCCAGTCGTCTGCAGGATTCGAACCATCCAATATAAATTTCCCCTGATTTTTCCATTTTAAAGGGAACTTGCCATTTGCAGTAATCGCAATATCATCAGTTGCGGAGGCAAATACGAAATTTTGGGCAGGGGCAGTATAGAACGTTAGTGCTTTTCTGTAGTCCTGATAGTTTTTGCCACGGTTCAAATAATAAAACGTCATGAGTTCGTTGGAACGGTCATGCGCAATCCAGCGTAAGGCACTCCCCATAGGGACATTATTAGCCATTTTAAGATTCTCAGGTTTTTTGAAATAAACAACAGGACCGTGGTGCGTATAAATTACCGTGTCCGTTTCTGTCCTTTCGCCCCTTATTTTTATCTTTTCCAACCGGCTGGTTGTGTTCTTCCAGCCATTGTTATATTGATACTGACTATGCGTGTCATCTTTAAATTTAACCTGGTAGAAGTCCAGGACATCAGCCGCCACATTGGTCACCCCCCAGGCGATGTGCTCATTAAAACCAATGATAATTCCCGGAGCTCCGGGTAGAGAAACACCATAGCTGTTCATTCCGGGTGCATGCAGCTGAATCTGGTACCAGATAGACGGCAAGGTTAGATTAAGGTGGGGGTCATTTGCCAGTATGGGGTTTCCAGAGGCTGTTTTGGCTCCTGATACTGCCCAGTTATTACTGCCAATTCCCTCTTCCAGTTGTTTGGTTTTTATCTGGCTGGTCTGAATCACAGCATTAGCTTCCGGAGCCGAAGGAACCTGCAGGGGTTTAAAATCCCATTTCGTACCCACTGGAATAATAGGGTCTTCACGAAAAGGATAATCCGGGAAAAGATCGGCGGTAACTGCAGAACCGAATTTCTGCAGGATGTTAGTCATGTAAAATTCGTCTGAGCCCATTGCCAGCACTGCAGACATCTGTTTTAGTAAAAGGGCGCATTTTAATGGCGTCCAGTCCTCTGGCTTAAAATCCAGGATCTTGTATTCTACCGGTAATGTACCGGCATTCAGAGAATGAATATAATCGTTAATACCCGCTGTGTAGGCCATGATCATTTCTCTGGATTTGGGATTTTCCATCATACCCTTCAGCGAATTCTCGGCACCATAGACCATACCCATTCTTCTTTGATAACGATCCAGTTCCAGTGCTTTAACACCGACAACTTCCGATAAACGACCGGCTGCATAACGTGTTTGAAAATCCATCTGCCAGAGGCGGTCACGCGCAGTGACATATCCTTGGGCATAATAGGCATCATGGTCATTTTGAGCGAAAATATGAGGGATCATCCTGTCATCAAAAGCAATTTCTACAGTTTCCTTTGTATTTCGGAGAACCAATTTGCTTTTTTTAGGTTGTTTAATTGCAACCGAATTTTTCCAGAAGCCCGTAAAAGGGTTTAAGAACTTTAATATTGGAGGGACACTACCAAACTTAGTGTTCAGTAAGTAAGCGAGCATTATAGGTATAACGAGGTATATGGCAGCCTTAAATTTGTTCCTCATAGAATTAGATTCGCTTTGTTGATTTTTCCGGAAAGCCGGTTTGCTGCAATTTAATACAATTGTAACATCCTTGCTAATCTATTTTGTAAAACAACATACAGCTGATCCGGAATCAAGAATAAAGGCATAAATACAACAGAATTAAATATAAAAAATCTTGGGTTTTGATATAATAATTAACACTTTAGCTAGTATATCAATACCAATCAACAGGAATGTTGATACAGAAAATGTTTTATGGAAGAACCAGGAAAAGAAATCGAGAACAAAGAAAATATTAATGAGGTAGTGGAAGAGACTGTACAGCATCTCAATAATCCTGTGCTTGCACTCAAACCAATTGTAAAGAAATATCTGACACCGGTACAGAAAGTAGAGCAGGAAGGTAACCGGTTTTATTTTTCGGACGGTGAAGCTAAAGTAGAAATCAGGGTAGTCAGTAATGAAATTATACGGGTTAGACTGGCACCACATGGTGTTTTTCTGGAAGAATTTTCTTACGCCGTCCCTGTGGTAGACCAGAAAGTAAGTACGTTCAATTTGGAAGAGCTGGAAGAAAGCTATGTAATTTCTACCAATACAGTAAGTTGCCATGTGCGGAAGTCAGACTTTCATATCTCCTTTGTAGATAACCAGACGCAGATGGTTATGAGTGAAGATGCCTCGCCGATGCACTGGGAAGAGAACGCAGACTTTGGCGGATATTATGTATTTGCGACCAAGAAGTGTAATCCGGAAGAAAACTTTTTTGGATTGGGAGATAAGTCAGGCAATATGAACCTCAGAGGCAGACATTTCCAGAACTGGAATACAGATGCTTATTCTTTTGGCTGGGACCAGGATCCTTTGTACCGGACAATTCCATTTTATACCGGAGTGCATCAATCTGCAGCTTACGGAATATTTTTCGACAATACATTCCGTTCCTATTTCGATTTCGGACGGGAAGATAATGATAAGACAAGCTTCTGGGCCGATGGCGGGGAACTGCAGTATTATTATATTCACGGCCCGCACATGATGGACGTGATCAAACGTTATCAATCTTTAACCGGAACACATCCAATGCCACCAAAATGGGCTCTAGGTTACCATCAGTGCCGCTGGAGTTATTATCCGGAGAGTAAAGTTAAAGCCATTGCAGAAGGTTTCCGGTCAAGATCAATTCCATGTGACGCTATATATTTCGATATCGACTATATGGATGGATACCGTTGTTTTACCTGGAATAAAAAGCACTTTCCCGATCCCCGTAAAATGATTAAGGAACTGGCAGACGATGGATTTAAAACTGTTGTGATGATAGATCCCGGAATTAAAGTAGACGATAATTACTGGGTTTTTAAAGAAGGTAAAGCCAATAATTATTTCTGCCGCAGAAGTGATGATTACTTTATGGAAGGCCATGTATGGCCCGGCAGGTGTCAGTTCCCTGATTTTACCAATCCTGTTGTCCGGGAATGGTGGGGCGGTTTGTATAAAGAACTCGTAGACATGGGAGTAGCAGGCGTGTGGAATGATATGAATGAACCGGCAGTATTTGGAGCAGGAACTTTTCCAAACGATGTAAGACATAATTACGATGGATTCAGAGGATCACACCGTAAAGCACATAATATTTATGGGATGCAGATGGTAAGGTCTACTTACGATGGGTTAAAAAAACTCATGCGGAATAAAAGACCATTTACCATTACGAGGGCGGGCTATTCTGGTATGCAGCGTTACGGCTGTGTCTGGACGGGGGACAACGTCGCCAGCTGGGAGCACCTGAAAATGGGTAATATCCAATGTCAGCGTATGTCTGTATCGGGAGTGCCGTTTTGCGGTACCGATATTGGCGGTTTCAGTGAGGAGCCGGATGGCGAACTGTTTACCAGGTGGATTCAGCTCGGCACATTCTCTCCGTTTATGCGTGCCCATTCGGCCGGCGACACTTCAGAAAGAGAACCATGGAGCTTTGGAGAGCCTTTTACCAGCATTAATAAGAAGTTTATAGAACTACGCTACCGATTATTGCCTTACCTGTATTCGGTGTTCTGGGAGCATCACAGATATGGATTCCCGATTTTACGTCCGTTGGTAATGCTGGAGCAGGAAAATATTAGTAATCACTTCCGTCAGGATGAATTTGCCTATGGAGATAAGATTCTGGTTTGTCCTATTTTGGAGCAGGGAGCAGTTTCCAGAACAGTTTATTTGCCGAAAGGTGAGTGGTATAACTTTTGGTCGCATGATCTGTTGTATGGAGATGCGGAGCATCATATTGAAGCACCACTGGAAACAATGCCGATTTTTGTTAAAGCCGGAGCAGTGATACCAGAATATCCGGTTATGCAGTATGTAGGTGAAAAACATATAGAAGAAGTTATGCTGAATGTATATTATGCGAATCATGAAGTGAATTCCTTTTTCTTCGAAGATCATGGCGATACATTTGCCTATGAACAAGATATCTATTCCGAAAAGAAATTTACTGTGAAAGGTTCTGCCAGCCGTCTTGACATTCATCAGCAACTGGAAGGCTTATATACGCCGAATTATGAGTGGTATAATTTCAACTTTATCGGTATTCCGTTTGAAGTTAACAAAGTGTACATAGATGGTGCGGAGATCAAAGACTTTCAAGTCGATGACCAGAATTGCTTCAGATTTAAGACCAATAAGAACTTTAGTGAGATACAACTGCAGGGAAAGGCTAATTAGATAATCAATCAGCCCGCTGAATAACAAGAAAATAAATATGGCAAAGAAGACTCAGGGCAAACCAGTAAATACTACACCAGTTGCAGATCGCCAGGCACCCGTCTGGATTTATAGTTTGCTGACAGATTTTGATATTTCGCTTTTTATTTCGGGGAAGCACTTCCGGCTTTATGAAAAGATGGGGGCTCATCCCCTGGAGGTCGGTGGCGATAAAGGAACATACTTTGCCGTTTGGGCGCCAAATGCGCATGACGTTTATGTAACCGGAAATTTTAATGACTGGCATAAAACCAGTCACAGATTGTACCGGAGACTGGATTCCTCCGGTATCTGGGAAGGGTTTATACCCGCTGTAGAGAAAGGAACTATCTATAAATATTTTATCCATGGGTATGACGGTCATAATTACGAGAAAGGTGATCCTTTCGCAACCCGTTGGGAGCATCCTCCGCAGACTGCTTCGGTAGTCTGGGACACAGCACATAAATGGAAAGATCAGCGCTGGATGAAAGTCAGAGAGAAGCTGAATGCGCTGGATCAGCCGATGTCAGTTTATGAAGTGCATTTAGGCTCCTGGCAGCGCGATCCTGCCGACCATACCAGGATTCTTACTTATAAAGAAGTTGCCAGGTCTCTGGTTCCGTATTTGAAAGAAATGGAATTCACGCATGTAGAGTTGATGCCTGTGATGGAGTACCCTTATTATCCATCCTGGGGTTATCAGATAACAGGGTATTTTGCGGCTTCATCCAGACATGGCACACCACAGGAGCTGATGGAGCTCATCGAGGAGCTCCATGCAAATGATATTGCCGTAATACTAGACTGGGTACCCTCACATTTTCCCGGAGATGCACACGGATTATTTAAGTTTGACGGTACGCATCTTTACGAACATGCAGACATGCGAAAAGGCTTTCATCCGGACTGGAAATCTTATATTTTCAATTATGACCGTAACGAAGTGAGGTCTTTTCTGATCAGTAATGCGGTCTACTGGATTGATCAGTTCCATGCAGATGGACTTAGGGTAGATGCAGTTGCTTCTATGCTTTATTACGATTTCTCCAGAAAAGAAGGCGAGGCAGGAACCAATATTTATGGAGGACGGGAAAATCTCGGCGCTATTCAGTTTTTGCAGGATTTAAATGAGTTTGTCTACAGTAATTATCAGGGCGTACATACGATAGCAGAAGAGAGCAGCACCTATCCCGGGGTCACCAGAGCTGTAGAAGACGGAGGATTAGGATTTGGAATGAAGTGGATGATGGGTTGGATGAACGATACATTGCAATATTTCAAGACCGACCCGATTGACCGGAAATTCAAACATCATCAGCTGACTTTTAGTACAACTTATGCTTTTACAGAGCGGTTCATGCTTCCTTTTTCCCATGATGAAGTTGTACATGGTAAGTCATCCATGATTTATAAAATGCCAGGAGATGAATGGCGTAAACACGCTAATTTAAGACTGCTCTATGCCTATATGTTTACACAGCCGGGCACCAAATTGTTATTCATGGGGAATGAGTTTGCGCAGAATGGCGAGTGGAATTTTACCAGGAGCCTGGAATGGGACCTATTGCAGTTTGCCCCTCATAAAGGGATGCAAAGGTATGTCAAAGCATTAAATCATTTATACCGGGCAGAACCTGCCCTATATCACTTTGGATTTTCGCATGAAGGGTTCGAATGGTTGAGTGCAGACGACGCAGATCATTCTGTTTATGTTTATACACGTAAAGGAGCGGCCGCTGAAGATACTTTGATTATTATATTAAATATGACCCCGGTTTACAGGGAAAACTATCGTATAGGTCTTCCTTTTGAGGCAGAATGGGAAGAGATCTTTAACAGCGATGAGGAGATCTACTTCGGAAGTGGAAAGCTGAATAAACAAACATTTAAACCGGAGCCTGTCCGGTACGGAGAGCGCGAGTTTTCGATTCAGCTGAATATCGCACCACTGGCGGCGATGGTTCTTAAACAGACCACTAAACAGCATAAAAAAAGGATGGCTAAATAAGCCATCCTTTTTTTATATAACTGAAAAAATAATCTTATTTCAGGTTACCGTAGTATTCTACGAATTTAGCTAATGCAGAAGAATATCCCCACTCGTTGTCATACCATGAAACAACTTTAACAAAGTTATCATTCAATGCGATACCAGCATTTGCATCAAAAATAGACGCGTGGTCATCACCGATAAAATCAGAAGAAACAACTTCATCTTCAGTATAACCAAGAACACCTTTTAAAGCACCTTCAGAAGCAGCTTTCATTGCATCTTTAATTTCCTGGTAAGTAGCTGGTTTTTCCAGACGTACAGTTAAATCAACAACAGAAACATCAGCAACCGGTACACGGAAAGCCATACCTGTTAATTTACCTTTTAAAGCAGGGATAACTTTAGTTACAGCTTTAGCTGCACCAGTAGCAGAAGGGATAATATTAGAGAATCCACCACGTCCGCCTCTCCAGTCTTTCGCAGAAGGACCATCAACAGTTTTCTGAGTTGCAGTAACCGCATGAACAGTACTCATCAGACCTTCAGCAATACCCCAGTTATCATGTAATACTTTAGCAATCGGAGCAAGACAGTTAGTCGTACAAGATGCGTTAGAAACTACAGTCTGGTCAGCAGTTAACTGATCGTGGTTAACACCCATTACGTAAGTAGGGATGCTGTCATCTTTAGCCGGAGCAGAAAGAACAACTCTTTTTGCACCTGCAGTAATGTGTTTCTCTGCATCAGCCTGAGTCAGGAATAAACCTGTAGACTCGATAACAGTTTCAACACCAACTTCATTCCATTTTAAGTTAGCCGGATCTCTCTCAGCAGTAATACGGATAGTTTTTCCGTTAACTACTAAATGACCGTTAACTACTTCAATAGTACCGTCAAAACGGCCATGTGTAGAATCATATTTTAACATATAAGCCATGTAATCCGGCTCAACAAGGTCATTGATTGCAACGATATCTAAACCTCTCTTTAAAGCAGCTCTGAATACTAATCTGCCGATACGGCCAAAGCCGTTAATTCCAATCTTTGTCATTATTATTAATTTGAATAGTAATTAAGTAAATTATATATTGGTTCTTTGGTAATTGAATTAATTGTTATCCCGTTTTTTTCGGCAACGAGTTTAAGCCGGTCCGGAAAATTACCGGCTACTATGCCGACAAAATGAACATCCTGTCCAGGGTATTGTTTAACCATAGGCAACAGGTAGGTATCCATATACCGCTGAAAAGCCTCGTCAATTATACGCTGTATATAGGCGTGTTCCCGGTTTTCTATGTAAAAGTCCAGAAAACTACTCAAAAAATGCTGAGCCATAGATTTCTGGTAAACTCTTTCTAAAATCTGCGAGCGGTTCAGATCGTATCTTTTTCGAAACTTCTTCAATAGTTCCGGGGGAAGTTTTTCCTGAAGATAATGCTTCAGTATTATTTTACCCAGATAGTTTGAAGAACCTTCGTCTCCCAGAACGTATCCCAGTCCGAAATTGTTCTCCTCTGGTGCCTGACCGTTAAAGTAAGCACAGTTAGAACCACTTCCCAGAATGCCAACGACACCAGTCTGATGGTAACATGCCGCAATTGCTGCGCCATAGATATCATCCTGTACAGTGATTTTGCTAAACTTAAAAAAGGAGGCCAGCGTTTCCGTTAGTTCCTTACGTCTTGCAGGAGAGTTAGCACCGGCAGAAAATACATAGATCTTTTTGATCCGCTCTGCATAATTGATCAGGGTGATTTTTTTATTCAGCTGTTGAAGAACCGTTTTGGCTTCAACAAAACAAGGATTAAGCCCAGGCATGCTACATTCTGCAATAAGCTTACCTTCATTGGCTATTTTCCATGCCGCTGTTTTAGAACCACTATAGACCACAGCTATCATATCAGATTGATAATACTTTAGTCATTTCCAGCAGATCACTTTCCAGTTTAAAACTGTGTGCAGTTAATGCCTCATCTAAACTGGTTAGCTGGATATCGTTTCCACGAAGGCCAACCATCTGGCGTGAACTGCCTTTTAGCAACTCATTTACTGCGGCATACCCGAGTCTGCTGCCTAAAATACGGTCGAAGCTGCTTGGGCTGCCTCCGCGTTGTAAATGGCCGAGTATAGTTACCTTAGTATCATAATGATTGAAGCGTTCCTTCACATGTTTGGCAATGTCGTATGCGCCGCCCTGCTTATGACCTTCAGATACAATAACTATGCTGGAAGACTTTTTGGTTGCAGCACCTGTTTCCAGTGTTCTGATCAGTTCTTCCAGGCTGGTTGCTTTTTCAGGCAGTAATACTGCTTCGGCTCCACAGGCTATAGCACTGCGTAAGGCGATGCAGCCCGAATCACGGCCCATCACTTCGACAAAGAAAAGCCGGTCATGAGAGTCAGCCGTATCACGTATCTTATCAATCGCTTCAATAACCGTATTGATAGCAGTATCATAGCCCAGTGTAAAATCTGAACCGTATAAATCATTGTCAATTGTACCTGGGATGCCAATTACACTTACCGGGTGTCTTTCAGAAAAACGCCTTGCACCTGTAAAAGTACCATCTCCACCTATTACAACCAGCGCATCAATATCATGCGCTTTCATGTTGGCATAAGCCTGATCCATTCCTTCATCAGTTTTAAACTCCAGACAACGGGCAGTTTTAAGAACTGTTCCACCCAGATGAATGATATTACTGACAGATCGGGCATCCATAGGGATAATATTATTATTAATAAGTCCCTGATAACCCTGAAGAACACCAAACATATTGATGCCATTATATATTCCTGTCCGGACAACTGCCCGGATGCATGCGTTCATTCCAGGAGCATCTCCTCCTGAAGTTAGTACTGCTATGTTTTTAATATTTGGTCTCATCTGATACTACGAATATACTGTGTAGAAGTTACACTAAGTAATTTATTTTGTTTTTTTACCTAAATACCATATAAAGAATGAATTTATCCAGGTGTTTATATTAGGAAATACGGGGCCGTCAGAATTATTGATGCCTGCCGTTTTTTTTCAGGGCATAAGTTAATATAAATTTATTAAAGTAGTAAACGTCACCATCTCATGTTAGGTGTGTTTGATGCAGCTAAACTCTGATATTTGAAAAAATTGACATACATTTACGACAATCCGGTTAAGCAATAGAAATTTATGATCAGACAAAACCGGATAAGAAATATTATTATAATATTTGTAGAATTGTCCTGACCACAAGTAAACCTGTTTAATCTGTATTAAATGAGGTTTTTTTGTTTTAAAGGGAAAATGTTCAGTGTAGATTTATAAATTAAAAGAAATCGTTTTGAAAGAAGTATTACCACAGTTTAATTCAACCTTCTCCATTGACTGTATCCTATTCGGTTTTGATGAAGGTGAATTGAAAATTTTGCTGATTGAGAGAAATGAAGAGCCGTTTAAAGACTGGTGGGCGCTACCTGGAAACCTAGTAAGTGAAAATGAGAGTCTTGATCAGTCGGCTTCAAGAATTTTGCATGAACTGACCGGGATAGAAAATGTGTATATGGAGCAGTTCTATACTTTTGGAGATGTTGGACGTCACCCGCAGGGACGTATTATTTCTGTTGCTTATTATGCAATGCTCAGATTAGGGGGAGATAAAGCACTGAAACCAGTTAGCACCTATGCGAAACAGGCTTATTGGATCAATGTCAAAGATCTGCCAAAACTTGCCTTTGACCATCAGAAAATATTTGACCAGGGACTCGAGAAAATTAAGAGAAGGATCAAACATCAGCCGATTGCATTTGAGCTATTGCCCGAAAAGTTCACGCTGACGCAGCTTCAGAATGTATATGAAGTGATTTTGGGCAAGAAGCTCGATAAAAGAAATTTCAGGAAAAAGATGCTAAGCTTTAATGTACTGAAGGACCTTAATGAAAAACAAAAAGGAGTTTCTTTCCGTGCAGCGACCCTGTATCGCTTTGATAAACGGAAATATGGCAAACTATTTGGCAAAGAAATATCTTTCTAACTCTGCCTGATCCGCGAAAATATAACTCAGAATTTCTGACAATAAAAAAAACCGCTGCCTGTAAAAGGTAGCGGTTTTTTTATGGAGGATATTTTTTTAATTATTTAATCAAAGACTTAGAATGTGCCATATGGTATTCAACCAGGTCATCTATAGGAGAGCGGATAATTTTTCCGACACCCATTTCGTAACGGTCAGCAACAATGCTCAGAATGTCTCTGAAGCTGTAACCAACAGAACCTACACAGTTTAATGAGAAGTCTTTATAGTTCGGGTAGTGAATAACCAGGTTCTCGAAGAATGCTGTGAATGCATATTCAACAGTAGAGAACGTGTAATCTTCATAGTTATCTTTGTAATCATACAGGAATTTACTGAAACCAGCACAAAAACGGTTAGGAAGTGGTTTATTGTAGATGTTATCAAAGATGTCCTCGTTAGTCAAAGCGAAATTGTCATAGAAACTTTCTCTCAGACCTTTAGGCATATAACCTTTCATATAGTCACTCAGGATTCTTTTACCGATAAAACATCCGCTTCCTTCATCACCCAGGAAATAACCAAGTGAGTCAATGTTCAATGAAATATCTTTACCATCGTAAAGGCATGAGTTAGTACCGGTACCTAAAATAGCTGCAAAACCAGGTTGGTCACCAAGTACGGCCCGGCACGAAGCCAGTAAATCATGGCCGATGTTAATTTGCGCATTTACAAATACCTGAGCCATTGCCTCTTCGACGATTTTTCTTTTGCTATCTGTAGAGCAGCCAGCACCATAATAATATACTTCTGTAAGTTTGTCTGCTTCCAGGTGATCTGGTAAAGACTTTTTTAGCGAACCAACAATATATTCAGTACTTGAAAAGTACGGGTTGTAACCTTCGGTGTTGAAATGAATTTTTCTACCAGCTTCATTAATTAAGCACCAATTGGTTTTGGTTGATCCACCGTCTGCAATAACTATCATCTTAATTTGTTTTATGGGGGGTAAAAGTAAATATTCCTGAACACTCGAACTGTATTTTTTCCATTTTATGTTTTTTATGCCGTTTAGGAATTTATTAATTTGGTTTTTTTCTCTGTTTAATAATTTTAAGCAACTGTTTTTCTGGTTTTTAGCGTCTTTGAAAACAATACATATTTATATCAAATTAAGATATTGTTAAAATAACACTAAGCTAAAATTACACTTGTTATTTTAAATTCCAAATTTTAAAATAATTGCTCAGGGTCTAAATGTCCTTTTATTCTACGATAATAGCAAATCATTCCTTTTTAAATAGGGTCTATTTGGTTATAAAAGAACTCCGTACGGTTAATGTAACGTTTTGGCGAATTATAAATGTTTTTATAAACAGTCTTTATGACAATTATCATAATGATTCGAATAAAGGAATTTCAGGAAAGAAATAGAAAAAATGTAATATTTGTTTAAGTGAATACAGAATGGAAGATATTATAGACTTTAGAAGTGATACAGTGACCCAACCCACCGCCGGGATGCTCGCTGCAATGATGCAGGCGAAAGTCGGCGATGATGTGTATGGAGAAGATCCGACAGTAAAGGAACTGGAACAGAAGCTTGCATCTATGTTTGGTATGGAAGCAGGGCTCTTCTGTCCGTCCGGAACGATGACTAATCAAATTGCGATTAAATGCTTTACTCAGCCCATGGATGAAGTTATTTGCGATCAGACGGCACACGTTTACCGGTATGAAGTCGGAGGCATAGCTTTCCATTCCCAGGCGTCAGTCCGCCTTTTACATGGTGAAAGAGGTATTGTTACGCCAGAGATGATCATTCCGGAGATTAATGAGGATAATATTCATTATCCTGAATCCAGTTTGGTTGTTCTTGAAAATACGGTTAATAAAGGTGGGGGTGCCTGTTATACCCTGGCGCAGATTGCGCCTATTTCTGAGCTATGTAAAGCCCGAGGGTTAAAACTGCACCTGGATGGCGCGCGGTTGTTTAATGCACTTGTAGCAACAGGTGACAGTGCCGCAGATTATGGGAAATACTTTGACGGAATATCGATCTGCCTGTCTAAAGGGTTGGGTGCGCCAGTAGGTTCTGTTTTGCTCGGTAGTGCAGAAACGATTAGAAAAGCAATCAAAATAAGGAAGTTATTTGGTGGAGGGATGCGGCAGTCCGGATTTCTGGCTGCGGCGGGTATCTACGCATTGGATCATCATGTAAACCGTCTGGCAGAAGACCATAAACATGCTGCAGATCTTGAATCCGCTTTGCTAAAGACAGACTATGTGCAGCATGTGATGCCGGTGGAAACAAATATTGTCATCTTTAAAGTAAAAGCCGGTTATACAGCTAAGGGTGTGATTGCAGCCTTAAAAGAGCAGGGAATATTATGTGGTGCCACGGGTATCGATACCGTACGTTTTGTAACCCATCTGGATATTAGCAGTGAAATGACTGCACGGGCGATTCACGAGATTGCTGCGCTCCAGCCCGAACGAATATGACATAAGTCTCAGGTATAACCCGGGCTAAATTAATAAATTTGCTTCTGCAGTATTTTCATACTGCGGAGTGGACAAAATAAAAAGATATGTTTACAGGTATAATAGAAACATCAGGAACAGTAACCGGACGCAGATCCGAAGGAACGAATATTCATCTGACAATTGCTTCAGCAATCAGTTCTGAACTGAAAATAGATCAGAGTATTGCACATAATGGTGTTTGTCTTACCGTTGTGGCACTGGATGACAAGACACATACCGTGACTGCAATCCAGGAAACACTGGAGAAGTCGAATCTGGGCAATCTTCTTGAAGGCAGTATTGTAAATCTGGAGCGTTGCATGCAGATGAACGGAAGGCTTGACGGCCATATTGTTCAGGGCCATGTCGACCAGACCGGCGTTTGTATTTTAAGACGGGAGATTGATGGAAGCTGGGAGTACAGGTTCCGTTACGATGCAGCTCAAGGCAATGTCACCGTAGAAAAAGGTTCAGTTTGTGTTAATGGGATCAGTCTGACGGTTGTCAATTCAGCGGCTGATGAATTTTCGGTATTTATCATTCCCTATACTTTTGAGCATACTAATTTGAAAGAGGTAGAAGAAGGTGATACGGTCAATCTTGAATTTGATATTATCGGTAAGTACGTCGCCAGGCTAATGCCTTTAAATCTTGCATAATTTATTGTTCTGAAGAATATCCGGCTGCTTTTTTATGGCATTTGCGAGTGATTTTGAGATTACTGGCAAGGTAATTGGTTGATTAGTATTGTAATTAATCAGGTGTTAAACCAAAAAGAAGCAGATATGAATACTTTAGAGAAGTTTGAGTTGATGGAGAAAATTGTAAGAGAGTTAGAAGATCTTCAGCATTCTCAGCAAGCCATCATACAGAAAATAGGAAAGATAGAAGTAGATAACATAGAACTGAGTGATAAAAGATTAGAACAGGATCTTCCGGACATGCACCAGCGTGTATCAGATAACCTGGATACAATTGTAGGTATACTGGATTACTTTGCCGATAAAACTCAGAACTTTGGTAATAAAAATAATGTTGATGCGCTGAAAGAACAGCAAATCATTAAAGATGCTACCGGCTAATAACACATAATCCGGAATTGAGAAAAAGCTCCCTTAAGGGGGCTTTTTTTATGCTTCAGGCTTTGGTATCTCGAGTGAAAAGGCCGTTCCTTCTCCTGGTTTACTGTCAATCCTGATACTGCCGCCATTTTTGGCCATGAAATCCCAGCAAACCATTAAACCGATACCTGTTCCCTTTTCATTACGGGTACCCCGGCTGGATATATTTTCCTGATTACGTATTTTTTCCAGATTTTCGCTGTCAATTCCAATACCATCATCTATAATATGCAGGGCAATAAACTGAACCTTGTTTGAAGCGGATATTCGGATTATGCATCCTGAAGAACAGAACTTAATCGCATTGGCTATCAGGTTTCTGATTACAATCTGCATCATCAGCAAATCGGCGAAAACTGCGAGATCTCCGGAAACTTCCGTTAAAATTGTAATATCCTTTAGGTTTGCTGCTTTCTGATGGTAGTTTCTTTCGGAGTCGACCAGGCTTTTCAGGTTAAAACATTCCCGGTTAATGCCATAACCCTGCAGCTGGCTTCTTGACCAGTGCAGTATATTATCAAGAAGATCTGTTGTGTACACAATATCTCTTGCTAATGCGGGAGAAAGGCTTTTGAATTCCTCCGGGCTGATCAGCTCATCATTATTCATTTTCAGCACTTCAGAAAGATTCAGTAAAGGTCCACGCAGATCATGTGCCATGATAGAGAAAATTCTGTCCTTCAGCTGATTTAGTTTTTGAAGTTCGTTAGCCTGTCTTACTGTCTTTAAAGCTTCCAGACGGAGGATAGTGATGTCCTGAAAACGAATTATAGTAAAATGCCGGTTAAGCTTATTCTCATTTAATATCCGCAGGTCTGCTTCCATATATTTTACCTTTTGATTGACCACTATCTGGATTTCCTGTTTACCCGGAACACTGACCCTGATTTTTTTCAGGAGCTCCGGCTGATCACTTAGTACCGCAGAAAGAAGCTTACCACTTAATCGCAGCTCAGAAGGCAGACCGAAATGCTTCTTAAATGAATTATTATAATCAATAATGATTAGATTATCATCGAAAACTACAAATCCGTCCTGCATCAGTTCCAGGATTTTCTCCCGGGCAATAGGTTGAATGTCAAATAATCTGAACTTATAAATCGAAATAGTGATCAGTAAAGTGGAAATTAAAAATGCAAATGGAGTTAAATCCAGGCCATTTAAAGGAACTAATTTGAAGACATAAATGATATTTGTTATCCAGGGCAAAGCCGCACCAATTAAAATGGTTTGATTTTGTTTCCGGTATATGGGGTCAGATTTCCTGAATTTTTTGATCAGAAAGAAATTACTCAGCAAGAGTAATGAATAAAAATAGGCTACAAAGAAGTAATAGGAAATTCCTCTTTCTATATGTAAGACAGAGTAGGGTGGGCCTGGTACGAGGTAAGTCGACTTATAGTGCAAATGGTGAAGATCATTTGTCCATACCAGTACAAGTGTAATTATAGGCACGATAGATGCGAGGAATAAGTTACCCCGGTTGCGAATCCATTTTTCGTGTCCGGCCATGTCCATGCTGAAAAGAAACCAGGATAATGGCAGACTGGCTATTCCAATGTATTGAACACCGGTTAGCCAGGTAATTTGGGATGTACTAGCCAGTTCCAGACCGTAACTTATAGACCAGATTGAATTTGAAAGAATAAGAAAACCAATCCAGCGAAGCGTGCCGGGTTTATTACTCAAGATCAAACAGGAAATTAAGAAAGTAAAACTGCCGAGGATAATTAAAACCAGCGCGTAAAAATTAAAATCAAAATTCATTTAACAGTTTTGTCAGTATTGAAGGCAGACTTCCGGCAAATTTATAATTAATCGTCTTTGTAAACCTATGTTTAGCAGACAAATAAATAAATTTTAAACAGGCTCTGAAAATATTTATAAATTTACATTTCAATAATCAATCTAAAATTAGTCTATCATGAAAAAAGTTATTTTATCGGCAATATTTCTTTGCTTCAGTTCTGTCGCATTCAGTCAGTTGCTGCCGAGCTTTCAGTTCGGTTTAAAAGGTGGTGCGAATCTGTCTAAATTATCTACTGAAAACACTTTCAGCAGTGATAATAAAGCAGGTTATTATGCAGGTCTGTGGGCAAGAATCGGTGCCGCCGGCATTCACTTTCAACCAGAGCTGTACCTGAGTGGTAAGAACACTACACTGGTTAGCAATGTTGACCCTGTTGGCGTGGAAAACAAAGTAAGGTTCACCAGCCTGGATGTTCCTTTGCTGATTGGTACCAAGATTGGTGCAGCAGGTGTAGGACTTCGTTTAAACACAGGTCCGGTGGTTTCATTCCTGCTAGATGACAAGCAATCTTTTGGACAGGCAACCGGAAATGTATTCAAAGGCAGATTTAAAAATCAGTCAGTTGGGTGGCAGTTTGGTGCCGGATTGGATATCGGAAGCCTGGGTGTTGACCTGAGATATGAAGCCGGAATTTCTAAAATCGGAAAAGAAGGTTACAGCGATACGAGAATGAATCTGTTCACTTTAGGACTTGCCTATAGATTATTCTAGAATATTTACTTACATCCGCGACACTTCAACGATTTAGCGGAAGTTTCGCGGATGAACCACAAAAAAAGCAGATGTACCCGCGGGACATCTGCTTTTTTTGTGCCTTTTGAACACATCATCATTATTATCTATATCTCTGATTAAGAACACTAAAAGCAATAGTTCTGGCGTTAAATTTGTATTGTTCCATTTCCAAATTTAAAATCAAATATCATGATGAGTGTAAAAGAATTGTTAATGAACGGTAGCAGCTTTCTATTGCTTTTAAAACAGTACGCAATCGATATTGCAGATGTTAGGATCAAAGATGAACAGGTTTTAAATGACCAGTTTTTGCAACATCCCGAACAACATAAAGAGAGTGTATGGATTGAAGGTAAGACTAAGGATGGGGTGATCAGCTTTTTTGGTACACTGCATTATAACTTACTGGAGAAACTAGCTGTATTTGAAATGCAGGGACTGGAGAGAACTCCGGCTGCGGAATTAAATTAAGATGCCGTTTGTCTTATTTCCTTGATTTCATAGTTAAACGCACCTTTAATGGGGCGTATTGGATTTTTATAAGTCTCGCTTAGTACTTTAACATAGCAGGCGCCAAAATAAAAGATCAGGGAAGAATAAAATACAAATAGCATAATCAGTACAATGGAACCGGATGCACCATAGATATTTCCAATGTTACTCCATGGCAATGCAATCCGAAGGATATACTTACCGAGGGTGAATAATACTCCGGTAAGTAATCCACCCATCCTTGCGTATTTCCATGATGGTCTTCCATTCGTTAGAAAACGGAAAAGAACGGTAAACCAAATAGTCACGATCAGCATAAATAAAAACTGATTGAGCAGGCTAAGCAGGAAATTACCGAAATCTGGAGACGCGGCATGAATATAGGCCGCAATAAATGCCTGGAAACTGTCTGTCAGAATTCCGACAAAGAATAAAATACCAGCCAGCATAATGATAACCATTGATCTGCCCCGGTTTTTCATCTGGAAAACGAAACTGCTATTCTCTTTAAGACCGATCGACCAGATCTGATCCATAGAGTTCTTGATCACTGCAAATAACGTTGTCGCTACAAAGAGGAAGAAAACAAAGCTGAGCAGCGTCGCGTACCATTTATGATCAATTCCCCTTATATTTTTAAGTACCTCACGCATCTGCTGGATACTGCTGTCTTCCAATATATTTGATAGTCTGTCAAATAGTTGGTTGAGCATGATCTTTCTGTCTATGAAAAAACCAAAGATCCGGATCAGGATCAGCAGAATGGGTGGCAGGGCAAAATTGGCGAAAAAAGCAGTCGCACCGGCGAGCCTCAAGGGGTCGTTTTTCTGGAATAAGCGGAATGCCGAAAGCAGATGAGTACTGAATATTTGAATGCTGTTGCTGATCTTTCTGAACATAATTCCTTTTACCGGATAAAGAGCTTGTTTCAAATACAGCTAGGGCAGCCGGGATTGAACACACAATTGAAGTCGAAAGTACTTAATATTTTTAATACGGGGGTAAAGTTCAAACAAAAAGCCGGTCTTCTGGACCGGCCTTCGGGCATTAATCTAAAAATTACAAGTTCCCTCTCTTCTCCTGCTCACGTTCCAGAGATTCAAATAAAGCCTTAAAGTTACCGGCCCCGAAAGACTGCGCACCTTTACGCTGAATGATCTCAAAGAATAATGTTGGCCTGTCCTGTACCGGTTTGGTGAATATCTGCAGCAGATAACCCTCCTCATCGTAATCTACAAGAATACCCAGTTCCTGCAATGGAGCAATGTCTTCATCTATTTTGCCGACCCGCTCCAGCAAATGATCATAATAAGCAGCCGGAGGGGCACCTAGAAACTCCACGCCACGGGCCTTCATTGCACGCACCGTTTTAATAATATCATGCGTGGCAACAGCAATATGTTGTACGCCTTCACCTTCATAGAATTCCAGGTATTCTTCAATCTGTGACTTTTTCTTTCCTTCAGCAGGCTCATTGATCGGAAATTTAACGTAGCCGTTCTGGTTACTCATCACTTTACTCATCAATGCAGAATATTCAGTATTGATCTGTTTATCATCAAATGAAAGGATGTTACGGAAGCCCATTACGTCCTCGTACCAGCGGACCGCTTCGTCCATTCTGTTCCAGCCTACATTACCAACACAATGATCAATATAAAGCAGGCCTGTGTTTTCGGGCTTATAGTCACTATCTAATGCCATGTATCCCGGCATAAATGCGCCTGTATAGTTTTTACGTTCTACAAACAGATGTATAGTTTCGCCATAAGTATAAATTCCGGCGGTGCGTACCTCGCCGAATTCATCTTTCATGGTTTTTGGTTCCTGATAGGAAATGGCCCCACGTCGAACCGTTTCTTCATAAGACCGGTAAGCATCGTCCACCCAGAGTGCCAGAATTTTAACGCCGTCTCCGTGTTTGCGGACATGTTCCATGATCGGACTTTCTGAATGCAGTGGTGTTGTTAAAACCAGTCTGATCTTGCCCTGCTGTAATACATAAGATGCACGATCCCTAATTCCGGTTTCAGGACCTGCATAAGCAACAGTGGTGAAACCGAAGGCTGTTTTGTAATAATGGGCAGATTGTTTTGCGTTACCTACGTAAAGTTCCAGATGATCTGTGCCATTTAAAGGCAGGAAATCTGTTACTGCCGTTTTCTTTTCTACAACTAATGATTGCATTTTGGTTGAGTTTACAGGTTAAATTTTTAAGATTTATTCGATATTGATCTGCCAGCTTTTGTGATAATTTTCATCTTCAATCGCCAGGGCATCTTTCGTTAACATCAATGGACGGAAAGGGTCAATCATAACTGCCAGCTCTTCCGTTTTTTCTTTACCAATAGATTTTTCAACGGTACCAGGGTGCGGACCATGTGGGATTCCTCCGGGATGCAATGTGATTTGTCCACGCTCTACACTTTTACGGCTCATAAAATCTCCGTCTACATAATACAGCACCTCGTCGCTGTCCACATTGCTATGATTATAAGGGGCCGGAATGGACAAAGGATGGTAATCGTATTTACGGGGAACAAATGAACAGATCACGAAATTGTGGCCTTCAAAAGTTTGATGTACAGGGGGCGGCTGGTGAAGCCTGCCGGTTATGGGTTCAAAATCATGAATAGAGAATGCCCAGGGGTAATGAAATCCATCCCAGCCTACAAAGTCAAAAGGATGCGTGCCGTAAGTATAAGGGTACATGATACCCTGTTTTTTGATCAGGACTTTAAAATCGCCGTAAACATCATTCGTTTCCAGGTTTTCCGGTTTCCGGATGTCCCGCTCACAGTAAGGCGAGTGTTCCATGAGCTGTCCGTATTCATTCCGGTAACGTTTGGGTGTACGGATAGGGCTAAAGCTCTCTACAATAAAAAGCCGGTTCTTTTCATCCGTAAATTCCATCTGGTAGATAGTGCCTCTGGGAATAACCAGATAGTCCCCATAAGCGAATTTAATCTGGCCAAAACCCGTTTTCAGTGTGCCGCTGCCCTCATGAATAAAGATAACTTCGTCTGCTTGCGAGTTCTTATAGAAATAATCTGTCATCGATTTCCTGGGTGCTGCCAGTGAAATGTGCAGATCGCTATTCACGAGAACAGGTTTTCTGCTCTTCAGATAATCATCTTCAGGCGATATTTTAAAGCCCAGCAGCGAAGTATGTTTCAGGTGTTTTTCCCTTGCAATTTCCGGTTCGACGCTATAAGGTTCGCCCAGAGATTTAACGATTGTTGGCGGATGACAATGATAAACAAGTGAATACAAGCTTGAAAATCCTTCTGTGGAGACCAGTTCCTCTGCATACAGCTCACCATCTGGTTTACGGAAAACAGTATGCCTTTTAGGCGGAATGGTTCCTAGAGTATGATAAATAGGCATATCAATAGGTTTTGTTAAGGTTAGAAAAGGGGGAGAGCAGGCTGCGTTAAAAAAAAGCAGACGTAGATTGCCTTAAGAAATAGGCTTTAAACGGAATATTGAGCAAAAATGAGGACAGAAAGCATACCATACCTAAAGCCTGCCAAGACCTGGCTGGCTATACGATCCTGATATTTTAGTTTTCTCTTCATCATTGTTGCTTAAGCTAAGTTAAGAATTATATAATCAGCATTCAAATTTATGCAGTAGATAATTTGGTAAATATTTAGTTGTATGAATGTATTCGTTGTTTCTGATATAAAAAGAAAACGTTTATGGCCCCCCGCTTGTTTTAAATTTTCTAGCTTTGATAGCAGAGAACCATCTTTTCAACCAAATTTAAAATGTTATGAAATTAGTATCCTATAAAACTGAAGAGCAGGAGCACCTGGGCGTATTTGTAGACGGACATATCTATAACCTGAATTCATGTGATAAACAGCTTCCTGATGATATGAATTCATTTTTGAAAGACTCAGAAGTTTTGATGGAACGGGCCATGAAAATCGACAGACAAATTAAAAACGGCGAAATAGAGCCTAAAGAAGAAGCTTTTTATGAAGTGATTGCCCCGGTTCCACACCCCACTTCATGCAGGGATGGATATGCATTTCGTCAGCATGTGGCTGCAGCACGCAGGAACAGGAAACTGGACATGATAGCCGAGTTTGATCAGTATCCAATTTTCTATTTTACCAACCATAATGCAATACAGGGGCCCGGCGAGATAATCTGTATGCCTGATCATTTTCAGAAACTGGATTTTGAATTGGAGGTTGCCGTTGTAATCGGGAAGAAAGGGAGAAATATAACTGCCGCAGAAGCAGATCAGTATATCGCTGGATATATGATTATGAACGATATGAGCGCCAGGATTTTACAGATGGAAGAAATGCTGCTGAACCTGGGGCCGGCAAAGGGAAAGGATTTTTCTACGGTAATTGGACCATGGCTGGTTACGCCTGATGAACTGGAAGCTTATAAGGTTGCTCCCAAGCAGGGGCACACCGGTAATAATTACAATCTCGAAATGACATGTACCGTTAATGGGAAACAAGTCTCTGCCGGGAATATGGCCGATATGGACTGGACATTTGCCGAAATTATCGAGCGTTGTGCATATGGCGTTGATATTCTTCCGGGAGATGTAATCGGATCCGGGACAGTTGGTACAGGCTGTTTGCTTGAACTGAACGGCACCGGCTTGCTGAATAATCCTGACTATCCGGTTCAGTGGTTGCAGGATGGCGATATCGTAGAAATGGAAATTACAGGTTTAGGAATCCTGAGTAATATTATTCGTAAAGCAGATACAGATTTTTCTATTTTAAACCTTAAAAAATAATGCTGAGTCTTTCCACAGCCGATTTAAGCCCGGTTGACTTACAACAATATTTACAGTATGCAATCGCGCCCAGACCCATCTGTTTTGCTTCGACAATTGACAGTGCCGGGCAGGTTAATCTGAGCCCTTTTAGTTTTTTTAACCTTTTCAGTACAAATCCTCCGCTTTGTATCTTTTCACCTGCAAGAAGGGTTAGAGATAATACGACCAAACATACGCTGGAGAATATTCTGGAAGTTCCTGAATGTGTAATTAACATAGTCAATTATTCTATGGTACAGCAGGTTAGCCTGGCAAGTACCGAGTACGATAAAAACGTCAATGAATTTGAGAAGGCTGGCTTTACAATGCTTAAATCGGAGCTGGTATTACCACCAAGGGTAGCAGAAGCTCCGGTACAGCTCGAATGTACGGTTAGGGAAGTCATTGGTCTGGGAGAAAATCCTGGTGCGGGTAATCTTGTGCTGGCAGAAATAAAAAAAATACATATCCGTAAAGACATTCTTGACGCGGAAGGAAAAATAGATCAGGCTAAGATAGACCTCGTTGCGAGACTGGGCGGCGACTGGTATTGCAGGGTGACCCCGGAAAATCTCTTTCAGGTCAAAAAGCCATTGGTCAGTAAAGGAATAGGAGTAGATGCTTTGCCCGCCGGTGTTCGAAATTCTTATGTTTTAACCGGAAATGATTTGGGAATGCTGGGTAATATGGAGCAAATGCCTGTTGAAGAAGAGATCGAAGATATCAGGTTCCATCCGCAGGTTAAAGAAATACTCGACGCAACTATTGGAGACACTATCAACCGGCAAAGGGAACTGCATGAGCTGGCTCATGAATTACTCGGAAGAGGAGAAGTTACCGATGCGCTGAAAATAGTATTACTGGAAATCTGGTAATTGATCAGAGCACACTTACTGCTTTCATAAAGCGCCGCTTATAATAGGTATCCATGGTAGTAATGGTAACACCCTTGGCTTTTCCTGAACTGGAGTGGATAAATTCAATTTCGTCACCATCTATTTTATAGACGATTCCTACATGGCCTATTTTTCTGTTTTTTGGATTTGAGCCGGTAAAAATGAGAATATCGCCAACTTTGGCATTTTCCAGCTTTACCGGTTTTCCGGCTGCAACGAATTCAGGCGAAGAACGCGGAACACTGAACCCGAAATTTTTGAAGACATAACTTACAAAACCAGAGCAGTCAAATCCGATGTTAGGGTTACTGCTGGCATAGCGGTAAGGAATCCCGATCATTGTTTTTGCAAAACTTATTAATTTTGCACCTGCACCTTCCTGTGGAGCATTTTCTACCGTTTTAGGCTGTAATTGTTTCTCGCCGGAAGTCTGGGCAATGGCTGTGCCGGTGTAGAGCATACCAATCAGACTGCATAAAACAAAGGCTTTCTTCATTAGAATAATGTGTTTTCTGAACAATCAGGATAGGCAGCCTCTTTAAAAGAAGCTGCTTTCACCCCGGGTTTTTTTAAAGATATAAAAAATTATGGTGTTGTCACTGCAACAGGAATAATCTTTCCATTAAAAAAACGATGACCTGTTCTGGCAAAATCGGCCACGTATTTACCCATTTCAAAAGCCATAACCGGAGACTGGTATCCAGGGAAAGCCTGTTCCAGCATTTCTGTTTGCGCAGAGCCCAGTGCAAGGCAATTGATTTTGATCCCTGTTTCGGCCAGCTCAAATGCCAGACATTCTGTTAAAGTATGAAGGGCAGATTTACTCGAGGAATAAGCGGCAAGTCCTGGAAATTTAACACTTCCCTGGAAACCTCCCATACTGCCAATGTTCAGGATATGACCATCGCTTTTCATTAGTGGCAGTAGATTCTGAATCATCTTAAAATGACCGGTTACGTTAGAACGGAACATGTCTTCCAGGTCATCGGCAGAAGTTTCCAGAAAAGGCTTGTTAATTAGAGCACCTGCATTATTAATCAGGATGTCCACATGACCTAATCTTTCTTTTAAGAAAGGGATCAGCGCTGCATAGTCATCATTCACAATGTCAAATTCTACTGGTAGCAAAGTACAATCAGGAGTTATGCTTCTTGCAATTTCCAGTAGTTTACGAAGTTTATCGGCCGATCTGGCGATACAGACCACTTTGTTGGCACTTTGCAGGGTAAATTCTAAAGCGGCTTCGAAGCCTATGCCACTGCTGGCACCAGTTAGTACAATATTCATGTTATGTTAATCTTCTTCAGTAATTAATTGGGTAACAGGATTAGCGATTACGTGCAGACCGTCCTGAATCAGTTTCTGATGTTCAGGCTCGCTATCCTTTTTGAGCTCCAGGTAGGCACTCACTTTTTGTTCCAGGTCTGGGTTAATCCTGGTATAATGCAGTATCTCCAGAATTTCCATTGCACAGAGCCAGTCTGCAGGATAGTTTTCGGCCAGCTCTGCAAACAGACTGTCCAGTACTTCTGCTCCCTGTTGCTCTTCGCGTATAATTCTCACAGTCTGGTATATCCGGTGGAGATTAGCAGTATTATCGTCGTAATTGATTTTTTCGGTCGGAATATAGCTGATTAAGGAGATTTCCTCGTAAGCATCTTTGTCTGCTGCTCCATTGAATACGGAAACAATTTTCTCACCAACTGCCATATCATATGTACCCCATTCCGGTTGAAAAAGAATGTGACCGCTGGATTCTTTGACTGTTGCATTCTCTAGTACGATAAGGATAATTTTATCTGCAACCCGCGTTATTCTTTTTATAGTTCCCGATACGGTAATCCCGTTTTCAAATTCAAAATTCGTTTCCCGGCCTTCGGTCATATTAAATTTCTCCAGATCTTCAGTACCAAAGTCTTCCAATGGTTTCAGGCTGTTCTTTAATCTTCCGACAGGAGAAGAAAAGCCATCCTTGTGGTAAATTTTGCCATGTCCCGCCAATTCCTTATCTGCAAATGCGAGTGCAGAAGGACCAGTAGTTTTAATAAAAATGAGCTCACCGGACTCTGTTTTACCCATATCTGCAAATACGCCGCTTACCTGCAGTCCTGAACTATAAACCGCTGTTGCCGGATTACGTGAGTCAATCGCTTTGGCGATACTTTCTGCCCCTCCACGCCTGAACGACATGGTATCTGCAAACTGTTCGAGTACATCAATCAGATTTTCGAAAGTTGGTGTCACAAACAACTGTGGTTGTGTTTTAGTGATATCATAGGCGTAATTCACTGTGTCGATTGTATACGGGATCTTTTTAACATTTTCAGCCATACAGCTTGAGCTTTCCCCGATAGAAGATAAAAGTCCGGCCCCGTAGATCTTCGGATCATCGAGGCTTCCGATCAAGCCGTATTCTACCGTCCACCAATGTAAACGGCTTAATAAAGCCATTTCTGATGGCTCACCCATATGAGCGGAGATATGACTGAGTTTTTCTTCTGCCTGCAGGATCTCAAATTCCGGTACATTTTGTGCCTCTTTCAGGATTGATAAATTTCTGATGGCTTCATAGAGTTCAAAATCGCGTGCTGAAAACATTGCTTTTGCCCCAATGGAACCAATATAGCTCAGGTAAGAATTATAAGCTTCATCTGCAATAATCGGCGCATGTCCGGCAGATTCATGAATGATGTCTGGTGCAGGAGTATATTCTATATGATTGATCTGGCGGATATCGGCGGCAATAACCAGTACTTTAAAGGCCTGATATTCCATAAAGGCAGCAGGAGGAATAAATCCATCAACTGTTACCGCACCCCAGCCTAATTTTCCCAGGTTGTCGTTCATGGTCTGCAGATCCGGAATGTATTCAATACTCAGTCCTGCACGCTGCAGGCCTTTGATATAAGGATAATAAGCGACATCTTTCAGGTAACTGTAATTCTGACGCATTACATAGCGCCATACAGCCTGATCCACCGGGGTATATTTCTCGTAATGCTGATCTACGATAAATTGCCTTAAATGTTTGGGTAAACCGGCTACCTGCGGATTATTAAAGTTGTTAAAGTCGCTCATTGCCATTTTTTATTTGTATTCTGCCTAAGATAAGTCTGTCAGAACGATTTATCAAGCGAAATATCAGCTATGACTTCGCTGTGATCTATTTTTTGACTTTGAAAGAGAAGTGTTTCTGTGTAAAATAACTGAAAACAGCCAATATTATTGTGGTAATAATCTTTGCAATCGTCGGATAGAAATGAAAAGTTTCGACCATAACCTTTAACATGGCAAAGTTGAGCAGGATATTCGTCGCTACTACAGTGCCATAGCGAAAGAACTGGATCCGCCCTTTTAATTCGCTTTGTGTAAAGACAAGGTATTTATTGAGTATAAAACCAATAAGAAACGTAATAAAAGATTCGATGATCAGTGCGGCTACCGGTGCAGTAATCATTCCAGGAGGAAAAGGCAGTAGAACGTGTCGCTGCTTTAGTATAAAGTTGTAGACTATATAGTAAACAACGATACCACTGGCTGCGGTCGTACCACCCGAAACAATATAGCGGAAAGTATGTACCGTGAACCACCTGGAAAACGGCGGGTAAAAAAAGTCAATAAAACGGATAACGGCTTTACGCATATATAATGTGGGTACGCTTAAAATGCGGCAATTTAGGGAATGAGAATCACTTACCGAAAATTCAGCTTTATTTAATCTGCCGGCCCGGATATAAAATCCATCACTGCGCAATACCTGTATCCCGGATGAGTGCCGATAGTTACACCTGTATATTTTAAATTGTTTTTTGTACTTAAAATCGTTTTTCTGTGGCCCAGATCGTTTACATTCTTGTCCAGCAGAAGCATACAGATATTAGCAAGCCCCTTTGAAAATCCGAAAGCCAGGTTCTCAGCCATTGCCCTGTTTGGGTAATAAGGGTTTATCCGGTCTTTAACTGACCTGCCATCACTAGAATTATGCCCGGCTTTATTTGTCTTTTTAAGATCTTTTGCGTGTTGCTGTGCAACCCAGGTTAAAGTTTCATCTGGTTCGAACAATGGGAGATTTCTGACATCTTTGAGGTCTTTTTCTAGGCCGCGGTAGTACTTGTCTTTCCGGTTTACCCGCAGGTCATTGTAATTCCGGTATTGTTGCATCTCCTGATTAAATGCATCGGTGAAATCCTGAAAATAGGTATTGAAAAACTTCTCGCCATTGGTGCGTGCAAGATTCATATAAAATATCAGCTTTTTTTCTTCATCATTCAGGTAAGGCACATCTCTGGCAGTATCTGCATTTTTAAGTTCTGATGCGGTCCAGGTATTAGCTGAAGACCGGCTTTGTGCAGAGAGTGTATTCGACAATCCCGTCTGTATGAGCAGGACAAGAAGCAACCTGGTGAATAGGGTATAGCATATGTTTTTCATCCTGCATTTGTTAGCAAAGAGTATTCCGCTTATTCTAGCTTATTTTTTCATTACTTTCAATTTACTATTCCTCGGAGTTGATATACCCTCCCTTTACCCTTGGGATACCCTTCCTTTACCCAAAGGGTATATCAAGGGGTATCCAGAGGGTATCGCAACGGTATCCCAAGGGTATTGCAACCCGGCAGAACAGTCGTCTAAAAACAGGAGTTATCTAAAGTCTGACTACGATGAAACCCTTTTGATTATAATTTGTTAAGACACAAAAAAGCCCGGTCGTTTAAGGGACCGGGCTAATTATTGTTATTTTATAATTTTCTCAGTAAGTTTTTCCAGCTTACTTTGCTTGAGATCAGTTCTTCCAGATCTTTGATTTCTATACGTTGCTGTTCCATGCTGTCACGGTGACGAATGGTTACAGTCTGATCTTCCAGTGTCTGATGATCGATAGTCAGGCAGAATGGAGTACCAATGGCATCCTGTCTGCGGTAACGTTTACCAATAGAATCTTTTTCTTCATAAACGACGCTATGATCGAATTTAAGCAGATCCATGATTTCTTTTGCTTTTTCCGGCAAACCATCTTTTTTAGTTAAAGGCAGAATGGCGACTTTAATCGGAGCCAGGCAAGGGTGCAGGTGTAATACAATACGGCTATCCTTTTTCTCACCTTCAGAAAGATCCTGCTCTTCGAAGGCACCGATCATAGTTAGCAGGAACATTCTGTCCAGACCGATTGAAGTTTCGATGACGTAAGGAATATAGTTTCCATATGGCTTTCCTTCTTCATTCAGGTCATTGTCAAAATATTGCATTTTCTTACCTGAGAACTCCTGGTGCTGGCTTAAGTCAAAATCGGTACGGCTGTGAATACCTTCGACTTCCTTAAAGCCAAAAGGGAACTCAAATTCTATATCAACTGCAGCATTTGCATAATGTGCAAGTTTTGCATGATCGTGGTATTTATATTTTGCAGGGTCTGTACCCAATGCTGTATGCCATTTTAAACGTGCTTCTTTCCAGTAAGCATACCATTTCATTTCTTCTCCCGGACGAACAAAGAATTGCATTTCCATTTGTTCGAACTCACGCATACGCATAATGAACTGTCTGGCAATAACTTCATTACGGAAAGCTTTTCCTATTTGGGCAATTCCAAAAGGAATTTTCATCCTGCCGGATTTCTGAACGTTCAGGAAGTTAACAAAGATCCCCTGTGCTGTTTCCGGACGTAGATAAACTTCTTCAGCACCTTCTGCCATTGCACCGAACTGGGTGCTGAACATCAGGTTAAACTGGCGGACATCTGTCCAGTTTTTTGTACCACTGACAGGGCAGGCGATTTCATGCTGCTCAATCAGGACCTTAAGCTGTGGCAGATTCTCATCTTTTAAAGCCTGATCCATATCGGTCTGCAGTTGTGCAGCCTTATCTGTTTTGCCGTCTTTTTCATAACGGGCAATTTTATCTTCCAGTAGCTGGTCTGCGCGATAACGTTTTTTCGAATCTTTATTGTCGATCATAGGATCGCTAAAGCCGTCTACGTGACCACTTGCTTTCCATACTTTAGGATGCATAAAGATTGCGGAATCAATTCCAACAATATTTTCATGTAGCTGAACCATTGATTTCCACCAATAGGTTTTAATGTTATTTTTCAGTTCAGCACCTAACTGGCCGTAGTCATATACGGCACTTAATCCATCATAAATTTCGCTGCTTTGAAATACGAAACCATATTCCTTGGCATGAGAGATCACATTTTTAAATTGTTCGTCGTTATTCGTTTTGGCCATAATACTGCAAATATAGAATTTGAAGGGTAATTTAAAATATGAATAAATACCAATTTGTCGCTGACTATGAATGAACTGCATTGAAAAACCAACATAAAACTGACTCTTTATGTGATATATTCAGTAAATTAAGTATCTGGTTATTAGTTGTTTATGTGGTGTATTCCTGAATTGGCCGGCTTTTTGATTTAGCTATGCCAGCGTAAATGCGCTGCTAAACTTAAATACACATATTATGAAAAAGATCTTTTTACTCACCGCTCTTGCAGGAATGTTCGCTTGGTCAACCGCATCTGCTCAGGTACGGGACCCGGCTATGTCAGGAGCTAAACTAAGTATTGGGGCTGATTTTGCTTTGCCTACAGGTAGCACCAATGATGCATATAAATTAGGATTCGGCGGATCGCTTCAATATCAGCAACCGATCGCAGATCAGCTGAATTTTACGGCAAGCGCCGGATATCTGAACTTTACAGGTAAGGATGTGGGTGCCGGTTTAAAAATTCGTGACTACGCTGCTATCCCTGTTAAGGTAGGTCTGCGTTATTTTCTAGCCGAAAACTTTTATGCAGGTGGTGAACTGGGTGCGGCATTCGGTACAAGTGACGGTGCCAGGACTTCATTCGTATATACTCCGGGTATTGGTGTTGAATTCCCGGTATCTGATAAAGGTTCAATCGATTTGGGCGCAAGATATGAAGGATGGTCTAGCGGAGATTATAAATTGGGAGACCAGATCCATGTCAAAAACTTTGTCGGTATAAGACTAGCTTATAACTTTGGTTTATAAGTATATCAATTCATAAAAAAAGGGCATCAGAAGATGCCCTTTTTTTATGAATTGACATTTATGATATGACCTATTTTGTTTGATAACGGCCAAATAACTGGATAAGCCTGTCTGGATAATTCGAAATGATTCCGTCTACACCCAGTTTTCCTAATGCGATCATGTCTTTTTCCTCATCTACTGTCCATGGTAAAATCAACATTTTCTTTTCATGTGCTTTTTTAACCATTTCTGCATCTACAGAAGAGAAATGCGGGCTGTAAATATCAGGGGTAAAACCTAGTTTCTTAAGATCTTCATCAATACCGCCTTTACCATAAGCAAGAATAGCCTGCTTTACTTTTTCTTCACCTTCTTTGTCCATCCCTGCTTTTTTTAGTTCAGTAGACAGATCCATTTTTCCGAAAGCCAGTAAAGAGAGTTTCAGCTTAGGCTGGGTTTTATGCAGGATCTGTAAAGTCCTTACATCAAAGGATTGGATTGTGATGCGGTTACTAATGTTCTTTATATTTAGTACATCCATTAAAGTATTCACGAACACTTCTGGTGAAGGATTATATATGCCATCTCCGGCAGGGGAAATTTTGGTCTCGATATTATAGTAGACAGGTTTCAGCTTATTCTTTTTCACATAAGTTTCCACGCTGTCAATCAACTCAGAAAGCAGTGGTTTATGTGTTTTCATTCTCACCTGTTGCGGAAAAAGCGGATGAGGTTTAAGCCCCGCTTCAAAATGACTTATACTATCGTAGGTCATCTGAAAAAGTGCCATGCCCGTTTGTTCCTTTTTTGTGATTTCAGAACCGTCAGGTTTCAGCATAAAGTCAGCTGACATGTAAGGGTCATGGGATACTACCACTTTCCCGTCACGGGATATAACGACATCCAGCTCCAGAGTTTTAACACCCAGCTTTACACCGTTTAACATTGCCGCAATAGTATTTTCCGGCATTAGGCCCATGCCGCCACGGTGGCCCTGAACATCTAGTTTTTGTTGTCCGAATGCAGCGCCTGTCAAACAAACTGCTGCTGTTAGTGTCATTAGTTTTTTCACAGCGCTAAACTAATCAACGTGCTGTATGCCTTAAGTTAAGACAATATTAAATCATCACCGCGCCTATTGTTTTTCGAGGTATTTCCAGTTCCTGATCTTTCCATCCGATAGCAATTCTATAGCAGTATGCATCCTTTTTTCACGCGTTGCTGTTGTTTTAGCTTCTGTAATCCACTGCAGGTATTCTTTCTTTTGAGAATAACTGAAGTTGTCAAAATGGTTTTTTGCTGCTGATGCCGAACTAAGAAGATTCGCAAAATCTTCAGGAATAACCAGTTCTGTCTTGGGAGCTGCGGGTTTCTTTTTGACTTTTATCCCTTCTTCATTGAGTTTCACGGCAAACTTAATACTGGATATCAACAGGTCATCTGCAGGGAGGTCGTTCAGCGAACATATCTTGCCTAGTTGACCCATTGCGTTTGCCGATGCGCTGCTTCTTAACTCTTTTGTCGCGGGGGGCAGGAGTGACGCTTTCCAGAAACCAAAAGCACAGTGATGTTTAAAAGCCGCCATACTGCAGACAGTTCCTTTATATTCAAAATGAGGAAAACTCCACTTCATAGTTTCTTTCATTTCCGGACAAGCCTGGTGAACCAAGGTTCTGAGATGATTCAGAATAGGTTTCGCAAATTCTGCTGCATCATCTATATATTTATCTATTCTGGGATCGTATTTTTCCATAGGTCGATTTTGTATGAAGAACTAAAATAAGGAAACAAATAAATCATAATATTGATTTGTTTTCCGAAAAATCAGCTTAGAATGATGGTGATTTTTCAACATTATTACAGCGAGTATAAGTATGCGAGGTAATTTTTATATTTTTGAGAACTTGACAAGATCATATTATGAGATTTATTGTATCCACATCAACGCTTTTAAAACATTTACAAACGGTTAATGGTGCCTCAAGCAGCAGCACTGTTTTACCGATACTGGAAAATTTCCTTTTTGAGATCAAAGAGGGTAGTTTAACGATTTCGGCAACTGACCTGCAAACCAGTATGACCACGTCATTACCGGTTGAATCCAAAGAAGGCGGTAAAGTAGCCGTTCCTGCAAGAATTCTGCTGGATACTTTAAAAACGCTTCCGGACCAGCCGATTTCATTCAATATCGACGATTCGACTTTCTCCATTGAGATCAGCGCCGGCGATGGAAAATATAAACTGAGCGGTGAAAACGGAGATGACTTTCCAAAAATACCTGTAGTTGAAAATGCATCTTCAGTGAACCTGCCTGCGGCTGTATTGACAGAAGCGATTACCAAAACTATTTTTGCAGTAAGTAACGACGAGCTGCGTCCTGCGATGACAGGTGTATTCTGCCAGTTATCGGATCAGTTTATCACTTTTGTTGCAACAGATGCACATAAACTGGTCAGATATAGAAGAATGGATAGTAAAGCTGAAAAAACAGCATCCTTTATCCTTCCGAAAAAAGCATTAACCCTATTAAAAGCAGCACTTCCTTCAACTGATATCAATGTATCAGTGGATTATAATGCAACAAGTGCATTTTTTAAATTTGAAAATATTAACCTGGTATGCCGTCTGATTGATGAGCGTTACCCGGATTACGAAGCCGTAATTCCTGCGAATAACCCTAATAAACTGATTATTGACCGTGCTTTGTTCTTAAATACACTGCGTCGTGTAGTGATTTTTGCTAATAAAACTACACATCAGGTTAGGTTAAAAATCAATGGGAGTGAGTTAAATATCTCTTCTGAAGATCTGGACTTTGCAAATGAGGCTCATGAACGTCTGAGTTGCCAATATGAAGGTGAAGATCTCGAAATTGGTTTTAATGCACGTTTCCTGATCGAAATGTTAAGTAACTTATCTGGTGAGGAAGTTACGCTTGAATTATCTACACCAAATCGTGCAGGCTTGCTGATTCCTCAGACTAACGATGAAAATGAGGATGTGCTGATGCTGGTTATGCCGGTTATGCTAAACAGTTATAACTAAAATTTTTTCACGATTTTTTTCTAAAACGTCAAATGCGCTGGAATTTTATGCTGCATTTGACGTTTTAATACCAGACCTATGGATATCATCAATCAGCTTATACAATTTATTCTGCATACAGATGTGGAATTGGTAAAACTGGTCAGTAACTACCAGACTTGGACTTACCTGATCTTGTTTATAATAATTTTTGCAGAAACCGGTTTTGTCGTAACTCCATTTTTACCGGGTGATTCTATGCTTTTCGCAGTCGGAGCACTTATTGCCAAAGGAAACACAGGCTTGGATATCTGGATTATGTTTTTCCTGCTTACTGCAGCTGGTATTCTGGGAAACAGCTTGAATTACAGGCTGGGAAGTTTCTTTGGCGTGAAGGTATTTAAACCGGAAAACAGGATACTGAAACTGGAATACTATAACAAATCACATGAATTTTTTGAAAAGCATGGGGGTAAGGCAATTATCTTCAGTCGTTTCCTGCCTATTTTCAGAACTATTGCGCCATTTGTAGCTGGCGTGGCTAAAATGCCTTTCGGCAGATTTACTTACTACAACATTGTTGGTGGTATAGCCTGGATCGCAAGTTTATTATTTGCAGGATACCTGTTAGGACAAATTCCGCTGATCCGGGATAATTTCTCTCTTGTTATTGCTTTCATAGCTATTGTAACTTTTGCACCTGTGATCTTTGCGGCTATAAAGTCAATGTTCAAGTCTAAAGAAACTATAGACTAATTTAATTATTTCAGCATGGGCTGGCCGGCGTCAACCCATGCTGAATACCATAATGACCCGGTCATGGACACTGCATCACGCATTTGTCTTTCTACCATCCCGTTAAGTCTCTGGTTATATGCTTTTGCGTATTCCGGAGAATAATTCCTGGTCAGGAGGCCTTTTCTTTTTGTATAGCTATATTTACGGTAGGCGCGAAATTCTCCGCTGAGCCTGGCTTCAATAAGCAGTACACTATCTGCTAAATGATAGCTTGTCGCTGTTATACGCCAGGCTTCTGTTAAGGGCGAAGTGATATAAATCGCAGGGCCTGTTATTAAATCAAACTGTTTATCGAATAACTCAGGAAGCAGGCTTTCCCATAAAGCATGTATGCCTGCCTGTCCGGTGTATTGTCCGTTATGATTTCGAGTAGCATGTAAAGGAACATGTGCATCGGAAATATAATGTGCCAGATGGGCAGAAATCCGCAGGATACGGCGTTTGTTCTGTTCGCGAAAAGCGGCAACCAGTTGCAGATAACTTCTTTGTATATGCCAGGGAAGGATCCCGTTTTTTTGTAAATGTTCCATGCCGTATTTTTCCAGCGCCTGTTCCCACCGGCGGGGAATACTATCAATGCAATTATGGTAATTTTCAGTGTCCAGAAAATGTCTTGGACCTTCGTGTGGATCTGTATACCTCCTTTTGTCTGGATCTATAGCATGGGCCGATAAATAAGCTGCATTGCTTTTATAAAAGCGGAGCATGCCTTCAGGCAAGGTGAGTACGGCGAGATAGTTGATCCGGGTGTGTGCATGAAAACCCCAGGAGCAAAAAAATAGCAGGCTGAAGATCAGTGCTGCGAAAATGAATAAGCTTTTCATTTTCGTAAAACTACTTCAGGCCTGCCAATATCGGTTAAGAATTCTGCTTTGTCGTTTAGTCTATGGATTTACCTTTCATAGCTTGGGAAACCGCAATGTCCATTAACCTTTCTGCAAAAGGACGTGTAAATTCATTGAGCTCATCGGCTTTTTTCAGGATCAGGTCCTTATCTCCATCTGCAAGCGCATCGGAGAGTTGCTGAGTATATGTTTTGGTCTCACTAATTTCTTCTGCAGTAAGTACATATCCATTTTTCTCTACAAAACGTTCCACAGTGTAAAGCAATTGTTCACCTTCGGCTTTTGCTTCAATACGCATTCGCTCTGCTACATCCGACTCTGCATGGGTAATGCTGTCAACCAGCATTTTCTCAACAGTATCATCAGTTAGTCCATAGCTTGGAGTAATGTCAATTTCCTGTTTTACACCAGAACGAAGTTCAATTGCCTGAACCGTAAGGATCCCGTCGGCATTGAGCATAAAGTTAATATCGACTTTAGGCAGGCCGGCCGGCATAGCCGGAATTCCTTTCAGTTCAAATTCTGCCAGTTTACGGTTTTCTTTAACCAGATCTCGTTCGCCCTGATAGACAGAAATTTTCATGTTAATCTGTCCGTCTACAGAAGTTGTATATTGTCTGCCGCCTTTAGTGGGGACTTTGGCATTTCTTGGGATAATTACATCCATAAGACCACCCATAGTTTCAATTCCAAGGGAGAGCGGTGTAACGTCAAGCAGCAAAATATCAGAACGGTTTCCTGCGAGTATATCTGCCTGAATAGCTGCGCCGAGTGCAACTACCTCATCCGGGTTCAGCTGATCATGTGGTGCTTTACCGAAAAAGGCTGCAACCTGGACCTTAACGTACGGTGTACGTGTCGATCCGCCTACAAGGACAACCTCATCTATAGCGTCTACTGAAATTCCGGCATCTTCTATAGCTTGTTTACAAGACAGCATGGTCTCTGCTACCTTCGGTGCGATCAATTCTTCAAAAGTTTGTTTATTGATCGTACACCAGATCTTGCTGGCAGACTCATCAGCGCTGAGACCTGAGAATGTGGAAATATCCAGGGTCTCGTTAAACAGGTTCTGTGTGGTTAGTGCTTTTTTTGCTTCTTCTGCTTTCAAACGCAGTTGCTGCATTAAACCTGCATTATCCTGTATCGCCTGCGCATTTAGTTTATTTTTTTCGATCCAGTAATGTACAATTGCTCTGTCGAAATCATCTCCGCCCAGAAAAGTGTTGCCATGGGTTGACAGCACTTCAAAAATTCCATGCTGTATAGCCAGGATGGACACGTCAAATGTTCCTCCACCAAGATCGTATACGGCAATTGTTTTCTGCTCCATAGGATCCAGTCCGATGCCATAGGCAAGACTGGCAGCCGTTGGCTCATTCACAATTCTCAATACATCGATTCCTGCGAGTTTTCCGGCATCGCGTGTCGCCTGACGTTGTGTATCATTAAAATAAGCCGGTACAGTTATCACTGCACGGTTAACTGGTGTTTTTAAGGCGTGTTCTGCTCTGGTTTTGAGTTCTTTCAGAATGGCTGCCGAAAGATCTACAGGCGTATAAAAGCGCCCTCCTGACTGGATTTTAACCAGGGAGTCAGTGTCATCATCAATGATTTTATAACTAAAAGTATCCTGGTGAGCTGCAACATCTTTATAAGACCTGCCCAGTAAACGTTTTACCGAAAATATGGTGTTGGCAGGGTCCGATATCAGAAACTCCCGGGCATCATGGCCAACTATAGTTTCCCCGGCAGCATTGAAATGTACAATTGAAGGAACCAGTAAGCCTTTACCTGTATCATTAATGACTTTTGGGTTTTTGTCAGGATCGATGAATGCGACCAGACTATTGGTTGTACCCAGGTCTATCCCCACAATAATTTCTTCTTTTTGTAAAGAACCTGTAGCCAGGTTGATGGATATCTTTGCCATAATACCGGCAAATTTAGGAATGTTTACTGGTTTTTATGTCTGTAACCCGTACTATTTTCAAAGGCCGGAAACAGGGCAGGAGCATCCTTTAGCTGCAGATTATAAACCCAGATCACAATATCCTGATAACTGTCGACGCCTTTAGTCTGATTGTTTATTTTCAGGAACTGATCAAGTGCGGTGCCCATATAAGCAGACATGTCACCATTGTATTTCTGCCAGAATTCCTGTTCTGCCCGGTAATCGGCCTGAGTAGCCGGATTGATTTGATTACGAAGCTCTTCTAGTTTTTCAGGAGCGATCAGACGGATTTCAAAAAGCACGTTTCGAAGAATTGAATAGACGCCGGCATAACGGAAATTCAGATCGGGGCTGTTCAGGCAGGCAAGATATCCAGCCAGGTTGGCTTCGTCTTCTCTTGCGATCCCAAGCTGATGGGAAATTTCATGACAAGTTACAAAAGGAAGGGATACCGGCGGTAGCCCCATATTGACGTTGGCTTCTCCGGATAACGGACAATAATAACCTTCCAGGCCGATTCTGTTGATCACGCCTTGTGAAAGTACGGCTTTAACAACCGGGTTTTTGTAGGTGAAGAGTGGGTTTCTGGCCGCCAGATTTTTATAGGCGGTGGTTGCTCCATGCTGGAGTTCTTTAACTGTATAGGCTTTTCTGGCTTTCTGCTGATCCAGCTCAGCAGATAAGGTGTTCACTTCTCGGATTAATTGTTCTCCGAGCGTGGTGAGCTGGTCAGCTGTATAGCCCTGTTTACTAATACCAAGGGTGCTGGCAACAGATGGACGGCTGTAATTGAGTCCCCAGAGAATCTTGAATGCAATATATAACCAGAGAATAAGTTTTAATGCTTTGAACAGAGCTTTGTATAAATGGGTTTTGTCCGCCCTGTCCCTCCAGGATTTTCTGATAAAACGAAGAAGTGAAACACAAAGAATACCGACTAAAAACAAATAGATGAAGTCTCCGGCCGCAAAACTAACCTTACCGCTTAACCAGCGTAAGATTGCAGATAGCCCGGGATAGAATCCCAGGCTATAAAATTTTTCCGTCAGACTGCTATTCAAGCCTATACACCAGATGATCGCAGAAAGCAATACCGTAAGCGCAAGCCAGCGCAGTTCATGACGGACCCAAGTACGCATTAGCGGTTAAATGCCATGCGCTGGCCAGTTTTATTGGTTAGAAATTTGCCTTTCATATAGGCCAGATTTCCAGAAATAATCGTGTGGGTTATTTCAGACTGAAATGTTTGCCCCTCGAAAGGAGACCAGCCACATTTATATAGGATATTAGCTTTGGTTACTTTGACCGGATCGTTTAGGTTTACCAGGACTAAATCTGCCCAATAGCCTTCGCGGATATAACCTCTTCGGTCTATCTGAAAACATACTGCCACATTATGTGCTGTTTTTTCTACAATTTTTTCCAGTGTTATTTTTCCCTGATGATACATTTCCAGCAGGGCCGATAAAGCATGCTGTACTAACGGACCACCCGAAGGGGCCTGTATGTAAGGTTGTGATTTTTCTTCCAGTGTATGAGGCGCATGATCGGTAGCGATGATATCGATATGGTTATCCAGTACTCCCTGCAATACTGCATCACGGTCTGCAGTGGTCTTAACGGCAGGATTCCATTTGATCAGATTGCCTTTTTCGGCATAATCCTGGTCATCGAACCATAAGTGGTGTACACAGGCTTCAGCTGTGATTCTTTTTTCGGCCAGCGGTGTAACAGCATCAAAGAGACCGACCTCACGCGCAGTAGAAATATGCAGGATATGTAATCTTGTATTGTGTTTTTTAGCGAGTTCTACAGCCATGGATGAAGAAAGATAACAAGCTTCTGCACTGCGGATCAGCGGATGCATCGAAATGGTCAGCTGATCGCCGTATTTTTCTTTATAGGCCGCCAGATTACGTTGTATCGTCATTTCATCTTCGCAATGTGTGGCAACCAGAATAGGTGCTTTAGAAAAGATGTTTTCCAGCACAGTGGCATTATCAACCAGCATATTCCCGGTTGAAGAACCCATAAATACCTTAATTCCGCAGACATTGGCAGGATCGGTACGTAAAACCTCGTCGAGGTTGTCATTCGAAGCCCCCATGAAAAAGGAATAATTAGCCAGCGACATTTCAGCAGCAATCTGATATTTATCTGCCAGCAGTTCTTGTGTCAGTGTGTTGGGTACGGTGTTAGGCATCTCCATAAAAGAAGTAATCCCGCCTGCGACAGCAGCCATACTTTCTGAAAAAATATCTGCCTTATGAGTCAGGCCGGGCTCTCTGAAATGAACCTGGTCATCGATCATTCCCGGGAACAGGTGGAGACCTTCTGCATTGATTTCCTGATCTGCTTTTTTATTGATATCTGTGCCGATTTCTGCGATGAAACCGTTTTCGATATACACATCTGCAACAAATACCCGGCCTTCATTAACCAGCGTTGCGCCTTTAATTAGGATGCTCTTCATAGGGCCAAATCTATTAAAAAATGAATTAGCCTTCCTATTATTTATAGTATCTTTGCAAAATGCCAAAATCATTTGAAGAGTTTAACCTGAACAGACAGATCCTTAATGCTGTTGCCGACGCAGGCTTTACTGTAGCTACACCTATTCAAGAAAAAGCAATTGCCCCGGTTTTATCGGGACAGGATATTTTTGGAATTGCTGAAACAGGAACTGGAAAAACTGCTGCATACGTATTACCTATATTAATGCAGCTTAAGTATGCACAGTTTGATGCTGCCAGGGCATTAATTCTGGCTCCCACTCGTGAACTCGCTATGCAGATTGCAGAACATGTGAAAATTTTCTCTAAATACACGGATCTGAGATCGGTTGTTGTCTTTGGCGGAATCGGACCGAAAACTCAGATTGAACAAATTAAAGCAGGAGTAGATATCATTATTGCTACACCAGGACGTTTTCTGGATATTTATCTTGCCGGACATATCAATACGCAATATCTTAAATTTCTGGTACTGGACGAAGCAGACAAGATGATGGATATGGGCTTTATCGGTTCTATTCACCGGATTCTTGAAATTGTACCCCGCAGAAGACAGAATCTGCTTTTTTCAGCTACGATGAGCGAACTGGTACATAAAATCGCCGGAGATTTCCTGAAGAACCCTACTATTATAGAAGCGGGCGAGCAGGCTACACCAGCACAGACCGTTACGCAGATTCTTTATGAGGTACCTAACTTCAAGACTAAAATTAACTTGCTGCAGCATTTGCTAAAGAATGAAATCGACTTTAAAAGGTTGATTATCTTCTGTAAAACGAAAACGGTAGCCGATAATATTTTTAGTTTTATAGAACGCCGTTATGGAGCAGATGCAGTTCGTGTAATCCATGCGAATAAAGGACAGAATACGCGTATTAACTCGATTAATGCTTTTAAAGAAGGTAGTATCAGAGTTCTTGTAGCTACTGATGTCGCTTCCAGGGGGATAGATGTTTCGGAAGTAAGTCATGTAATCAATTTCGATGTTCCTATTATCATTGAAGATTATGTGCATCGTATTGGACGTACAGGTAGGGCCTATGCTAAAGGTGATGCAATTACCCTTTGCACAGAGGCCGAAAAGTATTATGTCACTAAGATTGAGAAGCTGATGCGTCAGTCTATTCCGGTAATGCCACTTCCAGAAGAAGTCTTCATCGAAGAAACTCCTTATGAAGAACGTCAGTACCTGGCCAGGGAAATTGATAACCAGAAGAGAAAGGACGATCCAGACTTTAAAGGGGCTTTCCACGAGAAAAAACATGCAGCAGCAATTGCGGCGAGAGCTGTGGAATCGGCTAAAAAGAAAATGAACAAAACACCGGCCTGGAAGAAACGTAAATTTAAAAAGACCTAAATTGAAGCTTACACCGCTGAATATTGTGACTTCCGGATGTTTGGTCATGGGCGTATTTTCGGGTATGACCGGTCTTTACATTTTAGGGGCAATTATTGCTTTTATTTCAGATTTGATTTTCCGGAAGTTTATACCTTTGACCCGCAATTTGTGGGTGGTCGAATGTGCCTTTCTGATTTTTAGTCTGGTGCTGATGATTATTTTTAAAATGGCCATCGGTTAAAGCCCGCGTGTAATTCAAATAAATGCTATATAAAACAATTATATCTAAATGAAGACTGCTGAAATTAAAATAACTGTAGAGCTGGATGACAATAATGTACCGGAAAATTTAACCTGGGAATCTACTGACGCTGAAAATAAGGAAAAAGTACCTGTAAAATCTATGATGCTGGCTTTGTGGGATCATAATTATAAAAACTCCATGCGTATCGACCTTTGGACAAAAGACATGCCTGTGGATGAAATGAAACGTTTTTTCTATGAAACCCTGCAAACCATGGGTGATAGCTTCCTGAAAGCTACCGGTGAAAAACTGATTGTAGAAGACCTGAGAGATTACTGCGCGCATTTTGCAGATAAAATGGGAATCGACCAGCGTAAATAAATGAAACCTCAAGCCGTAACAGGAGTCCTGCTGCTAACCGCAGGGGGACTTTGTCCTTTAATCCGGGTTCCGATTATGGGCACATGGAATTATTTCGGTATAGACCCTTTTTTAGGAGGGGTCTATTATTTTTTTGTTCTGCTTGCTGTCTGGGCAACCTGGAAAAATAAACCAGGTACAATCCGTTTTGCCGGATGGGCTGCCCTGGTCTGGGTAATGCTGAGCCTGGCTGCGGTCTGGTTTAAATCACATGATCTTTTTGGCTTTATTCATTTCCGTAAGCTAATTAATCTGGCTGCCGGAATGGTTAAATATAAATGGGGCTGGCTGGTAATAATTGCCGGATCAGGTATATTGATTACAATGCGCAGACCGGTAAAACCAATTGCAGGATTATCTTTGTCACCGGATGCAGTTAATTAAAGAAGTTAAATTCCTGATTGGAAAAGAGCTCCTGCTGGAATGGAGATCTAAATACGCACTCAATGGCGTAGTTTTATACGTCGTTTCCACGATTTTTGTCTGTTTTCTATCTTTTGTATCGTTATCCGGAGTTACCTGGAATGCTTTATTCTGGATTATTATGCTTTTCGCCTCAATTAATGCGGTATCTAAGAGTTTTTTACAGGAAAGCAAGGGCAGGCAGCTTTATATTTATACACTAGCGAGTCCGCTGGCACTGATTATCTCCAAAACAATTTATAATGTGCTGCTCATGTTGCTGCTCACGTTAATTGCGCTGGCGTTCTACACGCTCGTGTTTGATTATGTACCGCAGGATATGCTGTTGTATATAGTTGCTACTATTTTGGGCAGCATTAGCTTTTCTATGATATTTACCATGGTTTCGGCAATCGCATCCAAAGCAGGAAATGGCGGAATGCTCATGTCTATTCTGAGCTTCCCGGTAATTATTCCGGTAATTACAGTGCTGATTAAATTAAGTAAAAATGCAATAGATGGCTTAGACAGAAGTGTCAGCCTGGATGAAATTGGAATACTGCTTACGATAAATGTACTGGTCGCTGCTTTTTCATTACTGCTTTTCCCATATTTATGGAAAGATTAGGCCAAAGGAATTTTAAACAAGCTCTAAGCTTGTTCCTAAAGTTTTTTAGTAGTTTTAAAGGTTCAAGCCAGCGCGTTAAGCAGGGTTCATCCAATTGTACAATAATTTAAACTGAAAATAATAATTTTATATAAATGAATATTTCTCAATCCTGGTGGAAAATTTTAGGGGCGATCCTTGTTATCTATTCAACGGTATACGGATTCCTGTCCAGTGTTCCGGCATTACCTATTTTACATGAAAGTATCAGAAACCTGTACTTTCATGTGCCGATGTGGTTCGCCATGATCGTATTATTTACGATTTCTGTTTTCCACAGCATTAAGTTTCTAAATAACGGGAGTGAGGATAGTGATCTTAAAGCGGTGCAAAGTGTTAATGCAGGGATTGTATTTGGTATTCTGGGTATTGTTACCGGAGCAATTTGGGCACGTTTCACCTGGGGACAGGCCTGGAGTTTTGATGTAAAGCAGAATTTTGCAGCAATCGCGCTGCTTTTATATTTCGCTTATCTGATTTTACGGAATGCCATTGACGAAGAGCAAAAAAGAGCCAAAATCTCTGCTATCTATAATATTTTTGCTTTCCCGATGATGGTGGTCCTGCTATTTGTACTGCCGCGTATTGGTGATAGTCTGCATCCTGGAAATGGTGGTAACCCAGGCTTCAATGCTTACGATTTGGACAGCCGGATGCGAATGGTCTTTTATCCTGCCTGTGCTGGCTGGATTATTATCGGTTACTGGATCTATACCTTACTGGCCAGGGTAACTAAACTTGAAAAAAAGAAGACGCTTTAATTGGCAGATCAAATCATCAAATCAAAATTGAAAATATTTAATTCCATATCCATGAAATCTTTAACTACTACTTTTGTTTTACTGCTGGTCTCTATACAGTTGTTCGCTCAGCCTCAGGAATCTGCGGTTGTGGATACACTGGCCGGATCGGAAAAAATCTATGTAGTTGCAGCATGTGCACTGCTGATTTTACTTGCGTTGTTGTTTTTATTGTTCTCTGTTGACCGCAGAGTAAAAAAACTAGAAAAAAAATCTGAAGGAAAATAATTTATTTAAATCCTTTAACACAGCTTTTTGGCTGATTTTTAAGCGTGTGTTTGTCTTACACTAAGCAATTATTTATTTGCATTAATCGTTTTTTTTAGTGCAATTTTGCGCTAACGAATAAGAACATAATTCAAATTCTTAAAAAAACAATAATGGCTAATACAGCAAACGACACAAATTTTTTTACAGACGTCTGTAAAAATTTTGACGACGCAGCACAATTTACCGGTCACCCAGAAGGTCTGTTATCGCAGATTAAAGCATGTAACAGTGTTTACCGCTTTCAGTTTCCCATCAGAAGAGGGAACGGATTCGAAGTCATTGATGCCTGGCGCGTAGAACATTCTCACCACATGAGTCCTACCAAAGGTGGTATACGCTACAGTGAGATGGTCAATGAAGATGAAGTCATGGCACTGGCCGCTCTGATGACTTATAAATGCGCAATTGTAAACGTTCCGTTTGGTGGTGCAAAAGGAGGGATCAAAATCACTCCTAAAAACTACACTACCGGAGAATTGGAAAACATTACCCGCCGTTATACTACAGAATTAATCAAGAAAAACTTTATTGGTCCCGGTATCGACGTTCCTGCACCTGATTATGGTTCAGGAGAACGTGAGATGAGCTGGATTGCTGATACATATATGACTATGAATCCGGGTCAGCTGGATGCATTGGGTTGTGTAACCGGAAAACCGATTGCATTACACGGTATCCGCGGACGTAAAGAAGCCACAGGACGTGGAGTCGCTTATGCAATCCGCGAATGTGTAAGAGTTACTGAAGACATGCAGAAAATTGGATTAACTGCTGGTCTCGGTGATAAAAGAGTTATTGTTCAGGGTTTAGGTAATGTAGGTTACCACTCTGCGAAATTCCTGACTGAATTTGGCGCAACTATCGTAGGTCTTTGTGAATACGAAGGAGCAATCTATAATGCAAATGGTCTGAATGTAGACGAGGTTTTTGCACACCGTAAATTAACCGGATCTATCCTGGGCTTCCCGGGAGCTACTGAATTTAAAAATTCAATGGAAGGTCTGGAGCAGCCATGTGATATTTTAGTTCCTGCAGCACTGGAAAACCAGATTACAGCAGAAAACGTAAAAAACATCAAAGCTAAAATTATTGCAGAAGGTGCAAATGGTCCATGTACACCTGAAGCAGAAGATATCTTTACAGAAATGGGTGGTATTATCATTCCTGATATGTACTGTAATGCCGGTGGTGTAACTGTATCTTATTTTGAGTGGTTGAAAAATCTTTCTCACGTAGCTTTTGGCCGTATGGAAAAACGCTATGCAGAGAACTCTAATGCAAACCTGATCAATACACTAGAAAGTCTGACCGGACAAAGCATTCCTTCTGAACATCGTTTAATGATTATTAAAGGTGCTTCTGAATTGGAACTGGTTAATTCCGGACTGGAAGATACAATGATCCATTCTTACCATGAGATCAGAGAAACATTATTAAGCAAACCTGGAATTCAAACATTGAGAACTGCAGCTTTTGTAGGTTCAATCGACAAGATCGCTGTATCTTATATGAATCTGGGTATCTGGCCATAACCGCTGGTATTTCTCTTGAAACTGATCCGCCTGTGTTTTCACAGGCGGATTTTTTTTTAACAAACCTGATACAGTTAGCTTCATTTGTCAGACTACTATCAATATTTGGCCTTCTGGCTGATTAGATGGACGGTCCAGGTCTTTAGGTGCTTATATTTTTTATCTTTGTATGCTGAAAAACTAATTATACTCACATGAAAAAAAGTGCAATTATTGGCTTGATTACAATCGCTATCTGCGTTGGTTTCCTGGTTAGCTTAAATGCAGACACCAGCAATTATTCGACCTTTACGGAAGCAGCCAAAGATTCCCGTGAATTTCACGTGATGGGCCATTGGGAAAAAGAAAAAGGAACTTATTACGATGCCCTGAAAGATGCCAATCACTTCGCTTTCTATATGAAAGATGAAAAAGGTGAAGTTAAAAAAGTTATTTACAGCGGTACGAAACCGCAGGATTTTGAACGTTCTGAAAAACTCGTTCTGATTGGTAAGATGAATAAAGACGTCTTCTATGCCTCCAAGATTTTAATGAAATGCCCTTCTAAATATAACAATGACCTTGTAGAGATACAGCAGGACGGACAGGTTAAACAATACAAATAATTTTAATGGACATACAATTTACAGGAGAGACCCTTCTTCCCGGCAAGGTTGGGCAGTTTTTTATTGTTTTAGCTTTTGCTGCAGCACTTTTATCTACTATTTCTTACTTTTTTGCTACACGGAATAAAGACCAGGCTGATCAGTCTTCCTGGACCCGTTTGGGAAGAATCTCATTTGGAATTAATGTACTGAGTATTATAGGAATCGGTGCAACGCTGTTCTATCTGATTCTAAACCATTACAATGAATATTATTACGTTTATTCCCATTCCTCTAAAGCACTTCCTGTATACTATATCATTTCAGCGTTCTGGGAAGGTCAGGAGGGCAGCTTCTGGCTTTGGGCATTCTGGCAGGCAGTGCTCGGTATTGTACTGATCAGGACCTGTAAATCATGGGAGAATGGTGTGATGACCGTAGTTGGTCTGTCGCAGGTATTTTTGACCTCGATGCTGCTTGGCGTAGAGATTTTTGGCGAACGTATAGGTAGTTCTCCTTTTATCTTACTGCGCGATGCAATGAATCTTCAGGAGATGGCTCCTGTTGTCTTTGCTGATCCTGAAAATTTTAAAAACTATCTTAAATTTATAACTGACGGTCGTGGTCTGAATCCGCTGCTGCAGAATTACTGGATGGTTATTCACCCGCCGACCCTTTTCCTGGGTTTTGCGAGTATGATCGTACCTTTTGCTTACGTGGTGACTGGCCTGTGGCAAAAAAGATATAAAGAGTGGGTAAAGCCGGCTATGCCATGGGCTTTGTTTGCGGTAATGATCCTGGGAACAGGTATCATAATGGGCTCTTTCTGGGCTTATGAAGCCTTAAACTTTGGTGGATTCTGGGCATGGGACCCGGTTGAGAATGCCTCACTGATTCCATGGCTTACTTTAATTGGTGCAGTCCACGTGATGATCGCTTTTAAAAATACAGGTCATGCGTTCTTTACTTCGATTGCGCTTGTTCTGATTAGTTTCATTCTGGTACTGTACGCATCTTTTCTAACCAGAAGCGGTATTCTGGGTGAAACTTCGGTTCACTCTTTCACAGATCTGGGTATGTTTGGCCACCTGATCCTGTATAATGTTGTTTTCCTGGTTATACCGGTTGTATTAATCATCTGCCGTTGGAAAGAATTGCCTATTACCAATAAAGAAGAAGAAACTTATTCCAGAGAATTCTGGATGTTTATTGGTGCATTGGTGGTTACAGTTGCCTGTATTCAGGTGATCTTCTCTACTTCAGTTCCTGTATTCAACAAGGCTTTCGGTACAAATTTCGCGCCTCCGATCGATGCGATTAAATATTATAATCAATGGCAGGCACCTTTCGCTATCCTGATTACCATGATCTCCGGCTTCTCTCAATTCCTGAAATACAAGAGAACGGACACCCGTAAATTCTACAGCAGCCTGATTGCTACATTAGTGATTGCTATTTTAGTTACCGGTGCATTTGTATATATCACAGATGTTTATGGAAACTTAATGTACATTCTGCTTTCTTTCAGCTGTATGTTTGCCATCTTATCCAATGCCAGAATCCTTGCACAAGGGTTTAGCGGTAAGGGTAAACTTGTTGGTGCTGCAGTTGCGCATATAGGTTTCGCTTTATTACTTGTGGGTGCACTGGTTGCAGCGGCGACAAGCAAGCCTGTATCTCTGAATGCTGCTAATTTTATTCCTGTCAAGGATTTTGAAAAGGTAGAGAAACCTGGGGAGAACATGGTGCTGTACAAAAATGAGCCAAAGAAAATGGGTCGTTTCACAGTAACTTATACAAATGATACCACTATTGCTCCCAATACATTTTATACTTTGAACTTTAAGGTTCTTGATGAGAAGTCCGGTGCAGTTAAAGAAAATTTTGACCTGAATCCAAGGGTTCAGATCAATGAGAAGATGGGTTTGATTGCATCTCCTGATACTAAACATTACCTGACTTATGATATGTATACGCATATCACCAGTGCTCCTGATAAAAAGGAGTCGCATGCGGAAAGTGATGCGCAGAGTGATGAAGAAAACTATAAAAAACCAAGAGTAGTCAATGTGAGTACAGGTGATACCTTGCACACCAGCAGTGGAATTATCCATATCAAGGACCTGAACTTTAAACCAGTTGCCAAAAGTCTTGCGCTGGCAGAAGGAGATCTTGCTGTAGGATTACCATTGGAAATTGACCTGAATGGTAAGATTTATAAAACGGAGCCTATCTTCCTTGTAAAAGGTAACAATACGTTTGACTTCGCAAGAAATATCCCTGAACTGGGCCTTAGATTAAGATTTACAAAAATTCTGCCCGATCAGAAAAAAGTAGAATTACAGGTCTTCGAAAAACCACAGCAGTCTAAAGACTGGGTTGTATTCAAAGCAATTGAATTCCCTTATATCAACCTTTATTGGGTTGGTTTAATTGTGATGGTGGTTGGTTTTATCATCTCTATTGTCAGAAGGCAAAAAGAAAACACAAAAAATTAAGCTAAGAAAATCAGAAGCCCGTGTACCCCTGGTGCACGGGCTTCTGATTTTCTTGAATATTTTATAAAATATTAAAGCGCATGAAACTTGTTTGTATTGGTTCGGGAAATGTTGCTACGCATCTTTCTCTTGCTTTTAAAGCCATGGGAACGGACATCCTGCAGGTCTGGAGCCGCGATGTGAAACGTGCCGGGATATTAGCTGCCCTGACGCGATCACAAGCGACAAACAACTGGTCAGACATAGATCGAAATGCCGATTGTTACTTGATCGCCGTAAAGGATGATGCTATCGCTGAGGTAGCCGACGAGCTAAGAGATGTAAAAGGTATAGTAATCCATACTTCGGGTACGACGCCGCTGAGTATTCTGCAGGGAAGTGGAAGTGGTTGGGGAGTTATCTATCCTTTGCAGACTTTCTCTGCGTCGAAGGCCGTTGACATAGCTAGAGTCCCTTTCTGTGTTGAAGCAAACAATCCTCACAATCTGGAACTGGTAACGGCTTTAGCCGGCCTGATCAGTCCTAATGTCTATCCTGTAGATTCAGCGCAGAGAAAAATATTACATCTTTCGGCAGTTTTTGCCTGTAATTTCACGAATCATCTTTATGCAATCGGGCAAGAGCTCTTGGAGGCGAATGGTCTTAATTTCGATATGCTGCGGCCCTTAATTCAGGAAACAGCACTCAAAATCCAATCATCGAAACCTTCCGATGTGCAGACGGGACCGGCTGTCCGTCATGATGAACAAACTCTACAGGCTCATATGCAATTGCTTCAGGGTTCAGCTGAATTGAGTAAGATCTACGAAATTTTAAGTAATAGCATTAAAAAGGCACATCCATAAGGTATTGCGGATTTTGCTGCTTATTTTTGAAAACAATTATGAATATTTATCAATTAAAAGTCAATTTTGAAGAACAGGGAAAACAGCAGGTGATCCTTCCGATAGCGGCAGGTGAATCAGTTCTTGATGTTTGCCTGGATAACGGAATCGAACTTCAACACAACTGCGGCGCCGTTTGTGGTTGCAGTACCTGCCATGTTTATGTGAATAAAGGAATGGACAATGTTCAGGATATTTCGGATAAAGAGGAGGATTTTATAGACAGGGCGGTACGTCCGAGGATTACATCCAGACTGGGTTGCCAGTGTGTGGTGATCAATGGAGATATTGAAGTTACTATCCCTGACCAAAGTGAATTTCTTGGTCACTAATTATATTATATTTAATACGTACAAATCATACAAACATGCAGGATAAATTTGCTTTACCTATTCACTGGCAGGATCATGAAGATATTGCCCAGGAATTATATGAGAAATTCGGTGACGAGTTTAACGAAGCCAAAATCTACCGTATCCGTTTCACAGAATTGGTAGAATGGGTTCTTGAATTGCCTAATTTTAAAGGTACAAGGGAGCAGAGTAACGAAGGTCATCTGGAGCAGATCCAATCTGCCTGGGTTTATGAATGGCGCGATAATCAGGACTAGATGTTACTGCAGGACCTGGGTAAAATAACCACTTTTATCTTTGATATAGATGGTGTACTGACAAACGGTGAGGTAATGACCAGTACTTCAGGAGAGTTACTGCGTACCTTTCATATCAAAGACGGATATGCTTTGCAGCTTGCTGTAAAAAAAGGGTATCGTGTTTGCCTGATATCGGGTGGCCGTGGTCAGGCGATGCAGCAACGTTTTGAAGCACTTGGAATCCCTGATATTTATTTAGGGGTAGGGGATAAAGTTGCTATTTTTAATACCTATATGACCGATAATAAGTTGCGTAAGGAAGAGACGCTGTACATGGGGGATGATATTCCTGATTTACAGGTGATGCAACTGGCAGGTATTGCAACCTGTCCTGCTGATGCCTGTGAAGATATCAAAGCAATTTCTGCTTATGTTTCTCCTTTCAAGGGGGGTAAAACTGCCGTGAGAGATGTTCTCGAGAAAGTCTTAAAGCTTCAGGGGAAATGGTTTGATACCAATCCATCTGCTGCTGATGCCAGCAAATAAATATGTCTATTCTTATTATTTAATCTACCATGTTTAAACCTTCTTTACCACTTATACTTGCTTCTAAATCTCCACGCAGACAAGAGTTGATTAAACTCATGGGCCTGGAAGTTGAAGTCTTGCTTAAAGATGTTGACGAAAGTTACCCTGAAGGTCTCAGCCCTGCAGAAATTGCCAGTTATATCTCTGCGAAGAAAGCGGAAGCATTTCAAACCGAAGCGCAAACGCACGTGGTGATTACCGCAGATACCATTGTCGCTTTTGAAGGCGAGATTCTGGGAAAACCTGTCGACGCGGCAGATGCCAAAGCGGTGCTCGAAAAATTATCGGGTAAATCACATCAGGTTTATACAGGTGTGAGTCTTGCGTATCAGGACCGGATCAAAACTTTTTATGATCTTACTGAAGTTACTTTCCGAGAACTAACCGCAGAGGAGATAGCACATTATATTACTGTGTACCGTCCTTTTGATAAAGCGGGTTCTTATGGGATTCAGGACTGGCTGGGCAGTATAGCAATTGTACAGATTATTGGATCCTATCCGAATGTGATGGGACTTCCAACGGAAAAACTCTATAAAGAACTCTCGGAGTTTTTAGCTTAGGGAATAAAAAAAATTAAGAAGCAACAAAAGCTGAATTGATTTATTTCAATTCAGCTTTCGTATATTATAGTTCTTCGGCAGCAAGCTGATATAGTATTCCCATTTTTAAATCATAGGTAGATAAAGCGATCTGCTTTACACCCGTATTTTTAAGGATATAACGGCAAAGTAAAGAAGCCATAACTATCATATCAACTCTTAAAGGAATCAATTCAGGAATAGCTTCTCTGGTTGCATGATTCGATACAATCAGTTTGGTTAGCAGGTCTGAAAAAGCTTCATAATCGAGTTTTGCTGCTGCTATATTTTTAAGGTCTGTTTCAGGAAGCAGCATTGCGGCGTAAGTCTCAAAAGCCCCCGCTGAGCCAATCAGGCATTGCGGCTGGTAGAAATTGCATTTTTGGACTAGTTCATGCAGTTCTTTTTCCAGTAAACTGGCAATAGCCTGCTGATCGGCCACCGACACCGGATCGGAATGCCAGTATGCCTGTAGTAAACGGGCAGCACCGACAGGATAACTTTTTTTCCAAAACTGACCTTCCGGACTGCAGAGAATAAATTCTGTACTACCACCGCCGATATCCATGATCAGAGACTTCTGCCGGATCAGGCCGGTTGCCTGTACGCCTTTGAAAATATAGCCTGCTTCCTGCTCACCACTGATAACTGTGATCGTTATACCTGCCTTTTCAGCTGCTTCCCGGACAAAGTCAGTACCGTTTGACGCACTGCGCACGGCAGCTGTCGCAGTCGCCTTGATGAGGTCAACGCCGTGTTTGTCTATTTCAGTTCTGAAAGTCTTTAATGCATTAATGCCTCTTTCAAAAGCTTCGGGGATAATCTCTCCTTCATTGATCTTTCCCTGTCCAAGCTGAACGGGGATATTGGTTTTATAGATCACATCTACCTTTCCGGCACGGATAGTGGAAATTACCAGATGGAAGGTATTTGTTCCCAGGTCAATTACTGCTGCTTTCATCCCCGAAGATATTAATTCTGAATTTCTGGTGTTAATTCTTATAGGTAAACCACTTGATCATTTCTTTCAGGCTGGTTTTTTTACCATACATCAGGATACCGACACGATATATTTTTGAGGCGAACCAAACCGTTCCTATAAAACCAATAATAAGCAGGACCATTGATAAACCGAGCTGCCAGTCCGGTACACCGTAGGGGAGCCTGACCATCATCGCAATTGGTGAGGTAAATGGAATCATTGACAACCAGAATGCGATTGGACCATAAGGGTCATTTGATATTACACTTAAAGACAAGGCATAGCCTACAAATAAGGGCATCATAACCGGCATTACAAATTGCTGGGTTTCAGTTTCGCTATCTACCGCTGAGCCTATTGCTGCATATAAAGCACTGTAGAAAAGGTATCCGCCAAGGAAGAAAAATATGAATACCAGTATAATTTTGGTCAAATCCAGATGGGCAAGGCTTTTCTGGACATAAGCGACCGGTCCGCTTTCGGTCAGTTTATCTTGTACTTCAGCCTTTTCTGTCTGTTGGCTACCTGCAGCTGTCTGACCTGCTTTTACGGTGTCTTTATTGCTGTTTAAAGTGCTGGCAGATTGCATAGTCTGTGCCACTTTATCTTTACCTGTAAAAAACTGAACAGCGACAGCAGATATTGCGGTTGTGAGGACAATCCACAGGATAAATTGTGTTAAGCCAACTAGTGCTATCCCGATTATTTTCCCCATCATCAACTGAAAGGGTTTAACCGAAGAGATCATAACCTCTATAATCCGGCTGGTTTTTTCTTCAATGACGCCGCGCATCACCTGAATGCCGTACAGGAGAATAAACATAAACATGAGTATACCTGCTGCCGATCCGATAATAGTTGTTGCGCCGGCACTGGAGTCTTCTTCTTTGCCATTTTCGTCTATCTTCATAGTATCAATATCTATGCTGGTAGAAAGCCGGTCAAGATCCTGCTGGGCAATTCCACTCGCTTTAAGCTGTTGCGTACGTAATGTTTCTTCCAGATCATTGGCTACTTTGCTGTTGAGCGCCAGGCTGGCTTGTTTATCGCCCATGAGCTGTATGCCTTTCGGTGCATCGAGCGGAAAATCAGGCAGATACAGAATATAATCGAATCCTTCTTTGATATAGTTCTTTTTCACGTCCTGCAGGCTGGTGGAAAAGTAGGTATAGGAGATGTTTTTACCCGAATTTAGTTTTTCTGTAAGCCTGGAGTTATTATTGACAACTGCGACTTTATGGAATGTAGAGGTTGCACCTTGCAGGGAGAAATAAATCATGATACCGTAAAAGGCCGCGATAATAACAGGCGTGAGCAAAGTCATCAGGATAAATGATTTCTTCTTTACCCTGGAAAGGTATTCTCTTTGTATAATGAGCAGAATCTTGTTCATAAGTTTAATTTTGAGAGGGTTTAACTTTTTCAATAAAGATGTCATTCATGGTCGGAATGACTTCATCCAGCCGGTGGATATTAACTAACGGAAGCAGATAATAGAGTAATTGATTGGCTGTTACGCCCGGATGTAACTGGATTTTCATCCTGATCTTATTTCTGATTTCTTCTTTTTTGATAACCTGATAGAGTGTCTCATATCCTTCTGAAGGTAGTGAGCCATCATATTCGAGCCAGTAGGTGTTGTTCCGGTATTCTTCTTTAATATCAGCAACTTTTCCATCCAGTATTTTTTTTGACTGATGAATAAGTGCGATACTGTCACACAGTTCTTCTACGGATTCCATTCTGTGCGTTGAAAATATAAATGTTGCCCCTTGTCTGTTAAGTTCCAGGATCTCGTTTTTAATGACGTCTGCATTGACCGGATCGAATCCCGAAAAAGGTTCATCCAGGATAATCAGTTCGGGCTGGTGGAGTACTGTAGCTACGAACTGTACTTTCTGCTGCATGCCTTTACTCAGGTCTTCAACTTTTTTGTTCCACCAGCTGCCCATTTCCAGCTTTTCGAACCAATATTTGACTCGTTTGGTTGCCTCAGCCGTGCTTAGGCCCTTCAATTTAGCTAAATAAAGTACCTGTTCACCAATTTCCATCTTTTTATACAAGCCCCTTTCTTCGGGCAGGTAACCGATCTGTGCGATATGATCTGAGTTAAGGCGTTTCCCGTTGAAAATAACTTCACCGCTGTCTGGCGCTGTGATCTGTGTGATGATCCGGATCAGAGAGGTTTTTCCTGCGCCGTTGGGCCCCAGCAGTCCGAAAATCTGTCCCTGGGATACTTCCAGGCTGACGTCATTCAGTGCACGGTGTGAGGCATACTGTTTTACAATATTGTGGACACTTAGCATATATGTAGTTTTAGTTACAGAATTAGACGCGATTTTTTGAAATCGTTACAGATTATTTACTAACGGTCGCCGGATCCTGTTTTAATATGCTTCTCTGTGATTTATGCTTTTTTGAAAACTTGTTTGATTTTATCGGTAAAACCGGATCTGGAGGAAGACTGATTGGCAGATCCGATCAGAAAACCATAGGGCTGTAAAGCGGGTACATGATCACAGATAATTTTAACCATACCTAGTAAAGGAATAGCCAGAACCATCCCCGGAATTCCCCAGACTAGTTCGCCCAGTACAATAACCATAATGGTAAATAATGGATTGATATTAACCTGTTCGCCAACGACCAGGGGTTCTAAGATATATGTCTGAATAAACTGGACCAGTGCGTAAGTGATTAAGACAGTTATAATCATCTTTGAATCTCCTCCTTGTGCGATTACGGCAAGGACGGTGACAGAAGTGCCTGTAAGGTTGCCGATAAATGGAATGATTTCCAGTATACCACAGAGCACAGCAAAGAATATAGCGCTCTCCACGCCAGCCAGGCTAAATCCAATTCCATACATAATCCATAAAAGACCAATCATCGCCGCTAGTCCGCTCAGGTAATGCTGAGCAACCTTTCCGGTTTGATGAACGACTTTTGACGCTTCTTCCCGGTTTTCGGGTGCAATGAGTTTAAGAATGAATTTTTTGATATGACTCCGGTACAGCAGAAACAGAAACATATAAACGACAACAAGGACCGTGTTTACTGCTATATTCATTATTCCCGAGGCAAATCCAGCCAGCATACTTCCTGCACCGCCGCTTTGTTCACCCTGTTGTTTGACAAGTTCTGATTGCTTACTTAAACTGATCCCTGCTTGTTTATTTAACCATTGTCGCAGATTAGCAAACATATCTGTGACTCTTTGTTTCATGCTGTCCAGGTTCTCTGTTAATCCGCTTAGCTGCCATGACAGCAGCGTAAATACCAACGCGATGGCTGCCAGAAACAGAATGACACAGCAGAGTGCACTTAATCCTTTGCTTAGCCCATGACTTTCAAGCCATTTGCTTAAGCGGATAAATAACATGGAAAATACGGCTGCCAGTGCGAGTGGAATAAGAAAATCTGCAGCAAAGTAAATTCCTGCGAAAAAAAGAAATAAGAATAACAGAATATAAACGCTGCGCTGAAGTTTTTCCATATCCTGCTATTCAACAAATTCCTGTAAAGAAAGTTTGCCGGATATAGTGCATAAAAAAAGAGGATATCTGTGAAGATATCCTCTTTTTAAATAGTTATGGGATAATTATCCTTCCTGGTGTAACCAGGCTTTTTTCTTTAAGAGTTCTTCTTCTGTTTCACGGATATCTTCATCGTCTACACAGCAATCAACAGGGCAAACTGCTGCACACTGAGGTTCATCATGAAAACCTTTACATTCTGTACACTTATCCGAAACAATATAATATACTTCATCCGATACAGGCTCCTGAGACGCACCTGCATCTACTTCCTGATCACCAAAATCGATAATACCGTTTAAGTTAGTACCATCGGAAAATCTCCAGGCTGTGCCTGCATCATAAATTGCATTATTTGGGCATTCAGGCTCACATGCTCCGCAATTAATACATTCGTCTGTTATTTTAATAGCCATGTCTTCGTATAAATCTATTGCTAAAGTTACCTTTGCACTGCAAATATAACATTTATACTTTAAAATTTTGTAAACATGTCTATGCTGAACACTGAGAAGCTAATTATTGCATTTCATAAACTAAGTAATTTCCTGCTATCTCCTGACGAGGATTTCAAATCCGTCATCTGTTCCGCCCCCAATCATAATGCCTGGTTTACAGTAGAAGAGGTGAACAGATCACTGGGTTCTCTGCAGGAAATGCTTCAGTTGCCGGCACTGGAAAAATGGTTTGAAAATATTCAGGTTACCAGCAATCCAAAAAAAATAGGTTTAATTCTGGCCGGCAATATTCCATTGGTTGGTTTTCACGATGTGCTATCGGTACTGGCAACCGGCAATATTGCCTTGATTAAGCTGTCTTCTTCAGATAGTCAGCTATTACCTGCGCTACTTAAGAAGCTGGTCTCTTTTGAACCTTTTCTTCAGGATCAGATCGAATATGCAGAGCGGCTTACTGGTTTTGATGCAATAATCGCTACCGGTAGTAATAATACGTCCCGTTACTTTGATTATTATTTCGGGAAGGTTCCCAACATAATTCGTAAAAACAGGAATAGTGTTGCGGTGCTGGATGGTAGTGAGAGTGCTGCCGAAATTGCAGCTTTAGGGCATGATATTTTTGACTATTTTGGTCTGGGATGCCGCAATGTCTCTAAGGTCTATCTGCCGGAGGGTTATGAAATTAAAAACTTTTTTGAGCCGCTGGAGTCTTTCGCTCCTGTGATCAATCACTTCAAATACAATAATAACTACGATTATAATAAGTCTATCTACCTGGTTAACTCTGTAACCCATTTTGATAATGGGTTCCTGCTGGTTAAGGAAGATGAAGGGCTGACTTCGCCACTGGCTGTGCTGTTTACTGAGACTTACACGAGCCTGGATGCTTTAGCTGAACAGCTGGAGCAAAAAGAAGAACAAATTCAGTGTGTATTAACACAAACTGAACTAAAATTCAGTAAAGGGACGTTAAGACTAGGGCAGGGGCAGCATCCGGCTCTATGGGATTATGCTGATCATGTGGATACGATTGCTTTTCTTAATGGACTGCAGACGGCCTGATAGCTTTTATTTGTATAACAAGGTTTCTTAATTTCTCATTTTGAAACACTATTTTTGAAGAAATGTATATAATCAAAGTAAAAGGCATTGCCAAAATACCAGATTACGTTCAGCTCAGAGATGATAAGTTCACTCTGCTGGCTTATTTCAGGGTAGACAGGCCGGATAAGTCCCTGGATAAATTAGGGCTTGGTGATAAATTGCCCGATATAATGAATGTAGTAAAAAATCTGCCCTTTGGTCAGATTGCCAAATTAGATATTTAAGATATGACAGGAAACGCAGTTATCAATTTAAGAAACGTTGATGTATTTCAGCAAAAACACCTGGTGCTCTCAGATGTGAACCTGACTGTGGATAAAGGCGAATTTGTCTTTCTGATCGGCCAGACCGGATCGGGTAAAAGCAGTTTGCTGAAAATCATATACGGAGAATTGCATATCGGCAACGGGGAAGGCCAGATCGCTGGTTTTGATCTGAAAAAACTTGCGGAAAGAGACGTTCCGTTTCTGCGCAGAAAATTAGGAATAGTTTTTCAGGATTTTCAGCTACTCACCGACAGAACGATCGAAAAGAATCTGGATTTTGTACTGAAAGCCACTGGCTGGAAAGATAAAAAGCTGATTGAAGAAAGAATTAAAGATGTACTGGAAAAAGTAGGTTTGCGTTCTAAAATCAGAAAAATGCCACATGAGCTTTCTGGCGGTGAACAGCAAAGAGTGGTTATTGCACGCTCGCTTTTAAATAATCCGGATATAATTCTTGCAGACGAACCTACAGGAAATCTGGACCCCGAAACTTCTGAAGAAATTGTGATGCTGCTTAAGCAGATCAGCCAGAGTGGTACCGCAGTACTGATGGCAACCCACGATTACCACATTATTCGTACACTACCTTCACGTATTATCAAATGTGAAGCTGGTATCGTACACGAAGATGCGACGATAAACTAAACCTTTTCTGACAAAATAATTAATTTTCAGCCATTCTGTACAGTCTTGTTCACTCAAAACTGACAGCATGGCTGATATATGCTATTGGCAAACAATTTGCATTTGTGACCTAAAATTCTACTATACCATGTTTAGCAAGAAGAAAACGAACGATACCCAAAATCCTGCAACGGAAAATACTGCAGAAGAGCAGTTGAACAAGGAGATTACTGATGAAAATCAGGAAGTTAAAGATGATGCATCAGCAGAACCTGTAGTGGAAATTTCTGCTGAGGAGCAGTTAAAACTGGATAATGCAGCTTTGAATGATAAATATCTGCGCCTGTTTGCTGAGTTTGATAATTATAAAAGACGTACACAGAAAGAACGTGTCGAATTACTGCAGACTGCAGGTAAGGATGTTATTGTAACATTATTGCCTATTCTGGACGATTTCGACCGTGCTAATAAAGCCGCTGAAAATGCGACAGATATCGCTTCTATCCGTGAAGGTGTTCAGTTGGTTCATACCAAGCTGAAAAATACACTTGCACAGAAAGGCTTGAAAGAAATGGAGAGTCTGAATACAGTATTCAATACTGATCTTCATGAAGGGATTACAAATGTTCCTGCTCCTACTGAAGAGTTGAAAGGGAAAGTGATTGATGAATTAGAAAAAGGATACACTTTAAATGACAAAGTTATACGCTTTGCAAAAGTGGTTGTAGGTAGTTAATTATGAGTAAGAGAGATTATTACGATATTCTTGGCGTATCAAAGAGTTCTTCTCCGGAAGAGATCAAAAAAGCTTATAGAAAGCTGGCCATTAAGTATCATCCCGATAAAAACCCGGATGACCATACCGCAGAGGATAAATTCAAGGAAGCCGCTGAGGCTTATGAAGTCCTGAGCAACGCTGAAAAGAAACAACGTTATGATCATTATGGTCATGCCGGAGTAGGCGGAGCAGCTGGCGGTGGCGGCGGTTACGGTGGTGGTGGTATGAACATGGAAGATATTTTCAGCCAGTTCGGTGATATCTTCGGTGGCGGCGGCGGAAGCCCTTTTGATAGCTTCTTTGGTGGACAGCAATCCCGTGGGGGAGGTCGTCGTGTAGCGAAAGGATCTAACCTGCGTATCAAGGTAAAATTAACTCTTGAAGAAATTGCAAATGGTGCTGAGAAAAAAATCAAGGTTAACAAACAGGTAACCTGTAAGCCTTGTGATGGAACAGGAGCTAAAGATAAATCTTCTGTTAGTACCTGTAGTACTTGTGGAGGTAGTGGATCTGTACGCCGGGTGACAAATACAATCCTCGGCCAGATGCAGACAACCTCTACCTGTCCGACCTGTAATGGTTCCGGTTCACAAATTACTGCTAAATGTACTTCATGCCATGGCGAAGGTACTGTACGTGGTGAGGAAACTATCAGCATCAATATTCCTGCTGGTGTAAGTGACGGTATGCAGTTAAGCATGAGTGGAAAAGGTAATGCTGCGCCTAATGGTGGTATTCCGGGAGACCTGATCATTCTTATTGAAGAGATTCCGCATGAATTCCTGAAACGTGAAGGTAATAATGTCGTATATGATCTGCATTTAAGTATTGTTGATGCTGCCCTGGGTTATAGCGCAGAGGTTCCAACAATCGACGGTAAAGCAAAAATCAAGATCGAACCTGGTACACAAAGCGGTAAACTGCTTCGTCTGAAAGCCAAAGGTATTCCTGAGGTAAATTCTTACCACCGTGGCGATCAGATCATCCATGTAAATATCTGGACACCTAAGATCCTGAGCGGTGAAGAGCGCAGTCTGCTGGAGAAACTCCGTGACTCGCCTAACTTTAAACCTCAGCCGGGTAAAAATGATAAGAGTTTCTTTGAGAAAATGAAAGAATACTTTGAGTAAGACTTATTCGCACTTATAACAAAAAAGGTTGTCTCTTGCGGGACAACCTTTTTTGTTATAAGTGAATTCCAGCTTATACCTCTGCTTTGTTCGGAATGATCAATACCGGGCAGGCAGAATTTCTGGTGACATGCTCTGCAACGCTTCCCATCAGAAAATGATACAGACCTTTTCTGCCGTAAGTACCGATAACAATTAGATCTGAACCCCATTCATCTGACTGCGCAATAATTCCGTGTGCTGCGCTATCTACTACGCTCAAATAGGTAGTTTTAATTCCCTCCCCGTATGTTTTTTCGATTTCTTTCAATAACGCCTGGCTATTTTCTTCACTGTTATCGTAGGATTCCAGAAATACTGGTGCAAGTGTGAGATCCTGGTTCATTGTCGCAGGCATTGGTTCAATAACATTAACCAGGGCAATCTCCGCTCCAAAGGTTCTGGCCAGTTCATATCCTGTTTTGGCTGCTTTTTCGGAACATGTGCTGTTATCTACAGCTACTAATATTTTTTTGAGATTCATTTTCAGATAATTTAGGATGATGACGATTACAGGAATAACAAACTGAAGCCTCCAATGTTTATTTAGTATTTTATAAATTTAAAGAGAACCTCAGGCTATTTATTAATTTAGCTTTATATATACCGGTTATGGAACAGAAATTTGCAGTATGCCGTGTTGCTGTGGCACCTTTAAGAGCAGAAGCATCAGATAAATCAGAGATAAAAACACAATTATTATTTGGCGATGAGGTCGAAGTGCTTGAGCAGGCGGAACCCTGGTGGAAAATCAGAAATGCCTACGACGACTATATCGGCTGGATGGACTTCAAACAACTCAAAGTTATCTCAGCACAGGATTACCATACTTACAGTGTACACAGATTTCTTGCACCGGCAGAGGTAATTAATAGGTTAACTGCTGCTGACGGCTCTGCTTTTTATTTGCCGGCCTCTGCTCAGCTTCCTGCTTATAAGGACGGGAAGTGTTTTCTGGGAGACGATGTTTATCAGGTAGATTTTGTACCTCATGATGTTACCTTGTCCGATCCCTTGAAAGATCTCAGACAATTTTCTTTTTTCTTTCTGAATGCGCCCTATCTATGGGGTGGGAAGACCTTATTTGGTATTGATTGTTCGGGTATCACACAATCGGTTTTTAAAATGTTGAATATCAAGATTAAAAGGGATGCAATACAGCAGGGGGAGCAGGGAACCACAGTAGATTTTCTACCGGAAGTAAAAATGGGTGACCTTGCTTTTTTTGATAATGCAGAAGGCCGGATAATTCATGTGGGAATTATGCTTGATGCTAACAGAATTCTGCATGCTTCGGGAAAAATCAGGATAGATCCGATCGATGATCAGGGAATTTATAATCCTGAGCTTGGACGTTATAGTCACAAACTCAGGATCATTAAGCGTTTCTTTTAGGTGTCCATTCCCAGACTATAACCAACTTATCGTCTCCGGTCGATAACAGGTATCTGCCATCTGTGCTCCAGATCAGCTTGTTAATAGAATGGGTGTGGCCATGTGTTCCTTTTTCGATACTAAGGATTTTGTAAAGTTTAAGGTCATCACTCCCCCATAATTTAATACTCTTATCCTGGCTTGCTGTTGCAAAATAGGGGAGTGTGGGGTGAAAGGCAATGGCGTAAATGCTGTAAAGATGTGCAGGGATACTGTGCTTCAGCTCATAATCTGCCCGGGACCAGAAATGTAATTGTGCATCCCTGCCTCCTGAAACGAGGTATTTTCCATCAGGTGAATACTGAACAGCAGTAACAGGCCGGTCATGCTTTTGCAAAATATGTAAAAGACTATAATCATGCAAGTCATAAATACGGATTGCATGGTCTTTACAGCCGAATGCAAGATGCCTGCGGTCCGGACTGATCGCGATAGATCTAACTGTCTGTGCCGATACCTGGATACTGTAAAGGAGCGTAAAATCGGTCAGGGACCAAACTTTAACAGTTCCATCTTCTGATGCTGTCAGAAATTCATTTTTTTCCGGAATAGGTACAATGTCAAATACTGGTTTTTCATGAGCCTGAATGCTGATTATGATTTCATTTTTCTGTAAATCATAAAGCTGTACTTCCCCGCTGCGCTGACCATAAAGAAGCAAATTCCCCTCGGAGCTCATACTGTATACAGAACTCTTTACCGGTATTAGCACCTTTTCAAAATTAAGCTTGTCCAATGACCATTCTACTATGCCTTTGTCATTCCCGCCGGTAAGAAATATCTCATTCCTGTTTGAATTAGAAAGTGCATATATGGGGTTTTGATGCCCACTGAGAGATCTGAGGTGTTGCAGCATAATTATTTTTTATGTCTTCCTTCCAGGTTCAACCCAATATCCGCAAGTGTTTTTCCTTTTTCGCGTAAAAGTACGAGCAGGTGGAAAACCAGGTCTGAACTTTCATTGATAAAGTCCACATCTGTTTCTGCTAACGCGGCTATGACGGTTTCTACGCCTTCTTCACCGACTTTCTGTGCAATTTTATTCAGACCTTTTTTCCGGAGTTTATTCACGTAAGATTCCTCTGCCGGATTTGCATAGCGATCGGCTATGATCTGTTCCAGCTCGAAGATAAAGTTCTGGTTATAGTTGGTCTTAAAACAACTTCTGCTTCCTGTATGGCAGGTTGGACCAACCGGACTTGCTTTGATCAGAATTGTATCTTTATCGCAGTCTATATGGCTTTCTTTCACATAAAGAAAATTGCCGCTTTCTTCTCCTTTAGTCCATAAACGCTGTTTAGAGCGTGAATAAAAAGTTACTTTTCCTTCCTGTTCGGTTTTAGTCCAGGCTTCCTGGTTCATATAGCCCAGCATCAGTACCTCCAGCGTTTGTACATCCTGTATGATTACGGGTACAAGGCCACCGGTTTTTTCAAAATCTATTTGCATAACCTTACGGGTATATGGTGTTTGTGTAATTCTGTTTTTAGTTCAGGAATAGTGATCTCTCCAAAGTGAAAGACCGAAGCAGCGAGTGCTGCATCAACGCCTGTAGTACTGAAAACCTCTGTGAAATGTTCTGTTTTTCCTGCACCGCCAGAGGCAATAACAGGAATATTGATGAGTTTGCAAACCTGATCCAGCAATTTGCAGTCAAAGCCTTGTTTGGTACCGTCATGATCCATTGAAGTAAGCAGGATTTCCCCGGCACCCAGATTCTCAGCCTGTTTAATCCATTGCAAGGTCTCCAGCTCTGTTAGTAATCTGCCGCCGTTCAGGTGGACCATATTTCTGTGGTCCACTAATTTGGTGTCGACTGCAACAACCACAAACTGTACACCGAATACTTTGGCGAGATCTTCAATCAGAGCAGGGTTTTTAACTGCTGCAGAATTGATACTGATCTTGTCTGCACCTGCACTAAGCAGGGCATCGGCATCGGCTATCGAAGTGATTCCTCCACCGATTGTAAAGGGGATATTAAGTTGTCTTGCTACCGATTTAACCATTTCAATCATGGTTTTACGGCGTTCATGTGTCGCTGTAATATCTAAAAACACCAGTTCGTCAGCACCTTGCTGTGCATATTGCCAGGCCAGCTCTACCGGGTCACCTGCATCCTTCAGGTCGACAAAGTTTACTCCTTTAACTGTTCTTCCGTCCTTAACGTCCAGACAGGGAATGATACGTTTGCTCAGCATGATCTATAAAGAAGTCATGGCTTTTAAATTCCATTCTTTAATTTCTTCGATCGTGATGCGGTTCTCATAGATAGCTTTACCAACAACGACAGATCTGATATCTAATTTAGCCAGTTCTTCGATGTCCTGCATAGAACTTACACCTCCTGAGGCAATGAGTTTGATGAACGGCGAATGTTCCAGTAGTTTCTGATAAAGATCTAATGCTGCACCACCTAATTTTCCATCTTTATTAATATCTGTACATAGGAAGCGGAAGAAGCCTAATTGAAGGCACTTATCAACGTAATCCATAAGCTTAATAGGTGAGCTTTCCATCCAGCCGGAGTATTTGATTACTTCATCCAGTACATCTATCGCGATGACGATACGGTTAGCGTAATCATATTTTTTACCTACTTCTTTGCTAAGTTCTTCCAGAAAGCTCGGGTTGGTAATAGCTTGTGTGCCGACAATTACACGGTGAACGCCGGCATCCAGCAGGTTAGTGACTTGTTCGATTGTACGGATACCACCACCGTACTGAACGCGCATATCTGTTTTTTTGATAATGTCAAATAATGCAGCCTGATTACTGAAATCGCCTTTTGCACCATTAAGATCAATGATATGGATGAATTCAGTGCCATTAGATCTGTAAGTTTCAATCATTTCAGCGATGGAAACTTCATAAACAGTCTTTTGGTTATAGTCGCCTTCTCTTAGTCTGACTACTTTACCATCTAAAATATCAATAGCGGGAATAATGTACATTTTATGATTTTAAGTTTGAAAAATTCAATAATAAACGTTCGCCGGCCTGTCCGGATTTTTCAGGGTGAAACTGCACTCCGAAAAAGTTATCTCTTTGTATAGCAGCAGCATATTTTAAACCATAGTCTGCAGTCGCAATTCCAAAAATAGAGTTATATTCAATAAAGTAAGAATGAACAAAATAAAACTGAGTCTGGTTTTCAATACCCTCAAAAAGCGGATTCTCTTTGATTTCTATATTGTTCCAGCCCATATGCGGAATTTTAATACCTAGTTTTTTATCAAAAAGTAACGTTCTAACCGGGATAATGTTTGTCAGAACAGCATCTCCTTCCTGAGAATGTGCAGTGAGTAACTGCATACCGACACAGATGCCAAGTACAGGTTTGGTAATTGACGGAATAACATCTGCCAGACCGGACTGCCGCAACTTTTCCATCGCAGCACCTGCATGACCAACTCCTGGAATAATAATATGAGAATACTGATCAAAATCTGATTCTGTATTAATCATTCCGTAATTCAGTTTCAGCCTGTCCAGTGCAGAGGTGAGGGAAAATATATTCCCTGCACCATAATTTACTATTCCAATCATTTTACAACACGCCTTTTGTACTCGGTAAAACTAATTTCTCTGAATCTCTTTTGACGGCCATTTTTACGGCCTTAGCAAATGCTTTGAAGATAGCTTCGATCTTGTGATGTTCATTATCGCCCTCTGCTTTGATGTTCAGATTGCATTTGGCGGCGTCGCTGAAAGATTTAAAGAAATGGAAAAACATTTCTGTAGGTACATCACCTACTTTTTCTCTTTTAAACTCTGCATCCCAGACAATCCAGCTTCTGCCTCCAAAATCTATAGCAACCTGCGCAAGGCAGTCATCCATAGGCAGGCAGAATCCATATCTTTCCAGTCCAAGTTTATTACCAATTGCACCCGCAAATGCTTCACCTAAAGCAATTCCTGTATCCTCCACTGTATGATGTTCGTCTATATGCAGATCGCCTTTTGCCTGAATATTCAGATCTATACTGCCGTGGCGTGCAATCTGATCAAGCATGTGATCAAAAAAATGGAGGCCGGTTTGTACTGACGCTTTACCGGTACCATCCAGATCCAGGTTAATATCAATATCTGTTTCGTTCGTTTTTCTTTTTAGGCTGAACTGGCGGCTTCCGGCTCTGAGGAAAGTATAAATGTCCTCCCAGTTACTGGTCTCCAATCCGATATATGGTTTTATTTCTTCTGCTTTTCCAAGTTGCTCGGCTGCGCCAAGAAGGTCGTTATTTCTCAGCCATATTGCTTTTGCGCCGAGATTCTTAGCCAGAACTACGTCATTTATTCTGTCTCCGATTACAAACGAGCCTTCCAGATCGTAATTCCCGGTCAGGTAATGCTGAAGTAATCCGGTATTCGGTTTACGTGTAGGTGCATTTTCATGGGCAAAAGTACGGTCGATAATAACTTCTGAGAAGTTTACACCTTCCCCTGCGAATGTGTCCAGGATGAATTGATGTACAGGCCAGAAATTGGCTTCAGGGTGGGAATCTGTTCCTAAACCGTCCTGATTGGTTACCATAACCAGCTCAAAATCGAGTTCTAAAGCTATTTTGGAAAGGTAATAGAGTGCCTTAGGGTAAAACTGCAGCTTGGCAAAAGAATCAATCTGCTCATCGGCAGGCTCTGTAATCAATGTGCCGTCACGATCTATAAATAGTATCTTCTTCATTTTAAATACTTAACGATTTTAAAGTGGATAATAATATTTCGTTCTCTTCTGGTGTGCCGACAGTAATCCGCAGGCAACCTTCGCACAAAGTTACTTTTGCACGGTTACGGACAATAATGCCTTTTTCAACGAGTGCATCATAAATGTTCTCTGCATCTGTGACTTCAGCCAGAATAAAGTTTGCATCTGAAGGATAAACCTTAATTACTGATGGCAGCTCCAGCAAAGATTTGCTTAACAGCTCTCTTTCTGCTACCGTAATTTTAATCCATTCATTTACCTTGCCTATTTCCTGCAATGCTGCAAGGGCTAGGTCCTGAGTAGACTGGCTGATGTTGTAAGGTGCTTTAACTTTATTCAGAATATCTATAACAGTACTGGAGGAGAAAGCCATTCCCAGTCTGAGACCGGCCAGCCCCCAGGCTTTAGAGAAAGTCTGGAGAATAACCAAATTCGGATATTCAGTTAGTTCTTGAATAAAGGTCCGCTGCTTAGCGAAATTAATATAAGCCTCGTCTATGATCACCAACCCTTTGAAGTTGGCTAAGATCGTCTCTATGTCTGTCCTGATGATAGAATTACCTGTAGGGTTATTAGGCGAACAGATAAAGATGAGTTTAGTGTGTTCGTCTATAGCTTCGGCAATCCCATCGAGATCCAGCTGGAAATTTGGAAGCAGATTTACTTTACGGATTTCTACGTCATTGATATTTGCAGAAACTTCATACATGCCATAAGTTGGCGGAAGCAGGATGACATTGTCTTTTCCCGGATTGCAAAAAGCGCGGTAGAGTAAATCGATAGCTTCATCACTTCCGTTACCAAGGAAGGTGTTTTCGATAGGCACACCTTTAATCCGGCTCAGGGCATCTTTCAGGTCCAGCTGAAGCGGGTCGGGATAACGGTTGAAGTTTTCCGGCAGTGGTGAGCCGAAGCTATTCTCATTGGCATCCAGAAAGACACTGGCCTGACCTTTATATTCATCTCTCGCAGTAGAGTAGGGGCGGAGATTTTTAATATTTTCTCTTTGTAAATTCTTAATATCCATCTGTAGATTTTAAACGAATGGTGATTGCATTTTTGTGTGCCTGAAGTCCTTCTGCAGTGGCTAATATTTCTACTGCAGGGCCAATTGCCTTTAGTCCTGAGGGGCTAATATGCTGAAAAGTGATCTTTTTAAGGAAAGAATCCATGGATACGCCTGAATAAGCTTTAGCAAAACCACTTGTAGGAAGGGTATGATTTGTTCCTGAAGCATAATCGCCTGCACTTTCAGGGGTTAGATTTCCAAGAAAGACAGAACCCGCATTACTAATTTGCGGAATGAGTGCTTCAAAATCTTCCGTCGCAAGAATCAAATGCTCCGGCGCATAAACGTTGCTAAACGCTATGGCCTGCTGCAGATTCTCACAATGAACTGCGTAGGAGTTTGCAATTGCTGCCGCTGCAACTGTTGCTCTTGGTAAGGGCTGGAGTTGTTTATCAATCTCCTGCATTACTTCTGCTATGAGTTGTGTTGAGGTGGAAACAAGAATGGACTGACTATCAGATCCGTGTTCGGCCTGGGCTAACAGGTCTGCAGCAACAAAGGCTGGGGAAGCACTCCGGTCAGCTATGACCAGTACTTCGGAAGGTCCGGCCGGCATGTCGATAGCCGCAATGCCTGATGCCAGAATCTGCTGTTTGGCCTGAGTTACGTACCGGTTTCCAGGCCCGAATATTTTGTAAACCTGAGGTATACTCTCGGTACCGTAAGCCATCGCAGCGATGGCCTGTGCGCCACCTGCCAGGTAGATTTTTTTGACTCCAAGCAACCTGGCACAATAAGCCAGATAGCAATTAGTTTTACCATCTTTCTGCGGTGGTGAGCAAACGACTATCTCTTCGCATCCTGCCAGGATAGCAGGAATACCGAGCATCAGAAAAGTACTGGGCAGTACAGCAGATCCGCCTGGAATATAAAGGCCTACCCGACTAATCGGACGTGACTCCCGCCAGCAGGTAACCCCAGGCATGGTCTCTACTTTGTCTTCTGTTTTAAGCTGGGCTGCATGAAACTTTCTGATATTTGCATAAGCTGTTTCAATAGCTTCTCTCGCATCCTCAGGGATTTCTGCTGCTATAGTTTCAATCTCCTGCTCGTCGATAAAAAGCCGTTCCAGTTGTACGCCGTCAAACTGACCGGCATAGTCAAGCAGGGCTTGATCACCGGTAGTTTTTACCTGGTTAATGATCTGGCCAACACGTTCTGCAATGGCTGCGTCATCTTCCAGTGTTCTCAGGCAGATATCCTCAATATTCTGTTTAGATAGATTGGTATAACTGTAGATTTTCAATGTTTTATGTTTTTAATTTAACTTGTAGTTAATGGTTTTTGGTTGATTGTTTTGTTGTTAAGCAATGATTTTTTCAATCGGCATAACGACAATTCCTTCTGCACCCGCCGCTTTCAACAAGTTAATTTTTTCCCAGAAATCCTGTTCTGTTATTACGGAATGTACAGCAACCCAGTCCGGTTCAAACAGAGGAACTACAGTCGGACTTTTAACACCCGGAAGCAGGTTGACTACTTTTTCAAGATTTACTTTTGCGACGTTAAGTACAACATATTTATTTTCTTTTGCACGCAGTACCGAACGGATTCGCTGCAGCAATTCAATTACGTCTTCGTTGAGTTCAGTACCTTTACTGCAGATCATTACTGCTTCGGAATTCATCACTTCGGCGAATGGTTTTAAGCCATTGCTTTTTAAAGTTCCACCTGTAGAAACGATGTCGCAAATTGCATCACTCAGACCAAGTCCCGGACCAATTTCTACAGAACCTGAAATCGTTCTGACTACCGCATTCACCTGGTTGTCCTTTAAATATTTTTCGAGAATTACGGGGTAGGATGTCGCAATAGCTTTGCCTTCCAGCTGACTGATATCGGTCATTTCACTTTCGTTTGGAATGGCGATTTTCAGGGTGCATTTACCGAACCCTAATTTCTGCAGGTAGGTCACATCTGCATTGACTTCATGAATGACATTCTCGCCAACTATGCCGAGATCGGCAATGCCGTCCTGCACATATTCTGGGATATCGTCATCACGAAGAAACAAGATTTCCAGAGGGAAATTGGTTACAGTTGATATAAGGGAGCTTTTGTAGTTTTCAAATGAAAGGCCACAATTTTTGAGAATTTCTACAGATTTTTCGTTGAGTCTACCAGATTTCTGGATAGCAATTTTAAGTGTTTTCAATGGATTGAAATTATTGAATGAGACAGGAAGTTAAAATTCGGAAACAAGTCTTGAAGTACAAAACATTACATATATATCGCCACTACTGGCGATGATGCAAATGTAAATGATTGTTCAAGTGTTTGTTCATAATTTTTTAGTCCTTATCCAATAATGCGTTGCACGCTGGGGAACACAAATATAACCATCGTGAGCACTTTTCAAAAATATATGGCATTTTATTTGATAAAATAATCTAAAATTCCCCAATTGAAAAGAATATTTACTGTTGTTTTTCCCGTTGTTTTATTTATTTCTTCATGTAACTGGTTCAAAACCACGCCTGAAGTAGGGATTATACTTGCCGAGCATTTTAAGAACAAAATCTATAAAAACTTTGATACTGCTGCTTATAACGAGGTTTTCAGGAAAACCTTCGACTCAATTAAGCCTAATTTAAGTAACCCGAATACTTTAAGTAATTTTTATGGGAATGAGGAATTGAACACGACCTTTGTTACGCGCTTTTTTGTTGATGGTCAGCTGGATACACTCGCTGCTTATGTCGGGAATAGTAAACTACATGGGTATAAACCTTCCTTATTTGGTTATGCCAGACTCACTGAATTACTGAAAGAATTACACGATAACCAGTTTAAAAATATTCAACAGGTCTACCCTGTGATCGCTGAATTGGAGTTATACAGCGCCTCTGCCTTGTTAAAGTATGACACTTTTGTCGGTTTTGGCAGTATTAACCCTAAAAAAGTGCTGAACAGGTATTATGTGACGACAACGCGCCCTGACTCCGTTTATCTGTCAGGTTTGTTGAAAGTTGAGAATTTACAGAAACATCTTCAGGAAATACAACCCCGCAGTGCTGATTATATCGCATTACAGCGTAATCTTGGTAATCTGGAAAAAAGTGGTAACCGCAATACGGAACTAATTAAAACCACGCTGGTCAATATGGAGAGGCTGCGGTGGAAGATTCCTGAGATCGGCAATGAATATGTCGAAGTGAATATCCCTGATTACAGCCTGACCTGGTATAAGGATAATGATACACTTTCCCATATGAAAGTATGTGTGGGATCCAGGAGGGAGCTTGCTTACGAAGAGAAAATTAAAGAGTACAACCGTACGGGCAAGCTGGATGATAAACCGAAAAATCATCAGACGCCCATCTTGCTCAGTAAATTTAACTCCATACAGGTGAATCCAATTTGGAATATACCGGTGAGTATTGCGCAGAATGAGATCTATTATAACGCCGCCCGTGATCCTTACTATCTTTCAAATAACAATATGCGTGTTTATTATAAAGGTAAACTAGTTGCTGACCCGGATACGATCCAGTGGAGTAAATATTCCCGTGAACGCCTGCCTTTTCAATTCAAACAAGGTTCGGGAAGTGGAAATGCATTAGGGAAATTCAAGTTTATTTTTGAGAATGGTTCCAGTATTTATTTACATGACACAAACAACAAATCGGCATTTAGCCGCTCAGTCCGGGCTGTGAGCCATGGTTGTGTAAGGGTAGAAAAACCGCTCGAGTTTGCAGAGAACCTGCTTAAGAGTAAGGCAGAATACGACCAGCTTCGTATGGAAGTCAATTTGCCTCCTTTGGATACCACCAAAATGAAGGTTTATCATAAGATTCTTGAAAAAAAGGCCGATACAGTCAATGCTTTCCAATTAAAGCCTAAATGGTTTGGTACACGGAAAGGGATATCTATTTTCCTGAATTACAGAACTGCCTGGGTACAAAATGGCAAGATCGTTTACAGGGACGATGTTTATGGACTGGATGATGCTCTTTATAACGCAATGAAAAAATACAGATAATATTTCTACATTTGTTTTTTAATGAATTTCGTCTGCCCGGTTTATATATTCTCAGTACTGGTACCGGCCATTCCGATGACTATTCTATTCCTTTTTCCTATCTTTTTCCTTTGTTTCTTTCGCAATAATCTGCTGATGGGGTATCCGGTTTACGGTAATCTTCCGACGTTTTTAGTGCCTGGTTTATCAAGGGTAGAGTATGAAATGAATATACAGCCACTGCTTGGCGAAAATTGCCTAATTTTGCAGGCAGTGCTGTCTAAAGGGAATTCAACTGATTCGAATTTTTTAACCATTAAAAACATAAGAAAACATGAACCTTCTGCTTAAAGGCGTAACCATAGCTGATCCTAACAGCCCTTTCCATGAAAAAAACTGTGATGTTCGTGTGGTACAGGGTAAAATTGCATCTATTCAAGATAAACTGAGTCCACAAAAAGGCGAAGAGGTTATCGAAGGTAATGGCGCTGTGCTTTCACCTGGTTTTTTTGATCTGAATTGTTTAACCGGTGATCCTGGGTTTGAAGCTAAGGAAGATCTGGAGTCTGTTGCTGCTGCTGCGCAGGCTGGTGGATTTACCGGACTTACGTTAATGCCGCAGACTAAACCTGTTGTGCATTCAAAGGCGCAGGTAGCTTATCTGGTCAATAAAGCGGCAGGGTATCTGGTCGACATCCATCCGGTAGGAGCAATCAGTCAGGATCTGGAAGGTAAAGAGCTTGCCGAATTATATGATATGAAGCTTGCAGGTGCGGTTGCATTCTCGGATGGCGCAAAGCCTGTGGTTGATGATGGATTCATGAGCCGTGCACTACAATACAGCAAAGGTGTTAACGGATTGTTGATGGTACATCCGGAGAACAAATCCATCGCCGGTAAATCCCAGATCAACGAAAGCAAAACAAGTGTGTTACTTGGTATGAAGGGTGTTCCGGCACTGGCAGAGGAAATGCAGATCTCCAGGGATATTTTTCTGGCCGCTTATCATGATGCCCCGGTTCATATCAGTACAATCTCTACTGCTGGTTCTGTTGGCCTGATCCGCAAAGCGAAGAAAGACGGCTTAAAGATTTCCTGCGATGTGGCAGCACATCAGCTGGTCTTTACAGAGGACCTTTTAAATGACTTTGACAGTAATTATAAAGTAAAACCACCACTACGTTCAAAAACGGATATCAAGGCTTTGCTGGCTGGCTTAAAGGATGGAACTATTGATGCAGTGTCTTCACAGCACCGCCCTCATGAACCAGAACATAAGCAGGTAGAATTCGAAATTGCCGCTTACGGTATTATCGCTTTGCAAACTGTACTGCCCCTTTTACTCAAAGCCGGCCTTACGGTGAATCAGATCGTAGAAAAATTAAGTATCAACCCACGTCAACTGCTAGGTTTATCTGTTCCTGTAATCGCAGAAGGAGAACCAGCTAACTTTACGCTCTTTAATCCTTCGCAAACCTGGGTTTATGATCAAGCCCAAAACTATTCTCTTTCATCAAACACACCTTTACTGGGAGAAACATTAACTGGTAAAGTTCAAATGGTTTATAATAACAATCAATTTCAAGTATATGGATAATAAAGTTAACCGCGCATTAGTCGCTTCATTAGATAAATTTGCATCGCTTTCTGGTCAGGATTCTTCTGCTGTTAAACAAAGTCTGATCGAAGTATTCAGTAAAGAGCAGGGCTTTCTGGAAAAAGTAGAAGCATTTGACGCTGTCTTTGATGAGCACCCATCTTTTGAGGAGCTGAGAGAGGTATTCTTTGATCTGCTCATGATTAACTTCTTTGCCAGTGATATGAAGCGTTTAGAAGAAGACTATCTGGAAACAGAAGAATGGGCAAATATTGAAGAGGAAACAATAGACCGTGGTACTGAGTTGCTAAATCTGTTACTGTATATCAATGAATGCCATGACGAGCAAATCAAGCCTGAGCTGGGAGATTTTCTGCGTGAATTCCTTTTAGTAGAAGAAGATGAATTCCAGGATGAGTTTCATATTTATGAAGATCTGATCAGTAATCAGCAATTGGCGGAAAGTAGTATCGAAGATATTTGCGCCCATAAAGGTATGATCGACCTTGGAGAAGAAATGGAAGAGCTTTTCATACCTTTCATGAGTTTCTTCAATCAGCCGAAAGCGAATGATCAGGCTTACGAGGATTTGTCTAACTTCAGTACAAATAAAGAATTCGATACTGCGGTTTACGAGCTGATTACAGTATTTAATCAGAAAAACTAAATTTACAGCTATGGAAACAAATGCGCTGAATCAAAATGGTCTGCTTAGATCTGAAGCAATTAAGAATGGAGTTATCATGGCTGCTGTTAGTCTGGTGATTTTTCTGGTGATCAATTACACTGTGCCTCACTTAATGGGGTCTACTGCATTATCTATTATAAATATTGTTGTAGGAATTGCATTAGCTGTGTTTTTCTCACTGGATATGCGTAAAAAAGCAGGTGGGTACTGGACTTTCAGCGAAGCCTTGCTACACATATTTATTATGTTTCTGGTCTCTGCAGCAATTGTGTACGTATTTACAATCCTTTTTGGAAAGTTCATTGATCCTACTTATCCTGAGCGAATGAAAGAGCTTATCGCAGGTAAAACTGAAGATATGTTAACTAAACTTGGGGTGGATGACAGCAGAATGGAAGAGATGATTGCCACTCAGAATCAGCAAATGGAGAGTCAGTTTAATCCCACATTTTTCCAGGCCATCGTTGGATTTGGTATTCAGGCAATTATGTATGGAATTGGGGCAATGATCTTTGCTGCTATCTTCAAGAAAGCCAGACCAATGTTCGTTTCTGACGAGAATTAGGCTAATAAATTTTTTTGCGTGCAGGTTTTATCATTATAAATGATAAAATTTGCGCGTTAATTATCAAATACATTCTTATACCTGCATGGATATATCTGTTGTCATTCCCTTATATAATGAAGAAGAATCCTTACCTGAACTGACCGACTGGATCTCCCGGGTAATGGACAAACATGGCTTCTCCTACGAAATTCTTTTTGTAGATGATGGGAGTACAGATACCTCATGGCAGGTGATCGAGAATCTAAAGACAAACTATCCGGCTGTTAAAGCAATTAAATTCAGACGTAACTACGGGAAATCTGCGGCATTAAATGTGGCATTTGCTGCGGCTGCGGGTGATGTTGTGATTACTATGGATGCAGATCTACAGGATAGCCCCGACGAGATCCCCGAGCTTTACAGAAGAATAAAAGAAGAAAAGCTGGATCTTATCTCCGGCTGGAAGAAAAAGCGTTACGATCCGATAACCAAAACTATTCCTACCAAATTATTCAATGCGGCGACCAGACAGATGTCGGGTATCCAGTTAAATGATTTTAATTGTGGTCTAAAAGCATATCGCAGTGATGTGATCAAGACGATTGAAGTTTACGGTGAAATGCACCGGTATATTCCTGTGATTGCTAAATGGGCAGGATTCAAAAAGATTAGTGAGCAGGTTGTTGAACACCGCGCGAGAAAATATGGTGTGACTAAATTTGGGTTCAGCCGTTTTATAAATGGTTTTCTGGATTTACTGTCGATCTTTTTTGTCGGGAAATTCGGCAAAAGGCCAATGCACTTTTTCGGTTCGCTGGGTGTGCTAAGCTTTTTAATAGGCACAATCATGGCTGTTTGGATAATTGGTGAAAAACTTTATCATATTTCAATGAGCATCCCGATTAAAAGGGAAGTAACAGACCAGCCCGGTTTTTACATAGCACTTGTGGCTATTATTGTTGGTTCACAATTATTCCTTACTGGATTTGTAGCTGAGCTGGTCACAAGGAATGCGACAGAACGCAATCAGTATCTGATTGAAAAAGAAATTGTCTGATCTATGTTCTTTTCTATAATCATTCCACTATATAACCGGCCGCAGGAAATTGACGAGCTGCTCTCAAGCCTGTGCCTTCAGACTTATCAGCAGTTTGAGGTACTTGTCATTGATGATGGGTCTGCTGTGCCCGCAAAGGAGATTGTAGAAGCATACACTGACAGACTTGATGTGCATTATTATTACAAGCCAAATGCCGGGCAGGGTTTTGCCAGGAACTATGGATTTGAAAGAGCGAAAGGAGATTACTTTGTTGTTTTTGATTCTGACTGTCTGATCCCTGAAGATTACCTTGAGATCGTTTCGTCTTATTTATTCGCTCATCATCTGGATGCTTACGGCGGACCGGATGCTGCACATGAAAGCTTTACTGCAGTTCAAAAAGCTATCAGTTACGGAATGACTTCTGTATTTACAACGGGAGGTATCCGTGGTAATAAGCAGCATGTAGGCCAGTTTCACCCCAGAAGTTTCAATATGGGGATATCAGCAGAAGTCTGGAGGAAAACGGGTGGTTTTATTTTAACCAGGCTAGGGGAGGATATAGAATTCAGCATTCGTATACATGAATCCGGATTTAAAATCGGGCTCATTCCAGGTGCGAAGGTTTTTCACAAGAGAAGGACCAGTATGCTTCAGTTTTATAAGCAAATCCATTTTTTTGGCCGGGCAAGAATTAATATCTATAAACACTTTCCCTCACAATTGAAACCAGTTCACTTTTTCCCTGCATTGTTTACTGTTGGATTAGGTGTCTTAGTTCTGCTAAACCTTTTCGGCGCTCCACTGGCACATACCGGGAATGTTTTTCTTCTGGTATACTTTATGCTGATATTTTTTCATTCCCTGTATCTAAACCATTCATTTAAAGTTGCTTCGCTGAGTATCGTATCTTCGTTTATACAATTGACAGCTTACGGACTGGGGTTTATTCAGGATTTTTTCAAGAGACTAGTATTTAAACAACCATGATAAATTATCTAAAGGAGAGTACGTTTACCGTTAACGAAGTAATTGGAAAGGCCTGGGAAGTAACTAAGAGAAACTATTTCTCTATTGCAACCCTGTGTTTCCTGATGTTTATTACCTCCAATGCTTCCGGGCTAATGGCCTTTTTAATTAAGGACGTCAATATCTATTTAAGTATACTGATGGCCTTCTTTTTCATGATGATGTATTTCACACTTAATCTTTCTCTGTTGAAATACATATTTCATTTACTCGACGATGAGGAGAATGACGTTAGTATTGTGAGCACGCTTCCTACCAGACAACAAATTATCCGGTTCATGGTTAGTATGCTTTATTTTATGCTTGTAATCGTTGGTGTTTACGCTATAGTGATTCTTGCGGCTTTCCCTTTTATTTACACAGGTATAAGAATGGAAGTCATTACTAATATTGCCGTTTCGGTAGGTATCGTTGCTATTTTTATCACCTGGATCAGAATATCTTTCTTTCCATTTTTTATCATTGACAAAAATCAGAGTCCTTTTGCAGCTATTAAGTTCAGTCTGGCTATTACTAAAGGTAATTTTACCAAGATTCTGTTACTGCTGCTGGTACTGGGCGGGTTTTACGTACTATGTCTTTTATTGATAGCACTTAAATTACCAGTCATTGCATTTTTTGTTAATATTCTAAGTTCGTTCATCATTGTTCCTTTATCTAGTGTGGCATTGACCATTGCTTATCGCTGGATGATGAGTAAATATGATGGCGACGAAAAACCTGATATTATTCATAACATAGTATAAATCCAAATGGGATTAAAAGCGGCATTAAGTAAACCCTTTGCAGCCTATGTTGTCCGGCGGATCAATCGCTGGAAGAACAATGCAGTCGCTGCACAGCAAGAGGTTCTGCATCATCTGGTAGCAGAAGCCGGTAATACGGCTTTCGGCAAAGACCACCATTTTGAACAGATCCGTAATTATGAAGACTTCAAAAAAAGGGTACCTGTAAGAGACTACGAGGAGTTGCGTCCTTATATTGACCGCGTGGTTGCGGGAGAAGCAGATGTGCTCTGGAAGGGTAAACCTGAATATTTCGCAAAAACTTCCGGTACAACTTCTGGTGCCAAATATATTCCGATCTCAAAGGAGTCGATGCCCGAACACATCAAAGCCGCAAGAAACGCCTTGTTAACTTATATACATGAGACCGGGAATGCAGACTTTGTAAATGGAAAAATGATCTTTTTGCAAGGTAGCCCTGTGCTGACGAAAAAGAACGGCATTAACGTAGGAAGGTTGTCCGGGATAGTAGCAAACCTGGTACCTGCTTACCTGCAGAAAAACCGTTTGCCTTCGTATCAGACTAATTGCATAGAAGACTGGGAAGAAAAGGTAGAGGCAATTGTTGCGGAAACCATTAATCAGGATATGACGCTCATTTCCGGAATTCCACCCTGGGTACAGATGTATTTTGACAAGCTGACTGAAAAGACTGACGGGAAGAAGATTAAAGATATTTTCAAAAACTTTAAGCTTTTTGTATATGGAGGAGTTAATTATGAGCCTTACCGTGCAAAAATCGAAAATAGTATCGGGAAAAAGATTGATGCTATTGAGACGTATCCTGCTTCGGAAGGCTTTATAGCGTATCAGGATTCCCAGCATGATAAAAGTCTGTTACTACTTGTGCAGGCAGGGATGTTCTATGAATTTATACCGGCATCAGAATATTATAATGAGAATCCGGCACGCCTGAGTCTGGGAGAAGTGGAACTGAATACAAACTACGCATTGATCTTAAATACGAATGCAGGGTTATGGGGATACAGTATTGGGGACACTATAAAGTTTGTTTCCAAAAATCCGTATAAGATTATGGTTACCGGCAGGATCAAACATTATATTTCTGCTTTCGGTGAACACGTGATCGGTGAGGAGGTTGAACATTCTTTATTGTCTGTTGCGAATGACCTTGGTGTTGGTATAACAGAATTTACCGTCGCTCCCCAGGTCAATCCTGAAGCAGGTGAATTGCCGTATCATGAGTGGTTTATAGAGTTCTCAGAACCCCCTGCTGATCTGTCTGCTTTTAGTAAAAAAGTGGATCAGGCGCTCCAAAAGAAAAATATTTACTACTTTGACCTGATTGAAGGGAAAATTCTGCAGCCTCTGGTGATCAGATCCCTTCAGAAAGATGCCTTTGTTACCTATATGCGAGCTGAAGGTAAGCTGGGCGGGCAAAATAAAGTACCCCGTTTGTCTAACGACAGAAAAATAGCAGACGGGCTTATTCATTTGACCAGAAAGATTTGAAAAATATAGCAATACTTGGTTCTACGGGATCCGTAGGTACCCAGGCCCTGGAGGTAATCCGGGCTAATCCGGATTTGTATAATGTGACAGTTTTAAGTGCGCATTCCAATGCAGATCTGCTGATCGCGCAGGCTCTTGAATTTAAACCTGAGCTGGTCGTGATAACTTCTGATGCGAAATATGCAGCAGTTAAAAATACCCTTGCCGGACATGGCATAGCGGTTCATACAGGAGAAGATGCGTTATCTATGGCCGCGGCTTATGAGAGCGTAGATCTTGTACTCACTGCAATTGTGGGTTCTGTTGGACTTCGACCTACTATAGCGGCCATTCGTGCCAGAAAATCGATCGCGCTGGCCAATAAGGAAACTTTAGTGGTCGCCGGAGAATTAATCACCAGGCTGGCAGCTGAATACGGCGTAGAGATTCTGCCTGTGGATTCTGAACATTCAGCAATCTATCAATGTCTGGTAGGAGAAAAACTTGATTCCATTGAGAAGATATATATTACAGCTTCCGGCGGACCTTTCCGTGGCAGGGACAGGAGCGATCTGCTTAAGGTAACTAAAGAACAGGCGCTCAAACATCCAAACTGGGTGATGGGTGCTAAAATCACTATAGATTCTGCATCTCTGATGAATAAGGGACTGGAAGTTATAGAGGCCAGATGGCTTTTTAACCTCCGTTTAGATCAGATCGATGTAATTGTCCATCCGCAGTCTGTAATACATTCGCTGGTACAGTTTAATGATGGTTCTATTAAGGCCCAGTTAGGTGTCCCTGATATGAAATTACCAATTCATTATGCGATGGCATACCCGGACAGAATAGAAACGCAATTTCCACGTTTTAACTTCATGGATTATCCTGAACTTACGTTCTATAAACCTGATATGGAGACATTCCGTAATCTTGGACTTGCTTATGCTGCCCTTGAAAAAGGGGGGAATATGCCTTGTATCATTAATGCGGCAAATGAAATTGTGGTTGATGCTTTTCTTCATGACCAGATCGGGTTTCTGGAGATGAGTGACGTTATCGAGCAATGTATGTCCGACCTTGAATTTATTCAGCAACCGGACCTGAACAATTACTTAGAAACAGATCGCCTTACCCGTATATTTGCCAGGGAACTGGTTTCTAAAAAACATCTAGCTATCTAAATTTTCAATTATAAAACTCTAAAATAATATATGAACGGATTAATTATGGTTGCCCAGTTATTATTGGGCCTATCAATATTAGTAATCTTACACGAATTAGGTCATTTTCTTGCGGCACGTGCCTTTGGTATTAAAGTTGAAAAATTCTATCTCTTTTTTGATGCATGGGGATTTAAATTATTCAGCATTAAACGCGGCGGTGTCGAATACGGAATAGGGTGGCTTCCCTTAGGTGGTTATGTGAAAATTGCCGGAATGATTGACGAGTCAATGGATAAAGAACAAATGGCGCTTCCGCCTCAACCATGGGAATTTCGGTCTAAACCAGCATGGCAGCGTTTAATCGTGATGCTTGGTGGTGTAATTGTCAATATTGTAGTTGGTATTTTCATCTTTTGGATGCTTGCCTTTAAATTTGGTGATACCTACATTCCAAACAGCTCTGTAAAGAACGGAATTAATGTCGGTGTAATCGGCGAAGAAATCGGACTGAAAGACGGTGACCATGTTTTGGCAATAAACGGAAAAAAAGTGATTCGTTTCGATGAGATCACGAGTTCGAATATCCTGTTAAGCCACACAACCTTAACGATTGACCGCAGTGGTAAAACACTGGAGGTTAAAATTCCGGATAATATCCTGAATAAAGTGGCAGATCTTGGGCTGGATGAACTGATTAGCCGTACCCCGTTGCGTCTGCCTAAACTTGATACTATATTTGCAAACAGGCCTGCTGCTGCTTCTGGATTGTTGAAAGGAGACTTGATCACTGCCATAAACGGTAAAGCGGTTAAATATGATGCAGATGTATCTGACGCTTTAAAAGCTCAAAAGAGTAAAGATGTTCAGATCGATGCAATGCGCGATGGTGTGGCAAAACAATTTACTGTGAAAACAGACAGCCTGGGAACTATCGGAATTGGTTTTACACTCGGTGATCTGAAATTAGAAACCATTCAATACGGCTTCTTTCAGGCATTGCCGATCGGTGTAAACCAGGCCTGGGTGACTTTTACAGATAATGCAAAAGGTATTTCAAAAGTATTAACCGGGAAAATTAAAGCTGACAAAGCATTTTCAGGCCCTGTAGCCATAGCGCAGAAGGTTTATGGTGGAGTTTGGGTGTGGTCACATTTCTGGGCCTCTACAGCGCTTATTTCAATTGCTCTGGCATTTATGAATCTGCTTCCTATTCCTGCGCTGGACGGTGGTCATGTAGTCTTCCTGATTGTAGAAATGATTAAGGGTAAACCGCTGGGAGATAAATTCATGGAAGGTGCACAGATGGTAGGATTCGTAATTCTGTTATCCCTGATGGTGTTTGTGCTCGGTAACGATATCTTTAAAGCATTTATTAAATAACTAGATGGACTATTTTAGTTTTTACGACCTGCCGGTATCTTTTCAACCTGATCCTGCAAGAGTTAAACAGCAGTTCTATGCGTTAAGCAAGAAGTATCACCCGGATTTCTATATCAACGAGTCTGAACAGAAGCAGGCAGAAGTTCTGGAGTTATCTACTCTGAATAATAAGGCTTACCAGTTATTAAGTGATCCTCAGAAGCGGCTTCATTATATCCTTGAACTCAAAGGCATGCTCGCTGAGGGAGAGCAGTATAATCTTCCTCAGGAATTTCTTATGGAAATGATGGAAGTTAATGAAGAACTGATGGATCTGCAGTTCGATCCTGATGCTGCTAAATTAGCGGTAATTAAGGGGCAGGTAGCCGAAATTTCCTTGACACTGGACTCTAGTCTGGAAATACTTACTAGTGGCTTTGAAGAGCAGGATTCTGCTGCGCAGGGAGAAACGTTGAAAAGAGTAAAAGATATATATTTCAGAAAGAAATATCTGACCCGTATTAATGACAGTATTGCAAAATTAGGTGCTGTAGGATAAGGTGTTAGAATAGTGTCAAAAAGAAAGATAACCGGCCAGAGATGAGCCGGTTTTTCTATTTTTGGGACAAACATAAATTATGAATACACTATCAATCTTTAGAAAAGTAGCCGTTGCAGAAGGTATATCTTATATCGCCTTACTCTTTATCGCCATGCCGATGAAATACTTTATGGATATGCCACTTGCTGTTAAGTATACTGGATGGGCGCATGGGTTATTATTTGTATTGTATGCGATACTCGTAATCATGTGTCTGGTAGAATATAAATGGAGTATTGGTAAGGCTGCTTTAATATTTTTAGGTTCTTTGCTGCCGTTCGTGCCTTTTTATATAGATAAAAAACTAAAGGAAGAGCCTGTAGATCAGTCTAAAGCATCTTAATTGTGTTTTTATTGAAAATAAGCCTTGGAAATGCTGCTGTGAATATATAGATTTGCGTCCCGCTAATAAGGAAATGCCCGGATGGCGGAATTGGTAGACGCGCTGGTCTCAAACACCTGTGGGAAACCGTGCCGGTTCGACTCCGGCTCCGGGTACTAGCCGGGCTCACGCCCAAATTGATCAAGGACTGCTCCTCAAAAAGCAGTCCTTTTTCTTTGATTTTCAGTAAGTTATCGTGAAACGTAGGGTTGATGAAAGGATCAATCCCAAATGTTGTGGAGTAAGGGTTAAAATTATAGCTTTGTCTTGTTATAATTCTTGCTATTTATGCCATCCGCTACCCAATCCTTACTGAGCTTATTTCTACCAGAATTTATCCTGGAGAATTTTGAATTTACCAATGTCATTGAAGATCCCGATACTTTTCACATCCAGTTAGAAGAGAGCAATGCCCTTCCTATAGAGTGGGATTCGATCAAGGTTCAGTCCAAAGGTTTTTTTCCAGAGATTGTCGTTCAGGATTTCCCTATTCGTGGCCACAAGGTATTTTATCACATCAAGAGACGGCGCTGGATGAATCTGGAAAGCGGTAAGGTGATCTACCGGGATTGGACATTAGTAGAAAAGGGAACGCGAATGACAGGAGATTTCGCGGCTTTTTTAAAAGAAATCAATCGATACAGCCCCCAGTAGTGTAGATTCGATCAGTTCATTTTACGGTGTAAAAGCTAAAAATCTACTCCGCCAATACCGTGATTGCCTCAGTAATTTTAAAAACTGGGATCAGCGGTCACATGCAAAACAGTGGTTGTTATACCCAGAAAACCTGGGTGAACAGCTCTCTATTGATGAAACCAGTTTGTCTCATGGTGAACTTTATACGATCGTCACAAATAAAGCCGCTAAGGGTAAGAAAGGTGCTATCGTTGCTGTCGTAGCAGGCACCAAAGCCGAAACGGTGATTTCAGTATTACAAAGAATTCCCCATAGAGCAAGAAAGAAAGTAGCTGAGATTACACTGGACATGGCAGGTAATATGGAACTGATCTGTAAACGCTGCTTTCCACAGGCAACCAGGGTCACCGATAGGTTCCATGTGCAGAAACTGGCAACAGAGGCCTTACAGGAAATGCGGATCAAACATCGATGGGAGGCTATGGATGCAGAGAATGAAGCTATTGAAGCGTCGAAAAAATCTGGTCATCCCTTTCAGTCAGAAGTACTTCACAATGGAGATACCATCAAGCAGTTATTGGCTCGTAGCAGGTATGTATTGTATAAAAGACCTACAGCCTGGACAGCTAGCCAGAAAGATCGTGCAGCACTCTTATTCGAAAGGTTTCCTGACCTTAAAACCGCATACGGACTTAGTATGGGGCTCAGTCAGCTATTTGAAAACACAGAAGATAAGGTGTTTGGATTGGCTAAGCTGGCCAGATGGCACGAAAAAGTAAGACAATCGGGTTTTAAAGCATTCAATACGATTGCCAGATCTATACAAAGTCATTATCAAACGATATTGAATTACTTTGACCGCAGATCGACCAATGCATCAGCAGAATCCTTCAATGCAAAGATAAAGGCATTCAGGTCACAATTCAGAGGAGTCAAAAACATTGAATTCTTCCTGTACAGACTAACTCAAATTTATGCGTAGCAACAAAAAAATCATTCCTGCTCCACAACTTTTGGCATTGATCCTGATGAAAGCGGTTCTAAAAGCCCCTTCACCACATGTCAGGTTATCTTTGAACACGCCTCTAATTAATGTTTGCTTCTGGACAATGTTACCTTTATCATAAATATCATACAACTTGGACATATAAGGCATGAGACGCTCTTTTATGTTTTCATTGTTTAATGCCTTAGATTTCTGATTTCCATTAATTGAAGACTCTAAGATTGCTTTATCCTCCTTAAATTTTTTAAACCAAGTCTGATATGTTGAGCTCTCAATTTCATTGTTCATTAATCTTTCTTCTAGTTGATGAATTTTCTCATTCTTAATCTCAAATAGCAGAGTACATTCATATTTTTCCTTAGCTTAAGGAGCAATTGAAAACTAATGTTTACCAGTAAATTAGATTTCAAAATTTGAGAAAAACTTTTGGTAGTTACATAACGAGACACGAGTGATATTGACAAATTCTTTAATAGTGCTAAATACAAACTGTAAGAAATGTTTAAAATACTATAACTGAATCGAAGAATCACAATTTCTAATACTACGAGCGAATAGACCCTATAATGTAAACTATTTGTGGTTTACCGTTGCAGCGTCTCAATATTGACTCAATTGTAGGTTATAGTGGATAGTTGCTTGGCAATCGGTTGCATCTGGTCAAAAGGATAACTCCTTTGCTGGCACTAAAGCTACAGAGGTGCAGTCCCAAAATTTTATTTATGGGGTGTAATGAAGAGTACATATTTAATTATTAATTTATCCACTTTTAAATAATCGTTACTCTATGATTTCCTATTTGGATAAATTAAGTGCCAAATTATATGAGGGCAAGGTGGTACCGGTTGTTGGTGCAGGAGTGTCCTATGCATGTGCTGGGTTGCCTAGTTGGGCGGGACTAATCTCGAGCGGTCTGGAATACGCGCAAGTTTTAAAGATAGATGAAAGACTGTTGGAGTTTGGTCGCGATCTTTTAAAGAATGGGCAATTGATCGAAGCTGCCAGCGTGGTCAAACAACTGCTCAATGCTCCTGGTAGACCTTATGTGAATTGGCTGGAAGATACCCTGGGTAGGCCCCAAATAAAGTCGGAACTGCTTATCGAAAGTATACAAAACCTTTGCCAGCCGATCATTGCCACCACGAATTATGACGACCTGCTCCGAAATGTTGGGGTAATTGAATCGAATTTAGCCTTAGATTGGCAGCAACATGAGGAGATACAACGTTGCATCGACAATGCTAAGCCTTTTATATTACATCTGCACGGAATCTATTATAGGCCTGATACCACCATCTTCGGTGTAGAAGATTACGAACGATTGAAAAATGTATATGGGTATAAGTACTTGTTACAGGATCTCTGGATGCGCCGGACTTTTTTGTTTATCGGGTGCAGCCGGGATGGAGTGATGGATGAAGATTTTTCTACCATGCTTAAGTTAATGAAGGAATGGTTTCCAAATATTCATGGAGAACATTATCTATTGGTGAAAGATGGGGAACAGGGTTCTGAAGCGCATTTAGAGCTCATGCGTGAATGTAATGTACATATGGTTCCCTATGGCCCGGACCATGAAAGTCTACCACATTTTCTCAACGGTATCAATCCCAACGCCGAGAAAATTGCTAAGCGCTTAGAAGAGCGCCAAGCAAAAGCGCTGAAGGGATTGACCCAAATCCTTACTGCCCAACATGAGACCGAGCTCCAATCAAACGTTGAGGCATTTGTACGCGGACATCTTGGAGCTGCCCATCATTGGCTGGATAATGACCAGCTGAAAATCTTTAATACTGCATTAGAAACCTATAACCGTGCGATAGGTGACAAACAGCAGAAATTTAGGAACCAACAAGTGATAGCAAGAGCTATGGTCAATGTCGCACAATTGGACCGAAGTATCAACTTGTGGCATCAGGATTGGAACAGCAGTGCCCAAGTGAACAATCTTGAATTTATCAATACCGGAATCTTCGCCTATGAAGCACTTAAATTGTTTTCTCCCGAAATCCTAAAAGATATCAGCTTGAGACACCCTACAGCTATACGTCCAATTTTCTTTACTGGTCAATTAGCTAACTTTTACAATGAGGCGAAAGTTTGGAAACTTAGAGGTGGAAAATTAGCAGAATTTAATGGCGATAATTATTTCTTTGAAAATTTAAGGAGAATCATGGATTCGTTAAAGGCAGTACTTTCACTTTCTCCTTCGGATGTTTATGGAGAAAAAAAAGCGGCACAAATCGCCAAAAAGCTTCCCAAAGAACTACTGCTAATCGTTGCGGACAGTTTCATTAGTATAAATCAAGCTTCTTCACCGTTTAAAGTCTTGGCAGAATTGCCTTGGCGGGAAAGATTGAACTGCGAAGATGCACAGCTTGTTACCTATAAAGACGAAAGACTTGTTGTCGGATGTAATGCCAACAACTGTTTTTATTGGAATCCATGTAAAGATTTGGATGCTCTAGATTTTTACACGGCTGAAAAGAATGAACGGATTTGGAAAATTGAGGTGGCTGAAGACGGTGATGACGTTATACTACAACTATACACCAGTTTTCATCGGCTGACGGTAGCCAACTTTTCAGAAGTTATCAAATCAAAGATACAAAGTGGCTATAATGATTACACCAGGATAGTTAAGACGGGTAAGACGTACTGCGCTGTGTCTTCTTCACCAGGACTAAAACCGGACTGTGTTTTTGAATATCAGTCAGGTGAATATGTTCCTCTCCTGTCGAGAGAGAGCATAGCTCTTTTTCTAGATGGCCTCTGGAATAGTGACAAAACTGAGGATGGGCTAGAAGATGCCCACTTCAATGATTTTCGTTTTGGTTTTCAGGATGTCACGCTAAGTGCAGTGAAATGGCTTGATGGGGAACGTCTGGTCGTTAGGTGTAGAATTGGACATCGCATTGGCGCTTATTCTACAGCGCTGCTGTTCTTTGATCCTTTGTCGGGTTTTGAAATTCCACTTTTGAAGATGTACTTTCCACATAAGAATTGTTTCAGTTTTGATACTGGGTCTAGCAATGGTCAAGTCAATCTTATCGCCGGCTATTTAGATTTCAACGAGGTTGGTAATCTAATCCAGTTATTTGAAGACATAGGCTCATCAGATTTAATTGTGGCGAAAGACCAGCGAGGCCTAGTGCCACAAGAACTGATTAGGACGAGTATCCGCGATATGTTTGAGACCATATACATGAGCGAGACCCGCGGATTAGTACTAGAAGAGGGACGTAAAGTCCATGAAATCTCATTACCTAGTTTGACTGATATTGAAACTACGTTTGATAAAAGTATCCATAAGATATACTTTTTTAAGTAATGAATGATTTCATTTTGGTATTTGGGCAATGGATACTTCCTAGAACGACTTTCCTGGTGGACTGCTCAAATAACTTGTTCAACGACAATGCTCTTGGCTCAAAATTACCCGGCCTTAAAATATGTAAAGCAAGTAGGCAATGCTTACGTAAAAAGTGTATAGTCTTCCATAGCAGTTTCCAAGTCACTGGAGCCCCATCAGGGATAGGTAAGGCAACAGCTAAATTATTTCAGGTAAAAGACTGAAGCGTGATCGCAACCAGAGGAAATCCTGAAGAGGAACAGACATTTAAAGAACTTCGAAATGTAACCATATTGAAATTTGCTGTAACCGATGTTGCGGCAATTCAAAAAACAGTTCCGACCATTTTACAATCCCATTCTGTAGATGTCGTTTTAAACAATGCGGTTTTCGATCTGAGAGGTCCGTTGGAAGCTTTGACAGATGAGCAAATTCTGTTGCAGGTGCAGGTCAATCTGCAGGGTGCAGTTAACGTAACTAGAGCATTTATTTCTTAATTTAGGAAAAGGAAAAGTGGAAGCTTTATCAATATTACCCGTACTTTTGGATTACAGTGCGATCCCACCTGTTCAATTTATAATGCAACCAAATTTGCTGTAGATGGTTGTTCAGGGGGCTTGGCCTATGAACTGGCACGATTTGGTATCAATGTGAAAGCGGTAGCACCGGGTGGAATGCAGACTTACTTTGCAGTATGGTATTTACAGGGTGGAATACATGATGCGTTCTCTGAACTGGTGGCGTAGTAATTGAAGGCTATAAAGAAGAACAATTTGCCAATTATTCAAAAGTAGAGCCCAGATATTTGTGATGCAGCCACTGACAATAAAGATTCAACTAAGGTACATAGAAGGCAATGATGCTATTGGTATATTCAAGAAACGCGCTTGGAATTATCGCCTGAAGGACAATTTGAAAAAATACGTTCGCAGTTTATATAATAGTTTACCCATCTTGCAGAAATGACATTTTTTTGAATTACTTAAATTTGTACCATGAAAAAACAGCCTGTTATTTTGCTCGCTATACTAATATATCTGTCTATGGGGCAAGCGGCTCCGTCACATCGCTGATCAGTATGACGAATTATTGGAGAATTAGTGGTTTTGATTTTCCTTTGTGTTTTTTCAGATAAGCTTCCAGTGCCATATAGTCGGGGCGGTCGAAAGTATAGCTGCTTTCCCCGTTTTTTTTAAAACATCTAGTACATTTTAGTTTAATTCTTAGTTAAGATAAAACGAAATTTGTTTTTTAACTGTAAATTCACACGGCAAACATAAACTACAGATGAACGATTTTACTTATAGCTACAGTGCATATGAATTTTCTGAATTGATTAATAGTGCCTCAATGACACTTTCCATCGAACAAGATGCTGAAACGGAAGAGAAAATAGAGCGTATTAAATTTAGATATTTCGACACGCCTGAGAAGTTGGAACGAAGCCTTTCCTCTCTTTTATCTAAAGCCATAAACGAAATTAGAGAAATTCTTTCTGATCTATATTATAAACTTGATAAATTAAACTATCTGTCAAAACATCTAGTAGATGTTCAATCCTTAGCAATGCTTTTTAAAATCGATTATGAAGGAAATATTGAACATCGAAACTTTAGTTTTTCCAACGTTTCTGAGGATGAATCCTTTCAGAAGGCCAAGTATGGGCAAGAGTGTATACAACAATATCTTTCTATTGTTTTAAGATATCAAAAAAAAGCGGAAAGTTATCTGTTGGAATTGAAACGAAACATTGAGGTAATTAGCCAACAAGATATTCCGTTGCCTGCATATATGCTTCCTAAAAATTATACATCCACCATTCCACAACCTGAGAAATTTTTCGATTATTTGATTCATTGGCAGGGCCTCGAGCATATGAAAACTAATTTTATCCCTACAGCTGACGATGCAGACCATTATGAACAAGTATCTTATGATCCCGAAACCGAAACTAAGGAAATAGGTTATTGGGATCCAAATGAAGAAGAATTTGAAACGACTACTACCAAATTTTCAGATGTTCTTCTAAATAAACTTTATGCAGAATACTATGTAACCGTTGATCTAATCGATCAACACATTAATTCATGTAAGACAGAGGAAGAGATCAAGCTCTTTCTGAAAATTTTAGTTGGAAGATTGAGGTTTCTTTTGGCCTATGGAGATAAAAAAGAAGTGGTAAAGAAATATGAAAATATTGGAAACGCGATCAAGGCAATAGTTAGATATATATTCGATAAATATGGGGCATTTTGCCCTGAGCAAGACGGTTTTATTAAAGAAATTGCTAGTGCTTCTAAATTGTTTGTAAGTGAGCAGCCAGCAATAAAACTTATAACACAACCCACTAGCCCGAGTATGTTTATCTGGAAAAGCTTAAATCCTGATGCGCTAACACTTCCGTTGCATACTAAGTTGAACAAAAATTTTATCGCAGATATTGATCTGGTAACTTTTTCCCAAGCATTTTCAGGAGGTTCACCTGATAGAGCTGTCGGTATTCGTTGGATTGATCGCCCATCAAATAAAGCGGTGATAAATAAAGTAACCTTGTTATACCTATTTAAATTACTTTCAGATAACGATTTGATAGATATAAGTTATGAGTCTCCAGAGATGATGAGAAAGATTACTTTTATTTTTTCTGATAGCCAGGGAGGCAGAATAGAAAATTTATTGCAGAGTAAAAAAAATGTAAAAGCGACAAAGACGATTACTCATCGAAAAAAAGAATTGGAAGAAATTGTAGAGCACCTGACATCAACGGCTGCCAAAATAAACGGGAAAGTACCTTCACCTTAATCCTAACGTTACTAGTGCTTAGATAAGGTGTTGTTTTAAACTTGTAATTATTGACATAATTACCTTTTCTTGCGGGTTGATATTTAATAAGACCTTATAAGGTCTTCTGCCATTGTCGTGATGGTTATCATATTGCATATCTGTATTCGCAACCGCCACTAAAGGCATTGCGATAAAGCAATATGGTATATATAAATACACAAACAGAACAGTTTTCTAACACACCAGCATGGCAGGACATGAAAGCCGCTGCTAAGCTTATCGGTATGGGAATGGGGCGCACCAAACTTTTCCGATTTTTAAGGGATAATGGCCTGTTGATGACGAACAATGAGCCTTATCAAACTTACATTAACATCGGGTGGTTCAAATTGGTTTCAAAAGATATCTATAACCGTAACGGAAAATTTCTTTTCACTCAAAATGTGACCTTGATATCAATGGAAGGCATAAATCAAGTAAGTTACATGATTGCTAAGCTAAACCAAATAATAGCTAAACCTTGATATGATCATTAATTTAGGAACTGGATTGGCCGATCTTAACTTGGCGATTGGCCAATCCAATAACTAAAGATATTTATTAGTGAAGTTTTTTTAAATGGCTCAAACGCTGAATGGTAAATACTTCCGTTAATTATCCTTTACTGAATCCCTATGCAGCTTAATAAAATTAGTAACTTCAGTTATCGTTGTTTTACAATCAGCTGCGTCGTAACAAAGACAACTAACCGAATAGTTTTCATCCTTTTCAGACGCTATGAAATGTAAGAAATATTCCAATGGTGCTTCGAATCTTATATATTGAGGCTTATTCGTTCTTCTTTCAAAAAGTAGATCGACAAATTTTACATGTACATCCTTGTTTTTATTAAGATCTTTTTCCAGCTGTTCAAGGTAACTTATTCCGAAAAACTTAAGCTTTCGGAATACATTATCGTAATTGTTCTTTTAGTGAAACGAACTTGGTATTTATGCCTTGGCATAGCCCTTATCGCATTTATGGTATTGCTCTTTTCATCAAGTACCATGGTATTTATGCTATCTGTTGCAGTGCTACTTTCCGATTTTGAAGCTATGGTGCTTGCTGCGTGTTGGATATGGGTAGGCTTGAGGCTCTTGAGCCGGACAATCTCCAGATCCGCTGCCTCTAATATTGCGGAGACGATTCAAACCTCTTTTCAAATCTGCAGGTATATCCTCCATTTAATCAATTTATCATGTCCGAAGCATTTATAGAATTCTTAGACGAGTTATACTGGACTGGCTAAGGGGGGATTCGAGGAGGAAAACCCAAAAGCATTTTACCAGCAGTTGGACAAGTTCAAAAAATTACACACCCAAAAGCGATAAAATACGAAACCCTATTTATTATGGTTCGCGTGGCAGTCCATGCCGACCATACCCAATTATCAGATATCGTAAATGAAATAGAAACAAAGTCAAAATTAAGCCTTAGCGATACCGCTAACTTCAAAATTTTAAAAACTAAGATTATATTGTCAAGTTTTAGAAACCCTAAAAATATTTATCATGTGACGCGACCTAAATTATAACCGCAAGACTGGAAAGCACAGTTTTTTTCGGTGAATGAAAAAGCATGGCATCGCTTGTGAACCATCATAGAAAATTACCCCATAAGTAACGAAGCGATAAAGCACGTAGGTTTAGATTATACCGTTGAGAAGCGCATCCTGTTTACCTCTGGAGATGATACTACGCCCGAGACCGAGGATAATGATATTGTTTTGGAATGGCGTTAGGATGTGCCAAATCATTTTGCAACGATGCGGACTGATACCGACGAGGTCTTGGGCGTAGTCGGCAGGGATTACCAAGTTGTTTGAATATAGATCCATTTTCTTTTTTTTGATAGCATCGTGGGCGGTACAGATGGGATTAAATATGAAACAGCTGGAGCAGTCGGAAAAGGGGAATACATTTTTATTACCGCTAAGTTGCTCGAATGTATCAAGGTAGGAAGTAACGACTTTATTGAGCAGTTTTTATTTCTGACCACTTAGAACGAAGGTTTTGGAAGCATCATCGCCTCGTTTACGCCAATTCGGGTTTGTTGCCAAAATACCCTTGAATGCAGCAATGAAATATCAAAGTAACGCAATCAAGATATGCCACGACAAGTTCGCACGATAGGTTAAAGCAGGCACACAAACTATTAGGCATAACCATATTGGCAAAGGAAATAGAGGGCCTTTTTAACCAATGGGCTAAGGTCAAGATTTCCGATAAATAGGTTAAAAACTTGTGCAGATTGCAATGGCGCCAAATAGGGAACATTGCAGAATTTGCAAACAGGAAAACAGGATGAATTTTCAAGTTTGTTTACAAATTTGGTGGATAATGTTTGGAATATTCGGTCAAAAATCCAATCCAACTGCTGGAAATCACAAAAGGTACTTTATTTGGTGCTAAAAATGCGGTTACTGGTTATTTCCAGAACGTGAAAAGCTATAAAGACCCGAAAGCAAAATTCAAATCTATTATGCCGGGTAATGCATTAGGTAGGGCGCAGGTAGCATTTGATTTTTGCAATAATTTTGCACGGATTGGTGTTAATGCGTAGAATTAAAGGTAATTCCTAGTGTGGCAAGGGCTACCTGATATTCTAAAAATATCGGGCGGCCATTGCTGGCCTTTAAGTGTATTTATGTCGGGGAAGTGAATGTTGATATTTTACCTGCACTAATTTACAATAACTTTAATTTTTAAGAGAAATAAAGCCTAGATTTTAATATCTTTATAAATCTAACCATCACATTCTCATGATACAAGAATATTTAAACGCTCAATTCATTGCCACAACCGAGGATTCTAATTTTGATAAGCTTCAGGCTTCAAGTGAACAGGTCTTTACCCTTTTAAATGATGATAAATTAAAAATTTCCACTTATACTTTAACTGCTCTTGATCCCTCGATCGGTGCTGATGATCCTGTTATAAAAGAAGTCCAGGGGACCATAATAGAAAACTGGCGAACCTTTATAGCCAATTCAAAAGATACCGCGTTAACAATAATCCGGGCGGTTATCCTGGAGGCCCTAAGCAAACTTTCAGCAGATGATGATATTGCACATATAATTTGGTTTGCCGGCAGGAATGTACTTAAGCATTACAAATTGGGAAGGGAACAAGAAATCCTTTCAACGTTTATTTTGGGGATTGGTAACAAGATTCAGCAAAACGTTGTAGAGAGCTGGTCTTTTTCCCCTGAGCAATATATAGAAATACCTGAAATCGAAAGTGCCATTGTAAGTAAAGCCGATTTGGAAGTGCAGCTAAAAGCTGCTGTTCTACCAAAGGATATGGGTGGCGAAAACACCAGTAATGCAGCTATAGCTGATGCAGTTTGGGGAACTTTTTTTTCCGTTAGGGCAAGTAAGGGAATTCAAGATGTCTTGAATAAATCATTTAGAAAACAAGCTGCCGAATTCAAAAAAAACCAACAGACATTTTATTATAATGCGAATCTGATGCAGATGAGAACCCAGTTGCTCTGGTGGAAGGAGGCGGGTTATTCGACAACAATTGACGATTCGTACAGAACATTGAAGGACGGGGCGTTGCCATTAATCCTTGCCCAGGACTATAGCGATTTCGTTCCGACACTATACCCCTCGAGCGTGGATTATTTTTTAAAGGAAGTGCATAACAGCTTGTCTGGACAGGATGCTACCACAAAAAAACTTTCGGAAATTGTCACCCTGGTCGAACAGGAAAAGGAAACCCTTAACCGTTTTGTTCCTGATGAAGGACTGAAAGGAGGAAGGATTTCTCTGCTGTCATTTTTACGGGGACTTGTTCATGAACATTTTCAGGCAAAACAGTTTGACAAATTGGTTGGAGTTAGTGGGCAATCCCAAATTTCTTTAGCTGAGCTAACCGTTTGGTTGTTCCACGATTTAACTTCATTAAAATTATTAAAGTAAGAGGCCATGTCTGGAAAATGTTCATTGAAGGAATGTGGTGCACCCATTGTCCCCTGTCATGAGGGATGTGAAGATTTCAATACTTGCCCAAACTTCAAGTCTGGAAAAAATTCTTCTGTCACTAGGCAGGATATAAAAAAAGTCACAAATAACTCTAATTTAAATTGGTCGGGAGAGGCACTTTCTATCGATGAAATTCATCTGGTCAGTTCTAGGAGTAATCCATTTTTGGTTGGGACGTTTGGTAAGGCCGATGCGGGAAAAACGACTTACCTTGCAATGGTTTATACACTTCTGCTCAATGGCGGCAAGTTGGAAAACTATAGATTTGCTGGCACTAAAACCATCCTGGGATGGGACGAACTGCACCATAGACTCCGGTTGAGCCATGGTAGTGTTCCCTTTCCACCTCCAACACCAGTGAGTGCTAACAGATTATATCACTTAGCGCTCAAGGATTCAGACGATGGTCTCAAGGAGCTGCTTTTTGCCGATGCCTCTGGAGAGGTTTTTTCACTCTGGGGAATTAATAGGAATGATGAAAATGCGGAAAGTGCCCGTTGGATTTATGCCAACTCAAACGCTTTTATGCTGTTTATTGATTGTGAAGCCCTGGTTTTACAGAAAAACGGTGCCAAACGGGAAATCATGTATATCGCAAGACAGCTCAGTCACGATATTAAAGACCGCCCACTAATCGCGGTATGGTCTAAAGCCGATAAAAAGGCAGAAGTTTTGCCTGCAATCAAAGACACTTTGAAAAATGAACTTGAAGGCCTTTTTGCAAATTTCCATGAAATTGAAATAAGTAATTTCCTGGAACCGGGACCCGATGAACTGGTACATAAAAATAATCTTGCTGCCATAGACTGGCTGCTCCAAATGATGGATAGTCCTAGTAACGTTAACTTAGACTTAGACGATTTCCCAACGGACGATCAATTTTTAAAATTTAAGGGGAAATGACAAAATCAGTTTTAATTATAGGAAAACCACACTCTGGTAAAACGACTTTTATAGCGCAGTTGTATGCCCGGTTGGATGTAAATAATGCGGCTTTAAAGTTATATAAATCGGTGGAGAATCTAAGCCCAATAATTGAGGCCCTAAGTTCACTTTCGAAGGGTGAGGAGGTTAAACCAACACCCACAGATAAGACAACTGGTATCACATTGCCCATTCAGTTTGGTGAGGATATGGTTGATCTTTTTTGCCCGGATTATGGTGGCGAACAGATTAATAACATCATTGAAAATAGGGAGGTGGATGAAAAATGGAAAGAATCAATTGCCCAAAGCGAAAATTGGATGTTGTTTATCAGGCTGACCAACTTATCTACCGGATTCGATCTTAGCAACAAGACAATCAAGCCTGATTTGGTTAAAAGTGAGCCCTCGACATTGGATGAATATGTAATTTCCGATCAATCTGCTTTTATCGAACTTTTACAGATCATGTTGTATGCAAAGGGACAAGATGCCCATTATAAGAACAGTAAAACTAAGCTGACAATTGTGCTGACCTGTTGGGATGAAGAAAAAAATGGCAAAACCCCGAGAGCAAAACTGGAAGAGAATTTACCGCTGCTGTTGAGCTTTATCGAGTCGAACTGGACAAACGACAAAATCAATATCGTAGGTCTTTCTGCCCTGGGTCTTGACTTAAAACAGCCTGAAAACAAAGACCTTTATCTGGCCCAGGGTTCAGAAAGTTTCGGATTTATTATAAACTCCAGGGGCGAAGAAATTCCAGATATTACACAATTGATTTCAGAAGCATTATAGTGACAATTACCATTCATCAAGCAATATGCGGAGAACAGAACAAAGCCTGGGATTTAATTAAAACTACCCTTGATGATCAGGCTATAGGAAAAAAAATAGCTTTTAAAACCGATCTGCAAGATAGCCCACCAAGTGGGGTAAACTGGTCACCCGCTATCCGAGGGTTCCTTTACGATGGTTTTTATCTGATCATTAAAACCTATTTGGACACCTCTGATAATGTAAGGAACGGTAGAGTTTTTTCTCATTGTCTGATCATCGAAAAAGATGATCTTCATAAACTGAATGATATTTCAGATCTGTTCCAGCTTTTTAAGCCTGAAATGGATAAGGAAATTTTTCTAGAGCCAATTGCTTACAAGACTGGAAGTAAAAATGCGGTCAAACTCGAGACACCTGAAAAGGAAAGGTTCAACAAGATCGTCCAGAATTTTTTAAGCTTGGAGGAATGCCATAACACGATAATCTGGGTTGGGAAAGATGGGTACCAAGCTATTGTTCAAAAATTTTGGCAATTGCTGGATGACACACAGAAATTGATATTTAATTTTGGCATCAACTTTAATCCAAATGAAGTACCAAAGAATAAAATCAACCTCGTTCTTGTACCAGAGAATATTGAGGTGAAATTTGAGAACCGGGGTTATTGCTTAATAAAAAAAGATGAAGTTGTAATGCTTTCTGAATTTTCAGAGCAGTACCTGGCGGGCGATGAAAGGGCGCAGTTTCGTTTGGAGGAATTTGCAAAAGCTTTTGAATTCGAAAACTTTACCTTAAAAGATGTCTCTATTATCGCTAAAGGGGTCAAGACGTTTGAAGAGATGCCCACGATTGGCGACGTAAAGGTACTGAACACCTACACCAATATAGTGGCAAAATATTCTCCTGACCCAAATAAGGGAACAGGTGCTAAATCTAAACTGCTGACTTATTTGTGCTCAAAATTTAAGGTAGCTGATTCAAAGGAAATCTTTTTACTTAAAAACTTTCCAGTCCAGAGCTTTAAAAACAGTCAGAATCAGATAACAGCGACCACGACAGAATGGATTGAAAAGCATGTATTACTCGAGAAAAAAAACAGCGCCGAAAATGGTGCATCTATTGGTCTCCAGATTTTTAACAGTACAACACCAAATTGGTGGACTGGTATTTTTTTGAGTATAATTAAGGATTATTTCTCAAAGACAAATAAGGATGTAATAAGCCTTTTTTGGAGTTGGATTGTCAATGAGCATGAAATTCTCAATAAAGTTTTCCCTTTTTTGTCAACCACAAAGGGGACAGAAAAGATTTTGATTGAAACATTTCCTAAGAACGTACCAAAAAATGTAATGGGTCTGTTTAGGCCGATGATATTAACATTGGGATGGTACAAGTTGCATGCGGTGCTGCTGAAACGTGAGTTTGATTTCAATAAGGCGATTGCTGAACAGCTTTTGGTTGACATGGACGTGAATCATTTCGATGGCATACAAGAAATTATTGAAGGGGTTCCCGCTAAAGATGTTATTGAATTCGCAGTCAAAGATGGCAATGAAAGAATTCTCACCATCGCCTCAAAACTGATTAGACCGAAAACCAAGGAACTTGACGAAATCAAAATTGAGAACCTGAACTGGCAGAAGCTTTGGTTGAAGACGATTCAGAATAAGCTACCATTGACCAATGGTCTAAGTGAACCGCAAAAAGCAGTTTTCGCTTTCTTTGATGCCATCGTTAAGGGGAAGCCATACGAGCTGGGTCTGCTGGAGGCTATCGGCGAGACTGAATTCAGTAACATTTTAAAATATCCAAAACGGAATTTTTTATGGAATAAGCTTCCAGTAAGCATTAAGGAAAAGTTTCTGGTCAAAACATCCGGTATCTTCCTGGAAGAGTTAAGTAAAAACTCAGCTGTTTCAGTTCCTGTTGATAAGGAGCTTTCCAATTATATTCGGTCAAATGCGATCGGAACATTTCTATATTATAACAGAAATAACCTAAAGTCAGCTTTGCCAATTTTTGTTACCTATACAGAGCTACCTGAAAGTAGCATCAAAAATTATATTGACAATTATGTAGGTTCACTGGATGTTGTCGATGCTGTGCAACTAGGTAAACTGGCATTGAAGCATTCTTACATAGAACTCGCCTACAGCATTTACCATAAAGCCTCCTACATTAAAAACTTTAAGGTGGCCCTTGGGGAATGTTATAATCTATTGGATTTAATTACACGGGGAATTGCATGGGCTAAAGGTTCAATCGTTCATATTGTAGTTTCACCAGACGAATGGTGGTCATCGTTTGTCGAGCTTTGCTATAAATTGTACAGTAGTGGACCGATGGAAAATAAGATATGGAAACAGTCAAGCGGTGAGGAGTATGATCTTTTGACCAAAGGAACCGGAAAAGAAGTATGGATATCGGCCTTGCAGAAATTAAGAAATGGTGGGTGCACGGGGATAACCGTGAAAAAGTTGTTAAAAAAGATGATTGCAGAGCATAAGAACACGCCTGAACTCATCGCATTAAAAGATCTTTACAAGAAAATATGAACACAATAGTTATTTTAACCGCCCTCACCGTTGAGCAGACAGCGGTAATTTCTAAGCTTACAGATATTACAGATTATATTCATCCTGTATCAAAGACCATATATAAGGTTGGTACTTATGTGACCAACGGAAATCCTATCAAATTGGTTGTAGGGCGGACAAATCAAACCAATGTTAATGCTGGGGTTGAAACTGAAAGGGTAATTCAGCATTTCAATCCCAATTACCTGTTTTTTGTCGGTGTGGCCGGTGGATTGAAAGATGTCAGTATCGGTGATATCGTTATCGGCTCAGATATAATTGGATATGAAAGAGGCAACGCAAAAGAACAGTTTTTGTTTAGACCGCAGTTTGGCTTTTCCTCATATGAACTCGAGCAGCAAGCTGTAAGTTATTCTACATCGGACAACTGGAAACGACATGCACAGACACTTTTAAACCCTAAATTTCACCGAGAGATCAAAATTTTTTCTGGCACTATTGCTTCTGGGGAAAAGGTGATCGGTTCCCAGTCCAGCGAGATATATAGCTTTTTAAAGTTGCATGCCGGTCATGCCCTGGCTGTTGAAATGGAAGGTTTAGGTTTTTTGGAAGCATGCAGGCCGTATCCATTGATAAAGTCTTTGCTTGTCCGTGGCATATCTGATTTAGTTGAGAACAAGAACCTTGCAGATAAAGAAGGTTCTCAGCCTTATGCTTCCATGAATGCTACTGAATTTATTTTTGGACTGATCGATTATTTGGGGATTGAATCAAAAATCGAAAAATTCACGCTTCGGGAGCAACTTGCAGAAATAACCCCAAAAGTCTATCCAATGGGAATAAGAGAGAATCTGATATGGGAACGGTCGGGTGGTGACCTGTCATTGATTAATCTTTATGTTAATGGCAAGACCCAGTGGATTGATGCCCTGTTTCAGATTGAAAAGGGCGGAGGGGGAGATATAACCTTTGATAAACTTATCCGTGAAATGAAAAAGGATTATCCGAACAACCAATCTCTCAAGCTATTATAACAGATTTTCTGACCGGGGAAGGTAGACTAACTTAAATGATTTCTAAGAAAATTTTCAATCACTGAACAAGGTATAAAAAATGGCTTGGACTCAATGTTCCAATCAATTCTGTTCCTGATTTTTTTAAAACTGCCCTTAAAATTGCCTCCCAGCACCGATAATGTGAAATCTCCGGCGTTAATGTCCCCATTAAATTGGCCTTCGAAGTTTTTCAGTTCATCCATTGCTACCTGAAAGTGCTGATCAATGTTGGATACCGAATTGGTTGAAAATTTGCAAGCCATAAGTATGTTTTGTTCTGTTCAAAAATGCACTTTATTTTTCGAAGATATTGCTTCTTAGTTTGACCTATACTTAGCCATGAAGTAAGGTCGAGCAAGAGATGATCGGTTAACTTTTCGAAAAAGAACTGCCCATGTAGTCTTGAAAAACCTGGAATGGAACATTGCCTTCATGTGGGGCTTTAATAAGTTGTTTGAGTGCCTCAAGCTTTTGGATCACTAGGGCACATTTAAAATGTTCAGTGCCAAAATAATCATCGTGTTAGACGTTTCCAGCATTGTTTCTGGTGATGCGTACCACTGGAAGTTTGGTTTGTGCATGGCTATTTTTTAATGGTTCTGTTTTCGAAGCCAGCTTTCCATGGATTACAGTTAAGTATATCCGAGTCTTATATAATTTCCGGAAATCTGGAGATAACAAAATGTTCAATATCAGATAATCCTAGCTTCGTCTTGATTAGATGTTCGCGGTTCACTTCCTTTGTGATCGATTTACGGTAGTAAGTGATCAACCTTTTGTATAATCTGCCCATTAGTTTATAGTTGGTACCAACTTTGGCAATATCAATATGGTTATTCTTGCATTGAAAATTATAGATTTTTCCATTTTTAGCCGTAATCAGATCAAACTCCTTATGGTTTATTCGTGTAATTCCGGTAAGAAGTACCTCCAGAAAATGTTTAAAAGTGTATTTTAAAATCTATATCAAAACACGGTGAGATAATGATTGATTAGCTTTTACTGTAAAACCTACATACTTTGGTAGTTAAAATAAGAATCAGAAAATTATATTTGATAATGTCAAATTTCTGGTTCAAAGCAAGACCGGTCAAGGGCAACTTATGGAAAGAAAATGCTAGATAAATCCTTTTATTTTTTGTCATTTTATAAATCCTTTCGTTTTTAAATCATCAATAATTGGTCCTATAAGCCCTAAAAAGCGTTCTAAGTGTTCAAAGTATTCCCGCTCATGGGTACATTACCGGACTCATGTCCGAAAAATTAAAGGGTTGCTCGTAAAAAAGCAACCCTTTTTTATTTGATCATCTGCAGGTAATGTAGTAAGGTCGGGTCAATGAGGATAGTACCTTTACAACATGATTTCTTTCCAGATCTGCAATTTTCATTAGGACTTCTGGCAAGATTACGGCTGAAAAGATCATGGTTTATTACAATGAGGTATTGACGTTCTCCTTTAAACTTCTTTAGGAAGTCCTGCACTATCACCGTGGCCATAGCGACAAGTGCCGGGCTGGCTGAAGTTAGCTCGCATTGTTTGAGTTTAGTGCTGGCCAGTTTCGTTTTAATTCACCTTCTAACCAGGCCTGTCTCAATTCTTAAAATATTCAGTGATTTCATAAATCCAATCTCCGCCATAACCAAACAAAACCGAAACAATAAAAAGGATGATCACATACAGACCGATTTGTTTGATCAGTTTATATTTTTTGATTGCATTGAAAAAGTAAAAATTAGCAATCATGAATATTATTGCTGTAATAAGTCCTGAAGGGATACCCAGCCAAATAGCAACAAAGACAGTAAAAGGAACAAGCGGATATGCTACATAAAAAAAGATAGCCCCAGCAATTGAACTTGTAATGACAAACAGAAGACCTATGAGAAAATGCTTTCCTAATAACCCATATAGCAAGAGCAATAGCGCTATGGCCAGGGTGAAAAAAGTATAGCCAAAATCTTCTAAGAAATTGGTTTTACTGCTTTCAATAGGAAAGACAATACAGATACTGATCAGGAGTGTGCAAATACCTGTGATCAGTAAAACTTTTCTTGTGGTTGAAACTTTGGTATATAAACTCATCATTCCCATACTCGTTCTTTTAATGGGTTTAAATATATTCACTGATATTTCTCACAAATGCTGCGTATGCGTTCTGCGGTAAAACACCCTTAAAATCGTACAAATAGAAACCCTAAAATTCATCATACAGCCAATCGACGGAAAAGTACCTCAGTCTGCTATCTGGACCTAATAATATATAATTGATCTTTTTATCAGGTGATTGGCACTAATCTCTGATTTACCATTGCTTACACTAATGATTTTTTCTGTTTTTTCAATCCAGTTATTGTATTGGTCATATTTGTAAGTGTAAATCATTTCACCCCCATCTTTCGTTGTTATTTTTAAGATGTCCCCTTCATCATTGTACACTGTGCTTTCATCCACGTCAGAATACTGGTCTACTCTTCGCTCCCTGATTATTTGATTTATATCATTGTAAGTTCTTACAATGGACCTGTAAGGCTCATTCTGCGGGTCATAATCAATTTCTTTAACCAGGTTCTTGTGAAGATCAAATTCTTTTAGCGTACGATAGGAAAGTTCAAACTTTTGAGTTCCTTCATTAAAGCTGAAATGATCTTCTGTATCATTCTTGCCATAACTATAGAGGATATAAAAACAGTTTTTGTTTAAGACTTTTTTACCATCTTCAAATGCATCATGGACCTCTTTTTCAAGTTTACCACCAGCGTTGTAAATAAATTGTACTTCTTCTTTCTTAATACCACCCCTTAAAACACTATAATTTTCGCCTTTACTTAGCTTTCCATTCTGATAGTGATATAAGTAGCCTAAATTGATTGTTTCCTTCTGTGTTTGCTCATCAACTAAAATAATGGATTCTTTAAGCTGCTTACCACTGCGATCATATTCCTTAAACAAATCCTTTCCAAAATCATAGCTCCGCTCGCTTTTGGAGCCTTCGATATCATAATAAATAATTTTCTCAGATTGAATTACAGGCTTATCTTTTACTACTTTAGCACCGTTCTGTTGCGAACCAGAACAGCTACCAGTTGTAAACACCATCATTAACACATAGGTGAATTTCATTTTGTTTGATTGTTTATTGTCAGACATGTTGTAATTGATATCGCTAATTGGTTATGTTCAATACTTCATTCCGTTCTTATAAGCCTCAACTGATATAAATCTATATCTGACAGCTTAAACTTTCCAGAAATTGACTTCATGTTATGAATATCAAACCACAGTAAGTTATCGGTTGTTAATTTCCAACTACCCCCGGCGATCAAGGTATCTGGCTTTTTGATAACTTCGTCAGATGTACGTGCGTAATGGTCTATCTCTTGAATTTTAAGGACAGATTTGTGCGATTCGAGTTCAATATCTATAAATCGTTTAATTATTCCTTCGGGAAGATTTTTCACCCTGTCTGCGTATTGATTATCTGTTAAAGCTTCATAGCTGCTGTAAAACCGGCCACAACGGTCTGTCTTGCACCATGCTGTGAATCCATATTTCACTAAATAAATGGTATCGGCAGTTTTGTTGTAACTTAATCTCCATTTACTATTGTTTAACAATGCAGGAATATCAAATTGTTCATCATTTCTCTTCAGATAGATGGTATCAAGATTGTATTTCGCACCCTTAGACTGACCTCCCCCGCGCGGGCTCCATAGCGAAACTGCATCTTTTTCAAATCCATCTTTTTCAATAGGTGCGTGGACCATTAAAGGAGGAGCTTCCATAACCATTATTTCGCTTAACATAAAAGCCTGGTAACGTTGCTCGCGTAAAATAAAGTGGCCGTTGATACCGGTAACAGCTTCCCCAATTTTACAACCTGCTACCGGTTTATTATCATAACCCACAATTACTCCTGATATTTCGGGCCGAGATAACCTGGAGACACACGAACTCAGACCTAGTATAATCAGGAAAAGCCCAATTGTTAATTTTCCACTTTTCGTTTTTCTCATAATCAGGTTAACCGGCAATGACAATCTTTTTAAACTTCAATTTCTTGCCTTCAATAACATCGAAAACGTAAACCACATTGGACTCTCCCTCGATAGACTTTCCATCTCCATCTGTTCCAATGTTGCGGAAAGCCATATTCAACTCCAATGTTTTTAACCCTTCATCCGTGGAGGCATACATTATATAGGGAGCTGAGGCATCTGGAAATTCTTCGGTTTGTGTCATTCCGGTATTTAAAAGGGCTGCCGATTTTAATTTTAATATTCCACTGAGAAATTTGTTGTCAAAAATGCGCTTGTAATAACGATCGAAATCTTTTTCATAAAAAGCCTCAGCATCATCTACTTCTTTGTCCCGACTGTTTCTTTCTGCTTCCGTTAATGGACACACATTCCAAATAGAGGCAGCGTCATCATAAAGCGGAAAATCAAAATAAGTTTTAAGCTTTGCTGTATTATTTTCGTAAAGAGCCTTCCTGAAATCTATAAAATCCTCAACCCAGTCTCTTCTTACGGCTTGCTCCTGAACAGCAACTATACTATTTTGATCGGGTTCATTCACTGAATATTTTTTCACTGTACCTGTTTGATCCGTCCGGGTTTTCTGCTCCTTATTTTCACAGGAGGAAAAAACAAGCGGGTAAATGAGTAAAACGATTATTCTTTTCATTGAGTCTTAAAATCATTTCAACTTTAATATACTAAAGTAATAATAGTAAAGACTCATATTTGGTACAATTACTATTCGCCGGGAGAAGGGGATTATCGGAACATCGCTGCCTATTATTCGCCCAATACAATGACTATTTGAACCAATCAGACTAGTACCTTTCCATGTAACAACACTTTCCTTGGTATCTATTATGATATATTTTTGATTCCCAACATGACAAATGATTTTAAATTGGCAAGAAACCTATTGCTTGCCGGCTGCATTTTTAAAGTCAGTAATGGTCTTTCCATCATAACGATGCACTCCATCAAAGTCGCCAAACCAAATATTTCCTTTATCATCTTCTAAGATCCCAAAAGTCATTTGTTTATTTGCTATTGTGGTCACTGTTGGCGTTTTATCAGAAAAGGACTTTGCGTCATACCGGGAAAGAGCCCAGCCCTGATAACTATTTCTTCCTGAACTGGTCCAAATATTACCTTTTTTATCCTCCATGATATGGCCGACAAAGCCCTGCTTAAAAATGGTAAGTATACTGCCATCATAACGCCAGAGACCGTCGGCACCACCCAGCCAAATACTGCCTTTCTTGTCCTGGATGATTGAACGGGTATTCATGAAGGGTTTTTCAGCATGAGTGAAAGCGGTAAATGTTTTTCCATCATAAATAAAGATATTGGTCTCTGTAGCAAACCAAAACTTACCTGTTTTATCCTCAATAATAGATGAAACTCCATAATGGCGCCTGTTTGGAAATATTCTCCCTGTCCGATCCTCTTTCATGGTACGCCCATCTATGATATAATTTTGAAAGGATTCCCCGTCGTAACGGCTTACCCCACCTGAAACACCGAACCAGATGTTGCCTTTTTTATCTTCATAAATACTGCCAACTCCGTTATTAAGAAGTCCATCCTTGGTTGTGAAATTTCGGAACGATCTTCCATTGTAATAATAAACACCTGAGCCGACAGAGCCGAACCAGAAGTTGCCACTGCGATCTTCCGCGATGGAAAAAAAGCGGGCCGAACTCACTTTACTTGTAATGTTAGTAAAAGACTTTCCATCGTATTTAAAGATGCCATCGAATGCAGCCATCCAAATGTTGCCTTTTCTATCTTGTATGATATTTCGGGTAATGACTTTAGGTCCATGGGAGGTAATGACGCCTTTGGTTTTTGGGTTGATCATTATTGTTTTTCCTTTTGCTTGCTTTTGTCCGCAGGAGGTGCAAAAAATAAGGATCGAAAGCAAAGCATATACTTGCAGGTGTTTCATAATTTATTTAATATTTGTAATCGCTGCACTTTTCCAATAGCGCTCAATTCAGCGCTATTATTCAATTTTAGGATTGGTTCAGCGAAAGTACTTTGATATGTTTCAGCACAGGGGATTTGGATTGTAAATAAGAATGTAAACTTTGTAAATAAAAATTTGACACTATGCTTGATAACCGCAATCTCCTGTCCGGGAAAGGCAAGTACCTTTTTGGATTGATCGCGTTTTTGTTTATTTCTGTGATTTGCGCAGCTTTCAGAATGACTGATAGTGATGAGTTTGCTATCTCAAGAAGGGAAGTCTTGCTCCGCAGGATCGGACATGAACTGCTGTTACAGTCGGGCGACAGTACTTCAAGGGTGCTGCCGATAAAAAAGATCGCAGAAAATGAGTATCAGATCAGCTTTGAGAATGAGCTGACATTTCAACCGGAATTTCTGGTGAATACTACCCGGCACTTGCTGGCTAAAGACCCGCTCGCAAGTGACTATGTAGTTAATGTTCTGAAATGTGGCAACTCCAGTATAGCCTATAGTTACGCTATCTCCGAATACAAACAAGATGATATTGTAGCTTGTATAGGAAGAAAGCAACCCATAGCATGTTACATGATCACCATTAAATTTAAACCGACGAGCATAAATACAGTGAAGAATAAATTTCTTCTAGGCAGTTTGCCCTTTTTAGCATTTGTTGGTTTTATTTTTTTGAGATCTGTTAAGCAGCGTAGGGTCTTAAGTGATGGACAGAATACTGATATTGTCACTTTGGGCTCAATATTGTTTGATGCAAAGAATCGTAAGCTCATGATAAATGGAAACATGATAGACTTGACTGGAACTGAAACCCGTGTATTGCATATTTTCGCATCTTCTCCCAACGAGACTATAGCGCGAAGCCGGCTGCAAAAAGAGATCTGGGAAGATCAAGGTGTTATTGTGGGGCGCAGCCTGGATATGTTCATATCTAAACTTAGAAAAAAACTGGAATTTGATCCTAATATCAACATTGTTGTAATACGTGGTAAAGGCTATAAGCTTGAAATTAGCGCTTAAGAAGATTAAACAATAATAGAATCGATCATCGAATTTATTTATTGCAGTACTGTAAATCAAACATTTAAATATGGAACGGGTTATTGAGCCGTACAGACAAACTATTTGAGCTGTATAAGCAACTGGTTTGTGTTTTGAAGTTTGAACTTTGTATTATGAAAAACATAAAAAAAATTCAATTGGGTCAAAATGGGCCGCTCGTTTCCAGACTTGGTTTAGGCTGCATGCGTATGTCGTCTATCTGGGGCAGCGCTACACCTGATGAAACCGAAAGCATTGCTACGATTAATGAAGCTTTGGACAGTGGTATTAATTTTTTGAATACGGGAGACTTTTACGGCGCTGGTCATAATGAAATGCTGGTAGGTAAAGCGATCAAAGGAAGGCGGGATGATGCCTTTATCAGTGTAAAATTCGGCGCCATCTTTCACAATGGCCAGCATCTTGGAATGGATCTGCGGCCCCTTTCTATCAAGAATTTCATAAACTACTCTCTGACCCGTTTGGGTATTGAAACTATTGACCTCTATCAGCCTGCCCGAATGGACAACAGCGTGCCAGTGGAAGATATCATTGGAACAGTGGCCGACCTGATTAAAGAAGGCAAAGTTCGTCACATTGGCGTATCGGAAATTACGGCTAGCCAACTTCGTAAAGCTAATGACATTCATCCGATAAGTGCGCTGGAGATTGGTTATTCTCTGGCTGACCGTCAAATGGAAATTGAACTGCTGCCGACAGCAAAAGAATTAGGCATTGGTATAGTAGCCTTCGCCAATACTGCCGAAGGCTTACTGACGGGTGAATTAAAAGCGCCGCTTGAAGAAAAAGATTACCGTAAACATTTCTCCCGTTTTCAAGGAGAAAACTTAATTAATAATCTTGAAAAAGTAGAGGTCTTAAAGCAATTGGCCAGTAAAAAAGGTTATACGCCAACACAAGTTGCGATAGCCTGGGTGAAGGAGCAAGGAGATCATATTATGCCTTTAGTAAGCATGAGCCGCAGGTCGCGCCTGCCAGAAAATATTGCAGCGATGGATATTACATTTACGCAGGAAGAAATGAGCACTTTAAACACTACATTTAAAATAGGCGCTATATCTGGCGGCACTTACTTACAACGCTAAATGACAAGTCCAGCAGAAATCCTCCCCGGCGTCATCTTCTATTCTTACCTTTCCACTGAACGGAAAGAGAAAATATGTATATGGAACCACCATACCTTAGTACTGCAGGTTTCAGGACAATTTACCTTAGAAACCTCTGTGCAGAACATTTCGATGAATGGAGGAGAAATGCTGCTGATCGGTAAAAATCAGCTCGGTACAATCACCAAAACGCCACTAGCCGGGGGGAACTATGAAACAATCGTGATATCCCTGCAGGAAGATCTGTTGCGTAAAATTGTGTTAGAAGAAAAACTCCAGGCAGACCGGAAATATATCGGTCCTCCAAATGTTCTAATCCCATCTAACGAATTTCTGCAGGGGTATTTCCAATCTATAGTTCCATATGCCCGAAGTTCAGGTGACTATGACAGATGCAATGGGTATTCTTAAAGTAAAGGAAGGCGTTAAATTACTGCTGCTTGCCCTTCCGGGACTTCGTAACTTTTTGTTCGACTTCTCAGAACCTCATAAGATCGACTTGGAAAGATTTATGCTTAGTAATTTTCATTTTAATGTTCCTGTTGAAAAATTTGCGCAGCTGACCGGTCGTAGCCTGGCAGCTTTCAAACGTGATTTCCAAAAAACATTTGGGTACCCTCCACGTCACTGGCTGCGTGATAAGCGGCTTATCGAGGCAAAGCATCTTATCGAAACCAAACAACAGAAGTCTTCAGCAATTTACCTTGATCTGGGCTTTGAAAGCCTGTCACACTTCTCTCATTCCTTCAAGAAAAAGTTCGGCGTTACGCCTACTGAGCTTAATCACGGTCTTTCTTCGAGTTGATCTTCAGAAAGTGCAGAAGAGCAAAGTTTGCCGTTTACATTTTCTATTTGATTTCAATCATATACAAACCGGAATCGAGCACATCGATCCCGGTTTTTTTTGTTATTTCAATGCATAATTAAGGTAGCCACCATCAACTACAATCTCAGTTCCTGTTATAAAACTTGCGGCGTCGGAAGCCAGGAACAATACTGTCTTTGCAATTTCATCAGGATCGCCAAGCCTTTGCAGCGCTGTAGCACCAGCTAAAAACTCTTTTGCTTCTGCAGGTACGGCATTTTCTAAACCAGGCGTTGCAATAGGTCCCGGACTAACGATATTTACACGAATTTTTCTTCCGGCCAGTTCGTTTGCTGCAATTTGAGCGATTTTATTCAATGCCCCTTTTGTTGCAGAATATACGCTGGCTCCCAAATTGGCAGCTGTTGCGACCGTTGAAGACGTGAATAATACCGCCGCTCCATCTGCCAGGTGAGGAAGTAACTTTTGCAGCGTGAAAAAATGCCCTTTTACATTGGTATTGAATTGTGCGTCAAAGTTTGCTTCGGTGACTTTTTCTATAGGCTCAAATGTTGCAATTCCCGCATTCAGAAAAAGAACATCCAGTTTATTTCCACTATCTGCAATCGCTTTTTCCAGTATAGATATCTCTGCAATTTTTGACGTATCAGATATTATGGTAGTCAATTTAGAATTGTTTATTTCTGCTGCTGCCTTTTGTAGATTGCCGGCATTTCTACCTGTAATCCATACATTTGCACCAGCGTTGATAAATGCTTTTGCTGTTGCTAATCCTATTCCGGTAGTTCCGCCTGTGATAACAACGTTTTTATTTTTGTAGTCCATGATTAAAGATTTTTAATTGTTTAGGCTGCAAAGCTAGCACAGGTTAATTTATATTCGTTACTTTGTAACGGAAAGTAACAGTAACTTCCGGGTAACAAAGTAACTTATGGCTGATAACATTTGTCAATTAGAACACAAAAAAGAAGTTATGGCTGTCCACGATGCGATGGACGTGCTGAGCGGGAAATGGAAGATATCGATCATTTCTTCCATTTGCTATTACAACAAAAGAAGATTCTCTGATATTTTGGTTGATGTACAAGGAATATCAAACAAAATGTTAAGCAAAGAACTAAAGGAGCTGGAGATCAATAAACTGATAAAGCGAACTGTATTAGATACGCAGCCTATATCTGTTCAATACCAACTAACAGAATACGGTAAAACGCTGCAGACCATCATCAATAACCTGGCAGACTGGGGAATAGCGCATCGAAAAGTAATTATCGGTAAATAAAACTGATGCTTCATTGATAACTAATACTGCTTCTGGGTGACAACCAGAGTATATAATTAACTATTGATTTGATACAATCGCCCACGAATAAAAAGAGCAATAAATTAAGTAAACGGAGGTAAAGGCGCTCAAAAATCGATTGGCCCGGTCGGCAGATTTACGAATTATTTCCATTAAATCGTTATTTGTCAGTGATGGGTTGGCTTGCCATAAGCAGGCAACCAATCCGCATATAAGTGATCCCAGCTGCCTTGGGCCATAGAATTCCTTCTGCGGTTACTTCTGCAAGACGCGAATTTTCTACACGCCATTCTACAGCATCAGAACTGCCTTCTGGAAAGTTTTCAAGGATAACAGAAAGGCGGGTGCCAAAAAAACTGTCATTTGCTAAAATGGCGCTGTCCACTGATCTTCCGGTTGATAATCGTTTAGATCTGTTTTCGGGATTTGCATCAAATTCCTCTATATTTGCCGCTCAATTTAATATTCCATTTTGTGATTAATGTAAATAATATCTCCGTTTCATTTGGAGGAACAACCTTATTTAGTGATGTAACCTTTTCGATTAACGAAAATGATAAAATAGCCCTGATGGGTAAAAATGGTGCAGGTAAATCTACCATCCTAAAAATCATTGCTAATGCTTCAAAACCCACTTCGGGTAATGTAACCGGACCAAAGGACGCTGTAATTGCTTATTTACCTCAGCATTTGCTGACACAAGATGACGTTACAGTTTTTGAGGAAACCTTAAAAGCTTTTCAGGAAGTCCATCAAATGCAAAAAGAGCTGGACGAGCTGAATGAGCAACTCACCATCAGAACTGATTATGACAGCGATGACTACATGAAGCTCATTGAGCGGGTATCCGAGCTGAGTGAGAAGTTCTATTCTGTAGAAGAGGTCAATTATGATGCTGAAGTGGAGAAAGTATTAAAAGGCTTAGGCTTCGAACGTAAAGACTTTACCCGCAAAACGTCTGAGTTTTCGGGTGGATGGCGCATGCGGATCGAGCTGGCCAAGATCTTATTAAAGAAACCCGATTTGATTTTGCTGGATGAGCCTACTAACCACATGGATATTGAGAGTATTCAATGGTTAGAAGACTTTTTAATTAACTCAGCAAAGGCAGTAATGGTAATTTCTCACGACCGTACCTTTGTAGATAACATCACTAATCGTACCATTGAGGTGACCATGGGCCGGATATACGATTATAAAGCCAAGTACAGTCACTACCTGCAATTACGCGCCGATCGTCGTGTGCATCAGATAAAGGCCTATGAAGAACAGCAACGATTTATTGCCGATAACCAGGAATTTATAGATCGCTTTAGGGGTACCTATTCAAAAACCTTACAAGTTCAGTCGCGTGTAAAAATGCTCGAGAAACTAGAAGTCATAGAGATTGATGAAGTGGATACCTCGGCATTGCGTCTGAAGTTTCCACCATCGCCACGTTCAGGCCAATACCCGGTGATTGTAGAAGAGCTCACTAAAGCATATGGCGATCACGTCGTATTTGAAAAAGCATCTCTGGTAATTGAACGGGGAGAAAAGGTAGCTTTTGTAGGTAAAAATGGTGAAGGTAAGTCAACCATGATCAAAGCTATTATGAGTGAGATTGATTTTGAGGGAAGTTTAAAGGTCGGCCATAATGCAAAGATTGGCTACTTTGCGCAGAATCAGGCAGCATTGTTAGATGAGAAGTTAACGGTATTCGAAACGATAGATCAGATCCCATTAAGCGATGGGAGTATAAAAATTAAAGATCTTTTAGGGGCCTTTATGTTTAGTGGAGATGATACCACAAAAAAAGTTAAAGTACTTTCCGGAGGAGAAAAAACGAGGTTAGCCATGATCAAGCTACTATTAGAACCCGTAAATGTGTTAATACTGGATGAGCCAACTAATCATTTGGACATGAAAACGAAAGACATTATCAAAGATGCGCTTAAAGATTTTGACGGCACTTTGATTCTGGTATCCCATGACAGGGATTTCCTGGATGGACTCGCAGAGAAAGTATTCGAGTTTGGAAACAAACGTGTTCGGGAGCATTTCGAGGATATCAAAGGGTTCCTGGCTTATAAGAAAATGAATAGCTTAAAAGAAATCGAAAAAAGCTAAAGAAGATATATCCCAATCTGAGGCCCTCTTTACGTGATGTAGAGAGCGGCGTTATTACGCTATACTGAGTTTAATTTTTATAACTATTTTTCAAAGCCTGTCCATTTTGGACGGGCTTTTTTTGTCGAATTAAGATTCAGTCGACCTCAACAAAGGTACCGCCATTTGGATTCTCTGGCTAAAACAAAAAAAAAGTAACTGCGTTTAATATATTCATCAGACCATTTTAACTATGAAGTATTGGATTAAGATAGGCTTCTTATTGACTTTGGGCATTGTTTTAGATATGACGGCATTCGCTCAGTATGACGCTTCGGCAACCTTAAGTTTAGGGATAGGGCATGGGCAGACGGCGTTAAGCCAAGATGTGATGCGCAATGCTTTTGCGTTAAAAAGTAATGAAGTAGTAAATAAAGCAAGCAAGGCAGAATATATCTATCTGGGGTCGGCCGACTACAGTAGGTTTGAGCGACAAATTTTTGACGGGATATTGGCTGAAAATAAGAATGCTGATAAAGTAAAATTGAGAGGTTTTCTTGCAGATACCCGTACAAGACATCATTTTTTTCAGCGTACGCGGTCATATGGATTAAGGGATACCTACCTATCGGATATTTTGGCCACTGGAATTGCCTGGAACTGGGAGATGTATCATCAGACTGCAGCGGATAAACAAAAGGTTGTAAATCTTCGCAATAAGATACGAAACAACATGTCTAAATCTTCAGTAACGAAGCAGATCTCTAACTTATCAGATGAAGACAAGCGCAAATGGATTTTAAGCTTTATGTACAATAACAGTATGTTGGCCTATACAATTAAAAAAACCGGAAAACTGTCTGCCCTGCAAAAAGAGCAATTGATAAAAACGGCGCAGCAGGCGGGAGTTCCTGATATTTCTGCTGTTTCCCTTTAATTATTACAGTTTTTCTTCAACTCATGATTCCGAACTTTTAGCAGCTTTATATGACAAGAGAAGTATCAAATCTAAGAGATGAGCAGCCGGTTAAAGTTATCGAAACCGAATCTCTGCTTATTGCATATGTAGAATACGGTAAGGCAAAAGGATGGCCGGTAATATTGTCTCATGGGTTTCCTTATGATGCACATGCTTATGATGAGGTAGCCTCCATTTTAATGCAGGCGGGGGCAAGAGTCATTATACCCTATACCCGTGGCTTTGGTCCAACCCGTTTTATTTCTCCTGATATGATGCGTAACGGGCAGCAGGCTGCTCGTGGTCTGGATATTATACAACTTTCTGAGGCCCTGGGGCTGGACCGGCCAATACTGGGCGGCTTTGATTGGGGAGGCAATGCGTCCTGCGTAGCTGCGGCACTGTGGCCTGAAAAAGTGGGAGGACTGGTGTCTTATGCAGGTTACGACGTGATTGATGTGGGGCAGCAGAGAAATCCTTCATCACCTTCGCTTGAGCGTGTATACTGGTACCAGCATCTCTTTCAGTCTGAACGCGGGCGTAAATGCCTGGCCGAAAACCGGTATGAAATTGGTCGTTTACTATGGAACGAGTGGTCGCCTGAATGGAAATTTGACGAAACTACTTATGCCAGGACTGCTGCGGCTTTCGATAATCCCGACTTTGTGGATGTTGTCATACATTGTTACCGATTTATGCATGGCCTTGAAGCAGGTTTGCCTGCATTGCAACCATTTGAGGATCTGCTGGCACAAAAGCCCCGGATTACGGTACCGGCAGTTACCATAGATGGTGCAGATGATCCACTTAAACCCGGCGGTACACTGGATCACTCCGGTCAGTTTATCGGGAATCATGAGCATGTGGTAGCCGATACCGGACATAACGTACCTCAGGAAGCTCCCCAGGTATTTGCAGATGCAATCCTGAAAGTCCGGGACTGGCTGAATTAATGCGAAGCTTAGCCGGAAAAACTTTGGCTGATTGCCTCCAGGTAAGTTGCGTTATTTGATTTTTTAAAGCTAATGTCCTGGCATTGATTGAAGCGCACATAAGCTCTCAGCGCCTGGACAAACTTTTCGATAATTGTCTGGTCGAGATCAACCGGTTCAAAATGCAGATTATGTACGATCAGTACTTTTTGTTTGCGGTCGGCTTTGGCGTCCATCCTTGCGATGAAGGTTTCCCCGGCGAGTATCGGCAAAGAGAAATAACCGTACTTGCGTTTAGGTGCCGGCACAAAACATTCGATCTGATAATCAAAATCAAAGAAATCCTTTAAACGGTGGCGAAAGACGTTGAGAATATCAAAAGGGGACAGGATGAAAACTTCACCGGATAATTTAACATCTATTTCCTGATCCGCGAGCATATACAATGGTTTGCTTTTTAGCCCGTCAACTATTACCGTGTGTAGTTCACCGTTTGCAAGCATTTGCTCCAGTTCCGTTTTAACAAGATTTCCCTTTACACGCCTTGCCCGCCATAGAATCTCTTTTGCAGAAGATAGTCCAAGCGCCCCCAGTGTACGGCGAATAACATATCGTGCAAATTCTTCTGGTGTGGGCATCTTCAGGTCCGTATCCTGGGGCACTAAGCTAAGCGGCAGGTCATAAACTTTCTGGAAGGCTTTTGTACGGCTAATCATTAGCTGGCCTTCCAGGTATAGCCGTTCGAGTGCCACCTTAGCAGGTCGCCAGTCCCACCAGCCGGTACTTGCCTCCAGTCTGTCGTCATCGAAATCACCTACCATTAGCGGACCTTCTCTTTCCACCCTGTCCAGCACCTCCTTCACCAGTCTCGCCAGCTGAGGAGCCAAAGGTTTTCCGTTGACTGCAAAACTTTCTTTAACAGGTAGGGAGAAACGAAAATCAGGCATAGGGAGAAACCCTGCATCGGAGGTGAAGTATTCAAAAATAAGTCCCTCATCGCCTAGCTCTGCCAGCCATTTCAGTTGGTAATCTGGTACACGTGCGGCCATTACGTGATGATGGGCCCGCTCTACCACATAATTCGTATCCAGCTGAACAAATCCCAAATGATCGATTACCTTATAAACAGCCTCGATTCCCGTTCCGAATTGTGCGTTGCGGGCGAGTCCTGCAGCGTTAAGGATGATCTTACGGGCTTGCGATTTGGTGAGTATAATAGGTTCCATTAAGCAAAAATAAATAATACAAGGTCATCGCCTCAGATAATTCTTAATTTGAGTTCTTTATATTTCGAACGGCCTACCGGCAGAACTTCTCCTGTTCTGAGCAGCAGACTATACCGGGTACCTGGATTCACAATAATCCTTTCTGCTTGCTCAATATTTACCAGGTAAGATTTGTGAATGCGCTCAAATCTATCCGGGAGGAGCTGCTGCAATAGTTCAAGCGATTTATCATGCAGTTGGGGTTTGCCGTTATGCAGGTGCAGTTCCGTATAAATACCCGCTCCCTTAATGTATATCACATCGGCAATACTAATCAGGCGAACCTGTCCGGCCGTTTTCACCGCCAGGTATTTAATACCGCCATCTGGTTTTAACTTAGGGCTGACAAACCTCGTCAGCGCTTTGGATAACCTGTCCTGATCGAAAGGTTTAGGTACAAAGTCGAGTACACCATACGCAAAGGCAGTAATAGCTTTATCTATATTTGCCGATACAACGATTGTATGAAAAGAAGCAGCTACCATCTTTTCCAATATCTGAAAACCATCATCGCCATTAAGGTTGAGGTCGAGCAGCAGCAGGTCCGGATTATCGTCCAGAATATGGTCAAGGCCTTTTTGTAGAGAATCACACACAGAAATCTGAGTGGGGGTATTTCCGAAGAACTCAAGTGTCATGCGCTGTAAACGCCTGGCGATTCTAGCCTCGTCCTCTATAATCAGTATGTTCATTTTATTGAAATTTGAATAGTCGATTTCCATCCTGTTTCGGTGGCGCCGGAAGTGAATGCCCACTTATCTCCATAACTTTCTGTCAAACGTGCCTGGATATATTTAAAACCATTTCCTCCCGCGCGGCCTGTCATTACCGGCCGGTTCTTCGCAACCGTTTCAAAAATATACTGATAAGCATCTTTTGAGACAGAATAATAAAGAATAAATTTAATTGTGTTTTCCGGGAGCGGTGCGCTGTGGGTAATGCCGTTCTCCAGGAGTGTATGAATCACCGCAGGAGGAATCAGCTGCGTTTCATCTATGTCAGCCTGTTCCCAGATATAATTAATCTCTTTGCGGAATCCCATTACAGAGAGGTGCTGCCGGCAAAGCTCCAGCTCCTTACTGAGCGGGATCAGGGTCTGCGCAGAGATTTCGTTCATGATATCGAACTCGGCAGCAAGTACTTGTATAAAGCGGGCGCCTTCTTTTGGCGATTCTTCAACCCAGTCCATCATGGAGGTCAGGGTATTTCTTATAAAATGAGGCTGAATATTCTTTTTAAGGAGTTCCAGTTGCAGTCTTGAGGAAAGTAATAATGCATTTTGATGCTCTGCTTCGATTACGCTGGCCCGGATGGAATGCAGATAAAGCATACACAACACAATGATGGTAAAACTGATAAAAAGACCATAATCATAAACTAGAAATCTGTTTACCAGGGCACTGATCAAAAGTCCCGCCAGTACAATCAAACCTCCTTTTTCCCTTTGTACTATACCATTCAGTACGACAATAAAAGCAGTAACGAACATGGCTAGACTGTAAAGACGTGCCGTGAGATCATAGTGGTGGTAATTTGAGCCATACATCAATAGCAGCGTTAACAGCAAGATGAGCATTAACCACAAACCTTTTTTGAAATTGAATTGAATAATAAAATACAAGGGAACCAGCAGTGCATTAACAAAAGTCAGCCAGCCTATTACCTCCAGTCGAGTGAAAAATTCGGGATACGGAATGGTTACATGGAACTTTAGATACTCCATGATCAGCAAAGCAAAAAACAGCAGGCATATTGTTCCAAAGATCAGGATGTCCGATTGCCTGCGTTTACTATTCAAGTACAGGAAAAAGTAATAGATTGCGGCAATAAGGAAGGCGCCGGCCATTAGATTCATGTAGGCCATCGTAATCAACGGTCGGGTCAGTAAGTTTGTGTAACGATCTATTTTAAATGCGATACTTCGCTGTACATCGGGTAATAATGATTGCGAACTACGCATGGCTACAACATGAATACCTGGCTTAATCAGACTGTCTGGAATGCTGTAATAACTACGCTCTGTGCCTGGTATTTCCGGTTTTCCTTTCATCGGTATTTGTCCGTTTCTGCCAATAAACACGCCGTCCCAGTATACCTCAAAAGCGCCGAAGGCCTCGATCTGAAGACCAAGAGGCAGCAGCACATTTTCCACTTGATGCAAATCCAGATGCGTTCGCGACCAGAATATCTGGCTGGCAGTATTATCCCTGATCGCCGACCAATCCTTATCATTGAAACTTTTAGCTGCCCAGGTCTCATTGTCGCCAACCTTATAAACGGGTAAGGCTGACTCATTTCGAATAATGACATGTGTATTCAGCCAATTAAGGAATGTGAAAAAAAACAGGAGCGTATGCATAAGGTAAATATACAAGGCGATTTGTAAAACTGATGACCGCTTGAAAGTATATAGAGCAGTTCACAAGTTTTTCCAGCAGACATGAAATCACAGCTGTTAAACTTGCTTTATGAAAACAATCTTATTGATACTCTCATCCTTCTTTCTTTCCTTCAGCTCCATTGCACAGGGGGTGCGGCTGACAGGCCTGGTAAAGGAAGGACCGGCCTTACAACCGTTTCCTTATGTAACAGTTACTTTAAAAGATGCTGCTGATAAATTGATCGCAGCGGCCATCACCAGTGATAAAGGTACTTTTGAGTTAGATGCTGTTCCTGCTGGCAAATTTTTCCTTTCTTATAGCTTTACAGGTTTTCAGACCATCAGTAAAACTATACAAATAAATTTCGGGGCACCTGTTCACCTCGCTGCCGTAGTTTTACAGCCCGATCCGAGGCAGCTAAACGAGGTATCCGTAAATGCTGAACGTACATCTGTCAGTCTGAAATTAGATAAAAAAGTTTTTGAAACAGGGAAAGATGTGCTTTCGCAATCAGGGGCAGTAACCGATCTGCTAAACATCGTTCCCTCGGTCAGTGTGAGTCCTGGAGGGGCGATCAGCCTGCGTGGTAACAGTAACGTACTGGTACTGATTGACGGGCGGCGAACCGGCCTGACTCAGGGCAATGCGCTGGAACAGCTTCCTGCTGATCAGGTGGAGCGTGTGGAAGTGATTACCAATCCTTCTTCCAGATTTGATGCAGGAGGTTCGGCAGGGATAATTAATATCATATTGAAAAAGAATAAAAAGGCGGGTTTTAGCGGACAACTGCGTTTAGTCGGTGGTATTCCGAATGAAACCCGTATTAGCCCCAGTCTGAACTATAAATCTAATAAACTCAATCTCTTTTCAACTTATCAGCTGCGATTATCTGATTATGTAGGGCTGTATACTATGCTGCAATCTACAGGTCTTTCAAGTGTGCCGGTTTATCTCGATCAGCGGCAGCATGAGAACCGGCACGATGATGCCAGGCTGTTCTATTTTGGTACAGATTACCAGATTAATAAAAACAATACACTTACCGCAGCCTTTCTGCGAAATGCAACTAATGATCACGACAAAACCAGGCTGAACTATCTTTACTCAGGAAAAAGCGGCGGCATTGACAGCAGTTTAAACCGCAGTGGAGAATCCTGGGAAAAACGGAGTTATAACCAGATGGAGTTTAACTATACCAGAAATTTCGACCGTGTGGGCAAGAAGTTCACCGTGGACATGCAATATGATTTCTGGGACAGTGACAAAGACTGGAACCTGTCTACAAGCAGGATTTTGCCTGCAATGATCACGCTGCCGGTGATCAGGACAAGTTCGGCCGGAGCGAGTAAGGACCTGATGATTAAAACGGATTTTGTGCAGCCGCTGGATAGTGCCACTACACTGGAATTTGGTTTGAAAGCGGAAGATCGCAGGGTGAGCAGTGACTTTGTCGCCGAGCAACAGAATGCAGCAGGCTGGAATATTATCGACCAGATCGACAACCATCTGCTTTATAAAGAATTGATCGGTAGTGCTTATACGCAGTTCTCGGGTAATGCCGGAGCTTTTAGTTATCAGACAGGTCTGCGCGGCGAGCTGACACATATTGGTATCGAAGATCGTATGGGTAATTATACCAATTCCAAGAATTATACCCGTTTATTCCCGACGGTAAACCTCAGTTATCGTTTCAAAGAGAATGCAACCTTGCAGGGAAGTTACAGCAAACGTATTAATCGCCCGTCACTGGGTATGATCTATCCTTTTAATGAGCTGACCGATCTGACTACCCGCTATGTGGGGAACCCAGACCTTAATCCGTCTTATGCTAACGTCTTTGAACTTGCTTTTCTTCGCAGCTGGCAGTCCCTTACTTTTAACCCGTCTTTCTACTACCAGCATAATACCGGGGTGATCGAAGACTATACCTATCGGAATACCGAAGGGCTGTTCATCACGATGCCGGTTAATATCAGTAAGGAAACACGTCGCGGTTTTGAACTCTCTCTGCTTTACAATCCGCTAAAATGGCTGCAGGTAAATACTGAGCTTAACATATTTCATTACGCTGAGCAGGGATCTTATCTAAATCAAACTTTTGATTATTCCGGCAATACGCTCACCGCCCGGGTAAGTACCCAGATGAAATTAAAGAACAAACTTGCTTTCCAGGCACTGTATAACTTCAGAGGTGCAAAATCTACAGCCCAAACCCATACAGGTGCCCTGCATAGTATTGACTTCGGGAGCAGTAAGTCTTTCTTGAGAGACAGAGCGACAATTATGTTTGATGTGAGTAATCTCTTTGAGCTGCGCAAGTTGACCAGCAGGACCGTAGGGAGAGATTACCTGATTAATCAGACTAACATTCCCAATGCCTCCCGCTACCGGCTCACGGTGGTTTACCGGCTTAATCTCAAAGATAGCCAGGCTATTCGTCAGGCAAAAAGCGGCAACCGGGATTAACGGTTGTCTGCTTTATATCCCATTCGCTGCGGTCAGAATTATAGGTTTGCCGGAAGTAATCAATATGGTGTGTTCGTGCTGGGCTACAAACCCACCCTTGCTACCGCTAAAAGCCCAGCCATCTGAAGAGGTTTCAATATTTGTAGATAGGGTAGAGATAAATGTTTCAATAGCGACAACTGAATCCTTCCTGAACCGTCTCAATTTATCATAACGGTCATAATAATTCATTATCGCATCTGGCTCTTCATGTAAGCTTCGTCCAACACCATGACCACCTAAATCCCGTATAACTGTGTATCCTGCTTTTCTGGCCTTGGTTTCTATCAGTTTTCCAATATCAGAAATTCTTACACCACCACTGATTTGGGCAACTGCATCCGTTAATATTTCCTGTGAAGTATCTACTAAATGCTGTAAGCCCTGAATGTCTTCACCAAGAATAAATGAGCATCCGTTGTCAGACCAAAACCCACCTAGTTCTGCGGAAACATCGATGTTAATGATATCTCCATTCTTCAGAATGACTTTTTCTGAAGGTATACCATGAGCAAATTCCTTATTGACACTAATGCAGCTATAACCTGGGAAATCATAGGTTACGAATGGGGCAGATTTTGCGCCAAGGGATTCCAGAAGCTCTTTTCCATACTCATCTATATCTTTTGTAGACATTCCTATCTGCGCATATGCACGCATTTTTTTTAAGGTAAGCGCAACAGCCTCGCTTACTTTCTGTATGCCCAGCAGCTCTTCATCCGTTTTTACAACCATAAATATATTATCATTTGAGTTTTATGCAAAGCTAGGTGCATTTAAAACGTGCTCATAGTAAATATTAGACAAGGTAATATTCTGTTGCCATTAACATTTCCCGTAAATTTGCAACATGCCGATCAATTATCTGAAAAAGATACAATTAGGGGATTTTAATAAAGATGGTTATAGAATTAGCCCTTCTGAAGAAGTCGATGCTGTTATTGAGGGCTTCTATGTTTTCTCCAGAGACCCCCTGAATAATACAGATCTGCTTTTTAACGATGGATTTCCTGTGCTTGTATTCTTACAGAACAGCGAAGACACAGTGCAGGTAACAGGGCAAAAAGACGTATTTGACGTTAAAGCTGTATGGGCAAGTGCAGGTGCAATTAAGAATGTTTATGTAAAATATAACAATCATGCAGACCAGGTTTTCATTGTCCGTTTTTACCCAGGTTCTTTTTATAAAATATTCGGTTTAGATGCCCAATATTTCAGGCATAATCCAGTTACTCCATTCGACTATTTTGCGCAGAATAATGGTTTCAGTATATCTGAATTTTTCAAATACAATGCTATTGAAGAAAGGATCGCATTTATCGAAAAATACGTTCAGAATTCTTCGGCCGCGGCAAATACCTCTGGAGTTTTGCATCAAACACTGGATTATATCCACCAGACAAGAGGAAAAAGCACTGTACGAAATGTGACCGACGAAGCTGGGGTAAACTATAAGTGGCTGGAAAGAAGTTTTTTGAAGCATGTCGGACTCTTGCCTAAAGAATATATTCAGCTTCAGCGTTTTATCCATGCCTACCTTGAGTTAGTAGGGAGTAAAGATGTTGATTTAATGGAAATAGCGGTATCGAACGGTTACTACGATTCAAATCATTTTCTAAAAGATTTTAAAACTTATACCGGGAAGACACCACTGGCATATCTGAAGCTTCAATTATAGACTTAAATTGATAGAATTATGAAAAACCTTAACGGGTTGCTTAATATCAGCTATCCAATTATTCAGGCGCCTATGCTTGGAGTGACTACTCCATCTATGGTGGCAGCAGTTTCCAATTCAGGTGGTCTGGGCTCATTACCCGTGGGCGGGTTGTCTCCTGAGAAGACCATAACACTCATCAGGGAGACAAAAGCCAGGACTAATAGGCCCTTTGCGGTAAATCTCTTTGCGCATTCGGTGGAAACCAGAGTTTCTGAAGAAGATCTCAGGAAGATGGAGAACTATCTCCGGAAACTTCAAGAAAAATACAGATTGCCTTTTCAGCACAAAGCATTGTCAGATTACCACTTCTACAACCATCTGGATCAGATTGATATCTTACTGGATGAAAACATTCCGGTTGTTAGCTTTACTTTTGGATTGCCGGAAACCCAGATAATCGAGCAATTAAAAGAACAAGGCATTAAGGTTATCGGAACGGCAACAAGTGTTAAAGAAGCAAAACTTTTAGATCATGCAGGCGTGGATGCTATTACAGCTCAGGGTATCGAAGCCGGTGGACACCGCGGAAGTTTTATACCGGGAGAACCTCTACCACAGGTTGGTCTGATCTCTCTGGTGCCACAGATAGTTGATGCCGTTACAGTTCCCGTAATCGCTGCAGGCGGACTTTTCGATCATAGGACAATAAGAGCTGCATTTGCCCTGGGTGCAGAAGGAGCGCAATTAGGTAGTTATTTTATTGCGGCAGAAGAGAGTGAGGCAAATGAAGGCTATAAAGAATGTCTACTTCATTCAAATGATACTTCTACCGAACTAACCCGTGCGTTTAGTGGGAAATGGGCCAGAGGGATCAGAAATAGTTTTATGGAAGAGATGAATAACTCGGCACTAAATATACCTTATTATACCTATCAGAATAGTCTGACCACTGCATTGAGAGCATATGGTAAGAGCAATGGAATCAATGATATTATATCTATGTGGGCAGGTCAATCGGCTTCACAAAGCAAGCGCGGTAGTACCGAAAACCTTTTCCGGGAGCTTATCGCACAAATTCAGAATCAAAGCAACCCAATCTTTTAAAAGATTACCAGTGTGACCAATCTTTTAAAAGATTACCAGTGTGATTTTTTTAATAATGAAATCAATTTTTCACATCAATATAATTGTTTTGGGACGCTAGTCTTATATTTGCGATACATGCACAAAAAATGTATTCTCTGGCTTTTTCTGTTAGCTGTGTTTACGAGTAATTTCTCCGGATTATTCGTTCACGTTAGCTATGAATTGAACCGCGATTACATTTCCTCAAATCTTTGTGTAAACAGCAATAAACCCTGGTTAAATTGTAAGGGTAAATGTTATCTGATGAAAAAAATCAGAGAGGCCGAAAAAGATGAGAATAACAGGGCTGCGAAGATTGCGCTTAACCAATTGTCAGTCTCATTTTTTCATAATAACTATACCCCTTCATTTATAACAGATCAAATTGTTCTTGAACAGAAGCAAGTGTATTCACGTTATAGCTATTGCTATAACAGTCAATATATCACGAGTATCTTCAGACCACCAAAGTTCAGGGTCTAAACTTAATTTTTCTTAGACTCAGTATACAGCTGTAGTCTGTTTTTTTTTAATCCGGCAAAGTGCTGATACAAGCGTGTATATGCTTGTTTTGGCTCGCTTTGGTGGCTTGCGCCGGTTTCCGGCAAGTATATCTATTTAATTTTAATTTGTAAATCGTGAAAAAAATAATTTTATTACCCCTTATCTTTTGCTGTTGTGTATTAGCTTTCGCGCAGCAGGTAACTACGCCAGTTAGAAAATTAAATGTGGCCCTGTTCATTTACCCAGGTATTGGGCTGGGAGATTTGAATGGACCGGCGGACGCATTTATAAAGGCCGCCGGTTTAACCCGTGGTCAATATAATGTATACACTTTTGCGATAGAATCGGGTGTTATCCGTACGCAGGGAAATGGATTAAGGCTTACTGCCGATTATTTGGAAAGTGAGATGCCAAAACCTGATATTTTAGTTATTCCCGGCGCCGGCATTGGGCTAATGGATACTATGTCTCTTGATCCAAAGGTAATTGGTATGCTTAAAAAGTATCAAAGTAAAGTTGAAGTAATGATGTCCGTTTGTACTGCCTCTTACTTGCTCGGCAAAGCCGGGATACTGGATAACCACAAAGCGACTACGCATTATTTCATAGCTGACGATTTCCAGTTACAGTTTCCGGCGTTAACCCTGGTTAGAAATGTGAGATTCGTAGATGAAGGTTCTGTGATTACTTGTTCGGGAGTTACTTCTGGAATGGATGGAGCACTTCATCTGATCAAAAAATACAGCGGAGATAAAATTGCCGGAATGTTAAGTCGTGCGCTGCAATATGTGCCTCATGAAGAAGAAAAATGGCCAGTGGCACCCAATGGGATGAAATTTGAGCGTAACTTGAGGAAATAGCTGGATTATTCGGGAAAATTGTTCATTATTATGTTTGGTTCTGCTTATCCCGCTATTTTTTGCAGCTTTTCTGTTGCTATTATTCTAGGTTGCAATACCCTTGGGATACCCTTCCTTTACCCCTGGGATACCCCTTGATATACCCTTTGGGTAAAGGAAGGGTATCCCAAGGGTATCGCAAGGGTATCCCAACTCCGGATATTAACAGGACAAAAGCAGATGAACTGAAAAAGGAGCGTGCCAC
>JAAAFW010000015.1:1342582-1504597 GCA_019352875.1 Pedobacter cryoconitis | reverse complement strand
TCTACATATTGCATTGGAAGAGCAGTGAAATCAAGTTTGATATAAACAAAGAAGAGGGTGCCTTTTTGGACACCCTCTTTATATAGCATTACCAATGAATTTACCTATTGCAGAAGATTCGGATTATCCATGCCTATTGGAGCACCAGGAGGCATTTCTGCCGCAGGAGCGATCTCAAACTTAGCTGGGTTTAACTGAAAAGTTTTAATTTGAGACAATGCAAAAATGCGGTTTGCATTCTGCTGGTCAGTGCCCTGGTATTTGTTAGCTTCCAGCCAGTGATTCAGTTCTTCTATTTTAAGCAAAGCTTGTCCTTGTACATTTTCTGAGATATCTTTTCCTGAACCTAAAGCAAGCAGATACTTAAGCACAAGATTATTGACAACAATCTGTAACTGGCCATCCATACCACCGGCATCTGGTGCCTTCCAGGTCTGATTAATCAGTTGTCCGGCAACATGAATAAAACCTGGTTGTTTAGTATCCCTGGCAGCATATTCAGTTAGCCTGGCAGCTCTTTTTCCATCCAGCAGATAGGCCACTGTAAAGCTAGCGACAGACTCTGCAGCTGACAAAGGATCGAATGTTGGCCCCGTCTTTCTCGAGAACACTTCTCTTCCACCAGGAAAGCCTGAAGGTCTTGGTGGAATTTTTTCAAGCAATTGCTCTGGAATACGCAGATTTTCGGGTTTTATCGTCAGGAGTAACGCATTAAGCGCTGCCTGTTGCTGCGCGGGCGGAATTAGGGCTGTTGGAACTTGTCCGTCATTCTTCAATGCGTGTGTAAAATACAATCCACCGATCAGTTTCGACACAGCCTCTATCTGATAACGATGTAACAAATAAATCGGAACCAGAACTTCTTCCAGCGTACTCATCGGAGTATTCGCTGCAATTGCTTTTTCTGAAAAATTGGTGATCAGCTGTTTTCTGATTTGTAATAAACGGTTCAGTTCTGCGGTTACGTCCCCATTACCATTATCCCACTGATGGGAAAGCGGATGCACGTCACCACCAACATCCGGAATTTGTATAAACCCCTGGGCCAGGGTTTCTTTCATGATCTGATCAAGTGCTTTATTTTCATCTGTACCAGCATCAAATTCGCTGTAACCCCACATGATCGCTCTCTTATCCCACTCTCCGATTCCCTTCGCATAGGCATTCTGAACATCAATCTTGCCGGTCTTATCCATCGTAAAGTAAGGAGCAGGATAATCCATAACCGATGCCCTGTCTTTAACACTGGCTGCAAAATTATGATAGAGACCGATGGTATGCCCGATTTCGTGCGCAGACAACTGACGGATTCTCGCCAATGTAAGTTCTTCCAATTCTTTGGGAACCGGTTTTCCATCCTGATAAGGCTGTAGCAGACCCTCCGCAATTAAATAATCCTGACGGTGTCTGTCAGATCCAAGTGTTACTACACCTTTAATAATTTCACCGGTACGCGGGTCGATATAAGAATTCCCAAAGGAGTATCCTCTTGGGTTTCCATTGCGATTTACCCAGTTAATGACATTATAACGGATATCCATAGGGTCTATCCCTTCCGGCAGTTCTTTCACGACAAATCCATTAATAAAACCAGCGGCGGTAAATGCCTCGTTCCACCAGTTTCCGCCTTCAATGAGCGCTTTTTTGATCTTTTCAGGAGCGCCACGGTCTACATAGTAGACAATAGGCTTAACCGGTTCACTTGGCGCCAAACCTGGTTTTTTCTTTACCAATCTTTGTCTTCGTGAAAATTTGGCTATTAAAGGCTGATCCATATCAGCGCTGAAATCATAATAATTAAATGGGTTCAGGCCTGATCGCGGATCAAATTTCCGCTGTTTAAATCCCGGTTCTGGTAATGCGACAAATGACTGTCTCATTGAGACAGTTACAGCAGTAGGGTCCGGTGCGATACCACCCCCACCATAACCACCTGAAGGAGAACCACCAGTAAATGTGATAAGTGACTCAAATTCTGTGTTTTGCGGAAAGTTTTTTGTATTTTCAATAGCGATAGCACTTCGGCTTTCATCGAGCTTATACGGCGCTTTACCAAGAGTTCCGCCAATCTGCTGACTGTCAGAAATTAAAAATGGAGTGAGGTCAATCAGGACTTTATCTCCTTCTGTAGCCAAAGGTTTGAATCCCCAGATCACAGACTTAGCAAATGCGTTTTCCACCGACCTAATCTGATCCTTATTTCCCGTAACTGCCCGAAAACGGTAATTAGGTTGAATTAGTAGTAATTTGCCGCCCAATAGCGTAAACTTGACAATGTCCGATTTGGCTTTCCCTAATTCCGGACCGCCAGATCCCACGCCGGCAGGCAGGGAGGCGAAATAAAGAAACTCCTGGTCGAGCTTGTTTACTTCCAGCAGTATTTTCCCACTTTTCGCATCGTAGTAAAATGGGAAATAGCCATCATACTTTTTTAGACCTTTTACAAGGGAGAGCATATCCTGTCCCTGAGCAATATTCAGGATACAGGACATGGCGATTAACAGTAAAAGTTTTCTGGTAAAGATTCTCATGTCTGATTAATAATTAGAGGTTTAGGCGCCGTTAATTTAGATTGATGAGGAAAATTACAGAAGTTTTAACCATTAAATATCATTGTTTGATGGCAACCGGATTACTGTCACGATTTTGTTATAGACAACTGGTCTATGACCTTAACCATACCTTCAAATTCTTCCTGGTTATAGAGCCTGGTCAGGTATTGTATTTTACCGTTTCTGTCGATAACCACGTTACGTGTAACACCTGCTTTTTTATCGGCAAAGCGTTGAAAGATTCCAGCCCCCGGGTCTAAAGCAAGTGGGTAACTGATATTCATATCTTTATGAAATTTCTGTACTACATCAAGCGGCTCGTCACGATCGACGCCGATAAGTACAACCCCTTTATCTTTATAAGCCTGCCACACCTCTTTCTCCAGTTCCGGCATTTCCTTTCTGCATACGACGCACCAGGATGCTGTAAATTGCAGAATCACAATTTTACCTTTTAGTTCTGCCAGTGAAGTCTTTGTACCATCATGCAGTACCAGTTGAAAATCTGAGGGTGCAATATCCCCGACTTTCACAAGGTACCCCCTGGCGTCACTATTTGGATTTTCAAACTGCGGGCCTTTTTGAGGCCCTTTTTGTGGTTTATCCTGTGCAACAGACAGCAGGAACGAACAGGCCATAGCCAGTGTAAATAAGGTTTTTTTCATCATGTCTGATTTAATAGATTGTTGTTAAATACTGTGTTAATTTATAGATCGCACCGGTTAGCTTAACCAGTTCTTGTTTAGCTTCGTCGTAATGTCCTTCTTCTATCCCCTCTCTGATACCAGGCAGCGTCTTAACACCATATCCGGTATAGAATCCAGGTGCGTAAATACTATGTTTATACCAGGGTCTTCTTGGCAATCCGTTTTCGAGCAGGAGTGTTTTCTCTGCCTGATATAGCTTTTGATTATTCTGACGGATAGCCTTCTGATCACCTGTGAACTGCTCTTGTCTAAGCTGCAGCGCAGCGGCTTCTTTCTTTAATCCGAGAAGTGCGTCCGTGAGCGGTTTAAAATCAAAAGCGGGAACTTCAACTTGTTTTTTTTTAGCCTGAAAAGGTTCTTTTGGGTCCGCAGCCAGCTTATAAATATCGCTGTCAATCAATTGATGCTGTAATCCTGCTTCCTGTTGCAAATTGTTCGCCGATCCAGTCACCTCATCGGTGTAATTCTGTACAGCGGTGTAAAGACCTGTAAAGTTAAAAGGCAGTTTCTCTGCGTCGGCCAGTCTTAAAACAGCTCTACCTGCTGCCTGCGATAAAGCTAGTCCGTAATTAAATCCTGGATCTTTAAACCTGATATAGTTATCATAAGAATCATAGATTGAATGATATTCACCGCCAGTGCTCTCTCCGCTGAACCCGAAATTCAAACTGGGGATACCCAAATGCTGTAAGAAAGCAGAATAGTCTGAACCCGTACCCAATGCCCCTAAATTATAGTCTGGGCTCTCCAACAAAGCTTTTTTCTTCGCTGTTCCATTAGCTTTGATTACCTCTGAAGCACGTTTACGGTCAAAAATTGTTGCCTGCGTAATCGGATCTTTAACTGATTTGGTAATCGAAGTCACCAGATCCGATAAAGCATGCGATCCTCCGGCACTAAAAAATCCACTGCTGTTATTATCGGTATTGATATAAGCAACTGCCTTCTCACTTAATTCTTTAGCATGCTGCTCGACCCATTCTGTCGACCCTAAAAGGGATTGTTCTTCGCCATCCCATGCCGTATATACCAAAGTTCTTTTAGGCTTATACCCCTGTTTAACCAGCTCGCCTATTGCTTTTGCTTCTTCGAGTAACGAGGCCAGCCCGCTAACGGGATCAGATGCGCCATTCACCCAGGCATCATGGTGATTGCCACGAATAATCCATTCGTCCGGGTATTCAGTGCCTTTAATCTTTGCAACGACATTATAGGCTGGCACAATATCCCAGTTCTGTTTAATTTTCAAATGGACCTTTGTTTTATCTCCTCCGCCAATTCGATAAGTAAATGGCAATGCGCCGCGCCAGGATGCCGGTGCGACAGGTCCATCCAACGCTTCAAGCAGTGGTTTAGCGTCATGATAACTAATAGGCAATACTGGTATTTTCAGTATGGTTACCGCCTCTTCCCTGGTTAAGCGTTTAGCATTTTTAACCGATGCATAACCCGGGGTTAACGGATCTCCAGGGTAAATAACCATATCCATTACTGAACCCCGCTGTACGGTATGCTTATTTTTGAAAGGACCTTCCGGGTAAGCATCTCCCTGATAATAGCCGTCGTCTATAGGGTCAGAATAGATAATACACCCCACAGCACCATGTTCATAGGCTACCTTCGGCTTAATCCCCCTCCAGGAGTTCCCGTACTTAGCGATAACAATTTTACCCTTTACATCTATACCGCGGCTTGCCAGCTCTTTATAGTCGGCAGGTAAACCGTAGTTAACGAAAACCAGCGGTGCAGTTACATCACCATCCGCTCCCCAAACATTGTAGGTTGGCAGCTGTCCTTGTTGACCGGAAGTTGCATCTCCGGGTACGGCAGGCTCTTTTAAAGTGGCGCTGAATTTAACGGGTGAAAGGAGTTCCAGCTTTCGCTCCACAGGTGTTGGGAACAATACATAAAAGGTCTCAATCTGACTATTCCAGCCATAGGACTTAAATAGATCATTGAGTTTAAATGCCACCTCTTTCCCCGCTTCTGACCCCAGATGATGGGGTTTGGAGGAAAATTCTTTAATATAATGTCCGATATTTTCTTTACTTAACAACTGGTCAAACCGGTTTTCCAACTGATCCTGCCCGGTCGGCTGTTGTGCAAATACAAAACCTGAAATCAGGCTCATAGAGAGTGTTGAGAATAGTAGTCTTTTATTCATCTTTCATTAAAGCTTAAGTTTTTAAAACCCTCCGGTAAAAGCATAGAAATCCCGTTCCTCCAGAATATGGTGGTTTATGTATAGTATGCTTAATAGATATGGGTTTAGGCCATAAATATAGTAATATCTATTAATTTAGTAGTATTTATTTTGTTTACTGATATGCGTTAAACCGGAAGCCCCCAAAACAATACCCCGAACGGGGTGTTGGATTTGAAGAGAGTTTCAACTAATACCTACATCATGAGTAAAGTAATTGTATTGCAGCAAAGACCAGCAGGCAAACCAGTATTAACCGATTTCGAGTTTCAGGAAGAACCTGTAGCCCGGCCGGGTAAGAATGAGTTGCTGCTGAAAACACTATATGTTTCAGTTGACCCTTATTTAAGAGGCCGAATGAGCGACGCTAAATCTTATGTACCACCTTTCAAAGTCGGTGCGCCCATACAATCTGGAATTGTAGCTGAAGTTACGGAATCAAATCATCCAGACTTCAAAAAAGGAAATTTTGTCTCTGGAAACCTTGATTGGAGAGAGATGCAGGTTTCAGACGGCAAAGGGTTGACAGTGGTAGATAACAATGCTGCAAGTCTGAGCGCTTATCTTGGTATATTGGGAATGACCGGCTTAACAGCTTACCTTGGACTTACAGAGATTGGAAAGCCTCAAAAAGGTGAAACACTTGTAGTTTCCGGGGCAGCCGGAGCTGTCGGAAGTGTAGTTGGTCAAATCGGCAAAATACTGGGTTGTAAAGTAATCGGAATTGCTGGTTCTGAAAAAAAGCTTGCGCTCCTAAAAGACAAATTTGGTTTTGACGAGGCTATCAATTATAAGACGACCAAAGACATGAATCAGGCAATTAAAGATGCTGCTCCTGATGGAGTTGATATTTATTTTGATAATGTTGGCGGTGAAATATCTGATGCTGTCCTCGCCAGTATTAATAAATTCGGACGCGTCCCGGTTTGTGGTGCAATATCGTTATACAATAACACAGAAGTATCCGTGGGCCCTCGCGTACAACCTATCCTGGTAAAAAACAGCGCGTTGATGCAGGGTTTTATAGTCTCAAACTTCGCAGATAAATTCCCTGAAGCCATAAAACCGCTGACTGCATGGCTGAAAGAAGGAAAATTGAATTATACAGAAACTATAGTGGAAGGTTTTGACCAGATTCCACAGGCATTTATAGATCTTTTCGAGGGTAAAAATGAAGGTAAAATGATCGTCAAAGTTTAAATTAATCCGATTGCTCATCATTAAACTCAAATGCCTTTAAACCCCGGTAGCCACAATTTTTCACTACAAACAGGCTCCCTGCCAGTGGCTGGTCTTCCAGCTGCTGGTGGCTAAGGCCTTTACGGGCAGTTGTGATATACAGATCCTGCAAATCTGCACCTCCGAATACCACCGATGATACATTTGCAACGGGCAGTTTTACAGCCAGCAATTTCCTGCCTGTTTCCGGATTCCACCTGGTTACCTGCCAGCCATTCCAGTGCGCAATCCATAACATACCTTCACTGTCTATAGTCATTCCATCGGGATACCCATCTTCCTTCCCGATAGTGACGGCCGCCGATGGCATACTAATTTCATTCTGCTCTTTATTGTACTTATAGGCAATTACCTTCATCGTCGGAGTATCAATGTAATAGAACTTCTGCTCGTCCGGACTCCAGGCCAGGCCGTTGGAAATAGTTGTATTGGCAATCTTCCTCTCTACGTGAAAGTACTGATCAAGGGTATACAAATTGCCAGCTGCCGTAGATTCATTTATAGCCATGGTTCCAATCCAGAATCTTCCCTCAGGATCGCATTTGCCGTCATTGAAACGATTTTTGGATAACTTAAGTTCGGGATGTGCAATAATTTCGACTTTCCCATCCAGGCGGTTTACAAAACCAATGCCTTCCTGCATAGCCGCAATAAAACGTCCGCTTTTACAAATGGCAATTGCACCAATCATAGTATGCAGTGACAGCGTATACAGATGCATTTTAAGGGTATCGTACTGATGGATTTCTCCCTTTAAGATATCGACCCAGCAAATGGTTTGATGCTGCCGGCTCCACACCGGGCCTTCTCCCAGTTCGCACTGTATTTTTACCGCGATTTCTGCAATCATATTTAAGTATTACGTTCCAAATTTATTTAAGTCCTTGTGGCAAGGTACTGACAGCTGACCACCCGCCATCAATAATTAAATGCTGGCCGGTGACATGTCTTGCTGCATCAGACACAAAAAATAGCGCTGCATTGGCAATATCAGCTGCGTAAGCCGGCCGGCCCATCGGCGTAATTTCAGACCATACTTTTTCATAATCAGCTTCTTCCGCGGTACGTTCAGTGAGTGTGGCACCCGGAGCCACAGTGTTCACATTAATACCGTATCCTGATAACTCGATGACCAGGTTTGTGGCCAGCATTTCCACTGCTGCTTTGGTCATCGCATACACGGCGAGATCTTTTAACGCCCTATGTCCTACCACCGAAGAAGTAAAAAGTATAGAGCCTGTCTTTTGCTTTTTCATCTGATTAGCCGCTGCCTGTGCTAAAAAGAAAGTTCCGCTGAGATTTACCCGCATCACCTTATCAAATGCGTCTTTGCTATAACTAAAAAAATCTCCATATAATGTAATACCTGCATTGGCAATAACCAAATCAAGTTTCCCATACCGGTTAACTGCCGTATCTACGAGTTGCTGGATAAAATCCAGATCCGCGGCATCTCCGGTGAGGGGAATACAGACTCCATGCCCTGCTAAATTGATTTTTTCTGCTGCCTGATAGCATAAGTCCGGATCGACATCATTCAGAATAACTACAGCACCTTCCAAACTCAGCGATCTGCATATCTCAAACCCAATACCTTGTCCTGCACCAGTAACTATCGCTACTTTATCTTTAAATCTCATCATTCTTTTAATGTGAATCTCTTAATACTTTACTTCCTGACCCGCCGTTTAAAAAATCCATATCGGCCCCTAAATGTGCCTGCTGTACGTGATCAGTATATAATTTAACATATCCTCTTTCCACTACAGGTAAAGGTTCAATATACTCCTTTTTACGACGCTCCAATTCTGCAGCCTCGATATTCGTATCCAATTTGCGATTTGGAACATCAAGTGTGATCAGATCTCCTGTTCTGATCATCGCAAAATTCCCCCCGGCCGCGGCTTCAGGAGATACATGCAACACCACAGTACCGAAACCTGTCCCACTCATTCTTCCGTCAGAAATCCGGACCATATCTGTAATACCACTTTCGAGCAGCTTTTTGGGGATACCCATATTACCTACTTCCGGCATTCCCGGATAACCTTTAGGGCCCACATTTTTCAAGACCAGCACACTGTCTCCGTCGACTTCTAATTCATCGGTATCTATTCTTGCTTTAAAGTCTTCGATATTTTCAAATACGACTGCTTTTCCGGTATGCCGCATTAAATGCGCACTGGCCGCTGAGGGTTTGATAACCGCACCACTCTCACATAGATTTCCCGTAAGCACTGCCAGTCCGGTTGCATTATTAAAAGGTTTTTCAATAGTGGCTATCACATCCGGATTATAGCAAACTGCATGTTGATAATTAGCCGAAATTGACTTTCCGTTTGCAGTGATACAATCACGGTTTAGTATGCCATCCAATTCTTTGAGAACTGCAGGTAAACCTCCGGCATAAAATAAATCTTCCATAAAGTACTTGCCTGATGGCTGCAGGTTGGCAATCAATGGAACAGCTGCCGAAAGCCTGTCAAAGTCATTAAGGTTTAGTTTAACCCCTATCCTGCCGGCTATAGCCAGTAAATGGATAACAAAATTGGTCGATCCCCCAATCGCCGCATTAACTTTTATTGCATTTTCAAATGCCTGAGTGGTTAAAATATCTGACAGTTTCAGGTCTTCAGCAACCATTTCCACGATCCGTAATCCGGAAAACTGTGCCAGCGCTTTACGTCTGGAATCTGCAGCCGGGATTGCCGCATTCCCTGGTAAACTTAAACCAAGAGATTCTACCATACATGCCATAGAAGAGGCCGTTCCCATAACAGCACAATGCCCCTGACTGCGACACATTGCAGATTCTATAGTTAACAGTTCTTCTTCCAGCATCTTCCCGGCACGTACATCGTCATGGTATCTCCAGACATCACTAGTACCGATATGTGCGCCTCTATGATTACCAGTAAGCATTGGTCCGCCGGATACGACAATAGTCGGTAAATTGACACTGCTAGCCCCCATTACCAATGACGGTGTCGTCTTATCACAACCACAAAGTAAAACGACCCCATCAATCGGATTTGCCCTGATGGATTCTTCAACATCCATACTAGCCAGGTTTCTGTATAGCATGGCAGTAGGTTTCATCAGTGTTTCTCCAAGTGACATAACCGGAAATTCGACAGGAAACCCTCCGGCTTCCAATACTCCTCTTTTAACAGATTCCGCAAGTTCCCTGAAATGCGCATTACAGGGAGTGAGTTCGCTCCAGGTGTTACATATTCCTATTATGGGTTTATTGTTAAATTCATAATCAGGAATACCCTGGTTTTTCATCCATGCACGATATATAAAACCATCTTTTCCTTTACGGCCAAACCATTCTCTGCTGCGGAGCACTTGATCTTTCATATTCAAACTTACTACTCTGTAACAGGTTTAACTACCACACCATTTGCCATTTCTAATACATTATTTACATTTACAGATATAAACACGAACAAAATAGTGTAAAATGAAGAAATTACTACGTGAACTTTCACTACCGGAGGATACCTGCCTGATCGTAAAAGAGGAAACCGGACAAGAGTTCACCGCTCCTTTTCATTATCATCAGGGTTATGAATTCACTTATATAGTGAAAGGTCAGGGGAAATTCTATGGCGGGGATAGCGTGATGAATTTTAAAGCTGGTGATTTATACCTCTTTGGGCCTGGTTTCCCCCACTTTTTTGTAAATGACAGATCCCTTAACGGACAGCCGGAACAGGTTCATTCTATCTTTGTTCAGTTCCATGAAGACTTTCTGGGACGCGATTTTTATCAGAAATCAGAATTCAGCAAAGTGAAAGATCTGCTAAATGCCTCCTCCAGAGGAATTAAAGTAACAGATCCTTCCGCCCTACTTCAGGGATTTATGACCGATTTTCCTGCACTACCAGCATTAAAAGCTGTTATTAACCTGTTATCCTTGCTAGAAAACATATCCTGCTTGTCGGGTCAAAGCATCAGTTATATCAGTAGTTCGTTATACCAGATCAGCGTAAAGGAAAAAGAAAGCAAAGATAAGCTCGAACGAGTCTATAAATATATCATGGCCAATTTCAAGGAGGAGGTTAATACCAGGGATGCTGCTGCCATTGTCTCCATGAACGAGGCTGCCTTCTGCAGATATTTTAAACGTAAAACGACCAAAACACTTTCACAATTTGTGAATACAGTAAGAATTACTCATGCGATACATCTACTAACAGTTTCCGATATTGCAGTATCCGGAATCTGCTTCGCCTGCGGATTTAACAATTTGTCTTATTTCAACAGACAATTTCGAACAATCACGGGCCGTTCACCGCTTTCTTACCGACAGAAGTTTATTTACAAATAAATAAACTAAACCTCAAACCAGATTGAATCCTATCCATTCTGTATACGTTAATTAAATTTCTGAAAATTAGTTATATTTAATTTGTCGTGATTATTCACCGCGCTCAACATTTTAAACCATATCTAAATTTATAATCAATGAAATTTAACTTCTTACCACTTACCTGCTGCCTGGCGGTATGCATTTCCTGTACGAATCAAAAAAGCGAAAAACAGGCTGATAATGATAAAAATGAATTGGGTGCCCAGCTCAAAGGCTCATGGCGGTTGCTATCAGCGGTAACGCTCGAGAATGGAAAAACTACGGTGCAGGATTACTCCAAAGCTCAAAAGATGATCAAAATTATTAATGATGATCATTTTGCTTTTTTAAAACATGATCTTAAACCCGATACAGCTGGTAAGAACAATTTCGACGCGGGCGGCGGAAGCTATAAACTTATCGGAGACCAGTATACAGAATCACTGGATTTCTATAACGACCCGAACTGGGAGGGAAAATCATTTACTTTCACTATTAAAATACAGGGTGATACACTCGTACAAACGGGCGTGGAGAAAGTAGAGAAGGCTGGTGTTGACAGAACAATTACTGAAAAGTATTTGCGCGAAACGGCGAAATAAGCAGTCTTAAAAAAAACGGGTTATCAGTATGATTTATAGCAGCGACCGGATTGAACTACAGCACTATCTATTTATTGGTGTAAAATTTGCTGTCTGTTCAAAAAAAAAATATAAACATATTGAAATATACTAACCTGATACATACGGTAGCCGGCATAACCCCTGCGCCTCTCAAATCTATGCTGCATCTGAAGATATTATTGGCTTTTTTTCTGGCCGGGATCCAATACTCTTCTTATGCCGGCAGTGTACCTGTTCATTTTTCTACGAAAATAGCAGACACTGTTCCTTCATCGGTTGCTCCACAGGACACGGTCAAAAACCATAGTGTCCCGGATTCAGCTATTGTACAATATGATGTTGCAGATTTAATCAGGGATATTATACATCCACATAGCCCACCTAAACCTGTTAAAAAGAAATCAGGTATCACACCGATGCCGAACATTGCCTACAATCCAAGTATTGGCGCACAGATAGGGATCAAAGCTGTAGCCGGCAAAGTGCTTGGAAACGAACCAAATACTTTTATGTCGGTAGCCGCTACATCGGCGTCTATCACGACCAAAGGCATTCTGTATTTCTACCTGAGTCATAATGTGTTCACACCCGGCAATAAATGGAATTTCCAGGGAAGCCTGGTCGCTGCAAAAACTGTAACCCCCGACTATGGACTAGGTATCGGACAGGGTGCAGATGGTAGTGCAGAAGATCTGGCGCTGACTAATCCGGACCGCAAAGGTTATGTATTGCATGCGCTATTTTTTAATATTCGTGAAAAAGTATATAAACAGATTATGGACAATCTGTTTGTTGGCGCCGGGGTCTCATTTGATATCAGAAAGAAAATTGAGGACAGAAAGACTGAAACTGAAATGACGCCTTATAATATCTATACAGACCGTTATGGCTTTGATCGTAATAACTATATGTCCAATGGATTGCTTTTTAATTTACAATATACAACCAGGGATAATCAAAACAGATCTTATAAAGGGATTTATGCCGATGCCGGTGTCAGGGTAAACCAGCAGTGGATGGGCAGTTCTAAAAGTGCTGTACAGATCACTACCGATTTTAGAAAATACTGGAGCCTTTCTCAGACAAACCCAGAACATGTTCTGGCTTTCTGGAATTGGGGTTCATATCTTATTAGTGGTGCATTGCCTTATCTTGAACTTCCGGGGACTGGAAAAGATGTAAACTTCCGCAGCGGAAGGGGTTATACGGTTGGGTATTTTAAAGGCCCCAAATATTTCTATTCTGAGCTGGAATATCGTTTTCCAATCACCAGAAATAAATTCCTGAGTGGCGTTACTTTCTTTAACGTGCAGACAGCAAGTGATGATATTGCGACTAAGTTATTTCAAAAATGGCAGCCAGGGGGCGGTGCCGGTTTACGTGTACTCTTTAACAAGGCAACCCGTACGAATCTTTGCCTGGATTATGCATTTGGAAATTATGGAGCAAGGGGTTTCTTCCTCGGTTTAAACGAAGCATTTTAACCCACACGCTTCAAGTTCGGGAAGCGTGTGAATTAAAAAAACATACAATTCTATTTTTGTTGCTTGTCCGCCCACTCTACCCTGCGCTGGTCTGGTGTAGGTGTAACTTTAAAATCTTCAAATACCGCATCAAAACCTTTACCATCAGGGCTGGCTCCAACCAGACCGACCATAACAGGACAGTTATCTTTAAACCATGCTGTACGGATCATTGTATATTTTTTATCATCCAGTGAATACGAAATCTCAACTGCATCTAATTTTCTGACTGCTTTAATCCAAATGGCACGTGGTGCCTTTTCCAGTTCAACCACGCTCCAGTCACTGGTTTTATGAGTGACTACCGCACTTACGTTTTGTTTGCCATTCACAAACTCCACTCCTGCTTTGATCCAGTTCTCATGATCAATACGCAGCATAATTCCCATCTGATCGAAAGTTGTCACATAATTACCTGTGATCTTTACTTTAGTTTCAAATTCACCACCATAAGTTGCGTAATAAAAAGGTGCGTCATCTACTGTAAATCCATAATGAGAGATGCGCCAGTAGTCTGTTTTCCCGGGAACAGACATTTTAAATGAATTCTTATTCTGAATGCTCCATTGCTCAGGCTCATTAAACCAGTTCATTTTTTCCAGGCTTTGTGCCGATACAGTTTGAATTGCAGATAGTGCCAGGATCCCCGCTACGCTTAGTAATTTAATTTTCATTGATACAGTATATGTTTATTTGGTACAGAACTTAATTGGTCTCAAAACTAGCGCAATCAGGAAGCATTCAAAAGGATGTACATCACTATTTTAAAGTGAGCTATATCACGGATTAACCAGTGTTGGACAAGCGGCTGAGTGTTTCCCGGCTTACACCCAGATAGGCAGCAATGATTGTTTTAGACACGCGTTTATACAGTAAAGGATATTGAATCAATAGCTGGTTATATCTTTCACTTGCACTGCTGGATAAAAGTGCAAGTACTCTTTTTTGCAGCGCAATATTCCCTGTCGTATACTTCTTTCTGAAGAAATACTCCATCTTTCTGGATTCTGCACAGAGTTTCTCTTTATTTTCGAAAGAAATAGAATAGGTTTCGGTGTCTTCAAGACAATCTGCATTCAGGGTAGCCGGCTGCTCATTATTAAAGGCGTTGATATCCGAAAACCACCATTCCTCCATAGCCAGCTGTAAAATATGTTCTTTCCCGCTCAAATCCGTATAAGAGGATTTTACGATTCCTTTCAGCACAAAATGTTCATGTGAACCGATATCTCCGTGCTGTGTAATATACTGGTGCTTTTTGTATTTCCGAAAAGTGAAATAGTTTAATACCTGTTCGAATTCTATATCAGTCAGTTGCACAATCTGGCTGATATGCGTCCTGAAAAATATATGTCTGTTTTTACTTGTGTCCACCTTGCAAAGATAATACTAATTGATATTACAAGCATCTGCCTGTCCTGAGCGATTGATTTTGTCGCATTTTCGTTATTGGTATGTTGTAATAAATATAATACACAATAAAGACTACTATATTAGTAGTCTTTATTGTGTACATGCTATATTTGCTCCATTATTACGAAATCCATTATGAATACGATTGCTTCTGCATCATCACGCTCTTCAGTTTACACTTCTATTTCCACAGGCATCAGACTAGTCTTGTCACGATGTTGTCTGATGAATTAATCCCTTAATTCTCTACTACTCATTATCAGGCTCTTTTCAGAAAGGGCAAGGGAGAACTATGCCTCAATTTTACCGAATTCACAAACACCTTATCCATAAAACCAAAGCTTAAAATGAAAAAACTACTACTATTTAGTATTTGCATCGTCATGGTGCTTATTACGAAAGCCCATGCGCAGTCCCGCTCTATACGAGGAACTGTAAAGGACGTTGAAAATGGCTTACCATTACCCGGAGTAAACGTAAAGGTAAAAGGCAGCGCTATCGGCGCCACGACAGATCAGGCTGGAAACTTCGCTTTACCTGATGTCCCCGATAATTCAGTCATCATCTTCTCTTTCTTAAGTTATTCGACCCAGGAAATAACACTGGGTAATTCTTCAAATCTCCAGATTTCCCTCGCTTCGAACAGTACACAACTCGGGGAAGTTGTGGTTAACGGTTATGGATCACAAAGCAGATCCCAGGTAACGGGTTCAGTGGCTCAGGTAAAAAGTTCCGATGTAGAAAACAGATCGTATACTTCTATCGACCAAAGTTTACAAGGGAGAGTTGCAGGTTTGCAGTCTAGCGGATCATCGGGACAGCCAGGTGCCATGCAGCAGATTAGAATAAGAGGTATTGGGTCAATTGGTGCCGGCTCTAACCCATTATATGTTATTGATGGTGTAATTATCAATTCAGGCGATCTCTCAAGAAATACAAATACTGCGAATACATTATCTGGTTTAAATGCTAATGATATTGAAAGTATAAACGTTTTAAAAGATGCCTCTGCAACAGCTATTTACGGATCAAGAGCAGCAAATGGTGTTATCGTCATCACGACTAAACAAGGAAAGGCAGGAAAAACAAAAGTCAGTTTCGATGCTGAATATGGTATTTCTAAACCAGGTGAGACACCAGACGCCGGTAAATTACTTAATACAGATCAATGGCGCCAGCTTACTGCTCAGGGTTTGTTAAATAATCCTACTTACGTGAAGAACTACGGGCTCACCAAAGACAATGTTATCGCTTATGTAGACAAAAATCTAGGTACCGGCAACGGAGTTAATACCGATTGGCTCGATCTGGTACAACGCACCGGACGTCAGCAACAATATAACCTGGGTTTAAGCGGTGGTACAGAGAAAACACAGTTCAGCGTGACAGGCGGCTATTTTAAACAGCGTGGTACAGTAATCGCCTCGGAATTCGAACGGTACTCGACTGCACTGAACCTAACTACAAAGGTTAATGATAGGCTTACTTTTGCGACAAGTTTAATTATCGGTTATACAGGTCAGAGGACGCCGAGTAATGCAGGATCTTATGATGCGCCTATCACTGCAGCTGTTTCACTGGTTCCATTCCTTTCGCCATTTAATGCCGACGGTTCTTATAATATAGATCCTTCTTCATGGCCATCCAGCAACAATAATCCGTTATATATCGCAAAATATAACAAAAACTCACTCCATCAGCTCAAAAGTATAGGAAAAGTATCTGCCGAATACAAGATTCTGGATAATTTGAAATTCACATCGAGATTGGGTGCAGATTTCAATAATCTGGAGGAGGATTCTTACAGTAACCCTGTTTATGGTGGTGCCGCATTGAACAACGGTTCGGCTTCCCGTTACTATACAAGGTATTTCAACTGGATATTTACCAATTTACTGGATTATCGTCTGGACCTGAATAAGGACAATACATGGGTAGCGAATATTAAAGCCGGTTATGAGGCTCAAAAATCTCAGTACTATTTTTCGAGTGTAACCAGCAATGGTTTCCCAACTAATCCTGACATCATAGTTCCCTCAAACGGGTCAATCCCAAGAACCGCAGCAGGTTCCAATGAAGATTATACAATTGCCTCGCTATTATCTTTGGCTGACATCAGTTACAAAGGAAAATATGTGTTGTCTGGTAGCTTCAGAAGGGATGGTTCTTCCCGTTTTGGTGCCAATAACAGATATGGTAATTTCTGGTCTGTAGGTGCATCTTGGAACGTAAGTGAGGAATCATTTATTAAAGACCAGACCTGGATTAACTCCCTGAAACTACGTACATCTTACGGTTTGACAGGAAATGCTGATATCGGTAACTACAACTGGAGACAATTGTACAGCTATGGCTATAGCTATAATGGAATGGGTGGCAGTGCTCCTACGTCTGTAGGTAACAATAACCTGACCTGGGAAACAAATAAACAAGCAGATATCGGATTGGATCTGGCTGTATTTAACAACCGGTTATCTTTTACAGCCGACTATTATAACAGGGACGCGACGAATCTATTACTCGATCAGCCAACTTCACTTACTACTGGTTTTACTTATTTCACTAACAACGTTGGTTCATTACGTAACCGTGGTTTAGAGCTGTCAGTGTCGGGAACGCCGGTGATTGCAGGTGATTTCAGCTGGCAGGCATCATTTAATATTGCGAAGAATAAAAACAGTATTGAATCACTTGTCGGTGGCAAAGATATCATCAGCGGTTCTTTCATCAGAAGAGTTGGTATGGATTTCCAGACTTTCTACCTGCGCCAGTGGGCAGGCGTAAATCCTGCTAACGGAAGCCCACTATGGTATACGGATGCCTCAAAGACAGAAACAACGTCTAATTACAATGAAGCAACACCTGTTGCTGCGTATTCTGCATCGCCCAAAGTATTCGGTAGTTTCAGCTCTACTTTCACATATAAAGGATTCAGTCTTGATGGTATGTTGTATTATAACTTTGGTAACTACATACAGGACAGATGGTCCAGATATAACCAGGGTGATGGTTTAAATACTGCTTATAACCGCTACGTAAGCCAGCTAAATGCCTGGACACCAGAGAACACCAACACTAATACTCCGATCTATATCTATGCGAATGCCAACAATTCTGCCAGGGAATCCAGCAGGTTTCTTTACAAAGGCGATTATGTCCGTCTGAGAGAAGTTACCCTAGGTTACACTTTCCCCAAAGAATGGTTAAATACTTCAAAAATTGAAAGGCTGAAGATCTACCTGCGTGCTAACAACCTGGTAACCTGGGTAAGGGATAAAAACCTGCCATATGACCCTCAGGTTGGACTAACCAGTGTGGCGAATTATGACATTGCAGCACCAAGAATCTATACAATAGGAATTAATGCAGGATTTTAATCAATAAAAAAACAAAAACATGAAACGTAATAATAAACCATATATCATATCTTTCTTTTTGCTGGCCACCTTATTTGCAGGTGCATGTAAAAAGGATTTCCTGGACCAGAAACCTTATACAAGTGTACCTTCAGTCGATGCAGTTAATACTGCTCCAGATATGCAGATAGCTCTTACCGGAACTTATGCCGGACTGAGAGGCTACCTCATCTACGGCAGGACAATTCCCGTATTCGGTGATATCCTGGCTGACAATCTATTTGTCAGCGCTGCCAACTCGGGGAGATACCTTTCATTTAACAGTTATTCTATAGTTGTTGATGATGCAGATATCAGCGGATTCTGGACAAACTCCTACAGTACAATCTTGAGGGCAAATAACATTATCAATGCGAACCTGAACACAGGTGATGATGTAAAACAATACAAAGGCGAGGCTTATGCAATCAGGGCGCTTGTAAATTTTAACCTGGTCCGTTCATTTGGTAAACCTTATACCGAAGACCCAACTTCCCCGGGTATTCCATTGGTTGTATCTTATGATCCTAAGGCTTTACCAGCCAGAAATACCGTGGAGGAAGTCTATACACAAATCCTTTCAGACCTGGATCAGGCTTACAACTCTATTTCGACTTATAAAGGGACTGCCACCATTTCTAAATATGCAGCTTTAAGTTTATCTGCGAAGGTAAACTTATATAAAGGTGATTATCAAAAAGCTTTTACTCAAGCGAAGGAAGTAATTACACAAAGTGGCTTCAGCCTGGTAAACAGGGCAGATCTGGCTGGCTACTGGATTACTGCAACACCTCAGGGCGCGGGCAGTAAAACAGAGACCTTGTTTGAGGTAGTTTCTGACGCGGTAAATAACAACGGAGCTAATGAACTGGCCGCCATATTCTCTCAACAGGGAAGTGCGTATGGTGATTTACTAACGACCCGTTCACTTTACGAGCTTTACGGTAATGATGATGTACGTAAGAAGCTGATCGTGGTTGGTGTGCGTCCTAAAATAGGCGGCGAGAACCCTGCGTTTATCGTGAATAAATATCCGGTAGTCACCGGGGATTATAATGACAAGAAAGTGATCCGTCTGTCTGAGGTTTACCTGATTGCAGCCGAAGCAGCTTACCGTCTTGGACAAACTTCTGAGGCGCTGAATTACCTGAACACCCTGGTTGCACAGCGGGATGCTTCTTTGCGGTATACGGTTACAGGCCCGCAATTACTGCAGGATATTATCAAAGAAAGACGGAAGGAACTGGCTTTCGAAGGAGATCGTTTTTATGATCTGAACAGGTTAAAAGCAGATATAGAACGAACATCTGAATCGCCTACAGGTCCGATTAAATATGGTGACTACAGAAGGGTTCTGCCTATCCCGCAAAGTGAGATCAATGTAAATCCGAATGTTAAACAGAATCTGGGTTACACGAAGTAATTAACGGTTATACGGTAATTAAGTAATATTTATAGCCGGCATTGTATGCCGGCTATTTTTGTTTACTGCAGACGCTCATCATTAAATGAGCGCTCGAAAACATTGAATTCACGGTTTATTTATGTAGTTTGAATGGAAACTAATAACCAGATATGAATACAATGATTAAACTGACGAAGCATGCTCAAAAAGCTGTTTATTCCCTCGTTGTTTTTACAGTCCTGCTGTCAGGGTCTCCATTCGCGAAGACATATGGTCAGGAAAAACTGAATGTGGCACTTGCCGGGCTGAGCCATGATCACGTGAACCTGATCATGAATGATTATTCCAAAGGTCTGGTCCATATTATTGGAATTGCCGAGTCAAATAAGGATCTGGTTGAAAAATTCAGGAAAAGAGCCAATCTGCCTGATTCTATCTTTTACAACACACTTGACGACTTGTTAAAACATAAAAAACCCGATGCCGTTTTAGCATTTAATGCCATTGAGGATCACCTTTCTGTAGTCGAAACAGCAGCACCATATCATATATCTGTCATGGTAGAAAAGCCACTTGCAGTCTCCGTAAAACATGCCGAACGTATGATTCAACTGGCAAAAAAATATAATATCCATCTGTTGACAAACTATGAGACTACCTGGTATGCAAGCAACCAGGAACTTTATCAAAAGATAAAAAAGGAGCAGTCTATAGGCAATATCAGAAAAATGGTTGCTCATGACGGCCATAAAGGTCCAAAAGAAATTGGTGTTAGTAAAGAGTTTTTAGCATGGTTAACAGATCCTGTTAAAAATGGTGGTGGTGCTGTTATTGATTTTGGTTGCTATGGAGCCAACCTGATGACCTGGATGATGGACGGTAAGGCTCCATTATCTGTAACCGCTGTACTTAAGCAAATTAAAAAGGATGTTTATCCTAAGGTAGATGATGATGCTACTATCCTTTTAGAATATCCAGACGCAACCGGGATCATAGAAGCTTCGTGGAACTGGCCGTTTAACATCAAAGATTTTGAAGTGTTCGGGCAGTCCGGTTATTTACAGGCCGTCGACCCCGGTAATGTGCGCTCAAGGGAACACAACAAAGATACCTATCAAACCAGGCAGCCTGCAGCACTTCCTGCATCTGCAAGCGGTTACCTGGGTTATCTTTCGGCAGTCCTGAAGGGTCAAATAAATCCGGCCAATGATTTGTCTTCAACAGAGAATAATCTAATCGTCGTCAAGATTTTGGAGGCAGCAAAAGAATCTGCAAAAAAGGGTCAGAAAGTTTATTTAAAATAAATGCCTGCTTAAAAATGACCTCATACTGGTTGAATGAAAACAACATAAATTCATGATTCTTTGTATCTTTCAATTCTAAAGCTATCAGCTATGAAACAAGGACTTTTGATCGATATGGACGGTGTAATCTACAGTGGCGAAGAGCTTATTTTCGGTGCTGATAAATTCATTAATAACCTGATAAAAAAAGATATCCCTTTCGCATTTATGACTAATAACAGTCAGCGGACCAGTCTGGAGGTGGTAAGAAAACTTAAAGGTCTGGGGATAAAAGTGGAAGCCCGGCACGTCTATACCAGTGCAATGGCAACCGGCAAATTTTTACGTGATCAGAGTCCGGACAGTACCGCCTATGTTCTTGGCGAAGGTGGTTTATTGAGCAGTCTTCATGAAAATGGAATTACACTGGTTAATACCGACCCGGAATTCGTGGTGCTGGGTGAAGGAAGGAATTTTACTTTGGAAATGGTACAGCGTGCAGTGGATATGATCCTCGCAGGAGCCAAATTTATTACTACAAACAGGGATCCTTCTCCTAAAAAGCCGGGATGGAATAATCTCGGTATTGCCGCCACAACAGCTATGATTGAGGAAGCTACCGGCAGAAAGGCATTTGTTACAGGCAAACCGAGTCCCGTGATGATGCGTTCCGCGAGAAAATTTCTGGGTTTGGAAACTTCGGAAACTACAGTAATCGGCGATACGATGGAAACGGATATCCAGGGTGGTGTACAAATGGGCTATAAGACAATCCTGGTTCTTTCCGGAATATCTACTAAAGAGAGATTGAGTTACTATGCATTTAAACCCGATTTAATTGCAAGTTCGGTGGATGAAATTGAGTTTCCACTCGCCTGGTGGCAATCATAAAGAGCTGATAATAAAATGGTGTACGACGGTTTTTGCACTCCATAATTCTTTCCGGAACTCAGCCGCAGTCTTAAAAGTAAGTCTTGGCAGAGTTCTGGATTCAAAACTAACCCTGAAACTCTCTTTTTCAAATGGCCAGGGGGATACAAGCAATTTGTTTATACCAGTTGCCACACACATATAACTGATTTGTCCGGGGCCTATGCTTATTTCAATCTTTCGCTGCTCGGGCTGAATTATTCCCTGGCAGATTAATAGAGAAAAAGCGTCGCATAACTGCAGCAGCAAGTAGGCTTCTGTGACTTCTTTTGAGGTAACACCCCTTGTATTGATCCAATCCTTTTCTTGTTTTTTCAATCCCTTGATAAAGTTAGCAGCAGCAGGATTGCTTCCATGTACAAATTGAATATGCCGGGAAACAAGCAGAGCGATCCAGGAACTTTTCGTCAAAGCCATTTCGATTAAACGTGTGCAATAATCTTTTCTGAAAACAGTCATTTTAAAATTGACCGGTCCGCCATATTCGTTTAGCAAATCATCATTTTCAAATTCATTATAAACGTCATCATGTTCTGCCACAGCTGTCAATGTCTCTATCCACGTGCTGCCGAACTGGTCATTAAAATTCCAGTTCGCACAAATTTGTGCGGCGAGTAAACCATGTGAACGTTGTGTAATAACCTGCCAGCCAGATTCTGTATAATTTACAATCATCTTTTGCCTAACATATACAGGCCCTGATGGTTTGTTTTACCTAGGAATTAATCATTTTTGCGGCTTCAGTTAACAATAAAGGGAACTCTTTGAAATTGTCTGCGCCAAGAAAATGCCCTCCCTGCGAAACTTTTAACAGGGGAGCCTGAATAGCTTTGGCAAACTCTTCAGTCAGGCTAAAGGGAACAATATAATCATCTTCTGCTGCAATTGTAAGTCTGTCTGGTATCTGTTGAATGATATTTTCGAAATTGATCTTTTCACCAATAAATGAATCAAGTTCAGGTATTTCAGGTAGTTCTCTCAGGAAACCAGAAAGTAATATCGCCCCTTTGATCTGATATCCGGATCTGCTTAAAAACAGAAGTGTAGCAACACAACCCAGGGAATGTGCAATGAAATAAGTATGAGGTGTTATAACAGTATGTTGTTTGAGATAACTTAGCCAGGCTTCTTTTTGGGGATTAGCTGAATCTGGCATAGCGAGGATAGTTACAGCTATTTGATCATTCTCTAATTTATTTTTTAGCCAGTCAAACCAATGGTCCGATGTTTTTGCTCTATACCCATGTACAATGTAAACCCGTCGCTTTGAATTCATATAATTTGCTTCTGTAAGCTACTGATGCCAACCATGCAAATATAAATCAAAAGCCATTTTAAAATCTCTGAAACCTATATTTTTTCGCTAAACCCTCATAAAAAAAATTGGCCTGTTATTTGGTTAGAATCGGAATAATTTCACTTAAATCATAACCGTTGTCACTTCCCTTCCCCTTACTTTGTTTCAGCCTGTTCCTGATTATCTCTACCCTGATCCCCCTTATTCGCCACGATTACTGGATTTTCCGAGTATTTGAATATCCCAGACTCCAAAAATTGGTATTGAACCTGATCGTAATCTTGACAATTACTGGTTTGTATATGCCAGAAAATCGCAATACCTGGATAGTATTAGCTGCACTATTTTTAAATTTATTGTATCTCTGCTACCAGATATACCCTTTCACAATTTTCGGAAGCAAACAAATTGTCGGAAGCAGAAATCCTCCTGGCGACAATAATATCCGGCTGCTCATAGCGAATGTTTATCAGGAAAATCGGCGTGCTGCAGATTATCATCGTTTAATACAGCAATATAACCCTGATCTTATTCTTCTTGTCGAAACAAATTTATGGTGGCAGAAGCAAATGGACTCTATTGTTACAGATTACCCGCATCAATTGAAGATTCCACTTGAGAACACGTACGGTATGTTATTATATTCGAGACTTGAACTGGAAAATGGACAGGTAAATTTTCTGGTAGAAGATGATATTCCTTCTATGGAAGCTGACGTAAGACTCAAATCAGGAGTGCTGGTCAGGCTTTTTTGCCTTCATCCGCAGCCACCTGTACCGCAGGAAAACCCGAGGTCTACAGAACGGGATAAAGAGATACTGATGATTGCAAAAAAAGCAAAAAAATGTGATCAGCCTGTAATCGTAATCGGTGATTTAAATGATGTTGCATGGAGTTATACAACCGAGCTTTTTTCAAAAATAAGCGGACTGTTAGATCCAAGAAGAGGCCGTGGATTCTTCAATAGTTTTAACGCAAAATACTTTTTTCTCCGTTTCCCACTAGACCATATCTTCTGTTCTGCAGATTTCACTTTAACTAGTATTCAGAGGCTGGAGAGCTGTGGTTCTGATCATTTTCCGATGTGTGCTGATCTTCAATTTGACAGTCAGTCAGAAGCCCGCAATGATGCTCCGGTTGCAGACAAGGAAGACAAGGAGCTCGCAGACGAGAAATTGGCAAAACCAATAGAGGTATTTTAACAAAGGTTTTATTCAGGTACAGCAGGGCAACGAAGAATTCTTCCCACCCCTGCTGTCCGCACCAGAGTTATTAATTCGTCATTGCTTCTATGCCTAACTTAGGTCCATCGCCTGCATCAATCAATCCTCTTACCCAAATGGTATATATTTTTCCTTTTTCAATCTTGAAATTTTCAAGAGTTGCCAGCACAGTCGTTCCTCCGGCGGTTTTTATTTCAAATTTTGGATTTGCTGCCGGGTCGACGTTAACAAATCCTGATACTGCTTTAAATGCTTTATTACTTAGCCCAGGATCTGTTTTACCCTGCATATATAGATCCAGTGCAGGTACATCCGGACTAAGGTTAGCAAAACGTATTTTGGCTTTGTCCGTTGCTGGAGCAGAACGGTCATCTTCTACCAGAATCACTTCACTTTCCGGGAATTTTCCCGTGAAGATTAATGAATGGTGAGTGGCTGCCTTAAGATCATAATTCACTTTTGCGAATATTATTTCGGAGTCCTTCTTAGAAAATCCGAATTCACCGGTCCCTGGTTCTACCGCAAAATAATTGATTACCGTATTGAAATTTAAGGCATTAGTGGTAGCCGTCTTTTTTCCGTTATTATAAAATAGTAATTCACCTGCACCTGGCGAAGATACCAATATCGCGAGTCTTGCTTTCTGATCCGGCTCCGGTGTATTATCGTCCTTTTTTTTACAGGCGGTAAGCGCAGATACAGCAAGTAAAATTATGACGCCTTTTTTTAAAAATGTGGTCTTGTAGTTTTTTGTTTCCATCATCGTTATATGTTGATTGTTTTGCTGATAAACTCCTGTCAACATCAAAATGCAACAAAGCCAGCTATATTTTTTCGATGAAATTTTATTACAAAAAACAACCATCAATTGTCCGGCGGTAATTATATTTAATATATTGAAATATTTTATCCCAAAGCATAAGTGGGATGGCAGATGTATTATTCACTAATTATTTCTCAGTATTTCCCTGATTTATACAGTTAAAAAACACAAATTGCAATCGATTGTAACTAATTATTTAGCCATCTTTACGCCGTTATGAAAAAGCAGAAAAGAACAACTATTTATGATATAGCTAAAAAGCTGAATTTAAATGCTTCGTCTGTTTCCAGAGCTTTAAGTAACAATAGTAATGTGAGCGAGGCTACCCGGCAACTAATTCTGGCAACTGCAAAAGAACTTAATTACCAACAAAACAGTATGGCTTCGAACCTTCGTAAGGGACAGAATCAGACTATAGGTGTAATTGTTCCCCGCATTAACCAGAATTTTTTCGCTGACATTATCGCCGGACTGGAAGAAGTGACCTACCAGAAAGGATATAATCTAGTCATCTGTCAGTCCAATGAATCTTATCTGCGGGAAATTAAATGCGTAAATACGCTGATCAATCAGCATGTAAGCTGTATTGCAATCTCTATTTGTGCTGATTTTGAAGACGACAGTCACCTGAGAAACATTAAAGAACATGGCATCCCTCTTATTCAATTTGACAGGGTTACAGACACCCTGGATACTTTTAAAGTATTAAATGATAATGAACATGCGTCAATGGAAGCAGTAAGTCACATGATTGAGCAGGGGTACAAACGAATTGCACTATTGGAGGGGCCGCAGAATCTCAATATTTTCAGACAAAGAAAAGAAGGTTACCTCAAAGCTTTGAAAAAACATAATTACCCTGTACTACCCGAACTAATCAAGGAAAATGCATGGACAAAAGAGCTGGGCGCTGAGTCTACTTGGCAACTGCTCAGTCTTCCAGAACCGCCGGATGCAGTTTTCGCATCTACCTCCGACTTTTCCGCATTAGGTGTCCTAGAGGTAGCAACGAAAAAAGGACTAAAAGTCCCGGAAGAACTCGGCATTTGCGGTTATTCTAATGAACCATTTACAGAAATAACAAGCCCTTCCATAACCACTATTGATCAGTACAGTGTTAGCATGGGTAAAACTATAGCTAACCTATTCTTTCAGGAAATCGATTTTATGGATAACGGCAGTCACCCACAAACAGTGAGTATAAAGCCTCAATTAATTATCAGGTCATCGACACTCAGAAATAAAAATCAGATTTAAGCTGTCTTTACTCCAGGATATCCTGAAAACTTAGTTTAAAATCTTCACCGTAAATAGCTTTATAAGCTTTACTGAAATTCTCGAATTTGGCTTTTGCCAGAGAATGTTTACCCAAATAAACCAATGCTTTGCAGTTAATGATCATAGCATCTTCGTTTACGGGATCGAAATAGAAAATATAATTGGCAACATTAATTAAGAATTCAGGATCATCTTCAATCTTGACTGTGGATGCGTAAAGAAGATAGGTATTAATAATTTCGTTAGAAATTTCAGATTTAAATACATCCAGCCAGTCATACTCGACATTTGACAGGAAGCTGCCCCGATGAATCAATTCGGTAAGCTCTTGTAAACGGCTCTTATTGATTTCTTTTTTACTATTGATAATATATAGATACTCCTGATAATCAACATTAACCAGTGCCGGATCAAAATCTATTTTCCAGTATCCGGTGGTTTTTGAAATCTGACACCCCTGCATCTTCTCTAAAATCACTTTCAGCTTGGCAATGTTTACCGATCTGTTGTTCCTGGCACGCTCAGCCGGTTTATCAAACCATAATATCTCTGTTAATTTTTCTGAGCTTATACCCCTGCCCCATTTAATTGTATAAAGCAGTACAACCAGGAAAAGCTCCCTGATCAAAGGCGATAAAAGTTTAGTGATATCGACGCCACTTTTATCAAATAACTGCATGTCACCGAAAAGAAAAATTGTATTCCGTTCCCCTTTCTTAGGCTCCTGCGGCACTGCAGTCTTACTATCAGAGACAGAAATATCAGTCCTATCTTCAACTAAGTTAGTTAATACTGGCACAGGCACTTTGACAATGTCATTTACCATAAAAGCATTGCGCTTTTTATAACGCATATAAATGTAAAGACCGCCCGCTGCCAGCAATAATATCAAAATGATTGTATACTTCGCAATTTCAGTCCAGAGATGCTGACTGTTTGTCCCTGTACTCAATGAAGCACCTTCCGGAGGACCGTATAGCGTGTAGATTTTTACCGAAGTCTGGTTCTTCTTCTCGTCGCGAAGAAGCGTAACAGCCACATATTTTTGATTTATAGGACAATAATACAAATCTGCAAATGAATTGATGTCATGAAAAGTATAAGGAATACTGCTGCCCACTAGTTTGTAAGAAGGCGAACTTAACGATCCCTGGATTAGCTGCAGGGACGATTTGTAGTGGTCATTTGGAAACTTTAAAGCATAATAAGTATTCGCTTTTTCATTAATAACCATTGAATTCGCGAATGCAAAGTCTTCACTCGCAGGCTTGAGTTCAAATATTTTCCTGAACGTTCGGCTCTTAACATCATAAAAGTTAAGATCATAGACATTCTTTGGATTCAAGATCTGTTCACCTGTGGCACTCCCATATCCACCCAGAATGTAAGCACCGCGGTCAGTAGCGCCCAGCGCTGATAAATAACGTGGTGTAAAATTACCTGAGGTTTGAATTTCAGTCCAATGGTTGTCTGGTAAATGATGCCGAAAAACTGTTTTCCTGTATTTATACTGCCCGTATCCCCCAATCATGTAAATGGAACTGTCAGCCTTGGAATAAAATTTATTGGGGTGCCAGAATACAGTAATTACATCCGGACTTATATATTTCCTACTCCATTTACCAGCACTAAAGTCAAAATCAGTGACTAGTTCCTGGTCCATATACATATTAAAAAGCCGATCGCCGCCGGTATTATATAATGACTGATTTCCGGGCATCAGACGCTGAGTACCGGATGCATAACGCTGATAGGCCAGCTGATTAAAAAGCAAATTATAAATACCAAGAGAATCTTCTCCTACCACATAGAGCTCTTCCTTCTTTGGGTTCATTGCAACACTGGCGGCACCGGCGATAACAAACTCTTTAACAAGCTCCCAATCATGGTGCAGTTTCTTAATCCATATTGGATTAGAAACACCCCCATTTTTCCCCTTTATCTTTTCCGCAGCTTTATTCCCGGTTTTCTCATCTAAAGGCCAGTAATAACTTAGCTCATTATTTTCCGTGATCTTCACCTCCCTGATCTTCATGGGAGGTACATCTTTAATTTTGAAAGATTTATAATTATTGGAGCCTAAAAGAAGCTGATAACAGTTGCCTTTCAACTGAACAGCTGATTTGTAAGAATGCCCGTCTACAGAAAGCATTAACATCTTCTTTTCTACATTAAATTCCAGATGAATTTTGTGCCAGACCTTATATAGATCGTTGATATCGATGTCAAAAGCGATATCAGAAATCTTGTTACCGACTATTAGTTTGAAATGTTGATCTTCTTCAAAACGCATATCGTAAACGAGATCTATGTTCCGCTCCTCTTTATCAATTAATCTAAAAATATACCCGAAATAATCCGTATGGCCAGGTATGAATGCGAGGTCAAAAGATAATTTAAAATTCTTGTCTAAACAGATCGGTTCTTTTAAGCTAAGGTCAAGTCCGGTTCTCTTATCCTGCACTACCCCATTGCCGGAAAAACCCAGACCATATGACTGGCTGTATGCAGCAGGTATGCCCGTAAGTAATAATAAAACCCAGAATATATAATACTTTAATAAAATCATATTTAGCAAGAAATCATTTCGAATACGGTTATTAAAAAAAATATAAATAAATCGATCTTGTTAATCCAATATTAAGCATTTATTAATCGCCCGCTAATAAGTTTATGAAGATTAACAACAGAAAACTACGTTAACACATTCGAATTCATCCCTAATCAGCTGATCAACTATACGTTAGTAAAGGTACAATTCTGAACACGAATGCAATCGATTGCGAAAGACGACTAATTTATATATATAACCAAAAAAAATAAAACCAAATATATCGTGATTAGTATAAAAGCCATTCCCCCAGGCTGACCGTTAGTTTTAAGATATTGACTCCGTTCAAAAATTATATAATAAAAATGTCGTAATAGAATATAACATAACATGAAAAAAATAAGCCTGTTATTTGCAGTAATTCAACTGATTTCCGTGGGACTTCTGCTGTCATCTTACACCATAACACAAAAACCTTTATACCCTTCGTACACCAATTTGGTTATGGCCGGCTATCAGGGGTGGTTTGCTGCTGAAGGAGATGGATCAGAAAGAGGTTGGTATCATTACAAGGGTAGAAATGGTTTTTATCCAGGTAGTACCAATGTAGATTTCTGGCCTGATGTGAAAGAATATCCAAAGAAGTATAAATCACCATTCAAGTTTAAAGATGGCAGTGATGCTTTCTTGTATAGCCCTTACGACGAATCCAGTGTAGATATCCATTTTAAATGGATGAAAGAATATGGAATAGATGGTGTACATATGCAACGTTTTTTGGGAGAGGTCAAATCAGCGGATGGTACTGGTAAAAGACATTTCAATAAAGTACTTCAAAGTGCATTGAAAGCCGCGAAAAAGTACGGAAGGGCAATTAGTGTAATGTACGATTTAAGCGGCTGCACAAGTGCAGATCTGGCTTACCTGGTAAAAGACTGGAACGAGTTGCAGCAAACTTTCAAATTAGCTGACTTAAAGGAGAACCCCACCTATTTATGGCACAACGGAAAACCCCTTGTAACGATCTGGGGTGTAGGATTTAATGACAACCGGAAGTATACGATAGCTGATGTGAGTAAAGTTGTTGACCAGTTAAAAAATTCCAGCCCTGAAGTGTCAGTGATGCTAGGTGTACCTTATTACTGGAGAACTGCAGGCAATGACACAGATCCATCAGCCGAATTACCCGCACTGATAAAAAAAGCAGATATCATTATGCCGTGGGCTGTCGGCAGGTATAATGCAAAAACTTATACTGAAAACGTAGTCAAAGGCGACATCGCCTGGTGTAAAACCAATAACGTAGACTATGTACCGTTGGTATTTCCGGGATTCACCTGGGGAAATATGCATAAAGACCCGAAAATATATAATGCGATTCCGAGATTAAAAGGTGATTTTCTCTGGCAACAAATCTCAGGTGCAAAAAATGCTGGTGCACAATCGCTTTATGTAGCCATGTTTGACGAGATAGACGAAGGCACAGCCATATTTAAAACTGCCAGAAATGCAGATTTACCTTTAAATGGAGATCAAGGTTTAAAATTCGTGGGCATTGAAGATGAATTGACTTCAGACTATTATCTCTGGTTAACCGGGCAGGCCACTAAATGGTTTCATGGAAAATCTGGTTTTAGTAGCACAAAACCAGTCAGATAATCTTAGATCATATATAATATAAAAATCTACCGAAATCAAATATTAACACAATAATCAAGAACAACATGTACAATTCTTTCAAAAGATCAAAGTCCGGCCGTAAATGGTCTGCCCTGCTCGCCATCGCAATTGGCGGCGCATTTTTTTTGGGTAGCCCAAATGCGGTTGCACAACAGAAATCAGCCACAACTAAAACCACAAAAGGAAACCCGTTCATCAAACATATGTATACAGCCGATCCTTCTGCCAGAGTATGGGCTGACGGCCGTTTATATGTTTATGCATCCCATGATATCGCGCCAGCCAGAGGATGTGATCTAATGGATCAGTACCATGTTTTTTCAACTGATAATATGGTAGACTGGAAAGACCACGGTGAAATATTAAACTCCAGCCAGGTTTCCTGGGGAAGAAAAGAAGGCGGTTTTATGTGGGCACCAGATTGTGTTTATAAAAACGGAACATACTATTTTTATTTCCCGCATCCATCCGGAGATGACTGGAATAAAACCTGGAAAATTGGCGTTGCCACCAGTAAAAGCCCTGCAAGTGGCTTTGAAGTAAAAGGTTATATACCAGGACTTAAATCTATGATTGACCCTTGTGTATTTATAGATGATGACGGCCAGGCTTACCTCTTTTACGGCGGAGGCGGAACCTGTGAAGCCGGAAAATTAAAAGGTAATATGATGGAAGTAGATGGAGAGATGACGAAAATGGAGGGCCTGACAGATTTCCACGAAGCAGCCTGGGTACATAAAAAAGACGGTATCTACTATCTTTCCTACTCGGATAATCATGACGAAGGTGATCTGCATAACCGCATGAGGTATGCGACCAGTAAAAGTCCGCTGGGCCCATGGAAAAGTGAAGGTATTTATATGGATCCTACAGATAGTTTTACCAACCATGGCTCAATTGTGGAATACAAAGGCCAATGGTATTCTTTCTACCATAACAGCGCATTGTCAAATGAAGACTGGTTACGTTCGATTTGTGTTGACAAACTCTATTATAACGCAGACGGCACTATTAAAAAAGTAATTCAGACCAGTGGTCTGGCACCTAAAAAGTAACCCTTTTAACAACAAATACCGATGAAAAACCCGGCTGTCGTTCAGACACCGGGTTTTCTTTTTAACACAAATCTATCACACAACTACTTAGCGATCTTAAACTTATAGGTTTTACCTGGTTTAGTGTCCACCTCATAAAGTAAGGTTTCCTTAATTTCTGCAGGTTTTAGATTAGCATTTGCTGCAATAATAGCAGGCTTTACTTCCAGTGACTGAAAAAATGGATTTGGATTACCTCCCGTTGCTACGGTCAATCTTTCTCCCCTGATCTGATCAGGAACACGCAATCTGCATTTACCACCCAAAGTAGATTTAATTACAACCTCATCCAGATGACCGTCTTTCCATACCAGATGTTCGATTTCAAATCCTCCACGGACTCTTAAACCACTGATACTCCCATCTCTCCATACATCAGGCAATGCGGGTAACAAATGAATTGCTTCATCATGACTTTGCACCAGCATCTCTGTAATTCCGGCAGTACATCCAAAATTCCCATCAATCTGAAAAGGTGGGTGCGCATCAAAAAGATTCGGATAAGTACCACCCCCACTGTTTTCTCCCTGATTTACCCCCGCCGGTGTCAGCTGGTTAGTAATTAGTTTATAGGCGTGGTTTCCATCCTGCAACCGTGCCCATAAATTCACTTTCCAACCCATAGACCAGCCTGTGGAAACATCCCCACGCTGTTTCATACTGTTTTTTGCTGCCTCAAATAATTCAGGGGTATGATAAGGTGAAATCTGTCCGGCCGGGTAAAGACCAAACAAATGAGAGACGTGACGGTGTTTATCATCCGGATTATCCAGGTCCTGCATCCATTCTTGTAGTTGCCCGTATTGCCCCACTTGCATTGGCGGGAGGCGTTTTCTCATTTTTTTTAGTTTGTCGATTAGAGCTGCATCAGTATTTAGGGCCTCTGCTGCACGGATTGTATTGGTGAACAGATCGAAAACCAGTTGATTGTCCATCGTTGTACCAGCGGCAATAGAGACATCATGGTGAGATTTAGGTGAGTTCTCGGGCGACATTGACGGACTTACAACCATCCAGCCCTGAACCGGTTCTTCTACCAGGAAATCAAGATAAAACTGTGCAGCTCCCTTTAAAGCCGGATAAACTGTTTTCAGATATTCCTTATCGCCATTATAAAGATATTTTTCAAAGACATGGCGGCTTAACCAGGCCCCACCCATCGGCCACATACCATAATTTATAGCATCGACAGGACCACTTATTCGCCATAAATCTGTATTATGGTGCGTAACCCAGCCCCCTGCCCCATACATAACTTTGGCGGTCTCCTTCCCTGTCTCAGAGAGTTCTTTTACCATTTCAATCAGCGGTCCATGCATTTCTGTGAGATTTGACTCCTCTGCTGGCCAGTAATTCATTTCTGTATTAATATTTATGGTGTATTTACTACCCCATGGCGGATTCATCTTATTATTCCAGATTCCCTGTAAATTTGCCGGCTGCCCGCCTGGCTGTGATGAGGAGATAAGCAGGTACCGTCCAAACTGATAATAAAGCGCGGCAAGCTGTGGATCATTCCCCTTTGCAAATTCTGCAACACGCTGATCTGTCGGAAGAGTGGCTGAAGTAGTCTTACCTAAATCTATCTTCACTCTGTTAAAATATCGTTGATAAGCAGCAATATGATCTTTTGATAGCTGGCGATAATCCTTCTGCATCGCTGCATGCAGATACGCTGCATTTTTTTGTTTCTCGTCTGCACTGATATCTTTATAATTCACAAAATTAGTCGCTATTGAAATATAAATGGTAGCGGAGGTTGCTCCTGAGACCTTCAAGACTCCATTATCCGAAGAAATAGTTCCTCCCTGCTGTTTTATACCAGCCCCGGTTTCAAATTTAACGGCACCACTCACGCCATCTTTATCGCTGCTTTTACCAGACAGATAAAGTTCATTATCAGACTTAACGCTAACTTTGGAATCATGTTCGCTTAATAAAGAGGCGTCAAATGTGAGGCTATGGGGTTTGTCGGCAGCCAGATGTATGATAATTGCCTGATCCGGTACGGAAGCAAAAACAGTACGCGTGTAGGTCGTATTTCCGACCTTGTAGGTGGTTTTAGCAACGGCACTTGCCAGATCAAGTTCCCTGTAATAGCCAGTGTAGATTTCATGTCCCGGAAATTCGAGGCTGAGATCCCCTGCAGGTTGATACATCATACCGTTAATACCTTTGGACTGGATATTCTGCGCCGCCATCTTACTAGCCTGCTGATACCGGCCTTCAAAAATAAGTTTTCTGATTTCCGGAAGGGCCTTCAGTGCATCTGGATTGTCATTACGGTTTGGACCGCCACTCCAGATACTAGTTTCGTTCAGACTGATCAGCTCCTTGCCAGGGTTACCAAAGATCATCCCGCCTAACCTCCCGTTTCCAACTGGCAACGCTGCTTCCCATACCTCTGCGGCCGGTGCGTTATACCATAGTTTCAAATCAGTATTTTGTGCGGAGACAAAAAATGTCAGGGACATCAGTATGGTGAAAACCACACCCTTCTTTCGGATAGAATTATGCATAAGCCGTTAGTAATTATATTTGGTTCACCGCAAATTAAGCAGATGAGCTTAAAAAAACCTTAATATATTATTAATTGACCTATTAACTGAGGTTTATATACAGAAAGCGCGGCCCAAATGGCCGCGCTTTCTGTATTCTCCTTCAAAAGAGAAATTATCAGGTATAACGTGCAACAGGCTTAAGTTCTTTCGCAATTGCATTAATTAGTTCGGGGTTAATATCTGTTTCATCAACTACATTCCATTCTCCATTTTTCTCAACCATTACGAAAGAGTCTTTTTGCGGGAATATTATACGTAATCCCTGGTCGCCATTATAATCTTCCGGTCTCGCAATTAATTCAACAGTAGTACTGTCAGAAGGGTCGGTTATTGTAAATTTCATAGTTAAAAATTTAAATTAAAAAACACTTGTTAAACTGAGCAGCGCTAAAAAATAAAAATCAGTCTGCGGCTTGAAAAACAACAGACTGATCTGAACACATAAAGATTATTCACACCTGGAATAATCTACATTGGTTTCTTAGCCCTGGAAAGCGTATCCCAGGTTTTGCGTTTCGTACTGTCTTTCCAGGTTGAATCTTTTTTACTCTGATTTTTCATCTTGGATTTCTTTTTTTGATCATGTCTTTTGGTCGTATCCTGTGTTCTGCGGGTGGTGTCCTGCTGCGGAACACTCATCGCAAATGCTGTCCAGCAAAATGCGGTCAGCAGTAATGTGATTAATGACTTTTTCATAAATTCAAAAATTTAGGTGATATATAATCAACTGGTAAACAGGCACTATGAGAAATAGTTTGAACAATTTTTAAAACAAGTAGAAATAACGTCGCAGGAAAATATGATGATATAAAGTCATCACGAATTTATTCCTCCGCATGCCCCGATAATTACTATATTGGGATATATAAATCTTCTACCAAATATGAAAAACCTGATTTTTACTACTTTATTGATCCTGTCTATAATTTCTGTTCAGGCTCAGAATGCAGATCTGGAAATCACCTGGTCTGTTACCCAGCCGAATTATAAAAATTCAAACCAGGCACTTTCAGTACTTAAACTCAAAAATCTGGGGCAAACAGATCTTCCGGCATCCGGATGGGTTATCTATTATAATTCCTTAAATGGTAAATTACAAAATCCGGAGAGTGCACCGGTAACTATCACTTATATTAACGGAGACTTTTATAGTCTTTCTCCGAAATCAGGTTTCAAACCTTTAAAAAGCGGAGAAGAACTCGAGCTTCCTATCCTCACACGACAGCTCAAAAACCTAACAGATTATCCTAAAGGTTTTTATATCGCATTTAACCAAACTAAAAAAACATTTCCGATTAAACTGAAGCAGAATACTACAGAAGATCTTAACGCCAGAGATTTAGCAATTGCCCGGACGGTATACGATAAAACTGAAAAAACAATTGCTGCTAGCTCAGATAGTTTTTCTCCTATCCTACCCACTCCAAAATCTCTGGTTAAAAAAGAAGGCTCTTTTTCCTTAAGCGGGCAATCAAACCTGATGGTACCAAAGGAGTTCATTGCTGAAGCAAACTTATTTTTAAAAGACCTGCAAACGGCAACCGGTATCAAACCGCATCTAAATGGAACAGCTAAGGACAATCAGATTGTAGTGCAGCAATTAAACACATTAAAGCCAGAGGCTTATAATCTCCACATCAGTCCAAATGAAATTAAGATCCAGGCAGCCACAAAAGCAGGGGTTTTCTATGCATTTCAATCTTTAAGAGCACTGTTACCTGCTCAAAAATCAACCGGTACATCGCCTAACATCGCCATAAATGCACTGGAAATAAACGATGAACCCCGATTTGGACATCGCGCATTTATGATGGATATAGCGCGTAATTATCAACCTAAAGACGAGGTCAAAAAACTAATCGAAGCATTAGCTTTATATAAGGTGAACGTATTACATTTTCACATTACCGATGATGAGGGATGGAGACTTGAGATACCTGGTTTACCGGAACTTACACAGGTAGGTGGGCACAGGGGGCATACCACAGATGAAAATGAGCAGATTAACCCATCTTATGGGTCGGGTCCTAACCGTGATAACCCAACTGGAAGTGGCTACCTGACTAAAAATGATTTTATCGAGATATTGAAATTTGCACATGAAAGGCATATTCTTGTTATTCCGGAAATAGAAACTCCGGGCCATGCCAGAGCAGCTATCGTCGCTATGAATGCACGTTACAACAGGTTGATTAAATCCGGAAATAAAATAGAAGCAGAAAAATACCTGCTGAGAGATCTGCAGGATAAATCTGTATACAGATCCGTTCAGGGATTTAAAGACAATGTGATTAACGCTGCCTTACCTTCCGTTTATACTTTTCTTGAAAAAGTAACTGATGAGCTCATCGCGATGTATAAAACTGCAGACGCACCCTTAAAAACGATCCATTTCGGCGGGGATGAAGTGCCTGCAGGTGTTTGGGAGAAATCTCCGGTAGTATTATCATTAATGCAGAAAAACCCTTCCGTTAAAAACACCGGGCAGCTTTGGCCCTATTACTTTAATAAACTGGACCAGATGTTAAAACGTAAGGGTCTTTACCTTTCCGGCTGGGAAGAGATAGGACTCCATAAGGTTAACGGAAAGATGGTCGTTAATGAAAGATTCGCTAAAAGTAACTTCCACGCAGATGTCTGGAATAACTTATCCGGTAACGAAGACCTGGCCTACAGGTTAGCCAATGCTGGTTATAAAGTTGTGCTGACTAATGTTACCAACCTCTACCTGGATCTGGCCTACAGCAAAAGTTACGCAGAGCCCGGACAATACTGGGGTGGTTATGTAGACATCGATAAACCGTTTAGCTTTATCCCCTATAACTACACTAAAAATCAGAAGGAAGATGAACGTGGAAATGCCCTTTCTCCTGGTCATTTCAAGAACCTTGTACAGCTAACTGAATTTGGAAAGTCTAACATTGTAGGTATTCAGGCACCACTCTGGAGCGAAATCATCTTCAGCAAAGAAAGATTCGAATACCTGCTTTTCCCAAAACTATTCGGGCTGGCGGAAAGAGCCTGGGCACAAGATCCGCAATGGGCATTGGAAAAAGATGCAGAAAAATCAGAAGCGCAATATAATGCGGCATACCAGTCATTTCTAAGCTCCGTCGGCAAATACGAACTGCCAAGACTTGATTATTTGTACGGTGGATTTAATTACCGGATTCCTACTCCCGGACTGAAGGTGGAGAATGGAACAGTGTCGGCAAATGTCCTTTATCCCGGGTTAACTATAGTATATACAACAGATGGCTCCGAGCCTGATGAAAACAGCCAGAAGTATACCACACCTATCAGTCAGAAAGGGAATTATACTTTTAAAACTATCAATGCCAAAGGAAGGGGAAGTAACCTAATTAAAGTACAGTTATAACCCAGAATTAACACTTATAAAAAACGGGGCTTATTTTGCAATAAGCCCCGTTTTTTATAAGATTTGATTTCAGCGATCTTGAATTACGATAGTCTTTGTTTAACCGCTTCGTATCCCGCATCCCTGTCTCTTTTACTTTTAACAGAAGATTTGCCGAAGCTATAGCTTATAGACAGTGCTGCACTTCTGGTGTCATAATAATTCACGTCAACAATACTAAGTTCATTCAACAGTACTTTATACCGGTCTTTGTTGCTCTTTAATAAATCCTGAGCAGATAAAGTAATATTCCATGGGCCGGAAGACTTCCTCAACCTTATTTCGGTCTCCAGTCTGTTTCCGATTGCAGTGTTCACGATGGTTACCGGAAAAGTATTATTCGCAATTACTGTACAGAAAAGAGATTCCTTTTTAGAAAGTGTAAAGGTTTGATTGGTAGAAATACTCAATAACATGGTCTTGTTATCAATAACCACATCATTCGCATAATTACCCTTGGATACCACATATCCTGTTAGCGTTGTACCTGAAAATTTCCACCATGGTAAAACCTGGTTGTAATAAGTGATAGTATTGGAATAGCTGTATTTATTCCCATAATTAACTTTCTTGTTCGCAATGATATTGCCGGAAGGATTATAAGGCAGGGCATAAAACTCATCCAGCAACTGGCCAGCAGCGAACTGAACAGAAAATGTGCCGTTTTTACTACCAAAAGTATGACTAAGCTCCTGTCTGTAATATTTCGATGGTGATAAAAATGGATTTCCCTCAAAATAAGTCTGATCAGTGGTATAAGTCCGGAATGGATTGACATCCCAATAACCAGGTCGCGTGATTCTGCTAGATAGCGCAAGTACAAATGATCTGTCCTGGCTGGTTGTATATTTCAAAAAGGCAGTTGGAAAAACATTAACATAGTTTCTGTCTACTTCCTTTATGTCCTCGAGCCATCCTGTTGCAACAGTATTTTCTAAACGCAACCCCAGCTGATACGACCACTTCGCATTTACCTTGTGTTTTATCAGGCCATACAACGAATTGATATTTTCCTGATATCTGAAAAGATTACTTCTGTTCAAATCCTTTACCCAGGTATTATCCCCGGTTCTGTTTTCAAAAAGGAGGTTATTATCAATATTGGAGAAAGATAGCTTAGAACCGAACTCTATACCAACACGCTTATTAACCGGCCATTCAAAATCAACCTTAACGGATTGATTACTGATCTTCTGTGGTGATGCGCTTCTAAACCAATCCTCTGTGAATAGAGGTTGCTGCGTATCCAGATCTAAAGCATTCGTCCTGCTTACCGAATTATTTTTGGCAGTGTATTCCAGCGCATCAAAATCAATGCTGATTTTTTTGCCTGAAGAGTCCAGCTTCCCCTGATAGTTCAGATTCAGCGAATAGGTCTGTGAACTAAGATTGTCCCTGTTATTTGTTTTGCTGAGAGAATCTGTGTTCGGGTAAAAATCATGCCTGAACGCATCTCGTGTTTCCTTATGCCAGCTACCGGAATAATCAAATAATAAACCGACTACGTGGTTTGCATTAATCTCGCGGTCGATCCCCAGGTTTGCCCCGGGATACAGGTTCTGAAAATTAGTGTTAGAGGTGATACTCCTATGTAATAGGTCTTTCGTACCGGTAGCGGGATAATATATATCTTTTTTAAACTCGGGCTGTCTGCTTCTATTCCCCATAAAGACATCAGTATATACATTCCATTTTCCCCGGCGGCTATTCAGATAAACACTTGCAGCCTGCGAATTAACTGCGGTTTGCCTGGAACTGAGCACGGTATTCCCGACCAGTCCCTCCTCTTTGTTCTTTTTGGTCAGTATATTTATAATTCCTGCACCTCCTTCTGCATCGTATTTGCTCGGTGGCGTAGTGATAACTTCAATTGCATCCAGGTTATCTGAAGGAATACTGCTTAAATAATTCTTCAGCGCATTGCCGCTAAGTACTTTGCGCTTATTATTTATATAAACGATTGCGCCTGAGGTTCCGCTGATCTGAATAGTTCCGTCTGAGGAAACATTTACCAACGGCGTTTTTTCAATGACATCCCAGATATTATTTCCGAATACAAGGTCGGTTTCTCCCACGTTAAAACGCAAACGGTCAATTTCACGCTGAAAGACCGGCTTCCTGGCTTTGACAGTCACTTCTTTCAGATCTCCGATACGACGTAACAAGATATCCGGTAAAGCACTTGCATCAGCAATGGCAAGAAATGTAGTATCCTTAAAGGCTATATTTTTTACAGAAATCGTATACTCCCCCTTTTTAACGTCTGGAAATTGATAATGTCCTAAACTGTCTGTAATAGTATTCCCAATTATCACATTTCCTTTTTTTATACTGACTATTGCCAATTCTACAGGTTCTTTATTTTCGCTGGTAACCTTACCTTTTAAGGACGTTTGGGCCAGGACAGCATGAGGAAGGAGAAGAAGTAATCCCGCTTGTAGAATTTTATGCATACAATAAATATTAGGTTTTAAGAGGTTGATCTTCTTAAGATTAAAGAATTCCCCTACAATATAGGGATTTTCTGAGAAGACAAATTAAAAATCAGGGTGAGACTATTCTGATCAGATTAATCTTATAAATTCAAAAAAGCATTTATCTTTAGGCTCAAATTTTACAATTATATTCTTTTATGGCAAAGGCATCTGAAATTAAAGTAGGAAATATTTTACGTTACAATAATGAACTGGTAACAGTTACAGAATTCATTCACCGTACACCAGGTAAAGGCGGAGCTTTCTACTTAGGTAAATTCCGTAATATTAAAACCGGAAAAATAGTTGAAGCGCGTTTAGGAACAGACGAGCAGGTGGAGATTTGCCGTGTAGAAACCAACGACTATCAATATCTGTATGAAGACGGTGATTATTTTGTGATCATGGATAATGACACTTTTGATCAGTTTAACATTCCTAAAGCATTGTTCGGACCGGCTGCCAAATATTTAAAAGAAGGAATGAGCGTAGTCGTTTCTTTTGAAAGTGAAGAGCCTATTATGGCTCAGACACCAAATTTTGTCGAACTGGAAATTACTTATGCAGAACCAGCAGTAAAAGGAGATACTTCTTCAGGTGCATTAAAATATGCTACATTGGAAAATGGGGTTGAAGTTAAAGTACCTTTGTTTGTTAATCAAGGTGATAAAGTTAAAATAGACACCCGTACAGGTGAATACATAGAACGTGTAAAATAATTTATACCCAAATAAAAAAAGCATCCCGGATATATATCCGGGATGCTTTTTTTATGATTCAGAATTGGCTTAAAACCTAATTTACATCAAACCACAACTTAGTCGTCAGCAAATCAGGACCCTGACTTGCAACCGCATTTTTATAACTCTGAATATTTAAAGACTGTTCTGTTCCGGGGTAAATGAAACGTACTGGAATTTCGCCATTTAAAACTGTGTTGACTGAAGCTTTCAATACCGGGTAATCCAGCCGGCGTCTTTCGGCCCAGGCCTCAAGACCCTGACCAAATAAAGCCAGCCATTTTTGTTCACCAATTGATTTTTTATAGTTACCCGGATCATATTGAGCCAAAGGCTGAGCTACATAAACTGCCGCAGCAGCATCAGAAATATTATATTGTCTGAAAGAAGCTTTAATTCCCTGCTGATAAAGATCTGCAGCATTTTCAGTTGTGAATCCCCTTGCAGCCGCCTCTGCCCTGTCAAACAATAATTCAGCATAACTGAAGATTACAGCCGGGGCCTGAGGTAAAAGAAAGTAAGCACCAGGTTTAGATACCTTTGCAAAACCTAATGCACTTGCTTCAGAATTCGTCAATCCATTTGGTAAACCAACATACTCTTCTGGTGTAGGCGTCTGCGTTTTACTGGCATAAATGGCCAGTCTGGGATCTTTAAGCTCAAATAACTTATCTACGATCGTTTTGCTGATCCGGTAATCGTCCCGGGTTTCAAACTGTGCACTAATCGGATTCTGTTGAGGAGAGGTCTGATAAATTAGCTGTGCTATATCTGCATTCTCACTAAGTAATGCATCATTATCTGCCTTAATCTCGTCAAATACCTGTTTTGCTTTTCCAGGTTCACGGTCTGCAATACGCAGTGCAATACGAACCCTGAGTGAATTAGCCAGTTTTTTCCAGCGCGAAATATCTCCATTATAAATAATATCGCCTGCGATTGCCTTTCCAGCTGGATTAAGTACCGTTTTTGCAGATTTCAGATCTTCCAGCAAGCCGAAATATACATCTTTTTGTTTGTCATAAGCAGGCGTAATAAACTCACTTAGTTTTCCGGCTTGTGTATAAGGTACATCGCCATAAGCATCCGTCAGCAAAAGAAACACCCACGAACGCAAGACCAGGCCAACGCCCCGGTAATTCGGATTTTCTTGAGCATCTCCAGCCTCTATTATTTTGTTAAAAGCGATGATACCCTGAGAATAACCATTTGACCACAGTGTAGTCAGGCTACTGTTTGAGTAGATAAAACGATCTTCCTCAGTATATTGAACCTTTGCAAATTGTTGAGAAAAAAGCAGACTTGAATTCATATTATTGGTCGTTCCCCAATATACATCTGCGGTATTTTTAATTGCGCCTGTCAGCAGATAATCAGGCTGCGCTTTTTCGGTTGCATTAGGATTGATATTAATCTTATCCAGTTCCTTTGCGCAGGACGCCAGGGAAAATGCCAGTGCAGCTATGATATATAATTTATTATTTTTCATGTCCAGATTATTAAATTTTGATATTAATGTTGAAACCGTAGCTACGTGTCGTCGGATTTGACAAACTTTCCAGCCCTTGTCCGTTTCCAGTGTTAAAAGCAACTTCAGGATCTATATCGGTTACGTTGCGGTGAATAATCAGAAGATTACGGCCAACTAAAGAAACTGATACTCCCTGAAGATTTAAAGGACGAATCCATTTAGCCGGTAAATTATAGCTCAATTTTACTTCTCTCAGTTTTACGTAAGAAGCATCAAAAATATTTGCCTCGTCGATCGTACGGAATGACTTGTAATATTGCTGAGCAGGGAGAACTTTTTCATTTGGTTTACCATCAGCAGTTACACCATTGAATACAATACCATCGTCATAAACAACAGCACCAGCTGGCGCAGCCGCCCCATTGCCCACCCGGACAGTACCATTAGCTTTTTTATTGTCTGGATAGTAATACGATATACCGCCAAATTCGGCGCCTCTTCCCGGAAGTGTAGATGCCAGTACACCCGTATAAGTACCTGTAGCATAAGTACCATTGTAAATTGAACCACCGATACTCGCATCGATAAGTACACCAAGGCTTAGTCCTTTATAACTAAAAGTATTTGAAATACCACCGATCCAATCCGGAGTATATTTACCTAATACCTTTTTAGACGGGTCTGTTTGTGGTGCGCCAGTAGAATTGACGATAATATTTCCTCCGGCATCTCTCAGAAAAGCATTTCCAAATAAAGTACCATAGGGCTGTCCGACAGATGCAATTACCTGAGCAGAGTTAGTCGCTACTACATAATTTTGCAGCAGGCCGGCGTCATCCAGTGAAATAACCCGGCTCCTGTTCGCAGCAAAATTCACATCAACATCCCAGGTGAAGGCTTTTTTAACCGGAGTTACGCCAAGTTGAATCTCAATACCTTTATTATTGATTTTACCTGCATTCAGCAATTTGGACTTAAAACCAGTACTTTGACTCACATCAACGCTCAGGATTTGATCGTAACTATTTGTATTATATAAACTCAGATCTAAACGCACTCTTTTGTTAAAGAATGTAGCTTCAGCCCCTAGTTCAGTTGAAGTTGTTGTTTCTGGTTTTAAGTTAGGATTAAGATCAGTTGTAGAAGGACTCAATTGTGGGTTGGAACCAAATGGAGCACTAAAACCATAGGTATTAATTAAACGGTAGGGATCCGCGTCTTTACCAACTTTAGACCAGCCACCACGGATTTTAGCATAGTCAAGTACATCACTCTTAATATCCAGAGCTTCCGTTAAAACAAAACTTCCGTTAAATGATGGATAAAAATAAGAACGGTTTTGTGCCGGCAAAGTAGAAGACCAGTCATTACGTGCAGTAATATTTGCAAAAAGATAATTTCTGAAACCTAGTTGTGCCGAAGAATAAATACTGTAAGATTTCAGCTTGTTATAAATATTTGAAGAAGTAAGCGGATCACGTGAATTATTCAGCGCATACAAACCCGCTACTGCAAGACGCGGCGCACTCTGATCATTTTGCTCTATATATCTTGACCGGATGTTTGCCCCTACAAGAGCCTCCAGTGTAAAGTCAGAACTCAGTTTTTTATTCAGGTTCAGTGTTCCGTCTGTATTAGTTTCGCTAACAGTGAAAGCACTTTCCGTATAAGATCCGAATGGCGATCCATTCGTACCATAAGCTACACGAACCTTTCTGCGGTCATTGTAATAATCTGTACCCGTGCGAAAATTAAAATCCAAACCATCAATAATTTTATAATTCAAGCCTACGCTTCCAATTAAACGATTTCTATTTTGAGACACTGTATTTTCGTAGGCAACCCAGTAAGGATTAGAATAGTAGCTGTTATTCCAGTTGAAAGTATTTCCATTTTCGTCCAAATAATTTTTAAGCTCATTAATATCTACCTGTCTACCGAACCAGGCAAATTGAAGCATAGTACTTGTCGACCTTGAACCCCCTGTTCCAGGAAGATTGTCCGAACCAAGTTTGCTGTAATTAGCGTTAGCGGTCAGACTTAATTTTGGTGTCAGTCTTAATGTTGTATTCAATGTCACTGAGTTCTTCCCCTGACCTGAATTTGGAATTACGCCGACCTGTTTTAAATTGTTATATGATAACCGGTAATCAAATTTCTCAGTCGCATCTGCAATTGCAATACCATTATTCAATGAATATCCTGTCTGAAAAAAATCACGTACGTTATCCGGATGTGCTACAAATGGAACCGCTACACCTTTAGAAAAGAACTGAGGTAGTAAACGGCCGTCCATTCTTGGTCCCCAGCTTTCATCGACTCCATCATTCAGCCCCTTTCCTTTTCCGTCTACATAACTAAATAAACCTTCAGAACCCTGACCAAATGCATTTTGATAAACAGGTAATGTGGCAATAGTCTCCAGAACAGTGTTGGAATTCACTGTAATTCCTACTCCTCTTTTTGATTTACCAGTTTTAGTTTTGATAATGATAACACCTGCAGCTGCTCTTGATCCATAAAGCGCAGCAGCGTTTGGTCCTTTCAATACACTGATCGATTCTATATCATCTGCATTAATGTCTGAAATGGCGTTCGCATAATCACGTGCACCAGCAGAATTCAACTGCGAATTATCCACCGGAATTCCGTCTACTACGAACAGAGGTTGGTTATTTCCGGAAATAGAGGTCTCGCCACGTATTACCACTCTTGATGAACCCATATCTCCCTGACTGTTAGTTACTCTAACACCAGCAATCTTTCCAGCCAATGCATTTACTAAATTCGTTTCTTTCGCCTCTGCCAGATCCTGACCTTTGATTTCCTGCACGGCATAACCTAAAGACTTTTTCTGTCTGTTAATACCCAAGGCGGTCACGACAACTTCATTCAGTGCATTTTCGGTCGGCTGCAATGTAACCAGTAACGCTCCTGCATTTTTATTAACCTGGAGCTCCTGTACCTGGAAACCTATATAAGTGAATGCCAGAACACTCTTATCCGGCGCAACAATGGAAAAAGATCCGTTACCGTCTGTAACAACTACCTGAGAAGACCCTTTGAGGGCTACAGAAACACCGGGCAATGTCTCTCCGGTAGAGGCTTTCACAACACCTTTAATAGCGGTGTCCTGCGCGAAAGTCATTTGTGAAAGCAATAGCAGAAAGAGTATTGCTGACAGTTTTATACTTTTAAACATAATTATTGGTTAATGATGATGAGAAAATTCAGACATACCAATCCCCTTACGGCTTCCGTCCGCTTTTTTTTAGATCAGAATAGATAACAGGAGGTGTCTTTAAAATTTGTTTGTCTCAGACCGCAAATACGTAAACGTAATCAGGTCTGGCAGAAGGTAGATCACTCTTTAAGTATTGTTTTTACATCTGTATTCATTTAAATTAAACATTCAATACAATTAAAAGCGGCAAAAAAAAACACCGCTGAAAATCAGAAGTGCTTACGTTTATGTCAGACATAAATTATGTGCATTCAACTGACTTAACTACCCCGGGTTGCCCCGGGATGGAATTAGCACCATTTCCATTTTCACAGACGGTTGCTAAGGCTTCAAAGGGCCATTCCCTCCACCTTTCTTGATAAGTTTTTTAAAATAACCGGGGCAAATATATCATTCATAATCTAAAAACTACTTATTCTGTAGATTTTATTTGAATATTTTTTATTTACCCATATCATACAGCTATATTTGACTACTAAAATAGTAGACTAATAAACTAATCATGAAAATAAAACCCGCTTTATTAAGCTTCTTCAGTATGGCTTTAATGGGACTAAGCCTTCAGGCACAACCGCTCTCTAACCAGGTAAGTGCAAAAAAATCATTTGCATTTTCTGCACTTGGCAAGTGGCGTGGAATCTTTAAGATTAACCCCGAACTGGAAATCCCTTTTAATTTCGAGATCAGAAATGTAAAGGGAACCGAAAAATTATTCTTCATTAATGCAGACGAACATTTTGAAGGCGGTATAATCAGACAGCGCCCCGACTCTTTATTTATCAAACTGGATCAGTTCGATAATGAGCTCGCTTTTAAAATTGAAGGTGATGGCTTAACCGGCACGCTAAGAAAACAGGATCATTCAGGACGCTCTACCGCAGTTATTGCAGAACGTGGTAAAGACTACAGGTTCGCTACTACAGGGAAACCGGCAACTGCCGACTTTTCAGGCACGTATGACGTTGTATTTACCGGCGCAAATGGTAAAGAGGAGAAAACGGTTGGCCTTTTTAAGCAAACCGGCAATAAACTCAGTGGTACCTTCCTTAAAATAACCGGAGATTCCCGTTATCTGGAAGGAACTGTAGAAGGTAATGACTTTCAGCTTTCCAGTTTCATCGGCTCCGGTCCTTCCTATTACAAAGGTAGCTTCAGTACAGACGGAGCCATCAAAGGAGCAATTATTGGTGCCAGAGGAAGCCAATCTTTCAGCGGAACAAAAAACAGCAATGCTGCATTACCGGACGCCTATAAGTTAACTTATCTGAAAGAAGGTTACAAAACCCTCGACTTTTCATTTCCGGATGTGAATGGAAAAAAGATATCATTAAAGGACGAAAAGTTCAGGAATAAAGTTGTGATCTTATCCATAACGGGAACCTGGTGCCCTAACTGTGTAGACGAAACTTCATTTATCGCACCGTGGTATAAAAAGAACAAAGATCGTGGTGTAGAAGTAATTGGTATACATTACGAACAAAAAACAGATGCTGAATATGTAAAGAAGGTGCTCAACAGGTTCCGGGATCGTTTTGGGATCGAATATGACCAGGTGATTGCAGGAACAGCAGACAAACAAGTTGTCGCTAATTCCCTTCCTGCATTAAATTCATTTTTATCTTTCCCAACGACTATAATTATCAATAAAAAAGGGGAAGTCGCACAAATCCATACCGGATACACCGGACCGGCAACTGGGAAATATTATGATGAGTTTGTCAATGAGTTCAATCAGGAAATTGATAAACTGTTAGCCCAAAAATAAGACGACAGCGTATAATAAGATAAGCGAAGAAAATTCTGTGATATATTTTCCGTTGAAGAAAGTGCAATCTTTTGTAGGGGGTCGATCTTCATTTATTGATGGTACATACTTCCTTCGGGATTCCTTCAATCCCGACCGAAGGAACCCCGAAGGAAGTGCGAATAAAGCCCGAACGAACTCTGAATGAGATGTTGACAAAATCAGCACAAGACAAGCGTTAACTCAGAATTAAACTTGATTTGTCTTATACTGAATGCACTTGATAGATTAGGCTAACTCAATTTAATATTCCTGAATTTACTTTATTCTGTAACTGGTATTCCTGATTTTGCTTGTGAGTAGTTTAAATATTCCTGATTTCGCTTGGTTTTGCGCGGCTCTACATAGGCATGCTTGTACTGTGGTGTGTTTAATCCACAGCTAAAATGTGGGCGCAGATAGTTGTATTTGGAGATGGCCGTCTCCACCTGTTTTTTAGCCAGGGCTAAGGAGCCAAAAGTTTCATGAAGCCCGAACTCGGTCTTCAGTATTCCATTGATTCTTTCGGCAATGGCATTATCATAGGGACTGCCCGATTGGGTCATACTGATGTGGATCTGGTGCTGCTGCAGAAGCTGAATATAAGCGTCGCAGCAATATTGAATACCCCGATCGGAATGATGTACTAGCTGCCTTTTAGGATATAAACGGGCATCTAGGCCCATCTTTAACGCTTTCATACAGCTGTCTGCTTTTAGATTCGGACTTAGATTATATCCGACAATTTTACGGGAGTAGGCATCGCTGACCAATGATAGATAGGCAAAGCCACTTTTACAGCGGATATAGGTAATATCACTTACCCAAATCTCTTCGGCCATCGTGCTGCTACGCCGGTTAACCAAGTCAGGCCATATTTTAAAACGATGGATAGAATTGGTCGTTTTTACCGTTCTACGTCTGTTTTTGATCAATAAATTGTTTTCCCGCATTAACCTGAACAGCGAGTCCCGACCAATATGCAACTGATCCGATTGCAGTTCTTGATGCAATTGGTGGAGTAGTTTGATCGTTCCCAAACGTGGTAATATTGCACGGATACGCCGTACTTTTTCCAGAATTAAAGCCTGCTTCATTACTTTCTCATCCTTATGCTGGTGCAAATGATACCAGCCCTGAGGACTTTTACCAAACAGTTTGCAAATAAAACGAAGCGAATACTGATTAAATATGCCCCGTAATTGCCTTACCGTTTGGTACCATGCTTTTTTAGGATATCTACCCCCATTTCTTTTTCTGCATTCTTCAACAGCAATTCTAAAGCGGTAATACGAAGCTGCGCATAGGATAATTCCTTACTCAGATCCACAACATCCTTATCTTTTGATATAGAAGCACTAGTCAAACCTTCCAAACGCCCCTGATATTTCTTATACCAACGCAAAAAGTGATACACGGTCCCTTCATCTAAACCATATTTCTTCCCTACCTGACTTACACTCAGTCGACCACTGTGGTAATCACAGCAAACTGATATTTTTAAACTTTCATCATAGATGGCTACCCGACCACCTTTTGATCCTTTTCTTGGTGCTTCCATTCTTAATTTAATTTAAGAATTATCCTAAACTTTATCAACTACTTTCAGGAATGGACAATTTCTTCAGTTCAAAAAAAATGGGCATTCATATTGATATGTATGCCCATTTCTTTAAATAAAACGTGTTAGTAATTAACGTATTTTTCCTCGAAAGTACCGTCTGCAAATAAGTCTATAACACCATAACCCGGAGCAGTTTGCTGCCGGTTACCCTCCCACCAGGCACCGCTTACAGCACCATTACAGATATAGGTAACATCATTATAGACAACCTTATCCCTTAGATGCGTGTGGCCGCTCAGAGATAACTTAACATTCGGGTACCTGCAAAAAATATCAACTATTCTGCGGGCATCGACATGCATATCTCCTCCCAAAATCTGATATCCATTGGAAGCATTGTCGGCAGCGATCAACACCGTCGAACTCAATATAGGGATATGAGAAAGGACAACAACCGGAACAGAAGGATTTGTATTTCGCAGTTCATTTTCCAGCCATTCAATTTGCTGCTCCCCTAATTTTCCAATATACCAGGTGCCATCAAGATCCAGATGTACACTATCGAGCAAAATAAATTTCCACCCGTTTTTCACGAAACTGTAATACAGACCTGGCATACCAAGCTGGTCAAGTGCGTATTGCTTCCCATATACTGTTTGACCTTTATTATTTTCATCCCACCAGATATCGTGATTTCCCAGGCAGTAATGTACCGGCAAACTGCTTTCTGCTTTTAGCACATTGTGATATTGTTTCCATTGAGCAGATATCGCATTCAGATTTTGCTTGTTCATATCAAAGACGACATCTCCGCCGTTAAGTATAAAGTCTAATTTAGGTTCCGTCTGCTGCAGCTTGTGCAGGCATTTCGCGAATCTGGCTGGCGCATCAAACTCATCTTTAAGATGTATATCTGTTAAATGTGCAAACCTCAGCACTGGCTTCTCTGCAGATATTGTATGACCAATTGCCAGAGATGGCATTAAAAGTAAACCACCAAGGCTTTTAATCAAGGTTCTTCGTTCCATTTTATATTTTTGATTGATGGCGGTAAAAATAAAGGCTCAAAAGTTAACGCCGTATTAAGTTAACTTTAAGATCCGTATTTACAAAGCCATTATTTCATTCATATAACCGATATAAGCCTGCTTATAATTCATATTGGCATGTTCCGGAGCTGAGATATAAGACTTAAAATCTTCCAGGTCACTTTCGGTAAACCCAAGGCGATTAAAAAGTATCTGATCCTTCTCCCAATTTAAGGGGTTTACTTTTACAGACTCCATTCGTTTAAACAGCAACAGGTTTTCGCGGAACTCCCTGTAAGCGACGGTCTGCCGGTAGTAATCCATATATGCTACCATAGTCTGATAGGTTGCCGGCCTGCCGACCCTGGCTTCTCCCAACAAGATCTCCCTTAAAACTGGTGCTTTCAGCAACTCTACATCAAGACTGTCAAATGTGATATACTTTTTGAGCGTAACTACGTCTGTAGCAAACAGACTGTCCTTACTTTTCAGCTCATGCTCCAAAAAATATGGCCTGTCCAATAGTTTACGCGCATTCCCGGATTTCTGTGCGAATACCGCGAAAGATAAAGAGCAAAGAAAAGTAACCACGATTACAGACAGAACATTTTTTTTAACTGATTTCATTCAAATCGCTATTGAGCTTGGCAGTATTGCGGAGACAAATATAAACTATACGGGATAATCACCATATAAAACCTTGCTAAGCTGCAGAAAAGGGATACAGTTTGTGTATTTTAATCCATCTTCAAATAAAAGTTCTTTTGCAGGAAGGTATTTGTTATAAAAGTCATCTGCTGAATCGAAGAAAAGGTGGCCAATAATCTGATAAGACACATTTCCCTCTGATAGGTCTGCCTCAATCAGTTCTTCTATCAGCACCCCTCTGAGTGCTTCACCAAATACCGCTTTAGACAGCGGCAAATGCTTTTCGAGGTAGTATATTTTGTCAAACCATTGCCCAGTTTGGACGGGATAAAATATAGTCACTTTGATCATAACCTAGCTATTTAATGCTTTTCACATTCTATTATACTGGATACTTCGGTAGTAGTTTCAATAAGACGCGTAAAACTCAGACCAGATGCTTCCAACAAATGTTTAAATTCTTTAAGCGTTCTCTCCTTTCCACTGGTCATAGCCATGATATTTAAGTCAAGTAATTTTCCCGCATGTGGAACGTTTAAACTCCCATCGGGGATCACCGCATCGATAATTAAAAGTTTACTGCTGTCTTTCATCGCCGTCCTTGCATTCTTCAATAAAAGGATAACCTCATCGTCATTCCAGTCATGCGTCACCCATTTGGTCAGGTAAAGATCTGAACCCGCTGGGATTTCATTAAAAAAGCTCCCTCCTGAAACTGTACATCTGTCTTTCAGGTCATCGGGAATTTGCTGCGCAGTCTGCTCTACTACATAAGCTTCGTCAAACACAATCCCTTTACTACGCGGTGCTGTACGCAATACACTAAACAACAATGCGCCATTACCACCACCTATATCTACTATATTTTCAAATGACGAGAAGTCATATGCACTGGTTATACCATCTATTACAGCACCAGAAACACCGGCCATTGCTTTCATCACATTTTCACCGGCTGCCGGATTTTGTTTATAATATTCCCAAAGAGATATTCCGTGGAAGTCGTCAAAAGGAATTTTACCCGTCCTGATTCCATAAGTCAGGTTTCCGAAGGCCGGAAAATGTTCGCCGAGATTGGCGAGTGCCCACGGTTTTACCGAACCAGGTGTGTCACTCAATATTGCAGCACCAAGCTCATTTAAACTAAATCTCCCATCTTCGGTTTCTTCAAAGATCCCTACGCTAGCCACTGCACGCAGCAGCCGGTACAAGGAACCGGGATGCGAAGCTGTTCTCTTCGCTAGTTCCTCAACAGTTTGATCGCCTTGATTAAGCAGGTCTGCAATATTGAGTTCTGCAACTGCATGTATACCACATGCAACCCAATAGCCACTTATCAATTCATACATTTTAAATGTTTGTACCGGGTTAATTTGAGTTCTTTTCATGTTATCAGTTAATTATTAATTCATATATAAAACTAAATAAAAAATATTTAAGTTAACTGTAGTAACATAAAATCAATTGTAAAAATAATAAGCATGAATAAAATGAACATATAAAACAGTAATTAAATAATATACATTTGGATAAAATAATTAGCAACTTTTTAGTTTCATTTTTTAATTAAATCAATAAGTTATGAGCGATTATCCCCCTTTATTCAACACAATACTGAATTCACTAGAAGATTCAGCGTTAAATCACTCCAATAAAACAGCTATAATTTCTGAGAACGATAAAATTAACTTTAAAGATCTTGATCATAAAGCAAATAAAACAGCGAGACTTATAAAGCTTAAAGGAAAATATTTGAATAAACCTGTTGCCTTTTGCATGGAGCAATCAATAGAAAGAATTATTGTTATGCTGGCGATCTGGAAAGCAGAAGCTGCCTATCTATCCCTGGATCTGCATTATCCTGAGGAGCGGCTGATGCTGATGCTTGAAGACATGGATAACCCTTTACTGATTACAACCAAAGCCTGTGCAGAAAAATTTAATTTTTATAACGGCGATATCATATTCATAGATGATACAGAGACTCAAAATACTTTAAAAAATCTTTCAACAGAGAAGCCCCCAATAGAAGACCTTTACGATTCAACGGCTTATTTTGCCTATACGTCTGGTAGTACGGGTATTCCAAAGGCGGTAAAGATTGCACACCACGCAATTGCCAATTTTGTTAAACACTACGGCCATCAGCTGGAAGCAGAGGAAGCTGATTATGCATTACAAATCTCAAGTCCCAATTTTGACGGGATAGCTCTTGATTTATGGGCACCCCTTACCCTGGGCATTACAGTACAACTTTATCCGGATAACAGGATTATCGGTGATGCCCTGCTTGATTTCATCTGTGAAAAAGGAATAACAATAATTCCATACATCCCTTTTTCTACGCTTGCGACACTACCTGCAGATGGAAGAAAAGGTAATCTCAGAAAAGTATATACCGGTGGCGAGGCCCCGGCATCATATGTCGTAAATTACTGGAAATCAATGCTAACTCTGGTGAATATGTACGGACCAACAGAAACAACTGTAGTTGTCAGCGTCTTTACTTTTGACGATGTACATCCGCTGACAACCATAGGGAAACCTTTTCCGAATGTAACATATTATGTACTGGATGAACAATTAAATCCTGTACCACAAGGGGAAACTGGAGAACTGTTTATTGGCGGCATTCAGGTAGGCAACGGCTATCATAACCGGGCTGAACTGACTCAAGCACGTTTTATTGACTTAAAAAACCAATCAGGAGATATCGAAAAGGTATATAAATCAGGAGATATCGTCAGGAAGCTGCCGGATAATAATTATGAATTTGTAGGTCGGGTAGACTTTCAGGTTAAGATTCGTGGCTACAGAGTAGAGCTTTCTGAAATCGAAGAGCAGTTACGTCAGTCACCAGATATCATGAACTGCAGTGTACTTGTTCGGGGTGAACAGCCCGAAAACAAAAAATTGATTTGCTATTTCATCAGCCCATCCGATGTCACCGGAGAAAAATTAAGAGATTACCTGAATAACCTTTTGCCATCATATATGGTGCCTTCCCGATTTATCAGGGTCGGGAACTTTCCACTTACTGCCAATGGAAAACTGGACCGGGAATTATTGGCGACTTATTATACGGAAGATTATGAATTCAGGGATTCTTATAAAGCTCCGCAGACACCTTTGCAGGCAGAACTCGTTAAACTCTGGGGAGCGATTCTGGAAATGGAAAAAATCGGCATTAATGACAATTTCTTCTACTTCGGAGGCAATTCAATTTATGCTTATAAACTGGTATCCAGGATTCGGACGCAATTAAACCTACCTCTTCAAATCGCAGATCTTTTCCTTTTCCCAACGATCAGTGAACTTACAGCTTATCTTGCCCAAAAAGATAAGCAATGGCAGGAAAATATCGAAATTACCAGAACCGCGGCGACAAAAAAGGTCAGGCTATCCACGCAGCAGCGAAGTTTGTGGTTTATTGACCGGTTAAACGGCAGTTTGCCCTACCACATCGGCGTTATCTATCCGGTGGAAGAAAGCATTTCCTTCAGCGCACTACAAACTGCGTTCCGGATGCTACTGGACCGGCATAGTGTTCTTAGAACCGTAATAACTGAGGAGGAAGACGAACCTTATCAAAACCTGATAAGCCCGGAAAACTGGCAACTGCATTCGCTTGAAGATCCCACCTCACTGCAGTTTTATTTAGACATACCTTTCGAACTGAACAAAGATTATATGCTCCGCGCCTATTTAATAAACAAGGTAAACAAACCATCCTCTTTGTTCCTCATTATTCATCATATTGCAACCGATGGATGGTCTATGCCCCTGCTCATTAGAGAACTCAATGACCTATACCAGCACATCGCCCATCAGAAAAAACCAATACCAAAAGAACAACCACTCCAATACCGGGACTACGCCTACTGGCAACAAACCAATATCACGCCCGTCAGAATAAATGCAGGTCTTGACTTCTGGAAAAATTACCTCCTGGAAGTGCCTTATCTCCAGCTGCCGCTTGATTATCCGAGGCCTTCCACCCCGCAACTTTCAGGAAAACAACATCAGGTTTTTATTCCTGCAGATTTAACCGAAGGGGTCCGTACACTCTCAGAAGAGCAGCATGTAACCTTATACATGACCTTACTATCGGCATTTAGCTTACTTATGCAGTATTACAGTGGCCAGGATGATCTTTGTATAGGTAGCCCAGCAGCCAACAGAACACCCTCAACCGCAGACGAAACAATTGGCTATTTTGTTAACATGTTACCCCTGCGAATTCAGATAGAGGGTAATCCGGTGTATGAAGATTTGTTGCAAAAAATCAGACAGATGCTACCTCATGTATTTCAGAATCAGGAAATACCGCTGGAACTCATTATCAGGGAACAGATGAAAGACAGGTTTAATGGCCATAATTCATTATTTCAGACTATTTTTATTTTACAGGAATCCGATCATACTACAGATAATGCATCTCCCGTCATTAATCATCAGTTGGAGTGGATTTTCAATGGTAAATCTAAATTTGACCTGCAATTTGAAGTCATACCACGGCAAAAGGGATTACTGCTGAACATTGAATATGCCGACGGCCTTTTCAAAAAAGAGACTATCGCTAATATGGCAACGCAATACCTTGCATTACTTGAATCGATAATTAGAAATCCAAAACAAAAAATTGGCGACCTGAAGTTCTTAAGAACTCTGTCACGTCAGCAGATTACCTCCGCGCCGTATCAGGAAGAAAAAACCTTGGTTGGCCTCTTTGAAGATCAGGTCAGTTCAAATCCGAGTCGAATAGCTCTGACGTTTAAAGGTGAAAGTCTTTCCTATCTCCAGCTGCATAAGCAATCTGCTATAGTAGCAAACTACCTGATCAGATCAGGAGTAAAACGTGGACAGTTCGTTGCTTGCCTGATGGAGCAGTCTCTGGAACTTGTCTCAGGTCTTCTAGGTGTTGTTAAATCCGGAGCTGCATATATACCACTGGATATCAATAATCCTATCGAAAGAATGAACGTGTTAATTGATGACACAAATCCATCATTTCTGGTCACCACCTATAACTTTAAAAAGATTGCAGAAATGCTGCAGATACCCGTGCTGTATCTGGAAGACATACTCAATACCGGTACCGGCGAACAAGAGATGCGAAGTTTCACAAATACCCATAGTCCATCGGATCTGATTTATGTAATCCATACCTCAGGAACAACAGGAATACCAAAAGGCGTACTAATTGAACACCGCGCAATAAGTAACTTTACGACCCGGTATGGAGACCTGCTTGATATCGGTTCTGAAGACCGTACTTTACAGTTTTCACCCTACAATTTTGACGGATCGGTGATGGATATATGGATCCCACTTATCAAAGGGGCTACTGTCCATTTATATCCGAATAATAAACTTCTTGGCGAAAACCTGGCTAATTTTCTACAATTGCACGCAATAACGGTTATTCCTTTTATTTCGCCGTCGGTATTGTCGACTTTACCAGAATCTGCCGCTTTCCCACATTTAAGGGTGATTGCTACCGGTGCTGAAGTCTGTCCATTGTCTCTGAGCAGACGCTGGATATCTAAAGTCAAATTGCTTAATGCCTACGGACCTACTGAGACTACTGTTGCAGTCAATAATTTTGTGTTTGACACCAGGCATTCAGGAAACACTTTGGGGAAACCTATTCAGCATATCAGGTTTTACATTCTGGATAAATACAGGCGTCAGGTTCCGGAAGGTGCGATAGGAGAACTATACATTTCCGGAATACAGGTAGCCAGAGGTTATTTAAACCAACCGAAGTTAACGGCAGAAAAGTTCCCATCTAATCCGTTCATTCAAAAAGATGACCCTAATGAATTCATTTACAATCGAATGTACAAAACAGGAGATCGTGTACGATTGCTCAAAGACGGGATGATTGAATATGCCGGCAGGGAAGATCAGCAGATCAAAATACGTGGATATCGGGTAGAATTATCTGAAATAGAGGCTGCTCTTCAGCAAATTGATGGTATCGGGCAGGCAGTAGTTCAACTCGTCAGACCAGATAGTGATCTGCTTTCTATCCGTGCATACATTACCGGCGATAATAAAAAGTCTTCTATCAGGGCCGAGCTGGATAAAAAACTCCCTGCCTACATGATCCCCGCGGAAATTATCAGAATTGAAGAACTACCGGTTAAACATAATGGAAAGCTTGATCTGCACGCACTCGCCCGCTTCGCTGAAGAAAGCAGTCATGAAACAGAGGAAGAGCAGCAAGAGCTAAATGAACATGAACAGTTACTAAAAGAAATATGGAGTGACGTGCTAAAGCTTAAGTCCATCCAGGTAGATGATAATTTTTTTCACCTTGGCGGTCACTCTTTATTACTCACTAAGCTTTACAGTCGTATTGCCCAGCATTATCCCGGAAAAATATCGTTAAGTGAATTGTATATCAACAACACAATCCGCAAGCTCGCCCGCCTGATTGAAACAAGCGACACGAATTTATCACCGCAAAATTACAGCCTGGGGAATGACCCTTTAAGTGAAGAACTCAAAATTGATGCTGCCCAGGTTATCGATCCTGATGCGTTTAACTACAGCAGCAAGGGAAATTTCACCAATCCACGAGCTATTCTACTTACCGGAGCAACAGGATTTGTAGGCATACATATGCTTGCGGAGTTTATTCGCACAACCCAGGCTTCCATTTATCTGCTGATTCGTTCGGACAACGAAAAACATGCAGCCGAGCGCTTGCTAAAAACTATCCGGCAGCAGTTATTACCGGTTGAAATTTATGATTCAGAAAGAGTTAAACTACTAACTGGAGATCTCTCCAAACCGCTACTGGGACTTTCTGAAACTGCATATGGCGAGTTGGCTAAAAAGATTGACGTGATTTATCATGCAGGGGGCGCAGTCAATTTTATTCAACCCTACGCCTATATGAAAGCCGCTAACATCGGTGGCCTGCGCAGCTTAATTCAACTCGCCACAACGGTACAACTCAAGCAAATCAGCTTGCTTTCTACAGTTGGCGTATACAGTTGGGAACATTATTTTACACACCCGGAAATGATCATGGAAAATGACCCTACTGATCCGGCTTTTAAGTATCTCAGCAGGGATATGGGGTATATTCAGAGCAAATGGGTAATGGAGAAAATAGCAGATAAAGCGATTAAACTGGGTGTTCCTGTAATTATCTTTAGATTAGGGTATGCTTTCTGTCACAGCTTAAACGGCGCAACAGCCAAATATCAGTGGTGGAGTTCATTGGTTAAAACCTGTATTGAGCTTAATTCTTACCCAATGCTAGCTGCACAAAAGGAAGAGTTGATAGCTGTAGATTTCATCGGTAAAGCCATTGCACATATAAGTAAAAATCCTAATGCGCCTGGAAAAATCTTTCATCTGAGCTCAACCAAAACTGATAATATCAGTGTTACCGATTTCTTCGTTTTACTCAATAAAGAATTTGGGATGAATCTTAAACCGCTTCCATATACAGAATGGATGAGCTTATGGGAAAATGACGAGCAGAGTCCTCTGTATCCTTTATTGAGTTTGTTCAAATTTAAAGTATACGATGATAAGTCTATCATAGAAATCCACCAGAACACACCGGATTTTGACACCAGTAATACGCTGCATTTTTTAAAGGACAGTGACATCCGGGTGCCTGCTATTGATAGAAATATGTTATCTGCTTATCTTAAAAATCTGGGAATTGAGGGGTTTTGATATACAAAATAGTATATAGGTATTTAGTATTTGTAGAGTTAAGTCGATTTTAAATAGTAAACATTTCAACAAAAATGATGACTATGTGCAAATCGAATCAAATGTTATCTTTTATATAAAAAACATTTACTTAATTGTACTATGCAAGAACTACATGAAAAATTATTGTCTATGCGGGCTACCCAGTTCCACGATATTACGGCCCTCAAAGATCTTTTTGTAGAGCTTACTGTCAGAAAGGGAACCTCACTGGATAGCAGTGGATATTCTTATCCGACTTTATACTATGTAGAAGAAGGACTGGTTATGGGTAGTTATATAATCAACGAACTACCCTACCCATCCTGGATAATAGATAGCGGGTTTATATCACCTGGCGGAGTCTTCTCTAATCAGTTGCCATTTGCCGAGAATATACAGGCAATTGAAGAATCCCGGGTGTACGCACTAAACCTGAATACAGCCGCATTAATACTTCGGGACAGTCCGTATTTCTGTCAGCTATTTTTAGAAATACAGGAAGAAAGTATCCATATGGCTAAAGAAAGAGAAATCCTGCTTAGAATGACAAATGCAAAAGATAGGTTTAATGTCTTTGCTAAAAACCAAAGGTCAGTCCTGTTCAGAGTAAATGCGGCTATATTAGCCAAGCTGCTTAACATGAGCAAAAACCATTTGTTTAAGATCAAGAAATCATATCTGCTGAAAAAATAATTTAAAACCAGATCCACGATATAGGTATATTAGTTATATAAATTAAATGTAGCCGTATGCCTTATATACAGATTGAAGTTATCAGAAGTTACCCGTTAGAAACCAAACAGTTATTGGCTAAACGTATCGGAAAAGTGTATTCGACCATCATGCAAGCAGATGTAAAACGTATTACTGTAACCATTCGTGAACTAGGAGAAGGATCAATATGGAGATGCGGAACTGACGACCCTTATCCAGCAGCAATAATGATGTGCGATATCAGGACAGGCCGGGACAAAAATACCCGGGAGAAACTTTCAAAGCATCTGATTCAGATTTGCAATGAGATATTGGAACTCGAAACTAACCAGTTAAACATAGAGTATACTCAACATTCAGGGGACGAGATGTACCATCAATGGATGGGACATCTAAGTGATGACTGGTCTCCAGGGGAGCAATAGTTCAGCTTAAACAATTACCCGGGTATTAAAATCAGTATTTTGCCTGTCCAATGTCAAGCCGTGTGATTCGGCCATCCCGATTGATCTGAAACTTAAAGTAGGTTTTAAACTCGCCCCATACATCACTGTGAAATTTCCCATATAAGGACAGGCCATTGTCCTGCACTTTATCTATACTCAGAAATCTCTCCTGTCCTATAGCCTTCTCAAAAAAACTTTTAAAGTTTCTGCTGCTGCCGTCATCATAAAGAAGAGCATCCTCCGTAAATAACGAAAACCATGTCTTTGAATCAGCCGCCTGCAAAGCTATAATCGCTTTTTTGACAACCGGCTGATTTAGTTTCTCTATATCTGTTTCCATCGTATTTTTTATGTCCGCTCCAAGATCTTTTTTAAAAAATGCTGGCCCCTTGATAACCAGTAAAAGACCAGCAAGTAATAAAGTGGAGTAAATGATTTCATTTCTCATTAGTTCGTTGCACCTCCGTTTACCAAAAGATGCTGCCCATTTACGAAAGAAGAAAGATCACTGGCAAAAAATTCTGCAACGTTTGCGACATCTTCCACATCAGCCAATCTTCCCATCGGACAGCTATCCAGCAATTGCTTCCTTAATTCAGGGAAACTTTCCGGCTCAGCAAAAATTCCTGAATGATCTACTGCAAATGGGATGATAGTATTGACAGTTACTCCTCTGTGACCAATCTCCTTGGATAATACATCTACCATATACCTTGGTGTGATTTTACTTCCCCCATAAACCGCCATGCCAGAAACCGGAAAGGCAGTAGTACTCGAAGCAATATAAATGATACGTCCGTTATCCGAAATATTTCGGGCAGCCTGCTGCATAGTGAAATATGCACCTTTGGTATTGATTGCAAAAAGGCGGTCAAACTGCTCCTCAGTAAAATCTGCTACAGGAGTCTCTACCAGTTCAATACCAGCATTCGCCACAACAATATCGATTCTGCCAAATTCCGATTTTGCAGTTTCAAATAAACGTTCCAGATCCGCTACTTTACTTACATCTGCCTGTATTACTATCGCCCTCACACCCATCGCTTTAATATTGCTCAGCACCTCCTCTGCAGAAGTACTGTCCCTGGAATAATTAATTATTATATCTGCGCCCATTGCGGCATACCGTTCTGCAATCGCTTTTCCCAACCCTCTTGCCGACCCTGTAATTAGGGCCACTTTATTTCTTAAACTATTCATAATCTTCTGTTTTTTATTTACATCCCGCCGGCCAGTTAAGCCATTCCACCATTTACACCAATATTCTGTGCATTAATCCATTTGGCTTCGTCACTTGCAAGAAATGTTACGATTTGAGCGATATCTTCAGGTTCGCCGATACGGTTAAAAGGCGAAAGTGAAGCCAAACGATCTATCACTTCCTGGGGTTTGCCATTCGTAAACAATTCCGTATTGGTTGGACCGGGAGATACCGAGTTTACGTTAATCCCCCTGCTGCCTACCTCTTTAGAGAATACACGGGTAAGCTGCTCCACAGCTGCTTTCGTTGCGACGTAAGTGCTGTAACCTGGCAACATAATACGGTTTACAGAAGTAGAAAAATTTATAATACTACCATTATCTGCCAAACGGGTAGCTGCTTCGCGCATGGTATTAAAAGTCCCCTTTACATTAATATCAAACTGCAGCGCAAAATCTTCATCAGTAGTATCTTTTAATAGTTTTGTGATCATAATACCAGCATTATTAACCAGTACATCAATCCTTCCGTAATGGTTAATAGCTGCATCAAACATTGCTTTTACAGCTGTAGCTTTACTTACATCTGCACGAAGAGCAATTGCATCTCCACCCAGGCCGGTAATTTCATTAACAGTCTGTTCTGCTGCTGCCTGACCACCAGCGTAATTGACAATAACCTTAGCTCCTGCTGAAGCCAGTTTATGAGCGATGCTTGCCCCTATCCCTCTTGAAGCACCCGTAACGAGAATTACTTTTTCATTTAGATTTTTCATGTTTTCTTTATCTTAATTTGATATCTCAAAGTTCAGGTAAAGAAGAGTCTCGTAAAGGACGGATACTAAAGGATTAATGACAAAAATCCAAGATCAGGACTATTGTTGTTTGCGGTAGGTAACCGGAGTGAGATCCGTATGTTTTTTGAAGTAATTACTAAAGTGTGTAGCCTCGGTAAACCCGAGCATGAAGGATATCTCTTTGATAGAGATTTCTAAGTTCCGCAATAGTGATTTTGCTTTTGCAATAGTTTTCTCAGAAATCCAGACACTTACGGGTTTCCCTGTTTTTGTTTTTATAACACTACTCAGGTAATTTGGGTGTAAATGCTGTAAATCGGCATAATCCTGAACTCTGTAAAGAATATTTTCCTGGCCAAAGACTAAACCCCGGTAATGATCTTCTAAATTCTTTTTAAAGGTTTTAACGATGGAAGAACTCCGATTGCCTTCATAAATAGGATTATAATCCTGCCAGAAGTATTCTTTAATTTTCAATAACAGCGCCACGAACAAGCTCCCGATAATCCTGTCTTTATAAGGAGAATTACCCAGATGCTCCTCGTGAATCTGAAGGTAAATTCTCTCAATCTGATCAAACTGTTCTGATTTCATCTGCCTTGGCTGAATGGTTTCGGTCAGCAAAAAAGAGAAGTCCTGATAAACATCATGATGAACGTTCTCTTTCAGATAAGATTCATTAAAAGTGATCAGATATGCATCATTTATTTCAAACCATTCAAAGGTTCTGTAATTCCCCGGATTAGTAAAGTAGATTGTCCCCGGACTAATTTCAAATAGTGTATCGTCAATGATATACTTTCCGAATGCATCTCTGACGAAAACGAAGCTAAAAAAATCTGGACGGTACGCGATAGATTTAAAAGGCAGGTGCAGAAATGTTTCCTTTATGGAATGGACTGTAAATCCGGAAACTGAATTGACCAGTGCGACAGATAGCCCCATGGACTCATACAATTCCGATAAAGTTGTCGATACGGGTTCCTTCTGCTGCATTTATAAAATTAGCGATATCAGTGTAAATTACGGCTATCGTCACTGGATAAATTAGCTTTCCCATATAACAAATGCGCACCAAGAGCCAAAAATGTAAAAAACAATCCAACCATAACCACACCATCCCACTGAAAATATCCCCAGGCTAAAGAAGCCAGAAAAGTGCCCACCGAACCGCCTATAAAGTAGCTGAACATATAAACTGTATTCAGGCGGTTAGTTGCGCCCAGATTCAAGGCAAAAAAGCCGGCCTGATTCATAATGTGCATCGATTGCAAACCCAGATCAATTAGGATTATACCACAAATCAGTCCGATGTAGGTATACCCGGCGAAATAAAAAACTACCCAACTCAAAATAAGCATTAAAATCGCTGCCAGAACAATAGTGAAAGGTTTTACGCTTTTACTAATTCTACCGACTAAAGCTGCCGCCAGTGCACCGGCAGCACCAATTATCCCAAATGATCCGGCAACTGCAGCACCTGCATAAAATGGAGGCCCCTTTAGATGAAATACCAATATCGTCCAGAAAGCACTGAACGCAGCGAAACCTACGGCTCCCCGGAATGCAGCAAGGCGAAGGACGGGCTGAGTTCTGGTCAGATGGATCAGTGACTTCATTAATGCGGCATAACCACCCTTAAATGATGGTGGAACCTCGGGCAATTTCACTGCAACCAATCCAGCCAGGATTACCATCAACGCTGCAGCAATGTAGTACATTGCTTTCCATCCCCATAAATCTCCAACAAAACCACTAACCACACGAGACAGGAGAATGCCGATTAACAATCCGCTCATCACCATCCCGATCGCAGAGCCTTGCTTTTCTTTAGTCGCCAGCTCTGCGGCCATCGGAACAAACATCTGCGGGATTACCGAAGTAAAACCAACTGTAAAACTCGCAACCAACAGCCAGCCCAGGTTTGGAGCTAAAGTCATTCCGAGCAAGGAAAGGATAATAAAACAGAAATCTATCAGGATGAGCCGTTTTCTAAGAAACATATCACCCAGAGGGACAATGAACAGCAATCCAAAAGCGTATCCTACTTGTGTAAGCATTGCAATATTACTTACCTGACTTTCAGTTACCGAGAGGTCCCTGGCAATTAAACCTAGTAAGGGCTGGTTATAATAATTGTTTCCAACTACCAGCCCACTGGCGATTGTCATTAGCCATAACGTTGTATTTGTGAGTTCGGGTTTCTTCAAATTCATTGTTTAGTATACGATATTTCCACGATGAACCAACGATTTGACAGGTGATATCCTGGAAACTGCTTCTGATGAACAACTGGCATCTATCAGTACGAAATCGGCTGTATCACCTGCCTTCGGCCAAACCTGGTTTCCCTTATCATCCAATGGCAGAACATTATGAGTAGCTAATCTAAGGCTTCTGGAAAGGTCGAATTCATTACGGTATCCATATAACTGAGCAGAAAGATTTGTCTTTTGTAATATGCTGCCACTCCCAAATGTACTCCACCAATCGATAATACAATCGTTTCCTGCCATCACGTCTACACCATGTTTATGAAGCGTAGGTATCGGCATTACATTGCGTGTAAATGGTATAGTTGAAGTAATACCAATTTTCGCATTCCCCAGTTTTTCCGCAATTTCTTCAGTTTTAGCCTGATTAAGATTTGCCAGTGCAAAGCTATGGCTAATAAATGTTTTACCTTTTAACTGTGGATTCTCGACCACTTTATCTATGAGGTAATTTATTGTTTTCATTCCTGACTCTCCTGCTTCATGCAAGTGTATATCAATTCCTTTATTGTTGTCCAGCGCAAGCTGAACAACCAGGTCCATATGTTTTTCTATAGCACCGTCTATGGTATAAGGGTCAAGTCCACCTATAAAATCCACATTCATTTTAGCAGCTTCTTTCATCAATTGTTCCGATTTGGTGTAGTAAATTCCGTGTTGCGGAAAAGCCACTATCTCGGCGTGAAAAGAGCCTTTTTTATTTTCAAGCGCTTTTTCAAGGTTTCTTAAAGAATCGAGTCCGGATGTAGGATCAATATTTACATGTGTCCTGGCGTAGTTTGTACCATAACTTTGCATCAGTTCGATCAGTTTCTCAGTCCTTGGAATCGACGTTTTAAGCAATTCAGGGATAATTTGCTGTTCATATGCAATCATATCTTTTACAGTCTTGCGTTTACTGGGATTTGCTTTCCAGGGCAAACCATAACCTGTCTTGTCCAAATGAATGTGCATATCCCGGAATGCCGGAAGCATCAATAGTCCCTTTGCATCGATCGCATCTGAATTGGGTTGATTAGGTAAAACGGACTTAATCTTCCCACCACTGATCTGCACCGTAAAAAGATCGGTTTTGGTATGGCTGACTTCATCATCTTCATAGTCAAAACCAGTTTCCAGTCTCACGTTTTTCAAAACAAAACTTTTATCTGCGGTCAAAGCAGTTTTTGACGAGATGCCTTCAGATTTGTCTCCTGCAGACGCGGCGGCAGGCCCAAAAATGCCGGCACCGGCTGCTAACAGAATAGATGAATTTTTTATAAAATCTTTGCGTGAAATTGATTGTACAGACATAATATTGTTTTTTATACAAATTTATACGCGGATCGCCTTTGCAGGCAGTCCTATTCATGCCATTACTTGTATGATTTATAATTACAGTGGCAGCCTAAATTCTCTTGGACTAGCTCCGGTCTGCGTTTTAAAAAATTTAGAGAAGTAAGCCAGATCATAAAACCCTAATTCATAAGATATCTCTTTTACCGAGTTTTTAGAGGTGAGTAATAGTCTTTTGGCTTCCAGGATCAGTCTGTTGTGTATGAATGACGTTGCAGAAGTATGGAAGTGTTTTTTACAGAGAATATTAAGATAGTTTGGTGTTATATTTAATTTATCAGCATAGAATGTCACCGACCTTTGCTGCCTAAAGTTCATATCAATTAAAGACAGGTAATCCACTAATATAGGTTTGCTTTGATAGGCCGTCAGTCCGGTGAATTTATCTTCAGCTTCCCGGCTTGCCATTTGCGCAATAATCCGGCACCTGGAACTGATAATGTCCCATAGTCTGGGTTCCAGGCTTAGTTCTGTCTGAATTGCTTTAAACTCATACATAATCTGCTCAAAAGCTGATGCACTAAGAGCCAGGACAGGGTTTTTCTGATAAAGTATCAAATCGTAACGTAATGAATTCGCGAAGATCTCGAAAATACGTTTGCTGATCATGAGCTGAAAAGCACGTGTATCTCCAGTTAAATTCCAGGTATGTACCTGACCCGGAAATAACAGATGTAGCTGGTGCCCGGAAACGTCGTGTGTTATAAAATCGATAGTGTGCGTACCTCCGCCGTTTTCAAATAGCAAAAAAAGGAAGAAATCATGCTGATGAGCTTTCTCAATCAGCCGTGAACCAAAAATCTCATGATACTGAATACTGCTATCTGACTGCAGGTCAATTTGAAAATCATTGATTCGAAGTACCGGTATGCTGGATTTTGCTTTCACCGCGGGAAATTACTAAATCATTCTATTAAAATACAACCTTCTAACTGGTCACTGCTAAAAACCTATTCGGTCTGGTTTTGTTGTCTCATTCCTATCCATAAAAGGCAATAAAATTTAGAACATATGAAAGAATCTCCTCAAAATCTGTCCGCAGTATATTCTCAACGGCTGGCTGCTCTGATGGCCGCGGAAAAGAAATATCTGAAATATTTCCTTCGTCTGTCGGCTGCAGCCTTCACCGATGAACTAAAAACGGGCCTCTCTCCTTCTTCTACGGAAATGGATCAGCATATAGAAAGACTTAAACAGTGTATGGCCCGGCAAAAAATTAAAGCATCAAGCACGAATGACAGCCTCACTGACACGTTACTCAAGCTGGTCAGTGATTTACTAAAACCTAGAAAAAACCCGTCCCGGGAAAGAGATATTGAGATTTTGGAGTATAGTCAAATCATCTTGCAACTGAAAGTTTCAGCCTACCAATCCTTATATCTTATGGCTGTGGCTTTAGCGCAAAATGATGATGCCGTCTTATTGGAACAATGCTCAAAAGACAATCAAAACAGCTATAGCTATCTTTTGCAAATCTCCGGAAATATCATCTATCCCGAATCCGTGAAGGTTAATTTTAAAAAAATACAAAAACAAAACGCGCTTAAAGCGGTTGTTGATTCGAATCCTAATTAAAACTCAAACCTATGGGAAATTTACTTTATACAATCGCAGTCATACTGGTCATCATTTGGGCCATTAGTTTCTTAGGCGGATATTACACCGGCGGAATTATTCACATCCTTATTGTAATCGCTATAATTGCAATCATTCTGGGGGTAATCAGAAGAGCAGCCTAAGCTATAAAAGGCCCATTTTTAAACTGCCCCTTAAAATTAGACACTATTACGGAGCAGTTTAAAAATGGGCCTTTTTATTTTTGAACCTAAAGCCTCAATGCATATTTTTCCTGATCCTGCTAAGCGACTGCTGTGTGATCCGAAGATAGGATGCAATATTTCCTAAAGACACACGGGCCGCTACCTCCGGTTGAAGTGCCAAAAAAAGCTTATACCTTGCAGTGGAATCATGTCCCTGATAGGCATTATTATTTTGTATTTTCTCCATCAGATTCTGCTGAAGGATTTGTTCAACCAAATCCCTTAGATATGGCAATTTATCGTACAACTGAAGCAGTTTAATTCTTTTTGTTTGCATTACTTCGACATCACAGGCAGCCTCAATATTAACTTCTGCCCTAACCTGGTTAACATAGCTAAACAATACTGTACAAAAATGGTGTTCTTTTAAAAAGTAATGCGTTACATGATTTCCCAGCTCATTGTTCGCTGCTATCATTAATATACCTTTATTGATGAAATAAAAATCATTACATATACGACCGGATTCAAAAAGAACCTCCCCTTCCTGATATGACTTCATTTCAAAAGCGTCCAGAATTAACTGATAGTCAGTTTCGGGAACAGGTCCGAATGATTTCAGATAAGTAATAAGTGTGTTTTCCATATGCGTCCCAGGAGGTCTATTTTTATTCGGATCAGGTTAATATTCTCCCATACAAAATAAGGGATTTATCACTTCCGATTTTACCATTTGTTAAATAGTTTGGAATGATCACTATCGAACTTTGTCCTATCAAAAAGATAAAGTAAGATGGAAAACTCAATTCAAAAAAATTCATTAGAAAAAAAGAAAGTAATCATTTTAGGAGGAAGCACAGGTCTTGGTCTCGCAACAGCAAAAGCAGCTGCTGCAGAGGGGGCATATATAACTATTGTTTCCAGTAACAAAAGCCGCATTGAAAGTGCAATCATGCAATTACCCGCTGGCAGTGAAGGATTCACTATTGATCTTCGCAATGAGCAAGAGATTAAAACATTTTTTGAGCGTACAGGTAACTTTGATCATCTCGTTTATACAGCAGGTGAGAACCTGCACATCGGTAAGATAACACAAACTGACCTGGAGAAGGCAAGGCAATTTTTCAATATCCGTTACTGGGGAGCATTGGCGGCCGTTAAATACAGTGCTGCACTAATTAACAAAGGAGGATCAATTACACTAACAAGCGGCGTAGCTGGATTACGCCCAGGTTCAGGCTGGGGGCTGGGTGCAAGCATCTGTGGCGCCATGGATGCTTTTAGCCGCGCTATGGCAGTTGAATTAGCCCCTTTAAGAATAAATACTGTTTCTCCAGGTATAGTTAGAACTAACCTTTGGGATAATCTACCAGAACAGGAACGCAACAACCTCTATACTAAGACTGCAGAAGCGTTACTGGTTGGTCGGATCGGAGAGGCCGAACAGATAGCAGAAACTTATATCTACCTGATGAAACAGCAATTTGGCACCGGTCAGTCAGTTGTTGTCGACGGTGGTGCTGTCCTAATCTAATTTCAGAAGATGTTATAAAGAATCTGCTTTAAAATAAGGTTGTCCCGTTAAGGTTTACGGGACAACCTTATTTTATATCTTTTTATATTTAACATCAAAATTACCTTCAGCATGCTTAGCGCTGAATATGAATTTATACTTCTCACCCTTTGGGTTCAGTATCTTTAATTCACCTGAATCTGTTTCCTTAAAATCCTTGGTCAAGACTGTTCCCGCCGGAGATTTAACTTCCAACCGAAGCTCACCTTTTTTCACAGTAGCCGTGTAATTAAAAATAAAACTGTCGTTTTTATCGAGCTTAATTTTAAAGTCTTGCTTTCCATTGAAATCTTCGAACTTAGCAAAGCTGTGGCCAGGCAAATCACTGCCTTCCCAGTTCCTGGTATAATTTTGCGCATTTAAAAGCAAAACTCCGCAGAGTATAGAGAACTTAAGGCTAATCATATATTTATATTTTAAATATTTAAAGTATTGGCCGGCCCGATAATGCTCAGGTTGCAGCGCTTATTTAATATGACGCATAAGAAGGCAGAAAGGTTACATTTCAATCGACTTTTCCTACTAAAAGCCGTATCTTTATTATATCTCTGATACCAGGTTCAATCCTCATAAATCCCCAATTCTTTCCCTTTCCATGGAGCTTACGTACTTCTTTATATTAGCTATTTCCTTCCTCGCCACTCTAGTCAGATCTACATTCGGATTCGGCGAATCATTAATCGCTGTTCCCTTGTTTATTCTTTTTATGCCTTTGGATGTCGCAGTACCTCTATCTGTTTTGATGTCAGTTCTCGTTGCACTTATCGTAGTAATTCAGGACCACAGCCAGATTCATATTAATAGCGCAAAATGGTTAATTATTTTTGCCATGCTAGGGATCCCCGTTGGATTGCTGATCTTAATTTACGGCAATGAATTTTGGGTGAAAATCGGACTCGGAATACTAATTATCACTTACTCAGCTTATGCATTATATGGCAAAAAGAGTCTGTCACTTGCAAATGACAATAAATGGTGGTTATTCATCTGCGGATTTCTATCCGGCGTTTTAGGAGGCGCCTATGGAGTGAATGGTCCTCCGCTTGTCGTTTATGGAAATATGAGAAACTGGAGTGCAAAACATTTCCGGGCAACCCTCCAGGCTTATTTTCTGCCAGCCAGCTTCATCGGAATAATGGGATATTTATTTAAAGGGCTTCTGACTTATGAAGTATTTAAATACTTTTTAATCTCATTACCTGCGATTATACCCGCAGTATTTCTGGGAAGATATCTAAATCATAAACTCAAAAATGACTCCTTTTTCAAATATGTCTATTATGGTTTAATACTAATAGGTACGTTCCTGGTAATCAATTCACTGCTGACTATTAAAAAATAAGCCGGTTTTAACCGGCCTTAATATCTATTTAACCAGATTGTATTCTGCCTCAGTCTGAACGGGTGCATCTGCAGGATAACTGATGTATTGAATTTTCAGCACTGATCCTTCTATCTTATATGTGCCTTTTTCAAAAATTTCGTAGTTTATCTCCGTCCTTACCACATTGGGGGTACCCTGTTTGGACAACGATTCGGTTAAAATAACTTTTAGCGAATTACCATTCACTGTATATTTCCCGTTCGATACCGAATTTTCGTTACCGCCAATATATTCTATGGAGAATTTGCCATCCGCCGCAAAAGTTAATTTACGGGCATATCCACCCGATAAATTCTCTTGCCATTGGTTAACCAGTTCATGGTTCGGAGCTCCGTCCTTATTTTTCTTACAAGCAACAAATAACAGAGACACACAGAGGGTCAGGCTGAGGAGAGAAAGCGTTCTTTTCATTCTAATAAGTTTTATAAATGGTTTATAAAGCTAGAACGTATGTTATTCAAAAAATGCTACACTTTATTTTAAACAAAAAACAGGCAGATCATTTTAAAATGATCTGCCTGTTTTTGATACCTCTAATGTTCGATAAATTAGTTTGCAATGGTAATCACTGCGCGACTTAGGCGAGGGTCGTCATAAAACATATTATCTACTCCACCTTCATGCGAAACTTCGATTTGTGACGGTGATACATCAAATTCTTTTACTAACACGTTGTAAATCGCCTGAGCACGCTCTTTACTTAGACGCTCATTAGTTTTTCTAGATCCTGTACCCTTATCTGCATAACCAGTAACACGATATTTAACCTGTGCGCGACCTTCTTTAATTACTTTCGCTAAGAAGCCAAGATTCACACGCATTTCATTACTAACCACACTTTTGTTAATTGGAAAGGTCAACAGTACTGGTGCAACTATAATATTTTTCTCTACAACCACGTCTGTAACAGATTTATTTCCAGCCTGTGCCAACTGTTTACGTAAAATTTCATTGTCATTTGCCAAAGTATTTAATTGATCACGCAATGCATTCAATTCTTTATCGCTGTAGCGGATTACAGTCGTCGAGCTTCTATCCCAATTGCGCTTTTTAAATGTATATTTCAGACCTAAAGCACCGGTTAAAAGGCCGTCCCATTTTCTATTGCCAACCTCACCGTCAAACTTATCATCCACCAAACTTCCACGGAAATCTACTGTAATATCAAGTCCGTCACTTATACGAAATGAGTTTAGAATACCAATATTTGCACTTATACCGCTTTCTACGGGTTTATCCCAGGTATGCATCCAGCCCAAACCAATATAAGGACTTAAAGTATAAACACGATCTTCTCTGTATCCACTTATAATATTAGTTAGATTAAACAGCACATCACCATGCAGATTATAGTACTTAAACTCTTGTTTTGACAACCTCCTGGAAGCATCGAAAACTTCGCCAGTGGAATGCGCTCCGTTCTGAGTAAGCCCTTTAAGCTTGTAACCATTAGCCGCCAAACGAACCCCAATTCCGGGACTGAATGATTTACCCAGATAAAATTCGAAAGCTGGTGTCAGTCGGTCTCCAAATTTCATTTGCTTATCGTGATCACTGAAAAAGATTTGGGCACCGGCACCAGCGCCAATAAACCAGTTATCAAAAAACCGGTTTGTTTCAACTTTGTATTTATCTGTACTTTGCTGTACTACGGTATCTTTTACCGACTCGACAGATTGGCTCCATGCTTCGCCACCGCAAAACAAACAGAGCAAAACCATTAATTCTTTTTTCATAATCATAATTGTTTTTGTTTAAAATATTATTGTACCCCCTAAAAATATTCCTTACATTAAGGCATAAACGCAGTCTTATCGCCGCTTTCCAAATAATTTATCCCATAAAGTTTTTTTGGTTTCATTACCATAGCCATAACCGTAACCGTACCCATAACCGTAGCCATAACCGTATCCATAACCGCCTTTATTTAGACGGACACCATTCAGCAGCACAGCCATATGGGAAATCTTCCGCTGATCATATAAGCTTTGAATCTCAGGCAGTTGTCTGCGGTCCATCTTCCCTGAGCGAACCACAAAAATGGTTAACTCAGATATACGATCTACAATTGACGCATCGGCAACCAGATTAACAGGTACATTGTCTACAATAATATAGTCGTATCTTTTTTTCAATTCAACGATCAACTCCTCCAACCGTGTGCTCAATAACAGTTCTACGGGATTTGGTGCGATCACACCGATAGGAATAACATCTATAATGCCGCCAACAAGGCCCTGATAAATAATGTCATCAACAGTCACTTTTGGATTCGCTAAAAAGTTTGTTACACCCAAACTTTTTTCTCTTTGGGCATTTACTCTGTTGCTTAATGTCCCTTTTCGAAGATCTAAATCCAACAACAGTACTTTCTTATTTAAATACCTAAAACTCGCAGCAAGGTTAATTGCCGTAAAAGTTTTTCCGGCTCCAATATTAAAAGATGTAAATGTGATTACGCGCTGCTCTTTTCCCGCAGCCATAAAACCAATGTTTGTCCGGAGAATACGAAATGCTTCAGATGTATAATCCCTTCCTTTTTCCTCAACAACTGCCTCGCCACCATTATCTTTAAGCGTGAATGGAATCTCACCCAGAAAAGGCACAGTCAATACTTCTTCAATGTCTTTACGGGTGCGTACCCCTGTATCCAGCATTAGCATTAATAAAAACACTATTGCAGGCAACGCAACACCGATTCCTACACCTAACGCTATTTTCTTAAAACGACTAGGATAAATAGGCGCATCAGAACCTGAAGCAGGGTCAATAATCCGTACATTATCTTCTGTCATCGCCTGATTAATTGCGTTTTCTTCGCGTTTATTAAGCAGTAACAGATACAGTTCTTCTTTAACCTTTTGCTGACGCTCTACTGAAAGCATCATGCGCTGTTTAGCAGGAACAGCCATAGCCTTATTTCGCGCTAATGTTTGTTCTTTTTTTAGATTATTAATCTTAATTTGTAAGCCACTCACTGCATTTTCCATTGCCCGGTAAATGTTTTTGCGCATGGCAGCGAGCGTTACATTTAAATCTTGAACAATAGGATTTTCAGAGCTGCTTCCTTCCAGCAGACGGTTTCGTCTAAGTGAGGCTGTATTATATTCATTAATCCGGTTTTCGATATTAACATCAACCAATCCTGTATTATTGGGAATCAGATCATCCTTCTTATCTGCATCACGCATATAGTTTTGCATCATCTCTACCAGCTTCAGCTGAGTCTCGACATCATTACCAGCAGATTCGTGCTGCATTCCTTCACTAACATACATCTGACTGGCCGCGTTGACGTCAATTCCCTGATTTGATACTTTTAAGTTCTCTAAATTAGACTCAACGGATCCCAGCTCACTTTGTATGATCTGGATCCGATCCATTATAAATTGAGCTGTATTGATTGCAACTTTGTTTTTGTCCTCAACTGCGTCTTCATTATAGACTGTTATTAATGTAGTAATCAGATCATCTGCACGCTGCAGTGAACTATCTTCCACAAAAACCTGTAATAAGGAAGCGTCTTCCTCCATTTGCTGAATTTTCAAGTTGGCCATATAATAGCCGACCATTGCTTCACGCGGATATTTTCTGACAGTAACAGGCTTGTCAAAAGCTGAGACTTTATATCCAGGAGACCTGGTAACTTTAAGTACACCTATAGGCGTTCGAACTGTTTGATTCAGTTTAATCTTTAGCACCTGGCCGGGATTTCCTTTTGAAAATGAAGAAAGTGCTACGTGGTCCTGGTCCACAGATTCTATTTGAAAAGACAACCCAACTTCAGGTTTAGCATCTATAAACTGGACTTTAACAGGTGCGTCTCTATAGAGTTCATATTCCCTCAACCCTTTTTTCACAGTATAACTTATATCACCTTCAATTCGATCAATAGTTTTACGCATTAACTCCTTCGAACGCAGCTGCAGAATCTCACTGGCAACATTCACAGTATTGTAATAATTAGCTCGTGTGATACGGGTACCCGGCATCGTATTCAGCGGAGTCTTAATCATAATGGTCTCCGAACGGCTGTATATAAATGGCGTTTTGCTATATTGATATAGGTAATAACCTCCAAATATGAATATTGACAATAGAAACCACTTCCACTGAAAGAGCAGGTACTTTAGAATATCCAACAGGTTGATGGATTTTTCTTCCTTTGCCTTTGGCATAAGGTTGATGTTATTAAGATTATCCATACCGCTTATTTAAAAACATTGATGATAGTAAATACAGTTGCGACTAAGCCGAGACCTGTGGTGATATATCGCCAATTAGTCTGTACTTTGGGAGTTGGCTGCGCATCCAGCGGTTCGATATATACGATATCATTTTGTTGCAGATAATAAGTGGAGGAATTAAAAATATCCCTTGAACGGATGTCATTGACCACCATTTTGCGTACACCATTTTCCTCACGAATTACCGTTATTTTACCCGGAGATGCATTTACCGTCAACCCACCTGCTCGTGATATCGCTTCAAGAAGCGTAATTCTGGCGTCAGGTACAGTTAGCACGCCTATCTTATTGATTTCACCCATCATGTTGATTTTAAGGTTTAATAATTCGACCTTGACAACAGGATTGTTAATCAATTTTTCCTTAACCAATTGGCTCTTAATCAAATTTTTGACCTCGTCCAGTGTCATACCCTCGACTTTAAATGCACCTAGTATGGGAAATTCGATTTCACCGCTATCATCGACCAGGTAACCTTGAATTTCCGTTGCTGAAGATGATCCGGCAGATATATCACCCTGATCATTTACCTGGTATGCACCAACACCCTGATTGAAAGGAATAGCCAGTTCAGGAGTTTTAGCACTAACGATAATACTCAGACGATCACTCGTCTGAACACGTAATGGAGGGGCAGACATGGCACGATAAGTCGTATCCGGCTCCATATCGCGGACATAGACCACTTTTTTACTCACAACACACGAGTTTAAGAGCAATACACAGCCGACAAAGGAAATAAGTAGACATTTTTTCATATAGGTATAATTAATTAGTTAGCTCCCGTAACCTCCTGGTAGCCGGAATTTTGTACAGTTTGTTTATCAATTTTTAAAATTTCATGGTAGCAGAGCAGGGCTGCATCCCGGTTGGGCAGGCAACCTAGTTCAGTAATAATAACTCTATGCAAAATTGCTTCGACAGTATTACTCATCGCCGTGAAAAGGCGGTTGTTCCAGCGTATAGCTGTACAACTTGGCAGCAAACAGACAAAAGCTGCCGTTCCCCTTTGCTCTGCCAGGTGATTATAAGAGGACTGCTTTAACCTTACAAATGCTTGTAAACGAACTTTGATGTTTTTGTAGCAGCTAGTCTTGCCGCTCCACGGTGTACCGTAGATATAAACCTGCCCATCATTTTCAAGCCGTACTGCCGGGTTATCGTCGTTAAGCAATTGCGCCCCTTGAATATGATCCAGCCATAGTCTGCTGTGCGTACTTTTCCCTGTTCCGCTCTTACCCAAAAAAGCATAACCTTCTCCACTTTTGGCAATTACAGAAGCATGTATCAAAATAGTATGATGTAATAGGCAAGCCTGTCCGAAAGCAACCATAACCAGCCAGCTCAGAGCATTATTTATAGAGAACCCATTGTTTACCAGATATATGACTGAATGACTGAAATCTTTACTACTTTTCATTTTCCACAACCCGTCGTCAAATTCATTCCATATAGTCGTTGTATAGTAGTCCTCGCCTTCATAAAAACGGAAATTTTCACCCCACACAACCGATAAATCACTCAGAAGTTTCCCACCATCATTTTGTGTTAATGGCGCTTGAAAAGTTAATTCTATTGAACATATACTCTTTTCGGTTACGTCGTATTCTATAAAAAAAGGCTCGAAAGAAGGCAATATTTCTGCGCGTTTAAGTATCGCCGGAAAAACGAGTTCCAGATAAAGCCCGGCAACTTTATAAGTTGCTTTCTGCGGGATCGTGTCTTGTTGAATATGATTTACCATTTTCCCGTTAATCAATTAATATATATGGTTTGGTTACAATTTTCCGCCAGATTAAAATCGTGCGTAACGAATATGCAGAGCTTATTTTCTCCGGCTTTTATTAATCTTTCGGTTAAACGGCTGGCTGTTTCTTTATCCAACGCAGATGTAATCTCATCAAAGAGCCAAATATCACAGTCGCGCATCATTGCCCGTGCGATAGCAATACGCTGAGCCTGTCCTTCCGATAAACCATGTCCTGACTCCCCAACTATAGTATCTATACCGTGTGGTAAATGATACACGAATTCAGCGCACGAAAGCCATAAAGCATAGTTTAGTTTCTCCTGGCTTGCTTCAGGCGTCGCGATTAACAAATTTTCCCGAATAGAGCCGCTAAACAATGTATTTCCCTGCGGAACGTAGGCAAAGTTCACACGATGACCGGCATTCAATACGTATTTCTGACGACAATCTGCTAACCATATCCAGCCATTATCTGGCTGTAGCAAAGCCAGTAATAAGCGCATTAAAGTCGTCTTACCTTTCCCGCTCGAACCAATAATTGCAGTTGGTTCACCAATCTTAACTTTCATATTCAAGCCATCAATAACCTTTTGGTCCTCATATTTGAAAGTCAGGTTATCAATATAAAGGGTAGTGAGTCCCTTTATTTTTTGCGGGGCAACAACCGGTTCTTTTTCTCCTGACATTAACTCCATTATTCTTTCGAGGGAAGTTCTAAACCTGATAAAAAGCGAAAAAAAACCACTCAGTGTTAAAACAGGTGTCTGAATTCTTCCAACTAGCTGTAAAAAAGCCGTCATCGTACCAAATGAAATCTCTCCGGCATGTAAGCGATAAACTCCCCAGATAAATGTCAGCAAGTATCCAATATTGATTGTGAATTTCATAGCCAACTGTGTAAGGCTGGAAAAATTCAACTGTTCTGATTTTAATTTGTAAATTAAATCCTGGCTATTCTCCAGCTTTTCTCTCCTACCCGAAAGTAAATCCATTGCACGGATTACTATGCGGAACCTTAAATTCTCCTGTAAAATTCTCCAGAAATCGCTTTCTTTCTGTTTAACTTCCTTACTTAGGCGCCTCATTCTCCTGAAGTATACCTTAGAAAATAAAAAGAGTGGTGTAATAGCCAAAATTATGAAGGCAAGCATCGGATCCATACTCCAAAGAAATCCAAAAGAAGCTAGCAATCTGATCAGCGTCAGCAGAAACGAAATACCCGAATACGCCACCATACTAACCACTTCATTACAATCTGAATGAATACGTGACTGTATATCACCCGAGTGCCAGTCTTTTACAACCTTCCATACAGACATCATCTGTACTTCGATCATTTTTTGCTGCAAATCCAGCCCCATCTTCAAACTGGTACGTTCATTTAACCAGGTTGAAAAGCCACGGATGGCCAAAGCAAACAATAAACTGGTCACAACAAGTATCAGCACCATTTTCATGTCAGCAGCAGACGGCTGCATTGCCATATCCACTGCCCTTTTAGACCAAAGCACAAATAGCAATGAAAGTGCTATTGCGAAGAGTTCAAGCAAAAAATAAATCAGTAAGGCCGGTCTATGTCCTTTCGTTATAGACCACACCCAATTGATTTGATGTAGAGCGGCGGTATTCATTGGTTATTTTACTGCTAATTTTGAGTAAAATTGCACCAGCGGAAAGCTAACAGCCTCCATTGGCGCAAACTTAAAGTATCTTCTCATATTTGACCATACCCTTCTGGTCACATGATTTCTCACGAAACCAGCATTTTCCATTTTTCCTTCAAACCGGGGATGAAAAAAGCCAAAGTTCCCTGACATCAAAATTTCGTCCATCATCCAGTCCGCGTCGCTCGCGTCAGGAAGTTCAAAAGGTAAAGACGTCAACGGCAACCCTACGAATTTGACCAGCACAGTATGCAGCAGATGTATCCATTTGAGAATTCCCAATGTTTGGTAAATCTGCTTAAGCTCCTGCCCATTTACCTTCGTTCGAAAAGTATGATATACTCTCGCTGAATCGCATAATTGCCTTAGCCCAACACCAAAAGATAACAGATGCTTCAGAATATGAACATTTACCTGCAAGATCATCAGTATAGGTGCGGGCAAAAGCAAAGCGTGTCCCTGAAACTCCCTTTTCAGTCTTTCGTTATAAAATTGTTGCTGCAAACGATCGAGATATGTGAAACAAAAAGGATTATGAATATCAAACATTCGTGTATGATGTTCTGTAAGAATCCCACGCCATACATATTCTGTACTGAATCCAGCTGTGCCTGAGATACTAATCCCCTTTTGCTTAAGCATTCTATTTGCTTTATGGTATTCCTTTTTCTGTTCAAAATACCAATCTACATCTCCGCAAACCCTATGTCCCGGAACATCATAGCAGGAAGCAACACCCTGTCCCTTAAGTAATACCGGATAAATACCCTGATCATTAAAAAACTCCAGTTCCTCTTTTATACAGATATTCATCTGCATATTACGCCGTTCAATCTGATCGATTTTCACGGTCCACTTCAGCATCAGCTCACGTGGAGGCAACATGTCGAAAGGTAACCGTTGAAGGCCGTCAAATACAATCCCCTCTATAGTATGTTGTCTGGCACAATTATACAGCTGAATCCATTGCTCATCAGATAAAGGGAGTATCTTATTATTTTCATTCTCACCCCAAAGACCTGAGCGCAACAGAGACAGTAATACCGTGTGAATTTTGTTATCCGGCATTAGCTAATTTGTCCAGCAATCCATTTTCTTCTAAAACCTCAACCAGCTTGTTAATATCTTCTTCGGCTTGTTTATATGGCAAATCATGGCGTTCGATTAGCAAATTCACCATAGTCTCCCTGGTGAATTCCTGCCCTGCCAACTGTTCCCATAACCAGGCTGCAGAATCGTTCAGCGTAAAAACCTTCGACATATCAACCATATCCTGCCCCGGGTCGACAATAATATGATCATCTCCAACATGCCTCAACACTAAATCTTCTCTTATTTTCATAAAGCCGTTAATTACAACACCATTTTCAGAACAATTTCCTCGCTACTCTTCGGACAGGCCTGATCCAGTACCAGACTTGCCCCAGATAACGCAACCATCTCTGATTTAATTTAACTTCGGTCTCACCGCGATAAACGCTGAAGGCAGTTGCCACCACATCACCGTAGCTCACGACTTCATGCTCCGAAACATTACCGTCACCCGCGAGATAAATTGTTGTATTATTATACCTTACTACACGATGAAGTATCATCTGTCCGTGTACGTTTGCCAATACAATTATACCTTTGGTTAACTCACCTGCATGGAAAGACTTCAGCGATACCCTGTTGCCTTCCTTTAGGAAAGGTAGCATACTGGTCCCTTTGACCCGGATGGTTACATATTTGCCTTGCTTTATGTAACTCAGTACCTGTTCAAAAAGAAGTTTGTTGGGTATCGTAATTCTATCTTTATTTAGCAATAATATCTTCCGCCGTTAAATTCTGTTCAAAATATGAAATAGAAGGAAATATACCTCTGTTCATTTTGTGCATTTATACGGTCCGGTACTTCTCAGAGATTTGAGCACACTTTATGATATAAGTTCAGACATTTATCAACCATTTTTTCGCGCGTAAAAAATGTCTGATAACGTTGTAAACTTCCAGCGGAGAGCTGGTCGTATTTTTCTTTTTCTTGCAAAATATTGTTAATTGAATCAGCGAGTGCTTTTGGATTTTCGAGCTCTACAACCTGTCCGGATTGTCCGTCTGCATTTACCCAACTTACACCAGATCCAGGAATATGTGTGGATACAATGGGCTTTGAGCAAGACATTGCTTCGATCTGTACAATTGCAAAAGCTTCGGTTTTCAAAATCGAGCTCAGGCAGAAAATATCACAGGCACCATAATAAGAAGGAAGATCATCGTCAGATATAAATCCAATTAGCTCGACACGATCCTTTACATTTAGATCCAGTATTAACTGCTGTAATTCGTCATGAAGCGGGCCTTTCCCTCCTATAATGATCTGATAATTTTCATTGAGGTGCTTCGCGGCACGAATCAGATATTCATAGCCCTTATATTCCACCAATCTTCCCAGTGAGAAAATCAATTTCTTTTCTCCATACTTTTGACGAATTATTTCGACTTGCGCAACTTCTGGAATTACCGGCTCGACACCAATAGGGATATAATCTACTTTGTGCTGCATTTTACTTAGAAAAGGAGAGTCATTTACATATACCGGAGTAGTTCCAACTATCAGATCTGCTCTTTTAATCACCCAATCCTGCAACGGCTTATACAATTTCAACAACATTTTTTGTTTAAGAATATCGCTATGCCAGTGTAAAACCACCTTGCCTTTATAACCTGATAGAAAAAGAGCCAGGGTTGCCATAGGATCAGGGTGATGAATATGGATGATATCGTAATCTCCGGCTATTTGACGAAGTTTCACGATCATTTTTGGAGCGATCATCGTAGCCGCGAATTTAATCTGCGTCGGTATGGCTATCACATTAGCATATGGGCTGACCGGCAAAATGCCACCCGGATGATCTTCAGTAGTTGCGCAAAGCATATCACAGTGGATATTCCGGACAGCGAGACCTAGCATTAGATCGTACATAACCTTTTCTACTCCCCCGCGTATAGGGTAAAATTTACCGACTTGAAGTATTTTCATGTTCTATTTTATTTCAGCTAGTGATTATGGTTTTAAAAGAATACGGAACAATTTCTCCCAGGAATGTGCAACTGGCCCTCCAATTGGAACGCCCGGCACTACTTTTAAAAACGACAGATCGCCTTCAATCAATTGTTTCATCTGGCGCGCTAACACGTCAGGCCGGTCCGGATCGAAAAATGCGACATATTTACTACCTGCAGCTGTCTCTTTAGCGTAAGACAGATCTGCCAGTAACATTGGTTTGTCCAGAATTGAAAATTCAGAGATTGGCAGACCCCATGTTTCTACCTTTGACGGAAAGATTAAGCAATTACTAGTGGTATAATAACCAAAAAGTTTAGTCCTGTCTAAAAACCCAACAAAATTCAAAGCTGAACAGTGCCCCCAGTTTTTGATGAGCCATTTAGCATATTTATTCTCTTTTCCGTTTATAGTTATATTTACCTTGAAATTCGTCAGCCCATCTCTCTCTTCAAGAAGCTCAACGGCACGGCATATACATTCAAAATTTTTGTGGCTATTGGGAGACGCAGCATATACAAATTCGTAGTCTTTTGATGGTATCTGAACACCATTATGTGAAAAATCAACCTCTTTCACATCGGGTACGGCTACTACAATTCTGTTCTTATCCAGATTAAACAAGCTCTGAAACGAATCCTTTAGCCATTGTTGCTGCACAATAACCATATCATTGCGATGTATGTTTTTTTGATAAATAAATCTTGAAAACAATGCAAATAATACAATTTTCGGAGCAAAAAAACATTCACGCCATTTCCATTTGTAAAATGGAAATGGATTATGGCAGTATACAGCTCTTCTTTCGGCTATAACATTTGGCGTTGTATCATGCAGCGAAAGCCACAAATAAACAGGTCCGATTTCCCTGGAGATTTTCTCCATCGAAACGTATTCGTACCATAAGCGATTTATCCAGCGCTTTTTAGGCCATTGGGTCTCAATATATTCGATATTTGGATAATCAGCCAACTCCTGCTTATACACCAATGCAATGACCTTGTAATTACCTTCGAGAGCTAACTCAGAAAGATAGCGTAAGCAATCATTTAAAATAGTCAGCGTGCCACCTATATTTAGGTTAACCGCTGATATGACGATTGTCTTTCGAGAGTTTTGGATTTCAAACATTAAATATTAAATATTTTCGGTTAACTGTTTAAACAGTGCCAACCATTGTTTCATAATAGGTTCTTCGGAATAGTTTTCAGATAGTTCAGCCGAGGCACATCCCATCTGTTTCCGCAGTACAGCATCATCCATTAAAACGACTAATTTGCTGGCCAGCCCCTCCTGATCTCCTTCAGCTAACAAAAAGCCATTTCTACCCTCCTGAATAATATCATTTGGCCCACATTTACAAGCATAGGATACTAAAGGCAAACCACAAACCTGCCCTTCCAGAAGGGCCATAGGCAAACCTTCGTAACGTGAGGTCATAACGAGAATAGAACTCGACACATATTCCTTTTCGATATTCTTGACTGGGACACACAAATGCACGACATCCTGCAATCCCAGAGTTTGAATCGACGATTGCAATGTCTCCGCCAATGGTCCATGTCCGAAAATTGAAAGCGACCACTCAGGATGCATTTTATACACGTGCGTCCAGGCCTTGATTAACTCGTCAAATCCTTTCTGATAATCGTATCGTCCCACCGCTATTACCTTCTTTTCAAGAAGACCGGCACGTGTCTGAGGAATGAAGCTATTTGCGTTTGGAATTACAGTTATATTAGGCAAATCTCCCCAATATTCTTTATCCTCATGAGTCAATACAACGAAGCTGTCATATTTTTTAGCCGTATGCAGATCTTTCCGGCTACGGAATTGGTCAATCAGCTTCCATAAACCTTTCCGGTCGTATTGCAAGCGCTTGTAACGGGAAAAATGAATCTCCAGAATCTTTCTACTGCCATCTTTTAGCTTAAACAAAAAAGAAGCATCGTGATCAAACATGGAAATCACAATATCAGCTCTTAGACGTAACAGTAATCCCGATAATTTTTGCCGATGGTTCCTTTGCTTTGCCGAATAAGCCAATATTTTGCGTAAAACACCCTTATTCATTGTATCGGTATAATTTATTCCTAAATCATACTGAACTATATTATTATGCAGTTCAAAATAAGATTTTCTATCTCGCTGATCGGTGGTTATAATGACCAATTCATGTCCTTGTCTGGACAGATAATTCGCCTTATTAGCTAGCACCCGCTCCATTCCTCCTGAACTAAACGTACCGACTATACAATAAACGATTTTCATTTTTTGGGTTTAAGACTTTATTATTACTCAACATATCCATGCAATAAAACAATGCATAAATCAGAAAAATATCCGTGGAAACTTTGATCCAGATGATGAATGTAAGGACTAGAAAAAAGAAAAACATGCCCCGGTATTGTCGATATTTTGTTGCAAATACTGCCGCGTTGTATACAAAGAACAACGCAAAAACACTAAATCCAGTTAACCCACAATATAATATAAAGCGACAGTAACCTATATCGGTGCCGAATATCCAATTATCGAACAATCCCGTCCCGATAATCCATGTATTCAAATCAGTCGGCCAAACCCACATATTGTTATTTAGTTTATCGGTTGAATCGGTACGCCATTCCCCCTTCTCTATCCAGTTGAAGAACCCCTCAAAGGCGAATCTAATCTGATCATGGAAAACACTATCAACTTGGTAGAAGTAAGCAGTAACCAATAACGCCAGAACAAACATGAATCCAAAAATAAAATGAAATTTGAAAAAATCAGATTTGATAACCATTCGGAAAATTCCAGTATTCCACATAAAGTATAATAGTGCCAAACCAGTTCCTATTGACGTAGTACGGGACATCATATTGCCAATAACAATAATCGTGAAAAATCCAGTTAGCAGCATTACAATTTTCAATCGGCTGTTTCGCACAGCCTCTTCATTAGAAAGAACTCCAGCTATCATAATCAATACTATAGAAAACCGTACCCCTGCATTATCCAAGGAAGCGCCAATACCGTACAGGCGGTTGACTTCCAAAAGAAAATCTTGCCCCTGATCAATATATCGATTCACCCATATCTGAAAATCAGGACTCGAATCAATTAACAGGGCCAAAATACACTGGACAAAACAGGCCCCGGTTAGGTGGAAAGCTATAAGCGATATATTGACAGTACCATGTCCCCATCGGACCAATGTGCAAACTGTATATGCGGAAAAAATCCAAACGGCAAAACTTACAAAATAAGTTGCATAAGAAAAATCGTTCGTATGACGGTAGTCCACAGAAACAAAACAAATTATTGAGAATAAAATGACAAATCCGACAGCACCTAATAACGGTCGGCTTACTTTTAAAGATCTGTTTTGAATAGCGTGGTAGGATGCGGTTAGCAAACCAAACAGAGCAAGGATCATTTTAGTATTAATACCCGAAGGTAAAAAAGTAAATCCAAAAGAAAAATAAAATAAACTAACAACAAGTCCGATTGCGAAAATTTTTAAAATATGTCCCATAATCACTATCTGTAAACTCTACCGTAAATAAAACTTATCACTATACGGTAATACAACTTAATTGCCCAAAACTGCTCCCTGACGGCTAACCATTGTATAAATCGGGTTCGAAACGGGAGTGCTTTATTAATCATAACCTTATCATTACTTTCTGGAAACCAGTCTAACCAGGTTCGATACCGCTCCTCATCGTCCGAAATCAAAAGTGGAAGTTTAATATTCAATTTCAGAAAATCCATGCTGTTACCTAATTGATCTAAGAAGCCATGAATAAATAAGTACTGTTCCACCTCTTTTACATTAGTCGACACCTCCAGAATATGGACATCTGAATAAATTTTCGTTAATGATTGGTCATTAGATTGTCCATAATGGTACAAAGCTTTATTTAAATAAGTCACACTGGAAGCGTGTACAAACAGTTTAATCATTACTGTTAAATCTTCACCCATATTCATTCCTGGAATAAAGCGAATTTGATGATTAATGTACAAAGACTTACGTACCATAAATAACCATAAGTTCCAACGCATAGTTCCATTAAGCATCTTTTGAATCGCCTCTTTTGGCTCATTAAAAGAAGGCTGATTCATTTTCCGTTCATTCTTTTCGAATGTTAGAAACCAATTGCAGCCTACAATATCTGCGTTTTTCAAGATCGCCTCTTCCACCAAAAGTTCAATGGCATTAGATTCAATACGATCATCGGCATCCAAAAAATAAATAAATTCTCCTGTCACGTGCTCAATCGCGGTATTTCTTGTAGTAGCAACCCCACGATTTTGTTCATGACTAATAACCTTTATCCGCATTCCCTTATTTTCAAAAACCGGAATATACCCCTCAATTACATTTAAAGTATTATCTGTAGAACTATCGTTTACAATTATGATTTCCAATTGTGGATAAGTCTGTTTTTTTAGAGATTCCAAGGCAATATGAAGTGTATTCTCTGCATTGTAAACAGGAATTATTACAGACACTAATGGTTCAGACACCATGTAAATTAATTTTTACAGATTTAACAATCATTCTCCCACCTATTAAAATAGCTAATAAGTTAGGAAGAAACCTCCGCATTAGTCTATAAAGACACAAACAGACTATAAGACAGACAATAGGAATAGTAAAATAGGCTATAAATTTTCCCCACTCATTATTTGCCATAGGCAACTTAGCAAAACCTCCCTTCAACCAGTTTATGATGTACATTTCGTGGATAGCATAAATAAAGAAAACCGAAGAGGACAATGCTGATAAATAAAACTTCACTTTTTTCGTTTTGAGTAACATATTACCAATACATAAGGCCGAAATAACTCCGGAAATGATAAAAAAACGTATCAAGTATTCATAGTAAGGCGTCGCAGTAAAATAACTTACCATCCCAAGAAAAAGTGCCGAAATAAGAAATTTACATCCTTTATATCTTGCTCCCAACATCGTCAAATCATACTTAAATATTCCCATAAATGCGCCTGTTCCAAAAAACAGGAAAGCTGTACTACTCAACCCAGTAATATTTAATTCCCATGTCGTTAAATATCCCACGATAATCAGAGACAATGCTAAGCCCTTACCGTATTTAAGGAAGAAATAGAAAACTGGCGATAGCACCATCATACAAATCAAATCACGGAGATACCATAATGGAAATAAGAAAGGTCCTCCCCAAAATATTTCATAAAAAGACGCGCGCTGTATACTGAAATATAACTCATCCTGAGCCATACCTAACTTCCCGAAAACAAAATTTTTCAATAGTACAATGAGAACAAAAATTATATTCAATAATAGGTAAGGAATAAGCAGGGTCCTCAAACGTTTAACTATTTGTGCAGCGTAAATCTGGACATCAAATGTGTATATTTTTAGAAAGAAGAAATAACCTGAAAACAGAAAAAAACAGGGTACAGCTATTTGACCTAAATGACGAGATATTAGCTCGGAAACTAATACATATGCGCTATTTGTCCTCCAATATGGTTGCATAGAATATAAGTTAACAGGAATGACGTGGACAAAAACTACTAATATCATCAGTGGAAAACGGAGTACTTCAATCGCTTCAAAATTTGTCTTGTTAGTTACTTTTTCAATCATAAGACGTTATCTTTTTCAGTATTCTATCAACAACTTCTATATGTTTAGTATCAAATTTTCTGGCAAACAACGCATCCGAGTTCATTAAAATATCGAAATCCTTATCTTCCCAATCTACTAGCTGATTATTTCTCCAGCCTATCATACGCATACTGCCGCGACCTTCATTATTAGGGTCGTACAACCTATCACGAAATAAAGAATTCCAACAAATTGTCTGCAAAAAGATCTCGTCTGCACAAAAAGTATACTTATACATTTTCATTACCTCCTTGTAGTGTGGCAGTAAAAATTCGACAAATGTCTGCGTCACACTTACCCAGGATGTACCCTTTTTAAAATCAACACCTCTATGGCGCTGAATTATAAATAGATACTGAAAGCGAAGCAAGGCAAATCTCAATAATCTGAACAGAGAGAAAAAATAGGTGCTATCTGCTCTAAAAAAACGGGAAAAAAGGTGATATCTTTTTACCTTTCGATCTATTTCTTTACTAATATCACCCTGAGTATAACCAATAAACTCTTTACCATCGTGAGATTTAAGAAAATCATGAATCTCATTTTGAGATTTAAGCGGCATATCTACGCCAGATAATGTATGATAGTACGCATACGGACCATTGTTAAAAGCAGCTTGAAACAAAATAAACTCAGATTGTATCTGAGAAACATCTGCCCACCTCACATCGGCCCGCTCATCCAATACAAATAATCTGGAATAAAGCACTTTCAATACTGGAATTTTCTTTACCTTTTTATCAAAGTGTATATAAATGTCATTACGTCTGTCATCCAAACATGAAAGCAACCGTTGTAATATAGAAAATTGATTATGGGCAATAATTAAGTAAGCATGTTTCATAATCCGTCTTATTTAATTTTTCGATATAAGTTCCTTAACATATCAATAAGTCTTTTGCCCATATTTGTTTTATACATTTTTGAAAAAATCAGCATCTTTTTACTTATTTGTCCATAACTCCTGATGCTTTTGGGTAAATTGAAATAGGATTCCCACCACACATCAAATTCAACTGTAAATGAATTCCAGGGCTTTGAACCAGTGTAATGCACATTTCCATGTTTTTGTACAGCATCCCAATCAGCTTCATTGTATCTTTTCAGAAAATCAGCTTTATATTTCGGCAGATAGAATGTTCGTATACTGTTGTAGTGAGGAGCTAAAGCCAAAACATTACCTTTGCATAATTGATTTAATACATCTTGATCCGGAAACTCCAAACCCTCTATCTGGGCAGCTTCCAGAAACTTCTCTGTCATATTATTTTTTCGCATCAATGTTAAATTCATTAATAACACACCAGAATTAAAGTAATAACCTGGTTCACAGCCTAAATCTTTTATATTTTTTTCTTGAAAATCCAAAGTTGCTTCATGAACGGCAGCAAGATATCGGTCTCCCATGTCTGAAGATCTGTAGAGCTCAGCCATATTATTTCGGACAATTATATCGCAATCCATATATAATACCTTATCATATCCAGGTAAAACATCAGGCAATATTAATCGAAAAGAAGCTGCTACAGTATAACGGTCATCAATATATATTTCCTTTAAATAACCATCTAGATTCATATATGTTACCGCTATCCGTTCACCTCCCAAACATTCTAATTCCCGTTTCATAACCTCCGGTAAATCTTCGGTCAGAAGGCAAATCAGATCATAACAATCCGACAAGTCACTATTCTCTAATAAGGAATTAAGAAATGTAGCTGCCGGGATAAAATAACTAGGTGTAAACGCCAAAACAATCGGTACACCTTCTTTCCTTATATAGTCAGACATAATTTTTTCTATTTTTGACAAACATAATTTTCAATATAATATTCAAATTCCGAATATATATTTACCTGGTCTAGAGGGATTTCCCCCTCTTAAGCAGTTGTTCATATTTGTCTTTCAACGAAAATGGAAATGCTTTTAGCAAACCAAATTGTATTTCATTTAAATCGATACTAATAGAACTTTTATCTTCATTATCCAGAAATAAAGCTTTCCAATTGGCGTCACTCAGCAAGATGCTTTCTATATCTTCAAACCCCGTGTAGGCAGGAATCCCCACCGATCCAAAATAATCTGCGAATTTAAATCCATCTGTTTCGATAAAACCCTTTTTTATCCATAACGAGGGTATATTGTATGCATGAGCAACTATAATTCCATGTAATGAGGTTGACAAAATATACTCACAACTGGTTATCTCAGTAATAACCTTTTTAATGTCTTTTGTCCTTAAATCAATGATTTTATATTTATCACCATACTCCTCAATAAATTTATCAGTTTCCTTCCAGTGTGGGACAATCCCTAATTGATGTGTCTTTTTTTCTACCGGCTCCTCCCAGAGAGGTAATAACAGGGCTGGATCGCCATACACCTCACATTTATCAAATCCCTGTTCTACTAACCGTTTCGAAGTAGAAGGTCCTCTCACTGCAAAAACGGATCCGCCCAGAAAATCTCCTGAATTACTCATAAAACCAGATCCCCATACCTTTGATTTGGAATTTCCACAACAAATAACAGAACCGACACCAAGAACATTTTCCTGCCATGGGAATAGTATTGTATTTAATTCTTTCGGAGAGAAGTATATAATACTTTTCACAAAACGCCTGAATTTACTTTTATAGGCATGCTTAAGTTGAGTTAAATTACCGGAAAGCTCTTCTATGACCACAGGACTTAATGCGTCTCCGAAATTATCCTCGCTCCAATAAATTAAACTAATCCTACTCCTTTTCATTTTAATTCTATTTAACCCTATAAAAAACTATTAATTAACCAGCTATACCCATATCTCAATTTATTCATTAGTCTTGTGAAGAGCTAATCTGGTTTTGTATTTCGCAATGCGAAATAAAACACCCATATTTTTATCCCATAGCCAGGAGAAAGACTTAAAAAAATTATCAGACGATAGTATCAAATAAGAAATTTTAAACAGTATGCTTAACTCTGCATCTTTTAATTTTATTTCTATCTGCTCTTTCAGAAGAGAATTCCTGTATTTATTATTTTCTACAAGTACATCCATTAATTTTGCATAATGAAACTGCTTTAACAGACTTAGATTTTCTACATAACTGAACTTACTACTCAAGTGACTTGAGATATAAGCTATTACATAAATTTGAGAATCTATTCTTTTAATATCATTTTCAGGAGAGGCCATAACGGAATCCGAATTAAAATTATATTTATAACCAACCCTTGTTGTGAATGCTATGGAATTAACGAATCTTGCCAAATTAAAACGCCATAGTATATCCTCATGAACGACCCCTTCCTCAAAGTAAATTTTATTTTCCTTGAGGAACTTAAGATTAATCAATTTATTACAGGGACTAACAGGAATATCTAACAGGAAATAGTTTCTTAACCATTCTAAATCGTTAGTGTAATTCGGGAAATTTTTATTTTTAATGGACAAAATTTTATTCAATGTTTTGTTTTCACAATACATTTCTCCCTGAACAATATCTACGTCCGGGAATTTTTCAACCCGGTTAACTAAATTTGAGATAGTATCAGGATAAATTTCGTCATCGCTGTCCAAAAAATATATATAATCTGTTTCCGAATGTCGTATACCAAGGTTTCTGGATGCAGCAGCTCCTTTGTTGGAAGGATGATTAAGAATTGTGAAATTCACATCACCCTTATAATTTCCTATTATTAAATTAAGAATATCTAGACTCTTATCAGTACTAAAATCATTAACTAAAATACAATCAATAAAAGGGTAATCTTGTTGAATAACCGAATTCAAACATCTATCAATATAGTTTTCGACATTATATACAGGAATTATAATAGTAACTTTAATCATTTCCAGCTTAACTTTTTAGTCTCCAAACATCATTACCAAAAACACCTGAAAAGCAATACTTCACAAAACACTTCAACTGATATTTTTTAAAATCAACTTGTCCGACCCATCCATTTTCATAATAAATTTTCCGCAGGTAATCCATGCCTAAAATCTCTTTGTGTTGAAGTAAGGCCTTAAGAAACTCCTGTTTTCTTTTGCGGGAAAAATTGTACTTATCGAGGACCTTTATAAAATCCAAAAAAAAGTGTCTACTAGCCTTTTGTTTTAGCAGAAGATTATTTTCTGAACCAGACGTACTCCCGTCGTAAATCCTTACAGTAACAGATGCCTCTGCGACAAATAATAGAGATCTATAATTACTCATTTGTAGTATCAGCATATCATCAGTATGCCATCCTATTGGATAATCTGCAAATCCGATATCTCTATATTTACTTAATTTAAAAATATGCTCACTTAAACTACTATTTAACCTGCCCCTGAATTTCATGATCATCAAGTCTACTACCTCGTAAATACCGGTGGAAAAACTTTCATACAACTGCTTAGTAATCTTACTTTTACCATCACATAGCTGACTTTTAAACTTAATAACATTAATAAAACTTTCTTTACCCGGTATGTGGCTGTAAAACTCTTCTACAAGATTAGGGGAGACAAAATCATCGTCTCCTAATATTTGAAACCATTCTTCCTGCACATTTTCTAATATTCTAGCCCATTGTAATGATAAATTCCTTGCCCCTAAATTATATTTGTAATCATAATATTTATACTGATGTGGTTGAAAGTATTTTTGAATAACTGGTAAAGGATCGTCGAAACTAAGATCATTACCGATGTACAGCGTGAAATCCTTGTTCGTCTGACTTGCCAGAGAACTAATAGTTTCCTCCAAATAGTCTATCTTGAAATATGGAATTAATATCGCTAACTTATGCATTGATATTCCTCACTTTATGTATTGACTCATCGATTCCCATCCGAAGAAAACTAAAAAAATTAAATTTGAATTCTTTGCATATAACCCAGGGCCATTTCCAATTTGCGTAACCAAGTTGGACAATACCTTGTACCAGAATTAAACCCAAAAGACCATAAGGGGTAAAAGCTAGAATAATGTAGTCCCCAAATGCAACAAATACCCCTGCAATGACAGACGATTTTAAAAATGGGACTTGATTATTAGTCACAATTAAAGTAGCGTATCCAGAGTGATTTCCTTCAAAAAAAACTATCAGGGAATAAACTACCATTATCGTTGCAGATGGCAATATGACGTTAGCGCCCAGAAGATGTAATATACCAGGACCAAATACGACTAGTATAAAAGCACCGAGTATAAAAAGTACGTAGTACACATTCATTGAAAAAGCGAACACTCTCACCAATTTATGGTTATCTCCTGAAGTGCGGAGTGCTGAAAAGGTAGGATTAAGGCTCATAAAAAGCGTACTCGAAACGGTTGTTATAATACCTGTTAATTGCATTAAAACACCATAAGAAGCAATCGTATCTGAATCCAAATACAATCCAGCCAAAAAAATGCTAAAATTATTAATTGCATATGCAGACAAAAACACTAAACCCAACTTTCTGGCATTGTGCCATAACGTTTTGAATAGTTCCTGTCTTTTTAACATATCAATTTGAATTCCTTCAATAAGCTTCAAAAACGCATTATCGTAGAAGTAAAAATAACACACTGTACGATATACAAATGCTGAAATTAGACTAGAAATCGCTACACCCAAAAGGCCCAATCCTAAATACAAAAAAGAAATGGCAAGAGCTATATAAACAAGTTTAGAAAAAATAGCAGCCTTTTTAGCCTCTTTTATAAGGCCACGACCGATCAATAGAGAATCAAAATAGGCATAATAAAAGTTGAAGAAACAAGAAAGAATGGTAACTCCCCAAATTAAAAGTGCGTTATCTACAGACGTCAATCCATTGGTAACTTTATAGATATACCATGTACCCAAAGTTGCTAGTAACAGCACGACTAGAAAAGCGATCCTCAAATACACGTATCTGGCCGTTTCGATCATCGTCACCAATAATTTATAATTGATGCCTTGATGCTTTGAAACAACTTGTATTCCTTCCCTTTTCAATTCTTGCGCGCCACTAAAAATGTAAGTAATATTTCTACCAAATTGAGGCGAAAAACCGAAATCAAGCAATCCTACCATCGCAACAATAGAAGCTAAAAGATAATTCAATGCAATTTCTTCAGTCGTTAGCATCCTTAAAATTATAGGCAAAATCAAAATGCCTGAAGCAATTTTAAAGAACTGAGCTATATAGCTCCATACAACATCCTTTTTTGACAGCAATATCATTATCTTATAATTATAAACATCTAATTAATCTTACCGAACTCAGCTCTCAGCGTTCTTTTCAATCCTTCTTCAATAGAGTAAGGTGGTACAAATCCAGTTGTCATAGCTTTACTCGAATCAAACTGTGTTACTGAGCAGAATTTCTTCACTCTCACTGAACTTATAGTTAATTTTTTACGAAGTACCCATGCCAGTATATCAAAACCATATCCGCCCAATATGCCCAATATATAGGGAATATGTACTGTTGGAATTTTCTTACCCAATACTTCACCGGTATGGTGAACCAAGTCATTAGTCGTAAAATCACGTTTATCTACGTAATTATATACCTCATAACCTGATTTTCGTTCGTGAATCAAAAATTCCATAAAAGCAACTATATTACCAATATAAGACATTGATTTCTCGTTATTACCTTTTCCGATCATCAAAAACTTTCCGGAGGCAATTTGGTTTAGCAGATTATATACATTCCCACGGTTTCCTTCTCCAAAAATCACGGTGGGACGGATAATATTAACATTCCAGTCCGTATGTGACTCGTACCATTCCTGCAGAACCTGTTCCGCCTGCCATTTGCTTTTTCCGTAGTTATTAAAAGGATTGGCCGGGGTCAGTTCATCTGGATTTACTTTATTTAATCCGTATACAGCCACCGTACTGGTGAATACGATTCGTTTTACACCATTTTGTTCCATAGCCTCCAATGTATTTTTCATACCCTGAACATTCACATCATAATATAAAGAAGCAGGTGTAACATCGTCCCGATGCTCTGCCGCTAATAATACAACGATATCAATACCTTTCAATAAAGCGACTATTGTGTCCTTTTCCTGTACATCCGCAATGTGGGTAATAGATGGAAAACTTCGACTTTGCTGTTTGTCTATATTAAGAAACTCAATTCCACGATTTTGTTTCAGGGTCTCTATTAGTCGGGTTCCGACGAAACCGGAACCTCCAATGATTGCAACTTTCATATCTTTAATTTTAAATAAAATTTACCCCTCGCTATAAGTGACTTGTACATTCTCACTTAAGGAAATTGCAGCATCGGCTCTTCTACTCGCTTCGATTCGGTGAAATACATAATGAAATACACCCCACAGGACAACATCTAAAGCCAGCACAATATTATTACTGATGTATTGTACACTGACAATATTAAAAACACTAAAAAATAATGCAAGCAATATGATATAGATCATGGCCACACGATGTGAAACGCCGAGGTCTAAAAATTTATGATGAATATGACTTCTGTCAGGTTCAAAAACTGACTTTCCATTTCTAAATCGTACCCACATTACCCTGGCGACATCCAATACCGGAACAATCAACGTTGTAAATGCCGAAACAATGGCGCCATCAAAGAAGGGTTTGATGTCCTGGTTGTTCATAGAAAAACTGACAGCTAGAAAAGCGACCGAATATCCAAGTGTTAAACTGCCGGTATCTCCCATGAATATGCGACGTTTCCGTTTTGATGCACCAAACACATTGAAGTAAAAAAAAGGAATTAACAGGCCGGTTGTAATGAAAGCGAAAATAGCATGTAACCACGCACCTTCCGAAGCGAACAAAATACCAAGAATCAGCGTGCTGACCATAATAAGTCCAGAGCATAAGCCGTCGATTCCATCGATAAGATTGATACCATTGATAATAAGCATCACTGCGAAAACCGTCAGCGGCATGCCTATCCAGGCAGGTAGAAAATCGATAAACAGCACACCGTATATATCATTTATCCATAGGCCCGAAAGTGGTAAAAGCATTGCAGCAACCAGCTGCGCTAAAAATTTGAACTTATAACTTACACCTATCAGATCATCTGCAAGTCCAACTATAAACAAGATTACCAAACCAGTTGTAAGCAAAAGAAACATAGGTAATATTTCACCCGTATTCAGATGCAGGTCATTTAAAAAATTGTATTTATGAAAGATGACAACAGCTAATGTCATCAAACAACATTGGATTGGTGCAAATGCCACCCCACCCAACCTGGGTATGATGTGCTCATGTATCTTTCGATTATTAATCGGGTCAAAAAGCCTCTTCTTATAGCTTATTAGATAAATGAAACGGATAATGGACCTTCCAAGGTAAAATGCTAATAGAAAAGGGATCAGGATAATTAAAATTTTTACGGTCGTCATCTTTTAATTCATTAAATGAAACATAAACCACACTCAACATCTGTTACTATTAATTTTATATATTAAGGCTAGACTGGGAGTTGAAGTATAAGGCCACCTTTGATAGGTCAGTGTCTTTCAAAAGAACTTTTTTGTCTTTGTCCAGCAAATAAATTGTAGGCGAGGCACGAATATCATACAACCCTTTAGCGAGAACCTGCTTATTACTGTCGAATCCATTTGTCCAGGTTGCCGGAATATGCGATTGATATGCCTGCCAGACATTATGATCACCCAGTGCGTATATCGCTAATACATTCATTACTCCTTTGTTCACAAGCTGACTGAATCCCGTACTATTTCGAAGCTCCTCAATTGCTGTCTCACAATGTGGGCAACCCGGTTCATAGAAGAATAAGAGTACAAAAGGCGCATGGGCAGAAGAGATTTTCCTTTTTTCGCCTGTAGGTATCTGAAATTCAAAATCAAGTGCTGGTGTACCTATATTATTTTTTTTGATCAGTGCCAGTTGTGCGCTGTATATATATTTATCGGCCTCACTGAGCCGACACGAATCCAATAGAAATTCTAATACAGGTTTATAATACAAATCATTACGCATCGGCGAATTTGGATCGTATAAATACCGTTCATACTGCTGCTTGAAGAACTCAAAACTGATAGTAAAAGGCTTTGCTTTTGAAAGCATATGTTTTATTGCCTTCGAACTGGTGGTATCCGGAAATTTGGGGAACCTGGCAATAAAATCAACCAGATGCTGTTCACCTATATCTGGATTTCTTAAAGCTATAGTATCCTTAAAATCAAAATCATACCAATAATGAAAAAGCATACCTTCAGGAGAGGTATCTGAAGAGAGATCAACACGTGTAGCCGCTTTAGCAGAACCTGGTAATTTCTCATTTTTCCTTGCACAGCTAAACAATACATTTAAAATAATGCAAGACAATACAATAGATCTAAAAAAAAGCACTTTATTCATATTCAACTATCTATCTAATATTATTATATCTGTTATCCTGGGATTCCTACCTGCGCATATATCCCTCACGGACCGCATTTACATTTTCTAGCTTGCTCATTTTTACCGCCGGCCCCCTGTCTGATCTTCCCGATGCCAGAGCAGATGAACTAGCTTTACCCACTGAATGGTTGAGGGCTGCGGATAGCATAGTCTCTTCTGCATCTCCAAAATCCCGAAAGATATAATCTGCCACATTCCGCTGATCGGCACCAATACCATCCCAGTAATCCGTCTGATTACGCGCATTAGTCAGTTTGAAAGACGCCACCCAAAGCCCCGTTTTCCCCATAATTTCCTTTCTGAAAAAACCAACGGGTTTGCCGTATGTACCATTATGGTCTGCGATGATGACTACATTCATGTAGGGACGGAGAACATTGATAAGCAATTCCGAGGCAGAAGCTGTAACGTCTGTCACTAAAAAATAGACAGTACTCAGATTCAGATTATTATTACGTTTAAAACTGACATCATCAAAAGACTCCCCTGGTAAATTATTAGGTTTCGACAGGTATGCATTTAATATATACTTATACATTAAAGCCCCGTCAGCGGTAGCACCAATTATTTTGTTAGCGATATATTCGACAGTACTAACATGCCCCCCTGTGTTGTAACGCAAATCAAAAATCAGGTCCCTGATCTGATGCTGCTCAAAATCTTCAAATACTTGGTTCAATCGGCTACGGCCCACTTTTCCTTCCGGTACTGCTTCAAAAGAAGAAAGCGCCAGATAACCAATAGCTTTAGCAGGATACAGGAACACCTTATTTTTTATTATTGGATTAACTTCATATGGTTTTGATGAGATTACTAAAGTGGACTCAATGCCATCAGTGTGGCGAACCCTTATCCGCACGCTACTCTGCTGCAGAGCCGCCAACAGCTTATTGACAACTGTCTGGCGAATTTTATCGTCAAGAAATCTGCACCCTCCACCTTCGCAGGAAACCGGAACACTAAAATCCTGATCATCGTCTATTCCCAAAATCACGTCAGATCGTCTGATACCGGCCTGCGCTGCTGAAGAACCCCCCTCTGCATAATATATTATAGGATAAGCTACTTTCTCATTTACTGCACCTAATGATACGAAGAGACCAAAACCCCGGTTCAGATCTAAGTCCTCGGGAGATCCTCCTATGTTACTCCTGTCTTCCAGATAAGAAAACCGGTCAATATTCGCATTATAGCCGGCGTGAAATGGAGTTGTCTTTTTTAAGGCTATAAGTACATCTGCCGGTGAACCATATGCATCTGTAAATGAAAACACAGCTTTATCTTCAGGCATTATATTATCACTCCATAGAGAATAAAGCTTATAATAATGGAAAATACTGTCCTTGAGCTGCTGGTCAGCTGCTCTGTCAGTGCCGCCGGAAATAGGCAGCATTTCCTTTTTACAGGATAAACAAAACGGCAGAAATAATCCAATTACCAAAAAAAACTTATAACCCAGGCACCTCATCACGCTTATTATTTTCCAGTAAAAAATAAAATTAGTCTTGTCTCATTCCTGACCGCAAACGGTTGGTATAAAAAAGCGGTTTGATGCAGCATCAAACCGCCTTCATTATCATTCATTACCCTATATTGGGCAGATTATAATTAAATGGCTGTACGTACACAGCGAACGTTCTTGAAATTCGTCTTAATAACATCCAGCCCAATTGCAGATACGTTCAGAAGGGAAACCCCAAGGGCTCCACTAGTGCCAAGAATACCAGTGTTTCCCGAATAATCCCAGGCTCCTACACCAATTAGTCCAAGTAAGTCAATACCGGCAGTACCTGTCCATACTTGCGCGCTGGCTCCGTAAGTACCGTTAAAATTAAGTTGAATTATACCTGCTACCAAAGCAAGACCGACACCCTCTCCATTATAATTAAAATGCAATTTGTTACTTGGATATGGAGCCACCGTCCCTGTGGAATTATTATATTCCAGATAACGAATTCCACCAGCAGTCCCGGGTGTTAATGGCTGAGCACCTATTCCTAATGCTCCACCTACCAAGGTTCTAAAATCAGGCTCACTAGCCTGACGCCATATTCCGGCCGGATAAACCAACGAACAAGGATCACCGTTTGTACCGTAATCGGCCGAAACAATTCCTTTAAAAGAAAAATAGCTGTTTCGTTGATTTGTAGCTGCATAAGTATGATGAAAACGGTAAGGATTGTGGCCACCAGGATTATACAAATTGGCTCTCGCCCATCTCACACCCGCTAGCGTTAGTGGTGATTCAACCAGGTTAACTAATGCCCGGTAGCTCTTACCCAATTGAGGCGTCACATTAAATGTGAAAACCGATGGGGTTGTACCTAATAAAGTAGCAAAAGATCTAACCGTGCCATTATCTATGTCTAATGCCAGATTTGTTAGCGTAACCGTTAGTGCTGCAGGAGTAACTGCATCCGCGGTATATATATAGGCCACTTTTGCATCATGATATGGAGCCAGCACGTCTGAAAAACTAGCATAATTAACAGTCTGTGTATAATTCACTAAATTTGACAGGGCACCGGTTTTTAGATTGATCGTACCAGTCTTCACTACTATCCCTGATACAGCAACCGCAGCTGTATTTATATCTGCAAACATCCCCATAGTATTAAGTTCCACTGCAATACGCGCAAGGCTATGTTTAAAGGTTATACCCAATGGGCTATTACCATCCGGGCCATTTGCAGGAATAGTGATTGATCCGCTAGCATATAATGCATCTTTGCCTCCTGGCAGAGCAAGAGTTGGATTTGCATGATCTGCTACATCTGGAACATCATCTGTATTATTATAGGAAATTGCATACCAGTTATAAGCAGTACCTTTAGCAACATCCACTGCACCTGCAGTTCCCGATACCAAAGGCGTAGAACTCACAAATGTTCCGTCCGTTTTATATAACAACAGACGGTATTTAACATTAGTCGCCATTGCAGAGACAGCTAATAAATCGCTCGTACTTGATATTCCTTTCGGCACATTCCCAATAGCTATGTTTGGTTGTTTTAACACATCGCGCTCCACAGACACGACAGCATCAAATCCCGGATAGATGATGGTCTTTCTTGGGGTAGTACCAGTTTCTCTGGCTACTGACTTACTTGCTACATTACCCTTTGGGTTAATCACAGCAACGTCATCGTCCTCATCAATACCAAGAACCTTTACTGAAATTTTTCCATCTAGTCTGGTATCCCCTGGTACTTCATCTTCAGCTTTATTTTTCGAGCAACTTTGAAAAAGCTGACCGGCAAATACAAATAAAATAGCTACCGCTATTTTAGGGATATAATTTTTGTATAGTAATTTCATATTTTTTCATTAAATAGTTCGTCATCATTAATTATAGGTCTCCATTGAAGGTAGTTCCTCCCCCGTCTCCCCAATCGTCTACCTGAGGTTGATATGGTGAGCCAGCGTTTCCTCCGGAAACAGTTACAGAAGCAGCAGCTATACCTTGCTCCAACTCTACTAACACCACTTCCAAAGTGGGGGCTTCGTATTTGATCTTTTTTTCCTTTTTCATTGGTATAATGTTTATGTATATTATTTTGCTCACTTTTCCCCGCTCTGTAGGGTATCCTTATTTGCATTGCAAATGACACAGCATATGTTTTAGTTGTCTTGATGAATAATTAGACCTGAATACCACTTGGTTAATGGCAACGCCACATGATTAATCATTGCAGCAATGGCAAAGAATATTCGCCAGGTTCTTTTCATAAGAAATATTATTTACCTACAAATTTAATCAATTGCCAGAGTTTCAGTCGGGGGAGAAAGACACATTTTGATGTTACATAGGACTAAAAAAATAAACACACATACACATAAAGTACTGGTATACACTACATAACAAGAACTAATTAGATTTATATACAGGGTGAAAAAAGTCACATACCAATGGAGTCTACTTTGATATATCTATTATTAGCAGATGCTTGATTATATCGGCAGTCTTAACTCGCTTTTTATATTAACATTCGTTCAGGAAAGGGGAAATTTCACAACCATTTATTAATCTAGAATCAAGCTTAACTTAATACTGCAACAACATCTTTGTAGCAAAAAAAACAAACTAATTATGGTGAGAAATTTACTATTAGCAGTAATAATGCTGTGTTTTTGTGTAAAAAGTTCCCTACATGCACAAACCACACAAGCATCTATTCTAGGGATTATAACCGATGAACAAAAGAAGCCTGTTCCAGGTGCTTCAGTTCAGGTTAAAAACAACTCCACTGGTTTTACGACCAGAACATCTACCAATGCACAGGGTGAATACACTTTTAAAGAACTCCCATTAGGTGGCCCCTATTCAGTAAAGGCTATTTTTATGGGTTACGGCGAGCAGACCAGAAGTGGTTACTCCTTAAACCTTGGAGACGTAGTAAGAGTGAACATTTCAATGCAGGAAGCATCTCAGGATTTAGAAGCGGTGCAGGTTGTCGCATCAGGTTTGAAAAACAAAGTCCAGAATTTCGGTGCATCAACTGAAATATCGGCAAAAACAATGAACCAACTACCTGTTAACGGCCGTAACTTTTCCAACTTAATGGATTTATCTCCTTTAAGCCGGGGCGGAGGTATCGCAGGACAGTTAGGTTCTTCTACCAATTATACTATTGACGGTATGAGTGCGAAAAACCCCACGTCCTCAGGAAGTACGACAAGCCGTAGTGGTGCCCCTTACTCCATCTCTATAGAGGCAGTCCGTGAATTCAAAGTTGTGACTAATCAATATGATGTGACATTGGGAAGAGCCGGTGGCGGTACAGTTACTGCGGTAACCAAGTCAGGTACAAATACTGTTAGCGGAAGTGCATTCATGTACGGAAGAGCAGACTGGTTATCCAGCCCTTATGATATCAGAGGTATCAGACGGCAGAACGATTTCTCTACTTACCAGTACGGATTTACGTTAGGCGGGCCAATCATTAAAGATAAGCTCCATTACTTTATTGGCTTGGATCATCAGAAGGATTCACGTCCATTGATTATTGCAGACATCAATGGCCCCGCTGATGAAGCAAGGTTTAGAATTACTAATGCTACATTAACAGATTTTCTGGCGATTGCCAGAGATAAATACGGTGTGGCAAATACACCGCAGTATGGTACTTTCGACAAGAAACGCGGTTCTGACGCTGCATTCGCCCGTTTAGACTGGCAGATCAATGACAGAAACCTGTTAACTATCCGCGATAATTATACGAATGACAGAAATCCATTGGGATTAGGAGATAATACTGCAATCAACTTCTACGAAAGTTATGGTAATGATAAAAACGTCGATAATAGCTTACTGGCAACGTTACGCTCCACCATTAGCAGCAAAATCACCAATGAATTGAAAGTACAGCATTTATATACTTTCCAGGCAAGTACGCAAAATGACCAGCTTAAATACGCAATTCCAAGAGCAGTAGTTGGAAACGTTCAGTCAACACTATCAGATGGTACAGCAGCCAATACAGCGATTCAAATTGGCGGACACCGTTTTGGTCAGGAAGGTTTTACCAATAACGTTTTCCAGTTAGTCGATAACTTCTACTATAACACAGATAAAGTTAAATACACATTTGGTGTAGATGTGATGTACACTAATGCCAAATCACTTTATGGCAGTGAAGTAAACGGTAGGTTTGAATATACAAACACGACTGCCGGCTCATCACTAGACAACTTCAGAAACCTGGTTCCGAACAGATTTTATCGTGAAGTGCCTTTAGTTGCAGACCCTACAGTTAAAGCTGGCATCTGGAATACTGCACTTTACGGTCAGATGCAAACGAAATTAGCGAGAGGCCTGGATTTCATTGGAGGTTTACGCCTTGATTACAGCTCTTATCCTAAATCTCCACTGAATGAAACGCTATTTAGCGAATTGGGAGTGAGAACTGATCACGAGTTAAAGCAATTTTTAATTCAGCCAAGAATCCAGTTCAATTGGGATATTAATGAAAATAGAACCGATTTTCTTCGCTTCGGTGCGGGTATCTTCGGATCTGACGTTAACAACTACGTAACCATCAACAACTTAACTTTTGACGGCAAGCATCTGGCTACTGTAGATGTATTTAATAAAGATGTTCCTACCCCTAATTTCCCTGGATACAGAGATGGTTCAGCTTCTGCGCCTACATTGACAGCTTTACAATTGCCAACGATCAATACCTACGCTGAAGACGCAAAGATACCAGTGGTCTATAAAGCCAACTTATCATACAGCAGATTAATCAGTGATAACTTGAAAGTTGGAATTACAGGTTATGCTACTTTAGGTCGTCACAATTATATGTATGTAGACAGGAATATGGCTGCAAATCCGTACTTCACTTTACCTAACGAAGATAACCGCGGAGTTTTCGTACCTGAAATGCCAAGCAACGGCTCTCCGGATTGGAAAACCGGCCGTATCAGCAACAAATTCGGCCGTGTGCTCGAGTTAAATAGCCAGGGTAAAGTAAATCAGTTTGCAGTAGTTTTAGATGCAACCTGGAAGTATTTCAGGGACGGTGAAATATCTGCAAGTTATACATGGAATGATGCAAAGGATAACACCTCTTACAATGGTAACGTGGCAAACTCTGCAACTTTATCTCTACCGGTAAAAGACGATCCGAGAAATTTGAGTACTATGACTTCTTCTGATAATCAGTTCAGAAACAAAATCGTTATCTACGGTACACTCCCTACTTTCTACGGTGTGACAGTTGGTGTTCGCTATTCTGGAATTGGCGGTACACGTTATAGCTTGCTGTCCGGAACAAACAACAACGGCGATTTTGTAGCCACTAATGACCTGGCTTTTGTCTTTGACAAAAACAATTCTAATGTACCTCAGAATGTTCGCAACGGTTTACAAGCAATCTTAGATAATCCTAACGCAAGCCAGAGTCTGAAAGACTATATCAATAAATATTCGGGACAAATTGCACAACGTAACGGTGGTGTGAACGATTTCTTCGGTATCGTAGATTTAAGAATCAGTAAGAAATTCAAATTATACAAAACCCATAATCTGGAAGTTTCAGGAGATATCTTCAACTTTGCAAACTTGCTGAACAAAAAATGGGGCGTAAATGAATCTCTAGGAACCCAGGCATTATATGCTTTAAATGGCAGTGCTGAGAAACCAGCGACACCTACCTCGCCTGCAGTTCCCGCAGTTCCGAACTACGATGCAACAACCAGATCATTTAATTACAGAGTAAACAATGCTGGTATTGTTAACCCTTCAGGTAATCCTTATCAGTTTCAAATTGGTTTGAGATACGGATTTTAACCCCGGTATTCGTGATTAATATATTCAGGAGGGGGGCTTTTCAGCCCCCCTCTTTTTCGTTTTAACGGATCTCATATTTCTCACTTTTCTGCGTTTTATTTTGGAATTACAAATTCTATGGTGTCAAAAAACCCCAGATTTAACCTTAAGTTAACACCTGGTTATGTACTGGTGTAGTCTACAATCAGTTCACAGTTCCTTCATTGTTCGTTCAATGTTTGTTCAATGTTCCTTCAATCCAAATTGAAGGAACATTGAACAAACATTGAATTATATTAGAAAATAGGTTTCTTTAAACTACTACATACGGAATAGGATTTTGGGTTTAGAAGTAACACGATAAATACATTTTCAGTTGGAAACATGGGCCGGTTAGTCATATCTTGTGCTATCCAAAATATATCGACCGACCAGACCGTATGAAAAAAGTTTTAATTCTATTATTTATAAGCAGCGTACTTGCAGGATGCAGTACAAAAGACGATTTAATAGCAGAACCAGAAGCTATAAAAAAGGAGCTTTCCCTTTCAGTTAAACCCGGGCAAATTTACACCAATAATATAGATTTCGAATTTGAAATTCTGGACGGGAATGGCGGCTACACAGTAAGTGTCTCCAATGATGAAGATGCCAGGGCGACAATCGAAGGAAACAAAGTGAAGGTAAACCTCCTCAGAAGTACAGCAAGCGTTACAGTCACAGACAAAGATGATCAAAGTGCTTCGGTTGTCATTAATTCGTCTGCAAAATCACTCATCCCTTCGGGATATGGGATATTCATCGATAACGGAACTTCCTATACGATGAAAGACATCAGCTTTGGCGAAGGTGGATACACTATTGAAAAAATAAAAGGCACCTCTGCCGAAGTTGTAGTCGTTGAGAATGACGAACTGAAAGTTATCGCGCTAAAGCCAGGAAATTCTTATTATAATATAGTAGATAAAAGGGGCACTAAAGCCAAATTTGAAGTTTACGTTACTACAACTTATGATTTATCGAGCAAAAACCTTGAAATAGCGGCAATAAATGATCAAATTATTTCTGTTATTATTAAGCAAGGCGTTGGAGACTGGAAAATAGTTGGAGAGCAATCATATCCTATTTTCAAAAAACTCACCATGATATCAAAAGGTGACAAAGATAAAAAATACGACATTTTAAATATAGCGACCTCAGAAAATGAGGCTAAAGGCTCAATCACAATCCCATTACAAGACAAAGTTGGCAACACTGCTTATGTAACTGTAAACGTGAGATAGCATAATTTTCCGGCGCAACATAGTGTTTTTTGCGCCGGATATTCTAGTTCAAATCACCAAATTCAAGATACAATCGGCAATGTTTTTTAAATAGAACTGATTTACTGGTCTCGGTTATTACAGCTTCGGAAGTATTCCATGAAAAGGGCTTTCTATTTTCCTTCTCGTCAAACGTTATCAATTGGTAAGGCCGACCTTCCCTGAAAAACTTTTTAGCCGACGACAAATTAACAGCCAGCACTTCGTTAAAATCAGGTTTTTTACTAATCAGATGACTCAAAAAGTGCTCCTTGCTATTTCCAAATAAGATATACTGCAACAAATCTGGCCTTTCCTGATTTTTATCAAACTGTTTATAATAAATAACTTTTTTTATCTTGACAGTGATAGTATCCAAAAACCGGACTCCATTCCTTTCAAAATGCCCCCTATACACATTTGCCTTGAATACCTTCGTTTTATTAACCATTTCCGGCAAAACAAATGTCTCCGGTTCAATCGTATACACCAGTTCATTTTGATGTAACGTTCTGTCCTCACGATAGGCGGCAAAATCTGCTTTAGATAATTCCAGCTCCAATATGATCTGATAATCGTGCGGGGTATGGAACATCGGCAAATGCTCAGCATAGATGGTACTTGTACCCATAATCAACATCCCATGTGTACTTGGTTTATCGGAATAATAGTTATGTTGACTATATGCCGTTTTAAAGCCAAAAAGAAGGATTAGAAAGTATATACTTTTGCAAGTCATTTTGGAAGTTCTAAAATTGAGCGGGCAAAACTACTTTAAAAACAAAAAAATAACACGACCTGATTGTCATTTTACCAATAAAACCTGAACTAATCTTTTTCATTTTTAATCAGCTTCCCGGCTGAATCAAATTTAAGTTTCCGTTTTTTATCATTCTTAACTTTGATCTGATAAACCGTTATATCATTCTCAGTTATTTCCCTCGCTTCGCTGACAAACCAGTAGGCAAATTCGGTTTGACCAAAACTATCCCTGATCTTTGATGGTAATACGGCGAACTGAGTCTTTTTGTCAGTTTTAGAAATTTGACCAGCCGGGTTCAGATACAATTTATACTCGTCTCCTTTAAAAACAAAAGTAGCTCGGTAATAATTCTTTTTTTTACTCCACTCCCAATTATAAATGTAGATATCCGCGTATTTATCCTTTATAGATTTTACCACAGCAACCGGCACATCTTTCTCTTTGATATCTTCGTCTGAAACAAGATGAGCCTGCAAAGGTTGCACGTTAAATAGAATGAGGACAGCTATTAAAGCCGGCAAGATTAATTTACTTAAAAAGATGAGCTTCATATACCTGATTTATAAGTTTCAGAAAGTAATATTTTCAAATCCTGTGTAATTAACATAATCGTAGACTCCAGTTGCTGAAGCATTCTAGCCCGCATCGAAAGCTCGTCAGCATTGTATTCACCCCCCTCTCCGAAATAGAGGTCAATCTGTGCTTGCCTCTCTTTGGAGTTAGCGTCCGAAAGCTGCCCAAAAGCCATCCACTTAGCAATTAATTGTAACCGGAGTGAAGGCAGACTATCCTGCGGATTTCTTGGATTATTCAGGTAAAACCACACAGTAGGAGAAAAGAACTGAGCCGTATCACGCCCCTCCCAAATATCACGCAATTGGTTTCGGCTATGCATAAATTCTACTCTTTTATCAACACTCAGGGCTTTAAATCCCAGAGCCGCCCCTCCTATCCCTCCCACGAGGCCTAAGATATCGGGAACCTTAGAGTCGCCGCTGGCCAGGCCGGCTGTGCTGGCGGCAATCCCCAAAACTGCACCGGACACGATACCTGCCACTGCATATATTTTTTCTCGTTTGCCCACTTTATTCTGAAGATACATCCCAACCTGATTAGCACGTTCCTCTTCGCAATCCAGTTCCGTTTTCAATGAGGTCATATCCAGAAAAGTAAGATTTACTTTCTCTGAAATCTTCTGCTTTTCGTGATCATAACGGTCTCTTAAAGCGAGAGTCGGGTTTAATTTATATTGTGCCTCAGTTTCACAAAGTTCATTTAGAAGTGAATCAATTCCCAACGAGTAAGCAAGGTAAAGGCTATTATCACTAAAGCGATTATATCTTCTAACGTATGCAATTTTGTTTAATGTAAAAGGCTTAGGATAACCTTTCCAGTCATAATTGTCACCCACTATATAACAACTGCTTTGCACTAGATATTGATGCCTCTTATTCAATTTCACGGTCGTTGCGCAACCACCTGTCATTACCACAAGGATAATTGTAAAGCCAAAAATAATTGACTTCTTAAAAAGAAAGGTTCTTCTTGATAACGCCATTAAGACAAACTTAGAAAATAAAATATATGCAGTTAATTTTAAGAGCAAATTTCCACGACAACTAATCTAGGCAAGACCTGTTAATTGTATAATGATATCAATTGATCATTTACAAAATATAGAAAGATTCAGAAACTGCGGGCGCAGTATTTACTTCTTCACTAAGTAAATTTTTGACATTAATTTCAATGGTATTACAGATTGCGGTCATTGGGGTATCTGTAGGTAAATTACTGAAGGGATTCTCTAAATGACTGGCAGTTTTTTCCAACAAGAAAAAAGCCGCGGAAATCACCAGTAAAAGTGGTATTTCGAAGTAGCTCTTAATGTCCCGGAGCGAGATAGAAAGTGTTATTAAGAAAAGATAGATGATCAGATGCAAAAAATACCTGTAAGTGACTGGGAACACAGTGCTTTTAATTCGTTCTGCCATTCCCATGGCGTTAGAAAAGCCAACCATCGTATTATTAATCTGAACATGACCGAATATATGGAGCCTTTCATTCTCCCTCAAATCGGTGACGTGCTTTGAGTTCAACTGAAGGATAGCTAAATGTTTATTTTGATGTTTTTCCAAAACACCTAAGTCATCAACAGACAAATATTCATTTAGATTAGCTCCACCATCATGGCCCCTTAATGATTGACTAAGGCTATAACACCAGGCAATATGTCTGTAGGCAATTTTCCTGATATCTCCCTCATTACCCTTCGTAACAAATGACTGCAACTGCAGTATAAAACTTCTACTATCATTTACAATACTCCCCCATATTTTTCTGGCTTCCCACCATCTATCATAAGATTGATTGAGCTTAAATGATAGTATAACCGATATTGCTGTACCCAGGAAAGCAGGAATACCTAATGGCATAACCGGAATAAATTCTCTGAATCCAGTCGTAAGATAGTAGACAACAAGTCCAATAATTAGCACATGAAATAATTCGAATTTTACCTTATTGAAGATATAACTGAGAGGGATTCGTTTTTTTAGTAACATATATTATTTTTAATTTTACCTGCCATAATGCCTGTTAAGATCCGATTCATAATTCTCAGGATTTGGGCGGTCCGGATCATATTCCGGACTGTTTTTCACTGCCACTACTGGTACATTAACGTAAACAGACGACTCCTCCCAGCTTACTTTAGTTATCCATTTCGGCGAAATGAGTACTTTTTTTCCTGGAAACCAGCTACCCGTATCTACTATCAGAAAACGAATTTTCCAATCACCACCAATGATAAAATCAGAAACATCACCTATCTCACCATCCGTTGCGTGAATTTTATACCATTTGACTTCAGCCGTACTGCGCAGATGTGGGTCTCCGGATTCTTTTTCGTGCTTCTGTACCGCAATAGCCTGATCAAAAGGTAACCTGGATTCCGACATACCCATCATCCCCATACCACCATAAAAGTCAGTGCCGGCAGCAGCAGCATAGGGCCATCCGTAATGATCGTATAACGACAATTCCTGCTGTCTGGAAACCGGCATTTGAGTGTCTATATCCGGACTGTCCTTAACCTGATCCTTCGTGAGGTTGACAGGAAACAATTCGTTTTCCCAATCCGGCGTCGTTAAGGCTCCCGGAGAGATCAGTACTTTACGTTCCAATAGCCAACTCCCCGTCTCAACTATGAGATAACGTATTGTCCAGGTTTCATCATCAAAATAAAACTCACTAACTTTTCCAATTTCTCCGTCGGTAGCACCTATTTTAAAGCCAATAAGGCTCTTTATATTGTGTTGCATAATATAATGTTTAAATTAAAACCAAGCTCTATTTAACCCTATTTCTTCTATAAGAATCCTATATCAATTAACAGCTCACATTTCAAAGGGTTTGTAATAAAATCCATTTTTCACATCACCAAAAGCACAGCTACGTAATGGCAAACTGCAGCAGCTAAGACAATGCCATGCCAGAGTGCATGCGTATACCGTCGTTTGCCCCAGGCATAAAAAGCAACGCCGACTGAATATAGTCCAGCACCAATCAAAATCATGATGATAGCAGAAACTGGTAAATCGGCAAAAAAACGTTTGCCACCGACTATAAGTGCCCAACCCATTAACAAGTAAATTAATGTAGAAATAGCACCAAACCTTCCGGTAAACCAAATCTTGAAAAAGATACCAAGCAAGGTGAGTGCCCACAGGCTTGCCAACAGGCTTATACCGAAACTGTTATTCACATACACCAACAAAAACGGCGTATAAGTACCTGCGATCAGAAAATAGATACTAATATGGTCAAATATTTCAAAAAGTTTCTTTACCTGTACATCCTCAAGCAAGTGATAAACCATTGACGAAGTAAATAAGAGTAAGAAACAAAACCCATAAATACCTGCACCAATAATCCCAGGGGTGTTTTGATGGGAAGTCGCCAATGCTGTCAAAACCGGAAGACCACTAACGCCAAAAAGCACACCGACTCCGTGAATTAGTCCATGTATAAGTTCCTGCTTCCTAGAATGTTGATTTTCCATAATACTTTTGCAGAACAACAAATATGCTGGTTAAAAGGTTATGGATAATCCCAATAAAATTGAGTTTATAAAAAAAAGCGGGTGTGTCATCTAAGATGACACACCCGCTTTTAAACATTTATTACGTCGATTTAATGTAAATAATAAGACTTAGTGAAATACTGTTAAATCAGGAAAAAAGATCTTACTAAAATCCACGGTAACGCCGTCTCCGCCGTATTTTATTCTCTTAACTAATGCGCCGGTTGAAGCATTATAAATCAGCAGGTAATTAACTGTTGAAGCTGCACCATATCCCTGGATTCCATTGACAACAATGTAATCCTTGTTTCTATCATAACGAATAGCGCCATAGATCATAAACGGGTCTTCGGTAATAGTGATAAAAGGCTTAGCCAATGTTGACGCATTACCATCAACATACTTATAGATTGATTTGCCAGAATGATAAAAAACAGCGTTCTCTTTCGTTGAAGCAGTAATCCTGGTAGGCGCGTCTAAACCGGACGATCCTAAACTTACCGGAAGAGCTACTCCTGCAGTATCCAATTTATTATCGATTGCAATTAAGCGGCTACCAGTTGAGGCCCAGACTTTGCCATTAGGTGTCTCCGCAAAACCACGACTCAGGTTAGAAAAACTTTTTACGAATGAATAGTTGCTGGCAGATAAGATTTTAACACCGTTACTTTGCAATATGTAAACGTAATCACCTGTCTTCCACATATCACCGGTATTTAACGCACTTACATTAGTCAATTTATTCTGGATAGCAAGATTATTTAAATCAATTTGATAAACACCGTCATTGGCACTTAAAAGCCCACGGTTTCCGTCGACCTGAACAATACTTCTCCAGTTGCTGGTTTCTTGTACGTATCTAGCTTCTTCTTTTAGTGTTGACGAGCTTACTTTTACAATTGGGCCGTTCATTTTGCTAATCAGATAAATGCTGCCATTAATTACCGAAGCAAATTGTAACGTGCTGCTTTGTGAACTATTGGCTAATATTTTACCAGGATTTTCTTTTTCATATGCCCTTATGCTTAATGTGTCATCACCGTATCTGTAGAAATTAATCGCTCCGGCATTCCGTGCATAAGAACCTTCGCCGATAACGAAAAACCCATTATCGTATTTGTTACCTGGTTCAAGTTCCGGACGGTCAGCATTATCTTTCTTACAAGAGTATAAGCTTGTAGTTAAAATTAAGGCTGCAAAAAGAAGCTTTTTGATGTTAAATTGTTTCATTATATAGTTTGTTGTTTATTTCTTTAGCAGTTTAAGGTCTACGGCACCAGCAAATTCTGTTGATATTTCGCCGACAAAACGCGACCTCGGGTTATTATTATCTGGACTGAAAGGATTTCCGTTACTGTTTTGACCGGTATAAACCTTAACAAAATCTATAGCAGTTAATACGACTTTTTTTCCATTGCCATCAACTGCCCAGTCGATGTCAAAAGTATTATAGCCTCGTCCAAACTGATCTTGTAAGCTTAAATATTCACTGGAGCCATTATCTGCGTACCCGATACCCAAAGGTTTGTTTGTGATAATAGAGCCCACTGTTAATGTGTTCTTAACTAAAGTACCAGTAAAAGATATTTCATTTGTAGTAGCCCAGCTCGGATAATAATCTTCCTTATGAAACTGATTTCTCAACACAAAACCTTCTTTACCCTGATTATCTGTCCAACGGATATCATCGGTTGGACTTGCAGGTTTGTAATAAGTGATCTTGTAATTTTTAATCGTGGTAGCCGCATTGTAGTCACTTCCAGCCAGCTCATACCATTCATCATCTGGTAAGCCATTTTTATTTTTGTCCTGCATTACACTTACAATTCCAGGTTCAGAAAATTCCATACCTACACCAACTAACGGATTGCCGTAAATACCCAGATCTACACCGGGGCCATTAGTGACGGCATGATCAAAACCAAAAATGATATAACCACCATAACCTCCCAGTGATACTAAGCCATCGCCTGCAGTACCTATCAGAATTTCTGTTTTGGCCAGGTCATTATTACCTCCCTCATTGGTAAACTGCCCAGGGGCCGGTTTAAACTCATAAATTTTATTTAGATAAGGCGATGGGTTTACTACCGGAGGTAGCTCTCCTTCACCTGCAGTTTTTTCTTTTTTACAGGAAAAAGTAACGATGGATACCACGAACAGTACAGTGATTAACGTTGTTTTCATAGGAGTCAAAAGGGTTTTAATATGTTTATGCAATCGGTATTTTGGACAAAAGAATAGCTTTGGCGAAAGGTACATCGCAATTGAAAGAAAAAATTCAATACAGAAATATTGTACGTTATAATAAAGGCAACTATCTTTTTTACCATTTTTTTGTTGTGAGTTAAAACCCACAGCAAACAGTTAAACAAGGAAATGAAATACAATATTGTAAGTCTCATCCTAGCTTCAATCCCCGAAAGCTATGAAATCATAATGCTATAGGCAGGTCTCCTGACTTACGCCCGACATTCAAGCCTTCCCATTCTGCCTGAAGCAGAAAAGTGACTAGATTAGAAAATCGTTATGGCGCTTACAGTTGCGGGACAGTTACGGATTTTCACCGTATTCCCTTTTAATCCGGGGTGTTATTCCTGGAACCAAAAGCGCCGCAAAGGTATTGAAATAATATAGAAAAAGAATTGATATGTTAAACTGATAGTAACCGTGCTTATTTTCTTATCATTGTTCTTATCTCCATCGATCAGATTCTGGTACAAAGTATTACTCTATTCAAAAAAAATATGCTTGTTATCAGAGAATTAGGTGAGCAGTATCATTTTCACGCCTTGATAACACAGTAACTTTAATAAATCACGTATTTAATTCAATTCTATGAGTAATCAAGATCTTAAAACTATCATTGTGTTAACCGATTTCAGCAGTTGTGCACGAAACGCAGCAGAATATTCTTTGATACTAGCCCGTAAATTCCAAGCGAACCTGTTGCTGTTCCACTCCTATTTCGTTCCGATTTCTACCTTCGACAGCTGGCCTAGTAGTGATTACCCTGCACTTAGGGAAAATAGCCTGTCTAAATTATTAAAAGAAGCAGAACGCCTTAACCAACTTGCACCAGCAGCAGAAAATGTATTTCAACCTCAGATCGAATGTATAGCCGAAGGCGGTTCTGTCGCAGAAAATATAAGTAATATGATTACTGAAAGAACTAATATCTTAATGGTCGTTATGGGTGGCTACCGTGCACGTAACAACGACGATTTCCAATATGGGACAGTTATTAGCGATATACTTGGTCAAGCCAGATGTCCGGCAGTTATAGTACCTGAGTTTGAATTTCTAAAAGATTGATCTGGTTTCCTGACAAAAATATTGCTATCGTTCAAAATGGCTTAGATTACACTCCAGATCCTTATCCCAGTTACCGGTAATAGCAGCTGCTTCATAAGTTGATACCAGAAACTGCATTAATAACTTTTCGGGATCGCCTGAACGCTGCACCACTTCATAAGTAAGGAAAAACTCACCCATTTCTGCGCTGTAAAAAGCTTCTTCAGGCTGTACAGGCTGCTTCCCAAACTCTTCAGGAGTCGGATAACAATAGGAATAAAATGCCGGTGAAGGAGACTGCTCACTACCAGGCCAAAAGCCACAACTACTTACCTCATGAGAATATGCTTCCTGCATGATTCTGTCCGGCATATTTGGTGCCCCACCCTGATGGACCGGCGCCTCTCTGCCGGAAAAACGGGTTACAGCCAGATCGAAGGCACCCCAAAAAAAATGTATCGGACTTACCTTCCCGGTGAAACCAGCCCTGAACCGGGTGAAGACCTTTTCTATTTTAACTAAAGCCAGCCAGAGTAAATTCATTTGAACGGCATCATAACTTTTATGTACCTCATCCTGGATAAAAGGAATCGCAGGGTCAACCTCATTAGGAGCAGCATAAATGGCTACCTCAATTCCCATCTGTTCAATCTTACTTAAAAGCTCCTTATAGAAACTGGCTACAGAGCGAGGATAAAGTAATACTATCTCTCTTTGTCCATCACTCGAGGATATAACCAACTCATGTGAGATAAAATCAAGATCCAGTTGAAATATACCGTCTGAATAAGGAATGCTTCCGGTAGTGAGTCCTCTTGACGATACATATAGCGTTACATGCCAGGAATGGTTGACCCATGGGGAGTTTGACAGCCTGATTTTACCGACAATCTGTGTCCATAAATGAACCGTTGCCAGCGTACTTTTATATTTTTGATAATCTAATACGGGCCAGGATTGAGATGTATTTTTCATATTCGATGAAGCTGAGGTTCAGAATACAAGATAAGGTTTTAGGATGTTTTTATCCAGTTCTTTCAAATGATATAGCTACACTAATAATTAGCTACATATCAAAGTTTTATAAACCTCTGGTCGAAATACTTGTTTATCCATTAAATAGGACTCAACAAAATTTAAACAACAAGACGATGAAAAAGATAAGACCCTGTTTATGGTTCGACCATAATGTAAGTGAGGCAATTGACTTCTATACTTCAGTATTTAAAAACTCAAAAGTGCTTGGAACCAGTTATTACCCGAAAGACGCACCCGGATTCGGCGGTGAGATATTGGCAGTCGACCTTGAGATCGAAGACCAGCAGTTTATGTTGTTAAATGGTGGTCCCAACTTCAAGTTTAACGAATCTGTCTCTTTTTTTGTTGAGGCTAATACACAGGATGAAATTGATTACTTCTGGACGAATTTAACAGCTGAGGGAGGTGAAGAATCACAATGTGGCTGGGTAAAAGATAAATTCGGTTTATCCTGGCAGGTTTGCCCGGCAATTTTGCCCAATTTACTGCAAGATAGTGATACAGAAAGAGCAAAACGGGTTATGGATGCCATGATGAAGATGAGCAAGATCATTCTGAAAGATGTGGAAGCAGCCGCAAAAGGTGACTAGGTACATTTTGTGCAAAAAAGCTGTAGCCATGTTATTCATTAATAATTTGGAGCAATTCCATGCGGTTGCCAAATGGATCAGCAAAGGCGAAACGTTCCCAACCCCTAACTTTAGGTTGCGGATAAATAACAATACCATTTGCTTCCAGATGCTTTTGAGCCGCTAAAATATCCGTAACTTCTATAGCTGTATGTCTATCAGTAAAGGGCAAGCTTCTTTCCACACCAAGGTGAAGCTGAACATCGCCGATATTAAACCAATAACCAGGCGAAGCAAAAACATGATCAGGACGTGGTATCATTTCCAGACCAATGATATTAGTATAAAAATCCCTCGCCTCTTCCAGCCTTTCAGGCGCTATACAGATATGGAAATGATTAATACGTTTAAAAGTAATACTCATAAGCATTTGAAAGAATTGATAATTGATAGTAAAGGTAGGGTTTGATTATAAAAAAGACCACGCATTTTTTCTGAATTAGCCGTTTGAATACGGAGTGACTAATGTTTCTTCGCTTCTATAGTTGGACCTTGGGTAAAAAGCATTTTGGTCACCTTGCCCTGATCATCTTTTACGAACTCCATTGTCGCATGAATCACCTTAAAAAAGAATTTGAATTTGGTTTCAGGAAAGGCTTCCAGTCTAGCTTGTCCCGTAGCCTGGGCATAAATCTGTTTGCCTTGCCGGGTAATTGACAATAGCAATTTTGGTGTAAGCTGATAATCTCCTAGATAACTATCCAGATCTGTTTCCGACACATCAGCTAATTTTATTTTTTTGATCTTATTCAAACCCTTGAAATTGTAAACTGTAGCTATGCTATTAATTAACTCCTGTATAATTTCACCATTGTCGGAATTCAGCATGATGACCAAACCATTACCACCTTCCAGACTACCATAATAACTACTTCTAAACCCTTCATTTGCGCCACCATGGCCGAAATATTTCAAGCCGCCGTGATTTTCGATAAAAACGCCAAGAGCAGCGTCGGCATTCATATATGGTGTTAAACGTAATCTCGTGGTTGGCTGATCCAGTACTTTAGCAGACCTTCCTTCATAAGCAAGTTGGGTCTCGATTATATATTTAGCCAGATCTGTAGGGTTCGTCCATAACCCTGCAGCAGCTTGTTCAGGATAAACATGAGATTTGCCTTTAACCTCTTTACCCGCAACATCATAACCTGCAGCCAAAACACCAGGCTTCAGACCCAGGGGTGGCTGAGCGAAAGTACTATTGAGCATACCCATTGGCTTCAAGACCTGGTCGGCCATATATTTTTCATAAGGATCCTTACTTAAATCGGTAAGCATTAATTGTGTAATTGTAACGCCGCCACCAGAATATTGCTGACGAAGTCCCGGTTCAAAAACCGATCTCACCGCGGCTGTATTAGCAGGCTGTTCTCCATTTAAAATCTGAGTTACAGACGGTAGAGAAGTTCCCCGTTCATAACCGCCAAAACCAGAGACATTCAAACCTGCAGTATGACTCAGGAGATGGGCCGTATTTATTTTTTTTCCCTTTGACAATGAATCATAGGGGAATTTCCAACTGGTCAAATAAGTATTGATGTCGGCGAGTAAATCCAGATGCCGGCTTTTAAAAAGCTTCATTACGCCTACCGCATTGAGCGATTTGCTGATCGAGGCTACCTGAAAGAGTGTCTTATTAGTGACAGGAGTTTTCGACACAGTATCCGCTATCCCATAAGCCTTCGCCCAATCTATCTTATAGTTCTTTATTACGGCAATACTTAACCCATTTACCTTATAATGTTTCATTCTTTGCTGAAGATTCTTCGGTCCTGAATCATTAGTCTGGAGAAATTCCGTCAGGTTATTTTCTACTTGCTTTGTCCGCTGCTGAACCGCAGACTGAGCAAGTGCATAATTATTAATGGAACCAGCAAGAAAAACGATTGGCAGAACCACAATCTGATACAGTTTATTCATCAATATTAATTTAATGTGATTAAACAATTGAATTTTAACTATTTAAAACAAATTAATCATTTATTATATTATTGAATTAATGACCATGGTCATTTTTCTACACGACGACGGTCATTACTACCCAAACTCTACTTCTGTAGCTTTACTTGAGATAATTGCTCGAGGCTTTTAACTAAAACTACTAACAAATGCCAAAACAGCGTAACGCCGGTATTTTAGTGATCAACTGCGGTTCGTCTAGCCTTAAATTCTCTTTATTTGATTCTGATTCGTTATTGCAATTCTGGTCGGGAAGCGTCAGCCCTATCGGCGAAGGAAAGGGAACGCTGGAAATCAAAACCAACAACCATGAAATCCTGGAAAGTCGATCAGGAAATTTTAAAGATTTAGCTATTGCGGTCAATGAGGTTATCACCTGGCTGAAAGATAAAAAACAGGATTATCCAATCGTAGCAATAGGACATCGACTGGTGCAGGGAGGCCCGAAACACCGGGAACCAGAAATCATTAACCCAAAACTATTAAAAACCCTTGACGAGTTTGTTTATCTCGCCCCTAACCATTTACCCGAAGAAATTCAAACGATTAAAACTTTTCAGTCTGCCTTCCCTGATGTACCAGAGGTAGCTTGTTTTGACACCGCATTTCATAAGAATATGCCACCCCATGCCAAATACTATCCGTTACCAGCAAAATATGAAGATAAGGGGCTGATTAAATATGGATTTCATGGACTTTCTTATCAGTATATCCTGCAGGAGTTAATGGCAAAAGAATCAGCAGCAATTAAGCAAAATATCATTATTGCTCATCTGGGCAATGGTGCAAGCATGGCAGCAGTTAAGAATGGGATTAGCGTAGATACAACAATGGGCATAAGTCCCATCGGTGGACTGGTGATGGGCACGCGCAGCGGCGACCTGGATCCGGGTGCACTGCTGTTTATTTTAAAGCAGGACAAATTGACCGCAAATCAACTAGACGACCTATTGAGCAAGGATTCTGGTCTGAAAGCCATTGCTGGTAAAAGTGATATACGGGAATTGCTAAAAGCGGAAGCTGACAACCCAAAAGCCGCAGCGGCATTAACAGTTTTTTGCTATTCAGCCAGAAAATTTATTGGAGCACTGGCCGCCGCAATGGGTGGATTGGATCTGCTAATTTTCACCGGTGGCATTGGAGAAAACTCAACTATCATCCGCAGCCGGATCTGCGAGGGTCTCGAATTTATTGGCATTGAAATTTCAAAAACCAGAAATAAAGCAAACGAACCAATTATTTCTAAGAATAAAAGTCGTGTAAGCATACGTGTTACTCCCACCAATGAAGAACTCATGATCGCCAGACTCACCGTTGACCTTTTAAACCATAAAATAAACAATAGTTATGGAAACCAAAATAACGAATAACAACAGCAAGCCTTTAGCCCCACAGCTACTCCAGCAGATGCACGCTTACTGGCGTGCAGCCAACTTTCTGTCTGTAGGGCAGCTGTATCTGCGACACAATCCGCTGTTAAAAGAGCCGCTGAAGCTTGAACATATCAAAAATATGCTGCTTGGTCACTGGGGAACCACACCCGGTCAGAACTTCATCTACACACATCTTAACCGGATTATCAAAGAATACGACCTGAATATGATCTATATTTCCGGGCCCGGACATGGTGGACCAGCTGTCGTTGCAGGCACATATCTGGAAGGAACCTATACCGAAGTTTACCCGGATATTACTGAAGATGAAGAAGGGCTTAAAAAGCTTTTTACCCAATTTTCTTACCCCGGTGGAATTTCCAGTCATGCTTCGCCACAAACACCAGGATCCATTCATGAAGGTGGTGAACTTGGTTATTCGCTGAGTCATGCTTTTGGGGCAGTGTTGGACAACCCAGATCTGGTCGTCGCCTGCGTTGTCGGTGATGGCGAAGCAGAAACGGGGCCCCTGGCTACAGCCTGGCATTCTAATAAATTCCTTAACCCTCTGACAGACGGAACCGTTTTACCAATCCTTCATCTTAATGGGTACAAGATTTCAAACCCTACGGTACTAGCGCGGATCAGTCACGAAGAATTAGAGCAGCTATTCCGTGGCTATGGATGGAATCCCATATTTGTGGAGGGAGAAGAACCAGAACAAATGCACCGAGATATGGCCGCAGCACTCGACTACGCAGTAGACAGCATCAGGCAGATAAAACATGATGCTGAACATGCAAATACGCAGCGTCCGCGATGGCCAATGATCGTGCTCCGCTCGCCTAAAGGCTGGACCGGACCTAAAGAGGTCGACGGTTATAAAATCGAAGGCAATTTCCGGGCGCATCAGATACCGCTGTCGGTATCGTCTTCCGCTCCGCCTGAACATTTGCAACTATTAGAAAACTGGCTAAAAGGCTATAAACCGGAAGAGCTTTTTGATGAACAAGGAAAGCTTATTCCAGAGTTGCAGGCCCTGAGACCAGAAGGCGAACGCAGAATGGGTGCCAATCCACATGCCAATGGTGGTAATTTATTGCGTGACCTGCGGCTACCCGACTTTCGGAACTATGCAGTAAAAGTAGAATCTCCAGGAGTAGACGGTGAAGGTGATACTTATGTCAGTGGCCGCTTTTTACGCGATGTAATCAAAGAGAACCAGAAGAAGCGCAATTTCAGGATTTTTGGTCCCGATGAGACAGTATCGAACCGACTCGATCTGATCTTTGAAGCTACCAACCGCCAATGGAATGCCCCAATCTCTGAGCATGATGAATTTCTTTCGGCTGACGGAAGTGTGATGGAAATGTTAAGCGAACACCAATGCGAGGGTTGGCTGGAGGGATACCTGCTGACTGGGCGACACGGCCTGTTTAACTGTTATGAAGCCTTTATACATATTGTGGACTCCATGTTCAATCAACACGCGAAATGGCTTAAGGCTACTTCGGAACTGCCCTGGCGCCGTAAAATCGCTTCGCTGAATATTTTACTGACCTCCACAGTATGGCGTCAGGATCATAATGGTTTCACACATCAGGACCCCGGTTTTATTGATCATGTCGTTAACAAAAAATCGAGTATTGTGCGGGTTTATCTACCGCCCGATGCTAACTGTTTATTATCTGTGATGGACCATTGCCTTCGCAGCCGTCATTATGTGAATGTAATTGTAGCCGGAAAGCATCCCGCACCTCAATGGCTGAATATGGATCAGGCCATAGCCCATTGTACGCGTGGTATTGGGATATGGAGTTTTGCCAGCAATGACCAGGAATGTGAACCCGACGTGGTGATGGCCTGTAGCGGTGATGTACCCACCCTGGAAACTTTGGCAGCAGTGTCCATATTAAAAGAACATTTCCCAGAATTAAAGGTCAGGGTTATTAATGTTGTAGACCTGTTTAAACTGGAAAAAAGTACTGAGCATAGCCATGGATTAACCGATAAAGATTATAACGAAATGTTTACGACCGATAAACCGGTGATCTTTGCATTTCATGGCTACCCCTGGCTGGTGCACCGCCTTACCTATAACAGAGCGAACAATACCAATATGCACGTACGCGGCTACAAAGAAGAAGGCACAATCACTACCTCTTTTGATATGACGGTACTAAACGAAATGGATCGGTTTCACTTAGTTATGGATGTGATTGACCGCCTGTCGCAAACTGGTAGCAAAGGGGTTTACCTCAAACAGGTACTACAGGACAAACTAACTGAACACAAACATTATATCAACGCTAACGGCAAAGATATGCCCGAAATTCTAAACTGGAAATGGAACAACTAAATGTACAAAAACTGATTGCCACAGCTAAAGCGCTGGTGGCTGAAGATAAAGGCCTGTTGGCCATGGATGAAAGTACTGGAACCTGCAATCAGCGTTTTGCAGCAATTGGCATTCCGCAAACAGAAGATTACCGGCGTGCCTGGCGTGAATTGATCGTCAGTACAAAAGGACTCGGAAACAATATCAGCGGGGCAATTCTATTTGATGAGACCATACGGCAGCAAACAAAAGATGGTACCCCCATGCTTAAGGTATTAACCGCTGCAAAAATTATCCCCGGGGTTAAACTTGACATGGGGGCAAAACCACTGGCCGGCAATCCAGGAGAAAAAGTAACCGAAGGTCTGGACGGGTTGCGTGAGCGGATTGCAGAATATGCTGGTCTGGGGCTCCGTTTTGCAAAGTGGCGGGCGGTTTTTAATATTGATGATGGATTGCCCGGCCATACCTGTATTGCCGTTAATGCCTCTGCACTGGCACGTTATGCTGCACTTTGTCAGGAAGCGGGATTAGTCCCTATAATCGAACCTGAAGTACTGATGGACGGAAACCATACCCTGCAACGTTGCGCTGCAGCGACTGAAGAAGTACTGCGTACAGTTTTTGCTGAATTGAACTTACAGGGTATCTTATTAGAAGGGATGCTTCTGAAACCAAATATGATACTTCCTGGAAAAGACAGCTTACAACAAACATCTGTAGAAGAAGTTGCCGATGCAACGGTCAAGTGTCTGCTACGGGTTGTTCCGGCAGCAGTTCCCGGAGTAGTATTTCTTTCTGGCGGACAATCATCAGCGCTAGCTTCTGCGAGGTTAAACGCTATGAATGTACGTTTCAAGTCACAACTCCCCTGGGCATTGACTTTCTCCTACTCTCGTGCTATTCAGCAAACAGCACTAGAACTTTGGCATGGTGAGGATTCAAACATTGCGGTAGCACAACAAGCTTTACTGCACCGGGCACAATGCAATACGGAGGCAAGACGCGGAAGCTATACTTCAGATATGGAAAATACTTAACCATCTCAAATAATTCCTATGCAAAGTAATCCAGCCCAGCCTTTCTGGCATTTAAGTATAGAAGAAGCCTGTCAGCAATTAGCCGTAAATCAAAGCGGTCTAAAACAGCAGGAAGCAGTTCAAAGGATGGAACAGTACGGGCCGAATACGGTTAAGGCAAGTGGTCGTTCTTCAGGATTATTTTTGTTCCTTTCACAATTCAGGAGCCCCGTGACCATTTTATTAATTGTGGCAGCACTATTATCGGCCGGTTTAGGTGACGTTGCAGATACTATCATTATTTTAACAATTGTACTCATCAGTAGTCTGCTGGGCTTCTGGCAGGAAAGAGGCGCGGCTAATGCAGTAACTGAACTATTAAAAATGGTGGCTTTGCATTGTGCAGTACTTCGTGACGGCAAAACATTGGAAATCCCGCTGGAGGGTGTTGTACCTGGTGATGTCGTGCTTTTATCGGCTGGTGATGTTATACCAGCGGACAGTCTCATTCTGGCATCCCAGGAACTCTTCGTAGACGAGGCCGCCTTTACAGGTGAAACCTACCCCGTGGAAAAAAGCGCAGGCATTTTGCCAGCTGACACTCCTTTGGCCGGGCGGACGAACACCCTTTTTATGGGTAGCCATGTGATCAGCGGAAAAGCCAGTGTACTGGTCATGAAAACCGGGTTACGAACGGAATTTGGGAAGATCTCAGCAGGGCTTCAGGCCAGAGCACCGGAAACAGATTTTGAAAAAGGCATCCGAAAATTCGGCTACATGCTCATGGAGATTACACTAGTGCTGGTATTTGTTATTTTCGCTATTAATGTATTCCTGCATAAACCTGTTCTGGATTCCTTTTTATTTTCGCTGGCACTGGCTGTAGGTTTAACACCGCAGTTGCTACCAGCTATTATCAGTGTCAACCTTGCGACAGGTGCCCGGCGTATGGCTAAACAAAAAGTTATCGTCAAACGCTTGTCCTCCATCCAAAACTTTGGCAGCATGAATATCTTATGCTCAGATAAGACGGGCACAATTACTGCAGGTGAAGTTAAACTAAAGGATACTTTAGATTGCAACGGTCTGCACAGTGAGAAAGTTTTTGAATATGCCTGGCTAAATGCTTCACTTCAACAGGGATTTCATAATCCAATCGATTCGGCGATCTGTCTGGCTTATAATGGACCAAAAACTGTTTATAAAGTTCAAACGGAAATCCCCTATGATTTTATTCGCAAGAGACTAACCATACAATTTAAAAACGAAAAAGAGATCTTAACAGTAAGCAAAGGAGCGCTGACTATGATCCTTAACATATGCAGTAAAGTAGAATCCGGAGCGGACAAAGTAGTCGACCTCGATGGTGCGAGCAAGAAAGCTATACTAGCTCAGTATGAAACTTTAAGCGCCGCGGGTTTCCGCACATTAGGGGTTGCCTACAAACCTGGCGAACAAACCAAAGAATTCACCAAAGAAGATGAAAAAGATATGGTCTTCCTTGGTTTTATAACTTTATTTGATCCGCCAAAGCCCGGAGTGGCTTCTACATTAATTGAACTAAATAAACTGGGTGTCAAACTCAAAATTATTACGGGCGATAATGAACTGGTAGCAAAAAGTCTTGCGCTGCAGATCGGCATGACAAAACCGAAAATATTAACAGGTTCAGCTATGCAGAAGATGAGTAATGCCGCCTTAATGCACCAGGCACCACTAACTGATATCTTTGCAGAAGTAGAGCCAAATCAAAAGGAACGTATCATTGTTACTTTAAAAAAAGCAGGACATGTGGTTGGCTTTATGGGTGATGGTATTAATGATGCACCAGCGCTGCATACAGCAGACGTGGGTATTTCAGTAGATACCGCGGTAGATGTCGCAAAGGAGGCGGCAGACATTGTTCTGTTAAGTCGTGATCTGGACGTACTTATTGATGGCGTAATAGAAGGTCGCAAAACCTTTGCCAATACGATGAAATATATTTTCATGGCTACGAGTGCCAATTTCGGTAATATGTTCAGCATGGCAGGCGCCTCCTTATTCCTAAATTTCCTACCCTTATTACCAAAGCAGATCTTACTAACCAACCTGCTAACCGACTTCCCGGAAATGACGATTGCTACCGACAGAGTAGATGCTATAAATATTCAGTCACCACAACGTTGGGACCTCGGATTTATTAAGCGATTCATGATTACTTTCGGCCTGATCAGTTCGGTATTTGACTATCTGACTTTTGGTGTCCTTTTGTATGTATTTCATGCAGATGAACACACATTTCAGACTGGCTGGTTCGTTGAATCAGTGATTTCCGCAACACTGATTGTGCTGGTGGTACGTACCCGTTTACCGTTCTTTAAAAGCCTGCCAGGTAAATATCTGCTCATTGCAACTATTGCCGTTTTATTCCTTGTATTGTTGCTTCCTTTGACGCCAATGTCACTTTGGTTCGGTTTTACCCGTTTACCACTCTCCTACTATGGATGGATGATGCTAATTATCATTCTATATCTCGTAAGTGCCGAGCTGGCCAAACGCTGGTTTTACCGAAAAATGAACCAGGCAATTACCTAAATGTCAGCCCATATATAAAAATGTAAACGGTAGATTTTTCTTGAATGCTTCAATCGGCCCTCAACCACTTTTTGGGAGTGTAAAATGGAAGGTAGTACCGGAACCTTCTTCACTGTCGCACCAAATCGTTCCACCATGCCAGCCGACAATAGTTTTAACAATCGACAAGCCAAGTCCCAAAGTAGGTTCACCATTCAACCCGGGCCGGCGTGCGGCAGTAAATTCATCAAAAACTTCCTCGATGTGAGCCTTTGGAATACCTATACCATTATCAGAAAAACTAAATTTAACCTCATCTCCGGCGTCTATCACTTCTACAATGATCTCACCGGATGGGGCTGTGAATTTTAAGGCGTTGGAGACCAAATTATTTACAATTTGCATAAACTTTGCATCATCTAATTCGATAAATATTTCGTCATGTGATCTTAATAAGATGAAACTGCGCTCGGCTAAATCTTCCGACCTTCTGCATTCCTCAAGATATTCATTAAGTTTACACACAATGTCTACCTTTTTCTTCACCAAAACCACTTCAGTTGTTTCAAGAAATTCTCTGTTTACTAAATCGGCAATCAAGTTAATTGCCTGCTGAAGAATTCCGGCAATGTATTGAGTCTTTTGATGTAACTCAGGTTTACCCATTTCACCATCTATTAATTTTGTAACAGACTTAGCTATGTTCAATGGTCCCCGCAGGTCGTGTGCAAGCATATGCAATATAGAGTTCTTCTTGTTCGCATAACGCGCAATAATCTCATTATTAGCAATTTCGTCTGTGATTTCAGTTATGTTTCCGAATAAAATACCACTCTCCAGCTGCCGGGCAATAAATGGACAGACCTGTAGCCAACGATACCGAAGGGGTGTACTGAGCTTTATTTTCACACTTCCATTGAATAGTCCACTTACAGCCTTATAAAAAGTAGTTTTAAGTTCTATCAAATCCTCATGATGAATTTTGGACGCAAGTAACTCCCTCAACTCCAGACCTTCCTGGGGTTCAATAACCCAATTAAAATCAGCATGCAGATAGAGCAATTCTGCAGTATCAACCTGATACGCAAAATGAATGTTTGGACCAAAAGGATAAGCGGCATCCGGCTGTAATTCGATTTCCATTTAAGTCTAAATTAAGCAGTAGCAAATGAATAAAACATTTTATAACAGTGCCGTTATTTTAGCTTCCAGGTCATTCATATCGAATGGCTTGGCGATGTAATCAGTGGCACCTGATTTCTCAGCAATCAGGTGTCCTTCTGCACTTGCTGAATACATAATTACCGGCAAAGCTGAAAACTTCGGATCTGCTTTAATCGTCTTTAAAACCTGGTCTCCCGAAAGAACAGGCATCCAGATATCCAGCAGTAGTAAATCGGGCTTTTCTGATTCAAGCCGCCTTAAAACATTTACACTGTTAGCTTCCGTAAACACCTCGAAACCAAACTCCTCAATGATCATCTCCATCATCTCCAATATTCCATTGTCGTCATCACAGATCATAATCTTTTTACCCATTGCTCACCTCTCCTTTATAATTCTCTATCGGTAAGGTAAAACTAAAAACTGAGCCTTCTCCTATTTTGCTCTCAGCCCATAGTGTACCACCATGATTTTTAACTATCTGATCACATATATACAAACCAATTCCCATTCCAGGGTAACGTTTCTGTATTTCACCTACACGATAAAACCGTTCAAATATTTTTCTCAGTTCTCCTTCCTTGATCCCCATACCATTGTCTTTCACAGAAACTTTGACAAAGTTACTTACTTTAGAGATATAGACCTCAACTTCATGTGATTCGGGTGAATATTTAATGGCGTTACTGATCAGGTTAGTCAGAACCTGGATCAAATGCATTTCGTCGCCATTAAAGGTAACCCCTACGCTACCTTTTAAAATAATATTATAACCCGGTGTGGCAGCTTTTAAACCATCAATAGTATCCATTACCATTTTATCGAAATCAAATGGATCCATATGCAATTCCAGATTACCAGTTTGTATTCGGGAAACGTCGAGTAGTTCCGCCAATAACTGATTTAACCGATCGACATAGACACCAGTTTTGTCAACTACCGATCTGAACTTATCACTTACATTTTCCGGCATCAGGCGTTGCATCATTTGCACGTAACCCAGCACAGTCGTCAGTGGTGTCTTCAATTCATGGCTCGCAATGGATAGAAAATCATCTTTTCGCTGTTCTATCGCTTTACGCTCAGTAATATCTTCAATGGCCAATAGTATCCTGTCCTTAAACTGCCCCTCCAGCTCAATCCGATGTGCATTCAGCAACATCAGCTTTTTTCCTATATGCGGAAACTCATGCTCTACTTCATAATCCAGTACAGGATTGTTTGTAGGAAGTATTTCCAGCATCATCTTTCTAAGCTCAGGTATGTCCCATTGTCCATTCCCTAACTCATAAAGCATTTTACCTCTGGTTTCACTAATCGATACCTTAAATGTATTTAGGAAATGGCTGTTTGCGCTCAGAATGTGGTAATCCTTATCCATCACAAGCAAACTCTCTCTTATTGTTTCAACAATACTGGAAAGGTATTCTTCATTCTCTTTCAACATCCGGGTTCGCTCGATGACTTTACGGTCTGTCTCATCATAATTTAACTGTAAAGCCTGTTCAGCTTTTCTTCTGACAGTAATGTCATTCTGGATTCCAATAAAATTAGTCACACATCCCTTATCATCCTTTACGGCAGAAAGATATAATTCATTGTAAAATAGCTCTCCACTTTTATTGTAGTTTCTAAATTCAACCATGCAGCTCTCTCCTCTGGCTATTGCTTCACGCACAGTTTTCCGGGAATCCTGTTTACGATCCTGATTTTGCAAAAAGCGACAATTATGTCCAATGATTTCTTCGCGACTGTAGCCAGAAAGCCGCTCAAATGCAGGATTGCAGTAAATGATAGGGTTATCAGGCAATAGATTATCGGTGATTACGATACCTGTATTCGCTGCTTCCACTACTTTTTCCAGAAGCACCTGATCAGTTAAATTGGGTTTGATATTTGAATTCATTAAGATACACTACATCATAAAATCAATTTTGTTTATATCATTTGCAAAAATAATTGTATGGATATATTAATTAATTCTTTAAATACGATCTTTTCCTCCAAATTAATTCGTTTCGTCGACTATATAAAATGATATAAGAATATAACATCTCCTGTATAAGCAGGCTTCGGCTGACCTTTTATAATAAGAGTTGCTTCAATAATTACTTTAGTCGTACCTCTCAGATTTATTATCGACTTGAGCTTAGCTTTTAATTGCACTTCACTATCCACTACGACGGCCTGCCCGAATTTAAACTGCTCAATCCCATAATTTATTTCCATTTTAATGTTCTGAACATCAGCAATTTGCTTCCATAAGTATGGAATGAGTGATAATGTTAAGTAGCCATGTGCAATAGTCGCGTTAAATGGCCCTTCTTTTTCAGCTCTTTCTTTATCTACATGAATCCATTGATGATCCAGTGTTGCATCGGCAAATTTATTTATTTGATGTTGATCTATTTTATGCCATTTCGAAACCCCTATTTCTTTGCCTAAATAAGATTTATACTCCTCAAAATTTCTAATAACTAACATATATATTTATTCCTTTTTTATCAATTTGAATTGTTCCGGCTGTCATTCGGCCTATGCTAAAACCCTGCCGTTACGGTATCATAATATAGCAATTGAAATTGATGTCCCAAATCATCTGACTACACTAATTTTCTAGCGAAATACAAAGACAGTAAAGGACGTCATTTAATTGCGTGAATTAGCTGTTCGGAGACCAGATATAATATATCAGGCCCTAAAGTAAAAAGCTATTTCACAAAAGAAAGTTTGATATTATTTTTATTACAGAACGAACCCTAGGAACAATTTACTCCCGTAAAATCTTCTCCATCGCCTTACCCCTGGCCAATTCATCAATCAGCTTATCCAAATAACGTATCTTTTGCATTAGAATATCTTCGATTTCTTCGACACGATAGCCACAGATTAAACCGGTAATTTTTGAAACGTTAGGATTTATTTGCGGCGCTTGCTCGAAAAAAGTCTCAAAATCGGTTCTGTCGTCTATTTGTTCTTGTAACGTCTGTTTATCATACCCCGTCAGCCAAAATATAATCTCATCTACTTCATCTTTTGTACGCCCTTTTTTCTCCGCTTTTTTTATATAATGCGGGTAAACGCTGGCAAAGGACATTTGAAACACCCGGGTATTTTTCATATTATCTCCTAAAGATTAACAGTAATCTTTTTATTCGTCTTCACTGCAAGGTAGATAGCGTCAATGATTTTTAAATCTTTCAATGCTTCTTCGCCATCTATAGGCACGATCGGCTGCTTACCCTCCAGAATAATCCCGGCTATTTCTTCCATCTGTACCGTTTGATGAGTAGTAACAGGCTGGTTTAATTCGCCTTTATTTGTACGCCCTTTAATTGGACCGTAACCGGTAGACGGCTGCAGTTCTGCAAATCCTTTCTCTCCATTCAGGAAAAACCGGTCCAGATTGTTCATATTATAAGTTGATAAGCAAGAAGCCGTCGCTCCGCTGGGAAAGCCAAATTGAAATTGAATAGTCTCATCGACACCATCTTTAAATAGTACAGGGTCTGTTTTTGTCTCTTGAGCAGTAATCCATACCGGCTCTTCACCAACCATATAACGTGCTCCATTGATGGCGTAAATTCCAATATCCATGAGAGAACCTCCGCCAGCCATTTGTTTATTTAACCGCCATTGATTGGGATCGCCAATTTTAAAACCACATAGACCTTGAAAGAATTTGATTTTGCCAAAATCCCCACTTTTTCTCATTGAAATGATTTCAAGTGTCTTGGGTTCAAAATGCATACGGTAGCCAACCAGCAACTTGACTTTTGCTTTTCTACAGGCATCAATCATTTCCTGCCCTTCTCTGGCATTCAAAGCCATTGGCTTTTCGCAAATCACATGTTTACCCGCTTTAGCCACACGGATTACTTGATCATGATGTAGTGCATTAGGGGTTATCACATACACTGCGTCGATATCAGGATTATCGCTGATCCGGTCGAAATCTTCATAATTATAGCAGTTCTTCTCTGAAATCCCATACTTGCTTTGCCAGTCTTTAACTTTTGAAGGCGTGCCACTGATGACACCGACCAGTTTAGCTTTCACACATGACTGCATGGCCTCAGCAACACGGGTACCATAACCTCCCAGACCCATTATCGCTACCCTCAAAACCGGCCCGTCATAAAGTTCATTATATTCATTTTTACCGGCAGCCCAGCTTTTAACGGATGCCAAATGTAAGGCCAGGACGGATCCGCCTAGTTTTTGTAAAAAATCCCGACGTGAATTCATAAAGTTAAATCTATTTGGTTCTTAATATAAGTTTTACGAAGAACAATTATCTCTCCCTACAGTTTCAACTAATTATCATCCAACGCAATACGATTACAAATTAAACAAATACCTCATAAATCCCCTGTTATTATGAGCCTTTTGTAATAATCTCTACTTTACCCCCATTTTTAAATAGATCATGCGAGATAAAATAGCCTTTATTATCTTTTCCATCAACTTTAATTTCAGTAATATCCCTTCCCTTTTCAGGTTTTGTAATCGTCAATACCTTTCCATTTGGCGTTGTCCATTTCACCTCGTCAAATAGCGGAGCTGTAACAATATATTCAGCATCGGTTGCCGAAAATGGGTACAAACCTAATGCAGTAAATACGTACCAGGAAGACAACTCCCCCGCATCGTCCATACCGCAAAGTGCTAAACTATGGTCACCTATGCCATATAAATTATTCAGAATGTTGTCGATTATTTTCTGAGATTTCTCAGGTTTTCCAATAAAATGATACGAAAATGGTGCTTCATGATCAGGCTGGTTGCCATGACAATATTGCCCGATCATACTTTCTACGTTTCTGGCGATATGCTTTGGGTTCCATGGCACGGTAAACAGTGAATCTAATTTAGATTCAAATCCCTTTTCTCCTCCATACAATGCGATCAAACCTTTCATATCATGTGGAGCATAAAATGATACCTGCCAGGCATTTGCTTCCCGGTACATATATTCATAGTACGGGTACTGCGGATTAAAAGGTGTAATCCAGTCCCCATTTTCCAGTCTGCCCCTCATAAAACGAGTAGAAGGATCAAACATATTTTTATAATTTTTGGATCTTGCCATCAGAATTCTGTAATTCACTGTATCACCCAGCTTTTTCGCCATCTGAGCAAGCGAATAATCATCATAAGCATATTCCAAAGTTTTAGACACCCCTGCCCTGGCCTTGGTTTCCACATGAGGATTAGCAACATCCGGATCGGATATGAAGCCTTTTTTAAGATATTCATCCAGAAAAGGACGTGCACCGGGCGACACATTTGCATTTCTTAACAAAATCTCGTAAGTACCTTTAACATCAAAATTATCGATCCCCCTCAGGTAAGCACCCGCAATGGAAGAAGCTCCATGATCACCATGAAAAAATGTAGGAATAAATCCGGTTTTATCCCCGACATCTTTCATCGATTTAATTACGTCAGTTGTAACCTGAGGAGACATTAATCCCAGAAGCACGTCCTTGTTACGGTAGGTATCCCATAAAGACGGTTCGGTATAGTAATTGTAATTTACTGCCTTGACAACAGCATGCTTAGCATCTTTAAACTCTCCATTCACATCACTACGTAGAGCGGGCCAAAGCAGCGAGCGATACAAAGAAGAATAAAGCATTACCTTTTGTTTCTCTGTTCCGCCTTTCACTTGTATAGCCGAAAGCATTTTCTCCCAGGTCCGGTGCGCTTCATTACGAACGGTCTCAAAAGACTTATTACCAATTTCTTTATCCAGGTTCTCTTTTGCATTAGCTGTACTTACAAATGATAATCCTATTTTAAGCTCTACTGGGCCTTTTTTTCCATCGGCCAGGTGCACTATAGCATAGCCATCTTTCTTACCCGCGGATTCGATTTCCAGCTTCTCAATATCTGTATTCAGAACTGCATAAAAGTAGACGTTTTCTCCTCCCTGAAAACCTTTTAATGCAGACTTGCCTATCTGCTCGATGTTCCAGGTATTTACCCCGCTAAGTGCTTTGGATAAGTCAAACATGATCTGCCTGTTATGATTATCCTTATACTCATATCTATGATAACCCGTTCTTAAGGTCGACGTCAAACGCACATTCACCTTATAATCATCCAGATATACTTGATAATATCCCGGTTCGGCACTTTCATTTTTATGAGAGAAACGGGAACCCGATTTTGAGTCTGTATTTGACATCGGCAGTACAGGAACATTTCCTAAGTTCCAATGTCCTTTATTGGTATGAGTAAACCCAACGATTACAGAATCTTCATATTCATATCCGGCACCCGCCGGCTGATATTTTGTCATAGGGCTTAGCTGGACCATTGCATTTGGTAATGAACTACCTGGAAAAGTAAGTCCAGACCATGCCCTCCAGTCTTCAGGTAACTCAAATCCAAGAATCTTTGGATCTGTAACTGCTTCTGTTCCGATAAAAGTATTGACATACTTCATATTCGTTTGACTGGTCTGACTCTTAACTGCGGTAGATAAAAACATAATTATCAACAGCAAACTCGTACATCTTTTTCTCATATTAAACGATTTAGCTTCTATTTGGTCCCACAAAATAGTTAAAACTATTTTTAGTAATTATCAAATTATATATAATTATTAACAATAGATACTTATCCATCCCTACGCTGAGAAAATCACTTTATAATTGTACGGTTTAGTATCTTAAGCACGAAATTTGCAGCGTGCATTGTGAAAAAAGAATAAATAATGACGGCAAAAATCGAAGAATACGGCATACGTGATATAATTAACTACCGCTCCCTTGACTGGGTCGAATCCGATGATTTCTTGTATCTGACCGATATCCCTTCAGAGTTTGAACCTTATTTCGTAAATCCAAATTACTATTGTGTTGGAATGATTACCAGCGGTAGCCTACGAATTATAATTGATAGTAAAGCCTATGCGCTTAGTACGCACTCTTTAATGATTTACCGCCCCGGCCAGACATTTCAAGTAACCCAACTCAGCAGAAAGACAAAGGGTACATTTATTCTGTTTACCAAAAAATTTCTGGAACATCTTAACGAAAATATCTTTTCCGTGAAACACGAATCCTTTCTCAGTGAGAATATGCAAAATCTGATTGACTTAACTGTGCCAGATAAACAACGGATATCCCGGTTATTTAAAGGTGTCTTTGAGTTACTGACACATCTTTCCCCGCATAGCTGGGAACTGGTTGCACGCAGCCTCACCTCTGCTATGTTATATGAGATTGATAATATCCTAAAAGGCTACCTCTTTAAGAAAGACCAGATCACAAATGCTGATTTGCATTTTCTAGATACTTTCAATAACCTGGTTGCAAAACACTTTATCACAAACAGGGAAACATCTTTTTATGCAGAAAAACTAGGCATCACACCACGATCGCTTTACTTGCGGATAAAAAAATCATTAGGAGACAAACCCAGTGCACTTATTTATCATAGACTAGTAAGCGAAGCAAAATATATGGTCTCTTATACCAATAAGACGTTTAGTGAAATTGCATACTTGCTCAATTTCAGTGACCCATTTGCATTTAGTAAATTTTTCAAAAATCAAACAGGTTTTTCCCCTAAAAGTTACCGGTCCCTGTATTTTCAGGAGAATTCATAAAAGGAAAACAAGCCCGTTATGTAAACTGTAACAAAATACACTTAACCAGCAAAATGACATTAGAGTAGATGTGCTTTTTGAAACATGTTTTATGTCTTAGCTGACATGTTCTACCGTTCGAGCATTCATTAGCTTTGAATTATAACATAAAAACTATGGAACGTCTTAAACAAAAAGTAGCCATCATAACAGGTGCTGCCCGGGGTATGGGGGCATCACATGCCAGAACATTTATTGCCGAAGGAGCAAGAGTTGTGTTAACAGACCTTTCTGAAGATGCCGGTAAATTGCTAGCTGAAGAACTCGGCGAAAACGCACTTTTCGTTAAACATGATGTAACTAATTCCCAGGAATGGAAAAGTGTTGTAGCGCATGCAGAAGAAAAGTTTGGCCCGGTAAACATACTGGTAAACAATGCCGGCGTACTCGGACCTATTGCACAAACGGCAGAATTAGCTGAAGAACAATATTTGAAAGTATGTGAAATTAACCAGCACGCCGTATTTTATGGGATGAAGTATGTTATTCCCTCTATGTTGAAAGCCGGAAAAGGTTCAATCGTGAATATTTCCTCTATCGCAGGCATAGTTGCAAATTACGGATTCCCCAGTCTCGCCTATGTAGCTAGTAAATTTGCCGTGAGGGGAATGACCAAAGCGACTGCCATCGAGTATGGTCCAAAAAACATCCGTGTAAATTCCGTACATCCAGGCTTCATCAATACGCCGATGATGGTGGAGGCAACCAATGAAGATGGTGGCGATGCGTTGGTACAGATTCCTTTGGGAAGACTAGCAGAAGCTAAAGAAGTCTCTAACCTGGTATTATTTCTTGCTTCAGATGACTCATCTTATATAACCGGCGCAGAACATATCATTGATGCCGGTATGACTGCTCAGTAAGTAACACATAGGTTATAATTCAATAAACCCGCCCTGAGTTTAAACTTAGAGGCGGGTTTATTCTTGGTTAAGGAATCAGAATAATAACCAAACAATTTCCAATTTCGAAATGTAGTGAACAAGTATTTGATTCGAGCTTTCAAGGCTGTTGCCACGAATCTGTTAAATATTTCAAACTATGAAAACTATAAAAAACATTCCTTCTACACCTTTCATTTTCTTATTATCTATGGCATTCGCCCTAACTTTGTTGTCCGGCAGTTCTTACGCTCAGTCACAGTCTGGAATGAATAGCTCTGCTGCCGATAGTTACAAACAAGCTGACAATGAACTCAATAGGGTATATCAAAATATACTTAAGGAATATTCGGCCAAGGCCCAGTTTATCAAAAATATAAAGGCTGCCCAGCGTCTGTGGCTTAAATTACGAGACGCCGATCTGGCGGCCAGATTCCCGGAAAAAGGACAGTATGGGAGTGCTGAGTCAATGTGCAGGGCATCTTATCTCGAATCATTAACCAGAGACCGGATCAAAGTTCTGAAAGTCTGGGTAGACGGCATTCCCGAAGGAGATGTCTGTAACGGGTCTGTGAAAACCCGGTAGAGATGGTATCCGCAAAATCAACTAATTAATGTTTCTCCTCAGGCTTCATGTTATCGCCGTCCTTAAAATGCAGCCTTCTAAAAATCAGTCCTGAAATGACAGTTAGCGTACCAACTACTAAAAACGTATATCTGAAAGCATTATGAATTTCATCATTTATCAGCTTTACGTCGCCCTGAAAGATCTTTAATACAATTAATCCGAAGGCAATACCAAACCCAATCGCTAATTGCTGATTTACTGAAATCAACGAATTTCCGCTACTGGTATGGTATTGTCGTAAATCGGCAATGGATATTGTATTCATTGCAGTAAACTGGATGGAGTTAAAGAATCCCAGAACAGCGATGATAGGCATATACCAGTAGATAGAAGCATTTGATCCAGGGATAGCCATACAACAAATTAAAATGCCGATAATGAAAGTATTGGTCATTAAGGTCGCCCGATAACCGAACCTGTTCAGGATTCCAATCACTGCAGATTTACCAAACATCGCTGTAATAGCCATTGGAGCCACAATCCATCCGGAAGTTACCGCTGACCGTCCGTACGCAATCTGAATCATCATTGGCAGTAAAAGCGGAATAGCACTAATTCCCAGACGCGTAGCCAGATTACCGACAATACCTACTCTGAATGTCCGCACCTTAAATAGGTTCAGGGGAAAGATCGGATTATTATCAGTTGAAGCGTGACGATAATAAAAATACAACATTAAAAATCCAGATAGAAAGACCAGTAAAACCGGTGAAACATACAAGGTGTTACCAAATAACTCCAGGGCAACTGATAGCAATAATGACGCTGCAGCGAAAATAAGGAACCCCTTTAGATCAAAATCAATAATGGGAGATTTATAATCCGGCATAAATCTGATGCTCAATGCAACTCCAATTAACCCAATTGGTATATTGATGATAAAAATCCAGTGCCAGGATAAATAATCGACCATATAACCACCTACCAGTGGTCCTAGAACAGGACCGATCAACGCGGGGATAATGGCAAAATTCATTGCTTTCAAGAGCTCATTTTTCGGGAAAGTTTTAATTAGTGCCAATTTACCAACCGGGATCATTAAACTACCGCCTACCCCCTGAATCATCCTTGCAACCACCAACTGTATAAGATTGTGAGAAAGCGAACAAAAAAGAGAACCAACGCTAAATAAAACTAATGCAAAAATAAAAACCTTTTTAGTGCCAAATTTATCAGAAAGAAATCCGCTAACCGGCATAAACACCGCCAAGGTTAACACATAACTAATAATAGCGTTCTGCATATTCAATGGTGATTCATTAAAATCTTTAGCAATTGCTGGTAAAGATGTATTCAGAATCGTCGAATCGAGCATCTGCATAAAAATGGCAGTGCCCAGAATAACAGGAAGTATTTTTTTTGTCGATTCCGGAGTTTGCGCTGATAGATTTATACTCATAAAACTTATTTAGTTTTAAAGTAACGATTAAATCAATTCAAATGTTCTGCACGTTTAATTATCCCGGGACGAGCTATCAATCGGGAGGTCTCCATTCTATTGTACTTGCATAAAAAACAGTGAAATGCGAAACTTCAGTCAAGAAACGAATAGACTAAGGTTTTGAATAAAGTTAGTTAAACGATCGTCTGAATTCTAAAGGAGATGTATTAGTTTTTGCTTTAAATAACTTGTTAAAAGATTGCGGATGTCCGAATCCTAGTTCATAAGCGACTTCGCTTACTGATAAATTTGTGGCAGAAAGTTTTTCCTTAGCCTTTTCTATGATTTTCTGATGGATAATATGTTGGGTATTTTGTCCGGTAAGTGACCGTAACATATCACTTAAATAACTCGGTGATATGTTTAGCTGTTCCGAAAGGTATTGTACTGTCGGAATTCCGTGGTTTGCAGACTTGCCACTGGTAAAATATTCGTCTAATATATCTTCCAGTTTTTGTAGCAGGTCATTACTTACAATCTTTCTTGTAATGAATTGCCGTTTATAAAAGCGGTTAGCATAATTGAGCAATAACTCAATTTGAGAAATGATCACATCCTGGCTAAAATCGTCTATCCTGCTATTTAACTCGTCTTCAATGTTTTTAAAAATGGACATAATGGTTGCTTTCTCCTTCTCTGATAGGTGCAATGCTTCATTTGCTGTATAAGAAAAGAAACCATATTGTTTAATCTTCTTTGCTAAAGGATAATTCCATAAAAAGTCTGGATGTATCAACAAAGTATATTGAGAACATATTTCTGCATCGTTGTTTCCGTGGTTGCCAATAATTTGATTAGGGGCGGCAAATAGTAGTCCTCCTTCGTCAAAATCATAATAATCCTGACCATACTTTAACTTACCGCCCAGACTTGGCTTATAAGAAATTTTGTAAAAATTCAGTACATGAGAATAAGGCAAATTTGATAAGATGACACGGTTGGTCGCTCCGTCTATAAGGCTAATCAATGGATGCGCCGGTGCTGGTAAGCCAAAGGCCCGGTGCATATCTGATAAAGACCCCATTTGGAGATGAATATTCTCTTCCTTTTTCATTTGTTAAATTAAGCTAATTATAACCGGCAAATCAGCAAATTTACTTTACATTACCCTGAGCTGCAGAGGAAATAGCATCCCACTCTTCCCACGTGGCCAGTCTTTCAGCATATGCACTGCGCACCCCTGATAAATTATGGCTACCTAAATTGATTCGCAAAGGCGGATTTTCTGCATCTACTATTTCGAATATAGCTTGAGTCGTTGCATTGGGGTCACCCCTCTCCATCTCCCCTAAACTATTAAAAAACTGCGTTTTAAATTCCTGATAAATCTCCAGGCCCGGCGCAAATTTTAAAGACTCCTGGCTACCAAATTCCGTAGCATAAGCACCGGGCTCTATAATTGTAACTTTAATTCCAAACGCTTTAACTTCTGCGGCCAAACTTTCGTGAATTGCCTCAAAGGCCCATTTCGTAGAGCAATAATAGCCGATAACCGGTAACACTACATGACCTAGGTTACTGGAAGTCCCGAGAATATGACCACCACCCTGCTTGCGTAAAAGAGGCAAAGCTGCCTGGATAACTGCAACAGGACCTAAAACATTAGTTTCATACAGCGCCCTGATATCATCTGCGCTTGCTTCTTCTATAGTCCCAACTAATGAGTAACCTGCATTATTTAATATAATATCCAATCTCCCGAAGTGGGTGTGGGCATGCTCCACAGCCTCCTTAACCTGATCGGCTTTTGTCACATCCAACTCCAAAGTCAGCACATTTTCACCATATTTTTCACTAAAATCGGCAATACTTGCTAACTGGCGCGCAGTTGCTGCTACTTTATCGCCTCGCTTGAGTGCTGCTTCGGTCCAGACTCTTCCAAAACCCCGGGAACTGCCAGTGATAAACCAAACTTTATTTGAACCGGAATTATCATTTTGTTGTGTCATAATTTTAGATTTTTTATTTAACAGAACAAATGTCGGTAAATAGCACTGCCGGTATTTAGCCCAATTGAGGACATGTGTAGCCCAATTGAGAATTATCGAGCTTCGGCAGAACGAGGTATCGCAAATTTTCGTCACTATGCGCATTATAGAACGTAAACATTTATATTATTAGATATTTAAAGTGTTTTTAAATTTAATTACTTATTTTTAGTACGTAAACATTGTATTTATAATGAATAAGAAGGAGATATTACACGCCCTCGTCGAGCAATTATTTGACTTTGATAGTCAGTTTAAGGGTGATAATGAATATACAATGGCTGATTTCGTCGGTTATCTGAATGCCAATCATGGCAGTCAGCCCTCTAAGCATAGAAATCTGGCGGGTAAAGAAGAAGAATGGGTCAAAAAGAACCAGGACGAAAATACAGAAATTGCAACGATGCTCGTTTTTATCTACCGTTACGCAGCTATATATTTTAAGAAGGCCCTCAGGGAGAGTAATATTCATACACTGGATGAATTTTCATTTCTGATCGTATTGATGACCTATACTTCGTTGACTAAAACCGAACTGATCAATAAACTGATCATGGAAAAGACGTCTGGAGTAGAGGTCATCAAACGACTTCACAAAAGAGGGCTCATCGAAGAATTTAATAATCCAAATGACAAGAGAAGCATTTTGGTGGCGATCACAGTACAGGGAAAAAATGAAGTGGCAGAATTATTACCCCGAATGGGATTAGTCGGAGGCGTAGTTGTAGGCAACCTAAGTCAGGCAGAAATAAGCTCTCTCTCGTTTCTACTTCGAAAACTGGACTATCATCACCATGATATCTTTCTCAATCACAAAAACTTAAACCTGGAAGAACTCAAGTACATGTCTGATCTCAATGAGAAAACCCCCTCAATGGGAAAACTTTAACTAATCAAGAATATGAAGAATAAAAAGGTTCTGATATCAGGAGCAAGCATCGCTGGCCCAACGCTGGGTTTCTGGTTGGCTAAATATGGCTTCGATGTCACCATAGTCGAACGTTCCAAATACTTAAGACTGGGCGGCCAGAATCTTGATATAAGAGGCGCTGGTCGTGCCATCACAAGACTAATGTGCATAGAAAGCCAAATACTTGCTGCAAATACAGGTGAAATAGGCCTTCAGTTTGTCAACAAAGACAACCAGGTCGAGGCTGCTTTCCCAAGAGATGGAGCTAATGGATTTACAAGCGAAGCAGAGATCTTAAGAGGCGACCTGGTAAATATCTTGTACAATACCACAAAAGATAAGGTGAAGTATATCTTCGGAAAACATATCACAGCTGTCGATCAGGATAATGACAGGGTTATTACAACTTTTAATGATGGCGAAACATCGGTCTTTGATTTGTTAATCGCCGCAGATGGCGTCCGTTCTTCCACAAGACAACTCCTTTTTGGAGATGAGCCGGAAATTAAATTCCTAGGACTTTATAATGCCTGGTACACCATTCCTAAAAACGAGACTGATACGAAATGGGCTCGCTGGTACACTGCACCTGGTTCAAGAGTTATGGTAATCCGTCCAGATAATCATGGCACCGTTAGAGCTTCATTTAGCTTCCTTTCTGATAATTTAAGTTATCAAAAACTATCAAACAGCGAGCAGAAGAAAATATTAAAAGAAAAACTTTCAGGTGCCGGCTGGGAAGAGAATCGTCTGATGAAAGAAATCGAAAAAAATGATGATGTTTATTTTGACGGTATCAGCCAGGTACATGCTCCGAGATGGTTCAATGGTCGCACAGGTATGATCGGTGATGCCGCCTACTGCCCGACTCCCCTCACAGGTATGGGTACAACGCTAGCAATCACAGGTGCTTACATATTAGCCGGAGAACTATCTCGTCATGAGAAGCATGAGGACGCATTTACTGCCTATGAAGAACGTATGCGCCCTTTCGTGAAAGATATTCAAAAACTGCCTCCCGGAGTTCCATGGCTTGCACATCCAAAATCTAAATTTGGGGTAAAAATGGTAAATACAGCAGCCGGAATTCTGGCAAGCGGTCCGGTAAAAAAAATCAGTAAGTTATTTGCAGGTAAGGAGACAGATCCCACCAAAGACAAAATAGACTTACCTGATTTTAATAGTCAATAGATTGGTTCAGGGGCTAACCAATTATAGCTTATTCACTTCTGCATATTCCCCTTCGTTAACAGGGTTCATCCAGGTCACACTATTACCAGCGCTGATATTTGAAATTGCGATGTGTACCATTTTGGTATCGGCAGCTGCACCATGCCAATGCTCTACTCCCTTTGGAATAGGAACCGTCGTTCCTTTTGTCAGAACCTGAGCCTGTTTACCGCGTTCCTGATACCATCCTTTTCCTTCTGTGACAAGCAATACCTGACCTATAGGATGTGTGTGCCAATACGTTCTCCCGCCCGGGCTAAATGTCACCTGCCCCACAGAGTATAAACCTTCAATTTGTTCAGGATTTACTAAAGTCTGAACATGCACTTCACCACTGAACCAGGTTGCAGGTCCAGGGTTTCCTATTGGGAAGATTGTCTCATTTTGACTGTCTGCTGTTTCCATATTTTTGTTCTTTTCTAAGTTATTATATGAGTTTTTTGTATTTCCTAAATACATAACAAACTTCGGAAACAAAGGATTGAGGGTTATAATATAACTAACAGATAATACCTTTATAAAAAAGAATTTTTGACATTTAAACAAAAAACGTAAATTTGTCAAAATAATACTATAACTGATTCAAATCGGATAATCAAATTCAAGAAATATGGGCCTTTCACAAGACGATTTACTAAGAAGTCAAATTTTACAGACCGCCCAACAATTATATCAACGTCACGGCATCAGGAAAGTAACGATGGATGATTTGGCAAAAGCAGTTGGCAAAACCCGAAGCGCCCTGTATTATTATTTTAAAAACCGGGATGAGCTTTTAGAAGCTGTACTCCTGTCTTTGGTTCAAGACGTGAAAACAGAATTGGAAAATATAATGAGTCTGAAAAACGGCCTTGAAAGCAAAATAGCTTCATTTTGTACTGCTAAAATCCGGGGTTCTGAAAAAAGCAAAAACTTTATTTCCTCTATTGAATCGGGAATGGATAGTGACGAACGATCAAAATATTCTGATATTATGTGGAATGTGCATCAAAAAATGATGCAGGCTGAAACAATTCTATTAAAAAAAGTTATTCAACAAGCTGTAGATAAAAAGGAAATCCCTGCGCAGACTGGTAAAGATTTAGAGGCTCTTCTATTTGTGTTACTAAGCGGGATCCGTGGTATCCGAAGGGAAATTACCATCGATATTTACGCGGAACAATCGGAAAAAGGAGCAGCAATACTGGCGAATCTGGTTACTAAAGAACTTAAAAGGTAATTTTTTTGGTAAAGATTTGACGTTTTAATATTTTTTGTCAAAATGTTAAATGAAGATTTAAACTATTCGTACTAAGAGTAATAATTGCAAATGAGCATAAGCAGTATATCAACATTCAGAGCTTTTAAAGGGAACAATTTCAAATATTATTTTGCCGGGCGCTCCATATCTCAATTTGGCACCTGGATGCAGCGGACAGCAGTTATATGGATCATTTATTCACATACACATTCGCCGTTTATGCTGGGTGTAACGGTATTTGCAGAACAATTTCCGTCCTTCCTATTTTCATTCATTGGTGGAGTTGCTGCAGATCGTTACAATCGTTCCAGAATAATCCGCTGGACGCAGATCGGGGCCGTTGTGCAAACTTCATTATTAGCCATCCTGCTATTAAACAACCGAATTGTTATATGGGAAATATTGAGTCTGAGCGTCTTATTGGGAATTATTAATGCCTTTGACGTTCCGGCAAGGCAAACTATGATCAGTCAGGTTGTGCAGAACGAAAGTGATGTTCCAAGTGCATTATCATTAAGCGCCGCCATGTCGAGTGTATGCAAAGTTCTTGGCCCGGCAGCAGCAGGATTTATACTGGAACATTGGAATGCAGGTATAGGTTTTGTATTAAATGCTGTTGGTTTTATGCTTGTTATCGGTTGTTTTTCTATGATGAAGCTAAAACCTTATCAAAAAAGGATTACTGATAAAAAGATCATTGAGGAATTTAGAGAAGGCATAGTATATCTTAAAAACACACCCGATATTGGACGTGTTATCTTGATGCTCAGCTTGATCGGCTTACTGGTATTACCCTATGACACACTAATCCCGGAAGTAGCCAAAGTGACTTTCAAAGGAGGTCCAGCGACTTTTGGTTATATTTCAGGTTTTATCGGTTTGGGTGCTGTTTCTGGTACAATACTATTGGCCTCATTAAAACGTAACGATAATATACGCTTTTATTTGATTTTAAGCACAGTTATGCTTGGTATTGGGTTGATTTGTTTTGCATTAGCTACTAACTTCTACTGGGCAATGCTCTTCGTTGTATTTACAGGATTCGGCTCTGTAATGCAGTTTACAAGCTGCAATATTATTGTACAGTCGGAGACAGCCCCACATATGCGTGGAAGAACTATCAGCATATTATTGACCGCTATTTTTGGTATGCTACCTCTGGGGAGTTTGCTAACAGGTTATGCCTCTGAACATATTGGCAGCAGCCATACCATTTTGATACAAGGGGTCATGGCTATTCTAATCTCCATCATATTTTACCGGTTGTTTTACACTAAAAAAAAGCATCTTCCTCTGTCTGATACGGAAGGATCTATTAATAGGAAATATTAAAATTATAACAATGGAAAATACAAATAAAACCGCTTTGCTGGTAATGGATTTACAGAACCCTATCATACAAAGCATTGAAAATCCGGCAAAAATTGTGAATAATGTATCGACGGCCGTTGCACATGCGAGAGTTAAGAAAATTCCAATAATTTACGTGGTAGTAGGCTTTCGCCCGGGAGTACCTGAAATAAGCGAACAAAACAAGAGTTTCTCCCAACTAAATAACAAATCCATGTGGACGCCGGAGTTTTCTGCTCAATGGGAACAGATTCATTCCGATCTGACTCCTCAATCAGGTGAAGTTATAATAACCAAACGCAGGATTAGCGCATTTACAGGAAGTGATCTGGAAGTTGTCTTAAGAGCGCAAGGCATCCGGCATTTGATTTTAACCGGCATCTCTACTTCTGGAGTAGTGTTATCAACTATTCGCGAAGCCGCAGATAAAGATTTCCAGTTAACGGTAATTGAGGACTGCTGCGCTGACCGCGATGCTGAAGTACATAAAATTTTAACCGCCAAAGTATTTCCGGCACAGGCAGAGGTAATAAATCTAAGTACCTGGTTAGTCTAGTGAAAGCGAAAATAATAGCCCGTATCATAAAATAAACGAGCTATTATTTCGTGTTTTTATAGCTGACTTACAGCGGAATAGAAAGCAATGGAATTTCCAGACCAGAAGCAAGCATTCGTGTTTTACTCCTATGTACAAGAGATGCCCAAAAACCATATTTTTTAGGAACCATAATTAAAAGTTCTGCTTGAAAGTCTATAATTTCCTTCCCAATTTCTTTAATAACTGCATTTGAGCGAACATTTTTATGAGAATAAGTAACACCTTCAAGGCCATCATTAATGATATCGATAGCCAGCGCAGCAGAATCACTGCTTTTTAGCTCCTCTATCTTCTCATCGACAAAAAACACTTCGATCTGTGAGTGTAAGTCTGCAGACAGATTTCTGACCTGCTCAAGCACCTTAACTGGCACTCCCTGCAATACGTCACACGCAAATAGTATCTTTTTCATCCCTGTAAATTTAGCACCTGATGGTATCGCTAAAACGGGAAACTTCATTTTTTTAATCACAGCAGTGGTGGTATTACCCATGAGATCGTGTTCCAGGCTTTTTGTAGACATACCAAGCACGACCAGACTCGCCTCATATTTGAGCAGCAGATTTTTCAACTCATCTTCAACAAATGAATAAGTAGATTCATAAGCTACCTGAATACCGTAACTAAGGCTAATTGATTCAGCGCTTTGTTTCAGCTTATTTTGATTTTTTTCCAGCATTTCCTGGAAACTTTCAGCAGTCAGCAATGTATTGGCGGCGTGGACTGGAACGATGAATGCGTTATATACTATTAATTTTGCGTTGAATTGCTTGCATAAAGCTGCAGCATATTCAACAGCATTTTCAGCAATAGCTGAAAAATCTGTTGCAACCAGGATCTTGATCATAGAGGGTTTATATTTTTATAGTTTCAATCAGAGCGCAGTTATATGATAATTCACATAAGCGCTGTAAATATCACCCCTCACACCTCTATATAAAATAGTGAAAAGTCGTTAATATATGTCAAAACCTCCTTTTTTAACATATTAGTTCCGCGATTTCGACGAACAAAAACCAATCTAGCGCGCTAAATCATTATTATCAATTCTTCCTTTGGTTTTACTAATTCGATCTTTTAGACTTCCGAAATTGTAATTTAAGCTGATATTGAACGATCTGAAATAATTGCGGGTTTCATATACCTGATTGAACTGCGGACCAAAACTGGTAGTTATAATATTGCGGAATTTGGTAAATGGATTCTTAATACCGCCACCGATGCTGAATTTATCTTTAATGATATTCTTATTAAAATTAAATGCGCTATAAAAGAAGCCATTAGTATAACCTTGCAAGCCCGTTGGATTACGACTATTTAAACCAAAATCGGCATTTAAAGCCCACCCGTGGTTAAAACGCACTACATTTGACAGGGTGACAGCATACATCAAAATATCATTATTTACCGGCTTTCCGTTATCCTCCCCGCTAAGCCAAAGGTATGTCGCATTCCCGTTCAGGCTCACATTATATATGCTGTTTATCGGGTAGCCTAAGTTAAAATTACTTCCTATACTACTCGATTTACCTGTGTTTGCATAAGTTATCCGGGTAATCTGCGTCTCCGGATTAAAACTAAGCACCTGCAGATCCAGATTGTTCATAAATGAATAATTGAGTCCGATATTAACTGCCAGCTTTTTGTTACTGCCGTATCCAAATTGGATATCATTTAACAGAACCGGCCTAAGGTCAGGATTTCCCGTCAGTTCATAGTTTGGGTTTGAGCGGTCTACGTAAGGATTTAACCTGTTGATACCCGGCCTTCTGATCCTCTGTGAAAAGCCGAAATTAATATTATTACCATCCTTAAACCCCTTACCAATCGCTACCGACGGAATAACATTCAAATAATTTTGATCAGCAGCTGAAAGTGTACTGGAAAAGTCGGCACGTATCACAGTTTCTTCGAGCCTTATACCAGCATTAATATTCCAGCTGTTTAAATTCAATCGATAGGAGTTGTAAGCGCTGAATACATTTTGTGTATTGCTAAACCACCTAGAAAGTACCGGATCTGTTTCGTATTGGTCCAAGGCAGTGTTTAAGGAGCCGTAGTCAAAATCACTATTATTTTTCCGCAATATCCCTTTTATTCCAGTCTCAATGATCAGTTTTTTAACTGGCGTCACAAAATCAACCTGGAAAGTGTGTTCTTTAAATTGCTGATGATCCGTTTGCAGAAAGTCCGGTGTCGTAAAATTAAAACGGTTACCAAAGGAGACACTACCACCCCTATCGTTCAGATTAGTACTAAACAGATAGGAGAACGTGAGCAACCTGTTTTTCATCGCTTTAAAGCCCATCTCATAATTGACACCCAAATCTACACCATAACCACTAGTTTTACGCTCATTTTCAGTTCCATATTGCTGTAAAAGACCATTCAAACCTGTGAGGTCCGACTCCTGTCTGGAATGATCATTTGCACGGCTGCCATTGTAGTTTAATTGTGCTGTCAATAAGTTTAACGTATCAATCATGTAACTCAGTTCTGTTCCGAAATATACAGTCTTGTTATTGGATCGCTGATCGCCTTGCTGGCTAAGTATTGTTCTGGCTGCATCAACTCTTCTATTGCTGTTAAAGGTCTTTGGTGAATGATAAATACCACCACCTCCAAAAGCCGACACCCCGAACCGGCCGTTTTTAGCCGTAAAAGCTCCCCCGACACCAGGACCACCAAGAGGAAAGCTTTCATTTATATTTACCGAACCATTGAACCCGTCGTTGATTTTTTTCGTGGTAATAATATTAATGATCCCAGCTAATCCTTCTGCGTCGTATTTAGATGGCGGAGTCGTAATGACCTCTATCCGCTCTATAGTGGATGCCGGTATGCTTTTCAATACTGCTTTAAGGTTACCTTCCAGGCTACCGGATGGCTTGCCATTAATGAGCACTTTAAAGCTCGAATTACCCTTCATCAGCAAATTATCATCACCATCTACTGAAAGATATGGGATTTTACGCATCATTGTAAGTACATTATTGGTCTTACTTTCCGGATCGGCTTTCAGATCATAAATTATCCTGTCGGCCTTTCGCAATATGACTGGCCTGTCACCAATTATAGATACTTCTTTTAAACCGACCATGCCGTCGCCCAGATAAATGGTATGCAGGTCAATTGTTTGCGTGCTGAATATCGATGAATCTACGCGAATTGTTTTGAGCCCATAACCGATAGTCTCAATGAAAATTACATATGATGCAGGAATGACGGCGGGAAAATTAAAAGTGCCATCTCCTTGAGTAACCCTGGTTTCAATGACTTCACTATTTGCATTTTTAAGCTTTACCGTTACAATCGGCACTGGATTTTTCGTCACGGAATCAGCTATTATGCCTTTAATATGATGATTTTCTGAAGTTTGGCCAAAGACGGCGATCTTTTGAGTTAGCAGTACGGTACTGATTATAGCCAACCGTATGATAGCGTATTTAAATTTCATAATGAAAGTGTCAAAGGGCTTATTATTGGACATAGCAATCCCATCAGGCGGATATATCCTTTAAGATTTGTTAGAAAAAGAATGATTGTTCAGGAAGAAGCTATAGCGTATCGCTATTCTTTTGGTTCTTTAGAAAGAGGTAATAAAGCAGAAATCCTACTGCTATAAAGATCATTTCTATCCCATATGGCAAAGGTGAATCCTCCGCACTAAAGGGCAGAAATTCTAGCACAACAAAGCCAATACCTGCAAATAATAAAAGTAATCCCCATTTTACAGCTTCATTTCCGGAGCCTGATAATTGAGTTAGAAACTTAAGGCCTGTTTCATCTAAAGGACCTGCGTCTATAATCCGTTTCTTCAATCTGTAATTGTACAAGGCAAGGATGAATATCGCAATAAGTACAAAAAATACGATAACAACTATAAATGGCATTAAATGTTTCATGACGTTATTGATTAAGTTATTTGCTACAGTAGTCAGCATACACGCCGCCCCGGTTGCAACTATTTTAATAAATATTTTATTTCTTGATTTTGCAACCGCCAATGTACATATCTTGACTACTGTTATATGTTTGACGAGAACGAGATTATAAACAGGATACTAAATAAAGATTTACGTGCCTTTGAATTATTGGTTAAACAATATGAAAAGCTCGTTTTTTTTGTTATCCACCGTTTGGTTCAGGACAAGCAAAACAAAGAAGATATCTGCCAGGAAGTCTTTATTAAAATACATCAGAGTTTGCCGTCATTCCGGTTTCAATCGAAACTATCTACATGGATCGCAAGGATAGCTTACTTAACTGCCGTAAACCACGTTAAAAACACAAAAAACAAGTCACCTTATGACTACCCTGAAAACATTGACAATTATCATTTTACAGATGAAAACCCAGAAAAGGAATTAATAAAAAAGAATACCTCAGCTTATGTTAACCACCTTATTGCACAAATGCCGCATCACTACAGGACGGTCTTAACCTTATATCATCTGAACGAGTTTTCGTTAACAGAAATCAAAGAGATAACAGGAATACCGGAAGGTACCGCGAAAAGCTACCTTTTCAGGGCGCGTAAACTATTGAAAGAAAAAATTGAGAAAGATTTTAAACAGGAAAATACATGGAAGAGTTAAATGACGATCAACTACAGGATTTATTGAGCAACAGCCCTATCTCCAGCGAGAATACGTTGAATGAAAAAGACACTGGCGATCTTTTAGCCTATCAGAATTTATTCAAAGCACTTGATACCGAGCCCGCACAAGGACTCTCTTTTAGCTTTGCATCAAACGTAAGACGAAAAATTCAGGAACGGCTTAACCGGAAAAGCGATAGGCAGTTCAATATAGTGGCCATAACCATTTTTATATTGAGCTCGTTGCTGGGTTACGGATTATTACTACTCATCGATCAAACCGCCGCCGACATGGTGTTGAATATGGTTCTGAAATTTAAATGGTTACTTCTCTCTGTAACATGTTTATTCTTTGGACTTCTGCTGATAAACCAGCGGCTTATAGGAAGGGACTACTGACTGTTTACAATTCGTGATATATCTAGTTTGCAATTTTTCTAAAGCAAGTAGTTAATCCGCTTGCTTTAGAAAAGGTATTTTTACATGAAAGCAGGCACCTGATTCTGCCATATTGTGAACCTCCATTGTACCCCCTAAACCATGTATCAAATGCTTAACTAACGCCAGTCCGAACCCATAACCTTTCTCTCCGTAAGTGCCGTCCGTACTTGAGTTAGCACCATCCTTCAGGTGCTGGAGTGCCTCGTCACTAATGCCCGCACCGGTGTCTGAGATCATCAAATTGAGCAAATATTCCTGCTTCTGTTGAATTAAACTCAGGTCTACTTTTACGGTTCCACTTTCGGGTGTAAACTTAATCGCGTTGGAAATCAAATTTCCTGTGATTTGCAGCAATTTATTTTTAGGAAAAGGAGATAAAATATTACTCTCGTTAGTTTTTATTTGCAGATTAATCCCTTTATTTTTAGCCTGGGCACTATAAAGATCTTCCAACTTACATTTAAACACACTTAGATTCATTTCATTTTCTGCCAGTTTCCCACCCTTCTGTTCTTCAGTGAGAATCTCGTCGGCCAGCTCTAATAGTGATTTACTGCTTTTGTTTATCAGTTGAATGAATTCCAATACTTCACCCAGCGTATTGCTGTTCCCTTGTTGAACGATAATATTGGACAAGCCGATGATTCCGGCGAGTGGTCCGCGAATATCATGCGCAACTTTACTTTTTGTTTCATTAGCACTTTTCACCTGACACTGCAGTTCTCTTATAACCCGGTAGGTACGAATACGGTTTATCACCTGATCTGCGATAATTTTCAGCATTTCAATTTTCTCAGGACTCAGATGTTTAGGCTGCTTATCTACCACACACAAGGAACCTAGCTGATAACCTTCAGTATCTGTAAGCGGTACCCCGAAATAATAACGGAGTGCTAAAGGTGCTTTTGTAAAGTCTTTATCTTTGAAACGCGTATCTAACAGGAGATCTGAAACTTCAAACTGCGGTTGGCCCATAATGGTATATTGACACAGAGATTCCTCTCTGGGCACTTGCTTTATTTCCAATCCGTGACCGGAGATGGTCCATGTAGTATAGGAATCAATAAGGTTGATCAGGGAAATGTCCGTTCCCGCTATTTTGGCAGCGAGCATAGCCAGGTCTTTAAATTCATCAGAAAGTTCGGAATAATCCAGGTCAAGCTCAGATAAGCTCAACAATCTTTGCATCTCGTCTTGTGGTACTGGGAAAGTTTCTTCTAACATCATTTGTTACTTCGTACAATATTATTACACTTAACGATACTAAGCAAGTTTTAGATGTATAATCTCAAGTATTTATTGTAAAGTTCTTTACTTGAGTACGTTGATTATGCTGTCACTTTAAATGAACTCAGGGTGAATTAAACGCTGAACGTAATTCTCTTAAGAACCTTTCTATCTGACAAAATAAAATACTCCTTTAGCTCAGGAGTATTTTATTGCAGCTATAAGACTGTTTGATTATTTTCCAGAAGATTTTAATAAGAAAATGCTCATTACCGCCTTATGATCAGTAGGCCAGGTTCCGGAAGGCTGAATGAAAACATCAGATCCGGTTTCCTCTACCTTTTCATTTCTCACAACGGACATCGAAGGCCCAACCACATAACTATTTTCCAGTTTTAGCTGTTTATTTGGATAATAATAAATGAAGTCTATTCTTTCCCTTTCATCTGCATCAGGCGCCCAGGCTAATTTTTTAACATCAACCTCCTTATTACCTGCAGGAAAAGTAAAACCCGGATATTTTAAAGGGTCCGGATATTTTACGCGGTAACTATCTTTAAAACCATTTTTGTAAAGACTTAGTGAATTCTGCCAGGGGATAATCAATCCGTTATGGTCAAATTTATCCTTAGTTGCTGCTGTCCAGTCAAGATGGGAAGCTTCATTGAAATCACCGCCCAAAAATATCAGACGGCCTTTTTGAATGTCTTTTTTTGCCTCTTCTATGAAAGACCCGATGGCTTCATCCCTGGCAGAAGCAAGATTATCTGCCAGAATAGCCGGGATATCCGTAACAGGTTTATCCAACTTCTTCCAGGTAGTACCGCTATAACCGCGGGGAAGATAAACCGCATAGTTCAGATAATCAAGGTGAGCAGAATATACCGCAATTTCTTTATCATTTATTTTGGTCACCAATTTATAGATCTCTCCTTTCCCTTCGAATACGTGTGCGCTGTCAATTATAGGATAAGCGGATAATAACCCTGCTCCATTACTGGAAAAAGAATAATAGGTTTTTCCTTTAAGTTTCAGATCGGCGATAATCCGGTTTGCAAAATTTGTAGTCTTATTATTCCCGACCTCGCTTAATGTTACCAGGTCTGGCTGAAGTGATACAATTTGGCTGATAATGCCCTCATAACCGCCGGGAACCTGCCTGCCTTCCTGCCAGATATTAAACTGTAATACCTTTATTTTCTTATCCTGGCAAAAAGCAGGATGCAGTAGTCCTAATAGGATAATGGTTAAAAAAGTTGTTTTTATAGAATTGATCATATTAAAATAAATTGATAGTAAATAGAACCGGGGCCAGCACAGACATACGGTGCAGACACCCGGTATTTAAAAATGTAATAATATTAATTATTGCAGGATCCACATAATGCCGTCGGTCCTGTCGTTGCCGTTATATTGTCTATCCAGCGCTACTTTGAGGTTCTCAAGATTGTAATTATACTCCTCTGAAGGATAAGTATAACGGACCGGTATCTGAGTCTTGTCAAATGGATTGGTACTTGTGGCGGGGTTAACAGGAAGATTTGGATATCCATTACGCCTGTAGTCAAAGTAAGCATCATAAGGATGCTGCATAAAATACAACAGATATTTTTGCATCCAGATCTGCTTAAGCTGCCGCGCTTGATCTGAAGAGAACAATACATTCCCATTTTTCAAATAAGTATCTGAAATATAAGACGATGTGATCCTTCTATCACTGTGGTATTTCACATCATCTGGTGTAGCACTATTTACAAAAGTCATAGATGCCCGTATTCCTTCCTCGTAATAGTTTTTAGCAGAACCACTTAACCAACCCCTTACAATAGCTTCTGCAATGATATAATTCTGCTCGGCGTATCCAACTCTGACCAGCGGTTCCCCCGGGGCATAAGTAGTGTACCGTACATTCAACTGCGAATATTTTTTAGCGTTAAATAAACTTACGACCGATGCAAATTCTATCGACGGGTCTGTTCCCTGATAAGCATCCCAGTCAGCAGCCATTTTACCCTCAGTCTGGATTTTGTAAAAGGATGGCGCTGCAAAATAGAACAACCTGTAATCATTATACTTTTTCAATGTGTCGACCATTACACTGGAAACCATTGCGTAACTGGTAAACTTATTTATTGAAGTATTGAAAGGATAAAGCTGATTAGCCTTATCAGAATAAACAAGTTGAAGGTTGTCACTGTTGCTGCGCAATAATGGCTCAGTTTGCAGGATTTTCGCAAAGGTCTCTTTAATCTTCAGATCCGGATCAGCCTCTTTTTTTGAAAGACTGATCAGTACTTTTAGCCGGAAAGAATTAACTATTCTTCGCCAGGTCTCTACATTACCATTTAGCAAAGGATCGCCTGAAAAATTCTTACCCGCTGCGAAAGCAGCTGCTGAACTTTCCAGATCTTTTAATACCTGTTGCATCACTTGTTTCTGCGGGTCGTATTTTGGCGTTACATTTCCTGTCTCCGCATTCAATGCCTCAGTATAAGGAACATCCCCAACGCGCAACGATAAATAGTAAAGTTTATAGGCTTTAATAAACAAACCCAACCCTGTATAGGCACTTTTATCACTCTCAGCTGCCGCATCAATCATTTTCTGTATGTTAACCAATACAGTCAGACCACCAAAACCTGCGCTTCCAAAATTATTGTATTGCTCACCCTGAGGTAGTTCGGCAAATGCCATTTGTTTACTAGTCATCTCCGGGGATATAAAATCCTTTCCTCCAGCTTCTACTGTAATATTCAAGATCAGGTTGGTCGCCAGTAAGGATGCGGTTGTCTTTATTGGTGAATTGGGATTAGTATTAATATCATCAAATTTCTTGCAGGAATGTAGCAATACTGCGGTCAATGCGATGAGCAGTGTAGATTTATATCGTGTTTTCATTTTTCTTGATTTAAAAGGTCGCTTTTACGTTAAAACCCATGTACCTCACCGAAGGCGAGTTCAGATTATCTCCACCGACATCTGGATCTGAATACTTCCAGTCTTTGGTCCATAGTAGCATATTCTGGCCAATAAAGCCAATAGATGCATTCTTCATCCCGATGTTTTTAGCAATTTTGGCAGGAACAGAATAACTAAGAGACAATTCCCTGAGTTTAAAAAAGGTCTGCTTAAAAAAGTTCTGCGTTCCCTGAGAATTCCTGACATAGGTTTCGTAAGACACCGCTGTGGTATTTGGGTCGAAAACCCGCGTATCCGTTAAAATATTTCCATATACATCTCTGGTGGTAGTACCAGATACAACTTTAACACCATTAGCCACATAAGATTTCTTCCCATTAACCACCTCGTCGTATCTCCAGTTATTGTCGCTATCACGATGGGTTCCGGAGCTCCACATATAAGAAACCATATTGGAATAAGCAGTACCGTCCACACGGCCATCAAATGAAAAACCCAATGTGAAATTATTGTATCTGAATGTATTGTTGAATCCCCAGATCCAGTCCGGATCAGAATAACCCTGAATGGTTTCCTGCTGACTTCTTACCGGAAAACCGTTTTGCAGAATCAGCTGGCCGTCAGGCGACCTATCCCAGGATCTGTCACTTACCCAGTCATACCGGCTTCCTTTGGTCACCCATTGTTTTTTGCTGCTGTAAACCGGGTCCAATGCAGCAAAATACCGACGGTTTGTAGACCAGTTCAGGCCGAGATCCCAGCTAAATTTTTCGCTTTTTATCACTGTCCCTTCCAGGCTTAACTCCACTCCTCTTCTTTCCAATTGTTCTTTCGTATTGATAAGCACCTTGTTTACACCCGAAGCACCACTCACAGTGGAAGAAATGATTTGATTGTAGTACAGATTATTGAAATAAGCGGCATCGAAACGGATACGATTCTTTAAGAAGAAGAATCCCGCACCATATTCATAGGTTCTATTAGTCTGGGGAAGAATATCTGCCCCCCTTATCGTTGTGGGAAAACTGCTTGAGCTTGAGCCATTCCAGACATTCGTATTAATACTGTAGCTGTTATTTATCGCATACACATCCGGATCGAGTTTGGTTTTAGTCCAGGATCCACGAAGTTTGGCCATACTGACCCAGGACGGTAGTTTAATCAGCTCAGAAAAAACAAGACTTCCAGATACAGAAGGGTAAAAATAGGATCGCTGGCTCGCTGCCAGTGTAGATGACCAGTCATTCCTGCCTGTTAAGTCTAAAAAGGCAAAATTACCATAGGAAACACCCGCTTTCGCATACAGACTATTTACCTGTTTTTTACTGTTTTCTGGTGTGCTCTTAACTGGATCAACCGAAGCCGCTATCGAGTAAAATCCAGGAACGGAGATCCCGTTTTGTGTTTCTGAATTTAAAGATGAATAGTCCCTGTAGTATATACTTCCACCGATTAACCCATTTACCTGGAATTTTCCAAAGGAATTTTCCGAAAGCAACATCATATCATTGTTTATACTGAAAGCATCTCTTTTGGTTAAACTATAATAACCTTTTTTATTCCAGCCGCCCACAGCACTGATCGGGTTACGCCATTCTATAGTTTCTGAATAAGTGTCCATTCCCGAGCGCAACACCGCTTTTAACCACGGTTTAATCTGGTAGTTCACATTGATATAACCATTCGTCAGATTGTAATTATCACTCCTCAAAATCTCATTGGCTATAAAATAAGGATTGTCGTACCAGGTATTTTCCATCCAGTTTTGCTGAATATTTTCTTTACCTGACACCCAGTAATTTTTATAATCGCGGATATCATATTCTGTTCCAGACCAGATCAGCAGGTTATACAAGTATCCACCGGCACCATAACCGGCACCAATGTTATTCGGATAAAATCTTTTGTTATATGTAAAACCACCATCCAGCGTAAAGTTTCCGGCTTTAATATCTCCTGAAATACTTGCAATGACTTTGTTTAGTTTGGTATTTGGATATTGCCCCTGATTATAAACATCTGTTAAAGAAGCCCGGAAACTGCCAGTTTTGCCACTTTGAGTAATACTGATATTATTATTTAATATAACACCCTGCTGTAAAAAGTTCTCCAGGTTATTTGCTCCCTTTGAAACCAGCGGCATGTTTTCAAACTGATACGTAGAAGGATTATATTGCTTTGCCATCCTTCCGATATCAAGTTTATCTCCCCAGACATAATCACCAACCCCATATTTGCCACCTCCTCCTGAGCTATAAGCAGTTTGTACTTTAGGAAAAGCTAAAAAACCGGACGAAAACATACTGCTGCTGTTCGCGGAAATATCCAGCCTGCCGTCCTTATTGCCTTTTTTTGTTGTAATCATGATTGCGCCGTTACCACCCCTGTTACCATATAGTGCCGATGCGGTGGCACCTTTGAGCACATCAATACTTTCAATATCATCCGGCGAAATATTGTCCAGTGATAGGTTTGAATAAGGCACACCATCGATAACCAGCAGTGCATCAGCACCACGAAGTTTTACACTTGGATTTGCCGCAAACTCGGTACTATTCTGGATGTTTAACCCAGCGACCTTACCGGTTAAAGAAGTAGCAATATTTACCCCTTTTGCAGAATTCAAGCTTGCACCCGACACCTTCTGCACTGCGTAACCCAATGACTTCTCTTCTCTTTTTATCCCGAGAGCTGTAACCACCACTTGTGCAAGTTCCATAGTGGCTTCTTTTAATGTCACAACTATGCCGGCCTCTGAAGTAACCGTAACTTCTTTCGCCTCATAACCTACCATTCTGATCATCAGAACATCGTTCACAGCGGCAGTAATCACAAACACTCCATCTACATTCGTAACTGCACTTCTCTTTGTACCTTTTACAGAAATAGTAACACCTGGTATTGGCTTTGCAGCCTCATCAATAATCTTACCTCTGATTTCTGCTGAGTTAGGCAGCTCCTTTAAATTGGTTACAAAAGAAGATTTAGGAGCCAGAATAATAGAATTATCCTCAATGGTGAAAGTTAGATGCTCCCCCTGCAATATCTGTTTCATTGCTGCATTCAGGGGCACGTTTTTCAGGTTTAAACTGATCAGCTTATTTTTATCGACCTGGTCAGACTGGGCGATAACGATATAGCCTGTTTGTTTCCGGATCTGGGAAAACACATTTTTTAAACTAATGTTGTCTTTTTGAATAGTGACATTCTGCGCGCGGGTAAAGGCGCTTACCTGCATCAATGACACTAGTAATATTAGAGTCGTCAGCCGCATAGTAGCCCATATTTTATGGAAGTGCTGGTTGGGCACACCCATTCCTTTAGTATAATTTTTATACATTTGATACGTTTGGTTTTAGCACGGGACTGGCCGGAGCTATAGGCCCCAGCTTTTCCCGCAGGTTTATTGCATTGTGCCTTTGGCGTCGAATCTTTAAGCACTTTGCGTTATCTAATCTGTTCTATTTGGTTATTACCGGCAAAATTAAACCAGAGGTGTTCAAGCACTTCTGGTTTTATTGACCGTTGGTTGTCTTATTTACTTACGATAATCCTCCTTCCTTCAATCTTAAAGTGAACACCTCCGGTTAATTCTAATTTTTTTAAGATTTTGGAGATACTGTCGTATCTTGAAATCCCCCCAAAAAACAACTTGTTCCTGTCTACATTGCGGTAAACCACTTCTATATCGTACCAGCGTGAAATTTCTCTCATCACACTTTCCAATGATTCATCGTTAAAAATGAACAGGCCGTTCTTCCAGGCAATCACGTCTTCCGCCTCTACTGTTTTTATAGAAAGGCCATTGCCAGTTGTTGCTGATTGCTGATCCGGTACCAGTATTTTTTGATCTTTACCATCGGCCACTTTCACGGAACCTTCCAGCAGAGTTGTAAAATTGGCCTTCTCCTCCGGATAAGCATGGATATTAAAATGTGTACCTAATACAGTTACTTCCTGAAGCGAAGTTTTCACAACAAAAGGACGTTTTTTATCCTTTGCAATCTCGAAATAACCTTCTCCTGTTAATTCTATCCTGCGTACACTATTTTTATTAAAAGAAGCGGGATAGATCAAACTTGATTCAGCATTTAGCCACACCAGACTACCGTCAGGCAAACGGACCTGGTAAGTTTCTCCCTTCGCTGTAGATAAAGTATTTGTCTGATTACTTTGGACATTGGAATCTTCTACCTCGTAGACCAGTTCGCCATCTTTTGTTTTAGAGATGCTTACACCCATCTCTTCGGCAAGTGAACCATTATTCGCTTCAGATAAACGGATCTTTTTTCCATTAGCTAAAGTTAAGGTTGCCGATCTTTTGCCTGGTGTAATACTGGTGGTCGCAGATGCAGTCACCTCGTTTGGTTTATGACCAGATTGTTTATAGAAAAATAAACCTGCGCCTGTAATTATCAGTATGGCTGCTGCTGCACTATATTTAATCCAGCTAAAAGTCTTTTTACTCTCACCAGGCAGCTGACTAGCAATTTTTCGGTTCCAATGATCATAGTCAGGCTCCGGCAGCTCATTATCCATTGTATTACTCCGGTCATTGTACCATGAATTTAATAAAGCGCGTTCCTGTTCCGTTGCTGTTCCATTATTATACTTTTCTATGAGCTCCTTAGCTTTCTTATTTTCCATACAGGTTTAATTTGCGCCGACAGGTATAAGACTAACAGCTCCTGCAATAGTGTAAGATTTTTTAAAAAAAAAATAGAATTATAGGAAGAGTACAATTGATCGGTAATAACGTTTTCTCAGATCAATAAGCTAAAGAAAACACCAAACTTGGTTTTAAGCACCTTAAGGGCATTACTAATTTGTTTTCGGACAGTATGGTCTGTCACCTGGAGCCTTTCGGCAATTTGCTGATAAGATAAGTGTTCTTTCCGGCTCAGTTCAAAAATCTCCCTCATTTTCCCGGGCAACCGTGCAACTTCAGATTCTATACTTGCAGTTAGTTCTTTTTCCAGAATCCACTCATCTGTTGAATAGACACCTTTTTTCAAGAAACTCTCCAATGATTCCAGGTGCGCAGTTTTAAGTTTCCCCCTATTGATCCTGGTAAAAACCTTATGCCTCACGGCGGTATAAAGATATGACGAGAGACTGGAGCTGATCTCTATTTCTGCTGCCTTAGTCCATAAAAGAGTGAAAATATCCTGAATGATATCACTTGCTTCCTCATCGTCGTACAGCATTTTCCTCGCATGACGGAACAGAATAGCCCAATAGCGTCTATAAATCTCCGTAAATGAACCATGATCCTGTTGCTTCAACATAGCAACAAGTTCCTGATCCGAATGCTTTCTGTACTCCATTTTATCGCAACCTACAAGTGAATTTATATAAAAATAACAGCAAATAAAAGGATACAATAATACATTAAAATGAACTCAGTGTAAAGCTATTAATAACACTTCAGCTCTTAAAACAAAACCCCTATCCTGATCATTTCCCTTAAAAGAAAATGTTTAATCGAACTTTATTTTTAGGAGTTGCCAATTATAATTTGATTTATATAAAAACGTAATAAAATAAAGATTTTCTGTTGAAGACGGCTTGCCGGACAATCAGGCTTAATGAAGACAGCAGCGGAAAAAACCAGTAGTACTCAGTCCGGCTATAAATCCACCCGATTGAAAGTCGACCTGAATTGCACAGGAGAAACCATAGTTTTTATCTTGAATAATCTGCTGAAAGATTGAGGATGCCCGAATCCTAATTTGTAGGCCACTTCACTAATAGTCAAATTAGTAGCAGATAGTAATTCTTTTGATCTTTCGATCAGATTCTGGTGAATATGTTGCTGCGCATTTAGCCCGGTGAGCGAACGCAGCATGTCACTTAAATAATTAGGCGTATAGTTCAACTGTTCTGCTAAGTGCTGCACTGTCGGTATTCCAAGTAAAACAGGCTTTTCTTCTTCAAAATAAGTATTAAGCACATTTTCCAATTGCTGAAGCAGATTATTCGTCACAATCTTCCGTGTTAGGAACTGGCGCTTATAAAATCGTTTGGCATAGCTGAGCAATAGTTGTATTTGAGCAATGATCACTTCTTGGCTAAAGTTATCGATCCGGCTATTCAATTCATCTCTGATTATTTCATATATCGAAAGGATCGTTGCTTTTTCCTGTTCGGACAGATGCAGAGCCTCGTTTGTTGCATACGAGAAAAAACCATATTGTTTGATCTCCCTGGCCAATGGATGGCCGTGAAGGAAATCCGGATGAATAATCAGCGAGTACCCTGAATTGTTCGTATAATCTTCCGTACTGCCTATAATCTGGTTAGGTGCCGTGAATAACATGCTCCCTTCATCAAAATCGTAGTAACCCTGACCGTACCTGAACTTGCCTCCAAGTTTGGTAATAAATGAAATTTTATAGAAACCCAGCACATAACTGACTGGAAGCCGGGACAAGTCGATATGCCCGTAATTAGCATCCATTAAACTGATTAACGGATGAACAGGCCCTGGAAGCCCTAGCATATGATGTATTTCCGATACAGACTCCAATTTGCTGACTTTCGGCATTTCCGTTTTCATATCTAAAGATAATAACTATAACCGATGACTAATTGCCACCGGTCATAAAACAAAGCTTACACCTAACAATCTGTCTTTGACTACCAGGGCAATGGGCCATCCGGACCTGTAAAAGTAGCGGTAGGACCATCTGTTTCTAATGCTACACGAATTGGTTCACGCGAGCCCACCTCAACTGTATCGGTTCCCTGGAAGTTGTTTAATGCTGTGGCCGTAAAACCAGGACTAACTGCATTAACCTTGATATTTTCCCCTTCCAGTTCTATAGCGAAGGCCATAGTTACCGCATTAACTGCCGTTTTAGATGCCGAATAAATAACGTCGAAATGTTCTCTTGCCCAGCAAGCCGGATCAGCTATCCAGGTTAAGGAGCCCAGTCCGCTAGACACATTAACAATACGTGCTGCCGCCGATTTACGAAGCAGAGGGAGTGTTGCCTGAGTAATAGCAATGACTCCGAATACATTGGTTTCCCAGACGGCTCGTATTTCGTCAAGTGAAGCAATACTGGGTTTACCACTCTTCATCGTTTCTTCCAATGTCCGTCCAGGCTTACCTGCATGGGATATAGCTGCGTTGTTTACCAGCAAGTCCAGACGACCGGATTCTTTCCCGATACGTTCCACCGCTGCGCTGATGGTTGATTGCTGGGTAACATCCAGCTGGATCGCATGTACTGTGCCGCCAATCTCAGCAGCGGCCTTTTCTCCATTGCTAAGGTTACGTGAACCTAAATAAACGATATAACCGTTGTCTGCTAGTGCTTTGGCGATCTGAAAACCTACACCTTGGTTGGCACCGGTGACGAGCGCAACAGGCATGTTGCTTGCCAATGATTCAATTTGACTTTCCATAATATAAATGATTATTGAGTAAACAAATGTGAGCATTCACCATCCGGCAACCTTAACCAGATCAAGGACATTCTTAACCGAAATGAAAGATACTAATAACCTGTTGCACTAATTAGGGGTCTTGAAATCACTGTGCATTACCGCACATTAGTTGTTCGGTATTGAACATACAATCTGAACACTTTGTTTATTTTACTTATTTTTAACGACATACAAACCAATAATTGGTTTGGCATATTAATCGCTCCAGCCAGCAAAAAAGAAATATGCTCGCACTTGACTTTAAAATAGCAGTAAGAAACATTCGTAAGAATCCGGGGTTCACGCTTATAAATATCGGCGGACTTGCAATCGGACTTGCTTCCTGTCTGATACTGCTGCTTTACGTTAATTACGAATGGAGTTATGATAAGCAATTTAAAGATATTAACCGCATATACTTTGCGAAGCTCAACTTAAAGCTGGGGGGTAATACCATTACTTTAGAGGCCACACCAAACCAACTTGCCTATACTGCTGCTCAGGAGATCCCTGGTATTGAAGTTGCAGCCAGGATGAGTGATGAAGAAAATAAGCTCTTTACTTACCAGCAAAATAAAATCAAATTAACTTATAGCTATGTAGACCCAGAGTTTCTACAGGTGTTCGATTATTCTTTTCTAAAGGGAGATCCTTCAACAGCATTGAAACAACCCAATTCTGTTATACTTACCACAAGTACTGCCAGAAAGTTATTTGGCAATGAAGAACCTATAGGAAAGAGTCTGATGTGGGATAACCGTAAACCTCTGACTGTTACAGCGGTAATTGCCGATCCGCCTAAAAACCAGACTATACAGTTCGAGGCACTGCAAACCTGGGCCTTTCACGATCAGGAATATCCTGATGAAGTAAATGCGGGCTGGGGAAGTATCAACTGCTCAACTATTTTCAAACTCAAGAAGAATGCAGATTTCAATGCAGCCGACGCATCCCTGAGGAAGTTGGTTAAAGCGCATCAGAAAGACACACAGATGGAAGTCTTTCTTTTTCCTTTCAGTAAGTATCAACTATATGATAAGTTTGAAAATGGCAAACTAGTAGGTGGCAGAATTGACCAGGTAAGACTTTTCTTTTTTCTTGCCTTTTGCGTATTGCTAATTGCCAGTATCAATTATATGAACCTTTCCACTGCACGATCAGAAAAGCGGGCACGGGAAGTAGGCGTAAGGAAAGTATTGGGTTCAAGTAGAAAATCTTTGATCAGCCAATTCCTAATGGAATCTGTGTTACTGTCTTTTTTGGCCATGGTCATTGCTTTTGTACTCATAGAACTCACACTTCCTTATTTCAATAACCTGCTGGAAATAGTCCTTACCATTAATTATCAGTCCCCATTATTCTGGTGCTCCATTATTGTCCTGATATTGACTACCGGCTTCCTTGCTGGCTGTTACCCTGCCTTTTACCTTTCTTCCTTTACTCCGATAAAGGTTCTAAAAGGCTTTACAAAAATTGGCCAAGGTTCCTTATCGATCAGGAAGCTTTTAGTAGTATTTCAATTTAGCTTATCAATAGTTATGATTGTCGGCGCTACGATCGTTTATTCTCAGATTCAGTATATGAAAAATAAGCCGCTGGGTTTTGATAAAAACAATCTTGTACAACTAGACCTCGAGGGGGAATTTGCTAACTCTGGTAAGGTAGAGATCCTAAAGGCAGCGTTGAAAAAAGAGAATGTAATTGTATCGGCCACAGAATATGCGGCAGATTTTACTGCCAATGGTGGCTCAATCACGGGAAACTTCAATTGGCCAGAAAAAAATAAAAAAGATGATTATATTATTAATCACCGCAGCGTTGGTTACGATTTCGTTGGCACTATCGGTGCTAAACTGATAGATGGGGCAGACTTCTCGCGCCTACTGGCCTCAGATAGTGCCAGCGGCATTCTGGTCAATCAGGCCGCAGTAAAAATGATGGCCCTTAAGCATCCTGTGGGCACTCCTATTAGATGGGGTGATCAAAAATTGCATATTATTGGTGTAGTGAATGATTACAATAATGCAGCGGTCGGACGTCAGGCAGAACCTACAGTATTTTATTATAACCCTAAAAAGAGCAGTGCTTTATTACTGAGGCTCAATCCCAGCCAGTCACTTACTGTCGCAGTTCAGACAATCAACAGGATTAGCCAGCAGCTGAATCCCGCATATCCATCTGCTTTAAAATATATCGATGAAGGCATGGAACAAAAAATAAAGTCTGAGAAACTACTTGGCGTGCTTTCCAATATTTTCGGAAGCTTCGCTATTGTTATTTCCTGCCTCGGATTATTAGGGTTAGCCTTATATATGGCCGAACAACGGAAGCGGGAAATTAGTATCAGAAAAGTCCTGGGCGCAGATTTAAAAAGCATTCTTGTCTTACTGAATAAAGATTTCATCAAACTGGTATTAATATCAAACCTTATTGCGATACCTGTCGCCTATATCCTGTTGACGAAATGGCTTCAGACGTATGATTATAAAGTTAGCACCGGTCTATGGCCATATATGCTGGCAGCAGGAATTTCTTTGACTATCGCAATTCTCACCATTAGTATGCAAAGTTTCAAAGTAGCAAAAGCAAACCCCGTAGATGCATTAAAATATGAATAACCATTGTTATCTTCGGATTGCTTGTATTTTCGTTTTAACCCTATGATTTTCGCTTTGATGCTCTCTTTGAAAAAAGATAAGCTAGTTTCCTGATATTTGCCTATCACAACCCGTCGACTAGAATACTTAATTTTATATATATCAGATTGATATAATTATATTGATTGATAAATAAAAAACAAATTGCTAAAAAAATATAATTCCTACCAATTGCTTTTCATCAGCTTAATTGCTGCGATGTTTGTAATCTATCCAGACATCACCTGGTTACCGTTCGATTTAAAAAAACTTAGCGGATCGGGTAAAATAAACTATATTTCTTTCCTCTTATTGCGATATACGTTCCTCGCCGGTCTTATTTTTTTATTGATTAACATCAATTTAAAGCGGATAAAAACGGTAGGCTTCAGGAAACGTTTGGTTTACAACATGATTATCACCGTTATAGCATTTGCTATTTATGGAGGAATCTCCTATTTAATGTATACCAAAGTCAGACACTATGGTAGTTTAGTGCTATTCCAGTTCGTTGTTATTTCTATCTTAAGCACACTTATGGGGCACATTATAGATTTGTATAATGAACAACGAAAAAGAGAACAGGAAATCGAAGAATTAAAAG
>JAAAFW010000015.1:1231218-1342451 GCA_019352875.1 Pedobacter cryoconitis | reverse complement strand
AACAAATCAGATTAACCCTCATTTCTTTTTTAATTCCCTGAATGGTTTAACCTCCTTAATCCGAAAAAAAAACAATGAAGAAACACTGACTTATGTCAATAAACTGTCTGATGTATTTCGGTATATTCTTCAAAGTGATAAAAAAGGACTCGTAACTTTAGCAGAAGAGCTGACCTTTGTCAACGCCTTTCGTTATATGATGGAAGTCCGTTTTGCCAACAAATTGGAATACCACATTGAAATTGATAAAAACGTATTATCACAAAAGGTCCCAGTACTTTCTATTCTTCCCCTGCTTGACAATGTTGTGGTTCATAACATGATTGACAGCAAGCATAAAATGATCATCGATATCTTTATTAATAAAAATAATGAACTTGTTATTTCAAATCCAGTTTACCCGAAACTAAGTCCGGCTGAGACCAATGGTACCGGACTTAATAACCTGGAAAGCCGTTTTTTGTTGCTAATGGGACAACAAATTAGGGTGGAAAGTAAGGGGAGTGTATTTAATGTTTATTTACCATTAGGACAATCAATATGAAGGTACTTATTGTTGAGGACGAAACAGCTGCTTACGAAAGCTTAGTGGAGGTCTTGAGAGAAATTGATCCTGAAATAGAAGTAGTAGGAAATGCAGAAAGTGTGAACCAAACCATTAACTGGCTGAACGGGCATACCCAACCAGATCTTATATTAATGGACATCAATTTGTCTGACGGATCTGCATTTCTGATTTTTGATCATATCGAGATTGATATCCCTATTATTTTCACTACAGCATATGACGAATATGCCATCGAAGCATTTAAAGTAAATAGTATTGATTACCTACTTAAACCCATTAAAACTATTGAATTAGACCGGGCACTTCAAAAGTTCACAAAATTGTCCCGTGCTGGGCTGGCCGAGTATGTATCGAAGGTTAACCAGCTGGCGCCAGCACCACGTTATCGAAATAAACTTTTAATTCCCAATAAAGATCAACTCCTGCCTATTGATCTTCAAAAAGTTTCATTTTTCTATACTACAGATAAAAATACAGTTGTTGGTTTGGCAGACGGAAACACCATCCCCTATTCGAAAACGCTAGAACATATTTTTACAACGTTAAATCCCGCCAATTTCTATCGGGCTAATAAACAATTCATCGTTGCCCGAAATGCAGTCATAAAAATAACGGTATGGTTCGACAGCAGGTTACTCATTACACTTGCTACAGATGTCCCTGAACGAATTTATATCAGTAAAAATAAAGCCGCCGAGTTCAAAGAATGGTTGGTAATCGAGTAATCAGTTAGATGACACCAAACATTGCTTTTCGTCTTAAAGCACTTGATTTTCGTGTTGGTTCTTCCTTTCAAAAAAGCACAAAATAGTTTCCTGATGTTTGCCATGTAAATTTTGATTTATCTTAAAAATTATCATGATAAGGAAAGCCTTCTATTTTTCAATTTTATTGTTTGCTGTTTTTTCTAACACAGCAGCAGCACAAGATGTCCCGATTTTCCCGAAGGGTGAAAAATCTCCAAATGTTCATCACGTAGGAAACGTGTGGCTCACAGAGTTGAATTCAGCTGACAGTGTCTTTTCATATGGTACTTCCGTAGCCATATTTGATCCGGGGGCAAGATTAGATTGGCATATCCATCCAGGAGGACAAATCTTAATCATTACCGAAGGAGTTGGTTACTATCAGGAAAAAGGAAAACTTAAGCAGACTGTACGTAAAGGTGAGGTTATTAAATGTCTGCCGGGGGTTGAGCACTGGCATGGTGCAACGCCAGAAAGTGGCGTCACTTACATTGCAACTTCACCCTCACAAAGAGGAAAAACCGTCTGGTCACATAAAGTCTCCGATGAAGAATACGGGAGCAAAAAATAATTTTATATTAACAACCTCCATCGCTAAATAAATCATATTAATGAGAATATTGAAGACATATGCATTATGGTTAGGTACAATATTATTAATACTATCCTGCAGTTCGCACGCTCAGGAGCCGGAACATGCAAAAGGCGAAAACTCCACGGATGAAAAAGTACTGATCGTCTATTTGTCGAGAACCAAAAACACCAAAACCGTTGCAGAGATTATCCAGCAGAAAGTTGGCGGAGACCTTGTCTCTTTGGAACTCGTCAACCCCTATCCGGAACATTATCAGACTACAGTGAATCAGGTCGCAGATGAAATTCGAAGGATTATTTCCCCCCGCTAAAGACAAATATTGACAGTATTGAAAAATATGATATAATCTTCGTTGGATTTCCGACCTGGGGAATGCAGTTACCCCCTCCCATGAAAAGCTTTCTGAAACAATACAATTTGAGCGGAAAGACGGTAGTCCCTTTTAATACAAACGGTGGGTATGGTATTGGCAACACCTTTGAAACAGTGAAAAAGTTATGTACAAACAGCAAGGTTTTGGAAGGATTTTCAACTAAAGGTGGCGTAGAACGAGATGGTACCCTGTTCGCGATGGAAGGCGATAAAAAAAATCTTGTTCAGAACCAAGTGCAAAAATGGTTAAAGAAAATTGGGTTAATTAACTAAAAGCATATTGATGAAAAAGATAAAAATAATTTTAATAGCGATTTTTATGACAGCAAATTTCATTTCTTCAGCTCAAATTAAATCAAAAAATCCTTTTGGTTTGGTGTATGGTGATGCCATTACAGAAAATGTATCTGGAAAAGTGAACATCCATCCCGTAAGCTACAAACTGAACGGGATGGATATTGCAGCCAATGTGTATACTCCTGCTGGTTATGACTCTTTAAAGAAATACCAGGCTGTAGTAGTGGCTCATCCGAATGGTGGCATTAAAGAACAGACCGCCGGATTATATGCACAACGGCTGGCAGAATCGGGATATATAACTATTGCTGCAGACGCAGCCTATCAGGGAGGAAGTAGCGGACAACCGCGATCTGTTGACAAACCTGCAAACCGTATCGAAGATATCCGGGGTATGGCCGATTTTGTTTCCCGGTATCCAGGCGTCGATCCGAAACAACTAGGTGTTTTAGGTATTTGCGGCGGCGGCGGGTATACTTTAAAAGCTGCTCAATCTGACAAACGATTTAAAGCAGTAGCGACCTTAAGTATGTTTAACTCAGGCAAAGTAAGACGTAATGGTTTTCAGAATTCCCAGTTAGCAACAATCCAGGAACGTTTAAAACAGGCATCCGATGCGCGCGCACAGGAAGCAGCAGGCGGTAAAATAATCTACGCAGGTGTTGCAAGCATAACAGACGTCGAAATTGCTAAAACTACAACAGACTTATATCGTGAGGGATATGAGTACTATTATAGAACCCATGCGCATCCAAACTCGACCTTTCTATATACCATGAGCAGCCTGACCGATTTAATGGTCTGGGATGCCGCCACTAATATGGATCTGATCGAACAACCTCTACTCATGATTTCTGGAAGTAAAGCAGATACAAAGTATATGACAGATGAAGCATTCCCTAAAGCGACCAATGCTAAAAATAAAGAACTATTTGTAATTGAGGGCGCCACTCATATACAGACGTATTGGAAACCGGAATATGTGAATCAGATCACTACTAAACTGATTGATTTCTTTGGCAAAAACCTATAAAGGACAGCTTATTACTAATCAAGACAACAATCCATTTTCATAATCCAATGCATTTGAAAAATCTAAAAGTAACTCAGGCATTTCTGAAGTTTTTCGCGATCGCTCTTGTTATGGCTTGTCAGACCAAAAGAGAAATCAGATATATTGCTGTGCAAGAACAGGGTAGCTTTGCCGTAGGCGGAACGGTCATAACTGCACCCGGTAAATTTGATCCTATAACGCAAGGTGCTTTCAATCCGGGTAATCAAAATTCTGAAGGTCAAACGCTGCACGGCGATCATGCATTTGTTCTTTATCAGAAACCTATTGATCCGCGTAAACTACCATTAGTGTTCTGGCATGGCTATGGGCAGTCCATGCGAACATGGCAAACCACACCTGACGGCAGAGAAGGTTTTCAGGATATTTTTTTGAAACGTAGATTCAGTATTTATAACCTTGATCAACCCAGACGAGGCAACGCCGGGCGGAGCACAAAGCCAATGCATATTACCGCAGCTCCAGATGATCAGCTCTGGTTCGGGATATTTCGGTTAGGCATTGACACAGCTTTTTTTCCAGGCGTGCAATTTTCCAAAGAGCCGAAAGCGCTGGATCAATTTTTCCGTCAAATGGTCCCCGATACCGGCCCTATTGATTTTGATGTCAATATAGAGGCGGTCTCCGAACTGTTCAACAAGATCGGTGAAGGTATTCTGGTCACACATTCACATAGTGGAGGCATGGGATGGTTAACAGCTATAAGAAACCAAAAAATAAAGGCTATTGTCAGTTACGAGCCAGGCAGCAACTTCGTATTTCCCGAAGATGAAGTACCTGCATCGATAACCTATGTTGGTGGAGAATTAAAAGCCAGGACTGTTCCTGCAGCGGAATTTAAGCGCTTGACGCAAATTCCGATCATTATCTATTATGGCGATTTCATCCCTGACGAACCAGTGAAAAATCCGGGACAGGAGCAATGGCGTGCGGCATTGAGCATGGCAAAGAAATGGAGAGATGTGGTGAACAAATATGGTGGTGATGTGACCCTTATTCATCTCCCCGAAATTGGTATAAAAGGCAATACACATTTCCCTATGTCCGATCTGAATAATGTAGGAATCGCAGATCTGACATCCAAATGGTTAGCAGAAAAGGGACTTGATAATTAAACACTGATATATTGGAATTAATCATTCAAAATCTATAAACAAAAAAGATGAAAGCATTAATTATCGGACTATTCTTAACCTTCATGGGCACACTACCATCTCAGGCACAAAACAACAGTGCAGACCAGGAAATTATTAAACTTTCAAAAGATAAATGGCAATGGATGTCAGACAAGAATATTGAAGCTCTTGGACGGCTCTTTCACGAGAAATCTATGTTTGTCCATATGGGTGGATCGTGGGGGAAACAACAGGAAATTAACGTCATCAAAAGTGGAGGTATTTGGTATAAAAAAGCAGACATCCATGATGTGTCCGTGAAGATAATCGACAATACAGCCATTCTTTTGAACAGGATTGACCTACTCGCCGTTGTCGGTGGAAACGAAGTGACGAACCCATTTATGGTAACAGAAGTCTATATCAAAGAGGATGGTTCATGGAAACTGGGTTCTTTGTCATTTACCAAGCTCGTTATTCCTGCAGGCAAATAACATCAGACAAAAAAGTTCAACATGAAAAAAAGCATAATCTTCATGGCATTGGCCATTACCTTGAATTCCATTTCTGTGGCGCTAAAAGCTCAAAACAATCAAAATTCTTATTTAAGCCCCAAAGAGCAGAGTCTTATTCATATTGCGGCTCTGACAGGAAAAGGCGATCTATCAAAGTTGAAAATGGCGCTGAACGACGGACTTGATGCAGGTCTTACTGTTAACCAGATTAAAGAAGCTCTCATCCATATATATGCCTATGCTGGTTTTCCGCGAAGTATCCGGGGTTTACAGACTTTTATGTCGGTGGTGGAGAAACGTACGGCAGCTGGTCTCCATGACATTGTTGGTGCTAAAGCGTCAACGATTAACGATGAGCGCAGCAAGTACGAACGTGGTAAAATTATACTTCAAGAATTGACCGGTGTAGCGGAGCAAGAGCCAAAAACGGGATATGCCGCATTCGCGCCTTCAATAGAAATATTCCTTAAAGAGCATTTGTTTGCAGATATTTTTGAACGCGACGTCCTAAGCTATAGAGATAGAGAGCTGGTGACAATATCGGTTCTCAGTAGTATTGGGGGAGTTGAACCCATGCTTAGCTCCCATTTAAACATTTGCCTGAATATAGGTTTGACACCCGGCCAGCTGCTGCAATTCCTTAGGATCATAAAATCAGACATAGGTAAAAAGGAAGTAAAATTGGCTGAAAATGTACTAGACAATGTGCTTAAAAATAAAAAGTAAAATGAAATGTATTTTAAAAATCAATGTCGCCTGTTTATTACTTCTGTTTTATTCGTGTAATTATATTCCTGCCGAGAGTAATAAAGAAACAGAAAAAAGGTCGATTATTTTCGCTCAGGGAGATAAAAATACAACTCAGAATTTTAATGGTGAGGTTTGGGTAAAATCCCTTATCGATGCTGACAGTTTAAATGAAACGGCAGTTGGAAATGTCACTTTCGCTCCCGGAGCAAGAAGTAAGTGGCATTCACATCCTGCCGGACAAATTTTAATGGTAACTGATGGTGTAGGTTACTACCAGGAGAAAGGGCAATCAAAAGTAATTCTTCGCAAAGGATCGGTTATTAAATGCCCGCCAAATACGCCTCATTGGCATGGAGCAAGTCCGGATACAGCATTTGTTCAACTGGCGATAACAAGTAGAACAAATGGTCCGACAGTATGGCTGCAAACCGTTACAGAAAAAGAATATCGTGATTAAATCTACTTGCCTAACAATTTCTCAGTCTTAGTGAGAAATTCACCAAGTACATCCTTTATATCGACATCCATACGATTTGCTAATACAATCAGCCACCACATACTTTCCCCAAGTTTATGTTCCAGCTCTTTTCTGGACTCTTTGCCCGCAGGCCACCGCCCCTGTTGGGACATAGTTAGTCTCCCCACTAAGCCCGCATCTGTTAAAAATGCCAGCGCATCTTCTTCTACTGTCCATTCACTACCGTGATGCTGCAGCTCCAGTTCATGATAAAGTTCCCTGATTTTCAGCGATCTCTCTATAGCTTCCTTAAAATCCAATTCTTCCATACTATTTGTTTTTTTATAACACCAGGCTGGCTCAAAACCCCGTGGTCATTGTTTGTCTTTTGGCTACGTCAAACGGTATTTTTTAGTTAAATGAATTCCTAAAATCTACCGGTGATACTTTCGCTTTTTTCTTGAACATCCGGTTAAAAGATTGCGGATGTTCAAAACCCAGTTTGTAGGCTATTTCGCTGACTGAAAAGTCGCTTAATGATAATAGTTCTTTTGCTTTTTCAATCATTTTATTATGAATATGCTGTTGAGTATTTTGTCCGGTGACAGTCCTCAGCAAATCACTTAGATAATGAGGAGATACATTTAACGGACTGGCTAGCTGAGCAACCGTTGGTAAACCAATTACGGAGGGCTTATCATCAGCAAAATATTCGGATAGAGCGGCTTCAAAACGAACCAGCAGATCGTTACTCGCCGTTTTTCGTGTAATAAATTGCCTTGTATAAAAACGTTTGCTGTAATTCAATAAAAGTTCAATTTGTGAAATAAGCACATCCTGACTGATCTGATCAATAGCAGATTCAAGTTCAGTTCCTATGTTATCAAATATGGACATGATCACGTTCTTCTCCTTATCAGATAGATATAGCGCTTCAGTTACCGAATAATCAAAAAATCCATAGTTCCTGATGTTTTGTCCCAAAGGATGGCCTAGAATAAAATCAGGGTGGATAAGTAAGGTATACCCACTATAGTCTGCTTCATCTTCCAGTGCCGTAATTACCTGATTTGGCGAAAAAAATGATAATCCACCTTCGTCGAAATCATAATGGTTTTGTCCGTACCTTATTTTTCCTGTGAAATTCTTTTTATAGGAGATTTTATAAAAATTGAAAACCATTCCTTTTTCCAAATCTGCAGTGTCGGCCTTTATTTTACTATAATCTACCAGGCTAATGAGCGGATGAAGTGGTTTTGGTAACCCCAGCACCTTATGCAGTTCCGATATCGAATTGAAAAGGTTAGGTTGTTTTGATTCCATTTTATGCATTCTCAGTCGTTATTTTAAAGGTACCGGACTCATATGGGCTATTCAGGTTCAGGTACGCCATCAGATCCTTACGAAACGCCTCAGGACCCTGAGCAAGTCTTTTAGTATACAATCTTACCGCGTCATTTCCAGCCGGGTAAGTTAACTGGTCTTCATCGTCTGTTGCAGCACGGTAGACAACATCTGCTATAAGGTGTGGCTCAGTAAACTCCATTAACGTTCCATCCTGAAATCCTTCCATCATCTTAGCCATAGTCGCATCATATGCTTCATCCGCGCTTACTTGCATAGCTTTTGTGAAATCTGTTTTAATACCACCTGGAGCTACATTTTTAATACCAATTCCAAATTGTGCAAGGTCGTAAGACATACTTTCTGCAAGGCCCTGCAGTGCCCATTTAGAGGCGTTGTAAATCGCAGATTGAGGGTTAGATGTTAAACCGCATAGCGAGGTTGTATTGATAAACAAGCCGCCTCGTTTATTTCTAAAGTAAGGAATAAATTCCCGTATGACCCAAACAGTACCAAAAAAATTAGTTTCAAATTGTGCCCTTATCTGATCTTCGGTATTCGACTCTACAGCACCAATTAAGCCGTAACCTGCATTGTTAAATACTACATCAATGTTTCCTAAGCTGGTTGCTTTTTGTACAGTCTGCCTAATTTGTTCAATATTTGTCACATCAAGAGGCAGTAATGTCACATTTTCAAGTTCGTTTAATTCTGTTTCCTGTTCCGGCCTGCGCATAGTTGCAATAACTTTCCATCCTTTAGCATGAAACAATTTAGCTGTCGATTTCCCTAGTCCGGTCGATGCACCGGTGATAAAAATAGTTTTCATAATTCGGTTGTGTTTTACCATACAAAGGTGCAGATCAAAAAATCTGGAGGTATAACCAAAATGGATGGGTTTGTAACCAAAATGAAGATAATTGCAAGTTTAACTGCTGTGCCAATCAATTATTGATCGCGTAATATCGGTAGATTGCATTTACCAGCCCTGAACCAATCAACAAACTGCTTCGCTTTAATCCTGCTAACTAATGTTGGACTCTCGTTTTGAGGAATTAAATTTATCTTTAACTTTCTATCGCTTTGTCTCGTATAACCGTCTACGGCATCCTTCGCTATAATGAAACTTCGGTTTGCTCTAAAAAACAACTCGTGATCTAACCGGGAAATCAGTAAGTCGAGTGATAAATAACAAATGTCAATCGCTCCTTTATGAGAATAGATAAGCGTATTATTCTCCGCCCTGGATATATAGGCAATATCAGTAACCAGAACTTTCTTTTCACCCTTTCCATCGGGGATCATAAAAAAAACAGGATATCTCTCCTGCTCACTTTCGGTTTCCAGTACTGGTTCTAGTTCAGTAGTCCTCGGTCCCATGACTTTAAGGATAAAATACCGAACTATATACAATGAATTCATGAGCAGCGAGATGAGTAAAATAAGGCTTCTGGACCTTACCACTCTAGTATCGATATGGAGCTGAGTTGAAAAAAACCAAGTCACCAGATAGCCGGCCCCAGCGGACAGTGCCCATCCGAAAATCAACTGCATCAATAACCTTCTCCATGGTTTTTCCTCCCAGGGAATTTTATTATCGAGATATCTGCCAGAATAGTTAACAATCTGCATCATGAGCACAACGACAATCAGCGTATTCAGAAAGGCGCGTTGAAACCAGTCCTCGTTTAAGATATTCCAGAAATCAATATCAGCGGCTGGCCAAATTAAACATAGCGCAACAAAGCATGCTATCAGCAAAAACCACCCTACACCGAGATAAGGCAATGTTTTATCGTCTATGTTTTTATATTTTTGCATTCTTGAAATTAGATAGTTTTCTAAAAATACAAATATTTCTACCCGATAAATTAACTATAAAGACATTTCACGATTTCAGATGAGCATTTCAGCAGTCAAATATGTACAATTCGGCAAAAAAGGTCGCATTAAGTATTGTTTTTTATCAGACACTTATGGAACCTTTCTATCTCTACACAATAGTTTTTAAATACTAAAAGCCCTCTATGTTTCTTAGGCGAATAGCCTCCTCAGTTCTTGGGATAAAATTATCCCGCAAATTCTTTTCGGCTTCAGCTTGAACCTCCTCTATAAATGGCCTCAGATTTTTATTATAATCCTGAAATGCCAATTCAAAATTTCCATTGTATTTTTGTAAAGCATCTGCTAGTGCCCCGGCACCGCTTACCGCTAACGAGGCACCCATTCCTGCAGCGGGAGAAGCACAATAGCCCGCATCGCCAACCAGGGCTACCCGGCCCTTTGTCCATGACGGCATTTTTATCTGACAGAACTTATCGAAGTAAAAATTTTCCGACTGTTTCATTTCCTCTAATAACTCCGGAGTTCTCCAATTTACGTCTGAAAACTGTTCCAGGATTATTTTTCTTTGCTCTTCCAAGTCACGGTAATTGTAGGAAATCTCTTTTTCTGAATTGAAACAAAAGATTATATCAGTCTTATTTTTATAGGCATTGAGCATAACGGCTTTATCTGGCTCATTATATATTTGCAGGCAGTTTTTCTTTATCAGCAATTTATTCAGAATAATAATAGAAGAATAAGCGCCTAGAAAATGGGAATATTCAGTTTCATGACCAAACCATATTTTTCTTACACCGGAATGTATCCCATCACAGCCAACGACCAAGTCAAAAGATCGATCTAAGCCACTTTTGAAAGTAGCACGCATCTCGTCATCTGTTTCATTTAACGCAGTGATGCTATCGTTGAAAATAAACTCAACATCATCTTTCAGCTGATCCATGATAACATTGACAAATTTATCGCGTTCGATTTCTATTTCCTCACCAGGGTTTCCTTCTTCGCCCGCTACAGAAAAGCTATTTTCAGTTATATCCTCTGCATTTTTAAATTCTATCATTTCCACTCCTAAAGCGTTTGCCTTTAGATTTTCATAAATCCCCATACGCTTAACGACCTCAACGGTAGCTCCCTTTATATCGACGGCCCCTCCAGCAGTCCGTGGTTCATTTGCCAGTTCAACTACCGTTACTTTGTAACCTAATTTCGTCATCCAATGTGCGGTTGAAAGACCTGCCATACTTGCACCAGAAACCAGTACTTTTTTATTTTTTATCGAATCCATATTTTAACGATTTTCTTAACGCAAAGAAAGATGCTATAGCTATGATAATTGATCTCGATCCGAAGTAGCTATTGGACTATTCGAGGTTTTTCTTTCTAAAGGTTGAAGCGGTCATTCCGGTAACTTTTGTAAACAGACGTGAAAAATAAGGATAGTCATCATACCCCAATTCTGCTGCAATTTCTTTGACCGATTTATTGGAGTGGTAAAGCAAACGTTTAGCTTCTAAAATAACACGTTGATGTATATGATATGAAACAGGGTGTCCTGTCGAATTTCTGACACACTCGTTCAGATAAGGAGTGGTTATATTTAATTTTTGAGCAAAGTCCGAGGGACTTTTAATGCTCACGAAGTTACTTTCCAATAAGGATTTAAATGCATCTGATATTACCTTAAATCTGGAATGTACTTCTGTTGATTTAACAGCTGCTAAGTATTCCGACACGATCAGCGCGACCAAGGTGTTACAACAATCTTTAAGTAAAGATTGGTAGAGCTTGTCGTTTTTACGCTCGGAAAACTTGATGCAGAGTGATGAAGTTTCAGCAATTAAATTAAAGGCTTCCTGGTTCAACACTAAAGGTCTTGCGGGAATAAGTTTTTCCAACAGCTTTATATATTCTGGATTCAGATTTTCATTATTGATCCCTAAACTTGTGACTGTCATCTCCTTGAATTCCAAAACACGGTGTATTTGATCAGGATGCATATAAATAACCGATGAGGAACACATTTCATATTCTTGAAAATCAATTTCCAGGGTAACGTTTCCACTTTCAAGAATAAAAAATGAATGACGGTCTTCTCTATGTGACTGTTTTGCTTCCTCCGAAGAATCTAAACTTGCAGCTTCCGAACTGCCGAAATAAGTTCGTTCAATGGCAATCCCTATATCGAAAGTTGCAGCGATTGTATTTACGGGAATATATTTCGTTTTCTTAGACACAGTTCTATAGACTCTTAACATAAAGATAGTATATGGTAATTGATTAACACATGCGAATTTTAGGAAGCAAATATCGCCAGCTATCCAATCCAATTGGAAACTTCACTGATCAACTCACATTCTAAATTACGTATTAAGACATTTCGCATTTAAAATGAGCATTTCAATAGGTGAATACGTACAATTCAGCAAAAAGCGCCGCATTGAGTGTCGTTTTTCTCACGAATCTAACCCTAGCTTTATTCAAGCAAATTTATGCTAAGACAGCAAAACAAATTTTGGCGAGGACAGAAATGTGTGGCGGCCATACCTAAAACAGATACTATACAGATTAACAAAACAGCTATTAATTAAGATAAGGCTATGAAAATCTTAAACACAGCAATACAGATTGAACTGATTCTGGATATAACTATCCGGATTAACCATGCTTTGGCTTGCATTTTCGATAGTGCAAGTCCCGCTCCTCACCATTGCAAATTTGCCGTGTTCAGAAGAAAGCCGCGAGGCCAAAATGAAAAAGGCTGTCCGCAGCGGACAACCTTTTTCGGAAAGTCCGCCTGAAGGACGAACATTATTAGCATTATTAATTTAAAAATTATCGATATGAATACTAAATCATTTAATAGAAAAACATGGCTTGGAGCTGTGTTCACATTTGCTCTTGTAGCAGTTTTAGGTTTAACTTTTGCTTTCATTCCAGCAAAATCTGTCAGTGAGAAAAAGGCACAACCAAGTCTTTATTGGTACTCTATTGACCAGAATGATAATACGCTAAAAGCTCAGTTGAACAGTAGCCCACAGACGAAAGACGATTCAATGCCGAATGGCGCTAATCCGCTTACGGAGTGCCGAGACCTAACTTCGACACCGTGCATCGTAGGGTATGAAACTGCGCAACCTACGGGGATCGATGTCCCCGCGACTGCAGGTATTGAGCATAGAATTGCATTTTCCAATTAATCGTAATAAACCAACGGCGGGTACAAAAATGCCCGCCATTGGCTTACTCTCTCAATACTAACACATCAATCAAATCTTCTTTTTCAACCAGATCCAGATCATATGCCCTAAGTGCTCTTTTAATTTCCAACAATTCAAAACGATCTACCACATCACCACTTATTGAAATACTGACATCTCCGGCATATCCTGTTTGATCTACAAACGGCTGTTTTAATCTTCGCTCAACCCATACTTTAAATATTCTTGAAAACACCCGGTAGGGATGAGCTATTAGTTCCCTCTTCGGATAATATTTATTCGCTTGGCCATGAGAAGACATTATAAAACTATGAGGATCTATAGCTTTGAATTTCGACCTCCGCTTTGACTTCAACTTATCATTTGTACTGGTACGAACTAATGCTAGGTATTTTACCATTCTCTTCTCGACATTAGACTCGATACCAAAGTAACGGTCTAAATCTTTTTGCATCGTTTTAAATCGGTCTGCGGCCCTTTCTTTAGGAAGTAAAAGTGAATACGTGTAGGTATTTTCCTTTTCCCATTCGTTGGCCAAATCGGGGTTAGCCGGCAAAATATATCTGCTACTATCTTTAACAGCTAAAGAAATTTTCCAAGGCTTGCCGAAATCATATTTACCAATCTCATTATAAGCTTCCTTGTATAGTTCCAATATGGTGTAATTAGGAACAGAAATCCCCCTACCATCGCCTTCCCCTGCCAGACTAATACCGGGTATAGCTTTTGCGAGGTAAGAATAACTCAAAAGATCTTCTTTAAATTCCTGATCGAAAAGAGACGGTAAGTATCTCTGTCTACCTAAATACTCGTCTAAGCCAGACTTTTGTTCCAATATAAATCTACGAATTCCTTCGCCGGTTAAACTATTAGTCATTTGATAGAACTTACCGTCCCCATCTAACCAAGCGTAGGCAGGTTTGGCCAAATTAGGAAAAAGACGATTAAGAAGTATGTCTCCGGTGACAAAAGGGATCTCCGGCTTATAAAGGAATTTCCGTTGGTCGAAAAATCTCTTTGTAGAATCGAGACTTTGCTGATTGACAAGGATAATAGAAATATCATTCCCAAATAGCTTTTGTAGCGAGTCCAATTTCGGAAAAGACATTAAACAACCCGTGCAGCTCGGACTCCAAAAGTCCAACAGAATCAGCTTAGCTTTAATAGTAGAAAGATCAATTTCACCTTTACGCGCATTATATACACTTTTGATTTTATTGTCAGGAATCTTATCGCCTCTTTTCAATGGTGCTTGCGCATAAACATTTGCAATATTTACAAAGGTTGAAATACAGATAATGAACTTGAATAGATGACCTTTAGTAATTAGGGGTTTAATTTGCATAACCTGGGTTTTGAGTTAAATAAGGGTTTAGTTGTGTTTCAGAAAAGGGAATTGGATATAATTCAGCATAGGTATTCCAGGTCGGTTTCAGTTTCGACAGGACTGCACCAGCCATATTTGTCCTTTTTAGATCCAGCCACCTGTGACCCCACTCGCAAAAAAGTTCATGGGAACGTTCCTTATAAATGGAATTAAGCACCACTGAATTACTTAAACCTGAAGGAATATCGGGTAAGGGATCAGGCATTTCCGGTGTCACCAGTGCTCTTGCACGTGATCTCAATACATTCAAGTCGTCAAGAGCACCTGAAAGGTTTCCCTGTTCTGCCCTTGCCTCCGCGCGAATCAAATATTGCTCTGCCAAACGAAACACAACAAGATGCTCGCCTATTACGCTCCCCGTTCTTATCTTATATTTATAAGGGTAGTAATAACGTTGACTGTTAACCGAGTTAAATGTTATCCAGTGTTTTTTTCTTTGGTCTCCAGGTTCGAAACTGTTTAACAATTCATCTCTTATCACCAGATTGGGAATCGCCATTGCGGATACTGGGATCAATACGACTGCTTCCGCAGTATTTAGATTTTCGCGAACCAATTGCCATATTGTCTCTTTGGATGTATTAACGAAAGTTTTATCTAGGTCGCTTTCAAGATTATATAAACTAGACGAGATCACTACACCGGATTCCGATTCCGCGTTTTCCCACTGCTTATTGTATAGATATAATCTTGCTAGAAATGCCCTTGCCGTAAAAGAGTTTACTCTGGCTCTTGCGGTAGATACATAAGTCGGGGCTAGTAATTCTACTGCCTCTTTCAAGTCGGCAATTAATTGCTCAACTATAACATTTGCTGGCGTTCTTGGCATAACTGCATTCTGCTCGAAGTCCGTAGAAAGAACAAGGGGTACGTCGCCGAATAAATTAGTTAAATAGAAGAAATACAATGACCGAATTACAAGCGTTTCACCCCGTAATTGGTTTTTTACTGAACTAGTCAGAGCACCAGAGCCATTCAGCCCTTCAAGTATTGCATTAGCATGATAGATATTCTTGTAGCTGGCGCTCCAAAAGTTATTATTTATAATTCCATCAGTAGGAAGAATTGCATTAAACAAAAAAGTATCATAACTCGTCTGGTTGCCGGCACTAGCTAATTCATCTGCCGAAAGTGCAGGGTAAATACTCAAACCGCCATTACTGATGCTCAAATTTAGCGTAACCATTTTATTGTAGAGACCCAATACTGCAGAGGTTGCGGTCTCATTATTAGCAAATACATCTTTATTCAGAACTAAACTACTCGACTTTGGTACATCTAGCAGTTTTTTACAACCGAACAGAAGTAGAAATGAACTTATGAATACTATCGTAGATAAGCTTAATTGCCTTGCAAAAAATAACTGGAGCTTTTTATTTTTTCTTGTTTTCATGATTATAGGGTTACTTGAATGCCTGCGGTTATTGTTTTTAACGGCGGTAATATGTAGAGGCTTTGTGTCTCCGGATCAGCACCTTTATATCCTGTTATTGTAAACAGATTCTGAGCATGCAGATAAATACCTAATCTTTCTAACTTCATCTTCTTTATCCAACTATCTGGAAAATTATAAGCAAGCGAGACATTTTTTAACCGAATGAAAGAAGCGTCACTGTATATGGCATCCGAGTCAGTAAGATAATATGCTGCTGGTGCGAAAGCAGAACTTCCAGCCGAGGCTGCAAAGCGTTGGATATATGTTTTATCGCCTTGCGATTGCCATCGATGCTGTACAATATCAGGCTGATTGATTGTTAAATAACCAGGAATATAGGTAGACTGTGTGTAGAGATAGTTATAGCCTGTCTGCTTCTTAAACTCCATAAAAACATCAAGTTTTAGACCTTTGTATACGAAACTATTCTGTAGCCCACCATAAAATTTGGGTTGGGTATTACGCCGATGAATTTTATCATCTGAACCATATTTCCCATCTCCATTTACATCCCTAAAAGTATGAGTCCCCAATGTGGGGTCCACGCCGAGATATTCAAACATTTTTCTAGTGGAAAGTGGCTCTCCAATAAAGTAGGTGTTGGCATAACTGGATTTTTCCAATCCGTCGAACTTGATCAATTTATTCCTGGGCATCGAAAAATTTAATGCACTGGACCATGTGAAATCCTTGTAGTTGATCAATTTACTTTCCAGTCCAAATTCAAATCCTGAGTTCTGAACCGTTGCATCGAAGTTGCGCAGGATTGAACTAAAACCTGTTTGCGTCGGTAATTGATAATTAATCAACTGATTACTACTCCAATTTCTGAAATAAGCAATAGTCAAGATAAACCGGTTGTCCAATACCCCGAGTTCGGTAGCCAACTCTGCCTTTCGGTTGGTTTCCCAAGAAAAATCACCATTATATAGATTAGAAGGTTGCAGCCCTGGACCACCCTGATAAGGAAGATTAGTACTTGTCCAGGTATCGAGGAATCTGTAGTTTCCAATTTGATCATTTCCAGAACTACCATAGCTCCCTCTCAACTTTCCAAAACTTAACCACGGCAATGCAGATTCTATAATAGACTCGCTTGAAAATATCCAGGCCGCTCCCAGCGCTCCAAATGTCGCAAACTGTTTACCTGGTCCAAACCGACTTGACCCGTCCCTTCTTCCAGTTAAATTTATAAGGTACCGGTCTTTTAGATTATAATTAATCCTTCCGTAAATGGCGGTGTAACGGTAAGCAAAATCACTATTCCTTGTTGTTACATTTCCGGCAGCGGCAATTGAGGAAAGCAACAGATCATTTTTATAATTCTGGGCAGCTATACTTAAACTGTTACTACTTGTATTTTGCAAGGTTCCTCCGAGTAAAACGTTAATTTTGCTTTTACCTACTGTTTTATTGTATTCTGCCTGAGGCTCAATAATCCAGCTGTTCAAAGAAGACCTGCCAAAATTTGCATACGGGAGATTTCCGGAATTAGGATTAATAGATGTTGAGGGATTCAGTGCCTGGTCTTCACCGTTAACGCTATTATGGCCCATAGCTAATTTTGCTGTCAATCCAGATAACACCAAATAAGACATATTCAAACTAGTATTAGTATTTGTGAATTTGCCGGTATATTTTCTATTTGCTGCGGCCAGCGGATTAGTAATTGTTGCATTAAAATATACACCTCCTTCTTGCCAATTCAAATCTCCATTCTCACTATAAAGCAACATATTAGGCGGCATATTAATAAAACCAGTCAAATCGCCCGCGCTCATCTTATTTTGGTTATACGAATAGCTTGTACTCAGATCCAACGTAAACCTTTGGTCTTTTGAACGGTGGTTCAGGCTTAATCTGCCTGATATCTTATCATCGCGTTGTTCGCCAGGAAATACAGATGTTTCACCATGGTAGCCACCAGAAAAGAGAAACTTTGTATTTTCATTTCCTCCACTCACAGAGGCTTGCCAGTCATTAGTTTTGGCCGTCCCACCTATAAGTAGTTTTTTAAAATCTGTATAGCGGTTTTGGTCCCAGAGTAGTAGGTCAGGCGCATTAGCATTAGTCATTGCTACACCATCATTCTTGAATGCCTCTTTACGCATCATAAGATAATCCTGCGTATTCAGCATATCCATGGTACGGGTAACCTGGCTAAATCCGCTGTAACCATTAAGGCTAAATCTGGTTTTTCCAGACACGCCTTTTTTAGTTGTAATTAAGATTACACCGTTAGCCCCCCTGCTTCCGTAAATAGAAGTTGCATCTGCATCCTTAAGAACCTCCACACTTTCTATATCTGCAGGATTTACTGTGCTGAATGGACTGATACCAGCCGTTCCTGTCGCATTATTCACGGAATTTATAGAGCTATTTCCCGATGCGAATGGGACGCCGTCAATAATGAATAGTGGATCTGAGCCTTGCATCAACGATGCTTGCCCACGGATCTGTACTTTTACACCGGCTCCATTTATTCCACTGTTCTGAGTTATGCTTAGACCAGCGACACGCCCTTGTAAAGCGCTCAGCGGATTAGAGACCGGCTGCAAACCTATTTCAGCGGCACTTACTTGTCCGACAGAACCTGTATTGAGACGTCTGGTTGTTTTACCATAAGCAATCACAACCACTTCATCCAGGCTTCCTGCACTTTCTTCCAAGATGATTTGAAGATTAGATTTAGGACCGTAAGCTATTTTGGTTGTCTTGTAGCCGATATTACTGACCAGTAATTCTCCTGTTGACTGGTCGGTTCTAATTGTAAACTTGCCATCACTATCCGTAGCAGCAAATGCTTTACTCAATGGATTACCGACGTTAGCTCCCACTATTGGTTTTCCCATTTTGTCGAGGACTATTCCCGTAATCTGTATGGGAACCGACTGCGACTTTGCCGAAAAATTCAGGCATAGCACAGCCATTACGATTATTTTTATCGTTTTTTTCATGATTGATTTGTTGTTTGGTTTAAGAAGACGTTATCCTGGATGGATATAAACTGTAAGGATTATACGGCGATATTAAAATTGATTTGCCTTTGAATATAGCTTTATCCAGGTGGGCAGATTAACAGTGATTTTTGGTGAATGACAGGATGTGGATGTTTTTGATTCTTTTCTCGTATACGCCGCCACAGGTTAACGTCAAAATTCGCATTCACATACTTTAGATCAAGCTCGTCAGAATTTAGGGCCGGAAATTGCCACAGAATGTAACGAAAAAAGGCCTTGATTTGCATCAGCATAGTGTATTAGATTTTAATAAACATCCACCTATTTATTTAGGACAAAAATAATGTAAACTTCCTTTTCATACTTCTAACTTAACCGAAGTTATTCGTTTAATAATTCTATTTCATGAAATAAATAAACCAAAAACGACTAAATAATAATCTTAAATTAAGATAAATAACATAAATTCCTTTAAAAAGAAATAATATTTATACATTTACAAACGATGTATATATCCACTTTTTCGATGCCAGATTTCGCATTCCTTAACGCTGCAAAATTTGAAGAACATAATTATATTCTTAATAGGAATCTAATTATACATATCCCAACGTTAACGATTATGGATGTTGTTGACATGAACTATACTTTACTGTTAGAAACCGGAGACAATGCGGAAACTTTAGATTTTGAATTCTTCAACTTACAGGGAGAAAGAGAAATTTATAAAATAATTTTACAAATGAGTACTCTGGAATGTTCACAAGATGTTTTGGTGCTAACCTCAAAATGGTTCGAAGAATATGTAAAAACGATATTCTAGATGAAATTGAAGTGAAAATCATAATATATCATCATTAAGCCTCTCTATCAAGTGCTTAAAAAGCATGGCTCAGCTATAACCCCTCCTAAGAATCGCACTGTTTAAGAGGCGAAAATTCGTGCTTTTAAGCAAGGAGATTAAAAAGTCAAAATCAACAAAGCGTAGATTATAATTGCGCTTCAGGGAATACAGAGGGCTTCGGTAGGCGTTTTCAATTAAAACTGCACACAGCGCATGACTATAATAAAAATTACCAGCCTGCTAGGAAGGATTATAGCCGAAAAAGGTAAACCAAAGCGGGCAGATTGGACAACGGTCCGGAATTCGTCAGTAGGAACTTCCGTAAATCGTGTAGAAGAAAAGAAATTGAAGTACAGTACATACAGCCAATTCGGACAATTGCATAATGGCTATATTAAACAATTTTACAGAATATTCAAGAAAAATATTCTCGACACCTACATGCTTGAGAAATACTATGCAGCTGCAAGTCATAGCTGAAGAATGGATGCAGGATTATAATTACAACAGACCACAAGTAGCTTTAGAGGGCAAAACACAAATCGAATATAACAATATCCTGCCGGCGGCATATTGTCATTAGACCAATTTTAAAATAGTTAACTGAACAACTACAGATAATACTAAATTTGAAAACTCGTCAAGATGTAGCAAACATAAATAGTAGAAGATTATGAGTCTTTTAGCCTAACCGCCCTATTATGAGGCAAAATGTCCTTTTCTGACTTACAGAAGCAATTTATGAACTATTTTTAAAATCGCAAAATATTGCTCCGTTACGTATTTGTTACGGTTTTTTAATAGAATGGATTTAATGGGTCATTGAAACTATTTCGAAATTTTAGTTGTAATTGGTGGATAATAGATAGTTATCTATTGTTGAAAACGAACTAATTTGTTTCGGTGTCTAAATGCTAGACAATCGTGCTTTACACTCGGTAACAACTTTGCGTTAAGGTTGGAAAAATAATTGTGGATCTATTTCCTGAGACTTGCTGAATTGCAAAATATTTATTAAAATGTTGAGTTTTATGATATGGTCAGATAGCTAGAGCCTAACTGGATTTTATTCTTTATGGCAGGCAATGATCTGAAATATTGATTTTAGAAGTATGTCGGAAAAGAACGAACTCGATTGGAAAGAATACGAAGCCATTACCCAATATATCTATAGCGCGCTCGGCGAAAAACAGGGAATCAAAGTAATTGGTTATGGTAAAAACTGTAAAGTCAAGGGTAAATCCGGTGTCAGGCACCAGATCGATGTATTGACCGAACAGCAAGATGGCGAAAAAACGCTCAGGACTGCTATTGAATGCAAGTTCTTAAAACAAAAAGTTACAAAAGAGATTGTGATGAAGCTCCAGGGCGTTATGGGCGATGCTGGAATTGAAAGTGGAATTATTGTTAGCAAAACAGGATTTACGGTTGACACCATGCAATATGCCGCGCATCACGGGATCAAACTGGTCGAAATGAGTGAAGCCGGAGAAAATGACCCGAGTTTCCAAAAAATAGTGGAGCTCGGCATTATTGATCTCAATTTTAACGTCATCCGCTCTCGAGGTAAACCAACTTGCATCGACCTGGGCAGCAAAACGATTACTAGTGAAGATGAAATATTTGCGATGTCCGGCTGCATGACGGAAATGGCGGGTCTATTTCATTTGGAGAATTTCTAAAAGCATTTTCCTCTGAAGTACAAAGACGGGGCGAACTTTTAAAGGCTATTACAATCGAATACCCGCTTACCCGGACTTTATATTTGAATGATATCGCCATCGAAAAAGTCATCATTACCGGATTCTTTGAAAAAACCGACCTGAGCTCCAAAAGATCATTCCGGCTTACCGACCAGGTTTGGATGATCATGAACGAATTATTTGACAAAAGAAGGTTAACGTTGTCTAAAAGTGGATTGATATGGAACCTCCCCTCAGACGGCAAAAACAGTGTTTAAACACCCCAGGCAACCTCACATGCAAAATATTCGCCTATAACAATTCTAATGATAAAATAGCCCATATCATCGATTGCAATGTATCGATACTGGTCATCTTGAACATCGACCCAATCGTTTACCAGCATTCCCACATTTTGCTTTTCATCGGTCCCGGTTGGAAATGTCATTTGCATAACGAGAAGGCGTTGTAAATTCCGCGAGCCTATTTCACCAAAGATATGTTGAAAATGAACTGCGTTAAACCCGTCCTGGGCTTCCTGGCTGAGCCTATGAAGGGGCCCGCACCAAAAATGGTCAGGTTCCGTCCGGCAACACTGACTGAGTTCGAAAGCTGCATGTCCCCTGGCAAGCTTCAACATCACATTGTTGATCCGCTCATTCTCCGCTACAAACGCAACTTGACCGTTTACTTCGGTACGTGAATTTTCTATTCTCGCCCGGAGGGCGGGGGATTTCCGCATAATTTTCGCAACAGATGGACGGCCAATTTTATCAGGATCGGTTGAACCACAAAGAACACTTTCGATCAAGCAAACGAAATATTGCTCGTCTTTTGAAAAGTTCTGATTACAGGTATCGCAACATCCGACTACCGGAAGATTAGGAGGATAAGGCGGCTCCAAAAGACATTTTGATGGCACATGATCCCGTGTCTCTTCAGGGCCATTACAATATACACAGCCACGGACTAATCGGTCATCAGCATAGTTATTTACTTGATCCATACTTCAGGCACATTAGATTTAAGTAACTATAAAAAGATTATGGGCATGAAGCCCCTGTAATTCTTGTAAGCGAGGTATCCATCTTATTATTTTTCAAAGCCGCCTCAAGTTCGCATTCCCAAATAACAATGACCCGCCAACCCAAATCTGTCAATTTTTGTTGATGGGTAAGGTCGCGCGCAATGTTTTTGGATAGTTTATCTTGCCAGAACTTTGAGTTCGTGTCCGGAACGCGGCCCTCGCGGCAGTCGGCATGGTAATGCCAAAAACAGCCATGTACAAAAAGCGCTGCTTTGTATTTAGAAAGAACGATATCCGGTTTACCTGGCAGGTCTTTCCGGTGGATTCTAAAGCGGAAACCTCTTCCATGGAGAAACGAACGCAGCGTAATTTCCGGTTTGGTATTCTTAGACCGGATTTTGGACATTACAGCACTTCGCTTTTCTTTTGACCAAATATCCGTCATTTTAACGCCAAATAATTTTCGATAGTCCGTCTAATTTCTTTAGCTATAAGTTCGGCTTTTTTAGTTGGAACGCCGTTACTAACCAGCTTGAATTTGTCAGTCAGGCTGATTTCTGGGGGAAGGATATATTGATCAGGCACGCTCTGAATACGCAAGGCCTCCCGCACTGATAATCGCCTGGCTTCAGTCGGGTGTAAATGAACTTCATTGTTACCATACGCCACGGTCGGACTATAGCGGTAACGATGCAGCCTTTTAAATGATTTTTTTGTCGTATCGCCTTCACCAATTCTTAAAAACTTATCAGAATAAGGATTAAAATGTTCGTTTTGGTTTGCAACAGAAGAATCCAGACCTTCAAACGCGCTGCTGATAAAAAGCGGTTTGTATTTTGCGGGGATCGCATTTACTTCATCTTCATTTATTCCAGAACCAAACTCCCACAATTTTGGCCAGTTTATTCTTTTGGGATTTTGGAATTTTTTTTCCGGCCATTTGAACACAAGTTCGCTTTGATGCCCCTCAAAGGGCTCGCTGATAAACTTGTAACCATTATCTATTAATTTTTGTACAACATCCTTTCTAAAGCCTACAAGTGCAAGCCGCGCTCTGTCTTGGGGTATGCCATAGTCCATAGCGTTGATGATCTCATACCATAGTGTATAATCTTTTTCCAGCTCATTCTTCAAATTGAAAAATTCATTTTGATGAGTTCTTGTGCGATAGAGTCCGGCAACATTTTCAAAGAAAATAAATAGTGGATTGATTTGCTTTACAATATCGCGGTAAGTGTAAATGAGTTTACCACGTTTACCTTCGGTTCCCAGATTCTTACCCCCAACACTAAAATCCTGGCATGGCGGTCCCCCAATAATTCCGGCAACATCCCGGTGATCTGCTATCAATTTATTTTGTACCGCACTATCGGTCGCATCCAATGGACTTGCAATATCAACATGACTGATAATCCCCTTTTTGTACACTTCCTTCTGTGATTTTTTCACATAAGCATTTACGCCATAATTGTACGAGTCAACAAAAGCTGCATGAAATTCGACGGCTGCGTTTACTTGAAAACCCTGGTTCATAAAACCTAAGTCCAGGAACCCACCTCCGGAAAAAAGGGATATTATATCAATTTTATTCTTCAATGTCAGTTCCTTTTAAAATCCTCAATGAATTTGAATTCATCTTTTCTTTGCTCTCCACTTTGTTCATTAGTTATTATTCGCGATTTTTTGGACTCTTCCATCTTTGAATACTAACGATATATTATTCTGAATGAGTTTAATGCCTCTTCTTATTCCCAATAAGCTAATTTCACCATTGTCATTTAGTTCACTTTTTTCATTATTGTCTAAAAATTCAACTGCTTTGTTTTCAAGCGTTTCTTTAAACAATCTTACAAACCTCAAATTCTCGCCATCGGCTGATTTTAGCTTATTGTCTTTGTCTGTATATTGTACAGGCAGTTCCAATAAATAACCCGCCTCACTGGACGTAAATGCATACTCTTTAGATTTATTTCCTTCAATAAAAGTGCTGTAATTATTTACTGCGGCTTGAAAAAGATCGGTGACTTTATCCGCAACGTCAGTAGCAAGAACAAAGCTCTTGTGTGGTTTTAACCGCGTTAAAACGACATTTACTGTTTCTTTGGTATCTATAAATGTATATTTAACAATAACATCAACTGTTGTCGTTGTAGCTATTGCCTGATCGATCAGATTCAAGTCGATCCTGGCTTTATAATTTATCAGTTGCTGGTACAGCGAGTCATAAAATCTGCCTTTTAAACGGGAAATGCGCTTGAATCCAAAAACCATCTTTCCATCCTCTTCTGCCAGGTCAGATGCGCTAAATACCATCATTTCCTCATCGACAAGCGCTTTATTTGCCGCTAAATTTCCTTGATTTGCCGTGAAATAACCATGAAGGCCTTCGAGATAAGTGTACTTTTCGCTGGTGACCCACGGGACATTTCTATAACTTTCTATGCCGTTTATAATTAATTCTGAATTTCCGCCAGCGTTATAATAACAAAGGTCTAAGACATTGAAATCTCCGTAATAGGTGTTTTTTGAAGTGATCTCAATTGCTGCCACCCCATAGCTGTCTATATTGAGATCGAAGAAATGCTGGATCAGAACATCCTTTTTCCCTTTTTTGTCAACAGCGACCGTAAACTTTTCCTGTTCTTCGTCGCCAAACGGTATTACTTTAAATTTCAAAAATTCTGCGATCTTGGCGCCGCGCTTCCCTGTGTCCCTTATCAAAAGGTCACACACTTGTCCAACAAGTATATAATATTCTCCATCTTTCAGAAAGATGTCTCCTGGGAATATGGGTAGTCCCTTCCTGTTGATATTACTATCAAAAAGCTCGAACGAGTTTAATTTCTCCAAATCGGGCCCATATTCCTTGATACCTGTATGATCTACTAACGATTGACCATCGAAGAATTTGGTCAAAGAAGAATAGTAATCTATTTTATCGACCTGTAACAGATCGATATTATATTGTACAATTTGATCGAACCAGCCACGCAATGACTCAAATGGTGAGATTCCTTCATTTATTGATTTTTTGATAACGTGCTTGACATTTTGCTGATTCGTTAGCGCCATCGTAAAAGCTTTTTGCGAAGCTTCAATATAACTGCTCTCAAAGTTTTTGAACACGGTTGCATAAGATGTGTCCGTTAAATAACCTGCAATAATCTTAACCAGTTCATCACTTCCCTTATGCACTTCCCGCATAAAAAAGTCCTTATAATCGATTGGTTGAATTGGGTTTGGACTTGGTTGACTGGTAAACAAAAAAGCAAGGCTATTTAATTGATGCTTTCCGTTCAACTCCACCAGATCCACTTCGATAAACGACTTTCCCGACTCTTCCTGGCCTTCACCCAGCATCTTATCTACTACTGCAAGGTAATATTGGCTTTGTGTATGATGCAGCCCATATTTCAGCTCTTCCAAAAAAATACCCAATTCGGCAGGAACAGGTTTGGAGCGATAATACGCAAATTCCACTCCCGGAGCTTGGGCGAACTCATTTAAAAGCGCGTCGTAACGTTCATCATCAAGGTGAAAGATGCCACTCCGGAGAAAAGCGTCATTTACAGGTAACTCGTTCATATCGGCAGCAATGGCCGCGATAAGTTGCGTCGGTAGAATCGCTTCACCTTTTATTTCAGCAAGGTACTGCCCAAGCTCATCGGGTAATAATGATTCTTGCAAGGCTTCATCATGTGCGAGTTGGTCAAAGGCTATTTTAAAAGCCTCAAGCCCGTTGGCTGTCTGGCCTTTGTTCAGGTTTATTAATGATGCCAATAAACGCACCTTTTGAAACTCCGACAGGTTGCAAAATTTAGCAATGACGGCATAGGGGTCAGTAACATAGCGTAAATCGTTCTCGATCAAAACGATATAGTTAGCTTTTAGACTAGTGATCAGTTGTTGAAGCTCAGCCATTATTTCCGCCCCCTTCCTCAACATCGATCTCCGTGTCATCCAACAAATCAATTTCATCATGCAGGCTACTTTTTACCCTGATCTCAAATATGTAGCGGTGGTTGAAAGCATTACGGTCAGGTAGTAATTCAATATCCCCGCCAAATGATCTTAAAAAATTACGGACAATGTATAATCCCATCCCACGGCCGCCGCTTTCTTTGCCTGATTCCAGGGAATTAAACAGTGTATGCTCATAAGGGTCCAGGATACCGGTGCCCGTATCATAAAAATGGACAATGTTTTCACTGATGCCCTTAACAACGATCTGGTCAGTGCCTTCTATTTTATAGGTAGAATCATAATTAGCGCGGCGCTGCCTTTCTTGTATCCAGTATATCGAATTATCTATCAGGTTGTAAAACACATGCATTAATGAGCCTTTAGGCACTACCCAACTTTGATCCACTGACTGATAATCCAGTATGATCTTATTTTTCTTCAGACGGAAATCAAACCTGCTGGTGATCTCGTCCAGATAAGTGCCCACGCTTACTTTTTCAAAATCATGGCTGTTACCTTTGTACAAAAAGGTTTTTTCCAGGAAGGAATAAAAGCGGTTGAGGTCACTCATTTTGGCGAACAACATATCAAACTGCTTTTTCAGGGGGGCCAGGTGTTGTTTGTTCAATTCAAACTGCTTAACCTCAAACAAGTAATCCTTTAAAGCCTTGAAATGCTCCTCATTAGGCTCTTTGGATATGTCGTGCGATAACAAAGAGTGTAATTCATGGGTGATTACTTCCGTTACCAATCCATTCGCCATCAGCTTAAAATTGTTGTAAGCCTCTACCTCTATACGTCGTTGTTCAGCTTCAGCGACCTGGATCAATTTGTGCGCACTCTGAAAAGAGCGTTGTGCATTACCTATGTTTTGCTCAAAATTGTTACTGGCACCTTTGAGCTCAGATAACATTTTTTGTATGATTTCTTTCTGGGCGTCATTATCAAGAGCGATATTCTCGTCAATTACTTTAAAGGCTTTTTGGATCGCTTTAATGTTTTCGTTCGCTGCTTTTAAAACATCCTCAGATTTCTGTACTTCTCCTTTAATATCATTTGAATCATTCTTTGGTATAAGCTGCTCCCCGTCCAAAATATCTTTTGAGATATCAACCGCACGCTTGGTAAACCGGGGTGAAAAAGCTTCAAACACATATTCCAAAACCGACTGCAAGGCCTTAACATACGGATTGTCAGTTAAATGCTCCCTTGAGCTGGTTTCATAGATGTACTGTTGATAAAAGTCATCAATTTTAATAAAACCGATCACGTTGCCTAACTCAAACCGGTAGAACTGTTGACCACTGGTGCGTTTTTGCTGAAGTTTTAGCCAGTCATTATCTTTATTGCCGATGGTACCTATTCTAAATTTATTGCGGTATAATTTGATGCCATTGTTGGCTTCCAAAAATGGACGTATATCCCGGTTGATGTTGGTTTCTTTATTGATATAACCATTCTCTACTGCTGAGTCCACAGCAGTTTTCATTAACTCCGACTGTCTTTTGAGTGAAAATATCTTACCTTGAAGTGGCGATATTTTCAAAATGTCTTGAAGCACTTCTGCCGGCAATTTCCACCTGGTTATCAGATCGCTTAGCAGGATTTCTTCCTGAAGTGATACCCGGTACTTTTCAATGTATTTATTTAAAAGCTGAGCATAACCGGCATGGGGTAATTTCTTACTCTGATACAATATCTTCCCTAGCTCGATCTGATGTATGCGCTCGATAAACCAAGGCCGTACCTCCATTTTCATAGAGATCAACAGGTCCATTGGCTCGCCACCTTCGTCGTTGATAATTTGAGTATCAAAGGAATGGATAGACTCGGCGATTTTAAGCGTGTCGTAGTTAAAGTCCACTATGATAGCGCTACTATTAAAAATCAATTCAAGATCGAGAACCGTTTTATCCTGCTCAAATGGCGAGTATAGAAAGCTAAGGGCGGATTGCAGGTCTGGCCTTACATAATAGGCACCACCCGCAGTCTCGGTTTTTACCTCAAAAAGATCTGTGTTGGTGTTTTTGCGGTAATAAAAAAAATTATCAAAATTAATCTGATGCTCTGCCGTTCCGATAAACCAGAGCCGGGTATAACTTCCTGTTTTACTTTTTAGAAAATCAAATTCCGGCGCATCCTCATCGGGGCTGGATATGGCTTGATCCCAATTTATTTTAAGCGTTTTAATATTTTTATCAGTTGCTGTTACGGTTTCAACGTACAACAGCTGGCTAAGACGCTGGGCGGAAAGCCTGCCGATACCTTTATCTCCTAAAATTATTTGATCATCCTGCGACTGTGCCTGCTTTTCCTTAGCTTTTAGATCCGATCCCACCTCGAAGAATCCGTTCTCCAGCGTCTCAAGGGACATACCTTTACCATTGTCTTCCAAAATAATAATGGGCTGACCTGCATGGGTTACCATTTCGGCATCTAAACCCGGTGGTAACGGTGACAACAACTTGCGTTTATCAAGTTCAGCATAAGAAGAGAGGAAATGGATCTTTACTTTTTTAGCCCTTGCGTCATAAGAGTTTTTGATTAACTCTGTTATGGCGATTTCGTCTGAGGTTATAAGCTCCGTCCCCAAATGTTTGATTATCCGGGGATTAAATTTGAATTTCATTTAAGACAAGGGTTTAGTACTATCAAATATATATTTTAAATAATAATAAGTACAAGTTTTTAAGTTATTAATAATTGACACTTACAAATGTAATAATTCCGTTGATGGTATCGGCAGATAAGAAAAATGCTCCGCGATGTGGAGCCTCCGGGCGATTTAAAGACTATCTGGCCAGATATAAAATCATTGCACAGATGATTATAAGCGCAGCGATAACATTTATCAACAGATATAGCGGATGGCCCGGGCCGCAGGTAAAGGCAACAGTTACCAATTCTCCGGGATATGCCGTTTATTTTGATAGAAAGTACAATTCATTACCTTTAACATCATTTTAACACCTATGCCCACAAAATCACCCGCATTTAAAAAGATCATTCTGGAAACGCTTAAAAAAGCTGACGGAAAGGCTGTACCAATCGAACAATTTTATGTTACAGCTGCTGCAAACTTTGATTTTGACCGCCACGATCTATCATCAACTGTTTTGCGGGGTGTTGAGACCGGTGAGCCTGCCTGGAAACGGAACCTGAGAAATGCCCTTCAACGTATGAAAACGAATGGAGAAGTGGTCAACAGCTCACCGTCATTCTGGAGATCGCCAAGTCCGGATTCCGGAAGTTATATCATACCCGAGATGGCCTGGAAAGATGTCGTAGCGGAGGCCATTAAAGCAAAACTGGATAATTCCAGTTGGGAATCACCGATTGAAAAACAACGCTATCATGTTGACCATGTTGACGATGAGCATATATCGGTTATGCGTCACAGCACAGGCACAGTTGCCGGGCTCAAAAAAAACGATCTTATCCGGTCAATTACCTCCTTAAACGCTGCTGGCGGTGCTTTGGGAAGAGGTTCGATGTTGAATACGGTTGCTAAAGAATCGGCCGTTGTTAATCTTCACCCTTTACTAAGTTGGGATAAGGAGCGCCAATTCATTATTGTGAACAAAAATTCTGCGAAATCAACCAGCGAAAAACTCGCTGTTCTAAAAGAGGTTGCAGAGGCAGAAGATGACAAAGATGCTTATCAAAGTTTTGCCAGGAAGATCAGGAAAGGGCAACCAGCATTACGGCGGAAATTGCTGCATGTGTACGGAAGTTGTTGTTGTATCACCGGGACCGGGCCAGAGAATGTGTTGCAAGCTGCGCATATCGAACCACATGCAACGGCTGGCAATAACCATTCCACCAACGCCTTGTTACTTCGTTCGGACATCCATGACCTTTTCGATGACGGATTGATCCAAATTGACCCCGGCAGTCTTAAGATCGTAGTGCATCCAAGTTTAACCGGCACAATTTACCATGCCCTGGCCGGTAATGATTTACGCCCAAGGTCTGACCAGGAACACCCTGACCACAGTAAACTGATGAGCCGTTGGCAGAATTGCCTTTGGAAGAATGCAGCGGATAAAATTTAAAAAGCAGAATGGAACTACCACAGTATCAAGAACTCGCAGTAGACCGTTTGGTGGCTTGCGCGTAATAACGGATTTGAATTACTGAATCTTTAATTCAAAAAGATTTCAAAGGATCCTTTTACTTCAATAGATACCGGTAGGCGTTAACAATACCGTTAATGAACCCGGCCGGGACGGTAAAGTCACCAGCCAATTTATCGATCTCCTGAAAATGGGTATAAGGTATCCAAAGCTCCGTCGCAAAACCAAGGGAAACCGTAAAATAAGTACGGTCCGTATCCGGGAAATGCTTTTGCCAACTACTTTTTTCACGCCAGTCAAATCCGGGTTTAAAGTGACTGTCCATGAAGCGCTCAAAAACCGGCCATCGCTCGATATCCCATTTACCGGACCGGTCGTAAAAATTCTTGGCGGTATGGGTCGGCTTGATCAGGTCTTCGTTATTATAATCCAGACTGGTAACGTATTTATTAAAATGACAAAATTTGAGGTGGTACCCTGTATCCAACTCAAATATTTCTGCGTCAACCTGTAAAGTTCCCTTGTTGATCCAATCAAGTGGATTGTTATAAATACTATAACCCTGACCTTTAGTGTTACCCGGCCATATCATAAAGGTGATGTAATCCACCTGCTTGTGGGTTCTGAAATAAGGTATAATCTCACTTGCCCAGCTGAATTTGCAAGCAATAGCCATCCGGTCATTATAATCTAAAATTTGCTGCCCGGATTGCTGAATGATCTGGCGTAATCTTTTGTCCCTGCCGTGTATTGTTTTACTTGTATGCGCTTTAAGGCCTGGTAGCTGATAAAACGGTTTGCTGGGAAACCATTCAGGGTAACGCCTTTCACACAAAGACAAGAAATCAGACACGAACGAAGAATTGTCTCCGCGCATGTCCCTCATATTAGCGATGCGTTCCATGACGCGCAGGGTATGTGGCCAGGAGAAATTCACCGGCTCGACCTTGATCTTGGGATTAGCTTTTATTAATGGCTGAACCTGGTTAAATAGCTGTTGTTTACAATTTTCATGCGTTCTCTTAACCTCGATAACGAATACCATATCTTTTATTAGTATCCATACGTCGGTAATATTCTGTTCTTTCACACCGTTAGCCTGCAAATTCAAAAAATCAGTCATGGACAAGTCTTCGTCCCCGGTCATGGCTATAGCGTACAATTTCGTGATGCCGGATAATTCAACCGAGTTGGTATCCATTTGCAGGTCAACAGTATAACGGCTATCCTTATCATAATGATTAAACAGGTAGTGATAATCGTCCTCGTTGACAATTACACCACGCAGATATTCGCTAAAAAAAAGAAGATCCTGTTGTTAACAGATTGCGAAGGCCCGGCTTAAATTATTCTCAATAAATTGGGGCTCGTGACTTTCGTGGAAATAGCGGAACAGGTTGAGATGATGATTAATATTATTCATTTGGGCGATATGGTCAGTATTCAAATATACTTTAATAGCTTTTAAAATCTGATATTTGTAAAAACCCAATATCAAAACTATGCCTGTTTGTGCACTTTGCCATCAACGGGAGGCCGATAAAACCGGTTCCCACTTAGTCCCATTCTTTTTAATGCGGACAGTCGATAATGTTGACGGCCGTAAGGAGCGCAATATGGAACTTGGCTTTGAACTTGGTAAGGGACATGTTATCAGTTACTTCGGTGGTGGTGTCCTGCCGGAACGGCTGGAACCAGTATTAGGCGAAATCTCCGAAGAAGACATTGCCCATTCGCGCAGCAGCATGATTGTCGATCATTTATTATGCAGCCAATGCGAAAGCCGACTAGGTAAACTGGAAAGTTTTTATTCCGGCACCTTGGCTAAAAAAGGTGAAGGCGCTTACCAAACGACCACTGACGGATTTCATGCTTTTTTGTTCTGGATATCTATTTTTTGGCGTTTAAGCGTTTCTGAAAAAAGAGCTTATCACTTATCCGAGATTGATGAATTACATTTACGGATCATTTTAGACGGAGGCATGGATATTGCCGATACTAAGAATTATATTGAACGGCTGGGCAAAGAGGTGACCGGCATCCGTTACAGGGTTATGCGCGCGCCTGATTATGTTAAAGTAAACCCCGGCTGGGTGTATCTTAATAGCGACAATGATAGCCCGTATTGTCTCGCTATCGGAGAGTTTGTGGTAGCACTCTATATCAATGAGATGATTACGGACGTTGCTTCTCAATCATTTTTAAGTCTTGAAAATGATTTGCTGACAGCACCGCTCAATGATTGTACCGCTGACGAAAATATCCTGGGCGTCGATATTGAGCGTTTTGCAGTTGCCAGTGCGGTAACGGTGGGCTTCTGGATGCAGAACTTTAAAAATGATCTTAACGAAATGTGCGATCAGGTACACGTACGCTTCGCAGGCGAAGGCACAATGCCTCCTGAAATTAAACAGCAGATTATAGAAGGGATAACCGCAGACGATCAGTTACTTGGTCGTCAGTACTCCATCCAAAACATTGTTCATGTTATCTCCATAACTATGATGGAATTTGAACCCTATAGATCTATGGCGGAAAAAATGAAATAAACAACATTGCCGCATTTAGAAAGTGGATATGAGCGATATTGTTAGCAGCAATTTCCCATTAATTTTAGCCTTACTGAGCTTCCATTGACGGGTAAGCAAGGGGTTTGTCCAAGTGTATTGTGATCAAGGTGAAAAACGGCGGTTTAAATCTGCCAAATACTCTTCATAGTTGCTAAACTTTGATTGACCGCGGAGAATCTGAAATGTTCCTCTCACTATGTCATCGGTCTGTTTTAATTGCCGGGTTTTTTCATAAAGGGCGATCAAATCCAGTAAGTGCGTTTTTGACCGGCAGCTGATGTACCGCCTGGCCTGATGAAACACCGACAAATTGGCCATAGTTGTCAATGAACTATCCAAATAGCTTGGTGCCTTTGGTGATAAGATAAGCAGCCGGTTTGCGGCCAGTGGAAAGATTAACTCACCAAACAATTGGTCCAGGCTGAAATTTTCGTTCCAGAAGATGAAAGGGTCATCGCCTAGTATTGACAGTTCTGCTGTATCATTCATTACATACAGATGCCATTCGCCAAAAAGCTTATATATTTCCTTCATCGCACCGTTGGTAAGTGGTATAGTTGCTTTATAAAGGCGCTGCGTTTGTTCATCTTTAAAGAAGTTTTCGCGCATTTCCGGCACCTCATCATCAGTAAGCCGCCTGTCACCAACAGACACGCCAATGTATCTATTGGAAACACCTTCTTTTGTCATTAATTCCACAGCGTTATTATTTGTTCCCGGCAACCGCCAGTACAGGGACATCAGAAAACCAAGCACCTCGAACCGTTCTAATGCTGAAAGCTGGTTTTCCGTAAAGCCTGGTTCACGCATTTTGGCAAAAAGTGGCGCAGCGCGGGTATCTTGAGGGGTAAAGTAAGTCTCCTCCATTGAAAACTTGATCTCACCATCAAATTTATAGTTGTTCAAATGCTTCTCAAAATACTTGCTGTCAGGCTTTTGATCTTCAAGCATTTTCCCGGTCACCTTATATACACATGAAACGTACCTCTTTCATTTACAAAACCGCGCAGATAAAATACCGGCAAATAATGATGCCTTTTTGAAAATTTGGTAGGACGGTATTTAGGGTTGGTTTTAGGTTGAGCCATTTTTATTACAGTAAAAAAAATTGAGTAGGTAGAGGTAAGTTAAAATTCTTTACAATCGATGTGATTTTTAAAACCTTACTAAATTATAGAACTCATTTGTAATAGTAGTGTCCCATCTTCATCATTTATACTTCTAGCCGGTATCACGTTGTATAAGTCAGTCCTAATTCCTCAAAAACATCTTTGGTAATTTTGAAAAAGGACTGATTTTAAAAATGCTGATTGCTTGATTGAAATTTACCGATAGATTCACTCAATGAGGTGTATCAATCTATGATTAAAGACCTGCAACACTTGATGTAGACCTTGAACATCAACAGGAATTGAAGATGAGCAGTTTTATTGCTTTTCGGAAACTATCGTGATCTACCTTGATTTAACTAATGGAAAATTAAAAGTAAACTGTGCCACACCGTTCCGATCTGAACTTTATCATCTATCGCAAGGCGACCACTGTGTCGAATTATCAAACTTACCTGCTACCAATAAAGGATAACTGAACATTATCTTTGAGCCCCAATATTTTTTACGTATATCTCAAACTATGTTGAGGGTGATGAGCTAAGACTTATTAAAATTTAAGACCATTCGAAATGAGCTTCAGATCGTGTAGAATATACGAGTTAAAGATTCTAAGTCTTCTACTCTGACCATCTTCATAGCCGAAATTGTCATTTCTGATCGTATTCTTTAACGTAATAATACTATAAAAGCGTTACAAAAAACGGGGCTTTTCAGCCCCGTCAACACTAACAATAATTTCTATACAATACCCTGAGCAATCATCGCATCTGCGACTTTTACAAAACCTGCGATATTTGCACCTTTTTCATAATTTACATAACCGTCCTCTTCCGTACCATATTTCACACAAGACTCATGGATTTGTTGAATAATCGATTTCAATTTGTCGTCGATCTTTTCCCTGCCCCATGAATAACGGAGTGAGTTTTGGGACATCTCCAGACCAGAAACTGCAACACCACCTGCATTAGCGGCTTTGCCTGGTGCATAAAGAATTTTTGCCTGTTCGAATACATGAATAGCTTCAGGTGTAGATGGCATGTTAGCACCCTCAGCGACACAAATACATCCATTATCTATCAAAATTCTGGCATCTGTATCATCCAGTTCATTTTGGGTAGCATTAGGGAAAGCAATATCACATTTTATGCCCCATGGCTTTTGACCAGGAAAAAACTCGCAGCCAAACTTGTCCGCATATTCCTTAATCCTTCCACGCTGCGTATTTTTAAGCTCCATGACGAAGCGCAGTTTATCTGTATCAATTCCTTCAGGATCATAGATAAAACCTTCAGAATCTGACAGTGTAACCACCTTAGCTCCTTCTTCGATGCATTTTTCAACGGTATACTGTGCTACGTTTCCTGAACCGGAGACCACAACAGTTTTCCCTTTAAGGACATCTCCACGCGCCTTTAGCATTTCCTGCACAAAATAGACGACGCCATAACCAGTTGCTTCCGGACGAATCAAGCTTCCGCCCCATTCATTTCCCTTACCCGTTAGAACACCAGTAAACTCACCCTTTATTCTTTTGTACTGACCAAATAAGAATCCTATTTCTCTGGCGCCAACACCAATGTCACCAGCAGGCACATCTACATCTGCACCTACATGGCGGTATAGCTCCGTCATAAAGCTTTGGCAGAATTTCATCACTTCGGCATCAGATTTTCCCTTAGGATCGAAATCTGAACCACCTTTACCCCCACCCATAGGCAGGCCTGTAAGGCTATTTTTTAACACCTGTTCAAAAGCAAGAAATTTAAGTACACTCAGGGTTACCGATGGATGGAAGCGTAAGCCTCCTTTATAAGGACCGATCGCACTGTTCATCTGTACCCTGTAGCCGCGGTTGATTTCAACTCCACCCTTGTCATTTAACCAGGGAACCCTAAAAATAATTACGCGCTCGGGCTCAGTCATCCGTTCTAAAATCTTATTGATCTTATACTTTGGATTTTTTTCACTAAAAGGTACCACTGACTCGGCTACTTCATATACAGCCTGTAAAAACTCCGGTTCGTGGGCATTCCGGAATTTTATCTTACTCATAAACTCGTTAATCGATAAATCCATTTATTGGTTTAAATATTAAAAAAATGACAGGTAAATATCAGCACATCAGATGTGCGATATCATGCTTCGGAGTTAATTTGGATTCCCAAAGGAAACGGATCAGTATTGAAACCGCCTTATTATGAGGTGCTCATCTAATTTTATTGCTCCGCTATAAAAATATGTTTTTCTCTATAAAAAACGCAAATAAAATGGTGCTAATTAACAAATTTTATATGAAAACTCTAAAAATATTACAAATCAGGTAATCCTCAATTATCACGTATTACCCGCCTGCTAAGAGTAAGATAAAGGCTTTCATTCCATCAAAAAACGGCAACCAGCCCGCTACCTAAAATTATCGCCACGCGACATGTCTCATTCTACGTTTAATTTGATCTTCTTTAAATTTCCTTTAATGTTACTTCGTCGTTTCTCCAATCTCGATTGAAGGAACAATGAAGGAAGTCCGAACAAACCCCGAACAAAGTGTGCGACAAATGTTGACGAAACCAAGGCATGACCCTATTAACTTTTGGTTAAGATAGATCAATATGACCATCTGCCGGCGTCGGAGATTTCTTAAACTGTGCGCCGTGATATAACTTTACTTTGACTAAGGTTCATTAGCACTACTGCAAATAGGATTAAAATAACACCCAGCCATTGCAGTACGCTTACTTTTTCATTGATCAGTACAAAAGCCATCAATACAGACACAGGTATTTCCAGCGAGGCGATGATTGCCCCCAAGCCCAGACCTACCACCGGCATTCCCTTTGTAAGCAAAATCGGTGGCAAAATAGTTCCAAAAAGGGAGAGGATCATCCCCCAATGAAGGAAGATTCCGAAGGAGAATCCCTGGTTAACATGTCCATGAAAGATCAGCAAAATCATGATAAGTCCCCCTAATATCATATAAAGGCTTCTTTTTAATGGCGGGAATTGCATACTCACATGGTTAGAAGAATACATTGTCGCAGTATAAGAAAGTGCTGCCAGCATTCCCCAGCCGATGCCGGTCCAGCTGATCAGTATATTTTCCTGACCTAGAGCAGTCGCTAATACTGTCCCACTCAATATAATGACCACGGCCAGCAATTTTCTCATTCCGGGTACCTTCTTATAAATAATCATCTCTACGATTATCCCCATCCATACCGTTTGCATAAGCAAAACGATACCGACACTTACCGAAACATATTGTACCGCTAAATAATAAAACGCGCTGGTCAATCCCAGCGACGTACCTGCCAACAGCAGTTTAAGTACCATCTTAGAACCTGTATGGCTAATTGGAGCACTCTTTTTTTTACGCAACAAATTCAATAATAACAAGCCCAGTGCACCAAGCACATATTGAGATAACGTAACTTCTGCCGTGCTGTATCCTTCCTGATACGCCATTTTCACAAACGTGGTGAGCATACCGTAACTGGATGCGCCAAGAGCGACATAGATGCCACCTTTGAGTCTTTCGTTCATCATTTGAGGTCGGGTTTATAGAATGACAGGAGATAATTCATCTGCCAGTTCACTTACATTCTGAATAGCACTGGAAATAGATATTTTCAAACGTTCCGGATCCTGGGATTCGCCGTTAATGGCGACCATGCAGATATCTTTAATTCCCATCACGTTAAAAATGGTTTTTAAATATGTGCTCTGAAAATTCATGTGCGCATTAATTTCTCCCGGTTCATAACCCGTCCCCCCTCTGGAGAGTAACAGAAGAAGCGTTTTATTCTCCAACAGACCCAGATACGGATTGGCTGGATCTTCACGGTTAATCTTCCAGGTTTCGTTCATTCGCACGATTTGATCGATATAATTCTTTAGTACCCCCGGAATTGACCAATTGTACATCGGTGAGCCAAGAACGATAATATCCGCTTCTTTGAGTTCGGCGATCAGTTCATCACTGGTAGCCAATGCAGCTGTTTCTTCAGGTGTCCGGATAACTTTTGGTTTCGCCGCAGCTGCTATCCAGCTTTCAGTGATAGGAGGAATTTTGCCTTTGGTTAGATCCCTGTAGGTTATGTTTTCATTGCCGTTATGACTTGTCCACTGCTCGGCGAACTTACTGGTGAGCATTCGGCTTTTAGAAAGAACTGTTCTTGCACTTGTATTGATGATCAATATCTTTTTCATTTTCAATAATTTTCTTCAAAATTATCGGCTACTTGGATTATATTTACACACCAGTTCTCATAATAAATACGGCCCAGATGTTACCATATAAAACATTAATCCAGGTTGATCGGGACTCTTCGGTTTCGCTGCATATTCAGGTTTGCAATATTTTTATTTCATTAATCACCGAGGGTACCTTACAACCTTCCGACATTTTACCAAGCTCGCGTATTCTCGCTGATTTGATCGGCATCGCCAGAAATACCGTTAAACTGGCATACGAAGAACTGATTAGCCAGGGATGGGCAGAGTCGGCAGAGCGAAGAGGTACTTTTGTTTTGTCTAAATTACCGGTTCGATCCAAAGTGGCCCTATTCGATGGCAGCAAAAGCAGGCATGACGCTCCGGCCTTTCACTGGAAAAAAGACTTTGGCAAGATATTGCCAAATGAAAACCTGCAGCAAATTACCCTGGCCATTGATGATGGATTTCCTGACGTTAGGCTCGCACCGGTCGATCTGCTAATGCGGGAGTACCGCAGCCTGTCCAGACGGTATCAAGGCAAGAACTTTCTCAAATACAGCAGCGCGATGGGGTCTGAGAATCTCCGAATTGCGCTTCAAGGATATCTGGCGCACAGCCGGGGACTGATAACCGGCACCGAAAACATTCTTATAACTAAAGGTAGCCAAATGGGCATTTTCCTTGCGGCTCAGCTGCTTTTAGAACCCGGAGACCAAATTGCTGTTGGTGTATCCAACTATGGTTCAGCTGATGATACATTCAGATTTACCGGAGCCAGCTTGCTGAGAATTCCCGTAGATGAACATGGAATGGATGTGGATGACCTGGAAAATCGCCTTAAAAAGGATAAAATCAAGGCGGTTTATATTATCCCTCATCATCACTTTCCAACGACGGTTACCATGAGTATGGAACGCCGGATGAAGCTGTTAAACCTGGCCAAAGAATACCAGTTTGCCATTATAGAGGACGATTATGACTTTGATTTCCATTATGATAATAAACCTTTTGTACCATTAGCCAGTATCGACCATAATCATAATGTAATCTATATCGGATCAATTTCCAAAACGTTTGCTCCCGCCTTACGTATAGGCTTTATGGTCGCATCAGAAGATTTCGTAAAATCAGCTTCAACAATCCGTCAGCTAATTGACAAACAAGGAGATACTTTGCTGGAAGAAGCATTTGCCGTCTTGTTCAATGATGGCGAAATGGACAGGCATTTCAGGAAGTCTCTAAAGGTCTATAAACACCGGAGGAATGTTTTTTGTGACATGATTAAAGCGAACCTGAAGGATAGTATAGATTTCAAGATACCGGAAGGTGGATTGGGAGTTTGGGTTAATTTTGATAAACGGATCAGCCTGGCAGCATTATCTGCGAGTGCTGCAAAAAACGGCCTGTATATTGGAGACGGCTCGTATTATCAAAATGAAAGTTTTTCACCAAATGGCCTGCGAATGGGATTTGCCTCGCTTCGTGAGAATGAAATGGAGCAGGCGCTTGCTATCGTCAGTAAAAGTTTATCTGGACTATAAACGGTTTAAGAGCTTTAACTATTCTATTAACTCTATTTTTGCCTATGAAATATATTCTTGTAATTATTGATCCTCAAAACGATTTCACGCATATCAATGGCCATTATGCGACCAGGCATGGCATCAAGCAAATATCAGAGGCGAAATCCAAAATCAACTTGTTAGCCGCCCTAGCGGAAATTGATACCGTTATCGTTCGTGCAGATTATAAACCAGATCAGTTTGAAGATGGCGTATCGATGTCTATTCCAGGTACGTTCGGACACGAAATTGATGCTGAGATCGTAATTCCCAAAAACACAATTGTCTTAACAAAAAGAGAACACAGTTGCTTTTCATCAAATGACTTTCAAAATCTCCTTGCAGAATTGGAGATCGAAACGCTGCTGATCTGCGGTTTTTTGGCAGAATACTGTATAAAACAAACCGCGCTTGATGCACTGAATAAAGGTTATCGGGTTATCCTGTTCAAAGACTGTATCGGAACTGGTGACGATGTTCAGCACAGAATAAGGACAGTCTTTGCCGAATTAGCGCAACAAGGTTGTACCATACTAAATGCAACAGATTTCCTGAAGGTGAAGCAAGGTATAAATTAAGGTACCGGCGTAACCGGCACCTTATTAATTAATTGGTGTAAGCAGCCAGCCATTTGGATTTAATATCCGCTCGTGCCTGGATAAATTCTTTGTCGGTACCTTGAGCGATAGCATCTAATGGCATACGTAAAGGACGGGTACCTTTTGGCATATCGACCAATTCCAGAATACCATCTGCGATAGTTTGGGAATTCATTTTGAATTCGGCCATCTTGCCAAAAAGTGCTGCGCCTAATGCATTGAATTTCGCGGTAGCGCCTTCGCCATATTCAGCGATGATCTCAGGCCTGTCGGCGTTAATCCCGGCTTTAGCACCAGTGTTCATTTCAGTAGGATAAACCCCCGGTTGGATGCTTACGTTTTCAATACCAAATTCGGCTAGCTCCTCCTGTGCACCTTCTGTGATTGATTCAACAATAAACTTAGAAGATAAATAAGGCACCATAAATGGAAGTGTGTGGCCACTTGCACCGGAAGTGATGTTAATGATCAAGCCATTCTTTTCTTTACGCATACCAGGCAGTACAGCCTGATAAGTACGCAATACGCTAAAGGCATTTACCTCAAGCATCTGGCGAAATTGATCTAAAGAGTATGCCTCCAAAAGGCCAAATCCTGATACTGCTGCATTATTCACCAGTACATCAATCCTGCCATATTTGCCCAGTGCTTTGTGAATGGCTGTTTTAACAGATTCATCGCTGGTAACGTCAATATCAACAACCTCAATGTTCGGTATGCTGGCCAGCTCCTGCGCTACTGCGGCATTTTTGTTCTCTGTATTACGCATACCTGCAATTACAGAATGTCCTGCATTCGCTAAAGTGATCGCGGTAAGTTTTCCAAAGCCTGTACTTGTTCCGGTAATAAAAATATTCTTTGACATAGTTCTTGTTATTATTTGTCTGTAAATTTCTGACACGACAAAGTTCCGGAACAGGTGAAACCTGATCGTTGATATGGAATAAGAAAATAATTGATATAAATCAAGACCTTCAGCCCGAGTCAATAACTTCGGTGTTACAACAGCCTGAAATAGTGGTTATTTACGGATAGTTTGTGTTCTAATCCGGCTTAGCGTTTCCGGAGTCATACCCAGATAGGAAGCGATCATGCTCTGTGGTATTCTGTTAACAAATCCTGGGTATTTTTTCAAAAAGGCGAGATATTTTTCCTCTGCTGTATTGCTGAGGGAGACCTGAATACGATTTTGAGAGGCGATGAAACTGGCTTGCAGGATCGAATTCACCATATCCTTAAACGGCGGTATTTCCTGGCAAATCAGTTCAAAATTTTCATGAGTAAACAATACGATCGCACTATCCTCAATGGCATCGATATTAAACCTGGAAGGTGCACCGGACAGCAGACTTTCCCGATCACCGGCCCACCAGTTCTCAATACTAAACCCAATGATATGTTCATTACCTTTCTCATCGACCGAATAATTCCGGACACAGCCTTTTACGACAAAAGCATCATATTTCCATATGTCCCCCTCCTGAAGTAAATATTGTTTTTTACGAAGTTTTTTAATGACGCCCAGCGAACGGATGCGCTCCTTCTGCGCGTCACTTAAACTGATCTTATTATCGAGATACTGCTGAAAAACATCATACATAAAGCAAAGTTATAAATCCCGGCGAATCCTGAAAATACGTTACTCACCCGAGTGCGTTTAGGCCATCTGGATCAGGAGCTTTCTTGAATCTGGGTCAAAATTGGAGGAAGAGCCCTGCCTAATTTAGTTCTCTAATCAGAACTAAATACCAACTACAATTATGCACAATATTTTCAACCTTGTAACAGTTAATTTCGGAAGCATCCTCATTAAACTGGCCTTTTGCTTTCTCTTATTAATCATCGCTGAACCTGCGTACGCCCAACTCGAAATCTACGGCAAATTCAGGGATGGAGGAGCTTTTGAGCCCGTTATCGATTATAACGGCACTAAAGTTATCAATGATAAGTTTTCCATTATTTACTTTGGGCTAATCCGCAAAACATGGGGGCAGGCACTGATCAGCTTATCTTATTCTCCAACAAAAAAAATCAGCTTTTCTGCGGGAATGGGGATGGAACATGGATCTGATTCCCCCAGATATACCGCAAGCTTTTCGACGAGAGGCGAACAGACCACATTACTGGTTTTGGGTGAGCTGGGAAGCGGAAAGAGCAATTATCTATACAAAATGAACTTGTTTCACCAGTATACAGATCAATTCACTTTGGGCGCTACCGCCTGGCGTTATCATGGTCTGGGGCCAAATTTCAGGTTACTTATGCCAATGCTTCAAACCACCTTGTGGGCATTACCGGCTTACGACCTTGATGCAAAATACGCCAGGCTCATACTGGGTGTAAGCCTAAAAATATGAATTGTCTATCTGGACCATGCAGTTTCTAAGATGTGGGTCAATTTATAAGATAGGGAGATGAATAATTTCGAACAAAATAAATATAACATATATGGAAGATCAATTGAAAATCCCACAGCTGCTTTTAAGAGGGGCTTTGGGTATCACATTTTTAACACCAGTGTCGGACAGGTTAGGTATTCTTGGGCCCGCAGGTACCGGTAATATCGAATGGGGAAATTGGCATAATTTTATCGACTACACAAGCACATTAATGCCTGTCCTGGAGAGGCCTGTGGTCAATGTAATGGGTGGCATAGCTACCGTAGCAGAATTAATTATCGGTATTTTACTACTTATCGGTTACAAGACAAAATATGCTGCTACCGGCGCCTCCCTCCTCACGTTAACTTTTATCGTGTTTATGATACTATCTGTAGGCATACAGAAGCCTATCAACTATGGTGTTTTCACCGCTGCTGCCGCAAGTTTTCTCCTGTCGCGTATTCCAGATTATAAATGGAGTGCAGACAGGCTATTAGCAACAAAGTCAATATAAAACCATTCCGTAGGATTGCTTAATAATTATCGTATCGGGCAAAGGAGCTGTTGCTTATTTGCCCGGTATTTCTTTTAGCTAGCTTTAATGAAATGGATAACCAGGTCTCAATCTCATAAATATCTAGTTGAGTGCCAGTCTTAATAAGTACAACGCTTGTTCGATCTCAGTTTCGGTTAAAGATGCAAAACCGAGCCTTAGTCCGTTTGGCGTTAAGCTTTCATTGTGATAAAAGGTTCCGTCAGCGATCCTTAAACCTTTGTCAACGAGAGTTTTAGAAAGTCGCTTTAAATCTATATTTTCATCAAATACCGACCATACAGCCAAGCCACCCTCGGGAACCTTAAACGCTATAACATCATTAAAATCGGACAGTAAAATCTTGCAGAATAAATTCCTGCGCTCGATATAAATCCTGAGAGACTTACGGAAATGTCTTTCCATCTCGCCATTTTCGTAGAGTAAGGAAAATGCCTCTTCGAGTAGCGAATCGCCCTGCTTATCGATCAGCTGTCTTAGGGAACATGCCGCGCTAACAAATCCAGGTTCGGCAATCAGGAAACCTATGCGCAATGCCGGGGCAAACGTCTTACTAATGGACCCTATATAGATCACATTGTGATTGTAATCTATACTGGCTAAGGGAACGAAGGGTTTGTTATTAAAATGAAAATCGAAATCGTAATCATCTTCTATGATAGCAAAACGGTATACTTCTGCCAGTTTCAAAAGTTTGAGCCTTCGCTCCATACTCATGGTTACTGTAGTTGGAAAGTGATGGTGCGGGATCAGGTAAACAGCTTTGATGGATTTACGTTTTAATACTTCCTCCAGTATATCTACGTTCATGCCATATTCATCAACAGGAATTCTAAGCAATCGCGCGCCTGCGTATCTGAAAATTTCATCCGCGTACCGGTAATTCAGATCTCCGACTGCAATTGTATCATATCGCGTAATTAACAATTGTGCTGACAGATAGATCCCCATCTGGCTACCTTTAGTGATCAGTATATTTTCTGGTTGGACCGTGAGCCCCCTGGTTTCTGAAAGATAGCGGCAAAGTGCAATACGGAGGCGCTCAGAACCTTGCGGCCCTCCGTATTTCAGAAAGTTCTTTCCCTGAATTTTTTTGGATATACTTCGATATTCACGCATCAGAAGATCCACTGGCGTAAGCCTTACATCGGGAAACCCCTCGTCTATAGCCAGAAAGGTTTTTTGATTGTTTTTTTTAACCGTTTTATCCTCAAACGGATTATTCCATATAAAGGATGGTCCCGGAGTTTTGGCACGATCTTCCAATTCTATGATTTTCTTCTTCGTAAGGACTGGTAACTTCGATAGAACGAAAATGCCTTTACGGGGTATCGACTCCGCCCAACCCTGAGAGATCAATTCATCATACGCCATTTTAGCAGTATTGCGGTTTAACGCCAATAATTGTGCTATAATCCGTGTACTGGGCAGTGTATCTGCCGGTTGATGGGTACCATTGGTAATCAGCGTGATGAAACTGTTGCATAACTGAATATAAAGTGCAACACCAGATTTCCGGTTTAATTGAATAAGTGATTTATAAGGCAACATTTCAAATTGACATTACAAGGGGTGATCTTCTTTTTCACCAAGGTATTTGTTTTGCAGATCAAGATAGCGGCCCAGTTAGAAGACAATAGGCAGTCCAGTAAGGCAAACCGCTCAATTGATCTGGCAAGTTTGTCCTAAACAAATTCCAGTGATGCTTGTTAACCCTGCGTTGTTGCATCTAGACCCCTAGTTATGAATGGAATATCACCATGGGCGGCAGCGGCCGCCAGCGAATTGACCGAAGCAGAACATACGCTATTTGAACATTCCGCCGGAGCTTATCATTTTAAAATATATCAAACCAGCGATTCCATATGGATAGCTGCTGAGCTACCGAATGGAGGTAATATTGCCTTTCGTCCGGTGTTTAGTACGGGCGCATCCCTAAAAATCAGCCGTATCAAAATCAATGATGCAGGAATCGACCTCTGGCTCAATGGTATTGCTGGGGCATTTGAAACCCATGTTAGTATCGACAATGGCGACACCCCGGTACTAAGGTATACTACTTCACTAACGCCAGAAAAAGACCTTTACATTCCTTTTTGGCCGAGAGACATCCTGGTCACCACAAAAAATGGAAAACCTGAAAACTCCGAAGGTCAGATTAACGCCAGTCAATGGGGCACGCGTTCGGGCTTCATTTATATGAGCGTGACCCGCCCTAAGTCTGCATCCATATTATACTTGCAGAACCTAACCGCATTAAATGATTACTGCCAGCAAACTGAAACTTCCCTTGGCGACAGCGTCGGAGGTAACTGGCCTGAACTGGGATTTGCCTTGCCTGCAGCAAACAAAAAACCCTTACAGGCGGGAAAGAAGGTAATCGTCAATGATGCCTTTGTCGCGTTTGACAAGGTGCCGGAAACTGAACCGGACATGATCCGGGGCTACCTGAATCTGCTGGCAAGCATTTATCTAAAAATGCCCTTGCCCGAAACGAATTACCAGCCCTGGCCTGAAATCCTCGAAAGCGGATTGAAAGACCTGATCGACAGTCCCGGCTGCTGGACACAGGTTGCAGGACATCAATATTTCAATGCCTATGTCAGCGATTACAATACCCCACCTGAAATTATGGTTCAACTTGCTGTGTTGCTTCCATTGCTCGACTATGTAGAGTGGAGCAAGCGTGAACTAGAGATAATGAAAGTTATCAAAGAAGGTCTTCCTGCATTCTTTGACGAAAAACTCAGCACCATTACCAGATGGCTCCCCGCCGCTGAAGATAAACTTGAGGGCGAAGAAGAACAAAAGCAGCCCGGTGTGATGGACAGTTGGTACCTGCACCATCCCCTGCTGAACTTATCCCGGCTGGCCCTGAAAGGAGATAAAGTTTGCGAAAAACTGTTCCTGGACTCACTGCCCTATGCGATCAAAGTAGCTCACCAGTTTAACTACCAGTGGCCTGTATTTTATAAGATGGATACGCTGGAAGTTATCAAAGCAGAAACAGCTGAAGGTATGGGCGGAGAAAAAGACGTAGCCGGCATTTACGCCCATGTCATGCTGCAAGCCTGGGAACTGACCAAAGAAAAACGCTACTTGAACGAAGCCGAAAAAGCCGCCGCTACTCTTCAGGGCATGGGCTTTCAAATCTTTTACCAGGCCAATAATACCGCTTTCTCCTCTGGTGCCTTAATTCGCCTCTACAAGGTAACGGGCAAGGAGATGTACCTGAACCTGAGCTACATGTGTCTGGCCGGAATCTTCCGCAATACCCAGCTTTGGGACTGTAACTACGGCTACGGCAAAAATTACCCGACATTCTTCGCTTTATTCCCACTCAATGATGCACCTTATACCGCAGCATACGAAGAGCAGGAAGTATTTTGTGCTTTACACGATTACCTCAAGCATGCCGAAGGGGTTGACATCTTACCTTCGGTCAAACTGTTGATAGCTGAATACATTCGCTATCTGGTAGACCGGGCGGTCTACTACTACCCAACCATGTTACCTCTGGATATGCTGGAAGAAAAGCCAAAAACCGGAGAAGTCGATCCCAAACTATGGATTGCCCTGGAAGACCTTCAGGACGGCTGGCTGAAATCCGGTACGGTCGGGCAGGAAGTATATGGCGCAGGAAATGCATTTGGTATTCTTCCACGCCATTATCTGCAAGTGCCCGGCGAGGATTTCATGGTCTACGTTGACTATCCTACTTCTGGATTCAATGCGAAAAAAGGGCAAAACATACATTTCAACCTGCTGGGTGATGCCCGGTTAACCTGCCGTATGATGATTGTTAAAACTGGCAAAACGAAACTTCCCGAAGTTATAGTCACTACCAGCGGAAATCAAGAACCATTGCCATCAAAAAATGTTAAACGAGGAAATATCGAATATATCCTGCAAGGAAACCAGCAAGTGGTAATCAGCTGGCGTAAATCATAAACAACCTATCAAAAGGAAGCATTAGTCAATACCTGGAAAAAGCTGAATTCTGTTTTGAAACCTTCGGAAAATAGGCCTACAGATCAACCCACCTAAGGTCTTTCCGCGGTGGCCCGCAGATAACCTTTCCGGAAGTATCGAACCGCCCGCCGTGACATGGGCAATCCCAACTTTGCTCTGCCGCATTGAAATTAACAAAACAACCTGCATGGGTACAAACCGGACTCAACGCGGTCACTTTACCCTGCTGATCTTTATAGACGGCAAGTTGCTCACCCTTAAACTCCACTATTTTTCCTTCGCCCTTTTTAAGCTCCGAAAACTTGTCCATGTCCTCAGCTCCAAACCGGTCAGCAACAAAGTGCCAGGCTACATCTGCATTTTCCTTAACAAACTCAGAAAAACCTGCAACAGGCTTGAGCCGGGATGGCGCATAAAGATCACCATAACGGTTTTCGACACCTAAAATCTGGTCACTGATGACCTTGCCGGATATAGTTCCAAACATCATCCCGTTCCCATTGAATCCCGTGGCGATATAAATATTTCGTTTCGACGCGGCCAGACGCCCTATATAAGGCAAGCCATCCACAGGGATATAATATTGCGAAGACCACCTGTACTCGACCGATTCGATCTGGTAATATTGACGGGCATATTTCTCCAGGTTCGCAAAGGCCTGTTCCGGATCATCATGTCCGGTTTTATGATCTTCTCCACCAACAATCAGTAACGGCTCACCGTCGACCACATGTGTCCTGAAATAATGATAGGGTTCCTGCATGTCATAGACCAGACCAGTCGGGTAATTCCCAGATTTATCCTTAAGCCTCAGCCCCAAAACATAACTTCTGTAAGGCGCACAACGAAAACTAAAAGCTGTGATCCCAGGCGGCATATGTGTCGCATAGACCAACTGTTCAGCGTAAAAACTGCGACCACCTGCAACCACCTCCAAACTATTGTCCACCTCCTTATGTTCAGTCACAAAGCAATCTTCCAGCACCGTCCCGCCTAATTCTTGGAATGCCGCTATCAATCCGTTGACATACTTCAACGGGTGAAACTGACCTTGGTGCGAAAAACGTATAGCCATATCAAAAGGCACCGGCAGGTCATTGTTTTCCGCCTCTGTCACCGCTATTCCTGCCCTCCTGGAAGCCTCCAGAATTTCCCGGAGCTGGCCGGTCTCTTTTTTATTTTCTGAAAACAGGTAACCATCCTTATATTCCAGGTCACAATCTATTTCATATTCTTTGACCAAAGATGCAATGATCGACATTGCCTCTTTACCCGAATCAGCTACCTCCTTGGCAGCATGCAAACCAAAGTCGCTTTCAATTTCCGGGTATGTCGCATCGAAAAAAGTATTCAGATGCGCACTGGTCCCTCCGGTAGTACCGAATCCAGCCTTCCCGGCTTCCAATACCAGGCACTTCTTACCCGCCTTTTGCAACAGCAACGCCGTAGTAAGCCCGGTGATACCCGCACCTATAATGATCACCTCAAACGCATCAGTTTCAGCTATTACGCGCGTTGCGTCCGAAACCGATGATATCACACTTTGCCACGGGCTTTCTGTATTACCGTCACGAGGGTTAATTTCTTTGCTATTTTTCATGATCAATCTTATTAAATTTCAATGTCCACTGGATGAAACGAAAAATCCCGTAAATACGAGATTTTCATTTTATAACCGATCAACTGAACACCTGTTTCAGACACTCAATCTGTCCTTCAGTTTGGGTGTAGTGCGTATCGAAAGCTGTTTTCAAAGATTTATCGCAGAACAAAGTAAATAAAAGATGGTTTCAAAAATGTTAATCCCGAATTGGAAATACCATTAAAACTCTGAATGCCCCAAATCTGTTATCACCAAACTAAATCACTGGAAAATGAGCAATTCTGAAATGAAACATTCGATAGAAACGGCAGCTGAACGACTAATCCGTAAACATTTAACGCTGGCCTTCGCGGAAAGTGCAACAGCGGGAAAGGCGTCCGCGGCGTTTTCCCTCGCCCGTGACGCAGGTAAGTTCCTTAAAGGAGGTTTTGTCTGTTATGACGCGAAGTTGAAATGTGATGTATTGCACGTCCCACAGGAAATGCTGGATAAATTCAGCCCGGAGTCTATAGAAGTAACTAATGCCATTGCACTGGGCCTGACCGATCTGATTCCGGCAGACATTCACATCGGAATCACCGGACTCCCTTGCCCTGGCGGCAGCGAAAGTTTCGAAAAACCTGTCGGTACAATGTTCGTTTCTGCTTTTCTTAAAGGCGAGCCCTGGTTTAGTGAGCGCATGCTATTCCATGGTAGTCACGAACAAATCGTTGACCAGACGGTAATATATGTTGCTAATAAACTAATCAACTGCCCCGAAAGATTTGTTCCAGCACCTTAAAATACATACATAATAATTTTTCAAATTACTCCTGCACGATGATCAATTTGTGAAACAGAATAGTTGAATCACTGTTGTCAGGTACATTATCTAAAGATGGGTATGCAAGAAAAAAAAACTGAGCTCAACGATTTTGAAGAACGCTTCCTGGAGTGTGATGCTAAATTCAATACTATATTTGATCTGACCACTGTAGCAACCAAGATTATCCGGTCGGATCTGACGATTATAAAAGTCAATCAGGCACTATGCGACCTGTTGGGATACCAAGCCGAGGAAATTGAAGGCACTAAGATCCTTGATCATGCCTGTGAAGAATACATTTCACACTGGCACCATCTTCAAGAAGAGCTCTGGTCAAAGCAGGTACCATTTTTTAAGTTGCAGGCCTGTCTTTACCGTAAGGATCGCACGCTGATATGGGTAGATGTTACCAGCATCTTATACGAAGACCGTGACAATACCTATGGCTTTACCGTTCTGGATGACGTTACTGCAATGAAAGCGTTTCAAGATAGCCAGAAACGCTTAAACATAGCATTAAAATACTCAGGAACTGCTATTTGGGAACTAGACCTGCAAACCCATGAAGTCTTCCGCTCACCGGATCACGATGAGCTTTTCGGATACCGCCAAAGACAGGAACACTGGACACTGGAGAATTACTACCCTCATATTTCCACAGAATACCTGCCTGCTTTTAAAGCTGCAATCCAGAAAATTGATGCAGAAGGAGGTATGGATATCCAGGTCAAACTTAACAGGCCGGATGGGACGCTCCAATGGCTCAATGTCAAAGGAAAAGCCGAACATGACCAAAACGGTAACCCTGTAAAACTCATCGGCGTGATCAATGACATTACAACAGACAAAATGATAGAAAGACATAAAGACGATTTCATCAGTATTGCAAGCCATGAGCTGAAAACCCCCGTGACAAGTCTGAAGGCATCACTGCAACTGCTAAATATAAAGCAGGATGGAATCTCAGAGCGCGTAAAGACTTTGATTATGCAGGCCAATAAAGGTATCAACCGAATCTCATCTATCATAGACGACTTACTGAATGCTGGAAAAAATTACCAGGATCAGCTGGTGCTGAGAAAAACAACTTTCAACCTATATGATCTGGCCCAGGAAATATGCAACCAGTTTGTTTCCTCAGACACACAGGCATTCACGCTGAGTGGAAATAAAGACCTAATGATTTATGCCGATTCAGAACGTATTGGCCGGGTACTTACAAACCTGGTAAGTAATGCCGTTAAATATGCGCCTGGATCTGCCGAGTTGAAAACAGAAATCCAGGACGGGCAAGACTTTGTAAAAGTCTCTGTTACCGATAATGGACCAGGTATAGCTCAAGAAAAGATACCCTTGCTTTTTGACCGGTATTACCAGGCAGTGCACGAACAGGAACAGTATTCTGGCCTGGGACTTGGACTATTTATCAGTGCCGACATCATCCGCAGGCACAAGGGTAAAATTGGTGTAGATAGCGTGCCAGGTGAGGGAAGTACCTTCTGGTTCACATTGCCCAAATCCAGTTAGACCGGGAATTTCTGTTATTTGTCAGATATTGCATCATTTTGTTCAAGCTCCGTATTTCATCATTACTTCTTCGTCAGGAAGTGTCTGTGGATCTGCCGTAACAAGATCCGGGGCACCAATCAAAAATGGGGTTAACAACGACAATAATTTATATACAATATATCAAGCATTGCTTCTTCGATACTTTTTCAACGGCATACTGTGCGATGTTTCGTTGGAAATTCCTGGAAATATGCATAATGGTAAGTAAAGCTGCTTGTTAAGCTCACAACGGTTAGCGATGACCACACACCAAAACCCTTCCTGATGAGCCGAAAACTTCGGCTAAATTCTTCATCGATAATTTGTATGATGAAACTTATGCAAACAAAATGCCGATGCTTGCAGAAAGATAATTGACAACAACCTATCAAGATACCTACCACGAATGCTCCAACAACAAATCCCATGAATCATAACGGGATTTGTTGACAACGGAAGAGACGTTTAGATTATTACTACTATGCTGTTATTTTGATTTTTGACGTGACAACCAACATGGAGTTTTTACCAGTAGTTTCGGCGTCTTCAAAACTTATCGTGATAGTTTTTCCCGCAAGCGTAAATGAAAATTTCGGAAGTGTGTATACTTTAATTGGTGGTAGCTTAAGGATATTTCCAATTAAAGGTCCCAATACCATATTTAGGGCGGCGGTTAATCCTGCCTGCAGGGGTAAAAAGAGCCAGTTAATCCAGCTAGGTATGCCCCAATCAAAGCTGAAAGACGGAATAGGAGATCCTTCAAGCAGTATGTATAGTTCGCCGTTCTTAACCGATGGTTTAAACGTAGCTGCTATAGATGCTTGCGCATGTGGCCCAAAAGATACGTCGGGTGCGGGCCATGGAGTAGTTAAAGTTAATTGCGCCAAGACGTCGGCAGTTATAGTTGCAGTTAAGTTACCATTGACACCTACAATGAAATCTTTCGGCGCATGTACTTGGGCTTCAACCCGACCGCTGATGATTTTCCATTTAAAACCTGTACCAGGCCCTAACGGGAACGGAATGGATGCAGCTTGTTTTAATAATTGGGTATCTACCGCTGCGAATACACCTTTATAAGGCCAGTTACTGGGCTGTGGGACATCTGGTTGCACAGTTCCCAAAGACGAGTATGCCACGAAGTTAGGCTTTTGAATAGTAGGGACCGCCATGGAAACCTTCAATGATTGATATTGAAGTGCTGGTATTTTGATCGGGCTCAAAACCTCCTCGTTCAGATAAGGGATAAAACAAGGGATCAGTGCCTTGTTGAGTAATGCATCCAAAAAAGGATTAGCAGGATTAGTGATAACCTCTCCGGTAATTGCTTGTAAAGTCAGGTAATTTTGGTCTTCTTCCACACTTGTTTGGACACTAACCACTGCTTTAAGAACGGCGCCTGCAGTAGTTGGTGCATCTCCATTTTCGTAGTTAATCGATAAGGAAATTTTTGCATTTACACCAAACGAGGCAGTAGACACGACCTCTATTATTTCGGCAATATTTTCGGAGCTTAGGTTCTGGAATAAAAGATTTACGTTGTTATGGTCGGTCATAAAGCTTTTAATCATATCCTTAACCTCAGATGACGAATCGAAGTCTACAGTCGGTGCCTGGTTGATGTCAAAACTGATAGATGACACACCAAACTTATTGATGTCGATGGTATTTTTGAATAAGCTCGGATATATAGCTCTGTATACGTCAGAAACTACCTGATTTAATATGGGGTTATTCGCCCCTACTGCTGCATTGTACTTCATATAGTTAATATTTGGCTTAATTTTTTACAACTATTACAAATAACCACACTCCAATATCATTTTAATTTGACAAAGGAAACATTCTTCACCACTTAAGTAATAGATGAATTTAACTGTAATTTTAATTATATCATACTTTTAATATAAAAATTTTATTACAAATCGGATAAACTCAATATAACCACGCAAAAACTGATTGATTTGGGCTCGTTAGCCCAACCCAGGTACTAAAAAAATGAAAGCAAGCTTAACGCATGCTTTCATTTTTTTCTCTATGTAATTCCTGCTGGGTAAAACCTGTATATACAATTTCCAGGCGTCTTTGTATTTAAGTATTAATCACTTTTTACAGGTGTCTTTCCCGCCTCCTTAAAATTGACACTTAGAATTGCAATTATTTCATTTGCTACATTGGAAGAAGAAGTTGGATCTTGTCCAGTTACGAACCTGCCGTCAACAACGTAAAAAGCATCTAGTCCTTGCTCAGAAAAAACAAAATTTCCATCATTATTTTTAATTGCGTCGTCTATTGAAAACGGAAATGTCTTGTAATATTCCATATCTCTATTTTCAAATTTGTCTGGATAGCCTGTGAGTTTTCTTCCTTTATACAAAGAATTTCCACTAGCATCTTTTAAGAATGCCAGCCCAGCTGTCCCATGACATATTGATGAAACGACACCGTTTTTGTCGTAAATTTCCCTTGCGATTTGCTGAATAATACTGTCTTCAGCCACACCATACATTGCAGCACCACCCCCACTATAGAAAATGGCTAAATAGTTGTCTGCAATAATTTCAGTGGGTTTCATTGTATGCTCCAATTTGTCCATAAAAGAACCGTCATACAAATACTTTTTTTGAATACTGTCGGAAGAGTTAATATAGCCAATTGGAATAGCGCCTCCTTTTGGACTGATGAAGTCAACGGTGTATCCCGATTTTAAAAATATGTCATATGGAACGACAATTTCTTCAAAATGATTGGAGGCACTTATTTTTGTATTTCCGTAAAAGCTCTGATTTGAAGTGACAAACAGAATTTTTTTCTGCGCATAGATAGTTGCCGGGTCTAAACCTATTAAAACAAGCAATAAAATTATTATTTTACTCATATAAAGGAGACTGTTAGGGTCTGATTTTAAGATGAAGATGTTGTTATTCTTATGATTTGGCCGCCGGTGCTTCCACTTTTTTATGAGGAATCCGAGTCGAAACCTTATCTACAATAAGCCAGTCCTGGTTGATTTTCAGGAGATTGAAATAGTCTGTAAATAACAAACTTGGCGTACTGATTTCCACTTTTGCAATAGCAATATCGTGTGAGATATCAATAAACACGATACGACCAGACCAATTGTCGGGTTTAGTATCGCGTTTTTTATAACCTACGAGGTACTTTGATTTAGGTACAACTATAAATTCGTTGTCTCTGAATAATTTCAGTTGCCAGGAGTCATGAAATGATTGTCCTACCATAACGGAGTCGCTGGTAGATTGCCCGACAATGTAAAGGTTTAACGTTTTTTGGATCGACTGCAAATCACTTGTGGTATCTTCGACCTGCGCACTCACATTCAGAAACAAAAGACAAAGTCCAATAAATAAAAACACTTTTCTCATTTTTTAAATTTTAATTGTTAAATAATGAGTGCAAATGTCCAGGATACTTGCCTTTTAAAGGATTTGGTTTATAGAATAGAAGTCTTATTCTATAATATCGAACTCATTTGGAGTACGATTTTTGATATTCTGCGGGAGTTAAACCTGTTATTTTTTTAAATGCAATAAAGAAGGTCGATTTTGAGTTAAAGCCACTATCATAACCCAAACTTTCTATAGTGTAGTTTTTTTCGGTTTCCAATAGCTTCTTTGCTTTTTCAATTCTATATTCTTTGATGAGATTTGAGAAAGATTTGCCTAGAATTTCGTTTACATATTGGGATAAAATATGCTTTGTTACTTTCAGTTCTTTTGCGGCTTCTTCAAGTGTGAAATTTGGATTCAGGAATAGTTCTTTTTCAATTATTATTGATAGTTTCTGCTCAATTATATTTAACGTCTTTTGATCAATCTCCTTGTTTTTATATCTCTCTTTTTCCTGAAAAAAATCAACTCCACTGCTGTTCCTGAAAATTAAAAGCAAGATAATTATGTACAAAACAAATGTAAATGACAAAGCTCCGGCTATATATGATGTGTAAGCTGAGGTAGTATATGCCAGCCATATAAATGCAACCCCAAAATAGATGCTCATTAACCAGATATCTATTTTTCTTAAACTTTCCTTCTCCTTAAATTTCTGAATAATCGGCTGGAGGTATTTTAAGGACAAAACAATGTAAATGAACCATTGAGCAGAGATTGCTTTTATAATCCAGTTACTCCACAGTATACGATTTTCGACATAAGGATAAAAAAAACCTAAAATGGTAATTACCGCCACGTAAGGTATTACATGCTTTACCCAGTTTGGCTTTTCATCTTCTGCGTATGATTTTAGGTATAGAAAAAGAAATGGACCAATCAGAACACATGCAGAAAGCCCAACCTGAATGAAAATATTAGATAAGTGAGGGTTGAAGTAGAAGAATACTGATTTGATAATTCTGATGCTTAAAACCAGCAGTAGTAAGGATAAAAAATAGTTCGTGAAGATTTTCTTTTTGGCATACACGGCAAAGTATAATGACAGTAAAAAACCATTAAAAGCTCCTAAGACACTAAAGAAGAAAAGCAATTGATTTGACTCTGGCATTATCTATTAAAATTATCATTCGTTTACACATCAATTATCAGCGTAAAAACCCTTTGATAACGAATTGTCCGAATAACAAATATTGTTTTTTTATTCGGACAATTTAGATTTGTCTCACAAAAAATATACGCTAACAATTTGTGACTTTACAAGGGAAAAGGAATCAGTTGCGAACTCTGCCAATCTTACCCTCCGTCAGTGTTTGTCAATCTGCCCCAGAAATCAAACCATGATATCCTACTTCATTTTAGAGATCGTAGCAGCTGATTTTCGTCTTTTTTTCACTGGTTAATTTGGTTAGTTCACTATCGGTTTAATCCGTTTCATTTGCTTTATCCTCTAAATACGGACTTTTGGGGCGCTTGAACGGTTTAATCTGCATAATATTTGCCTTATTTTTATAATCGTAAGCATGAATATTACTAATCATTTTCAAAGATTTTATAAATCTTAAATATGCAATTAAAAGACAAGACAGCGATCATTACAGGCGGAGCAGCGGGAATTGGAAAAGGCCTGGTTCGAAATTTCGTGAAAGAGGGAGCAAACGTACTTTTTGTAGACATTAATGAGGACGCAGGTTTGGAGCTGGAGAAAGAGCTTGGGGCAGCAGCCAAATTCCTAAAAACAGATATAACAGCTGTAGGAATGGAAGAACGTATTTTAACCGAAGCATTAGAAAATTTTGGAGGTGAATTGCATATACTGGTCAATAATGCCCAGGCATCAAAACCCAAATTATTATTGGATGTTGAACAAGCAGATTTAGATCTGTCATTTAATACGGGTCTATGGGCAACCTGGAAATTAATGCGTGCATCGTACACACACCTGGCCAAAACCAAGGGAACGATTATCAATTTCGCCTCAGACGTCGGTCTGGAAGGAGTGCCGAATCACGGAGCATGCGCAATGAATAAAGAAGCTATCCGCGGCTTAACAAGAACAGCTGCTAAAGAATGGGGACATGCTGGTATCCGTATTAATGTGATTTGTCCCGGCACAGCGGCTGAAGACTATAAGTGGTGGAGGGAAAACCATGTAGATGAGGCGAAAGAACTGGAAGATATTGCCCCCATAGTTGTTTTTCTGGCAAGCGACGCGTCTCAGTATATGACCGGGCAAACCATTATGGCAGATGGGGGCAGTATCATGTTACGTTAAAGATGAAAAAAAGAATTAAAACACTACGTCTGCAGATGACCAATTTATTTATCAGGTTTATGAGATTCCTGTTCAGGGAGTCGGCACAGGTTAACCATTTCAATGATCAAAAACAAGATGATAATACAGTTGAATGAGGAGTGGTAACTAAACAATCAAGCTCAAAGCTTCCTTTTCATCTTGCTGATCAGTCAATTCCGTCAAAATTTCAATCAATGTTTTGGCGTGTTCTTTTGCATCTCGTTTAATATCAGCTTCTTTATAACCCGCAGTCAACGAAACCTCGTAAAGACAAATTGGATCGATGTACTTCATTTGGGCATAATAAGCAGTATTCTCCAGGCTTTTGCAAAACTCATAAATACGCAAATGATGCTTTCCTGATAGCTGATATGCTTCTTCGGCCCCACCCGCTGTAAAACTCAGCATAAAATTTTTGCCTTTTAACTTATCTCCTTCTGTGCCATAAGCAAACTGATACTCAAACACCTCATCAATATATTGTTTTAAAATTGCCGGAACGTTGAGCCAATACAACGGATATTGAAACACAATTGTCTGATGTCGCAACAAGGCCTCTTGTTCTACTTTAACGTCGATTTTGTAATCGGGATATAAGCTGTGGATGTCCCTGATTTCTAAATCTAATTCGCTATTTCGTAATTCTTCAATAATCGTTTTGCTCGCAAAAGAGTTATTGAATTTTGGATGTGCTAAAATAATCAATGTCATACTATAAAATTTATAGTACCAAAAGTATTTATAGTGTGTTATATTTGCAATAACTATCAAGGTAGATAGGTTGAAAATTGTACTTATGAACTATGTAAAATTCAACTCGAAATTATATCCATGCGCAGTAAGTCTTGCCATGGATCTGGTTGGAGGTAAATGGAAAGCGGTTATACTCTATTACCTTAGAAATGGAGAAAAAAGGTATAACGAACTTCGGAAAGAAATATCGACCATTACAGAAATGACGTTGAGTCTGCAGTTAAAGCAATTAGAAAAAGACGGATTAATTTCACGGAAAGTATATGGTACCAAACCACCCGTAAAAGTAATTTACAGGTTAACAGATCTAGGAATAACATTCATTCCGGTTATGGAAGCCGTTAGTGACTGGGGAAAAGGACTTGTCGCAGAAAAGGGTGAGTTTGTTAGTGATCCTTTGTAACCTCCCCTGTTAAAAGCTAATGTTATGGGTGTTTTTTATTTCAGCCATTACAAAAGTACTATGCGTACTTCCTATACTTTGCTCCGATCGAGAATAAGGTTACCGGACAGCTATGGAACTCTGGACAGCTGCCAGATACTTTAAGTATATCGTCTTTAAATGAATCTGTCCATAACACTGTAACTGGAAATATATTGCAATCGGCAGAAAATTTCTCTCTATCAAATTATGAAGATGATGACGACGATTCTGGCTTCAGCTGCCCCTGCTGTTTACCACGTTAATATTTTGAAAGGTGAGTTTTTAACTTGGATTTCAAATACCACTACATAATTCTCCATCAGACAGTTTTCCAATTAACCGGTTTTTGGAATAAATTAGCGAAGCAGACTAATCTCTGTTTCGCTATAAATCCAAATCGGAGCAAGCCATTCATTTTAAGATCTAAACTTTCTCTGCCTCTTTCCCAAACCTTTTGAGCGTTACAAAATGTGAACGCAAGGCAGAAAAGAAAGTTTTGTTTTCAATGTAGGGTAAATTGAACTCTAATGCAGTCTGCTTCACGATAAGCGAAATTTCCCCGTAATGTATATGGCAGACTTTAGGAAACAAATGATGCTCAATCTGGCGGTTTAATCCGCCAAGGAAAAACGCAGCCACCTTGTTATGAGTTGCAAAATTTGCAGTTGTCCGCATTTGGTGCTCAGCCCAGGCTTCCTCCATGCAATTGCTGTCATTAGGCAAAGGAAAGCTAGTGCCTTCTACTACATGCGCCAGCTGAAATACCAGTCCCATGGTTAAACCTTCAGTAATATGTAAAACCAGAAAACCAATAACAAACTGCCACCAGCTAACGTCCAGGACTAATAATGGTAGTACAATAAACAGGAAATAGTATAAGGCTTTATAAAAAAATAAGTTGAAATACTCCAGCTTAGGGTGTATGTTTTGATGTGCACCAATCTTCTTTTGGAAAAACTTCACATAATCTTTTCGAAAGACCCATGACAGAGATGCAAGGCTGTAAAGCGGAAAAGCATACCAATGCTGAAACCTCTGTATAGCATTTACTTCGTCTTCCTCTGCGATCCGAATCAAACCGGGAGCCACCTCTATGTCTTCATCATGTCCAGGAATATTGGTATAAGTATGATGCACCACATTGTGGGTAATGCTCCATACGTAAGGATTAGCACCGATCAGATTGAAAATGAACCCAAACAGCTTGTTCACTTTCTTATTTCCAGAAAGCGCACCATGAATCGCATCATGACAAACGTTAAAGCCGACAAACGCACTAAACATACCAAGCGCCCCTGCAAGTGGCAAAAGCAGCCAGGTGGGCGTTACCCCGGAAAGTATAATGATATAAAGTCCGACGAAACCAGTTAAGAAAAACACAGTCTTTCCCCACATGTGAGCATTTGCATTCCGGCTCAACTCATGTTGGTTAAAAAACTGCTCTACTCTAGCCCTAATAGTTGCATAAAAATGAGGACTGGGAGCCGATGAAAATTTTAATTTTTGTGACATATGATCATGTTTGATCTACTTTACGCGAACAAACAGATGTGCCAGAATCGGGTGTTGGAATAAAAAGAAGGGTTATAATTCCGGCAATTTACCGGCTTTTCACTCTTATAACGCATTGTTGGTCTAGATATTATTTAACCGTAACCATCCCATGGCCCGATATAAGATTATCAGTTGTGATTCCCTGAACAACAATTCTAAAATTATCGGTCAAATCTCCAGTAGTGAATTTGAGTTCCGCTTCTCCGGCTGCATCTGTAATAAGGCCTGATTGCCAGTAAATCGTAGAACGATGAGGATTATCGCTCTTTTCTTCTTCACTATCGTAATATTCCTTACCACCACCAATACCGTTCATAACAAAGCCTTCAACTTTATCTTCAGCGGTACAGCCATTATAAATCAATGCCTCTACTTTGAAATAAGGTCCTTCTAAATCAGTTCTCTTCCAATAAAGCTTTCCAATTATTGGCTTAAATCTATTTACCGTTCGCTCATAGTTAAAATGGCCATATTCATCTACATAGTCGCCGCATGCGTTAGCCCCTGGCCCGCCATGATATCCATTTATAGAACTGTTTCTTTTACCAGCCTCGATGTTCACAGTTTGCAGATTGATGCTGTGCTGGAGTCCCTTTAACTCCTGGACCGAAGTATTGGAATTATCTATCACCACATTGGTATAGCTCGTTTCAAGCTGTTCCGCCAGTCTGCTATTCATTTGATTATATGGATCATTGATATCAATCTGATACTTTCGTTCATGGGTTCCATTGATCATTAGTTTGACCTTATCACCATCCCTGGTTATAAGCTGATCAGCGTGGAGACTGAAAGATCCATTATTCTCACTTTCGATGATAGCCACACCCTCACTATTCATAGCAAGCACCTTAACAGGAGATTTTAAAGGTTTGTTACGCAATTTCACATTACCCCCTATTTGCAATGTCTGATGATGCTGAAGGGTGTCTTCAGCCTTCGTGTCCAACAAATCCTGCCAGGTATACCTGCGCCATCCTTTGATTAGCAGCATGTTTTCGAGGTAATCTTTATTTTTAAACCCCTTACCCAATGGGTCAGCGGGTAACATACCCAGGTTACGGTTGAGGTAAACAGATGTTTCAATATCTGCGAAATTTACACGGATCCGGTTATCCTGCACAACTGCAGCGGAAAAGGCTCCCTGTATGGGTTTTTCAAGATGATCAACCATTTTTATTTTCACCTTAACAGTATCATTTTTACCATAGATAGCTTTTTCAGTATGTACGGCAGTGCTGATGCTTTTATCATAGTGCGCGAAAAAAAGACGTTCCGCCAATGGTCGTCCTGCTTCGTCAAGGATGGTGATCGTACTTAAACCTTTTGGTAGTCCATCCAGTGGAAGCTGGATCGTACTTAAAGTAGGTAAACCCGGTGTCTTGAAAACGGCATAATCCTTTTTATAATTATGGATTATAATTTGAACAGGTTTGCTTTGAAGACTATAAATTCTAACACTCAAAGTATCATTAACGATAGCCTTAGGTAAATGTAACTGCAAATAATTTAGTCTGGATTTAGGCAAAGCAAACACGGTGTCGCTCTGTAAATATCCACCAGAGCGAATCTTTAACGCATAGACACTTTCAGCATCAGGTATAAGCTGAAAACTACCCATGCCGTAACTGTTGGTTTCGACAGTATCAATAACTTCACCATCCTTTAACAATAAACCGACTACAGCTATAGGGCCTCCCTGAGTTGTTTTAGCTTTCCATGCCACATGGCCGGGCAAATCATTAGATAGGTTACCGCCTTCCGGAAAAAATTTGATATCAATACGCTTTTTATCAATTTCAGGTAAGCCGATACTCAAATGCTGAATCTGATTTTTATAACTTACTTTAGCGAACAAAGTTGGTTTGGTTTGTGTAAGTTGTTCAACAGGTACTTCGATAATTAAATCATTACTTTTTAATATGGCAGAATGCACATAATCTTTGCCGGCACTATAGTTTACAACAGGTAAATTTTTGTCTGATGCCTGACCAGCTTTAGCCTGCACATCTACCTTAACCCTCACCATACCATTACGGGGGATAGAATCTAATAAGGTAAGTTGACTGGTGAAACTTTGTTGTGTGATACTTTTAATTTCAATTGGTACAGAAAACTGAGCGACCGGAGTTCCACTGTTGTCCAGAACATTTGTATAACTCAACAGCTGATAACTTCCCGGCGGAATCGTATCCGGCAGGCGTAAGCTACCTGAACTCACCCCCTTCTCCATTTTAAATTTACCGTCCAGCTCGATCTTTCGGCGATTTTCCGCGACCAGGAATACACTTAACAGGTTATGATTTGCCTGATTTTGGGGAGTATCAATCAAATAAGCACCAAACCATATTTTTTCATTATTTGTATAAATGGATTTGTCAATATGCAGGAATAAGGATGTTGAGGAATGTCTTTTACTGAAAAAATGAAACTTCTCTTTTAATAATGCAGTATCAATGGATTGTGCCTGCACTGCCAGATTAGATAGAAAAAATGCGAGAAGCAGGAACATCTTATACATATATCAATTTATTACAGATGGTGTGAAATATTTAACGCTCATAATATTTAATGAATCAGAATGCTTAAGTTCCTCCTAACCTCTTATTGGTCGATTAGCTTCCTATCAACCAGATTTATGCCGGTAGCCAGGCACAACATTATTAACTTCAGATAACCAGCACCACACATGAAGTTAATAATAATTATCTATTAATCAATATTTTATTTTTTTGATAGCTGAAGACACGGAGTATTATCATCTACAGCCAAGTATATAGTATATCGAAATCCAGGGTAAAGTTCAATCATAGGGCTCTCAACATCTCGAATTTCTCTTTGTAGTCGCAGCTCATTCATAGCCAGCATAATCAAATAACTCAGAGAATTTACTTGTAAATACTACCAAAAGAAAAAGCCAGATGATATTTTTTAGTACAAGGCTGCAAATAAAGATTACGAGCTGTCTAAGGATTAACTTAACATATTATTTCAAGATTTAACATCTCCATTTGTTAAATGGTAAATGATCAGTATTATCGTTCCATCTTCTTTTTTTAGAATTTTTTATTGCTACTTTAGAGCTGAATCCGTACAGTTGACGGGATCAAAATATTAACCAATATAAACCGATAACTCCAAAATCACTGGAACAATTACACATGAATAATACAGTAAACTACTGTGGAAAAGGTTTTGCGTACCTGCTAGGTATGCTACTCTTCACAAGCTGCCAAACAGCACCTCAGGACACGGCTTCAAATAACGCTACAGATAGCGCAGCAAAAGAACTTATATTGCCCGATGGCTTTTCTGCCAGCGTCGTTGCAGATTCACTAGGTGCTTTACGCCATCTCGCCGTTAACAAAAACGGGGATATTTATGTAAAGCTAAGTAAACTGAAAAATGGAAATGGAATCCTTTTTTTAAGCGACACAGACAAGGATGGAAAAATGGACAAAACTATGGGATTTGCTAATTATCCCGGTACCGGGATCCGCATACAGGGTAATAAATTGTATTCATCTTCCAATAGCGCCGTGTATAAGTACGAGCTAAATGCGCAGGGGCAAGTAATCGATACTGCTAAAACAGAAGTATTAGTTCAGGGTCTGGTAGACAAAGGGAGAGACAATGCAAAAAGCATAGCTCTAGATAATGACAATAACCTATATGTTGCCATTGGCTCTTATGACGAGACTTGCACAGACGCTGCAGGTAATGGCTTAACCAACTGTAAATTACTCGACTCAGTAGGTGGAATCTGGCAATTCAACACAGATAAACTCAACCAAAGCTATTCTAATTCGGTTCATTATGCTAAAGGACTAAAAAATGTGGTAGGACTGGATTGGAACAACGTTACAAAATCACTTTTTGTAGCTCCTCATGGACGTGGTGGACTGAAGGAAAAATTTCCTAAACTATATACAGAGGAACAAGAAAAAACACTACCTGCAGAAACGCTATATGAACTGAGTAAGGGTTCCGATGCCGGTTGGCCTTATGTTTACTACGATCCATTTCTGCATAAAAATATTGTAGCGCCTGAATATGGCGGCGATGGAAAAAAATTCGTTGAAAACAAATACCTCGCTCCTGTTGCAGATTTCCCGGCACACCTTGCGCCCAACGACCTGTTGTTTTACACCGGCAATATGTTTCCGGAGAGATACAAAAACGGAGCCTTCATCGTTTTTCACGGTCAATCACAGTCATTGAACAAGGGTTACTTAGTTGCTTTTGTACCTTTTCTAAATGGAAAGCCATCAGGGCCATGGGAAATATTTGCTGATAATTTTGCAGGGGTAGATTTTGCCAATCCTAAAGGTCCTTATAAGCACCGTCCTATGGGTATTGCGCAAGGACCTGACGGCGCTTTATATGTGGCTGATGATCTGAAAGGCACTATCTTTAAGATCACTTATCAAGGAGATAAAAAGTAAGGTTGTATGGGATCTTTATAGGGAGGTGCTTGAAAGTGCCATAACCTGGCGGGAATAGTTAGCTCCGCTGGAAAGATCCGTTAAAAAATAGAATCATCTCAAAAAGTTCAAACCTATCGTTAAAGACATATAAATCTCCTAGATTTAGGACCGGACAATACTCTTCGTCCGGTGACTTACACCCCAGGCTACCATGTTCATAACGATAGGTACGAGATCTTTCGCAGAATCTGTCAGGCTATACACAATGGTAACAGGACGGGAATCCAAAACCGTTCGTTGAATCACACCATTGAGTTCCAGGTCTTTTAATTCTTTGGAAAGCATACGCGGTGAAATACCGGGAATCTGTTTGTGTATTTCATTAAAGCGCATTTGCCTGTTCTGGATAATGCAGATCAGCACCAGTTTCCATTTCCCGGAAACAATATTTATCACATCGAGAAATCCCAGTCCGCGTTCCGTCTGGCATGACATGGCATCCAGCGCCGTTTTTATGTTATTGATCATGGTCACTAACTTTTAGTATACCGCTTCCTAAAATATAGTACCTCGAAATTACAGTATTTTTGTGCTATATCTATATAACATGAAAATACTGATGTTTGGAAGAGGCGTTATCACAACGCTGTACGGCTGGGCGCTAGAAGGCGCGGGCCACACCATTGATTTTTATGTCCGGCCTGGCCGGGCAACGGAATTGGGTTCGCAAGTAAAATTAAATATTTATGACCTGCGACAGAAAAACGAAAATGAACAGCATATAGAGCGGGATTGGCAAATCAATTTGCGGGAGGATCTGCCTGCGAACCATGATTATGACCTGATTATTGTCAGTGTAATCCATTACCATTTAAGTGAGGTAGTTAACTTCCTTTCAACAAGGGCAAGCCGGGCAACCATACTGATATTAAATAACTTTTGGGAAGACCCGCAAGCAGCGGTAGCTGCCCTGCCACAGGAACAGTTCGCCTGGGGCTTTCCAGCCGCGGGTGGTGGTTTCCAACCGAACGGAGAACTTTACGGTGCGCTATTCCCTAAACTGGAGTTCGGCACATTTGGTACGGAACCCACGGAACGTGAAATTGCTGTACGTACGATCTTTAGTGATGCCGGTTTTGCTTTCAGCGAACACTGCAATTTTCGCAACTGGCTTTGGGTGCATTTTGCGATTAGTGCCGCCGTTACCGCTGAACAACTTCGTGCAGGCACCCCAAGAAGAGATGTTTATGAAAATAAAAATCACAGCTTAGAGGAAGCGACACGCGTGGTCAGGGAGGTTATGCCGGTTTTATCCGCCAGAGGTGTAATTATTGAAGAACATCCTGAACTGACTTCTTTCAATCAACCCGAACCGGCTGTAGCGGAAGCGTTAGGAAAGATGTTAGGCAATCCAGCATTTCAGGCAGCCATTGACGGTCACGCCAATCCAGAAGAGTTAAAGCGAATGTTCAGTGATGTTCTGGAAGAAAGCCGTCGCCTGGGAATAATTATGCCCCGGTTTGAAACGGCGAGCAAATTACTGTAATAGGCAATGGCGGAAAGTGAGACTCCCTGAATACCCCCCTCCTTTATCACTGCTAATGATTGCCATATTAATTAGGCATTTGGCAACCTTTACTTTTACCATCATCCTTCAATGACTTCTCTTTCGCTTCATTGAAGTAAATGAAACTACTGTCTGGAAAATTATTGTCAAAAAAATCACGTACGATCATTGTGTGCATTATCAACCAACGGTATTTTTTGATTATTCTCCTACTTTATAAAAAATGCGGGCAATATTTCTCCCGCATTGAAAGATGTCTATCTTCTAGGAGGATTATTACCCGTTTCACCACCATGATCACCAAAGGTTGTTACTGTACCACTACCACAATCTTTTGGGATAGTATGATGTGGGGTTGCAAATCCCGTGAGTAAAGCGAATAAAAATGCAAACATAATTTAAAAATTTATATTGAAATACATGATAGGCCTCCGCGAATCATACGAGGAGGTTACTACACCTATAGTCTTCTGATTCGTACCGAAATTAAAAAAATCTTTGATAAAGGCGTCATCCTCCTTCTTGATTCTTGATCTTAAGGTAACAAGGGATTCATCCCCCAGTTTTGCAGGCGTGTCTCAAGCTCTAAATCGGACATACGCATTTCTACTCTTAGTATATAGAAATACTAAATTTATTACTTAATATAAAATTGAAAAAAACTTAATTGGTTAAACAAATACCTATTGAAAAAAATAAAGCCTCCTTTCTTCAAGGAGGCAGTTACAAATTTTCCATAAAACATTAATTATCTAAATTGCTAATGATCACTAACTAGTATGGCAATCTTTAGCACAGTAATAACATCCATTAATTTTCTTATATGGATATTTACGCTTGGCTTCATTTACGGCGCTGGAACACAAATAAAACTCACCTAATTCATCATAATTTGTTTTTGGAAAAAAAGAACATCCATTTTTATGAACTTCATAATCCCCATTACTTTGCTCGTTTAAATTTAACACATATCTATCCGCCATTATTTCTCCTTTCTTACTCCTTTGAACGGTGTACCATCCTGTTTAACATCCATAAATTTACCTGTGTTACTGTCTCGTTTCACCCATTGCTCTGTTGAAGGGTTATACGTTTGACTTCTTTCGCGGACAGCACCATTGCGGTGTCCGTCTCCTTTAGGCGGGTTAGTTGCCATAATTTTTTTCGTTTAATGATTAAATAATAAATTAATTAATCAAAATTAAGTTAGCTTAACGCAGCCAATCTGCGTAGTAATCTTTTTTTAAATAAACTATAAAAAAACAAAAATTAATGTCTCATAATAAACAACCTATTGCAAGAATAAGGGTAATAAATGAATGCCTGTCAGGGGGCGGCTTCTGGTCAAAAAAACAGCTAATCAATGAAATTTCCAAAATAGACTTAGATATTTCTGATAGAACTCTAGACAACGACATTAACTTAATGAGAAATTGTGCACAATTAAAATATATTGCACCTATAAAATATTGTAAGACAAACAAAGGCTATTACTACACAGACCACAATTATTCTATTGACAAATTGCCACTTAACCAAACTGACATTAAAGCACTTGAGCTTGCAGCTACTACACTTAAGCAATATCAATATATTCCAATCATGAAAGAATTTACTGCTACAATTGACAAAATCATTAGGGTTGTAAATAGAGCAAAGCAAAGTAATCATGAAAGCATACTTGATTTCATAGAGTTTGAGAAAACACCGGTCGCTCAAGGTTTGGAATTTATTGACATCATTATTAATGCCATTCAGAAAAAAGTAGCATTAAATATTTCATATCAGAAATTCGGACACGAAGTTTCAAATAGTCAAATAATACATCCGTATTCTTTAAAAGAATACCGTAATAGATGGTATATAGTTGCCTTCAATGAAACAAAAGGTGACATTCGGACTTATGGGCTAGATAGAATTAAACTTCTTATTGAAATCGATGCTCCTTATATTAACAATAAATTTATAGACACTAAGGAATATCTAAGTAATTGCATAGGCATCAATTTAATGGACAAAAAAATTGATGCAGTTCAATTACATTTCACATCAAAGGAGGGTAACTATATTAAGACGCAGCCTTTACACAGGTCTCAGGTGATTTTAGAAGACTCATCAGATTCCGGTTTAATTTTGGAATACAAACTGATTATCAATTATGAACTCATTGGGATTATTCTAAGTTACGGATCACATGTCAAAGTCATCAAACCAAAATTTTTAGCAGATAAAATTGCTGAAATATCTAAACGGACAAGGGAACAATACTTATTACATTAAATTCAAACACTTCATTTATATATCAGTGAATGACAAAATCGTTTCAATTCGATTATTTGAATTTCGGCAGTATCTAACATATCACTTCCCAATACAGCATATTCAACATACTTATTTACTGATAGTTACACCAATCGAGGTACAAATAAGGTACAAAAAATCAGGAGCATTTTTTCACTTTTATGGTAAGCGTAGATCCAATAGATCAACTATTTAATTTTAAAGTCTTTGAATTTAGTATACAATAATGGTAATCCCTTTTTGATCCAATTTTTCTTAAGTGCTTTAGGAGACAAATATTCAATGATATTATTATCCAAACTACAAAGCAATGTTGGAACTCTCATTCCATCATATAGCTCTACTCTTTGAAAACTTTGGTACTGACTATTGATATGCATCAAATTATCATTAAATACACCTTTAATTGTATCTGGTCTTACGAGATGTCCACCTTCAAGAACTCTTTGTTCAACTCTACCAATACAATCCCCTACCTTATCCAGGCAGAGATAATTAAGTTGCACTTGATATCCAGCTGACTCAAACATATCTATATATTTCCAATAATCGGGATGAGACAAGGGTGTTTCCAGCACGAAATGTTCTTTGTTCAATATTGCTTTTTTCATTTCCAAAAAAAGCTTTTCCTCCATCATGCGAGTAGCTCGGGGTACTATTTCTATTTCCAGAACTCCTGCCGCCTTTAGCTCTAGTTCAAAAGATACACGAGTCTGATCCCTGTCAAAAGAAAATATTCCTTCAAATGGATCAGGTAGCATGGTCTGAATATGAGTTGACTTGCCAGCACCATTCGGACCAGATATAACTAAGAGAGTTGGCTTAGAGTAATCCATAAGTTTTACGAATGCTATCTGCCTGCATTCCTTTAAGAACTTTAATCACACGGGTACTGAATTTTTTTCCGGCAGATGCTACTTCTTGAATTTCTATACGCCCATCAGCAAATTCTTTATAAACCTGCCCTTCTGGGAGATTTTCGGAAAGAATAAGGAATGGTAGGTCTTTGCTGAAATTATGTGCCCTCAGATTTCTGATGGTAACCAAATATTTCTCATGCTTATTCTCAAGCTCTAAATCTGACATATTGTTAAGCTACTGATGTAATGTAAAAATACAAAATTTACGACGAAAATTGAAATATTTACCTGTCGTCTTATCAGACAAAATGTAAATATTAAATCAATTCGACTTAGGTTTAAAATACTTCAGAAAATCTGCACGTTTCCAGGGCAGCAATGATCTAATCAGCCATTAATTACTTCCCAATAAAAATTTAAAAACATCTGATTATAAATCACTTAAAACCTTATAGATACAAAAAAAACTGTTTTTAGTCACTTTATGGTAAGTCTATTTTGAAATTGGTATATTTACTCAAAAAAAATGCTAGACCTCATAAATCTTGGCAGAAAACTTTTAGCTTGTAGAACCAGGCTACAATATTCTGTTGGCGAAATTTTGGAGTCGACAGGAATTGAAACTGCACGGTATCAATTAATCGAAAGTGGCAAATCTGAACCGACTGGCGATGAGATATTAATCTTTGCAGATTTTTTTCAAGAGGACTACAGGTATTTCATCAGTAATATCTCTACCTCTGCAAATGAAAATATTGATAGTCTGTATAGAGAATTTGGAGGTGATTTTTCAAAAGAAGATAGAAGGTCGATACAGGAATTTTTGTTCCTTTGTCAATGTGAGCAGGAAGTTTGGGAAACTTTAAGAACCAAGAACAAAGATTTCATCCCGAAAAAAACCGTATATAATTACAAGACTCAAAATCTATCAGTGACTAGTGATCTTAGAGCTATTCTGGGATACAAAGAAAATGATCTCATTGAGAATTTATTCGATGATTTTCGATCCCTTGGAATTCATATTTTTAGGAGAAAGCTAAATAATTCCGGAATAAGTGGCGTGTTCATTCTTCACCCAATCGCTGGAAAATGTGTTTTGGTGAATTATAGTGATGATGTCTATAGGCAGAATTTCACTGTCGCTCATGAAGTAGCTCATTCTCTTTATGATCATGATGACACTTTCAATGTATCCTTTACAAAATCCGGAGGCGACATTAGGGAAATGCGGGCAAATGATTTTGCTGCTCAGTTTTTGATGCCTGCCAAAGCTTTTTGTGGAATAAAAGTTAGCAAATTCAACACCGAAATTGTTTTGCGCCTCGCTGAACAATTTCGTGTAAATGTTATCGCTCTTCTCTATAGGCTTAAAGACTTAAAACTGATTAATTTTAATGAGTTCAATGAGTTGAAGACAGTGAAACTTCCAATATCGATCAAAAAAGATGTCGAGCTTACAAAGCTACCAGAAAGATTAAGATTAGGAAAGCAAAAACTCTTGGAATTAGGGCTATCATCCTATTATGTGCGAAAGTGCCATGAAGTGTATGCTCAAGGAGAAATATCAAAAAGTAGGTTAGCGGAAATGCTTCTTTGCCAAGAGTTGGAACTTCCAGAAATCTTAATATTATTCAGTCTAAAACTTACTTATGAATTCTGACATCACTAAATTCTACACTCTCAATGTGATAGACTCCTGCTCAGTTTGGAATATCCTATCAATTCCAATCGTTTACAATGCTTCATTGATTGCGGGCTGCTTCTACAGCTTCACGAATTACGTCCATTATGAATGTTTAAAAAAAACAGGCAGCAAGCCGAGAAATGCTAACCTCTGCAGCGAACTCAAACGCGAAATTGCTAAAAATAATTTTAAGGTTTGTGACATAACTATTGAAGACCTACAAGAAATGGAAATTCTGGAAGCTCGAAAAAAGCTTGGAAAAGGTGAGCTTTCCTCTATTGTGTTTGCTAAAAAGACAAATCAGGTTTTTTTGACTGATGATAAAAAAGCGAGGAACCTGGCAAAAGAGGTATTAGGCAAAGATCGTGTGCAAACTACCCCACACTTGGTTGGTTATTGTTTTTTCCAAAGAATATTGCTCGATGGGGATTACCCATCAATTATTGCGGACCATAAGGCGTCACTTACGAGTAATTGGGGAGATTTGGAGATTTATTTTAAAGAGGCTTACGAAGAAAGCCTGAAAATTAAACTAATGATAGGTCAATAAATGATGCTTAGAAAACAAGGAACAAACTTGCTGGGATTTGAAAATATCTGAATTCAGCTAAGGGAGTAAATCAAATTTATGGTGATTATAGATGGTGGCCTCGTTCGGATAGGTTTCGATATGGCATTTTAGATATTCAGTGTCCTTAATATATGCCTCAAGCCCTGGTCTGATCACATTATCCAAATAAGCAACAAAGATGCGTCTCTTCTTTTTCCGCTCTATTGCTATTAGGTATAAGCGCCAGCCTTCCGCGATTATCAGAGCCACTACTGCCCCCAGAAACCCACTCAGTAGATTATCAAGATTCATGTTCTCTTTTGATTATGTTCAAAAATTCTAACCGATAAGTCTACGAAACTCAACAGAATATTTTGTCGCAGATTTGGGATCATGCTGAACCGTGATGTTTTCGTCATTTCGAGTTTCAGCATTGGTTGACCAGTTATAAGAACCTGTAATCACAATCTGGTTGTCCACAATACAGAATTTATTATGCATCAAACCTTGTTTGCTTCCCTTTATTTTCGAATGCTGCACTTGTGAGATATCTACCCCATGTTTTTTGTTGATCCCGTCATCGAATATTGCAACATGGACGGATACACCCTCCGCTGCCTTTTCGAGAAGTTTATCAAATAATACTTGGTTAGTAAACCATGCAATTGCTACCCAAATCGAAACCTGCGCACCATCCAGAATCGCCAGGATCTGGTTTTGGATATCTTCAAAATGTGGATTATTGATGAAGGTAACTTTTTCTTTCACCACCCCGCCCTTTATTACAAACTGATCTTCCGTTTTGTTGATGTGGAAATTATCTTTGCCCAACAACAGGTTGAGTATATCAATTACATCATCTGGCAGATCGCTAATTAGTTCGCTTAAAACCTATCGTAACACATCTTTCCCTGATAATTCGTTAAGTCTGTGTTCTACATATTGGGTTTTAGAAGGGCGTTGTCCGTTTTTTTTTCCAATATCCGGCATTCCCAATTCATATTTATCGAGAGCACCATGTTCATTAAATATGCTAACTATTTTTTTGCCGGTGCGTCCAATTAACAAAGGTGCGATTCCTTCAATGGAATGTGCTGTTAACTTCATCCCTCAAAAATATGGTATTCATTTGGATTAGAAATCACCAAATTCAAATGGTAAAAAAAACGGGAAAGCATCATACCGATCCTTTCCCGTTATCTAAATTAACGCTCTCATGTACTAATACGTTCAAGAGAAGGTATTATTGCATCGAGGCTTAACTTTTTTATTTTCACTTCCATCTTGCGTACTGGTCTGAACCACCACAAAGAGTAATACGGATTTAACAACTTCTTCAATTTTTCAAGTCTCTCAGTTTAGAAATTTCTGCATTTACCATTGACGCTAAATGCTGCATTAGAATTATAATACCTGATGAAACATCTTCGTCAGAAATTTGCAACTTATCATATTCAGGATTTATGGGAATTTCAAAATTTATAACCCACCATTTTTCTATTTTTATTATTAAAAGTTGAAGCTTCTCAAAAATAGAAATGTCAATTGAATAACTATCATCCACTATAAAAAGAGGTAATTCATGAGCCAGCTTATTCCTATAAAGTCTAACTTCTTGTAAATCCAAATAGTCTGCTTGCGAAATGCACTGCTCATCAAATAACCACTTACAGCTAGATACATACAAATTTTTATTGCCATTTAGTTCATCGTGCCTTTGATTTTTTAATTTACAATACTCTTCATTTTCAATCAATTTAGCTTCACCATCTTTAAATTCGAAATCGACACATAAGAGATCTCTTATTTTATTAATGACTGTATTCTGTAATAGTTCATAGCTGGTAATTATTAAAGATGAAACAGCTAAATTGGCTTTTAAAATATCCTCGTTAAAGAGCTTGAAGTTCATATTTTTTTATATTGGGGTATTTACCATATAAACACTGATGAGAAACTGGAGAAAAATTCAAACGATTTTATTCCTTCCAATTAAAGTTGCATAAAATTATTAAATTACAAGCAGTACTCATTAATCATTATAACCAGATATTTAGTTACCATCTCTTTGTTTACATTCAATCCTTCTATGAATCTTTTCGATCAAAAACAGCGTACTCTGTTGGGCCCTGCCGAAAACAACGCAGATACTTATAATTATTACAATGATAGTGCCCGGAAAGATGTCGGTATTGTTCGCAATTTAATTGAACGTTGGTTCGAAAAATATCCTCAGGAGGAAAAGGACGAGATGAAAGCAAGGTTCAAGGTCACATTTAACGATACTTTCTATGAACTATATATTTTTACACTGTTCAGTGCTTTAGGGTATAACCTAACAATTCATCCAGAAATACCAGATACTAAAAAAAAGCCGGATTTTATGGCTCAAAAGGGAGATGATTTCTTCTATATTGAAGTGAAGTATATCACAATGCTCTCCCAGAGTGAGAAAGGACAAAAAAGAAGGGAGAATGAGCTTTTAGATGGCTTGAATAAGATCGATGCGACTAATTTCATGTTAAGCTTAAAGGAAATCACATTCAAAGATCAAAGTCAGCCGAGTAATAAACTCATTATTAATCATTATAATAAGTTGATTCGCGGACTTGACCCGGATGCTTACACAGAGCAAATGGAAAAAATGGGGTATAGAGGTTTGCCTGTATTCAACTATGAAGATGATAAGGTCAAAATCAGCTTGACCTTGCTACCAAAGGTTGCACATAAAAGAGGTATTCAATCACGTGCTATCGCTTCTTTTCCTTTCATTACACAAATTGGTAATGATAGTTCTGATATCAAAGTGGCGTTGGAAAGGAAAGCCGGCCGTTATGGACAATTTAATGCACCATACATTATATGTTTGAACAAACAGTCGATAAGTCTAGATATCATTGAATTTCAAGAGTCTCTATATGGATCTCCAGTAATTACTTGGTCGACTGATCCAACTAATAGAGATGAAAAATTGGAACTGGCAGGAAATGGCTTTTTTGGTTCAGCTCAAAATAAAAAGGCAACCCGTGTTTCAGGTATATATCTTACGAATGTAAACACAGCTAATTTAGCCAGTACAGCAGACCATGCTTTCCTTCATAATAAATTTGCACAATATCTTATAGACCTGAACATAACAACACAAATAAAAGATATATTAAAAATTAATGAAAACTATCCCTATAACTATTAAAGGGCAGATGTTTAAATTTTATGACAGTTTTAGTTATTTGTAACAATCCAATCTTAAATTGATTTTTCTATCTGCTGCTGAAAAGAAAAAAAGCACTAACAATATTATTGTGAGCACTTTAATAGCATTCAACCGGCTTCAGTTGGAGACGTTTGGCCTTCCTACTTGCCGACACAACACATCCAACACACTTATTTAAAAATAGTTGTATCTATATAGGTACAAAAATTACATTTAAAAAGCATAATTAAACCTTATTCCTAGAAGTTTTTAAGGAATGCCAACAGGTATCTATGTGTCGTAGAAGTTTGGAGTAATATCTATTAAAATCTTTTTCGGCAAGTAAGGAAAAATCTAATTTTGTCACCTTATACTCAATCCAGTCAACCCGGTTAGCAGCTGATCAAAAAATGAATTATATTGCTGACACAAAATGAAAATAAAAGGAACAAGCCGCATTAGTGCCAAACGGAAAGTAGCCCCGGATGTCGCCCTGAATTCCCCGACACACCGGGAAGATCTACCCTACCCATATGTACATTACCCAAATCACTACGGAACATTTATTTCATTTTCCGAAACCCAAGACAGTCAAATGTACTTTTGCACTTGCGCCAGGCAAGCCATTGAAAACTACTTGAAACTGCACGAAATCGTCGGGCCAGAGGGTAAACTCAGATCAATATGGGGTTTGCAACACGCTTTCTCAAACAAATATGTCAACACAATCGAATCAGGAAAGGCCCGCTACCAGAATCTATTCCAATACGCAGAAGGGCTTTGCCACCGCTGTACCGGAAAAACCCCGGACCGAAGATGGTGCGTTGAAATGTACGGTAGTAACTTCAAACAATACTATGGATGGTACATTGGCCAGACCAGGTACCGTATGGGCTTTTCCAGAACCAAGTATATCCCTGAACAAACCGATCCTGAAATCGTCCAACTTCTTGAACCCTTTAAAGATTCAGATATAATGAAGCTAATGGACATGCCTGAAGAATACGAACTATATTCCAAAACTATGAAAACCCTTGATGTTCTGGTAGAAAATACAGCAAGAAAAGCCCTAGGCTTCCGGAGCATCGGAGACGGATGGATCAATGAAACTATTATGTACTCAATCATTGTAAACATCCTGAAACCCAAAGAAATCCTCAGACGCTATCGTCCGGCTTGGCTGGTTGGACTGGAACTGGATGTCTTCTGCGCCGAACTAAACCTCGCATTTGAATACCAGGGCAAACAGCATTATAGTCCAATCGAAGCATGGGGAGGTCAGGAAGCATTCGAACAGCTCAAAGAACGGGACCAGAAAAAAAAGGATCTTTGTGAAAAGCACGGAATCAGCCTGATTGAAGTCGCCTACAATGAGCCGCTAAATGAACAATCTATTAGACAAAAGATTGACAAGCTAATTTATAACAGCTAGACACCTCCTGAATTTAAAAATCTAAACTAATGGTGGATGCCAAAAAAAAATCGCCATACTCCACAACGCAAATGACAAAGACTAGGCGACAAGAACTTGAAGAGAAAAGTCGAAACCAAGCATATATTGGCTGGGCCAGCAGCAACCAAGCGATTTGGGGACAATACGAACGCATGGTCGAATTTATATTCGCAGAATATGACAAAACAAACCGGAGGTATGACGAAATAGCCCTGCCATTGCTACATACCATCTCTCACTGCATTGAATTGGCCATGAAAGAAAATATCATTTTCTTCAACACCTATAGCGGAAGCAGTCAAACTTTTAAATTTGAAAACTTCACATCCCTGATGAAAAGCCATGACCTGGACCTGCTATCAACAGAATTTCAAGCAGCCTATTACCGGGTGCAGAAAAAACTATCTGTTAACGATGAAGAAAAAATCCAATTCAACACATATTTTGCCAAGCTTGAAGAGCTATTAGCCTTGTTGGATCGTTCTGCAGAAACTTTTCGGTACGCACATAAATTAAATAAAGACGGAAGTTTGGTCAAACCAAGCATAGATCAGAACAAAAAAATAGATTTTCAGGAAATCAAGAAACTGTATGAAGGCGTAAAAACCTTATTTATTGGTGCACCAAACTCTATTGGACACTATACTGACTTTATCGATTACCAACAGGCCCACCCAAAATTCAAAAGGGGAAAGGGTTATCTCTATTGCCAGCGTCTCTCATACGACCCATGGTATTTCGAGCACCTGCACGAAATGGTCGTGGAAGAAAAAAAGTGGATCAAGGTCCGGGAACACGTTTACTTCGACCCCGAGACGATGGAAAACTACGAGATCACCCATTGGAACGGCGACATATACATTATCGCAATACACCCTAATAAAAAGTAATATCTTAAAATACCTCTATGCTAATTCCCGTCGAAGATCCATATCAATTAAAAACCTGTCCCAATTGTCAAGCACTTATCCCCCATTGCAGTGACCACCTGTGAACACTGTGGTTACATTTATCAACCAACCGCATAAAGAAGACAAAAAACGCTACACCGCTTACCTTCACATCCAAGAAGTCAAACAGATTATTGAAGAATTAAAAAAATAGGGAGTGTCCCCCATTTCCTGCCCCTAATTGCCCCTGATACTTTTACACAAGTTAAAATAGCACATATGAGAAAAACAAAGCAGGAAATCACATTAAACAAAAAAGCAACACCAAATCCAAATGCTCAAGTATCGCCACGATCATTGAGATTGGCTACAAATGTATCAGCACCCTGAGTATATTGATCCAGATTATAAACAACATCTAAAAAGAAGAAAGATCCCCGGGGAGAATTCCCCTGTAATCTAATACTTAATGAAAGTGCTTTACGAATTTACGCCATCCGGACTGTCTGTCGCAGGGATTACATGATTTAGACTTCATCCTGATCAAAATATTCAAAGTAAATCTTAGCAAGCCTTCGATGGAAACCTGACCTAAGCAGGGCCTTTAAGGCAGAGCTAATAGATTTGATGTGCGTTAATTTTACCAATATAAATGGACGATCGACTACGAGTAACCATCTCACATTGAACAGCGCATAATCAAAATCTTCAGGTGATAGAATCCAAATCTCAAAGAGAGACAGTCTTGTCAGCATCTTGATCTCATTCCTGCGCATGTCGATGCCATACAGATAGAATCTGAATATCACATTGATCAGTACTGTATCAGTGAAGTCTTCTTGGTCATCCTCATCGAATCCCATAAAACCAGAAATTTTAGTACGCTCGGTAGCTTCCATCCATCGCTGGAAATAATCCTTGTGTTCAGTTGTGATAACCCCGGCATCGATTAATGCATAGAATGCTTCGTCATCAAAATCTCCTTCCAGGGACTTTTCGAAATACAATAACAGTTCCATCCGGAGTTGTTCGGTCAGAACAGAAAACAGCGGAATAAGGTGCCTGATCCTACAATGCCCATGGTTATCCATGCTGTTTGCTGCACCTACATGAACGAGTGAATGGTCTGCTATCTTAACCTCTGGATAAAACTTCTTGTAGGCTGTACAAATTCCAGCAATCAGCTTATGGTATTTATGAGTGCCATAGCTATCTTTATATATACACCTTTTGAGCATATTCTCCAGTTCATATTCTTTCAGGATATAACCGTAGCGTTCAATGAAGTGGGCAAATGGCACTAGATCGAACCAGGCCAGAAAATCTTCAACTACCATAAAACCTTTGATGTCATCGGCAAGTGGCCTGATCTGTTGCTCGCTGAGCTCTATTTGACTAAAAATATGGAAAAGATTGGAAAATATATTGGTTACCTTGTCCGCAAAATTCCAATTAAGAAGCTGCTTCTCAGTCAAGCGTTCTTTGACAGCCCCAAAGGTGGCATTTTTATAGAACGAGCCAAGGAAATATCTGGCCTTCTTTATGATATTTTCCTTCTCGCCAGCTTTCATTTCTATGTCGCCCACTAGATCCAGAATTTTCTTTAGCTCTGAAGGCTGGACATAGATAACCGCTTCCAAAAGATGAAAAGAACTAATAGACTTTATTCCGCCTTTTTGCCATGAATGAGCAATAAAAAGTGCTCGGGTGAGCTTTGTCACCAGATTCTTATAACCGGTAAATGCGTCGTAGACCAGATGGTTTTTGTGAAAATGAGAATAAAGGTAGTTGTACTGTTCACCAAGTGAGGCCAGGTCATCTCGGTTGATTTGGCCTTCCGTACATTTATCCAATATCTCATCAACCTTTTTGCTGATCTTTTGAAGCAATTTATGTTCCTTGATTTCGATCAGGTACCTTCTTAGCTCAGGACTGACATAGAGGTCAAGTTCATTATGGATACTATGGTCAAGGTCTATTCCTTTGATATCCTGAAGGATTTCGTTCTTTTCAGAATTTTCATCGCTGTAGCTCTCTACAAGGTTGTAAAGATGCATCTGGTTGATCTTGGAAAGAAAATATTTGGCATGACCAGCTTCCTCTCCCTTGCTTTCGCGCTCTGCATGTTTATAAGTAAAATAGGCACGCTGAAAATTATCGCTGGACAGGATATAATCAAGATAGCCCTTCTCCAATGGCTCCAGCGAAAGATGGTCAGTTGAACTTTCCGAGAGTTTGATAAGCTTTTTAAAATCAAGGCTCCTATAACCACAGTTGATGCAGTTGCAAGGCTCATCGCTGTCTGATTGGGTATTAAAGATCAAAAGTTCGCTGTCATTGAAATGGCGAAAATGCCTCGTGCTGAAACCCATTGATTTTTTGGACCGCTCCAATATAGAAGGTACATCCTTCGGAATGCAAATCGCCCAAACCAGGCAGTTATTAAAAAAATCTATCAGGTGCAGGGTTTTGCCCTCTGCGTCTACGACCTTGCTTTTCTTTAACTCCCGCTGTACCCGGACAGAAAAGGCCACCTTTCCATGAGCATACTCAATGCCCGAAAAGAATCTCCCGATTTCTGCATTGAAGGTAAGCATCCTTCCACCGACAAAATGCCAAACATAATTGTCCTGAATATTGAATGGACGTAAGTTGCAGACATAGTTGGGATCGACAAAACCTAGTCCGTCAAACTTGATCACTGAATGGTACATTTCATCAAGTATATGCCCAGAAAGCCTTGGAAGTGCCTTGTTTGTTTTAGACAACATGAAGAGCTTATCGGTGGGCGAAGTGGATGAATTAGTAAATCTGTCCTTATGGAAAAGGAAAAGAAACTCTTTCAATTTGTCCTCCTTTGTTAGCTCCTCAAGGGAAAACTCCTGATAAGTATGCTGACCGCTGTAGTGGTAGAACCTAATTTTTAACAGATTGGAAACGACCACCCATTTGCAATCTCCGCCAGATTTTGAGGCATATTGAAAAGCCTGTTCGACTGGGGTGACTAGCATATTCGTCCTGCTCTGCTTTTTATCCAGGTTGCTTGTAGGCCCCTTTACTTCCACCACGACCCGGACCTCATTTCTTATCTGGCCATCTGTTAGGGAAAAATACCCAAGTGAGGCGTCGGGCTTAGTCGCATCTACCATCACCTTATGCTCTTCCCGCACCTGCCAATTTATCGGATTGTGGACATTGAAACCAAGTACTATTCCAAAAATCTCACTGATGAAACGTGATTTAACCTCCTCTTCTTTAAGTTTTCCAAGCTTTCCAGATCTGACTTCACCTTCCCAGCGCCTAAGTATCTTTAATTTGGCATCGATCGCTGTTACAGATTTTAAACGGAAATCCACGAGATAGGGCTCCAAGAAAGCTGCAGAAAAGATTGGGACTGGTGTCATACGTTAAAACAGGATTAAAAATTTTATAAAACATTAAGTTAGCTAATATGGAAACTCCCCACGATTCGTGCAATTTAATTAATGAACATTTTGATGTCTGACATCAGAAATTCAAGCACATGAGCATTTGTGAATTCAATGATTTGAGTTCCTCAAGATTTTCTAAAGGTTCAAATTCATCCCATAAAAAAGGTTATCAATTTCAGAACGCTTTATAATCGTTTTCCTAACGCCTAAGTTTGTAGCTACGATCCTACCGCAATTGATAAATTTTGGTACAGATGAGAATCGCTACTGCCTCCTCGACATTTAAATATTCATGAGACCTTGCAGTTTCTAATTTTCTATTTTGATAGACTCTGGATTCCTTGTCGCTAATCTCTTTCTTTTTTTTGTTTCACTATGAGCTTATCCGCACGTCTGCTACAGATTAGTCTACAAAATTTAGTAACGGTGGTTTGGGCAACAAACTGTTCATTACAGTACTGGCAAATTCTAGTTATGGTGATATTAGAACTCATACATTTTTATTTGGCTGAATTAGTATTTCTTTGTAGCTGTAAGGCTCTGCATGTATCTGTAAGTAGGGTTATTTCCCCTTCTATTTTTCACGAGGTACAAAATTCATTTCGAGGTACAACACAGGTACAAACCTACAACATACAGCTCTAAATATGAATAGTGAACGAACAAAAAAAAATCGCTAACATTTTATATGTCAGCGATTTACTTGTATTTTTTTGTTGTTGTTTATGGTTATTTATACCCTTTACTTCCCATTATATGACCTCTACTTTCCGATACAAAACTTGCTAAATATATTATCTAACAAATCATCCGTAGTAACCTTACCCGTAATCTCGCCCAAATAATAAAGCGCCTGCTTAATATCCATCGCTAAGAAATCTGAAGTAACTGGATTGATCAATCCTTCCGACACAGAAGCTAGCGCTTCCTGCGTCTTCCTAAGGGCCTCTACGTGTCTGATATTGGTAACCATCGTATGGTTCTCCGAAAGCTTATCTCCTACTGCAGTTTCATACAATAATTCCTTCAAATCTTCCACATGGTTATTCTCTTTCGCGGAGATTGCGATAAACTGAATATCGGGAGATAATTCCAGTTCCTTAACCCTGTCCTGATAAGACAGATCAATCTTATTCGCCACGGCGACAAAAGCCATTCCCGGTCTGTATAGACTGGCGATATCTTCTTTAATCTCTGTGCTGGTTAAATTAACTACGTCAAACAAGTAAACCAGTACAGCAGACTGGCTAATTTTCTGCATTGTTTTCTCTACCCCGATCGCTTCGATAGCATCTGTAGCTTCACGGATTCCGGCAGTATCAATTAATCGGAAATTGATTCCGTTGATATTTAATACCTCTTCAATTGTATCACGTGTAGTACCGGCTATCTCACTAACAATCGCTCTGTCTTCATTCAGCAAAGCATTTAGTAAAGTAGATTTACCAGCATTCGGACGTCCGGCAATAACTGTATTGATCCCTTCCTTGATAACATTTCCCAGTTCGAAAGAACGGATCAGTTTATTCAGGACGATGGTGATCTTATTAATTAATTCCTGCAATTGATCTCTGTTGGCAAACTCAACATCCTCTTCCGAGAAGTCCAGTTCCAGTTCGATCATGGAAGCAAAATGGATCAGCTGGTCGCGTAATACGTTCAGTTCTGTACTGAAGCCGCCTCTTAACTGGTTCATTGCCACGCTGTGTGCGGCTTGTGAGTCAGAGGAGATTAAGTCTGCTACTGCTTCTGCTTGTGAAAGGTCCATTGCGCCATTTAAAAAGGCGCGTAAAGTGAATTCACCAGGTTTAGCGGCCGTTGCTCCCTTTTTGATCAGCAAAGTAATAATCTGCTGGATGATATAATTGGAACCGTGGCAGGAGATCTCCACCACGTTCTCTTTTGTATAAGATTTAGGGCCTACGAATAAACTTACGACTACTTCATCGATAACGATATCGCCGTCTTTGATTAAACCGAAATGTAAAGTATGTGTAGGCTGCTTTGACAAATCCTTACCGCTAAATACCGAGTTAGTAATGGTAATAGCATCCTTCCCGGATAAGCGGATTACGCCTATGGCTCCAGCGCCGGCCGGGGTAGATAAAGCAACGATTGTGTCATTTGTAATCATTAGAGAAAATTCTTAAGTTTAAAGAAGGCACAAAAGTACCTAAACATTTTTAAACCGTTTGGTGTTTAACCAATGAAATTTAACATTTATAAGTAAATATGAGAGAAATACCACTCACCGTAAAACGGTCTATAGAGTTGTTGGGATTGGGCCTGCTGGGTACTATATTCGTGATCGGAAGTAATATTATCATGCCGGTGATCATGGCATTTTTCATCAGTATAATGCTGGTTCCCATTTACCGTTTTCTACGGAAGTATAAATGTCCGGAGATCATAGCTATTATCCTGCCTATCCTGATGGTAGCCGTATTTGTTGGGCTGATTGTCTGGTTCTTCTCCGCGCAGGTCGGGCAGCTTGCTGCCGACTTCCCGCAGATTAAAAAGAACGTTTCCATGCACCTGAAATCCCTGAGCGAATGGTTCGGGCAGATTACGCATTATTCGACCTCGGAACAAATGGATTTCATTAACAAGAAGAGTAATGATTTACTGAATATGGCAGGTGGAATGGCCAGTGGTGCAGCAGTAACCTTAAGTTCTGTATTCGTGTTTGTAGGTCTTTTACCGATTTATATCTATCTGATCCTTTTCTATAAAGACATCCTGCTTCGTTTTATTTTCATGTGGTTTAAACCAGATCACCATGCTAAAGTTAAAGAAGCAATCTATGAAACGGAGTCTATTATTAAAAGCTACCTGGTGGGCCTTTTAATTCAGATTACCTATATGACCATCCTTCTGGGCGGCCTACTCCTGCTTTTTGGAATTAAACATGCCCTGCTGATTGGAATTATCTTTGCCCTTTTAAACCTCATTCCTTATGTAGGTGCCTTAGTCGGTAATATTCTGGGTGTACTTTTAACCCTGACAGCATCTACCTCATTAACGCCGGTAATTACCGTGTTAGCTGTAATTGCTGCCGTACAGTTTCTGGATAACAATATCCTGATGCCTAGAATTGTCGGTTCAAAAGTTAAGATCAATGCTTTAATGGCGATCCTGGGGGTGATTGTCGGTGGAAGTATGGCCGGCGTCTCTGGTATGTTCCTGTCTATGCCGATTATTGCAGTCCTTAAAATCATCTTTGACAGAACTGAAATGTTCAAACAATGGGGGGTGTTATTTGGTGACGAACGACCAGCTAAAAGTCCAATGAAGATTCCCTCCTTCAGAAAAAAGAAAACTGTGCCAACAGAGCCTGGTGTACAGAAGAAAATCTAGAGCAGACGAGCAAAATTAATATAAAATGAAAAGGTCTGGAGCGAATGCTTCGGGCCTTTTTCGTACGCCAAAAAATCCAACCATATCGCCCCTATTCTAAATTATCGCCACGCGAGAAGCCTCTCTTTACATTCGATGCAATCTCTTTTGAATTTACTTCAATGTTCCTTCGTTGTTTATTCGATATCGACCGAAGGAACCCCGAAGGAAATCCGAATAAACAACGAACAAAGCGCACAGCAAATGTTAACGAAACCAAAGCATGACTCTATTAACCCTTGGTTAAATAAAATCAAAACCACAAACCTGTAAGACTATCAAAACCAAGGCTAATACGCTACTGCCAAAACGAAACAAATCATCTCCTATATCGAAAATCAATAACCATTTATTTTGATGAGAACTAATTTTTAAATAACTTGGTTAAGAACTCGTGTACGTACACGAGTTCAATAGAAAATCAGCCTTATATAACCTATTTCTTATGAAAGAAATCACGACCGGAAAAAAGCGGATCCTTTCGCTCGACGTCTTCAGGGGATTAACCATCGCCGCAATGATTTTGGTAAACACGCCTGGCGACGGTAAGTATTCATACGCCCCGCTTAAACATTCCGTTTGGAATGGCTGCACCCCTACCGACCTGGTCTTTCCCTTCTTTATGTTTATTGTAGGTGTCTCCATTGTTTTTGCACTGGAAACAAAAAAAGCAGATCCTGCCAATCATAAAAGCATTATTTCAGGGGCATTACGCCGCATGCTCATCTTAATCGGCTTGGGCTTGTTCATCTTCCTGTTTTACCGTTTCGACTTACAGCATATACGTTATCCGGGAGTATTACAACGTATCGGTATCGTCTATTTCATTGCTACCCTTATTTATCTGAAAACAAGCCAGAAGACGCGGGATTGGCTGGCTGGAATAATTCTCGTGCTGTATTACGTGTTGCTTACTTACATACCTGTTCCCGATGGAAATTCGCCGAACCTGGAGCCCGAAACTAACCTGGCAGCATGGGTAGACCGGGCCATTTTCGGTCTTAACCATCTTTATTCCCATACTAAACTCTGGGATCCGGAAGGTGTGCTGAGTACAATTCCTTCCATAGTAACCACCCTTTTTGGTATCAGACTTGGTGAGTTCCTGAGAAGAACAGACATCAGCGTCAATAAAATATGCGGCAATCTGGCTATAATCGGCATCATTACCACTATTCTGGGACTGTTAACTGGTCTCATATTCCCTATTAACAAACAGCTTTGGACTAGTTCATATGTTTTGTATGCAGCGGGTCTGTGCACCCTGGGAGTAACCGCAGCCTACTGGCTTATTGATGTGAAAGGCTATAAAAAATATGCCTGGGTCTTCGTGGTATTTGGCGCCAATGCTATCAGTTCTTATGTGGTATCTGAGATTGTGCCCGGTATGCTCAACTGGATTAGCGTACACCAGGAAGGCACCAAAGTGAAGGGAATGAAACTGATCTATGATACCGTTTTCAAACCTTACTTTTCACCCAATAATGCCTCCTTACTTTTCGCTATTTGCTTTGTTCTGCTGATCTGGGTGCTGATGTATGTGCTGTACCGGAGAAAAATCTTTATCAAAGTATAAGAATCAGGAATGATTACTAATTTGCAAACGGCCGAAACGTTTTAAGAAAGAAACGGGCATTAAAATATATTATCTTTGGCCGATATTGAAATGAAAAAAACAGGAGACGAATTAACCGGCGTTAAAGAAATAGCCCGCAGGGCAAATGTGTCAATCGGAACTGTAGACCGCGTTATCCATAACCGTACGGGAGTATCTGAGAATACGCGGAAGAAGATAAATGCGATTATACAGGAGCTTAATTTTCAGCCGAATAAGATGGCCAGCCTGCTGGCATCCCGTAAGCTATTAAACTTTGCGGTACTGATACCTGCAGTTTCCAACGAAACTGATTATTGGAGTTATCCTTTAAACGGTATTAATCAGGCGGCAGCTGAAATACAGCAATTTGGTGTCACCGTGAAGAATTATTTCTATGATCTCGATTCAATAGAAAGTTTCAACAGCGCTGCACTGGAAATGCTGAAAGAAGAACCGCATGCCGTTTTGATCGCACCGTCTTTTGTAGAAGAGTCTATTCTGCTGGCTCAGCAAATCCACAAGCTTAAAATTCCACTGGCCTTTATTAACTCCGATCTGCCCGATCAGAATAACCTCACTTATATTGGCCCCGACCTTTACCAAAGCGGAAGACTTGCTGCACAGCTTTTAAGCTTCACCATACAGCCGCAGGACAAAGTTTTAACGGTAAACATTTCAACAGATCTGAAAAACGACCATCACCTGATCCGTAAAGAGCACGGCTTTAAAAAATTCTTTGAAGAGTCCGGAAAAACTACAGAAGTGCTTACGCTGAACATCAACGAAACCAAGCTGGCCTCAGTAGAAAAATCCCTGCTGGAAGTGCTGAATGCCCAGCCCGGAATTAAAGCCATCTTTGTGACTAATTCCAGGGTAAACATTATTGCCGAGATTCTAAAAAAACATGGACAGGAAGATATCGTGCTGATAGGCTACGATTTTCTGGAGAAAAATATCGACTACCTGGTAAGCCGGCAAATTACTTTTCTAATCTGCCAGCGCCCTAAAGAGCAGGGCTACCTGGGTATTATGGCCTTATACAAACACTTATTTAAAGTGAGCGAGATAGAAAAATCTGTTTATATGCCAATAGATATCATCACCCGGGAAAACTATAAGTTTTACAACAGCTAAACCACAGATTATCTGATAGTTCAACTGCAAGGTATAAACAGCTAGACTACAGATTGTCTGATAGTTCAGTCGCGAGGCATAAGCAAATAAACTACAGATTATCTGATAGTTAAGCTGCAATATATAAACAACTGAACCGCAAAAGACAAAAGAGCCGCGTTGCAAAACTTAACCCGGGCTCATTTCAAATATTGCCTTGCCAAATGATTCAGGCTGATGAAAATCGGGTTGATCTGTATACAGACCAACCCAGCTTAAAAAATGCGGCTGAGGCAAACTATCACCACATTTAGCAAAATTAACAGCACAGCCCTCGCCTGCAAGCGCCTGTTTATTGCTGTAATAAAATACCGATACAGGCAGCACAACTGAGATATCCCACCTGATACCTTTGCCTGCCGCGGCATTATCCATGGAGATGGAAATCTGGTCGGCCACCATAACTAACAGATCTGGAGGTACAAACCGGCGGTGCGGCCTGCTTTTGCCATATGCGGCTTTAACAGAACCCAGGCAGTTAAATTCAAAATTATAATAGTTACCATCGTCACCAAAAGCGATAAAAAATTCCACGCAGTTATCTTTATGCACCTCGCCGTTCACCTTTCTCTTTCTCACTTTTAAAAAGGGTTCGGTTACCACAAACTGCAGCCGGATTCCCTGATCAAAATGGGATATGGAAAATGCCGCCGCGCAAGATAGATTTTCGTCTTTTTTCCAGGGTTCGATAGTTAAAGGGTTTAGTATTAGTTTTTCATGTGCATGGCTGTCCTGCGGTATAAACGGGATGTTCAGTAATTTCATTTTACTTTCGCTAACCGGTTGTACAGGACATTTATCTTTTGGCTGCGCAATGTATTTTCTTCTGCAATTGCTGCCGGGTAAAGGAACCCGCTGTTCAAAGCTGTAAGCTCATCACTGAGCTTCTGCTCATCTGCCAATAGCTTTTTTAAGCGGGATGCGTAGGCCGGAGCGTCAGCGGCAATGAAAGACGGTGCATTTACTTCGGCCTCTATCTTCATATAGGTTAAATAATAAACCCTTATTTCGGCCATCAATAGGTAATGCCTAAATTCTTGCTGGCCTTTTGAGGGCTGTAAAGACTTTAAGATGTTTAGGGAGTTTTTAGCAGAATCTAATAGATTGCCGACGGACATTTCTTCGAGTGAAGTGACTTTTCCCTGCTCCACGCTGTAAGGTGCAGCAAAAAGAGCTTTTTGAAATTTCGTCGCCGCGGTTTTATCTAAACCATACTGGCTGCTGCAATAGTCCGCGATAAACTGATCTACCGGCAATTCTTTGGTGGTCGCCACTGTGCGCAGGTAATACTCTACTAAAATAGAAAAACCACTTAGCGGATAAACATGCCGTATAGCGTAAAGATCGATCAGATCGTTTTCTGTCTCAAAGACAGAAGAATAGGCACCGGAAGTAGACCAGGAGGTCATTACGATTCCTTTATAATCTAACTTACGGGACAGCGCGATAAAATCCTTGATATTATTGAAATGCTTTCCCCAGTCGGTTATAAAATAATTGTCCGGGTAACTCCGGATTGCCGGTGAGCCCCAGATCTCGTAACCGGAATGCAGCAGTTTGGTGTGGTCTCCAAAACGGCTGAGGTCCCAGCCATAATTCCAGTCGATAAAGACAGTTTCTTTAGGCAGCAGTTTGATATAATCCGGATATTGAAGTGCGATATCTGCCCAGACAATAGGCTTTTTTCCCAGACTAACCACAATATCACAAAGCATCTTGATATGATCAATGTATAAGCGCGACATACTGGTTTCTTCGGCATGCTTTTTACATTTCGCGCAGCGGCCGAGCAAATAGGTTTCATCTCCGCCAATATGAATATAAGGCGAGTTATGTGTCGCTATAAGCTCTTTATAAAGGGCTGTAAATAGCTTTTTATTGAGTTCCGGCTCACTGGGACAAACCTGGCTAAAATCATGCTGGTCCTCCCGTAATGCAGCGTATTTATTATTCCTTAAAATATACTCGACATGTCCAAAACTTTGCTGTAATGGAATAACCTGCATATGCAGCGATTTGCAGTAGCTGATAAACTCAGCGACCTGGGCAGGGGTATACGCATGGCGGTTGGAGATTAAAGGTTCCTTGATAAACGGATAACTCCCCTCCCATTCCATAATAATGGTATTTATGCCTCTGCCAGCCAGTTTGCCCACAAACTCTTTCAGGGCGGGCATTTGCATAACCTGAATCCGCATATCCAGGTGGAAGCCTTTGACAACGACTGGATCTGTATCAGCAGTATATTTAGCTGATGCCGGGAATTGCAATCCCGCCATCAGCATAATCAGTACAAAACATTTCAAATAAGCACTCATAAATTTGGTCTTTATGCCTTGCGGCCTGGCAATTATTAAACATGTATAATTGCTGATTCTATTTAATTTTCAACTCTGGTATCAGTACCCTGGATTCTGCTCTAATTTAGCATCTTTATTCAGGTCAATCTCTGATTGTGGAATCGGTAACAGGTTAATTTTATCTGAAAGACCGGTAATTTTCAATCCGCGTCCCACTACCCTTTTCAGTAGCATCCCGGTGCGCATTAATGTCATTCGGCGGTTCTCCTCGCCGATCAGCTCCCTGACCCTTTCATCCAGTATAAAATCCATTGTAATATTTGCTGCAGATACCGAACCTGCATGTGCCCTGTCTCTTAACACATTGATTGAGGCTGCTGCACCGCTGGTATTACCTTGTTTCAGCTGCGCTTCTGCTTTCAGCAGATAAGTTTCGCCTAAACGCATAATGATAAAATCTTTGATCATGCTGCTTCCAAAAGTATCATTAGGATCAAACTGATCCCATTTATTGATTTTAGGTACAATGTTTCTGTTAGTATCAATACCTGGCCCGGGTACAACGAGCTGGCGGTATTTAGGGGACGAAGGATCATTATAATAGTACTTGCGGCGCAGGTTATATGGCGAATTACGCATATCATCCTTGCTGTATAAGTTTAGCACAAAGTAAGTGAGTGCTAAACGGCTGATACCCCTGCCACCCAGACTATCACTTAAAACCATGCCTGGTGTATTATAATATCTGCTGCCCCAGACCCTGCGATGCTGTGAGCCTGTAAAATGATAACCGGGGAATTTCGATTGCAGATCGGGTCCGGCACCATTAGGTACTGAAGCCGGGTTTTCTGTTTCTTCTACCCAGATCGCTTCGGTGTTCCCCTGCATCCTGCGCTGGTTTCCAAAAATGAACATATCGGCAAACGGATCGCCCGGCTGCGAGGCTTTCACACCATACCGGTTTTTGATCAGGCTGAACTGGCCGCTGTTAATAATAGCATCACACTCCGCTTCTGCCTCTTTATCTTTACCTCCTATTCTCAAATAAGCTTCGGCTAACAGCTGGGATGCCATGAATTTATTAGGCAGTGATTTTGCCGCTAACTCATCGATAGAAGGTGCATTTACTTTGGCAAAGTTCAGGTCTGATACGATCAGGTCATTGACATCTTTAACAGCTGCCCTCACAAAATCTGTTTTCGGTGCAGACAGCGGTTCGGTTATCAGCGGTACACCACCATATAAAGTTGCCAGATAATTATAGGATAAGGCACGGTAAAACATAGCCTGTGCTTTAATTTTATTTTTGAACCGTTCACCTACTGTCAGCTCGGGTTTATCAATATTTACGATAACTACATTTGCATTGTTAATGATATTATAAGCCCATTTCCATAGAAATTCTGAAGATAAGTCGGCAGAATTTAACTTCTCGTAATTGGTATAGGGAATAGACATCGGATCCAGGTCATCCGGCGCCTTATTGTAGGCTACATCGGTACCCATTTGCCATACGCATAAAAAGCCCTGGTTTCCATTCTGGTTCTCATTCATGGTGTTCCAAAGCGAATACTGGCTTTGCAGTCCTATAATTCCGGCTTCGAAAGCCAATGAATCACTTAATGCTTCCGGAGTAAATTTGGAATATACTTTTTCATCTAAAAAGTCTTTTTTACATGCAGGCAGGACAAAGATTACTGTTGTCACGATTGCCAATATTATTCTATAAATCTTCATGTCGGGTTTGATTAACGGAGTGTGATATTAGCACCTACTATAAATGTGCGGACCAGCGGATAGTTGATTTCACTGTTTCCTTTGATGTTATAATCTGCTTCGGGGTCCCAGCCATGCCATTTGGTAAATGTTGCGAGGTTCCGGCCGCTTGCATAGACTGAAAGCCCGCCAAGTTTTAATTTGCTCAGTAAGTCTTTATCGAATGTATAACTGAGCGTCACGTCTTTTATACGGGTAAAGCTGGCGTCTTCGGCATAGCCGTAATTCAGATAATTAACATAAGTTAGTTTAGGTCTGACATCGCTTTGGTTTGCTTCTGTCCAGTAGCCTAATCCTGCGGGCACGTTTTGCCGTCCACCAAAATCCACGAAGTCTATCGCTGCATTATTTTTGGTTACACCCTGCACGGTCTGTATAAATATATTCAGGTGGAAGTTTTTATAATGGAAAGTATTGGTGATCCCACCCGTCCATTTAGGCAACTGCTGACCAATAATAGTTTGGTCCCGGCCATCTGATGTGATCACGCCATTGCCGTCCAGGTCTGCAAATTTCAGGTCGCCTGGTTTTGCATCAGGATCCTGAGCAGAAGGGTCTTCGCCAGTTTTCCAGACGCCGGTTTGTTTGTAATCGTAAATGACGTTAACAGGATGTCCGATAAAAAAACGGTTCCCGCGGTCATCTTTCTTGTCACCATATAAATCTATAATTCTATTTCTGTTAGTCGAGAAGTTTAGGTTGGTTTCCCATTTGAAAGCCGAACCTGTTATGTTTTGTGTTCTTAATGATACTTCTAAACCTCTGTTTGATACTTTACCGATATTGGTAACTACCTCTGAATATCCGGTAGCTGTAGGTAATGCGCGGTATAAGACCAGGTCTTTGGTACGTGTGCTATAGGTTTCTATTGTACCGTTAATGCGGTTATTAAAGATTGCAAAATCGATCCCGATGTTACTGCCGTAGGTACTCTCCCATTTCAGATCATGGTTACCCAAAACATCGGCAATAACACCAGTTGTTGGACGACCATTAGAGGGGATTGATATAGTAGAAAATGTCGATATGGTAGAGTTAGGTATTACAGCAGACTGATTACCGGACAAACCGTAAGATCCACGCAGCTTCAGGTTATTGATAAAGCTTACACTTTTCATAAAATCTTCATTGCTGATATTCCAGCCTAAAGCCACCGAAGGGAACAAACCATATTTGTTGGTGCCCGAACCAAATGCCGAGTAACCGTCTCTTCTGGCTGTAGCGGTAATGAGATACTTGCTGTCGAAATTATAATTGATCCGAAGCATTTGTGATACCATTTGCGTGCTTATTGCTTCTGAAGCGGCCGAAACGGTATTTGCACCCTGCAGGTTATTAAACACCAATGCATCATTTATAAATCCGGATGCTGTGGTGGAGGAAGAGGTCTGTTTATTTTCCTGCGCACTGTACAAGCCGGTGATATCGATATGGTTTTTATTCCAGTTTTTCTCATAGGAGATTATATTTTCTACTATCCATCTTTTACGTTCGCTGTTAGTGACAGTTGCGGTACCACCTGCAATGTCGCCGGCCAGCCTGCCCTGGTAGTTCTGGAAAAGCGTAGGCGTATAAGTATAACCTGCGTTGATCCGGTATTTAAAATCTTTAAAAGGTTTTAACTCGGCGTAGACATTGGCGATAATATTCTGTCTTCTGTCATTACGCTCATTCAGCAGGCCAAGCATGGGGCTTTTTATCGCCTGCTCTCCCTCCATTGGGAAAATGGCATAAGTGCCGTCAGGATTTTTAAACCTGCCATACGGACTTACTTCCGATGCTTGTTTTAAGCTTGCTCTACCACCATCTGAATTATTTGTAACCAGATTAAGGTTTAAGCCGGCACTTAAATAGTCGGTAATTTTAGCGTCGATATTGGACCGGATGCTGCCACGCTCATTCTGATAACCTTTAATCACACCTTTCTGGCTAAAATAATCACCCGAGATATAATATTTCACGTCTTCGTTACCGCCGGAAATACTCATGGTATGATTTTGAATAAAACCTTGCTGTTGTATTTTCTTAAGCCAGTCTGTGGTAATACCGGCTTCGTAATTTTGCTGTTCGTAAAGGTTAGGCACGATTAAATCATTGTTGATGCCGGCCTGCTGTTTATAGTCTGCATATTTCTGCACATATTCATCTGGCCCCATTGGTTTAAAGCTGTGCGCAAAACTTTCGTAACCGGCATAAGTATTAAAAGTAATGGCTGCTTTACCAGTCTTACCGCGTTTGGTAGTAATTAAAATTACCCCGTTAGCACCTCTGGTACCATAGATAGCCGTTGCCGAAACATCCTTTAATACATCTACAGAAGCAACATCTGAGGTACTGATATCGCTTAAGCTGGCATTCTCAAAAGGGATCCCGTCAATTACGATTAAGGGTGAAGTCTGCCCGTTAATAGAGTTTACACCACGTACTAAAACAGACGGTGATTCGCCCGGAACTGCTGTACCCGCAGAGATATTCACACCGGCCACAGCGCCTTGCATAGCCTGCAAAACGTCGCCGACTGGCAGCTCGGATAAACGTTCTTTGGATAACGAGGAGACTGAACCAGTCACATCCGACCGTTTGGCGGTACCATAACCAACCACGACGACCTCAGTAAGATCTTTATTTAAGGTTGACAGCTTGATCTGCATGGGTTGATTAGTATTCGCCGGCAGCTCAGAGGGCTGGTAACCAATACTGGTGATTTCCAGTAACGCGCCACTCGCGACGCTTAGCTTAAACGTACCCTGACCATCGGTCACGGTGCCATTAGTTGTATTTTTAACCCTGACCGATACGCCCGGTACCGGTTCATTAGTGGTAACATCAATTACTTTACCGGTTACCATTTTATTTTGGGCCCGTGCCGAAACACTGACAAGCAGTAGCAGTATGCAAGATAGCATCGCTCTGCTCCTTCTGCTAAATATGACGGCGAACCCTGCAGGCAGGGCACGATTGTCAAAAGCAGGTTTACCGGGAGGTCTTAGTTTAATCATAATTGAAAGGTTTGGTTGATTTGGTTAGGTATGTTTGGTTGGTTATATAACTCTTCCTTTTTCCCGCATCCCTTTCGCCTATTTGCCTCCCTGGTCTTGATGCGCTATAAAAATAAATTGCACTACGTGTACGTATACAATCATGATGTGTACGTACACGTTAAACAAATATAATTAGTTAATCTTACTATCCAAATTTATTTTCAGGTATTTTGAAAATGTCGAAATCTATGCTGTCCGGTTAAACGGATAGCACTTGGATTGAGATGACCATTGCGGTCTTTCCGATATTAAAATTGGATTGAAAAGAAAAAAGGAGATATTTTCATACCTCCTTTTTTACTATGTGTTGTGCTTTTATCACCCCTATTCCATTAGGCTAAAACTGGCTGCATCTGCAAATAATACAGCGTGATCATGCGTTTTGAGTATGGTGGACGGATATAATTCAGATACTTCTTCATTTAATGTATGCCTGATCGCTTGTGCTTTATTTGCACCGGGTACCATGCAATAAAGGTAGTCAGCGGCTGTTAAAGCTGTCACTGTCAAGGTTATAGCATGCGTAGGTACATCATTGATGGTCGCGAAACATCCGTCATTAACCTGCTGCTGTCTGCAGGCTTGGTCCAGCTCTACCTTTTTGACCAGTTGCGGATCATTAAAATCGGCGACATGCGGGTCGTTAAAAGCGATATGTGTATTTTCTCCTATCCCCAAACAGACCACATCAGCAGGGTATTTTTGTAATAATTTGGCATAACGTATACACTCTTGTTCGGGGTCGGCCGCAAGCCCGTCAATACAGTTTACAGACCGGAAAGGAACACGGTTAAAAATGCTTTGCTTCAAAAAGCTGCTAAACAGTTGTGGCGCGTCACTGGGTAATCCCAAATACTCATCCATATGAAAAGCATTTATTCTGTGCCATTCAATAGCCTCATCTGCGATCAATGCACTCAGAAATTCGTCCTGGGACGGCGCCGCAGCAAAAATAATATTAATGGCAGGCTGGTGCAGCAGCAACTCTTTAATTTTTTCTGCTACCATTCCCGCTGCAGTTTTACCCAGGGCTGGTCTGTTCTCTAAAACTAATACCTCTAATTTATCTTTGTTCAACCTCTTTAACATGTGTACAGAAATTATTTGAATTATTCGGGCTTATAAAATTATTCAGGGTTAATCGTTCGTCAGGTTTAATCAATCAGGCGTATTCAATCTAATGCAACATATAAGCGTTTAAACTGAATACACGGTTTTAAGACTAAACCGAGTACACGACCTTACCGCCAATAATAGTGGTGTGTAAGTTGATATCATCGTCAAAAATCACCAGGTCGGCCAGTTTTCCAATTGCTATAGATCCTATGCGATCGGATACCTTCATGATCTTTGCAGGTGTAGCCGTCATCATTTTAACGGCTTCAATAACCGGTACATCGGCCAGTGTAATCATATTTTTGACCAATTGAATCGTTGTCGCAACGCTGCCTGCAAAGGCGCTTCTATCCGGCAATTTCGCAACGCCATCTTCTACAATTACTTTCAGTCCGTCGTCTAACCTACCCAACACACTTTCGCCAGGCGGCATACCGGCTGCACGCATAGCATCGGTTATCAGCGCGATTTTATCGGGTCCTTTTATCTTATAAACTAATTTAAGCAGTGCAGGCGGCAGGTGTTTTCCATCTGCTATGATCTCCACGGTCATATCATCAATCAGATACCCTGCTTCTACTACTCCGGCATAGCGGTAAGCGTTACGTCTGGATACACCGGACATACACGAATAAAAATGTGTTATATGTGTGTATCCATTTTCGTAGGCTTCAGCTACATCCTCGTAAATAGCGTTCGTATGCGCAATAGATGGCAGAATCCCCTGGGATCTCATATAGCTACCGAATGCAATGGCGCCTTTGAGTTCCGGCGCAGCACTCCAACGTTTTACTACTGCTGATTTTCGTAAAATCTCCTTATATTCAGCTTCATCCGGCTCACGAATAAACCTGGGATCTTGTGCACCACGCTGCTCCATGGAAAAATACGGGCCTTCGATATGCATGCCTAAAAATCTCGCCCCATCTGTATTTAAAGGTTCGGCCTGCTCATACAGCTCCAGTGTTTTTAACAGGGATTCCTGTTCGCAACTTAAAGTGGTCGGCGTAAAGGCTGTCGTGCCATACCGGGCATGTAATCTCGCAATCCCGAGGTAGGCTTCTATCCTGTTATCCATAAAATCATATCCACCCCCACCATGTACGTGGATATCTATAAATCCTGGTGATAGATACTTCCCGCCTGCATCTAGAGTAGTCTTGGCCGGAGTGTCTGCTCCTTCTGCACCGATCCCGGTTATCTTGCCATCTCTGACAGTCAAAACGGAATTGTCTATTATACCGCCCGGAGTAATTATACGGGCATTTATTATTTTCAGATCTGCATCAGCTGTCATCATCTATATTTTATCTAAAACTCCATTTTTTAATTTTGTGCCCATAAAACGCATAAAATACCAGGTAAAAGTAACAGGGCAGTAATACCCAATATCCTTCACGCAGACTCATATGATCGGCGAAATAACCGTAGAATAACGGCAGAATAGCATTACCGCATAGTCCCATCACAAGCAAAGATGCGCCCAGTTTGAGGTGTCTACCGAGATTATGTAACGCCAATGGCCAGATACCTGCCCAGATCATGGAATTGGCAAATCCAAGCAGAACCATAAACCAAAGTGAGATATCGGTGCTGTGTCCTAAAATCTTAACCGGCCCCTCGCTTAAAAGTACCAGGACTGAAAAAACGATGCCCAGAATAGTGCAGATCCGTAATGCAGTTTTTTGAGAGATAGCCCAGGGAATTAAACTGATCCCCAGCAAATAGCCACAAATAGTTGCAAATAAGGTATAGGAAGGAAATACTTTCGCTTCTGATAGGGAAAGCCCCATGCTTTGCGCATAAGGTATAATACTATCAATGGCGATAACCTGGGAACCAACGTGAAAGAAGATCGCCACAGCGCCTAAGATCAGATGCGGATAATGAATGATTCCGCGTTTATCTTCGCTTTCTGCAACCTCAGTATCTTCTTTGATTTTATCTATCTCCGGTAGCGGCGAAAACCGGATGAGCACACCCAGTAAGGTCAGTGTAATGCCGACAATTGCGTAAGGCATTATAACCCTTCTGATCAATTCATCCAGCACGATATTTTTATCGGCCACGTCCATCAGATTAATATCTTTAAATAACTGATTGTCTCCGGGTTTGATAATAAAGGCAGCCAGTAATAAGGGCGCAATAATACCTGCCGTTTTATTGCAAATGCCCATAATGCTAATCCGCTGTGCTGCTCTTTCTTCCGGACCTAATATCGTCACATATGGATTAGCGGCAGTTTGCAACAGGGATAGTCCGGTACCTATGATAAACAAGCCGGTCAGGAATAACGGATATGATCTTTGATTAGCAGCTGGGATAAAAACAAAGGCACCAACTGCCATTATCCAGAACCCGATCATCATCCCATTCTTAAAACCTATCTTTTTTAATAAAAATGAGGCTGGAACTGAAATGACGAAGTACGATATATAAAATGCAAAGGTGACCAGATAGGACTCAAAATGAGTGAGTTCGCAGGCTAACTTAAAATATGGGATGAGTACTGCATTGATCCATGTCGCGAACCCGAATACAAAAAATACTATACAGATAATCAATAAAGGCACTGCATTTCTAAAACCCTGTTTTTGTATAGACATAGATTTATAATTGTATTCGTGTACGTACACGAATACAATTATAGAAATTATTTTTTAATAATTCATCTAGAAGATGAATTATTAAAAAAATGGGATCTACAGGAATTAAATAAATGATAATTATTCTTGACGGGAGGTAAAAAGAAAGCAGAAACGAGCTCAAAATGGCTGCTTCTGCTTTCTAATAATTTACGGGATTAAAAACTTATCTCCTTTTGGAAATTTATCAATAATCTCTGCAGAAACACCGAAATTACCTTCGAGCAGGTCTTTAGGATTTCCGCTTAACCAATCACTTAGATCAATAGCTTCATAATGCCCGCTGTTAAATCCAATTAAGACAATCAGTTTTTCCTCGCCTGTATTTTTGATGTAATGCCCCGCTCCCATCGGTACGTACCCGACATCTCCGGCTTCATATTCGTCTTTCACGAAATTTCGTTCAGCCAAAAAAACGCCCATTTCAGCTTTCCCCTGAATATAGTATTGCCATTCGTCGGCATTAGGATGCCAATGCATCTCGCGGAGTCCGCCGGGTTCTATCTCGAAAATAGTTCCAGTAATGGTTCTGGCAATCGGAAATTCATTCTGGGTAACTACGCGTTGTGTGCCGCCACCAGGAACGATTCTCGGTTGTTGGGCACCTAAAGGATATCGGTGGGGCGAAGTCAGGCTTACTTCTTTTACCGCAGAACCAATACCTGAATGTACGGAAGGCGCCTTGCTTTGCGCAAAGTATACTTCTTTCTGAGGTAGTTGTGCGACTTCTTCTACAGTAATTCCTAGTGTTTGAGCAGCAATTTCCGGTGGTACAGACGAGATAAAATCGGTTATACTGAAAGTGTGATCTTCTGAGAAATCTCCATTGTCAAAAATTAAGATGAAATGGCACTGCTCATTACCTATACATTGCAGCACATGTCCATAACCACGCGGAAAGTACCATACGTCTCCGGGAGAGAATAAATCTACATAAGTATTTCCCTGTGGATCGATCGTTGTAGTGCGCACATTACCTTTAATTACATACGCCCATTCTGCTGCATTGGCATGCCAATGTAGCTCCCGCATGGCTCCCGGATCTAAATGCATGCTTACTCCGGCCAGATTCTGAGAGGCTGGAAAGTCTTTCACGGATACACCGCGGGTTACACCACCACCACCAGGTTCTATACGTGGTGTTTTAGCTTCTAATTTGTATTTAAATGTTATATTTTGTTCTTCCATAATCTGAAATTATCTGATAGGCAGGAAAATCTTAAAATCCTATCTGAAATGTGCTCTGATCATCCAGGCCATCTCCTCATGGGTTTGCATTAGACCGGTAATGAAATCGCTGGTTCCGGCATCTTTGAATTCTTCATCGAAAGGATTGATATTTCCTCTGATAAATTCAATGATACTTTCATGATCTTCTAACAACTCCTTCAAAAAGCCCTGGCTATCATTCTTCCTGTCGCTCTGCTCAGTCAAATGAGTCAATTGCAATAATTGAGCTAAGGTCGCTGGTGCATAATGCCCGATTTTTCTGATTCGTTCGGCAACGCTGTCCATTACTTCGTCTAATTGTTGATACTGACCTTCAAAGAAGATATGCATTGCATGAAAATCGGGCCCCTCAATATTCCAGTGTGCATTTCTGGTTTTGGTATATAATACAAACTCATCTGCAAGTAGTTTGCCTAACTGATCTGAAACAGCTTTTCTGTTTTTTTCACTAATTCCAATGTTTGTTTTCATAATCTTATTTTTGTTTTAAGGTACTTTTTGACGTTATACTCCAGGCGTATTTCTTATTATATTTAAGTTACGTTTATATTCTTTACCAGAAACATCATTAGGTAGCATAAAGATGTATGCATTGAAACATTATTACGTTTTGATAACTATTGATAGCACTATCTGATCGTTCAATAAGAAACCGGTATAATAACCCGGAATCGATCGGAGAATATGCTACTGAGCGCAATTAAGGGTAAAAAAATAAGGCCGGCCAAATAGAATTCTAAATGCACCGGCCTTATCGTCTTATTAAGATTTCGATTTACAATCGAATATTACTTTCAGTAATTAAAATTTAAACGTCACATTTCCCGTTACCTTGGTTGGATTTTGTGCGGCAAGCCGGTATGACCAGTATTTTTCATTGGTAAGGTTATCTATCTTCATCCCTATCCTAAATCTTGGCTGGTCATAAAAAACAGAAGCATCCAGTACCGTATAAGATGGGATACTGAATTTAAAGGTATGCGTATTTATTTGGTTATACTCGCTTCCATAGATACCCCCGATGCCTACACCCAGTCCTTGCGCAGCGCCACTGATTATTCGGTAACTCACCCATATATTGGCTGTAGTCGGCGACCCGGCAGTAGCTGGACGCAATCCCTCCACATCTACACTGGCTTTAGCATATTTGCTGTTATTGTAAGTATATCCAGCGATAATGTTTAAACCCGGAACAGGGTTAGCAATGATTTCCGCTTCAAAACCTTTACTTAATTGAGTACCATCCTGAATCAGGAAACTGCCCTCGGTATGCTCCAGATCAGGTCGTGTCATATTCGACACTTTGATATCGTAATAACTTAAAGTGGCGCTAATCTTGTTCAGATCTAGCTTCACACCACCTTCAAACTGGTTCGCCTGGTTAGGTTTAAATGTATTTCCGTTGAAATCCGAACCGCTCACATTGTTGAAACCATTCATGTAGTTACCAAATACCGCTAATTTTTCTTTGACCAGCTGATACACCAAACCAAACCTTGGCGAGATTGCAGTCTGGTTAAAGTTACCTACCGTAGAATCTCTGTTTGCATAATAGCTGCCCTTATTGATATAACGGTCTACGCGCACACCGCCCATAACTAGCAACTGATCGGTTACATTCAGTACATCAGAGACATACGCACTATAAGTCCGTTCATTATTGGACACGAAATTTAGAAAAGTGGCGGAATTAAACAGTGGTGCAACCTTTGCAATATTAAAGTTATTATAAGCAGCACCCGGCTTTCTGTAATTAATTGCGGGCATATTTACGGTTGCATCATTTCTGGTTGCACGCAAGCTGTAAAAATCAAAACCTGTAACTACCCGGTTACGCATTTGACCAATTTTGAAATCACCGATAAAGTTTTGCTGAATATCTGTACCGTAAAAAGGGGATTCCTGATTGGTTACTGCCTGACGTAAAGTGGAGTCAGTCAAAGCTGTTAAGGCCACCGTATACCCTTCAGAAGAGGATCTGGTACGCGAAATAATGGTTTGTGAATTCCAGGCTTCAGAAATCTTATATTTTGCCTGAGCAAAGATATTGTATTGCTGACCGGTATAATTAACGGTATTATTTGCAAAAGACAGGTCATATGGAATTCCCATATCTTTAATACTGGTCGCCTTTGCAGGTTTAGCCAGGTCTTTACTGATGTAAGGACTTAGCCTGGTAGGTGATGTTCCTTTTGCACCACCTAACTCCACATCAAGCATCAGCGTAAGCCTGTCATTGACTTTATAAGAGAAACTCGGCGCAATTAAATAACTTTTATTGAAACCAGCATCCTGAAAGCTCCTCTCACTATGTAGGGCTGTATTGATTCTGAACAAAACAGTTTTTTCTGCATTAAGTGGTGTGTTTATATCTGCTGTCAAACGATTCAGGTCCCAGCTCGCTGCGGAGTACGATATCTCCCCTTTAAAAGAGTCAAAAGGTTTCTTGGTAACGCGGTTAAACAATCCACCGAAAGAGGATATCGTACTCCCAAATAAAGTCGCTGACGGTCCCTTAATCACTTCAATCCGCTCCAGGTTGGCCGGGTCGATCGTGTTATAGGTAAAACTACCGACACCGTTTCGCACCAGCTGAGGAGTCGGAAATCCTCTGGACATACTGGTGGTCCTACCCTGATTTCTCACTTCGGCAATCCCGGCTCCAGGGACGTTTTTAAAAGCACTGTTATAGTCCGTCACAACCTGCTCCTTCATGAGTTCCTTGCTTACAATACTGTAGACCTGGGCATTCTCCATATTTTTCAAGGGCATTTTTGACACATCATCACTCTCCTTTTTAGCAAAACGGTTTCCTCCTGTACTAATAATCACTTCATCGAGTTTCTGTGAGGAGTAATTTAGCTGCAGCTCAAGCTGCACAAGCGGGTTTTCCGGACTAATTTCCACAGTCTCGGTTAAACCATCAAAACCAACCATAACAACCTCTAGCGTATACTTCCCAAAAGGAAGATTTTTCAGTTCAAATTTGCCACCTGGGCCTGCTAATGCAGTTTTCTTTAGTTCCTTAAGCTTTACAGTTACCCCCTGCGCGCTGTTTCCATCGGTAGTGGTAATGATGCCGGTAATATCACCCTTCGTTAGTCTGACCTCCTGAGCTGCCAGTATAGTAGAGTAAAAAATAAATAGAAAAAGTAAGTTTAGTTTCATTATCACTATTTAGACTGTTTAAAAATATGCGCAAATAACAGTATTAAACTGCATTAAAACAATGTTTTTTAAACTGGGCCATCAGATTTTTTTTATCTGACCTTGTCCCAACCCAAACGTGTTTTGTAAAAGCCTTTCAAAATAGAATTCTGAATGAAACACTGAGCCGCGTCCGAGCGCACTATCCGCTAAATAGATGATTTCTGATTCTATCTAAAAAAAATAGCCCTGCATTTTCATACAGAGCTATTTTTTGATATTATAACTTAATCCGGAAGAACCTACATTCTTTCGGGAACCTCAATACCTAAAATACGAGTACCGGATTTCAGGATATTTGCAGTAACCCAGCTCAGATTAAGGCGTAGTTGTTTCAACTGCTGATCTTCCTCTTTCACGATTGGTGGAACTTCATGATAGAATTTATTGAACATCTTAGCCACTTCATAGATATAATTCGCTAAGCTGGCCGGGCTAAATGATTTAGCTGCACTAGCAATCTCAGCTGGATATTTAGCTAATAAAATGATCATTTCCAGTTCTGTACCGGATAATGGAATCTGATTATCTACACGCTGATCTTCTCTGAAATCTGCTTTCAACAGCAAAGATTTGATACGGGCATGTGTATATTGAATAAATGGCCCCGTATTACCTTGAAAATCAATTGATTCAGCGGGATCAAATAACAAGCGCTTTTTAGGTTCAACTTTTAGCAGGAAGTATTTTAAAGCACCCATACCGATATTAAAGTATAGCTGCTCTTTCTCTTCTTCTGAGAAACGATCTACCTTACCTAAAGCTTCTGTTTTCTCTTTTGCAGTGGCGACCATTTCTGCGATCAGGTCATCTGCATCTACTACAGTACCTTCACGGGACTTCATCTTTCCACTAGGTAAATCTACCATACCGTAAGATAAGTGATACAGACCTTTAGCCCAGCTCTTACCCAATTTTTCCAGGATCAGGAAAAGCACTTTAAAGTGATAATCCTGCTCATTACCTACGACATAGATAGATTCATCCAGCTCGAAATCATCTTGTTTCATCTGTGCTGTACCTAAGTCCTGGGTGATATATACCGAAGTACCATCGGCGCGCAGCACCAGTTTCTGATCCAGTCCGTCTGCAGTAAGGTCGATCCATACAGAACCGTCTTCTTTTTTGTAGAAAACTCCGCTCGCCAGGCCTTCCTCAACAGTATCTTTACCTAACAGGTAGGTATTGCTTTCATAATAAAACTTATCAAAATCTACCCCCAGGTTTTTATAAGTGACTTCAAAGCCATCATAAACCCAGGTATTCATAGTTTTCCAAAGGGAAATCACTTCTTCATCTCCAGCTTCCCAGGCTAAAAGCATTGCCTGCGCAGCTTTAATAAGCGGTGCATTTTTTTTCGCTTCGTCCTCAGTCTGACCTTCCTGTTTGAGTGCTTCGATCTCTTTTTTATACTCTTTATCGAAAATCACATAGTATTTACCAACTAAATGGTCGCCTTTAATACCTGCGCTCTCCGGTGTTTCGCCATTACCCCATTTCTGCCATGCCAGCATAGATTTACAGATATGGATCCCCCTGTCATTGACCAGGTTTACTTTATATACTTCCGAACCGTTTGCTTTTAAAAGCTCTGAAACGGAATAGCCGAGTAAGTTATTTCTAACGTGTCCTAAGTGTAGCGGTTTATTGGTATTTGGAGAAGAATATTCTACCATCACTTTCTTTCCGTTTGCCGGGATCTTACCGAAATCTGGCGTCAGGATGGTTGTATTGAATAAATCTACCCAATAAGCACTGGCAACGCTTAAGTTCAGGAAGCCTTTCACGACATTGAAACCAGTGATTTCATTGACATTAGCCTGCAGATATTCGCCCAATTCAGTTGCAGTAACTTCTGGTGATTTTTTTGAAAAGCGGACAACCGGAAAAACAACTAAAGTAATCTGACCTTCAAATTCACTTCTGGTATCCTGCAAATTCACTTGTGCTTCAGGAAGATCCTGACTATATAAATTTTTGACTGCTTCTACAGTCTTGGTGACGATATGTTGTTCGATATTCATAATTCTATTCGTTTCTTAAAGCATTTGTTGCTTTAACTAAAATTTCAAAGGCATGTTCGGCCATTTGATTCTCCCTGTCAAGGGTTGGGTTCACTTCTACTATCTCAAAACAACATACTTTTTGAGCGGCCAGTAGCCTGCTCATTAGATTTCCGGCTTCTTTTTCTGTCAGTCCCTGCGCAACTGGTGTCCCTGTACCTCTTGAGGTGGTTGGGTCCAGCGAGTCGACATCAAACGAGACATAGAGCAGATCGCAGGCATCCAGATACTGTAATGTCTCAATTACTATACGTTCCACTCCTCTTTTCCGCAGCTCGGCAGTGGTATATAATTTAACTTTATTTTTTTTGAGCAGCGACTCTTCAGGCTTTTCCATATCTCTCGCCGAGATGAGCACGAGGTCCCGGTAAGTAATTTTTGGTGCGATATTACCGACATTCTTTAACTGATACCAGTAATTTAGTGTTTCCTGATCCAGGTCATTCACTTTAGCACCTAAATTATCTTCGTCTAAAACCATGGCCAATGGCATGCCATGCATATTACCGGATGGCGTGGTATAGGGCGAGTGCAGATCGGAATGTGCATCTATCCAGATAACGCCAAGCCGGGATTTCGGAAATGCTTTCTTTATACCGGCTATCGTGCCTGCAGCAGTACTATGATCACCTGCCAGTACAATTGGAAACTCCTGATTATCTAGTGTTTCGGTAACTTTTTCTGCTACTCTTTCGACCATTGTTAAGATTCCGGATATTCTTTTTGCATACGGACTTCCAGTACCTTCAAGCAACAAATGGTTCTCATTTGGGATTTCAATTGAATGATGTTTTTTAAAAAATCTGCTCCCGAAATCAAGTGCGGCAATTTTAATCGCGTCCACGCCAAGACTAGCTCCGCGCGTACCTGCACCCAACTCAGACTTAACTTCTATTATTTTTAAGTTCTTCGCCATAAAAAAAATTACCAGTGTATTCTAAAGTGATTATCTTTGGCACCAAAATTAACTCATTTTAATTTGCCAACCCTTTAAATAATTGTTCAAAAATATAAAAAATGCAGAGTTACTCCGAATTTCTTGATCTAAGTGTAGGTTTCCCTCAGGAGGGATATAGCGTTATTGACGACGAACTATACTTTCAGGATCTGAATTTAATGGAAATGATTGAGACTTATGGCACGCCACTACGTTTCACTTATCTTCCGATGATCACCAAAAAGATTCAACAGGCTAAGCTGTTGTTTCAAACCGCGATCATCAAGAACAATTACCGTGGAGATTATAAATATTGCTATTGCACTAAGAGCTCCCACTTCAGGCACATCGTTGAAGAGGCTTTAAAGAATGGCATCCACCTGGAAACATCATCTGCTTTTGATATGCCGATGATTGAGGCCCTGGAGAAAAAAGGCTCCCTCACGAAAGATATTACCGTAATCTGCAATGGTTTCAAGACCTATCAGTACAAACAGTATATCATTGATATGTTGCATGATGGTTATAAAAACATCATTCCTGTACTGGATAACAAAGAAGAGTTTAATCTTTTTGATGATGAAGTAGAACTGGACACACCTTGTAATCTGGGTATTCGTATCGCAGCTGAAGAGCAGCCAGACTCACAATTCTATACTTCCCGTTTAGGTGTGCGTATGGAAGATGTGATCGACTTCTACAACAACAAGATTTCTGCAAACCCTAATTTCAGGGTTAAATTGCTGCACTTCTTTATCAATTCTGGTATCACTGACTCTCCATACTACTGGAACGAGCTGGAGAAATATGTTACCCTGTACTGCAAATTCAAAAAAATCAATCCTGAACTGGATACTTTGGATATCGGCGGTGGTATGCCTTTCAAAGATTCACTGGTATTTGATTTCGACTATGAATACATGGTGAACGAAATCGTGAAAAGGATTAAAGAGATCTGTGCTGAGCATGACGTGGTAGAACCGGATATTATTACTGAATTCGGAAAATACACTGTTGCTGAAGCTTCTGGTATCCTGTACAAGGTATTAGGTCGTAAACAACAGAACGATCGTGAGAAATGGCTGATGCTGGATGGATCTTTCATCACTAACTTACCAGATGTCTGGGCTTTAAACCAGAAATACATCTTACTGCCGATCAATAACTGGGATGCAGAATATGAAAGGGTAAACTTAGGTGGAATCACCTGCGACGGACAGGATTATTATAATCAGGAAGCGCATATGAACTCTGTATTTATGCCGAAAACCCGTAAAGTACAATACCTTGGTTTCTTCAATACCGGAGCCTACCAGGAGGTATTAAGCGGTTACGGCGGTATCCATCATTGTTTATTACCGAGTCCTAAGCACGTAATTATCAGAAGAAACCGTGACGAAACCTTCAACTTTGAGGTATTCGGAGAGGAGCAAAACAGTAAACAGGTACTGAAGATTCTGGGTTATACCTAGGTCAAAATAAAAGATAGTAACCAGCGGCTTTATTCATTTAAAGCCGCTTTTTTTATACCCAAAATTTAGATTAGTATTTTAAATCTTGAATCTGGTCCAGGACATGATCATAACCCGTAGTTGCCAGGGCCATAAGTTAAACAATGTTAAAACCCTAACACACAAGAGAAAGGTTCCTTAATTTGAGGTTGAAATTCTAACCGAACAATGACACCCTCTCCTTTTTTTCTGTTGATCGTATTTTTAATAACTGCAAAAATAGCTTCTGCCCAAATCCCTGTAATCAATGGAAAGGTGGTCGATGAAAAACAAAGTCCGTTCCCATATGTAGCGATCAGTTTGTATCAGGCAAAAGATACCACTTTAGTTAAAGGTACTTTAACGAATGAACAGGGCGAATATACATTCGAAAAAATAGAAGCAGGTGTTTACCTGATTGCGGCATCGGCCATTGGTTATAAACGGGTATTTAGCCAGCCATTTAATCTGAACTCCGGAACTTCCGTTCAATTGCCTAAAATTCAAACCCTTAATCTTGTACCTGGAGAAGAACAACTTAACACAGTAAATATTACTGCCAAAAAGCCGCTCATTGAAAGAAAAAGCGACAGGACAATTCTCAACGTTGAAAACAGCACGCTCGCAGCCGGTAATAATGCACTGGATATCCTCTCCAAATCGCCGGGAGTAACTTTAGATAATCAGGGAAATATAAGTCTGCGTGGCAGACCTGGAACTGCAATTATGATAGACCACAAGCTCACCTATCTGTCCGCAGAACAGTTGGTCAACCTGTTGAAATCAATAGATGGTGGCACTATACAAAATATTGAAATGATCAGCAATCCCTCTGCTAAATACGAAGCGGCCGGTACGGGAGGGATTATCAATATCAATCTTAAAAAGAATAGTAATTACGGTACAAATGGCACAGTAACGCTTGGCGGAGGATATGGAACTTACTATAAATCAAATGCCGGGATCAGCCTTAATCGTCGCAGCGATAAGGTTAATATCTACGGACAATACAACTTCAGTAACAACAAGGAATATGAAGATTTAAAGGTCCGCAGGAGTACTGGTGCAGCCATTGACCAGACCTATTTTAATCAACAGGCTGAACAAGCCTACCTCAAACACAACAATAGCTTTAAAGCCGGAATTGATTATGAACTGAGTCCTAAAAGCACATTGGGATTGATGATTAGCGGTTATGAAAACCGAAGCAAAGTCAAAGATGATATTCTAACGCGTATCGGCCATGATCAAACTTATGCAGACTCAACAGTACAGGCCAGCAACCCGGGATATAGTAGTTTTAGCAGCCAAAGCTATAATCTGAACTACAAGTTCCTTGCTGATACTTCAGGACAGGAATTTAGCATTGATCTTGATTATTCCAGGTTACACAACAAGAGCTTGTATACGTATCAGAATTATTTTTTCAATGCAGACGGAAGCCCGCGTAAAGCACCATATATTTTCAGCAATTCCAGTCCGACAAAAATCAATATCCTAGCCGCAAAAGCTGACTATATCTATCCTTTGAGCAAACGTACAAAGCTGGAGGCTGGCCTGAAAACCAGCGTTGTGGAAACAGATAATGACTTTAGTTCAAGTACACTGGATGCAGAAGGAAACTGGACAAATAACATCAGGCAAAGCAACAGATTTACTTACAAGGAGCAAGTTCAGGCTGCCTATGCCACCCTGCACCATCAATTCGACAATACAACGCTCCAATTGGGATTGAGATCAGAATTCACACAGTCCGACGGTAAATCGGTAACGCTTCAGAGCAAAGTTAGCCGCAGCTATCTTGATTTATTTCCCAGCTTGTCTGTTAATCAAAAGCTGGCTGAAAATCATGAAATTGGTTTAGCTTACAGCCGCAGAATAGACCGACCTGATTATCAGTCTTTAAACCCTTTTATCTATTATGCAGACTTATATACGCTATCTCAGGGAAATCCGGCACTAAAACCTCAGTATGCAAATTCGCTTGATCTGAGCTATAGCTTTAAACAATCTACTAATCTGAGCTTCGGCTATATACGTACCAGGGACGTAATTACTACCACATTGATTACCGATACGATTAAAAAGACCCTGCTCATGTATGAACAAAACCTGGCTTCCAGAAGCACGCTAAGTATGAACATTAGCCAACCGCTGTCCATAACCAGATGGTGGAATACCAGTAATGATATTAGCCTTTACTATAGTGAATTCAAATCACCGGAGCTGATGGGTGAGCCCTTTAAAAATGGAAAAACAACTTTAAGTCTGAATACTATCCAAACCTTCACCATTAATCGTAGTATAAATGCAGAGCTCGTCGCTAATTACATCTCCAGCCAGGTTTACGGAACTTATATAGCTAAACCTATTTATGGAATAGACCTGGGCTTAAGTAAAAATTTCCTGGGAGACAAAGCCAATATCAAGCTCTCTGCAAGCGACATTTTTAACCAAAGAAAGATTAATATTACAAGTGCCATCGCCGGGCAGGATTATCAGGTCTCCCAAAAAGAGGAAAGCAGGATCTTCCGACTGACTTTCCGTTACAACTTAGGCCGGCAGACGATTAAAGCCGCCAGAGAACGTAGCAGTAGTTCAAACAGCGAACAAAACAGGGCCCGGTCTGGCAACTAATTTAACGGACAGCTATTCTTTTATTAAACTCTTGCTGTAATTCTTCAATTTGCTTATCATAACCTTTCTGATCCTTAAAAGCAGCAGGATTATAAGTATCACCGGGCTTATGTTTAGTATGCAGACCAAACTGACTGGCATGTGAAGATACCCATAGATCAAATGTCAAACCTTTCATCGCCTTCAAAGTATACGCATAATCCTTTGCGATGGTTGGATAAGCCTTCACGTCAGCAAACTTCTTCTCCGTAACTATCGTCGGCATATTTGCGATCAGCACTCTATAATAACCTTTACTGTCCTTTGTATCAAAAATAAAGCTGCAGGAACCTTTCGTATGTCCGGGATGATGCAGCATATTCAGCGTTGTCCCACCCAGCTCTACCTGATCAAAATCTTTCAGCAAACGATCAACCTTGACCGGCTCATAAGTACTTCCATGTCCGCCCAGAGCATAATCTGATTTCCCGCCGTCTTCCATTACCTGCGCATCTCCACTATCTACCATCACCTTCGCGCCGGTCGCTTTCTTAATCGCCGCCATCGCACCCATATGATCATAATGTGCCTGAGTAGTCAATAATATCTTCGTATCAGCGAACTTAAAGCCCAGCTTCTCTATATTCGCCTTAATCTGCGCAGCAGAGCTCGCCAGCCCTGTATTGATCAAAATATTTCCTTTCGGAGTCGTAATCAGGTAACAAGCCAGATCATAAGTTCCTACATAATACAAATTACCTGCAATCCTAAACGGCTGATAAGCCTTAGACCACTCCGCCGGTACATTTGTGGGCTCCTGCACTTTTTGAGCTACAGCTGTAAAGCCTACCCCTGTAATACTAATTGCCAATACAGCTATCTTAAACGTTTTCTTAAGCATAAATTTTAAATTGAATTCCGGGTAACGGCATGAAACAGAAGATCCAACCGATCTTTAAACCGGCCTTGAAGATATAAATTCCAGCCCAACAAAATTGAAATTTCTTGCTGATACCGGTAATTCTTTAGCAAACCTGTTCCCTTGTCCTTTCCTAAAAACCAGCCGTCAAATAAGTTCGTCACTTTACAAGGCCTCCCTTTATAAACTCTCAATCTCGGCATCTGACAGGATCACAATAAAACTTCATTCACACCTTGTAGATATCGCTGCCGCAATTATTTAGCAGAGCTCCAAACTGTTCTAAAAGCTTACAATAATTAGACACACCACGAACATACCAATTAGTATGTTTCTAATATATTTGCGTCGTACCTAATCAAAAACGATGTATCAAATTCTTACATTTCTCCACTCGACCTTAAGATGGTTGGTGTTAGGCAGCTTGTTGATAGCTATCATACAGGCCTACCGCGGCTATAACCTAAAGCTAAAATTTAAGCCGTTTGATAATGCAATCCGGCACTGGACCGCCACTATTGCTCATCTCCAACTAATGGCCGGTATTATACTCTATGTTAAAAGCCCCCTGGTAAAGTACTTCTGGAACAATCCGGGAGAAGCTTCCAAAAAGCTGGAATTCCTATTTTTTGGAGTACTGCATATTCTCCTGATGATAATTGCAATTGTCATACTCACCATTGGTTCGGCATTAGCCAAACGAAAAGAAGAAGATCAGGCCAAATTCAAAACCATGTTTACATGGTTCCTGATAGCGCTGATTATAATCCTTTTAGCTATCCCCTGGCCATTCTCCCCGCTAGCACACCGCCCCTATTTCAGATAAAGTATCAGAGAATAGATAGATAATAGAAAGAATCCATAAAAAAGGGAGATGATCTTCCGGCAACTGAATCGTCCGGTTCTCCCTGTACCCTCCACACTATATAATAATATAAAAATGATAAAACTACTTCAAACTAAAATCGGCAGATTACGAATCATTGCACTGCTGGAAGGCATTTCGTTACTAATCCTGGTTTTCATTGCCATGCCTGCAAAATACTATTTCGATAATCCTTCAATTACTAAATTAATGGGTCCTATCCATGGAGCCCTCTTCGTATTTTTCACCATTAATACCCTTAGTGTCGCCATCGAGCAAAACTGGAAATTCCGCCAGACAACCTGGAAAGTCTTGCTAGCATGCATCATTCCTTTCGGCACCTTCTACATCGACCGCACCATTCTCAAACCCCAAAATCCCTAAGATGAAACTCTTACTAATAACTGGCCTAATCCTATTCCTGATCTACATCGGCTACCGCACATTCCGGATTGCCAACATTGACAACGAAATCGAACAACACCTGAAAACCGGCGCCGTAATCCTCGACGTCCGCACTGAAACTGAATTCAACACAGGTCATATCAATGGCGCCATTAACATCCCATTAAGTTCCCTCCGAAAAGACTCCATCCCCCTTGACAAATCCCAAAACATAATTACAACCTGCTCCCACGGCCTGCGAAGCATTAAAGCCGTCGAAATCCTAAAATCCAAAGGCTTCCTCCACGTCTACAACGGCGGTGCATCCAGCGACCTCGAGGAAATCCTGAATAAAAAGCGGTAAACATCCGTTCACCCTAAAAAACCACGACCACTTTAATCAATGCCCCCTTAAAAAACTGTAAACAAAAAAAGCGCTCTTACGAACGCTAACAACTAACTCTCTACCCACCATACCGGACATCGCAATAAATCTA
>JAAAFW010000015.1:1230767-1231208 GCA_019352875.1 Pedobacter cryoconitis | reverse complement strand
ACCCACCATACCGGACATCGCAATAAATCTCGGTTCGACGTGCAATATTTTTTATAACAAACTTTACATGGAGAAAACCCAAATTAAAATGGATCATGATTTTGCAGCCGACTTTCAGCCTCCGGCTGTGGAGGCAAAAATCATGACCCATTTTAATAGCGCAGCCGTAAAAGTTTCTTAACAAAAAAAGCGCCCTTACGAACGCCAACAATTAACTCTCTACCCACCATACCGGACATCGCAATAAATCTTCGTTCGACGTGCAATATTTTTTATAACAAACTTTACATGGAGAAACCCCAAATTAAAATGGATCATGATTTTGCAGCCGAATCCAGCCTCCGGCTGTGGAGGCAAAAATCATGACCCATTTTAATAGCGCAGCCGTAAAAGTTTCTTAATAAAAAAAGCGCTCTTACGAACGCTAACAACTAACTCTCC
>JAAAFW010000015.1:1230676-1230757 GCA_019352875.1 Pedobacter cryoconitis | reverse complement strand
CATGGAGAAAACCCAAATTAAAATGGATCATGATTTTGCAGCCGACTTTCAGCCTCCGGCTGTGGAGGCAAAAATCATGAT
>JAAAFW010000015.1:846055-1230666 GCA_019352875.1 Pedobacter cryoconitis | reverse complement strand
AAATGGATCATGATTTTGCAGCCGACTTTCAGCCTCCGGCTGTGGAGGCAAAAATCATGACCCATTTTAATAGCGCAGCCTTAAAAGTTTCTTAACGAAAAAAGCGCTCTTACGAACGCTTTCTTTATTAAGAAACTTTTATCTCTTTACTTTCCGGCTGCACATCCACTTTTTTGCCGATAGTAATGGTTAAAATACCATTAACATATTCAGCAGCAATTTTTTCTGCATCTACACTTTCAGGTAATACGAAAGATCTGGCAAAAGAATAATAATCAAATTCTTTTCTGCTGTAGTTTTTAAGGTCAGCAGTATCAGCTGTTTTTTTCTCAGCCCAAATAGATAAGTTTTCTTTTTTCAGGTTGATTTGGAAATCTTCTTTCTCCAATCCAGGGGCAGCAAGCTCGATAATATAAGCTTCTTTTGACTCCATAATATTTACACCAGGAACTTTATTAATAGTGTAATTTTTATTTAGTGCATCACTGAACAATGAATCAAAAACGTTGTTAAAGTAAGGTGCAGTGTTTCTTGTGCGGTTGTTAAAATTTACTAATGTCATGATTATTCTCCTTTATTTTTAATTTTCTTATTTGATACAAGCACTTATTCAACTCTTATACCAAACCAATTATTTATGATTTTCAAGACATTTTGGCGTAAAAATAAAAAACAAGATGACATAAAGTCCGAAACAGATTCGAATCTTGACAAATTCAAGTATAAAACTACGATTGAAACCAGATTTGTGGATTTCGATATGATGGGGCACGTCAACAACGCAATGTATTTCACTTATATGGAAATTGCGCGTACTAAATACTGGAAGCAAGCAATTTCCTGGGATTGGGAAAAAACAGGGGTAGTGATTGCGAGTGCAGGAATTAACTATAAGTTACCAGTATTCCTGAAAGATACGATTAGCATGTATGTACGCACCTCGAGAATCGGGAATACAAGTTTCGATCTGGAGTATGTGATAGTCAAACATATCAATGGCGAAGAAAAGATATGCAGCAGAGGAAAAACCACCTGTGTAGCTTTCGACTATAAGACCAAAATGGCCATAGAAATACCTGCCCGGGAACGTAATAAAATGATAGAATTTGAACAATTGTAGCGCCTGCTGAACAGGCGCTTTAGATTAGAAAATCTTGCCGGGATTGAGTATCAGATCAGGATCAAAAACACGCTTGATCCCGCGCATTAGATTGAGATGGACTTCACTGTATTTAAGCGGCATAAACTCGCGCTGCACTAATCCAATTCCATGTTCTCCGGATATTGTACCACCCAATTTAGCCGTTAATTGAAAAATCTCGACGATCCCTCCTTTTAATTTATACTTCCAGTCATCATCAGACATATCACCTTTGATGATATTGATATGCAGATTACCATCGCCCGCATGTCCGTAGCAAACACTTTCAAAGCCATAACGTGACCCTATCTCTTTGATTCCGTTAATAAGTTGAGGCAAAGCAGCACGCGGCACAACTGTATCCTCCTCTTTATAAACAGAATTGGACTTTACAGACTCGGCCATTACCCTGCGCATTCGCCATAAATCTTCCTTTTGGGCTGACGTATCTGCAAAAAGCACTTCAGTACAGCCATGCGACTCAAGTACCTCATTCACCTTCTCTACATCTTTAAAGATCGTATCCATATCGTCTCCGTCGAGCTCGATCATCAGGAATGCTTTTACATTCTCCTTGAGATCAAACTTAATATCATCAAAACGAATAACCCATTCTACCCCTTTACGTTCCATAAATTCTAAAGCTGAAGGAATAATGCCAGCTCTGAAGATTGCCGATACCGCAGCGCAGGCAGCTTCATTCTCCAAAAATGAGCCTAAAAGAACTACATTATGCTGAGTTCTGGGAATCAGCTTGGTCACAATTTTAGTGACCACACCCAATGTTCCTTCTGAGCCAATCATTAACTGCGTGAGATTGTACCCTGATGCATACTTCAAGGTATTAGCACCTGTCCAGATAATATCTCCATTTGGCAGGACGACTTCCAGATTTAAGATATATTCCCGGATAGTACCATACTTGACTACCCTTGGACCACCGGAACCATGTGCGACATTTCCACCAATGAAACAAGAGCCTTTACTCGATGGATCTACCGGGTACAGCAGCCCCTCAGCAGCCACAGCATTCATAAATTCTTCGGTAATAACACCGGGCTCTACCGTAGCCTGAAGATTTTCAGTATCTATTTCAATAATAGACTTGAACCTTTCCATAGACAGCAGCACACCTCCATAAATTGGTAACGCACCGCCACTAAGCCCTGTTCCGCCCCCCCGTGGTGTTACCGGAACGTAAGCTGAACTGCATAATTTCAAAATTGCCGAAACTTGGGCTGTGTCTGCCGGCTTTACGACTACTTCTGGCTGATAGCGCAAATCTTCGGTTTCATCATGGCTATAATTATCAAGAACCTGGCTATCTGTAAATACGTTTGCTGCGCCGAGTATTTCAGTCAGCTGCAAAATGAAATCGGCATCTATTAAATGATAAGGGCTGGTTGCGGACATAATTTGTATACGATATAAAATTATAAGGTTTTAGCTGGCGCGGTATAACTCAGGCTGACGAATGAGTGATTAATTTCTCCCGGCATAGGTGGATGCATTTTTTTGACAGCTGCTTCCGCGGTTTTGATGAACGGATATAACTCAACTATTCTATCGAGTATTCGTCTGACAACTGTTTCCAGCATCTTCTGCGTGTTAGCCATTTCTTCCAGGATAATAGTATTGAGTACTTCGTAGTTAACAGTTCTGTCCAGATCTTCGGTTTCGCCTGTATGTTCAAAAGTTACTTCTGTGCTGACTAAAAATTCAGTTCCTGTTAATTGTTCTTCCGGATAATAGCCGTGCAGGGCAAAACACCTGACGTCTCTTAAAGCAACGGTTTGTAAATACATAATATCTGATGTGCAATAAATTAATTTTTTAGTGGCTCTGACCTTCCTTACCCGAAATCATTACCTTTGAAAACAGGCCGGACTGAGCTTCTCGAATAAGAATGCCGGCATTCCCATCAACCAAATATAATGGAAAGCATGAATAAATCAGGAAAGAAAGACCTTTATGAAGCACCGGATTATTATTTACTGGATGAATTACTGACCGAAGAACACTTACTGATCCGGTCCGCAGCAAGAGATTTTGTAAAGAGGGAAATCAGCCCGGTAATTGAGGATTATGCACAAAGAGCAGAGTTCCCGAAACATCTGATTAAAGGTTTAGGTGAAATCGGCGCTTTCGGCCCAACTATTCCGGTTGAATACGGCGGTGCGGGGCTGGATTATATCGCTTACGGTATCTTGATGCAGGAACTGGAACGTGGTGACTCAGGAATACGTTCAACTGCGTCTGTACAGGGTTCATTGGTCATGTATCCAATTTACGCTTACGGGTCTGAGGAACAGCGTAAAAAGTATCTTCCTAAACTTGCTACCGGTGAGTTAATGGGGTGCTTCGGACTAACAGAACCTGATCATGGTTCTAATCCGGGCGGAATGACTACGAATATTAAAGACATGGGTGATCATTATTTGCTGAACGGGGCAAAAATGTGGATCTCAAATGCTCCCTTTGCTGATATTGCGGTGGTATGGGCAAAAGATGAATCAGGAAAAATCAGAGGATTGGTTGTTGAACGCGGCATGGAGGGTTTCACTACTCCCGAAACACATGGCAAATGGAGTTTACGTGCGTCGGCAACCGGTGAACTGGTTTTTGACCAGGTAAAAATCCCCAAGGAAAATGTATTTCCTGAGATATCAGGATTAAAAGGTCCTTTGGGTTGTCTGAACCAAGCGCGTTATGGGATTGCCTGGGGTGCATTAGGTGCAGCGATGGACTGTTATGATACTGCCTTACGCTATTCAAAACAGCGTGAACAGTTCGGTAAACCTATAGGAGGTTTTCAGCTGCAGCAGAAGAAACTGGCTGAAATGATCACTGAGATTACTAAGGGTCAGCTTTTAGTCTGGAGATTAGGCGTATTGAAATCACAAAACCGGGCAACCGCAGAACAGATTTCAATGGCCAAAAGAAATAGCGTCGAAATCGCAATTGATATCGCAAGAAATGCCAGGCAAATGCTTGGCGGAATGGGTATAACAGGTGAATATCCAATTATGAGACATATGATGAACCTGGAGTCTGTCGTCACTTACGAAGGCACGCATGATATACATTTGCTGATTACCGGCATGGATGTAACCGGAATCAATGCTTTTAAATAATTGTCAACAAGAAATTAAAACTGCTGGTTACAGCAACAATAAATAGTAAACAATACATCAAATGAAGACTTTTAAAAAATACTATTCCCTCCCTGTTACTCCTGAGGAGGTATACCTGGCCATGACTAAGGCGCAAAGCATCCAACTATGGACCGGTGCGGAAGTAGAATTCACTGAGGAAGCAGGTACAGAATTTTCTTTCTGGGACGGAGATATCGTCGGAAAGAATCTGGAATTTGACTTTGGCAAAAAAATTGTACAACAATGGTACTTCGGAGAAGACAACGAACCCTCAATTGTAACGATCAAGCTGCACCCTGATAAAAAAGGTACTTCCCTGGAATTTGTTCAAACCAATATTCCTGATGAAGACTTCGATGATTTCACGGCAGGCATCAATGAACATTACCTTGGTGGTCTTGAGGATTTCTTCGAGGAAGAATAAACCTAAAAACAAACAATTATGAACAAGAGTTTCGGATTAATCTTAGTCATTATAGGTGCTGTCCTACTAATCTGGACCGGCTTTACCTATACCAAGAAAGAGAAAATTATCGATGCGGGTCCAATCCAGGTATCTGCAGATAAAGAGAAAACCGTTAACTGGCCCCCTTACGCCGGAGGTGTTGTCCTGCTGGCCGGAGCCATTATCATGTTCAGCTCCCGAAAGAACTCATAATCTCTAAAGCGGAATTAACACATTCATATCCACAAATAAAAAAAGCAGAAGGCTACCCCAAATGAGGTAGCCTTCTGCTTTTCTCTAAAAAACTGTCCCCTAAACCAGAAAAACGAGAAATCAATTACTCCACAACCAACCCAAGCGCCAAGAAAACCATCCCTTTCATTATATAATACCAATGCATCTGAGTCAAATGGAATGAATATGCTACAGAACATTAACCGTAAAGACACCATGTCCTAATCACGGTTCTACATTAATCGTAAACCAAAAACCTAATAATCTCCTGCAACTCCCCAAACCCGCGTTAAAAACCACCGTACCCTATATATAAAAAAAAGAGATCAGGTTTAAAAGAACCTTTCAGCTATGCTGTAGTTCTGAATAAACCTGACCTCTTTTTTTTTATAATTACCGGAGCCCTTTTCACCCCTAACCTCCAACACGCCCCGGATAACACACGCGCAAAAAACAGAGCCACCCGATCTGCAACTCCCCAAACCGCGTTAAAAAACACCGTACCCTATATATAAAAAAAGAGATCAGGTTTAAAAGAACCTTTCAGCTATGCTGTAGTTCTGAATAAACCTGACCTCTTTTTTATATAATTAACGGAGCCTTTTTACCCCTAATCTCCAACACTCCCCGGATATAACACACGCGCAAAAAACAGAGCCACCCGGTCTGCAACTCCCCCAAACCGCGTTAAAAACCACCGTACCCTATATATAAAAAAAGAGATCAGGTTTAAAAGAACCTTTCAGCTATGCTGTAGTTCTGAATAAACCTGACCTCTTTTTTTATATATTTACCGGAGCCTTTTACCCCTCGCCGAACGAAGACCTTACAGCCTCTCTGAGATTGTAGTGTGAACTCATGACCTCGCCATAAGCCCCTGTGCTACGAATTGCAATCAGATCGCCCCTTTTTGTTTCTTGTAATAAAACCTCTTTACCAAAGCAGTCTGTACTTTCGCAGATTGGACCTACGACATCATACTTTATTGCTTCTTCATCGTTCTGACGGCTGATATTCTCAATCTGATGATATGCCTGATAAAGCGCAGGACGCATCAGCTCAGTCATTCCCGCGTCCAGAATTACGAAGTTCTTTTTCTTGCCATTTTTAACATACAGCACCCTGCTGATCAAAGAAGAACTTTGTCCAACCAATGCCCGGCCAAGTTCGAAATGAACTTCCTGATTAGGTCTTTTATCTAAGAAATCTGCAAATATCTGAAAGTAGGCAGTGAAGTCAGGGATCTGTTGTTCGGGGTTCTGGTAATCAATACCCAGACCACCGCCCACGTTTAATACCTTAACCATAAAACCACGCTCTTCGAACCAGGCCGCAAATTCATTTACACGGACACATAGGTTTTTGTAGACGTCAAGGTTAGTAATTTGTGACCCGATATGGAAGTGGATACCAACAAATTCCAGGTTTGCAGCAATCTTAAGTGTTTCCGCACAAAGTGGAAGATCCCATGAATTGATACCGAATTTATTTTCATCCAAACCAGTGGTGATATTATGATGCGTATGTGCATCTACGTTTGGGTTTATACGGATCGCTACCTTGGCGATTTTACCTTTAGCTTGCGCAAGTTCATTGATGACTTCAAGTTCCTGAATTGATTCTACGTTAAAGCAGAAAATATCAAGATCAAGTGCTTCATTAATTTCTTTATCGGACTTACCGACACCTGCAAATACGATCTGTTCTTTTGGAAATCCAATTTCGATCGCCTTTTTCACTTCGTTACCACTCACACAGTCTGCGCCGAAGCCAGTTGCATGGATGGACTGCAGTAAGCGGTCATTAAAGTTAGCTTTCATCGCGTAATGCACATGAAAATCATGCGCATTTGCAGCAACTGCACAAGCATCTAATGTTTGCTGCAATAATTTGAGATCATAATAATAAAAAGGTGTATCTAAATCTGCAAATTGCGCTATATCTTTATTAGAAAACATAATGTTTAAATTTCTACTTGTATTTTGTTTAATTGGGATGGGGCTGATATACCTTGGAAACTATATGGATTTCCGGCGCAATAAGATCAGCAGTAAAGAATACGACAGAAGGATAAGAATCTTCGTCGTACTCCTTTTTTTACTTGTTGCTATTCTGGTTTACCTCAAAAAGAGATAAGACTTATTCAAAAATCCGGTTATGTAAACTTCTTAGGACTTCAGTTTTATCTTCCGTATTAATTAAAAGAGAGATATTATACTGACTTCCACCATAAGAAATCATCCGGATCGGAATATGTTTGATAGAATCTAATACCCGCGAAGCAAATCCATGCTTACTGGCACCGAAGTCACCCACAACACAAACAATAGTCTGGTCGGTATCTATTTCAACTGAACCAAATGCATGCAGCTCCTCAACGATCTTTTCCAGGTTGTCTGTATAATCTATAGTTAGGGATACCGCAACTTCAGAAGTTGTAATCATATCGATCGGTGTCTTATAACGCTCGAAAATCTCGAAGACACGTCTGAGGAAACCATAAGCTAAAAGCATACGGCTGGAGTGAATTTTGATCGCTGTAATTCCGTCTTTTGCTGCAATAGATTTGATTTTTCCTTTCTCACTTTCCAGAGAAATCAGCGTGCCTTTTGCTGAAGGCTCCATAGTATTTAGCAAGCGTACAGGGATTTTATATTTCTGAGCAGGGAATACCGATTGCGGATGAAGAATCTTAGCACCAAAATAAGCTAGCTCGGCTGCTTCATCAAAAGAAAGCTGTGATATCGGACGGGTACCTTTAACAATTCTTGGATCATTATTGTGCATACCGTCAATATCAGTCCAGATCTGAACTTCTTCTGCTAATAAAGCTGCACCGATTAAAGATGCTGTATAATCGCTTCCACCACGACGTAAATTATCTACCTCCCCGAAGCTGTTTCTGCAGATAAAACCCTGGGTAATGAATAGTTTATTTTCAGGATACTTTGCTAAAATTGGCTGAAGGTTAGCTGTGATAAAAGGAATATCAGGTTCGTTGTCAGCATCTGTTTTCATGAAATCAAGTGCAGGCAGCAAAACTGAAGGTACACCTATTGACTTCAAATAAATATGATATAAGGTAGTTGACAGGAGCTCTCCTTGTGCAAGCACTACTTTTTCTTCAATTGGGGTGAAAATATCGTTGACTAAAGAAGCCAGAAAATTGAAGTGATAATCTACAACCTCTTGCCCTTGATCGCGGAAATCGCCTTCAGGTAAAAGTTCAATAATAAAGTCGTTGTATTTAGCTAGTAATGCGTTAATCAAAGTTAACGCAACCTGTTTATCTTCCTTTAAAAGTTTGTCCGAAATTTCTACTAAACTATTGGTTGTACCGGACACGGCCGATAATACCACAATTTGTTCTGCTGAAGGATCGATGATATCCAATAAGCTTTTCATCCGAGCGGGACTTCCTACAGAAGTTCCACCAAACTTTAATATTTTCATTTTACATTTAGGTTTTAAAATATTGAACAGGAAAATAGAAAACCTCGTTTTTAATTATTTGAGGAAGGTATTTTTTATTCAATTAATTTGGTATATAATTGTATTGAGGCGTGAAATTAATAAATCGCCTGTAATATTCACGCTATAAACAAAATAAAATTTGGACTGCCCATAAAATAGCTGTCCGGCTTTAAACAATTCGACCTCTTTTATTCTTTTAACAGAGAAAAATAATCAAATATCATTAAATCTTATGCAATTAGACGCAGCTACACAGCAAACCATCGATACCTGGCTTAACGGTAATTACGACCAGGAAACAAAAGCAGAAATACAGCAATTAGTTGCTCAAAATGCTTCCGTGGAATTAACCGATGCCTTTTACCGGAGCCTGGAATTTGGCACTGGCGGTTTACGCGGCATTATGGGTGCGGGATCCAACAGAATTAATAAATATACAATAGGCACAGCCACTCAAGGTTTAAGTAACTATCTGCTTAACAAATATCCGGGAGAAAAGATTAAAGTTGCTATTGCACATGATAGCAGAAACAAATCCGATGAATTTGCAGGTATAGCTGCTGACGTTTTCTCTGCGAATGGAATACATGTTTATTTCTTTAAAGCCCTACGCCCTACTCCGGAACTTTCTTTTGCTATCAGAACTTTAGGCTGCCGTAGTGGTGTAATGCTGACTGCTTCGCATAACCCTAAAGAATATAATGGGTATAAAGCTTATGGTGCAGATGGCGGACAATTTACTTCCCCTGACGACACAATGGTTATGGATGAAGTTGCCAAAATCAAAAACATCGATGATGTCAAATTTGAAAGGATAGCTGAAAACGTTGAGCTGATTGGCGAAGAAATTGATCAGCAATACCTGGATGCGATAACTAAATTATCAGTTTCGCCGGAGGCTATCGAAAGACAGAAAGATCTGAAGATTGTTTTCTCTCCTATTCACGGAACCGGTATCACTTTAGTCCCTACAGCGCTGGCTCAATTCGGCTTCGACAACCTGACTGTAGTTGCTGAGCAGGAAAAACCAGACGGTAATTTCCCAACAGTAGTTTACCCAAATCCGGAAGAGAAGGAAGCAATGACACTCGCGCTTAAAAAAGCACAGGAAATTGATGCTGACCTGGTACTGGCGACAGATCCGGATGCAGACAGAGTTGGAATTGCTGTTAAAAATAACGATGGCGAGTTTGTCCTCCTTAATGGTAACCAGACTGGTAGTTTATTAATTAACTACTTGCTGACTGCCTGGGAGGAAAAAGGAAAACTTGATGGTGACCAGTATATCGTTAAAACGATCGTAACCACCAATCTGATTGAAGCGATCGCAGACGCTAAAAAAGTAAAATACTATAACACCTTAACCGGATTTAAATATATCGGACATCTGATCACCAGTCTTCAGGGTAAAAAGACATTCATTGGTGGCGGAGAAGAAAGCTACGGCTATCTGATTGGCGAATTAGTGAGGGATAAAGATGCGGTCATATCCTGTGCCTTTATCGCAGAAATGACAGCCTTCTATAAAGACAAAGGCAGCAGTTTATATAATGCAATGCTGGATATGTATGTAGAATATGGTCTTTATAAGGAAGAGCTGGTTTCTTTAACTAAGAAAGGAAAATCAGGTGCTGAAGAGATTAAAGCTATGATGGAAAAATTCCGCAGCAATCCTCCTCAAACATTAGGCGGTTCGAAAGTTAAAACGCTTAAGGATTATGAACTGGGTGTCGAAACGGACCTCATTCAGCAAAAGCAAAGCAAACTAGACTTCCCTAAATCAGATGTGCTCCAATTCATTACAGAAGATGGAAGTATCGTTTCTGCCAGACCTTCAGGTACTGAACCAAAGATTAAGTTCTATTGCAGTGTAAATGCGCCGCTTTTAACTCGTGAGGCTTTCAAAGATACTGATGCACAGCTTGGTGCTAAGATAAAGTCGCTAATGGAAGACTTACAGGCTTAACCTGAATTTGTCTTTATACTTCTAAAAACCCCGGTAAGCGATGCTTACCGGGGTTTTATTTTTACCTGCTAATTAACCTTGAATTTAGTAGAACCTGATTAAAAGGTACTTTTTCAAGCGTATGATCTGCAGCGAGGTCTTTCAAAATCAGACTAATCACATTTTCAGCAATTTCATCGATAGGCTGATCCACCGCGCTGATCTCCGGACTGTGCAATTTAAAAATATCATGATCATCATAAGAAATCACTTTAAAATCTCCGTTAAGCGTTTTATTCAATTCTTTAAAACTAAATAAACCACGAACTGCCAAATAGTTGGTAGCGAACAATACAGCATCTATCTCCGCATTTTTAGTAAAGAAATTTTTGAGAAGCTCGGTCGTTTCTTCGGGTGTACTACTAAAGGGAATTAACTGATGCAGTTTTTTGACGGCTTTGATTCCATTATCTTTTAGTGCATTGATATAACCTGAATAACGGTCTTTGATTTGTTGTACATCAACATCTACGGTTACGAATGCAATATTCTTCTTTCCTTGTTTAATAAAAGATTCCACTGCAGCATATGTTCCAGCGGCGCAATCAACTAATACGCTATTAACATTTAACCCCGGCAGACTTCTGTCAAATACAACCACAGGTGTATTGTTGTTGAGTAAATCCTGTATCTCTTCTTCCAGTCCGGTTACCGGGACAATAATATATCCGTCTACCTGCCTGGTTTTAAACATTCTGATGAGTCCTTTTGCTTTTTCCAGATCATTCTCTGTGCTGGAGTAAATTATCTTATACCCGTGCTTATAGGCTTTGTCTTCAATCAGCCTTGCAATTGCGGCGAAAAAAGGATTGGAAATATCTTCAACAATAAGTCCGATAGTTTTCGTAGTACCTGTTCGTAAGCTGCGGGCGACCTGGTTAGGTTTAAAACCGAGTTCCTGGATGATTTTTTCTACTTTCAAAATCATCTCCTGGCTTATGCGCATCTTTTCAGCTTTGCCATTTAAGATAAATGACACGGTTGTAATAGAGACATTAGCCTTTTTGGCAATATCCTTTATGGAAAGGGGTTTCATGCTTCGTCGTTTAATTCGAAAGCAAGCTAGAAAAATATTTTTTATAACTGAAACAGTCTCCACTGTCTCTACACGTTTATTTTGATTTTTTTATTCAAAACAGGGCAATAAATGAAAAAAAGTTTAAAAAGTATTCCGTAACCGGATCTGGCAGTCAGATACAGTCCAAATTATACAAGCTAAACATCGAAGATTATCGCGTATAGCGCTGTTGATTGAGCCAGAGCGATAAGCTCGACAAATGAGTTATTTACGCCGATACATTTTCGCACATCATAAAAAAGCTGGCTACTTGATTCGCCAGCTTTTTTATGATTTTATCTTGTAGTATAGCCCCCGTTAGCGAAAATAGTTTGTCCGGTAATCCACCAGCCATCGGTCACCAAAAACTCAACTAAAGGCGCAATGTCTTTAATATCAGTTAATCCGCCCAGAGCCGATGCCGATTTATGATAAGCTACCGCATCAGGTGTTTCCTGACCATAAAAAAAAGGAGTATCCATAGGACCAGGAGCAACTGCAGTTACCGAAACTCCCCTTTCGCCAAATTCTTTAGAAGCTGCTCTCGTAAAATGTTCGACCGGTGCCTTTGCTCCAGCATAAGTAGAATATAAACCTGTATATGCAGCTAATAATGAGGTAACAATTGTACAGATTTTTCCGTTATCATTTATTCGTTTACCAGCCTCCTGTAAAAAGAAATAAGCTGACTTAGAGTTTATTCCAAACATAGCGTCGTATTCCTCTTCGGTAGTTTCCGTAAAAGGTTTTTTCAAAACCATTCCTACGGTATTAACAGCAATATCGAAACCGCCATACCTGGCAACGGCCTCATCAAAGAACCTGGTTATGTTTGCAACCTTAGTCAGATCACCTTGAAACAAAAATGCTTCTGCTCCCAAAGCCGTTATCTCGGTTAATGTTCTTTCACTTTCTATTTTTGAGCCCCCACTATTATAGTGGATAGCCAGTTTTGCGCCCTTAGCCGCAAAGTTTTTACTTAACAGACCGCCAAGGTTTTTACCTCCTCCAGCAATTAAAACCACTTTTCCGTTCAAATCATTTCTTTCCATAACCGTTATTATTTATAGATGTTGTTTATAACAAAAATAAACTCCCGGAAACACTATATCATGGTGAACTTTTCGGAACCTTTCCCGTGTATTTTATTTTTTTATACTGCTTTTTCTAAACTCACCTGGTGTAGCGCCTGAAAATTTCTTGAAAAATTTAGAGAAATTGGACGGGTCGTAAGTTAATGTTCTTGCAATCTTGGCTATTGAATAATCAGTGTTGAGCAGCATATTTTTAGCTTGTTCAACAATCTTCAAATCATAAAAATAACAAGGATGATGTCCCTTAGTCGCCTGGATAGTATCAGAAAGATGTTTGTGGGATATAAATAGCTCACTTGCAATTTGGTTTAACTCCATCATTTCCAAAGCTCTGCCTTCAATAATATCAGTTAAATGCTTATCTAAAAGATCAAAATATTTCTGCGTGATTTCATCGCTCCGCCTGGTAAAGCTATTTTTAAGTTTATAGGACATGATGAAAAAAATTTATAGTTGATAGAAAAAGCCAGTATATATTGCGCAAAAATGCTGCGTTAGTACCCGATAAAACAAATATAAGAATATGCGGTACTCAACAGGAACAGGGGATATTTTTATTTTTCAGCAGCATTGATGCAATTACCCTTCGGGCGGCATGATTTTCGCAACCATCTGGATTGAACTTTATTTATAATTCAGGATATTAACGTAAATTTGGCTTTCGATTAAAAGACTATGGCATACATTGATTATTATAAAGTTTTGGGTGTTGATAAGTCAGCTTCACAGGATGATATTAAAAAAGCATACCGTAAACTGGCCAGAAAGTATCACCCGGATTTAAATCCAGATGATAAAGAAGCTAATAAGATGTTCCAGCAGGTAAATGAGGCCAATGAAGTGCTTAATGACCCTGATAAACGTAAGAAGTACGATGAATACGGCGAGAACTGGAAACATGCCGATCAGTTCCAGCAGTCAGGCCAGTCTGGCAGGGGAAACCCTTTCGGCGGAGGTTTTGGTGGTGGTGGATATGGCGGAGGTGCAGGAAACTTCGGTGGCGGCGACTTCTCCGATTTCTTTGAGTCTATGTTCGGTGGCGGCGGTGGCCGGCAGAGCAGAAACAGCGCACGTTTTAAAGGTCAGGATCTGCAGGCAGAACTAAAAATCTCCTTTATGGATGCTGCTGAAACGCATAAAAAGACTGTTACGGTAAACGGTAAAAGCCTGAGGATCACAATTCCGGGAGGAATTACTTCCGGTCAGGTGATTAAATTAAAGGGTCAGGGAAGTCCCGGAGCCAACGGCGGACCTGACGGAGATCTGTTAATTACCATTACCATAGGTGAGGACAGCAGGTTTCATCGTGTCGGTGACGATCTCTTCCTGAATAAAGAAATAGATCTTTTCCTCGCTGTATTAGGCGGTGAAGTAACTGTAGACACCTTAACCAGCAAGGTGAAATTAAAAATACCGGCAGGCACACAAAATGGCACTAAAGTACGTTTAAAAGGCAAAGGCTTCCCTGTATATAAAAAAGAAGGTGAATTTGGAAACCTTTTTGTGACTTATACGGTTAAGATACCAACTAACCTGACTGAAAAACAAGAAGCCCTCTTTAAAGAATTACAGGCTATATCAGGTTAATAAAACACGTTAGCTATGGAAACAGAACTGATAACCATAAATGATTACTGTACACATTATGCTGTACCTAAAACATTCATTGAAGCATTAGAAGACTCCGGCTTAGTGGTACTGACTACCAGAAACGGTCAAAAATATCTGCATTATGAACAATTAGTGGAAATGGACAAATTCATCCATTTCCACTATGATCTTCAGATTAATATAGAAGGCATTGATGCCATTATGAATCTGCTGCAAAAAGTGAAGCAAATGCAGTCGGAAATTTCAAAGCTTAAAAATCATGTTTACATTCAGGAGCATTTTCCCGATTTCACACATCAGGTGAAGCATTAACCTGGTATTCCATCTGTCTGCCCTGGGCAACTGCAATTATGTTTTCTGCAGCAAGCCTGGACATCGCAGTTCTCGTTTTCAATGTAGCTGAGCCGATATGAGGCAAAATAGCAACCCGCGGCATGTCCAGTAAAGAATTTTCAGGTTTCATGGGCTCCGGATTAGTAACGTCCAATCCCGCACCCCAGATTATTTCTTCCTCAAGTGCAGTTCTCAGATCTGTTTCTACATGAATGGAGCCTCTGGCAGTATTTACAAAAATAGCCGTTGGTTTCATCTGTTTAAATGCACTTTCATCAAATTTATGTTTGGTTTGCGGTGTAAGGTCAGTATGGACACTTAACACATCGCTATTTTGAAGAAGTTCTTCGAAACTAACGTATTTCGCGTCCAATTCTTTCTCGGCCTGTTCATTTGGTTTACGGTTATGGTAAATAACCTTCATACCGAAAGCACCGCGACACTTTCTTGCCATTTCGTAACCTATTTTACCAAGTCCGAATATACCAATCGTCAACCCACTGAGATCCTGGCCAAGGTTTGCTGTAGGCTCAAAAAAGCCCCATTCACCACGTCCAATTGTTTTATGCATATAAAATGCATTTCTTGCGACAGACTGCATTAGTAAAAAAGCAGTGTCTGCTGTAGACTCACTTAAAACGCCCGGCGTATTTCCAACCGGAATTCCTAATCTGGTTGCTGCAGCTATATCTACATTATCATATCCAACTGAATGCAGGGCAATAGCTTTTAAGTGTGAACAGGAAGTCATAAACTCTTCATTTAACGCCTGTCCCGCACTTATTAATGCATCTGCCTGACTACAGGCATGGATTAACTCCTCCTGATTCAACTTTCTTTTTTCAGCCCATACTTCAACTTCTAAACCGGCATCTTTCAATAACTGCAAACCAGCGTCTGCAATTCTTCTGGTAACAAATACTTTCATCTGATCTAATTTTTAGGGTATTGAAGCAATTCAGCATAGTGCTACGCTGAATTGAACAAATATACTCCTGAAATTCTTATCCCCCTACTTACTTAAAAAATTCGAGCGGATTGTATCCCATACTTCTTTCCCATCCCCTTTAAGGGTTTGTTTTAACATATAAATTCCGAATCCCTTAGCCTGTTCCAAATCTATTTTGGGTGGCATGGATAGTTCAGTCTGATTGACCACTACATCGAGTAATACCGGACCGGGATGTGCCAGTGCTGCTGCAACTGCCGACTCCAGTTCTTCAGCCTTCTCCACCCGGATTCCCCTTATTCCGATCGCTTCAGCCATTTTAGCAAAGTCTGGATTCTTCAAATCCGTTCCAAACGGCGGCATCCCGATTACTTTCATTTCCATAGCAACAAAGCCTAAAGAACTGTTATTATAGATAACCAGTTTTACAGGAAGGTCATATTGATGAATGGTTAGGATATCCCCCATCATCATCGCAAAACCACCATCACCTGATAAGGAGATGACCTGTCTGTTCAAGTCTGTCAGCTGGGCACCGATTGCCTGTGGCATTGCACTGGCCATGGAGCCATGATTGAAAGAACCAATCAATCTCCTGCCCGCAGTCATATCGATATACCTGGCTGCCCATACAGATGGTGTACCTACATCTGTAGTAAAAACTGCATCTGTGCTGGCCTGTTCACTTAATAATCTTGTCAAATATTCCGGATGAATCGGCTCTCCTTCAACAGCCTGTGCATGTTTCATCAGATTCTTACGGTTGTCCTGGTATCTCTCCTGACTTTTATGAAGAAAACTACTATCCTGAGTATGATCAATTAATGGCAAAAGAGCTTCCAGCGTTTCTTTAACAGAACCGACCAGACCAATTTCTAGTTTACACCTTCTCCCTAATCTCTCCGGACGTATATCCAGCTGTACAATTTTAGCTTTAGGCGGGTACCACTCTTTATATGGAAAATCTGTTCCCAGCATAATAAGCAGCTCACAGTCTTCTACTGCCTGGTAACCCGAAGTAAGACCAATTAAACCAGTCATTCCGACATCATAAGGGTTATCATACTGCACATGCTCTTTACCGCGCAACGCATGAACGATAGGCGATTTGATTGCCTCTGCCAGGCTTAGTAATTCCTGATGGGCACCTGCGCAGCCTGCACCACATAAAAGCGTAATCTTTTTATGCTGATTAATCAGTGCAGCTAGTTTTCTGAGATCTTCATCAGCTGGTCTGATAACTGGTTTATTATGAAAAATCTGATGCTCAAGCTCATCTGAAGGGGCCTTTTCCATAGCTACGTCACCGGAGATACTAACCACGGCGACGCCAGATTGTCCAACCGCATGCTGCATAGCGATCTGAAGCACTCTGGGCATCTGTCTGGCCGAAGCAATAGTTTCGCAATAATAGCTGCACTCCCTAAAGAGGGACTCCGGCCTTGTCTCTTGAAAATATGAGGTTCCGATCTGTTCACTCGGAATATGTGCTGCAATCGCAAGTACAGGTGCATTGCTGCGATGCGCGTCATATAAGCCATTAATTAAATGCATATTACCAGGGCCGCAACTTCCCGCGCAAACTGCCAGTTTACCGGTAATCTGTGCTTCTGCCCCAGCAGCAAAGGCTGCTGCTTCCTCATGACGGTAATGTACCCACTTAATGGTTTTAGATTGTCTGATTTCTTCTACAATACCGTTTAGAGAGTCGCCTACGACCCCATGAACGGCTGTAACTCCTGCCTGCTCTAAAATTTCAACGAATTGAGCTGCTACTGTTTTTGCCATAAATCTAAGCTTTAAAAAAAGCCGCCCGAAGGGGGCGGCTTCATAGGTGGTTATTAAGATTTTTTCACTACTTTATTATATCGCTGTTCTACTTCTTCCCAGTTGACAACAGTCCACCAGGCAGTGATATAGTCGGGACGTTTATTTTGATATTTCAAATAATAAGCATGTTCCCATACGTCTAAAGCAAGTATCGGTGTCCCTTTTTCTCTCACCACGTCCATTAAAGGATTATCCTGATTAGGTGTGCTGGAAATCTTCAACTTACCATTCTGAACAATAAGCCAGGCCCAGCCTGAACCAAAACGTTTTGCTGCACTATCTGCAAAAGCAGCTTTGAATTTATCAAGAGAACCGAAGGTCTGGTCTATTTCTTTCAGGAAAGCAGCTGAAGGTGCTTTCGGTTTCGCGGCCATTACCTGCCAGAACATCGTGTGGTTATAATGTCCGCCTGCATTATTACGTATAGCTGCAGGATAAGAAGACACAGAGGCCAGGATATCGGCCAGGGACTTCCCTTCTGCCGCAGTACCTTTAACAGCTGCATTCAGATTGTTGACGTAAGCCTGATGATGTTTGGTGTAGTGGATCTCCATGGTCTCCTTGTCTATAGCAGGTTCCAGGGCATTGTAAGCATATGGCAGAGGTGCCAGCTTAAATTGTGCGCTCACACTATGAGAGGCCGTGAGCAATAAGATTACTGGGATAATATTTTTAAATAGCTTCATGGGGTTTTATTAATTTAATAATAAAACCCCACGCTATAAATTTTGTTTGAATGAACCTGTATTAAAGGTGTATGTCTGAAAGAATTTAATTCCAGCTATTTTCCTTTGTACTCTTCCAGCAGAATATCCATGTCTTTCATCAATTGATCAACCTGCGCATCTACGGTTCCATCATATGCTCCGCGAATACGTTTATCTCTGTCTACCAACACAAGATAACCTTGGTGGATATAACCTCCGGGAGCTGCTTTATCTTCGCCTACGGTTACCAGATAATGTTTTTCAGCGAGATTATAAACTGAATCGCGCTCTCCCCAAAGAAACTCCCACTGCGTTCCCTCTACACCGAGTTTACTGGCATAAGTTTTCATGCGGGAAGGGGTATCATATTTATAGTCAATCGTGTGAGATGCGAGTTTTACACCCGGGTTTCCTTCGTATTTTTTATAGATTTTCAAAAGGTTCCGGTGCATGATCGGACAGATCGTTGGACAAGATGTGAAAAAGAAATCCGCTACATATATAGCCTTATCAAAATCTTTTCCGGTTACTTCAACACTGTCCTGATTCAGAAATTTAAAATCAGGAATAGATCTGTAGGTAGTATCGGTGCCTGTAATTTCCTGTTGCAAATAAGGCAAACGTTTCTGTTCCTGCTGGCAACTTGTCAAAAATGCGCCAAGGAGTCCCAGGTATATTAGGTTTTTCATCATCATTCTCTAAAAGCGGATAAATAAGAATTCGAAGCCGAAATCTCTGCCTTATAAAGACTGTCGATCCGGTTGATCTTTATTTTTTCTGCTTTGAAATAGGCAGCAGCTTCTTCATTTGATTTCTGCTCTATATCCGGCTCAAACTGATGCATCCAGTCATTCATCAGTTCTTCTGCTGCCTTTAGCCGGGCTACCTTTTCTTCCATCAGCACTTTTTCATGCGCGATATCCAGTGTGGGAAAACGTTGTTTTAAAGCACCCAGATTCTGTAGAAGAGAATCGATAGCCATCTGATTTTTTACTACTATGCCATGGTCAGCCATAACCAGGTCATGAGTTTTCATTACCTCGTCACGCTCAGCCTTATAATCTACCGGCTGACTGCAGGAAAACATTACCCCAACTATGGAAGCAGCTATAATCAGTTTTTTCATCGCTATTTTCTTAATTTACCCCATTTCAGATAACTGGCTCCCCAGGAGAATCCAGCGCCGAAAGCCGTTAGTAATAGGGTATCATTTTCTTTAAAGTCTTTCTGGAACTCCCACATACACAAAGGAATAGTCGCAGCGGTTGTATTACCATAACGCTGAATATTAACCTTAACCTGATCTTCACGTAGTCCGAGCTTATCTCCTACTGCGTGTATGATCCGCAAATTGGCCTGATGCGGGATCAGCCAGTTTACATCGGCTGTATCCAAACCATTTCTTTCCAGTACTTCTGTACAGGTCTGGGTCATTCCTTCAATAGCAGCTTTGAAAACAATTCTGCCATTCTGTGATATATAATTGAGTTTTTGATTCAGTGTTTCTGGTGAAGACGGGTGTAATGATCCACCGGCTGTAACGATCAGATGTTCTTTTCCCGAACCATCTGTTTTAAATACATTATCTATCAGGCCTACTTCTTCTTCAGTCTGTTCAAGCAATACTGCTCCTGCACCATCGCCGAAAAGAATGCAGGTATTCCGGTCCTCATAGTTAACAATTGTACTATTCGCGTCCGCACCTATTACGATTACATTTTTGTAGCGGTTACTTTCGATGAGACTTGCACCCAAAGTCAGTGCATACAGAAAACCACTGCATGCTGAATTGGAATCAACACCCCATGCCTTGGTCAGGCCTGCTTTCTCACAAACTATACTAGCCGTGGAGACCATAATATAATCAGGTGTGGCAGTTGCGACTATAACGCATTCTATTTCTTCCGGATTTACATGGTTATCTTCGAGCAGACGTTTTACCGCAAGCGTAGCCAGGTCAGAAGTGGCCAAAGAATCATCATTCAATATCCTTCTTTCCTGAATTCCCGTACGGGAAATAATCCATTCGTTATTGGTATCCACCATTTTTTCCAGATCGTGGTTTGATAGTATAGTCTCCGGTACATATCCACCCAAAGCTGTGATGACAGCATTATATCTCTTTCTCATTTAAGCATTAAATTCTGCGCACAAAACTAAGAAATATTTACAGGTACGTTACACTTTATTTTAAGAGTAGTGTACCTTTGCAGGCATATTCTTACAATTATGAACAATCCATTACATTTCTTTTCTGCTTTACTCCTTGGTACCGTGTTATTAACGGCTTCCTGTAAAGAAGAACGAAAGTTGCCCATTTATGGTGTCAGAGATACAAAAGAAGTTGCAAAAGCAGACGGATTTACCGTAGACACGATTTACCAGACAATTCCTGACTTTAAATTTCTGAATCAGGATAGTGTAATGATAACCAATGATCAGTTCAAGGGTAAAATATATGTTGCAGATTTCTTTTTCACATCCTGCACAAGTATCTGTCCTATAATGCATAAGAATATGAAGGCTTTATTTCAGGATTTCAAAAGTAACCCTGACGTGATGTTCCTTTCCCATACCATTGATTTCAAATATGATAAGCCCTCTGTCCTGAAAAAGTATGCTCAGAAACTGGATGTTTACGATCCGAAATGGCAGTTCGTCTACGGTTCAAAAGACAGTATTTATAATATAGCAGAAAAAAGTTACCTGGTCGCTGTTCAGGTTGACAGTAATGACCGTGAAGGTTATGTACACCAGGGATTTCTGGTACTGATCGACAAAGACAGAAGAATCAGAGGTGCTTATGATGGAACAAATCCAGAGCAGGTAGAACAATTGCGTAAGGATATTCCTGTACTGCTGGATGAATACAAGAAATAAGACATGCGTAAACTTATAATCCTTTTTTTAACTGTGCTGACTTTTTCCGGCATGTTCTACTCCTGTCAGAATTCAGAAACAATAAAACAGGACGCTTACTACGTAAATGGCAGAGATCTTTATATCAAACATTGTCAGAATTGTCACGGAACTAAAGGTGAAGGCCTGGGTGAATTAATTCCACCGCTGACCGATAGCGTTTTCATGAAAACTAATAAACAGAAATTAGCCTGTTATATTAAAAACGGAGTATCAGAAAAGCTCACCGTACATGGAAAAGTTTATGAAGGCAAAATGGAACCACTAAACCTGGCCAATATCGATCTCGCACAGGTTATCGTATATATCACCAATGGTTTCGGCCATCAGCAGGGTATGTATACCACCGAACAGGTTACTACTGACCTGGGCAACTGTAAATAGCCATTTTTTTATATCTTTGCCCAAAATGCAAGCCGTTCTATCGCTGTAAGTAATGCTTTGCAACTTAAAGAGGAAAGTCCGGGCAACGCAGAGCATCCCGCTTCCTAACGGGAAGAGGTTCAGGAATGAATGCCTGAATTATGGAAAGTGCCGCAGAAAATGAACCGCCGATGGCTTAGGCACAGGTAAGGTTGAAAACGTGAGGTAAGAGCTCACGATTTTTCCGGGTAACCGGAAATCTGGTAAACCCCGGGAGTTGAAAGACCAAATAGGCTGACGTACGTAGGGCTGCTCGTCCGATGTCAGTGGGTAGGTCGTTAGAGATAAATGGCGACATTTATAGTAGATTAATGGTAGAAGCCTTAGCAATAAGGTACAGAACCCGGCTTACAGGCTTGCATTTTTTAATTTATTTCCTTATTATTTGACATTTCTGAATATATTCGTTTTCGGACACACCTGGATAACCCTATGGCAAAACTATTAATCATTGATGATGAGCGCGCGATCAGAAGTACACTGAGAGAAATACTGGAATATGAGAACTACGAAGTAGAAGATATAGATAACGGAGTAGATGGCTTAGACCTGATTAAGAAAAAGAAGTTCGACCTGGTACTCTGTGACATCAAGATGAACAAAATGGATGGCATGGAAGTGCTGGAACAAGCACTAGCCTACAGTCCGGACCTGCCGTTTATTATGATTTCCGGTCATGGCACTGTGGAGACAGCAATTGAAGCCAGTAAAAAAGGAGCTTTTGACTTTATCTCTAAACCACCGGATCTGAACAGATTACTGATTACAGTACGTAATGCACTGGATCGTGGTAACCTGGTTACGGAAACCAAAGTACTGAAAAGAAAAGCGAGCAAAACGCGCCATATACTTGGCAGCTCGGAGAACATCAATAAAATAAAAGAGACTATTGAACGTGTTGCCCCTACTGAAGCCCGGGTGTTGATTACTGGTGCTAATGGTAGTGGAAAAGAACTCGTAGCCCGCTGGTTGCATGAGAAATCACAGCGAAGTGAAAGTCCGCTTATCGAAGTGAACTGTGCAGCGATCCCGTCAGAATTAATTGAAAGTGAATTATTCGGCCATGAAAAAGGCTCTTTCACCTCAGCAGTAAAACAAAGGATCGGTAAGTTTGAACTCGCTAACGGCGGAACACTGTTTCTTGATGAGATCGGTGATATGAGCCTTTCTGCACAAGCTAAAGTACTCCGTGCCTTACAAGAGCATAAGATAACCCGTGTTGGCGGAGAGAAAGAACTGGAAGTAAATGTCCGGGTACTGGCAGCGACCAACAAGGACCTGATGAAAGAAATTGAAGACGGAAACTTCCGTATGGATCTTTACCACAGGCTTAATGTTATTAACATACATGTGCCCCATCTAACCGAGCGCCGGGAGGATATTCCGGAGATCGCGCTTAGCTTCCTGGAAGATATCTGTAAAGATTACGGTATGCCAGTTAAAAAGATCAGTGATGCCGGTATGGTGGCATTACAAAACCTACCATGGACCGGAAACGTACGTGAGTTACATAATATGATTGAAAGGCTCATTATCTTAAGTGATAAGATCATTACTGAATATGAAGTTACTGCCTTTGCTAATCCAGGCGGGGGTACGAATATCGGTGCAGCAGGAAGTCAAAACAATAGCATTCAGATTACGGCTGCTACGCCTGACTATGACAGCTTCACCAACTTTCAGGACTATAAAGATCACGCAGAAAGAGAGTATATTAAGTTCAAACTGGAGAAAAACAACTGGAATGTATCGAAAACAGCAGATGACATCGATATCCAGCGTAGCCACCTTTACAGTAAAATAGAGAAATTCGGCCTTAAAAGGGTTACTGAATAAGTATCAGATTACGGAGTATTTTACACCTCCTGAAGTATAAAAAAGGCTTCTGAATACATTCAGAAGCCTTTTTTATACTATAGATTTTCTTAGTTACTCCATATAATCGGCCTGCCTGCTCAGCAGAGCCCTGTATTTGTTAAAGATTGCTGTCTTGGAAACAAACCCGACAAACTCTTCCCGCTCATCAATTACCGGGAGCAACCAGGCGTTTTCCTTTTCCATTTTCTTAAGAACTGTTTTCATCGGATCTTTCATATAGATCACGTCTGGTGCAGTTTGCATTAGTTCTTTTACGCTCAGACTGGAGCTGGCGGGATTATTAATGGCCTTCTTCAATACGTCTTCCACAGAGATCATTCCGCGAAACGTTTTATCCTCTGCAATTACAGGGAATAAATTTCTTTTAGACTGCAGGATCTCCTGCAGACGTTCGGAGATCAGCTCGTCCTCATTCAGAACTACATAATCCTTTTCAACGAGATATTTCAGCTTCATCATATGCAGCACCAGCGTATCCTTATCTTCATGAGACATCAGCTCGCCGCTTTCACCTAAAGCCTGTGTATATATAGAATACTTACTTTTACTCCGGTTAATCAGGTAGGCAATTGCTGAGGTGATCATTAGAGGTACCATCAGCACGTAACCGCCTGTAATTTCCGCAATCAGGAAGATTCCGGTTAACGGCGCATGCATAATTGCACTTAATGATGCAGCCATACCGGCAACAATGAAATTAGCCACGTTTACGTGTGCTATACCCAATGTATTAATGGTAAAGGCCATCACAAATCCGATCAGCCCACCCATAATTAAACTAGGTGCAAACGTACCTCCGTTACCACCCGCAGATAAGGTAATTAAAGTAGCTGCCGATTTCGCAAATACAGTAATGATCGTGAAGCCAATGATGACCGCAGGCATATTACTATAGGAAGCGAATATACTATTCGTGATTACTGAACTGTAATTACCCCCAAGCAGATTCTTGATGGTTATATACCCTTCCCCGTATAAAGTGGGAAAAAGGAACACCATAATTCCGAGCAGTGCACCGCCAACAACGACTTTCGTATAAGGATTCTTGATCTTATAGAACGATGTTTTTACAAAGTGGTTTATTTTACTGAAATAGATTGAAAACAAGCCAATCAGAACTGCCAGAAGAACATACCAGATTAATGCATTAAACTGCCATCCTTCGGTAACCAGGAAAAACAGTTGTTCATTATAGAAGAACCTTGCTACCACAGCTGCCGTAGCTGAGGCCAGCAATAAAGGAATAAATGCAGGTATGGTAAATTCAGGCAGCAGAATCTCAATAGCAAATACAATTCCTGCGATAGGACTGTTAAATGCACCTGCAATTCCGGCTGCCGCTCCACAGGCCAGCAACATAGTCGTTTCCCTGTAAGATAAACCTAAAAACCTCCCGACAGCAGAACCAATTCCACCGCCGCTTGTCACTATAGGTGCCTCCAGACCGGTGGATCCTCCAAAACCAACAGTGAGTGCTGCAGTAATAATCTGAGAATAAATATTATGTGGCTCTACCCTGCTTGATTTTTGTGAAATCGTATAGATTAAAGGAGTAAGCCCTGTTTCAAACTTCCCTTTCCGGATAAACCTGCGCACATACATAACAGATAACAGGATCCCGATAAAAGGGAAGATGATAAAGAGATAATACTTGTACTCCCAGTGAAAACCGTCCTGCAGGAAGTCTTCGATATGGTGGGTAATAGATTTCAGTAATGCAGCGGCAAGACCGGCCAGGACCCCTACAACCAATGCGGCTAAGACGAGGAAATTCCTGTTGGAAATCTTTGTTTTCCGGTAATGATTAATAGCATCCAGATAATTAACCAGTTTCGCATACATAAGCTAATTCTTAAGAATCAAATTTATCGAGCAACTTAATCAGCGTTGCATAGTCTTTTGGATACGGTGCATCAATAACGATATCTTTTTCATCCAGACCTTTAAATACCAGGTGGCGTGCATGTAAAGCAAAACGTTTCATGATCGGCTGCTCCTCGTCGTCTTTAGCAATTCTATATCCTTTTTTTATAGCGGAAAGAAACACAGGCTTCCCTCTGTAAAGGGTATCACCACAGATTGCAGCACGCTGGGTAGCCAGGTGAATACGGATCTGGTGCATACGGCCGGTGATCGGCTTGCATTCAACCAGTGTATAGTGCTTGTAGAATTTAATGGAATTGAAAATGGTCTCCGCTCTTTTACCTTCTTTGCGGTCGATGGTAACACTGCGGTTCCCATCATTAAGAATTGGCAGATCGATAAACAGCTCTTTGAAAGTAACCAGACCGTCTACAACAGCATGGTACGTTTTACTGACTCTGCGTTTCTCAAACTGCATAGATACCGAGCGGTAAGCTTCTGGTGTCTTGGCAATAATAATTGCGCCGGAAGTCTCTTTGTCGAGACGGTGGCACACCTGCGCGTCGGGCGAGTATTGTCTGGCGAGGCGCAGGATATTAACTTCGCCTGAACCGCCACGTTCATCCAGCGAAGCAACGAATGGCGGTTTGTTTACAACGATATGATGATCGTCTTCAAATAGGATCAGGTCTTTAAAGGAAGGATATTTCAATGGTGTCGATTTATAAAACTATACAAAAGTACAATTTCATCCTTTAGCATCGGACATCAGATTGCAATTGATTAAGAAAGTTCGAATTTATAACCCACTCCTTTGACTGTAGCCACATAGTTTTCGCCAAGCTTCTCTCTTAGTTTACGAATATGCACATCTATGGTCCGGTTAGTTACCACTACTGAATCTTCCCATATATTTTTAAGAATTGACTCTCGGGTATAAACCTTTCCAGGCCTTGAAGCCAGCAGATACAGCAATTCAAATTCTTTTTTCGCCAGTACTACTTTTTCTCCTGCCTGATAAACCAGGTAAGCTTCCCTGTCGATAACCAGATCTCCAATTTCCACCTTATTATCTGAAACCTCGTCCTGGCTGCTATTTCTTCTCAGGATTGCATTGATTCTGCTAACCAGTGCCCTTGGCTTAATTGGTTTCGCTATATAATCATCTGCACCTACATTAAATCCTGCAATTTCTGAATACTCCTCACTTCTTGCCGTCAGAAAAACCATAAAAGTGTTTTTGAACTCCGGAATAGCACGCATTAACCTGCAGGCTTCAATTCCGTCCATTCTCGGCATCATAATATCCAGAATGATTAAATCAGGGTGTACTTTCTTAGCTACTGTAATTCCGTCCTGCCCATTACTGGCCAGGAAAACCTGATAGCCTTCTTTTTTCAGATTGTATTCTATTAGTTCCAGGATATCCGGTTCATCATCTACAATCAGGATCTTTTGTTTTACGGCGCTCATGTCTTTAAATATTTGTTACGAAATTAAGTAATCAGTTACAATATAAAGTTAAAGTCAGGTTAACAAATTGTTAAGGATAGCATTAGGTTAACCTGAATTTAGGGTTAGCGTAAAGTTTTGCTTAAGAACTCGACCAGTTGGTCGGCTCTTAGATTTTTAGCAACGATCTTTCCTGAAGGATCAAGCAGAAAACTACTTGGAATAGCATCAATCTGATATAGTCTTACTGTAGGACTGTCGAAATCTTTTAACTCACTCAGCTGAGTCCAGTTCAATCCATCAGCAACCACGGCCTGTTTCCATGCCGCTGGATCTTTGTCTAATGAAACACCTACGATAGTAAAGTTTTTATCTTTAAACTGCTGATAAGCCTTAACCACATTTGGGTTTTCCATTCTGCAAGGCTGGCACCACGATGCCCAAAAGTCTAACAGCATGTATTTCCCTCTGAAATCGGAAAGTTTAACAGGTTTGCCGTCGATACTGTTCATCGTAAAATCCGGTGCAATCTGCCCAACCTGAACAGCCTTCAATTTGGTCATGCGTACCAGAAACTCAGTGACTGCAGCATTGTTATTGAATTTACTTTTAATTTTATCTGCATAAGCGATCAGCTCCTGCTCATAATCTCCCGGATTCAGTGAGTTGATTGCATAAAAACCTGCAAGGGAGCTGGTATTGTCCATTGCGAACTTCAAAATATAATCTACCAGGTCTTCATTCTCCTTAATCAGCGCAGGACGCATCTGATTCACTATTGCCTCACGGTTATGCGGCTGACTGGCTACAGTCTGCTCAAATTGCGCCTGAATAGCTGCAATCTTAGCTGTATACCTATTTTTGTTTTTATTGAGCTCCTCGAGTTTATCTGCCTCTTCTGCGCCCGAAATCTGGTAAACCATAGTCGGATCGGCCAGGTCTGCTGACAGCTGTATTTTATCACCGTTTTTGGCAATCAGCATATATTCGCTGTTGTCTATCTTAACCCTGAAAAAATCTACGTCTGGCGTACTTCTGGTAAACCTGAATTCTCCTTTATCTGAAAGAACCGTAGAGTCTACCGGCGTTTCGCTGTTCTTATCTACACCAAATAAATAAACTTTTGTTTTTGGTTGAGCATTTGTAAATTTCCCGCTGATCTCAAATTTACTTTCATCCTTACAGGCCATGCCCAGCAAACTGATGAATAAGATAAAACTTAAGCTTTTCCAGTGATTTAAAATTGTTGATTTCATTATGTGATTGTTTTACTATCAGTTTTTGTTTCTAAAATATGCTTTTGCCCAGGACCGTTCAAATTTATATGGCTTGCAGGCCCTGATTCTCTGTAATATGAAATTGCAATTACTGAAATTACCGAAACTAGTCCCCTCTGCCGCTATTTATTTTAATTTCTCCTGTAATAATATGTTTAGTTGCTGTGGATCTGCTTTACCATTGGCCATTTTCATAACCTCTCCTACAAAAAGACCAAGAACACCTTTTTTACCTTTTTTATAAGCTGCCACCTGTGCCGCGTATTTTTCCAGTACCTGATCGGCAAATTCAGAAAGTTCAGTTGTATTATCCTCCAGAAAAAGATTAAGCTTTTCTGCAGCCTCAGCTACCCCCTGATCAGGATGCTGCTGCAATTCAGGTAATAATTGTTGTAAAGCTGCATGCTGATTTATTTTACGGGATTCTACCAGAGTAATTACCTCCGCCATTGCCAAAGGCTTCACCTGATAAGTTCCGATCGTCAGGTTTTGTTCATTTAACAATGCTCTTACCGGACCGCTTAACCAGTTTATCAATGTTTTAGGTGTGGACACTCCAGGTAAAGCAGCCTGAAAATACTGCATCAGTTCCTTGTCTTCTGCAAATATGGTAGCTTCCGCAGCTGATATCCCATATTGCTGCTGTAGTCCTGCACTTATAGCAGCAGGCAAAACAGGCATTGCTGCCTTCATTTGCGCCAGCCATTCATCGCTGATATAAACAGGAGGAAGATCCGGATCAGGAAAATAACGATAATCGTTTGCTTCTTCTTTCGTCCGCATCGGTGCTGTTGTACCCTGCTCGGCATCAAAAGTTAAAGTACTTTGCTGTATTGACCCTCCGGCTGTAATCAGTTCTCTCTGCCGGTTGAATTCGAAATCCATAGCTCTGCGTACATTCCTGATGGAATTGAGGTTTTTCACCTCACAACGTGTACCATATGTACTGCTTCCTTTTTCTCTGATGGAAATATTCGCGTCACAACGTAAACTTCCCTCTTCCATATTACCATCACTTACTTCCAGGTGCCTTACAAGCTTACGCATCTCTGTTAGCAATACAGATGCTTCTTCGGCCGAACAGATATCAGGTTCTGTAACAATTTCAATTAACGGAACCCCTGCCCTGTTCAGATCAACAAATGAATACTGATCATGCTGATCATGCATACTCTTACCTGCATCCTCTTCCATATGGATCCTGTTGATCCCAATCCTTTTTACTGTGCCATCCTGAAGCGTCAGATCGATAAATCCATTCTGGCAGACCGGCAATTTATCCTGCGTAATCTGATACCCTTTAGGCAGGTCGGCGTAAAAATAATTCTTACGGTCAAAAAAATTAGTCTGATTAATATGGCAGTTCAAAGCAAGACCCATACGGACAGCTTTAGCTACTACGTCTTTGTTTAATTTTGGAAGTGCGCCCGGCAGTGCCAGGGACACCGGAGAAATATGTGCATTAGGTCCGGCACCAAAAGCTGCACTGTCTGAAGAAAATATTTTTGTATTTGTATTTAGCTGAACATGTATCTCTAATCCTGATACCAGTTCGAATGTAGTGTCAGGCGCTGCAGTATGCTTACTCATTGATCGCTGATAATTATAAAAAACCTTTAATAAATCAAACAAATATAACCAAATAAGTTAACCAGCAGGTTTACAGGGCGGAATAATAATTATGGCATAAACTTTGAACAGGCATGATTACACACAATCTGAAACTTAAATTAAATCTGATGAAAAAATTACTTTTAGTCGCTGTACTGGGGTTGGTTTCCCTGGCAGCACAACCAGCTAAAGCACAAGTGAGCGTCAGTGTAAACATCGGTTCACAACCCCAATGGGGCCCCCGGGGTTACGACTATGTAGATTACTATTATCTGCCTGACATTCAGAGTTATTACTATGTACCTACCCGCCAATTTGTTTATCTGAGCGGAAACAGGTGGATACATGCCAAACGTCTTCCTTCAAGATACCGTAATTATGATCTTTATAACGGAAGGGCTATTGTTATTAATTCTCCTAAGCCCTGGTTAAACCACAATACTTACCGGACCAGGTATGTGAATAATTATTATACAGTACGGCCCAACCGCGTAGTATATACAGAGCGTCACGATAGAAATCATAATCAGCATTACCGAAACAACGGTCGCGGAAATGGGTATGACCACCGCAAATACGAAAGAAAGGATAAAGGACACAGAGATAAAGGACACAGAGATAACGGCCGGGGAAGAGATCAGGGACGCGGACACAGGGACAGGCATTAGAGCATAAATATAAAAATTAGCACAAACACACCTTAATGTTATTTACAATTCTGTACAAGATTGTAAATAACATTTTTTTTTATTCCGATATTTGGAGTTAATTATCTCAAAATAAAAAACAATGTCCGACGAACTTCCTGTAATTCTGGAAAGAAAAAACATTAAACCTACAGCAATGCGCCTGTTGGTTCTTGACTTTCTGATGAACCAGCCTTCGGCGATCAGCCTGACCGATCTGGAAAAAGGGCTGGAACCCTGCGACCGGATTACGGTATACCGTGCACTCAAGAAATTTGAAGAATCGGGATTGGTTCACCACATTGATGATGGAACAGGTATTACTAAATATGCATTCTGCGCAGAAGAGTGCAACCCCGGCCATCACCATGACCTGCACGTTCATTTTTTCTGTAACACGTGTAAGCAAACTTCCTGTCTGCCTAAAACACAAATACCGCAGGTATCGTTACCGGAAGGTTTTTATGAAGAGGAAGTGAGCCTCGTAGTAAAAGGAACCTGTAACCTCTGCCACACTTTGCAATAGCATTGCGCTACGTTATTTAATACTTTTGTATCAGAGCATTAAATAATTAGCAAAATCCTATTCATATGTGTACCTCAGATCCAAAAAACAACACTCCCCATACGCACGACCATAAAGAAGAAAGCAAACATGTGCATACCGATACCGACGACCATGATCATGGTGGCGGATGTTGCGGCGGTGAACCCGGGTGGAGATCGCACCTCCCTTTATTAGGCGGATTAGCGATCCTTATGGTAATGCTGGTTCTGGATTATGGATTTAAAATCAGATTCAGTCAGCTCGTCGAGTTTCTCATTTTCGGCGTAGCCTACCTCCTTTCCGGTTATCAGGTTCTGAACCTTGCTTTCAGAAAAGCAATCAGACTGGATTTCTTTAATGAATTTTTCCTGATGAGTGTTGCAACAATCGGCGCATTTACGATAGGATCTTTCAGTGAAGGTGTTGCTGTTATGGTCTTCTACTCCATCGGTGAATGGTTTCAGGACTCTGCCGTGGATTCAGCCAAAAGAAGTATTAAGGCATTGCTGGATATAAGACCGGATACCGTCACTGTACTGAGAGATGGTAAAGAAAACGTTCTCGCACCATCAGAGGTTCAAATTGGAGAAATCATAGTGATTAAGGCAGGCGAAAAAGTTGCTTTAGATGGCGAGCTGAAATCTGCAAAAGGCAGCTTTAATACTGCTGCATTAACCGGAGAAAGTAAACCCGATACCAAAACTACAGGAGAACGTATCCTGGCAGGCATGATTAACCTTAACAATGCTGTTGAGGTAACGGTAACTGCACTATTCAAAGACAGCAAACTCAATAAAATCCTGGAAATGGTTCAGGATGCCACTGCCAGAAAATCTAAAACACAGTTATTTATCTCCAGGTTTGCCAGAGTATATACGCCGATAGTATTCGCATTAGCTGTATTAGTGGTTTTTCTTCCTTTCTTCTTTGTCGGCGATTATGTCTTCAGAGATTGGTTATACCGCGGATTGGTATTTCTGGTGATCAGCTGCCCTTGCGCCTTAGTCGTCTCTATTCCACTGGGTTATTTTGGAGGCATCGGCCTGGCCAGTAAAAACGGGATTTTATTTAAAGGTTCCAATTTTCTGGATGTAATGACAACCATCGACACTGTTGTTATGGATAAAACCGGCACACTGACTAAAGGTGTGTTCAAGGTACAGCAGGTTGTCTCTGTATCTGGTGATGAAAAAGAACTGATCAGAATTGCTGCCACGGTAGAAAACAAGTCTACCCATCCGATTGCCAGAGCCATTGTGTCTTATGCAGGAAAAGATTTTGTTCCTCTGCAAGTTGAGACAGCGGAAGTGGCAGGCAAAGGCCTGAGTGGCGAAATAGATGGCAAAAAAGTTCTGGCTGGTAATACTGCACTTCTTGATCAGTTTAAGGTCAGCTACCCGGCAGCTTTAAATGACGAAGAAGAAACTATAGTTGTCATTGCCATTGATAATAAATATGCAGGCCATATTCTGATTGCCGATGAACTTAAACCAGATGCGGCAGAAGCGATTTCGGCGATGCACAAGCAGGGATTGCATACGGTAATGCTTAGTGGAGATAAACAGGCTGTGGTAAACAAAATAGCCAAACTCCTGGGGATAGACGAAGCACATGGCGGTCTGCTTCCTGAAGATAAAGTAAGCCAGCTGGAGCAGCTCAAGAAAGCCGGGCGACATATTGCATTTGCCGGCGACGGCATTAATGATGCTCCTGTTGTTGCGCTTGCAGATGCCGGTATTGCAATGGGTGGCCTAGGCAGTGATGCGACTATTGAAACTGCAGATATAGTGATTCAGAATGATCAGCCCGGTAAAATCGTTACGGCAATTCAGATTGGGCGCCTCACTAAAAAAATTGTGTGGCAAAATATTGCATTGGCGATGTCCATTAAGATCATTGTTCTTATACTGGGTGCGGGAGGTATAGCTACTTTGTGGGAAGCCGTAATTGCCGATGTCGGTGTTGCACTCCTTGCAATCCTGAATGCGGTTAGAATACAAAACATGAAAGTATAAAAAAGGGGCTGTTCCAAATCGGAACAGCCCCTTTTTTATTTGAGAAAAGTTTAAGCAAGCAATTGCGCCGCTTTCTCGATTACCGCTGGCAACCCGGCCAGGTTCTTACCACCGGCAGTAGCATAAAATGGCTGTCCGCCACCTCCGCCCTGAATTTCCTTAGCAAGTTCTCTAACTATTGCTGAAGCATTTAATCCTTTTTCTGCAACCAGGTTTTCAGAAACCATCACTGTAATCCCTGGCTTCTCGTCAATAACTGTGGTTAATACCAGTAGCAGGTTATCAACCATTTCTTTCAGACTATAAGCCAGGTTCTTCACCGCATCGGCATGCGGAAGATCTACCTGCACTGCAATCAGATTAACACCATTAATGGTCTTCATGTGATGAACCAGCTCATGTTTCAGGTTTCCAGCACGTTCAATGAGGGCTTTTTCTGCATCCTTTTTCAATTTCGCATTCTCTTCTATCAACGCCGTAACTGCTGCAGTAAGATCTTTATTACCTTTCAGCAGAGATTTAAGTTCGCTTATTTCCTGATCCTGAGCAATAATAAATGCTTCCGCTTTATTTGCAGTGATTGCTTCGATACGACGCACACCAGCTGCCACAGCACTCTCGGACATGATCTTGAAATATCCTATTTCCCCGGTCGCCCGTACATGCGTACCGCCGCAAAGTTCTTTTGAATAGTGATCATCAAAAGTAATTACCCTGACAAAATCACCATATTTTTCTCCGAACAATGCTGTTACCCCCATATTCACGGCAGTATCATAAGCAACCATACGTTGTTCCTGCAAAGGAATATTCTCTCTTACTTTTTTGTTAACGATATGTTCAATCTTCGCAAGTTCCTGATCCGTGACCCTGGCAAAATGAGAAAAGTCAAAACGCAGATAATCCGGATTAACCAGAGACCCCTTCTGATTGACATGATCTCCAAGGACTTGTTTTAAGGCCGCGTGAAGCAAATGCGTAGCGGAGTGATTGTTGTTGGTCTGCTGACGCTTATCTTCGTCTACAACAGCCCAAAACTGGCCTTCCAGGTCTTCAGGAAGGGTATCAGTATAATGCACGATAACGCCGTTCTCTTTTTTCGTGTCTGTGATATCAACCGAGAACATACGACTATGATCTTCCAGTCTGCCTGTATCACCGACCTGACCACCGCCTTCGCCATAAAAAGGTGTTTTCTGCAAAACGATCTGATACTGTTCTTTCCCTTTTGCAGTTACCTGTCTGTATTTTAAAATACGTGTTTCGATTTCCAGTAAATCATAGCCGACAAATTCAGTTTCAGGATCTTCATTTACAGTAATCCAGTCGCCGGTATCAATAGCGGTCGCTGCTCTGGATCTCGATTTTTGCTCTTGAAGTGCGCGCTGATACTCTTCCATATCCACGGTCCATCTTTTCTCCCTTGCCATCAGTTCGGTAAGGTCGATCGGAAAACCGTAAGTATCCTGAAGTTCGAAAGCAAAGGCGCCAGAAATAACCATCTGATCTTTCAGAATACTGTAAACCCAGTTATCTTCAAAAGATTTCTCCAGATCTATAGCATTCTCCGACATTAGAAAATCGGCTTGTTTTTTTGTGTAATTATCGAAACGGTGGATACCTGTTGCCAGTGTACGCAGGAAAGATATCTCTTCTTCCAGAACAACTTTCTGGACGAATTCTTTTTGCAGATACAACTCGTCAAAAACCCCTTTGAACTGATCTGCCAATACCGGCACCAGCTCGTTCAAAAATGGATCTTTCAAATCCAGGAACGTATATGCATAACGTACTGCACGGCGCAGAATCCGGCGTATTACGTAACCCGCTTTATTATTGGCTGGCAATTGTCCGTCGGCAATAACGAACGAAATCGCACGCACATGATCTGCCATAACACGCATGGCTATATCTGTTTTTTCAGCAATTCCATATTCAATTCCACATTTGGCGGAGATAAACTGGATCAGCGGCTGAAATACATCTGTGTCGTAATTAGAAGCTTTCTTCTGCAGTACCCGTACCAGACGTTCAAATCCCATTCCTGTATCAACGTGCTTTGCAGGCAGTGGCTGCAAAGAACCATCTTTTAAGCGGTTAAATTGCATGAATACATTATTCCATATCTCTATAACCTGAGGATGATCTGCATTGACAAGTTCTTTTCCGGAGACTTCTCTTCTCTGCTGTTCAGGACGGCAGTCCACATGTATTTCGGAACACGGACCACAAGGCCCTGTATCACCCATCTCCCAGAAATTATCTTTTTTATTACCCAGGATAATCCGGTCTTCCGGTACAAATTGTTTCCAGAGTTCATAAGCTTCTTCATCCCGTGGCAAGCCTTCTTTTTCATCTCCTTCAAAAATTGAAACGTATAGTTGATCTTCCGGTATCCCGTATACTTTAGTCAGAAGTTCCCAGCTCCAGGCGATAGCTTCTTTCTTGAAGTAATCACCAAAACTCCAGTTACCAAGCATCTCGAACATGGTATGGTGATAAGTATCAATACCTACTTCCTCCAGGTCATTATGTTTACCGGAAACACGAAGGCAGCGCTGCGTATCAGTTACCCTTGGATAACGTGCCGCCACCTCTCCCAGGAAAATATCTTTAAACTGATTCATACCCGCATTTGTAAACATCAGGGTCGGATCATTTTTGACTACGATGGGTGCTGAATTTACAATCTGATGCTGTTTTGATTCGAAAAATTCTAAATATGCTTTTCTGATTTCTTTTGCTGTCATTCCTAGTAAAATATATACAACAAAATTAAAATTTTATTGCGGTATTCTACTAAAATCCCATTACATTTGAAAGCTTTATATAAATGCCATAATCCACTAACAATCAATCATCAACTATGCCATATAAGGAACGGGAAATTAATAAAATGTATTACACAATGGGGGAAGTGACGGAAATGTTCGGTGTAAATGCTTCTCAGATCCGTTTTTATGAAAAAGAATTTGACGTCCTTCAACCTAAGAAAAACAAGAAGGGCAACCGTCTGTTCACCCCTGAGGATATTGAAAATCTGAAGATCATATTTCACCTCGTGGACGACAAAGGCTTCACATTAAAGGGGGCTAAAGATCATCTGAAAAACAATAGTGGCGACGTTAAAGAAAATCAGAAGATTATTGCTTCACTGGAACGTCTAAAAGACTTTCTTGTTAAGCTTAACGATGAAATATAAATACGAGGTTAACTAAATAACTTTTAAGGGTATTACTTTGGCTTTTATGAAGCCAAAGTTCTTTGCCACTCCCCTAAAAAACCCGGTCTCCAGCCATCTTCTATACCTGAGACCAGGGGTGGTAATTCTCTTATTTCTGACCTGCATATGCTGCTACGCACAGGAAACACAAGAAGCACTATCTTTCTATACCTGGCTTGACGAAGGAGAGCAATCTGAGGAACAGCTTGCCTTACTGACTCAGAAACTTGAACAGCTCCGGAAAAAACCGGTTGCCCTTAATCAGGCAGGTGAGACAGGGCTCACCCAGATATTCTTCTTCACGCCGCTTCAGATTTATGATCTTTTACAGCATATCCATAAAAATGGTCCACTGAAAGAAATCTCCGAACTCCAGGTAGTCCGTGGTTTCAGTCCGGAATTTATCAGACAGATTTCTCCCTATATCACCTGTGATCAGGCTGAAGGCAAACTTCCGCAATTCAAAGATCTATTCAGTAAAAGCGAACATGATCTCATCCTCCGGCACACGCGGATTTATCAGCGAAAAAAAGGCTATACGAAAAAAGAAAAATCCTATTATTCCGGAAGCCCTGATCACTTGCTGCTCAAATACAGACTTACCCTGGAACCTGGAATTAAGGTTATGCTGCTAATGGAGAAAGACCCGGGCGAACAATTCCTGAAAGGAAGCAATCCTTATGGATTTGATTTCATTTCTGCTAATATCACCTATACCGGAAAAGGCAGGATCAGCAAACTAATTATTGGAGATTACAGTCTGCAATTTGGACAGGGCCTTAGTCTTTGGAGCGGAACTTCGTTCGGAAGGGGAGCCGACGTGGCAGGTGCTGCAAAAAAGGATATGGGCTTGCAGTCTTACTTTTCAGCAGGGGAACAAAATTACTTCAGAGGATTTTCACATGAATATAAAATATTTAAAAGCATGTTATTAACTAATTTTATATCAATTAAAAATTCAGATGCTTCTATTAGTTATCTCACTGATAAAACTGCAGTAATCAGCAATATCAGCAGCAGTGGCTTACACAGAACTGAATCCGAAATAAGGAACAAAGGGGCGGTTAAAGAGATAGTAACCGGCACGGCAATACAGTACAACGGCCAATTTTTCCGGACAGGTATTACCGCTTATAAGAGCACATACAGCCTGCCTTTTATTACAGGAGACGCATTATACCGTTCCAATTATTTCAGCGGTACATCCAGAGAAAATTATGCTTTTCACTATAATTACACTTTTCTGAACACCTATACTTTCGGTGAGTTCGCCGGCAGCCGTCCTGGAGGACATGCCTGGATTCAGGGCCTGATCTCTGCTATTACCCCTGCAACCTCAACTGTAGTTGTTTTTCGTAATTACAGTAAAGACCATATCAGCTTCTACAGTATGCCATTTGGCAAAAACAGTTCAGCGATGAATGAGAAGGGATTCTATACAGGAATAAATCACAGGATTAACAAAAAGTGGAATCTGGCCGGTTATATTGACTTTTTTAGCTTCCCGTTTGCCAAATACAGAGTAGACCTTCCATCACAAGGAAACGAATATGCAATCAAGCTGTTTTACAGCCCCGCCAGAGACACAGAATATACTTTTCAGTACAGATCATCATCCAAAGAGGAAAATGTAAAATCAGGGCTTAAAACACCTGTTATGGATGACATTCAAATTCACCTGATCAGGCTGGATGCGACCTATCCGGCAGGGGACAAAATCAGACTCAGACACCTGGCAGATTTCACGAGATACAGCAAAGGACAACAGCCCGCAGGGTATGGTATACTACTGGGGCAAGACCTGCATTACAAAGCGACAGCCAGTCCTTTTAGCGGCAATATACGCGTGAGCTGGTTTAATATTCCTTCCTATAATAACCGGATCTACCGTTATGAGAATAATGTGCTTTTTGCAGGGAGTTCAGTCCCTTATCAGGGGCAGGGATTCAGAGCCTACCTCAACACAAGTTTCAGCTTTAACAAACAGTTCAGGATGTGGTTCAGATATGCAATTACCTGGCAGCCCGGCAAAGTAAAAACAGGCACTGGAATGGAAGAGATTCAAGGTAGTCAAAAGAGCGAAACCAGGCTTCAGGTCCGCTATAATTTTTAGGATGTTCATACCAACACGAATTCCTTTTTTTGCCAGGATTACCCCGCAATTTTTGGCTGGAATTTACATTTCACAGCAAAGCTATCTTACCAAATTAAATTTGCTTGTCGACAATTTGGCATTTTACTATATTTTTATACTACTAATAATCAACTTATTGAACAGATTATTTAAAACAACACATAATATCAATGAAAACATAATTTTAATCAGTTTACTCTTTTTAATTCATGGTTTTGTCCTGGGAAAAATTAACGATGAGCTCATAAATTCCGGACACTTTTCCAAAAAAAATCCAGATTTGTTACTGGTAGAAATTGTTACAGAACCAAATGTAACCTCCGGGCAAATTCAATTCATCGCAAAAGTAAAATCAGTACAAAAAAAGGGCCGGAGGAAAAAAGCATCCGGCCAGATATTAGTGAAAATTAAGCCTTTTAAAATGCAGCTTTCAGACCTAAGTTTTGGACAGCTTCTTTGGATACCGGGCAGTTACGTTCTAACGTCTGCACCGCTCAATCCGGGCATGTTCAACTACAAAAAATGGCTTGCCAGAAAACAGGTTTACCACCATTGTCTAACTGAGGAAAAGCATGTGTTACTTCTCAACCAGAAGACCGGAAATAAGCTCTTAACACATGCCCTGAAATGGAGAAAAAAGCAAGTAGATCTTTACCGTAAACTGTTGGTAAAAAAGGATGCAGTTGATGTTGCGAGCACCCTGATTCTAGGCTACCGTGCAGAACTCGACAAGGCCTTGGTGTTAGCATATTCCAGAACGGGCACTATCCATGTGCTTTCTGTTTCAGGTATGCATGTGGGAATTATATATTTCGTACTTGACTGGTTGTTGCTACACCTGAACACAACCAGAACCGGAAGGTATTTGAAGTTATTGATTTTATTGAGCCTTATCTGGTTCTATGCCCTGTTAACCGGTTATGCTGCTTCGGTAATCAGAGCTGCGGTAATGCTATCACTCTTTCTGATCAGTAAAATGCTGGCCCGTAAATCGGCTTATCAAAACCTGATCTTTCTTGCGGCATTTGGGATGCTGCACTATAATCCATACTGGCTATGGGACATTGGATTTCAGCTTTCTTTTCTCGCCGTCGGCGGTATCATTTACTTATATCCGATAGTTTGCGGCGCGATCAACTGGCGAACTCCGGCAAGTAAAAAACTAGGAGAACTCGTTTCCCTTTCCATTGCTGCACAGCTTTTTACTACCCCGTTGAGCTTATATTATTTTCATCTGTTCCCAATGACATTTATAATCAGTAATATATTTATAACCATACCAGTTACATTGATTATGTATAGTGGAATATTAGTTATAATTCTAAAATCCCAACACCTTGCAACCTTTCTGGAATGGCAGATTACACTACTGAACAAAGGACTTCTACTGATTAACAATCTCCCCTACCCGGTCATCGAAAAACTATGGCCGGACGAATTCCAGGTAATTACTCTCTACCTGCTTTTAATTTTGGTTCTGGTTCCGGACTCTTTCAAAAACAAGCTCTTCGGAATAACTGCGCTGATCGTTTTACTGCAAATCACAACGTTGCAGAAAAAAGCAGCAGTCCGTCAGCAAAGGCAAATGATACATTTCAATACGCCCTATCCCTCCACTCTTGCCTATATACACGCCGACCGGGCTTATATCATAACCAACCTGGCCCTGGGACACCCTACTTTTGCCTACTATATTCAGCCTGCCTTAGACAGTATGGGAGTTAAAAAGATATTCATCTTCCCCAAATAATTTATCCTGCCCATATTTTTTATCAAAAAATACGGCATATTTGATAGATGAACGAACTATTGCTTTATTCTGTTGATGAGCGGATTGCAACCATATCACTGAACAGACCGGAAAAAAGAAACGCTTTTAGCCCGGATCTTGTCAGCGAACTGACGCAGGCCCTGCTCCGGTCTGCCGAAGACGAACAGGTTAAAGTTGTAATTTTGAAAGCCGAAGGATCTGTGTTCAGTGCGGGTGCAGACCTGGCCTATCTTCAGGAATTGAGTACTAATACCTACGAAGAAAATGTACGTGATTCCGAAAATTTAAGAAAACTGTTCACAACGCTTTATTATCTGCCGAAGGTTGTAATTGCTCAGGTCGAAGGTAATGCTATAGCCGGTGGCTGCGGTCTGGCTACTATTTGCGACCTCACTTTTGCTATTCCTGAGGCCATGTTTGGCTATACAGAGGTTAAGCTAGGCTTTGCCCCAGCAATTGTATCCTGCTTTCTTGTACGTCAGACTTCCGAAACAATTGCCAAACAAATTCTGCTTAGCGGAGATTTATTTACCGCCGGGCAAGCTCTGGCCTATAATTTGATCAATTATATTTACCCTAAAGATGAAATAGAGAACGAGGTCAGGAAGTATGCACTAAAACTGTGCAGTGAAACATCAGGTAACTCACTGATGATCACTAAACAACTCATAGGACAAACGACTAATCCAGGATTGGAAAAGAGCCTGAACATTGCAGTACAATTAAATGCAAGAGTCAGGGAAAGTGAAGACTTCAAAAGAGGCATTGCCGCCTTTCTTCAGAAAGAGCAAATTAAATGGTAAAATCAATTCAAACAAATATGTTAAAATCAATTAAAACTACTGTCGTTGCAGCAATACTGATCGGCACAGCAGTTATTGCACAGGCCCAGAAAAAAGTAAACGAAGGAACCCTGACCTATGGAATGACTTACGAACTTACGCCTGAGCAAAAATCAATGGCATCTCAGCTGCCTGCAGAGACTAAGTTTAAGTTTAATGGCAACATTCTCAAAATAGAAATGGAACAAGGTCCGGCAAAAATAACTATACTGTCAGACGGTCTCCAGAAAACAGGTTTACTTTTGGTGGATGTACCAATCGCGCAAAAACAATTTGCCGTAAAAGTATCTAAAGAAGAAACTGAGGAATCAATGGGTAAAACACCTGTTTTAACGGACTTTAAAGCAACTGGAGAAAAGAAAAAAATAGGCGTTTATGACACAGAGAAATATACCTATAAAGATGACAAAGGTGTACAAAGTGAGCTATGGGCTACTACTGACATCCAGTTACCTGAAGGCATTATTGGCGAAGAATTTAAAGCTGTAAAAGGTACCCCAGTTCTATTTACCCGTACGCAAAATGGTGTAAAAGCAACTGTTACTATTAAAAACCTGAGCGAAGAAAAAGTAGGTCCTTTAACATTGGACGTGCCTGCTAATTACGAGCTGACCACCATGGATGCGCTACGCGCAATGGGCGGACAATAACCGGTTTAATAAATTTAAAGGTTCAGGCTTTTTAACATCGCATTTCATTAAATTTGGAGCGATGTTAAAAAGCCTGATTTTTTTTACCCGCTTCCTGCTGTTGTGGATGCTGTTCTTTTTTCTGGAAAGAGTTATTTTTCTGGGCGTCTTTTATAGCAGTATCGCCGGTCGCACTACTTTGACTGAATGCATTGCCGCCTTCTACCATGGATTAAGGCTTGATCTGGCAATGGCCGGTTATATCTCTGCTATTCCACTATTATATTTCGTGACCTGTTATCTGGTCGGCAAAAAGGACGTAAAATTAAAATGGATAAAAATCTATAATACCGTTCTCGTAGTCGCATTTGGCATCATTGCTGTCGCCGATCTGAATATATACAGAGAATGGGGTAGCAAAATTAATGCGAAAGCACTCGAATTTGCATTCCGTACTCCAAATGAGGCACTCGCCTCCAGCGCCTCCTCCCCAATCCTCCAGAACCTACTGTTTTTAGCCGCTCTAATCGCTTCTGGTGTATTTTTGAACAAAGTGCTTCTCCGAGACAAAATAAATCCCCAAAAGGGTCCGTTTTGGGCTAAAATCACATACTGCACTTTACTGTTAGGAATAAACTTTCTAATGATCCGTGGTGGTGTTGGTGTATCTACCAATAACCTGAGCATGGCCTATTACAGCGATGTGCTGACACTTAATCATGCAGCTGTTAATACGGAATGGAATTTAGTTTACAGCCTGATTAAATCTAACAGTAAACACAAAAATGAATATCAATTCTTTCCGGAAGAGCAGGTGAGTAGACAAATGCAGGCTCTATATCCACTAAAAGTGGATTCGACGGTCAAAATGCTCAATACAGACCGTCCCAACATTGTCTTGATTATCATGGAAAGTTTCACGGCAGACCTGACTCAGACATTGGGTCAGGAAAAAGGTATCACACCTAATTTTGATGAAATGATCAAATCGGGTATCCTTTTCAGCAAGATTTACTCTGCAGGGAATCGTACAGACAAAGGCGTAATCGGCACCTTAGCCGGATTTCCGACTATGGCGGCTGAAAATGTCGTAAAATACACCGACAAAATGGAAAAGATACCGGCATTGCCACAAGCTTTTAAAAAACTGGGATATCATACCTCTTTTTTCTACGGCGGACAGTCTGAATTCGATAACTACAAAGCATTTATGCTGAGTCATGACATAGAAATGGTAGTCGACAAAAGCAATTTTGACGCGAAAGACATGAATTCCAAATGGGGTGCGTATGACGGAGTGGTATTTAACCGTCAGCTGCAAGAACTGAATAAGGCGTCCCAACCGTTCTTTTCCGTACAGCTAACACTTACGAATCATGAACCTTTTGAACTTCCCGGAGCTTATAAATTTGGTAATGCAACTAACCTCCAGAAGTTTAAAAGCACCGCTTTTTATACAGACTCCTGCCTGAATGCATTTATAAAATCCGCTAAGCAGCAGGATTGGTATAAAAATACGCTATTTATTATGCTTGCCGACCATGGACACATCCAGCCTAAAGGACGGGAAGAAATTTACATACCGGAACGTTATCACATACCGATGTTATTTTTTGGTGACGTGATTAAAAAAGAATATCAAGGTAAAACAATCAATAAGGTAGGAAGCCAGATCGACCTTGCCTCAACCCTGCTGCACCAGCTGGGAATTGATGCCAAACCCTATACCTGGAGCAAAAACCTCCTTGACCCCCAAACTAAAGCATTCGCTTTTTTTAGCTGGGACAACGGGATGGGCTTTATTGATAACCAGCAATGTGTTACATTTGATAATGTAGGACAGAGAATCCTTTACAACAATCACCCGGAACAAAAAGAACGTACAACTGAGCTGCTAGACAATAGTAAATCATTCCTGCAGCAGGTTTACGAATCGTTTCTGGCACTTTAAAAAACAAAAACAGTTTATCTTATGAAGTATCCCTTTCATTATTTCAGACTCACTTTCACGCTATTGCTATGCTTTTACACTGCGGTATTATTTGCTCAGCCGGACAAAGGCATCAACTGGGCTGCTGACGGTAACGGTTATTATCAGATTTACAACGGGAGTATCACATTGGTAAGCCTGCCGTCAAATGAAAGAAAAACAATCGTTAACAGTACATTACTGAGACCGCAGGGTGCTCCTCCCCTGGAAGTCAAGAGTTTTCAGCTTTCGGCTGATGGCACTAAAGTTCTGATCTACACGAATAGTAAAAAAGTATGGCGTTATGAAACCCGTGGGGATTACTGGATAGTCGACCTTAAAAGCAACTCTTTACACCAGTTAGGTACAGATAAGCCCGCATCATCTTTGATGTTCGCTAAGTTTTCACCTGATGGAAACCAGGTCGCGTATGTGAGTGGTCATAATATTTTTGTGGAACCGGCTTCCGGAGGCAGTCCAAAGGCCCTGACTTCTGATGGTACCGACAGACTCATCAATGGAACTTTTGACTGGGTATATGAAGAAGAATTTGACTGCCGCGATGGATTCAGATGGAGCCCGGACAGTAAAACTATTGCCTACTGGCAGCTAGATGCACGGAAAATTCGCAATTTCCTGATGATTAATAACACAGATTCTATTTATCCCTTTACCATCCCGGTAGAATATCCGAAAGTTGGCGAAGACCCTTCTTCCTGTAAAATAGGCATCGTTAACGTCGCCACAGCAGCTACAAATTGGTTACAAGTTCCGGGTGATGCTATTCAGCATTATATCCCGAGAATGAACTGGATACCCAATTCGAACGAGATTATCCTGCAGCAGCTTAATCGCGAACAGAATACAAGTAAATTATTTATTGCTAACGCTGCAACCAGTAATGTGAGCCCAATTCTGACTGAGACTGACAAAGCCTGGATAGATGCAGCTGAAGACTGGAAATGGATTAACAACAACAAAGAGTTTCTCTGGACCAGTGAAAAAGACGGATGGAGACATCTGTACAGTATTTCCAAAGACGGTAAAAAACAAAATTTAATTACTAAAGGTAATTACGATGTGATAGAAAGCAGCCTGGTGGATGAGAAAAATAATAAATTCTATTTCATGGCCTCACCTGCTAATGCCACACAAAAATATCTGTATCAGACCAAACTAGATGGTAAGGGTACTGCAGAAATGGTAACCCCTTCTATCTTGCCGGGCACACATGAATACGACATTTCTCCGAATGGTCTTTTTGCAAAACACACTTATGAAAGTGCTGAGATCAAACCAATTCATGAATGGATGCGATTGAATACCGGCAATCCTTTCACTATGGAGGGTAGCATTACCAATCAACTTGCTGCAGTAAAACCTCCTGCTAATAAGGTTGAGTTCTTTAAAATTAAAACTGAGGACGGAGTAGAACTGGATGGCTGGATGAAAAAACCTGATAATTTTGACCGCACAAAAAAATATCCTGTAGTATTCTATGTATATGGTGAACCAGCGGCACAAACTGTTACAGACACTTACGGCACCGGGTATAATTTTCTGTACTATGGTGATATGCCTAAAGACGGCTATGTTTATATTTCTATTGAAAACCGGGGTGCACCAGCGCCAAAAGGAAGAGAGTTCAGAAAAAGTATCTACAAAAACATAGGTACACTCAATATCCGAGATCAGGCTCAGGCTGCAAAACAAATTGTTAACTGGCCTTTCATAGACAAGGACCGCGTAGCAGTATGGGGCTGGAGTGGTGGTGGCTCGTCAACACTGAACCTGCTTTTCCAGTACCCGGAAATTTACAAGACCGGTGTCGCTATAGCAGCAGTTGGCAGTCAGCTAACCTATGATAATATTTATCAGGAACGTTATATGGGCTCACCGCTAAAGACTAAAGAGGCGTATATCAAAGGCTCTCCTATTACTTATGCAAAGAACCTGCAGGGCCACCTGCTTTATATTCACGGTACAGGCGACGACAATGTGCATTATCAAAATGCCGAGTTGCTGATTAACGAGCTGATTAAAAATGGTAAGGTCTTTCAATTAATGTCTTATCCGAACCGGAGTCACAGCATTAACGAAGGAGCCGGTACAAGTGAACATCTTGCTAAAACTTATACCACATTCCTGCAACAATTTTGTCCTCCGGGAGGCAAATAAATGTAATTCTTTTGAAGGGGGGCTTTTAGCTCCCCTTTTTTATGCAGTTAATTTTAAAAATGCAGCCGATTTAACCCAGGGTTAAGAGCTAGTCATCTTTTGGTTTTGCCAAAGGTTTGTTCATAGTTCCTTCATTGTTCCTTCAATCTTTCTTCATTGTTTGTTCAATCTGAATTGAAGGAAGATTGAACAGACATCGAATTTACCTTGAATAAACATTTCATAAGACTATAATTAAAGAAACGGCAGATATCATATATAAATCGCCTTCGGTTATGCCAGCAAACTTTAGTTCGCGGGTATTGTTGTTGTCAACATGGCAATTATCGAATTTACCTCAAAAGGAATTTATTGTCCACAGGGCAGGTTTTATATCGACCCCTGGCAGCCTGTGGACCTGGCAGTAACAACACATGGACATGCAGATCATGTAAAATGGGGAAACAAAGCCTACCTATGCCATGACTTAACCAAACCTATTCTTAAACAGCGGCTGGGTATAGATTTACCGGTAGAAACGCTTCCCTACGGCAAACCAATTGTAATCAACGGCGTAAAAGTCTCGCTGCACCCTGCGGGACACGTTATTGGTTCGGCACAAATCAGACTTGAATATAAAGGAGAAATCTGCGTAATTTCAGGTGACTATAAAGTAGAATACGATGGAATCAGTACTGCTTTTGAACCGGTTCGCTGCCATTCGTTTGTGTCGGAAAGTACCTTCGGCCTTCCTATTTATAAATGGCAGCCGCAACAGGAAATTTTCAAAGAAATCAGCAATTGGATCTCAGATAACCATGATCAGCAGAAAACCAGTGTACTGATCGCTTATAGCCTGGGGAAAGCCCAGCGCTTAATTAAAAACCTGTCTGCGCAGTGCCCGATTTATGTTCATTCTTCCATAGCAAACCTGAATGAAGGTCTGATCAAAGCAGGTGTAGATTTGCCACAAACCATTCGCATCACGCCCGAAATCAAAAAAGAAACTTTACAGCAGGGAATCGTTATAGTTCCTCCTGCGCTAGCAGACGGGAAATGGATGAAGAGCCTGCAATCTGCTGCTACAGGTATTTGCTCCGGCTGGATGCAGGTGCGCGCCGGTAGAAGATGGCGCTCTGCAGACGCCGGATTTGCACTGAGCGATCATGCTGACTGGCCGGGTTTGCTGCAGGCTATACACGATACAGGCGCAGAAAAAGTATATGTAACACATGGTTTCGTTTCTCCATTTACCAAATACCTCAATGAAATTGGTATAACCGCCAGTGAAGTGCAGACCAGATACGGAGAGGAAGAAGAGGAAACTGCAGAAACAGTAACCAATTTAAAGGAAGCATAAATTGAAAAGATTCGCACAACTCATACATGAGCTGGAAAACAGCAATAAAACCAACGACAAACTTGCAGCGTTAGTCGGCTATTTCAGTACGGCCAATGAAAAGGACAAACCTTATGTCATTGCCCTTTTTACAGGTAAAAAGCCAAGGCGGCCAGTATCTACAGCATTGATACGTGAATGGGCTACTGAGCTGAGTCAGATACCAGACTGGCTGTTTGCCGAGAGTTATCATAGTGTCGGAGACCTAAGCGAAACCATCGCCCTGATCCTCCCCCCCGCTTCGAAACAGACAGACAAGCCTTTAAACCAATGGATTACCGATCTTGCACAATTAAACGGGAAGTCTGATGAGGAGAAAAAAACATTTATCCTGAATGCATGGGACCAGTTGAATACTAAAGAAAGATTTATATTCAATAAGCTGATTTCCGGAAATTTCAGGATCGGTGTATCTTCAAAAATGCTGGTCAATGCCCTGGCTAAACAAAGTGATACAGACAGTAGTAAAATTATGCATAGTATCATGGGGAAATGGGATCCTTCGGAAATAACTTACGAAGAACTGATTGAAGGTATACATGTTAATACAGACAATTCCTGGCCTTATCCTTTCTGCCTGGCTTATGCGCTGGAAACAGAAACCGATAATTTGGGACAACCGCAAGAGTGGCAGGCAGAATGGAAATGGGATGGCATTCGCGGACAGATCGTTAAAAGAAACGGGGAACTTTTTATCTGGTCCAGAGGAGAAGAACTGGTTACAGCACAGTTTCCGGAACTCAGTTTTTTAGAGCATGAACTGCCCGATGGCACTGTACTGGACGGTGAAATCCTTTCCGTGAAAGATGGTAAAGTACAGCCCTTCAGCGTACTTCAACAAAGATTAAACAGAAAAACGATTAGCAAAAATCAGTTAAATGAAATCCCTGTAGGCTTTTTTATGTATGACCTGCTGGAATACAAGACACTCGATGTACGGGAACGACCTTTAAGCGAACGCAGGACATTACTGGAAGAAGTAAGCACACAGTTGCAAACCAAAGACATAGCAGTTCTGTCTCCTGTGATTAATTATGAAAGCTGGACACAACTTGCAGAGATCAGACAGGAATCCCGCGCGATGAACAGTGAAGGAATAATGCTTAAAAAATTGACTTCAGCCTATCACAGCGGACGGAAGAAAGGCGATTGGTGGAAATGGAAGATTAATCCTTATACGATAGATACGGTAATGATATATGCCCAAAAAGGCAGCGGACGCCGCGCCAATCACTTTACAGATTATACTTTTGCTATCCGCGATGGCGAACAGTTAATTACTATTGCCAAGGCTTATTCCGGATTAACCGATAAAGAGATAAAAGAAGTAGATTCCTTTGTAAGAAAAAATGCAATCGAGAAATTCGGACCAGTAAGGACGGTTAAACCAGAGCTTGTTTTTGAAATCGCTTTTGAGGGAATTGCCATCAGCAAAAGGCATAAAGCCGGGCTTGCCCTGAGATTTCCGCGCATCGCACGCTGGAGGAAAGATAAAATCGCAGCAGAGATCAACACCCTGGAGGACCTCCGTCAACTTTATACGTCTACCTTATGATACTGGAGAAAAGTAAAGGTTATAAACACGTGATGAAATGGCTTCGAAGCCAGCGCAAAAAACCATTTGGTTTTCAATCTGAGACCTGGCAATACTATGCAGAAGGTTACAGCGGGCTGGTCAATGCGCCAACCGGGTTCGGAAAAACATTCTCGGTCTTTCTGGCTGTTGTAATTGATGAGCTGAATGAACCAGGTGGCAAACATGGTACCCGGCTTCTCTGGATAACACCATTACGTTCTCTCGCTAAAGATCTGGCCAGAGCAATGACTACCGCCTGCCTGGAACTGGGACTTGACTGGCATATTGGCGTCAGAAACGGAGACACTTCTTCAAGTGAAAAAATAAAGCAGAAAAAGCAAATGCCGGAAGTATTGATTATCACTCCGGAGAGCATGCATATTTTACTGGCACAAAAAAACACATCTGGTTATTTTGATGAGCTCAAATGTATTGTTGCCGACGAATGGCATGAGCTTATGGGGAGCAAAAGAGGTGTAATGGCCGAATTGGCTATCTCCAGAATAAAAGCACTGGTTACCGGCCATCATCCGGAAAGGCTTTTGAGGATTTGGGGAATCTCTGCTACAATAGGCAATATGGAGCAGGCAATGCAGGTGTTGGTTCCCTACCCTGAATTGTTGAAAACTATTGTTATTGCTGATATCCAGAAAAAAATCGAGATCAGAAGCATTCTGCCGGATCATATAGATATGTTACCCTGGGCGGGGCATCTGGGACATAAACTAGCGCATAAACTGCTACCTATTATTGCCAAGAGCAAAACGACACTTATTTTTTGTAATACCAGGGGACAGGCAGAATTATGGTATCAGAATCTGCTGAAACTAGATGAGGGACTTGCCGGACAACTGGCTATCCATCACGGGTCCATAGATTTTGAACTGCGGAACTGGATAGAAGACGCTATTCATACAGGGGCCCTCAAGGCGGTAATTAGCACATCTTCTCTTGATCTCGGTGTTGATTTTAAGCCGGTAGATACGGTTGTACAGATCGGATCTCCCAAAGGAGTTGCACGGTTCCTGCAAAGAGCCGGACGTAGCGGACACTCTCCTTTCGAAACCTCAAGAATTTATTTTCTGCCTACTCATGCACTTGAACTGGTAGAGGCTGCCGCCATTAAAGAGGCGGCCAAACACAACCAGATAGAGAGCAGGGAGCCAGTTGTCATGGCTTTTGACACCCTGATTCAATACATGGTGACATTGGCTGTCGGCGACGGATTTGAAAAAGAAGCCTTATATCAACAGGTAAAAAGCACCCATGCTTTTTCAGAAATGGAACCTTCAGAATGGGAATGGCTCATGCAGTTCATAACAACGGGAGGAGACAGCCTCACGGCTTATACAGAATTCAGTAAAGTAGAAAAAGAAGATGGTCTTTATAAAGTAAAAAGCCGTCAGATCGCAATGCGGCACAGGCTTCACATCGGCACCATTGTAAGTGATGCAATGCTTAAGGTTAAATTTCTGACTGGTGGGTATATTGGCATGGTGGAAGAATCCTTTATTGCTAAAATCAAACCCGGCAGCAGTTTTACCCTTGCAGGCCGTGTACTCGAGTTTATCATGGTTAAGGATATGATGGTAATGGTCAGGATAAGCAAACTGAAGACTGCCCTGTCACCCAGCTGGCTCGGAGGGCGAATGTCTTTGAGTGCTAACCTGGGTGCGGTTCTTCGTTTCAAATATAATCAGGCACTGGACAGACATCCTCAGGATGAAGAAATGGCACTGATCAGGCCATTATTCGAAAGGCAGGCGAAAGTCTCACATGTACCTTCCGCCGATGAATTCCTGATTGAAATGATTCAGACCAGAGATGGATATCATCTTTTCGCCTATCCTTTTGAAGGCCGGCAGGTACATGAAATAATGGCTGCCCTGATAGCATACAGGCTAGGGAGAGTTAAACCGATCAGTTTTTCCATAGCAATGAATGATTACGGTTTTGAGCTACTGAGTGAAAAACCCATTCCGGTTAGCGAAGAGGAAATGAAATCACTTTTTAGCCCGGAAAACCTCGGTGAAGATATCGTGGCAAGCATCAATGCGACGGAAATGGCACGTAGAAAATTCAGAGATATCGCCTGTATTTCTGGGCTTGTATTCCAGGGATACCCCGGTAAATATGTAGCGAACAAACACCTGCAGTCTTCAGCTGCACTATTTTTTAATGTTTTCAGTGATTATGACAAACATAACTTATTATTGCGTCAGGCCTATGACGAAGCGTTTTATCAGCAGATAGAAGAACCAAGACTGGCCGCAGCTTTGCACAGAATACAATTGAGTAAGATAGTGGTGGTGTATGCTGAAAGCTATACCCCCCTTTGTTTTCCAATCAAAGTTGACAGTCTGCGTGAGCAGATGAGTACCGAAGAATTAGGGGAACGCATACTGCGCATGACTGCCGAAGCGGAGAAAAAATCACAAAAAGGAAAGAGAAAGAATAAGCATGATTATTAATTGCCGAAACGAACAAATCACACTGATGCCCGGAAGGGCTATTTACTGGCCCCACAAAAAAATGCTGATCATTAGCGATCTTCATACCGGCAAAGCTGCCCATTTCCGGAAATCCGGAATTCCCGTGCCCGCTACAATTGCAACTGATGATTTAGAAAGATTAAGTGAACTCATTGAAACCATAATACCCGATGTATTGCTTATTACTGGTGATCTGGTTCATTTCGAATTGAATACTGAAGTAGCACTTTTCCACCAGTGGCGTAAAAAATACCCAAGTCTGAAACTCAAACTGATCAAAGGCAATCATGATCTGCTTAAGCCAGCAGATTATCTGGCAATGGATATTGAAGTTTACGAAACAGAATATTTATGTTTCCCCTTCCGCTTTATCCATGAGCCACCCAAACAACATGATGAATACTATAATATATCTGGCCATATTCATCCGGGCGTAACACTTTACGGAAGGTCAAGACAGCGCATACACCTGCCCTGCTTTTATTTTGGCGAACACACTGCAATACTTCCTGCTTTCAGTAAGTTCACCGGGTTGAGCAGGATCCCGGCCGTAAATGGTGGCACCTATTATGCCATCGCCAGCGACCGGGTTATTCAGGTATAATTAATCTGCAGATTCAGCAATCAAAGACAGCAGCATCTGAACAACAGTCTGATCTGTTTTGAAGGTTACATCGGCAGTTTTCAGTTCGGAGAGGCTAATCCAGCGAAATGCCTGCACGGAATCCGCATCGAAATCAAAGACTTTTGTTTTATAGGTTAATTCCAACGGATTTTTTTCTTTAACCAGATAGTAAATACTAAGGATCTGACTATCATTAAAAGAAGATTTTTCATAGAAATCAGTCGTATAAAAATGGCTGATCACATCAATCTCAGCATTACACTCCTCCATGAATTCACGCTTGAGCGCATCGATAAGGCCTTCTCCATATTCCAGTCCGCCACCAGGGAACTTACTGAAACTTCTGCCTCCTGACAGTTCATCACTAACCAAAATCTGGTTAGACTGATTAATCAGTAAACCGTATACTCTTACATTAAAATAACTCATTGACTAAAGTGCTTTTTATTTTTAGTGACATTATCTGAATTCCAGGGGATTTCAGCCCGGAAGGATTCCTGACGAACAGGACAATTTTTCATTTTACAGTAATTACAACATTCCGGCAGACATGGATCGGCATGTATAAACAGCTCGGTTTCGCGCTCGCCGCTTCCATTGATCATATGGTCTATAGCCGAAATTTCCTGATGGACCTGATTCAGGTCATAATAGTAAGGCAACGTAACATGACAGTCAATGTGCAGATCTGCGCCGTATTGCTGAGCTCTTAAATTATGAACATCAATCCACGCATCCTGCCTGTTCTGCTGTAAAAGCATGACTATGGAATTAACCAGATCTATATTACTTTCGTCCATCAGACCACCAATAGATCTTCTTGTTAGTTTATACCCGTTATATAAAATATACAGGCCGAGTATAATAGATATTGCGCTGTCGAGCCAGAAAATCTGAGTTAGCTGAATAAGAATAATACCCGCAACCAAACCTCCGCTAGTTACCGCATCTGTTAATAAATGTTTACCATCGGCTTCTAATGTTAAAGAAGAATGTTTTTTCCCGGTATTAATCAGATAGTATCCAACAAACATATTAATTAACCCGGTTGCACCTATAATAAGCGCACCATCCAGTAATTGCTTAATCTCCCTTGGGAAAACCAGATCATAACCTGATTTCACCAAAATGATTAAACCGGCTAGTCCGATGAGTACGCCCTCCACAAATGCAGAAAAGAATTCTACCTTCCCATGTCCGTAAGGGTGATTTTCATCTTTAGGTATAGTTGCAAGATAAATACTGTAAAAAGCAAAACTACTGGCTATTACATTGACAATACTTTCTGCTGCGTCTGTCAGGATCGCATTGGACCCAGTCAGAAAATAGGCTCCGAATTTTGCCAGCATCAGTACGACACTGATCAAAAGGGAAATGAGTATTGCTTTCTTTTTAGGACTCACTGGATGAATTTAGGGCTCAAAAATACGCTTTCCTGACGAATATCTACTAAAAACGCATTTTTTTAGCTTTTAATGCCCACAGATTTTATATTTGTTATCTTATCAACTAATCATGACATTTTTATCTCAAAGAATCAATAACCTTTCAGAATCACAGACCATTAAAATGGCAAAGCTGGGAAGAGAACTTACAGCTAAAGGTATTGATGTAATTAATCTGAGCTTCGGGGAACCAGACTTTTTCACTCCCGATTCCGTCAAAGAAGCCGCTAAGAAAGCTATCGACGAAAACTACTCTTACTATACGCCCGTATCTGGTTATCCGGAACTGCGTAAAGCGATTACCACTAAACTAAAGAACGAGAATGATCTGGACTATACCTTTGATCAGATCGTTGTTTCTACAGGTGCCAAGCAATCTCTTGCTAATGCTGTAATGTGTCTGGTGAATCCGGGAGAGGAAGTAATAGTACCTACTCCATACTGGGTTTCTTATTCAGAAATGATTAAACTGGCAGAAGGCGAAACAGTGTTTATTCACGCTACCGTTGAAACTGAGTTTAAAATCACCGCAGCACAGCTGGAGGCAGCTATAACGCCAAAGACCAAATTGTTCATGTTCTCGTCTCCTTGTAATCCTACAGGATCGGTTTATTCACATGAAGAACTGGCTGCACTGGCAGCAGTATTTGAAAAACATCCACAGATTTATATCATCTCTGATGAAATCTATGAACATATCAATTTTGTAGATAAACATGCTTCAATCGCTGCATTTCCTGCTATTAAAGACCGCGTAATTATCATTAACGGTTTCTCTAAGGCTTATGCAATGACTGGCTGGAGAGTGGGTTATATGGCGGCTAATAAAGAGATCGCTGCTGCCTGTGATAAGCTACAGGGACAAATCACTTCTGGAACTTCTTCCATTGCTCAACGTGCCGCATTAGCTGCGTATGAAGGCAATCTGGATAGTGTAACGGAAATGAAGAATGAATTCAAAAAACGCAGAGATCTGGTTTACGGCCTTCTAAAAGACGTTCCAGGTGTTGAAGTGAACCTGCCGGATGGTGCATTTTATTTCTTCCCGGAAGTAAAGTCTTTCTTCGGTAAAAGTGTAAACGGATCTGTGATAAACACAGCAGATGATCTTTGTCTTTACTTACTGAACGAAGCACATGTCAGCACTGTTACCGGCGAGGCTTTCGGAAATGCAGACTGTATTAGAATTTCTTACGCTGCTGCTGAAGACCAGTTGGTTAAAGCTGTCTCAAGAATTAAAGATGCCCTGGCTAAAATTAGCTAGGTAAGTCTTATCTATAATAATAACTCAGTATGGTCCTATCCGTACTGAGTTTTTTTGTTTAAAGAGTGAGCGCTGCCTGTCAGCATGTTTGTACAAAAAAACCAGGGTAGATTTAGAAAACTAATCCATATCTGCTAAATTTGGCGCCTTATGGGTTTTTTCGGTCATGAAATGGTGCAGGGGTTGAATACGAAAACGGAGGATTTGTTATCGCTACTGCAAGCCTACCAGCAAGCAGTTAATACCAGTATTATATCGTCAATAACTGATACTAAAGGCAAAATACTATATGTGAACAGTAGCTTTTGTAAAGTCTCTCAGTATACAAGCGAAGAATTAATCGGTCAGGATCACAGAATTATCAATTCCGGGTATCATCCGCGCAGTTATCTTAAACAGATGTGGAAGACCATTGGAAACGGTGGTGTCTGGCATGGAGAAATTAAAAACAGAGCAAAAGACGGCAGCTTTTATTGGGTTGACAGCGTTATCGCACCCATTAAAGGTGAAAATGGTAAACCGGAAAAGTATCTCTCACTCCGCACGCTAATTTCCGGAAGAAAAGCTCTGGAAAAACAGCAAAAAGAAGAACGTTCAAAAAACATGCAGGAAATGCTTTTTAGACTCTCACACGAGGTAAGACAGCCTGTCGCACAAATTCTGGGTCTTACCGCGCTTCTTGAAGACAGTGACAATTCACCTGAAGACGTTAAAACCAGTTTGGAAATGTTACAAAGGGCAGCATCTCAACTGGATCGATATACGCGGGAGCTAGCCACATTTGTATCTGGCCTTAAGAACGAATAGCTTCAACGGGATCAAGTCTGGACGCCGAATAAGCAGGCCAGAATCCCGAAATAACACCTATGATCACAGAAATCGAAATACCCATAATGATATTGGCTGAATCCAGTACTACTTTAATCTCAAAACCATAGGTTACTATAAGGGTTAGACCATATACCAGTAACAAGCCGAGCAAACCTCCCATCAGGCAAAGCGCAACTGCCTCGAACATAAACTGAAGCAGGATAAAGTAATTTTTCGCCCCAAGTGATTTCTGAATACCGATAATATTGGTTCGTTCTTTAACAGATACAAACATAATGTTGGCAATACCGAAACCACCAACCAGGATTGAAAATCCGCCAATAACCCAGCCGGCTATACGTACCATCTTAAACATAATATCCAGCTGGTTAGAAATCATAGTGGTTTTATTCAATGCGAAGTCATCTTCTACACCAGGCCTGATTCTATGTATAGAGCGCATAGCTCCCTGCAATTCACTCTCGACCTCTTCTAATGCAATATAAGACTTACCCCTTACGGTGATTGTCGGATCGTAATTGCTATTCTGAACATCGAACAATCCCTTTGCAAAGTTTAACGGAATCAAAACGTTATTATCCTGGGACATACCCAGCATATCCTCGCCTTCCTTTTTAAAGACGCCAACTACTGTAAGTCTTCGTCCCATAACTTTGATCTGCTTCCCTACCGCAGATGATCCGCCGAAAAGTCCGTTCGCTATCTCCGCACCGAGAATAGCGACAGGACTACCCGACCGGCTCTCATTATCCGTAAAATACCTGCCTTCCTGAAAATCCAGGGTCCAGGTGATATGATAGTCATGAGTGGCGGCATTCAATGTCGCCCCCTCTACGGAATTACTTCTATATTTAATTACTCTGTTTCTTGTAGATACTTCATAAGAGATACCATCAGCATGTTCCAAACGACCTTTTAGTGCCTGATAATCACGAAGAGTTGGTTCCGGCCTGTTCATATATTTCCACCAGGGATAATCACCAAATCCACCCCAAGGCCATTTTTGAACAAACAATGTATTTGATCCCAGCTTATCGACACTCTCCTGCAATTTATTACGCAGTGTATCCACGCCCGAGAAGACAGCTATAATGGTAAATATACCGATCGTTATACCCAACAGGGATAACATTGTACGCAGTTTATTTTGTATCAGCGCATCGGCAGCAAACCTGAAGCTCTCTCCTATAAGTCTGAATATGATCATAATTGATGTTTAGATGGAAAAGCAGATAAAAGGTTACAGCCAATCTTAAGTTTTTTTTTATAAATATTTTTACTGACCATTGCACACAATCCTCCCGTGAAAACGTTTAGTATCTGCTTAAAATCAATTTACCAGAGGAATTGACGGTTAAATTAAATATAAAAATACCGGAATAAAGATATATTTATTAATAAGCATTAAATTACGTAATTTTGCGGCCTTAATTATTTTATTTTAAAACATGAAGTTATCTCAATTTAAGTTTAATCTGCCTGAATCATTAGTTGCCAATAATCCTTCAGAACAAAGGGACGAAGCCCGTTTAATGGTTTTGCATAAAGACACTGGCAAAATTGAACATAAAATATTTAAAGATATTTTGGAATATTTCGATGATCAGGATGTCATGATCCTGAACAACACTAAAGTTTTCCCTGCACGTCTATACGGGAATAAGGAGAAAACCGGTGCTACTATTGAAGTGTTCCTGCTGCGTGAACTGAATAAAGAACTTCGCCTTTGGGACGTGCTGGTAGATCCGGCCCGTAAAATCCGCGTGGGTAATAAATTATATTTTGGTGATGATGATCTTTTAGTGGCAGAGGTTGTAGATAATACGACTTCACGTGGCCGTACTATCCGTTTCCTTTTTGACGGAACAGATGAAGAGTTTAGAAAGAACATCGAAATACTTGGTGAAACACCACTTCCAAAATACATTAAGCGTAAAGCAACTGCACAGGATAAAGAACGTTATCAGACTATTTTCGCTAAACATGAAGGAGCTGTTGCAGCACCAACTGCTGGTATGCACTTTAGCCGCGAACTGATGAAGCGTCTGGAACTGAAAGGTATCAACTTTGCAGAAGTGACTTTACACGTAGGACTGGGCACTTTCCGTTCTGTAGAAGTAGAAGATCTGACCAAACATAAAATGGATTCAGAGCAGTTTATCATTGAAGAAAAGCAAGCAAACATCGTTAATAAGGCATTAGAAGAAAAAAGAAGAATCTGTGCTGTCGGGACTACTTCTATGCGTGCAATTGAATCGGCGGTTTCCTCTGGTAAAATGCTGAAGCCTGCCAACGACTGGACCAGCAAGTTCATCTTCCCTCCTTATGACTTTAGTATCGCAAACTCGATGATTACCAATTTCCATACACCTGAATCTACGCTATTGATGATGGTAAGTGCATTTGGTGGTTATGACTATGTGAGAAATGCTTACGAAGTAGCTTTAAAAGAAAAATACCGTTTCTATAGCTATGGTGATGCAATGTTAATTATCTAACAATTGCTGAAGAGATATGAAAATAGGAGGGCTTAAAAGCTGCTCCTATTTTTTTTACCCGTTTTTCTATAAATTTAGGCCTGTTAAGAGTCAACAGAAACTTACAAACTCAGATGAAATATATTGCGATTATAGTTGCAGGAGGAAAAGGAAGCCGAATGAATCACGCGGTCCCAAAGCAATTCCTGGAGCTACAGGGTAAACCAGTGTTGATGCATACTTTAGAAGCATTCGCAAATTGCGCGCTAAAGCCTGAAATCATTTTAGTTCTGAATATACATCAACACGAATTTTGGGAAGAGCTTTGCCGGAAATACGAATTCACAATTGCTCACCAGCTGGTTAAAGGGGGAGCAGAAAGGTTTGATTCTGTTAAAAACGGACTAAAAAAGATTAAAGGTGACGGAGTAGTAGCAATTCATGATGCTGTACGCCCATTAGTAAGCCCAGAGCTAATCGAAAATGCTTTCAGGGCAGCCGAACTCGAGGGAAATGCAATAACGGCTCTGCAGGCCGTAGATTCAGTTAGAATCCAGATAGAGGGACAGCATGCAACACCATTGAATAGAAATGAGATATTTTTGGTCCAGACACCGCAGGCTTTTCAGTTGAAACAGTTAAAAAAAGCTTATTTACAACCTTATCGTATCGATTTTACTGATGATGCTTCTGTGGTAGAAAAAGCAGGGTATCCTATTCATCTGCTTCCTGGTGAGAGAACCAACATCAAGATAACTTATACAGAAGATCTGCAGCTTGCAGACTGGTTTCTGCAAACAAAAAAAACCGCTGATTAGTATCAGCGGCTGTTATTATATAATAATTTCCAGAATTATTCAGATCAGGCTGCCTTGTTGATCACCTTGAGAATAATTGCAATAATTGCAATGACCAGTAAAACGTGAATCAGACCGCCAACATTCCCGAAGCCGTTAAAGAAGAATCCGATTATCCATAGTATAACTAATACTACTGCGACCAAATAAAGTAAATTTCCCATAGTTTGTAGATTTTTAGATTGTAATTGAATTTTTAGAAAGCAGACACTCTCCTGACAATTCTTAAAACAATCTTCGTTCCAAAAACAAAAAAAGTCCCGTAATACGGGACTTTCAATTATGTTTCATTTAATATTCGTCTTCATTGAAGAAGAAGTCATCTTTAGTCGGATAATCCGGCCAGATTTCTTCAATAGTTTCATACGGTTCACCATCATCTTCTAAAGCCTGCAGGTTTTCAATAACTTCTACCGGTGCACCTGATCTGATGCCGTAATCAATCAATTCGTCTTTTGTTGCAGGCCATGGAGCGTCCTCCAAATGCGATGCTAATTCTAGTGTCCAATACATATTATTTACTATTTTATTGTTCTTATTTAGTTTTGCAAAAGTATATTAAAAAAGCTGACGAAAACAAACTTTTTTTCCACTTCCTACACCCTTGGTATCCAGATACTTTCAGCGGTCTGCGTGTCCTGTGCGATCTTTCTGCCCAGAACGAACAGATAATCACTTAGTCTGTTCAGGTAAATTGCCACTCCGGGTACAACCTCACTTTCTGTGTTCAGCTGAACGGTCAGTCTTTCGGCCCTGCGACAAACACATCTCGCAATATGACACCATGAGACCAAAGTACTCCCACCAGGAAGTACAAAATGCTTCAAAGCGGGAAGCTCTTCATTCATGCTATCCATCTCCTGCTCCAGCAGCGTGATATCTTCCTCATGAAGGTCTGGAATTTTCATTCTGGATTTCTCCGGGTCTGCAGCCAATGCCGCACCTATAGTAAATAAACGGTCCTGAATTTCTTTAAGTATCTCCTTTGAATGAGAATTGATCCGCTGACACTGAATCAATCCTATATAGGAATTTAATTCGTCTACCGTGCCATAACACTCGATTCGTAAATGATATTTCGGAACTCTGGTACCACCGATCAATGAGGTTTCCCCCTTATCTCCTGTTTTGGTATAAATTTTCATTCCGTATATATGCTATAACTGTTTTCCGATCTGTTCAAAATCATCACCGCTCTCGTAAAGTTTACTCAATCTCGGTGAAACAGTTTTAATATCGGTATTTTTATAATCATTTTCTATAAGGCCATCCCGCATTCTGACAATTCTATGAGCATGCTGCGCTATATCTTCTTCGTGCGTTACCAGGATAATCGTATTACCTTTACTGTGAATTTCTTCCAGAAGCCCCATTATCTCGATGGACGTTTTAGTATCCAGGTTTCCTGTCGGCTCATCTGCCAGAATAATTGAAGGATTGTTAATCAAAGCTCTCGCCACCGCCACACGCTGGCGCTGACCGCCGGAAAGTTCATTCGGTTTATGCGTTACCCTGTTTCCCAAACCAACGTTTTCAAGAGCTGTCTGTGCACGCTGATCACGCTCTTTCTTGGAAGCACCTGCATAAATTAGGGGCAGGGCTACATTGTCAAGGGAAGTAGATCTGGGCAAAAGGTTAAATGTCTGAAAGACAAATCCAATCTCTTTGTTTCTCACTTCAGCCAACGCATCATCGGTCATGTGACTGACATTTGTCCCGTTGAGAATATAATCGCCTTTACTCGGTGTATCTAAACACCCCAGAATGTTCATCAGTGTAGATTTACCCGATCCGGATGGTCCCATTAATGCTACAAATTCGCCTTTGAAAATATCCAGTGAAACTGATTTTAATGCATGAATCACTTCGGATCCGATTACATATTTACGACCGATATCTTTAATATTAATTAGCGGGTTCTCCATCAGGTATTATTTATAGTTATCACATTTAGACAAGCATATTCTATTAATGTTACAACGGAGTCTTATTTCTCCAGAATTTTAGGAACCATAAAGTAGTTTTCATTATGGACCGCCGCATTCTTTAAAGCATTTTCTACACTTATCTCCTGGATAACTTCGTCAGCACGCCAGACATTCACTTCCGGATTCATATAAACCAAAGGCTCTACATTACTCGTATCCAACTCATTAAGCTTCTCCATGAAGGTCAGAATTTTGTTCATATCCGCCTGAAGAGTTTCTACTTCATCGGCATCGATTTCAATTCTGGCAAGATCAGCCACTTTATATATTGTTTTCTGGTCTATATTCATTTCTGCACAATTTTATGCTTTATCAATTCAAAAATACGTTCTTTCAGCATTTCGGCATCATCAGCCACCATATTTTCTGTAACAATGGGTGAATGTACATAAATATCACAGATTCCAGGTCTTGTTCCATACTTTGCACCATCATCCCACATGAGTTTCCAGGCATCGCTGATACTTACTGCAACAATAGGTGTCCCGGTTTCTATCGCCATACGAAATGGCCCATTCTTAAACGGCTCCAGAGTTGGTGGATAATGAGTTCCTGAAATACCGCCTTCAGGAAAAATAATCAGACTTCTTCCTGCATGTAACTGCTCCCCTGCCCGCTTGAACGCACGGAACGCCGACATCTTACTCGCTCTGTCCAATGGAATATCAATCGTTTGAAAAAACAACTTCAATACAGGGTTCTTCAATAATTCTGCCTTACCCAGGAAACTATAAGCTCCTTTAGCCAGTTGGCAAAACAACATAATATCCAGGTTCGACGAATGATTAGCAGCGAATACATAAGCCTGATCCTTTTTAAGCGGACTTTCGTAATGAAAACGGAAATAAATACCAGAAAACAAGCTGCTAAACCAGCTGTTAGCTGTTCTGAGAAGATTCAGAAATGGATAACGGGAAGATTTTCTGGATGCAAACCAATAGAAAGGATAGAAAAGTATAAAAAAAAACAGGATTACAACGATTACATAAAAACGGTGTATGTGGCGTAACAGCAAAATCATAAACTCAAACGTACAAAAAATACATTAATAGCTTATCGTTAGCTTCAGGCTATTCTTATGCTGACACACAATATCAATCTTTACAATTACCACTGAATTCACAAAAAGAAATATAATAGAACATCAGATAAGGGTTTTTTCTTAATTTCGGCCCGGGATATTTGCCCCGATGGATAATCATTCCATTGCTGTCAAATTACCGCAATCTAATTGAAGCACATGAAAGAAATCGTATTAAGTGGTATCAGACCTACAGGAAAATTACATCTGGGCAACTATTTTGGCGCAGTAACCAATTTCGTGAAAATGCAGCATGAATATAACTGCTTCTTTTTCATTGCAGATCTGCACTCCCTCACGACACATCCTACACCAACAGATTTAAACGGATATGTAAAAAATGTACTGGTTGAATATCTGGCATGCGGAATAGATCCTGAAGTAGCAACAATCTATGTTCAATCGGATGTTCCTGAGGTAACTGAACTTTACCTTTACCTGAATATGAATGCCTATATGGGTGAATTGGAAAGAAGTACTTCATTTAAAGATAAGGTCCGTTCAAATCCTGATAACGTTAACGCCGGCCTGCTTACCTATCCATCATTAATGGCAGCAGATATCCTGATTCACAGAGCTACTAAAGTTCCTGTAGGAAAAGATCAGGAACAGCACCTGGAAATGACAAGAACATTTGGAAACCGTTTTAACCGTTTATATAATGCGGATTATTTCCCAGAGCCATTTGCCTTCAGCTACAGCGAGAACCTGGTTAAAGTTCCCGGACTTGACGGAAAAGGTAAAATGGGTAAGTCTGAAGGAGATGCTAATTGTATTTACCTGGCTGATTCTCCTGAAGTAATTAGAAAAAAGGTATCGAAAGCAGTATCTGACGGCGGCCCTACTGAAGAAAACCAGCCTAAACCAGAAGCCATCCAGAATTTGTTTGACCTGATGAAAATAGTATCCTCGACTGATACACTCGCACATTTTGACGAATTATATAATAAATGTGCAATCCGTTATGGTGATTTCAAAAAACAACTGGCGGAAGATATGATTGTCTTTAACTCCCCTATCCGTGAAAGGATCCTGGAAATTTCTGCTGATACCGATTATCTACGCCAAGTGGCGCAGCGCGGTGCAGAAAAAGCCAGGGTTAGCGCGAGACAGACACTAAAAGACGTCAGAGAACTGATCGGCTTTAAGCCTTTTTAATACTGCCGGCCAAAATTTATTTATTTACAAGCATTAGAACAGAGATATGCATATAGCAATCGTTGGCAATATCGGAGCCGGAAAAACTACCCTTACCGGGTTACTTGCAAAAAACTATGGCTGGGAAGCCCTCTACGAAGCAGTAGATAACAACCCTTATCTGGAAGACTTTTACAGCGACATGAAACGCTGGAGTTTTAACCTGCAGATCTACTTTCTGAATAATCGTTTTCAGCAGCTTGTGGATATTCAAACCAATCAGCGCAATGTGATTCAGGACAGGACTATTTATGAGGATGCACATATTTTTGCAGAAAATCTGCATGAAATGGGGCTAATGACATCAAGGGACTACAAGAATTACCGGGACATCTTTGATAACGTTACCTCGTTTATCAAACCACCGGACCTGCTTGTATATCTACGTGCTTCAGTTCCGACGTTGGTAAATAATATTCAGCGCCGGGGAAGGGATTACGAAGCAAGTATCCGTTTAGACTATTTATCTAAACTGAATGAAAAATATGAAGAATGGATTAAAGGTTATCAACTGGGCAAGTTATTGATCCTTGATAAGGATAAACTGGATTTCACCAGTAATCCGGAAGACCTGGGTCATGTTATCCAGTCCATTGAAGCAGAAATTAACGGGCTTTTCTAAGAAAAAATAAAAAAGTAGACTGGTAAAGTACTAACGCAATCTATTACCGATGAAAATATTAGGGATTATTCCTGCAAGATACGCTTCAACCCGGTTTCCGGGTAAACCACTGGTGGATATTAATGGAAAGTCTATGATTCGACGCGTTTACGAGCAGGCTTGTAAAGCCAGTCTTCTTGACAAAGTTATTGTCGCCACAGATGATGACAGAATCATTGCAGAACTTCAAAGTTTTAATGCCCCTTACTTGCGTACCAGAGCTGACCACCAAAGCGGAACAGACCGTTGTGCCGAAGTAGCGTCCAGCTTTGATGAATATGATGTAATCATTAATATCCAGGGCGATGAACCTTATATAGATCCACGGCAAATTGAACTGTTAGCGTCATGCTTTAGGGATAACCCAGCAGTACAACTTGCTACCCTTGTCAAAAAGATCAATGATGATGACGAACTGTTCAACCACAATATCCCGAAAGTAGTACGGAATACGAATGGTGAGGCATTATACTTCAGCCGACATCCCATCCCCTTTCAACGCGTTCATGAACCTTCCGCCTGGGCGGCAAATCATCAATATTATAAACATATAGGAATATATGGCTATACAAGTCATGCATTGGCGGAAATCACCAGACTGCCGCCGTCACCATTAGAACTTGCAGAAAGCCTGGAACAGCTTCGCTGGCTGGAAAATGGCTATCAAATCCACACACGTATTACGGAATTAGAAACTATTGCTATCGACACACCGCAGGATCTGGATAAGATTAAAAATTTCGAGCGATAATTATTTAAAAGGATAATTAATTACCTATATTACATTAAATCCTGCTTATGAGACTTCCTCTTTACCCCTGTTTTATTCTGCTTTTACTTATCACATCCTGTAATTCAGCATCAAAAGATAATCAGCTTACCGATCAAAATCATCTTCAAACTACTGTTCAATATTTCAGCAACACACTAAAACCTGATACTTTCAGGATAGAATTGCAGGGATCCAAACCAAAAGAAATGGCATTACAGTTTAATATTACCGCTGAAGGAGGTGCGCCAGTGTATGCTGTTCGGATACTTGCGTCGGACCTGCTTGATAATTACAAAGAAAGCGTAGACCTCGCCAGGGAGAAAAAACAAAAAGCTTTTATGGAGCAGGAGCTCAAACTTTTCTTCGAAGAAGAGAATTTTCTAGAACCCGCAGTAACTGAAGATGAACAAGCAGACAAAAACACACCTGATAAAGATTTTTTTGAAGAATTAAGAAAAAGTGGCCTCAATGGTTTCAAATACCGTTTAGGTAAAGAAACAAAGGTATATGTAGCCTGGTCCGAGAAAGAAAAAAAGGTTAAACCTTACTATGAATGCTGTAAGTAAAAATCAGCACTTAGTGTACATTAAACACTAAGCAAGAGATGGATATTTATGCCACAATGATCAAAATTTAATGGTCGACCAACACGACAAAATTACCAATGAGCCATACAAAAGCAATGAAGATTAATTTTTTCACCCTGAAAATCAACAACTTACATGATTTTCGGAATTTATTTCACATTGGACGTACTAAATCTTAAAATTTACATTAGCTTTACCTTAGTGTTAAGCACTAAACATGCAACACTGCCTAAACCAGCATATTCTAACCAAATATATTATTGAAAAAGGCCGGGAGATTATCCTGGTCTTTTTCGTTTTTAGCCATTTTTCCTCAGGCTCAGCTGAATACATAATCTCTAAAATTTACTTTTCTATACCACAATATTTGTTAACTTTGTATCCCGTACAAAAGCAATAAAACAGCGCTTACTGCTGCTTTTATTTCACAAACTCACAAACATGACTAAGTATATTTTTGTTACGGGCGGTGTCACTTCCTCTTTGGGTAAGGGCATCATCTCCGCTTCATTAGCCAAACTTTTACAAGCTAGAGGTTACAGGGTAACCATTCAGAAATTCGATCCTTATATCAATATTGATCCGGGAACATTGAACCCTTATGAGCATGGCGAATGCTACGTAACCGAAGATGGTGCAGAGACTGATCTGGATCTTGGTCATTACGAACGCTTCCTGAACGTACCAACTTCTCAGGCAAATAATATCACGACGGGACGTATTTATCAAAATGTAATCAACAAAGAACGTCAGGGTGAATACCTTGGAAAAACTGTACAGGTAGTTCCGCATATTACAGACGAGATTAAACGTAATATGCGAATCCTGGGCGAAACAGGAGATTTTGATATTGTAATCACCGAATTGGGTGGTACTGTGGGTGATATTGAATCTCTTCCGTTTATTGAGGCTGTAAGACAATTTAAATGGGAAGCCGGAGCTAATAACGCTATAGTTATTCACCTGACTTTAATCCCTTACCTGGCAGCTGCCGGAGAGTTAAAAACAAAACCAACTCAACACTCTGTAAAAGCATTACTGGAATATGGTATCCAACCGGACATTCTTGTCTGCCGTACAGAACACCATATTACACCAGATATTCGTAAAAAGATCGCTTTATTCTGTAATGTAAACGTAAACGCGGTAATCGAATCTATTGATGCTTCTTCTATTTATTCAGTGCCTTTATTAATGATGAAGGAGCAATTGGATAAAACTGTTCTAAGTAAATTAAAACTTGCTCAGAAAAATGAACCTGACATGGAAAGCTGGAAAGATTTCCTGGGCAGATTGAAAAACCCTACTGCAGAAGTAAGAATTGGTTTGATTGGTAAATATGTAGAACTACCTGATGCTTACAAATCAATCACAGAGGCATTTATTCACGCGGGTGCTAAAAATGAATGTAAAGTAAGAGTAGAGTATATCCATTCCGAAGACATTTATGCAGATAACGCAGAAGAGAAATTAAAACATCTTGATGGAGTACTGGTCGCTCCCGGATTTGGAAGCCGTGGTATTGAAGGAAAAATTGACTCCATTCGTTACGTCAGAGAAAACGAGGTTCCATTCTTCGGAATTTGTCTGGGTATGCAATGTGCAGTGATTGAATTTGGCCGTAACGTTTTAGGTTTAAGCGAAGCCAACACAACTGAAATTGATGAAACTACTTCTGCTCCCGTAATCAATATGATGGAAGACCAGAAGACTGTCACGCATAAAGGTGGTACAATGAGACTGGGTTCTTATCCATGTGAACTTAAAAAAGGAACTAAAGCCTTTGCAGCCTACGGAAAATCCAGAATTAACGAACGTCACAGACATCGTTATGAATTTAACAGCGCATATCTGGAACAGTATGAAAATGCAGGTATGACAGCTTCAGGTATCAATCCTGATAGTAATTTAGTGGAAATTGTTGAGTTAAAAAATCATCCGTTTTTCGTTGGTGGACAATTTCATCCAGAATTAAAATCAACAGTTGCTAATCCTCACCCTCTTTTTGTTAAATTTGTCGCCGCTGCGATGGAGTATGCGAAGAAAAAAACCAAATAAAAGGCGTTTAAACAACTATAATGGATAAAAATACATTCACAGGATTATTCCTGATTATGATCGTTCTGGCAGGATCCTTCTATTTCTTCAAGCCAAGTGAGGCTGAATTAAAGCAGGAACGTGAACGAATTGCACTGGATTCAGCAAAAAAAGCGGGAACAGTTACTACTCCTGCAGCAGCAGCTGCACAAACTGCAGTTCCAGCATTGGATTCGGCAACTTTAAACGGACCTTTTGGTGCCAACATTTCAGGTACAGAAGCTACAAGTGTTCTTGAAAATAACGAACTGAAATTAACCTTCAGCAATAAAGGAGGTAAAATTAAATCTGTTGAGCTTAAGAATGAGAAAAATTACCAGGGTAAACCTGTCGTTTTATTTGATGGTGACAAAAACGAGTTTGGCTTAACGCTGGTTATCGGTGGTAAAAAAGTCAACACTAACGATTTGTACTTTACCCCGGTACTGACAGAGCGTTCAATGGCTATGCGTGCTAACTACAGTAATGATAAATTTATTGAGTTTGTTTACGATCTGCAGCCGGAGTCGCATAATGTTGGGTTCAATATTAACCTGAACGGTATGAATCAGGTAATTCAGAGAGATAGTATTGCATTAAACTGGTCTACAGTATTATTGCAACAGGAAAAATCACTGAAAAATGAGCAGCAGTATTCTGCCCCTTACTATAAGTATGTAGACAAAAATCCAGATCACCTAAGCATTGCCAAAGATGAAACGGAAGATCTTTCTAAATCCAAGATCGAGTGGATCGCCTTCAAGCAACACTTTTTCTCAGCTGTATTGATCCCTGCTGATCCTTTTGCTAAGGTTAAATTAGGTGTAACTGTTTTAACTACTCCTGAACAAGTCAAAGGTTATCATGCAGATTTAAGTTTACCATTTAACCAGCTTGCTGCACAGAACTACAAAATGAAGTTCTATTTTGGTACTAATCAGTTTAAAGTATTAAAAGCGCAGGGCCAGGAAATTGAGAAACTGGTTGAAATGGGTTACTGGCCATTAAAATACATCAACAGATTTGTTGTATTACCAGTGTTTAATTTCCTTGAAGGATTTGGCTGGAACTACGGACTAATCATTTTAGTATTAACTATAGCCCTGAAACTTGTTTTATCTCCACTAACATACAAGTCTTATATCTCTATGGCTAAGATGCGTATTCTTAAGCCGGAGATGGACGAGATCAAAGCAAAAGTTGGAGAAGACAACGCTACACTTTTACAACAGGAATACCTGAAACTTTATAAACAGGTGGGTGTTAACCCACTTGGTGGATGTCTACCGATGCTGCTTCAGTTACCTATTGTAATGGCCTTCTTCTTCTTCTTCCCGAACTTATTCGAGTTAAGAGGACAAAGCTTCCTGTGGATGCATGATTTATCAACTTATGATGATTTCATTAAGTTTGGTTTCACTATTCCATTCATTGGTGATCACTTGAGTTTAATGTGTGTGCTGATGACCATATCAACATTGATTTACACTTATTTCAATAATCAGGTTTCAGGTGCAACAGGTCAGATGAAATACATTGGTTATATCATGCCGATCGTATTCCTGGGTGTGTTAAACAGTTACCCTTCAGGTCTGAACTATTATTACTTCCTTGCGAACATGCTTACTTTCGGTCAGCAGTTTCTAATCAAGTCGCTGGTTAATGATGAGAAAATTCATAATATCCTGAAAGAAAACAAGAAAAAGCCAGAAGAACAAAAGAAAAAATCTAAATTCCAGACACGTCTGGATGATTATATGCGTCAGCAGCAACAAGCGAAAACGCAGCAGAATAAAAATAAATAATTCCTGTTTTGGTTTTATGAAAAAGGTATCCCTTAGAGGATACCTTTTTTTTTGTCTTTTTTCCTGCTTTAGATGTAAAATTTGCCATACATGTATGGTAAACCGGGAATTAATTGCAATTTTTAAATTTTAAAACATTCCATCAAACACAACCATTAATTATGCAAAACAAATTTACTTTTATTCTCCTCCTCTGTGCGAGCGTCGCATTTGCGCAGAAGAAACCCTTAGACCATACGGTTTATGATTCCTGGGAGAGTATAGGTGTTAAAAAACTATCCCCTAATGGACAATGGGCTTCTTATTCCGTTCTGAAACAAGAAGGCGACGCGAATTTATACTTTCAGAACCTGGCAGCTTCCGGGAAAATTAACGTTAGCAGAGGTGAAAAGATGCAATTCAGTGCAGATTCAAAATTTGCAGCATTCCTCATTAAACCCTTCTTTAAAGATACAAGGCTGGAAAAAATCAAAAAGAAGAAACCAGCTGAAATGTCCAAAGACTCTCTTGGTGTAATTAACCTGGCGACCGCAGCTATATATAAAGTGGGGCGTGTTAAATCATTTATACTTCCTGAAAACGAGGGTAGTTTCCTTGCTTATCAGAAAGAACCAGTATTAGACACGACCAAGAAAGCGACTGCAGCAACACCTAAAGATTCAGATGCAGAAGATGCTTTTTTTGCAGATGATGATGCAACAAAAAAAGATGGCAAAGAAGGTTCTGACCTCGTGTTAAGAAACCTGCTTACAGCTACAGAGCGTACATTTCCGAATGTGACCAATTATGCGATGAGCAAAAATGGAAAACAGTTGGTATTTGCTGTAGCTGTGTCTAAAAAAGATAAAAATAATAAACCTGGTGTTTATTTGTTTAACACATTAAAAGGTACAACTAAAACTCTTGTTGGCGTAAAAGGTAATTTTAAGGGATTCGTATTTGACGAAGACGGCGAGCAGGTTGTTTTCCTCGGTGAAACCTCTCCTGATAAAAAAGAAATTAAAGATTACAGTATTTACTTTAACTCATTATCACTGGATACTGCACAGTCTCTGGTCGATCAGGAAATTGAAGGTATGCCAGCAAATTGGGCCGTAAGCGGTGATGGCACTTTAACCTTCAGCAAAGAAGGTAACAAACTCTATTTTGGGATTGCTCCTGTCAAAAAAGAAAAAGACACTACCCTGGTAGATTTCGAAAATGCTAAGCTCGATATCTGGGGTTATAAAGATGATTATCTGCAGCCAATGCAATTAAAAAATGCAGATAAAGAATCTAAAAGATCATATCTGACTGCTATTGATATTTACAGCAGTGATCCGAAAATCGTTCCGTTGACAGATCTTAAATTACCTGAGGCGAGTATATTGAATGAAGGCGATGCAAATTATGTATTAGCATCTACCGACTTCGGCAATAGAATTCAGATGCAGTGGACAGCGGGTTCCATTCGTGACTATTATTTGGTGGACACACGTAATGGTAATCGCAAGAAAATCATCAGTGGTTTGAGAGGCAGCGTATTTGCATCTCCCGGAGGTAATTACATTGCCTATTTTGACAAAACTACAGGAAACTGGTCATCCTATTCAGTTGCTACCGGCAAAACGATCTCCTTAACAGGGTCTGCTACCGTGAAATTTGCAAATGAGGACAATGACGTGCCGGATGAACCAGGACAATATGGTCTTGCAGGCTGGACAGCAGACGACAAACAGATATTAGTTTATGACAAATATGATATTTGGTCATTCTCACCAGATGGCAAATCAGCAGCAAAAAACCTGACCAATGGATTCGGAAGACAAAATAAATTGACTTTCCGCTATTTACAAACTGATCCTGAAGAACGTTTTATCGGTAAAAAATCAGAAATTCTATTGAGCGCTTTCAATGAAGTGACCAAAGAAAATGGTTTCTATAAAACATCCGTTTCTAACAGTAAAAATCCTGAATTACTGGTTATGGCGAAGTATAAGTATTCCGCGGTAATTAAAGCTAAATCTGCAGAACGTTATCTCTATGACAAGGGCAATTACACTAACTCTCCTGATGTTTATGCATCTGCAGATCTGAAAACAGAAACTAAACTAAGTCAAACTAACCTGCAGCAGCAACAGTATAACTGGGGAACTGCAGAACTGGTTAAATGGACAACTCCGAAAGGCCATCAGGCAGAAGGTATTTTATATAAACCAGAGAATTTTGATCCGGCTAAAAAATATCCGATGATCGCTTATTTCTATGAGAAATTAACTGATGGTTTGTATGCTTATAATGCTCCTGCTCCTACACCTTCCAGATTAAACATTCCATATTTTGTAAGTAACGGATACTTGGTATTTGCACCGGACATCAGTTATGAAACTGGTTACCCGGGAAGATCTGCCGAAGAATATATCAATTCAGGTGTAGAATCACTTAAAAAGAACAGCTGGGTTGATGGAACTAAGATTGGGATCCAGGGACAAAGCTGGGGTGGTTATCAGGTTGCACACCTGATTACAAGAACAGATATGTATGCTGCAGCCTGGGCGGGTGCTCCAGTAGTGAATATGACTTCTGCATATGGTGGTATGCGTTGGGAGTCAGGAATGAACAGACAGTTTCAATATGAGAAAACACAGAGCAGAATTGGTGCAACCCTTTGGGAGAAACCAGAACTATATATCGAAAACTCACCTTTATTTGCATTTCCTAAAGTAAATACACCAGTTGTAGTCATGGCTAATGATGCTGATGGAGCTGTGCCTTGGTACCAGGGTATTGAAATGTTTACTGGTCTTAGAAGACTAGGTAAACCAGTATGGATGCTGAACTATAACAATGAGGCACATAATTTAGTACTGCGTCAGAATAGAAAAGACATTCAGATCCGTGAGCAGCAGTTTTTCGATTATTATCTGAAAGGAGCTAAGGCACCCGTTTGGATGACAAGCGGAATTCCTGCAACTGAAAAAGGCAAAACGTGGGGTTTTGAACTAACGGACGAAAAACCTTAGTCTCAGCCACCATATTAAATTAAAAAAGGATCTGCATTCTCAGGAATGCAGATCCTTTTTTGTTACATTCATAGCTTCAAACATATATATGGCTTTAAATTACCTGTGGATTGCATTTTTTGTAATTGCATTTGTTGTTGCACTGATCCGGCTGATATTCTTCGGCGATACAGAAATTTTCAAACTGATAATAGACGGAACATTTGAGTCGGCCAAAGTTGGTGTAATGGATATTGCTCTACCTCTGATAGGTATTATGACTTTATGGCTTGGCATTATGAATATTGGTGAGAAAGCTGGCGCCATAAACTTCCTGTCGCGTATTATCGGCCCATTTTTCAGCCGTATATTCCCTGAAGTACCTAAAAATCATCCAGCAACCGGACACATGGTGATGAACTTTTCAGCAAACCTTCTGGGTCTGGATAATGCAGCCACCCCTTTCGGACTTAAGGCGATGCAGAGCTTGCAGGAAATTAACCCCAATAAAGACACAGCAAGCAATGCGCAGATTATGTTTTTGGTACTACATACATCTGGATTAACCCTTATTCCGCTTAGTATTATGGCACAAAGGGCTATTCTGGGCGCAGCAGACCCGTCTGACATCTTTATTCCCTGCATGATTGCGACTTATGTTGCAACTGTTGTCGGAATGATCGCTGTAGCAATTAAACAGAAGATAAATCTATTTAACAGGGTTGTCATTGCCTGGCTTGGTGGAATAACTCTATTTCTAGCCGGATTAATATTTTATTTCAGTAACTACCTGAGTAAAACGGAGATTGAAATTGTATCAAAAGTGGCATCAAATTTCATCCTGTTTTTCATTATAATTGCTTTTATACTTGGTGCTCTGCGCAAAAAAGTAAATGTTTATGAAGCGTTTATTGAGGGGGCAAAAGGCGGATTTACAACTTGTATCACCATTATTCCCTATTTAATCGGAATGCTGGTAGCTATTGGAGTTCTAAGAAATTCAGGAGTATTGGGGTATATTGTCGACGGTTTCACCTGGTGTTTTATGCATACAGGTCTGAATACCGATTTTACTCCTGCCTTACCAACTGCCTTGATTAAACCGCTGAGTGGAAGTGGTGCCAAAGCGATGATGGTTGACACTATGAAAACTTTCGGGCCGGATTCATTCGTAGGTCGTCTATCCTGTATTTTTAATGGTTCAGCAGATACAACATTTTATATCGTAGCACTTTATTTTGGTTCTGTTGGAATTAAAAAAACCAGGTATGCTATCCCAATGGGTTTAATTGCAGATTTGGCGGGAGTTATCGCGGCTGTTTTTGTAGCCTACTTGTTTTTCCACTAAGAGCTGATCGGAAAAACGATTTGGTACCTAATGTTGTTGTTATTTAGAACAAGGAACAAACTTAAACCCATTTAGATATGCCAGAAGACCTGATTACAGCAGTCACAGAATTAGACCAAGCACGCTACCTGACAAAAATTTATGCCGGGGGACATCTGGTTTATGCCGATGAACCCGAAGATAAAGGAGGAACTAATGAAGCTATGCCTCCCGGATCATTGTTGTTAGCCAGTCTTGGAAGCTGTACAGCGATAACTATGCGAATGTATGCCGATCGCAAGGAATATCCATTAACCAGTATCAGAATCCAGCTCAGCATCAGTGCGGAAGAAAAAATGGATGCTTCTACACGCATCATTCGTAAAATTGAAATGGAAGGTGAACTGACGCAGGAACAAAGGTCAAGACTGATGCAAATTGCCGATAAATGCCCGATCCACAAGATTTTATCTAATCCTATCACTATAGAAAGCCATGAATTGAAGGTCTGATGAGCAACTTCCTATAAAGCAAAAGCCTTCCTGCTTTTCGATTAAACCGAAAAAGCAGGAAGGCTTTATATTTCCAGAAAAATTCCTTTAATTTTCAAAAAGATAACCGCTATAAGCCAGTCCTTTGGCCACACTCGTAAAATTATCACCTGAATTTACCGGAATATGAGGAAATCTAGTTTTAAAAAGTTCCTGCACGCCGCCCACAAGGGAGCTTCCGCCGGTCAGGAATAAACTATCAATATCTTCCGGTTTAATCTTATTTTTCTCCATAAACTCCTGGAGATAAACATCAATTTTACGGATATCCTTTTCAATAATCTTATCATATGCGGCTCTGGAAATATCTTCCTGAATATCAATATCCATCTGATGGTAAGAGAAGTCGGTAGTACTCTCAGCGGATAAAGCTATTTTAGTTTTCTCAATAGATCTGAACACAGAATAACCGAGATTATTTTCGATTAAGGTCAGCAGATTTTTAAACTGTGGGTCATTTTTTGAGTAGTAGTAATAATCCTGTATTTCATTTCGAATCTTCTGGCCGTTAAAAAAATTCATTTTGTCCCATGTACAAATGTTGGCGAAGAGTGATTTAGGAACATTCAGTATCTTACCAGGTGTAGCCTCATACATTGTATTTTTCCCAAAATAAGGAGTACCCTTATCCCACATAAAAGCAGAGTCAAAACTATCGCCCCCGATGTAAATACCACCCGAAGCGATCATATCTTCCCTACGATCGGTATTTCCGGAATGCTCGGGGTCGAGCACCAGATAAGTAAAATCTGTCGTGCCACCACCTAAATCGGCAACTAATACCTTTTCCTGGCTTTTTATTGTTTTTTCATATGCAAATGCTGCTCCTATTGGTTCAAACTGAAAACGAACTTCGGTAAATCCAGCCAACTGCGCAGCTTTATTCAATCTGTTTTGTGCAAGCGTATCCTTAGCACTGTTATCATCATCAAAGAAAACAGGTCTTCCAATTACAGCTTTCCTGCAATCTTCACCAGTTATTTTATCTGCTTTTGCCTTCAGGTTCTTCAGGATCAAAGCGACAAGGTCGGAAGCATTATAACGTTGATGGAAAATGCGTGTTTCAATAAAACTACTTCTGGACAAAATCTGTTTTATTGACTTGATAAACCGGCCTCTCATTCCATCTTCCAGGTAGGCAGTTATAGCTTCTTCGCCCACCACATATTGCATAGGCTGAGAAGATGCTTGTTCGTATTGAAAATACAGTAAAGAGGGAACCGTAATGGTCGTTAGAATTTCTTGTTTTTCTTCATCAAAAATGGACAAAGCGGAGTTCGTTGTGCCGAAATCGATTCCGTAAAGGTATTTACTCATGAAAAGAGGGATATATTTTTGCAGTAGGAAAAGAACTTTTTCCTACTGCAAATGTAATAATTCTTTAAGGTTTCAGAACCACCTTTACACAGTCTTCTTGTTTTTCATCAAAGATTTGATAACCATGTGCGACCTCACTTAAAGGCAGCGTATGTGTAATGATATCATCAAGAACTACTTTTTCTTCTTTTACCAGTTCAATGAGTTTATCAATATAGTTCAAAACAGGTGCCTGCCCCTGCTTAATAGTAATTCCTTTATCAAAGATCCGATAGAGCGGAAAATTATCATACGGACTCCCGTAAACACCCATAATGGAGACAGTACCACTTCTGCGTACGGCTTTAAAACACATATCCAGAACTTTAATACTTCCTTTCTCAAAATTCACTGTTGCTTTAACTTTATCCAGGAAATTCCGTTCAGGTTCAAAGCCTACAGCATCAACACAAACATCTGCCCCCCTGCCACCGGTCATTTCGCGAATAGCTTCGATCACATCAACTTTATGCGGATTTAAAGTATCCACCTTATTCACAGCTTTTGCTTTTTCCAGCCGGTAGTCCAGTGGATCAATGGCAATCACCCTGCCCGCACCATTTAGCCATGCCGCCTTTTGTGCCATAAGACCGACCGGACCGGAACCAAATATCGCGACTACCTCTCCCCCTTTTAACTGAGCCCAGTCTATGGCAGACCAGCCAGTCGGAAATATATCTGTCAAAAATAAAGCTTGTTCGTCGGTAATGTTATCGGGGATAATCCGGGGGCTTATATCTGCATAAGGAACTCTGACATATTCCGCCTGACCTCCAGAATATCCACCATAAAGATCGGTATAACCAAACAGGGCGGCACCTTTCTGGTCCATCAGATCTCCATTAGGACCGTAGTGTTTATAATTGGAATTTTCACAACTCGGAGATGCACCGTGATTACAGAAAAAACAACTTCCGCAGGATATTGGAAAAGGGACAACAACCCGGTCTCCTGGTTTCAAATTTCTAACTGCCGGACCAACTTCTTCTACAATACCCATAAACTCATGTCCCATAATCATCTCCTCTTTTTGAGGGACTGCACCACTCAGGATATGCAGATCCGATCCGCAAATAGCTGTGGAAGTAACTCTGAGGATTACATCCCCTGCTGCTTCAATACGCGGATCAGCTACCTGATCATAAGTGATCTGTCCGGGTTTGTGAAATACTGCTGCTTTCATAAAATTTAGTTTAGTTTTCTAATACATGTTTGGTCTCCGATATCTGCGGAACACGGGATTGAGCTAAAAGTTTCCGGGGAATGAAAATCTTATGATTCTTTTTTTAATTCAAACCGACACTGTATCTGGCTGTTATATTAAAATACTAAATAAAAAAATATGCTGACACTTATTCATAATCTGCCAGACCACGTTCTGGGAATCCGTGCTTCCGGAGAAGTAGACCAGGAAGACGTTAAAAGCGTTCTGTTACCTGGCCTTGCCGTTAAAGCCGAACAATTCGGTGAAATATATTATTTGCTTGTTTTAGAAACCGGTGTTGAAAACTTCAGTGCGGGTGCCTGGATTCAAGATCTGACGGCCGGATTAAAGCACTTGACCCGGTGGAAGAAAATGGCCATTGTCACAGATCAGCCGGCCGTGGAGAAATTTACTGACTTGTTCAGCTTTATCACTCCAGGCGAAGCCAAGGGGTTTAAAATGGAAGATTTGAAAAAAGCCAGAAAATGGGTAATTAAACGTTAAACATTTTGTCTAGTTGTTAGTTATGTGTTTCTAAATCTCCTATAAAAACAAAATTATGGCAACTACGACAAAAAAGAGTAGCACTTCAAGTGCAAAGGCAACCCAAAGCAGTACCGTGAAAAACGCGGCAAAATCTGCAAGTATATCTCTTCAGAAAAAACCAAAAGGAAACACGGGTAAAATGGAAGACTCAGAGTTTCATCAGTTTTTCGTAGATGAGCTGAAAGATATTTACTGGGCAGAAAAACACTTAGTAAAAGCACTTCCTAAGATGAAAAAAGCAGCTACCAGTAAAGAACTTGCTGCTGCTTTTGAAAAACATACGGAAGAAACCAACACACACATTCAGACGTTGGAAAAGGTCTTCGAATTGCTGGAAGAGAAAGCTCAGGCAAAAAAATGTGATGCAATGGCCGGCTTACTGGAAGAAGCTGACAGTATTATTGCGGATACCGATCAAGGTACGCTGGTTCGAGATGCCGGACTAATCCTTGCAGCCCAAAAGGTAGAGCATTATGAAATTGCAACTTATGGCACGCTCAAAACGTTCGCGGAAAACATGGGCCATACAGATGTTGTTGAACTTCTTCAGGGAACTCTGGACAATGAAAAAGCTACTGATAAAGCTTTGACAGGCATTGCGGAAAGTTTTGTCAACGAACAAGCAGCACAGGAGTAACTAAAGGTCACCTCGTCCCCCGTTTCAAGGGGATGGGGTGACTTTACTTGTCTCTGACATCATTCAACAACGACGGCAAACCTTTTTTAAGCAAATTATGCAAAAAACCTATTCTGAAAAACCGTCGTTTCTGTATAGAAATGGCCTGAGCATTGTATTCTTAACTATTTTTCTAATTACGCTGGTCGCTCAGGCTATTACCGGCTGGAAAACCCACAATCAGGAGCTGGCGGAGGAGCATGCAGCTATTCTTAGTTTTAACCATTATCTCACCAGTGGTCACTTCGTATCCGCTACATTCGAAAATTTCGAGAGTGAATTCCTTCAAATGGCACTTTACGTTGTACTAACAGTCTCCCTGAGACAAATCGGGTCGGCAGAATCGAAAAAGCTGAATGGTTCTGAAGAAGTAGACCGCGAGCCAGATTCTGGTAGACAAAATGCCCCGTGGCCTGTAAAACAAGGTGGCTGGATTCTTAAGGTTTATAAGAACTCACTGTCTATATGTTTTATTCTTCTTTTTCTAATCAGTTGGATTTTGCATTTCTACGGAAGCTGGAAAAACCATAATGTAGAGCAACACATTAAGCAATTACCTCTGGCCAGTGCTGGCAAATATTTATCAGAACCCGAATTTTGGTTTGAAACCTTTCAAAACTGGCAAAGTGAGTTCCTTTCCGTTTTCTCCATTGTAGTATTTACTATATATCTGCGTCAAAAAGGTTCTCCTGAATCGAAACCAGTGGACGCATCTCACCTGGAAACGGGCAAATAATTTTTTGAGTTCATCTGAAATTATTTATTTAATAATAAGTCTTAGAAACATTTCTTATTGTAAAATAATATTTATTATTTTCATCCGACAGTATCCTGAAAATATCATACAGAATAAAGTTAATCGGTTCTTTAAAACAACTGATCACAATTAACATGAACACCAATCCATTTTGTGGAATATATATTGCTAGTTTTAAGCCATGGAATTAAATGATTTTGCGTTACCCATATTTGCTTTTCTAGACGGAAGCGAGCACCAGCAGCCTAATATTACTGCAGGAAGAAGTATTATTATACACACACCTTCTCATACTATAATTGAGGTAGTAGATATGGACGATGTTGTTGAGATGAAGATCAGTCCCGAGATTATTACTTTTGACTTCGTCTATCATAACAGTTCCGGTATGAAAGAAAATCATAAGATGATTGTACAATATACCACCCTTGTAGAAAGCGAATTAAAAGATATCTTTTTTGAAGCAGCAAAATGGTATAGTGACTACCTGACCTGGGAAGATGACAATATATTTAATGAGGAAGATTAATAATTTATCATGAACAGATTGCCACTCCTTTTCACCTTAATCCTGACAGCCGGAATGGCTTCAGGACAGGTTGTGGTCAATCCTGATGGTACGCATTCCACTGTTGTAGGCTCTGTAATTGTAAACCCGGATGGTACGCATTCTACTATCCATGGTTCAGTTGTTGTAAATCCTAATGGAACACATTCTACAATTGTAAACAATACGATTGTTACACCAACTCCCGGCACAAATGCAAACTCCGCACCTGGTACAGAAACCAACTTTTTCAGTACAATGTTCGGTTCCAGCACCTCCTCCGGACCATTTCAATTAACTTCTGATGGGTTCATCAACCGGAAAGATAAAAAGATCAACTATATCGTCTTAAAATTTCCCGGTAAATCTAAGGATGAACTTTACACTAAAGCACTGACCTATCTCCAAAGTTATTATAATGACAAAGGCGAAGTGATAACTTCTGCAGCAGAAGAAAGTATAACTGTTCATACAACTAATGACCAGATTCCGGTTGCTGGTTATATGAATAAGTTTACGCTTGATTATTCACTGACTATGCATTTTGAAGATAACCGTCTTGTTGTAGAACCACCTGAAATTAACAGCCTCACCCGCTTACGTTCCAGAAATCGAATAACCACTGTCGGCATTTCGGGAGACCACTATGATCAGACTATATTCTCTCCAAAAGGACGTATGAGATTAACAGATACTAGTTATGCACTGGACAACGTCATTAACTCTTTTATCACCGATCTTGGAAAAAATATAAAGCGTAATAAGTATTAGTTAGCCGGCAAATCAGCTGGAGGAATTTATAATTTTACACCTATCACTTAGAAGAGAACTAACTTCTGACTCTGCTTAAAGTCTCCCGGGAAACACCCAGTTAGGATGCTGTCATATGCAGGGGAACACGGTAAAAAACATCCAGAAATATTATGCAGTACTATGATTCCAACGTATAAAATTGAGGATTTTCCCTCCGACAGGAATATTGATAATTTATTTAAACTAGAACGCTTTGAAGATTTGTCATGGCCCAAGAATCTGGTATGGCCACATAAGCATGATTTTTTTGAAATCATCTGGGTAACTGAGGGAACATTTACGCATACTATAGACTATCATGATATTGATATTACTACCCATACACTATTAATAACCTCTCCAGGGCAGGTTCATTTATTAAATTCACCAGAAAAAGTTAAGGGTTACAGTATCTCCTTTACAGAACAATTTCTGCTCACACACCAGACACAGGAATCTATTTTTGAGCTTACGTTTTTGGAAGAAAGCTTTACTAAACCTTATTTATGTTTAGGTCAGGCAGCGCAAAATGAACTTAAAGCTATTATTGACCCCATTATAGAAGAACTGGACAGGGACATAAAAGTTCCACTGATAATTAATGGGTTACTGTTGGTTTTACTCAATCGTATTCAACGGTTGATGAGCAAAGCACATGCGGTGGCTGCAGATTCCTTTCAGGCGCTAATAAATAAAAAGTTCAAGAAATTAATAGACCTGCATTACAAGGAAGAACCCGATCTCACATTTTATGCAGATAAACTCAATATCTCCGCTAATTACCTCAATAAGATCGTTAAGAATCTAGCCGGAAAAACTGCAGGAGTTATGATTCGCGAGCGCGGACTCATAGAAGCGAAACGGATGTTGGTTTACTGTAACCTCCCTATAGGTGATATTAGCGAACAGCTTGGCTTTAAAGATTTCTCCTATTTTTCCAGGCAATTTAAAAAACAAGAAGGTGTAACTCCCGCCGCATACCGAAAACTGATGTATAAAAAATACCTGAACCAATAATGGTTGATATCGGCACATAAAGTACCAATATCAGACCACTATTTCCTAACGCCCGGATAGATATGATCCGAGATTTGCTGTTATATATTTAATGATAACAGTATGAATAAAGAACTTAGAATTGCCCGTGATTATTTCAAAAACCACCTAGACCTTAATGCCCCAATTCCAGAACTGCGTGTCGCAGCAGATAAAATGTATGCAACTTTACCAGTAGCCAGTGATATAACCTATGAAACAGTATCGATTGGCAATTTAAAGGGCGAATGGACAATTTCTCCACATGCGAGAGATACCCATGTTTTATACTATATACATGGTGGCGCATTTCTTATCGGCAGTCCGCAAACACACCGTGGTGAGATCAGTGAACTTGGGAGAGCAGGTAAAATGAAAACATTTTCTTTAGCGTACCGCTTAGCCCCTGAACATCCTTTTCCAGAACCTTTAGAAGATATTTTCGATGGGTACCTTTGGTTATTAGCACAAGGATATGAAGCTAAAAACATTATCATTTGCGGTGATTCTGCAGGTGGTAATGCAACAATTAATTTACTACTATTCGCGCGTGATCGGGGCATACCTATGCCGGCAGGCGGAATCCCAATATCTCCCTGGATTGACTTAGGTCAAAGTGGTGAAACTTACAGAACAAGAGAAGGAATAGACCCTATTGTATCCCTTAAAGCTATTAAAGCGCAGGCAGCAGCTTATTTAGGCGGGGCTGATCCTAACCTGCCTGTTGCTTCTCCGATTTATGCAGACGTTCATGGTCTTCCACCTATCTATATCATAGTAGGAGAAGCTGAAGAAATGCTAAGTGAAGCCTTGAAATTTACGCACAACGCGGCTATGGCAGGGGTTCATGTGAAATTTGAGGTCTGGCCCCAAATGATCCATAATTTCCCCTTATGGCATTCTCTGCTTCCCGAAGGCAGAGATGCGATAAAAAAAGCAGGTGAATTTATGATCTCAGTAACCAGTTAACCTCAATTAATTCCTATCCTTTTAGCAGCTGCTTCCCAAAAGTAGAAATCCCTTGCGGGGAGCAGTTTATGCAAAAAAAGATTGCAGATTTTATTTCTTAAAAATCCAGCTTGTAAGCCGTTTTGCTAAAGGAATAATTAATAATGCAAAAATATATGCAAAAGGGAGCAGGATCAACCACGACTTTAAAAGTGGTATAATCCATGACTCCTTAAGATAGCTTTTATTTAATATAGACGAACCTACAGCCATTATTAAAGTCATTGGCACGACTACAAAAAAGGTATTGATATATTTATGATAATGAATATTCATAACATACAGATCCACCAATTAAAATTTGCCATTTGTATTTTTTTGATTTTCTAACGAAGGTATTTCTTCTACTACATCCCAATGTTCTATAATTTTATTATTCTCGATCCGGTATAGATCATAGAAAGCAGAATGTGTTGTTCCTACATACCCCTCACTTAAGACCAGAACAAAGTTTCCTTCTCCTAAAACCTTCCGTACAGCAACGTAGACTTGCTCCTTACCTTCATTTTTCCATTCTGCCAGAACATTGAAAAACTCTGATACACCATCTCCCATATATGGATTATGCTGTATAAGCACATCGCCGTTAAAATACTTTTCCGCCAGGCTGAAGTTTTTGCCGACCATTACTTCATTGACAAAAGCAGCTGCCAATTTTTTATTATCCTCAGTTAAATGATGATCAACCGACTTGGTCTTACCGTCTGTCATCGTACGGCCGCTTTTATTTACTTTTTTTGTATTTACCTGTAGATTATCCCAATGTTCAACACTTAATCCATTTTCAAAGCGATGGATATCAAAAGCAACTGTCGGCTCAAATAAATGATAATCAACGTGAACAAATCCTATGTCGCCATCTTGAAAAGCCCTTATCACATTAGTGTAAACTTTTTCCATCGGCATCAAATCATGTAATCCTAAAATTGCCTGGAAACCGTCTGCAACATTGATATTATGTTGCCTGTAAGAACGCGGATTTATTAAACCTATTTGTTCTAAAGTTTCAGTTTCTATGCTGTTCTGAATAGCAGCGGCCTTTTCTCTATTTGAAATTTCCATTTTTTTTAGTTTTTATTTCTAATGCAAATCTATTACGTTAATGAGCGTTATACAATTAGGGGCAAAAAGTTCATATGGGGATAATATTATCCATATCAGGTACATACGTATCTAAAAAGTTATATGTGTATTTTTGTACCTATAAAATGAATGTTGTTATGTATGAAAAAAAGATCCCAAAAGATTTTGACTGTGGAATGAGCATAACTCTTGAAATAATCGGAGGAAAATGGAAACCATGTCTTATTGATTCAATCTCGAAAGGTATAAGAAGACCAAGTGAATTACATAGAAATCATCCTGAAGCAAGCAAACGCGTCTTAAATCTTCAGCTAAAGGAATTAGAAGATTATGGTGTGATCAGTAAAATTATATATCCGGTACTTCCTCCAAAAGTTGAGTACTTTTTAACAGAGTTGGGCGAAAGCTTGTTACCGCTTACGCGACATATGGAAAAGTGGGGAAGTGACTATATGCCTGTGTTCAATGAATTGCAGCGAAACAAATCTAAGGTAGATGCCGAAGCTGTCGTATTTGGGTAATTGAGGGGAGATTGGTGTCTGTTTTCATACCTGGAAATCCCCCTATGATTTGATACAGGAAGCTAAAATTAAATACCGCCGGGGGGGTTGGATCAGAAAGTTTAGACATAAAAAAAGGCAACGTCTGGAGCAACGTCGCCTTAAATTAAGAAATAAATCTTGTACACCCAATAGGATTCGAACCTATGACCTACGGTTTAGAAAACCGTTGCTCTATCCAGCTGAGCTATGGATGCGTTTCCCTTTATGGTGGGCCAAAGATAGAATTATTGTGCAATACAAACAAATGTTTTTTCAAATTTATGCAGATTCAAGGTGAAGAATTTTTTGTTCAGGATGTGCCTCAGCGTACTTTAAAACAAGATTTAACACATAATCATTTGAAGGATAAGGGACTAAGTTAGACCTTAGGGTACTCACATCTTTGACATCTGTATCAAAAGAAAAATAGCCCATACCAGTAAATTTTCCTTCTTCCACCCAAATAAAGCTTTTTTCGTCGGTATCTCTCCCCTTGTCGACCAGAATAAATGAAGGTGAAACAGTTTTCAAATGGTTAAGTGCGTGGTTAACCCGCAGGTTATACTGTTCTGCAGATTCCTGTCCAGTGCATGCACCATTGCAGTTTCCAGTTTCCAGCCCGGTACACGAACTTCTATTTCGTTGAATAAAGCAAAGCTTCTCACAAAGCTGATAGGTACTAACCATTCCTTTAAGCATAGTTTGTCCTGAAAGCAGACTATCAAAACTGTACAGCGCACCTCCCTGCTTGTCAAGCTTATCAATTCCCAGCCGGATATAACCGTTCTGGTCTTCAAAAGCATATAAACCGAACCGCTGTTCGAAACGTTTTAATGCCCTGTTATTCTCGGGCCAGTGATGTTTTATCTCAGCAGCCTCAAGAATCAGTGCCATCAATTCAGTACCACAAACTGTATAATCAATGCTGTGGATATTTCTGAGGAATTCCTGCCGCTGCCGGTTGGGGTTATTTCCCGTAAAATGGGATATAACCCGTTTACGCAAGCTGACTGCTTTTCCGATATATATTATCTTTCCTTTATTATCGCGAAAGTAATATACACCCGGACTGTAGGGAAGCTCTTCGATTACCTTCTCCGACAGGTTTGGCGGTAACATCTGTTTTTTGCTTTTTTTCTGCAGGGAAAGTGAAATATATTCTTCTGGATCATTACGCAGCAGGTGTGCCAATAAAATAGCAGTCGCTCCCGCATCTCCTCCGGCCCTGTGCCGCCCGATCAGAGGAATATGCAGCGCATCACATAAACGGCCCAGGCTATAAGAACTATATCCGGGCAATAATCTCCGGCTCAGTTGTAGTGTACATAATTTGCGGGACTGCAAATCAAAACCACTATGCAGGAGCTGATGCCGCACAAACGAATAATCAAAACTCACATTATGCGCGACGAATATTTTATCCTTTAATAAATCATAAATCTTACCCGCCACCTCAGTAAAGACCGGCGCTTCCCGTACCATATCATCAGTGATACCGGTTAATCCCTGAATATAAAGCGGAACATCCATCTGCGGGTTTATCAGCGTTTCGAAACGCTCAACAACCTCCTCTCCGTTATGGATAATAATGGCAATCTCAGTAATACAATTTCCAGCAGCGAAGCCACCAGTGGTTTCTATATCAACAACAGCGTATAACATTTTTAATCAGGTAGATAATACACGCAAATATGCTAATTATTTTAGTATAAAAATTATTTATGATAAGAATTTCTGGCACTATAATAGCTTCTATGTATTTAGATTAACAAAAATAACGATGCTCAAAAAAATATTAGCTGTTGATGACGATCCTGATATATTGAATATCATCAAATTCATCCTTGAAGATGAAGGATACCAGGTTACTACCCTGGATAACGGCACGGAAGTACAAAATTTAATAGCGAACGACAGACCTGACCTTATTTTACTGGATGTTATGCTTGGCGGTATGGATGGCAGAGAAGTTTGCAAATCGATTAAAAACGATTCCAACTCCAGTCAGATTCCAGTCATTATGATCTCCGCAAGCCACAATCTGCAAAGCGTAGTTAAATCTCCTGGTGCACCGGATTCTTTCCTTGCCAAACCATTTGATATGTATAATTTGATCGACCTGGTTAAATTGCAGATTTCAGCTGCCTGATCCTACCCTGCATTTTCATTGTGCAATACCTTGGATAAAATGCCTTGATTTGGGCAATTTACCCACTGTTTCTACTATTTAAAACAAATACCGGTTAATTATCCCCACTTCTAGCGCCGGACTGAATCCGCTGTACACCAAACAGATGCCCGGATACAAATCTGTTCCGGCAACGAATAATAGATAAATCATATACAGACGGCAAAAAAAACATTCATGGCACGCGGCTTGTAAATTCTGTGTAAATTATATCCTGTAATTGTAACGCCTTTTTCAAATATCTGGAGGTCCCGCGAGTATCATGAAATTATGCCTAAATGAAAAATAAACAAGCTTCTTTTATATTTATCCTAATCCTGATTGTCCTTTATATTATTACACTGCTCCGGACTTCTTATGACCAATACGCCGAACAGAAAAACCTGTACGCTACCAGTTTAGAACTACAAGCCAATAATGAACAGATCGCGAAGCTCGACACGATTAGCATGGGCTTACAAGATGCAGAAAACAATTTCAGGATGTATACTTCTCTGTGGGATAGAAAATACTTCAATTTGTACAATGAGGAGATAAAAAAAATCTCAGATCTTCTGGAGAGTTTTTCAAGAAGAGACGTAAAAAATATATCAGATGACATCTCTCAGGATCTGGCCAAGAAGAAAGAACAGGTGTTGCTTTATACACAAATAAAGAAACTAACAGATTCCCTAATGTCTGTCAACCTGCTGATGGATACCGTTCAGAAGTTTCAGGTCATCAAATCCTTCCGCCCTGTAAATAACGAGGTAGTCAAAAAAACGGTTGTCGTAGAAGAGGTTAAAACCGAAACTAAAAAACCTAAATTCTTCCAGCGCCTTAAAGGTGCACTGCTGAATAAAGAATTAAAAGACACTTCAAAAAACAGCAGGATCGAAACGACCTATGAAAAAGTGCCGAGCCAACAGAACCTTTATACCAAAAAACAACTGGATCAGGTCGAGAATTTCTACAAACAATTATTAGAACAACAGCGTGGCTCACATGCGCAGCTTAGTAAAAAAGAACAATCAATTTTAAGGCTGAACGAACAGATTCTACAGAATATCAAACTCATGTTTAAGGAGTTTAAACACAAAGAGCTGCAACTGGACGAAGTCCGGAAGAACCTGCTTAGAGACAAGACTGCGCATGCCTTAAAAGTTATTGACAGGTCCGGCAAAATCAGTTTTTTTATCGGTGTATTTTCCTTCTTCATCATTATACTTTTACTCATTAAGCTATACAAAACTTACTTGAAAATACTTATTGCAAATAAAAAAGCATCAGAACAGGTAATCTTCAAATCACGCTTCTTCACAAGTATCAGTCATGAAATGCGTACACCGCTAAATGCGATTATGGGGGTTACTGAACAACTAAAAACCACTCCGCTTAACGCAGAACAGAAATCGATGTCAACTCTACTGGAGACATCATCCTCAATGCTCCTGTCCGCAGTAAATGAAATCCTGGATTTTTCCAGACTGGAAAGCGGAAAGCTTACACTTTCAAAAGTCTCTTTCAGATACAAAAAAGTATTACATGATATTATCGCCACTACAGAAGTTTTAGCTGCGCAAAAGAACCTGAAACTTGTATACAATCAAGATAGTGCACCAGACCTGACGGTAATGGGAGATCCATACAGATTGAAACAAATCTTGCTGAATCTGGTTGCCAATGCGATCAAATTCACAGATCAGGGCACTGTTGAGATTGAACTGAAAGTAAAAAATACACCTGGAAAGATAATTTCATTACAGATTAAAATTGCAGATACCGGCATCGGTATTTCAGAACAGGATCTGCCTTATATATTTGATGAATACAGACAGGTAGTTCATTATAAAAGGATAGACTGGCAAAAAGGCTCAGGTCTGGGCCTCCCGATCTGTAAGAAACTAATCGAATTACATCAGGGAAAAATAAATGTCCGGAGTACCGTCGGAAAAGGGTCTGTATTTGAAATCGAATTGCCTTATAAAATATCAGAAGGATCCGATGCTATAGACACTGCCGAAAAACAGGAGCTGCAGACGGACGCCTTCAGTGGTAAAAAGTTACTGATTGTGGATGATGCCGAAATGAACCTGCTGGTTACAGGTATGATCCTAAAAAAACAAGGTATAGACTTTGATACCGCCAATACAGGATCGGAGGCTTTAACCCTATTTGAAAAGAACCATTACGATATGGTATTGACAGATATCCAGATGCCTGACATGGATGGACTGGAATTGACCAGAAGAATCCGAAACTCAAAAGATCAGCAAAGAAGCAATACACCGGTACTTGCAGTTACCGGACAGATCTCGCAGGAAGCTCATCAGGATTACCTGACTGCCGGGATGAATGATTACCTGATCAAACCATATACTGCTGTAGATCTGATCGAAAAAATACTGGATTACCTGCATTAAAAACCAGGCCATAAGGACCTACCGGTAAGGCCGGCAAAATACACTTAAATAAAAAACACCGGATACATGGTATCCGGTGTTTTTTTATGACATTAATGTCAGAGTATCTTATTTAGTGCTGTTTTTCTTTTCAGTAACTTCAGTACGAATGTCCTGAGCTAATGTTTTCAAATCTTGCATAGCTTTACGTACTCTTGTTCCGGCAGCACCGTTACCTGAATTGTAAAACTTGTCAGCATCTGCCTCAACTCCGGCGATTAATTCTTTTAATTTTGCGAATTTTTCCATGATATTTTGTTAATTAAATTTGATTTCTGAGCTTAAAGGTAATAAATATTGGTTTTCTTCCAAATCTATAACGAAGTATAATTAGCATAAATTATGTGCCTGTATTTATTTAAAACCAATTTTTCGTGGTATTGTTAGACAGACAAGAAATAAAATTAGATCTGACATGGAAAACGAAAAAGAAAACAAAAAGCCACAAACAGCTGTAAATAAGGACTATAACCCTAACAAACCAGAAGAAATAACAAGCCCTCAATACAATAGCGCAAGCGAAAAAAGGGACAGTAGTAATTTGCCTTCTATTGAGAATTTAGATCATCAAAATAACGATCAAAAACCACAGAAGCACGCTAAAAACATAGACAGGACGCCAGAAAAGGGTATAAATGACGAATCGTTGTTCGGTAAAAACAGGGATACAGACCTTGGTTCGGGACCAAGAGATAAGGACGAGGATGAAGACGAAAAGATAATCCGGACCTGATTCCGCTGCCACCCAGTCGAAGGGTATACCTTTAGCTATTCTGGTCGATTTTAGAAGGAAACTGGCGACGGCTGACTTGATTTTACATTTATCTTTGTCCTGTTCAGAAACGGGAACATCGCAATCAGCAGAATTGCCGCAATAATAACAATACTAATAAAATAATAATAATCCATCATATAGCGCAATTGCGCCTGTACATCCACACTTCTGTTTAATAAACCCCTGCCGATCTTTGCAGCCTGGTCTACCGGCACGCCCTTCGCGCTTACAATCCGGCTGTAAAGATTTAACCGTTCAGTCAACTGCGTATTCAGGCCACTGAGCTGCTCCTGAAAACGATTATAGTGATTAGCCTTATGCTGTAGCTGGAAATAATTAATAATGGCTATACTTCCGGCAAAACTGGTAAAACGAAAAAATACTCCTGTAGCAGAAGCAGAGCTGCTCAGATGCACAGGCACTGATGAAATTGAATACACAATAATTGGCATCATCAGCAAACCCGCTCCAATTCCCTGCAGGATCAACGGAGCAATAAACGTATCTGCATCTGCCTGCGTGCTGAACAAAAACCACATCCAGACATGGAAAATCAGTAAACATATAAATCCGTAAATCCAGACCAGCCTGGTTGGTCTTTTCAAAATCAACAGCCTAGACGAGATCAATACACCAAGAACTATTCCCAATACATTATATAACATAATATTACCCAGATGCGTTGGATCCATCCCCAGAATAGCCGTAAAATAAGTAGAAACGATTGAGAATGCCCCCCTGATGATATATAGAAAAGCAATCATGAACATTCCTGCTACAAAATTCCGGTACTTAAATACACGTAGATTCAGATAGGGTCTTTTAAGTTTAAGCTGGCGCAGTATCAGAATAGCCATTAGCAGTACAATTGCAATTACACTTCTGATAATTCTGATATCATCGAACCAATAATATTGCTGCCCGTAAGCCAATGTATATCCGATAAGTAATAATAAAACCGAATAGATAATAAAACTGTAGACTTCCAGCTGATATAGAGGCATTTTCCGGTTCAGACGCACATTGTTCATAATCAGCAATAACAGAATACCTCCCGGCAGATAGGCAAAAATTATAAACTTATAAAGTACATTATAGTCGAAGTTATCTAAAATAGGTGCTGTAATAAAAGTCGAAACTGGCGTAACACACAGTAACATGCCATAAAACACCGAATAACCAATTTCCCTGGCCCTTTCGCTGTTCAGACTACCAAAAATGAGTGTAATACAAATACTGGTCGCCATACAATTAGCCATCCCTTCAATAAATCTGAAAATGAAAAGGATATATGCATGTTGAGTATGATAACAGACATATGCTGTAATCACCTGTACAATTATGCTCAGCAGGAAGTATTCCCTGGTAGCTGTGAAAATAAAAAAACGCCTCTCCAACGCAAAAAAACCACATACAGCAGCATAAAACACCAACATAGAATATTGGACATCTGCTGGCTCCATGCCATAATAACCAGAAGCAGCAGTAATATTCACCGAAGAAAGACCGAATAAAATCAGACCAGGAAGAATAGCCATAAAAATAGCCAGCCTGATTAACCAGACAGGTACCCAGGATTTAAAAACCGGTAATACAGCGCTCATTTTAATCTTTCTTTATTTTAACATTTGCATTCATACCGGCCTTCAGATTTTCCAGTTTAGCTCTATCATCAGTTAATAAGATCTTGACGGGTATCCGTTGAACAATTTTCACAAAATTACCAGTAGAATTATCCGGGGGAAGCAAAGAGAAACGGGCACCGGTTGCAGGTGACAGGGAAACAATTCTGCCTTTAAATACCTGACCAGGATAAGCATCTGTCGTTATTTCGGCAATACCGTCGATCCGCATGGCAGAAACCTGGGTTTCTTTATAATTTGCGATTACCCATTTACCGGCTTCCTGGTCTACGATATAAGCCAGCGTCTGCCCTGCCTGGATCAATTGTCCCTCCTGGATTGTACGCCTGCCCATTTTCCCATTATAAGGTGCGGTGATTATTGTATAACCAACATCCAGACGATTACGGTCCAGCAATGCTTCCCTCCTTTTTATTTCTGCCTGGTAAACGCCTTTTTGTGATTTGATAGCTTCTACCTTTGACAAGGAAGCCTGATAGTTATCAACTGCAGCACGGTACTCCGCAGTGGCCACATCCAGCGATGCTTTGCTATTTTCAAGTTGCTGTTTTGTGGCAGATTCAACCTTGTAAAGTGCAGCATATCTATCATAATCCTGCTGTTGCTTTAATAATTTGGCTTTTGCAGAAGCAATCTGACTTTGTGTAACCACAGAAACTGCCGCATTTGACTGCACGTCATTTTGTAATACCCCAATCTGAGCCCTTGCATTAGCCAGGGCCGCTTCAGCCTCTTTCGCCTGCAGCTCATATTCACTGTTATCGATAATTAGCAGCGTATCTCCTTTTTTAACCGCCTGATTTTCCTCGTATTTAATCTTACGGATATAGCCGGTCACCCTGGAAGTAACCGGGTTAATGTATTCCTCTATCTGGGCATCGTTTGTCTCTTCGTATCTGTATAATTGAAATAAGGTGATCACACCCCAAATCGCCAGAGCGACAGCAATTCCGGTTGCGATCCAGGCCGTTATTTTAGTGATCAGCCTGTCAGTATTAGTGTAATTTTCGTTAGTTTTCATTTTAGATATTGCCTATTGCCTTTTGTAATTGATAATATTGAAACTGAGCAGCTATTTTTGCCGCAGCATAATCGAACCGGGTTTGCAGTAATTGTGTATCTGCATCTAATAAATCTGTGACCAGTGCCAGCTGATTGAAATAAGTATTATTTACAATCCTTAAGTTTTCTGTCGCCTGAACGATATTTTCCCGGGCAACATTCATTCTTTTCAGAGATTCCTGGTAACGTAGGTAGGCCGTATTTACTTCCACTCTAATTTTGTCCTCTGTATCACCATGTTCAACTTCCTGTTCCTGTATTTTTAATACAGCGGCACGGGTTTTATGCGTATTGTGGTAAAGAGATGAGATCGGGAAGCTGGCTTTGACACCTGTCATCCCTAATCCGTATAGTGCGATTGAATATGGATACAGCATAATTTGCGGGTAGGAATAGCTGTAATTTGCAAAAAGACCTAATTTCAAAGCCGTATTAGATTTCACCTTACGCAGCTCCAGTTCACGAAGTTCCTCCTCCTTTTCTGATATTTTAAAGGAATAAGAATGTCCCATTGCTGTATTCAGATATTCCTGATAAGGAAGCAGAACAGGCATTTCATTTTGATCTTCGGCAGCTGGGCTAAGTACAAATTCATCAGGCTCCCCCATTAGTATATTCAATTTTTGATTGGCGATTTTCAGGTCATTATTTAACTGCTCCAGTGCCATTTGCTGTTTGGACAGCTTTAAAGTCACACGTAGTACGTCACTTTTTAGCACAACACCATTTTTTTGCAATTGCCGAATTTCCTCAAGTTGCTTTTGCTGGTCGCTGATATCCTTCAACAGTAAAGTCTTAAAAACACCACTACGCTGCATGTCAAGATATAAAGCCGCTGCCTGGAGCTTCATTTCTGAAACTGTCAGATGTCTGCGCTCCTGCGCGATTTCATTTTCTTTCTGCTCCAGCTTAATGTTGAGATTAGTCCGCCCACCATTATAAAGGTTTAAGTAAGCTTCTCCACCGACACGATAAGAGGTATGTACGACCTCCACCTGTGTAGGTGCATGGAATAAGCCGTTTTCATAAACCGGAAAATTACTGACGCGGGCATACTCGCCCTCCACGCCAATCTCAGGCAGTCTTTCTGCTTTGGCATCTTTAATACCTTCTACCGATTCGCGGACACGGAGATCCTGAATCTGAACAGCTTTGTTTTGAGTTGAAACCTTGTCCCAGATTTGTTGAATGGAAAGCTCCCCATGAACGGGATTTTGAGCTTTAACGGGATTGAAGAGAGCGAATGACAGCAAAATCAGAGCTGTCTTTTTATGAAGATGATACATATAGGTAAACAATAGTACAAAAATACGGTGCTTAGAATCATGTAATTTTATCTATATTACCATTTATTAGTCCATTCCAGCCAATGCAATATTCAGAGACTCAAGCCTACCTGAAAGCCATAGATCTAAAACCGAAAGGTATCTTCGTCATGCACGAAAAAGTAGAACGCCGCCTGCCGCCCCATGCACATCAGAAACATCAGCTTACTTATGTTGAAGGCGGTATTGCCTATATCTATATGCAGAACAAGACTTACATTATACCTGCGCGTCACTATGTCTGGATTCCTAGCGGACTTGAACATTATCTGAAGGTGCGGAATGCACAAACTGTCACCAGAAGCTTGTATTTCCATGACGATGGTAAAGATCCCTTTTATGATAAGCTGGGCATATACCCCGTCAATAATCTCCTATTTGAGATGATTGTATTTACAGAACACTGGAGCGGAACTGTGAATTCAAAGGAAGAAGGTTTTACTTTGCTGTCGGCCATTAAAGACATTCTGCCTAAACTCAATACCCGCGCTTTACCTATTGCGTTGCCCACGACGGCCAACACCAGACTACGCCCGGTTATTATGTATCTGAGTACACATTTTTCGGAACCGTTAACATTACGCTCCCTGAGTGAAAGATTCGGAATGGGCGAGCGGACACTGTCGAGATTATTTCAGTCCACGATGAGCATTTCCTTTCTGCAGTACCTCAAATTACTCCGTACTGTCAAAGCTATAGAAATGCTGCTTCAGCACGACAAAACCACTTCAGAAATCGCTTATCTGACAGGGTATAACAGTTTGGCAGCCTTTAGTAAAGCTTTCCATCAGTTAACTAATTTCCGTCCGACGGATTTTGCTAAAAAAGTCTAGTTTAATCTTTTCAGCTGAAAATCTGTTGGAATATCTACGATCAGCGGTACCTTTTCCACTGCAACAAAACTCAGGTCCAGGCCAAAACCTTTTTCCTCTGCTACACTGAATGTTTTGAGAAAACCATAGTAAATCATTGTGAATCTTTCAATCAGATTCAGTGTATCTGCGTTTGAGAGTACTTTTTCGATTACAACAAACCTGAAATCGCCGGCGATATGATGTTCTTTAAGCGAGTTGTATTTACTGGTGATATCAATTTCCTTGTTGGCAACCATCTCCTCTACAACTTTACGGAAAAGTACATTAACACGCTGCTCTACGCGGAATCCTAACCGGAAATCAATGCGAATCAATTTCTTATCAATCAACTGCTCCACTTTATATTCGAGTGTAAAGGGTTCGTCGGTTACGTCCACGTGAATAAGCCAGTACACATCTGCCCTTTTTGGATGCTTCTGAATAATGGAATACATAATAGAAGATTCAATTTCCGTTGCAAAATTTGCACTCGTCAGGTAAACCAGCTGAGATGCATATTTTGGAATAGATTCATCTTCACTGATCTTGCCTAGAATCGGGTAGAATTTCTCGATATCCACAAAGCGCATATACCGGTTTCTGATTCTGCGGCCATTGGACCATGTCCACATAATAGAGAATAATGACATCCCCAACAGCAAGGTAAACCATCCACCATGCATGATTTTGGCGACATTCCCCAACAGGAATGTAATTTCTATAACACCATAAACCAACAGGAATACCCCGATCAGGTAATAAGGAACTTTTTTACGGATCAGGAATATAGAAACCAGGATAGTTGTCATCAACATAGCCACCGTAATAGAAAGCCCGTATGCAGCCTCCATATTTTCTGATTTCTGAAAGATCAGTACAACCAGGATACAGCCGGCAAATAATACCCAGTTCATCGAGGGGACATATAACTGGCCTTTTGAATTACTCGGGAAATTAATCTTTACCTTAGGCCAGAGGTTTAACCTTACAGCTTCAGAAATAAGGGTAAATGATCCCGAAATCAGTGCCTGGCTCGCAACTGCAGCAGCTACGGTGGCAATCAAAATTCCATAAATAAGGAACCAGTCCGGCATAATATGGAAGAAAGGATTCACCTGACCCAGATGTGTTCCCTGCAATTGCCATAACCATACCCCTTGTCCCATATAACTTAGCACCAGACAGATTTTCACATAAATCCAGCTCACACGAATATTTGATCTTCCGCAATGTCCTAAATCCGAATACAATGCTTCTGCTCCTGTTGTACACAGGAATACCGCACCTATAATTAAGAAAGCCTCTGGATTCGTTGTCAGAATATGGTAGGCATAATATGGATTAACTGCTTTTAGTATTTCCGGGAAACTCAGCACATAAACTGTACCCAGCACAGCGATCATCGTAAACCAGATCCACATGATCGGACCAAATGCCTTACCGATAAAAGAAGTTCCGAACTGCTGTATACCAAAAAGAAATGTGATGATCAGAATTACAATCGGCACAGTCGGCAGATCTTTATAGATAATGCCCAAACCTTCAATAGCAGAAGAAACTGTAACCGCGGGGGTCATAATACCATCCGCCAATAAGGCTGCTCCCCCAACCATTGCCGGTATGATTAACCATTTAGCTCTTCGTTTCACCAGGGAATACAATGAGAAAATGCCACCCTCTCCTTTATTATCTGCCTGTAATGTAATAATCACATATTTCAGGGTGGTTTGAAGCGTCAGCGTCCAGAAGATGCAGGATAACCCTCCCAGGATCAGATCTGCTGTAATAAGCCGGTCTCCGATTATAGCTTTAAAAACATATAAAGGAGAAGTACCAATATCTCCGTAAATAATGCCCAGGCTAATTAACACACCTGCAGCTGTCAGCTTGTTGACATCCTTATGACTTGCCATCTTTTTAAATTAGTGGCGCAAATGTATGCAATTGTAAATGATTGGGTATGTGCATATCATATAATTTATCATCTGACTGTTAAATACAGGTTAAATTTCGACGTAAACCGCCTTAGAGTCGTTTTTGCGCATAAATTTTGCGATATTTGAGTTCATACCACAGGATATACTCAGACAGCTCATCCATCCGGTCAATTCCACCTTCCTGCCTGAATAGCCTGTTCATTCCGAATTTAGCATCATGTTGTCAGAAAATAAAAGCATCCCCGTAAAACCCCTCTTTAAACTTAACCAACCAGACGATAATTATAAATACCTGCAGGCTCCAATGGCGATTGGAGAGTATCCTTACCGCCTAGAACCACAGATTCAGACTGCAACACCAGATAAAATGATTTTTCAGGTTGCCGGAGATACCGGTGGAATAAAATCACCTGCCTTCCAAAAACAGATTGCAGAAGAAATGGGCAAGCAATTTCTGGAAGCTCCTTCAGCTGATGAAAAACCATCTTTTCTTTTCCATGTAGGTGATATCGTTTATCACTATGGAGAAGCTAACCAATATGAACAACAGTTCTTTAAACCTTACAAAAATTATCCGCTACCAATCTTCGCGATTCCCGGAAACCACGATAGTGATGTAAACCCGCTAAGTGAAAAGCCATACCATAGCCTGGATGCTTTCTGCAGTGTATTTTGCGGATCGGCCCCCCGGCCAGTACCTTTTGGAAGTAAAAAAGATAGATTGAGCGGTGTGCAGCCTAATATCTACTGGACATTACAGACCCCTTTGGCGAATATAATCGGACTTTATACCAATGTTCCCAAATACGGCGTAATTACGGCAGAGCAAAAAACATGGTTTATAGAGGAGTTAAAACATGCCGCAACTGAACAGCACGAAAAAGCGCTGATTGTCGCTTTACACCATTCCCCTTATTCTGCCGACTTCAACCACGGTTCCAGTTTGCCTATGCTCACCTTTTTAGATGATTGCTTCGAACAGGCCGGTGTAAAACCAGAATTGGTACTTAGCGGACACGTACATAATTATCAGCGTTTCAGCAAAACTTATGCAGACGGCAATATTGTTCCTTTTATCGTTTGTGGTGCCGGAGGATTTGATGAAATGCACTGGCTGGCAGAAGCAGATGATATTAGCTACAGCAACGACAGTCCCTTATTCGACAACGTGAAACTGGAACGTTTCTGCGCAATGCAGCATGGGTTTCTAAATCTCAGCATAGAAAGAAATACTGAAGGAAGAACAATTAAAGGCCGCTATTATGCGATTCCTCACGAAGGTTTAAAAGATGGTGAAAGCGCAGCTTTATACGAAGAATTTGAATATTCATTCAATCCAGCTGAAAAAGCAGCTTATTTAAACGATCAGGCTTAATTAAAATTAGTACCGGATTGGCGTCCAGTGTATCAGATTTCCGGCAAACTCTTCGTTGAAGTACAGGAAGAAATCGGCAATCGTGGGAAACCCGTCATTAATCGCCAATCTGGCCAGGGTTTCCTGATCCAGCAGTTGGTAATCAATAAAAACAGCAGGTCCATTTTCTTTAATCAATCCGGAGTAGTCTATATGGATACGCTGTACCGAAGTGCAGGTTATCTGTGGTGCAAACTGAAATTCATCGGCAGCATTGAGGTTAATAACCAGCTGTATGGTCTTCCCTGCCGACCATTCATTATCCAGATCTTTTCTGATCGTATGTAACTTAGGCTCCATAAACTCACCAAAATCTTCTCCATCCCAGCATACGCCAAATTTCTCCAGATAGCGTCGCTGATAATTTTGATAATTAGTTATAAAGTCATCAGAACCGGCCAACAGCCCCCGCCATATTTTCTCAATAAAATAATTAGGTTGATTATGAAAACTGGTTCCGAAAGATAATTTCATGGCTTCTTTTTTGTTTCAGGTGAAATCAAAGTACATTGTTTTTTTCAATCTTCCTAAATTTTTTCAGATCGGCCGAAATCGTGGAATGACATTAAGCAGATAAAAAAAACTTTAGATAATGTTATTTTGTTGCCGTATATTATATTGCCTACAAGCTGACACTTTTAATTATTAAATGAACACTTTTACTTCTATTACGATCCTGGTGACCATCAGCGGTTTGATTTCCTACCTTAATCATCGCTTTGTTAAACTCCCCGGTACTATAGGTATTATGGTTATAGCCATCGCCTTTTCAGTACTTATAATGCTAACCGGTAAGACCTTCCCCGCTGCTTACGCATTAGTCTCAGACCTCACTTCAAGTATCGATTTCACCAAAACCCTGCTGGATGTAATGCTTGCATTCCTGCTATTTGCCAGCGCCCTTCATTTCGACTATCAAAAACTTAAAGAACAAAAAAGAACTGTATTAATCCTCAGCACCGTCGGTGTAATCGGATGTACGACTATTTTTGGGTTTCTTTTATACTGGATCGGGCCGGTTATAGGGGTGGATATTCCACTCATTTACTGCTTTCTTTTTGGTGCCCTGATCTCACCTACTGATCCTGTGGCTGTATTATCTGTATTAAAAAAATCAAAAATACCGCCTTCACTGGAAACCATAATTGGTGGTGAATCGCTGTTTAATGATGGTGTGGGCATTTTGTTATTTGTCACACTTCGTGAGCTTGCAGTAGATACTTCTGTAGCCTTCTCCTGGTCTCATTCCGGTGAATTATTTATTCAGGAAGTGTTTGGTGGGATATTGCTCGGTGTAATATCCGGTTATTTTTGTACCAGGTTAGCAAAAAAAGTAGATGATCTGCAAACGATCCTGATGATCACCATCTCTATGGTTATGGGAATCTCTGTAATTGGTGGATTACTCCATGTTTCTATTCCACTGGCAGCTGTTTCGGCAGGTCTGATGCTGAGTAATATGGAACTTGGAGAAAGCAAAGGTACTTTTGGATTAAAAAGTATGCTGGATAAAATCTGGGGCTTAATTGACGATCTGCTGAATACTATCTTATTCGTTATGATCGGCCTGCAGATCGTAGTTATCCCGTTCTTTACCAATTATTGGGCAATCAGTTTGTTGTCAGTAGTATTTGTACTCATTGCCAGAGGTGTCAGTATTGCTGCGCCCGGAATTCTGCTGCGCCGATCCCTGAAGGTGGATTATAACAGATTGGGTATTTTAATCTGGGCTGGTTTAAGAGGCGGTATTTCCGTTGCACTTGCTTTATCTTTACCAGATTCCGATTATAAACCACTTATTGTATCTGCCAGTTATACTATTGTGATTTTCTCTATTATTGTGCAGGGTCTTACCCTAAATAAAGTTGTGGACAGGCTTGTTAAATAGCAAGAACATAAGGTCATATCCCTGTTGTTTTCCTGACGGAAGACAACAGGATTTAAACAAACATTTATGCATTCGAATTTTTTAACGCACTTGACAAGACAGTTTGATCTGCCCTTTACCAACCCGGTACTGATCTTTTCTTTGTTACTATTTATCATTTTGATCGCTCCGATCCTGCTTGGAAAGATAAAGATACCTGGTATAGTGGGTTTCATTATTGCCGGTATAATCATTGGTCCTTACGGGTTCAACATCCTGAAGAAAAATTCCGCAATCGAATTATTTTCTACCATCGGACTCTTGTATATCATGTTTATTGCAGGTATCGAGCTGGACCTGGCCGAATTCAAAAAGAAAAAACACCGGAGCTTTATATTCGGTTTTCTAACCTTTGCCGTTCCCATTTTAATCGGTTTTCCCGTCTGTTATTATCTGCTCAATTACTCCTTCATAACTTCCCTGCTAACCGCCAGCATGTTCGCTACCCATACACTGGTTGCTTATCCGATCATCAATAAATTCGGAATTGGAAAAAATGAAGCTGTGGCGGTAACCGTCGGCGGAACAATTCTAACCGATACTGCTGTTTTAATTATCCTGGCTGTCATTATGGGTTCCGTTGAAGGGGAACTCAACTCTACGTTCTGGATACAGCTGGCCATTTCACTAAGTCTATTCACTGCTACTGTATTCTTTATAATCCCGAAGATTGCCAAATGGTTTTTCACCAAACTGGAAAGTGAAAAAACCTCGCATTATATTTTCGTTCTTTCTGTCGTGTTTTTCTCCGCATTCCTCGCGCAGTTAGCTGGAATAGAGCCAATTATAGGATCATTCGTTGCCGGACTTGCACTGAATAAACTCATTCCGCATACCTCCATTTTAATGAACAGAATCGAATTTGTAGGTAATGCTTTATTCATTCCTTTCTTCCTGATCAGCGTAGGTATGCTCGTGGATCTGCGCGTTTTATTTCGCGGACCGGAAGCTCTAATTATAGCGGGCTCATTAACTGTGGTTGCACTGATTGGTAAATACCTCAGCGCGACCTTTACACAATGGATTTTCCGCTACAGTAAAAATCAGCGTTTACTTATTTTTGGTCTTAGCAGCGCGCATGCTGCAGCAACACTGGCTATTATTTTAGTTGGTTATCAGGCTAAAATTATTGATGATAATATTCTTAACGGTACCATTATCTTAATTCTGGTTACCTGCGTGGTTGCATCTTTTGCCACAGAGAAAGCAGGAAGGCAGATCGTGTCTGCGGAAGAAATTGACGGCCCCGCCCCCGTTCAGCAACAGGAAAGCATTCTGATACCTATTGCCGATTTCAATAATATGGATACTATGCTGGACCTGGCCTTATTGTTAAAAGACAAAAACTCAGAACAGCCGATCACTCTGCTCTCGGTAGTACCAGATAGTGATAATGCCCAGGCAAACCTGGTTACAGCAAGAAAAAAACTCAATGATTCTGCAAAATATGCATCCGGAAATGGTACACTAATTAAGCTTGTCGCCACACTGGATCATAATATCGCGAGTGGCGTACTTCGTATTGCGAAGGAAAAATCGGCTAATATCATTATTACCGGATGGCCGAGACGTACAACTGTGCTGGATAAATTTCTTGGGGACAAGTCTGCGGCGCTGATAGAAAAATCTGACGCTCACCTTTTTATTTTACATCTCAACAAACCGATATCCGTACACGACAGACTACAACTGGTCTGCCCGCCAGCTTATCTGCCGGAGATTACAATGAGCATCTGGTTATCCAAAGTATGTAAGATAAGTGCTGAATTAAGCCTGCCAGTAATCTGTTACTGCGACGAAGCAACCAAAATACATATCAATCAGTATCTTTTGCACACCAAATCCAGCATCAATATTAAATTTGATGACACCGAAGTATGGAAAGACTGGAGAATGCTGAAGTCCAGGGTCTCGGTCAATGATTTTATGATCTTCGTACTGGACCGGAAAGAGGATACTAACTATCTGTTGTCCCTGACGCACACTCAGCGAAAACTTGACGTGATTTTTGAAAAACAGACAAAACTTCTGATCTATCCGCAAATGTCCTGATAAGAACAGGCCTACCAGCCCTTTCTTTTGCGTAATGCTAGAATCTGCTCGGCATGGTGCTTGCCATGCCAGCTATATAAATTAATCATCTGCCAAAGCGGTACTTCCTGTCCATCTGCAGGATGTATATAAGATTTATTCCAATCCTGGTCCGTCAATGCTTCCATTAATGCTGTCCAGCGGCGGTGAAGTGCGTGTATTAAGGTAACTGAGACATTAAGCGGTACCTCAAAAACATCGGGCAATTCAGCCCACAAATTTTCATCATAGGGTTTAATAACCGGGGTTTCCTCAGTCAGGGCTAATTTCATCCGGATATAAGCATTCATATGACTGTCTGCGATATGATGAATTACCTGAATCGTATTCCAACCGCCTTTTCTGTAAGGTAAAAGCAATTGTACTTCATCCATATTTTCTATACAATAATCCAATAACAGCGGTATTGAGCGTATAGAACCTATCCAGGCCATTTTATTTTGCGGTGTAAAAGCCTCGGCAGGTTTAAAACGGCCAATGGGATAACGGTATGATTCTTCCAGATCTTCAGTCATGCAACGAAGATAAAAAACCCAGACTATGTTTTAATAAAAGAACGTAGGATTTATGCCGCTTCAGACACGCTCCAAAAACTAGTTATTAACTACAGATTAATAGTAGTTTTGGTTGGGTCATGCTGACATTTCAGACACACTTTGTTCATTGTTTCTTCATACTTCCTTCATTGTTTGTTCATTCGAGATTGAACAAACAATGAAGGAAGTATGAACTAAATTTAAACGGAATACCCGGTAAATACGGATACCAAACTTTCGTTGAAAGAAAAACAAAACCAGTAAATCAAGGGTTTAAAATAAGCCGGAAACAGAAATACCGGCTGCGACGGCGCTAAACTGTTCATATTCATTGAAATTTGCTATTTTTGAAAATCAAATCAAATCATTTTGGCTAAAATCAAAAAGAATTCTCATAAGATCCTGTACAGGAAGTATTCCGCTAATATCAAGTATATTATGATGGCGCTGACTGTATTTATCATTACCTTTTTTCTACCTAAACAACCACGTTTCAGGTATGAATTTCAAAAAGGTAAAATATGGTTAAATAAAGATCTTATCTCGCCTTTCAGCTTTGCTATTCTGAAAACTAATCCTCAGGTAAGCACAGACAAGAAAGACGCGCTTGAAAACGTCCTTCCAATCTACAGGTATGATCCTGAATTGCTTCAGGATGTCGATGAGGCTTATGCCAATGAATTTGATGTTAAATGGAATGGCAATGCCTTTCCAGAAGATGAGCGGGTGGCGAATAAAACGACCTCTTTAAAATTGCTCAACGAAATTTATCAGAAAGGTATTATAGCAACCAATGCCAAGCACCAGAAGGGAAGAAAGTATTATGATGTCTCCTTACTGAATAATAATGTGACTAAAACTACCAGTACACAGGATCTCTACACTGTACAAACTGCCCTGGACTATTTCAATAAAACCTTTACAACCACAAACTTAAAAGTTAAGGAGATGGTTATGAACCTGGTAGAAGACCATTTGCAGCCTAATATTATATTTGATGAGAAACTGACCGGAATTGTTCAGGACAATACAATTAACAGCCTGTCTACAACCCGCGGAATGGTGCAGAAGGGTGAACTGATTATAGCCAGGAATAATGTAATCGACGATGAGGTTTATCAGAAGCTTCAATCTTTTAAAGAAACTTACGAAGCACAAACAAAAACCATCGGTGACAGTAAAATTGTTTACCTCGGTCAGATTCTTTTGGTTAGTTTCATTCTGAGCCTGCTAATGATCTTTTTATACCTGTTCCGTAAAGATATCTATGCAGACAACAGGCAGCTTTCGCTTTTAATGCTCGTCATTACCAGCATGCTCCTATCACTCACTTACTCCATAAAATTAAACCTGCCGAGCCTTTACTATATTCCGTTCTGTATCGTTCCGATTATCATCCGGATATTATTTGATACCAGGCTGGCTTTATACCTGCACTTACTGGTAATCCTTATAGCGGGTTTCTTCGTACCAAACAGCTTTGAGTTTGTGTTCTATCAGACTACAGCGGGTATGGTTGCGATTTACAGTATCCGTAACCTGATTAAAAGAGAGCAGCTTCTATTATCTGCATTATATATCCTGACTGCGTATTTCATCTGCTTCCTGGGGATTGGTTTGCTTAGAGAAGGCTCATTCAAAGAAATCGAATGGATGAATTTTGTGCCATTTATTTTCAGTGTACTACTTTCTCTGTTGGCATATCCGTTAATTTATGCGTTTGAAAGGGTCTTCGGTATAACGTCTGATGTCGCATTAATCGAGCTGACGAACACCAATAACAAATTACTGCGCGAGCTCGCTTTCAAAGCTCCTGGCACTTTTCAACACTCTCTGCAGGTAGCTAACCTGGCGGAAGCAGCTATTTTTAAAATCGGTGGAAACTCACTGCTTGTTCGTGCAGGCGCATTATATCATGACATCGGTAAGATTGAAAATCCGCAATATTTTATTGAGAACCAGAATACAACATTAAGTCCGCATGATAAACTCCCTTATGAGCAAAGTGCGCAGATCATTATCAAACATGTCCACAAGGGTATTGAAATTACCCGCAGGCATCAGCTTCCGGAAAGTGTTATTGACTTTATCAGAACGCACCATGGCAATACACGTGTAGATTACTTCTATCAGAGCTTCCTAAAGAATTCTCCTGAGAAGTTTGTAGACGAAAATACTTTCCGCTACCCCGGCCCTATTCCATTCTCCAAAGAGACTGGTGTCTTAATGCTGGCAGATTCTGTGGAAGCTGCTTCCAGAAGTATCAAAAACCCGGATGCACAGAATATCAATGACCTGGTAGAAAGAATCATCAACTATAAACTGGAACAAAACCAACTGGACAATTGCGACCTGACTTTAAAGGATTTGGAAACGATTAAACTCATTTTTAAAACGATGCTGATGAGTATCTATCATGTACGGATCGACTACCTGCAGAACGTATAAAGCACTACCGCAAAACTTTTTCTATTGAAAACCAAGCCAAAGCTGCTCACGTTATCTGGCAGTACAAGAAAAAATTCCAGTAATGAAAAACTACTCCAGGCGATAGCCAGGGAATATGCCGAGGAATTCTCTTTTGAAAATTTCGATCTGGAATCACTCCCCTATTTCAGTGCGGGACTATCTCCAAATGAGATACCTTCGAACGTCATTACATTTCTAGGTAAAATAAGAGCCGCTGACGCTATATTGATCTGCAGTCCTGAGTATGTGTTCAGTTTACCAGGAATTCTTAAGAACGCATTAGAATGGACCGTATCAGAGACTGTATTTTCATTTAAACCTTTTGCTTTTATTATTCTATCTGCCTCCGGAATAAAAGCATTTGAATCACTCGATCTGATCATGTCAACTCTTTTACAGGAAGAAATCCCAACTGAATTAAAATTATTAATCAGCGGTGGTCAGGGTAAATTCAATGAAAATGGTCATTTTACAGATCAGCAAACCCAAAAAGCAGTGTTTGAATTGATGTATGCACTGACAATATCTTTAAAGAAAAACTGACGATAACAGGAAAGATTGGGTGAAACTTACTTATTCCCTCAATTTCTCAAAAAATATCTCAAAAAAATCAAAAAATTATACTTCTGATTCTCAATATGATGCCGGCAAAAATCTGTCACATCCTGATATTAGCCTAACAAAATGTGTAATTAATTTTTGCGGATATGAATCATTTACTATATTTGCAATCCCGAAAAACGGGTAACAAATTTAAACGGAGGGATGCCTGAGTGGCCGAAAGGAACAGTTTGCTAAACTGTCGTACTGGCAACGGTACCGAGGGTTCGAATCCCTCTTCCTCCGCCAGATTTAAAAATGCTGCTTATCTAAAAGATAAGCAGCATTTTTTGTTTTCAGACTATCTGAACCCTTCAGTTCAAAGATAGATTGAAAACAAAAAATGCTAACGAGCATAGCGAGGCTGCATTTTAAAATATGAAGCCTCCCCCTCAGAGATCAGCGAGAGTAACGAGCTAATCCCGGACCAATACAAAAAGTTGTGCGGGCAACTAGAAATTTGGGCATATATCTGGTAATTCTGTAAAGAAAAAATTCGATGTGTCTTACTCCCCGATACTGACTTCTGAAAGCCTTGTTTTTTGCGTCCAACCTTTAAAATAATGGAAATTATTGAGATACTGGTTTCACTAAAATCGGATTATAGGCAGCATTTGATCCAGCAATCTCTTGAATATTCACATCTATAAGATCTCTTGGCATTTTTACTACATTGACATCTATTGTTCCATCCGCGTTCAAGGGAACCATAACAGTAGGTTTTGCACCTGCCGCCATCGCTGGTGTGATTGATTCTTTAAATAAGTTGATTGTTAAAGCCAGCGCTATTATCGTTAATACAATTTTGGTGTATAAATCTGTTTTCATGTTTTTATAATTAAATTAAGAATTAAACATATATGAATTGTCCGTCATTAAATCTAAATATAACAACATTTTAGGCTCAGCAACATCAACCTGATTATTCCTTTAGCAAGCTCAACTTTTCCTCCAGATCAGTTAAGGAAATTTTACCACGGGCAAAATCAATCTCTAACAATGTAACCTGTTCTTTTTTCGTTAAAGGCCTGTCCTGTATAATCTCGATTAGCTCATTCTCACCAGGCATTAGTGCCAGAATATTCGTCTTTTCGAAAAATGCCTCGAAATATCTGATTCCAAACCTTCGTTGTGATACCGCATCAAAATGAAGCCCGTCCTGGTTAGCCGTTAATCCATTCGCCGTTACAAAATAACAGTTAGGCTTTGTCTCAGCCAATTTCTGAAGGGCTTGATTAACCTGGTTATATTCAGTAAAAAATTTACCGTACCGGCCACCGCTTAAAAAACCGCCGAGGCCGCCTGTAATAAAAGGAATATCTGGTGCTTCAAGCTCCCGACGGAATGCATCAACGATAATACTCAGCTTATCGTAATAAAGAGCTGAAAGTCCACCAAAACTATCATTTTCACCCTGATGCCATAAGATCCCACTCAACTTACTAGTCCTTAAGGCAAGTTTTGCCTGGAATAGGGCATTTTCAAAGAGCACACCTCCAACAGCCCATTCATCCAGACTAGTACCGCCGTCAGCACATGGTATCAAGCCGATTTCTTCCTGATGATTTTTTAATCTCCAGGCACCCGCAAATGATGCGGCAAGTCCTATGCCGGATGTCGGCCGGTCAAAATTTATGGGTTCTACCATCGTTTGCCAGCGGCCATTCACCAGCATTTTGATCTTTTCATCATAGATCTGCTTAACATCATTCAAATATCCCCGCCCCGCCATATTTGACTGGCCTATCATCAAAAAGGAATTTATCATATTCTTTATATTTATTATACTTATTATTAGAGAGACTATTTTCTCAAAGCCTTCAATGCAAGTTTAAAGGTGGTCCAGACAAGCTCTTCGCTGATCTGAAATGAAGCACCTGTTATACTACGTCCTTGTTGATGAAAGCGCATTAAAGTATACAACGGGCCAAATGCAATCGACCAGTAAACATCAATTGGCAGGTCATCCATTTCGCCCCGCATCACAACATTGCTGATGAAACGCCCCATATTTTCTTTGAATTTACTTAAGAATGCACCTGTATCGCTTGTGAACATTTCGAGAAATTGCTGATGGTAAGTTGAACTGCTGATCTGATCGAAAAACTGTCCCAGCAAGGGGTTTTCTATCATATAATCGAAGCGGTTGCGCCATTGGATTCGCAAACCCTCTTCCAGTGAAGTCTCCGGATCGAAATCCTTATTTATCGCATCTTCCATTCTTGCTCCTTCTTCCAATACGATCTTTAAAATAAGGTCGTCCTTATCTTTATAATAAACGTAGGGTGTCCCTACAGAGACACCACAGGCTTTTGCAAGTTTATTAATAGTAAAACCTTCCAGACCGTATTTTACGATGGTTTCAATAGCTTTTTCTTTTACTAATTGTTCTTTTTTAATATCCCTGATCCGCATAATCTAATAATCCCTCAAAACTAAATGATTATTCATTTAATATGAAATTATTTTGATTTTATTTAAGTATCGAACGAATTTGTGATACTTTATCAACACATTATTTACTCAGAAGCCTTCGTTTTCGGTGCTAATTTTTTCATTTTCACCATATCTAAAGCAAATTCTTTAAAAACAAATAAGGGGTTTTTACTTAAATAATCTGATAATACCTGTTTTTGATTCTCCTTAGCAGTTTCCATATAGATCTGGCTGAACTGATTCAAATTCTTATCATTTCTCATGTTTTCTTCAGATAGAGAACGGACCTGATCTGTAAGTGAAGCAGATAGATCAGGTAAATAACCCATGGTTGAAGAAATACTATAAAAAACTCCTTTGAATTCATTGGTGATTTCCGGTGTGTCTGGATAGTGTTTAATATACCAGACTAAAACTTTCAATAAGGTGGACCAATTGTTCGTATTTTTACTTATCAAAAATCTGAATGCAAAAGGACGAACTTCGTCCATTCGTCCAAGATCAGTACTTGTAATTATTGCACCGGATATTGTACTGTAATATCTGCTAAGCATTTCATCTGAAAATTGCGACATTGACTCTAAATCTACTTCAAGGGATTTTTCAGAAAGACCGTTATTAACATAGACAAGACTCATTAAGTTTTTAGCTTTAATTCTTGAAGAATCCAGCTCCGGCTGCCCTTCGCAGGCGTTACAAAATGATTGTATCTCATCTACATATTTTATATGTAGTTTATTTATAGCGACTTTATGACAAAGTTCGGCAAACTCAGGGATATTAGTTGTCTTCATAAATTTCAATTATTTGAATGTGAAACCATCTTACGGAAATGGCGCCAGCCTGATAGAGACTATCAACAGTTATAAGGTAACTTAATGTTCTTCCCGAGATAAGTAAGTACTTTTAAGTTTAAGCAGTAGCCTAAATTGTCTTTCCATTGTTTTATATAATAAACAATTACAATGAAAATGATTAATATATTAAACAAATAATGTAAATCTGTTTTTTTTCATTGTTTCCTATAAAACCGGGATTAGTCTTTTGTTGACCCATTTGGATTTGACGGGTCATTTTGTTTTTGTATCGGCTATCCGCTGAAATTTGTATTTTTACTACTAGTTACGACACCGCCATTATGGTTAAGCCTATTTTATCACTTCTATGTTTACTAAAAAAATATCTATACTAGTTGCACTAATTGTACACACCTGCTTCCAATCGCTATTTGCTCAAAATCTATATTCTAAAGCCTATGGAGACCGCAAGAACCCACCACTGATTTATATACATGGTGGTCCCAGAGGAAACTCAACCTTATTTGAAGGTACAACGGCGCAAAAATTGGCAGACCTGGGTTTCTTTGTAATCGTATATGATAGAAGAGGCGAAGGCCGTTCCACAGATGGTTCAGCTAAGCTTACGTTCAATGAGGCATCTCACGATATTAATGATATCATAAAACAATACGGACTAAAAAAAGTAAGTCTGATAGGCCACAGCTTCGGAGGAATTGTTTCGACCTTATTTACGAATCAGAATCCAGAAAAAGTTGATCGCCTGATCTTGGTGGGTGCCCTTTTCGCGCAACAGGACAGTTATGACCACGTACTTCGTACAGCGTCAAAGACTGCTATTGCAAAAAATGATACAGTGTCCATTCACAAGATAGAATACATAAATTCTTTGGATAAACGTGGGGCTGAATATCGTCAGCTAACTTACGAGATTGCCTCTCGTTTTGGCTATTTTAAAATGCCTGAGCCTACGGAAGAGTCGAAAAGAGTCAACAAAGAATATGAGACTGGTGAATTTTCTAAGTCCAACATACGTAATAATCAGGCACCAATTTTATTTTACAAAAATGAATCCAGCGTAAATATTGATACAAAACCTATCTTAAGAAGCCTGCCACGTAAGGGTGTAAAACTATTTGCTGTCTATGGGGCAAATGACGGCATTTTCTCTTCCAGACAAATCTCGGATTTAGAGAAAATTACCGGTAAGAAAAACCTCCATATTATCCAAAATTGCTCCCACTACCCTTTTGTAGATCAGCAAAGTCAATTCCTTAAAATAATGAAGAGTGTAATGGAAGAAAAATCTAAAGCTCCGCTCATTTAATTCCTTCGCCTCTCCTCAAAATGATCTTTTAAAGCGATTTAGCACATCCGATTCTATGGAAAAACAAATCAGTCATTACGTGTAGATATTTGATTAATTACAAAAAACTTATAGCTTTATTCGGTCAATATACAACCTGATTCAATAAATCAAAACTCTTGAACAGAGAAAAAATAATTAAGGAAAATTTGCCGGAAACCCGACAAGATGATAACGAGAGGCGTGCTTATACTGATTTGATCAAAAAGTATTCTAAGCAGCTCTTCGATTTCGGCTATCGATTTTGTCCGGACGAAGACATTGTCAAAGATTGTATCCAGCAACTTTATCTTGATTTATGGAACCGGCGCTTTGATATCAGTGAAAGTTCAACCATTAAATCCTATCTATTTAAAGCAATCAGGAACCGGGTTCTGCGCGAAAAAAGCAAATGGTTCAAAGATGAACTGCTCGATGACGACTACGGCTTTGTATTAGAATTTGCTATTGACAGCAAACTGATTACTGACACCGCCAATCTCGAACTTGCCGAAAAAGTCAGGAAGGCCATCCAAACGCTGCCGGCAAGACAAAGGGAGATAATTTATCTGAAATTTTTCGAAGACCTGGATATTCAGCAGATTTCCAGTATCATGAATATTAATAAACAATCTGCCCACAATCTGCTCCAAAAAGCCTACTCGAGCCTTCGGGCAGACTGGAGTGTCTTATTACTATTGTTCGCTACAACTCTGCAGCTTTATCGCTCTTAACCAGCATTTCGCTTATCAGAACAGAAAAATAACACTCTGTTTTACAGTACATTAAAAATTAACATCTAAAAAAACATCTGCAATAGGGGTAATATGTTAAGGTATCAGGGTATTACTATTAACCAAATATTTCCTTATGACCGAATACCGGAACTACGAAGCGGAAGACTTTCTGTGCGATGGATTTTTTATAGAATGGGTACTGCATCCAAAACCTGAACACCAGGTATTCTGGCAAACCTGGCTAAGCGAAAATCCAGACCGCTGCGAACACCTGGAAAAAGCCGTTATGATTTTAAAGGCTCTGCAGGTCAGGCCGAACGATAAGCAATTATCAGATAAGGATGTAGCAGATATGTCAGAACATTTTCTCCAGTCTGTTAAGCCAAAGCGCGCTCCTGGGTTTAAAATATCTACCCGATGGATGGCTGCCGCAGCTGTTCTCCTGCTTGTTACGGGAACAATCCTTTTTAATCAATACAGACAACCGTCTGCTATTCTGACAACCACACAGTCCAGCCTTATTAAAGTATATAATGACAATCAAACGCCGAAGCTCCTTCAGCTCGCTGATGGAAGTATCGTTGTTTTAAAACCCCGCTCAGAAATAACTTATCCGTTAAAATTCAGCGACACGAATCGTGAAGTATTTTTAAAAGGAGAAGCATTCTTTGAGGTAAGAAAAGACTCACTTAAAGCTTTCCTGGTTCATACCGGCAGTATGATAACTAAGGTACTTGGCACCAGTTTTACTGTCTGTGCTTACGATGGCGACAATGGATTCCGGGTTATGGTAAACACGGGTAAAGTACAGGTATTCAATAACCAAAAAAGTGCTGATGGCAGCGTTAAGGCATCAGTAATTCTCACGCCTAATTTGCAGGCAGTATATCAACCTAAATTATCTTCCTTTAAAACAAACGCGGTTAGCATGCCGCTTATTCTTTCACCTGCGCTTGCTAAAAAAGAGTTTTCGTTCACCAATACACCCCTCCCGGTTATTATTGAAAAACTGGAACAAGCTTATGGTGTAAAGATCAGTTATGACAAGGAAAAATATGAAGAGGTTACCGTGACCGCCTCACTGTCAAAGCTACCCCTGGATGAAAAAGTGCGTGCCATTTGTAAAGCGATTGACGCAGTTTACGAATTCAAAGACGGAACCATCTCGATAAAATAAACCAGACAAACCATAACCTAAATCCAATGCGTATGAAGATAAAGAAACCATAGTTCATAAAAAAACCGATAGTATTCGAAGTACTACCGGTTTTTAATGCAAGCCCCTCTAAATGATTCCAGCCATTAGATGACGCAGCCTTTTCAGGCTGTGCCGGGGCTTTTTGTTGAGTTGATAATCAATATAAACCCATTCAAAAATATGAAATATAAAGATCTACTCGTAAAAATTATGAGAATAACATTTTTACAGTTAACTATTTTATTTTCAGTGTTTGGCACTACACTTGCAAAAGACAGCAATGCGCAGGCGGTTCTAAACACGAAAATTACTATTAACGAGCCATCCATCTACCTTGATAAGCTCTTAAAACAACTGGAGAAGGACTATAGCGTCAATTTCGTATACAGTCCGCGTATAGTAGACGCTAAAGTGAAAGTGAATGCTTTTAGCCAGTTACGGCCCCTGTCGGAATTACTCGATCAGGTTTTTACACCGCTGAATCTGGAGTATGAGGCTGCTGACGATGTGATTATCATATCAAGAAAGCAATCCACAAAGAGCATACACAGTAATACCATCGCCGATATTGCTATTACAGGTAAAGTAGTAGACGAAAAGACCGGGGATCCTTTGCCAGGTGTAACCGTGAAGATGAGGGATGCAGGTTCCAGTGTAGTGACCGATGCAAACGGGATCTATAAAATCACTGTCCCTAACGAACAGACAATACTTGTATTTTCATATATCGGTTATAAACAGGAAGAAAGAGCCGTTGCCCAGTCAAAAATCATCAATATAGTCTTGACACTCAATCAAAGCAACCTGAGCGAGGTGGTGGTTGTAGGTTACGGTAAACAAAAAAGAACAACTGTGACCGGAGCAGTAACCAGTGCAAATCTCGAACCTTTCCGGGATGCCCCAAATACCAATATTGCACAAAATCTTCAGGGCACAGTACCCGGTCTGAATGTAGGCCCGGTAACAAAGGCAGGATCAACACCACAAATAACAATCAGAGGTCAAAATACACTAAACGGTAATAGAAATGTACTCATCATTCTCGATGGTATACAATATAATAATTCACTGGAATCTATAAATCCGGATGATATAGAATCAATTGATGTATTGAAGGATGCCAGCTCAACAGCAGTATACGGTGCACAGGCAGCTAATGGTGTAATTCTGGTCAGTAGTAAAAAAGGTAAAAACAACACAAAGCCCCGTATCTCCTTTTCCTCGTCTTATACCACTCAAAATCCTTCAGGTAATCTGAGACCACTAAACAGGGAAGAAACACTTGAAAAAGTTCGGAAAATGTACTATACAGAAGCCTTCCTTGCACCTGAATACACGCAGCCCAACCCTAACTTTAACCTCGCCAATAAAGTAGATATTTCCCAGCGTGATGTAAACGGTAATATCGTGGACACTGATTTTAACTGGAATAAGGCAGGTAGTCAAAAAGGTTTTATCCAGGACAATCAATTGAGCATCTCCGGTGGAGGAGAAAAAGTAAGTTATCTGATCTCGGGAGGTTATACCAATCAGAAAGGATATATAATTAACGACCTTTTCAAGCGTAAAAGTTTGCGCGCAAATATTGAGACGCAACCGACATCCTGGTTGAAAGTAGGCTTACAGGCATTTGGTTCATTCGTGAGCCAGGATGGGGCTGAGCCAGGGCTTACTGACCTGAGACGGACATCGCCTTTAAATTCGCCTTATAATGCCGACGGCTCATTGAAACCTTACCCTTATGAAGGAAATAATTCACCGAACCCCTTCCTTACTTACGATGTAGATGACTATGAGCGCCATAATTACTATTTCGCCAATATTTATGCTGATGCCAATATTCCTTTCATTAAAGGTTTAAACTATAGATTCAACTTCGGCAATAATGCCCGCACCGATAACCATTATTTTGCCAGTAAATATGGCGCAGGTCTTACAGGCGAAGCCTACAAACAAAATCAACAGTATTATGATTATATGCTGGATAATATTCTTACCTATTCCCGCACATTCAATAAACATTCCATAAACGCAACATTGGTATATGGAGCTATCGAACGTCAGAATGAATCTACCGAGGCAAAAGCAAACGGATTCACCCGGCTTACTTTAGGCTATAATAATTTGCAACAGGGCACTAACAGATTCACAACTTCAAACGCATGGTCCGAATCATTAAATTATCAGATGGCGAGGATAAATTATGCTTTTGACAGTAAATATTTAGTGACTGCCACCCTGAGACGCGATGGGTTCTCAGGTTTTGCAGAAAACAGCAAATACGGAATTTTCCCTTCAGCCTCTGCAGGCTGGGTATTCACGGAGGAATCATTTTTAAAAAATCTTCCCTGGCTTAATTTTGGCAAACTGAGAATAGGTTACGGAGTAAGTGGTAATCAAACCAGCCGTTACAGTTCACTGAGCAAAGTATCAACCCAGCCCGCCTATGTCTTTGGAGACGGTGGAACCACCCAGTATGGTCAGTATATAGATATACTGGGTAACCCGGATCTCAAATGGGAACGCACCTATGAACTGAATACCGGACTGGATTTCACCCTGTTTCAGAGTCGCCTAACTGGTAGTTTCGACTATTACAGCAGAAAAACCAGAGACCTTCTTTATAGCGTAGAAATTCCCAATATTACCGGGTACAGTAAAATCAACACAAATATCGGAGAGATTGCTAATAAAGGTTTTGAACTTAGTCTGAGTTCTAAAAATATTGACGGCAGATCTTTCAAATGGAATACGACTTTTTCATTTTCGAGAAATGTAAACAAGGTCATTAAGCTGCTCGGCACCGGTGACCTGGTCGCTAGTAAGTTATTCATAGGCCAGCCGATCAACGCTGTATTTGACTACCGGACCAATGGCATTTATCAAATTGGAGAAACGCCACCTGTGGGCTATAATACGGGTAATTACCGGGTGATCGACTTAAATGGTGATGGAGTTGTAAATACGGCTGACAGATCGATACTCGGCTCACAAGACCCGGCTTACCGTTTTAGTGTCCTGAACAGTTTTCAATACAAAAACTTCAGCTTAAGCATATTTATTAATTCGATACAGGGTGGTCACAACGGTTATTTGGGCAACAACAGTCAGTCCTGGATGCTCAGTGACAACAACATCAGGTGGAACTACCTGAGTGCAGTGGATTTCTGGAGTCCAGGTAACCCTGATGGAGAATATCCAATGTATCAGAAAGCTCCAACAATCAATCCTTCAGTATTTCGCAACCGCAGCTTTATCCGCCTACAGGATGTTACGCTATCCTACAAGATATCGAACAGTTTTACCAAGAAAATGGAAATTCAAAACCTGAGTGTATTTGCCAGTGGAAAGAACCTGGTGACCTTAACCAAATGGAAGGGTTGGGATCCGGAAATAAGCGACGGCGGCCTGAATATAGATGGTCGTCCACTACTGGTGGGTTATTCATTTGGAATTAATTTAACCTTTTAAACCGTATTGAACATGAAAAAGATAACTATTATAACTGCCCTGCTTATTTCTGTCTCGTTGTTCTCCTGCAAAAAGGGTTATCTGGACGAAACACCCAAAGACTTTTTAAGCTCATCCAACGCCTACATTACGAATGCCGATTTTACGATCGCGGTTAACGACATGTACCGGGTAACACGCACTGAGTTTTACACAAGGGACGAAAACTATCCTTTTGATTATTTATATGGTTGCGATATTGTCTATGACGGACAGCCCGATCCTGCAAGGCATACCAACATGGCCGCGGCCTATGTGCCAAGTGGGGGTCGTAACATCCCCCTTACGCACTGGTCGGCCTTTTATAAGATTATTTCCGAAGCCAATGTTATTATTAGCCGGGTACCTGTTTCGGAAATGACCGAAGAACAAAAGAAACTGGCGACTGCAAAAGCGCTTTTCTTCAGGGCATTTTCGTATCGCAGCCTGGCTTATCTGTATGGCGGCGTACCTTTGGCACTGGAAGAAATTACTAAACCAAAGACAGATTATGTCCGTGCCACTAAAGCAGAAGTATATGCACAGTGTATTGAAGACCTGAAATATGCTGTGGCCAACCTGGCTCCTATTAATGCAGTTATGGATGGTGAGGTGAACTCCGCAGCGGCTGGGCATTTACTGGCTGAAGTCTATCTTGCAGCCGGCGAATACCAAAACGCAGTGGATGCCGCCACTGCAGTAATCAGTAAACAACCGGTCAGCTTAATGCGGAACCGGTTCGGCTCAAAATCTACAGTGACAACGGGTAATGTGTACTGGGACCTTTTTCAACCCGGTAACCAAAACCGCAAATCTGGTAATATGGAAGGTCTCTGGGTAATTCAATTGGAAACAGATGTTCCCGGAGGTGGCGCAGTTTCAACCGAACAGGGTGGTAATTATCTACTGGAGAGACATCATGCACCTTATCTGGCACAGATCACCAAAGTCCCGAATCCTTTTTTGCATCCTGTAGATGACCTTACCGGTGGCAGGGGAATAGGCTGGGCGATTTCGACCAATTACTTTAGTAACGTGATCTGGCAAAGTGACTTTAAGAATGATATTCGTAATGCTAATATTAACTTTGTCAGGGATTTCAAGGCAACCAACCCCGCCTCCCCTCTTTATAACACAATTATATCGACAGCTAATCCAGTATCAGGTATTACGGCTCCTTCCAGACCATTTTATGCGTTTCAGGCCAAATGTACAACACCTGGCGGACACCCTTTAAACCTGATAGCAAACCCTGCAAATGGCTTACTGAAAGCAACTGCGGGTGGTACTTACCTGGACCAGTATATGTTCCGGCTTGCAGAAACCTATCTGATCAGAGCAGAAGCTTATATGGGGCTTAACCAAAACAACCTTGCTGCTGCCGATATAAACGCCGTACGTAACCGCTCTAATGCGTCTGATGTAACCGCCGCCAATGTAAATATTGACTATATCCTGGATGAGCGCATGCGTGAACTTGGCGTGGAAGAAAAACGCAGACTAACATTGATGCGCTTAGGACTATGGTATGACCGTGTAAAAAAATATAATCCATATTACAGTGATGCATTACCAAAATATAACTTGTGGCCTATTCCCGCAGATGAAATAGAGCGGAACAATACAGCTGTACTTACACAAAACCCTGGTTATTAATTATCAAATACAAAACCTATTCAAATAAGATGGAAGAATCTCGTCGTAAATTTATCAGGCAGGTAGCAATTGCTGGTGCCGGTGTACTATTGAGTAAAAATGGTTTTAGTGCCAAAAGCTATAAACGTATCATTGGTGCTAATGATCGCGTACGTGTTGGTGTTGTTGGCTTCTCTGATCGCCACCGGAGTTCACACATACCCTGCTTTATGAACCACTACAAAGAACTGAATTTTGAGGTTGTTGCTGTTTCAGATATCTGGAAACGCCGTCGTGAAGAAGGTGCTGCTATCTGGAAGGAAAAAATGCAGAATGATGTAAGGGCATTTCGCAATAATGATGAATTATATAACAGCAAAATGGTCGACGCTGTATTCGTCGGTACAGCAGATTTTCAACATGCCCTGCATACCATTGAAGCTGTAAAAGCAGGCTGTGATGCTTATGTGGAGAAGCCATTTGCGGAAACCATGGAAGAGAACCGGGCAGCATTGAAAGCAGTAAAAGAATCTGGAAAAATCGTGCAGATAGGCTCACAGCGTCGCAGTGGTGCGAATTACCATGCGGCCAATGACTTCATCAGGTCTGGCAAGTTTGGTCCTATCACTATGGTGGAGTTAACCTGGAATGTGAACCAACCCGGCCGTTGGCGCCGTCCTGAACTGATAAGCCTGTTAAAAGAGCAGGATACCGATTGGAAGCGCTTTTTGATGAACCGTCCCTACGAAAAATTTGACCCGAGGATCTATCTGGAATACCGCCTATTCTGGCCATATTCTTCGGGTTTACCCGGCCAGTGGATGAGTCACCAGATAGATACGGTACATTGGTTTACTGGTTTAAAACATCCGCGCAGCGTGGTCGCCAATGGGGGTATTTACCAGTGGAAAGATGGCCGGAGAAATTGGGATACTATTTTGGCTGCTTTTGATTACGGCCCTTCTGATGACCTTTCAAAAGGTTTTCAGGTAACATTCGGTGCGCGTATGCATAACGGCGATGAGCGTCCGGCCGAGATTTATTATTCAAATGGCGGTGAGCTGAATCTAATCACAAATAAAATCTCACCACAGGGCGGTCTTACCGAAAAAATGGCCGCAGCCATGAACATGAAAGCCAACCTGCTGCCAGAATTAAGTCTGGCAAATACAGAACGGGTTGTGGCATCAGCCAATACAGGCGGAGACATCCTTACCTCTAACCATATTCGCAACTGGATGGAGTGTGTGCGTAGCCGCAAGCAGCCAAATGCTCCGGTTGAAGCTGGCTACAGCCATAGCATCGCCAATATTATGACTACTGCTGCCGCCCATACCGGATCAAAGGCAACATTTGATGAGAAAACACAGGAGGTAATGGCCGCGGGCAAAGTATTTAAATAAAATCTATTATGAATATTAAACAATTGTATAAAACATGCTTCATCGCGGTGCTGATGATAGCTGTTAATAGTTCGGCAAATGCGCAAATGAATACATTAACCGCTAAGGAGAAAAAAGAGGGCTGGAAACTATTATTTGACGGTAAGACAAGCGCCGGATGGCATGGCGCAAATTTAACTTCCTTCCCTACTGCAGCCAATGGCTGGGTGATAAAGGATGGAATGATAACCATTCAGGGAGCCACCGGTGCCGAATCACAAAATGCTGGCGACATCGTTACAACTGATCAGTATAGTGCCTTTGAATTAGTGTTTGATTTCAGGCTCACCAAGGGTGCCAACAGCGGTGTGAAGTACTTTGTTACCCTGAAAGAGAACTCCGGAGCATCTGCAATTGGGTTAGAATACCAGGTGCTTGACGACGAGGTACACCCAGATGCCAAACTGGGCCGCGATGGCGATCGTACCCTGGCTTCTCTGTATGACATGAAAACAGCTAACAAGACCGGTGCTACCCATCCGATTGGCGAATGGAATACAGGTAAAATAATTGTATATCCCAACAATCATGTTGAACATTGGCTCAATGGCGTGAAAGTATTGGAATATAAACGCAAATCACCGGAATTTCGCGAACTGGTAAAATTAAGCAAATACAAAATCTGGAAAGATTTTGGCGAAGCCGACAAAGGCCATATCCTGTTGCAGGATCATGGTAATGAGGTAAGTTACCGCAACATTAAGATCAAAGTATTGAAATAAGAATTGCATCATTTGTTCTCAATCTGCCTGAGCTATTTAAGTCAGATTGAAACAAATGATGCTAATAGCTACCTTGGGCTGAGATTTCAGCGCAAAATCGATTGCAGTGCGGCCAATAAACCACCGGATGTTAATTTTGCTGCGACGAAATCGTCTGGTCTGATCAGGAGTGCTTCACCAACATTAGTATTGGTAAGCAGGGCCCATTTTTTTAAGATATTTTCTTCGTCCAATGTAACCAGCCGAATACTAATATCTAGTTTCTGCAGCACTTCATTACATTCTGCATGCCATTCATTACCGGTATTAGCAATCAGAACAAACTGACCTTTTATCCAGTCTAGCGACGATACGGTCTTTGCTTCATCAAGCCATAGATGCGGAACACGTGTACCGGGTTCTCCTGTAAAATAGGCAAATGGGAGATCTGCTTTTCTTAGCACTGCAGATGAATCGTAGCCATAATTGGGTACGCCCATCAGATCCTTTCCCTTGGTTACCATTAGTGCATCATTTATTAATCCGTTTCGGTTTGCCAATTCGCCAGAAAGAGTTGCATAATAGGCCCCTACTGGTTGGCGTTCGGTATTATAAGTTTCCAGCAAGGTTTCACCAGCCTGTTTTTTTAAGACTACCGATAGCTTCCATGCTAAATTCTGTACATCTTGTATACCGGTATTAGCCCCTTTTCCTGCGTAAGGTGTCATCGTATGTGCAGCGTCTCCTGCAAGAAATATTCTGCCTGTATGTAGCCGGCTTGCAATATTCACGGTAAGCTTCCATGGCATAACTGTAAGAATGGAAATTTTAAGATCCGGAATGCCCAGTATTTGGCGAAGAATCATAATTATTTTTTCTTCAGGATAGTCAGCTATCGATTCACCATTTTCGGGATAGAAACGCAAATGAAACGCCCATTTATTCTTATTATTGATGGTTAAAAGAAAGCCGGTTATTTCAATTGTTTCAACAAGAAACTGGCTAAACTCACGCCCCTTTACCAAAGACTCTAAGTCGGCTTCGAAATAAATGTTCAGCAAATTTGTTCCGGGGCCGTTACCGGATACAGGTATAGTTAACTGATTCCTTACTATGCTGTTAGCCCCATCGGCAGCAATCATATAGTCTGCTGTAATCATATATTTCTCTCCGGTATTTCTGTTTTGGACCAAAATTTTCACCTCACTTTCATCCTGTTCAAAAGATAACATCTGGTGATTAAAACGAAGATCTGCATCTTGCTTTAGCGCGGCGTCATACATGATGGCTTCACTGATATCCTGTGTACAACGACATAGCGACTCCGGAGACTTTTCAGCCAATTCTTTCATTTCATTTTGCGCGGCAATTAATTGTTGCGGGGTGAGCTTGTTAGCAATTGAGATTGGATCCTGCAAAGTTTCCAGCAAATTAGTACCGTGCAAAATACCCCAAGCCGGAGCCAGAGCTTTTCCACCCTCGCGTAAATCTTCATTTAGTCCCAATCCCCTGAATAGCTCCATAGTTCTGACATCGATAGTTCTTGCCCTTGGATAGACCGAAGTACCTTTGTGTTTCTCTATCAGGATAAAATCAACTCCTTGCTGCGCTAAGTACAATGCAGCAGCTATACCAGTGATGCCTCCGCCAATAATGATTACCCGTGTTTTTTTTATTTTCTGTTTCATTTCTAATTTCTGAATTATACGCTGTTTCTGCTTATTTGTATAACACAAAATTATCTGACCGAAATAAAATAAAATAGCTATTATTGCTTAAATAACAGCTCTTATTGGTCAATCATGAAATCTAATTCAAAAGAGAATATTGTGGCTCTGGAGGCCACAATCAGAATGATTACAGGAAAGCCGGAAAACGGTGTAAAACATATTCCTGTGGATATGGGTACTGGTTACATTAAGGGCTATGTTATTAATCCAAAACTAAGATTGATAGTAAGACAATATGAGTTGAAGGAAAACATGCTGCTGGATAGAGGTATTGCTAAAGAGGAAAAGAAGTTTGTGATGATTGCCTTCCACAATATTTATCAGCCATTGTCGAGCAGAGCATCTCTGCCTTCAGTGCAGGTAGCTACAACGGGATTTAACTATGAACTTCTTCCGGCTAACAAAAAAATCAATTCTATAGTCATTACAGTTTATGCAGATTATTTAAAGGAATTACTAAAGCCGAAAGTAGAAAACACACTTTTACAAATGATAACGTCCTGCAAACAGCCGTTCTTATTTGAAGAATTAATCTCACCACGAATACAAGACGTGGCATCTGAGGTCGTCAATGCAAATCCTGCTGAAGAATTACAGGACTTATACTACAAAATAAAAGCTGAAGAGCTCATCTATTTATTATTCGCTGAGTTGCTGAAAAGAGAGGATACGACGTTACAAACACTGAATGCCGCTGATATAAAAAAGATTTATGCTGTAAAAGATAAAATCCTTTCAAAAATTGATACCCCGCCTGTATTTACTGAGCTCGTAGAGATATCGGGTATGAGTGAATCAAAATTGAAACGGCTTTTTAAACAGGTTTTTGGGAACAGCATCTTTAACTATTACCAGATTTTCAGGATGAAAGAAGCGGCCTATCTGATCAAAGAGGAAAAATTATCGGTGTCAGAAGTAGGTTATCATTTAGGGTTTTCAAACCTTAGTCACTTCGCAAGAGTATTTGAAATGCATATTGGTGTGAAGCCAAAGAAGTATTCACTTAATAACTAGTTAATTCAATCTTCATTATCAAAATAAACAAGAAAAGCTGAAATCAGACGATTACGGCCATTTTTGTTTATCTTTATTAATTGAAAAACAGGAAACAATGCCGGAAATAACCCTACAAATTATCCCCACGAGTCTGCTTGACGAATACAAAAATAATGTTTCCGAAAATGTGTTGTCTATTGCATTTGAACAACTGGAAGATGCCCAGCTTTCTACAGACGAGTTCAGTTTTTATACTTCGGTGGCTTCGGTATATTCAAGTAAGATCGAAGGTGAATCTATAGAGCTGGATTCTTATATCAAGCATAAACGTTTTCACATTGAATTTCAACCCGATTATACCCGTAAAATAGATGACCTGTATCTCGCTTATCAATTTGCTGCAGAAAACAGGCCCGATAAAGAGACGTTTGCAGAGATGCATACACTTCTAGCAAGGCATATTGTTTCTGAAAATTGGTTGGGTAAATTCAGGAACCAGAATATGTTTGTTACAACGAAGGACGGACGAATCGAATATGTGGCAGCCTCTCCTTTTGAAGTTGGCTCCGAGATGGAGAAACTATATGCAGATCTGGAAATATTGCTGACCACTGAATTAACTATCGCAGAAGTCTTCTTTTATGCAAGTATGATACATCTTGTATTTGTGAAAATACATCCATGGAATGACGGTAATGGTCGTAGTGCAAGGCTATTTGAAAAATGGTTTCTTGCACAGAAGCTGGGAGACAAAGCATGGTTTATTCAATCTGAAGAATATTACTATACACAGCATGAGACTTATTATAATAATATACGATTATTAGGACTGGAATACGCTTCATTGGATTACAGCAAAGCATTATCATTCTTGCTAATGCTGCCAAAATCCGTGATAAAAGATGCTTAACTCGGCTATCACAAAAATAGCTGCCTGAATTCCAGCGGTGTGGAATTTGTCGTTTTCTTGAAAAATTTACTAAAAGACTGCGGGTGTTCAAACCCAAGTTCGTATGCAATTTCACTTACCGACAGATTAGTGGTACTCAGCTTTTCTTTGGCCTTATCGGTTAGTTTCTGATGGATGAATTGCTGTGTATTTTGTCCGGTCAGCAAATTGAGCAGGCTGCGTAAATATCCAGGCGATATATTAAGCTGATCAGAGATGTATTGCACAGTAGGCAATCCATTCAGAATTATCTCATCACTATTGAAGTAACCATTTAGCAATTTCTCCAGGCGTTCTACAAGCTGATGATTTGCCTTATCCCTTGTAATAAACTGTCGCTGATAAAAACGGTCAGAATAATTTAACAGGGTCTCCAATTGGGAAAGAATGATATCTCTGCTAAACGTATCTATATTGGTATTGTATTCGTGCCTGATATTTGCAACGAGCTGTTGAATTTTCACTTCTTCATCGGCTGAAAGAAATAAGGCTTCGTGCACAGAATAATCAAAAAACTCATATTTACGAATCGTTTCTGCCAAAGGTTTGTTCCACAGAAAATCGGGATGGATCATAAGCATCCAGCCCTCAGGAGCGCGATACTCGTCGTCGACATCAATCCGCAAAACCTGATTAGGAGCTATAAAAAACATCGTCCCCTCATCAAAATCATATTCATGCTGACCATATTTATATTTTTGATTCATTTTTCTTTTAACAGAAATAGAATAAAAATTGAATACCAGGCTCTGCCCATCTTTTTGTGGCCTCTTTTTAAAGTCTTTGAAACTAACGACACTGATCAGCGGATGCTTGGGTTTAGGCAAACCGCGCAAAGTGTGGAACTCAGAAATTGTTTGAATTCTGATAGGATCTATTGCCGACATAAATCAATAATTAAATAAGAAAGAAAGAAGGCAGCTAAATTGACAAAACAGCCTTCTTTCTATTTCTAATATATCGTATTTTATTTGGAAGTAAAATAAACAGTTCCCTCCAAATCCTCCTGTAGTGTAGGATGGCCAGGATGCCAATCTAATGCACGCTGAGTAACATCGCCAGAGGCAAGAACATTAAACCGGGCAAAATGAGTAAACAATGTGAAATGACTTTCTGCTTCTTCTGACTTAACCGAAACTGCTGGTAAATTTAGTTTTTCCGCAATGACTTCTGCAATCTGTTTAACCTTCACCCCCTGTTCTGCTACAGCATGGTAACGGGCTCCATTCTCCGTATTCTTTTCTAATACCAAACGATAAAGTTGCGCCACATCCAGACGGTGGACAGCTGGCCATACATTAGCACCATCATTAATATAAGCGGAAACTTCTTTTTCTTTCGCAAGTCTAATCAGTGTCGGAATAAATCCATGTACATCACCCCGGTCGTGGACAACAGGCGAAAGTCTTACAATGGCAACGCGAATACCTTGAGCGGCGATTCTATCTGCTGCTTTTTCTGTTGCAATCCTTGGGTTTAAGCTATTTTCAGCACGATCCTGCTCAGTGATTATTCCTTCCTTACTAATCACGCCTATCGCCGAAGTGATGACAAATGGTTTTTGTGTGCCAGCCAAAGCTGCCCCAATGGTTTCGATAACTTTCTCATCTAAAGCACACATTTCTTTAAAACGGGTAAAATCGTGAATAAAGCCTAAATGTATAACTGCATCGGTAGCTAATACTGCTGATGTAAGACTCTCGGGATCAGTGAGATCCCCGTAATACACTTCTGCACCTGATGCCGTTAACTTTTCAGCCACAGCTGTAGAGCGCGCCAATCCCAATACCTGATGCCCGCCTGCTATTAAATCTTTTACGACTGCTGAACCAATAAATCCACTGGCTCCTGTTACAAATACTTTCATTTTCTGATACGTTTTTTACACTACAAAGTTTGAAACAAAAACATTCTCCCGTGTAGCCAAAACGGCTTTTATTGTAGTCAGAATTGAAATTGCCTTACCTCCCAGGTAAACCATTTTAAACCGTTCTTGATTTTTGATGATATCATATAAGAAAACGGATTCAGCTGTTTTTATGCTTTAATTTATTTAACATTATCTACAGAAAACCTGTAAACCGATTTCGTTCGATAAGTTTCTCCGGGTTTTAACAAAGTAGAAGGAAATGATGGTTGATTTGGACTATCCGGAAAATGCTGAGTTTCCATGGCGAATGCAGTACGAAAATCATCTTTATGATTTCCTTTCATTGTATTTTTACCCAACATAAAATTACCGCTATAAAACTGTAAACCTGGCTGATCGGTGTATACATGCATAACTATTCCGCTTTTATCACCACGAACAGTCGCTACCGGATCGGTATTCGCATGTTTTTTCAATACAAAATTGTGATCATACCCCTTACCGTTTGTTAATTGCAGGTTTTTCAATTCAATTCTTTCACCAATAGTTTTTGGGCTTGTAAAATCAAAAGGAGTTCCTTTAACTGACTCTAGTTTCCCAGTAGGGATAAAAGTAGAATCAATCGGTGTGTATAGATCTGCATTGATCATAACCTGATGATTTAATATACTCCCACTGCTTTCTCCGTTTAAATTAAAGAATGCGTGATTGGTTAAATTCACAATCGTGTTTTTATCCGTTTTAGCTTCGTAGCTGATTTCAAGCGCATTATCATCTTTTAAAGTATAGGTTACTGTTACGGTTAACTGACCTGGGAAACCTTCTTCCATATCTTCAGAAACATAATGGAGTTGGAGCGTTTGCGGATTAATTTGTTTCGCATCCCAGACTACGTCCTGAAATCCTTTTTTACCCCCGTGAAGCGTATTCACTCCATTATTAGTGAATAAGGTATAATCCTTTCCGTCCAACGTAAATTTCCCTTTGGCTATTCTATTACCATAACGTCCGATAGTAGCCCCGAAATAAGGTTCAGTCGAATCTTTGTAGCCGGTAACACTATCAAACCCGGCAACGACATCAACTAGTTTACCTTCTTTATCCGGCACCTTTAAGCTCACCAGCCGGCCACCGTAATTGGTGATTAAAGCTTTTGCAGAGTCCTTATTAATCAGCGTAAACAGATCTGTCTGTTTACCGTCAATCTCTTTTTTAAATTGTTGTACTCCGACACCAGCAGCGGCTGTGGTCAAGCTGTCTTTATCATCAGTTTTCTTCTGAGTAGACTCACAAGCTGTCATCCCGAGGATTCCAGCGGTTGTCAGTAATAAAAATGTACTTCTAAAATGTGTATTCATATCTGTTTATCAATAATTATTTAAATTTATTAGGCGATCTGCTACAAAACGTCAGGTGTTAAACGCACATTCTTTGCCGAATTTGAATACTCCAAAGGCGCTATTCCGAACTGCCGGACAAAACACTTCCCGAAATGTGCCTGTGAGCCGAACCCAGTCATTGCAGCGATCTGTTGTATGCTATATTCTCCTTCGACCAGTAATTCTGCAGATTTTTTCAATCTGGTAATCCGGATCAGATCAAGAGGCGAAAGATTAGAGATGGCCTTTATTTTTCTATAGAATGTTGGCCTGCTCATATTCATCAGATCTGCCAGCTGATCTACATTCAGCTTATTGTTCATGTTTTTATTGATATGTTCTGCAACTTTCTCTAAAAATGCCTCATCGGCTTTATTGTAAGCCATACTCTTAATGTGCACCAACGGAGAGTTTGCAAAATGATTTTTGATCTTATCCCGGCTCTCCAGCAGATTGGAGATCTGTTTCATCAAATGTGCCGGCGAAAAGGGTTTTTCTATATAAGCATCTGCTCCTACCTCCAACCCTTCTATTCTGGACTGCATGGTGTTGTTTGCCGTTAAAAGTATAATCGGAATATGGGTGTAATCCAAATTGTCTTTTACCATTTTACATAATTCAAATCCATCCATCACTGGCATCATGATATCACTGATGATCAAATGGATGCTGGTATCCTGAAGCACAGACATAGCTTCTTCGCCGTTTCCAACCTGTACCACTGTGAATTCTGCAAATAACTGCCTTGCAATAAAACTCCTGACCTCTGTATTATCCTCTGCCAACAGGATGACTGGTTGATCGGAATCGCTAATCCTGATTAATTCTGATTCTTTCTCAGGCGCTGTAGCATAATTGTTCAAGTTAAATGTACGCTCATGATGTAGCGGAAGCGTTAACACGAAAATATTCCACTGCTCATTTTCATTTAGTACAGTCAGTGTACCTTCATGAAGTTCTGCCAGAGACCTTGCTAAAGGCAGGCCTATTCCTGTACCTTTCTCGTCCTTTGAACTTTTCATTCTATAAAAGGGCTCAAATATTTTCTGCTGAAGTCCGTAAGGAATTATATTTCCATTATTTCTAAACTCAACGATAAAACTGATTTCGTCTGCATAAAGGCGAATTGAAAAATGGGTCTCTGCATACTTCAATCCATTATCAATCAGGTTACTCAGGATTTTATTTAGCGCCTCAGCATCGGCGTATGCATACAAAGGGTATTCTGGCAGGGTAAGACTCAATTCCAATCTGTTAAACGCCATAGCAGATTTATACCTCAGATAATTCTCCTCCAGTACCTGACTAATATTTACATAAACAAAATCGAGAATAAATCCTTTGGCTTCAGCTTTTCTAAAATCCAACAGCTGATCGGTTAATGCTATCAGTCTATTCGTATTCTTTTTCATCACCTCCAGATTCTCAGCAACGGCAGCTGAATCTTCCGGCTTTCTGATAATCTCCTCCAGCGGTCCGCTAATTAAAGTCAAAGGCGTTCTTATTTCGTGGGTCACATTAGTAAAGAACTCAATCTTTGCCTGATAAAGCTCTTTTTCCTTTTGAGATTCCCACATATCAGTTTTTAGTTTATTTTTAAATTGCACACGTTGGTGATAATAGCGGATAGCATAGTAGACTAATGCAGCAAGAATGAATGCATAAGCAGCAAAGGCAAAACCTGTAAGCCAGAAAGGAGGATTGATCACAATTTGAATACTGGTTTCCTGATCATTCCAGTTGCCACTACTGTTTGCGGCTTTAACCCTAAAAACATAAGTTCCAGGTTGAAGGTTCGTAAAATATACTTTCCTGTTTTTCTGAAGATGGGTCCAGTGATTATCTAAACCATCCATCATGTATTTGTATTCTGTTCTCTGAGGCGCGGTGTAGCCTAAAGCAGCGAAATCAATACTAAAAGTAGACTGATCATGATTCAATGTCAGAGATTTGGTATAATTAATTGACCGGGTAAGCGGAGATCCCTTCTGACCAATTTGTATTTCTTCATTATAAATCTGGAAACCTGTAATATAGACCGGAGAAACAAACTGATTTACAGTGAACTCTGAGGGCCGAAAACTAATCAATCCCTTCACATTGCCAAAAAACATTTCCCCGTTAGCAGTCATAAATGCCGACTTATAGTTAAACTGATCCCCAAGCAGTCCGTTAGATTTTGAATAGGTTTTAAAGGTATTATTTGCAGGATTGAAACAAACTAAACCGCCGGAAGTGCTAATCCATAGGCTTCCTTTCTTATCTTCCAGAATCTCGTAAAATACACTGGTTGGAAAATTATTTTTACTGGTAAACCGTTTAAAATTTTGTTCTTTATCATTTAACAGACAAAGGCCACTTTCAGTAGTTACCCAGATATTTCCTTTACTGTCCTGGAAAACACCATTGATATCGTTACTGATCAAACTCTTTTTATCATTTGGATCATTTCTGAAATACCCTGATGCATTGCTCTTCAGATTAAAATAGTACAACCCATCTCTTAGTGTACCCGCCCAGATATTACCCCGGTTATCTTCCAGTAATGACGAGTAATGCCTATTTCCCGGCACTTCGTTAAGAAGCGTAAAATCGTCTGTTATTTTGTTATAACGATATAAGCCCGAAGAGGTCCCAACCAGGATATCGCCACTGCTTGTTCTAAGCAGGCTTTCAATAAAATTACTCTTCAGTGCATTTGGGCTCGCACCGGCACGGTAATGCCTGATCACTTTATAAGTGTTAATATCCATCACATCAAGTCCGTGCTCGAAAGTGCCGATCCATAACTCGTCATTTACCACAAGCAGTCCGTGGATATTTGAATTGGAGACGCTCGACTTTGTTCCTTGTGGCAGGAAATTTTTAAAAAGCCCCGTTTTTGTATTTAGAAAGTTCAACCCCGCATCTTCCGTCCCAATCCAAAGATTGCCATTTTTGTCGCTACGGATTTCCCTGACTGCGTACCCGCTCAAACTGTTTCCCCCCTGAGGAAAGTATTTATTAAAATGAGTAAACTGTTTTGGGTAATAATTGATGCCACCAAAGTATGTTCCAGCCCATACTCCTCCTTCTTTATCCTTAGTCAGGGTATATATCGAATTATCTGAAATAGAATATGGATCATTACTTTTGTTCCGAATATTCTGGACGTTGCCTGTTTCAATGTTATAAATAAATAACCCGGACTCCGTGGCAATCCAGTATTCATTATTACCTATTTCTGCAAAATCCCTTGCATAGATTTCGGTATGGTCGCTGTTGCTGGTTAAAACATCCTTATAGGTGCGTGTATTGATATCGAAAGACTTTATTCCCTGATTAGAGGTGCCAATTAAAAAAACACCTCTTCCGGTATCATATATTTTCTCTATCCAGTTAGATATAGCGGGAACAGAATGAGCAAAAACACTATAGTTCTCAAAAACACCCCTATGCTGATCAAAGCGCTGAATAAAACCGTCGTTGGTACCCACCCAAACCTCATCTTTAGCGGTAATCAGAATTGAAGTAACACTTTGATGAATCATGCCATCATAAGAACCGGTTTTTCCTGTTTTGACGCTGTAGCTGCATAATATACTTCCAGCGATATACCAGATATTACCCTTATTGTCGCCCTTCAAATCACGGATATCCTTGCCTTTTGTATAAGGGATTAGCGTAAATGTTTCAGTGAGCGGATTATACTTAAATAATCCACGCATTGTGCCTACCCACAAGTTCTGGTTGTGGTCCTCAAAAAGACTGTGTATAAAATTACTCCCGATACTTCCCGGCTGATCGGGGTCATTTCTGAAAATTTTGAAACTGTATCCATCAAATCTGTTTAGTCCATCTTTTGTACCAAACCATAAAAAGCCCTTTTTGTCCTGCAGACTTGAGATCACCGAATTATAGGACAAACCTTGCTCTACCTGGTAATGCCTGAACTGATAAGATTGCCCGTAAGAAAATTCAGCCATACCTAAAAGTATGGTCAGTAGAAATAATAGCCTCTTCAATTAGATTATATATTGGTTGGTTTAAATATAAACTGAAAATAGGCATAAAAGAATCTTATTACCCCTTTTCATTGGCCGATTGATGAGAATGAGACGATTTGAACAAATTTTGAACTGATTAGTCAAATTTTAATCCGGTATTTAGTTTTCCAGTTACAGCGACCAAACTGTACCCAAACCAACCAAATATAAATTCAAATAAGTATGAAAAAACAACTACTCAGGATCCGGGGTGTCATGCCCTGTTTCATTTTTTTTGCGCTTTTATTTTCCATCGCCACCACTGCTTCTGCGCAGACAACGGTGTCTGGTCTAATAACAGATAAAGGCAGCCCGCTCCCGGGCGTCGGCGTACAAATCAAAGGCACTAAGATTTCTACGGTGACAGACAATAATGGAAAATATAGTATTAACGTGCCAAACTCAGCGACAGACATTCTGATATTTTCATATATCGGCTACACTGCACAGGAGATAGCCGTCAGCGGGAGATCTGCAATCAGTGTTTCCCTGAAAGACGAATCATCCGATCTGAATGAGGTGGTTGTAGTCGGTTATGGTACCCAGCGAAAGGCTGACCTTACCGGAGCGATTTCTGTAGTGAAAGCCAGCGAGGTACAAAAAAGGCAAGCAACTACTGTTGCCGAGTCTTTGCAGGGATTGGCCACAGGAATTAAAGTGCGTGGAGGCGGGCAACCGGGATCGGAAGCACAAATTCAAATCCGTGGTCTCAAAAACTTTTCCGGCACTAATCCACTGTATGTGATTGATGGATTGGTTACAACCGCCAACCGTGATTTTAACCCTGCGGACATTGAAAGTATTCAAATCTTAAAAGATGCATCTGCTGCAGCTATTTATGGGTCGAGAGCGGCGAATGGAGTAATCATTATCACCACAAAAAAAGGATCTGAGGGTCCAATGAATATCTCTGTGACAGCTAAAAACACCGTTCAGACCATGCCGAGATACAATCTGGCTAAGACAGATGAATTTGCCAGAATCAACTATATGGCCTATGACAATGCCAACATTACCAGGCAGGATTTAAATATGAGCAATGATACAGACTGGCAGGATGTTGCTTATCGTAACGGTATCGTGAACGATTATAACATGAGTTTCGCGGGTGGTAGTAAAGATGGTTCCTACTATGTATCCAGCGGCTATTTTAAAAATAAGGGTGCTGTTATCAGTACAGGATTTGACAGATTCAATTTCAGGGTAAATACAAAAGCAAAAAAGGGAATCTTTACCATCGGAGAAAACCTGGCTATTAGTAATTCCAAAGCGGATGAGATGTCTGGAAATCCAGTCCTGGATGTCGTCAGAATGCTACCAACCATTCCTGTATATGATGCCGCTAATCCAGGTGGTTTCGGTTATGGTAATGAAAAAACTGCCCGCACATTCGGTACAAACCCTTTAGCTATCGCTTCACTGGAAGACCGCACTAATGAGAACCTGAGAATCCGAGGTAATCTTTTTTCAGAACTTCAAATACTTAAATCCTTAAAATACAGGGTTAGTTTTGGTTACGAAACCAGCAGAGATCATTATACCTATCTTAAAAAGGAAGGTTTCTGGACTTTAAATCAAGCGTATGATCCGGCAATCCTCAATGAATTCAGAGCGGAATCTTCTACCATCATCATTGAAAACACACTAAATTTTAATGAAAAATTTGGTAAACACAATCTGAATGTACTCGCCGGTCAATCCTATCAGAAAGATAAATATGCACGGATCAGCGGCACCAAGCGTAATCTTTTACCAAACCCGTCGGGCGGCTACTATGATGTACTGGATCAGGGAAATGAAGCAATAACCGGGGGCTATAGAACGCGCACAGATCTCATCTCCTATTTCGGACGGGTAGAATATAATTACGATGACCGGTATCTGGTTAACGGGGTCTTAAGAACCGATGGCGTCTCTAGATTCGGACCAGATTATAAATTCGGGAGCTTCCCTTCTGTTTCTGCAGCTTGGCGTATCAGTAAAGAAGACTTTTTTAAAGTTCCCTGGATAGATGACCTGAAACTGAGAGCGAACTACGGTACACTTGGAAGCAGTAATATCGGTCCATATGATTATCTGGCTTTTATCAATACTTTCTCTACTATTCCTTTGGGAACAGGTCAGGCTATACAACCAGGTGCAACTCAGGTAAAACTAGCTAACCGCGATCTTAAATGGGAACAGGTTACACAGCAGAACTACGGTTTGGACGCTGCCTTCCTGAAGAATAAACTTACATTTACCGCGGAGTATTTTATCTCAAAAACCAAAGACGTTTTAATTGAGTATCCCTTACTGCTATCTACAGGAAATGACGGCGGCAATCCTTTCGTAAACGGAGCAACATTAGGAAACAGAGGGTTTGAATTAACAGCAACTTATGCAGAAAATTCTACTCCGTTCAAATACAATATTACGGCAAACTTCACTACACTAAATAACAAGGTACTTGAGCTTGGATATGGTAAAAACAGAACATTCGTAGGCAATACTGTAACGCAGGTTGGCGAGCCTATCGGCATGTGGTATGTGCTAAAAACGGATGGACTGTTTCAAAGCGCCGAGGAAGTAGCCAATTACAAAAATGCAGCCGGCAAGGTGATTCAACCAGGTGCAATGCCAGGTGATATACACTATCAGGACATTAACGGCGATGGTACGATTACCAATGCCGATAAAGTGATTGCGGGCAGCCCCTGGGCAAAATATGAAGCGGGTTTAAATCTTGGTGCTTCTTATAAAGGATTTGAATTAACCATGAACTGGTTTGGCTCCTTTGGCGCAAAAGTATTTAATGGTCCCAGAAGTGTATTAGACAATTTTTCTGACAACTCTAATTACAGGGCTGGCGTACAACCATGGACTCCTGAGAATAGGAATACCGATGTACCACGTGCCTTTTACGGCAGTACGACCAATGCCCGCGGAGACACGGACAGATGGCTGGAAAACGGCAGTTTCGCCAGATTAAAATATATCGGCCTCTCTTACAGCTTGCCTAAACAACTGATTTCAAGAATTGGATTTAACAGTGCTGAAGTAACCCTCTCCGCCCAGAACCTGCTTACTATTACTAAATATACAGGGCTTGATCCTGAGTTTAGTAATAAGAGCATTTTCGAAAAAGGATATGACAACGGTGCATTCCCGAATTTAAAATCTGTGTCATTAGGTATACAATTCGGTTTTTAACGATAATATTTAAAAATATACTAATGAAAAAGATAATCACAAAAATCATATTGTTCGTCACACTCATCACGGTAGTTTCCTGCAAAAAGGATCTGCTGGATCAGGACAACCCAAATACGCTTACAGTAGACCAATTCTGGAAAACTGAATCTGATGCGCAAAAAGGCGTAAATGCGATATACGCTATGTTTTATCAGACCGGTTTATGGAACCGCTGGATTTACTTCAGATTGGATCTCACTTCCGATGAAGGCTTCAGCAACAGTCCATGGACTGAACTTGGTGACTGGACGCGTTTCCAATACATTAATTATAACTTCTGGGAGGGCAATGTGAACACCTACAGAGATACATATAAAGCTATATTCAGATGTAACCAGGTATTAACCTACGTGCCCGATATCCCCATTGCAGACGCAAAGAAGAAAGCACAATTAATTGCACAGGCAAAATTCCTCAGGGCTTTCCATTACTATTACGCAGCAATATTATGGGAAAACTTTCCGGTGATTACCACCCTCCAGGGCCCGACCGACCAGCCAGCCCCTTCTACCGTAGAACAGGTATGGGCGCAGGTGGAAAAAGATCTCACTGAAGCTAGTGCTGACCTGCCTGAGCAATGGACTTCATCAGAAGTGGGACGACCGACAAAAGGCGCCGCACAAGCACTTTTAGGAAAGGCCTTTATGCAGCAACGTAAATGGAATGAGGCCAAATTGGCTTTTGATTATTTGGTTACCGGTGCTGGAAAAGGTTATTATGAATTGGTAGATTACAAAGACAATTTTCGGGCTGACAAGGAAAACAACAGAGAGTCTGTTTTTGAAATTCAATTCTCTGATGCTAATAAAACAGCTGAAGGCGATGGTCCTAACTCAAATATGGGCACAAACAGAAGTCAGTTTTTTGCTCCAAGAAGTATAGGATGGTCGGATGGTCAGGCCAGAACGTGGATGATAGCAGAATTCAAAAAGGAAAAAACTACGGATGGAAAAATAGATCCACGTTTGCGGTATACACTTTTCTATCCAGGTCTGGAAGCTGATTTCGGAGATAAAATCTATGGAAAAAGCTGGGAATGGGGCGCTGATGAGGCTTGGTTTAAAAAATATTCGCGTGATTATTACCGTAACAATGAAGATTATTTTAACCAGGTCAACAACAGAATTATCCGCTATGCTGATGTACTGCTAATGTATGCGGAAGCATTAAATGAATTGGGTCAGACTGCAGATGCCTACCAATATGTAAATCTTGTGAGACAACGCGCCGGCATGAAAACAATGCAGCTTGGTTATCCGTCTATAGGCACAAACAAAGAACTTTTCAGAGAGCGTCTGAAAATGGAAAGAGCACTGGAACTCTGTGGTGAAAGTGTCAGGTGGGCAGATTTAAAAAGATGGGGTGACCTGGATACACAGGCTGGAGTAGATAAAGTCTCGCTTAGAGACCCCGATTTCAAAAAATTTGTCGTTGGCAAAACGATCAGGCTTCCACTGCCACAGGTAGAAGTAGATAATAACCCGAATCTCAAACAGAACCCTAATTACTAATCCCGGATGCAAATTAAAAACATATTTATTACACTCTTGCTACAGGTTTTCGCGACCTGTAGCATGGGACAGACATTTACCAATCCGCTTCTTGACAGCGGCCCCGATCCATGGGTTAGTCAAAAAGATGGTTTTTATTACTATATGAATACAGAAGGTAATAAACTATCCATTTATAAAACGAAAGACTTATCCCAACTCCGGAAAACTGAAAAGAAAGTAATTTACCATGCCCCGGAAAGTGGCCCCGGATCCAAAAACATCTGGGCCCCTGAACTTCATTTCCTTGGCAATAAATGGTATTTATATTATACTGCGGGCAGTACTCCCGATCATTCCACACAGCGATTATATGTAATGGAAAACAGCAGTATGGATCCTACACAAGGAAAATGGATCTGGAAAGGACAAATTAAGGATAAACAGGCCGATTTCTTCGCCATAGATGCAACAGTAGCCACCATTAATAGCAGAAACTACCTCATCTGGAGCGGTCATATTTCTGAATTAGACAAGACCCAGCGCTTGTTTATCGCGGAACTTAATGGCGACCAATGCACTTTAAAAACGGCCAGAGCGGAGATTTCTACGCCTACCTATGACTGGGAAACCATCGGTACCCCACATGTAAACGAGGGACCCGAAATACTTAAAAATGAAAATGGTAAAGTGTTTCTCATTTTTTCAGCAAGCGGATGCTGGACAGATGACTACTCTCTTGGAATGCTCAGTCTTAAAAACAATTCTGATCCCATGGATCCTGCAAGCTGGACAAAGTCGCCGGCCCCCATATTCACTAAAAAAGCAGAAAATAATGCCTACGGGCCGGGACACAATGGCTTTTTTAAATCCCCGGATGGAAAACAAGACTGGATCGTCTACCATGCGAATGCAAAACCGGGATTAAAATGCAGTAATGAACGTAGCCCAAGAATGCAAGAATTCACATGGAACGCAGATGGAACACCTCATTTTGGAGAACCTGTTAAAATTAATGTGCCGCTTACTAAACCTTCCGAAAAATGAAGTTACCTATAGCCAATCTATTCCTTAAAAAAGGCAGTCTGATCATTTTCGGACTGCTCATTAGTATTTCCGGTTGCGGAAAAGATCTTTTAAAAGCAGAAGACGAAACGGTACCTGCAAATGGTATTATATGGGATTACAATACCTTAAAACGGGTATCAGCCTCCTCAGCAGAAACAAAATCTGCTGGTTATGCACGCATGATTCAGCTCTCCGACAAATCATTGATATCTGTCTATGAAACAGATGGAAACATTGTTGCTGTTAAAAGTACCGACCGGGGTACAACCTGGTTGGCCCCTGTTACAATAGCACCTAAATCTGACGGCACAAACAGGGCTGTTCCAGATATTCTGGAATTAAGTGACCACACGCTTCTGGTTTGCTACAATGGTCGTCCTTACCTGACAGATCCGACCAGGAAATTCAATATTCAGACAAAAAGAAGTACAGATGGTGGAAGCACCTGGAAAGATGAGCGTTTGCTGTATGAAGCCGGTTATCAGTTTGAAAACGGTTGTTGGGAGCCCTCTGCAGTGCAGTTACCTTCTGGAGAAATCCAGTTGTTTTTTGCTAATGAAGCAAACTACCTGCAGTCTGCCGAACAAAACATCTCTTTGCTAAGGTCCACAGACAATGGTCTGAACTGGACTAAATCTCCAGAAATTGTAAGTTTCAGACCAGGTAGCAGAGACGGTATGCCAGTTCCTCTGCTACTAAACAATAACAAAGATCTTGTTTTTGCTATAGAAGATAATGGAAGTGGTAATTTCAAACCGTATACGATCAGAAATTCAATTGCAGAAAACTGGAAAAAAACGGTTGGCAGCGATGATAAAAACAGGGATTATGCTTTATCTGAGAAGATTGGCAGCGAGATTTATGCAGGAGCACCTTACCTGAGACAACTTAAAACTGGTGAAACCATCCTGTCCTATCAGGGAACTGAGGGACGAATTAACAAGATGGAATTTGCAGATATGAAAGTTCTGGTCGGCAATAGTTCGGCGAAAAACTTCAGTCACAAATCGACGCCCTTCATTATTCCAGAAGATAAGTCTTGCCTATGGAACAGTTTATGTATTCTGGACGACAATACGGTTATCGCAGTAACCAGTACTAACGCCTATGCAGGTAAATCCGAAATTTGGATGATCAAGGGGAAATTAGGCCCAGCTCCGCAGCAGCAAACGCAGGCGAAGGCAATATATGAGGCCGACCCTACTATATTTTATGAAAAAGGCGTATATTATTTATATGGCACCAGTGGAGATCGTGGCTTTCTTGTTTACCAATCTTCAGATCTGAAATCCTGGACGGCCCCTGTAGGAAAAACGGATGGTTATGCTTTAGTCAAAGGAAGCTCTTTCGGAACAAAAGGTTTCTGGGCACCTCAGGTATTTAAGTACAAGAATAGTTATTATATGGCCTATACTGCTGATGAACAGATTGCAATTGCAAAAAGCAATAGTCCGCTCGGACCATTTGTTCAGGATACATTTAAACCTTTATCCGGCGTCGGTAAACAAATTGATCCCTATATTTTCTTTGACACAGATGGAAAGCCCTACATCTACCATGTAAAGCTTCAAAATGGTAACAGGATCTTCGTTTCACAGATGGATTCTGAGCTGAAAGACGTCATCAGCAGCACAACTAAAGAATGTATTTCCGCTACCGAACAATGGGAGAATACAAAACACGTAGACTGGCCTGTCGCTGAAGGCCCTACAGTAATTAAAAGAGGTGAATATTATTACTTGATTTATTCGGCCAACGATTTTCGTAATACGGATTATGCTGTAGGCTATGCTACTTCAACCTCTCCTACCGGCCCCTGGAAAAAATATAATGGTAACCCGATTATAAGTAAAGGCAAACTTGGCGCCAACGGCACCGGACATGGGGACCTGTTTAAAGACCAATCTGGTAATTACCGCTATGTGATGCATACCCATTTTTCTGATTCGCAGGTAGCACCAAGGAGAACAGGTCTTATAGATATAAAATTCATTCCTGTTAATAACGGACCTGATCTGTTAACTGCAGATAGTAAAACATTTAAACTTTTATCACATCAATAAATAACGATTATTAATCACGTATCCCGTTGAAGTTCAATAATAGCTTCATCTCAAAATCAAACATCATGAAACATTTAAAGATCTGCTTAGTCCTGATTTTACTGCCACTGGCATTTCAGTCCTTCGCCCAACAGCAAAAAGAAAAGTCGAGTCCGTCTCCCCGAGCGATATGGTCGGTAGCCCAGGCTCAGGAATGGCAAAAAAAATGGGGCTGGTTAAGGGGTAGTAATTTCACCCCAAGTACTGCCATCAACCAATTAGAGATGTGGCAAAAAGAAACTTTCGACCCCGAAACAATCAGCAAAGAACTGGGCTGGGCGGAAGCAATTGGAATGAATTCTATGCGCGTATATCTGCACCATGCTGCCTGGCAACAAGACAAGGAAGGATTTAAAAAACGAGTGTCTACTTACCTTGACATTGCAGAAAAGCACCATATCTCTACTATATTTGTATTTTTCGACGATTGCTGGAATCCTACCTATACTATAGGACGCCAGCCAGCGCCAAAACCCGGAGTACATAATTCTGGTTGGGTAAGAGATCCCGGACCACTATATCAACAGGATCCTAAACTTGAAAAAGTATTGGAAGCTTATGTTAAAGACATTTTAACCACGTTTAAGGACGACAAGCGTATTGTACTTTGGGATCTTTACAACGAACCTGGAAATTCTAAAAATGGCAATAAAAGTTTACCGTTACTAAAGAAAGTATTTCAATGGGCACGTACCGTTAATCCTACTCAACCACTTTCTGCCGGCGTTTGGGATTTCAAGCTGAAAGAACTGACCGACTATCAGCTTAAAAATTCCGATGTGATTACTTACCACAATTATGATGGAGTAGAAGAACACCAGCATGCTATAGATACGCTTAGGAGTGTGTCGAAACGTCCCTTGGTCTGTACAGAATACATGGCCAGATCCAGAAACAGTTTATTCAGTACAATTATGCCGCTTTTGAAAAAGGAAAACATCAGCGCATACAACTGGGGACTTGTTGATGGAAAAACAAATACAAAATACACCTGGGACAAGCCAACCCCTGCCGGTAAAGAACCAGAACTTTGGTTCCATGAAATTTTCCGCAAAGATGGTACACCATATAAAAAGGATGAAGTCGAGGTGATCAAAAATCTGACTGGAGTAACCAAAAAATAAAAGCTAAAGCACTTTGCCCATTATTCGAACAGCCTGTAAACTGATGTCCAGCTTACAGGCTGTTCGTTTATTTGAATCAGCGTGTAACTGAAGAAAATAGCTGAATTCTTTGTTATATTTAATCTTTAAAAAACAATATTGCTTTTTGTATAATTTCCTCGATATTTGATATAGCCCCTAAAAGAACAATCTCAAAACAACCTAAACCAAAACCTTTTTAAAACAGCATGGAAAAATCACGCCGTACTTTTATCAGGCAAGTTGCATTGGCCAGCGCCAGTGTATTGCTTACGAAAACCAGTTGGAGTAACGCCAAGAGTTATAAACGTATTATTGGAGCTAATGACCGTGTAAGGGTTGGTGTTGTGGGCTTTTCTGATAGACACAAAAGCTCTCATATTCCAAGTTTCATGAACCACTACAAGGAACTTAATTTTGAAGTTGTCGGTGTTTCGGATATCTGGAAAAATCGCAGAGAAGAGGGTGCCGCAGTCTGGAAAAAGCAAATGCAGAATGATGTAAAAGCCTACCGGAACAATGAGGAGTTATATGATAGCAAAACTATTGATGCAGTATTTATAAGCACCGCCGATTTCCAGCATGCCAATCACACTATTGAAGCAGTGAAAGCAGGATGTGATGCCTATGTAGAAAAGCCCTTCGCTGAAACTATGGAAGAAAACCGTGCCGCACTTAAGGCTGTCAGAGAATCTGGAAAAATTGTTCAGATAGGCTCACAGCGCAGAAGCGGAGCCAACTACCATGCCGCTAATGATTTTATCCGCTCGGGAAAATTTGGTCCCATTACTATGGTTGAACTCACATGGAATGTTAACCAGCCGGGACGCTGGCGCAGGCCGGAGCTAATAGGACAACTAAAAGAAGCTGATACTGATTGGAAACGATTTATCATGAACCGGCCATATGAAGCTTTTGATCCCAGAAAATATTTAGAGTACCGTTTGTTCTGGCCGTATTCATCAGGGCTTCCTGGCCAATGGATGAGTCATCAGATTGACACAGTACACTGGTTTACCGGTCTTAAACATCCGCGTAGTGTGGTGGCTAACGGTGGTATTTATCAGTGGAAAGACGGTCGCAGAAACTGGGATACCATTTTGGCCGCTTTTGATTATGGTCCGCTTGATGATCTCTCCAATGGTTTTCAGGTTACTTTTGGTTCTCGTATGCATAATGGAGACGAGAATCCGGCAGAAATCTATTACTCAAATGGAGGTGAGTTAAACTTGAACACCAACAAAGTTTCTCCACAAGGAGGATTAACAAAGAACATGGCCGCTGCCATGAATATGCAGCCGAACCTGCTACCAGAGATTAGTCTTACCAGTACGGAGAAAGTAATTGCATCTGCCAATACCGGTGGGGACATTATGACTTCTAACCATATCCGTAACTGGATGGAATGTGTACGCAGCCGGAAAGAACCAAATGCACCAGTTGAGGCTGGTTACAGTCACTCTATAGCCAACATTATGACTAATGCCGCGGTACATACTGGTTATAAAGCAACATTTGACGAGAAAAGACAAGAGGTTATAGCAAATGGCAAAATATTTAAATTCTAAGTGATGATCAGATTTAAAACGTTAAGTTTTTCGATGCCCCTGGTGGCTTTAGCTTCTGTTGTATTTGCCCAAAAGAGCCTGCCGGTTACGGTACTGAAATCGGCAACTGAAAATAAGGTGGATATTTCCATCGGGGGAAGACCTTTTACAAGTTTCTTATATCCGGATTCACTGGAAAAACCAGTACTGTACCCGCTGCGCACAGCCAGCGGAACCGTCGTTACCCGCAGTTTCCCATTGGAATCAAGAGCAGGCGACCCAACTGACCACCCGCATCATATCGGTCTTTGGTTTAACTTTGAGAATTTGAATGGCCTGGATTTCTGGAATAATTCTTATGCTATTCCTGCAAATAAAAAAAATATGTATGGCTGGGTGCGAACCGATCGTATTCTGGAGACAAAAAGTGGCGATAAAGGTATATTAACCTACCATGCGAACTGGACCAATCAGCAAAAAGATGTCATACTGGAAGAAACAACCCGCTATGAATTCAGCGGCGATGACAACCAGCGTATAATTGACCGTTTTACGACTTTGAAGGCGAACAAAGACGCTGCTTTTAATGATGCAAAAGATGGATTACTTGGAATACGCTTAGCCCATGAACTGCAGATGCCCAACTCTGAAGACACCAAAATAGCTGGTCAAGTCAATTTAGCTAGCGGAAATTATGTAACCAGCGCGGGCAAAACAGGAGACGATGCCTGGAGTACGAGAGCAATCTGGTGCAAAGTTTTCGGTAAGATGGGTACTGATTCGGTAAGCATTAGTATAATAGATCATCCTAAAAATGTCAATTACCCAACTTTCTGGCATGCGCGGGGGTATGGCTTATTTGCTGCGAATCCGCTTGGCGAGAAGGTCTTCACCAACGGTAAATCGGAGAAGATGCTCCATCTTAAAAAGGGAGAGTCGGTAACCTTCCGGTATCGTATTGTTGTTAATAATGGCAAACAAACTATAAGCACTACTCAACTTAACGAGCTTGCAGGTAGTTTTGCCAAAAAGTAAGCGTAAAAGAACCGGATTAATTTTATTAAATCCAAAAACCAGATTGATTGTTGTTCGACTGATAAAAACTTTATCCCGATGAAAATAGCTAAACTACTCTCTTTTGCAACGCTTCTGCTTACCCTATCTTTTAGTGGTTTTTCGCAGACAAAAACAGGTCAGGTTTATTTGATACGTGCTACGGGTTACACCGGTGCCGCAGTTAACTACAGATTATATATTGATGATCAGCTGGCTTGTAAACTAAAAAACAAATCTTTCTCCATACATGACATCGGTATTGGTGAACATACTGTCCGCGTAAGCAGTGGAGGAATATCAAATGGAAAAAAATCAATGCCGTTGAAGATAACTGTAGCGGAGGGTAAAGTAAACTATATCAGTATTGTCAGTACGGAAAGTGGTTATGTCAATAAGTTAACCTGCCAGGAAATCACGCAAAATTCAGCTGCCCCTCTTTTGGCAAAAGCAACCGAAAATAAAGACTGTTTAGAGGAGAAATAAACCGCTCAAAATAGTTTTTCATAAAGGAACCTTTCCGGTTTAAGGGAAAGGTTCCTTTTAATACCTTAGTTCAAAAAATCTACAATTACATTTACTGTTTCTTTAGGTTTTTCTTCCAGAATAAAGTGTCCGCTTCCCTCAATTTTCACGACTTTCAAGTTAGTGGCGTAAGGAGGTAATTCTCTTGCCAGTAGTTCAAAACCGCTGCCGCCAACACCCAACACCGGCATATTTAGTTGAGTATACGATTTGCTATCTTCAATATCTTGTGCAAATGTCTGATACCATCCGTTACCCGCACGGATACCATCTGCATTATCATATGCCTCCAGATATACGGCCCTGTCGAATTCATTAATACTATTTTCATCAACTGAAGCGTACTTAAAAACATAATTATGCACCAGATGTGACCGCCCGATCAGAAGTTGCTCAGGTAAGCCCTTTACCTGATTAAATGCCATCCACCACATATGATTCTTAGGTTGCTCGTTAACTAATGAATTATTGCCTGCCGGAACCAAAGGGATATAGTACATACCTGCGTTAGGGTGTGGTGTATCAAGCATAATAAGTTTAGTGGTAGCCTCAGGATAATTAGCGGCAAAACTAAAAGCTACCTGAGCTCCAATGTCATGCCCGCCAATATTAACCTGATCATAGCCTAAATGCTTAATAAGCTCGAAGATATCTTTAGCCATAGTCTTTTTGTCATAACCCACTTCTGGCTTATCACTGCTGCCCATCCCTCTCATATCAACAACTATCACATGATATTTTTCGGCTAATAAAGGCATCATTTGGTGAAACGCCCACCAGGTTTCCGGCCATCCGGGAATTAATACCAGGGGTTGCCCCTGCCCCCCCTCTACGTAATGAATATTGATATCATTCACCGTTGTATTTCCATTTGTAAATCCAGGGAGCAATTTGACCAACTCTTCATCCTTGAATGCTTCCCGACTGTAATTAGCCCTTAATGCTGTTTCCATCTTATTTATTTATTTTATACTGCAAAGAAACATCCACAGTGTGACAGCCCTTTGTCAGCAAGTTTTTAAATATCTTAGCATATCCATAAAAATTCTTAAGCTTAAAAAAATGGAATACCAGGTCTATGAACCGAATGAAAATTTATCACCATTTATAAAGTGCTACTGGACACTGGAAGGTCCAAAGGAAAGAAAACCGCAAAAACAGACAATAGTTCCCGACGGATGTATGGAAATGATTTTTCACTATGGAGATCTCTATAAGCAGTATGTAGAGGAAGGAAATTCAATTATTCAACCAAGGAGTTTTATTATAGGGCAGCTTACCCGCCCCCTTGACATAGAACCAACTCAGAAAACCGGCATCTTTGCAGTCAGGTTCCGCCCGGAAGGTTTTTTGCCATTCGCGACTCTTCCCATAAAGGAACTGGAAAACAAAGCAGTTTCTTTAGAAATACTGTATAATAAAAGCGGTCTGAAAATAGAACAGGAGATTTTAACTGCAAAATGGGCACAAGAACGTATTCAAAAAATTGAGTTGTTCCTTGCAAGTTTTTTAAAAGATACAAAAACAATCGACCATATTGTACAGTCGACGATCGACACGATTTTAATGGCTAACGGAAAACTGCAAATCGTTGATCTTGGTAAACTGCTAAACATCAACCGCAGACAAATAGAACGTAGATTTTCCGCAAAGATAGGTTTAAGTCCAAAACAGCTTTCAAAAATCATCAAACTTCAAGCTGCACTCAAGATATTACTCAATGCCGACGATACAAATCTTACATCACTGGCTTATGTGGGTGAATATTATGATCAGGCACATTTTATAAGAGATTTCAAAGAGTTTACCGGAGTCACTCCAAAAGAGTTTTACAGCAATAATCTAAAGCTTTCGTCACTTTTTTACGGAATGGAATAAGCTTGTCGCATTTATACAATTTTATGCCTGACGCGCTTTGCAAATTTGCGAATTAAACTATAAAGGCTTTAATTAACATTCAATCAAAAAAGCAACATGGGAACAAGATTATTCTTTTCTATTACGAGTCTGATTATATTATGCGGCTGGATAACACAAACTAAACAAGATATAAAAAAAGCAGAATGGCTTCTCGGAACCTGGAAGAACAGCTCATCAAAAGACAGTACTTTCGAGCAATGGACTAAGACAAACAGCGGCGAATTTACAGGAAAAAGTTACGTTCTGAAAGAAGGAGATACGGTAATTAAAGAAACAATACGTTTGGTACAGGAAAAAGGAACATTATTTTATATACCGGTTGTTAAGAACCAAAACAATGGACTTCCTGTTCGTTTCAATTTAAAATCAATTTCCGATGCAGAATTGGTTTTCGAAAATATGATGCATGACTTTCCGCAATTTATTTCTTATACCAGGATAAGTAAAGATTCCCTGGTAGCAGAAATTTCGGGTACCATAAACGGACAGGAACGTAAACGTAATTTTCCAATGAAAAGGCTAAAATAATGGCATCGGGACGACTCGTTAATATGCCCCAATGCCATTTATGTACGATCAGATTAGAATTTATAAGATACGCTTACTCTGTAATTTCTTGGAGCTTCAGCTTGCCAGTAGAATGCGGAGAGATAAGAATAATAAGAACCTGTATACAGATATTTATCAAATACGTTAAATACATTAGCATTAATTCTAAGCTTATTATTTTCCCAGAACAAACCGCCATCTACCTTAAAATAGTCGGGCAGACGGACATCTGACTCACTCCAGGTATCTGTTTCACGATCCTTCAAATAAGTAAATCCGGCTGATATCCCTGTGCCCCGTAGTGCTCCGCCCTGCAATTTATAACTTAACCAAGCATTAGAAGTATGCTTGGCATATCCAGGTATGATGTCACCTTTACTAATATTCATTGAAGTGGGAACATCACTTCCTACTTTAGAAACACGTGAGTCGGTAAGCGCATAATTTGCAGTTAAAATTAAGCCCGGTGTAATTTCACCACGCAGATCAAATTCGATACCTCTTGCTCTTTTCTGACCAAGTAAAAAGTTTTCGGGATTTGCCGGGGTACTGTTTTCAGTGGCACTGGCTTCATTGTTTTTCAAAATACGGAAGACTGCCAGAGTTGTATTCCAGTTTCCATCCCTGCCCCAGTCTTTTTTAATTCCAAACTCCAGATTGTTTCCCGTAATCGGTTTTACTTCTCCACCACCAATCAGCTTACCAGCTGCCTGAGGGATAAAAGCCTGATCATATACACCATAAAGAGATGTCTGCTTGTCAATCGAATAACTTAGCCCAATACGTGGAGTAACTCTTTTTCCGCTGGTTGTACCATAGTACGATTGTTTTACATAGGTGTAACGCCCGGCTAGTGTTAATCTTAGCTTGTTATCAGCAAAGCCCAACTCATCCTGCAGATACAAACTGCTGTAATCTGAAGTCTGAATTCCACCTGCTTTTATGGCACGGGCTTCCAGGTTTGTTGTCCGGTCGAACTCTGGAAAACCATTGGCTGGAACACCATAGTTTGGATCATTATTATTAAATGGATTCTCTTTTGTATCCAGTTCATGAGACTGTCCCCAGTCAGCGTTGTAATCTTTGGTACCGATGTCAAAACCTGCCAGAATGCGGTGCTTAACAGCACCTGTGACTACACTGCCGTTAACAAATCCCTGAGCCATAGTCATTTCACTTTTCGCATCCCAAATGCTTACACTGCGTATCATTGTTCCATCTGCATTAACTTTGCTCGGCCACATTGAAGAACCATTTTGCTGATAATTAAAATAAGCGACAGCAGCAGTAAACTTCCAGTTTTCACTAAGCTGATGTTCGAGATTTATAAATAAACTATGGTCTTTAATTTTTGTCGGAGCAAGGCCTGGCGCATATTGCGTAAAGTTCTGCGGTTTTTTAGCATATCCATCAGTTCCGAAAACGTAAAACGAGCCCACATTGGTCATCTCGACATGCTGCAATGTATACTCCGCAGTAAGCCTCGTATTTTTATCTATCTGATACGAAATAACAGGTGCTATGCTATACCGGTTATTGTACTCATAATCACGGAAGGATTTTTTATTCTGGCCCGCCAGATTTAATCGATAAAGTAATTTACCGTCACCACTTAATTTACCGTCCAGATCCAGAGTACCACGATACAGACCATAACTGCCGGTTGTCAGGGAAAATTCACCTTTTTGCTCACCTGTTGGTTTTTTAGTCACCACATTATATAATCCACTGGGGTCACCTGCGGAAACCATAAATCCCGCGGGTCCTTTTACAAATTCTATATGGTCTACATAACTCATATCCTCCGTTAACGGGCCCCAGTAGGAGTTTACTACATTAAAGCCATTGCGTAATGCTTGTATCTGTGAGCCACGCATAGTTATATTCGTATACAGATCTCCCCAGTGCTCCAACCTTACTGCCCCACTGACATTCCGGATCAGCCCGTCACTCATACTGATTACCTGCTGATCGGCAAGGGCCGCAGAACTTACTACCTGTATATTTTGAGGAGCTTCAAGTAGCGGTTCATTCAGCCGAAGTGAGGCAGAAGGCTTATCGGTCTTATATTTCTTTCTGTTTCTGGAAATGGTCACTTCCGTGAGTGTGTTCAGATCGTCTTTGAGAATAAAATCTACTACTAAATTTCCCGATTCCGGTACGAAAACTGCTTTTTGCTGTGCTGCAAGTCCGATAGCAGAAACCTTGATGACATGATTGCCGGATTTTACATTTGAAATAAAATAAATTCCGTCCTGATCTGTTGTTGCACCTACCCCTTTTCCAAGACTTACGGAGACAAAAGGGGCGGGATGCCCATCGGAAGTACTTACTTTCCCCTTAATTCCAATTTTCTGTTCCTGCATCTGCGCAAAACCAGACGTGGAGAAGAGTATAAAGAAAAGTATCAGGCCAAACGAAATGGATCTGCCCGGGCCCGAACAAGCTGATCTGGTTTGTAAAGATTTCATATAAGCTTTATGATTAATTGATTTGAAATTGTTCACCATCCCCTTGTTAAGACTTTGATACTCAAGGTCCGAAACGGCGCTCTAAAGTAATCACTTATTTAGATTAATTACAAATAATATTTAAATCGAATACAAACCTTATTTGGAAGGAATTATTAATTGAGGCCTGATGGCCTTCAATTGATGCGTATCATCTTTTTCGATGATCTGCTACACATAAATCCCCTGCTCTTACTCATACTTTTGAGTAGCATGTTAAACAAGGCGGCAATAAAACATATCCAAGGGTAAAACGTTAATCATACAGACAGTTAGAACATGACTTAACTACCTTAATAAACAAGTATTTAACCTGACAATCACATGCTCCTTTTTCATAAAAAAACAAGACAATGAAAACAATAACCTCTAAATTTGACAAAGTTTTAAATGCGTCTTCAGTTCCTGGACATGTAGATCACCAACCTGATTCCAGTAAAGATCAGCAGCGTAATACACCACGAAAATCCATGCCTTTTTCTGATCAGATCGGAAACTATCAACGTAACAAAGGAATTCCTGCTAAATCTTATAAAGACAGTAAGATTTACATTATAGGTAGCGGTATTGCCGGTATGGCTACTGCCTACTATTTTATTCGTGATGGTCAGGTTCCTGCAAAGAATATTATATTTCTGGAACAATTACATATCGAAGGAGGGTCTCTGGATGGCGCAGGTAATGCGAAAGATGGGTACATTATCCGTGGTGGACGTGAGATGGATATGACTTACGAAAACCTTTGGGATATATTCCAGGACATTCCTGCACTCGAGATGCCTGCTCCGTACAGCGTTTTAGACGAATATCGTTTAGTAAATGACAACGATCCCAATTATTCGAAAGCACGACTTATTCATAACAAGGGCGAAATAAAGGACTTCAGTAAATTTGGTCTCCACAAAAAAGACCAGCTCGCTATCATTAAACTTTTGCTAAAAAATAAAGAAGAACTTGACGATTTGACTATTGAAGATTATTTCAGTGAAACCTTTCTAACTAGCAACTTCTGGACTTATTGGCGTACAATGTTCGCATTTGAAAATTGGCACAGTTTGCTGGAATTGAAACTTTACATGCATCGTTTTCTCCATGCCATTGACGGTTTGAATGATTTTTCGTCATTAGTATTCCCTAAATACAACCAATATGACACCTTTGTAACGCCTTTAAGAAATTTCTTACAAGAGAAAGGGGTTAATATTCAATTCAATACGCTGATAAATGATCTTGATATTCATATCAATACAGAAGGAAAGGTCGTTGAAGGCATTATCACGGAAAAAGATGGTAAGGAAGTGAAAATACCCGTTGGAAAAGACGATTATGTGATCATAACTACAGGATCAATGACTGAAGACACTTTTTACGGCGATAATAAAAATGCTCCTGTTATCGAAGTAGACAATAGTACAAGCGGGAAAAGTGGTGGTTGGAAATTATGGAAAAACCTTGCTGCAAAATCGGATGTATTTGGCAATCCTGAAAAATTCTGCAGTAATATCGAGAAATCAGCATGGGAATCCGTGACTTTAACCTGCCGTCCGTCTGCATTGGTTGAAAAACTTAAGGAATACTGCGTAAATGATCCATATTCTGGAAGAACTGCCACCGGCGGCATCATAACCATAACAGATTCTAACTGGCTAATGAGTTTTACTTGTAACAGACAGCCCCATTTCCCGGAACAGCCTGATGATATTCTGGTTCTTTGGGTATATGCTTTATTCATTGATAAGGAAGGAAATTACATTAAAAAGCCAATGCCTCAATGTACCGGAGACGAGATTCTTGCGGAGTTGTGTTACCATACAGGAATAATTGGTCAATTGGACGACGTTGTCCATAATACAATCGTACGTTCAGCTTTCATGCCGTACATCACTTCGATGTTTATGCCAAGGGCTAAGGGTGATCGTCCGCAGGTTGTTCCCGAAGGATGCACTAATCTGGGTTTAATCGGACAGTTCGTGGAAACTAACAACGATGTCGTATTTACTATGGAAAGCTCGGTAAGAACTGCCAGAATCGCAGTATATAAATTACTGAATCTGAATAAGCAGGTGCCTGACATCAACCCGCTGCAATATGATATTCGTCATTTGCTTAAAGCAGCAAAAACATTAAATGACAATGAGTCATTTTTAGGTGAGGGTATATTGCGAAGAGTACTGAAGGGTACGTATTTTGAACACGTTCTACCTGCGGGTCCAGATGGAGAAGAAGAACATGAATCATTTGTCGGTGAACAAATCAATAGATTCAAAGATTGGTTAAAAGGCGTAAAAGGATAATAAACATTATTTACAGGTTTAATGCCAGATGATTGATAATAAAATCAATTTCATCTGGCATTTTTTTTCATTTATTTAAATAAAATTAAAATCTAAATACAACAAAGTGCTATTTTAGCTGTTATTAACGTGATGCTATCACTAATGACCCGATTTCTGAAAAAAAGCAGAGGAAATCGAATATTAGTGAAGGATTCTGGGCGCAGAAACCAAACTATAGCAAAATCAAAATGAAAAAAGGACTCTTACTTATTATTGCGGGATTACTCGTATTCCCTGTTGGTATTTTAAAGGCACAAAGTGGTTTCGAACAGTTATTAAAGGCTGGCCCGGCCGATGCAACTAAATTAGTTGACGCCTATGGCAAGCCATTGTTAAAAGGTTTCGGTCTGGGAATGAATAGTGGCTGGACTAACAGCGCAAAAACACTTGATCTTTTTCGCATTGATGTCCGTGTAACCGCTACAGGTGTAGTAGTACCGGCATCTGACAAATCGTTCGACGTAACTAAGATCGGTCTTTCAAGTAATATCGGCCCTGCAGTTCCCGGCAAAGTAATATCACCCACTTTTAGTGGTAATAAACACATAACGGGTCCGGAAATGAATATTTACGATGATAACGGGGAAAAGATTACTTCATTCAATTTACCGCAAGGTATATTCGAGGATATAGTACCTACACCACAAATTCAGGCCACTATTGGTCTTATTCAAAATACCGATTTCACCGTCAGGGCGATGCCGAAAGTGAAAATCCACAAGAATTTTGGTTCTGTATCACTAATTGGTTTTGGTATCAAACATAATATTGCACAAGATTTTGCCGTTGCCGGAGTACCTGTGCCTTTTGACTTTGCTGTAGCTTTCAGTTACAATAACCTTAAATACGAAAAACGCCTTAATTTGAAACCTGACGGTTTTGCGGTTCCAAAAGATTCCGAACAACCGACGGATTTTGATAACCAAAAAATATACGGGCAGTTCAACAACTATTTGTTTCAGGCAATTTTCTCTAAAAAACTTTCATTTTTCACACCTTATGTAGCCATTGGTTATAATACTTCCAAGACAGAAGTGGGCATAAAAGGAAATTATCCTATCATTACGGATATAAAGAACGATCAAATCGTATATACGACATACACAGATCCCGTTAAAATCGAAAGAACATATGTTGACGGTTTCCGGGCAGATATGGGTTTTGAATTAAGATTTCCCCTCATTAGATTATTTGCTTCTTATGGATTTGAAGGGAAATACAGGCTGGTTAATGGTGGTATTGGAATTGGGTTATAATGTTCTTTTTCATGTGATTGTATTAAAAATACCGTAACTTTTACAATCTCCTGAATACTGAAGAAATATTAAACCCAAATATGAACCAAACCTTCCAAACGGCCGGGATAACTACGGCAGTAAACGCTGAATCAGTTCAAATTACAGCTCATAAAGTAGAATATCTCTCGTCATTAACTGCCTTACGTGGTATAGCTGCATTGTTAGTGGCAGTATTCCATTTCGAAATGGCTGCTGCCCGCTTTGTTCCAGCGGACCAAACAATGTTTTTTGAAAAATGTTACCTTATGGTAGACCTGTTTTTTATCATGAGCGGCTTCATCATGATACATGTATATAGCGATCACTTTCAAAATAAAATACAGGCAAATACACTAAAGAACTTTTTGGTGGCCCGGTTTGCAAGGATCTATCCTCTTCATATTTTCACCCTCCTGTTATTAGTAGTAATCGTAAGATGGATTACTGACTGGGGCAACCCGCCGATTATTCTGGAGCAGCCATCTGATATTTTACCAAATGTCTTTCTACTACATTCCTTCGGTGTTACAAAAATATATTCATGGAATATCCCTTCCTGGAGCATCAGTGCTGAATGGGCTGCATATCTCCTATTTCCAATAATTGCGATCTGCATTAATAAGAAAAAGGCCGCTTCGATTATACTATTAACGATTTTAGTCGTAGCTGCATACTATTCTATTATGTACATACTCCCGAGAAAAAATCCAATAAACCCCGCTATACCAGTCCCACACAATCTTAATACAACATTTGACTATGGATATATCCGGGGAATAGCTGGATTTACAACTGGCATCCTAATCTACCTGGCCTATGAACTACAGGCTATCAGAAAAGCGTTCTCTTCTGATCTAATATCTCTGTTAATAGTTCTTGGGATCATTTTATCGATGCATTTTTCTCTAAATGATGGAATCACTGTTTCTCTATTTGCAGTTCTGGTACTAAGTTTCACAGCTAATAATGGCAGAATAGCTAAAATTTGTAACAGAAAAATCCTGCAATTCCTGGGAAATATTTCATATTCCATTTACCTCATGCAGATCTTTCTCCAGGAGCCATTTTCCCACGGTATATATTTACCTGGAACTATTGGAATTGGAAGAGGTAAACAGAACATTGATTTTTCCAGTGGAATACTGTATTGTATGGTATATTTAATTCTGCTTGTAATTATTTCCTACGTTACCTATCAATGGATAGAGCGCCCGAGCAGGAAATTTATTAACCGGATCTGGGGTGAATAATAGTTAGCTCTGGATATTCCAAACTCTTTGCTTAGCGTAGCACTACTCCTGCTTTTAGTATTCCTACGCTCTGCTCTAACTCATCGAAAGAACAAGATGCAAAGCCCAGGCGGATCGCATTAGTCTGATAACTTGGATATTGGTGCTTAATACCGTCTGATATAGAAAGTCCTTTTCGTAAAGACTTTTCCGCTAATACCTTTAAATCGATAGACGGATCAAATGAAGTCCAGACTGTCATTCCGCCTTCAGGAATATTAAAGCTAACTACATCATTTAATTCGGTCCGCAGTAAGGAGCAAAAGAAATCTCTTCTCTCCTGATAGACCGCCAACGCTTTTCTAAGATAACGCTGAATAGTCCCATCATCTAATAATCCGGCAACTGCATTGTCAAGAATATGGTCGCCCTGCCGGTCTAGCAGTACCCTGACTTTCCCTAGGTGCTGAATTACATTTTCAGAAGCTACCAGATATCCCATCCGAAAAGCTGGTGAAAAACTTTTGCTGAATGAACCACAATAAATCACCATTCCATTCTCGTCGGCACTTGCCAGAGGCAAAAGAGGCCGATGTGCATAATGAAAATCATAATCGTAATCATCCTCGAAAACGATAAAACCGTATTCACTCGCCAATCTCAGCAATTCCAATCTACGGTCAATTCGCATGGACACCGTAGTAGGATAATGGTGGTGAGGTGTCACATATACCATTCTTACCTTTTGCTTAAGGCATATTTTTTTTAGTTCATCTACTACAAGCCCATATTCATCTACCGGTATTCCAATACACCTGGCTTTCGCATGAACAAAATTCAACTCAGCCTTATTCCAGCCAGGAATACCTGCAACGACCACATCGCCCGGATTAATGAGGGCATTACAAACCAGGTTAATACCCATAACTGTTCCCCGTACGGATAGTATATTATTCGCCGTAGTTTTCAATCCTCTGGTCTCATTGAGATACACAGAGATTGCCTGTCTATAGAGTTCTGAACCATCTGGATGACCATAGTTTCCAAATTTATGATATAGACCACTCCTTGTCAATTGACTGCGATATCCACGGTATAACTCTTTCAGAGGAGCCAATTTTGGATCCGGAAATCCATCATCCAGATGAAGCAACGTATTGGTCAATTGAAAGGAAGTATTAAGATAGGGCTGATTATTAATAGTAAAACCGGAGACAAACTGAGATTTTGATGTTGAATAGCTAACTAAAATTTCCGGCCGAAGTTCGGGTACGTGACCAGACACGAAAGTTCCTTTTCCAACGATACTTTCTAACCAACCTTGCATTTGTAATTCTTCATAGGCCTTAGATACAGTACCCCTATTAATCCGTAACGTTAAACTCACCTCTCTTGAACCTGGTAGTTTCTGCCCGGCGCGAAGTTTTCCAGCCTTGATATAGGATAGAATTGCATCGGCCAGCTGAAGATAAACAGCTCTTTCAGATGGGTGTTCAAAATGTATGTTGTCGAACAGTTCGACAATAATTGGACTACTCATTTTATCATTATTGGACTACATACGTGTTCCAATTTAAAACTAATTTTGATACTGTCAAAGAGAAACTGAATTAACTATGGACTATATTATCCGAAAATGTACAGAAAGTGATTTACACAAATTAGTCGATCTATGCCAGCAACACGCTGCGTTTGAAAAGGCAAATTATAATCCCGAAGGCAAGCATGAAAAGTTAAAAAAAGCTATTTTTTCAAAAAAACCAATGCTAAACTGCTTAGTTGCAGAAGTAAACCTTAAGGTGGTCGGATACGCGACCTATACTATCGATTTCTCTACCTGGGATGCTCAAAAATTCATCTATCTGGATTGTTTGTATTTGGAACAGGAATACCGAAGCTTTGGGATTGGACGAGTTCTGATGGATCAGGTAAAAAATGCCGGAGAGAAAAATGGATGCATAAATATGCAGTGGCAAACACCGGACTTTAATATAAAAGCGATCAAATTCTACAAAAAAAATGGAGGTACAGGAAGAGAAAAACTAAGATTTACATTACCAATCGAAAATTAAAAAATCATACATATGGAATTCAATATTCAGCCCTTTTTAGAAAATGACACAGTTATGCTGCACCCGCTCCTGGAAGGAGATTTTGAGGCTTTATATCAAGTAGCTGCTGATCCAAAAATATGGGAGCAACACCCTAATAAAGACCGCTGGAAAAAAGATGTGTTTCAGAACTTTTTTAAGGGAGCTATACAAAGCAATGGCGCTTTTAAAATCATAGATAAAGCTACTGGAGAAGTGGCTGGAAGTACCAGAATTTACGATTACAACGAACAAGAAAAGAGCGTATTGATTGGTTATACCTTTTATGCTACCCGGTATTGGGGAAAGGGTATTAATTCTTTAGTAAAAAAGATGATGTTAGATTACCTTTTTCAGTTTGTATCAAAAGTGTACTTTCATATTGGTGCCAGCAACATCCGCTCGCAGACGGCCATCGGTCGGTTAGGAGCACAGAAAGTTGCTGAACAGGAAGTTGCATATTTTGGAGAACTACCTAAACTGAACTTTGTATATGCAATTACGAGCGAAGAATGGAATAACAGAAACAATTCAAGGCATAAATAATAAATGAACATTTTCGATCTAATTATTTTCGATAAAGAGCAGACAAAGCTCGATGACGTTTTCCTGAATGGAGAAAACAGAAAAAGTATTGAACTACTGATAAAGGAGTATTCTTATATAGAAGAATTACACCGATACGGGCTTCCGGTGAATAACAAACTATTACTGCACGGCAGCTCAGGCTGTGGTAAAACAACAACGGCTAAGGCAATTTCCAATGCTTTGGGAAAACCTTTACTAATCCTTAACCTAAGTAACGTGATCTGCTCACGAATCGGCGAAACTTCACAAAACATTAAACAGGTTTTCGATAAAGCTGCACGTGAAAAGGCCGTCTTATTTCTGGATGAATTTGATCAAATTGGTAAAGCACGCGATCATGATGATAGAGATGTAGGGGAAATGAGAAGGCTAGTTAATACATTGATTCAGTTAATAGACTATTTTCCAGAAAAGTCTTTGTTAATTGGTGCAACCAATCATGTAGAAATCATTGATACAGCATTGCTGAGACGTTTTCAATTGACTATTGGCTTTGAAATGCCGGCGCGGTCTGCTCTGGATATTTATTACGATAAACTTTTGGAAAAGTTTCCTGAGGACATGCGGATTATCCACAGGAAATATGACATATCCTACGCGGAAGCTACAGACGATGCTTTCACTCAGGTAAAAGCGTCACTAATTGCAAACCTTGAATTAAAAAACTAAATCCTAAGTGCTATGACATTTATAATTATGACAGTTGCTGCATTCACCCTGATTTATTTCCTGTTTTAATGAATTTGAGTTCTTATAGTTGAGACTTTAATAGGATAAGGTGGTCTTACAGGCTCAACCGGTGGATTGGCTTCTAGTTCTTTTATTACAATTTCGATGGCTTTCTGAAGTTGTGGATCTTCCCCGTTAATAACTTGACGAGGAAGCTGTTCTACTTCAATATCTGGAGTGACCCCTATATTTTCGATCTGCCAGCCATCTTCGGTCCATACCCCCCAATTAGGTGCTGTAATTTTCCCTCCATCAAGTAACTCAGGCATATCCAGGACACCAACGAGTCCTCCCCATGTTCTTGTACCGATAAGCGTACCCATTTTAAACTTTTTGAACATCCAGGGAAGCATATCTCCGCCAGAACCTGCACTTTCATTAATCAACATTACTTTAGGTCCTTGTATGGATGCACTTGGTGATTTTACATCTTTACCGTACCGTGTATTCCAGTTTGCCTGATAAGGATTATTTAATAAATTGATGTAGTAATCTGCAATTAGACCACCGCCATTAAATCGTTCATCAATAATTATAGCTTTTCTATCTGCCTGAGGATAAAAATAACGCTTAAAATAATCAAGGCCATTCTTGGCCGTATTCGGAACATATACATAAGCAACCTGACCTTTGCTTGCCTGAGTTACTTTCTCTAGATTACCTTCAACCCAATCCCGATTTCTAAGATCATATTCGTTTTCAACCGGTAGAATTTTCACTACTCTTGCTCCTCTGTAATCTGGATTTGGGCCAACAGTCAATGAAAGTACCTGATCGGCTTTATTTTCAAAATATTGGTAAATATCTTCAGTTGCTGATATGTTCTTACCATCCAAAGCAAGCAGGAAATCTCCTTCACTTATATTTATTCCAGGCGCCGTCAATGGGGAGCGTAAATCAGAAGTCCAATTCAAACCACCATATATTTTTTTAAATCGATATCGGTTTCTATAAACTGAATAATCTGCCCCAAGCAGACCTGTTTTCACATCTTCAGACTGAAAGAGTTTATCACCATCATCAATAATCAGACTATGTGAAACTGCTAATTCACTACCTACCCATTGTAATAAAATGTTAAGATCGCCACGGCAACTGATATCAGGCAGGAAACTTTCATATTTCTTTTTAATAGCCAACCAGTTAACCCCATGCATATTTGGATCATAAAAATAATCACGCTGTACTCTCCATGCCTCGTTATATATATTTATCCATTCTGCAGCCGGATCAACATCTATTTTTACGGTTTGCAACTGAACCGGCGTATTACCTTTATTTTCGCCGGCATTAGCGATAAACCAATTGTCCTGAATGTTATAAAGCATCTTTTTTCCATCAGCTGACAATACATAGCTATCCATGTTCAAAATCTCTGATTCCGTGTTTGATTTTAAGCTGTACTTATGCATTTTGCCTACAGCATGTTCCGCGTACTCCACATAGAGAATATCACCATTTTCCATAACAGACAAGTGTTCATAATTTCCTGCCCTTACCGGAAAAGGTAAAATACGCTTGCGGATCCCTTTCCAATCGATTCTGAATTCCTGCAGCATTTTTGAATCGCTTTTTTGAGCGGCTTGCTGATTATTTTTCACCCCTACAGTATCTGTTTTCATTAAAGGAGAAGTCGTTTCATTTTGTAAGGTCACCAAATAAATTACATTCGTCTTCCTTGCATTAAAACTCGATTGATCAGACCAATTAATCACAGGTCCGGCATCGGTAGAAACGAAGAAATACAGGTATTTACCATCTCTGGAAAACTGAGGTTCACTAGCATCACTCATCCCGTCTGTTAGTTCGTTATATTTGTTTTCAGCGATGGTGAACACGATAATCTTTTTGTAATAAGTTCCTGTTACTTTCGTATAGGCCACTGATTTTGAATCGGGTGTCCAGCTACAGAAAAAATCGCGGGAACTCCCTATTTGAAATATATCATCTGAATCCACTTTAATAACATTTCCAGATTCAATATTCAAAATGTATAAATTCCGACCATTATCTGAATAAGCTATCTTCTTCCCATCTGGTGACCATTTGGGATTGAAATAAAAGCCGGTCCCTTGAAGCTTAAAAGACCTCACAAGACCATCCTGCGAATTGATATCTAATTTATACTCTCCCGAAGCATCAGAGAAATATGCAATTGATTTTCCATCAGCCGACCATACTGGATACTTTTCATGGGCTCCTGTAGAATTGGTTAAATTTTGATAACCTCCTGTTTTGGCAGACAGTGTTATAATTTCACCCCTAAGATCTAAAACGGTACGATCCCCGTAGATGTCTGCACTCCGAAAATATTTTTTCCCACCAACTTGTCTTGATTCCAATTCTGCTAATGGTGTGTTAATGCCAATTGTAATTTTTTTATACTTCTCTAAAACCGGATCATATTGATGCAGATACCCAGCCTGCTCAAAGATGATCTTCCCATTGCCTCCCGAAGCGTTGAGAACTGGAAAGTCAGTAAAATCAGTTAATTGTCTCACAGTTTTAGAACCGACATTGTATGAAAAAAGATTCATTTCCCCATTTCTATCACTTCTAAAATAAATAATTCCTTTTAACCATATCGGTTGGCTATCATTTGAACCGCTACTGGGTTTTGGGATTTTCACTACTGAATGATCAGCAAAAGAGAACAAATATATTGTGGACGATTGTCCTCCGCGATAATGTTTCCATTGTTTAAATGCATCGGGAATCACTGTATAAGCCATATTCTTACTATCCGGTGAATAACTGGCATAATAAGCCGTAGGAATTTCAAGTTCAGTTGCCGGTCCACCGGAAACTCGTACAGTAAATAACTTAGATAGCGGATTACCTATAACTGCACTTGTAAAGGTTGTTCTTTGTGATGCAAATAAAACAGATTTACCATCAGGACTAAATCCTCGGACGGCATCTTCCGCAGGATGCCACGTCAGTCTTTTAAGAGTACCTCCATTGATGGGAATAATATAGACGTCTGTATTACCATTGTACCTTGCCGTAAAAGCAACCATTTTCCCATCGGGCGAAAATACCGGATTAGACTCTACTCCTTTTTTTTGCGACAGTCTGCGTGCCTGACTTCCATCTAAATTGGCAATCCAAACCTGTTCAGCGTATACAAAAGCTATATGCCGGGCGCTAATAGCTGGTTGCATAAGCATTCTTGTATCTTTTTTATCAATTCCGAATGAAAGTGCAACATTTATTAAAAACAGACTGAATAACAGGGCAATTTTAAGACTGGTTATTTTCATAAATTTCGAGAAGCAATAGGTTATCTGTAATCATTGGACAGGCAGAACAAACGAAAAAACAGATCCTTTTCCTGGCTGACTCTGTAACTCAATCACACTTCCATGCATGCGTAAAATCTCTGTAACCAGATACAGTCCGATTCCAAAACCCGAGACATTTTTCATCTGATCATTTTTAACTCTATAAAATCGTTCGAAAAGTCGTTTCTGGTCTGTAGGGGATACTCCAATTCCTTGATCTGCAAAGGAAATTTTCATAGCGTTTTCTATCCGCAGGCAACTCACCGTAATAGTGGTTCCCGCAGGAGAATATTTAACGGCATTACTAATTAAGTTGGTCATAACCTGACTGATTTTTTCCCTGTCTGCAAGGATTTCCGCTTCCTCACAAATTTGATAAGATATCTTATGTAAGGGTGCCAAAGTTATAGCCTCATCTACGATTTCACTCATTAATAATGATATTGAAAAACTGGACAGATTAAGATTCATTTTACCTTCATCCAGTCTGGACAAGTCTAGAAAATCATGGATTAAAGTGGTCATCTTAACCGTCTGATTTTCTGCACGGGATAATACCTTTTCAGAATAAAGATCACCTCGCTGTCGTGCCTTTAAAAGGGCAAGTTGCACATAAGATCGAACTGAGGTTAGTGGTGTTTTCAACTCATGACTTACAATAGCTATAAAATCATTTTTACGTTGTTCTTCTAACTTTTTTTCGGTGATATCCCTCGCTATCTTTGATATTCCGATGATATTGCCTTTAGTATCTTTAACTGGTGAAATAGTAAGAGATACTTCCACCAGGCTCCCGTCTTTTGTCAGTCTTTTGGTCTCAATATGATCGACACGCTGCCCACTCTTCAATTGGGCCAGAATCAAATACTCTTCTTCTATTCTATCGTCAGGGATGAGTTTTAAAATAGATTCACCAATAATTTCCTGCGCGGTATAGCCAAATATTCTTTCTGCTGATATATTCCAGCTCGTTATAATTCCATCAAGATTTTTACTGACAACTGCATCGTCTGTAGAATCAACGATAGCAGCAAGCACAGCACTCTTTTCTTCTGCTTGCTTTAGGATTGTAATGTCCCTTGCAATCTTTGAAATGCCAATAATTTCACCAAAATAGTCTCGAATAGGTGATATTGTCAACGACACATCCAGCAGGCGACCACTTTGTGCCATCCGGCGTGTTTCGAAATGTTCTACACGTTCGCCCCGGCGTAAACGGGTAAGAATTTCTATCTCCTCATCTAGCCTGTCAGCCGGAATTAATTTTAGAATCGGCTGACCAATCATTTCTTCCGCAGTATAGCCGAATATACGCTGTGCCGCTGGATTCCAGCTCGTTACCACTCCCTGCAGGTCTTTACTGATAATTGCATCATCCGAGGAATCTACGATTGCGGCAAACATGGCATTTCGTTCTTCGGCAAGCCGCAGCGGGTTAGGCTTGTAATTTAATTCTTTGAACTCATCCATAAACATGTGTTTTTTCAAGCACCCAGCCAATATACTTAATTTGTTAACGAATAGCCATGTATATCTCCCATGTATCTATGGTTAATCTTTCTTAAAATTCGTCTTTATTTTCCTATCACTACAAGAAGAAAATTTATTAATATTACATAGTGTTATAAGTAACTCATCTATCGTATGAAGTTTAACCGTCACTATCTAAGATCAAAAAATTACTACGCAAAGGAAATACTGGGCTTTCTCTTTATTCTTTTTGCAATATACTTTTTCAGACACGAAGGCCACGAACTTCGATCCCTTGGCGGCGTACTGCGGTCTTCTAACCGTTTGCTCCTTTTGATTGGCTTAAGTATTACCGTTTTATATGCTCTCTCTCATGCCCTTATGTACAGTTTTAGCTTTAAAACCATTGGTTCAAAGATCCTTTGGACTGACGGTCTTAAACTGTTTCTTAAGCGAAATTTTGTAAGTGTCTTTCTACCTGGTGGTGGCGTGACATCTCTGGCATTTTTTTCTAAAGAGATCGAAAATACAGGCGTAAGTCAGACAAAAATTAACCTGGCATCCTATATCTACGGACTAATAGGAATTCTCACTGTATTTCTGATTACTATTCCAGTTATCATATACCTGTTGTTCACCCGTCAGCACATGTTTGGCGAACTGATTGCATTTGGTGTATTAACGCTGACTATTATCCTCTTAACTACAGGAACGATCTCTCTTTTTAAGAAAGGTTGGCTGTATAAAAAAATTCTTGCCTTCAAACCTGATACCGAGCTGATTCTGGATGAAATTGCTGAAAGTGACTTTTCAATTTCCGGCCTGATTTGGACCATACTGATCTCTTTAGGAATTGAATTCCTTGGTATTGCACACCTGCTCATTGCAATGTATGCACTAGGATTGGAAGTTCATTTTGATGCTGCGGTTGTTGGCTATGTGATAGCCACGCTTTTTCTGGTTATTTCTCCATTTCTAAAAGGTTTAGGGGCTGTCGAACTAAGTCTGGTTTTGGTTCTTCAGACTTACGGATTCAGTGCAACCCAGGCGGCAGCCGTTACTTTTCTTTATCGGTTGTTCGAATTCTGGCTGCCTATGCTGGCTGGAGCAATGAGTTTTATACTGAACAAGGGGAATATTTTTCTGCGGATCTTCCCTGCAATGCTCTTATTTACATTGGGAATTGTAGATATAGTTTCGGTACTTACACCAGCATTAGGCACACGGATTCAGTTACTTTCAGATTTCCTGCCCATAGAAGCACTGCGATTATCCAATGGCCTTGTATTACTCATCGGTGTTCTTCAGCTGATTACTTCTGCATTTCTTTTGAGAGGGATGCGCAGTGCCTGGAATATTTCAGTGATACTATGCATACTTGCTATCGCAGGCAATCTGACTAAGGGACTTGATTATGAAGAAGCAATCCTTGCATTTGCTGTTTTATTTTCACTGTGGCTAACCCGCAAACAATATTATGTGCGTGCAAACCGAAATCTTCAAAATTTCAGTCTTGGTGTTTCACTGTGGATATTTGCTGCAGTTACCGTATACGGTATTGTCGGATTCTATTTTCTGGATCAAAAGCATTTTGGAATTGATTTCAGTCTGACTCAATCAGTAAGCAGCACGTTTGATAATTTCATTTTTCTCAACACAGGAGGACTTGAACCCCGGACGCACTTCGCACATCTGTTTCTATACTCGATCAGAGTACTGGGAGCCGGTTCAATATTACTCGTATTCTATGGCTCTATTAAACCATATTTATTTGAGGACAAAGCGGAGGAAGATGAGTTTTTACTCGCAGAAGAATTATTAAAAAAACATGGCAACTCAGCTGTGGATTACTTTAAAACTTACAGTGATAAATTATTCTTCTTCGCCGAAGACCGTGATGGGTTTATCTCGTACCGGATAGGTGGCGATTTTGCCATTGCACTCGGGACACCGGTTTGTGCACCAGACGTCCAGACTTCTAAACGCATTATTCTGGAATATGAAGAATTCTGTCTACGTAATGGGCTGAAGCCTGCTTATTATAGGATAGACCGCAAAGGTCTTGAGGTTTTTGACCTGCTAAATAAAAAAAATATTATTATCGGACAGGAGGCTATAGTTGACCTCACCAGGTTTACAATGGAAGGTGGAAACCGGAAGTCATTAAGAAACGCAGTAAGCAGTGTTCTCAAAAAAGGATATAAGCTTAAAATATACGATGCACCAATCAAAGCCGGCACTCTTCAAAAACTCGAACATGTAAGCAATAACTGGCTTAGCAGTCTCGAGAGGGTCGAAATGGTTTTTTCACAGGGAATTTTTGATGCAGACGAGATTGGTAAACAAACCGTACTCGCATTGGAGAATGAAGATGAGAAAATAGTAGCCTTCCTCAACATTATTCCCGATTACGTTCCCGGAGAACTCACTTACGATTTAATTCGCAAAACAGATGATGCACCCGGTGGAAATATGGATGTACTAATTGTCGAACTAATCGCTTATGCAAAAGAAAAAGGCTATACAAAACTAAACCTTGGGATGGCTCCAATGTCTGGCATTATCAAGGGACGGGATCTTCCTGAGAGGACAATTAAATTTAGCTATGAAAAATTACGTTCATTCCGTCACTATCATGGCCTGAGAGATTTCAAAGAAAAGTTTTCACCAGAATGGGATGATGAATTTTTAGTATATGATAATCATTATGACCTGCTCAGATTACCCGTTGCACTTAATACTGTCATGAAACCCTGAAAAATATATCTGCCTATGAAAATGTCAAATGAAAGAATTATCTGGTTTAACCGGGTGCTGATAAGCGTAGCATTTTTATTGATTTTCGAAAGCACAAAGGCGGCAATGACTTCGGTAATAGAAAAGGATTCCATAGCTTGCTCAGGCTTCGGTTACCTCAAAATTTATAAACCCTCGAAAACACCTGATCATGTACTCATTTGTATTTCCGGCGATGGTGGCTGGAATTCCGGCATTGAAGGAATTGCTCTTCATCTCAAAACAGAAAACACCTTACTCATAGGTGTAGATATCCGTCAGGTATTGAAGTACATGAAAATGACCAGGCAACCCTGTTTGTATCCAGCCGCTGACTTCGAACGTATGAGTCAGTTTATACAAAAGAAACTAGGCTATCAAACTTATAACATTCCCATTCTGCTTGGCTATTCATCAGGTGCTACGCTGGTATACGGACTCGTTGCACAGGCGCCCCAGAATACATTTCGCGCGGGACTGGTATTAGGTTTTTGTCCTGATTTTCAAATAGACAGGCCGCTATGTGCTGGTTCGGGAAAATTTACTTCGGCGAAACTTAAAAATGGTAAAGGGTATGACCTTGGTCCGGTGGCAAACCTGTCAACACCGTTCATATCCCTTCAGGGAGAATCCGACCAGGTCTGTAATTACGCAAAAACAGTAGCTTTCCTTAAAGATGTACCGAACACGAAAGTTATTTCCCTGCCAAAGGTCGGACACGGTTATGGAGTCGAAAAGAACTGGCTTCCCCAACTAACATCTGTCTACGATAGTCTGCTTAAACAAAATGAAGAAAATATGTCCGAAGGCACCACCAAAAATCTAAATCTGCCTCTCCATTTCACGAAAGCCGCAAAAGACAAAAACAGTAATTCGATGGTTGTATTCATCTCAGGAGATGGAGGATGGACAGGTTTTGATCAGCAAATGGCAATGGCTTTTGCTGCAAAAGGTGCACCAGTTGTCGGTCTGAATGCACTAAAGTATTTCTGGCAGCGCAAAAGTCCTGAAGAAACTACCGCTGATATAATTAAAATAATCGAGACCTATTCTGCTGAGTGGAAAAAAGAGAAAGTTATTCTTGTCGGATATTCCTTCGGGGCAGATGTTATGCCATTTGTCTATAATCGTCTTCCCGAAAAACTGAAACGAAACATAACCGGACTCGGCCTGCTATCCCCATCAAAAGACACTGATTTTGAAGTTCATGTCACTGACCTGTTTAATATAGGCTCAGCTCCGAAAGGATTTTCTGTTCCGGCAGAAATTGGCAGGATTGCTGACATACGCCCGGTATGTTTTTTCGGAAAAGATGAAAGTGATCTCCCGGTGGAAGAGATATCAAAACAGAAAGCTAAAGTTATTTTTCTAAAAGGCGGACACCATTATGAAGATGGTTTTGAAACTGTTGCAGCCACTTTTTTACCCTGAACTCACAATTTTATGAGTTATGGTTCTAAACAAAAAATGATGTTCATTTGTAACATGTTACGGAATAATATAGCTCCAGATACAAAACACACACATTTAAACTTCTGATTAAAGAATATGAAATTTAGAAAATTAGGTAAGTCAGACCTTGAATTATCTGTCATTACATTTGGTGCCTGGGCAGCCGGTGGCTGGATGTGGGGAGGAACTGAAAGAAATGAGGCTGTAAATGCTATAAAAGATTCTTTTCATGCGGGCGTTACCTCAATCGACACCGCTCCAATTTACGGACAAGGTCTGAGCGAAGAGATAGTTGGAGAGGCTATAAAAGGTATTTCCAGAGATAAGGTTCAGCTGCTTACCAAATTCGGCATGCGTTGGGATCTGGCAAAAGGCGATTTTGCGATGCATAGTAAGGACAATAATGGGAATCCTATTGATGTTTATAAATACGCTGGAAAGGAAAGCGTCATCAAAGAGTGTGAGGATAGTTTGAAAAGATTAGGAACAGATTATATAGACCTTTATCAAATTCACTGGCCCGATTCTACCACCCCGGTTGAAGAAACCATGGAAGCTGTGAATCTTCTTATTGAGCAGGGAAAAGTTAGATATGCCGGAGTTAGTAATTATAATGCCGATCTGATGGATGAAGCCTCTAAATATATTGAGTTGGTATCAAATCAGGTGCCTTACAGCATGGTTAAACGAGAAATAGAACAAGAGCTTGTTCCATATTGTATAACTCATCAGAAAGGGATTTTAGCCTATAGTCCTCTTGAAAGAGGTCTTTTAACAGGTAAGATGAAGCCAGGATATAAATTTGGAGCTGATGATCATCGCGCTGGTATTTACTTTTATAAAGATGAAAACCTGCATAAAGTAAATCAGTTCCTGGAGCAGATTACTCCCCTTGCACATGAAAAAAATGCGACAATCGGCCAGCTTGTTCTCAGATGGACAGTAGAACAACCGGGCATTACGATTGCCCTTGCAGGAGCTCGAAACTCGGTGCAGGCATTGGAAAATGCGGCAGCCATAGATCTGGAACTTAATACCGAAGAAACCGCACTAATTACCAGACATTTAAACGATTTAAAATTAATCAGATAAACCGTTTAAATTAATTTAAGTAATTTAAACCCACCAAAAACCAAACAATAATGAAAAAAAACAAGCCAGTATTGAAGACTATCATGACTGCTGCATTAGGGGGTTTATTAATCGCTTCTGCCCCGCTATTAATGAGTTATCGTGAGGCCACTGAAAATCCGGTAATCAAAAAAAGCCTGAAAGAATCAGATCTGAAAGTGGAAACGGTTGTAACGGGTCTGGACATGCCATGGGCAACAGCATTTTTACCTGATGGAAGATTACTTGTAACCGAACGCACCGGAAAGCTTCGTCTGGTAAAAGATGGAAAGATAGACCCTAAAGAAATCACTGGTCTTCCAGAGCTTCTGTATAAAGGGCAAGGTGGCTTGCTTGATGTTGTTCTTCATCCCGATTATGCGAAAAATGGATGGATATATATCAGTTATTCATCCCCAAAAGCTGGCGGTGAGCCAGGAGATGACGGTGGTGCCAACACTGCCATGTTGCGTGCAAAACTTAAAGACCATGCTCTTACTGATGTACAAATCCTGTTTAAAGCTTTACCTAATGTAAAGTCTACCCCGCACTTTGGTGGCAGAATTATATTTGACAATAAGGGTTATGTTTTTCTTTCATTAGGAGAAAGGGGCCAAATGGAAAAGGCTCAGGATTTGAGCAAAGATCAGGGGAAAATTATACGTCTTCATGAAGATGGAAAAATACCTACTGATAACCCCTTTGTAAAAACTGAAGGTGCAAAACCGGAAATCTGGAGTTACGGTCATCGTAATCCTCAGGGTTTAGTAATCAATCCGACAACAGGTGTCATCTGGGAACACGAGCATGGTCCGCAGGGTGGTGATGAGTTAAATATCATCGAAAAAGGTAAAAACTACGGCTGGCCATTGATCACTTATGGAATTGACTATGACGACAGCATTATTTCAAAAGATACTGCAAGAACAGGGCTCGAGCAACCGGTACTTTATTGGAAACCATCCATTGCACCTTGTGGAATGACCTTCGTAACCAGTGACAAATTTAAGGATTGGAAAGGTGATTTACTGGTTGGATCTTTAAAGTTCAACTACCTGCAACACTTGGTTATTAAAGGTAATAAAGTTGTTAAAAAAGAAATTATTTTTGAAAAAATAGGGCGGGTACGTGATATACGTCAGGGTCCGGATGGAAATATCTATGTCGTAGTGGAAAATTCCGGCAGTATCTTAAAAATCAGCCCAAAAGCATAGTAATAAAATTTAAATCGATTCATCTGTGAAAATAGTTTCAGTATTATTTTGTGGTTTTCTCTTTACTTGCTCCTACCTGTCCGGGTCCGGGCAGGAGGATCCACTGACTAAAAGTATGGAAAGAGGTAAAGCTATCTACAAGGAATCTTGTATTACCTGTCATATGGGTAAAGGCGAGGGTGTTCCCGGAGCTTTCCCTCCCCTGGCAAAAGCTGATTATCTGATTAAAATGCCCGAGAAAGCAATCCATGCAGTTAAATATGGCCTAAATGGAAAGATAATGGTCAACGGTGTAGAATATAACACAATGATGCCCAATCCTGGATTAAGTAACGATGAAATTGCTGATGTGATTAATTACATCCAAAATTCCTGGGGTAATTCCAATAAAAAAATTGTCACAGAAAAAATGGTAGAGGCTGTCAAAAAATAGCCTCTACCATTTTCATTTATGATTCAAAAAGGAATAACGTAAATTACACTAAACTTTATTCCTAAACTGCCCTGATATGCCCGAAAGAAAGCTGAGCTCGACCAACTTTTATAACCAGACATTTTTAGAAGAAAAGTGTGCCCTTAATGAATTAATCAACTTATTAAGCAAGCGATGGATGACCGAAGTACTCTTTAGTATTGAAGAAGGCAATAACCGCTTTACCAGTTTAAAGGAAGACCTCGAACATATCAGTGACCATATGCTGGGCTTGAGGTTGAAGCTTTTACAACAACATGAATTAATCAGCAAACTGCAGATTAAAGATTCCCCGCCACGAACTGAATACGCATTAACAGATAAAGGGCTCGAATTAAGCGCCTTATTAGACAACTTATGTAAGTTTGCTGAAAAGGAGATACAGTTTTAATTATATTCACTTGAAATTAAAACCTCTGCCTCATAAAAAAACAGTGTTTTACGGTGGTCCCACACTTTTTCTACCTTCCGGTCAATAAAAGATATTAATCCTGGATTCGGATCTTTTTAGTCCCTAGTGGATTTGCTCTTTCAAACAACAACTAATCGTCCATCCCCTATTTTAAAGCGTTCCTGTACTTTATCTTTTCTGTTCGGATATGTTTTCGTTGATTTGTTGGGTAGTATAAAAAAATGAAGAGCAGTATATCCTTTTATTGGAAGTGTCAGCTTATAGGCTGGTCGGCGGCCTCGATGTACTGGTTTGTGCAAGGTTCGGCAGGCGGTGGTTTTAGTTGGTCAGCTGGCTTGCTGCATTTTCTTGCCGATATAATACTGTATATTTTAATCACTCATCTTTACAGAGCTTTTGCAAGAAATAATAATTGGCAAAACTCAACTCTTAATCTGTTAATTAAACGCTTTATGTTGGCTCTGCCTATTATGGCTATTGCTTACACCGGAGTAACAGTGATAAAAATATATCTCATCAGGCTAATATTCGTACAGGGAACAACAATCGAAATCCTGGAGTTTATCAGACAAAATTTACCGGGTATTTTGATGGCTGGATTCAGGCTTATGGCCATCTGGATGCTAGCGTACCACCTCTATCAATATTCCCGGCGCGAGCTAAGACTGGTCAAGGAAAATGCTGCTTTACAATTGGGGTATAGGGAAGCACAACTTGAAAAGCTTTCTGCCCAGCTCAACCCTCACTTTCTTTTTAATTCACTAAATACTATAAAATCTCTGATTAGTACCGACACAAAATTGGCAAAAAGAGGAATAGACCTGTTAAGTGAACTATTACGCAGCAGTCTGTACCGACAGGTTTCTCCGATCAATTCAGTAGCAAAAGAGCTTGATCTTGCAAAAGATTACCTCGAGTTGGAAAAGATGCGAATGGAAGAAAGATTAACATTTAGCCTGAAAACTGAACAAAGTCTGGATAACTTAACGATACCTGGACTATCCGTTCAGACATTGGTTGAAAATGCGATAAAACACGGTGTATCCAAGCTGGAAGATGGTGGGCATATTGCGATTACCATAAGCTGTGACACCTGCTTTCTGGAGATAATAGTAAGTAATCCCGGCGTAATAAATGAAGATCTGAATCGTACCGGTATCGGTCTTAAAAATCTAAAAGAACGGTTGCAGCTTACCTATCATGGACGGGCATCTTTTGAACTGTTTAAGAAGGAGGATGAACTGGTTTATTCTGTCATTAGAATCCCTTTATCATGAAAAAAATCCGTGCATTGATAATCGACGATGAACGCCTCGCCAGAGATGAACTCAGGTTAATGCTAAAAGAATTTGCTGAAATCAATATCATCGGAGAAGCAGCAAATGCAGACCAGGCAGAGCGAATGATATCGAACCTCAGACCCGACGTTATTTTTCTGGATATTCAAATGCCGGTAAGGTCTGGATTCGATCTATTGGAAGCGCTTCCAGTCACCCCTTTAATTGTCTTTATTACAGCTTATGAGACTTATGCATTGAAGGCATTTGAAGTAAGTGCCATTGATTATCTAATGAAACCCGTACGTGAAGAAAGGTTAAAAAAAGCCATATCGGAAGTTAAGCTCCGATTTAAGGAATCAGAAAATGATCATCTTTTTGTTAAAGATAAGGGGCAATATCATATAATTAACTGGTCTGAAGTCTATCTCATTGAATCCCTCGATAATTACGTCCGTATTTATTTTGGCCATAAAAATATACTTTTCAAGAGTTCTTTGAACCAGCTGGAAGAAAGGATTGATAACGCTACATTTTTTAGAGTTGCCAGGGCACAGCTTATAAACCTGAATTATATAGAATCCATCACACAGCAGGAAAGCAGCCTTTCAGTAAAACTTAAATCTGGGCAACACTTTCCCGTCTCTATCCGGCAAGCCGCTAAACTAAAAAACCTATATAACCGCAAATAACTTAATCCATCCGACCATGATCAACATTCGATTTTTCGTCCTGGCCATGCTTTGTCTTTTAACAAGCGAGCTCTGTTTGTCTCAAACCAAACCTCAATTGCCCGACACCGTCAATTATGAAATCAACGATAAGGTATTAATCAAGACTTCAGACGGTGCCACACTGTCCGCAGTAACTGTAATTAAAAAACCGGTTACAAGTAAACTTCCGGCAGCATTGATGTTTTTTATTTACAGCAATACTGAGAGAAGTTTAGCAGAAGCCAAATTTGCTGCGGATCACGGTTATATTGGGATAGTAGCTGACACCCGTGGAAAACGTTTAAGCCCAGATAAGATTGAACCTTACGAGCATGAAGCCAGGGATGTGAATTCAGTAATAGACTGGATTATCCAGCAACCATGGAGCAATGGAAATGTTGGCATGTACGGCGGGAGCTATTCCGGATTTGCGCAGTGGGCAGCCACTAAATATTTACATTCTGCACTTAAAACTATCGTGCCTTATGTTGCCGCAATACCAGGATTAGGTCTCCCAATGGAAAACAATGTATTTCTGACAGCAAATTATCAATGGGCATTTTACATTACCAATAACAAATTCACTGACGATCTGGTTAATAACGACAATGAGCGTTGGCACCGAATGAGAGACCGATGGTGGGAAACAGGGACAGCTTACAACCGGATAGATAGCATTGACGGAACTCCAAACCCCTGGCTGCAAAAATGGTTATCACATCCCGACTATGATGAATATTGGCAATCGATGGTTCCTTACAAAAAAGAATTCTCCAGAATCAACATTCCTGTACTAAGTATTACAGGTTATTATGATGATGGCCAGGTCTCCGCTTTGGAATATCTACGCGAACACTACAAGTATAACCCTCGTGCAGCGCACTATCTTCTGATCGGACCTTATGATCATTTCGGAGCCCAAAGAGGAGGAACAGCAAAACTAAGAGGCTATCAAGTGGATTCCGTTGCATTGATCAATACCAGAGAGATCACATTTCAGTGGCTGGATTATGTAATGAAGGGTGCAAAAAAGCCTGACATCATTCAAGATAAAATCAATTTTGAGGTAATGGATGAAAACAAATGGCGGTATGCAAAGTCTATCGACCAAATGGGACCTAAAAAGCGGCGGTTATATCTGAATAATTTCAAAGATGGTGCTACGTTTACACTTTCGGATATTAGACCTGTAAAAAAAGGTTATTTAACCCAGATTGTAGATCTTTCGGACCGGTCTACATCGAATAATGATTATTATCCCAGCCCGATTATCAAGAAAGAACTTGATACGACTAACGGCCTGTTTTTTATAAGCAAACCTTTTGATGCTGTGGTGAACGTCAGTGGCCTCCTTAAAGGAAATCTTCAGGTAACTATTAATAAAAAAGATATGGATTTTGGCTTATCATTATATGAAGTAACACCTACAGGGGAGTATTTTCAGCTTTCATACTTTCTGGGAAGGGCCAGTTACGCAAAAGACATGAGCAGAAGACGGTTACTAAATCCGGGAAAAGTAACAGATATTCCTTTCTACCGTTCCAGGGTTTTCAGCAAGCGTCTCAACAAAGGAAGTCGTCTATTAATAATGCTGAATATTAATAAAAACCCATTTTCAGAAATCAATTACGGTACTGGAAAACCGGTCAGTACAGAGACTGTCAGTGATGCAGGGATTCCGTTAGAGATTAAATGGTATAACCAGAGTTACATAGAATTAGGCTTTTCAAACTAATTGCACTATCTGTTGATACTAACATCTTTTTCTAGCGTTTTTATGAAAATAACGTCGGACACCTTTCCGTCCGAAGATATTTTCAATCCGGTTAACCCGTAGCCATATGCTGCACCTGTATCAACATTCCATGAATCGGATTCTGCAGTATACTGCGGGCTGGAGCTCCGCAAAGGTGTATGTCCATGAACCTGAATTTTCCCAATATTCTTTAATGGCTTCCGGTTCCACAGCACACCGTCTTTATTTTCTTCCTCGAAAGGTCGCAAGGTATTCGACAGCCCTGCATGACTTACAAAAAGATTATCCTGCTCAAATTTCAGCGGTAAACCTTTGAACCATGGGATCACATCAGACAGTCGGATTTGATGTTCTTCAAAGTTTGCCAATGTTTGTTTCCCACCCTGTACTATCCAGTGCTCAAGCGCTCCCTTTTCATAATATTCAATTATTTCGGCCTCGTGGTTACCTTTTATGACGGTTACGTTTTGATAAATTCCAGTTAGACGTATACATTCCTGAACCACCATTCCACTATGGTTTCCACGATCGATCAGATCGCCAACAAAAATAAGCTGCTCTCTGTCCCTGTTCCAGTTCTTTAACATCTCTTGAAATGTATAAAAACAACCGTGAATATCTCCTATGACAAAATAATCCATCATTCAATCTGGCTATAAGTGTTATTTACAATTTTAGTGTAAATAAGTACAATTTAATTTAGAAAATCAAATCCATTTTTGTTGCCGGATCAAAAACATTGTACGATGATAAAAATGGCAATATTCAGTGATATACACGGTAATTTACCTGCACTAGAAGCCGTATTGGAAGATATTAAAAAGAAGAATATCAGCCAGTTGTATTGTCTCGGTGATTTAGTAGATTTTGCTCCCTGGGGCAATGAGGTTATCGAACGCATACGTTCACTGGGTATTCCTTGTCTACAAGGCAACCATGACCAGAGGATTGCGATGAATCTGCCAGTTGTTCCACTGCAACATCACGGAGAAATAGAGACTTTAAACCGGATCGGTGCGATTAATCATTCCAAATCAACTATAAATGAACTAAATAAGCTCTGGCTTGCACAGCTTCCCTGCCAATTGGAAATTAGTTTCAGTATTGGTAGAATTATTAAAAGAATATTGCTTGTACATGGAAGCACGAGGAGCAGTGATGAATATATATTTGAAGATCATGACCAGGATGACTTATTAATTATGTTGGACCAAACTGATGCGGACGTACTTATCATGGGTCATACGCATCTCCCCTATATCAAACAAATCGATGCTCAAAGTGGCGACAAAGTATTTATAAACTGTGGATCGGTCGGGCGTTCCAGGGAAAAAATGCAGTTGGCAACCTATGCCGTCGTTAGTATTACTGAAACCAATGTATCTGCGGAAATCGTCAGAATTCCCTACAATATTGAAACCGTGGCAAGCGCAATTTATAAAAGTAGGATACCAAACTTTTATGCAGATTTTCTTCTTCTCTAAATGGTCTTAAACATCTTAACTACTCATACTTCAGTGCGTCTATTGTATTGGTGACCGCAGCTTTGTAAGAGCGTATACTCACTGTAATTAATGTAATCACCATCGAAATACACATAGCCAGCAAAAACGGCCAAATGCTCAAATCCATACGATAAGCAAAACCAGCAAGCCAATTAGAAACAAAAAGATAAGCTAATGGCCAGGCCACTATATTCGCAACGAATACCATGATCAAAAACGATCCGTTCAGCATTTTAACCAGTTCAATAGTTGACGCCCCTAATACTTTCCGGATCGCAATTTCCTTTGTTCTCTGCGTCGCTACAAAAGAAATCAGTCCAAAAAGCCCTATAAAGGAAATAAAGATGATAATACCGGCAAATACACGGAAAAGAAAACCCGTGACCTGATCCGCCTCATAGTAGCCATTAATGTCTTCATCTAGAAATTTTGCTCCGTAAATCTCATTCGGGAAATATTCATTCCATTGCGTTTCTATTTCTTTCATCGCATGCCTGATTTCCTGCTTATCAATTTTAACCGCAAGCTGGCCGTAATGCCTGGTCATTTGGTAAAATATCATAGGTGAAATATTTTCCTTCAGATACTGATCATTAAAATCTTTCACTACGCCTACAATTGGCGCTACACGTCCGTTCTGGCTAATAATCTTTCCTAAAGCAGCCTGTGGATCATTGATCCCAACCTTCCGAATAAAACTTTCATTAGCTATATAACCGTTTATAGTATCACTTTTTGCATAAACCTTTCCTGCCAGAAAAGGAATATTAAATAACTGATAATATGCTTCGTCATTCGAAGAAATTCTAACTTCAAAATCCTTATTTTCAATACCATTAAGACTAAAGTTTGTCGTATTCATTGAACTCGAAAGCGGAGGCCTCATACAGTAACTCACCATTTCAACTCCTCTAATATTTTTCACACTCTCTTTGAAAGAATTCATCCTCGTTCTGCAAAGACTATCGCCTGGGATATCTACCATCGCAATTGCTTCGGTAGCAAAACCCAATGGTTTCTCACGTACATATTCCATCTGTTTCATGATTACGATTGTACTGATTATCAATACAATCGTAATAGAAAACTGAACGATCAGCAAGATTCTGCGCAAACTAAGACTACCGGCATTTATATTTACCTTATTTTTAATAGCCAGTGCAGGGCTGAAGCCAGACATGACCATTGCGGGATAAAATCCTGCAAGAAAGGAAACGAAAGTCACCAATCCCAGCATAAATACCAATATAACAGGATCCTGAAAGAGACTGAAGACAACTTTTTCCTTGAATAAATTCTGCATCACCGGAAATGCCAGCTCAGCAAGTATACAGGAAATAAGCAGGGCAACTACCGTAATCACTAACGTCTCTGTTAAAAATTGTAAGACCAACTGTCTGCGCATTGAACCCATTACTTTTCTTACACCTACTTCTTTAGACCTGTTAACAGATTGTGCAGTGGCGAGGTTAATGAAATTGATACAGGCAGTCATCATTAGGAAAAGACCGATTAACGCTAATCCATAGATCTCTTTCCTGGTGATTGTAGTGTCTGAAAAATTATTGTACTTCTCACTGAAATGTATGTCCCTTAATTTTTGAAGCACACTTTTTTGATTTCCAGGTACGTTTTTATCTGTAAAATGAATCTTGTTAAATTGATCCAGCGATGCCTGTAGTGCAGCTTCCGATACATTCGGTGATTTTAAGAAAAAAACCTGGTCACCTGAACTAACTGAACCCCAATCTTTATTATTTTTCTGTCCTGTACTTTCAATACTTATCACAATATTTAGTGGAATACTACTGTTCGCCGGAATATCTTTAAACACGCCGGTGACCTTAAGATTCATCTGATTCCAGAATAAGAAGGTCTTCCCTACTGCCTGCTCCGCCCCGCCGAAAAACAGTTTTGCAGTTGCTTCTGAAAGAACAACAGTATTTGGTTCTACCAACAAATTAGCTGGTCTGGAAGACAACCAGGTAACAGGAATAATATCAAACAATTCAGGATCGGCGAAAAACACAGTCCTTGCGGCTTTATACGTTTGCCTCCCAGCTTCATCCTTGACAATAGTCGCACCACCATTCTGAATCACCCGGGCGATTTTTTCAATTCCGGCAACTTCTACTTTTGCTGCATTTGCCAATGGCAACGGAGATCCGGAGGAATAATCTGTGAAACTGTTATAGTTCCAGTCGGTGACAATTCTATAAATTCTATCCTCGTTTTTGTATCCCTGATCAAAGCTTAGCTGATACTTAATGAAGATAAAAATCAGGATACAACTAGCCATACCAACTGCCAGACCAGCGACATTAATGAAAGTATAAACCTTATACTTCAATAAATTCCGGATTGCTATTTTCAGGTTAATTCTAAACATTGCTTTAATTTTCCAGGTACTAATCCAATGGTATGCCATTACCAAAAAACTAGACTCCTACATATCTGGACACAGTTTTACACGATTAACTGTTCAAATTCGGACAGATATTGTACGGTAATGCACAGCCTCAAAAAATCTATGATGCCTTAAATTTACATGCGCGGATATATTCGCTTGGCGACATTCCGATAACTTTCTTAAAAACACGGTTAAAGGTAATTGCGCTGTTAAACCCAGTTGCATAAGCTATTTCAGAAATCGACTTGGAATCTCCGTGTAGTAATTCTTTGCAGGCCTCATTTATCCTAATCTCATTAAGAAATGACAGATAAGTTTTACGCGTATGCTTTTTAAAATATTTACAGAAGGAATGTGAAGTCATGTGTGCGATGGACGCAATTTTCACCAGACTGATTTGTTCTGAGAAATTCTCAATAGTATACTGGAAAATATCGTTCATCCGGATCCCTTCTGACTCTGTGTAGTACTGCTGTGTGAATCCAGTGGATAACCCTTTCCAATTCACCACAGCATTGCTAAAATACTGTAACAGATTAAAGAAACGAATTAATCTGTCCAGACCATTCAATCTGCTAATCTGGACAATCAGATCATTAGCGACTGGATGCCCGTCAGGCAACTGGAGACTTCCTGGTAAATTTGTAACGAATCTTTTAACCGTCTCCAATTCTGGAAAACTCAAGTGTTTCTCAAAAAATTTGATATCAAAGAAGATATGAATTGCGTGAATGTTTTTCTCCTGAAGATTTTCAAAGTATTTGGGATCCCCTTTAAACATGTGTGGCTGGTTCGGGCCAATCATGTAAACTTCACCTGCTTTAAATGCCTGGGTGTAATTGCCGATCACCAGGGTTCCTTCTCCTTTCAGGACTAATGTAATCTGAGCCTCCTGATGCCGATGAAGATAGTTGTAAAAATAAGGTAAAATGTCTTCCTGTATAACCACAGAGCCTTCGTTCGCGACGGGCACGGTAAATTGAATGACTTTCATAAGATGAGTTTAGCGTAATCTGGTTTGTGTTTAGGTTCAAAAGGATATAAACATGCCTGGTCAATTGCAATGCACCTTTTTGTAAACATATAAATTTATACTTTATAAATTTAAATTATCCATAATCTCCATAATAAACTTACAGAGCGGACAATTATTGACAAACCTGTCCAATTCGGATATATGTAAACATAAATGTTTAGATACGGCAATTTTCGTTAATTAACTGATAATATTTGCGCTATTCATCCGCAAAAAGACTGCGTTATTTGGTAGAAACAATAAACCCCATTATGATCAAAGGATTTTTCAATGTACCTGCACCAATAAATGAGCCCGTATTAGCTTATGCACCGGGAAGTAAAGAAAGAGAGTTATTGCAGGCTGCTTTAAAGTCTGCGTACCAAAATCAACTGGACATACCCATGTATATTGGTACTCAGGAAATCAGAACCGGTAATTTAAAACCGCTTACTCCACCACATAATCACAAACATATTTTAGGCCATTTTCATCAAGGTGATGCTAGTCACGTAAAACTTGCAATTGATGCAGCGCTCACTGCAAAAGCAGAATGGGAAAATCTTGCATGGGAGCACCGTGCCGCAATTTTCTTGAAAGCCGCTGATCTCATTGCAGGTCCATATCGTAATGAGCTACTTGCCGCGACAATGGCTGGTCAGTCTAAAAATGCTTATCAGGCCGAAATTGATGCCGCATGTGAACTTGTAGATTTCCTGAGATTTAACGTGAAATATATGACTGAAATCTACAGTCAGCAGCCACCAGTCTCACCTTCTGGTGTATGGAACCGTGTAGAACAACGTCCGCTGGAAGGATTTATCTTTGCACTGACTCCTTTCAATTTTACGGCAATCGCTGGTAATTTACCAACTTCTGCTGCGATGATGGGTAATGTTATTGTTTGGAAACCTGCGAATACCCAGATCTATTCAGCTCAGGTATTAATGAAGGTGTTTAAGGAAGCAGGCCTTCCTGACGGTGTAATTAACCTGATCTACGTGTCGGGTCCGGTTGCTGGTGATGTGATTTTTGATCATCCGGACTTCGCCGGAATCCATTTTACAGGTTCAACAGGAGTATTTCAGGATATCTGGAAAACTATTGGAACCAATATTCACAAATACAAAACATATCCGCGTATTGTAGGTGAAACAGGGGGAAAAGATTTCATCCTTGTACATCAGTCTGCTAATGCAAAAGCCGCTGCTACTGCTATCGTGAGAGGTGCGTTCGAATACCAGGGACAGAAATGCTCTGCTGCATCCAGAGTATATATCGCTGCTTCACTCTGGCCACAAATTAAGGATAGCATTCTGGCTGATCTCGCTACTATCAAAACCGGCCCTGTAGAAGATTTCACCAACTTTGTTAATGCCGTAATTAATGAAGCTTCTTTTGATCTTCTGGCAGATGCTATTGAAAAAGCGAGAAACGACGAGTCTACTGAGATTATAGCAGGTGGTAAATACGACAAATCTGCCGGCTATTTTATTGAGCCAACTATTATTGTCACTAAAGATCCTAAATATTCAACTATGACTCAGGAACTCTTCGGACCTGTACTGACAGTATATGTTTATGACGATGAAGCTTTTGCAGAAACATTAGAGTTAGTAGATCAAACTTCTGTTTACGCTTTAACAGGTGCTGTAATGGCGACCGACGCTTATGCAATCCAACAAGCTTCTGTTGCTTTAAGAAACGCTGCTGGTAATTTCTACATCAATGATAAATGTACTGGTGCAGTTGTCGGTCAACAGCCGTTTGGAGGAGCCAGAGCATCTGGTACGAATGACAAAGCCGGATCTATGATTAACCTGCTGCGCTGGGTATCTCCAAGAACGATTAAAGAATCTTTCGTTCCGGCACAGGATTACAGATATCCATCCTTCCTTCCGGATTTAAAATAAAAATTGCTAAAAAGCAGATTTGAATATACTGTTAGAACCTTATTCCTAATGCACACATGCAGATGGAATAAGGTTTTTTGTTTGTATACATTGCAGGAAAAGAAAGATTATCTGTATTTTTATTTTAATCTATGCGTAAATATATCTTTCTCTCCTTCATTTTCATCACTGTACTGTCGGGCAATCTATCTGCACAAAACTCTGCAGACAGTATCAAGACTGAGAGCAGACGTATTGATGAGGCACGTCTGATACAGGAACAACAGCAACAACAAATAGATTCTTTAGTTAAGATTCAGCTGCAGGCAGAACTGAAGCTGGCATCTGGAAATAGTTCCAGAACTATGGAGTTGGAGCAAAAGCTTTCCGCTATCGGCAGAAGTGATAGTCTGAGAAAAATTGAACAGCTTCGTAAAATCGCTGATTTAAAGAAAACGGCTCCGGGATATCCTGTACATTTAAATCAGGATACTTTGTTTCATATTTACACTCGTACAGGATCTTTTACCGCCGCCGAACGCGCTGCTGCTGCATCAAGGAAAATAGAAAAACTTTATGAAGACCCTTTCTTTAATCCAGATTCTCTGATAATCAGTAAAAATGATGATAACTATGATCTGATTTATAAAGATTCAGAGATTATCATTTCGGTTTCCGGCCTTGACGGGTTATGGTTTAATAAAAACAACGAACAGCTGGCAGGAGAATACAGGGATCAAATTAAATCAGGAATTATAAAAGAAAGAGAAGCTCACAGCCTGGTGAACTGGATGAAAAGAATTGGTCTGGTTCTGCTGATTATTATAGTATTAGGCTTGATTATAACCGGTATCAATTTACTCTTCCGAAAAACCTCCATCTGGCTTAAATCTGCAAGTACAGCATTCCTTAACAGACTTAAATTCCGCAACCTCCGGATATTTACACCTGAACATCTTGAAGGGATCTTTTTAAGGATCGTCAATATCATAAGGATCATAGTTATTATACTGATCATTTACCTTTCTCTTCCCCTGTTATTCAGCATTTTTCCTGAAACAGAGAATTGGACGGGAACTTTATTAAACTGGATACTAAGTCCTTTAAGGATTGCTCTGGCGGCCATCTTCCATTATTTCCCGAACCTCTTTACTATTTTAATTATCTACTTTATATTCAGATATATCCTGAGGGGAATACGGTACTTTTTTTATGAAGTGAAGAGAAAGAACATCACTTTACGCGGATTTCATGAGGATTGGGCGATACCAACGTTTAATATTCTGCGCTTCATTCTTTATGCTTTTATGCTGATCCTGATTTTTCCTTACCTGCCAGGTTCAGGTTCTCCGGCTTTCCAGGGCGTTTCCGTTTTTCTGGGTATTTTGATTTCCTTAGGGTCCTCCAGTGCTATTACCAATATCGTCGCCGGACTGGTAATCACCTATATGCGGCCCTTCAAGATAGGAGACCGTGTAAAAATAGGTGAGGTTACAGGTGATGTTATAGAAAAAACCATGTTAGTCACCCGCATCAAGACTATTAAAAACGAAGATATTACTGTTCCTAATTCTATGGTTTTATCGAGCAGTACAATCAATTACTCTAATCATGCCAGACAAGATTGCGAAGGACTTATTATTCACTATACCCTCACAATAGGTTATGAAGTACCTTGGAAAGATGTTTATGAACTTCTGATAAAAGCGGTCTTGAAGACGCCCTTTATTCTTTCTACTCCAGCTCCTTTTGTATTACAGACCAGTTTGGATGATTTTTACATCTCCTATCAGATTAACGCTTATACCAAAGAGCCGAATAAACAGGCTGAGATTTATAGCAAACTGATGGAAAACATCCAGGATACCTTTAATGCCGCGGGCGTAGAAATCCTTTCTCCTCATTACCGCGCAGTCAGAAATGGGGAAGAACTTGCCGTACCACCCGATTTTGTCCCTAAAGAATCTGATAAGAACGTCAAAAAACAATAATCGAACATCCCTCCTGCAAGCTTAATTATAAGCTTCCAAAACATTTTCTACTCTTTCCTGGTAATATTACATAAGTACTTATATATTTAAGGTATGAATTATTATCAATCACTTGGATATCTGGTATTAGGCAGTCGTCTAAAAAGATTAAGCGAGCTTTTTTTATCAGAAATTAATAAGGCTTATCGCCTTCAGGGTATCGCTTTCGAAACAACCTGGTTCCCCGTATTCCAATTACTTGATAAACATAAAGTGCTGACAATACAGGAAATTGCCGAGCAAATGGAAGTTTCTCAGCCCGGAGTTAGTCAGTTGATTGCCGGCCTTAGACAAAAAGGTCTGGTCTGCAGCCAGGCACATGCAGCAGATGCGAGGAAACAGCAAATCACTTTAAGTGAGCAGGGAAAGACGCTACTCGCGCAAGTCAAGCCTGTATGGGAAGCTATCCGAATTGCAATGGAAGATATGGCTGGTAGTGATGGACACCATCTGTTGGAAAACCTCACCAGACTCGAAGATGATTTTAAATCAAAGGGTCTGGTTGATAATATCATTGAAAACCTTAGTTCAAAAAACATTATTGGTCATGAAGAAAATATTTAATTACGGTATTGAGCATCTGACAATTGGTATCTGTCTGGACATTGCAGCTGGAAATATAACAGGGCAATTATCTGAAACAGCTAAAAACCAGATCAACTTGTCATGGCAGGCTGTACAGGAAATTGTAGTCAGGGAACATCCTGTTTATGGAATAAATACAGGTTTTGGTCCATTATGTGATACGCGTATCTCAGAAAAGGACACCTCTTTATTACAGCGTAACATACTGCAAAGCCATAGTGTTGGTGTAGGTGCTCCCATCCCTGCGGAGATTGCTAAAATCATGCTCATTACAAAAGTTCAGGCATTAGCGCAGGGATATTCCGGTATAGCGATGGCAACACTTGACCGCATTCTCTGGCATATCGAAAAAAACATCATTCCTGTAGTTCCGGAAAAAGGATCTGTCGGTGCATCTGGCGATCTTGCACCCCTTTCACATTTATTTTTACCCCTGATAGGAATGGGCGAAGTATATATGAATGAAAACCGGATAAGTGCGGCCGAAATGCTTAAGCAGCATGGACTTGAGCCACTGGTTCTGGGACCAAAAGAAGGACTTGCCTTGATCAACGGTACTCAATTTATCCTTGCTTTTGCAGTAAAGGGAGTCGAGCGGCTGCACCATGCTTTGGAATGTGCCGATCTGATCGGTGCAATGTCTCTGGAAGGACTCACAGGTTCCGCCAGACCGTTCGATCCAAGGTTGCATCAGCTTAGACCTTTCAAAGGGAATATTCAGGTTGCAGCGAGATTGACCTCGCTTTTATCCGGTTCACAAATTATCAGTTCTCATGCACATTGCAGCCGGGTGCAGGACCCTTACAGCTTACGTTGTATGCCTCAGGTACATGGTGCTTCAAGAAATGCATGGCTGCACCTGAAAGAATTAACGGAAACAGAACTTAACTCCGTGACGGATAATCCTGTTATTTTTAGTGCAGACGACACGATCAGTGGTGGGAATTTTCATGGTCAGCCACTCGCAATGGCACTGGATTATGCCTGTGTTGCGGCTGCTGAGCTTGGAAATATTGCCGATAGACGTTGTTATCTGATGAATGAAGGTAAATATGGTCTTCCTAAACTTCTTATTGCTGACGCTGGTCTGAATTCGGGTTTAATGATTCCTCAATACACCACCGCGGCGCTGGTTACAGAGAATAAAACACTCTGCTTTCCTGCCAGCGCGGACAGTGTACCAACCTCGCTCGGACAAGAAGACCATGTATCCATGGGTTCAATCAGTGGCAGAAAACTAAATCAGATAATTGATAACCTGGAATATATTCAGGCTATCGAATTACTTTATGCCGCCCAGGCTATTGATTTCCGTCGTCCACTTCAATCAGGTCCGGTAGTAGAAGCTTGTCATCAGCTTATCCGACAAAAAAGCAGCTTTGCTACCGAGGACCGGATTTTCGCACTGGATATACAAGCTATCCACCTACTGTTGACAAACGGCAGCTTTTTACAAACTGCAAACCAAACCGCATCTGCTCACCATATAAATTTAAAACACGATGAATCATTCAGCCTTTCTTAGAAAATACGCGGATCATCCAAATTATAAATCACCGACAGGTATGCAGCTCCATGCAAAAAGCTGGCAGACAGAATCTGTATTACGAATGCTGCTAAACAATCTGGATGGTCAGGTCGCTGAAGATCCGGAAAACCTGGTTGTTTATGGAGGTATCGGACAGGCTGCCCGCAACCCCGAAGCACTGAGAAAAATAATCGAATTATTACTTGAACTGGATGAGCATCACAGCCTGCTGGTTCAGTCGGGCAAGCCTGTAGGAATTATCCGCAGTCATCCTGAGGCACCAAGGGTTTTAATTGCAAACAGCAATTTAGTTCCGAAATGGGCTACCTGGGAGCATTTTAATGAATTAAGATCCAAAGGTCTGATGATGTATGGACAAATGACTGCAGGTAGCTGGATATATATTGGTACCCAGGGTATTCTTCAGGGAACCTATGAGACTTTTGTAGCCTGCGGAAAAGAACACTTCAACAATAATCTAAAAGGAAAACTCATTGTCAGTGCTGGTTTAGGAGGAATGGGTGGTGCACAACCCCTCGCTGCTACAATGGCCGGAGCTGTTTTTCTGGGTGCGGATACAGATGCTTCAAGGATTCTGAAGCGCGTAGAATCAAATTATATTGATAAGATCAGCTATAACTACGAAGAGGCAATTTCATGGGTACGGGAAGCTGTAGAACAAGGAGTACCACTTTCAGTGGGGCTGGTCAGCGATGCCGGCGATCTGCTTGAGCATTTAATTGCGGACAATCTGGTACCGGATATTTTGACAGACCAGACCTCAGCGCATGATCCATTAAATGGATATATTCCAAATGGCCTGAGTGTTGAACAGGCCGGTGCTTTACGCATTAGTGATCCGGATACCTATAAAACAAAATCAATAAAAAGCATGGCCAGGCACGTGAACTTCATGCTCAGGTTAAAGCAGGCCGGTGCAGTTACTTTTGATTATGGAAATAATCTCCGGGAGTTTGCTAAACAAGGAGGTGCTGAAAATGCCTTTGATTTCCCGGGCTTTACTCCTGCTTACATCCGCCCTCTTTTTTGTGAGGGGAAAGGACCTTTCCGCTGGGTTGCACTATCGGGTGATCCTGAGGATATATATACTACTGACCGCGCTTTAATGGAAGCATTTCCCGAAAATACAGACCTCATCAATTGGCTGCAAAAGGCCCAGGATAAAATTAGTTTCCAGGGTTTGCCAGCAAGAATTTGCTGGCTTGGTATGGGCGACAGGGAAAAAGCAGGCTTACTGTTTAATGAACTTGTCGCAAGTGGCAAGCTTAAAGGACCTGTGGTAATCGGAAGGGATCACCTGGACTGTGGATCGGTCGCTTCTCCAAACCGGGAAACGGAAGGTATGCTGGATGGTTCTGACGCAGTATCCGACTGGCCACTACTCAATTTGATGTCAAATACAGCCGGAGGCGCAACCTGGGTATCATTTCATCACGGTGGTGGAGTTGGAATGGGTTATTCTCAACACGCAGGAATGGTCGTGCTTGCAGACGGAACCAAAAGAGCCGAAAGTTGTATCCGCAGGGTGCTGTACAATGACCCGGCGATGGGTATTTTCAGACATGCAGATGCAGGTTACGATCAGGCAAAAGAATGGGCAGAAAGATTTAACCTTACAATCGGCTAAATGGAAAAAGAAACACATAAATTAACTGGTCCCTTTTCACAAGTACTGACCATGGAAGGTATTAAAATGCACGGTCCAATTTCTGATGATCAACTGGTTTGCATAGAAAACGCCGGCATATTAACGAAAGCAGGGAGAATAGAAGAAGTTGGCAATTTTGAGGTATTAAAAAGCCAGTACCCTGACGCCGTAATTGAGCAGATCGATCAGGAACGTGTACTTCTACCTGGCTTTATCGATTGCCATACCCACATTTGCTTTGGCGGAAGTCGTGCAAAAGATTACAGTCTTCGAATACAAGGAAAATCTTATTTAGAAATCGCTAAAAGTGGCGGCGGCATATGGGATTCTGTACAGCAGACCAGAAGAGCCGATATTCAACAGTTGGAAGCTGATATTATCTCCAGGGCAAACCGGCACTTGCAGGAAGGTGTCACTACCATTGAGGTTAAGAGTGGTTATGGCCTTGACCTTGAGCATGAACTTAAACAATTAACCGCGATAAAAAACGCGAATCAGAAAACTAAGGCAGATCTCATTTCAACCTGCCTCGCTGCTCATCTCCACCCCAAAGATTTTGATGGCGACGCTACAGCTTACCTCGAATTTGTTTGCCAGACTATTCTTCCGGAGATCGGCAGGCAGAAACTTTCCAACCGGGTTGATATTTTCATTGAACAGAGCGCTTTCTCTGTGGAAGAAGCTATCCCTTATTTAAATAAGGCTGCTGCAATGGGGTTTGACCTTACAGTACATGCTGATCAGTTTAGCACCGGTGGACTGAAAGCAGCTATTCAGGTTGGCGCAATCTCAGCTGATCATTTGGAAGCATCAGGTGAAGCTGAAGCAAAGCTACTCGATCAGTCCCCGACCGTTGCAGTTGTGCTTCCCGGAGCATCTCTTGGCCTGGGTATGTCTTACGCGCCAGCACGCCTGTTACTAGACAATGGTGCTTGCGTAGCCATCGCGAGTGACTGGAATCCAGGATCTGCTCCGATGGGAGATCTCCTCATGCAGGCAGCAGTCTTAAGTGCTTCAGAAAAGCTGACTACTGCAGAAGTCTTTGCCGGACTAACTTTTAGGGCGGCAAAAGCACTGAATGTTTTAGATAAAGGAGTTCTTACCAAAGGCATGGTAGCCGATATGCAATCCTACCCTACTGCTGACTATCGTGATATTCTATATTATCAAGGAAAGTTAAAACCTGCTGAAGTCTGGAAAGATGGAACACTAGTTATTAAACAACATGGAAATTAATCGACTTAACTACAAATGTACCGCACAGGAAAACTGGCTGGGACGGACAGATGGAATTGATTTCTCTCAACAGCGATGGCATCAGCGTATTAGATGTATTGATCTGCAACAAGAGGAAATACCAATCTCATCTTCTGGCGAGACCGCATTTGCACTAATCGGATTTTCGTCTGATGAAGGGGTCCGGAGAAATGGTGGTCGACCAGGTGCAGTCAATGGTCCCGCTGCTTTCAGAAAAGCATGTGCGAATTTGCCGGTACATTTTAATGAAGAGACTAACGTTTACGACCTGGGTGATATCTATTGTGCCGATGGCGATCTTGAAAAAGCACAGCAAGAGCTAGCTAAATTAGTTACATCAGCCCTTCAGAGCGGACTAATACCGTTGTTAATTGGCGGAGGCCACGAGATCGCATACGGACATTATTGTGGTATCAATGCCGCCGTCAATTCGAAAAAAAGTATTGGTATCATAAATTTTGATGCGCATTTCGATCTTCGGGAAAAAGGATCTACAGGATTCAGTTCCGGTACCGGATTTCTACAGATTGCTAATGATTGTCTGCAGAGTGGCAAAACGTTTAACTATTTACCAGTTGGCATTCAAAGAAATGGAAACACCCGGGCTCTGTTCCTTACTGCTGAGAAGTTAGGTGTTGCACATATCCCAGCGGCACTATTCGCTGCTAAAAGTCAGGATGAGGTTTTGGAAAAAATCAAGGCCTTTATAGATTCCGTAGATCATGTTTACCTAACTATTTGCATGGATGTTTTTTCTGCAGCATTCGCACCCGGAGTAAGTGCTCCTGCTTTTACAGGAATCCATCCGGATCATTTCTTTTTCAGCTGCCTGGATTTCCTGATCAAAAGCAACAAAATAATCAGCATGGATGTTGCAGAGCTTAATCCAGTTTATGACGAAGCGGACAGAACTGCTAAGTTGACGGCTGCAATAGCATTCCAGCTACTGTCGGCAAATTAATATATGCGCAAATCTTGATTACAATCGATTCAATCCGATCCGGAAAATAGCACCATTTTCCGGATCAAACCTTAAATTAACGTCCATTTCCAGAAGCATAAATCCATTTTCAATAAAAGCTCCAGATCCAATTGAAATTTTTCTAATTGAAAAGCAGGCAATTAAGTTGTTTTTCATTTTTTTAATAAAGCAAATGCATAAAATGTGATCTATTTACTTACCTTTGTCGCACACCAAATCAGAAAGATCATTACGATCAGCAAATTTGGTCTCTGCCGGATAGCAGATCCTTACCTAAGGAAACAAAAAAAGGTGATACCATTTTTTCGGGGTGTAGCGTAGCCCGGTATCGCGCCTGCTTTGGGAGCAGGAGGTCGTAGGTTCGAATCCTGCCACCCCGACACAATTGTTAAAAGAGGCTTCTGGCCTCTTTTTTCGTTATATCCCTTTTTTAAACTCTCCGCAACATAAAACTTTCTGGTTCGAATTAAAAGCTGATTCATTTTTTTATATGCCGTTTTCAGGAAATAAAAAAGCCCTGAAGATTAATGAAGCTTCAGAGCTTTAAATTATATGAAAGATTGTCTAGTTTGGTTGCACCTTCGCGGGATATGATTCACTATTGGGCAGATCAAATACTTCGTCATAAGGCTGCATACCTTTACCATTGTTATATAATGCCACACGTTTCACACCGGTTGCTGTGCTACCGCCAATGCCATTGATCACGTTTTGGATGTTACCCGAACCAGCAAAACGAGTGGTACACATTTTTTCGAGTTTTACATTCGGGCTATTAGGTATCTCGAAGCCATTTTTCTTATTCACATTACCGTCAGTTCCTGTGAGAACCGCGTAGGAACCCATTCCTATACTTTGATGTTCTTTAACAGTATTAGCCACTTTGAATGCCGCATAGCCATCAACTCTCCCTCCCTGACTCGTCCAGCTTGCTTGATTGGGGGCGTCGTATGGAGGTTCGTTCTGGAAGAAATAGGTTCTGCCACGTTCTCCCAACCATAACACTTCATATTCTTGATAATGTTCGGCAAAAAGGGCATAAATTGTAACATCATCGCCAGTAACGATAAGCCCGTTTTTAGCTCTATCGCGCACCCAACGCGCATCTCCGCCGGGTTGCGAACCATGATCGGCACGCCATAGCCAGAAGTGGTCACCCACGACGTTGTTGCTGTTTATCTGCATAGAAGTATGTATCTGAATATTTTTTGATTGGACCCCTCCTACTCTGCAAGTAATATCTGTAAGCAAGATCGGATTTGCAGCATGATCTGTATTTGCACCTTCATTACCAATTCTAACCTGGTAAGTTGTACTATTGAATGAATCCATAAGTAATCCGGCAATAATAACCCCATCCTTATCGTCGGCATAGATGCATCCCCAGATGTTTTTCTCAGTGGGCTCCAGCGTCACCGAAGCTATACCAGCACCCAGAAGTATGGCATCTTTCCTATTCACTTGAATAGGAGCATTTAACGCATAATGTCCTGGTGTGAAAAAAATATTTTTGCCCGACTTTAATGCCGTATTGATCTCTACATCAGTATCGCCTTCTTTGGCAACATACCAGTCGGTCAACAAATCTTGAATTTTGCCGTCACCCATATCTGTTGATGACCAGGATACTCCCACCCTGTCCTTTTGCCATGCCGGGACAAACACCTTGTATTCGCCATCTTTATCTATAAAAAGGAAAGGTTTTTCTCTAATAACAGGAGTAGAAGAAATTGGAGAGTTCGCATCATCTGCTTGCGGAGGATTAACGCAGCCTTGCCAAACCATATTATACGACCCACCCATCGCTCCTGAACCCGAGGGGAAAACCGCATTTCTAGTGTACCACTGTTGTTGTCCACCCCAGTTTGGTCTGGACGATGTATAATGCGTATCGGCGATAAAACCGCCGCTACCCCAGAAATTATCACTTCCAACATCTGAGATATATTTTGAAGTACTTTCTATCAGCATTCTTCGCGCACTGGTTGACTGAGAAACCGTCCAGGCAAAATCCCGCATCACAGCCACATTCTCCATGGAACGCCAAAAGGTACACGTGGCATTTGCTCCACCCGAAAGATGGGGTCTTGTAAATACAGAACCTAATTTAACATCTCCAGGTAATTTACCCAAACCACCGATGTGAGAGTAGAATCCTAATTCTATGGAGTTAGCCGCTGCCGATGATGCAGAACCCGATCCACCCGGATCGTATGTTTGACCATTAACATTTGCCTTGAAATAATATGCCTGACGCTTTGTAGTCCATTCACCATTTGGTCCGCCCAGACCAATAGTACCAAAGTGCGAATTAATTTCCTTCCTTGCAGTTTCTGCTTTTTCGTATTTTCTATCGTAGAAATACATATTGTCACCAAAAATCTGGCTTTCCAGCGAAAGTATTATTGTTATACCATTACGGGTAACTTTATAATAGTTTTCATATTTATCTGCACTTGGTTTAGTATCCGTAAATGTTAATTTGGAAGTAGAACCCACCGGCACAAAATCTGATGCCAAACGACTACCCCCTCTTGTTATTTCATAATTTCCAGAAGAGCCGAATGCCGGCCACGATAACGATATGCTATGCTTCTTCTTATTGTAAACAATTTTGCCCTCAACCCTATTCTCCAGTTTTTTTACATCAGTTGAATAGGATATTACAAAACTGCATAGAATCAAAATAAACGCAAATGCCGTAAATACAGAGATTACCTTTTTACTCATAAGAATATTCTTTTTTTTAACGATTTCTATTGTTTGTATAAAATATGATGTCACAATTTAATAAAAATGCCAGAATATTCTTCACATGGAAGTTTTAAAGAGCAATATAATCATCACCAACTCCTGAAGTCCTTTAAGAAATAGTTATATTTTCTTAGTTCTGCCAGGACTATCTAAAATAGTCCGCCGGACGCTCTTATTCTTACACCAGTTAGCCAACCAGCAGCATCCGAAACTAAAAAAACAACCACTGTTGCGATGTCGTCAGGCTGCCCGATACGCCCAAGCGCAGTAGCGCTGATTATATCATTTTCTGTTTCTGTACCAATTATGGTGCCCAGACTATGTACACCTTCAGATTCTGTAACACCAGGTGCTACCGCATTTACCCTAATATTCCTTGAGCCCAGCTCTTTGGCCAATGCTTCAGTAAGGGTATCAACGGCTGCTTTTGTTGCCCCGTATAGACTCGTTGAATGACCTGGTTGTTTACTTGCACCAGAACTTATATTGATGATATTACCACCACTTTCGGGAAAATATTTCAATGCCTGCTGAGTAGTTAGAAAAGGCGCAAGCACATTGGTATTGAATTGCCTGTGGAATTCTTCTTCCGTAATATTTTCTACTGGCTCGAATTTAAAAACACCAGCATTATTAATTACGATATCTATTCTACCAAATGCAGCATAGGCTTCTTTAAAAAGTCTTTCCACATCTCCAGATTTACTTACATCTGCCTGGATAGCTACCGCATGACCATTTTCACTCTCAATTGCGGTAACAACTTGATTTGCATCCCCCTGGCTTGTTGCATAATTCACTATCACTTTAACACCTTCAGCTGCCAATGCTTTTGCTATTCCAGCACCAATACCTTTTGATGCGCCAGTTACAATAGCGACTTTTCCATTTAAGTTTAAATTCATGATATTTCTATTTTAAAAGATTTAATATTTATTAACGAGCTTTATTTTTAAGCACCCCGTGGTACAAAGTCTATGATATAGACTTAAAAGTCTCAATACTGAGACATAACAGTTTAAATTTTTTTTAAAGATTAATTCCCATTTTAAAGGAATACCATGCAGAACTTTTAATTTCAGAAAAATTCATTTTTTTATGATTAAGCGCTTCAATAGAAGCCGTCAAAACCCCAAAAAATAATACAGTCATCCATTCTACGGTGATGAAACTCACACCATCGGTTTTCTTATGCAAATTTTGCAAAACCATTCTTACCTTTCCAAATGTTTGATCATAGCGTGCATTATCTGTTTCATTTTGCAGATGCTGATACCCATGTAACTGTTGTATTTTATGCAAGAATGAATATTTCACTCCACAGTCTATAGCAGCATAAAGAAGATTCTCCAATTGTTCTTTAGGATTATCGGATATTTCTAAAGCATTGGCCATCGCTATACTGCATACTTTCTGCATTTCCTGAAGACAGCTGGAAAGAAGTTCTCTCCGCTCGCCGAAATACCTGTGTAAAGTTCTCCTGGTCATATCAGCACGTTCCGCAACCTTTTCCATAGGCGCAGATAAGTCCTCATTAAACACAAATATAGCAGCCTCAATAATGGCCTGTTTTGTTTCTTCTTTCATGGTATATTCAAAGAGAATAAAAAAGTCTCAAATATGTGACATATCAGTGTCAGAATGAAATTGAGATAATAAAAGCCAACTTTAGCTTCATCTGTGTGTGACAACAATTCTAAGTGATGTCACATACAGATTTATCAGCGTGAATAATTAAGGGTATTAGCTCTTATATATTATTACCCTGCACTTTCTTCAAGTCGCGTATAAATTCATCAACGGCATCCTCATCAGTGGCCCAGCAAGTCACCAAACGAACAACTGATTTTTCCGAGTCAATCTTTTCCCATGTAAAAAATGCATAATCTTGCTGCAACTCTGATATAATTACATTCGGAAAGATTGGAAATATCTGATTTGTACATGTCGGGGTTAAGAAGCTGAACCCTAAATCAGTTATACCAGAACTCAGTTTTCTAGCCATTTGATTCGCATGTGCACCAAGTGTAAAGAACAAATCATTCTTAAACAATTCCAGGAACTGGATACCAAATAATCTCCCTTTAGCCAATAACGCTCCACGCTGCTTCACATTATACAAAAAGTTCTTTTGTAACTCTGGCTGATTGATAACGATTGCTTCCCCAATTAATGCACCCGCTTTAGTCCCGCCGATATAAAACACATCGGTATAGCGTCCGAGATCTTCCAGAGAAAGATCATTATCAATCGAAGTTAATGCAGAAGCTAGTCTTGCTCCATCTAAAAATAGAATCAAGTCATTCTCTCTGCAGTAAGTACTAATAGCAATTAGTTCTTGCCGGCTGTAGATCGTCCCAACCTCTGTTGAATTAGATATGTACACCATACGGGGTATAGTTGTATGTACCTCTTCAAACTTGTCCAAATGCTTTTTGATATCTGCCGGCCTTAACTTCCCGTCAGCAGATTTAACAGTTTGTATACGATGGCCTGTGGCTTCTATGGCACCAGTCTCATGTACTTGTATGTGCGCACTCTCCGCAGCTATTACAGACTCATAAGGACGTAAGATAGACGCAATAACGGTTAAATTTGCCTGGGTACCGCCTGAAACAAAATATACTTTCGCTTCCCTATTGCCAATCCTATCCATGATCAATTCTGCAGCCTGCAGAGAGAAACTATCCTCACCATATCCTTCCTCAGCAATCATATTATGTGCCGATAATGCAGCAAGTATATCAGGATGACAGCCCTTGGTGTAGTCATTTTTAAAATTATATTTCATTTTATATTGTTTTGATATGATCAATTGGTTTTGAGATCCAAATATAAATAAAACACTACATCAGTTTTATTTTACGTAAATATTTACACATTCATTATATTTGAAAAGAATGAAGAATATTATTGATGATGCCGGTATTTTAGCCATTGGAACAAGACTACTCCGGATACACGATTTACTTAGGGCAGAGGGAAACAGTTTTTATAAAACACAAGGGATTGAATTTGAAACCAAATGGTTTCCTGTTCTTTATGTTTTATCTATTAAATCGCCACTAGGAATTATGGAGCTGGCTCAGCAGATCGGTCTTAGTCATCCCGCGCTCATTGTATTGTTAAAAGAACTTGAAAAAAGGGATCTCGTTGATTCATTGAAAGATGCCAGAGATGAAAGAAAAAGAAATATGTTTTTGACAAAGAAGGGTTCGGATTTAGTGTTCCAGCTTCGTCCGATCTGGACTATTATTAAATCTGTTCTCCTGGACCTGACTGAAAACACAAACAACCTGTTAAAAGCGCTCAATGAAACTGAAGAGAAGCTGAAAGAAAGCAGTTTCCTGCAAAGAGCGGAAGCTATAGTTAAAGAAAAATTATCTGAGAAACAATACCCAGAAGTTATTACGGTTAAATTGGTGAGTACTGCCGAAGAACAGTCAATCGTCTCAGCCATTATCAAACAGGAACTAGCAGTTGCTTATCCATCCGTCAGCAAAAATGATAGTTTTTACTACCTCGGTTTGATTAATGGTATTCCTGCAGGATCGGCAGTGTTGTCTTTAATAACAGAAAATCAATCTGTTTTTGATCTTGCTGTACTCCCGCCCTATCAGAATAAGGGGCTGGAAAGCGCACTTTCAAATGCTATTCATGCTAAAAAATAAGCACGCCTCTATTTACCTTATACCAGGCTTTCTATTGCGCTGTCGACTGAGTCTACAAAGTTTATAGCACGCCTTTGATTACTCTCGTATATAAAGTCTGTAACGCTTTTAGTGGTGTATTTACTGAAGTCTCCGACAATTGCCAATCTCACCCGGTAATTGGAGAATTTCTGCAGTATTTCGCCCGCTATACCATTTTTTAGCTCAAAAAATTCTGGGGTAATATTCTTCTCATGCAGAATAATTCTGTCGAAATCCTGGTAGTACAGATTCCCCAGCAACTCCAGTCCGTCCTCAGCGGAATTAATAATGATCTTATCTGAGGTTATTTCTGCTATCTTAACTCCGCTTGCACCATGTTCTTCTATATTCATATTGGTCGTTTTTACAGTTCAAATTTAAGCGATAGCAGGTGTAAACTAAAAAAGGCGCCTGTGAAAGTTAAAATCTCACAGGCGCCTTTTGATCTAAAAATTTATTACGCTGTTAGCTCATTTTCAATTTTTTCTCTATATCTGCCACGTAGGATTTAAACTTCTTATCGGTCTGTATAAGATCATCTACAGTCTGACAGGCGTAAATTACAGTAGAGTGATCTCTTCCACCATAAAAAGCACCGATACTTTTCAGGGATGACTTAGTCAGGCTTTTAGAAAGATACATGGAGATTTGTCTCGCCTGAACTACTTCGCGCTTACGGGTAGGAGACTTAACCAAATCAGCAGCAACGTCAAAATACTCACAAACCACCTTCTGGATATAATCCATTGAGATTTCTTTAGTACTGTTTTTAATAAAGTTCTTCAACATTGATTTAGCAAGCGGAAGATCAATTTGTTTATTGTTTAAAGTAGATTGGGCAATTAAAGAAACCATCGCACCTTCTAACTCACGAATATTGTTATCAATATGATTTGCTACATATTCAACGACCTCCGCTGGAAGCTCAATACCATCGTCCGACATTTTCTTCTTGAGAATAGCAATTCTCGTTTCCAGTTCAGGAATTTGCAAATCAGCCGAAAGTCCCCATTTGAAACGGCTTAATAAGCGTTCTTCAAGTCCTGATAAATCTTTAGGCGCTTTATCTGAAGTGATGATAATTTGTTTACCACTTTGGTGTAAATGGTTAAAAATATGGAAGAAAATATCCTGAGTCTTTTCCTTTCCTGCAAAGTTATGCACATCATCCATGATGATCACGTCCATAGCCTGGTAGAAGTTTACAAAGTCATTAATTGAATTATTTTTTAAGGACTCAACAAACTGCTGGCAGAACTTTTCACAAGACACATAAATCACTAGTTTTTCAGGCAGGGTCCGCTTAATCTCGTTACCGATTGCCTGTGCAAGGTGAGTCTTGCCCAAACCTACTGCACCATAGATCATCAGTGGGTTAAAAGATGTAGCACCGGGCTTTGCAGCAACAGCAAAACCTGCCGAACGTGCAAGACGATTACAATCACCTTCAATGTAATTCTCAAGCGTATAATTTTGGTTCAGTTGAGGATCAACATTCAGTCTTTTCAATCCTGGAACAGTAAAAGGATTCTTCAGATCTTTAGTTTGTGTGATCTGTGCAGAAGAGCCTTGCACTTTCTGAGTAGTGTTATGAGACGTTCCCTGATTCACCGCCGGATAAGGAGAGATACTGCCAGGAGATTTATCTACAACGATATTATATTCAAGCCTTCCCTCTTCACCGAGCTGCTGCTTAACAGTTTTACGTAATAACCCAACATAATGCTCCTCAAGCCACTCGTAGAAGAATAAACTTGGCACCTGTACAGTTAGAACATTTCCTTCCAGCTTTAAAGCAGAAATTGGCTCGAACCAAGTTTTGTAACTTTGATTCGGGATATTTGCTTTTATAGTCTGAAGTGAGTTATTCCAAACAGTAGTACAGGTATTTTGTGTCAGCATAATATTATAAAGTTTAATGTTAAATATACTTCTCTCGTGAAGGAGAATGCGAAGTTCAAGAAAATTACCAACATTAAAATATAAACTTATACCCACCCCCTAAATAACTATAAAACAATTAATTAACTCAAATTTACAGTTTCTATTGTGGATAAATCCGGGTTATCAACAAGTGTTGTTAACTAATCATTTTAAAGGACGTCAGTAATTGAAATAAATGCTTGCTAGGACACTCATTTTCAGTATTAAACAATAATAAAAAAGCAGATAGTATTCGCTCATTTCGCAGATCGGAGATGTTGGTATTCATTAAATCTGTAGAATTTCATCAACATAATATGTGCAGAAGTATCTTCTGATTAAAGCTGAAACAGAAATGCTATTCCCATTATAATGATATTCCTTACCGGAGAATTCGACGAGGTAAAAAAAACGACAATTCTTTGAGATTAGAACCTTTTAGCTACTGTACTCATCAAAATACATGATATTATGATCCATTTAAGAAACGTATAATTAACCTATAGTAAAACCATTTCAGCCAATAAAAGGAAGTTAGAATATTACATTTACATAATGTCAGGTCTGCGGCATGATCCTGACGTTATTTATAATTTTGAAAAATTCAACTATGAAAACACGACTGGATTCGACTAGTATTGGAATTCTAAAATTGCTAAATCAGAATGGAAAACTCACCAATAAAGAATTGGCAAGCTCTCTTAATCTAAGCATCTCTCCCATATTTGAACGCAGAAAACGTTTGGAAGATCTTGGCTTTATCAAAAAATACATTGCGGTTATCGATCGTAGTAAACTAGAGTCGGGATTAATCTGCATCACTAAGATTACGATGTTAAAACATACTGGCGAAAGTTTCTCAAATTTCCGCCAGGCTATTATGCAAGCTAAAGAAGTACTGGAATGTTACCAGCTTACCGGAACATTTGATTTTATGCTAAAAATTATGACCCAGGATATGGCTTCGTACTATAAATTCATTCAGTACAACCTTGCAAACATCGAGGACGTTGGTAAAATTATAACCAGTAGTGTAATCAGTCAGATTAAGTCGGAATATGACCAGAACGTCTAATCTAGCCACCAGATTTAACCCTGCTCGATTCTGCATCTGAACCTTTGGAACGCTGACGCGCTGCTTTAACTGCAGAACTGCCAAACCTGTAACTGCAGGTCACACGCACCACTCTACTTTCATCTCTTTCATTGACCCTGTAATTCTGTCCGGGAAGCGCGCTGGTAATATGATACTTTTGTGTATAAAACACATCATTGGCTGCGACCTTCACATTCAGTTTTTTATCCAGAAAGGTCCTGCTGACTCCCAAATCGACACCATAAAAAGCTTTGAGTGATAAAGTTCCTTCAACTTGAGCTGACTGATAAAACCCAGACATTTCAAATTTAGTATTCGGATCAAGCGTGATAGTTTGATTAGTATTCAGGTTGAAAGCGAGTTTTCCGCTCTTGTAGGGCACACCCAGCAAATCCGGAGTTTTAAACTCATTATAATAAACAGTCAGATTGTTAGATGAAGTCCACCATTTAGTAAAGTTCACCGGGGAACTAATATTCATATTATATGCATTACGCACTGCCAGATTCTGCGAAGAAATAAATAATGTCTTCTTTGTCGTATCAGAGACTAATACGCGGGTTATTACGTCGCTGGTATGACTATATCCCATTGTCACATTTATCATTTTTTTATAGCCATAGCTAAGTTCAAATGAGTTTGTGTATTGCGGTTTTAGAAATGGGTTACCGATTCCGTAGGTATAAAGGTCAACGAAAAAGATAAATGGATTTAACGATTCATAATCCGGGCGGTCAATTCTTCTGCTGTATGAAAAACCGAGATCATGATTTTTAGACAATTCCCGATTGACAAAAAGGCTTGGAAAAAGATCAAAATACTGCCTGTTAACCACCTTGTTTTCCGTTATGGAATTACCTTTCGAATTTGTGTTTTCACCACGTAAACCTAACTGTACTGTCAACCCGGAAAACTGCTTATTAACGTTAATATATCCGGCCTGAATTCGTTCGTCATAGATGAACTGGTTACTTCTGGTTACATCATTCTGCCATTCGTTCCCTATAAAATTCTCGAAAATAGAGTTGTTATCTGTATTGACTTTACTAGCTTTCACTCCCGCTTCAAGTTTCATTTTTTTGTTGATGGGATAAGTATAATCTGCTTTCGCAGTATAAATATTTACGGTCGAAGGTGTTGCATTTCTAAAGATATAAGGGGCCTTATAAACCTGTCCGTTTCTGTCCAGATAGTTGTTTTCAAATAAGTTGTCTGGATTACCAAGATATCTGGAATAGTCGGCGTCGACGTTAATTTCCTGTCCTGAAGTATCTAAAGTACCTTTGTAATTCAAGTTATAAGTTATACCAGTATATTTGTAATCATTAGGATTAAATGCAATCACAGAAGAATCCGTTTCGAATCTCTGAGAACCAATAGCCGTACTTACGTCAACGTCATTTTTCCCTGTACTTCTGTAACCATTTACGGCAACACCTACAGTATGGTTATCTGTGATAAAATAATCAAATCCAGCTTTATAGTTCATATTTCTCCGGCGGCCCAATGAATTACTCTTCTGATCAAAAAATGTTTTGTTCTCCTCAGTTTCATTCACCCTATCGATATTCAACACATGAAATCTTTTGTTTCTGCTGTAATTGATATCACCATAAAAGTTAAATTTTTTCTGACGATGATTGAGCGACAATCCTGTATTCCACTTCCCATATTTACCATAGCCAGCGCCTGCAGTCACTGTACCGTTAGTACCAAAATTGCTGTTCTTTTTCAATTTTATGTTAATAATACCTGAATTGCCTGCAGCATCGTATTTTGCTGATGGATTCGTAACCAACTCTATGGACTGAATTGAATTTCCTTCAGTTGAGCGCAGAAGATTTGCAAGTTGTTCGCTGGACAAATAGGTTGGCTTGCCATCAATCATGACCGTCACTCCTTTTTTACCACGCAAACTAATATTTCCGTCCTTGTCCACACTTACGCCAGGTGCTTTCTGCAGAATTTCCAGTGCTGTATTACCGGTTGCAAGCGCGCTGTTTTCTATATTGAGGACAGTCTTATCTACCTGCCTCTCGATTAGTGGTTTTCTTGCAGTAACATTTACATTATTCAACTGTTTAACTGCAGTCGTCATCCCTACCGCCGGCGCATCAATAGTTAGCCTTTCCTTGGATATGCTAAATGGACCCTTTATCAGATCTGAATAACCAACCACCTGGTACTTCACCAGATAGGTACCGGCTACAAGTTTTGGAAAACTAAATCCCCCCTGATCATCTGTGATTGTTCCCTTAAGAACAATAGAATCTTTCGCCTGAAGTATACTTACCGAAACATAAGGAAAACCCTCCTTTTTTTCGTCTAACACTTTTCCTGATATTTTTCCCGACAACGGTTGATCCTGTGCCGGTGAATTTTGCGGCAGCATCATATTCAATAACAGTGCGGCAGTAAGTAGTACCAATGTTTTCATTTTCTGAATCTTATACACATAAGATGCAGATCTTGAAAAAAATGTTACAGTCAGATTACAAATAATCCTGATACTTCCGCATCAGGATTATTTGACAGCTTACCAATAGCCCGGTCTTCCGTTAGGTTTATAATATCCATTATGATGACCACGATTGTAGTTATCATGATAATGACGACCCCGTCCCCGACCGTCCTGTACCAGACAGGAGCTGAAAAATGATATCGCTACCAGCAATAGCATTAGATTTCTGATTGTTTTCATTTGTGTGTGTTTTAAATAAATACGAACCTTCCTGTTATAGACATAACCGACTGGAAAAGGATTAACGTCTGCAAATAGATCCAACCGCCGGCACTCTGAAATATCGACGGAACGTAATCAAAACCATCTCCAGAGATTTTGAAAGAATGAAAAAGAAACCAGCACGCTAATTTTAAATGGCTTGAAAGCCTGAATTGAAATAGTCTCAAGCGTCACAAAAAAAAACTCAATATAGATTACATTTTTTCTATTTGTATTACAGATAGTTACTGAAAAACATAAATAAACAGATCAAAAAACAGCAAATAAATTTTGTAATCCTGATTTATGTTGTACTTTTGCAATCCCAACAACAACGAAGAACATTACGAAATTCATTGTTGATCATGTTCGGGGTGTAGCGTAGCCCGGTATCGCGCCTGCTTTGGGAGCAGGAGGTCGTAGGTTCGAATCCTGCCACCCCGACAAATAGAAAATCAATTTCTATAAAAAAAGCCTTAAATCTATGATTTGAGGCTTTTTTGTTTACAAGCACAAGCTTACCCTACCTTCCACATGGCTATTGCCCTCAGTTTAAATTGATAGTATTTTTGATGAATTGGTAATCTCCCTTATTTTCCAGAAGACTGCGAAAGTCCCGATAATTGCTTTATCCATTGTTCATTAGTGCTTCTTTTATCGCCGCTATAGATTTTGGTTTGAATAGTGTAACTTTGTTTCATGGCAAATACAGAGACACTTGAGGATTTCTACAAGAAAAAATTTAATTGGCTACCAGATAATCTCAGTCAGGATATTGGGCACTTTAATGTCTTTAGATCCGAGGACTTTCATATGCCAGGTGCAAAGCCTGTTCAGTACAGTCGCCGTGATTTCTACAAGATCAGCCTTTTCAGAGGAAAAGCCGTCATTCACTATGCCGATAAAAGTATAGAAATGGATGGAACCGCACTGATCTTCTTCAACCCGTTTGTTCCTTATACTTTTGAGAACTTAAATGACCAGCATTCGGGTAGATTTTGTATTTATAAGGAGTCTTTTTTCACCGAGATGCTACGCACTAATATCCGTCAGTTGCCTATGTTTTCTCCTGGAGCGAACCCAGTTTATATACTTGATGCTGAGCAGGAAACAACTGTATTGGCATTATTTGATAAGATGTTGGCAGAACTTAACTCCGATTACATTTTTAAATATGACTTACTTAGAAATTACGTTACTGAGTTGATTCACTACGCTTTGAAGATACAGCCTTCCAATCGCCTCTACCAACATCCAGATGCCAATTCACGTATCACAGCCATATTTACTGAGCTTCTTGAGCGGCAGTTTCCCATCGAATCCCCATCACAAAGATTTGTTTTGCGCTCCGCTAAAGATTTTGCAGATCAATTATCGGTACACGTTAACCACCTTAACAGAGCTGTCCGTAAGACGACCGGAAAAACAACGACGGATCATATTATGGAGCGACTGGCCAGCGAGGCCAGGGCACTTTTACGTCACACGAACTGGAATGTTTCTGAAATAAGCTATTGTCTTGGTTTCGAAGCACCGACACATTTCAATAATTTTTTCAAAAAGCAAACCAACACTACTCCTTCAGCGTTCCGTCTTGTTTGAATTTCGTAATGATCGGTTTGATCTGCGTACACGCCCAGCTGTTATTCTCCTATATCTTTGTATCGTAAAAATAGACGAAATATGGAGAAAATCAGAACTTGGTTTATCACAGGAGCTTCCAAAGGATTTGGATTAAACCTGGTAAAACAATTACTTCAGGCAGGTCAGAATGTTGCAGCCACTTCCCGCGATTTAAAGGCATTGGTAGATGCTGTTGGCGTCAGCGCGCCAAACTTTTTACCGCTACAGGTAGACCTTAGTAATGAAGATAGTGTTAGTTGCGCCATTTATCAGACAAACGCAGCATTTAAAAGCATCGACGTTGTAATAAATAATGCAGGCTATGGTATCGGGGGAAGTATCGAAGAATTAAGTGATCGTGAAACCCGCAATAGCTTTGAAATAAATGTCTTTGGAACGCTGAACGTTATCCGAATGGTAATGCCTTACATGCGCAGTCAAATGTCAGGGCATATTATTAATATATCTTCGATAGCCGGTATAACGAGTACAAGCGGCTGGTCAGTTTATGCAGCTACAAAGTTTTCAATTGTGGGATTGTCCGAGGTTCTTGCAATGGATGTTGCAGAATTCGGAGTTAAAGTGACAGTGGTTGCACCTGGTGCATTTCGCACTAATTTTCTAAATGCCGATTCAATCAATATCGCACGACATGCTATTCCCGAATACACTGAAGTGCATAATGCGCAGAAGATGCTTCTGCAAAAAGACGGCAAGCAAATTGGTGATCCTGCAAAAGCAGCAGCAGCTATAATTGAGATAGCTCATTTGGAAAACCCTCCACTTTACCTATTACTTGGCGAGGATGCTTACAATCGTGCGATGACCAAATTAGATAGACTGAAAAACGATTATTTACTTAATGAAGAGTTATCAAAAGCTATGGCCTACAACGGATAATACCCGCCCAATGGGTGAGCGAATATGTTAGCCGAGTAAAAGCTATTTCGTTAAAACTCCAATCGGTTGAGTCTGAAAATCCTGTGTAACATAGCGAACATTTATATCAGATAGCATTAAAACCGGCGGCGTTTCGCCAGCCTTAACCAGTACCTGATCTATTGGTCGGGCATCTTTAGCCGAATTCGCATCGAACACTTGAACGAGCCGAACACCTGATTTCGGCAGGAGATAGAGAGGAACAGATTTTGGAGATCGATTCATCTTCGACATCCAACCGGGTCGCCCTTTGACAAGTTTAAGCGGAGGATGAACCACTTGCAAGTCCACTGCACCGACCAAAAGACCGACAGTTAAAGGCTTGCCGTGCTCAAATAATATGACTGATTCACTTGAAGCTTTAGATGCGGCGACATGGTATAGGTCGGCATCAGGCCGGTTCATTGGAATGTATGATAACCCGGCCTGATCGATTGTAAGCGGATCAATACCAATTTTATCTTTGAGGATCGCTGCCAGTTTTAGATAGGGCTTCTCTTCAGATGCAATGGGCCGTTCAGCTGCATGACGTTCGCCGACATAAATAAGGATTTTGGCTTCAGGGTACATTTGTATGCCGCGACGCATAAGATTGTCGGCTTGTGCCTCTTCGCGCTGCTCATCTGTGTATCCGCGACCGGCTGTTTCATAAGATACCGGATGATATCCCATTGCCAGCGACTGCCTGATAAAATCGGCAAAAACGGGATCGTCAAAGTAGTAGCCACTATAGAAGTCACCTGCGGCCCTGGCAAAGCCGTCTGCTGAAAGTTGTTTCATTTTGCGGTGTTCTTCCTGGTCATCAGCATAGGGCCTGAGCGCTTCAACTGCCAGGATCGTATAACCTAATGGTTTTAAAGCACGAGCTACCTCAAGTCCAAAGGCTCTTCCACGCGGGTCCAGATGATTTTCATTAAGAATGACGACACGTGTTTTTCGTGCACGTTTGACAATTTCTTCGATGGCCGGAGCCGCTTTAGATAATTTCAGATGAGCTAGCTGTTCTTTAGGTACATGGAAGTCTGCACCTTTCGCTTTGTTGAATGTTGGCACCCCGGTCATGGTAGACATGACCTGAGCCCATTGATCTACGACATCGGCGTCATCAATCTGCTCTATACTCTCAACTCCTAACCTTTTGAGCAAACCAAATGTGGCTTCCAGATACAGCCCATGTGACACATCACTAATAGATTGCTTGTAAGCTTCCAAAAGTGTGTCATTGCTTATCTTCTTTATGGGTAGCGGTAGAACAACCCCAGTCGACTGCGCAGAGGCTGTCATTCCGTTTGGAGAGGCAATAAGGAATGTCAATATGCTAACAATAGACACAAGTGCAATTTTCATAAGAGAAGTGACCTAATAAATTGAAATGCAAGGTGTACAAAATTTCCTTCATCGCAAAATGGCAACTATTAGATTTGATAACAAAAAAAGAGTGTATGATTATCATTATAGCGTTGATCTATTTGTTTTTATAACATTTAGTTAGATATTTAATGGCATATAATTCAACCTATAGAATGAAAAAAGTAATGCATTTGCTCGCTGCAGCAACGATGATGTTCTCTTGCAACCAGACACCTAAACAAATCCAGGACAATGCGGCAACAACAGATCACGCCGATAGGAAACAAGAAGCATCACAAACGGCAAAAACTTTTAATATTGCTGATATTCCAGTTTCGACTGCCGATTTGGGCGATTTTCCATTTTTCACCTTACCAGAAGGATTAAAAGAACAAAATAAACCGTTACAGAAAAAGTTTGATATATGCTTTTTTCCAATGAATGGTACTATGACCCCAGTTGAAGGCAGACTGTATAAAACAAATGTTACCGCAAAACCGGGAGAGGAATTTTCACAGCGTTTTTTCGAAAAAAGCATGGAAGATTATTTGACTTCTGTAGGTGCTGTTAAGACATACGATGGTGAAATTACCAACGAAGAGTATGACCGTTACAATAAGCAAGATCCTAATAAGGGAGGTGAAGGAGATATTGGTTACACAGGGGAACAAATTAAATTCTATGTTATCCGTTCCAAAGATAAAGGAAATATTTACGTACAATTTTCCGCAAATAATGCAGCAGGAAAGCTTAATGTTCTTCAGGAGGAACTATTTCAGCAAACCATAAAAAAGGTAACGGCAGACGACATTGCAAAAGACCTCACGGAAAAAGGCAAATCCATTTTATACATTAACTTCAACCTGGATAAATCTACTATTTCCGCCGATGGAAAAAGCGTGGTGGATGAAATCGCCGAAGCATTAAAGAAAAATTCGGCTTTAAATATTGCAATTGAAGGTCATACAGATAATACAGGAGAGGCATCACATAACAAAAGACTATCAAACGATCGCGCTAATGCCGTATTGAATGCATTGACCACAAATGGAATTGATAAATCTCGATTATCGGAAAAAGGTTTCGGAGCAGAACGACCATTAGTAGCAAATGATTCAGAAGACAATAAAGCCAAAAATCGCAGAGTCGAGTTGGTCAAAATAAACTAGTGGTTATGAAACCAAAATCAGTCAAAGAACAAACTCTTACTTCGCAAGATTTAACAAGTAGAACTTCGATACCGGTTTACGCCGCTACAGGTGTGAGTTGGGCATTTAAATCATTGGCGATTATGATGAGTGGCTGGGGAGTGTAAAAAATTCGCAGAAAAAACTCCCCTTATTACTCAGTAGTCAATGATTGCAGGTCAGGAATGGGGTCGTCAAATAGGCCAGCAAGTAATCGATAAACTTAAAAACAAAGGATATTTGAAAGATTAAGTGACACAGGTACCGACTCAGATTGAGCCTTTTTTTCATTTAATCACTCCTATCTTTGGACGTCGAAAATGGGGTACTTATAGTGGCTGGAGTTATTCCAAATTTCGTCCTGAATGAAGAATAAAAGTGTGATAAGTTTTCAAATCCCAGATCCAGGTATATATCCACAGGTTTCCGTTGTTTTTGTTTTATAAGATAATAGGCTTCTGAAAGTCTCTTATCTTTTAACCATTTACGCGGTGAGGTTTGAAATATCTTGTTAAAATCCCGTTTAAAACTAGCAAGACTTCGGCCTGTTAATTTCGCAAAGTTTTCAATTGGAACATTATATTGATAATTCTTCACCATAAATTCTTCCAGATCGATTTTAAAGGGTTCCGAAAAATCGAATAAAAAGGTTTTTAGTTCGGGGTGTATTTCCAGCAGTAAGGTGATAATTTCATTCACCTTTATTGTTTCCATCTGTTTGCTTACACTTTTAGATTGTTCTACATAAGGGATTAAAGATTGAAAATAGCCTTCCAGAAAAGAATTAGGTTCCAATAAAATATTCGGCTCTCCAATATACTTTTTGTCAAAAGACACATGATTTTCCATACCAAATTGATTTAGCCGGTCGATATGCAACATCACTGAAAGAGATCGGTATTCTTTCCCTTCAGCAGGATATTTGAACGCTTTTGCCAATTGATGACGATGTGCAATCATTATTTGACCTTCTTTCAGGATCATTACTCCATTCTGGTGATCAATATGTGTTTCTCCGGAAATCTGATAAGATATAACATGTTCCGGAACAAACTGTTCGTGCCCCAAAGCTTTGTCGAAAAAACAAGAATAAAGGAAAGCATTACCGAAATTATTTTCGTCCATAATCATTACGGAAAGTTTTTAACTGTTCGTGATAAAAAGAGTTACGTGCATTGGTATTACTATCCACTACCATCAGAAATGCAACCAGCAATGCCAATGTAATACCAACGGCCCGCCATACTGGTGCCGGTAAGAATAAGATAAGCAACCCCGCCACAATTAATAATATAGGCAACACTTTAAAAACCAATCCAAGGTCCTGTTGGGATTTGCTGGTACGTTGGAGTTCCTGCTGTACAAAACTTTGAGGATCTTCCATGTACACCTGTTGAAATTGCAAAATTCTGGGTTTATTAGCAAAAAACAACCCTGCTCCAACGATCGTTAAAAAGACACCTGTAACAAGCATCGGCCAAACAAAAGCTTTTGACATTGCCGATTTTCCCCAATACCAAAAACCAAATGCAACTAATAATGTCATCACACTGAAGAACCAAACTATTTTAGCGGAAAATACTTCCGCCCTAGCCCAATCCATACTTAACTTTAGAATCTCCATAACCACCCTATTAATAAATCAAAACTATAATCCAAACTGTTTTTTAAACTCAGTAATAAATGTGGCATCATCTTCTTTCGAACGTTTTTCCAATAATGCTAAAGCATCTGGCGTAGCAGGATAGCGCAATTGATCTGTACCATCTGTAGCAGCTTCATAAATTGTTTGGGCAACCACGCTAGGTGACACACTCGCTCCTCCGATCTCATCCATCATCTTAATTAATGTTTTCATCAGATCCTGGTATTCTTCAATACTTTGATCATTTTTAAAATCAAATGACCTCCCTGCAAAATCTGTAGCAGTGGCACCAGGTTCAATAATTTTGACCTTTACACCAAACGAAGCTACTTCATAACTTAGAGATTCCGAAATACCTTCCACTGCAAATTTTGTTCCGTGATACAAGGCTCCGAAAGGAAAAGTAAACCGGCCTCCCATGGACGAAACATTGACGATCACACCATCTTTATTTGCCCTGAAGTGTGGGAGTAAAGCTTTTGTAACATCCAAAAGGCCAATGACATTAGTATTAAACTGTCTGATAATATCCTCCCGTTCAAAAACCTCTAACGGCCCATACGCACCATATCCAGCATTATTGACTAGAACATCTATTTTACCAAAGCGTAATATTCCCTCATTAACTGTTTTCTGAATACTTTCCGGGTCAAGAACATCCAATTTAGTCACCCAAACATTTTTCAATTTACTTAGTTCGGCCTCTTTCTCTGGATTACGCATAGTGGCGATAACTTTCCATCCTTGCTCTGCAAAGAATAATGCGGTAGCTTTTCCAATACCACTACTACTTCCTGTTATTAAAATTGTCTTGCTCATTTTTTTGTGTTTTTTTTCTAACAACAAATTTCATCAGGTTATCCATATTATAATTTTCTCTACAGCTCAATTTCTATTTTCCAGGAAGCTCATCCGCCGGAACATTTTTACTCAAAATCCCTCCAGATACTGAGCTATGTGACAACATAAATTTGAGCCTTGAAGAAAATTCGCCGATGTTTTTTCTCTCGACATTTGTCGATATAGAATCAAATCATATGAATAATAACATTTTAGGAAAAGTAATCGTGATTACTGGAGCGAGTAGCGGAATTGGTTGGGCTACTGCTAAAAAACTGAGTGAACAGGGTGCTATAGTGAGTTTGGGTGCAAGACGTCTTGACCGACTTAAGTCTCTGGTGGAGGAAATCACATCTAACGGCGGACGCGCGTATGCCCGTACTACAGATGTCACTAAAAGGGAAGATCTGGAAAACTTAGTAGCAGATACTATAAAGGAATTCGGTAAAGTAGATGTCATAGTGAATAATGCAGGCGTAATGCCTTTGTCACTAATCGAAAGTCTGAAGTACGACGAATGGGATCAAATGATTGACGTCAATATAAAAGGGGTTTTAAACGGAATTGCCGCAGTTTTACCTTATTTCAAGGCACAAAAGTCCGGTCAGGTTATTAATGTATCTTCTGTAGCCGGGCATCTGGTATCTCCAACCTCAGCTGTATATTCTGCAACTAAATATGCGGTACGTGCAATTAGTGAAGGCTTCAGACAGGAAGTAAAACCTTATAATATTCGTACAACTATCATTTCTCCCGGGCTAACTGAAAGTGAACTGTCTCAAACCATATCCGTGGAGGAAGTAAAAACATCGATAGACGAACTTAGAAAAATGTCAATCCCTGCAGTAAGTATTGCCAATGCAATTGCTTATGCTATTTCTCAAACTGAAGAAGTAGACACCAGTGAGATCATTATCAGACCTACTTTGCAACCTATGTAGGTTCATTATAAAAGATACCCAGAGTAGAGCAGTTGAAACTGCTCTACTCTGGGTAATATATTTTCGGATAATTAAAATTTAACTTCATTATTCTGCGTATTCCAATCAGCATTGACCCTGACTGAAAACCCAGTATTAATAGCCGGCGCTATAAATAACTTTCCGGTCATAATCGTCTTTTTATTCTTTTCTACTTTTACATCCTTAACTATTTTATCGGCTATTAGCGCTCCGGATGCATTATAAGCCCGGATACTGATATCTGAAACAATTGAACCTCCATTTTCTGGTACAACGTATTTACCCACGACAAAATTACTCTTGCCAATATCTGTTGCTGCTACGTTGATTTCTATCGTTTTCATTTCGTTAGCAGGTTTTGAAGAGTTATTTAAATATATCCATGACGCAGTTACACTTGAAATAGTAATTTTAGCTGTATTAACCGGTATTGCATCCGTAATATTCACCTCTATTTTACCAACAGCTCTTTCAAGAATAACGTTTTGAGCTTGTGTCTTGTCTGAAACTTTCAGGTCAACAGATTTCATAAACCAATCGCCAATGTTATATATCGACGGGCTGGCAAAAGCCTTGGTACTAATCTCCTTATCTAAAACAGAAAATTGTTCAGTAGAGCCGAAAATATAAACCTTATAATCGCCAGCAGGCAGTTGCTCACTAATACTTCCGAATGTAGATAATGTCTTTTCCTGTACTGTATTTTTCACCAATACTCCGCCAGAATTATATATTAAATATTCTAACACACTTATCTGGTCGCCAATTGCATCAGCGGCAAGACTGGTACTTGACCTGGCTGAGCTTGAAGCCGAAGAATTCATCCCTACGATCTCAGTACTAAATGTACTTACCGACAACTTAACGTCATATAATTTTTCATTTTTATTATTTTCAATAACATCTCCCTTTTTGCTGCAGGAAGCTTGAGTAATCATAATTGTCACCAGAATAAAGAGTATAGCTTTACGCATATAAGTTTGATTTATTTTTGTTTTGGAATGCACTTATTCACCAAGAAAATAAAGATTGTTGAGAGCAGTCGTTAGAAATTGGTAAGGCAATATCTAAATAATATTTTTAACTGCAAAGTATTAATAACAAACCAAAACATTACAAGAAGATAACATACATCATCTTAGTTTTAATTTATTTTCATCTCAGGGTTTAAGTTCGGCGCAGCGAGCACCTATACAGAACAAAAGAAAGAGTATAAATCTCTACACCAATTTTATTGTCAAAGTTCTATCTTATAGTGATATTATAAATGTTATCAAACAGTAGCTGGTGATTTGTGTTAATGTCTTAGTTAGTGCAAATAATTACATAAAATGAATGATCAGCAACAACTTTTAGTCTCAGAACTTGAAAAACTATTAAACGGCGGTACTGCCCATGTCGGACTGAGCGATGCAATCGCTGGTCTTCCTAAAAACCTGCGCGGTGTTCAGCCTCATAATTTACCATACAGCGTATGGCAGTTGGTAGAACACATCAGAATAGCACAATGGGATATGCTGCAGTTCTCCAAAAACGTAAAGCATCAATCACCCGACTGGCCGGAAGGGTTCTGGCCGAAAGAGGCTGAACCTGCTGACGAAGAAACCTGGAATAATTCAGTTGCACAAATCAAAAATGACCTACAAGAGTTTATAAATCTGGTTAAGAGCGAAAATTTATATCAGAAAATTCCAGGTGGCGATGGACAGACTATACTCCGTGAAGCCCTGCAGATAGCGGATCACAATGCCTATCACGTAGCTGAAATTATTATACTAAGACGTTTAATGAATGCCTGGAAGTAATCTACTTAAAATGAATTCTATTCTTTGTTAAACTAAATTTTGAAGATTGTTCTTGAAAAACTGAATACTTTGCGCAATACTGTCCATAGCGTCACCGGTACTGAAATTACCACCCTGTTCTAAATAATAATATTTCATTCCTGACAATTTCACATACTTAAGAATCGGTTTATAATCAATCGTACCGTTGCCTAATTCAGTATAGTCTTGAGTTACGCGATCCATATCTTTTATATGCCACATTTCAAATCGTCCCGGTTGTTTATTAAAATAGTAGGCCGGATCATGCTTTGATGCTCTCACCGCCCAATATAAATCAATTTGAAGTTTTACTAATTCAGGGTCTGTCTCATCCATGATGATATCATAACCAGACCTCCCTCCCAGATCTGCAAAATCAAAATCATGATTATGATAGGCCAGCCTTAGTCCTGCTTTTTTAACGTGTTCGCCGATTAAGTTCAATTTCTTGGCTAAAGAAGTAAACTTATCTAAAGTTCTGTCTTCGGGAGCCAGCCACGGCCATGTAATATAATCCTGTCCGAGTGAAGATGCGCCTGCTATACAGCTATCCACATAATTGAGCATATCCTTTTCGGGGCTATTCATATATTTATTTAAGTCGTAATGACCGCTGGAGGTTGTCAAACCCAAATCTTTTAATAAACTTTTAAAATCGCCGATAGGCAAATTATAGTAAGAGAGTCCATTCTCACCCATTCCATAAGTTTCCAGATCTTCATACCCCATCTTTGCAACCCGTTGCAGGGTCAATTTGGGATCTTTTTCCATGGCTTTTCGGATAGTAAACACCTGTAGTCCAAGTTTAAATTTGGACTTCGCATTCATACTGAATCCAGGAAGTGAGTTTGTAAGCAGCGCAGCACTTGCGGCTACACCTGAATTTCTAATAAAATTTCTACGGTTCATATTTGGATTTTAATGCTTTAGCCATTACTAGCATCTGCAGGAACGCTATTTGGTCAGCTTAAAAATAAGCAGCAGGATTTGATTTTCAGGCTATTCAGATGAAATATTTATGATAGTGGACAGATTAATATCTCCAACACTTATTCCCGAATCTTAAACGCGGCGGAGGGAAACTCATCAAACATATTTTTATACAGCCTCGAGAAATATCCGGGTTTTCCAAATCCTAATTCATAAGCAATTTCACTGATACTCCCAAAATCACCACTGCCCAGGAGTACTTGCGCCAACAACATTTTCTCTCTCAGAAAGAACTGTTTGGGGCTGTACTTAAAAAGTTTTTTAAAGATATCACTGTACTTTGACACCGACATTCCCGCCATTTCCGCCAAAAAATCAACTCCAGGAAAGTTATCCTGCAACTGTTCCATTAGATAAGACTGGGTTTTCAGAACCTGTCCAGCATCAACTTCGGTTATTTGCCTTACGATGACCGGTCCTGTTTCACTCATCTGTTCTATGAGATGACCAAAAACTTTGAACGTGACCCCTCTGAGCATCAGCTCAAAAGAGGGACTATCATAACTGGTATCTTTCAACTGGTTTAAAGCCAGCCAGGTCGGACTCTTAATGTGACTATAGAAAAAAATAGTATTTTTTCGGCCGTCAAATGTCCTCTCGACCATCAGCGCAGACATATTCCCAAGAAAATATTTTTTCAGCAAAGCTTTAGATACCAGTAAGCGAAAAGAATACATCCTTTCTCCAACAGCCGGAATATAAGTACTTTTTAAAGCTGCATCTACGATTCCCACACCAAGCTTAGACTTGTAGCCAACCTGATGTCCGGTGCCATTTACCTGATGCAGGCTGATCTTGTCACTCAGATCGAAATAAACAATGCAAAATTCATCTTGACTGGCCAATTTTGTAAACTCGATGCTGGTATGAAAAGTAAAGTCGACAATAAGCACCATTAAACCCGGCATGACTTCCATAAAGTAAGAACATCCATCTGCCATATCATCCGGCAGACGCATTTGCCGGGAATTGAGGATGCGGGCGCCTAACTGATTTACAAAATCGGTTCTCCACCCTGAATCCATTGACATTTGATGCGCAATTTTTAATACTGGCTGCTCCTCTGCTGATCCCATTATAAAGAATTTACATACACTTTTGGCAACATGCCAAATTGATTTTTAAATAACTCTGTGAAATGAGAGGCTGTAGTGAAACTCAGCTTAAAAGCAATTTCAGCAACAGTATACTGCTTACAGGCTAGAAGCTCCTTTCCGAGTTCCAGTTTGTTATGCATAAAGAAAGCATGAGGCGTAAATCCGGTTATCTTTTTATACAGCGTTTTGTATTTTGTTTCCGACATTAAAGCCTCTGCAGCAAGTTCTGCAATGCCGGGAAATGCATCACCAAGATGTTTAACAAGCGTGGATTGTGACGCCAGGATTCTGAAAATATCCCCACTCTCGATTTTACCGATTATAATTTCCCTGGACAATAAAAAACCCAGGTAGTCACTTAAAAGGTAATATACAGTACTGGTTAGAAACAGGTCGTAAGCTACACCTCCGGGAGTTAGTTGCCTGAATTCATTAATAATATGCCAGCTATTGCTGCTCATATGATCGTAATGAATTATTGTATTTTGTTTTCCGTCAAAAATACGGCTAAGTACATCTTTCAGAATTCCTGCCCGCTCCAGATAAAGTCTAAGCATCTTCTTTTTCACGAAAATTGAGATATTATACGATTTACTACCTGCTTTTATCAGATAGTCAAGATCAAGTTGCGCGTCAACTATAGCCAGGTTATAATCCCACCTGCCTACAGAACGGCTAATGTCATCTATAATATGAACTGACTCTCCCTCTGTGAGATTAAAAAAGATACCGGCAAAATCACTTTCCTTATTCCTGAGTTTAAACAGCACATCCTGATGATACTTTACATCTGCCAGTAAAACAGTGATATCTTCATTAATGGATAATGTATAGCGTGTTCCGGTATGGACTTCCGGCACCAATGTAAAATTCCCATCGAGCTCCCCACCCATTGCCTCGGCCATTTCTGCTATCCAGGCAGTTTCAACTCCAAAACGATGGGTAACAATTTTCATCATTAGTCTTCATCTGTTATTTAAAAATAAGATTTGATCCTCAGCACATTTATGACCGAAGTACCTTTGTAAGGTAAGATAAACAACAAATACTTATTCTTTACCTAAAATCAATAAAATGAAAAATAAGAACAGAATTGTTATCAGCTATCTTTTACTAAGCTGCGTATGGATCATTACCAGTGACCAGCTGATTTATATATTAACACCCAATCTGACTCCTGACGGCAGAACGGTAGTCCACACGATTAAAGGCTTTCTCTTCATTTTGTCGAATGCTTTATTTCTGAATTATGTACTCGGTATTTATAATAAAAGAAAAAAAAGAAATCATCTTTCGCTGGTCAGCTGTATGGAAGATAATAAAGAAAAACAGAGCAGAATCAGTAAACAAGACAACCTGTTAAGAGAAATGGCCTGGGTAAACGCACACGCCATCCGTAAACCTGTAGCATCGATACTAAGTCTGTCAGAACTCACCAATACGACCTCTGATCCAATAGAAAAAGGAGAATACTACCTGATGATCTCCGATTGTATTAAGGAACTGGATTTGGTAGTCTGTCAGACTGCAAGAAAATTAAATCAATTTACACAGTCTGAACGCAATGGCAAATAATAATCTTTTACCCGGACATGCAGAAATGTGTAAGCTTATCGACACAACATTATTGATAATCTGCATAGAATCCGGGGCAAACATAAACTATAATGGCTCTATCGGCCTGAGTGATCATGAGGTCGAGGGGAAATACAACTTTCACTGCAGGAGCACTACTGATTCAGAGAAAACTATCCAGGATGTAATAAAAAAATACCCAAGCCTCCAAAGGGCCGAAGATTTCGGTTTAGCAAAAGACAGGGTTTATCTGTATATCTCCATATAAGGAAATACCCTGTGACCCGTTTTGTCCAGCTAACCTGTTGTTTCGATAAGTAACACTGGTCAACAATAAAAACACACCTGACAACAGACCACAGGGTAACCTCATAGAGAATTAATCACACGCCTAAATTTACTCTTTTGAGATAGGATAAGTCTTAAGAATTAGTATCGAACACAACCTAATTCAAATAAGACGGTGAGTGTTTATTATCCGAACCAGAATTTCCTCTATGTTTTTACATATATTTGTGTTATTAGAATCTCTTTATAAAATACTGACTCAAAACAAAGGTCATAACCTTTGAATTTGCCCGGACTAATTGTACGGGCATGAATTATTTATGTCAAATTTTATAAGATACAATGAAAACTAATATACAGACCGTAGCTGTCCTTGGTGGCGGCGGAAGAACAGGTCAATACCTCATTCAGCAACTCCTTGATCAGGGACTTAAGCTTAGAATTTTATTACGGCACCCAGAACATTTTCAATTTAAGAGTCCTTTTATAGAAATCATCAAAGGTGATGCAGCCGATTTTCATTCCATTGAAAATTTATTAAAAGACTGCAATGCTGTTATCAGTACAATTGGGCAGCGTCCGGGCGAACAATTAATAGCCAGGCAGGCTACGGAAAATATTTTGAAAACTATGCACGCGGAAGGAATAAAACGTTATATCCTGGTTGCAGGGATCAATATAGATACCCCGTCGGACCAAAAAGGACAAAGTACGCTATTGGCAACAAACTGGATGAAAGAGAATTATCCGGAAATTCAGACAGACCGGCAAAATGCCTACACGCTACTCACACAAAGCGAGGCAGACTGGACCATGGTTAGAGTACCAATGATTGAATTTAGTGCGCAAAAAACGGATTTTGCCATCGACCTGGCAGATTGCCTGGGTCAGCAAATTACTGCATGCAATATCGCATCGTTCCTCACTGAACAGTTGCCAGACACGCAATTTTACCGGAAATCGCCCTTTATTTCTAATATTTAAATATAAATCCTGGGTCTGAAATGGCTCAGGATTATCTATTATTTTCGGCAGCTGAATCAATTTCCTTCTTCTCGTGCAAATCGATCAATTTGAGCAGTGTGTCAATAGTTATCTCGAAATTTTTAGCTCCGGCAACCTTTCTATACTCGTCATGTAACTGGGATGTTTCTGCCTTTAATAAACCAAATAAGGTCTTTCCCTCGTCAGTAAGATAGATCATAATTGACCTGGCATCTGACTCACTTTTTACTGTATAAGTAAGTCCGAGACTTTCCAGTTCTTTAATCATTTTACTTACACCCTGTTTAGTAACCTTAATCAACTGAACCAGATCATGATTGGAAATCCCGTTATCACCAATATTCATGAAATATGGTAAATGCGTAACATTGAAATCAGATGAGCTGACTTTTGACAAATTATTAGACACCCATTTATCGGTTAGTCTCTTTAAAAGATACATAATTCTGAAAATTATCCGCGTATTGATATCCTGTTGTTCCATCCCGTAAAAGTAGGACTTTTTTCAGTACACCTTATTGTCATCAAATTGTCTTTTTCTGGTTGGAGTAATTATTTTTAGTAAACTTAGTTGACTTATATAGTCAACTAAGTTTACTTTTGTACAATAATTAATGTCATGGAAACAGAAGAAAAAAATCAATCGTCGTCTAAAAAATCATTAAAGATAGGTCTGGCCGGAGTGGTCTCTATTCTTATATGTTATTTTGTATTCAACAAAATAAATCATGCCTTAAACTACGAGAACACAGATAATGCGCAGATCGAAACGAATTCAGTTCCGGTTTTAAGCCGTATCCCTGGGTACATCAGTGAATTTTCATTACTGGATTATCAGGTAGTCAAAGAAGGCGATACTATCGCGGTAATCGACGATCATGAATACACCCTGGCCGTTCAACAAGCTGAAGCCGACCTTTTGGGCGCAAAAGCAGACTTGAGCAGTGCCGAATCCCAGTTACCAACAATCGGCTCTAATAAACAAGTCGCTTCTGCGGGAATCAACGTAGAAGAGGTCGCACTTCAAAAGGCCAAAAGAGACGTTGTCCGTGATGAGGCTTTATTTAAAGAAGGATCTATTACACAGAGACAATTTGAAAACAGCCAGTCTGCCTATGAAACTGCACAAAAAATGCTACTTTCCAGCCGCAGCCGGCTTACACAGGCTGGTACACAGACCGGTACGGCAGAAGCACAGATAGCTAAAGCTAAAGCCAATATTGCTGCTAAAGAGACTGCCCTGCAAAGCGCAAGACTTAATCTTTCTTATACCAGAATTATTGCACCATCTACTGGGAAGGTTGGTAAAACAAATCTAAGAAAGGGCCAGTACGTTCAGGGCGGACAACAACTTTTCAGTTTGGTCAGTAATGAAAAATATTGGGTGGTAGCGAATTTCAAGGAAACTCAGATCGAACATATGAGGGTGGGACAACCTGTGCACATCAAAGTAGACGGCTATCCAAACCACACGATCTCAGGAAAAATATCTGGTTTCAGTGATGCAACCGGAGCAAAATTCTCGCTCCTGCCACCTGATAATTCCACCGGAAATTTCGTAAAAGTAACACAGCGCGTTCCTGTGATTATTGATATCGATGACCTCTCCTCACTTCAAACCATTTTAAAAGCTGGTTTGAGCGTAGAAGCTGATGTTAAAATTCATTAATCAATATGAAAATGGCTGCTGAAAGAAATAAATTCATAAAGATCATTATCATCATTACCACAATTACTGCGGCAATCATGGAACTGATCGATATGTCCATCATCAATGTCGCATTAAATAATATTAGCGGCACTTTAGGTGCAACACTGGAAGATGCATCCTGGGTTGTGACCTCTTATGCTATCGCCAACGTAATCATTATCCCGCTGACAGGTTTTTTAAGCCGCTACTTTGGGCGAAAAAACTACTATCTGACTTCTATTATCATTTTCACCATCGCTTCTTATATGTGCGGAGCCTCATCCTCGTTATGGATGCTTGTGTTCTGGCGATTTGTTCAGGGTATAGGTGGCGGAGCATTGCTTTCAGTATCTCAGGGCATTTTATTCGACCAGTTTAAACCTGAGGAAAAAGGTATTGCCGGTGGTATTTTTGGAATGGGTATCGTCATAGGTCCGACCATCGGCCCTATATTAGGCGGGTATATCATAGATAATTATCATTGGGCACTCATCTTCGACATTAATATTCCAATCGGAATTGTTGCAGCGTTGTTAACCTGGAAATTTATAGACAGAAAAGAGGACGAATATAATATCGACAGGAAAGCTATCCCAATAGATTATATGGGTATTCTATCCCTGGCTATTGGTATAGGTGCACTACAATATATCTTGGAAAAAGGACAATCTGAAGACTGGTTTCAAACCGAACACATCAGATACCTGACCGCTCTGGCAGTAGTGAGCCTTGCGTTTTTTATCTGGTGGGAACTACACACCAAAACGCCTGCTATCAACCTTCGCGTACTTAAAAATCGTAATCTCGTTGGAAGTAACGTCCTTACTTTCGTATGTGGGTTCGGACTGTTTGGCTCCGTCTACTTGTTTCCTGTTATGGTACAGCGGGTAATGGGCTATACTCCGACCGAATCCGGCCTGGCTATGGTTCCGGGAGCCCTGGTTACAATATTTGCGATGCCGTTCATCGGAACTGCTCTGGGAAAGGGTGTTAAGCCGATTTATTTTGTGATTCTGGGATTTACCCTCTTTATACTCCACGGCTACACCAGTTCGCTCGCTTCCCCCGATGCAAGTAGAGGATGGTTCGCCATGACACAGATATTTAGAGGAGTCGGTACCGGTTGTCTGACGGTACCCTTACTTAGTCAGGCAGTGGTAGGCTTAAAAGTGCAGGATATGGCTTATGGAATTTCCCTGAATAATATGTTCCGTCAGCTGGGTGGTGCATTTGGTATTGCGATTATGAACACTTATGCAACCAATCGCTTTGCAACACACCGCTCTGACCTGGTCTCCAACCTGCAGGAAAACAACCCGCTTCTAACGGAGCGAATTGAAGGAATCAGCCATGGATTAATTGCAAAAGGTGTTAATCCGATAGCTGCAAGGCAGGCCGCACACGGAGTTTTGGATCATGCCTTATCTAATCAGGCACAAATGCAGGCTTATCTGGATGGATTCCTTCTCATCTCCATATTTTTTGCCTGCACCATTCCTTTTATGCTGCTTCTGAAAAATCAAACTATGGATGCTGAAACCAGAGCTAAAATTGCTGCGGAAGCACATTAATCAAAACATCAATCACATGAAACGTCTATTTTTATTATTATTTATATGCTCCCCTTCTCTTTACGCACAGCAAAAAACGGGTGAGCTCTCCAAATTGATCAATGAATCTTTTTCTTATTTCCCCCAATTCAGGGAAATGGAACAGGGTATCGATATAGAACAGCAGAAAATTGGCCTGGCAAAAACCGCAGGACTGCCGGTCTTAGATATAAATGGCAGCTATAATTATATTAATCCCGTCTCCGAAATCGTCGTACCCGGCGAACAGCAGATCAGTTTCCAGACCATCCCTAAAAATAATTATAAAGCTGCATTAAACGGAAGTTACACGCTGTTGGATTTTGGTGTGGTAAAAGCAAAGGTTGACAGGGCCAAAGCTGCTCTTCAGTCTGCAAAAGACAATCTGGACTATAATAAAAATCAAATGGCGGCACAGGTAGCCAACATTTATTATCAGGTCATTTATCTTAAATCGGCTATTGAAATTCAAAATAGTGTAATCGCTTTTCTAGAGACAAACCGTAAGGATACTGAAATTAAATACAAAAATGGGGATGCCTTAAAGTATGATGTCTTGTCTATCCAATCCAGTATTGATCAGGAAAACAACCGGAAAATTGACCTTCAGAATACCTTGAATAAACAGTACATCTTAATGGAATACGCAACTGGCAAAAAGGTTGAGGTAAGTGTCCGGAGTTTTCTGCTCCCTGGTCTGGAAACCGCAGCTGATGCATCTCATGCGCTGGAGATTGCACAACAATATAATCCAGAATACAAATTATTGAAATCTAAAATTAAAGAAGCAGAAATGGAACTTGCCATCAGTAAAACCGGTGGTAAACCATCCCTCACTTTAACTGCAGGAACGGGATATTCAAATGGTTATGCACCGGATATTGATCAATTCAGATACAATTATACCGCAGGTGCGACACTCTCTATCCCCATTTACCGGGGCGGGCAGATAAAAAAACAGAACCATATCTCAAAAAGTCAGTTAGACCAGGCTAAACTTGGGACACAGACTCTAAACAATACCTTCGATAGAAATATACGACAAACGCTTGCAGACATAGCCAGTAACCGCTCCAGCCTGGTGAATGCATTGGGCCAGATAAATCAGGCAAAGGAAGCTCAAAAATTGGCACAAAGTCGTTATAAAAATGGCATTGGAACAAATCTGGAACTGATCAATGCCAGTACAAATGTACAGAGGGCAGAGTTGACAAGATTACAATATGAATATCAGCTTTGCACCGCTCAGATTGAAATGGCCAGATTAACTGGTATTACATACTGGTAATAAAAAAAGATTATGTCCATCTATATTTTAGTTTCTAACATAAATACCCGGGAAGATGCAAAACAGGTTGAAATTCAGCTGAAACCCTACCGGGAAGTATTAAAATGGACCATAGATCTATCTGATGATGAAAAAGTTCTGCGGGTCGTTACCGCAGAACTTAAATGCAAAGATGTGATCCGCCTGGTTAGGGATATTGGATTTGACTGTCGTCAGATGGAATGGTAAAATTTTCCGCGATATTTGCAGATACCTAACCTTTACTCGATGGCCAGTTTATTAAAAGATCTTTATTCCCCTAATTTCTATCAGCGTATTGCAGATGTATTCCGGCAGACTATTCCTGAATTCGATACAGATCTTTTTATAAAAATGATCTATACTACTGACTTTGAGGTCAAAGAACTAAAAGAAAGAATGCGGCATACTTCCGTAACCTTAAATCATTTTCTGCCCGCGGCTTATACAGAGGCCATACCGATGATCAGGGAGGCGATTGAGCTTTTCAGAAAAAATGGTATTCAGGAAGACGGACTACCTTTTATTTTTCTTGCTGACTATATAGAAGTTTATGGAAAAGAGGATTATGAAACCTCGATTGCTGCACTCGAATTTATTACTCAATTTGTAAGTTGTGAATTTGCAGTCAGGCCTTTTTTACTGATCTATGGTGAAAAAATGATCAATCAGATGCTCGTTTGGTCAACTCATAAAAACTATAAAGTCAGACGCCTTGCGAGTGAGGGCAGCAGGCCCCGCCTACCTTGGGCAATGGCAGTTCCGATACTAAAAAAAGAACCGGCACTCATTCTCCCTATTCTTGAAAATCTCAAATCGGATCCTTCTGAATGGGTCAGACGGAGTGTAGCGAATAGTCTTAATGACATTGCAAAAGATCATCCTGAAACAGTGCTGAAAATCGCAGCGAAGTGGGCCGGATTGAGTAAAGAAACAGATGCAATAATTAAACACGGCAGTAGAACCTTGCTAAAACAGGGACACCCTGAAATATTAGTCCATTATGGCTTGACCGCAAAGGACATGGAGTTCAACTCCTTTAAGATCATTAATTCGGCGGTAAGGATAGGTGAAAGCCTTGAATTTGCGTTTTCAATAAGCAACAGGCACACGGCAAGCCAGACCGTCCGGCTGGAATATGCTATCTACTACAAACTAAAAAATGGAAAACTCTCCAGAAAGGTATACAAGATCAGTGAGAAGAGTTACCACTCTAATCAAACTGCCCAGATTGTCAGAAAACAGAAGTTTATTCTAATTACCACCAGAAACTTCAACGCAGGTACGCATCACATTGCGGTTATCATTAACGGCCAGGAACAAACCAGAGAAGCTTTTGAGTTAACTGAATAATTCAAATGCTTCCTTTATCCGGGGTTTGGTCGGGCCATGTTAGAGTGTTGTTCGTAGTTACCCTAATTTTTTCAGGGGTTTATGATATCATTAGTCTATCGTTAACCTAATTATAGTCGTTATCTGAATGTGATATGATCGTCGAAAAAGATAATGGACTCAAATCCATATTGAACGAAAGCAATACCTGATCAGAAGATGACTAAAGATTTCTTCTCAAAACCTCCAACGCCTGCTGTATCTCGGATTCGTTGAGAGAGGCGAATCCCATTCTCAACGCATTTGGACTGAACAATTCATTTTTATAAAATGATCCGTCTGAAATATGCAATCCGTGTTTTGCCGCATTTTCGGACACCTGTGCCAAATTAATTTTGTCATCATATACAGACCAGACTGCGAACCCACCTTCAGGAACCTTGAATGCTATAACATCACTAAAATTTGATTGCAAGATTTCACAAAGTAAATTTCTTCGCTGTTCATAAATTTTCAATGATTTGCGAAAATGCCTTTCCATTTCTCCATTTTCAAATAAACAGGCAAAGGCCTCTTCAAGCAGAGAGTCTCCCTGTCTGTCGATCAACTGCCGCAACGATGAAGCCGCTTCCACGAAGGCAGATGGCCCGATCATAAATCCTATCCGCAAAGCCGGAGCAAATGTTTTTGTGATAGAGCCGATATAAATAACATTATGATTATGATCAATACTCGCCAGCGGAACATATGGCTTATTATTATAGTGAAAGTCAAAATCGTAGTCGTCCTCGATGATTGCGAAACGATATTCTCTGGCAAGTTTGAGTAACTTTAACCGCCTTTCCATACTCATGGTTACGGTTGTCGGAAAATGATGATGCGGAATAATATATACAGCTTTAATTGTCTTCTGCTCCAGCATTTGTTCCAGATAATCAATATCCATTCCGCTGTCATCTATAGGAATTCTTATCAGCTTAGCACCTGTATATTTAAAAATTTCATCTGCTGAGGGATAGTTTGAAACACCCACAGCGATATAATCTGATGATTGAAGTAAAAGTTGTGCCGACAAATAAATTCCCATCTGACTGCCTTTTGTAATGAGTATATTTTCCGGACTAACGACTAAACCTCTGGTGTTACCAAGATAACGGGCCAGGGCCGTCCGAAGATGTTCGGAACCTTTAGAGTCGCCATATTTTAAAAAGTTTTTTCCATAAAATCTTTTTGATATACTTCTGTATTCACGCATTAACTGATCTACGGGAGTCAAGCGTACATCCGGAAAACCATCGTCAAGAGTTAGTATCGATTTTTGATAACTTTCGCTTCTGCGTGTATCCTTAAAATGATTAGTCCATAGGAATGATTCATTCGGTTCAGAACCCCCTGTAGCAGGCCTGGACTCGATTTCAGAGAGCACAGGCAGATTAGGAAATACAAAAATGCCTTTACGAACAATGGATTCTGCCCAACCCTGACTAATCAACTCCTCATAGGCTAATTTAACCGTGTTCCTGTTTACACTAATTAAGTCCGCGAGAACGCGGGAGCTTGGAAGGATACCTGCCGGCTGCAGCGTACCGTTCGTAATCAGTGTGATGAAATTATTACATATCTGAATGTGAAGCGCTATGGAAGAATCCCGTTTGAGCTGAATTAATGATTTATATGGCAACATATTAAGTATACTTTTCTCATTTACAATATAACTTATAAAGCAAGGTTCTCACTGTAAAAATCAAAAACAAAAAAGCTGTTTCAATTCTGAAACAGCTTCCTTGCCGATACCAAGAGAAATACAATACTACTTCGGCATAAGCTGTGTAGCTATTCCAATTCTATTCCAGGCGTTTATAGTAATTATGGCAAGGATAACCTGAGCCAGATAACTTTCTCCCAACAGATCCAATGCATTCTGGTAAGTTTTGTCTTTAACATGGTCACTTATCAAAGTAACTTCCTCAGTCAAAGCCAGAATAGCACGTTCTTCGTCAGTAAAAAAAGGGGTATCACGCCAGGCATTAAGGCTATATATACGTTGTTCCGTTTCTCCTGAATTACGTGCATCCCTGGTGTGCATATCAATACAAAAAGCACATCCATTCACCTGTGATGCTCTGATTTTTATTAAATCTTTATGAATTCTGGTTAACGGGGTACTTTCAATAAATTTTTCAAGGCCCAGAATTGCTTTGTAACCAGCTTGTTCGACCTGGTCAATTTTAATACGTGTTTCCATTTTATTATCTTATTATAATTATTTATGATCTGCTGATTGTTAATAACAACTTCTATTTTAGAATGGCTGATGCAGGCTAAGCCCTTTTAAATTTAATCAAATTATCAATACTCCATTTATAGTTCGGAATAGCGGAAAGTAGCAGACTAGCGGTACAGGCCGTAAACACACCGAAATTTATAGGTTGTTGTATACCGACGAAAACTGTCATCGATAAAATGAATAAAAGCGTAAGAATGCAACTCGCGACTGCGGCATATTTGGTCTTATAACCGACAATTAATAAAACTCCTATCACGAACTCTGCAATGGTAGCTATGCCGCCCATTAGATTAACCATGGGTCTGTCTAAAAAAGGCATTAAAGTAGATGTATAGTTTATAAAGTTTACCCAATTACCCCATTCTACATTTCCAGTTCCGATTGGTCCCAGCACCCCCATCCTGTCTGAAACAGGAACGAGAAATGTGATACCTAACGCACATCTTAAAAGCAGTTGCGGCATTTTAAATGAATCTTCCATAAATATGTTTTTTGCGGCACAAATCTACCTGCATTCTAATTGCATTTACTACCCCAGTTTAACCAAATCCACTGGCCCAGATATCCCGGTATTCCTTTTAAAAATTTATTTGTCTATACTTTTAGACTAAATTCGAAAATAACTTGTTTGTCTAAATTTATAGACGTAAGATTGTATATAGATTTCTAACCCTAACATCAATCTTTATGATCAAATTCAGTGTCATCACGGTTTTAGTCTGCACCGTTTTTATATCAGCTTCCGCGCAGCAAAAAGTTAAAACAATAGAAGAGCAAAGACAGGCAGAGGGAAACACAAAACAAACAGCCCGGTTTGGAGAATCCAATATCAAATGTTATTATGAATTTACCCGGTCTGGTGCATCCTCTTCTTCCCGCCGCGATACGCTGGTATTGGAAACCGGGCCAGAGAAATCCAGGTTTTATGATCCCTCCAGACAGCACAGAGATTCTATGGTTCGTGCAAGCATGAATATTCCGAATACGGAAACTATAAAATCCATCTCCGTCTTTAGAAGCGAAAATGGAAAGGACCTCTCCACTATGCAGGGTACAGTGAGTTCCAGGGCAGATGAAGGCGAAAGCTATCAGATATTTAAAGACCTGAATACTGGTAAAATTAAAGTTGTAGACTATACTTCTGTTAATGGTAAGTCTTTTGAATATGAAGATCAGGTAGGTCCGATGGATTGGAAAATACAGCAAATACCAGATACAATCATCAATTCATATAGCTGTAAACAAGCCAGATTAAACTTTCGGGGACGGGAATACACCGCATGGTTCAGCCCTGAAGTTCCAATAAATGACGGACCATGGAAATTTATGGGATTGCCTGGCCTGATTGTCAAAGTGGAAGACAGTCTTCAGCTATTTAGCTTCTCCCTGATTGGGCTTGAACAAACTAAAATACCGGTTCCGATTCAGATTCCTGCCGGCAGCATAAAATGTAGCAGGGCCGATTTCGAAAAAATGAAGGCTAAACAACCATCCGGTATGCAGGTTAATTTCAGTTTTGGCAATCTGATCCTTGCAGAATTTCCAGGTGAGATCAATTATGTCCCTATGGAGTTGAAATAATGAGGTATTTATACTTTTTTCTTCTGTTTTTTCAACTGCAGCAAATCAAAAGTCAAACTATATGGAGCGGTACCATTATCGCTGCACCCGATATGAAGGGGGTTGCAGGAATCCAGATAACTGTTAGAACTAAAGCTACTGATTCTATTCTTACCTATTCACGTACTAAACCTTCGGGAGCATATCAAGTTCAATTTACATCCACTGCTGATACCCTGGGAATTTTCATAAACGGAATCGGCATGGAAAGTAAAGTAGTGTATCTGGCTAACCATAGCCAACTAGCCAATATCACACTAAAGCCAAATGCCATTCAGCTAAAAGAACTAAAAGTTAAGCCTCCAAGAATAAGCCGGAGAAAAGATACATTAAACTATCTGGTAGACGAATTTACGGATCAGAATGACCGCACAATTGGAGATGTACTCAAAAAAATGCCCGGTATTGAAGTGAAAGAAAACGGGAGTATACTGTATAATAATAAGCCAATTAATAAATTCTATATCGAACAGAAAGACCTGCTACAGGGACGGTATGGAATCGCAACGAATAATATTACTGCTGCAGATGTAGCTACCGTACAGGTTATGGAAAATCACCAGCCTGTAAAAGCACTGATAAACAGTGAATTTACCAATGAAGCTGCCATAAATATAAAATTAAAGGATGCTGCAAAAGGGGTACTAGTGGCCAATGCCCAATTAGGGAGTGGTATAAAACCATTTTTATGGGACAATGAATTATTCGGAATGTATTTCAAATCCGGGAGACAAATGATAAATACTTATAAAGGAAATAATACCGGTCAGGATCCGGGAGCTGAATTTCGACATTTCTATCCTGGAAACCAAAATCAACAGGATTTGAAACTGAGCATACAGGAACCTGGAGATCCACCGGTTAATCAGAATAGATATCTGTTCAATCGGGCTCATGCAATTTCGGTAAATAATTTATGGGCATTTGAAAATGACAAGCAACTTAATCTGAATTTAAGCTATCTGCAGGACGTACAACAGCGAAGCAGCTTAGCAAATACCGGTTATTATCTGACACAGGAAAAACTATTGGAAATTAGCGAACAACTCAGCTCTACCAGGCGGATTAATCAGTTTGAGGGTGCACTAAAGTACAATATCAATAATAAAAAATACTACCTGAATCAGGAACTTAGTTTTCTGGGAGACTGGGGTAGCTCAAACGGCATTGCACTGCAGCAGGATAGTGTTATTCAAAATCTGAGTCAACCAAATTATGTATTCGAAAACAAATTCGATCTCGTTAAACAATATGGTAAAGGTTTACTTAAACTGTCCTCGGCTTCAAGATTTGAACGCTCGCCACAGGAATTAATGGTTTCGCCGGTGAGCTTTCCCTTTCTGTCGGCTCTTCCGGGTTCAGGCCAATGGAATCAGGATTTAACCGATCAGCAATGGAGCACGAAGAATAAAATTAGCTTCGGATGGAACCGAAATAAATTCAAACATAATTATACTGCAGGTATGGAATTGAAGGAGCGTCGTATCTATTCAGATCTGCAGGAATATAACAAGGGCTCCAATTCGGGTGATTCTTTAAAAAATCATTTAAAATGGAATGGTGCTGAAGTATATTTCAATCCGGATTTAATCTTTCTTACAGGTAAGTTCAGGCTCAGCTTCAGCCTCCCGTTAAAGGTAGCCAGCCTGCAGATCAGGGAAAGATATAACCACCTGGATCAAGTTAAAAACCGCCTGTTTATTAACCCTTCAATTTATGTAAACTATGAGATTAGCCCGATGATGAATTTAAATATCAATTTATATCGGAACAGCACTCTGGGGGAAGCAGACCAGATTATTCCTGGAATTATTATGCAGAATTATCGCATGCTGACGCGCAATAGCAACGAACTGCAGGAAATTGAACTGAAAGGAATCTCAGGGGGTTGGAACTACAACAATCCTGTAAAATCTCTTTTCATAAACCTCAACAATACTGCAAACTGGAAAATGAGTAACCTGATTTACAGTTATACCTTTAATGGCCAGTTTCAGGTACTGACTGCTTATATTCTGCCAAACCAAAGTTTTTCTAACCGGCTTTCTGCGCGAATAAGTAAGGGTATCGATGCAATTAAGGGCACTTTCACACTCGAAGGGAGTTATGGCTCGGACAAGGGTGAGCAAATCAGTCAGCAGGAATTCTATAAGTCCATTTACGAAACCATTAGCTTCAAACCCTCTTTTACTACCCGTCTGAGCCCCTGGATTAGTGTGGCAGGAAGTCTCTTATTCAGCAGCAGTAGAAATAAAATTTATGGGATACCAGATATCTTCAAACCTGTTCGCACGCAAATACAATCCTCCCGGCTGAATTTCTTCCCATCCAAAAAGATGACAATTAATATTTCACAGGAGAGATATTACGTTCAAAACACCTATACAGGAAGCAAAACTGTGCATTTCGCTAATGCGGGAATACGTTACAGGTTTAAATCTGTTGACTTCAGTATGGACTACACTAATTTATTTAACACCAAAGACTATGTAACGGCGAACTATGATGCTGTTGGTTACCGTATAGCTAATTATATGTTAAGACCGGCTCAGCTTATGCTGAAGGTAAAATTTAATCTGCGCGGCAAAACCCGCAGCAATGAATAACCCGAAAACCATTTGATTGTCTATAAAATTAGTCCTAACTTTAAGGTATGAAGAAATCTCCCACACCTGTACAACTGACCAAAGCTGAAGAGCAGATCATGCAAGCGCTGTGGAATCTTAAGCAAGCTACTGTTCAGGATATTTTGGAAGTATTGGAAGTACCAAAACCGGCCAGGACCACAGTATCAACAGTGTTAACGATTCTCGAAAACAAAGGTTTTGTTAGTCATACAACAGCCGGTCGTGTAAACACCTATGTGCCTTTAATCAAAAAGGAACAGTATTCCCGATCCATGCTCTCTGGATTGCTCCATAACTACTTCAACGGTTCGTTCGCAACAATGGCATCATTTTTCGCTAAAGAAAACAATTATTCCATAGAGGAGCTGGATCAGATGATTGAGCAAACACGAAGAGAGCTAACTGAAGAACAAAAAAAATAAGATATGGAGGAAATCGTTTTATATCTGCTTAAATCAAGTCTGTTCCTGTCTCTGTGCTACGGAATTTATTACATGTTCCTGAAAAAGGAAACCTTCTTTAAATTCAACAGATATTTTCTGCTAACAGGCATCTTTCTTTCTGTTATCCTTCCTTTGCTCAACTTCAGTTACACGGTGCACACAGTCAGTCCGATATTTAACGGAAGTTCAATTCTTAATCCGGCAAAAGGAAACAATACTATACTCAGTTCCCTGCAGATTGGTCTGCTCATTTATTTTGTTGTCGCTTTTAGTTTTATACTTAATTACCTACTGTCATTGAAAAAGGCCAGACAACTGGTTTCCCAGCATGATTTTGAAGTAGTAAATAATTGTAAAATCACCTACACTGATCAGTTTAAAACTTCTTTCTCCATCTTCAGCTATATCTTCCTGGATACTGAAATTACTGGTTCTACATTAGAACAGCGCCTTATCCTTGAACATGAGAAAGCGCATGTAATTCAAAAGCACTGGCTTGATATGCAAATCGCGCAATTAATGAGAATTTTCCAATGGTTTAATCCAATTGCATGGCTGTACTTAAAAGCAATAAGACAAAATCATGAGTATCTGGCAGACCAAACCGTACTTGAAGCTGGAAACCCTGGAGCAGTCTACCGCGCAACACTATTAAACCATAGTCTGCAAAACCAGGTATTCAACCTCAGCAGTTCTTTTGCAGGTGACAATCCACTTAGCAGAATTGATATGATGAAGAAACGGGCATCAGGAGAAACAAAAAAGTGGAGTGTAGTATTATTGGCTCCTTGTTTCGCTTTGATATTCTTCGCATTTGCAAAACCAAATTACCAGACTCTCAGGAATAACGTCACCTCCGGTCAGGCGGCTAAAGTAAAAACTTTACCGCCTATTTACATGGTTAACGGCATAGAGATGAGCTCTATTGAAAATCTGGACACAAACGAAATTGAATCGATCAATGTCTTTAAAGGCGAAACTGCGATCGCCCGCTTTGGCGAAAAAGGTAAATACGGGGTAATTGCAGTTACCTTAAAAAAGCAGCTATAAAAAAACCGGAGATGCATCCACAGTCGCCGGTTTTTCATTAACTATTATTACCTAAACATACCGTCGGCGATTATGCTGACGGTAAAACGAGGTCAATAATAACCAGTATATTTTTGGCAATCAAGACTCTCCAGGCATCACATAAACATCTCGAACTGCAAAAACGTTTTTAAAAAAAAATAAAGCTTATTTTTTTTTAAAATAAATGCTGAATTTTCAAATTGAGTATCGAAATAGACTGATTTACAGCAGCAGTAAATTTCTTCAACCTGATATTTAGTTTTGATTTATTCTTTTTTTTTCGTTAATTGATGATATCAAATTAATATCATTATGTATCAGGAAAAAATTATCACTCCCCCATCAGGCTATCTGACTCTCGTCCTTTTTCTAGCATTATTAGGCGGTAGTTTTTATGGCTTTGCTACAGAAAATTTTATAGCAGCCGGTATCGTTATGCTGGTTAACCTGTTTTTGGTCCTTCCGGGGCTGATTATCAACAATCCAAATGAGGCCAAAGTCCTGACTTTATTCGGTAAATATGTTGGTACGGTTAAAACGGACGGCTTCTTTTGGGTAAATCCATTAACCACCAAAAAAAAGGTATCTCTAAAAGCCAGAAACCTTAACGGGCACCAGATTAAAGTGAATGACAAATTGGGTAATCCAATTGAGATTGCTGCTGTTGTCGTCTGGCAGATTAAGGAAACTGCAATGGCCATGTTCGCAGTTGAGGACTATTTGCAATATGTGACTATCCAGAGTGAAGCCGCAGTGCGACATCTGGCTAATATTTTCCCATATGATAACTTTGAAGACGAAGAAGCTACGATAACACTTAAAGACGGTGCCGAAAAAGTAAGCTCACTGCTAGAGGGTGAACTGAGTGAGCGTCTCTCCAGAGCAGGTATTGAGGTTATTGAAGCGCGTATCTCACATTTAGCGTACGCGCAGGAAATTGCGAGTGCAATGCTGCAACGTCAGCAGGCAACGGCTGTAATTGCGGCTAGGAAATTAATTGTAGAAGGAGCTGTTGGTATGGTTGAAATGGCACTGGAACGTCTGTCGGCTAAAAATATCGTAGAGCTGGACGAAGAACGCAAAGCCGCAATGGTCAGCAATCTCCTTGTGGTACTGTGCGGCGACAGGAATGTCCAGCCAGTTGTAAACACAGGTACTTTATATAGTTAAACATGAGTGCTCAGGATAAAAAGGCATTTGTACTGCGGATTAATCCGCAGTTACTCACAGAGCTGGAACACTGGGCCCAGGATGAATTTCGCAGTACCAATGGTCAGATAGAATTCTTACTGCACCAGGCTCTTCAGGCCAGCAAAAGGAAGAAACTTCCCAAAACAAGCAAAAAAGATCGCGATGGGCAAATTTAAAATTATTAGATTTGCCCATAACCAAATTTAATATAAACAGATGAGAGAAGTAGTTATTGTATCCGCAGTCAGAACACCTATAGGAAGTTTCACAGGTTCATTATCTTCTTTTTCTGCAACCCAGCTTGGCGGATTCGCTATTCAGGCTGCAGTGGAAAGAGCGGGAATTAGTCCTGAAGATGTACAAGAGGTTTATATGGGCAATGTTCTTTCTGCAAATTTAGGTCAGGCACCAGCCACTCAGGCAGCTAAATTTGCCGGTCTCCCTGATGTTCCCGCAACAACAATCAATAAGGTTTGTGCCTCAGGCACTAAGGCTATCATGCTCGCTGCCCAAAGTATAGCTTCTGGTGCACATGACATTGTAATTGCCGGTGGCATGGAAAGCATGAGCAACGTTCCATACTATCTGGAAAAAGCCAGAACAGGTTACAGACTTGGACACGGTCAGCTGACAGATGGATTGATGAAAGATGGTCTCTGGGATGTTTATAATGACTATCATATGGGTTCTGCTGCTGAACTATGCGCAGACACCTGCAATATAAGCCGTGAAGATCAGGATGCTTTTGCAATCAGTTCTTATCAGCGTGCACAAGCCGCACAGGCTGCCGGAAAATTCAAGAATGAAATTGTCCCGGTGATCATAACGGACAAAAAAGGTAAACAAACAATTATTGATACGGACGAGGAGCCTCAACTGGTCCAGTTTGACAAAATACCTGGTTTAAAACCAGTTTTTAAAAAGGACGGCACAGTTACAGCTGCCAATGCATCTACGTTAAATGATGGTGCAGCTGCACTGGTTTTAATGAGTGCTGAGAAAGCAGTAGCAATGGGTCTGAAACCATTGGCACGTATACTGGCTTTCGCCGATGCTCAACAAGCTCCGGAATGGTTTACAACCGCTCCGGCGAAGGCTATTCCACTGGCATTAGAAAATGCTGGAAAAACTATTAACGATGTAGATTTCTTTGAAATCAACGAGGCTTTCTCTGTCGTTTCTCTGGCAAATAATCAAAAACTCAATATCGAATCATCCCAGGTAAATATTAATGGTGGCGCGGTAGCCTTAGGACATCCACTAGGTGCATCCGGAGCAAGAATCGTTGTGACGCTACTGACAGTGTTAGCACAAAACAACGGTAAAATAGGTGTGGCGGGGATATGTAATGGCGGCGGCGGCGCCAGTGCACTGGTTATCGAAGCTATTTAAATTACTGCGTTTTTTTGATTTGAAGCAGGATGAAAATTTCTATAAAGATCCGTAAAAAAAAGATATTCAGGCAAGCGGAAAACCCCAAAACCGGGTGGTGCTAAACAGGTCCGGATTTGCGAGTATGCGCTCATGTGCCTATATTGCGCGATGCGTTTGTTCGCTACACACACAAATAATATCTGAAATTAATGAATCAAAACAATAAGGTAAAGCACCCGAAGGGCCTGACTTTTCTTTTTTTATCCGAGATGTGGGAACGTTTCGGATACTACCTGATGATCGGTATTTTCACATTATACCTCAAAGATGTGAAAGCCGGATTTGCCATGACAGAAGCAGAAGCTGCTGATTTATACGGTACTTTTATTGCACTAGTGTTCTTAACCCCCTTTCTGGGTGGTTTAATTGCCGACAGATACTTCGGCTATACCAAATCAATTATTATAGGCGGCCTGATGATGGGAGTTGGCTACTGTATGATGGCAATTCACAGCCTGCCAATTCTGTATCTTTCTATGACACTCGTTATCATTGGTAATGGTTTTTTCAAACCAAATATTTCAACCTTACTCGGAAATATTTATTCTACACCACAATATGAAGATAAAAAAGATGAAGGATATAATATTTTTTACATGGGTATCAATGTTGGGGCTTTTATCTGTAATTTCTTTGGTGCAGCATTATACATTCTTCTTGGCTGGGGTTATGCATTTCTTGCCGCAGGTATCGGGATGTTCCTGGGTGTAGGCATCTTTCTTTATGGAATGAAGCATTATCGTGCTTTTGACGTAAAAAAAGGAATGCAGGAGGGAGACATGTCATTCCTTAAAATTGTAATGGTTATACTTTTCCCTGCTGTAATTGCAGGTGTAATCGGATGGGTTGTGCCTACACAGGTTCTTGGTCATGCCTTAATTGGATCTCCATCTACGGATGCATTTATATTTGCCTGTATTCCGGTTATTTATTTTTACGGTTCATTACTAGCTAAAGCCGATAAGTCTGAAAAGAGACCTATTGCTGCGCTACTCACCATATTTGCCGTTGTAATTCTGTTTTGGGCAGTTTTCAAGCAGAATGGTTCGGCATTAAATACCTGGGCAGACCGCTACACCGATCGTCATGTGGAAAACCCTATAGCAGCTAAAACATTTTCCGGTCTGAGCTTATCGCAACAGATTACAATGGCCAAAGATTCGGTGCCCTTGTATGACGAAGCTTTCCGGTTACAGAAAGCTGACGGTAAAGTATTACAGGAATATAATTACCCTGCATATTTCAAAAACGTTGCTCCGGAAAAACGTCCTGCTGAAGGTACGCAGATAGAGGTCTGGGCAACAAATATAAGTCAGTCGATCAATCCAGGCTGGGTAATCCTGCTTACGCCACTGGTAGTAGCTTTCTTTACCTGGCTGCGTAAAAGAAACCAGGAACCAACTACAGCTACAAAAATTGCATTTGGTTTACTGATTTCGGCTTTATCTGTACTGGTCATGATCGGGGCAGTATACTCAGGCGGAAACGGAGCTGAAAAAGTTTCGGTATTTTGGTTAATGGCAAGTTATGGTGTCATCACAATAGGCGAATTATTCCTGAGTCCTATGGGTCTTTCTCTTGTTTCGAAACTGAGTCCGGTAAGAATTACCTCCCTGATGATGGGTGGCTGGTTCCTCGCCACTTCAATTGGAAATAAACTATCTGGTGTATTGGCAACCCTTTGGGATACTTATGAAAATAAGGCCAACTTCTTCTGGATTAACTTCTTCTTATTATTATTCTCGGCTCTGGTAGCATTTATGTTGTTAAAATGGCTTAATGGCATCATGAAGGAAAAAGGAATAAAATAGTCGGGTAGAAACCTGCTAAATCTGTAATTTGCAAACTTTATATAAATTTAATATTCATTATGGATCAATCTGAAATCCTTAAGCCAGAACAACTGGACGATGTGTCGAAAGGCCATCCAAAAGGATTATATGTCCTGTTCGCTACCGAAATGTGGGAACGTTTCAATTACTATGGTATGCGGGCTATACTGGTGCTTTTCATGACTAAAGCACTACTTTTTGATAAAGCTTTCGCCTCCAATCTTTACGGAAGTTATACCGGACTTGTCTATCTGACACCATTAATTGGTGGTTTTGTTGCCGATCGTTATTGGGGAAACCGCCGCTCTATTATCACGGGCGGTATACTCATGGCTCTTGGTGAATTGTTAATGTTCGCTTGTGCCTCGCTCTACCAAACTAACCTTGATGTCTCTTCATTCCTGTTTTTCTCCGGGCTTGGATTTATGATAGCCGGTAACGGTTTCTTTAAACCAAACATTTCATCTATGGTTGGCCAGCTTTACAAACCTGGTGACCGTCGTCTGGATTCTGCCTACACTATCTTCTATATGGGTATTAACGTAGGTGGTGCTTTAGGGCCATTTATCTGCGGTTATTTTGGGGATACCGGAAACCCTGCTGATTACAAATGGGCTTTCCTTGCTGCCGCTGTCGCAATGATGATCGGCGTAGTTGTCTTTGTCAATTTAAAAGACAAATATGTCCGCGGGCCAGAAGGAGCACCATTGGGCATGAAACCTGTTCAGGAAGGAAAAGAAATGAACCCGGTATTAGTTTACTTGTCTTTATTACTTTTTTCTGCTGTATGTGTGGGGCTGCTTTATATAGATGCCAACGTTTACAGTTACCTGAGTTATCTTCTGGCAGCTGCTGTACTGGGTATCGCTTATATGATCTTCAGTGATAAAAAATTAACCCTGGTTGAGAAAAAGAAAATCTCCGTAATTTTCATCCTTGCCTTCTTCGTAGTATTCTTCTGGAGTGCTTTTGAGCAAGCTGGTGCTTCTCTAACCTTCTTTGCTGAAGAAACGACTCAGCGTGACCTTGGATTTTTCACCATACCGGCCAGCTGGTTCCAATCTTTAAACTCTGTATTTGTTGTAACCTTCGCTCCTATCTTTGCATGGTTATGGATTAAATTAGGTAGAAGAGAACCTTCTGCACCTACAAAAATGGCTATCGGTCTAATGCTGCTGGCTGTTGGTTATTTTGTAATCGCAGTTGGTGTAAAAGATGTTGGCGCTGGTATAAAGGTGAGTATGATGTGGCTGATCGGTATGTATGCATTCCACACCTGGGGTGAACTTTGTCTGTCTCCGATCGGATTATCATTGGTCAATAAACTAGCTCCTCTTAAATTTGCTTCGTTATTAATGGCTGTATGGTTCCTTGCGAACGCAGGTGCAAATGTATTAAGCGGAAAGCTCAGTTCCCTATATCCGGATGGCGGGCATTCTACTAATTTTGCCGGTTATGAAATGAATAATCTAAATGAATTCTTCATGTTATTTGTGGGTATGGCAGGTGTTGCTTCTATCATCTTGTTCGTACTAACCAAATGGTTACAGAAAACAATGACGGCAACTTCTTAATCTCAATTTGATTGTTTAAATTCATTTTCAGACCATAAATATAAAATCCCGCTTTCTAAAGAAGGCGGGATTTTATATTTATGGTCTGCAGAGGCAGGTCTACTGATTGTTAAAATTTCTTAATTCGCTGCATCTTCTCAGTTTTAAACCATATTTTCGCCAAAGTTTTATATTATCCCCCATTATTGTGTCAGACAGTTTAGTAATCATCCCTACTTATAATGAAAAAGAAAACATTGAAAGGATTATCCGCAAAGTTTTCAGCCTCAGTTTTCCTTTTGAGGTATTGATTATAGACGACGGCTCACCAGATGGCACAGCAGACATTGTGAAATTACTGCAGACAGAGTTTCCTGGACTACACATGGTACAAAGGACGGGGAAACTTGGATTGGGTACAGCATATATTCATGGTTTCAAATGGGCTCTTGAGCGTCCATATGAATATATTTTTGAAATGGATGCCGATTTCTCTCATAATCCCGACGATCTGATTAAACTGCGGAATGCCTGTGTTAAGGGTGCCGAAGTTGCAATTGGCTCACGTTACGTTCGTGGGGTAAATGTTGTAAACTGGCCGATGAGCAGGGTATTGATGTCTTATTTTGCTTCGATGTACGTCCGGCTGATTACAAGAATAAATATTCAGGATGCAACAGCAGGATTTAAATGCTATCAAAGAATTGTGCTGGAAACTATCCCTCTGGATAAGATAAAGTTTGTTGGTTATGCATTTCAGATAGAAATGAAATTCACAGCTATTAAATACGGCTTTAGCGTCGTAGAAGTTCCGATTATATTCACAGATCGTACTGAAGGTACCTCAAAGATGAGTACACGTATATTCAGGGAAGCATTCCTGGGTGTAATTCAAATGAAAATTAATAGTTGGTTCAGAAGTTATAAACGTTCCTGAGCCGATTGCGCACGGATCATTTCGCCATAATTCATTCCTTTTTCCATGGCTACAACAATTAATGTTAATCTTTTAACACGCGTTGGTTCTGTTTTCGCCGCATTAAGCCAATTGATAAAATAGTTTTGATGGGACTTGGGCTGATGTAAAAAGGAATCCATCAGCTTTTCTTCTTCTAACAGGCATAATTCGAGGTCCACGGGCATTAAGATCTGAAAGTCAGTATCCTCTTCCAGCTCCAGATACAATGGATCGCCTTCTTTCTTTTCAAGGGCTTTTTTCAGACTGCTTTTCAGGGTCAGAATAAAATCACCGTCTCCTATAGGCAATAATGCCAGTCCGGATATGCTATGCTGATCCAGCAGTCCCCGTACGCGAAAGCTTTTTTTAGTCCCTGGCTTAATCAGGCTCGCGACAGCAGCTGGAACCGGTATGTAGGTCCAGCCGGTCTTTTCTCCTTTCTGGTCAAAACGCGCTATAACTGCATTGAATTTGATCATAGTTTAAGTTTTTCTTCAACTCCCATACCAAATAAGGCGAAATCATACTTTACTGGATCGTTAGGGTCAAATTTACTTAATTCTGCAGTAAGCTCTATGGCTGTTTTCCAATCCGTTTGTTTACGGGTAATCAAACCCAGGTTCCTTCCTACCCTGTCCACATGCACGTCACACGGGCAAATCAGCGAAGCCGTAGAAATTCGTGACCAGATTCCAAAATCTACACCAGCCTGATCATTCCGGACCATCCAGCGTAAAAACATATTTAGCCTTTTACAGGTAGACTTTTGAGAAGGCGACGAAATATGCTTTACAGTCCGGCGTGGTGAATCTGGCAAACTAAAAAAATAAATTCTGAAATGATTCAATGCAGTCTCGGCGTCAAACTGACCCGCTGATGCGGGAAGAAAAGCAGTTTCTAAAGAGTCTGACTGCATATAATGTTGCTGAAAAAAGGCAACAAAATACAAGAGATCTGTATCATTGAAAGTACGGTGCTTAAATCCGAGTAAACCTTTCAAATCCTGGTCTGAATGCCCAAGCATAAACTGATGTGGCGAATTATCCATCCTGGCCATCAGCTCTGTGCATTTATTTATAATAGTCTTCCTCTGGCCCCAAGCCAAAATTGCCGCAAAAAATGCGGCAATTTCGATATCTTGTTTTTTAGTAAAACGATGGGGTATACAGATCGGGTCACTGGTTATAAAGTCGGGCCGGTTATACTGCGCAACCTTTACCTCCAGGAAATCCTTTAATGCTAAAAATTCCAATCGTATTTATTTAAGTGCTTGTTCTAAATCTGCCAGTAAATCATCTATATCTTCTACACCTACGCTCAGTCGCAGCAAATTATCAGTAACACCAACTTTTTCACGTTCAGCTTTCGGAATAGATCCGTGAGTCATTGAAGTAGGATGATTAATTAGCGATTCTACACCTCCCAAAGATTCTGCAAGTGTAAATACTTTAAATGAAGAAGCTACCCGGAATGTCTCCGCCAGATCTGCATCTTTAAGTGTAATTGAAACCATACCTCCGAATCCGCGCATCTGCTTTTTAGCAATATCGTGGTTAGGGTGATCTTCAAAACCAGGCCAGTAGATCTTATCAATCTTTGGATGATTCTTCAAGTAACGCGCTACCTTCTCGCCATTTTCACAATGTGCTTTCATCCGCAAATGCAAGGTCTTAATTCCTCTAAGCACTAAAAATGCGTCCTGAGGACCTGGTGTAGCCCCACATGCATTGTAAATAAACCATAGCTCTTTGTACAAGACATCATCATTTAACAATAATGCGCCCATGACAACATCTGAGTGTCCTCCGATATATTTGGTTACAGAATGCATAACGATATCTGCTCCCAGATCTAACGGATTTTGCAGGTATGGTGAAGCGAATGTATTATCTACAGTTAAGATCAGTCCTTTTTCTTTGGTCAGTTTTGCTACACCTTCGATATCGATAATCTGCATCGTTGGATTTGTCGGAGTTTCAATCCATACCATCCTGGTTTTATCGTTAACATATGGTAAAATATTCTCTGGTTTAGACAGGTCCAGAAAATGGAATTTAATACCATATTTCTCGTATACTTTAGTGAAAATACGGTAAGAACCACCATATAAATCATTACCAGTGATAACTTCATCCCCAGGCTTCAGTATACGTAAAACGGTATCGGTTGCGCCCATCCCGGAAGAAAAAGCTAATCCATATTTTGCATTCTCCAATGCCGCCAGACAGTTTTCAAGCGCTAATCTAGTCGGATTAGTTCCCCTTGAGTATTCAAATCCCTGGTGCTCACCAGGAGATTTCTGCCAATAAGTTGAAGTCTGGTATATAGGAGTCATTACCGCTCCTGTTGAAGGATCAGGTTCCTGACCTGCGTGTATCGCTTTAGTTGCAAATTTCATCGCTGTGTTATAATTTTTTGGTTAAGCCTGCTTAATTAGTAAGCACGGGCAAATAAAACTCTTTGTACAGATGGTTTACCGGAATAGATACAGATACCGTCTTCCAGCTCATTATCTAAAGGTATACATCTGATAGTCGCTTTTGTTTCTTCTTTGATCTTTTGTTCCGTTTCTGGTGTGCCATCCCAGTGCGCTGAAATAAATCCACCTTTATCCTCCAGCAATTGCTGAAACTCTTCGTAAGAATTCGCCGGAGTAATATGTGTAGCACGGAAATCTGCAGCTTTTTTATAGATATTAGCTTGAATATCATCTAATAATCCTGACAAATAAGCATCCAGTCCCTGCTGACTTACAGTTGACTTTTCACGGGTATCTCTGCGTGCCAGTTCTACTGTTCCGTTCTCCATGTCACGTCCACCTATTGCCAATCTTACTGGTACACCCTTAAGTTCGTATTCTGCAAACTTAAATCCAGGACGTTGCGAATCTCTGTCATCATATTTAACAGAAATACCTAACGCTTTTAGTTTTGGCATCAGATCATCGGCAAAATCGCTGATTTTTTTAAGCTCTTCGTCATTCTTATAGATAGGTACAATGACAACCTGGATCGGAGCCAGTTTAGGAGGCAATACTAACCCCTGATCATCACTATGCGCCATAATTAACGCTCCAATCATCCGGGTCGAAACACCCCATGAACTTGCCCATACATGCTCTTGTTTACCTTCTTTACTGGTGAATTTCACATCAAATGCTTTTGCGAAATTTTGTCCCAGAAAATGTGAAGTACCAGCTTGCAATGCTTTACCATCCTGCATTAATGCCTCTATACAATAAGTATCTAACGCTCCTGCAAATCTTTCATTAGCTGTTTTCTTACCTTTAACAACCGGCAATGCCATCCAGTTCTCAGCAAAGTCTGCATAAACGTTAAGCATTTTTTCAGTTTCTTCGATTGCTTCCGCCGAGGTTGCATGAGCGGTATGCCCTTCCTGCCACAGGAATTCTGCAGTTCTCAGGAAAAGTCTTGTTCTCATTTCCCAGCGTACAACGTTTGCCCATTGATTAATTAGCAAAGGTAAGTCGCGGTAAGACTGCACCCATCCTCTGAAAGTATTCCAGATGATCGTTTCAGAAGTTGGTCTTACGATCAATTCTTCCTCCAATTTTGCATCCGGGTCTACTATTATATTTCCTTCGCCGTCATTTTTAAGGCGGTAATGTGTTACAACAGCACATTCTGTCGCAAATCCTTCTACGTGCGCAGCCTCCTTAGAAAAAAATGACTTCGGAATGAATAATGGAAAATAGGCGTTACTGTGCCCTGTATCTTTGAATTTCTGATCCAAAACAGCCTGCATTTTTTCCCAAATTGAATAGCCATAGGGCTTTATCACCATGCAACCCTTTACCGCTGAGTGCTCAGCGAGATCTGCTTTAATGACGATATCATTATACCATTGGGAATAGTCTTCGTTTTTACTTGTAATACCTTTGCTCATAACTGTTTGGAACGTTTTTTGTGTTAAATAACTTGCATGATAGGCTACAAATTTATAAATTTATGCCTACAAAAAAATTGTTTACACACACAAAGAATTCACACATATGAAACCTAACCATTTATTTTCCAGCATGCTGGTTTTAGCTGCGCTTGCAGTTACTTCCTGTTCTGCTCCGCAAATGGCTCAGCAATCGCGTCATCAGGACGACGTGTATGGTTCTACTGCAAAAGCAGTTGAATACAGCCAGCCTGTCAGAGCACAGTCTTCACAGACAGTCGGAGACGATTATTATGACGATGATGAGTATTATGGCAGTAGCGACCAATACGCTGACATGAACTATTCTTCACGTATCAACAGATTCTATTACGGAAGCCCATACAGAAGTTATTTTGATCCTTTTTATTATGATGGTTTTTATGGAGGCTACTCTCCGTATTATTCCGGATTTTATGGTGGCGGTTTTGGCCTCGGATTTGGATTTGGTGGTGGTTTCGGCGGATGGGGTTCTGGATGGGGCTTAGGCTTTGGATGGAATAACTACGGCTGGGGCGGCCTTTACTCTCCATTCTATTCTCCTTGGGGCTGGGGTGGCGGCTACTATGGTGGCTGGGGCGGCGGCTGGGGTGGTGGATACTACGGCGGTTTGTATGGAAATTACAGATCGAACAGTGTATACCGTCCAAGAACTGGAAGAGGCTTAGAGAACACCGGTTACGGCCGTGGTGGTTCAAACAACTATAACGGCAGAGGTGATTACAACGGAACTGGTGCCAGAGCATACGATCGTTCTGGAAACAGAGTTTCTGCAGGCGGAAGAGTCAGCGGAAGAGGTTCTGATGTAAACTATGGTCAGGGTAACAGATACCAGGGAAATTCAAGAACCCAATCTGACTATAACCGTTCAAATAATACTTCAAGCAGACCAGATCGTTCTTCGTACACTCCACAAAGAAGCGAAAGGTCTTATTCTCCTCCTGCCAATAGCGGCAGATCTTCCGGTGGTTTTAGCGGAGGTAGCGGTGGCAGAGTATCAGGCGGTGGCGGTGGTGGCCGTGGTGGCAGAGGTAATTAATATTCCAGAATCTAAATGAAAAAATTCATACAACTCCTGATCGTAGCTACAGTAGCTACGACAGGCAATATTTATGCGCAAGGTATTTACGCAGGCGATGCACTACGTTTCTCAAGAACTGATTACGGAAGTTCGGCACGTTTTAAAGGTTTGGGAAATGCACAGATCAGTTTAGGTGGTGACATCAGTTCTATCGGCGGTAACCCTGCAGGTCTGGGAATGTTCACACGCTCGGAATTCACCATCTCTCCGGAATTTAATAATACAAGAGCTAACATTAATTATCTGGGCCAGCAAACCAAGTCGACAAAAAATATGCTGAACCTGAATCAGGCAGCGGCAGTATGGTACAACCCAATTGTAAAAGCGCCAGGTGCTGATCTGAATAAGGGTTTAATAAGTATTGTATGGGGTGTTGGTTACAATAGAAATAATGACTTTAGTGTAGAAAACAATTTCAGCGGAGTAAACAGTAATAGTTCAATTGCAGATTCATGGGCACAGCGTGCTAATGGACAGACTCCAGCTAATTTCCAGCGTGGCTCAGTTGAGAAAATGGCTTTTGACAGCTATTTAATCGACAAACAAGTTGGATCTCCAAGCAATTATTTCCCAGCGACGTCTCAAACTAATGTACAGAATCAAAGTGAAGTTCGTGAGGGTTCAACTTCTGAAATGAACTTTGCTGCAGGACTAAACTTTTCTAATAAGTTTTATCTGGGTGCAAGTATCGGTTTCGTAAATGTGCGTTATGTAACAGACCGCTTATATACAGAAAGCGGTACTGTTATTAACACAGTGGGCCCGAATGATCCGGCACCGGATCCTGATAATCCGAATGAGAAACCAAATCCGCATGTTGGGCAGAACTATGATTTAACTTACAGATCTAACCAAAACACTACAGGTGCCGGAGTTAATGGTCGTATAGGTTTGATCTACAAACCTATAAATACTATCCGTTTGGGTGCTACTTTCCAAACACCTACGTGGATGCACATGGAAGAGGATTTTTCTGAGGTGATCGACACACGTTTTTCTGGTGGTGGTGCACCGACAATCAATATCTTTAATGATGTTGCCAATTCTAATATGAATTATAACCTGAGAACGCCTTATAAAGGTTCATTCGGTGCTTCAGTAATTATAGGTCAGAATGCGTTATTAACTGCAGACGTCGATTATGTTGATTATGCATCTACAAAGCTTTCAGTGAGTGATGGCTACAGAGATCTGATCAGGTCTGAGAATCAATTTATCAAGGAAAATTACACTCATGCTTTTAACTACCGTGTCGGTGGTGAATATAGAATTGATCAATTTAGTTTAAGAGCTGGTTACGGCCTCAATGGAAGTCCTTATAAAGAGGATCCTAAAAACAGATTTGATGTTAAATATTACTCAGGTGGTATTGGTTACAGGGTAAATGAATATTATGTGGATCTTGCATACCAACGCACAGAAACTCATAACACTTTAAGCCCGTATGAATTGGCCGATTTCTCTGAGCCTGTTGCTACTTCTAAATTATCTAAGAACAATGTATTTCTTACTGTAGGTGTAAGGTTCTAAGCTTTAGACCGCGAATAAATAAAAAATGCCCTGCTTTTAAATTAAAGCAGGGCATTTTTTATTTCAGTCAAATCGACGACATTGCCGAAAACTTATAAACTTCAACCAGTACTACAGTTTAAGGTTAAACCGCTGGATATTCTGTTCGGTAAGCCAATCCGGTATTAACTCCGGTGCATGGTGCGGTTTCTTTCTCGCATCAATAATAAGCGGACCTTTACAACCCCAATGTTTATCTTTTATAAATGAATTTACACCATATATATCAGCAGCTGGGTTGCTACGGGTAAAAGTCACCCAAACAAAGTTGTTAATATCAGCAGCTGTAAAACTTGCATCATCACACCAGACAATCAAAGCAATTTCATCCAGCTTTTCGTCCTTGAAATGCTCTTCAAACATCTTTACTGTTTCTGCTGTCTCCTTTTCATTTATATAACCCGGTGCATTTACTACAATAACACCTGGCATTGACAACTGGGCACCTGTAAATCCTTCCGGAAAGGAAATCTCCGGCAAGGTTGTCCTAAGTTTACGTTTCTCCTCCCCTGCTGCCGCAAAAACTACTTTTGAACCCGCATTTAATCCAGTACCACTATAATCCAATGTATCTATAGTCGTATTAGTATGAAAATGTAAATCTCTTGCGGGATCTAAACGCGAAAGCATGTGAATCAGGAATTGTTCAATATTATTGGTGTTTAATTTCTCGTTGTCTTCTCTGGCCGCAATAAACAAGTACTTAGCCAAGCTCAACTGATTCTTACCCAAGATATGGTTAGCAATAGTCAATATCTCCTGTGGCCGGCGTTCCTTCAGATAGGGTGTATAACGTTCACTACCGATTGCAAAAAGCAGCGGGTGCACGCCTGCAGCATCTACTGCATTTACTTCTTTCAAACCATGAATTTCCTGCGGAATCGCAGACCCCGTAATTTCATGTATAAGTGCGCCAAAACTGGTATCTTCCTGAGGAGGGCGTCCCACCACAGTAAAGGACCATATCGCATCTTTCTTATGATATACATTATGCACTCTCATTACAGGAAAAGGATGGGCAAGACTATAATAGCCTAAATGGTCACCAAATGGACCTTCCGGTTTATTAGAATCGGGATAGACTGTTCCGGTAATGACGAAATCTGCGTCTGCAGAAATGCAAAACCCCTCTTCATCATAGAAATAACGGAATCTTCTGTCTCCAAGGACACCCGCAAATGTCAATTCTGAAAGCCCTTCAGGGAGTGGCATAACTGCCGAAAGCGGATGAGCCGGTGGCCCTCCCACAAATATGCTAACCTTTAAAGGTTTACCTGCTGCATTGGCTTTAGATTGATGCACTCCAATACCTCTGTGTATCTGGTAATGCAATCCAATTTCCTGATCTTTTATATAATCGTTACCTGCCAGCTGAATCCGGTACATACCCAGATTGGAGTTCATAATTCCTGGTTTATCCGCATCCTCTGTATAAACCTGAGGCATAGTTACAAAGGGTCCACCATCCATTGGCCAGTTCACAATCTGAGGCAGCTGGCTTATGGTCGTCTTTTGAAATACTGATTTAAACAGACGTTGCTGCATTGGCAAAGCAGATACAGCATTTAATCCGGCTCCCGCATAGCGTAATGGATTTTTAAGCGCTTTCATAGGATCAGATCTCAGATCAACAAGCTGCCCGACCTTTTTTAGCGTATCGCGGAACATAAATTTTGAGCGCTCCAGGGTACCGAATAAATTAGAGACTGCAGGAAAAGGACTTCCTTTGACCTTCTCAAAATAAATTGCAGGCCCTCCGGCTTCAAACACCTTCAGGTGAATTGCTGCCATTTCAAGATAAGGATCAACTTCTTCTTTAATCCTCAACAAATGACCATGTTTTTCCAGGTCCTCTACGCATGCTGCTAAACTTGTATATCCCATCGCTTCAAAGTTATCAAGTTTTTCGTCTTTAGTCTGCTATAATCAGATTTAAGCGGTTTTAATTGAAGACTTCACTATCGGCAGAATATTGATGCATAAAAAAAGCCACCTTTGTTAAGGTGGCTTCTATATAGCTGTCAGGACAATTATTTCTTACCTGCAAAAGAGCGCAGCATCCATGTGTTCTTCTCTTTGAATTGCATAAAGCGATTAACCATGTCATTGGTGCCATCGTCACCTGCATTTGCTGATGCTTCCAACAGGCCACGTTCCAAGTCGATTAATTGCGCCATATCCTGCAAAATTGCATCAACCATAGCCAAATCCTGCAAACCTATAGTATTGATCTCTTTAATTTCGGATTCTTCGATATAATCTGAAAAACGACTATGCGGTGGTTTTCCTAGTGTAAGTACACGCTCGGCAATTTCATCAATCGTCAATTGAGCATTAGTATATAGTTCTTCAAACTTTAGATGAAGTGTAAAAAAGTTCTGTCCTTTAATATTCCAGTGACACCCTCTTAACTTTTGATAATGCACATGATAATTAGCAAGATATTCATTCAACAGATCAACAACTGCTTTGACTTCTTTTTCTTTTAAACTGATTTCTTTAGCGTCCATATTAATTAAAATTGATTGTTTAAAACAACTATTATTATAACAAATATAAAAAGCTTATGTTTTCCAAAAAATGATCCATAATACAATAGCAATGCTTAATTTCCGTTTACTAGACAACATTGAGGCTTTTATTTATTATTCGTATTATTGCCTCTCTCTAATTTGAAAAAAAACATTAATGCAAAAATATTATATAGTTTTTTTATTCGCCGGTATTCTTGGCGTTTCGGAAACAAAAGCTGATACCCTGAGAGATTCAATCGGGGTTGAGAACCTTAAAGGCAAAAAACTGATTGTACACCAGGTCGTAGCCAAGGATACTTATTATTCGATATCCAGAAGGTATAATGTGGCTCCAAAAGAAATCATGACTTTTAACGATAACAAATACCTTTCCTTGGGTGCTATCATTAAAATTCCGACACAAATCCCATTTATTGAAGCACAGCAACCTTCCAGCATTAGTAATAACGCTGGTCCCGGCGAGACAACGACTCATACCGTTGAGCCGAAAGACAATTTAAATATGCTGGCCAGAAAATACGGTACTACTGTTAACGAATTAAAACGTCTGAATGATCTGCATACTATAAACTTGAAAATCGGACAGGTATTAATTATCCCGCAGCAGGAATCGGCAGATAACGAAAAGACTACTGCTTATCCCGAAGTACCTGTAAGGACAACTGTGCAAACAGATCCAAAGCCTAATATTGATCCTATTTTTAAAAGACAGGACACCTCGAAAAGACAGGAAACTGTAAAAAAAGCAGAAGTGGCTAATCCTGGCCAACAACCACCGGCACAAGACAGAAAAGAGATTCCTGCTAAAAACCAACTGATTGTTCATACTGTTGCATCCAATGAGACCATGTATTCCATTGCAACAAAATATAATCTGACGCTGGATCAGCTGAAAGCTAAAAATAATCTGACTACCAACTCACTTTACGTTGGCCAGAAATTATTAGTAAATGGACAATATCCAACTGGAAATGAAATGGTTAGCGAACGAGACAACGTAAATACAGATACACTGGAGTCAGTTAAAGACCCTTCGTTACGCCTGCCAGCAAGCCGTTACGGCTTAAGTCAAATGGAGGAAAAAGGAACTGCTGCCTGGATTCAGGATCCTGATCTGGACTCTTCGAAAATGCTGGTTTTACACCGTACAGCACCTATTGGAACGGTTATAAAAATCACTAATCCGATGAGTAACCGCTCAACATTCGCAAAGGTTGTTGGTAAATTTACAGAGAATGAGTCGACAAAAGATGTTATCATTGTAATGACAAAAGCTGTTGCTGACGCTTTAGGAGCGTTAGACAAGAGATTTTTGTGCAATTTAACATACAGTGGACAAGCGAATGAACAACAATAAACCCTATATCATAGGTGTTGCTGGAGGTAGTGGATCAGGTAAAACTTTTTTTCTTAAATGTTTTCTTCATCACTTTGCGGCAGGAGAAGTTTCTTTAATTTCTCAGGATGATTATTACCACCCAATGGAGGAGCAGGCGGTGGATGAAAACGGATGGATTAACTTCGATTTACCAGAGGGAATTGATGACAAGAAGTTGCTAAACGATCTTAAAACGCTGATTTCAGGAGAGGCCATTACAAAAAAAGAATATACATTTAACATTAATAAAGAAAATGCGCGCATGCTTAATATCTGCAGCGCGCCTATTATTATTGTAGAAGGATTATTTGTCTTCCATTACAAGGAACTTGCCGAACTTTTTGATATGAAAATCTTCCTGGATGCAGATGAAGAGATCACATTGAACAGAAGAATAACAAGAGACGAATTGGAAAGAGGTTACTCCAGAGATATGATTATGTATCAATGGGCTAATCATGTTGTACCTGCTTATAATAAATACCTGCTGCCTTATAAAGGATCGTGTAATAAGGTAATTATCAATAACTCCCATGTAGCAGATGATATTATAGAGATCTCCAGGGAAATCTCTATAGAACTCAAGGAAACAGTATTAAAAGATCAGATCTAATTCAGATCCATCTCTTTAACATCCGCCTCAGCGAATAATTTTCCTGAGGTGGATTGCTTTATAAAATCTACACTCACACCAGGCGCTCTCTCAATGAGCCGGAAACCACCTCCATCCAGTACATCAAGTACCGCGAGTTCAGTTACAATCTTACGGATACACTTCACTCCAGTTAATGGCAGGGTACATTTAGGAAGGAGTTTGCTTTCCCCTGCTTTATTAATATGCTGCATCGCAACGATAATATTCTTAGCTGATGCAACCAGATCCATCGCACCGCCCATGCCCTTCACCATTTTCCCCGGTATTTTCCAGTTTGCTATATCACCCTGTTCAGAAACTTCCATTGCTCCGAGTATAGTCAGATCTATTTTCTGACTGCGGATCATTCCAAAACTCATGGCGGAGTCAAAAATGGAAGATCCCGGTAGTGTTGTAATTGTTTGCTTTCCTGCATTGATCAGATCCGGATCTTCTTCACCCTCATATGGAAAAGGCCCCATTCCCAGTAAACCGTTCTCAGACTGCAAAACAATATTCATCCCTTCAGGAATGTAATTGGCAACAAGGGTCGGAATTCCAATTCCCAGGTTTACGTAATAACCGTCCCTGATTTCTTTAGCGATTCTTCTCGCTATTCCATTTTTATCCAACATAGTTTGTTTCGCTTTTTGATCTTACGGTCCGCTGTTCAATTCTCTTTTCATATTCCTTTCCCTGAAAGATGCGGTGTACATATACACCGGGCGTATGAATATGGTCAGGATCCAGTTCTCCGGGTTGCACAAGTTCTTCGACTTCCGCAATCGTTATCTTGCCCGCCATAGCCATAACAGGATTAAAATTACGGCTTGTAGACCGGAAAATAAGGTTACCTGCAGTGTCACCCTTCCATGCCTTTACCAGTGCAAAATCAGCTTCAAAAGCATATTCCATCAAGTAATCTTTACCATTAAAATTCCTGGTTTCTTTTCCTTCAGCCACTTCGGTACCTACTCCGGCTGGAGTATAAATGGCCGGCATACCATAACCAGCTGCCATACAACGTGTGGCCAGTGTTCCCTGCGGAATCAGCTCAACCTCGAGTTCACCACTTAACAGCTGACGCTCAAACTCTGCATTTTCGCCGACATAGGAGGATATCATCTTTTTTACCTGTCTGGATTTTAATAATAATCCGATACCAAAGTCATCGACACCAGCATTATTGGAAATACAGGTCAGCTGACTGGTTCCTTTACGTACCAGTGCAGCAATACAATTTTCAGGAATACCACATAATCCAAATCCACCCAGCATCAGTGTATTCCCATCTTTAATATCACGGATTGCTTCATCAGCATCCGACACTTGCTTATTGATCATATATTTGGTTTAATCGCTAAAATATAGATAATTAATAGGCAGAACAAATAAATAGGCCTATTAAAGTGGGGAAACACGAATAACCATATCTCTGTCACCGTTGCTAGTTGCCAGGTAGACCTTTCCATCCGGAGATTGGCAAATGGCCCGCAATCTTCCAAATTCGCCCTGAAAATATGATTTAACAGATTCTATACGTGTTCCCGTTTCGTCGAGTTGTAACTGCAACATAGAGGTGCCTTTCAAAGCCACTACCAACAAAGAATTCTTCCATTGAGGAATTAGATCGTGATGATAGTAAATTAAACCGGAAGGCGCTATGGTTGGTGTCCAGGTATACAATGGTTCCACAACGGCTTTACTAGTACAGAATACTTTTTCCTGTGATGTATTACAAAACCCTGTAACGTCTGGCCAGCCATAGTTCATTCCTTTTCGAATCAGGTTAATCTCGTCATCAGTATCCGGACCGTGTTCAGAAGAATATAATTTATCGTTGGTTAAAGCTAGCCCCTGAGCATTTCTGTGCCCGGTAGACCACACTGCATTGCCAGGGAAAGGATTGTCAGCAGGTATAGAGCCATCAAGATTAATACGAAGAATTTTGCCAGAAAGACTATTGTTTTGCTGAGCATTTGAAGGTACACCTGCATCACCTGTAGTAACCAGCAATTTTTCGTCAGCAGTGATCAGTAATCTTGAGCCATTATGATTCGCCGCTGCAGGGATATGATCTAATAAAATTTTCGGAGCACTCAGTGTCGCATTTTTATAGGTGAAACGGACAACTCTCCCCTGATAGTTATTTCCCGAGCCATAATCATAAACTACGTAAACGTATGGATTGCTGTCAAAATGCGGATGCAATACCATACCCAACAACCCACCTTCGCCAATACTATTTACTTCAGGAATTGTATGCAGCAGGCTTATGACACCATTGTTGGGGTTTAGCCGGCTGATTTTTCCCGCCCTTTCTGTTAACCAGATCATTTCATCCGGTCCGTATACAATTTCCCAGGGGTGTTGTAAAGATTGGGCCAGGATCTCAGACTGGAGTTCCAGGGCAGGTGGTGTAGGGAGACTTTCGTTGTCTTTACTCTTTTCGCAGGATTGTAGCAAAAAGAACAAGAACAGAAAAGTAAAATTAATTTTCATTTATGCAGGTGTTTGTGTCTTAAACACCTGCAATGAAATTATGTTTAAAACAATTAATTAAAATATACGTAGGTGATTCCGTCACCGCCACGATCGGCATGTTCATCTTCCATTCGATTGACTTGCTTGTACTTACGCAAGTATTCCCGAATCATCTTACGCAAGATTCCATCTCCTTTTCCATGAATCAGTTTAATAAATGGAAACCCCATCATAATCGACTTATCCATATACTTTTCTACCTCTTGAACTGCCTGCTCTGCACGCATTCCCCGCAGATCTAATTCCGCACTGAAATTACCTATCGCCTCTGAGATTCTGCCTGAGAAAGAATTTGACTGTACGAGCTTTTTAATTTGCTTATTACTGATTTTCTGAACCCTGTCTTTCTTAACTACTGAACGCAAATCTCCTAAAGCAAGAACAAGATTTCCCCGGTTAATCTCCAGAACCTGGCCAGTGGTATCACTATTAAGCAATTGTACCCAGTCTCCTACTTCAATCGGAGTATTTAAAGGTTCGGCCACCTTCACTACCTTCTTTTCCTCCTTTACCTGATGCTGAACAAGTTCTTTGTGCAGATTCTGACGCAGTTGGCGGGTCACTTCTTTATCGGCCTGATTCTCCTTAATACCCGCAATTGTATTTTCAACGAGTTTATTGGCATTCTTAATGATTGCCTGCGCTTCAAGTTTCGCCTCCCGGATCAGGGTTCTACGGTTTTCTTCCAGGAACTCTTGTAGTTTTTCATTCTCTGAGACTAGGTTTTTTACCTTATTCTGCTGGGTAGAGAGCTGTATTTTAGTATCGTAGATCTGCTTTTTCTCCCGCTCCAGGTCGACCAGTAAACTGTCAATTCTATTTTGATTCGTTCCGGTTTTCTCCCGGGCCAACGCAAGTACTTCGGGTTGTAAACCAATATTCTGTGCTATTTCAAATGCATATGAACTGCCTGGCTTACCGATCTCCAGAACATACATCGGCTTCATTCTGTCATTATCAAATAACATCGATGCATTTTCCAGCCCCGGTGTATTACCTGCAAAGAGTTTCAGATTGGAATAGTGGGTTGTAATTACTCCTCTCACTTTTCTTTTATTCAGAACTTCCAGAACTGCTTCGGCCATCGGACCACCAAATTGCGGATCAGTTCCTGTACCGAATTCATCGATCATTACCAACGTTTTCGGCGTAGCATGTGCAACGAAGTAGCGCATTTTGGTCAGGTGGGCACTGTAAGTACTCAAATCACTCTCAATACTTTGATCATCACCGATATCCGCAAAAATATTTTCAAATACCCCCACTTCACTAGACTCGTGTACAGGAATTAACAACCCTGTCTGGACCATAAGCTGCAGCAGGCCAACTGTTTTCATACAGACCGACTTTCCACCGGCATTTGGTCCCGAAACCAGAATGATACGCATATCTGCATTCATATGGATATTGAGTGGAACTACCGTCTTTTTGTCTTCTTTAAAAGAAAGGTAAAGTAATGGATGTCTGGCATTAATCAGCTTAATTCTCGGTTCATTAACTAATACCGGCATATCCGCTTCCACCTCAATCGCAAATAAAGCTTTTGCCCTTACAAAATCCAGTTTGGTCAGGAAGCCGTGGTATGAGATCAGCAGTGGTTGATAAGGTCTGAGCTCATCTGTCAGCGCAATCAGGATACGTATAATCTCTCTCCTCTTGTCAAACTCCAGATCTCTGATCTTGTTATTCAGTGTAAAGACCTCTTCAGGTTCCAGATAAACTGTCTGGCCACTGGCAGATTCATCGTGAATAAAGCCTTTAAGTTTCCTTTTGTTTTCGGCAAGAATAGGGATACATATTCTGCCGTCGCGTAGTGTCAGACTCCCATCAGCCACCCAGTTGCTCGACACGGCCTGCTTGTAAATACTATCCATCCTTTTACGGACCTCCTGTTCAGCTTTAGCTATTTCAGCAGTAATCTCCTGCAGCTTTGCAGATGCATTAGGTTTAATCTTTCCTTTTGGATCTAGTACAGCTTCGATTTTCCTGAGTATAGTTTTTTCTACAGGAAGATGTTCGAAAAGTGCTTCCAGATTTGGATATACTTCTTTTCTTTCTTCAAAAAAACGCAATACAGAGAAAACCGTCTGCAACGAGAGGTAGATTTGAAACAATTCTTCCTCCATTAAATAACTCCCCTCTACACGTATCTTATCGGCGAGTGATTTAATATCATAAAAAGAACTGATCTGTAATGGTTCCTGATTTTCCAGGATACTTTTAAATTCTTTGGTTTGCCTTAAAAATTTATTGATCTGGTCATATTTGGTCATGACCTGCATTTTGCTAACCATATATTGGCCCATAGGGCTCAGGCAATGCTTATACAGCAACTCCCGGACTTCACTAAATCCTAATCTGTCTAAACAATTCTCGGGATATATCATCTTTATCGTACCTTTTTAGCACTGTCGGTTTTCAAAGGTTTCAATCCTTTTTTAACTCTGTCCAGGCTGTCTTGTTTTAATTTTTTAACCTTGTCTTCACGAATCTTTTTTCGTTTTTCCTCAGCTTTATCTTCTACTTCCTTTACCTTTTTGAGCCTCTCGGTAATCTTATTATATACACCGCTCAGTAACTCAGGCTCCTTATAGTAGTAATCCAGACTTTTGGAATACAACGCAGAATCTACATGGTAACGTTTGTAAATTCCGTTATACCACGCAGCACTGACTTTTCTTGCAGAATCCTGTCCTGGAACAGAAGAAATATAACCGTCAGCAAGATGCATATCATATAATATATCAGACATCTGGTCGGGTTGAATAAGTTCCTTAGGAACCTTGGAAGATTCACAGGCGGCCAGAATGACAGCCATCAAACAGGCGTAGCACAAATATTTCATGTTATGGCTTATTTTCTATAAAAATTGCGGAGCAGCGGGCCGGGAAGCATACGTACGCTCAGGTAAAACATTAATTTTTCTTAGCTATTTGGGCTAAGGTTGTTAATTTTACCAAAAATACTGATAAATGAGCATAGCAGACAACTTATTGAAATATAAAAAAGAATTAGAAGGTGAAGGTGTGGAATTAATAGCTGTATCTAAATTCAATGATGCAACAGCCGTACAAGAAGCCTATGATGCCGGACAACGTATTTTCGGCGAAAATATCGTTCAGGAGCTGGTAGAAAAACAAGAGACACTTCCGAAAGATATCCAATGGCATATGATAGGTCACTTGCAAACCAATAAGGTGAAATATATTGCGCCGTTCATCAGTCTGATACAATCCGTAGACAGCTTAAAATTACTTACCGAGATTAATAAACAAGCATTAAAGAATAAAAGGGTAATTGACTGCCTTCTGCAAATCTATATCGCAGATGAAGAAACCAAATTCGGACTGGATCATGCTGAGGCAGTAGAATTATTGATGAGCGAAGAATACCTCGCCATGAAGAATGTAAGAATAACAGGTCTAATGGGTATTGCAAGTAATCAGGCCAGTGATAAACAGACCAAAGATGAGTTTCAGGAATTAAAAGTTCTTTTTGACGGTATCAAAGTCAGCTTTTTCCGCAAGGTCGACACTTTTAAAGAATTATCTATGGGTATGTCAGGCGATTATAAGCTGGCCGTAGAAGAAGGTACAACCATGATCCGTGTGGGAAGCAGCATTTTCGGAACACGTAAAATTAAAGCCCCTAAAGCCTAATGGAAATTAATTTAAGATTTGCAGAGAAAGCCGATTGTCCGCGTTTGTTAGAATTAATACATGAACTTGCCCTATTTGAGAAAGCACCTCAGGAAGTGACTGTAACTTTAGAAGAATTTGAAGATGCCGGATTTGGTGAAGCCCCTGTCTGGAAAGCTTTTGTTGCCGAAGATAAAGATGGCATCCATGGTATGGCCTTATATTATGTGAGGTATTCGACATGGAAAGGTAAAAGACTATATCTGGAAGATTTTTTAGTTACCGAATCCAAACGTGGCACAGGAATTGGAAAATTATTGTTTGAACGGGTAATTGAGGAAGCCAGAACACAAAAATTTAACGGAATGAACTGGCAGGTACTCGACTGGAATGAACCAGCAATCCGTTTTTATAAAAAATATCAGGCTGAACTTGAGGCAGACTGGTTAAATGCTTCATTTACAAAATCCAAACTCTATGAAAACTAAAAGCATTGCCGGATTAATCTTATTGACGGGCTTATATGCCTGCACATCCAACACACCTAAGGAACAAAATACAGCTGATCAATCCTCTGAGACTGTAAGTCTTACCGATACGCTGAAATATAAATTTGACTCGGTGAAGGTCGTAAGTACCAGTAAGCTACTTGGCGAAGGTGCAAATCAGGAAGCGACAACGGCAAAAGTTATATTTCCGGTATTCAACAAGGAAAGTGTGAATCAGTATGTTACTGACGAAGTCCTGTCTTTAAGCGGAAAAAAATCGCAATTCAAGACCTATAAAGAGTTAACAGCAGGTTTTATCAAAGAATTCGACGTCTTTAACACCAAGGACAACAATCCAAATGGCAACCCATGGTTTGAATATATTGATCTGAAAGTTGCAGCGAACTATCCGAATTATCTGTCTTTGAAATTTACTTATTCTGAATATAAAGGCGGAGCACATCCTAATACTTTATTCTCTTATTTAAATTATAATCCGCAATCTGGCAATGTCATCACGCTGGACTCATTGGTTAAAACGGATTCCAAAACACAGTTGGTTGCGGTTGCAGAAAAGATATTCAGGAAAAATGAAAAGCTAAGTGCAAACGCCAGCCTGTCTGATGGATATTTTTTTGATGGCGGAAAGTTCGCTTTAGCACAAACATTTACATTGAGTCCTGAAGGCCTTATGTTCCTTTATAACCCGTATGAGATCAAACCTTATGCAGCCGGTGTTACAGAGTTAATTATCCCTTATTCGCAGATTAAAGAGTTTCTAAAACCTGCTTCAGTCTTAAACAATTTCATCCACTAATGGAAGTATACAAATTCGGCGGTGCCTCAGTAGTCAATGCCGCTGCAATAAAAAATATGGCAGGAATTATCAGGGCTTCGGCTCCCGAAAAATTACTGGTCGTGGTTTCTGCAATTGGTAAAACCACAAACAAACTAGAAGAACTTGCCTATGCCTATATCAATGGAGAAGAGCGTGCAACAACAATTCTGGAAGAAATAAAAGCTGCACATTTTCAAATTATAGCAGAGCTATTTGATAATCCGACGCACCCTGTTATAAACGACGTCGCCAATACTTTCGTAGAAATCGAATGGCTGCTGGAAGAAGAAGCCAGTGATTCGCCGGAATATATTTACGATCAGATTGTATCCGTAGGAGAGCTTTTATCAACGAGGATTATCGCAGCTTATCTTCAGGAAGATGGTGTTAAAGCAGTATGGGCAGATGCAAGAAACTATATAAAAACTGATAATAATTACAGAGAGGGTATCGTAGACTGGGAAGAAACCAAGTCAGAAATTGTACAGAATCTGGTCCCTCTTTTACAGATGTCCATTGTGGTTACGCAGGGCTTCATCGGCGGTACCAGTGAGAATTTCACGACTACCCTGGGCAGAGAAGGTTCAGATTATTCCGCAGCCATCTTTTGTTCTTGCCTTGACGCCCGGGCATTAACTATCTGGAAAGACGTACCAGGAGTCCTGAATGCCGATCCGAAATGGTTTGATCAGACGCAGATGATCCCACAGCTTTCCTATCATGATGCCATTGAGCTAACCTACTATGGCGCGACAGTAATCCATCCAAAAACTATTAAACCTCTGCAAAACAAGAACATACCATTATACGTCAGATCGTTTATTCAGCCCGAAGGAGCAGGAACTGTAATTGACCAGAAAACCAGTCCTTTGCCTGTCCCATCTTTTATATTTAAAGTCGATCAGGTTTTGATCTCAATTCTGCCTAAAGATTTCTCGTTTATTATAGAAGAAAACCTGAGTCATATATTTAACCTCTTTCATCAGCATAAGGTTAAAGTAAATACCATGTTGAATTCCGCTTTAAGTTTTTCGGTAAGCGTAGATCAGGACAAAGACAAAATAAGTCAGCTGATCCAGGCTTTGTCTGCAGATTATAAAGTGAAATATAATGAAGGGCTTGAACTCGTAACTATTCGCTATTACAATCAGGATACGATAAACCGCGTTAGCACAAACAAGAACATCTTGCTGGAAGTGAAGAGCAGAAACACTTGTCAGATGGTAATGAAAGATAAATCAGCCAGTGAATAAAGTCATTCTTCAGCCGCAGGTGCAAGACTTTTTATTTGAGAATTCATCTCTGGATGTCAACCATGTTGCTTTGTCAAAAAGTTCCTTTCCGGATATCAGCGGACAAGAACTATCAGTGCAGCTGGCTTCTCGTAAAAAGGCAGAAAAAAAGCTTCCTGACTGGTTTAAGACCAAAGGTGTATATTATCCGCCGCTACTATCTATGGAGCAATGTTCCTCTCAGATTACGGCCGAATTTAAAGCGACCTTAGTTGAAGGCGAAAGCTTAATAGACCTTACAGGTGGATTTGGCGTTGATTGTTATTACTTCGCTAAAAAATTCAATACCGTAACACATTGCGAATATAATGCCGATCTATCTGCTATCGCTGCAGCGAATGCAGACCCGCTTCAGGAAAAAAACATTCAGTTTATTAATGGAGATGGAATTGAATATCTAAAAAAATCAAATGCCCAATTCGATTGTATCTATTTGGATCCTGCAAGAAGATCTGCAGGCAGTAAAGTATTTCAGTTAAAAGATTGCAGTCCTGATGTAGTTGAGCACCTCGGTTTATTGCTGAGCAAAAGCAACCAGGTAATGATTAAAACTGCGCCGCTTCTGGATATTTCAGCCGGGCTTAAAGAGTTGGAAAATGTGGCCGAAGTGCATATCATCAGTGTGAAAAACGAATGCAAAGAACTAATTTGGATCCTGAAAAGAGATTTCCGGGGCGTTCCGGAAATTATAGCACATACCATCAATGATCAGATTAAACACTTCAGCTTTCATAGAGGTGAGGAAAAAATCATTGCTTCGGAAGAAGAGCCTATTCAGGGAAACTATCTTTATGAACCCGATGTTGCGTTGCTAAAAAGCGGTGCATTTCAATTAATAGCAGAACGATACGGTTTATATAGAATTCATCCACAAACCCAACTCTACCATTCCGCTGAATTGCAATCTCAGTTTCCAGGTCGGATATTCCAGATCGACTCTATCAAAACCGCGGGTGAACTGAAGAAAGAAAAAGGATTAAAAGGAAACGTAATCGTAAGAAATTATCCCGATAAGGCAGCTGCGTTAGTTACTAAATATCGTATTCAGCCGGAAGATCATATTTTCTATCTGTTTACACAGAGCACAAAAAAAGGAAAGATTATTATTAAAGCTCAGATCATTCAACATTACTAGAAAAGATAAATACAAAAAAGCCTCTCCCTATTTATATTAAGGAGAGGCTTTTTTGTATGAACATGGATCAGACTTTTTTAACATCCACTGCCTGCAGTCCTTTTTTACCTTCGGCAACTTCAAATTCTACTTCATCATTTTCTTTCAGACTGTCTATGCCTCCGGCAACGTCTTTGAAGTGAACGAAAATATCTTTATTACCTTCATAAACTATAAATCCATAACCCTTTTGTGTGTTGAACCACTTTACTCTTCCGGTACTCATAATGCTAGTTGTAAAAATTAATAATTTCTTTGCTTAACCTGTTCATCAGACGGATTCTAAATGCTTTTGAACGTTCAGAATTCCGCTATATCAAACTTAAAGAAAACCAATAAGTTTTGAAAAATTATTTATTAGGTTGCGGAGTAGTACGCAGGTAAGGCTTAATCACCTTATGGCCTTTCGGGAATTTAGCAGGAATATCTTCAGTTTTAATACTGTTCATCACGACTACATCTTCGCCATCTTTCCAGTCTGCAGGTGTAGCAACGCTATACTTTGCCGTTAGTTGCAGAGAGTCGATTACTCTTAATACCTCATCAAAATTTCTACCTGTGGACGCCGGATAAGTTAACATGAGTTTTATCTTTTTATCTGGTGAGATGATAAATAAAGAGCGCACTGTAAGCGTCTCAGATGCATTTGGGTGAATCATATCATACAGATTAGCTACCTTTTTCTCTTCATCCGCAATAATAGGGAATTCAACCTCCGTATTTTGCGTTTCATTGATATCATTTATCCAGCCTTTATGCGACTCAACTGAATCTACACTCAGTGCGATGACCTTAACCCCTCTTTTTTCAAACTCTCCTTTTAAAGAAGCTGTACGTCCCAGTTCTGTAGTACATACCGGAGTATAATCTGCAGGGTGAGAAAAAATGACACCCCAGCTATCACCTAGAAATTCGTAAAAATCGATGTCACCAATTGATGTCTTAGCTTTGAAATTGGGAGCTATATCTCCTATTCTGATACTCATAATATATAATTTAATTGAATATGATCATTTTAATTACTACTAATGTAGTAGATATTGAATGGAAAACAAAGAAATACAAATGGATTTTACATTTGTACTATGACTTTACCCCGTATAAAAAGACAAAAAAAAAGCCCGGCACAAATGCACCGGGCTTTCCAATAAAAAAATTAAAATTAATTATAGACCTTAATCATATAAACATAGTCTTCGATCTTTTCAATCTGTCTGGTTCTATTAAGCCCCTGTAAAGGATTCTTTTTAGAGTAAGCCACCTTTTTACCCAAGGAGTCTTGCGGAATCGCATTTAATGCTTCCAGAATATATTTAGATTTGATCGCAAAAGCGGCACCTTCAACCTGATTCTCTTTGGCTGTAATTACACCAATGATATTACCCTGGTTATCAAGCAGAGGGCCTCCGCTGTTTCCAGGATTAATAGGAATAGAAACCTGATATTGTGTAGTATCTCCGCCATGTCCGGTTCTGGAACTTACATACCCTTCACCAAGAACAGCATCATCTTTAGGGAATCCTAATGTATATACATTTTCTCCCATACCAATTGCATTCTTTTTAAGTTTATAAGGCAAAGTTGCAAGCGGGCTGAATGATTCATCAATAATTTTAAGAATGGCAATATCGTACTGCGGATCACGATAAACAACCTTTACTTTATAAGAGTCGCCCTTATTATTTTGTACATAGATTGAATCAGCATCCCTGATCACATGAAAATTAGTACATAAATAACCATTTGCAGTTAAAGCAAAACCGGTACCGCCAAACTTTGCCGCATTCAAATGACCTTTTTCCTGTTTAGCAGGAGCATTTAATGAACGGACAAGTTTATTTTGACTGTTTTTAATATTTGTAATCTCTCTGCGCATGACTTCATAAGTACCGTTCTGTTTGGTATTATGTTGTATAGAATAAATTGAAAAGATACTGATAAGCAGAAAAGAAGCTGCAATAGCAAACGCAGATTTATTTTTGCGCCACATATTCACAATATATGAAGGATGTGGTTTGTATTCCTCTACAAGGCTTTCCATATCCATTTCTGCATGTGCCTTATCCATTTGCTGGATTAAGCTATGCACATTGCCATATTGCTTCAAAGAATCTAAAAAGAATTTATGCGCAACTACCTTATGATCCACAGCAGGATCATTGACCCGCAGCAGCTCAAAGGCCTCCTTTTCCTCAGGAGATAATTTACCCATCAGGTAGTCTTCAATAATTGCTTCTAATTTTATCTCGTTCCTCATGCCGTGTCAGGTTTGAAAAATAACTTCTTTAATCTTTGCAGGCATTTATATTTTTGAGTCTTGGCATTATCCGTATTGGTATAACCAAATTTCTCGCAAATATCCTGCATGCTGAGATTGTTAATATAAAAATCCTGAATAATTGTTTTGCAGGGTTCGCCCAGATTTTTCAATGCTGAACCCATTTTTTCAAATTGAAGATCTTTCTCTTCGTGCTCCTCTACATCAACATCAACTGCGATTACATCTTCAAAATCCGAAACATTACCGGTTGTTTTACTTTGCTGTGCAAGTTTTTTCAACCAGATTCTTCTGCATACGGAATAAATATATGTTTTCAGTTTACTGCTTAATTCAAAATCTCCGCTCTTTATCTTGTTATATAATATAATAATAGCTTCCTGATACACATCCTTCGCGTCGTCTTCGTCCCCATTATTATTCAAGATTAGTTGTAAAATCATCGGAAAATATCCAATATACAACCTGTTGAGCACATCTTCCGAGTTATTCAGTATACCTAAAACTACCTCTCTATCTGTTGGAACTGAACTGCTTAACTTATTACTCACTATTAATACATTTATATGTAAATGGTAACCCAATATTAGACAAAAAAAAACTTTAATCTTTTTTTTAAAAAGCTGGGTTACCTTTTGGCCTTTGGGGTATTAATCTGTAAAATTAATTAATTATTTTAAACAGTATTCAAATGAAAAACTTATTTAAATTCGGCTTTTTAGCTTTAGCAATCTCTTTATCAGTAGCAGCATGTAACTCAGAAAACAAAGCTGAAGCAGTAGATACAACTGTAACTGATTCTTCAACTATCGTTACTGACGTTGATACTACAGTTAAAGATTCTACAGTTCAAGATACTGCTGTTAAAACTACTACTACTGAAGTTAAACCAGCTCACTAAGCTAGAATTACCCTTATAAAAAGGCTTTGGATCAATCCAAAGCCTTTTTTTTTGCCATAGATTTGGGTATCTTTGGGCAGTAAAAAACAAACCCATTCATGAATTTATCTTCACTTCAGGCCATCTCCCCGGTCGACGGACGCTATAGAAGCACCACTCAGGATCTGGCAAAGTACTTTTCAGAGTCTGCACTGATCAAATACAGAATTTATGTAGAGATTGAATATTTCATCGCTCTGTGTGAAACAGGACTTGCTGGTTTAAGCAGTTTTGACCGTTCGAACTATGGTAAACTTCGTGAAATCTTCACAGGATTCAGCGACGCAGATGCGCAGGAAGTAAAGGATACTGAAAAAGTAACAAATCATGATGTTAAGGCAGTAGAATATTTTATAAAAAAACGTTTTGATAACCTGGGTCTTCAGGAATTCAAAGAATTTATTCATTTTGGCCTGACATCTCAGGATATCAATAATACTGCGATCCCTTATACCTTTAAACTTGCTTTAACTGAAGTATATTATCCGCAGATCACTAAACTGATCGAAAGGATCAAAGAACTCGCTGCAGACTGGAAAGACGTACCACTTTTAGCACATACTCACGGGCAACCTGCTTCCCCAACTAAATTGGGTAAGGAGTTCCTGGTTTTTGCAGAGAGACTTGAAATACAATTAGCAAGCCTTAAGCAGATTCCAAACAGTGCAAAATTTGGCGGTGCTACTGGAAATTTCAATGCGCACCACATTGCGTATCCACAAATCAGCTGGGTAGAATTCAGTAACCAGTTCGTGAATGAGACGCTGGGACTGAGCCGTGCACAACATACTACACAAATTGAACATTACGATCAGTTTGCTGCACAATGTGATGCACTGAAAAGAATTAATACAATTATTGTAGATATGGACCGCGATATCTGGGCATATATCTCCAAAAACTATTTCAAGCAGAAGATTAAAGAGGGAGAAGTTGGATCCTCGGCAATGCCGCATAAAGTTAACCCGATTGACTTTGAAAATGCAGAAGGTAATGCCGGACTGGCGAATGCTCTTTTTGAATTCTTTGCTGCTAAACTTCCTGTTTCCAGATTACAAAGAGATCTGACGGACTCTACAGTTTTACGAAACGTAGGTGTTCCTGTAGCGCATACTATGATTACCATAGCGTCCACAATTAAAGGATTGAATAAGTTATTACTGAATGAAGAAGCCATTGCAGCCGACCTGGAAAACAACTGGGCAGTGGTAGCAGAAGCTATTCAAACTGTATTACGCAGAGAAGCTTATCCAAATCCTTATGAGGCTTTAAAAGACCTTACACGTACCAATCAGAAGATCACAGCGCATACCATGGCTGAATTTATTGACGGGCTTCAAATCAATGAGGATCTGAAAGCAGAACTTAAACAGATCACGCCATTTAACTATACCGGAGTTTTTTAGAATCATTTTAAAGATAATGACCTAAAACAGACACCGATATCTGCGTTTGAATGACGAATTATATATTTTTGTAAGAAAAAAGAGACCATGACTATTAACGTATATACAGAACAAACACCAAATCCTGCCACCATGAAGTTCATGGTAAATAAGCTTTTAATTAACGGCAGTGAGGATTTCGCAACAAAGGAAAGTGCAGCAACCTCTCCATTTGCTTCTGAATTATTCAAGTTTAATTTCGTTAACGGGGTATTTTTCGCAAGTAATTTCGTGACGATTACCAAAACTGAAGATGCAGAATGGGCAGATATCGAACCAATTCTTAAAGAATTTGTAAAAGGTGCTGTGGAATCAGAATATAAAATCAAAGAGGTTACAGCTGACGAAGCGCCTGAATTTGAAGGAACTGACCTGGAAAAGAAAATTCAGCAAATTTTATTTGATTATGTCCGTCCGGCTGTAGAGCAGGATGGCGGTGCGATCAGCTATAAATCTTTTGATGAAGGCGTAGTTACAGTAGAACTACGTGGATCATGCAGTGGATGTCCATCTTCCACAATCACCTTAAAATCTGGCATCCAGAACTTATTACAACGCATGGTGCCTGAAGTAAAAGAAGTGGTATCAAACGCAATGTAAAAACATCTTAAGACATAAAAAAAGCGTATTATCGGAGGATAATACGCTTTTTTTATGTCTTTTAGTCTGATTTAAAGCTTTGTAATAACAGCTTAAAGTTTATTAAAATGCTTGCCTATTGCCGATAAAATTTCCTGATCAATTAAACCGTTGGTCGCGAGAATCTCCCTTTTCTGAATAAATTCAGGTCCGCCACTAAAATTCATAACCTGCCCACCGGCCTGTTTAACCAGGAAAGCACCACCAGCCACATCGTAAGAATTCAGATTATATTCAAAAAAAGCATCAAAACGTCCGCATGCTACATAAGCCAGGTCTACTGCTGCAGAACCCATTCTTCTTAAGCCATGTGTCTGCTGCATCAGTTCAGCCAATAACTTCATATATTCCTGTTGCTGATCGAACTGATAGTAAGGAAAACCAGTCGCGAGCAATGTATCACTTAGCTTGTTACGCTGAGAAACATGGATCACCTTATTATTTAAAAAAGCCGGCGCACCTTTGTAGCTATAAAACATCTCCCCGCGGTTAATTTCATACACCACGCCAAGTACGGGTTCCTCTCCCTCGTAAAGCGCAATACTTATCGAATAAACAGGCACACCATGAATAAAGTTAGTGGTACCGTCCAGAGGATCGATTATCCAGTTAAATGTGGCTCCCTTCTTTTGACTCGTCCCCTCTTCAGTCACAAAGCCAGCTTCAGGTATTAAAGTAGACAGGTTATCTACCAGATGTTGTTCCGCAGTTTTATCCACGTAAGAAACCAGATCATTTAATCCTTTCGTTTCAATGCTGCTCGCACTGAAATTCATAGATTCTTTTCTGATAAAGTTTCCGACAAGGCGTGTAATCGCGATCACCTTGGTACTTAATAATTCGTAATTCAATTCGCTTAGATTAAGATGTTTCTTTATTTCCTTTCCGGACTGCCGATACCACCATCAGTAAACCGCTGATAAACAATAAAGCAGAAATCAATTCGGCCTGTGTAAATGCAATTCCGGCAACATGATATTTCGTATTGACACGGATCAGCTCAACAAAGAACCTTTCCATACCATTCATCATCAGGTAAATACCGAACAACATTCCGGGTAATTTGATGCGCTCACGGATTTTCCAGAGCACCAGAAATAAGATAAAACAAACTATAACTTCGTATAAAGGCGTCGGATAAACAGGTAAGGGTAGTTCCATACAGAAACGTCCTGTACAACCAGGAATTTGCACGCCTTCCATCGCAACGTTATTCGGATAAGTATATGCCCACAACCAATCAGGAAGCCAGCTAAACGGTTTTGCATGTCTATTTACAATCCCCCAGTCGCCATCCCCGGAAAGGTGACAGCCAATTCTGCCGACACTATAGGCAAGCATCATACCAGGCCCGCCTACATCAAGCATATGCAGCGGTTTAATTCCATTTTTTCTGGCGATGTACAATACAGCAGCACCACCACAGATCAGCCCACCATAAAATGTAAGACCACTAAAAGACAGTAGTCCGCCAATCGGATCCTGAACAAAAGTATCCCAGTGTTCAAGATTATCAAATATCTTCGCACCCAAAAACCCCCATACCGCTGCCCAGACAATCATATGTCCCATAAGTTCGTGCGGATGAACGGTAATTTTAACCTGCTTAGGCTGAGCTAGTTTATATTTCCCCTTTTCTTTATAGTCCCAGTATACAAATAAGGCAGCAAGTAACACCCCACCTATAATATTGCCTTTCAGAGAAAGTAATACCGACTGTGCGTCATTCACAAATAATCTGTAATTCAGTAATGCATAAATCAGTTTATACCCGATTAAAAAACCGAACAATCCATTAGAGATCATTTCAGTTAATGTTGCAGGCTGACCTATAGTTTCAACACGCGTAACCGGATGCAGTATACCCAGTGCTTCTTTTCTTTGTAATTCTTTGGTAAATGCCCAGTAACCAGCAATAAAAGCGAGTGCTACAAATACACCGAAAGTATTAAAGGGCAAAGGGATATCTATCCCAAATGCATATGATAAAAAATGAGAAACGGTAGGGAACATAGATCAGGTTTTATACTTTATTAAGAGTGACTGTAGACAGTTTCCAATTCCATAACCTCCATCTCACCATCCGGGGCTAACTCAACTAATTTAACTGTTTTGACTTCGTTGACCATCACAGGATCGTATTTGGCTTTTACTTTCACATAATTCCTGGTGAAACCATGCATGTAACCACTTTTCTGATCATCCTCAAACAGTACTTCTCCTGTTTTACCGACCTGTGCCTCATAGAAAGCACGTCTTTTTTTCTCAGACAAGATATGAAGCATTTTATTTCTGTCGGCACGTGTGCTACCAGTGACGCTGCCCTGCATTGTAGCAGCTTCTGTTTGTTCACGCTCAGAATAAGTAAAGACATGCAGGTAAGAAACATCCAGCCCGTTCAAAAACTCATAAGTTTCCAGAAAATCTTCATGGGTCTCACCTGGGAATCCAACAATAACATCTACACCGATACAACAATCAGGCATCTGCTTTTTAATTGCAGCTACCCTTTCTGTATACAGATCTCTGCGATAACGTCTTTTCATTAGTCCGAGTATTTTATCCGATCCGGACTGCAAAGGAATATGGAAATGTGGCACAAACTTTTTTGAGGCAGCGACAAAGCTTATAATTTCATTACTGAGCAGATTTGGCTCGATAGAGGAAATCCTAAACCGGTCAATCCCTTCCACCTCTTCCAGCGCCCGAACCAGATCAAAGAATTTATCTTCGCGCTGCCCATCCCGGATACCAAAATCTCCGAGGTTCACACCGGTTAATACAATCTCTTTTACACCGCTTTCAGCAATCTGACGGGCACGGTTTAAAACATTCTCTATGGTATCACTCCTGCTTCCACCTCTTGCCAGTGGAATAGTACAGTAAGTACAGGGATAATCACAGCCGTCCTGTACCTTTAGAAAAGTACGTGTGCGATCTCCGATAGAGTAAGCTGCGATAAAATTATGATTTACCTTTTCAATATCCTGCTGATGAATAACAGCTTTAGGATTTTTGGTCAGGTCTGATATATATTCTACAATACGAAACTTTTCCGCTGCTCCCAATACCATATCAACACCTTCTATCTCTGCAATCTCTGCAGGCTTAAGCTGTGCATAGCACCCCACAATTGTCACATAGGCATGAGGTGCATACTTTAACGCCTCTTTAACCACCTTACGGCACTTTTTATCGGCATGTTCCGTAACAGAACAGGTATTTATGACATACACATCTGCACCGTCTGTAAAGTCGACAACAGTATAACCTGCATCAGTAAATAGACGGCCTATAGTTGAAGTCTCCGAAAAGTTTAACTTACAACCTAATGTATAAAATGCTACTTTCTTCATTGGTATTCATCTGCTGAGGCTTTTCCTGATAGAACAGTACCGAACCCCACGGGTTTTAAAGCTGCAAAGATAACCTTTTACACGGGCTTACAGAATACAATAGCTGGGCAGATTGTCAAATTAGTTTTCTTCATTCCAGCGAAAACTATCCATCTCAAGACCTGCCAGATCTACAACCCTGCTAACGACCGATTGTGCAACTTCTTCAATAGTCTTCGGAATATGATAAAAACTTGGGTTTGCCGGGCAAATAATCCCACCAGCTTCAGTTACCGTCTTCATATTATTTATATGAATCAAGCTGAAAGGCGTATCGCGTACTACAGCAATTAGTTTACGGCGTTCTTTTAAGATCACGTCAGCAGCCCTTGAAATCAAATCATTGGAAATTCCATGAGCGATTCTGCCTAATGTACCCATTGAACATGGTACAATAATCATTGTATCAAATTTGGCCGATCCTGATGCAAATGGTGCATTAAAATCCATTTTATGATAAAAATCGAAAGGATAATTATCATAATCTGAGTTGCCCAGTTCAAAGCGCCATACCTCCTTGGCATTATCAGACATGACCACGCCTACTTTGGCAATCTGGTCAGTTAAAGTTAACAAATTATCAAAAAGAAGTTTGGCATACACAGATCCGCTCGCACCGGTCACAGCAACAATGATTTTTTTCTTTTGCATAGCGCGCTAAAGATACGGAAAGCGGTTTCAAAAAAAAGGGCTGGAAATAAATTTCCAGCCCTACATCTACCTATGAAAAACATACCCTTAAAAAGGGTAAGTTCAAATGTAATATTCTTTTGTATATAAAAAGAAAGATTAACAGTTTTTTAGATGTAAAAACGTAAAAAAGTTAAACAAGAATGTCAGAAGATAAAATATTGTTTAACTGGCAAACATAACGATACGCAGAACGCCAAATACACAGATAAACGATCGTGTTATAAGCTAAGCCTATAGCAATTCCCCCGAAGCACGTTAATTATGCGCTGCAGCCGTTGAAACCAACAAAAATTAATCTACTGGTACTGAATATATTAAAACTCATTTTAAATAAATTCATAGAAATATTTGACAAGCTCATTTAAAACCGTACTTTTGTCAACAGAAAAACATGGTGGTTTTAGCTCAGTTGGTTAGAGCATCGGTTTGTGGTACCGAGGGTCGTGGGTTCGAGCCCCATATTCCACCCCAAATTTTCAAAAGCAGTCTTCACAGACTGCTTTTTTTTTTGCCTTAGATTTTCACTGTGTAACCATACACACCCACAAACAGCTATAATCGGAATTATCAGGTTTAGAAATTTACTTAGGGATTTTTATTAATTAAAATTACTTTAGCTAAATGAGATTAATCCGGCACCTGTTACTGCTCGTTGCAGTTCAATCAATTCTTCTTTCAAATATGGTATCTGCACAAAATGCGATACATCCGGTAATTCCGGGCGATTTTGCAGATCCTTCAATTATTCGCGCAGATAACAAGTATTATGCGATAGGCACTTCATCTGAGTGGGCACCCCATTTTCCTATATACACTTCCTTAGATCTGATTAACTGGAAACAAACAGGTTACCTTTTTGACAAGGCACCAGCATGGACAACAGGCTCTTTCTGGGCACCAGAATATGATTATCATGATGGAACTTATTACATCTACTACACGGCAAGAAGGAAGAAAGATCAGATTTCCTGCATTGGAGTAGCCACTTCGAAATATCCGGATAAAGGATTCATCGATCAGGGTATAGTTGTAGATCACGGAAAAGAAGCAATAGATGCATTTGTTTTTCTGGATAAAGGAACAAGATATATGACTTATAAAGCATATGGACTGGACAACAGGCCAATCGAGATCTTAGGCGTAAAGCTCTCAAAAGATGGGTTACGTACCGAAGGTGAACCTTTTTCTATGCTGAAAGACGATCTGAGGAAGGGGCTGGAAGGCCAGAGTATTTTAAAAAAGGACGATTATTATTACCTTTTTTATGCTGCCGGAAACTGCTGTGGTATACAATGTGACTATAACGTAGGGGTTGCCAGATCAAAATCGTTTGAGGGCCCTTATGAAAAATACCCGGGAAACCCATTATTAGCTGAAAATGCATCATGGAAATGTTCAGGTCATGGAACATTTGTAGAAGCAGCGAATGGGAAATTCTACTATCTATATCATGCTTACAACAAAGAGACCGCTGTATTTTCTGGCAGGCAAGGAATGCTGGCCGAACTGATATGGCCGGGACAAAACGAATGGCCCCGGTTAAAAGAACAGTCCGGTCCGGACGTAAATCCAGATATAAAGCTATCGTTTAAAGATCCTTCCGTAGATCTTGGCTGGCAATGGGATTTCCGGAATTCGACCACGGTGGTTTCACAAAGTGCTGGAAAACTTCACCTTTCGGGCAAAATAAATGAAGGTAATTTATCTGGCATAGCATTAACAAGGCGACCTGTCTCGGGTGTATTTGAAGCCATAACAGCTGTAGTTAATTCCAATAATGCATTGAAAGGTTTAACCTATTATGGAGATGCGACTGCGGCAATTGGCTTGGGTGTAACAGGAAACACAGTCCAGTTTTGGTCTGTCCGAAACAAGACACATAAAATATTGGCCTCAGCACACCTCTCAACGAATGGTCCGGTGGAGCTTAAATTAAAAATAACTGCTGATCTAAAGATTGCGGCATTTTTCAAACAAGGAAAACAAGACTGGAAAGAACTTAAACCTGCAGGAGAAATTAAAACAGATTTTCTGCCACAATGGGACAGAAGTCCGCGTATCGGACTTCATTTCAAAGGCAAACCTACTGAAGAAGCCGTTTTCTCATCATTTGAATTAAAATATACACAGTAATAGGATTTAAAAACCATTAGCGCATTGATAGAATTAAAAACTATCAACGGTTAAAAATTTAAAAGCAGTCGTAAAGACTGCTTTTTTTATAAAATATAACCTTCTTACTTCCTGGAAAATCTTTTCGGTTTTTCCCCCATGTATCGCTTGAACAATTTAGAGAAGTGACTCAGGTTCGTAAATCCCAATTTATAGCCTACCTCAGAAACTGTCATTTTTCCACCTTTAAGCATCTCCGCAGCCTCGTGAATCCGGAATTTCTGGTGATAATTGTAAATAGGATTACCAAAAATCTGTTTGAATATACGATTCAATTTACTTTCGCTCATCCCAGAAAACTCGGCTATGGAAGAAAGCTGTGGAGGAGCTGTAAGGTTGGAAATAATCTTGTCCCGCACCCGGTAGACCGCTTTTACATCCTGCGGATTCAGGATATAATTGCCAAGACTTTTCCGTTTTAAAAACTCGACAAAAAACATCAGTATTAACTCTTCACACCTTATTCTGTAATAAAAAGTTGATAGCTCCCCGGTAACCTCGGGTTTTAATATTTTTGCCGCTATATCATGTATTGCCGGAGATATGAATTCCTCATATAAAAAAGGTTTATCCTGAGCAATAAGTGTTTGCAAAAGTATTTTTGCATCATTGCCATCGATTAATTCTAATAGCAGACTTTTATGTACAGTCAGGATGATGGTATTAATCATTGTATTAACAGGAAAAGAAAAGTCGATTTCCATATCTCCCGTACTTATCTGCACTGACGGCAATAAACTCACAGCAGTATTTGGTTCTGCTGTATTCCCGGCAATACTTTCAGTGAAAACACTGCGAAAACTGAATACTACATTATCCTTCTGCCCTTCCCCACGTTTTTTGACGCCATTCAGGTTTACTGAAAGTCTGTAACTATGAATCATCACATCCATTGACGGACCAAGATGGATGGTCGTCACGTACCCTTCGCCTAATTCCGCGGGTAGGGGCTGTTTAACATTATTATTCTCCTTAAAAGGAATAAATGAGAATACCGCTGAGATATCCCTGCTTTGTGAATCATCAAAATCAATTCTACTCATCCTCTACCCGACTATTAATTAATAAAAATGAGCTATTTTAGCTCAATACAAAGATTGAAATTTGAATATAATTAATTTACAAATGGAAACTTTGATAAAAAACAAGAAAATAGCAGTTATTGGCGGTGGTCCTGTAGGTTTAACTACAGCAAGGCTATTACAGATGAAAGATGCAGACGTTAGTGTCTATGAACGTGATGCCCATGCAGGAGCCCGTATGCTCGGCGGGACATTAGACATCCATAATGATACGGGACAAAAAGCAATTAAAGCCGCCGGGCTTTTGGAAGAATTATACAGCCTGTCAAGACCGACCCCGGAAAGAATGGGCGATAAAGACGGTAATATACTCATGGAAACGTTCCCCCCTGAGGACGACCTTTACAGCCGCCCCGAGATTGATCGCCCCGACCTCAGGAACCTGCTTTTAAACAGCCTTAAGGAAAATACAGTTGTATGGGATGCTCATGTTCTTGGGATAACAGAGGAAAATGGAAAATTCAGAATTGAGTTTCAGTCAGGAAAAACAGCAATAGCCGATCTGGTTATCATTGCCGATGGTTCGATGTCAAAAGCAAGAAATATCATCACAGAAAGTACTCCTGCAGCCACCGGTACGTTTTGCATAGAAGGCGAGGTTTTCTTTCCACAGACTGATACTCCCTTTTTATATGAAATGGTTAATAATGGAAATCTTGCTGTTGTACAGGATAAAAAAACGCTATTTATCCATACCAAAGGAAATGGTCATTTTAACTACTATGCTTCCTTCCGTGAACCGGGCAACTGGCAAAAAGATAATGCTGTAGATTTTGATGATAATGCTACTGTCGAAAAGTTCCTCAATAAGCTGTTCGCTGACTGGAACGTGGTCTTCAAGGACTTATTTCGGGTAACAAATGAATATCGCGGCTTTCCATTAAGAGTATTCTCAGATTTTGAAAGTTGGAAACCACATGCCAACATTACGCTGGCGGGCGATGCAGCACATGTTATGCCTCCTTTCGGTGGCCTTGGTGTAAATCTAGGTCTGCTTGATGCGCTCAATTTGACAGAAAACCTCACCAACGGTCAATTTCCAGATATCAGGACCGCACTGCAAGACTATGAAACAAAGATGATCGCATACCTCAATCCGATCCTTTCAGACGCAGCCGGCGCCGATGAACGTATTCATACACAAACTTCTACACCTGAAGAACGTCGGAAGAGAATGGAACAAATGCGGGAGAAACTGGCTCAAAAACATTAAAGTAGAATGATCTAAAGACTATAGATTCTTCCCCTCTTCCGAATTTCAAAAAGCAGTATTCACAAACTGCTTTTTGAAATACTTATACTACTTCAATAGCTTCAGTAACTCCAACATATTCATCCAGCTGTAATTTTGGAGTGGCTACCGGAAGCGTAATCCAGAAAGCAGCGCCATGTCCAAGCTCGCTGACCACTCCGATTTCTCCGCCATGCCTTTTAATGATCTCTGAACAGATATATAAGCCTAATCCAAGACCCGAATATGGTTTTCCCATATAATCTCCACGGTAATAACGTTCAAATAAATAATCAATCTTCTCCGCTGGTATCCCCGGACCATTGTCCTTAACAGAAACTTTAGCCATTCCATTTTCCCGTTCGACGATCAGGTATATTTTTTCTGAGTCCGGCGCATACTTAATCGCATTATTTAAGAAATTAATAATCACCTGCTCTATACGCTGCTCGTCAGCATCAACTTCAAGCTGCATATCTCCCTGGATAATCAATTCATGTTTACCCTCTTCACGGATATAAGAACAACATTGATTTAACATCGCTGCCATATTAAAAGGAGCAATATTCAGCATCAACTGGCCCTCACTCATCCTGGTTACGTTCAATAGATCGTCTATCAATAAGGTTATCCGTTCCATACTTCGCGTAGACTGATCAATAAGTTTTGGAAGCATAACTGGCGAAGGGTTATTTTTCATCCGGTTTAGAAGTTGAAGAGAAGCTTTCAAACTGGTTACCGGTGTTTTTAATTCGTGACTTGCGATACTGATAAATTCATCCTTTTTCAATAACAGCTCCCGGGTACTTTGCTCCAGTGATTTCTCCATAGAAATATCAAGTACCGTCCCAATGAAACGAGTAGCTTTTTTTCCTTCATTAAAATAGGCTTTGCCCTTCGATTTTATCCAGCGCAGTTTCTGATCGTGCATACCGACCGTACGATATTCAACATTAAACTCTCCGTGGTTAACCCCTTTTAAAGCCATATTCACGGCGTCGTCCGTTAATTTACGGTCATCAGGATGAACCTGGTCCAGAAAAACACTATAATCTACCAGATCCTTAGGATAAAGGCCATATAGCTCCTTACACCGGTTATCCCAGATAAACTCTTTAGTGAGTACATTGAAATCCCACGAGCCTATCCCTGCAGATTCGATTGCAAAATGTAGTCTTTCTTTGCTCTCTGCCAGCAAACGCTCTGCTTCCGCTAGTCCTTCCTCTACTTTGCGTTTATCTGTCAGATCGTGAATAGCCAGCAAAGTCAGTGTCTCATCCGTATAGGTATCAAATTGCCTGGCAGTCAGCCTCATGATCTTACGACCGATCACATTAAACACATGATCCACTTCAAAAGCTTTAAAAAACCCTTGTTCCGGCAGAATATTTTCCAACTGATGCCGGAGTACCGGAATATCCCATTGCCGGTTACCAAGGTTATAGAGGAAATTCCCCTCCGTCTCATGTTCGGAAACTTTAAAGGTCTGATAGAACCCATCAGTAGCCCGCACGACCTTCAACTCCTTATCCAGGATAACCAATGGATCGTGAATGGTATTAAAAATCTCCTCAATATATTTTTTTGAATTATTTAACTGCTCATTTCTATCCTGAAGCTGCGTATTGACCAATGTGATTTCTCCATTATTCTGGTGCAACTTCTTATTCGTAATATCAAGTTCACGAGATACCTTTTTAAGCTCCGTAATATCATAAAAACTAATTACTGCGCCATCCGGTTCTTTACTGCTCTTTCTAATATATGGCATTGTCATTACCTGGTAGATCTTCCCATTGGACGCCTCAGCTTCCCTGGTAATCGTTTTTTCATCCAGAATAACCTGTTTAATATCGTTAATCAGCGTCTCAAATTTGATATTGGTTGTAATATTACTCAACGGACGACCAATATCACTTTCCAGAATATTGATATGTTTTACCGCACCTGGAGAATACTTTTTAAGCAGCAGATCCCTGTCTACAAACAATTGTCCATTTACATTACTGCGGAAATAGTTATTGAGATCATCATTGAGTTCGGTTAGCTTGGCATTGGTGGCCTGATATTCTTTGTTGATCGTATGTAGCTCTTCATTCACTGACTGCAGCTCTTCATTTGCCGAATGCATTTCTTCATTTGCAGATTGCTGCTCCTCATTGTAGGATTGCATATTCTCATCTGCAGATGCAGATCGTTCATTAGCTGTCTCCAGTTTATGTTTAGATTCTGCCAGCTCCTTCTCCAAACTATTTAAGTGATCTTTTGCCAGCGCTGTAAAACCAGCATGACCAATTATATTTTCGGCCTTCGCCCTGCTTTTAGCTTCAACGAATAAGATTAGTAATAATTTATCAGCAGATTTAACACTTTGAAAAGGCTTAAAAATAACATTCACCATGCGCTGATCTGCGGGAAGTATCCCCTGAAAAACCATCTTTTTCAACTCTATCCTTTGATTTAGTTTCAAGGCCTTGTAAGCCGCTGCCTTAAAAATTACAGAAACCTCCTCCGGTATCAGATCATTCAAATCGAACTTAAAGTTTTCATTTTTAAGATAAGCTCTGGTGTCTCCGAAAGATTTAATTACAAACAAATGCTCATCCGTACAAACACCGTTAAAACCTGTTTCTTCCAAAATAGCCAGGTTAAATTCATCGTCGATTATTATATTTTTACTTTTATTAAGTGTGTTTTTACGGAGATCCATAGCGCTTGATGTTGTTATATTTCCAATAACAGGTGGTGAAAATGTATTAAACTTAACTGGCTGGCCTATTTTATGACTTCTTAAAATATTCCATTTTGCACTTGTTTCTTTAAAATCAGGTTTCAATACTGATGTATTCTCACTCGGACCTAAAAATAGAAATCCATCTTTCTTCAGGCCAAAATGCATCATTGAAAAAGCACGTTCCTGCAAATTCAAGTTCATGTAGATAAGCAGATTCCGGCAGCTGATCAGGTCAATATTACAGAAGGGAACATTTTTAATCAGATCATGAGCAGCAAATACAATCATTCTTCGAACCTCTTGCTTCACCCGGAAATGCTGTCCCTCAGCAGTAAAATAATCAGCTAATCTCTTTTCAGAAACCACCTTACTGATCGTATCCGGATACAATCCTTTTGAAGCAATCGCCAATGCCGACTTATTAATATCAGTCGCATATATTTTTATAGTTTTACCTGACTGATGAAGGGTTAAGTACTCTTTAACTAAAATGGCCATGGAATACGCCTCTTCACCGGTAGCACAACCTGCAACCCAGATTTTAACGATATCATCCTTTGATTGCTGCTCCATGATGGCCGGTATAACTGTTTTCTCAATAATAGAGAAGGCTTCGGGGTCTCTAAAAAACGAAGTTACACTGATCAGGAAATCGTTGGCCAGCAATTCAACTTCTTCCGGATGCGTATGTAAATACTCCAAATACTCAGTAGCCAGTAAGATATTATGGAGAACCATTCTTCTTTTAATTCTCCGAAGGATCGTTGGGCGCTTATAATCTGTAAAGTCTAATGGAGAACTGCCGTTGATTAGGCTAAAGATACTTTTAACAACGGTTTCATTAATTGAATGGTCGAAAAGGTCAGCTGTACCATTCTTCACATAGTCCTCGATAATCTGTGGCATTTTCTTCGGTTCCACTATATAATCTGCGCAACCTGTTTCCAGTGCAGATATTGGCATCTCCTGAAAGGCAGCTGTTTTTGGGTCTTGGACGATAACCATACCACCAAAACTATTAATAGCTTCAACTCCTTTACTCCCATCATCTCCTGTACCGGATAATATTATACCAATGGCTTTATCGCCACAATCCTCGGCCAGTGAAGTAAAAAAGCAATCTATCGTTAAATGCGGGGGCTGTTTTTCTTTTTTATCAGATAAAATGAGCCAGCCATCTTTAACAATCATATATTTTGAACTGGGAATCAGATAAACCAGATTTGGCCCTATCCTGATCTCATCCGTCACTTCAATAATCTTCAGTTTACTGTGCGGGCTAAGAATTTGTGCCATCTGGCTTTTAAAATCAGCAGACATATGCTGAATTAAAATATAGGAAACGGCGTCCAGCGGTGTATGATCAAAAAAATCAGCTATCGCTTCCAGCCCACCAGCTGACGCGCCAATGGCAATAATATACTGATTGGTGCAGATTTTAACCATCGATTTTCCTTAAAGAGCCCACAACAGAATGCAATCTGTCCTGGTAAAGGTACCATATATAACGGCTTATCACAGGTTTTATAATTTCTGTAATTTCTCACCCGGACGCAGTATGTTTAAAATCAAGTATTTAAATAGCTGCAAACATAAATAATCGGCCTTAAACAGCGCTTAAGACGATTTATTTATAAAAAATTTTAAAAATTACACGCCAAAACCGTACTTTCGTCCTATTAATAAACGGTGGTTTTAGCTCAGTTGGTTAGAGCATCGGTTTGTGGTACCGAGGGTCGTGGGTTCGAGCCCCATATTCCACCCGTAAAAGGGCAAAGGATTTTAAAGATCTTTTGCCCTTTTTTATTTCCTTGTAACTCCTTGTTTTTCAGGTAAGTTATAACAACTGAAATGCTGTTGAGATTTATGGTTCGATATCCATCTTTGTCGTAAATTAACATTCCATTAAAAATTGTCTCTACTAGGTATCTTTTGTCCTCAATTGTTGCTGTTTGATAAATATTTGACAGATTACAGAGTGTTTTTACTGCATTGATAACCATCGGCTGAATATTAATTTTATCTTTAAATCGTTCTTTAAGTTCTGTTAACCTAATATTTATTGTACTTAATTTATTATCGTAATCCATTTTCAAGATTTTAAAATCGGATGGTTCGATCTTTCCAACGAGCAAAAGTTCTCTAGCATTAATTATCTGATCATCTTGTATATGCAATTCATCTATACAGCCCTGTCTCATGGAGACAGCCGTTTTTCTCACTTCGTTATAAGTGCTTATAATTTCTTTTAAGAATTTTGGCTGATCTCTTTTGGCAATCCTGAAGAGTTTTAATTCTTCGATGAAATCCTGGTTTACCTGATTGGCATTGAATCTTACTTTGCATGGCGATTTACAATGGTAGTAAGCAACATGGGTTTTACGGCCCTTTGAAGCACTCCCTGTAAGCATTCTATGGCAGCTAGGACATTTTAAAAAGCCTCGAAGCGGTAAATCTTCTGGTGTTGCAATTGCAGATCTTTTAGGTTTAATCTCTCCTTTTAATATATTTTGAACTTTGTCAAATAGCCTTTCGGTTATCAATGGTTCATGCAGACCTTTTATGATGTGTTCTTCTTCTCCATCTATTTCGCGAACTCTAATATTGCCGCAATAAATCCGATTGCGTACAAGTGAATGAAAGTTATTAATGCTACAGGTAAGCCCAAGTTTAAATGCCTTTCTATAAACTTCCGCCATTGAAGACATACCTAAAGAAAGTTCTTGAAATGCCCACTTGATTGCATAAGCGTAGGGTTCTTCTGGTGCAATATATTTCTTCCCATCTTCGTAGGTCTTGTTTTTATAACCTAGTGGTGCCCTGCCAGACCAATGTCCTTCCTTTTTCGCACGCCTCATGCCCATTTGAGTATTCAAGCTTCGTCGGTCATTTTCGATTTCAGGTATAGCCAAGTACAATGCAAGCATTAATTTGTTCTCAGGAACATTTAAGTCCAATGGCTGCTCTACTGCCTGTGGGTTAGTTCCCATCCTTTTTAGGTTTGCCAACACTTGATAAGCATCACAGGTATTGCGGCTAAATCTATCCCATTTTGTAAAGAGGAGGAAATCCGACCGGTGTTTACGCAAATAGGTTGTGAGCTTCATCCATTCTGGTCGTTTGAAAGATTTAGCAGAATGGTCTTCTGTGAAAATCTTTAAAATGCTAATGCCATGCAGTTTGCAGTAGTTAGTTAGCATTTCCTGCTAAGCTCTTAATGAATAACCCCTTAATGCTTGTTCATCGGTACTTACACGGAGGTATAAAATTGCTGTTTTCATAATTTAATTTTCTTGCAATGATTATACAGCGATTGGCATTTGCCAAATCTTGGCAAGATTACGATATAGTAAAATGGGAAATACTCTAGCAGAGATAAATTATTTAAAACTGAAAGAATAAGTCGCTTCTAATAAAGTAGATGTAACTGTTATCCAGCTGGCGTCGAAGCCATAGGCTCCACTCACCACCTTATGCATTTAAAAATTCCCTTTTTTTGACGATGATTGCAGTAATCTGTTGAAGTACATCAAATAGTAGCAAATTTCGCGCTTTATCGGTATACTTTTGCTGCTAGGATGGCATGGTGGTTGGATAGACAAAAAATCGCGTATCATTTGGGATGGAATGACTGAGCTTAAGTCCGAAGGAGCCGGTCCCAGTTTTCTGTACAGGTTTGTTGTCGTATTGTATGGATTTGATATTGACCGCTTGGAAACTGTCGGCTACTTTGTAGACCAGCCTATCATTAACTTTCAGGGTTATCCGCTCATCAAGGGTTATTACGATCACCGAGTTTTTTGCAAATACTTCTTGTGGTTTACCCAGCTCCACCATTTCCTGGGGAATAAAGTTGATGTATCCATTGCAAAAAAAACAGGACCTAATTTGGGCCTTGCTGAATATGCCGTTTGTTATGGCTCGATAGACCTGAAAAAGTTGCCAGGTGGTCATCAATCCCCTGGAATCAAATTCTGCATCGCTCATTTGAAATTCGGTAAATGGTGGATTGGCTCTTTTCATGGCCGGCTTGTGCCGCTCGTGGTTAACTAGAAAATGTGCATGTACATCGAGTTTATCTCGCTCTTTTTGGCGCCTGTTCCTGAATTTACTAACTTGGCTACATTCTGAATCCTTTGTTTTTCCACCGAGTCCTTTTACCTCTATGATAATTAGTCCCTGGTCAGTTTCAATCTGGATGTCTTCTTCCTTGATGGTGCGGCCTGGAATCTTATCCGCATCGATCACTTTGTTAAACCCAAGCCACTTTAAAAATGCGATGACACTGTCTACCAGCGGCTGATCGGTGTCAATGAGCATGCGTTTTAGGAAACCATATTTATGCTCGTCAAGCTGGATTTCTTTATCTTTCTCGGAGAGTTTGTGGTTAAATTCCTCGACTAACTTTTCTTTTTCATTCTGTAGTTTCAAGGTACTAGTTAGCTGATATTCGGGTTGTTCCAGCCATTTGTCTTTGACGATGCCGGGGAATAAGTGAGGGAAATAGGTAGGAGCAATTTCCTTTAGGAACTCTTCTAGGAATTCAGCTTTTTTACTTGTCTCTGGAAAAAAGAACATCCCTGATTTCTCATTGGACCAAGAGATGCCGGCGATATTTCCATCCGCAGTTAGTACAAGAGGTTTAAAATCAGGATCTGGGCCATATTGACCGTTCACCGTTCTGTCTGGGTGATCAAAGAGTACATGGTAGGAAAAACTGCTGTTGAATTTTTTCAGGAAACTGTATAGCTCCCCTTGCTCATTTGGAATAATGGTTTTAAGTCCATGTTTATTCGTACGATAAGGAACGCCATAGGTGAACTCATAATTGTTAACTTCAAAATTATCGTAGGAATTTCCTGTTTTATTATACATCACTTTTTCATCTTCACTACAGAATACAACCATTAAAAAACCTTTATCCAGATTCGACGATATTATTTCATCCATCAATTTTAGAGATAATGGCCTAGGATCAAAAATATCCTGAGGGTGAGAGCAGATCAGGTAGTGTTTTTCTGGGCTTTTACTGTTTTTATGCTGATGCTGCTGGTAATCATAGAATATCTCTTTGTCGTTGTTAAGGTCGATTATCAATACCTGATATTCTTGAAAGTTTTTAGGGTATTTGTAGTTAAGTAAGCATTCAACATAACCTTTGCTATAATGCAAACGGGTTAGGTTTCCGATGCTCCCATCAAAGAACTTGATCCCATTGGCTTTTAAAGAAGAAGCTACTTCGGTGGTAAGGTTCAAGGTACAGATTTCAGTTTCAGTAATCATACTTCAGCGTTAAGTTGATCAAATATAACTGAAATAATAAAAATGGTTTTATATATGAAAGGCTGCATGAATTCCTTGCAGCCTTTCTATTTAGAAATGGTAACCGTCCTGGGTCGAAGTCTGTACTGGGTTTAACTTTGTTTGGTTGTGGGAAAGTACCGTAGTTGTTTCCATGACGTCCTCCTTTTTTTGGTGATTATGCAATAGATTGAGGAATCTTTTTCGGATGAATTTATCGTTAACTTTAGGTTTAAATTAATGAAATGGCAGCTTATAATCTGGGTGTTTTAAACGATAAGGAGTTTGAGGAACTTTGCAAAGATCTCCTTGAAAAAGAACTTAGCATTTCTTTTCAGATCTTTAAAACGGGCCGGGACAAGGGGATTGATCTGCGCTATGCCAAGACCAAGGAAAATGAGATTATTGTTCAAGCCAAGCAGTTTGTTCGATCTTCGTATTCCAATCTGAAAACTTCAATAATTGAAGAAAAGAAAAAGATGGACAGGCTTTCATCGAAGCCGGAAAGATATATTCTAATGACCGCATTTGATTTGAGTGTTGGGCAGATCGACGAGATCGTTTTGCAACTTAAGCCCTATTTGCAAACTTCCCACGATGTCTACGCTGGTGCACGGATTATGAATCTGATCGCAAAATATCCAGAGATTGAAAAAAAATATTACAAGCTGTGGTTGACCAGTACTAGTATACTCAATGAAATCTTGCACAATGGTGTGAATGGTAGATCCGAATTTGTGAAAGAAAAGATCCTTAGAAAAGCCAGCTTTTATGTGCCAACCAAAAATTATGACTTTGCGGTCAAGAAACTGATGGAGCACCACTTTCTGATCATTTCAGGAGAACCCGGAATTGGGAAGACCACCATTTCGTACCTATTAATCTGTGAATTGCTGGCCAAGGGTTTCCAACTAATTTATGTAGATGATCAGTTGAAAGATGCCGAGGATCTACTTAGCCCTTCACCAGAGGCAAAGCAGGTTGTATTCTTTGACGACTTTTTTGGCGCCAACCTGTCGGAGATCCTGAACCCGAGAAACACAGAAGCAAAGATTGTAAGTTTTATAGAACGCATTCAGGCAAGTACTAACAAATATCTGGTTATGACCACCCGAACCACTATCTTGAAACAGGCGCAATATAGGTTTGATAAGTTCAAACGTTCGGGTTTTGCAGATCTTTCTAAGTATGAACTCGAGATCACATCCTATTCCAAGCTGGATAAGGCGAAGATTTTGTACAATCACCTTTTCCACTCTGGGATGGCAATGGAACAATACGATGTTTTTTTTAAATCCAATAATTACCTTAAGATCATTAGCCACAAAAATTATTTTCCGCGCCTGATTGAATTTATTACCGCGGCAAATAGACTAAAGATCGTACCGGTCGAGCAAACAGAATTCTTCATATTTAATAGCCTAGATAATCCCAGGGAAATCTGGCATTTCGCCTACGAACAGCAATTGAACGAAGAAGAAAGGTTCTTGCTAATGACTTTGTTCAGTTTAGGCGGCTACAATGTGGCATCTGAAGAACTTGAAAAAGCTTTCGAGGGACGATATGCCTACGAAATTAGTGAGAATGGCTATCAGATGAAGACCGATGCCTACCAACAATCCCTGGTGAAGTTATTAGATGGATTTATAAAAAGCGAAAAACGTTTGGACAATGGAAGATTGAGCTTTAGTTTTTTAAATCCTTCGATTGGGGATTTTGTCATTCATTTTCTCCGTGAACGTTTTTCCGAAGTCAAACGCATTCTCTTTTCAGCGGTATATTTCAAGCAGATTACCACTTATTTCAGTCCAGAATCAGATTCAGGTGTGGTTTTAACTTCCGAGCAGTTGCTCCAATTTTTCCCTAGGTTTAATAAGAAACTTGAAAACATGTTGGATGCTTGTATTGACAGTATGGCCGGGCAAGTCAGCATCTTGTTCATTTACCTGCGATATTTTCGTGAGCATGTAAATGAAGAAAGACTTTTGGAAATTGTCTCTGACACCGATCTTTTTTTGGCAAATGTTAGCTTTAAGGAACTATACTACGTATTAAACAATCTAGATACCTACACTACTACTCAGGAATATATTACGGCTCACTGGCCGAATTTTTTTACCAGGGCAATTGAAGTCGCTGCTGACAGTTATCAAATAAGCACCGTTCTAGATGTACTGAATTATTATGAGGTATATGAAGAAGATTGGTGTCAGCATTCTGTATTTATGTCCACTATAAAAGAAACAGTAAATGGATTATATACCACTAATGACGTCGATCTTTCAAGCCATGAGGAAAACCTTATCTATAGCTATTTTGAAGGCTACAGTGATCGTGCGTTGGAAATAGTGGAAGAGAAAATAGCAGATGATTACGCAAATTTTTTGAACGACTGTAGTCTGTCTAACTATTTTGAACCTTTTTATCAAGATACCTACTTCGATGCCCCTGGATTGCTGGACAGTTACATGGAAAATGTCAGTCAGCCGGATGAATACGAACCTGAGGACCGGCTTCCTGGTTTTTCAAATGTTGTCGATGAGGCGACTGCGATTGACCGGTTATTCGAACGATAAAATTGCTGAATCAGCATTTTTCTCCAAGTAAAATTTGACTATGCTCAAACCCGCTCAAAAATACTTTCAACAAATTAGAACCAAGTATTTTAATTATTTTTCCAACCTTGATAATTTTCTAGAAATACAATCTAAATCGCTTTAACACGATGTATCAATAAAGAATTTAAACTTTCAATATTCCATATTAATCGGAGCAGATGAAGATAAGTTAAAAAATCTCTCGTGTTTAAAATGAATTTATGTCACTACCTGGAACCGATGTGAGGTTATTGACCTATGATGATCTGATCAAAAGACATCATTATTTACATTTACGGGTAACAAGGTTTGGCATTTAATCTAAATAACATTTTTGTGAACAATGAACCAATTTATATTTCTAGAACCATGCCATCAACTTATGATTCCTAGTTCTTTCAATATATCGCTTTTGAATTTACTGAACGGGCGTGTACCAAAATCCTTTTCATCTTGCTCTACCCCAAAAGCAATATTATAGAGTTCTTTTCGAGATATATTTATTCCTGCAAGCAAATTGTTATTTAATATTTCAAGATACTTGTCCGAGAATGCGTATTTCATGCGCAACATCTCTTTCAATTCACTAACATGCGTATTATAAATCAAGTCTGTTTTAAGATCAGTGAGTGTGCGATGCGCTTTGATATTTGGGGTGTCAGTAACTATGCGGAGGCCGCTGGATTCTTCATTCGTATATTTGTAAGTAAATGCAAAATCAGTTATGAAATTGTCTTTATAGGGATGATTATGGGTTGATAATTCAAAATCGGCCTCATGCTTAATTCCAGAGTTACATATACTACAAGACGGAATAAGATTATAAAATGACAAAGCAATGAGTGGATTTTTACCTTTGCTGAAAAAGTGATCGAATTGTGGCCTCGTTATTTTCTCACCATCTTTCGTTATAACGGTATGGGTATAATTACGATTGCAATACACACAAACGTTAACTTCTAACGATGCTGCAAGATGGTAGGCATTATATCTTTTTTTTGTTTTGGTTATGAACCAATCATAGTCAAAAATCTTTTTTATTGCCTTTTTGTTATTGCGATGACCATTAATGACAACATTTACTTTTGCACTAATTATGGATAAGTCGTCAGGTTCTCCAGACAATATTAGATTAAGGTCTGTCATGATAGTCGCCAAGAATCTTTTAGACCCGGGCTTAGAGTAGCTATTAATTCGCTTTGTGAGTAATGGCACCATCTCCTTTAAGAATTGATGTCTTGCCTTTACAATCTTAAGTGCATTAATTGAGATATGTATCATTTCCTCAGCTCCTCTCTTTTCTTATTCAAATCAGCAATTTGTTTTTCAATAATATTCAGCTGCAGATTGGCTTGCATTTTATCATCATACATTTCTGCAAGTTTCCTTTTTGCAATCGGTTCATCTATAAGTTCGATGACTTTTTTATAATATTCTGAATTTTTTTTATCGTCTAGGTTGTCCAGCCAGGCGATAACATCTTTAATTTTGTCCATTGCAAAGTCGCCGATAAGTCCGTCACTAAGGAAAAAAGAATCTGCGAGCAAATCTGTAATATTGGCACCAAAAGTGTTTCTTTCAGATTCCTCATCCATGCCCACTTGTCCTTTATCATTTAAAAGGTAAACTATATTAGAACTAGGAAGATCCGATAATGTGAGCGGATCATGTGTTGTAAAAATAATTTGAAGTGAGGGATGTTGTTTATATTGCTCGAAAAAATAAGGGACAGTAGTGACTAACACCTTAACGAATTTCTTTTTCCATATGGGGTGGAACCCCAAGTCAGCTTCATCAAGTAAGAGGATAAATGCTTGAATCTGTTTTTGTGGGTTTGTTTTTACACTGAGCTTCAAATCAAGAAAATCATACAACTTAGAAAAAAAATTCAAAAGTGCGTTTTCACCTGAGCTTAATCTTTTTTTGGCTGGGAAATAGTAAATAATTCCCTGAACGAGAAAGTTTATATTGGTATAATCTTTAGAGTTTTCTTTTGATTGTTTGTTGTAATAGTCAGATATTTCAAAAACAAGCTCCTTTTGCAATTCCAGTATTTTAATTGCGTCCTCTGAAGAAACTATTATCCTATTGTCCTCGATAGAGCTAACGCTTGTAATGTTGTCAATAACATCATACACCTTGTTTATAAGTGCTTCGATAAGTTTAACATCAAAGGGATTTTCCCTTCCCTTGACTGTGTCAATAATACTATTTCTAAAAAAAGAGTAAAATGCGTCAAGTGCATTTTGTTCTTTAATGTCTGCTTCAAAGGTATCTGTGTTAAAATCGCTATAACTTAGATAATTATTGCTTACATCCATCTGTCTGTGTACCACTGAAAGAATGTATTTTAGAAAGTCCCGTTTCAGTAAATAACCATTGACTTCAATTTGGTTGGTAGTTTTTCCGTTTTTATCTGATTTTCTGACCTTCACATAATTATTAGATTCTGCTTCGATTTTTTCTCTTACCATCTTTAGTGGCGATAGAAAAGCTCTTGGCACATTTCTGGGATTATCGTCAATAGAAGTGTCTCTAAATTCGAGGATTGCTTCGCCATGTTCAGGGAAGTCGAAAAGTTCATTAAAAATCTTCTTTTCTGTTACTAATGAACTGGCAAGAAAGTTAATTTGTCTTACTGAATTTTTAAAGAGTAATTCTTGCTTAATGCTATATGCAGACCCATTACTTTTATTCCCTCTGTCGGAAATTCCTTCAAGGTCGAGTTCAAGATAATTGTCAGCAGAGATGTCGAAATAATCAATTTCATCAAAGTTGGGATTAAATCTGAAGTCTAAATGTGGGGAGTAAAAAATAGTTTGCATTAGCTTAGTATCAAGTTTTTTGATTTCAGTAGGTTTTGGGTTACCTTCTAAGTACAATTTTTTGAGACTTGTGGATATAAAAAAAACTTCTTCTTTTTCATCTTCTACTAATAAAAAAAAAGAGGTATGTGGCAAAGCTGCTGATTTCTCTACAAAACTCTTTCTAATTACATCTAGCATAGTGGATTTTCCTACTCCATTTTGCCCAACAATTGCAGATACATTCTTAATTTTTATTTCGGAATTGGTGGTGCTGAAAAAGTCCTTTATATTCTTGTTATTAAGTGTCCTTGAAAGCGTATATACTCCTTTTTGTATTACCGCCTCGTAGGTAAACCTTCCCCCAAGGTTCATAACTTGTGGTTTATAGGTAATGTACTCATGTTCTATAATGAAAAATGCAACTATCTCCATATGATCTAATTTTGATTTGGCTACTTAAGGTTTAAAGAGGTAAATATATTGAGAAGCAACAACCTTTGCTAGCAAGTTATCTAAAATTAAATACGGATTAATTGGACCTTAGCTGGGGATGATGATTGAGCAAACGGCCATTGATGCTTTTAGCTAAATACAAGTAGCTAATCGGTTCTTGTAAATACATAAAATGTCTTCTATTTCAGCTGCTGAGAGGTGTGACTGGAACGGTTGAGGAAGCTGGTTGATTGTTAAGTATTTATCTTTAATCTTACCCAGTAAGATTTCTGCACCATTTCTTGTACCCCTGTGTAGCTAAATTCTATTCGGATATAAGTTCATATATTCTCCAATTCTTTGTGCTGTGTCGTAAACGGTAAGGTCGGAAACGCCTTTTATTTTACAACTTTCAATTGTTGAAATCAGCTCATGAAAATCAGCAGAAGCTGCAATTCTATGTGCTTTAGCTAAAATAGCTAATGCAAACTTATCGAGAATTATGTTGGGTATGCGAAATTGATGACTATGTTTTCTGCCCACAGAATTTTTTGCCGTTGCGCCAAGTTCAATTGCATTTTCCAGTGTGGCAGCATTTGCGCAATCGCTTAACCAAACATCGGGATTTTGTGCTCTTGCGATCTTATAAGCTTTTATAATACTTTCTATTTTTTTTCCGTTCAATTTTTGGTCTATATAGATACACAATACAGCGAACAAGTTAGTGATAATTTTCACCACTTGTTATCATGTTCTCAGACAGTCTTATTTTTGTAAATCCAATTTGGTTGTTATAGCTATTAGATAATTTCTAAATGAATTTTATACCTAGTAGAGTATTTCAAACTTCTCTACTAGGTATAAAATTGATTGAAGTTATGCGCATGCGACTAAAACATACTAGGATGGCAAAAGTCGCTCTGAAAGTTGTGGATCAATATCCATCATTTTCCCCTTTAGGTTCGCTAGACGCGTTAAATCGTACATAAAATCCGTCGACAAAAGCAAGAGAGGCCACCCCAAAAGGGACGAAGTCTTCAAAACAGGCTTTCGTCCCTTTTTTTGTTAGCTCACCTAAAAAATATACCTTTCAATAATTTACAGTCTTTTAATCATTGCATTAGGTGAAAAAAATTCTATTTACAATAGCAATAAGTATAATTGCCATCTCTCTCCACTCTCAAAGTCTTTATCCCGAAAAGTTCGAAGATTGTAACCTCTCGTCTTTTTGCCTTGACTGTGGCGAATCAAAAGCACAACCACCAAAAACCATTATTCAAAACCTCCTAACTGGAATCGGAGAAAAAAACCTTAGTATTTTAAAAGGCACTATTGAAATGCAGATACTTATCGACCAAGACGGCAAACCTTGCCTGTTAAGTTTAGAAAATAAAACCAATATCAGCTCAAACGACCTCAAGCTCAAGGCCTCAATTAACGGCTCTGAAAACTGGACCCCAGCAACTACCGGTGCAAAAAAAGAGAATAGCTCAGTCTCGATTATACTTCAGTTCGAAAATGGCAAGTACGGAGCCAAAAGGAGGATCTTTGATTTTGAAAATCAATCTAATATGGCGACTAAAGGTTCGCCAGTCCGAATGGGGAGTGACAAATCACAGCTCAGTGAAACTTGGGAGGTCTTTAATCAAAGTAACTCCGAAATGCCTTGGGACATGACCAGAGCAGTAGCGAGTGACCAAAAAGGTGATATTTGGATTGGAACAGATAATGGGATTATAAAGATAGCAAACGGAAAATGGGAACACTTCAACTCGTCTAACACCATCATATCACCAACTTCCTACAACAAAAACGAAACGCAATCGGTAAGAGATATAGAGGTGGATAAAAAGGATAATAAATGGTTTGTAATCGGATATGATGTTTACCGCTATGATAACCACGTCTGGACCAAATTTGATTCAATAAACTCACCAATTAACTGGGCAAGGAAAATCTTCGTTGACAATTCTGGAAACGTCCTTTTCACCTCCTGGAATGGAGTGTCTAGATTTGATGGTCAGAAATGGAGTGAGATCACGAAAAAAAACTCTAAACTACCATCAGACAAAACTTTGGGTGTATTTGTTGATAGTAATCAGAGGACCTGGATCGGTACTTTTGAGGGCAACGTCATCATTGAAAAGGGTAATACCACATTCTTAAATGACAACTCCACACCACTTTCGAAGGCATACATTTCAAAGATGCATGAAGATAAAAAGGGGAATCTTTGGTTCTCACTTTACAATGAAAAAGGAACGGCAGCGGGAATTTACGTTTTATCCCCAAATGGCAATTGGCAGAGAATATTTGCTGAGGACCCCAAAATGTTTGCCGGCAATAGCATTAATGACTTCTTTTTAGATGAACAGACCGGTAATCTTTGGCTCAGCCAGAACAATGTTGGAATCTTGAAATATAATATAGAAAGCAAAAAACTTGAAATTTATACTACTGAAAATTCAAACGTACCGAGCGTAAACATCGAGCGAATCATAAAAGATAAGGACGGAGCGATCTGGGCAGCGACTTATGCTGGGGTGATTAGAACAGAACTAAAATAAAAGCTTATTTAGTACGAAGGAAATATCGTCTTTTGAAATAATAAGTAATCAAAACTTGACTGGTAGAGAACTTTGAAAGTTCTCTACCAGGTATAAAACTAGTTTTTATTTTTCTCCCAGGTCCTAGTCAAGTAAATCTATATGAATATTAGGCAAAAGCTTTTTAAGTAACAGTCCATCCTCTTTACTAAACTTATTTCCGTGAATATAAAGTAAGCCCAAAATCCCATTCAGTTTTGCGAAGTCTACAGAAATAGTGCTGATATGATTGTATGACAAGTCTAAGGCGTTTAACACCGGAAGATCAAAAAAGCTAGAGGGCAAAGAAGTTATAGCATTACCTTTTAATTTTAATCGCTTAAGGCTTTTAAGTTGTCCGAAAGTTTCGGGCAGTGCTTTTAATTTACCAGACTCAATGGTCATTTCTACAAGGTTATGAAGCTTGCCAAACTCTTTTGGCAAATATTCAAACTCTCCGGAAGCAACCAATGATTCCAGACTGGACAAATTACAGAAAGAATCCGGCAGACTTTTTATATCCCCGCCAAATGTCAGATACTTTAATTTCTTTAAATTACCTATATTCTCAGGAAGTGATTTCAGGACCGGGCTTGATAGCGTCAATATGCTTAAATCAGTAAGCTTCGCGAAGCTAGGAGGCACTTCAAAGTAATTACCTCTCAGTTCTAAAGTATCCAGCATCTTGAGATTACCGATATCCGCAGGCATTGTCGCCCAGGAATCTCCCACGGTGAAATCTAATCTCCGGAGCTTTGTAAGCTTCGTAACGGAAGCAGGCAAACTCTTCATCGTGCTGCCATACAATACTTCTAAATTTTTAAGGTCCCCTATATTATCAGGCAATGTCACGATCGGCTTACCTTCGAAACTAAAATACCTGAGATTCTTCAATTTACCGAAGCTTTCAGGGATAGCACTAAAAACTAGAGATGACAACTCCAGATACTCCAAACTTTCAAGATCACCGAAACTCGAAGGCATAGAAAACCCTCCCCGCCCACTTGATCCTGTGAGTGAAAAATACTTAAGCTTTTTAAGATTACCAATATTTTCAGGAAGGCTGCCTATACTGTTATAATCCAGATTAAGATACTCTAACTGATGGTATTTGTCTGCAATGACAGGAGGAAATTCCGTAAGGCTTGAGCTCGAAACATCCAGACTTTTCAAATATGTGAGTCCTTGTAATGCAGGATAGTTAACCGTATCACCCATTATCAGGCCCATTTTAGAATTGACCAGATTAAGTTTAACCACATGACCATTTTCGTAGCCTACGCGGTAAGCCTCAATATCCTTATCGAAAAAAAAATAGTCCAGAGCCTCTCTTTCCGTATAGTTACCAGTAGTCAAATCAAGAGTTGTAGAAGCCGACTTACTCCCATAATACGTGGTCCATTTTATTTTATAAGAAGTCCTGGCGTATCCTTGCAAATTTATAGCTTCACATTTTTCAGCAGGGAGGCTGGTTCCATCCCGTATATCTCCAACCAGGGTCGCATATTTACCATCAATTTCCCATAAACCATCCTCATATTTATTTCCAGACAAGTTAAAATTGGTTTGATTTGTAGGAGAGTCATTGCTGATTATAGCTTTTAACGGTTTAAATGCTACTTTCACGATAGATTCTGAATACAATTTCTTTCCGGCTGCTACCGTCCACTTTAATTCGTAAGTCTCTCCAGGCATGCCATTAAAAATAGCATCAGGCTTTTCAGAGTCAGAGAAATAAACAAGATCTTCCACCAATCCCTTTTCGATAGACCATTTTCCCGATTGTCCACTTTTAAGCGTGTCAGCATTCAAAACCACTTGAAATTCCTCAACATCTTCCCGGTTTGTACCAGCACTTGCAAAAGGAGGTTCTTCTTTGACAATGATTTTATCATCCTTTTTGCAGCTAAAAACACAAAGAAACAGGATAAGCCAGGAAAAAATCTTTAAAGAGGACATAAATGAAGTATTAAGAGTGATAATATTTACTAAAATAAATGAACTTTCTAGATTAACACAATTAAGTTTAGTTTTATATTTACTTAAAATTAAACTTACCCCTCTCTCTATGCGCTACTCCTTGGTGCTTTTATGTATCTCTCTGTTTCTTTTTTCCTGTAAAAAAAATGCGGTAACAGAAATCGAAGCCGGATCATTCCGTATTTCGATTTTACCGGTAAAAATTGAAGGATTTGACAATTTCAATATTTCCGGCACACTGGAAATACGTCATGCAGATCAGGATGTGGAATATGGTGTGATAGCAGGCACTTCAGAAAATCCGACCCTGGAAAATGGCACCAAATTTCTTATCGGAAACTCCAGAGGCTCTGTAGATTTCACACATAACCTAACCGGACTCGATACCGGCAAAGTTTATTACGTGCGTGCTTATGCACTTTTCAAGAAAAAGACAGAATACTCTTCGGCCTATCTTATTGGCAAAATGTCCCCGGCAATTTACACCGTGGATCATATTCTGAATCCAGACGGAAATTTCACCGTTCACTCCAATATGGGAAACCTAAGTGATAAAGCTACGATAAAAATATTCCTCAATAACATTCCATTAGAAATCAAATCTATAGGAACATCTCTGGCAGGAAGCGTATTCGTCACAAAATTACCTGCTGACCTGCCAGTAGGAAAATACACCCTAAAAGCCAGGGTAAATAATATTAGTATGACTTACCCAACCCAGCTCAGATTTATGGAAGGTCGATGGAATAAAATGGAGGATTTACCAATAGAAATTTCTGCAACCGCAGATGCTGCACATTTCATAAAGGGAGACTGGATTTATGCGTACAAACCAATATTTGGCAATCCCTCTCAAAGCTCACAATTCTTCAAATATAATTATAAGACAAAGGCTACCGTACAGCTCGCTGTTTTTAGCAAAACTTATCGCTTGTCAGGAACTACTATTATTCAACAGGGCTCGGATATTCATTTTATTGGAGGAGATATGGTCGGCGTTGAAAAGCAGCTTTCTGGTTCCAAATTTCATTACGTTTACCATATTAATTCAGACAGATGGACCAGGGAAGCCGATTTTCCTGGAAAATTAAGGAGCCGTGCCGTGGCAATTATTAATGGCAATAAGTTATTCTATGGTATGGGATATACAAGTAATGTAGAAGCACCATATAACGATGCCTTTTACTCCGATATGTGGTCCTACGATCTTACATCCAAAATCTGGACTCAGGTTGCAGATTTTCCGCAGCCAAAACAGAGAGTTTTATATTCATCCTTCCATATAGGCTCAAAGCTTTATTTAACAAGCGGAATGATTAGAACCAGCGTTACCGACAGAGTGGTTTCCCGTGAGACCTGGAGTTATGATACAAATATGAATCAGTGGAGTAAAAAAGCTGATTATCCGGGTGGTGGAGATATGAATAATATCAGTTTTAGCCTTGGTAATTATGCCTATGTCGGCATGGGACAATCGAGCGAATATGGCAATATCGGTAAAATTATAAATTTTCAATTTTTCAAATATATTCCGGATTCGGACAGCTGGACAGAAATAAACAGTATGAGCACAACCAGTTCGCATATTGCGATTTCGAGCCCTATTATCGGGACGAATGGAAACCAGGCCATTATAGGTGGTGGAACTGATGAAGACGGAAGAATTATAAAGTCATTATATATCTTCACACCCTAAACAGAATACCATTCATCTGTATTTTCGATACCTAATGATTGTGCGTTAAAAACAGGATTTTCACTTTCTTTACGCTGCTGCTCTGTACTGCCCGTAAACAAATCATAAACACAATTGCCGTATACGCTCATATTTCAGGAGCGGCTATACTGCTTGGGCTTCATCCCTGTATGGGCTGCAAAGACCTTTGAAAAATGGCTTAAATTAGTAAATCCTAGCCTGAAACCCACATCTGACACAGACAGCTTTTCATCTTTCAACAAAAATGCGGCTTCCTTCATTCTGAATTCCTGATAATAATAAAAAATACTTTTACCAAAAATTTGCTTGAATAAACGTTTCAATTTAGTGGGACTCATACAGGCAGAAGCCGCTAATTCTCTTATAACAGGCGGACTTTCCAAATGTTCAAGCATTTGCTCCTTAACTTTGTAAATGGTTTGAATATCGTGGCTATTTAGAGCATACAGCTGCTTCGTATCCCGCTTTTCCAATTCCATTAATAATCTGCAAATTAGTTCTTCCGCCTTGATTCTAAGAAAAAAAAGCTTAAAAATTTCATCTACCGGTTCAGATATAATTTCATCCACAATTTTCTGCAAAGAAGTATAAATCATTTGTTCGAACAGCAACGGCTGTGTATTCATAAACAAGCTTTGCAAAACCGGCGATTTTTCTGAAAGAAAGAATAATCCCCTCAGATAATTTGCATCGACTTCTATATTAATAGTTGCCATATTAGTATGGATTGGAATAATAACATCAGTATTCAGACTCGTGGTCGCAATTAAAACCGAAGGCGTCAGCTTTTCTGGCACCGATATTTCGTTCTTAGGAAAAATGTTCTGGAATTTAAAAAGTATAGTCCTTGTAGTTAGGTTGATGTCAGGATTTTCAATAACGAGATTCTCGTGGAGTTCATAATTAAAAACAAGCATTCTAATATGTTCATTAAAAACAAATCCTGCACAATAACCTTTACCGAACTTTTCAGGAATTTCTAATGTCCAGTTCTTTAATTCCCCCCCTAATAAACGAGCAAATCCCTTCAGGACATTTGGTTCTGTTTGCTGTCTATCTTTTTCCATACGTGTCCTTTACGACTATTTTTGTGTCCGGTACGATTATTTTACCTCTAAGATACTTGACAATTTTGAATTGTAATTAAAAATGAGAAATCATGATACTGAAAAACAAACAAATCGCCATTGTAGGTGCCGGGCCTGGAGGGTTGACCCTGGCCCGGATTTTACAGATGGAAGGTGCAAACGTAAAATTATACGAAAGGGATTTTAATAAAGATGCACGTGTGCAGGGCTCGCCACTCGACATGCATGAAGAATCAGGTTGGGCGGCTTTACGAAAATCAAATTTGATAAACGAATTCAGACAGCGTGTCCGTCAGGGTGCAGATAAAAAGATCATTGTAAATGAACGGGCCGAAATCTTTTTCAGCGATCACAAAACCGGACCAGCTGAAGATTTAAATTATGAACCTCCTCGTCCCGAGATAGATCGCGGAGCTTTAAGACGATTGTTTTTAGAGTCTTTACAGCCAGATACGGTCGTTTGGAACAGTCATTTTATTTCAATGGAAAAGCAAAATGAAGGCTGGTTATTACATTTTAAAAATGGCTCCTCTGCCTACGCTGATCTGGTGGTAGCCGCTGACGGTGCTAATTCAAAGATTCGTTCACACGTAACAAATATTAAAGCTGTGTACTCCGGTATTACTATGGTTGAGATCAATGTGGAGAATGCAGCAAATGCAACCCCAAATATTTATACCCTGCTAAATGGCGGTAAAATAATGGCTTTTGGAAATAATAAGAATATTCTGGGCGGTCAGAAAGGCAAAGGCGGACTCGGATTTTATCTAAGCTTCAGACCCGATGAAAACTGGGCCGCCAGCAGCGGATTGGATTTCTCTGATAAAACGCAGCTACTTGCATGGTTTAAAGAAGAATATAACGGATGGAGTGATATCTGGCACGAACTGTTTGAACACGCAGCAACACCGGTAATTCCACGTCCGATTTACTGTATACCATTAGATCAAACCTGGGCGACCCTGCCTAACTTAACCTTACTTGGTGACGCTGCACACGTGATGCCGCCCTTTGCAGGAGAAGGCGCAAACACCTCGATGTTTGACGCTCTGGAATTAAGCGAGTGCATAACATCCGGTAAATATAATACGATGCAGGAAGCTCTCGCCGCCTATGAAGTAAACATGTTCAAAAGAGCGTCAAAGGCAGCTAAACAATCACTTGAAAACGGTGAGCGGATGCACTCGGAAGGTGCGCTGCAAAAAATGCTGTCTTATTTTGGCTTATGATAACCGGCATACAAAATGAAGCAAAAAAAACAACTATGGATAATCATAGGGATCGTGGCGCTGAATTCAGTTGGAATGTCTATAGTTCTGCCTCTTTTGCCCTTTATTGTAAGCAAGTACCTTCCATCAGAGCAGGTCGTGGTTGGCATGAGTATCCTCAGTTCAGTATTTGCGGCCTGCACCTTTTTCGCTGCACCCGCTTTGGGCGCATTAAGCGACAGGTACGGTCGAAAAAGTGTTCTGATGATCAGCCTGGCAGGTTCTGTCATTGGTTATATTCTGTTTGGAATCGGTGGAGCTCTCTGGATACTTTTTCTTGGCCGCATCATCGACGGGTTTACCGCTGGGAATATCAGTACACTATTCGCCTATGTCTCCGATAGTACCGAACCGAAAGAAAGGGCTAAATGGTTTGGCTTTATTGGTTCCGCTATGGGAATAGGAAAATTAGGAGGGCCGGCTCTGGGGGGATTATTAGGGAGCATTGATATTGCTTTACCATTCTATGTTACTGCCGCGTTAATATTCCTATCCGGTTTAGCCGTCTATTTTCTGTTGCCTGAATCCCTGGCACCCGAAATGCGAACTAAACAAATGACAATTAAGAACTTTAATACGTTTTCCCAATTTAAAGATATATTCAGTTTGAAGGACATTAAATTATTACTCCTGATGGGGGTAATGTTTTATATAGGTTTAGGCATTTTTCAATTCAATTTCATTATATTTTTAAAAGACATTTATAAATGGGGGCCTGCATTTATTGGTCTGATGCTAACACTTGTTGGTATTTGCGATATTACAATACGCGCACTTTTATTGCCCTGGCTACTAAAATACTTTGCCGAAAAGAATATTGCAATAGCGGGTCTTATCGCACTTGCAATTGGATTAGGGCTGATTATGACGAGCACATTAATACTATCAGTTGTGATCATTTCAGCGGCAATTATATTTATAATATCCGGCGCTGGTTTGTTTGAGCCAATATATAATGGAAAACTATCACAATCAACCAGCGAAAGTAAACAGGGAAAATTACAGGGAGTTAACCAAAGCTTACAGTCTGCAAATAATGTTGTTATTCCGATAGGTTCCGCTGCTATCTATGTATATAGTGCGGGTATATTGTATTTATCCGCAACACTTATTATTCTGGCGGCAGTATTTCTGTATGCGAAGTATATCCCTGAACCACCACTGGTTCTTCTAACTACAACACCATGATTAAATTTATTATCAGACTATTTTTATTTTTAATACTGGCAACTGCTACCTCAGCAAATGCTCAGATTAAATTACCAGTTGCCCCCAATATTCAAAAAGCATATTTGAACGGAACCCGAAATCAAAATGGTATACCGGGTGAAAAATATTGGCAAAACCAAGCGAATTATAGCATTAAAGTTAACTTCGTTCCATCTACGCGAATGCTGACGGGCACAGTACGTATTGAATATATTAATAATAGTCCTGACACACTTAACCGCGTACTGTTTAAACTTTACTCTAACCTTTACCAGAAAGAAGCTATGAGATCGGTTCAGATAGCCTCCGCAGATCTAAACGATGGCATTTCTATTAAATCTCTGAAATTCAACGATCAACCCGTTGACAGTATTAAACGGCTCATTAGAGGGACGAATATGAACGTCCGTGGTGTTCAGATATTACCGCACAGCAAGACTCATTTTGATATTGATTATAGTTACAAGTTGAATGCGGGGTCTTTTATGCGTACGGGGAAGGTCGACTCCGGCGCTTATTTTATCGCTTACTTTTTTCCCCGGATCACAGTGTATGATGATATAGATGGCTGGAATGAATATCCCTATACCGGACCTTACGAATTTTATAACGACTACGGACATTTCAAGGCAGATATAACAGTACCTGCCGGATATATGGTGTGGGGAACCGGCGACCTCAAAAATACGAAGGAAGTATACACTTCAAAATATGCAAGTCTGATCCAAAGATCACAGCAGGAGGATGTGATAACCGATATCATTACTGAGGACGATCTGAAAAATGGCAATATCACAAAAGGCACCTCAACTAACACCTGGAAATTCGAAGCAGACAATGTTATAGATATGGCCTTTGGTGTCAGCAATCATTATGTATGGAAGGCATCCAGCCTGGTGGTTGATCCTGTGACAAGTCGGCGTACCCGTGTAGATGCTGTTTATAATCCGGCGCATCGGTCTTATGTTCCGGTAATTGGTTATGCTCGAAAGACGACAGAACTGTTTAGTTACAAGCTCCCGGGTATACCATTCCCCTATCCTCATATAACTGTTTTTGAAGGTTTGGATGCAATGGAGTACCCGATGATGGTTAATAACCTCCCTTTTGAAAAACAAGAGGACGTCATTGAATTTACCGCACATGAAATTTTCCATTCGTTATTTCCTTTTTTTGTCGGAACTAACGAAACCAAATATTCTTTTATGGATGAGGGCTGGGCAACCCTGGCTGAATTTGTCCTGCATCCTTTGATCGATCCATCAACCCAGGTAAGTAATAATACTGATGAAGTTAACAGATCTGCATCCAGCGAGCAGGATGCCCCCATTATGACACTAACGCCACAGCTACTTGGCGCAGCCAGGTATTCAAACAAAGACATGAAACCTGCACTGGGATATCTGTACGTAAAAGAAATGCTGGGTGAAAAATTATTTTTAAAAGCGTTGAATTACTATATCGCTCAATGGAAAGGCTGCCATCCCACCCCTTATGATTTTTTTAATTGTATCAATCATGGTGCCGGGAAGAATCTTAACTGGTTTTGGTATAATTGGTTCTTTACTAAAGAGTCACCTGATCTGGCCATTGGAACGGTAAGCCATCAGTTGCAAAAATACACCGTCACTATCAATAGAATCGGTAAGGCAATTGTACCGGTGCATCTGAATATAATTTATAAAGACGGCACCCGTGAAAATGTCACCCGCAGCATCGCTTGCTGGGCTACCGGCCGTAAAAACATCCGGATAAATTTTGTTGCCCTTAAACCAGTAAAACAACTCGTACTGGGCAATGATTACGATGCCGATCAAAATAAATTGAATAATGTATGGAATCCCTAGATAATTGGATACTAACTTAAATTAACAGTGTTCCAATATTTTGACATACCGCCGCAGTTTAGCAGCATTACTTTTCTATAACATATAGATAATAACAAAATCATGAAAATAACATCCTTAAGAATTATTAGCACAGACCTTAAACGCATGGTTCGATTTTTCGAACAGGTAACCCGCATTACTGCTCAATGGTATACTGATGACTTTGCAGAATTGGTTACTGACACGGCCACACAGGTACCAACGACGATGCCCTGGGGTAATCGTTCGTTGTTATTCCGTGATCCAGACGGCAACTTAATTAATTTTTTCACACCCGTCACTGCCGATGCCATCAAAAAATTCAACTAAATAAAGAAGCGCTCAATAGGCGCTTCTTTTACAAACTAACAACCTCAAAATCAATTCAGAAAAATTATTCTTCTGAATAGCCATAGTTATTTAACTACGGTGGCCTCTAATTCAACTTTTAACGTTTCGAATAGACTGCTCACTTCTAAAAGTGTAAGGGCCTGTTGAACCCCGTGCCTGGCAACCCAGTCTTGAAAAATTTGGAAATTTGGCCAAAGCTCAGCTGTTGAGGTTGTATAAATATTTAAGCGTACTATTCCCTCCGGCTTATATCCAGCCGTACTGATCACTGTCTCTAAGTTCTGCAACGCTTTGGTTAATTGTGTTTTCATGTCTTCATTACTTGATATACCATCATCACTGATAGCAGTCTGTCCTGAAATATAAAGCGTACTCTCGACATGCTTTACTTCAACAGCCTGTACGTAGCTGCGTTTGTCCTGCCATTCCCAGGGATTAATAATTCTTTTTTCCATTTTGTTAGATTTTTGAGTTTGTGCCCATAAAGGCATAGACAGTATTAATAACAGTGTTGTCAGCTTTGCGAGCTTTTTCATAAATGCATTATAAATTTTATAGGGCAAAAATCCGGATAACATTTGGAACAAAGTCTTGATTAACCTCACGATTATCGAGTGAGGTTAATCACACTATGAATTAAATCGGCTCAGGGTCTCGCGGGATACGCCCAGGTAGGCAGCGATTTGGCTTTTAGGTACCCGCTGAACTAGAGAAGGATATTGTTTAAGAAGTTGTTCGTAACGCTCTTTTACATTAGAGGTTAACCAGGAAATAATTCGCCGTTGCGATCCAAGAAAACCAAAATTCGCTTTTTCGAGAAAGAATTTTTGCATTTTTTGCAAACCATCACAAAGGTTCTGATAATCTTGTAGCGATAGACAAAGCACTTCGGTATTTTCCAGGCATATTAATGACATCGTCGATTCTGTTTGGGTATAATATGCATAAAAATCGCTTTCCCACCAGTCTTCCATGGCAAAAGAAACGATATGCTGCTTTGCGGCTTCGTCAGTAAACACGAGCTTTACAAGGCCGGAGAGGATAAAAAAATGATGTTTCACAAATTCCCCTTCCCGGATTAGAAATTGATGTTTCTTGAACTTTTTCGCAGTGAAATGACTAAGTACAAATACGAACTCGTCATCACTAAGTGAAACAATTCTCTCTATATGTTCTCTTAGTTTATGCTGCATTTCGGGTAAATGATCAACTTGATACAAAGCAAAGTTAATAACTTTTAGCCATCAATTATTTGTATAAGGCGACTGGTAATTGGTCGACCCTAAGCTGTAATATACAGTAAACGAATTCTGCCGTTATAATTTACGCATCCGATTTCTCTTTAAACTCAGTTATGCCGAACTGTAAACTCAGCTATGAAGTTTGGCAGTTGAGTGTGTTTTATGAATAACAGCGCTGTTTGAATCTCTAAACTTGTCCCAATAAAAACAAATAATCATGAAAAAAATAATTTTGTTAGGAACAATTTTAATCGCCGGTTTAACTAGCGTAAAAGCGCAAAGTGTAGATTTGATCCCTAAAATAGGAATAAATTTTGCCAGCCAATCAGCAAGTACCCTATCGGGTGAAAAAACTAAAACAGGATTTACCGGAGGGGTAGCATTAGATATGCACTTTAAAGAAAGTGCATTTTCATTTCAACCGGAGCTAAACTTTGTAAGTAGAGGTCTTAAATTCAAAGATGGTAATACGACATCAAAGTATAACTTCAATTATTTAGAAGTTCCCTTGTTTGCAAAGTACAAGTTCGACATGGTGTATATCAATGCCGGTCCCTATGTGGGATTTCAATTAAACGGCAGTGACAAATTTAAAGAATTGTACGGTAGCAAACCGAGAACTGTTGATTTAGGTTTGCAATTTGGTGCAGGGGTGGCAATCCCCGCCGGGCCTGGTAAGGTGATAATTGATGGCAGGTATGCTCTGGGCCTTTCTGATCTATCCAAAGGCCCTGGTACCGTGAGAAACAGAGGTTTCAATCTATCTCTTGGATATGCGATCCCTTTAAAATAATAAAATGTTATCATTATAAATATCGAATTTTCATTCTTAACGAAGAGGCCGCGTCAAATGACGCGGCCTCTTTCCGTCTAGTCAGCATCAGGTATTTCGCATTGACAAAGATCGATTACGATTGATCATAGTCCGGCAGAAGAATATTTTTTCGGCTTTACGCCAATATGTGTTTCAAACAATCTTGAAAAATGGCCAAGATTTGAAAATCCTAAACGATAACCTACCTCCGAAACAGACAAGCCCTCATCCTTCATCAGGTAGGCAGCTTCATTCATTCTGTATATCTGATAATAGTTGTAAATACTTTCACCGAAAATCTGTTTAAACAACCGCTTTAACTTAGTTTCACTCATCCCCGAAAGTCTGACAAGCTCCGTAAAAACGGGAGGTGTGTAGATGTCTGAGACTATGCTATCCTTTACTTCATATATTTTTTTCACATCGGCGATATTCAGTGTCTGATAGTTGGTCTCCCCCCTTTTTAGCAATGCCGCAAACAATAAATACATCATTTCCTCGGCTTTTATTTTGTAATAGAATTTCTGTAATTCTTTATCAGGATCTGCTTTGATAATTTCGGATGCCACTTCATGTATCTTTGGTGAAATTACTTCTTCAAATAACAAAGGCTTGTCACCCGAAGTTATTAGTTGCAACAACGCATTTTCCGTTGTTGGTTTTAGTAATTCTTTTAAATAGCCTGCCTCCACGGTAATCACTATTGAATTAACTTTTTTGTTGGCTGGTAATAATTCATAGTTAAGTCCGGTGGTCACAATCTGCACCGAAGGCAATGAGTTTTTGCCTCCATCGGGTTGCCGTGTGTTACTTTTCAACTCACTTTTTGACCGATAAACATTGTGAAATGCAATCCTGACTAGATTTACTTCTTCTTTACCAAAGCGCCGGTCCAGCACCCAGTTCTGTTTCAGCTCATAATCTCTTACGATCAGTCTTAATTTAGAATTAATGACAAAGCCTTTAATATAACCAGTTCCCAGCTCAGGAGGTATTAGCGTCACGCCGTTTTCCTGCTTGTCCGCAAACATATTTGCTGTGATGGGAAGAATCTCCCCGTTTTCTGTTAAATCCGGTCTCATAACATAAACTATTTCGACTATTATTTAGACAAACATGGCTATTTTACACCTAACAGGTCAAATACCTTTGATAAAAATAAATCATAATCAAAAATAGAAATAACATCATGAACCGACAAATAAAACAAACCCAGGTCATTATTCTTGGCGGGGGCATCACGGGTCTTGCTGCAGCTTTGTACCTGTCACAACAAGGCATTGACTTTATTCTTTTAGAAAAACATAACGACACATCCATCTATCCCCGGGCAAGAACTATTGACACCCGAACAATGGAATTATTCAGAGGCCTGGGACTCAGTGAAACCTTAAGGGAAGGTGGAAAAGCTTTGTCTCCAGCCTGGGGTAATATACGTGGAAACAACCTTGTTGAGGCTTTGGAAAATCCTGTAGGAAAAATCACTCCCAGCCAGTTAATGCAGGCTAAAGAAGAAGTAAAGTCCTTCGCTGAAAAATCGCCTGAATCTGTATGTCGTTGTACTCAGGATATTAGTGAAGCTATTATATACGAAGTGGCCCAAAAGCAGGGTTTAGACCTTCGTTTCCATCATGAGATGATGTCTTTTAAACAAACTGAGAAAAACGTAGAAGTCTTGGTTAAAAGCAGAATGACCGGTGAGCAATACCTGGTTGAAGCAGATTATATGATAGCAGCGGACGGCGCTAATAGTATCGTGAGAAAGCAACTGGAGATACCGACGTCCGGCAACGGATCATGGACAGACCTGCTGAATATCTATTTTGAGGCCGATCTGGAAGCTTTAGTAAAAGGACGTGAATTTAGTCAGTTTTTAATCGAAACACCAGAAATCACGGGTTTTCTCTTAACTATAAATAATAAAGATAAATGGGCGTTTCATTTGCGTTTCCATCCTGAAAATGGCGAATCGGCAGCAGATTATCCGGAAGAAAAATTAATTGCTATCCTTCACCGTATCCTAGGAATCCCAGATATTCAAATTTCTATCCTTAAGGCTTTGCCCTGGCAGCTTACAGTAAGGATTGCCGAAGAATTACGCGTCGATCGCATCTTTCTCGCAGGTGATGCCGCACATACGATGACACCTTATGCCGGCAAAGGTGCGAACACGGGCATCCAGGATGTCCAAAATTTGGCTTGGAAACTGGCGGCAGTTTTACACCATCAGGCAGGTGATGCTTTATTAAACACCTATCACATTGAACGTCAACCTGTAGGGGCTTTCTATGCAAGGCTTTCCGGAGAACTGGCAGACAAGAACGGGCTTATCAATAACAAGTTGATGATTTCCAGAGGAAAAGACCTGATGGGTCTACCTAATTTCGGTTATTACTCATCGGCAGTAAGACGAGAAGCTGTATTGCCATTTACCTATTTCGTGGGAGAACCAGGAACCCGTATTCCTCATTTATGGCTTAATAAATCGCATACTCTTTCTTCAATTGACTGGGTTAAAGGACAATTCATCATAGTAGCCAATAGTTATAATGGCTGGAAGATGGCATGTGATGCTGTAAAACAGCGGCTAAACATCGACATCAGGTTGGTGATGCCAGAGGATAAAAATATTGCCGAAAAATGGTTGGAACTGACTAACACTACAAAAGATGAAGCTTTACTAATCAGACCCGATGATTTCATAGCCGCAAAATTAACTTCGAATGAGCTTCTAACCATTATGGAGGGTATTTTAGACCTCTGATTTTTTAATTAGCCGGTCAATGGGTTCCTACTAAAAATGGGTTTTAGCTTTCCTTAGCTATAACCCATTTCGCCTGAATAAGCCCCTACTTATTGCTCTGCTGTTTAAGTCAAATCCAGAAGTCGGCTTTCGCTCGGTACGCGATGATGTAATTTCGGTAATCACCTTTGTCAACTCGGTCAGTTTAAATAAAAAAGATTGGTTTCCTGAGGCATTTTTGAATAAAAATTGCAAGATGAAACTAAATACAATAAAAAAATATGCGGCAGTAAATACCCTTACGTTAGCGTCGTTTATCTTGTTTTTTGTGGCATGCAGCAGTAAAAACGAGGGAAACAGAGAACAAAAGATTAAAAGAATAGCTGTCAAAACAGAAACCGTGGCATCTGTACCCGGGTCGGACGAACTTGCTTTCAGCGGAGACGTCGAAGGTACTACAACCGTCAAACTTGGGTTTCTGGTACCCGGTAAAATTAACATGATCTCTTGCAAAGTCGGCCAGTTTGTCTCCAGGGGACAACTTATAGCTTCACTGGAAACAACCGATTATAGGCTTAACAAGCAATTAGCAGACGTGCAGCTGAAAGAAACCACTGATGAGTATCGCAGGCTGAAACTCTTGCATAGCCGGGGCAGCCTAAGTGAAAGCGACTTTTCAAAGATGAACTCTTCTCTGGAGAAAGCACAGTTACAACAGCAACTGGAAGCGAAAAAATTGAAGGACACCCGCTTAAACTCACCCATTGACGGAATTTTATTAACCAAACAGACCGAGACCGGCGAAATTATTGCCATGGGCACACCGCTGTTTGTAATTGCCGATATCAGCAAAGTTTCTGTCTGGTATTTATACCGGAAAGTGAATTGGGTAAATTACATATAGGTCAAGATGCCAGTGTTAAGATTAGTTCACTTAACAGGATTTTTAAGGGCAAACTAACAGAGTTAGGTGGTATTGCTGATGCAGCTTCAAGGGCATTTACTGCAAAGATAGTGATCGATAATACCAGTTTACAAATACGTCCTGGCATGATCGCGGAAGCGAGAATAGTGGTTAGCGAACAAAAAACAGGCATAAGATTGCCCACCGAGTGTATTGTCAATGATATAAGTAATCAGAATTATGTCTATGTCGTGGACAATTCCAGCCATAAGGCTTTCAAACGCAAGGTGAGCCTGGGAAAAATGATAGCAAATAATATTGAAATATTATCAGGTCTTTCCGTGGGTGAAACCGTGATCATATCGGGTCAGACCAAACTCTCCGATGGCGCTTTCATAACGATCGAAAAATAAACTCAGCCAATACATCAATTTTTACGCGCGGGCCTACCTTAATAACCCCCGGCTAGAATCAATAATATGAATTTTATAGAAGCAGCACTTAAGTATAAGCATGTTACACTGGCAGTTTTGCTGATGCTATTTGTCCTCGGGATCGACTCGCTGGTAAATATGCCCCGTCGTGAAGACCCGAAAATAACAATCAGGACAGGTCTTGTTATTGCTTCTTATCCGGGGGCATCAGCTACACAAGTCGAAGAACAGGTTGCCCGGAAACTGGAGCAGTATCTTTTTCAATATGAGGAAGTAGATAAAACCAAAACCTATTCAACATCCAGAGACGGAACATTAATTATCAATGTGGAACTCACAGAAAGTGTAAAACAGCCGGATATTTTCTGGAGTAAGCTGAGACACCAGTTAACGGTCGCAAAAGAAGTGGATTTGCCTCAGGGAGTGCAAGGGCTGCTTGTTGATTCGGATTTTGGCGATACCGAAGCGATAGTAATAGCTTTGGAAAGTAAGAAAGCCACTTATAAGGAATTGGAAGATTACACTCAAAAAGTCGAAGAACATATCCGCGCATTAAAAGGAACTTCAAAGGTAAAACGTATAGGAGAACAGAGGGAAGAACTGGTTATATCGTCTACTTCAGGCAAATTATCACAATATGGGATCAACACCGGACAAGTCGTACAGATATTGCAGGCACAAAACAGTATCAGTGGCACCGGCGAGATAAAAACAACGGATAGCAAAGTACCATTGTACACTAACGGTTATTTCCACACCGAAAATGAATTGAGTGCGCAGATCATAGGCACCTCCCCGAACGGTTCACCAATAAAACTCGCAGAAGTGGCGAGCCTCAAAAGAGGTTATTCAGAACCCGACAATATCATTACTGTCAATAGCATCAAAGCCCTGCTGCTAGCAGTACAAATGCGCGAGGGCAACAACATAGTAGACTTCGGAAAAGAGGTAGATAAAAAGGTAGCCGAGGCCGGGAATCTGATTCCTTCAGACGTTAAAATTACAACGCTGATTTCACAGCCGAAGCTGGTCAACGAAAGTATATCACATTTTATCAAAGAGTTTCTCCTGGCTATTGTTTCGGTTATCGTAGTGGTCATTCTGCTGCTTCCGCTGCGAATTGCTTCAGTAGCAGCTATGGCTATTCCAATGACTGTCGTTCTTACCTTCGCCATTTTAAACCTTTTAGGTATTGAATTGCAACAGGTGTCGCTGGCCGGGCTTATACTGGTTCTGGGTATGGTGGTAGATGATGCAATTGTAATAGCCGATAATTACGTGGAATTACTCGATGAGGGTTTAGAACGTTGGGTAGCAGCCTGGCGCAGCGCGTATGATCTGCTTATTCCTGTACTCGCCGCTACAGTTACCATTATAGCTGCCTTTATGCCGATGGTCTTTATCAAAGGCTCCACCGGGGAATTTATAGTTACTCTTCCTGTTACAGTAGCTGTAGCCCTCATAGCGTCTTATCTTGTAGCTTTATTCCTTACGCCCCTGCTTTGTTATACATTCATTAAACAGGGCCTCCACTATCAGCAGACAGAGAAGAACACGACTATCAAACAAAAGAAATCGGTTCTTACTTATATGCAGAAAGGTTATGACATCGCTCTGGGCTGGTGCGTAAGCCATCCCAGGTTAACTGTAGCAAGCAGTATTTTATTTGCATTACTTACCGGTGTTGTATTTAAGACCGGAGTGCGTGAACTTTTCTTTCCACCTGCCGAACGCAATCAGTTTGTGGTTGAACTCTGGATGCCGACCGGCACCAAACTAAAAAAAACCAATACCGCTATTTTAAAAGCAGAAGCCCTGGTAAAAACCGATAAAAGAGTAATCTCCTATGCTACATTTACCGGTACATCTGCGCCCAGGTTCTACTACAATTTCACGCCGGAAATGCCGGCTAGTAATTATGCGCTGATTTTAGTCAACACAACCACCGCCGAAACAACGGAAGAGATGGCCGGGGAACTAACTGACAAAGTAAAAGACCTCGTGCCGGATGGAACATTCTTTGTAAAACTCATGCAGCAGGGCACTGATTTGAAAGCGCCTGTAGAAGTCCGGATTAGTGGTGATGACGTCCCGCAATTAAAAATTATAGCAACACAAGTAAGCAACCTTATAAAGACTGCAAAAGGAAGCCGTCTGGTACGAAGCGACTTCGCCGAAGACTATTATGGCTTGCAGATAACTCCTAATGAGGAAGGCCGGCGGTTAGGCTTCACCACAGCTAGTATTGCACAGTCTGTTTCCACCGGTTTTTCGGGCACCCCTGTTTCTACAATATATGAAGGCAATAATCCCGTAAATATTCTATTCCGGCTGGATCCGGATGCCCGCAAAAACACGACTGACTTGCAGCGTATATACATCACCTCCCCGGCAAGCAATGCTAACGTACCCCTGCGACAAATAGCTGATGTAACTCCACAGTGGCAAAGCGGAAAAATAATACATCGTAACGGTATCAGAACAATAACCGTTCAAAGCGAAACGGAGCCTCATGTATTGCCCTCAGAGCTCCTTTCCGAGATAAGGCCTTTAGTAGATAAACTGAATTTGCCGGTAGGATACCATGTAGAATATGCTGGCGAGGAAGGTGGTAAAGCAGAAACTGAATCTGACCTGGTTACCGCTTTATCCATCAGTTTGGTATTGATATTTTTCATCTTATTATTCCAGTTCAGGAACATTAAAGAAGTGCTGATCATAATGTTTACCATTCCATTAAGCCTCTTTGGTGCAATAGCAGGCCTTGCCCTGACAGGTAACAACTTTAGTTTTACTGCATTCATCGGGTTAATATCATTGTCTGGTATAGTTGTTCGAAATGCTATTATTCTGGTTGATCACACAAATATTTTAATAAAAGGTGGTATGAATGTAAAAACTGCCACGATAGAATCAGCTAAACGCCGGTTACGCCCGATTTTCCTGACAGCAATGGCGGCAGCAGTCGGTGTTCTGCCAATGATCGTTTCCAGATCACCGATGTGGGCTCCCCTGGCGAGCGTATTAGCTTTCGGGGTGATATGGAGCATGATCATGGCACTCCTAACAGTACCGGTGATGTACATAGGCCTGATTAACGACAATGACAAAAAAGACATTTTACAAAATATTAATTCAAGCATACCACATGAAGCGTAAAATAATAACCGGCATGCTACTTATGGTAATTATGCTGTTCGATACCTCTCAGGCATCAGCTCAAACAAGTTACTCCTTATCGCAGTTAATAGAGGCAGGCAGGAAAAACAACCACCTGCTGGCTATAAAGGAATATCGGGTGCAGGAAAAAATAAGTAAACTCAAAGAGAATGAAATAAAAAAATACCCTACCCCGGTAATTGAGGGAGACTATCAATATAATTTCGCCTTACCTGATATTACTGTACCTGCCGGTTCATTAGGTACCATACCTACCGGAAACAATGGTAGCTTACCCTTCCCTACCCAGGCCAGTAGATTTAATGTTGGTCAAAAAAGCAGTTATAATTTAGGGCTCAATATTTATCAGCCTTTATCTCAGCAATTCAAAATCAATACCGGGCTGGCTATTGATAAGACGGACATTAAACTATTACAGAAAGACAAAGAAAAAACGGGTTTGCAGGTACAGCTGGCTATCGAGCAGTACTATTACAACGCACTCATTACTCAAAAACAGACAGAAAGCGAAACAGCAAAACTGGAATTGGCTAAAGCCAGATTAGATGATGCGGAGGCTGCTTTGGTTGCAGGTAAAACTTTAGGGGTCAACACTGCCAGTCTGAATGCAGATATAGCCGGGCAGGAACAGAACTTATTAAAATCTGCAATTCAGCTACAGGATTATTTGAGCGAGTTAAGTAACTTAACCAACTTGAAAGTACAGGTATTAGCAGTAGAGGAATCCGCACAGGATAGTAACATTCCTGACCTTGCAGATGCCTATAAAAGTGCAGCTTTTCTTAACCCCGATATGGAAATAGCCAGATTGAACAAAGAAAAGACAATACTGGGTATCAAAGCTGCCCGACAAAGCGATCTGCCGGATTTAGGCATTATGGCCGGTTATTATGTACAGCAAGGAAATCCTGTACTCCCAAAAACCAGTCCCTACCTCGGCCTTAGCCTGAAATGGAATATACAGTACCTTTTTTCTAATAAACAAACAAAGAATCAACGGATTTTACAGTTCAGGCAGGCTGAGGAAACAATCGCTTATACCAAACAGCAGGTTGACAGCGACATTGATAAGGCCTGGCGTAAAGTAATACAGTCTTCCTCATTAATATCAGCCGCAAAAAAAATGGTGAGCTACCGCAAAGAAGCATTGAAGGTACAGATGGATAAGCAAGCTGCTGGAATAGACACTAAAACTACAATGCTGGAAGTAAAGTCGCAATTGGCAGAAGCAGAAGCTAGCCTATACTGTGCACAACTATCTAATACCATCGCTATAGCGCAACTCAGAATTCTAAGCGGACTTACAGCATAAAAATAACACAAAACGAAAAATACTTGTGATTACATTTATCATTATTTTAGCATATGCGTAAAAATAACTATCAGTTATTCCGGATCTATGGCTATCCAGGGTTCGGTTTGGTTCTGTATCTCATCCAGGTACTCATCAATCCCTATGAGCGCACACTTAACAGCTGGCATTTTTATTCACTGGAAGACTTTATACTGGAATTTACCTTCAGCCTGGGTTATGCTACAGTACTGTTTGAAACCGGTATTCAGCTTACCGCAGTACTCAATAAATGGCTTCCATGGGAGAGCCAGACTAAACGGAGGTTTGGTATTCAATTATTTATACAAATAGCCATTATTTACATCATCGTAAGTATATTTTTTAAATTTCACTTCCCGGCTTATTTTGACTACGATGAAACTACTATCAGACAAATTTTCACCATTGGTGTAATCTTCTCATTGTTAATAACCGCCGTGTTCGCTGCTGAATATTTCTTTTACCAGTGGAACGATACCCGCCTGAAATCAATGGAGATGGAACAGCATACGACACAGGCCCAACTGGATGCACTTAAGCTGCAGCTCGATCCTCATTTTCTGTTTAACAATCTCAGTATCGTGACAGCACTGGTAGAAGATCAGCCGGCTTTAGCTATTTCATATATCGGTAAATTATCATCGATTTACAGATATATGCTGACCAATAGGACGCTTAACATCATTCCTCTGGAAGAAGAATTAGACTTCATAAGATCTTATTTGTACCTGTATCAGATTCGTTATGGGGACGGTATTAATGTAAAGATTGAGGAATTAAAGGACGCTAACCGATCCTGCCTGCCCCCCTTAACTTTACAACTATTGATTGAAAACGCGATTAAACACAATGTATTCAGTACAGAGTCCCCATTAAATATTCGCATTTTCTTTCCTCATGGCAAATCCATGGTAGTAGAGAATAATAAAATGCCCAGAACTAATGCGGAATCCAATACAAATATGGGACTAAAAAATATAAATGAGAGATATCGGTTGCTGAACGAACCGGCACCTGTTATTAGTAGTAGTGAGGAATACTTTCGTGTAGAAGTTCCTCTAATCGTCTAACAAAACTATAAAATATATTATGCCTACTGTTTTAATCATTGAAGATGAACTGCCAAATATACAAAGGCTTGAAAAGATGCTTGGGTTGCTGGATAGCAGTATTACAATAGCCGCTCGTCTGCAAACTGTAGGAGACAGCATTAAATGGCTCCAGACCAACGAACAGCCTGACATCATCTTTATGGATATCAGGCTTACAGACGGTTTAAGCTTTGAAATATTTAATCACGTTGAGATTAGGGTGCCAGTAATTTTTATTACGGCATATGATGAATATGCACTTAGGGCTTTCGAAGTGAATGGCGTAGACTATCTGCTCAAACCTCTTGATGCTGAAAAGTTGGAAAAAAGTGTGCAAAGGGCAAAAATGCTTATGCCCCACGGAGTCGATGCAAGTATACTGCAACTGGTTCAGCGCATGCAAACTAAGGATCCGGTTTACCGGTCACGTTTTTTAATTAATTACAGAGATAAATATATTTTGGTCCAGGCTGGCGAGATCGCCTATTTTAAATCGGAACATAAAACCACCTACCTGGTCATGAATAACAGTCAGCGGTACGTGATTGATCAACCTCTGGAAGTACTGGAGAAAGAAATGGATCCTCAGGTTTTCTTTAGAGTTAGTCGCCAGCTTATTATCTCTTTAAAATCTATTCATAAAATTTATCAGTCATTTAATGGCCAGTTAAAAATCGAACTGACACCTGCTTTGGATGAAGGCATTATGATTAGCAGAGATAGGTCGAACCAGTTGAAAAAATGGCTCGCCGAGTCAGATCTGTGATACGTTGTTAACCCTGCCACTGTTTCCTTGTCACTTTATCAATCAAATTCAATCCGGTTTTTGGAAGAAATCTGCTGAATAGTTTTAATAACACAACGTTAAAACCCGGGGTGTATTCGATCTTTCCCTTGTTAATTGCTTCAATTGTTTTACGTGCAAAATCATATGCTTTTGCACCCTTGGCAGTATTCCCAATTTCTTTTGGCATAGCAGTTTCAACGTGAGGTGGGAATACTTCGATCACTTTAAAATTCGTAGATTTCAACTGCTGCCTTAATGTTCTAGTGAAAACACTGAGACCGGCTTTCGACGTAGAATATAAAGCCAGAACAGGGACAGGAAAAATTGCAATTCCAGCAGTAATATTTATAATTAAAGCGGGTACAGACTTGTAAGCCTGATTGATAAATTGCTGCGTAATTGCAATTCCACCAGATAAATTTGTGTTTATTTTCTCGAAAATCTGGGCAGATGAAAGTTTCGATTCTAAAACTTCAAATTTTTCAACAACACCAGCATTATTGAACAGAACGTCTAAAACTACTTTGTCGTTAGCTATACGTTTGAACAGGGTGTCAATGTCAACGGGCGTTGAAATGTCGGCAACGTAGTAAGAAATTTGGTCGCTCAGAGCAGCAACTCTTTTTAATTTTTCTTCATTACGGCCACAAATGATGATTTTGTTATCCTGTGACAAGATTTTCGCAAACGCCTCTCCGATCCCTGAGCCACCGCCTGTAATTAAAATAGTTTTTCCTTTTAGCATTACTTTTTATTTAGTTTGCAAATCTAACTACAAAACTATACTTTTGAAAGTAGTTTAAATAAAGTATATTAATATACAAAAGGTTATCTTACTGTAAATCAATAGTATAAAATCAAATAAAAATGGAAAAATGTGTAATTGACTTACAGGATCTGCGATTTATTTTACAAGTATTAGGCGGAAAATGGAAACTTCATGTTTTGACTAACCTTTACTTTGGTAAAAAAAGGTTCAAAGAGTTAGAACGGGAAATAACAGGTATATCACCCAAAATGCTTATCAAAGAACTTAAAGATCTGGAAGCAATAGGAATTCTGAACAGACAAACGTTTAATACGGTTCCAATTACAGTTGAGTATAGTCTTACAGAACAAGGTGCAACACTTAAACCTTTGCTGGAACATATGAAAAATTGGGCAGAAGAGTTTAGAAAAACTCGGGCAGAAAATACAGTCATTGACAGCTAGACCTTACTTTTTATTTGTAGACGACAACTATAGGAAAAACAAATTTCATTTCCGGAAATGGCCTTTACCATTCATCTGTATTTTCGATACCTAATGCTTTGGCATTAAATACTGGATCCTTTCCTTCCTTACGCTGCTGCTGGTAATCTTTAAAAGCCTTTAAAGCAGGTTTTCTAAGTAATAAAATAGCCACAACGTTTAACCAGGCCATTACCCCTACTCCGATATCTCCTAAAGTCCAGGCCGCCTCAGCGCTTTTAACTGAACCATAAAACGTAGCCACAAGGATCAGGATACGTAATGCCCACAAAGCCCATTTATGGCCTTTTTTATCCAGATAGCTAAGATTGGTTTCGGCAATATAATAGTAGGCCATAATGGTTGTGAAGGCAAAGAATAAAAGAGAGACGGCTACAAATCCTGAACCAAGGCTGGGAAAATGTGAGTTTACAGCATACTGTGTATACTCTGCGCCTATCTTTGCTCCAGGCAGGTTCTCAACAATAAAACCACCTTCAGGATTGATTACATTATACTGCCCGGTAAACAAGATCATAAATGCGGTTGCCGTGCATACAAAAAGGGTATCTACATAAACCGAAAAGGCCTGCACCAATCCTTGTTTTACAGGGTGACTAACTTCCGCCGCCGCAGCCGCATGTGGTGCTGTTCCCTGCCCTGCTTCGTTAGAATATATTCCTCGTTTTACACCCCATGCAACAGCCATACCGAATACACCCGCAAATGCTGGTTCAAGTTTAAAAGCTGACTTTACGATCAGTAAGAAGACAGACGGAATCTCTTGGATATGCATGGCCATGATAACAATAGCCATCAATATATAAGCGCCAGCCATAAAAGGCACAACGATTTCAGCTACTTTCCCAATTCTTTTTACGCCACCAAAGATAATTAGCCCCAGTAAAACAGCTACAGCTAAACCAGTGTAAGCAACTGGAACCTGGAAAGCATTTTGCATACTCAGCGCTATGCTATTGCTTTGAACACCCGGCAAAAATAATGCGGTGCTCAATATGGTCGCTACGGCAAAAATGATGGCATACCATTTTATACCCAATCCTTTTTCAATATAGAAGGCAGGACCTCCACGATATTGCCCATTGTTAACTTGTTTATAGATCTGTCCCAAAGTAGCCTCAATAAAAGCAGAGGCACTACCCAAAAAAGCAATTAACCACATCCAGAACACTGCTCCCGGCCCCCCCATAGCAATGGCTGTAGCAACACCGGCGATATTTCCGGTTCCTATGCGACCGGAAATGGCAATAGCGAAAGCCTGGAAAGAACTCACTCCTTTTGATGAACTATTTCCACCAAAAAGAAGGGTAATCATTTCTTTGAAATAGCGAAGCTGTACAAAGCGGGTGACCACTGAAAAATAGATACCTGCCCCCATGCAGAGCAGAATGAGCGCATTGCTCCAAACCAGATCGTTTACTTTGCTTATGATTTCTTCCATCCCGCTTAAAATAGCGGAATATTTTTAAAAAGTGCCCGATAATATAACAATGCAGAAAAAACATCCCTTTTGTTCATTTTTTAGCCTGCATCTCCTTAACAATATTAAATGTATATCTTTAATACTATGTATCCCCAGGATAAACAAGAAGAAGGACAAAACAAAATTCCAGTACTGATCAGGCAAAGACACCCATCGGGAATGATATTGCTCTTTGACACCTATGGAGCTGCAATATATGGTGTTATTTTTCGTGTTGTTGAAGACAAAATAGTTGCTGAAAAGATTTTATCGGATACCTTAATCAGCGCTTATTATCATATAGAGGACTTTCGCCCTGAATCTTCTTCATTTTTCACATGGATCGTAAAGATAGCCAGATCTATGGCTAAAGATCATATCTTTACCTGCAATAAATCTATTAAAGATGAATGCAATAAAAGTATTTTTGACCTCGTAATAAACCAGGGGTTTTCTATTGATGCTATTGCGAAATCATTCTCGATTACTAATGCAGCCTGTGTGATGGAGTTAAGGAAAGAATTAAAGACAATAACTAAACAACTGTGAATTTGCAAACTTACATCGAAAGTGGTATTCTGGAGCTATATGTATTAAATATGCTGGACGAAACTACTTATAATGAGGTGCAGGATTGGATACTGAAATATCCTGAATTAACAGAGGAGATTGCCTCTATTGAAAAAGCCCTCGAAAATTATGCCCTGCAAAATGCGGTTGAACCTTCAGCAGCGCTTAAGGCAAAAATTGAACAGGCATTATTTACAAAATCTATAAATTTCAGCCAGGGAGAAGTTGTCCCGATCAACGAATTGTCTGATTACCATAAATGGCTTGATTTCGTTTCCGCTTATTTCCCCGAGGCTTTAAATGCTGAGAATTTTGCTGAATTAGTTACTGATGACCAACGAATAAAGCAAGTGCTCGTTGTTTCCTCATTTGATATCGACGAGGAAAGTCATGCCGATGAATACGAGAGTTTTCTGATTTTGAAAGGCAGGTGCAGATGTACCGTGGATAATGAGGTATTCTATCTCGAGCCAGGGGGATACACCCAAATACCTTTGAATACAAATCACCGTGTTGAGATTATTGAAGGACCGGTTATGGCCATCGTACAATATAGAACAGCATTCTCCTGAGAAAACATAACCAATTCTATTCTGTTCAAACAACTATGAAAACAATTAAACGGTTTGTATCTTTATACGGTAAGATATTATCTCTGTTTTTATGATTGAAAATACCTTTGGAATGAATATCATTCCTGGGAATGATATAGAAAGATTAGCTGCTTTGCAAAGGTACAGAATCATGGATACGCCCTCAGAAGCATCTTTTGATAATCTGGCTAAATTGTGTACAAAAATATTTAACGTTCCGATCTCTCTGGTATCCCTGGTAGATGCAGAACGTGTGTTTTTCAAAGCAAATATTGGCATGGGTGCTGCTAAAGAGGCAAACAGAGGTAAAAGCCTTTGCGCGCTCGCGGTATTGAATACCGACGTAACAGTTTTCCAGGATGCATTAAAAGAACCCTGTCTGATCGCCAATCCAAATGTCGCGGGAAATTTTGGTTTACGTTTTTATGCCGGTGCACCCTTAATCACACATGATGGATTTTTAATCGGGACACTTTGTATTATAGACAAGCAACCAAGAACATTTTCCAAACAGGAAGAAGAAATACTCTCCGGTCTTGCCACTGCAGTAATGGATCAGATCCAACTGCGCATCTCTGCGCTGGAAGAAATCCAGAACCATCAGGAAACAAATCTGCTGCTTTCCGAACAACAGGAAGAGTTACAGGTTATGAATGAAGAACTTACTTCCTCCAATGAAGAGCTCCGGGTATCGCAGGAAGAATTAATAGCGCTCAATAGAAACCTTGCTGAAAGCGAATCAAGATTTAGAAACCTGATTAAGGAGTCCCCTACCGCTATCGCCATTCTGAAAGGCCGGGAGTTAATTATCGATTGCGCGAACGATACGATCCTTAAGATGTGGGATAAAGACAATACTGTTCTTGGAAAACCATTACATATTGCCCTTCCAGCGCTTCAGGAGCAAACGATTTATAATTTTCTGGATCAGGTATATACGAGCGGCAAACCTCATTATGGAAATGAGGCCAGACTTTCTTTGCCACATGGAGAGGCACTTAAAGATATTTATGTAAACTTCACCTATCAGCCAATAAAAGGTGCTGCTGGGAGCAGAGACCTCATGATCGTAGCTAATGAAGTAACTGAGCAGGTTATTGCGAGAAAGGCTGCTGAAGATCTCAGTGAACGTCTGCAAATTGCGCTGGATGCCAGCAAATTAGGCTCAACAGAGGTTGACCTCGCGACCGGAACCATGCAGAGTACCGATCAGTTCAAGGCAAATTACGGTTACAGTAAAGAGGAGGTCTTTAATTATCCTGACCTTTTCAATACGATGATACCGGAATACCGGGATGGAGTAAAAAAGCTCGTGCAGGAAGCAATTGCCACGAATTCAGTTTACCGCGCCGAATATCCGGTCAAATGGCGCGACGGATCCATTCACTGGATCAGCGCTCATGGACGCGCCCGTTATGATACACATGGAAAGGCGAACCGCATGGTCGGAATGACAGCGGATATTACAGAAAGTAAATTATTTGACCAACGTAAAGATGATTTCCTGAGCATAGCAAGCCATGAGTTAAAAACACCTGTAACTAGTTTAAAAGGAGCCTTGCAGTTGCTCGACAGGATGAAGGAAAAGCCTTTTTCGCCAATGCATGTTAAACTCATTGAACAGGCGAACAGAAGCATGGATAAAATGAGTGTTCTGGTAGATGACCTGCTGAATATGAACCGCCTGACAGAGGGGAACCTGAAACTCCAGAAAAATATATTTACACTTTCTGAAATGCTAAACCTGTGCTGCAATCATGTACGAATGGAAGGTAAATTCGAACTGATTGTAGAAGGAGACCAGGATCTGCAGGTTTATGCAGACGAACACCGGATAGACCAGGTCGTGGTGAACTTTGTAAATAATGCAGTGAAGTATGCGGCGGAGTCGGAAAAAATCTATCTGAAAATAGAAAAGACAGACCAATACGCAAAGATTTCAGTGAAGGATCACGGGCCAGGTATTCCAGCACATATTTTACCGCATCTATTTGACCGCTATTACCGGGTAAACCACGATAGCCAGAGTTATACCGGACTAGGATTAGGACTATATATCTGTTCAGAAATTATCAAAAGACACGATGGAGAAATAGGTGTCGAAAGTGAAATTGGAACAGGTAGTACTTTCTGGTTTACCTTGCCTTTATTACAGCACACTTAGCACTTCAACAGCCCCGGCATCAATCTGATCACGATATTTGTTTCCCCATTCTGACATGGCATCCAGCATGGGCTTCATCGTTCTTCCAAGATCAGTCAGCTGGTACTCCACTCTTGGTGGAACTTCCGGGTATACGATTCTCTGAACGATCCTGTCCTTTTCCATCTCCCTGAGCTGTGCGACAAGCATCCGCTCTGAAATTCCGTCTATAGACTTTTTAAGTTCACCGTAACGCATAGTTCCATAAGCAAGCCTGCAAAGAATAGCCGGCTTCCAGCGCCCCCCTATAACTGACATTGACAAAGCCATACCGCAACCATCGTTGATCATTTTTTCATTCAAAGCATTCGTAGAAGTCTCTTTTCTCATTTCTTACTATTTTGTTAGTACCTAACAATCAATTGTATACATACAAATATAATAGTATATACGGTAGTTTTGCTGAAATTTTAAATCAGTGTTATGAAAAACTTGACAGATAAGATTGCATTTGTTACCGGCGGCAGCCGCGGTATCGGTGCAGCAATTGCTAAAAGATTAGCAAATGAAGGGGCGATAGTTGTTTTAACTTATTCCAGTTCACCGGAAAAAGCAGATGAAGTTGTCCGGGAGATAATTCAAGCCGGAGGCGCAGCGACCGCAGTTAAAGCAAACGGACTAAACGCCGATGAAGTAACCGGCGCAGTAGAAGCAACGATAACAAAATACGGACGAATAGATATTCTGGTTAACAATGCAGGAATCTATGTAGGTAAAGCATTTGAAGAACATACGCTGGCAGATTATAATGAAATTATGACGGTTAATGTTCAAGCTGTATTTGCAGCTTCTTTAGCCGCAGTAAAGGCAATGCCCGCCGGTGGAAGAATCATTAATATCGGCAGCAATATGGCAGAACACGCCCTGGGTCCGCAAACCACGTTATATACAATGAGCAAGTCTGCATTACAGGGATTTACACGTGGACTTTCCCGCGATTTGGGCAAACAAAACATTACGGTGAATCTGGTGCAGCCAGGTCCGATAAATACCGACATGAATCCTGCCGATGCTCCACTGGCAGATTTTCTGCGAAGCCACATGGCTCTGCCTGATTATGGTGTCCCTGCAGATATCGCCAGTATGGTTAACTATCTGGCCTCTGCAGAAGCAAAGTACATTACCGGTTCGTTCCTGACTGTCGATGGCGGATTAAATGCCTAAATCTCATTTTTAATTAATTTCAGAGGCCCAAAGAAATGATTCAGCGGGCCTCTGCCTTTTCCAGTCTGTACATCTTTGCCAGATAGAATAGCCTGATGGACGTAAGCAATCCCAGATTCCACCGCAAAATTTAAATCTTCACCTCTGGCTATAAAAGCCGCAATAGCAGCTGACAGTGTACATCCCGTACCATGTGTATTATCGGTATCTATTCTTTCAGTATGAAACAATTGTCTGCTTTGGTCGGCATTAAATAAAACAGAGGTTAGCTGTCCCGATGGTAAATGACCACCTTTCAACAGAACTGACCGGCAACCCATTTCTGTAATCTTTCTGCCAGCAATCTCCATTTCCGAAACAGAATTCACTTCACTATTAGTTAATACCGCAGCCTCATCGAGATTGGGGGTAACCAAAACTAACAGCGGAAAAAGTTCTCTGATCATCGCTGAAATTGTTTCCTTTTGCATTAAGTGATCGCCACTGCTGGCAACCATTACCGGATCATAAACTATTGGAATATCAGGATAAGTACGCAACACATCACAAATAGCCAGTAGGACTGACTCGTCCGGGATCATCCCTATTTTAATGGCGTCCGGTCTGATATCTTCCAAAACAGTCTCCAGCTGATGCTTTACAACTGTAGCAGGAATCAGATACAGGGCCTTCACACCTGTTGTATTCTGCACCGGTAAAGCCGTAAGAACAGAGGTAGCATAACAGCCCAATGCAGCAATCGTATTCATATCTGCCTGGATACCAGCACCACCACTACCATCGAAACCCGCAATAGTTAAGACTACCGGATATTTATAGTTATGCATCATATATTAGGAATTATTTCAATTATTCAATTCGTTATTAGTGTTCCCCAGCATCGTCGCCAGATGACCAATAGTTTTTAAAGCTTGTTCAAGCTGTGTATTCCAGGGTAGTCCAAAGTTAAGCCGCATACAATTACTAAATTGCTTTTCCCGGGTAAATAATTGTCCCGGTGCAATACTTATCCCCAGCCGGATAGCCTGCTTAAAAAGCTGCAGTGTATTTATGTCATGGTCAAACTCTACCCAGAGAAACAAACCTCCCTGAGGCTGGCTTAACCGGGTGCCTTCCGGAAAATACCGGCCAATTGCTTCCGAATACTGCAGATAATTTGCATAAAGTGTCTGCCTTAATTGCTTTAGATGCTTTTGATAATGACTGGTCTCCATAAAACCGGCAATTGCTTCTTCGGTTAAACTTACAGAACAGACCACAAAACTTAGTTTCAGTTGTAGCACTTTCTCCCTGAATTTCCCTGGCGCAATCCATCCAACCCGGTAACCAGGTGCAATGGTCTTGGTAAAGGAACTGCAAAGTAACACTAAGCCACTGTTATCATACCCCTTACAGGTCTCAGGTCTCTGTCTTCCGAAATAAATATCCCCGTAAATATCATCTTCGATCAGTGGGATTTGAAACTGCTCAATTAGTTTAACCAACTTTTGCTTATTGGCGGCAGGAATCAATCCGCCCATGGGATTACTAAAATTACTGACTACGATAATCGCCTGAAGTTGCCGGTTTTGCAAAATTCCCTCCAGCATCTCCAGATCCGGCCCGGTAAGCGCATGACAAGGTAATTCTACCAGTTTTATCCCTAGATTCCTGGCCAGGCCCGAAAGACCAAAATAATACGGACTCTCCACACCTACCCTGTCACCAGGACTCGTCGTGGCCATTAAAGCCAGAGCGAGTGCATTATTACAACCAGAGGTCGTAATTAAATCATCCGGTTTCAAACTACCTAAATGCGGAGCATGCCGGATAATCTGTCTCCGGAGCTTTTCATTACCCTGAGTTTCGGTATAGGCCGTTCCTCCGCTTTCAAGATTCCGCGCAGCCTTAACTAATTCCTTATTTAATCTTGCAACCGGCAACAGCCTGGAAGAAGGTGCGCCATAAGAGAATTTAATATGCCCGGGACCGGCGGTACTGAAGATCTCTTCAGCCAGTTTATCGAGGTTTTGAGCTGATTCTTTACCCGCGGGGTGGCTTGAAAAGGGTAGAGCTGCAATTCGTCTGGAAAGCCGGCTTACAAAATAGCCAGACCGATCACGTGATTCGGCATAGCCGCCGGCCTGCAGCAAATCATATACACTTAAGGCTGTACTCTGGCTGATATCATGATCCATGCAAAGTTTTCGCAGAGATGGTAATTTATCTCCCGGCAGTAATACTTTATCTTTAATCCGATCTGCCAGAATCATGGCAATATTCTCATATTTATGCTGATTCATCTTTCACATCTCTATCTGCTATGGTCAAATATAACAAAACTGCATCTGCATATACTGATTGATAACTCCCATTTTTGAAATAAAAAGATCTTATGAAAATTATAAATAGCACAGCAGCAGATCTGGAGGAAATCTTCAACCTCTATGATTCAGGAACTGAATACCAGAAAAAGGTGGCCGAAAAGCACTGGATCGGATTTGACAGCGAAATGGTCCTCCACGAAATAGAAGCAAAACAGCAGTGGAAATTAATGAACGGAACCCAAATTGCAGGCATTTTTTGCACAACGTTCGATGATCCTGAAATATGGCAGGAAAAAAATGCAGATCCGGCAGTTTATTTGCACCGGATAGTCACCCATCCGGATTACAGAGGAAAAAACCTGATTCAGCAAATCATTTCCTGGGCAAAAGACCATGCTTTTACGCATCACAAGAAGTACATCCGTATGGATACAGGAAGCGGAAATGACAAACTCAATAATTACTATATCAGTCAGGGGTTTGATTATCTTGGTATAACAACCATTCCTCTAACTGCAAAACTGCCGGCGCACTATAAAGGTGCATCTTCTAGCCTGTTCGAAATAGCTTTGGACCAGATCAGGTAATCTCCCTTTCCCTGATCAGGTAAACAGAGTCCAGCGGCAAACCCTCCAGCCGGGCATCTTGTTCAAGCCGGATAAACCCGGATTCTTCAAAAAATGACAGTAGCGGATTACTCTCGTATTCATTAATCCAGATAACGCCGTAAGAACGGCATACTGCCAGGCATTTGTCCATTAATGAAGCTCGTACTTCCGGCGTATGATAATCTTCCAGTAAGCCAAAATCAGCAATACAGATCCTGGTCTGACTGTCCGGGAGCTCCGGGCTTTTCCCTTTGGAGGTAATCCTTGCATATCCGGCAGGCTGGTCATCGGCATAAACAACAAGCCATTGATTTGACATACTGTTCACTTCAGTAATTAAAGTCTTTTCCGTATAATTTTCTGCTATATAGCTTTCCAGCAAATCTGCCTGGATTAATTCAGAGAACTTAGCTAATGCAATATTTTTAGTCAGTAACATCAGGGTATCAATTTCATCCCCGGTAACTACTGTAAATTTTGTTTTTATGTTTTTATACATCTTTTTCTATTTAGCCGCAATTTACGCGCTCTGGTACTGCGTAAACAGTACAGGTTCTTAAAGAATAACCAGTACAGCGTCTGCTATACAATGCGACAAGCAGAAATTCCGGCACGGGCAATAGCATCCTTTCTTTCCTGCGTGTACCGGTCGGAAAATACGATTCTGAAATACTGCTGATACTGCCCGCTGAAAGAAAATGTGTAACCAGGTGTAAACTTTACGCCATCTCGTGTGCAAGCCTGGTAAAATTTCTCTACAGGAACAGAATCCGGCAACCTGACCCAACCATGATATCCGCCGGCAGGCCTGGTCATCTGCGTACCTTCAGGAAAAAAATCGGCAAGTAGCGTCATTGTCTGATGTGCATTTTTAGTCAGATAATTACTAAATTTACGAATATGACGGTCAAAGCTGGAGGTACTGATCAGTTTATATACGGTCTCCTGATAAATGGGTGAAACCGTACTGCCCAGTGCAAATCTGATTTGCTCGGCCCGTTCCAGGAATTTTCCAGCCGATAGCCAGCCTAATCTTATTCCGGGAGCCAGCGTTTTTGAAAACGAACTGTAAGTCATCACAATGCCCGACTGGTCAAAACTTTTAATAGTTGAGGGTCTCAGCCCGGAATAGTTCAGATCTCCGTAAACATCGTTTTCAATCACAGCAAACCCGTTTTCCATTGCCAGACTCAGCAGCGCTTTTTTCTGATCATCAGTTAACAGAATACCAGTTGGATTGTGAAAATTCGGAGTGACCATTACAGCCTTAATATCATTAAGCAAACAGGCTTTCTGAAGAAAACTGAGATCAAAACCCTGAAAAGAATCTACGGGTATTTCAATTACTTTTAACCGAAGTACACGAACCACCTCCAGAGCTGAGAAAACACAGGGGCTCTCCACCGCAATTACATCGCCGGGTCTGCATACAGCAGACAAAGCAATATATAAAGCCTGTAAAGCTCCGTCAGTAATTAGTAATTCTTCAGGATTTAAGATCGTCTGATGGGCCGCAGCCCGTTCTGCCAGGCTTTGTCTTAGCAAAGAACTGCCCGCAGCAGGATAATACTTCAGCAGGCCTAATCCTGATTCTCTGATGACCTGCTGCATGGTTCGCAGAATCAGTTTCTGTGGTATCAGCAAATCACCGGGAGCTGCGACGTTAAACTCATTAACCCTAAACCCGGTATGTAAAGAGGTCGTAAGAGATAACCGGTCTTCAAAAACTGCATCCCGTACTACCGGCCGCTCCTGCTTCATTCTTACCTGTATCTCTGCCGGTCTGTCAAGTACGTAATATCCTGACCGTGGTATACTTTCAATCAAGCCTCTCGCAACCAGATCGTCGTATCCCTGCTGAACCGTACTTGTGCTTAATTTGTAGATCTCTTTAATCTGGCGCACCGCCGGCAATTTAAATCCCGGCTTATAAAATCTTCTCAGAATATTTTCCTGAATAACTGAAGTGAATATCTCAAATTTATAAGCTTTCATCTCGTATTGTACCGTTAGTTTTTACAAATTTACTCTTCTGTACTGTAAATAATGTGCATGGGACGTCTGGTTTAAGCGATATGGGGCAAACAATATCAAAATATAAAAATAAATATGACTGATCTATCAGGCATATTCAGTATAATACACATTGTTATTTAATCCGCTTTTGAGTTGCTGTTCTGCCGGGTTGGGATACCCTTGATATACCCTCCCTTTACCCTTGGGATACCCCTTGAGTTACCCTTTGGGTAAAGGAAGGGTATCGCAAGGGTATCGCAACCGTATATCAACCTGCCTGAAATCAAACAGTAATGCAGTTAAAAATGGAAAAATCATACGAATCATTCTGTCTTTAACCCGAACAATAGGATTATTTAAGATATTTGCCAGTCTGGGAAGCTGTATTGATACAGCCCCGGTGAAAAAAGAAAAGAAATCATATGATTGAAATATTTACTGATGGTGCAGCAAGCGGAAATCCGGGTCCGGGAGGTTATGGTGTTATTCTGCGTGCAGGAAGTCATTATAAAGAGTTAAGCGGTGGATTTCGCCTAACAACAAACAACAGGATGGAGCTACTTGCAGTCATTGAGGGACTGAACGCAATCAAAAAGCCTGGTCAGCAGGTGACGATCTATTCAGATTCCAAATATGTTGTGGATTCAGTAGAAAAAAAGTGGGTATTTGGCTGGGTAAAGAAAGGATTTAAAGATAAAAAGAACAAAGATCTCTGGATACGCTTTCTGGCCGTCTACAAATTACATGATGTTAAATTCATCTGGATTAAAGGCCATAATGATCATCCGGAAAATGAAAGATGTGATGTACTCGCGGTGGCAGCATCCAAAAGACGGGATATACTGGCTATCGACTATGAGTTTGAAGCAGAAAAAAACAAAGGCCTCTTATTATAATGAAGGACAGCAGGAATTAGCTGCTGTCCTTTTATTTTCTAAATTCAGGCAGACTGAATAGTTGCAATTTTTTCTACATATTCGGCAGCCATCATTCCTTCGGCCATCCTCACCATTTTTTCCGATCCGATAAAAATAGACGCTCTCTGGTGTAATTCATTTGGTTCTATCTCCAAAATTCGATTAAAGCCATCTGAAGCCCTTCCTCCCGCTTGCTCTACAATGAAAGCCATCGGATTACACTCGTATAGTAACCTTAATTTACCGTTCGGCGAACTCGCAGTTGTCGGATAAATATAAATTCCACCTTTAATCAGGTTACGGTGTATATCTGCTACCATAGAACCAATATACCTGGAAGTATAAGGACGGTTACTCGCAGCATCATGAACCTGGGCATATTTAATATACTTTTTAACACCCTCAGGAAAATGCACATAGTTCCCCTCATTGATAGAATAAATAGAACCGTCCTGGGGTATTTTCATATCCGGATGTGACAGGCAGAATTCACCGATTGAAGGATCGAGGGTAAAACCATTTACTCCTTTACCTGTGGTATATACCAGCATGGTAGAAGAGCCATAAATAACATAACCAGCCGCGACCTGCTCCGTCCCCTTTTGGAGCACATCTGCCAGGGTAGCAGTGCCTTCAGTAGATTTCCTGCGGAAAATAGAGAAAATAGTTCCAACGGCGACGTTTACATCAATGTTACTGGAACCGTCCAGTGGATCGATACAAACGATATATTTAGCATTTTTAGAAACCGGAGATTCAATCCTGACGAAATCATCTTCCTCTTCTGTAGCTACAATACAACATTCCCCACCGCTGGTGAGCGCTGAGATAAACTGGGTATTCGCATAAATATCCAGTTTTTTTTGTCCCTCCCCCTGAATATTCATCGTACCGGCATCTCCCAGAATATCTACAAGGCCGGCTTTATTAACCTCCCTGTTTACAATTTTGGCTGCTATACCGATATCCCTCAATAACCTGGAGAGTTCGCCTTTGGCGTAAGAGAAATCAGCTTGTTTCTCAATAATGAATTGCCCTAATGTTTTGATACCAGACATTCTACTTAGTGTATTAAATACGTTATCTTAGACCTATTTCTATGGCCTCTAAGGTATGTATTTTTTTCTCCGTAACACAAAATCGAATTAAGGTTTTCTTCTGATGCCACCCCGATTTACCGGCTGCACCGGGGTTAATATGCATACAATTGATTTTTGGATCGAACATCACCTTGAGTATATGTGAATGTCCACTAATGAATAGACCTGGAGGCTTAGTGTATATTATACTCTTTACATTTGGCGCATATTTTCCGGGATACCCGCCAATATGCGTCATCCAAACATCCAATTCCTCGCAGCTAAATCGTAAATGCTCAGGAAACTCTTCCCGGATAATTTTATCGTCGATATTTCCATACACGCCACGCAGCGGCTTAAAATCTGCCAGCTTTGGCGCTACATCAGGACCAAAATCTCCGGCATGCCAGATCTCATCACAACTATCAAAATATTTATAAACTGCATCATCCAGATAACCATGTGTATCGGATATTAAACCAATTTTTTTCATTTCATTCAATTAAAGAAAATTTGCGCTGTCTTAGAACGCCAGAAAGAACTCTTTAAGCAGCGTCTGATACTGCGCGGTATAAACGCCCTGCGCGGCATAGATATATATATTATCCTGCCTGACAGGAACATCTTCAAACCCCAGACAGATTAATTGCCGGAATGCCGGTTTCTGTACATCGGAACAAATCTGAAACTGGTAACCCGGATAAAGTTTCCAGCGAACAGCTTGCTGGATAACAAAATCGGCTTGCTTTACCGGCAAAATAAGCCATAATAAACCCTTTGGGCTCATCATTTCTGCAGCATGCCGGAGCATAAGCTCAAAAAAATCGGGATCTGCGTGCCTCGCCAATTCCTTCCGTTTTTCCGGATTCTTAAGGTCATTTACAAAAAAAGGTGGATTAGAAACTATAAGATCATATTTATCTGCTGTTTTAAAATGAAGAAAATCATAGCCGGATAGCTTCACCCGATCTGCAAACGGGGATTGGACAAAATTCTTTTCAGCCGCCGCAGCCGCAGAGGGATCAATTTCTACTGCATCTACCGCCGACAACGGAAAACGCTGTGCAAGCATCATTGCTATTACTCCGGTCCCGGTCCCGATATCCAAAATTCTCAAAGGATTATCATGGCAAGCTACCGCACCAAGCAATACGCCGTCCGTATTGATCTTCATCGCACAACCCTGCTGATCTAAACTGAACTGTTTAAAACGAAAAACACTTCCCATATTTAAACTGCATAGAGTTCAAGAGGTAATCCGTCCGGATCTGCAAAAAAAGTAAATCTTTTACCGGTATATTCATCCGTCCGAATAGGCTCGGTTAGCACACCTTTTTCGTTCAGAACGCGAACACACATTTCGATATCATCTACTTCAAAAGCCAGATGTCTTAAACCTGCCGCCTCAGGTCTGGAGGGACGTTCAGGAGGATTTTCAAAAGAAAACAATTCAATAATATATGTGCCGTTTAAAGCCAGGTCCAGTTTATAGGATTTTCTGGTTTCCCGATATACTTCCCTGATAATTTCCAAACCAAGTATTTCGGTATAAAAAGCCTTACTCCTATCATAATCGGTACAAATAATTGCAATATGATGTACCCGTTTTAAAATTCCAACTGACATTTGTATATAATTTAGTTTTTCCGGAGCCGAGTGGTTTCGCCCTGCACCACTGCTGCCAAAGCATAAATACAAATGTAAAGAAATCCCGGAACCGGAAGATTGCCTGCCCTTTTATTCTCTCCCGGTCCGGAATATAAATCTATTGTGCCAGTGTAAAAGAAAGCGGCATAGTATAACGCACACGTACAGATTGATTATACTGTCTGCCAGGTGTCCATTTCGGTGATTTACGAATCACCCGCATAGCTTCTTCGTCACATCCACCACCGATACCCTTTAAAATCTTCACATCAGTTACTGATCCATCTGGTTCGACAACGAAACTGATAAATACCTTCCCCTGAATGTCCTGCTCCTGCGCAGCAGCCGGGTACCGCAGGTTTCTACGGATAAATTTCGTCCAGCCTTCTGCTCCTCCGTCAAATTCAGGGTATTTATCTATCGCTGCTGCATCATAAATTGTGTTATCGCCGGTAGTAGTCACAGCCGCATTTCCTCCGCCATCTCCTGTTTTTAATGTCGCACTCCCTGTGGCTGGAACACCACTCTGGGTCAGCTGACCGGGATCTGCATTTTTCAACTCATCCAGTCTGGGAGGTTCTTCAGTTAGATCCGGCCGGTCTACGACTTTAATATTTGAGCTGAATTTCTTTATTTCCTGACGCGGAGCCGCAGCTTCAACCTTAGCTTTCACAGGTTCGGGCGCCTTTCTCTCCAAAGGTTTCTGTGGAACCAATGTATTCAGCTCGACAGGAATCTGCACTTCTTCCTTAATTTCCTGTACTGGATTAAACCGACTGTAAAGTGCCGGCCCGGCAAATAATAAAACGAATACCGGAACGGTAAGCATAAATGCTTTCAGTGTGTTTGACCCGGACTCTGCACGTAATACATACGCGCCGTAATTTTTGTTCCTGCCTTTGAAAACAAGCGCAGTCCAGGTACTTTTGTTGAGGTTAGCATTGAAATTCAGCATAATATTCAGGTTTAATTCAACGTTATGATGTAAAAAGAATAAGTTTTCCATAATTCATTCGATTTGACCGCAAAAGACAGGCTTCTATAAAAACCGCCTTAACATTCTTAAAAAGGCACATATTTCCAACACACTTTACAAACAAAGCCTAACCCTACAGATTTTTAACACACAAACAGCTGTATTCATCTTATTTTTTAAAAAAAAGCTTGAATTTTTAATTCTAAATATTCTATTTTTGATAAAATTTTAAAGAAACGAATGAAAAGCTTAAGGACAACCGCACTAAAAGAAGCACAAACCAGAGTTTCACCAGAAGTAAAGGCACCATCGCCTAAAATTTCTGAGTTTTTCGGGTCAAATGTGTTCGATACTAAAAAAATGAAAGACTTCTTATCTAAAGATGTCTACGAAAAATTAATTGCTGCTATTGACCGTGGAGAGCTCATCAACCAGGATGAAGCTAACCATATTGCAAGTGCAATGAAACAGTGGTCAATGTCCAAAGGCGCCACACACTATACCCATTGGTTTCAGCCATTAACTGGTTCCACTGCAGAAAAACACGATTCATTCTTTGAACCAAGTAAAGACGGACCAATCGAGAAATTTGCAGGCAGCGCACTGGTTCAACAAGAACCTGATGCTTCCAGCTTCCCTAACGGTGGTATCAGAAACACTTTTGAAGCTCGCGGTTATACTGCATGGGATCCTTCTTCACCGGCTTTCATTATGGAAAGCAAAGCAGGTAAAACCTTATGTATCCCTACAGTATTTGTAGCTTATACTGGTGAAGCACTGGATTACAAAGCTCCATTATTGAAAGCATTAAATGCTTTGGATAAAGCAGCTGTTGAGGTTTGTCAGTTTTTTGATAAAGGAATTACCAAAGTAACTGCATCCCTTGGTATTGAGCAGGAGTATTTCCTGGTTGACCTTGCTTTATATAATGCACGTCCGGATTTAGCTTTAACCGGCAGAACTCTATTCGGCCATATGTCTGCAAAAGGACAACAATTGGATGACCATTATTTCGGATCGATTCCTGAGCGTGTTTATTCTTATATGGTAGATTTCGAAAACGAAGCGTTAAAATTGGGTATTCCTTTGAAAACCCGTCACAATGAGGTTGCACCTTTACAATTTGAATGTGCACCGATTTTCGAAGAGATCAACCTGGCTATCGATCACAACCAATTATTAATGGACGTGATGGAGAAAGTTGCCCGCAGACACCATTTCAAAGTATTATTACATGAGAAACCTTACGCCGGAATCAATGGCTCAGGTAAACACAATAACTGGTCTTTAATTACAGATACTGGTAAAAACCTGCTTGCTCCTGGTAAAACACCAAAAAACAACCTGATGTTCCTTGCTTTCTTTGTGAATACAATTAAAGCCGTTCACGAACATGCAGATCTATTAAGAGCAAGTATCGCATCTGTAAGTAATGATCACCGCTTAGGTGCAAATGAAGCGCCTCCTGCGATTATCTCTATTTTCCTTGGTCAGCAGCTGAATGAAGTACTGGATGAGATTGAACACTCCCGTATCAGCAAAAAAATCAAAGAAGATAACGCATTATGGTTAGGAATTCCTAAAATCCCGCAAATCCTGTTGGATAATACAGACCGTAACCGTACTTCTCCTTTTGCTTTCACTGGTAATAAATTTGAATTACGCGCTGTAGGTTCTTCTGCAAACTCTTCTGCACCAATGACTGTATTAAATACAATCATGGCCGATCAGTTAGTAAAATTCAAAATTGAAGTAGATAAACTGATCAAAAAAGGCGAGAAAAAAGATATCGCTCTTTTAACGATCATCAAAAAATACATTAAAGAGTCAAAAGATATCCGTTTCGAAGGTAATGGTTACAGCCAGGACTGGGAAAATGAAGCTTTAAACCGTGGTTTGGCAAATGTCAAAACAACTCCGGTTGCACTTGATGCTTATATCTCAGATAAAACAACTGAGCTATTCGAAAAAAACAATGTATTCACCAAACGTGAACTACATGCACGTCACGAGATCCTGCTGGAAGATTACTACAAAAAACTGCAGATCGAGGCACGAGTAATGGGTGAGGTTGCCAATACAATGGTTATTCCTGCCTGTATCGAATATCAGAATGCTTTACTGGAGAATGTTAAAGGATTAAAAGATGCCGGTCTTTCTAAAGAAAGCCTGGAAACTCCACTTTCTATCATCAATAAACTTTCCCTGCACCTGGGTATCGTTAAAAACTCTATTGATGAAATGCTGGAAGAACGTAAACGTACGAATGCAATCGAAGATTCAAGAGAAAAAGCAATTGCTTACGATCAGAACGTTAAATCTCACTTTGATGCGATCCGCTACCATGCAGATAAACTGGAGCAAATCGTTGATGATAGTGTTTGGCCTCTTCCAAAATTCAGAGAATTATTATTTTTAAAATAAGAGCTTAACACAAACTCAGCTTTCTAACCTCTGCCCTATACAGGCAGAGGTTATTTTTTTATGTTAGAATCGTCCACATCCGGGCGTTTCTCTATCTTTGCAACAATATGAGTGATAACAGGTACAACCAGCGTGGCGTTTCAGCCTCGAAAGAAGATGTGCACCAAGCCATCAAGAACATAGATAAAGGAATTTTTCCACAGGCATTTTGTAAAATCATTCCGGATATCCTGGGAAATGATCCCGATTTCTGTAACATCATGCATGCGGACGGTGCAGGTACAAAATCATCTTTAGCTTATGTATACTGGAAAGAAACCGGTGACCTTTCAGTTTGGAAAGGTATTGCACAGGATGCAATTATTATGAATCTGGATGACCTGATCTGTGTGGGCGCAACTGACCATATCTTGTTATCATCTACAATCGGCAGAAATAAAAATCTGATCCCGGGTGAAGTCATTGCTGCTATCATCAATGGAACTGAGGAAATTCTTGCTGAATTACGTGAGATGGGTATTTCTATCTATTCTACCGGAGGTGAAACCGCAGATGTTGGCGATCTTGTCAGAACTATTATTGTAGATTCTACTGTAACCTGCAGAATGAAAAGAGCAGATGTGATCAGTAATCACAAAATACAACCTGGAAATGTAATCGTAGGATTATCTTCTTCAGGTAAAGCAAACTACGAACAGGAATATAATGGTGGAATGGGTTCAAACGGATTAACTTCTGCCAGACATGATGTATTCAGTAAAACAGTCGCTGCAGCCTATCCTGAAAGCTTCGATCCTTCTGTTCCTGAAGAACTGGTATTTTCCGGTGGAAAGAAATTAACGGACACCATTCAGATCGATTCAGAAACGACCACCACTATTGGTAAACTGGTGCTTTCCCCTACCCGCACATATGCGCCTGTAATTAGCCAGATTCTGGATAAATACAGAAGTCAGATCGATGGATTGGTTCATTGCAGCGGTGGTGCTCAAACGAAGGTTCTTCATTTCATAAATGAAGGCATCCATGTGATTAAAGACAATTTATTCCCTGTACCTCCTTTATTTCAGTTAATCCAGGAGCAATCCGGAACAGACTGGAAAGAAATGTATAAGGTATTTAATATGGGTCACCGGATGGAGCTTTACGTTCCTGAAGAGATTGCAGCAGATATTATAGCTATCGCAGCTGGTTTCGGTATAGACGGACAGATCATTGGCCGCGTTGAAGCTGGTGACGGTAAACAGGTAACGATCCATTCCGACAAAGGAACATTCAATTACGAAGGTTAGTAATTAACAGATAAATAAAATATAAACAAAAGAGCCGCAGGAAATTTCCTGCGGCTCTTTTGTTTATATGAAATCTTTATTTGAACAGGGACTAATCTGCATGCAGTACATCCGCGTGTTCTTCTGGTTTATAATTCGCTTCCAGTTCAGCAAGTTTCTTCTTACCATAAGCTACTTTGGTAATCAGTACAAACAATACCGGAACGATAAAGATCGCCAGAATGGTTGCCGAGATCATACCCGCTGCCACTGTCCAACCGATAGTCATCCTGGATACAGCACCTGCACCATGAGAAATAATCAGTGGAATTACCCCTAAGATAAAGGCAAGGGATGTCATCACAATTGGTCTTAACCTCAATTTAACAGCTTCAATTGTCGCCGCAATTAATGGCATACCCCAGTCTACACGTTCCTTGGCAAACTCTACGATCAGAATCGCATTCTTCGCCGACAGACCAATCAGGGTAATTAAACCTACCTGTGCATAGATATTGTTATCTAATTTCGGCAGGAACATCAGCGCAAGGATCGCACCGAATAAACCTAGTGGTACAGCTAACAGAATAGAGAACGGAACAGACCAGCTTTCATAAAGTGCTGCAAGAAGCAGGAATACGAACACTACGATTAATCCAAAGATCAATGTTGTACTGTTACCAGCTTCTGTTTCCTCCAAACTTAGACCAGAGAAATCATAATCATAATTTGATGGTAAAGTTTGTGCTGCAACTTCACGAAGTGCATTTAATGCATCACCTGAACTGTAACCTGGTTTAGAAGCACCACCAATCTCAATCGATCTGAAAAGATTGTAGTGATTGATAATTGAGGCATTTTCTATCGTTTTATAGGACACCATAGAACTTAATGGTACAGGAGTTCCTGCTGCATTTCTTACGTATAATTGACCCAGGTTTTCTATACCTCTTCTGAAGTTAGTATCTGCCTGCGTTACTACACGGAAGTTACGTCCGTATTTGGTGAAATCATTGATATAATTACTACCCAGATAAGCAGAGATGGTACTATAAACAGCACCGATAGAAACACCCATTTTCTTAGCCTGGTCGCGGTCTACATTGACTTTATAGTTTGGTGTTCTCGCATTAAACAGCGTATAAGCCATACCAATCTCTGGACGCTGATTTGCTGCCATCAGGAATTTACCTACGTTGGCTTCAAACTCTTTAATATCTCCGGTTTGTTTTTCCTGAATCTGTAAACTAAATCCACCACTGATACCCAGACCCGGAATCGCCGGAGGTGATACAACCAGCACACTACCGTCTTTATCACCGGCAAAATCCTGAGTTACCCCAGCAATAGTTTCATTTACTGTATTAGGACGATCATTCCAGTCTTTTAACTGAACAAAAAATGTCGCCGCATTGGATTTGAAGGAACGGTTCAGAATGTTAATACCTGTAATCGAAGTAATGTTCTTTACTTCAGGATATTTCTTCTGGATCGTTTCTGTAATTCTATTCACAAATGCATCGGTACGTGCTGCCGAAGCTCCTTCAGGAAGGGTAACCCCCATCAGGAATACACCCGCATCCTCATTTGGAATAAATCCACTCGGCTTTTTCATGAACATTCCTACGGTACCTACATAGATACATGCAAGAATTACCATGACTAAAGGTGCTTTTTTCAAAGCCCATTTCACGCCATTTGAATATCTGTTCGTTACACGTGCAAACCAACCATTGAATTTAAAGAAGAATTTATTTAATCCTCTTGAATCTTCTGTCAGGTTCATTGGTGTTAACATTAATGAACATAATGCAGGAGTCAGTGAAAGCGCGATAAATGCAGATAACAATACAGATACTGCAATGGTAATTGCGAACTGTTGATAAAGTTGTCCAACCATACCTGGTATAAATCCTACCGGTATAAATACCGCAGCCAGAATTAAGGCAATTGCAATTACCGGAGCGGTAATATCCTTCATCGCTTTTCTGGTCGCATCTGGAGCTGAAAGACCTTCATGGTCCATATAATGCTGGACGGCCTCTACCACTACAATCGCATCATCCACCACAATACCGATGGCGAGTACGAATCCAAACATCGTCAGTACGTTGATAGAGAATCCTAAAAGCGTAAAGAAGATAAATGTACCGATAATGGAAACCGGAATAGCTAATACAGGAATTAATGTTGCTCTCCAGCTTTGCAGGAAGAAGAACACAACGATTGTAACCAGGATCAACGCTTCTACCAACGTGTGAATTACCTCACTGATGGATACTTTAATAATAGATACAGTTTCATAACTGATTTTATAATCCAGGTCATTAGGAAATGACTTTTTCAATTCAACCAGCGTTTTATCGATACCGTCTGCCGTTTGTACAGCATTACCACCTGGTGTCTGGTTAATGGCCATCATGGATGCAACCTGACCGTTAACTTTTGAACTTGTAGAGTACATGAACTCACCTAGTTCCACACGTGCAACATCTTTCAGATAAACAGGAGATCCGTCAGCACCACTTTTAATTACAATGTTACGGAACTGGTCTTCTGTATTCAGATCTCCGTCAAGTACAACTGAGAATTCAAAAGTCTGGTTACTATGTTGTGGAGCGCCACCGACACTACCTCCCGGAACACGGGTATTCTGTTCCTGAATTGCTGCAGAAACTTCAGCCGGCGTTAAACCAAGACGCGCCATTTTATTGGCGTCCAGCCAGACACGCATACTAAATGGCTGACCAAAGGCCTGCACATCACCCACACCAGGGATACGAAGTAAAGCGTCTTTCACATAAAGGTTAACATAGTTGGAAATAAACTTCTGGTCATATGTTCCTTTAGGGGAATATAGACCTACCACCATTAAGATATCATTATTTGCTTTCTTGGTCGTAACCCCCAGCCTTCTTACGGCTTCGGGCAGGGAAGGTTCAGCGATACCTACCCTATTCTGTACGTCAAGGGCCGCGATATCAATGTCTGTCCCTACATCAAAGGTTACTGTGATAGCTGAACGTCCGTCAGAGGTACTGTTGGATGAAAGATATTTCATACCTGGTGTACCGTTGATCTGACTTTCTATTGGTGTTGTAACTGTTTGTTCTACAGTTTCTGCATCCGCTCCGGTATAGGTCGCAGTCACCGTAACTGTTGGTGGTGCGATATTCGGATACTGACTGATCGGGAGTGTAGTGATCACAATCGTACCGATCAGCACGATTAAAATGGAAATAACGATTGCCGTGACGGGTCGTTTTATAAATACTTCTGAGATCATATTGCTGAAATTCTTTGTAAAAACCTATTTTTTAGCTGCCGGAGCCGCTGCTGCAGGTTGCTGACCGTTAGCTGCTGCTGCAGTATTGTCCTGAACTACTGCGCCAGGTCTTACATTTTGCACGCCATCCACAACAATAACTTCACCTTGCTTCAATCCTTCTCTGATGACAACTTCTTTATCAAATTGCTTTCCTAGTTTAACCATACGTGGTACGGCTTTGCTACTGTCTCCAACCACAAATACGTTGTATTCTCCTAATTGCTCAACCACTGCTTTGAATGGAATCACCAACTGGTTATCCGCCGCTTTATTCAGAACTCTCATGTTTACCGTCATACCTACATACAGTTTACCTGATGCATTCGGATAGCTGATTCTAACTTTGATAGTTCCTGTCTGTGGATCTACAGCACGATCTATTGCAGTAATATGTCCCTGAGCTGTATAGATACTACCATCCTGTAACTGGATATTGAATAATGAATCTTTAACAGCTGATGCACTTTGTAATGCTCTGAAACGTGGAATCTCAGCCTGGTTAACAGCAATATCCACAGCAATCGGATCATTTGTAGAAACTGTATTCAATAACGTTGTACCTGGAGAAGCAAAAGCTCCTAATTTCACTTGTGAAATTCCAATAGTACCATTTAAAGGCGACACTATAATTGAACGCTGCAAGTCTGAATTAGCTGAAGCAAGTTCTGCTTCTGCTGCTGCTACCTGAGATTCTGCATTTGCAAGATCGGTCAGCGCATAATCAACACGTTGTTTTGCAACCGCATCCTGTTCTGCTAGTTTAGTATATCTTTCTGCATCTTTTTTTGCTTTATCTCTGTTGGCTTTTGCTACTGCAACGTTCGCTTTTGCAGAGTTATAAGCCGCCTGATATTTTGTACGGTCAATTTCATACAGTCTTTGACCTTTAGAAACTTTCTGTCCGTCTTTCACGAAAATGCCGGTGATATAACCACCAACCTGTGCACGGAGTTCCACTTCATCCAACGCAACGACATTTCCAGGATACGTATCAACTGTAGTGACAGGCTTAGATTCTACGGTAAATAAACTTACCGGAGTTGCAGGAGGAGGTCCTTGTTGTTGCTGTGCTGATTTATCGCCACCGCCACAGGACACTAATGTAATAGAGCTTATTAAAGCGATACCTAATTTTATGTAATTTGTGTTCATGTCTGTATTATTGGTTTACTGTGATTGTTCCTAATGCTTGTTTTACGTCGAATTTCGATGAAAGCAGACTGTATAATGAATTTAAGTAATTGAGTTGAGCTGTACGCAGATCTGTTTCTGAGGTCATCAGATCCAGATAAGTTTTAATCCCCTCATCGTATTGTAATTTGATCGTATTGTAAACCTGTTTCGAGATATCAACATTCTCACGGTTAGTCTTTAAATCATTGAGGTTAGCTTTATAAGTGGCAATCGCCTGCTCATACTGCGTATTGATCTGGTTCTTCGTATTGATCAGATCAAGGTCAATTTTTCGTTCCTGTAACTGTGACTTTTTAATCTCCTGTGTTCTTTTTCCACCAAGGAATACCGGAACTGTCAGTTTTAGGCCTACCAGTGAACTTGGGTAAACTTTATCGTATAAATTACTGATTTCCTGATTTTGGTAATTCCAGCCATAGTTGATAAAACCAGATAAGGTTGGCATATAAGCTAACTTATTATAGGAAGTATTGATCTTTTGCAATGCCTTCTGTGTTTCCAGTAAACGGTACTCCACTCTTCCCTGATAATCCAGTGTCTGGTTCGTATCCAGTAAGACTTCTTTCTCCATATCTGCAGATGCAAATGACAGACTGAATTCTTCTTCACCTTTATAACCTATCAGTTCTTTCAGGTAAACATATTTGTATTTTAATAATTCTTCTGTTCTCTTTCTGTCTGCTTTGGAATTGCTCAAACTAATTTGCGCACGCTGATAATCTGTCTTATCTACCAGACCTGCCTCGTATTGAGAACTTGCATCTTTCAATTGTTTTTCCAGACGGGCAATATTTTCAGCAATAATATTCAACTGCTCTCTGCTGGTCAGAATATCATAGAAACCTTTACTTACATCTACAACTGTATTGATGCGGGTGTTCTCTGTATTTTGTTTGTATTGCTGTCTGAAATACTTCGCGGATTTAGACGCCTGAATTAAACCAGCATTCAAAAATTGCTGATCAGCCTGTAACACGAATGCAGAAGTATTCTTACCACCGAAAGTAAGCAAAGAGCTTTCTCCATTTGTGGTCAGGATCTGACTTTGCTGCTTGAAATTGTGATTGGCAGTTCCGGTACCATTAATCTGTGGCAACCATCCGGAGAGTGCCGACTTAATATCCCTTTCCCCGATTTCTTCATCCAGCACTGATTGCTGAATTCCTGGTCTGTTGCTAAGGGCGTAATCAATACACTGCTGGAGCGTCGCATTCTTGAGTGTAAGTTGCTCTCTGACCGTAGCCGGCGTTTGTGCGTGAAGACTGCCCGTGAAGAACAGTGGCACGCAGGAGAGCATCATTAAAACTAAATTTTGAGATTTCATATTTATTATAAAGGGTATTGTTCAAGTATTTGTTACTGTCGTTTAATGCCGTCCCAAATTATACTGATGACTTCATTTATATCTTCATCAGAAAACAGCATATGTTGTGATAACTGAAAATTAGCGGCAGCAACGAGGGTACCTCTAATGGTCGGTGCAAGAAGTCTCGGGTCAATATTTTTGAAGTAAGCATTTTCTATGCCATATTTAAAGAACGTAATGACCTTTTCTACAAATAGTTGACTATCACAATTTGCATATTCCTGAGCATAAGGTGAGGTGACATACTGTTCAAGAAAATTCATAGAATCGGGATTTTCAATATAGAATCTGTATTGGCTAACCATAACCGCAAAAAACCGCTCCTTGTAGCTTTTAGAAGGATCGTCACCTTTAATTATAGCCTTGGCGAGCTGATCTTTAACATAGACATATAATTCAGAGATTAAAGCACCTTTAGACGGGAAATAATGATAGATCGTTCCAGCAGCGACACCCGCATTTTTCGCAATCTGACTCATTGGTGTTCCATGGAAACCTTGTTTCCCCACCAGTGAGAGTGTACTGTTCAGTACGGCCTCTCTTTTTCCAAAACAATCATGTAATTGAACGTTCATTCGGTACAAATGAACAAAATATAATTAAGTTAAAATATTGTTTAAATTAATTATGACAAACGTATGATTAGCGTCACTTTTTCTGGTCATAATTGTCTTAAATAGGAAACGCAGTATACAAATACACTAAAGTTTTGTTTTGACTATCTAAACCCGATCGTCAATTAGTTTAAAAAAATCTTTCCAAAAAAAATAAAAGACATAAAAAAACCCGCTTTGATGAACAAAGCGGGTTTTGATATTTAATAGACCGTCGATTAAAAAATATATCTTAGTCCTAACTGAATGCTATATGTACTCTTCACAGAAATATCATCCTGTACCGTTTTTGTAGTCAGTTCACCATTAGATTGAGCCATAGTATAATTCGGTCTATTAGTTACCGGATCTATACTTTTAATCGCTAATGGATTATTAATGATATAACGTTGGTACGTTCCCCATTTCTTGTTCAGTAAATTAGTGAAATTCGTGATGTCTGCACTGAACTGTAAAGTCTGTTTTCCATTTTGTCCGGTTCTGATGAAGATATCTTGTAAGAATCTAACATCAACCTTATTAAACCAAGGTAATAGGGCTGCATTTCTTTTTGCAAATTCACCTCTATTTTTACTCAGGTATGGAGAATCTTCAATAAACTGATTTAAAGCTGCTTCTTGTTGTGCAGGTGTAAAGTTCACTGTATTACCTTTGCTATCCTTTACAGATAAAGGAACGAAATTAGTTTCTCCTTTTCTAGGGATATACATCAAATCGGCAGAGCTGTTTCCATCTCCGTTCAAATCACCATTAACTACGTAACTAAATACACCCTGATTAGCGCCTTCATAGAAAACAGAGATTGTAGTTGCCAGATGTTTTAAGTACTCGAAACGGTATGACAGATTTGCAACAACTCTATGAGGAATTGCAAAAGCTGAATTACCCATTTCCTCAAAATTAGAAGTTCCAACCATTGGATTAGTATTCCAAACGGAACTTGCCTGGCTGCCTGGATTCGCAGTTACTTCTTGCGCTGCTGAGTAAGTATAGGCAACAGATCCCGAGAAACCACCAGAGAAAGCTTTACTTAACTGACCGGTCAATGAAGTTGAGTAACCTCTTGATGAGTTTTCCAGAACAATGGCGGAAGTAATATTATTGTTTAATCTATTTGAACCAACTATTCTAGGACGTTCCATACCGCCTTCAATAATAACACCATTAGGATTAAGCATATTGGCATTACGCATTCTTACTGCATTTACATCCTTCGTAAAGATACCGTCGAATGTAGCCATGAAACCATTACCTAAGTTTTTATCCACTCCCAGGTTAACCCTGAAAACTTTAGGAAATTTAAAGTTATCATTCATGAAAACAACATTAGCCGGAGATGCTGTTCCCGCAGATGTCGGGAATAAATTTGCATACGCTGCAGGATCACTGCTAAGCTTTATATTTTGTAATATCGCAGCATTACTTACATTATTAAATGAGCCGCCATATTGATACATACCAGTATTAGTTGGAATGTTTGTCAAGAAAACAAAAGGAATTTTCCCCGTGAATACGCCCATTCCTCCACGTAGAACTGTGGACTTATCTTCAGAAGTCATTCTAAAACCAAATCTCGGAGATAACATCACTTTGCTTTTAGCCCAATGATCTGTTGTATAGTTTCTCAGGCTAAAATTATCGCTATCATAGAAATTCAACTTAGAGGTTGCCGGATTATTCAAAGGGTTCTCATGATAAATTGGCATATCTGCACGCAGACCAAAAGTAAATTTCACATTATCTGTTACATTCCATTCATCCTGAATATAGGCACCAGCCTGACCTAATTTCAATTCTGCAGAATATACCGCACTTTGGTTCGGGATCAGTGAATAAGTATAAGCGTAATAGGCAGGAGACTTGTCATTTAATAAATCATCGATTGAATTAAATGCATAATAGCTGTTTGCCGGAGCCATGAACATATTACCTGTTTTCTGATACTCATAAGTTAATCCTGCAGTTAACGTGTGTTTGCCTGCATAATAAGTCACATTATCAGTAAAACTATAGACATTATTGACCACATCATTATTTAGGGTATAAGGGTCCATACCAGCAGTGATGTAGTTATTTCCACTTGCATCAAAAATATCTATAGTCGGGAAGATACTACCTGGATAATCACGTGTTGCCTGGTTTTTGGTTACTGCTAACAGGAGCTGGTTAGAAAATTTATTACTAAATCTGCTGTTCAATTCAACAGTCCCTGATCTCGTTGTATTCTTAAATCCGTAGTTGGAATTAGCGTAAGAGAAAGAGTTTGGCCCAAAACGGAAGTTAGGTAGTCTGGATAGTGTTCCTGAACCTGTTCCTACTCTGAATCCACCACCATTAGGAATACTTGTATTATTTAACGATTGGTCATCCGTACCAACGAAATCACTGTACTTTACCGTTAATTTGTGGTTATTGTTAATATTCCAGTCAATTTTGGCTAAAATCTTATGATTTTCTGCTGCAAATTGTGGGAAATCTGTATAAGATCCTGTCTCGTACCCAAATTTGTTATATAAGTAGTCTGAAACCCTTTTTAAATCGTTAACATTGGTTGAAGACGGTGTGCCAGCTCCATTTGATCCGGCAGCAGCATAACTGATTCCAGGTTTAGTGCTTGTTTCTTTCTCTGCATTCACAAAGAAGAATAATTTATTTTTAATAATTGGTCCTCCTAAGCTGAACCCATAAGTTTTAGCTTTTGAGTCAGAAATTGTAGAGCTGATGTCGTTATTTCCAACCTTAGTTCCCAAAAAGCTCTGATCACGATAGAATCCATATGCTGTACCATGGAATTCATTTGTTCCACTCTTAGTTACAGCGTTGATACTAGCTCCGGTAAAACCTGCTTGTCTTACATCAAATGGCGCAATATTAACTGAGATCTGATCATAAGAATCCAAAGAAATAGGTTGTGCACCACCACCTGGGAGTGGATCAGTACTCAATCCAAAGTTATTATTCAGGTTAGCACCATCAACTTGAATATTATTATAACGTGCATCACGTCCACCAAAACTATTACCGCTCGCCTGTGGAGTTAATCTCGTAAAATCAGAGATACTTCTGCTAATTGTCGGCAGGGACGCAAGGTCTCTGCTGGAAACATTAGTACTTGCACCTGTTTTAACCGCATTAATCTTGTTTTTTGTACCTGTGACAGTTACTTCGCTTAGGGTCTTGCCCGAATCATCCAGGACATAATCAACATTGTAAGTTTCACCAAGCTTCAGGAATACTCCTGTAACTTTTCCAGCTTCATAACCAATATAGCTGATTTCAACTGTATACGGTCCGCCAATTCTCATGTTACTGATCGAGAAACGACCATCGTTATTTGTTGACACCAGGTAAACAGTACCTGAGGGCGTGTGCGTAGCCTTTACGCTTGCCCCTGGCAATGCACCTTTCTGATCTTTAATAAGACCGTTCATTGCAGATGTAGTCACTTGCGCATTAACCGTAAACACAGTACTTGTTAACGCGAGAAGGAGTACTACAAACTTAAATAGTAGAGATTTCTTCATACCTTTTGATTGAAAGAATTTGTTTTGAAATGTTTTGTTTTGATGTAATATTAGTTATGCCGGCAAAAGTAGATATTAATTTTACAACGATTTAGCTTTCAATGTTAATTTATTATTAAGTCTGTCAGAATTTTATCAACATTTAACATGAATTATACAGAGTTAACAAACACTTAATCAGTGTCTTGATCACAATATCAGATATTACCTATAAATTGCATGCCGGAAATTGCATAACAACCTGTACTTGCAGAAGCGCGCAATCAAATAAATTGTCAGGAATTTCCCTGCCAAAATTAAAAGACGTGCTTAATCAACATTTTTTTTATTTTTGGGCGTTTACTATTTAATTTCCCTTAGAAAGATATGAACTACGATGTAATTATAATAGGTAGCGGTCCTGGCGGATACGTTGCAGCGATCAGAGCTTCACAACTGGGTTTAAAAACTGCTGTTGTAGAACGTGAATCCCTGGGAGGCATTTGCCTGAACTGGGGTTGTATTCCAACTAAAGCGCTGTTAAAAAGTGCCCAGGTATTTGAATATATTAACCATGCAGCTGATTATGGTATTAAAACTGCTGCTCCGGAAGCTGATTTTGCTGCTGTCGTTAAACGCAGCCGCGGTGTTGCTGACGGAATGAGTAAAGGCGTTCAGTTTTTAATGAAAAAAAATAAAATTGATGTCATCATGGGTACTGGTAAAGTAAAACCAGGAAATAAAGTTGAGGTCAAAGGTGCTGATGGTTCCCAAAAAGAGCTGACTGCCAAAAATATTATCCTGGCTACCGGTGGACGTTCCAAAGAATTACCAAGCCTGAAACAGGACGGTAAAAAAGTAATTGGATACAGACAGGCAATGGTTCTTCCTGAGCAACCAAAATCTATGGTTATTGTAGGTTCTGGTGCAATTGGAGTAGAGTTTGCTTATTTCTATGCAACTATGGGCACTAAGGTGACTGTTGTTGAGTTCCTGGATAATATCGTTCCTGTAGAAGACGAAGACGTTTCGAAGCAACTGTTAAGAAGCTTCAAAAAAGTAGGTATTGATGTAATGACTTCTTCTAGCGTTGAATCTGTAGACACGAGCGGTGCTGGCTGTAAAGTTCAGGTTAAAACAGCTTCTGGTATGCAGACTTTAGAATGTGATATCGTTCTTTCTGCAGCTGGTGTTGTAGCTAACATCGAAAATATCGGTTTAGAAGAAACCGGAATTAAAACTGAAAAAGGAAAGGTTGTTGTTGATGAATTCTACAACACTTCAGTGAAAGGTTATTACGCAATCGGTGATATCGTTGGCGGACAAGCACTTGCACACGTTGCTTCTGCAGAAGGCATTATTTGTGTAGAGAAAATTGCTGGTCAGAGCCCTGAACCTTTAGATTATAACAATATTCCAGGCTGTACATACTGCACTCCTGAAATTGCTTCTGTAGGTTACACTGAAAAAGCAGCAAAAGCTGCCGGATATGAATTGAAGATTGGTAAGTTCCCATTCTCAGCTTCTGGCAAAGCAAGTGCTGCTGGTGCCAAAGATGGTTTCATTAAAATGATCTATGACGCAAAATATGGCGAGTTATTAGGTGCACACATGATTGGTGCTAATGTAACTGAGATGATTGCTGAAATCGTAGTTGCCCGCAAACTGGAAACCACAGGACATGAAATGCTAAAAGCAGTTCACCCTCACCCTACCATGAGTGAAGCAATTATGGAAGCTACTGCTGATGCTTACGGTGAAGTTATTCACTTATAATATATTGAGACATTAGCTTTTAAAGCTTACCTTATCGAAACCTGCTGATTAAGTTCAGCAGGTTTTTTTTATTTTTACCTGACCTAATCTAACTGCTTATGCAACTACATACAATTGAAACAGGCTTATTTAAACTCGACGGAGGTGCTATGTTTGGTGTGGTACCAAAATCTATCTGGCAAAAGACAAACCCGGCAGACCAGAACAATATGTGTACCTGGGCCATGCGTTGCCTGCTTATTGAAGAAGGCAACAGACTTATTCTGATCGATACCGGGATAGGACAAAAACAGGATGCTAAATTTCTGAGTCATTTCTACCTTCATGGCGATGATACTCTGGATAAATCACTTGCTAAACTTGGCTTTAACCGGGACGACATTACAGATGTATTCCTGACCCATCTGCATTTTGATCACTGTGGCGGCGCTGTGGAACGTATTGGTGACAACCTAAGACCGGTATTTAAAAATGCTGTCTACTGGAGTAACGAAAAACATTGGGAATGGGCTGTTCATCCGAATGCAAGAGAGAAAGCTTCTTTTCTGAAAGAGAATATTCTGCCGATTCAGGAAAGCGGCCAGCTGAAATTTATTGATCAGCAGGAAGGTGTCAGTTTTACTGATAATTTCAAGGTTCGGTTCGCATTCGGGCACACTGATTCGATGATGATTCCGCATTTAAATTATAAGGGAACCAATATTATTTATGCAGCAGATCTGCTTCCGTCAACTGGTCATATTCCTTTACCATATGTAATGGCTTATGATATGTTTCCGATGCAGACTTTAATAGAAAAACAGGCTTTCCTTGAAGAGGTTGTCAGAGAAAATCATGTTATTTTCCTTGAACACGATCCGGTAAATGAGTGCTGTACTTTACAACAAACGGAAAAAGGTATTCGCCTAAGTGACAGCTTCAAACTGACCGAATTATAATTTTGGTCAGGATGTAGCTATAGTTTTAGTACCTTTGCAAGGTTAATTCCTTGTTATGAAATTAAAACTATTGCTATTTTTAATACCCGTTTTTATATTTACCGGCTGTGAATATGATGAATTCAGCCCCAATCAGAAGTTCAACAGTAAGACTCCTGAAGAGGTAAATAATACTCAAATTGCCGCATTGCCGGAAAGAAAACCCGGAAGCAGAATACGTATTGCTGTTTCCGGTGACACGCAGAGAAAATATAAAGAATCACGGGAATTCGTAGATCATATCAATAGTCGTAATGACATTGATTTTGTAATTCTGAACGGAGATATTTCCGATTTCGGCTTATTGCTGGAGTTTGAAGGCGTGTATAATATATACAGCAAACTTAAGGTCCCTTTCATTTCTGTTATCGGCAACCATGATCAGGTAGCTAATGGTTTCGAAATCTACCAGCGCATGTTCGGGCAGACAGACTTCACCTTCAGTTATGCAGGTATAAAATTTGTCTGTCATGATTCGAACAGCCGCGAACATGCCTTTAACGGCACCATACCAGACCTAAACTGGCTAAAAAACAATATGGTTAGAGATGCCGGCCAGTACGGTATTATCGCTTTCTCACATGTCCCTCCCACCGATGCAGATTTCGACCAGAAACTACGCACAGATTATGAAAACCTGATGAACAGTACACCTGGCGTTCTTGCCTCTGTACATTCTCATCAACATGCTCCTGATATTATATACAGACAAGATGACCAGGGAATACCTTTTATTATAACTAATGCTATTGTTAACAAAGCATATACTCAACTCACTATAGAAAATGGAAAGATCGATGCACAGGCTGTGTTTTTTTAGTATATTCTTAATACTCATATCAGGGAGGTTATCTGCCCAGGAAAAATTTCTTAAATCTATTACACCCGATAATATAGGCATACAATACGCAGGAAGCATTGGTTATATGAGTCTGGGCGTCGGCTATAATCTTTTTAAAGAAAAGACAAACCTCAGCTTTCATTATGGTTACGTACCTGAAGTCAAGGGTGGGGAGTTACATATTGCGGCTGTTAAGTTTGAATATAAACCTTTCGCTATCAGAATTAGTGATAAGATCATCTTTCACCCGGTGAATCCGGTAATTTTCGCTTCTTATACGTTTGGTAAAAACTTCGGATTTAAATTTGACAGGGATATTTATGCCAAGGGATACTATTTCTGGTCTCCTTCGTTAAGAGAGCACCTTGCCTTAAGTTCCGAGATCAAAATACTCGGTGATAAAAGCAGTAAAATTAAATCTATAAGTCTGTATGCCGAAGCTAATACAAACGATCTTTATCTGATTAGCTGGTTTGAAAACCGTACAACTACACCCCTTCCATATATTTTTCAGATGGGATTCGGCGTCAGGATGAATTTTTAATCTGTTTAATATTTTGACATACTATGACAGCGTATTATAATATTGAATATAATTATCTCAGATAATTGTCATAGTTATATAATTAATTTATAACATTACTATTAAAATCAAGTAAAAAATGTCATTCTAAGCATTGGTAATCAATATTTAAGAAACATTTTCCGTCGCTTTGTGTTATAACTGACAAAATGAATTTGGAATAATTTTTGCTATCCAAGTCAAGTAGAATTAAAGTTCGTAAACTGTAACATTTTCAGGAATTTATGTTTAAAAATTGCCTTTAAATCCTTACTTTTGCACGTTCAAAACACATAAAGAGCACCAAGCATATAAATGAGACAACTCAAAATTACCCAATCCATAACCAATCGCGAAAGTCAATCGCTGGACAAATATCTTCATGAGATTGGTAAAGTAGATCTGATTACAGCCGAAGAAGAAGTTATATTAGCCAGAAAAATTCGTGAAGGTGATCAGGCAGCTTTGGAACGATTAACTAAAACCAATTTACGTTTTGTTGTATCGGTAGCCAAGCAATACCAGAACCAGGGATTAACTTTAGGTGATTTAATTAATGAGGGAAATTTAGGTTTAATTAAAGCTGCAAAACGTTTTGATGAGACCAAAGGTTTTAAATTCATTTCTTATGCGGTATGGTGGATTCGTCAATCAATTCTGCAGGCTATTGCAGAACAGAGCCGTATTGTCCGTCTTCCGTTAAATCAGGTTGGTTCATTAAGTAAAATCAGTAAAGCATTCTCTAAACTTGAGCAGGAATTTGAACGCGAGCCTTCTCCGGAAGAACTTGCAGACATTCTGGAAACCACTGTAGATAAAATCTCTGACACACTGAGTAACTCAGGCCGTCACGTATCTATGGATGCTCCATTTGTTCAGGGTGAGGAAAACACTTTACTCGATGTACTGGAAAATCATGAACCTAATACTGACAGCAGTCTGATTAATGAATCGCTGTCTGAAGAAATTAAACGCTCCCTGTCTACATTAACCGAACGTGAGCGTGAAATTATCGTATTATTTTTCGGATTGAGTACTAATCATCCGCTCTCACTTGAAGAGATCGGTGAGAAATTTAACCTGACCCGCGAGCGTGTACGTCAGATTAAAGACAAGGCTTTACAACGTCTTCGTCACACTTCCAGAAGCAAAATTTTAAAATCATATCTGGGTTAATCTTAAACCCTAATAATCGGATATAAAAGATTGGGTTTCACCCAATCTTTTATACTTTTGAGGCATTCTAACCAAATATGCCTTATTATGTTCAACAAGTACCAGTCCGAGTTCCAAAACTGGATTGAAAAAGAAAAAAAAGCTGTCCAGCTTCTCCAAATTGTCGGGCAGCTATGGTTCGACAGATCCATCGAACTTGTCCTGTTCCGCAAACCTCTTTTTGATGTCGGCAGTAGCGAAATCCTCGCCTGTCATCAGTATGCCAAAGAAATTTCCGGCAAAGACATTAACATCTATGAAACACTGGAACTTGCAAAAGAAATTGCATCCTGCAGCATTGCACCCTCCAGAATAGATATTGGACGCCTGGCTACGGAATGGCTGGATGAAAACAATCAGTTTGCCACACAGCATGATTTCGTAATCAGTAAACTCAGTGCACACATCGGTCATGATAAGATTAGCCTGAAGCCGAAGGATGTAGTTCTTTACGGATTTGGCCGTATCGGAAGGCTCGCCGCCAGAGAGCTTATTTTACAAGCTGGAAAAGGTGAGCAGTTACGCCTGAGGGCGATTGTTACCCGGAGTTATAGTGACGAGGAACTGATTAAGCGTGCAGAACTTTTAAGAACAGATTCAGTTCATGGCACCTTTAATGGAATTATAATTGAAGACTTTCAGAACAAGGCCCTGATTATTAACGGCCAGACAGTCTGCTTTATTGAAGCTAAAAATCCAGAAGATATTGATTATACAGCATACGGTATTCAAGATGCCCTATTAATTGATAATACCGGAGTCTTCAGAGACCGGGAAGGGCTTAGCAGACATCTTTCGGCGAGTGGCATCTCCCGGGTATTATTAACCGCACCCGCAAAGGGAGATGTACCCAATATAGTTGCCGGAATTAACGACACCGATTTTGATCTGGTGAATGAAAACATCTTTTCAAACGCTTCCTGCACAACCAATGCTATAGTTCCAGTACTTAAAATTATCGAGGATGCGTATGGAATAGAAAAAGGTCATATCGAAACGATTCACTCTTATACCAATGACCAGAATCTACTGGATAATTACCATAAAAAATACAGGCGCGGACGCTCAGCTGCACTGAATATGGTAATTACCGAGACCGGGGCAGATAAAGCAGTTGCTAAAGTTATTCCTCAGCTTGGCGGGAAATTAACGGGGAATGCAGTTAGGGTTCCTACTCCAAATGTTTCACTCGCAATTCTCAATATCGCATTAAACCAGGTTAGCTCCCGGGAAGAAGTTATTGACCTGCTCAAGCAAGCCTCTTTATTTGGTCAGCTCAGTGAGCAGATTGAATTTTCTATCTCCAACGAATTGGTGAGTTCCGATCTGATCGGCAACAGTCACGCGGCTATTATTGACGGTCCAGCAACTATTATGGCTAAAGACAATAAATCAGTAATTATTTATGCATGGTATGATAATGAGTACGGATATACCAGGCAGGTAATCCGTCTGGCGAAAAAACTCGCTGGTGTTGTGAGACTTACTTATTATTAAAATTAAATTCAGGTGTTTTTTATAAGCAGGCCTCCAGCCTGCTTTTTTGTTAGCAATAATTTATTCCTTCTTATTTTTATAACTAAAACCATACTGTCACTAATTTGTAATATATTAGGTAAAAGAATAAGGAAATTAACACTGTCTTTACTTATGAAATTATTTTTAATCCTTCCATTAGCCCTTATATTAAGCTGCAATGCCGTTAAAAAATCTAATCAGCCTTCAAATGCCAGTCAGTTATTGAAGGACGTCAAAGTCTTGTCTTCGGATGCATTTGAAGGAAGAAAAACGGGTACGAAGGGTGCAGAATCAGCAAGAAATTATATCATAAAAAGGTTCAAGGAAATAGGTATTGTTCCATTTTCAAAGTATACAAATTTCCAGCAGCCATTTACTTTCAAGGGTATCGATAATCCAGAAATTGAAGGAAAAAACGTAGTTGGCTATATTAAAGGAAATACCGATCAGGTGATCGTAATTACAGCACACTACGATCATTTAGGGGTAATAAACGGTAGAATTTTCAATGGCGCTGATGACAATGCTTCAGGTGTAGCCGGCATGCTCAAAATTGCCGCACATTATGCCCGCGCCAAGCCGAATCATACGTTAATATTTGTAGCCTTCGATGCGGAGGAATTCGGTAAAAAAGGTTCGGAATATTTTGTTGACAATGCTCCGGTTAAACTATCTGACATCAAATTAAACATCAACCTGGACATGATTAGCCATAACGATAAAGGCGAACTATATGCTTCGGGTACATTCAAATATCCTCAGCTTAAGAATTACATTATCTCGACCATTCCAGAACTTAAAATCCTGTTCGGCCACGACAATCCTAAACTGGGAATCGACGACTGGACAAACATGAGCGACCAGGCTGCATTTAACGCTAAAAATATCCCATTTATATATTTCGGAGTAGAAGATCATCCGGATTATCATAAAGCTTCAGATAAATTCGAAATGATAAACCAGCAATTCTTCATCAATGCAGCTAATGGAATTCTTGAAATAACGGATAATTTTGATAAAGACCGGCCGGTAGAAAAAACTTACAGAGATCAGTTACAGTCATTCTGATCAATAAAACTGATCAATAAAAAAAGGAGAGCAAATGCTCTCCTTTTATTTCTTTTGTCTGCAGCTATTTTGCCATCTTATATCGTTTGTCTATCATCCCGTTAAACTCGCTGTGCGGATTAACTGGTTTTGATTGTTCTGCTTTAAAGGTCGATGTCATAATCTCCCGCCCCCTGATATTCATTGTCGCACTCCTTTTGCTCACTGAAGCTACCGGCGCAAGCAACTGTAAAGCTGTGGCAAGGTAGTTCTCTTTCTCATTTCCAAAGTCATACCTCGGGTCATCGAACTCGGACAATACATCCGGCTTCATACCGGAAAAATAACCTCCTTCATTGAGTGCATTTTTAGTTTCGAACATTGAAAAATAGATATCATAACGATTCTCTATGGTGACAGGGAAAAATCCGACTGGCTTACCGAACGTCACATCTCCAACCAGTTTTACATTCATATAAGGTTTTAAACTATTGATCAGCAACTCACTCGCGGACGCTGTATTTTGACTGACGATGAAAACAACATTTGAAACTGTATTTAAACTTCCCTTCTTAGCGAAATAAAAGTTATTATCCGGACTATCCTGCTGATAATTTAGATTAGCATACGTATAAACTTTTCCGTTTTGCGTCTGGATTTTTCCATTCTCATCCAACAAAGGCTGATTAGCTAATATTTTTGCTTCTCCTTTTTGCATAGTCTGATTAAAAATCTCCGTGTACATTTTTTTGCCATTCGTAGCCGAAGGAGCAATCAAGTTAGCCAGATAAGCACTGGTATTAATATAACCGCCTCCATTATACCTCAGGTCTACAATCAAATCGGTGATGCCCTTAGTACTAAATTCGGCAAAAACGGGATCAAGATTAATGTCATTATTTCCCTTAAGATCAGATATTTCTGAAAACCTGGCGAAAGCAAGATATCCTATTTTTTTACCAGATCGCTCAATAACTTTGCTGGTATAAACCGGGCTGCTTTTATAAGATTTTTTCTGAAGCGTCACTGAAAATGGCACACCATCTTCAAAATTAACACCGGTCAGGACGACAGAAGCCCCGCTCAATGCGGTAGTCACCTGGGCTCTTTCTGCACTGTAGCTTGCCCCTACCGACATTCCGTTAACGGTTTTTATCTGCCACCCTCTTTTTACGCCTGCCACCGCAGCAGGAGAACCAGGATAAACTGCAGTGATAAATAGCAAATAGCTACTGCTTTCTTCAGTTCCTGATGTGAAAAAAATAGGTCTTATTCCAAAATCAAAACCATTTCCTTCCAAGTCTACATTGGCAGTTTTAGCCGCTGCAACAAACGCCGGGTTTGCTTTGGTTAGATCGTCTATATAGGAGTATTTTGGAAAGCCATCTCCATAATATTCATATGGTTTATTGGTTTCCGGATCAATCTTCAGCTGAGTCAGTGCATAAAGTGCATCGTCATAACTATTCAAAGGATCTGTCTTACCTTGATACTGCCTGGGATTAAAGGTTTGATAATCTGGAATCACATCGTTCCAGTAATAGACCTGCTTAGCATAATAATACAAGGAATCCAGGGTGAGTTCAGTTCTGCTGCCGGACGGCGTAACCGGATCCGGTTCTCCCCTGTCCTCAATTGAACGGTCTTTTTTACAAGCCGTACCTAAGCAAATACAAACCAACAACACAACGTAACGGGGAAAGTACCTAAGGTCTTTCCTGATTTGCATATCCATATAATTCTCAATAGGTTGACAGGATTAAGGTAGTTAAAGTTTAGATGCCGGCAAAAAATTTATTTCAGCCTGATCATTGTCATTTACGACGTCACTTTCCCTTACAATACACAAAAGTTCAGCAGCCTGCAATCCATGTTCGGAATTAATTAACGCTAAAGTCTCCGGAATCGTACCATGCGCTGTATCTGCACTGAAGTATACTTTCAGATACATCTCTAAACCATGCCATTCCATTTGTCTTACTTTATTTAACTGCATTACCGGATCGCCCTGCAGTAAGAGAAAAAGCGGTTTCCCTGCGGCATGCACTTCCTGCATAAAATCCAATACTTTTTTAAACAACATTAACTTTAATGGTAGCCGGGCGGTCTGATGCAACAAACCATAATTCTTCAGATAAGTCTGAGGAATACCAAATTTAGTCGCTGTAAGCTCAAATAGGTTTTCAGGGCCTGCATTCTCATAGGAGTCTTTCATCCAGCTGACTATCGCATTACCATCCATTTGTTCGTTGTATTCCATGAACTGGGCAAACAGATAGTATACCTGCAACAGGTAATCTTTTTCGGGATAGATAACATCATCCAAACCCAGTACAAATCCTTTATAATTATCTATTGACAGATGACTTTTCATATTAAGCTTATTGTTTTTTACTACCCGATCTGCAGCAAATATGGCACTAGATTGCCTTCCTGATTCTCCAACTGAAATACGCCGTTCAGGCCCCTTTCCAGACCAAGAACTTCAAGTCTGGAGTTTAATTCCGGGTCGGAGGAGTAGACGAGTTGACTTTCGTTAAATACTGCCCACGCAATTGCAAGAACTACGCCATCCGGTTTCATATATTCACCTGAAACTGTTCTTTCCGGAAGAAATATCTTAATGTTAAATTCTTCAAAAAGCAAAGCCGAACGTAAAAGTGGATCTGACTCGAAATCATATAGAGGTACCAGACATTCTACCTGCAAATCCAGACAGTGTGTAAGTAAGTTATGTGCAATGACGGTGTCGTTTCTTTCCCCCAGACTAATCAGCTGGTATTTTGCAGATGTAAATGCAGGAATTGAGCCGTAATCGGCTAGTATCAGGTTATCGGCAGCAAAGGCTTTGGATACCTTTAACGCCTGGGCAGATTTTCCGCCTGTAATTAATGTTTTCAAATTTTATACGATTAAACCGTCTTTCATGGTGACAACCCTGTCACTAATTTCAGCGAGGTCTTTATTATGGGTAACAATTACAAAAGTTTGCTGAAAATTATCCCGCAGCGTAATAAAAAAGTGGTGCAGGCTATCGGCATTTGCGGAATCCAGATTTCCCGATGGTTCGTCTGCAAGAATAATAGCCGGACGGTTAATCAATGCCCTGGCCACTGCGATTCTTTGCTGCTCTCCTCCTGAAAGTTGACTTGGCTTATGACTTGCGCGGTCTTTAAGTCCCAGCAGATTTAATAGCTCCATCGCGTAGTTTTCACTTTCTTTTTTACTTTTCTTTGCTATAAAGGCCGGAATGCAGATATTTTCCAAAGCGGTAAATTCAGGTAGCAAGTGGTGGAACTGAAAAACAAAGCCAATATTTTTATTTCTGAACACACTCAGCTCCTCTCCATTGAGTTCATTAAGCCTGGTACCATTTAATTCTACGGTACCTTCGTCTGCCTTATCCAGTGTACCCAGTATATGCAGCAAAGTACTTTTACCTGCACCTGAAGCACCGATAATGCTGACAATCTCTCCTTTAGCGATTTCAAAATCTACTCCTTTAAGAATTGGGAGATTCCCATAAGCTTTTTTTATACCCGCGGCTTTTAGCATCCTGCAAACTTACAAAATTGACTTTATAATTGTGTACAGCTGAATTGTAGCCTTTTTTCTACATCAGAAAAGGGAGAATAAGTTTTTAAAACCAATCTGAAATTGTAGATTTGGATCAAATTTTTTCAGCAAATGAATATACACGAATATCAAGGTAAAGAAATACTTAAAAGTTTTGGTGTTGCCGTACAAGAAGGCATCGTTGCCGAAACTGTTGAGCAGGCTGTAGAAGCTGCAAAAAAAATGAAAGCAGACTACAACTCTGACTGGGTAGTGATCAAGGCGCAAATCCATGCTGGCGGTAGAGGAAAAGGTGGAGGCGTTAAGTTGGCCAAAAATCTTGATGAAGTTACACAGAGAGCTACTGATATTTTAGGTATGCAGCTAGTAACCCCTCAGACAGGCGCAGAAGGTAAAAAGGTTAATAAAATTCTGGTTGCACAGGACGTTTATTATCCAGGTGCATCTGAAACCAAAGAGTTTTATATCAGCGTATTATTAAACCGTAGCAGTGGAAGAAACATCATTATGTATTCTACTGAAGGTGGAATGGATATTGAAGAAGTTGCTGAGCACACGCCTCATTTAATTTTCAAAGAAGAAATTGATCCTAAAGTTGGTCTTCAGGCTTTTCAAGCGCGTAAAATCGCTTTTAACCTGGGCTTAAGCGGCGGTGCTTTCAAAGAAATGGTGAAATTTGTTACTGCTCTTTACAAAGCATATGACAACACAGATTCTGCTATGTTTGAGATTAACCCTGTTTTAAAGACGTCTGATGATAAAATTATTGCAGTGGACGCTAAGGTTGACTTAGATGAGAATGCTTTATACCGTCACCCGGACTATGCAGCAATGCGTGATAAACTGGAAGAAGATCCTACAGATGTTGAAGCTAGCGAATCTAACCTGAACTATGTAAAACTTGACGGAAACGTAGGTTGTATGGTAAACGGCGCGGGTCTTGCAATGGCTACAATGGATATTATTAAAATTGCAGGTGGTGAACCAGCAAACTTTCTGGATGTAGGTGGGACAGCTAATGCACAAACGGTTAAAGCAGGATTTAATATTATTCTGAAGGATCCTAATGTAAAAGCTATCCTGATTAACATATTTGGTGGTATCGTTCGTTGTGACCGTGTTGCACAAGGTGTTATTGACGCTTATAAAGAAATTGGTGATATTCCAGTGCCAATTATCTGCCGTCTTCAAGGTACAAATGCTGAAGAAGCTAAGAAATTAATCGATGAGTCTGGCTTAAAAGTATATTCAGCAATTGCATTAAAAGATGCTGCTGCTCTTGTTACTGAAGTTTTAGCTTAATCATATAGTTCTAAATTTTATAGAATGAAAAACCGGTTGTTTGTGCAACCGGTTTTTTTATGCCTGAAATTCTCAAAAAAAAAGATCCTCAGCCCTGAAGCCGAGGATCTTTAACCAAATATAAATTAAACGAGCAATACAAATATAGACTTTTTGTGATAAAAAACAAGTTTTAATTTCATTTTTTCCATATAAAAATTAAAAAAGACAAATAAAATGAATAAAAAACACATATAAAGACTAAAAAAAACCATAAAACTCATTAAATAAGTATTTAAATGGATTTAAAACCAATAAAACAACAATAAAAAACATATTAACAGCATAAATGTAAAAACATCTGCATAAAATCAATTAAAAATGAGAGAAAATTTAATTTTAACCTGCAAAATCAATTAAAAATTGAATAAAACCAAGTAAAATTCAATTGGAACACAGAAAGGAATCTTATTCAAATAATTCATGATATTTAACAGCCTCTTAACCAAAATCATTATTTTTACGCGTTCCATATAAAATCATGATTAAAAGAGAAAAAATAAAAAGCCTGTTAAACACTACTGATTTTAACAGAGAAGTAAGCGTTATGGGTTGGGTAAAAACCTTCCGCAACAACCAGTTTATAGCCCTTAATGACGGTTCCTGCATGGGAAACCTTCAGATCGTTGTAGACTTTAATAATACAGCAGAAGAATTACTAAAAAGAATCACTACAGGAGCTGCAATTGCAATTAAAGGTCAGTTGGTGGAATCTCTTGGAAAAGGTCAGCGTGTGGAAGTTAAAGCAACTACAGTTGAAATTCTGGGAGACAGTGATCCTGAAAAATTCCCATTACAACCCAAAAAACACAGTTTAGAATTTTTACGCGAAATTGCGCATCTGCGTTTCCGCACAAATACGTTTAATGCGGTATTTAAAGTTCGTCATGCATTGGCATTTGCCGTTCACCAGTTTTATAATGAGCGTGGTTTCGTCTATATGCATACTCCAGTCATCACAGCTTCAGATGCAGAAGGTGCCGGTGAAATGTTCCGCGTTACAACTTTAGATTTTGATCAGACTCCAAGGACTGAGGATGGAAAAGTTGATTTTTCTGAAGACTTTTTTGGAAGAGCAACCAACCTGACTGTATCCGGACAGCTGGAAGGTGAGCTTGCTGCTATGGCTTTTGGAGAGATCTATACATTCGGCCCTACTTTCAGAGCTGAGAACTCTAATACAACGCGTCACCTTGCTGAATTCTGGATGATTGAGCCTGAAGTTGCTTTCGCCGATCTGGAAGACAATATGCAACTGGCAGAAGACATGATGAAGTATGTTATCTCTTATGCAAAAGAACATTGTAAAGAAGAACTGGAATTCCTTAACAACCGTTTGCTGGAAGAAGAAAAGAACAGGCCACAACAGGAACGTTCAGAACTTTCCTTACTGGAAAAGCTTGATTTTTGTGTGAATAATGATTTCCAGAGATTAACTTATACAGAGGCTATCGCTATTCTGAAGTCATCAAAACCAAATCAGAAAAAACAATTTAAATATATAATTGACGAATGGGGAGCAGATCTTCAGTCGGAACACGAACGTTATTTGGTTGAGAAACACTTTAAAAAACCAGTTATCCTGACAGATTACCCTGCAGATATTAAATCATTCTATATGCGTCAGAATGAACCGGACTCTGAAGGCAGAAAAACTGTTGCCGCCATGGACATTCTTTTCCCTGGTATCGGCGAAATGATTGGCGGATCACAGAGAGAGGAACGCATGGATAAACTAACTCAAAGAATGGACGAGTTAAACATACCGCAGGAAGAGTTATGGTGGTATCTGGACACCCGTCGTTTCGGTACAGCACCACATTCAGGATTTGGTCTTGGATTCGAGCGCCTGATACTATTCGTGACGGGTATGACCAACATCAGAGACGTTATTGCTTTCCCACGTTTCCCAAAGAATGCTGAATTTTAAGAAACAATAAAATAAAAAAGACCTGCTGTCAAATACAGCAGGTCTTTTTTTGAGCTTATTATAATGTCTTAACCAGCGAAAGGTTGCGGTGCATTGCCCGGCGCATTCGCATGTGCATAATCCATAGAGGTTGCCCTATAGTCAGTCGGTGCAAAGCTAGAGGCCTTACTCAGGGCCATTCCCAACTCAAATCTTAAAGGATAGGGTGTGCTTAACAGACTACCTTCAGGAATGTAAGGGAAAGTTTCCATGTAGGACTGCGTTACATTCGGAGCAATCCTTCTGTTTATATAAGCACGTGTCAATTGCTCAGTCTGTCTTAAGCCCGCTGCACCCAGCAATTCCACAGCACTGGCGACCGTCAATCTGTGATAGTTAAATACACGTACTTTCTTATCGTCTACGACCAATCCTTTCATCAAACTCTGGTCTTGCGTAGCTACACCAGTCGGACAGGTATTGCTATTACATTCTAAAGCCTGTATACATCCCAATGCGAACATCATTCCTCTTGCAGAATTACAGATATCTGCACCAAGTGCGATGTTTTTAACCAGGTCAAAACCAGAAGACACTTTACCTGATGCAATAATTTTAATATGTTTTTTCAGATCAAATCCTGTCAATACGTCGTATACAAAAGCGACACCTTCTCTCAAAGGCATACCCACTGCATTGGAGAACTCCTGAGGAGACGCTCCTGTACCACCTTCACCACCATCAACAGTAATGAAATCTACGTAAGTACCTGTCTCCACCATAGCTTTACAAATAGCAAAAAACTCACTTTTACGTCCGATACATAATTTAATACCCACTGGTTTACCATCCGATAATTCACGCAGTTTCTGTACAAAAGTCACTAGCTCTACCGGGGTACTGAAAGCAGAGTGTGCAGGTGGAGATATGATATCAAAACCTTGTTTTACTAATCTGATTCTCGCTATTTCAGGAGTCACTTTTCCAGCCGGAAGTATCCCCCCGTGACCTGGTTTCGCACCCTGAGATAATTTAATTTCAATCATTTTAACCTGAGAACCTTTTGCGCGCTCAGCGAAAGCATCGAAGTTAAAGGTACCATCATGGTTTCTGCAACCAAAATATCCCGTACCAATCTGCCATATCAAATCTCCTTTTGGAGCCGCATGATAATCACTAATTCCACCCTCTCCGGTATTATGTGCAAAGTTCCCCATAAAAGCACCGCCATTTAAAGCTAGAATAGCGTTTTGACTTAATGAGCCAAAACTCATAGCAGAAATATTGAAGATACTGGCTGAATAAGGTTGTTTACATTCCGGACCACCGACAGTGATTCTCGGATCTTCATTTAATTCATGATGACTGATCGCAGAAATACTATGGCTCAACCATTCATACCCATTTTCATAAACGTCCAGCTGGGTACCAAATGGAATAGTATCATTCTCTTTTTTTGCACGCTGATAGATCAAAGACCTGTTTAACCTACTGAAAGGCTTACCATTAGTATCACTTTCAACGAAATATTGATAAACTTTAGGACGGAGGTCTTCCGCAAAATATCTTAAACGGCCGACCACCGGGTAGTTTCGGACAATACTATGTTTAGGTTGGTACAAATCATAGATACCTAACAAAATGACCGGACCAATAAAAATAAACGCCCAGTAAAAGGGCGGCCATGCAAGGCTAATCATCAAAGTTGCCGATACTAAAAACGCGGCAATCGCAATAAATGCTTTTCTCATTACTTGTCAGTTTTACAAATTAGGAGCAATGTTACGACATTTATCTATTTACTCAGTTAAATTTTCAGTAAATTTACACATGCTAATCAAAATCTACCCCGAAAATCCGAACGAGAAAGCCATCGAACAAGTGGTTGAAGTCTTGAAAAAGGGCGGTATTATTATCTACCCTACTGACACTATTTATGGTCTGGGCTGTGACATTACGAACCAGCGCGCTATCGAAAAGATCTGTAAAATCAGAGGGATAAAACCAGAAAAAGCTAACTTTTCGTTTATCTGTTCCGATCTCAGTCACATATCAGATTATATCAAACCTATTGATACTGCTGCTTTCCGCGTATTGAAAAAAGCACTTCCAGGTCCTTTCACATTTATCTTTAACGCGAGTAATAACGTACCCAAACTGCTTAGTTCGAACAAGAAGACTGTTGGTATACGTGTACCAGATAACACAATTGCCAGAGAAATTGTAAGGGCACTCGGTAATCCGATCTTATCGACTTCCATTAAAGATGATGATGAGGTTATCGAATATTCAACCGACCCTGAATTAATCCATGAAAAATATGAAAATCTCGTCGACCTTGTTATAGACGGTGGATATGGCGATAATGAAGCCTCAACTGTTGTTGATTGTACTCAGGGTGATTTCGAAATCATAAGGGAAGGAAAAGGAAATCTTGACCTCTATTTATAGCAGGCGATCTTTACTTATATATGACAAGCTCATTTATAAAAAAAGCGGCTTTATCTTGTGATGAGAAAGCCGCTTTTAGTTCTAATCTAAAACGGGTTTAAGACAGACTGGAAACAGTGCCGGTGAACTCTTCCATAAAAGAGCGAACACCTTTGGCCGGATCGGGAGATTGCAGTGACTTTACAAATGCAGTTCCAATAATGCCTCCGTTTGCATACAAACAAGCTTTGTCAAAAGTCTCTTTACTGCTGATTCCAAAACCAATCATGGTGGGATTTTTCAAACCCATTGCTTTGATCCTTGAGAAATAGGCACTTGTCGTATCTGACACCTGTAAGTTCTGCCCGGTCGTTGCCGAAGAGGACAACAGGTAGATAAACCCTTTACTCAGGCCGTCAATCTTCCTGATCCGTTCTTCGGAAGTTTGTGGAGTAACCAAAAAGACGTTACAGATATCATACTTTAGAAATACATCCTGATATAACTCTTCGTACTCATACATAGGCAGATCCGGCACGATACACCCGTCTACCCCTGCTTCAGCACAGGCTTTACAAAAATTCTCAACGCCATACTGTAGTACAGGATTAACATATCCCATTAATAAAACAGGAACGGTAACCTTATTTCTTAATTCCTTTAATTGCTTAAATAATAAATCCAGGGTCATTCCGCTATCCAGGGCATGTTTGCTGCTAGCCTGAATTACAGGACCATCTGCAACCGGATCAGAATAAGGAAACCCGATTTCCAGCATGTCTGCACCAGATTCTTCCAGGGCTTCAGCAATAGCAACGGTATCGCCTAAACCAGGGTATCCGGCGGTATAATAGATGGATAAAACATTATTTTTTTTCTTTTCGAATAATTGATTAATTCTGTTCATATATATAAGGCCTGCCGGTAATTAAAATCCAAAATGTTTCATATAGGTTTCCATGTCTTTGTCTCCTCTGCCAGAAAGGCAAACAACAACATTCTCCTTGCCCGTAAACTCCATTTTTTCGAGATAGGCAAGTGCATGCGCACTTTCAATTGCAGGAATAATTCCTTCTAGTTGTGTTAACAACAGACCCGCATCCAGAGACTCTTCGTCGCTCACTGATACGTATTCTGCACGGGTTGTTTTAAACAAATGTGCATGTTGCGGACCTATTCCCGGGTAGTCTAGTCCGGCGGAAATTGAATAAGGTTCGATTACCTGACCATCCTCCGTCTGCATCAAAATACTTCTGCTTCCATGAAGTACTCCTTCTTTACCCAAAGCAGTTGTAGCAGCAGAATGTCCACTGTGAACGCCTTTACCCGCGGCTTCTACAGCGATAAGCTTCACATCTTTATCATTTATAAAATGATAGAACATACCCATTGCATTACTGCCACCACCAACACAGGCAAGGACATAATCAGGCTGATCATTCCCTGTCTGTTCCAGTAACTGTTTTTTAGTTTCTTCTGATATAACCGACTGGAAAAGTGCGACCATATCAGGATAAGGGTGTGGCCCAACTACAGAACCAATAATATAATGCGTATCAACAGGATTATTAATCCAGTCACGCATAGCTTCATTGGTTGCATCTTTCAAAGTTTTACTGCCAGAAACAGCAGATACAACTTTAGCACCCAGCATTTTCATTCTGGCCACATTAGGTGCCTGCCGCTGAATATCGATTTCCCCCATATACACCACGCATTCCAAACCACGCAAGGCACAGACTGTCGCCGTGGCAACACCGTGCTGTCCGGCACCGGTTTCAGCAATAATCCGCTTTTTACCAAGTTTTTCAGCTAACAGGATCTGACCAATAGTATTGTTAATTTTATGCGCACCGGTATGATTGAGATCTTCCCTCTTCAAAAATATATTGGCATTGTACTTTTCAGACAAACGTTTTGCCAGATATAAAGGAGAAGGCCTGCCTACGTAATCTTTAAGCAGTGCCCTGAATTCCTGCTGAAAATCGGGCGCATTAATAATTTCAAGGTAATGCTGACGAAGTTCCTCTACATTCGGATATAACATTTCAGGAATATATGCTCCTCCAAAATCACCGTAATAGCCTTTTTCATTAACAAAATAATTCATATCGTTATAATTTTTAGCAGCCGGGGCCGCATTCCATAAAGTAAAAAATGTACTGAGTAGTTCGATGTCTTTTAACCCCGGTGATTTTTCAAACCTACTGTTAACATCTATAAAATGTAAACGTTTATCATCGATTGAAGCTAATTCATTCACATCATCCGGGCCGATTCCACCGCTTAAGAAATAAGGATGATTTAACCGGTATTGTTTTAATAAAGACCAGTCAAAACGCTTACCGGATCCGCCATGATTTACTGTCAGCGTATCAAAAAGAAAATAACTGGTTACCTTTTCATAAGCAGTAAGAGTTTCAAAATCAAATGAGTAATTAATCCCAAAAGCCTTAATCACCTCAGTATATGGCTGTAAGGCAGCACAATACTCCGGACTTTCAGCTCCATGTAACTGTACGGCCTTAAGTTGATATAAGGCAATCAGCCTCTTTACTTCTTCCAATGCAGCATTGACAAAAACACCTGTGGTTTTAATCGTTGCGGGGATTGAAGTTAAGAGTTCCGGATCAACAGAACCTACATACCTGGCAGAACCCGGATAAAAAATAAAACCTATATAAGCAGGATGAAGGGCCGTAACAGCCTGAATATTCATTGCATCCCGCATTCCACAAACTTTTAACCCTGCTTTCATCCGACCAGTTGTTTAAAAGATTTCAAGGCACTTCCACCAACCAGCGAACTTTCTGCTTCATAATAACAATCAGCAAAACTACTTTCCGGTTTTATCGTACGGATAGCCAGTGCGGCATTACAAAGCACCACGTTCTGCTGCGGATCTGTACCATGGCCTTCTAATACCTGCATAAATATCTTCGCCGAGCTTTCCACGCTGTCTCCGCCCTCAATTTCGAAAGGATCGACCTGTTCAAAACCAAGGTCAGCTACAGTTAACAAAGCCTCTCCCTGCTTATTAAATAATTTAACATCACAGGATAATGAAACCTCATCAAAACCGTCTACAGCATGAAGAATGGTATAATTAATCTGGGTTTGCTGATACAGATAAGCATACAGGCGTGCAAGCTCAAGACTAAAAACGCCAACCATCTGATGTTTCGGCTGCGCGGGATTAACCATAGGCCCCAGCATATTAAAAAACGTTTTAACTCCCAAATCCCTTCTGATCGGCGCAACTATTTTCATCGCTGGATTAAATAATGGTGCGTGAATAAAACAGATTCCTGCGCGGTCCAGACTGCGTTTCAGTTCATCCTGATCTGCAGTAAACTGGTAGCCAAGAAATTCCATCACATTCGATGAGCCGCAACCGGATGACACACCATAATTACCATGTTTAGCGACTGGATATCCAGCTCCTGCTACGACGAAGGAAGCAAGCGTTGATATATTAAATGTATCTTTTCCATCTCCGCCTGTTCCACACAAATCTATCAGTTCATATCCTGAAAGATCGACTCTGACACAGAGTTCCAGCATGGCATCACGGAATCCCTGAAGCTCAGCCACAGTAATGTTTCGCATATTTAACGCAGTCATAAAGGCTGCGATCTGGGCAGAGTTAAACTCACCCTGAGTAATAGAAGTTAATATCCTTCTCGCTTCTTCCCTACTAAATGACTTGTTCTCAAATAGATGGTTAAGTATCTTTTTCATAATTGATCAAAAAAAAAGGGCTGCTTAAAAAGCAACCCTTTACATATTTTTATATAAATATAAACGCACAAAAATGGGTCACACTACGCTTGTTGCGTTGTGCCACCACCATTGTTTAAGTCCGTTTGTTAATTTCATGATTTTATTTTGTCTCTGAAGACCTTTGATATCTGTCTGGCTATCACCAGGCGGAAGCAAATATGGATTTGTTTTTGGAGAAATGCAAGATTAATTTAAAATAATTGAATCTAAGTGTCAAAGGGACACTAATAAGCTATTTAATCAGTGCTTTTTTCTCTTTGGTAAAGTGATTAAACACCAGTTTATCTGCCAGAGCAGGAAGCAATTTATTCAGCCAGACTGTTAATTTCCCCTGAGCAGTCATCACTAAAGTCCTCTTTCTATCGCGGATACCATCAATGATACGGGTAGCCACGTCTTCAGCAGACATCATCTTCCCTTCATCCATACTAGTCTCGCCATGAGAAGAACCGTCTGCTGATAAAGCGGTAGACCTGATATTGGACGCTGTAAACCCCGGACAGGCTACCATCACATGGACTCCACTATGCAACAATTCCGTCCTCAATGACTCCATAAAACCGTTCATTGCAAATTTAGATGCAGAGTAACCAGTCCTTCCCGGTAATCCCCTGTATCCTGCGATACTGGAAACCCCAACTATACTCCCGCCGGTTTTCATGATCTCCGGCAAAGCATATTTAGTACAATAAACAGTGCCCCAGAAATTCACATCCATCAGGTTTTTAAGTACAGAAAGATCGAGGTCATTAAATAAAGCACGCATCGACAAACCTGCGTTATTAACCAATATATCTACCTTTCCGAAAGCAGCGACTGCCTGGGTAACTAGTTTCTCACAATCCTGCTCCCGGGTAACGTCGGTTTGAACAGGCAAAGCCCGTATCCCATAATCCTTCTCCAGGGTGGTACAGAATTCACTTAAAGCAGCGAACTTCCTTGCACCTAATACAAGGTTTGCCCCTCTTGATGCCAGCTCCACAGCACAGGCATAACCGATCCCGGAAGAAGCACCGGTAATAATTACAGTTTTATCTTTAAAGCTCATCTTATGATTTTACTATTGAACTCACGTAAGGCACCCTGGTTACAATAGATCTGCCCAGCGTAATCTCGTCTGCATACTCCAGCTCCCCGCCAAAAGCAATCCCCCTGGCAATAGTTGTGACAGGAATTTGAAAATCCTTCAGTTTTTTATATAAATAGAATAAAGTAGTATCACCCTCCATTGTGGCGCTCAGGGCCATTACGATTTCCTTAACCGGAGTTGTCGCGACACGCTGCACCAGTGAATCTATAAAAAGATCGGATGGCCCGACACCGTCCATAGGGGAAATTAATCCACCAAGAACATGATAGACACCGAAAAACTGAGATGTGTTCTCAATAGCCATCACATCTCTGGTATCTTCTACCACACAAATTGTTTCTTTATCTCTTCTGGGAGACGAACAGATACTGCAGATCTGCAGATCGGAGATATTATGGCAGATAGAACAATGCCGGATGTCTCGTCTGAGTTTAATTAATGTATTTCCGAAGGTGTCCACCTCCTCTTGTTCCTTACTCAGCAGATGCAAAACAAGACGAAGGGCAGTTTTTTGACCTACCCCAGGCAACTTTGCAAATTCACTAACAGCATCTTCAAGAAGCTTTGATGAAAAGTTCATTCTGCAAATTTATATTTATCTTCTGGATTTGATTTTTAAAATTTGATTTTCTTACATTTAGCTCCTAAAACGACACCATAATATGACTCCAGCCATCCTTTTGACGTTTCTTTTAGGATATTTTGCCCTACTGATTGGTGTGGCTTATTTTACTTCCAGGAATTCTTCCGACAATGCTTCGTTCTTTATAGCTAACCGAAACTCCAAATGGTATCTCGTTGCTTTTGGAATGATTGGAACAGCCTTATCGGGTGTCACGTTCATTTCCGTTCCCGGAGCCGTAGGTAATAACAGCTTTGGCTATTTTCAGTTTATACTGGGTAATGCGGTAGGTTTCGTGATCGTCGCCACCGTGTTATTGCCACTCTATTACAGGATGAATCTTATTTCCATATACACTTACCTGGAGAAAAGGCTCGGCCATTACAGCTATAAAACAGGCGCCGTTATTTTTCTTGTTTCCAGGACTATCGGATCTGCTTTCCGTTTATACCTGGTCGCAATTGTATTACAGCGGTTTATATTTGATGCCTGGAACGTCCCTTTCTGGCTTACTATCGTGCTCTGCCTTTTACTAATCTGGCTTTATACACATAAAGGAGGATTGAAAACGATAATTATCACCGACACCCTGCAGACTGTATTCCTGCTCCTTTCTGTGGTCTTGTCTATTATATTTATTTCAAAATCGCTGCACCTGGATGTTGCAGGAACATTTGAAGCCGTTAAAACCAGCAGTTATTCGACAATATTTTTCTGGGAAGATTTCATGGGCAGCAAGTCTCATTTCATTAAACAGTTCGTTGGGGGAATTTTTGTAACCATTGCAATGACCGGCCTGGACCAGGACCTGATGCAGAAGAATCTAAGTATGAAAACCATCGGTGAGGCACAAAAAAACATGTTCACTTTTACGCTCGTATTTGTAATTATGAATATCTTTTTTCTGAGTGTAGGTGCACTACTTTATCTATACGCCGCTAAAAATGGCATATCAGTTGCTGCATTACAAACGCCAGATCATTTATATCCGGAAATTGCTTTAAATCACCTTAATATTGTTCCGGGAATTATTTTTATGATGGGTTTGACCGCTGCGACATTTGCGACTACCGATTCTGCTCTAACTGCGCTGACGACGTCTTTTTGTGTTGACTTCCTGCATTTTGATAGAAAGCCAGACCAGCAAGACCCTAAACTAGTTACAAAAAGGCATCTGGTACATATTGGTTTTTCGGTGCTAATGGTTATCGTCATCCTGATTTTTAAAGTTATCAATAACGACTCAGTCGTTAATTCCATATTTACAGCAGCCGGATATACTTATGGTCCATTACTAGGACTTTTCAGCTTTGGTTTACTTACCAAAAGAGCAGTTCATGATAAATTAGTACCTTACCTCTGCCTGGCCTCGCCCGTGCTGTGTTATATTATTAACAGTAACAGCATGAACTGGTTCGGGTATACTATGAGTTTTGAACTGATTGTTTTAAATGGGCTCATTACTTTTACCCTGCTATGGCTGACCGGAAAAACATCCGAAAGCCAGACAAAATTTTAACATTAATACCCTATATAATGACAAGTGAAGAGAAAATCAGAAGCGCATTTGAAAATAAAAACTGGCAGGAGATTAAAGTAACAGACTCCTGGTCGATCTTTAAAATAATGGCCGAATTTGTAGACGGCTTTGAGAAATTAGCAAAAATCGGTCCTTGTGTATCCATTTTTGGTTCTGCAAGAACTGCCGAGACGAATAAATATTATGAGATTGCTGTCGAATGTGGCAGACTATTAACTGACAGAGGCTATGGCGTAATTACAGGCGGAGGTCCCGGTATTATGGAGGCGGGAAATAAGGGCGCACACATGAACGGCGGTAAATCTGTAGGACTAAACATCGATCTGCCATTTGAGCAGTTTCACAATAAATATATCGACCACAATAAATTATTGGAATTCGACTATTTCTTCGTCCGCAAAGTGATGTTTATGAAATATTCGCAAGGCTTCATTGTATTACCTGGCGGTATGGGAACTATGGATGAACTTTTTGAAGCAATCACTTTGATTCAAACTGGTAAGATTGCACGCTTTCCTATTGTCCTGGTTGGAAAAGATTACTGGGGTGGACTGGTAGACTGGATCACTAATACGATGTTAGGAAAAGAACACAATATACATGCTGAAGATCTGAACCTGTTCAGAGTGGCCGATACTGCAGAAGAAGCTGCCGAACATATTTTCAGATTCTATGACAAGTATGTCCTGAAACCAAACTTCTAGAAAGAAACATTGAATTAGTGTGGGGTTAGATATGACTAACCCCTCCTGATACTACGAGTTTCATTGCTTCAGCAGCATTCATATTTAATTCCTTAACGCTGTCCCTTTGCACGACACAAACCTGCCCCGCAAAGGAGTAAGAAAAAGGAAAATATACAACGCACTCACCAGGCAATCCTATAGATGCAAGATCATTCTGAGTTAAGAACCCGATGCGTTTCACACCAGGAACGACCTCAACTGTGACCGGGTGATTAAATTTCTTTTCGTCCCCTACAAACGCCTCCGTCAGATCTTTAATTGACGAATAGATGAAATTGAGCCCCGGTAACCTGTTCATCCAGCGGTTAAACCAGTTGTACATCGGTTCAGTTACAAAATTGGTAACAAAAATACCAGCCAGCAGAATTAGCGCTAATACCAGTGCCAGTCCGAAACCAGGAATATTCCTGCTTTCCCCTGTACGCGGATCTACACCAAGAATATTGTTTAGATTTAACCAGCTGTCAACGGTAGTGACACACCATACAACAATATAGATACTGAGTGTAATAGGCAATACAATCAGCAAACCTTTAATCAGGTAATTTAATAAAGCCCTTCCAATCCTGTTCATAGCGCAATATTACTCATAAAAATAGATGCGTTTAACTCTTTGAGAAATATTTGTTAAAATCTCGTAAGGAATGGTTCCGATTTGTGCTGCCAGATGAGCAATCGTTAATTCGTCATTAAAAACAACCACCTCATCATCCGTATGCACGTCAATTCCGGTGACATCGAGCATACACATATCCATTGCAATCGTTCCGATAGTTCTGGCAGGTTTACCGTTGACCAGCATCATACCGATACCGTTACCGAAAGATCTCCGATAACCATCAGCGTAACCGATTTTAACTGTGGCAATCTGGCCGCCCTGCGGTAGAATACCTCTTCGGCCATACCCTACAGTTTCACCAGGAGCTATTCGTTTCACCTGTGTAACTGTAGTTTTAAGCTTAGCTACAATCTGCAGATCTGAAGTATCAGATTTGCCAGAATCAAATCCATACATCCCAATCCCCAGACGGACCATTTCAAACTGCGCATCCGGATACCGGGTAATCGCCGAAGTATTACAGATATGTCTGATAAAATCGTAACCGAGCTCCTTCCGCAGGACAGCAGCAAAAGCTTTAAAACGTTCGATCTGGCCAAGAGTAAATTCTTCATGAAGCTCATCTTCACTTCCCGCAAGGTGAGAAAAAGCTGAAATAACCCTAAGCTTACCGGTTGCGTTTAACAGTTCCAGTAAAACAGGCAGATCTGGTTCTTCGAAGCCCAGGCGATGCATCCCTGTATCGACTTTCAAATGGACAGGATAATGTTTCTGTTCCTGTGGAAGAAAGGCGATAAAAGCATTTAATATTTCAAAGCTGTATAACTCGGGTTCGAGCTTATATTGCAGCATGGCCTCAAAAGCAGACGGCTCCGGACTCATCACCATGATTGGTAACGTAATTCCAGCTTTACGGAGTGCAATCCCTTCGTCGGCATAAGCGACAGTCAGATAATCAACCTGATGATACTGCAATAAATTTGCGATTTCAAAACTACCGCTACCATAGGAAAAGGCTTTCACCATTGCCATTAATTTAACTCCAGGTGACAACTGTGTCTGATAATAGCGCAGATTATGCGCAATTGCATTCAGATCGATTTCCATAATTGTATCGTGGACTTTCTGCGTTAACAGTTTGCTAATCTGTTCAAACCCAAATTTGCGTGCCCCTTTGACAAGGATGGTTTCCTGGCTAAAGTGAAGCTGGGGAAAAGCGGCGATGAAATCTGCTGTAGAGTCAAAGAACACAGTTTCCAGATCAAATAACTCAGCAACAGACTTAATATGTGGACCAATACCGATTAACCTACTGATTTTTTTCTGGCTTAGCATAGCTGCTATTTCGGCGTAGAGTTCAGCGTCTGCCCTACCTGTTTCATGAAGATCAGATAAGATGACTGTTTTTTTAGTATGCTGCTTCTGCAGTTTGAGAAAGTCCAGTGCAATAGCAAGCGAAGATGTATCAGCACTATAAGAATCATCTATAATAGAACATTGGTTTATCCCATTTTTCAAAGAAAGACGCATATTAACTGGTACTAGTTCACTTAACTTAGATTTTACGATAGCAGGCTCGTAACCTAAAGCGAGAAGCACCGACCAGCAAATTACTCCATTTTCCAATGATGCCCTATCCTTAAATGGAAGATAAACACTGACAGTTTTGCCCTGATATAGTGCATCAAGAATAGTACCCGCCCGTTCCTGACGCATATCTATAATCTGCAGATCAGCGGACTGGTTAAAACTCCAACTGAACTTAGTGCTGCCCGGCAGGTTTTTTTTCGGTAAATCCGAAGTATAATCAGGACTGTAAATAAACAAATCGGTATGATCAAACAAACGTAATTTCTCGCTTAGTTTTTCCGGCTTTCCAGAGAACCCTTCTGCATGAGCCTCCCCCAGATTAGTCAGTATACCAATCGTAGGCTGCATGACACCGGCAAGTTTAGCCATCTCTCCTGTTTTGGAAATCCCTGCTTCAAAAATACCCAGTGTATGTCCAGAGTTCATTTGCCAGACCGACAAAGGCACCCCAATCTGGGAATTAAAACTTTTCGGGCTTCGGACAATTTTATAATCAGCATTGAGCAATTGTGCAAGCCATTCTTTTACAATTGTTTTCCCGTTACTACCTGTAATACCAATAACCGGTATTTTAAAAACACTGCGATGTGCGGCAGCAATTTGCTGAAGTGCAGTGATTACATCAGGGACAATCAGGAAGCTTGCTTCCGGAAATCTGTTTTGCCATTCCGGATCACTGATCACAAACTTCCTCACCCCGACTGCATATGCATCAGCAATAAATTCATGACCATCTCTCTGTGCTTTTACAGCAAAGAACAGTGCATGCTCCGGGTCCATAACTTTCCTGCTGTCAATTAACAATTGATTGACGCGGGATTGAGGTTTCGGCACAAAATTCACGGGATTTAAAATCCCGGCTAACTGCTGCATAGTATAGCTGGTCTCAGTCATGATTATTGATCAGGTAAAGGCTGGTAAAGTTAATAAAAAGATTATGCAGATATTTGCAGGTAAGAAATGGAATATAACGAGAACAGACCCCAAAAACCGGCACTGGATAAGAGAAGTGCAATGCTGAAAGCAGAAAGTTACTGTGCTTATCAGGAACGTGCGCAACAAGAGGTCCGGAATAAGTTGTATGAATGGGGGCTTCATCAGCAAGATACAGAATCCATTATCACAGAATTAATTCTTACGAATTTTCTAAACGAGGAAAGATTTGCCGCCTCCTATGTCTCTGGAAAGTTTAATATTAAAAGATGGGGGAAAATAAAAATAAAGCAGGGATTGAAGCTTAAAAAGGTTCCGGAAAAAATGATAATCAAAGCGCTATCAAAAATAGATTACGACGATTACCTGGCTGCTATACTTGCAGCTGCAGAGAAAAAATCAGCCTCTATAACCGAAAAAGACCCCTATAAACGCAAAAATAAACTGATCACGTACCTGATGGGACGAGGCTTTGAAATTAATGTGATTTCAGAAGTACTGAAAGACAACCAGTTAATATAAAACTTTAGATTTTATTAAAAATAACTTGTCATTGATATAAAAGTGACTATATTTGCAATCCCAAACGGAAATAAGGTTTACAAATCTTTATCACCTTAAGGGTCACATGGGATCATGTGAATTATATCATGCGAAAGTAGCTCAGTTGGTAGAGCACGACCTTGCCAAGGTCGGGGTCGCGAGTTCGAATCTCGTCTTTCGCTCTAAATGATTTCTCTACCGGAAATCATTTATTAAAAGGTTTAACACCTGCTCAGATGGTGGAACTGGTAGACACGCAGGACTTAAAATCCTGTGACCTTAAAAGTCGTGCGGGTTCGATTCCCGCTCTGAGTACAAATGGGAACCCGCCCATTTCTGAAAAATGGCTGCTCAAAAAGAGCAGCCATTTTTTTTTCTTCGCCCTTAAACATAGCACCCATGCTATTTTCTTTAAATAAAAGAAGACTACAATGGTGTAAATTTAAATTCACGTATAATTACTTCTACATTTTGTCCATTCGAAGGAGGTACTGCTTTGAACAGCCAAAGATTCATGTGTACAGGCATAGATACTTTACTAATCGAAGTGCCCGGTGCATTCCATGTTTTTGTAGCAAATAAGTTTGTATCCCCGTCCTGATGACCATGCAAACTTTTGAAAACAATGGAATTCGCTGTTCTCGTAAATCGATGCGTCGACCAGTCACCAGTAAGAGTAAAATTCTGGACATACTCAACATTTTTTGGTGTAGTTACTCCAACCGCCGGCCAAACCGTATAGTTCAGACTTTTATTATTGTCAGGGTAACCCCATTTAGAAAATTCGATATCCATTTCATCATGAAGATCGGTTCCTGAGTAATTGAACAGACCAAATACAATGTTGTGGTCCAGATTATCTACCCTGCCGTCAATTTTCCATTGATAGGTTCCATAACCTAAGCTTTTATTCATAATCACCTCCGACGATTTCCAGGTATTGGTACTTACATCTTTGGTCAATTTCAAATGCAGAAATCCATTCGCATCTACAAAAACATTTGAACTGCTCCAATGATTGGCCCATGGACCTGCAGTGCCATTTCCGCTATCTTTTACCGTCCACGTATAACCGGAAAAATTTATTGTTGTTGCAGCAGCAGCTATATCAGCTCTGCCTCCTTTGGATACAGGCTGTAAGCCCGATACCTGCTGCTCCTTTTTACAGGAAGCGAATACAAAAGGCAATAATGCCAGAAGTATCCAGATTAAATTAGATTTTTTTTTCATAATTAAAAGGTTTTTAATTTTTTATTGCATGGGTACTGTGTGTAAAAATTGGGCAAAAGAAGGCCTGAGTGGCTTTAAAAAGCCACCATATAATTCAAGCACTGCAAAAAATTCTATTATTGAAAGCTTGTCAAACTAAAGCGGGACGCTTATCTCTACTCAGTGAATTAATAAATCCTGACATCGCCGATACTGTTAGCAACGGTAATACCGATAAATAAATAGTTTTTTTCATTTGGTTTTTGATTATGGCTGATTTTCTTCAAGTCTAGATTTTGATTATAATGTCCTTTTTAAACATCCACCAGGCTACTGCTGTAAAAAATAACGTGTAAAACACACCATTGGCAAGAGAACCGAGATATGGAGATTCAAAAAGCGGTTGAAGTAAATAATGGTAGATAAATGTCCTTAGATCCACGCTTTCTCCTGCTTTTCTGACCTGGATTAAATTCATGATCCTTGGTAGAAGCTCAGACAAGAAATAGATCGTTATTGCATTTCTCCCCAAGGCCAGAAATGGAAAGAATGGCATCCTAATTCCTCTGATGTCAATTAAATAGTAACTCAAAGAAAGCCCCACACAGGCTAATCCACCAGTATAAAGTACATAAGAGCTTGTCCAAAGTGATTTATTAATAGGAAAAAACCGTCCCCAGGCCAATCCAAAAACGATACAGATTAATCCCATTACAAATAATTGAAAACATCTTCTAGAAACATTGTAGTGGCTATTCTTTAAAATGTAACCTGAAATAATCCCTATGATGACGGTAACGCAAGAAGGCAGTGTACCCAACAGTGCCTGTGGATCCCAGGTTTTATTGAACAGATGAGAAGTCCCAAATAGCATTCGGTCCAAATAGGCACCCAAATTGGTGTCTTTTCCATAATTAGCAGCCCCAATTCCCGGAACCGGAATAAAACTCATTATTGCCCAGTAACCAATTAGCAGGACCACCCCTAGTATCACCTGCGTTTTCAAATTGATTTTGATAAAAATTATTATACTGACAAAATACACTATAGCTATCCTAAACAGAATACCTTGTATACGCAAATTCAGAATAGCTTCCACTGGTGATGTAAATATCTGCGGAAAGAGAAAAAGAATAAAACTCAGACTGATCATAATTATTGATCGCCTAGCTGCCGAGGAAATGATTTCTACGTGCGGTGTAGCAAAGCGCTTTCTATCCATAGCAAAGAATATTGATACCCCTATTATAAAAAGGAAGAAAGGAAATACGAGGTCTGTAATGGTACAACCCTCCCAGCCAGAATGGGCCAACTGGCTGTACACGTACTCGTGGCTTCCCATATTGTTAACCAAAATCATCGTTGCAATCGTAATCCCTCTAAAAATATCGAGAGAGAATAATCTGGTGTTTTGAATTAATTGAGGTTTTTCCATAATATGGTTATGCAAATGTCTACACCGGGTACGTACACGTAGTTTTATTATAGTTATCCTTATTTTAAGGAAATCGTAAAGTATTCGATAATAATAGCTGAAATTAAAGGCTGCTTAAATAATTATAAATAACTGTATATCAACATTTAGCAAAACCGGTAACGTACACGAAAATAAGTGTTAATTTTAGAATAGCAAATTTATTTTGATAAATAAATAGTAAAACCAAGCCAAAAACTGAATAAAGCCCCATGGCTTAGTAACAGAGTGGATATCAGTTATTATGAAATAAGGTAATTTCTTGATTGAATGGGTTAGTAACGAAGATGGCTTTACGAGATCCGTGACACGCCATTTAATAGAATGCTGTTTGTCCGGGCTGTACACAAGCGAATTTCACGGGCGCCATGGAAACAGCAAACCGGACAAAAAGGCAAAAAAAAATTACTTTTGAATAAATACATCTAGATCTTCGGTCATTGCCTCGCCTATATCGGCTGCATCTTCAATGGTCATCTCCTGGATAAATTGTTCACGCGGCATACGTACTTTTTTCATGTTAACCAGCCAGTCATTTTCTTCTTCACGGTAACCTAAGGGCAAGATAACAGTGCTTTTGTAGCCCGTACCATTTAGTCTTAACAGATCATCCAGTTTTTCGTTCAGAAATCCTTCTATGGGTGTGGCATCAATTTGCTGTTCTGCAGCCGCTGCAATTGCCATAGCAAAAGAGATATAACTTTGTTTTGCTGCATGATGTGCTTCCCAATCTTTATTGTAGGTTGCAAAATTGGAGAGAATAACATGCTTATAACCATCCATCGTATGATGCGGCAATCCACGCTCATCCATTATAAAATTGAACACTTTTGATACACGTTCATCATAATATTCATCCCAAGCAGCAAAAACCAGTAGATGTGAACAGTCTGTGATCTGGCTTTGGTTGTACGATATACCTTTTATTTTTTCCAGTAGGGCCTTATCAGAGATCACAATTATTTTATACTGTTGCAGGCCGGATGACGATGGTGCAAGTCTTGCTGCTTCTAAGATATAATCTAATTTTTCTCTCGGTATTTTTGTACCATTCATTTTTTTAGTGGCATAGCGCCAATGTAAATTTTCTAACAAGCTCATCTTTTTTTTTATGCCAAAACTAAACTAACTGATTTATAAAAGTAACTTTGTGACAAAAAGTAATGGTGACATTTGAGTAACCTTAGTGACATTATAGTAACCAGAAAAACATGGAAAATTCAAATACAGATTTCCCTCCTTTTGAGGATTGTGCAAAAAGATTACGGGCTATTGATGACGTAATGGATATACTGAGCGGCAAATGGAAGATATCAATCTTAGCCCGTCTCTTATACAAACCCATGCGATATTCAGAATTATTGAAACACGTTAACGGTATTTCCGGTAAGATGCTAAGTAGAGAATTACAGGAATTGGAAACGAATGGAATAATCGATAGAAAAGTTGCTTCGACCAAACCTTTAGCTGTCAGCTACGAGGTAACATCATATGGCATGTCCTTAAAGATCCTAACGGATAGCATCGCAGATTGGGGCTTGCAACACAGGCACCGGATAATCAATGATCTGTGAAGTCACAACTGCGGACTTCATGTTTATTGACCTCCTACATTCTGATAAGCCCTTTAATATAATAAGTCGTTTCAGCATCTCTTATGTTCAGCTAGCAATTATGAGCATAAAGAATAGCTAAACGTTTTTTCACATTCTCCAGTCATAACCCCGAAACGCTGTTTTCACGCTGAACATTCGAATTTAATGTCTTCAATTTTCATGCTGAACGTTCGGATTTGTCCAAAATCGGTATTTACATAATCTTTTTTGATATCAAAGCTTCATGCAGTTTCATACTCTCCTCATGGAACCTTAAGCCACAAAATCCAAAATCTACAAATAAAGCCCCTAGCAGCATTACTTTTTGCAGCAAGCTTTCGCTTAAGTCGGTTGTAAATGACTATAAACTGACCATTATAGACAATGGTATTCATAGCCTAATTACCGGTTGTCAAAGCTAAACAACCATCAGTCAAAACTATTTCTATCCCGGTAGAGCTCCCTTGATATTTGTCTCAACAACCGTATAAAACGTGTTGATTTATTTGAAAATGTTTATTTAAAAAGATGAGATTATTGATTTGCGTGCTTATCACAAGTATTGTTCTGCCAAAGAGCACTGAGCAGTTTTTCTTCAAGACCAGGTATTTAATAGTTATACCTATTACAAATTAATGATGAAGACAGCTTTCTTTATCTTTCTACTTGTTTTATGTTTCATTTCCAGTATATCACTGAATGCGCAGGAGAAGCTGGTTTTTCAATCTTTAGAAGAGGTTTTTACTTATGCAGATAGCCATAACAATAACCTTCAAAATGCAGTGCAGCAAAATATGTTAGCCAAATATCAGACAATTGCTGCAAAACTAGGCAAATGGAACTTGCAGGGCCGTACTAGTTTTACAATGACTGCGAACACTAAACTAAATACCAGTTTTATTCCTGCAGAGTTATTTGGTGGCCCCGAAGGGACTTATCGCCCTGTCAACTTTGGACAAAAGTATGAAAGCAATGTTATCTTTTCGCCTCAGATCGATCTCATTAATCCCTATGCTGCAGCATTAATAAAGACCGCTAAAACTAATGAACAACTGACCAGGGTCAATAACCTGCTGGACAAAAAAGCAGTTTATGAAAGTATCTCTGCCTCGTACCATAATATTCTGTCTTACCAGGGGCAAATCCTTGTTACCCGTAAAAGCCTGGACAATGCAGATACACTTTGCATCATCTTACAAAACAAGCATAAAGAAGGAATAGCAAGGAAACAAGACGTGAATATTGCACTAGCCAACCGTTTAACAGTTCAGGACAAACTGCAACAGCTGGAAGTACAACTTCAGCAACAATACAATATGCTGAAGATCCTGGCTGATATAGATTCTGTCACCCCTGTTACTATTATTGCAAAGGAAGTTACTATTCCAAAAGTCGATTTAACGATAACAGCCAGCGGCGACCTGCTCCAACGCCAGGCGGAATTGCAGACTAAATATCAGGAAGCAACACTTCGGGCAGATAAAAGATGGTTTTACCCGACGCTAAACCTATTCAGTTCATTTGGGCTACAGCAAAATACAAACAACCAGTTTTTTGATAACAGCAGATGGTTTGGTACTAGTTATATAGGACTGCGCCTTAGCATACCACTATTGCCAGAGGTCTCGAAAATCGCTGCTGCTAAATATGACAGGATCAATCTGCAGGTTGCCCGAAATAACTGGCAGCATAATATTTTACAGGATAGGATTAACAATAATCAGTTAACACTGGACGAACAAAAAGCTGAAAGAAGTTACCGGATTGCACTTCAGATAGAAGCGCTGCGTAAAGATTCCTATTATAAAAACCTGGACATCTACCGAGAAGGCATTTTATCAGCAACTGATCTTATAGACTCTTTTGATGACTGGCTAAACAGTAGCCTGAATACGGTGGCACAACTGGCTAATGCAAAATATGCAAGAAGTAAAATAACAATCAGCAATACTATCAGATGAAACACACACATTTAATTAAGATAATGGCAAGTTTGCTTGTCCTCTCCTCTTGTGGCAATAAGTTAAATGAAACACAAGCCAGCCGTAAAGATATTTCAGATCTGGTATTTGCCCCGGGAACGCTTGAATCAGACGACAGGTATGAGCTAACCGCACAAACTGACGGCTACCTGGTGAAAATGAATTTTAGTGAGGGAACACTGGTGAAAAATGGCGAGTTACTGGCTATCATTGATAACGACCAAAATATTATCAACGCACAAAGTGCGAACAGTCTCCATGTAATCGCACATGAAAACACATTGTCCTCTGCACCAGCGCTGCTGCAAATCAAGGCAAATTTGCAAAGTGCGGTAGCAAAACTGAAACTCGATCAGCAACAGGCAGAGAGATTTAAACGTCTTTATGAAAATAATAGCGTTTCCAAAACAGAATATGAGAATGCCCGGCTTACACTCATTAGTTCTCAGGCCACTCTTAGTGCATTACAGGAACAATATCAGAACCAGAAAATGACAGCATTGGAAAACGAAGTAACGCAGCGTTACGCAAGTGATGTCAATGAGGTGATCAGCCAGCAAAACCAGTTAAAAGCGCTTCACGCCGGTAAAATATTTTTAAAGAAAAAGCAATTAGGTGATTACGTCCGTAAAGGTGACGTGATCGCAACGATTGGTAATCCCGGGCTCATCTACGCTAGGTTAAATGTAGACGAGAACAACATGTCCAAGTTGAAGATAGGCCAGGAAATAGTTGTGAGGCTAAATACCAATAAAAATAAAATCTATAAAGCTGTACTCAGGCAGATTCTGCCTGCCTTTGATGAAGCCTCCAGATCGTTCCTGGTTAAAGCCTATTTTAAGGAAAAGCCTGATCTTGATATTATCGGTACACAGCTGGAAGCTAACATTATCACAGGAACCAAAAAGAATGCGATGGTCATCCCTGCACTTTTTCTTGGTTATGGCAACAAAGTCACATTAAAGGGCGGAAAAAAACCGGTATCAGTCCGGACTGGTATTGTTTCAACTGACTGGGTAGAGATCCTCAGCGGCCTTAAGGAGAACGAAACTATCACTGCCCCCTAACATTAATCATGAGAGATCAATACAAGCACAACATCGATACAGATATTTCGATCACTTACATCGTAACCAGTAAGAGATTAACGCTCATCGCATCGCTGGGTGTGACAATCGGCATAGCCATTTTTATTTTCATGAACTGCATGACTGCCGGTTTCACTCAAAAATCCAATGCTATGATCTTCAATAATACTCCTCATATCCGCGTATATGAGGAGGACCAGATCAGTAAACCCCTTTTTAAAAACAATGACACCAATATGCTTAATCTCATCAGTAACCCCAAAATTGTTCCCAGGAGCAACCGTATTATTGATCCGGAACGCATTGTTGCTTTATTAAAATCCCAGCCGGAAGTAACAATCGTTACACCCCAAATAGCGGTAAATATATTTTATAACAGCGGAATGTCTCTGATTACGGGAAACGCTTCAGGTGTCGGGATAATGGAGGCGGACCAGATGTTCGCCATCAGGTCAACAATGGTAGAAGGTAAAATGGAGGATCTGGAGGTCTTCCCCAACGGAATACTACTGGGCGTAGGTGTCGCTTCAAAAATGAACGTTAAAACCGGGGATAATATCAGTATTACCTCTTCGAGAAACATAACTAAGGTCATGAAAGTAGCCGGACTGTTCAAAACCAAAAATTCACTCACAGATAAGACGAAATCTTATATCAGTATTCATTCCGCGCAGCAATTGATGCGTGAAGGGGCAAGTTATGTAACCGATATCAATGTAGATGTAGTTGATTTTAACAAAGCAGCAGATTATTCGACCAGGTTTTCTGCGCTGACAGGCTATAAAGCGGAAGACTGGAAGGCTGCCAATGAAACACTGGTGAGTGCTGCTAATATGCGTAGTGTACTTGTATCTGCAATATCGCTTTCGATATTACTGGTGGCTGGCTTTGGCATCTATAATATTCTGAACATGACCATTAGTCAAAAAATTAACGACATAGCGATATTAAAAGCTATGGGGTTTCAGAGTAGTGATGTAATCCGGATTTTTGTCCTACAAGGTGCACTAATCGGTTTAATGGGCATCCTTGCCGGCCTTTTACTGGCAATTCTTCTGGTATTCCTGACTTCCAGAATCTATCTGGGCGGCGACATCGGCTATTTCCCTATCGTCTTTGACACTTACATTTTTATTAAAGGAAGCTTATTCGGACTGTTCATTACGCTCTTAGCAGGTTACCTGCCTGCCAGGAAAGCAGCCAATGTAGATCCCGTTTCTATTTTCAGAAAATAATCATGCAAACAGAAATCATTTTAAAGGCAGATCAAATCGGTAAATTTTTCTACTCGCCTGAAAAATTTAAAGTATTGGACAATATCTCCTTCACAGTCAATAAAGGTGAATTTGTCTCGCTTGTCGGCAAATCCGGAAGTGGCAAATCGACATTGCTTTATATTCTTTCAACAATGGATACCGAATATCAGGGCGGGCTAACAATAGATGGCGACCTGGTCACGGGCAAGAAACAAAATGCGCTTGCGGCACTCAGGAATGAAAAGATCGGATTCGTTTTTCAATTTCACTACTTGCTCAATGAATTCAGCTGTCTGAAAAACGTAATGATCCCGGCACTTCGGCTAGGCAGATATTCCAGGAAAGAGATTGAGTACCGGGCTTATGAAAAACTGCGTATGCTGGGTATGCATAATCAGGCCTTAAAACCATCGGCCAAACTATCTGGTGGGCAGCAGCAACGTGTAGCTATTGCACGCGCCCTGATTAACGACCCACTTATTATCATGGGGGATGAACCTACCGGTAATCTGGATTCCAGAAATACAGACATTGTTTTTGAAGCATTCCAAAAGTTAGCGCAGGAATTTGGTCAGACCATTATTGCTGTCACACATGATAATGATTTTGCGGATAAATCAGATCGCATCATCGAAATGATGGATGGGCAAATCGTCAGCCCACATTTCAATCCCTAACACCCCTACTGACCATGAATATTCTTAAATCCCTTTTTTACAACTCTCTCCTAATTTTAATACCAAACTTTGTCTTTGCTCAACAGGATAGTTCTGCCAGATCTGAGATTATTGAGGGAAAGGTGGTCAATGGAACGATAATAGATAAAGACACTCAGGAACCACTTTCTGGCGTTAGCGTATTTTTTACAGGTACACAGACTGGTACAAAAACCGATAATGATGGCAAATTCTCTCTGGGTAAAAAGGGAAAACACAGTGCACTGACCATCAGTTATGTGGGTTATACACCGTTAAAACACGATCTCAACAGCGGAAAGTCAGCTGAGATTATTGTGCTAATGGAGAACAACAATAACCAGTTGCAGGAAGTTTCAATCAGTTCAGGCAAAAAAAGCAAATACCGGAACAAGGGAAATCCTGCGGTGGAACTTATCCAAAAGGTAATAGACCACAAGCGCACCAACCGTCTGCAGAATTCGGAATATTTGCAATATGATCAATATGAAAGGATTCAGTTTTCTCTTACCGAAATGTCCGATAAATTTCTTCATAAAAAGACTTTTGACAAGTATCGTTTTCTGCTGGACACCTCCTCACTGGTGAATAATGAAAAGCAGACTACCTTACCTATGTACATGAGTGAAAAGATTTACGAACGCTACTTTAGGAAGAGCCCCGAAAAGGAAATAAAAATATTGAAGGCACATAAGGAAGTCGATTTCAGTGCATATATCGATAGCGCAGGTCTCGATATGTATCTAAACAGGCTTTATGAAAATTTTGATATCTATCAGAATGACATATTTTTTCTCAAAAATGAGTTTCTGAGTCCAATTGCTGATCATTCCCCTGCATTCTATAAATATTTTATTACTGATACATTAACCGAAAAGAAGCTAATTGAGATCAGTTTCATGCCAAGAAATGCAGGCGACCGCCTTTTTGAGGGGAAGCTTTATGTTACTATGGATGGAAAATATGCGGTCAACAGTTTTGACCTTGGCATTAACAAAGGTATTAATCTGAATTTTATCAGATCAGCAAGAGTACATCAGGAATTTCGTAGTGCTGACGATGGAAAATTATACCTGTATAAAAGCTATACTCAATCTAACTTCGGAATCAATGAAAAAAAAGGGATGAGCATTCTCGGTGAGCGTACAGTTAATTATTCCAACTATAAATCTGGGGTAGTTATGCCAGAAGTGTTTTACCGAGGTGCAGACGATCAAATTTACGCAGGTACACATCAAAAGGACATAGGATTTTGGGCTAAGAAACGCGGTGATACGCTTTCATTATCAAAGTCTAAGATTTATGCGAACATTGATTCTCTCAAAAAGATGCCCTCTTTTAAGCGAAGTATGTGGATTACCTCCACTGTTGTTGGTGGATACGGCGATCTTGGCCCTGTTCAGATCGGACCTATCGAGTCGATAATATCTTCCAATCGGGTGGAGGGACTGCGTTTAAGGATTGGTGGAAGAACAACTCCTCTATTCAATAAATCTATTTATCTGGAAGGGTATGCGGCCTACGGGTTTAAAGATGAACAGCTCAAATACTACATGAGTGGAATGTATTCCTTTAATAAATCAGCACCTTATAAATTCCCGAATAACTTTGTGCGGGCCAGTTACCAATATGATACCGATATTCCCGGAAAGAATTTTTTGATTGAGAAAAATCAAAATCCTTTAGCTTCTATAAGCCGGGGCCCAAGAAATTTATGGCTATATAACAGAATTGCCAAACTGGAATATACCAGGGAGTTGGAAAACCACTTCACCTATAATTTTGGGATCAGGAACCTGGTACAAAGGCCGGCTGCATTACTGACATTCCAGACAGTAGCTAACCCGGACAACCCGATCAGTAAACTTTCTACTACCGAACTGACTTTTATGTTTCGGTTTGCACCACATGAAAAAATCTTTCAGGGGCCCGTAAACAGAAGGATTATTAAAAGCAAACATCCAATTTTCACACTTAGCGGGAATTATGGAATGAAAGGGATTATGAATAACCCTTATAACTATCTAAACATTAATACATCAATTGCTAAGCGATTTTATCTTTCTCAGGCAGGTTTCACCGACGTAACACTTAACGGCGGAACCGTATTGGGACGGGTGCCATTTCCATTGTTAGCCATTCTTCCGGCTAATCAGACTTATTTATATGAGAAGGAGTCCTACAACATGATGAATTTTATGGAATTTGTTAGTGACAAATATGTAGGTATTAACATGACACATAGCTTTAATGGCTTCCTGTTAAATAAAGTTCCACTTCTTCAGGATCTCAAACTGAGGGAATATCTATCGTTCAAAATAATTTATGGTGGTCTGCGAAATGAGAATAATCCGGCAACTAATCCTGATACTTATAAATTCCCGGTTCATTCAAGCGGGAGGGCTACTACTTATGCGCTAAGTAATACACCCTATATAGAAGCCGGATTTGGTATAGGCAATATATTTAAAGTCCTTCGTGTGACTGCGATCAAGCGTTTTACTTATCTGGACCATCCCGGGGTGGGCTCAATCGGTCTCAGGTTTAGTTTCAATCCTGATCTATAAATAAGAATAACAGCTGCCAGGCGTCAAAGCTAAATTACCAGCGGTCAAAACTATTTCCTTCTCACCGGAGCTCCCTTGATATTTGTCTCAACAGACGCAAAAAACGTCTTGTCTAATTTAAGATTATGAGATTATTATTGATTTGTGTTTTTATAGGTATTGCGTATACAAGTGTCAATGCGCAAGTTTTTTTTAAGACTGAATATTTCGGAACATCCAGGTACCAGATGACTCAAGGTGATTCCAGTCAGACAATAGGAAATAGTAAAGGTTCCGCAATGGTTTATCAGGGCGGAATAAACATTCCGCTGTCCATGAAATTAAATGAGAAGAACCGGCCTACGATGTGGTCTATCAGTGCGGGTGGTGCATATGCCAGACTTAATAATAAGAATTTCACAGAACCTTTGGTTATTAATGAGATTCTGAATCTTGGCTTAAGTCTTAATTACCAGCGGCCATTAAATGACCGGTGGTCAATGAGAGCGGGCTTAGGTGGGGGCATTTTCCTGCCAAGTTCGGATTTGTCTGAAATCAGGTTTAGAAATCTATTGGCTAGTGCCAGTTTTGTATTCATCCGCCATTTGAGACCAAATCTTGATTTGGGAGGTGGTCTTGCAATAAATAACTCCTTCGGATTTCCAATGCTATTCCCCGCTTTTTACCTTAACTGGACAACATCCGGTCGTTACTCAGTTAAGGTTTCCTTGAAGGATGGTCTTGAAATGTCAGCAGGCTATAACGTCAATAAAAATTTAAGGCTAAGTTTTGTAACTGAAATTAATGGGCAGATGGCTTTATTGGAACAAGAGGGTAAAAATAAAATATTCACCCATCAATACGTTGTTCTGGGATTGCGTCCGGAAATAAAGATAGGAAAACGTGTTTCAATACCGCTCACTTTTGGATTAAATGCTACCCGTACAGCACAAATCACCAATAGAAGCTTAAAAACCATTTTTCAGGATAAAGGATATTCTTTCAAGGCATCTCCCTATGCTTCAGCAGGGTTACAAGTTGGATTTTAAAAACGCAGCCAAAAATGGCTGGTTATAGACACATAAGCGTTGGAAACTATAAAAAATTATTAGATGATTCTTATTATTATACTCGTACTAATGGCACTACTACTTTTTGTTGCATTGTCAGTTGCTATTGCCTTTTGCGTTCTGGTTAATGCAAATAGTGAAGAATAAATCCAGCACATTCTACATCATTCAATACACTCTCAAATCATTTTGGGTTGCTTTGCTGAGAGGTTGCTTTGCTTGAGTAAAAAGCCTCTTTACAAATTGTAAAGAGGCTTATAACTTTACCAGGGACTAATTCCTGTTTCCGGAGCATTGTCATCACTAAAAAATTGTCCTGTAGGACCATCTGCCCCAAGTACCGCTGCCTTTACTACTCTTGCAGCCGCATCCGGAACAGATCCCGGTCCGGTATGATTATTAAAATCAGTCGCTGTATAACCTGGATCGACTGCGTTTACCTTAAACGCAGTATCACGTAAATCGGCAGCAAGCACAATAGTATAAGCATTCAGTGCTGCTTTAGACGAAACATAGCAGGCCGGCTTGATGCTGTAATATTTCCATTCAGGGTCATTATGCATACCGAGTGACCCCAACCCGGAAGTAACGTTAACAATTCTTGGTTCTGAGGACTGCCTGAGTAAATCTATAAATGCCTGGGTCACTTCTATTACCCCAAAAAAATTGGTTTCAAAAACCTGTCTGAATACAGTAACATCCGTTTCCAGCGACTGCTGTGGCATATCCCCCGATATCCCAGCATTATTAATTAACACATCCAACACTTCTGTTCTTGCGCCAAGTACCTCGCGCGCAGATTTTATTGATTCTATCCGGTCCACGTCAATCTCTATCGGTTCCACCTGACTTAAACCTTCTGAATGCAGTATACTCACCGCCTCCCTCCCCTTTTCAAGGTTTCGGGTTCCCAGGTAAACATAGTAACCCTGCTGTAGTAATTGCCTGGCTGTTTCAAAGCCAATACTTTTGTTCGCTCCTGTTATCAGTACTTTTTTCATAACTAAATTTTTAACAGAACAAAGCTACCCAGCACTTTGTGTTGAGCGTAACACATCAATAAATTGCAATGTAAAATCCACCTATCCATTACTTACAAATTTGTCTGTATCATACAAACTAATGCAGGCTATAAAAGAAAAGGTAATTGAATCTATTTTCGCCGATTCAAATTCATGCTTCGCTAGCTGTGGCTGTAGCTCAGGCCTGGGACGATCCTTGACGGGTGGATCGGTGCAGTATTTGGTTTGCCGTCCTTACTGAGGATGGGAATCAGGAGCCTGATGGAAAGAAAAACCCCTGACTTCATTTAATTTCATGGTCATCTTCTCCGCTGTATATTCAACCCATTCGTCGTACTCTTCGATAGCTTTTAGCCGCTCCTCTTCGGTAAGATAACCCTCTTCGACAATTTGTTTCAAATTGGCAACTTTTGACCAGATACCGATGCGTGCCGAGAATCCAGGATCCTTTTTCTCGTAAACTTCATCCGAGTTGAAGACCTGGATATCATGAAAACCGGCTTCTTTGAAATAATCGGCCAGATCATCCGCGATATGATTATTCATACCTGCATCAGCACGCCACTTTAGAAAAGCCGAATAAAAATGCTGCATACTTTCCGGCGGTGAAGGCTGCCATTCCAGCTGCTCATGATTATAATCCAGAATGGAAACAACTCCTCCTGGTTTTAACATGCTTTTCATCTTCTTCAGTGCTTCCAATGGATTACTTAACCACTGCAATGTTCTGGCAGAAACAATAAGGTCGTATTTTTCATCCACCTGATAGTTGAATAAGTCACTGTGAATCAATTTTAGATTACTCGTATCCTTATAGGTTTCTTTTCCGCTGCTTATGAACTTCTCTGTATTATCAAGCGCAGTTACAGTGCCGGAAGGACCTACCAATTCGGCTATTCCACTAGAAATAGCGCCCGTTCCACAACCTACATCCAGAACCCTGAGTCCATCTTTCAATAGCGGTATTAAGGTCGCGTAATCACGTTCTAAACTTCTGTCGTCAAACACCTTGTTGGCTGTCTGGTGGTCTCTGTTAATAGTTTTATTCTCCATATTATACTGTTACTGCTGATGCTTTCAATTTCTTCACGATCCAGGGTAATGTTAATCCCTGCCCTATCAGGGTAAAAAGTACCACCACAACAGAGATGAATATAATCACATTTCTGTGCGGAAAAGGACTTCCGTCTTCCAATGTAGCAGGTAATCCGATAGCAATTGCCAGCGATACTATTCCCCGCATCCCGGACCAGCTGATAATTACACTTTCTTCAAAACTTAAAAGTGCCTCTTTAGATACCCTACCACGATTCTGCAAGAATGCACGCTCGAGGTTTACCTTTTGTAAAAACACCCTGGCCATTCTCAATAATAATGCGACTACTGTAATGATCAATGCATAGCCCACATATAACCAGATTTTATCGTGGTCAATACTTCTGGCAATATAGGGAAACTCAAGACCTATCAAAATAAAAATCAAACCGTTAAGTAAGAATATAATAATATCCCAGATCGTTTTCGATTCATTCTTAAGTTCTTCGGGGAATATCTTTTTACTGAATCCGGATATACTAAGCCCGAGTACAACCACTGCGATTACCCCGGACACACTTAATTCCTCCGCTACCCTATAAGTAACAAATGGCATCAGCAGCATAAAACTAATTGTGATAATATTGCTGTCATGCACCTTTTTCAATATAAAGGCAAGTATCCGGCCCATCGCCATACCGATTATAAACCCGCCCGCCATTAACAATAAAAATTCCAGAGAGGCTTTCCAGAATACAAATGCAGATCCGGTTACTGCAGCGACCGCAAACCGGTAAGCTACCAGTGCAGACGCGTCATTGACCAGGCTTTCACCTTCCAAAATCGTCGTAGTTGTATGTGAGAGCCCCAGACCTTTTGTGATACTGATGGCGGCGACAGCATCTGTGGCAGCAAGAATAGAACCCAGCACAAAAGACAACGGCCAGCTCATTCCGGGGACCATATAATGCACAATGACAGCGATTCCAGTTGCTGTCAGAAAGACGAGCCCAATGGCCAGTGAACTGATTGTGCTGAGATGTGTTTTGAACGTATTAAAAGATATATTAAACGCTGCATCATACAAAAGTGGCGGTAGAAAAATCAAAAATATCACTTCCGGATCTATTTCTACCTCTGGCATTGCAGGTATAAAGCCAATACCTATCCCTGCAACAATTAATAAGATGGGGTAAGAGAGTTTAATCTTTTCTGCCAGTGCAGTTAAGCCAAGCATAATAGCCAGAAGAAAAATGATAATACTATAATTTTCCATAATAATTCTGCGGTCGGGTGTTGATGTTCCTTGCCAAAAGATAATAATTTTATCTGATGCAGATGTTTACACTAACGAATATCAGGCAAATATTTCAACGTGGAATATTACCCGGTGTTAAAGTATGTTAACGTAGAATTAGCTGACAAATGAAATATATATCTTGCTGTTATGAATGGCCAGCAAATAACAAAAAACAGCTTTCATATCCTTCTAACAGGATATGTATTTCTCATCCTTCTAACCTGCACTTTGAATGTGGATGCACAGGAAATTACTGCAAAAGGTATCCTGACCGACGAAAATGCAATCCCTCTTCCCTGGGTAAATATTGGAATTAAAAAGAAAAATATAGGTACTATGAGTAAGGACAATGGAAAGTTCGAGCTGCAAATTCCTTCGACGAATTTTCAAGATACACTCCTATTCAGTTATGTCGGATATCATGATCAGGCTATTCCCATTTCTGCTTTTCAAACCGGGAAAGAAAATAAGATCATCCTAAAAAAATCTATACATCAACTACAGGAGGTCGTCATCACCAACCGCAAAAAGAAGATCCGCAAATTAGGCACGACCGGTTACACACCAATGGTCTGGGTTTCTATTAGCTTCAAAAATAAAAATGATTTTGCAGAACAGGCACAATTGATTAAGATCAGCGAACCGACCAGGTTACTGGAGGTCAGAGCAAAGGTCGCCGGGAATAAGAAGAAAACAGATTCAGTAAATTACAGATTGAATATTTACGCAGTAAAAGATGGTCTGCCAGGCCCACGCATTCTGGAGAAAAATCTGATTAAATCTTTCTCAATGGCGGAACGGGAAATCAGCTTCGACTTAAACCGGGAATCAATTTTCACAGATAAAGACTGTATAGTATCTTTTGAATATATTCCTAAAGGAAACACGGAACATATAAATATTTTAAGTTTCCGGGCTAGCTTAACTGGCAAAGGCGGGTATTCCAGAAAAGCAAGTATAGGAGACTGGACACCCATGAACGCTGGAAGCGGCTCCATTTATGCAATTGTAGAGCAGTAAATATTAGTCAATGATGCCTGTTGTTTTTCTCTGCTGCGCAGGAAGTGGTAATTCGGCCATTTCCAATAATGTAGTTTCAATCATCAGGCACATTGCATTTAACGCCAGATCATTATCTTCCAATCCAAAAGGATCCTCTATTTCGTCTGCTATCGCTTCTAAAGCTACAAAAGTGTAGGCTATAAAGACGACAATCAGCGGTGTGAACCACCCCAGACTATCCACAAAACCAAAAGGTAAAAGTAAGCAGTAGATATAAACCGTGCGGTGTAAAAGCACGCGGTAAGTATAAGGTATTGGTGTAGACGCAATTCGCTCACATCCTCCCACTATCGTTGACAGATTGCTCAGATTGGTATCAAAAGCAGCTTGCAATATGGTATCAATTTTCCCCGCTGATCTGGCCTGCTGTACCCATTCTCCCATAGCCTTCATTAACATGACCGGTTTATAAACTGCAGAGTTTATCTTTTCAGCCAGCGCAGGATCGAGACGTTTTTGCAGATCAGGTCCTGCGTCTGTAAAACGAAGCTGATGTTTCAAAGCATAGGTGAAGCTAATCAGATAATTTATAAAAACATGAATCTCCTTACTATCTTTTTCATATCCGGACAAGGTAATCGCCTGTCTTGCCAGGGATCTTGTATCATTTAATAAGGCACCCCATATCTTTCTCGCTTCCCAGAAACGATCATAGCTCGCACTATTCCTAAAACCAAGAAACAGGGCGAGTGCGATTCCAAAAAGGGTAAATGGCGCAGGGTTTAAAGGAATTTTATAGTCAAAAAACGTCCCTTTAAAATAAACGATAGCTATCGATAATAACAGCAGTAAAAGTAAACGTGGTAATATTTTTGGAAGAACCGAACCTTTCCAGATAAAAAGCATCCGGAACCAGTTGTCATTTTTTCTGATAATCATAAACCTGCCATATCTGATAATTACAAAACGTGCGCAATTTAATTAAAAACACATGCGGTTAATGACATTTTCCGGAGAAAAGACCGTGAAATACCATACTGCCTCTCCATAAAAATGGAGAGAATGACGTTTAAACCTCTTTAAACAAACCTTTATAAAAAATTTACTAGCTGAAATTCAGACGCTTTAATACATTCTTTAAATTAGAGTATGGAAAAATCAAAACAATATCTATCTTCGCAGAACATAA
>JAAAFW010000015.1:725818-846045 GCA_019352875.1 Pedobacter cryoconitis | reverse complement strand
GAGGGTAAAAATAAAATATTCACCCATCAATACGTTGTTCTGGGATTGCGTCCGGAAATAAAGATAGGAAAACGTGTTTCCATACCGCTCACTTTTGGATTAAATGCTACCCGTACAGCACAAATCACCAATAGAAGCTTAAAAACCATTTTTCAGGATAAGGGATATTCTTTCAAGGCATCTCCCTATGCTTCAGCAGGGTTGCAAGTTGGATTTTAATCAATTTATAGCCCTTGCACAGCTGCCTACGGTCAAAGCGTAGGTGCAATTGATCAAGTAATTTCGAGTAGCAGCACCGGATGTCTCTCTTTTGTAGAAAACAGAAAATAAATGAAAATACAATTAAAATTTAGAAAACTAATGATACTACTTTTGGCAGGTACTGCATTTATCAGTAATGAAGCCAGATCACAAAGTAAAACTCCAATACATATTGGTTTTAAAGCAGGTACAAATTTATCTAATCTTTCATTATCCAGGAGTAATCTTGATTCTAAGTACTCACTGGGTTATCATGCAGGGATTTTTACCCGGGTAGATTTTTCACGATTATACGTACAGGGTGAATTGTTGTACGCTCATAAAAGATCAAAAATCGAGGACGGTAGTGTCGGTGCTCAGCAGGCCAAATGGAACAGCATTGAAGCCCCGGTATTGGTTGGGTACAAGCTATTATCGTCCGAAAACACAACCCTTAGAATTTTTGGTGGTGGTGTTTATTCTTATGTATTGAATGACAAAGCTTCAATTTTGAGACAGGTATCTAAATCCTTTCGGAAATTTGACAAATCTAATATTGGTTATCAGGTAGGAGCGGGTGTAGATATTGGCAAGTTTACTCTTGATCTGAAATATGAAGGAGCTTTAACCACTATCAGTAAGGAGTTTAAAGCAAAGCCAAGTTCTTTCCAGGCCAGTATCGGCTTTATGATTTTCTAATTTCTTAATCATGCCGTTAAACCAAGGTCCGCAAATCAAATGACTGCGGATTTTGGTTTTATCTAATATTATAATCGATGAAATTAATAAGTCAGTTTTCCAAAGAAACAGTGATACCTACTGACAAACAGTTGTCACAACTGCCCGATACCTTGGCTGCATAATTAAAATAAAAAGCAATGAATTTAGTATCCATCCGAATTATTACCTCGAGAATAGAGGAACTAATCAGTTTTTATGAGCAGGTAACAGGCTTAGATGCAATTAGGTACACTCCTGATTTTGCAGAGTTGAGAACCAAAACAGCAACTCTTGCTATTGGGAGTACGAAGACCTTGCAATTCTTTGGCGGAGACAGCGTAGCCCAGCCAGCACTCAACCGGAGTGTCATTATTGAATTTCTGGTTGATGACGTGCAGCAGGATTTTAAAAAATTATCTGCTTTCTTAAAGGAGCGTGTAGTGCAGGAGCCGACGATAATGCCTTGGGGAAATAAATCTTTATTGTTAAGAGATCCGGACGATAATCTGGTGAACCTCTTTACGCCTGCTAGCGCCGAAGCAGCGGCTAAATTCCAAAGTTAAACAGAAACCCCTGTTGAAAGAATTGCTTTCTCAGGCTGTTTATTATAATTGTTCAGCTGTTTTTTTAAACATCAGTCTCATTTAAAAGCAGCTCGAGTATCATCTTTTTCCGGTCACCGATAAGATCAGAAAAAGCATTATCTGTGAGTTGAAACAATTGTTTATAAAGCGGAGCCATGATCAGGGGATATGACAACAGCGAGAAAAGATTTATCAGGAACAGATAGGGGTCCATAGGTTTGAGATTACCCAGATCCATTTCTGATTTAACTTCTTCGAGGAAATTTTTTACAGGACCTGAGTGTATCGTCTCCACAAGCTCTTTTCCAAGGGTATTCATCTGTGTAACTAAAAACGTCTCCTGGTAAGGAAAGGATGCCATGTCCCTAAGAAAGACGTCAATCAAAAACTCGAGTTTCCCTTTGAACGGCTTATCAGACTCCATGCATGCATTTAGACGTTCACTAAGTGCTTGCATGGCTTCTTGGAATACCTCAGCAATTAGCAGATCCCTAGAGCGGAAATAATAGTGTAGTGAGGTTCGGCTAACTCCGGCAGCATCGGCAATCTCCTGTGTGGTTGCATGTAGTTTTCCTTCTGCAAACAACAGTCTTTTTGCGCTAGCTTTAATGAGCTCTTCGGTCCCGGTATTTTTTTGCGGCATCTCCTATGGTTTTCTGTTAACTTAAATTAATCTGTCTGCTAATCCCGATCTCGGTGGTAAAGTAAGCATCGTGGGAGATGACAACTAGTGTCCCCTGATAATTTTTTATTGCAGAGGTAAGCACTTCAAGACTTTGCACATCCAGATTGTTTGTAGGTTCATCAAGGATGAGAATATCTACTGTTTGATTGCTTACCGAAAGGCAGCACAGCGATAGCTTCATTTTTTCTCCCCCGCTGAGTCCTCTGCACTTTCTGTCAAAATTCTCCCCATCAAACTGTGAATGAACCAAAAGCGCTTTGATCTCGTGTTCCTGCAGGCCCAAAGCATTATATTGCTGAACCTGATCGTAAATACTAAGATCGGGTTTAATCAGGGCATAATCCTGATCGAGGTAAAGATAAGAAAAATCTGAGCGCATGCAGTTTCCCGATAAAGGCTCAAGCTGACCGGTAATGATCATCAGAAGTGTCGTCTTTCCCGAACCATTGTTTCCTTTAACATGTACCCTGTCTCCACTTCTGAGCTGAAAGCTTAAGGGGAGCTGCAGCAAAGGCGTCCTGTATCCAAAGTTGATCTTTTCCAGGTCAACAAGCAATTTTCCATGATGGAGACCGGAGGACCTGATATCAATCTTGAGGGTTTGGTATTGCTGAATCCGGGATTTAGTTTCTTGGATGGTATCCTGCAGCCCGGATATTTTTTCATTTTGCGTATTCATAACCTTAGCTGTACTTCTTTCCGATTTGCTTTTAAGTCCCCCGGCGATGATCCGTGGAAGGGAATTACTCTGTCCTGCCCGTTTTCCTCTATATTCCTGTTTCTGTCGCAGATAGGCCATATCCCGGGCTTTTTTCTCGGTTTGTTTTAGCGTCTTTGCCTGGTCGTTCAGCTGCGCCTGCAGTGCACTAACTTTCTCCTGTTTGAGCTGACGATAAAATTCATAATTGCCTCCGAAAACCTCAATTCCTTTCTGGTTCATTTCCAGTGTCTTATCCATCATATTGAGTAGCGCTTTGTCGTGACTGACAACCAGTACGGTAGCCTTGATCTGTTTGATCAGTTCATATAGCTTATTCCGCGTTTGCGCATCTAGATGATTGGAAGGTTCGTCCAGTAGTATAATCTGCGGATGGTGTAGATCTATGGCTGCCAGGAATACCTTCGTTTTTTGACCACCGCTCAGGCTGCCCAGTTTTTGCTCCGGGCCTACATGATCCAGACCCCATTTCTTCAGTGCCATCTCCACTTTTTTATCAATTTCCCAATCATCATCCAGGGCGGTAAAATTTTGTGTATCCGCATCGCCAGCTAAGATGGCATGGAGTGCATTCAGTTTTTTATCTACTGCTAATGCCTGCACTAAGGATACATGATCGTAATCTCCCAAATGCTGAGGAACATACCATGGTTTTTCCGAAGTATGAATTTCGCCGGAAGTCTGCTGTTTGAGGCCGGCTACCATCTGCAGTAAAGTGGATTTGCCCATGCCATTAATGCCAACCAGAGAAGCTTTTTCCCCATCTGGGATGGCCATAGAAAGGCCGCGGAACAGTTCTTCGTTATCCGGGTGTATGTAAGTAAGTGATTTGATAATTAGACTCATAAAATAAAAATAACCTCGTTTTTAGGACTAGAATCACAAAGGTAAAATATATTTGACATTTTTGTTTAATAAAAATGTCAAATAAAAGAGGTGATTGGTAAAAGGCTCAAATCAAGCTCCGGCAAGGAAGCTGATATGAAATATGGTAGCTAATTCAGGCATCAGAGCGTCCGGTCCGAAGGTTAATTCGTCCAGTCGGAGGTTTTTCCAGTTTTTCAATTCTCTCCTTCCGTTAATTTCGGATCATTAAATCTATAAAAACAGTAATTATGAAAACAAATACATTTATATACCTGCTGAAAAGCAACATATTACTATTTATAATGAGACGATTAAGCTTAGGCATCGCTTTTTTCTTTGCATGCCTGCAGTTTTCCACAATTTCATCTGCCATTGCAAGACCTGCCACTGGAATGACTCAGAGTGAAACTAACCAGGTCAAAGAGCCATTTGATCACATCAGACAGATCAAAGCCGGCCTGCTCAATGTAGGCTATGTGGAGGCGGGCCCGGCCTCCGGAGAACCTATTCTGCTCATTCATGGATGGCCGTACGATATTTACAGTTATAAAGAAGTATCGGAAATTTTAGCGGCAAAAGGTTACAGGGTGCTGATTCCCTACCTACGCGGTTTTGGCAGTACAAGCTTTTTGTCTGCTTTGACACCCCGCAATGGACAGCAGTCTGCCCTCGCTGTCGATATGATTGCCTTTCTGGATGCTCTCAAAATTAAAAATGCCATCGTCGGTGGGTTTGACTGGGGGGCACGTACCGCAGATATCATGGCTGTTTTGTGGCCGGAAAGAGTAAAGGGCCTGGTTTCAGTAAGTGGATATTTGATCGGCAGCCAGGCAGCTAACAAAACCCCGCTTAAACCACAGGCTGAACTTTCCTGGTGGTACCAGTATTATTTTGCGACAGATCGTGGCCAGGCTGGTTACCAGGCTAATACTGTAGAATTCAACAAATTGATCTGGCATACAGCCTCGCCCGGCTGGAAGTTCAGCGAAGAGATTTATCAAAGATCTGCGGCATCTTTCAATAATCCTGACCATGTGCAGATCGTAATCGACAATTACCGCTGGCGGCTGGATATGAGCAGGGGAGAACCTGAATACGATCTACTGGAATCTAAACTTGCTGCTGGCCCGGCGATCAAAGTTCCAGCGATTACTCTGGAAGGAGATGCAAATGGGGCTCCACATCCAAATCCAGGTAGTTATTCCATCCGCTTCAAAGGAAGATATGTTCATCATACCATAACTGGTGGCGTCGGCCATAACCTACCTCAGGAAGCCCCGCAAGCTTTCGCTGATGCCATCCTGGAAGTTGCTGCATGGACAAGGTAATATCCAAAAGCGAGAATAGACAATATAACCTCATGCACTGAATTACGAGGTTATATTGTTGAGCAGTAATCTCCTGAGGACTCACTTGGATTAACATCAGGCTGATCCATAATAGCGCTCACCCTCCCGCTGGTAAAAGTTATTGCTATCGTCTTGAAAGGCTCGGTTTGAGGATAAGATAGCCCACGACGATTGGGATCCTTTTACCAATTGATCCCATCTGAATTGTCATGTTAAGATAATGAACTGCGTTCTATCTAATAAGGAATAATTCCCTTTCTCAACCTTAAAACAACCTTCTGAATCTGTGGTGAGAAAACAAGAATAGCAATTATAAAAATCAAACCAAAGAGCATCAGATCGTAATAATCCCGGGTCGCACGAGCCAATATTTGTTGTCCTACTAATTTATTAAAATACGCTCCTGAAACTCCTTTTGCTGTATAGATATCGCTTCCCGCATTTATATATTTGTCTTGAATGTCCAGTAAGGTAACAGGTAATTGCGGGTTAATTTCCGTTAATGTTTCCCGGAGCTTTTCCCTAACTGCAGCTTTGGAAAATAATTGAATTTCATTATTAAGTGCCAAGCTGGCTGTAAAACCAGTGAACCTTGCAAATATTCCTGTAAGTGATGCGTTTAACGCAATCTTTGGCGGTGCTGCGGAGCTGGTGAAGGAAACAATCGGAACAAATAAAACTCCTGTTGCAACACCGTAGATAAACATAGGCAGGATGAAGTCAATAGTCTCTCCCTGTATAGAAACAAACAGTATCATATAGGCATAATACAAAGCCATAATGGCAAAACCTACTATGATAATCCTGATCAGGTTAAAGCCCATCAAGATAAATCGGGAGGTAACAAACATGCTCAATACGGTTCCAACGATTACTGCGCTCCATATCGGAATAGTACTGAGGGGATCATTGCCTAAAATAACTTCAAGATAACCGTAAGTAAGTCCGGTACTTCCTTTAAAAATGTAAAACGTAAAAAGCAGCAGCAGGCCGATGACAAAATTCTTTACCTTGAAAATTTGTAAGTTGATCAATGGTCGTTTAAGCTTCGACTCTCTAATAACAAATAGTATCAGGATAATTAAAATGCTAAAGCTGAGAAGAATGATTAACGGACTGTCAAACCAGCCCAATTGCCGTCCGTAGATCAATATATATCCTAATGTCAAAATAAAAGATACATAAAATAGATAACCCAGCCAATCCACCTGATAAAGCGGTATTTTTTTTGTAAATCTCGCTTTGCTATTCATAGTCAGTAACACGACAAATACCAGGAAAATGAGCATGATTATGAACCCATAAAATATCCAATTGAAATCATAAAAATGAAGCACTGCACTGGAATAGATGGAATAAAATGGAACGGAAATTTGTATACCTCCATACAAGAGGCTATACCCAATCACCCGGGCACGTGTAGACTCTAATCTCGGAAAAGTGAGTTGAAGCACGATGCCAGACATCAACGCACAGGTAATTCCTTGTATGAACTGGCAAACAACAAAAAATGTCCAATTTTTAGAATGAAAACAGATGAGAGAACATACTGCATTGATAGCGAGTGCTGTCAGCAGATATTTTCTTGGGGCGATATACTTCACCATGCGAAAATCCAGTGCCAAAAAAGCTACACATGAGCCATAAATAACGATCATGGCGTATTGAACATCGGTAGGCTGTACACCATAATACCCCATTACCGCAACAGGACTGCTATAAAATGCGAAAGCAAACAGACAGGCCATCAGAATGGCAAATATCACTGATCTTGCCATCCATTCGGATACCCAGGATTTGAAAACCGGAATTTGATGTGCTTGCATGATTAATTTTTTAAAACGTAAACATTGGCATTCATTCCTGCGGAGAGTTTAACTAAGTTTTCAGAGCTGTCGGTAAGCTTGATTCGGACAGGAATACGTTGGGTAATTTTAACAAAGTTACCGGTAGCATTGTCTGGCGGTAGCAACGAGTAACGAGAACCGGTGGTTGGAGAAAGGGATTCGATAACCCCATTGAATTTTTCATTTGGAAAAGCATCTACCTCTATTGATACGGGTTGCCCTACCTTGAAATTACTAATTTGTGTTTCCTTGAAGTTTGCCATCGCCCATTTTTCTTCGGTTTTGTTCACCAAGAAGGCCAACGTTTGTCCTGGCTGTATTAATTGCCCTTCCTGGATCGTCTTTTTACCAATTTGTCCGTTAAAAGGTGCAGTGATTACCGTATATTTAATGTCTAGTTCCTGCCGTTCGAGTAGGGCTTCCTTGATTTTTATTTCTGCTCCTATGGCATTACGCTGTGCTCTGAGATCATTCAGTTTGGATTCGGCGACCGCTAAGGAAGCTTTTGTCTGGTCGTAATCAGATTGCGTGATAGCCAAAGACACACTAATATTCTCGAATTTTTGTTGTGTGGTAGATTCATCAGCCAATAGATTTTTATAACGGGCGAATTCTCTTTGCTGCTGGTTCAGTTTCGCTTTTGCGCCTGAGAGCTGTGCTTTTATTACTTCGATACTTTTGATTTGTGTTTCTTCGTTAGCAGCTAAAATAGGCAATTTGGCATGCGAGCTCATTAATTCTGCTGATGCAGCTTTTCTTTTCAGTCCGTACTCGTCAAGCTCAATAACCAAAAGTGTGTCTCCTTTGTGAACCTGCTGATTGTCTTTGTAATAGATTTTGCTGATATAGCCACCTACTTTTGCATTTATGGGGGATAAATACGCATCTATCTGCGCATCATTGGTTTGTTCATAACGGTACCCTTTTAAGAAATATACTGCACCCCAAATGATGATACCTGTAAATAAGGCGATGCCAGACCATTTGGTTAGTGTTACGATTATTTTATCTGTTCTATTTGTGTTCATAATTTTAATGTTAAAGAATTCCCAGGATTGCCAGTAGACGGATATGACTGAGTTTTGAATTTGTTTGTGCGGTTGTGAGGTTAAATTTCGCCTCTAACGAAGCATTTTCTGCTTCCAGAAGATCGGTCAGAAGTGATTCCTGGTTGAGATAACTGTTCCTGATGACCCGAATAGTTTCAGCAGTTCTGGCGATGTTTTTTTCTGCCGTTTCTACGCTTTCCAAAGCTTGTTGCTGCTGTAAATAGGCTTCTTTTACCTGAATGGAAATTTCATCCTTTTTAATATTGGCTTTTTCCTTTGCCTGATTATTTATGACCTGGGCACGTGCAATGGAATGTTTGCTTTTGTATAAATTATCAATAGAAAACTGCACCCTGATACCTGTTTGCCCAAATCCCCATAAATCATTTGAGTAAGGATAAAATGAGACCTGCGGATAGGTATAATTGTAATTCGAGTACAAGGAAACTTTAGGTGACATCGTTGCTTTAATTTGCTTGATATTTATCTCACTCAGTTTAATATCGCTGTTGACCATTTTATATTCTGGTGATTGGTGGAGTGCTATAGCCAGGTAATCCGTATAATCAGAATCGGCGATGGCATCCATTTTAAACCCGCTTCGGTAATTGATCTCCAGCTTCTCTTTGGTATCACGCCCCATCAGAATGTCGAGACGTTGTGTGGTAACGTCGATTTTCTTTTCAATATCTGAAATGCTTAATTCCAGCTGTGACAATTTCACTGAGGTTCTCAGCACATCACTTTTCAATACAATACCATTTTTGTGTAAGCTCTCGATGAGAGATAGCTGCTTTTTCTCAGTAGCAATTTCTGCATCAAGAAAATCACGGAAGTTCAGAAACTTATACAGATCGAAATAAGCAATAGCAATGTTGTATTTTACGCTGTGCTTTTGCAGGTCGACTCCATACTGGATGCGTACCTCTTCTTCCTGCTTCATTTTAATGTTTTTTCTTTCTTTACCGCCGTTGAAGAGGTTGAAATTTAAGTTGTATCCGACTCCATAGCCATAACCTTTTACAGGTACGTCTTGCGGTGATGAGAATAGTCCATTATCGTAAATGAGAAATTTGGAATTGAGTTTCACATCTCCACCTATTGAAATTTCCGGTAACAGACGATCTTTGGCTTCAAGCACTTCCAAATTACCTTGCTGAAGATTTAAATCAGATAGTTTTAATTGCCGGTTATTCGTTTCGGCAATCTTCCATATTTCTTCCAAACTCAATTCTTGTACAGTTTCGGCATCCTGAGCATATAGAGATTGTGCGAATAATAGCAGTATGGCTCCAAAAATTGGAATTGATTTATATCGTTTCATCAGTTTTCTTTTTATAAATGATTTTTACGTTCTTTTTTAGAAAAAAACCAGGTTTTTACCATCCTTTTTAATTCATCAAAGACAATGGTTAAATCCATCATGGGCATGAAAGGATAAGAATTGGCAAGCCAATAGAAGATCCCATCAATTTCTTCGTTTGATTGGGACTCTGAGTGATCACGAGGTTTCTCTTTTTCCACAGGTTCAACGCCTTTATTAGTATTTGTGATTTTCTGTTTCATAATGACTCTGTTTTTATTACGAAGCAAAATTATTCATACTGCTAAAGCATCTTTTTATATAATTAGCCTAATATTTGTTATAATTGGCCATATGGATATTCTAAAGCAACTTATTAATAGCGTCGATCACAATCCTGATTCTATCTTGGTGGTAAGACAGCAAACCGAACAACGCTTACCTTCACACCAACACCATAAAGCTCAGTTACTATTAGTTTTTGGAGGGATTGCTTATCTGCAGACAGAAGAAAAGGATTTCTATATTCCATCCAACCATTATATCTGGATACCGAAAAACTACTCCCATAACCTGATGTTTAACACGCAGGATCTGTATATCATAAACATTTATTTTCCGGGAGAAATCTCAAGTGAATTTTATAATGAACTGGGCATTTACCCGGTAAGTAAGCTCTTATCTGAAATGCTATCTTTTAGCGAAAAATGGCACGGTGATTATTTTAAAGGATCGTGGGAATTTGATTTTTTAACAATGCTGAGGAACGTGCTTTCCAGAGAAAATCTTAAAAAGTTTTCCATCCAGCTCCCCACGACTGACGATCAGCGGCTCCAGGCTGTTGTTAGTCAGCTAAGAAGTCGACTGAATGAAAATCTAACCTTAGAAGGTGCGGCAAAACAATGGGGGATAAGCGTAAGAAGTTTGACAAGATTATTTCAGGCGAAACTTCACATCACCTTTATTCAGTATGTGAAAATGTTAAGGATTATCCGGGCTATGGAATTGATAAAAGACAGTAACTTGAATATGACAGAAATAGCCTATGAAATTGGGTATTCAAACATATCTGCATTCAGTAATAATTTCCACCAATTGACAAACATGAGGCCTACTGAATTTAAGACGATGTCCAGAGTGTAGTACAAGACTAAGAATGGTAGTGGTTTAATAGCTAAGGCGGTGCGTCTTAGTTATCAGTTAAATACCTGCCGGAATTCAAGAGGTGATAAACTGGTTTTCTTTTTAAATAGCGTACTGAACGATTGCGCGTGTTCAAAGCCTAATGTATAAGCAATTTCGCTTACTGATAAATTTGTAGTCGAGAGTTTTTCCTTCGCCTTTTCAATTAACTTCTGATGTATATGCTGTTGTGTATTTTGCCCCGTATGTATGCGCAGTAGATCGCTTAGGTAGTTTGGAGACAGGTTCATGAGTTCGGCTATATGTTGTACCGTTAATAGTTCTGTTTGCGTTGTCGTACTGCTGTTAAAATACCCATCAACAAGGCGTTCAAATTTGGTTAGCAGTTGATGATTGTGGTTTTTCCGGGTAATAAACTGCCGCTCGTAAAATCGATTCGAATAATTGAGCAGCAACTCAATTTGAGATAGGATAATTTCCTGAGTATGTTTATCAATATGCAGGCATTCCTTATTGATCTTTTTCAATATTGTAATCAGATCATCTTCTTCTTCAGCAGAAAGATGCAGCGCCTCATTTACAGCATAAGAGAAGAAGTTATAACCATTGATATTGCCTGCCAGGGGATGGGCCAGTAAAAAGTCAGGATGGAAAATAAGCAGGTAACCTGATCCGCATTCTACGTTGTTCAGATCCAGGTATTGAACCTGATTCGGTGCAGTAAAGCTCAGAATACCCTTATTGTAATCATAATGCTGCTGACCATACCGTATTTTACCCTTGGCTTCCCTTTTTAGGGCAACACAATAAAATCTATTCACAAAACCTTTCCATACATCATCTTCAAGGAAAACACTTTCGGCGAGGTTAATCACACTTACCAATGGATGGCGTGGCTCGGGCAAAGAGAGTAACTCGTGAAATTCTGAGACTGATCTGATGGCATTCATAAATACTAATTTAAACATTTTAATGTGTACGCTAATCAATAAGTCCCATACTAAACTCATCGTATGGATTACCTGTATCAGTACCCAACGGCACAATGCTTTCGAGTTTCGACAAATCAGCTTCGTTTAATTCAATTTCGGTGGCCGCTATGTTTTGCTCTAAATATTTTCTTCGTTTGGTACCCGGAATAGGTAAAATGCCCTTATTTATAATCCAAGCCAGTGCCAACTGGGATGTTGTTATTTTCTTCTCTTCGGCCATTGCCTCAATTGTCTTAACCAACTCAATATTCTTGTAAAAATGAGCTTCTTGAAAACGAGGAATTGACCGGCGAAAATCATTTTCAGGCAAATCATCTATTGTCCGGATCTGCCCGGATAAAAAACCACGTCCTAATGGAGAATAAGCAACAAAACCTATTCTAAGTTCATTTAAAGTATTTAGAATGCCACGTTCTTCTGTTGTACGTTCAAATAAAGAATATTCACTTTGTACCGCCGTAATCGGGTGCACCGCATGAGCTCTCTTTACAGTTTCTGAAGATACTTCTGATAGTCCTATATAACCCACTTTTCCTTCTTTTACCAGCTCGCTCATCGCCTCAACGGTCTCTTCTATGGGCGTGTTTTTATCAAGTCGGTGCATATAGTACAAATCAATATACTCGGTATTAAGATTTCTAAGAGAACGTTCTACCGCTTTTTTAACATATTCTTTTTTGCCATTAATAGCCCAGGTTACCTTGTTGTTAACATCTATTTCCCAGCCGAATTTTGTCACGATAATATATTTATTCCGATTACCATCTATTGCTTTAGCAATCAACTGCTCATTTTTGAAAGGGCCGTACAAATCGGCAGTATCTAAAAAATTACCACCTAATTCCAGTGATCGGTGAATGGTGGCAATAGCTTCCTGCTCATCTGCCTCTCCATACATATTTCCTCCTTCAAAACCCGTCATACCCATACAGCCTAAACCTATAATTGGTACAGCCAAACCTTCGTTTCCCAAATTTATTTTCTTCATTTCCATATTATATAATTTTAATAGATCAAAGTTCGCTAAGAGCACTTTAATAGTTGTATGCAAAGCCCTGAAAGTTGTATGCAAATCGAGAAATAGCTAAATATGGATTAAGTGAAAAATGCTAGAGATCAAATCGGATGCTGTAATAGATGTTCAGATGCAATTGGATAATATTCAATTTTCACATATACAATATGCCGGTTAACATAATAAAATCGTGGAAGTAGTTGAGTGAAAATACTTTTGATTCAATAATTAGCAATAATAAAAAGCAAAACCTAATTAGAGCTTTAAATAATAATAAAATGAGAAAAATAATGCTTTTATGCTGCACAGGTCTTTTAACAGGATTGAGCACCATGGCACAAACGGTAAATGACAAAACAATCAAAGGACTTAATTCTAATTTCGCGCTAATTACGGATGTCGGTATTAATAAGGATCATAACGATGTCGTGGTCAATTTTGGTAGGGAAGGTAAAAATAACCCTCGCATTTCGGATGCTGTCATTAAAGATGATAGAGGTGTAAAAGTTGTTTTTCAGTCCACGGATGAAGCACTTCAATTTATGAAGCAAAATGGATATGAACAGATTGATAATTTTATATTTAAAATAGGTAACAAACCGATAACCCAATATTTATTAAAAAAAGAAATGGAGAATAACTTGAAATTTAAAGTAGGAGATGGGGTAACTGTAACCACGGGCCCCATGAAAAGAATATATGGAACAGTAATCTTCTTCGATGAAAAGACTGGGAAATATTTGATTCGTTTTGGCAGTGCTCAGCAATTATATTACACGGAAGATCAGCTTGAAGTTTGGAAAAAGTAGTAATTTATCATTGATGGTATTAGGTGTTTAGGTTTTATTGTGAAAAAAGAACAAAATTTGGTCTTGCATTTCTTGAAAACAAATCGCCAAAAGTTACTGATTTTGGTATTTGCATCTGTACTGCAGTATGGCATTCTTGTCTTACTGGTGTTTATTGCTAGTCCGAAAGGCGCTATACAGATATTCAGCGGTGGCATCGGTATCGTGCCAAAACTATTGGAGTATGTGATAGAATCGGTAATTACATATTACATACTGATTTATCATGTACTTCTTCCGTTGATGCGAAAAGAGCGAAAGTTTATACAGACCATCAAATATTGGTCAATACTGTTTGCCGCTAAAACTTTGATCAACTATTTTCTATTTGAGTTTAAAGATTACTCAACAGCTTCTTTATCAAGCGAGTCAAATGAGAACAGCACGTACTGGTTTTTTTGGTCAATGATTATTTACTTCGTCCAGAATATCTTTTTTAGCTTCTTTGCAGCTTTAATCATCGAATGGATTCGTAAGGGTAAAGCACAGATTATGCTGGAAAAGCAAAAGGTGGAAGCGGAATTGAAGGCCCTGAAACACCAGATTAACCCGCATTTCTTGTTCAACTCCCTGAGTTTTATCTACTCCAAAGTTTATAAAATTGACAAAGACACCGCAGAGTCAGTTTTGATTTTGGCGAATATTATGCGTTATGCGCTAGGAAAAAACGCTATTTCAAACGGTAAACTAAGTATAATGGATGAAGTAAGTCATCTGAAAAATGTGATAGAATTCTATCAGCGACGATACAATTATTCGCTCAACATACGGTATGAAGAGCAAATCGAAGACCAATCAATCACAACTATTCCATTGATGCTGATTACCTTGGTAGAGAATGCGTTCAAACATGGCGACCTCACAGATCCTAACGTACCATTAATCATGCGATTGAAAACAGAAAAGGATTATCTTTCTTTTTTTATCCAGAACAAGAAAGGAAAGGGGATTAAAGAATTGTCGAATGGAATTGGTTTGCAAAATATCGAACAACAATTGAACCTTGTATATGGTAAACGTGCAGCGTTATTAATAAGAAATGAAGAATCGATGTATAGTATATCATTAATGATAACCTACAAAATATGATAAATTGTATCATCATTGATGATGAGCAGCACGCCATCGATTTACTTTGCGAACATGTGAAACAAGTTCAACATCTCAATTTGATTGCGACAACGACAGATCCGATAAAGGGATTAGAATTAATCGCCAATCTAGAAAATGGTTTGGTGTTCTTAGATGTTCAAATGCCGAATCTTACCGGCATCGAGCTCCTTAAATTGATAAAAGCTGATGTGAGGATAATACTCACTACTGCCTATAGTGAATATGCTTTGGAGGGTTTCGAACATGCAGTTGTGGATTATTTACTTAAACCAATTGCATTTGCTAGATTTCTAAAGTCGGTAAATAGGTTATGGACGAAAAAAAGCTCTGACCAATTTTTATCAGAAGCAGATCATTACCTTTTTGTAAAAACAGATCAAAAAGGCAAGCTGCTCAAAATAGACCATAGACTCATTCTGCTTATTGAAGGGCTTGGTAATTATGTGCTGATACATCTTGTTGATCAGCCAAAAATAACTGCCTATCTCAAGTTAAAAGATCTAAGTGATCAGCTGTCTGATAAAGGCTTTTATCGCGTACATAAATCCTATTTGATTTCATTAAGATTCCTAACTGCCATTGAGGGTAACTCTGTTAGGTTATTAAATGTCTCATCATCCGTTCCTATCGGTGAAGTGTACAAACAAGCTTTCTTTGATTTCGTGAACTCCAAACAGTTAGGTAAGCAGTAAGAGTAGAGCTCTATTTTTATTGTCGGTTATCAAAGCCATTAGATCAATCGAAATATAATCAGTTGTTTCTGTAAAAGCTATAACATATTTCAAAAACAAAACCCGCTGTTAGCTAAATGACTGACAACGGGTTTTATTTAAAACTGAAACTATGGTTCCTATGGTTAATTGGTCAGCTTAGCCGCTTTATCTTCAAAATATTGTGCGATAAATGTTTTTACCTCTTCTTTTTTTGCACTATCATCAATGAAATTATCAAGAGAGATCAAACCATTATCGTCAAAACCAATAAATCGTGCCCTTTCTTCTGTTGTGGTAGCAGACCAATTTGTGATATTCAACATCGGCCTATCTTTTATGATTTCCATTTTCAATTGAGTGGCATCGCCGCCGACAGAGCTAAAAAATATCTGTGCCGAAGAATTTGCATTTAAGTTCTTTAAGTTAACATCATCTAAATAGCCACTCATTAGACCAAATGTATGTTTTAGTGCATAACGCAATCCTTCCATGCTAGTTTGTCGCCTGTTATCTGCAGGGGCTTCTGCCCGATAAATAACATCAAATTTGGAACCTAATTTTATCCTTGATAGCACATGTGTTCCATATTTGTGAACCAGCGCTTCAGCACTTAAGGTAGTAAGGTCATTCTTAAAACCAGCCGTTAGAAAGTTATTTACAGCATGGTCATAATAAAACCGATATCTTTTCCATATCATGTAATTAGAATAGTATCCATAAACATATTTTTTGTTATGAGCAGCCGCTCCAGGGAATGTCCGCTCAACAGTGTTTCCATAAACTCTCAAACCCTGAGTGTCTTTCGTTGAAGAGGAAAATTGTTGTGATAGATTGACTGCGTCTGTAGCTATAATTGTATTAAATGAACCTTCTGTACCTCTCATGGATTGAACATAGGCAGCTTTGCTGGCAGCATAGGCCGGAATATCAACTATATTTGCCCTTACAGAAACTTCATCATTGTATGTATCTGTAACATCATACCCGAAGCCTAAAAAATTATAGGTGTCTGACGGTAGATATAAGGGTTGTTCTTTTGTTCCTCCTTTTACCGAGACCTTAATATCCTGGGATAATACATTTGTCATTTCTGGAGTTATGATCTCCTCATTTTCTTTCTTGCAGGAGGCAAGCATAGCAAAGAGTGTCATGAATAGCATTGTTTTTTTCATTTGGTTCAAACTTGTGTATATGTTACTAGCTTCAAATTTAATGGAATTTTACAACATATTTTAAGTTTTGTGTCAATTATTTTAATGAAAAATAAGATTATTTTTCATTAAAATATATATTATTTAGACACAAACTTAAAGAGAGTTGTAATTGAAGCGGCGGATGCAACAATGGCTACAATTAGAAAAACAAAAGCCTTCAAATCAAGTGATTTGAAGGCTTTTGTTTTTCTTGTGATCCCGCTGGGATTCGAACCCAGGACCACTACATTAAAAGTGTAATGCTCTACCAGCTGAGCTACGGAATCATTCCTTTTTGTGAAGGAGGTGCAAAGATAGAAATTAAAAATTCTGTTGCAACATTTTTAGTTAAATAAATCACCAAAAACACCTTTGCTAAATCCTTCAAAATTGAAATGTTCTGAAAACCAAAGGATAAGGTGAGTGTTATAGCCGAAAATAAATCTGATTTTATATGAAAGCTATTATTCTTTTGGGGACGCTAAAGAAAGAAGGAGTATCCAACACAGAGACGTTGACCTCATTTTTTAACTCATATCTGGGAAAAGAGGGGATAGAAGCTGAGGTAATTAAATTGGTTGATTATAAGATTTTGCCTGGAACGTATACTGAAATGAATCAGAAAGACGACTGGCCGGGCATTTTCAAGAAACTCACCGAAGCTGATATTATTATCTTCGCTACACCAATCTGGTGGGGGAATCATTCCTCCGAGATTCAGCGGGTTATTGAAAGGCTGGATGAGGTTCATGATAAAATTGAAGATGGTGAAGAATCCCCTTTAGCAGATAAACCCGTTGGTATAATAATTACAGGAGATTCTGACGGATCGCAGCATATCATTGGCAGTATATCCAATTTCGTTAATGCGATAGGTATGTTTGTACCTCCATTCAGCACCTTAAGTGTGCAGGCAGAAGAACACATTAAAGATGCGGAGCCAGGTGAAGACAAGCTATTAGAACTGTATGAGAAAGATTATGCAGAAGATGCCGCGCAAATGGCTGCACAGTTAAAAAAGTATGCAGAATAATTGGCGAAAGCACGTTGTATATTACTTTTTATAAAGCTGGAATCCGAACGCAAATACGGTTCAGACTCCAGCTTATTCAGTCTGGTTTTGTTCATACTCAGACTATCGGTTTTCAGGCAGATTTATTTCTGCAATTCAACAAATGACGGATTATAAAGTTTATCGTTGACGCCCTTTAACTTTGCTTCAGGAACCTTAATAATTTTCCGGTCGTAAGTCATTAACCCATTTGTTTCCTGCTCCACGTCAGTTGTCTGTGTGTAAACTGCGGCAGAAAGGCCGCGCTGAATAAGGTTTTCCATTGTCGTGATGAAGGTCGAATACTTTTCAAATAACTCATCTGCGGTTTTAAAAGACTGGTAACCCCAGTTATCCTTGTCTTTCCAGGTGTGGCCGGGAACAGGAAGTCCAAGTCCGCCATATTCACCCAATACCAATGCATGTGCAGAGCCAAACAAATCAGGACGCGGCATGGCGGGGTCAGGATAATGGTGTAGATCTACGATATCGCCTTTTATAAAATGATTACCGCCACTGGCACTATTCACCAATCTGGAAGGATCTTTTTTCTTTGTCCATTCACTGATTTCTATCGTTTTGAATTGTCCCCATGCCTCGTTGAAAGGTACCCATGTTACGATACTAGGGAAGTTATGCAGATCGTCCATGATTTTGTTCCATTCCTTGCGGTAGATAGCTTCAGATTCAGCAGTACGATCTTTGTCAGTTCCACCCATTAGTCCCAGGTCTGGCTGCCATTTGTTACCCAGGTCACCGCTTGGCATATCCTGCCAAACCAATATACCCAATGAATCACAAGCATGGTACCAGCTTGCAGGTTCTACTTTAATGTGCTTTCGGATCATATTAAAGCCCATTTCTTTGGTTTTGATAAGGTCGAATATCAATGCCTCCTGCGTTGGGGCGGTATATAAGCCATCTGGCCACCAGCCCTGGTCTAGCGGGCCGTATTGGAATACAAATTCATTATTCAGTAACATACGCTTAACACCATTCTTATCTTTGCCTAAAGAAGATTTACGCATGGCAAAGTAGCTTTTGATTTTATCTACAGTTTTCCCTTTGCGGATAACTTCTACGGTTAGATTATATAAAAATGGATGGGTAGGTGACCATAATTTGGGCTGATCGATTTTCAGTTCAGACGCAGTTTCCGGATCAGCAGTTAGCTCAGCGACTTTAGTTGAACCATCATATGCTGTAAACTTAAGCTGATCACCAGGTTTCACAGAGTTCACTTTTGCAGAAACCTGAATATTTCCGGCGTCGATGTCTGGCGTGTGTTTCGTAGACTCTATATACGTTTCAGGTACATTTTCCAGCCAGACTGTCTGCCATATCCCAGTAACAGGGGTGTACCAGATACCTTCCGGTTTAATTTGCTGTTTGCCTCTTGGTTGCGGTCCTTTATCAGTTGGGTCCCATACACTCACTACGAGATCCTGTTTACCGCCCTTTTTCAAATACGGTGTAATGTCGAATGAAAAAGGATCGAAACCACCTTCATGTACACCGACTTTTTTACCGTTTAAAAAGACCTCAGTCTTCCAGTCAACGGCTCCAAAGTGAAGCAAAATCGTTTTACTACTTTTAGAAGAAAGAGTGAAACTGGTTTTATACCATAATAAACTGTCTTGCCCGACGGTTCTTCCTACGCCAGATAAAGAGGACTCCACAGCAAAAGGGACCAGGATTTTTCCTTCATATTTTGCAGGTTGAGCATTCGATTTTGGTTGAATTGCGTAGTCCCAAAGACCATTTAAATTCTGCCAGTTTTGCTGACGTACTAGTTGTGGTCGTGGATAAGTTGGTAAAGGTGCAGCAGGATTAAGCTGTGAGACCCAGGGGGTGGAGATTTTTCCCGGAACTGGTTTCCAGTCTTTGTTCTGGGCAGATACTAAATTTACTTGTGTCAGGCACAGCCCGAAAAGCAAGGGTAATAATTTCATAAGATCATATTTGGTGAATACTGTTGCTAATACATTTGTTTTGCAGGCCTTAAATTAGGAAATATTTTTTACAACTGGTTTATAAATCAAAATATGAGTAGGAAAAACATCAAAATCATTTACTCGGGAGGATTATCCGGATCAGGCAAAATAAAAGGCTAAAACCAAAATTGACCGGGCGCGTTATAGCCAGCAAAACCGAATCTGATTATGCTGCAAAATGAAGTTTATTTTGGAACGAGTGGCTTGCTGCTTCCTGTACCGAACAAGCAATTTTACCCGAAAGAATTTAAGGAGAAAAGCAGGTTGAGCTACTATGGATCATTGATGAACTCTATCGAAGTTAACAGCTCTTTCTATAAAATCCCTCTGGCTGGAACTGTGCAGCGCTGGGCAGAAAGTGTGCCTGAGAATTTCAGGTTCACCTTTAAATTATGGCGCGAGATTACGCATGTTAAAGGATTAGTTTACAGAGATGAAGATGTCTTTCGTTTTATGGAAGTTATAGCTGCTGCAGGGGATAAGAAAGGTTCTTTATTGGTGCAGTTTCCCCCTTCAGTCACTTATAGTAATATATTTCAGGTGGAGAGATTGTTAGATTTAATCAGGATAGCAGACCCGTTAAATCAATGGGATACTGCGCTCGAGTTCAGGCATCCGGGCTGGTATCGCGAAGAAACTGCCGATATGCTGATTAGTAAAGGGGCCGGTATTGTTTTACACGATAAATCGCCGGCTGTGACACCATTCAACTTTCATGAATCCGATTTTGTTTATCTGCGTTTCCATGGACCTGGCGGTGATTATAAGGGCAGCTATGACGATGCGACTCTGGCAGAATATGCGGAATATATCCGGGAATGGCATGAACAGGGTAAACGCGTATATGTCTATTTTAACAATACAATAGGAAATGCCCTGCAAAACCTGAATGACCTGCGAGATCTGGTTTTGCAGGACTAAATCTTAGATATTGATCTTACCCTCGATCGAATCATCTATCGTTTTCCCCAGCACTGCACCTGCAGCCATTTTAATGGCTGCTATTGCATTTCCATTTTTATTATCCCAGTAATAGCCACTTGATGGCGTGAAGCTAACTACGGCAATACGTGGATCATCTTCACCCTCAGTGAACCATGTTTTTAATAGCGGGCTCCAGTATTCTTTAATTTTATTCCGGTCTGAAGAACTTTTTGCAGTTCCTTCCAGATAAAGAAAATCGGAATGTGCAGATCCCTGGAAATACAATTTAACCGTAGGATCAACCTGGAGCTCCTGATAGGTATGGCTGTCGTTAGACATCAAAAACCAGATGTTTCCCGCTTCGTCAACTTCCTGAACACTCATAGGCCTGGTCCCTTGTGACGGAGAATTCTGGCTTTGCGTGGAAAAGAAACAGGTTTTACTTGTTTCCGCCAATTCCTTTACTTTATCGATAGCGGGGCTTCCTGCCAGATGTTTTCTATTTTGCTCTTCTTGATTTTGATTGATACTATCCATAAGCTTTTCATTTCAGCATATTACAAATGAATTCAGGTATTGTTTGTTTTTAGATGTCCGCTGGGCATAAGGATTGACGTTAAAATGATTAGAAAATTCATATCAATTGATACATTTGGATAAGCAGTAAATTTCAATCAACCCTATTTTTATGAAAATCGAAACAGTCAATTTGCTAAGCCAGAACATTCAGCAGACAAAGGAGTTCTACACCGGAGTGCTCGGTCTGGAATCAATAGGGGAGTCTGTCCATGAGATCACTTTTATAATTGGTTATACGCAGCTTAATTTTAGATTGACAGAACTCATTAATCCAAATTATCATCTGGCTATCGATATTCCCCGGAACAGGTTAGAGGAAGCAAGTGCCTGGCTACAAAAGCAAACCGATCTTATCCCAATTAAAGATGGCGAACTCTTTTCGAGGTTTGAAGCCTGGAATGCCGGCTCATTTTATTTTTATGATAATAATGGTAACCTGCTCGAGCTCATTTGCCGTTACGATCTTGACAACAGATCTGAAAAAGAATTTACCTCGTCATCTCTTTTATATATTAGTGAGGTTGGAATCGTAAGCAGAGATGTTCAGGCAACTGCGAAAAGACTAATGGTAAAATATGGCTTAACTTATTATGCTAAGCAACCTCCCGCAGAAAATTTTGTTGTACTTGGAAATGAAACCGGTCTGATCATTTTAGTTTCAGATGATCGCAACTGGTATCCGACTACAAAAAAAGCGGAGATATTTCCGCTTAGTATTGCAATTGAGATGCATGGAGATCCTTATCAGAAGTTTCTGATCGATATACCTGCAGATTTAATCTGAATCGTTTAATTAGCATTCAGATTATTTTAAATAAATCAAATCTTCGGATATCTGACAGTATCAAGATCAGTTATGTCAGATCCTCTTTCAAGAGCTGATCTTATTTCAGGTTCTTTAAATTTCAGAAACTGGTCATAACTAAGATCGAATAAATCTTGTAAATCGACCTTATAAAGCGATTCATCGGTGTCTATCTGGTCATCATTCCTGTAAATTACGGCCAGTTCCTTTTGTATTATATCTTTAATTACAAAATATCTCAAGGTATAGAAATCGCCTTCCCTTATTTTAAAAAGTCGTTTTAAATAGAGGACACTGTCTGTTTCTTCCCTTGTTAAATGATGGTCTGCGACAATAATATTGACATAAGAAAGTATCAGATCTAACAGCAGGGGTTTGACGTCATTTAATGTAACTCCATTCTCAGCTAATATCCGGTCAATGATCTCCCGGTTAATAGAATTTTTTGCCAGGGCGGCGGAAATGGACCGGCCAATTTTATCCTCATCGGAATTATTAATCGTTTGAAAAGCAGCTGGTAAGGACTGATTGTCTGGAGTGTCATTCAAGCTCATATCATTAAATTTGGTTGATTGAAAATATAAATTAATTAACAATTAACCAAATTTAATTTCATAGAAAGCATAGGCTGTTTACAAATTACATTCGCCTTTTTCAAGGGGCATCTGCTCATTGAAACTCAGTGTTTTCAAATCTTTGTATGTCACTTTGTTTCCGACACTATTGATTTCGCCAAAGCCTTCTAAAAGCCTTTTACCTTGTATCTGAAATACCATTTCTCTAATGCTTTCGGAGCCTTCTGAATTAAAGGTATAAATACCAATTACCTGATCTCCTTTAATTTGTCCGGTGAAAGTACCGGTATTCTTATCTTTTTCTGCCAGTGCATACACTAATGGACCAGATACTTTATCGCCGTCAACCGTAGGTTTGAATGCAATATAGTCGTCATTTTTTTCGTAAACGTAACAACCATTCTCTAAAGTTGGCACCGCATTTAATGCAACGGGCTGTTGTGCGGTCGATACAGTGTCCTCTGTAGCGTTACCGTTTGTTTTTTGATCACTGTTACAACTGCTGAATGCCAACGGAAGTAAGGCAAGTAAATAAATGATTTTCATATGATTCAGTTTTGATGGAGCGCTTATTTCTGCAATTATATTACAAAATCGCTGGAATATTGTTTGAAGCTGGCTGTTTTTGCGATTCCCTGCAAACAGTTACGGTTTCTTTATCCGATAAGGCGAGCTCTTATTAGGTTCTGTTTTCATTCATAAATTGTTCGGACTTCCTTCGTAGTTCCTTCAGTATCGAATGAAGGAACTACGAAGGAAGTCCGAACAAACCCCGAACAAAGTGTGCAGGAAACCTTGTCATCACCCGACTAGGAGTGCTGGTTAACTGAAAGTTAATTTGAGTTAAAATCAGGCAGTAAATTAAATATTGAGTATATTAAACAGCCGGCAGATTTTAGCCGTTTATTTGAATTTTAATTGATGATTAAATATGAAAGTTGCTGTTTTTAGTACCAATCAATATGACCAGGATTTTCTTACCCAGTATAATACCGGGCATGAACTTAAATTCCTTAAAGTTTCTTTATCCGAAGAAACTGCAGCCGTAGCTTTTGGATACGAAGCAGTATGTGTTTTTGTTAATGATAAGCTTAATAAGGCGGTTCTGGATTTACTTGCTGCTTCAGGTCTGAAGCTGATCGTTCTCAGGTGTGCGGGATTTAATAATGTCGATCTTCCTTATGCAGAGGAGCTGAACATTCCCGTGCTAAGGGTTCCGGCATATTCTCCGGAAGCAGTTGCAGAGCATGCAATGGCACTTATACTAACACTGAACCGCAAGACGCATAAAGCATATAACCGCGTAAGAGAAGGGAATTTTTCACTGGAAAAACTAATGGGGGTAAATCTTTACCAACGAACTGTCGCTGTTATAGGAACCGGTAATATCGGACAGGCCTTTTGCAGGGTCCTTAAAGGTTTTGGATGTACTGTCAAAGCTTACGATCCGTATCCTTCTTCCGATATGCAGGATCTAGGCGTCATTTACGGAACGCTGGAAGACACGCTGAGCAACGCAGATATCATTTCGCTACACTGTCCGCTTAATTCATCAACACAATACCTGATTGATGAAAAACAGCTTCAGCAGCTTAAACGTGGAGCAATGTTAATTAACACGAGCAGGGGAGGTTTAATACATACGCATGCGGTTATACAGGCTTTAAAATCAGGAGTTATTGGTGCATTAGGACTAGACGTGTATGAGCAGGAATCTGAATTCTTTTTTCATGATTTTTCAGAAGATGTGATCCAGGATGATCAGCTTACACAATTAATATCTTTCCCGAATGTACTGATCACAGGTCATCAGGGCTTTTTAACTGCCGAAGCGCTTTCGGAAATTGCTAAAGTCACCTTTGGGAACATAGATGCCTGGAATACAGGGTCTGAACTCATAAACCGAGTTCGGCCGTAATTTGTATATATAAAAAAATGCTCCATAAAATCATAGACTTTATGGAGCATTTTTTTATATAAGAAGAATTAGTTTGCTTTAAGTACAGTAACTTCTACTCTTCTGTTTATTAATCTGCCCTCTTTAGTTTTGTTATCTGCAACAGGACGTGTGTCGCCCAATCCTGCCGTTTTAATACTTACTGCCGGAATACCTAAGCTCACCAGGTAAGTTTTTACAGATGCGGCTCTCTTTTCAGATAACCACAGGTTGTATTCAGAAGTTCCGGTTTTATCAGAATGGCCTTCAACCAGAATCTTTCTGTCAGCATATTTATTCTGAATTACCCTGGATACTTCATTAATCCTGGTTTTTGAATTATCATTCAGGTATGAAGAATTTGTAGGGAATAATATCTCTGAACTGAAGGTAAATCTGATACCTGCATCAGTACGGTCTACCTGGTCGCCAGGTAATTCTTTCTTGATGTTGTCCAATTCATTATCACCAGTTTTCGTCTCTACGGTTGCAGGTGATTTTACCACATTTTTCTTGGCTTTGCAAGAATAAATTGCTGGCAGCAATAAAGCTAAAAATACTATTGTTTTATTTTTCATTATAAAAAGTTGAACGTAAATATAACAAAATTGATAAAGGTCCGGACATTAATTTATCAGTAATGTATACAAACTGTTCGTTTAGAGCTTATCTGTTTTCTAGCCACTGTAAAAATGTTGTGGTTTTCTCTTTTCCGATTAAAAGCTTGTCCGGAGTGGGCACAAGGAGACGGACAAAAAGCTTCCGCGCAAAATAATGCTCTACCTCTTTTACTGCCGAAAAATTAATCAGGTACTGGCGGTTCAACCGGAAAAATTGTTTTTCAGATAACTGGTTCTGAATCTGATCCAGGGACTGGTTTATAGAATATTCTTCACCGCTAAAAGTAATAATGGAAGGTGCATTATATAAGATGTAGATAAATGCAATCTGATCCGTCTGCACAGTTACGTATTTGTTGTTTTTAAAAACCAGGAAGCTTTTTTTACCATTGTCAGTACAGATCTTACGAATTAGTCCTTCCAGATCTGTATTGGAGTTCTGCTGGAAAAAATTCCTGAACCCGTCTACCCTTGTAAATGCATTCTCCAATTCATCTTCAGAGAAGGGTTTTAATAGATAATCTACACCATTTGCTTTAATTGCATCCAGAGCATATTCGCCATATGCTGTACAGAATATAATAGGGCAGGTTATATTAACAGTTTTGAATATTTCAAAACAGAGTCCGTCCGATAACTGGATATCCATAAAAATAAGATCAGGCATGCTGTTACCTGACAGGTAATCAATTGCTGCCTCTATACTTTGTAATTTGGCTGCTACTTTGTATGCAGGGCGTAATTTGACAATAAGATTTTCCAGGGATCTGGCTGCCTTTACTTCATCCTCAATGATAACGATTTTCATATATTATGGGTAGCTTTATAGTAAATTTCTCTTCACCGACCTGAATCTCTATTTTTTTGTCTAAAAGGTGCGTATATCTTTGATTAATATTTTCCAGACCTAAACCCGTAGAAGCTTCGGCTACGGTTTTAAGTTGAATTTTATTTTCGACGACCAGATATTCCCCGTCTGAATAAATAGATATATATAGTGGACGGTCGAGTGATACGATATTATGTTTTATACAATTTTCGATAAGCAGCTGTAGTGTGAACGGAGGAATCACTGAATTATAAATTTCTTCTTTTATGTCTCTTGAGATTTCGATTCCATTTTCAAACCGCGCCTTTAACAGATACATATAAGCATCCAGAATTTCCAGCTCTTCTGATAACGCAATCAGATCCAGTTTGCGGCTTTCCAGTGTAAACCTATAAAAGTCAGATAACTTTAAAATAAAATTCACAGCTTGTTTATCCTCACTTTCCACCATATATTTCAAAGTGTTTAGACTGTTGAACAGAAAATGCGGGTTCACCTGTTGTCGGAGCAGCTCGTATTGTGCCCAAAGATTCGCCGTGGTCGTTCGTTCCAGCTCTATGCCGACCTGCTGATTGTGATAACTCTGATGCAGCAGATGTATGAACATATAAAATGTCAAGTTAATCAGCAAACCGCGTACCTCGAACATTAGCATGACGGGACCAAAATGCAAATGAGATAATAAATATTGTTGTATACAGGCTAGCACAAACATCAGGACTAAACCGAAGAAGAGTCCTTTTAATAAACGTTTTGTCGAAAATCCTTCATGATTGGCTTTGGCTGTATAGGCAGGAAGCGTATATATATTATAGTACCAGATTAGCAGGGAAAATAGAAAAGTTACTGCACCGTCCACCAGTGCTTCATAAAAAATAAAGTGTTTTTCCGCGATCTTGGGTATTGATGTTAAAACGCCCAGGGTAAGGGAGCTTAACCATACAATCTTGTTCGATATTTTAAATCTTTTGGCGTTTTTCATCGTAAAGAAAAATTATTTGTGTTCATAAACCTGGAGTTGCCGGAATGATTTGAATTGATTCCGACTGCGATTCAGATGTCATCAAAAGTATCACCTGCTATCAAAAATATCGGGTAATAATCTTTGAACTGATCAGAATTGGTCACGAATCTGGCATTTTAGACTTTGAACACTACATTAATTTCTAATTATTGGTACATGTCTGCTTCAGGTATAAAATTGCCATGTTCAGCAGATTTATTCTGTTCTATATATCGTATTTCAATTTTCTTTGACTAAGCATTTATAATGCTGCTCTGGATTTAAATAAAAAATGTGGAGACACAATAATACAGCTTAAAAATGATTCCCTATAAATTTTAAAACGTAAGAAAATGGAAAAAAGTAATGTAGAAAAGGCAGCTGCCGCAAAAGTACTATACACTGGAAAAACACATACCGAAGGTGGGAGAGAAGGGATTTCTAAAAGTTCTGATGGAAACCTTGACCTCATTTTATCTACGCCGGGGACGAATGGAAAAGGAACAAATCCCGAGCAGCTATTTGCTGCAGGATGGTCAGCCTGCTATATTGGAGCATTAGGTTTAGCTGCTAAAAAGCATGGGATTGTACTTGAGAAAAATACTTTTGTTGACGCAGAAGTCGACTTGTGTAACACAGATGGGGTATATTTTCTTCAGGCGCGCCTGAATGTGTTTTTGCCCGGTGTAGATTCTGGTCTGGCAAATGAGCTGATTGAATTGGCACATCAGACCTGTCCCTACTCGAAAGCTACCCGTGGTAATATCCATGTCACGATCACACTGATTGAAAATTACTAGATCTTAAAAAGAGAAAGTATTAAACACCCCAGAATCATCTGAATTTTGGGGTGTTTTTATAAGTGGAAGTTTGCGATTTTAGCTTTTCCAAATGGTTTAGGGTAATATAGCTGGTTTATAAGCCAGAATATAAGAAATCCTCTCTTGCTTATTTAAAGCCACGCCATTCACAGGCAGAATTTCTCCCCGCTCCACCCGGTAGTTAATTTTTATTGATTCCCCCTGGCCTGGCTGGATGGAAATCGTTTCCACACTTAAAAGTTCACCATTTATTTTACTCCCATAAAAGGAAGGATTATCCTGGTATTTCCAGGTTACAAATTTGTAAAGCTCACCAGCGCGATGGTTACTGCCAGAATCGATCAAGGTCTTATACCCGACATTGTTCCCGTAGAGAACAGCCATGGTCTCCAGTTTCTTATTTACAGCTGATGAGACTACCCTCAGGCTATCAGAGTCAAACACAATTCGGGTATACTCTTTTTTTTCTCTGACTCTTTTGCAACTTAAAAAACATAGCAGACCTATGCTTAGTAATAATATATTGTGTGTTTTCATATTAATTTTTTGGATTAACTTTTAGTGGGACACTAAACAGGAAACCTGTTTCTCCAGCTAGCTGGCGATGGCAGCCAATACACGATTGTGCAGCGAACAATGCCGTTTTACCCGTGGGGATGAGTTCGGGAGTGGAAAATTTGGCAAACCCCCAGCCTTCAGTATCTTTATATCTCGCAGCGTCTTTAACCATAAATTGCGCATTGATAAATTTACCTGGTCGAACTTCACCATATTGGTTTCTAATCTGTTCCCATACCGCTTTTACTACTACAGCACCATCAGGCCAGGGATGGAAGTTCTCTTCTTCGATTGCTTTGACTGCAATGTCATTTCCGTAAATAACCCGCATTGAATTTTCATACAAAGTGCTCGAACTGATGGCTTTCCACTTTTTAAATTCGTCGGTATATATCACACCATTTTTTGAGGCTGCTATTTTTCCGGCGGTTTCGTGGTAGTTTATACCGTGGTTACCGGGTTTTGCAGTTTGATTTTCCGTTATCTCCAGCACATACTTCTTAATGGTCTGAATTTCGGATTCCGCTACTTTTGATCCGGGATGTAGAATCCGGTAATTAGCCAAAGGCATTTTATCTGCCTTAACCATATTCAGGACCGCCCACATCTTGCCTATGTGCTCGGCCCGGGATATTTTATCCCACTCGGAAAAATTCATGATTTCCCTTGCCCGTTTAATGTCTTTGTTTACCAGCCATGAAACAGGTACGATCTTTTCGTACCAGTGCAGGTCATTTTCATTGGAGTGGCAGTTAAAACAGGATCTCTCCAGAATAGCCACTATTTCTTTTGGCGCTTCTACTTTACCGGTTACAGGCCCGTACTCAAGGGGTGTACTTTTGAATTGCAGAAATACTCCTGATAACGCAATTAGTAGAAGAAGACTAAATACTACGGTTTTTTTTCCATAGTGCTGTTTTGATAGTTTCATAATTGATTTTATAAGTTCAAAACTACCGGCCGTAACCGGATTGGCCATTTGTTAAGCGGGGAGTTCGGCACAATGCTGGTTCAAGCGGACACAGTGACAGCTGAGCATAAACCTGGTATTACTCCGGCTCCTGAAATGTCCTGTTCAGGGGCGGGATTGCCGACCTGCTACATTTATTCTGGTGAGCAGCAGCGGCAGCACATAATTTTGGATATCAAATAAATTAAAACACAACGTTATGGCACAATTTAAAGGAGTACTGATTACTATTGGCTTGGCCCTGATATTCACAGTTGGGGTAGCATTTCAAAGCTTTAAAAATGAAATGACAATTAAAGAAATACAAAAAAAGAGCGACACTGCGGGTTTTGCTGTAATTGAGCTTTTCACCTCAGAAGGTTGTTCCAGCTGTCCGCCGGCAGATGAACTGATCGAAAGACTGCAGGCGGGAAATCAGAATAACCAGCTTTATATCCTTGCACTCCATGTTGATTACTGGGATCACCAGGGTTGGAGGGATCCGTTCAGTCAGCCTGAATTTACATGGAGACAGAAAGAGTACGCTGATAAGCTGAAACTTAAGCTGATCTATACGCCGCAAATTGTTGTTAATGGTAACAGGGAATTGGTTGGGTCGGAGCAAGGCGAACTGTTAAGCGCTGTCAGTTCGGCGATAAAGACAACGGCAAATGATCCGTCCCCGGCCATTTTGGAGTTGAAAGCTACTTTGGAAGGCAAAAATCTTAATGTAGATTATGCGGTTGCGGGGCTTGAAAAAGACCAGGAAATTCTTATCGCGCTGGTACAGAAACATGCAAAGTCTGCAGTGAAAGCCGGAGAAAATTCGGGTAGAACCTTATCTCATGTTCAGATTGTGCGAGAGCTTTATCACCGGGAGTTAAAGGATAAAAACAACATGAAAATAGTGGTTCCGCAGGATTTTAACATAAAGAACTGGGAGCTGGTCGCTTTTGTGCAGAATAAAACAAATGGACAGATCTCCAAGGCAGCCAGAGCAATCTTTGGCAGTTAAATATTTGTTGATCATTAAGGTACCGCAGTTCTGAGATCATATAGCAACCATTGCTTCTGATGGACTGCGGTGTCTTCACTTTTTAACAGGTTAATAAAATCCCGGACACCGACCGGCTCGTTTCCGTTTCCGTGAATTAAGACCAGACTACCCGGTTGTGCCTGTTGTCCTTTTGCCAGCCAGGCATCGCTACCTATGGGGATCAGCCCGTAAGCGGTTATGCGGTCGACAAGTTGCTGATCGGAGATCAGGCCTGGAAATCTGAAAAATACTGAGGGAAGTAGTCCGTTTTCAATCATTAAAGTCTCCAGAGCTAAAACTTCAAAGTTCAGGTCGGTATTTCTTTCCAGCAGGAAATTTTGACTGAGTGGTCGTGAAGGATCATAATGATGATTATAGGTATGGTTTACCCAGGTAATGTTGAGCTGGCCTGAACTGACGAGATTTTTTAACCATGTAATATCATCAGGATGGCTAAGCATAAACCTGCCAGTCAGCGATAAGGCAACCGGTACCGGGCGTTCAATGTTCCTGAATGCATCTGTGAGCGAGGTGAAAATATTGCGGTCCAGGCCTTTGTGGGATGGGCATAGGTCGATGGTTAGGGTAATACCTTTTTCTTTCGGAAAGCCATGTGTGATACCAGCGTCCTGAAGGGGTATGGACTGGTCTTTCGCCTCAGTAAGCGCCTTCATATAAGCGGTTCCGTTGGTGTGTATCGCGAGTTGCTCGTAAGAAGCATATGGAACGATTTTGTCTAGTTCTTTGGAACTTAGAATGCTGGTATTTAATGTGGCGGGGTCTGCTGTCAGGTAATACTTTTTTCCTTCCTTTATAAATTCGCGTAATACCAGGCAGTTCTTTCCCTGATAATCAGCCGTCCCGAATGACACCTTGTAATCAGTAATTTTTGTCTGGGCCGTGCTGCTATGGAAACTGGTTACGATTAGCAACAGCAGGATGATAGGGTAAACGGGTTTGATCCGGGCTTTCATTTTATACCACTATTTGAAAATGATTATATTAAATAACGAAAAATTGACCATAAAATCATTGAAAATATCAAAAATAATATAATCTCTTGTACATATATTTTTGCAGATATCTTGCTTTACAGTACCCCACACCAAACATTTTGCATGTTTTTGGGTTAAATATGCACATGAATATAGACTGCGAGCTAAGACCTGAACCACCCAAAGAAACTTCTTATAGCCAGAAAGTCTGGTTGACAGCTGCAATCGTTGTACTAATCATTGCAGTGTTGCTTATCGCAAGGGTTGTATTCAATGTTTTGCTGATGGCTCTGGGTGGGTGTTTAATTGCTACTTATTTTCATGGGCTGGGTGATCTTTTAGAAAGGAAGACCGGTTTCAAGCGCAGACTCTGCATGTTTATTTCTATAGTCGGGTCAATTTCACTGCTGGTTACACTGCTTTGGTTTATGGGTGCGAAGATCCAGGTGCAGGTTGCTGAGTTAAGTAATTCATTGCCTGGTACTGTGAACACTGTAAAGGAAAAACTGGGGGAGACACCGATCGGGCAAAAAGTGCTCAGTTATTTTAGTGATAATAATTCCAAGCAGCTTTTTGATACGGCCAGACAATTTTTTAGTACCAGTTTTGGCGCTTTGGGAAACTTATATATCATTTTATTTCTGGGTATCTTCTTTACTGCGGAGCCATCTTTGTATAAAAATGGTATTTTGATGCTGGTACCGCCAGACCGTAAGGAGGTAGCCAGAAGAATAATGGACCGGATTAGTTTTTCATTGAAAGGCTGGATTAAGGGAACTTTACTTGCTGTAGCGTTAATTACAATAATGCTGGCGATCGGGCTGTCCATTATCGGGATACCGGTTGCATTGATTCTGGCATTAATTGCAGGTATGCTAAAGATTATTCCCAATTTTGGTTCTATGGTTGCGATGATCCCTGGCGTATTACTAGCGCTTACTGTGTCCACCAATACTGCTATCGGCGTCGCTTTGCTTTATATTATCTCACAAACCATAGTCAGCAATATTATCACACCTGTGATTCAGAAAAAAATGATCAGCATTCCACCTGCATTAACGCTGATCAGCCAATTGATTATGGCGGCATTATCCGGAGCACTAGGCATTATTCTCGCCGTTCCTTTATTGTCCATGGTGATTATCTTCACAGACGAACTTTATGTGAAGAAAATAAATAAAGCCCAGCTTATTCCTTCAGCTGAGCTTAATACATAAATGGGTGTTATTTTAATATTTGTTCCAGTATCATTTTCCCGTTTTCATTGTTGGGATTAAGTTCAAGGGACCTCTGATACATTTTAATGGCGTCTTGCTTCCTACCATGTTTTAATAAAATTTCTGCATAACTATCATATGTGTTCCAGCTTAACGGAAAAAGTTGCATATTCTTCTTAAATGTGGTTTCTGCTTCAAATTCTTTATTATTTGACATGAAGGCATATCCTAATGAATTTATTTCATCTTCATTTAAATAATAGTTCGAGGTATCTTTTTTTATTTCTGCTAAAGCTTTATCACCAGCTTCCAGGCCGTTTTTGGCAAGAGCAACTCCATAAATTCTGGCGCCACTTTGTTTAGGTTTTTCAATTATTACACCATTTAGAATACGCAAAGCATTATCTGAATAAGGAATAACATTATTAGCTGTATTATCAAAAATGATAATTGTTTGATGTCTGGTGATGTTTCTAAGCAGCATTGTACGGCCACCGGGAAGGCCTCCGTCATGTTTAACTATTTCTCCCATTGAAGTATCTTCTCTGGTAATCCATCCTAATGCGTATCGTTGTATATTATCTTTTCCATTTTTAATCTTAACGGGTGTAAATGCTTCCTTTAAAGTAGCATTACTTAAAAGTGTTCCGTTATACAGTGCTTCATCATATTTTAGTAAATCATGAGTTGTACTGATGATATCACCATGTCCCTGGCAATTAAATCGATAAATAATTTTAAATTCAGCAGCCGTATCTGCGCGCTGCACCTTATCGGAATATGGATATTTTAAACTATACCTTTCAGAAAGATTATTATCTTTTCGCTTAAAAAACAAAGACAAAGAAGTATTTTTCATTCCGGCGGGATTGAAAATGTTTGCTTTGAGATATGCCTCAAATGATAAACCTGTAATCTTTTCTACGATCAAAGCCAGAATATTATAGTTGACATTATTATAGGAAAAATCTTCCCCGGGTTTAAAAATTAAGGGTGCTTTTCGCGAAATGAAAGCAGGAATTAAATCCTTATTTGTGAAAACCGTATCGGGGTGTTCAAGTATCATCGCATCAAAAAGTGTATCGGTAATCGGCAATCCTGCCGTATGTGCTAATAACTGTTTAACTGTCACCTCAGAATACGGGAAATCGGGAAGGAATTTTAAAACATGATCACTTAACTGCAGTTTTCCTTTAGTTGTAGGATGGCTGTGGAAGTAAATGTTTTCGTGATGGAAGCCATCGGAAAAGAAGATTGGGCTGTATTAGTTCTTTTGTTCGAATAATCTGCATAACCGAATGACTTCTCATAAACAATTTTACCGTTTTCTGCAATTAATACATTGCCATTAAACTGCTGGTTTTGTGATAATGCTGAGAAGTATTTATCCAGTTCTTTTTGTTTGTTTTGGGCAATAACATGTGTTACTGTAATAAATAATAAAGTCAGCAGTCCTAATTTTCTGATCATAAAGATGTTTATATCTGGTTTTATCGAAAAAAAAACGTTTTTCTGGTTTATGACAACGAGTTCGTTCAAAAGTTACATTAATTATTAACTGTGATCAATAATTTTAATGCGGGAGGTACAAAGGTATCTTTAATCTGATCAGGACTTTAAAGTTCATCCCTCTAAAAATGAGCAGACTATCATTTTTAGAGGGATGAACTGAATTTGGCAAATATAAGTGGTGATTTTTATTAAAACTTAGTTCTGTGCATCCAGATGCAGCACGTTCGCACCGAGTTCTTTTTCAAATACCCGCTCCAACTTTTTATCGTGCACAGTGACCATGATTTCGAGCGAGCCGGTGCCAACTGTACCTTTTAAAATATGCCCTCCATATGCTTTAAAATCATCACCTGCAATAATACCATGCATATGTATACTGGGTTTGCCTTCCTGCCAGGCTATACTGCCTGTAAAACTTCCCAACTCTACGTCATTGAATGTCCTGGGGTTAAACTTCTTCTTTGCAGAATCGAAAAAACCAAATGTTACATTTACAAAACCCATCCCTGTAAAGTTCGCTGATGGAATGTTTTCGGCTTTAGTGAATGATTCCAGTTGCGAACTAATATCATCACCTTGTCTCAGAACCAGGAGATATCCGGCAGGTACTTTGATATACCGTTTAACGGTGTCGGCTTGTTGTGCGGTCGCGCTAAATGTCACACTTAATAATGTTGCGGTTACGGCTAATACTAGTTTTTTGTATTTCATGACGTTTGATTATGTTTAAATAACGTGATAGGCCGGATAATCGGTATAGCCTTTAGCATCACCTCCGAAAAAATAGGCTCTGTCCGGTTCATTTAGTGGAAGTCCATTTTGGAGTCTGTACGGGAGGTCGGGGTTTGCAATAAACGGGCGGCCAAAAGAAATGAGGTTTGCCCATCCATTTGCCAAAGCCTCTTCCGCACGTTGTATTGTGTATTTTCCGGTGTAAATGAGTGTACCGGAAAAGGCATTACGATAAGCTTCTTTAAACTCTGTGGCCATCACGGGTGCATTATCCCAGTCTGCTTCTGCAATATGAATATAAGCTATTCCAATTTGATCCAGAATTTTAGCAGCTTCAATATAAGTAATTTCGGGTGTATCATCCTGGGCGCCCATTAAAGTGGTCAATGGAGCCTGGCGGACGCCAACGCGTTCCGGGCCAATAGCATCTGCAACTGCGGTTACTACTTCTTTGAGAAACCTTAATCGATTTTCGGTATTTCCACCATACTCATCTGTTCGGTGATTGGTCTGAGAATCGATAAACTGTTCAATCAAATATCCGTTGGCACCATGGAGTTCTACGCCATCGAAACCAGCTTCAATTGCATTCTTAGCAGCCTTCGCGAAGTCTTGTATGATGTCTTTGATCTGCGGAATAGTTAGCTCCTGCGGCATGGAATGTTGTACCATTTCTCCTGCACCTTTTCCCGGCCCTTCTGCTTTCAGATCCAGAAAAACCTTTACGCCAGGTGCAAGTATCGCAGACGGCGCTACCGGGGCAGCACCGTTTTCCTGTAAAGATGTATGCGATACGCGGCCTACATGCCATAATTGAGCAAACATTAATCCGCCTTTGGCATGAACTGCATCTGTAACTTTTTTCCAGCCAGCGATTTGAGCATCCGTATATATTCCAGGGGTCCAGGCATAACCTTGTCCCTGGCGGCTAACCTGCGTGCCTTCTGAGATAATCAGTCCTGCGGAAGCCCGCTGACCATAATAGATTGCCATTAAATCTGTGGCAACTTCTCCCTGGTCAGCACGTGAGCGGGTCATTGGTGGCATTACGATCCTGTTTTTCAGGTCCAGATCGCCTAGTTTATAAGGTTTGAAAAGCATGTTTTTAAATTTAAATCACAGACTAATGTTGGTTTCTTTTAAATTTTAGCAAGTTCGGCTTGAATCAGTTCTAATTCTTCGGTATCCAGATCAAAACTCATTGCAGCAGCATTAGAAATTGCCTGTTCTGCATTTCTGGCACCAGCTAATACTACTGTTATACCTTTTTGCATTGTAGTCCAGCGTAAAACGAGTTGCGCAAGGGACACATTCTTTTCTAACGCAATAGGATTGATATTGGCTAACAATGTCTTAACTTTTTCCAGATCAAACTGACTGAAGTATCCGTTTCTATGGTCATTACTTTTTAGCGTGTCCTGCTGAAAGTATTTTCCCGACAACAAACCACGTTCCATAGGGCTATAAACAATAATTCCGATTTGATTAGCGACGGTGTAGGGAACTAATTCTTTTTCAATCTCCCGGTTAAGCATACTGTAATAAACCTGATTGGAAGCAGGAGTGAAAGTGTGTTTTGCTTCTTTCAGTTGATCCAGGCTATAATTTGATACGGCTGCTGCACGTATTTTACCCTGCTGTATTAGGGTTTCCATTGCTTCCATGGTTTCTGAAATAGGAGTAGTAGAGTCTGGCCAGTGTTGTTGTAAGAGATCTATATAGTCTGTGTTCAGACGTTTAAGACTTTCTTCTACCTCTTTAATGATATTTTCTTTGGAGGCGTATTTGTAAATTGAAACTGGTTTTCCATTTTCTTCCATATCGAAAAAATGTTCGCCTCTTCCCTGGTTACTGCCATCCCAGACCAGCCCGAATTTATTCAAAATTTGAACCTTATCTCTTTGCTTTCCTTTTAATGCCTCACCAATCAGTTCTTCGCTTAAACCAAAACCATAAAAAGGTGCGGTGTCCAATGTACTTATTCCATGGTCTAAAGATGCATGTATTGCTTCTATTGAGTCTTTTTTCTCATTTCCGCCCCACATCGTTCCGCCAATTGCGAATGCACCGTAAGTTATTGCTGATAGTTCTAGTTCCGTATTTCCTAACTTTCTATATTCCATTTTGTGTTTGAATTAATAATAGTTCAAAGGTCTGGAAATCGGATCTAACAGTAAAATAAGTTAAATCATAGGCTGATATCATAATTATGATAGCTGAATACAATAGATATACTGCTATTACTTTTTTATATTTAACCGGTAAACATCAACCCGGATTTTAATTAGGTATATGCAGGATCAGATTTCAGAAAAAGACAACGACCAGAAGAGCGCCTCGATTAAAGAGAAAAATAGTAATCTGACGGTTGGGTTAATATTTATTAACCTGATTTTGCTGCTCATATTTTTGAATTGGGGTTATGTCAGTGAAAATCAATACTATTTTAATATAATCCTGATGATAGGTGCTTTATCTTTTCTTTTGGGCGGGTATGCACTGAGTTACCGCGGTAAGGGGTACAGAACGGGGGGATGGCTCTTCGTTGCATCCCTTGTGCTGGCTGCAGCAGCCATTGGTCTATATCTTTATGCGGCCGGTATGGCGGCTGCTTTTCAGCATTAAAATATGAAATTGAACCTGGTTAATAAGCTGTATATCTCCATTGCCGTCCTGTTGTTTATTTGTCTTTCTTATAAAATCATAAATTATAAAGGCTGGGAAAGATTTTATTATTTTTCGAGTGTTTCGGCACCAGCGGATTACCCTGTATTTATAGAGAAAATACAATTTCAACTACCGGATAAAGAAGATTCGCATGATTTCTATCAGTCCAGGGACGAAAATGTAAATGCATTCAGAACAGGATGGGGTGAGGAATATTACTCGGCATGGGTGCATGAACCGTTGCGTTTACCTGAAACACTGGTCATTGAATATGCATCTTACTCCGAGCAAAAGTTCTATTCCGGTGTGATCAATCTTCCTAGTGCAGAGATCCTTGAAATTTTTAAAGCAGCACTTAGGGAAAACCAGGCTACTAAGTTAAGTTCAAGTGGCGGGGATAAGCTGGGTCTAAGATTTGTTGTTGGTATTGCTCCGCAAGGAAACATTGTCGTATGGTTGCGTGGGGTGTACCTTGAAAAGAAAATATTACAGACTAAAATCAAAGCTGTAAACCCTCAGGTTTCGGGAAAGGTACCTCCCGGGAAGGATAAGACTGCACTGAATCTCTTGTTCAGGGAGCTTTCCGACAGTGTAAAGCTGGAGATAAAAAAAGGTTCAAATATAACTACTAACTATCTGGATAGTTCCACGCATTATATTGAGCAGAACAAGGAACTCTGGGAGTATCAGAAAAAGAATCATTTTATAGACTAAGAAGGTAATTTTCTAGTGTCACTACAGGTAAACGGCTTGTGGTTATAGTTCTTCTCAAGTAAATAAATCTGTCAAATAGACGGATTATTTGCCTAATCTTATGATAAAGAAACAGATGTGTAAACTGCTGTTGCTTTGCTGTTTATATGAAAGCTAATTTTTAAATAAAAATTAGCTTTCTTTTTTTTGATTTATTATTCTATACATTTACAAAAAACTTTAGGGGTGCCTTTGTGCTGAGAAATACCCTTTGAACCTGATGCAGTTAGTACTGCCGAAGGGAAAAGTGGAAACGACATGACGATGTTGTTTTTCCTTCCTCTATACGGGGCGTCCTATAGTTTGTAATTTTTTAAACTATGGATATTACCGTCAACCAAAAAACTTATTCTTTATCTCAGGTATGCTCAGTGGTGCAGATGCTCCAGACTGTTATTCGGCATCCTTTAACAGGCATCGCTGTCGCGGTTAACCAGCAGATTATTTCGAAAGCAGATTGGGGTAATTATCTATTGCAACCAGGTGACGAGGTCACTATTATCAAAGCAACTCAAGGCGGATAATTAAAAAACCAAAACATGAAAACGGAAAAACAACCAGGAGAACAAACGATCAGCAGAGCGCCCTTTCCGGCGTCGAAAAAGGTATTTGTCAAAGGACAGATTCACGAGATTGAAGTTGCCATGCGTGAGGTTAGTCTCAGCGATACCCAGTTACATGGGCGTTTTGGAGAGACAGAACCCAATGCTCCCGTTACACTTTACGATACCAGCGGGCCGTACACCGATACCTCAGTCGAAATTGATATTAAAAAAGGACTTTCCAGACTACGTAAAACATGGATTTCCGATCGTGGAGATGTAGAACAGCTCGATCATATTTCGTCTGATTATGGTAATGAGCGGGCCAATGACAAGAAACTGGATCATTTACGTTTCGCACATATCAGCAAACCGTTCAGAGCAAAGCAGGGCCAGAATGTGTCTCAGATGCATTATGCGAGGAAAGGAATCATAACTCCGGAAATGGAGTATATAGCAATTCGTGAAAATCAGCGGGCCGACCTTTTGAAAGAGCAGCTCAACGGGCAATATGAGGTAATGTCTCATCAGCACCCGGGACAAAGTTTCGGTGCATTGACACCAACGGGGGCTATAACTCCTGAATTTGTGAGACAGGAAGTTGCTGCGGGCAGAGCTGTTATTCCTGCAAATATTAATCATCCGGAATTAGAACCAATGATTATCGGTAGAAATTTCCTGGTAAAAATAAATGCTAATATTGGAAATTCAGCAGTGACATCCAGTATAGAAGAGGAGGTTGAAAAGGCTGTTTGGGCTTGCAGATGGGGCGCAGATACCATTATGGATCTCTCCACGGGGAAAAATATTCACGAGACAAGAGAATGGATTATCAGAAATTCACCAGTGCCTATTGGTACAGTGCCTATTTATCAGGCATTAGAAAAAGTGAACGGAAAGGCTGAAGATCTGACCTGGGAGATTTTCCGTGATACGCTTATCGAACAAGCAGAGCAGGGCGTAGACTACTTCACCATTCATGCAGGTGTATTATTGCGTTACGTACCACTGACGGCCAAAAGAATTACCGGTATTGTATCAAGAGGTGGTTCTATTATGGCTAAATGGTGTCTTGCGCATCACAAAGAAAATTTTCTATACACACATTTTGAAGATATCTGTGAGATTATGAAGGCTTACGATGTCTCATTCTCTCTTGGAGACGGTTTAAGGCCAGGCTGTATTGCCGATGCAAATGATGCAGCACAGTTTGGTGAACTGGAAACTCTTGGTGAACTAACAAAAATCGCCTGGAAGCATGATATTCAGACCATCATAGAAGGGCCAGGTCATGTTCCGATGCACCTGATTAAAGCAAATATGGATAAACAGTTGGAGCATTGCTCTGAAGCTCCGTTTTATACACTAGGTCCGCTGACTACTGATATAGCACCTGGATATGACCATATTACCTCTGCAATCGGTGCGGCTATGATCGGCTGGTTTGGCACTGCGATGCTGTGTTATGTGACGCCAAAAGAACATTTAGGATTACCAAATAAGAAGGATGTTAAAGACGGTGTAATCACTTATAAAATTGCAGCGCATGCGGCTGATCTTGCCAAAGGGCATCCGGGTGCACAATACAGGGATAACGCATTGAGTAAGGCTCGTTTTGAGTTTCGCTGGGAAGATCAGTTCAATCTATCGCTTGACCCTGATACGGCTAAAGAGTTCCACGATGAAACATTACCTGCAGACGGCGCTAAAATTGCTCATTTCTGTTCCATGTGCGGTCCCAATTTCTGTTCTATGAAAATTACTCAGGATGTAAGGGCATATGCAGATAAACAGGGGGTCGACGCACAGGAGGCTTTAATCAAAGGCATGGAAGAGAAATCGGCTGAGTTTTTAAATAAAGGCAGTGAAATCTATTTGTAAGCTGGATTTTACCAGTATGCAGTTTCTGGTTATCTCCTCACCACAAATGATTCCAAATGAAGCCCGGTTGATTAATATGCTTTTTGAAGCGGGCTTACCCTGCTTTCATTTGCGTAAGCCGGGGCTCGGTCATCGGGATTTGAGAAATTTAGTCAAAGGTATAGATGCTGTTTTTCATTCCCGAATCGCCTGGCATCAGCATCATGAAATCGCTTTGGATTTAGGAATGAACAGGTTGCATTTTCCTGTGGCGCAACGGAATCTTTCCGACGGGACTCATTTGTCTGGACTGGCGTCTAATGGTTATATTCTGAGTACTTCGGTACATGAAAATGAAAGCTTTACCGGGCTTGAGCTTTTTGACTACACATTTTTCGGCCCGGTGTATAATAGTCTTTCCAAGAAGGGATATCAGGGGATCTGTACCGAAGATTTTGAATTGGACAGCCGGTTGAAGAAATGCACTCGTGTAATTGGTCTGGGGGGTGTAACACCGGAGAAAATACCGCTAATGCGTAAGATGAATTTCGATGGTGCAGCTGTCCTTGGATTGATTTGGAATGAACCTGAAAGAGCCCTTGAAAACTATAAAAATTTGTTAACTGCTTTGCATTAACCTTTTATACAATGAATACTATCGATAAACTACATTATATATCCCAGCAAAGTCTGACTTTTTCACACCTGGATGCAATAAAAGAAGCTCTTCAGGCGGGTTGTAAATGGATACAGCTGCGGATAAAAGACGAGTCAGAGGAAAATTTATCAGATTATGCTTTGCAGGCGAAAATGCTTTGCAAAAGCTATCAGGCTAAACTGATAATAAACGATTATGCAGATATAGCATTGAAATTGGGTGCCGATGGGCTGCATCTCGGGGAACATGATTTACCCGTTCATCGGGCAAGACAATTGTTGGGCAACAGTTTTATCATTGGGGCCACAGCAAATACCTTCGAGCAAATTGTCAGGCATGCCCAAGACGGAGCCGATTATATTGGACTTGGCCCTTATAGATTTACACTGACTAAAAAGAACCTGAGCCCTGTTTTAGGGTTAGAGGGTTATGCCCGGATAATGGAGCAGGTAAATGCTGCAAAAATTCATATCCCGGTAATAGCTATAGGTGGAATTTTACCGGAAGATATTCCTGCTATACTTCAAACAGGTATCTATGGTGTTGCGCTGTCGGGTGCAATAACCAATGCCGCTAACGGTGCAGTCGCTGTAAAATCTATTAAACAGGCTTTGTCGGTTCCTAACCTAAATTCTGTTCATCTCAACTGAAATAAATATGCTTCAAATAGGCGATAAAATTTTTGGTTCCCGGTTGTTTACCGGGACAGGTAAATTCAGCTCTTCTGAACTCATGGAAGAGGCATTAGTTGCATCAGGATCTGAATTGGTCACAGTAGCACTCAGACGCGTTCAATTAGATGAAGGCGAGCAGGATGATTTGCTGGGAAGACTTTCTGCACCTCAATTTAACCTGTTACCTAATACTTCTGGTGTCAGAAATGCTAAAGAGGCTGTATTTGCAGCACAAATGGCAAGGGAAGCACTCCAGACCAACTGGATTAAACTGGAGATTCATCCGGATCCAAAGTATCTGATGCCTGATCCAATCGAAACACTGAAAGCTACAGAAGAGCTTGTCCGGCTTGGTTTTACCGTACTGCCATATATCCATGCTGACCCTGTGTTATGTAAGCGTCTGGAAGAGGTTGGTACGGCTGCAGTTATGCCTTTAGGATCTCCGATAGGGAGTAATAAGGGGCTTAAAACTATTGATTTTCTGGAAATCATTATTAGCCAGAGCCGGGTACCTGTTATTATTGATGCAGGAATTGGATCGCCTTCAGATGCTGCCTATGCAATGGAAATAGGTGCCGATGCAGTACTGGTTAATACTGCTATTGCTGTGTCCGAAAATCCGGTTCAAATGGCAGTAGCATTTAAACTGGCCGTGCAGGCCGGCCGTATGGCCTATCTGGCCAAACTTGCGCCCATTGTAAATCGGGCAGCGGCAAGCAGCCCATTAACTTTGTTTTTAGATGAGTAGTTTCAAAGATGTTTACGACAAAATGGACTGGGAAGACTCCAAAGCCAGTATCTATGCCAAAACAGCGAGTGATGTAGAACGGGCAATAGCTGCCCGGCACCGGACATTGGAAGATTTCAAGGCGCTGATCTCACCGGCCGCTGCACCATATCTGGAACAGATGGCTTCGATTAGCCAGCAACTTACTTTACAGCGTTTCGGCAAGGTAATTCAGTTGTATATCCCCTTGTATCTTTCCAATGAATGTAATAATATATGCACGTATTGTGGTTTTAGTTATGATAACAAAGTGAAGCGGAAAACCCTTTCTGCGATTGAAATAATGCAGGAGGTACAGCATCTGAAACAGATGGGGTATGAGCATGTGCTTTTAGTTACTGGCGAAGCAAACCATACCGTTCATGTTGATTATTTCAAAAAAGCACTGGAGTTGATCCGCCCTCATTTTGCTCATGTGTCTATGGAGGTGCAGCCACTTGATTTATTGGATTACAAGGAATTGGTTCCTTTCGGTTTACATACTGTTTTGGTCTATCAGGAGACTTATCACCGGGAAGCTTACCAAAGCCATCATCCTAAAGGGAAGAAGTCAAACTTTGTATACCGGCTGGAAACTCCAGACCGATTGGGACAGGCAGGTATCCATAAAATGGGCCTGGGGGTTCTTATAGGTCTGGAAGACTGGCGGACTGACTCCTTTTTCACTGCCGTACATCTGGACTATCTGGAGAAAAAATACTGGAAGAGTAAGTATAGCCTGTCTTTTCCAAGGCTTAGACCTTTCAGCGGAGGACTGGAACCGAAAGTAGAGATGAGTGACCGGGAACTGGTTCAGTTAATCTGCGCTTACAGGCTCTGGAATCAGGAAGCTGAATTATCTATCTCTACCAGAGAATCGGAGGTTTTCAGAAATAATATAATTAAACTGGGAATCACTTCTATGAGCGCGGGCTCAAAGACGAATCCCGGTGGATATACAGTAGAGCAGGAATCTCTGGAGCAGTTTGAGATCAGTGATGAACGCAGCCCAAAGGTTATTGCGGAGATAATCAGTGCACAGGGATATGAACCCGTATGGAAAGACTGGGACCAGCATTTAATGTAGAATCTATTAATTGAGAACAGATGGATACACTGGGAAAAGAAGATCTGGCAAGGTATAACAGGCAGATCATTCTGCCTGAGCTCGGTATTACAGGTCAGGAAAAATTAAAAGGAGCTAAAGTACTGATGATCGGCGCGGGTGGCCTGGGCTGCCCGGCTTTGCAGTATCTGGTCGCAGCCGGGGTTGGGTGTATAGGTATTGTAGATGATGATGCAGTTGAGCTTAGTAATCTTCATCGTCAGATATTGTATGGTACAGCTGATGTAGGACGACTGAAGTCATTAGTAGCCAGTGAAAAATTGTCTTTACTTAACCCACTTATTCAGATAGTGTCTTACCAGGAACGTCTGGTTCCGGAGAATGCTGAGATGCTATTCAGTGGATACGATCTGGTTCTGGATGGATCAGATAATTTCGAAACCCGGTTTCTGGTTAATGATACCTGCGTCAGGCTTCAAATGCCATTTGTTTTTGGTGCAGTTTTTAAATTCGATGGTCAGGTTTCGGTATTTAACTATGAAGGAGGACCTGTTTACCGGGACGTTTTTCCTGAAGCTCCGGCAGCAGATCAGCGTCCTGACTGTGCGGATAGTGGTGTTTTAGGTGTTTTGCCGGGCATTATTGGTAGTTATATGGCTGCTGAGGCTATTAAAGTAATTACCGGTGTAGGAACCCCGTTGTCCGGCCGGCTTTTAATTATAGACCTGCTTGATCATAGTAGCCAGATCTTTATGATTCCGAAGGCCCCATCTTTCAGCAAGAAAGTAATAGCAGAGCCGGTTCCGGACGATACGGGGCTGAGGCAGGTGCAGAAATCGGGCAAGGTGCAGGAACGCGAACGAGAGTTAGATATGGAAGAATTTAAACGTTTACAGCAGCAGCACGGTGAAAGCATTTTTGTAATTGATGTGCGTGAACCATACGAGTTTGAGGAAATGCCCTCTGCGGGGATAAATATTCCATTATATGACCTTCATTCCAGTGTTGATATGTTGCCTTCAGATAAGCTTCTTATTTTTATTTGTCAATCCGGGTTACGAAGCAGAATTGCTGTTCAGGTACTGAAAGATCGCTATAGAGGTAAAATGTATAGTCTGGGCACTTTATTATTCAAACACGCGTAGGGGTAGATCTGGTTTTAGGTGTTATGTGACGTACTGTTAGTAATAATCTTAATTTTGGTGGGTGGAAACCTGCCAAAATATCCAGACAAGCGAAATGACTTTTAGAAAAAAATTACTCCGTTCCTGTGTTTCCGTCCTGACTTTGGTTTTCCTGTGTTTTTATGCCTATGGCCAGCACAACCTGATGAAAATTGTCACCCTTACCGAGGTTAAAAAACAACCCGTTCAACATGTGCTGGAAATGGTCGCTGATAGAGGTGACTTTTACTTTGCCTACAATAGCAATACAATTCCGGCTGACAGCCTGGTTTCGATAAGTGCTTTTAAAGGATCGGTATTTAGTTTACTGGATAAATTGCTTGGCAATGATTATGAATTTAAAGAAGTTCCAGGCTATATCGTACTTAGAAATGCACCGGGTAAATTTTACATAACGGCCGAAATTGAATCTGCTAAAGGGAAGCAGGCTGTAATTAAAGGTTATGTAAATGAACTGCCATCTCTTAAACCTGTAGCCAGGGCAAGTGTTTATGAGCGTAATCAATTGATATCTGCAATGACTAATGATCATGGCTATTTCGAATTGAAGTTGAAAAATAAAGATGTATCTGTGTTACTGAAAGCAAGTAAAGAGAATTACCGGGATACCGCATTATATCTGTTGCCTGAAATTAATATTGCCGGAAAAGGGAATGATCAGCGTTATGATTACTATCCCGATAATGACAACGGTGTTGAACATAGCCGGTTTGCCCGCTTCTTTATCAGCTCCAGGCAATTGATGCAAGGGATTAATCTCGGGAACTTTTTTGCTTCCAGGCCATATCAGATTTCACTTACCCCCGGACTGAGTACGCATGGAATGTACAACAGTCAGATTATTGACCATTTTTCGTTAAACCTGATAGGGGGGTATACTGCAGGAATAAAAGGACTGGAGATGGCCGGAGTGTTTAATATCAACAGAAAAGATGTTAGTTTTATTCAAATCGCAGGTGTTTTTAATGTCGTAGGAGGGAATACAAGCGGAATTCAGATGGCGGGAGTTTACAATAATGTAAGAAGCAATGGTTCGGGTCTGCAGATTGCCGGGTTGGTTAATAAAACCACGAATTTTAAGGGTTTGCAGATGGCAGGGTTAGCTAACAACAATGAATCGATGAAAGGTTTACAAATCGCTGGTCTGGTTAACAGAACCAAAGGAAAGGCAGGGTCTCAGCTATCAGGTGCGGTTAATATTGCCGAAAAAGTAAAAGGTTTTCAGATCGGAATGTTATTAAATGTTGCAGATAGCAGTGACTACCCGCTTGGTTTAATAAACCTGATCAAGAATGGGGAGAAATCGTTCACATTGTCTACAGACGAATCTTTACTTCATCATCTTGATTTTCGCTCTGGAGGGCGTGTTTTATACAGTATAATCGGCATTGGCTTTAAACCCGGACATAGTCCTGCGAAATACGCGTACCAGGTCGGACTGGGGGGCAGGTTGATAGACCGGCGGAGTTTTACTTTAAACCTGGAGTTTGTAACCAGAAGTCTCATTGACTTTAAGAAAAGAAATGACGAATTCAATTCAGTAAGGTTACTGAATACGATTCGTTTGAGCAGGCATTTCAGACTAATGGCCGGGCCAACGTTTAATTTCAGTACGACCTCTGCTGAAGATGGAATGGAAATTAAGGGCTGGAAGTTTAAGGAGCGTCTAAACAACAGAAATGAGATTAAAACGCTATACGGCGGGTTTACTGGTGGTCTGCAGTTTGTATTATAAAGGGTTGTAATTTTAGATTACAACCCTTTAGATTTAACGGAGGTGGATTATACTTCCGGTCTTTTCGATACGGATCTCCGGAGTAGTTTCCTGTATAATCTCCAGGATATCTGCTAACGGACTGTCCCATCTGATCGTCAAGGTAATTGGAATCTGACTTAATGTTTTATTATCGATACGGATATCAGCCCCGTAGGCCTCATTTAATACCTTAACCAGGCGATCGAGCGATGTATTGTTTGCTGTGAAAATTTTGCTCCGGTAATAATTGTACAGATGATCCGGGCTTTTTTCAACTATCATTTCCTCGTTACCGTTCTTGATATTGACCATCTCATTTTCATTTAGCCGGATGGTCTTTGCGGCTTTACTTACTTCTACAATACCTTGTTCTACGATCACTTCGGTCTTACCCAGATTCGCTTTGACATTGAACGCAGTACCAATATCCTTTACAAGGACATCATTTACGCTGACGGTAAAAGCCGATTTTATTCCGTGTTTAACCTCAAAAAAAGCTTCTCCTTTCAAATTGATGTTTCTGTGTTTACTGAAATTCTTCGCATATGTAATGCTTGAATTTTTATTTAGATGAACGATAGAACCATCTGGTAATGTATCTGTAATGAATTTATCTGTGCTGGTTAAGGTGAGTGTGTTCAACTCGTCCTGTCCAGGGTGATATAAATAGCTGTACATCCAGCCTGCCGCAGAAACCAGTAATACAGCTGCTGCAATTTTCACCCAACTATATCGTGCTTGGACAGGTCTTAATAATACGGGATCCTGAGTTTGCTTTTCTTTTCTTACCTTGAAATTAGACCAGGCCTGTTCTTCATTTAAGGGACTGGATACGGTCAGCTTTCTGCTTGTTTCCAGAATAATTCTCAGGTCTGCGAGTTTCTTCGCGTTTTTAAGATCGGCGTTAACCCATGCCTCAGTTTCTGTTTTTTCTACTGCATTTGCTTCTTCGAGTAAATATTTGATCAGTATATCTTCGCTCATGTTCCCTTTCATCATCTAAATATTTTAAATAGTACAATAGAAATGAGAGGCAGAAAATCTTTCATTTCTGCTCTCAATATTCTTAATGCTTTTCCCATCTGGCTTTCTACAGTTTTAATGGAAATATCAAGCCGGGTAGCGATTTCTTGATATTTTAGCTCTTCAAAACGGCTTAGATGGAAGATTGCCCTGCATTTTTCGGGAAGTTTATTTAATGCACTGCTCAGGTGCTGCTCGAGTTCACTCATTTTTAATCTGCCTGCAGCATCGTCTGTATGATTTTTCATGCCGTGTACCGTAATGTTCTGATATTTTAACTGGACTTTCTGCCTTCTGATATAATTCAGGGCGTCATGATAGACTGCTTTATATAAATAGGACCTTACAGCAGTCTGTAGAAGCATCCACTCGTTTTTCTCTAATAATTTAAGAAATACTTGCTGAACAGTATCTTCGGCGAGATCCCAGTCTTTTAACAGGCTATAGGCATAGGCATGAAGCTCTCTGAAATGGGTCTTAAACAGTTTTTCAAATGCTGCTTCATTTTCCAGGGAGGTATTGTTTTGAGTATACTCCATTTAGCTGTTCTTTCGCAGATTGATCGGATCAAACTTAATATTATTGAAATTTAAAACCAACGCTAACGCTAAATATGTTGGTTTTCTGTCCGAGGTCTTTATTCAGCTTACTCAGTCCAAGGCTGTAACGGGCATCAAAGGTTAGACTTCCTACATCAATACCAGCGTTAACAACTCCCCCTACAGACAGGTTCTTATACTTATGACCTGCTGGTGCAGACGGAGTATTAAGGTTGTAATACAAATCCGGGCCTGCAGAAACTCTCACGTTCATCTGATCGGTATTCATCAGCTTGATTCCGGCCATTAATGGAACGTTTAATTGTTTGAACTTAGATTCGTATTTCGTCTCATTGAAACGATATTCGTTGCTGAAAGACACATAGTTTACCTCTGGTTGAAAGAATATATTACTTCCGATCCTGGCAAATGCACCTGCATTCAGACCAACTTTACCTGATTTATCATTAATAGCATTCAGACCGGTTTTCAGTGTTGAGAAGCTTACTCCGGCTTTAACACCATAAGTTAGTTCGGGTGTGTTTTGTGCTTTAACAGCAGTTGAAGCAAGAGCTAAAAGGGCAGTAGCGAATGTCAATTTTAAAGTTTTCATGTTTTTTTTGTTTTGAATTTTAATTATATGATTTGTATGTAAAAGTTCTGTGTCTTAGAATAGCAGTTGTATGCCTGCAGAATAGCCGATATAGAAGCCGTAGAGATTTTTGTTATTGTTGCCGTTCCAGCTTGATAGATAATGTTTGGTGAGCCTTTTACCATCTTCAGAGCTGGTTTGGATAAAATTCAGGGAAGGTCCGCCGAATATTTCTAGAGCTGGTGTGATTTTGTATGCCGGCATTATTCGTAAGGTGGATTTGGTATAGTCTCCACGTTTAAAACTTTCCAGACCACCGCCTGTAAGTTCTGCGTTTAATCTGAAAGAACGGATCTCCAGCAGATGTGCGCCGATACCTGCCTCATAGGCGTATTTGTCTTTTTTGTTTTTGAAATTATAACCTATACCCAGGATCCCGTAGAGCGTATTACCGCCGGAACGGAAGGTTAACATCATGGTCTGATTTTCATCAATGGTAAGACCCAGACTCTTCTCCCCGTTTTTGGACAGGTTGATAATTCCAATCTGCAGGTTTGCGGTATCCGCAATGTTGATAAATGCGATCTGCATTCCTTTTACCGTTTTTGCCAGATTAATAAAGCCGGTAAGCTGAACTGCATAGACATCTTTACTTTTATTCATAAATCCAGAGATCTGACCAGCACTATTGCCACCGGATAAGTTCGTGAAACCGGCGATTGCCATTCCTTTGCCGCCTTTATAGGTATTCATAAAGCCGGCGACTTGTGTACCGCTGGCTTGTTGCCCGATATAATTGGAAAAGCCGGCAACCTGAAAGCCGGAGGCATTTTGATGGATAATATTGGTAAAGCCGGCTATAGCGACCCCCCGTTCTGCTGCCGAAACGCCTGCCAGCATGTTCAAGGAGAAATTATTGGTATCTTTTGGCGCATTTGTCCAGTTGCTGCTTAATGGATAAGTCAGGCCAACATTTGTACGGACTTGTTTTAAGTTCTGCGCATTTAAATGGATTCCGGTGAAAAGCATGCATAGCAATAAGGTGGTGTAAAATTTGGAGTTCATGTAGTATTGTTTTTCGTGTATTCAGAGCGATAACACGGAATCTTACCTTTACCCTTACGTCAATTTCCAATTAATTGAATTTCTACGGAATTGATTGCTATGAATAAAGATCCGTTATAGGGGTAAAGACCAAATTGGTTGTCTTATCTTAAATTTATTAAGATGACCAAAAAACGTCCTGAGAGTAATTTCATTTACTGCCTTATTTTTCCTCCGATCTACTTACTGGGGATGCTGCCTTATTTTATATTGAATGCATTAATTGGCAGACCTTTGTTTTTTTTGTCCTACGCGGTTTTCAGGTACAGGTATAATGTAGTTTTACAGAATCTGTCCAGAGCATTACCGCTGAAATCCTATCGTGAAATCGAACTGCTGGCCAGGGAATTCTATCTGCACCTTGCATCAATGATCGTCGAAATTATCAGGTTATTTTCAATCAGTCGTCAACAGCAGCTTAAACAGGTTAAACTTGTGAATGCAGAGATACTGGATGAATATTTTAGCGGACAAAGAAATGTAATCGCTGTGCTGGGGCATTATGGCAATTGGGAGTGCCTCAATGTGCTGCCTTTATTGTTGCCTTTTCAGGTGAATGCAATTTATAAGCGTTTGTCCAACTCAGTGATGGCAAAATTAGTTACCCGTGTCAGAGGCAGACACGGTATGCGTTTGATCCCAGCACAGCGGGCGTTAAGACATTTATTAAGGCAAACCGAAAAGCCGCAATTCTCCTTGTTTATTGCCGATCAGTTTCCGGGAAAACATGCTGAATGTCAGGTTGACTTTCTCAGTCAGCCCACACTGATGTTTAATGGTGCAGAAAAGCTTGCCCGGGCGACCAATGCTGTTGTGGTTTACGTAGATATGATTCCGCAGGGCAGGCACAGCTGGACGGTTAGTTTATCCCTGATCACTGACACTGCGTCAACTACAGCCGAAAACTTAATTACACATGCCTTTTCGAACAGGTTGGAGCAGACGATTACGCGGCAACCAGCTTACTGGTTATGGTCGCACCGGAGGTGGAAAGTTTAATTTTAAATTGCTGTTGTTTGTTTCGGATATTCGCCGATTTTTTGATCTTTGGGATACACAAATGTAATCCTCTGAATTTATGAAAAAGGTTTTTTTAAGCGTACTGCTGCTCTGTCCGGTATTCTTTTTACAGGCGCAAACAGTTACCAGTGCGCGTTTTTTTATTGACAATAACCGTGATAGTTTCAGGTATATCGAACTGCTGCTGGATAATGATGTAATGGTTACGATAGATGACAGCGGGCAGATTGAGCAAATGGAATCTACGGGATCTGGTAGAAGAAACAGCATAGACAGACCTGATTTCAGGGTTAGTTATTATGACCGTTTTGATATGCATGATCCAACGGGGAAAATTAAATCGATCGGGAACCTTCAGTTTACTTACTATAATAAATTTGATATCCATGACAAATTTGGTTTGCTGAAATCGATAGGAGACATTAATATAGAGTATTATAACACTTTTGATATTAACGATCCAAAAGGGAAAGTCAAGCTGGTGGGGCCCGTGAAAATAGAATATTTTAATAAGTTTGACAGAGATGAAGATTTTGGCAGGATAAAATCTATTCAGGGTAATACCTCCAGAGTTTCTGTAATAGGTAAAATAAATAATAACAATAATTGGAGAGGAGGAAGAAATGATAGATACTAATATGATTAAATTATACACTGCAGGGCTTGTGGTATTACGTGATGGAAAACTATTGCTGGCATACAGCCGGAATAAGAAGGCCTGGTATCTTCCTGGTGGTAAAATTGATCAGGGAGAGACTTCCCTGGATGCGATACAGCGGGAAATAAAGGAAGAGCTGGATATTGACCTGGCGGCAAATAATTTAAAGCTGTACACACATATAACTGCTCCTGCATTTGGAGAAAATACAAATATCCAGATGGAGCAGGATTGTTTTCTTTATGAACTGACCGAAGAAATCAAACCAACTAATGAAATTGAAGAGGTTGCTTATTTTGACCTGGAAACATACCTTTCCGAACCTGCACAGGTACCCGGTGTGCTCTCAGTTTTTAAACAACTGATGGCAGATGGTCTAATTTCAGAGTAGCCAGAATGTGACAAAAACGGTCGGCTCTTTTGATTCTGCATCTGCATTAAATAGCTAATTTTAGCCATCTTAAAATTTTATGAAAAGACTACTATCCGCCCTCGTTATCTCTTCGTTCTGCTATGCAAACCCTGTATTCGCACAACAGACTCAAAAACCAGTTCTTCATGGTAAGAACTGGATGGCTATTACCGGAAAGCCATTAGCTGCTACAGCAGGTGCTATGATCTTCCAGCAGGGAGGGAATGCCGTTGACGCTGCCTGTGCAATGCTTGGAGCAACCTGTACGATGTGGGACACATTAAGCTGGGGCGGTGAAACGCAGTTGTTGCTTTATAACCCTAAAACAAAAAAAGTAATTGCGATTAATGCAATGGGAGTGGCACCTACCGGGGCAACACCCGAGTTCTTCAAGAGTAAAGGATATAATTTTCCACCTGAATACGGCCCGCTTGCAGCTACCACTCCAGGTACGCCCGGAGGACTGATTTATATGCTGGCTAATTACGGTACAATGAGTCTGGAGCAAGTACTGGCACCTTCCATGGAGCTGGCTAAAGGTTATCCGATTGAAGCGCAGGCAGCCAATATGATTGAAAAGAACAAGGATAAGATCAAACAGTGGCCTTATAGTAAGAAAGTATTGCTAACTCATCCGGGAGAAAAAAGAGAAGCGCCTGAAGCGGGCGAAATATTTGTACAAAAAGATCTGTTTGAGACTTTGTCGAAATTAGTTGCGGCCGAAAAAGCTGCGCTTAAGCAGGGGAAAAACAGAAAGCAGGCGCTTATGGCTGCGTACGACCGCTTTTATAAAGGCGATATTGCGCAGGAGTTTGTAAGAGGCAGTAAAGAACAGGGAGGCTTAATTACTATGGCTGATCTGGCTAACTGGAAGCCTGTCGAAGAAGAACCTGTAAAGGTTAATTATAAGGGAGTTGACGTATACAAGCTAAGGCAATGGACACAGGGGCCGGTTATGCTGCAGGCATTAAATATTCTTGAAAATTTTGACCTTAAGGCAATGGGCTTTAACAGTCCTAAATATATTCATACGCTGTACCAGGCGATGAACCTTGCTTTTGCTGATCGCGACTTTTATTACGGTGATCCGAACTTCAGTCCTCAGGAACCCATGAAAGGTCTGCTAAGTAAAGATTATGCCCGTCAACGCGCCAAGCTGATCTCATTTGATAAAAACAACCCTAACATTGGTCCAGGTGATCCTTATCCTTTTGAGGGTAAGACCAATCCTTATTTACACCTGTTGAAATCAAGAGGTTTTGAAATGGATACAACCCAGCGGAATTTCGCTCCTACGCATGATCTGACGAATAATTCAAAAGATGAGGTCTATCAGGAAAGACTATGGTTAGGAACTACTTCGGTTGAGGCTGCCGATAAAGAAGGCTGGATTGTCTCAATTACACCGAGCGGAGGCTGGTTACCCGCCACTATAGCCGGAAATACGGGTATGGGGATGAGTCAGCGTATGCAGAGTTTTGTATTGGATTCAACTATTAACCCTTTTAATGTGGTTGCTCCTGGTAAACGTCCAAGAGTTACCCTCTCGCCTTCACTGGCTTTAAAAGATGGTAAACCTTACGTTTCTTTTGCTGTGCAGGGTGGTGATACACAAGATCAAAACTTGCTGCAGTTCTTCTTAAATATGACTGAGTTTGGTATGAATGTGCAACAAGCTGCAGAAGCGCCGAACTTCAATACAAACCAGTTATGGCTTTCATTAGGTGGTACCAAAACAGAAGACAGGTTACCTAAACCGGGTCAGATTTTACTAAATAGTAATACCAAACCAGAAGATCGTGAAGCGCTGAAAAAGATGGGTTATACGCCAACTTACAGCGACAGGACAAGCGGACCGATTAATGCAGTTTACTTTGACTGGAAACACCAAAGTCTTTGGGGTGGTTCGAGCAATCATGGTGAAGATTATGGAATAGGCTGGTAGCCTTTAAATGAAATAAAATGGCAAATATTCAGAATTTCAAACAGTCTGTCTCTGATGGAAAACTCCCTTCAGATCTGGCACCTCATTTACTGGCGCTCTGGTATGACGGTCGCGGGGATTGGAAAAAGGCCCACGATCAGATAGACCATCTGGAAGACAAGGCTTCTTCTCATGTTCATGCATACCTGCACAGAAAGGAAGGGGATATCTGGAATGCCGATTATTGGTATCGAAAATCAGGATTTTCACGTCCTGATGTTACTTTAGAGCAGGAGTGGGAGCAATTATTGTCAAGATATCTATAGGTTAATTTACAATAATTACTTGCACGCCTTTCTCTTTTAGCTGGTTAATCTCTTCGCCGTCCTGATTGGTTATCAGCGTATGGACTAAATTAACCTCTGCAAATCTTAAATAGGCCTTTTTCCCTACTTTACCGGAATCACAAAGAAGAAACGTTTTCTCGCTTTGTGATGCCATTGCCTGGGTATTGGATGCTTCCAGTTCACTGTTCGCATATAAACCTTCTGCAGTTATTCCATCTATGCCCAGGAAAGCTTTTGTCGCATGATATTTTTTGATATGCGCCACTGCCATTTTTCCATGTACAGCCTGATTTTTCTGGTTCACTTCTCCACCAATCATATTTATAGTTGCTGCGCTGTTTTGAAGCTCGATGACCACGGGCAAAGAGTTCGTAATCACTTTTATCTTTTTGTGTTTAATATATTGACATAAATTAAATACGGTGCTGCCGCAATCCATAAATATCACGTCTCCCTCTTGTATCTCTTCGGCCGCTTTCCTGCATATCTTGTCTTTAGCAGTTTTATTGATGTCAGATTTATTTTGATAAGTACTACTATCAACATAAGGATCCACTCTCATCGCACCTCCATGTGTCCGATGCAGAAGGTTTTCTGCTGCCAGCAGATTCAGGTCTCTTCTTACAGTTACCTCAGAAATATTCAGATGACCGGCTATCAGTCTGATATCTGCTTCACCTAATCTTTGAAGGAGCTGAAGTATTTCTTTTTTTCTCTTTTGAAATGTCATGTATATTAAACATATTTGATCAAATATAATCAAAATTGATCAAATGTGATCTGTCTATGAATACAATAAAAATAACAAAATCTGAGGTGCTGTCTGACAACTGGTATGTACTGAATAAAATAAGTTTTGAGGTCACACATTCGGATGGGACAGTATCTGTTCAAGCCAGAGAGGCTTACGATAGAGGAAACGGGGCTACTATTCTTTTATATAACAGAAAACGCAGATCTGTTATTTTAACCAGGCAGTTCAGAATGCCAACATTCATCAACGGCAACGAAAGCGGATATATGATAGAATGTTGTGCGGGTTTGCTTGATAAGGATAATCCCGAAGATTGTATCAGAAGAGAAACGGAGGAAGAAACTGGTTTCAGGGTAGAAAAGGTACGTAAGGTTTTTGAAGCTTACATGTCACCCGGCTCAGTGACGGAGCTTATTTATTTTTTCATTGCTGAATATACTGCTGAGATGAAAGTGAATGCCGGAGGTGGTCTTAAATCTGAAGATGAGAACATTGAAGTGTTGGAAATCCCTTTTGACCGGGCGTTAGAAATGATGACCAACGGCGAAATCAGAGATGGTAAAACTATCATGTTGCTGCAGCATGCAGCAATTCATAATTTGTTGGAATAATTTACCGGCGGATTAATTTAGTCGTTTTAAAAAAAGTTTCTTAAGGCTGCAGAGAGAAATACAGCCTTATCCAGCGTATACATTAAACGAATATCGTCAAAAAGACTACTTTCTTCATCTAAAAATGACAAGATAACCTTTGCCGGCAATTTGCTGAACATGGCATTGAAAACAGATACTGCAGGGATTCGTTTCTCCGACAATACGCGTAAAAATATGCTGTCATAAAACCTGTACTTGTCAAGCTGTTTGCTGCTTTGAAAAAGCGGATGCCTGCCATTAGAAAGGTTGTCAGCTATTTTCGCGCATTGTTTCTGAATAAAACTAAATGTATATCCTGTAGAAGCTTTTGTTGCTCCTCCGGCAGTTCCGATATTAACGAGTTTTTTACTGCCTTTATCAAACGGAGCATCTGTCATCGGAATTATTCCAAATTCTTCATGGGTAATTGTGTAGCTGCTGATATTCAGGTAATCCTGTATATAGGAGCGCAGTTCCTGATCGTAGTATTCCTGACTTAATGCTTCTTTGGAAAATCCAGTATATTCTATTAATGCTTCAGTCTGATTCACAGGAAGTACATATACAAATCTGCAGTCGTTATGCTGTGGAATTCTGAAATCCATCAGTGTAGCCTCTTCAGGGTTAAATACAGGGAATTTGGTTTGTATAAAAATTCCTTTGAAATGTTGTACCAGATAGTGCTTTCCAGGTAGCTTAGCTGTATTCTTAAACAGAATACTGTTAAAGATGTATGTTGCCTGGTAACTGTCCTTCAGACCTGCCACCAATCCTTCTTCCTGATCGATGTGTTGAATGTCATCTTGTATAAAACTGATATTAGTCTTGTCCTTTATCAGGTTAAAACAATACTTGTAAAAAGAAAGGCTATCAAGCATTTTATAGGCATAGGGTTTTATGTCAAGAAGTCTGGAACAATCCGGGGAATGGAAATACAGTTTTTTCCAGGTATGTTTTAAACAGCTTTCAAAAGGACTTTCTCCAGTATCCCAAAAACACCAGGTGCGGTCATTTTTATCTTTCAGGTCTCTGTCTATTAGTAATATGCTTTTATCCTTCAGATTGTCACTGGAAAGAATATGGCAAAGCAGGCTAAGGCCTGCGGCCCCTGTTCCGGCTATGATATAATCGTAGGTTTTGTATCTTGACTCCATTTGTGGACGCTTCATAAAGTAAAATGCTTCCGGAATCTGCCGGATGCTAAAGATAAGTTATAGTTTTATTTGTGCTCGAATTTTAATTAACTTGTATACATGAACAATATTCATTACAATATATCATAATAAGCTTTCAGATATAATTTATGCACCACACCTTACTTCTGATCCTGGGACTACTGTTCGTGGTATTCCTGCTGGTAATGCTCGCGCAGAAAATAAAAGTTGCTTACCCTATTTTTTTGGTTATTGCCGGATTGGGAATAAGTTTTATCCCTGGTGTGCCGCTACTTCATCTTGATCCTGAACTGATCTTTCTGATTTTTTTACCGCCGCTGTTATATGAAGCCGCCTGGTATACTTCATGGAATGACTTCTGGAAATGGAAAAGACCGATTGGATTGCTCGCTTTTGGTCTGGTGTTTTTCACCTCTACTGTTATTGCTTATACATCAGTATCCTTTATCCCCGGATTCACACTGGCCCTGGGGTTTTTACTTGGCGGTATCGTTTCGCCACCCGATGCTGTTGCAGCCGCAACGGTTTTAAAGGGCATGAGCGTTCCAAAGCGCCTGATGACAATTCTGGAGGGAGAAAGCCTGGTTAATGATGCATCTTCTCTTATCGTGTTTAAATTTGCCTTACTGGCGGTGTTGACAGGAACTTTCTCTATGCAGGAAGCGACAGGACAATTTTTTGTGGTCGCCGGCATGGGGGTGGTGGTAGGACTTGCAGGGGCACATATTGTATATTTTATTCACCGTTTCCTGCCCACTACGCCAGCCATTGATGCTGCTATCACAGTAATGACCCCGTACTTATTGTTTCTGATTGCAGAACAATTTCATTTTTCCGGAGTAATGGCTGTTGTGAGTGGCGGACTTTTTATGTCGTATCGTTCACATGAGATATTCAATACCGGACATACCCGGATGAATATGCTTGGTGTCTGGACTACGATGATTTTTGTGATGAATGCACTCGTCTTTATTTTAATAGGTCTTGAACTTCCTGAGATTATTATGGGGCTTGGTGATTATTCTGTTGCTGACGGAATCAAGTATGGATTGATTATCAGTGCTATAACAATTTCGCTCCGGTTTCTTTGGGTATACCCGGCAACTTATCTTCCGCGGTGGTTAAGTGCGAAAGTAAGGCAGGAGCCTACTTTAGGGTGGAAAGGTCCGTTCGTAATTAGTTGGGCCGGCATGCGTGGTGTGGTATCTCTTGCTACTGCGCTTTCAATACCTTTACTCATGCTGGATGGTACAACTTTTCCACAGCGCAATCTGATCATATTTATAACATTCGTTGTAATTTTTGTTACGCTTGTGTTTCAGGGGTTGACTTTGCCTTTTGTGATTAAGCTTATTAAATTAAAAGATACTGATCATCTCATCCGGGAGGAGGAACAGCAAGCAGGGATAAAACTACGGCTGGACAGAATCGCGTTAACTTTACTGGAGGAAAAGTATCAGCATGCTATTCTCGAAAATGAATTGGTTGGTTTTTATAAATCCAGCCTGGAAAATGATATATCAAGAACCCAGGGGCAGCTAGCATCACTGGAATGTGATGAAACGGAACTGGAAGAAATAGGATATTATCATAAGATGCTATTTGATATTTATGCGCTGCAGCGTAAGGAGCTGTTTCAGTTGAGAAGGGAGAAGTTTTTTAGTGATGAGGAAATCCGTAAAGCTGAAATGCAGCTGGATCTCAATGAGCTTAAAATTCAGCGCAATCATGAAGCCCTTTAAAGATTAAGCGTGTCAAATATTTCTCCTCTGGTTAGCTTGCCGTCTATCTGTGCTATAACCTCGACTTTGGCCTTCAGGCAAAGCGCCTGATCTGACACACGGTAGATATCCTCAAAAAATATCAGCTTTATTCCCTGTCTTGCAATCTTTAGTTTAACCAGGAAGCTGTCACCGGAGGTAAGGGACCGTTTAAAATCCATCTCAATCCTGGATACCATTAGCATTTTGCCTTCTTCGGTTAATTGTTTGAATGAAATGGATTTCGATTGCAGGTATTCATGCCGGGCATGTTCAAGATACGACTGGTAAACGGCATTATTTACAATGCCCTGGATATCACACTCATAATCTCTGACTTTTAACTGGATTTCAAACAGGTAGTCTTGCATAGGCTGTAAAGATCCAAATTATATTTTAAATCACAGTCATAGAAGCTGCTTTAGGATTGCAATCTGGCCGAGATGGTAGTGTGTGTGCTCAATAATTCCCTGAATATTTCTGTAATAACTCCCGTACTTTTCGGCAGTAAAATTCTCTGAAAGTATACTGTCCGGAAGTTTTTCAATGAGTAAAGCGAAATTCTCGGCATCCGCCCAGGTTTTTTCCAGAAGCGTATTCCAATCTTGTTCGGAATTTACCGGGGGCACATCGAAACTATATTTATCACTAGCCTGAAGTGCTTCGCCTGCTAATACTTTTTGAACCGCATTGATATAGTAGTTGATATGAAAGACCAGTGCAGCTATTGTATTAAATGACCGGAATTTGGTTGTGGCCTGTTGCCAGGTCACATTTTTTAAATTGTCTTTCAAATTTGAAGTTGTCCAGTTTCCCCCGAAATGAACGTCTCTAACGTGTTTTGCAAGATCTTCTGTTAAGTGCATAATTAGTGTTGCTTGATTAATTAGCAGATTTATTACGATATATTAGAGTTAAATTATAATTTAACAAAAAATTAACCATTGTATAAATAAAAATGAAAGAGATATCTGACATAGGCGTTATCGGTATTGCAGTAATGGGCGAAAACCTAATTCTCAATATGGAAAGTAAAGGTTTTCATGTTACAGCGTATAACCGGACCGTTGATAAAGTAGAAAAGTTTGTAAATGGCAGAGCCAAAGGCAAAAATATTTTTGGCGCAATGTCTATTGAAGAATTTATAGGTTCCCTGAAGCGTCCGCGCAAGGTGATGTTAATGGTCAAAGCCGGACGTCCTGTGGATGACTTTATTGATACCCTGATTCCACTTTTGGAACCGGGAGACATTATTATAGATGGCGGGAATTCGCATTTTCCAGACACGGAAAGACGTGTTAAATTTGTAGAGAGTAAAGGACTGCTTTATGTAGGAACTGGTGTTTCCGGAGGTGAAGAAGGTGCATTATTAGGTCCGTCTATTATGCCAGGTGGCAGTGAGGCTGCATGGCCGGCTGTGAAACCTATTTTCCAGGCAATTGCTGCTAAAGTGGAAGATGGTTCTCCTTGCTGCGACTGGATCGGATCCGGTGGCTCGGGCCATTTCGTAAAAATGGTTCATAATGGAATCGAATACGGTGACATGCAGTTAATCAATGAGACCTACCAGGTAATGAAAGAGATGCTTGGAATGTCGGCAGATGATATGCAGAAGGTATTTCATGAATGGAACAAAGGTGAACTTAACAGTTACCTGATTGAAATTACCAGTGATATCCTTGCTTTTAAAGATGAAAATGGTGCTCCCCTGGTTGATCAGATATTAGATACTGCCGGGCAAAAAGGTACCGGAAAATGGACAGGTACTGTAGCGCTTGAATTGGGTGTGCCGTTAACATTAATTGCCGAGTCTGTATTTGCAAGATGTCTATCTGCATTGAAAGATGAGCGGGTTGCAGCGTCTAAGGTTTTAAGTGGACCGACTCCTTCATTTGAAGGTGACAAAGAGGCTTTTATTAATGATCTGCGTGATGCACTTTACGCATCTAAGGTTATTTCTTATGCACAGGGTTATCAAATGATTCAGGCTGCTGCTGCGGAGTACGGGTGGAGTCTTGATTACGGGAGTATAGCACTGATGTGGCGTGAGGGATGCATTATAAGATCATCATTCCTGGGCAAGATTAAAGAAGCTTTCGACAATAATCCAAAATTACAGAACCTTATTCTTGACGACTTCTTCAAAGAAAAAATCATGAATGCACAGGCAGGATGGCGTCGTGTCGTTTCTGCTGCTGTACTGAACGGAATACCTGTACCTTGTATCAGCGCAGGTATCAACTATTTTGACGGCTATAGAAGTGAGCGTCTTCCAGCTAATTTGCTGCAGGCACAGCGTGATTATTTTGGTGCACATACATATGAGCGTCTTGATGAGCCGCGTGGTAAGTTTTTCCATACTAACTGGACCGGACGAGGGGGAGAAACTTCTTCTACGACATACGGAGTGTAAAAATTATTATTTAAACAAGAAAGGCGCATAAAATGTGCCTTTCTTGTTTAAATAATATTGCCTTATCGACCGGTAACTTCTTCTTTTAGCGCCTTTCCAAAATACATTGTTTCCCATACGCCTGATTTTTCGGTAGTCGTTTCTGTCACCTTATTATTTTCAAATTTCTCAATGGTGACTTCACCTGTAAAACGCATATAAGCTCCATCGAAACCAGACAGCTTTGCGAGAGAACGCTTAAGCCCCTTTAATCCGCTAAGAAAACGCCTATTTACAATATCTCTTTTACGATTAAAAGTTATCTTGTAATGCTTATTGTCGTCGTTATATTCATATACTAATTTACCGGCGACAGGTTTCAGTGTATTACTGTCAATATATACATCTTCTGCGGAGAATTTTACCTTCTGAAAATCATCTAAAATAACTTTCCCGTTCTTTACCAATAACAATATGGGTTGAGCATCATAATCATATGTTTTCTCAGAAACGATGTATGAAGCAATTAAAGCATATTCTCCAACCCGTGCGCGTCCCCAATACCAATGATGTATGAGCTTATTCATAGGCGAGTTACCCCAGTTATGATCATGGTAACCAACACCAGATATTAGGTTGTCAGTACCATCGATGTTTATATTTCCTTTGACCTCACCATGAGGTACAGCAGGGAGCCAGGCAAAGAAACTTGTGCTTTTATCTTTTTTAAAATTCATAAATCCAGAACCTGGGCGCCATGAAGATATATTACCGGTCAGACTGATGTCAGCCTTTAATCCTTCCATATCTAAATGGATCTCGTATTCATTAAGGTTACCTTTAAAAATATTAGAGCCAACTTTGACGTAACAACTGTCGGTTGATGCAAAAAAACTATTCTGATCTGCTGTGGCAGATCGTTTGATAACTTTACCATCAGGTTTGGTTAGCTCAAATGTGACTCTTGGTGCAAGACCTCCTTTTAAGTTAAATTGACTTTTGGTATAAAATACAATGACCAGAGTCGAGCCATCTTTCAGATTGCTGTCAAAGTACCACCACTCATAAGTGCCGGCCTTCCCGGTGGTACGCATACCGTCTTCCCAGGGTTTAATCTGACCTGGTAGAAGTTTGTTCTTTTTGTAAAAGATAGCTGTGGTATCGATACTGGCTAATTTGCTTGTACTCTGCGCATAGCTGGTTGTTAAAATTATTGACATTAACAGCCATAATGAGTGTTTTAAGTATTTCATGTATTTTTTGTTTTGACAGAACGATTAGGCTGTAAAGTTCTAGTATGAAAGACTTATAATTGATAACAATTGTTAAGAAATTGAGCGTTCGCTTAGGTGATGGTCACCGAATTTTGTCACCCGCTTGTTAATATATACCAATTGGTATCTGTCTTCTTGTTTTTCAGATACCAATTGGTATATATTTGTTTTGTTATTTAATTTAAGCTTAACAGAATAACTAAACAACAAATATTTACAGTTAAAATTCATCAAAATGAATATTTCAAATAAAACGATACTGATCACTGGTGGTGGATCGGGCATAGGCTATGAAACTGCAAAACTATTGAGTCAGCAGGGAAATAAGATTATTATAGTAGGTAGAAATGCTGATAAAATTAAAAAAGCAGGTGAAGAACTCAATGTTATCGCCATTGCTGCTGATATCACAATAGAAACTGATGTAGACTCTTTAATTAAACGTGTCAGTAATGAGTTTCCAGAACTAAGTATATTAATTAATAATGCGGCGGTAGCCTATATCTACCGGGTTGCAGAAGATCCGGAATCATTTGAAAAAGCCCAGCATGAAATGTTGGTTAATTACTTATCGCCTATCCGATTAACCGAAAGGTTACTTCCGATCTTAAAGAATCAGCAGGAAGCGGCAATTGTTAATGTGTCCTCCAATGTGGTATACGTGCCTTTGGCAGTCCTGCCTAGCTATTCGGCTACCAAAGCTGCATTGCATTCCTATACGCTTGCTTTAAGGCGCGCACTAGCAATGGATACAGCTGTAAAGGTATTTGAATTACAGCCGTCACTGGTTAATACAGACGCTGCAAAAGGTATTGGTGGCGAGGAGAATGGTATTGACCCTGGTGTAGTTGTGAGGAGCTTAATAGCGGGAATTCAGAATGATGTAAATGAAATTTATGTGGGTGATACTGCTGCGCTGCGCGATCAGTATTTCTCAGATCCTCTAATTGCACTCGAAACCTTAAATCAAGGATTGTAAACATGCATGGCGTGAATCTTCAGGTTTTAAACAATAAATGTATATATGAACTACTTATCTTTGTATATGAAATTTATTCCGAAATCTGAAGAAACACGTCAACGCATAATTGAAGCTACTGCCGTTATTTTTAACAAACAGGGTTTCGCTGGAACTTCACTTTCCGACTTAACAAGAGCTACTAATCTCACTAAAGGAGGAATTTATGGTAATTTCAAAAATAAAGAGGAAGTTGCTCTCGCAGCTTTTGATTACAATCTCGGAATGGCTCTGGAGACAATTAGAGCGCGCGTAAGTTCTAAAAAAACATTCACTGAAAAGTTGATTGCAAACATTGATGTTTACTATGAGCAGAACAAGGAGATGAATGAGAGTGGTGGGTGCCCGATACAAAATGCAATCGTCGACTCAGACGACACGCATGAGGAATTAAGGGTACGAGCCGCGCAAGGTCTGATGTGCTGGAATTTCATTGTTATGGAAATTATAACAAATGGAATTAAAGCTAAAGAATTTCATGCCGGAATTAATATTGAAAAGACTGCATTGTCGATTCTAGCGATAATTGAGGGTGCAATTCTCATTGGAAGGGCTACAAAAGAACCTGCGAAACAGAATATGGTACTGGATACAGCGAAAGAGATAGTCTATGGGTTAAGAGTTTAGGTAATGCACAGGAAAATGTAAAAAAAGAACCGAATTATGTAAATCTGTTTTTTAATCTTATTCTAGATTTGTATAGTTATGAAAAGTAGAGCTATCTTTCTGTTAGTCATATTCTTGCTCAATACTATTGTTGGTATAGGTTGTGCATTAGGTATGGAAAATAGCTCCCATAGCGACAGTCATACGAATAACAGCAATATTACGCATCACCACCTTCCTGATGTAAAAGCCAGTCAGAACCTTTCAGCGGAAGACTTGTGTTGCAAAACCCTGGTCAACGATCTGGTTGTTCAGAGTAAATTAATTCCTGAGATGGGCAAAGTTCAGATTGCCCTGCCAGTAATCTGGTTGCCTGCTTATTTTCATCTTTTACCCTTTCCGGTAATCGAACTGGGGCTTAAACGTATCTCTTATACGGACTATAGGGATAGACCGCCTAACCGGGACATCAGGACAGTCATTCAGAGTTTTCAGATATAGGATTAATGTAGTTAAAGGAATGGCTGTAGCTTGTCGCTGCAGCTTGAAATTATACACATTAAATTTTACATACATGAAAAATAGATTTCTAGCACTTGTATTCATTACAATTGCACTCGTTAGTCCTGCTTTTGCGCAAAGCGGCCAAAAAACTACTTTATTAGGTTCTTACTATAATATAAAAAATGCACTCATTAATGCTGATGGTTCTGCAGCATCTTCAAACGCAGTGTCATTTTCAGAAATACTGAATGGTACAGATTTTAAGTCAATGCCACAGACAGATAGTAAAACTATAACAGCTATTCGTCAACAGCTCGCAGCTGATGCTAAATCTATAATCGAAACTAAGGATATTGAGCGTCAACGGGAATATTTCGCAAGTTTGTCGGCGAATCTTTACAAACTGGCTAAAGTTGTGAAACTTACTGATCAAACAATTTATTTCACTTATTGCCCGATGAAAAAGAGCTACTGGTTGTCAGAAAATGCGGCAATAAAAAATCCATATTTCGGGGCGCAAATGTTGACATGTGGTTCAGTTAAAGAGGTATTGAAATAGTTTTGGCAGCCATGAAAACATTAATTTATATAATGGCATTGTCTGTAATCTTTATTACAGCATGCGGTAATAACAATCGGTTAGATCGCACAACACAGACTGGAGTAATTAAAACCGTTTCTGATTCGGCAAAGAATGCTTCGAGAACCACTTTATTCAATTTATACTTTAAACTTAAGAACTCTTTTGCCGCAGACAATGATACAGACGCTGCAAATGCTGCAAAAGAAATGATCGCTGCTTTTGCCGGTTTTAAGGCGAATTCATTGACGCCCGAGCAAAGTAAAGCCTTTTCGGAAATTAAAGAGGATGCTACGGAACATGTCAGCCATATCTCGGCGAACGCAGGCAATATCGTCCATCAGCGGGAACATTTCGATATGTTAAGTAAAGATATGTACGATCTCGCAAAACTGACAGGTACCGGTCAGGTAATCTATGTAGATCATTGTCCAATGTATAACCATAATAAAGGGGCACTGTGGTTAAGTGAAGTAAAGGAGATTAGAAATCCTTACATGGGCAAAGCCATGCCAGTCTGCGGCAAGATTCAGGAAGAACTTAAGCTGTAGTTTTATGGTGTCAACAAAAGGTACAAGGAGCGTAAAAAAAATACTTCTCTGGCTTTTTGCGATCTTGATACTTATCCAATTTATGCAACCTGTGCGTAATCATGGCGCGCAGGTTGTCCTAAATGACATTTCTAATGTAATTGCTGTTCCAGATAATATAAGAGGTATTTTAAAAAAAGCTTGTTACGATTGCCATAGTGAAGAAACTGTTTATCCCTGGTATGCCAATATTCAGCCTTTAAACTGGTTTTTAAATAGCCATATTCAGAAAGGGAAATCAGAATTAAACTTTAGCGAGTTCAGTATGTATTCGACAAGAAAACAGCAAAATAAACTGAGCGCTATTGAGAATAGCTTTAATGATAATTCTATGCCCTTATCTTCTTATACGATAGTACACAGAGGCTCAGTTTTGAGCAGCGAAGAGAAAGCTTTACTGAGAAATTGGATACAGTCTTCAAAGGACAGCCTAATCCGAAAGAATTTTTAAAATATTTAATCATAAGAGAAATGAAAAACATACTGACAGTCTTTTTATTATTCCTTTATGCATCGGTTTCTGCCCAGAATACCGGCGAAAGGAAAATGGAAAGTTTCAGAACTGCAGATAATCAGAAAAAACCTCGCACAGTGCGATATGATCTATATGTGGCAGATACTACTGTAACCTACGGAGGTAAACCCAAAAGGGCGATTGCTGTAAATGGCCAGATTCCGATGCCTGTACTTACTTTTACAGAAGGGGACACTGCGGAGATTCATGTTCATAATAACCTGGATGAAGAAACATCCTTGCACTGGCATGGTTTGTTTTTGCCCAATAAGATGGATGGAGTTCCCTTTCTTACACAGATGCCCATTAAACCGCATTCCACTTATGTTTATAGATTTCCTATTATTCAGAATGGTACACACTGGTATCATAGTCACAGTGGCTTTCAAGAGCAGATTGGGATGTACGGCGCTTTCATTATTAATAAGAGAAAAGAGAGCGATATCCCTACAATACCTGTTGTGATCAGTGAATGGACAAACATGAAACCTGAAGAAGTTCACAGAAACCTTAAAAATGCCAACGACTGGTTCGCCATAAAAAAGGGTACGACGCAGAGCTATGCTGAAGCCGTCAGATCTGGTAATTTCAAGACTAAAGTAAATAATGAATGGAAACGTATGAATGCCATGGATGTCAGCGATGTATATTATGATGAATTCCTGATAAATGGCAGGAATCAGGATTTGTATCCTCATTTTAAAGCTGGTGACAAAGTACGGTTACGCATTGCCAATGCGGGGGCGTCCGACTATTTCTGGCTTAATTATTCTGGTGGTAAAATAACTGTGGTAGCAACTGATGGAAACGATGTTGAGCCTGTGGATGTAGACAGGTTGATCATTGCAGTATCTGAAACATACGACGTAATTGTAACAGTTCCTGAAAACAAGAGTTTTGAGTTCCTGGTTACCCCAGAAGATCGTACGAAATCTACATCACTCTGGCTGGGCGACGGTGAAAAGGTGCCGGCTGTACATCTGCCTAAGCTTAACTATTTTGCGGGCATGAAGATGATGAATGGTATGATGGATATGAAGGGGGATATGATGGAGATGGATGGCATGAAAATGCAAAATCAGACCATGGATATGAATACTGTAATGTATTCGGAGAAGAATGACATCGTAACTCTGAATTACGACATGTTACGTGCAACAAAAAAGACAGTTTTACCAGAAGGGCCCTGGAAAGAGCTGAAGTTCGATCTAACCGGAAACATGAACCGGTACGTGTGGACTTTAGACAATAAAACGGTGTCGGAAAGTGATAAGATCCTAATCAAAAAGGGTGAAAATGTGCGTATTATCCTTTACAATAACAGCATGATGCGGCATCCTATGCATTTGCACGGTCATGATTTCCGGTTGCTCAACTCTCAGGGTGAGCGATCGCCAATGAAAAATATCATTGATATTATGCCTATGGAAAGGGATACTATAGAATTTGCGGCGTCGGAATCAGGGGGAGACTGGTTTTTTCATTGCCATATACTTTACCACATGATGAGTGGTATGGGGCGAATATTCAGCTATGAAAATTCACCTGTGAACCCGGAAATTCCTGATCCAAAAATGGCGCAGCGCATGCTATTCAGCGATGACAGAGCATTTCATCCCATGGCAAGAATAGGCATTGAAAGTAATGGCAGCGACGGAGAGATCATGCTTGCAAATACGCGTTACAGGTTTACTACGGAATGGCGAGTAGGTTTTGACAAGGCGATGGGTTATGAAAGTGAAAGTCATTTTGGAAGATATATAGGTAAGATGCAGTGGCTTTTTCCTTATGTAGGCTGGGATTTCCGTAAACGAACAATTGACCCTTTTGATAAGAATATTTTTGGACAGTCATTGGCTCCGGGAAATAATGTTTTCGGGCAGAAGAATACCAAAAACTTCAGGCAGGTATTCCATTTGGGGCTGCAGTATACCTTACCTATGCTAGTCGTAGCCGACGCATCAGTCGATCACAAAGGTAATGTCAGATTTCAGTTGACCAGAGAGGATGTACCTGTAACAAAAAGGCTCCGTTTCAATTTTATGGTTAATACGGACAAAGAATATATGGCTGGTTTCAGATATATAATGACAAGATATTTCTCTTTATCCACACATTATGATAGTGATATGGGTTATGGAGGAGGACTTACTTTAACCTATTAATCAACGAAATTATGAATGATACTTATAAGTTTTATTGTCCGATGCATCCTGAGGTTAGGAGAAATGAGCCTGGATCCTGTCCGATATGCGGAATGGACCTGGTAGCTGCGGCAGGAAATATTGAAGACGAGGACAAGACCTATTTGAATTTACTCGTTAAGTTTAAGGTTGCGTGTATTTTTACTATACCTATTTTTCTAATTGCGATGTCAGAAATGCTGCCTGATAATCCCCTTTTTAAAATAATGTCGTTGAAATATTGGAACTGGGTACAATTGTTTTTATCTATTCCAGTGGTCTTTTATGCCACCTGGATGTTTTTTGAGCGTGCCTGGCGTTCCGTGGCGACCAGAAATTTAAATATGTTCACGTTGATAGGAATCGGGGCTGGGGTGGCCTGGCTCTTCAGTGTTTCGGCTTTGATTTTCCCTGACCTTTTTCCAGAACAGTTTAAAAGCCATCATGGTACTGTTTATGTATATTTTGAAGCAGCAACTGTTATCCTTACGCTTGTATTGCTCGGGCAGTTACTAGAGGCCAGAGCACATGGGAAAACTAATGGCGCCATCCAGGAGTTATTGAAACTGGCTCCTCACAACGCAACTAAAATTGTAGGTGATCAGGAAATATCCGTACCCATTGATGAAATTCAAGAAGGCGATCTGATCCGGGTTAAACCAGGAGAGAAAATACCTGTTGATGGCAGTATTAAGTCTGGAGAAGGAATTATTGACGAATCGATGATATCCGGTGAGCCAGTTCCTGTACAAAAGTACGCTGGTGATCAGGTCAGCTCTGGTACAATCAATGGTAACAAAACATTTTTAATGCTTGCAGAAAAAGTGGGTTCAGAAACATTACTATCTCAAATTATTGAAATGGTTAATTCTGCCAGTCGCTCCAAAGCGCCCATTCAAAAACTGGCTGATAGAATTTCCGGGTACTTCGTGCCCGTCGTCATTCTTATTGCGCTGGCAACATTTATTGTGTGGGCTGTATATGGTCCTGATCCACCTTATGTATATGCTTTTGTCAATGCGATAGCAGTATTAATAATCGCTTGTCCATGCGCGCTTGGCCTGGCGACTCCTATGTCCGTTATGGTAGGTGTGGGAAAGGGAGCACGATCTGGTATTCTTATTAAAAATGCAGAATCACTGGAGAAAATGAACAAAATTGATATTGTAGTGATTGATAAGACAGGGACAGTTACTGAGGGAAAACCTTCCGTTGAAAAAGTAATTAGCTTCAATTCCGAAATGTCAGAAGAGGATATCCTTGAAAAAATTGTGTCACTGAACAGTAGCAGTGAGCATCCCTTGGCTCAGGCGACACTAAAATATGGAGAGAAATTTAATATCCAGGGACGTTCTGTTAAAGATTTTGAAGCTGTAAGCGGTAAGGGAGTTACTGGTAGTTTAGGTGGAGAGCAACTTGGTCTCGGCAATGAAAAACTGATGATACAGGTTAATGCGGAAATTCCATCTGATTCCGCTGAAATGGTAAGTCTGGCACAAAAACAAGGCAAGACGGTTTCTTACCTGGCGTCAAACGGAAAGGTTATTGGGTATATTATTATTTCAGATAAGATAAAAATATCAAGTAAAGATGCTATCCGGAAGCTCCAGCTCGAAGGATTAAAAGTTCTGATGTACACCGGAGATAATGAAAATACTGCAAAGGCAGTAAGTGAAGCTTTAAACCTGGACGGTTACAAAGCTCAGATGTTGCCTGAAGATAAGTTGAATGCAATTAAGGAATTGCAGAATTCAGGTAAAAAAGTGGCAATGGCTGGAGATGGGATTAATGATGCGCCAGCATTATCGCAGGCAGATATTGGTATAGCTATGGGAACTGGTACAGATGTGGCCATTCAAAGCGCAGCTATTACCTTAGTAAAAGGTGATTTAAATGGAATAGCCAAAGCCCGTTTACTTAGCCATAAAGTAATGGGGAACATTAAAGGTAATCTGTTTTTTGCCCTTGGATATAATATTTTGGGAATTCCTGTTGCCGCAGGTATATTATATCCCTTTTTTGGAATTCTGCTTTCTCCAATGATCGCAGCCCTGGCTATGAGTTTTAGTTCGGTCTCTGTAATCCTTAATTCATTAAGACTTAGGTCGGCCCGGATTTAGACTGTACCAGGGTGGGAGAATGCCATTTCCTAAATTAAATGAAATAGTGATGGTTTTTGAATTTTATTTTTTGATACTATTAATCCTGTTCTGTTTAATAAGAAGTATCTTTAAGCTTATATGAAAACACTATTACTAATCTTTTCACTTTTGACCGCGTCTTTTTCATTGAAGGCACAGCAGGACGTCGTTATTGGGCACTGGGATTTTAAAGAGATTTCGAAAGCTGCAGGTAAGGAAGTTGTGATAGTCGATTCGGTCTATGACGGAAGGACATTTGATAATCACACTTTACTTAATGTCGGCGGAAAATATCCAGGACAGATTATTTCTGTTTTCATTGCTAAGAATGATTACCACAATTTTGATGGTGATATACTGTCTTTATATCTGCATAAAAAAATAAGTGTCAGCGGGAAAATTTCTATGTATAAAGATAAGGCTCAAATTATAGTAACAAATCCGAAACAGCTAAATTCACATCTGGACTGGAATCCGAAAGTGTTAAATGTTATATTGTAAGCAGTAATTTCATCCCTTCGTGGGTAGGTCTAAAACCTAACTTTTCATAGAAGCGTATTGCGCTGGTTCTTTGTTTATCAGAGGTAAGTTGAACGAGGTGGCAGCCTTTCTCCTTTGCACGGTTTATAGCATACTCAAAAACCTTAGTTCCAATTCCCCGATTTCTATAGGTCGACTTTGTTCGTACCGCTTCAATTTGGGCTCTTAATCCACCCTGAAAGTTCAAATATTGAATATAGGTTAGTTGAAAGGTACCAACTAGTTCTCCATCAATTTCCGCAACTGTTAGTTCCTGGTTGGGGTCTGCTTGTATGTTTTCAAATGCAGTAATATATTTTTCTGAAATTTCTGTCGTGACTGCTTCCCTTTGAGCTCCGATTGAATCGTCAGCCAGCATGAAAATAATTTCAGCAAGATCTTCTCTCTTTGCTAAGCGGAAAATAAGGTTAGGTTCTGTATTCATAATTTGATTCTTGTATAATTTATAAACGTAAACATTCTTAATTAATAAGCTTTTGTGTTTCTCAAAACATGAGGTAAACTTATTGAACCAATATCTAATGATTATAAAAGATAACTTCTACATTATCACTGGTGGACCAGGGGTAGGTAAAACAACACTGATCACTGAATTGCAAAAATGCAATTATAATTGAGTAGAAGCCCGGTAAACAAGCTCCGCGTCCAGAATGACTGTTTTGCTGGCTGCGGTGCTATCATTTATCTTTTCAAGTATCAGCCTGGCGGCTACTTCACCCATTTGAACTAACGGCTGCTCTACACTGGTTAATTTTGGATGTACAATGGTCGCAAGCTCAGTGCCTGAAAAGCTTGCGACGGCGATCTGCTCAGGTATTTTGATGCGCTGCTCAAGAAGATAATTCATTGCACCAATTGCAAGGGTATCTGTAAAAGCAAAAATGCTGTCGAATTTGATCTTATTGTTTAATAACTGTTGTGCTGCAATCCGTCCGTGTTCAAAAGTCGTGCCTTCAGATTTAATCACTAAATCCGGATCAAATATACCATGCTTATCCAGTATCCGTTGATAGCCAGCCGCTCTCTCATTTGCATTCCGGATGGTTGAGGGGCCCATGATATGCGCGATTCTTTTTCGGCCTGTACTGATGAGATGTTCGACCATTAAGGCTGCTTTGATATTATCATTTACCATTACTTTTGAAGCGTCGATCGATTTCCCAGGGATTCTATCAAAGAACACAAGAGGAGTTCCACGGTCCATGATCTGTTGATAAACATCATCATTATAACTTTCATGGCATAGGTTAATTATGATTCCGTCAACGTTAAATTCTTCCAGGTGCAATAAGTTTTTCCTTTCTATTGAAGGTGTTTCATCTGATGGAGTGATGATTACCCTGTAACCAAGCGGATATAAAATATTCTGGATGCCGCTGAGGAGCATTGAAGAAAAAGGAGTGGTCATTTCAGGAACGACAACGCCTATGCTTTTTGACTGTCCGTATTTCAGGTTTAGTGCCGCAGTATTTGGTTTATACCCCAGTTTTTCGGCGGCATCTAGTACCTTTTTTTTGGTGTCAGGATGGATATTCTTATCATTCACCAGTGCCCTCGATATTGTTGAAGTAGATAGCAATAAATATTTGGAGAGGTCCTTAATAGTGACACGTTTCATAGGATCAGCTGGTCAGATTTTTATCAAAGTTAAGAAAACAAACCCTCATGGGAACGTTCCCCGAATTTTGGGCACGTTCCCATGGATACTTTTTTATGCGATATAAGGTAAGGATAGCTATATTGATATATGTTTGGCTAACCAAATAATATTTAAAAATGAATGTACTGAAATATTCTTATGAGCGTAAAAATATCGATGCGGGTATTTTACATATTGGTGTGGGCAACTTTCACAGGGCACATCAGGCATTTTACACTGATCAGTTATTAAAAGATAAGGACCAAAGCAAGTGGGGCATTTGCGGAGCATGTCTGCTTCCATCCGATGAAAATATAGTGAAAAATCTTAGAGTGCAGAATCTCGATTATACTTTAACAGTATGCGGAAGAGATGGAAAAGATGAAATCTATCAGATTGGTGCCATACAGGATTTAATATGGACTGTGGAAGATCCGAAGGCAATATTGGATAGGATTTCTGCAGGGAGCATTAAAATCATTACGCTTACGATTACTGAAGGGGGTTATAATATAGATAAAGCGACAAACGAGTTTATTCTTGATGATCCAAAAATAAAACATGATCTCGAAAATCCAGGACAGCCAACCACGGTTTTTGGTTTTGTTGCCGAAGGTCTTCGTCAACGGAGGGATAAAGGAAATGGAAGTATTACCATTTTGTCTTGTGATAACCTACAGCATAACGGAAATACGGCCAGAAAAGCATTTACCACTTTTATTAAAGCTCAGGATTCTGAATTGGCAAAATGGCTGGCTGCGAATGTAACTTTTCCTAACAGCATGGTGGATCGGATTACACCGGCTACTACTGCCGAAGACAAGGATCGGTTGAATGAAAAAAGTGGAATAGAAGATCATGCGCCTGTTTATTGTGAGGATTTCATCCAGTGGGTAGTGGAAGACAATTTTATCGCCGGAAGACCTTCGTGGGAAAGAGTTGGTGTGACATTTACAGATGATGTGTCAGCCTTTGAAAACATGAAGCTAAGCCTTCTGAATGCTGCGCATACGCTGTTATCTTATCCGTCTTTTCTTAAGGGGCACCGCAAAGTTGATAAGGCGATGAACGACGAGGATGTTGCCAGATATGTACGTGATTTTATGGATATAGACATTACTCCCTATGTGCCGGCGCCGCAAGACACCGACTTAACTCAGTATAAACAAACACTCATAGAAAGATTTTCAAACAGTTCGGTAAGTGATCAGCTGAGCAGATTGTGTTTCGATGGGGTTTCTAAATTTCCGGTTTATATAATGCCGAATCTAATAAAAATGATTGCTGACGGTAAGGATCTTAGCCGGGTAGCATTTTTAATCGCAGCTTATAGACATTATCTTAAATTTGGAATAGATGATAATGGCAATACTTATGAAATAGCCGAACCATGGCTAACTCCGGAGGATGTAAAATACATTTCCAGTCCTGAGCCGGTTGAATTTTTAAACTTATCCGCCTTTAAAAGTACGGACTTAAAGGCTGCTGACAATTTCGTTGAAATATATACCCAATTCGCAGCAAAAATTAAGGATGAAGGATTAAAACCAGTACTAAAAGCTGTTGTGGCCTAGGTAATTGTTCTATTTGAATATCAATTTATAAAACTATGGAGACAAAGCTGCGTAATGGAATTCTACCATTTGCCATTGTTACTTTTATATACTTTATCGTCGGCTTTCTGACTACAGTAAATGAACAATTACAAGCGCCCTTAAAATTTACTTTTTTAGCCGAAGCCGGTGATCTGAAAAATACACTCACCACTTTAATTTCTTTCTTTTTCTTTCTGGGGTACTTATTAAATGGCACCTTAGCCAGTAAATGGGTTAATGCCTTTGGCTATAAAAACACCATTCTACGTGGCCTGATGTTTATGATTTCAGGACTGGTTATGTATTTATGCTCATCCTGGTTCGGCTACAAGTACCCACATTTTACATTTAATTTGGGAAACGCGATTATACCTTATGGCTTCATCATTTTTATACTCGGGTCATATTTAATGGGCACAGCTGCCGCTATTATTCAGGTTGTGGTAAACCCATATGTAGCTTCTTATGAACTGCCTGGCACACAATCGGTGCAGCGTTTAAATATTACTACTGCGATTAATTCGGTAGGGACTACTTCGGCACCTTTTTTCGTTACTGTGGTGATGTTTTCCGGGATCTCTATAGCGAATATTGAAATTCGCCAATTACTATTGCCGCTTATTGCATTGATCGCGTGTGTCATTATTGTCACTTTGGTAACCAGAAAACTTAACCTTCCGGATATAGCCAATACGCGTGCTGCAGCCGGAGAAAAGCTAGATAGGAGCATTTGGTCTTTCAGGCATTTTGCGCTTGGGGTAATGGCCATCTTCTTTTATGTAGGTACGGAGGTTGCCATTGGCGCCAACATCAATCTGCATGCTTTTGAACTGGCAGATGCCGGACACCCGATGACTTTTTTTGGTAAAACAGATATTTTTATCGGCGGAATAGATTTAGGTATACATGCGCTGTTATCTACTTTATATTGGGGTGGTTTTCTTGTAGGAAGAGCAATTTCAAGCTTTTTCAGTAAGATACCTGCAAGAACGCAATTGACAACGACAACAATATTGGCTACGTTACTCGCTGTTATCGCAATGATTACACAAAATCTTTGGTTCCTGGTTGCTATCGGACTTTTACATTCTACTATGTGGAGCTGTATTTTCTCACTCTCCATCAAAGGTTTGAATAAGTACACCTCAAAAGCATCGGGGGTATTTATTTCCGCGGTATTTGGCGGGGCAGTTTTCACCTTGCTTCAGGGAGGTTTGGCCGATGTTTTGGGGTCTTGGAGATGGACTTGGTCTCTCACCGTGGGTTGTGAGTTACTTATGTTGTCATATGCCTTATTTGGTTCCCGCATCCGGGAGAAGGATCTTATCAATTAGATTAAATTTATAATGAAAGAAAAAAAAACTAGTATAGCCTGTTTCGGAGAAGTACTATGGGATATATTTCCCGGCGGCCACAGGAGGGCGGGAGGAGCACCTTTTAACGTTGCGTATCACCTTTTTAAAATGGGTATAGATGTTACCATGATCAGTAGTGTAGGCGATGATGAACTTGGGCATGAGCTACTGCATAAAATCAAAGAATGGCAGATGTCAATTGATGGTATACAGGTTAGCAGGGAGCATCCAACAAGTACCGTTATTGCGACAATGGATGAAAATAATGATGCACATTATGATATCGTGCAAAACGTCGCGTGGGACTTCATCGAAGTTATCCCGGAAAAGAAAGAGATGCTGATCACAACAGATGCGCTGGTATTTGGAACTTTAGCTACCAGAAATGAAAAGTCAAAAAACACATTATTCGAATTAATAGAAGCGAGTTCATATAATGTGTTCGATATCAATTTACGGCCGCCATATTATGACGTGCATGTCATCAAAGAATTATTACATAAAACACAGGTTGCCAAGTTTAATAAGGCAGAACTGCGGATGATGGTAGAGTTCCTGGGTAAGGAGTATAGCAGTGAAAAAGACTGCGTCAGGTATTTGCAGGATACTTTTGGTATGCATGAGGTTATAATCTCCAAAGGGAGTAAAGGAGCACTATATGTGAACGGGGACGATTTTTATTTATATCCAACAATCCCTATTGAAGTAAAAGATACAGTAGGCAGTGGCGATTCATTTCTGGCTGGTTTTCTATCAAAAAGATTGGAAAAGGGTGCATCTCCAGATCAGGTTATGCGTCAGGCAGTATCTCTGGGAGCCTTTATAACCGCCCGTGAAGGGGCTTGTCCGGAGTATACACTGGAAGAATTCCTAACTTTTAGAGATAATCATCAGGTCGCAGCGATACCTTTATAAAGTAAGTTAATACAGCGGGTAGAGAGTTGGGGCCTGACTCGCTGTAATTAAATTATAAGGTGTGTTCGATATCCAGGATATTTTCTTTCAAAACTTTGACTGTCAGTTCTAACTCTTTTTCATCTAAAGAAGCAAATCCAAATCTGAATGCATTTTGCGTTGTGTCTATTCTATTGATTCGCAGGTTGTATTTTGACATTGAGGCAACTGGAAGATCAGAATTGAGTTTAATCCAGATGGCCATTCCTCCAGATGGGAGCGTATAAGAAACGTATTTCGCTAAATGCTCCTTCAACAACCCGTCTAAGAAATTCCTTCGGCTATGATAGCATTTTTTTGCTTTTTTTAGATGTCTTTTAAGCTCTCCCTCTTTGATGAGTGTCGCCAGGGAGTTTTGCATGTATCCGTCTCCGCCAAAATCAATCATTTTTCTTAAAGCGGTGCATTGGGTTATGAAATTTACAGGGGCTACCATAAAACCAATACGAATTGAGGGATCCAATATTTTAGAAAAAGATCCAATATAAATGATGTTGCCACTGTGATTAGCGCTTGCTAAAGGCAGGTAAGGAGAAGAAGTATAGTGATAGTCGTAGTCATAATCATCCTCGATAATAGCGAATGAAAACTGCTTAGAAAGCTCCAGTAATTTCATTCTTCTGGCCGTGCTTAACGTGACGGTTGTTGGATAATGGTGATGCGGTATCACATATACTGCATTTATTTTTAGCTTTTTGCAAATAGCTTCGATGGCATCCGTATTAATTCCGTCCTGATCTACATCTACTTCAATTATTTTCGCTCCCGTTCGTTCAAATGCCATATTGGCGACAGGATAATTCGGTTTGCCTACGATCACATTGGAAGCTGAATTTAAAAGCAGATTTGCAGATAAATAAATAGACATTTGAGCACCATGTGTAATCAATATGTTTTTGGCAGAAATATTTAATCCTCTGGTCTCAGACAAGTAATTAACTAGTTCGTCTCTTAGTTTTAATGTCCCTTGTGTAGTGCCGTTATTGGCATTTTTTATCCCGTATTTTCGGTAGGTGAGGGAACGGTAAGTTTTTAGTAGTTCATCTATTGGCGAGAGTCTGACATCTGGATATCCATCGTCTATAATAACGTCGAAAGTTGTTGCTATGGTTTCTTCGTTTATATTTTTATTTACAATATCAAATGGGAGTTGTAGCTCGTGCCCGTAGGAAGAAGTAATGGTTTCCTCATTCCACATTTGGGGTTTGAGTAGTGGAATACGTTCCGAGACTGCAGCATGTTTTCTTGGAATGATCACAATCCAGTCTTGTGTATTTAACTCTTCATAAGCTGCAATGACAGTTTTACGGTGTATATATAAAGTTTTAGCCAACTCGCGGCTACTGGGAAGATGTGTTCCCGGTTTTAAAATACCATTTCTTATAGCATTGATTATCGAAATGGCTATTTGTCTGTAAACAGGAATTCTACTTTTTTTTTCTAAGGAAATAATGTGTTGGTATGAAAACATGCTGGACCACCTTTGATGTTGAAACTGGATTACAAATGTAGTCCTGTGACGGCATAGTTTTGTTGACTAAATGAAATATGAAATGGATTACAAAATTAGAAAAGCAAGTTTAGAGGATCTGGATGAAATTGCAGTGTTGTTTGATCTTTATCGCATTTTTTACCGTCAGGATTCTGACATCGAAAAAAGCAAAGTGTTCCTAAAAGAGAGATTTTTGAATAGTGAGTCAGATATTTTTCTTGCAATAGTGGATGGTAAAGCTGTAGGGTTTGTTCAACTATACAAATTATTCCATTATACTAAATTGCAGAAACAGTGGCTCCTCAGCGATTTGTTTGTTCATCCGGATTACAGGGGAAAGAGACTCTCAGTGGCACTTATTGAGCGATGTAAAAAATGGTGTGAAGAAACAGATGCATGTGGTTTAATGCTTGAGACCGAAAAAACGAACGATACAGGAAACAGATTGTATCCCCGTACAGGATTTATATATGACGGGCTGCATAATTACTACCATTGGTGGAAATGATAGTAATTATGCCAGGATTACTTGTTTAATCCTCTTAAATTAAAAACCCCCGGTAATCATTAGATTACCGGGGGTTTTTAATATTTTATTTAAGTTTTCAGTGATCCATTGGGATTAAAAGCCAATGTGTCGAATTATAGAATAGTGTTTGTAACCAGAATAGTTTTAACCATTGCAGCCATCAGTACCTCTTTATATTTTAAGAACTTACCTTGACGATCCTCATCTTCTTCACTCAGTTTAAGTGTCTTTTTAAATTCTTTTACCTGTTGTAAATCGTTGATATATAATTCGTTGAAATTCTCAGGGTCTTTGTTTTTCAATATCCTTATTGTATGCGAATATTGTTCATATATATCCGTTATAATGGCAAGACTTCTATCATCATAAATCGTCAGACCAGTAATTTTTGCCGACAGCTTTTCAAGCTTTCCTCTTTCTTTTGCGTAACCCATATTACCGCTAAGGTACAGTTTTTTCTATATCTGCCAGCAATATGACAACAGAACAAGCAAATTAGATTGTATACCCCTGTCGTTCGATATCTATTAATTCGACCTTTTTGCCAATCTTCTTCTGAATTACTTCGAAATGATGTAACTCATTCTGACTAACCAGGGAGATCGCTTCACCGGGTGCCTGGGCGCGACCAGTTCTGCCAATTCTATGAATATAATCCTTAGGGGACCGGGGTAGTTCGTAATTTATTACGAAAGGCAGGAAATTAATATCAATACCTCTTGCCATTAAATCTGTTGCTACAAGAACACTGATCTTACCTGATTTAAAATGTGATAGTGCCTCAGTTCTGGCTCCCTGACTTTTTTTGCTGTGAATAGCTTTAGCATCAATATTATTTTTGCGTAACTTGTTTACAATCGCATCCACCTGATGAACTGAAGACGCAAATACAAGCACCTGTTTCATTTCATGATGATTGATCAGCTGACGTAAAAATGGACCCTTTTTCTCTTCCGGTAACAGATAGGCTTTCTGATGAATAAGATCCAGTGATTCTGGCTCAGCTTCAATCTCGATAACCACAGGCTCATGCAGCAAGATCTGGTGAATATTTTTCAGGTCGTTAGTCAGGGTTGCGGACAGCAGTATATTTTGACGCTTTGCGGGCAGAAGGGCTATGATTTTATTCACTTCTTCCTTAAATCCAAGATTAAGCATTTTATCCGCTTCATCCAGTACCAGAGTTTCAATAGCTGAAAGGTGAACAGAATTTGAGTCTACTAACTCCAATAACCTTCCTGGCGTAGCAACAAGCACATTTACCCCTTGCATTGCCATCATTTGCGGGTTAATTGAAACGCCACCGTATACAGCCAGTGTTTTGATGGGTTCAGGAATTGCTTTACTGAAGAGCTTGAATACATCCTTTACCTGTTCGGCGAGCTCACGCGTAGGTACCAGAACCAGTACATTTGCATGCCGGTTTTTTACACCCAGCGAATGCTGCAAATTCATCAGCAGGGGTAAAACGTAACCAGCCGTTTTTCCCGAACCGGTTTTAGCGATGCCCAGTACATCCTTTTTATCTAGTATTGCCGGTATAGCTGTTGCTTGAATAGGGGTAGGTACTGTGAAATTCTGATCTGATAATGTTTTCAATAAAGCGGACGACAGACCCAGGGACTCAAAAGACATATTTTTAGTTTTTATGCAAAAGTAGACAAAAATCGCTATCAGGCAGATAAAGACTGTTTATTATCCGGACTAAATGTGATTGCTTTTTTTTGTATAAATATCAATGCTGTCAAAGCAGCTAAATACGCAAGGCCTGCTGAAATCTTCATAATTACATTATAGGAGCTAATAAAACCAGCCTGATAAGCTTTCTTGATTTTTTGTTGCTCAATTGAGCTAAAGCCTTCAGGCACACTTGCGTTTCCAAGATTAGCTGTTTGAGCTATTATAGTTTGTTTTTGCTGCTGGTCGAATGAGAGTGTTTTAATCTCCTTTTGTAAAGCTGCAGAAAATAAAAGTACTGCTACAGAACCCAGAACCGCATTTGCAAAAACACCAGCTATCCTTGACACAGCATTATTAACGCCAGATGCTGTACCGGTAAGATGGTCACTTACAGAACCCATTACGGCCGCTGTAAGTGGCGCTACAGTGAGGGACATTCCAAATCCGAAAACGAGAATACCAGGAAAAAAGGAAGTCCAGTAATCAGAAGCTCCGCTGGTACGCTGGATAAAAGATAGTAAAAGTAACCCCGTCCCGGCCAGAAATGGGCCTGAGATAAGAAATATTTTTGGCCCGTATTTGTCTGCCAGGCTGCCTGCAAAACGTGCATTGATTACCATGAAAAAAGTAAACGGCAGAAAAGTCAGGCCCGACTCCAGTTGTGTGTAACCTTGTACCTGAACCATATTTAGCGAAATAAAAAGCATGCCCGTGCCAAGGCCTGCATAGAGGAAAAAGGTAAGTAGATTTGTCCCGCTAAAAATGCGATTACTGAATAAACTTAAAGGGATCATCGGATGGCTGCTTTTACGTTCTATTATGATAAAGGCAAAGAGAAATACGCTTCCGCCTATAATTGAGCCAGAGCTCTGCATGTGAATAAAACCAACCGCAGGCAGACGCAGGAATCCAAAGGTTAACATAGCCAGTCCTAAAGCGATAGTCACGGCACCATAAAAATCCTGTCCTGTGCGTCCTGTTTCAACTTTGCTTTCTTTTACTTTTGTCGCCAAAAAGAAAAGTACAATAATACCAATAGGGACATTAATAAAAAAAATGTATCGCCATAAGCCGGCATCTGCCAGCGCGCCGCCCAGTGCAGGTCCTCCCATGGTAACTAAGGTTGTTGCGGCAGACCAGGTTCCAATTGCCTTTCCCCGTTCTTTTTCATCGATGGAAGAAGAAATTAATGATAAACTTCCTGGTATCATTAATGCGCCGCCAATCCCCTGAATTAGCCTGAATATGATTAGCATAGTCGCACCAGACGAAAATCCGCAGGCTAGAGAACCCAGAATAAAAATAAAGATTCCAGTCATGAATACCTTTTTGCGTCCCAATTTGTCGCCCAAAGTACCGCCGATTAAAATGAGCGAGGCCAGCATCAATAAATAAGCATTTAATACCCAAAAGAGATCTGGGCCCGATGCCTTTAAGCTCTTCTGTAGTGAGGGAAGGATCACATTAAGTGCAGTCGCATCAATAAAAGCCATTGCAGAAGCCATTATCGTACAAGCCATAATCCATTTTCCCTGCATACTTCGAAGTGTAACTGTAGCCATAAAATCGATTTTAAGTACGAGTTAGAAAGCTCATAATTTCAGATATGTTTAAATTTAACTAAATCATACCGATTAATCTACCAGGTATTTAGTATAGCTGCTATTAAATAATCATAACCAGTTTACGTCCGTTGGTCTGGTTTCTTTCCAGTGAGTTATGGGCTTGGGTAACCGATTTAACACTTAGACCAGCGAAGATGCTTAGTGACGGGGGAGAGATAACTTTATCACTCAGCATGGAGGCAATCCGTCTCAGATTATTTCCATACCATTCGTATTTATTATAGAGCGAATACGCATAATTTGAAATATTGAAGATGATTACACCCTTGTCAAATAATAGTGATCGTGATTTTTCTGTGCCAAGAGCCGTAACATCCGCATATATACCATTTAGTTTCACCAGTTCGGCAGATAGTTCAGCCATTTTTGCCCCAACTAAATCAATACAAATATCAAAGTCGTGCCCCCGATTTGCATTTCTCAAACGTTCAGTTAGTTGGTCACCAGTATAATCCACTATACTTTCTGCAGGAAGACCAGTTTTCTTAAGGTGATTCCTGCTGAATTTGTTCCCGGCTGTTACGGTAATTTTTTGATGTCCACTGGCGATCATGAATTTCACCAGTGCAAGTCCTACACCACCAGCCGCGCCTGTGATCAAAACAGAATCCTTAAAGTCTATTTTTAAGCGATCAACAAGCTGTATTGCGGTCAAATACGCTACAGGAATGGCTGCTGCCTCTTCGAAGCTAAGATTTTCCGGCTTTACTGAAAGTATGGATTCCGGTACACTGATGTATTCGGCATAACTTCCATTTGATCCCATACTTCCCGAGGCTGCGAAAACCGGATCTCCAATCTTAAAGGTATTAGCGAATTTGCCAGCCTTTTCGACGACTCCGGAAAATTCCCTGCCTAAAATAGGAGAGTGAAGCCTTGCTTTTTCAGATGTACCTATTCTCATCTGATAGTCTACAGGGTTAAACCCGGCGGCTTTAATTTTTACGAGCACATGAGTGTCTGGTATCGCCGGGTTTTCTAAATCATCCCGCATCTCAAAGTTTTCAGTGCCACCGAACCCTCTTAATAATATTGCTTTCATACGCTTTACAATTACAAAACAAAATTACCAGTCCAATCACTTATTTTTGGTATGACTTACCTGTGGGTAACTGGGTCTAAATATGAATTTCTTCAGAAATTATGGCAACTATAAAAGAAAAAGGACAAATAAACGAAGCAACCTGCGAGCAGGAACGGCTTGCCATAAATGACACTTTAGAGCTTTTGGGTGGTAAATGGAGACTTAGAATTATGCGATACCTTGGTAGTAGGGAGCAGGAACATAATACTTTTAAGAAAATGCAGCGCGAAATCGGTAATATCTCAGCTAAGGTTCTGGCAAATGAACTCGCTGACTTAGAGCAGAACATGCTTATTACAAGAACTGTGATGGATAGCCGCCCGGTTACTGTCAGATATGCGATAAGCACTTATGGGAAAACTGTGCTTCCTTTAACAGAGAATATCGCGCAATGGGGACTGGATCACCGTAAAATGATCAGATCATGAAAATAACTTTTATAAGACACTCCAAAGTATTATTTAATTGGGACGGATTTTATGATGCAGCTTCATTCGTATCGGCCTGTGATGACTATGACAACTCTCCTGTACAGTCGGGTGGAAAATTGAAAATCGAAAAACAACCTGTTTACATCTTAATAAGAACGGAACAGACTAGGCAGAATCTGTTTCAGAGAGAAATGGAAGTCATAAAAACAGCGCTTTTGAACGAGATTCCTATAAATCCATTCCTTAGTACAAAATTTCGGTTACCAATTGTTTCATCGCCTGAAATACCTTTCATTAGAATAAACGCCGGCCACCTCGCCATCCTCCTTTTTCACAGAAAAAGACCTCAACATCGTTCTGAAATTAATTAACCCTGTACTATCCGATATCATATATAATTGCCCTTTCAAATTGCCCCAGGAAACTTTACCTTTTTTATTTATTTCCATATACCCGGATTTTTCACCACCCTGATAAATACCAGCATACTTTTCGTTCATTGGTATTTTGACACGCTTTGCTGCATCAACTTCTTTTGTTTCTTCCACGTCAGCGTCGAAATTTCGCTTTAGCGACGCCAGATTTGCTTTAAGGACGCTGTCTTTATTTTCTTTATTCAAAATTGAATTATAGACATAGTTTGCGACCAAATGGGACAGTGCTTCCATTCCTTTTTTATTGCTTAATACCACAATGCCGATGTTCCGGTTTTTGATAAATGACAGATGTGAAGAAATACCACTGTAGCCTCCCAGGCGCGATACCAATTTTTCCCCGTTAAAGATCGACTGTTCCCATCCCAATCCGTACCCATACCTTTCATATGACTGATATCTAATGCTTTGCGCAACAATTGGAGAACAAGCAAATATTATTTTGCTTTTGTTTAGTAATCCTGGAGCAGAATCTCCGTCACTTAGGAAAAATTGAAGATATTTAAGCAGATCGTCTACAGTACTCAAGTGCCCGCCTGCAGCTGACATTGAATTATCCGCCTTATCAAATACACTTGTTTGTTTGCCTTCTGAGCCGTCAATTACGTAACTGATATAATGCCGATTCACTTTGGATACATAGGCAGTCGTGGATTGCATGCCTAGCGGCTTAAAAACCTCGTTAGCCATAACCTGCTGCCATGGTTTACCGGTCTGCCTTTCAACTATTAAGGCATAAATAACGGACCCCAGATTGGAATAATAAAAGTTAGTGTCTGGTAGGGCAGTACTATATTTTTTTAGTACTTCTATTAGCTGTTCATTTCCTTTATGGCCTATAAATGCTGTCCAAACTACAGCATCATTGTTCTTAATGCCATGTGTATGTGTAATCAGGGACGCAATTGTGATTTGATTAGGATGTATATTTTTATCATCAAAATTCAATTCCGGCAGATAATCTGCCAGCGTTCGATCTAATTTTATAATCCCCTTATGATCTAAAACTGCGGCCAGCGTGCCTGTTAACGATTTAGATGTTGACGCGAGATAAATTTGAGAATGATCAGAGAAAGCCGTTTTTCTTTCCGGATTCGAGTAGCCATAGTTCTTTTTCAGAAAAACGTGGCCGTCTTTTACAACACCTATAGTTAAATTGAGGGCATCTTTGCCAAATGATTGTTTGACCTGGTTAAGTAATACGTCTAATGAATCGTTTAAATTTTTGGCCTCTTTGTTTTCGCAGTAATCGCAGCTATATATATTTGTGGGACGCTTTTTGACTGTGATAAAAGCAGTCAGACTTGAAAATATAGTGAAGCATATAAGAGAAAGTACAAGGGACGACAGCCTCCTGGATTTTTTGAGCGGTTTCATGAATTTTAGGTTTAAATGCAGTATGGCATTTAAGACAACTAAAGCAGGAAACAGGTTACAATGAAAATAGTAACAGTCCAGTTTAACTGTTACTATTTTCAAATTATGGCAAAATTGATTTAATCTTGAAGGCTTCGCGATTTTATTTCAGAATTTACCTGACTTAATTTGATTATACCCGGCAACATGCTCAACAAGAAAATAGGGATGAACGTTAGCAGTGAAGTATTGTGTTTGGTAATACTCAGATAAAATATTACTCCGGATAAAATGACCATTACAACAAGCGTTCCTATAAGAACTCCACTTGTCGATTTTTTCTGCTTATTTAATTCTTCCAGAGTTAGTTCAGATAATTGATTTTTTTTCATGAAGGCGTTACATTTAGAATTTACATTATCGTAAACTGCAGTATAAATTTATAAAAAATCGGCTATTTCGAAAATATTCTCACCGTAAAACATCTATTGAGAATTTATATAAGATCTTTGATAAACTATTAAATTTGTAAGAACCCCTTTTTATGATGAGCGAATCCGATGAAACCGTCACCCACGAAGACAAAATTTTCACCAATATTAATTATGCCGAAAAGCGTCTGGCTAACCGGGAATTCATCAGCTGTGAATTTGTAAACTGCGATTTTTCTAAAAGTGATTTAAGTCATAATGATTTTATGAATTGTCATTTTAAACAATGTAATTTCTCATTAACCATAGTCACCGGTACGGGATTTAAAGATGCGGTATTTACCGGATGTAAAATATTAGGTATTGACTTTTCCAAGTGTAATAAATTCCTGTTTTCATTTCGTTTCGAGCAGAGTCACCTGGACTATTCGACCTTTTATGGCACTAAGCTTAGAAAGACAAGTTTTACAGATTGTTCTCTTAAAGAAACCGATTTTGAGGAGGCAGATTTAACTTCTGGTATTTTCGATAATTGTGACCTTTCAGGTGCAACCTTTGTCCGTTCCATTTTAGAGAAAACAGATTTCCGTACAGCTAGGAACTTCAGTTTAGATCCTGCAGTTAACAAAATAAAGCAGGCAAAATTCTCTGCACTAAATTTAGCCGGACTGCTATATCAGTTTAATCTTGATATTGAGTATGAAGGTTAAAAAAGGAACTAGAAATCACGTCACCTGTTTATCAGAATATCGTTTTGCGTATCTTAACTGTATTTGATAAAAGTCGCGACGATCTTTTTCTTCTTTATATTAACAGACGTGCCGGATGTACTGATAACCTTAGATTTTTTATTGACGATGCCTGTTCCAGATTGCTGGGTTGCTGCTACTTCTTCAGTAAGTTGCATAATAACGCCATCAGCACCTTTAGCCTTGCCCATTTCTATCGCCTTTTGCTGCAGGGCTTCGAGTGACCTGAGACCTTTATCGAACTTTGCCGTACCTATGGTTGTATGGTCTTTTTTTACATCAGCAGCATCTAAATAGACATCTACATTCTGAGTTGCCGGATACGTATTTCCGAAATAAGATGGAGCACAAGCAGACATCAGTGCTATGAAGAAGGGGCCAAGTACCTGTATCATTGTTGATTTTTTCATTTGAATTGATTTTTTAAATTTATTTTTAATAGCATTTTTTAAATGCCGAATGTTTAATCTGCGGCGGAATTGCCGGGTTTGTTGGTAATGACCTTTTCGCGCATTTGTCCCATAAAAACATCCCTGTAAGACTGACCAATAGGAATCTTTTCTTTGGTAAACTCCAGGTACACCATGTTCCCATTAATCATAGTAATGAAAGGGATTGCGATGATGAATGATTTGTGGATGCGTACAAAACGATCACCGGCTAATCTTCCTTCCAATCCACCGATGTTAAGCAATGCCGTAATTGGCTCAGCATCCCGAATATGAAAGCGTACGTATTTTCTCATTCCTTCGATATAAATAATATCGTTTAGCTTAATCCTCATTAATTTTCCTTTATACTCCGTTTTTACCAATATAAAATCTTCAGTATCTTTTCCGGATGCAAGGATAATATCTTGTGCGCGCTGTGCTGCTTTGAAGAAACGGGAGAAAATGATAGGTTTTAACAAGTAGTCCACGACATTATTGTCAAAGCCTTCCAGTGCGTACTCCCTGAATGCAGTGGTTAGAATCACCCTGCATTTTCCATTCAATAACTGTATAAATTCCAGCCCGGTCATTCCGGGCATCTGAATATCGAGGAACAGCAATTGTACATCTACAGAGTTCAGTAGCTCCAGTGCTTCGATCGGATCAGTGGTAGCGCCCACAAGTTTTAAAAATGGGGTTTGTTCGATATGCAACGTCAATAATTCTATTGCATGTTCTTCATCATCCAGGATAATACAATTAATCATAATTTGTTCAGGTTAATGTTTATTTCAGTTAAATAATGGTCTTGATCTTCTTGAATAATGAAGGAATGTTTCGAGCCATACATTAATTGCAAACGTTTCTGTACGTTAGTTAAGCCGATACCATTGGAAGGCTCTTTAGGACTTTTTTTCTTTTTATTGCTTACAGAAAAGCGGATATTATCCCCGGCGACCTGTAATTTAACAGTAACCTTGTTTTTTTCGTCGTTCAGGTCGCCATGTTTAAAAGCATTCTCGACGAGTGTAATAAATACTAATGTGGGTACGTAAGTGTTGTTCAGCACTAAAATTCCGCCTTGTTCTATATTTTCTTTATAATCAATATTCAATTTGTTGTTAAAACGAATCTGGTTCATTTCTATCACTTTTTTCATATGACTAATTTCAAGTGGTAGAGGTACTCTTCCCAGATCTTCCCACTCTTCCAGGGCATAACTCATAATTTCTGAAAGTAGATGTACTGCGTGGGCAGCTTCCGGGTTTGTTCTGACAGTCTTAGTATAGATAAAACTCAGAGAATTGAACAAGAAATGAGGATTGATCTGATATTTAATAGCCGAAAGCTCCGCATTTAATTTCTGCTTTTCCAGCTCTTCCTCACGCTTAAGCGCATCGTTTGATTCTATCCATGTTGCTATAAAAATGGATATAACTGCCATGATTAAATCAAGGCCTAATGCATAAACAAAGAATGCACCCAAAGAAATATTTGCTTTAGCAGCGGAGGAAGGATCGCCAGTTTTGAAATCCCAGATATATTCATAGAAAGTTATGAAGAGTATAAGCAGCAGATATTGCATTAAAATTTTCTTTCTTTTTCCAGTCCTGATTAAAGGGATAGCCAGTTTGAAGATCAGAATATAATAAACCAGTGTGCCTTTAACTATGCTATGTATTACTTCGCTATAAAGGTGCAATACTGACCCAAATTGCTTAATAGTCGCATCTATTCCTTGTAATGAAATCAGCGAAAATAAAACAGCTATCCACCAAACTGAGTAAACAGCCAGAATTATCAGTAATTTTTTCCATTCCTTTTTTACAGATTCTAACATTTGATTTTTAGTTTAATATTTTTTAGAAGGAAACCCCAATTCCCCCGTAAATACCTACATCTCCTTTACTATTAAAAGCTACGTCGACCCGCAAATCCAGTCGCTGTTTAGGGAATAGCTGCGTCCTTAATCCTGCACCGTAAACAATTTTAATATCCGGACTGTAATCTTTAAGAAAATTTGTGGCACCATCGGCAGCACCGGCGAAAACTGCATAACCATATCTGGTACTGTTAGCGCTGAAAAACGATCTGAATTCTCCTTGTACCGATGCAGTTTGTCTGTCTATATACAAGTTTCTCCACATTCCACGTAATGCCCTGTCCGCAGTAATATAAGGTAGTTTGTAAAATGGCACGTTACCTCCCCATGTTCCGTTAAACAGCGCCTGAAAAGCAAATACACTCCCTTTAACCAGCAGATTTGAAGGAACATATTTTCTGTAATCCAGTTTAATTTCATTGTATTTATAATTTCCGGTGTTCCCAACTCCATACCGGTAAAATGCCGCATTAAAAAGACTTCCTGCAGTTGGGAACAACGTGTTGTTTCTGTTATCTATCTCGATCGCCGGTCCTATACCAATTGTCCATCCTCCCTGAACCCCGTCTGGATTTGGGGAGGGTTCCTGTTCGAATTTGAGTGGCGTATCGTGTTGGACCGAGAACGCTATCCCGGCACTGAATGCAGAATTAAACATTTTAAGCATATGTCCATTAAGGCGAAGCGTATTTGAACTATACGCCTGTTTATTAACTCTGCTTGACTGGTCTCCAATTCCGAAGAAGTAATTTTTTTCACGAATGCTATAGCGAAAATCGCTATGTAACTGCCATCCTTTGATAGCGTAAATGTGTGTTTCTAATGCTGCGGCGACCTGGCTATTTTTTATTCCATAACTAATCAGAGGCATAATAATAGTAGGTCGCGTACGGAGTGAAATGTCTTTTTGCACTTTAGGATGAAAAACTACCGTAAGTCCTAGTCCAATACGTAAACCCGTTTCAGGACCATAGTCAATGACCGGCATCTTAGATATTTCGCGAGAAGGCGATGCTGCTGTATCCAGATGGTAGGGGCGTGTCTTAACGAAACCAGGCTCTTCACCCATCCCATTTGACGACAAATTTAACGTGCCGTTTTGGTTAAATACAGGTATTCCACCGACACCTTTTAGATGAGCTATGCATTGTTTTGACGATGGCATCCAGGTGAACATGTTGCCCTGTTTATCAAGACTAACCAGTAGTGTACCTGTCGGGTCATAACCCAGCCACACTATCTTTGAAGTGTGTATATTGATATCGGTTAGTACTGTGTCTTTTTTCATATCCCTGATTTGTATATGGTTGTTTTTACTAATACTTGCCCCCTGATCGGTAAACTTTGGATTGAATGTGAGTAAACGCTGAGCTGATCTTTGCCATAATATCTCATCTGTCGCTAAATTAGAAGTATGAAGGGTATGTATGTTCGTTCCTTCGCAAAAAGCTAATAATGAGTCTGATGCATTGATTGTTAAGTCGTGTGCCCGGAAACGGAAATCGGTATCCAAAATCTTTCTCCAGGATTTTGTATCGTAAGAAGAAAGGCTAGTCTTGAAAAAAGATCTGGAATGCAGAAGATAAATTTCCTTTTCTGAACTGCTGAATATACTTTCTTCTGTTAAAACCGGAAATGATGCAGCCAATGTGATTGTGTCATTTTTAACGTTGTATAAAGTAGTAATGCGATCATTTCCTGAAGTGATTAGAAAATCACCTGATGGACTAAATTTAACATAATGTGATGCACTTCCTGCTTTTACCGGTACTTTAAATATAAGTTTATTACTAATCAATTCTTTAAATAAAAGAGTATCAGAGAATACTGTTACGGATAGGTTTTTGGCCGGATTAATATATTCCTGCCCTTTTACGGTAGCGAAAGTCAGCAGCAAAACGAAAATAGATCCTGTTGTATAGTTAAAAATGTGCTTCATGTATTTTATTTACAGGACAATTTTACCTCTCATTCTTCTGTAAATAAAATTTTATACACCAACAGTAGTTTTGTGGTTACAAACGGTACGTGTAATGCTATTCTTAAAATAAATTAGTCTGTACCCTAAGATAATCGCTTTTCTGTGTCTGTGTCTGGCTTCTTATGATGCATAGTTTTGCATTAAAATGTAAGTTATGAATGTAGAAGTGCCACACAATGCCAGTATCAAATTTAGGGATATTCATTTTTCGGACCTGAATTCGGTAATAAGCATCTATAAAAAGAAAACTCAGGAGTCAGTAACAGATAAGCTGACAGCTAGATTTGGCCTTCCATCAAGTATTGCCACCGACAATAATGAGATAATAGGTTTCGCATCAGCCAGTTTAAACGAAACAGACGAGATAAAAGTAGACACATATATTGTGAAAACAGTGGGTAATTTATACGTAGAAAATATGCTGAAGCAGCATGCAGAAAAAGCTCTTTATTCGAGATTTGGTGATTTTGAGAAAGATAACATTTCGTTGAAGAGCTCAATTCATCAATTAGTCGTATGGCTGAACAAGTATTAAATGAAAAAAGACTTTTTATATATTAAAATCGCGACAGTTATAGAGGATCAGATTGCGAGCGAAACTTTAAAATTAGGGGACAAGCTTCCCTCCATACGTGAATTACAAAAGCTTTATAACGTAAGTATAAATACTGTAAGGCAGGCTTATTTAGAATTGGAGAGTAAATCATTGATTGAATCGAGGGTCAAAAAAGGTTATTTTGTCAGTAAGATGTTCAGGAGGAAACTTTCATTACCATCGGTAGGAAATATGACGACCTCAGCTAATGATCGCGATCCGGAAGATCTGATCACGAAAGTTTTTAAGACGCTGGGTGACAATACGATTACGAAATTTGCAGTTGGAGGGCCGGACAAAAGTCTTTTGCCTATTGCGAAACTCAATAAAAGCCTTATAAATACCGTCCGTAAGTTTAATGATAGCGGGACGAGCTATGAGCCAGTGCAGGGGAGTGTCAATCTTCGAAGAAATATCGCAAAATGGTCCTGGGTATTAGAAGGGAAGCTGAATGAAGATGATATCGTAACAACTTCCGGCGCAATGAATGCTATTTTTAACTGTTTAATGGCTGTAACCAAACCGGGAGACACCATTGCTATTGAGAGTCCGGTTTATTTTGGTATACATCAATTTATAAAGTCTCTGGGTTTAAAAGCAATAGAAATTCCTACACACCCGGTTACCGGCATTGACCTGGATGCGCTCCGGAAGGTTCTTCCCCGTATAAATGTATGTTGTTTTATCAGCAATTTCAGTAATCCTCTGGGCTCACTGATGCCAGATGAAAATAAAAAGGAACTAGTCAAAATGCTAACTCATTATGATATTCCACTGATTGAAGATGATCTTCATGGAAACCTGTTTTTTGGGGCCGAAAGACCAAAGCCGTGTAAATTTTATGACGAGGCTGGTATAGTTATGTGGTGCAGCTCCGTTTCTAAGACGCTGGCACCGGGATACCGGGTTGGTTGGGTAGCGCCAGGTAGATATAAAGATAAAATTATCAGACAGAAGTTAGTTCAGACCATTTCGACACCTTCTTTATTTCAGGAAGTAGTTGCAGATTTTCTGGAGCATGGGAGGTACGATCATCATTTGCGTATACTCAGAAGTAAGCTTCACACCAACTGCCTTAAATTTCAGGGGGCTATAGAAGAATATTTCCCAGCAAATACAAAGATATCGCAGCCGCAGGGTGGTTTTATGTTATGGCTGGAACTGGATAAAAAAATTGATACCGCAGAACTATTTGATCTGGCAATTAAGCAAAAAATCAGCTTTGCACCAGGCAGGATGTTTACACAGCTAAACCAGTATAATAACTGTATGCGGTTGAATTTTGCGTTGGAGTGGAATGAACAAGTGAATGCAGATCTAAAACGTCTGGGCCGGCTGGTTAAGGCCTCAATTTAATTTTAATTGAATTAAGGGTTGTAACGGTACACCATTTCCTGTAGTTTTGGCCAAAATGGTTAATCAAATATAAATGGCTGTATATAATTCATCAGGCGATCTCCAGTTGGTCGATCTTTTAAAGCAAGATGATGAAGCCGCTTTTACTGAAATTTATCATCGTTACGCGGAGAAACTGGTCGGATTTGCAAGTTCTAAACTGTACAATCTGGATGACCCTCGTGATATAATTCACGACCTTTTCGTGAAATTATGGGAGGAAAGAAAATCATTAAAGATAGACCGGAATTTAGAAGCTTATTTATTCACATTGGTTCGTTACCGCGTTATTGACAGAATCAGAAAGAATATTACGCATGAGGACTATTCTGAAATGGTACTTGCTTTACATACCAGTTTGGGATCAGAAACCGAACAACAAATAGCGGCAAAAGAATTAAAACAACGCATTGGCAATTCGTTGGAAGAACTATCGCCAAGAGTAAAAGAAATTTATCATTTAAGCCGTGAAGAAAACCTGAGCATCCCGGAAATAGCCAGCAAATTACAGCTCTCCGAACAAACAGTAAAAAACCAGCTAACCTCTGCCTTAAAGCATTTGCGAAGGGCATTAACCTGCCTGTTCTGTTTCTGCATTATTGCTTTGATATCCATATTAATCTTCCAATAAAAAATTTTTAAAAAATATCTCATTTAAGTATAGTACTAAATGAAGGTTCAAACGGCTATTGCACAAATCCGATAAAATGAACCGCAATAATATCGAAGCTTTAATAGTCCGCTATCTTAATAAGGAAACTTCCGCAGAAGAAAATCAGCTTGTCGAAAAATGGCTGGCAGATAATGGAAATGCCGATCCGGATTGGCAAAAGTTAGATCGAACTCATAAAGACAAGTGGCTTTCAGATGTGCTTGTTGAGATTAAAAATACGATTAAGCAGAACGAACCACCGGTTGTACCGATAGCCTCGCCGAAATACCTTTGGTACAAACTTGCAGGTGCGGCGGCAGTATTAATCATTGGTTTCAGCTTATATTTAAACTGGCCACTACTGCAAACCCAAATTCTCTCAGACAGATTAGCCTCTATATCCATTCCCGAAAATCAGAAAAAACAGATAATCCTCGCGGATGGTACCACAGTGTGGTTAAATTCCGGTGCTGAGCTTAGATATCCTAAAGTTTTTAACGGAGATTCAAGAGAGGTTTACCTTTCCGGAGAAGCTTATTTCGATGTGCAGCGTGATGAAAGCAAACCTTTTCTAATCCATACTGGAGATGTGGTTACCAGAGTCCTTGGAACTGCCTTTAATATAAAAGAAGATAAAGAAAAACATACACTGGAAGTCACTGTAACCAGAGGTAAAGTGAGTGTGGCTGATGATGGTAAAATTGTAGGCGTCCTTACTGCTAATCAGCAGGTAAGCTTAGATCTGTTAAGCAGAAAGGCTGAAGAGAAAACAGTAGATACCAGGTCTGTTATTGCCTGGCAGGATAATGAAATGCTTTTTGACGATGTCAGATTCGCTGATGCTGCAAAACAGCTGGAACAGCAATTTCATGTGAAAATTACTTTTGAAAATGAGAAATTGAAAGACTGCAGGTTTAGCGGTACTGCATTAAAAGGAGAGCAGCTTGATCACGTGCTGGATGTGATATCCGGTTTTAATAATTCAACGTGGAAAATGAAGCCTGGGAACCACATTGTTATTTCTGGAGAGGGCTGTAATTAACTATAATTAAGAATAATATCTAGATGAATAACGACTAAGCTTTATATATCCTGATCTGCTTCCAGGAGGCAGAATCAGTTAAAAAGCCTGTAAACCGACGGCCATCGGTCTACAGGTATCCCGGAGTTTCCGGGGCTTTAAATAATGGGAATCACTTAAAACATTTTAAAATTATGAAAAATTCTGCAATACTGTGGAATATAGGGACGACGTGCGCCTATCTCGCTCGTGTATTATTATTAAATAGACATTTTATAATCTGGTTGATGCGTGTAAGTACTGTCGTATTTCTTTTTATCTTAATTTCATGTCAGGTCCTGATGGCTGTGCCGGTAAGCAGTCAGAGTATGCGTGATTATAAAGTCAGCCTGAAACTGGAAGATGAAAGTTTACTCACCGGTATCAAAAGAATTGAGGAGCAATCTATTTTTCGCTTCTATTACAGAAAAGCCGAAATAAAGCGAATTACCGATCTCAATATAGCGTTCCGTACCCGGACAGTGGAAAACACACTATATGAACTGTTGAAAAATACCGGATTCTCTTTCCGGCAGATCAACAACAATATTCTATTAAAGAAACAACAGCAGGTAGAGTATAGGTTAAAAGGAAGAATACTCACTTCGGACCGTAAAGCTGTTGAATTCGCTACAATACAAATCAATAAAGCGGCCAACCCCCAAATTATAACTTCTGCACTTGCAGACACAGCCGGCAGGTTTAATCTGAAGGTGTATGAACAAGGAGATTATTTGCTTAAAGTATTTTCACCAGGGACTGATAGTCTGATATTGAAAGTGAACGTCAGAGATACAAGTACTCTCGAGTTGCCGGATATTATTCTAAAAACAAAATCTATACAATTAAACGGTGTCACGATCAGGAGCAAAACCCCGCTGCTCAGACGATCTACCGATAAGCTGACCATGAATGTGGAAGGCAGCGTGTATGAGAAAGGAGAGGACGCCCTTCGGTTATTCAACGTTATACCAGGTGTACGTGTCGAAGGAAAGGATATTTTATTCAGAGGTTCCGAAAGTGTGACAGTCTATGTAGACAATAGAAAGGTCATGTTGCAGGGAGAACAGTTATTTGCCTATTTACGCTCCATCCCTTCAGAATCCGTCAAATCTTATGAGTTAAGAGCTGTTCCCGGTGCCGAATATGATGCACAAAACGGCGGGGTAATTATTAATATCGTACTGAAGTCAGAATACAGATATGGACTATCCGGTAATGTGAATACTAGTTATTGGTATAATGGTTCTGATAATGGTATGGGTTCAACATTTTTAAATTACAGGGCTGGTAAACTGAATGTTCAGGGCGGTTTTAATTATAGACGTGCCCCCGCTTTTTATGAAGATAGTATCATACAGGAGTTTAAATCTACAGGTGTTTATAGCTCTCAGACTGAGAAATATAAGGAAGAATACAATTCTATTGGTTACAATGTTGCTCTTGACTATCAGATCACTCCTCAACAAACGATAGGCGCAAGTTATAATATGTTTACCAATCCAGGGGATATAAGTAACCTCACAACAACCAACATTGACTATTTAGCTAATGTTCATGCTAATGCTGTTGACTCATCTTTGTATACCAATAAGGATACCAGGTTCCGTTACACTAACCAAATGACAAATGTCTTTTACCGGAACAAACTCGATACCATCGGCAGTAAATTAGATGCAGGTTATAGTTACATATATTATGGTTTAAGAGACCCGTCGGCTATAGAAAGCCAGTTTTTAAATGGTGGAGGAATGGAATCTCGTCCCCGTGATAGTTTATTTACCGATACAAGGGGTAAATCTTCGGTTCATGTTATCAATATAGATTTTGAAAAATATTTTTCTAAATCATTCATATTGACTGCCGGGGGTAAATATACGACTTCTAAAACGGATTATTCAATGGATTATCGGCAGGGGCTTAATGAACAGTCTCCTCTGGATCCATTACAATCAAATAGATTTTTATACAATGAACATATTCTGGCCTTCTACGGTACCCTTGCAAAATCCTTTGATCAATGGGATGTAAAGATTGGGTTGAGAACGGAACAAACTAATTATAACGGGTTGTCAGTAACAACAGGAAAAACTATCGGTCGTAATCAGTGGAACCTATTTCCTTCGGCATATGTGAATAGAAAAATCGGAACAGACCATTCGCTAACACTTTCTTATTCCAGAAGGATAAACCGGCCTGGATTTAGAGATCTGAATCCTTTTATAACCTACACTAATCTCAATAATATTTGGGAGGGTAATCCAGATTTACGCCCTTATTTCAGTAATAATCTGCAGCTGGAGTATTTGTGGAAGAATAAATACTCCGTAACTGCGGGATATCAGAATATGAATAACGCTATCGACATCAATGTGACCAACGTAGGTGATCTTGTCATATCTAAGTTTGAAAACATCAGCGATAACAATAACGTATTTATGTCTGTATATATTCCTGTAAAGCTTACAAATTGGTGGGAATTCAATACCAATGCCACACTGCGATATACTACAATAGATATTCAATCGACACCAGCGACACACCGGTCGAAGCTATCTCAGAACGTGTGGGCTTCCAGTAAATTTAATCTTCCAGGCGACTATTTTATGGAAATTTCAGGATCCTTTAGCAGGAATAGTTTTTATGGAATCTATGACCAGTTTAATGTTGCTAAAATGGATCTATCCATTAAGAAGAGTTTTTTCGGCGACCGGCTGACCTCAAGGTTAGAATTACAGGATCCACTCCACCTGTACAAACCACGATATGAGATTAATACTCCAGAGTTTAGAAGAAACGTGATCAGAAATAAAGTCGACTGGGCCAGATATGTTGGAATCTGGCTTACCTATAGTTTTTCAAAAGGGAAGAAGAAGAATACAAAAGATAATATCGATGCTGGGGGAAATGAGGCGAGAGGGCGTTTGTAATTATCTTACAACGAAAGGACGTGTTTCGTCATTGCATCAGATTCCGTTTGAATTACATACAATGTTCCTTCAATGTATGTTCAATCTCGAATGAACGAACAATGAAGGAAGTATGAATAAACAATGAACGAAGTGTGTAGCAGATGTTGACGAAACCCGACCATGATTCTATTAACCTTTGGTTAAGCTCGTGCTTCCTTCAGGCGATGGCATAGACTGTTTTGTTGCAGCTACCGGAGTCCTATTTGGCCAATTGATAAGATACGGTCGAATAGGATTCCGGTGTTTGCTGGAACAATAGTGAAATTCAATTATTAATAGATAAGATAAATATCTTGTATCAAATATGTTGTTTATCTTTAGGTGAAACAAAATAATTACATCAGTGCTTTTTTAGTTTGTATTTTAAATAAAGATTCAGTTTTCGTTTGTATATGTCTTAGGGGGAATATTAATAGGTCACTAATTAAATCTGTAAATATGAAGTATCTTTTCTCTTTTGTTTTTGTAGTATTTCTTTTTCACCAAAAAGAATCTCTTGCTTGTACACGAGTGGTGTATAAAGGTCCAAATGGAACAGTGATTACTGCTCGCAGTATGGATTGGAAGGATGATATTGCTGCTAATTTATGGGTCTTTCCCAGAGGTATAATCAGAAATGGTGAAGTTGGTCCCCAATCCCTGAAATGGACTTCCAAATATGGAAGTGTGATCTCAAGTGCCTGGGATATTGCGACTGTAGATGGTTTAAATGAAAAAGGATTGGTTGCAAATGTATTGTGGCTGGTGGAGTCCAGTTATCCGAAATTTGAGCCATCTGGAAATAAGAAGGGGGTTACTATATCGGCCTGGGCACAATATGTACTGGATAATTTTGCGAGTGTAGATGAAGCTGTAACTGCATTAAAAGATGAGTCCTTTGTTATAGTCAGTGATTATATTCCTGGTACTAAAAAATTTACGACACTTCATTTATCTATTTCCGATGCTTCCGGGGATAATGCAATATTTGAATACATTAATGGAAAATTGGTTATCCATCATGATGCCTCTTATACAGTAATGACAAATTCGCCAATATTTGGGGACCAGTTGGCATTAAACAGTTACTGGCAGGGTATTCCAGGAACAATGATGCTGCCGGGTACTAACCGTGCTGCTGATCGTTTTGTCAGGGCTTCTTACTATATTAATGCTATTCCACAAACTGAAGATACAAGGATTGCAGTTGCAAGTGTGTTCAGCGTAATTAGAAATTGTTCAGTACCTTTTGGAATCAGTTCAGAAACCGAACCGAATATTTCCTCAACCCGTTGGAGATCTGTGGCGGATCAAAAAAATAAAGTATATTACTTTGAGAATGTTTTAACCCCGGGCACTTTTTGGGTAGACCTTACTAAGTTTGATTTAAAGGAGGGGGCAAAATCTATGAAGCTGGCTCTAAAACAAAGTACAGCACTTAATGGCCTGTCTAATTCAGATTTTAAGGCGGCAGAACCTTTTAAGTTTTTGGGAATCTGATTTGATATAAAAAAGGAGCCGCCTGGACTGTCCCCAAAAGATTAGACACTTTTTTGGGGACAGTCCAGGCGGCTCCTTTTTTATTGTTGGCTTATTTAACTTCGAAACTATAAGTAGCACCGCTCCAGGTTTCCTGGTAAGGTTTGCCATAATGTTCGCCCGCAGATTTATCCATGTCGGAAATTTCGATCACATATCTGCCCGGGAAGGGAGGAAGAAATGAAACACTGCCCGTCTTGTCAGTGGTTAATTCTTTTGACCATCCATTCGGTGAAAAAACAGAAACTTTTTTGTCAACTGCGTCGCTATTATTGTGATAGGCTTTCAGTTGTATCTGCTTGTTTACTTGAGCGCTGGCAATATCACTTTTGAGCTGTAAGGTATTAACCGCAACTGTGCTTTTAGCAGCTGGTTTGCCCACAGTAACGTCTGCACTTGCCAGAAAATGATATTTGGTTTCTCCGCCTAGCTCTTTTGCCTGGTGACTTATCGTTAAAGTATACGCCCCATTACTACCCGGCGTGAACTTCGCTTCGTAATAATTTACCGCTGCGCTGGTTTTTAACTGTATTTTCTTCTGATCTGGCCCCACCAGCCAAAGTTCAAGGTCTTTGATATCTGAATACCATTTGGCTACACTGTCGCGTTCTCCATCAACATATTCTCCGTAATAGATTCTCACAGTTTGCTCTTTGCCGATCTGACCGGTATTAGCTGTCTCAATCCAGATTGCGTGTGCAAAGACACCAGTGGTCATCAGACTAATCGCAAAGGTGAGTAATAAAATATTCCACTTTTTCATTTTCCTAAATTTTTTGTCTCATTAAAGCTTATGGGGGCGTTAAGCCCCCAGGCTCGCATTAGTCAGTAATAATATTGAATCCGTTTAATCTTCCGCTTTCTTTTAAATGAAAAGTTTCCTTAACAGTACCTGTAGCAGGGTTATATTGATTTACACCTGAATAGCCTTCGGAGGTATTGTTAGAAAGGAAATAAATTTCGCCGTTATGCATGAAAGGGTTCTGGGTTCCATAAAAGCTGTCAGCAGGAATCGGCAGTCGTTTAGCTTTTTTCGTTGTAGCGTCAATTTCGTTCCAGTACCAGACATCACTTCTGTAAGTCACACCATGCTGCGCACCACCATAGTAAGACACAGCACGTGAAGGGATAGTAGTATAGATCTTACTATCGTATACAAACAGTCTGTTAAATTCAGCAGGGAACTGGAAAGACTTGATGTCGATAGAAAAGTTTTGATCGAACTGTGTCTCGCCGCTTTTGATACGTACGATTTTAGAAGAGTAGTCTATTGGTTGTCTTTTCATATCACCTACTGCAACAAAGTACAGGTCTTTGGTTTTCTCATCAAGGCCCCAAAGTACGTGGTCTATAAATACACCCAGGTTCGTCGTTCCTGCGAATTTCGTAACATTCAGGATTTTATTGTTAGTCAGATCGTAAACTGCTATCGCTACTTCTTTGTTCTTTGGTGACACTTGCCAGTCACCGGCTTGTTTTGTTCCCAGCAATAAATCTACGTAAAGCTTATCGTCACGCTTCGCCAGTATCAATTGTCCTGCAGATTCATTAGGTAAACCCTCTGATAGTGAGCTGAAGTCAATCTCACCGGTACGTTCCATAGTAGTCGGGTTAAATTTCTGTACTTTTAATCCTCCTCTTACATCATCCCAGTAATATCCTTCTGTTGGACTTGCCACCAGATAATTAGAAACATACGCTGAAGAAAGCGATGGAAGGAATTTGTCTTCGGTTACATTACCGGCAGAATTAAGACCAAGTTTCAGAATTCCCTGTGCATTGGAGGCGCTATTAACTTTATACAGTGTTTTTCCAAAAACACTGCCACCCAGAGAGCTGCTTACCTGGAAGAAGGGCATGCCGGAAAGGTTTAGCTCCCTTGCTTTTTTGTCCTTCAGCGCATAGATTCCACCACTCCAGTTGGCATTAGCATTGTAAATAATCCAGGTTTCATTTGCTGGCAGATCGCCACCAGAAGGTGCTGGTTCAACATCTTTATTCTTGCTGCAAGAGCCAAAAACCATCAGTGCCGAAAGACCGATCATCATTACGCAAAATTTGTTACGTTTCATATTAATTCTTAGTTTGTATAGTGTGATTAAAAAAATTGGTATAGTATTTTGAAGTAGAGCGCTCTGCCTGGTTTCTGTATATTGAAGTTGTCATATAACTTAACATCCCCGATATTTCTGCACTCACCTGACAGCGTAAGTTTGGGTTTTGCGAAGTGATAATAAACTCCGGCGTTGTTTGCGAATTGTCCGAGTCTGCCATCTCGTGGGATAATCAAAGAGGTCTGAATGTTTCCGTCCTTCTCAAACAGGCCTGGTTCCTGGTTTTTTGGAATAGCGTGTAAAAAGAACCGGTGGGTATAATTTCCATTCCAGTTTAATTCGACACGATCACCATTATTCAGTACATCTTTGAAATAATAGTTCAGCCAAAAATTACCGAACAAGAAAGGGACATTGGGAACTCTCGAATTCTCAAGATTCCTAAACATAGCTTCTTTAATGCCTATCCGGCGGATATCCTGATAAGTGGCATTCGCTCCGATATCAAAACGTCTGGAGGGTGCATAACTGGCTTCCAGCTCAATACCTTTTACTTTAGCCTGCTCATAATTGATGTACCTGCTGAACGGAATATCCAGCTGCAGGAAGATGATATCCTTTACCTTCCGGTAGAAAAGACCGGTGGAGAAAGTGAAAATCTGGCCTCCATTTTCTATCCGGTACTGACCGTTCAGATTTATATTGTGGCTTCGCTCCGGTTTAAGATCCATGTTCTCTTTAATCAGTCTGGCATCACCGAAAATTTCATATTCATCGGGTAGGCGGGTGGCATATTCATAAGAAGCTTTTACCAGATAATTACCCCGGCTCCACCTTAATCCACCCATATAGCCCAGGCTCTGCCCGCTGCCGGAAGACCGGTAGCCCATGCCGAAATTGTCTGTCGTATAGCCTTCCGTTTTAAAATGGTAGTATTTAGCAGCAATAATGCTTTCCATTTCTTTGCCCAGCCAGTTTGAACGAAGTCCCAGGGCTGTATTATCCTTACGGTAAACCGCGGGTACGCTAAGCACATCAATGCCTTCGATAGCTGAAATAGCGCCCAGCGGATCACCGCCTTTGCGGTTCTGCTGGTAATACAATTCGCTGAAGTCCAGGGTGTGTCTGTCTGAGATCTCGTAGGAAAGATTAACGCGTGAGGAAAAGAACCTGTAATCGATATGCTGGTTATTTCCCATGTTGATCTCACCGGGTCTTAGATTATTGCCTATGATCTGGCCTTCCCAGTCATACCTCACTGTCGCGGTATCGATGAACTTAGTTTTAAATAGACTGTACGTTCCTACAATATTCGTTTTCAACCGTTCATTTAAAAAGTTCTTTTTATAAGTCAGCAAACCAGTGTAGTTTCTTTCTTTCGAATAAGGATCGCCATACACTTTATCCATCTGCGAATCATGTTGTATTTCCTTGTAAAAGCTCGAACTGATCAGGGTAAGCCGCAGATCGTCTGCCCATGCTACATTTTGAATACCCGCATAGCCTTCAGCGTAGTAAGTGTTTGTGGCATCATGAAAACGTCTGACATTCTTAAAGGTAACCGGACTTGTGGGCATTGGAGCATTGATGGTATAGCTGTTATCGGAATAATTAAAAGAGCTGCTTGTCCCCAGATACCATGTTTTGGCTTTATTTCTCCATAAAGCATTTGCGGTAACCCGATGGGTATTAAATGAACCAACTTCATAGGATAATTCGGCAAAATTCTTATTGTCATGTCTGGATACAAAGTTGACTCCACCACCTAAGGCATCGGAAGCAAGATAAATAGGCATTACACCTTTGTATATTTCTACTCTGTCGAGCATATTTACAGGAATGGTTCCCAGGTTAAAACCATGACCGAATAACTCAATAGGAATTCCATCTTTAAATAATTTAACCGCCTTTCCCTGTAATCCGCCTAGATTAACCTGGACAGGGGCGCCAAGTCCGCCATCGCTCCGTAGTCTAACTCCAGAGGCACGGTTCAATACTTCCCCGACATCTCCACCTTTGTCATAAGATTTTTTTAGATCTATTGTCTGAACTGAAAATGGTGACTGTGCATTCAATTCCTTCGCAGTTATCGCTTTTACCGTAACCTCTTCCAGTACGATAGACTTGCCATTATGATCTTTCAATTCAAATTCAAAATGATTTTCTTCTTTGCAGTTAACATTAATAGTTGTTTGTTTTAACAATACGGATATGTTCCGGAACAGAAGACTATGATGGCCGCTTTCCAATTCAACTGTCAGTGTTCCTGCAGCATCCGTGTTTCCTTTGACAATACCATCGACGATAATGGTAATTCCTTGAACTGCTTTGCCATTTTTATCTTTAACGTGCATCAACACAGGGCAGGCTGTTCCCAGTAAACAAAAGGTCAGCAAAAAACAAGTAAGTAGAACTTTAATCAAGGTGTTTTATTTAAACTAATTATAAACTAAATTTGTCGTGCAAATGTATTTCTTTTGGTTTGGGGAGCATTTATGAATTAGGAAGTATTTGTTTTGAAAATGGAAGTTTAAATGGGTTTTATATTTCAGGGTAGCGATTTTAGTGAGTTTCTTGCATCTGCAAGCTTAGAGAACACTGAGTTAGCTCAGGCAGATAATACAGGTTCGGTGCAAACCAGGTTTCAAACTCTGAAAGGACAGATCTCTTATCAGGAAGATTTGGTGAAAGATGGTCTGCATATACTTCAGGGTAGCTATCACCTCAATGAAGATATTACTGTATTCGGAAAAGGTGATGCCCATTTGCTGGAAATGCATTTTAACATATCTGACCACGATATATATTACCATAATAATGCGATTAAAAGAGAGTTTGCGCTGGCAATGACGGGTAATATCACCTTTCTGTCCGCAGAGGAAAACCGGGCTAAAATATCATTCAATCAGGATATATGTTACCGTACTTTCGATATTCATCTGCCGCTGTCTCTGTTGTCTAACTATATGGGGGAGAGTTCAACAATGGACACTTTTTTAAATAGTATAGACAAAAATTTGAGTACGACGCTTTCGAAATCTGAAATTGCAATAAACCCCAGAATATATAGTACAATCCAGGCAATCAGAGAATGTACTTTTGAAGGTTTTACAAAAAAAGTATATCTGGAGTCGAAAATTTACGAATTGATTGCTTTTATGCACGAGAGTACTGAACATACTGTTGCAGACTACCGGCTGACAGGGCCTGATGTAGAAAGAATCAAATATGCTGCCGTACTGATCCGGGAAAACCTGAACAGTCCCTTTACTATTATGGAGCTTGCACGTAAAGTAGGAATCAATCAAACGAAATTGAAAAGCGGCTTTAAAGCCATTTTCAATAATACCGTTTTTGGTTACTTGCAGGAGACAAGGATGCATATGGCCAGTAAACTTTTACTCGATACCAGCCTGACGATCCAGCAGATAAGCCGCTCGTCCGGCTACAAAAATATATCGAACTTTAGTACTGCTTTTAAGCAAACCTATGGCTATCCACCGAACCGCTTACGCGGCAAGGCGTAGTTTCTATACCATAGATGATGTCAGGCCAAATGTTTTTTTTAAAGTCACGAAGATTTGCCTTGTCCTGAAGTCCATTTAAATCTGAATCAGAATCCAGGGTTAATATTTTAAGAAGCGTTTTTTTATGACTATCATCGCCAGTGATGACAGTGCATAATTACATGGTGTAAACAACGCATTTAAACACCTGGTAGCAAAGAATCCTGGATATGAATATCAATAGAGAAAAATTAGAGCAGCAACAGATCTGGATTTATGTGATCACGTTATGTTTTGCCGCCGGAGTCGGGTTACTTTGGAACAAAGGGGGCTCACTTGCCTTATTTATCGAACCAATTATAGGCATCCTTCTTTATAGTATGTTCTGTCAAATTCCATTTCTTCAGCTAAAAAAAGTTTTTCAGAATAAAGCTTTTTTTAAAGCATTGTTGGTTGGGAATTTTATAATTATTCCAGTCCTGGTCTGGATTCTTACCTCTATATTCTTAACTGATTCAGTGATCATACTCGGTGTGTTCCTGGTTCTGTTAACTCCTTGCGTTGATTATGTAATTGTATTTACCCACCTGGGAAAAGGGGACTCACAATCTATTTTAGCTGCAACGCCATTTTTGTTCATTTTACAAATGCTACTGCTACCACTATATCTATGGTTATTTATTGGCAAAGAGTCGCTCTCGATTATTGAGTTGACTCCTTTTGTACAGACGTTTCTTTATTTGATTGTTATACCTTTTACTTTGGCATTGGTTACACAGTTAACATCAAGAAAAAGATCATTAAGCAAATTGGTTCTTGATTTTTCGGCCTGGCTTCCAGTACCATTTATGGCAATGACTCTGTTCGTCGTAATCGCGTCTCAAATGACAATTTTGATTACTAATCCATCACCAATATTGACGGTCCTACCAGTTTATTTGTTTTTTCATGCAGCTGCACCTTTTGTAGGATCACTGGCTTCTAAAATATTTAGATTGGAAGCTGTCATCTCAAGAACTGTTGCATTTTCAACGAGTACCAGGAATTCTCTTGTAGTTTTGCCATTAGCGCTAGCTTTGCCAGCCCCGAACAATCATGTAGTCGCAGCTGTAATTGTCACTCAGACACTTGTAGAACTCGTGGCAGAATTAATTTATATTAGAGCAGTGCCATCATTGATTAAGTAAAGACAATCGCACAATTTAATATGATGATTCTGCACATGAACGTCAAAATATCAGAATAATCCCATCCCAAAATTTTATTAATTATTTTTGGCCTAATTCAAAAAACAAGGGTTATAAGCGAAACGAAATTTTTAAATTGGTTTTGCGTTAAAGAATCTAAAATAATATGATAGCTACAAAAGGATATGCTGTTCACAGCAAAACTGATAAATTGGTTCCATGGAACTTCGAAAGAAGAAATGTAGGGCCGAAGGATGTATTAATTGAAATTCTATTTAGTGGAATTTGTCATTCCGACATCCACCAGGTTAGAAGTGAGTGGGGAGCGGCCAGGTATCCGATGGTTCCTGGTCACGAGATCGTTGGGCGCATTACTGAGATAGGCGCCCAGGTGTCAAAATTTAAAGTTGGTGATCTTGCAGGTATCGGATGTATGGTCGACAGCTGTAAAGAGTGTCCAACTTGTAAAGGTGGACAGCAGCAATTCTGCGAAAAAGGGGAGACCGTTTGGACTTATAACAGTGTCGAACGTGATAAAGTTACCCCGACATATGGTGGCTATTCAAACAAAATCGTTTGTACGGAAGAATTTGTAGTCAAAGTATCTGATAAATTGCCGTTAAGTGGTGTTGCACCGCTGTTATGTGCAGGAATCACGACTTATTCTCCTATTAAAAGATGGGGTATTACAAAAGGACATAAAGTTGCTGTTTTAGGTCTTGGTGGATTAGGACATATGGCTGTTAAATTTGCAGTTGCATTTGGCGCAGAGGTAACCGTTTTAAGTACATCTCCATCTAAAGAAGAAGATGCAAAAAAACTAGGTGCACATAATTTCGTGGTTACCAGAAATCCCGATGAATTAAAAAAATATAGCAGATACTTCGATTTCATTCTGGACTCTGTTTCTGCGCCTCATGACTATGAAATGTATTTTAAGCTACTGAATGTAAATGGCGTACACATTTGCGTTGGAATACCACCAGAGCCAATTAAGTTCCCTGGTTCTGCTTTAATGAGTGGAAATAAGTCATTGACAGCATCTAGCATAGGAGGGGTCGAAGAGACACAAGAGATGCTTGATTATTGCGCCGAACATGGTATTGTTTCTGAAGTAGAAGTGATTAATATAAACTATGTAAATGAGGCCTATGAGCGGGTGTTAGGCAGTGACGTTAAGTACCGCTTCGTAATTGATATGGACACTATTTAGTAGATCTTAACGGGTTGTAATTCAAAAATGGCATTATTTAGATAGTCATAGCCGGAAGATTTTTTCTTCCGGCTTTTTTAATTAATAATATCCCCTTTATTATGGGCTAACTTTTCTCGCCATTTTTGGAGTTCGCCGGGTGTAATTCTGTCCCAGTCTGTCATTTCGCCAACAATTTTTAATGGTGATTGCGAGCGATATGAACGTGTTGGGTTGCCCGGAAATTTTTTGTCCGTAACATTAGGATCATTTTCAAAATTTCCTGTCGGTTCAACGATATAAACACGTTCACGTCTTTCGCTTTTTGCTAATGCAGCTGCAAGCCCTGCTGAATTGACAAGGGCTGTGAAATAAATATGATTCATTTTAAGTTGGGGTTTGTAATTGGAAGTACCCCCTGCCGTCAACAAATCACCAAGCTGCAAATCTGCTTTGGTCCCATGATAAAAAGGACCTTTATCAGATGGTGTATTTTTAAACGAAGTTGCTAATTCATAATTCTTCTCTGCTATGTCAGGTTCGCCCAAGTCCTCATAGCATTTGGCAATGTTTAAATACAAATAAGGGAAAGCGCTCTTAACAGTTTCGTTATTTATATTTAATGCAAACCTTAAAGCCGTTTCGAGCCATTTCAATTTCTCGGAAATACTTTTTTGATATCGGGCTACATAATGAGCTGCTATAAATTTTTCTAAGTCGTCTGTGGCTTCATTCCAGGCTTGAAGAAAAATTTTGCTTGCATCTTCAGATTTGCCTTTTTCTTCCATGTCCATACCCTGAAGGCTGAGTTTGACGATATTATTGTTTGGACTGAATTCCATTTTTTAAAATTTACTTGTTAGTTATTTATACTATCGATGTTTATCATTGGTGTTTAGCTTGCCAAAGCTACCTCTTCTGAAATAACCTGTCTTTTGTCCGATACTGAAAGTTATTGACGCTAAAAAAAACTGTAAGAAGATTGTCTACCGGGCAATCCAGATTAAATGTTTTATAAAGAAATCAAAAAATGTATATTAAATTAGTCTGATTGTTGTTTAACAGTAGGTGAAAGTAATAAATACTATGAATTTAGAAGATATTAAAGGAGTTATCAAGCAATTTGAATACTATAAGATGCTTGGAGAAAAAACATTTAGTCAACTAGACGAGGAAAACCTGTTTTGGAAATATAATGAAGACTCTAACAGTATTGCTACAATTGTCAATCATCTTTATGGAAATATGGCGTCCCGATGGACAGATTTTTTAAATACAGATGGCGAAAAATCCTGGAGAAATAGAGACCAGGAATTTGACGAGGATATCACAAATAAAGACACTTTACTTTCGAAATGGAATGATGGCTGGGATTGTTTATTGAATGCACTTAATGCATTAAATGAAGCTGATTTAGATAAAATTGTTTATATCCGGAATGAAGGGCATACAATCACTGATGCTATTAACAGACAATTAGCTCACTATCCTTACCATATTGGTCAGATTGTATTTCTTGGTAAGATGTTGGCAAATAATAAATGGCAATCTTTATCTATTCCAAAAGGAAACTCTCAAAAATATAATGATCAAAAGTTTTCTAAAGAAAAAGAGAAGATTCATTTCACAGATGAATTTTTAAAGAACAAAAACAATTTCTAACACCTCATTACATTCAAAACGATCTCATGTTCTACAATAGACCATCCTTACATTGGAAATAAAAACGTGACTTTTATTTACTTTAATGCATCAGCTGCGTAAGCGCGACATTTTTTAACCTCTGCTACTGCATCTGATCCGGCCGGAATGGTATATTCAAGCTCAATCGTAGCCGGGAACTTATATTTCTTCTTTTTCATCAGCTGCAATACCTCTTTTATTGGAGTATCGCCAGCACCCCATGGCGCATTTGGTCCGTCATGAAATTTACGGTCTTTAATGTGCATACTCGTAATGCGATCATGATATTTTTCGATAAATGGTAGAGGACTACTGCTGGTACCAGATGCATAGTGGCCAATATCAAGGTTTATACCATTATATTTTGATTGGTTTAAGGCAATATCCCAAAGTGTCGGGGTGGCTTGCGTATGGGCGTGGTAGCCAAGCATCATTTTATGTTTCGCACCAAAATCGCCAAGGCGTTTGGTTTGGGCTTCTTCTGGCAATTCAACGGTCACGTGGGTACAACCCAGAGCTTTGGCTGCGTTAAATGCGTAGTCAATTTCGGCATCAGTATTTTTTGCACCAAGGGCATTTGGTTTCCATGCGTAGATGCTTACACCGGCATCGTTATACATTTTGCGAAGCTCTTTAAATTTATCCATAGCCACACTCGCACGCCAATCTGCCATTTTTGGTGCAAAATCTGTCCCACTCTGGTCAGCAGCCCTTTTAGGCGCGCCAGCATAGTCTTCGGCAGCACCTCCCATTAGTTCAATAGCATTGATATTACAGTCGATGCAATATTTCAGCAGATCTTCGGCAGTGCCAGGCATGCTTCGGAAGGAATAGGTGATCACCCCAATCTGTACACCATTTATTACTGAGTTTGGTTTACTAGCAATCCTTAAAAATGATGCTGCAAAAGATCTTTTTGAAAGGAATAATATACCGGTTGCTGCGATTGCACCGGCTCCGATAAACTGGCGCCTGCTAATGTTTTGATTTTTCATATTACAGATGTATTTGGTACATAATAAAGTTATCAAATTTATTAATACAGGAAATTATTTGTGATAAGTTCTAATGTCTCCGATGGTGCCTTAAAAAGGAACTATTAATTTAACGATCTATACTCGTTTGGAGAGTATCCTATTATCTTTTTAAATGCTCTTGTAAAATGCTGCGGATATTTAAAACCCAGTTCGTAGGCTATTTCACTAATCGGCATATTAGTGCCTAATATCCGTTCCTTCGCAAGATCCATCACTTTGAGCTGAATATATTCTATTGGAGTTTTACCGGTTTCTTTTTTTACCATGTCTCCAAAATAGTTCGGGGAAAGGTGGAGCTGTTCGGCACAATAAGTTACGGCTGGAAGTCCTAAAATTTGTAGTTTATCAGAATGGAAATAGTCCTTGAGCAGGCTTTCAAATTTTTCGATATGACTACGGTTAACCTCGTTTCGGGTAATGAATTGACGATCATAGAATCTTACGCAGTAGTTGAGGAAAAGCTCGATGTTAGCTGCAATTAATGTTTTGCTGTGCTGGTCGCTTCCCTGTTCCAGTTCATATTTGATTTTTTCAAAACAGTCGAGTACAATTTTTCTTTCCCGCTCAGATAAGTGAAGCGCCTCCCGGGTTTCATAAGAAAAGAAGTTATAATCATTTATATGCTTCCCAAGAGAAGTTCCATGGATGAGATCTGGGTGGAAGAGCAGGGCAAAGCCCGCTGGCTTATAGTCTTCATTAATATTAACATTGATAATTTGACCTGGCGCAACGAACACCAAAGTTCTGTCCTGGTAATCATAGTTGTCCCGTCCATATTTAATGTCACCACAGATAACGTCTTTCAGATAAATTGCATAAAAACCAAAGTTCATTCTGGAAGCATAAATCTCTGGAGCTGTTCCATTAAAATCAATTATACTAACCAGTGGGTGCAGGTTCTCCTGATGATAAAATTTATCATGCTCGCTCACCGCATCTATTCTTAAAACCTTTTCCATAATATCGCCTTTAAAAACCTATTCAAATTTAAGTTTATTCTCTATGAGATTCAATTCTCTAACCCGAACCTGTAAAAGTGGTAAGTAATCCTGTATTCCGGGTAGGGAATATGTGTGTCTTCGCGCTGACCTTTGTATCGTAATAAAATAACGGTCATGAAAATAATGGAAGGAAAAGTCGCATTGGTTACTGGCGCTGCCTCTGGTTTAGGATTCGCAACTGCAAAAGCATTTGCCCAGGCAGGAGCTTCTGTTGCGCTTGCCGATTGGAACGAAACAATGGTAAAGCAAGCAGCTGAAAAACTGATGGAAGAAGGGTATGATATTATTGCTATACAATGTGATGTATCTGATGATAAACAGGTAGCAAATATGGTAAGTAGAACAGTTGATCATTTTGGGGGATTGGATTATGCATATAACAATGCGGGTATACAAAATGAGCTTGCGGAGGCTGCAGATCAGACCAGAGATGATTTCGACCGGGTAACCAGTATCAATTATCAGGGTGTTTGGAGTTGTATGAAATATGAGCTCCAGCATATGCGCAAACAGGGAAGTGGATCGATTGTAAATTGTTCTTCTATAGGTGGCATTCGTGCCGGTGCACAGCGTGGAGTATATCACGGTGCCAAGCATGGGGTAATTGGATTGACCAAAAGTGCCGCTGTGGAATATGCTTCCAGAGGTATCCGTATCAATAGCGTTAGTCCGGGGCTCTTTCATACTGCAATGTCCGAACGGATGATCGCCGGCGGGCAGAAAGAGGCACTGGATGGAATGCTGGCCAACGTTCCTTCAGGAAGATTAGGTCGGCCTGAAGAGATAGCCAGCGTGGTACTCTTCCTTTGTAGTGAAGCCTCGAGCATGGTTGTAGGGCATAACCTTGTTGTTGACGGGGGGCTGACGCTATCCTGATCATTAAGCCCATGGATGGCTGTTAGAAAACAATAAAACACATTCAAACCATGAAAATAACACGAAAAATTAACCGCTTCATTCTTACTACAATCTTGTTAGCTGGCACCCTGTCAGATGGCTTTGGTCAGTCTACATTGGTTTCAGGAAATGAGTGGAAGAATTATGGTGGTAGTAAGGGCAGTTCACAGTATTCGTCTTTAAACCAGATTGATTCCAGTAATTTCAAAAGACTTCATATTGCCTGGACCTGGCGTTCAGTGGAAGAAAATATTACCCGTACGCACCCCGAAATCAAAAGCTGGGTATGGGAGTCTACTCCCTTGATGGTTGAAGGTGTGTTGTATATCAGCACTTCACTGTCACAGGTAGCGGCTATTGATGCCGCAACAGGAAAGACAAAATGGGGATATGATCCTGAAACGTGGAAAAACGGAACACCATCCAATAATGGTTTTGTGCATCGGGGTGTGGCCTATTGGAAAGATGGAAAGGACGAACGTATTCTCCTGGGTACTGGTGATGGCTATCTGATTGCCCTAAACGCGGTAACTGGTAAACCCATTGCTACTTTTGGCACTGACGGCAGAATTGACCTCACCCGAGGACTGGGAAGAACTGTTGAACGCAAACTTTATGGAGTTTCTTCTGCGCCAATTGTTTGTAAAGATGTGGTTGTGGTTGGAACAAAGGTACATGATGTACCGGTAACCGAAACGATGCCTCCCGGTGCTGTTCGTGGTTTTGACGTACGCACGGGTAAGCAAGTCTGGAAGTTCAATGCCATCCCGCAAAAAGGCGAATTCGGAAATGAAACCTGGGAGGGTGATTCCTGGAAGACTGTCGGTAGTGCCAATGTATGGGCACCCATTAGTGCTGATGATGAATTAGGCTATGTATATCTTCCATTCAGTACTCCCTCAAACGATAACTATGGCGGCGGGAGGTTAGGTTCTGGTCTTTTTGGCGAAAGTTTGGTTGCGCTCGACGCCAGAACAGGCAAACGTATCTGGCATTTCCAATTTGTCCATCACGGCCTTTGGGACTATGATCCGCCGGCAGCGCCAAACCTGATTGATATCAATGTCAATGGAAAGGCGATAAAGGCTGTAGCCCAAGTGACTAAGCAAGGCTTTGTTTATGTATTTGATCGTGTAACAGGGAAACCGGTATGGGACATCATCGAACGGCCAGTTCCGCAATCAACGGTGCCGGGTGAGAGATCATCACCAACGCAACCCTTTCCAAGCAGGCCTGCAGCAATAGACCGCCAGGGTATTACAGAAAACGATCTGGTAGATTATACGCCTGCTCTTCGGGATTCGGCATTAGCCATACTCCGTAATTATAATTATGGCCCGCTATTTACACCACCAACATTGGAAAAGCCAACCATCTTAATGCCAGGTATTGCCGGAGGAGCGAGTTGGGCGGGAGCAGCATTCGATCCGGAAACGGGAATGTTTTATGTGCCTTCCAATACTATTCCATATGCTGTAACGCTTGAGAAATCAAAAACACCACATATTGGATATGATGGGAAAACTGTAGCTGTGGAAACACTTAATGGTATTCCGCTTTGGAAACCACCTTATGGCAGGCTTACGGCGATTGATATGCACACCGGTAACCACAAATGGATGACGCCGATGGGCGACTTGTCTACATCTGTTCCGGCACTTAAGCAATATGCCCAGACTCCCCTTGGCCGCTCTACCCGTAGTCACATCTTATTGACCAGGACATTGCTTTTTGTAGCACAGGAGGGAAGCACGCAACGGGAGGAAATGGGGGGTGGAGAAGCCGGGGAAAAGAGTAAATCAACGGAGCTGAAATTTCAGGTGATTGACCCGGGAATAGTGGCATACGATAAGACTAACGGGAAAATGATTGGAAAGATTGATCTGCCAAGAAACGCTACCGCTGCACCAATGACCTATATGCTTAATGGGAAGCAGTATATCGCAGTTACAACAGGCGGCGCTAATCTGGCACCTGAGCTGATCGTTTTATGCGTGGACTAAGCATGGTATTATGATCCCAAATAACGTATTTTTTACATGTTTTAGCTGCAAATGCTATATTTAAATCGTTGGCCTACTTCAATAAAAGTTATTTAAATTTGGATTTTTAATTCTCATACCGAGCGTAATGGACACGAATGATCTGCTGCAACAAGTAGCCTTTATAAAAGAGATTGACAAATTAAAATACATTCAGCGAAGAACTAAATTATTTTATAGCGACAGGCATGAAAATGATGCAGAACATAGTTGGCATTTAGCAATGATGACTCTTGTTTTGGCCGGACATTCGGATAAACAAATTGATGTGCTGAAAGTATTAAAGATGGTACTAATTCATGATTTGGTCGAAATTGATGCAGGTGACACCTTCATTTACGATTCCTCAAAAAACCATACCAATACTGAGGAAGAACGGTTAGCAGCAAATCGAATTTTCGGATTATTACCTGAAATACAAGCGCAGGAATTCATAGCGATTTGGGAAGAATTTGAGCAGGGGAGTACGGATGAAGCTAAATTTGCCAAAACGATGGACCGCTTTGAGCCATTATTGCAAAATTCCAGCAATAATGGTGGTACATGGGCAGAGTTTAATGTAGACTACGATACAGTTTATAACAAAAAAAAAGTGATAGAAAATGGCTCTGCTTCAATTTGGAGCTATGCTAAACTTGTATTGGATGAAAGTGTAGAGAAGGGAATTCTTCGGAAGAAGACACCGCCTGAAACGACGAGCTAGATAACCAAATCGCTCGTTGTTTATTGATAGCATTTTAAATGCAAATGCATTTCTAAGACATGTAATACTTTCAAGAAATGCATATATTTACGTTAGATTCTAATTAAGACTACAAGAGTACTACAACGGACACAGTAGAAAAGACTTAAGAAGCTTCATGCAGAAAAAGAAGGGTTTTATGAGCTTTCAAAGCGCTGGAAAATAAATAGCATACTGATTGCTGTATATATTTTACTAAATGATATTGTGATGAATAAGACAAAAGACAGGATAAGAATTTTCAACTCGTTTGAAGAAGCTAAAGAAACTGAAATTCAGGAAATCATCAAGCAATCACCTATAGATCGTTTAAGACACACTGTCGAACTTATTCTACGTGTACATCAAGTAAGCAGGGAAGACTTAAAGCGTAGAACTGCAACAGGTAAAATTAGAATAATCACAGCTGGATGAATCTTTTTATAGAAAAACATCAAGACTTATTAAAGGAACTTTTATTAAAAAAAGTTGATTTTATTGTAATTGGTGGTTATTCTGTGATATTTCATGGCTACGCAAGAAGCACTGGCGATGTAGATCTATGGCTAAGACCGGACAATATAAATAAGTTGAAATTGATAGATGTTTTAAGTCAAATGAACTTTGATGAAGAAGACATACTGCATATTGCTGAACTGGATTTTGAAAAACATATTGTTTTTTCAATGTGGGATGAACCTGAAAAAGTAGATTTTCTAACCAGAATTAGTATGATTGAGTTTGAGCAGGCAGATCAGAGAAAAATTATTGCAGATATTGATGGGGTGAAAATTCCGTTTCTTCATCTTAATGATCTGGTATTATCGAAATTTAATACTGGTAGATTAAAAGATAAAGCGGATGTAGAAGAATTACAAAAAATACAAAAAGGAAAAGGGAATACTACATAAGCCGGTGGCATCCCATTAGTTTCAAATACAAATTCAGTTTTAATAACAGGATACTGAAGGATAAAGGCGTTGAATATTTAATTCTTACAGGGTGGATTGTTTGTAGTGGTTATTTTTACCTCACAATAAAGTATTTAATTTTTTTAGGGAACCTGGGTTTTCTTTTATGGACAAAGCCTTTTTGAAATATTCAATCGCTTTTGATTTATTGCCCGTCGCCAGGAAATAGTCGCCATAAGAATCGTAGACGGTATAACTTTCGGGATAATTGGCAACATTTAATTTAAATAGTCCTTCAGCTTTGGTATATTCCTTTCGCTGCAAAAAATCGCCCCCCAGTTCGTTTATCATATCTTCAGGTGGGGAGAGCTTATAACCCAACAGTTTTGATACCTCCTGGTAATGTCTTTCGAATTTACCCACTAAATCAACCGTCGGATCTGTAAGGTCTTTAGGGGTAAGTTTAAAACGATACTTTTCAAAAATGAAACGCAAAGCATCGTATTCTGCAATTAAGGGTACCGATCCGTGGTCTTCATTGCTATAATATTTACTTTCATACCTTAATCCGTTTTGCTTTTGCTCTTTAATATATTGATCCAAATTGAGAATTGAACGGATATGCCGGGTGCCTTTAGTTGTGTCGCTCCGGACCTTAGTTATATCCATGCCCTCTCTCAGGGTATTTGCAATTCCTAAATATAAAGTGGTACCTGAAAATTTATTCTCTCTTAGCGAGTTTCTGGTTTTATTTAACAAATTCATTTGATCCCACCACATGCTTGGATCTATACAAATGTAGGAGTTAAACAATTTTGTATGGTTTATTGCAACGTTCATTACCGTTAGGCCTCCAAATGAATGTCCTGTTAATATTTTGTAAGGTTGCGTTGGGTATGAGGAATCAATATGCGGTATTAACTCCTTTTCAATAAACGAAACAAAGCGTTCGCCACCCCCAGTTGTTTTTAACATTAAACTGTCGGTAAAGGGTGGAGCAGCATCTACATGTGTTGGTGTCAGGTCTCTGATTCTATCTGTGTTTGGAATGCCAACTACAATCATTTCAGGGCAGATGGTATTCCCGATTCCCTGACTGAGGTGCTGAATTATACCTACGGTTGAATAAAAATGATCATCACCATCCAATAAATACAATACCGGGTATCGTTGTTTAGAATCAGGGCTCCAGCTACTAGGTACATATACCCAGATTTTTCTTTGTTCATTCAGAATTTTCGATTTGATGCTATCAATTGCTCCGATGGTCACTTTATTGTCCTTTTGAGCCAATGCGCATAGTGAGAGAAATACAGTAAAAACTGAAAGAATTAATTTTTTCATTGTAGAAGTGTGGTTTGCTATTGTTCAATATAGCGAATATCCTTAGCTGTTAGCTGTTAGCAGTTTCATTTCTTAATAATACCATCAAATCTAACTTTGAAAACCTTTGCGTAAACAGCCATTTGCTCCGGTACAGATTCATAGCCGCATAACTACTTAGGGTATTCTAGCGATAGAGATTCTTTTTGTAATCAATTCCTCTATGATTCAATTCAAGCATTAAGTTATGGTTAATAGCAGTCCAGCCGCAGCGGGTGGATATAACAAGGCCCACGATAAATAGTAACCAGTACCAGAAAGAATATGCATCTTCATTTACCAAACCGTAGAAACCAAAACCTAAAGGCACCTGGCCAAAGCATGCAGCTAACGTGTAAGCAAGGCGGTGGGTTTTAAATTGTACAATTGGTAATTCCATAATATTCTACAATATAACTAAGAAAAGATTTGGTTATGAAATTACAGGGTTAGGCCTATTCCCAAATATTTCAAATAAGCATCCAGCATTTTTTTGTCAAAGACAGGCTCTTTAATATTTGTGTTTTTCAAAAACTCATCGACGTTTTTCTGATCCCAAATATAAGTGTCCTGATAAAGTTCAACGGTTGAAAGACCTTCATGCATATTGTCTTTAAACAGGCTCGTTAGTGGGAAAAGTCTGTTTTTGCTGTCATCCTCCCATTGATTACGCCAGTCTTTATAAGGTAGTCCCTCTAATTTAAATGTATAATGCTTTTTAAGTAAGTCAAAAAAGTCTTGCAGGGTAAGGTTCGTTTCAGGAGAGGCGATCAAGTTGAATTTTTTTCCGATTGCTTCTGGATTTTTAGATATGGAAGCTATTGCACTTGTCATGTAGTCTACCGTAATCAAACCTTCCCTAAGTTCTTTAAGTTTTGGATAAGTACCGTATTCAATACAATTTTTAACCAGTCCAGCCCACCATTGGTAAGGTGCACTTGCTCCGGTTTTACTATGGCACATCGCGTAACCCAGGCGGAATGTCATTAGTGGTAAACCCTGTTCCGCCGCCAAATCGGCAATAGCTTCCATCACATATTTACTTCTTACATACCCTATGTCTTTACTTACAGCCAGTAGATTCTGTGAAATATCATCATTTTCCTTCATAATCGTTTTACCGGTAAATACATGGCCCCAGCTATACACAGAAATGGTAGAAAGTAATATCAGGCACTTGGTTTTTTCATCAGCTGCAAGTTTTATAATTTCTCTCAGTCCTTCTACATTAGCAGCTTTCATGTAGGAGTAAGGTTCAATAAAGTTTACCGAACTCCCAGAATGGTAAATCATTTCTATGGTAGAAGCTAATAGGTTATATTGCTGTTTTTTAAGTCCAAGATCTTTCTGAGTTAAATCTCCAATAACAGGAATAATCCGTTTACGCTGATGTTCTTCAATCTGTATTTGGTACTTTGAGAAATGATCATTTATTTTTTCAATAGCATGAACACCATCATGCGCCCTGACAAGACAGTACACTTTGGCAGAGGTTGTTTCGAGAAGTTCCTTAAGTAAATGAATTCCAACATACCCAGTAGCGCCTGTAAGTAATATAGCGGAAGGATTTTGCATTACAGATACATCAAAATCTTTAAATTGTACGGTCTCGGGATGAAGAAAGACATCTTGCTCAAGTTGTACATAAGGTTCTACGTCTTCTTTGGGAAGCTCGGCCGTTGTTAGTGCCCTGCTTTGGATAGAGTCTGCAAGTTGTTTTAAAACCGGATATTGATAAAGATCCCGCAGATAGACTTTAGTCCCTAATTCCTTGCTGAGTGAAACAGCCACGATAGCTACCAGTAGGGAATCTCCACCAATATCGAAAAAGTTATCACTTCGATTAATAACCGGCCGGTCAAGGGTCTTTGTCCATATCTTAGCAATAAGGCATTCTATCTCGTTCTCAGGGGGGCTGAATGGGACTACATCCTTTATATATTGAAGGGCAAGTTCGTTTAGTGCATATTCGTCAGTTTTTCCATTTGCCGTAAGTGGAATCTTTTTGATTGGAATAAAGTGAACAGGCATCATGTAGACAGGTAACTCCTCTCTCAAATGTTGCCGGATCTTGTTCATATCGGGTTCGTCTTCCTTTGAAACTAAAAATGCGATCAGATACTTATTATTCTCGGAGTTTCCTTTCGTGATTGCCACAGCGTCAATAATGCCATGGCCAGCTGCCATTAGTGTAGTCTCTAATTCTCCCAGCTCCACTCTAAATCCTCTTATTTTGACCTGTTTATCTTTTCTGCCCAGAAACTGTATTTCTCCATTAGACAGCCATCTGGCCAGATCTCCGGTAAGATAAAGTTTTTCTCCCTGCTGGTAAGGGTGATCTACAAATTTTTGCCTGGTTAATTCCTCGTTGTTTAAATACCCGTTGGAAAGACCTACTCCGCTTAGACAAAGTTCACCTATTTGTCCTTCTGGAACCATGTGCAGATTGAGATCAAGAATATAGGCTTGAATATTTCCAACAGGCATACCTATAGATGAGTTTTGATCTGTTCCTGCAGAGTTTACCGGATGAAAAGTTGCGTAAACAGTGCATTCGGTGGGACCATAATAATCAATTAACTGATAGGGTAGCCCCTGGGTTATTACCGGCTTCAATTTCTCTCCACCTGTAAAGAGATATTTTAAATCTTTAAGCATTGCCGATCGACTAATGTCAATAAAGGTTGGAACCCAGACAGTTGGAACAAAACCATGTGTAATTCCTTTTTCCAGAAAGAACGACACAAGAGAATCGGTATCTATTCTTTGCTGCTGATCTGCTATATGCAGCGTTGCGCCTGCACATAAACTTGACCACATTTCCCATACAGAAATATCGAATGCAAGCCCTGCTACCAATGTTAGCTGACTGTGTTGGTTTACACCAAATAGATGATTGTGCCAGTTAATCAGATTTTTAACAGAATCATGGCGGATCATTACGCCTTTTGGTTTTCCGGTGGAGCCTGAGGTATAACTCACATAAGCCAGGTCCTGTAAATCCGAAGCCCGTTCATAAAGATAATCGTTAAGCTCTTTAAGCTCTCTTAAATCATCTAATATTACGATCTCAGTCTGATCGCCATTCTGCAGTTTTTTTGCATTCTCTGTACTGGTAATTAGTATGCTCGTTCCAGCATCGTTAAGGATATATTCAACTCTCTTTACAGGGTAATCGGGATCAATTGGGATATAAGCGGCTCCCGTTTTTAGAATTGCGATTACTGCCGTAACCCATTCCAGAGATCGGTCAAGCCAAATAGGAATCAGCATCCCAGGTTTGACCCCATAGGACAGGAGTTGAGCAGCCAAAAGACTGCTTTTTTCGTCCAAACTACCATAACTGATCTGCTGTTGCATAAAAGTTACTGCATTTTTTTGTGGAAAATTTTCAACTTTCTCCTTGAATAAGGAAAGAATAGTGCTGGAGAAAATTGCGGCTGACTGAGAAGTTTTTTCAGACAAAATAGAAGCTTTTAGTGTCATCTTATTTGTTTTTTATTTAAACTTAAATTTAAAGATAATATATTTCATGTTATCGGTTCATTTTGTTCATTCGTTTTGCGTTATAGTAAAACTGTTTTTTGTTTCTATAAATGTGCATCAAATACAAATGGGAAACTACAAATACAAAAAAGCCCCCGCATTTCTGTGAGGCTTTTAGTTAGTCTTTGTTCCGTCCTGAAATAAGTTGACACCCAAATCAACTTATTATGAAAAATGAGGAAAAGAATTCAATTAGACGTAGTCAGCGGGATTACAGTCTAGCCTTTAAATTACAGATCGTTAGCCAAGTAGAAAAAGGCGAACTAACCTTAAGCAAGCTCAAAAGCATTACGGCATCCAAGGTCGAAATACGGTTTTGGTATGGTTAAGAAAACTTGGTAACTTGATTGGAGTTTACCAACCATGTTTGATATAATGCAGAAAGAATATGGGATGATTGCGCCAAAAAAGTATTTACCCAAACAATAATCCAAACTTACTTAAAGATAAGAATGTTATCAGAATGCACTTGCTGAAAGGGTAAATGGGATATTAAAAAACGAATTTTTAATTGTTAAACCT
>JAAAFW010000015.1:614464-725808 GCA_019352875.1 Pedobacter cryoconitis | reverse complement strand
TATAAAAACACAAATCAATAATAATCTCATAATCTTAAATTAGACAAGACGTTTTTTGCGTCTGTTGAGACAAATATCAAAGGGGTTGGACCGGGATGAAAATAGTTTTGACCGATGGTCATTTAGCTTTGACGCCTGGTAATTGTCCCAGACGTTTCTGTAGAATAATACCCTTAACTTTGTGGTATGACTCTTTTGAAAAAGTACGACCGGTTTGTTATCCTGATATGGATATTCCTAACCATTGTCTTTTGGTTTCGATACATACCTGACTCATCGACGTTAGAGGGTGGTCTGCTGGCATTATGTGTTATGTTATGCGTATACCCCTTCACCACTTACCTAAGCAAAAATTTATTGCAAAAAGCAATGAGACAAAAGAAAATGCTTCTGTTTATTGGACAGTTTTTTGTTGTATCAGCCCTATCTGCTTTATTTATACCCGCAATTCTACATGGCTTTCTCGAGCTGGAAGAAAGCGGTTTTTTCCCTCCATCTGAGTTATTATTAGGGAGGAGCATGTTTAGTATAATGTATATAAATGCTTTACTGGTAGCTTTATTCGTTAATTTTGGATTTTGCGGGTTGAGATTCTATGAGGAGAGTCTAAAACTACATGAAGCATTAGTTGAATCTCAATTAGAAATACTTCATCAACAGATCAATCCTCACTTCATGTTTAATGTATTAAATCACATTAATATATTAATGTTGGAAGATGTAAACCTCGCCTCGTCATTGTTAATAAAATACTCTAACATACTTCGTCATCAACTTAATAGCGAGAAAAACAGAAAAGTAAATATAGAACAAGAAGTTCATTTTTTGAAAGACTTTATCGGTATAGAGAAAGTCAGATGGGGAAATGAACTGATCATCAATTGTTCGTGGAATGTTGAAGATGGCACTAAGGAATTCCCTCCTTTGTTATTAATCACATTTATAGAAAATGCCTTTAAACACGTATCCCGTGGCATATCAGAAAAAGCTTATGTAAATATAAGCTTCGAGCAAATAGCCGATTTAATATGTTTGGAAATAGAAAACTCCAAATCTGATATTATACCGGAAAAAGATAGTGTTTCGGGATTAGGACTAGAAAACGTAAGAAAGCGTTTAGACATTTTGTACGCTGATAATTATCAATTAACAGTAAACGACTACGACACAACTTACTATACTAAATTAGTAATCAAAATATAGATTATGGCAATTACACTATTAAAACAAAAAAGCAGTCAGTCGCTAAGATGTTTAGTCGTAGATGATGAACCAATAGCTATTAAGGGGGTTGTTAACTTCATTAACCAGCTGGATTTTTTGGAGGTTACAGATACCTGCACCTCTGCCATGAGGGCAACAGAAATATTGAAGTCAAAGGATATCGATTTGATGTTTTTGGATATTAATATGCCCATGCTTTCCGGACTTGAGTTTCTGGAGTCCCTGGACAAATCACCACTTACTATATTGACCACAGCTTATTCAACACATGCACTTGAAGGTTTTAGGTTGAATGTTGTGGATTATCTATTGAAACCTTTAGAGTTCCAGCGCTTCTTCCAGGCAGCAAACAAAGCACTGGACTTGTTTCAATCGCGTATTATAATACAAAATAGTAACGAGGGATCTGATTCAGATATGTATATCAGACAAGGAGATACTTTTCAGCGAATAATCTGGGAGGATATTCTATTTGTGGAAGGAATGCAGAATTATTTGAAACTACACTTCAAAGATAAAACCTTTGTTATTCATCAAACAATGGCGTCATTAGAGGAAATGCTACCTAAAGACTCATTTTTCAGAATACATATATCATATCTAATTAACATAAAAAAAATTGATGCAATTTCTGGAGGCCGGGTTTTTATTAATGGAAAACAGCTTCCCATATCCCGTCACAGGAAAGAAGATCTGCTTAAAACAGTAGTCTATGTTAAATTAATAAGCAAATAAGATTATTTGTATTAAATAATCTTGTTATTAACTACGTAAGAAAGAGCTTCCACGGTAGTATTTACACCTAAACGCTCGAAAATCCTTCTTCTGTAGTATTTTACCGTGTCAGAAGAAACAAATATTTTTTCTGCAATCTGGGTAATTGTTAATCCCTGTGCATGCAGCAATAATATCTCTATTTCTCTTCTCGTGAGTTTAGGTTTTTCTGATTTACGCCAAATATTGTTTTCTATATTTAGCTCCCAGGTTTCATCGGTGCCTTGTTTATGAATACAAACGTTGCCTACACTCTTATGATGCGAAATAGAAACTATACACATAGCTTTCCACATCTTTTCATCGCCGGTCAAAAATAAGGGAGTAAGTTTATGATTAATGAGGACATGCCTGCCATCTTGATTAACCAAATGAAAATCATAAGTTATACTATATAGTTTTTTTGTATTCCCCGGTAATTTTTTAAAGAAATCGAATCCAGCGTCATTAATTCGAGTTAGCAATTCCAAATCCTTTTCAGGAACATATTTAAAATAGAAATCATAACCCATAGTCAACACTTCCTCAGGAGAATGCCCACATAAGAATAACGGGTTTTCTGAAACATATTCAAACGCCATGTTTTCATAATTGATCACATATATACTTTCATAAGTTAACCTTGCAAAAGCTTTAATGGCTTCCAAATAATGCTGTGGTGCCATAAGGTCGTCTTCTGATATTTTCCCGAGTCTATTCTTGGTGACCAAGCTTGAGTTAACGTTATTTTTCATTAATGGCGGTGACTTATTAGCAAATTTACACTAAAGTGTAGTCTTTGGGAATGTTTTTGTATTCAATTTTATGATTACTATTTTAAACAAAACAATGAACGATAAAAATAATAATGTATCGCTGCCTATTTGGATTATGGTTATTATTCTGGGAACAGCAGTATATAAACAAATAGATTTTGAAACTTTAAAATTTAAAAACCTGGGCCTGGGAATTGTTTATTTCCTGACTTTCACTTCCTTAGTTATTTTTATCGTAAGAAAAATGTTTTTAAGCAAATGAAGATTTATCATCAGTAACTTCTTCATCTAAAACGAGTGAATAAAAGAAAGGAGCATATTGTAAAATGCCTCCGTAACTTTCATTTTTTTTTTAAATCCATATATTTTACTTCATACAATCGAAAGCAAAGGCTCCAGCTGTTCGCGATGAGCTTCACCCCACCTGGCCGTAGATGCGATGATAGGGATTAATGTTTCCCCCAAAGCCGTTAATTCGTACTGCACTTTGGGCGGACGCTGATCGAAGATGATCTTAGTTAGAATACCATGATCTACGAGTTGTTTTAATTGAGTATCCAGAAGCCTACGTGATGCTTTCGGCATCATTCTTTGTAATTCCCCTGGCCTGTCGATGCCCGAATAAATGCACCAGATCAAATTAATTTTCCATTTGCCATTCAGCACTTCCATAAAAATATGGAGACCGCAATTGAGCTCAACTGGTAATTTTCTTTTGTACATCCGGCTAATCTCGGTTTTTTTCTGGGTTTTATTGATACGGCTGAATTTAGCCGTACTTGATTAAATAAAAACACATACTGAACTTCGTTTCATGAAATATAAATTATTCGGAACAAACACTGGCTTACCGGTGAGCGAATTTGCCCTGGGAGCAGCAAGTTTGGGCAGTAATAACGGATATGGTGCTTCAGCAGCGGACATTCCGCAAATCTTATCTGCCTTCGCTGATGCCGGCGGAAATTTCATCGATGTGGCTGACCAATATCAGCTAGGTGAGGCTGAAGAGGTCGTTGGCAGATTTATAGCATCAAAACGGCATGATTTCGTAATCTGTACTAAATATACAAGGAGCAGTGAAACCACTCCCTCTCCTGCGAATGAAGGTAATCATCGCAAAGCAATGCGCGGTGCAGTGGAGGCTAGCTTAAAACGTCTAAAAACTGATTATATAGACATTTACATGCCTCACTATGATGACGGCCGGACTCCGGTTGAAGAAATCGCCCGGGGCCTTGAAGATCTAGTTAAGACAGGTAAAGTATTATATACAGGATTGGCAAATTTCCCCGCGTGGAAAGCTGCGGCTATTGCGAGTACCATACCATTAGCCGCATTACAAATCGAATATAATTTGGCACAAAGAGCGGCCGATCGCGAATTGATGAGTATGGCTGAGTATTTCGGTTTGGGTACAATGCTTTATTCACCTTTAGCCGGTGGACTCCTGACTGGAAAATACAGGCATGGCGGCAAAGGACGCTTAACACTCACTAAAACAGATGGATATCAAGAAGACATGACCACCAAAACGATTATAGATCAGTTGGAAATAATCGCCGCTGATGTCGACGCAACTCCGGGACAAGTGGCATTAGCCTGGGCACTGAGCAAAAATTGTTTTCCGATCATTGGGGCGAGGTCTCTCGGCCAGATCCAGGAAAGTTTAAAAGCACTTTCGGTTTGCCTGAGTACTGAACAAACTACCACCCTGGACAGGATCAGCGCAGTAACTTTGGGATATCCGCATGACCTGCTTAAAACGGTACAACGCGCCTATTAATACTGGATTATAAGATTTGAATTACATTCAGGCCAGCACCTGCGCTTGTGTTCAGCGCAGGTGCTTAATCATTAAAGTTTCCTCAAAGCCGACACCATAATATTCAATAATAAAATCTTTTACTTTCTCCCAACCGTTTTTATAATAAAATGCCAACCCTGTCGGTGAGGCGGCCAATTGCAGCTGCGTCACACCGCTATCTTTCGCATAGTTTTCTAAATGAGTCATTAGAAGTTTACCTATACCCTGACCGACGTTTTGTAACCGTGTATAAACTCCAACTACAAAATCATCCTCAAGCGCAACTGTACCGACGATGAGTCCTTCCTTTTCGCCAATAAATACTACTTGCCGACCTATCTTTTCGGCCACTACTTCTTCAGAATAGTACTTTATAAAAATATTCCATTGCTCTTCGCTGTAATGCGGCCTTAAAAGTTCTTCCGCGTTCTCAAGAATTAATTCACTCAATTGTTTTGCATCTGAAATCTGTGCGTTCCTTACACGAACCGGGATTATTGAAGAAGTATTAAAACTATGCTCCTGATTACTTTTTAAAACCATATTTTAACAAAGACTATTTTCACCTGCTTCGAGTATCTCATCCCAGGATTACTGCAAAGTTCGCGAAAAGACACGGCTATCCAGCCGGGCTCTCCAAAAAATCGCGACAATTGCCAATACACCGAATCCAATACCGACCCATGGCGTAATTAGTATTCCGTAATGATTAATAAACCATCCTCCGGTAGCGGTCCCAAGAGAAACGCCAAGATTACCAAACGAAGTTTGCAGACTATTAGCGAATTCTTTGGCATCGGGAGCTGCTGATACCATATGACCGACACCTATCAGGAAACATGGACCGTACATTATTCCCCAAAATCCGACTACGAGAGCTACACTGAGTATTGAACCATTTGTATATTCAAAGGCAAATGGAACTAAAAATGTACCTGTAATGAAAAACAAAGTAGTCAAGGTCATATATTTTCCTAATAAACGTCCTGCAAGAAAGTTCGAAATTACCCCCATTGCACCGAATAAAAACAACATATAACTGATTTCCTGTGTACTCAAACCTTTTGCTTTTGAAAGATAGTCTGCAAAATAGCTATACGAACAAAACCAGGCCGTTATTAAAAACAAATTTACAGCTGTGCCAGCAATAAACTTTGGTCTTACCAGTATACTCAACTGATTTTTAAAGGACTTAATTTCTTTATTAGGCATAGATGGTAAAAATTTATAAATGATCACGAGTGTTATAAAGATTACCAGCCCCTGGATAACATAACTTAGCTGCCAGGTGTAAATACTAGCTATAAATGTGGTAAAGGGAATGAGAGTTACCTGTGCAAGGGCAATACCACCAATGATTATACTAGTTAATCTCATCTGCATTTGGGGGGAGGTATCTTTTGTAGCAGCAGCAATTACCATTGAAAAAAAGGCCGGATGCAATATTGTAGGTAATATCCGAAGGATCATCAGTAACCAGAAAGGCGGACTAAAAATTGACAAAAAATTAGAGATAAAGAACAATCCTAAGGCATACATCATAATTTTCTTTTTATCGAATTTTGATGCATATAAAACCATAAAGGGTCCGGTAAGAGCGATCGTTAATGCAAAGATGCTCAACAAATAACCTGCTGTCCCGATATTTATATTGTAATATTCAGCTATTTGTGGCAAGATGCCAATCACACCAAATTCTGTACTTATAATTCCGATAACGCCCAGACAACCGATGTATGCTGTTCGTTTATTTACACTTAGATCCATACTAAACTGATCAGTTTAAAAAAGGTTAAAAAAATATTATTTGTTAATTAATTCTATAAAACGCTGTAACGATTATGCTTTAACCATTTGAATTAAAGTTTCTATCATATCATAGATATTTTTACGGCTTTTATTTAATGCATAATTTTTGAACAGCGCACTGGATGAGCAGGCAAAGAAATCTGCAGTCAATTTAGTATCTAAATCAGCTTTAATACATCCTTGCTCCTGTCCGCCTTTTAAAATTTTAAAATAGATCTCTTCGATTTTTTTCTCGTTGTTGGACAGCAGTCGTCTGACATCTTCGTCAGTTAATGCCATCTCAAATGAAATTTTAACAGCCAAACAGGTTCTGTTCTCATTTATACTCTGGTCTACCGCCAATCTTAATATTCCTCTCAAAATTTCAATAGCATCAGATTGACCGTCGCTGAAAATATCTGCATAAGCGGACACTTTAGATTTCAAATATTTAGTTAAGCATTTAATAAGCAGCTCTCTTTTATCGCCATATGTGGGATAAATGCTGCTTCGGTTAATTCCCATATGGCTTTCCATGTCACTGATAGAAGTCATATGATATCCTTGCGTCCAGAAGAGCTCCAGCGCAATGTCTAGTTTCTGTTCATATTCAAATTCCTTGTTTCTTCCCATAAGGGCGCAAAGATAAATTATAAACTGATCAGTTTATAATAAAACTAGATTATTTATTTCGGTCACAAATCCCCCCATAGATTGTCTTATTTAACCCTCCTGAAAAACAAATTTTCATGCCATCTTTATCTTACTGAATCTAACCTAAAAATAAATTATATGTCAAACAACACCGTTTCACTTCACAGAATCCTTAAGGCCTCCCCGGAAAAGATATACCGCGCCTTCACTGAAGCCCTGGCAATTGCGTCCTGGCTTCCTCCTTATGGCTTTCTTTGTACAGTCCATCAAATGGAAGTAAAGACAGGCGGTTCTTTCAGAATGTCTTTTCAAAATTTCTCAACCGGAAATGGCCATTCATTTGGCGGAGACTACATTGAAATTAAGCCCAATGAGTTCCTGAAGTACACAGATAAATTTGATGACCCTAATCTCCCGGGTGAGATGACGACTTCGGTTTGGCTCCGGAAAACGTTAGTAGGTACAGAGATAAAAATCACCCAGGAGGGCATTCCCGAGGTTATCCCTGCAGAGATGTGCTATTTAGGCTGGCAGGAATCTCTGGAAAAACTGGCTAAACTGGTAGAACCTGAAATACCGGATGCCTGATTTGGGCGTATTAAATCAGAACCATATTACGGTATATCACCTGGAACTATATGGTTCTGATTAATTAAAACTCAACTTCCTTTTTACATTTTATAATAATAAACCTGAAGGAAGGCTTATGTGTCGCAGCATTTGTCTGCTCGTCAATCTCAAAAAAATCTAACAATCCGTAATTACCAAATTCTTCTCTAACCGCATTGGTATCATAAAAAAACACCTGCGCCCCTTTTCCAACTTCGAACGTATCTTTTCGGACTTTCCTGCCTTTGCCATAATTAGGAGAATTTACCGAAATAACAGAAAAAACCATCCACCCTCCCGGCTTTAACTGATTAAAACAATCATTTATCATCTTTTTTCTTTGATCTGGATTCAGTAGATATACAAGACCGTAACAAAAAATGCCGTCATACAGATGATCATTAAAAGGCATATCCGTCACAGAACCATGTAAAATTTCCAGATCAGGACTATAATGTTCTCTCGCTAATGCGATTGCCGCCTGAGATATTTCTATTCCAGTTACTTTAATGTTATTTTCCATAAAAACCTGGGCATTTCTGCCATAACCAATTCCCGGTACAAGTATATCTTTGATATCTTTCCCTAAGAAAAGATCCTTAGCCAGTATTGCAGAATTCGTAGCCTGAAAACCCCACATCGCTTCATGTTCTATAAAACTAGAGTCCCAAAACGTCCTCATTTCATCTGCAGAATTGGTTGGATCTTTACAAATTTTATCCGGCATTGACTTACACAAAAACCCCAGACCTTGAACAACCGAAATTATAATATCAGGGTCAACATCCGGATCTTCTACCCGTAATATTTTATCGCTATCCTCGAGATCGAAATTAATCCTGGAGCTCGGTAAAATGCTTGTCAAGGTGATGAATACTTCATCGGCCTGATTCTGCTGCTGAATGTTTGTTTTAAAAATAGCTATACGTTTCATATCTTTTTATTTGTTTTCGGCCCAAGAACAAGAATATAAATAAACAGAACTGCCATCACGCCAGCGCCTATCCACATTGCATGTTGCCAGCCCTGAACAAAAGATTCTTTAGCAACACGAATTAGCATCCCGGATTGAGAGGCAGCACGTGGTGCGATTGCTAATGCATTTGCAATACCTTCACGAGCTACAGCAGCAATCCCCATGGGTAAAAGGTCGAGCCGGCTGCCAATAGCATTACTATAACCCGCGGTTACGAGAGCGCCAAGCAATGCAACTCCAAGTGCTGTACCAAGCTCTCGGGTGATATCGTTAAGTGCTGAAGCAACACCTTGACGGTCAGCTGGCAATGCTGAAGTGATCGCCTCGGTGGAAGGTGTCATTGTCAATCCCATTCCCAACCCCATGGTCAACATACCGGGCAAAACAGATAGGTACCCCCCCTCAACAGATACAAATGCGGCCATCAGCGCAGCACCTATGCTGCCAAACATGATTCCTGTCGCCATAGTGAAGCGACTTCCAATATGTATTGAAATTCCAGGCGCCAGCCCTGAGGCAAGCATCATCAGCAATGCCATTGGCATCATAGCGAAAGTTGAGCGAAGACCTGACCAGCCAAGCACTCCCTGAAAATAGGGAAAAAGCACAACAAATATTCCGGCTTGTACACCAAAGACAGTTAGTAAAGTAACTGAACCGCTGGACAGCCCGCGCTCGCGGAACAAACGTATATCAAGAAGTGGTCCCTCCTGCCGCAATTCCCATAGTACAAAACCAACCGCGCCCGTTACACCAATAATCATACTCACCAGTGTCACCAGATCACCCCAACCTGCACCAGGAGCCTCATGAAGAGCGAAAACAATTCCGATCACCGCAATTATTGACAACAGGGAACCGACGATATCGAATTTGTGTTTCGTCTTCTCAACAGAATCAGGAATAAAGCGCAGCGTCATGATAAAAGCAACAATCACTAATACAACCGGAAGCGCAAAAAGCCACCGCCAATCTGCCAGATCCACAAGAATAGCTGATAGATACATTCCCAAAATACCGCCACCTCCGGCAACACCAGTCCATATACCAATCGCTTTTGAGCGTTCTTCATCTGGAAAAGTAGAGGTGATGACTGCGAGTGTAACCGGCATAATCATCGCTGCGCCAAGGCCGCTTAACAGCCGTGCAGCAAGCATAATATAGGATGAGGGTGCCAAACCAGATATTATACTTGCTACCCCGAAAATTAGCAACCCGGAAAGTAACATCCGACGGCGTCCCCAGCGGTCTCCAATTGCACCAAGCGGTAACAGCATTGCAGCTAAACTTAGCGTATAAATATTGATCATCCACAGTACCATGCCCTGTGAGGCATTAAACTCTATTGCAAGTTTAGGCTGAGCTACGTTTAGCCCGCTTACTGATGCGATTACGGCCATAAGAGCAATGCAAACAGTTATTAAAATTGTGGCCCGCCGGCGCTTGCCAGGATCTAAAACAGTTCTATTTACCATGTCATTTTATTTCAGCCACAAAAGTATTTATCTTTGCTTTCCAAATGATAGTACTTCCACATTGGATAGTGCTATCCAAAATGGAAGTAGCTTTAAAATAGATACTATGTTAATACAAGAAGATTGTTCAAAGGCAATGCTTTCCATCAAGGACGCGCTGGAAGCAGTTGACGGCAGATGGAAATTACTTATCCTGTATTCCTTATGCAGCGGACCCAAACGATTCAAGGAAATTTCAAGAGAGGTAGACGGAATCACAGATAAAACCCTGTCTAAGGAATTAAAAAACCTGCAGGCGAACAAACTTGTGAATAGAGAGGTGCATGATACTTTCCCACCAACAGTCGAATATACGATGACCGCCCACGGTATGTCATTGAGGAAAGTTTTATACGAATTATGGAGCTGGGGACTTAGCCATCGTCAGGAAGTTATTGGAAAATGATAACTGTAAACAGCTTGCTCTGTTATCCTTCAAATGGTCAGGAGATATACAGGACATGTAGTGAGTATATTAGGATGGGGATCACATAGTCTTGCCCCACTTTCGTTTCGTGGTGCTGCCTATTCTGGCGTTTTTACTTTGCATCCATTGATTTCAGGCAAAGGTCGCTCGCACCATGGAAAGATTTTGAAAAAGGCGAATGTTCAGATTGAAATGAATAAATACGTCCCCGTATCGCAGTCCAACCCTAAATTAGAGACAATAGTACATTCCTAATATAGAATAGTGCCATTTAAGAAGTTATTTCATATTATTAAATTTAATACTAAAGCCGCCTACAATGTATCTGTTTAAGTTAGAATATGTTACTGATTGCGTATATGAAGCTCCCAAATAGTTGTTATTGTATTTAAAGGAATCGAATAGATCATAGCCTTTAAGCCATATAGAAGCTTGACTTTTAGAAAAATCATATCGGCACTCCGCATTTAACGCCCAAGTTGTTCTCTTATCTATATTACGTGAATAATTGAAAATTGGATAAGCTGTAAGAGATAAATTTTTAGAAAATTTAATTGAGATTTTATCGGAATAGGTTAGATCAAACACATTAATTTTATTATCACTATAACTATATTCCGAATAATTTACCGACAAGGTTGGGTATAAATGAAGCATTCGTAAGATAGCAATGTCTGTAGATAAATTTTGATTCACCCTCATCCCTTTATTTGCCACTCTCACATAATTTAGAACTGTGGGATTATTATCATAATTTAATCCGACTCTATAATTCCACATTCTGCCTATCAGAAATTTGCCAATTAAAAAATTCAGGTCGAAAGAATTAGTTGTCCCAATATTATCTATATAAGAAATTTGATAGGATCCAGACGAATTTATTGTAAAATAACCGAATTTTGACTTATAAGATGTAATGCCCCCACTAATTTGAAAGTTCAGAGAATCGGAGCTTCGATTTTCATAAATGAATTCAGTTCTCTTTTTAATTTCCGGACGCAAATATATATTAGCATCCATTTGAGATATCAGATCGAATGAATTATTAATCATGGTCAATTGACCAATAGTAGGATAATTTGTATCTCTCGAATAATTTAAAGACAATTTCTTTCTGCTGTTAAGCTTATAAATTCCTGCAAAATTCATATTGATAAAAAACAAATTTGACTGTTCTAAAGACGAATTATCATCAATATCTCTAAAATTAGCAACCCCATTAATACTGCTCCCAATATCAATTTTTTCAAAAGTGTAATGGAATTTAGCCCCTGTTGTCAAATACCTGTTATTTATCCCTGATGGATCATTTAAATAACTTAACAATGAATCACTAACGACATTTGCATCATAATTAATGACATCATTATTAAAAGATAAAATCGCCTGCAGATATCCTTTTTCATTTAAAGGTTCTGTTAGACTTGCGGTACCACTTACTTTCTTCTGAGTTGCTCTCCGGTTCCCATTAATAAAATAATCATCCCTCGAACTATTACTGAGGGAAAAGATACTATTCAGTTCTTTCTTGTAGAACTTCTTATAATCTGAATTAAAGTAGAAATCTAAGAATCGTCCTTTTTTTGAAGATGACCGCCTTTGAAATTGAATCTGGGTAACCAAACTTGTTTCGTCATCTATCCTATTTTTTATAAGCTGAGAAGAAGATTCCTTACTGTCATTTTTAATGCTATATGATATTGAGTCATTCTGTTGATTCCGATTATAACTAAATATATGTTTGGCAGTTAGACTCGTTAGAGAATCTATGCTATAACTAACATTCAAATTAGCTTCTTCTATACCAAAGAGTTTAGAAGACGAAGAATTTGTAGTATGCGATAACTGATTAAAATTCGTTTCTTGCCTTAAAGATTCAGAGCTCATATTCTGATCCGCACGCTTTAACTTGATGGCACCCTCCACTTCAATTTTATTCCTTAAAAGAATATTCCTATAAGTTAATTTTGCGCTATTGCTCAAAATTTGATTGCCAACCGAAGGAGCACCCACACTTGGTTCTATATATTGATTGTCTCCAGCACTTATATTATTGGAGTTTAAAACCAAAGAAACCTGTTCATTATTTTTATACTGATATAAATCAGTAGCAAGAAGATAACGGCCTTTATTTCCATAACCAGCATTAAGTCCTCCGAATTTTCCATTTTTAAATTCTGACTTTAGCCTTAAATTAACTTTAATTTTTGGAGTAATCAGATTTGTATTCGTCAAACTGTCGATATCTGTTTCCACAATCTGAATATCAGATAAAATTAATGCAGGTAAATATTTATAGATGTCTAAATTATTCTTTCCAAAAAAATCACCATTATTTAATTGTACATCAGAAACTTCTTTTCCTTTATAAAACAATTTACCATTTATGTCTTTGGAAAACCCCTTACTTCCTGACAGCAAATCATTGATCATTAGATTCTTTTCATATTTTTCATTTGATAAATCAATACTCAACGTATCCCGGTATCGCTTTCTGTTCTTGATAACAACTTCTCGTAAACTTATCCCTTTCGGACTCAATATAAACTGAAAAACATTCTTTTTCTTTAATTCTTTGATCTTTTTTTTATCATAAACAAGGTCATTATATCCATCTGCAATAATTTCTAATAAATCCCCAGAGAAAAACAAACCTTCCGGAATCTTGAAATGACCATTAATATCTGTTAAATATTCACCTGACTTTACCCCATTGCTGTATATGGCAATAGTGGCCTTTTTTACAACCTGACTAGTTATAGTATCAATAGTGATACCTTCTATGTGACGATCCTGGGAATACCCTTTAAAACTTAAAATGATTAAAAGACAAATTATTAACCGCATTTAATACCATTTCATTATTTCACAAATATTAGACACTCCAGACAACATAGGTAAATTATCGCTAACGTCTTCATACTAATAACTGATCTGTGGATTTAACAAAAAAGGGAACCTAATTTTCGGTTCCCTTAAAGCAAATATGTTAAATTTAATTTATTGGGCAATTAGTACAATACAACGACGTGACTGTTAAATCTACATTTTTCACGACACCTGATGTCTTCGTTACAGTTAGCCTCACTCTGAAAGGAAACGGTTGAGCACCTCCGGTATTTAATATGTTAACAAGGGGATTGGTGCTACTCTGCCCTGACGCGATAGATGCGGCACTAGGATCACTAATCGACCATGCAAAAGTATCGCCAGCAGAGAAATTCTTCACTGAGTATCGAACCCTATTTCCACGGTAAACACTTGTAGGGCCGTCAATATACGGCTCAGGATTACATTCACCAACTATATTTGCGTTAGCTTGTCCTTTGGTATTAAATTCAATTTGAGCTTTTGATTGTGCGTCCGCTGCAGAAATAGTTGATGAAATTTGTCCAGCAGCGATGGTATATGGAACTGGAGCGCCCGGTGTACTGTTACTTCCACAATTATCTCTTACAAAAGATCCGCTTATTGCGGTAGGATTCGTATATACAATAAGACATGTTCCATGCAAATTTGCATTATTTTGTCCTTTAGCAGCAATATCAGCATCTCGAAGCGCATTTGCGGCGTCCAGTGTTGCTGCTGTAAACGTTCCAGCAGGAACAGTATAATATACAACAGACCCCTGTAAACCAGGCCCACAAGATCTAGTAAAGGGAACAGATTTATATTCATTAGGGACAGGCGTAGTAGCAGTAGGTTTAACTGTGATTGTGATGGTCTGTTTGTAAGCTGGATTTACAATTTCCGGAAATGGGGTAAATGTACTTTGAAGAACCCCGGTAAGTGGAAGAGTTAACTGTATGGACTGAGGCGAACTATTGGTTACTTTAAAGGTAAAAATACTTGGTTTTGAACCTAAGTCATTAAAGACTTGCGTTTGTGTAATATTATCAACTTTAAGATAGATATTTTGGCCTGCTGGCACAGTTACAAACTCCAAATTATTAGTCGACAAACTCCCTTTATAATTACGAAATACAGATTCTCCTGCAGCAGTTACAGTTACTGTACCACCCGTTGTTACGCTGGCCGGAGAGGGAGTGAGCGTCTGAGAAAATCCATTTAAACAGGATAAAATCATCGCAAAAAGGATAAATATATTTTTTTTCATATCAGATTGATTTATACAATCAAATATATACATATAAATAATATTTCCTATTTAAATAACAAAAATTCAAAAATATAGACAACAACAGCATTAAAACGACAAAAATAACAAATAAACCAACTTATAAATTACAATACTTAACATAAATAGATTTAAAACATTTTATTTAAATAAAATTTTAAACTTAATATATTATATATTCAAAAATAACATACATAATTAACTGAAATACAGGTTAAATATTGAAATAAAAACGGATTAAAGAAAATAATCTAAATAAAATAAATTAAAAATAAAAAATTTCCTTAAAATGTGTTTTATTTCAAACTAGCATTAAACACAACAAGTATATATAATTCTTGTAACGACATTTATCACAATCAAAACCAGACTTACAGGTAACTCAATTTAAAATTGATTATTTATTTTAAATTGAGAAATAGCATCGAATGAGTTCTTTTATAACACTAAAAGAACTCATTCGACGGATAATATTAATGTGTTAAATTTGCCAATATTCATTAGGCCCCATGGAAAGCAAAGAGATATTAAAACAACATGTCGCAAAAGTCGCCACCTTAAGCAATGACGAGTTTGACTATTTCTTTTCACATTTTCAACCCGAATCCTTTAAAAAAGGACAGGTAATTATCAGTGAGGGCGCTGAAGTCAAAAAGGAATATTTTGTACTCTCGGGATGCTTGAAATCCTTTTTTGTTAACGACGATATAAAGATGTATATCCTGCAATTTTCGATGCCTACCTGGTGGGCCTCTGACTATGCAGCCCTCTATAGCCAGACAAGGGCGACTATTGCAATTGACTGTATTTCTGATGCCGAAGTACTTTCACTATCGAATGAGAACCGGGAGAAGATTTGTCATGAACTGCACCAGGCCGAGCACTTTTTTCGCTGGAGAACAAACAAAGGATATGTAGCCAGCCAGAAAAGGCTTCTTTCATTTATGAACAATGATGCTAAAACGAGATACGAAGAACTTCTCGCACAATATCCGGCACTGTACAATATGGTTCCCAAGCATTTAATTGCATCTTATCTCGGGGTTTCAAGAGAAACGCTTAGCCGGCTTTACAGTTCCTCAAAATAGATAGATCAGAATGTGATCTACATCACCTAGACGCCAGCATTTTCCTTATTTCCTTTGTACTGTACATTCATAACAAGTACAATATAAAAAAATGGAAACTCAAAATTTTAAAATTGCTGTCGCACAAAGTAGTGTCGACTGGATCGGAAGAAAAGTAACAGGTGCTCATAATGGTACTATAGCAATTAAAGAGGGAAACCTGACCTTTGATAGTAATGAACTCACCGGAGGAAGTATAATTATTGATACCAGATCTATCAATATTCTGGATGTTACAGACCCTGCTACCAACGCACAGTTTGCCGGCCACCTTGCTTCAGATGATTTCTTCTCTACTGAAAAATTTCCCGATGCCTTGCTGGAAATCACTTCTGCTAAACGGCTGGACGCTGGTAATTATCAAATTATCGCTGCTCTAACGATAAAAGACATTACCCACGGTATTGAATTTAGCCTGGAAATAGTGGTTAATCCAGATAGTCTTGATGCATCAGCAAAGGTTATAATCGACCGGACGAAGTACAATATGAAATTTCGTTCCGGTAATTTCTTCACTAATCTTGGTGATACTTTAATTTATAACGAGTTTGAGTTAAACGTAAATATTCACGCAACTGTGCTATAAACCACTTGTGCTAAAAAGGAAATTATGCCATATATCAAAATTGAATTAACCCGGGAGAACGTTACCAAACAGCAAAAACAGTTGCTTATTTCGGGTATAACAAAGTTAATATCTGATGTTCTGGAAAAAGACCCCGCTCTTACCCACGTTGTCATACAGGAAATAGATACTGATAACTGGGGCGTTTCCGGAGAACAGGTGTCAATACTCCGTGAAAAAGGTATTACCGGAAAATTAAAATAAAAAACATAAGACAATGAAAACAATAATAGTAACCGGAGCATCTACCGGCATAGGAAAATCTATCGCTCAACTATTTTTGAGTAAAGGATATAATGTAATTATTAATTCGGCAAATTTAAATAACCTCGAAAACACTTATAGGGAACTAGGTGAACACGACCGGCTTATCATGGTCCACGGCGACATAAGTGACCGGAACACAGGCAAAATTTTAATTGAAACCGCAGTAAAGCACTTTGGAGGTGTGGATGTGCTAATCAATAATGCAGGAATATTTGAACCGAAGCCATTTCTGGATGTACAGGAAGATGACCTGGATAAGTTTTTAAACATCAATCTTAAAGGCACTTATTTTACCAGCCAGACAGCTATCAGACAGATGCTTATCCAAGGAGAAGGATCGATCATTAATATTGGCACTGTCCTTGTCGACCATGCTATTGATGGCTTCCCAGCTACAGCTCCTATTTCAAGTAAAGGTGCTATACATGCGCTCACCAGACAGTTGGCTGCTGAATTCGGGAAAAACAATATTCGGGTTAATGCTATCGCACCAGGTATTATAAGAAGTCCTTTACAAGCTAAGACTGGTGTGGATAATGCGGATAGTTTAGCCGGGTTGCATTTACTGAACCGTATTGGTGAAACAAAAGATGTCGCTGAGCTTGCCTTATACCTGGCGGAAAGCAATTTCGTGACTGGAGAGATCATTAATCTGGATGGCGGTCACGTCGCTGGTCATCGTATTTCCTGATTACAGTCAAAAATCAATTAGAAATATCTAAAACTAAACCTATGGAAAATTCAGATAGAAGTACAGCGGAGATTAAGCTCGTACTTGAAACATATTTTAATGGCATCTTTTTCGGTGATGCAAAACTGCTCAGAAGTGTATTTCATACTCAGGCGTTGGTAGCTGGTGACATAAACGGGATACCCTATTTTAAAACTGCCGACCAATATCTGACAGGCGTAGAAAACCGTAAAAGTCCATACGAATCCGGAGAAGTACTAAGCATGAAAATAGTTTCAATAGAAATTATGAATAGTATCGCAGTTGCGAAAGTGAACGTTCCTATATTTGAATATAATTACTATGATTTTCTAAGTCTCGTTTTAATTGACAACAAATGGCTGATCATCAACAAACTACTTACACATATAAATAATTAACCAATGTGGAATCAGACCAGAATAACGGAACTACTTGAAATAGAGTATCCCATTTTACAAGGACCAATGGGCGGTGGGTTCTCGACGATTGATCTCCTTGCTGCTGTCTCCAATGCGGGTGGTCTCGGTAGTTTTGGCGCATATACTTTATCTCCGGAGGAAATACTAAAGATAGGTAGAACCATAAAAGCTAAAACTACAAAACCCTACAATCTTAATTTATGGGTATCTGACGTTGACGAAAGTTTAACTAATTATTCCCGCGAAAGTTTAGATAAAGTTGAAGTCCTTTTCAAACCATATTTCGACGAACTGAGTATCCCACTACCGGAACTTTCACCTGACATACCTTCGAAATTTGAGAATCAGATGGAAGCATTATTTGAAATCCGCCCACCTGTATTTAGTTTTATATTTGGCATTCCATCCAAAGAAATCCTTAGGGAATGCCGGCGCCTGGGAATAAAAACCATAGGCACAGCTACTACGATCGACGAAGCCATCGCGCTAGAAGACGCTGGTGCAGATGCAATTGTCGCTTCAGGATTTGAGGCTGGTGGTCATCGGCCGTCTTTCCTACGCCCTCCGCAGGAGTCATTTACAGGTTTGTTTACGTTGATACAGCAGTTAAAAGCCAAAATTCAGACCCCTGTTATTGCCGCAGGAGGAATTACGAATGGCAGAAGTATTGCAGCCGCATTTATGTTAGGCGCTGAAGCAGTACAACCAGGCACAGCCTTCCTTGTTTGCGATGAATCAGGGGCGAGTCAAGCCCATAAGGATAAGCTTCTTTCTGATGAATCAAAAAACACGATTGTATCCAAATCGATGACCGGAAGAATGGGAAGAATGGTGAAAAACAGAATATCGGAAGAGATTAAATCTGAAATTGAAGTATTACCTTTTCCGCTGCAGACTAAGTTATTAGCCCCATTAAGAGCAGCGGCAATAGCTCAGGGAAAAACAGACATGATTAATTTTTGGTCTGGGCAAAACACGACCGGATTAAAAAAGGTGAAAGCCGAAGAATTAATGCAGTTACTAATCGAAGACGCAACTAAACTTCTTAATCGCTGACAGAAGCGGTATAGCATAAAAAGCTTTATATTTCCTAAGGCTTTTTATGCTTAAAGATGGAAAGACTTTCTTATCATTCCTCTATATTGTATAAAGTTTAAAACGCTTGCAATCACTATACAAAAGGAGAGATTTCTTATGTCTTTAATCAGCAAATTACAGTTAAAAATAAACCGGCTCGATGCGCATCATAAGCTCTACATTTCATTAGGAGCAGCATTTCTGATGCTTATCGTGCCTTTACCGCATATTGAGCCTGAGGTTCGTTTAATGCTCAGTTGGTTAACCTATGTTTTTATTAGTGTCGGTCTGTCCTGGGTCACTATTTTAACCAGTCATCCTGCAGATGTTAAACATGAAGCCCGTGCTCAGGATTCGAGTCGTAAAGTAATATTTATCTTTGTGATCATTGCAGCTTTCGCAAGTCTTTTCGCCATCCTCATTCTTTTGCAGGGTGCTTCAGCGCATTCCAAAGAACAGTTATCAACCTCTATTATCATTCCACTTACCTGTGTAATCAGTTCATGGTGGCTAGTACATACCCTTTTCACGCTGAGGTATGCCGATTTTTATTATTTCGATACAGAAAATGATAAAAAAGGGAAACAGGTGAAAGACAAAGGATTGATCTTTCCAAATGACCAGGATCCCGACTATCTGGATTTCACTTATTTTTCATTTGTCATAGGCATGACTTTTCAGGTATCAGATGTACAAATAACCTCGCGAAGAATCCGCCGATTGGCATTAATGCACGGCTTACTGTCATTTGCATTTAATACTTTTATTGTAGCATTTACTATTAATATAATTGCCGGTCTCATTCAGAAATAACAGCTCGGCCAGTCAAACTATTCCAAATGATCGCAAAAAATATATACCTTCGCAGGCGATAGATAAAACCTTTGAAAAGATTCATTTGCCTTTTATTACTTCTTACCCTGATCACGCAGTCTTTCAATAAACTGGGTTTAATCCTGGCTTTTAAAGTGAATCAGGATTATATTACGGCTAATTTTTGTGAAAATAAAGACAAGCCGGAAATGAATTGTAACGGGAGATGCTTCCTTGCCAAGAAAATAAAGCTGGCAGAACAGAATGAGGAGAAGCACAGAGTCGAAAATCTCGAAAAAACCAATATCCTGTTCTTCTGCAAAATGAATAAGCTTGAAGTAAATGAATCAGTACCCGAAAATGGTCATTTAACATTCAACCCCTTCTACCTGAAATTTAAACCTTCTCGTTTCGCAAACGATATCTTCAAACCACCACAGAAGGTATTCGCGTAGCCTTTTCTATTTTTTAACACAATACTGCAAGAACGCCAGGTTGTGACAAAGCCCTGTATGGGCTGAACTGATATTGGCTACCGCTGGTCTATGTGACCTTTTCGTGTTCACGAATATTTTATCGGGTATAATGATATCGCCCCCGGTGTGTCATTGCCAATTCTTATCATTCAAATGAAAATCAACATTTTCACATTACTGCTATTTATAATAATCAGCAGTAATTCCTTTGCGCAAATTAATACAGGTATGTTAAAGGGGCGCATAGTTACGATTAACGATGAACCTGTAACCGGCGCAACAGTCCAGTTCCAGCATACTAAAATCAATACACAAACAGACTCAGACGGAAGTTTTAGTCTAAACGGGGTTCCTGCGGGAACTTATGTTCTGGTAGTGTCGAATATCGGCTACAGTGCACTGAAACAAAACCTGGTTATTACACCGGGGAAAAACACGTTTCTTAACCTCCAACTCTCGGAAAGTAAAAATGAACTGAAGGAAGTAGCGATCAAAACTGTTAAAACGCGGTATCAGGTTAAGCGATCCAATAGCTCAACCAGAATGGATATCCCTTTGCTTTCTACCCCCCAGTCTGTACAGGTTGTTTCATCGGAGGTCATGCAGGACCGTCAGGCATTTACATTGAACGAAATTGCAAGTACATTCACTGGTATGAAAGCCAATAATGGTAACGGTTCTTTCAATATGCGTGGGTTCACAGCCTACTCTCCCACCGATGCCAGCTTTCTGCTTTATAATGGTGTACGCGGAAATCTTTTCTTATGGAGTCAGCAACCGCTGTTATATAATGTAGAATCTGTAGAACTACTCCGTGGTCCTTCAGGAGCTCTTTTCAGTGAGGGTGCTCCGGGAGGAGTAATCAATTTCGTAACCAAGAAACCTTTGACAGAAGCCAGATATAATGTCGATCTATCATTGGGCAGCTGGAATTTCCGCAGGGCATCGCTGGATCTGACAGGCCCCTTAACAAAAAACAAAAAGTTGCTTTATCGTGCCATTATAGGTTATGACCGATCTAAAAGTTTCCGCAATGATCAGGATAAAGAGAATATTTTCCTTGCTCCTTCCCTGACGTATATCTTCTCAGAAAACACAAATCTGAATCTGGAGCTGAACTATGCTCACCAGAAAGCTGTTCAGCAATATGACAACGGAACATTTATACGTACCCGTCCGGATGGAACTTTCGATTTCAATTACTACCCGGACAATCTTACCATTCAAAGTCCTTCAGATTACGGAAAGACCAATAATGCTTCAGCTACATTGACCTTTAACCACAGTTTCTCTAAAGATCTCAAGTTAACTGTAGTACAGCGTGCGGTAAGAAATGTGCTCGATTTTACAGATCATATTCCAGTAGGACAGATCAGAAATGATTCTGTCAGCAGAGCCTACCAGGACTGGGAGACAGACCGTTTTAGTCTGCAAACCACTACATATGGAACTTATACGACCAAAACTGGCGCTATTAAACACCAAATTATTGTCGGTGCAGATTACAACCGTTATGGCTGGACAAAAAATGATTATCAATATAAACCATCCACACGGATTTCGATCTTCAATCCCGATTACAGCAACGACCCTCCCGCTGCAAGTGTGAAAGCAGAAGAATCTGATGATAATAAGAGAATTACGAATCTCCTGGGGCTATATATACAAGATCAGCTTAGCTTCAGCGAAAAGTTCAAGGCTTTGCTTTCCATCAGGTATGATAATTACGATGGGAAAGAAACGCCGCTCTCCGCCAGGGATAATAAACAGGGTGATGAACTTCAGGCGACTGGCTGGATTCCAAGATTCGGACTGGTCTATCTACCACTGACAAATGTTTCCGTGTACGGGACTTTTCTCCGGTCGTTCAACCCACAAACATCTAATAATGTTCTTTCTGGCGGACCGTTTCCTACACGAACTGCAACACAATATGAGTTAGGTTCCAAGGCAGACTTCTTTAATGAGCAGTTGTCGACTACACTATCTTTATACCAAATCAATTATGCCAATATTCTTACTGCAGCTCCTACTGAAGAAAATTCTCACCGTCAGGCAGCTATTGATGGAACCAGAAGCAGAGGTATAGAATTTTCAGCAACAGGAACGATCCGTAATTTCAACATCATTGCTGGATATGCTTATAATGAACACGTTGTACTGAGTAACAGCGCCTTTGGCAAAAAAGGTGATCGCTTTGCAAATGCACCCAAACATATCGCTAACCTCTGGTTGAAATATAATTTGCGCACTACAGCTGCCAAAGGATTAGGATTGGCTGCAGGTGTCCGGTATGTGAGTGACCAGGTCGGACTGATCAGCAATCAAAACTTTGTATTCCCGGAATACACCGTATTAGATGCGGCAGTAAACTATCAGAGAGGTCGTTATAACCTACAGTTTAATGCCTACAACCTAACAAACAAGCATTATTTTACAGGAAGCAGATCTGGTACTGTAACCGCCGGATTGGGCGATCCTTTCAATTATCGAGTAGGAATTAGCTATCAGATCCGATGAACAAGGTACACTCAACCACCAAACTCGCATTTTCCCTGCATAGCTGGCTTGGACTCATCAGTGGTATTTTTCTGCTCATGCTCGGGTTAAGCGGGTCTGCGCTGGTTTTTCTGAAAGAAATAGATCATATACTCAACGCTAATCTGCTTACTGTTGAACCGAAAGGTCCAGCACAGTCATTAGATTCCATTTACAGAAAGATTGGTCATAATCATCCACATTTAGCGGGCATTGCCTGGTTAAACCCGGATGCAGCACCTAAGGATGCCTATGAATTCAGGCTCTATCAAAATGACGGAAAATTAAGTACCTATGATCTGGGTATGATCAGCCTGAATCCCTATACGGGAGAAACTTTACGTGAAGGGAACCTGAAAGATATAAATTCAGGTTTTATGCACTGGCTGATACAATTTCACTGGAGTTTTCAATTGGGAATTCCAGGGCTGTTACTCGCCACTATTTTCGGGATTACCATGCTTCTTTCTACGATTACCGGTTTCATCATTTACCGGAAATATGTATGGAAAGTTCTGATTTTCCAGGTGAGTATTAAATGGACTAACTGGCGGACCATATCTTCAGGTCTCCACAGAATAGTAGGTGTCTGGGCACTGGTATTTAACGTTGTCATCTTTTTCACCGGATTCTGGATGAATAAATTCTCCATGGACAGTTCGTACTGGAAGAAACAAACAATCTCTGCACCCGCCAACACAATGGCTACGCGATCTGTAGATGAAATGTTAATTATTGCCAGGGATAGTATGCCGGACCTAATCATAGAGAATGTTTATTTACCAACTCAACCCGGGAAAGATTTCCGAATCAGTGGCCCGGTGAGACACCAGCTGGCATTGTTCGAAAAGGGTAATTCTGTCTCAATTGACCCATCTACCGGAACAGTTAAATCCGTAGAAAGATTAGCAGACAAAGGCTTATGGGAAAAGATAGAAGCTACATTTTTCGCCTTACATGTGGGTAGCTTTGGCGGCCTGCCCATTAAAATTCTTTACGTCATCGTGGGCCTGCTACCGGGTCTGCTGTCAGTTACAGGGGCTTTACTGTGGTGGCGAAAGGTAAGAAAACGTTCTACCTGAAAGTCCATTTATTAGCTGAAAGAGCCTTAGAGAAATGCAAGGCTCTTTCAGCTTGCTTTTGGGCGTCTGAATTGATTTCCTTAGATTTATAATACGTACATGTCGATCTGAATTTTGAACGCTTCCGTATCTTTTTCCTGTTAAAGCGTTTTAAGCATAGTTATTTTTATTCAAAATAATTTTCATGAAAAAGCTTAAGAAACTGAAAATATCTCTGGCCATTTTACTCTTCGTATTTTTATTCATCCAGATCTATCGGCCGAACATCCCTGTTGAGCACCACAAAGGCGATACACCCATACTGTTCTCGAATAAAGTTGATGCGATATTAAAAAAATCGTGTTATGATTGTCATTCGAATCAAACTGATTTGAAGTGGTTTGATCAAATTACACCTGTAAATTTTCTTATTGCTGACCATATTAAGAAAGGCAGGTCCGGTCTTAATTTTTCGGATTGGGGTTCAATATCACGCCCGGATCAGAATGCAAAATTGTGGGAGGCTGTCAATCAGATCATACAAGGTGCAATGCCGCTGAAAAGCTATACATTACTGCACAGCGAAGCTAAATTATCGGTAAAAGACATTCAGGTTCTAAAAGATTATCTAAGCAGTATAGCACCTAAACAAATCCCCGACACGGCTAAAGTCAATGCGCTTAATCGTCAATATAAGAACTGGACAGTTGAAAAACCAGCTGCGGAATTTAAAGATTTACCAGTTGACATTAATGGAATAACATTCATTCCCGATTATAAAAACTGGGTACCAATTAGTTCTACGCAAAGAGAAGATAATGGCACGATGCGGATAATATTCGGTAATGACATTGCCATCAAAGCTATAAAAGAACATCAAACCAATCCATGGCCTAATGGGACTATTCTGGCTAAAGTTGCCTGGGATCAATTAAAAGATAACCGGGGCAATATCACACCGGGCGTATTTAAACAGGTTGAATATATGATCAAAGATAATCACAAGTACCGCTCGACAGCGGGCTGGGGATGGGCCCGTTTTAAAACTCCAAAATTTGAACCTTATGGCAAAACGCCTTCATTTACTACCGAATGTATTAATTGTCATCGGCCAATGGAAAATAATGATTTTGTATTTACTCCACCTTTAGAACATTAACATGAAAAGAATACAATACTGTCTGCTTATATTCGGATTACTGTTCGGTTGTCAGCAGAATCATCCGGAGAACCGAAATCGGGAGGCTTCGCTACCAGCATCGTTCGAATTTAGCAAACTAGGCTTAAAAACGATCAGCTCAATCATTAATCCCGAATTAGGCACAACCAGCACACTATACGGAAACGATAATGCTTTAGAAGAATTAAAGGGTCTTACCTCTAATCATATGGTGGAAAAAACATTGGTTTTAGTAACCTGGAAACAACAGGATGACCCGAGATGGTTTGGTGCAAAAATACCGTCAGATCTAAAATTAGTAGAGGTATTAAAAACTAAATCCAGCTTCAAAGATTATGAAAACGTCGATTATCGGATATATGAAGGGAGAACTCTCGGTAACAGAAAAGATAATTTGAAAAATGAAGACAGGATTAAGTTTATTACCTCTATACAACCCGCAGTGATGCCGTAACAGCACTCTGTAAATCTTAGCTTCATATGCATGTTTCGAGTTATATTAACCCAAAAGCGGGAGACGTTTTCCAGATATCTAAAAAAGTAATTTGGCTTAGTTCTCTGTTCATTGGTATACTTGCCTCAATACCAAAAATTATGCAGTTGAATATTACTTTCATCGAACTGGGAGTTGATTCATCTGTTGCTTTTATGTATTCGTTATTTGTCTGGTACTTTAATTTATATAGCCTCCCAAAGTATTCATTATTATCCTTTAATACAGGTTTTTTCAGTAAAAGATTAGTGATGAGCCTTTTCACAGGCATCATAGCGATGGTAATATTGGTAACCGTTCACCATGCTTTCTTTCCAAAATATCATTTTGGATCAATGATGTTAATGTACCAATTCAGAGGAATACTCATTAATCTAACTATTTTCATGTTTATCCATTTACTCTATCAAAACTACCATGCCCAGCAAATCCTAGTACAGTTTGAGAAAATTAAAACAGATAATTTGAATGCACAGTACGAATTGCTCAAACAACAAATAAACCCGCATTTTTTGTTTAACAGCTTAAATACTTTACAGGCAATGATAGATATAAACGATTCGGGCGCTTCCGGCTTTGTAAGCAACCTTTCCTACTTCTACAGGTTTTCCCTGGAAAACAAAAAAGAAGATCTCATTTTACTGGAACAAGAGATTAATATTCTAAAGTCTTATATATTTCTTCTGAAATCAAGATTTGAGGAGGGAATTGAGATCAGAATATCATTAAATGAATATACCGGGTCTACATATATTCCGCCATTCACGCTTCAACTTCTAATTGAGAATTGTATCAAACATAATATCGTATCCCTGGAATTCCCACTCCACATTACGGTTTACGAAGAAAATGGCTTACTTTTTATAAAGAACAATAAGCAGCCAAAAAATGCAGAATCGAAGTCGATGGGAATTGGAATATCGAATATAAAAGGCAGGTATAGCTATATCTGTACAAAAGAAATAGAAGTTATCAATAATGAATCTGAGTTTACCATAAAACTGCCGCTTATCTATGAGAATTTTAATTATCGAAGATGAAGTTAAAACAGCTAAATCGCTTGCCAGACTAATTCAATCTATTGACATCAGATATAGTATTGCTGACAGCCTGCAGAGTATCAGCAGCGCAGTAAAATGGTTTAGCGACAATGAACAGCCCGATGTAATATTTATGGACATACAACTCGCAGACGGTTTAAGCTTTGATATTTTCACGAAAGTGAATATTACGGCTCCGGTAATTTTCTGCACTGCCTTTGATGATTATTCTATTCAGGCTTTTAAAAGCAATGGAATAGAATACCTACTAAAACCGTTCAATCGTAATGATATTGAATCGGCTTTTGATAAAATTACAAATTTAAAGACCCATTTCAATAGGGACCAATCTACGTCGGCAAATCTCTTGAATATACTAAAATCTATCTCTGAGGACGATACGAAGAAAAACTTTTTAGTGTACAATCGCAATTCTTACATTAATGTATCGACTTCAGTAATTTCATATTTCTATAAAAGTCTCAATGGAATAAATCTGGTTACGGACGATAAGAAAACCTATAGTTTAACAGAATCGCTTGACCAGTTACACCGGATGGTAGGTAAACACTCCTTTTATCGTATTAACAGACAATATCTTGTAGCCTTTAAAAGTATAACCGAGGTTCAGCACTATTTCGATCGGAAACTTGTGGTGAGATTAAATATTGAAACAGATGAAAAACTAATTGTTGGTAGAGAAAGGGCATCGGAATTTTTAGATTGGCTGGATGACAGATAAAAAACAATCCAACCTGAGTGCTGTTTCAGAATTGATATGAAAAGGAAATCAACCGGGAGCATCAGCAAACATACTGGTTTTATCACTGTAAAAGGAGCCAGAGAAAACAATTTAAAAAACGTGACACTTGAAATTCCCAGAGATGTAATGGTAGTTTTCACAGGGGTTTCGGGTTCAGGGAAATCTTCCCTTGCTTTTGGAACCTTATATGCTGAAGCACAACGTAGGTACCTGGAATCCGTATCTCCCTATGCAAGACGGCTATTCAACCAGATGTCTGTGCCGGAAGTTGACGAAATAGAAGGATTGCCACCGGCAATCGCATTACAGCAGCAACGCGGATCGGGCTCTTCCAGGTCTTCAGTAGGAAGTATAACTACGTTATCTAACCTGCTGCGCATGTTATACTCCAGAGCAGGCCAATATCCTAAAGGACAAAATATACTTTATGCAGAAGCATTTTCTTCTAATACACCAGAAGGTGCCTGTCCGGAATGTCATGGTCTGGGACGAGTTTACCAGGTTTCCGAAAAATCTATGGTCCCGGATGACACGCTGAGCATAAGAGATCGTGCAATTGCAGCCTGGCCAACCGCCTGGCAGGGACAAAATTTACGAGATATTCTAATTACGCTGGGATACAATGTGGACACACCTTGGAAAGATCTTCCGCAAAAGGACCGCGACTGGATCTTGTTCACCGAAGAAAGGCCCATTGTTCCGGTCTATCCTGGCCTAAGCGCAATACAGGTGCAAGATGCTATTAAAAAGAAGATTTCGCCAAACTATATGGGTACTTTTACCGGAGCCAGGCGCTATGTACTGCAAACCTTTGCCGGTTCGCAAAGTCAATTAATGAGGAACCGCGTCAGTAAATTCATGCTCAGCGCTGAATGCCCTGTATGTCATGGCAAAAAGCTTAAAAAAGAGTCGCTCTCGATACTGTTCGATGAAATGGATATCACCGAACTCTCCGCAAAGTCTATAAATTCACTTTACAAGATTTTCGCCCCCTATGCGAATGGAACTGCTAAAAAGAAAGCCGGAGATCATGGCCATCCTGAAAAACATATTGTCACCAGGAGAATAGCCGAAGATATTATTGCAAGACTGGAGGTCATGCTGGACCTTGGGCTAGGCTATCTTGGACTGGACAGAAGTACGCCTACACTATCACCGGGTGAGTTGCAAAGACTTCGCTTGGCAACACAGATCAGATCGAATCTATTTGGGGTTGTTTATGTCTTGGATGAACCATCTGCAGGTTTGCACCCCGCCGATACTGCGGCCCTGCTTCGGGCACTCGATAAGTTAAAAGCTTCCGGAAATTCATTATTTGTGGTTGAACATGAAATTGATGTTATACGCCATGCGGAGTGGATTGTAGATGTCGGCCCGGGTGCAGGAGAGAATGGTGGGCAGATCATTTATAGCGGGCCGGCTGCAGGTTTAAAGAATGCTGAAGGATCCAAAACCAGGGAATACCTCTATGGCCGAAAAATAAGAAAGCAAAAGAATAACCGGAAACCTACAGGATGGCTGGAGCTTGAAAACATAACCCATCATAATTTGCATGAATTAAATGTATCATTTCCAATTGGCGTTTTCACAAGTGTAACAGGCATCTCCGGCTCAGGAAAAAGCAGCCTGGTGAGCCAGGTACTTGTGTCATTGGTCGCGGCTCACCTTGGATTGAAACAACATAGTGGTGATGCCCCCCAGGCAGACCCACTGGAAAAAGAAATAAACGTTGCTCCTAAAGGGAAAATAATTAAAGGAATAGATGCTGTTAAGCGGCTGGTGGTTGTCGACCAAAAACCAATCGGCAGGACTCCACGATCGAATTTGGCAACTTATACTGGTCTGTTTGACCCGATCCGTAAACTTTTCGCCGCGCTTCCCGAATCCAGAAAAAGAAAATACGATGTAGGGCGCTTCTCTTTCAATATCGCAAAAGGCAGGTGCGAACATTGTCAGGGTGAGGGATTTGTAATGGTAGAATTATTGTTTCTACCAAGTGTTTATACCCCCTGTCCAGTATGTCAGGGAACCAGATACAATGCAAGAACACTAGAAATCACCTACCGGAATAAAAACATTGCAGATGTTCTTGCAATGAGCGTTGATGCAGCCTGGTTCTTTTTTAAAGATGAACCTGTGATACACCGTGGTCTGGATATTGTCCGTCAGGTCGGACTTGGCTATATCAAACTTGGTCAGTCTGCAACCGAGCTTTCCGGCGGGGAGGCACAACGTATTAAGCTCGCCACGGAACTACAGAGAACCCAGAATGGCAACTCTCTGTATGTGCTTGACGAGCCCACTACTGGCTTACACCCGGCAGACGTAGAAAGACTTATGCTGCAACTGGGCAGACTGGTCGACCAGGGAAATACTGTCATCGTAGTAGAACATGACATGCAGGTAATTGCGGACAGCGATTGGGTAATTGAAATTGGACCCGGTGCGGGAGACCTCGGCGGGAAGGTCACCGCTTCTGGTATACCTACTGTATTCTCACATCTCACTGAAAGCAAAACCGCTCCGTATCTCGCGAAATTTTTGCAAAGTAGCCAGTTTTGATTGAGGAATTATATATAGATTTGATAACCAAACAACTATATTAATGAAAAAACTATTATGGTTTATCATAACCATATGTCCATTCGTGACTGCAAACTGCCAGCCAAAGAAGTCCATTCAGGAAATTAACAATTACATTGCAGAAGTTCAAAAACAGTATCATATTCCAGGTTTAGCCCTGGCCGTTATCAGAGATGGAAAAGTGGTTCATCAAATGAATTATGGTATTGCTAACATAGAAAATTCCGTTCCGATAAATAACCACACCTTATTTCCTTTATTTTCAACAACCAAGGTATTCTCTGTTTTAGCGGTTCATCAGTTGATAGCGAAAAAAAAACTATCGTTAGACAGCAAAATATCCGAGTTTTTAACCGATCTGCCGGACAGTTGGAAATCTACAAAAATCGAAAATCTGCTAACGCACTCTTCGGGTTTACCAGATATAGTTGACTATGAAAATGAAGATGTTGAAGAAGTAGCAAAAAGCAAAGTCTATAAAGACTCTATAAAATTTGTTGCCGGAAATCAGTTCGATTACAACCAGACTAATTTTTGGCTTTTGAATCGTATAATCAAAAAAATTACCGGACGAACTTTAGCAGAGTATATCGTAGAAACTCAATTCTCACCTTTCGGAAGCTCCGCAATTTTTGAGGGCAATAGTTTGAAAATAGTGAAGAATCTAACCTACGGTTATGTTACCTCCGAAAACAGGGATTCTACTTTTAGACGAAACTGGCATTTCCCTGTATATATGTACGGAACTGCAGGGTTAAATCTAAGCCTGAACTCCTTTATAGAATGGAATAAAAGGTTCGAAGATGGCATACTCATTTCAGAGGCGGTGAAAAAGCAATTATTAAAACCTTATATCTATAAACAAGCAAGAGATTTCAGCTATGGCCTTGACCTGATCAAAACAGATGGAAAATTGTCATACGGATTTTCCGGAGGTGTAGCGACAGCTTTTAGAAAATTTCCGGATCAGAAAATAACCATAATTCTGCTGGCAAACGGAATGTTTATACCCTCAGGGAAATTGAGAGGAATTAATGAAGTCGTAAATAATATTGAGAAACTAAGTGAAAAAATTTAATCCTGCTACTACTCAGCGGCCCATTTTATGGCATTGGTAAACATCGTTTTAAAATCTTCGGATGCAAATAAGGAATCACTGTGTCCAAAAAGGAAGTACACATTCCGGGCTTTAACTTTTGTATTTGACCAGATCACTGGATGATCACCCATTTTTATGTCCGAAACTGGCTGATAACTATCTTCATCGACATTTGCAATGACATGCACACCCGCTCTCGGGTTCTTATCGAACGTATACCACTCATCATTTGGAATTAAAAAAGAGTCGTGTACGCCGTTCATCACCGGATGTTTCTTGTCTTCCACATGTACTGTGGCAGAAGCTTTCTTTGCGATATAGTTCTTAAAACGTATACCACCCATAAAGTTTGAAAACCATGGCCATAGCGGAAATCCATCAAATTCTCCCAAAAGACTGGCGTGATGAAAACCTACCCAACCGCCCCTGCCCTGTTCAATATAGTCCGTAAAGGCCTTTTCAGCTTCTTTAGTCCAGCCATAAGGTGGGTAGTCGAGCTGAATAATCAAACGAAAGCCAGACAGATATTGTACATTTATCAGGTCTGTCTTATTAATCTCGACCAGTTCAAAACGTTCCTTTAAGGAAGTTGCCTTTAGCCATATCAATGCTGCATCTGTAAAACTCCCGTGCTGCCCTCCACGCTCCGTTAATACGAGCACTTTAAACCTGTCATCCCCGGCCTTCAATCCTTGGATACTGAGTGCGAAAAAGATGGAGAATATAATAAGTTTTTTCATAGCGTATATCATTTATATTCTGCGACAAGAGACAGCCATTTTCCTGCTGAAGTCATCCAGACCTCTTTGTAGGTCGCATTATTTGCCTGTGGCCAGTAAGGCAAATCTTCATTTAACTTGGTTTGAATACCGACGGGGATTTCACCGACCATTTCCCCTGGTAAAGGACAATATTGCTGGGCATAATTGGCTCCTTCACCATAAATCAGAGATTGGGAAAATGGATTTTTTCCGACGATCCAGTAGAGTTGTTCCTGTCCCAGCTGCGTCAGCCCGGGGTCCTTTAAGAATTTACCACATATTGCAGCAGCTTTACCCGTAGCCAGATGTATGGCCGCATTTCCGCGGAAAGAAAACCATACTGGAAAGCGTTTGAGATAGTGCTGATCATCTAGTTTCACACCGGCCTGCAATTGTTTAATATAATCGTTTGCTGCTCCTTTTCCCGGAAAAAGATGCTGACGGTTAAAGCTTACGGAATCCTGCACTTCATCCAGGGCATATACACCTGAAGGAAGCATTCCATAAGGATAAGTATACTGGGAAATTTGCTTTAAATAGTTTCCGTAAAGACGAATTGATTTCTCCCAGTTTTGTAAATCGGCATGTTGTGGCTGGCTCTCACACAACGCAATCAGGGCCTGCGCATAGATCTGATCCCGGGATTGATGGTTGAAATGCACGATCGTTTTTTGCTGCTTGCCACGATAAAAGAAGCCTGAAATTTTATCCTTATCCTTCAACGGATCTATGCGTTGGCAGGCTAGTGCATATTTTATGAATTCTGCTGCCTTTTCTGCATAATACCGTTCCCCTGTAAGTTTGTACAACTGAGATGCCGCCCAGGAAGCAGTTGCCATAAACTGACTTTCGGAAGTATTGTAACTATGTTCCCAGAAAACAGGAAAATGATCATAGCCTGTATCTCCCCACTTTTTCAGTGCAAAATCAAAATCCTGCCTGGCAATACGTGTTAGATGTTCTATTAACATTGGGTCTCTTCCCAGGGAAGCTGCAGCATATGCTTCATATCCGGAAAACAAGAAGTTATCAAAAGGGCTGTCATGAACCCTGGCCTTCATATCATCCATATTTCCGGTTAATCCATCTGTCCAGATTACAATGCCAGCACTGCTTGCCCTGTAACCATCTCCAAAACGCGTCTTCAATAAGAAGTCCAGGCCCCATTCTGCTTCTTCCGTGAGCCTTAGATACAACCCAGGATTGCTTTCTTTAACCTTATTAGCCATCTCCAACAGCGAAAAGGTTACGTCACCTGTCTGCAGCGACTGTTGTGAGAGGTCTCCCGCATCGTGCCAGCCTCCGTTGTAAGCCATTTTTAATCCACCGTGTTCTGCAATGATATCGGCATGGCAATTACTGTGCTTCTCAGGAACCGGATAGCCACAGCGCTCGCAAAAAATAAAATTCAGCACGCGCCAGATAGAGTTTTCCCAGATGTCAGAACCAATCTGAAAACCTGCAGTTTTATTACCCTGGAAAAGGATTTGATAGGTTCCTTCTATATTATAAGCGGAAAAATCAAGCCTGGAAAACTCTCCGATTGACGATTTAACGGGCTGGGCTTTGCCATTAAAAACTATTGAATTGTCACTTACACGAACCAGCTGAAATGCTTTACCCTGCAATTCTTTAGCAGCGACAGCTGTTTTTTCGCTATTGAGCGCATATCCTGTTGTTGAATACGCTAACCTATTGGCTCCCGGATTCCAGCCGTGCATTATTTCAGGGTCAGCAATTTGCTGCAATTCAATACCTTCTATATAAAACTTCAGAGAATCGCCCATACTACGGTCTTTACCGAATCCGGGCACTCCAAAGGCAATTTTACTAATTGCGTCGCGTGGAAGTTCAGATATTTCTATATATCCCCTGTTCCACTGTTTATTGATCAGGTTAATTTCATGCGTACCTTCCCTGTGGTATTCATCAGGTATTTTAACCTTTCCATCGTTGCTATAGTATAGATTAATATGAACATTTCTGGAACCTTCACAATCCGGATAAATATTATACACGATCCGGTTATACTTACCCCAATTTTCCTTTTCTACTTTGAATACAGCAGAAGCTCCTCCATAATTTGCATAGTCGCCATCTGCAGGCGCGCCGGGTGCCCAACTATCCCTTTTAGCAGGAAGTGTTAAAACAATACTTCCCTTCCCATTTTCAGTCTTTATTTTTGAAAAGGCGATTTGCCCCACCCCTTCCTGTGACCAACGGCTAAAATCTTCAATGCCTGATAATACCTTAGAGTTCAGCACTTTTTTTTTCAAACCCGCAGACTCCAGAGACTGTGCCGCATCCAACCGAAGCGGAGCATGAAGCAACCCGGAACGGAACAAGTCTGCATTGAGTTCGGGATCTTTACTTAAAGGTTTTTCCTGGGCAGCAAGATCAGTATATCCTGAAAAGATCAGACATATACCGATCCCAAGTTTGGAGAGTATCTTCATGGAACTATAGATTGTCAGCGTTAATTAGCACCTATTAGGTTTGGTTTCACTAATTTAACAATTACATTCACATGTCTGCCCATAATTTGAGTTCTTATTTCCTGCATGTTAAACTGGGCGGATTCGGACAATGGGTGTCCGGTTACGGACGGAAACAAATAACCCTATATATTATTGTGCTAATTTTCAATAACTTAATACAAAATTAAAGATCGGCAGTACTATTGCACGCATTCGGATATATTAAAAAAACAAGCTATAATAACCTCCAAACCAAAACATCAATTTCGCTATGCTTAATTTAAAAAAATCGCCATTAGTGCTCAGCCTTCTTACATTGTTCATCTTGGGAAAAACCTTCGCTCAGGAAGTGGTATCGGTGGATCATTTTGATAAAGTTATCATTAGTCCTCACGTACAGGTTGTTTTAACAAAGGGTGATAAGGAAAGTGTCACCATTGAGAATTGTACAGTCAGCCGCCAAAAAGTGAATATAGAGTCTAAGGGCAATACATTACGTGTTTATCTGGAAGGTGCTAAAGAGATAACCGGCAATGAAAAAACAGAAGAAAACGGTCGTAAAATAAAAAAGAGTATCTACACCGGAACCGTTTTAACCGTATCGATTTCTTACAAAACCCTGCAGGAATTATCTTTAAGAGGAGAGGAAACTATCCGCATGAAAAGTAAACTTGATCAGGAGAGCTTCCATTTGCTAATCTACGGCGAAGCAAGAGTCTCCTTTGACGATGTTCAGTTAAAAAAACTAGGTACAACGATCTACGGAGAGAGTACGCTGGAGATTAAGTCCGGAAACATTATAGATCAGAGGTTTACCGCTTACGGAGAAAGTAAAATAAATACGCTTGCCGTAATTGGTAAAACTGCAAAAGCGACACTTTATGGTGAATCAGAATTGGAATTAAATGTATCTGACCTGATCAAAGTTACCGCTTTCGGAGAAGCAAAAATAGGTTACAAAGGAAATCCACAGGTCAAAAAAGGTATTGTTATTGGTAAAGCTAAAATCTACCAGATTAACTAAAGTCTTATAAAGGACCATGAGGACCAAGGTTTAACTCCTGGTCTTCATAGTCCAATTTTAATCTACATTCCTGTTTTAGCACCGCCAATTGCCCTGTATAATTCTACGTAAGCACTGGCCTGTTGTTTTTTCAGGTCTGCAAGCGTTAACTGATTCTCCAATAGATTTTGCTGAACAGCGATAACTTCAAGATAATTTGCCATACCATTAACAAATAGGAGCTCAGCATTAACTATTGCACTTTCGAGCAGCTGGTTCTGGGATTTAGCAATGTTTATTTTAGTCTTTATTTTTTCGTTCCTCTTTAGTCCATCCGAGACCTCTGCTACAGCCTGAAAAACTACCTTTTTGAACTCATTTACTTTTTGCTCATAGGTGATCTGAGTAACTTTAAGTTCAGTTTTCAATCTCCTTCTATTAAACACAGGCTGTGTCAGCCCGCCGGCCATATTACTAAAAACCGAGGCAGGAAAGCTTATCCAGTTTGCCGATTGAAAAGAATTCAGGCCTGTTGCCGCAGTTATGCTCAACCGGGGATACATATTTGCTTTTGCCATTCCTATCTTCGCATTCAATGCCCGAAGCTCATACTCCTTTTCGCGCACATCAGGCCGGTTCGCTAACAGAGAGGCAGGAATACCTACTGGAAAACGGGTCAGTATAGATGATTCCTGATTACCTGTTCCAACAGTGATCGGGGCTGGTGCACGGCCCATTAGAAGATTCAGCGCATTTTCCTGGATAAAAAGATCCTGTTCCAGATCAGGGATAATAGCTTCTGTACTTTTATAAAGGACCTCTGCCTGCTGCAATGCAAGTGATGTTGCAGCCCCGTTTTCCAATTGAAGATTAATCATCTTCACCATGTTGCCGGCTAATAGCAGACTCTTATTAGCTATTTTGAGTTGTTCCCGTAGTTTTACAAGTGTAAAATATGCTGAAGCTGTAGAAGCTATAAGTCTGGTCTCCAAAACCCGTTTAGCTTCTTTACTTTGGAACCAGATTGCAATCGCTTCTGCTTTTTGATTGCGGAGACGGCCCCAGATATCTGCCTCCCAGCTCAAACCCAGGTTCAAGTTGTAATCGTCGATTTGCCCGGCCCCTATTGTTTGTTCAAGATTGAACCCACTTTTTCCGTTCAGGCTTTGGTCCGAGAAATTGTTACGACTAGCATTAACACTTCCTGTTATAACAGGGAAAAACTCAGCACGTGCCTGTTCAAGGTATGCCTGGTTCAGATCGATGTTCTTAAGCGCAATGTCAAGATCGTAATTTCGCTTAAGTACACTATCGATCAGTCTTACAAGTACCTCATCTGTAAAGAAGCTTTTATAAGATAGGAATTCAATGGCCGGATCTCCGGTATTAGTGGTATCGGCTGCCCTGTAAGAAGCGGGTAGCTCAGGTTCCGGACGTTTAAACTCTTTTGCCGTACGACAGGCAGAGAATAAAAGCAGGATAAAAACGAGATAATTAAATATTTTCATGATTTCTGATAGAATAAGTTTTATTCAGCATTTGATTTGATAACCGGAGCTATACCGAACAGCCGTTCATGAAGTGCCTGGAAGATTACGAATAACACAGGAATGATAAAAATTCCTAATGCCACACCAAAAAACATTCCTCCGATTGTACCCGAGGCAATAGAACGGTTTCCCTGCTCGGTGGCACCACCAGCAAAAAGAAGCGGCATTAATCCTGCTATAAAAGCAAATGAAGTCATGAGAATCGGCCGCAATCTTAAAGCAGAAGCTTGCATCGCGGACTCCACCAATGACTTACCCTGATGGCGGATCTGGACCGCAAACTCCACGATTAGAATTGCATTTTTAGCGAGAAGACCAATCAGCATAATCATCCCGATCTGGACATAGATATTATTGGTAACACCCATGATATTAATGAAGGCAAAAACGCCAAATATACCTGTCGGTAGAGAAAGAATGACCGCAAGCGGTAACACATAACTCTCATATTGAGCAGACAAAAGAAAATAGACAAAGACAATGCAAATACCAAAGATAAAGACTGTCTGGTTGCCTGCCTGTTGCTCTTCTCTAGCCATTCCAGTATACTCATGGGCGTAACCAGCAGGAAGTTCTGCTGCAACTTCATCTATAGCTTTCATAGCATCTCCTGTCGAATAGCCATTTTTGGCTTTGACATTCAGATTAATGGACGTAGCCTGGTTCAAGTGAGTCACTACTTCTGCGCCAAAAACACGCTTGAGCTGCGCTACTGATCGGATAGGAACCATATTTCCAGTCTTGCTTTTAGCGTATACTTCATTTAAAGCATTCTCATCTGCACGGAAAGGAGCTTCTGCCTGCACAACTACGCGGTAATATTTTCCAAATCTGTTAAAATCAGATGAATAAATACTTCCAAAGTATGCCTGCATCGTTTGCAAAACATCACTTACTTCCAGCCCAAGTTGTTTAGCCTTAACAGCGTCAACTTCCAGCATATACTGTGGAAAACCTGCGTTAAAAGAGGTGAAAGCCGCAGATATTTCTTTCCTCTGCTGCAAAGCTTTCATGAAATTTATATTTACCTGAGATAATTTATCGATAGAACCACCAGTATTATCCATTAACACGACATCCAGTGCGTCAACATTTCCAAAACCCGGGACTGTAGGCATAGAATAGGTAAATGAAGATCCTTGCTGCAGGCCGTCAAATACCGTTTTGATAGAATCCATAATCATATTAATGTCCTTGGTCTTACCCCGGTCCTGCGGTTGTTTTAAAATGGAATAAGATGCGGCATAAGATGGCGAGACTGTATTAGCCAAAAGATTACTTCCACTAACCATAGCATTAAAATAAATACCTTCGATCTTGCGTATTTTCTTGCTGGCATCTGCAGTTATTTGCTTAGTTCGTTCCAGGGAAGTACCTGGAGGCATACTTAAAGCTGTCATCACAAAACTCTGATCTTCAGTAGGAATAAATGCCTGCGGAGTCTTCCTGGCCATCCATGCAGTACAACCAGTGACTAAAATCAGTCCTGCTATTGCGTACCACTTACGCCGGATTAGAAAATAAATAGCTTTCTTATACTTTTCAGTGGCCGCGTTAAATGCGATATTAAAGACCTGATAGAATCGTTGTATCCCTTTTTTACGATGTCCTTCATGAAGATCATGATGCATATTTTTAAGAAAAACAGCGCAAAGTGCCGGACTGAGTGTCAATGCGTTAATAGCCGATAGAACAATTGCAATGGCGAGTGTAAAAGCGAATTGCCGGTAAAAGACGCCTACCGGACCATCAATCAGTCCAACAGGTAAAAATACGGCAGACATAACCAGAGTTATCGATAAAATGGCACCGGTAATTTCACTCATCGCGCTGATTGTTGCCTTTTTAGCATCAGTGGAATGATGTTCGAGTTTATGGTGTACTGCCTCAACTACGACAATGGCGTCATCTACTACTACACCTATTGCGAGCACCAACGCAAAAAGCGTAAGCAGATTGATCGTTATGCCAAACAGATTCATAAAAAAGAAAGTACCGATAATAGCAACCGGCACTGAAATGGCGGGTATTAAAGTAGATCGAAAATCCTGCAGGAAAATAAAAACGACTATAAAAACTAAAATGAAGGCTTCCACAAGCGTATGTTTCACCTGACTGATCGACGCATCAAGAAAACGTTTAGTACTATAAGTTATCCGGTAATCTATGCCTTTTGGAAAATCCTTTTTAGCCTTTTCCATAAACTCCAGAATAGACACCTGTATATCATTCGCATTTGATCCGGGTGTTTGGAAGATAGCCACTCCAATTCCGGGATTGCCGTTCAATGTTTGCGCGGTGGCATAAGCATGGTCTAATGATCCCAGTTCCACTTTCGCAACATCCTTTAACCTTAGCACAGAACCATCTGGATTTGCCCTGATAATGATGTTTTCATAATCAGGTTCCTCTTTGAGCTTACCCTTATACTTAATGGTGTACTCAAATGCAGTTTTACTACCCTCTCCCAGCTTTCCGGGGGCAGCTTCCATATTTTGGTTATCAATCGCCGTCATAACTTCCTGCGGCGTCATTTGATAAGAACTTAATTTCCCTGGGTTTAACCAGATACGCATGGCGTAATCCTTACTGCCAAAAACCTGGGCCTTGCCAATTCCCTGAATTCTCTGTATTCCGGGCACAATGTTAATCAGATCATAATTATTTAAAAATGCAGCATCATATTTAGGATCTGTACTTTCCATATCTATGATCATGATCATGCTGTTGTTCTGCTTGGAAGTATTTATTCCGGTCCGGACAACTTCTTGTGGCAATTGATTAACAGCCTGTGATACCCGGTTTTGTACATTAATTGCAGCCTGATCCGGATCTGTACCTAGTTTAAAATAGACTGTGATATTCAGAACTCCGTCATTCGAAGACGACGAAGTCATATAGATCATATTTTCTACCCCATTGATCACTTGTTCTAATGGCGTTGCAACTGACCTGGCGACGGCCTCTGCATTTGCCCCGGGATAACGTGCAGTAACCACAACGGACGGCGGGGCGATTTCCGGAAAGGTTTCCATGGGTAATTTTTGCAGGGCAAGCATCCCCAGAATAACCAATATAAGGGATATGACAGTTGCCGTAACCGGCCTGTCGATTATTTTTCTTAACATAATTGATTTGAAATTATAAATTAGGGTTTGGCTATTGCCACGCACATACCTTCATGCAGACGTTCTAAACCGGCAGTTACGATTCGGTCACCTGGCTTTAGCCCGGCAGAAACGATATAGAAATTTGCGTCTTTATCGGCTATTTTCAAAGACACGCTGGAAAGCTTTCGGTCCTTGCCCACAGTATAAGCCATCACTTTGTTCTGTAGTTCGTAAGTGGCTGATTGCGGTATTCTAACCACGTTCTTATTGGTTTTAGAAACCAGAACCTTACCAGTGTTGCCTGAACGCAGTAATCCGCCTTTGTTGGAAAACGAGGCCCTGAATGTAATCGCCGCAGTAGCCTTGTCAAACTGGCCTTGTACCAGATCTATTTTACCTGACTCAGGATACCTTGACTGGTCAGGGAGCTCCAGATTTACCTCAGGTATATTGCTTATTTTCTCCTCAATAGTTTTTCCTGGATAACCTTGCTTAAACTGAAGGAATTCCTCTTCACTCATCGAAAAGTAAGCATACATGGTACGTATGTCAGAAATCAACGTTAAAGGCAAAGTTTCATCTCTTCCGATCAGACTTCCTGCCCTGTACGGAAGTTTTCCGATATATCCGCTAACAGGTGCATTTATACGTGTAAAACCTTTATTAATCAACTCTGATGTACGGGTAGCTTCCGCCAATGCGACTTCTGCTTTTGCAGCTTTCAGTTCAGCTTTTGCATTTTTGAGCTGTACGACCGAAATAACCTTTCCGGCTTCCAGGTTTTCGAGCCGGTCTAATTCGATTTCGGCCTTCTCGACTTTAGCATTCGCTGTAAGTAATCTGGCTGTTGCCTGGTTTAATCTGGCGGTGTAGGGGCCATCCTGGATTAAAAATAGCGGCTGCCCCTTCTCCACATAATCGCCCTCATCTACAAATATTTTTTCCAGAAAGCCTTCTGCCTGCGGCCGGATTTCAATATTGTTTATCCCTTCGAGCATTCCCGAAAATTGTTTGGTGGTAACTAGTGAACTGGTGTCAACAAGAAGAACAGATACGGTGACAGGAGCTACAGGAGCCTGTTCTGTGACACGGCCACAAGATTGAAAAAATAGCAGGCAAGTACCTGCGATAACGAACAACGGCCGGAATAACGGACGTGTTTTCATTTTGATTTGCATTGAAGATTGTTTAAGAGTATAAATTGAAAGCCAAAGCGTGGCCATGCCCTTTAAATACCGGGCCTGGGGCTAACTTGTAAAATGCTTTTAGGGGATTAGCGGACTGAAGAAGCTATCCAGGAAGAAACAGATTCTCCTTTCGGTTGCCAGCCCAATAGTCTTCTGGCGTGAACTGCACGTACACGGCTGTTGGAACCCAGGGCAAAACGGGCCCAGTCGCCTAATTCCGACAGCGCATCTGTGGCTTTCCAGGATTCGGTCTCACCACCAAAACCCATTGCATTGCTAACATAACCTGCGAGCTCGCGATAAGACTCCTCGCCATTTTCAGCATAAAAATAACTTGCTGATGGTGCCTTCTCCAGAGCCAGCCAATACAATTCCGCTAAGTCGGCAATATGAACGTTCGACCACCTGTTCACTCCGTTACCAACGTAAATACCTTTCCCGGATTCCCTGGACTTACGGAATATCACGGGCAGCTGGTCACTTTGCGTATCAAGTCCTAAACTATTCCCGTAGATCATGGAGGGTACAATTACAACAGTACGTATCTGAGACATGATGCCCCTGATCCGAACCATATTATTAATTGCCACCCTTTCTGCCCTTACATCCATAGGGGTAAACAAACTCTCTTCATCAAAGACTTCCAGATTTTCAGACTTGCCCAGCACGTCGTCACCTACTACACTGGAACCAGAGGTATGAATAAATGCTTTACCGCTGCCAGACAATGCATTCAGCATCGTTTCAATGGCTTCTTTATGGTCTGAATCGGCGGTATGAATTACCGCATCTGCGAGTTGGGCATACTGGTAAAGTAATACCTTGTCTTCAAGCGTACCCAGTACAGGAATAATTCCCAACTGCTTTAAACCTCCAACCTTATCGGGATTACGGTATAAACCATATACCTGATTACCTTTCTCAATCAAAAACTTAGCGACTGAACTTCCAATGTATCCAGTTGCACCGGTTAAAAATATTTTCATGATTTTTTAATTTTATTGATCTGAACGTATTGAAAACATACAGATCTAATTTTTTGTCAGTACAAAAGTCCGGCAGTTTAATTTATAAAGGAAATAATATGATTTATGGTTAGCTATAAGTTAGTTTATACCAATCTGGCTTTTATTTTTACAGAAGTTAATAGCTTTGTTTTATGGTAAATCTGGAATGGTACAGAACTTTTAAGGCGATATATCAAACGGGCACACTCACGGGTGCGGCTGTTGAACTGTTGATCTCCCAACCCAATGTCAGTCAACACTTATCAGCACTGGAAGCCCATGTAGGAAAACAATTATTTGAACGGCAGCCCCGGCGGATGGTTCCTACAGATTATGGAAAATTGTTTTACACCCAAATTATTGAGGCAATCGATAAACTGGAACACATAGAAGCTGAATTCAGATATACCCGGAAGTCAAATATTCCGTTAACCTGTATAGGGACGCCCAAAGAATTTTTCAACCAGGTTCTTGCAGAAAAAGTACATGAGGTCCCGGCCAACCTTGTTTTTGAATTCGGCGTTACCAAAGAGCTGATTAAAAAGCTAGTTAGTGGTAAATTATATTTTGTCGTGGCCACACATCGTGAAGATGAAAAAGATATTATTTATGAACCCATCAGAGAAGAAAGCTTTTTATTAGTCAGCAGCACTACCTATGATACAGGTATATTTAATCAACTTATTGCTACTGAGGATTTCGACCTCGCAGAGAAATGGCTTACCGATCAGGATTGGTATGTTTACAGCAGCGACCTGCCAATTATACGCAGATTCTGGCTAAAGAATTTCAAAAAGCGTCCAGCTATCAAACCTCGTTTTATTATACCCGATTTTAATTCCATATTAAAGGCAGTTGCCTGTGGTAAGGGAATTACTATAGCCGCCGATTTCCTGGCGGAAGACTTGATCAGATCTCAAAAGATTAAAGAAATCTGGAAAGGAAAAGAAATAACGGGCAACACCATGTACCTTGCTTATCATAAAAACAACGTCACGACAGCCCAGATCGAAATGATCCGTCAACTGGTAAATAGTAATTATAACCAGTAATATAATTATGGAGAAGAAAAAAGAGATACCCGTTTTTAATGCACGTTCTTTCCGGAATGTATATTTTCAGGCACCAGAAGAAACAGAAAGAATGGAAGCAATCCGTGCCAGTGTCGCCCATTTCGAAATTCACAGGCGGGATGATTTCAGGTTCAGATGTAAAAACACCATTGCCTCTAACAGACTTGATTTTCACCTTATTTTTATTGTTACCGGAGGTGAAGGGATACATACATTTGGTGAAAAAGAATATTACCTCAAACCCGGTATGTTATGTTTTGTGTCTCCGGGTCTGATAACATCCTGGCAAACTACAGTCGATGAACATGCCGGATATTTTTGTGCTTTTACCTCAGATTTCTACCAGGCAGGATTAAAGGATCAGGAAACGCTTTCTAATCTGCCTTTTTTTCACGCAGACAGCAGCTCAGTACTGAATCTCGATGAAAAGCTCACGCAATACTTTAATAACCTTTTTGCAGAAATAGAAGAAGAGTATAATGCCGACAATACATTTAAAGCAGACCTGCTGAGAGCATTACTTAATCTGCTTTTCCAAAAAGCTATTAAACTCGTCGATCACGAACATGGTAAATGTTTGGTGGACTCGGGAAATGCTAGTCAACGTATTGCTAAAGATTTCATCAGACTGTACCATAAAGATTTCCTTCCACTTATAGAGCAGCAGCCAGTTACGGTTAAAAGTCTGGCAGATTATGCTGCGCGGATGGCAGTTACACAAAATCACCTGAATGACACTGTAAAGGCTGTCACAGGTAAGACTCCAGGCGAGCACCTGCGGGAACGGATTTTAAAGGAAGCCATTCAGCTTCTTAGCCATACTGCCCTCAGTATTTCTGAGATTGCGTTCTTATTACAGTTTGAAGACCCCTCTTATTTTGCACGTTTTTTTAGAAAGTATACCGGAATCAGTCCAAAAGAACAGCGGCAAAAATTCCATTCCGTATAAAGTACCTGTTTCTCCGTAAAGGATCCTGAAATGATGGTTAAATGCGGATTTACCTTTGTATTGTCGATTTAAGAACTAATCAATACGACAATAATAGAAAAGGTATGGACACAAATATTAAACAAAATCTGCCAGCAGCGCTCTGGGCATTAACCATAAGCGCATTTGCTATAGGGACTACAGAATTCGTAATTGTTGGCTTATTACCAACCGTTGCAAAAGACTTACAGATTTCAATCCCGTCAGCCGGTTTGCTGGTCAGTTTGTACGCAATAGGCGTTGCTATAGGTGCACCGGTTCTCACTGCGCTTACCAGCCGTATTCCACGCAAAAAACTACTAATATCATTAATGATCCTGTTTATTATCGGAAACGGGCTCGCATCTGTTGCACCAGGATTTATTAGTCTTGTAATCGCCCGGATTATAACTGGCTTTGCCCATGGCGTATTTTTTTCAATAGGCTCGACCATAGCTGCTGCCCTTGTTCCGGCAGAAAAAAGAGCTTCAGCAATATCTATAATGTTTGCGGGTCTCACTGTCGCTATAGTAACCGGTGTACCGCTAGGGACATTTATCGGCCAGCATTTCGGATGGCCGGCCACTTTTATCGGAGTTGCGCTGCTCGGTGTAATTGGCTTAATAACCAGTATAATACTGGTTCCTGGAAATCTTAAAAATGAAAAATCAGCCTCACTGAAAGAACAGTTAAAAGTAATTACTAATAAAAGGCTTTTACTAACTTTCCTGATGACTGCGCTAGGTTACGGCGGAACATTCGTCGCTTTTACCTACCTCTCTCCTATATTACAGGAGCTTACCGGTTTATCAGAATCAATGGTAAGTATTACACTATTGCTTTACGGGATTGCAATTGCTATAGGAAACCTCATTGGCGGTAAAGTTTCCAACAGGAATCCCATTAAAGCACTTTTATGGATATTCTCCTTGCAAGCTGCGATCCTGGTCATCTTTACATTCACTGTACACCATACAATTGTCGGCCTGATTACACTTTTCATTATGGGTACTTTATCCTTTGCCAATGTACCAGGATTACAGTTATTGGTTGTACAAATTGCAGAGAAACATCTGCCCGGAACCGAAGATGTTGCTTCTGCATTTAACATCGCTTCTTTCAATATCGGTATTGCAATCGGAGCTTATGCCGGTGGGCTCATTGTGGCCTCTCCATTGGGATTGGGCGCTACGCCCTGGGTGGGTGCCATATTTGTTGTGCTGGCCATTATCGTTACGCTGGTCAGTTCCAGAGTGAATCGTAAATAAATAAAATCTAATTTTTAAATAAATACAAAATGAAAATTTCATGTAAATGGAGTGCGGGACTTATACTGTCCTTACTTTCCTTCAACCTGCAGGCGCAGGAAACGCCCACCCTAAAAAGACTACCCACAACACAACCTAGTTCTTTTTCCGTGCCACCTGGCACTGTGACGATCGTCGCGTGGACAAAGATAAAAGCAGGCAGCGAAGAAAAAGTAGCGAAAGCCACCCGAATTATGACTGATCTGATCCGAAAAAACGAACCTGGAAATCTGATGTTCGAAGCACACCAGGGAGTGGCAGAAGGAGGCACTATTATCTTTTACGAAATCTTCAAAGATAAGACAGCCTTCGAAACACACAAGAATTCAGTCCACGTAAAAAACTGGTTTAAAGCAATTGAAGGTTTGACTGCTACTTCAATGCATGTCAACATAGTTGAAAATATAGACATCTACACAAAATAAAATCAAATGAAAAATATATCAATGGCAATTATTGCCACAATGGGCTTGCTTCAGTTTATTAACTCCGCAGCAAATGCTCAGAAAAAACCTGAACTACAAATTGTTTCCTCATTTCCTTCAGAAAGACCCGGGAATGTTGCCGTATCTCCCGAAGGGAGAGTATTCGTAACTATGAGTGCATTGGGCGAGACCAAATATATGGTTAAAGAAATACTCGCTAATGGGACAGCTGTTAATTTTCCTGATACTTCCTGGATTATGAAACCAAAAGGTCAGTCATTGAGAGGTATTAATTCTACAATTGGAATTCAAGTATCCTCAGATAATATACTTTGGGTATTGGATATGGGTAATAAAAATGCAAGCCCGAAACAAGCGCCTAAACTCATAGGATGGGACATTAAAACTAGAAAATTAGCTCATGTCTACCCATTGCCGGATGCAGTCCTGCGCCCAACTTCATTTCTTCAGGATTTTGTTATCGACCTTAAAAATCAACAGGCAGTTATAGCGGATATGTCGATTGACGGGCTTGTTCTTCCTCCGGTACCTGCTTTTGTAGTTATTGATTTTAAAACCGGATACAGCCGAAGAATCCTGGAAAATGACGCATCTTTTCAATCTTTAAACGAGCCTGTTATTATAGATGGCCAGAAGGTAAGCCATACCTATCCGGACGGCAGTGTTTACGAGCCAAAATATCCACTTAATCCCATATCAATTGATCCGGAAATGAAATGGATTTATTTCGGTGCTATGGGAGCACATCAAATTTTCCGTATTCCGGCAGCAGCAGTTGCAAATGAAAGGCTGGCGGATAAAGATTTATCTAAAGCAATAGAATTCTATGCAGAAAAACCTAAAACAGATGGTTTTAAGGTCGGCAGTAAGGGAGAAGTCTATGTAACTGACATCGAAAACAATGCGGTCGGCGTGGTCACACCAAAAGGATATACCATACTTGCTCAGGACAAAACCCTTCTTTCCTGGCCGGACGGAGTTGCCTTATCACCTGACGGATATTTATACATAGTTGCCAATCAGCTGCATCACACAGGCTGGCTAAACAATAATAAAGACGTAAGCAACCCACCTTATTATGTCCTTAAAATCAAAATAAACAAGTAGAAATATTCCCGTGTTCACGACCATGCGCACGCAGTTGAACACGGGTATTTTCTTAGAAACCTTGACATGAAAAATACAATTATTGTACTTTCTACCCTTCTGTTTTTGATAACTGTCAACCAGGTTGATGCACAGGAAAAACCAGATACAACTTATAAACCTATAGAAGTACACCTGCAACTAAAAAGTATGCATTTATGGAGGGGACTGGAAATAACCACATCTCCTTACCTGCTCGGCATCGTTAATTTTACAGATAAAAGCGGCAGATTGAAAATCGGTGCAAGAGGAAGTTCCGGATTAAACGGTGAGTATCGCCAGCTTGACTATTTCGCTTCTTATCAATATAAAAATGCCAGAATTGTTTTGTATGACATCTTCAATTCTTCAAAGACACTTCCACTAAAAACAAACATTTTTGATTATAGGGCAAGTACGACCAGACACTTCATAGATGCAACAATCGGTTATACAATATCCAAAAAGTTCCCGCTAGATATAGCCTGGAGTACAATTATTGCAGGCCGGGACAGAGATGTTCTAAGTGGAGACTCTGTAGCTACCGGCGGCAGCGATCCGGTAAGAAATGGGAAAAACAGATATTCGACCTACCTGCAACTCAGTTACCCGGTAATATTAAATACTGTCCGTCTCGATTTCTTTGCGGGTGGAGTCTTTGCACTAAACGGACAGCAAAACAATTTTTACGGCAATCGTTCCGGTATCGCAACATTGGGTGTCACAGCGAGTAAAAGCATCGCATTTGGAAGGCATACTATCCCAGTGTCCTTTGCACCTACCTGGAACCCGATACGGAATACTGCGGGTGTGGTTATAGGTATCGTTTTATTTTAACTAAACACAATGAATAAAATAGAAAAAATCGGGCAACAGGGTAAACTGACTATCGGACTGGAGCTCCCACTGGATAATGACTGGGCCTTAGCCGGTGATATCAAACGTAAACAAGACGGCAGGCCGTTCGGTGTACCAGATATAGCTATACATGCGAAGCTGGCAAAAATGGTCGACGATCTAGGTTATGCAGCCTTATGGATGCGGGATGTGCCAGTATACGATCCATCATTTGGAGATGCTGCACAGCAATTTGAAGCATTTTCCTATTTAGGCTATCTTTCCGGAATAACTAAAAACATCTTGCTGGGCACTGCAGCAATTGTATTACCTATCCGCGAACCTTTACTGACGGCGAAATCTGCAGCCAGCATAGATCTTCTTTCAGAAGGGCGGTTATTGATGGGGTTGGGTTTAGGTGACAGGGCAATTGAATTCCCCTTGTTCGGTAAAAACTATGAAAATCGGGCAGAGCGTTTCCGAAAGGGTATTGATCTGATGAAACATGTATGGAAAGAAAATGGCTATTTGCATCAGTATTACACTGGAATAAATCCGGGAGCAGAAGTATACCCAAAACCAACACAGGAAACTATACCATTAATTATGGCTGGATATGGCCAACAGACACTCGAGTGGATTGCAATGAACATGCAAGGTTGGTTCAATTACCCAAGAAACGTAGCTGAATCCGCAGATCTTGCAAAAGAATGGAATAATACTGTACATCGGCTGCAGCTTCCTGCAAAGCCTTTTATCACAGCATTTCATCTCAATCTTGTTGAAGATCCAAATGCAGCACTTATACCTCACAGATTTGGTGGTTCATTAGGTAGAAACAAACTAAAAGAACTTCTTTTACGACTATCAGTCAGCCGGTATTACACATATGGCGCTGCAATTAAGAAGAAACTCACGCCCTGTAGAAGAAGCAATTGAGGAAATTGCGACTTATATTCTGCCAGAATTTAAGTCTTGATCAAAAAGAAGGAGATACAAACGGATCTGCTTGTATCTCCTTCCTTATATTAAAACTATTCGCAAGTATAAAGAGGTTATTTACCAACTAGATCTTTCAACTCAACAATCTCGAAATTCTCTCCAGCCATTGGTAAACTAATAAGCTAAAGCTTTTCTTACTGCAGGGGCCACTTTAGTCCCGAATAATTCAATAGCTTTCATCATGTCGGCATGTGAAGGATCTCCGACATCCATATGTCCGATAAAACGGGTGATCCCGAATAACTCATGCATGTATAAGATTTTGTCCGTCACCTGCTCTGGTGACCCGATAAACAATGCCCCTTCTTTAGACTTTCCACCGTCATATTGTGCTTTACTATATGGAGGCCAGCCCCTGCTGGAACCAATTCTATTCATCTGTGAAGCATAATTTGAATAATATTGATCTATAGCTGCACTTTCCTCACTCATAAATGTATGCGAATGAATACCGATCTGCATTTGGTTCACGTCGTGGCCATTCTTAATATATTCAGTTTTATAGAATTCAATTAATGGCTGAAACTGCTTCGGCATGCCCCCTATAATGGCAACAATTAATGGTAACCCTAATCTGGCAGCTCTCAAAACTGATTCCGGCGTACCACCAACAGCAATCCAAATTGGCAGTTTTCCGCCGTTTGTCGCTCTTGGCAATACAGACTGGTTAATTAGTGGAGCACGTAATTTCCCAGACCAGTTCACCACTTCATTATTATTAATATTTAACAACAGGTCCAGTTTTTCTTCAAAAAGCTGATCATAATCTTTAAGGTCATATCCAAATAATGGGAAGGACTCAATAAAGCTGCCACGACCAACAGCAATTTCAGCACGCCCGCCAGAAATCAAATCTATAGTAGAAAAATCCTGATATACTTTTACAGGTTCAGCAGAACTTAATACTGTTACAGTACTCGTTAGTTTTATATTTTTTGTGATACTTGCAGCGGCTGCCAAAACGATTTCCGGAGAAGAGACAGCATAGTCGGGACGATGGTGTTCGCCCAAACCAAATACATCCAGTCCAATTTCATCGGCCAGTTTAATCTGCTCCAGAATCTCATGAAGTTTAACACCTGCCTGACGTGGTTTCCCGGTCTGCGGATCAAATGATAAATCGCCAAACATTCCAATTCCTAGTTCCATAATTCTCCTTGTTTTTTATTTATTCAAAATTAAGAAACTATAGGCAGTCTGGCCTTGATGTAGGTTAAGATCGTCTAAGGCGTCTCCTTAATCTCGTTTATCAACTGCATAAGGAATCTCAAATTTGAAATGACACCCTTTCCCCGCTTCACTTTCCACGCTGATACTCCCCTTTTGAATCTGTATCAATTGTTGGCATATATAAAGTCCAAGACCTGTGCCTGGCTTTCCAGCCGACCGGTTTGCCTGGTAGTAGCGCGTAAATAATTTTCCCTGCTGCTCTTTTGGAATTCCTATTCCTGTATCAATTATGCTAACTGTCAGCAACTCTGTATTACCAGTTGAGTTGATTGTCACTTTTACTGTTACTCCACCCTGATCTGTGTATTTGACCGCATTATTAAGCAGGTTAATCATAATCTGTTTCAATCTAAATGGATCCCCTTTTACGGTAGTCTCCTGGTTCCCGATAAATTCAGCTTGTAGTTTAATATGCTTCTTTTCTGCAGAGAAACTCATTGCGGCAATCGTTTCATTAATTTCCACGCAAGGCTGAAATGAAACAATGTGCAGTGCACCTGCTTTTTGGTTATCAATTTTGCTGACGTCCAGAATGTCGTTTACGGTCTCCATCAGCATGTTGGAAGACAAATTGATCGAATTGAGTTTTTTCTTCTGGTCTTCCGTCATTTCAGATCGGTTTAACAGGTAAATGATACCTGTAATCGCAGTCAAAGGATTTCTGATTTCATGACTCATAATGGCCAGCATCTCCGACTTCTGCTCTGCGAGTGCAACAGCACGTTCATTCTCAAGAAGGTAGTTATCTTCTGCTTTACCTGCCTTCCGGATATAGATAATTAACAGCACGATAAAGATTAACACCATGAGTACGGCCACTCCCGTAAAAGTGTTCATATCTTCAGTAGCGGACTGGTATTGGTTTAACATTTCTGTACGGGTTTGCTCCCATTCAGTCAGGTGAATATCTTTCAGCTGCTGCACCAGTTCATGCAACCCGATCACCAGGCTTAGATTTGTTGAAATAAGCTGCTGATTAGATTTTGCGAGACGGCTGTTCTCTTCATTTAATTTTCGGAGCAATCCACCCTGCGAGCTATAATCCCGATGCGCCAGTGTTCTGTTTATAGAATCTCTGATTTCTTTTTCCCGGTTAACCGTCACTACTTTCACAGACTGCCCGCCCTCTTGTTTATTTGCAATCGCATCTTGTAAGCGCTTGAACAATCCCTTTTTCCCGGGCTCTGCGTTGATGACCCTGACGGATGTATCTGCCTTTGAGACCGTACCTTTTATGCTGCGTTTAACTTGGTATTTACCAAGTATATCATTTGATGAGGCCCCGGAGATTTTCTGAATTGTTGTAATTTTCAGCAAGGAGTCAAAATTGTGTTTAAGACCAAAAACCTGGTTGGAAAGTTGAATTTTCTGTTCAAAGGATTCTCCGATTCTATCTTTGCTTTTAGCGAGTACCTGACCGCTGTCCAGATCATACTTCTTTAGAATAGCTTCTATTTGAATAAAGGTATTGTTAACCTTAGTCTTATAATCTTCGAGCTTTTCATTTTCTCCGGATAGAATTGCCTGCTGAAAATCACTTTCGGCACCATTCAGGTCCAGCAGAATATTACTGATTTCCTGCCCCGGTGCATGTTCCCTTAACTTATCACTGAGTATGTGCAGTTTTTGAAAAATAGAGTGCCGGAGCAATAATGAGCCTGCAGCCATTAAAAACGTAAATGCCAAAAAAAGTATAAATACTTTACGCAGATTATTGGAGGTTTCCCCTGGTTTATTGGTGAGGATATTTTTCATGGAGTCGTTCCGGAAAAGAATAAAGAGTTCAAATTTACCAATTAATCTTAGTTATAACAGCCCAACATTTTAGTTTAGCCTGGTTGCATGATATAATCTGAACTCAAGATTACAAAAATCTTAATTTATGCCACAAAATTTTATATTTGAAACAAACAAATCATCCGCATATGTATGGTATAGAAAATCTTTCCGCTTTTATATTAACGGCTATAATCGTTGTAATCAGCCCTGGTGTAGATACAATTATGGTATTAACCAGAAGTATTTCTAAAGGTAAAACTGCGGGTTTGTATTCTGCCATCGGTGTTAGTATGGGTTTATTGATACATACTTCTGCTGCCACTTTCGGCTTGTCACTTATTCTGGCAAAGTCTGCTTTTGCTTACAGCCTCATTAAATATCTTGGCGCAGCATATTTAATTTATATCGGATATAAATCTATTACTGCAAAATCAGCACAAACTGAACTTGTGGCGAAAGCAAAATCAGGAAGTAATTTCAAGATGTTTTACACCGCTTTTCTCAGTGATGTGCTAAACCCTAAAATTGCCATTTTCTTCCTTGCCTTCCTCCCCCAGTTCGTTAACCACGCTGCCATAAATAGCCCGGCTCCATATTTTATACTGGGTTCAATAATTCTACTGATTACACTCATCTGGTGTACCGCACTGGCACTTCTGGGCAGTAAAATCGCTGTACTTTTCAACAAGCATAAAAGAGCTGAAGAGATTATGAACAAAACTTCCGGTTTTATATTTATCATATTAGGTATAAAAGTCGCTCTCACAGAAAAGTAAGGCTATTACTACTTCCATCCACCACCTAACGCCTTATATAGACTGACTACCGCTTGTAATTGCTGTAGCCTGTCACTCACTCCACTTAGCTGTGCAGCAAGCAAACTCTGCTCAGAGGTGAGCACGTCTGTATAGTTTGTTGCAGAGCTATATCTCAGTAATTCTTCTGTATAGTCTACAGATTTGACTAGTGCCGCAATTTGCTTTGCTCTTGCTCCTTGCTTTTCTTCGGCTGTCTGATAGGCATACAATGCATTAGAAACTTCCTGGCCGGCTACAAGTAAACTCTGCTGAAAATTATTGAGCGCTTGTATTTGCTGCGATTGAGCAGTTGTTAGTCTTGCCTTGTTTAATCCCTGGTTAAAAATCGGTTGTGTAAGTCCGCCGACCAGATTATAGAAAACCGAATGATCAAAGAAATTTTTGAGTTCCAGATTAGAGAATCCACCGCTGGCTGTTAAAGTTAAGCTTGGATAGAAATAAGTCCGGGCGAGATTCGTATTTTCAAAAGCACTCTTAAACGCATACTCTGCCTGTTGAACATCTGGACGGTTTTGCAGCAATTGCGCAGGGATACCGATTGCCAGATTAGCAGGACTTACCTGTACAGCCAGTGTGGTTCTATCGATACGTGCCGGCGCTTCTCCAAGCAAAATGCTTAAGGCATTTTCCGTTTCTCTGATACTTCTTTTCAAATCCGGAATGGAAACTTCCGCAGCATAGCGATTAGCTTCACTTTGCACAACAGCCGCTCCATTTACTACAGCGCCTTGCTTGAGCATTTTCATGGTTTCAACTGTTGCGATCCTGCTTTTCAGCGTTTCATTGGTGATAGCTAACTGCTGATCCAGGGCTAATAAACTGAAGTAATTATTGGCAATATCAGCGATAAGCTGAGTCTGAACGGCTCTTTTGGCCGCGTCCGTGCCCAGGTATTTAGCTAATGCTGCTCTTTTACTACTACTCAATTTACCCCAGATATCCGCTTCCCAGGACGTACTTAATGATAACTTATAAGTATTTGTCAGGGTGTTGATATTTATACCTTCGGGAAAATTCAGGCCGGCCTCCGACTGTTTACTTCTAGTCACATTCGCATCTGCACTCAGCGTAGGCAAATAGGCAAGCTTGCTCTGCCTTAAAGTGGCTTGTGCCTGTAATATATTTTGAATTGCATTTTTAAGGTCTACATTTTGCTCAAGTCCTTTCTGAATCAGCACTTTGAGTTTTTCATCTGCAAATACACTCTGCCATGGCATGTTAGCCATAGTTACAGAATCTGCTGAAACCTGTTCCCTGTATACCCCTTCGGTTTTTACAGACGGACGCTCATAAGTTTTGGTTACCGCACAGGAACTTAGAAAAGCAGCTCCAATCAGTAAAGCAAAAACCTGTTTATTATATCTTTGAATCATGTTTTCTAAATTAAAATCGGTTATGCTTTTGGTGGTTCAATCAGTTTATGTTCATTTGTAATGACCTCATCGTCATCTTCTTCATAACCGTTTCTTGCAGGTCCACTAATTTTTTCCTGTAAGGACTGGAAAATGATAAATAGTACCGGGATCACAAACACCCCCAGAATGGTACCAATGAGCATACCACCTACAGCTCCAGTACCAATAGATTTATTACCAATTGCACCTGCTCCGGTGGAAAACATCAAAGGCATTAACCCGAATATGAAAGCAAAAGAGGTCATCAGGATAGGCCTCAAACGGGCTACAGCACCTTCGATAGCCGCTTGTACTACCGGCATTCCATTTCTTCGTCTTTCTAATGCAAACTCTACGATAAGGATACCGTTCTTCGCCAGTAATCCAATCAGCATGATCAGTGAAATCTGCAAATAAATATTACTATCCAGCTTAAAGATAATCGAGAACAGATAGGCACCGGCAAGTCCGAAAGGAATAGAAAGCAGAACAGCAAACGGAAGGATATAACTCTCATATTGTGCACTGAGTAAGAAATAGACGAATACCAGACACAGAATAAAGATGAAGATGGTTTCGCTGCCCGAAGCAAGCTCTTCTCTGGTCAGACCAGAAAAGTCATAACCATAGCCTGCAGGAAGATTTTCTGCTGCAACTTCCTGTATGGCTTTAATTGCATCTCCGGAGCTAAAGCCAGCATTCGGTGCCCCGGTAATAGCGATGGAACTAAAAAGATTGAATCTCGTAATGGATTCAGGGCCGTAAACCCGGGTCATTTTGACAAATTCGGTAATTGGTGACATTACTCCTGCACTATTTCTTACAAAGATTTTATTAAGTCCCTGTGGATTTGCACGATACTGGTTGTCAGCCTGTACCATTACCCGGTATTGTTTACCGAATTTATTAAAGTTTGAAGCATACAAACCGCCATAATATCCTTGCATGGTTTGCAATACTGTATTTACACTCACTCCTGCATCTTTACATTTATCCAGATTCACATCCATCATATATTGCGGGAAATTCGGATTGAATGAAGTCGTCGCATATTGAATTTCAGGCCTTTGATTAAGCTTTGCCAGAAAATCCTGATTAACTTTATAGAAGTCAGCTGTACTATGTCCGCCTTTATCCTGTAACTGGAATTCAAAACCACCACTTTGTCCAAATCCCTGAATAGTCGGCGGGGAAATAAAGAAAATACTTGCTTCACGGATACCCGCTGTTTTGCCAAATAATTCCTTGACAATATCGTCCACAGTACGTTTACGGTCATTCCATGTTTTAAGTTTCAGAATGACCATACTGTATGCACTTCCCGAACCCGCAGTAAAGTTCTGTCCAACTATACGAAGTGTGTTCTGCACCTCCGGAATAGTATGTGCAATACTGTCAATTTTCACTGTTAAAGCTGCTGTCCGTTCCATAGAAGAAGAAGCCGGCAGGCTGATATTTGCAAAGATAGTCCCCTGGTCTTCCGCCGGTACAAAGGCCGACGGTGTCGTTTTCATCATATAAAATAACCCGGAAGCTGCTATGAGTATAGCCCCGATCACGATCCACTTCTTCACTGCGAAAAACTCGACCGATCGTTTATATTTTTGGGTCACATTATCAAATGCAACATTAAATGCTGTGTAAAAACGCTGAATAAAGCTCTGGTGTTTTTCGTCGTCCTTATGCGGCTTAAGTAATAGTGCACAGAGCGCCGGACTGAGTGTCAAGGCATTAATTGCAGAAAGTATAATTGCAACCGCAAGTGTAATACCAAATTGCTTATAAAACACACCTGTAGAGCCTGTAATAAAAGTTACCGGAATAAATACAGCCGCCATGACCAGTGTAATAGAAATAATCGCACCTGAGATTTCATTCATCGCATCTATGGTTGCCTTTCTAGCCGATTTATAGCCATGATCTAATTTAGCATGGACCGCTTCTACCACTACAATTGCATCATCTACAACAATACCTATGGCCAGTACCATCGCAAAAAGCGTAAGCAGATTGATGGTAAAACCAAACAGATCAAGGAAGAAAAAGGTACCGACAATAGCTACCGGAACTGCAATCGCCGGAACCAGCGTAGAACGGAAATCCTGCAGAAAGATAAACACCACTATGAATACCAGGATAAATGCCTCAATCAGTGTATGAATTACTTTATCAATAGAAGCATCAAGGTTTTCATTGACATCGACCAGGGTAGTATATTTTATTCCTTTAGGAAAAGTAAGAGCAGCCTCCTCAATAATTTTTTTAGACTGATTGATTACATCCCTGGCGTTAGATCCGGGCGTCTGACTAACAGCCATAGCCACGGACTCCTTTCCATTTGTTTCAATGGTCGAAGAATAACTCAGCGAGCCAAGCTCTACTTTAGCAACGTCTTTCAAACGGAGTAGCTGGCCGTTTCCGGCAGCTTTTATCACTATATTTTCAAACTCAGTTACTTCCGTAAGCCGCCCTTTATAACGGATTACATATTGAAAGGACTGATCGCTGTTCTCGCCAAATTTCCCTGGTGCGGCTTCAATGTTCTGTTCAGCTAAAGCCGCTGTTATATCGCTGGGAATTAATCCATATTGCTGCATGAGTTCTGGCTTAAGCCAAATCCGCATCGAATAATCCTTCGCGCCAAATACAGATGCATTACCAACCCCGGTTACACGCTGAATTTGCGGAACCAGATTAATTTTCGCGTAGTTTTGCAGGAACGTCTGATCGTAGGCCTTATCATCACTGTATAATGAAAAGATCAACAGGTTACTGCTTTGACTTTTGGTGACTGTTACACCCGCCTGAGTAACCTCTGCAGGGAGCAAACTTGTCGCTCTGGAAACCCTGTTCTGTACGTTTACTGCCGCCAAATCCGGATCGGTACCTACTTTAAAGTATATGCTGATCGACACCGTACCATCATTGGCCGAGGTAGAAGTCATGTATGTCATGTTTTCTACACCATTGATCTGCTCCTCCAAAGGAACAACCACACTTTTCAGTACCACGTCGGCACTTGCTCCGGTATAACTTGCAGAGACATTGACTGTAGGCGGTGCAATATCAGGATACTGCGCTATTGGCAAGGAAATGAGCCCAAGAATACCCAAGATCACAATAATCACGGAGATTACTGTAGAAAGGACTGGTCTCTGTATAAATATTTTAAACATCGGGTCTGATTTTAGTCTTTGTAAACAGTTTCTGGATTTTCAGGATTTGCTTTGATTTTAGAGCCGTCTTTTATAGTGGCAACACCCTCCAGTACGATAATGTCGCCTGCTTTAACACCACTGTCTGCCACGAAGAAATTCCCTGATGTATTAGCCATCACGGTCACCGCTGTACTTTTAGTTACCCCGTCTTTTCCGACAACTACCACAAAGCGTTTATCCTGTAATTCAAAAGTGGCACTCTGCGGAATTAGAATTACGTCTTTCAAAGCTTTAGGAATCCTTACTGTTGCACTGCTTCCACTACGAATAATTCCCTTTTGATTTGGAAACTTTGCCCGGATATTAGCTGAACCTGTAGCCGTATTAATTAAACCGTTTACCGTTTCGATCTTACCCTGTTCACTATAAATCGTTCCATCGGAGAGCACTAAATTCACTTTGGGCATTCTCTCCAGTTTCTTGTCCAGTGAGACTGATGGATCCTGCTTGGTAAACTCAAGTAGAACCTTCTCGTTCATCGCAAAATAGGCGTATACATTTCCAATACTTGATACTGTAGTTAACGGATCTGTGGTAGTACTACTCACTAGACTTCCAAGACGAAAAGGAATAGAACCTACTACCCCATTTACAGGACTGCTAACCAATGTATAACCAAGATTTGTTTGTGCATTTACAAGAGCAGCCTTGGCCTGCGCCAGTGTTGCCTGCGCAGACTCATAGGTATATTGTGCTGTTTCAAGTTCGTATTTGCTAATGATATCCTTCTCAACCAGCGGCTTAACCTTATTGACCGCCAGTTTTGCTGTACTAAGCTGTGCTTCAGCACTTTTTATACTAGCTACGGCGGTCCTTACATCCTGTTCGTATTGTGGCGCATTAATTTTAAATAAAGGCTGACCGGCTTTCACCACTGCACCTTCGTCCACATAGATTTTTTCGACGTAGCCATCTATCCGGGGCCGGATTTCTATATTTTGCTGTCCCTGCATGCTGGCAGGATATTCCGTGTTTAACGTGGTAGATCTGGGCTGCAGCTCAAGAACTTTATATTCTTTAACCTGGTTAGCCATTGCCGCTTGTTGTGCAGCTTCATTTTTACCATTACCGCAGGAGGCGACGGCTAGTCCTGAAATAAACAGGATCCCGATCTTTAAGGATGTTTTCATAAATTTGCTATTGCTGATCTTTGGGTCTTGAAGATCTTTGACAGCCCAAATCAAAGGAATAATTGCAAAAGAAAATATTAAAATAGACGAGCGGCAAAAACACGACGACGAATGGCAGCTTTATAGCGACGGAATGTTTATTGTGTATTGGATTCTGCAAAAGAAAAAAGGCCGAATATCTCAGATAAACAGCCTTTTTTACGAATTATAATCAGATTAAATCTCGAATACCAGTCTCTTGCTGGCAGGAACCTCTTTGTAAAAATCAGTTTCTACATCTGCCAGCCTGGAGCTTACGGTATCTATCTTTAACTTACCGGAAGCAGCAAGCGCATAAACCTCCGGTAAAACAGCAGAGAATAATTGGTGTAGCGCTTCCGCTGGAAGACTGCCTACGCCTGAACCCATCAATGACAAACCAGAACTTCGTAATATAGCTGAAGACAAGTTAATTGAATCACCAGCTGTCGAGCCTACAGTTACAAAACGTGTCACAGGAGTAAATTTGCCTTTACCTTGTAAAGCGGTAAGTATCAGTTCAGCCGGCTTACCCCAGGTATAGTCAATAACTACTCCTATAGGTTCAGATTCATGTAGTGTTTTTATTTTCGTGATAATTTCTTCGGATGTACTCTTCAATGAGATCAGTTCATCTGCACCCAGCATTAATAATTCTTCGAGCTGTTCCTGATTTCTCCCTGTTGCAATTACCTTTTTAGCTCCGTAGTGTTTGGCCAGCTGAACCGCAAGCTTACCAGTAAAGCCAGTTGCCCCATTAATCAAGACGACCTCACCAGCTTTCAAATTTGCTCTGAACAATAATGCCAAAGCAGACCCCAGAACAGCATTTGGAATTGCTGCCGCAGTTACACTGTCAAGACCATCTGGCACCCTGACCATTTGCGCTTTATTAAACAAAGCTTTTTCTGCCAGTACACCGCCCTTACCTATACCAAAAACGCGCGTACCATCTTCCATCTCACCCACACCCATTGTGACCGGAATTCTGGGTGCCGTATTCGTAATGCTGGCATAATGCTTACCACTGGCCAGCCCTTTTTCAAAATTGGGAATAGCCACCGCTTTCATGCTCACCAGAATTTCATTTTCATCAGCGGAAACCGGATCGGAGAATTCCTCATATTTTGGTGCCTCGCTGGCATTGTATATAACTGCTGCTTTCATCTTCTTTATTATTTTAATTTGATAACAAAATTAACCAGAGAAAGTATGGCCAGCCGATAACAATTGTTAATAAATCTCAACCCCTGTTGCGGATACGGCTTAATGAGACTGAAGTGATTCCCAGATAAGAGGCGATATAGTGCTGAGGAATTCTGAGTATAAGTTCAGGATTGGTTTCCAGCAAATCACGATACCTCTTTTCCGGACTATCTTTTATCCTTGATAAAAAAAGCTTCTGATAAACGAATAGTCGCTTTAAAATGGTTTCTTCCATTTTCTTGCGGAATATGGGTGAATTTTGCTCGACCTTATCCAGTTCTGCTTTCGTAATTACTTTTAAAACACAAGACTCTATAGATTCAATATTGAAAAGGCCTGGTGTACCCGTCCTAAAGCTTTCTATGGAAGACACCATTTCTCCCTCAAAGAAGAATTGCGTCGTACACTCTTTGCCATTATTATTAAACCACACCCGTAAACATCCGCTCTCAACAAAAAAAGCCTTTTTAGAGATCTCACCTTCTCTTAACAAAATGGTTCTTGGTGAAACCTCAATGGTTTTAAATGAAGGGGTAAATTCTTTTAAAATTGCTTCATCGAACAGGCTTGAATCCATCTTATTTAGTTGCCAGAATTTTCTTAGTCAGCATATTTACCTCTTTCAACAGCAGTGGAAAAGCAGGCTGTGCCATTCCCCCATGGTCAAAGCCCTGCAGCTCAAAAAGCCTTGTTGAATGATGGCCTGCTAGTTTCATCATTCTGTTTAAATACGCATTCTCTTCATATCTGCCTAGCAGCTCCATTTCCCTGTCTCCTGTGATTAGCAGCATAGGCGGCGCATCTGCCCGGACATGGAACAAAGGGGCATATTTATCAATTATCGGCTGTGTATCTTTTATACCAGCTTCCTGTCTGACCGTGAAATGGGTAATTGCCTGCCCACTGAAAGGAATAAGCCCGGCAATATTATTCGCATCTATCTGATATTTATTTAAATATTGCTTGTCCAGAGTAATCATCATTCCCAAATAACCACCTGCAGAATGACCGGAAATAAAGATCAGCTTTTTGCTTCCTCCATAGTTTTCAATGTTTTTGTAAACCCAGGCGACCGCTGCCGCAGCATCCTGAATATAAGCAGGTGCTTTAGCTTTAGGTGATAACCGATATCCTACACCGATCACAGCGACACCTTTATCTTTTAATTCCTGCGGAATTTCTTTCTTCCCTCCAGTAATTCCACCCCCATGAAACCAGACAATTGTCGCAAAATTCTTTACCCCTTTTGGATAATAAATATCTAGTTTGCACTGCGCATTGAGATAAGAATCATCACCAGACTCCGTTTTATTATAGTAAGAAATATCCTGCACGGGCAAACCGGTAGTCTGTCCGTAACTCTTTATCCCTGTAAGAAGAAAGCAGAATACGAGCAAATTACTTAACAGGATTTTTTGGAGAAACACAATAGTTGACTTCATAATTTTAGAATAGGTACCTGGTAAATTTAGGAATTAATCAATGCTGAAGATATTGAATTTCAGAATAATGTCCTCTTATCAGTGAAATGCGCCCCCTGGTCAATAAAAATCTTATCCGATAAGTCTAAATCTTTCTTTTGCATCAAAGAGAATGTAAATGGAAAATACCCAAAGACAGACCTACCTGGACTGGTTAAGAATTTTATCTATTGCAGGTGTACTATTTTTTCATGCAGCGATGCCTTTCGTTGCCGAAGACGGCTGGCACCTTAAAAATGCAGAAACCAGTAATTTATTAATGGAGTCTAACTTTTTTCTGCATCTGTTTCGCATGCCCCTGCTGTTCTTTATTTCGGGAACGGTAAGTTATTATATGATGAGAAAACGGTCTGCAACAGCCTTTATAGGATTACGGTTTCGCAGACTTTTCATTCCACTTTTAGCTGGAATGTTTATAATTGTTCCGCCACAAATTTACATGGAGCGGCTCGCTGGTGGATACCAGGGTAGTTTCTGGAGCTGGTATCCCGATGTTTTTAATTTCGTGCCCTATCCCAAAGGCAGTTTTAGCTGGCACCACCTGTGGTTTATAGCCTATCTTTTTATTTATGATATCCTGCTTGCACCTCTTTTTTCCTGGATGAGTGCCGGTACGAGTGACACTTTTAAAAATTTACTGCAATCATTATCCAGAGGTAAAAGAGTTTATTTACTCATGATTCCCGGTGTGGTCTGGTATGCCCTTTTCAGCAGGAAATATCCGGAAACTAACGATCTGGTAAATGATGGCGGTTATTTTATCTACTGGATCTTTTTCCTGCTGGCTGGATTTATCTGTGTTGTGCAGCCGAGGTTAATGGACAGCCTGGAGAGAAACCGCCGTTTCGCATTAACTATCGGCTTTTTAGCACTCATGTTCCTCAATTATCTCAGATGGAATAAAATAGAACCCGGACATCAGAACTGGCCTTTTACCAGTAACCTGTTTACTTATCTCTTTGAGGCCATCAAACCAATCGTTGCATGGGGTTGGGTACTCGCGCTTATCGGTTATGGTAAACATTATTTAAATCAGAAGACCAGGGCACTCAATTACATGAATCAGGCGGCCTACCCTTTTTATATTCTGCATCAGACTGTCATTGTTATTCTGGTTTATTACTTCATTCCGCTAACACAGGAGAGCATTTTATCTAAATATATTTATACTTTAGGGTTCACATTTTTTATTACTCTGCTTACTTATCACTTACTGATCCGTCCTTTTGCAGTGACACGTCTGCTGTTCGGTATGAAACCGAAAAATCCGGCCATTAAACAATCTGAACCAGATGAATACACTCCGTAAACATGCTTTTCCTGCTTTCTACGGCCTGCTCATTTATTTCACAGTAAGGTTACTGCATGACCTGGCTGTTGATGAGCAGTTTTGGAAACGTGACTGGGGTCTTAATATTCTGGAAATGGCCTGCAGTGTACTTGTTGGTTATGTATGTGTGTATACCTTTGAAAAACTATTCCGTTTTTATGATCTTAACGGCGCATTGCAAAGCAATTACCAGGGCGTATTCAAAGAACTGGCCCTGCTGGTCATAGCCAACCTGATTGTCGTATGTGCGATATTTATTCCGATGGCTGCGCTAACTGATGACGGCCTTTCCTGGGCAGACCTCGCCGACCTCACTATTATACCAACCCTTTATGCACTGGTTTATTATGGCATAGTGCGCAGCAGCAGCTGGCTTAAAGCCTATGTCGGCAACCGTTTGCTACTGGAAAAAATAACTAATCAGCAACTGGAAACTGAACTTAAATTTCTGAAAGCACAATATCATCCGCACTTTCTTTTTAATGCCTTAAACACAGTTTATTTTCAAATGGATGAGGATTTACCCGGTGCAAAAAAAAGTATTGAGAAATTCTCAGAATTATTACGGTATCAGCTATATGATCAGCAGCAAAAAGTTCCCGTTTTTAAAGAGATAGCTTATCTTGAAAGTTATATAGACCTTCAGAAGATCCGCAGTAGTGAAAGGCTCAGACTAGAGCTATTTTTCGACGAAAATCTAACTGACCAGCTCGTATATCCACTGCTTTTTTTACCATTGGTCGAAAACGCATTTAAATTTATTGGCGGGGCGTATAAAATGAGTGTCAAGGCCAATGTAGACCAGAAATGGATAACGTTCAGTGTAGAGAACTCCATACCATTAATCGCTAAAGGGCATTTAAAGTCTGGCGGCATTGGTCTGGAAAATTTAAAGAGAAGACTGGACCTGCTCTATGGGGAATGGCATGAACTAATACTTGAAAAAGATGATGAAAGCTTTAAAGCCTCTATAAAAATCGACTATGAATAACCCAATCAGTTGTATTATAACAGATGATGAACCGTATGCCCGAAAAGGATTACAGGGTTACATCGAAAAAATAGAGTTTCTGGAGCTTAAAGGGGCATGCGAAGATGCGCTGGAACTAGGTGAGCTCTTAGTTTGTCAACCTGTAGATCTTCTTTTTCTAGATATACAGATGCCGTTTATGTCAGGAATCGAGTTTCTGGAAACCGTGCAAAACCCACCGAAGGTTATATTTACAACCGCATTTGAACAGTATGCCATTCAAGGTTTCGAACTGGAGGTACTGGACTATCTGCTTAAGCCGATTTCCTATGACAGATTCTTAAAATCTGCCTGGAAAGCCAGAAATTATTTTGAACTCAAACAAAGTAAAGATCAGCTCCCCTATTTGTTCGTAAAAAGTAATGGCCGGTTAGAAAAGATCGTTTTCGATGACATCTTGTTTATCGAGGGCATGGAAAATTATGTCGCTATTTATTGCCGGGATAAAAAGATAATTACGTTAAGTACGATAAAGGCGCTCATGGAGAAATTACCCGCAACCCGGTTCATACAAACACACAAATCTTATATCGCCTGCATTGACAATATAGATGCTATTGCGGGTAATATCATCTACATTCAGAAATATCAGGTTCCAATCAGTAAATACTTGCGTAAAGCCGTCCTGGAATCGATTTCCAGGTAAACAGCGCATACTGTTTAAGAAATTGTAATCTGGATGTAGTCATTTTAATTTTTGATCCTGAAACCGAACTATTCATTGATATTTATCGTCTTATAAAAGTTAAATCTTTTTTCTATTACGGTCGTCAAAGACATTAAAGCACAATAAAATGGAATACAGACAATTAGGAGCATCTGGTTTATTTGTTCCGGTATTAAGTTTTGGAACAGGAACATTTGGAGGAAGCAATGAATTCTTCAAGGCATGGGGACAAACGCAGGTAGCGGAAGCAACGCGATTAATAGACGTATGTTTAGAGCATGGTGTAAACCTGTTTGATACCGCAGACATTTACTCAGATGGCTTAGCCGAAGAAGTATTAGGTAAAGCCGTTGCCGGCAAGCAAAGGGACAAAATATTACTGTCCAGCAAAAGCACATTCACGTTTGGAGAAGCGCCGAATAATCAGGGTTCTTCCAGATTTCATATACTCAGACAGATTGAAGGGAGTTTAAAGAGATTAGGTACCGATTATCTTGATATCTACCATATGCACGGATTCGACGGTAATACACCGGTAGAAGAAACACTGCGCACTCTGGACGATTTGATTCAAAGCGGAAAAGTACGTTATATTGCTGCCTCTAATTTCTCGGGCTGGCATTTAATGAAATCACTGGGTATCGCAGAAAAATACGGATGGAACAAATACGTAGGACACCAGGTATATTATTCATTGAGTAACCGGGAATACGAATGGGAACTAATGCCATTGGGTCTGGACCAGAATGTAGGCTCATTGATCTGGAGTCCTTTAGCTGGTGGTCGTCTTGGCGGAAAATTCAGCCGCAAGAAAGAATGGCCAAGCACAGGTCGTGTAATTGAAGGCGGAAGCCCCGTACCAGAGACGACTTTGGAGAAAGAGCATCTGTTTAAAATTACCGATATTTTAGAAGAACTGTCAGAAGAAACAGGAAAGTCCATATCTCAGATCTCGCTTAATTGGTTACTGCAAAGACCTACGGTTTCCAGTATAATTGTTGGCGCACGTAACGAGGCACAATTAATTGAAAATCTGGGTGCCATGGGCTGGAATTTAACTACAGACCAGATTAAACGACTGGATAAAGCCAGCGAAGTTGAGCCAATTTATCCATACTGGCATCAGCGTTTAAATCTTAAATTAAATCCAATTCCGGAATTTTATAAATAAGATTCCATAAGATAAACCACCAAAAGAGTCATCGCTTTTTTGGTGGTTTTATATCATTACGGGTCAAAGTCACTAATCAGCTACAACCTTATATTCAGGATCTTCGATAATATTCACTTCGATCACGTCTCCTGCATTTTTCAGCAGTTTAATACAGTCTTCACTCAGATGATGCAGACGAAGACTTTTACCAGCTTTCTGATAACGCTCTGTCAATTTATTCAATGCGTCAATTCCAGACATATCAGCAACCCTGCTATCTTTAAAGTCAATAATAACCACCCGCGGATCGTTCATAATATCGAATTTGTCATTAAATGCTGCAACTGATCCAAAAAACAATGGGCCATAAATCTCATAGTGTTTAGCACCCGTTTCATCTGTATATTTTCTTGCCCGAATCCGTTTAGCACTTTCCCATGCAAAAACAAGTGCAGAAATTATAACCCCTATCAATACTGCAAGGGCAAGATTATGTAATAAAACAGTGATCACTGCAACCAGTATCCCTACAAATACATCCTGTTTGGGCATCTTATTGAAGATCTTAAAACTTACCCATTCAAAAGTCCCGAATGCCACCATAATCATTACACCGGTTAGCGCCGCCATAGGCACCCTTCCGATTACAGGCGCACCAAACAAAATAATCAACAATATGGTCAATGAAGCGACAATGCCGGAAAGTCTGGCTCTTGCACCTGCAGAAAGGTTAACCAGCGTTTGCGCGATCATAGGACAACCGCCCATACCAAAGAAAAAACCATTGAGAATGTTTGCACTCCCCTGTGCGATACATTCTTTATTGCCGTTACCCTTGGTTGCAGTAATTTCATCCACCAGATTAAGGGTAAGCAAACCCTCTGTTAAACCAACTGCCGCCATAATTAAGGCATACGGAAAAATAACCTGAAGCGTTTCCAGGCTTAACGGAATATTCGGGATATGAAACGGTGGAAAGCCACCACTTACCGAGGCGATATCACTAACGGTTTTCGTTTGGATACCAAAAATAAGTACAATAAAAAAGACGACCACAATAGCGACCAGAGAAGGTGGAACAGCCTTAGTGAACCTCGGTAGGATTATCACAATTGCAATAGTTAAGGCAACCAGACTACCCATAATAACAAGAGGCATACCTGTTAGCCAGACTTCCGCACCGCCTGAAATCGTTTTGAACTGTTTAAGCTGTGCCATGAATATAATCACGGCCAAACCATTCACAAAACCATACATAACAGGCTGCGGAACAAGCCTGATAAACTTGGCGAGCTTGAAAAGCCCGATAAGGATCTGAATTAACCCCGCCAGCGCAACCGCCGCGAAAACAAACTCTATCCCATGAGAATTCATCAAGGCTATTAAGACAACAACTACCGCACCCGCCCCGCCGGATATCAAGCCGGGGCGTCCGCCAAAAACCGAAGTGACTAAACCCATTATAAATGCAGCATATAAGCCTGCCAATGGCGGAAACCCTGCTAGAATTGCAAAAGATAAAGATTCTGGCATCATGGTCATTGCCACGGTCAGGCCGGCTAAAATTTCGGTTTTATAATTAACTTTTTGTGAAAAGTCGAAAAAACGAATACGTGAAGACATATCGAAGAAAAATGTAAATAAAAAGACAAGTAGAATTATCTGACCAGGAATATGATCAGCGTGGTAGACTCAAAAACAGCTCAGTGTTTTATCACAGGATTATATGAAACTTTATCTAATTTTCTCATTGCGATTGATGCAAAAATAGAAAAAAAATGCTATTAAGTTCTAATTTTGAGGTATGAGGCCGATACTTTTTCTGTTATTAATAACGACAACCTACCTGAGCCTGCCCGCCGTAGCGCAACAGAAGACCACTGATAATGCTACCATGAAGAAACGCTATCTGAGTGCCAAAAATCAGTTCCGGACTTTTGAACGTGAACATGGGAATTTTATTCAGACAAACAATGTCAATATGCATTACCTGAGCTGGGGCGATCCTAAAAAACCATGCCTGATCTGGATCCATGGCAGTATGAATAATGTCAGCGAAAATGATCCCATGCCCTTCGAAAAAGAGAACCAGGCTTTACAGCAAAAACATCCGCGATGGATATCATATATTGTCTATCAAAACACTGAACATAATATTCATTACCAGCACCCGGAACGATTTACAAAAGACCTGATCCGGTTTATGAAGCGAACTCATCCCAGCCCAGCCTCGCAAGCTCCGCAATAATCAGGTCTGATGCTTTCTCATCTAAAGCGGTCATTGAGACAAACACGGCAATAGCAAAATGACTTCCATCCGGTAGCGTTACAATGCCAATATCATTGGTTGCTGCAATAATTCCGGCTTTGTTCTGACCGGAATAACCAGTTTTATGTGCAACCTCTGTACCGGTTGGTAGTTTCCCCTTAAGCTTTCCCGTGCCTGTGGTGGTACCGGCCATAATTTTCATCAGGAAGGCATTGGAAGATTGTTTGAGTAATTGGCCCGTGTAGAAACTTTTTAACAACTGTGTAGCGGCATTCGCAGTAGTCCAGTTTTTAAATTGTAGCTGGTCATCGGCATGCATCTGCTCTTCAGTTGACCTTATAGCTACATCTGTGATACCCAGACTTTGCATGTAATTATTCACTTTTTCCGGACCACCTAAAAGCCGGAATAAAATATCGCAGCCATTATTATCACTTTGAGAAACGGTATAAAACAAGATCTCCGATAGTGGTATTTTGATATTCCCCTGAGGATATTTATCCCTTAACGGACTCCAGGTATCTGATAGTAAATCTTTTTTACTGATCAGGATCTGCTGATCAAGCTTTAATTTATTTTGATCAACCTGCTTAAGCACCGCCAGGGCTAGATGAAATTTGTATACACTTTGCATAGGCAGGTGTGCTGCCCCGTTAACGGAGAGTGTATCTCCTGTTTTCAGGTTTATAACCGAAAAACCAATAGCGGCTGGTTTAGATTTAATCAACTCCTCTGCTTTTTGCCTTAATGCACTGTGCTGTGCAAATCCAGAGTTCGCAATGGACAGAAACAGTACGCAGAAAGCTATTTTTTTTACAGATATCATATTCATTACTTTCATCCACCTTAATCGATGGCTTGACAGCAAAAATACATATAGAATATTCTTGATTAATATCTGCAGCAGATTTAATTACCAAATCTGCTGCAGATAAATTCATTTATTTCATCACACCGGTTGCCTTTAACATAAAGTTGTGCAAATCTGTGTTTTTAACAAAAGGTTTTAACCCCTCGCTACCAGGCCCAAGCATTGCCAGCTCCACAAAATCTGCAGAGTGGTTCATAGAACCAAAGGATACGGAGGTATGTTTAGACTGTAACTCTCCATATAATTTGAAAGGCAATTTTTTTGGATTGTACAAACCGGTATCGTCCAGTTTAGAATAGTGAGATAGAATTTCTGCAGCATCAGCTTTACTAAACACTAATTTCTGCGCGGCTTCAATTCTGTCGATAACCTGGGCCGGAGAATCATTTTTAGTAATTCCCTTTAACACCCACTCATTAGTTTGCTTGAAAGACATAAACCGATCAAAATTCGCATTGACATCGCCTTCAGCACTGAACAATCCAGGGTTCGCATTCCCATGATCAGTAGTAATAATCACTAATGTATTTTTATTTCTGTTTGCAAATTCAACAGCAACACCAACAGCTTCATCGAAAGCAAGCTGATCAGATATTAGTGCTCCAGCATCATTAGCGTGTGCTGCCCAGTCAACTTTTCCACCTTCTACCTGTAATACAAAGCCATTCTTCTTGCCATCCATTAGCTGGATTGCAGTTTTAGTCATTTCAGCAAGGGACGGTGTCTGCGCAGTCAATTCAGAACTGCTGTTTCTATCCAGTGCATAAGGCAGGCCATCTTCATAAAAAACGCCCAAAACCGGTCTGGTCTCTTTTAAATCTTGTGCCTGAAGTTCTTTTCTATTACGGAGTACCGAATATCCTTTTTCTTTGAAAGCTTTAAAAAGATCTTTCTTATCTTTTCTCTTCGTGCCATCAAAGAATTCTTCTCCGCCTCCCAGCATGACATCAAATCGTAAATCAAGGTATTGTAATGCTATTCCATCCTGATCGCTTCTGGCGTCACTATTTACACAAAATCCTGCTGGTGTGGCGTGGGTAATAGGAACTGAAGTTACGCATCCTACTGCTTTTCCTGCGTCTTTGAATTTCTGCAAAATAGGTTTATGAAAAGTACCATCCGGCCCAACATTGATAGCGCCGTTATTAACCCGTACTCCACCTCCCCACGCGGAACTTGCCGCAGCAGAATCTGTCACCAAGGCATCTGCCGATGCCGTATCCATTAATGCTCTAACAGCTTTTTGCTGCTCATATAATGAGATCCAGTTTGTTGCCTTACCAAATTTACGCTGCGCAAAAAGATTAGCCAGCGTTAAAGTACCGATACTCATTCCGTCACTAACCAGAAATATAATGTTCTTAGCAGTTCCGGCTGATGAACCGGCTAAATCTGTTTCGGCAGAAAAGCCATATAACGGGGCCAGCAATGAACCCGCCGCGACAAGGGTACTATTCTTAAAAAAATCTCTTCTTTTCATTTATTTTAGTTTACCTGAATTCCGTCCTGATTAGTTTTTGCCCGCCAATAATGGGTTGCGGGCAAAACTAAGGTCGGCGCGGTAAACCCACGTTCAGCCTGTGTTAAGTTTGTATTAATTCAAAGGCTGTCCGTATTTGATTATCCGGGGACGGAAATAAAAATATCTACGGTGGCATTTTCCGGATCCTGTGCCTTTTCACCATAAATCTCAAAATCGGAACCATATGCCCTTTGCATACCGGAATTCCAGATCCCGGTCCACTCCTGATAAACTATTCCCTCATTCAATTTTCCTTTAGCCTGAAAATGTGTGTAATCTCCGGCAGCGATAGTATGGCTGGTTAACCCTTCCGGAATCTGACTCAGGTCGGCGACCGGGCATCCTAATATGGTGGTATAGGGTTTGGTAAAATCATCTTCATAGTCAGTATAGATACAATAAAGCTCCGACCCGGTTTTATCAGGAATACCTGCGGCGATATTTTCTAAAAAAAAACGCTGCCATAGCGCAGGAATATCCTTTGCAGCCTGATCGTTTTCATTGGTTGTTCTCACAGCAAGACCAACAACATAAGTTTCTTCAATTCTCATAATGATATCAATAATAAATAATCCGACCCTCAATCTTGCATCGGTTCTTTAAGGGGAAATTACTAATTTAATTAGAATAGAAACGAAAAAACACTACCAGATAAACTACCAATATTAGTAACACATAGCAGACCAGGGTCTTCTTGTATAAAATTTTTATCTTCGCCGGTCATTAATAACCGATAAACATGAAACTGGAAGAACAAATACAGCAAAGAAGTGAGAATAAATGTGAATTATGCGAATCGGTAGAATCGCTCAGGCTATATGAAGTTCCGCCGGTTAATGGAAGTACAGCAGATAATACGATTATGATCTGCAGTAAATGCGAAGCACAACTGGAAAAGAAAGAAGAGCTTGACAGCAAACACTGGTTATGTTTAAGCGGAAGTATGTGGTCTGAAGTTCCGGCGGTACAGATCGTTTCCTGGAGGATGCTTAACCGTTTACGCAATGAAAGCTGGGCAATCGACAACCTGGATATGATGTATCTGGATGATGAGCTTTTAGCCTGGGCAAAAAGCACTGGCGATCATGAAAATGATACGACCATAGATTTTCATAAGGACGCCAATGGAAATATTCTGCAGACCGGAGATTCGGTAGTCCTGACCAGATCACTCGATGTTAAAGGTTCTACCTTGAATGCAAAGATGGGCACAGTAGTAAAAAATATTAGAATAGTTGAGGATAATACAGATCAGATTGAAGGAAAAGTAGAAGGACAGCTGATTGTTATCCTGACCAAATATGTAAGAAAGCAAAGTTAACTCAATAGGATACAAAAGGCCTGCGTAAATGCAGGCCTTTTGTATAGTATACCGGACATTAGTTTATGGTGTGCCTGCCCTTCGCGGATGCCCGCTCACAGGACTTTTTTATCTTGATCAGCTCCTGATTTTCTACTCCTTTAATTTAAGTAATATACTCCATATAGACAAGCACTAAATACAATCTGACTTAGCGCTGTCATAACGCATTGTTTTAAGCTGTACTTTTGCGCCCTTATTATGATGAGCGAGTTAACAAATACAACACACAAAACAATCAAATCCAAGAATCAGGGAATGGCTACGCTGCTTGCATTCGCATTGCTGCCACTATCCGGCTTCGCCACTGATGTCTACATACCTTCTTTACCTTCTATGGCTGCATCCTTACAGGTGAGCGATATACAAGTCCAGTTAACCTTAAGTCTTTTCTTAATCAGCTATGGCTTATCGCAACTATTTATAGGTAGTGTGTTGGATAGCTTCGGCAGATATAAGCTCAGTCTGATCAGTCTGTTAATATTTGCAGGAGCCAGTTTTGTAATTGCGACAACCCACCAGATCTATCTGATTTACCTGATGCGAATTATTCATGGTTTGACAGTAGGTACAATCGTTGTGGCTAAAAGAGCCTATTTCGTGGATTTATTTACCGGCGAAAAGCTCAAACATTATTTAAGTTTATTCTCTATTATCTGGTCTACAGGGCCAATTATAGCCCCTTTTATAGGTGGATATCTTCAAACATCTATGGGCTGGGAATCCAATTTTTACTTCCTGGGTGGATTTGCCATTCTACTGGCCATACTGGAATTCGTTTACAGCGGTGAGACGCTTAAACATGCTATGGAATTTAATCTGAAGAAAATCACACTGGTTTACGCAGATATGATCCGTACCTGGAGCTTTACATTGGGAATTATCATGCTTGGCCTCGCCTATTCGATGGTTATGATTTATAATATGTCTGGTCCTTTTATCATAGAACATCATTTCAAACTTTCTCCGGTCATTGCAGGATATAGCTCTCTGTTCCTGGGATTTGCCTGGATGACTGGTGGTTTTATTGGCAAGGCAACTATTAATAAGCCATTCTTCAACAGACTCATTGTCAATGTGTCTATCCAGGTTATCTTTGTTGCGCTAATGTGGATCAGCACATTATATATTAATAATCTATATACATTATTGGGGTTCGCTTTTGTTATACATGTGGGTGCCGGTTTCACCTTTAATAACTATTTCACCTATTGTCTGAGTCAGTTTCCTAAAAATGCAGGAATTGCAGGCGGACTTACCGGCGGAATAAATTATGTTATTGTATCTATGATGAGTTACGGGATCATTTCCTTGTTACCCGCCAGCGATGAGAGAAACCTGAGTTATAGCTACATGATACTCATATTTATGTCACTGGTAATTATGTATGCTGTATTTAAGCTCAACAGAAAACAAATTAAAGCAATTTAGCCTGTGCAGCAGTATATATATAAGGATATCTTTAAAGGCAAAGCAAGGGAATTACTGATCATCGGCAAAGAGGATAGTAACGAGTACCGTATTTTTTGTGATGGTTCTTTACTGGGAATTCTTTTGAAAGATAAAGAAAGCCAGCCTGAACCGAAATGGACAACGGCTTACAATATCCTGAAACCCATAGCAGGCCGTATAGGGCAATTTATCGACAACCATTAACTGTATAAATTAAGCAAAAGCGCGCTGGGAATCCGTTTGGCAAACTAATTGCATATGGGAATTACAAACCCGGCCATATATGCATAAAAGTACAACGTTCCTCCTGTTTTTATTTATTTCCTATAACGCCAGCGCACAAAACGCGAATAATGCGCTTAAAGTAAATAATGAAGTCCGGGACACGGCGAGAAAAAAAGACCTGATTGATATAGGTAAATCTATATTCCATATCAGGACTTCACCTGCGCATCAGGAAAATCCTAAAAAGATCATGTTTTCTTTGCTTCCTATAGGTGCTACTGTACCGGGTGGTGGTCGTGCGTTGATTACTTCTACCAGTGCAGGCTTTTACCTCGGGGATAGAAAAACCACTGATATATCTAATGTTACTTTTACACCATACTGGAATTTCAAGAGCCGTTTTGGGTTGCCCTTACGTTCCAGTATCTGGCTGTCGGATAACTCCTGGAACATACAGGGGGATACCCGTTTTCTCGTTTATCCGCAGTATACCTGGGGAATAGGCAGCGGACAGGAAGATCAGAAAATGTTGGTGGATTATAAATATGTAAGATTTTATCAGAGCGCTTTGAAAAGAATCAAACCGTTCCTGTATGTTGGTCTGGGTTATAATCTGGATTACTTCGTTAATATCAAAACACCAGAACAGCGCCTGCAGGAATTTTCAGGTTATGATGTGGGAACAGAACAAGGCAATAACTCCTTCTCTTCCGGAATTTCACTGAACGTATTATATGATACAAGAAACAGCTCAATTAATCCACTTCCAGGAGCCTACCTTAACCTGGTTGTGAGAAACAATCCGGTATTCCTGGGTAGCAAAACCAACTGGAAGTCACTTTATATTGATGCCCGTAAATATATCCCCCTGAATACCAGACCTCACCAGCAAAATGTACTCGCGCTCTGGACCTATCTCTGGACCGGACTGTCCAGCAATATCCCCTACCTTAATCTGCCTAGTATCGGGTGGGACCCATATAACAAATCCGGTCGGGGAATAGATCAGAACCGCTATCGTGGAAAGGGCTTGTTTTATATGGAAGGAGAATACCGCAGGGATATTACAGATAACGGATTATTCGGTTTCGTTGTGTTTGCAAATGCAACCTCAGTGACGGAAGCAAATAACAAGTTTAAGAAGATTCATCCGGCAGCAGGTACCGGACTGAGAATAAAATTCAACAAGGCTTCTAATACTAATATTGCGATAGACTACGGTTTCAGTAAAGGGTTCTCTGGCTTTCAGATCAATCTTGGAGAGGTTTTTTAACAACCATAAGCGTATAACTATTTTTCCCGGTTATAGTCTGGTAAACCAGATCATAACCGATATAGTAAGAACTCAGCTGTTCATTGGAAATCTCGTCTATATTTTTCTTTTGTGCGCCGCCTGCAACAATAGCGGTAACTAGTGTATCCAGTTCTGCTTTACCTGGTAATTGATAATAAAGCTGGTTAACAATCTGGTTGTCCGCATGAATACGGAACCAGGAGATCGCTTTTCCCTGTTCATTTTCGGCATTACCAAAGGCAAACGTTTTATAAAGCTGGTTCTGCTGCTCTCCGGAAAGTTCAGGATGAATTACCCAGCCTTTACTTTTCAGAGACTCATTGACTTTAAAAACAGTTTGTCCGATATAACCATTCAAATCTTCCAAAGCAATATTCTGTGCCGTGGCTGTATTGAATTGAAAAACCCATAAAAACAAACAGGCTAAAAAATACTTCATAAGGCAAATATAAATATCTTTGCCGCCGATGGAAGATATCATATACAATTTTACAGTATCCTATGAAGGAGAAGAGATTCAGGTAAGGATCACAGAGACTGAAACCGATGAAGAGGTCTTTTTTTATGTAGAAATACCCGGTGAAGAAAAATTTGAAATATTCTTGTCGGAAGATGATGAATGGGTAACCAATGATGAGAACGGACTTGAAGAAGATCTGATCCTGTTGATTGGTGATAAATTTGAAAGCCTGCAATCTTAAAGAACGGCCTAGCCGTTCTTATCTTTATCTTTCTTACGGATCAGTTTAAATTTAATATTACCATCATCGCCGTCTGTAGCAAGAATATGCACGACGATTCCTTTCATCCTTCTTTCTTTTATTTCCTTTTTATCTTTAATACCATCATCCTTTTTAGGATTTCTCAGTGGAACATCGAGATAGATGTTTGTTCCTTTACCCATCGAGTATACCCCTTCCAGATCTACATTCAGAATACTTGAGTTAATTTGCATAGGTTTAATCGTAACCAGATTACCCCGCACCAGAAAATCTCCATGCAAATTGTCAAATGTGATATTATCAAGATCACGGAATGGAAATGCGAATTTACCGACACTCTTTACCGCATCGTAATTAAGTAAAGCTCCCCTTTTCAAATCAAATTCTATCGCCCCGTTCATTGACCCGGGGATGATCTTACCCTGATTGGAGATATTTCCGCTCAGATTAACTTTCGTAAAGAAATTACCTTTCAGATTTTTATAGGTTGGACTTTTCAACCCGAAATTATCAAAAGCGTAAAAGAAGGTTCTGATATTTACGTTGTTAACCACAGAATTCAGCTTAAACTTGTTGCCATTACCCTGCTGGATTAGCCCGCCATTCAGTCGAATTGCCCCCCCTCCGTGTTTCATAGTTACGTCCTTAAGTTCAAGACCTGTTTCTGAAAGGAAAATATTAGCATTCATGCCAGTACCGGTAAACTTCCCATAATGAACCTGATCGACCTTCATTTCTATTTCGGCTTTGCCTTTCTCCAGCATCTCATTCATCTGATCCGTGAAATTTGAGGTTTTTTTAGATTTAGCAACCGGTTTTCTACCTTTTCTACTACCAAGAAATCCCATAAATTCTCCGAGATAGATCTGAGGGCTATACATCTTCCATTTTAACAGGATTTTTTCGGGGTCGTTATAGTAAAGATTCATAAAATTGGCAATACTACCATCCATATTAATTATACTTTTTCCGCTTTGCAATCGGATGTCACGTATAAATAAATCATTTCCTTTAAAATCCAGTGTAATGGAAGTATTCTTGAAATTGACATTTCTGGGTACATAACTCAAATCTGCATTTTTAACACTAACCAAACCCGTGACTACGGGCTTGACCAATTTAAAGTCGACAATGTCAGCACTGTAATGCAAAGCAAGATCTGCGCTCCCTTTCGTGAAATTCAGAATATCCTCCCCAACAACAGAATTGAGTTTAGCTACATCAAATTTAGACCGGAACGTACCGGTAGCTATTGGCTTATCCAGGTTATGTATAAAAGCAGTATCAATTGTAAACGGCATATCTTTATATTTTCCGGAGAAACGATAAAGCTTGATGGCCGAATTGGCATCAGTGAATCCCTCGCCATTAATAAAGTTATTGGTGAATACACCTGCAAAATTACAGTCATCAATTATGCCGCCCGGACTGGTTAATTTATTATCCTTTACAGATGCATTTACTAAAATGGATGGATCCCCCGCCCCCATATTGCCAGATATAATGCATTTTACATTTATCGGCTTCTCAAGATTAAACATGTTTAGCTTAGCGGTAATATTCGGTGCAAGTAAAGCAGAAGCACTGCGCCATAAAATACCATTTGCCTCTATATTGATCGCAAAATCGACTGGATCACTTTTAATATTAAACTTGGCACCTATGACAAACGGGTCTTTACCGATATTTAATCTTCTTGGCTCTACGTTTATGATCCCGGTGCTGTTGTTATAGGAAATATCCATTTTGCCTTCCAGCACTTTATCTTTAATAAAGGATCCGCGTTTGGTATTAAACGCCAGACTTCTAACCAGTGTTTTTAATTTAATATCTGCTTTCCAGCCTGAAAAAGGATAGTCAATTTTACCACTAAATTCATCAACAGCAAACAGAAACAATTTGTTCCCCTTCCTGTTATCCAGAATGAAACGGACATTATTTAAATCAAAACGTCTGATCTCGGCCGGAGATGACTTATCTTCTTTTGTTCTGGTCGTATCCTTAGCCGATTTAAATATCGAAGTATTACTATATCCGGTGCTGTCTGTATAGAGGTAAATCTCAGCATCATTGATGTATATCCTACGAATTTCAACAGTACCTTTTAACAAGGCCAGTGCATTAACAGAAACAGAAAGATCCTTCGTATTTAAGAAAGTATGTTTATGTGTATTCCATAAACTATCTTTAAGTTCTACATCTGATAGTTTGACAGAAACACCGGGGAAACCTTTTAAAAAACTTGGCTCCATACCACCAACGGTTAATGTACCGTTTAAACTTTTATTCAGTTCCTTCGTCACAGAAACCAGTAGTTGTTTTTTATGAGAACTTACATAAATGCCAAGGCCAATAAACACAACGATAATCAATAAAATAAGGGCAGCAAATACCTGCAGGACACGTTTTAACCAGATTGGCATAGAGTAAGCGTAAATTATTTAATGATAAACATTTGACAGGAGAATTTGTTTTTGGCCTGTTTCTAAAGTATTTTTATACTAAAATAGAAGAATATGAACAATTCTAATATAATCCAATCGAGAATAAGAAAATTTATGCTTACTGTAGCAGGCATATCAGGATTATTGACTTTTAACCCGACAACAGGCTCGGCGCAGACGACCGCAAAAGGAAAGCCAGTAGAGCAGGTGAGTTTCCAGCAGGATAAGTTCGGGCGGATCTTCTTCCCAGTGAAGATCAGCAGGGATACAGCGACTTTATTGTTCAGTACATTCGGCGAACCGGTGCGTTTGAGCTCCTACTTCCAGAAGACAGAAGAGCTATTTCCTGGCTGGGAGTATATGATGCAGACCGACCGTAACGGAAAAAGCCATAGAAGGCTCATATTTAATCTCCCTAAAATGGAGATCGGAAATACCAAAGTCAGATCATTGCCTGTGTTGGTTAATTACGCGTTTCCAGATTCACTCGTTACTGGTTCTACCGGCACAAAAATGCTGAGCAGATATAACTGGAGCATTGATAATGATAATAAGAAACTCGCTTTCTCTAAAGGCGCCTTTCTGCCATCCAATGAATTCACAGCTATTCCATTTGCCAAAAACACAGCACCACAGGTCTCCGTGGCTATTGATGGGATCATAGAAGACTTCAAACTAGATCTGGGTTCAGGTGCGTCCTTTCAGGTAAACACTGAAAGTCCGCTTGGCCAGGCCCTGCTAAAAAAATACCAGCCGCGTCCCAGCGTCACACTCACCTCTACAGTACATGCAAGAAAACTCGTAGATACAATTTATAAGATACAGGTACCTGAGTTGCAGTTTAACGGTGTAACCCTTAAAAATCAGCAAATTACACTTAGCACAGCTTTTCCCCATCATTTGGTCGGTGCCGCTTTCCTGAATCAATACAATATTGTCATTAATCACTCGGGCAAAAGAAAAATAGGAAACAGCTTTATCTTGGAGGAAAGAAAAAAATCCTAAATCCAATACAAAAGAACCCGCATTGAACTATTCATTGCGGGTTCTTTTTTGAATTAATACCAGCTGTCCAGCAAAAAACGTGCAGGCCTGCCAAGAAGTAAAAATGGCAGGGAATTTGAATTTCAACTTAAAACAGAATTTTATGAATATTGCAATCATTGGAGCCACAGGATTTGTAGGTTCAGCTATTTTAAACGAAGCATTAAACAGAGGCCATCAGGTTACTGCACTAGTCAGAAACCCAGGAAAACTAAGTGTACACCATGAACATTTGAAAATCGTTAAAACAGACGTTGTTGATAGTGAGCAGGTAAAAGATGCATTATCAGGTACTGACGCGGTAATAAGTGCCTATAACTCCGGATGGTCCAATCCTAATATTTACGATGACTTTATTGCCGGATCTAAGGCAATACAGCAAGGGGTTAAAGAATCTGGCGTGAAGCGGCTCATTGTTATCGGCGGTGCAGGGAGCCTTGAAATTAAACCCGGATTGCAGCTTATCGATACTCCCGATTTCCCGGAGGCCTACAAACCAGGTGCATCCGCAGCAAGAGACTATCTCAATATCATCAGAGAAGAAAATGATTTGGATTGGACTTATTTCAGCCCGGCACCTGAAATGAGTGTCGCCAATCCCGGTACCAGAACCGGAAAATACAGAACATCAAAAGATACTCCTGTTTTTGATGAACAAGGCCGGAGCAAACTTTCAGTGGAAGATTTAGCTGTAGCAGTACTGGATGAACTGGAAAAACCGGCGCATATCCGCGAGCGCTTTACAGCTGCATATTAGTCTGCTGTTGTTTAAAAATCCATTTTTTGTGCATTAAACGAATATCGCAATAAAAAGGCGGACCATTTTATTGCCCCCATAAGGTATCAAAATTCGGGGCACTGCAAATAGTTTGCTTTTTTATTGCTATTCTGGCAGCCGTTTCTCCCGGAACATGGTTAATTATGCCCCCCTTCTTTTGCTGATCGATTAGTTATGATTTAGTTGTCATTTAAAAACGGTTGAGCTGGTTGCTTATTTTATAATATAAAAACGTCTTTCTTAGATTATAACTAGGTCAAGGATAGGCCGGAGATATGCTAACGTTAGGTTGAAGTTAGGGCAACTAAGACCAATACCAGCACAAGACCCGAACAAGACCTTAACCAGTTACATTTTAGTCTTGCAAGTTCTTCCTGTAGCTTTTTTAGTGTTCGAATCTAGAAGAATCTGTCGTATGGTATTCCCCTAAAGATTAAAGAAGAAGAAAATCTATCATGTTCGGGTCGGCTTCGGGTCAACCTCGGGTCGAACTCAATAAATATTCGGGTTCCAGTCGAACAAGACTAAAATCTGGTACACGCAAGACCCAGACTAAACACAGGCAATACTTCGATTGATACTCATCAACGACGGCCGGAAATCAACATAGATAACTAGGTATACCTATAATTTCAGACCCGGTAAATATTTGTGCCGGCAAATTTGTTCGATTAAATAAATTTGCAGTGCTTTGTTAAACTTTAACAAGTCTAAATAAGGCACTCCTGTAAATAATGACAAAATTTCGAAAGGCTACACAACAAATACATCTCTGGCTAGGCCTGGTAACTGGTTTGATCGTGTTCATAGTTAGCATAACAGGCTGTTTATTTGTATTTCAAAAAGAAATATCCGATCTCGTCCATAAAAAGACATTTTTTGTAGAACCTCCTGCCCATAAGACTCAGTTACCATTTAGCTTCCTGCTAGAACAGGCTTCAACGGCATTGGGGAAAGATAAACCTATAAATTATACCGTAACCTATAAAGATCCGGCAAGGGCCTGGGAATTTATGACTTATAAAGCGGGCGACCCAAAGGCACTTACTTATTTCGGATCCTTAGAGCATTATGAATCTGTATTCGTCAATCCTTATGATGGAAAAATAACCGGTCACTATGATTATAAATACGACTTCTTCAATATCATTAAATATCTCCATTGGGGGCTGTTATTGAATCCTGACTACGGACAATACATTGTTGGATACAGCACCTTGATCTTTGTCTTCATGCTTATTACGGGAATGATTTTATGGTGGCCAAAAAAATGGAGCAAAACCAACATCAAGAAGAGTTTTACGATTAAATGGGATGCGAGCTTTAAAAGACTGAATTACGATCTGCACAATGTACCCGGCTTCTACACCATGTTTATCACGCTTATCTTAGCGTTATCGGGACTGGTATATGCCTTACCCTGGTTTCAAAAAACCGTTTATGTAATTGCTGCCCGCACCTTTGAGCAACCGGACATTAAGTATGAGGTATCTACGCCCGCTCCTTCTACGGGAAAACCATTAGACCGAATATTTATTGAATCACAAAAGTTATTTAAAGAAACAGACCGTATTGCAGTTAGCCCCCCACTCACCGAAGAAGCGGCAGTTTTTGTTACCGGACTACGCGGCAAAGAAGTTTATTACGACTTTGATGTATTACAGTTTGACCAGTATTCTGCCAAACTATTGAACAGGAGAAATTACGATGAAATGAATGCCGGTGAAAAACTATCGGCAATGAACTACGATATTCATGTGGGCGCCATCTTAGGCCTGCCCGGCAAAATCCTGGCCCTTATCGGAGGCCTCGTAGCAGCAAGTCTACCCATATCAGGCTTGATGATCTGGCTAGGTAGAAAGAAAAAGAATAAAAAACAGAAATAGATTTGCAATTGAAATTCTATTTTCTATCTTTGCAGCCCCGCAAGGGAGAAACGGACCGGTAGTTCAGCTGGTTAGAATGCCGCCCTGTCACGGCGGAGGTCGCGGGTTCGAGTCCCGTCCGGTCCGCAAGAGTGTTAAATCTTGAAATTATTTAAAAGCCTCTAATCAAAAGATTAGAGGCTTTTTTTGTTTATTTGTTCCGTCCTGAAATAAGTTGACACCCAAATCAACTTATCATGAAAAATGAGGAAAAGAATTCAATTAGACGTAGTCAGCGGGATTACAGTCTAGCCTTTAAATTACAGATCGTTAGCCAAGTAGAAAAAGGCGAACTAACCTATAAGCAAGCTCAAAAGCATTACGGCATCCAAGGTCGAAGTACGGTTTTGGTATGGTTAAGAAAACTTGGTAACTTAGATTGGAGTTTACCAAAGCAGTATACTATGGATAACCCACGAGAATCCAGTCCAGAGCAGCGCATCAAGGCACTAGAAAAAGCGCTGAAGGATGAACAGGATCGCAACCTGATCTATAAAACCATGTTTGATATAATGCAGAAAGAATATGGGATGATTGTGCCAAAAAAGTATTTACCCAAACAATCCAAAGGCTTCGGGAAAAAGGACTGATCAACCTTTCCAAAGCCTGTAGGCTGTTTGGGATTAGCCGACAGGGGTATCATCAGAAGCAGGGGCGGATCAATAGTCGTCTGTTGGAGTTAAAACAAGTGAAGGAGGAAGTCATTAAAGAAAGGATTTATCTTCCCCGTTTAGGCACACGTAAGCTATACTTTATGTTAAAAGAAAAGTTCAATTCTAAGCATATTAAAATTGGGAGAGATGCCTTATTTAGTTTCTTACGCTCAGAACATTTACTAGTTAAGCCAGTTAAAAGCTATACGAAAACGACCAATTCGAAACACTGGCTACATAAACATCCAAACTTACTTAAAGATAAGAAAGCGAGCCGTGCTGAAGAAATATGGGTATCTGATATCACCTATATTGACACCAAACATAAGACAGCTTATTTAAGTTTAGTAACAGATGCCTGGTCCAGGAAAATCGTAGGGTTCCATTTGCACCACGATTTAAGTACTGATGGTGTAGCCAAAGCACTAGAAATGGCAATTAAATCAAGAAGCTCTGAATTGCCACTAATCCATCATTCCGATAGAGGACTGCAGTACTGTTCTCAGCAATACCAAAGAATACAGCATCAAAACACCATTACTTGTTCAATGACTGATGGCTACGATTGTTATCAAAATGCACTTGCTGAAAGGGTGAATGGGATATTAAAAAACGAATTTTTAATTGTTAAACCCAAGAATATTACACAGGCTAGGACAATGATCAGACAATCAATTAAACTCTATAATAATAGAAGACCGCATACAGCCTTAAATTTTAAAACTCCTAGCCAAATCCATAAGCAAAAAATCCCTACCTGAATAAACAGGTAAGGATTTTTATGGTTAAATTTATGTCAACCTATTTCAGGACGTGACAATTTTTTTACGAACTCAAATATTGAATTAATAAATTCTTGAGGTTGTCTTTGCCATTGCCAATAAGTATATGGCCAATTCCAGTCCGCACCATTCAGCTGACCTTTTGTTATCATGTCGTGTCCGCAATTTTTTATAGTAACAATTTTATAATCCACACCTGCATTTTTCAGGTAAGTTTCCATTTTATTTTTGTTTTCTGCGGGTGGCACTAATACATCTTTCTCCCCAAAAATACTTAATACAGGACATCTTATCTTATTTAAAGCATCTTTAGGGTCATACCTATTCTTTCTCCACCATAATATGTCGTCTCCAGTTTGCGATTGAGGTATATCAAGATAATCTATCCATTTTTTATCTTTAATTTTCGAGGCATATGTTTTAAGCGCGTTCCAATCCTTTGTATTATTAGTCTGAATATATTTAAAAAAAAGTGCAGAATAATGAAGTGCAGAATCAATGGAACTTTTTGAATAACCTTCATCAGTCAACGTATATTGAACACGATTAACGTCTTGCTCATAAAGAGACACTGCAGGGCCTACTATTAAAATTGCGAAGCCACAGTTTGAGACTTTATTTGCGGCAATCGGTGTAATCCATCCTCCCTGACTTGCACCTAGAAAGCCTATTTTGGTATAATTCAAATCTTTTCTTTCTTTTATATAATTAAAAGCGGAAACTGCATCATTTGCCAAAACATTAAAATCTGCTAACGAAAAATCACCTGTTGATTTACCGGTTCCACGCTTATCATAAAGCAAAACTCCTATCCCCTTACTTGCCAGACTATAAGCTAACGAATGATACCAAGGTGTATGCCTGTCTTCCCACCCGGATCGATGTATCAAAATCACATATGGAATAGGTTTTTCTGAATTTTTGGGCTTAAACAAAACTCCTGCAAGCGAAACATTTTCATTAGTAAATTGAATTTCTTCTTCTGAAAAACTACTTTCTTTCGGTAATGCTTTTTTTAGATGAATCCGGATTCTAGGGTTTATTTCCTTGCTCATACCCGTTATATCTCCTGTTTTGGGGTCTAAAAAACAATAGAAATCTCCATAGAAAATCTTTACATTCAAAGTGTCTTCGCGCTGGGATATTTTTTCTGTAGCTACGTCCATATACCCAATTTCAGGGATATCGTAGGTCGTTTTATCTATTTCAAAATCAAATGAAATTAATTGAACAGACCCATCCAGTGTCAAGGCACCTTCATAACGTCCTTGTGGCGTCTGACTGTGTGCAATTTGTACTATTATAAGCAAAAGAACTATATAGAAGTATTTCATAATTTTAAAGTTTAAAAACCAAGGCCATTCATTGTGCCAACCTAAAAAACCAACTCTAGATGTACAATTAAACTACTTATTTGGTATCAAGAAAGACTTACCTGTTCATAATTGAACATTGATGTGCGCTTATGAACAGGTAACAATTAAATTGCATTTAGTTATATTTAGATTCAAATCAATGAAAGAAAATTTGTTACAAACCTCTGCTGAACCGCTCTTAGATTATTTCGGACGCTTAATTCGTCTTAACGTAGAAGAGAAGCAATTGGTGAAAATCTTGTTTAAGCCTAGGTTGTATAGAAAAAGACAATACGTTTTGCAAGAGGGAGATATCTGCACACAGTTTAATTTTGTAGTTCGTGGGTGTTTAAGGATGTATAAAATTGATGAGAAGGGAAATACACATATCATACAATTTACCAGTGAGAACTGGTGGCTCATGGACATCGGCAGTTTTCACGGAAAAACACCATCCGAACTCAATATAGATGCTCTTGAAGATACTATGGTTTTTCAGATCAGTCATCAAAATTTGATAGACCTGTATACCAGGGCTCCAAAATTCAACCTCATATTCCGCGTGCTGATTGAAAATAGTTTCGTCTCACTTCAGAAAAGATTGTTGCAGAATATTAGTTCAACGGCAGAAGAGCGCTACCTTTCTTTCATGCAAAATTATTCCCACCTGACCAATCGCCTGCCCCAAGTGCAGATGGCGGCATTTATTGGTATCACTCCAGAATTTCTCAGCCGCTTGCGCAACAAACAGGCGAAATCAAAATCTTAATCTAGATCAATATCATTTCTTGATCTATTTCATTGGTGCAAACCTGAACGAAGCCGCAACTTTGTGTTATTCAATTTAATCATCAACGATAAATAAAAATAACATGAAAACATCATTGAAAGTAGCCATCATTGGCTTAGGAAATATTGGTAAAGTTGTAGCCAAAAACTTAGTGAATGGCAACCAACCCATAATTATTGCCAGCAGAAAATTAGAAGATGCCCAAGCTTTAGCGCTGCAATTAGGAAAACTTGCTACAGCTGTAGAAACCGTCGAAGCCATCAAAGCAGCAGATATAATTATCTTGTCTATTTGGTTCAATACCATACAGGAGTTTTTCAAAACCTATGCAAAAGAACTTCAAGGCAAAACTATCATAGACCCGTCTAATCCTATCGCTCCAGATGAAAACGGCGGTTTTAAGAAGATTATAGGGGAGAATGAATCTGCTGGACAACTGAATTCCGCTATACTTCCACAAGACGCTATACTGGTAAAAGCATTTGGTACCCTTAGTGCTGCTTCTTTGGAAAATGCCTCTGCCCAAACTCCCGAAAAAGCTGTGTTATTTTATGCAGCAGATAATAATTCTATCGATAATATTATTGAGCGGTTAATTGTAGAGAGTGGTTTTGAAGCAGTAAAAGTCGGTGGTTTAGATCAAGCTATTAGAATTGAGGTTTTTGGAGACCTTCACGAGTTTGGTGCCATTGGCAAGACTGTAAATGTCAAAGAAGCAAGAGAGAAAATTTAATCGATCATCTAAGTTTAAAGTTTCTATACAACCAGAAGGATTGCTTTAGCAAATTTTTTTGAGCATCAGACAAATCAGACAGGCCAAACATTAGTGTATCGCAGGACTGCTGGTATTAAGCCTACTCAAGAAAAATCATTCTAATATCAACAAAGTATATGAACAAGCTCATTTTATTCTCGTTCCTGCTATCCTTAAATACAACAATATTTGCCCAGTCTGTAAAGCTGGGCAAATATGAGCTTTTAGCCAATAAGGTTTCCTTAACAAAGGTTAAAATTGCAGGAAAAGCTGCGGTTAGAATTATAAAGGACACGACTGTTAAAAAAGTAGATGAGCCGACTTTTGCCAAACTAGAGGGCACTGATTTTAAGAATGGAACAATAGAGGTAAAAGTATTAAGCAAATTGTTAAGCAATGCACCCGAGTTTGCCAGGGGCTTTATCGGAATTGCCTATCGGATAACCCAAGATAATGCTACTTACGAGAGTATCTACATCAGACCTACCAATGGAAGATCGGAAGACCAGGTAAGACGCAACCACTCTATTCAATATTATGCGTATCCAGACTGGAAGTTCGATAAATTAAGAAAGGAGTCAGCTGAAGCATTTGAGGCCTACGCAGACATGCAACTCAATAAATGGATAACGATAAGAATAGAGGTGAAAGAAAATATAGCCAAATTGTTTTTGGACAAAAACAAGCAACCATCTCTATTTGTAAATACTCCAAAAGATGTGATTGCTAAATCTGGAGGTATTGGATTATGGGTTGATATTGGAACGGAAGGCTTTTTTACAGATTTAAAGATTACAAAAATTGATTAATAATTTCACCGAAACCTCCGATCAGTTTACTCGCTGATTTTCTGTCTATAAAGATAGTCTGCGATCCTGAATACTATGACGGTTGCGAGCAACTCCCTCCTAGCCCCTAACTATACATTCCCATAAATGCTTTCAACGCCCTTGATGGCGATTCATCTTTTCTGGTGACCAGTACTGTGTTCATAGTTCCCAGCTCCTTATTTAAGGTATAAGTTTTAATCTTCCTGCCTGCATAATAACTCGTGATGACCTCCTCAGGCAACAGGCTGATACCGAGACCCGCTTCTACAAAATTGATAATGCCTTCAATTGAATTCAGCACAGTGCTTTTATAGTGAATAATGCCTTTCGAGCTCAACCAGGATTCGAGTCTTGCCCGGAAAATACAGCCTTCACCGAATACGACAATCCTTATAGGCTGTTTGGTAAGCAGTTCAGTTAGACGAGGTCCGTTGGAAGCTGCTAATATTACCAATTGTTCCTCTCGCACTCCTATTTGATTAAGCCCGTTGTCATTTATAGGACCAGACACAAATGCGGCATCCAGCTCATGTTCCAACACCTCATTGACTAAGATGCTACGCATGGCAGATCTGAATTCGAGTTCAACCTCAGGATATTTTTCTTCGAAGTAATTAAGCACTTCGGGTACTTTCAACGCCATTGTAGTTTCTATACAGCCAACTTTCAGGTTGCCTATGACCCTGTCACTGCTTTGAATATTGCTTTTTGCTTCTGCAACCAGGTGGCCGATTTTCTTGCAATACTGCATGAGGATCTGGCCTTCTGCCGTTAACTGAACTTTCCGCGAGGTACGCGCAAACAATGCAGCACCAAATTCTTCCTCAAGGCTTTTAACTCTGGCGGTAACATTGGACTGAACTGTAAACATTGCCGCCGCCGCTTTAGTGAAACTCCCGTGGATTGCGACTGCTTCAAATATTTTAAGATCGTTGGTATTCATTATCAATCATAATAAGTGATATAAAAGATCATTATTAATCGTTTTACATAATCAAATATCTGAGTTAATTTTGGATAACAAAAGGATTTATTTTAATACTGCGCTAGCGCAGTCAGTCACAGATAAAAAAAAGATTATGGAAAACACATCAGTCAAATACCGCAATGTTAAGATTGACGGTTTGAATTTATTTTACAGGGAAGCCGGTGATCCGGAGGCAAAGACCATTCTTCTACTGCATGGTTATCCTACATCTTCACATATGTTCAGAAACCTGATTCCGATCCTGAGCAAACAATATCATGTCGTTGCCCCGGATCTTCCCGGTTTTGGTTTTTCAGATGCACCTGATCACCAATCGTTCAGCTATACGTTCGATAATCTAGCCGCCACCATTCAGGGGTTTATTGATCAACTGGGCATGAAACGCTTTGCAATATATGTGTTCGACTACGGGGCTCCGGTCGGTTTTCGACTTGCTGTCGCCAATCCGGAAAAGATCACAGGTATTATTTCACAGAATGGTAATGCATATGAAGATGGGTTAAGCAAGGAATGGGACCCTATACAAAAATACTGGAAGGACCCATCTCAGACAAACCGCGAATCGTTACGGGATTTTGTTTCTCAAAAAGCGACCTGGTTCCAGTACCACGAAGGTGTTTCGGACCTCTCACTGATCGCACCGGAAACCTATACAATGGACCAGCATTTTCTAGACAGACCTGGTAATATTGACATCCAGCTTGATCTGGTAAAGGATTATAGAACAAATGTCGCGCTGTACCCAGAATTTCACCGGTACTTTAAAACTCACCAACCTAAAGTATTGCTGGTTTGGGGAAATAAAGATCCTTTTTTTCTACCCGCCGGTGCTGAAGCATATAAAAGAGATCTGCCGGAGGCAAGGTTGAAATTCTATAACACCGGTCACTTTGCCCTGGAAACCCATGTTGAAGAGATAGGTTTGGAAATAGTTAATTTTCTGGCATCCCTACCCCAATAGTTCAATTCAAATAAGAAGAACTGCACCCGCTGCAGTTCTTCTTATTTGATGCCAATTGTTATTCCGATCATTATTTCACTATGGGGAAGTTACCGCCATCAATAAAATAATTTGCGCCTGTAATGTAAGAGGCTTTTGGCGAGACCAGGAAATTAACCAATTCTGCAGTCTCTTCCGGCTCAGCCATTCTTCCTAAGGGTACCCCGCCAAGTCTTTCAAAAAGCATTTGTGTCATTTTATCGACCGTAATACCAGATTTTTCAGCTAAATCTTTTAAAAATACCTCCATCGCCTCAGTTTTGGTCAACCCTGGAGATACCGTTAGCACCCTCACGCCTTGAGGACCTGTTTCATCTGCTAAGGCTTTACTATACGCATTTAATGCTGCTTTAGCGGAGCTGTAAGCCATAGTGGACTCCCATATCGGAAACTGTCCGCTGGTTGAAGATATATGGATAATAACACCGCTTTTTTGTTGGAGCATTTTAGGCAACAATGCCCGGTCCAAACGTACTGATGACAGCAGGTTTACTTGCAATGCCCGATCCCAGTGTTCATCTGTCAGGGTACCGAACCCTCCGCCAGGATAAGTATTAGCTCCCATATTATTCACCAAGATATCTACCCCACCAAATAATTCATTAATCTCTTCTGCTACTTTGGTCACATCTGCCGGTAAGGACAGGTCTGCCGCGATGAAATGATGATCCGAATCTGCTTCGACCGGACTGTTTCGCGCTGTTACGATCACTTTAGCTCCTGCCCTTGCCAACCTGTTTGCGATAGCCTTTCCAATACCTTTTGTACCGCCTGTTACTAATGCTATTTTTCCTTCCAGATCTCTGTCCTGATTTTGTTGATTACTCATTTTATAAAAATTAATTTACTTTTGTTTCGCAAAGTAACTAAAGCAAATACAGGCAATTACTATGCTGTCTGATATTAGCAGTTACCTGGTAGTAACTAAAGGCAATTAACTGGTAACCTATAAGTAACTAATGAGAAAAATGCTGCAAAATCCGGAGAACTGTGCTGTAGTACGCACGGTAGGTTATATCGGGGGGAAATGGAAGCCGATCATCCTGATCCGCTTATTAAATGGAGGCAAAGTGCGTTTTGGAAAATTGGCGGTACAAATGCCGGATATTTCCCGAAAGATACTTAGTCAACAATTGAAAGAGTTGGAAGAAGATGGTCTGATCCTGCGTTACAGCTATATGGAAAAACCGCCACGCGTTGAATATGAACTGAGTGAGTCAGGTAAAACACTGATCCCTGTTTTGAAAGCCATGTACGACTGGGGCATTCAAATGGAAGACCCCGCAACAAGAGGAACCTGGGACCCGGTTGTTAAGTAATTGTTCAAGCGTTAAAAAAACTGAATAACGGCAATCAAACATCAGAATAACTATTAAAATCAATTTCTGAAATAACTCGGCGTAACATTAGCTTGTCTTCGGAAAAAGTGGTTAAAGTGTGATAAGTCTTTAAATCCAAGGCTGTAAGCAATTTCTGATATGCTCCAGTTAGTGTGTTTCAGCAGAATAATGGATTCTCTCAGGAGTCGTTCATACAAAATTTCGCTTGTAGACTTACCGGTCATCTCTTTTAAAACACGGTTTAGATAATTTACATGAACGTTAAGAGTTTCTGCAAAATCACTCGCTGTACGAAGAGGCTTGTGTCGGCGAATGTCAACAGGAAACTGCCGGTCTAACAGCTCATGAAATATGCTGTGCAGCCGCTCTTTTGAAGAGAGCGCATGATGCCTTTCTGTAGCTGGCTGTAGCATGTTTGCATAATGTATCAATTCGTTGAGGTGATTTCTAATCAGGTCATCTTTGAACGGGTAGTCAGATTGTTCCTGTCGTTCGATTTTTGAGAAGATAGCTTTTACTTCTTTTTCCTGATGTTCATCTAGCAGAAAGATCGGCTTGGATTCGTTATCGAATAAGGGGGATTGTCTAATAGTTTGATTGAAATAAGTATTATAGTATAACTCAGTAAATATCATATACCCAGCATTTTCTTCTTCCTTTAATTGCGTTATGGTATAAGGAACCCAAGGGCTAAAAAAGGAAAGTGAACAACCAAAGGCTTTTATGCTTTCATCACCATAATGAACGATATATTCACCCTTCAATAAACTAACTTTGAAGAAGTCCCTTCTTCTGTAAAGAATTGGATTTCCAGACAAGCAATCGGCAGAATTAAAAAAGCGGAAAGGCTTGTGCTGCTTTGAGTCTGGATCAGACTGCAGTCTTAAGGTCTCAAAGTCTTCCAATTGTTCACTTTTATGAATCAATCTATTGGTTTTATCCTCTTTCATAATAACACCGATGTTTTGGAAGATAAAAGCCGCTCTGAATTTTAAGCAGCTTATATCGCCCTATAAATTTACAAATAATTAAGCTCCGGTTGCCTGATTGACCATTAATAAGGCCTCTAAGGGCGAGCGAAGGTAAGTCTGGTAAATATCCTCAGAAAGTCCGGGACGAATCTCATATTCCTGACTTTCTATCCCCGTGATCAAACGCTCAATGACTGAATCGGGTGACACCTTGAGATCCGATTGAACAGCCTGCGAAAAAGGAGTATCAACCAATGGCGCCATCAGCTCATAAATTTTGATTGGAGACTCTTTCCTTTGCAATACTAACCTCAATCCTAAAATATAATTGTGTAATGCTGCCTTTGTAGCACTATAGGTTGGATGAGAGAGGTCTGGTGCAAATGCCACTCCTGAGGTTGTTATGATAAATGCTGCATCTTTTTTAAGCTCAAGTAGCGGCGCTAACTGGTGGGTCAGATATACAACCGGATGAAAGTTTGTCGACATTTCCTTAATACTGGTCTCATATGCTTGGTTATTATCAAGCAATGTATAATTTGTAGCAACGCCAGCGTTGAGAAAGACAACATTGATATCCTGATAGTTTAGCTTGATATTTTCTACCAAAGAATGTAACTGCTCTGGCAGGGAAAGATCACAAATGATATAAGAAGCATTTTTTAATTGAGCGGCTTCATTCTTTAGTCTTTGTTCGTTACGCGCGACCATCACTACGCGGCTCCCTTGTTCTGAAAACCATTTTGCGGCCGCAAGCCCCATTCCTGTGCCTGCGCCGGTGATAAGTACTGTGCTTTCTTTGAAATTCATGACTATTGTTTTTTATCTAAATATTCTGGAATAAACCTTTCACGCATATAGTTTACATAAGCCTGATCATCACCATTTTGCATTTTCCCTATATACAATTCCGTATCTCTACCAGCTTTGTATCTTAATTGATCGTTATCGTCAGTTGCTGCTATAAAAATAGTTTCTGATATGTCTTCGGGCTGAGAAGTCATGGTATCATATTTAGCCCAGTTCCCTAAGCCTATTTTAATAAACTCCTCGTATTCAGGAACCTCTCCTGCCGTCATTTCTGCTCCACCAACAAATTTTGTAGCTGTTGAGCCCGGCTCTACAATTTTTGTCCGTATTCCAAAGGGGATTAATTCATAGGCCATAGCTTCGGTTAATCCTTCTAGAGAAAATTTTGTTGCGTGATAAATACTACAAGTTGGAAAAGTAATTCTTCCGCCTTGCGAAGTGATGTTGATTATGGTTCCTGAACGTTGCGCCCTGAAATGAGGAAGAATAGCCCTTAAAACACGCATTGGTCCAAATACGTTGGTGTCAAATATTTTATTCACCTGATCTTCTGTAGCCATCTCAAACACGCCAAATATTGCAGCTCCGGCATTGTTCACCACTGCGTCAATCTGTCCGAATTTACTTATCCCGGCGTCAATAGCCTGAGTGATAGTCTCAGGTTTCTGGACATCCAAAGCAACAACAAGAGTATTATCCAATTGGGTTAATTCCTTTTCTTTGGATGGCTCACGCATCGTAGCGATCACATTCCAGCCTTCGTTGTTGAATTTTAATACTGCGGCTCTTCCTATTCCTGAAGATGTGCCTGTAATTAATACTGTTTTCATTTTTTCTTAATTTAAAGTCCGAAGAATAATGTTATTCAATTCATTTTTTAACAGGCCGGCTGCTGATGCCGCATATCCTTTCTCTGCCACTAAATCAGCATGATTTTTCAAATCCCTGTCAGATGCCCATTTTTCAATAATGTAATAGGTGATAGGAATATTTTGTGTACTCAGCACTTCGTAGGAGATATAGCCGGCCTCTTTAGGAGTCTCCTCTGTTAGTTTCTGGAAGATATCTTCCAACTCAATTGCTGAATGCTCGTCCTTTGGATGAAATTCTGTGATGACTGTAATCATAATATTATTCTTCTTAATTATTATGATACAAAGTTATCAGGGCATTAGATCGGAAAATTGTTCAATGCAAACCAAAGATTGTCTGATTCAAACCTTCATTGAAGAATGGAGGTAAATGAAAGCGTAATAGCTGCTCTAAAATATTATTGAGGGCATTGTTGCTGAAATCAGTCCAACAAGATGCTTTATGGCAATGTTCATGAGCGATAAATGAAGCATTGCTGACTATCCGGGTAGTACGGATTAAGGTAGTAATTTGTATAATATTTAAATGATAAGATGCAGCTCATTTGTTATTAAATGAACTGCAAATAAGAGTGTAATGTTTTACTTAATTAGTCTTTTAAGTAAATCGTCAAATATTACTTTATCTTTTATTACCGTCTTAAAAAACAATTCATCCACTTGTTGAACGATATGGTAAGCCTCTCTTAGTATTTGTGTGCCTTTGTCGGTAATTATTAATTGTTTTGCACGACTGTCGCCGGGATCCTTTATTCTTTCTACTATCTCCTTTTTTTCTAAAACCATCAGAACTTTAGAAGTCATCATTTTATCGGTATTAGCGTAGTCTGCTAATTGCTGCTGGGTAACTGTTTGTTTTTTACTCAACCAGTAGAGACCTGCCATTAAAGAGAATTGAGTTAGCGTGAGATCCATTTTCCCGAGTGCTCTGTTCATGCTTAACTGCCATTGCATTGTAACCTGCCAAAGCAAGTACCCGCTATTTTCCTCTGGTTCGATATAGGAGAATACCTGAGATTGTTCTTCCATTTTATTTATACATATGTGATTTAATCAGATCTTAGCCTTGACTCTAAATCCCTGCGTGGTCACGCAATGTAGCCACACCATGATTTTATTGTTTTCAATCTTGCTTTGTTTCCTGTAAAGTAATTGAATAACCGTCAGGATCGGATATAACCAGGATTCTTCCAAATGGGGTTTTATGGATATCCTTGACTATAGTTATTTTTTCTCCATTTTCCTCAAGAAATACATCAAGATCCCCTACTCCAAACCATACTGCCACTCCCCAACCGAGTAGATTTGCTTTGGAAAGCTCAATCATAGGTTTTCTAATAGCGAAGGATGCCCCATTTTTTTGCTCGAATACTATGGCGTCGGGCGGCGATTTTAAAATCGGCTTAAAATTTAAAATTTCAGTATAAAATTTACCGGATACTTCGAGATCACTTACCTGGAGTGAAACAAAGCTAAGTTGTGTTGGATTTGCCATCATATTCAATTTAGTAGTTACGACTACTAAGTTATGGGATTTGTTTGTAATAACATATTTTTTTTTGAATTAGCCTGCTAATTTCCATCTATAGAACGAGTTAGCATGCTAATTCCATCTATAGAATATGCTAAGCAAGAATTCTAAATTGATTTGTTAGAGGAATTAATTGGAGGATTTCTGCTTTTAGTACACGCGAAGTATTTATATCTATCTGTATATTCGTTAGCATGGCAGACACTAGTATTTACCGAACACAAATTGATGAAAAAGGCTTTGTTACCATTAATAACATATTTTCAGTTAGTGAAGTAGAAAAAATACTCCAGCTGATTGATCAAGCTGACACTTCCGCAAAAACATTCAGGAAATCTGCTGACCTATTTGCAATCAGGCAATTTATAAAGGAAGTACCCGAAATAGGTAAGCTAATTCTCAATGATGAATTTAAGCGTCTGATCCATGGTATTTTCGGCTCAGATTACTTTATCGTTAAATCTATTTATTTCGATAAGCCGGAGCAATCTAACTGGTTCGTTTCCTACCACCAGGATTTGACAATATCCGTAAATAGAAAGGCAGAAATTGATAATTATAGCAAATGGACAGTAAAACAAGATCAATTTTCGGTCCAGCCACCCCTGGTTATCTTAGCGCAAACATATACGGTCCGTATTCATCTTGACGATACGAATGAAAATAACGTGGCGTTAAAGGTTATTCCCGGCTCCCATTTAAAAGGTATCTACAGAGCTGACGACATAGACTGGTCAAATGAGAGCGAGCATGTATGTGAGGTTCGCAAAGGCGGTATAATGATCATGAAACCATTACTATTGCATAGCTCCAGCCGTACCACCAACAATAATAAACGCAGAGTGATCCACATTGAATTTTGTAATCAAGAACTCCATGAGGAACTAAAATGGGCAGAGCGAATAAATTTGCAATGATGCTATTTTTCGATTGAATCCTTCCGGTGCTGTACACCCCACTCTACCAAACCCAAAATCTTATCACTCAATCCCATTGCCGACTCTGTAAGGCTATATCTTATTAAAACTGGTGTAGAATCTATAACAGTGCGTTTTACAATACTATTGATTTCAAGGTCTTTAAGCTCTTTAGAAAGCATACGTGGTGTGATAAGCAGGAATTAGTTTTTGAATTTCAGTAAACCTGATATCCCGTTCAAATAAAGCGCAAAATTTATGCCTTCCATGAAATAAATACTTACAGGTCATTCAAATCCTGCTGAGCTAAAATCTTATTGTAAAGATGTATTAGGATCAGCAGAAGAGTTGAGAATTAGTTTGCCAAGATATGAAGTAGCTAAAAAATTATTTCAGTAGCCTTGAGGTCTGTAATTAGAAATATCTATCGGATCAAATAGCATCTCAAGACAGATTTAGCCCCTATTTAATATAATCATGCGCTAGTATCAAAAATACACTTGAGGTCCAGGTATAAGCTGGATCTCTCAACGCTTCCCCGGTAATTGCATTGAAATTTTCCGCGAATCCGCTTTTGTTACACAAATCACTGAACTTAACAGCGAGTTCTTTTGCAAACTTCGTTTCATTTGAGCGCTGTAATCCGTCAACCACCATTAACGTTGTCGGTGCCCAGATTGGCCCTCTCCAATATCCATCAGAAACATAAAGTTTACTTTGTGGGTTCTCCGTAGCCAATCCATAGGTTGTCACCAGGTAATCCGGTCGTTTTAAATCGGATATCATTTTCTTCCTGATTTTTTCGGGAAGTCTCTCTCCTAACAAAATCGGGAGATAACTCATCAGGCTCTGACTTTCGGTGTTAATCTGTCCAGTTACTGCATTTCTGGAAACAAATTTTTCTCCGTTCCAAAGTTCTGCAATCATCTTTCCAAGTGTTGCGTCCGCTCGTTGCTTCCATTTCTTAGCCTCATCCGGCTTTTGGATTTTCATCGCCACCTCTGAAAGCACATCCATCTGCTCGATTAATAGCGCCGCAAGATCTGCACCCTCAGCTGGAAATCCGGTATCAAAAGACGTGCTGTTATCCCAACCCGAGTCATTACCATGATAATATTCAGGAAGTCCGTTACGATTACCATCGCGGTAATCAAACCAGTAATTGGTCCATAATGATAGCTTTTTATATATGTCATTTAGCTGTGTATCATTTAATTGATATTGCTTCATTAATTTAGACAGTGTCCAACCGTGTATCGGTGGTTTTCTAAATTCCCAGACCATATGATGCGCATTGATATAATCAGGAATCGCGCCTGTACTATCCTGATGGTCAAACAGTACCATAATCTGGTCCCATGATGCATCAGGCTGATGATATCCCAAACTAATTGCATTAAAACAATTGTCCCAGCTCCAGATATTATACATCCAGTTTTTAGACATCACCATACCATATCGGGTTATATTTCCTTGTGGCTTTATCATGCTGGACCAATTTACATAAGATGCGAGATTCCTCGCATTTCTGTAAGCGGGAGGCACAGACGGTGTTTCTTCATCCCATTTTTGGAGTTCAGCGGTCAGCTCCGAAATACTCTCCTGAAAAGATTTACGGTATGTTCTTGGCAACCAGTCACTGTTGTACTGGTCAATTACAATATCCAGCTTACCATCTACCGGTTCAATCCTAAAAAAACCAGCTTGACCGGATTCATTGAACTTACCCTGCCCGGATTTGATCGTCACTGTAAACCGGTTGTCTCTTAATTTCCAGGTACGGTCAAAGCCAGGGACGGGCAGCGTATTATTTGTATTGAGATTGCCGGACATTATAATCGTCGGTCCGTCACTAAGTATGTGTAATATCTCCGGGGTTTCGTAGTAAAACTTAATCGTTCCAGCTTTTGTCTTCCCATTTACAATTAATGGTGTGGCTGTATAATCTACTGGAATAACCTCCTGACCTCTAGCGGGCTCAATTTTAAGAACGCCATTAAAAGAAAAAACATTTTTTCCTGATAATTCGTATAAATGGATTTCTTCTTTCCCGTTACTGTCCCGGTCACTGGTCGACAAAGACATATATGATCCGTATCTGCTAAACGGAACTTTAGAGAGGTCAAATTTTGTATCTGCAACATTTTGCGCAGAAACGGTATAATGGGCAAATAAAAGCCCGAAAAAACACTGAAGCGTTGTCTTTAAAACTTTCCCTTTTTTCATGAACGAGGTAATATATCTGGTTAATTAGTTACACCGCCTAGTATTGATCTAGGCTAGTCTATTCTATAAAAATAAAGATATGTATTTTTCGGATATATTCCTTGTCTGAGGAAAGGAAGGATATACAAACAAAAGTCCCGGCTAAATACATAACCGGGACTTTTGTTAAAATAATTAAATCAGCGTTGTGATTAAATATCGGACTCAGCGTTTACGTTAATTATCGGTACATGCTTTACCGGAAAATTAACTGAATTCGCTATAAAACATAACTCACTGGCTTTTTTATGAAATTCGACTGCTCTTTCAAACATGGAAGGGTCGGCGACTGTTACGACAGGGTTCAGTACAACTTCAACGAAATGACCTGATCCATCGGATTTGGTAACCATCAGGCCGGTCGCGTTGTCAACATAATCTACCACCACTACTCCCCCTACTGTACATACATGCAGATAGGATAACATATGGCAGGCACTTAGCGCTGTGACGAGCATATCTTCGGGGTTATATTTGGTTTTATCTCCTCTGAAAGTTGGATCTGCAGAGCCAATAAGGGTCTCCTTTTCCTCAATACCTACCGAATACTCCCGCCCGTAAGCTTTATAATCAGATGTTCCCTGACCTCTGTTTCCATTCCATTTTAAAGAAAGCTTGTAGTTATGTTCTCTGTTCATAGGAACAAAATTACCAAAAGCTTTTGTTTTAATCAGCTACGGTTGGAACTGCTTCTCCAGGCTAATTAGAAAAACCGGTTATATTTCTAATGATCATATACAACTTATATTCAGATCATTTATCTTGCACGCTAATTAGAATTAAACTAAATAAAGAAAAAATAAATTAATTCCATGATCTCAAAACTCTCAGCAGCGGCTTTATTCACCGCTTTCGCATCCTTATCTTCATTTGCACCTTCGGCATTAAAGAACAAAATTGAAAAACAAGAGGATATACGACCGTATATATATAGTGGCACTGCAGAATCAATATTTAAAGTAGATAATGCAACGAGTAAAGTTACCTGGCTGTCCAAAAAGGCTACCAGCGACCACGACGGACAAATCAAATTAAGCAGTGGCCAGCTGCTGGTAGAGAATAGTGTGTTAAAAGGTGGTAATTTCGAAATTGATATGAATACAATCAGTTGTGATGACGTTACGGATGCGAAATCAAATGAGAAGATTCTTAATACACTTAAAAATGAATCGTTTTTTAACACAGCTAAATTCCCTAAAGCCAGTTTCGTCATTACTTCAGCTAAAAAAAACAGCGGGAATCAGTATCTCATTAAAGGCAAATTGACCATCAAAGGGATCACCAATGATTCAAGTTTTCCAGCAACAATTAGTATCGCTGACAAAAAATTAAACGCCGTAGCTAAAATAGTTTTCGACCGGACAAAATTTGATATTAAATATTCCTCCAAAAACTTCTTCGAAAACCTTGGGGACAAAGCAATCTATGATAATGTAGATATTACTGTAAACCTTAATGCTGTGGCTCCTTAATTTAAATTATACATTTACAAAAAAGGTCGCCTCCGAAATATTTCAGAGGTGACCTTTTTGAATTATTTAAATCTGATGTGCTCTATTTCGGCATCAAGACTGTGTCAACTACATGGATAACACCATTTTTCTGGTTTACATCTGCGATAGTTACTGTGCTCATGCCACCTTTTTCGTCTTTCAGCACTAATTTTTTGCCATCCATCCAGGCCCATAATTTTCCACCTTCAACTGTTGTTAGTTCAGCTTTACCATTTCCGGCTTTAATCGCAGCAGCAATTGCTTTGCTATCCATTTTTCCGGAAACAACATGATACGTCAAAATTTTAGTCAATGCTGCTTTATTCTCAGGTTTAAGCAGAGTTGCTACAGTTCCTTTTGGCAATTTGTCAAACGCGGCATTAGTCGGGGCAAATACAGTAAACGGGCCTGCTCCTTTTAAGGTTTCTACCAAACCCGCTGCTTTAACAGCTGCAACTAATGTCGTATGATCTTTAGAGTTAACAGCATTATCAATAATATCCTTGGTAGGATACATCTCAGCACCACCAACCATTTTAGTGTCTGCAGACATTTTCATGCTCGATTGTGCTTTAACTGCTGTTGTTGAAGCAAATGCGATAGCTGCTATAGCAAATGCGGATAAGAATATTTTTTTCATTTTAGTTTTGATATTTGCCATATGTACGGGGGATATGCCCGTTCCGGTTTCCAAAAAATAAAATAAAATATCAAAACACTGATTTTCAACCCAATAATCGTTTTAAAATCATTACTCCAGATTTCAGTTCCTCTATGGTAAACCCAGTAAACCCTATCAGGAAATATCCAGGCATCTTAAATTTCAAGGATAAGTTGTCAATTGGCATTAGAACGAGACCTGCTGAAGCACGTTTTTGTAGCAAAAAATCTGTTTTAGAAACATCTTTCAGCATAATTACAAAATGCATTCCTGCATCTGCAGGATAGACCTCAACCTGATCCTGAAGATGTAACCTCAGTAATTCACACAGCTCATCCTGTGCTTTCTTATACAGCGTGCTCATTTTGCGTAAATGACGTTGAAAATGTCCGGATCTTATAAATTCGGTAAGAATCGCCTGATCTATTACCGGGCTCTGACGATCGGTAATAGCCTTCGCCAAAGCAAACCTGCCTGCAATCTCGGGAGAAGGAAGTACGATATAACCAATTCTCAAGGCCGGAAAAAGACTTTTGCTGAAGGTACCCACATAATACACATGTCCTTTGGTATCCAGGCCTTTAAGAGCTGGAATTGGCCGGCCGTTATATCGAAAATCACTATCATAATCATCTTCAATAATTACCATCTGGTGTTCTTCTGCATACTTTAACAAACGCAGTCTTTCCTGCAGAGGCATGGTAATACCTAAGGGAAACTGATGTGACGGCGTTACATAGACCAACTTCGCATGCGGATAATTCGCGACTGCATAATCCAGATCAATCCCTTGTGCTGTCACCGGAACAGGGCAAATTTCAGCGCCCGCTCTGGAAAACGCAGCATACGCCCCGGTATAACCGGGATCTTCTATCCAGCATTGGTCATTAGCCCTGACAAACATCTCTGAAATCAAATGGATTCCCTGCCTGGAGCCATTCACAATCACAATCTGCCCGGCCTCACAATTAATCGAGCGACTAATTCTTAATTGAGAAGCAATCGCTTCTCTCAAGGGAAGATAGCCTTGACCATGGTCATAACCTAAATGCAGCGTATGAATGTTACGATAAAGTTCTGCAGCTATTCTCGCCCAGGTTTTAAACGGAAACTCATGAATAGCAGGGAAAGAGTTTTGAAAAGGTATTCTTTGTTCACATGAACTGTCATGCCCCATATAAGGACTCTGAAAGCGGTTACTGGACAATGGCGAAAACAAGCCGGCATTCGGCGTCACATCATTTCTGGTAATCTTATTTCGTTGTGGCAAAAACTCCGGCTGATCCATCAGTACGGAGACAAACGTCCCAGCCCCTGTTTTACCACCGAGATAACCTTCAAGCATGAGCTGTTCATAGGCTTTAACGACCGCATTTCTCGCAATTCCGAAGTCTTTAGAGAGATTTCTGCTCGCAGGCATACGATCTCCCGGTTTCAGCATCCCGCTTAGCACGGCTTCTTTCACAGCTTCATAGAGCTGGATATATAAGGGCTTTTTTAAAGACTTTTCCAACCTAATGAAGGTTAAAGAAATGTCTGGTGCTGATTTGGCCATGTTTACAGTAATTGGTTCTATTAAAATTCACAAAATGGATCTTTTACAGGTACCAAATTAAAGATAATTTTACAGCTGACGCTATTCAGAGTTGTCAAAATTATAAAATGAAAAATGAGTCAATAAAAGGTTACCTGCTTGCTTTTACCGCTGCTACATTATGGGGTGTTTCCGGAACATTCGGACAGTTCCTATTCGAATTCAGGGACATAAATCCGGGCTGGCTTGTCACTTTACGTCTCCTGTTCTCGGGTATTATCCTGCTGTCTGTATCTATCAGTAAGGCAGATAATCAGTTATTTAAAATATGGAAGAACAGGAACGATGCCATTCAGCTGGTACTTTTTAGCATTCTTGGCATGCTGGCTGTGCAATACACATATTTTGAGGCTATTAACCAGTCAAATGCTGCCACAGCAACAGTACTTCAATATCTAGGACCAGTGATGATAGCTTGTTTCTATGCGCTAAAGGAACGCAGAGTACCTTCGGGTCTTGAACTGGCAGCGATAGCACTTGCTTTGTGTGGTACGTTTCTATTGGTTACTCATGGAAGTATTCATACGCTGACGATTACCAGGCCTGCTTTGTTCTGGGGATTACTATCTGCGGTTGCACTCGCTTACTATTCTATTCAGCCTGTACAGCTATTAAAAAAATATTCCTCTTTAAACATTATCGGATGGGCTATGTTTATCGGCGGACTCGCTTTTACTTTTGTCTATCCCGTGTGGGAAGTGAAAGGAACGTGGGACACCCGAACCTACGCATATACAGCATTTGTATTGGTTCTTGGAAGTCTGGTGCCTTTTTATATGTACCTAAGCTCTATCCAGCTCATTGGTGCTAAAAAAAGCAGCTTACTCGCCTGTGCAGAACCTTTATCGGCAACATTTATGGCAGTCATATGGCTGGACGTCCCATTCGGTCAGATGGAGATATGGGGAACCATTTGCATCATTACCACTATTATGATCCTAACACAAATAAAAAAACCGCTAATACACTAGAAATGAGTATGCATAATTTTCTTATGTATATAGGTAAATTATATATATTTGTTTTATGCATATACCCAATAATTTGTTGAAGGGCAGTCTTCAGACTATTATTCTGAACCTGCTTAAGGAAAATGAGCGGATGTACGGTTACGAGATCACTCAAAAGGTAAAAGAAATCACCAGTGGTGAAATCAAGCTGACTGAAGGTGCTATGTATCCTGCGCTTCATAAAATGGAAGCGGAAGGTTTATTGGAAACCAGCACAGAACAGGTAGAAAACCGGACCAGAAAATATTATGCGTTAACATCTGCCGGACTGGAAGCTCTGGAAATCAAAGTTCAGGAAACAACCAGTTTTATGGAGAATTTAAAGCTTCTGTTAAACCTCAAACCTGAACGTTCATGAAAGTCAGTATTTCACAACAGGAACAGGTCAGGTCTTGTCTGAATGAATTCGGCCTAACCAAACAATTAAAAGATGAGATCTATGACCATATTCTTTCGGCACTGGAAACAGATAAAGGTGCGGCGTTTGACCTCAATAAAATTAAATCACATATCAAACAGGATTTCAGTGAAATAATTAACCAGCCTAAAGTCGTACTTCGCTATAAACGACTAAATATCTTATTTGGATGGGGTGTTTTTTTAATTGCCCTGGCCACTTACTGGCTGACTATGGAACCAACAGTGAGCTTCTGGGACTGTGGGGAATTCATAGCAACTGCCAATAAATTACAGGTCGGCCACCAACCCGGTGCCCCTTTGTTTCTGATGATCGGCAAAATGTTCAGTCTTTTGGCCATGGGAGAAACCTCGCGGATTGCCTACTGGGTAAACTGGAGTGCTGCTGTCGCCAGTGCAGCAACAATTATGTTTTTATTCTGGACTATTACCGCACTGGCTCTTAAAGTCAAATCCGGAAAAAATCTTCAGTCAAATACCTGGGTAATACTTGCCGCAGGAACTGTCGGCGCCTTAGCCTACACATTTTCAGATACTTTCTGGTTCTCAGCAGTGGAATCGGAAGTCTATGCGCTGTCATCTTTATTTACAGCTATCACCTTTTGGGCGGTATTCCGCTGGGAAAGTACAGCAGATAACCGCTGGCTTTTATTCATAGCATTTATAATCGGACTCTCGATAGGTATACACCTGCTCAGTCTGCTCATCATTCCAGCAGTCACACTGGCCTGGTACTTTCATCATTATTCAAAAACTACTTTCAAAGGTTTGCTCAAAGCATTCCTGGCAGGTTGTACAATTGTTGGTTTAGTACAATTTATCCTGATCCAATATACGGTTAGTTTTGCTGCCTACACGGATCTGTTCTTTGTAAATCAGTTAAAGTTACCCTTTGGATCTGGAGCATTAACATCTCTGATTATTATTACATTAATATTGTTTTCCGGAATCAGATATAGTATTAAAAAACACTATCCTAAATTAAATCTAGCCCTGTTAAGCACGGTATTTCTAATGTTTGGATTCAGTTCATATATGCTGATTATTATTCGTGCAGACGCCAAAACAAATATAAATCTGAGTAATCCGGATAACCCTTTTTCTTTATTTGACTACCTTTCCAGAAACAGCTATGGCTCTACCCCACTGCTCTACGGACAAACTTTTGATGCAAAAAATATAGCTAATCTCCCTAAAGAAAATACCTATAGAAAAGGCAAAACAAGCTATGAAGTTTCCGGCAGCCGGTACCAGCAGAAATTCGATAAGAACTTAATTTTCCCCCGAACCTACAGCCAGAAACCTGGTCATGCTCAATACTACAGGGACTGGCTGGATCTTGGTGAAAACGAAGGTCCGGACATGTTATCTAATCTTAAATTCTTCAGTTCCTGGCAGGTAGGATTCATGTATTGGCGTTATTTTCTATGGAATTTCTCCGGCAGGCAAAATGATATACAGGGACAGGGTGAGATTCAAAATGGGAATTGGTTGTCTGGCCTGGATTTTATTGATGCCCCCCGCTTAGGCAGTCAGGAAAACCTCCCGGATCGTATTAAAGCTAACGAAGGCCGGAATGTCTATTTTGGAATTCCGCTGATTTTAGGACTTTGCGGATTATTCTGGATGAGCAAAAAGGACAAATCTACGCTGATACTGGTAACCACTGTTTTCTTTTTCACCGGCATCGCCATTATTCTGTATCTCAACCAGGATCCGTTTCAGGTTAGAGACCGTGATTATGCCTATGCAGGCTCTTTTTATGCCTTCGCGATCTTTATAGGCTTTGGTGTGTTCTTCCTGCAAGATTATTTCTCTAAACTGATGAGTCCGAAATGGAGTTTAACCATCGTTACGGCATTTTGTATGCTTACTGTCCCGGTGAGAATGGCCACCCAAAACTGGAATGATCATGACCGTTCTGCTAAAACTACCGCACTGGACTGGGCCAGAAATTACCTGAATTCCTGTGAAAAGGACGCCATATTGTTTACCAACGCAGATAATGACACCTATCCATTATGGTACGCACAGGAAGTTGAGGGTATCCGAACTGATATCAGAGTTATCTCTTTACAGTTCTTACAAGATCCGTCTTTTATTAACCAATTAAGGAAACCATTAAACGAAAGCCCTGCGATTCCTATGCAAATGAAGGAGGAACAGTACGTTGACGGTGTGCGGGACTATCTGCCTTATGTAGATTATGGGATCAAAGACAGTGTGGAACTAAAGGATCTGTTAGCTGTAATGACCTCGGAAGATAAGAGTGATCAGGTGGAAATGGCTGACGGTACATTTATGAATTTTCTGCCAGCCAGAAAGCTGAAAATGACAATAGATGCCAATGCGCTTGTTCAAACAGGAACCTTACCGGCAGATGAAATACACAAAGCCGCGTCTTCAATGGAATGGACTTTCAAAAAAAACTATGCCGGTAAAGGTGACCTCGCCCTTTTTGATATTCTGGTTCAGAACAACTGGAAAAGACCAATATATTTTGCGACTTCGGTATCTGAGGACTCCTATGCTGGTATGGATGATTATCTTTATCTGGAAGGCTATGCCTACCGGCTTCTGCCTATTGCGCATCAGAAAGAGGAATTGCCGGATAAAAGAGAAAGAACAAATACTGCTGTTCTCTATAAAAATATGATTGAAAAGCTGGACTTTGCAGGTTTTAAAAAATCGACATATCTGGATCCTGAGTCCAGAAGAATTCTTAATTCAACCTGGGAGCTCAATAATACGCTTACTGCAAACCTCATAAAGGAAGGTAAAGGTAAAGAAGCAGGCCTAATCTTAAATAAAGGTTTAGATCAGTTACCGCTGCGCAATTACAATGTTAGTGACACAATTTACCGGATGTACACGGTGCAAAATCTATACGCTTTAAACAGAAATAAGGAAGCGGAAACACTAGTCAGGCAAACAGCTGGGTTCCTTGAACAGGAATTCAACTATGTCTATACCCTGCCTCCTGATTTTCAACGCAGATATTTACAGGAAATCCGGTTTGGACTTGGCATATTAAACGGACTCGAAGATATCAGCAAGGGTTATAAGCGGGATAAACTGAGTACCGAACTCCGTCAGCAGTTTATGAAAGCTGCAGACCGGTTTGGAATTAAGGTATAGCAAATGATTGCATAAAAAAAGCGGAAGTCCAAATTGGACTTCCGCTTTTTTTATAAAGACTGTGTTTAAGGATTAAGACTTAGGAATAGTCTTTAGCATCTCCTTAACAGCCGCTTCAAGTTGCTGGTCTTGCCCTGCCAGTACTTTCTCATATTCATTGGCGATAAGTACATCTGGTTCCAGCTGATGGTTCTCTGTAGCATGTGTCTCATTCGGACCATAAGTACCGATCATCGGAATTCCGAAAACTAAACGGTCATTGATCTGAGTTTCCCACCATACAGCTGTTCCTGTACCTGCTACCGGCATGCCGATGAGTTTCCCCATCCCCAGTGCTTTATAAGCGTAAGGGAACATGAACGCATCAGAATAATTACCTTCGCTCATCAGGACACAACTTGGTTTTGACCATTTGTTTAATGGCTCGCCACCTGTTGTGATATGTCCCTGAGGACGTAACGTGAAATATTGCTTACCACCCAGGAAGGTAACCAGATCATCATGCAACCAACCTCCTCCATTAAAGCGGGAATCGACGATTAATGCGCCTTTATCTTTGTTTTTACCAAGTACTTTGTCAAAAGTTACCCTAAAACTCGGATCGTCCATGCTTCTCACATGTACATATCCGACCTTACCACCAGAAAGGCTGTCAGTCAGGTGCTCCATCAGCTTTACCCACTTCTTGTAAAGCAGAACACTGGTTTCTACCGACGGTTTGATCGGCTTGACACTTTCTTCCAGCTGGTTTCCACCTTTTAACGGGCGGAAAGTAATTCTTGTCAGCTGACCGGCTTTTTGATTCAGTAGTTTCGCCCAGTCACTTTTCTGATCGATCCGTACGCCATCAATTTTCTCGATGAGCATATCTTTCTTCATCTGCGAACCAGCCCTGTCAAAAGGACCTCCCGGAATAATTTCCTTCACCAGCAATCCGTCCCCTTTACGGCCCAGATCATAGATCAGACCTAAAGCTGCAGTTTCATCGCCGTTTGGAAACGAAGGACTGTAGCGTCCACCTGTATGTGAGGCATTTAATTCGCCGAGGAATTCGCTTAACAGAACCTGAAAATCGTATTCATTATTAATATACGGTAGAAATTGCTTATAATTATTATAATAATAATCCCAGTCGACACCATGTAATTTCGGATCATAGAACTTCTTTTTCACCTGCTTCCAGGCATGCTCAAGGATATAAGCCCGTTCAGCAGCAGCATTCAGTTCCATCTGTGAGTTAATCTTCACCACGTTAACTTTACCGTCTTCTGCATTTATTTTACTGATATTACCGTTGGCAAGCACGAATAAAGATTTACCGTCATCACTAATATCAAGACTTGCATAAGGTGCATCCAGTTTAGCCAGAACCTTACTTTCATTGGTCCTTGTCTGCGTTACCCAAAGATCAAAACCTTTTTCATAACGTGCCATATAATACAGCTTCTCGCCATCTTTAGAAAGCTTCAGACCGGTTATTGTCGTTGAAGCATTCGTTAAGCGTTTAGTACGATTATCCAGATTTCTCAGATCGTAGTTAACTGGTTTATCCGTCCTAGCAGCTTCTTTTTTCTGCTTAGCCGTCAACACGATCTGTTTACCTGCTGTATCTTTTTTCTCAGCTTCCTTTTTAAGATCAAAATCTTCTTTACTCAGCTGAAATCTGTCCCAGGCAGCCTGATCAAAAAACATCGCATAAATATCCGACTGACTACCCCTGCTCAGGTTCTTCATACCATCTTTATCTGTGATCCAGTACATCATCTTTCCATCCAGTCCCCATTGAGGAATCTGATCACTAAAGCCACTTTCTGTCAGATTTACACGTTTTCCGGAGCCATCGTCTTTAATCAGCACCACTTCATTCTGAAACCAACCGCCACCTTCTGTCGATTGCGCCAAAAGGAACTGGCTATCCGGAGACCAGGTAAAATACTGGTCACCATCTGCGTAAGAATAATTTAGTCCTTGCGGCAACAGGGTACGCGTTGTCTTTGCAGCGATATCAAAGGACTTAAGAACATTTCTTTCTTCCAGATAAGCTATTTTTTTACCATCAGGCGAATAGACGCCCTGGAACTCATCATTAGGCCCGGCAATGACGGACTTCACATCCAGAACAGTAGCCACGTAAAAATAGGGCTCAGAAGGGTTCACAATACTTACTTCGTCAATATCCCAGGAACCTTCATGCTCCGCGGAAAACAACAACTTACGACCATCGGGGCTAAAATCAACCATTCTTTCCTGATATGGCGTATTTGTAATCCTTTTGGTAGTGGAACCGTCTGCTGAGCTCACAAAAATATCACCTCTGTAAACAAATGCGACTTGCTTCCCATCCTTAGAAACAGCCATTTCGGAAGCCTGGCCTTTTACAGGCAAGGTTGCAATCTGGTCTGCAGAAAAATCTGCCTGCAAGTTAATATCTACCTTAACCGGCTCTGCCCCCTCTTTTAAGGTATAAACATCACCATTGTAAGTAAATACTAATGAACCGTTAGCAGATCTGGATAAGTTTCGAACAGGATTCTGCCCAAATTTAGTCAGCTGCGTAACTTCTGCCGGGTTTTTCAGCGACGAGCGGAAGAGGTTTTGATTCCCATTACGCTCGCTCAGGTAGTAAAACACACCGTTCTCGCCCCATACAGGCTCACGGTCTTCCCCTTTAAAATCTGATACTTTTGTATAAGTACCGCTATTAATCTGGTAAGTCCAGATATCACGTGTCACAGCTGAGGTATGATGCTTTCTCCAGGGATCTTCATAACCTTTTCTGTCCTGGAAAATCACCTGATCACCCTGTGGATTGTAATGGGCAAATTCCATTCCTGCACTGCTGATCATTCTGCTGCTTCCACCCTGAGCCGGAACTTCATATAGTTTCATGAACATTGCATTGTTCGGGAAACGTGCAGAGGTATAGGTATCATAACGGTCGGTTCCGAAAATGACCGACTCATTATTTCCTGAAAAGTCATAAGGAATGTCTTTACTGGAATTATAAGTAAGCCTGGTGGACGACCCGCCTGCCGCACTCATAATATAGACGTCAAAGTTCCCGTACCGATCTGACGCAAATGCTATTTTCTGACTGTCATGACTCCATACCGGATAACCGCTGTATGCAGAGGCTATCGTTAACGGTAAAGCCTGCCCACCGGTGAAGGGAACTTTAAATAAATTGCCTTTATAACTGAATGCAATCCACTTTCCATCGGGAGAGACTGCGGGTTGTTGTATCCATCTGGCTGGCTGCTGTGCCTGTGTGGACAAACCTGCCAATGCCAGAAAAATACCTAAGAGTACTGTTTTCTTCATTTGATGATTCTGTTTTTTTATAGTTTAGGAATTTTTTAATCTTTAAGCAGATGTGGGAACAATAATTTGTTCCAGATTGCATATCCGGAGGCATTCATATGGAGCTGATCTGCTTTGAAAATTGATGGGTTCATCTCGCCATTTTTATCTAGCATTGGCATAAAAACATCTACAAAAATTGTGTTCTTTTTATCTCTTAGATAATTCTTAATCCACCTGTTAGCTTCTTTAGCCTTATTAAATTCTTTAGCTCTGGAAGGACTACCTTTAATAGCGAGATAAATTATCGGAACTTCTGGCAAACGGTCCCTGATATCTGTATAAAGTTTTTTTATAGATTTAAATACCTGCTCAGCATCACCGGCTTCCAGTAAATCGTTTTCCCCGACGTAAAGCACGATTTGTTTGGGCTGATATGGAAATACAATATCTTCCAGATAGCGGTCTATGTCAGCAGTAACTGCTCCGCCTATCCCCCGGTTAAGCACCGTATAATCTTTAAATGTTTTTGTAAAATCTACCCATAGGCGAATGGAAGAACTGCCTACAAATAAAATAGGGTTTTTAGGTGGTTCATAGATACGGTCATATTGTTTAATTGCCTGAATGTCCTGCCAGAAAGGGGGATGCTCCTGGGCTTTTAATGTGGTATTTGAAAAAACTAAGAGAGATAAACCGAACAGAGCGGACTTAAAAATTCTATTCATTACATATATATTTAGGGTATCAATATGGTAAAACTAAGCTTTATGGCATTGTAAATGAAACAATATTGCATAAATTGAATATTTTTATGTCTGGAAACAGTGTTATTATCAATGCACATCATTATTTTGTCATTTTAATGTAAGCTATTCAGGAATAATAGCTGATATCTTACATTTGACCAAAATGTAGCTAAAGTCAGCACAAACAATAATGCAATTCTGATTGTTTGCTTTCATATCCCTGCTGGTTTGCAGGATGAAGCATCATCTTTTTGCATCAAATTTTAAGAATGGATCCTAACATAGATAATCCGGAAAGTCCCAAGCCAAAATACGTAGTCTCCAAAAGACTGGATAGTATGTTCTACAGTATTTACCATGCATACCAGTTCATCCTTCGCTTCTTCAGAGAAGTTTTTGTACCGCCTTACGAATTTAAAGAAATCATTCATCAGTGTTATGAGGTAGGTTATAAATCTCTGCCTCTGATATCACTTACAGGATTTATTACAGGTATCGTATTTACAAATCAAAGCCGGCCTTCGCTGGCAAATTTTGGTGCGACGTCCTGGTTGCCCTCCCTTATTTCAATAGCTATCGTACGTGCCCTGGCTCCACTGGTTACTGCATTAATTGCTGCAGGAAAGGTTGGATCCAATATGGGTGCAGAGTTAGGCTCTATGAAAGTAACTGAGCAGATCGATGCGATGGAAGTGTCTGCAACCAATCCTTTTAAATATTTAGTAGTCAGTAGAATAATTGCCACTACCTTTATGATCCCTGTACTTGTGATGTACACGGCTTTCGTAGCTTTATTCGGTGCATTCTTAAGCGTACACAGTAATGAGCAGACTAGTTTCGCAATGTTTTTCTCTCAGGTATTCGATTCTTTAAGCTTTCTGGATATTTTCTCGACAACTTTTAAATCTACGGTTTTCGGGTTCACCATTGGAGCCGTTGGTTGTTATCATGGATACAATTCTTCCAAAGGTACTGAAGGTGTTGGACGGGCAGCCAACTCTGCAGTTGTTGCGGCCATGTTCCTTATTTTTGTGGAAGAAATTATTATTGTACAGATTGTAAATGCTTTCCGTTAATCCTTGACAAATATGCAACAGAAAGCTATAGACAGAAATAATGCGGTCATTGCAATTAAAGACCTTAAAAAATCATTCGGAGAGCTTCACGTTCTCCGTGGCGTAGACCTGGAAGTTTATCAGGGTGAAAATCTGGTTGTATTGGGCCGTTCAGGCACTGGAAAATCAGTATTAATTAAAATCATCTCAGGTCTGCTTTATCCGGATGCTGGAGAAGTAAATGTATTAGGAAGAGAAGTGGAAACTCTTAATTCAAAAGATTTAATGGAGCTGCGTCTTAAAGTTGGTTTCTCTTTTCAAAATAGTGCATTATATGACAGTATGACTGTCCGGAAGAACCTTGAATTCCCGCTTGTCCGTAACTCCAGAAACTTAAGGCGCAAGGAAATCAATGTCCAGGTGGAACGGGTTTTGGAAGCAGTGGGTTTATCTCAGACTATTGAACAGATGCCTTCTGAACTCTCAGGCGGCCAGCGTAAACGTATCGGTATCGCCAGAACACTAATTCTAAAACCTGAAATCATGCTTTATGACGAGCCGACAGCAGGGCTGGATCCTATTACGTGTATCGAAATTAACAACCTGATTAATGAAGTTCAGGAAAAATATAACACCACATCTATTATCATTACCCACGATTTAACCTGTGCCAAGCAAACTGGCGACAGAATTGCTATGTTGCTTGATGGACAGTTTGCAATACAGGGAACGTTCGATGACGTATTTGCAAGTCCGGACGAAAGGGTACAATCTTTTTATAATTATAATTTCACAAAATAAATGAGCGCTACAGAAAATAAGAGATCAATTATAGTAGGAATTTTCATCTTTATAGGACTCGTCATCTTTATTGCGGGCGTACTTACTTTAGGTGGAAAACAAAAACGCTTCGTGAGCAGC
>JAAAFW010000015.1:494307-614454 GCA_019352875.1 Pedobacter cryoconitis | reverse complement strand
AATAGAAGACCGCATACAGCCTTAAATTTTAAAACTCCTAGCCAAATCCATAAGCAAAAAATCCCTACCTGAATAAACAGTTAAGGATTTTTATGGTTAAATTTATGTCAACCTATTTCAGGACGTTACACTTTGAATATTTTACTTGATCTGCCTTATCCTTTCCCTGTGTGTTGTGCCCCATTCACTTAATGATCTGACTACATCCTTCAGGGTGGAACTATAATCAGTCAGTTCATATTCTACCATTACAGGAGATGCATCAGCATAAACAATTCTTTTCACGAAACCGTTCATTTCTAATTCTTTCAATTCATTAGATAATACTCTGGCAGATATACCAGGGATAATTCGCTTTAATTCATTAAATCTTTTATTGTCTCCCGAAAGGCCAATAATTACTCTTAATTTCCATTTCCCACCTACTGCATAAAGCGCATCTCCTACAGCCAAAAGCATAGCAGAGCAGTCTTCGGAGGTGATATTCGGACTTTCACATGATTTTTCCATTGTTCTGATAACTAAAAGGTTACCAGTAACCTTTTGTATACTGGTATTAAATAGTAAGTGAATATAAATAAATTTGTACTTATAAATTTAATAATATGATCACTAAAATTTTTTTAATAATTGTAATTGTACTGCTCATGGGAGCTGCGACTTATTCTTATTTTGTTTATTCAGCTATACCTGCTGAACCAAAACTAAGCGGGAAAATTTACCGCCAGAACATTCAAGTGGGTAATCTGGACCGGAATTACCTGAGTTATATTCCCCGAAAATTATCTTCCGGGCCGGGAATCATTTTTGCTATGCATGGTACCGGGATGAATGCCATACGTATGAGGCAATGGAGTGGCTATGAACTGGATAAGCTGGCTGACCAATATGGGTTTATCGTTGTTTACCCTAATGGTTATAAAGGCAACTGGAATGACTTGCGGACGAATTCTCCTTTTGAAGCAAAAAAAGAAAATATTGACGATGTAGGTTTTATTGAATCCATGGTCAACAGATTTGGGAAAGAGCAGCATATCGATACGCAAAAGGTATTTATCTTTGGTTTCTCCAATGGAGGGCAGGTGGCTATCAGGCTGGCTCTGGAAAAACCAAAACTTGTGAATGCCATCTGTGCGATAAGTGCTAATTTACCTACGCCCGAAACTTTTTCATTTACTGGTAAAGGACCTGCTTCAAGGGTCATGCTTGTGACGGGAACAAAAGATGGAATAAATCCTTATTTGGGAGGACCAGTAACTTTGTTTGGCATGAAAAAGGTGGGTACAGCAATTTCTGCTAAAGCTACTGCTGAATATTTTGTGGAACGTAATGCGATGAATTCATCTCCGGAAAACAAAATCTTTCCAAGTCAAAAAGCGGATGATCCGACATCGGTTGAGCTTCAGCGATGGACATCATCGGGAAAACCAGCTGTCGAATTGGTTACCATTGTCGGGGGCGGACATGTGATCCCTCAGCAAAAATTTAGGTTTCCCAGGTTAATGGGCAAGACTACTGGTAATTTTAATGCTCCGCTAGAAGCTATTAGGTTTTTTGGATTAACAGAATCTCTTTAATTTTATTCATAAGCATCAATTTGCTGATTCAGCAAATTGATGCTTATGAATATTGCTTTATATATTTAGAATTGTAGATCAATTTATTTTTTGATATCACATCTTTCTACTCTCATTTCTGAAAGAAAGTGGCGTGATACCTTCATATTTTTTGAACAGGCGGATAAAGTAGGAGGGATCAAATATTCCTAAGAGAAATGAAATTTCATTGATACTCATATTGGTCTGGAAAAGAAGAACTTTCGCTTCAAGAATTAAAGTTTCATATATCCATTTGGTTGGAGATTTGTTTGTGAATTTTTTCAGCACTTTACTGAGGTGGTTTGGACTGATATGGAGTAGCAGCGCATAGTCACTAACCTGCTTTTTATTTTTCACATGCAGGCTAACTAAAGTGATAAAATCTTTGACCAGTTTTATGGATGCAGACTTCTTTAAAATGATATCATCGCTGCTTTCTTTTCTGATTTCTAATATAAAAGCGAGAAAATAACTTCTTATAATTTCCAGCCGGGTTAATCCGTTCTCATTATTTTCTTTAAATATTCTTTCCAGCAACTGAGCTGCAAAACTGGAACATTCTTTTTCCAGGCTAATGAGAGGATTTCCCGGAAAATTAAGCAGCCCAGATTCTGAAAATATGTCTGAATTTTCATGATCTCCTGCCAGGATATCCTTGCTAAAGGTGATTAAAAATCCACTAGTAGAATTACTAATGTCATATTTCTCGAAGGAGAAAATCTGGCCAGATGGAATATATAAAACGGTGTTTTTAACGGCCACATAAGGTTCACTGCCAATATTCATCTTTGCTTCACCAGCACTGATAAATAATATGATATCAGTTAATGACCTTGTTGGCGGAACACAATGATCAACATAAGGATACATCTCTTCTATCCTTGTGATTAAAAACCGGTCATAATCATAGCGAATAGAATTATTCTGGTTAGCCAAGGGCATAAACTTCGACGTAAATGCTCTGGTACCGTATATGTTTATTTTGTCGCTTTGGTCCATAGACTTATAACTCAAATATATGTTTCAAGCTTTCCGCTTCCAAATTTTCTACGCAGAACAGCCCATATATCTGGTGCACCAAAGAAAAACCAGATAGCCATTATAGGGTCACAGATCATACAGCCAAAAGATGAGGTAGGGTCCATAGGTACGATAGCATCAGCATACAAATGATGTATTACATCCCAGACCGTGTGTAATAGCCACCCGACACCAATCATATAATTTCTGGTCAAACCTTTATAGGCTACGATTGATATAATCGTACAAAAGGCAAACTCCCATGGTCCGAGGCCACTGCTCAGATAGGCAGCGCCAGCACCCGCCAGTACAATTGCATTCATTCTTATCCGGTTTTCTTCCTTAACTAAGGAAAATATACTGATATACAAAGTGGCGACTATAACTGCGCCAATGATTTGAGGTATCCCAACCTCAGGAATAATGTGATTTTTCATGATTATTTTTTCTCCAAAGATCTTTGGACTTTAATCTATTGAATAGGATGCTTCCTGGTTTTTTCAGGACATTTCAATCATTACCCACCGGCCGCCCATAGTGGAAAAGTATCTGTATTTCCCTGTTTTGTATAAATAGCCTTAAACACAAGCCTCTACTTTTGGTGTCTGAATATTTAGTAACTATTAATTGAAATAACACCAGATTTCATGGGAAGTAAAGACAGAATTGCAAGGCAAAAAGATGAGACAAGACTCAATATCCTCGAATCTGCTTTGGCTATCGTAAAAAGGGATGGGTGGAACTCTTTGAGTATGAGGAAAATTGCTGACAGAATAGAATATACAGCTCCAGTGATCTATGAATACTTTGAAAACAAAGAAGGTATCCTTATTGAATTAACACGTAGAGGATTTATTAATCTGGCTGCAGAGATCAGATTAGCGCAATCTGAACATGACAAGGCAGAAAAACAGCTTGAAGCCATGTGGAAGACCTACTGGAATTTCGCATTTAAAAATAGAGAGCTTTATCAGCTCATGTATGGCGTAGATATGAACGTATGTGTATTTGAAAAAACACTGGCCGAAGCAGAGGCGACCGATAGTCTTTTCTTTCGGGTCATAGAAAAACTAATTACCGTCAGAAATTTTAACGAGAACCTCGTGTGTAGAAAGTATTATACTTTCTGGTCTGTAATCCATGGACTTATCTCTATTAATCTTGTCCATAAAGGTCGTGATGAGGCTATGAACCAACGCATTCTGAAAGATGCTATCAGGGGTGTAATTAAATATATCGAAGAATAAAACATCAAATAACTGCAATCTGAAAATAATGAAATACAATCTTTTTTATTCATCAAAAATTAACATCGTTAAACAATTTAATAACCCCATGAAACCTTTATTAATATTACTTTTAGCCATATTTCTGACAGGATGTGCCTGGAAGAATCAGCAAAACCAGGCTGCTTCTCTGCCATCTTTACCCGTGTTACGTTTAGTTTCCAGTAATGAAATTACTTACCAGGAATTTCCTGCTTCAATCCAGGGAACGGTAGACCTGGAAATCCGTCCTCAAGTTTCTGGTATCCTGAAGAAGATCTTTGTAAATGAAGGTGCCAGGGTAGCAGAAGGAGAACCTCTTTTTAAAATTGACGAAAGGCCTTTTCAAGAAGCGGTCAATAATGCCAGAGGTTCATTAGAGTCCGCAAAAGCGGCCCTGAGCAATGCACAGCTTGAAGTAGAGAAACTTACCCCTTTAGTAAGCAATAAAGTGATCGCTGACTTCCAGCTTAAAACAGCTAAAGCAAATTATCAATCGGCAAAAGCCAGTGTTGAACAGGCCAAAGCAGCCGTCGCAGTCGCGAATATTAACTTAGGCTATACCCTGATTAAAGCACCTGTAAATGGTTTTGTTGGCCGTTTGCCTAAGAAACAAGGGAGTCTGATCAGTGTAAGTGACCTGACGCCGCTCACCTTACTTTCTGATGCACATGAAGTTCGTGTATATTTTTCTTTAGGAGAGGATGATTTTATCAGTTTTAATGATAGATATCCGGGTAAGTCTATACCAGAAAGACTCAGTAAGTTGCCTGAGGTTTCTCTGGTACTTTCAGATAAAACCATTTATCGGCAGCGCGGCCGGATTGACATGGTAGATGGACAATTTGATAAGCAAACGGGTTCAATTGCTTTGAGAGCTACCTTTCCTAACGCACAAGAACTTTTGAAATCCGGAAACACCGGAAAATTGAGGTTATCTACGATTCATCCTGATGCTGTTTTGATCCCGCAATCTTCTACCATAGAGATTCAGGATAAAATGTTCGTTTACACACTGGACAACAATAATAAAGTAAGTAAAACACCGATCACCATTTTGGGAACAGCAGGCACCAATTATCTGGTGAAAGAAGGTTTGAAAGCAGGTGATCAGATAGTTTTTGATGGTATCGACAAATTGAAAGAAGGAGAGGTAATCAAACCTGAAAAATTAAAACAGGATCCTACTAAAACTACATCAAGATAATTTACAAATCATGTTTAAGAAATTTATAAATAGACCCGTCTTAGCTACTGTTATTTCCACTTTACTGGTCATATTGGGCGTGCTTGGACTTACTAAATTACCCCTGCAGCAATTTCCAGATATAGCTCCGCCTGCTGTACAGGTGACTGCACTTTATCCGGGTGCAAATGCCGAAACTGTATTGCGCTCAGTTGCGCCTTCTTTAGAGGAATCTATCAATGGGGTCGAAAATATGACCTATATGAGCTCGACAGCAAGTAATGATGGCTCACTAGTAATTTCGGTTTACTTCAAATTAGGTACCGACCCGGATCAGGCAGCAGTAAATGTTCAAAACCGTGTTTCACAGGCAACCAGTCAGTTACCTGAAGAAGTTATTCAGGCTGGTGTGACCACAGCGAAACAACAGAACAGTATTATCATGGTTCTTGGTATTAGCAGTGCCGATGAAAAGCTTTATGATCAGACATTTCTCGCTAACTATTCTCAGATCAATCTGATTCCGGAATTGAAAAGAATTCAGGGAGTGGGGCAGGCAAATATAATTGGCGGAAGTAAAGATTATTCAATGCGTGTATGGTTGAATCCCTCACAAATGGCTACTTATAATCTGACGCCAAATGAGATAATGGATGTTATTAAAGATAAGAACTTAGAGGCTGCCCCCGGGAAATTCGGGGAAAGTAGTAAAAATGCTTTTGAGTATGTATTGAAATATAAAGGAAAGCTGAATAAACCAGAAGAATATGAAAACATCATTATCCGTTCAAATGCTGATGGTTCATTTTTGAGGCTTAAAGATGTAGCCAGAATTGAATTGGGGTCATATACTTATTCAAACCTTACCCGTAATGATAGCAAAACGGCATTGAGTATTGCTGTTCAGCAATTGAGTGGTTCTAATGCAAATGATATACAGATTGGAATTGAGGCATTCATGAAGAAAGCAGAAAAGGAGTTTCCTAAAGGAATTAAGTATGACCTGGTTTATAGTACAAAAACCTCTTTAGACCAATCTATTGAACAGGTAATTCATACTTTGATTGAGGCATTTATCCTGGTATTTATCGTAGTGTATATCTTTTTACAGGATTTTCGTTCTACGCTGATCCCGGCGATTGCTGTACCGGTTGCAATTTTGGGCACATTCTTTTTTATGAAGTTCTTTGGCTTCTCTATCAATCTGTTGACCTTATTTGCACTGGTACTGGCTATTGGCATTGTGGTAGATGATGCTATTGTGGTTGTCGAAGCTGTCCATGCAAAAATGGAACACAAACATCTCCCTCCAAAAGCCGCTACTACTGCCGCTATGCACGAAATTACAGGTGCAATTATTTCAATTACCTTAATTATGAGTGCGGTATTTTTACCTGTTGGTTTTATAGAAGGTTCTACCGGGGTTTTCTATAGACAATTTGCCTTTACACTGGCTATTGCAATTGTGATTTCGGCAGTTAATGCATTAACATTGAGCCCAGCATTATGTGCTTTATTTTTAAAGGAACATCATAGAGCAAATTATGAGCCCGGCACTAAAACGACTTTTAAACAACGGTTCTTTAAGAGTTTTAATACTAGTTTCGAATCCCTGACTAACAAATATACAGGTAGTCTGAGATTTCTGATCAGGGCAAAATGGATTGGTCTTCTGGGTTTATTAATTGTTGTGGCTGGTACAGTGTTTATGATCAAAAAAACACGTACAGGATTTATTCCTTCCGAAGATCAAGGTTTTGTGGTGGTTTCTATGTCGCTGCCGGCAGGAGCTTCAATGGATAGAAGTACAAAGATTTTAAAGGAAACAGAAGTTTTATTAAAGCCTATGGCTTACACTAAACTTTTCGCTGCATTATCTGGATATAACTTACTGACCTCTTCAAACAGTCCATCTTCAGGAGCGCTGTTTATTCTTTTAAAACCTGCTGAAAAGCGTGGAGAACTCAAAGATATCAATAAGATTATGGATTCTATCAGAGAGAAATTAGCTACTGTAAAAGGCGCAAATTTCTTTGTGTTTACTTTCCCAACTGTTCCTGGTTTCAGTAATATTGATGGTTTGGATATGGTTTTACAGGATAAAACCGGGGGTAATCTGAGTAAGTTTAGCGGCGTAGCAACTAACTTTATCAGTGAGCTGATGAAGAGACCAGAAATTGCCGTGGCCTTTACAACTTTCAGGTCAGATTATCCGCAATTGGAGCTCCAGCTGGATGAAGCTAAAATTGAGCAGTTAAGCGTTTCGGTAAGGGATGTATTGAGTACTATGCAGGCTTATTTTGGTAGTGCACAGGCTTCGGATTTTAACAGGTTTGGAAAATACTACCGGGTAATGGTACAGGCAGACGTTGCTGACCGTGCTGATCCTTCTTCGATGGATAATGTTTTTGTTAAAAACAAATTTGGTGAAAATGTACCAATCAATACGCTTGTCAAATTAAAAAGGGTTTATGGACCTGAGACTGTATCCCGTTACAACCTTTTCAATTCTATCGGGGTCAATGCGATGCCTAAACCGGGATATAGTTCTGGTGATGCGATCAGAGCGGTGGAAGAAGTTGCAACACAACAGTTACCTTCTGGATTTGCCTATGAGTTTACTGGTCTGACTAAAGAAGAGATTACTTCCGGAGGACAGTCTGTGATCATCTTCGCTCTGTGCCTGATATTTGTGTACTTCCTTTTAGCGGCACAGTATGAAAGTTATATTTTACCATTAGCTGTGATCCTATCTATTCCAACTGGGATATTTGGGGTATTTGCAGCGATTGGCCTCACCGGAATAGAAAATAATATTTATGTACAAGTCGCACTGGTCATGCTGATTGGTCTGCTTGCGAAGAATGCGATTCTGATCGTAGAATTTGCAGTTCAGCGAAGAACCGCGGGACAGGATTTGATCGCTGCTTCTCTGGAGGCCGCTAAATTAAGACTTCGTCCAATCATTATGACTTCCCTTGCTTTTGTGGTAGGGCTGGTTCCAATGATGAGGGCCTCTGGTCCCTCAGCTTTAGGTAACCACTCAATTAGTATTGGTGCTGCCGGCGGAATGATCACCGGAGTGATTTTGGGATTATTCATCATTCCGGTGCTGTTTGTCATCTTCCAGTATTTACAGGAAAAGGTTACAGGTACACCGGTATCAGTGATGAACCGTGAAGATCTGTATGCTCATAACCATAATCCTGTTCATGAAAACGGAAAACTTGAAATAGATAATAATTAATTAATGATTAAATGAAACGACACATAAATTTACATACTCTTTTATTACTGCTGGCTTTTTTAAACGCCTGCAAAGTATCTAAAGATATTCCATTGCCTCCATCAGCAACCCCCGAAAATTTCAGAGGAGCTGAACCTGCTGATTCCGCAAGTATAGCAACTATTTCCATCAAAGAATTTATAGCGGAAGAGGAAATTTTAAAACTGATAGATACCGCTTTGGTCAGAAATTACGATATGCAGACTGCACTTAAAAATATAGAAAGTGCCGAACTGCTTTTTAAACAAGCTAAACTGGGCAATACACCAGCATTGATATTGCAGCTGACCGCCAATTCTAACCTGCCTTCAAATAACAGTTTGAGCGGGCTGAGTGGAAACCAGTTTTTAGGGACAAACCATATCGAAGATTTCAATACAAATCTCGGGCTGAGCTGGGAAGCCGATATCTGGGGTAAGATCAGCAGGAAGAAGCAAGCTGTTTTAGCTGCCTATTTGCAGACTACTGAGGCTAAAAAGGCAGTCCAGACCAGATTAATTGCCAATATAGCGCAAGGATATTACCGGTTGCTAATGATGGATTCACAGTTGCGCACTGCTCAGAAAAACCTCGCCCTGAACGATAGTACTTTGCGTATTATTAAGTTCCAGTTTGATGCCGGGCAGACTAATTCCTTAGGTATACAACAGGCAGAGGCGCAGCGACTGGTCACTGCTCAGTTAATTCCTCGACTTGAACAAAGTATTGAAATTCAGGAGAATGCACTGCATGTGCTGACAGGAGAAAACCCATCGGCGATCAAGCGTATATCTACGCTTGAAAAAACTAAGCTACCTGCCCATTTATCAGCAGGTGTGCCATCCGAAATGGTCGGACGCAGGCCAGATGTAAAAGCTTTTGAATATGCTCTATCAGTGGCAAATGCAGAAGTAGGGGTGACTAAGGCTAGTTTATATCCTTCTTTAAATATTACAGCAGGTGGGGGGATTAATTCATTCAAAGCAAGTAACTGGTTCAATATTCCAGCCTCGTTATTTGGCGTTATTGCCGGTGGTATCACACAGCCAGTTTTTCAGCGGAGACAGTTGAAAACAGCTTATGAAGTAGCTAAAATTGATCGGGAAAAGGTAGTTGTCGCTTTTCGTCAAACCGTCTTAACGGCAGTTACAGAAGTTGCTGATGAGCTGGTTAAAATTGAAAAACTAAAGTCGCAATACAATATTGCAAACTCAAGAGTGAATGTTTTGGCGCAGGCGGTGACTAATGCAGTCCTGCTATTTAAAAGCGGAATGGCAAATTATCTGGAAGTGATTACAGCCCAGAGTAATTTTTTACAGAGTGAACTGGAGCTGGCCAATATCAAAGCCGCTCAGCTGAATGCAACAGTAGAACTTTACCGCAGTGTGGGTGGTGGGTATTAAATTAAAATTAACATGAACAAGAAAATAGCATATACAGGATGCCTAGGCGTAATAGGCATCATTACCACTGAATTTGGGATCATCGGCATACTGCCGCAAATTGCTGCACACTATGAAATTTCTATTGATAAAGCTGGGATTTTACTGAGCGCTTTTGCGATGATTATCGCTTTAACAGGGCCTTTTATGACCCTGTTTACTTCGGGTTTTAACCGTAAAAAGATTATGTTAACAGCAATCTCAATATTTTTGATTACTGGAATTGTTTCCTCTTTTGCACCACCATTCTGGCTGTTAATGACAGTGCGTTTATTACCAGCCTTTTTACAGCCTGTTTTTATCTCTACGGCCATTGCCGCTGCGGTTTCTTCGGGTGATAAAAAACATGAACATCAATTAATGGGCATTGTGATCGGGGGAATTGCGATCTCGATGGTCACAACCGTTCCACTGGCTACTTATTTAGCCGGTGCGTTTAACTGGAGAATTTCATTTATCGTACAAACAACTGTAAGTGCAGTAGCTCTTTTTGGTTTATGGAGAACCTTACCTTCAATGCCTGTGTTAGCTAAGAAAACTTATGGCAGCCAGCTTCAGATTTTGAAGCAACCTTCTTTTTTAATAAGTGGCGGCGTAAATTTCTTAATGATAGCGGCCTGGTTTTCTACCTATAGCTATTTTGCAGATTACCTTGGAAAGGTTAAAAATATGGATGAGAAAATGATTAGTTATATGCTTTTTCTATTTGGCATTACAGGAATATTTTCCAATTGGGTTTCTGGTAAAATGCTGAGCAGAAGTATTCCTAAGACCGCTGCTTTATTTCTTTCCGGAACTATAATCATTCCATTTGCACTTTATTATTCGGGCACAAATATTTATATCAACATCGGGGTTATTGCACTCTGGGGCTTTTTATATGCGCCTTGTTTTCTTAATTCAGGGGCCTACGTAATCTCTGCAGCACCCAATGCATTAGAATTTGCAAATAGCCTGGCCACCTCATTTGGTAACCTTGGGATTTCTACCGGAACTATGGTTAGCGGTTGGGTAATTGCCACTAAAGGAGTTCAAATGTCTCCTTGGGTAGGGATGTGTTTTGGTATTCTTGGTTTGGTCATGATCGGATTGAGAAGTTTAATGGAAAAGCGTTTTCCTCAATGGAAGTCTGCATAAGGCACGCCACTATGTGCGCTGTAAATAGTGGAAAAGTATCTGGAATCCGCTGTTTTGTATAAATGATACTGGAGAAGGCAACCTAATTTTGATAAGAAATAAAAGTAAGAAACATGGCAAAAATTATCATGATTACAGGGGTCTCCAGGGGCTTTGGCAGAATATGGGCAGAAGCTTTTCTAAAGCGGGGTGATAAAGTAATTGCAACAGCACGCCGTATAGAAACTCTCAATGATCTGGTTGAAACTTATAAGGATTCAATATTACCTTTAAAATTAGACGTTAATAATAGAGAAGATTGTTTGCGGGTTGTTGAGATATCAAAAGCTTATTTTGGCAGAATTGATGTATTGATTAATAATGCAGGATATGGTCTGTTTGGTGCAATTGAAGAAACCAGCGAGCTGGAAGCTCGCGGTCAATTCGAAACTAATGTGTTTGGACTTTTGTGGATGAGCCAGGCCATAATGCCTGTGATGAAAGCTCAGAAAAGTGGACATATCGTTCAGCTGTCAAGCCTCTTAGGGGTAGTTTCGTCTCCCATTGTAGGTTTATATACAGCTTCTAAATGGGCGGTAGAAGGTTTAAGCGAGTCATTAGCTGCAGAGGTAAGTCAGTTTGGAATTAAAGTCACTATTTTAGAACCCAATGGTTTTAATACAGATTGGATTGGCCCTTCTGCGGTTCATACCAGTCCTTTAGCTGAATATGATGACCTCAAAACTGAGATATATCAACAATTCTCACATTCAAATTTTGGTGATCCCAATGCAACAGCATTAACAATATTAAAGCTTATTGACGAGCCTAATCCTCCATTGCGGTTATTTTTAGGTAATGTGGCTTTTGCTATTACCAGAGATGTCTATATGAAACGAATTGAAACGTGGCTGGCGTGGGAAAAAGCTTCGGTTGACGCACATGGAAAATAATAATTAGCTATATTTATTTAGTGCTTAAATATTAATAATCTAGTTAGGGTTTATAATAATAGAAGTAATGAAACATTTCAAAACTTTAAGCGAATTGCATATCAGTAATAATTATGCATTACCAGAAAATCCAATGCTTAGCCTGGTTTCCTGTACATATTCAGAATCTATCAAACATGTTGAGTTTACGAGTGATTTTTATTTAATCGTATTTAAAAAGATCAATGCAGGTGAGCTTATTTATGGAAAAACCAAATATGACCATCAACTGGGTTCTATGTTGTTTTTTAAGCCAAATCAGCTTATCGAGATTAAGGATGTTGGTTTTCAGGAAGAAGCTTTTACAATTCATTTCCATGAAGACCTGTTAAATGGGCACCCTTTATATCATGAAATCAAAAAGTATAGTTTTTTTGATTATGAAGTGAATGAGGCACTCCATTTATCGCCTAAAGAGGAACAGACGATATGGGATTTGTATTATAAAATAGAAACAGAATATGAGAATAGTCAGGATGAATACAGCCGTGAAATTATTCTAAGCCACATAGATTCTATATTGAAATATGCAAAGCGGTTTTATAAGAGACAGTTTCTGAACCGTAAAGAGCTTTCGGGGAAAATGGTAACGAAGTTTAACGAGAAATTATATTCCTATTTCCAGAAGGGCAATCTAAAAAAACATGGTTTTCCCACTGTGAAATTTATGGCCGAAGAACTTAATCTTTCTCCTGGTTATTTAAGCGATCTGTTAAAACAGGAGACTGGTAAAACGGCTATAGAGCTTATTCATATTTACCTGGTTTCTGAGGCTAAACACATGCTGAAAGAATCTGATCTTTCTGTCTCGGAAATATCTTATCTGCTTGGTTTTGAAAATCCACCTTATTTTTCAAGACTCTTTAAAAAGGAAGTAGGTCTGAGCCCAAGTCAGTTCAAGCATCAGCATATCAACTAAAATTAAATCAAAATAACGAGTATTTACTGCTATTGTTAAGCGGTAAGGAATAGAACACCTTAAAATAAAAAAATGAAATCAATTGCTAAATACATATTTGCTCTTTTTATTGTGATACTTCAACTCAAAGGGTACGCTCAGGATAACCAGCCTTTAAAAGGTAAAAAAATACTTTTTGTAGTGACTTCAAATGCTGAAGTCAAAGGGACCGGAGATAGAACCGGTATCTGGCTGGAAGAATTTGCTTCCCCTTATTATCTCCTTAAAGAAAGCGGGGCCGAAATTACTGTGGTTTCACCCAAAGGCGGACGGTCACCGATTGACCCAAGAAGTACACTACCTGACTACATCACCAATGATGTAAAGAGATTTCTTGATGATACTCGTGCACAGAGCGTACTTGACTATACGCTTGTATTGGATAAAGTGAATTCGAAGGACTATGACGCCATATTTTATCCGGGTGGGCATGGGCCGATGTGGGACTTGCCTGATAATAAGTATTCTATAAGCTTAATAGAATCATTCTATAATGCTGGTAAACCGATCTCGTTTGTTTGTCATGGTCCTGTTGCACTTAAAAATGTGAAAACTAAAGATGGAATACTGCTGATAAAAGATAAAAAAGTGACAGGATATGCAAATACAGAAGAAGAGGCTGGTCAAACCAGAAAATTTGTTCCTTTTCTTTTAGAGGATGTTTTGAAAGAGAATGGTGCAAATTATTTAAAAGCTGAAGACTGGCATCCATTTGTGGTCACTGATGGTACTTTGATCACTGGACAAAACCCGGCATCTGCAATTAAGGTAGCAGAAGCTCTGACAGCTACTTTATCAAATAATAAAAATTAACATCGATCTGTTTGTCAGGTCATATAAAAAATAAGAAAATGAATTCAATTGTAATTAATAAGTTCGGAGAAGCTTCCGAAGTTTTTGAAAATTTTAAACAAGCTATTCCTGTACCTCAGGAAGGTCAGGTGCTGATTAATGTACTGGCTACGTCAATCAATCCAATAGACATCCATCTACGTAACGGTAGCATGCCCGCTTTAGTGCCCGCTTTTCCAGCAGTACTGCATGGAGATGTAGCAGGGATTGTAGAAGAAACAGGACCAAATGCTGGTGATTTTAAACGTGGTGATTTTGTATATGGCTGGATAGGTGGACTTGCGGAATCGGGAGGTGCCTTATCTGAATTATTGGTGGCAGATCATAAATTACTTGCCAAAGCACCAGAGAGCATTAGCTACAGAGACGCTGCGGCAGTTCCATTAGTGGCATTAACTGCCTATGAGGCAATTTTTGAAAGAGCCAGAGTAAAGCCTGGGCAAAAGGTATTGGTTTATGGTGGCGTTGGTGGCGTAGGCCATATGGGCGTTCAATTTGCTAAACTGGCGGGTGCCGAGGTTTATGCAGTGGTATCAAATGATCATGATATTGATAAAGCAAAAGGATTTGGAGCTGATCATGTGATTAATTATCATCATGAATCGCCTGAAGAATTTGTTCAGGCATTTACAAACGGAGAAGGTTTTGATGTCGTTTTTGATACCGTTGGTAATCAGAATCTGGAAAACAGCTTTAAAACAGTTAAGCCTTATGGTACTGTGGTTACTACAATAGCTTTAACCCAGGCCGATCTCACTCCAATACATTTAAAAGCAGCAAGTTTTCATGTAGTTTTCCTGGTTATTCCAATTGCCGCCAACCTTATTGATCTTAGAACGGGATTTGGTGCCAATTTACAGATAGTATCTGACTGGATAGAACAAGGTAAGGTAAAGATTCATGTTGATGCCCGTGAGTTTAGTTTTGATAACATAGTGGATGCACATGAATATTTTGAATCAGGAAAGAGCAAAGGAAAAGTAGTTATTTCAAGATAGCCTTTAAAGTGTTTTATGGCCGTTTCTAATCGGAAACGGCCATAGTTTTGTACTATAAATACATTAGTTCGTTCAATGATTAAACTGTAATAAATCTCACTAACAGACAATTTAGTAGTCGTTAACCCGCAAATGCTACATATCAATATAGGAGAATTATAACCTTAAAATAATAAATCCTACGTCATTATTATATCTTCCAAATATTTACATTTGAAGTTATTGATTCAAAATAAAAAATGGCGTTATTAAAGGTACTCTCTGAGCTAATTATTCTGGTAACTGTTGCCTTCCTCCCCGCAGGATATTTATTCCTGTTTCAAAAGCGGATATATTGTTAATAGTTAAGTGAAGTTTTTAAGGTAAAATAGTTTGAAAACAATGACATGAGCTTTGGCGAGAAAGTATTATTCTTTTTTAGTTTTTTGGGGGCATTTAACGCACTCATATTAGGTGTTTATTTTATCTTCTTTACGGCTAAGAAACATTTGTCTAATTATCTTTTAGGGGCATTATTAGTTGTATTGAGTATCAGGATCGGAAAATCGGTTATCTATTTTTTTGACAATAGTTTACCGCGAATTTACCTTCAACTCGGACTAACAGCGTGTCTTTTTATCGGTCCGTTTTTGTATTTTTTTATCAAATCTGAAGCTAGAAAAATTAAAAGATTACCTGGTTTGTGGTTATGGCAATTTATAGGTTGGTTAGTACTGATTGTAGTAATCGGCACTGTCTATCCTTATGAATATTTTGCTTCCTTATGGTGGAACTATATCATTCCTCTCATTTACTTTCAATGGGGTATTTATCTCGTTTTTTCAGTGTTTTTATTGTTGCCAGTAATAAAAAGATTATTCCATAAAGAAGAAGTAAAGACTTTTGAAAAATGGATATTAACCATTTGCAGCGGAGTGTTTGTACTTTTTGTATCCTATGTTTGGGCAATCCTGAATATTACCAGGGGTAGCTACATCGGTGCGGCTGTATTTTTTTCTTTAATTCTCTATTTAGTAGTATTTACATTGCTTTACCGAAAGAAAACAAACGATCTGTCTGCTTTCTCTGTTCAGAAATATGCCGACAAAAAGCTGGATGATGAAGAAGTGAAGCAAATTATCTCGAAGCTAACCAAAGTAATGACTGAGCAAGAGCTTTTTAAAAATCCAAACCTGAAAGTATCAGACCTGGCCAAAGCTATTAACATTTCTGGCCATCAACTTTCGCAAATTCTAAATGAAATTATTGATAAGAATTTTACATTGTTTATTAACGAGTACCGAATAAATGAAGCTTGTAAACTATTATTAAGCAATACAAACCTCACTGTTGAAGCAGTAGCCGATGAAGTGGGATTTAATGCAAAATCTACCTTTTTTGCGGCCTTCAAAAAAATGAAGGGCGCAACGCCCAGTGTTTATCAGCAGTTAAACACTCCAGATTTATAAAACCGTACTACTAGATTTACATTACAAGACCTTGATCATAAAAGTACAGTGCAAATTTGAGCAACAAATCAAATTTCACTAATTATCAAAACACTTTTATGAAAAATGTAATTCTGACTGTCATTGTAACGGTCGCCTTTTTTTTCTCTGCATTTTCCCAAAATCAGCCGACTGAGAGGCAATTAATAGAAAATACAATACAACGCTATTTCGATGGATGGGCAACTGGAGACACTACTAAATTGGGCGGCGCAATGCATCCTTCCTGTCATTTAAAGAATTATAACAATGCTAAATTTATCGTATTTACCAGAAATCAGTATCTCAGCTTATTCAAACTTCATGAGCGTACTAAGAATTTAAAAACCAATATAGTTACTATCGATATTACCAACAATATGGGCAGTGCAAAAGTAGAAATCAGTACCGAAAGAGATCTTTTTACTGATTATTTCAATTTGATGAAAACCAATGAAGGCTGGTTTATTGCTGATAAAGTTTCGACCAGAACACCACATAAAATCTATGATGTAAATGCTATCCTGCCAAAAAAAGAAATCATTATAGATGGTTTAAAACGCCCTTGGAGTATTGCTTTTATGTCAGAAGATGAAGCGCTCCTCTCTGAGAAAGAAGGTGATATTGTAAAAGTTAACCTCTTGACTAAAGAAAAGACGAAGATACAAGGTTATCCAACCGACCTAGATGATAGCATTACTGGCTTTGGAGACAACACAGGTAAATTTGAAGTTCTGCTAGACCCTGATTTTAAAATCAATAAATATGTTTACTTGTCGTACGTTGCGCTAAAGGCTGATAATAGAACTACTAAAATTATAAGAGCAGTATTAGAAAATGAAACTTTACGGCAAATTAAAGTGCTTTTTGTAGCAGAACCCTATACAAAAGAGCGGTATCATTATGGAGGTGGAATGGTTTTTGGAAAAGATGGTAAGTTGTATTTTACGATCGGCGAAAGGTTATTTTCTGAGCAAGATGAACCTGCAATTCCCATTGCCCAGAATATTGAAGATAGGAGAGGGAAAATTTATCGAATTAACTCTGATGGAACCATTCCAAAAGATAATCCAGATTTTGGAAGCAAAGCAAGTCCAGGATTATATGCTATAGGAATCAGGGCCGCACAGGGTATAACGCTTGATACAACTACCAATAAAATCTGGTTTACAGAACATGGTACACATCAGGGGGACGAAATTAATGTGCTGAAAGCAAAAGCGAATTATGGTTGGCCTATGAAAACCACGGGGAAGTACCGTTTTGCAGAATTTTCACCAAAACCTATCCCTGATAATAAGTATACAGACCCAGCTTGGTCTTGGATACAAACAGTAGCACCCACCGGATTACATTTTTATTCAGGAAATGAGTTTGCAGCATGGAAACGAAACTTACTTGTTGCAGGATTATCAAAAGGTAGCTTATGGCGCATGGTAATAGATGGGGAAAATATAAAAAGTGCTGAAGAGCTTTTTACAGACGATAGAGTAAGAATACGAAAAGTGACGCAAAGTCCTATGGGTAAATTATATATTCTTACCGATGAGCTGAATGGTAAGTTAATAAGGGTAAGAAATGCAGCTTTTTAAGCGCAAGAGAAATAATGATCACAAAAAGCTTTACATTTCTTTAAGGCTTTTTGTGATCCCTATGGTACTAATGTCGAACCATTTAACAGAAAATTTGAAGTCGCTAGCAGGAATCAAATTAGCTCCATAGATGGAAATTCCGATGGGCCAGACCAAGGATTTCACAGATTGTCAGAATGACATGATCAATGATTCGGGAATATCAAGTTAAAATGTCATTTAAGGTAGAACTTACCTATAGTTTCTCAAGTGCTGTCAGCGAACGAAATTGAGTTTTTCTACAAGTTAGATAACAAACACTTTTCAAGTATCAGCTTCATTCGAGTATATTTCGGGGCTTATTTGTCTGAATTATTTTTTTAACATTTGTTAAATTAATTGTCAATGCAATTAGCAATTTTTGTAGATCCCTTGAAAAGATGAGAGCTAAAACAAACACCCAAAACCTATTAATATTTTAAATGAATTTTGATGAAATCTTAGATGCCATCTACCTGTTGCCAAAGGATTCAAAAGCCAAGCTAAGAGATCTGGTTACCGAGGTGACATTTCCCAAGGGACATATCCTGCTCCGAGAAGAAAAAGTGGAAAGGAGTATCTACTTTATCAAAAAAGGTATCGTTCGTGCTTTCTCCATTAAACCAGAAAAGGAGCATACTTTTTGGTTCGGTAGCGAGGGAGAAACCGCAATGTCAATGCAGAGCTATATCAACGATCTCAAAGGCTATGAAAGTATACAATTGCTAGAGTACAGTGAACTCTACAAGCTAAACACAGCGGCTCTTAAAAAACTATTTTCTGAGGATATCCATATTTCCAACTGGGGCCGCCGCTTCGCTGAACTTGAACTAATCAAAACAGAGGAGCGCTTGATCTCGCAACAGTTCCATACTGCTTTGGAGCGGTACACAGTATTAGTGGCCAGTAATCCAGACTTGATACAAAGAGTACAGTTAGGACAAATAGCATCATACCTTGGTATTACCCAAGTTAGCCTGAGTCGTATAAGGGCTGAACTAAAATAAATTCCTTTTTTATCATTTGTAAAATTTAAGACGGAATCGGTTTCTCAACTTTGTGGTCTAATCACAAAACAATGAATTGGATCATATTAATTATTGCGGGCATTTTCGAGGTCGCATTCGCGTCATGCTTAGGCAAAGCGAAACTTGCCACAGGGACGGCAGTTTACAGTTGGTACGCTGGTTTCATTATATTTCTTGCAATCAGTATGCTACTGCTAATGAAAGCGACACAAACACTACCTGTCGGTACAGCTTATACGGTATGGACTGGAATTGGTGCAGTTGGGACGGTTTTAGTAGGTATCATCGTGTTCAAAGACCCCGTTACCTTTTGGAGAATCTTATTTATAACGACCCTCGTGGGATCTATTTTAGGCCTAAAATTAGTAACATCACATTAACTTAAATACACAATGAGAAAAACAGGAGCAGTCTCCCAGTTCTTGGAGAAGAACTTTCTACACTTCAATTCAGCATCGGTAGTTGATGCAGCAAAGGGTTACGAGGCACATCTAACCGATGGAGGCAAGATGCTGATCTCACTAGCTGGCGCCATGAGTACCGCCGAACTGGGCATTTCCCTTGCGGAAATGATTCGCCAGGGAAAAGTTGACATCATAAGCTGTACAGGCGCGAACCTTGAAGAAGACGTAATGAACTTGGTAGCACACTCACATTACAAGCGTATTCCACAATATCGCGACCTTTCGCCACAGGACGAATGGGATTTGCTACAGAACAAATATAACCGTGTAACAGACACCTGTATCCCAGAAGAGGCGGCTTTCAGGAAGATACAAGGTCATATCGAATCCATTTGGAAAAACGCTGAGAAAAAAGAGGCGCGGTATTTTCCTCATGAATACATGTACCAGCTCCTGTTGAGCGGTGTACTAGAAAGCGAATATGAAATCGATCCAAAAAATTCGTGGTTGCTTGCCGCAGCAGAGAGAAATCTTCCGATAGTTGTACCTGGCTGGGAAGACTCTACGATGGGAAATATTTTTGCTTCCTATGTTATCAAGAATAAACTTAAGGCGTCAACGGTAAAAAGTGGTATAGAATACATGGTTGAGCTTGCCCATTGGTATGAAGCCAATGCAATAGCTAAAGGTATTGGATTTTTCCAGATTGGAGGCGGAATTGCGGGAGATTTCGCAATGTGTGTTGCTCCTATGTTGGAACAGGATATGGAAATGGAACACATTATGAAATGGCGCTACTTCTGCCAAATTACAGACTCTACCACTTCGTATGGATCCTACTCCGGCTGTATCCCGAACGAAAAGATAACTTGGGGTAAACTAGATGTTGATACCCCTAGCTACGTCATAGAATCCGATGCGACAATTGTAGCTCCTTTGATTTTTGCCTGGATTTTGAACTACTAACTCTATTAGTCACGTTGATAGATAATCTTATTTCTAAAAAAAATAGTTTCATATATCTTATCTGAAAAAATCACAAGAATTTATGAGGAAGATAATGGATCTTTTAGGGGTTGAAAAATAACAATGCCCTGTTAATTGCGAAATCCGCACAATTCTTAAGCCTGAATGCTTCCATTCAGGCTTATCAGGAAGCAACACTTCGAGGGTCTGATATCGTTCTGTAACTATGTCTTCTATAGTGGCCTTATCCAAAAAATCTGCTCCAGTTCATGATCATTTAGTGCGTCTATTTCTTCTAAGGTTAGCCGAAGACCAACAAAAACGGACCATGTATTTTTTGACCGTATTACGGGCGATGCCAGTTTGTGCACTGATTGTTTTATTAGCCATGACCGGGGTGTTTTTTTAACAACATCCGGCATTTATGCCTAAAAAACTCGCTTTTGCTACTTCTTAACAAGGGGCAATTTGAATCAGCACAGATTGGGCACTGTCCGCCGGCACAGAGGGGTTACTTTTATCAGATTTTCTACGCTATGCATGGGAAATAGAGGGATCCTGCTGGGATTCGAACCCCAGCGTTTAGATAGTATTTTATGCGGTTTTGGATTTCGACTCACCGAATTATAACGATACAACCAAACCTTCATTTCCATCATGCTAAAATTTATAAGTCAAAATTTGATACGAATCAAATAGCTATTCCGCTTCCGCCAACTACTTTAATGCCTTCAGCGAAACTTTTCCAAAAGCGGATGTAACGATAGGTAACTTCAAAGGGTACATTATTAAATTTTCCTTTTAATTCCATTGTTAAGGTAAGGACTGCCAGATCATCTATAATGTTAAGATTCTCCACTTCTGGTCGCAATTCGTCTATCTTGAGTGCTCCGTCACGATAGGTCTTTAAATCAATTTCTTTGGTTATGACCTCGCCAGTTGGGATGACAAACAACAAATCTTTATGCAGTAATTCGTCAAGCGAATTGAGGTCACTTTCTTTAATAGCCTTGTAGAGTTTGCTTTCCTGCACAAGAATATCGGCTTCTGTTAATATCGTTTCCATACTTATTTGTTTTCGAAATTTAAGGAGTCTACCGGCAAGTTACTCAATATGATATCATAATTAGCAAGGAAGACTTCTATTATCTTAGTCTGAATCAAAAAGAAAAATTAAAGAAACCCAACGGGTTTGGAGCATGTTTTGAGAGTGATTACTTTCACAGTCTATAAAACAACTTTTATGCAAGATTTAAACAACAAAGTAGCTTACGTCACCGGCGGAACAAAAGGTATAGGATTTGGCATTGCTAAAGCTTTGGTCGACGCGGGGTTGAAGGTAGCCATTTCGGGGCGAAAGCTGGAAGATGTGCAAAGGGCAAGGGAAGAGCTTGGTTCGGATAACGTAATTGCTATCGCATCCGATGTTTCAAATTTCGATGATGAGGTCCGGGCAGTGGAACAAATCGTAGAAAAGTTTGGCCGGCTTGACGTACTCATTGCCAATGCGGGAGTAGGAAAATTTGGGCCTGTTGATCAGCTGAGCCTGGAGGATTGGAACGCAATGATAGCTACTAATCTTACCGGTGTGTTTCATACGCTTAAAGCAGGGGTGGAGCAACTCAAATTGAATAAGGGTTATTATATCACTATTGCTAGTCTGGCCGGGACGAACTTTTTCGCAGGCGGATCGGGTTATAATGCTTCAAAATTTGGTGTTGTGGGTTTTACCCAGGCTGCGATGCTGGATTTAAGGGAATATGGAATAAAGTCAACTACCATTATGCCGGGTTCGGTAACATCTCATTTCAATGATCACCAACCAACCGAAGCCGATTCCTGGAAAATTCAACCATCAGATATTGGTGAAATGATTGTTAGTTTACTAAAATTGAATGCAAATGTATTGCCGAGTAAAATTGAGGTTCGCCCGACAAAGACTAAATAGTTAATATCCCTGAATGGGATATCGAACATCAAATCATTATCTGAATTAGCTAGCGGCTTACCTGATCACATTTTCGCAGAACAGTATTTGATGGGATTCTAAATGTCGAACCAACGAGAACTCTTGGCGGGTCGTGATAAATATCTGATAAACAGGAGTTTGAATGAAGAAAAAAAAGGAGACAATCAATTTTGATTGTCTCCTTAAGTGATCCCGCTGGGATTCGAACCCAGGACCACTACATTAAAAGTGTAATGCTCTACCAGCTGAGCTACGGAATCATTTCCTTCGTGTGAAGGAGTGCAAAGATAGAAAAAGAAATGTTAAAGTAAAATGTTTGGTGAAATTTTTATTGTTTATTTATCAAAATAATTTACAATTATTTAAATGTCAGGTTGTTATATTACTGCCGTCGTTCGCCAATTTGTTGTCTCCACATCGCTGCATACAGTCCATTAACCTGAAGAAGGTCCATATGGGAGCCTGTTTCTGATATTTTACCCTTTTCTAATACGTAAATTACGTCTGCATGCATAACTGTCGAGAGTCTGTGCGCAATTAAAATCGTGAGTTGTTCTCTGGTTGCAGAGATATCTCTTATAGTTTGTGTGATATCCTCTTCGGTCAGGGAATCAAGTGCGGAGGTCGCTTCATCGAAGATAAGTAACCGTGGCTGCCTTAATAAGGCACGTGCTATAGAGATTCTTTGTTTCTCTCCACCTGACAACTTCATGCCGTTCTCGCCGAGCATTGTATCTACTCCATGTGAAGCTTTGGCAATTAGTCCAGTTGCAGAAGCCTTCCTTAAAGCTTCATGAATTTCTTCGTCTGTAGCACCGGGTTTTACAAAACGCATATTGTCCTTTATGGTGCCGGCATAGAGCTGGGTATCCTGCGTGACGAATCCGATTTGTCTGCGGAGCGGATTGTATCTGATCTCTGTAGAGCTAACATCGTTAAAATAAATTTTACCACTTACGGGAGGGTACAGCCCAATCAGCAATTTAACTAATGTAGATTTTCCGGAACCAGAAGGACCAACAAAGGCGATGGTTTGACCGGATTGTACGCGGAATGAGATATTATCGATGGCATTGTAGCCTGCAGTTTTATGACGGAATATGACCTCCTTAAATTCGAGGCTTTCCAGTGGTCCGAGTTCAACAGGGTTTTCAGGTCTGCGCTCCACCTGTTTGTGCATCAGCCTGTCGAAGTTTTTGATAGAGGCATCTACCTCACGATACTGAAGGATCATATTTCCCAGATCCTGTAAAGGAACGAAGATCGCCGTAGATATAAATTGCATGGCAATCAGTTCACCAGTGCTTAATACCTTACGGAAAATGAGCCAAAGCAGAATGAATAAAATGGATTGCTTTAGCAGGCTCAGGGTTGTTCCCTGAAGGAAAGACAATGAACTTACTTTTCTTGCCTTATACATTTCCAGGTTAAATATCTTCCTTGTTTGCTCGTTCAGCCTTCTGATTTCAGGAAATGTCAGGCCAAGGCTTTTAACCAGTTCTATATTTCGCAGACTCTCGGTGATAATTCCTGCCTGAGCATCAGTTTGCCTGTTGATAGAACGCTGCACAGTTTTAATCCGTCGGGACAGTAATCCTGTCAATGAGCCCAAAACAACTACGCCTATTATAAACACAGGAATCAACAGTCCGTTTTTATTCAGACTATACCAAAGTAGGAAACCCACTCCAACCATGGAAGAAAATAATACATTGATAAAAGAATTGACAAAACGCTCCGCATCAGTTTTTACCTTTTGTAAGACAGAAAGGGTAGTACCGCTTCTGTTCTCTTCAAACTCGTGAAATGACAGGCGGAGCGTTTGTTTGAGTCCGTCGTTAAAGATGTGCATTCCAAATCGTGCCACGATCTTTCGGGTAATATATTCCTGAACCGACTTAAAGAGCCTTGAAACAATGGCAATTAGTGCGGCAATACCCAGCCAGTATAAAACCTCATGTACCAGTTCTTTTTCAGCTAACCCTTTTGGATTACTGGCATAATCATCTACGATTTTACCAAAGATTAAAGGATCAATCAGAGTCAGCAGCTGAGCGATACCCGCAAGCAGTAACGCCAGAAAGATAAGTGATCTGTGCGGCTTCAGGTATTTCCATAATGTCTTCATGAGCCTTTCGGATTATTGAAATGAACTAGTATCAGATACCCTAAAACTGCGATAATACCGGTTTGGTTTGCATGATAGATTCGATCTGCTCTACGACCTCGTCATTTATTCTTGGCAGTATATCTATTGTTGTCAGGTTTTCTTTCAGCTGTTCGGTTTTAGAAGCTCCAAGAATAACAGTGCTTACATTAGGATTTTTCAGACACCAGGCAAGGGAAAGTTTGGCCAGCGGAATATTCAGCTCGTCTGCATATTCCTGCAGTTTTTTGGCTTTGCTGAGCTTTTCTTCTGCAAGTACCGATTCTTTCAGCCATTCCATACCTTTCATGTCCAGGCGGGTGTCACCAGTGTTACCCTTCGTGTATTTACCGGAGAGCAGACCTGAGGCCAGTGGAGACCAAATGGTTGTACCCAGCCCATGATTATTGAAAAGATGCAAATATTCATTTTCCAGCTTATTGCGTTCCAGTAGATTATATTGTGGCTGTTCCATGGTCGGACCAATCAAGTTATACTGTTTGGCAATGCTGATAGCCTCCATAATTTCTGCGGCGCTCCATTCCGAAGTTCCCCAGTAGAGAATTTTACCCTGTTGTAATAGCGTATTCATCGCAAATACTGTTTCCTCTACAGGAGTGTTTTTATCCGGGCGGTGACAAAAATATAAGTCCAGGTAATCTACCTGCAATCGTTTTAAAGCCGCATTACAAGCCTCGATAACGTGTTTTCTGCTTAGTCCAGTGCCATTCGGACCCTTGTTCTCCGTTCCAAAAAACACCTTACTCGATACTATAAAAGTTTCTCTTTTCCAGCCATGTTTTTTTAGCGATTTACCCATTACTATCTCTGATTTACCTTCGGCATAACCCTCAGCATTGTCAAAAAAATTGACCCCGGCATCATAAGCTATACCCATCAATTCATCTGCAATTTCATCACTAATCTGCTGTCCGAAAGTTAGCCAGCTACCTAGAGATAATGCACTAACCTGTAATCCCGATTTTCCTAATCTTCTGTATTCCATTTTCTTATTATTCTTTGTTAAATTGTTTGTATAATTTGTATAAATAGAAATTATACAGATATAAAACAGTCAGATTGTAGAATAAGTTTTTTACCGGGTGTTTTAACTGAAATGTTACTGTAGTCTTGCTTTGGTTTCGTTAAGGTTAATTGCGTACTTCCTTCGGCCTTGCTTCGAATTTCCTTCGGAGTTCCTTCGGTCATCACCGAAAAAACTCCGAAGGAAATTCGAATGAAATCAGGAATGATTGCTATCCTGAATTAAACATAGGTTAATATATGCCGTGTTAAATGTCTTTTTAGTTTATTTTTGAGGTGTTCATAAGGCCGCGATGTAATTTTTGTGAAACGGAACACACGCTGTATATTTTAAATTCCTAATTTGTAGTCCAATTATGATTAACGCGTTCATCAGTATCGGGAATATATTTAACCGGCTACTAGTCAGGGAGAAGAATCCAATTAATCAGGCCCGTATAAAAATGCTTGCCTATATACTGGTTTTATATGCGGTATTTACAGCTGTCTTAATTGTAGCCTATATCCTTGGGGGAGAAACACTGCATCTGATTCGGGTAAGTATAATCTTCGCCGCAAGTCCTTTACTTATTGCTATTGCTTATTATACCTATGCATGGAAAATTGTATCTCATGTTGTCCTCGGTCTTATTACACTTGCGGTATGGAGCAATCTGATTATCTACGTACAGGGGGTTAATATAGAGACTCTCCAGTTTATCTGGCTGGCCTGCGTACTGGGCTTCTATATGCACGGTTTAAGGTGGGGTTGGTTTTATGCCGCTATTAATATACTGCCGATTCTATTATATACGGCTACAGATTATAAGACCTATTTTTATTTAACATCTGGTCCTCACGAAGTTAGTCAGCTAACCTATCTGTTTGTTATTACTTATAATTTCTTCCTGATCATTTTTCTTCATCATTATTTTTTTCAGGCTTTTAACCAGAATTTTATTACGCTTACAGAAACCAAAAATGAGCTGAAAGAGCTTAACGAAAAACTGGAAAATACACTCTATGAGGTAGGTAAATTATCAAATGCAAGAATGGACTTCCTGTCGACGATGTCTCATGAACTCAGAACTCCATTAAATGGGGTAATAGGAATTTCTAATGCTTTGCTGCTGCAAAGCCCAAGGGAGGATCAGAAGGAGAATATTGCCGTGCTTAAGTTTTCTGCGGAGAACCTGCTCTCCCTTATTAATGATATTCTTGACTTTAATAAATTTGAATCCGGTAAATTAGAGTTGGAAAATATTCCGTTTGATCTGACTGTACTCATTAATAATAATATTCTGAGTATCAAACCCCGAGCCCAAGAGAAAATGTTAAATCTGAAGGTGGTTTTACCTGAAGAACTTGGACAAATACGGGTGGTTAGTGATCCTACCAGATTAACCCAGGTCTTATTAAATTTATTAAATAATGCGGTTAAATTCACCGAAAAAGGTACAGTTGAATTAGCTCTCATTATTATAAAACAGCGTGTTGGTGAAGTCTCCATACGTTTTAAAGTCACCGACACAGGTATTGGTATAGCGGCAGAGAAACAACAGGAAATTTTCGAACCATTTATACAAGCGAGTTCCAGTACAAACCGTTATTTCGGTGGTACAGGACTTGGACTACCAATCGTCAAGAGAGTTCTGACTATGTTTAATACCAGTATTCAACTCAGCAGCAGACCGAATGAAGGCACGCAGTTTTATTTTGATATCGATTTTATTTCCCAGCCTGCGGGTATACTTGATTTACCTGAGCATACTGTATCTGGGGAGGAACTTGCGGATCTTAAAGTGCTTGTTGCGGAGGATAACCCGGTTAATGTATTGGTAATCAGAAAAACACTCGAACAATGGCATATCCGGCCAGTCATCGCAGAAAATGGATTAATTGCGGTGAAATTACTGGAAACAATGGATTTTGATATAATTTTAATGGATCTGTATATGCCAGAAATGGATGGTTATGAGGCAGCTACCACGATCCGTAATTTAAAAGATCCTATTAAAGCGGCTGTACCAATTATAGCATTAACTGCCAGTTCAAATGTAGATATTACAGAGAAGGTTATTCAGGTTGGTATGAATGATTATCTGTCAAAGCCATTTAACCCAGATCATTTATATCAGAAACTTACTCAATTGACAGGGCCGAAGGAAATAGTTAAAATTCCTCTTCCAGATAAATCTCATGGACTAGAAACTTCACTTTAGCAAGTGGTTCGAGTAACTCAGTGATTTCTTCCGAATCTATAGGGTATATGGTTTCCTCTGAGTCAGGAATTTCAGAATCAGGAATCAGCTCGAAAAACTGCACAGGCAGATTACTCTGCAGCTCAACCAGTTTAATGTATTTCACACCGTTACTAATCCAGTCTTTTAAGATTTGAACATTAAACTGCTGATATGGATTTCTTTCCTGGGACATAACGCTAAGTGGTTTAAGAGCGGGTAAAGCTAAATATTTTCCTGCTAACAGTGGTTCTTCCAGAATATTTTGTCTAAACATGTATATTCGATTAGCTTTACTATAAGTAAATAAAAATACCCGGATCATGAAAATTCTGATAATCGAAGACGAAAAGCAATTGCAGGAGAGTATCACCAGCTATTTTCAGGGAGATGGTCTGCGATGCGAGGTTGCATCAACATTTCAGGAAGCGTCAGAAAAAATAGCGTTATATCAATATGATTGTATACTTCTTGATCTGGGTTTGCCTGACGGCGACGGACTACGGTTATTACAGGAAATTAAATCATTAAAGAAAAAAGAAGGGGTGCTTATCATTTCTGCCAAGCATTCTTTAGATGATAAACTAGAAGGACTGGATATGGGGGCAGATGATTATCTGGTCAAACCTTTTCATCTTTCTGAGCTTCGTGCAAGGGTGATAGCTATAGTTCGCCGTAAAAAATTTGACGGTGATCAGCAGCTGGTTTTCGATGAAATTCTGATTGATTTCACTTCCATGCGTGTCCTGGTCCATGGACAGCCGGTTCTCTTAACCAAAAAAGAATATGATCTGTTAATCTATTTTATCTCTAATCGTGGGAAAGTTGTGACTAAAAATGCGATCGCAGAACATTTGTGGGGAGATGATATGGATCTTGCAGACGATTACGATTTTATTTATAGCCATATTAAAAATCTTAGGAAAAAATTAACTAGTGCAGGCGCTGTTGAATATATACACTCCATATATGGAATTGGTTATAAATTTGGAATTTTATGAAACTTTCCAGTCAGTATAACCGCGTCAATCTGATCATTTCGTTGCTAGTTTTATTGCTTACTAGTATTATCTACTATTTTCTTATTCATCTGATTTTGAATGCTAAACTGGATAAAGATCTGGAGGTAGAAGAAGACGAAATTATGCAGTATGCAGCAACCTACAAGAAGCTCCCTCTGCCCGGAAATTATCTTGACCAGCAGGTGTCTTTCAGGGAGCTGCATCCCTCTGACACTGGCAACAGAGAATTTAAAAATACGATCTATAAAAATGAACCTGAACATAATATCGAGCCCGGCAGGGAGTTAGTTACCCGTTTGGATCTGAATGGCAAGACCTACGAAGTGACGATTGTAAAATCCAGATTGGAGTCTGAGGGGCTGGTAAGAATGATCCTGCTGATTACATTGGCGGTAACTGGTTTGTTGTTGTTCACTCTTTTTGTGATCAATAGATTTATATTGAGTCGATTATGGAAGCCTTTTTATGCCGTTCTGGATCAGATGAAAAGCTTCAATCTCGTTAAGTCCCATCAGCTCCAGTTTAAAAAAGGTGAAGTAGATGAATTTGATGAACTTTTTGATTCCGCTAATCTTATGGCGTTGCGCGTTCAGCAGGATTATAAAGAATTAAAGAACTTTACGGATAGCGCAGCTCATGAAATGATGACACCGCTTTCCATTATCAGGTCAAAACTGGATACACTTTTGCAAACTGGTGATTTCAATGATCAGCAGTACGGACTGCTGGATGACATATACCGTGCAATAAACCGGACGTCCAGATTAAATCAGTCCCTGCTGTTACTAACAAAGATCGAAAACAGACAACTTCCTGAAAGTGGGATTTATCCTATGCATGAACTCTTGCGGGAAAAGGTGAGGCAGTTTGAGGAACTTTTCGAGAAAAAGAATCTTAAGCCCGATCTGGATATTCATCCGACATCTCTTGTAATGAGCCGTTATCTCGCCGATATATTATTCAATAATTTATTGAGTAATGCAGTCAGGCACAATTATCAGGGTGGGAGTGTATGGGTAAAGTCTTCAGGTAATGCTATTGTTATCGGTAATACGGGGAGGGCAGAAAAGCTGGATGAAAAATACTTCCAAAGGTTTTATAAATCTGCAGATTCTGAGGGGACTGGTTTGGGACTGGCAATCTGCAGGGAAATCAGTGTACAGTATGGCTATCAGTTTACTTACGAAATGATTGACGGAAATCATTATTTTAAATTATTTATGCCGGTATCTCCATGAATCTGAAGCCTTTTTTCCGGTCGTGCTTTTTAGGTTCTTGTGCTATTGCTAAACAGAAACAGCTGGTTTTTTGTTATTCCTTTTTACGCCCCAGCTATGCAGAATCAAAAGAAGAAAATTAAGAGAACTGCGGTTCTTCTAAGTATCTTATCAAAATACGGTTTTGAGGAATTAATGGTGAGAACCAATTTTCGGCAACATTTCACGGCAGATTCTCCCGGTAATTCGGGTCTGGATTCTCAGGTCCCTTCTTTAAATGTTTATGAAAGGATACGAATCGTCCTGGAAGAGCTAGGTCCGACTTACATTAAATTCGGACAGGCTTTTAGTGACCGGGAAGACCTTTTGCCGGCGGAGCTGATCACAGAACTGAAGAAATTGCAGGATAAGGTCAAGCCCGAAGAATTGGACGTGCGGCAATGGGTTGCCGATGAACTGAATATTATACCGGAAGATTATTTTAGTCATATTGATCCTGTACCAATTGCTTCTGCGTCAATTTCGCAAGTTTATACCGCCGTATTGACTACAGGAGAGAAGGTAATTATTAAGGTTAAAAGACCAGGCATAAGGGAAATAGTTGAAGCCGATCTGCTGATTATGAAAGATTTTGCGCGATTACTCGTAAATTATAATGAGAGTTTCAGGAAAATCAATTTGGTGCAGGTCTTGGAAGCGTTTGAAAAAGCTATCATTAATGAACTTTCATTTTTGCGCGAAGAATCCAATATGGAACAGTTTGCCAGAAATTTTAAAGGTCATCCCAAGCTTCATCCGGTATTGCCTTATCCAGACTTATCTAATGATAATGTGCTCTGTATGGAGTATATCGCAGGACTAAAAATCACAGACCGCGAAGCATTGGTGAAAGAAGGGTTCGATCCAAAAGATATTGCGGCGACAGGACTTGATTTGTACATGACACAGGTGATGGAACATGGATTTTTTCATGCAGATCCCCATGCCGGTAATCTGTTTGTACTCCCTTCGGCCCAAATAGCATTTATCGATTTTGGATCGATGGGAAGCATGATGCCTTCAGATAAAGAATTGCTTGAGAATTTTATTGCTCACTTCATGGCGAGGGACGCCAAACGATTAATCCCCACGATTAAAAGAATGGCTGTTCGTTTTAACATAACCGATGAAAGAAAGTTGGAACGTGATATCCATGGTGTTTTTGAGCTGCTTAGCGGAAACTCTCTGGCCGATATAGATGTAAAAGTAATTCTCAAAAGCTTCTCCGCAGTTCTGAATGATAACGAAATTCTGATGCCCGAACACATTTACCTTCTTGTACGTGGAATTGTGCTGATTGAAGGTATCGGACGGAAGCTAGATCCTGAAATGAATATCGTAGAAAGTATGCGGCCCTATGTTGCCAAAATTATTAAAAGAAGACTGAGTCCGGAATATCTGATTGATAAGGGGCTGGAAACCTTGCGAACTTTTGGTGAAGGTCTGACAGAAATTCCAGAGAATCTGAAAAATATTGTGACCAAACTGGATAACGGTGAATTGAAAGTCGTCCAGGAAATCAGAGATTTCCCTGCATTTAAAAATGCTGTAGTTAATGGTTTCAGCAAGCTTTCATATGCTTTAATTATTACTGGTTTTGCGATCGCCTCCTCATTAATTATACAGGCAGATAAAGGTCCTAAAATTTGGGATATTCCTGTCCTGGGATTTGCAGGTATTTTGATTTCTGGTGTTATGGGGCTGGTGTTCTTAATTTCATTCTGGAAGAAAGACAGTTGAATATGCAAAAGGCAACAGCTCACCACTAGTCGTATTCCATCTGAATGGTTTGTTTAGTATGTTGAATGAAATAGACTGAAATTAAGAATAGTACAATACAGCAGCTAATCGGAACTGTAGAGATCAGCGTTACATGCATCCAGGTCTCAACTGTTGAATAGGTACTCCAGCTGGCTACACGGGTTTCGAATTCTACATAATTAACTGCATACCAGTATATAGTTAAGGCACCCGAATAAATGAGTGACTCCATGCGTTTTGTAATTTTATTGTTCTCAGCAAAGTAAAAGACTGAGCTAATGATAACCACGGAATAAAGACATAAGTATTCTATATAAGATAGTGGCGACTGATTCATGTCAACCCCGGAAGGACCGTCTGGAGCAGCCCAAAGGACTTCGATAAACGTAGTAGAAACGGCAGCCAGATTAAGTAGGAGTAGTTTTTTAAGCATGAATAGGTTCAGTATGCTTGTTAGCTAAAATCATGCCTTTTTGTGAAATTGGCTGATGGTGTCAGTTTGTCTGAAATGCTATTTTGAATAAAGTGTTACGTAAATTTGATTTGTCAGGTTAAATAGTAAACTAAGAATTTAGAAAAATTATAAAATATGAGCAACCTAAAAATAGGCTGGGTAGGCCTGGGAAATATGGGAAATGCCATGGCGGCAAATATTCTTAAAGCAGGATATGAATTACAGGTTTTTAACCGGAGCAGGGAAAAGGAAAAAGAACTCGTGTCAGCAGGAGCAGTTTCTGCTGCCGGGTTAAAAGAACTGGCCCGGGATTGTGATATCGTGTTTACTATGTTAGCTGATGACAATGCCGTTAAATCGGTTTATGAAGATAGAGATGGATTGCTTTCAGGTATAGACGAAGGAAAACTACTGATTGACATGAGTACAGTAGCTCCGGCTACTTCTGTCTATCTCGCTGGATTATGCCAGAGTCATGCAGTAAGTTTCCTGGATGCTCCTGTATCTGGTAGCGTGCAGCCGGCCACTGAAGGTACTTTGATTATTATGGTAGGGGGTGAATCTGAAGATTATTCGCAGGCTTTACCGTTATTCGAAGTATTAGGTAAACTTTCTTTACATCTTGGTGGGCATGGAGCAGGCAGCTCCGCTAAAGTGGCCATTAACTACTTATTGGCTGTTCAGACGCAGGCCCTGGCAGAAACAGTGCTTTTCGCGCAGCATAATGGCATTGATAAAGAACGGATGCTTCAGATCGTCAATGAAGGGGCCTGCGGTAACAAGATGTCGCAGTTAAAAACACCATCTATAATTAAAGGTCTGTTCCCTGCGGCCTTTGCGCTGAAATATATTGTAAAGGATCTCAAACTTGCCAGACAGGCAGGTCTTGATGCACCACTTGCAGCTCCGGTATTGGAGACTTTTTCCGGTGCAATGCAGGCAGGTTTGGGTGACGAAGATCTAATGGCTGTTGTAAAGTATCTGGATGAGAGAAAATAAGAGTTTATAATTTAACCCGGATTCGAATTAAATAATCGGGATCCGGGTTTTTTATTTTACTTCTTCCTATAATTCAGAATTCATCCAGAATTGGACTTTACTATTGCATAAAAGATCATCTTTATGTTCAATAGAGTAATGAAAGGCAGGTATAGCGTGTTATTTGCGTTTATAACTACCTTTTTACTGGTTTCATTTCTGGTACGCACCGGATTACTGATAGTTTCTATCCCCAAAGTGGGGTTCAGCTTGACAGACGTTTTTCATTTGTACCTCCTGGGTTTTGTGTACGACATTGGCGTTGCGCTGTTTTTGACTGTATTTTATAGTCTTTATCTTTTATTCCTGCCTGAGAGATGGAATAATAGCTTGGGAAATAAGATAATAACCTACATTTTTATCTTTCTATTATTACTCATCTCTTTCTTTTCCTTTTTTGCTGAACTCACCTTCTGGCAGGAGTTTGAAAGCCGGTTCAATTTTATCGCTGTAGACTATCTTATTTATACTTATGAGGTTATTCATAATATCAATGAGTCTTACCCGCTGCCTATACTCATCGGGGGGGTATTGCTGCTGGTGTCAGTGGTCTTGTTTCTCTTTTCACGAAAGCAGCTTTTTAAGTATTCGTTTCAATCATTTATGTCATTTAAAAGCCGGCTTATTGTTTCGGGCTCGTTATTCGGCTTAATGATGCTGTATGTGTTGTTTGTGAATAATACAGCTGCAGAATCGGGTGCAAACCGTTATAGTAATGAACTTTCTAAAGCCGGGATCTATTCTTTCTTTGCTGCATTTAAAAATAACGAACTGAATTATAATGATTTTTATCCTCTAATTCCTGCTGATCAGGCCTATGAACTGATAAAAAAAGAGGTGCAGGGCGGGGGGGAATTTGTTGGTGCCGGCCATACGATTAAAAGAAATGTAGTTGGTAAGGGAACGCTTTACAAACCAAATGTAATTATGATAACGGTGGAGAGTCTGAGTGCTGATTTTATGAAGCATTTTGGAAATACTCAAAATCTGATGCCGGTTCTTGATTCACTCGCAGACAGCAATTTACTCTTTACAAATATGCTGGCTACGGGTACGCGGACGGTAAGGGGGATGGAGGCTCTTACGCTTTCTATTCCGCCAACCCCAGGTAATAGTATTGTAAGAAGAGCACATAACGAAAATCTAACGACAATTGGTGATATCTTTAAAAATGCGGGTTATAGCCGTACTTTTTATTATGGCGGGGACGGGTACTTTGACAATATGAATGAATATTTCGGAAGTAATGGTTTTGACATTACTGACCGGGGCCGGAACATTAAAATGGGTGATTCTTATCTGACTAAACGCACGCTGATTCAGGACAAACAGGTACATTTTGAAAATGCCTGGGGAATAAGTGATGAAGATCTGTTTGATGCAGTAATCAGAGGATCGGATCAGGCTTACAAAACCGGGAAACCATTTTATAATTTTGTGATGACGACCTCTAATCACCGTCCTTTTACTTTTCCAGGAGGAAGAATTAGTATTGCTGAGGGAAGCAGGGAGGCTGCTGTACGTTATACAGATTATGCAATCGGGAGGTTTCTGAAGCAGTTAGCTGAAAAGCCATGGTATAAAAATACAGTGGTAATAATCGTGGCAGATCATTGTGCCAGCAGTGCCGGTAAAAATGAGATAGATATCAGTAAATATCACATTCCCTGTATAGTGCTTAACTTGCCAGGAAAAAATAAACAGGTTATTGATAAACTTTGTTCGCAGATAGATCTTTACCCTACATTATTTAAGTTGTTCGGCTGGAGTTATCAAAGTAATCTTTTTGGACAGGATGTGCTGGATTCTTCATATTCACCGCGTGCAGTATTTGGTACTTATCAAAAGTTAGCCTATCTGAAAAATGACAGCCTGGTTATTCTGGGCCCACAGCAAAAAGCAGAAACGTTTCTTTACCATAAGGCTGAAAATGAACAGGTGCCTCATTCATTACCCCGGTCTATAACAGACAAGGCTATAGCTTATTACCAGACCGCTTATGATCTATTTAAAATAGGCGGACTGCATCAGTAGTAATTTGGGCTTTATAAAAGGAGGTTAATTAATACACCAGTTAGTGCAGCAGATGCAAAACTAACCAATGTGCCAACCAGTATATACTCAGTTTTAAGTTGGGTATTTACTTCTTTTTCGCTGAACCGGAGAATAGACTTTGCTGTCATTAGAAAACCAATCGCCGTATATTGTGCCATGAGTACGAATGTAAGAATCAGGATCCGTTCACAGATGCCAATCCATTTTCCAGCATTAGCAAGTCCAAGTTCCTGTTCTTCTGTTTTTGGCGTTTCTGGTAATATATCCTCTTCGGTGATTATCTGTTCCGCACTTACATTTTTATTTTTTTCCCGGCTGATCTGATCTCTCCATTTTTGTGTTGCCTTTCCAATAATAATACCCAGTGGCCAGCTGACAAAAGTATATCCGGTTACCACGATCCAGAATAAGTCCCTTTTAAATAATTGATGCGTAAACAATGGAATTTCACCCCAGCGTCCTTCTACAGATAACCAAAGCATAATAATAACCAAAACATGAGCGGCCTGGTCTGCAATGAAACTGGTGAAATTATCTTTTCCTGCTTTTGCTTTGATATAATCTATGCATAAATGTGTGCTGAAAATGACTGCGGGTATTACCCAGTTGTCGTACCGGCCGGATAGGATATAAGCGACTATCGTCGTGACTACTATATGAAGGTATAGCTTTCCCGATTTCCCTTTTTTTAATTCCCTGTCTTTCACCCAGCTATTGGGCTGAAGAATGAAGTCTGTTAACAGGTGTGCAATCAGTAGTCTCAGTAACAGCGATATTTCCATTATTTCTGTGTGGCTAAATTTCCAATATAAGTTATGGCAGGTTCAAATTCTTTCCAGCCGGCAGATTTTAATCTGCTGTTTACGGAGGGCTGGGAGAGTGATAATGCAGCTGCAATCTCTTGCTGGGTATGACCGTCAAGCAGCATAAGAATAACCTCTGCCTGCCCTGTAGTCCAGCTGCCTATATATTTATTCATGAAGTTAAGAATAATTTCTATGCCTTTGTTTTTCTCTGGATCGCTAGTATGTATGATCAGATATTCATGTGCTTTCATCTTATCAAAATTTCTTCCTGACAGATGAAACGCTTCTCCGTCTGAACTAAGTACATTTTTTCCCTGATAGGAGATTGCTCCTATACCTATAGAAATTCTGCTGCTTATGGATATATGAGCGGCCTGATCGGAGTTTGTTTTAAACCAGCAGATGAGTTGGATGCTTTTAATAATTGCCTTACTAGGTTCGTCAAATAGTACCTGATAACTGTCTCCTCTGAACATTTCAGCATTACTCTTCTTCTTCGTCCAGTTTTTGATCAGTATTTCTGTACTTTCAATCAATTGCTTTCTCTTTACCGGGGGTAACTTAGTGAAGTTGATAATATCTCCGGTAATTACTGCTTGTGTTTCCATTAAAGTGAGTTAAATACAACAACAATATAGTGCTTTCTTTCTATATTCCTATTATATAGATCAATTAGTCTATAAACCTTTATTATAGCGTTTTTAATCTATATCTAACAATTGTTTAAACGTAATCCTGTGTTTCCTACCCACTGGAAAAAAAAGAAGAAAAGTCTTTCTACATCGAATAATCTATCCTATATTCGCGCTGTTTATATTAAATCTAAATAAGGATAATGCCTTATGTAACCGAATTGATAATGCAAACAAATTATACAAATATATTATGAAAACAATTAAAACCTTATTCGTGCTGGCTGTCATGCTGGTTATTTCTAGTTCCAGTTACGCGCATGCACTGTGGATTGAAGCAAATTCAAATGGCCAGAAAGGAAAGAGTCAAGAAGTTAAGATCTTTTACGGTGAATTTGCTACTGGTGAAATCGAACCAGTTAACAAATGGTATTCGGATGTAAAAGAGTTTACATTATGGCTTACAGGTCCCGATCAGAAACGTGAAAAAGTCACTGTTATCCAAAAAGACGACCATTTTGTAGCACAGTTTACACCCGAAACCGATGGTGTATATTATCTGACCGTATTACACGATGCCAAAGAGATTGCGGGTAAAACTAAATATGAATTTTCTTCTGTTGCCGCTGTCAGAGTCGGTAAATCAGCTGTATCCGGACACGATCATATTGAAAATTCTTTAAAAGTTATTGCTCCTCTAACACAGGCTAAAGTATCTTCACCAACGAAAATACAAGTGTTTATGGACGGAACTCCACAAGCAAAAGGTAAAGTAATTGTCACTTCAGAAAACGGATGGGCGAAAGAATTTACTGCAAATGAAGCGGGTGAAATAACTTTCTCACCAATTTGGAAAGGGAAATATGTCCTGGAAGCTACTAATTTCAAAAAAGGAGAAGGTGAACTGCAAGGTAATGCCTATGAAAGTACATGGCAGGGTGCAACAGCAGTTATGCACGTACTGTAAATACTAATTCAAAGATCCCACGGAAAGAGACGGCAATCTCTAACCATGGGGCTCTCTATTCTGTAAGACAGCCAAAACTGTCGCACAACGCTTTTACAAGCGTCAACTCCTAAATGACATTAAAAGTTATATGCAAATTAAGCAATTAATACTTGTTATATTGTTGATTTTATTTCATAATCAGCAGTCAGTTGCACAGCAAAATGCAACGCAGAAATTCTCAGGAACTGTAAGCTCTGATGATGGTTTACCTATCCCTGGTGCTACTGTTAAAATCGGAGAATATATTCGGGTTACTGATAGTAAAGGTGAGTTTTCCTTTGATCAGATCATACCTAAATCTTATACAATTTCTATTGTATATATCGGCTTTAAGCCTATTCATAAGTCCATTACTATTGGCGAAAAACAAAAAAACAGAATTGATTTTGTAATGGACGCAACCACACATGAACTAAAGAATGTTGATGTAGTAGGGCGAACAAAGGTTACTGAAGTAAATAGACAGGCATTCAACGTGACAGCATTAGATGCTACAAAACTACATAACTCTACCCTGGATATTGCGGGTGCACTTGACAGGGTTGCTGGTGTGCGTGTCCGGGAAACCGGAGGTTTGGGTTCCAATTTTAATCTTTCTCTAAATGGTTTTTCAGGAAATCATATTCGTTTTTTTCTGGATGGAGTTCCTATGGATAATTTCGGGTCTTCGTTTCAAATCAATAATATCCCAATCAATATAGCGGAACGTGTCGAGGTTTATAAAGGTGTAGTACCTATGTGGTTAGGTGCAGACGCACTCGGAGGAGCCGTTAATATTGTAACCGGAGATCGCTTTCGGAATTATATAGACGTGTCTTACTCTATTGGTTCATTTAATACACACAGAAGTGTTATCAATGCAGCGGCAACTTCTAAATCTGGATTTACAGTTCAATTAAATGCATTTCAGAATTTCTCTGATAATAATTATAAGGTTACTGTAGATGCATCTGACATTAACACTGGACAATATTCTCCCGGGACCAGAGTGAAACGCTTTCATGATCAGTACCATAATGAAACTATAATTGCCAATGTAGGTGTTGTGGACAAATCTTTTGCAGACAAATTATTATTTGGCGTAACACTCGGACAAAATTATAAAGAGATACAGACCGGGGCAAGAATGGTCTCTGTTTTTGGACAATGGCATCGTCGTGGTAATATGGTAATGCCGACTTTAAAATACCAGAAGAAGAATCTGATCAAAGGGCTGGACCTGAACTTTAATGCTAATTATAATTTCGGCAAAGAACAAAATATAGATACTGCTTATCGGAGATATGACTGGTTTGGAAATTACAAACAGTACGAGGGGAATGGTTCAGAAAGAACAAGAACCATGTACAAATATGGTAATAATGCAGGTTTAGCAACAACAATGCTAAACTACCAACTAAACGATAACCACTCATTAGCTTTAAGCAACGTATTTTCAACTTTCGATCGCAAAGGTTCGGATGAGATCAATCCGTCTAACAATGCATATGAACAGAAACAGAAAACAAATAAAAACATTCTGGGTCTGGGGTACATGTTTACCACAGCCGATCATTGGAGTCTGAATCTCTTTAGTAAATATATTATTCAGAATTCTATTGTAGGGCAGCAGAATATCAATAAGGAAACTACTCAGAACCAACTGGGTTACGGATTAGCTACCAGTTATAATTTTAATAGAAATCTTCAATTAAAGGCATCCTATGAAAAAGCAAACAGAATGCCAGAAGCCACAGAGATATTCGGAGATGTAGAGAATTTTGAAGGAAATTCTAATTTGAAACCAGAAGTTAGTGATAATGTAAACGTAGGTTTAATGTATACATTCTCATTACAGGATGTAAATAGATTCTCCATATCAGCGAATGCAATCTACAGAAATGCAAGTAACTTCATTTACTATCAGTTTAACCAGAATCAAAGTAAATTAGTTGCTGGTAACCGAGATGGAGTAACCAATTTTGGTGGAGATATAGAGGCCAGATATTCCTATAAGGACTGGCTTACAGCGGGAGTAAATTTAACCTACCAGAATATTATCAATCAACAAGAATACGAAGGAAACCCGCCGGTTTTAAGTCCTGTTTACAAAGACAGAATGCCTAATATTCCTTTCTTATACGGAAATGGCGATGTCGCATTTTCATTTAAAAACGTAGGCAAAAAGGGAAATAACCTAAGCTTCGGATATAATCTGCTCTACGTCCATGCCTTCTATTTATACTGGCCAAGCAGAGGCGCATCTGGTGATAAATATGGTATCCCAAAGCAATTATCACATGATGTCAACTTGCTTTATACCTTAAAAAATGGCCGTTATAATATCTCGGCTGAATGTAAGAACCTCAACGATGCACTGCTTTATGACAATTTCAGTCTGCAGAAACCCAGCAGAGCATTCTATTTGAAACTCAGGTATTTCATCAATAAAACAGCTTAACTAACAACTCAGAAACATAATCTTATTAACACAAAAATAAATACAATAAATGAAATCTACTTTAAAAAATGCATGTTATGCTATGGCACTGGCGGTTGGAATCTCGTCTTGCTCAAAAGATAAGGTAAACAATCCGGCTTCTGATAACAAAGGAAACTACATATTAACAGTTACTCCAGTAGCTTCAACAGGAGTTGCAGATTATCTGCTTACTGCCGATAATTTAGAATCGGGCACACTTTCCACAGCTGGAAATGGTTTGGAGCAAGACGGAACGTATCGTTATTACGTGACAACAAACAATAAGTTTTTTAGTATGCTTTATGGCCAGGGAAATCCAGGTGCTGTGACAACGTACAATATCCAGTCTGGAAAATTAACTAAACTATCTAATTTTCAAACCGAAACAGTCCAGGCATTTGCACCCGTAAATAATGATCTGTTATTAATAAAAATCCCAAGGACATTTGGTAATAAGGCAAATTGGTATAAAGTCGATACAGATAAATTACTAATTACAGGCGAAGGGCAAATAGACGTAGCCAATTTAACAGGTAATGGCGAAACAGCACATTTTTCGTGGGTAAAACAAGTTAATAATAAGGTGTTTGCACCATATTTTTCTATTAAAGGATGTTGCGGGGATAGTTTTGGAACAAAATATCCGGACAGTGCCTGGGTAGCAGTTTATGATTATCCGAGTATGAAACTGGAGAAAGTTATTAAAGATGACCGTACAAGTTTCATCGGAAGATATTTTGTGGATGGTTTAGGTGTATTAGAAAATGGAGATACTTATGCATTTTCGAGTTCGGTGGCGACCACTGGCGGTGTATTAAGTTCTAAAAAGCCTTCGGCAATTACACGTATTAACGCTGGTACAACAGAATTTGACAAGAACTATTACTTTAATTTCCAGGAAGCATCTGGTGGAATGAATATCACAAACTGGATTTATATTGGTAGTGGTAATTTCGTAGTCAACGCAACTACGTCAGCAGAAAAAGGTGCATATAGTACAGGGGCGCATATTGGTATCGTGAATGTAAACAGCAAAACATTTAAAGCGGTAACCGGTATGCCGGATCTTGATAAAATCGGAAGTGTAACAGATCACAATTTTACACCTAAAGATGGAAGAACAGCTTATATGGGAGTAACCCTAAAAGACGGAAGTAGCTATGTATATAAAATTGATGCAAGTAATGCCACTGCCACACAGGGACTTAAAGTCGAAGGTGGTACAATTACTTCCATCAGTAAATTATAAGAATTAATCTCTCTATTCAATTGATTAGCCCGCTGATGTGAATTGGTGGGCTAATCATCATTTAAATCTTATGTATACTACAATCCTATTACTGCTTTTTTTCGCCTTTTTGCTCTTGTATAATCTTTCCAAAAAAAGCAAATGGGAAACGAAAACCGACTGGATCGTTAAGATGGCCTCTCAACCGGTCCTGACCAGAGTTATAAGTTTCTCAATGATGTTAATCTCGTGCCTGATTTTGATCTGTTTGAATGGTTTGGCTGCAGGAGTTTTTGGCTTTATCGTGATACTGATGGCTATGGGTAGTTTAATAGTCCTTTTATTTCCTTTCCATTATCTTTCGGCTAAGCATGTATTGATCTTATACGTGCTGTTTGCCGGTTTAGAACTTTTTATCTTTTAATATGCCTGCTAATAAAAAATACCTGACTAAATCTCCTTTCCAGAGATTTCTTAAAATAACAGCCGGTGTAATCGGAGGATATGCAGTTATGATCTCTTTTCATCATTTGTTCGGTTATATTTTTGAGCCTAAACATGTAGTTATTACAGCCGGAGTTACCGGATATATTCTTTGGGCAGTGTTATTGTTAATGGCTTTTCTAGCTGAAAAAGCATGGAAAATATGGTTGTACTATATATTGCTAACCGTCCTTTTCGCTCTTCCAATTTTATTAAAATTATAATCTAAATCATGAATATCAGAAAGTATAATATTTATTTTCACACCCATACGATAAGCGGTATTATTATCTGTGCTCTGCTTTATGTTATATTTTTTGCCGGCTCTTATTCCTTCTTTAAAAAGGAGATTTCAGCATGGCAGAGTAATACTTCCTATAGTGCACACGAGAATCAGCCTGTCGTTTATAATAAACTTCTGGATTCTTTAGACCAGAAGCATAATCTGATCGGCAGGGACATCTCGCTATACTTCCAGCAACACACCTTTGACAGTTATGTGGATATGTCTGCCTCTAAAGACAGTACACTTGTACCGAAGAAAAAACATACTGAAGAAGCGGGTAAAGGCAGAGGAAGAGGTCGTGGTAGAGGTGGAGATGGCGCGTATTTTAAATACAATTTCATTAATGGTAATTCTTCAACTTATCAGCAGTCTTATGATATGGGTGAGTTTTTATACAGACTCCATTTTTTAGCACAGCTAAATTCAGTGCCGATTAGACTTGGAAGCCCTTTTGGCTACCTGTTGGCAGGAGTTGTCTCTTTTCTATTCTTATTTGCCTTGATTACGGGATTGATGCTGCACTGGGATAAAATTGTATCTAACTTCTTTATCTTCCGGCCCTGGTCAAAGGTCAAAACTGTATGGACTGATGCACATACCGCATTAGGGGTAATTGGTTTTCCCTATCAATTTATTTACGCGGTCACGGGTCTTATCCTAATCTTTAACGTTGTAATAATTACGCCGTTCAGTACAATTTTTTATGGTGGAAAAGCAGATAAATTGTATCAGGACCTCGGTTATTCAGACGCCAGGGAATACACATATTCTTATCATGCACTGAATAAGAAAGTTGATGTTAACTCTTATGTAGACCGTACAAAGAAGTTATGGAAAGATCCCTTCATTCAAAATGTTTCCATCAAAAACTATGGTGATACCTCTATGCATATCATTATAGAAGGCACCGCAAATAAAAAGGAAAGTTTTGCTGGTACCGGTAAAATTATTTATAAAGTAGAAAATGATCAGATAATCTTTCATAAGTCACCTCTGACGGATGTGACCTATATAGACAAGGTCCGTAGCCTAATTTATAGATTGCATTTTGGAGATTATGGTGGTTATGCGTTGAAGATAATTTACTTCGTATTGGGCATGATGGGTTGTGTGGTTATCATTTCTGGTATACTCGTTTGGCTTGTTGCCAGAGATAAAAACAATGTCCCTGCTTACAAACGTAAGTTCAATTTCTGGCTTGCAAATATATTTTTGGCCGGATGCCTGGCTATGTTTCCTGTAACTGCCTTGACTCTCGTTGCCGTAAAAGTCAATGGTGCAGCGGATCAGGATTTTATTTACCATTTCTATTTCTACAGTTGGTTAATACTCGGCGTCTATTATGTCATTCGTAAAGATCTCAACCGTACTAACCGTGAAACGATCTTATTGGGAAGTATATTCAGTTTATGTATCCCAGTTGCAAATGGAATTTGTACCGGTAACTGGATTTGGAATACCTATGCATCGGGTGCTGTGGATATTCTTTTTATCGATGTTTTCAGTGTTGGACTGGCTGTGATTGGCTTTATCAGCTTTTATAAAATTCGTCAGAGACAGAAAAAGCAAACTGAAACTGTATAGAGATTTCTAATTGATAATTTCGTAAGGTGTGAGCTCAATAAATGTATATTGACCTCACACCTTTTTCTTTATAGACATTTCGGGGCTGGCCTTAACGGTATATAATTAGTCGTTATTTTTTACATTTGAATTTTAGCTGGCGACATGAAAATAATATCGGTAAATGATTTTTACAAAGATGCTTCTGCAGAAGCACCTGACTTGAACAGTAAGGAAATCGGACATTTTGATGTGTTCGACCTTAAAGCGCTTATTGCTCAAATGAAAGGTAAACCAGAAATGCCATATAATCGTCGTGCATATTATAAAATCAGCCTGATTTGCGGAAAAAATACAGCTGAATATGCTGACAAAATAATCGAGATTGAAGAATGTGCATTATTGTTTGCTACCCCTAAAATCCCCTATAACTGGATTCCTATGGAGCAAGACCAGTCAGGTTATTTCTGTATTTTCACAGATGATTTCTTAGATCCAGGCCGATATGGAGTTTCCATTGACGAGTTACCTATATTTAAAGCCGGAGGTTACCCTGTTTTCGAAGTTTCATCCGAGAGAAGTACTGAAATTGCAATGATCTTTAAAAAGATGATGGGTGAATTATCTTCAACTTACAGCTTCAAGTCGGATCTGTTACGTAATTATGTATTGGAACTCATTCATTATGGTCAGAAATTACAGCCAGCATCTGCTTCCTACCCGGTGCATACAGCCTCGGCAAGAGTGTCTTCTTTATTCGAAGAACTTCTGGAGCGGCAGTTCCCCATCGAATCAGTTGGACAAAAACTACATTTACGGACAGCTAAAGCTTATGCTGACCAGTTGTCTGTACATGTCAATCATCTGAATAAAGTTTTAAAGGAACAAACAGGAAAAACGACTACGGAAATTATATCTGAGCGGATAATCAGGGAGGCTAAATTTCTGCTTAGACAAACTGACTGGAACATTTCGGAAATAGGCTATTGTCTGGGATTTGAAGAAATTGCACATTTTTCCAACTTCTTCAGAAAACAAACCAAACTGTCTCCCGTGGAATTTCGTTCCTGATCTGCGCTTGAATTTGTTGATTTGAATTTCGCAAACAATGGTTTGATGTTTGCAAGTAGCTTTATGGTTAAATATCGACTTTTGGGTTTATTATATCATTAATTTATATCAAATGGCAGTTTCAAGCAAAATCGCATTAATTACTGGTGGAAGCCGTGGATTAGGCAAAGACATGGCGATAAGTCTTTCCGAAAAAGGAATAGACGTAATATTAACTTATCATTCTAAAAAGGATGAAGCGCAGCAAGTGGTAGCTGAGATTGAAAAGAATGGCCAAAAAGCGGCAGCACTTCAGTTGGATACAGGCGACGTGAAGAGTTTTGACTCTTTTTTTGCACGACTATCAGCTCAGTTGCACGATAAATTTCAGACAGAAAAATTTGATTTTTTAATCAATAATGCCGGTATCGGTGTGGGTGGTGGGTTTTTGGATACCACAGAAGAAGAGTTTGACTTATTATCGGCAATTCATTTCAAAGGTGTATTCTTTCTCACACAAAAAGCAGTGGCTTTGATTAATGATGGAGGTAGAATAATTAATGTTTCAACAGGACTAACCCGTTTTGTGGGATCTGGACTAGCAGCATATGCGAGTATGAAAGGAGCGATAGAGGTGCTTTCAAAGTACATGGCCAAAGAATTGGGTAAAAGAGGTATTGCTGTAAATGTTGTTGCTCCCGGAGCTATTGAGACGGACTTCGGAGGCGGGGTTGTGCGGGATAATACACATGTAAATCAATATTTGGCTGATGCTACTGCGCTAGGCAGAGTAGGACGTGCAGACGATATTGGTGGGGTTGTAGCATTTCTTTGTACAGATGACGCTAAGTGGGTTAATGCTCAGCGCATTGAGGTGTCTGGTGGTATGAATTTGTAAATATCAGGCAAAGAGTCAATTAATAGAGTAATTGGCTCTTTGCCTGATAATCAGATTTTATAATGCTCTTGCAAATTTTAGATAATCTACGGCACTTTGATCTATTGTCTGATCTTCTGGTAGATCTTCTGCGCCATAGAATGCAAAGAAAGGTCTGTAATCTGACTTGGTATACCGGAACGTGGTCGCAAAAGGTATTGTAAGCTCTTCTACTGTTACTTTATAACGACCGTCAGGAGTATAGTCTTCTTCTTTTATTCCGGCACTGATGGCCAGTGCGAACTTTTTGTCTTTTATTTTATCGCCTTTACTCCCGTAAGCCCAATCATGAAGTAGAACTTCATCAAGCCATTTTTTTAATAATGGGGGAGAGCTAAACCAGTATAAAGGAAATTGAAGAATTACCGACTCATGAGATGAAACTAGCTCCTGTTCTTTATCAATATCTATCTGACCATCGGGATAAAACTCATATAGAGAATGGACAGTGAATTCTTCTGGATATCTTTTTAATTCTTCCATCCATCTTTTGTTTATTTTCGAGTTTTTAATATCAGGATGCGTAACTATAATAAGTTTTTTCATGTTAAATATTTATTGTGCAAATTTCCTGCGAAATCCGGATGTTCACAATAACTGATTAAATTGTCACCATGGTGATAATTTAATCAGTATCACCAGCTTTTTGATTATGCTTATTTTTGTCAGATGTACGAACGTAAAATACCAATAGATTATACTTGTGGGCTCAGTATTGCTATGGAGGTGGCCATCTCAAAATGGAAATTTTGTCTGCTCACCGAGATACATAAAGGCGTTGTCAGACCAAAGGATCTATTTGATGCAGTTCATGGTATCAGTAAAAGAGTCCTCCATCAACAATTAAAAGAGTTGGAGTTCCATAAACTGATCACAAAAACCATCTATCCTGAAGTTCCTGCAAGGGTTGAGTATAATCTTACAGGAGATGGCAGAGAGGTCTTACCTTTGTTATATGCCATTGATCAATGGGGGCTGGAGTATGTTCCTAAGTTGAAAAAATTAACAGAGGAAATTTAGCTTACGCCCCTGAATTCCCGACTCTGAAATAGCAAATAAGGGAAGTAGAATACAGATTTCCTCCATAATTGGCATATAGTTTAGCGGTAAATCTTGTATTTATGCGCATAAAACTTCTGTGTTTATCTCTTCTTTTCTACATTATTTATCCCCTAAATGGCAAAGCACAGGTAATTGATTCACTTGCTTACCGGCCTAAAGTTTCTACTTTTATTATACCGGCCGTGCTGGTCGGATATGGACTGGTGTCACTCTCCTCTAATTCTCCTATCCGTCATCTGGATTTCTCGACGCGGGATGAGCTTCAGGAAGATCACCCCTTATTTGCTGCTCATGTGGATAATTACCTGCAATTTGCACCCGCCGCTGCCGTATATGGGCTTAATCTGGCTGGTATTAAGGGTAAACATTCGCTGGTGGATGCGACTGGAATTTATCTGCTTTCAGAGGCGATCATGAGCGGAACGGTTTTTTCCGTAAAACGGATGACTAACCGGGAACGTCCGGATCATAGTGGTTTTAATTCATTTCCGTCCGGACATACAGCGAATGCATTTGCTGCTGCAGAGTTTCTGATGCAGGAATACAAAGGCGTATCTCCCTGGTATGGATATGCTGGTTACACAGTAGCGACAGCGACCGGGGTCTTAAGGATGTATAATAATAAGCATTGGTTAAGTGATGTGGTCACCGGTGCCGGTGTAGGGATTATATCCACTAAGCTCGCCTATATTATCTATCCTAAACTGAAAAAGCTCGTTGTTGGAAATAAGGCGCAACAGTACAATCTTATTCCTGCATATCAAAATCATACGTTTGGTTTGGCCTTTAATGCAAGGCTGTAGGTTCTTTAATGGCGATACTTATAGGGCCAATAACTGATGTTTTGAAAACAAATCCATGCTTTAAGAGATTGTAGGTGTATTCATTTTATCAATTTGATTAAATATGCCTGAAGGTCCGTCTATTGTTATTCTAAAAGAGAAGATCTCTTATCTCAAAAATAAAATTGTAGCTGAGGCTTCTGGTTACGCTGAACTGGATATGGAAGCAATTGCCCATCGAAAGATTCTGGATTTTAAAACATGGGGAAAGAATTTTTTTATTTGTTTTAGCGATTTCAGTATCAGAATACATTTGGGATTATTTGGAAGTTATCAGTTTCACGAACCTAAAAAAGTAAATCCAAAATTGGCGTTGCATTTTAATGACGACAGTGTTTATTTTTATGTATGTACGGTTGAACGTATTGATGTTCCTCTTGATACGTTGTACGACTGGACAGCAGATGTGATGAGTGAACAATGGAGTACAGTAAAGGCACTTGAAAAACTGAAAAAATATCCGAATAAAAAAATATGTGATGTATTGTTAGATCAGCATATATTCAGCGGAGTTGGAAATATTATCAAAAATGAGGTGCTATTCCGGGCGAGGGTTCATCCGGAGAGTATTGTTCAATATATTCCTTCAAAAAAACTGGAGGAAATCACAGAGGAGTGCCGGAATTATAGTTTTGATTTCTCAGGTGGAGAAAAGGGAACGAATTAAGCCGGCATTATGAAGTATATCAGCAACGAGAACTTAAAGGGACGGATCAGAAAGTGATAAAAAAAGATACCGGAATGACCAGGCGTACCAGTTATTTCATCGATGGGATACAAAAGCGCTATGTGCGTTAATTTCAAAACCATTTAATACCGGACCTGTTTTACATAAAATTCAAATTATGTATAGAACAGTTGTAATTACGGGTGCCTCTAGTGGTGCAGGAAGAGCAATAGCTTATGAATTTGCCCTTCGACAGGATAATCTGGTTTTAGCCTCCAGAAACATTAGTGAACTTGAAGAAGTTAAAGCAGAATGTGAATCGATGGGCGGAAAGGCTATTTGTATATATACAGATGTAACCAGTTATGGGGATATGATAAACCTCGCCTCGGCCGCTACAGATTTCGGTGGAAATATTGATATATGGATTAACAATGCAGGCGTATTAGCAGCCGGAGCTTTTGAAGATACCCCAGTTGAAGTTCTCGACCAGGTTATACGTACCAATCTGATGGGCTATATTCATGGAGCACACGCAGTACTACCATATTTTAAAAGTCAGGGGCGGGGAATATTAATTAATAATATTTCTATCGGAGGCTTTCTGCCAGTTCCTTATGGAGTTGGATATTCTGCAAGTAAATTTGGCTTGAGAGGTTTTTCAGATGCTTTACGTGCTGAACTGACAGACTTCCGCGATATATATGTATGTGATGCCTATCCTGCATTTTTAGATACTCCAGGTATCCAGCATGCAGCAAATTACACGGGTAAGAGTATTCGGCCGGCACCACCTGTTTATGATCCTGCCAGGCTTGCGATTGCTATAGCAGAACTTGCTGGTCATCCGAAATCTGAAGTTATGGTGGGCAGTGCTTCTATTTTACTACGCTATGCCTATGCTTTCTTTCCTGCCTTAACCAGCAGAATTACTGCTAAGGTAATTGGCACTTACCTGAACCGTGCAGAGCCAATAGAGAAAATAGATGGAAATATTTTTAATACTGTTAAATATGGAAATGCTGTGCATGGCGGATGGGGTGTCCCAGGAAAACCAAAGGCCCATAGAAAATATATAGCTGCAGGATTATTGTTGTTTTCTGCAGCAGGACTATTGCTGCTCCGGAAAAAATAAAACTGGTAAAACTGAAATGTATGTTGATGCACCACATGGACCATTGTTATTGATCGGCGGTGAGGAGGATCAGATTATACCTTCTTCATTGACTGAAAAGAACTATAAAGCTTATACAGATAAAAACAGTATTACTGCTTTACGTGTATTTCCGGAAAAGAAGTCACTTTATTTGCAACGAGCCTGGCTGGGAAGATGTTGCGGCATACATCCATGACTGGCTACAAATCACTGAATATTAATAACTTTATAAAGTTCAACTATTAGTGTTTTATTGAGATGAATAAATTTTCTACGGTCTGGGTTTCCTTTATATTAATTCTTTCTTTCTATTGCTTTGGCCATGGACTGAGCGCTCAGGTTGTCCTACCTGATTCGATTACGGTGTCTAAATCATGGACTGATAAGAACGGCAGTAATAGATTGCAAATTAAAGTAAATGCTTTATGTAACCCAGACCGGCCTCCTTTTGATGGGCATGAAACCCGTATCGAAGCCAGCCTTTATAACTCAAAATACACGTCGGTTAAAGCATATAATGATGAAGATTATCAAATGGAAATGATCTTTTTCAAAGAAAAGAATATCTGGTTTCGAGAATATAGCGGGGGGCGGGCAGTATTTATACCTTTCTCTTACTGCGGTAATGATGATACAGATAAAAAGATTTCATTGATTATATTTTATGGCAGGGATAGTTATCTCTGCCATATTCAATATAAATGTGATGAACTTGGAGGTTGTACTATCAATGATAAATCTGGTGTTAAATTACAACATCTGCCTGTGATGCTGAGGAAGGACCTGATAAAAAGGTTAAAAACTACCTACAGGAATACGGCTGATTTCAATTAAATTGCAATAAAATAATTGGCCAACACTTCCGCATGCTGAAATTTAATAACATAAATATGCTCATCCTTTCCTGTCTGACGGCAGTGGTTATATTCATGTTTCCTGAATCGTCTATAGCGCAGCCATTTAATAGTGATAGCTCTCTGGTGATTCTGCACGATGTAAAATTTAAATTTTCCACTTTCCATGATCAGAATCTCACTATTAGTTATCAGGATGGGGAAACTAGCAGGATTAATCTGGAGGAGAGTCCGGAAGACAAACCCAGGTATTGTGAGATTGCTGATTTCAATTTCGACGGTATTGATGATATTGGATTCGTCTTTACTGATGAAACAGGACTGAATTTGATTTATAATATTTTTATCTATAGCCCTTTGAGTAAAAAGTTTATTCCTTTGTTTTTGCCTGATTTGGAGGAAGATAAATTCAGGATACTCAATCCGAAGTTTAATACGACTGATAAAAGTCTGACTGTATCTTATAAAAGCGGGCCTTCCTGGAGTTCTTATCGCTACAAATTTGGAAAAAACTATAAGCTTAAGTTTATTGGTGAACTCTGAAGCCGTTCTTATCAGAGGCGATGTTATTTACCGCTAGAGAGCTACTACATCTGCTTTCTAACGGTAATTCGTGGATTTATATAATTGTATTCAGAACCCCGCCGTCAGCACGAAGTGCAGAACCATTTGTCGCGATTGAAAGCGGACTGGAAAGATATACCGCCAGATTAGCAATTTCCGAAGGATCTATAAACCGATTGATTAATGAGGTTGGATTGAGGTTTGCCATCAATTCCGATTTAACTGACTCAATATCTTTGTCCTGTGCCGAAGAAAGGTAATTAACGGCGCTGGCGACTCCATCTGAATAAGTTGGACCACCTAGTATAGAGTTTACCGTTACTCCGGTATTCTTGGTTAATTCTGCGAGTCCTCGGCTTATTGATAGCATTGCAGTTTTGGTCATTCCGTAATGAATCATGTTTTCGGGGATATTAATGGCAGATTCACTGCTAATAAATATGATTCTTCCCCAGTTTCTCTTTAACATTCCTGGAAAAAGTGCCCTGGATAATCTAATACTACTTAACACATTTATTTCAAATATATCGATCCAGTCCTGATCAGAAATGTCAGCAAAAGATTTCAATTCAAATACGCCAACATTATTAATAAGAATATCTATTTCAGGAAGTTTATCCAATAAATTTTTGATTTGTTGCGGCTTAGTGAAATCTGCTGCAATTCCTGAAAGTCGGGCAGAGGGGATCTCACTTTTAAGTTTTTCGATAGCGCTGTCTATTTTTCCCTGGGTTCTTCCATTAATTATAACTTCAGTACCTTCTAGTAATAAAGCTTTGGCGATAGCGTATCCAATACCTTGTGTCGACCCGCTTATGAAAGCTTTTTTTGATTTTAGTTGCAATTCCATTTGGTGTTTTTTGATTGTTATTCTATTTTTTTAATCGAATATTAGCTAGTTTAATTTTTGTAATGATCATTACAAAAATTGGTAAAAAATTTTTAGTTGATCACTGCTAACTGCATCTCAATAAGCGGACCCAGCTCCTGAGAGTCAGCATACATTCTTCGTGTAACGTTAATTCCATTCCATAGATTGATCAGGTACCTTCCGAGGAGGATAGGGTCCGTCTGATTTTTCAACGTTCCATCTTCTTGCGCTGCTTTTATTGTGCTAGTGTAAAATGATTCAACATCTTTTAAGATATTTATCGCTTCGCTTTCTATTTCCGCATCCAGTCCAGCCATTTCTACCACGGTGTTTACGATAAAGCAACCTTGCTTGTGAATACGTATATCTGCCGAAGCAATGCTTCTAAAAAAGTCTTTAATCAGATCAATAGGTTTTTCACTGGTACTTACTGATTTTTGAAAATCATCGAATGCAGTTCTTCTTTGTCTGATTGTTTCTATAAATAGTTCTTTTTTGCCTCCTTTGAAGGCATTATAAAAGCTTCCACTGCCTATACCCATTGCCTGTAATATATCTTCCAGTGAAGTTGCGGTATAGCCTTGTGTCCAGAATACCTGCTGCGCTTTTTCAAGTATGTCCTGATTGTCATAAATAGCCGGTCTGCCTCTCATATTATTAATTTCTGTGTTGTTCACTACAAAAATAGATTTTTTCACTATTAAAAGTTATATTAAATTCAAAAAATGCAAGTCTGATTAGATTAAAATGAATATTTTACATTTGGATTGAACGGTGTTCTTTTGCTTTCTTGGCTTGTTATTATTTGTATATTGGTCAAAATGACCGGTCAGATATATGAAAAATTTAATCTTGTTTTTTTTGATGTGTTTGCTGAGTGCCAGCGCAGTGGCTCAGTTCCGGGTCAGTGATCCAAGATCATGGGACCGATACCCTCCTGAGGTCCAAAAACCTGGTTTTGGACTGGTAACCAGCCGGCTGGTACAAATGGATGATAGTAAAGAGGACGAAGAAGTATTTTTATTCAGCGCAGATAATGGACACTACCCTGATTTCGATATTTTCAAATGTTATTATGTAGTTGTCGGCAATTACTCTAAAGAAGTGAAATATATTTCGACAGTGACCCGCTCAACTTTAAGGGATCTTGTATTAGAAGATAGAAACCAGGACGGTATTTATGAACTATACAGACGGTATATGAAAGGTGACAAATTCTCGGTAGATGCCAATGGTGAACACCTTATTACAGAGTGGGTCTACGATAAAATTGAATGGCATCCGCAGACAAAAAAAATCAAATAATCCGATTTGTAAATAAATATTTAAGATTATGCGAATGAAATACGGAATCAGATTTTTGCTGGGCCTGTTTTTTTTACTCAGTTTACCAATTGGTTTAAGCGCACAGCAGAAGATCAAAGTTATGATCGCAACAGGTCAGGACGGCAATCACTGGTGGAAAGGAAGCAGCGATGCTGTTAAACAGATATTGGAGAATAGTGGGTTATTTGCCGTAGACATCAGTGTCACACCAGGTGCCGACGAAGATATCAATAGTTACAACCCGGTATTTGATGGGTATAAACTAGTTGTTTTTTTATACGGAGGGAAGACTTGGTCTGAAAAAACGCAGAAGAATTTCGAGAAATATATGTCAGATGGAGGGGGAATGGTCGTCATCCATTCTTCAATAGTGCCCATGGCAGACTGGCCGGCATACAACCAAATGACAGGACTTGGCGCCTGGGATGGTCGGGATGAAAGAGCCGGGCCTTATGTTTACTGGAAAAATGACCGCTTTGTATATGATTATTCTACTGGTTCGGCTGGTCATCATGCTTTACAACGACCGTTTACAGTGACGCATCGTGCAGCCGGACACCCGATATTACGCGGTCTTCCACCAGTTTGGGATCATTTCAAAGATGAGCTATACAGCAAACTTCGAGGACCCGCAAAAAATATGACTATTCTGGCGACTACTTATGATGCGTCTGAATTGGGTGGTTCTGGACGCGACGAGCCATTAATGTGGACTGTAGATTATGAAAAAGGACGGTCCTTTACCACAGTTATGGGGCATGTTGGGAATGACCCCGAATTAAGATACGCGATGGAGTGTACCGGATTCCAGGTAACGCTTTTAAGAGGATGTGAATGGGCGGCAACGGGTAAGGTTACTCAATCTGTACCGAAAGACTTTCCCTCCGCGGGTGTCATTACGCTACGCAAGGACTTTAAAGCACCTTTTAATGCTAATTGAGCAGTTTAAGTAGGTTCTGTAAATGTAATCGTGATGAATATTTTTAAACTATTCATATTTCAACGCTTTAACTGGGTTTCCTTTTGCTGTTTGATAGGATTTGATACTTATTGTCAATAATGTAATTAGTACAGAGATGAATGATGCAAAGAAAAATGGCCATATGTTGAGCTCTATCCGGTAAGCAAAGCCTGAAAGCCAGTGAGAAACGAATAAGTAAGCCAGCGGCCAGGCAAGAATATTGGCGATTAACACCATTCTCAAAAATGAACTGTTGAGCATATTGACCAATTCTGTAGTAGATGCACCCAGTACTTTTCTGATCGCAACTTCCTTGGTTCTTTGCATGGCAACAAAAGAAATCAGTCCAAAAAGACCGATAAAAGAAATTGAAAGAATCACTATAGTAGATATATTGAAAATCGCTCCTGTGATTCTTTCATTTTCATAGTAATTCTGCATTTCATCATTTAGAAGATTCACGTTGTAGATTGAATTGGGATAGTTTTCATTCCATAATGATTCGATATCCTTCATGCTCTGCATTAACTCCTGACTATCCATTTTAATTGCCGCTGTATAATATTCGCCTTTTTGAGGGTAAATGGCAATAGGTGAAATATTCTGCTGTAATGAGAGATCATTATAATCTTTCACAACGCCTGTTATAGGCATCTTATAACCATTAGTGATTAACTCCTTTCCAATAACCTGCTCAGGGTCTGATATATTCATCTTTTTTAAGAACGTTTCATTAACCACACAACCATTTATAGTATCACTTTTTTTAAAGACCTTTCCGGCGATTAGTTTTAAACCGAATAATCCAATATAGTTTTCATCTGCTTTGGAGTTTCTAAGTTCAAAATCCTGGTTTTTCTTCCCGTCATAACTAAAATCAGAAGTTGTGATGTCATTTGATAGAGGCGCACCCTGACAAAAACTAACATTTTCTATACCTGGAATCTGTAGAAGTCTTGCTTTGAATGAGTTGTATTTCAGTTGACTGAGGCTGTCAGAAGGTAAATTCACTAATGCTACTGCGTCCGGGTTGAAACCTAATGGCTTTTCCCGCAAATATTTCATTTGCTTCATAATAACTAGTGTACCAATGATCAGTACAATACTAATAGAGAACTGAAAGATAACAAGAACTTTTCTCAGATTCAATCCGTGAGAATTTGGTGAAACTTTATTTTTCAGCGCTAGAATAGGGTTAAAATCTGAGATCACGATAGCAGGATAGAATCCCGCCAAAAAGCTGATTGCAATAACAAGCATAATCATGAATGGGAAAATTATAGGATCCCTGAATAAGCTCAGTGCAACTTTTCCTCTGAAAAGATTTTCCATCGCGGGTAAACTTAGTTCTGTAAGGATACAGGCAACTAATAAGGCAATCAATGTGATCGAAAATGTTTCTGTTAAGAACTGGGTAACTAATTGTTTTCTTTCACTCCCCATTACCTTGCGAACTCCGACCTCTTTTGAACGGTTGACGGCTTGTGCAGTGGCCAGGTTTATGAAGTTTATACAGGCCGTGAGCATTAGAAATAAACCTATCAGACTAAGTCCGTAAATTTCCTTCCTGGTGATAGAGCTATCTGCAAAACTTCCGTATTTATCATTAAAATGTATATCGGCAAGCGACTGTAGTTTGTTTTCTTGATTACCTAAAATTTGCTGATTCTGGTAATGGTTTTTATTAAAACGTGCGATTGGTGCTTCCAGGTCAGCAGCGGTTAAACCTTTCTTTAACAAAACATAACACTCCATCGCAGAATTGACCCCGTCCCAATTAATGAATTTTTTGCTGTTGAACGTTTCGTAACTGATTACGATCTCTAATGGCAGGCTACTATTTTTAGGAATATCCTTAAACACGCCCGTAATTAGCAGGTTTATTTTACCAAATACGATGCTTTTACCCATAGCATTGCTCGAGCTTCCAAAAAACTTCTTTGCCATATTTTCCGAAAGGATAACCGTATTCGGTTCGGACAAAGCCAGTTTATGATTACCAGCGTTGAACGGTATATCAAATATTTCAAAAAATGCCGGATCAGTATAATACACAGATTCCCGTGTTTTTAGCATTACCTTTCCACTTTTATCTTTGATATAGATGATTCCTCCTCTGCCAATCAGGGGGGCAACTTTATCCAAACCCGAAATTTCGTCTTTGACTGCCTGAACAAGCGGTAAAGGGATTCCTTTGGAATAATCCTCGTTACCAGAATAGGTCCAATTGGTGACAAACCTGTAGATTCTATCTCCATTTTTATGTCCTTTGTCAAAACTCAGCTGATAATTCAGGAAAACAAAAAGAAGCATGCAACCTGCCATCCCTATGGATAAACCTGTTATGTTAATGAACGTATACGACTTATTTTTCCAGAGATGGCGCCAGGCAATTTTTAAATTCAATCGAAACATAACACATTTTTTTCTAATTGTCTAAAAGCTGTGCCATTATGAATTTGATTGCTAAGATATTGACTTTTAGTGTATTATGTGTATTTTGAATTTTCAATTGTACATTTTCGGACAAGAAATGAACACTTTCGTACAGTTTCATTTCCTTGTCGAAAGATTTGCCCAATTTCTGATTGTCTGATAGTTTGAGAAGCAAAAAAAAGTCATACCGGTGAAAATAGTAATCCAGCAGTAAACCAGTTTTACACCGCTGACATCGCTCGCCAGCAGATAAAGGATGAGTGTCGGTAATATAGCAACTACCAGACATAGGAGCAGGGATATAATTAAGGGTGCTATGAAATGATCAATTATGGCAATTAATTTTATTTTCCTCAGGATAAATGCGGCAAACGTGAGGCCTAATAAACCGAAAATTATTATACCAAACCCATAGATCAATACCTGATCAGGATGTTGATTAATGCTGTTTTCATATCCGAAAAACTCATTAAAGTTGAATACCATTGTATGCTTTTTCTTCTGGTGAAACGATAAACAGATTTTTCTGGCGATATCCTAGTAATCCGGCTAAAAGTAGATTTGGAAACTCTTGTATTCCAATATTATAAAGGTTCACACTGTCGTTATAGTATTCCCGTCTGTCGGCTATTTTATCTTCCATTTGTGAGACGCGTTTCTGAAGTTCAAGAAAATTATTATTAGATAATAATGCCGGATAATTTTCGGAAACAGCGAATAAAGATTTAGTTGCTTTAGTTAGTTCACTGGAATTTGCTATTTTTTCATCAATAGTTGTGGAGTTGAGAAAGTCAGTTCTTAGTTTGGTGAGATTAGTTAACATCGATTTCTCATGCTCCAGATAAGCAGCTGTAACTTTTACCAGTTCGGGAATTTCATCTGCTCTTTGCTTTAGAATCACATCTATATTCATGAATGCTTTTTCGATATTGTTTTTAAGCATGACCAGCTTATTAAATATGCCGATGAAAAAACTTAAAGCGATAATTATTAGTAGTAATCCTACGATTAGTGTTATGTTTTGTGCGGTCATAATAACTTAAGATATAATGATATAGATGATTATAAGTGTAATAAAAAATAAGGTAGTGAAAAATGATTTGTATAATGGAGTAAACTTGTTTTTAATAGCTACTTCATGAGGAAATGCAACTCCAAAAACACCGTGATGATCATCTTTTTGAATTAATGTTTCGCCATTATTACTAATGGCGTTTCCAATCAGTAGCAGGTAATCGTCGTTTTTCAGATAGGTTTCATAATATCGTTTATCGCCACTTTCTACTTCCCTGTCTATTCGTTCTATATAGTAGTCAAGTCCATCCCCATTAACTGTGATAGAACCAGTTTCATCTTTAATTCTGAAAGTACCCGTTTTTCGCTCAGAGAAGATTTTGCTCCATGTCGTATTTCCATCACTATCCCGCCTACGTTCTTCTATACGAATGGAATACCCTATACACGGTGTTTGGAAATGGGGTGAGATTAAAGGCTCTATCTCAATCAAATCACCTGCAACCTCTACCAGACCCATTGCTACAGCATTCATTTTTGAGGTAGGTAATATTGCCTGTAATTTGTAAAACCGTGTCCTGGATGTGGGGAAAAAGATCGAATCAAGTATAAATATCAGTGGTATGATGAGCAGCATCAGTGATAACCTACCTTCGGCGTATAGCCAGAATCCGAGTCCAACAAATCCCAATATGCCTATGGATAAGAGGGAACTCTTAAAGTTTTCCTTCTTTGGGGTTTGATATTTGTCATTAAAACGCTTATTTGTTTCTTTATTATCATTACGGCTTCTAAAAAATGAAATGACCATCCCAATTATTCCCATCAGGAAGATTGAGGCAAATAGTAAAGCAACAACCAGTAACGACCAGCCGGGGCGGACCAGAAAGGCAATGCCAACTAAAAGGGGATGCGTAATAAAAAATAAGTATTTAGGACGGATATTAACTTCAAACAGGCCTTTGAAAATCAGGGTGTAAAATAAAGCTGTGCCCTCACTGAAGATAAGTAGGAATATTAAGACCGGCATATCGATCTGCTGGCTGCTAAAGAATTGCAATAGTTCGTTCATAGAGATCTGGCAGCTTTAATTTCTGAATATCAGCTCAAGTTCCTGAGGCAGAATTCTGCGTAAGTTCGCACGTTCCTGGTCAGTAAATGGATTATTAGTTAATCTTATTTTAGACAGTTTCTTCATTTTTCCAATTTCAGTTGGAAGAGTTGTAAATTGATTATTACTCAAATCTAATTCGGCGAGATTTGGGAAGTTAAAAATTTGTTTAGGAAATAAGTTTAAATTTTGTCCACTTAAGTCCAAAGTCAATACGAATTCTGGAAATCGTAATGCCTCCTGTAAATCATTAAATTCAGTTTTATCGATTTTACGGGATTTCCCTTCGAATAATTTGCCCAAAAGGATTAATAAGAGCACAGCCAGAAAAAATATACAAAGGAAAACTGCCCAGGTAGGAGCGTCATCTTTTTCATGAGTAAACATTCGCAAGTAAACAAAATACCCCATGCCACCCATCATGCCTAATAACATCAGGAAACCTATTCCGACGAACAACGACATCATTAGAGAAATGATAGAAAACGTTCTTTTAGATCTGCTGTAAAACCAGCAGACCCCTGCAACTACTACCCAGAATGCGGCAACTGCAGTCCGTATAGTGGTGTTACCACTTTCAAAGAATGTGAGACTAATCATACCCGGTAGCATTAAAGCAAACCAAATAAGTATGGAAGCGAGGAATAAAATGGCGTTTCCTGATTTCTTCTTTTTTATGAGCCACAATTTTGCAAGTCCGACAGACAACAATGAGATTATCAGAAATAAATAACCCGCGGAGGTAATTTGAAGAATGGGAGCAGATGTAATCATATAGAATTTTACCAACTAACAAAAACTAAGCCGTGCTATTGTGTTGGACTACTTTAAGTTAAGAAATTCTTGTGTTGTGGAATATTTTTTTGGCTTTTGTCCGATGTATCTCTCGAATATCCTGGTGAAGTGACTTAAATTTGAGAAGCCCATTTTATAACCTGCTTCGGATACTGACATGTTCTTTTCTCTGATCAGATACGCAGCCTCTTTTAGCCGAAAAGATTGATAATAGCTGTAAATACTATTGCCAAAAATCTGTTTGAAGAGTCTTTTCATTTTACTCTCACTCATACCCGCTGCAATAGCCAATGTGGGTAAATTCGGAGAGATATTTAGATCTGCAATTATTTGATCCCTGATTGTATATATATTTTTCACATCATTTACATTTAAAGGGTATGCAGCAGCCCGCTGATTTCGTAACAGCTCTGAAAATAAAAGATATATTAATTGTTCCGCCTGAAGTCTGCTGTGAAAATGCTGTAATTCTTTCGGTATCTGTTCATTGATAAGTCCGTTTGCTACTGAATGCATTTCAGGTGATATAATTTGCTCGTAAATATAGGGCTGTTGTCCTGATATAATGTTTTGCAGAAAGGCATCATCCGGACCAGGTTTCAGCAATTCTTCCAGCAGATCTTTTTTGACTGCGATAATTATAGTGTCAACTTTTGAATTTGCAGGAAGAAAGATCTCTGAATCCATTCCGGCAGAGGCGATTTGGATATATGGCCCGGAATGTGGTTCATTTTGCTTTTGACCAAAGAAATTGTGAAACGCCAGAACGACCATTTCGTTGATATTGCCGGCTCCCAATCTCCTGAATGTAAAGTCATCTTTAAGTTGATACAGTCTGATCATTATTTTTAACTGGTTTCCTAGATCTATACCTCTGAGATATCCGGAACCCATACTTTCTGGTATCGTAAGTATTCCATCGTTTACCGTCGTACCCAGTATTTCAGCAAACGCCTGCAATAAACCAATGTCTCCATTGACTTTAAATTCTAGAATCATGTTTTGGTCGTTTAGGACTATTTTTCGCCTCAATATAGCTATTTTAATTGTTTATGTATTCTGATCTTTGGTTTAGTAAAATAGAAACGATGAATAATACATTGATAAAAGGAAAAAATATTGCCATTATTGGCGGTGGTCCGGGAGGCTTGGTACTAGCCAGACTTCTCCAGATGAAGGGCGTAACAGTAAAAGTTTTCGAAAGAGACCTCGATAAGAATGTGAGGCAGCAGGGAGCAACCCTGGATCTGCATAATGAGTCCGGTTTAAAAGCATTGCAGGATGCAGGATTAATGGAGGAGTTTATCGAACACTATCGTCCAAATGCAGATTTACTGCGTATAGTTGACAGGAAAGGAAATATCCTGACGGATCAACATACCACATTGAGAGATGATACAGTCACATTCGGCCATGCGCATTTCCGTCCGGAAATAGATCGCGGCCCATTAAGGAATATTTTAATTGATTCCCTATTACCGGAAACTATTATCTGGAATAGTCAATTTGTAAATATGGAGCCTTCAGGTGATGGCTGGCAAATCAGCTTTAAAAATGGAAATTCAGTTTTCGCAGATATTGTCATCGGTGCTGATGGAGCTAATTCAAAAATTCGCACGTATATGACTGACATTAAGCCATTTTATTCAGGAATTACAGTTGTAGAAGGCTTAATCCATGATTCCGCAGAAAAAGCACCTGAAATTCATGCTCTGGTAAAAGAAGGTAAGGTGTTCGCATTTGGCAACGATCAGTCAATCATTTTGAGTTCAAAAGGTGATGGAAGCATTGCATTTTATTTCGGTTTTAAGGCAGCAGAATCCTGGACAAAGACTTGTAGCGTGGATTTCACAGATCGGGAACAACTGCTTTTATGGTTTAAAGAAGAATATAGCAATTGGGATGGCATATGGGACGGAATGATTACCAGTGCTGAAAATTCTTTTATTCCAAGACCACAATATTGTATGCCGTTCGACCAGAACTGGAAAGCAGGAGCCAATATTACAATGCTTGGAGATGCAGCACACCTGATGCCGCCGTATGCAGGAGAAGGTGTGAACATGGCGATGCTTGATGCACTGGAGTTAAGCCAATGTCTGTCTAATGAAGGTTTTGACGATTTGCAGACTGCAATAGCATTTTATGAAAAACAAATGCGAACCAGAGCCAGCGAGGTCGCGATGATAACTATGGAGTCTACAGCAATGCTACATTCGGATGAAGCTATATCATTTATGACTGATGTGCTCTCCTGATAAAAACAGTAAGCGTTGTTATGATTGATCCTGTTGAAAAACGATGCAAACTGTAGTGGGATCAAGTACGGCAAATTCCCTGAGACCCCATGGTTGATTTTTAATATAATTCAGATTAGGGTGTAAGAGAGAGGCGTCTTTTAGATTGATCTCATCATATATTTCTTCTATACGATCTGTTTTTATTCGGATTTGAGGGCGGTCGCTTTTCGCAAATTCGGTATTGACAGAGAGCATGATCGTTAGCTCATCCCGTTTTACGAGGTATAATATATCATCATTATAGACTAGGTTAAAGCCTAATCCGTCAACAAAAAAACGAAGACCGGTATTTATATCGTCATAAAATATTTCCGGAATAATTTGTAGTAATGCCATGGTTTAAACGTTTACTCTTAAAGGTAAGGATTGTTTTTCTTCGGAAATTGGAATTCATTATTTTTGAAGCATAATTAAAGTGTAATGGCGGAATCTGAGGAAAGAAATAAGTTTGAAAAATTAGCAGGGCAGTTGCATTGTCCAAGCGGAGAGGACGGCCTAAAAACTGCTGATCAGATGGCACAAAGCAACGGTAATATGATTCGACAGACGATCCAATGTTTAAATATAGAACCGGATGACCTGATATTGGAGATTGGCCCGGGTAACGGAAGCCATCTGCCGGAAATTTTAAGTCTGAATGGTACATTGAGATATAACGGGGTAGATATTTCATCAACCATGGTTAATGAGGCAATTAAACTTAACAAAATACCTATTCAACAAGGCCGGGCTGACTTTGGATTATCAGATGGAGATGTTTTGAATTTTAAGGATGCTGTCTTCACCAAAGTATTTAGCGTTAATACACTATATTTCTGGCAACACCCTGTCGCATACGCCCGGGAGATATTCCGGGTATTGATATCTGGAGGGCATTTATATCTTACATTTGCCAGTCGCGATTTCATGGAAAAACTACCTTTTACAGCTTATAATTTTAAGCTTTATCATGTGTCAGAGGTTTCTGATATCCTGAAAAGCGCTGGATTTGAACTCGGAAATCTCAGCTCTTTTAGCGAAAAAATAAGAAGCAATGCCGGTATGGATGTAGAACGGGAATTCTACATCCTGGAGGCAAGAAAGCCTGAATAATTAGCATTGAGCTATCGTAAATTCGGTCGTCAGGGCTTCAATTTTCTTTCTACAAAGCTTTCTGGTGAGAGTTGTAAAGTTGATGCCTAATTTATAAAGCTGTATAGCATCCTCTTTTTTCACGCTGAATGTTTCACTATAGCGAGCCCTTGAATAACTTCTGGTCAATATTTCGAATAGTTTTTTTCGTTCCCCACCACTTGCCAGATAGTGATTATATGGATCATCGGAGAAGCACCGGCACAATTTGAGCAGGCGATGAAGATGATGTATATCGGAACGGTATTGCATAAACAGCGTAATCATAGTGATACAGCATTGTTCAACAACCTGATGCAGCAAAAATGTGCAAATTGCATATTGCCCATTATTAAGGCACACTTCGGCACCTGATAGAAAGGCGTCGGCTAATGCATATCTTTTCTCAAATTGCGTTTCTGTGGCCTCTAAGTTTCTGGGTAATTCATCAGGTAAAATAAAATCTGCTACAGCCATTCCATCTACACTATATAATACCTTACCTGTTTTTAATACAGTAGTGAAAAACCTGTTTTGGCTGAAAACTGCTTCCTGAATGGCTTGCTTTCCATGGCATATAGTTGTGATATCCCCAAATTCGAAATGCATATTGCAGAACTCCTGTAGATCATGTACCACACGTCTGGTATTTTGAGTGATTATAAGCAGGCAACAATCGAAACTCTGCTCTGATTCATTGTTTCGAAAACAACTTTCTGCCTGTTCTAACCTGGTTTTTTCAGCAAATGATATAATTTGATATGGCTGATATTTTTCTGCAATTAAAAGGATAAGATTCTTAAACTCTTTTGCGTACGTATTGTTTGATATCATCATGGCTTCTTTCATGATAGCTAATTTAACGAGGTACTATTGTTTAATAACAGTTTTAGTATATGATTATATGTGTCTTTATAACTATTGTCTCAGGAAGCGGAAATTAATTGTTTACGTTAAGTAAAATCTGGTTTCAATATCTTTTAATATTCTTTCTATTTTTATTTTTGCTCAATCAACTATTTTATTTAAATGATTAAACATTTTTTTTCTGTATTGATATCTGGATTTTTCTATCTCCTTTCTTTACTGCCCTTTTGGCTGCTGTATATTATATCTGATATTATCTTTATCATACTCTATTATATCTTCAGATACAGGCGTAAGGTGGTTGATGAAAATTTATTTCATGCTTTTCCAGAGAAATCGGCACAAGAGCGGGCATCAATCAGGATTAAATACTATCGTTATCTGACTGATCTCATAGTGGAAAGCTTAAAACTGCTCACGATATCTGATGCTGAAGTACGAAAAAGGGTATTTGTCCCTAATCCGGATTTGATTACAGATTATTTTAGTGAAGGCCAAAGTGTGTTGGGTATATTGGGGCATTATGGGAATTGGGAAATGGGTGCCCTTAGATTCAGCCAGCTTTTCGACGAACGCCGTATTATTGTTTATAAGCCATTAAGTAATAAGTTTTTCGATAATGTAGTTATTCGCATGCGTTCTAGATTTGGCGCAACCTTAGTAGACATGAAGAGCACCATGCGTAAACTCATCAGCTATAGAAATGAGCGTACAATTACTGTTCTTGTTGGGGATCAGACGCCGGCAAAGCCGGAAATAAAATATTTTACTAACTTTTTAAATCAGCCAACCGCGGTATTTCTCGGTGTCGAGAAGCTAGCTAAACTGACGAATAGTGTTGTCGTGTTTTGTGATATCAGAAGAATTCGCAGGGGACATTATCAATGCAAGTTTATACCGATGTTTAAAAATCCAAAAGAAACAAATGAGTATGAAATTACCCATGCACATGTAAAGTACCTGGAAGAGGTAATCAGAGAGAAACCGGAATATTGGTTATGGTCTCACCGAAGATGGAAGTTTAAACCTGAGGATATAGTTTAGTTATTTTAATAACATTTGCGGTACGAGGCATAACGTTCAGCCAGCAGATCTTTCATAAAACAGTTAATCTCAAACTGATCGGAAATTAACTCATTACTGAAGGGTAATTTTACCATATAAGGTACCGGACCAAATTCAGTTGTTATTGGCAATATTTTACGCCCGGCTGCCACATTCAGGCTTACAATCTTATCCCACCATAACAAGAAGGTATCCAGCGCATATTTCCATATCGGATCCCTTGGATCTGTAATTTGCGGACCCTGTTCAAAGCCAATTCTGGCATGAATGTGCCTGCTTCTTTTCAAAGCCTGACCCACTATTGTTTTAAAATTCTCGAGCATACTTTCGGTTACACAAACCCAATGGGAGAGATCCGCTGTTATGCAAAAATCTTTATTCATAGCAAAATAACCAGACGTGACCTGTGGAGAATAAGCAAAACGGCCACGGTGCGTTTCATGCGCGACCAATATGCCGGTCTTAGCTGTAAATTCGAGAGCAGTTTCTATCAGAGCGATATTTGATGAAGGAGTAAAGTAGTCTCTTCCAGTATGTGAATTAATTAGAATTGGATCAGATTCTGCGCATTCATATAAGTTTTTAAGGAAAGAAGATCTGAACTTTTTAAATGTACTGCCTGATGCGCTGTGTTGATGTGCGACGATCAACATTTTATATTTCTGCAGATATTCATAAAGCAATTTCCTGTCCCCCAAACTGTCCGGTAACCAGGTATCTACGCCATTGTATCCGACCAACCTGATTTTATCCAGGAATGTCTTCAGATCTAAGTGTTCGTGTCCCCATAGCGGACTAAGAATTGGAATTTCCATATGCAGAGATTATGCCTAAAATTTACTGCCTCAAAACTAGGAACAAAGACTTGGTCTGCACTCGCACTTATTTCTGTTTTTTTTGTGCTTTCTGACAAAATGAAATAATATATAATCATATATTCTATAACGCCAGGGATATGTAGCCTTTACAGAAAGCTTATTACCGATTGTATTTTATAAATTTGTTACATGGTCAATTCAGAAAATATTGGTGATTTTTATAAGAGAGTACCACAGGCTAATCCTTATGGATTGTCACTGAACAATACCGGGTCCGGACATTTCAATGTGTTCTCGCGTGAAAACTGTTCTATAGTTACGCCTTACAGAAGGCGTGATTTTTATAAAGTCACACTTCTTATCGGCCAGGGAAGATTGTTTTTTGCCGACAGATGGATTCTAATAGATAAACCTGCCTTACTATTTTCTAATCCGCTGATCCCGTATTCCTGGGAGGGGGAGTCGCAGGGGCAGCTCGGCTGGTTCTGTTTATTCAGCGAGGCATTTCTCACGCCTTCAGAACGCTTGGGGAGTTTGCATGAATCTGCTTTATTTAGAATTGGTGGTAACCCTGTTTTCTTTGTTAATGAGGAACAGCAAAATGAAATATCGGTCATCTTCAGGAAGATGATGCAGGAGATGAAATCTGACTATACGCATAAGTATGATGTCTTACGGAACCTGCTTCAGTTACTTATCCATGAGGCCATGAAGATAAATCCTATCGATAATTACCAACGACATCACAATGCGGCAGAGCGGATAACATCGCTTTTTATTGAGCTGTTGGAGCGTCAGTTCCCGATCGACAGCCCCGGGAGCTACCTTAAAATAAAAACACCTAAAGACTACGCTCTTCATTTATCTGTACATGTTAATCATCTGAATAGGGCAGTAAAGGAGTTTACGGGAAAAACGACTACAGAGCACATCGCTGCACGGTTGATTACGGAAGCGTGGGCACTATTAAAACATAGTAACTGGAATATTTCCGAAATTGCCTACAGTCTGGGTTTCGAATATCCTCCGTATTTCACGAATTTCTTCAAAAAGAAAACTGGTATTTCACCAAATGAAGCCAGGAAAACCTTCGTTTAAATCAAACATCTTAAACCTCAATATGTTGTTTTCGGTACTGGCTCGGTGTAATCCTGCTGACATCTTTAAACTGCTTGCTAAAATGGGCCCAACTGTTATATCCGCTTTCATAACAGATATCCAAAACTGGTTTATTGGTTTCCCTTAGTAATTTACAGGCATGACCGATTCTTATTTCTTTAATGAAGTCAAAATAACTCTTTTTAATATTTCTCTTAAAAAACCTGCAGAAGGTTGGTATGGACATGCTGGTTATTCCCGCAACCTCCTGTAAAGAAATAGGATTCAGGAAGTGTTTAAACGAGTACTCAATAATTTCTTCTATAACAGAATTTTCTTCGCCCCCGGTCATTGTGTCAAAAGCCTTAGTGATAATCTTGTATTCCGGGGATACACTTATCATTTGAAGACAAGTAATTAAAAGTAACAGGCGGTCAATTCCTTCTGTATATTCGAGTTTCCTGATTATATCTTCAATTGTACCCAAAAGTTCGTTTTGTAATTGGATACAAGTGTCTTTGTTATCCAGGTATTTGGATATGTTTTTTAATTCTGGTAAGCCCAAAAAGACCGGTCCCAGGAAATCTTTTCTGAAATGAATAACTATTGCACTTCCAACAGTCTCCTGGTTAGATTTACGAAACCAGTGTGGCAGATCGGGGCTAAGAAAAAAAATATCACCCTTTTTATAATCTCCGATATAGTCACCAATTAAAGCTGTTCCATTTCCCGCAGTTATCAGTATAAGTTCGCATTCGAGATGTTTGTGCCAGGCGGTCTCAAAGTCAGGAGTCCTGTATGTCCGGCAGGCGAAAGAATTATATTCTTCAATGTGTATCTTCTGTATCAGTGTCCTCATCTATTCAAACGCTTTTAAAAAGCTTTATTAATATCGGGTAATTTATCAACTATCTGCTCATAATATCAATGAATTTACCTGAATAATGATCAGATACCATATATTTTTTAAAATATAACAGTTGAGTCGAGGCTTTTTTAATCAGTAGATTTAAAAAACCAAATAAGCTTGTATGTATAAAATTAACAATCGTTGATTATGGGAAATCAAACATTTGATGCAATCGTTATAGGTTCCGGCATTAGCGGAGGCTGGGCTGCTAAGGAACTTTGTGAAAAAGGACTTAAAGTTCTGATGCTTGAAAGAGGCGGACCTTACGAACACGTCAAAGACTATAAATCTGCACAAAAGAATCCATGGGAATTCGAACACCGTGGCAGCACTACTGCTGAGCAAAGAAAAAAATATCCGGTGATACACCGTGGTTGGGCGGCATCCGAGGCAGTAATGGACGGCTGGGCAAATGAAACCGACTGTCCATATACGGAAACCAAGCCTTTTACATGGTGGCGAAGCTATCGCATGGGTGGACGCTCAATTTTATGGGGTAGACAGTCATATCGTTTAAGTCCGATGGACTTTCAGGCTAATGAAAAAGAAGGTGTAGCAGTTCCATGGCCAATTGGATATGAAGATGTTGCGCCCTGGTACGACTATGTAGAGAAATTCGCTGGAATTAGCGGGTCAATAGAGAATCTCGCAAATTTACCGGACGGGCATTTTTTGCCACCAATGGAATTAAATTGCGTAGAAAAAGATGTGGCCAAAAGACTTAAGGCACATTATAAAGATAACAGGCATCTTATTATAGGGAGAACAGCGAATCTTACCGCTGAAATTCCCGGAAGAACCAAATGTCAGTTCAGAAACCGTTGCTGGGAGGGATGTCCGTTTGGGGGCTATTTCAGTACTCAGTCTTCTACATTACCGGCAGCCATGAACACAGGGAATCTTACAGTAAGACCTTATTCACTGGTAACCCAGATCCTTTATGATAAAGACACGAAGAAGGCAAGGGGAGTGGAGTTGCTGGATACCGAAAATAACCAGACTTATGAGTTTAACAGCAAAATTGTTTTTCTGTGTGCTTCCGCTTTAAATTCAGCTTGGGTACTGTTTAATTCTGCAACTGATATCTGGCCTGGCGGTTTAGGTAGCAGTAGTAATGAGTTGGGACACAATATTATGGATCATCATTACAATATTGGTGCTCAAGGTACAGTTGAAGGATTTGAAGATCAATATGTATTTGGAAAAAGGGCAAATGGGTTCTACATACCGAGGTTTGCAAACTTGTCCGGAGATAAAAGGGATTACCTTAGAGGATTTGGTTACCAGGGTGGTGCAAGCCGGGAAGGTTGGAGCCGGGAGGTTGCCGAATTGAATATTGGCGGTAATTTTAAAGATGCATTGACAGAACCCGGCAAATGGACAATCGGTGCGACCGCATTCGGGGAGATCTTGCCATATCACGAGAATAAGATCACACTCGATCCTAACAAAAAAGATAAGTGGGGCCTGCCGGTACTGAATATGGATGCTGAACTAAAGGAGAATGAGTTAAAAATGCGCAAAGATATGCGTAAAGAGATGGAGGCTATGTTTGATATTGCTGGAATAAAGAATATAACGACCTGGGATGGGGGGCACGCTATGGGACATGGAATTCATGAAATGGGTACTGCGAGAATGGGCCGTGACGCTAAAACATCAGTGTTGAATAAATGGAATCAGGTCTGGGACTGTAAAAACGTATTTGTGACAGATGGCTCCTGTATGACTTCGTCCGCCTGTCAGAATCCATCTCTTACCTATATGGCGTTAACAGCAAGAGCTGTTGATTATGCTGTAAATGAACTCAAAAAAAATAATCTCTAAGTATATGGACAGAAGAGAACTATTAAAAATGATAGCATTCGCGACTGGTGGTGTACTGATTGGTGGAAGCTCCCTATTAACCGGTTGCGCAAGACCGGGTACTTATACCAAACCCATTGGGATCTTTAAGCCCGAAGATCAGGAATTCCTGGATGAGGTTGCTGATACCATCTTACCTGCAACTAAAACTCCTGGTGCTAAATCTGCTAATGTAGGGTCATTTATGGCACTTATGGTTACCGATTGTTATGAAGAGATTAACCGGAAGATTTTCTATGACGGAATTGGCCTGCTGAACACAGCTTCGGAAAAAGTAAATGGCGTGACCTTTATGAAAGCTACTCCTGAACAGCGGAATAACTTATTGGTTAAATTAGACCAGGAAGCAAGAGCACACCAGCAGAAAATGAAAGAACAACAGGAACTGCCTGCGCATTATTTCACCATGATGAAGCAACTGACCCTGTTCGGATATTTTAGTTCTGAAATTGGCTGTACACAAGCGCTTCGTTATACTCCTGTTCCGGGAAGATATAGCGGGTCTGTACCTTATAAAAAAGGTGATAAAGCCTGGGCATAAACCAGTTCAAAATATAACCTCTGAAAGCTCAGCATCCCGGTGGGATCTGAGCTTTTTTATTGAACGGAGGTCAATTTAGATCTTTAATGTATTAGGATTTTAAAATATAAAACCGATCTTAAGCGAAGCTTTGCTTGCAAACGTACCAATATAAATGTATGGACCCTTTTAGATTCGCGAGATTTACCATTTTGGTGATTTTTCTTGTTCTATCCTTGTCTCAGGTAGTGTTTTCTCAGGAAAAAGACCCCAGGATAGCTATTATACCTCTACCGGCAGAAATGTCCGTAAAAGCAGGGTCTTTTGTCATAAAAAAAAATACGCAGATCGTTTATGATTCTGCAGTAAGTGATCTGAGTCTTACCTTCTTCAATCAATATTTAAATCTTATTGCAGGCTTCAATCTTCAAACCGTTGCTTCAACGGCTGATGAGGGAAACATCGAATTAAGAGTAGATGCTAAAGATGTTACCCGGCCCGAGGGATATAATTTGCAGGTAACTGCTAAAGGTATAGTAATTACAGGGCATGACCCTGCGGGTACATTTTATGGATTGCAGACTTTACAGCAACTACTGCAAAAAGACAAAAATGGACAAATATCGGTTCCCCTGGTTAATATTAATGATTACCCTAGATTTTCTTACCGGGGAATGCACCTGGACGTTAGCAGACATTTCTTTCCGGTGTCTTCGATTAAGAAATGGATTGATGTACTCGCTTTATACAAAATAAATACGTTCCACTGGCATTTAACGGATGACCAGGGTTGGCGGATAGAAATAAAACAATTCCCAAAACTTCAGGAAATTTCCAGTAATCGTTCAGAGACCATTATCGGACATAAAAGATCAGATCCACATCGTTTTGATGAGAAACCCTATGGCGGATACTATACACAAAGCGAGATCAAAGAAATTGTTAAGTATGCTACTGACCGTAAAATTACAGTTATTCCTGAAATCGAGATGCCCGGGCATGCACAGGCGACTCTCGCTGCGTATCCAGGGTTAGGATGTACTGGCGGACCTTATCCAACCGCAACTTACTGGGGTGTATTCGAAGACGTTTATTGCGCCGGTAAAGAGGAAACATTTGGTTTTCTTGAAAAAGTACTTGACGAAGTACTTTTACTTTTTCCATCAGCATATATCCATATTGGTGGAGATGAATGTCCTAAAACAAGATGGCAGAAATGTCCGCATTGTCAGAAACGTATCAATGATGAAAATTTAAAAGATGAGCATGAATTGCAGAGTTATTTTATCCGGCGAATCGAAAAATACCTTGCAGGCAAGGGGCGCAAGATAATTGGATGGGATGAGATTTTAGAAGGAGGACTTGCACCTTCAGCAACTGTGATGAGCTGGAGAGGCCTTGAAGGAGGGATTGCCGCAGCAAAGATGAAACACGATGTGGTAATGACCCCTGAAAAATTTGTGTATCTGGACTACTATCAATCACTTTATGAAAACGAACAGGTTGCTGCAGGTGGCTACACGCCCCTTTCAAAATTATACGGATACGAACCACTGCCGGCAGAATTAGACGAAAACGAAGCTAAATATATTAAAGGAGTACAGGCTAATCTGTGGTCTGAATATATCGATAACGATCAGAAGGCCGAATATATGATGTTCCCACGTATGCAGGCACTGGCTGAAATAGCCTGGTCCGATAAATCTCAGCGGGATTATCTAGATTTTCTGAAAAGATTAAGGTCACAGGAACATATCCTGCAGAATCTCAATGTAAACTATTTTCGACATTTCGATGAAGTCAAAGGCCAAACCGTTATTAAAGCAAACAAACCATTACTGAGTTTGCAGACGGATTTGCCCGGTGCAGAAGTGAGATTCACGACGAACGGAGATATACCAGGCCAGAACAGTTTGCTTTACACCAGACCGATTGTAATCAAGAGCAGCCAAACAATACGAGCTTCTGTATATGGTCCCGGAGGCGACTCTACGAGAGTATTCACCCAAAAGTTTAATATTAATAAAGCTACCGGTAGAAGTGTAAGCTTGTCAAACCCTTCGGCGGGTAATTTTACCCCTGAATATACAGGTATTCTGGTTAACGGGATTACCGGAAGTCCGTTATATAACGACGGGGAATGGACCGGATTCAGCGGAAATGATCTGGTGGCTACTGTAGATCTGGGGAAGCCAGTAAGCGTGTCTGTAGTCGGAATCAGTTTATTAAAATACCATTGGCAAAAAATGTGGGAGCCTGATTTTCTAACTTTTGAAGTCTCGTCCGATGGAAAGAAATTTACCGAAGTATTCAGGCAGCAGGAGTTTAGAGATGAAGGTGTCAATACAGTACGAGCCAGAATAAAGCCTGTATCAGTGCGCTATGTTAGAGTAAAAGCCCGTAATAAAGGAACTATTCCTGAAGGATCTTATGGTGCAGGTGGAAAAGCAATGCTGCTTGTAGATGAAATTTATATCAACTAATTGAAAATATGACTATTATAATTGTTCTTTTAAGTATTTTATTACTAATCGTAATGGTTTCTGCCTTGCGAATCAATGCATTTATATCTTTCCTGGTGGTTTCTATTCTGGCAGGCATTCTCCTTGGCATACCCCTGGGGAAAGTAACAGCTTCCGTCGAGAAAGGAATGGGAGATGTGCTGGGTTCTTTGGCCATTATCATAATTATAGGGGCAATGCTCGGCAAGCTGGTTGCTGAAAGCGGGGCAGCTCAGAAAATTGCATCTGTTATGATGGACATATGTGGTGAAAAGTATATCCAATGGGGGGTAGTTACTACCGGATTTCTAATTGGAATTCCATTGTTTTATGGAATTGGGTTTGTTCTGATGATTCCACTTATATTTTCAATCGTTTATAAATATAAGCTCCCCGTGATTTACATCGGATTACCGATGCTTGCAGCGCTTTCTGTTACACATGGTTTTCTGCCGCCACATCCATCGCCATCGGCACTGGTTATACAGTTTAAAGCGAATATGGGGCTTACGCTTTTATATGGACTGATCGTCGCGGTACCGGCTATTGTTATCGGAGGACCTATTTTTTCCAGGGCATTAAAAAATATACCTTCTAATCCGTTGGAGTCATTTGTACCGGCGGAAGTTCCTGAATCATCGTTACCTGGTACTTTCAATAGTTTTTTTACTGCGCTCTTACCTGTACTTCTTTTATTAGGAGCAACTGTGTTTGCTTTGATTCCTAGCTCTGACCCGGCGTTGGCAGAATTCTTTTCATTTGCTGGCAGCCCAACTATTGTAATGCTTATTGCATTGTTTTCAGCCACGTTAACCCTTGGGGTATTTCAAGGCAAGAAAATACCATATATCATGGGGATTTATGGTGATGCGATAAAAGATGTTGCAATGATTCTGCTGATTATAGGCGGGTCCGGTGCACTTAAGCAGGTATTGGTAGATAGCGGGGTAAGTGAACAGATCGCTGTTCTACTGAAGGATTTACACATGCAGCCTTTGTTTTTAGGCTGGATGATCGCTGCCATTATACGCTTCTGTGTTGGTTCGGCGACTGTAGCGGGCTTAACGACTGCCGGAATTATACTGCCGCTAATGAATACAACCCATACAGATCCAAACCTGATGGTTCTTGCTGTTGGGGCAGGTAGTTTAATGTTCTCTCATGTCAACGATTCCGGATTCTGGATGTTTAAAGAGTATTTCAACTTAAGTATGAAGGATACCTTTAAATCCTGGGCGGCAATGGAATCAATTGTTGGTATAGTTGGCTTATTGGGTGTACTTTTACTAAATCAAATACTTTAGATATATTTTATGGAAAATTTTAATGCAGACGAACAATTTGAAAAATTAGGTTTGGTTTTACCTCCGGCCCCGACTCCATTGGGTGTTTATAAACCTTATCTGATAGATGGGAAGTATCTTTATTTATCGGGACACGGGCCGGTAAATCCAGATAAAAGCCTGACTATTGGTCGTATTGGCGATGATATTAATCAACAGGATGGTAAATTGGCTGCCAGACAAGTTGGGCTGACTATGCTTTCTACAATTAAAACGAATTTAGGTAGCTTAAACAGAGTAAAACGGGTTATTAAGGTTTTGGGTATGGTTAATTGTACACCTGATTTTGAAAAACACCCTTTTATTATTAATGGCTGCAGTGAACTTTTTGCCCAGGTTTGGGGTGAAGAAAATGGTATTGGTACAAGAAGTGCCGTAGGATTTGGGTCTTTGCCAGATAATATCCCTGTTGAAATTGAAGCATTATTTGAACTGCACGACTAAACATCTATACTTTGGAAGAGAAAACCTGGTACACTATTAAAAATGTCGCACAGCTGGATTCTCCTGCATTAGTGTTTTACGCGGATAGGATTGCAGAAAATATCAAGCGATTAAAACAAAGTATAAAAGATATATCCAGATTAAGGCCACACGTTAAGACGCACAAATCTGCGGCTGTTACCTCGTTAATGATTAATGCAGGCATCACTAAATTTAAATGTGCTACAATTGCCGAGGCAGAGATGCTGGGTATTTGTAAAGCACCTGATGTGTTACTGGCGTATCAGCTTACCGGGCCGAAAATAGACAGGTTTATTAAATTGATCAGGTCTTATCCTGAGACACAGTTTTCCTGCTTATTCGACAATGAAATTTCAATTGCGGAATATTCTGCTGCCGCAATAGCTGCCGGACTTGAACTGAGCGTCTTTGCTGACCTGAATGTAGGAATGAACCGCACGGGGATTCTACCTGGAGAAGCATGCTTAGCATTATATAAAACGGCTTCTGATACACCTGGCCTGATCGTTAAAGGGTTTCATGCTTATGACGGGCATATTCATGACGCGTCATATGATGTAAGAAAGGAAAAGTGGCTGCCAATCTGGAATATCTTGTCTCAAATATCGAAACAAGTGGTAACTTCAGGGATGCCGCAGCCTGTAATTATAGCGGGTGGAACCCCGACTTTTCCTTTTTATGCCGGGGAGGAATCTGTAGAATGCAGCCCTGGAACTTTTATACTCTGGGATAAGGGCTATCAGGATGCTTTTACAGAACAATCGTATTTAACTGCAGCAGTGGTGATTACCAGGGTTATTTCTCTGACCCAGGACAACCTGGTGAGTCTTGACCTCGGGCATAAATCGATCGCTGCAGAAAATGAACTGAGGCGAAGGGTTTTCTTTTTGAATGCTCCGGACGCCGTATTTGTAAGCCAGAGTGAGGAGCATCTGGTTCTTGATCTGGGTACTAAACATGGGTTTTCTATCGGTGATGTATTGTATGGATTGCCTATTCATATTTGTCCTACTGTCGCTTTATATAACAATGCCAGCATAGCTTATAATCAGGAAATTAAAGATGAGTGGGAGATAACTTCCAGAACTAGAAAAATTACTATTTAATCAGAAGTATGTTTACGATTGATGCACATTTAGATTTGAGTATGAATGCCCTGGAATGGAACCGTGATCTGCGTTTGCCGGTGACTTCCATTAACCAAAGGGAAGAAGGTTTATCAGATAAGCCTGACAGGGCAAAGGCAGTGGTCTCTCTGCCAGAATTAAGGAAAGGGCAAATCGGACTTGTAGTAGCGACACAAATCGCAAGATATGTGGCGCCGGACAATCATCTTCCTGGCTGGCATTCACCAGCGCAGGCATGGGCACAGACCCAGGGCCAACTTGCCTGGTACAACGCTATGGAAGACGCGGGAGAGATGGTGCAGATTAATAACCTTGAGCTTTTAAATGAGCATATTTCCAGATGGACGAATAATGAGCCTTCAGATACCAATAAACCAATTGGTTATATCCTTAGTCTGGAAGGTGCAGATTCTATAATAAATATGGACTATTTGCATAAAGCACATGCTAATGGACTGAGGGCTATTGGACCAGCGCATTATGGCCCCGGGAGATATGCCCAGGGAACAGATGCTACAGGTTTAATGGGCCCGAAAGGGCACGAGTTGCTTCGAGAAATGGAAAAGCTCAATATCATTTTGGATGCGACGCATTTATGTGATGATAGTTTCTGGGAAGCGCTTAATCACTTCAATGGTCATGTATGGGCGTCACACAATAATTGCCGTTCACTCGTTAATCATAACCGTCAGTATAGCGACGAACAGATTAAAGCATTAATTGAAAGGGGAGCTGTAATCGGACTTGCTTTAGATGCCTGGATGATGGTTCCTGGATGGGTAAGAGGACAATCAACACCCAGGGGAACTGGTTGTAATCTCGAAGTAATGATTAATCACCTTGATCATATTTGCCAGATCGCGGGCAATACTTTACATGTGGGCGTTGGATCGGATCTCGACGGTGCTTTCGGTAAGGAGCAGTGCCCTTATGATATCCAAAGCATAGCCGATTTGCAGAATATACCGGCTATAATGGAAAAGCGCGGTTATACGCAGTCAGATATAAACAATTTAATGCATGGTAACTGGCTAAGATTCCTGAGAAAAGCCTGGAGATGATTTTTATACTAACTTGATAATAAACGCCGGCATTCTTTGTTAAAGAAGATGCCGGCGTTTGATTTTTATAAGTTTTTTAAAACAAGTGTGGCTTTTTGTTTGATTATTATAAATATCTGCTTGATTATTGTAAATGCCGCTATTCTATCTATTGTAATTTTGAGTCATTGATTTACCCGGCCAATTAAGAATGGGAAATAATCAGGAGAATTCGAATAAATAATAATTATCAATCATGAAATACAGAAAATTAGGTAAGACAGGAGAAGAATTATCATCATTGGGTTTAGGTTGCATGGGAATGAGCTTCGCTTATGGTCCGGGAGACGACAAGGAAAGTATTGCGACACTGGAAAAGGCAATAGATCTTGGAATCAATTTCTGGGATACAGCTGATATGTATGCTAATGGAGCGAATGAAGAGTTAATTTCAAAAGTATTGGTGCCGAACCGGAATAAGGTTTTTATTGCAACCAAGTTCGGATTTCGTTATAAGGAAGATGTCGTACGACCAGGGAACAGTAACGGGACATATTTTGACGGTTCACCTAAGTGGCTGAAGCAAGCGGCTGAAGCTAGCTTAAGGCGCCTAAATATCGATGTAATTGATCTGTATTATGCGCATCGTATAGACCCTAATATACCGGTAGAAGAGATGGTCGGCGCGATGGCAGATCTGGTGACAGAAGGGAAAGTTCGCTATCTGGGATTAAGTGAAGCGTCCCCAGCTTCCATTCGTAAGGCACATGCAACACATCCGATCGCAGCTTTACAAAGTGAATATTCATTGTTTACCCGCGATGTCGAAGGAGAAATCTTAAGCACAGTGCGCGAACTGGGGATTTCATTAATTCCTTATTCTCCATTAGCAAGGGGTTTAGTAACCAGCACTTTACAAATTGAAAATCTCGATGATACAGATTTCAGAAAATCTTTACCGCGTTATCAGGGAGAATTTGCTGAAAACAATAACAAATTAGTGCGAGAATTTGCAGCTATTGCGCGGCATAAAGACTGTACGCCTGCGCAACTTGCTTTAGCTTGGGTACTTGCTCAGGGTGAAGATATTATCCCGATTCCGGGAACAAAAAAACGGAAATATCTAGAGGAAAATGCGGGTGCAGTTGAGGTTTCGCTGAACGACGATGACTTAACCAATATCGACGCGCTGATTAAACGTTATCCGAATGTAGGAGCGCGTTACAGCGAAGGGGCCATGAAACTGGTCAATAACTAAATATAGTTTCACATCCACAGCTGACCGGTATACAGCAGCTGTGGGTGTTTTGCCAGCTGAAATTGGTTATGCAATAATTCGGTATCATTTATAATTTGGTAGTTTTGGTGGATGAAGAAAATCATTTTTAGTATTGCCCTTCTTTTGATGTTCCATATTGTATTAGGGCAAAACAAGAAGGATGCCTCCAAGCCATTTGTTTTGGGCACTATCGAAAATATTAAATCTGTGGCACTTTCGGAAAATAGAACGCTCAATATTTATTTGCCAGAGGGGTATAATCCGAAAGACAGTACCAGATATCCGGTGGTCTATTTGCTTGATGGCTCGGCAGATGAAGATTTCATACAAATCGTGGGTTTGTATCATTATAATAGTTTTCCCTGGATTAACAGGGTTCCTAAATCAATTATCGTAGGAATAGCCAACGTAGATAGAAAAAGAGATTTTACTTATCCTACCACTATCAAGTCGGACCAAAAGACATATACCACTTCCGGACATTCTGATAACTTTATAGGTTTTATTGAAAAAGAACTGCAACCCTATATTGAAAAAAGATATCATACAAACTCTTCAAAAACGATTATAGGGCAATCTTTGGGAGGGTTGGTGGCAACTGAAATTCTGTTAAAAAAACCAAAACTTTTCAATTCCTATATAATCATTAGCCCAAGCCTATGGTGGGATAATGGTTCCTTATTCGGCTTGCATGGCGATATTTTGGATAAAGGATTTAACCAGGAGACCAAAATTTATATTGGTGTCGGGAAAGAAGGATTGGCACCAGCCGAGGCTCCTCATGTAATGGAGGTCGACGCCAATCTCCTTGCAGAAAAAATAAAAGGAACTAAAAGTAAAAATTTGAAAGTGTATTTCGATTACTTACCGGATGAAGATCACGCCACGGTAACACATCAGGCAGTTTTTAACGCTTTGAGACTATTAAACCCAAAGCGCAACGATATTAAATAGGTTCACTTTATTTCGGATTAGTTATATCATTCCATGTGTTCAGCATTTGTCTTCTAATTATAACATAAAACAAAAACAGGCAGAAGTGGTTCTGTCTGTAAAATGTTATTTTAAATAGGGACCAATGAAAAAGATCTTAATTGTGCTTACCTCACACGAACAGATGGAGAATACTGATAGTAAAACGGGTGTCTGGCTGGGAGAGTTTACCGATCCGTATTATGAATTTATAGATGCAGGGTACCGTACCACTCTTGCGAGTCCGCTCGGTGGCAGGCCACCGGTTGACCCTATGAGTGAACTGACTGAAAATATTACAGGTTCTAATCGTAGATTTCAGGAAGATGAAATTGCAAAAACTGCATTTGAGCGGACAAATGTATTGAGTACGATTCATCCTGAAGACTACGATGCTGTATTTTATCCTGGCGGGCATGGGCCAATCTGGGATCTTGCTACAAACGAAGCCAGCGGGCAGCTCATACTCGACTTCTATCGTTCAGGAAAACCTGTTGTGGCGGTGTGTCACGGGCCGGCTGCCCTGATTAAGGCGGCAGAAATCCAACCAGGATTTTTAACCGGGAAACATATCTCGGCTTTTACAAATATCGAAGAAACGATGGTTGGACGGAGCAATAATGTTCCCTATAAACTGGAAAACAAGCTTGAGGAACTAGGCGCGAAACTACATTCTTCCCTAGTCCCTTTTATGAGCCATGTAGAGGTTGATGGTCTTTTGATAACAGGACAGAACCCATTATCCGCAGGACCGGCAGCTAAGGCTCTGATAACGCTTTTGGAAAGCCAGACGGCGAATTCTTAATTAATCAGGCATTAGGACGATTTTTGAGAAGGTCTAATGTTTTATCATCTTTACTTCCTGCATAAAACTTGTTTAATACCTGAATAAATACAGGATTTGTCAATGGTATTTCAGCAAATAATGTCATGGAAGATTTGAGTTTTAGGTCGTCTGGATGACCAAAAATAGCACTGGGATCATTTTCGTTCAACTTCAATAGTTCATTACTGATTTCAACTAACCTGCTGCCTAGTAAAGGATGGCTTAAGTAGGCATCTGCCTCAGTAAGATCCGCTAGAGCATAAAATTTTGACGTTTCCGTATTTCCCAGTCCTTGTAACTGCGGGAATATATACCACATCCAATGACTCTGTTTTCTGCCGGCCTCAATTTCTTTTAGCGCTATCGGATAGTCTCTTTGCTGGGCGTCAATAAATCGTTGTAAGTTTTCCTCTTTCATAATTATTTCAGTTTTTTTTCTAACAAATAAATACTGGTCTTGTTTAGTTTAAACTCGGCGTTGGATTGTTTAATAACATTTTTTTACATTTTGCTTTAGCCAGGCGACGTTTAATAACATTTAAAACCTATACATTTTTTATGAAGAAGCGATTCCTTTCAGGGCTTAACCTGTTTATTATGACTGGTATTATTTGCCTGTTTTTTTTGTTTCAAGCTTGTAAGAAAGCGGGCTCTGAAACCGGTGAAATTGTGTTCAAAGAGACTAAAAACAAGATTTTTAAAAATGTAACCGATGAAAAATTGGCAACCGTTCTCAAAAAAGTATTAAATGCAAAACAGGATCAGTTGCGCAATCCAAAATTGATCACTTCAGTCTATGAAAAGAATGGTTATGAACCTATTCTTGTCAAAAGATATCTGTCAGACGGACAACTTAGGCAGATGAGTACTTATCTCGCTAAATCCGCAGACCATGGGTTATCAGCCGGTATGTTTGACGCCAGTTTATTTTCATCTTTGCTAAATAAGGTTTACGACAAGAATAAAGTTGTTGATATTGAAGATGCGTGCCAGGTGATCGCAGATATGGAAATTGCGACTGCAAATTCTTTAACCTCATATAGCAATGCAATTGTATTTGGAGCCATAAGTCCCAGAAGAATTTATGCGCATTATTATACCCAGACCAGGCGACCTCAGGAAAATGATATGCTCAAGCTTTTTGAGCTGAATAATCTTGGTAAATATCTGGATAGCATTCAACCTAAAGATAAATCATATTTAGCCTTGCAAAATGCCTTAAAGGAAGGTGCTATAGCACCCGGTATGAGTAAAGAGGAGACATCTAGGCAACTAGCCGTAAATATGGAGCGCATGCGCTGGAAAGTTGAAAAAGGAGAGGGGAAAAGTGTCTGGGTGAATATTCCCGATTATCGTTTGGATGTTATGGAAAATGGCATATCATTACTGGATATGAAAGTTTGCGTCGGTGAGGGGAGAGATCTCAAAAAAGCAGATGATCTGAAGGAATATGATGAGCAGGATCTTAAGAAAGATCGTCCATTTTCGCGGGAGACGCCACAGTTATCCAGTATGATTTATGGTGTACAGGTAAATCCAGTTTGGAACATCCCGGAAAGCATTGCAACAAAAGAAATCTCCAGACAAGCAGCTGCCGACCGTTATTATCTATCTAACAACAATATAGATGTATATGAAAACGGAAAACTGATTCAGGATTCGGAGACCATCAATTGGTCCGATGCTTCTGCAGGAAAAAAATATACATTCAAACAACGCCCCGGCGAAGAAAATTCGCTTGGTAAAATCAAGTTTCTATTCAAGAATGAAAGCGCTGTTTATCTGCATGATACACCAGCGAAAGCAGCTTTTGATAAGCCGGTTAGAGCTGTGAGCCATGGGTGTATCAGACTAGAAAAACCGTTGGAGCTTGCGCAGCAGTTATTTGGGGACGGAGAAAAGTATCAGCTTATTCAAAAAGAAATGGCACTTACTGCTAACCAAAAGGCAAAAGATATTGCCTTACCCGTTAAAATACCGGTTCATCTCACTTATTTTACCTGCTGGGCAGACCAGACCGGTAGTATGCAGTTTAGAAAGGATATCTATGGGCTCGATGTTGTATTATATTCTTATTTGATGAAACTTGGGCAGGGATAACATTTAATTCGAATTATTCATATCGTGCAAACAATTTTCGGTTTTTGTTATTATATGTGCCTGAGTCTGGTCTGAATAAACAGACACTCTCATTCACTTATGAGCCAAAATTTAACGCAAAGAATTGCTATCCTTGGTGGAGGACCGGCTGGTTTGTTTATGTATAAAAGACTTTTGGAGTCTGGTAATACAAATGTTGAGATACAAATTTTTGAGAGAAAAAGCTACTTGGGTGCGGGTATGCCCTATAGTATGGAGGGGGCAAATTCCGAGCACATTACAAATGTATCAGATAATGAGATTCCCGTACTGTTCAGTTCTATCGAAGACTGGGTGAAGACTGCGCCAGAGGAGATTTTAAATTCATTCGGTATTGATCCTCTCAATTTTAATGAATATAAGGTTTTGCCACGCCTTTTTTTTGGAAAATACTTGTCGGCGCAGTTTGAATTGCTCCGTCAGCAAGCGGAGAAGATCGGAATTCGAACAATTATAAACTTAAATAGCCAGATTATCGATATTATAGATGATTCTGTTCAGGGGATAGTGAATGTTTTTATTGCAGATAATGAGATGCAATCCTTCGATAGGGTTATAATTTGTACAGGTCACAACTGGCCAAAAAAACATGAAGGTAAGGTTTCTGGTTATTATGATTCGCCGTATCCACCTAAAAAACTTGCGCTTCAACTCAATCATCCTGTTGGAATTAAAGGATCTTCACTTACTGCAATTGATGCAATCAGGACTATGGCCCGGTTTAACGGAGAATTTAAGACTGATAATAATGGGAAGGTGGATTATGTATTAAACCCAGATAACCCCGAATTTCGTCTGGTGATGCATTCAAGGAATGGATTGTTGCCAGCGATTCGTTTTCATCTTGAAGATTCGCATTTGGGAAAGGAAGTCTTAATCAGCCGGCAGGAAATGAAAAATAATATCCGGCATAATGGCGGATTTATTTCATTGGATTATATTTTTGAAAAAAACTTCAAGCAGCTCTTTCGGGAAAAAGCTCCTGCATTCTATGCGAAAGTTAAAGACATGGCACTCGAAGAATTTGTAGAAACGATGATGGGTATGCGCGAAGAGATCGAGCCGTTTACATTGTTCCGAAAAGAATATGTCGAAGCTGAACAATCTATTAAAAGAGAGGAATCTATTTATTGGAAAGAAATGCTCGCAATATTGAGCTACGCAATGAATTATCCTGCTAAATATCTTTCCGCCGAGGATATGCAAAGACTGCAGAAAGTGCTCATGCCTCTCATTTCAATTGTAATTGCATTTGTACCACAGAGTTCCTGTAAAGAGTTGTTTGCGCTGCATGATGCCGGTGTACTTAGTATAGTGGCAGTGGGTAATGAAAGTGAGGTTAGTCCTGGAGAAACCGGCGGTGCAGTCTATCTGTATAAGGATGAAAGTGGAAATGATATCAGTATACATTTTCAGACTTTTGTCGATTGTGTTGGCCAGCCGCACCTGTCATTTCAGGACTTCCCATTTAAAGGGTTAGTTAATGCAGGTGCAGTTAGCCCTGCAATGTTACAATTTCAATCTGAAGATGCCGGAAGGGCAGAGTTAGATAAAGGGAATGAAATGGTTATAAAGGATAAGAATGGTAAGTATCAATTAATAGTGCCTGGAATAACAATTAATGATAATTTTCAGATTATTGATAGCAATGGCCAAACCAATGAGCGGATTTATATTATGGCTGTGCCTTATATTGGTGGATTTAATCCTGATTATTCAGGCATAGATTTCTGCGAAGCGGCTTCAGAGAATATTATAAAAAGCCTGTCAGGAAATGAAGCACCGGAACTTGTTTAGCTCAGTCCGGTGTACCAGGTTCCCTTTTACGGCCATTTCTCCGTTGTTTAGTTGTTTTTTCAGTAGTAGTCAATTTTTTAATGTATATATGTTTGATATTAGGTTTGCCACTATCCCTTTCATCTACTTCAAAACGATTTGTGCTTTTGATCAGGGGAAGCAGTTTTGAGAACCCGTAGTTCCTGGAGTCGAAGTCCGGTTTTTTCTTAATCATCAGGTTGCCTAAATCGCCAAGATATGCCCAACCGTCCTCGTCTGCTAAATCAGTGATGCTATCGGTGAATAATTTGATAATTGACGGATCTACTTTATTAAGCGGTTGTATTGGTGTACTTTTATTAACCGATGCTTCAGGAGAAGAACTTACCTCTTCCGAAGGAACTGGATTCCGGTTAAGAATTTCTATATAAATAAATTTATCACAGGCGGTAATAAAAGGCGGCAAAGTCTTTTTTTCTCCTATACCTATCACTTTCATGCCTGCTTCCCTGAGTCTTGTTGCCAAACGGGTAAAGTCGCTGTCGCTGGACACAATACAAAAGCCATCAACCTTACCGGTGTAAAGAATATCCATGGCGTCGATAATAAGTGCACTATCACTGGAGTTTTTTCCACTCGAATAACTATACTGCTGGATAGGTGTGATTGCATTTTCCAGCAGAACTTTTTTCCAGCCCGAAACGGTCGGTTTTGTCCAGTCGGCATAGATTCTTTTAAAAGTTGGCGTACCGTATTTCGCAATTTCCTCGAACATTTCTTTTACGTTAGCGTAGGGTACATTGTCGGCGTCAATTAATACAGCAAGCTTTAAATCTCTGTCAATTTTCATAGTATATACTGGTATGTCCTGATAAGATACGTTTTTTGATTCAAATATGCCGGGCGCTTGTCCTTAAACACAAAAAGCAGAGTGATGAAACCCTGCTTTTCGTTGAATATGCATTTTTAGAATAAATTCTTACACATGTGAATTATAAGCTACATAAGCTCCTATCAACATTGATACTAAGAAAATCCAAAAAGCAAATGTGATTACATTCTTTTTGTTTTTTATTAAATCCATAGTAATATATTTTAAACAGTAAAATCTTCTATCTAACCAAGATATTAATTTTTTAGTAAAAATTAAAAAATACTGATGTTAACATATTCGGTTCTACTTACCAATTGGGCATTAAATATTCACCTTTTGTCGGAATAAAACTATAGTAAGCTTTATAATATTCTGTGAAATGTTTATCAGTAATCTGCCCTTTACCGCTTATTGTGGAGGAAATCCCTATAATAATATCCTTTTCAAGCAGGAAATAATCATAGGAAAATTGTTTCCTGGGGGTCACCCAGCGTTGTATAACCATTTTATCATTTTCAACCTTAAAATAGCCTTCAAACAGAGTGGCGCTTCCATTTTTCTGACTTTCTTCGATCCGATGATTAAATGCCTGAACGTAAGCTTCACTATTGGTTAGTTTTCGTTCCGGATCTAAAATCAGGTTCACTTGTCCGCCCGGATAAAACTTGTAGATTTTCCGTTCAGCTGCAATTCTTTCTCTACCTCCATTTTGATTAGTCCAAACCTTCTCCAGTACATATACACCATCAGTTCTTAATGGAGTGGTGCTAGTTAAGATAAAACCAGGGTTATAAAGTGAATAATCGGATTGGGCCATGTGTTTCCGGTATCCGCAGGACATAAATATCGTGACCAGTAGAACAGTAAATATTGATTTTAGCATATACAGAGGATAAATGGAGCATTCAGATTATTAAACAGGATAAATTCATATTTTGTGCTGAAAATTATACCATAACCGTAAAGTAATAATATATAATGATCGCCCAAAAAGAACTCTTGATTTTCCTTATTGCTGCTGTGGCTATGGCTATTACCCCAGGCCCAAATATGATCTATCTTATATCACGTTCTATTACACAGGGTAAGAAGGCGGGAGTGACGTCGTTGTTAGGTGTAATGTGTGGCTTTTTGTTTCATATTACCATGGTCGCATTTGGTCTCACAGCAGTGCTTATGGCCGTACCTTTTTTATTTTCAATGTTGAAAATTTCAGGCGCTTTTTATCTGCTATATCTGGCTTGGCAGGCGATAAGGCCAGGTAGTGAAGGCGTTTTTGCCGTCCAGGGAAATCTTTCCCAGGATAAGCCTTTTAAATTATTTACGATGGGTTTTCTGACGAATGTACTTAACCCTAAAATGGCTATATTCTATTTATCGCTTTTCCCTCAGTTTATCAGGCCTGAGGCTGGTCATATAATACTGCAATGCTTTCAACTGGGTACAATCCAGATGTTAATCAGCGCAATGCTTAATTTTACAGTGATTCTGGTTGCGGCTAAAGCTTCAAAATGGTTTAATGCTAATCCATTATGGGTTAGTATTCAGAAATGGATCATGGCGAGTATTCTGGTTGCTCTTGCAGCAAAGATGCTCCTGACTAAAGCCAAAGGCAGCTAAACTCATTCAATCTTTAACTTATATTTGACAAAATATGTAAAGATGGATGAAACGCCAAAGCGCTTCGATAGAATTGTAGCGATCCTTATTCAATTACAATCTAAAAGAATTGTTAAAGCACATGAATTGGCAGAACGGTTTGAGGTCAGTTTGCGGACAATTTACCGGGATATCAGAACTTTGGAAGCATCAGGCGTTCCATTGTATAGTGAAGCTGGAATTGGTTATTCTCTGCTGGAAGGCTACCGTTTGCCGCCGGTTATGTTTACGCGTGAAGAAGCCAGCAGTTTTATTGCTGCAGAAAAGCTGATGCAAAAATTTATCGATAAAGAGCTGGGTAGTCATTATGCATCAGCGACTTTCAAGTTAAAAGCCGTCTTGCACAACTCAGATAAAGATTGGGTTTCCAGTATCGAATCTAATGTTCTGATGCAACCTGCATCCAGTTTGTTTAATGAAAAATCACCCAATACTTTAGCCTTGCTTTTTAAAAGCATCGCTGAGAAGACCCAGGTTATTTTGCGGTATAAAACAGCTGAAGCAGAGCAAACTGTTGAAAGAGCTATCGAACCTGTAGGGGTTTTTCATGATAATAATAACTGGTATACGCTAGGGTATTGTCATATGCGTAATGATTACAGGCAGTTTCGGGCAGACAGGATTCAGGAGATTTATACTACAGAAATACCATTTACCATCATACATCAGCCACTGGAAACATATTTAAAAAAAGATAAGTTAGTTTGTCCGACTACCAAAGTGCGGATATTGGTCGATAGAAAAATTGCCAAATATCTCGAGTATGAGAAAAAATATCAAGGTTTTGTGTCCGAGCAGGTAGCCGGCGAAAATATAGAAATGACTTTTCTTTCGCCAGATTTGGAAAACAGTTTTGCGCGGTGGTATCTGATGTTTGGAGATTGTGCAAGTATCTTAGAGCCTGAACGTTTAAAGGCAAGAGTTTCGGAGCTACTTGATAAAATGCAGTCCGGTATACGGAAGGACTCCACAAATATTGGATCCGAATAAATTAATGACTTTTCAGATTAATAGTAGTGGAGTCCTGCAAGAACTATCTTTCCCAGAAATAAGGTGGTTCTATACCTAAGGCTCTCAGATAGACATATCCTTGTCCACGGTGATGAATTTCATTATCTATGAAATAGAGTATATTTTCGACAATTGGAGAGTTATACTGACCGAACAGGTTGAATGTTTCACTGAAGTCTTCTATTTTTAGCTTACTCCAGTACTCGTTAATTTCTCCCGTTTCTTCATCCCATTTTTTGAGATAATCAGATTTGCTTTCCAGCTTTTCGGAACTTTCCTGATAAGGTTTTTCCTCACGTTCTACTGTAGCCTTAAGTGCGGGGCCACCTATAGCAAGAAGTTCTGATGTTAACGCTGAAAATGGTCTCATTCCACCGATAGAAAATTCGAAGAATTCTTTTTCGGGAAAAGCTTCAATTACCCGGCGGGTTAGGTTCCGGTGTCCCTGCCAATGTTTCAATAAATCTTCCGGACTGATAACTTGTGCGATAGTATTCATAATATTGTATCTTTTTATGGTTTACATATCAAAAGTAAAAGGCGGCAGTGACAACAGTTTGTCAGGATCAATTTAGATTCTAAAGAAATATTTATTATTCTCAGACCGGTCTGAAAGACGCAAACCTTATAGTTAAACCATAACGTTTATAGGATTCAGTCTATTACCTGTTTTAAAACCGTTTTAGCTATCTTTTATTTAATCAAATTGATATTTATTTTTTTTATTTCAATCTTTCATTACTTTTGGCCACCGGATGAGAGTATTAGTCTTTTTTGTATCTCTGTTTTTTCTGCTGTTAGGCGGAGGGTATGATCTTTATGCAAATACAACACATCATTCTGCTTCTGGGGTTCCCAGTCATACGCATTCAAAAAGTCATCATGTAAAATTTAAAACTGCAGATCAGGATTCCAGTATCATCGAAAATTCTGAAATCGATCTGGAAGAGGAATCTCTTCATGGCGACGATGTCAAAGATGCATCAGATAACTATAAATTTTTATCGGGCAAATACAGTCTGCTTAATAAGTGGTATGTAACACTATACAAGCAGTTCATCTCCAATGAATATGAAGAGCCTCTCAAGGCCCTTCAACAGTCTTACACACAATCTTCACCAATTTATATTACACAAAGGGTATTAAGGATCTGAGCAACAATACTAATTAGTTATTAATGCTGTGATGAGTTTATTTTTCACATGCATACCAACCATTCAGTCGCTCATTTCCATTTTATACCATGAAGAGAATAGTCGTGTTAACGGGCTTTGCTGCCCTGTTGTACCTTTCCAGCTGTACATCCAAAAAAGAAGAAAAAAAAGAAGAAAGTAAGTTCACAGTGACCAGCCCGGTCAAAATAGATACTTCCTATACTAAAGAGTATGTTTCACAAATCAAATCGGTCAGGAACATTGAAATCAGGGCGCAGGAAAAAGGCTACCTGCAGAATATTTATGTAGATGAGGGCCAATTTGTAAAAGCAGGGCAGGTTCTGTTTCGCATTATGCCTAAACTTTATGAGGCAGAGCTGCAAAAGGCACAAGCCGAAGCCAGGGCTGCTGAGATAGAGCTGCAGAATGCGAAAACTCTTGCAGATAAAAATGTAGTTTCTAAAAATGAACAGGCAATGGCCCAGGCAAAACTGGAGCAGGCCCGCGCAGAAGTTTCATTAGCTAAGGTTCATTTGTCATTTACAGAGATCAGAGCACCATTCGATGGAACGATCGATCGTATTCCACTTAAACTGGGAAGTCTTATAGACGAAGGCGAATTACTAACCAGCCTTTCAGACAACAGTCAGATGTTCGCCTACTTTAATGTTTCGGAGCCAGAATATCTGGATTATCAGACTAACGTCAAAGATCGCGGAGAGAATAAAGTGAGTCTGTTACTGGCGAATAATCAGCTTTTATCACATCAGGGAAATGTGGAAATTATAGAAAGTGAATTTAACAGTGAAACTGGTAACATTGCTTTCAGGGCGAGATTTCCAAATGCTGACAGGCTTCTGAAAAATGGGCAGACTGGTAAGATTCAAATGGTTGTTCCTCTTCATGGCGCTTTGGTTATCCCACAAAAAGCTACATATGAGATTCAGGACAAGAAATATGTCTACGTCTTAGACAAGAATGATAAGGTACGGTCAAGGAATATTACCGTGAACAGTGAGATGCCGGACCTTTATGTAATAGGAGATGGTATTACTATAGGTGATAAGATTCTGCTGGACGGTGTACAGAAAGTAAAGGATGATGAAAAAATTCATTACCAATATCTGGCACCTCAGCAAGTTATTTCTCATTTACGCTTAAAAGCAGAATAACCCGGTTAAACTGAAGTATTATTTAAATACAGTTCCGTTCCATCTTAAAAGAAAATCAAATGTTTAACAAGTTTATACAAAGGCCGGTCCTTTCTATAGTGATATCACTCATTATAGTTTTTCTGGGGATTCTGGCTATGACCCATCTGCCGGTCACACAATTTCCTTCCATTTCACCACCAAAGGTGAATATCACTGCAGAATACCCCGGAGCAAATGGTGAGCTCATGATTAAATCCGTTATTATACCATTAGAAAGAGCAATTAATGGCGTCCCAGGCATGAAGTATATGGCTTCTGATGCAGGGAACGACGGTGAGGCTTCTATACAAGTTGTCTTTAACCTGGGTACTGATCCAAATCAGGCCTCAGTAAACATACAGAACAGAGTAGCATCTGTGGTAAATAAACTCCCGCCGCTTGTTGTGCGTGAAGGTGTGAAAATTACCCGTGAGGAGTCTAATATGCTTATGTACATTAACTTGTACAGCAAAGATTCCAAGATGGATCAGAAATTTCTGTTCAATTTTGCTGACATTAATATTTTACCTGAATTGAGAAGGGTAGACGGTGTCGGTGTTGCCGATATCCTGGGTAACCGTGAATATGCAATGCGTGTATGGCTCAAACCAGACCGTATGCTAGCTTATAAGATTTCTGCCGATGAAGTACTTGAAGCGCTTAATCAGCAGAGTCTGGAGGCTTCACCGGGTAAGACTGGCGAAAGTTCGGGTAAACGTTCTCAATCTTTTGAATATGTATTGAAATATCCAGGGAGGTTTACAACAAAAGATGGATATGAGAATATTATCCTGCGTTCTAATCCTAATGGCGAAATTCTCCGGCTAAAAGATGTTGCGACAGTAGAATTCGGCAGCTCTATGTACGATATTTATTCCAATTTGAACGGAAATCCTTCAGCCGCTATCACTGTGAAACAGTCTTATGGCAGTAATGCCAGTCAGGTTATCAAGGATATTAAAGCGAGAATGGATGAGATCAAGAAAAGCTCTTTTCCAAAAGGTATGGATTATGAGATCAGTTATGACGTTTCTAAATTCCTCGATGCCTCGATAGAAAAGGTAATTCACACACTGGTAGAAGCATTCTTTTTAGTGGGATTAGTGGTGTTTCTGTTCCTGGGAGATTGGCGGTCTACTTTAATTCCTGCTATTGCTGTACCGGTATCACTAATCGGAACATTCGTGTTTATGCAGTTCTTCGGAATTACACTTAACCTCATTACTTTATTTGCGCTGGTGCTCGCCATTGGAGTGGTCGTAGATGATGCCATTGTTGTTATTGAAGCGGTGCATGCCAAGATGGAGGGAGAACACCTTTCCCCACTTAAGGCGACTAAAAAAGCTATGCATGAAATTAGCGGGGCTATCATTGCGATTACATTTTTAATGGCAGCAGTATTTATCCCTGTCGCCTTCATGTCCGGACCAGTTGGTATATTCTACCGGCAGTTCTCTATCACAATGGCTACAGCTATTATCCTTTCCGGTATTGTGGCACTAACTCTTACACCGGCATTATGTGCGATGCTGCTTAAGAATAACCATGGTAAGAAGAAAGAGAAAGTAGGGCTGGATAAGTTTCTTGATGGATTTAACACTGGTTTTAACCGGCTCTCGGGAAAATATCAGAAAGTACTTGGCATTATTGTTAACCGCAGGGCAGTAACATTTGGTCTATTAATTGCTTTCTGTACCGGTATCTATTTCTTGAATAACAGCTTGCCATCTGGTTTTATCCCTAATGAAGACCAGGGAATGTTCTATGCTATTATTCAGACCCCTCCAGGTTCATCACTGGAAAGAACCAACCAAATTGCAGAAAGACTGCAAAAAATAGCAGAGGGTGTTGAAGGTGTACAATCTGTTTCATCTCTGGCTGGTTATGAGATTCTGACAGAAGGAACGGGGTCCAACTCGGGAACCTGCCTGATTAACCTGAAGAGCTGGGATGAGCGAAAACACTCTGTGGAAGAAGTTATGAAGGAACTCGAAGAAAAATCTTCAGAAATTACCGGTGCTTCTATAGAATTCTTTCAGCCACCAGCTGTCCCGGGCTATGGAGCAGCAGGTGGGTTTGAGCTACGTTTGCTGGATAAAGCAGGATCTGGTGATTTCAAGAAGATGGAAACAGTCAGTAAGGATTTTGTGAAAGAATTGAGTAAACGTCCGGAACTATCATCAGTTTTCACCTTTTATAGCGCCAGCTTTCCTCAATATATGCTGCGGGTAGATAATGATATTGCCCAGCAGAAAGGTGTGACTATAGAAAATGCGATGAATACACTGTCCACACTGGTCGGTAGTAATTATGAAACTAACTTTATCAAGTTCGACAGACAGTATAAAGTAATGGTTCAGGCGTTGCCGCAATACCGGGCTTTACCGGAAGACATCCTGAAACTGTATGTCAAAAATAACCGTGATGAGATGGTTCCATTCTCTGCCTTTATGAAGATGGAAAAAGTATATGGCTTGTCTGAAATTACCAGACATAATATGTATAATGCATCGGAAATCAGTGGTTCATCAGCACCTGGCTATAGTAGTGGTGCAGCTATAAATGCAATCACAGAAGTAGCGCAGAAGACCTTACCGAGAGGTTATGGTATAGATTGGGCCGGTATTTCCAAAGATGAGGTATCCAGGGGTAATGAAGCTATTTATATATTCATGATCTGCCTTGGTTTCGTTTATCTTATTCTAGCTGCGCAGTATGAAAGTTTCATCCTGCCCTTATCGGTTATTCTTTCCCTTCCTGCAGGTATTTTTGGCGCATTTTTCCTGCTGAAGTTATTTGGACTGGAGAATAATATCTATGCTCAGGTGGCGCTGGTTATGCTTATAGGTCTGTTAGGTAAAAATGCAGTGCTAATCGTTGAATTTGCTATTCAGAAACATCGTGACGGAGCAACAGTACTGCAGGCTGCGATGGAAGGAGCTGCGGTTAGGTTTCGTCCGATTCTGATGACATCTTTTGCTTTTATCGCAGGTCTGATTCCTCTGGTCTTTGCTTCAGGACCGGGTAGAATCGGTAACAGGACTATCGGCTCTGCCGCTGCCGGAGGTATGCTGCTGGGAACTATTTTCGGCGTGCTTATTATTCCGGGGCTGTATTATATATTCGGCCGGATTGCCGAAAAACACAGTTTTGTTAAAGATGAAGAAGAGAATCCATTAACCGAAGAAATCGATCACAATGTATAAAAGCCATTTAAACCGATATATACTTGCGATTGGTATTAGCGCCGCGGCCGCAGGCTGTAAGGCGCCGGCCATCGCAACTTTACCAGCCAGTAAAGCCGTGCCTGAATTGTACGGCAATACAAAAGATACAGTCAATGTATCAAACATGCCCTGGAAATCTTTTTTTAAGGACCAGAATCTGGTTGCTTTAATTGATACAGCATTGAAAAATAACCAGGAGCTGATGGTTACCCTCCAGGAAATTGAGATTGCTAAGAATGAAATCCGTATTAGGAAAGGTGCACTTCTGCCAACAGTAGGTGCAAGAGTAGGTACCGGTGTTGAGAAAGTAGGGAGATATACCAGTCAGGGTGCCGGGGATGCCAGTACAGATATTGCACCTGGCAAGGAAGTTCCGGACCCGCTTACAGATTTATCACTTTCAGCATATGCAAACTGGGAAGTGGATATCTGGAAGAAACTGCGGAATTCAAAAAAAGCTGCAGTGAGCAGGTATCTGTCTAGTATTGAAGGGAAGAACTTCGTGTTGACAAACCTTATAGCCGAAGTCGCTAATTCCTATTACGAGTTGATGGCGCTGGATAGTCAGTTAGAGATTGTAAAGCAGAACATAGAGTTGCAGAAAAATGCACTCGAAATTGTAAAGGTTCAGAAAGAAGCAGCAAGAACAACAGAACTGGCTGTTCAGAAGTTTCAGGCAGAGGTATTAGCATCCAGAAGCCTGGAATTTGATATCCTTCAGCAAATTAAGGAAACAGAGAATAAAATAAATCTTTTACTAGGTCGCTACCCTGAACCAATTAAAAGGGATAAGAGTAATTTCCTGGATTTACTGCCTTCGGCCGTTAATTCGGGTATTCCCTCACAATTACTGGCTAACCGCCCGGATATTAAGCAGGCAGAACTGGAGCTGACAGCTGCGAAACTGGATGTGAAAGTCGCTCGCGCAGAATTTTATCCTTCTCTGGATATTTCTGCAGCGGTAGGATTGCAGGCATTCAAACCATCTTATCTTTTCAGATTTCCTGAGTCTGTGCTTTATTCATTGGCAGGTGATCTTGCCGGGCCTCTCATTAACCGGAATGCGATCAAAGCAGAGTTTAACAGTGCCAATGCGAAACAACTTCAGGCTATGTATAATTATGAGCGGATCATATTAAATGCTTATCTGGAAGTATCCAATCAGCTTTCCAAAATAAGTAACCTGGAGAAAAGTTATGGTCTGAAATCGCAACAGGTAAATGCATTAAACAGATCTATCGAAGTGTCAAATGATCTGTTTAAATCTGCAAGGGCAGATTACTTTGAAGTACTCATGACTCAACGTGATGCATTAGAATCTAAATTGGAATTGATAGAAACGAAAAAAGAACAGTTGAATGCTGTAGTAAATGTTTACCGCGATTTAGGTGGCGGTTGGAAATAGAATTAGGTTAGGTTTGAGTTGACAGCCGGGCAAGAAATTGTTCGGCTGTTTTTTTCTGTTTTGCCTTGTCTATATCACAGCTGGAATCTACTTACTCAACCATAATTATGCCTAACTGAACAAACTTAACCTTATGAAATCTTCTGTTTCGAGATAGTTTTGAGAAAAAAACATCGAAATAATGAACACAATAAGAACAAACAAGCTGCTTTTAACAAGCACATTATTAACTACTGCACTGACTTTTAGTATAATCTTAGTTAATGTTGAAACATCGTTTGCACAAATCAATTCCTCAAAACAAACGGATTTGAAAGCTATCCGTCCTTTTAAGATAAATGTCTCAGATAAAGTCTTGTCCGATATGCGCCAAAGAGTTCTGGCTACAAGATGGCCGGACAAAGAGACTGTTTCTGATCAGTCACAGGGGGTTAAACTGGATCAGATAAAAAAACTCGTAGAATACTGGGGGAAAGGATATGACTGGCGTAAAGCTGAGGCTAAACTTAATGCCTTACCGCAATTTATTACCAATATAGATGGAGTTGACATCCAATTTGCCCATATCAAATCTAAACATAAAAATGCACTGCCATTGATTATCACTCATGGTTGGCCGGGATCTGTCTTTGAACTTTTAAAGATTGTCGGACCACTGACTGACCCGACTTCTTATGGTGGAAAAGAAGAAGATGCTTTCGATCTGGTATTTCCATCAATGCCCGGTTATGGCTTCTCAGGAAGACCCGCAGAAACAGGCTGGGATGCAGACCATATAGCCAAAGCCTGGGATGTTTTAATGAAACGCCTGGGATATAAACAATATGTATCTCAAGGTGGTGACTGGGGATCGGTTGTGGCAGATAAAATGGCACAGCAAAAACCTGAAGGTTTAATAGGAATCCATGTAAATATGCCAGCAACCGTTCCTGCAGATATTGCTAAATTATTAAGTAATGGGGAACCTGCACCCGAAGGTTTAACAGATCAGGAGAAGAAAGCTTTTGAATCTATGGCTTATCTGTATAAAAAAGGTGGAGGTTATGCAGGTATGATGGTTACCCGCCCCCAAACCCTGGGTTACGGACTTACAGATTCACCTGTTGGATTAGCGTCCTTTTTCTTAGATAAAATGAATGAATGGACTTACAGTGGGGGAAATGCAGAAAAGTCACTCACAAAAGACGAAATACTTGATGATATATCACTTTATTGGCTTACCAATACTGCAGTTTCTTCTGCCAGACTTTATTGGGAAAACAATGCTAATAATTTTAACGCTGTAGATATCTCTGTTCCGGCAGCTATTACTGTTTTTCCGGGTGAGATTTATCAGGCTCCAAAATCATGGGCTGAAAAAAGTTATCATAACCTGATTTACTTTAACGAGGTTAAAAAAGGAGGCCATTTTGCTTCATGGGAAGAGCCGCAGTTATTTGCAGAAGAACTTCGTGCTGCTTTCAAATCGTTAAGATAATTAATCCGGTATAAGTTTATTTTAAGGGATCCTGGTTTAATCAGGATCCCTTAATGTTATATAAGCATTAACTGTATCGGATAATATCTAAAGGTTAGTTTTGATGATTCTAATATCGGACTGCATTTCTTTTAGGAGTGCAGCTATGTTCTGTATATCCTTCGATTCCGGAATTTCACTGGTATGGTAACTGTAATATTGCCATATTTCCAATACCTCCGAAACCGGTACAACATAAGATTCATAAAGACTATTATAAGATTCCATCAGCAAACCATCCGGCTGTAATGTAACCTGTTTAAAAACAAAATCCTGTTCACCTTTTAAGATTACGATAGATAGAGTCTGTGGTTTTAAACTTCCCCAATCTTCAAGATACTGACATACAATTTCACAACCATCAGGAAAAGGAAGCATAGAATCTCCTGTAGTAGGGAACATACGGAAAGTCTTTCCTTCAGGTAATGAGGGCAGATTGAACTTAGGTAAAGCAGCGATATATTCTGGATCATTAAAACCGGCACGATATCCGGCTTTTGCCTTAACGGGCACATATTCCATATTCTCTTTATTGTTTTTATCCACTGAAATAGCAAGAACCCGAATCTGGCTTCCATTTATATATACATCATTTCCAGCTTCCAGTTCCCGTATCTTTAGCTCCCCTAATTTAGAAAGATCTACTTTGAACAAGCTGTCAATGCTGATTTTAAAGTATGCTGAAAAATTAATGATGTCTTCAGCAGAAGGCAGTTTTGTCTGACCATTTTCAATTGCGCTGAGTTTGGAGCGTTTGATTTTTAATTCACCAGCCAGGTCTTCCTGACTCATTTTTGTACGCTCACGCATGAATTTTATATTATTCCCAAAAAAAACTTTTTGATCATTCATTTTGTATTGTTATTATTGGTGTCAAACATTTGCCATTAATAGTGTCAAATGTAATTATTTAATTTTAATTATCATGGGACCGGCGAATAAAGGTGAGATTATCGAAAAACTGCAAAAACAAATTCTGTCTATGCAGGGATTCAGGGAGACCGCAGCCCAGGGGGTAAGTACTGGTCTGGGGCCTTTAGAAATGGCATTTCCCAACCATATTTTTCCAACAGGTGCAATACACGAATTTTTAAGTCCGGCAGCAGAAGGTGCTGCAGCCACAACCGGGTTTATGGCTGGCCTGTTGGGAAGCCTTGTGGGGCAGACAGGCACTTGTCTTTGGATCGGTACAAGAAGAACAGTATTTCCACCAGCTTTAAAGATCTTTGGTATAGACCCTGACCAGGTCATTTTTATAGATCTGATTAGAGAAAAAGATGTGTTATGGACCATAGAAGAGGCCTTGAAATGTGATGCGCTTTCAGTTGTGGTAGGCGAGTTAAGCGGAATTACTTTTGCGGAATCCCGCCGTCTTCAGCTTGCCGTAGAACAAAGTAAAGTTACAGGACTGATGCACTGCTTTAATCCTCTGAAAATCAATCATACAACTGCTGTTGCCAGGTGGAAAATCACTTCCCTTGCCAGCACTATGGAAGAAGGTATGCCTGGTGTAGGCTATCCACGGTGGAGCGTAGAGTTGCTGAAGATCCGGAATGGTAAACCCGGAATATGGGAACTTGAATGGTCATCAGATCAATTCCGGAATCTCGATAAACTTAATCCGGTGGTTGAAATACCATTTGGAAGAACAGCCTGATATGGGAAAGCGATTTGTAAATATCTGGTTCCATCATTTGATGACAGACTGGTTTGTCCGGCATAATCCCGGCCTCCAGGATGAACCGTTTGTTCTGGTTGCTCCGGATCGCGGGCGTATAGTCATTAAAGCTTCCAGTCCTGCTGCTGGAGTATTAGGTATCGAACCGGGCATGGTAGTCGCAGATGCGAGAGCTATATTACCATCGTTGCAGGTATTTAATGAGGAAACCTCAAGAAAGGATAAACTATTAAATGAATTGGCAGAATGGTGTATCCGTTATACGCCAATAGTGGCATTAGATACTTCAGATGGTCTGATTCTGGACATAAGCGGATGTGCACATCTTTGGGGTGGCGAACGACTGTACCTAAAAGAGATTATAACTAAACTTCAAAGCTTCGGATATCAGGTACGTGCAGCAATAGCTGATACCATAGGTGCCTGTTGGGCTATTGCCAGATATGGCCGGCTTACTGCTATTATAGAGCCGGGTATGCAGTCAGAAGCCTTATTACCATTACCTCCTGTTGCTTTAAGGCTTGACACCAGTATGCTGGAGCGCATGCATAAATTAGGGTTTTATCAGGTCAGAAGCTTTATCAACATGCCACGTAATATGCTTAAAAGGCGATTTGGCCTCCTGTTATTGGAAAAGTTAGCACAGGCATTGGGAGAAATTGAAGAAACAATAAGACCTATCCGGCCTGTTCAACCTTATCAGGAACGATTGCCATCTCTGGAGCCGATCCGTACTGCAACCGGAATTGAAATTGCTTTGAAAGATCTGCTGGAAACCCTTTGTCTGCGTCTGTTACAGGAAGGTAAAGGTCTTCGTAAAGCTATTTTTAAAGGCTGCCGTGTTGATGGTAAAATGCAACAGATTGAAATCGGCACCAATCATCCGACACGAAATGCATCACATTTATTTAAACTTTTCGCACTGAAAATCAATACGATCAGACCCGGATTAGGTCTGGAGCTATTTCTGCTGGAAGCTCCTGTTGTAGAGATCCTTTCAATGGAGCAGGAAACACTATGGAATATAACGCAGGGTTCCGCAAATAAAGAAGTAATGAATCTGCTGGACAGGATCGGTGTAAGAGTAGGGATTAATGCCATACACCGGTATCTGCCAGATGAACATCACTGGCCGGAGCGGTCTGTCAGGCTTTCTGCCTCTTTACAGGAGAAAAATCCACTGATCTGGAGAACTGATTTGCCGCGGCCGGTTTGCTTGCTGCCACTTCCTGAACGGATTGAGGTTACGGCACCTATACCCGATTATCCACCCATGTTATTTCGCTATAAAGGAAAAGTGCATAAAGTAAAGAAGGCAGATGGCCCGGAGCGTATAGAACAGGAATGGTGGCTGGAGCAGGGTTTACACAGGGATTATTACTGTGTAGAAGACGAGGCTGGTGCCCGTTACTGGCTTTTCAGACTGGGGAATTATGGTGAGGACAAGCCGGAATGGTTCGTCCACGGTTTTTTTGCTTAAACAGAATAATATGCACTATACAGAATTACAGGTTACGACCAATTTCAGCTTTTTGCGCGGAGGATCACATCCCGAAGAAGTAGTGGAACAGGCAGCAGCTCTGGGTTATACTGCCATTGCCATTACAGATCATAATACGCTGGCCGGTATTGTGAGGGGACATGTTGCAGCAAAAGCGAAAGGTATCCGTTTTATTCCTGCATGCCGCCTGAATCTGCTGGATGGCCCCAGTTTATTGGCCTATCCAAAAGACAGGGATGCTTATGGCAGACTCTCAGGCTTGCTAACTGAAGGTAATATGCGCGCGGAAAAAGGCCAGTGTCATTTATACAAATCTGATGTATATAAACATGCAGCAGGTATTCAATTTATTGTATTACCACCAGATACACTGAATACACAATTTGATTTCGATACAGATTTTAAATCAGCCCTTCAGGAGTATAAACAGATGTTCGGAAAGGATCTTTATATAGCTGCAATCCGGTCTTATCAAAGCGATGACAGTAAAAGACTGTTTCGTGTTTCGCTGCTTTCCAGGCAGTTTGATATACCTATGGTGGCTACAAATGACATTCACTATCATAACAGGGGACGTAGAGAACTGCAGGATATCCTGACTTGTATCCGGGAAAAATGTACGATCTACACTGCGGGTTTCCGTTTATTTCAGAATGCAGAAAGGTATATGAAACCGATCCATGAAATGATCCGTTTGTTTCGTCAGTATCCGGATGCTATAACACTTACCCAACAGATTACCTCGGAATGCACGTTTTCACTGGACACGCTGGAATATATATATCCAGAAGAAATTACCAGTGACGGCCGTTCTCCTCAGCAGGAGCTTACCATGCTGACATGGAAGGGAGCTAAAGAACATTTTGGAGATGAAATACCAGAAGATATCCGTAAAACGATAAATATGGAACTGGAATTTATGGAGCGTAAAAATTACGCCTCTTATTTTCTCACTGTCTATGATTATGTCCGGTTTGCGAGAGAACAACGCATTCTTTGCCAGGGGCGTGGGTCAGCAGCCAACTCTGTGGTCTGCTACTGTCTGGGTATCACTTCGGTTAACCCGATTAAGGTCAAATTATTATTTGCCCGATTTATGTCAGATGCCCGGGATGAACCGCCTGATATTGACGTGGATTTTGAACACGAACGTCGTGAAGAGGTTATGCAGTATATCTATAACAAATATGGGAGGGATCGTGCCGGTATTGTCGCAACGGTAACGCAAGTGCATTGGAAAGGTGCGGTACGTGACGTCGGTAAGGCTATGGGATTATCTGCAGATGCTGTTGACCGGTTATCCAAATCCAGATATGAACTTACGCCGGAATGGCTGGAAGGAAAATCAGGGTCCAGTGAAGGGTTTGATTCTAATGATAAACACCTGATGAAGGTGTTACAACTGACCGAAGAATATATTGGGTTTCCTCGTCAGTTGGGCCAGCATACCGGTGGTTTCGTGATTACAAGGGGTAAACTATCCGATCTCTGCCCAATATTGAATGCAAGAATGGAAGACCGGACTAATATAGAGTGGAATAAGGATGATATAGAAGCCCTTGGATTTCTGAAAGTAGATGTCCTGGCTTTGGGAATGCTCACCTGCATCCGGAAAGCATTTGACCTTGCAGAGGAACATTACGGTCGTGAACTCACTTTAGCCAACGTTCCCCAGGATGATGCAGCAGTCTATGAAATGATTAGCCATGCAGATACTATAGGCGTATTCCAGATTGAGAGCCGGGCACAGATGTCTATGCTGCCCAGGTTGAGACCAAAAGAATTCTATGATCTGGTTATTGAAGTTGCAATTGTAAGGCCGGGACCAATTCAGGGCGATATGGTGCATCCTTATCTGCGGCGGCGGAATAAGGAAGAGCCGATTGAATATCCTAAAGAAGAGTTGAGGAGCATTTTGGACCGTACATGCGGAGTTCCTTTATTTCAGGAGCAGGCAATGGAAATAGCAATTGTAGCTGCAGGATTTACTCCCGCCGAAGCAGATGGTTTACGACGCAGTATGGCAACTTTTAAGGCGAAAGGCCTGGTTAGCCAGTATAAAGAAAAATTGGTAGGAGGAATGGTTGCAAATGGCTACGAGGAAGAGTTTGCAAAAAGGGTATTCAAGCAGTTGGAGGGATTTGGTAGTTATGGTTTCCCGGAAAGTCATGCGGCAAGTTTTGCCTTATTGGTCTATATATCTTCCTGGATCAAATACTATTATCCTGATATTTTTGCCGCATCGCTGCTTAACAGTATGCCTATGGGTTTCTATCAACCTGCGCAGATCGTTATTGATGCTCAGAAGCATGGCGTAGAAATGTTGCCGGTCGATATTAACTTTTCAAACTGGGATAATACGCTGGAAGAACGTAGTGGCGAACATTATAAAGTCAGACTTGGTTTTCGTCAGGTAAAAGGACTAAAAGAGGGAGAAATGAGGGTGTTGGCAGCAGGGAGATACCCATCCTATAAACACATCCACGCATTACTGGATGCAGGAGTTTCAATCTTAGCAATAGAGAAATTAGCTGATGCAGATGCTTTCCGGTCAATAGGGCTGGACAGGCGTCAGGCGCTATGGGAGATTTCGTCTCTAAATGACCGGCCTGTAGGAATGTTTCAGGGACAGCCTTCTGAAAGCGCTGCTGAACAGCCCATTAATTTGCCGAAAATGTCAGCATCGGAACATGTGCTGCAGGATTACAGTACAACTTCTCTTTCATTAAAGGCTCATCCGGTTAGCTTTGTGCGTAAACAATTATTTGCAGGCGGGATTCTTTCAGCTCGCGAGCTGCAGCTTTGGCCGGATGGAACCCTGGTAAGGATTGCCGGGCTTGTTCTGGTCAGGCAAAGACCTGGAACAGCGAGTGGAATCTGCTTTATTACCATTGAAGATGAAACCGGTAGTGCGAACCTCGTTGTTTTTCAGAAGTTATTTGAAAAGTACCGGAAAGAAATTGTGCGTTCTAAACTCCTAATGGTAGAAGGGAAGCTGCAGAGAGAAGGTGAAGTCACCCATGTGGTGGTTAAACATTGTTACGACATGTCAGCCTTATTAACAGATTTGAGTACTATTAAGGAAGACGACCATTTACAGGAAAAGGGAACCTTATCTTCTTCCAATAGAAACAACGACGGTGTTTATCAGGTCAAAAATAAAAGATCATCAGTTAATAAGGTTATACAGGGAGAAATATTTCCTGCTGCGCGGGATTTCAAATAAAACCGGAATCTGGACTTTTGAACAAATAAAGATTGGACTTTATAACAAAATTAGCTTTGTGTTCTAACCTTAATTTTGTCATGACATTAAAGTTATCTAATGGAGTTAATCAAAAAAAGGCCATGAAAAATTCAAAGGTTGATGAAACGGTGCTTGTAACCGGAGGAACAGGTTTTGTTGGTATACACTGCATCTTACAATTGTTGCAACAAGGGTATCGTGTAAAAACAACAATCCGGTCCCTTAGCAAAATGAATGATGTAATTGAAATGCTTAAGGTTGGTGGAATTCAAGATTTTGAGAAAATAGATTTTATTGAGACAGACCTGACCATTGATCGTAACTGGGATAAAGCAATGGAGAATTGCACATACGTAATGCATGTTGCATCCCCGATTTTCCTGCGGATTCCGGATCATGAAGACGAAATGATAAAGCCTGCAGTAGAAGGGACTATCAGGGTACTTAAAGCAGCGAAGAAGGCAGGAGTGAAGCGCGTCATTATGACTTCCAATTTTGGTGCTATCGGTTATAGTCATAAAGATAAAACTACCTTAATCACAGAAAAAGAATGGACGGATCCGGCGGAGCGGGGCCTATCCCCTTATAATAAATCTAAAGTACTTGCAGAGCGTGCCGCCTGGGACTTTATAGAGAGTGAAGGCGGAGATCTTGAACTTTCGGTAATCAATCCCATGGGGATTTTCGGACCATCATTGAGCCCTGTTTTGTCCAGCGGATTTGGATTATTGCAGAAATTGATAGATGGGTCTATGAAAGCTTTACCCAATATAAACCTTGGAATCGTTGATGTACGTGATGTAGCAGACCTGCATATTCGGGCAATGGAATATCCCGAAGCCGGGGGACAAAGATTTCTGGCTTTATCGGGCGGTACCATGTCTCTTATAGATATCTCCAGGTTGATTAAAAAGGAGATGCCGGATTTTGCAAAAAAAGCCTCACTGAAGTTAGTACCGGATTGGATTATTCGTATTTCAGCTATATTTAGTAAACAGGCAAAGAGCATTCTGCCATTAGTAGGCGTTTACCGGAATGCCAGTAATGATAAAGCAAAAAGAATGCTTAACTGGAAACCACGAAGTAACGAAGAAGCATTGCTGTCGGCAGTGGAAAGTATGATAAAATGGGGCGCTGTAAAATAATTTATCTTAAAAATCTATAATATGAAAATAATAATAACAGGCTCAACAGGTATGGTTGGAGAAGGTGTATTGCTGGAATGCCTGGAAAATGACAATGTGACTTCTGTTCTTTCTATTAGTCGTAAACCTTCCGGCATTACACATCCACGGCTTAAAGAATTACTTGTAGATGATTTTATCAAAATAAATGAATACAGTGATCAATTATCTGGCTTTGACGCATGTTTTTATTGTGCCGGTATTAGTTCTGTTGGCATGACCGAAGAAAAGTATCAGCATATAACTTATGATACAACTATTAGTTTCGCCGGGACCTTACTTAAAATCAACCCGGATCTAACGTTTATATTCGTTTCCGGAGCGAGTACTGATAGTACTGGAGAGGGGAAGATAATGTGGGCGCGCATTAAAGGTAAAACTGAAAATGCGCTTGGTAAAATGGCATTCAAAGCCCAATATAATTTTCGGCCGGGCTTAATGAAACCTGAGAAAAGTCAGGTACATCTCAAAGGAATCAATAAATATATAGGTTTGCTTTACCCGCTGCTAGGTCTCTTCTATACTGGTTCTACTACGAAAAAGATCGGCAGAGCGATGATTCAGGCAGTGAAAACCGGTTTTCCCAAAATAACGCTCGAAGCTGCAGATATCAAAAAACTCTCTGAACAGGTACAATGAAACGAACCTTTTTGATTATAAAACGAATTTTGCTGGTTGTCGCTTCGCTATCGGTCATACTGAGTCTTTCCACCTGTCTTTATATGCAAAAGGCAACCTTCGGCAGCGTACCATCCGGTAAACGATTAGAGCGGATCGTTAAATCATCACACTATTCAGATGGCGAATTTCAAAATGAAAGTATTACGCCAACCTTCGCCGAAGGATATGGTTTCTGGGGCGAATTACGGAAGCAGTTTTTTGGGGAATCTCCTATAACAAGGCCGTCTTTTCCTATTCCTTCCGTTAAAACAGACCTGAAGAACCTTCCTATAGATAGTAATCTGTTCGTTTGGTTTGGACATTCTTCCTGCTATTTACAGCTGAATGGCAAACGTTTTTTAATAGACCCTGTTTTTAGCAATACAGCATCTCCGTTGCCAGGTACGGTAAAGTCATTTCCAGGAACAGATATTTATAGCGCACAGGATATGCCGGAAATTGACTACCTGCTTATTTCACATGATCATTTTGATCACCTTGATTACCCCACGGTACTGGCGATGAAAGATAAGGTCAAAGCGGTAATATGCGGGTTGGGTGTAGGTTCGCATTTTGAACGTTGGGGTTATTCAGAAGAAAAGATACTTGAAAAGGATTGGAATGAGAGCTTAAGCACAGCGGACGGCCTGACTATTCATACCTTACCCGCCAGGCATAAATCAGGACGCGGATTGAAACAGAACAGATCATTGTGGTTATCTTTTCTAATTCATACGCCCAAAATGAAAGTCTATTATAGCGGAGATGGGGGATATGACGCACATTTCGCCGCGATAGGGAAAAAGTTCGGCCCGGTTGATGTCGCTATTATGGAAAATGGTCAGTATGATAAAGCCTGGCACTATATACACCTGTTGCCCGAAGAAACTTTACAGGCAGCAAAGGACCTCGGCGCGAAAAGAATAGTTCCAGTACATAACTCTAAGTTTGCATTAGCCAAACATACCTGGAATGAACCTCTCAATGAGATATCCCGTCTTAATGAACATTATCGGATTCCTTTAATCACACCTGTTATCGGAGAAATTGTTAATTTAGATAACACTGGCGCAGTTTTTAAAAAATGGTGGAACACTAAAGAGCAGGATCAATGAGATATACCGAAATCAAAAGTTGTTATGTAGGTCCGGAAATATCACCGGAGCAATTTATAGCTGAACATTTCTTTTTATATCTGGCAAAAGGGAGTATAGAGGGGTATGACGGGCGCCGAAAATATAATATGAAGCCTGGAGAATATTGTCTGATCCGGAAAAATCAACTGGCACGATACCATAAACAAAAAGATAACGGTGAGTTTGAAAAGGTTGTAATTGTTCTTGATACTACATTTCTTAAAAATCTTTCAGCTAAGTTTAGGAAAACGGCCGGAAACGCCATTCATCCCGATACTTTCATTTTATTAAAAAAGAATAATTTAATACCTGATTTTATTCTCTCTCTAATGCCTTACTACAATAAGGGAGGAGAAATAGACCAGACTTTTGCAAATTTAAAACGGGAGGAGCTCATCCTGATATTGTTAAAAACAAACCCGGAGTTATCAGATATTCTTTTTGATTTTGCATCTCCGGAGAAAATAGATCTGGAGTCGTACATGAACCGGAATTATAAATTTAATGTAAGTATGGAAAGGTTCGCCTATCTGACTGGCCGTAGCTTGTCGGCTTTTAAAAGAGACTTTGTCGCGATATTTTCACAGACCCCGGGTCATTGGCTGATACAAAAAAGACTCCAGGAAGGATACTTTCTTCTCGAGAAAAATGGAAAAAAGCCATCTGATATTTATCTTGACCTCGGTTTTGAAGATCTTTCTCATTTCTCATTTGCTTTTAAGAAAAAATACGGAATTAATCCTTCGGCTGTAGCTCATGCAAATAAGTATTAAAGTCCGGATTATTATCCTTTGGCTTCAAAAGCGATACTTTCGAAACCAGAGGATAATACCAGGTTTTACCTTCAGGCCAGATTTTTAGTAAAGAAATCAATTGTACGTTTCCATGAAAGTTCTGCAGCAGCCTTATCATAACGTGGCGTTGTGTCGTTATGGAAGCCGTGATTCACATTTTCATAGATAAATGCCTGATATTTTTTACCATTCTCTTTTAAAGCTGCTTCATAAGGGGGCCAGCCTTCTGTTATTCTTGTATCCAAAGAAGCATAATGAAGCATCAGTGGGGAGTTTATTTTAGGCACATCTGAAACAGGGGGCTGTGCTCCATAGTAAGGGACTGCAGCAGCCAGATCCGGTATACGTGTTGCCATCATATTGGATATACCACCGCCAAAACAAAAACCTACCACACCAACTTTACCGTTGCAGTCTTTATGATTTTTCAGATAATTAAATGCAGCAATGAAATCTTCTTCCATTTCACCTTTATCCCGTTTACTCTGCATGGTACGACCTTCGTCGTCATTACCCGGATAACCGCCCAAAGGAGTAAGGGCATCTGGTGCCAGTGAAATAAATCCAGCCAGTGCTGCCCTTCGTCCGACGTCTTCAATGTATGGGTTTAGACCACGGTTTTCATGAACGACAATAATGCCCCCTAGTTTCTTTTTAGAATCCTTAGGTTTGGAAAGCAGACCTTTAATAGTTCCGCCGCCTTTTGGTGAAGGATAATTAATATAGTCTGATTTCAAACGGGGATCACCAGGCTGAATTTGTACATTTCCTGAATAATCAGGCATCAAAAAACTCATTAATGCCGGCACAGTTAATCCTCCAACAGCATAAATAGAAAGTTTTTGCATAAACGTACGCCGGTCAAGCCGGTTGTGCGCATAGTCATCATACAGATCAAAAACTTCCTGACTGATGTCTTTATTGTTTATTTGGCTCATATTTCACAGGCTTAGTACTCAAAAATAATGATTCATGACAAAGGCTTGTCAGTCAGTGTGTAACAGTCTCGCTACGTTTTCCCTAACTGAGCAGAATGGACAACATTTCCTCCGGACGATTTATGAATTCCTTAAAAGTATTATACATCTCTGTTTCCTTATATTCAACTCGTTTAATTCCATTTTGGCCAAACTCATAAATTATTGAGTCTGGATACGCAAGTACAACAGGCGAGTGGGTAGCAATTATGAACTGGGAGTTTTCTGCCACTAAACGATGTATTCTGGAAAGCATAGCCATTTGACGCGTCACCGAAAGTGCAGATTCAGGCTCATCGAGGATATAAAGTCCCCTGCCACGGAAACGATGTGTCATTAATTCCCAGAAGGATTCTCCATGTGAGCGCTCATGCAGAGATTTTCCTCCGTAATTATCTAGAAAAGATTGTTCTGGTCCGAGAGAGTCTATCGCTGAAGCTACATTATAAAAACTCTCACTTCTGAGGAAGAAGCCATCTTTCATAGCGTAAGGACCTTTACTCAAAACAATATGCTCATGTAGACTAGAGTGCGAATCTTTCGTCGTAAAATTGAAGTTGCGGCTTCCACCTTCAGCATTGAAACCACAGTAGATAGCAATGGCTTCCAGCAAGGTTGATTTGCCCATTCCATTTTCGCCTACAAAATAAGTAACGCTCGGATGAAATTCCAGTGTTTCCAGACTTATTAAAGCAGGTATATCGAATGGATACGTCCTGCTGAATCTTTCGGGAGCATTAAGTTGCAGTTCCAATAAATATCCTCTAAAGTTCATTATTAATGCGTATTGAGGTTAGTGATTAGCATAATGGCAAGATCTTACCCTGTCTGTATAAAATAGAAGGTAAGAAAAAATACTCATATCCGCTATTTCTCTGTTCCCAGCTGAGCGCTGATTAATGGTGATTTAGGTGCCAGAAAATACCCTGTTAAACTGGCAAATATAATCGGAGCAATATTTTGAAAACCCGTCATTGTGGCGAGTAAAATTATAATGCTCACAGGTGTACGTGTAACACAGGCATTTAAAGCTGCCATACAGCATACTGCTATCAAAGTGAGATTTTGTCCAGGGAAAATCTGGTAAATAATTAATCCCAAAACAGTGCCGGCAAATAGCAGGGGGATAATGAACCCGCCCCGCCAGCCGGAAGTTACCGTAATTGCAATAGCTATCAGCTTCAGCAGGAGTAAGGCTATTAAGAAACCTATCGTGAAATTTCCGGTCAGAACCTGAGAGAGCTGATCATGCCCAAAATATCGTGTAAGCGGAATACAATAGGCTATGGTTCCCAAAAAGAAGCCTCCGATAGCTAATTTATAGTAGACAGCTAATTTGATGCTTTTGAAAATCAGTTTGAAATTCTTGACAAATGAGATGAAAACCCATCCTGTAGCTGCTCCGGCCAATGAATAGCCGACTGCGTAAACGATATCGCTTACCTTTGGATCTTTGTAGGCCGGGAAGTTCCAGGTGGGCCCAAGATTGAGCTGCGTAATTAATATAAAGACCAGGTAGCTTGCACAGCTAGCTACTAAGGCTGGCATAAAAGCTTTATAATATTTGGTTACCTGTCTGTGGTCTAATATTTCTAAAGCGAAAAGACTTCCGCCCAGAGGTGCACCAAACAGGGCAGTAAAAGCTGAGGCCATTCCGGCAATGGTAATTGATCGTATGTCTTCACCTTTAAAACCAAGTTTTCTTGCAATATAGGTGCCGGTAGAGCCGACAACTTGCACAAGAGGGGCCTCCGGTCCTAAACTACCACCTGCAGAAATACAAATTAAAGAAGACAGGATCATGGAAGAATTATTTTTTGGATCCAGTCGTCCACCTTTAAAATGAATATTGTCTACCATTAAATCAATTTCACCCGGGTCACCGAGTTTATGGATAACTACACCTGCTATTAAGCCTGCAATGGTCATTAATGGAATAATATAAATTCCCTGAACAATAGCTAGCAGGGCAGTTAAATGTTCAAGCACAATCCAATAACCGCCGGCTATTATACCTCCGATAATACCGAGCATAGTCCATAAGAGGAAATTTTTATTATAGACAAAAGGGTTAAATTTTAGCGGATTTTTAACTGTATCCTGCAGTGTGAAAATCCGTTTGGAAGTAGAGTATTTCATTTTGAAAGATAGTGTGTCGTGTTATAGGGCATGATTAAAACATTGCAAATGTAATATATTATTGTTTTTTATTTTATAAAATTATAATTATGTATTGCATGTGCAATATAATTGTGATGCGAACAGTTATTTAAAATCGTTCTGTTAACGGAATAATAGAGATTATTGGTAATATTGCTGACAGACTTATTATGACAGTCAATTAAGATTGTAAAACGACGATGAAAGGGAAAAATAAATGCGATCTGAATACTTGCTTTTTGTGTAGATTCTGTCTCAAGGATTGGAAACCTGCAATAGATGTAAACAAGGAAAATTTAAAACTGAACAAAGGTCAGCAGGTATTTAAGGAAGCAGACCCGGTTAAAGGTATTTATTTTGTCTATAGCGGAACTGTGAAGATTCATAAAAAATGGGATGATGAAAAAGAACTTATCGTTCGTTTCGCAAAAAAAGGAGATGTTCTCGGGCATCTGGGCTTAGGTGGGTCAGGATATTACCCTGTTTCGGCCACGGCAATCGAAGAAGCCGTTGTCTGTTTCATTAAAATGGATTTTTTAGAAAGCACAATGAATGTAAACAACGCATTCGTTATCCAGCTAATGCTGTTCTTCGCCAGTGAACTTCAGGAATCTGAAAAGCGGATGCGAAACCTTGCACATATGAGTGTAAAAGGTAGGGCTGCTCAAGCTTTACTTTCGCTACAGGAGCAGTTTGGTATTAACAAAGAAGGATTTATCGATATCGAATTAAGCAGGCAAGACCTCGCTGCATTTATAGGAGCTTCTTATGAATCCTTGTTCCGCGCCATCAATGAGCTTTTAACGGAGGATACTATTGTAATTTCCGGTAAAACTATAGCGATTAGTAATCAAAACGCCCTTAAAGATTTAGTTTAGGACTACCGCAATACTGTTAATCCAGGCAATGTTAAACTCATATTCGGGTCTTGGTCGTGTCTTATTCGTAGTTGGCCTATTTTTACAAGGGTTTGGAATAGCTCTAGTCTATCCTTGGCCTATTTAATAATATTTAGAGATCTTTGATGATTAACGTATAAGTGTCTGAAGTGATTCTTGACTAAATTTAAACTGCATCATGGTTAAATACTGATGCTATGGTTTCATTTGGGCCATATGCTGGTGTTGTTCGACTGAAACTCAAATAAACCCCAGGGTTAACCTGGAGTCGACCCGAGGTTGACCCGAAGAGGGTAGTGTTTTATATATTACTTATCGTTTTCCGTTGTAATCATCATTGAATTGCTGTAGGCAGTTATACCCGGATTATATAAACACTGCAGGACAGCCGGTCCATTGTTAAACTGCCCTTCTTGGGTTACAAGTACTTCGTAGCTAAATTCAGATTTACCAGATGGCAGAAAATCAATAAATAACTGTTGGCCGGTATCTCTCACCGACCGGTAAAAGCGTGTGCCGTCCTGATATTTCTGGCCGCTAACTCCGTCAACGGGTTCAAACACACCGGCGCGTTTATCTTCAATCAGGATAAAACGCAGAGGTTTGGCAGTTTCCACTGTAAGTACAATTTTAAGCTTTTCACCAATCTTAAATGGTTTAAGTATGTCTGCAGGTTCCCACGCATTTTTTTTGCCATTGAAAATGTAGAGTTTCTTATCCAGCTTCACCGGATTAACAGTAGATCCGGCATTTGGATAGGCACTGAAATAATACCAGGTTAAACCACCCTGAACAGTTTTATTGGCAGATACAGTCACTGCAGAAGCTTTAGATGCGGCTACAAACTGATTGTTTGTGCCATTCAGCATATCATTTGAGACGGATATAGTTTTATCCTTGATTTTCGCTGAAACGGAGTCTGCAGTAAACGGCGAATTTAGTTCAGGCGAGTTTCTAATCATTTCAATTGCTGCTGCCGTTCCGGTTGTTGTATTCCAGCTATCTTCCTGCCGCGTATTTAAAATCCACTTGATCAGTCCGTCGGTCACCGTTTTATCCTTTCCGGTTTGTGAAAATGCCTCATAAAGCATTGCTATCGTTTCTTCTCTGGAATGATTGAGGTTGTCATTATCCGAAATTTCCTTCCAGCGTAGTCCATAACGATCATCCTTAATAGCTAGCTGCCGGATGGAGCTTAGTTGCGATTTGGCTTTTATTTGCAGATTGTCTCCGGGTTCCGAATACCTTAGCGCGGATATAATCCATAAAGCCTGCTTATACAGGTCGTTTCCATTGATACTTTTCTCTGCATTCAGAAGCGTTTGTCTGATTTGCTTGAGTAGCGATGGTTCAATTTTATAGCTATCCTTTAACCCTGATCTCGTATAAGCATAATACATGCGGTTATCCAGGCTTTCATTAGTATATTGCCCATCTGCATAAGCGATCAGTTTTTTCAGGAAGTTATCAAGTCTCTCTGGGTTGGATAGTACCAAATTATCTTGTTTCATCTTGCCAAATCCTCGGATCAGATAATTAGATACCCAATTATTACTTTGCCCGCCTTCGAACCACGGAAGCCCTCCATCTGCATTTTGCATATTGTAAATTTTGTCCAGGTATCCTTCGATCTTAGTCCTGTTGGCGAGTGTATCCAGAACTGTGTAAAGCTGTTTTTGCTGTTTGCTTGTTTTGTTCAGCAAGTTTAACCAGGGCATTGCACTTTCCGAAAGCTCATCTGGCAACGCATCGTTTTTTAACGTATCTGCTAATAACTCATTTTGAGCTTTTCCAAATGACTTACCTAGTTCAGGATATGTTTTTATTAATTTATCTGCCGTTAGATATGCGAATAATTTATTGAAGATTTGCTCTGTACCATCATAAGAATAATTAATTAAATAGGGTAGTGAGTTAATTACAGCGGCCTGGGGTTTTGGGTTTATATGAAGCCCAACTCCATAAATTTCGGCATCTGCAGGTAATTCCGGAGCACTTACTGAGGTAGTTTCATTTTTAAAATCCAGTGGTAGCTGTTGTCTGACGAATATTTTCTTTGGTAATACCGGAAGAATATGTTCTTCTGCATCCGCCAGCCCATTTCCGGTAGCAGTTATTACAATTTTCAAAGGATTTAAAAGGTCTTCAGGTACCTCAAGTAAGAATCTATCCGTGCCGGTTTGTCCTGCAGGTTGTTGAATCATTTTAAATTGTGGGCCTTTTAAAAGTTTTGAAGTAAGATCTTCACCTGTCACGGCATCTTCTATTTTACAACTAAGCTTCACATTTATGGATACGCTGTCTGAATTGGTGATTCTGCTTTTGAGATAGAGCTTGTCGCCCTGATAAAGTAATCTGGGCATATGTGGTTGAACCATTAAATTCAGGCGGGTATTGATTTGTCGTTCTGCATAGGCAAAGAGTCCATTTTGTGTTTGTGCAAGCAATTTCCAATTCCATGATGTGGCAGTTTGTGGCATTGTGAAAGTAAAGGTATATAAGCCATTTTCATCTGCATAGATGTTTGGATAAAAGAAAGCTGTTTCATTAAAATCTTTACGAACTACCACCTGTGGCTGCTCAATAGCTTCGGACAATATAAACTCCCCTTTGGTACTGATGAGAACTACGCCATTTGCTGCCTGCGCGCCATATAATGCAGTCGCCTGGGGGCCTGTTAGCGTTTTCATTTCTTTTATTGAATCAGGACTGAAATCACTGAGTGAGCCAGTATATATTAGTCCATTAACCACAATTAACGGCTGATTTTGAGTAGATGGAGAACTAGTGCCGCGTATACGAATAGTTTTCGAACGGGTACCATATCCTACTGTCACAACCTCCGACAGCGCGTTGCTTTGCACTCCGGGAAAAGAAACCGGCTGAGCGTCAATTAGAGCCAAACCCGGAACCCTGCCTTGCAATTGTCTTGAATAGCTGTTATCCTCCAGGTACTGTTCCAAACTGGTGCTGGCTGCTGAGCTGATACTATAGGTCCAGTTTTCGGGTAGATAACCCCGAACCCACTCTGTATTAGGTTTTGCCCAGGAATGTGTTGCCAGTTCGTCTAACGCAGCATCATACATGACGGTCATTAATTGTGCTGCTGTATTTTTATTTGCTGTTTTGACAGAGACGCTAAATGTTTCTTTTGCGCCCGGGGCCAGCACCTTGCGGTATTTCTCAATTGTAATCTCCGGCTCACTCTTAACGCTTGGTTTAAGGTAAATCCTTTGTTCATTTTTATACAATTTATTGTTCAGGACATAGGCTCTGACAAGCAATAAATTATCTACTGCATCTTTAGGAATCTCAAAGATATACGGTTGCATACCCTTCATCTGATTTTGGGTATGATAAATAGTTTTTGTCTTTAAGCCATTTTTTGTTCCGGCATAATAAGTTAAATTATAAATCACATAGGCATTATCAACCGAAGCAGTGTAATAAGTTAATTTTTCTCCGGCTTTTATTTGATCAGCAGGTAGATAACTAAACTCCTCCATTGAAGCTGGGACTGTTCTTTTTTCGGAGTCAAAAACATTAAAACGTACAGTCGTCTGACCAGTTATACTTTTATCTTTTTTAGCTGTCCCAACCAGCTCATATACGCCAGAAGATAGCATAGATTGATCCAATTCGTAGTGCGCTACGCTGTCAATTGGTATAGTTTTTTCGAGTATTAGTCGTTTTGCCTCCTTTAAGCCGTAATGTAAATTCAAATTCGGGAACCAGCTTTTAAGATTCGCTTCAGTATATAGCCATTGATCGACCTGCTTCCGGGCTCCGGTGTCCGCAACCTGCTCTATCTTAAGTATACGCAGATGGATTTGATCTGGCTTATAACTATTTATTTTTGAGGTTGCAGTGATCTCTAGCCTTGGCAGTTTTTTTCGATCGTAATATGTTTCAATTGGTATACTGATATCCACTGGCCACGAGGATACGTTATAGTGTTCCTGCAATGTGATCGTTTCCCCGGTTAATTCGGTCGCAGTAGCATCAAGCTGATATCCGAAATTTAGTGCCTTGTCTTCTAACTCGTAACTACGAGCCACTGCAGTGTCTTGTACCAGGATTTTTAATTTCCCGTTTGAATCAGTGTAGCCAACTGTATCTTTCAGTTTTATACTAACCTCTCTAAACCTACTTCTTAAAGCAGAATTCCTTTTTAATATGTAAGCAACCCTCACATTATTAAGTTCTGCACCGCTAAGTGATTTCACAGTCAAGGTTAGTGTAAATGGTTCACCGGGCATTGGTGTCTTCTCAGGTCCCTGCATGCTCATCTCCAGCGTTGGACGTTTATATTCTTCAACCTGGAAATTTTGTGAAATTGCCTGGACAGCATTGCTCTCTATTCTCCATCTTCCGGGCATAACTGTTTTGCCTATCACGAATGACCCGGAAAAGCTACCATAGTCATCTACAGTAATTTTAGCGCTATCAACAATTTTGTAATTAGGATCCCGTAAATTTAAAACGGGCTTATTTTCTGATAACCACTGTTTAAAATAAGGGTTGGTCACATCGCTAAATATCGTCGCTTCACCAGTCGTTGGATTTCTGGTCATTAAGATAGCTTTGTAAAAGACCTTTTGGCCGGGGCGGTAAATTCCTCTGTCTGTATAGATATAAAGGCTGGTGTTGTCTCTGTAAAAGCCATTCAGATCTTTACTGCTTTTATCGTAAATTTCTCTGGGTAAATACGCGTTGGCTTTCGGGAATTGATGTAAGAGTGTATCTCCGCCTGAAATGATTTTCATTTCCCCGGGTAATTGCTGACCTGGAAAGACAAAGCCTTGAGCATTAATTTTTAGTGTTTTTTTTGTCTCCGGATCAGTATTTGGCTGAGCATTTTTATTAATTAGATTTTCCATAATGATTTTGACCTCTTTTATTGGCAAACCTGTCTTTCTGTGGAGGATACTGAAACGATCACCAGAATTTATCGCTGTTAAGTTAGACACCTGAAACTTCAGATCACGGATTTCATTGATAGAGTCTGTAGTGCTTATTTTATTTGCGGATAATACAATCGAATATGATCCGGCAGGTAATCCTTCCAGTTTTAGATAGGCTGCATGTTTATCAAAATCTCCCTCTGGGTTTGGCAGCGTAAAACTGGAGTCCCTTAAGGCTGGCTTGCTGAGTAGCAGAAGTAACCGCTGGGAAGTTGTTTTTGGCATTATTTCTTCAAGTCCAATCCTTATGATTCTATAATATAACCTATCTGTATTTCTGTAGTTTGCAGTAACCAGTATCGGCTGCTGTGGAATCTGATAGTCCTGTAACTGAAACCCGAACTCTTTTGCTTTAATTTTTTGGAGTATTACCTCAAGATTTTTCTTGTACCCTGGAAATTGATTTACATTTTGTTTATGAAGTTCATAAAGCTGTACAGCCTGAGCAAGTTGTCCTTTATGTTTATCGTCGAAATTAGCTCCATATTTACTTCCTTCCTGAAAATGAATTAAAAATAGATAATAAACAGCACTGGCACTTACTATCGGGTGTGATGAGCTTAGATTTGCTTTGAGGTAACTTTTCCAGTTCTGTTCCAAAACTTTATCGGCCGGGCGTAGTGTGTAGAGGTAATATTTCAGGAGTATCTGGATATATTGCTGGATTGCCGGATTAGCTTTGTGTTTCTCCGTCCAGAGATAATATCCATCCAAAACCCTGGAATTGCCTGCTTCCTGAGCTGAATGTTTTTGAACCAATGCGTTGAATTCGGCAGGAGCAGACCTGACTAAAATTTGTTCTTGCTCAGGACTTAGATTTAACCCATATACTTTAGTTGATTCAAATCCGATTTTTTCTGTAATGGCGATATCTCCTAAATCTGTCTGGAATGGTAGTTGATTGCGATCAGAAGATAGCCAGCTAAGATCGGCTGAGGTATTCGAGGTCAGTCCTTTACTGATTTGAAATGCTTCGTTATAATGAAATCTGATTATACTGTCTTGTTCAACTGGGGTAAAGGCTCCATAGTTATATTTCAAATCTCTGGTCTCGTATGTACTTCTTTTAAACTTCAGATATAGATTCGAAAACAGCGTGATCCGTTTTGCCTGCATAAGATGTAAAACTGTTTTTAGTTCCTTCGAAGATTTTGATAATAATAGCAGACTATCTATAAAAGCACTGTTTCTGAAATAGAGACTGTCTTCTGTCCTCAAATCCCGGATTAACATTTCATAATAGCAGAAGCGTGCAAAAGCAATGTCATTACCCTTTGCACGGGCATCTGATTTTCCACTGGTTACTTGGTCGAGCGTTTTATTCAGTTCTTTTTTTGTTCTGATAGAAGTTTCAATACCGGTCCAATTATTTTGTTCGGAACTTTGAGCAAATATATTTCCTGATGTAATGATTAATAATAACGCACAGAAGATAATGGAAAATGTAAGTTTCATTAGTAAATCGTTAAGACACAATAAAAATACCGATGTTTTATTACAAATGTACAGTGCCGGGAGTTATTGTTAAATAATACTTCTTTGGAAATATTATCCCCAATTTGGAGACAGAAAATAGACCGCCACGTTAGACTTAAAGGACTATTTTTTAGTCAAATCAGGCTATTTCTGTTTGAAAAGGCTGTAGATATTTGCAATATTCCAATAGGCGATAATGAATAGTCAGAAAATAGAAACACAACAATCAAAATTTTCGGGCCACCAGAAAGTAGTAATTACTTTGCTTGCCCTTACCCAATTCACGGTTATACTTGACTTCATGATTATGTCGCCTTTAGGTGATTTTATGATGAAAGCATTAAAAATGACTACAGGCCAGTTTGGATTCGCCGTGTCAGCCTATGCATTCAGTGCAGGACTTTCGGGTATTCTGACTGCGGGTTTTGCCGACCGCTTTGACCGTAAGAAATTATTACTATTCTTTTATACAGGTTTCATTCTGGGTACCTTATTTTGTGCGTTAGCACCAAGTTATCCACTTTTACTGATGGCAAGAATAGTAACCGGGCTTTTTGGTGGAGTTATTGGCTCTATATCGCTTACTATTGTCACCGATCTTTTTCCGCTTCACATGCGTGGGAGAGCTATGGGCATCATACAATTGGGTTTTGCAGCAAGTCAGGTATTGGGTATTCCTGCAGGTCTTTATCTGGCGAATCACGGTGGATGGCATGTCCCGTTTGTGATGATTGTAATTCTTGCAATAATCATTGCCATCTTGGTATTACGCTTCCTTGAGCCGGTAGATAAGCACCTGGCGACAATGTCAGATAAAAATATTTGGCATCATTACCGTGATATTCTTATTCAAAAGAATTACAGGATAGCTTTCGCAGCCACAGCACTGATATCCGTCGGTGGTTTTCTCATACAACCATTTGCGAGTGCATTTTTCATCAATAATCTTAATGTCAAGCCAGTTGAATTGCCAGTTATTTTTCTCTTTTCAGGTATAGCATCTTTAGTTATTATGCCTGTGGTAGGCAAGTTGAGTGACAGTATAGATAAATTTAAATTATTTACGATTGGTACAGTATGGGCAATGATAATGATGTTGGTTTACACACATATGACGCCTATGCCACTGTGGGTTATTATTATAGTGAATATATTGGTGTTTATGGGAATTATGTCACGTGTAACCCCCGCTTCGGCAACAATAAGCTCTGTTCCTGATTTGACGGACCGGGGAGCCTTTATGAGTATCAATGCTTCTTTACAACAATTGGCGGGCGGTGTGGCTGCATCAATAGCAGGGTTAATAGTAGTGCAAAAAACGCCTGGCACGGCGCTGGAGAATTTTTCTGTACTTGGGTATATCAGTGTGATAATCATGTTTATAAGCCTCGCACTGATGTATAGAGTGAGTGGAGTTGTTCGAAGTAAAAACGAGATTTAAATCCTTATACTTAAGGGAAATTATAAAGGAGCTTTTCTTTTTCAGCTCCTTTATAATTTAATGGTAATCAACGCTTCAGACTACTGGTTACTGCAACCAAAAGATCTATTTCTGCACAAGTATTGTAAAAGGCCAGCGAAGGGCGTACCGTAGCTTCCACGCCGAAACGTTTTAATATAGGTTGCGCACAATGATGACCGGAGCGCACTGCAATGCCTTCTTTACTCAGTGCTTCTCCAACCTGCACCGTCGTAAAACCTTCCAGGACAAAAGATAATACACTGGTTTTTTCTGTGGCTGTACCAATAAGGCGCAAACCCGGAATCTGCTCTAGTTTTCTGGTAGCATATTGCAGCAGAAAATGTTCGTATTGGTAAATGTGATCAATTCCAAGTTTTTGGACATAATCTATTGCAGCACCTAAGCCCACAGCATCGGCAATATTTCCAGTTCCCGCCTCAAAACGTGATGGCGTATTATGAAATTCAGAATGTTCAAACGTAACGTCCTGAATCATATTTCCACCACCCTGATAGGGCTGTGTACTGTTCAGCAAATCTTCCTTTCCGTAAAGTACACCAATACCAGTGGGACCAAAAATCTTGTGTCCCGAGAATACAAACCAATCTGCATCAAGTTTTTGTACATCTGTCCGGATATGCGACACGGATTGTGCACCATCAGCAAGAACTTTCGCACCTGCCGCATGAGCAAGCTGAACAATTTGCTGTGCAGGCGTCACTGTGCCCAGCGCATTAGACACCAGTGTAAAGGCAACTAACTTCGTCCTTGGATTTAGCAATCTGGCATATTCATCCAATAAGATTTGTCCGCTGTCGTCTACAGGTGCAACTTTAATCACCAGCCCTTTTTTTTTGGCCAGCAACTGCCAGGGAACTATGTTCGCATGATGTTCGAGATTCGTCAGAACGATTTCGTCGCCCGGCTGCAGATATTGTTCACCCCAGCTGTTCGCTACCAGGTTAATAGCTTCTGTAGTGCCTCGGACAAATACCACTTCATTAGGAGAACGTGCATGGATGAAGTGCTGAACTTTTTGGCGGGCTTCCTCATATGCATCGGTTGCCCGTGCAGCTAATCCATGTGCTGCACGATGAATATTTGAATTTTCATGCTTATAAAAATGACTGAGCCGCTCAATAACCTGCCTTGGTTTTTGCGTAGTCGCTGCATTGTCGAGCCACACCAGTAACTTACCATTCACCTGCTCCGAAAGTATCGGGAAATCATTTCTAACCAAGTTTACATTAAATGGGGGGTGTAACGGATCAGGTATAGATTGCAGTCCTGCCGAAAAATAATAGAAACTTTCGTTTGCAGCTGCCAGATGAACTAAAGGCAGTTGTGATGTAGGCTGAGTTACACTTAAAGCTTCCAGTGCATTTTTTAATTCGCGCTCAAAAGGCCGTTCCGATTCAAAGGGTAGTGAATGTGCAGAACTACCTGATGAATAACTTTTTATAAGTTCATGCCCGGAAAAATCCTGATAACTATTCTCGGCCTTAGCCGTTGATCCTGGTGTATAAGATGCGGGTAAAGCCGAAAAATATTCATTTGCCAGGCGCTCCAGATCATGCACATCAGGTAATCCCTGTAAACCATTAGTTGCATCGCTCATAGTCTAGTATTTATATTCGTGATACTTGTTAATTTCAACATCGTCAAGAACAGCAATGGCATCATCTACCAGTACAGCCAAAGAGCAGTAGAGAGAAACCAGATAAGAAGCAATCGCTTTTTCATTGATCCCCATAAAACGCACAGAAAGACCAGGGGATTGCTCGCCTGGCAGGTCCGGCTGGTAAAGACCAACTACTCCCTGACGGCTTTCTCCGGTACGGATCAGCAGAATCTTGGATTTATTATTTTCTATAGGTACTTTATCCGAAGGGATCAGTGGAATTCCCCGCCATGTAATAAACTGTGATCCAAATAAAGATACCGTCGGTGGGGGAACTCCTCTGCGGGTACACTCACGGCCAAAGGCTGCTATAGCTAAGGGGTGAAGCAGAAAAAAGCCAGGTTCTTTCCATACCTTGGTAATCAGCTCATCCAGATCATCTGGAGTAGGTGCTCCTGTACGTGTAGAAATGCGCTGCGACGGGATGATACTATGCAGTAATCCATATTCTTTATTGTTTATCAGTTCGCTTTCCTGACGTTCTTTAATGGCTTCAATAGTTAACCTTAACTGTTCTGTAATCTGATTATAAGGTTTACTATACAGGTCAGATACCCGGGTATGTACATCCAGAACTGTATTAACGGCGCTGAGCAAGTATTCACGCGGCTGCTCAACATAATCTACAAATGTATTCGGTAATACCCGCTCATCTCTGTTGGAGCAGTCTACATCGACTGATTCTCCTTCCTTTACCCGGTTTACTCTGTAAATACCCGATTCAACCGGTGTCCAGCTTAGCAGCAGGGGCAGCCAGCGTGGTGTGATAAATGGAGCCTGGGGTACGGTTCTGGTCGCAATTGCTAACGGCCTTGCTGCAATATCGCTTAATGCAGTCTGTTGAGTACTTTTAATTTGTCCTGCCATATGTCAGAGATTAGTTTAGTGATCATTTAATTAATAAATGGCTGTGGGCCACACTGTTCAATGCAATATAAATTATTTCTACTAAAATAGTAGATATTTATTTATGACAATTAAAGAATAAAGAAATTTCTACCTTTATTCTTTGAATTGTATAAG
>JAAAFW010000015.1:0-494191 GCA_019352875.1 Pedobacter cryoconitis | reverse complement strand
TTTTACTTAAGAACAAAACAGGAGATCCCATCTGATTTTAATTATGAAGGTTTGTCGTCGGGACATTTTAACGTAAAACCCAGAACTTATATGAATAGGGTCAGTCCGTATAATCGCAGAGACTATTATAAAGTTTGTTTGGTAATTGGTGAAGGGATTTACCGGTCAAGGGATGAGGAATTCTTTGTGGAAAGTCCATCTTTGATCTTTTCCAGTCCATCTTTACCATCTTCGTGGCATTCCACTTCACAGGAGCAATCAGGTTTTTATTGCTTATTTAATGACTCTTTCCTCTCTAACGAATTGCCGCATTATATGAAATATGAAAGTCCGCTTTTTAACAATACAGTAAATTCAATTTTGATGCTGGACGACCAGGGAGTTAAGAACTTCAGTAATTACTTTACACAGATGGAGTCGTTAATGTATACAGATTACAGTCATAAGTACGATATGATACGCAGCATATTGCTCACGCTTATTTATGAAGGAATCCGGATTCAGGGTACGGCATCCAAAGTAAAGATTAATCCTGCTGACAGAGTTGTTTCCAGTTTTTTCAGCTTGCTTGATCAGCAGTTTCCGGTTGACTCTCCTGAAAATCCGCTGCAACTAATGGCACCTGCTGCCTATGCTGAAGCCCTTAATGTCCATGTTAATCATTTAAATACTGTGGTGAAGAAGCATACCGGCAAAACAACGAGGGAAATTATTCAGGAGCGGATTATTAAGGAAGCCAAGATTTTATTATTAAATACGGATTGGAATGCTGCCGAAATTGCTTATACGCTGGGGTTTGAGTACCCATCACATTTCAACAAATACTTTAGACAAAGCACGTCCGTTGCCCCGCTGTTATTCAGAGAGAAAAACCGGGTAGCGTTTCTTCCAAATATTTGATTTGTATAATGATTACTTTGTTTTGTTTAAGACCTTATCTCTAAGCTGCTCCTAATTTTGCTGGTGTAAATACAACAGCATGAAACTTCTAAAAACTTCCGGCAGTACTTTAAGTACGTTATTGGCCTTTGCAATTATCCCGCTCTCTGGTTTTGCAGTAGATATCTATATTCCATCATTGCCTGATATGGCCATAAAGCTTAACACAAATGCCTCGGCTATACAGTTAACCTTATCTATCTATTTAATATCTTATGGCGCCTGTCAGTTACTGATCGGAAGCGTACTGGACAGCTGGGGTCGTCGTATACCTAAATTAACAGGTCTGTTATGTTTTAGCATTGCCAGCTTCATCATAGCAGGTACAACAAGTCTGGAGCTTGTATATGTAATGCGCGCCATACAGGGAATTGCTATTGCAACCGTTATTGTAAGTAACAGAGCTTATTTTTTGGATTTGTTCTCAGGTGAAAAACTTAAACATTATACCAGTTTGTTCTCTATCGTATGGACGGCCGCTCCAATCATAGCCCCGTTTCTTGGGGGGTATCTGCAAACACAATTAGGCTGGCAGTCAAATTTTCATCTGTTGGGATATTACGGGGTATTGCTTTTTATTCTGGAATGGTTCTTTAGTACAGAAACTCTTGCCACTTTTCAGCCATTTCAAACCAAGGCGGTAATTGCTATTTATAAATCGATGATTCAAACTAAAGATTTTATTGTCTGTTTAATGATCCTGGGCTTGTCTTATAGTATGTTGATGGTATATAATATGGCCAGTCCCTTTATTATTGAAACGGTAATGCATTATTCACCAAAAATGACAGGGAATTTCGCTTTACTATCCGGAGTTGCAATGCTGTTGGGTGGCATCCTGTCAAAAACATTAATAGCAAAACCATTTTTTAAGAAGGTGCTATTTGCCTTTATCATACAATTTGGAGCAGCCGGAGCTTTGATTATACTCACTTCGCAAATCGCCAATTTATATACGCTGCTTGCCTACATCATGCTACTTCATACCGCAACAGGTTTTATATTTAATAATATTTTGTCCTACTGCCTTACCAGATTCCCAAAAAATGGGGGTAAAGCAAGTGGATTAACCGGGGGTGGGTATACAATTTTTACATCTGCATTCAGCTATGCGCTGGTTAGTTTGGTTAAAATCGAAAGCCAGGTCGTACTAGGTTTATCCTATGGGATTCTAATCATTTCAACACTAATTTTATTCGTCTTTATAAAGTCTCATATACCAGCGGAAATAAAAGCGTAGTGATCGTTACTTTTTCTGCTTTAAGATTCTTTCCAGAGCTTTGTCCAGGAATGGCTTTTCAGTATAGAAGCTTTCGTGAAATGAAGAACGATCTGAAGGATACCCCATTTCATATTGTACAGGAATTCCTGTGCCTTCAAAAGATTTACCTTTAGCATTGCGGTAAACTTCGTTAGATAGACTAAATTCCCAGCTATTAGGGAGTTCTTTCCAGAGTATTTCCGAGAATATACCTGCAGTTGGAGAGCCGATTTTCACGATGTTTTTATAGCTCATCGCAGCTAAAGCGAAGATTTCAGCAGCACTCGCAGTACTATGACTCGTAAGTAGATACACTTTTTTATTGGCGCCGTTTGAATCTGGCTTTAAGACGTAGTTTTGTGGCGGGGTAAAACCGTTTGAAGCTTTAGCTTGTATAGAAAGAACTGATTTAGGCTCATTAATGAAGTAGCTTAACAATTTGAGCGCTACAGTTTCATAGCCGCCTCCGTTAAAACGAAGATCGATTACTATGGGGGTGGTTTTGGCGAAATCCGCCAGAATAACTTTCATAATCTGATCTACTCCCTGAAGCTCATCATCGAATTGTTGCAGCGGAGTTTTTGAGTCTTTTATTTTTTCATACTGCGCATTGAATTTCGCTGGGTCGTTAGATAGTTCCGGAGCGTAGGACGCGAAGTTATTCATATCGGTGATCGCGATATATCCTGTAATGTTGTCTTTTAAGAGTCCCCATCTTATGATTCCGTTATTGTAAGACTTTGAACTTATCAGGTAATTCTTTTCGAGGTCAGTCAGGATTTCATTTTTAGATCTTGATGTCTTTTTTTTCGCTATTGCAGGCTGCTCTGGCTTGGGTATTGGAATTTCCAGCCTGATGTGATCATCCTTTATGCTGCCTACTATCTCTCTCAAGATAGCTGCCAGTTCTGCATCAGTAGAAATGCCTTTTACAAGAGGTGAATAATGGCGGTAAACATTATCCCAGTTTACATTGCGTTCTTTGAAAAAAGCATAATTATCTCTGAAAGTCTGCCAGAATATCTCGAAATTTTCCTCTAGTGAACCTTTATCCTTTCTCGACGTAGTGCATGTGGTATCTGCAGTCGTTGCCGGCTTGAATACATAATTAACAATGCCACCAGGATTAAGTACCAGACTTGTATCGTTAACGGAAACAACCCTGAATCTTCCATTAAATTGTCCTTTCACCAGTACCTTACAACCAAAGTTATCAAAATTAAGGTAGGTGTAAAGCGAATCCGTTATCTGCAATTTACGTCCATATCCCTGTTGTACCCAGGACGTATTGTTTGGACCGGCTAGACTTTTGTCTTGTGAGTAAGCGGAACGACCCAAAAGGCAGCAGGTTAAACCAATTGATAGTTTCATTAATAATTTCATTCTGCGGTATCTATTTACCTATTTAAGATAATCCAAACCCTAAAATGTTACAATTTTAATAAACTAAAAATTAATTAACCTGCTTTCAAGGATGTAGAATTTATTGTTTAACCTGTTTCAACTGAAAAATCAAAAACCTCAGGAAAAAGACTCGTTTATTAATTCCATATTAAGTGCGGCACCGGCAACCGAACCATTATATGCGGCGTTGGCAATGGAGCGCATAGGGGTTATGTTGTCACCACAAGCATATACGCCCGGGATGGTAGTTTTCATAAACATATCTGCCTTGATGTGACCTTGTTCAGTCATCTCACAACCTAAATCTTCAGAAATGGCGCAATGTTGCGTAAAGCCAAGTCTGGCATATAATGCAGTTAAATGGGCTTCGGTGTCGTCATTAAACATGACTTTTTCGATCTGACCATTTTCATGAACGACCTGCTTCAGCACTTTTTCGTCGATTTTGATGCCATGTTCCTGCAAGCTTTCAGTCTGGATAGCAGTTAAGGCAGATTTACCATTTGTATACAAGGTGAGGTTCTTTGTCCAGTTAGATATCAGTTTACTTGTTTCAAATCCTACGTCTCCATTTGCGAGTATTCCTGTTTTTTTATTGCTATATTCATAACCATGGCAATAGGGGCAGTGAATAACGGAAATTCCCCAGCATTCTGCAAAACCCTCAATAGCAGGCATAGTGTCTTTAATACCGGTTGCAAAAACCAGCTTCTTAGCTTGAAAGGATTTACCTGATTGCGTAGTGATTTCAAAGCCCGAATCTGTTTTTATCCCATTGACCGCTAAATCGGCCAGTAATTCAACTGTTTTATATTCTGCCAATTGTTCCCTTGCGATTGAAAGAATTTCTTTAGGTGTAGTGCCGTCTTGTGTAAGAAAGTTATGTGAATGTGGCGTTTGCTGATTACAGGGTTTTCCACTATCAATAATGAGCACCTTGCGTAATGCGCGTCCAAGACACATACCAGCAGATAATCCCGCGCTGCTTCCGCCGACTATAATCACGTCAAAATTTGTAGTTTTTTCCATTTTTTAAAAATTGATATCCAGTAACTGAACTGATAATTTGTTTAGCGAATGAACCCTTTCGCTAAGAAGGTTTTTGATCACTGATTCCTATACTCTTGCTAAAAGAATACCAGGCAAACTTTTTGATACTATTGGGCGCTATATTACCAGAACCCATAGCCCTGAGTGTGGTGTTAATCATACCACTAAAAAGCTGTTGTATCCACTCCGGAGTAAGTTCACTGGTGATAATATCTTCCTTTTGTAAAGCGATGATCAGTGCAATCCACCTACTATTTATATGGTCATATTCCCGGTTTTCTTCATTACCTGCTGATGGTTGGTATTCAGATCTTTGGTTTGTTTTATCAAAAAAAGCATATTTACTTCCACAGTCTATACATGCATATAAGGTGAGTTCCAATTGCTTTAAGGGAATGGTACTCGCTTCGAAGGCAGCATTCATTGCAGCTTTACAAGTGAAAGTCATTTCCTGCCTGCAAAATTCGAGTAATATTTTTCTGTCTTTAAAATATCGGTAGAGCGTTCGGGTTGTTACCTCTGCTTTTTCCGCCACCATCTCCAATGTACCGGACGGGTCGTTGTTAAACACAATTATTGCTGCGTCAATAATTCTTTTTTTAGTCACTTCCATGTCGCAATTATATGACATATTTTGCTTTTGTGCGACATGTATTTGTCATAAATAAAATTTGGAATCCAAAATTGTCTCTAATTTTTTCCTCTTACACGTAACATATCCTGCCTATTTCTGTCAAATCGCCATATAATCTTAACATGGCTCTCACAATAACCAACCTCACCAAACAATACAATACACAGAAAACTGCACTTACCAATTACTCCATTAACATTAACAAAGGAGTTTTAGGCTTGTTAGGTCCGAACGGTGCAGGCAAATCCACACTGATGAAAATCATCGCGACTATTAGTAAACCTTCGGTTGGAACGCTACTATTAGACGGCGTGGACATCGTCCAAAAACCGGACACAATTCGCAAAGTACTCGGTTATCTGCCGCAGGATTTTGGTGTGTATCCCAATCTTAATGCTTATGAGTTTCTGGAATATATAGCCGCTATGAAAGGTATTGGCGGTAAAGGGCTTCGCCAGCGTATAGATTTGCTTTTGGAAGGGGTTAACCTGACTGCCGATGCGAAAAGACCTATAGGTACATATTCAGGTGGCATGAAGCAACGGATAGGGATAGCACAGGCATTACTTAATGATCCTAAAGTGTTGATCTTTGATGAACCTACTGTTGGACTCGACCCGGAAGAGCGAATGCGCTTTCGGCAGCTAATTTCTGATCTGGCAAATGATTGTATTATTATCCTTTCATCACATATCGTATCAGATATAGATTCTATTGCCGATGAGGTCGCTATTATGCAGGATGGTAAATTAATAACTCACGCACCCCAGTATGATATAATTAAACAAGCTGAGGGCCGCATATTTGAAGTGTTGCTGGATAATAACGCACTTAACCAGTTTAAAAATCAATACAACGTAATTAACACAGCCCGTCAGGCCGATAGAATAAAGGTACGTTATATTGATACCAAAGGTAATGTAGCTCCGGAATCAATCCCGGTCACTGCTACATTGGAAGATGCTTACTTGTTTTTAACCCAAAAAAACGGCTAAGCTATGCAATACCTCTACAACATTATAAAAGCCGATTACCTGCAGCGTACCCGGAGCTATTCATTTCTCATAACATTGGCGGTTACTGTTTTCATGGCCTACTCGTTTGTGCCACCCGATACAGCAAGTTATACTACTTTAAGTGCCTTAGGTTATAAAGGTGTTTACAATTCGGCCTGGGTAGGTTACGTATCAGGCATTATGACTAGTTTTATGTTGTCTTTTTATGGCTTCCTGCTGGTTAACAGCGGTATCAAAAAAGATATCGAGACAGAAGTAGGGCTTATTATAGCCACTACGCCTGTTACCAATTTTAAATATCTGCTTAGCAAGCAGCTTAGTAATTACCTGGTGTTACTTACTATTACCGGTATTACATTTATAGTGAGCATTGCTGTGTTTTTAGTGCGTGGAACAGACCAGCCATTTATCCTGGGTAACTTTGTTTTTCCCTATCTATTCTTCGCTATCCCTGCATTATTCGTGGTAGCGGCATTAGCTGTGACCGCAGAAGTTTTTTTGGGTAAGCGTAGCATTCTGCAGTTTATAATATACTTTCTGCTTTTCGGTATATGTATGGCGTTCATCAACGAAAAGGGTGGTAGTGACACTGGCGTGTTTGATCCGTTTGGTTTAAGTCTTATGACTAAAAGTATTACCCAGCATATTAATACCCATTTTAATGAAGATATCAAGTCTGTATCATTTGGGTTTATTTTTAACGGTCATAAAACTTTTAAACTTTTTGCGTGGGAAGGTCTTAACTGGACACCCATATTTATATTTAGCCGTTTGCTCTGGATAGGGTTTGGATTGGGGCTAATATATATATCCTCTCTTTTTTTTCACCGGTTTGATTTTAAGCAGGCTGTAACTATTAAAAAGAAGAAATTGCAGTCAGCATCAGCAGTGTCGGCGACTGAAGCCGGCCAGTTGATTGATCCAATGAGAATAAGCAGGAGTGTATTACCGGCTCTTTCATTTAATTATGGAATTTATCCGCTTATTAAAACTGAATTTTTACTGCTGATAAGGCAGGGTAATAAGTGGCTGTGGTTGTTAAATGCTGCTTTATGGGTAGCAATGTTCGTAGCTCCCTTTAAATATGCCTATAGTTATCTGTTACCGGTATTATTGTTTTTGCAAGTGACACGCTGGTCAGAGCTGGTGACTAAAGAAAAAACCAATCGTATTCATTATTTTGCTTATGCATCATATAAACCCTTACAGCGTATGCTACCTGCTCAAATTATGGCGGGTATACTGTTAGCGATCAGTTTATCTTTACCTGTCATTATTCGTAGTATATCAACCTCAAATTTATATGCTGTTATTGGCCTGCTCAACGGGGCGGTGCTAATTGTATTACTGGCTGTAGCACTTGGTATATTAACAGGAGGCAAAAAACTTTTCGAAGTGTTTTTCTTTCTGCTTACCTACGCAGTAATAAATCAGGTACCGTTTGCCGATTACCTGGGCAGCTTACCTGATCACCATGCGCCATTTTTTATATGGATTGTTTTGATGATGAATCTAACCCTAACCGTAGTTCTCTTTATAGCCAGGCGTTATCAGATCAGGCACTTGTAGTGAAGGAAGTATTTAATTAAAAAATAGTAAACCCGGCTGTCCAGCCAATCCAGCCTTTTAATTTAGAATTTGATAGGTTAAAATGGTCTTTACGTTGCATCATATCTGCGTAACCATTTATACTGGCAGCCTGGTTGCTGTAATAGATATTTGCCGATGGACCGGCTGTGAGCCTTAATCCATCGGCGATTCTGAAGTTAAAATTCAGATCCAGCCGGTGTAAAATATTGGTGTCCTTCCAGTCGCCCAGGTACATATACCGGGAACTTATTTCCGGACTTAATGCAAGGTTTCTACTCATATTAATCACAGTTCCCAGGCCAAGCCCAAAATGATACATTTTATGATCTTTGTCACGGTTCATACCAGTTAACAGCGCGGTATAGAGGTTGTTATTACCAGACTTAAATCCTAAGTTGATGTCTGTTGTTTCATTTGTATTTATGCTGATCCGCTGAAAACCGTTGCCGATTATATTCAATAAGCCGAGACTATAACCACTGGAAGACCCAGCAACATTGATCAGACCAATTTGCAACCCACTGAATTGGTTTGCCTGGTTTAATGCCGATATTTGCAGACCTGTGGAACTACCATGTACTTTATTAAAAATACCTGCCAGCTGGATACCTGAGGAATTTCCTTGTACATTATTGAAGATTCCGGCAATTTGTACACCTCTGCGATCGCCTTTAACATCATTATAGATACCTGCCAGCTGAACGCCATCGGCTTTGCCGCCGGTAATGTTAAAAATACCAGCGAGCTGAACGCCCCGCATGTTCATTTTATTGAGGTTAAAGATTCCACCAACCTCAACACCGTCTACACCAGCATTGTAACCGCCTATTAAATTGAGAGAGATATCATTGACGACCTGCCCGCTAAAATTGCCGTGACTGTTGATTGCCGGTGTCAGTGAAACCTGGTAAGGCGCCTTTGATATAATTGAGCCAAGGTTTAAAGCATGTATACGCTGTTTAGAAGAAATGAGAAATTGAGTCAGCCCGCTTGTCAGTAAATCCTCCGGGTTATCCGAATAATCATCTGCCTGAACTTCTTTCTTTGTTCGTTGGATATTAACCTCTAGCAGGTAATACGTTATAAGCTCTTTATAGTTTTCTTTGTTAATTCGCAGGGCAATAGGTTGATAAATGTTGGAAAGACCAATTTCAAAATATCCGTTATTATCAGTCAGCGTAGCTTGAGCTAGATTCTTTTCATAGACACTGGCATTCTGTATTTTAAGCCCTGTATTCTCATCAATTACATAACCCCTAATATTATATTGATCCCGGTCGCCTGAGGCCTTATCCAGTACCAGAGAGAGTTTTTTAGGTGCATAACGTAAAATAATAAAGTTCTGTGTTTCTGCATAATCATATCGTTCCTTAAGCAACTCATCCAGTACTTCTTTTATACTGATATCTGTAACCTGTAAACTAATTAAGCTGTCTTTGGGAATAATCTTACTTTGATACGAAAAACGGAAACCTGCCTTTTCCTCAATCTGGCCCATGACTTTTCCGATTGATTGGTTCTCACAACGAATAGAAACGGTTCGGTTAAGCAATGACTGGGCGTTAACAATTTGATTAGTTCCGGAGATGATGATCAGGAATAAAATAAGCAGTAAAAATTTACGTATTGTGGATTTCAAGGAGCGTTTTTTTATTTTAAAAGAATCTGTTGGTTTTTATAATCTGCCTGGATTTTAAATGTCTCTTTAATCACACTAATAATTTCATCCAGTGATTGATTTTTGAAATTGGCTGTGATCTCTCTGTTTTTTAAAGCAGGTGTGCCTATAACTATATTTGCATGATGAATTTCATTTAATACATCTACTAATTCCTGAAGCGGGGTGTCTTCACACACCAGTTCATTGGTCCGGTAATAATTGTATAATTTACTTTGAGTATGTTCTTTGCTCAGTCTAGCCTGATCACCGGTGACTATACTTCGCTCACCAGGATTTAAGTTTATTACACTGTCTCCTTTGCTCACCTGCACTATACCAGTTTCGACGATAACCACAGTTTTATTTTCAGTACTTTTTATATTAAACGAAGTTCCTACAACTTTAACTGTAATGCCATTTACTGTGATGATGAAAGGTTTTCCGGCATTGGGAGCTACTCTGAAAAAAGCTTCTCCCCGGAGCGTAACTGGCCGGGTGTCACCTTTAAAGATACTCGAGTAGATTATCTCCGAATTTTTGTTGAGCGTAATTTCTGAGCCATCAGGTAACATTTTGCTCAATACAGTTGCATCACTTTGTACGGTAATAAGCTCCGGACTACGGAAGCTGTAGATACCAAACCAGGCCAGACCGCCGATTAACAGGATAGATGCGGCGACGCGCAGCCATGAGTTCGACACTATTTTTTCTGTTTTTACAACAACAGCATCATTTAAATGCAATCTGTTTTCCAATCTGTTCCATGCTGCAGATTCGTCTTCATCTTCACTACCTGCTGTCAGCGTTGCGCTTTCTTCCCATATAAGTTTAAATTCATGTAAATATTGTTGGTTTTTCGTATTATCCCGGAGCCAGGATTCTACTTGCTGTGCTTCCCGGGTATCCGCTTCATTCATCAGGTATTTGACCAGCAGGCCATCGTCCATCGTATTGTTATTGCTGCTCATGTATATTATATTAAATATAATAAGATAATAAGGGGAAGGAATTCTACGAGTTTAACTCTCATAATCTTTAAAGCCTTACCCATTTGGTTTTCAACTGTTTTTATAGAGATATTCAGTGCATCTGCAATCTGCTGGTATTTGAGCTTATCAAACCTGCTCATTTGGAAAATCGTACGGCATTGTTCCGGTAATTCAGCTATGGCAGACTGAATATGTCTGTTTAATTCTGTAGCAAGGATCTGATGACCTAGATCAAGCTCTGTATTCTCCATTTGCCTGGTTTGATAAGCATGAAATGTAGTTTTAACTTTCTGATGGCGGATCAGACTTAAGCTTTCATTGTAAACTGACCGGTAGAGCAGGGATTGCAGAGAACCTTCCAGGCGAAGCTGATCTCTTCGTTCCCATATTTTACAAAATACGTTTTGGACAATTTCTTCAGCGTTGTCATTGTCTTTAACGAAAGTAAAGGCGTAAATGCGCAGTTTTCTATAAAACTTGCGAAATGTCTGTTCAAATGCATTTTTATCTCCAGCTTTAACGCGCTCTAAAACGTGATTGTCGTCGTTATATTCCATAGGGAGGTGTTCGCTGCATTAATCGTTATTTTACTAATATATCTAAACACCGGCTTTTTTACCTGATTTTCTTTTGGCTATCTGATCCGGACTGGCAAAAATGTAGTATAATTTTCTGCTTAGGCCACGGCTTTGCCGGACATCTGTAATAATATCCTGGAATTCATGTGTATTCAGATAAAACGGATCTATTTTACTCTTCAAAGGGCTGGTAATTCCATATTTAGGTTTTTCTGCTTCGTACTCAAAAGTTCCGAAAAGATGATCCCAGATCATAAATACGGCACCGAAGTTTTTATCAAGGTATTTTTCCTGACTACCGTGATGTACCCTGTGATTAGACGGACTGCCAAGATATTTTTCGACGACAGGATTAAGTTTACCAATAGCTTCAGTATGTACCCAAAACTGATACAGGAGGCTAAGCTGATTGGCAACAAAAAAAATAACTGGGTGTACGCCTGTAAGCAGTAGTGGAATAAAGAAAATTACTTTAGTGTACTGAAACCAGCTTTGCCGGAAATTCACGGTCAAGTTATAATGGTCTGCAGAATGATGTACGACGTGTGAAGCCCAGAAAAAACGGCAGAAATGAGAGGTGCGGTGTGTCCAGTAACTGCAGAAATCATAAATGATAAAGCAAGGAATCAGTGTCCACCAGTTGAAGGCCATGCGGTAGGGAAGTATATTGTATATCCAGACTGCGCCGTAGAGCATAGCGGTCTTCATCGCCAGGTTAATCAGCAGATTTCCCGCTCCAACGAATAGAGAACCTAGTGTTTCTTCAGATTCGTAGTTTTTTCTTTCTAAAAAATAGCTTACCAAAAATTCAATTATAGTAATGGTCAATACAAGGGGTAATACATAAACCACAATATTGGGTGCCTCTTTTTCCAGGTTACTGATCTCTGCGACGGCTATTTCCGGCGCGGCAAACAAATCCTGGAGCTGTTGGGTCAGGTCAATTATAGATTTCATAATCATAAGTTTTGTAGGTTAGGCAAGGCGCATGGTGATTGTATAGAAGGAATGGTGCAGGATGATCTCCTTACAGATTCCGTCGGAGAAGTAGTAATCGTTGTAATTGCCGTCGGGTAGCTGGATGCGATACGAATGTGGGCTGGTTTGTTTTATTTCAAGAAACTGCTGGTAATTGTCTGAATAGACCTGCGACAAATTCGAAGGTTCGTTCGCATACAGAAGTAATAAATTATAATTGATTGGACGATTGAGCCGGCTAGTCTTGCGCTCGGATTTCAGTTGATAACTGGTATTGATAAGATGAGTTTGTCTATTTGCTTTCTCTTTTCCGTTCACACGGCGTTGTACACTTGAACTAACGAGCAGCCCATTTCTAAAATGAGCACGTTCTTCTGTATTAACCTCTATGCTAAATACAAATCTGCTTTTTGCCGATGAAACCATGCTCAGATAAAGGTTACCGGAGTCTTTTTTCTGGCAGAACTTCATCTGCCCGATAATATTGTCATTTTGCAGTATATTATATTTTACTGTTTTCTCCTGGGCAGCGAGTCCTGTAATAAGAGAAAGGAAGAATAGCGTGCTGAATAACACTCTTCTTTTTAGATAACCTATATTTGATTTTTTCATCCTGCTGCGTTTTAGCTTACGTAATACATTTTATGCATTTTGTAAGTGTTACGCGCCATCTGGATTTTACCCCTATGTCTGAGTCATCTTTTTTTTGACTTCAACAGAACTATCTAAATTTGTTATTTTTGCGGGAGTAGCCACGGTTGGTTTTAATGAAAGTAATTAAATATTCGGCTGATACTAATTACTTTACAATTTTTTGAGTTTTCTACCGTAACAAATGCAGTAAAATAAATACTAAGGATGTACAATATGGCGATTCTATTAAAAGTTTATTTCATGAATAGTCAGAAAGGATATCTAATACGATGAAAAGAAGTACGTCAAAGAATTTGATGTTGATTGCATTTACCTTTATTGGCTCATATGCGACAACATACGTTATACTCCCTCATTCGTATTGGCAGAAATATGCCGATTTACCAGTCTCAAGGATCGTAATCGATTGTCTGCTAAATCTGTTATTTTGTGTAGCTATTCTCGCAATAAGTATGCTTATCGACAGAAGGCTGAATAAAAGAATCCCATGGATGACACACCCTTTCAGGCGCTTGCTCACTCAGGTGTTTTATCAGATTATAGGGGTGCTGCTTTTTATGATTTTGCTATCAATAGTTTATTTTATAATAGTTGGAGTTGCCGTGGATCCCCGGTTACCGGCTCTTGGTTTAAGAGATGGGGTTTACGCACTTGTTTCTATCATACTATGGGCTTTGATGGTTAGTGCCCTGACTACTGGCGATTATTTATTGGGAAACTGGAAAACGGCTACAATGAAGGCAGCTGAATTTGAGATTAAAGCTGCTCAGAACAAACAATTGGCAGCTGAAATAGAGCTGGAGGCACTAAAACTACAGCTTGACCCGCATTTCGTTTTTAATAACTTGAGTGTACTTGCAGAATTGATACTGAAAGACCAGCAGCTCGGATATGAGTATACCGAGAATTTCGCGAAAGTATATCGTTATCTTTTGACAAATTCTAAAAAAACACTGATTAGTCTGCGTGAGGAGCTTAGATTTCTTGATGCCTATCTTTTTCTGATTAACAATAGGATGGGGGAAGGAAGTATCTTCCGAATTGATATTGACGAATCGAAACTTGACATGTTGATACCGCCTGTTACGCTTCAGCTATTCATAGAAAACGCATTGAAATATAACCGTACAGAAGAAGATAATCCTTTGGTTGTGAATATTTACTCTAATGATGAGGATGAACTGGTTGTTTCCAATATATTGCTACCGCTGATTAAAGAAAACAAATCTACTGGTATAGGGTTAAAGAACATCATCGATCGCTACGCTTTATTAGGTGACAGAAAGCCCGTAATAGAGAAAGATGATAAAAATTTCACCATAAAAGTCCCACTTATTAAGTGAATATAATGAAGAAAATATTAATTCTGGAAGATGAAAAACCCAATTCAGACCGGATACAACGGTTGATGCTCAAAATAAGACCAAACATTGAGATAGTCGGGGTTTTAACTAGCATTAAGAAAACAGTAGACTGGCTTTCTGAAAATGAATGTCCTGACCTGATCATAATGGACATACAACTGGCAGATGGTATAAGTTTCGAAGTTTTTAACCTGGCAGACGTAACGTGCCCGGTAATTTTTACAACTGCCTACGATGAGTATGCGATTAAAGCATTCAAATACAATAGTATAGATTATTTACTTAAACCAATTGAAAAAGAACAGTTGGAGGCCGCCATTGTCAAATTTGAAAAATCTGTGAAGCAATCAAATTTGCAATTTCCTCTGGTAGAGGAGCTGATCGCTCAGATCCAGCCAAAGGATTACAGATCACGTTTTCTGCTCCCATACCGGGATGGCTACAAAAAGGTTAATGTTGAGGATATCGCTTTTTTCTATTCTCAATTGAACATTAGTTACGCAGTTCTTTTCAATGGAGAGCAAAATATCGTGCCGCAGACACTGGAAACTCTGGAGCAAGAGTTAGACCCCAAAAACTTCTTCAGGGTGAATCGCCAGTATATCGTACATGTCAGCTCTATAGAGAAAGTTCACAATTTTTTTAATGGTAAGCTTAAACTCAAAGTGAAAAACTGCGCAGATGATGAGGTTATTGTCAGCAGAACAAAAGCTCCTTTGTTTAAAATGTGGCTTGACTATTAATACTGCAAATTAATAATCGCATTTATTACCTGATCAGGGGCACTTATACGCCAATCAACTCAATATACCCGTTTGTCAATTCAATAGATGTTTTCGCTGTTTCACTTAGGTAACCGCTCTAGGAAGGTCTAGAGACCGATATCTTTGAGCTATCAAAACAATAATAACATCGAAATAATGAAGAAAACAAATGCGATGGCCGACTTAAAGTTGAAATCAGTCGGTCAGAAAATCAAAGTTGCCACTATCGAACAAACAATGTCCGGGTTCCAAAATTACGGAGTAAAGACACTATTAGTCGTTTGTCTGTTAGTTGTATCTACACTACATGTCTCTGCCCAGAAATCAGCCGTATTAGAAGCTTTTTCCAAAAACAATATTGACCCAAGTATTCTTGACCCCCACAGTCTTAAACAACCAGAAGATTTCGCCTATGAAATGAAACAAACGGTGATCGCTGCTGGTAAAGAAAAAGTCACCGTGGCAACGTATGATCCTTCTCGCCCAAAAGAAGAGCAATGGACTGTAGTTTCTGTAGAAGGGAAGTCTCCATCAAAATCGGAAATTAATTCTTTTAGGAAAAATCAAAATAAATCAGACGATGCAAGTAAAACAGACGATGCAAGCTATAAGATTGAGAAGCAAACGTCAGACCAACTGGTTATTAGTTACATGGTAGATCCTGGAACTGTATCTAAAGAAGCAGCATTTTTGAAAGATTGCAGATCATATATGACTATTAATCTTGGAACAAAAAAACTGGAACAAGTACAAGCATTGAATGAGAAACCGGTGAAAATCGCTATTCTTAAAGCCGACAAGTTAGATCTTATCGTAAAATATGCCTGGAATGATCAGGCGAAGCGATATCTAACAACAACTTCAACCCTCGGTATTCAAGCTAAATTCCTTGGTCAGTCTGCTGACATAAAAACAATTACTGAATATTCAAGCTACACAAAAAAATAACGAGTATTACATTTCGAGCCCCTTGCAACTAATCAGGTTTAAGTTTTTCTGCGCCCAAACTTTACGTCTGATCCAGGTAAATAAGAGTTGTACAGGGGCTCATTTGTCACAAACCCTAAAGATCTAATATGTTAGGATATTTCATTGGACACGTTTACAAATACCGTTTGAGCGTGTGTATCCAAAACCTGGCAAGAGCTTTCCCTCAGTTTTCATATCAGGATATTCGTTTCCACCAATACAGGTTCTATCGAAATTTGGGTAGAATAGTATGGGAAATACTCTTTCCTGCAAACACGAAACTTAAGATAGACCCCGCGGCATTAAAAAAAATTGAACGGTTAGATAGTCAAAATCGTCCTGCTGTTCTTTTACTCGGCCATTACGGAAACTGGGAGATTCTAAACAAACTCCCTCAGCAGATTGATGTTCCCGTACAGGCGTTGTATAAGCCTTTGAAGAATAAGTTGTTTAACTACCTTATTCATCAGAAACGTACCCGCTACGGCGTACGCCTTTTACCGTCAGGTAATGCATTCAGAACAATACTTCGGGAAAAGCACCAATCTTCCATTACGTTATTTATAGCCGATCAGTTCCCTGGAAATAATAATGGAATCGCAGTTGACTTCTTAAAACAATCTACCTTCATGTTTTCAGGAGGAGAGCAATTAGCCAAAAAACTGAACGCCTATGTAGGTTATATTGAGCTAAAACCATTACAAAACCATTCCTGGGAAATGACAATACAGACCATCTGCGAAAATGCTGCTGATGTCGATGATGACTATATCACATTAACCTATACCCGGAAATTGGAACAGAGTATACGAAAAGATCCCAGCTGGTGGTTATGGACGCACAGGCGATGGAAATAGGTAAGTTTCGACACCTTGAATAGTCCATACATTACTAAGATTCCTTCATTGTTCACCGTTTGATAATGCCATTACTTTGTGAAATAAAAAACACAAAAGAATGGAAGAAAATTCACCAAAAAGAAACAATAAGAAACTAGTTATCGGTGCCATAATTTTAGCTGGTATTAGTTTATTTGCTGTTAGTTTTTATCTGAGTAGCCGCGCTTATGAATCTACTGATAACGCGCAACTCGATTCAGATCTCTTACCTGTAAGAGCAGGAGTTACAGGATATATCGCTGAGATTCGCTTTAAAGATAATCAAGAGGTTAAAAAGGGGGATACGCTGATCGTTTTTAATACCGCTGAGCTAATTGCAGAAATCAATCAGATCAAGGCCGAATTAGAAAATGCGAAGCTCAACGTCGATGTATCCGGAAGTATGGCAGATGCAAGTGTGCAAAGTGCAGATGCCGCCGCCTTTGAATCGGTTTCCGATGCGCAGGGGATACAATCCGCAAAAGCTACATACGATAAAGCAATTCAGGATTTCAACAGAGCAAAGCAGCTCCTGAACATTAAAGCTATCACAGAGAATGCGTACGAGCAAGCACAAACGCAACTGAATATAGCTAAAGCTGCTTATCTAAAGGCGCAAGCCATGCAGCAGTCGTCATCAAGCTCATCATCAGGACTTAAAACAAGGGCATTTGCAGAACGTAAACAAGTATCGGTAGCCAAAAATCTTATTCTTAAAAAAGAAGCCGAACTGGTTGCTGCTAAAGAACGGCTGCGTCATGCTTTTATCATTGCGCCATTCGATGGAATAATTACCAGAAGAAATATACAATCAGGTCAGTTCATTACTATCGGACAATCCCTTTGTGCGATAATTAACCACAAAGAATTATGGGTAACAGCCAATTTTAAGGAAACCCAGATGAACAAGATCAAACTAGGGCAGAAGGTAGAAATAAGTGTAGATGCTTTTCATGATCAAAGTTTAAGTGGTACTATAGAATCTTATGGAGGTGCAACCGGATCCCGTTTCGCACTTATTCCACCCGACAACGCTACAGGCAATTTTATCAAGATCGCACAACGGTTTCCGGTTAGAATTAAACTTGATTCTAAATCCGGTTATAATCAATTGTATCCTGGATTAAGCGTGTTTGTAAAGGTCAAAGTAAACTGATATGGAGGCTGAAACTCAATATCCTACCGGAGCAGCGAAGTGGATACTTGTGCTTACCTGTGTTGCGTGTGCGGTTATGGAACTGATTGACACTACTATAGTAAACGTATCATTAAGAGAGATTAGCGGAAGTATTGATGCCAGCGTTACAGAAATTGGCTGGGTATCCACTGCTTATGGGATCGGAAATGTTATTATTATTCCACTATCAGGTATGCTTGCCAATTTATTTGGCAGAAGGTTGTATTTCACCTGTTCAGTAATTATTTTCACTGCAGCCTCTTTAATGTGTGGTTTTTCCACGGGACTCTGGGGTCTGATTTTATGGCGTTTTATTCAAGGGCTCGCCGGCGGAGGACTCCTCGCAACCTCAATGTCTATCGTATTGGGTGCATTTCCTCCTGAACAGGCTAAAACTGGATTTTTAACTTTTGCGCTGGGCATTATGATCGGTCCTATTTTTGGACCCGTACTCGGCGGTTATATAACCGATACATTTTCCTGGCACTGGATCTTTTTTGTCAATGTTCCTCTGGGTGTTCTTGGTGCATTTCTCTCCTGGAAGTACATCTCAGATCTGGCCGGTGCAGTAAAACCGCCTAAAATAGACTGGGCGGGGATTGCATTTATCGCAATCGCTTTGGGCTCACTACAGTTTGTTCTGGAAGAAGGCTCAATTCACGACTGGTTTGACAGTACAGAAATCAGAATTTTCTTTACCCTCTCGATGGTTTCCTTTATCGCATTTGTCTGGAGGGAGTTAACTACAGAACATCCCGCAGTTGAACTGAAATTATATAAAAACTTCAACCTTTTACTGGGCAATATCATTGGTTTGGTATATGGTATTATGGCAAATGGAACTTTATTCATTTTTCCGTTGCTGGCACAGGTTTCCCTGGGATGGACAGCAATGCAAACTGGTAAATTTCTGATTTCCGGAGGTATTGCCGGCGCAGCAGGAATGATCCTTGTCAAAAAGATGTTCCCCAATACAAATATTAAACTTTTAATGATCGTTGGATTGATACTGGTTATTATATCGCTTATCCCTATGGGTATGGTTTCCCCGGATGCAGCAAGCGGATATTTCTTTTGGCCTTTTATTGTTCGAAATATCGGTGTCGCATTCATAGCACCCAATATGATAGGAATTGCAGTTGGAACACTTCGGGGAAAAGATCTCGCCCAGGCAACAGGCCTCTCGACAATGACAAGACAACTGGGTGGCGCTATAGGTATTGCTTTGATCAGTATATATATCACTAAAAGTGATGCTTCCGTTCGCCATCATCTTGCAGATAATATCACCGAATATAGCGTCCCTGTTCAGGAAAGGGTTGCTATGCTTACCCAAAACTTCATCAGCTCGGGTTACGCAGATGATCAGGCCGCAGACGCAGCGAATAAAACACTGGAAAATAGTCTGGTCAAACAACAGACCCTTATCAGTTATAACAATGGATTTTTAACCTTCGCCATTTTGTTTGCCCTCTGTATTCCTGTCATTCTGCTGATCAAAACAGCCAAAGGTAAAAAGGAAGAAACGATTGACGCACATTAAAAAGAAAACAAATGAAACAGATACTTACCATTATTTTCATATTCACATCAGCACTTTGCAATGCGCAAAACCAAACTGGAGAACTTAAGCTTACACGTGCTGAGGCAATAAAAACCGGACTTAAAAATAGATACGATATTAAGGCGGCTCAGTTTGCCGTCAAGATTGCAGAGACAGAAATCAAACAGACCAGGAATAGCTGGCTTCCGGAAATAAATGGCCAGGGTAGTGTAAAACACAGCCCACAACTTCAAAACTCTGTAATACCCGGAGGTGTGCTGCCCGGCTTTGATGAAGCAGCACTGGTACCATTGACGGTAAAAAATGAAGGTATTTTCGGACTCAGCCTGAATCAGCCGATTTTCAATTCAAACTTAATTAATGATGTTAAACTTTCGAAAAACCGGCTTGCTATTGAGCATGAGAAAACCAGGGAGGATGAAATCAACATTATCCTGCAGATCAGTCAAAGTTATCTGAATGTACAATTAAGAGATCTCCAAATGAGAATTGCTTCAGATATCGCAGTCCGTAACAGCGAATATGCATCGATTGCTGAGGGGATGTATAAAAATGGGTCACTTATTGAAAATCATTATCTAAGGGCTCAGTTAGATCGCGATAATGCAAAGCAAACTTATCAGCAGTCAGCGCAGGATTATGCGCTTAGTCTGCTGCAGCTGCGCTATCAGCTCAATCTCCCTGAAGCTACTGTTATAGAAATCAGCGACTCAATTGATGCCCCAGAAAACGTTCTGGAGGTTTGGGAGAATAAGGCAGGGGAGAGAACAGAGATCCGCCAGCTTAAACTTCAGCAGCAGCAAGACCGGCTATATCTGACGAGATACCAGCAAAGCTTTATGCCTTCTGTATCATTCAGCGCAAATTATTCACAACAGTTTCTCTCAGATCGTTTCAATTATGGGGCAGGTAAATGGTGGAGTCCTTATAGCTATGTTGCTTTAAACATTAACATTCCTATTTCGGCACACTTTAAGAATAAACCGAAAGTTGTTGAATACCAGCTGCGAATTAGTCAGAATGAACTTTTACTTAATCAGAAACAAGCTGATATCAATTATGAGATTCAGCAGGCCAGGACCTCCCTCAGTAATGCTTTGTCGAATATAAAAAGTACCAGGAGCAGTTATGAACTTTCAAAAACTGTCTTTCACAATCAGCAGCAGCAATATCGTCTTGGTGCATTCGCTTATAGTGAACTAATTGATACCGAAAAGAGCCTGAGCGTTACTGAAAGGAATTATATACAAAGTGCCTATGAATTGATGCTGGCTCAGATCAAACTCCAGAAAGCAACCAATAATTTTTAATTGAATATGAGCGTCGACCGGTTAAGTATTTAGAATGGGAAAGAGCGAGATTGTACAGAACAGCTCTTTCCCATTTTTTAGCAGTGTTTAGTTGAACAACCAAACCCTTCGTTCCAAGAAGAATTGTCGTTTAATTAGCCAGATTATACCTTGAAATATTACAGATCTGTTTTGTAATGTAGTTGATATATATCTGTAGAGATCAATTTGTGTGCTGCCAGAGTAAATGTTTTATTAAGTGCTGCATTAGTCATGAGCGCAGCTCCTCCAGATGTAAGTACAGGAAGATAGTTGACATAAAGTTCATCTACATGTCCTTCGTTAATAAAAGACTGGTAAGTATTCGCTCCTCCAGCTACAAAAATTTTTGTGTGCCCTTTAGATTTATAAAAGTCTATGACATCTTTTATATTCTTTAAAAAGGTAACACCTTCAATATCGGGTTGTTTACTATTTGAAAGTACAGTAATTTCAATTCCATCAAACGCCGCTTTCGCATTAGGATTGCTAAAGAAAAGGTTATATGTCTTTAAACCGACCACCATATTTCCTGTTTGATGGATCAAGGAGATACAATCCTGCAATACTTCGACAGGCGTTTGATAATTGTCAGCATCTGCTAACAAGATTTGTCCGTTGACTGAAACAGCCACATAAATAATTGTTTTCATTTTTTTTAATTATGCAGCAAAATTATAGCATATTAAATGTTGAAAATTGTATGCAGCGGACATTGGAAATTAAATGAAGCAAAGTGGCTCAAAATACTTAGCTCTGAGTCCAGAGAGTTTTTTAAAGTCTTTTGCAAAATGGGCTTGGTCATAATAAGCAGATTCATATCCAATCTCAGTTAGAGAATTACCTTCTTCTTTAATCAACAATGTTTTTGCTATTTCAAATCTGCATAAGCGTCTGAAAGTTTTGATATTTACACCAATTCTTTGTTTGAAAATTCTGGACAAATGGCGGTAAGTTATACCGGTATCTTGCGGTATGCTAAATTCTGGATCGGACTGGAGGGCACCCGCAAGCTTTCCTAAATATGGAAATGATGCCTTGGGTTTTTCTAACAATGGAAGAAAAAAATTGTCCAACATCACTTGTCGCTCATCTATGATATTTGTTAACCGCATTTCATCGAAAAGATTCGTTATGGCCTCTCCAAAAACATCTTTTGCATTGATAGTTCTCCCAGTAATGTTAATAGCATTTTTTTTACTGAGAAAAGAAAACCCAATACCAGCAAAATGAAGGATAATAATGTCCACTTCATCACCTTCCGGCTGTATGGAATATACTGCATCGTGAAGTCCAACTACAACAACTTCAGAACAAATTTCTTTATTGAGCTTTGTTCGGGTGAAATTGAATAGCAATACTATATTCGGTTCTGGCCATAAACTTTTTTGTACGCCACTCTCATTTAAAGAAGAAAAATGAATACATCTGTTGATATAGGGACGCAGTTCCTGTCTGGCAGGTTGTTTAATTTCATAGGATAAATTCGTCATATCAATTACATTAATTGTTTTCAGCGTTTCTCAGTGATTAGCTTAAGCACATATTCCATCTGTGTATCCCGGTTTTGCATAAAATCAGTGAAAGTAGGCCATACAGTGTCAGTGGGAATAATGCCCCGCCCAATCGGCTGGTCTGCCTTTAACGGCGCATCTTGCTCAACGAAAACGGTAGAGAACTTAGTCTTTAATTTTGAATGAGGAAGTTCGTATATCAATGACATATGGCCATTATGCCCATAATAACCACCTACCGTTTCTACTCCAACAATGGTTACATCGCGTGCATACGCTTTTACAAGGGAAGCTAGGTGGGAGGCTGCAGATGCTACATTTTCATCGATTAGCAAATATAATTTTCCTTTAAAACCAGGCTGTTTAGGATGATAAACTGGGTTATACTTAACGTTCTGTAGATTCCTGCCATTGTGCATTGCCGGAAAATAATCCTTCAGCATTCGTTTTCCATCAGCTTTATCTGCCGAATCCATCTTTATTGCAGTAGATATTCCCCAAAAATATTCTTCGTATGGAATGCCATTATCAAAGATAGTATAGGCCAGTGTGTTTTCTTTGAAGGTTGAATCCGTGAGATACATCATCGGTTGTTCATAAGTAGGATCACTACCGCCAGGATTGCCGCGGATATCCAGAATGAGATTGGGTATGTTGTTGTCGCTGAGCGACCGGAATACACTGTCTATAAACGAGACATATATTGGAAATGCCGGGTCGTCTGTTCCGGAAGCCATAGAGAATATACGCAGGTTTAACAAACCAGTTGAAGAATTTACCATCTTATAACCGTATTTGGGCTGCACATTGTAATCAATCACACTGTCGACAGGTGCACTGTGGCGCAAGGCGAGATTAGCCTTTCTCTCTTCCAACGATACAGCTGGAACCGTCACAGTTTGCTGTCCAGTCGCTCCGGGAGGTATAAATCCGATGGTGAATTTATCATTGATGCCGTATTCGTAAAGGTAACGTAATCCATAACTTCCATTTACACTTCCCGATAGCTTTTGCGTCTGATTAAACCCATCTGCAGTTAGATATTTATAAAAGGATTGCATCAGTTTCTTGTCTGCAAGACCATTAATACTAGTCACCCGGGATCCTACAGGAATTTTATCTGATTTGCTGTTAAAAACCATATTTCCCTCAATATATTTAAGTGCAAAGGGAAAGAAGCCGCGCTGTCGATTAAAATAACTGACGAGGCTGGCCTGAGGTTCTGTATAATTATGGCAGCTTCCTTCAAAATCAGTCAGCTGCAAAATTATTTTGTAAAAATCGATCGTAGACATCGGCTTACGCACCTCTTTAAAAGCCCATTTGTAGATGCTGTCAATCTGATTTTGAGTTCGATAGCGATAAAGACCTGAATTGGCTTTTTTACGGATATCAAGGAATATTTCAAGATCCTGCTTCATCTCTTTAGGATGTAGCTGCCGGTTGTAAATAGACATGCTGTCAAGAGGTTGTTTTGGTCGTTGTAAAGAATTCGCAACTGATTGCGTCCATCCCTGATGCACCAGTAATAGCAAAAACAATAATTTCTTCATGTGGTTTTCGAATATCAAGCGTTAATTTACAAAAACCTTTGGAAAGCTTGTTAGTTCAGGAGAAGTGATTTAAACGCAATTTGTCGAAATTAGTGAGAATATCAAATTATGCCAAATAAACCAATACGCACAGAACCGGAGATTCTTGCTGATATAGAAATGCTAACTGCAACTCCAGGTTACCTCAATACCCTTGCTGCCATCTCTTACACGGATTTTTGCGGATATATTGAAGATCTAAGCACAAGGAACTTATATGAAAATTTGAACTATAACGAGATGGCACTCCTCATGGGGTACTGGGCGAAGAATGCAGACCTGCATACCGAGGAAGTTAAAGCTCCTGACGATGCAGTAACGAAAAAGACTTACAAATTACTGAAGGAACTGCATCAATGTATCTTTTCACAAGGTATTAAAACAGAAATGGGTACAGGTGAAAAGATGAACTTTGAGCTTGATTTTGGTAAAAACCTGAAAGAGGCATTTTTCTATGCTGGTACCGGTGGTTTTGACCTCCAGTATATGAAGTGGATTGTGTCAAAATATGAGCGGGATCGTATTTGGTTACTAGATAAAAAGAAAATCGACCTGTATGTGATTCCTGCATTTTTCACCCATGTGAGGCAACAATGTCAGCAGCAGTTGGACAAATACGAATTAGGACTTAATGAAGGCCGACCAGGAATGGTACAGGAAGTTTTTATTTTTGAGGCTAATGCACTGAATAACAATAACCCCCGATTCCAAAATATCATTGATAATTTGACCATCACTAAAGAAGAAGCTGCTCAATTCAGCCTTACAGATGTTGGTGATTTCAATAAGTTCATGGAAAAACCAATTGTTAAACTGGCAGATGGTAAATTATTTATCCCTGTTCCATATTTTATTATGGAAGCACTATGGGAGTCACCTTATTACTGGATGGCAGCAGACAAACAATATCAGGAAACGGCATTCGAAAACAGGGGAGACGCAGCGGAAGAAATAGTTTATCAGCAGGCAGTAAAGGTTTTCGGACAAGAGCAGGTATACAAGAACGTTATCATCAAGGCAGGAAAGAACCGGGTGACGGATATTGATATCCTGGCTATTTCAGGAGATCAAGCCCTGATCTTCCAAATTAAAGCTAAAAAATTGACCTCCTTATCAAAAAAAGGAAATATAGAAGCCATCCGGGATGATTTTAAAAAGGCTGCAGGGAAAGCTTATGAACAGGCACTAATCTCCAAGAGAGCGATCCTGGACAGCGCAAATTTTAGTTTTCAATGGGATGGAAAAAAAACGCTGGTACTGAATCAACAAAAGTATAACTGTAACATTATTTTGATCTCACTCGACAATTATCCAGCAATCGCGCACCAGACCAATATCTTTTTTGATAAAGATCTTCCTGAGACTCCAATGGTAGTTAATGTGTTTGATTTCGAAGCGATGACCACGTTGCTGCAGACACCAGCAAAATTGATCGACTACATAGAGAAACGTACAAAATTCAGCAGGTATTACCGTTCCGATAATGAAATGGCATTCCTGGGTTTTCACCTGAAGAATGATTTGATTAAACACAAAAAGGCAGATGTTATCTATTTAAACTCAAGTTGGGGGCAACATATTGACGTGGTCTATGGCCGCCTAATCCTTTTTGCACTTTCATTATCTGACATTATTTGATAATATTGCAGCAGGTAAATCGGTAATTAAGAGTATAAAATCAAATGAGTGAATTAAAAAAAGACGCAGCAAGGGCAGCATTATCCTTCTTAAAACCGAATCAGATTATTGGACTGGGAGCAGGAGCTACTATCGGTCATCTCGTAGATCTTATCTACCAAGAAGTAAGCTTTAAAGACTCTATGAGCTTTGTGACCCCGTCACTGCAAACAGCTAAACTTCTTCAGAGTCGCAGTCTGACTTGCCTCGATTATAGTGAGTTGAGTGAAATCGACTATCATTTTGATGGCTGTGATCAGGTTGATGACGATTTAAATGCCTTGAAAAGCGGTGCCGGTATTCATACTGACGAAAAAATATGCGCTACGATGGCAAAGGAATTCATTATACTGGTGGATAAGGATAAATCTGTTCCGGTTCTTAATACAACTTTCCCTCTCTGCGTAGAACTGCTTCCAAACGCACTTACATTCGTTACCAGCACAATTGAATCTTTATTTAGCAAATACCAGGTTAGACTAAGTATACGGGCGAATGGTGAGACAAATGCCCCTGTTATCTCCGCTAATGGAAATTTCCTGCTTGATGTATATTTTGATACCTTACCAGAACTTGGCGCTCTAAATGCGACTATTAAATCTTTACCTGGTGTTTTAGATCACTCTTTGTTTTACCAAATAGCATCTAAGGTTATTATAGCAACGCCGGACGGTATAAAAATTTTGGCAGCGGAGTGATAGAGTTTGTTAATCCAGAAAATTTAAGATTCGCAGGTCAGTAATGGAATAGATAAGCTGAATAAAGAAAGTACAAGGCAAAGTGGAACATACGTCCTGGTGTCTTCCTTTGCAAACTCAGTTCCCTTAATACTTTTCATGAATCCAACATATTTGAAATCTCCGATCGCACGCAGGCTGAATATTCCTGCAATAATATAAGTCGCGGTATGAATGTGTCTTCTATCTATTAGTTGGTCTGCAAATCCAATATTCGCCAGCGTAATAAAAGCGAATAAGGACAGTCCCATCCCTACAATCACGGTTCCAAACTTACTAGGTTTTAAAGCCAGCTCGCCGCTTACCCTAACTGGTAATGTGTTTTTTAAACCCCATGTTCCGCCGAAGCCCCAATAGATATGTAAAAATGAAAGAAAAAGGAAAACCAGGGTGTTAATAGCGACTAATACAAATATCATTGTTTCTATAGATCATTTTTACACTCCAAATTTAATCTTTATGTTTTAATAAATTATTACGGGCACTATCCAGATTACTGCATTTAATTTATTGCCATATACAGGCGGTTTTACTGCTAACTGTGTGCGGTTTTAGTCTATTATTCCGATTGCGTAGAATAACCTGTCAGTATATCAGAAATTTCCTGTATTATCTTTATACTAAAGGTATGTCTTCCCGTCAGCCATCTATTGACTTCATCTGGATTGATATCCAGTGAGACTGCAAGATCATTTGCTGAAAGATTTTTATCAGCTAATGTTTTTGCTGTTTTACCAGCAACGTCCAGATTCAGCTGTGCTAATTCCGCTATAGCGGGATTGCCGCTTTCCTCCAGCCAGATCGATGCAAAGTCGTTCTTTTCCATTCGTTATTCGTGTAGTTTAAAGTATTCCGGGCTCTCTGCACCGTGTTTATTTCGGCGGCAAATTTAATGATATTACTTCTATTATTGCAAGTACGAAGGAAAGTGTGATTGTTGGTGCCGGTGATTCACCCGGTAGTCTTAAAGACCTCCATCAGTATTTATTTTCTTTTGTTTTCTAAATTGATAGATAGAGCCAAGAATAAACAATATTAAGATAACAAGTAGTGTTTTACCAATTATCGGGTCGCTCGGTGCCTTTGCTAAAGGATGACCAATTGGAATCCGTGTAAATGTTTCATTAACGGTAGGAAGCCAGGATAGAAAAAAGCTAAATGATAGGAAAAAGTTTTCAAAATATCGGCTACGGTTATTTCCTATTTTCTTTGAATAAAGAAAATAGGCTACTAACACTAAGATCAAAATTAATATTGAAAAAGCATGGCCTGGATTAAATCCACCGTGCTTTGAAATACCTAATGCAGTTAATGAAGTAATTATAGTTCCGTAGAGATATATTTTTCCGGATAATTCTGCCAATTTGATTTTACTGTATTTTATAAAAGATACTATTGCTGCACCAATGGTAATTACACCAATAATAGTGTGAAAAATTCCTAAGGTTGAAAGGCCCATGACTGTAAGATTTAAAGTTGTTTGATTAAATAAGATTTTATTGAACATATAGGTAGATACCCATTATTTCATGTCACAAAGTTGGCGAAGAAAAGAGAAGAGAACTTTGTGGATTGGCTCAATTATTTGGCAATTTAGGTCACACACAACCTTCAGTCTCTTCAATGATGCTAATTTCGCGGGAACTATGTACAGGTTTGAACTGTTGCTGCAAAAATCCAGTAATAATAGTGGACCCTGGGCAGAGGAACTATGCTAATGCCTGTTAAATGAAGTGTCGAAAAGGGGATTCTTAGAAAAGGCACGTATCCTGAGACGTCGGAACAAAGTGGCTGAGAGCGTTAGCTAAATTCTGGCTGATAACCAAAATGGGGGAGCAACGACTCTCACTTACTGTTTATCATTTAGCTTTGACCGATAATTAGTCGGTGTAACATTGTACTTATCATGGAAGCTTTTAGTGAAATTTGCCAAATCATTAAATCCACAATCAAGGGCAATATCTGTGACCCGATTGTCAGAAGCTAAAAGTAGTTTTGCAGCTTTCTCCAGCCTTTGGTTTTTAATATAATTTGCAGGGGAGTCATTGTACAATTTTGAAAATTCTCTTTTAAATGACGAAACGCTTAAATTGGCTTTTCGTGCTAACTCTTCGACTCCGACTTGTAAAAAAATATGGGCTTCTATTATTTGTTTGAAAGAATAGGTTACCGGTGAAAAAAGTTGTGATAGTATCACTTGTATCGATTCGGCATTGCGTGTTTGTGATAGTAACAGAATGATTTCCTTTAATTTTAAGATCAGAATATCCTCATTTACTAATGACGGGTTTTCAAAGTAAAATAAGAGCCCCTCAATATACTTTTGTATTAGAAAGTCATTATTTATTTTTTCACTTGATAGATTGGATATTATACTTCCAGGTCGTTGAAGCAACATAGGAAGCTCTCTGTCGTATATTTTCTTTAAGATATCGGGGTGGAAAGTGACTATTACAATTTCTCCATTACTAGTTGAACTGGTATTATGTATTTGTCGTCCCGAGTCTATGCAATTTAGAAATAGCGAATAATTAGTTGGAATATTTACCTGTTCGTCATCGAATTGATATTGCATCTCACCCTCATTCATATATAAGAAACAAGCTTGTTCTGATATAGGAAAAGCAAATTTAAAGGGCGGCTGTAATACTATTTTTTGAATAAATGATTTTCCAAATAGGTCAATTTTCTTATAGTCTATTACCATAGTTATTAGCCAAAGTGAGGGGCTGGTACGATCTCAGATCTGAACGGTAAAAATAGCGGATTAAAATTCATTAGATGAATCAAATTAAAAAATGAACTGTCCGATTTTTCTGGCAAAATCACCTAAGTCGGTAAAGTTCGTATTGGACAATATAATAACGGTTACATTACTATTCAAATAGTGGAACCAGGCGGCATTTGCACCCATTATCCTTCCATATCGCTCCATACGTTTATACTTGACATCCGGGCCTTTGCCTCCTCTAATCCAGACACTGTAACCATATTCATCCAGTCCGGGAGTTAGAAGCTGATCCAGAGTTTCTTTTTTAATCAGTTTGTAATCAAAAAGAGCATTATTAAACTTAATCAGGTCTGCTGTAGAAGAATACATGGCGCCGGAAGCAGAGAAATCTTCCACAAATATGGGGAGGTTAGGAATTATACTTTGAGTGGCGCTTCTGTAATAAGGCGTAGCCAGGTTTTTTATCAATTTATAGTGAGAAAGTAAACCTGAGTTATTCATGCCTAATGGAACAAGAATCTGCTGATTTAAAATCTGCTCATATGACATCTTATAAAGTTCTTCCAGAATCCTACCTAAGATCATATATTCTCCGTTGTTATAATCGAATTTCGTCCCCGGTTCATTAACGAGTGGATCTGAACAAAATTTAGTAACGATTTCATCTAACGTATATGGGGTATGGAAGAATCCTATACCGTATTTCATAAAATTTGCATCTTTGGCCGTATCTATATTTTTCATTCCAGAGGTATGATTTAACAACTGGTGAATAGATACTTTGGCGCCTGCCTCACCTTTATAGGCAGGTAGATAGTCAATAATCTTTTTATTTAAATTAATCTTTTCTTTTTCTGCCAGCTGAAGAATTAAAACAGCTGTGAATGTTTTGGTAATCGAACAGACCTGATATATTGTTTGATTGGTTATAGCGGTGTTAAATGCGCGTTCAGCAATTCCAAAGCTTTGATGATATAAGAGGGGGCCCGACCCTTTTTGTACTAAGACGGTTCCATTAAAGTCTTGCTGGCTGGCATATTTTTCAATAAAGTCATTAAGATTTTTGTCCTGGGAAAACAGATTCGGGCTAATCAATAAGAGACAAACAACGAGTAAGTAGTATTTCATGAATATTAACAGGTTTAATTCCTTTTATAGGACACCTGAATAAACCTTAAGTTGCATGGATACTAGAAGCCCGCATCATATTGACTGTTTTTGTAGCGTTCAATCCTAGCGGAGCATTATTTTATTTGATGAAAAGATCAATTAAAAATCCCAGAAGCATTGCTGAAATACTGAACGTAAGTATTCCCAAAATGTATGAAATAAGTGCTTTTAAATAGCTGAGTAAGTCCTTTGGATTGAAAAACTGTCCTATAGCCCATGTACAATAGGATACTGCTACTATCCCGGAAATTTTGTTAAGGCTCAGTTTCGTGAATTCTTCCAAAATGGCAAAAGCAGAAAAAATCAACATTCCCATTCCCATCACAAAACATAATAGAATTAGAATTTCGAAGAAATTGTAGTTGTACTTGCTAAAAAAAAGTTTAAGCCAAAATGCTATGCATATACCCATAATAATATTGGAATAGCCATAATGGTTTTGTACCCATTCAAAAATTGAACTTGTGGTTGTCTTCTCAGAATTACTGTAACCAATAAATTCTTCTTCGATATGAAAATAATGTACGATCACCGTGTAGATCAAGGAAGTGATTATTATAAATATAATCGGCTTTACCAATCTACTACGGTTATCGGCAATAAACTCCCTGATGTTTTTTCCCGGCCTGATCAGCAACTCCTTTACCGTATATAAGGTTCCTTTTTCGAAATGTAGAATATGCTGAATTTCGTGCAGGATATAATGGCTGTCAACTCTTTTAATTTGTACTGGCTGGCCGCAATTGCAACAAAAATTGCCATTGACCATATTACTGCAGTTTCTGCAATTCATCATGTTAATTGTAAGTTTAAAGGCCCGGGGTAAATGATGAATTACGGAACCTTAATTCTGCTAGTTGTTTCATCATTCAAATGTTCTTTCCTTACAAAAATCAGTGCAAAAATATCTTTTACCGCTACACTATAGTGTAAATTCCCCGTTTAGTATTTATTTTTAATCTGACCAGTTGCATTTTGGCTTTTTCTGAACCACGCTTTAGCTTCTGTCCAAGCGGGATCTTCCGGATAAAGCGCGCTACGCAAATAAGCCCAGCTTAGGCGTTGCACTGCAGCCACCCGCTCAGGATTTTCATCTGTGGTTTCTGTTACCAGATAACCAGAGATTCCGCCAAGCATGTGCTCGCCTCCAGAAAGATTGAGTAACGTATTTGCACCCGGACTCAGGTAATAGGCGTCTCTGAACCATTCCGGCCCGGATACAGTCAGCGGAGATACGTCGCGGTCGCCAGCGACTACGAGGGCTGGTATGGTCATTTCTGTATAGCTTTGATTCAGATGCGGAAAGTGTTTCTTTGCAAACTCGCTCAACGCGTCACCACCTCTGCCGCCTGCGCTCAGTAAAATACCAACGCTAATTCTGGCATCAGAGAGGTCTTCACTTAAGCTGCCATCGGCATTTATTACTCTTGTACCTAACAATGTCGCCGTAGTCTGGGCACCAAAAGAATGACCTGCCGCAGCGATACGTGTTTGATCCAACCGTCCCCGAAGGCCAATAACAGTGGCTTCAATAAGATCCAGCTGATTTAGCACGAGCTTAACGTCTTCTACGCGATATCGCCACATCAATGGTTTCCTGGGATCTTCCAGGTAAGCCTTAACCGCTTCGCCATGGTCCGCTTTTGGATTAGGGCTTAATGACCGTGAATCAAGAAAGGTAGGCTGAATAACGACAAAACCACGCGCTGCCCAGTAATTTACCAGTGGGGCGTATGCATCCATGGATGACCCAAAACCATGAGAAAAAATGATAATTGGTAACTGGTCACCAGTTATCGGTGCAGAAACGCGTACCTGCAACTCGTAATCACGGGCGGGAGCCTGGAGTTTAACGGGACTTTGGGAGATAACTGCAGTTAGATTGCTCGCAGGTTCGTTAGTAGTAATACAATTCAGTTGGTCCATAATATTTATGTTGTAGGATGATAACGATGCTTCTTTTTCAATTCTTTACAAATTTATAATGCACATGGTTTACTTTTGTAATGGGTTTACCCGAGGAAACTAGTTTCCCTGAAGAAACCAACTTTAAGAATGGAAGAAGAAGAAAATCTGGATCAGAGCGCTTGTACAGCACACCACCGTGCTATCCGCGATACCATGGACGTCCTTTCCGGGAAATGGAAAATACGTATCATCGGTTCATTAGCCTTTGGTAAAAAGAGGTTTATGGAACTTAAAGGGAATGTTGAAGGCATAGCTGCAAAAATGCTTTCCAAAGAATTGCAGGAACTGGAGTTACACGGCTTGGTTAATCGGACCGTTCTGGCAACCAAACCAATCACAGTAGAGTACGAGCTTACGGAGTATGGACATTCGCTAAAGCCCATTATTGATGAAATGGCATCCTGGGGGATGCTGCACCGGGAGCGGGTAAAAAATCAATAATATTTTTATGAGAAGCCGGCTGGGTCCAAAAGGAGAGCAGCCGGCAAATCACGTCATAATCTCTTAATATTTACCAATCAGTTTGTACCACCACCCAGGCTTCTATACAGATCGGCTATGGCAGATAATTCCTGCCGTTTTACCGAGGCTAGATCGAGCTCACTCTGGAGCACGTTTCCTTGTGCTGTGATTACTTCCAGATAGTTTGCCATACCATTTTGGAAAAGTGAACTGGCATTTGCAGTTGCTTGCCGAAGCGTTGCAACACGTTTAGCCGCTATCATATGCTGACGTTTTAATTTCTCGATTTTTACCATGGCGTCGGATACTTCACCAATAGCTTTCAATACGGTTTGCCGGAAAAGAATAACTGATTTCTCCCGCTCTATACCGGCTATTTTATACTGTGTACTTAATTCCTTATGCTGAAGCAATGGTTGCAGGACACTTGCGCCGACTACGCCAAAGAGTGAACCTGGAATACTAAACCAGTCACTGGCTTTGAGTGCATTGATTCCGCCGCTGGCAGTAATCCGGAATGCAGGATACATTTGAGCTTTATTGATTCCTACTTTCGTATTTGCGATTACCAGATCCAGCTCAGCACTTCTCACATCTGGCCGTCTTCGAATTACAGCCGACGGAAGGCCCGCAGAGAGTTCTTTTGGGAACCTGATTTCATCCAGGATGGTGTGACGGTGGACTGTGCCTGGCTGTTGCCCTGCAAGGATATGCAGCGCATTTTCCTGTAATGCAATCTCTTGCTCAAGTTGTGGAATAAGCTCAGTCGCTGTAAGCTGCTGTGCCTGCGCCTGCTGAACAGCCAGGGAAGTAACTTGTCCGGCATCATACTGTACATTCACTATGCGTAATGTGCTGTCCATTAACATCAGGTTACGTTGCGCTACCCGTAGTTGTTCGTCCAGCATGAGCAGGTTAAAATACCCTTTGGACACGCTGGCAATAAGGTTAGTCTGCAAGGTTTTTCTTGCTTCATCACTTTGCAGATAAGCAGCAAGAGCTGCTTTATTGGTCTCGCGTATCTTTCCCCAGATATCAGCTTCCCAGGAGAGGCTTGCGCCGGCAGAATAATCCTCAATATGATTTGTGCCTAAAAACTGGCTGGTCGTCAGACCATTGAGGCTGTGTTTCGACGGGATACTTGTGGTGGCCCCTGCACTGAAATCGAGTGCAGGTACATTGTTCCATTTAGACTGTCTTACAATTATCTGGGCTTCCTCTATGTTTTTCAATGCGATACGCATGTCGAAGTTTCTTCTCAGCGTACTGTCTATCAGTGCCTGTAATACTTCGTCATGGAAAAAGCTCCTCCATTGCAGGGTGCCTATGCCAGCAGTATCTTTCACCGCCTCATCATTGAAGGCGACCGGCGTTTCCAGTTTGGGCGCCGGTATATCTTTAGAGATTTTACAACCTGCAATCGTAAAAAGCAATCCGATAATTAAAAGTCGATTATAGTTTTTCATTGAATATTTCAAGAGTTAAATGCTTTTTAAATTAAGTTTTCAGCTTCCAATACCATTTCAGGTTCCGAATGAAGCTTCTTGCCGGCGACTTTTTCGTGTAAGGCCTGGAAGACTACAAATAGAACTGGTATAATTAATAATCCCAGGACCACGCCGGCCAACATGCCTCCAGCCGCGCCGATACTTATGGAATGGTTACCCATGGCAGAAGGACCGGTTGCACGCATCATAGGGGAGATACCTGCTACGAAAGCGATTGATGTCATAATAATCGGACGGATGCGGAGTTTAGCGGCCTCGAGTGCCGATTCTAGCAGTGTGTGGCCGGCCTCTCTGCGTTGCACAGCAAATTCTACGATTAGAATAGCATTTTTTGCGAGCAACCCGATCAGCATAACAAGAGCAACCTGGATATAGATATTATTATCAATTCCCGTCATACCAATTGCCATAAAAACTCCGATAATACCAGTCGGCACTGAAAATATTACAGCTAATGGAAGAATATAGCTGTTATATTGGGCGCATAATAAGAAGTAGACGAATAACAGGGAGAGGATAAAAATGATAACTGATTGGCCGCCGGAGGAAATCTCTTCTCTTGTCATTCCGGAAAATTCGAAAGAATACCCTGCTGGCAGCTCTTTTGCCGCAACTTCGCGAATTGCCTCAATCGCATTTCCTGTACTATAACCAGGTTTTGGCAGCGCATTGACACCTATTGAATTGAAAAGGTTATAACGGGTAATGGCTTCTGGTCCATATACTCTTCTCAACCTGACGATCGTATTAACAGGTACCATTTTACCCGTTTTGTTCTTCACATAAATCTCATTCATAGAAGCAGGATCGGCACGTTCTTCCTTGTCTGCCTGTACCATAACCCGGTAATATTTGCCGAAGCGGTTGAAATCGGAAACCTGGGCACTACCGAAATAGGATTGCATTGTGCTTAAAACGTCCTTTTCATCAACTCCTAGCTGTTCGATCTTTTCATGGTCAAGAACCATATCATATTGAGGGTAGTCGGCACGAAATGTAGTAAATGCAACTGCGATTTCTTTTCGCTTCATTAATTCGGCGATAAAACGGTTTGCAACTCCACCAAATTTATCCAGTTTGCCTCCGGTTTTGTCCTCCAGAACAAAATCAAGTGCATCGACATTACTGAAACCCGGTACAGTCGGAAAAGAGAAAACGAAAAATTGTGCTCCTTTAATAGTGGCAAGGCGCTTTTGTAATTCGGCCATATTTTCTGCGACACTATTCATTTCACCACGTTCGCCGTCTTTTTTCATTCTGAAGAAGGCCACTCCTGAAGATGGGCTGGTTGAACTAGTTAGTACATTAAAGCCTGCCACCTGGTTGAAGGCAAATTTTGCTTTCATATCTCTCACTTTATTGGCCGCTTCATCAAGAATTGCCTGTGTTCTGTTCATAGAAGAACCTGGTGGAAGGTTTACCGATATGGCGATAAACCCTAAATCTTCCGACGGAATAAAACCTGTAGGTGTTCTGCGAATAAGCCAGCCGGTAATGATAACAACTAGTACAAGCCCTCCAAGACTGGCCCATTTGAACTTGATCATCTTTTTTACCCATCCAACATATTTACCAGTCACATTTTCAAACCCTTTATTGAAAGCAAAGAAAAATCGCTGTTTGAAGGTGGTCGGCTTTTCATGATGATCATGATTCACATCTTTTAATAATAAAGCACATAAAGCAGGGCTTAGTGTCAGCGCATTTAATGCAGAGATAGCAATAGCAATCGCGAGGGTGAATGCGAACTGCCGGTAAAATACTCCAGCCGAACCTTTCATGAAACCAACAGGAAGGAATACGGCTGCCATTACCAGGGTAATTGAGACAATCGCGCCGGTAATTTCATGCATGGCTGCCGTAGTAGCTTTCTTTGGTGTCATGTTCCGATGTTCTAGTTTGGAATGCACCGCTTCAACGACCACAATAGCGTCGTCCACGACAATTCCAATGGCCAGTACAAGTGCAAACAAGGTCAGAAGATTGATGGAGAATCCAAAGACAGACATAAAGAAGAAAGTGCCAATAACGGCTACAGGGACAGCTATAGCGGGGATCAGCGTTGACCGGAAGTCCTGCAGGAATATATATACTACAATGAAAACCAGGATGAATGCTTCGAGTAAAGTATGCTCGACCTGCTCGATGGATTGATCCAGCATATCTTTGGTATTATAAAGTATCTGCTGTTTAATTCCCGGAGGGAAATCCTTCTCTGCTTTTTTTAGAAACTCAGCAACTTTGGTCTGTATTTCCCTTGAATTGGAACCGGGCAATTGTACCACCTGGAATAGAATACTTTGCTTATCATGTACGGTATTTAGCGAATTGTAAGTATAACTGCCCAGTTCAACCTTAGCTACATCTTTAAGTCTTAACATGGTTCCATCAGGATTCGATCTGATGATCATATTCCCATATTCCTCCGGTTTGGTATATTTTCCAGAATACTTGAGAACATATTCAAATGAACGGTCGCTTGACTCCCCAAATCTTCCGGGAGCGGCCTCCTGATTTTTGTTTTTGACAGCCGCCATTACTTCAGTCGGGGTAATTTTATAAGCTGCCATCTGTGCCGGTTTGAGCCAGATTCGCATGGAGTAGTCTCTGTTACCACCGTACAGCGTTACCTGTCCAACTCCTTTGATCCTTTTTATCTCGGGTATAACGTTGATCTGTGCGTAATTAGTAAGATAAGTTGCGTCGTATAACTTAGGCGTTTCACTCATCAGGTTAATTGCCATAATGAGTGAATTTTGTACTTTTTGAGTGGTGATGCCAGCCTGAACCACCTCCAAAGGTAAAAGTCCGGTTGCAGATGACACGCGGTTCTGTACATTCACAGCCGCCTGGTCAGGATCAGTACCTAAACTAAAATAAACTGAAATAGTTAAAGTTCCGTCATTACTCGATGTGGAACTTATATAGGTCATATTTTCGACCCCATTAATTGCTTCCTCCAATGGTGGTGCTACAGCACGTACCATCGTTTCTGCATTCGCACCCGGATAGCTAGCTGATACCTGTACGACAGGGGGAGCTATGTCGGGAAATTGTTGTACAGGCAGGTCCATAAGACCTACAACACCGAGAATTACCAGCATGATGGAAACCACCGTAGCGATAACCGGCTTATCGATAAAAACTTTTAGCATGATTTAATAATTAAGGATTAATTGCTGGCCAGTTTTCCGTTAGATATTTGCGGTTTAACGGGCATACCATCTTTTAAGGATTCGAGACCTTTTAATATCAGACCGTCACCTGTCTTCAGACCATGGGAGATGTAATAGGTATTTCCGCTCGAACCGGAAATTGTTAAAGCTACCTGCCGGGTTTTATTGTTTTTATCAACTACAAATGCAAAAATCTTGTCCTGCATTTCAAAAGTAGCGGCCTGAGGTATTGCAACTATGTCAGCTTGTTTAAGCCCTATCCTAATCCTTCCGGAATTCCCTGAACGAAGTAAACCTTGCTTATTCGGGAATGTTGCCCGCAGGGTGATTGCTCCGGTAGATTTGTCGAATGCGGCATCCACCATATCCATTTTGCCGGTTTGCGGATAAGTAGTACCGCCCGAAAGTATCATGATTACGGCAGAAGTGTTTTTTAATTTTTCGCTGATAGAAGTACCATCTAAGCCATCTTTGAAAGCGACAAAGTCAGCTTCACCGACAGAAAAGTAGGCATGTACTTCTCTGTTATCAGATAGAATAGATAACGGTTGAGAATCTGATGGGGACACCAGGCTACCGGTTTTCTTGCCCAAACGACCTATATAGCCACTTACCGGAGCTTTAATTGTTGCAAAACCCATTGTGATTCTTGCATTCCCGGCTTTTGCCAGTGCTTGTTTTTCACGGGCAGCCGCAGCATCATGAGCCGCCCTGGCTGTCTTTAACTGATATGGAGAGACCACTTTATTTTGCACGAGCGCTGTGAGCTTCTCCACTTCAATTTTTGCCGTTGCCACATCTGCCCTTGCAGCCAATAGTTCACCTTGCGCATTGTTATATTCTTCCTGGTAGGGGCGGGCGTCAATCTGAAATAGTGACGCTCCTTTTTCGACGTACGCACCCTCTTCCACAAAGATTCTTTCCAGAATCCCATTGACTTGTGAGCGGATTTCCACATCCGTCTGGCCTTCCAGGCTAGTCGGATATTCTGTGTAAACCACCGCATCGGTCTGGTTTACTACAGTTACCGGAACTTCGGGCACAGCTGTGTTCTGCGCCTGCTGGTTTCCTGGTGCACAGGAAGAAAATATGATAACCGGAATTATCATTCCATGTAATAGAGTTTTTTTCATAAAAATTGAGTTGATATATTAAAAATGTGTGATAAAACGAGTCTGGACCAAATTTCACCGACAGCTTTTTTTACCCGATAGGGGAATATTGCGATCATGTTCAATGGAGGTAATAAGGCGAAATAAGCAGGTATACAACAACCCCCGTAAAACTAACATACAACCAGACCGGCATTGTCCACCTGGCGATTTTACGGTGTTTGTTAATTTGATTGTTTAATCCGAATGCCATTGTCAATAGTGCCAATGGTACAATCAGGGCAGCCAAAAAAACGTGAGTAAGCAAAACAAACAAATAGATTCCCCGCATTATACCCTCGCCGCCAAATTTGGTAGAAGGCGTGGAGAAATGATATAGCAAATACGAAAACAGAAATAAGGATGTAAATGAAAATGCAAGGAGCACAAACGACCTGTGCAGAGTTATTTTTTTACGACGTATCGCAATCAGCGCAGTCGTCAGGGAAAGAAAGGTTAATCCGTTTAAAACAGCGTTGAGCAGCGGAAGCTTTGAAAAGTCGTACTCATCCAGCACAGATACTTTCGGTAAGTAAAAAGCAAGAACAATTAGACCATTGATTGTGATGCTGAGGATCCAGATCAGAGATTTATAATTTTTTAGTTGCATTGGTTCGGGGAAAGGGAGTCATGAAACATACTAAATGGTATGTTTGTGGGCGTGCATATTGGATGGTTATATTTAATGTTACTTACGACATACTGGGTGGTATGTTTTTGTTCAAAAAAAATTAGTTTAGTGAATCGAGATACCTTCGAAACTCATTGAGGAAGGAAGTATAGTAGGTTTTACCCAATAATTTACCCATATTTCTAACCCCATGATATAGGGTTATTACATTCAGTGCAATTTGTCCGGTATCACATTCCATACTCAATTGACCTGCCTGCTGACCTCTTATAATCTCCGTTTCGATAGTTCTTTTCCATTTGTGCAAAGAGTTTTGCAAAGCCGTCCGAAACACCTCACTCTGAGGCGCCATCTCCTGGATAAGATTTACAGCGGGGCAGCCATACTCAGCTGTCATAAATGGATGCTTGAAAAGAAGTCCATTAATCATTTCGTAGATATTGTCTCTAAAATTTGGGCTCGCTGAAAGAGACTTTTGAATAAATGGCCAGATCTCATCATGCATTGCTTCACTAATCAATGCCAGACCCATTTCCTCTTTATTCCGGAAATGATAATAAAAAGCGCCTTTCGTAACCTGCGTTGTAGCCAGAATATCGTCAATACTTGTTGACTGGTAACCCTGTCTGTAAATTAATTCCAATGACCTTCTAAGGATATCCGATCTTGTTGCTGCTGCTTTTGACATAAACATACTGATTAGTATGTCGCAAATGTATGCACCTTTTATGAAGATTTAGTGATTTTATTTGTCATCAATAGGTAAAAGCCGGAAGACAATAAAATTATATAGATTACGTAACCTGATCGACATATTGAGTAGAGGCGTTGACGTTCTGAACAAAATAATTTGACGTTCTAAACAAAACGTAGATCTCTGAACCGCCCTAAATTTGTTCTATACATTTAACAAAAAACAAAATGGAAAAGAATAATTATCAGGGAGCATTACAACGTCCAATAAAATCTGGATTTAACGCAGCATCGACAACAGAAGAAGTGATCAAAGGTATCGACCTTACAGGGAAAATTGCCATAGTATCCGGGGGTAATGCAGGAATAGGTTTAGAGACCACAAAGACACTTGCAGCTGCAGGTGCAACAGTGATCGTAGCTGCCAGGGATATTGAAAAAGCAAATAAAAATCTGAAAGGTATTCCAAATGTAGAAATTCTGGCATTGGATCTTACACAGCCCGATACGATAGATTCATTTGCCGAAAAGTTTCTCGCTTCAGGAAGGCCACTGCATTTACTGATTAATAATGCGGGGATTATGTGGGTGCCATTGCAAAGAGACAGCCGTAGCATAGAATCACAACTGGCAACTAATTACCTGGGGCAATATCAATTGGTGGCAAGGTTATGGCCAGCACTGAAAGCAGCTAATGGCGCACGTGTGGTAAACGTTTCTTCACTGGGACACCATATGGCGCCATTCAATTTCGATGATCCTAATTTCCAGCACAGGGAATACCAGACACTTGTAGGCTATGGACACTCAAAAACAGCCAGCAATCTGTTCGCTCTTGAACTGGATAATCGTGCCAAAGTGTTTAATGTAAGAGCCTACTCATTACATCCGGGGTCAATTGCGGGTACAGAATTGGCCAGAGATGCAGATATTCAATTATTCAAACAGCTGGGTTTCTTTGATGAGAACGGTAATATACGCCCGGAAATTCTTGCAAACCTGAAAACCATTCCACAGGGTGCTGCAACTTCCGTTTGGGCTGCAACAAGCCCATTGCTTAATAACATTGGTGGAGTTTACTGTGAGGATTGTAATATCGCCAGGCTGCTTTCAGAAGATCCGGATGTGCAAACAGAGGCTAAACTTCATGAAAGTGGTGTACAACAATATTCACTGGATGAAAGAAGCGCGAAACAACTATGGTTATTAACGGAAGACATGACAGGTATCAAATTTGAGGTAAAATAAGTCCGGTATAGATATAAAATAAATAGCTTTACAATATGGAACATATATCCAGGCATCTGACCAAAGAGATTAAGCTTTCCTCGTACGAGGATAAACTTTTCAAGTCAGATCTCATGTTTGAGGACCATATGCTGGTCTGGTTTATTTCTGGTGAAACAAAGATCATTCAGTGGGACACCACCTTTAATTTTAGAGCAGGAGATATTTTTCTGATTCCAAGAAACCAGTTGGCCACGATTATCAACTATCCGAAGAATGGTCTGCCACATAAAACCGTGGTTATGCATTTATCCATTGAACGGCTAAAAAAGTTTTATGAGAATATAGATGTCAGGAACAGGTTGCAGCCGGAACAAAAAATATATAGTTTCAGTAATCATCCATTATTAACGAGTTGTTTAACATCACTAATACCCTATTTCGATGTGGAAGGTGAATTTCCTGAAGAACTCGCTTCATTAAAGATAACGGAAGCCATAAGTATCCTCCGTATGATCAATCCGGGTGTAGATAGTGTACTGGCAAATTTCGATACACCAGGTAAAATTGATCTGATTAATTTTATGCAACGGAATTTTATGTTCAATATGTCACTGGAGAAATTGGGCTACCTAACCGGGCGTAGTCTATCAACCTTCAACAGAGATTTCAAGAAGCTTTTCAACACAACACCTCAAAAATGGTTAACAGATAAAAGACTTGAGCTGGCCCACTATCAATTGTCGGAAAAAAGGAAAAAACCGACTGAGGTTTATCTGGAGGTGGGCTTTGAAGATTTGTCCCATTTTTCCTTTTCTTTCAAAAAGAAATATGGGATATCTCCGAATCAATTGCTAGCCTAGATAGTTGAATATCGTCCCTGCCGGTTGTGTTTTTTAAACCCCTTATTGATATTATAATAACATTATCGCTTGAGAGGTTAAATTATGATAATAAAACCTCGCTGTTGAGTTAATAAAACAGACTTAATTTCGTGGCTTAACAAACCATGAATACAATGCGAAAAAATCTGTTAAAATATACTTTTACAGTCATTTATCTATTCCTATCTACACAACAGGCAGAAGTCTTTGCACAAACACTTCCATCGGCTCCGGTGCAGAAAAACATTCAGTCCCCCGAGGTCGATAAATTTGGTGCGGTAACCTTTAGGTTCCTGGCACCAAATGCTAAGAAAGTAACGCTGATTATGGACGATGCCAAGCCGAGAGCAATGTCTATTGATACCGGGGGCGTATGGAGTTACCGGGAAACTTTCACTCCTGATGTCTATCGATATTCATTTGCTGTAGATGGTAATAATATGCCCGATCCAAACAATCCCTACATAAAACCTTTATTTAAACGTGCACTGGGCCAGAGCCTTGTGCATGTCCCGGGACCTTCGACCTTAAGCTGGGAATTAAATGATGTGCCTCACGGAGTTTTAAGCCAGCACTTTTTTAGATCTGCAATTATCGGTGACCAGCGTGACATGCGTGTGTATACACCACCAGGCTATGATCCAAATCGACCAGAACCTTATCCGGTGCTTTATCTGTTCCACGGCATTACCGATGAAACGAGCGCATGGGTCACTGCAGGACGCGAAAATATCATCATGGACAACCTTATCGCACAGGGAAAGGCAAAACCCATGATAATTGTGAATACACTTGGATATGGTGCTCCGGAGATGTTTGACCCGGGAAGCGGGGTGCGGAGCAAGGAAGCCTACGAGAAGAACGAGAGGCTTTTTATCGCCGCAACCCTCAAAGAGGTTATCCCGATGGTTGAAGGATTTTATAATGCAGGCAAAACAAAAAAATATCGTGCTGTTGCCGGACTGTCAATGGGGGGTGGGCAGTCACTTGATATCGGATTGAACCATCCTGACGTTTTTGATTATGTAGGTGGTTTTAGCCCGGCAGTAATTCTGCTTGATCCTGATTATACAAAGGCATTCCCAAAATTGGATGAATCGATTAATCAAAAACTAAAGCTGATCTGGATTGCAATTGGAAAAGACGATTATCTAACGCCATCGGTCAGAAAGTACATTGAGTGGTTGAAGACTAAAAATATCAGTTTTGAATATAAGGAGTCGGAAGGTGTTCATAGTTATCAGGTGTGGCGCAGATACTTAACAGAATTTGCACCCTTGCTATTTAAATAAAACCCAGATGTAAAATGATACTGCAACCAACGAGTACGAAGTAAGGCACCCACGATGGATGGAGTATAAGGTTAATAGCTTCACTGGCGTCTATCATTTGTTGTAGTAATTAAAGCGAATAGTTTCAGGAAAAATTCAGATGCTGTTTACTAAATAATTATGGATAATTTTGCAGCGAAATACAATCCCATTTTGAAAACAGATCTTTTCCTTGTTACACCTCCTTTTACACAGCTGAATACTCCGTATCCTGCCACTGCTTATATCAAAGGTTTTTTGAATACTAAAAACATTTCTTCAACCCAGGCCGATCTGGGTATTGAAGTGATTCTGGCCTTATTTTCCCGTAAAGGATTAGAAAACCTCTTTTTACATGCCCAGGGGCAGTCCAACCAGGCTAAAAGTCCAAATTCGAAACGGATTTTTGCTTTGAAAGGGGAATATATCAAATCAATCGATGCAGTAATTGCTTTTTTACAGGGCAAAAATCCAACCTTAGCTTTGCAGATTTGTCAGGAGGATTATCTGCCAGAGGCGTCCAGATTTACGCAGTTAGAGGAATTGGACTGGGCGTTTGGTTCAATGGGAACGCAAGATAAGGCGAAACATTTGGCTACGCTGTATCTGGAAGATATATCAGATTTCATTATTGAATGTATCGACCCCAATTTTGGTTTTAGCCGTTATGCCGAAAGATTAGGCAGGAGCGCAAATTCCTTTGATGAACTTTATGGAATCCTGAATCAAGGTTACACCTATATGGATGAAATTCTCGTTGAAATCTTAGCAGAGAAAATTGCCCGCATTCAGCCTAAACTATTTGTCATTTCAGTTCCTTTTCCCGGAAACTTATATGCAGCTTTCCGGTGCGCACAATTTGTAAAACAACATTATCCTGCAATAAAAATAGCAATGGGTGGCGGTTTTGCCAATACAGAATTGCGATCCCTTTCTGATAAGAGAGTATTTGAGTTTTTCGATTATATCTCCCTGGATGATGGAGAGTTACCCATTGAACTGATCTATAATGCCACTATAAATAATACTGATTTTAACCTGTATAAAAGAACTTTCCTGCTGGAGAATGGGGACGTAGTTTATAAGAATGATGCATTAAGAAGTGATTATAAGCAGTTTGACGTAGGCACGCCAGATTACAGTGATTTATATTTAGACCGTTATATTTCAGTTATAGAAATCGTGAATCCAATGCACCGGATGTGGAGTGATGGACGCTGGAACAAGCTAACAATGGCACATGGTTGTTATTGGGGGAAATGTACCTTTTGTGATATTTCATTGGATTATATCAAGGTCTACGAACCTGTTGCCGCTAAATTGATTGTAGACAGGATTGAAGAACTAAGTGCAAATACCGGCCAGAATGGCTTTCACTTTGTAGATGAAGCAGCCCCACCTGCGCTGATGCGGGAAGTAGCACTCGAAATTTTAAGAAGAAAAATAACCGTAACCTGGTGGACTAACATCCGTTTTGAAAAAAGCTTTACCAGAGATCTAGCTATTTTACTCAAAGCCTCAGGTTGTATCGCCGTTTCAGGAGGTTTAGAAGTCGCATCTGACCGGTTATTAAAGCTGATTGACAAAGGAGTATCAGTGGAACAGGTAGCTCAGGTTACCCGGAATTTGACTGAGGCAGGAATACTGGTTCATGCTTACCTGATGTACGGTTACCCAACCCAGACAATTCAGGAAACTGTTGACAGTCTGGAAATGGTCAGGCAATTATTCGAAGCAGGTATAGTGCAATCAGGCTTCTGGCATCAGTTCGCGATGACCGCTCATAGTCCCGTTGGCATGTATCCCGAAAGGTTTGGTGTAGTTAAAGAGACTGAGACAATCGGAACCTTTGCTAACAATGACATCAATTATATCGATAAAACGGGCATTGACCACGATAAGTTTAGTTTCGGCTTAAAGAAATCACTTTTTAATTTTATGCATGGCATTTGCTTCGATTATAAACTACAGGACTGGTTTGATTTTAAGATTCCCAAAACAACTATTTCATCAGATTTTATTGAAAAATCTTTAAAGGATGATCATAAACTCAATACAAAACCAACGGCTAAGGTAGTTTGGTTAGGAGGGAAGCCCGAGCTAGAGTACTTTTCCAGATACAAAAAAAATAAAGCAATCGAAATGACGGTGTTAACTTTTCACGATAAAAAGGAGAGCTTCACTATCCAGACCAATAAGGAAGAAGGAGAATGGCTCTCGGCTTTCTTGCAGAAAATTGCAGTTACCAATACTAAGGTTTATACTTTTCAGGAGACCAAAGCTGATTTTGAAAACACAATGGAACATTTTGAACTGTTCTGGTATTCAGAGCCAGTTTATAGTTTAAGAGATTTTGGGCTATTGGTTTTATAATCTGTAGCATTTAGCCGGGTGTCTTATTAACTTTTTTATAGATATATCTGATATTATACCAGGCAGCCAGGTCATTTACCGATTTCATATCTTCAGGAACTTTAAACATATATTCGTTATCGTTGAAATATCTTGATGAATTAACTAATCCGTCTCTATGTCCATTCTCTGCAAATACGGACGGCTTGCTAACTTTTTGAAAAGTATAATAGCTTCCATAATGTTCAATTTTATCAGCCTTTTTTAATCCGTATAGTGCCCAAAAGCTGGCATATCGATTCCACTGGTAAATTGTATCATTACTGATTTTATATCTAAATGCATTTTTCTCATACTTTGCAGGTCTTTCAAAAATGCTGTCATTTCTGACAATTAACGTGTCATATTTCAAATCTGCCAATTTATCTTTGTTCCAAAATGATTCGGGTTTTTCAGTCGCAGAAACGTCTTTACCTCCACTATTAGATCCTTTAAAAACTTTAAAATCAATTGTTTCTTTATTTAAAAGCAGATAGACTGATTCTTCAAGTTCTGGTTTTTCTGGCGTAATATTTTCGATGCTATTTTTACTGCAGGCGTTGAATATAATCAACAACACACCTAAATACGCGAGATAATTTAGCTTCATTTTGTAGGATTTATTTGGTTATAGTTTGGATCTCCCAGAGTTGATAAGATTAACCTAAGGTAGATATAATTAATGTCATTTTGGTTAAAAAACATAGAGGTGGTTTGATTAGCGTCTGAAATTTGTTCAGGAGACAGTTAAAAGGACGCGGATGTTTGGAAAAAGAGGGGTTTGCTTGCTATCAGAAATTGATCGGAAATTGAGTCCGAATGCAGCCATAGTAATAGGAAAAAAGCGGCTGCCAAAGTTTCTCAAAGTAAAATGTTTTAATGATTTTTTACTTGTTTAAATGTATAATTATTGAGTAAATTCCCTTACACAAAAATATATACACAAATGAAAAAGTTAATTTTATTAGTAGGCTTGGCAATAACACTGCTGAGCTGTAGGGCAATGTATGGCCATGAAGCCAAATTTGTAATGGGAATGTCGGAAACTGAATTCAAAGAAAAGAACAAACCAGATTTTGTGTCAGCAACTGAAGATGGTCAAAGAATTTACCGAACCCAATATGTAACTACTGGCTATAAATTTTTCTTTTTTAGAGAAGGGAAATTGGTAAGGTATGAAAACGGAACACGGCCAGACGATTATCTATATATTAGATAACAATAAACCTCTCCGAGGACGTTCGGAGAGGTTTACAAACAAATAGTATCTTAAAAAAATACAGATCTATTTTTGGAGATGACTATTTGATCTTCAGGTTTTGTACATATTGATTTATACATTTAACTATGCCATATTCATTTACTTCTCGCAGGTACTGTCCTGCACTTTCGTTGTTATTACTCTGCCTATTAATGGGATTAGATACAAGAGCACAATTGTTTAATCAGGACAGCCTGAAATTAATATCCCGGCAATTTTCCTTTACAGAAGGGCCGGCAGTTAACAAAAAGGGAGATGTTTATTTTACTGACCAACCCAATAACAAGATCTGGAAATACAGCACTGATGGCCATCTCTCGCTTTTTAAAGATTCAGCAGGCCGTGCAAATGGATTGTACTTTAACGATCGCGGTCAGCTGCTTGCCTGTGCAGATGAAAAAAATGAAATCTGGTCAATAAGCAGTAGCGGCAAAGTTACCGTCTTGCTGTCAAATGTGGATGGAAAGAAACTGAATGGACCTAATGACCTTTGGGCAGATAGCAAGGGAGGCATCTATTTTACAGACCCTTATTACCCTCGTGATTACTGGACTAGAAAAAAGCAGGAAATAGAAGGTCAGAAAGTTTATTACTTGCCGCCTGGAAAAGGAAAAAAGCCAGTAGTAGCGGCTGAAGATGTAACTAAGCCAAATGGGATCGTAGGATCGCCTGACGGGAAATACCTATATGTTGCAGATATTGAGCGGAATAAAACTTACAGGTATACCATTGAAACTAACGGTACGCTCAGCGCACAGAAGCTAATCATCGACAAGGGATCTGACGGGATGACACTGGATAATGAGGGTAATATTTATCTGACGGGAAAAGGCGTCTTCATTTACAGTCCGGCAGGCGTACTGATAGGTCATATTGAAGTAAATGAGCCCTGGACAGCGAACGTTTGTTTTGGTGGTAAAGACCGTACCGATCTGTTTATCACTGCCTCAACTGCAATTTACAGGCTTCCGATGCGTACAAAGGGCGTAAATTGAGGCATATTGAAAAACTGTTAACAAGTAATAAATGAGCCATTTAATTCCGAAAATAAAAATTAAATCGTCAGCACATGTGCACAAGTAAATTGATAAAATGGGTGCTATTTCTAGTGCTCACAATGAGTATAACTAAAATGTATGCGCAGCAGCAGCTGATTGAAACCCAGGTGAGCATATCACAGACAAACGAGGTTAGAGAGATTATTGAAAAGCCATTGGTTTCCGTAGCTAAACCAGAAATGATAGTACGGATTTCAGAGATAGAAATCTGGCCCGAATATCTAAAGGAATATAATGCTATTTTAAAGGAAGAGGCGTCTGCATCCGTAAGACTAGAAGCGGGTGTCATCGCCATTTTTCCGATGTACCAAAAGGAAAACCCCACCCAGATCCGAATCATCGAAATATATGCCGATAAGGCTGCCTATCAGTCGCACCTCAAAACTCCCCATTTCCTTCATTATAAGACTACTACACTAAAAATGGTCAAATCAATGAAATTGGTGGATATGGAAAGTCTGGATAAGGAGACTATGTTGGAAATATTCAGAAAATTGGGCTAAGAACTGCTATTCAGATTTACCCAACAAGTGGCCCTTCATCACATTGTGTAATGCAATGTGACGACACCCGAACTAAGCGTTGTCGATTCCAGTAATTTCAAATTGCGCATTTGTGTATTGCTGTCGAACAGACTGATCCCTTCTCCTAATATTATGGGATGTAAAGTCAGTCTGAATTCGTCTATCAGCCCGAGATGCATCAGGTTTTTAGCGAGTCCGGGGCTCCCGAATATCACCAGATCTTTGCCCGGTTGCTTTTTTAGCTTGTTCACCTCTTCCACAATGTTATCTTTAATCAACGTGGTATTATTCCAATCTGCACTGGTTAGTGTCGTTGAGAATACTATTTTGGGAATTTCCTATACCCATTTCGCATGTTCCAATGAATGCCCATCTGCATTTGGATCGTTTAATACTCCGGGCCAGTAACCTTCCATTAAATGGTATGTGTTTTTGCCGTAAACCGGAATTCCCACCGTTTTGACCACTTCATCTGCGAATTGCTGCAGCTCACCATCATACGACAAAAATCCAAGATCACCATTTACATCACCGGCGAAACCATCGAGGGAGATATGCGCAAATAAAACCAACTTTCTCATTTTAATAGTATTTCTTGTTTTGAGTTTTTATTTCAAGATACAAAACTATTATCAGCACAGAAGGTTAATTGACACAGGTTTCCGGTTTTGGCTAAATCAAACGCAGATTTGGATAAGTCTTTATGTACAGTGCGACGTTTCTTTGTATCAACAAAAACAATCAACTATGCGCGTATTTGTAACAGGGGCCACTGGCTTCATCGGAACTGCCATCGTGCAGGAATTAGTTAACGCCGGACACCAGGTCTTAGGGCTGGCCCGTTCGGAGGTCTCAGCCCAAAAGCTGGTCGAAATGGGAGCAGAAGTCCACCGTGGCGATCTCGAAGATCTGGAAAGCCTGCGGAGCGGAGCAGCTCAGTCAGAGGGCGTAATCCATGCCGGATTTATGCATGATTTTACCCGATTCAGTGAAGTATGTGAAGTCGATAAACTTGCTATTCAAACCATTGGCGAAGTATTAGCTGGTTCTGACCGTCCTTTGATCGTCACCTCTGGTACTGCTGCGATGGTCAGTCCGGGAAGACTAGCCACAGAAGAGATTATCCCGCCATTTAACCCAGCCTGGCCACGGGCATCAGAGCAAGCAGCAGATGCCGTTGTGGCATTAGGTGTTCGTGCAGCGGCAATTCGTTTATCCCCCTCGGTGCATGGGGATGACGATAAGCATGGATTTATACCTATACTGTTTAATATCGCTCGTGAAAAAGGCTTTTCTGCCTATATAGGAGAAGGGCTCAACCGATGGAACGCTGTGCATAGGTTGGATGCCGCCCGGTTATTCCGGTTAGCTTTAGAGCATGCGGCAGCTGGTGTCCGTTATCACGGTTCCGCCGAAGAAGCAATCACAGTAAAATCTATAGCTGAAGCTATAGGCAGACAATTGAATATCCCGGTAGCTTCTATTTCGGCTGAAACGGCATCAGAACATTTTGGCTGGTTTGCACATATGGCAGCTGTCGACTGTCCTGCATCGAGTAAATTAACTCAGGAACGATTAGACTGGCGGCTAATACACCCGACACTGCTTACTGATATCGAGAACGGAATTTATACCAAATAAAGCTATGAAAATTATTGTAACCGGTTCCTTAGGAAATATCAGCAAACTGCTGACAGAAATATTAGTTGCGCAGGGACATATAGTAACCGTGGTAAGCAGTGATGTCAAAAAACAAGCGGTCATCAAAGAAATAGGTGCGATCCCTGCCATTGGTTCCATCTCAGACACCGCTTTTCTTACGAACACTTTTAAAGGTGCAGATGCGGTCTACACTATGATCCCTTTGAGTTTTACCGAGCCCGATCTGGGTAATTATTTACGCCGGATCGCGCAGAATTATGCGGAGGCCTTAAAGGAGGCAGATATCAAACGAGTAGTGCTCTTGAGCGGATGGGCTGCCAACCTGGTGCGCGGCGAAAATATTGAGGATATTTTTGACTGCCTGAATACTTCTGTAACGATTATGCGCCCCGGTTCATTTTACACTAATTTCTACCAATCAATGGACCTGATTAAAGGAAAAGGATTCATGGGTAAATTCCTGACATTGCGCTATTCCGGTTTGTGGGCTTTGCTAACTGGTAAGACTGGTCTGCTGATGGGAAATTATGGAGGTGATGACCGTATTGTTTTTGTGTCGCCAAAAGATATTGCTGATGCGGTGGCAGAGGAGTTGCTGCTGCATCCTGAAAACACAACCATCCGTTATGTGGGCAGTGAAGAAATGACCTGTAATGACGCGGCGAAAGTGATTGGCGCCGCCGTAGGTAAACCCTGGTTAAAATGGGTGCTGCTTTCGGACAAGGAAATGCTGAAGGGCTTAAAGATGGCCAAAGTACCGGAGAAACTGGCAGAGACCTTAGTGGAAATGCAAGCCGTCATGCATAGCGGTAAAACCCTGGAAAACTTTCACAGGTACCAACCTAAAATGGGCAAGGTTAAACTAGTTGATTTCGCGAAAGAATTTGCTGAATCCTATTATAAAAGCAATTAAATTTATCTCGATGAATAGCCAAAAGCTTTTTCGTTTCAGCACGATCACCGAATACCATCGGGCAGCAGGCCTGCCCAATCCGGCCCACCCACTAATCAGTCTGGTCCGGATGGCTGATATAGCGCGGCCCCTGGCCAACGGATCGTTCAGTCTGATCTATGACTTTTATTCCATTTCCCTAAAGAAGGTACATCATGCGAAATTTAAATATGGGCAGCAGGCCAGCGATTTTGACGAAGGTGTTTTGTTTTTTATGTCACCGGGACAGGTATTTGGTGTTGAACTAGAAAAGGGCGTTACACACAATCGGCCCGAAGGCTGGATGATGTTGGTTCATCCGGATTTTTTATGGAACACACCGCTGGCAAAAACCATCAAGCAATATGACTTCTTCAACTATTCTGTCTTCGAAGCACTCTATCTTTCCGACAAAGAAGAAGTTATGCTCGAAGGCATTGCAAATAATATAGAAGAGGAATACCATGCCAACATAGATCGGTTCAGCCAAAATGTAATGATCTCGCTGCTAGAGCTTATGCTAACCTATTCGGAGAGGTTTTACCAGCGCCAATTCATCACCCGGAAGATAACCAGCCATGAGTTGCTGACGCGCCTGGAAGATTATCTCGCTAACTATTTTGGTAGTGGTGCCCTCGCCAAACAGGGCCTGCCCAGCGTGACTAATATTGCCGAAACGTTAAATATTTCACCTGGTTACCTGAGCGGCCTGTTGAAGTCTCTGACAGGTCAGAACACCCAGCAGCACCTGCATAATAAGTTAATTGAACTGGCTAAAGAAAAACTCTCGACCACAAATCTTTCAATTAGTGAGATTGCATATGAATTAGGGTTTGAACACCTGCAATCGTTCAGCAAACTTTTTAAAACCAAGACCAAGCTTTCTCCAAAGGAGTTTCGGCATTCCTTCAATTAAGTAGCTTCTTAGTGTATAGCATAAATATGATGATAAAACTAGAAAACATCAAGATAAATCAAATAGTCAAATAGTTTTCCCTGATGTATTACACAGTTTTTTACCATTTCGTCATCAGACTGGAGAGTGAAGTTCCAAGTCACGGTATTTGCATTGTCTTATAATGCCGAAGCATTTATTTTAAATTCTTTTTTGAAAACCCTGGAGAAATGAGAAAGATTTTGAAAGCCAACTTCCAGATAAACATCTGAGGGTTTTATTCTTTTTTGCGAAATGAGGAAATATGCCATTTCAAGTCTGCGTTTTTGCATCCATTTTTCGGGTGAGGTATGAAAGATGCCTTCAAAGTCACGTTTGAAGGAGGAAAGACTTCTGCCAGTCAGTTTCGCGAACTGGGCGACTGGAACGTTGTATGAAAAATGGCTGTTCATATACGCTTCCAGATCTATTTTATGTGGCTTACTAAAATCGAATAAAAAACTTTTGAGTGCGGGATTACGAAGCAGGAGTTCAATCGCTTCCGTAGTTTTTGCCTGCTCCAATATTGGAGTCAGCTTTCCAGATTGTTCAAAATACGGCATTAATGAAGCAAAATAGCCTTTCATAAACGCATCGTTGTCAAGAAGTACATTAGGTTCGCCGGTGTAAATTCCGTCTGATTTGATATGGAACTTTAGACTATGTTTTTTCAGGGTTTCCTGGTCTAGAAAGATTGTAATTGCTGTAAAAGGTTTTCCGTCTAAAGGTTTTTTCAAAATTCTTAATAATTGATTTCTTCTAAACAAACACAATGAACCACTGGGATAGCTTACCATACCATTGTCCGTATAATATTCTGCAATACCCGATATAACGAAGCTAAGCGAATGTTCGTGCACAAAATGGTCATGTCCGGCTTTTACTTCGCCGGCACAGGAATACAAAATGTTGTGCTGTGGTGACACCTCTCTCATAAAACAAAATTAACATTCCTTCACTTAACCTGACTCATGATGATCTTATCCATTATTTTATCTGAAACTATTTTGCGCAGAAATAGCATCGGTTTTGCCATATATCCACCGACATATCTTGTCTTTGGGCTTTTAGCTTCAATACTTTTTTTAATCAATTTTGCAATCAAAATAGGTCCGGGAACTTTGTCTTCCATACTTCTGAATGCTTTTTCAGAGTTTGCAACCATATCCTTATAAGCCGATCTCCCCGAAACCCGCACTGCACTATCCATCGCGATTCCGCCCCATTCCGATTTTATTCCACCTGGTTCGATTACAATGACATCAATCCCAAATGGCTTCACTTCGTTGCGCATGGCGTCGCTCAAAGCCTCAATCGCAAATTTGCTTGCGTGATACCAGCCACCAAAAGCCATGGAGATCTTTCCACCAACTGAAGAAATATTTACAATTTTACCGAATTTATTTTCGCGCATTTTTGGCAATACTAATTGTGCTAATCGCATTGCACCGAAGACATTCACTTCAAGCTGATAGCGTGCGTCTTCCATAGAAACATCTTCGATTGCACCATAAGAACCAAATCCAGCATTGTTTATTAAAATGTCAATGCTTCCTGCATCTGTAATAATTTGATTTACGCAGGCAACAATGCTTTCGTTCTTGGTTACATCGAGCGAGATCACTTTTATTCCATAAGTTTTAAGATCTTCCATTTTGTCTGTTCTGCGAGCTGCGCCATAAACATTGTAGCCATTTTGGGCAAGATAGATTGCTGTTGCTTTGCCAATTCCAGCCGAGGCACCTGTTATTAATATTGTTTTCATTTTGATAAATTTTATAATCTAAAATTAGTTCAACTCTATCTGCGTAAGGTTTTCCCAGAGGCCCAAACTTATTTGCTGAAAAGCCCAAATTCGAAGTATCTGCAAACATTTAACAGGTGGTAGGGCCATCTCGATGTTCAGCATTAAGAACCAGCTGAGAATTGGCTACAATAATCCAAGAACTGGCTACATTCTGCCGACTGGTAATATCCAACTTTGTATTATTAAATATCATAATAATGACAAAGAAAACACAGCAAACAGAAAAAGTATGGTTCGTGACCGGTGCATCCAAAGGATTAGGCGCGGATCTTATTCAGCGATTATTATCAGAGGGATATCAGGTAGCGGCAACCTCAAGGAAAAGACAGGCTCTGATCGATCTTGTTGGAGAACAGGAGAACTTTCTTCCATTAACTATGGATGTAACTAGTAACGAAGACGTTAAAAGGACGATAAAGGAAGTAATCGATTGGTTCGGGCACATTGATGTTGTGGTAAACAATGCAGGCTACAGCCAGATCGGAGCTGTTGAGGAATTAGCGGCAGAAGAAGTACAAAAGAATTTTGATGTCAACGTATTCGGACCTTTAAATGTCATAAGAAACGTAGCCCCTTATCTACGGGAACAACGCTCCGGGCACATCATTAATATTGCCTCAATCGGTGGTTTTGTAGGAGATTTTCCAGGATTTGGAATTTACTGTTCTACCAAGTTTGCGATGGCTGGTTACACCGAAGCGTTGGCTGTAGAAATGGCGCCATTCGGTATTCATACCACGTTGGTTTATCCTGGTTATTTCCGGACGAACTTCCTGGAAAAAGATTCAGCTATGGTGCCCGCCAACCCGATCGAGGCTTATGCCAATGCAAGGGAAGTTGAAGCGCAGCACTTAAACCAGATCAATGGGAACCAACCTAACGATCCAAAAAAAGCAGCCACAGTCTTTATTGAACTTAGCAAACAAGAACGCCCACCTGTGCATTTCTTTATGGGAGTTGGTGCATCAGAGTTTGTGAAGACTAAGGTTGGCATTATTGAAAAAGCATTGACAGATAATTTAGAACTTGCAGAATCAACAGGAATTGAAGCATAATGGAAAAAACGATAGAGGAAACAGAGGAATACATCGGTATGTGGGTAACGAGAGATGGCTATGTCCGTCATGTGCTGTTATCCGGTGGCCGGTATGATGAAGCGCGCGGTAGCCGACAAAGTGCCTACCAGGGTAGTTATTGGGTAACGGGTAACCATATTGATTATAAAGATGATACTGGATTTACCGCAGACGGCGATTTTCGCGATGGCATCTTGTACCACGGTGGGATGATTCTGTATAAAGAAAATTTGGTATATTAGAGTATGGGCAAAACATTCCGCTTCCGCTCACTTCATGACCTGCATTCCTACTATGGTTTGCCCGAACCGGAGCATCCGCTAATCAGTGTGATCGATTACAGTAAGGTAAACTATCCCGAGGGTGTCGCTGATCTTAAATGGATGCAGGATTTCTATATCCTGGCCCTGAAGCGGAATGTTCATGCCAAGTTTAATTATGGTCAGCAACCTTTTGATTTTAATTCCGGGGTGCTGTCATTCTTTGCGCCTCAGCAACTGTTACAGGTAGAGATTAAACCTGATGTTAACGTAAGCCAATCAGGTTGGTTGCTGCTGTTGCATCCCGATTTTTTGTGGAACACGTCCTTGGCTGAACAAATCAAAAAATATGATTTCTTTCAATACAAGGTCAACGAAGCGCTCTTCCTATCTGAAAAGGAGGAAACGGTGATGGCAAAGATATTTCAGAATATAGAGAAGGAATACCAGTCTAATATGGATAAGTTCAGCCAGTCGCTGATAATCAATCAACTGGAATACCTGCTTATCCACGCCGACCGCTTTTATCATCGACAATTCCTAACCCGTAAAATAACCAGCCATCAGGTTTTGCACAGACTGGAATCGCTTCTGAACAGTTATTTTACAGATGAGAGGATAGTCGTTGAAGGCCTTCCTACAGTACAATTAGTAGCTGATGAATTAAATATCTCAGCCAACTATTTAAGTACCTTACTGAAAATTCATACCGGGCAGAGCACGCAGCAATTTATACATGATAAACTGATCGAGAAGGCCAAGGAAAAGCTTTCAACCACTAATCTAACCGTGTCGGAGATTGCTTATTATCTCGGTTTTGAGCACTCGCAGTCGTTTAGCAAATTATTCAAAACCAAAACCAATCAAACACCGCTGGAATTCCGGGCCCCGTTTAACTGACAGAAAGTATAAGCAGGAGTTAGGATTGATTTATGGCTTTCGCTGTATTAATGACAAGGGGAGGAGCAGCCAGTGTAACCGACTACCCTTATTAATACAGTTTTGGGTAATCTGTATATCCTTGTGTTGTGCGCCCTCCGTAAAAAGTAGCCCTGTCCGGTTCAGCGAGTGGGGCACCTGTCTTTAGTCGTTCCACCAGATCTGGATTTGCGATAAAAGGTCTTCCAAAAGCAATTAAGTCTGCTGAATCTTCAATTCTTGCTTTTAAAGCACGAGTGAGATTATAACGACTATTGGCCATATAGGGCCCTTTAAATAGCTGACGTAATTTTTGCATATCGAAAGCACTTTCAGTTTCGCCTGCGATATTTGGATCAATGTCCTCCATGACATGCAAATACGCTACGCTAAACTGGTTAAGTTGTTCTACCACATGAATAAATAAAGCTTCCGGATTGCTGTCTTCAATGTCATTAACTGTGCAGATCGGAGACAATTTAATTCCGACACGATCAGGACTCCAGGCTCCAATGACAGCCTCCACCACCTCTTTTAAAAATCGCACACGGTTTGGAATAGATCCACCGTATTCATCAGTTCGATGATTAGTTTTATCTCTCAGAAATTGATCGATTAGATAACCGCCACCAGCTAAAATTTCTACTCCATCAAAACCTGCCTGCTTTACATGATGGGTTGCAATACGAAATTGCTCAACAACGCCAGGTATTTCATCAAGTTCGAGTGCCCGTGGCGTAAGACACTGTTCGAAGCCATGCTCGGTATAGCATTGACTCTCTGGCTGCACTGCCGATGGTGCTACAGGACGTGCGCCTCCTGGCTGCATTGAGGGATGCGAAATTCGTCCAACATGCCAAAGTTGACAGAAGATAAGTCCTCCGGCATCATGAACAGCCTCGGTCACTTTTTGCCAACCGGCGATCTGGGCTTCATTATAAATGCCTGGTGTAAAGGCAAAGCCCATTGCTTGCGGGGATATATTTGTGGCCTCACTAATGATCAGCCCTGCAGAAGCCCGCTGCTTATAGTATTCGACGTTCATAGGAATGGGGATACCACCGTTTCCCGCACGGCACCGGGTCATAGGGGCCATTATGATCCTGTTTTTCAAGTTTAGATTGTTGTCGTTAAATGTGGAAAAAAGAGATTCTGAATTCATGGTTATTTAATTTTCATCAAAAAAACCAATATTATGGTACATTTATAAGGAAATGAATGAAGTGTAGTAACCACAAGGTAACCTCTTATGAAAAAGGAATTATTTCAATATAGCGACTGTCCCTTATACCGCTCTATGAATATTTTGGGTACCAAATGGAAACCCATTATCATTTATGCCCTGCGTGAACGTAAAGCACGTTTCGGACAACTTTCTGCGGCTATTGGACTAATATCCAGTAAGGTACTCACCTCTACGCTCAAGGAACTGGAAGCTGATGGTATAATCCTGCGTGAAGAATTTAAAGACGTTTCTCCCAGAGTAGAATATAGCCTAACGGAAATGGGTTTGGCATTGATCCCAATTATGGTACTCCTGATAGAATGGGATGCACAACACCATGCGGACAGCGTGCCTTTTATTGCAAATACTTAACGAACTGACAAATCTGAATTATTATATTAACAATCGCTCTTGCACAGCTTTTAATAGTTCGATGGCGTTTTTTACACCAAATTTTTGCATCATATTATGGCGGTGCGTTTCTACAGTGGCTGGACTTAAAAATAGAGCTTCTGCAATGTTGGACGTTGTTTTACCTTCGGCTATCAATTGCAAGATTTGTTTTTCGCGTTTGGTAATTTTGGGCTGTTTCTTTAACTCGCTTACAGTTGGTTTTAAAATAATTTGTTGCACCGCTTTAGTAAAGGCCAACTCGCCGTTTAAGGCGGCGGTAATGCACTGTTTAATTTCGTCTACGGGCGAGTTTTTTAGCATATACCCGGATGCGCCGTTTTGTAACATACTTAAAATTACCGAACGTTCAGCGTGGTTGCTTAAAACGACTACACAAATTTTGGGATTAATTGATTTTATTTTTAAACAAAGCTCCATCCCACTCGTATCGGGCAGCGAAATATCCAGCAATACGATATCCACCTGGTTAGCCTCTAAATACGACAAACAAGGTAAACCGTGGTCAAAAGTTTCGAGAACGGTAAGGCCGGGATTATTTGTCAGCAAAGCTTTAACGCCTTCAGTTACAATCGGGTGGTCGTCAACAATAATAATTTTGATCATATCAGTCTGCATCAAGCTCTATTCTTACGGTTGTTCCCCCATTTATTCCCGTCATACTATCACAAAATTCTTTTAAGGCAGTTTCTAAGCCAAAATTAATCAAGGTTTGTCGCCTCATTTTTTTGCCCTGTAATGAGGCATCCGAGCTACATAAAGGTAAAAACTAACTACATAAAAACTGGGTATTTGTATTAAAATACAGGAATACCATTAGAAAAAAATGCATTTATTCATTTATTGTATGAAGCGGCAATAATTAATCTCTTTGGGGTTTAAAATTTAAAATTACCTCTATGAAAAAATTTGGAATCATATGTTTCACCATTATGTTATTTGGCATAACATCTGCAAATGCGCAGGGCATTTTAGATAAAATAGACCGCACGATTAATGGAGCTGATAGAGCAAGTAACACAGCAGATAGAGCGGGCAAGACCGGAGGTAAGTTTAGCAAGTTGTTTGGAAAAAAGAAAGGTGCGGAAGAGACTGGTGCTGAAAATAAAACTACTGTAAATATTAGCGGCGTTGATTTCGCTACCCTAAAAAGCATTAATGAAAAGATAGAGGCTACTAAGGGGGTGGCCAGTTCAAAAATGAAATTCAGTACATCAGGCTCTACAATTAGTTTTCAGCATAGTGGTACAACCGCTGACTTGCTGAAAGCCCTACAAAAAACCAACCCTGAGGTATTTGGCGAAAAAAATATTGAAGCCCTGGAAGATGGGCAAATATCCGTCAAGGTAAATAAGTAGGTTGAAAGGAGCGAAGTTATCAATTATGAACAAGACAAAATTAAATAGGCGATTATCCTTAACATTTTCACTGTTGGTATTTATATGCTTATCATCTTGTAGTAAACAAGATGCAGCTATTGGAGATAGTTCAGAAAAATACTTAACCTGCAAATTAAACGGCAAGGACTATAGTTTTAACACTTCTGTTAATGCCAATGATAAACCTGCTGAAGACGAAGTTCACTTTGTGGTGATTGGTGGTTGGGAAAAGGCAGATAAGATAACTGGATTTGGCATTGACATGGTAATTCCCGAAGGAGTGAAAGAAAAAACCTATTCGGTAGCAGGCACATCTGCCCCGGAACTTAAGGGACAGTTTTATATACAAAATTATAAAGACGGAAAGCATGCGGGCACTACGGTATATGACGGTGGTAGAAGCCCGGGTACTCAATTTACAGTTACCATCACAAGCTTAACTGATTGGGGTGTAAAAGGCACTTTTTCAGGGAAATTAGAACTGAGAGATGGCAATGAGTTCATAACCGTAACTGACGGAAAGTTTTCTGCTCCTTATAATGGCAATTAGCGCGCTCTGGCTTTCGTAATCAATTGACTTAATGCTAGTAAATTAGCGTTGAAGTCTAAAAGTGAAAAGGCCGTTAATCATGCGATTAACGGCCTTTTGTGCGTTTTGATTTTAAATCTTGTGAACCTCACCGATATTTTCCCGACAGTTTTGTCTTGTTTAAACTGTAGCGTTAAACTTTGGGTAAGCTGTAACCGTTGTGATAAGGGGCCAGCAGGTATTTATCGTTGATCTGCTGGTCTGTAAACCGGTGTTTGGCATTATCCCATGATAATTTTTGTCCGCTTCTGAAGGCAATATTCCCCATCTGGGCAACGGTAGCTACATGCGCAGCATCCTGTATAGAGCAGTTCAGTTCTTCTTTTTTTCTGGATCTGACTACACTAAAGAAATTGACCATATGATTGTCCAGTCCGTTATCTGAGGATTTAACAAAGGGCTTGCTAACTTTATTGCCGCTTATCTTTTCTTCAATGACTTCCCAGCCGTCCCTGTTGAGGATCAGCGTACCGTTGTTTCCAATATAGGCAATCCCATGGTTGCGGTTATAAGAGCCGTTATCGATGCCCATGGCAGAATCCCATACCATATTGAACTTGTCAAACTCATATAAGGTAGTCAGCGTATCAGGAGTTTCTTCATACAGATCGGGATAGGCAAAGCGGCCACCTAATGCAGATATGGTTTTTGGCACAGGTGAATTCATACCTAGCAAGCCATAATCCAATAAATGCACTCCCCAGTCGGTCATTAACCCACCGGCATAATCCCAGAACCAGCGGAAATTGAAGTGATATCTGCTAGCATTGAATGCTCTTTTATTCGCCGGCCCAAGCCACATGGCATAATCTACGCCTGCAGGAGGTAAGGTATCCGCTACTACGGGAGCAGGTTTCATCCAGCCCTGGTAACACCATACTTTTACAGTTCTGATATTTCCCAGCTGGCCACTCTTTACGAAATCAACGGCATCTTTAAAATGTTGCTGACTGCGCTGCCATTGACCTGCCTGTACAACCTTATTGTATCTTTCCTGAGCTTTGACCATTGTACTGCACTCGACAATAGAGTTGCCGACTGGCTTTTCAACATATACATCTTTACCTGCCTGTACAGCATGAATCATCATCAGGGCATGCCAGTGATCGGGTGTCCCGATAATTACTGCATCGACATCTTTATTGTCGAGTAGCGAACGATAATCTTTATATCTTTTTACTTTTGCGGCGTCAACATTCATCGACTTTAATTCGGCCATCCTTTCATCAAGCACGTTAGCATCACTGTCACACAGGGCGATCAGGTTTACTCCCGGTACCTTGAGGGCCGCTTTGAGGTCAGACCATCCCATGCCTTTGATTCCTATAACACCAATATTGATTTGGCTGTTTGCACCAATAGTTTTATTGAAAAGGGCATAGGCAGGGTTGTCTAACGCAGAAAGTATGGCAGTGGTTCCCACTGCGGTTGCAGCATAGTTGAGGAAATTTCTACGGTTTAGCATTTAATTTGATTTGTGGTTCATACTGGAAGTAAAATACAAAATAATTAGTGGAGCATCCAAGATATATAGTTGAAATTAATAAAAATGCTACCGATATTTTTGTTCTTGCAATAATATTAAAATTTGAAAATTTCCACGAGATAAGTAGAACCTACTATGTAGATTTAATAGTCGCATGCAAAGCAATTGAAAATGATCTTGTAATTAGAATCTGTGTATTTGTAGACACATCGAAAGGAGTACATTCTTTTCAAAAAGCGATCATTGCGTTACCAAAAAGCCATGAACATTACAAAGCAATAGTGCAAAAAGTAGAAGAGTTTAATTTGTTTATCAAGCAAATCAAGAAGGAACGAAGGCACAAAGAACTTGCTCATCTGAAAGTTGGGAGTCAAGACAATGAATTAGATGTGACAATTGACCTTCTCCCTGCGATTAAATACAGAAATTGTTGATTTAATGAATGGTACACCAATCTCATATTTATGGAGTGATGGCAGTTATGAGAAATATAACCTAAGAAAGGTTGTATTAGAAAGTGCTGAAAAATTGGCTGCCCCAGCAGGTAATTTTTATTAGATCAAAACTAGGAAGCAATATAATTATGAAACTCCAAAAGCCAACCAGGCGCATGCTAATGAAACCGTTCTGTATTATCAAAAAAGGTCAATTTCTGAACTCCAGCTTATAAAGCCCCAATGGGCAATTGGTAGAAACATTGACAAAATATTGGATAAATCTTTAAATCCTGATTGGAATGAACATACCATATTCCTTGTCCAAACAGCTGAATTGATTGAGAATTCTGTATTTAGTGAGGTTAATTTGGAAACACTATTGAATTTTCTGATGGAAGACATAGGGCAAAGTTGTCACACTTCTTGGAGGCATTTTAAAATATTCTACAGGGAATGATCAGGTTTTACAAGTAGACTTGCTTTGAAACCTCAACGTCTTTTTGTGGATATTTGAAGTTTTAGCACATGGCGTGTGGATGGATTAGCAGTAAGTGGATAATAGCACTCCAGGAATGGAGCGCCTTGTAGCTGTCTTACGTTGTAAAATGGCAGGGTTGAAACTTGATTTGTTTAATTATCAGCAACAGCCTTCAATAAGAGCTTAATCATTCCACTTAACTGCTTCACTGCGCTCATTGAATAAATGGGAAACAATTATAGAACCGCTCCAGACCCAAAGTTAAATTGTTGATATCATTGGAGCCAATGGAGAAGCCATCAATTTCAGCTGCAAATTCAGTAGCCATCAGATCTAGATTCCTACTTTGAAAAAAAACTTGCGTAACCCAAAAGTTACGCTTAAATTCGTAACTTCAAAGTTACTTAAATATGAAAAGAGAAATTAAACATCAATGGATTTATGAGCAATCACCAGAAGAGGTTTGGAAATACCTGACCCAATCTGAGTTAATTGCTGTATGGCTTATGCCTAACAACTTCATAGCAGTAGTAGGACACGAATTTGAGTTTCGGACAAATCCCATTCCGAGCCTTGAATTAAGCGGAATTTTTTATTGTAAAGTTCTTGAAATCGTTCCACTTAAAAGACTTACTTACAGTTGGAAAGGTGGTTCAAGTAATGGAATTACCACGCTTGATACTATTGTTGAGTGGACACTGGAAGAACAAGAGAATGGAACAATACTGAACTTGAAACATTCAGGGTTTAAAGAAGAAAACTACGCTATCCTAACGGGTATGACAGATGGTTGGCTTAAGAATATTCAAAAAATGCTTGCCCACCTAAACTAGAACAGCAATGGCAACACCAACCCTTGACGCTTTTCAGGTAATAGCAGATCCAAGTCGCAGGCAAATATTGCACTTACTGACCAAAGATAGTTACAACATAAACAGCTTAGCCGAAAACTTTGAAATGAGCCGACCAGCTGTTTCCAAGCATATCAGCATTTTGCAAACAGCAGGTTTTATTACGATCAAAGAAATCGGTAGAGAACGTTTTTGCACTTTAAACCAAAACGGTTTTATTGAACTGCGTAATTGGATAAATCATTTTGATGAATTTTGGAACATCAAATTGAAAAATTTAGATACAATCTTAACACGTAAAAAGAATTCAAATTAGATATATCAAATGCAAAAGGAAATTTTATTACAAATATTGGAACAGAACCGAATGGACTGTTCTCATTTCTGCAAAAACATAAATGCAGAGAATATTGACCTTCGCTTAACAGAACAAACTGCATCAGTTGGGTTCATTTACAGGCATATTGGCGAAACGATAAATTTAATTGGTGAATTTTTCGGTTATGAAACTAACGTGGAAGGAACGACAATGGGGCAAAAAGACACAGGTGTTCAATATGACCTTGAAATAAGTCGTGCGTATTTTGAGAATGGTTACAATACCCTTAAAACATTAGTTGTCAATACAACAGACAAAGAATGGCTTGAAGAAATAGATACAGCCTGGTTCGGAAAAATATCAAGAATAAAACTGTTTTCAATTCTGCTATTTCACAATTCTCACCATTGCGGACAAATATCCTTAAAAGTATTGAAAGGAAAAAAACAGTAAGAAGAACAACGAACCGCTAACCTGTTTTGTTATGCAATGGTTATTCCCTCAACATTTGGTTAATGCGTTTGAATTTAGCACATGGTGTATGGATGCATTAGCAGTAAATTGATGATATGGCACTCCAGGAATGGAGCGCCTTGTAGCTATCTTACGTTGTAAAAAGGTAACGGTAGAAAAAGGGTTGTGAAACCAAAAATTGTTTCTTTGGACTATTTGCCTTTAAGAGGTTTTCTAAAATGTCCATTATGCGACAGGATGTTGACAGGTAGTGAGTCCAAAGGTAAGATGGGCAAATATTACTATTACTACCATTGCACTGCAGGATCTCTGGTGCGTTTTAATGCTGCTGATACCAATAATAAATTCATTGACCAATTGAACGACCTTATTCCGAAACCAGGCATATTAGAAGTTTACAAGACTTTTGTGATCCAAGATTTCAAAAATCAGACGAAGTATCAAAATGCGGAACGGCGAAAATTGATGTCACAGCTCGATGCTTTGAATATACGGATGCAGAATGCCAGGATTCAAAAGGTAGATGGCACATTGGATGATGACGATTTTAATTTGATTAAAGTAGACACGAATACTAAAATCGAAAAGCTAGAACGTGAGTTGGGAAAAATCTCTAATAGAAATAAAGAAATCGATTCACTGTTGGAATATGGCCTAAACAAGCTGTCAGGGCTAGGTTCACGTTATGTGGAAGGGACAGTGAAAGAAAGAAGGGAGATCTTGAGTTCGATCTTCCCTGAAAATATCGTATTTGATGGAGAGGTATATCGAACTCCGAGAGTAAATGCTGTTGCGATTATTATCTATCATAAAACCAGCAACTTAACTAGTAAAAAAATGGCACAAATCAGTTTTTTTCTGACTTGTACCAAGATGTGATCCCGCTGGGATTCGAACCCAGGACCACTACATTAAAAGTGTAATGCTCTACCAGCTGAGCTACGGAATCATCCTTTAAATTTCAACGATTTTGATAACCGTTTTCCTTTATTGTGATGCAAATATAGAACTAGAATACATCGCTTGCAAATTAATATGCTGACAAAATGATATTCGCCTGAATGTAAGCCAGATTAATTAATAAAGCCGGCGAAAAACCGGCTTTATCTATCTTATTTAGCTTAAAAACGCATCTTTTTTATTCTCCATCCAGTGGTTTTTCTTCTGGATTTGGTTTGCTGCCGATGTTATAAAGCACAAATCCCATGAATAAGAAGATTAATACACCCAAAATCTGGTATCCGCCGTCACCAAACCAGGTGCTTAATAGCGGTTCCAGGTTTACTTTGCTCAAATTATCCCTCACAGACGGGATAACCATCAATACGGCGACGACAACTCCGGCTAATGCACCACCGGCAACCAGTCCGGTTGCGAACAGGTTACCCGGGCCTAATTCTTCCTCTTCCAGTGTTTTCACTTTTTTACGCTCTTTCCATTCTACGAAGCCTTTGATTGCACCACCGGCAAAGATTGGCAGGGTAGTAGATAATGGGAGGTAAGCACCAACAGCGAAGGATAGGGAGTTCACACCGCATAACTCAATAGTGATTGCGATAAATACACCTACCAGTACATATTGCCAGTCCAGGTTAAAGGATAACATTCCTTTGATTAGCGTGGCCATTAACGTCGCCTGGGGAGCGGAATATTCTGCGGTACCAATGGCGTGATGAATGCCTTGTGCAAGCATTTCCGGGGTAGGCGTATCCAAGATCCGGACTGTTAAGCCAATCACTATTGAAGATACGATTACACCAATAAATAAAGCGATCTGCTGATATTTTGGAGTTGCACCTATAATATAACCCGTTTTTAGATCTTGAGAAGTTGCACCGGCATTTGCAGCGGCGATACAGATCATACCACCGACAACCAATGCCATTGGTTCGTATACTTTACCCGTCCAGCCAACAGCAATAAATACCAGGCAGGTTCCCATGATTGTGGCAATGGTCATTCCAGAGATTGGATTATTACTCGATCCGATCAAACCGACAATACGGCTGGAAACGGTAACGAAGAAGGCACCAAATAATACAACTAGCACACCGATCAGCAGGTTACTACCAAATCCATTACTTGGAATTTGTGGAAGTACAGCGACCAGGATAATTAGTAATAAACTACCTATACCGACAACCTTTAGGGAAAGATCACGGTCAGTTCTTTTAATATCAGATTCTATTTTGCCTTCTTTTAAGGATCCTATGCTGTCTTTAAAAGAAGAAATGATAGTCGGAATAGTTTTAAGCAGTGTGATAAAACCACCTGCAGCCACTGCACCAGCACCGATTTGTTTCACATAAGCCTGATAAATTGCGAGTGGATAATCAGAGAAAGTCTGGGTATCCGGATTCCAGCCAACAGAACCGCCGGCTTTAGTGATGTCTGCCAGCAAACCTAATTTAACTAATTGATTTGCAGCTAATATGGGGTCGATTAAGGTAGCCAGTAAAGGGATTAATCCTAACCATGCTAATACACCACCAGCAACAAGAACACCAGCGATCTTTGGGCCGATGATATAACCGACACCAAGATACTCGGGTGTAATCTCACCACTTATCTGTGCAGCAGGAAGGAATTTATTGGTTTGAGTAGTGATCCAGGCCGGAGCTTCGGCGATGATATGGAATACTTTCTGCAGCATGGCGTAAACCATGGCGAAGCCTAGTCCCCAGAAAGCAGTACGGGCGAATGTTCCACCACGTTCACCGGCTTTAAGTACCGAAGCGCAGGCTGTACCTTCGGGATAGGGCAGGGTCTCATGCTCTTTAACGATGAGTGAGCGGCGTAAAGGGATCATCATCATGGTTCCCAGCACACCACCCAGGATCGCCAGGATCAGGATGGTCATATAATTGAAAAAGGCATCACCGGAGCTTTGTCCGCCGATATCTGTACTCAGGAATAGAAAGCCTGGCAGCGTGAATACTACACCCGCAGCGATAGATTCACCGGCAGAGCCTGTTGTCTGAATAATGTTGTTCTCTAGAATTGTGGTCTTAAAAAATTTCTTACCTAGGGTAATTGCCAGAACGGCGATTGGAATGGATGCGGAAACAGTTAATCCGGCTTTTAAGGCGAGGTATACAGTAGCAGCTCCGAAGATGATACCAGCTATGCAACCAAGCAGAATTGATTTAATCGTGAATTCAGCTACCTTACTTTCGGCAGGGATGAACGGTTTAAATTCGTCTTGAGTCATCATAAAAAATTATGGTTTAAAGGTATCTATTTTTGCCCGGCAAACAAGATTGATGGTTGAAGAGGTTAATATTTTTATCATCTTAGCGGCCATAACCAATCATTAAAATGAATAAAGCAATATTTTTAGACCGTGACGGAGTCCTGAACCATGAGATTTATGACTATATCTGCAGACTGGAAGACTTTGAAGTCCTGGAATACCAGATCCCGCCATTAAAGCGGTTTTTTGATGAAGGATACCTGTTGGTAGTCATCACAAACCAGGGCGGAATTGCGCTGAACCGCTATACAGAAGAAACACTTGCAGAAATGCATGAGATCCTTTTCAATAAGTTTGAAGAGCAGGGCGCTGAGATTATCCATGCCTATTACTGCCCGCATCATCCAACGGTGAGCGGTGAATGTGAATGCAGAAAACCGAAATCAGGTATGCTGCTGGAAGCCATTGCAGAATATGATATTGACCCTGCGCAGTCTGTAATGATTGGTGATAAACCAAGAGATGTCGAAGCTGCAAATGGAGCAGGGGTGAAGGGTGTTCTGATTGCTCCTGATGAGCAGATTGACTACGACCAGATCAAAGCAGTACTTGCTTCTTAAAAAAGCTATAAGAATATTAATTTTTAATCCCTGCCGGACCAGAACCAAGCCAATCTTTTGTCCATTCCTGAAAAAGCTATACACTAAACACAGTATAATGAAAATAGAAGAAGTTTGGTTCTGGCCTTGGTTGGGTATTGTAGGTGCCATATAGTAGTGTTGTTCGACTGGAACCTGAACATTCCCTGGACTTAACCCGAGGTTAACCTGAAGCCGACCCGAACGGCATCAGATTTTATCTTCATAAATCGCAAAAGGAGCTTTCCTCAAAGACTTTCCCAAATTCAAACATTAACAAAAGCTAAGCGAAATAAAAACAAGAACTGGCGTGATGAACAAGCTTCTAGTCATATTTTGTTCGGGTTTTGTTTGAATGTTCTCTTACTCCTGTTCGACTGAACCCCACACCAAACCCACAAGAAACCCACACGTACCCACAGTGAACCCACAAGATGGTGTGTTCTAGTGGGTTCACTGTGGGGTTTTTGAGTAAAAATATAGAGTAACACTGCATTAGAACCCGAACAGCGCCGGCACCTCAGCTCAAGCCTATGGTTGTACATTGTTAGAGTTTTGTTAGAGCCACGGTCGTAGTTACCCTATCTTTATAAGGGGTTGGCCCAATTTTACCCTATCGTTGACCCGATTATAGATAATAACAAAGCAATATTGGAACACATCAAAAAAGTGTAGTGGATAAGCGACGATCTAATAACATCAGGACAGGATAGCTCCGGAACCAATTTAACTCCCAGACCATTCTGTTTTTTATAAAGGCACAAAAAAAGGCTCCTGAATTATTCAGGAGCCTTTTAATAGAATAAAGAAAAGTTATGCTTATGCGTTTGCTTCAGCAGCTTTTTTATGATCTGCAAGGAAAGTTGCCAATCCATTGTCAGTTAATGGGTGCTTTAACAAGCCTAAGATCGAAGATAATGGACCAGTCATTACATCAGCACCTAATTTAGCGCAGTTGATGATATGTAATGGACCTCTGATCGAAGCTGCTAAGATTTCAGTTTCGTAACCGTAGTTATCAAAAATTAAACGGATATCTTCAATTAATTGCAGACCTTCCTGACCTATATCGTCTAAACGACCTAAGAAAGGGGATACGTAAGTAGCACCTGCTTTGGCAGCTAATAAAGCCTGTCCTGCAGAGAAAATTAAAGTACAGTTAGTTCTGATGCCTTTTGAAGAGAAATATTTGATGGCTTTAACACCATCTTTGATCATCGGAACTTTAACCACGATCTTTGGATCAAGTTTAGCCAAAGCTTCACCTTCTTTAATGATATTCTCGAAATCTGTAGAGATTACTTCTGCACTTACATCGCCATCTACAATAGCACAGATAGCTTTATAATGGTCTGTTACCTTTTGGTCTCCGGAAATTCCTTCCTTCGCCATAAGGCTTGGATTCGTAGTTACACCATCTAATACACCAAGGTCCTGGGCTTCTTTGATTTGCTCAAGATTAGCCGTGTCAATGAAAAATTTCATGATTATATAATTTAGGGAATAAAAAACTGGAGAAGTGTTCAGCGTATGCTTTTGACGGAAGATTGTGCGTTGAAAGCATAGTCAATCTGAAAAAGTAAAAAATGGGCAAGCAACCTTTATCGCACCGCTACAACCTTCTACCCTTGCTTCGTTCCCGCCCTGGGGGAGTTCAAAGGGAGCTGATCGTAAAGGACTTGCCCACTGCAAATGTAGCAAAAGAGTTTAGTCTGCAAAAACGAAATTCAAAAAAAAGTCCCAGAAAATAATTAACTTCAGATAATGAATTGAAGACGAGTGAATTGTAATTGAATATTTTTTTCAAATATTTTTCAGACTACTGATTTTTGACTGAAATTGATGTGTTTTGCACGAAGAGCAGACGAGAGTAAATGCCGTTTTCTGCTCGGAAAGCCAATTTTTCGCTCAAAAAATCATTTTTGCCGGTCATTTTTAACGCTCCCAAAAAGACCATTTTCAAGCGATTGCTAACTTGATAATTTTAGGCCATCAAAATTGCCAAGTTGGCAATTTAACCCTATTGAAATTATGCTATTCTTTGTTTTTCACAAAAAAAATAACAGAATGGTAATTGATCAAAAATTTAAATACCTTAGTGTTTAGAATACAATTAGATATGGAACAACTACAAGATAATGAGGGCTTATACGACTCCAAATTCGAGCACGATGCTTGCGGTATTGGGTTCGTGGCACATGTGAAGGGAAGAAAGTCACAACAAATTATTTCAGACGCTATAACCATTCTGGAAAACCTTGACCACCGGGGTGCATGCGGTGCTGAGATCAATACAGGCGATGGTGCAGGTATTATGATACAGATACCGCACGAATTTCTATATGACGAATGTTTAAAGATAGGTTTCAGTCTGAATCAATCCGGAGATTACGGGGTAGGTATGTTATTCTTACCAAAAGACGTTAAAGCACGGGAAGAATGCCGTGAAGTAATATACAGAGCTGCAGAAAAACTAGGTCTGGATGTATTAGGCTTCAGGAAAGTAAATACTAATCCTGCAGATATCGGGGATATGGCACTATCAGTAGAGCCGGAAATGGAACAGCTATTTGTTTCACGCCCGGAACACATTGCTGCCGGCGCAGATTTCGAGCGTAAACTATATGTCTTTAAAAACTATCTGAGCAAAACTATCCTGGGTACAGTTAAAGGGATTAAAGCAGATTTTTATATCGCTTCATTTTCTTCACGTACTATAGTATATAAAGGACAGCTAACTTCTATGCAGGTTAGAACCTATTTCACAGAGTTAAGTGATAAAAGGGTAGTTTCTGCATTCGGTTTAGTTCACTCACGTTTTGCCACCAACACATTCCCATCATGGAGACTGGCACAACCATTCCGTTATATTGCTCACAATGGTGAAATTAATACCTTACAAGGTAACCTGAACTGGTTCCGTGCAAGTGTGAAATCATTTGCTTCCAGCTATTTTACAGCAGAAGAATTGAATATCCTGCTTCCGGTGATCGATGAATCACAATCTGATTCCGGCTGTCTGGATAATATTATAGAGTTATTATTGCATGCCGGCCGTTCCCTGCCACATGTAATGATGATGCTGATTCCTGAAGCATGGGATGGTAATGAAGATATGGATGAGCTTAAACAAGCCTTCTATAAATTCCATGCAACCTTAATGGAGCCGTGGGATGGACCCGCAGCTATTGCTTTTACAGATGGTAACCTGATTGGTGCTACTCTGGATAGAAATGGTTTAAGACCTTCCCGTTATGCGATTACTAAAGATGACCGTGTAATTATGGCATCTGAATCTGGTGTACTGGCATTAGACCAGAGCGAGATTCTGGAAAAAGGCAGACTGACACCTGGTAAAATGTTCGTTGTGGATATGGAACAGGGCAGAATCATCAGTGATGCCGAAATCAAACATGAAGTATGCAGCCGTAAACCTTATGGTGACTGGTTAAATCAATATCAGATCCGTCTGGAAGAACTTTCAGATCCAAGAGTGGTCTTTACCGGACTTTCACAAGAGTCTATTTTTAAATATCAGCAGGTATTTGGTTACAGCAGGGAAGATGTCGACCTGATTCTGAAACCTATGGCTACAGAAGCTAAAGAGCCTATCGGTTCTATGGGTACAGATATTCCGCTGGCCGTACTTTCTCAGAAACCACAGCATCTATCTTCTTATTTTAAGCAGTTATTTGCGCAGGTGACTAATCCGCCAATTGATCCGATCCGCGAAAAAGTGGTGATGAGTCTTGCCGGTTTTATGGGTAATAATGGTAACCTGCTGGAAGAACATGCAATGCAATGTCACTGTGTCGGTATTAAACACCCGATCCTGACCAACCTAGAACTGGAAAAAGTACGTAGTATTGATACCGGTGTATTCCAGTCTAAAACATTGCAGACCTATTTCCGTGCTGACGGAAAACCTGGCTCTCTGGCTAAAGCACTCGACCGTTTATGCCGTTATGCAGTAGATGCTGTAGAAGACGGATTCCAGGTATTGGTGCTTTCAGACCGTGCACTGGACTCTGAACATGCTGCTATTCCATCTTTACTGGCTGTTTCGGCGGTACACCATCACCTGATCCGTAAAGGGCACCGTGGTGCGGTAGGTATCGTGGTTGAAGCTGGTGACGTATGGGAAGTACATCATTTCGCCTGTCTGATTGGTTTTGGTGCAACTGCAGTGAATCCTTATCTGGCCCTGGAAACTATCACCGGATTCCAGAAAGAGAGTGGTATGGCCGTTAATAAATTAATTGATAATTATATCTACGCTGTAAATAACGGATTGCTAAAGATCTTCTCTAAAATGGGAATTTCTACTTTACAGTCTTACCATGGCGCACAGATCTTCGAAATTCTGGGTATCCACAAAAGTGTGGTCGATAGCTATTTCAGCGGTGCTGTGTCAAGAATCGGTGGTTTAGGACTAGATGAAATTGCACGTGAAGCATTAATTAAGCATAGCCGTATTTTTGGTAAAAGCACCCGTCCGGATGCAATTCTGCCAACAGGTGGTAATTATAAATGGCGCAGAAAAGGGGAGCAGCATTTGTTTAACCCGCAGACCATTCACTTATTACAGAATGCGACCCGCAAAAACGACTATCAAACGTATAAACAATATAGCAAGCTCGTTAATGAGCAGACCAAGCAAGCTTATACGATCCGCGGATTGTTTGAATTCAACTATAACCGTTCTTCTGTACCTCTGGATCAGGTAGAACCAGTTGAAAGTATCTTAAAACGTTTCGCTACAGGAGCGATGTCTTTCGGGTCCATATCCCATGAAGCGCACTCCACACTGGCTATTGCGATGAACCGTATTGGTGGAAAAAGTAATACCGGAGAAGGCGGAGAAGACGAACTGCGTTATGAGAAAATGGCGAATGGAGATTCCATGCGTTCTTCTATCAAACAGATTGCTTCTGCAAGATTTGGTGTAACCAGTAACTACCTGACCAATGCAGATGAGCTGCAGATTAAAATGGCACAAGGTGCTAAACCAGGTGAAGGTGGACAGCTGCCGGGACATAAAGTAGATGACTGGATTGCAAAAGTCCGCCATGCTACTCCAGGTGTTGGTTTAATTTCGCCGCCTCCACATCATGATATTTACAGTATTGAAGATTTAGCCCAGCTGATCTTTGATCTGAAGAATGCAAACCGTAAGGCCAGAATCAATGTGAAACTCGTTTCTAAAGCTGGTGTAGGTACAATTGCTGCCGGTGTAGCTAAAGCGCATGCCGATGTAATTCTGGTGTCTGGTTTTGATGGTGGTACAGGCGCTTCGCCTTTAACCTCTATTCAGCATGCCGGCCTTCCGTGGGAGCTTGGTTTAGCTGAAGCCCATCAGACCTTAGTTAAAAACAGATTGCGTAGTCGTGTTGTCCTGCAAACGGATGGTCAGCTGAAAACTGGTAAAGATATCGCTGTTGCGGCTTTACTGGGTGCTGAAGAATGGGGTGTGGCTACTGCTGCATTAGTTACTTCGGGCTGTATTATGATGCGTAAATGTCACTTAAATACCTGCCCTGTAGGTGTGGCAACTCAGGATCCTAACCTGCGTAAGTTATTTACCGGAGAAGCAGATCATGTGGTAAACCTGTTTTACTTCCTGGCCGAAGAACTGCGTGAGATTATGGCCGAATTAGGTTTCAAAACTGTAGAAGACATGGTTGGTCAGGCCGATGCACTGAGCCTGCGTGCAGTAGATCCTGCAGACTGGAAACTGAAAAACCTGGATCTTTCAGGAATCTTATATAAAGCACCTGATAATGGATTGAGTTTGTTCCAGACTGAGTTCCAGGATCACGGAATAGATAATGTATTGGATCACCAGCTGATTGCTGCTGCAGGACCTGCGTTGTTTAATAAGGAACCTGTTTTCCAATCATTTGAGGTTAAAAATACCGACCGTGCAATTGGCACCATGTTATCTAACGAAGTTTCTAAAGTTTATGGCAGTGCAGGTTTACCGGCTGATACCATCAACTTTAAATTTCACGGTTCTGCCGGACAAAGTTTCGGTGCTTTCACTGCAAGAGGTATTTCCCTGGAGCTGGAAGGTGAAGGAAATGACTATGTAGGTAAAGGTTTATCAGGCGCAAGGATTTCGATCTATCCGTTTAAAGAAGTAACCTATGTTCCTGAACAGAATATCATTCTGGGTAACGTTGCCTTGTATGGTGCGACATCGGGTGAGTTATTCGCCAGAGGTTTGGCCGGAGAACGTTTTGCCGTGAGAAACTCAGGTGCAACAGCAGTTATAGAAGGCCTGGGAGACCATGGTTGTGAGTATATGACTGGTGGAGAAGTACTCGTATTAGGTAATACAGGAAGTAATTTCGCTGCCGGAATGAGTGGTGGTGTAGCCTGGATCTATGATGTGAACGGAGATTTTCCGCATAAATGTAATACCGAAATGGTAGATCTTGACCCGCTTCAGGAAGAAGATGAAATCAGAATTAATAATTTACTAAAGAAACATATCCAGTTGACTGGAAGTAAGTTAGCTGAATTTATCTTAAGTGACTGGGCAACACAATCTGCACATTTCATTAAAGTATTCCCTAAAGAATACAAAGCTGTTTTATTAAAAAGAAGTTCAACAATAAAAACATCATAAATTATGGGAAAAGTAACTGGATTTTTAGAATATGAGAGAACGGCTCCTGTAAAAGAAGATGCTAAAACAAGATTACAGCATTATAAGGAGTTCGTAGTTTCTTTCGAAAAAGAACAGGTTAAACAGGAAGCGGCCCGCTGTATGGACTGTGGTGTTCCATTTTGTCAGTCGGGTTGCCCGCTTGGCAATGTAATTCCAGAGTTTAATGAAGCCGTTTATAAAGGGGAATGGGAATTAGCTGCAGGTATTTTGTTAAGTACCAACAACTTCCCTGAGTTTACAGGGCGCATTTGTCCGGCTCCTTGTGAGTCTGCATGTGTACTGGGAATTAATAAATCTCCTGTATCTATTGAGGATATCGAAAAGCACATCATCGAGATTGCTTTCGAAAAAGGCTTTATTAAAGCCGATCCGCCATTGATCAGAACTGGTAAAAAGGTAGCTGTTATCGGCTCCGGACCTGCTGGTCTTGCTGCTGCTGCACAATTGAACCGTGCCGGCCATGAGGTAGTTGTTTACGAAAGGGACGATACTCCGGGTGGTTTATTAAACTATGGTATTCCTGATTTCAAATTACAGAAAGATGTGGTTAGACGCCGTATCAGCCTGATGGAGAAGGAAGGTATTACGTTTAAATGTAATGCTAACGTAGGTGTAAACGTGGAATTAAACACGCTACTGAGAGAAAATCAGTCTATCGTACTGGCTGGTGGTTCTACTGTACCACGTGATCTGCCTGTAACCGGCAGAACAGCTCAGGGGATTCATTTTGCGATGGACTTCCTGAAACAACAAAACAAGCGTGTCAGAAATTTCGCAATCGCTCAGGAAGATATCCTGGCTACCGGAAAAGATGTAATCGTTATCGGTGGTGGTGATACAGGATCTGATTGTATCGGTACTTCCAACCGTCAGGGTGCACGTTCTGTTACGCAGTTTGAGATTCTGCCAATGCCGGCTGAAAAACGTACAGATAATATGCCATGGCCTACTTTCCCAATGTTATTGAAAGTAACCAGTTCACATGAAGAGGGTTGCAGCAGGGCATGGGGTGTAAATACCAAAGCATTCCTGGCAGATGAAAATAATAATCTTCGTGCACTTAGAATTGTAGATGTGCAATGGGATATCGATGCGAACGGCAGACCTGTAAACTTCAAAGAAGTAGAAGGAACTGAGCGTGAGTTACCTTGCCAGCTGGTATTATTAGCGATGGGTTTCCTTTATCCGCAAAAAGAAGGATTACTGGAAAAACTGGGTGTCGAGTTCGATAACCGCGGTAATGTAAAAGCAGAAGAGGGTAAATATCAAACCAATATTGCCAAAATCTTTACTGCTGGTGATATGAGAAGAGGACAGTCGCTGGTTGTCTGGGCCATTTCTGAAGGCCGTGAAGCAGCAAGAAAAGTAGATGAATATCTGATGGGTGAGAGCAGATTGCCGACCAAAGATGGTATTCCCTACGCTTAAAGAGCTTTTAAAACCAAACCTATACTAACCAAGAAAGCCCCTGGATTTATTCAGGGGCTCATTTTTTTTAAAGTATTTCGTTTATTTAACCAGCAGACGCATCTTTGCGTAAAAGTCCCAAAGGACAATTCCTGCGGAGATCACTATATTGAAAGAGTGTTTAGTGCCGAACTGAGGAATTTCAATGCAGTTATCAATTACGGCCATCACTTCTTCACTCACACCGTTTACTTCATTTCCAAAGATCAGCGCATATTTCTCCTGTTGCCCTGGCTTAAACTCATGCAGATAAATACTATCTACTGCCTGTTCGATTGCGATAATTTTATAGCCGTCTGCTTTCAGATCCTGAATAGCATCGAGTGTGTTTTCATAATGTTTCCAGTCTACTGACGCTGTTGCACCGATAGCCGTCTTTTCAATTTCTCTATGCGGTGGCTGCGCAGTAATACCGCACAGGTATATTTTCTCGATGGAGAAGCCGTCTGCCGTTCTGAATGCCGATCCGACATTATTCATACTGCGGACATTATCGAGTACAACCACTACAGGTAATTTCTCCTGCTCCTTGAAAGCGGCTACATCTACACGGTTTAAATCCGTAGTCTTTAATTTCTGCATGGCGCAAAATTAAAATTAAATAGCAGATACGCCATGGCCAATTTCACTCTTATATACTTCACAAGCGTAACCGATCTTCTGTAGATAATCTGCTTTGATTTTCAATTCGAAATCTTCCAGGCTATCTTTTTTAACTAAAGCAATGGCACAGCCCCCAAATCCGGCACCGGTCATCCTGGCGCCGGTAACACCTGAATAACCTGCACAGAAGGCGACCAGTGTATCCAATTCCTTTCCACTTACTTCATATAAGTTTTGAAGTGAATCATGTGAAGCGAACATTAAACGGCCAAATTCTTCGAGATTGCCTGCGTTTAAAGCTTTTGCAGCCAGCCCGACGCGGTCATTTTCGCGGATTACATGAGTTGCTCTTTTTAGCACAGTTTCATCAGTGATCAGATGACTGTGCAAAGCGAATTTTTCTGCATTCAGCTCACACAAATTATTAAGGTGAATTTCCTGATTTAGTGCCACCAGCGCCGCCTCACACTCTTTAACCCGCTCATTATACTTAGATTCTGCCAGTTCGCGGGGTTTATTGGTATTAATAATGATCAGCTCATGGTCGCCGATCTCACAGTCTACCTGTTTAAAGTCGAGTGTATCGCAGTTGAGTAACATGGCTTTAGCTTTTTCTCCGAATGTAACTGCAAATTGGTCCATAATACCGCTGTTCAGACCAATAAAATTATTTTCCACATATTTACTGAGCTTAACCAGAGAAAGTTTGTCTATATCCAGATTCAGGTAGGATGCCAATGCATAGGCTGTTAAAACCTCGATTGATGCCGAAGAGGAGAGTCCTGAACCAATTGGAATATTCCCGCTGTAAAGGAAATCGAAACCAACTGGAATCGTATAATCTTTAAGCAATTCATTAATCACACCCAACGGATAATTATACCAGTCTTTACCTTTCTTTGTATAACTTTCCTGCATTGGAATTACAGCTTCTTCTTCAAAATTCAAACTTTTGAACCGGAATACTTTTTCCTGGTTGGGTGCCAGGCATAACAGGGTACCCAGTGTAATCGCACATGGCATGACCAGCCCGCCGTTATAATCTATATGTTCACCGATTAGATTTACACGCCCGGGGCAGAAAAATACAGCCTGAGGAGCCTGACCATAGGTGTCGGTAAATTTTCGGATCAATTCAGTTTTTATCATTTTATATATCTGGTTCTAGCAGCCGGTCTTTTTTACAAAGCAGACGAGCCGTCTTTAAATTTATAAAACAAATCTGTTTATATCCTTATTTTATATAGAACCAGGATAATTAATCGTATTATTTGTAGTATTGCCTGAGTAATATTAAACTATGAAAGAATCCCAGATCAGCACCGGAAAACATATCGATGGCAAAGAAATATTTGCCTTAACCCTGAAAAACACTAAAGGAAGCGTCGTTAAAATCTATAATTACGGCGGAATTATCAGTGAATTTACAGTCATAAACGCAAAGGGGGAAGCGCAGGATATCGTTTTAGGATTTGATGATCTGGATGGTTATCTGTCAGAAGAATATCTCGCTGCCTATCCGTATCTGGGAACAGTGGTTGGCCGTTTTGCTAACAGGATTAAAGATGGACGTTATGAAATTGACGGTAAAGCCTACCAGATGGATAAAAGTCTGCATGGCGGGATTAAAGGTTTCGACCGCAAGGTCTGGGATATTCTTCCAACTATCGATCCCAGCATCACGTTGCAATATGTAAGCCCTGCGGGTGAAGAGGGATTTCCAGGTAACCTGACAGTACAGCTTACTTATAAATTAAGCGACGATAATGAGTTGATTCTGGATTACAGGGCCTTTACTGATGCACCTACACCGGTTAATTTAACGCATCATACTTATTTCAACTTAGATCCTGATAAAGGAAGCGTAGCTGGAAATATTATCCGGATACCAGCCAGTAACTATCTGAAGCAAGATGCAGATTATGTACCTACCGGCGAACTGGTACCGGTTGCAGGTACAACGCATGATTTTCTGGCGCCAAGAGCTATCGGAGCTAACTGGAACCAGGATGAAGGTTACGACCAGAGTTTCGTGCTCGACAAACCTTACGGGGAGTTTGGGATGGCATCTGAGACTTTCGACGCCAGATCTGGCTTACTATTAGGCGTATATACGACCGAACCTATTGCTCATTTTTATACGGCTAAACATCTCAATGTGACCGGCGGCAAAGGTGGGAAGAGCTATGGCTCTGCGGAGGCTTTTTGTGTGGAAACGCAGCATGCACCAAATAGTGTAAATATTCCGGCATTCCCGGATACTATACTCAGACCTGGGCAGGAATACCATCAGACCACCGTTTTTCAAGTGACCGTAAGGAAATAGACGGCCCTTATTATTACAGACCAATAACATTAGAAATATTAAATTGGCAGCTCAATTTTAAAGTTATGAAAGTAGATATCTGGTCGGACGTCAACTGTCCGTTTTGTTATATAGGTAAAAAGAAATTTGAAACTGCATTAGCACAGTTTGAACATGCAGATGAAGTAGAAGTAGAATGGCATAGTTTAGAGCTCGATCCTCATGCAGTGACCAATACTGAATTGAATGCTGCACAATTTCTGGCCGATAAAAAAGGGCAGACACTGGAATGGGCAAACCAAATGCACGATCATGTTAAAAATGCAGCTGCAGAAGTCGGTCTTCATTTTGATTTCGATAAAGCTATTATGGCTAATTCTTTTAAGTCACACCGTTTAATTCAACTGGCAAAGTCCAAAGGACTGGCTGATGAAGTTGAAGAAGCTTTATTTATAGCACATTTTACCGATGGTAAAAATATAGATGATCCTGCTATCTTACTGGAGCTTGGTAAGGAGTCTGGTTTGCAGGCAGAAGACGTCCAGGAAATGCTGGAAGGTTATGCATACGGTGATGATGTACGTGCAGATGAAGAAGTGGCATCAAAAATAGGTATTAGCGGTGTTCCATTTTTCATTATCAATCAAAAACTGGCCGTGTCTGGTGCACAGGCTCCCGAAACTTTTCTGGGTGCATTAAACCAGGCTTATCAAACTGCTGCTGACACTGGCTTGTAGCTCCAGACCCGCTTAAACCAAATGCGCATGAACAGGAACCTCATTTATTTACTACTGCTGACAGGATGCTCGTTTTGCAGTGTCAATGTATCTGCACAATCAGGTCTGCAGCGCCTGGATGACCGGATCTTAATCGATTTGTCTCATCACAGGACACCTAAACAGACTGATTTCATGATGTTTATCTCTAAGTACAATGATGTGGTAAATTTTGCAGTTCCTGTGGGCGTTCTTGCCGGCGGTATAATTGGAAATGATAAAGGAACCAGGCAGGATGCAGCTTATATCGCTTCGAGTTCGGCGGTGAATGTAATTCTCACTATGGCACTCAAAAAGCTAATTAAAAGGCCAAGGCCTTTTGCTGGTAATATTAAAATCAATGCGGTGTATCAGCCACCGCATTACTCTTTCCCATCGGGACATACTTCGTCGGCATTTACCACTGCGACGGCGATTTCTCAGGTTCAGAACAAGTGGTACATTACCGCTCCCGCCTATCTTTGGGCAGGGGCTATAGGCTATAGCCGGATGTATCTGGGAGTTCATTATCCGACAGATGTCGCGGCCGGGGCCTTACTGGGAACAGGTTCTGCACTTTCTATGCAGTTCATGAAGAGTGACCGCAAATAAACCATAACGATGTTCTTTTCCGGAATTGCTATATTCGCAGCAATTACCAGCAAATGAATAGATTTTTTATAGCGTTTGTGGGCTGCTCTTTAGCCTCAATTGCTGCCTACGGGCAACAGGATACGACAAATAACCTGAATGAAGTGATGATCAAAGAGAATCGGCTGAAGATCCCTTTCTCTGCACAGAACCGTAATATCTGGATCATAGACCAGCAGCAGATTAAAAACCTGCCATCCCGGTCAATAACAGATCTGCTTGGATTTGTAAGCGGCGTGGATATCCGGCAGCGTGGTCCTGGCGGTGTGCAGGCAGATATCAGTCTGGATGGCGGAACATTCGACCAGACACTGATTCTGGTTAACGGGGTGAAATTCTCCGATCCGCAGACTGGTCATCATATGATGAACCTCCCTTTTTCAGTAGACGACATAGACCATATTGAGGTGCTCAGAGGCTCTGCTTCCCGTATTTACGGTTTGAATGCCTTGACGGGTGCCATTAATATTGTCACTAAAACAGCGACCCGCTCGGGTGGGTCTGCCCATGTTTTTGCAGGCAGCAGTTTCCGTAAGGATGATCAGAATGGAGATTTATATACAAATTACGGTATAAGAGCATCTGGCTCTGTCGTCCTGGACGGTTCAACTCATCTGGTTTCTGCCGGTCAGGAAGCTGGGAACGGATACAGACATAATACTGCTTTTAATAACCAAAAGGTTTACTATCAGGGTACTTTCAAAATTAAATTGGACTTGCTGGATGTTTCTGCCGGCTATATTCACAATAATTTCGGAGCGAATGGTTATTATTCTGCGCCCGGCGATCTGGAAGCAGAGGAAACGGTGAAGACAACCACTGCATCTGTCGGTTATCAGACGCAGATTACTTCTTTCTGGACACTGAAGCCAAGATTAACCTACAGGAACAACGTCGATGACTACTTGTATATCAAACAAACTCCCGATAAATTTCATAATCACCATGTAACGCAGGTTCTGGGTGCCGAACTGAACAATGTTTTTACGACTGGTATAGGTGATTTTGGTTTAGGACTGGAAGCAAGAAAAGAGTTGATTAACAGTACGAACCTTGGAAAGCGGAACCGGACAAATGCCGGTATTTATGGAGAATACAAGTTTGACCGGGTTAAAAACCTACTGGTTAATATCGGAAATTACCTGAATTATAACTCTGATTACGGCTGGCAGGCTTTTCCCGGCGTTGACGTTGGATATAATTTTACTGGAAACTGGAAGGTTTTTGTGAATGCAGGTACAGGCCAGCGTCTGCCGACTTTTACCGACCTCTATTATAAAGGCCCAACAAATATTGGTAATGCAGAATTGAAAGCAGAACGTTCTGCTTATCTGGAATCTGGTCTTAAGTATAATGGTACCAGACTGAACCTGAATGCCAGTGTGTTTGAACGCCGGATTAATAACTTTATAGACTGGGTGAAGGCTGAGGTAACCGATCCCTGGCAGCCGAAAAATTTCAGCAGATTGTCTACCAGGGGTTATACGTTGAGCGCCGATTATGCGGTTCCGGTTCAGGGACAGCTGTTTACTTCAATCAGGACCGGTCTGTCTTTAACTCACCTGGATCCCCGCATGAAAACAACATTAGCGGACGTCTTGATTTCCAGATATTCTGTGGAGTCTCTGCGTAATCAATATACTTTAACGGTATCGGCAAGTCTGTGGGATAAGCTTGACATCAGTGTTACGTCCCGCTATGCGGAAAGAATTAATTATAAGGACTATGTGATTCTGGATGCAAGAGTGGGGTACCGGTTTAACAAAAGCACACTTTACTGGGATGGTTCTAACTTGCTAAATGAAAAGTTTAACCAGGCTGGGGCAGTGCCTATGCCAGGTGTCTGGACCACATTGGGCTACAAAATTCAGTTCTGATCTATTTCTTGTCCTATGGTAAGATTTAAGCCGGACAGGGGGCTTAAATTTGTATAACAAAAATTTAAAGATCATGGCACAGACAGTTTTACATACCGCAGATTCAAGAGGCGGTGCAGATCACGGATGGTTAAAAAGTTATCATACTTTCAGTTTTGCAGGTTATTATAATCCTGAACGTCTGAATTTTGGCGCACTCAGGGTACTGAATGATGATCGAGTAGACGGAGGAAGGGGTTTCGGTGAACACCCACATGATAATATGGAAATTATTTCCATTCCTTTGGAAGGTAGCTTAGAGCATAAAGACAGTATAGGCAATGTCGGTGTAATTGATCCCGGAGAAATCCAGGTGATGAGTGCAGGTACCGGTATCTATCATGCTGAATATAATAAGAATAAAAACGTACCGGTTAAATTCCTGCAGATCTGGGTATTTCCGAACAAACGTAATGTAGAACCGAGATACGATCAGCAGGCGATTCTTACAGCGACTCACCCAAATGAGCTGGTTCAGATTTTGTCTCCTGATAAAAATGATCAGGGTGTATGGATCCATCAGGATGCCTGGTTTAATATGGGAAACCTGGAAAAAGGTCATCAGGTTGTATACAATTTCCACAAAAAAGATAGTGGAGTGTATATTTTTGTACTGGAAGGCAGTGTCTCTGTAGATGGACAGAAACTGGCAACAAGAGATGGTTTCGGTGTCTGGGATACGAGCGCAATTGAAATTACTGCAGATACCGATGCCCGTGTTTTATTGATGGAAGTTCCAATGGAGTTCTAATATGAAAAAGGAAATTTCGATTCTTGTTATCGGTAAACATGAGGAAATCCTGGCAGTGATTCTGCGTTTGCTTAATAAAATGGAGAACTGGAACGCTACCGGTGTAAATTCCTGCGAGGAACTGATTAAACAATGCAGTGGAAGAAATTTCAGCGTTGTACTGCTTGGTGCAGGACTTTCTGTTGAAGAAGAGCAGACCGTAAAAAGTTATGTTGCTGAGGAATGTCCGGAAACGGCACTTGTACCGCATTATGGAGGAGGAAGCGGCCTATTATATGCCGAGATTTACAGCGCCTTAAATATTGGCTAAAAATAAAGACATAAAAAAACCGGTCATTGACCGGTTTTTTTATGTGCTTGATGTTTGGTTAAGCATTTTTAACAGCATCTTTTGCGTCAGATGCGTCATTTTTAAGGTCTTTAGCTGCTGACTTTACATGATCAACTGCATTGTCCTTAGCATTTTTCAAATCGTCAACGGTATCCTGAGCTCTTTCTTTATAACCCTGATACTTATCTTTTGCAGTGTCAGCCAGGTTCTCTGCGCTACTTTTAATTTTATCTTTATAGCTATTTAGCTTTTCTTTGGCACTATCGGTCAGATCTTTTGATTTGTCAGCGATCAGGTCTCTGGTTTCTGAACCGCTTCCTGGAGCAAATAACACCCCTAATGCTGCTCCAACTGCTAAGCCGGCTAATAATGCGACTAAAACCGGGGTTTTATCTGTGTTTCTGTCCAAATGGTCATTTAATAGTTTCCTGTAATTCATGGCGTTTTTTTTATTTTATTTAATTCTAATTAATTGCTGATTTCTGTTACTGGCTGACCAACAGCCTTATTTTGTAGTTAACTATTCAAAAACCAGTCCATAATGACTATCAACAAAAAAAAATCGCTATAATCATTTAGCGCCTGCTTATTTTTTCAATTAAACAGGCGCTTTTATTTTTAAATCTGACTGGTGTTATTTTGTTCAGCTATCTGCTGGGATTTTTTGTATTCAATTGATAATTTACCATCACCCTCTACTAAAAAGCAGAAAAGTGCGATAAGTACTGTTGCCGATAACCACAATTCTGAATAGGGGCGCATAACGTGCTCGGGCATATTCACAAAAAATACTGCAGTGAACAGAATAGGAATATTCAGCAGACAAAATAAACGGGTATGAGACCCTAAAGCAATCAACAGGCCCCCGATAATATGCAAAGCAATGATTGTATGCGCAACCAAACTAATGGAAACCGCGGTCCCCAGTCCGGCATTGTCCATTAAATTTGTAAATGCATGAAGGTTCATAGCGAATGCCACACCTTTCCAAATTAGGGTAATTCCTAAAGCAATTCTAAAATAATCTACCCATTGCGGATGATTCCTATCACCCCATTCCTGAATTTTTGATACGATTTCCATAATACAAATTTTTGGTTAGCTTAATGAATGTAACAATAAATATTTGGTATTCAATGTGTTGAAAGAACTATTTTTGAGAGTATTAACCGTTTAGATTTTTTTTCAGTTTATCCGATTTCTGGCTTTTGTTTTGTACTTTGAGAGTCCTATGAAATTATCCCTTATCCTGCTTTCCGGATTATTTTTTCCAGGTATTTCGATGGCTCAGTATACAGATTCAGTAAGCCATCATTCTAAACCAAAAGTCGTAGATTTTATTCCGGCAGCTGCCGCTGTGGGTTACGGCTTTATAGCTTTAAACAATAATACGCTCAGAAAGTTTGATAACTACATTCATGAGCAGACCAATAAGCGTCATCCTGGCTTTAATACTTCTGCAGATGATTACCTTCGTTATCTGCCTGCCTTAGCGGTATATGGACTGGATCTGGCCGGCGTGAAAGGAAAACATAATTTTGTAGATAAATCTGCTTTGCTTTTAATATCAGGAACCTTCACAATGGGCTCTGTACATCTGCTTAAAAACAGCAGCAACAGGATGCGCCCGAATGGCTTAAACGACTACTCTTTTCCTTCAGGACATACGGCTATGGCGTTTGCTTCTGCTGAGTTTCTGAGACAGGAATACGGAGATGTATCTGTCTGGTATACAATTGGTGGCTATTCTGTAGCGACTGCTACAGGAGTTCTGCGGATGTATAAAAATTATCACTGGTTCAGTGATGTCGTTGCCGGTGCAGGACTGGGTATTTTATCGACGAAGTTTGCCTATGTGGTCTATCCGTCAATCCGTAAATGGGTCACAGGAAAAGATCAGTCTAATTTTGTCATGATGCCTGTTTATCAGAACAGAGCTGCAGGTTTCGCGTTTTCAGGAAAGTTTTAGATAGTTTTGTCTCAAATTTCCCACACAAATGATAGAACCTACTTTATATTTCGAAACCCTCAATAGAAACTCAATCCTGATCAAAGCTAAGAAGCCTTTTTATGACTGGATTAATTTTGTCGATCCTGAATTTCCTGTAATCCCTGACGATGAGGGTACCATATATCTGATTAAAGAACTAGCGACTAAAGCTAAAATTGAAAACTGGCTAAAGAAGAACTTTGATCAGATCTTCCGCAATGAACTCAATGATTTCCATACTGACGAACAGGACTGGCCTCAAACCAGAACATTTAAAGTTTTTAAAGAATGGTTTTCCTATGAAATCTCTTCTATGATCGTCGATATGGTTGATAAACCCCTAGAAAAACAGTAGACTATTTTCCATTTTCCCTCTTCTTTATGTTCGTAATTCCTTATTATTGAATTATGAACTCCAGCCTACCGGAAAACCCTGAAAAAAAACGTCTTCTGGCTCATTATTCCAATCAGGAAAACTGGTTGAAATGGGGCCCTTACCTGAGTGACAGACAATGGGGAACTGTACGGGAAGACTATAGTGCAGACGGTGATGCCTGGAATTTCGTTACACATGAAATGGCCAGAAGTAAGGCTTTCAGATGGGGTGAAGAGGGGCTTGGCGGGTTTAGCGACGAGCGCCAGCGGTTTTGTGTCGGCCTGGCACTCTGGAATGGCAGGGACCGGATCTTAAAAGAAAGGTTATTTGGGCTCACCAACGGCCAGGGAAACCATGGGGAGGATGTAAAAGAAATCTATTACCATCTCGATGGTACGCCTTCGCACAGCTATATGAAAATGCTGTACAAGTATCCGCTGCAGGAATTTCCATATGAAAAACTTATCGTTGAGAACGGTGCCAGAACAAGACTTGAACCCGAATATGAAATAATCGATACGGGTTGCTTTGATCAGAATGAATACGCAGACGTCTTTATAGAATTTGCAAAAAATGATACAGAAGATCTTCTTTTTAAATATACCGCTTATAACAGGGGAACAACCGCAGCCAGGCTTGATCTGATCCCACAGCTCTGGTTTCGTAATACCTGGAAGGCAGATCCGGCAGCAGAAAGACCGGAGATCCTGAATCAGGGTAAAAACACTTTATATATCCGGTCTTCAGATCCGGGTGATTATCACTGCTATGCAGATGGAAATCCGGAGTTTCTGTTTACAGATAATGAAACTAATAACCAGTTATTATATCAGTCAGCTAATGCTAGTTCTTATTTGAAGGATGGAATTAATGAGCGGATCGTTAATAACCGTCTGGATGCTGTTAACCCTGCCGGATGTGGCAATAAGGCTGCTGTCTGGTATAAAGCGACGCTGGAACCCGGAGTTGCCTTTACCGTACGGCTGAGATTAAGTAAATCACGTCTGAATGAGCCGTTTAAAGATTTTGATGCAATTTTTGAGCAGAGGGTTTCCGAAACTGATGTCTTCTACGATGGGCAGCTCCCTGAAAAATGTAAAGGGGATGAGCTCAATGTTAAAAGACAAGCACTTGCGGGGCTATTATGGAATAAACAATTCTATAGTTTTGAGGTGAACCGGTGGTTAAACGGTGACCAGGGGGTAGTGAAGCCACCAGCAATTAGAAAAAAAGGCAGAAATTCGCACTGGAAGCATTTTGTAGCCAATGATATTATGTCCATGCCGGATAAATGGGAGTATCCCTGGTTCGCTGCCTGGGATCTGGCTTTTCACTGCATTAGTTTTGCAGCCCTGGACGCAGATTTTGCGAAGAAACAACTTTTACTGCTCGTCAGCGCAAATTATATACACCCGAGCGGACAGTTGCCAGCCTACGAGTGGGACTTTGGTGATGTAAACCCTCCGGTACACGCACTGGCTACCTGGCACGTTTACAAGGCAGATAAAAAGGATAAAGGCCGGGGCGATTTTAAGTTTCTGGTTGAAATGTTTAATAAACTGCTCCTTAATTTCACCTGGTGGGTTAATCAGAAAGATAGTGAGGGAAATAACATCTTTGAAGGCGGTTTCCTTGGACTTGATAATATCGGCGTTTTCAACAGAAGCCAGCCCGTTCCGGGTGGTGGATTCCTCGAACAGGCGGATGGTACCAGCTGGATGGCCATGTATGCGCTGAATATGATGGAAATAAGTATGGAACTGGCACTGGAAGACGATGCATACGAGAGTATGGTGGTTAAATTTAGTGAGCACTTTTTATATATCGCAGGTTCCATGGCGATTATGGGTGAAGATTCTACAGGTCTTTGGGATGATTGCGACGGCTTTTATTATGATATGCTCCGCAAGCCTGACGGCACAGCTGACAGGCTGCGTCTGAGAAGTATGGTCGGCCTGATTCCAATGTTCGCCCAGATCTTATTCGAGGAAGATAAATGGCTGAAACTACCGCAATTGAAAACCCGTTTGGAGTGGTTTTCTAAAGAACGGCCGGATTTGGTCTCGCTGGTCAGTCACTGGACAGATACCAAAGGAAATAATGAACACTTACTCTCCCTGTTGAGAGGACATCGCATGAAGTTATTGCTTAGAAGAATGCTGGATCCTGCTGAATTCCTGAGCGATTACGGTATCAGATCTCTATCGGCAATTTACAGGGATGAGCCGTTCCGATATGAGCTGGAAGAGCATAAATTCGAAGTAGATTATCTGCCCGCGGAAAGCGATTCGGGTATGTTTGGTGGTAATAGTAACTGGCGTGGTCCAATCTGGATGCCAATGAACTATCTGCTGATTTCTGCGCTGCGAGGTTTCGAAGAATATTATACAGATGAATTTAAAGTGGAGTTTCCAACCGGAAGCGGCCAGTATTCTAGTCTTTCGGAAATCGCAGACCATATTAGTCTGCGCCTGAAACAGATGTTTTTAAAGAACGAGGCCGGCGAACGACCCGGAATGGGTGGCAATCCCAAGTTTCATCATGATCCTTATTTTAAGGATTATATACTGTTCCATGAATACTTTGACGGTGATCATGGAAGAGGGCTTGGGGCAAGTCATCAAACCGGTTGGACGGCGCTGATTGCGCTGCTGTAAATGTTTCTCTATTCTTTTAAACTCAAACATGTCTTATTCTTATCAAAGAATTGTAGTTAAAATTGGCTCTAATGTATTAACTCTTTCCAATGGCTTACCTGATCTGGAGCGTATAGCGCATCTGGTTGATCAGATTGCCGCATTAAAAAAAAGAGGTCTTGAAGTTATACTGATCTCTTCCGGAGCAGTAGCGTCTGGCCGCAGTATGATTACGATCCCCGAAAAAAAGGATAACGTTGCCGCCAGACAATTACTGGCTTCTATCGGTCAGATTAAACTGATCAATACTTATTTATCCTATTTTGAGAAACACGGGATTCTATGTTCCCAGGTTCTGGTTACTAAAGAGGATTTCAGAGACCGGCTTCATTATCTGAATATTAAAAACTGTCTCAAGATTCTGCTGAAACACCGCGTAGTGCCGGTTATAAATGAAAATGACGTCGTTTCGGTCACAGAATTGATGTTCACTGATAATGACGAGCTGGCTGGTCTGGTAGCTTCGATGCTGGAGGCGGATGCATTAATTATCTTATCTAATGTTGATGGCATTTATACCGGAGATCCGAATCTACCCGGTTCGGTGGTTATCACAGATGTAAGAAAGGGGAATGAGGAGATCCAATCTGGCATCAGCATTTCTAAATCTTCTTCCGGTCGTGGTGGTATGGTAACCAAACTAGGCATGGCTAATAAAGTCGCGAGCCTGGGAATTCCGGTACATATCGCAAATGGCAAAAAGGATCATATCTTAAGTTTAATCCTCGACAAGAAAATAGAACACACTTATTTCCATCCGGAAAAACAGGTTTCAGGGAAAAAGAAATGGATTGCCCACGCCTGGGAATCTGCAACGGGAAGTATTATAATTAACCAGGGTGCCAGGGAAGCTCTAGTTTCCGGTCAGGCCAGAAGTTTACTTCCTGTAGGAATAACAGAAGTTTGCTCAGATTTTGAAAAAGGTGATATCATCCGCGTTATGGACGCCAGCCATAAACTTATTGGTGTGGGGATAGCAGAATATGGTGCAGATAAAGCCAGGGAACGGATAGGAATCAAAGGGCATAAAGCCCTGGTCCATTATAATTATTTTTACCTTGTAGATTAAGCTAGAGGTTCAGTTTCCGTTACAAACGGGATAAATAAATGAGGCAATTTAAACATGAAATATATACAACAATTTGAGCTTGCCCGCGAAAGCAGCAAGCAAATGCATAATTTATCTGCTGAACTTGTCAATAAGGTGTTGGCAGATCTTGCAGTAGAAATAGTTAAACAAACAGATGAGATATTACAAGCTAATCAGCTTGATTTAAATAATATGGATCGGTCTGACCCTAAATATGACCGGTTATTACTTAACCCGGAAAGAGTAGTTGCCATCGCTTCAGATATCAGAAACGTGGCGTCGCTTAAAAGTCCATTAGGTGAGGTGCTGGAAAGTAAAGTGATGGAAAATGGTCTTGACATTTCCAAAGTGCGTGTGCCTTTAGGTGTAATCGGTATTATTTATGAGGCAAGACCAAATGTAACGCTTGATGTTTTCGCATTATGCCTGAAAACCGGCAATGTAGCCATACTCAAGGGTGGAAAGGATGCAGAACAGACCAACCTTGCGCTCGTATTGATTATCCATCGGGTATTAACAGAAAATGGTGTAGATGCCGGGGTGGTTACATTGCTGCCGGCAGATCGTAAGGCTACAGAAGAGTTATTGTCTGCAAGGGCTTATGTCGATGTGATCATTCCACGGGGCAGCCAGGGATTAATTGACTTTGTACGGGAAAATAGTAAAGTTCCCGTTATTGAGACAGGAGCAGGGATCGTGCATACTTATTTTGATGTTTCCGGAGATTTGGAAAAAGGAAAGGCGATTCTTTTCAATGCTAAAACCAGGCGTGTAAGTGTATGTAATTCGCTGGATTGCTTGTTAATTCATCGCGACCGGTTATCTGATCTGGCAGTACTGTTAACGCCGATGGCCAGCAAAGATGTTCAACTATATGCCGACCCCGGAGCTTTTGAAGCCCTTAACGGTAATTACCCTGAAAATTTACTGCATAAAGCGGGACCGGATGATTTCGGCACTGAATTTCTGGACTACAAATTAGCGGTAAAAACAGTTTCAGACCTTGACGAAGCATTGAAACATATTGCTTCTTTCAGCTCCAGGCATAGTGAAGCAATTATCGCTGAAGATAGCCAGAAACAAGTGTTGTTTTTAAATGCAGTAGATGCTGCTGCTGTATATGTGAATGCTTCTACCGCTTTTACAGATGGCGGACAGTTTGGAATGGGTGCGGAGATCGGAATTAGCACACAAAAGTTACATGCAAGAGGACCGATGGGGCTTTCAGAACTGACTAGTTATAAATGGATAGTCAGGGGAAATGGCCAGATACGGTAGCTTGAAACCAGTAGTTTAGGTATCTGACAACGTATTTAACTTGCTTTATCAGTATGCCGTAAAAAAAACAGCATTTAAATGAGTTTTTAGCCCTTAACTACCACCCATTATATTATTTTTGCAATCATAAAAAAAAGAATACATTATCAATCCTTCCATGACCAGTAAAAGTTCTAATTCAGATAAAGAAGCAGTCGATGTTGTGTTAATTGGCGCAGGTATTATGAGTGCTACCTTAGGAGTTCTCCTAAAAGAGTTATCACCCGATCTGAAGATCGGTATTTATGAGAGGCTGGGAGTAGCCGCAGCAGAAAGTTCAGATGCCTGGAACAATGCAGGAACCGGCCACTCTGCTTTTTGTGAACTAAATTATACACCTCAGTTGCCCGACGGAAGTGTTTCTACTGACAAGGCAGTTGCAATTGCCGAATCTTTTGAGGTATCTAAACAGTTCTGGTCCTTTCTGGTGAAGAACGAAATGGTCGATTCTCCTGATAATTTTATTAAAAGTATCCCTCACGTGAGCTTTGTATGGGGTGAGAATAATGTAGATTTCCTACGTAAACGTTACGAAAATCTGCAGCAATGCGAATTGTTTAAAGAGATGACTTATTCTGAAGATCCGGCTTTATTAAAAGAATGGATGCCTTTAGTAATGGAGAACAGAGATCCGGCTGATAAGGTTGCCGCAACACGTATGACCCTTGGTACAGATGTTAACTTCGGAGCTTTAACACGTATGATGTTAAATAAGTTACAGCTTAAATCTAATGTATCTATGGAGTTCAACCAGGAGGTGCGTAAGCTTAAAAAGAAGAACGGGTTATGGGAAATCAAAGTTAAAAATGAACTGACTGGAAAGAAGAAAGTCATTCAGGCTAAATTTGTATTTATCGGTGCAGGCGGTGGCTCTTTACCATTGCTTGAAAAATCTGATATTCCTGAAGGTAAAGGTTTTGGTGGCTTCCCGGTAAGTGGGCAGTGGCTGAAATGTACAAATCCTGAAGTGATTGAAAAGCATAATGCTAAGGTTTACGGTAAGGCATCTGTTGGCGCGCCGCCAATGTCTGTACCGCATTTGGACACCAGAATGATCGATGGTAAAAAAGCTCTGTTATTTGGTCCTTATGCAGGTTTTTCGACGCGTTTCTTAAAGAACGGTTCGTTAATGGATTTGCCACTTTCTATTAAACTCGATAATATCCGTCCAATGATCGCTGCCGGCCTGGACAATCTGCCTTTGACCAAGTATCTAATTGATCAGGTGAGACAAACGCCTGAAGATCGTCTAGCTGCCTTAAAAGAATATCTTCCTTCGGCACAAATGAAAGACTGGGAACTGGAAACTGCAGGTCAGCGTGTACAGGTGATTAAAAAGGATGCTGAACATGGTGGTGTTCTGGAATTCGGAACCGAAGTTGTTGCAGCTGCTGACGGCTCTATTGCAGCGTTATTAGGTGCGTCACCAGGTGCATCTACTGCTGTATCAATTATGGTGAGCTTACTGGAGAAATGCTTTAAGGACGAAATAAATACCGAAGACTGGCAGACTAAGCTAAAAAGTATGATCCCTTCATACGGACAGGCTTTAAGTAAAAACCCGGAATTAAGTAGAAATATAAGAGCACAAACGTCTGAGACACTGAATCTCAGCGTTACTCAATAGGTTGATGTTTCCACCTTCTGTGGCTCCAAAGCCAATAGGTGGGATCTGACAAAATAATCTGTTCCAGAAAACGGGCATGAAGTAACGTTATTTCATGCCTGTTTTTTTGAGCGGGATTTTCCAGCAGGGGGACACAATCCAATTCATAATAGCCCCTTTTAACGACTTTTACTTTAATGTAGAAAATAGGCCTGCCTGTTTTAATTGCAATTTTTTCAATGCCTTGTTGAAATGAAGTTTGTTGATTCAGAAAAGTAATCCACTCATGTGATTCGTGTTTACCTGGTGCCTGATCGTTTCCAAAACAGAATAGACTTGCCTTATCTTTTGTGGCGGCAATTTCTCTTAACGTTTGGCGCATGGGGATCATACGGTTACCAAAACGCGTACGGATATGCCTAAACCATTTGTCGAATACAATATTGTTAAGTGGCTTATATATAGCGTAACTATCGCCGTTTACATTTAGTCCGATTGCTAAGGTTCCGCCTTCCCAGTTTCCATAATGAGCTGAACATGCTAATACGCTTTCGCCCCGGTCCAGGTAAGCATTAATCAGATGCGCATTTTTGAATTTATAATGCTTGTTAAGCGTGCTTTTGGAAATCGTGGCCATCTTGATTATTTCCATAATCACATCTGCAAGGTAGGCAAAGTACTTTTTCTCATAGTCATCCAACTCTTTATCGGTCCAGTTGGGGAAAGCATTTTTGAGGTTAGTTCTGACAACCTTTCTACGATATCCAATCACACGATAAACAAGAAAGAATAAAATATCAGATATTCCATACAGCACAAACATAGGAAGACAGGAGAGCAGGTAAAGGAAAAATATCCCAATATAGGAGTTAAGCTTTTGCAGCATGAATATTTATTTGGCTGCAAACATAGATTTATTCCCCTAAAAGCCTGCAGTTTTATACTTTTTTATGCAGAAATTAAGGTAATTTAATTGTTAATGTGTTTAAAGCTAAAATGATTTTTGATGTACTTATTAAAGTATTTCCCTTTTGAGCGAGCCGCCAGCATTGCTTTGTAATATTCTTCAGGAACTGCAAAATATTGATACACATTACCAGAAAGAAAATTGACTGTCAATATTCTTTCTGAGTAATTGTAACTGAAACGCTGAATAACGGTAGAAGGCATAGCTTTTCCCTGTTCAACTATCCGTATCTAAATTTGTTTTTCTAAAAATGAAATCCGCTGTATGGGATGATCTCATCAAGTTCTATATAATTCAAAACTCTTTCTACATGTGGAAAGCTAGCAATCTCCCGCTCTATCTCATGAAATCTTGAGGTATCATTGGTAATGACTTTAATTTTTATATTATAGCTACCTGTAATAGATGTACAGGAACTAACTTCCCTGATTAGTAACAGCTTCTGCCGGAACTTTTCGATAACGTCTTTTGATGTGATGGTAAGTCGGAGATATACGTGGCCTAAGATATCCTGCTGAAGTTTTTTCCTGTCAAGCTTAACAACTGTGCTGATAATTATTCCACTTTGTTTTAATTTTTTAATACGCTCGCTTATCGTACTCGTGGGCGAGTGTAATATAGATGACATCTGTTTATACGGCCTGTCCGCGCTTTCCTGTAACACCCGAAGGATGGATTTATCTATATGGTCAATTTTCCGTTTCATAATTAGAAATAAGTTTCACTGCAATAATAGTTAAAATAAAATAACCAGCAGACACGAAATTAATTTTAGATTAAAATTCAGGAATAAAAACAGCTTAGCATCAGATTTAATATCTATTTCCGAACAAAATATTCTTATTCGTATGTATATCCGTTTGTTTTTCAGTATTGGTACGTCTAGTTTCCTTACAGGAATTTTATATCTCATTTTTGTGTAAAAAAATTTATGAGGGAAATAAAAATACAACCGTCAATTACTAACAGGGAACAAGAGTCGTTTAACAAATACCTTAATGAAATCGGAAAGATTCCAGTGCTGAGTTATGAAAATGAAGCTGCATTATGTGAAAAAATTAATCAGGGAGACACCCGCGCAGTATCTGTGCTGATTCGAACCAACCTTCGGTTTGTAGTTTCTGTAGCTAAACAATATCAACATCGTGGATTAAGTCTGGGTGACCTGGTAAACGAGGGTAACTGCGGACTGATACGTGCTGCTGGTAAGTTTGATATTACCAAAGGTTTCAAATTTATATCATTTGCTGTCTGGTGGATCAGGCAATCAATTCTCCTGGCCATTTCTCAGCAAACAAGAACAATACGTTTGCCTTTAAACCTGATTAATGCAATCGCGAGGATTAATAAGATCAGTGCTGTATTGGAACAAAAACTGGAACGTTTTCCAAATCAAGCAGAGATCGCAGAGGAAATGCAGACGGAAGAACAGGAGGTACTGATGAGGCTGATCTACGCAAAACACTGCATATCGTTAGATAAAAGGTTAAATGAAGAAACTGGAAGTACGCTTTTAGATATATATCCTAAGTCTTTAGTTAGTTTTGATGAAAAAATTGATCTGCAAACTTTTAACGAACCCATAATTGGTTTTAATGGAGTATACAGACAGCTGCCGAGGCAAGAGAAAGCTGTGATTGTGAGATTTTTTGGCCTGTTTGGTTATAGCTGTTCCTCACTTGATGATATTGCACAGGAATTTAATTTGAGCAGAGAGCGGATCAGACAACTCAAGGATAGCGCAATTAAAAAGATTAAATCGGGATTGAGGGCAAATGCTAATTTAACAAACCACCTAACCAAAGCTAACTAAGATATGCCTTATTATGATATGGCGGAAAGCCTAAGGGAAGAAAAATACCTGAATCAGCTGATTACAAATCTTGAAAAGAACAGGATTGAAGATGCTGAAATAGCAAATGAGGTATTATTGTCTTTTGAGATTGAAAGGATTAAAAAAGCAGCGACTCAACACATCCTGATATTTGGCAAGCATGCAGAGATCTATATTTCTGTGCAAACAAGGTTGATCTTACATCTGGACATCAGGCTAATAGATTATCTTAGAACGCTGAAAGCCAGATATAGCTTTGCTTACGAACAAAAAGATCTGATTTTACAATGTGAATTGCTTCATGATGAATTATTACGCCTGGTCTGCTTCTACGAGCAACTAATTGACACGATGATTAAGTAAAGCTCAAAAAGTGAGCGCTAAAAGCCCGGGAGAATTAATCCAGCCGGGCTTTTTATATCTTCTATTCTTATACAATACTGGGTCAATTTGACACAGTACTGGAATAACCTGAGTATATGGGCTATACAAACGCCGGAACCGGGCTGTCCGGATCATTTCCCTGTATCTGGTTCCTTCTGACATCATTAAGTTCCTTCGGACGCTTAGGATAAGTTTCTTTGATGCCTCTGACAGCATCAAATAACAGAAAACCACCTAGTAATGCCTCCTGAGCACCTAAAATAGGATGCTTAATGATGCTTCTGATACCCCGGTTAAGAATGTATGCACCTGCAATAATTGATACGACTCGTTTAGCCGTAGAAAGATGAGTTGTTTTATTAGTGTCTAATATTTTTTTCGCTGCCAGTATGGTCAGATTATGAGTGATTTTGCTTAGCATAGTTTTCATCGAAATTATTTGTGTGTAATCGCCGCTAATCTGAAAAATCAGGCTTAGTTTAAGCATATTATTTTAATTCAGATCGCTGTAAATGGAACATTCGTACTGAATTTTTTGTTTTGCGTTTTTAGAATAAATAAACCATTTACCGATATAGACGTTGTATAAATGATTTAATTATGAAAAATCCAGAAAATAACACATCAGAACAATTCTATGACAAGGCGATAGACTGGGTCATATTAAAAGGTCCGAATATCCTGATCGGCCTGGTCTTATTATTCATCGGAATGTGGCTTATCAGAGTCTTTTCCCGATGGATAAGAAAAAGGTTGGTGCGCAAGGACATGGATCCTTCTGTCAAACCATTCTTTATTAGTCTTTCGGTAACCGCTTTACGTATTCTGCTGATTTTCACAGTAATGCAGTTTATAGGTATACAGATGACGGTATTTGCTGCCCTGATAGGTGCAATTGGTGTGGCTGCAGGGTTGGCATTATCCGGTACTTTACAAAACTTTGCGAGTGGCGTGCTGATCCTTTTGTTAAAACCATTCCGGGTTGGTGATAATATAATTGCTCAGGGACAGGAGGGAACGGTTACCGACATCGAAATCTTCTACACTAAAGTAACTACTTACGACAACCGTACAGTTGTGGTTCCAAACGGAAAGCTGTCCAATGAGGTGATTATAAACTATAGCTCAAAGGGAAGCAGAAGACTGGATATAGAGGTCAAATTCAGTTATGGGATTGATTTTGACGAATTGAAAAAGCAGGTCAATGAGGTTATAGACAAATCTGGCGACATTCTGAAAACTCCGGAAAGACGTATAGGTGTTTCCACAATTGAAGAATCAGGATATAAAGTAATGATTAGCATCTGGTTAAATGCACATGGATTTAATGATGCCAGATTGAAATTCCAGGAAGTCCTTGTTAAAAAACTAAAGGAAGGCGGTCTGCCACTCCCTGGAATTCAGGTTAAATAGACCGGACGTTAATGAAGTCCTCCGGCTAAAGCGGATGGATCTGCTTCAATTCTAACTTTGATATTTCTGCGTCCGAGCGTCAGCATGGCAAGTGCCAACAGTGCGGAACACGCCATTATACTCGTCATTGGAACTGCCGAACGTACATCAAACAAGCTGACTGCGATAGACGCAAGGGTTCCTAATCCCATTTGAATGGCTCCCATAAGGGCTGATGCACTACCGGCATTCTTAGTAAACGGTGCAAGTGATAACGCGGAGGCATTTGGGCTGGCAAAACCTACACAACCCAGGAAGATAAACAGTAACACAACTGTTTCGGTAATTCCGTACCAGCCGAATATACTTCCCGCAAGAAAAAGTACGCCTGTAATTGTCTGGCAGATCAATGCCGCAAAAATGAGCTGCTCACTGCTATATTTTCTTAACAGAATTGAATTGACCTGGCTTGAACCGATAAGTCCGATGGACAGAATAGCGAATATCCAGCCGTAATCTTCTTCACTGAGTCCATAAATATCCATAAAAAGCATAGGAGAGCCCGCAACGTAAGCAAACAGGCCAGAAAAAGCGAGGGCACCTGTCAATGCATAGGTGTAAAACTGAGGCTCTTTTATAACCTCAATAAATCCTTTGATAATCGGGGCAGGTTTCAGCGAGATATCCTTATCTGGTTGATAGGAATTTGGCAGCCCGAAAATACTGGTTAGCAGGTTTAGAACGCCCAGCGCCATTAGCACAAGAAATACAGCATGCCAGCCAAACGTTGAAGTAACATAACCCCCGACAGTGGGGGCCACCATAGGTGATACACCAACAACGAGCATAAGCAATGCGAATATTTTAGCATTCTCATTCACAGGGAATAAGTCGCGGACCATCGCTATAGATGCTACAGCGGCTGCACAGCTGCCTATCGCCTGAACAAAGCGCCAGATAATTAACTGCTCAATCGTATTTGCGTAAACGCAGCCTAATGAGGCCAGGATATAAACGACCAGGCCAATGTAGAGTGGCTTTTTTCTGCCGAACTTATCCAATAAGGGACCGTACAGTAATTGTCCGGCAGATATTCCAATGAAAAAACCAGACAAAGACAGAGAAACTCTCGCAACGGTAGTATCCAGGTCTTTAGCTATCGCCGGAAAACCGGGAAGATACATATCAATTGAAAATGGGCCTAATGCGGTTAAAGAACCTAAAATTAGAATCAGGACCAGTTTACTTTTTTCTTTCATGTTTTTTTGATGATTAAGGGTTATAATCAATCAGTTTCTCCAAAACCATTTGTATAGCAGCGTCCACTACCTGGTCTGGATTTTTACTAAACTGATAATTTACCCGGCTAGCAAGAATACCATTAACAGACAGTGCTTTATGACCTAAAACTTTAGCAAGTGCATAGATACCTGCTGTTTCCATTTCTAAGTTGGTAATCCGCTGGTTCTGATAGTTAAAACTGTTAATAGTAGAAATAAATCCGGAGATTGTGGATTTGGCACGTACCTGCCTGCCCTGTGGTGCATAGAATCCGGGGGCAGTCACAGTGATGCCTTTTTCCATACCGGAACCAAAATGGTTTAACAAACCTGGATCGGCTGCAGTCAAATAGGGTAGTACACCTTTTATTTCACTGAAATGAGCTTTAGCAGCGTCGAGGAGGTCTTTTTCTGCAGCTGTATTATCCTGCTTGTAATAATGCATTAAGGCATCTAAACCAAGTCCGAAGGACGAAGCTAAAATAGTTCCCATAGGCAAGTCTGGCTGCACTGCACCGGAGGTTCCTATGCGGATAATATTTAGTGATTTAAGCGTTTCATTAACAGTCCGTGTTTTGAAATCAATATTTACGAGTGCATCGAGCTCATTAATTACAATGTCAATGTTATCCGTTCCAATTCCTGTAGATAGAACAGTAATTCGTTTTGAGCCGATATAACCGGTTTGTGTCAGAAATTCACGTTTACCTTTTTTAAATTCAATCCGGTCAAAATGTTTCGTAATCGCCGGAATCCTTTCCGGATCACCCACAGTGATCACCGTATCAGCTATATCTTCTGGTAGTAAGTTCAGATGGTATACAGACCCATCTGGATTAATAACCAGGTCTGCTTCAGATATCTTTTCCATAAAGTATTTTAAGGCCGCTAAATTAATGTTTTTAAACGGTGGCCAGATATTTTATTTCTACTGAACCCAAGTTTTCAAGCTGCTGAAGAACTTGGTTCAACTGGTTCTTTCTGACTTCCAAATGCATGACACAATCATTGTCAAATTGTTGTGAAAGTACTTTAAGCTGCTGCTCTTTAATGATCCGCATCACATCATTCATTGCAATATACCCGAAGCTAATCTGGTATTGATCGTTTACAGTTCGATCTATAATTTCAGATGCTATAATAGCCTCGTTTGCAGCGCTCTTGTAAGCATTAATTAAACCAGGAACGCCGAGTAATGTGCCGCCAAAATGCCTGACAACTACAATAAGCAGGTTAGTTAAATCGGCAGATAACATGGCGTTTAATATCGGTCGGCCGGCAGTTCCCGAAGGCTCTCCGTCGTCATTGATACGGAAAACGCTACGATCCTGTCCCAAGCGGTAGGCATAGCAAAAATGATTGGCTTTGGTATGAATTGCTCTCAGGGAAGTCAGATAACCCTTAACCTCCTGATCACTCGTAATAGGATAGGCATAGGCAATGAATTTACTGCCTTTATCCTTAAAAAGTCCTTCCGATGGCGCGTTTATAGTTTTATAAGTATCGTCAAACAGCATGGTGGATAGATAGTGTGATTAGCAATATGGCCAGAAGTGCCATTGCGATTCCGAAATAGTTGGTTTTAGATAGTTTTTCCTTAAAGATCAGTACTCCGACGATGCTGCCTGTTACAATTACCCCCATATTCATAGCGGCAAATACTGTCGATGGTTCTGCAGACAAAACCCGGTGTGCTTTAAGATAAAACAGGATGTTCCCAAAATTGAATGCTCCCAGGATAAGGCCGCAAAGCACGTTGATTAACTGAAATTTCTCCCTTTTAACAAATACTCTGTAAAGGACAATAAGTATTGAAACCAGAAAAGAAATCAGAAAAATACTAACCAGCACCGTCGTGTATGGGATCACCAAATGGGAGGCCAGTTGTTTAAACAGGACATCTACTATCCCAAATCCCACGAATACCAGAATAGGAAAGATAAAATGCTGACTCTTACTTTTTCCTGATTGTTTCATTAGAATCAGGATGATGGCTGTGAAACCTGCAGCCAATCCGGCAATTTTTAAAGTATTAAAACTTTCCCCGAAAAGATATAATGCCGCAATAATCGGGATAAAGAGTGACAGGCGCTGTGCGATATCGGTCCTGACTATTCCCGCCTTGCTGACCGATGAAGCCAGAATCAAAAAAAGTAAAGGCAGAATAATCCCCAGTGAAAACGATAGCAATGGAGGAGCCTGTAATAATTGTACTGGTTCTGGCCGGAAAAAAAACAGACCGAGAGCTGCTGCAGCCACGTAATTAAAACTAACAGCCTGCAGGACATTGATCTTGTACCTTCTGGCCAGTTTTAATAATATACTGACGATAACACTGCAACAAACGCTAAACAGAATATAGATCATGTGGTAAAAGTATTGGTATAAATAGTCAGCTGGTCTTTATCAATAGTAGTCAAAGAAGTAATGTTTCCATTTATCTGAGGACTCAAAGTTCCTGTCTGCCAGCTATCTGTGCCAGTGAAAACTCTGGCCTCATCCCAAAGTCCGGATGTTATAAACTGCTCCAGAATGTGGGCGCCCCCTTCGATAATTATTGATTGTATATCCATAAGGTAAAGTTGAAAAGCAATCTTTTGTGGCAGATAAAAGTGCATATCTTCCATTTGGATATAATGTATATTTCCTTCAACCGTGGTTTTCTTTTCATTAAAGATGACTGTCTTGGCCAGATCGTTAAAGACTTTGGCTGTTACCGGAATCTCCAAATTTTTGTCGATAACAATACGGATTGGATTTTTACCCGGCCATTCTCTCGCACTTAATTGAGGATCATCGGCAAGAACAGTTCTTTTTCCCACCAGAATGGCATCTTCTTCTGTGCGCCACTGATGTACCAGCTTTTTCGAAAGCGGACCACTGATCCATTGTTGGACTGCATTTTTTGGAGAGAAGTAACCATTCGCTGTTCTCGCCCATTTGAGAATAATATAAGGTCTTTGCTGTTCTATCCTGGTAAAGAATCGTCTGTTTATCCATTTACATTCTTCATCGAGAACCCCTGTATAAACTTCGATACCAGCATCTTTTAACTTCGAGATACCTTTTCCATTTACGTCAGGAAAAGGATCTGTATTGGCAATTACAACTTTTCCCAACCGGTGTTTGACCAAAAGATCTGCACAGGGCGGAGTCTTTCCGAAGTGGGCACAAGGTTCCAGCGTCACATAAGCTGTTGCGCCCTGAAGCAAAGCCGGAGCATTTTCTCCATGTTTAGTAAATACGGCGTTTACAGCGTTCACCTCTGCATGCGCTTCTCCATATTTTTTGTGATAGCCTTCACCGATAATTAACCCGTCTTTTACAATTACGCATCCGACTAGTGGATTCGGACTCACCGATCCCTGACCTTTAGTGGCCAGTTCCATAGCGCGTCTCATATATAGCTCATCACTCATGACGCAAAAGTAAGCCAATTAATGCTCAAAATAAATTTTTAAAAATATGGCGACTTAAATAATAGTTACTTTTGGACTTTATGAAAATCAAAGAAATAGAACGGTTATATCAAGATAGTTTGGCCGGACAATACGATTTAAATGAAGCAGCTGGTATTTTCTCACTGGTATTGGAAAGTATTTCCGGTTGGTCTTTAAATCAGATTAATATTCATATCATGCAGGAAGCTAGTGCAGTGCAATATGACAGCTTATTAGCAGCTTTATCTGAGTTGAAAACAGGAAAGCCGGTACAGCATGTTGTTCATACCGCCTGGTTTTACGGAAAGCAATTTGAGGTAACTGCCGATGTTCTTATACCAAGACCAGAAACAGAAGAATTAGTTGAATGGATTCTGCAGTCATTAAATCCCGATGCAGACGTATTAGATATTGGGACGGGTAGTGGTTGTATTGCCATTACAATCAAATCTAAAAGAGCGGATGTAAAGGTCAGGGCTATGGATGTTTCCGAAGGCGCACTGGTTATCGCTAAAAAAAATGCAGCATTGCATCATACTGAGATAGAATTTCTTCAGGAGGACGTCTTAAATTATAGTACTGAGCAAAAGTTTGATATTATCGTCAGTAATCCACCTTATATAACGCAACGGGAAAAGGAAGAGATGCATGATCACGTTTTATTACATGAGCCCCATCTTGCACTCTTTGTGACTGATGAAAACCCGCTCATTTTTTATAAAGCTATCGCCGACCTCGCGATGAACGTGCTCAAACCAGATGGCTACTTGTTTTTCGAAATCAATGAGTATCTCGGTAAAGAAATGATAGCTATGCTGAAGGGTCTTAACTTCACTGATATCCTGTTAAAAAAAGATATGCAAGGTAAAGACCGGATGATCCGTTGTAAAAAGGGTGCTTAAGACCTGGGATGGTACTGCGTCACAACTTCTTTCAGATAGTCTCTGTCCAAGTGGGTGTAAATTTCGGTAGTCGTAATACTGGAATGACCAAGCATTTCTTGTACTGCCCTTAAATCTGCACCACCTTCCACAAGATGAGTGGCATAGGAGTGACGGAAGGTGTGCGGACTGATACTTTTATTCAGGCCCACATGAGCAGCCAGTGCTTTGATCATTGTAAATACAGAAATTCTGGATAATTTCGTCCCTAGACGGTTCAAAAAGATAAAGTCTTCATTCCCCCGCTTTATATTGAGGTGAACACGTACCTGATTTAAATAGATTGATGTGTGTTTAAGTGCTTGTGCTCCAATAGGTATAATACGTTCTTTATTGCCTTTTCCGATTACATGCAGATATTCTTCGGCTATGTTAATATCAGAAACCTTAAGGGATACCAGTTCAGACACCCTTAAACCACAACCGTACAGCATTTCCAGAATTGCCTTACTGCGTACGCCTTCTGGTTTGGAAAGATCAATTCCGTCAAGCAAACTATTGATCTCCATAATATTCAGTACATCTGGAAGATTCCTGCTCTGACGGGGAGCTTCCAGGTCTGAAGTCGGATCTGCATTGATTATTTCCTCCAGCAAAAGGTAATTAAAATAGGATTTAATGCCTGATATAACCCTTGCCTGACTGCTGGCAAACATACCCATCTGACTGAGGTACTGTATGAAGCTGTGCAGGTCTTCATTTTTGATTGCTTCCACCTCAAATGCCTGTCCTTTGATCTCCAGGAATTCGGCGAGTTTTTGCACGTCATGCAGATACGCCTCTACGGAATGAGCTGACAGACGCTTTTCCAGCATTAGGTAAGCTTTATAGGATTGCCGGTTAGGATACTTAATCACACAAAAATTTTATTTTAATTATTTTAAGGCTAAGTTTGAAGCGATGAAGATACAAATTATTAACGGCCCTAATTTAAACCTACTTGGGATACGCGAGCCAGGTGTATATGGAAACAGAAGTTTCGAAGATTACTTTCAGGAGCTTAAAGCGGCTTTTCCGGAAATTGAACTTTCTTATTTTCAAAGTAATGTAGAAGGTGAACTGATCAATTGCCTGCATGAAGGCGGGTTCTCACTGGATGGTTTCATTTTAAATGCAGGTGGTTATACGCATACTTCAGTTGCGCTGGCAGATGCTATTTCAGGAATAAATACACCAGTAGTAGAAGTACATGTCTCCAATATTTATGCCCGTGAAGAATACAGACATACTTCGTTAACAGGTAAGAACTGTAAGGGTGTGCTGACGGGTTTTGGTCTTGATGGTTACCGGTTGGCTATCGAAAGCTTTTTAAAGCCGTAAATTTCTTCAGCCCCTGGATAAAAAAAGCCCAGACAATACTTCCCGGATATACACCCGTATGTCCGGAAAACGGCAATTGTCTGCCTGTTCTTTTAGATGCAGTTCTTCTAAGCTGTTTTAAAAACTCAAAATGTGCCTTACTCACTGCTATAGAAAACCTGAATTCACCCTTTGCAGCAAATTGCAGCCAGGCGATAAAATCAAGGGACATCCGGATGAATATTGCGAACGGGGCCTCAGCAAGAGGAAGGTTCTTTTGCATTATCATAAGGTTATTCCTGAAGTTTAAATAGGCTTTGTATGGATTCTTAGCGTCAAGCGTCGCTCCACCGACGTGGTAAACTTCTGCCTGCGGACAATAAATAACCTTTAGTCCCATATTCTTCAGTCTCCAGCAAAGGTCAATCTCTTCCATATGCGCAAACAGGTCCGGATCAAGACCACCGCTTAATTTCCAATAGTGGCTTTTGATAAAAAAGGCAGCGCCACTCGCCCAGAATATCTCTCTTTCTTTTTCGTATTGCCCAAGATCGGGTTCAATCTGGTCAAAGATTCGTCCCTGGCAAAATGGGAAGCCGTTCATATCGAGAAACCCACCTGCAGCACCGGCATATTCAAACTGTGTTTTATCTTTCTGCCACTTAATTTTCGGTTGCGCTGCCGCAATAATCAGATCGGATTCCATTGCTTTTATAACCGGTTCAATCCAATTTTCGGGTACCTCAACATCTGAATTGAGTAAAACCAGGTAGTCTGCAGTAACATGCTTGAGAATCTGATTATAACCTTCCGCGAATCCATAATTACGTTCATTCTCGATAATTCGGATTGAAGGGTACTTCTCACGAACATAAGCAACTGAACCATCTGTAGATGCATTATCGCCGAGTATGATTTGTAAGTTCGGATATACAGACCTGCAGACGCCGGGTAAAAACTTTTCCAGAAGAGATTTACCATTCCAGTTCAGGATGACTACAGCGACACTAGGTTCAGACATGCGTATAAGAGTGTTTTCGTTTATAAAAATAACAGGCAATGTCTAAAAAGCCTATTTTTATGATTATTTTGCCGGATTAAAAATGCAAACATAGATTAACCAATGCACAATTCAGCTATTTTTCCTCTTTTTTATCTTCCGCCAGTCAGTTATTTTTCGGCATTGAAGAAACACGATTTCTCTGTATTACTGGAAAAGGAGGAACACTTTCCTAAACAGACTTTCAGAAATCGTACTAAAATCTATTCTCCAAATGGTGCATTGGATCTTTTCCTTCCGGTAATAAAAGGTTCGAAGTACCATACAAAAATGAAAGATGTCAGAATCAGTTACGATTTTAAATGGCAGAGGTTGCACTGGCTCAGTATGGAAAGTTGTTACCGTAACTCTCCATATTTTGAATTCTATGAAGACGATCTGGTTAAATTCTATGAACAGAAATTTGAATTCTTATTTGACTATAACCAGGAATTATTGGTATGGATCCTTAAACAACTTAAGCAGAACCCTACATTTGATTTCACAACGGAATATATCGCAGAAGTTCCGGCGGAGCTGGATTATAGGGTGAAAAATAAGTTTCGCCTGCTGGATAATGAAGCCGGAGAGGCGAAACAGTACCATCAGGTATTTGCTGAGAAGTACGGATTTATGCCAAACATGAGTATTGTTGATTTGTTATTCAATCAAGGGCCTCAGGCTAAAAATTATATTTAAGGAATGGAAAAAAAGCTCAGGTCCAGAAAAAAGAGACAAAAGTTTAAGTTACCTAAAGCGGGCTCCAGCCCTGGACTTGTATATATTGATGAGAATGCGTTACAACCTAAAATAGTTCTGCATAAATTTAATCAGGCTGGGTTTGAAACTACAAAATTAAATGATCTGAACAATCTGTCTCAGCTCATCAGCGATAAAAGCTTTACTTTTTGGATTGAAATCAAAGGTTTCAATTCAGAGAAGATGTTTGAAACCATCAGTGATGATCTCCATATCAATAAACTGGTTATAGAAGATATTACCCGGACCTATCAGCGCCCTAAAATGGATGAATATGATAACTACATATTTGCCGTTAGCAGAATGCTGTTGCTGGACGACGAGAAGAATCTGGAAAATGAGCAATTATCCTATATTCTTACCGACAATATGCTGATCACTTTACAGGAGAAATACGAAGATTGCCTGGAGCCTGTAAGACAAAGACTCAGGGCAGGGAAAGGAAATATCAGGGCCGGGGGAAGCAGTTATGTATTTTATGCAATCAATGATACTATTATTGATACCTATTTTGAAATCCTGGGTGTCTGGGGTGATGATCTGGATACTATTGAAGACAGACTTTTTGATAAACCTGACCGCAGTATCATGTTTGATACGCAGATGATTAAAAGAAACCTCATTAGTATCAGAAGGGTCGCCTGGCCGGAACGTGACAAGTTAAATGATATGCTCCGTACTGACAATCCACTCATCACAGAGGGAACAAAATTATATATCCGGGATGCATATGATCACTGTATACAGATTATTGATATTATTGAATCTCTAAAGGAGATTTCAGCAAGTAATATAGACATGTATCTTTCTATAATCAGCAACCGGATGAACCAGATTATGAAAGTGCTGACCGTGATTTCGTCCATTTTTATCCCGCTGACATTTATCGCAGGAATTTATGGAATGAACTTTGTCAAAGAAGATCCGGTTACAGGGAAGTTAATGCCCTATAATATGCCTGAACTTTACCAATCCAACGGTTATTTGGTTACGATGCTTGTCATGTTGTTTATCGCAGTAGCACAAGTACTCTATTTCTGGAGAAAAGGTTGGTTTAAATAAATACCATGCAGTCTTACGAACTCAATAAAACTGACGTCTCCAACATCAAGAAAGCGCTCAAGGGCGATGACGCGTACTTATCAGTATTGTTGAGTGAATACCATGCTTCAGAAATTGCCATCTTATTTGAAAGTCTGAAAATGGAGGACAGGGAGAGAATACTCAACCTGCTCGACGTTAAAATAGCTTCGGATGTAATTGCTGAAATGCATGAAGAAACACATCCCGAGGAGTTGTTACTGCAGATGCATCCCGAAAAACGGACAGAGATTGTAGAAGAGCTCGATTATGATGATGCTACTGATATTATTTCGCAGCTGGAGGAGCATGAGCAAAAGGAAATCCTTAGCGATCTTAACGAAGACGACGCGACACATATCCGTAAGCTCCTTACGTACGACGAGGATACTGCCGGCGGTTTAATGAACACCGAATACATTAGCATTCAACTGCATTTATCTAAGAAAGAAGCTATCGAAGAAATTATCCGTCAGAGCGAGGCAATTGAGGAGTTCTATACCATTTTCGTCGTCAATAAGGAGCATGTATTTAAGGGCATTGTCTCACTAAAAGATATTATCAAGTCAAAAGGCGACATTCAGATAACAGGCCTTTTGAAGACTGATGTAGCCTGGGTAAGACCGGATACAGACAGAGAAGAGGTGGCGAGATTAATTTCACAATATAATATCACCAGTATTCCGGTTCTTGATCACGAAAACAAGCTGCTTGGCAGAGTAACATTTGATGATGTTATTGATGTGATGGAGGAAGTAAATACAGAAGACATTCTGAAAATATCGGGGGTTTCTGAAGACGAGGAACTAAGCGGTAACTGGGTTGAAGCCGTTAAATCCAGGCTTCCCTGGTTAATTATCAATCTTGGAACTGCATTTTTAGCTTCCGCTGTAGTTCGGAGCTTTGAACCTACTATAGCTAAAATAGCGGTGCTTTCAGCTTATATGACAATTATCGCCGGCATGGGAGGTAATGCCGCCACACAGGCTTTAGCTGTTACTGTCCGCAGGATCTCGCTTTACGACCTTACAGATAAACAAGCCTACCGCGCTGTCCTGAAGGAATTTACAGTTGGACTGATCAATGGTGCGGTGACGGGCCTCATCGTCTTTGTTTTTGCGATGATTTTTGATGCGAATGCTATGTTAGGTCTGGTTATCTTCCTGGCGATGACGGGTAATCTTTTAATAGCCGGTGTAACAGGAGCGGGTATTCCATTGGTGCTTAAAAGAGTAGGGATAGACCCAGCAATCGCTTCCTCTATTATTATCACAACTTTTACTGATGTGTTTGGCTTCCTGCTACTACTGGGACTGGCAAGCAAATTACTGCTGTAATAAAATAAACATAAAAAAGCGGAGCTGGGAAAATATATCCAAGCTCCGCTTTTTTATGTTGATAATTTATGCTGTTAGACAGCTGTAACTCTTGTTTCAATATTACCTCGGGTAGCTTTTGAGTAAGGGCAGGCCTTATGTGCTTTGTCAGCCAGGCTCTGAGTTTCTTCGTGACTAATTCCCGGAATATGTACATCTAATTCTGCCGAAAGCACAAATGCGTTACCATCCTGGTTAAAAGACACCTGCACATTCACTGTTGCCTCAGAAACGTCTACACCCTGGTTCTTTGCTACTGCTGCTAAAGCGCCCAGGTAGCAGGGGCCCCATGCTGCTGCAAAAAGCTGTTCGGGATTAGTAGCACCTCCCTGACCGCCCATTTCTTTAGGTGTCCTTACGTCAAACTCTATTGTTCCATCACTTGATTTGATATGGCCGTCGCGGCCGCCGCTTGCAATTACGCTCGCTGTATATAACTTTTCCATAAAATGCATTGTTTAGTCTATTAACAATCAGCAAACGCATTAGTTTCACAATTTCACTTTTTCGGAAAGTTTATAAATATCATATGCGACTTTCTGGATCTGATCAAACTGATCCACAATCATTTGTTCTTCGCTGTTTAACTGTATCTCATCGGTTTCATCTTTGCTCTTTATCAGCGGAACATTATTAATTTCTTCTGTCTTATTATCTAAAAATAATGCAGTCTGATTAAGCAGATAAATAGTATTGTTGACCACAGGTCTAAGCTCCTCTGGTCTGGAAACAGAATAGGCATGCTCTTTAACGTATAGTGACAAAGTAGCGATATAAGAGGAGAGAAGGTGGTTTAACGCTGTAAACTGGTGCATCTCTTTCATGAGTTTCTGTTTACTTTTAGGTTCTGAGAACATTCGCTGAAATAAAGAAGCCAGATTTGCAGAAGTTACATAAACTTCCTTTCTGGCGAGCTTATAGCTGGTCAGATTATGCTCAGTATTGAAATACAGATAAGTGACCTGCTGATAATATTCCAGATTTGCAGCTAATGTTTTGAGCATGGCCTCCTTCAAATTCTGATGTTCCCAGTTTGGAAATAGTGTATAGCTTCCCAATACAGCAATAGCAGACCCAATCAGCGTATCAAATATTCTTTCTCTGGCCAATGATAAGCTTCCCATTCCTAAAAAGTCAAACAACACCAGTATATATGGCGTCATAAAAAGCACGCTGACAATGTAGTTTTTGCGCAAAAAGCTATAAGCACCAATCATGCAAATAATCAGAATAATAAACAACGTATTCTTATCATGAATATAGGCCAGAATAACCATACCTATTACTGCACCGACCACCGTACCAATCAATCTGTGATAATTCCGCTGTTTGGTAAGGCTGAACCCCGGTTTAGAGATCACCAATACGGTGAGTAAGATCCAGTAGCTGTGTGAAGAGTTCAGATACTGGGCTACAAGAAAACCAATTAACATGGCAATGGATACTCGCATCGCGTGCCGGAAAGTCGCCGAACTAAAGGTCAGGTTCTCAAAGAACAGCTTTTTATCCATTTGCTGTCTGTTGATAAACCGCTCAGTTTCAATATCTTGATTCTTAAGATTCTTTTTTTCTTTTTTATTGAAATAACCGTTAATTGTTTTAACCCTGGAAACGATATTCTCAATGTTTACCTCTATGTTCTTTAAAGCAATTAGTCCTAAGGTATTATACCTTCCATCTACATTATCTTTCTCCAGCTGCATGATTTCTTCTTTCAACTGTCTGACTTCTTCAATCAAACGGCTTGGCGCACGCGGAGTACCGCCTGTTTTCAAAGCAAACGCTACTTCATCCAGTTCGTAGGCTATGCGGTTAATCATTAGCTCATATTTGGATAAGATCCCGATAGAATCGAACTGGCTATGCAGGCGGTCATAGTTATAATATGTACTCATGACTTGTTCGAACAAATCAACCATGTCGACAAATACTAACAATAAAAATCTGCCTTCCGGTGTAGAGTCCCGGACTATTTCCCTGGTTTTAAAAAGTACTTCTCTAACTGCATCCTGCTTTTCATGAACCTGAACCTGTAGTTGAAGTAAATCGGCATAATTATCATCATAATCAACATTTTGATGATAGAATTTGGCCTTAGCTCTAAGGAACTCACTCACTTCATGTATGGAATCACTAAGTGTCTGCTGAACCACTCTATAAGGCCTCAGGCGGTAAAAAAAGTAACTCAGGAATGAATACCACACACTACCTGTAAGGATCAGCAGAGAGTAAATTATAACTTCTCTCCATGGACGCACATCATCGATACTTAACACCATAACCAATAAAGCTGCCGTACCAACAGAGGCCGCTCTGGTTCCATACAAGATAAACATGGAAAAAATAAAACTGCATGCAACCAGTACAATACCGATAAATACTGTACTTACATTGGTGAGTCCGACAATTAGGGACGAGACTGTGATTAGTGCAGTCGTGACGAGCATTGCGTTACGACGGTGTATAATCGGTCCTGGTGTATCAACCATGCTCACACAAAGCGCACCCAGGGACAATGTCATTCCGTATTTAAGCAATCCGAACTGAGCCATAATCAGCGAGGGGAGAAGCACCCCAAAAGTAATCCTTAAGCCATCTGCAAAATAGGTACTCAGTAAAAAATCTTGTATGGTTCGGATCGGACGGTTTAACATTTTAGAGATATACGTTTAGAAAAATATCTGATATTATTGTCAGAACAATAATCTGACCGGTTAAGAATATAAATAAAAAATATTTAAGAATGATATTTTTTCAAAGTGGATGAACAGATAAATATACCTGTCAATGTAAGAACAGCTGCCATTATAAAAGGTGCTCCGGGAAAATATACAGGACTTGATGCGCTGCTGAAATAAGCAAAGAGATTGGTCATAATTAAAGGACCGACAATTGCCGAAGCACTCATCAGACCAGCCATTACGCCCTGAATTTCTCCCTGACTATCAGCTTTGACCTGATTGGAAATCAATCCTTGCATAGCTGGTCCGAATATACCCGCCAGACCATAAGGAAGTAAAAATGCATACATCATCCAGCCTTCACTGGCAAAAGCAAACAAAACAAAACCGACCATATAAAGAATAAGACCATAAAAAACTGCTTTAACCTGTCCAATTTTCGGGATAATGATCCGGATAAGTCCGCCTTGTACCACACCGACGATTAAACCGGCAAATCCCAGAGAATAACCAACCGCTTTTTCAGTCCATGCAAATTTCTCCATGGTGTAATACGCCCAGCCAGACTGTACCGAATGACTGGCCAGATACAACAAAAATAAGGTTAACAGTAAGCCGCCAAGCGCAGGGTATTTTTTCACCTGAAGTAAGGATCCTACAGGATTTGCACGTTTCCAGTCAAAACTTCGTCTATTTTCAGGAGCAAGTGATTCCGGTAAAATGAAATAGCCGTAAAGCCAGTTAAGCAGCGACAGACCTGCAGAAATTAAGAAAGGAACACGTAATCCATATTCACTGAAGAGACCACCGATAACAGGTCCTACAATAAATCCAATGCCAAATGCTGCGCCGATCAAACCAAAATTCTGAGCTCGCTTTTCCGGCGTACTTACATCTGCGATATACGCCATTGCCGTAGTGAAACTCGCACCAGTAATTCCTGCAAGAATTCTGCCGGCAAATAGCCAGCCAATGGTCGGCGCAAATGCCAGAAAAATATAGTCTATACCTAATCCAAATAATGAAGCCAACAGAACTGGTCTGCGGCCATATTTATCACTAAGACCACCTAATACAGGTGCGCTTAAAAACTGCATAGCAGAATAAGACAGGGTAAGCCAGCCACCGTAAACTGCAGCGACGCTTAAGCCACCACCAGTCATTTCTTCAATAAGTCTGGGTAAGACTGGTATGATTACACCAAAACCTGTAAAATCAATTAAAAGTGTTATAAATATAAATCCGATAGCGGATTTTTTTGGAGCAGCCATGTCAAGAAGCGTTAGAATTTGATTATGGATCTAATCTAGACATAATCGGTTAAGCCATAAAATAATTGAAAAGGAATTATGATTTAAATCAAAAAGTCAGCTTAAATATTGGTATCTTTTATTAGTATATAATTAATATTATGTTAAGTATAAAATTACAGACCACCTCTCTACGCATAAAAAAAGCACAAACTATTTAAAGTTGTGCTTTTAGAACTATGTTAGTATCATACTACATACAACTGTTTTTTAATGCTTAGAAAACGTCTAACTGTGCTTTCAATTCCTGAACACGGTCAAACCTGTTTTTACGGGTATAAATTTCGATTAGTAAATTGATGACAGATTTGTCTTTAGGTTTTAATTTCAATGTTTTATTGAAAATAACTTCAGATCTGTTCAGATATGAAGAAAATGTTGGAATATCCTGTGGCGTCGCCTGTAAAGCTTTGTTACCCAGGTTCAGATATAGTAAACCCAGTTGGTATAAGGCGTCAAAATAGTTCTTATCAATATCTAACGATTTATTATACGCCAATTCTGCTGTGCCCATATTTGCATTTTTCTGGTGCAGATATCCGTATAAAAAGTACAACAATTTACTACGTGTATTAACTTTAAGCGTATTCTCAATTCTGTTCATTGCCTCGGTATATCGCTCACTATCCAGCAATTGATTGATATAATCATTACCCAGCATTTCATTGTATGGATTCACTTTCAACCCCTCCTCTGTGATCTTAAGTGCAGATTCGGTATCCATTTTCATTTTATAGATCGTGGCCATCCGTTGAAAAATTACCGGATTTCTTGCTCCGTTATCTTTTGCCCTTCTGAAATAATTTAAAGCTTCGTCGTCATTTTTGATCGCCTGGGCGCTCAAGGCTGTATTAATTGCTAAAGCTGAATCCTTTGGAAAGTAGTCACTTACTTCTTTCAGGTAGTTGAATGCTACATTATAGTCCCCTGATTCATAAGCGGAATTACCCATTTTCTGCTTCTTGATATTAATATTATAGTTAGACGCAGCGATCAGTCCAGAGTTATCTTCAAAACGGTCAAAATTTTTGGCCGAATCAATAGCCATTTTGGCCTGTTCGTAATATTTGTCTGATGTAGCCTGATTTGGATCTTTGATAGCAATATACGAGCTCAGATAAGACTTAATTGCCCATGTTTCCGGATACTTTTTTGTCTTAGAATCTTTTTGAGCGTTTTCGCTTGCTTTTATACCGTCGGCTAGTATCTGTAGCTGAGTTTTCTCATCCTTCTGATTAGCGATTGCTTCCTGTAACTTTCCAACCGCATTTCTTGCGATCAGCAATTGTGTTTTTTGTGCAATTGCGTTTGTGGAAGAGCCTACAACAACAAGCATGGTAGCGGCAAAAAAATATTTCTTATTCATCATAAACCTGTTCAGTCTTAGACCCAAATTTATGCAAAAAAAAAGAGGGATAAAATTTATCCCTCTTTTAATTATTGTGTTTAGACTATTTTTGTGCGTCTAAGATCTTTTTAGTCGCCTCATAATTTACTTTGTCATCTTTAAACAGGTAGATAACTTTTAAATTCTCAAGAGCAGCAGTCATTTTATTGTCTAGCTCGTAAGATTTTTTGTAGTAAGGCAATGCCTGGTCAATAAAGCCATTCATTTGAACAGTGATTGCATCAAATTCTTTTTTATTTTTTGCATCTATCTTATTTCTTTTACCCTGTAAATCAAGAGCTTGCTTGTAATACGTATCCCCCATTGCATATTGGTAAGCGGCATTTTTACCGTCTTTTTCAATCAATTTCTTTAAAAGTTCCTGAGATTTAGCAATGTTACCTTGTTTGATATATAAATCAGTTTGTACACCAACGAAATAAGGATTTTCAGGATATTTGGCAACAGCAGCTTCCAATAAAGCTGTTGCAGCAACTGTATCTTTTAAATGTTCAAAACTTGTGCTGATTATTTCGCTGTAAAGGGATTCAGAATCTTTAGAGCCTAAATCAATTGCTTTTTTGAAGTTTCTCACAGTTTCAGGATAATCCTGCAATTGTTTAGCAGTAACACCAGCATTCACATACATTGCTGTATCCTGAGGAGTTTTGGTTGTAATTTGGTTGAAATAAGTCAATGCAGATTTATAATCTTTATTGTTATAAGCCATAATTGCTCTATTTCTTAAAGCATTTGAAAGTGTAACTTCCGCTTCTTCAATATTTTCTTTTTCATTTCCTTTTGCATCCAGTTCTTTTGCTTTAGTAATTGCTTCTTCAGCAATTTTCTCATTAGCAATAGCATTCTGGGCGTTTACAGTGTCAGTAAATGCAATTTTAGAAGCAAATAGTGCACGGTAAGTCCATGCTTCAGGCATGTCCTTCGATTTTTCATTTGCAATTGCATTATCGGTGAATTTCAATCCTTCTCCCAATGTTTGCAAAGTTTTATCTAAAGGCTGACTCTGAGCGGATGCAAATTTAGCAAGTCCCCATGCATTTTTCGCTTTAGAAACCTCACCCTTTTGAGCATTCGCATAGGTTGCTGCACCTACCAATAATACACTTAAAAGTACTTTTTTCATATTAGTCTATTGTTTTTAATTTAATACAAAAACCCGCATGGCCCCTTATTTGTTTTAGAGGGATCCATGCAGGTCTGTAATTTATGGTTTAAAGAAATAATTAGTCTTCATCCTCTTCTGAAGTTTCGTCATCGGAATCTCCCTCCTGTTCAGCTTCATCCTCCTCCTCTTCTTCTTCTACTTCAGGAGTCTCAATTTCCGTCGCTGTTTCATCAGTAACTACTGCGCTGTCCAGAATTTGTTCTACTTCTTCTTCAGGATCATCTTCATGTTCGATCTTAGCAACTGAAGCAATTGCGTCGTTACCCTTTAAGTTGATCAGACGAACACCTTGTGTTGCTCTTCCAATAACTCGAAGTTGACTTAATACAATACGGATAACGATACCAGATTTATTGATAATCATCAGGTCATCATTATCTGTAACGCTTTTAATCGCAATTAAGTCTCCAGTTTTTTCCGTAATTGTAATTGTCTTAACACCCTTACCACCACGGTTAGTTACTCTGTAGTCTTCGATATCAGTACGTTTTCCGTAACCTTTCTCAGAAACAACCATTACAGTAGCTTCCGGATCGTCAACAGCGATCATACCTACCACTTCATCATTTGCATGACCTAAAGTGACACCTCTTACACCTGTAGCAGTTCTTCCCATCGGACGGACAGTGCTTTCATTAAACCTGATCGCACGACCGGAGCGTAAAGCCATTACAATCTCGCTTGAACCGCTTGTCAGACTTGCTTCCAATAATTGGTCACCTTCATTGATATTAATTGCATTAATACCATTTACTCTTGGTCTTGAATAAGCCTCAAGTGAAGTTTTCTTGATTGTACCCTTCTTGGTACACATAATAATATAATTGTTCTCCAGATACTCCTGATCCTTCAGATTTTTCACCTTAATATAGGCTTTGATCTTTTCTTCTTTAGGAATATTAATAATGTTCTGGATCGCTCTTCCTTTACTCAACCTTGAACCTTCCGGTATTTCGTAAACCCTTAACCAGAAACAACGTCCTGATTCAGTAAAGAATAACATGTAGTTATGGTTTGAGGCAATTAGCAAGTGCTCAATAAAATCTTCATTTCTGGAATCACTTCCTTTTGAACCTTTACCGCCTCTGGCCTGTGTACGGTATTCAGTAGCTGGTGTACGTTTAATATATCCTTCATGAGAGATTGTAATGACAACTTCTTCGTCCTCTATAAAATCTTCCATGCTCATATCTTCAGCTGAATGTACAATATGGGTTCTGCGTTCATCGCCATATTTGTCCATCATCTCAGACAGCTCATCTTTAATAATCTGCATTCTGAGGCTCTCATCGGCCAGAATAGACTGCAGGTATTCGATGGTTTTCATTAACTCGTTATATTCATCTTTGATCTTATCTCTTTCCAGACCTGTCAGACGACGCAATGTCATATCTAAAATAGCTCTGGCCTGAAGGTCACTTAATCCGAATTGCTCCATTAAGCCTAAACGAGCCTCTTCAGGAGTTGTCGAAGCCCTGATCAGTTTAATAACTTCATCAAGATGATCCAGTGCGATTAATAAACCTTCCAGAATATGTGCACGTTTTTGTGCTTCATTTAATTCGAATTTCGTTCTTCTGACAATTACATCATGTCTGTGCTCAACGAAATGTCTGATCAGATCCTTTAGATTTAATAACTGTGGTCTGCCATTTACAAGGGCAATGTTATTGACACTGAAAGAAGTTTGTAGCGCAGTTTGCTTGAAAAGGTTGTTTAATACAATTGAAGCATTGGCATCCCTTTTAATTTCATAAACAATACGGATACCATCTTTATTGGATTCATCCTTGATATTAGAAATGCCCTCAATTTTTTTCTCTCCGACCAATTCAGCAGTACGCTCAATCATCATTGCTTTGTTTACCTGATAAGGTATTTCAGTCACAATGATAGTTTCGCGGTCTTTGTGCGTTTCGATTTCAGCTTTAGCGCGCATTACAACACGTCCGCGACCAGTTTCGAAAGCATCCTGAACACCACTGTAACCATAGATAATGGCTCCTGTTGGGAAATCAGGACCTTTTACATGCTTCATTAGTTCAGGGATAGTAATTTCGTGATTATCGATATAAGCGATTGTCGCGTTAATTACTTCCGTGATATTGTGTGGCGGCATATTTGTTGCCATACCAACCGCAATACCAGAAGAACCGTTAATCAGTAAATTTGGAACTTTTGCCGGCAATACAGTTGGTTCCTGTAGGGAATCATCAAAGTTAAGCTGGAAATCTACTGTATCCTTATTGATATCAGCAAGCATATCTTCAGCCATTTTCTGAAATCTTGCCTCAGTGTAACGCATTGCTGCAGGAGAATCACCATCAACAGAACCGTAGTTACCCTGTCCTTCGACAAGTAAGTAACGCAGACTCCATGGTTGGGCCATCCTCACCATAGTCATATATACAGATGAATCACCATGCGGGTGATATTTACCGAGTACTTCACCGACAATACGGGCCGACTTCTTGTAAGGCCTGTTATTGGCCAGACCTAAATCAAGCATACCGTAAAGTACACGTCTGTGTACCGGTTTCAATCCGTCTCGTACATCAGGTAACGCTCTTGATACAATAACTGACATCGAATAATCGATGTATGCAGACTTCATCTGCTCGTCTATATCAATCTTGATAATTTTATCGTTTTCCTGATTTTCTAAATCTTCTGCCATAAAATAGTAATGTTCGTTAAGAACGATTTAAATAAGGTAATGTTATAACCTTGCGAATTTAGGAAAATATTGCTGTTTAAGCGTATTCTTTAAAAAAATTAAGCCCAGTCTATCCCTTTTATTAACCGTGCCTGAGTTGCAGCCTCTGGGCTGTTTTCTGAAGGTTTATAATTATAGGTCCATTTAGCCATTGGAGGTAAGCTCATTAGGATAGATTCAATCCTTCCGTTGGTCTCCAGACCGAACTTGGTACCTGAATCATAAACCAGATTAAATTCAGCATATCTGCTTCTGCGCAGGTATTGCCACTCCTGGTTTTCGGGTGTAAAAGGTTTATTTCTGTTCCTTTCAATCAAAGCTGTGTAGGCAGGCAGGAAAGATTCACCGACTGCGACCGAAAAATCAAAAAGCTGATCCCAGTCCAGTCCTGTATTATCCGGCTGCAGCCTGTCGTAAAAAATTCCTCCAACTCCCCTGGTTTCTTCCCTGTGGCGGATAAAGAAATAATCGTCTGCCCGCTTTTTAAACTTAGGATAAAAAGAAGCATCGAACTCATCACAAGTATCTTTTAATAATTTGTGAAAGAAGTGTACATCCTCATCAAATACATAATGAGGTGTGAGATCTATTCCGCCACCAAACCAGCGGGTTTGAGCATCCATTTCAAAATAACGAATATTCATATGTATGATAGGTACGAAAGGATTTGAAGGATGGATAACTATGGAGACGCCAGCGGCAAAAAACTCGTCAGAATCCACTTTAAACGATTTTTTTACAGCCTCAGGTAAATTTCCATGCACTGCAGAAAAGTTCACCCCTCCTTTTTCAATAATATTTCCATTCTGAAAGATACGGGTGCGTCCTCCTCCACCTCCTTCGCGTGTCCAAATTTCCTCTTCATACTCCACCAGACCATCTGCCTGGGATAGCCCCTTACAGATATCATCCTGGATCTGCTTGTAAGCGGCAACAACCTTATCTCTAAACATTTTTCTCAGTATTTATCCAAAGTTAAGTTTTTAGGGTTAAAACCGAAAAGCTGAGCTCAGAAATCAATAAACGTCCATGTCTTTCAGCAGCTTTAATTTTTAACCGGCCCTGCACGATCTAATTTCTGAATATCTTTATAGCGTAAATATATTACCGATAAATATGCAAAGGCGCAAAATATCAAAGATTTGAAACAGGATTTCTATAAATTAGCAATACCAGCTGTTGAAATCGTATCATACTGGTGAAATATTATATAAAATGATAGTATCAGAGAATACCTTAAAATGGGTTATGCGTTTCTATCCCCCACTTCTGTTTCAGAGAATATGGGTAAGAAAATTTTATGCAGGTTTCAGGGGGGCAGATATCAAAATTGCGAAAAGTATCTTGAACAAAAATTATAACGGATCAATCTTTGGCGGTACAATATATGCCGCTACAGACCCTTTTTATGCTTTATTATTTGATCAGTTACTGCAACGTAAAGGTTATAAAGTGAGAGTATGGTTGAAAAGTGCCAGCATTCAATATATCAAACCCGGTAGAAAATCCTTATATTTTTCTATTCATATTACAGATGAGATGATTGCAGATGCAATTTATCACCTTGACGGCCCGGGAAAATTTGTCAAAGCCTATCCTATGGAAATTAAAAATAGTGAAGGTGAAGTCTGTGCTACAGTTATGAACGAAGTATATATCAGAAATTTGCATCAGGGAGAAAAAGGTCAGGTCGCTTATTAGTGCTTATATTCAGGAGACAAGATGAACATCAGGAAACTAATTTTACAGGGAGAAGGTACAACTCTGGATTTTAAAAAAACGATAAGTAATAAAGAAAAAATAGCCAAAAGCCTGGTCGCATTTGCAAATAATAAAGGAGGTACCTTGTTAATCGGGGTTGCAGATGACGGAACTATTAAGGGCGTCAAATCAGAAGATGAAGAAAGATATATGATCACCAGATCCGCGCATCAGTATTGCCGGCCTGCTATTGAACCTGAATTTGAGGAAATCTATATCGATGAGAAACTCGTTCTTGCAGCAACGATTCACGAAAGTGATACGAAACCGCATTATGCACTGGATGATAAAAAAGAATGGTGGGTCTATTATCGGGTAAAAGATAAAAGTGTCCTGGCGAGCAAGGTAATGATTGAAGTGATTAAACAGCGACAAAACCAGCAAGGAATCACGATCAGTTATTCCGATCTGGAGCGAAAACTGTTTGGATATCTCGATAAGCAAGGCCGGATCACACTCAAAGAATTCTGTAAGCTGACCAGAAGTTCACATAAAAAAGCGCAGAAAATACTGGTCAATCTGATTCTGGCAGAACTGATCCAGCCACACACTTCAGAGAAAGAAGAATATTTCACCCTTACATCGGTAAAATAGCCTTAGATTTGCAAATTATCCCAAGATTATGTTCAGTGCCTTCTATTCAAAATACAAACCATATTATAAAGACAACCTTCGTTTAGCACTTCCCATAGTCGTTTCACAACTGGGACATACCCTGGTTCACCTGGCCGACAGTGTGATTGTAGGCCATTTTGCCGGAACGATTCAATTAGCAGCAGTTTCATTGGTTAACAGTTTATTTATGCTAATCCTGGTATTAGGCATGGGTATCGCCTATGGCCTTACACCACTGATTGCGCAGGAAAACGGAAGAAAAAATCATGGGGAATGCGGTAGGTTATTATCCAACAGCTTAATTATTAATATCGCTGCAAGTATTGTGCTCTATCTTTTTGTGCATTTTGGAACATTGCTGGCTATTGACCATATCGGACAATCACCAGACGTTGTTGCTTATGCAAAACCTTATCTTGGATATCTTGCCATATCGATTATTCCTCTGATGATTTTTCAAACTTTCAAGCAGTTTACAGAGGGACTTGGTTTTACCAAACAGGCAATGTTTATTTCCATATGGGGTAATCTCATCAATATCATACTCGGTGTGATCTTCGTCAAAGGAATGTTCGGTATTGCACCAATGGGCGTTAAAGGGGTTGGATTGAGTACGTTGATAGACCGTTTATTAATGGCTTTAGTCATGACCATTTATGTTTTTCGTTCCGCAAATTTTAAAGTTTACCTGCGGTCATTTAAAATTAGTTTTATAGACAAAGTCAGGTGCCTTAAAATATTTAAGATCGGTGCACCTGTAGCGCTTCAGTATTCCTTTGAGATTAGCGCCTTCAGTGGGGCTGCAATTTTGATTGGTACAATAGGTGCCGTAGAACAAGCTGCCCATCAGGTAGCTATTAACCTGGCTTCTGTAACTTATATGCTCGCTAGCGGTATCGCATCTGCTGCGACTATAAAGACCGGTAATAACTTTGGTAAGAACAACTTTCTTGACCTGCGTCTTTCAGCAATCGCCAGTTACCATGTAATTATTGCCTTTATGTCGCTGACAGCCCTGGTATTTATATTGGGCAATACTCTTTTACCTAATATCTACACCAACGATAATGCAGTGATACAAATCGCTGCCCAGTTATTAATTATTGCCGGATTTTTCCAGCTATTTGACGGAACACAGGTTGTTGGATTAGGTGTATTGCGTGGGATCGGAGATGTCAATGTGCCAACCCTTATTACCTTTGTAGCTTACTGGGTTATCGGTATTCCACTGGGTTATTTACTAGGGATTAAGTTAGGAATGGGTGTAAATGGAATCTGGTACGGACTTACGATCGGCTTGCTTGCAGCGTCCTGTATGCTCTTCTTCAGGTTCCAGAATAAGACCAGACTTTTGGTCAGCCAATCGTAATCAATTTGACAACGCAAACAAATTGAATATAATTCATGTAATTATGCGTTAAATAAGCAAATTTAGTAACGCTGATGAAAAGAAGAATTCCCATTTTACCCTTGCTGGTCCTTGCCTTTGTACTACTTGCGACCAGCGGTTATATCTATAGTGCACTTAATACCCTTTTTCCGTCCACTGGTATCCCCCATTTTTTCTGGGTACTAACCGCGGTTATATTTGTCGGTTTTGGTTTGGCAATAAGCAGGAGACACAAGAATGCCGAAGGTAAACTACTACTTTATGCGGCACATGCCCTGCTCATTTTAATTGTGGCCGAACTAGTTACCATCGTGTTCCTTATTCCCGGAGACCTTTACAGTACGATCGTCTCCCAGCCAAGAAGTTATAACTGGACCTTATTTTCAGCTGTGATTTTCGTGCTCACGGTGTTCTTGTTTTTATATGGGATGATTATTGGAAAATACCGGTATACCGTTAAAAAGGTCACGCTTGAATTTGATGATTTACCTCCGCTTTTCGACGGATTTAAAATTGTACAGATTTCCGATGTCCATGCCGGAAGTTTTAAAAATAAAACTGCAGTAAAGCGGGGCATCCGGCTAATCAATGCACAACACGCAGACCTGTTTGTGTTTACAGGAGATCTGGTTAATAATAAAGCAGAAGAGATAAAACCCTGGATTCCTGAATTTTCTAAAATCAAGGCACCTTATGGGCAATATTCAATTTTAGGAAATCATGATTACGGAGATTATATCAGCTGGCCGTCACCGGAAGAAAAGGTACAGAACCTGCAAGAGCTCAAAGAAGCGCACCGCCATTTAGGCTTTGACTTACTACTGGACAGACATGTGTCAATTAAAAATCAAAATGAACAACTCATTCTTGGTGGCGTGGAGAACTGGGGAGTAGGTTTTGGTGAACGTGGAGATTTGGCCAAAACCTTTCAGCACGTACCAGAACAAGCGTTTAAGATTTTGCTCTCTCATGATCCCAGCCATTGGGAAACACAAGTTAAAAACAGCCATCCGATTGTTCATCTCACACTGTCCGGTCACACGCATGGTATGCAATTTGGATTGGAAGCCTTCGGTATCAAATGGAGCCCGGTTAAATACAGATATGCACACTGGGCTGGTTTGAAAGAAGAAAATGGGCGTAAACTTTATATAAACAGGGGTTTTGGATTTCTTGGTTTTTCGGGACGAATAGGAATCTGGCCGGAAATAACGGTATTGGAACTCAAAAAGAAAAAATAGTGAAATTGCAAACGGGCCTGCTCCATTGGAACAGGCCCGTTTTTTATGCAAGCTGATTTTTGGACTACCCAACGGCGAGCCTGATTAATCTGGCCTAGGCGTAGATATATAATTTGGCGTTTCTAACCGGCTGACCTTTAATTGCCAGGTAAGCTTTACGGTTATCTCTCAAATATTTAATCTGGAAGGGGTCATTGCCTTTAACAAATTCATCGTAAGCAATTTTAAGTCTGTCGATATGCGTATCAGCATTGACTCTCCATGTTTTACCCTCATAATCAAAATAAGCAAATGTTACCCGGGTATCACCTTTCAGTTGTCCGTCTAACCTGATTAATCCGATATTCTCCTTTTGAAGCGGAAGTACAGCTTTCTCGTAGAAAGTGATGAAATCCTCGAATTTTGGTTTACTGTTATTTTCAGTCATTCTTTTATAAAAATTTAAAAGCAGCTACAGACCATTAATCCGTAGCTGCTTTGCAAAATTAAGCATTTTGTTCCTTAACACTGCCTGTTCTTTTCAATACACCCCAACTTTCGAGTTCACCTTTTAAAGCTTTTCTTAAAGACCGGAATAAAACGATGTACATTAACTGTCTCCAGTAAAATCGCTGAGGAATTACGTAGATCAATTTTTTATAGGATTCTTTCTCCATTTTCAGCGCTATTGCAGCAAAAAGAAGATCTACCAGGATAAAAATACAATAATAGAAGAATACTTGTCCAAAACCATTATTCAAACTCAGCAGACTACCCACTCCTTCCCAGGTGAGTGCGTGTACTGAAGATAAGGAGAACAGACCAGTTACCATGGATAGTACCATGAAGAAGTCGGCCAGCGGTGAAAATAAAGGCAGAATTATCTGATAGATCAGAATATTTGGCATCCCCACCAATCCAAAATATCCGTACTTTTTATTCAGCAAAGTATCTTTATTTTTCCAAAAACTCTGCATGACACCGAAACTCCATCTTAAGCGTTGTTTCAATAACATATTTACAGTTTCAGGAGCTTCAGTATAAGCGATTGCCGTATCACAGTTACGTACAGTATAACCCGCACGTAAAATACGCATAGTCAGATCGCAGTCCTCTGCCAGCGTATCTGTAGTAAATCCACCGACCTCGCTGATCACTTTTTTACGGAACGCACCGATCGCGCCCGGCACCACAGTAATTGTGTTCAGTAAATCAAATGCCCTTCTGTCCATATTTTGGGCAGTAATATATTCAATAGACTGCCAGTTAGTTATAAGGTTAACCTTATTACCTACTTTAACAGATCCAGCTACAGCGGCGATTTCGTCTTCATAAAAATAGCGCATCAGTTCTTTAACCGCATCAGTTTTAAGCTGTGTGTCGGCATCAATACAGATCACAAACTCTGCAGATGCCTGTAGAATACCGTAGTTTAAGGCAGATGCTTTTCCGCCATTTGGTTTAGAGTATAATTTGATCCTCTCATGGTTGCCGAAATGACGTTGGACAATTTCAAAAGTTTTGTCTGTAGAACCATCGTCCACAAAAATGAATTCAGCAAATGGATAATCAGATTTCAGTAAACTGTTTAATGTATTGACCACGGTGACCTCTTCATTATAGGCTGGTATAATAATACTTACCGGTAACTGAGGATCCTGAAGCAATAACCCTTTTTCCTTTTTGCTTAGCCGGCGCTGACGGATCGCCATGATTGCAATAAATATGCTTCTCAACATGGCCAGGATAATAGCCAGGATAAATATATAGTTCAGAAACAGTGTTCCGTAAGAGAAGACTTTCAGGAACAGCGTATCACCTGAACTGATAAATGCATTTTCACCTGCGTTGACAGCAGGCATAAGTTCTGCCCTTGTTTTGCCAATCAGGTTTCCAATTGTTACAAATTGATAACCCTGGGAGCGAAAATATTTTATAATTCTAGGAAGTGCTTCTACTGTTGCCTGTCTGTTTCCACCCGCGTCATGTAATAAAAGGACATTACCCATTGTAGACTGCTTAACTACAGCATCGTAAATCTGGTCGGCAGTTATCCCTGGCATCCAGTCATTCGGGTCAATAGACTCTCCAATATTTATATAGTTCTGCTCCCTGCTCTGCGCAACCGGAAGAATTTCAGCAGAGGTTGAAGGTTCTGCATCTGCATTATAAGGCGGACGGAATAAAATAGTACTATGGCCAGTGACAGACTCTATGAGTTTTCGGGTCGCATTTAACTCAAAATTAACCCTTTCCTTCCCCACCTTTGACATATCGGGATGAAAAAACGTATGATTACCAATTTCATAGCCCAATTGATATTCTCTTAAAAGCAACCCCATATTCTGTTCAACCATAATACCAACGACAAAGAAGCTTGCGGGAACTTTTTCCTTTTGCAGAATAGAAAGAATTTGTGGTGTGTAGACAGGGTCCGGACCATCATCAAAAGTGAGTACAATCTTTTTATCTGCACTTCCGTATCTTCTGATACTATATTTTGTTGGAAGAACAACATATTGCTGGTCACTGATCAGATAATTCAGCGTATCCATATCAATTGATATTTTCCCAGCTTTTGGAACAGATACCAAATCCAGAATTTCGCCCTCTCCCGAATAATCAATTCTGTCATTTAACCCGATATGAGTGAAATTTTTCAGGTCAACGCCACTTTTCCGGATGGAGTCCAGGCTGAGATTTTTGCCGATAAAAGTCCATAATCTCGGATCCTCAGCACCCATACGCCAGATACCAACACCAGCTAAACCCCAGTCGTCAGCTTTTCTGATCAGGTTAAAGTTAGTTGCAGCATCTGTAAAAAATACCTGGTGGTGAATATTAGATTCGTCCGTGTAATCGAAATTAAGATTTGCAGACTCTTTGTTATAATTAATTTTGCCTTTGTATCTGTTTGCAGTAGCAATAGCCTGTTGATAGGTAATCGTCTTGCCGGTATTCTGATCCGGCCAGTCATAACCGTAACAAGCCAGTGCAAGAATAACTTTATCGGCAGAAATTCTTTCACATATCTTATCCAGCTGTTCTTCAACCCACATTTGATGAGAAATATAACCGGCATTACTGCTTTCATTATGCTGGTCATAAGCCATTACAAAAATATAATCATTATACTTTTCCAGTACTTTTAGGTTATAATCATCATTCTCCGGAGATATATCCTGTGTAACCAGCAGATTTTTCGCATGTAGCTTCTCGTAGAGGTTACGTTGAAATTCTGCTAAAGGAACATCAGATGCTTCTCTAATTTCCTCAAAATCTATATTCACTCCTTTAAAGCTATACTTTTGAAGGGAAAGAATCAGATTATCAATAAAACGGTTCTGCAGATCTTTATTCTGTAGCAATTTGTGAATTGCATTTCCGTCAAATTGATCTCCACTAAAATTAGAAACCATTGCAATCGCTGTTTTTTTATGCTTCAGAATAATCTTCATCGCATCAGTATTGACCTGATCGACTAGTGTATCAGCACCATTTTTGATAAAGAATGATTCTGTAACCACCATATCCAGATATTTAATTTTATCCTTCAGGTCAGTTAGCGACTGCGGATCCCAGTTTACATAGAAACCTGCGTTAATGCGCGCTTTGTTATTAGGATGTCTGAGATGGTGTAAACGTTGATTCTTTTGAATCTGGAGCAGTTTTCGTTTAGAAATGCTGAACTCCTTATATACCGTGGATTTTTTTAACTGTTCCAATTGTTTGGAGTTCAGTTTCGTTGCTGTATTGATCGCGGGCAGAGCTGGATAGTCACTAGAGAACAAGGTGAGAGCGACACAAACAGAGGCGATGATAAAAACGATGATCAGACTTCTTGTAACCCATTGAAAGGTTAACCACCTGTTCTTTTTATCGGTTTGAAAGACTTGTTTTTCCTGCATAGGAATATAGAATTAGTGCGTCAAATATATAAATGTGCAATGACAATTTACACGCCAGAATTTGGGATATTTGTCTTTAACAATTAATATGACAATAAACCATCTGCAAGCATGAGACGTAAAATAATTCATATCGATATGGATGCATTTTATGCAGCTGTGGAACAAAGAGATTTTCCGGAATACCGGGGTAAACCGATTGTAGTCGGCGGTTCTCCAACCGGGCGTGGTGTTGTCGCCACAGCAAGCTACGAAGCGAGGAAATTTGGTATCCATTCAGCCATGTCCTCTATCCGGGCAATACAATTATGCCCAACTGCTATTTTCGTCAGACCGCGGTTTGATGCCTACCAGACTGTGTCCAGACAAATAAGAGCTATATTCTCGAGATATACAGATTTAATTGAGCCACTCTCACTGGATGAAGCTTACCTGGACGTCACGGCCGACAAATTAGGGATCGGCTCTGCACTAACCATTGCGCAGGAAATTAAAGATGCGATCCGGGATGAGCTGAACCTTACTGCCTCAGCCGGGGTCTCCAGTAATAAGTTTATTGCGAAAATTGCTTCCGATATGAATAAGCCCGATGGGCTTACTTTTATAGGTCCGTCTAAGATAGAGCGGTTTATGGAGCAGCTTCCCGTAGAAAAATTCTTTGGGGTTGGCAAAGTCACTGCGGACAAAATGAAAAAAATGGGCTTCTACACTGGTGCTGATCTGAAAAAACTGTCGGAGAAAGAGCTCAATCTCAAATTTGGAAAAGTTGGTTCCTTCTATTATAATATAGTCCGGGGTATTGACGAGCGAAGCGTGAGGCCCGACAGGGACACTAAGTCACTGGGTGCAGAAGATACTTTTTCTAAAGATCTGGAAGATGTGGAAGAAATGATAACAGAACTGGGATACCTTGCACAGAAAGTAACTGAAAGGCTGGAAAGCAAAAGGCTAAAAGGAAAAACGCTGACCTTAAAAGTAAAATACGCAGATTTCACCCAAATTACCAGAAGTGAATCCTTTTCCAAACCTATTGCCGGTTATAATCAGATTATGGATTGTGCCGGGAAACTTTTAAATAGCGTAGCTACAGCCGAAATGAAAGTACGTTTGCTTGGTTTATCGATCAGTAAATTTGGTGATGAGCGTAGTAAGCCCGGTTATCCGGATCCCGATCAACTTGAACTCTTCAGGGAATAATTTCAAAGAGCATAATCTGTGCCTGTTGCTTCTTGCTAAAGTTATCGTCTGCAACTAAAATTAGTGACCGGTTTCCGTTTGATAGTAAAGGACCCAGGGTTGCTCCTTCTATATTATCAATGTATATGCCCAGGTCTTCAAGATTAAACAGTAATTTTTTACTGATCTTCTTTACATGCGGATATTTAACTAGTGAGGGTATATCTTTAATATCCTGGGCATTGGAAAAGTCAGCCAGGAATATTTTTATCGTAGTTCCACGGTGGTCCGAAGTATAGGATCTCTCGGTGATCAGAAATTTCTGTTCGCCAATCCATAAGATATCCGGAATACCATTATTATATTCTGCTTTATCAGTTTTAGGCTCGTGGGCAATCGGGTCAAGCTCATAGGCAAACTCACCTGTAAGACGCTTTCCATCGAGATCAAAACGGTAAATTCTTACTAATGCTCCATTTGGAACAAAGGCTGCCTGTGGACCATCCTGATAAAGCGGCTCTTCCATACTTGCATAAAGTTCCTTAAAATTATTAGCGTAACTCAACCCTTCCAGTACACCATTACGTCTTGGACCAGATTCATTAATCTGCATCCGAAGATTGTCCGGTAAGGGTATAGTGTCCAGAAAGCTCCCTTTAAGGTTGCTGAATGTGATAGTTGGGTTTACCAGAACAGTATCCTTAGGATCGATGATCCTTTCTCCTTCGCTGCTCCAGACTATATTTTGGTGAACGGGGTTAAAACGGATTGCCTCAGGATCAGTCGCTTTATGAATGTTTTCTTTCGCCCCCGGATAAGTGCTCCCGTCTTTCTGTTTTAAGAAATGGACGCTGTTAAACTTTATATTAATTATACCTGTATCTGCCAGTTTAATCTTTGCAGTGTAAAATCGAGCGGGATTAATTGAAGAGCGGTCGTCTGACAGTAGATAATAAGTGTTGGTAAAGGGATCGTAGTCAATGCCTGATAAACCTCCAACAGTAGTTTTTCTAAATTCAAAAGCGTTGGGAATGACAGATTTACCGATATATTTTAGTGCTGAAATGTCAGGCTGCTGTAGTTGTTTCTGAGCAATCTGCTGACGAAGAGCACAGGAAGAACAAAGAAAAAAGCAAAAAAACAGCGCGGTAAGCGCATATTTACCAGAATTCAGGTAGCGTGAAAAGATAGCTGACATTGCGCAAATATAGTCACCTTCTCTCTGAATAGCAGATTTAGGCATAAGTATTGTTATAATCATACAAAATAATGATATGATCTTGAGAAAACATGAGGAAGATGAATCTGCTATCCAGATTCCAGACCGAAAAGTAATTAATATGAATGAGTACTATGAAATTGAATACTGGGCAGGTAAATTTGAGGTGAGCCCTGAGCAACTGAAGCTTGCTGTTCAACATACAGGCAGTATTATTCCCGCTGAAGTTGAAAAATATCTCGCTGGCCGCTAGCCTGCTATAATAAAGGCGAAAATAAGCGGCATAATTTTTCAGGTAGCTGCTTATATAAAGGCCTTTTCTTCCAGTCTGAAGCTTCAATTCTTTCGGCATCTTCAAGATCCCGGTCGAATACGGTTGTCATTTGTCCGGCTGTATGCTGGTCATAGATTACTGTATTTACTTCGAAATTCAGCTCATAACTCCTGTTGTCCATATTCGCAGTCCCGATAACAGACAACTGCTGATCAATAACCATGGTTTTCGCATGGATAAAACCTTTCCTATACTGGTAGATTTCTACCCCTGCTTCCAGAAGTTCCCCATAATAGGATCTTGCCGCAGCAGCGACCACAATGGAGTCTGACTTTCCGGGTACCAGAATACGAACTTTAACCCCGCTTAAAGAAGCCACAATCAATGCATCCAGTAAACTCTCACCGGGTATAAAATATGGAGTAGTGATTAGAATTTCCTGTTCTGCCATACCGATTGCCTGGATCTGGGAATATAGAATCGTAGGATTATCAGAATCCGGACCGCTTGCCGCGATCTGTACAACGGCATCACCATAGGCAGTTTCCCAATCACAGAAAAACTCCTGTTGTGGTTCCAGCTCTTGTTCGGCACAGAAATTCCAATCGCAGATAAATAAATATTGCAGATAATATGTTCCCGGACCAGTGATCTTAACGTGGGTATCTCGCCAGTATAAATCATTTGAGTCTTCGGCCAGATTCTGATAACGGTCGCTAACATTGATTCCACCTGTAAAAGCGATACATCCGTCGATAATTATGATTTTCCTGTGGTTCCTATAATTTAGCCTGTTGGCTAGTGCAATAAATAAAATCTTATAAAAAGGATAAGCCTCCACTCCTGCCGCCCGGAGCTCGGGAACTAGTTTTTTACGGATACTACGACTGCCGAAGTCATCATATATAAAACGGACCTGTACACCGGCCTTCGCTTTTTCAATCAGTACTTCTTTTATCGCATTTCCGATCCCGTCATCTTCAAAAATATAATATTCTATGTGTATATGATGTTTGGCATCCTTCATCGCCTGTAAAACTGCCGGAAACTTCTGTTCGCCATTCAACAGGACCTCCACTTTATTATGACCACTCAGTAAGCTCATTCCATCTTTAAGTAAAAGTCTTGCGAGCTTCTGAAATTTCGCCATCTCCTGAGGAAGAGTCTCCCATACTTTTTTCGACTCGAGGTACAGGCGCTGTCCGACCACTCGCTGAATACGTTCATCTTTAGTGATCTTCTTACTGTAGAGTTTCCGCTTCCGGTAATTTGTACCGATTGAGAAATAAATCACAATGCCGATGACAGGCAAAAACACTGTTAACATCAGATAAGCCAGTGTTTTAATAGTAGACCGGGTATCGTAGATAATACGCAGACAGGTTAAAATAATAATAAATGAGTAAAAGATCTCGAGTATAAGGATCCAGCGTATTTCCTGCATGAAGAGCAATAGATTAAGATAAAATTAATTGGTTATTCAACAACAATTAGCCTGAACATTTGTTCTGCAACCATACAAGCCGTTTCAAAACGGAATTCATACGCTAATGATTTAACCTAATTATATGCAATTAACAAAGAAAATTCTCATTATTGATGATGACCAGGAAATCCTGCACGCACTGCAGACCGTACTTGATTTTGTAGACTGGGATCTCAAAGTATTCGCGTCGGGAAAGTCTGCACTTGATGATATCCGTAGAGAAAAACCAGACCTCGTACTCATGGATATTGTATTGGATGGAGTCGATGGCCGGCAAATCTGCAGAGCAATTAAAGAAGATACAGCACTGCAACACATTCCGGTAATTCTGATTAGCGGTATAACTGGCCAGGAACAAATAAATCACCAGGATTTCGGTCCTGATGATTTCTTGTCAAAACCATTTACTGCCGGAGACCTGATTGATAAGGTTTATTTTCAATTAGCTTCCTGAAGAGAATCCAGCGCATTCAGAATTATTTTACAGGCATCCTGAATTTGTTCTTCGTTTATAATTAATGGCGGAGCTATTCTCATCGCAGTTTCACAGTGCAGGAACCAGTCTATAATCAGTCCCTGTCCGGCACAATGCTTGCTGACTGCTTCGACTTGTTGAAAACTATCCAGTTGAATACTAAGCATTAGTCCCTTACCTCTGATTTCTTTAATCAAAGGATGAATTAACAGGGAACGGAATAGCTCGCCTTTTTTGTTTACATCCTTCACCAGATCTTCGTTCAGGATAACTTCCAGACTGGCAAGTCCGGAAACACAGGAAACCGGATGTCCGCCGAATGTTGTGATATGTCCGAGTATCGGATTTTCTTTCAATGCACCCATAACTTCACGGTTGGCAATGAATGCGCCAATCGGCATTCCACCTCCCAGTGCTTTAGCCAGCAATAAAATATCCGGTACAATTCCATAATTTTCAAAAGCAAATAACTTTCCGGTACGGCCAAATGCAGCCTGAATTTCATCCATGATCAATAGCGTTCCGGTTTCAGTACAACGGGCACGAAGAGCCAACATATAGTCCTCAGAAGCGACACGAATGCCTGCTTCGCCCTGTACGGTCTCAATAATAACTGCAGCGGTTGCCTCAGTAATTTTTTCCAGCTCGCTGGTTTCATTGAAATGAATAAAGCTAACATCCGGCAATAAGGGACGGTACTTTTGTTTATACTGCTCATTTCCCATTACACTCAGCGCGCCATGGGTACTGCCATGATAACTCTGGTAACAACTAATGATACCAGTTCTGCCTGTAAAACGTTTGGCCAGTTTTAATGCACCTTCAGTAGCTTCAGCACCGGAATTCACAAAATAGACATTGTTCAGACTTGCCGGTAAAACGCTGATCAGCTTTTCTGCGAAACGAACCATAGGCGACTGCACATATTCTCCGTAAACTGTGAGGTGCAGAAATTTATCCAACTGTGCCTTAATTGCTTCAATAACATGAGGATGCCTATGACCAATATTACTTACTGCAAAACCAGAGACCAGATCCATATATCGCTTTCCCTGCGTATCATATAGATAAATACCAGATGCAGATTCAATTTCCAGCATATTTGGACTGGTTGAAGTCTGTGCATTATTTTTCAGAAAAAGCTCTTTTAGGGTTATCATAATCTTAAATAAAACGCGAAAATATTTAAAAAAGACCCAATTAGTGCTTTCTAAACGTCAATTTTATCCTTCTCAGCCGATTTATTTACTTCATCCATCGGTCTGATAATCATCCTGAGACTCTGATCGCGCGAAAAATAAGCAACTGTCCAGTTGTAAAGCGTATTCAAACGGTTCCTGTAAGAGATCAGTGAAAGTAGGTGGATGAACAACCAGGCGAGCCAGGCGATAAATCCCTTCAAATGTAATTTCGGCTTTGGCAAATCTACGACAGCTTTATTTCTGCCAATAATAGCCATGCTGCCTTTATCATGGTAACGGAAAGCAACAGGTGCTTTTCCAGCGAATTTTTTGCTGAAATTTCCGGCCAGATTCAACCCTTGCTGAATAGCGACCTGAGCAACCTGTGGATGCATTTCAGGAAATCCTGGGTCGCCGGTCATACCAGAAGTATCTCCAATTGCGTATACGTGGTTTAGTCCTGCCACTTCATGAAACTCATTTACGATTAAACGTTTCCCTCTTCCATAACTTGTTGCCGGAACGCCTTCAAAGATCATGGCACTTACACCTGCTGCCCAGATGAGGTTTTTTGTTGCAATATGAGTTCCGTCAGAGAAAACAACCTGGTCATCTACATAATCGCTGACATGACTGTTGAGGATGACTTTAACGCCTAATTTCGTCAGTGCTTCATAGGTGTGCTCCTGAGAGTCTTTACTCATCGGTTTCAGCAGTGCAGCTCCGCCGTCAACCAAATAAATTTCAGCTCCTGTATTATTAAACTCAGGATAATCTTTTCTGACGATTGAATACCTCATCTCAGCGAACATACCCGATATCTCTACACCGGTAGGCCCACCGCCTGCGATAACGATGGTCAGGTTTTTACGGATTTCCTCCGGATCAGTATGAATGGCTGCTTCCTCAAAATTGGTCAGCATCCTGTTCCGCATCTGAATAGCGTCGCTCAACGTTTTCATTGGGATTGCATTCTTGCGGACATTCTCCATCCCGAAATAATTAGTTTCGGCACCGGTCGCAAAAACCAGGTGATCATAATCTAGAATGCCGTTGCTTAACTCAACCTGTTTCGCTTCGGCATTGACACGGATGAGTCTGGCATAACGGAAATGCAGGTTTTCCTTACCCCGGAAGATTTTCCGGATCGGATAGCTGATACTGGAGGGTTCCAAAAAAGCCGTCGCCACCTGGTAAATTAATGGGGGAAAGAAATTATAATTGTTCTTATCTACTAGTGTAACCTTAAAATCTTTATGCTTACCCAGTGCTTTTGCCATATTAATTCCGGCAAAGCCACCACCTATAATAACAATGTGTTCCTGCATATATCTATTTTATTTTATCAAATCAATCTCACTCCTATTCCTGGAAGTGTGCTTAGTGTAACCTTACCTTCCTGAATTGTCATCCCTTTATACACGTCATTTCCAATCAGCAGGGCACCGTCTAAATCGGCATAGTCCGCCATTGGTGCCAGCTGTGCTGCCGCGGAAATGGCACAGGAGGTTTCTGTCATACAACCTATCATCACTTTCATTCCCAAAGACCGCGCCATAGTGAGCATCTTATGCGCTTCGCGCATTCCTGTTGATTTCATCAGCTTGATATTAATGCCACTATAAACTTTATAAGCCTTCAACACATCAGGCAAGCGCTGCACTGCCTCATCGCCAAAGGTTGGTAAAGGGCTGTTTTCAGTTAACCATGCATTATCATCAATTCGTTCTTTCGGCATGCCCTGTTCTATAAATACAACACCTTTTTCTTTTAGCCAGCCAGCCATATCCAAAGCGAAATTTCTATCTGTCCAACCCTGATTAATATCTACACAGATCGGTTTGTCGGTGACTTCGCGGATAGTTTCTATCATCATTTTATCGGTGTCCCTGCCCAACTTTACTTTCAATAATTTATAAGGTGCAGCTTCCTTCACCTTCTGCCGGACGACTTCAGCTGTATCTATACCTATAGTAAAAGAGGTTACTGGTGCATTTACAGGGTTATAACCCCATATTTTATACCAGGGCTGCTGCATTATTTTACCAATCAGATCATGTAACGCAATATCTACGGAAGCTTTTGCTGCTTTGTTTTCCGGCGCAAGCTGATCTACATAATGCAGGATATCCTCCAGTTGAAAAGGATCATCAAATCTCGACAAGTCTACTTTCCCTAAAAATTTAAGCACAGTCTCATGCGATTCACCTAGATAAGGCGGCATAGAAGCTTCCCCGTAACCGACAAGTCCGTCGTATTCGATTTCAGTGAGCACAACAGGGGTCGTACTTCTGGAGCTGGTAGCAAGCGTAAATACGTGATTTAGCTGCAGGGTATAGGGCCGGAATTTCAACTTCATTTTACCTTTTGCCCCATTAAATGCAGGAAAGGCAATTGCTTGTCCCAGGGTGCCCATGGTCAGGGAGGCTGTGCCTAGAATACTTGTGTTTCTGATAAAATCTCTTCTGGTGGTCATTATATGTTTATTGGTCTAGGTTTGATTAATTTAGTCTGGCAGACTGATCTTGCCCATCGTCACTGCCGGGATACCCGGCCGCGATTTAAAGGCTTGCTGTTGTCCTGCAATGCATTCATTTGCAAGTAAAGCAAATAACACGGCTTCTTTCGCATCCGGATTCAATCCCAGTTCATGGGTCGAGTGTAAATCCAGGTTTAACCCCTCACTGATCATCTGATGCAGAAGAGGATTATGCATTCCTCCACCACTTACATAAACCTCATACGGAATATCACCTGTCAACAGCCGAATAGTTTGTACAATAGTACCCGCAGAAAATGCACATAATGTAGCCATTATATCTGCTGGTGAGCATATTGGATTTCCGCATTTTTGCAGCACATCTTCCAAATATTTCAGATTGAAATATTCAGGCCCGGTAGTTCTGGGCAGCTCGAGCTCGAAAAATGGATCTGTCATCAATGCTTCCAGTAATTGCTGATTAACTGAGCCTGAACGTGCAATAATTGCATCCTGATCAAAAGATTTTCCGGGAAATTGGATTGAAACATACTGATCCATCATTGTATTTCCTGGCCCAACATCCGTAGAAAAAGCAGATAAATCACTGTTGCCGGCGGGTAACCAGGTAAAATTGGAAATGCCGCCTATATTTAGGAGAATCCTGTTTTCTTGCCGATGGGTAAATAAGAGGCTGTCGCCGTAGAAAACCAAAGGCGCACCTTCCCCACCAGCAGCTATATGTTTCTGCCTAAAGTCTGATAATGTGATTATCCCGGTTTTTACGGCAATATGATCGGCATCACCGATCTGTAAGGTTGCGTTCGGAGCTGAGTCCTGCAAATGAAAGGATTTCGGAGCGTGAAATATGGTTTGCCCATGACTGGCAACTATATCCACTTCTGAGGCAGGGAAATTCCAGTTTTTCAATGCCTGAAGAACCAACTCAGCAGTGTATGTTCCAATTTCAGCGTTTAGTACTGTCAGTTCACAAAGATCGGCTGCCGGCTGGAAAGCAATCTTTTTAATTCTGGATCTGAATGCATCTGTGTAGGGAATCGTAATAAAGTCAACAAGTCTGCATACGGCACCATATCCCGTTCCTTCAAATTGGCATAAAGCAATGTCAAGCCCATCCAGAGAAGTTCCCGACATTAAACCTATTATAGTTCTGGTTGGGGCATTGGCAATGGCTGCTAACTTTAAAATCTGGCCTTTCATCTATTTTATCCTAAGGCCTAAATATAAGGATTATAAAAAAAATGTCCCCTAGACTTCTCAACTCTGTAAGCTATCGGTTTTTATCCTTTGGATCTCGAGCTTATTTCATTAAAAAAAAACGGGAAATATCTTTAAACGAAACACTAAGTCAAGGTTTAGGATTAAACAGGTTCAAAATATGTGCATACTCCCTTCGAACTTTGTTCAATTTCGATTGAAGGAACAACGAAGGAACTCCGAAGGAACAGCGAACAAAGTGTGCAGCAAATGTTAACCTGACCAAAGCGAGACCCGATTAACTTTAAATTAAATACAGTTTTCTTTCATATGTCCTGGATTTTAAATAAACTTACATCCGCCTGACGCCAAATAGGGTTAAACGGCTAGCGCATTTCTAAAAAAAAGAGAATTAAAAGTGCCGTTTCGGGCAATTTTTTAATAATTTTCAAAATCTTGTTCAGATGGTTCCGAACAGTTTTTTTTTAAAATCAAATTTGATAAGATAATGCAAGTGAAGGTTAATCTCGATACAATTATACTCTACGTTCAAAACGTCAACACCTTAAAGTCTTTCTATACCAGCATTTTTAGCTTTAGCATAGTTGAAGAATTTCAATCGGTTTGGGCACTTCTGGAATCCGGCAGTTGTAAAATTGGCCTTCATCAAATTGGAGAAAAATATCTGAACAAAAGTAAGCCCGCCTTCAAATTTGATAATAACACCAAAATTGTGTTCGAAATAAATCAGGATATTAATGAGATCAGGTCCTATCTGCTCAGTCAGCATGTTCAAATGCGCGAAATCAAAACGTTTGATGACTATAATTATTGGCTTTGCGATGGAGAAGATCCGGAGGGAAATATGTTTCAGTTGAAACAAGCGAAATTTAATCAGACCCAGAATTAGAATAGGCCTGATTAAATTTAATTATTTAGTAATATGAAGTATTGAGATTAGCATTCGCCTTTTCTGCCGCTTCAATAGGTGTGTAATCAGATAATACCAATGCCTGACCTTTTTTGATGCAGACATCATGTTCGAAATGAACTGACGGTAAGCCGTCATCGGTGCGAATCGTCCAGCCATCTTCATCTGTATAAATATCTCTTGTACCCATATTAATCATAGGTTCGATAGCCAGAACAAGGTTTTCCTTTAATAGCATACCAGAACCTTTACGTCCGTAATTTGGCAATTGAGGATCTTCGTGCATCGCACTTCCCAGCCCGTGACCAACCAGTTCTCTCACTACGCCATAGCCTTCTTTTTCTGCATGCACCTGAATGGCATTGGAAATATCACCTATTCTTTTGCCTACTGTGGCATATTTGATACCCTCGTATAAGGATTCCTTCGTAACTCTTACCAGCTTAAGCACCTCGGGGGTAATCTCACCTAATAAAAATGTATAGGCATGATCTCCGTGGAAACCATTTTTAAAAACACCCACGTCTACTGATACCAGGTCTCCGTCTTTTAATGGAACGTCATTTGGGAAACCATGTACAACTACATCGTTAACTGAGATGCAGCTGTTAAATGGGAACCCGTTATAATTCAGAAAGGAAGGAATTGCCTTATGATCTGCAATAAACTCCCCGATTAACCGATCTATCTGCATAGTAGTCATCCCTGTTTTCAAAACCTTGGCTACTTCTGTCAAAGCGGAGCTGACCAGTAATGCACTGATCTGCATCAACTCTATTTCTTCATCTGTTTTATATATAATCATTTGTTGCAAAAATAATAAAAATAATAAAGCGCATCACCTGGATCTTTTGGTAAACCGCAGCAGATAATTATGAGCTTCTCAGGAAAGTGTAATTGAGCTTCTCAGGAAAGTAAAACCAAATTTAGATGTGTAGATTTGTAGGGTTTAAAAAACGGATGTTTTTAAATAAAGCGCCTTTAAACAGCATAAGCGCTATATTTAATGAGCTTTTCAAGAAAGTTAACGATGTTTTTGAACTCGATTTCGGCCCAAAAGAAAGATATTAATGAGCAGATAGTATAGTAGAAAATGAGATATAAAGGATTTTTAAAAAAAGCATTTAAAATAATGGCAATAGCGGTTGCAGTAATATTTATATTAGGGATCATCGTATTTCTATATACAATGACTCCTCAATTCGGACAAAGTCCAAAAGGAGAAAGATTAGCACGGATAATTCAATCACCTAATTATAAGGATGGGAAATTTCAAAACAGCCATCACACACCTCAATTAACCGAAGGATATGGCTACACCAAGGCCTTATACGAATATCTCTTTAATAAGAGCATTAGTATAAAACCTCAGGATAGCATCCCTTCTATCAAAACAGATTTAAAAGCCATTCCCTTGACGGAAAATATCCTGGTCTGGTTCGGACATTCTTCTTACTATATGCAGGTTGACGGAAAACGGATATTGGTAGACCCGGTATTCAGCGGAAATGCATCACCCATTCCTGGCGGTACCCGGGCGTTCAAGGGTACCGATATTTACACTCCGTCAGATTTACCGGAAATTGACTATCTGCTGATCTCCCACGACCATTACGACCATCTTGATTATAAAACACTTGTGGCGTTAAGACCCAAAATAAGAAACATCGTCTGTGGATTAGGTGTTGGAGCGCATTTAGAGCGCTGGGGCTATTCACCGGAACTCATCATTGAAAAAGATTGGGACCAGACTATTGAGGGTGAGAATGGATTTCTCATACACATACTTCCCGCACGGCATTTTTCTGGCAGGGCATTATCTGCCAATAACACTTTATGGGCATCCTATCTTCTAAAAACCGAATCACACCGCATATACATTGGCGGAGACAGTGGATATGATGATCATTTTGCCCGGATAGGGAAATCATTTGGTCCGGTAGATATCGCCATACTTGAGAATGGTCAGTATGACGCAGCATGGAAATACATCCATATGCAACCCGAAGAAGTAATTAAAGCTTTTAAAGATCTGGGGGCAAAAAAATTATTTCCCGTGCATTCGTCTAAATTTGCATTGGCCAACCATGCATGGAACGAGCCTCTGGAAAGGATCTCAGGTATAGCACGATCCGAAAATATCCCATTAATGACCCCGCTTATCGGAGAAGTCGTTGAACTGGATAACCCACATCAGATATTTAGAAACTGGTGGAAAGAAGTTAAATAATTTTTGATTATGAAAACAGTACAAGATTTATCAGGCATTGTCCATTCCTGTTATACCGAGAGCAGCAGAGCTGGAGAACAGTTTATTGAAGAGCATGGCTTGTCATATATCATTTCAGGCAGTTTGGAAGCCTTTGACGGCGAAAAAACCCAGTACTTTAACGCGGGAGAAATCATTCTTTATAAGAAAAATACGCTTGCAAAGTTTGTCAAACATCCTGCTGAAGATAAACCATTTGAATCTGTTTCTATTCTCCTGGATAAGAACATACTCTGGACTTATAATGAGAACAAAGGGAGCTATCAGGCAAATGTCGATAAAAAAGTATCCTCATTCTATCCTGTTCAGCCTGACAAGCTGAGTGTAAATTATTTTAAATCGCTTAATATTCTTTTTGAAGAGAGGATACCAGAAGAACTGGTTATCCTTAAAAAGCAGGAAGCGATCATATTATTATTGAGAAATGACCCTGCACTAAAAGATGTCCTATTCGACTTCAGTATGCCGGGCAAAATAGATCTGGAAGCTTTCATGAATCAGAATTATAAATTCAATGTTCCATTACCCCGACTGGCCTACCTCACAGGAAGAAGTCTCGCCTCGTTTAAACGTGATTTCGAGAAAATATATCATATGTCGCCTAATCGCTGGATGCAAAACAAAAGATTACATGAAGCTCATTTCCTTATCTCTGAGAAAAAGATGAAACCGATAGATGTGTTTAGTGATGTAGGCTTTGAAACCTTATCGCACTTTTCTTATGCTTTTAAACAGCAATTTGGAATCAACCCGTCTGCAATTTAAATTTCAGCTAAGTCAAATAAAACAAATGATATATAGTGAGAAATAATTTAAACATGAATAAGACAATTTTAATCACAGGAGCTTCGACAGGCATTGGACAGGCTTCTGCCTTATATTTTGCGGAAAGAAACTGGAATGTTGTAGCCACTATGCGTAGTCCTGAAAAACAGGAAACACTAAAAAACAATGAACACATCCTGGTCCTGCCGCTAGATGTCGAACAGCCGGAAAATATCCATCAAGCGATTAAAGAGGGCATTGCTCATTTTGGAAAAATAGATGCACTTTTAAATAATGCAGGCTATGGACAGCACGGTATATTTGAAGCCACTTCGCCGGAACAGATACAAAAACAATTTTCAGTAAATCTTTTTGGTAGCATGAACGTCATAAGGGCAATACTACCCCACTTCCGCGAACGAAAAGATGGGACAATAATCAATGTCACCTCGGGTGTCGGACGTGTTACTGTACCACTGGTCTCTGTTTATGCCGCATCAAAATTTGCCCTGGAGGGCTTCTGTGAATCGTTATCTTTCGAACTGGCATCACAAAACATCAAAGTAAAAATCATTGAGCCAGGCAATATCGCTACAAATTTTGAGCAGACTACCAAAGCAAACTTCGCAAAAGATGATGCATTGACAGATTACAAGGAGTATCTGGAGGGTATGGATAAAATTTTTCAAAGTATCTATTCCGGCGGAGGTTCTACACCCGAAGATGTGGCAGCATGTATATTTGAAGCAGCGACAGATGAAAGCGATGTATTGAGATATGTAATTGGAGATGATTTAAAACCACTGATTGACATTCGCAACAATGGTACTGATGAAAGTTATATGCAGGTTTTGCGTAAATTATTTACACCTTAAACTAATTATTAAGGTTTTTTTATTAAAATGGATACATTTGGCTTTTTAACACGATGAACCATGACTTTTACCGAGCTTTGCAAACCCTTCGATTCCCTTACCCTAAAAGAATTATATGCGATCTTACGCCTCAGAAGTGAGGTTTTTGTACTGGAGCAGCAATGTGTATTTTTAGATGCAGATGAGAAAGATTTTAAATGCCAGCATCTGATGCTTTATTCAGAGCAGAAACTGGTTGCTTATGCGAGAATTGTTCCCCCGGGCGTTTCCTTTCAGGAAGCATCAATCGGGCGGGTCGTTACCAGTCCGGCTGTAAGAGGTAAAAATTTTGGAAAAATCCTTATGCGTCTCGCAATTTCCAATTGTGAGAGGCTGCACGGTTTGAGAGATATCCGGATTGGTGCCCAAAGTTATTTGCAGCAATTTTACGAATCTTTCGGATTTGTCCAGACGGGAGAGTCTTATCTGGAAGATGATATCCCACATATTGAGATGGTCAAAAAGCTACCTTAAATCGCTGATTTATAATAATGTTAAACAAAAATACCGCGAAAAAATAATTTGTTAAACAGATTGAATTTTGAGTTATATTTAATAGTATAACTAATTCATATTCAAATGGAAACAAATACCTTCTCTAAATTCTCTGCCGAGTTTTTCGGCACGCTGGTACTCGTTCTGATGGGCTGCGGCAGCGCTGTCATTGCTGGTGCTGATGGAACAACAGGTGTTGGCCTGTTGGGCATCTCTTTTGCATTTGGTTTATCTGTTGTAGCGATGGCCTATGCGATCGGGCATATTTCCGGGTGTCATATTAACCCCGCAATTTCTATTGGAATGGTCATTGCCGGAAGAATGAAAGCTGGCGAGGCCGTAATTTATGTGATCGCTCAGATTCTGGGTGCCATTGCAGGAGCAGCAATTTTATATATGATCGCGAGCGGAAATGCTGACTACAACCTGGAAGCAGCAGGCCTGGGGCAAAACGGTTATGATTCTGGTTCACCTGGTCATTATAGCCTACATGCAGGTTTCGTTGCTGAAGCGGTATTTACTTTTATCTTTCTCTTTGTAATTTTCGGCTCTACATCAACCAAAAATATAAACGGTGGATTTGCCGGTTTATCTATCGGTCTGAGCCTGGTATTAATTCATATCGTGGGGATTAAAGTAACCGGAGTATCTGTCAATCCGGCAAGAAGCATTGGTCCCGCTTTGCTTGTAGGTGGCCAGGCACTAAGCCAGGTATGGTTATTTATAGTAGCTCCCCTGGTAGGAAGTATTCTCAGTGCATTAGTATGGCGGTTTCTGTTGGAAAGAAAATAATACGTAATTTTAGGCTTCAAATACCAGATACTATTAACTCCCTTATTGAGATTCAAAGGAATCACACTTACTATGCGTAAACTAATACTTTTATTAGTCTGTCTGACAGGCTTAAACTATGCCGGCTATACTCAGTCCGGCGGAACGACTATGGACGGACAAGTCACAATTGAAGCAGGTGAACTTTCCGGTGCGAGAGAAAACTCCGGTATATGGAGTTTTAAAGGTGTTCCATTTGCAAAACCACCAATTGGACAACTGCGATGGGCACCGCCACAGCCCGCGGATCATTGGGATGGTGTTAAAAAAGCCATTGCTTTCGGGCCAAGCCCGATGCAGAAGTCTATATTCGGAGATATGCGTTTCCGTTCATCAGGAACGCAGGAAGACTGTTTATATTTGAATGTCTGGACTCCAGCCAAAAGAAAAACAGAGAAACTCCCGGTGCTGGTTTATTTTTATGGCGGCGGATTTATAGCCGGCGATGGCTCAGAAGCCCGTTATGACGGAGAACAAATGGCCAAACAAGGAATTGTAGTGCTTACTGTAAATTACAGACTAGGCATTTTTGGTTTCTTTGCGCATCCTGAACTCAGTAAAGAGTCTGCATATCACGGATCAGGAAATTACGGTCTGCTAGATCAGCATGCAGCCCTGGTTTGGGTTAAGAAAAACATAGCAGCATTTGGCGGTGACCCTAACAAGATTACAATCGCTGGTGAATCCGCAGGTTCTATTGCTGTTTCTGCACTTATGGCATCTCCACTGTCCTCCGGATTAATCGCCGGGGCTATTGGAGAAAGCGGCGGTATGTTTAATCCAACAATCCCTCCGGTTAGTCTTTCTGATGCGGAACAGACAGGTCTTGATTTTGCAAGAAAAGCGCAAACTGATGATCTCGCTGAATTGAGGGATCTTACAGAAACTGAATTGCTGGATAAAGCGGCAAATTTGAATATGATGTCCTTCCCACCTACTATCGACGGCTATTTCCTGAAAGAAGCACCGGTAAAAGTTTTCGAAAAAGGTAAGCAAGCCCGGGTGCCATTATTACTGGGTTGGAATTCAGCGGAAATACCTTATCAATCTATAATGGCCGGTAAAAACCCGGGGCCTGATGAATATACAGAAGTGATCAATTCATTATATGGTGCAAAAGCAAAAGAAGTGCTGCGTCTTTATCAGGGACTTACAACTGACCAGGTAAAACGGGCTGCTACAGACCTGGCAAGTGACAGGTTCATTGTTTACAGTACCTGGAAATGGGCAGATTTACATAGTAAGACTGGTAAAAGAAATGTATACCGTTACGTTTTTACGCCAACAAGACCACCATTAAGTCGCGCCTACAGATCGCAGCAGCCTGGACTCGCAGGCGGAATGCAACCTGCTTCAGCGGGTAAGCAAACAGAGGAGGAACAATTAGGTGCCCCACATGCTTTTGAAATTGAGTATGCTTTGGGTAATCTGGCGCTTAATCCGGTATATGAATGGAGAAAGGAAGACTACAGGATATCCCATGATATGCTGCGTTATTTCGCTTCCTTCATTAGAACTGGTAATCCGAATATCGGCAGCTTACCACAATGGCCTGTCGTAAAAGACAATCGCAATGCCCAGTTTCTTGAAATTGGAATACAAACGAAGGCTGTTCAGGACAAATACACAGGAAGGTATTTGTTTTTGGATAAAGAATATAATAAATAACATCTCAATGTAACAGAGGCCCCCTGATCCAGCTTAATACTACCGGTCAGGGAGCCTCTGTATTTACGGCTAAAGTACTGACATAATTTCTTTAAGATATTTAGCATCAATCTCGTCAAACTGATCCAGTTCAGCGCTGTCCGCATCAAGAACGCCGATTAGTTTTCCGGCAGCACTCACAGGAATAACTATTTCCGATCTGGAAGCAGAACTGCAGGCGATGTGCCCAGGAAACGCATCTACATCCGGTACGATAAGCACTTTATTATCTGCCCAGGATTGGCCGCATACCCCTTTGCCAGGTTTAATACGCGTACAGGCAACTGGCCCCTGAAAAGGACCCAACACCAATTCGCCATCTAACTCCAGGTAAAAGCCAATCCACAACCAGCCAAACTGTTCTTTCAGCGCAGCAGCGATATTTGCCAGGTTGGCAATCAGGTTATCCTCTCCCTCTACCAACGCGTGGATTTGCGGGACAAGAGATAAATATTGTTCTTCTTTATTTGTAGTTTTCAGGATGACCAGATCTTCTGCCATAATTTAATTTTTAAGTATTAACAGCAAATTTAAGTAAATGAAAACAGAACGTTTCAATGCATTTGAAATTACTTAGCTTTGGACCTTTTACAAATCAAGATAAGACAAAACCATGAGAGTTATAGCAGAGCTTCCGCACCCGGATTGTAAGATCACCTTGTTTCAGATGAATCAAAAATATATCATAAAGTTTGAACAGGGCAGCCTTGAGCAAAGCTATAAACTGGCTGAGCTTGATTTGACCGGCGGCGGTGTAAATGAGGTTTTCCAAATTCTGGATGAAGAATTTATCAAGACAGTAACCGACCGGTTTAAACTGATGAGAGGAGACTTCTCAGCGGCCTACAATAGGCAACAATACTAGTTCATATAAATGGACCTAATTTCCTGTAAAATAGGTTTTTAAATCATCAAACAAAACTTTATTCTGTGTTTCAGGTGCTATTTGTCATTATGATAACGCCGCAACGAAATAGACAGTTCACTTAAATAGATTTATGTAGTATGAATATCAGATATTTAACATATTAAAAAGAATAATATTTTGCGCCCAAAAACTCAGAATATTATTTGGAATTCAGAAGATGGGTACAAAACTAAGAATTAAATTTCCTGACCAAGACGGCACTAAATTAATAAAATTTGGGATGGACTAAACATATGTGGCTAGCTGCTGTTGTAATTAAACAAAAATCTAAAATGAAAAATCTAACCCGCTCCTTACTCCTTCTGCTGGTGACATGCGTCCTTCCTATCTTCACTAAAGCACAGGAAATTTCTGCCCGGCAAGACAAATTTTACACGATGAGCGGTTTTGGTTTCTCCGTGCCAGTAGGTAAAATCAGCGCAAACGCAAGACCTAAATTCTCAACTTCAGTAGGTGCCAATTTTGGTCTGGGCGATGGTGGTTTATTCCTCTATCCTAAAATAAGCCTTCATGTTTTTGGCTTTGATAATCCGATTAGAGAAAAGGAGAACTCTTACTATCTGGAAAAAGGCAGGGCTACAACTTACCTGCTTAATGTTGCCCTCGGCTACCGTAAAATAATCAATAAGTTTGCCTTCTATGGATTTGTAGGTGGTGGTGGTGGGTTTGTGCTCACACCGAGAGTAATGGTCGATCAGGAGTCTAGTATTGCCACGTTGAACAACAAAACTAACTACACAGGTATAATTGAGCCAGGAATAGGTATTGAATATAATCTCGGAGGTGCTAATATGTTTTTCGAAAGTAGTTTTATGCATGGGTTCAGTAAACTCGGCAATCAGGCATTTAACACGGTTCCGCTGACTATAGGTATTAAACCTAATTTAAGCCGCTTATTTAATAAGAAATAAAAAACCCGTTAAAACTGGTATTAGCCAGTTCAACGGGTGATTATAACGTTGTTTGAGCATCCTACGATCAGATCGCAGGATCGGTATCCATCACGAAGTCGTCATCGTGTAAATAGACGACTTCCATACTTTTTTCGTAATTAGTCGACTTCTTAGAGAAGAAATCGTGCTGTGTAGTTTCACCATTTAATCCATTTAAAACTATTGAGTTAACTGATTTTACCTCGAATAGTTCTTCAAATCCAAGATTCATCATGGCTTTATTGGCATTATAGCGAACATACTCCTTTACATCGGCAGTTAGTCCTGCCTCCGTATATAATTCGTCGGTATATTTCAGCTCATTCTCATAGAGTTCCATAAGCAGATTGACCATTTCTTGTTTTGTCTTTTCAGGATTTGGCAATTTCTTAAACAAATCCTGCGCAAGCAACCCTACAAAAACCCCGTGAATGGATTCATCGGCAACGATTTTCTTAATGATATCGGCACTAGCTACCATCTGCCCTTGTCCTGCAAGCCAGAGTGGCATAAAGAAGCCACTGTAGAACAGAAAGGACTCCAGGAATACTGAAGCGGCTAAAGCCATAAATAAAGTCTCATCATCCACCTTATCGGCATCCAGTTTTCTATAGTACTTATCGATTGTTGCAGCTTTGAATTGCAGCAGCTTGTTAGACTCTACCCATTCAAATAACTCATTGATCTCTGCTGTACTGTTAACCGTGGTGAATATTGTGGAATATGATTTGGCGTGAATTGCTTCCATCATACACATGAATGAAAGAACTGCTTTGTTCTGCAGGCCATCAATATGATCTAGTAATTTAGGCATACCGGTGTGGCTTTGCAGCGTGTCCAGCAATGTCAATCCGCCTAAAGCTCTTTTGTAGGTCTGCTGAACTTCCGGACTAAGTGACTTCCAGCTATCGATATCTTTAGAAGGTATATATTCTGTATCTATCCAGAATTGCCTCAGATTCTGCTCCCAGAACAGACCTGCATAGTCATTCTCAGGGGTATTCCAGTTGACGGCTTTATAAGAGTTGTGCATATATTTAATTTCAATACTTTAAAATCTTTAAACTGAGCAGGACACGCATTCATCGATAGAAGCTTTTCTTGTCCTGGTATAATAGAGGGATTTCAGACCCATTTTATGCGCATAAATATAGTATCTGGCAATATCCCTGGTCGTATCCTTCGTGTTGGTATGCAGAATTGTGGAGATTCCCTGATCAACATGGCGCTGAATTACTGAGATCAGCCTCAATACATTTTTCTGATCCATATCATAGGCAGACTTATAGAAGAAATAATTGTCATTATCCAGATACGGCATCGGATAATACGTAGTACTGTCGCCATATTCACGTACTTCTATCACATCTACAACGGGCATTACTGATGCAGTTGCATTCATAATATAGGAAGTACTTTGATTTGGCGCAATTGCAAGTCTGTAAGCGTGGTACAGTCCAAACTCAGCAACCTGCTCCCTCAATGTTTTCCAATCTTCAGCAGAAGGAATATCCATTCCTTCAAACAGCTGACTTACTTTGGCATGCTGCGGAACAATATCCTGCTCCGTATAACTGTCAAAATAGCTGCCATCAGCATAACTTGATTTCTCAAAACCGACAAATGTTATACCTCTGTTTTTAGCAATCTCCATAGATGCCTGAATTGAATAGAAATTAACCATCATAAAGAAAACATTGCTGAAGTCCAGCGCCTCTTTACTCTCGTACATGATGAAGTTCCGGGTTAAAAACCCATGCAGGTTCATTGCACCTAATCCAACACTGTGCAATTCCTTGTTCGCCTTCTGCACGGATGGTACCATAGCAATATTGGTCATATCGGATACAACAGTTAGAGATAGCATAGCCGATTTAACTGCTTCTTTAATCCTTTTGTTCTCCATGACAGTCGCGATATTCAGCGAACCCAGGTTACAGGATATTCCATAACGGATCTGGTCTTCTTTTCCGTAAATTTCGATATCAGAAACCTCTGACACCTGCATAATCTCCGTGCAGAGATTAGAAAACTTAACCTGACCAATTCCATTTAAGGCATGGCCACGGTTCGCATTTCCTTTGAAAAACAAGTATGGATAACCGCTTTCCTTCTGCGTCTGTGCCACTTTCACCATCAAATGTCTGGCATTGATCTTTTTCTTTCTGACTTTAGGATTAGTAACCAGCTCTTCATACATCTGGTCCATATCTAATTCATCCAGATATTTACCGTACTCTTTGTAAACTGTGTGTGGATAGAACAGGTAGCAAGCCTCGTCTTTTTCGGCCAGTTCCATAAATTTATCCGGTACGATGACACCGATAGAAAGGGATTTAATTCTTACTTTCTCATCTACATTAATCTTTTTGCAATCCAGAAACTCTTCAATATCTGTATGAAATATATTCAAATATACTGCTCCTGCCCCCGGACGCTGTCCCAGCTGATTTGCATAGGAGAATGTATCTTCCAGGATCTTCATAATCGGAAGCACACCACCCGCACGGCCTTCTACATCCTTAATAGACTCGCCTCTTGCACGGATCTTAGAAATGTTAAAGGAAACACCACCACCTATTGAAGATAGCTTCATTGCGGAATCAATGGCATAACCAATTCCATTCAGGTTATCTCCGATTTCATCAAGGAAACAAGATACCAGTTCACCAGAACGTTTCTTTCCCGAGTTCAGGAAAGTTGGAGTTGCCGGTTGATACTCCTGATTAATCAGCATTTCCGCATATTCTTTCGCCTGAGACACATCACCGCGTGCCAGGAACAGCGAAACCGCCACAACACGGTCTTCGTAACGTTCAAGGAATTTCTCGCCGCTGTCATCTCTCAAAGCATAACTCTGAAAGAATTTAAAAGCACTCATGAATGATTGAAACCGGAACTTTTTGGCATAAACCAAATCGTAAACCTCTTCCATCTGTTCAAAAGTGTACCATTGATAAAAGTCAACATAATAATCTCCTTCGATCAGGTAGTCAATCTTTTCCTTCAACGTGTAGAAAAATACTGTGTTTTTATTGACGTAATCCAGAAAATAGGACCTTACTGCTTCTTTGTCTTTGTGCAGGCTGAATTCATCATCATTTTTAATCATGATCTCGTTGTTCAACAAGATCCATTTTTTAGTCACCATAGCCTTAGCCCTCTATCTTTTCTATAAATTGTTCAATATCATCTCTGGTACCGGAAAGCTCAAACTGCAAGATGACCGGTAAATTAAATTCGGTTGCAATTTTGGATGCAGCCAATGCAAAGTTAGGCCCCCAGTTTTTATTACCGCTACACGAAACTGTCCTGATCAGGTGACTGTATTGCTGCAAAAAATGCATGGTACTCAGGGGAACTTCGCCAAAACCAGTTGTATACGTGATCAGGTGCCCTGGCTGTGTAGGCTCATATCCGCCGCCAATCTTCTGTATAATCCAGTCACGTTCATTTTTAAGCCGGTTTACAAAACGTTCTACGTTACCGGTTTTACTATCGTAATAAATCCAGTTCACAGGCACTCTGTTTTCCAGTTTAAATCATACAGCAGCAAGTGCCGACAACTCTTCTGGTTTAAATCCAATTACCCTTGACAATTCTTCTTCCTGATCAAGCAGGATTACAGTAGGCACAGATCTCACACGGAATTTCATAGCCATTTCCGGGTCATTGAATGGGTTTATCGTTTCATAGCTAATACCTTTCCCGTCCAGGTAAGCGGAAACCATATTGCAGGGACTGCAATCTTCTTTTTCAAATTTGATAATTCTTTTGTTGCTCATTTTTGAAGATTTAATAGGTTAATGCAACCGGGTTTAAACCCGGTTGTGAAGGAATCCAAAAATGCGAATTCTATTAAGAATGATTCGAAATTGTTATCCACACCGGTGGAAAAGAGCAAAGGATTTATGACTAATTTTTAACTGGAAAACCAATTATAATTAGTAGCATTTAGAAGCTTGATTTGCAATTTGCTCTTTTGAAGCGATTTGAAAAAAAAAAGTCAAGGCCGAAAAATTCCTTTAAAGTGTGAAAAATTCGGTCTCGACTTTAAACGTTGTGGACAAAAATGAAATGGGTTGCCTTAATAATTGAAATTAATATTCTGTGCTTTCCAGCCATCCGTTTGCCAGTACATCTGCGAGATGCATAGTTTTAATAGCTAATTTATTTTGATCGATATAACCCTGTAAATGCATTAAACAAGACAAATCTGTAGAGATAATATAATCTGCATCCTGCTCCAGTGCATGATTGACTTTTTGTTCTGCCATTGCTGAAGAGATCGCGTCAAATTTAACTGCAAACGTCCCCCCGAATCCACAACAGACGTCTGTATCTTTCATTTCCATCATCTCCAGTCCGTGGACCTTAGATAGTAGTTTACGGGGCTCTTCTTTGATCTTACATTCCCTTAGACCACTGCAGGAGTCATGATAAACCGCTTTTCCTTCCAGTTCGGCACCGAAATAGTCTTTATGAAGTATATTGACCAGAAAATCTGAAAGTTCAAATATATTCCCTTGAATAGTTCTGCATTTATTATGCACAATGGTATTTGTAAAAAGGTCGTTGTAACCATTTCTCACCATACCCACACACGACGCAGAGGGTGCTACGATATAATTTGCGTCTGAAAAATCATTCAGAAACTTTGTTCCGGTTGCTTTCGCCTCGTCCCAATAACCTGCATTATAGGCAGGCTGACCACAGCAGGTCTGAGCAGGGTTATAAATAACCTCACATCCTGATTTCTCCAATAACTGTATAGTATTAAAAGCAGTTTGGGGATAAAGCTGGTCAACGAAACAAGGTATAAATAGTTCTACTTTCATTTGAATTCAAATTCTAATAATAATCAGGACACGGGCAGAGTTCTCCTGGGTTCTGAGTTTCTCAATAACCACAAAAATGCAAGTCCTGCAACAAAAAACAAGGCGAGCGCAATTAATGAGTTTCGCATGCTGCCTGTCAATTCTTCTATGTAGCCAAAGCTAAACATACCAATAACTAAAGCAACTTTTTCAGTTACATCAAAAAAACTGAAAAATGAAGTATGGTCTTTGCTTTCCTGCGGAAGGTATTTAGAGTAGGTTGAGCGGGAAAGAGACTGTATTCCGCCCATAATTAGGCCTACGGTCGCCGCCAGGAAGTAAAACTGCAGTTCTGTTTCCACAAAATAAGCAGCAGCGCACACACCAATCCAAATGATCACCACGCCGATAAGCACGCGGATATTACCCAGGTAATTTTTTGAAAGCCAGGACATGAGCATAGCACCGGGGATTGCTACAACCTGTAGCAGCATGATCGTACCTATTAATTTTGCAGTCGGAAGTTGCAGCTGTTTTTCACCAAAGACTGTCGCAACGAGCATAACGGTCTGAACTCCCATTGAATAGAAAAAAAACGCCGTTAAAAACCGTTTCAGATAAGGCATATATTTAAGCTGAGCCCAAACTTTACGTAATTCTTTAAAGCCGCTTGTCAGGATGTTTCCTGTAGGAACAACGCTTTGTTTAGGTGTATCAGGCAGATTTCGAAATGGAATCTGCGCAAATACTATCCACCAGATGCCCACAAGCAGGAAGGATAGTCTGGATGCCTGACCTGCACCGGAAAGCCCGAAAGTATCGGGAAAGAAAACAAATACGAAACAAAGGAGCTGCAAAAGAATGCTGCCCACATAACCGTAAGCATACCCTTTCGCACTAACGGTATCCTGCATATCGGGTGTTGCTATTTCGGGAAGATAGGCATTGTAAAACACCAAACTACCCCAAAATCCGATAGCTGCTAATATGAATAATACAATTCCCAACTGAAGTGTTTCGGCTTCAAAAAAATAAAGCCCGCAGCAAGATAATGCACCTATCCACGTAAACATTTTCATGAAAAACTTTTTATTCCCACGGCTGTCGGCAATCCCCGAGAGAACCGGGCTAAGCAATGCAATAATCAGAAAAGCAAATGCAAGTGCATAATTATACAAAGCCGTGTTCACAAATTTAAAACCCATAAACTGAACGTAGTCAATAGTATCAGGCTTATTTGATGAAGTAATTATTGTATAATAAGCAGGGAAAATGGTAGAGGTAATAACCAGGTTATATGCTGAATTTGCCCAGTCAAAAAATGCCCAGGACCTGATAGTTTTACGATCGTTTATCTGTGTCATTAAAGGAAGCGCTAACGATCTGCTAGTTTACTTTTTCCAATCTGGAAGTCCCTGATTTTTTTTCTTCAACTTTGGCTGGATTGCCCTTATAATAAATCTCAGATGCGCCGGAAGTTTTCACTTTCAGTTCATTCAGCACGTTGATTTTGAGCTTACCCATTCCGTCAATATTCAGATCATAAATACCGGTAATGAAATTAAAGGCTTCCAGGTTCAGGCTGCCCTTACTTTTCAACTGGTGCGTGCCTGCCTGCCCGCTTAAACGGATATCTGCAGAACCATCCGTAGTTGTGACTAATTTACCGGCATTCAACTCAAGATCGACACTATTTGCGTCTGTCGTTTTAAGTTCCAGATTATTTACACTGATTCTGGAAGCAGTTTCAACTCTGGAAGCCTTGCCTATTTCCAGTTTTTTCAAATCTCCAATACCAGCATGCACAACAATTGTGTCTGTACCACAGTAAGCATCAGACTTCAGACTGACAACTAGTTTCTGGCCATTTACATTAATTTTAACTAGTTCTACAGCATTACTGTCTGCCTGTGTACGAACCATAAAGGAGCTGTCCTGATTTAAAACTAATTTTAAAGGACCTTCCAGGCTAATCTGGTCAAAGGGCTTGAGCTGGACTCCCCTGTGCGAAATAGTTCCTGAAGCCTGAGGACATTCAGACTGGCAGGCCGAAAAAATTAACGGTAAAACAAGCAGGTAAAGGAATCTTTTTTTCATAAGGTTTATTTTTTCTTTAAGCGTACAAATCGATTGTGATTATCAAATATAATAGTTTTTGCCGTCGGTTTTAATTTTACCGGTGTCCAGCAATATGCGTAACTGTTCCAGTTTATCTTGATCTGTGCCGGTTTTCAATTCTAGTATCAGTTCATCTAAGCTAGATAACCTATTCTGCAATAGAGTTATTATGTCAAATTGTATCTTATCGTGCAGCTCTTCAGTATCCTGATTCCTTTTTTCGGCCAGACAGACGTCACACATCCCACAATGCTCTGCTCCCGGCTCATCGAAATAGTGGAGTAGCTGCGCAGTGCGGCATGTCCAGGTCTGATTATAAGCTATTACAGCAGCAATTTGCTCCTGCTGAATCTTTTTACGGAAATTGATATATCGAGCATCTGTATCCAGATGCTGCTGATCTACCCTTGGCCTGGTGAATTGGAGCTGAGGCTGGTCACTTTGTTTTAAGTAGGAAATTAAGCCCTGGTCCTGCAGATTATTCAATTGCCTGACTACATCGTTCCAGGAAATCTTTAACCGCTTTGCCAGCTCACTTTCCTGTATCTGCGCATAATGATCAAACATACCTCCGTAAGACCTGAGCATCGTTTTAATCAAAGGGTCATATCCCGAGTTTTCGATCTGAAACCGGTATACATCTTCATTCCCGGCAAGGAAGAGTACTCTGGACGGTAAATATATATTCTCTGATAAGGTCAGGTATCCATCATGTTCCAGGAATTTCATCGCGGCCATAGTTCTGATTACACCCAGCTGATATCTTTTACAAAAATCTGCAAGGTCGAAGCTGAAAAAGATGCCTTCTCCAGCTCCATAAGCCAGTTGAAAATAAGAACCCAGATGATGATAAATTTTTCTGATCTCAGAAACTTCCGGGAAACTTTCCGCATATCTGATCTGCAGCATCTCACGGTCAGATTCATTGGCAAGTAAAACTGCATACGCTCTCCTTCCATCCCTGCCCGCGCGACCAGCTTCCTGGTAATAAGCCTCCAGACTTTCCGGTAGATCCAGGTGGATAACAAAACGAACGTCAGGTTTATCTATCCCCATCCCAAAAGCATTGGTAGCTACGATAACTCTGATTTTATTTTTCTTCCAGAGATCCTGCTTTGTACTTCGTTCCGTCTTCTCTATTCCAGCATGATAAAAGTCCGCTGAAATCTGATTTCTTTGCAAGAATAAAGCCACCTCAGTAGTCTCTCTGCGGTTACGCACGTAAACCAGTCCGCTACCCTTGACCTGAGTGATAATATTGAGTAATTTTTTGTACTTATCTTCCAGATCATAAACAACATAACTCAGGTTCTTTCTAGCAAAGCTTTGCACAAATATCTGTGGATCTGCCATTAAAAGTTTCTCAACAATATCCTCCCGGACGAACTTGGTAGCGGTAGCTGTAAGTGCAATTATGGGAACTTCCGGATGAATTTCACGTATCGCTGCGATCTGTTGATAAGGAGGCCTGAAATCATAACCCCACTGAGAAATACAGTGTGCTTCATCTACCGCAATCAGGTTCACCTTCATATACGAAATACGCGTCCTGACCAGATCTGACAGTAATCTTTCAGGTGACAGGTATAAAAATTTAACGGGTCCGTAAATACAGTTATCCAGCAGAATATCAATCTCCCTTTTACCCATTCCCGCATAAATAGCTACAGCTTTAATACCACGGGCGTTCAGGTTTTCCACCTGATCTTTCATCAGCGCAATCAGTGGTGAAATAACAATACAAATGCCTTCCATGGCCATAGCAGGCACCTGAAAACAAATAGATTTACCGCCACCCGTAGGCAAAAGTGCCAGGCAGTCCTTCCCCTGCAATACGGCTTGTATGATTTCAAGCTGTAGCGGCCTGAAAGTATTATGCCCCCAATATTGTTTTAAAATTGCTGTTTCTGACATATAATATACCGGATCCTTTAAAGCTGTTGTGCAATTACAAAGCCACTTGCCCATGCCCACTGGAAATTATAGCCTCCAAGCCACCCTGTGATATCGAGACATTCCCCGCCAAAATATAGTCCTGGCTGTTTTTTGCATTCCAGGGTTTTTGAAGAAAGCTCTGCTGTAGAAATTCCACCACGCATAACCTCTGCTTTGTCATAACCCTTGTCTCCCGCGGGTTTAACGCGGAATTCATGGATACGCTGATGAATTTCTTCCATCTCTGCTTTTGTTAATGTAGCGACAGTTTGATGCAGAGGTAAATATTTACCCATAGCATCTGTGAACTTGCGCGTGAAATAGCGATGCATCAAAGTAGATAGTAATGTTTTGCCCTGATGCATTCTTTCCGTATTAATCAGACTGCTGATATCGTGTTGCGGAAGTAAGTTTATTTGAATGGTTTCCCCAGCTTTCCAGTAAGATGAAATTTGCAGGATTGCCGGCCCGCTCAGACCCCAGTGTGTAAATAAGATATTTTCTTCGAAACTTGCATTGTCATTGCTGACTTCAGCGAATACTGCATTTCCTGAAAGACTCGCGAACCATTCTTCATCTTTACCAGTAATTGTTAAAGGGACAAGTGCGGGTGCCGTTTTTGCTATTTGCAGGCCAAGTTTCCTGGCATAACGCAATGCAAAGTCTGTTGCACCCATTTTCGGGATAGGCAGGCCTCCCGTTGTAATAACTAATTTAGGTGCCTCCAATACTTTTTTGTGCCCGTTCTGCTCATAATGAACCTGGTACGTTTTTCCGGTATGATGGATTTCCCCTACTTCTGCATTACAGTAAATTTCCTGTCCAAAGTCATTACAGAGTGTTTTAAATAACTTGACTATATCCTTGGCATTCTTTTCCACAGGAAATAGTTGTCCTAATGTTTTTTCTTCTCCCTGGATGTCATAAGTTTCAAAGAAACTGATCGTGTCTTCTACGGTCCACTGGGAGAAAGCAGATTTTAGAAAATGTGGGTTCTCTGTTATAAACTGTGCCGGTTGAACTGACAAATTTGTATAATTACATCTCCCTCCTCCTGAAATCAAAATTTTCGCGCCTGGTTGTGCACCTTTCTCCAGTAAAATAACCTTTTTTCCAAGGTATCCTGCCTGCACTGCACACATCAGGCCACATGCTCCTGCACCAATAATTATAGCGTCTGCCTCCATCAAATCCGTTTATATTGTTTATTTTTGGTGCAAAATAAGCATAACTTTTTCATATCGATATGGCAAAACAAATAAGTGATTTAAAATTAGGTATTTTAGGTGGGGGTCAATTAGGCAGAATGTTAATTCAGGAAGCCATTAATTACAACCTTACTACTCTGGTTCTGGATCCTGATCATGACGCTCCCTGCAAACATCTGGCAAATACTTTCGAATGCGGCTCTATTACTGATTTTGATACGGTTTATAAATTTGGCAAAAAGGCAGATGTCATTACTATAGAAATAGAAAAGGTAAATATTGAAGCACTGGAACAACTGGAAAAAGAAGGAAAACAGGTGTATCCGCAATCAAGGGTAATCAGATTAATTCAGGATAAAGGCGTACAAAAGCAATTTTTCAAAGAAAATGATATTCCCACCGCTCCTTTCCAGCTGGCAAACTCCAGAGAGGAAATGATCACTTCTAACTTTCCTTACCCCTATATGCTCAAGCAGCGTAAAGATGGATATGATGGGAAGGGTGTAATGCGTATTAATTCTGTGGCAGACCTTGACCATGCATTTACCAGCCCCTGCCTGATGGAAGAACTGGTAGATTTTGAAAAAGAGATTGCAGTAATTGTTGCAAGAAATGCAAACGGGGATGTTAAAACGTTTCCTCTGGTGGAAATGGAATTTAATGCCGAAGCAAATCTGGTAGAATTTCTGATCTCTCCTTCAACATACCCTGAACCAATACAGGCACGTGCAGAAGCTATTGCAGTACAGATTGCCGAAGCCTTAAACATTACTGGTTTACTGGCTGTAGAAATGTTCATCACAAAAGACGGACGTATTCTGGTTAACGAACTTGCTCCAAGACCACACAACAGTGGCCACCATACTATAGAGGGTAATTACGTTTCTCAGTTTGAACAGCACCTCCGCTCTATTTTCAATCTTCCTCTGGGTGATACACGCACCGTAACCAATGCAGTAATGATTAATCTGCTTGGAGAAAAAGGACATGATGGTGTTGCCCGCTACCAGGGGCTGGAAAAAATCCTCGCTATCGATGGTGTGTATGTTCATCTCTATGGTAAAAAATACACTAAACCTTTCCGGAAAATGGGTCATGTCACGATCGTTGACCAAAATCGGGAAGCCGCTATTGAAAAAGCAAATTTCATCAGAAACACACTAAAAGTTATATCTTAATGAGTATTAAAGTAGGCATTATTATGGGCAGCAAGTCTGACCTTCCGGTCATGAACGATGCTGCTGAAGTTTTCAAGCAATTTGGCGTTGAATTTGAAATGACGGTGGTTTCGGCCCACCGTACACCGGAACGCATGTTTAAATATGCCCAGGAAGCTGCTTCAAGAGGACTAAAAGTTATCATTGCTGGTGCCGGCGGAGCTGCTCACCTGCCTGGTATGGTTGCCTCAATCACTGTATTGCCAGTTATCGGCGTACCAGTAAAATCATCGAACTCTATTGACGGATGGGACTCCATTCTCTCTATTTTACAAATGCCTAATGGAATTCCTGTGGCTACAGTTGCATTAAATGCAGCTAAAAATGCAGGATTGCTGGCGGTTCAAATCTTGTCTACAGCAGACGAAAGTCTTGCAGTAAAAATGCAGACATATAAAGACGAGTTACGTAAAAAGGTAGAAGAAACTGCTGCTGAACTTGAATCTGAATAATTAATTCAGATTCGGGTTTTTTGGAAACTGGCTAATATGGGCATATCTCGGGCCCATATTCACCACTACATCCCGCCAAAGCTGTTCTTCATCTACATTAAAGACCATATCTGAATCGTATTGATCCGATACGATCCAGGTATTGGAAGAGAGTTCTTCCTGCAGCTGACCGGGATCCCATCCTGCATAACCGATAAAAACACGAATCTCATCTTTCGATACGGTGTGCTCAAGCATACATCTTTTAAAATCTTCGTAATTTCCTCCCCAGAAGATCCCTTTTGCGAGCTCCTGTCCTTCGCCTATTTTTTCGGGACAGCGGTGAATAAAATGGATTAGTTCTGTATTCACAGGTCCTCCGCTATAAACGGGAAAGTCGGCACCCGCCAGGTCCTGCAACAGATCACTGACCAATAAAGCCGTAGGCTGATTAATAATCATTCCTAATGTTCCTTCGGGCGTAGTATCAACCAGCAGAATAACTGAGCGTGTAAAATGCGGATCGTTAAGGAAAGGTTCTGAAATAAGCAGTTTACCTGCTGCCGGCTCTGAATGATTGATCATTTAGGAAATTTACTGATAATTTTAAAAAAACTATAACCATTTTTGTGAAATGGAACTGACTAAAGAAAATCTTCAGAATCTGAGACAGGAATATAAGGCGGCAGAACTTCATGAAAGTGATGTTGCAGCTAACCCTGCAGATCAATTTGCCAGCTGGTTTAAGGACGCTCTTGGCGCACAGCTTTTTGAGCCAAATGTGATGACCCTGGCAACTGCAGACGCCATGGGTAAACCCTCAGCGAGAATTGTCCTGTTAAAAGAATTCGATAGTACTGGTTTTGTTTTCTATACGAATTACGAAAGTAAGAAGGGAAAACAGTTGGCAGAAAACCCACAGGCATCTCTTCTTTTTTTCTGGCCGGAGCTAGAACGTCAGGTCAGAATTGACGGTGTAGTAAGCCGTGTGAGCGCCGAAGCTTCTGATACTTATTTTCATTCCCGCCCCACAGGTAGTCAGATCGGAGCAGTTGCATCGCCGCAAAGTCAGATTATTCCGGATCGTGAATACCTTCAGAAAAAAGTATCCGTTTTAAAAAGTGAGTTTCAAGGGCATGAGATCCCACGTCCGGAGCACTGGGGAGGATATATTCTGGAGCCGCAGGCCATAGAATTCTGGCAGGGCCGCCCAAGCAGATTACATGACAGGATAAATTATACCTTTGAAGATGGAGTGTGGGTAATTTCAAGACTCGCTCCTTAATCTAACCTAATATAAAAGATTCATATGAAACAAATAGCTATTGTTGGTTCAGGAACTATGGGAAATGGTATTGCACATACCTTCGCACAATTTGGCTACCAGGTAAATCTGATAGATATAAATGAAGAGGCACTCCACCATGCAGTCAAAACTATTAGCAAGAATCTGGACAGACAGGTAACCAAAGGCAGTATAACCATTGCAGATAAAGAAGCAACACTCTCCAGGATTCATACAACAGCAGACCTTAAAGCTGGCGTTTCACAGGCCGACCTGGTTGTGGAAGCTGCAACTGAAAATCTGGAACTCAAACTTAATATTTTCCGCGAGCTGGATGTATATGCTAAACCTGAAGCTATCCTGGCAAGTAATACTTCCTCAATATCAATTACACAGATTGCGGCTGTAACTGGGCGCGGTACTCAGGTAATTGGAATGCATTTTATGAATCCGGTACCTGTAATGAAGCTGGTTGAGGTGATCCGCGGTTATGCTACTTCAGATGAAACAACCAGCCAGATTATGGCAGTTTCAGCCAAACTGGATAAAGTTCCTGTCGAAGTAAATGACTATCCGGGATTTGTAGCTAACAGGATTCTGATGCCGATGATTAACGAAGCAATTATTACGCTATTTGAAGGCGTTGCAGGTGTGAAGGAGATCGATACGGTAATGAAACTGGGAATGGCTCATCCTATGGGCCCGCTCCAGCTGGCCGACTTTATTGGTCTGGATGTCTGCCTGGCAATTCTACAAGTGCTGCAACAGGGCTTCGGGCAGGCAAAGTATGCACCCTGCCCTTTACTGGTAAATATGGTTATGGCAGGAAAGACGGGGGTAAAATCCGGTGAGGGCTTTTACGATTACAGCCAGGGTATAAAGGAAGCTAAAGTTGCTTCCAAATTTTTAAATCAATAAACATGAATGAAAACCTCGATGCTTCAGCGGAGAACCTGTCTCCGGTTGAACGAGATATAGAAAAAGTTTTAAGGCCGCAGGCATTCGAAGATTTTACTGGTCAGGAAAAGATCATGGAAAATCTGAAGATCTTCGTTAAGGCCGCCAAATTACGCGGTGAACCCTTGGATCATGTGTTGCTACATGGCCCTCCTGGCTTGGGCAAGACCACACTTTCTTATATTATTGCCAATGAAATGAGTGTGGGTATTAAAGTCACTTCAGGCCCGGTACTTGATAAGCCAGGTGACCTAGCCGGCTTGCTAACCAATCTGGAAACCGGTGACATTCTATTCATTGATGAGATACACAGACTGAGTCCGGTGGTAGAAGAATACTTATATTCTGCCATGGAGGACTTTAAGATCGACATTATGCTGGAAAGCGGTCCAAATGCACGCTCAGTACAGATTGGATTGAATCCATTTACATTGGTTGGTGCGACGACACGTTCCGGTTTGCTAACGGCGCCTTTACGGGCTCGTTTCGGCATCAATTCCAGGCTTGCATATTATGATGCCAAACTATTAACAACAATCGTACTTCGCTCTTCACAAATTCTTAAAACACCGATTACTGAAGAAGGAGCTTATGAAATAGCCAGAAGAAGCCGTGGGACACCCCGTATCGCAAACGCATTACTTCGCAGAACGAGGGATTTTGCCCAGATCAAAGGTAACGGCACAATCGACACCAAGATTTCAAAATATGCTTTAACCGCACTGAATGTCGACGAACATGGTCTGGATGAAATGGACAACAAGATTCTGCTGACCATTATCGACAAATTTAAAGGAGGCCCGGTTGGACTAAAAACCATAGCGACTGCAGTTGGTGAGGACGAGGGTACAATAGAAGAAGTTTACGAACCATTCCTGATTCAGGAAGGTTATATGATGCGTACTTCACGCGGCCGTGAAGTCACCGAAGCGGCCTATAAACATCTCGGCCGTTCTTATCAGGCACAGTCCGGCAGATTATTCTGATCTCCGGCCTGTTCAGGCATCATTTGTGCATGTTCTGTATATAATTAATCAGCTCATAAAAAACGTACGTATTTCAGTGTGATTCTGGATATATGTACGTTTTTTGCTAAAATACTATACATATATGAACATCGAAACAAGAAAACTTACACTCGAAGATTATGACGATCTGAAAGAATCTATGGAACAGGCTTACGATACTTTAGGCGGCCAGATCTGGAGTAAGCATACAATCGCAAGACTTCTAAAATTGTTCCCTGAAGGGCAGCTTTGTATCTCTGTTGATGATAAAGTTGTTGCCTGTTCGCTATCTATCATTGTAGATTATGATGAATACGGTGATAAACATACTTATCAATTAATAACTGGAGCTTATACTTTTTCTACACATGACCCAAATGGGGATACATTGTACGGCATAGAAATCTTTGTGTCTCCTGAGTTCCGTGGTCTGCGTCTGGGCAGACGTCTTTACGAAGCCAGAAAAGAGCTTTGTGAAAGTCTCAACCTGAAAAGCATTATCGCAGGTGGCCGTATACCGGGATATCATTCACATGCCGATGAATTAACTCCAAGACAATACATAGATAAAGTTAAAGCCAAGGAATTATATGATCCGACTCTTACTTTCCAGCTTTCAAATGATTTCCACGTACGAAAAGTATTAAAGAATTATCTACCGGGAGATCATGAATCAAAAGAATTCGCTACCCTTATCGAATGGAATAACATCTATTATCAGGGAATTGATGCTTCGGCACGCTCGGCAAAAACTATCCGCTTAGGACTGGTACAATGGCAAATGCGCCTATTCCCGGACATGGAGGCTTTTTATGAACAGGTAGAATTTTTTGTCGATTCTGTCAGTGGTTATAAATCCGATTTCCTTCTTTTCCCCGAATTCTTCAATACCCCCCTGCTACATCCTTACAATCACTTACCCGAAATGGAAGCGATGCGTAAACTGGCAGAACTTACTGCAGAGATAGTAGAAAGAATACAAAGTTATGCTGTGTCCTATAATGTTAACATTATCTCTGGCAGTATGCCAATCATCGAAGATAATAAGCTGTATAACGCGACCTACCTTTGCCACCGCAGTGGAAAGACCGACGAATACCGTAAAATCCATATTACGCCTAATGAATTAAAATATTATGGAATGGTTGGAGGAGATAAAATTAAAGTATTCGATACAGATTGTGGTAAAGTTGGTATCCTGATCTGTTACGACGTAGAATTTCCTGAACTAAGCCGTATTTATGCCGACCAGGGGATGCAGATTTTATTTGTACCGTTTCTTACCGATACACAGAATGGCTATACACGTGTAAGAAGATGTGCACAGGCCAGAGCTATTGAAAATGAATGTTATGTAGCGATTGCCGGTTGTGTAGGTAACTTGCCAAAAGTCAATAATATGGATATACAGTTTGCTCAATCTGCCGTGTTTACGCCATCTGACTTCGCATTTCCTACTAACGCAGTTAAGGCCGAAACCACACCTAATACCGAAATGATGCTTGTTGTAGATGTAGACCTACATTTATTAGACGAAGTGCATCATTTCGGCACAGTAAAGATTCTGCAGGATCGCAGAAAGGATCTTTACGAAGTGCGGCTATTAAAATAATTATTTTCTAATCAGAAACCAGTAGATTAAAAGGATAACGACAATGATCGGTATAAGCCACTTCATTACAGGCCCCGCTCCTTTGTCGTTATCTTCATTTACCGCCTCCGGAGACGGCCCAGGGTTTTGTTCATGTTGAGAGTAATTGTCTTCAACAGGTACAGGTGGTTGCCCCGGTGGTTCCTCATGACTAACGTTAGCTATATTCTCTAAACTTGGTTCCTGTTCCGGCAACTCCTCATTCCTTCGATTATTATTATCATTCAAATTTTCCATGTTAATAAGGTTTGGTTTTCAAAGCAAATAACACGAGAGTACTGAAAAGGTTTGCGCCTTAATATTTACCTTTGTGCTCTTATGCATCCAAATTCCGCAAATTACAGTAAGCTGATTAAAGATGAGGCCCTGAGACTGGGCTTTCAGCAATGCGGAATTGCCAAGGCAGATTTCCTGGAGGAAGAGGCGCCCAGATTGGAGAAATGGCTTAAAAACCAACATCACGGATCCATGAGTTATATGGAAAATCATTTCGATAAGAGGCTGGATCCACGAATATTAGTAGATGATGCTAAATCTGTAATTTCTTTAACACTTAATTACTTCCCTGAACAACAACAAATCGACCCGGATGCTCCCAGGATTAGCAAATATGCTTATGGAAAAGATTATCATCTTGTTATTAAGGATAAGCTTTTTCAGCTACTCAGTTTCATTCAGGACGAAATTGGAGAGGTCAGTGGAAGAGCATTTGTCGATTCTGCCCCTGTTTTGGACAGGGCCTGGGCAAAACGTGCAGGAATTGGCTGGGTAGGTAAAAACAGCAATATTATCAGTAAGAAAACAGGTTCATTTTTCTTTTTAGCGGAATTAATAATCGATCTGGATCTGGTTCCCGACCAGCCTTTTACTACTGATCATTGCGGAAGCTGCACTAAATGTATTGATGCTTGTCCCACTGAGGCCATACTTTCACCAGCAATTATCGACGCAAATAAGTGTATCTCTTATCTGACCATAGAATTACGGGATGAAATTCCTGCGCAATTCAATCAGCAAATGGAAAACTGGATGTTCGGTTGTGATATCTGCCAGGATGTTTGTCCCTGGAACCGCTTTTCGGTGCCTAATCAGGAACCGGAATTTAAACCAGCACCCAACCTTCTGGAGATGAAAAAAGAAGACTGGCTGGATATTACAGAAGACGTATTTAGCAAATTGTTCAAAAATTCTGCAGTAAAACGGACCAAGTTTAAAGGCCTGGTCCGTAATCTGGATTTTATCAAGCAAACTCCGGGTCAGGAAAACCCTATTTCAGAGTAAGCGTATTATTTGACTGATTCTTGTCCGGGACATAAGTATCGCCCAATTTCACTTTTCTTATTTTCTTATTGGTTTTATAAGGTATTTTAACCTGCTTATCTGCATGCTCCCATATACCTATAGTCTGATGAATCTTCGTTTTAGAACCGTCGGTAAATTCTAATTCCAGATCAACTGGCAAGGGCTTATTACTCTGATTAGTAATCACAAAAGTATATCCATCTGTAGTTTTTGTTGCCGAAGAAATGCCCAAATCCAGTTCACCTTCGCCATAGAACCAACGCTTCCAAAACCAGTCCATATTTTTTCCGGACCCGACATTCATGGAATTAAAGAAGTCGGCAGGAACCGGATGCTTACCATGCCACTGTTCCATATAGTGATGCAATGCTTTCAGGAATAATTCATTACCCAAATAATCTTTAACATATAAATAACCCAGCGCCGGCTTCGGATAAGAATTCGTAAACGACCCACTCCCCTTCAATTCGGGAGTTAAGGTCATGATGGGTGTATCATTTTTGGTTCCTGACGTCGTTCCAGTTGGTTTAATGCCATAATCATCGACCATTGCGGGTTCAATCATAGGCGCAATCAGCCATTCTCCTATTGTAGCCCAACCTTCGTCCATCCAGGCATGTTTGGTCTCATTAGTCCCCATATAGAACGGAAAGAGACTATGGAATATCTCATGAACAGTCAATGTGATCGCATCTTCCCTTCTGTCTACCGGGTTGTCATTTACCATCATCGGGTATTCCATCTGATCCAGTCCATCAAAAATGGTGATATGACTATATGGAAACGGCCATCGTGGGAATTTAAAGCTCATCTCATCAACTGTTTTTCTAGCAAAGTCGATCACTTCATAATAATCCTGATGCCCTGCATTGAATACAGCATCGACCCGCGTCCTGCGTCCACTGGTCGAATCTACAACCAGGCTGGTCGATTTCCATAAATAATGATCACTTACTGCGAACACAAAATCCGGAACCTGAGAGGCTTTAAAATTCCAGGTTTGGCTTTCGCGGCCTGAACCGATCTTTCCCGATTTCAGATCTGCATCAGTAATTACATCTATCGTCTGGTCAGATTTTTCTGCCCTGGCAATTCTGTCTGCAATTTCTGGCTGAAATAACTCGGCAGTATTCTGCAAATCTCCTGTAGCCCAAACACTGAACTTACCAGGCAGCGTTATTTTTGCGTTGAAAGTGCAAAAATCATTATAAAACTCTGCGTCACCGGTATATGGGTATTTGTTCCATCCGTCGATATCATCATATACTGCAATCCTTGGAAAGAAATAAGCAATAAACCAGGCTCCATCATCCACTCTCCCTGTTCTGACATGAGATCCCTTATTTACCAGGTAACTGTAATTTATCTTTACTTTAACGCGTTGACCTGGCGCAACTGGTGGAACAGCTGTATACATGTTCGTACCGTCAATATGCAGTGCGGTATCCGCGAGTTGTCTGGTTCCTATAGTTACTGAAGCCAGTTTAACACCTTCACCTAAATCTTTCTCCGAAATCTTAGAATCTCTTTTAACACCTTTCTGGTAGAGATTAGGGTATAATTTAAACCAGATTTGCTTCAATGTGTCCGGACTATGATTAAGATAATCGATATCTACTGTACCTTCCAGTAGTCCCGTCTGTGGGTTGAAATGAATGTCCAGCTGATAATCTGCGGTATTCTGCCAGTATGCTGGCCCCGGCTTTCCACTAACTGCTCTGGTGCCATTTTTATAGGCCTTCTGTAATTCTGGCGATACAGGTAGTCCCGGCTGCGCAGACAGGCTATAGCTGATCAGACAGATCAGTCCGATAAATGTAAATCTCTTCATATCAATCTATATTTTGGCACTCATTTAACAAAAAATATCCCCGTAAACAAAAACCCGCAGGCCCCACCATAATTGGCACGGACCTGCGGGCAGGATGATAAAACTTATTTACCGAATTTCATTTTTAACTGTTCCAGCATATCTGAGGTCACATTTTCAGCCGGCTTTTCTTTTCTTGGCTGTTGTTGTGTAGTTCTTGTGGGGTTACCCGATGGTTTTTGATTATGAGGTGCTGGTGCAACGGCAGGTGCTTTTGGCACGCGATTCAAATCTTTCTTTTTATTCCATCGCGTCCAGATTTCTTCCAGCTTTTTCTTGGTGTATAATGGGAAGTCACCTTGCTTCATCCAGGCATAATAGCTGGGTTCGATGTCAAATACGCTCTCCACTGTTTTATTCTTATGTTTACCGAAGTTAAAAACTTCTTCACCCTGATCATTGTAAACCATACGACCAGCAAAATCTACTGGTTTATTCATATTGGTAAATGCATGAAGTGCATCAATATCATTTATAACCGGTTGCGATATTTTGCCTTGTTTGTCCTCAAAATCTGCACCCTCATATCTTTCCAGCTGGGCCAGTAACACATGGTAAGTAGCCGTGATATCTGCTTCCGCCGAATGCGCATTAATAATATCCTTGTCGCAATAGAATTTATAAGCTGCACGAAGTGTCCTTTGCTCCATCTGATGGAAGATATTCTGTACATCGACAAATCTTCTGTCTGACATATCAAAATCAACACCCGCACGCAAAAATTCTTCAAGTAATACGGGAATGTCAAAACGGTTAGAGTTATAACCAGCAAGATCGGCGTCGCCGATAAATGTGGCAAGTTCCTGTGCTACTTCCGCAAATTTAGGAGCATCTGCAATATGTTCATCGTATATACCATGAATCAAGGATGACTGAAGAGGAATAGGCATGCCGGGATGAACGCGAAGGGTTTTGATCTGCTCAGTTCCATCTGGCATAGCTTTTAAGATTGCAATTTCAACGATGCGGTCTGATCCCACATTAATTCCGGTTGTTTCCAGATCAAAAAAAGCAAGAGGACGGATTAAATTTAATTTCATTGGTATATTTTTTATAATACTAATATTGATATAAAAGTTCTTAGCTAAGGAAAATTATACCTAAGCCAATACCAATTATCATGATAAGATACATCAATATTTCAGTTGTTGCGAATTTTTTATATTTAGTCCAGAAAGGGTCTTTTTCAGTACTGTTTTTCATTTAAGATTATACTTTACTTAGTTTCTGAAACTGCCGGCCTTAATCAGCACGCGCTGGTAGGCTGGTAAATTCAGGTCATCTACAATTACACCCTTTGAAGTAGAAGCATGAACGAAATATCCGTTATTTAGGTATATCCCCACATGATCTATTTCCCGGCCGCCGAAAGAAAAGAAAATCAAATCCCCCTCCCGAAGTCTCGAAAGGTCTTTTTTCCTGATCACATCTGCCTGATCACGTGAGCGCCGGGGTAACTTCTGGCCATAGATTTCCTGATTTAAAAGTAAAGCAAAGCCAGAACAATCGATGCCTTTCTTGTTCAATCCACCCAGACGATATGGAACTCCGGTCCAGTCAGTAATAAAACGATAAAGTTTTTTACTGCTTAATGCAGCCATAGCATCAGCTGCCTTCGCACCTCGGCTGCCTGTATTAGCGTTTGAAATATGTTTCCTGCTGGAACAGGAAGTAAAGATTACTATCCAGGTGAGCGCCAATAGAAAATAATGTAAGTATACTTTTTTCATTGGTTTTGGTTTTATTGTTTGATCAACCGTTGAATTTCGTCTAATTTCAATAATGCCTCCACCGGGGTGAGAACATTAACGTCCATATTATTCAACATGTCTCTGATTTGTACCAGAACCGGATCATCTACAGCAAACATATGAAGCTGATAGGCCTGATTTTGTACTTTTTTGAAACTATCTTTAATGCTTTGTCCTTCAGTTCTGTCAATTTCCAGTTTCTTAAGGATTTCGTTAGCCCTGTTCAGTAATTTAGGTGGCATACCTGCAAGCTTAGCCACATGAATACCAAAACTATGTTCACTGCCTCCCGGAACCAGCTTGCGAAGGAAGATAACCTTGCCAGCCATTTCTTTTACAGATACATTATAGTTTCTGATTCTATTCATGGTTGCAGCCAGTTCATTAAGTTCATGATAATGGGTTGCAAATAACGTTTTGGGTCTTGCCGATGGGTGGGTGTGCAGAAATTCGGCAATAGCCCATGCAATGGATATCCCATCGTAAGTACTCGTTCCCCGACCGATCTCATCCAGCAAGATCAAACTCCGGTCTGATATATTATTCAGAATACTTGCTGTCTCATTCATCTCCACCATGAATGTACTTTCTCCGGCTGATAAATTGTCAGATGCGCCTACACGGGTGAAAATCTTATCCACCAGTCCAATAGCGGCAGATTTTGCCGGGACGAAACAACCCATCTGTGCCATAAGCACAATTAGCCCAGTCTGGCGCAGAATAGCTGATTTACCGGACATATTTGGCCCGGTTATAATGATAATTTGTTGTGTATCATTGTCAAGGAATACGTCATTTGTAATGTATTCCTCTCCTATTTTCAGTCTTTTTTCGATAACGGGATGTCTGCCGCCTTTAATATCCAGCGCTCTGGAGTTATCCAATACCGGCTTCACATAATGATTCTGAATGCTCAGCTGCGCAAAACAAAGCAATACATCCAATTGCGCAATTAGATTTGCATTTTGCTGTATCGGCCTGATATAGCTTGCAACCTGGAGCATTAATGCCTCATATAACCTGACTTCGATTTGCTGGATCTTATCTTCGGCACCGAGGATCTGTTCTTCGTATTCCTTTAGCTCAGGAGTAATATATCGTTCGGCGTTAACCAGTGTTTGTTTTCTTGTCCAGTCTGAAGGAACTTTATCTTTATGTGTATGAGTTACTTCCAGATAATAACCAAAGACGTTATTGAAGGAGATTTTCAGCGATGGGATACCAGTGCTGGCTGCTTCTCTTTTTTGGATTTCTACGAGAAAATCCTTCCCACCTGTAGAAATTGCCCTAAGTCTGTCTAATTCCTGATCTACCCCGTCGGCAATGACATTACCTTTTACCAGAAGTGCAGGCGGTTCCTGTTGCAGCTCAATTTCCAGTTTTTCGCGGATGCTTAGACATGGATCCAGTTGTGAAGCGAGTTGCATCAGGTATGGATTATTAGTCTCGAGCGCTTTCTCTTTGATCAATTCAATCTGATACAACGACTTTTTTAACTGACAAAGCTCTCTCGGACCACAACGGAGCAGACCCACCTTAGAAATTAGCCGTTCCAGATCCCCGATCAGCTTCACAGGTGTAAGAAGGTCTTCCAGTAATGTTTCCTGTTCGATGAGGTATTCAACCATACCTAGTCGTTCCTGAATAGGTTTTAATTCTTTAAGCGGCATAACAATCCACTTATGCAGCATTCTTGCGCCCATTGGGGTCGAAGTCTGATCTAGCACATTAAATAATGTTACTGCATTCTCGTTTGCCGAACTTACCAGTTCCAGATTACGAATAGTGAACCTGTCCAGCCATAAATACCGGTCTTCTTCTATCCGGGAAATGGAAGTTATATGTTTGAGATTTCTATGTTCAGTCTCGTTCAAATAATGTAATACGATACCGGAAGCGACCAAACCTGTCACCAGTTTTTCAACCCCGAAACCTTTCAGGGAGGTGACCTCGAAATGCTTCGTTAATACTTCATCAGCATAATCAGAGGTAAAAGCCCAGTCTTCCAGTGCATACGTATAAAATCTGTCACCGAAGAGCTCAAAGAATTCCTGGCGTTTACTTTTCTGAAAGATAACTTCAGTTGGCTTGAATCCTTGTAATAATTTATCAATGTATTCTGCGTTTCCCTGCGCAACATGAAACTCTCCTGTCGAGATGTCCAGGAAGGAAATCCCTATTGAACTTTTATCAAGGAAAATCGCTGCGAGGTAATTATTAGACTTTTGACTAAGGATATTATCACTATATGCTACGCCGGGTGTTACCAGTTCGGTTACTCCCCGTTTAACAATAGTTTTCGTAGTTTTTGGATCCTCCAACTGATCACAGATCGCAACCCGCTGGCCTGCCCTGACTAATTTAGAAAGATAATTGTCCAGGGAATGATGAGGGAAACCGGCAAGCTCTATATAGGCTGCTGATCCATTTGCCCGCCTTGTTAATACAATCCCTAAAATCTGAGAGGTTTTAATGGCATCTTCTCCAAATGTCTCATAAAAATCTCCTACTCTGAACAATAATAATGCACCCGGGTATTTTGCTTTGATCGCATTATACTGCTGCATTAACGGTGTTTCTTTCGTTTTATCTTTAGCCAAAATGTTATATAAAATTACAAAGCTGTAAATATACTATCTAGGGATTAGCTTTGTGCTTTTTTTTGCAATTTCAAGCTAATCTGATAAGAATTATAAAGCAGCAATATAATTCAGGAACAGTTGCAGGGCCTCTCTTTTGGCGGCAGTGAGCTCAAAGTCAAGTTTGTGCATCAGATAATCTTCCATATCGAAACCAGAAACTTCAGGTAATCCTTTTATAACTTCTTTTCTTGAATCCAGACCGTTTTTCAAAGCCTGATTGAAAGAAACTATAAATCCCGTATCTATTTTTTTATTGGCGACCCAAGCCGCATAAACAAAAGGAAGCCCGGTAAACTTCATCCATTCCTCCCCCATATCATAAACATATGGATATTTATCTTTCTGACCGAAAGTACGGTCTCCGATCAGTACTATAGCATCTGTAACTGCATCAGGTACTGTTGTGAAGGATACGTCTTTTTTGAAATGAAATTTAAGAAGCACCCTGCATAGATTATTAGACGTTCTGGAGTGTGCATCTAAACGTACTGTGCGAATCTCTTCTACCGGAACATGACTAAAAATGAACACGGAATTCACCGCGCCAACCGACCCGATACAATAATCTGAAATAATATGCGGATCGGCAATTAATGGGATTGCGGCCACCGGAATTAACCCTATATCTACTGTACCGTCAATGACTTTAGCTGCACAGTCTGTTGGAATATCCAGACTCAGGTCTATCTCTTGTAAGATGGGGGAATGTTCAATGCCGTAAATAAAGGGTTTGGTATTGGTATAGGAAACAGCTGAAATACGTATCTTATTCAATGTTATTTGCTTAAAAAGGTTTATAACCCTTAAAGGGTTATAAACTATGTTTTGAATTTTATCCTAGGAATTGATTACAGGAAGTTTGTAGAACTGAGGTTTAACATCTTCCTCAAATTCCACATTGGTATAATCGGTAACGACGTTATAAAGGGTGTCCCTTTCAATCGGTTCGCGTTTAACCTGTTTAATAAGGTTAACCAACTCCCTGGTACTCATACCAGGATGCTGCTCTTCAGCACCGGCCATCGAATAAATTTTGGTCGTATCATCTAACGTACCATCAATATCATCAACGCCAAAGTTTAATGATAACTGTGCTGTTTCTCTGCTGATCATTGCCCAATAGGCTTTAATATGATCGAAATTATCCATATAAATCCTCGCAATTGCATAATTACGAAGGTCTTCGATAACGGAAACTTCAGGCACATGATCCATCTGATTATTCTGATTACGGAATTTCAGTGGAATGAATGCCTGAAAGCCGCCTGTTTTATCTTGCAGCTGTCTCAGACGCTCCATATGATCTACCCTGTGCCAGAATTCTTCTATGTGACCGTAAAGCATCGTTGCGTTCGTACGCATTCCAATCTTATGAGCCTGCTCATGAATATCCAGCCACTGTTCTGCATTGCATTTATCGTGAGCAATCTTCTCCCGTACTTCAGGATGGAAGATTTCTGCACCACCACCTGGCATAGAGTCCAGTCCGGCTTCCTGCATATACTTCATACCATCATAATGGCTGAGTTTTGCTTTTTTAAAGATATAATAATACTCCACCGGAGTTAATGCCTTAATATGAAGATCGGGACGATGTGCTTTGGACCTTCGGAAAAATTCGGCATAAAAATCAAGGTTTTGCTTTGGAACAACGCCACCGGTAATGTGCACTTCAGTTACAGGCTCATTATCGTATTTTTTTAATGCGTCGATCATGGCGTCGACGCTCATCTCCCAGCCTTCTTCTTTGTTCTTTATTAAACGTGAATAAGAACAAAAATTACAACTGTATACACAAACATTCGTAGGCTCTATATGAAAATTACGGTTAAAGAAAGTACGGTTGCCGTGCCTTTTCTCTCTGATATAATTAGCCAGTACGCCCAAATATCCTAGTTCTGCATGCTGATATAGATATACTCCATCATCAAAGGAAATTCTCTCTTCGCGCTTCACCTTCTCTGCTATAGCCAATAGTTCTGGAGACAGATCTTTATCGGAAATCAGGAAAGCGAGTTTTTGTGTAGTGTCCATTTATTATCAATTATAAAGTCAAAAGTAAGATAAAAACAACAGAACACGGCTCCAGAGGCTGTTTTGGCTGTCAGTTTTGTGTCATAGCTATAACATAAACTATAATTACATAATCCTGGTATATAATAAAAGGCTGATCATTATGCGTGATCAGCCTTTAACAAGATGTGTTTGCAGGGAATTATTTTGCTGCTTTAGTATAATTCAAGACTATATATGCAGATGAACTACCGTATTCAACAGGTGACTTCAAAGTAAGGTTGTTGTTATCGGCGTGTGAAAGAATTAGTCTGTAACCTTCTGTTACGTTTTTCGCCTTATCTCCCTCATTTAATTTTTTAAACTGGAATGTCTCATCAGCTGTACTCACAGACCAGAAAATGTCCTGAGTTCTGCTTGGGCAATCTGTAGTTCCAGGCAACATATAGGACCCGTTTCCACTGTTAGTTAATCTCCAGGTACTACCAATAAAACATTTATAAGACGCTTCATTAAACAGTGACTTCACATTCGCCGCCGGTACTCCTTCAAATGTAATATCATTTAATACCCAGTTTCCAGTCACATTCCCTCTTTTCAGGCTAGCACCTGCGGAAGCATTTTTTGTGGATGAACAACTCTGTAAAACCATCAATGAACTGCATAAAATGGCTGCTATTACTAATATTCTTTTCATATACTTGTGTTTTTGAAAATCAACTTACACAAACCCTGCCAAAAACCCTATTTAACGTAAATTCTATGCATAACAAAACGACAGCTATCCACGGAGGAAATATAACACCAAGTGCAACCGGAGATGTGACGCCTGCAATTAGTTTATCCACAACTTTTTACAGAGACGAAAATGGAGGATACCCCGGCGGACACATGTATAGTCGCGTCAGCAATCCCAACCGTACTGCTTTGGAGACAATTCTGGCGAAACTGGAAAAAGGAACAGAAGCCTGTGCATTTTCTTCAGGCAATACTGCGGGAATGGCAGCGTTCCAGGCATTAGCCCCGGGCAGTCACATTATTGCTCCGGACGATATGTACTGGGGTTTTAAAAAACAGTTGCTTTCTATTTTCGAGGGTATTCTGGAAATCGACTTTGTAGATCTTACTAAACCTGAGTTGCTGTCTGACGCAATCAAGTCAAACACTGTGATGATCTGGACGGAGACACCTTCTAACCCACTGCTTAAAGTAACTGACCTCTCAGCCATTTCTGCAATTGCGAAATCCCATCAGCTGATTCTGGCATGTGACAATACTTTCGCCTCCCCGTGTTTCCAAAATCCAATTTTACAGGGAGCTGATCTGGTCATGCATTCTACCACCAAGTATATAGGCGGCCATAGTGATGTACTGGGCGGTGTCCTGATTACTGCAGGCCATTCTGCCTATTGGGACAAAATAAGGAACATTCAGCAGATTGGTGGAGCTGTCCCTTCGCCGTTCGACTGCTTTCTGTTGCTCCGAAGTTTAAAAACCCTTCATTACAGAATGAAAGGTCATGCTGAAAATGCATTACTTTTCGCGCAGTATCTGGAAGCGCACCCTTTAATTGAAAAAGTATACTACCCTGGCTTACCCTCGCATCCTCAATATGAAGTTGCGGTCAAACAAATGACGGGCTTCTCCGGTATGCTGTCTGTTCTGGTTAAAGGTGACGGTGAAAATGCAAAAAAGGTAGTTAACAAAGTTCATCTGTTCGCGCAGGCTACCAGTCTGGGTGGTGTAGAAAGTTTGATTGAGCACCGGGCTTCAGTTGAAGGTCCTGACACGAAAACACCACAGAATTTAATTCGGATATCTGTCGGGCTTGAGGATGTAAACGATTTAATTGCCGATTTCGAGCAGGCTTTGAACTAAAAAAATCGATAAAAATCGTTAATAAAATATTGCAAATGAGTGTTTTGTGTATAATTCAAAATTTAATTTTGGATATTAATTACAGAACACTACATTTGTAACCATAAAGCGAAAGCTTTTCGAGTCAGCCTGAACAGGTTTGATTTATAAAGAAGTGGCGAGAGACAGGCTCCTAGACCCACTGGCAACCCTCCCAAATGGAGAAGGTGCCAATTCCTGACCAGACAGTATATTGCTGATTGGAAAGATAAATTTAGACAAATGAAAATTACAATGCCCCTGGCGCGAATGCGCAAACCTTCTTTAAATTTTATTAAGCTTGCTTACATACACAATTATATGTGTTGTTGCGCTGAATAATCAAACCCAATTCCGACTATTTTTCCCGGAAAGCCTCTAAATGAGGTTCTGACAAGCATGCTTTGCTGCTTAAATCACCCTATACATTATTTTGCAACCTTAAAAAACCCAAATATATGTCAGCTAACTATAAATTTGAGACCTTACAGATCCACGCAGGACAAGAAATCGATCCAACAACAGGCTCAAGAGCAGTTCCTATCTATCAAACTACTTCTTATGGTTTTAAAAGTGCCGAGCATGGTGCAAATCTATTTGCACTGAAAGAATTCGGTAATATATATACCAGACTGATGAATCCGACAACTGACGTATTTGAGAAAAGAATAGCTGCACTGGAAGGTGGTGTCGCTGCACTGGCAGTTTCCTCAGGTCAGGCAGCTCAATTTATTGCACTGAGTAATTTTCTGCAGGCTGGTGACAATTTTGTCTCTTCTCCTCATCTATATGGTGGCACCTACAACCAATTTAAAGTTGCCTTTAAAAGACTCGGTATCACTGCAAAATTCGCAGCTACTGATCAGGTTGAGGATTTTGAGGCGCAGATAGATAATAATACAAAAGGAATTTACCTGGAAAGTATCGGTAACCCTTCTTTCAGTATTCCTGATTTTGAAAAATTAGCTTTACTGGCGCAAAAATATGATATACCATTAGTCGTTGACAATACTTTCGGTGCTGCCGGTTATTTATTTAAACCTTTGGAGCATGGTGCACATATCGTTGTCCAATCAGCTACCAAATGGATCGGTGGCCACGGCACAAGTGTTGGTGGTGTAATCGTTGATGGCGGTAATTACAATTGGGGAAATGGAAAGTTCGAACAATTCAGCAAACCGTCTCCCGGATATCACGGACTAGTTTTTAGTGACGTATTTGGCATTAACAGTGAACTGGGAAACATTCAGTTTATCATCCGTGCGAGAGTTGAAGGTTTAAGGGACTTCGGCCCGTCACAATCTCCTTTTAACTCGTTTCTATTAATTCAGGGTTTAGAAACACTGTCGCTTCGTGTCCAGAGACATGTAGATAATGCATTGGCACTGGCTAACTGGCTGGAAAACCACGAAGCGGTGAAAAAAGTATATTACCCGGGGCTGGAAAGCAGCCCTTACCATCTGAATGCTAAGAAATACCTTAAAAATGGGTTCGGTGCTGTCCTTTCTTTTGAACTTGAAGGTGATAAAGATCAGACGATTAACTTTGTAAACTCTTTAGAATTGGTTAGCCATCTGGCTAATGTGGGTGACGCAAAAACATTAATTATCCAACCATCGGCCACTACACATCAGCAACTTAATGATGAGGAACAACTCGCTGCCGGTATAACACCACAATTACTGCGTGTTTCTGTCGGAATCGAACATATCGACGATATCAAAGCAGACTTTGAACAAGCTTTCGAAAAAATAAAATTATAATATCCATTGCAAGAACAAGCCCATATGTCATCTAACCATATTTTCAATTATCATAAGATTTTTAAACTGGAGAACGGAAAAAAAATCCGTCGTTTACAGATTGCCTATCATACTTATGGTAAATTAAATGCCGATAAATCAAATGTAATATGGGCTTGTCATGCATTAACCGCAAATGCGGATGTTCTGGACTGGTGGAAAGGTCTATTCGGTGACAACTCATTATTTAATCCGGAAGAGCATTTCATTATCTGTGCAAATGTACTGGGATCACATTATGGGAGCAGCAATCCGCTGAGCATAAACCCGGTCACGGGTCTGCCCTATTATCTTTCTTTCCCGGAATTTGGTATACGGGACATCGTTAAAGCACACCAGCTGCTTGCCGATGATCTTGGAATCCGCAAACTCAAGGTATTGATCGGTGGTTCACTTGGTGGGCAGCAGGCAATGGAATGGGCAATCAGCAATCCTGATTTCACAGAAAATCTGATTCTTATTGCGACAAATGCTTTCCATTCACCATGGGGAATCGCTTTCAATGAAAGTCAGCGACTGGCAATCACTACCGACAGGACATTTTATGCACAGAGCCCGGATGGAGGTCTAAAGGGACTAAAAGCAGCCAGAAGTATCGCCCTACTTTCTTACCGTACTTACGATGCTTATGTGGCGACACAAGTAGAAAGTATAAATGAGAAAACGGACGGGTTCCGCGCATCGTCTTATCAGAATTACCAGGGTGAGAAATTGTGTAAACGCTTCAATGCTTACAGCTATTGGTACCTCACCAAAGCAATGGACAGTCATAATGTTGGCAGGGGAAGAAAAAGTGTTGCAGAGGCATTGAAGCAAATTAAAGCCGATACACTGGTAATCGGTATCCCTAACGATTTCCTATTCCCGCTTTGTGAACAGGAATACCTGGCAAATCATATTCCTCAAGCTAAATTCCAGAAACTTCAATCTGCTTACGGCCACGATGGATTCCTGATTGAAACCGACGAACTAACTAATATCATAGGCAATTTCTTAAAGGAAAATGCAAAAAATAAAATTGTTAAACTTCATAAAACAGCATAAATGAGCACGAAGCTAAAAATAGGAATTTTTGGGTTTGGTGTCGTTGGCCAGGGATTACATGACATTATCCGTGGACAAGACCTGAACCTGGAGATTATTAAAATTGCAATCAAGAATCCAAATAAGAAGAGATCACTGGATAACAGTCTTTTTACTACCGATCATGATGAAATACTGGATAATCCGGATATCAATACCATCGTTGAACTAATTGATGATGCTGACGCCGCTTTCAAAATCGTTAAAAAAGCACTGAGCAGTGGTAAACATGTGGTTTCGGCGAACAAAAAGATGATTGCCAACCATTTGGAAGAACTGGTTAAGTTACAGGAAGAACATGGAACTTCACTATTGTATGAAGGTGCAGTTTGCGGAAGTATTCCTATCATCCGTAATCTGGAGGAATATTATGACAATGAACTCCTCCACGGAATAAGCGGAATTTTTAATGGATCTTCCAACTATATTCTCTCCAAGATATTCAACGAAAATATGCCTTATGATCTTGCATTAAAACAAGCTCAGGATTTAGGATTTGCCGAAACCGATCCAATTATGGACGTTGGAGGATACGATCCTAAATTTAAACTAGCTATTGCAACTGCACATGCTTACGGTCTGTTTATTGACCCTGATAAAATACTGAATGTTGGTATCCAGAATTTATCTGAGCAGGATATTCAATATGCCAGGGAGAAGAACTTCAAAATCAAACTGGTTCCGACTGCAAGAAAGATCAGCACAAAACAGGTGGTTACCTATGTACTACCTAAATTTGTAAAGTCTGATGACTTCCTCTACAACGTAGAAAATGAATATAATGGCGTAACGGTTCAGGCAGCTTTTGCCGATAAACAATTCTTCTTTGGAAAGGGAGCTGGCGGTCATCCTACGGGCGCTGCAGTGCTATCAGACATAGCTGCATTAAGATATGGATATAAGTATGAATATAAAAAATTCCACCAGCACAATGGTCTGATTCATACCGATCAGGTGAATATTGAAGTCTACCTGCGTTATACCCACGAGTATACCGTGGAGAAATTGAAAATTGAAAATATCCTCGAACGTTTTGTTAGAAATGATTATAAATACGTAATCGGAAGCGTGAGCTTAAAGTCGCTCCTTGCAAACCGGGAACTATTACAACAGAAAGATGTATTTATTGCCCATACCGGCAGGTATACTTATACAGATCAGCAGATCCAGGTAATTGCCGGGGAAGAAGTTAGTTATAACTAATATTTTTGTGTGTTTTGATATAAGCAGGCCGGGTTCTCCGGCCTGCTTTGTTTTTTATCAGATTTCGCGATTGACATCCCAGTTCTCCAGGTAGTCTGCCACCCGGCGTACAAAAGTACCACCAAGCGCTCCATTAACCACTCTGTGATCGTAAGATAATGAAAGGTACATCATATGTCTGATTGCTATCACGTCACCGTATTCGGTCTCTAACACTGCAGGTTTCTTTTTAATTGCACCAACAGCCAGAATAGCCACTTGTGGCTGGTTTATAATCGGGGTTCCCATTACATTACCAAAAGAACCGACATTGGTTAAAGTGAAGGTACCGTTTTGTGTTTCATCCGGTTTCAGCTTAGATGCTCTTGCACGAACTGCAAGATCGTTAACTGATTTGGTTAGCCCCACAAGATTCAGCTGGTCTGCATTTTTAATCACAGGTACGATCAGATTACCGCTCGGTAATGCTGCTGCCATCCCTATATTGATATCTTTTTTCTTAATGATCTTTGTGCCGTTCACAGAAACATTGATCATCGGAAAATCTTTGATTGCTTTAGTGACCGCCTCAATAAAAATTGGTGTGAAAGTTATTTTTTCATTTTCTCTCTTCTCAAAATTCTTTTTAACCTTATCGCGCCATAGAACCATATTGGTTACGTCTGCTTCTACAAATGAGGTCACATGTGCTGAAGTATGCTTACTCATGACCATATGATCTGAAATCAGCTTACCCATTCGATCCATTTCTATGATTTCATCACCACCTGAAACGCTTACGCCTACAGGATTCGATGTCACTGGAGCGGTACGCGGCGCTTCTTGCTGGCTTTGTATATTCGCCGGTTTACTTTCTGCAGCAACCTCATTAACTACAGCGTCCGCCGGCCGGCTCTGCTGAATATAACTTAACAGATCATCTTTTGTAAGGCGGCCATCGGCACCGCTGCCATTAATGCTTTCCAGCTCTGTTGCACTAATATTTTCCTGGCTGGCGATACTCCTGACTAAAGGAGAATAGAAACGGTCGGAATCAGATTTTACCTGCTCCTGCACATCGTCTTTAACTTCTAATTGTGTTGTACCGGGAATTTCCGATAGGATAGTTTCCTCTTCTTCTTTAACCGGCTCTTCCGTTTCCTGTGTTTCCTCAACATCTTCGCCGTCGGTTTCTATATAAGCTATAACTGCTCCTACCTGCACAACTTCATCTTCCTGATATAATTGTTTTATCAGTTTACCCGCTACCGGAGAGGGTACTTCTGAATCTACCTTATCGGTGGCTATTTCTAAAAGGGTATCATCCAAACTGATCATATCACCTGGTTGTTTCAACCATTTGATAATAGTTGCTTCCGCAACACTTTCGCCCATTTTGGGTAATAATAATTCGTATTGTGCCATTTAGTTTATAGTAAATTTGGTTTTTCCAATCAGCTGCAAAAGTAAGTCTTTTTTATACTAATTCTTCATCTTCTTTCAGGAGATTCACAATCATGGTCAATGCAGCTGCTGCTGAACGCTCTATATTCTGTGCTCTTTTATTGCTAAAATGATGCAGTTTTGCAACTACGCGATTCCGGTTAGCCACTGCTACCCAAACTGTTCCCACAGGTTTTCCAGGAGTCTCGCCACCGGGACCCGCAATGCCGCTTACTGCTACACTATAATCTGTCTTAAAATGCTTCAATGCACCCAAAGCCATTTCTGTTACGGTTTCTTCACTAACTGCGCCAAAAGTTGCGAGCGTCTGCGGTTTAACCCCTAAAACAGACTCTTTCAATTCGTAAGAATAGACTACTGCACCGCCTGCAAAAACGCTCGAACAACCAGGATGCCTGGTAATTAAATGTGATAAATAACCACCCGTGCAACTCTCTGCAGCAGACAACGTCAGATGCTTCTGATCCATAATATTGAGCATAACCTTTTCCAGGTCAATGTCATCTTCACTCACTACATAAGCCCCTAATCGCTCTGTGATTTGACTGGCATATTGTTCTACTTCAGCCTGAATCTGCTGCTCATCAATCCCGGAACTGCTTAAACGCAATCTTACCTGTCCTAATTTAGGGAGGTACGCTAATTTTATAGTTTCCGGAAGGCTATTTTCTATATCTTCTATACGCTGCGCGAGAAATGACTCACCCAGGCCTGCAGTTAGAATGGTCTTATGGTATATGAAAGGAAGTTCAAATCTTTGTTTTATTCTCGGGATGATCTCCTCCTCCATTAAATACATCATTTCAAAAGGAACACCGGGCATAGACACGAAAATCTTTTCATCCTTTTCAAACCACATACATGGAGCGGTACCGTTTAAGTTGGGTACAACTGTACAGCCATCGGGAACATCGGCCTGTCTGACATTGGTCTCTAACATCGGAAGGCCGTGCTTACGGAATATTTCCGTGACATGCTCCAGCACAGCAGGGTCATTCCGCATTCCCATACCAAAATATTTGGCGAGTGTAAATTTTGTAATGTCGTCTTTTGTTGGCCCAAGTCCACCGGTCATTAGAATAAGATCGGCCCTGCTTTCCGCCGATGCCAGTGCATCCAGAATGTGTGATTCATCATCTGATACGGAGGTAACCTGTTTAACTTTTATTCCGGCCTGATTTAAAGCTTTCGCCATCCAGGCGGAATTGGTGTCTACTATCTGACCGATAAGTATTTCATCGCCAATGGTTATAATTTCAGCTAACATATGTAATTAAAAACGCGTATAGTACGCTTGTTGTTTACTTAGTTTTAGGTCTTGCAATACCGATGCTTTAACACGAATCGTCAAACTATAACTTCTGTATGGTCCGATCGGAATCCAGTTAATATTCATATCCCAGCAATGCAGATCTCTGTAAATTGCGAAAGATGTCGGTGACAGACCTTTATTTTTAAAATCCACCCCGGAAGTAAATACCACTTTCCACTTAGGGGTAACGCTAAAATCACCATTAAAGTTCAACGTATTTGTACTTGTCGGAGACAAGCCATTAGCCAACTTTGAATAATAGTAACTATAAGAGAATGTGAAGTTCCATGGAATTTTGAAGTCGACAAATGCATTTGGATCACTGCTGATCTGGGCAAGTTCCGCTGCCTGCTCCGGTGTCATTCCTGTTTTTTGTTTCTCGTCAGTCAGTTTGTCTAGATTTTCATTTCTCTTTTTGAAAGCGTCGGCATTAAGACTGTAACCAAAAGACAAACCGAAATTCACCAGACGTGGCACCGTAAGTCTATCCACAACCTGCCTTGTTGGATTACCATTAGCGTCGAAAACAGTATTACCCCTGGCGTCACGAACATCTTCCACGGCATATGGATTCAGTGTACCTGTATAGGTAACGCCAAACTTATCAGAGAACTGGGATCGTCCGTTAAAGTTCAGGTTGGATAATTTAAACTCAGGTGCCAGAAAGTTATAGGACCCGTTAATACTCAAACCCTGAATAATGGGTATTTTCTTCGTTCCTGTTCCGGTTGTGTCCTTTGAAGAGAACACCTTAGCTTCCAAAGTATTATCCAATCCAAAATTGATACTCGCATTTTCTCCCTGTGAAGGCCCTCCGTACAAAGTTCCGGTATGAATTGAGTAAACCCGTTGTTTGCCCGTTACCGGATCAATTACCTTTCCTCCATCCTGATAAAAAAGCGGTTTGTAATAGCCATATTTAGCCGCGGAAAAATCCGGACGGTAGCTAAAACTTGTAGTTGGTGTAGTTACTAAACGTAAAGCTTTTAGTTTTCCTTTATTGAACTGAAGGGTATTGTAGACTTTGGTTGACAGCCCCATATTAAAGCTGTATTCTCCGGAACGGTTGAAGCCGTTTACAGTATCCATAACAATCTGGTCAGGAGCGACTACGCCATTATTTAGTGCCCCTCTGATTGCTGTTTGTCTGGTCGACATAAAATGCCATTTTTCGACATACGTACCACCAGCGTTAAAATTAAAATATTTCGCCGCTGTAAAGTTAATACTAATAGGCACAGTCTGCTGGATTCCATTTCGAAGTTTACTCAGAGATTCTCTTCTGAACAAAAGGCTGTCTGGTGAAGTGATTGAGTTGGCAGAAACCATATTGTAACCCATTGTGATCTTTTGGTACCACTTCTGCTCGCCTATATTGTTTTTCGAATTAAAAGGGCTGAATGACTGCACAGAAAGCGACATATCCGGTAAGGTTACATCTACACTTTTGCTTTTTGTGTTCTGATTGCTACGTGCAGCTGCAGCAAAAGTAATTTTACCATCGGCCATTGTCTTACCATAACTAATACTGGATGACAGTTCATTCTCTGTAATCGATTGGAAATTAAATGAGTTTCCACCGGCAGTATTAAGATTGTAACCACTCGTTTTGATGTTTACACTGGAAGAAAATGTCGTTCCCGGATGTGCAGCCGCATTTTGCGAATGCACCCACTGTATACTGTAGTCTTTTCTCGGTTCATATTGCGGTGTACCTTCCAGACCATAACGATTGCTCCCGTAGTCAAGCTTAATATTACCATTATATTTATACCTTTTTACATAATTAGAAGTTACTGAAGCTCCATAGGATCCTCTGGTAAAATAAGTTCCGAGGATTTTAGCGTCCCAGTAATCATTAAGGTTCATATAATAGCCACCGTCCCGAAGGAAAAATCCCCTGGTATAATCATCTCCAAATGACGGCATGATTATACCCGAATTACGTTTGTTAGGTTTAGGGAAAAATGCAAATGGCAGACCGAGCGGTAAAGGAATATCTTCTATTTTCAAATATACCGGACCTGTGATAATCTGTTTATCGGTAACAATTCCCTTAGTAATATAAATCCCAAAGTGCGGGTGTGGCAGGTTGCACGTACTATAGGTAACACCCTTGATATGGATTTCATTGTCCGGTTGGCGCTTACTTTGGCCGCCGGAAAAGAAGCCTCCCTCCTGTTCGGTGAAAGTATTAAATACCGTTCCCTTACCCGACTTCGTATTGTAGAAAAGTGAATCTGCACTTGAAGAGCCTTGCTGATCCATTTTAAAAATTGGCTTCCCCAGATATTTCCCATTCGCAGCCTTTCTTCCGCTCGCAAATACCGTATTGTCTTTTGAATTGAAGGTTATATAATCTGCATCCAGTTCGAATGCACCATAAATTACACGGGCCTTACCGTATAAATAGATAATACTTCTGTCCTTACTGTATTTAGTCGAATCCTGGGCTGAATATTCAATTTTCGAAACTTCTTCTGCCTTGCCGGGTTGTCTTGGCTGTGCAGGTTTTAAAGTATCGGTTCCAACGGTATCTTGTTGCTGAACAACGGGTGTCTGGAATTTGTAGTTATAAGCATAGCTTGCCTCACTGGTAATAACCATAAGCAATAAACTAAGCAGGAAGACGGATCTGTGTAAAAGTTTCAAATTATAAGCGGAATATAACTTCAAATTGTTGTTTAAGCCAAAACGTCCAAAATTAATGAAAAATATAGCATAGAATCATGTAAATGAGTGTTTGTCGGTTAATTATTGTTAAACATATAATATAATATTGATTTTCAGTGTGTTAATACATTAACTAGATCATATATTTAACAAAATATAATTTTGATTGTTATTCTTACATTTTACGTTTTTGCCCTCAATTATGGGCTAAAAACTTTATTATACTATCTTTGCGGTCTAATTTCACACCTTTAAACCAGTTTATTTGATGATATTCAAAAGAAATATATCCCTGCTGACACTCTTGTTCCTTTTTTGTACACTCAGCTCCTTTGCACAGGGATATAAAGTAAAAAGAATAGTAATTGACGCGGGCCACGGGGGCAATAAACCAGGTGCTTCAGGCAGTTTCTCTAAAGAAAAGAATGTAGCACTGCAAGTTGCCCTAAAACTTGGGCGAAAATTTCAAAGGGATATGCCCGGTGTTCAAATTATTTATACGCGTAAAACGGATGTAGATGTTTCTTTATACAGAAGAGCCGAAATAGCTAATAATGCGAAAGCAGATCTGTTTATTTCTATCCATTGTAACTCCATGCCGGACCGAAGAGTAGTGACCGGCCATACCATGAGAAAAGGAAAAAGGATTCCCAGATATGGTTACGTAAAGAACAAAGTAACCAGGGGAACTGAGACATTTGTTGCCGGTAGTCACAGGCTAAATGAGCAGGATATCGCTATCAGAGAGAATGCTGATGCTGCTTTGGAAAAGGATTACAAAAAGAATTATAATGGTTATGATCCTAAAGATCCCGAAACATTTATTATCTTATCTTTGTTTAAAAATCTATACAGGGACAAAAGTCTTAGATTGGCCCGGTTAATGCAAAACAATTATACAAAAAAGAATAAAAGACTAAACAGAGGGGTAAAAGAACAAGGTATTTTGGTCCTGCAAAGATGCGGTATGCCAGCTGTTCTTACTGAAATTGGGTTTATATCCCACCCTTCTGAGGAAAGCTATATGAATTCTGCCAGCGGACAGAATGAAATTGTAAGTGCGATTTTTGATTCCGTGAAGACCTATAAAAAAGAAACAGAAGTAAAATAAGTAAACCACCCTAAGTGAAAATAGCAAACGAAACCAAAGTAGGCATATTAGCAGCCTTTTCCATCGCCTTATTAATTATTGGCTACAACTTCCTTAAAGGAAACTCCATCTTTTCAAGCGAAACAGTCTTATATGCTAGATACTCACGGGTGGACGGCCTGGCGGTTTCTAAACCTGTACTTATCAACGGGTTTCAGATTGGTCGTGTAGACAAACTTATTTTGCAGCCTAACGGAACAATTATAGCTACATTGAAGATACAGGGTAAGTACGACATTCCTAAAAATAGCATCGCAAAACTAGAAAGTACTGATTTACTGGGAAGTAAGGCTATCGTTATGGCTTTAGGAACAGGTCAGGACTTTGCGCAGGATGGAGATACGCTTAATGCCAATGTCGAGAAAAACCTCATGGAAGCTGTTCAGCCGGTACAGAAAAAAGCAGAATTAATAATCGGTAAGATGGATTCGATTCTAACCAGTGTGAACACTATTCTAAACCCGAACTTTCAGAAAAACGTGGATAAAAGCTTTAACAGTATTGCTGCTACACTAACTTCGCTTGAAGGAACTTCAAAAAAGGTTGATGGATTGGTTGGTACAGAAAGTAAAAGAATCGCTGCTATTCTGGCTAATGCAGAAAGTATCTCACTGAACCTGAAAAACAACAATGAAAAAATCAATGCTATTCTAAATAACATTAATACTATCACCGATCAGGTAGCTGCTGCTAATTTCAAACAGACACTGGATAATGCGAATAAAGCTGTTACAGATTTACAGGGTATCGTGACTAAGGTTAATAACGGACAGGGCACTTTAGGGCTGTTGGTTAACGATACTAAAATGTATGATAATCTAAACAATGCTTCCAAAAATCTGGACAACCTGATTATTGATCTTAAAGAGAATCCAAAACGTTATGTACACTTCTCTGTTTTCGGAGGTGGAAATAAAAAGGACAAATAATAACCGTCCTGTTTGAACAGACATAAAAAAAGCGCCTATAATATAGGCGCTTTTTTTATGTCTGTCATTTTGAAATATTTCTAAATGGAATAAGTATGTCCTTCTAAAGCCAGCTCGGTCGAATGGAACTTACCTTTTGCTTCTTCAAGCAAGGGCAATAATACCTTGTACCGTGATGAAAAGTGACCAATGATCAATTTACCTGCACCGACCTCCCCTGCTATCTCAGCCGCTTGTAATGCGGTGCTGTGATGGGTAGTGTTCGCACGCTCAAGCAACTCGTGAAGAAATGTTGCTTCATGATATAATACCGTGCAGTTTCTCAGACTTTCCAGGTAACTTCCGTCAGCAAGTGTATCTGAACAGTAGCAGTAACTTTTAGGCGCATCTGAATCTACGGTATAATCACTGTTTTTAATGAATCTGCCGCCAGGTAAAGTCAGGTCAAGCCCCTTTTTTAGAAGTGGATAATATTCTTGAGCAATACCGGCCTGCTCCAGCTTATCGGCAATTACTTTTCTTAATCTCTTCTTCTCAGAAAATTTAAATCCGGTGCAGGGTATCCTGTGGTTCATGATTATAGTTTCGACTACAACATCCTGATTCTGAAAAATAACTCTAGGTTCATCAGCCACCACAGGGTTAAATACTAATTCAAATCTTAATACAGTATCCGAATATTTAAACTGTATATCTAATATGTCCTTTAAAGCAGCTGGTCCGTAAACATAAAGCGGTTTAATCCTGCCATTTAAGTGCATCGTAGAAATCAGGCCGATTAATCCAAAATAATGATCTCCATGTAAATGACTAATAAAAATAGTATCTATTTTACTTGCCTTTATTCCAAATTTGATCAGCTGCTGCTGAGTGCCCTCGCCACAATCAATCAGATAGAATTTTTCATTACAATTCAGTAATTGGGCGGAAGGATTTCTATTAAATACAGGGGTAGCAGAACTGCTGCCTAAAATGGTCAATTCAAATTTCATTTATTCATCCTCGTCAAAACTTCCCAACAACTCTTTCTCGATCTCCTCCATAAAGATAAGATCCTCAGCCTCCGCTAATGAACCCAGAATGTGCAGTGACTTGTCTACAGACGACAGTCTGAGTATCTCAACAATACAGTCAGCTACACCGGTTACTATAAACAAACCATTCGCTTTTTTGCAAAGTCTGTCTGCAACAAGCAGACAGCTAAGATCCTGTGAGTCATCGCATGACTTTACTTCAGACAAATCCAGAACGATATTACAATATCCGTCTGCATTCAATAAAATAAATTCCGATTTAAGCCCCGGTGCGTTAAAATCTGTAAATTTAGTTTCATCAAGCCTGATAACAACATACTTTTCGTGTTTATCTACTGAAAATTTCATAGGCTTATTTTGCTTCTTACCAATTTAAACAATTATACTGACAAAAGTTCCTCTATACTCTGCTGAACATTTTTCTCAATACGCTCCTGAATATTGTCCTGCGTATTTTTAATGAACTTATCACCTGTAATCTGTTCGAAAAGTTCAATATACCTGGCAGAAATCGATTCAACTAACTCCTCGTTCATTTCCGGAACAACTTGTCCGTCTTTTCCCTGGAAACCGTTTTCTATTAACCATTTACGCACAAATTCTTTAGACAGTTGTTTTTGGGCTTCTCCCGACTCCTGACGGTCCAGATATCCTTCAGCATAGAAATAGCGACTTGAATCTGGTGTGTGAATCTCATCTATAAGATAAATTTCATCACCCACTTTACCAAATTCATATTTAGTATCTACTAAAATCAGTCCGCGCTCTGCTGCCATTTCCGTACCTCTATGATACAGTGCCTGCGTATACTCTTCCAACTTATCGTAGTCGCTGATCGAAACTATACCCTTAGCCAGAATGTCTTCCCTTGAAATATCTTCATCATGGCCTACAGCCGCTTTAGTAGTAGGTGTAATAATCGGCTGTGGCAATTTATCATTTTCTTTAAGTCCGTCCGGCAATGAAACACCGCATACTGACCTTTTTCCAGCGCTGTATTCTCTCCAGGCATGTCCAGCCAGATAACCACGAATAACCATCTCCACTTTGAAAGGTTCACAGATCCTTCCAATTGTAACCATTTCATCAGGTACAGACAGAACCCAGTTAGGCACAATGTCAGCTGTAGCTTTCAAAAATTTAGCTGCAATCTGATTTAAAACCTGTCCCTTGAACGGAATAGCTTCAGGCAGGACAACATCAAATGCAGAAATCCTGTCTGTTACGACCATAGCCATTAAACGATGATCGATAGTGTATACATCACGTACCTTACCTTTATAAAAATTATTCTGTTTTGGAAAATTAAAGTTTGTTTCTCTGATTGCTTTCATAGTGCTGATGGAACTCCATCAATTATAGTGTAAAAATTATTGTATATCTCCGTACGCTTTCAGGATGCGTTTAACCAGCTTATGGCGCAGTACATCATCTCCGTTAAGGTAAATGATCTCAATGCCGGGTATATCGTCCAGAATACGTAAAGCATTATGCAAACCTGACATCTGCTTTTTCGGTAAGTCTATTTGTGTCACATCACCTGTAACGATAAACTTCGCCGTCGGCCCCATCCGTGTTAAAAACATCTTGAGCTGCAAATCTGTGGAATTTTGCGCTTCATCCAAAATAACAAAGCAATTATCTAACGTTCTTCCGCGCATAAATGCAAGCGGCGCTATTTCGATAGTTCTGTTCTCCAGATATAATTTAAGCTTATCAGGCGGGATCATATCATCCAGCGCGTCATATAACGGCCTTAAATAAGGATCAACTTTCTCTTTCAGGTCGCCTGGCAAAAAACCAAGATTTTCTCCGGCTTCAACTGCAGGTCTGGTTAAGATAATTCTCTTAATCTCTTTATTTTTGAGGGCGCGGACTGCTAGTGCCACGGCTGTGTAGGTTTTCCCTGTACCGGCGGGGCCTATCGCAAAAAGCACATCATTTTTGATCAGACTGTCTACCATCTTACGTTGGTTAGCAGTCCTCGCCTTGATCATCAGACCATTGGTTCCAAAAACAATTACTTCGCCACCGTTACTACCGCCCTTGTCTGCCGGAGTCTGAACCGGTGCTGAGGAATCTGGTTTTAATGATAATAAAGTTTCAATATCCCCAGAGGTCAATGTGCCATACTGGTCGAGATGCCGGACTAAAGCTGCAAACTTCTGACTAAAAATATTCTGCTCTGCTTCATCTCCCAACACCTTGATATCGTTACCTCTGGCAACAATTTTCAGCTTTGGAAAAGCGCGTTTGATCAACTCATAGTGCTCATTATTTGCACCCCAGAATTGCAATGGATCTGTTGTCTCTAATGTGAGTTTTAATTCGTTCAAAATATTGTTTTTTAAGATAGAGGTGTATATTTTGATTTAAATTTGAATATTTGCAGGCGACTTGCCGTATACGCAAGATTAAGAATAAATATTCAATTTTTAATGGCGATTATCACTTTAACAACAGATTTAGGTTCCAAGGATTTCTATCAGGCCGCCCTCAAAGGCAGTATTCTGACGATCCTTCCTACTGCGACAATTGTGGATATTACCCATGAGGTTCCTTCGTTCAATATCTCTTATGCCGCATTCGTTTTAAAGAACGTTTATAACTATTTCCCTAAAGGTACTGTGCATCTGATCGGTATCGATTCTGTCTTTAGTGAAAACACCAAATACGTAGGACTTAAATATCAGGATCACTATTTCGTGGGCGCCGACAATGGAATTTTTTCACTTCTGTTCGATGGTTCTCCTGACGAAATCGTAGAGCTCAATATCATGCAGGACCTCAAATATCTTCACTTCCCTCTTGTGGATATTTTTGTAAAGGCTGCAATTCATCTGGCTAAAGGCGGAAAGCTAAAAGACATTGGAATACCTACAGCAAGCGTTGAGGAAAGAATGCTGCTGCACCCTGTTATTGAACAGGATATCATCAGGGGAAGTGTGATCTATATTGACACATTCTGCAACGTGATTACCAATATTACGAAAGAGTTATTCACGAAAATTCAACGCAACCGTGATTTCACCCTCTATTTCCGGAAAAGTGAAACTATCACCCAGTTAAGCTGGCATTACAACGAAGTACCCGAAGGAGAAAAACTATGTATTTTCGGAATCAGCAATCACCTGGAAATAGCCATTAATAAAGGCAAAGCCAGCGGATTACTTGGTTTACATCTGGGAGATATCGTCCGGATACAATTTCATCCATAAAATTCAATTCCCCTTATATTTCAATAAGGCATCAAATTTGCTTAATTATAATTATGAAATTTTCTATCAGAATATTAGTTCTCAGTCTGATCATATTTTCGGGATTTAAAACATATGCATTCCAAAATGACACTTCAGCCTATCAAACCCAACGTCAAAAGATTAATATGCTGCTGGCAGAACGGAGTGCAAGGTTTGGCCAGTATGACTTAAGTTTAAGTGCCAGATCTGGTATTTTTGGCTTACAAACCAAAAATGACTTAAAGAATTCCAACGAAATCTTAAGGAATATCATACTGAATGACAACAATATATTCAGGGAACTTAAAGTATTAATGAACTATAAAGATCAGGAAGTTTCTCAGGTACAATCCAATGAAGCCAACAGCCGTAAAAGGATTGATGCCTACATGCAAACCATAAAAAAGTTGCAGGATGAAAATGAAACTTTGAGACATAACGTAGATGAAACGGATAAGAAAACAGGAACGTTCACATTAATCAATATAATATTAGGAGCGTTATTTCTGGCCGCACTCATTTATATATTCACGTTGCACAAAAAAATCAACACAATTAATAACCTTAAAACATAAGAAATGAAAAAGCCGATATTTAAATTTCTGGTCCGGTTAAATAATTTGTTACTACCGAGCCTTTATCAGAAAGACCCATTAAAATTATCCAATATTGAAAAAGGAATTATTGCATACCGGTACTGGGCCCTTACAAACTCTTTAAATTAGGGGTATAACTGGTTAGTAGCCCTACCAGAAACTTCGGTTCGATCCATGTAGACTTAGGGGGCATAATTAATTCTGCATCAGCTACGCCGAGCAGTTCGTCTACAGTTATAGGGAATAGCGTAAATGCGATTAAAAACAATCCATGGTCAACACTATCTTGAATAGTGACCGAATCGCCTGCCAACCTCCCTTGAAAAGTTATTCTTGCGTCTGTTCTGGGATCAGATATGCCCAATATTGGCGCTAAGATATGATCCTGTAAAATACTTACATCGAGCTTCTCTACCGGATTTTTTTTCTGATTAAGTATTGCGGACTTTGGTGATAATTTGTACCAGACGCCATTAACATACATCCCTATTTCATGAATCCTGGCAGGATACACTGGACTACTGGATGTAGTCAATTCAAATGTTTCAGATATCTTCTCTATAATTTCAGGTGCTGTTAAGCCATTGAGCCCTTTTATTAATCTGTTAAACTCATGAATTTTTATTTCTGAAGTATTCATGAGTACCGCAGAAAACTGTCCCCTTCCTTTCATAGCTGCTGCTCTATGGTGGCCATCGGCAATGTACATTACATCTAATGATGCTACGGCATCCTGAATGGCCTGAATGTCGCTCTTATCTTCCACTGCCCATAATCTATGTTGGGACCCATCGTTAAACAGCATGTCTATTAAAGGCGGCAGCTTCGAATATTTATCTATTTCCTGATCTATAACAGGCAAAGGTCGGTAGGTTATTAATACCGGATTACTATCCAGCCCGGTATTAATCAAATATTCTGCGAGCTGTTTTTCCCTCCGCTCCACCGTGACCTCATGCTTACGAATTGCGCCAGACATATAATCATCCGATTCGCATAAAGCCCATATTCCTTTCTGTAACAATCCATTATGAATACATTCATAAATATATACAGCAGGTATAGCCTGATGAATTAATTTCCCGGAATCAAGAAATTGTTTAATGGTTAGACCTATTTTTCTATAGATCAATTCTGCACGCATATCCCGCCATGACGGCTCAGCCAGGGAAGGATCGATTAAGTGAAGAAAAGAATATTGGTTTTCCGTAGCAATGAGCCTGGCTTCTCCCGTACTGTAGTTATCCAGTGGCCTGGTTACAATAACCGAACATTCATGATACGACGGTATCAATGCCCGGAAAGGCTTTATAGATGGCATAGATTAATCTAATTTGGTTAGGGATCCAATATAATAAATCCCTAACCAAACAGACTTATTTTTTGAAATGTGAAATTATCAGAGATGCTAATTCCTCTCCAATTCTTTCTTGCGCTTCATTTGTTGCTGCTCCAATGTGAGGAGTCAGTGAAATTTGAGCGTGTTGTAAAAGTGATGCTGACGGAGTTGGCTCGTTATCAAAAACATCAAGGCCAGCGAAAGCTACTTTGCCCGAATTTAATGCATTAACCAATTCGGTTTCGTCGATTATACCGCCTCTGGAACAGTTTACAATACCAACACCTGGCTTCATTTTACTAAATTCTGCTTCACCTAAAATAGGTTTATCAGCAAACGGTGTATGTAAAGTAATGAAATCACTATTTTCAATTACCTCTTCCAGAGATACCGTTTTCACAGGAATATCCAGGCTTAGATTACCCTGGAAATTCAGCGTAAGCGTACCTTCGAATGGGTAAAGATCGTAGGCAAGTACATTCATACCTAATCCTAAAGCGACTTTTGCAGTTTCACGTCCGATACGTCCAAAACCGATAATACCAAGAGTTTTACCTCTCAATTCTGTTCCTTTAGCATAAGCTTTTTTAAGCCCGTTGAAATTGGTTGCACCTTCTACAGGCATTTTTCTGTTTGAATCCTGCAGGAAACGAATTCCTGTGAATAAATGTGCAAATACTAATTCTGCAACTGAAAGCGATGACGCTGCAGGCGTATTAATTACCGCCAGACCTTTTTCCCTGGCGTAATCAACATCAATATTATCCATACCAACTCCACCCCTGCCTATCAATTTAAGGTTCGGGCACTGGTCTATTAATTCTTTTCTAACTTTGGTAGCACTTCTAACCGTAATTGCATCATATTGCTGCAGCGCTTCTACCAGCTTATCCTGGGCAACTGTCTCTGTATCTACAATAAAACCAGCTTCTTCTAATAACCTTTTACCAACGGGATCAATACCGTCATTCGCAAGTATCTTAATCATTTAAATTGTTATTTTTGGTGTTTTTCTGCAAAAATCTGCATAAGTTCAACTAATCTGTGTACACTGGTAATGGGCAGGGCATTGTATATTGACGCTCTGAAACCACCTACACTTCTGTGTCCTTTAATTCCTTCAATGCCATTTTCTTCGGCAAGTTTCAGGAATTCTTTTTCCAGTTCTTTATCTTCCATTACAAAACAAACGTTCATTCTTGAACGGTCTTCTACTGCGCAGGTACCTTTGAATAATGGATTTCTGTCGATCTCAGCATAAAGCGCACGTGCCTTTGCAATATTTTCTTTTTCAATTTCAGCAACACCACCTTTAGATTTCAACCAGCGTAAATTCAGCATAGCTACATAAATGGAGAATACCGGAGGCGTATTATACATAGAGCCGCCACCAATATGCTGCGTGTAGTCCAGCATCGAAGGGATTTTATTGGTTGTTTTACCCAGGATCTCATCTTTTACAATAACCACAGTTGCACCGGCAGGACCGATATTTTTCTGTGCGCCCGCATAAATAAGATCATATTTTGAGACGTCAATTACCCTGCTCATAATATCAGAAGACATATCACATACGATGGGAACCTTTGTTTCCGGTAAACTAAACATTTCAGTTCCGTAAATCGTATTGTTCGACGTGCAATGGAAATATGCGCTGTCTTCAGGAATACTATAATCTTTAGGGATAAAGGTGTAGTTTTCATCTTTAGATGAAGCTGCAATATGAGCTTTCCCAAAGTATTTAACTTCTTTGATTGCTTTATTTGCCCATACACCGGTATCCAGATAACTTGCAGTCTGTCCTTCGCTTAACAGATTCATTGGAACCATAGCAAACTGGAGGCTTGCTCCACCCTGCAGAAATAGTACTGAATAACCTTCAGGTACATTTAATAACTCTTTAACCAATTTAACAGCCTCAGTAACTACTGCTTCAAACTCAGGCGTACGATGCGAAATTTCTAAAATAGATAAGCCGTCCTTGAAATCCAACACGGCCTGTGATGCCTGTCTGAATACTTCCTGAGGTAAAATGCAGGGACCTGCTCCAAAATTATGTCTCATTATATTTGCTTTTTGTTGATTGTAAATGTAATAGTTTTAAATAAATAAAGCCCTTGTCAGAGACAAAAACTACTCAAATAATAGAAGTTATATAGTATGTTGTTTTATAGCCTTCACATCCTTCATTGCAGTAATTGTTTCCGTTGGAGAAGCGGCCGAAAATATGGCACTTCCGGCAACCAGTACGTCTGCTCCTGCTTCCAGCAATTCTGCAGTGTTCAGCAGACTTACACCGCCGTCAACTTCAATCAGCAGATCTGGATTCAGCTTTACAGACATTGCTTTTAGCCTGCGGATTTTATGAAGGGTATTCGGTATGAAGTGCTGCCCTCCAAAACCAGGATTCACGGACATGACGAGTACCATATCCAGATCTCCCAGAATATCAGTAAGCAATTCAACCGGCGTATGCGGATTTAAGGCAACGCAGGCTTTAGCACCAGCATTTTTAATAGTTTGTATGGTCTTGTGAAGATGCGTGCACGCTTCGTAATGCACAGTAACCATATAGGCCCCTGCTTTAACAAAACGTTCGACATACTCATCCGGATTAACGATCATTAAATGTACATCTAATGGTTTGGTGGCGTATTTATAGATAGCTTCCATTACAGGAAAGCCAAAGGAGATATTGGGTACAAAAACGCCATCCATAATGTCTACGTGAAACCAGTCTGCATCGCTGGAATTGATGAGCTCGATATCACGTTGCAGATTAGCAAAATCTGCAGAAAGCACCGAAGGTGCGATAAGGTGTTTCATTTGTTCTATATTAAAATAAAGACCAGTATAACCAGGCTGGTTATTGCTATTTTTCAATAGTGGTTTAGATTGATTAAATATAGGAATTAAGTTATTTATAAAACAAAAAACCCCGCGAAGGCGGGGTTTTTATAAAATTAAGCAGGCTTGTTATCTTGTGCGGCTTCCGGTTTCGGAGGGCGCGGCAATAATGCCTTTCTGGAAAGTTTCATTTTTCCTTGTTTATCTATATCAAGTAATTTAACCTGAATTTTATCTCCTTCTTTTAAGACACCATCCATAGTTTCCAAACGCTCCCATGCAATCTCAGAGATATGCAACAGACCATCTTTACCAGGCATGATTTCTACGAAAGCACCAAACGGCATGATAGATTTAACTTTACCATCATAAGTAGCACCTATGTCCGGTTTAGCAGCAATTGCATTGATACGTTTAACTGCAGCATCAATTGCAGCTTTATTGTCTGCGAAAATCTCTACGATACCTTTGTTACCAACTTCTTCGATCGAGATAGAAGCACCTGTCTCACGTTGCATTTCCTGGATAATTTTACCACCGGGTCCGATAACAGCACCGATGAATTCCTTATCAATACTCAGGGAAACAATACGTGGAGCGTGATCTTTATAATCTTCACGAGGCGCAGAAATAGTTTTCTTCATCTCATTCAGAATATGTAAACGTGCTTCATTAGCTTGTTTAAGGGCAGCAACTAAAACTTCCCATTTCAAGCCATTGATTTTTAAGTCCATCTGACAAGCTACAATACCTTTTTCGGTACCTGTAACTTTAAAGTCCATATCACCTAAATGATCTTCGTCTCCAAGGATATCAGTAAGGATAGCATATTTACCAGTTTTCTCATCAGTAATTAATCCCATTGCAATACCTGATACAGGAGCTTTGATTTTAATACCGGCATCCATTAATGCTAAAGTACCAGCACAAACTGTTGCCATTGATGAAGAACCATTTGATTCAAGAATATCTGAAACGATACGGATAGTATACGGATTTTCTTCAAGTCCTGGTAATACCTTTCTCAAAGAACGCATAGCCAGGTTACCATGACCAATTTCACGTCTTCCTGCACCACGGTTAGGGCGAACCTCTCCAGTAGAGAATCCAGGGAAATTATAGTGTAAAAGGAATTTGTTGTAACCATTGATGAAAGCACCATCAATCATTTGCTCATCATCTTTAGATCCTAAAGTTACTGTAGTTAACGATTGAGTTTCACCACGTGTAAATACAGCCGATCCGTGAGCAGTAGGTAAATAACTTACTTCACTCCAGATAGGACGTACAGTTTTTACATCACGACCATCTAAACGCATACCTTCATCTAATACAAGGTTACGAATTGCATCGTATTGTACATCGTGGAAGTATTTTTTCGATAAGAAACCAGTTACATCATCAATACCTTCACCTAATGAAGCGATAAAATCCATTAAGATCTCACCAAATTTATCACCACGTTCAGATTTTGAAGTCTGGCTTTTTGCTACTGCATATACTTTATCATAAGTTGCAGCATATACTTTCTCTTTCAGCTCAGGATTACTGTCTTCATGAGAATAAGTACGTTTTACTGTTTTACCTACTAATTCAGTCAGTTCTTTCTGAACGTTAACCTGAATAACAATTGCTTTGTGTGCAAATTCAATAGCTTCTACCATTTCCTCTTCGGAAATTTCATCAGCTTCACCTTCCACCATCACGATGTCATGCTCTGTACCGGCTACCAGGAATTCCATAGTTGCACGTTCCAAATCATTAACGTAAGGATTGATTACCAGCTTACCATCAATTTTCGCAACTCTCACTTCTGAGATCGGGCCATTAAATGGAATATCAGAAACAGCAATTGCCGCAGATGCAGCTAATCCCGCTAATGAGTCCGGCATTATGTTTTTATCAGAAGATATCAGGGAAATCATTACCTGTGTATCCGAGTGATAATCTTCCGGGAACATCGGGCGTAAAGCTCTGTCTACCAGACGTGAGATTAAAACCTCATAATCTGACAATCTCGCCTCACGACGTAAAAACCCACCTGGGATACGGCCTGCAGCTGCATATTTTTCCTGGTAATCTACTGATAATGGTAAAAAGTCCACACCAGCTTTAGCACCTACAGAAGATACTACAGTAGCCAAAAGCATGGTGTCTCCCATTCTTACTACAACGGCTCCATCTGCTTGTTTAGCCAGTTTGCCAGTTTCAATTTCGATTGTCCGTCCATCGCCCAGATCGAACGATTTTTTTATTACATTCATTTAGAAAAATTTGCGATGTGTTTTCCTCTTTCTACACATCAGATTTATATATATTTTTTTATTTATCAAAGTAAAAAAGCCATCCCTGAGAATGGCTTTTCCTGATATTACAACGTTTATTTGCTATCTCTCGAACCTAATGGTTTGATGATATCTCTTAGCCCTAAAGCTTTGATAATAGCACGGTAACGGTTGATATCTTTTTTGTACAGGTAAGCCAAAATACCACGGCGTTTACCTACTAATTTTTGAAGAGACAATTGTGTAGAAAAATCTTTACGGTTTTTCTTTAAGTGTTCTGTTAAGTGTGCGATGCGGTATGTGAATAACGCTACCTGACCTTCTGCAGAACCTGTGTTTGTCTCAACTTCGCCGTGTTTTTTGAAAATGTCGGCTTTTACTTCTTTACTTAAATACATTACTTGAATTATACTAAAGTGTATATGATTAATTAATTGGTGCAAATATACTTTAAGTTTTCAGGATAAACAAGAATCCTACAAATCATTTAGCACACTTCAGCCATTTATAAATAGCTGTAAAACAGATGATAACACAGATACATTAGAAATACAAACAGATAATTCCCTAATATGATAACAAAATACCTTCAGCATTTCCTTAAATAAGAGTCAACCTTTACTTTTGTCACATGGAAAAAACCGCATACAGCGTCTTTGAAACAGAACTTAAAGTCCGACCTGACGACATAGATATGTTCAACCACGTACATAATAGTAAATATTTTGATTATGTACTGGCTGCCAGATATGATCAAATGGAGCTGTTTTATAAAATGCCGATGGAAAGTTTTTTGAAAAGTGGACTGGGATGGGTTGTCCGTACGGCAATGGTAGAATTTAAACGCCCCCTGATCCTGGGAGACCAGATTAAGGTAAGAACAGGCATACTTACCATTAATGAAAAAGGTTGCCGTGTACAGTTTGAAATTGAAAATATACGCACTGGAAAAATAGCCTCAGACGGTTGGTTTGATTATGTAATGATAGATATATCGACCGGAAAAGGGTGTAAGGTTAATGAAGATATGATTAAGGCTTACAGTATATAAACCAGCTCACCAACTCCGTATTTTCGTACGCATCTAAGCAGTTTGATTTTAACCAGCAGTTAACCGGATCCTGGTCGGGTTTCGTCAAGGTTTGATGCACACTTTGTTCACTGTATCTTCATACTTCCTTCATTGTTCGTTCAATCGGGATTGAACGAACAATGAAGGAAGTATGAAGGCGGTTTAAACGAGGTTCGATACAATGACGAAACACTCCCTATCGTCTCGAGATAATCACGGCACAAAAAAAGAGACTGGCCATTTTTACAATGACCAGCCTCTTTTTTATAACTTTATAAATTGATTACTGCTGAGAAGCGATTTTTGAACCGTGCACCTGGTCATCACCACTTCCGGGAACATAACCCAAGCCTGGTGTAAGCCAATGCAGCAGAAATATTCTGGAATACCGGTAATTAAACGGAGAGCAGATAAACACAGTCAAAAGCAAAACGCCAACGTAATACCAGAGATTGTCATAAACCAGCGGTAAGCCCAGTATATAAATCGCAACGCTTGCAGATATCATTTCGGCCACGTTCATCGCATAGCTGATAAACATGGAAACATAGAAGAAACCAGGCTCGCGTTCAAAACGGAGGTTGCAATAAGGACAGAATTCGTTGGTCGTCTGTCCTTTGAAGGAGAGTGAATACATACTCCCTGTAAAAACATCACCTTTTCTACATCTTGGACATTTACATTGTATGACCGCCTGTAATTTAGATATTGGTTCCATATGATCTTATTTAACACTGCAAATTTACTATTAATTAAGTGATTGTTTTATGACCTGCATCATATATTACTGTTTAACAATTTTCCCCCTTAACAGTTTGATTTCGCCTGTTTCACTCATCTTTTTAATTAATCTGATCACGGTTTCCACACGCAGTCCGCTCATGTCTGCCAGAGCCTGCCGGGTAACCGGAAGAACTTCATCTGGTTTCAGTTCTTTACACAAATAAGTTATCAGTGTGCGCAAACGATGGTCGGCATGTTCATTGGCTAATTCCTCCAGCATCATCGATTTATAAAAGAGCCGCTTACTTAAAGTTGTGATTACCTCTACACTAAATTCTCTGTTATTTTCCAGAAGACTGAGAAACTGTTCCCGTTCCAGCAAAATAAGCGAAGTATCTTCTGTAGCTATCGTATAGGCAAGATAAGGCTTACTCAATAACATCGCCGGTTCGCCGAAATACTGGTTCTTTTTGAAGATGCCCTGAATAAATTCCTTGCCATCGCCATTGACCGTTACCATCCTGACCTGCCCTTTACTAATAAAATAAACAAATCTCGGCTGCTGCCCGGGACTATAAATCACCTCTCCTTTTTTATAAGCTACATTTTTATGGCTTAACTGGCTTAATTCTTCGGTAATCATTTCGGATTAACTAATCGTTTCTTTGATAAGTTTGGAATAAAATGTCTTTAAATCCATTCCATGCGCGGCAACCTGCTGAGGAATAAAGCTTGTCGCAGTTTGTCCGGGAATTGTGTTGATTTCAATAAAATAGAAATCGCCTTCATCGCCAGTTAGTATAAAATCAATACGTACAACTCCCCTGCAGTTTAATCTTTCGTAGACAGCTGTTGCTATTTTCTCTACACGTGCACGTGTGTCGGGTCTAATCGGCGCAGGCGTAGTTTCTGTGGCAACACCCGGCGTATATTTAGCATCGAAGTCAAAAAACTCCTTTGCTGTTTCGACTTCAGTTACCGGTAGCACTACGATCTTTCCGTCCAGCTTCACTACGCCCACTGTAAATTCACGACCCGAGATAAATTCTTCAATCAGTAATTGGTCATCTTCTTTAAACGCTTTATCTATTGCGTCTTTCAGATCATACTGATTCTTAACTTTACTCATTCCAATACTGCTCCCCCCATTATTTGGTTTCACAAAATACGGAAGCGTAAGCTCTTCTTTTATAATACTTAAATCTACAGGCATATGCTTAAAAAGCTGCTGCGACCGTGCTATAAAAAGATCAGAAATGCCATTGACTATTGCCTTGGTATAACCTTTATTCATCGTAACCGCAGAAGTTAACGCGTCACAGGTTGTGTAAGGAATATGGAGCATATCAAAATAACCCTGCAATTTCCCATCCTCGCCCGGCGCACCATGAATAGCAATAAACACGCCATCAAAAGTTACTTTTCTACCGTTGAAATGTAAAGAGAAATCATTTTTATCTACCTCAATTTTCACGGAGTCGGCAGGTTCATAAAACCAGCCCTGCTGGGTTAGCATTATTTTATAAACTTCGAATTTATCAGTATCAAGATGATGTGCGATTGTCGCTGCGCTTTTAACGGAAATTACCCATTCGTTAGTTGTACCGCCTGTTAGCAGGGCTATTATTTTTTTCATTAGAATATTATTTAAACTTTTTCCGGCTATGTTAAACATTGGCCATTACCACCGCTGGCATATATATTAAGCGCCATTACCCCTCAAAATTATCAAAATACTTTATTGAGATCTCATTTATATTCCGATAAAATATATTTTTAGCCTAAATTTGAACCCAATACATCGTATATCATACTATTAATGGCAAATTTCCTATCTTATCTTAAAACCAAATCATTTAGAAATAACCTTGTGGCTGCAGTTGCAACTGTAGTGGGCCTATTACTAATTGCATTCTTCAGTCTTCGTTATTACACCAAACATGGTCAGGGATTAAATGTACCTGTAGTTAAAGGGTTATCTTTTAATCAGGCTGTATCGAAATTAGAAGACCTTGGATTACGTTACGAAGTAGATTCGGTTTATATTATGGATATGCCTCCCGGCATTGTGATTGATCAGGATCCGGAAGCGAATACCTTCGTTAAGGATAATAGAACAATTTATCTGACTATTAATACTGCGCAGGCACCTAACGTTAAGTTTCCTGATATACAATTTAAATCATTTATTGAGGCACAGGCTATAATCGCAAGCTTTGGCTTAAAAGTTGGTGATACAGCTTATAAGGCAGATGTAAGTCGTGATGTCGTACTGGAAATTTCATTCGGAGGTTCGGCAGTTCATCCTGGTGATGTAATACCAAAGGGATCAAAAATCGACCTTCTTCTGGGCGATGGCCGCGGAAATGAAGAGGTGGAAATACCGACATTGATGGGATTCACCAAAGATGAGGCTGTCTTTTCATTGAAAGGCTCAAACTTGAAACTTGGAACAATAACTTACGAGGGAAATATTACTGACACAGCAAATGCCGTTATTATTATGCAGTCTCCGGTACTTTCAGATACTTTATCGAAAGTTAAAATCGGTACGCCTGTAAATATAACGCTGTCCAATAAGAACATAAATTAGAGCTATTATCTATATGACTACCGAAAATACAAAGGGGTTAAAAAAAAATACGAAATTCATATTTGCAGGCCTGCTTATTATTCTTGCAATAGCAGGATTCTATGGCATAAAATTCTACAGGGTTTATTTTGCACCTAATGTCTCTGAAAACGGCACTTTCCTTTATGTACATACCGGTGCAAATATCGACCAGGTATTTCAGGAAATCAGAGATAAAGACTTATTAAAGGATGTCGGTACATTCAGTCAGGCTGCAGCGCAGATGGACCTGGCAGAGAGACTTAAACCCGGACGTTATAAACTGACAAAGGGAATGAATAACCGTACATTAATCAACACGATAAAATCTGGAAACCAGACACCGGTAGCCCTAAAATTCCAGAATATCAGAAAGAAAGATGATTTTGCCGGCTACCTGTCAAGAACGTTCGAAGCTGATTCTTTGGAATTTATCAAAGTGCTGGATTCTGCAGCTTTAATTGAGAAATACGGTTTTACACCAGATAATAGTTATACCATGTTCATCCCAAATACTTACGAGATGTACTGGAATACAACGCCGCTTGAGTTTTTCGACAGAATGCAAAAAGAATATACTAAATTCTGGACTCCGGAACGTAAACAAAAAGCTTCTGCTCTAAATTTAACTCCTCAGCAGGTTACAATTCTGGCTTCAATCGTAGACGGCGAAGCGATTTTTGACAAAGAGATGCCAACCATCGCCGGCCTCTACTTAAACCGCCTGAACAAAGGGATTTTATTACAGGCTGACCCTACCGTAATTTTTGCTAATAACGACTTCACGGTTAAAAGAGTTACCAATGCATTACTACGAGTAGATTCTAAATATAACACTTATAAATATGCCGGCTTACCTCCGGGCCCTATCATGATGCCAAGTATCAAGGCTATCGATGCCGTATTATCTCCGGAAAAAAACAACTATATCTATATGTGTGCAAAAGAAGATTTTTCGGGATACCATGCTTTTGCTGAGACTAAGGAACAGCATGAGATCAATGCAAACAAATACAGACAAGCTTTAAACAAGAGAAACATTTTCAGATAGTATGTACCAACACGAAACCAAAATCAGGGTTAGATATAGTGAGACAGATCAAATGGGTTACGTATACAATGGCAATTATGCTCAATACTATGAGGTCGGACGCGTGGAAATGATGCGAAGCCTCGGCATGAGTTATGGTAAAATGGAAGAAAGCGGCATCATGCTCCCATTGCTTGAACTCAAATGCAAATTTATCAAACCTGGTCTCTATGACCAGGAACTTACGATCAGAACTTCAGTAAAAACACTGCCGGGAATCAGAATGATTTTTGATTACGAGATATATAATGAAGAGCAGGAACTTATTAATATCGGCTCCACTATTTTAGTCTTTTTTGACATGGAAAAGAAACGTCCGTGTCCCCCACCAGATTACTTTATAGAGCGAATTCAAGAATATTTCGCATAAATTATTTAATTTCAAGCAAATAGCACATTAGCTCAGCGAAAAACCATAGCTGTGCTATCATTCTATTGATACGGTATTAAATGAATTGGATCCATAAGCAATTATTAAAACTAAGTATATATTCCAGGTTTATCGCATGGACAAAAGTCTGTGTCCTACCAGGCTTTAGTCCTCTGCCCTTATATACCGTCGCCTCTTTCTTTTTCAAAGAGGTTGGAAAAGACTCCTTAATTAACAAGGCGTCTTCACTGGCGTATAACTTCATGCTGGCTATCTTTCCCGGTATTATCTTTTTATTCACGCTAATCCCGTATATCCCCAAGCGAATAGGATTCCAGGAGCAGCTCATGGTCTTATTACGCCTGATCCTGCCCGCACAGGCATTTACAGCATTCGAAAATACAATTGAAGAAATCGTAGAAATCCAAAATGGCCGTTTACTATCTTTTGGTATTATCCTCTCGATTTTCTTCGCCACCAACGGCATGCATAACCTGATGAAGGCGTTTAACAAATCGTCTTTGATCATAGAGACCAGAAGTTGGTTAAAACAGCGCCTGATCGCTTTAATCCTGACGTTCGTGATCGCCTTTTCACTAATTGCAACCATAGCCGCTATGACTGTAGGTGAAATTGCATTGAAGTATATTAACAGAGAGCTACACCTGAAAGGTCATTTTATAGCATACATTATTGAGTTTTCGAGATGGGGCCTGCTGGGAATACTCTATTTCGTAACCATTTCGATTCTTTACCGCTATGGCCCGGCAAACACTAAGAAATGGAGATTATTCAGCGCCGGCTCGTGGCTGGCCACAATCCTCGCCTTTCTTACGATCTGGGGTTTCTCTTTTTATATTAACCACTTCGGATCTTATAATAAAGTATATGGTTCCATAGGTACATTAATCGTGATGATGATCTGGCTTTACTTAAATTCCCTCATACTTTTGATCGGTTTTGAGCTAAATGCGAGCGTAGACCTGAGTAAAAGGTCTGTTAAAATCATCAAACAACCATTTAATCTGTTCAAAAAACCCCTCTCTAATAGCCCTAAACGGCTATAATCAAAATTATTCCTTCTCATTATTAATCAGTTACCTGTTTACAGCAAAATAATAGATATCCGGGTTTGGAAAATCAGACCATATTTGTACTTTTGTCGCGGAGAGTTGTCAGAGTGGTCGATTGAGGCAGTCTTGAAAACTGTTGACTGTTAAAGGTCCGCGGGTTCGAATCCCCCACTCTCCGCCAAACAAAAATGCTACCCTTTTCGGGTGGCATTTTTTGTTTTAAACCGGACTGAACCCTTCAGTTCAAAGGCCAGGTTAAACAAAAAATCGCCAGGAGCGCAGCGACAGCATTTTTGATTGAAGCCCCCCAAAAGGGATCAGCGAGCGAAGTGAGCTAATCCACATTCCTTGCTTCTGCCCAACAGAAACAAAAAGTCTTACACCAGCACAAATAACATATCTATTTACACACTACTATTCAGGGTAAACGTTCCTGAAAACCCCACAGAATAGAGCTCATCTTGAGCTTCGAGATAAACTCAATTTTTTGACTTAGCTGCCTAACATTTTATGTCATCTTTTGTTATTTCATTTATCTGGAACGGAGCGATATCCGGGCAAAATAAGCAGTCATTATCAACTGATTAAACACAAGCTGGTTACTGGTATGAGGAAATACGGTGGCGTTAATTATAATCTATGCCTTCTGTTACTGTTATTTACAATGGCATTGAACAGTTGCGGTGGGCAAAGTGTAAAAAATAAGTTTGACTGGACTGCGACTCTCTCAGCACCCCAGGAATATCCTATGGAAATCTATCAAGGAGACATTTCAGGGAAAGACTTCGGGCAGCAACTAAACCATTTCGGCCCCATTGCTGTAGGTTGGGGAAGCGGGAGCGGTACGATATCAACCGGACCAGATTTAAAACCATTGCCAGATTACCTGAGACTAACCTGGATTTCTTTTGCGGAAGATAAAGTGTATTCAGGTGATTTTCAACTTCCTAAAGCGAGGATTCTCCAATTATTTAAAACAGGCTTTACCGATGAGGCCACGAAAAAGAAAGACACCTATAATACCTTTATAATTGGACTTGCACCTAAAGGCAATATTGTGGTGTGGGTTGCAGGAGCAGGTAATCAAGTCGAAATCGCCAACTTTACCGCCACTGAAACTATGGTAGACACAGTCGGGCTCGATAAAGAGGAAAAATACCTTTTCACTCAAAAGTATCTTAATTATGTGCTTGCAGACACGATGATCGTGGAGCCCAGATTCCGGGAAAAGATCAAAAATACAGGTGCGCAAAACAACCTATACACTACCCTGTATAAGGAAAAATACAGCTGGAATCCAAAAGTTGTGCTTCCGAAAGGCTATAAACTTACCTATTGGTCTTTTATGTTATCTAATGGTGAAAAAGAATATATCCTGCCAGGTAACAGTCCTCTTGAGAAGAATAGCAGAGCACTTCCTTACCTCATTAATGTGATGTTTACGGACGAAGATAAAAACAAGTACGAGTCTGACGCAGTCCTTACGGGAGACAAGTATTTCCTATCAAATCTACAGCAGAATGGGCTGGCGACTAACATCCCGATTGATTATGATCGAAATGAAATACACAAAATTTTTAAAGAAAAGTTGAACAAATCAGGAAATACAATTCTTGAGATAAACATTGATCCCCAAAATAAAAAACTGACAATGAATCTGATACAGGAAAAACTCAACATCCCCGTAGACGAGATTCAATTCCAGGTTAAGAATTACGGCAGGAAATAATATTCAGAACTCTCCAGGCAAATAAACCCACCTTTAAAACCATTATAACCACGATATGATAACAACTTATTTCAAAAACAAATTAACCGGTCATCTGGTAGTCCTTTCACTCCTGGCATTAAGTCCTTCCTGCCAGAATAGTTCAAACAATGCAAGTAAAGAAAATCAGGCCGTAAGTAATGAAGCTGGTAAAGACCTTACCCTGGAAGATCTTAGAATAAAGGGAATGAAGTTCAAAAATCTGAGGCCCCATAAACAGGATGAACCTAAAATACACCGTGATCCTTCTGCCCTGGTCACCTATAATTTTGGCAAAGAAAATGCGCATTTGAAGGGCATATACCTTGAGTCTTTCACGTCTCCAAATAACACTACGGACGAAGCATCCGTCAGCGTATACGAATATGATTCCGCAGAAGAAGCAGAATCCGCAGTGAATGATCCGGATTTTAAGGATGGACATGGTTCAATATTAACGCTTGGTCGCTTTGTAATCATATTATATAGCGCTGATGATGATGTTGTCGATAACTATAAACAGATGTCGGACTTTTATTTCGGTAAAGGCGCTGTTCTACGGAAGAACGATATGGACTATATCAAAAGAGAAAGTTAAATGACTATTCCCTGTATAAATCATATGAAATTTACATTACAAAGGGGATCGCTCTTTCTATTGATATTATACACCGTAATTAATATATCATGTAAGGAAAGCAGCACGCTGCCGGAACTCTCCGATAAGCTCAATGATAGCATTTATGTATGGGAACAATCAAAATTAAAATATGCGAAAGAGTACAACATCTACCTAACCGCGACGTCCAGAGATACCAGCATCCGCACAGAGAAGACAATACAAAACACTTACTATCCCTGGGAAGCAAATCTGAACAAACAGCAGGTAGATTCCTTCCTCAACTATCTGGGGAAAAACCTCAAAGCTGAGAAGGATTATAAGAGCGCTTTTGGCGAATTGCCGTTTATCACCGCGGACTATGCTGCTTTGAGAAAAAACTATATCATGGCAAGCTTACTTAGTTGTAAGCTTACCGGATATAAGCTGACCAATAGCAACGGTCAACAAATTGATATCGATGATAACGAGGTGGGCATTAATATAAACATAGGCAGTATTAGTTTCAGCTTAGCCAAATGGGATCTTCAGGGACAGAACATTAAAGGAGAAGTAACTTTGGAAATAACTCTCCCCTATAACCTATACAAAACAGAGATAAAGCCTGCAGACAAATCCAGAGTTCTTGATCTGGGAACAACAAAGATCACCGTTCTGGAAAAAGAAAACAATATTTTGCATTATACAGTAGAAAACGATGGAAACTATTCTACCGATGTACTGGTCGATAGTTGTATGAGCAGTAAGCATAGATTTTCCCTTCCGGAATACTTCTACCATAAATTGCGGGAGAAGCCAAATCTAACGTATCAGCAGTTTATAGCTGACTCCACTTATTTTGAGCTAGGCGGCACAATGAAAAAAGATCCGAAAAGAGTACACATAGTCTATTTTGAATCATGTAACCCGGGAATCATTTTTATGTATGGATATCAGCGGGGCGAGCACTTAACAAAACTGATTACTATACCTATAGATACTAAAATCAGATAATCGATCATTGAAATTACAGTGGTCCAACCAAACAATCACTTCCAACATGTTCTGAAAACCCTAAGCGCAAATTTACTTTGAAGCCCTTTCCGTAGAAAAGTCAGGATGATTTGATTTTGCGCACACACCAGGTAGTCATACTTCTGAGGTTCTGAACATTAGTTGTTTTAATAGGCTCGTGAAGTTCGCCGCCAATTTTTTTAGTCAGTCTGAGCAGCATTTCCTGATTGACTAGAAAGCGCTCTGAACCATCTGGAAGAATGTACCTCCCATTTCCGACAAATCTGACCAAGGATTCGATCCCGATTTCTGAAGCGAGCCGGCAGAAAAAATATCCTCCGGGTTTAAGTACATTCCACATGGAATTCAGCATGGCTTCAAAATGATTCATATTTTCTGCAAAATGCAAAACCGCACTGCTGATGACCAGATCAAAAGTTTCGCTTTCAAACGGAAGTTCTTCTACAGAAACTACCTTAAAGTTTTCTTCCGGATCAACCTGGGGAAATGAGCTAGCAAAAAGCCTCAACTGGGCAATTGCTTCCAGATTCTGATCAACGCCAAAAACCTTCGCACCACTCTTTAAAGCATATAGCAAGTTTCTACCAGTACCGCAACCTGCATCCAGAATCATATCACATTCGTCATAAGTACCTTTAAGTATTTGGTCTAATAAATAAATATCAATGCTTCCGAAAGTATCCTTAATGTGCTGTTTTCTCATCTCGGGCCAAATATAGCTACAAGTCGCGAAAAAACGGCTGAATTGAATAAATCGGAGCTATGTAGAGGTCTTCTATTTTAACAAATCAGATGACTAAAACCGTTCAATTGATTTGAATCTAAGTGGAAAATTGACGAAAATGATTTCGTAAAACCGATGTAGTAATAACTTTCAAAATCCTTATTGTCCAGCATCAGCAAAAAAGGGTAATAGTTGCTCCAGCAAAAGTTGTGGTTGTTCCTCAGCAATATAATGTCCAGAATTTGCGATAACACCCCCTTTACAGTTTTCACATACCATTTTCCAGGATTCATAAGGTAGCATTGCAAAGCTTAAAGCACCACCCAGTGCTAACACTGGCATTTTTAGTTTTACTGTGACTTGCTCAGCATTAAGTTCAAAGTCTAAAAATAGAGATCGGTAATAATCGAACCCGGCTTTCATACCTCCGGGTGAGGCATAGCAGCGTACATATTCTTTAAGTGCTATTTCATCAATAGCCTCTTTATTAAACGTGTTTTGTTGGTAAAACCAATTTAAATAAATCTCTTCCCGGCCTTGAACCAATATTTCAGGCAATTCTGCAAGCATATGAAAAGGAAACCACCAAAGTGATTTGCTGTTACGAGGTAATAAAGGTCTATTAGCTATTTGTTCCCCCAGTAGACCAACGTCCAGAAAAACCAATTTACTAACCTCATTACGATGCGAAGCGGCATAGGCATAAGCTACATTGGCACCAAAGTCATGCCCCAATAGTCGAATGCTCTTATAACCCAGCTGTTGAGTTAATAGATAAATATCATTTGCAACTGTGTAAATATCATATCCCGACTCTGGTTTGTCCGAATCTCCCAAACCGCGAAGATCAGGAACGATAACCTTAAAATGTCTGGCCAATTCTAACATAATGTGACGATAAGCGTACCATGTTTGCGGATAACCATGCAGGAGCACAACTGGTTCTCCTTCTCCCCCTGTTACATAATGAATATTGACGCCATTAACGTTTGTCCACTTCTGAGTGAAAATTGCATTAAACTCCTGACCTAAATGATTATAGTTCATGATTAAACTTTTTAGTTGAACAAACTTAAGATTAAGATTACCTTTACACAAGTACCAACCTTTTAGTAAGTAACAAACATAAAAGTTAAAATAAATGATTATCAGACTAATAATGAATATTAAAAATGAAAGAAACTGAAAACAATGCGGGAAATCCTGTATATAACTTGGGTGCCAGAACGTTTGACTGTCCGATTGAATTGACTAGCACAGCCATTAATGGCAAATGGAAATTATTGATAATTTATCGTTTATCACTGCAGCAGCAAATACGATTCGGTCAATTGAAAAAAGAGGTTAAGGGAGTTTCAGAAAAAATGCTAATCCAGCATTTAAAAGAAATGGAAAAAGATGGATTGGTAGAAAGAAAGGTCTACCCAGTTGTCCCACCAAAAGTTGAATATTATTTAACTGAGGCCGGCAGATCTTTTATTCCAGTATTGGATATGATGAGAAATTGGGGGCTCACTTTTACAGCTGTAGAACCTAAAACATAGTATCAAAATATTTCATTATCAAAAAATCAACAATAACTCTCTGTAATTGAGTAAGTTTTAATACCTATATCTTTGCGGGTATCATTCGATTCAACACTCGTCAGCTTGATCTTTTTTCGCCGGAATTTATTTACACACCCGGGTTTGAACTATAAAATTACTGCACGTTTAAGGTATTTTATCTCTCAAGACTAGAAATAAAATACATTTCATAAATCTTTAATTAATTCAATATATTAGCAGCCTAAAAGAATACGAACTTAACGCTCAAAATGCTTCCTAATATTACTATGCCTTCGCAAATTCAGGCAATTTGCAAACACGCCTGTGTTTTTGTTTTCACTCTTGTCTTAACAAATTCCGCAACAGCACAAACCGCTGATCATACTAAAGCGGAAAAACAACCTGGTAAATTTCTTGATTCTTTAGAAGTCGGTATAGCTGGGGGCTTTAGCCTAAACCGATTTACAAAGGAACAGCCACAAACTGGTTTCAATACAGGTTATACAGCAGGTCTGCTGGTCAACTATAAACTAGTAAAGGGTATGAGCTTACAACTGGAAATAAATTCGCTGCAGCAAGGCGGCCAATTGATCAGGTTTAAGGATGATACCAGGTTTGATATACCTGAAAGCTTTGAGTCTAAAAATGTCAAAAACAGTTCTTACAAATTAAATAGTATAGAAATCCCAGTTTTAATTAATTACACTTTTAAACTTAAGCAATCATGGAGACCTTCTGTGTATGCCGGTGGTAGTTACGCTTATACCTATAATGTTGTCGAAAATTATCAGAAAACTGGTGACTTACTGCCAGGCGAGGATATTATAGCCACTGTTAGCGGCTCACAAAATGTAACTGATATGTTCAATAAAACTAGATTTAACCTTATTGTCGGTGCAAATATAAAGTTACCTCTCGTAGACCGGTTGATGTTACTGGTTGATTTCAGATACCTAAAAGGTCTCAGCCCGGCCAGAGAGGATTACTCTTACATGGAAAAAATTGGTTTTGGCAGTAACATCAAAACTAACTCTTTTCTTTCCAGAATAGGTATCACTATGCCGCTTAACAAAAAATAGCCATCTAATTTACAAACAAATAAAAATAACATATGAATTCTAAATTTACTCTTCTCATTACTATGGCGTTCACCATTCTTTTTGCAAGCTGCAGCAAGAATGAATTTAACGAACGTGACGCTATAGCTGCTCAAAAAGATTTACTGAACCTTAAATATCAGCATGAACTTGATCTTGAAACGTTAAAACAAAAAGGTGCAACTGCTTTGCAGCAATTGTTGAATGCTGCTGCTCTTGAACAATTAAAACTGAATGATAGTTTAACAACTAAAAATGCGATTGAGGCAAAGAAAGCTGACTATAGTATTGTAGTTGTCGATGTGGTAACGAATGCACCTGTAGTTGATGCTGATGTTACTGTATCATCTGAAGGAAAGATTTATTCAGCAAAAACAGGTGCACAGGGTGTGGCCACGTTCACCGCTTTGTACTTATTTCCTACGAGTACATTCTTAATTTCAAAAACGGGCTATGCAGCAACGCGTATACTTCAGCAGTATGTAACTTCTGGTCCTATAAGATTATGGAACACCTCAGAGTCTTCTAATGAAATTTCAGGTAATTTATTTATTGAAACCGACTTGACAAATCTTACGCCTGAGAAAGTAGGTGCAAATGTGCTGGTTACAGCTTCGGCGAACATTCCAACAAACACATACGGAGGAAGTTATACAGTATCTTTTCCGGCGTATACTACTGCTGACGGTGCTTATTCAATTAAAGTGCCTGCTGCTCCAAATGGTTATTCACTATCATTTGAACAAATTACTTCTGATCAGAAGCTTTTTGTAAATGCAACTGATGACGATGCTATTACTTCGTTTCCGAACAGCTTACCAAGGCTAACTACTATTAAAACGTATTTCAACGTTAACACTTTTAATGCGCCCGTTCCTACTGTAACTAACTCCTATTATTTTAAATTTTCGCCTGATAAAACGGGCAGAATTTTATATTTAGTTGGATCTAACGGTTATTATTACAACCAGGTTTTTGCATCTTCAATCGGCGATAAATACCAGGTGGAAAGACTTAATATAAGCAATTATAATAATAATAATAATGGCACTTATGTTGATGTTAATACTTACAATTACGATGACAACGCCAAAATTGATATACAATTAGTTGATGTTGCCGGTAACCTTGTAAAATCTGCTCCACAATTAGCTGGTCTGACTGGTAAAAACGGAAAGTTACTTAATTATACTTCTAGTGAAAACGGAACTGGCTATGTGCATTTAAAAAGAAGTGATGAAGGTATTATACTTAATAAAGGTTTGCTGTTAAGAGCTAATGTTTATGATGAATATTCAAAACTTTACAACTTGAATTTTAACACGAATCTCAATACTTCAACCAACAGAATAGTTTCATCATCTTTTTCATCAACCAATAAAGGGGATAAAAAGGTAATTAATTTTTACTACGGTTCAGGTGATTCACGAGTAAAACAGGTTTACTAGTCGATTTTAAATAAAAAGAGGCCTTGCAATTATTTTGTTGCAAGGCCTCTTCTATTTATGGTCATTAATGAATACAACCAATTTCAAAATGCTCGTTTTTTACCAGAACTATAAACCGACTGCTGCCTTTTTAATTAACTTTACAGTACCAGTCAAAATCCATGCTTGAGAATCTGCCCGTATATCTGACCATAATTTTTGTACTAACTACATTGCTAGCAGTAGCAATGGTCGCCCTACTGATCAAAACATTATCAAAACCGCTGGCGGGCAGATATGCCCTGACTATTATAATCACCATAATTTTCTGGCTCATCGTTCAGGCAGTATTCAGCGTCCGGGAAATTTATACCGATTCTCCGGATTCAATACCTCCAAAAATCCTCCTCCTGGGTGTGACGCCGGCATTGATCGCCATCCTGTTGATTTTCCAAAGCCGCAAAGGCAAACTATTCATAGACCGATTGTCCATGCAGATGCTCACCTATGTCCACCTGGTCAGGATTCCTGTTGAACTGGTTCTTTACGGATTATTTATTAATGGTGCAATTCCTGAACTTATGACCTTTAAAGGCCGAAACCTGGATATTCTTGCAGGGATCAGCGCTCCTATTGTTGGCTTCTTTGGGATATCACAAAGTAAAATGGGTAGGACTTCGCTACTGGCCTGGAATTTTATCTGCCTTGGGCTGCTTTTGAACATCGTGATCAATGCGATACTCTCCGCACCTTCTCCATTTCAGCAATTCGGTTTTGACCAGCCAAATGTAGCCATTCTGAATTTTCCTTTCAACTGGCTGCCGTCTTTTATCGTTCCACTAGTACTGTTTGCGCATTTGGCAGCAATCAGGAAATTAATCTATCATTAGCCAAAAGAGTCCTTTGGCATTTCCTATATATTATTCAATAAAACCTATTTTGGACGCGAGGAGATATAGGTGAGCATACCTGGAACATTAATGTGTGTATTTTTAAAATGGCCTGGAGCTCTCCCGAATCCCAGTTTTTCAAGCAGTCTCATAGTTTCAACGCCCATGACATCGAATGCATATTTGAGTATTTGGACAATAACTTCTCCCATAATCCCTTTACCTTGAAATCCTTTGAGAAGTTCGTATCCGATTTCTACGGTTCCATTTGGTATATCAAAGTTCCAGAGACAAATTGCTCCGATCAAGGCGGGCTCCTCCCGACGGGACACTGCCCAAAATATACATTCATTCTTATTGATCAGATTGTCAATTTTATCAATATACGCAATAGCCTCGCCGACGTCTTCAAATGGTGCCTTTCCTGTCAGCGCAGCCACTTCGGCATTCGAACGTAACTGATAGATTTCTTCTGCATCATTCAATGAAAGCCTGCGAAGAATGAATCTGCTGGTTTCTAATACCGGGAATTTGAAAAGTCTGGTTGGCGCATATGGTATTCATTAATGATAAAAGATTGAGTTTTTTTAAAGTTATTCAATAAAATCTGGACAACAAAAGAGGACCTTAATCTGATTAATGCTGATACATCCTTAATCAGCATTATTATAGCGGTTCGACCCCTTGATCCATTTATTCTAATAGGTTTTCTCAAAGTAACATTGTTTCTTCAAGGAAAATTAAACAGCAGTTTCTTCAAAATCAAACAAAACGGTTAGGGAAAGTCTTTATCTAATACCTTCAGATAAAGATGATATGAACCACCAGAAAAGACCGTACCAGCCTATTGAAAATTATGGAATTATTGGCAACCTGCAGGCCACTGCACTGGTTTCCAGAACAGGTTCGATCGATTTTATGTGCGTTCCTGACTTTGATTCACCAACCGTATTTGCCTCAATTCTGGACGCAAAAAAAGGTGGTTATTTTGCTGTAGAACCCGAGATGGAGAACTGCCAGACAAAACAACTCTATTTACCGGAAACAGCAATATTGTTAACAAGATACTTTGCTGATTCGGGGATTGCAGAGTTGACAGATTATATGCCGCTGACGGACGTCTCTATAGATAGCGCTATTGTGCGCGTGATTAAGACTGTCCGTGGAAAAATCCGTTTTAAAGTGAGTTGTGAACCTAGATTTGGCTATGCGAAGGTGAACCATAAAATAAGCACAGCAGATAATGAAATCAGCTTCACTTGCAGCACCTTATCCCAAAAGTTCAAGATGATAGCAGATGTACCCCTGGAAGTAAAAAAAATGGGTGGGTATGCAGATCTCACACTAAGTGAAGGTGAATCGGCAATTATTATTCTTAAATTATCAGATGATAATCAAAATTGCAACCTCGACTGGTACAAAAAAGAGTCATACCATCAAACGGCCTCATATTGGAGAAAATGGGTAAACCAGACTACTTACACTGGACGTTATAGCGAACTAATTACCCGCTCTGCGATTACCCTAAAATTACTTACATCCCTGAAATACGGCTCGGTCGTCGCAGCTCCTACTTTCGGACTGCCCGAAACATTAGGCGGTGACCGAAACTGGGACTACCGTTTTACATGGATCAGAGATGCAGCTTTTACTATGTATGCATTTTTAACACTTGGCTATACTCAGGAGGCTGAGCGCTTTATGGAATGGCTTTACAATTTGTGTCAAAAAATAGATCTTCAACTAGTATATCGCATTGATGGCAGTCCCGATATCACTGAAGACGTGGTATCACAATTTGAAGGTTATCAGCGTTCCATGCCCGTCAGAATAGGAAATGCAGCAGCAGAACAGTTTCAGATTGACATATATGGCGAGCTGATCGATACGATTTACATTTTCAACAAATCGTGCAGGCCAATTACTTTTGAATTCTGGACTTTAATAGAAAAGCAGGTCCAGATGGTCATTAAAAACTGGAAGAAGCCTGATCATGGAATTTGGGAAATCCGCAGTGAAAAAAAAGATTTTTTACATAGCCGGCTAATGTGCTGGGTGGCGATGGACAGGGCAATCAAGATTGCTCAGCATCGCTCATTCCCCTATCCGGAAGCAGAATGGCACCAGGTAAGAAGTGATATCTATCATGATATTTATAATAATTTCTGGAACGACGACCTCAAGGCCTGGGTTCAGTACAAAGGTGGGGCACAAATGGATGCCAGTGTTTTATTAATGCCGCTCACTCATTTCATTTCTCCACATGAGCCACGATGGCTTAGCACTATGGAGGCCATTAAAAAGGAGCTTTTGCAGGATGTATTGGTTTATCGATACCGCAATATGGAGCATAAGTTCGACGGGCTGGACGGGGAAGAAGGCACTTTTAACATGTGCTCATTCTGGTATATTGAAGCATTGGCAAAAAGCGGCGAGTTAGAGCTTGCTACGGAACATTTTGAAAAGATGATTGGTTATGCAAATCACCTCAGCCTTTTCTCCGAAGAATTGGGCAAACGAGGTGAGCACCTGGGCAATTTCCCCCAGGCATTTACGCATCTCGCTCTAATTAGCGCGGCTGTTGAACTCAATAAACAAATCGGGAGAAAAGTCAAGAAATAACTGCTTTATCATTCTATGGTTCCTGGCGTGCGATCAGCAAATACTATAGAGGCGCAAAATGACACAATCCACACATCTTGTTATTGCGTCATTTTGCCCCTATTTTCGCCGAGTAATAACTAATCAGGAACTTATTGTAAATGTGATGTAGGTCACGGTATAGATTATAACATACTGCCGTAATTTGCCCGTCCTGACTTACAGGAGATACATTAACATTGATTAATTATTATGAAAAAGACAAATTATTTCAGATTTCTATTATGTAGCCTAGTGTCCCTAGGAGCGCTGTCTACCAAGGCGCAAAGTTTACCGAATGACAAACTGGGTGATATTTATTCAGAAGACATTAAATGGTCGGCATTTCCTGCATTTCCTCCAGAAGCTCGCCTCGCCGTTTTGATAGGCGATCCAAAGAAGGAAGGCCCCTACGTCGTAAGGGTAAGGCTTCCTGCCAATGTAGTGTTAATGCCGCATAAACATCCCGAAACTAGAGTGTACACGGTAATTAGTGGCGTATTTTATATAGGCATTGGAGAAAAGTACGATCCTGCAAAATTAAAAGCATATCCGCCAGGAAGCGTGTTGGTACTCCCTGCAAATACACCTCATTTTCACTGGGCTAAATCCGGGGGTTACGAAACACAAGTTAGCGCATATGGTCCATTGGGAATTAGCTATATAAATCCTTTGGATGACCCCAGTAATACAAAATCAAAATAGTCGTATAAAAAACTCAAAGCTAGAGGAATTCGGCAAGATGGAGGTTTTGAATATCATTTAGGAGAGTAGCTGAAATCAATAAATTGGCCCAGGGGTGCAACTCTACCCCTATTTAGTCTCAGTGAACACATTGATTAAAGGCAGCTCTTTAATTTACTTTTGTGATATAATGGCTAATCTATCTTGCTGTTTTTTCTTGTAAATTTTTGATAAGTCCTTTTCCCATATCGCAGACCAATCAGCAAGCGCGGCAAGAGGTGTTGCGGTGCTAACACCAAACTTTGTCAAACTATATTCAACTCTAGGAGGCACCTCCGGATAAATTTTCCGTTTAACCATTCCATAGCTAATTAATTTTTTCAATGTTTCATTAAGCATTTTAGGAGAAATGCCTTCAATCTGTTTTTGTAGTTCACTTGTTCTCTTAGATGATTGTATCAATGCCACTAATATTAATAAAGTCCACTTGTTGGCAATTAATGTTAGTGATCGATTTAAAACACAATTCTCATCAAAATTAGATTTCGCAATCAATTTTTCCCTTAATCTTTGAAAATTTTCTAGGTTTTTTTCTTCCCAATTATCCATATAATCCATTTTTCACTTTACGGTTATTACTATACTATAGAGTACCTACTTTCAAAAGTATAAAATTGCACCTAGCTTTGCTAATATAAAATATGATAATATGAAGATAGCTATCGCTGCAGCCAGTGGCAATGTGGGAAGTCGCATTGTACAAGTGTTAAATCAGAAAGACGTAGAACTCGTTCTGCTAGGCCGAAACGTTGAAAAATTGAAAAAACTCGGTGCCCCGCAAACCGGAATAACTGCTACAGATATTGGGCGGCCAGAACAAGTTATTGCAGCTACAAAAAATGTGGATGCCCTATTTTGGATGGTGCCGCCTTTGATGAGCGTTCCTAGTTTGAAACAATGGTATCAGCAGGTTACTAGAGCCGGTATTGCCGCTGTAAAAGAAAATAAAATTAAGAAAGTCGTTTTACTTTCCTCTTTAGGTGCGGGCCCCGCGAAAAATCAAGGTGTTATTTCTTTCTGTGGAGAGATGGAGTACGAATTTTTTAAATTGGATTGCGACATATTGGCATTGCGTCCAGGCTACTTTTTAGAAAATATAACTTCAATGAATGAAAGTATAGTGGAAAAAGGTATTATTAGCGCATGTTATCCTCCCGGTCATGACATCCCATTTATAAGTACAGATGACATTGGCGATGTTGCAGCCCAATATTTGGCTGACTTGACATGGCATGGCCATTGGCAAAGAAATCTAATGGGGCCTGAAAATATAACCTTTACACAAGTTTGTGAGAGAATTGGTAATATTTTGGGTAAAGAAATTTCTTATGAGCATGTTAGCATAGAAAAAATGTTAGATCTTTTCGCCAAATATGGTGCATGTGATACCGTACAAAAGGAATTACGTGATCTGGGTATAGCTATTGGTGATCCTGATGGTGTTTATGCATGTCCCAGAACTTATGAATCTTTCACATCGACAACATTAGAAACAGTAATACGTAAGAAATTACTCTCCTAACACACCATAATCGCTTTTATAATAATACTAAAACGTTCTGGAGTGGAGTTTTAAAAAGTGTAAACCCCAAACGATCTTTCCGGGGTTTGCACTTTTCAGAAGTATCACAAACTTGATTAAGTTATCCATAAAAAATGAGTTCTTTTTTAGAAGATTAGCTACTCCCGTTTCATTGTTTGTATTTGTCCTGTTCATCAGTTAAATCTGGCAATACGACAATAGTGTTAGTCCACTCAGCATAAAAATGTGCAATCTCATATTGTATAAATACTGCATTATCCCAGTTTGAACGAGAATGCTTTAGTGTCGGCGTCAGCACTTCGAGTATAGCTTCTTTATTTAAGCCTTTATCTATATTTAATTTTACTTCTGACTTAACTAAATTTAAATATGATTCTGTGTTAGTGATTAACTCTATCCCACCTAATTCACCATGACCAGGTACAACCGTCTCAGGATTTAACTTACTCACTTCCCGCATTACTTCAATCCATCGTGAAGGTCTTGAATCCGAATCTGGCATAATGGGAAAAAAGCGATCTTCAACTAAATCGCCCATAAAAATAACACCGTCATCTGGTACGAATATAACCTGGTCGCCTAATGTATGAGCTGGCAATTCATAAAACTCTACTTTCTTGTTGCCCAAGTCTAGTATTTTTCTTCCTGAATATAATTCATCTACTTTAGCAATCTTTGTACCTTCTAATACTTTACGTTCAAGATCCCCGAACCGCTTAAACATATTTAGGTAAGCCTCTCCTTTAGTTTTCAATTCATCTGCTTGAAGTTGGTTCATCAATACAGTTGCACCACCATTATTAAATGCCATAGCGCCAAAGCTATGTTCTGGATGAAAATGTGTTGTAGTTAAATATATCTTTCTGCCCTTCGCTATAGAATTGGCATAATCAAATACTCTTTTACCATTCTTAGGTCCCATACCCGCATCCACCACTAATATTGCGTTCTCTCCTTCGATAATCCCAATATTTGGCACATAATTTATCCTTGGGTCGGGTATTATAGTGATGCTTTTTGATAATTTATATGCTCTATCAATTTGAACTTCCGGTGAGCCATATGTTAGTTGTTTTACTTGCCCTATACAATAAGTGGTGGTCAACACCAATCCCCCTAATATGAATAGATTTATTAATCCCCTCTTTACCATAATTTATTTCAATTTATAATTCACGCGTTTTACCAGTTTTATAATAAAAAATATAAAAAACCCTGAATGAGGTTTATAATTTTTCATATTAATAAACATTACAAAACTAGATATAAAACACACAAAGGAAATTGGAGAAAAACCGCTTAATGTTGTAATAAAATGGAGTTGCAGGGGTTTTTATTCTTACAATTCAACTAATTATGCTGATCCATATGAACAATTCGAAATTGGTTGGGAGATAATCCTGTAAACTGCTTAAATATATTAACAAAATAAGGCACATCAAGGTAGCCAAGACTATAAGCCAATTCTTTAATTAAAATATCTTCTGCGAGAAGTAATCTTTTAGCTTCCAGTACTGTTCTTTGAATTAAATGTTGTTTTAAGGTCTTCCCGGTAGATTTTTTGAGTAAACTGTTAAGTCTCCATGGCGAAAGGGTCATTTGCTGCGAATAAAAACCAATTGCTTTCTCCTCTTTAAAATGCTGTTCTATCAGATAAAGAATTTTCCCAGTAGCCTCTGGTTCCGGTTTTTTATAATTTTCAATTGCCAGAAGTTCTTCCAGATGTATCAGCAACGCGCCATAATAATATTTAAGGAGAGTCCTTCTTTTTTTATTATTGTACTCATATTCAATCATTTGAAATAATTGTTTAAAGGTTAGCTGCTTTTCTAGTGGTACGATAGCTTTATAATAACTGGAGGCATAAGAGAACTCGTGAGCTTTACCTATTACAGAATGAAAAAACTCTTTTGCAAATGCTAATGCATAACCCTTTTTCTTTTCAGGTGACATTTTATGGATTTGATTGGGAGTCAACAGGTACACCTCCTGATTATTTATTGTGTATTCATTAAAATCCAGCAACTGCTTTGCGGTATTCTCCACTTCTGTAAACCAAATTATCTCATAGAAATCGTGGCGATGACTTTGTTGGAAATATTGAGGATCCGCTTCCTCTAGTGTGGTCATTGAAAAAAAATCATCTTCACGAAGTTTGTGAATAGATATATCCTTTTGTAATCTCTCTTTAGATTTCATCCTATTCTCACTATTATTTTCATTCATAATCGACTAATAACAAATCTAAACCGTTGCAAATATTAAATAATAGCGATATATATTACAAATATACCAGACTATCAGTATTTATATCTGGCATACAAACATGCTTTCACCTAGACCATCTCCACCGCTAATTTAAGCTGTTAAAATTCAATATGTAGCGATCTGATTAGTCTCACTTGCAATTGATAACTAGGTAAAAATTCCAAAGATCCACATAATTAACGTGATAGTAAGCCGACACGATCACACATTTATATTCTACTGCGCAAACATTTTCATCTTTAATCTATTTAGCTATCGTAAGGGATATAATATGGAAATTTGAGTTTAAATTCATTTGTCATAAAAACACAACCCACGTTTGAAAATTTCGCAGATTATAAGCGAGCCATCAAACTAAATATTGATGCGGTGTATAATAATCTTATTCAAAAAACGGCAATATGCTGGTAGCAGCATGGCCGAACAAAATTCATGATCGATCAATTGTAACATCATATTTTATACTAAAAACGACTATTTATGGATCTTAAACTGAAAGATAAAACGGCACTGGTTTCCGGCTCAACGTCCGGAATAGGTTATGCCATAGCAAAATCCCTGGCGGCCGAAGGTGCTAAGGTCATTATTAACGGACGTACTGAGGAACGGGTAAACGACGCTATTGAAAAGATAAAGTTTGAAACAGGTAACCAAAATATCAATGGCGCCGTTGCAGATTTCGGAATTTTAGAAAGTGTTAATACCATCATCCAAAAGTATCCTGTTGTAGATATCTTGGTAAATAATATTGGAATTGCGGCACCTAAGGATTTTAAAGACATTACTGACGAGGAATGGTTGAATATTTACGAAATTAATGTATTAAGCGGCGTGCGTCTCTCCCGGGCTTATTTCGATAATATGTTAAAAACTGACTGGGGCCGCATCATTTTCATTTCCAGCGAATCAGCAGTACAAATCCCGGCTGAAATGATACAATATGGCGTAAGTAAAACTGCACAGATTGCTTTATCCCGTGGTCTTGCTGAATTAACAGTTGGCACAGGTGTTACGGTAAATACAGTTTTGCCAGGACCAACATCGACCGAAGCTATAACGCAGTTTATAAACGGGATTGCAAAACAAAAAGGCATCAGCGATGAAGCTATGGAAAAAGAGTTTTTCAAGGATATCAGAGGCACATCACTTCTTAAACGCTTTATTACCCCTGAAGAGATCGCCAATATGGTCACGTTTCTAGCCAGTCCACTGTCGTCAGCCACTAATGGAGCAGCCGTTCGTGCAGACGGTGGTGTAATTAAGTCGGCCTTTTAGTCTATTGCCACAAAGACATTCCGGTTGAACCTTGAATCAGTAACAGCAAAGGGCCAGCATCTTTAACATCTACCGTATCCCATACTCTACCTGACTCCTGGTGTGCCCCAGCAAGTTTAATCTGGCAATCAAGCACTTCACTCTCAAATTTAATCACTTCAACTGAATACTGACTCTGCCAAATCGAAGACAATGTACCTTTGAGCCCTAATTAAAAAAATAATCTAAAAATATGAAAAAGTCAATTTTAATCTTACTATTTGGAACGTTCTTTTTGAGCAATACTTATGCGCAGAAGTATTTCGGAAAGACGTATACACCAACACAAAATGTAGATGAGTTCTATGCTCTTGCTGACGTAACAAAGGAATATACTGTTATGGGAAAAACTGAACTTGATAAAGGTTTTCGTTCGTTGGAAAAGACACAGGCAAAAATCATCGAACTGGCAAAACAGAAAGGTGCTGATGGCGTAATCTTTACGATGGATGAAGAGGTTGTTGCTACAACCAGCTCGGGTAGCGGAAGTGTAAATACAAAAAAGGCGAACAAAGCAACAGGTTTTTCAAGCAGTACCACTACTGATATAAAAGAAAAGAAAATCCGGGCAACATTTATAAAGTACAAATAAATTCTCCCCTGCAACAAAGCTGTTTTTCAAAGGCGGCTTTGTTGTTTTCAATTTTATCTTCTACCCGAAAATAATTTTTCATGAAAAAGCTATTCATTATAACGGCAATACTCTTATCGGGAGCACATATCAAACTTGCTGCACAAGATTCCACGAAGAATAAAAAACCCGGAAATGCGGCATTAGTCTCCAATAAAGCAGAACTACAAAAGCTGATGGATGCTTCACAAGGAAATTATAAATACCAGGTGGAAGATTATTTTAAGACACCTAAATCTTCAAATTTTTCATTATCGCCCAAAGGAAAATATCTAGCTTATAAAGAGCAAAATAAACAAGGTAAAAGTGAAGTTAAAATTAAAGAAATCAGCACAGGCAAAGTAAAGACTGCTCTGGAAGAAAAAGATAAAGTGATTGCTGCTTTTGGATGGGCTTCCGAAGGCACGCTGATTTATATGATGGATAATAACGGAGATGAAAATTATCATTTATATGCCGTTAACATTGATGGGACCAACAATATCGATCTGACTCCTTATGAAGGTGTGAAAGCTAACCTTCTTAATCGGCTTCCTGACAATAAAGACTTTGTGATTGTGTCAATGAATCTAAACAACAAGCAAATCTACGAACCTTACAGAATAAATACTCACAGCGGAAAAGCCGAGAAATTATATGCCAATAAAGATGTATCGAATCCAATTGCTCAATTTGACTTTGACAAAGACGGAAATATTAAAGGATTTACTAAAGTCAAAAACCTGGATTTAGAGCGTTTCTATAAAGCACAGGGCGACCGGGATTTCAAGCTGGTCAAAACCACAAAGTGGAATGATAGATTTACCATTCTGGCTTTCAATTACGCTACGCAAAATCCAGATGACGCATATGTGCTTACTGATCTTTATAAAGACAAAGCCGAAATTGTTTTATTTGATCTGAAAAAGCAAAAAGTAATCAAAGAAGTTCATTTAGATCCGGTTTATGATCTTTCCAATCTTAAACTATCAAAGAAAAGGAATTGGGAGCCGGATTATATAGATTATCAAGGCGATAAGTATACTATAAAACCCATCAGTAAATCGTTCAAAATGATTTACAAGGATCTTCAAATGAAGTTCAAGAATTATGAAATTGAAATAGCAGGACGTACCGATAATGAAAATCAATATTTGATTAAGGTTTCGAGTGACCGCCAATATGGAAAATTTTACAACTACAATATTGTAACAAAGAAAGCAACGTTACTGGTTGAATTAAAACCGGAGTTGAAGGAAGAAGATATGGCGGTCATGAAACCCATCCAGTTTAAATCGAGAGACGGATTGACAATTCACGGATATATCACTTTGCCAAAAGAAGCATTAAACGGAAAGAAGGTTCCGATGATTGTAAATCCGCACGGAGGCCCCCATTCAGTTAGAGATGTATGGGGCTTTAATCCGGAAGCGCAACTGTTTGCCAGCCGAGGATATGCAACCTTGCAAGTGAACTTCAGAGTTTCCGATGGATATGGCAAGAAATTTTTCAAGGCGGGCTACCATCAAACAGGAAGAAAGATCATGGATGATATAGAGGATGGTGTGCATTACGTGATCAATCAAGGGTGGATAGATCAAAATAATGTGGCAATTTACGGCGCCAGTCATGGCGGTTACGCCACCTTAATGGGTTTGATTAAAAGTCCTGACCTATACAAGGCAGGTGTTGATTATGTAGGTGTAACCAATATTTCTACCTTTTTTAAATCGTTACCGGTGTACACTGGTCCATACATTGAGCAAGTAAAGTACATGTGGTATGATATCGATACTCCTGAAGGGAAGAAATTAGCAAATGAAATGTCCCCTATCTATTCAACAGAGAAGATAAAAGCTCCTTTGTTTGTCGTGGCGGGTGCAAACGATCCAAGGGTAAATATCTTAGAGTCTGATCAGATTGTAGAGGCATTAAGAAAGAAAGGCCTTGACGTGCCCTATATGGTGAAGTATGACGAAGGGCATGGATATATCAGGGAAGCGAATCAGTTAGATTTTTACAAGGCTATGATGGGCTTTTTCAGTCAGCACTTGAAATAAATCACCATTTTCAATTATCGGTTTGCCCGGAAGACTTAGCTCCTGATTTAAGTTAAGGTATAAATACATGTATAAATAGGTATAATCCCCGAAAACTATCTGACAATCTGCAGGTTGGTGTGTAAAGCAAGCAAATAAGCTTGCCTCTAAATCCACCAATTATGTTTCACCATTCAAAAGATTTACAATTTAATGCCAGGGTATCCCGCCCGGACCCGGCATTTGCTAACATTCTATTAGAACAGTTTGGAGGGGAAAACGGCGAACTGGCAGCAGCTATGCAATATTTCACACAGGCTTTCGGAGCTAAACAACCGCATCCTGATAAGTATGATATGCTTATGGATATTGCCACGGAAGAATTTTCCCACCTTGAAATTGTAGGAGCTACAATACAAATGCTGCTTAAAGGAGTTAATGGAGAACTTAAAGATGCAGCTGATGCGTCAGAGATTATGCAGGTATTAGACGGTAAAGCCACAAAAGAAAACATTATTCATGCAGCGCTTAGTGCAAATCCACAGTTCCCGATTATCACCGGTGGTGGCCCGACTTTACGTAATAGCATGGGTATTCCGTGGTGTGCCTCTTATATCCACTCCAACGGCGATCTGACCGTCGATTTAAGAAGTAATCTTGCTTCTGAGTCGAGAGCGAAACTAGTTTATGAACATCTTATGAAGTTTACAGACGATACTTACGTAAAAGAGACATTGTCATTTTTGATGACCAGAGAAGTAGCACACTACAAAATGTTTGAAGCAGCACTGGAAACCATACAGCCGAATTTCCCTCCCGGAGTCCTGCAGGCTGATCCGCGCTTTACTCAACAGTATTTTAACCTGTCACCGTCGCAAAGCGTGCGCGGGCCATGGAACGATGGCGAAATGCCAGGCGTAGGTAAAGACTGGGAGTATATCGCAGACCCGCTCACACATGTTATTCAGACTGAAGGACTCAGCACGTCTGATGTGGATATGGATACGGAACTCGAAGAAGCTGAAGAAATGAATTTGCAGATGAGTGAAAAGCGTAGTGCTGAAGTCAAACAATCAGACCCGGATGGTGTTGCACAGTGGAGCAGCTATACGGCTGATGCCCTGAGATAACGGCAAGTCGTTCATAGGGGCTAAATTTTAAATTAGCCCCTTGATTATAATGCTTATGCATAAAAACAACGAAAACATTATTGCACTAACCGGACTTAACGAAGAATTGGAAAACTATTTCCAAAATACCATCATACCCCAGCTCTTTGTCGATGCGAACCTCATTCTCCGCAAATTCACACCACCAGCCATGAGGCAGTTTAAACTTAAAAAGGAATATGTAGGACGGTCGTTAACTGAAATAAAAGAAAATTTTCGATTTCCAACCATCATCGATAACATTAATATGGTAATCGCGACCGGTGAAATCCTGGAAAAAGAAATCCAAACAACGGATCTGCGCTGGTATCAGATGAACATCCTACCCTATCTGTTGAGAAAGGAGAACAAAACTAATGGAGTAATTATCACGTTTGTGGACATTACTTCACGTATTAAAGATCTAAAAGAACAGGAGAAATTAATCGCTGAACATGAGCTATTACTTGATACCATCGCACACGATATAAAAAATCCCCTGACAGCATTAGCGATAGGTATTGGCCTGCTAAAAAAAGTGCAGGAAAAGGGCATGGAACGTTTTCCTTCCCTCTTGGAAAATGTTGAGAGTAGTCTAACGAAGATGAAAATGATTATTAATGATCTGGTGCAATCACGCTGGCACGAACACCGTTATCAGGCAGAGGAGGAAATTCTTGACCTCCAAAATATACTTGAAGATGTAAAGCTTACACTTGCCCCCCAGATAAATGAATCCAATGCCTCGATCACGCAACATATAAGTGTTTCTGAAATTACCTTTGCCAGACGTAAGCTTCGCAGTATTATATACAATCTTGTGAATAATGCCATCAAATACAGAGCGCCGGATCGGCTTCCAGAAATACACATTGAGACCTATTCAGAAAATGGGTTTATGGTTATTAGCATTGCTGACAATGGAATAGGCATAGACAGGGAAAAGCTGAGGACGATCTTTGAGAAGTTTCAGCGTATAACTACTTCAGTAGAGGGAAATGGTGTTGGACTTTATCTGGTAAAACAAATTCTGGAGACTTCCGGGGGTAAGATTATAGTAGACAGTATGCCGGGCAAAGGCTCGACTTTTAAGGCATTCTTAAAACTAGATGTAAGTATTTGTTCCGAGTAAGACCATTGAGCGACCTCGTATAGTTGACTAATGATGTACTGACAAAATATGCAAACAATATTATTATATTTATTCTTAAGCAAAAGATTTCCAACATTGTTCACCCACCCTTATCCAACTCTGTTATTCGAAAAGGGACCTTGATATTACCAATATGAATAAACTAATCGGTATCATTTTATTGTGTTGCTTAGCAACTTCCTGTACTTCACAAACTGACTTAGAGACTTTGAAATTTAACGACGACGTCTCTAAAATTGTTAAAGATCATAGTGATTTTCAGAAAAGAGCCGACCCTGTATATGGCTTTAAGGCTTATTCTACAAATAAACTGGATGGCTTTAAAATTGGAAATATCAAAATTCTGACCTACGAAATCCCAAAAGGAAATTTATCTGATCATAGCAGTTTATGGATTTATGTGGACGACTATGATAGCAATAAGATTTTAGGATATGAATTTTCATCTGCAAATGAAAAGGAAAGTGAAAAAGTAGTGGCTGAGCTAAAATCTAAGTACAAGAATTATAAAACCAATACTAATAAAATACATGGGGATTTCTATTTTTGGGATCTTCCGGAATCCAATAAATGGATTTTTGTAGATCAGTCTGATAATATTAATCATATTCAAACAACATTTACCGTTGTAAAACGGGGACTACGGGTAGGAAATTCTACAGATCCAAGTGTCTTTAGTTTATATGAAAAGTATAAAATGATGCAGCCCGATGTACTCAAATAATCGAATAAATTTTCGGCTGAGCTTAAACATCAAGCTTTTATTTATTTCAGCCAACATTTTGTTTATTGGATGCAAGCCCACAACTCCAATTGAGCTTACAAGCATCCCGAATTTGCATAGGTTTAACTTAAAGCAATATGAAAAAACTGTTAAAGAAGGCTATAACTATTACCTTTTACCTAAAAAAGTCAATTATCAGGTAAATAAACTGGATTTTCCCAATTCCGAGATTGATTTTGTAAAATACAAAGAGCAGAATACTATAAAGGTCATAGAAACAGGAAGACCTAAGCGGATTATTGGCTATGCTATCGACCTGATATCCAAAACTGATGCAGAAAAGCTTTTGGAAAATCTTAAAGCTCATCCTAATAAAGAATTCGAAATAAGTACAGCAAGTAAAAACGATTTAGGGTATGATTTCGGAAAAAAATTAATAATAAAATTCAACAGAACCTTGATATGGGTCATTCTAAAAGGCGAAAAAACTTCAGTTTTCCAAAATCAATTACTCACAAGTTTCCAGAAGTCAGACTTTTCTAAAACTGTGAGACAGCCATATTATCAATTAGATTTAAGTGCATTATTATGCAGGTTTGAGATAAAAGTAAATGACATGGAAATCCTGACTATGAATGTAGATGGCCAAACATCAACCGACATACCTATTAATGCTGCAATATTAGGCAGTGGTTTACAGAAGATCGAGGTAAAAGGCTTCCCCTTGGATGGAACTAAAATTATGAATACAGAGGCTTATATCCGTTATAAGGTAATGGAACAGGAAGTGAGTACAGGTAAGTTCATATTCGTGAAGGATTTTGAAAAATATCAAACCCCACCTTTTAAGGAAGGAATGCCCTTTATATTTCATACCAGTAACTTTATGGCGGAAGTACCTTACGAGTTAGAAGGTTGGAATAATTTGCACAATATTCAGGATCTGAAATCAGACATTAAACCCGCTTTAACCACAGCTTATAAAAAAATTATAGAGAAAGCAAAGGAAGGCGATTTTAAGTCCCTTGTTGATGCTATTAAAACTGTTGAGATTAGAAATGCGAAAACAATGTACTTAGATGAACATGATACTAATGACCGAATAAAAAGTATACTTGACAATGTAGCTGATGATTTTAAAATAAACGACCTCCCCAAAGAACTGGTTCTAACCTATGCAGCTAATGGTAAATTGGTAAGGTTTATCAGACCTGATGGAAAGTCTGCATTTGTCATGGAAAATTATAAAACAGGTGAAGAACTTGTACTCGATTTTTGGTTTTGTCTACCAAATAGCAGCCGAGATTTTACGGTTTTTTAATGTTTTATTTTTGTAATTCCATATCTGCTCTGCCAGTCAAAGCTTATTAAGGTCTATTACGGACGCTTGCGATCACGCATGCTGTGTCTGATCTTTTCACGATGCTGTTCACCCCAATTATACAACTCCCCTAAAACACCATTTAATGAATCGCTATAGGACGTAGACTCATAGATCACTGTAACCGGGGTTGTAGGAAATACCTTCCTGACAATGAATTCATTGTTTTCTAAGTCCCGAAGTTCTTTTGCCAACACCTTTGGCGTTATTCCCTCAACTGATTTTAGTATCTCATTAAAACGCTGGGCATTTTCCCTAAGTGTAAAGATTAGCGGCAACTTCCATTTTCCATTGAGCACATATAGTGCGTCAGTGATTGGCCTCACCTTGGAAACGCATTCCTGTTTGCTCGGAACCCCCTCATTTGCATTCAATTTCATTCTCCAAAGCTAGGCACTTTCCCCGAGGAAACCGCTTTCCTTTAGGAAACTAGTATGTTTTTCATACTGTACACTGGTAGCTTTGCTGGCAATTCAAAAATAAAATTATGAAACGAATCCTTCATTTAATCTCCAGCCCCCGAGGCGACGAATCTTTCAGCATAAAATTGGCTAATGCTGTCATCAGCAAAATCCAGGATGAATTCCAGGGCAGCGCCGTCGAAACAGTTAATCTAATCGAAACCAATGTACCACATCTGGACACCGCTCACTTGCGTTCATTCTTTACTCCGCAAGAACACCTGACCCCGGAGGATAAGGATGCGATACAATATTCCGATAAGGCAATTAACCAGCTCATGGCAGCAGATATCATTGTTATCGGTGCACCACTATACAACTTTAGTATTCATTCGACGCTTAAAGCATGGATTGATCACATTGCAAGGGCAGGAAAAACCTTTAGCTACAGCGAACAAGGTGCCGAAGGACTGGTCAAAAATAAAAAAGTATATATCGCCATGTCCTCCGGTGCAGTATATTCCGAGGGATCATATAAACCATATGATTTTGTAAGCGGTTATCTGACAGCAGTGCTCGGTTTTCTTGGAATGACAGACGTGACTGTCGTTCGCGTAGAAGGAGTCAATATACCAGGCTTAAAAGAACATGCATTGGAAAATGCAATCAGCAGTATTGTTCTTTAGAAAAATAGCTGATACCAATAAATTCAGTGGCCTTCAGTACTGAGAAAATGAATTCATCGAATATATGAATTAACATAAAGAGAAAGGGACTGTTCATTACAAATGAAATAGTCCCTTTTCTTTTATCTGATATAATGGAATGTTAGCCTCTTACTGTGCTTCGGAACTTTTCAGAGTTATCCTTCTTTACTATAATTGACGGTGTGAATATTTTACTTCCATTAAGTTGCCGATATACTATATTAGAGGATTAAGTGCCTTTTTTTTTAAACCAAATGTAGATAAACCGGCTACGACATGATGAAAAACATTACCAGACACCTGACTTTTCAGGTGATCATTGCAATAATCTTGGGCATCCTGGTAGGGATGTTCTTTCCGACGTTTGCAAATACTGCCAAACTGATCAGCAAAACTTTCATCAACATGATTAGCATGTTGATCGCTCCAATCATTTTCTTCACCATCGTGCTTGGCATCGCCAAAATGGGCGATATGAAAAAGGTGGGGCGCGTTGGTGGAAAAGCATTACTTTATTTTGAAGTAATTACTACGGTAGCGATTTTTATCGGCCTGGTAACTGCCAATTTAATGAGACCCGGTGATGGCTTAAATCCAGTAGTAGTACAACCTGATATTCCTGCCGTCCTCAATACGCCCGCAGTTGCTGCTCCTGTTGAGACGGGCTGGATGGACTTCATCAGTCACATCATTACTCCAAATATTTTCGAATCTTTTGCAAAAGGCGATATTTTGCAAATCCTATTTTTTGCAATCTTGTTTGGTTTTGCATTAAGCAAAATGGGCCGCGCGGGGAGACATACCATCGTTACTTTTGAGAATCTCTCTCAGGTCATTTTCAATATTATGAAATTTGTGATGAAGCTTGCCCCTTTGGGCGCTTTTGGAGGGATGGCATTTACCGTCGGCAACTATGGTCTTTCTACACTGATTCCTATGGGGAAAGTAATGTTAGTGGTTTACATTACCTGCATCATATTTATTTTTGTAGTGCTCAATTTAATTTGTTACCTCTATAAATTTAGCCTTTGGCAATATTTGAAATATATTCGTCAAGAGATACTGGTAGTGCTTGGCACCTCTTCTTCCGAATCTGTATTGCCAAGTATGATCCAAAAGATGGAACGTTTTGGCTGCTCCAAATCAGTCGTCGGCCTGGTGATTCCTACGGGTTATTCCTTTAACCTTGATGGTACTTCTATTTATCTTTCTATTGCCTTGATTTTTCTAACCCAAGCCTTCAAAGTAGAGATCGGAATCACAGAACAGATTGCAGCAATGGGCATCTTAATGGTAACCTCCAAAGGTGCCGCCGGCGTAACCGGCAGTGGCTTTATTGTGCTCAGCTCGACACTGGTTTCCTTGAACATCATGCCCATAGAAAATGTGGCGGTCTTATTGGGCGTAGACCGGTTTATGTCAGAAGCCAGATCAATCACTAACCTAATTGGCAACGGTATTGCCGTGGTGGTGATCGCTAAAAGTGAGAAAGAATTTGATGAAGAAAAATATCAACTGGCTATCAATCCAACTACAACTTAATTCTGGTTCCGATGAATGAGTTTATAGTAAGTCCTTTATTGCCGAGGCAGTGTAATCGGAATTTGTTGGCGAACCGGCTTTTCTGTTGACTACCCCCCCCTGCTTGTTTATCAGCATTTAAGTTGGAAAAGTAATTACTCCAAGTTGTCGCTTCAGCATCGTCTGCTGCTCACCAGCAGCCTGTGATGAACAACGTTGTCACCTGTCAGGTGCAATTCCTGAATGAGATTTCTCCATGTATCCCCGGGAGATCGATTAGCGAAATACAAAATCAATTATTGCGGCTACGGGTCAGGGTTCAAAATTATATTTCACTCAGTATTTGCGAGTTAAAACCTTTCTTTAAAAAAGATAGTTTCCAGGTTTGTAACACTGGGTAAATAGTTTGTACTTTCGTCTCGGAGAGTTGTCAGAGTGGTCGATTGAGGCAGTCTTGAAAACTGTTGACTGTTACAGGTCCGCGGGTTCGAATCCCCCACTCTCCGCTACTAGGTGACTAGATTTCGAAAAAACCTGCAAATCATACGATTTGCAGGTTTTTTCATTTTAGAGATAGCCAAAACATGCACCGTTTCCCATCCTGCAGGTAAGCAATTGGGTTAATAGTTTTGGAAATTAATACGACTCACCGAATTTCGTATATCTATTTGATATACATCATATTCAAAGACTGAACATTTTGATTACCAGTAACTGCAAAGCTAAATTTGTAAATCCTTAACATGCAACATTATGAAAATTAATTTAGCTTACTCTTCTATATGAAGAAGCCTAAAAACTGCGTAAAAGGCCCTGTCCCAATCTATTTGCGTATTATTGTTCAAGGTAAATGTTCTGAAGCCACAACTGGAAGCAGTTGTGAACCCTCCCGCTGGAACTCTCAGACAGGACGATCTAATGGCAATAAGGAAGAAGTAAAATCTTTTAATGCTTATCTGGATAACCTGCGGGCTAAAGTTTACTATGCACATCGCCAGTTAATTGAAGCAGATGCATTAATTTCTGCTGAAAGTATTAAAAAACCAATTTTTAGATAAGAAAGAAAAACCAATGAGCTTAGTGATGTTTCAAGAACCATAACCGGAAAATGAAAGCCCTGCTGGGGTCAGAATTCAAAAAGACCGTTACCGAACTTCCTTAAAACATACTATTGAGTTTTTGGAATGGAAGTATAATATAAAGGATATTGAGATTAAAAAAATTGACCATGCCTTTATTACCGAATACGATTTCTATTTACGATCAGTACAAAAATGCGCCAACAATTCAACCGTCAAATATTTAAAGAACTTTGGAAAAATCATCAGGATTTGTCTGTTAGGTGGACTGCTGAATACTGTCCCTTTTCTTAATTACAAGAATAAGATAAAGAAAACAGACCGGGTTTACCTAATCCGTGAAGAAATACAATTGATGGCGGAAAAGAAGCTGGCTACCGAAAGATTGACACAGGTAAGAGATATTTCTGTTTTGATGTTTTACTGGCCTGGCTTACGTAGATGTGAATAATCTTCGAAACATAGATATTGTAACAGGCGTAGACGGAGAACAGTGGAAATCCAATCACTAAATTAAGTCATCTAAGAATGACATTTTATTTATCATTTTCTTGCAGATTTGTTTGAATATCCCTTTTTCGTTGAGTGAGTATCTGAAGAAAGAAAAATATACCACCGATAGTTGTAAAAGGAACAGTTTTAGGAATATAAATTAGTAAATAAATAGAGACCAATATCCATCCGGTACCTAAACAAGCGATAACTGCTGTGCCGAATTTTGTGGTATAAAGGCTCGGTTTTAAATAAATTTTAGCTTGGCCTAAGGTTCGTTGGTTATAGTCTTTTAAATGATTTCTAAAAACAGATACAATTGAATCACCGTCATTTTCAATTTGATCTTCAAAGTGTAAGCTCACTTTTGAGCCGTTCTTAGTATAGAGCGCAATCGCTGATGAATCTACATCCTCACTAAATCTATAGGAATTAATTTTATTATAGTCCACCTCAATCCTGTCAAACAAATCAGATTCGCTTTTTTTATAAAAATCTATACATATACTTTCTAACAAAAAATTTATTTTAACATCTCTCATAAACTTACGCCTAAAGATTTTTTTCATAAAAACCGGAGTTATACAAAACATAAATACTCCAATGTATAATATTGCAATTTGATGTAGCTGCCATGTTAAAAAAGCAGTTAATGCTACACCACCGAATAAATATATATTTATGAACACACCATATCGAACTGCGCTAAGAACTTTCACTTCGTAAAAATTATCTGCCATTCTAATTATTTAATTTAAGCATTTCCTAATTGTATCCCCCTGCGATAGAAATCGCGTCGTTATATTAAGCTTGGCCCCGCTGCTGTCCCTGTCGCGGTTGGAGTAAGAAGAAGAGCTAAAGATGCCAACGACAATCCAATAGCGATCCAATCACCTGTATTTCCTCCGTTGTTGTAGATATTAGTTGCGGCAGTGACACCACCAAATGCGATACCAACCATCCCGGTAGTCTTATTTGCTAAATTCATAATGGTATTTGCCTCTCATGACATAAACGACACCAGACCTGTTGTTAGATTATGAGAATCTACGGCGAATCCAAAACCACTTAATTAACTCTAATGCTTTTTCAGAAAACCAAGAATTCTCAGTAGCGCTAAGTTTATGGGTTATTGCACTCTCACCTAATACTGCCATGATTGAGATCCCCGGTCGTAATCAGACATAAAGCTACGTGCTTGGTCCATCGGCTTATCACCATAATACCATCCGTTGTCATGTGAATCATTTCCTCCTATTCCCGTTCCAGGTCCTGGATAATAACCGCCGCCATTTCCACCGCTCCCGGGGATACTAGGATTACCTGGGATTATAGGTGGGTAATTTGGATTAGTACCTGGATCCGGTCTGATTATCACTCCAGGAGGTAAATCTATACCATACCCACCACATATAGGTACTATTTGGTTTAATAACTATTTAATTGAAACATCTGCGACACCATGGATACAACAGAAATTCCAATAGTTAATTTTTAATCAAAAATAAGATTACAATATTTAAACAACAAGATAATTGAAGCCTTTTCATTTTTAAAAATGATACTAACAGTTAACTTATTGAGCTATAAATGATTGTATTTTTACAAGGAGAAAGCTATCGACTTAAAGAAATCAAGTATTCAATAGATTCACATCAATAGTGTCGGCCTTAAAGGTACATTGTGTGCCAATGGATTTCTGTTCAATGTAAGTTATGACTAGTGAATTATCTATAGTTTTGTTAACTAACAAACCAAATGAATTGGTAAATGAGTTCTTTGATGATTTTTTCCAGTAATTCATGGGCGTATTGCATAAAGCCATAAAAACGATCCATGCCGGTCATATTGATATAATGTTCATCAATACTGGCCTTTTCAAATAGCGGAACTTTTTCTCTTATGATATCTGTAACCTCTAGAGAAGCCTTAGTATAAGCATCCATATTCCCCTTTATAAAGATCGCGTGTGGACATAGTTGTTTCGCTAATTTTGATGGCATAGCAGAATGCACGCCGCATTTTCTTGCTTCATAACTATAAGAAGCAACAACACCTCTATCTGAAGTTCCTCCGATAATTACTGGTTTACCCGCTAATGTAGGCTCTTTACTTACTTCAACCGATACGAAGAACGCATCCTGATCCATATGGATAATGTGCTTATCGTTTTGCATGACATGAAATTTAAGTCGCACAAATATGTGCTAATATTATTAGCGTTTTAAATCTTTACCAATTTTATTAGTACATCACCTGAAGTTATTAATAAGTCTATTGAATTTAGCTTTTTCTATGAAAGTTTTATTGGGATTACCACTAAAATTTTAATTTAATAAATGACACAAAGCGCCCACAAAAAAGCCCACCATACCTGAAAAAATTTATCTGTATGGAGGCTTGGTTTATTGAGGTTTGTTAATTATTAAGTATGATCATTAAAATTGATCAATAAAACGTTCATATACCACCGTTAAAGCAACGTTTTGCCAGCCAGAACTTGTATATAAAGATTTGGACATCCTTACTTTTATATTCTGATTCGGTAAAATTTCAACCGAATCTGGCAATGGGAAGGATGAATCTATATTTTCTCTACCCAATATGAGCTTTGATTGTTCTTGATCGATGGTAAAAGATGATACTGTGGCTTGATTAACGTAATTGACTATAATACTGGGATCGTAAATACTTGGTATTTTTTCATCTACACTATCGAAAAATTGATTCTGCCAGAACTGTGAAAAAACATAAGATTTAACATTATCACGGATTATTAATTCAAGATAAGAGTCTTTTAAAGTTGCTATCTCTTTTAAAAGTTCAGTATTGGCAACTCCGTCAAAGTTAACATCCACCTGTTTATTGACCGTGGCGCTTACAATTGCATATTTCCCATTATACTTCTGTTGGAACTCATCTGTTGGATAATCTTTTTTACATCCAGAAGTCATCAAACTCAACAGCGCTAGACTGTAAAACACGATTGTTAATTTATTCATTTCTATTTATCTACTTATTTAAAACACTTTTTTTGGTTGAATTGTTAACAGAGCCCAACCTGTATCTATGTCTTTAAAGGTATACGATTGAGCCCCTACACCTGGGATAATATCCCAACTGATAACAACAGGGTCATAAAAATAAATAGCACCTTCCCCCAATTGGTCATCGCCAACCTGAGTAGCTATGGAATAATTACTGACCGAGGTAGTAGTTGAACTTGTACCAAATTTTAAACCTATCTTACTTAAATCAAAACCGAAATTTGTTGCAAATTGGCTGGTATTAGTTTGTGAAGTTGTAATCGTCGATGAAGCATCAGCTTCAGACAGCGTGACTTTCCATGCAACCCCATTATTTTTAATATCCCAAGCAGCAACTACTTCATTCAAATCACATTGAATAGGCGTAATACTAAGGGTGTAGTAGTTGTTCCCCTGAGCAACATAACGTAAAAAAAACAGACGTGATGGACTAACTGGGAACAGCTTTGTTATCACAGTTCCAAGTCCTTGTGTATTGTTGATGAGTACCGTCACTTTGAATTCAAAACTTCCTTCTGTCCAGCTAGCAGTTGGGGAATTAGTAGGACTATTGGGGTCATGAATAGCATATGGATCTTCAGACTGATCAGATATTTTATCATAGGCTTCTTTTCCAGTTTTAAATTTAAGTGCTGTTATTGTTTCCTGGTACCTAGTATCCAATGGCCCATTAGGAGAATTTGGTGTGATAGAATAGTAAATATAATCCCTTTGCCAGATATTGTTTGTTCCATATTGTTGCCATAGATCAAATGCTGTTGAAAGCTTATCATCTAAGGAACAATTGAGACATGTACTATTCGTAGTGGCTCCCCCTCCTACCTTAGAACTATTTGTTTTTTGATTTTCGGACAGACCGTTGAAGTTTTCTGATGTAAAAACATAATTATTACTAGCAGTAGTTATCCGACTTGTATTAGTAATTTTTAGCTCGCTTGCATGTTCTGATAAAACAACCCTTTCATTGTTTTTAATTACTAATAAAGGAAAGCCTGGAACCAAATCGACTAATTTTTCCTCTTGCTCACCGTCGTTCAAATAATAAGTCACCATTTTATTTTTGTTTATAATTCCGGTAGACACAGCTGGCTTTTCACTTTCAGCATTCCATTTTTCGGCTGAAAAATTAGGTATTTCAGGAACATATATCGTTAGAAGTGGCAGACTTTCTTCAAATTCAAATAACTCCTGCTCACTATTTACATACTTTAGAAGCTTTTCACGAAAGGTCTGATTATTGGATACAGTTTTGTCTTTAATCATACCATACAGTATGTCATAATCCAAGTCAAATTTCTTGAGTGCCTCATTTTTTAAAAAGCGCCTTAATTCTACATCATCTGCCAGAGCATCCCTTAGCAGTAAGGAAAAGCCCTCCATCAATTCATCTGAGCGCTGAACACTTAAATTCGATAATTTTAGACTCCTGTTTTTTGCGTCGATTGAGGAGATTTTACCACTTTCTTGTTTAATTTCATCTATATTTTTTTTACATCCGAAAGTTAAACACGTAGCTAATAACATCAAATTAAACCAAGAGCGATAATTGTTGATTTGTTTCATATGAAAAAGTTAATTTTTAATTAAATTGTAATTTAGAACTAATCTTAATACAAACAATTATACGCGTGTAACTTTTATATTACAATTTAATTAATCGTTAATACGGTGAATTATCGCAGGCGTATTTTTAGAGGAGTTAGATTGAATTACATCAACCAATTTGGCTATCTCAACTTCGCCATTTTCAAAACAGGAACTAATCAACTGACTATTAATAGCAATTGGGGTCAATGAAAAATTGGCGAAGTGGGATAAGTTTGCCGTGGTTTATCCACTCTTGTTCAGGCAGAGAATAACCTTTCCTTTTTTGTTCATCCGTGCTAACACGAACATATAGATAAGCCGTTTTCATAGAGCTGGCCATTTACGTTCAATTATCTAACGAAAAAGGATGGCAAAGGGTATTCAAAAACCGCAGAACAGTGAGTAAGTGCCCCCCCATAAAGCTTTGACTATATCCGAATAAAAAAGATCAAGAAAATCACTCTGTATTGAGGTTTCCAGCATGGGTTGAAAATATTTAATCAAAAAAATATACTGATCAAATAATTCCAACGCTATAAGACGAATTTTCAGTAAGATAGTATATTGCTTTTTTGGATTGTGCTACAACTTGTATCCTTGCAAAACATCCGTGATCATGTGTTTGATAGAGTAAGTTCCACCTCCCGATAAATACCAAATATTGGGATCTAAATAATAGATGCGTTTATTTTTAAAGGCATCTGTTTTCTGCACTAATGCATTCTCTACTTCGGATTTATTTAGTTTATGGCCTTCCATAATCAGGTTTCTATCGATAATATATAGGATATCCGGGTTGACATGGCTTATATATTCACTCGACACCACTGTCCCGTGGATGTCTGACACCTTACTGTCATCCGCGGTTTTTGCTTTCAAATCGGAGAATACAAAACTATATCTTGATTTAGAACCAAAGGAACTAAATGAACCTGCATTATAAAGAAGCACCATAATTTTCTTTGGACTAGCCGCAATTACTTTTGCAGCTTCCTCGATTTTATTTTCTATGTCTGCAACCTTTTGGTTTGTTTTCTCTTTGATATCAAAAACCTCACCAATAGTGTTTAGATTCTTGATCACTGAAGATTTATAATGATCACTTTCTACCCCTAAAGATATAGTGGGTGCGATTTTAGACAGCTGTTCGTAATCATTGGCATGTAAAGAGGAAATGATTACTAAATCCGGATTCATGGCACTTACTTTTTCCAAATTAGGCTGTAGAATAGAACCAACATCCTTTACATTCGGATCTGCTTTATATTCTTTGAGATGAGCTGGAACGAAATCTTTAGGAATTCCTGCAACAGAAATACCTAAATCACTTAAGGTTTCTAAGGTCCCCATATCGAATACCAGTATTTTTTTAGGTGATACTGGAACTTCTGTCTTTCCTAGTTTGTGTTTTACAGCAATCATTTTTACAGTCTGTTTGTCCGCTTGTTTGGAAGTATTACTGCAGCTTGCAACGGTAAATAAGATCGCAGTACTTATTGTCACTAAAATTGTTCTATTCATTGTATTTTATCTAAGTGTAAATGAGCTTTAAATTTTATAGTAATTACATAACAGACTGGAACCATCTTTAATAATTCTGAAGTCAATATCAAATAGTGAGCGCAGTATACCTTCTCCCATAATGGAATCGGTTTTGTCCATAAAAACGATTTCTCCGGCCTTCATACCGATCATATAATCGGAGTAATTGGCTGCGAAATTGATATCGTGAACTACCATAATCACGGTCTTATTGAATTCGCGCACTAACCTGGTTGCGATCTGCATAATCTCAACGGCGTGTTTCATATCCAGGTTGTTCAGTGGCTCATCTAATAAAATATAATCGGTATCCTGGGCAATAATCATCGCTAAGAATACCCGTTGCCGTTCACCACCGCTGATTTCATCAATAAAAGCATCGCACAAATGGGATAGATTCATCCTTTCCATTGCTTCATTAACGATTTCAATATCCCTGGGATTGAGCTGTCCTTTGCTATATGGAAACCTGCCAAAGGCGATCAATTCGGCAACTTTGAGTTTAAGGTCTAAACTGTTCTGCTGCTTTAAGAAGCTCAGTTTTGTAGAGAAGCTGCTTAAAGCATAATGGCTTAGCTCCTGACCGTCAAGTTTCACACTTCCTTGGTCTATCTTTTCTAAACGGGCAATAATAGACAACAATGTTGATTTTCCTGCTCCGTTTGGACCAATCAAAGAAACTAACTTGCCCTTTGGAATCTTTAGGTTGATGTCTTTTAAAATGGTACGCTGACCATATTTTTTATGTAGTGAATTGATTTCAATCATTTTATTTTCGAAGTAGTTTCAGAATTAAAAACACAAAATAGGATCCCCCCAATAAATTTATAAGTACACTCAGGCTATGTTTATAATTTAAAATATGCTCAATTATAAATTGGGCACAGATTAGGAGTATAAATGAGATGGCAATCGCTAAGCTTACATTCGATCGGTGTTTTGCCGTGCTAGAAATCCGATAAGTGATCCCTGAAACAAATATCCCAACAAAGGTGATCGGACCGATCAATGCAGTAGAAATGGCCACTAGAATAGAAATCCCAAAAAGCTGCTGCTGTACCACTTTATCGTAGTCAACGCCAAGTCCTAATGCATATTCCCGCCCTAAACTCAGGATGTCCAGGTACTTGAAATATCTGAAAAGATATAAAAATACCAGGACCATTAACAAAAAAGCCAGCAGTAAGGTATGGATGGAAATCCGCCCAAGGGAGGAGAACATGGCACTTTGTACATAGGCAAATTCATCGGGATCAATCGTCATCTGCAGAAACTGAGTGCTGGTATTAAAGAATATACCAAGTATCAAACCGATCAATAAGATGTAATAGATCTGTTTATTGGGTTTTCGAAACAAGCAGAAGTACAATACAAATGAGTAGATCACCATCACTGTTGTCGACAGTAAGAAGCTCCATACTTTAGACTGCAACAAAACACTATTGCCTCCAAAAAGTAATAATAGCACCACCTGTAATAAAACAAACAGATGCTCATATCCCATGAGAGATGGACTGAGTATTTTGTTCCCGGAAATTGTCTGGAAAACTAGTGTTGAATAGGCAATGGTCATGCTCACCAGCACCAAAGCAAATAACCTTTGAAGCCGCCCAATCATGATAAATTCATTATCTATCTGGGCGTCGAAGAAAACGAACAGCAATACAAATAGGAATAACGTAAAATATAAAGGAATTACTTGTTTACTCATCTCCCCTTCTTTATCAGCATTAATAAGAAAACAAGTGCCCCTAACGATCCAACAATCATACTACTTGGCATCTCATAAGGAAATATGATCAGCCTGCCAATGATATCACAGACCAAAAGTGTAATCGCGCCGTAACAGGCGGTAAAAGGTAAATTTTTATGGACATTGTCGCCATGGAGGAGAGACACTAGATTTGGAATCACCAAGTCGATAAATGGTATCGCTCCGACTGTCAGAACGGTTGTGCTTACGGTAATAGAAGTTAGCATGATACCCACATTTACTACTCCCCTATAACTAATCCCTACATTTGTCGTAAAATCCCTGCCTAAACCGACAATCGTAAACCTGTGTGCATATAAATAACAAACTATAAAAAGTGGAATGAGCAGGTATATCACCTCATATTGTCCTTTTAGCGTTCTTGCGAAATTGCCTACCATCCAGCTTTCCATATTCTGAATAATATTGAACTGGACGCCAACTACATTGGTCAGTGCATTTAATATATAGCCATACATCACACCCAAGACTGGGATCAGCACGAGGTTTCGCTTCACAATGTGGCTAATGGAAACGGTAAAAACTGCGGTCAGCATAAAGCAAAAAACGACCGCACAAATCAATTTGGTCAGCATCCCTGCTTGCGGAAAAAACAAAAGGCCAAATAGAATGCCCAGTTTTGCTGAATCCAGCGTTCCTGATGTGGTTGGAGAAATAAATTTGTTTTGCGAAAGCTGCTGTAATATCACGCCAGATATGGAGAGACCAGCTCCAGTAAGGATCAAGGTGATGGTTCTAGGAATCCGACTGATCAGAAAAAGTTCAGTTTCCTGAGCACCCGAGGTCCATAGATTTTTTAGCGATATCGGCTCTACACCCACTGCTAAAGAGAGGCATGCCATTAGTCCCAGACACAACAGCAATAAGGCGAACACAATTGTTCGTTTATACCCGGTACCAGAGACTATTCTTAAACTTTGGATCATTTTTGTGTAAACGATTAGAAACGCCTGCTATTTTACTAAAATAGAGGCGTTTATTTTCTTTATGTTATTTATATCAGCGTTTTGGTTCGAAGAATAAAATTGTGGTTTCCTCTAATGCATAAGGCTTTTGCTGAGCGCCTTTTGGAATCACAACAAACTCACCCACCTTCACTTCTATGATATCCCCATCTGCAAATGCGATAAACAAAAGCCCTTCCAGTACGTAGAAAAGTTTTGCTCCATTCTCATGGGTATGCATTTCAAATTCACCTTTTATTTTGATCAGGTTTACCACATGATCATTTACATCTACCAGTTCTTTTAGTGTCCAAAGCTCTTTTAATTGATCTACTTCCGCTGGCAGATTCACTTTATTGATTTCCATAAATATTGATGTTTCTTAAACTTTTTATACGATATTCCGTATACATTTTTTAACCTATTGATTTTATAACTTTCTTTTTCTTAAACTTCCGGTTGTACCAGATGATAAATCCGGTCATAGGAAGACTTGTACAAATTAAACAGACGATAAAGGTGAGTATTTTACCTACAAGGCCATACCAGGCGCCGATGTGCAAAGCAACTGTTGTATTCAAGAACCGATCTCCTTTATGAACTTCTTTCGAAATTGGAATTTGGACACCTGAATACTGGTCTACAAATTGCTGGCTCCCTTCAAAAGTCAGTAAGGTAGCGGATTGCTCTAAGCGGATTAAAACTGCTCCTGAACGCGGCGAAGGTACGGTTGCGGTCAGCTGTCGCGCGCCAGGGAGCTCTTTCCTAAAAGGATCAATCATCTGCTCCAGCGGCAAGCTTTTTCTGATGCTGTCGGTAGGATGTTTGATCTGGTAAACTGGCGTTTCTTTGCCAGTACCGCCAAACATTTTAAAAACCACTGTTTTTACAGGAGCATAACTGATCATTAAGGCAGTAATCGTCAAAATAAAGGCTAATGGAAGGATGTAAAAGCCCAGCACATTGTGCAGATCCAGATTGATCCGTTTCCAATTCGCATTCCATTTTATCTTAAAACTTTTGTTTGCCGTACTTTTATTCCAACGTTTGGGCCACCACCATATCAAGCCAGAGATCAGCTCCAGTAAGAATATTACTGTAGAAATCTGGACGATGTAAGAGCCGGTCTTCCCCAGCAATAAATTCACGTGTATCCCTACCATCAGTCTGAAAAAGCCATAGGTATGGTCTATTTTTAAGATTTCCCCGGTATAGGGATCTGCGTAGACTGAGCATAGGCTCATTAACGACGCTCCTGCAGACCTGTCCATTGACTTAATTAAAACTGACCTGCTCTGATCACTGAACTCCGTATACTGGGAGGGTTTAACTTTCGGGTACTCTTTTTTAAGATTGGCCAGGATAGTATCTGCAGATAGTTTGTGTGCTCCTTTTGGAACCTGAACAAAAAGCACCTCAGCATTATTAAAATCATTGATTTCTTCGTGAAATACAAATATGGTTCCTGTAAGACAGACCACAAAAACAACAAGACCAGAAGCCAAACCCAGCCATAAATGCAGCCAGCTGTTGACTCTTTTCAAAAGAGACTTTTTTTTAGTTTTAGCCTTATTTTGATTATCCATCTTTTCGATTCCAGCAACTAATTATTCACCTGATAACTTGATGAAACCACTTGCTTCTCCACCGCGTATTACATTGAATGCTCGCTCTGCAGTATGATTGGCTAAATTAACCTTGTAATAGCCATTTAATCCCTTTGCTCTGTCCACTACACGCAATAACACCTGATTGTCTACCACCTCCACATTTCCAGTAGATAGGCCAAACACAGTTAAGGGTACATTTGTGATTGGCGCTACATTTTTAGTTTTAATATCTACTTCAAAGAATTTATAGATATTCGTATTCAAATTCGATAAGGAAGGGAGCAGAATCTTATCCTGTGAGGCATCCACATATAATTTCCCATTCAACTCACGGAAGCTCCACAAAAGAGAACCTTCTGGCATTCCCAGGTCTGTAGCATACAATTCCCAATTTTTATCGAAATCTGTTTCTCCTGCTTTAATTCTGAAAATAAATGAATTCTGGGCCATCATTACTTTATCTTCATTGGTATCCCATCCAGTAGTTAACAAATATAATGCACCATCTGATCCCTGTATCCAGGCTGGAAACTCTGAGTTTGAACGGCCTTGATTTTTAGCTTTAGCATGAACAATCACTTTTTCTACTTTTTCTGTCGCAATATCAATCACTGCCAATCTATAATTCCTTGTATTGTCATTGCTGCCATTTACTTTATCACTCGCATAATTTACGTTCACATATAGCTTACCTTCTTTTGAAATGATGGTTTGATCACCTGTAGACACATTGGTACTGATTCCTGCCCCTTTATCTACGGCAGAAGAAAGATCAATTTCACCGGTACGTTCCATTGTGCTTGGGTTAAACTTTTGAATTTTGGTTTTTCCACGATCTGCATCGAAATAAAAACCAGTTTTCTCATTTACAACCAAATGCTGGGCGGAGGTGCCGCATTTAATAAAACCGCTTTGGGCAAATCGGCCACCGGCAGTCAGACTGTATTGAACCACTCCGGTTTCACCTGATAAAGTCTGGCGGTTGAACATCCAATTCTTGTAGGTTCTGAAACCACCATAATTCCTGGCCTGAAGCGAAAAACCACCGATATTGTCTACATCTCCGGATAGCATCTGATCGTAAGCAGCATAATATCCTGCCCCATCTTTGATGCCCCATTCGGCGGTTAGCAGTACATACTTTCCTTTACTGGTATTTCCACCATTATTGTCTTCTTTATAATCAGTTTTACTGCAGGAAACCAATACGGCAGATCCCATCCACAATAAGGTCATCGCATTTAAAAATCTCTTTTTCATTGTTTAGTTTTTATGTTATTTATTAATATTTGATGGAGTAATTTAATTTCAGGTGGACACTGCGACCGGCATTTTGAATTTTAAAATTGTCGTACACATCTGCGTTAAACAGGTTTTTACACTCTACATTAATCGTGAGCGGTAAGACGGTTTTGGGTTGCCATAACAGACCAAGCGAATGAACCGCCTGAGAAGGAATGATATTGGGTGCATCTACTTTTGCTTCGCCCCATAGCCCCAAAAAGCCATCTGGTTCTGTGTTTTTAGGAATATAATTCAGAAAGTACTGATGTACGTAGCTCATATTATAATAGGCCTGTAGCTTATCAGTGGACCGGATTACATTTTTGAATTGGAAGGCAGCTCCAAGATTAGAGAAGAAATAAGGTGTATTCCTCAGTCTGGCACCCTCTAAATATTCCATCAGCGGCTCTTTAATCTGATACAAGCGAAAGTCCTGATAGGTACTGTTTCCGTTTAATGTTAACCAATCCGTAGGCCTAAAGCGTACATCTGCTTCAAAGCCTATCCCTCTAACCGACTCTACGTTCACACTTTGCGCATACAATAGGTTAACCGGAGCAGTGATAATCAAATCTTTAGTAATTCTATAAAAACTGTTCAGCTCAATATCCAGTTTATTGGTTGGAGTGGTTCGTAATCCTAAATTACCATTGATACTCTTCTCTGGTTTAATGTTAAAGTTTGACAATACGTAAGAACCATTCCCTAGAATCTCCGTTTGTTCCGGAAGACGGGTAGCTAATTCTCCAGACACCCGGATATAGGTGCGTTTTGATAGATTGTATTTCAGTGCTTCTGCGATACCAAAATTTGAGGTATTTGCCTTTGAAGTATTTTCATTTAAATACCCTGTATTCACGTTCACGCCTAAACCACTCGTCCTTGCTCCATAATATTTCAATTGAAATAGATTTTCTACTTTAGCATCCATAAATTGTGAATTCCAGCCAAGGCTGGTCACCAGTTTGGTATAATTTGACGGCAGGCTTTGCAAGTCTATTGGGTTGGTACCTACTGTAGTTGGCCCATAGGGATCTTTACCTGTGCGGCTGTAATCGTTAAAAACAATGTTGAGTGCAAGAGATTGTTTCGGTCCGATCCGATACGCTAAACCCGTTCTTGAAGTAAAATTTGAAGTGGTAAATTCCAATTGAGTTGGGTTTCCAGCTTCTCCTCTGCTGTTCGGATTTACAGGTGCATGGTAGTTGCCATACCAATCGTAAGAACCCCTCAGTGTATCGGTTTGACTTCCTTTAATTTCGCTGTAGACCAGAAACTGATCTATGGATAGCTGATGATTTAAAAAGTCCTTTTTGTAACGCAGCGTAGGAATAATGGGCGAATTTTCAGCTGCTTTTGAAGCACCAAAGGGTTTTTGCATTAATCCTCCAAACTGATTGTCTCTATGGATAGAGAATGCCGTTAAACCAATCCTCAGTTCATCGGCCCAGGGAAGTCCTGTAAGCCCTGCGTACAATTCCGCATACATATGTTTATACTGATTATGGAATAGCTTTACTTTTCCTGGAGATACCGTAGACTTTTCTGGATCAGGAATATTAGCCGTCACCTCATAATTGTTATCTGAATAATTGTAAAAAGCGTCTAATCCATAGAAAAGCTTGCTGCCCGCTTTCGCCTGTTTTAGATTTAAGGAAAGGCGATGGGTATTAAAGGAGGCGATCTCATAAGAAATTGCTGCAAATCCACTATTTTCTACTCTTGATACCATATTGATGGCACCACCCAATGCATCCGCTCCGATTTCAGTAGGCAGCACTCCTTTATACACTTCTACTCTTTCCAGCATGTTTACAGGAGTTGCAGAAATATTATAGGATGCACCCAGATAATCGGTAGGAATACCGTCTTTAAGTATTTTAATCGATTTCCCTTGAAAGCCATTTAGCATTACATTGGTATTACTTCCCAAACCTCCGGATTGGCGCACCCTGATACCTGCCGATCTATTCATCAACTCTACTAAGGTTGCCGCTTTTGTCTGAGCGGCTTTGGTATCAATAATTTCCGCTTTAACTACTTCATTTCTGGCCTTTTGATTTCTATTGTCTCCAACAATCTTTACATCCGACAATTGCTGCACCTCATCCTTAAGCAGGAAATCAAGTTCAACAGTTTTCCCTTTTGTGAGATAAACTGTTTTGATCTGCTGACGCTTCCCTATATAACTTACTTTGATAATGTATTCCTTTTCTATGGGTAAGCGGAAAGAAAAATGTCCATTATCATCTGTCTTGATCTGAAGACTATGTTTGGTGATTTCTATGATGGCATATGGAATCGGAGATCCATCTTCAAAATGTACCGTTCCCTTTATATCCCCTTCTTTCGTCTGGCCATTGACCATTTGCAAACAGGTAAACAGGAAGAAAAATACGAGAACGTACTTATTGTAATTCTTTTTCATTACAAACCTTATTTAGATTTAGTTTAAATTAAGGCCAAAAGTATCTATATTTGCCTACAGAATTTGCAGGAATAAAGACAGATTTTGCAGTTTTTAAGGGGATAAATCAATACTCATTAAAGAATGAAGTATTATACGGTTAAAAATATAGGAGCATTAAAAAAGAATTATCCGGATGAATATCGAGTTTTTAAATAATGACAGGAAAGAGATCATTTCCTTCATGGAGGAGCCTGAGGGCTATTCCATCCCTGCGGAACATCGCATTATTGAAACCTTAGATTTAAAAAAGGGTAAAGAGCTGTATGAAGAAAGAAGACGTATTCATTTAGATGGTGTGTACATTAATTTCTACAAAAGATCATTGGCTCAGGAGCGAAAGATTTGGGTACGTACAGATTCTCCCTATATACAAATGCATTTTGAAATTTCTGGTGGTGCCACTTATTATACGCATCGAAACAAAAAGTTCAGCATCGCAACAGGGCAGGGGGAATCTAATCTATTTTACGTACCCGCGCTGGATGGCATGCTTATAGATCCACCCTGTAAGAATGCCCTGACTGTAGATATCGAGTTGTCCGAAACCTGGATAAAGGAACGCATTGGTATTAACCCATCTTTAGCAGTAGATTTCATAGATGGTATCGCTTGTCGGCGGCCGACATTACTTAGTGGTAAATCCCATTTAATCACGCCTCAAATACTTAAAACGCTTAATGAGTTATATGATTGTTCTTATACTGGTGACATCAAGCGCTTGTATCTGGAAGCAAAATTAATGGAGCTACTGGCACATCAGCTGCACCAGGCACAGACGGTTGAAAACATACTCCCTAGCCATAAATTATCAAAGCTGGAAGTGGAGCATTTACACTTTATAAAAGAAAAGATAAGTACTAATCTTTCCAAAAATCACAGTATAGAAGAACTCTCCTACTTATCATTTATGAATCGTACAAAGCTCCAAGCGGGATTTAAGGAGCTATTTAATTGCACTATACACGATTTCATCATCGAAAGCAGGATGGAATTGGCTTACCAGTTACTGACCGAATCGTATGCTAATAATTGGAATATTTCTGAAATAGCGTATCGGGTCGGCTATCAGCACAGCAATCATTTTTCTGCTGCTTTCAAAAAGAAATTCGGAGTTTCGCCGGGAACATTTTTAAAAAAGCAAAATTAGGAAATTTGATTTCGATGCATGAAGCTACACAAACTGGGAGTTTCGGCCCCCTCCCATTACCAGTTCGACATTTTCCAACCAGTTAACGTATACCAAAACAAATTTGGGTCTAAAAAAACCTATCAAGGTTGACTACATACCTAATTGGAAGGTCTAGAAAAAAGCAAAGAAACTGTAACAGACCTCAGTGGTCGTAAAGAGTCGACAAAATGCGCCTCGACCCTACCCGGAGGCACTTTTAACAAACCCTTTTAGATTTATATTTCTACTCATTTTCAGTTAATTAGGAGCAAGCCAATTGTCTTTATTGCATATAAACGGAGTAGCCCCTACCTCCTGCAAGTAAGCAAACTGCAACAGAGCCACCGTTAGGAACATATAAATTATTCTTAGTCCACTTCTGTCTGCCTGTATACAGGTCTGCTGCAACTATGCTGCTGCTGGCTGGTATTCCCGCAGCTAAGTTTAGCGTAAAAGTACCATAAGAATACAGTGTGTTGTTTACAGTAAAATCCTGCCCACCAAAGCCAGCCGTATAACTCCATTTTAACTGGCCGGTATCCATATCTAATTCGCTGTAATTAACTGTCTTAACCGAACCGTATTTTCCGGCGCTTAATGATAAAGTTGTTTTTAGAATAGGTTGATTATTCCAAATTTGGTAAACAGTTTTAAGTGTGTCGCTACCTAAGTATCCGCCACCACCATTGATATTCCATTTTAAAGATCCTGTAGATACATCATAGGCGTTAAGTTGCGAATAGGTTAAGGGTGTCATGAATTTAGTGACCCTTGTGAAAAATATACTTTTTGTTGCATATACAATTGATGTCGTTTGTGAATTATTTGATACAACTAAAGATGGAGACACCACGCCTACCTGGGTACCGGTATTAGCATCTATAAATGTATTTCCGGAGATAATTATTCCATTATTTAATGAAGATAACGAATACGGACCGTTCAGCGTCCATTTCAATGCACCGGTTTTAGCATCTAAAGCAGTCAAATTACTTCCTGAAATATAAATTATCCCGTTGTAGTAATTAATGGATTTATAATAATCACTTAGTTGATACTGCCATAAAAAGGTATTAGATTGTTTTGTAGCGTCTAGACCGTAAACAACACAATTCAACCCTGGTGCATTGGTGAATACACCATAAAAAGTATCATTATGTAAAACAGGTGGAAACGAATAGCGGCTTTTAATTGAATCTGTCCAGATCACGGCACCGGTATTAATATTTAAAGCATTAATTTTATTCTCTTCTACACTGTACAAAAAACCGTTTCCAACCAGAGGAACACACCAGGTTGATTGCGCATCGCGAGGGTAGTTATACTTAGTAACTAATGTCCCCGTAGCGGCATTAAGCAAATAGATAACTGTGCTATCCATAGTTCCCGTCCCAACAAAAAGTATAGAATCCGGCAATTTTACAACAGGATTCGTTTCTTTGCCAGGCTCCTGATCACCAGATATATTATTGTTTTTTTTGCAGCCGGTGGTAATCATTATAATTAATACCCCGATCACAAGCGCGGCATTAATAAGCAGCTGTCTGTTTTTCATCCTAATTAGCTAATTGGGCCAAATACTAATTAAAACTACGCCATTTTTTATAAAAATTAAAGCTCTGAAAAATTAATAATTTTACTCTTTTTGATTAGGTGTATATTTAAATTCCAGTCAATGATAAGCATCTATTATCGACACCAGAACTAACTGACACATTCATCAACCAGATAAAGAATAGACTCATAGTTTTTTCCTACGGCATCGGACATTGCAATTTCACAAGTCTTGGCCGTTGAATAATAGCCAGAGTAATTTTCTTTTTTCACCTCTGCAGCCTCAGCTGCTGTAGCTGAGGCAGTCAACTCCGGAAACAGGAATCCCCTATCTCCTGCCATTCCGCAACACCCGGAATTTAATGGAATCTCAACGTGGTTTGCAAAACGGCTCGCAATCTTAAATAATTTACCTTCCAGCCCCATCTTTTTAAGCGTACATACGGGATGTAAAACAATCCTATCTTTCGGGACCACAGTTGACAATCCAGGCAGCACATAGTCATATAGATAATCAATACTATCTATAATTTGCATCTGATCAAAATATATTTTATTGCTGTCGGTCAATACGTTGCGGCAGTGTTGTAAAGTATAGGTACAGGAGCTTACATCCAGCACCACTGGCAGTTTCCCTTGCAATGTCCAATCCCAAAGTTTTACAATCGTTTCATTTGCTGCATAGGCATGAGCATCCTGATACCCCTTAGAGGAGAATAATTGTCCACAGCAACTATTATTGATCTGATCAGGAATTAAAACTTTGATTCCCGCTTTCTCAGATACACTTATAAATGTTTGCAGTACGTTTTTCTTCCCATCTTTTGCACCGCCCATCATTCTATTGATACAGGATGAAAAGTAAACTACCTGCCCTTTTTCATCTCCTTTTACAACGCTACCTATGTCCTGAAGCTGATTACTCCATAACGGCATAGAAGGGATAACTTTCTTAACAGATAGCGTAATATTCCTCATAGCCGACTGACCAAAAACAGCATTTATCCCCACTCCAGCCTTTATCGCCAGTCGCGCAATGTATGCTGTTCCGGCAAAGTTTTTCGCAATCATTAAAGCCAGGAAATTTGCAGACCGCCCGTGGTTTTCCTTTCTCAGTCTTTTTACCAGATCGCCCGTATTGATATCTACCGGACAGGCGGTAGCACATAAACCGTCCACAGCACAAGTATCCAGGCCATCATATTGATATTGATTGACCAACAGATCAAATTCCTTTTTATTGCCTTTTGCTTTTAACGTCGTCAGTTCCCTTCTAACCACAATCCTTTGTCGGGGAGTTAGGGTAATGTTTCTGCTGGGACATTTATGTTCACAATAACCGCATTCTATACACTTATCCACTTCCTGTTCTACAGAAGGCAAAGATTTCAGATTGGTGATATGGGCCTGCTTATTCTCATTAATGATTACACCAGGATTAAGCAGGTTTTGAGGATCAATCGCTTTCTTTAAAGCTTTCATAATCTGATATGCATCAGCACCCCATTCCGTTTCTATAAACGGAGCCATATTCCTTCCAGTTCCATGTTCTGCTTTTAAAGTCCCGTTATATTTAAGAACAACCAGTTCTACAACATCCTGCATAAATGCATCATAACGAGTAATTTCTGCATTCGTATGAAAAGCCTGCGTAATCACAAAGTGAATATTTCCATCTTTTGCATGGCCAAAGATGATGGCATCATGGTATTGATGTTTTTTAAACAGCTGTTGAAGATCAAGGATTGCATCTCCAAGTTGTTCCACAGGGAAGGCAATATCTTCTAATATCACCGTAGTTCCACTTGCACGTACTGCTCCCACAGCGGGAAACATTCCTTTTCTGAGTTTCCATAAAAACGCCTGTTCATGAATATCCTCAGTAAATAGCGGTGGTTCCAGCATATTTAAAGCAGCTGCAGATTCTAAAAATGCATTTTTTCTGAATTGCAGTTCCTCCGGATTGTCCGCCTGGAATTCAACTAATAATGCAGAGGCTGATTCCGGCAAAGTTTTTAAACGGTCAGGAACTCCTTTCAGACTGTCAATAGATTTTAAAGAAGCCCTATCCATCAGTTCAACCGCTTCCGCACCCGACACAGTTAAAGGAACGATCGCCTGACAGGCAGCATAGATATCTGGGAAATACAGAAATGCTGTACTTTTAAATGGAAAATCGGGAACGGTCTCCATTACTACTTCTGCAATAAAGCCCAGAGTTCCCTCTGCTCCTATTAAAAGGTGTGCAAGCACATCCAGTGGGTGTTCATGGTCTATAAATGCATTCAATGAGTAACCAACAGTATTCTTTGTCTTATACTTTTGCCTGATCAGTTTATACAGCTGTTTATTTGCTGCCATTTGTCCTTGAATATTTTTTATTTTCAGGTACAACGGAGCGCAATCCTGTTCAAAGTGCCTGTAGTCAGCCTTATTTTCCGTATTAAAAGTTTTTCCATCAGGCAGGATAAAGCGGATATATCTGGTGGTATGGTAAGCATTCAGCTTTACACCACAACACATACCACTCGAATTATTGGAAAGTATGCCACCCATCATGGCTGCATCGATACTAGATGGGTCCGGTCCGATTTTTCTTTGGTATCGCTTTAAATGCGCGTTTACCATACTTCCCGTAATTCCAGGTTGAACTCTTATCAATTCTCCTTGTTCCTCCACTTTAACCTGATTCCAATACTGGCTCAGATCTACAAGGATTCCGTCTGTTATGGCTTGTCCGGAAAGACTTGTGCCACCTGTTCTAAACGTTAAAGGGATTTGCTGTTCATGAGAGAACCTGAACAAAGCAATAATTTCAATTTCAGAAATCGGCTGCACTACAGCTTTTGGTCTTAAGTAATAAAAACCAGCATCGGAAGCATAGGCAACCAGGTCAATCAACCTGGTTTTAATCCTATTTTCGGGCAAAATTTCTTTTAGCCCTGTCGCTATGTTCATTAAGATAAAGATTAGGAGAGTAAGATTTCTATCCGCTTAGGCAGACTCACAAACTTGTTTTTGTACGCCAAGACCTTGAATGGTCAATTCAACAACATCCCCGCTTTGAAGGTATTTCGGCGGTTTCATTCCTAAACCTACCCCTGGTGGCGTACCTGTTGAAATCAGATCGCCAGCTTCAAGTGTCATAAATTGCGATAAATAATGGACGAGATAATTACAATCGAAAATCATTGTATCTGTATTTCCTATTTGCATGACCTCACCATTTACCAGCAGAGACATACTTAAATTGTTTACGTCTTTAATTTCATCTGCCGTCACCAGGTAAGGGCCTAATGGATTGAAATTATCGCATGACTTCCCTTTTGTCCACTGTCCGCCTCTCTCCAACTGAAACTCTCTTTCTGAAACATCATGAGAGATACAATATCCAGCTATGTACGCCGGTGCATCTTCAATATTTTCTAAATAACGGACATCTTTTCCAATCACAATCCCCAGTTCAATTTCCCAGTCTGTTTTAACACTTTTTCTGGGAATAAGTACCGGATCATAAGGACCGACAACGGTATTTGCACCTTTCTGAAAGACGATTGGCTCCGGTGGAACGGGCATTCCCGATTCCGCAGCATGATCGGAGTAGTTTAATCCGATACAAATTATTTTTCCAGGTCTGGCCACACAAGCTCCCCAACGTTCCTGTTCAGGAACATCAGGAAAAGCACTCAGATCTATATCCGCCAATTTTCTCAAACCATCATTCATAAAAAACTGGTAGTTCCAGTCCACAAATAAGGAGGATAAGTCTTTTCGCCGGCCATTTTCATCTAATACGCCAGGTTTTTCATTTTTATAACTGCCAAATCTTATTAGTTTCATTCTTATTTTAATTGTTTAGTCTGGTAAATCCTCCGTCGATAGGGTAATCGGACCCTGTAATAAATCCAGCTTCATCTGAGCAAAGGTATAGCGCAAGATGGGCTACTTCATCCGGATGTGCCATACGACCGATAGGTTGAGTTGCAGATAATTTCTTGAAAATCTGTTTTTCATTTCCGGGGTAATTTTTTGCGATAAAACCATCTACGAACGGGGTATGCACCCTTGCCGGTGAAATACAATTGCAACGTATCTTATATTTTAAATAATCTCTGGCGACAGATAAGGTCATACCTAAGACCGCACCTTTGGTCATACTGTAAGCAAAGCGGTCTGGCAAGCCTACCATTGAGGCCACAGAGGTCATATTTAAAATAACACCGCCTCGCTTTTTCATCCCGGGAACAGCGGCATTGATCACATGATAAGCTCCTTTTACGTTCACTGAAATTAACTTTTCAAAATCAGCAGATGTAGTCTTTTCGACATTACCTACATGCGAGATCCCTGCATTATTTACGACAATATCTATCTTTCCGAAAGTTCTCTTGATTCCCTTGATCACAGTATTTACCTGATCCTGGTCAGCTACGCTACATTTTTTATAGTGCCCGATTCCGCCATTTTCGTGGATCAGATCGATGGTTGCCAATGAGCCGGCATCATCAATATCAAGAATGATAACTATTGCACCCTGAGCTGCAAAAATTACCGACATAGACCGTCCAATACCACTGCCACCACCGGTAATTAAAGCAACTTTTCCTGTAAGTTTAAACATAAATCAAGTTCAATTGTGTGCTCCAAAAATATAGCTCAGGAATGCATTTGTTTATTGTAGGATTACCCTTCTGTAGTATATTTTTACCTGTTTTGATAGATGTAAGCAGTTATTTCATCCTATTAAATTTTAGTGGCTGTTACTTCTTCGATCTGGCCGTTTGCCTTGACTTTAACTTTACCCGGATTTGGTGAAAAGATCTTATAATCCGTTAATACTCCGTCTTTCCAGGACATATTGATTGTATAGTTCCCTTGTGCTTTGATGCCTTTTATTTCTCCAAAGGCCCTCCATTCAGACGGGATTGCCGGCAGCAGATCGATAAAGCCATCATGGCTTTGGATCAACATCTCTGCAATAGCAGCTGCCCCTCCGAAATTACCGTCTATTTGAAATGGCGGGCCAGCACATAAAAGATTAGGATAGATACCACCGCCCGCGCCGTAGTTAATATCGGTTCTCAATGTAGTACGCATCAGGTCTTTATAAAGCTTGAATGCCTTGTCTCCATCATGTAACCTTGCCCAGAAGAGCATTTTATAAGCCAATGACCAGCCTGTACCGTCATCTCCTCTTGCCTCTAATGTCTTTTTACACGCGTCAATTAATTCTGGAGTAGACCCAGGAGTAATCAATGCGGCAGGATACAAACCATATAAATGAGAAATGTGTCTGTGATCAGGCTCTACCTCTTTATAATCTTCCATCCACTCCATTATTCTGCCATCTTTGGAGATCTGTGCAACAGGTGCAAGATGTCTTATGATTTCCTGAAGTTCCCGGCGTAAATCAGCATCAAGATTCAATTCAGTGGAAGCGGAAACAACATTAGTGAATAGTTCTCTCATGATCTGATTATCGATGGTGGGCCCGATACAGATACTTGCCTCTTTCCCATTGGGCAGATAAAAAGCATTTTCCGGTGAGGATGATGGTGAGGTTAACAACCAGCCTGTTTTATCATCTTTGACCAGCAAGCTTTTATAAAATTTGGCCGCTCCTTTTATCACCGGATAGATTTCTGCAAGGTATTTCTTGTCACCGGTGTACTGGTAATGCGTCCATAAATTATTGGAAAGCCAGCCTGGTCCTACTTTGGTAATTCCCCAATTTGCACTTTCACCCGGCTCTGTAAAACCCCATATATTGGCCGCCACATGTGCGATCCATCCTTCTGCATTGTAGTACGCTTTTGCCGTTCTTTCGCCATTTTTTACTAGTCCGTGTACATAATCTGTGAGAGGCAAGTTCAATTCGGAAAGATTGGCCACCTCAACAGGCCAATGGCACATCTGCAAATTCAGGTCAAGATGATAATCACTGTTCCATGGTGTTTGAACCTGGTTTGCCCATAGCCCTTGTAAATTTGGCGGAAGCAGGCCTACCCGGATGCTGCTGATCAGTAAATACCTGCTAAACTGAAAAAACAAAGCCGGCAGTGCAGGATCCAGATGAGGATCTTTTTGAAAATTTACAAGCCTTTGGTCAGTTGGAATAGATTCCTGAGGAGCTGCCCCCAGTTTAATGCTCATTCTGTTAAATAATTTCTGATAGGCTGCTGTATGCAGTTGTTTCTGTGCGCTATAAGTTTTCTTGCTGGCCCGGTTTAGGATATTCAAAGCACTTGTTTTGAAATTAAGGTCGTTATAATCTGTCTTGGCAGAAACATAGAGGATAATTTCTGAAGCGCCTTTAATGGTTAGTCCATTTTCACCAGTCGTCATCGTACCATCCTTTAGCTTTACCTGAACTGCACCGAAATACTTCATTCCATTTCCACCATGCCCATTGTCCAGCGCACCAGATATCTCAAGACGCTCTCCCTTTATCCCGGTAGAAAACCTTTCCGGTCTGTCTATAGAGATATTACAGTTTAATTGTTTCGCTTTATCTGCTGAAATTCTGATTATATTCACATCATCACCAAAACTTGTAAAATATTCTTTGGTATAATTTACTCCGTTAATACGGTATGAGCTGTTAGCAATTGCATCTTCGAGAGATAAACCTCTTCTGTAATCTTCTACTTTTGGATTGGCTGCGTCCGCTTCCGGATAAGAGAATTTTAGACTTAAGTTGGCCAGTATCTGGTAACTTCCAAAGGGGATATGTGCACCGACACCGTTCCCGGAACCTTCTCCTCTACAAATAAAATCTTTATTGATAATATCCTGAGCAAGGTCATTTTTCCCTTCAGCAATTAGTTTTCTTACTTCTTCCAGCCGTGTGTGGGCCTCGTAATTATTAGCGTCCTGCGGTGATCCTGACCATAAAGTAATATCGTTCAAGACTATTTTTTCACTTAATATCCCTCCATCTGGCATCATTCCCAGTCGTCCGTTCCCCAGAGGCAGACTCTCCTCCCATTGCTTTGCTGGCTGATTGTAAGAGAGTTTTAAATTATTATCCTGCCCGAAGCCGGAGAGGAAAGCAGTTGTGAATAGAATTACTAAAGGAAGCTTTTTGTTCATTATTATCGGAGTATTTGGTTGAATAGTGGTAAATATATCATCCAATAATCCTGGCAGCTGTCGCATAGTTAACCATCTATATAAGATTATTATCCTATGTGAATTTCAGCTTTAAATGAAACTACAACCTGCTACCAGCTTTATAATAAAGCTCTGCCAATGTTTTCTGATAACCTGAAATCATTTCTTCCCGCTTGATTTTCATGTCAATCAACTTAGATTCACGGGTATTGATTAAAAATAACGTGCTTTCACCCAGATCGAACTTGGAAGATTCACCATTCAACAGCACTTCCTGGTTTGAAATGCTTTTCACCTGTACCTCAAGCTGTTCACTGTAGGCGTTTAAATGATTATAACTGGTCAGTACCGAATTCCTGATTTCACGGTTAGATTGCTGCATATCATACTCTAATTCTTGTTGTTTGATCTTCACCTCCCTTAACTTACCCCGCTCTGCACGAAGGAAAAGAGGTAGTGCAAATTCGAATCCGAGCTTATAATTACCCATATTGAAATCATAGCTATCAGGGACGTAGCCGTTGAAACTTCTACGGGTAGATAATAAAGATCCGCTTACATTAAGTTTAGGTTTCAGCATTTCTTTTCTATAAGAGCGCTCCACGGCGAGTTGCTCTCCTTTTGTACGCAGCTTGATTAGCTCAGGATGGCTTCCTGCTGCAAATTCCAGCAGAGTATCTAATACTTCCTTTTGTGGCTTATCATGCAATTGCATGGCCTGAAGCGGGCGGGCCTTCTCCGGCAATTCCAGGGGCTGCGCTTCATCATTCCATAAGTGATTAGATAAAGTAAGCCTGGCGTTCATCAGCTCTATTTTCATCTTTTCATACTGAATCATTCGATCCTGCACTGTAATAGCTGCTTCAACCGAATCAATGCTCGCCTTATCACCCAGCAGCGTTTGCCTGCTGATTGCCTTAAATCTTGTTTGTGCCAGCTCCAGTCCTTCATTGATCAGCTGAAACTGATTATAGGAAAAATACCAGTTCCAGTAATCCTTAACAATACTATACCAAATAGCATTGATTTGCTTTACACGCTCGGCTTCTGCATAGTTGACCATAATCTTTGCCTGCCTTAGAATATTCCTTCTGGAATCTATCAACAAACCCTGCCCCAAAGGAATACTGAGGCCAATACCAGCCAGACCAGCTGTAGAAGTATGGGTTTCCGGGTTTACATAATCGCCAACATTACGGTCGTATCCTATTTTAAGATCTGCACCAGCAAGCCAAAGCGGCACTTTCAGTTCGCTCACCCAGCGATTGTAATAGGTCGTATTGCCAAACATCTTCCTGTCGAAACCAGCTTTGATTCCAGGGTCGAAATAACCAAGCGACTGCATCACATTGGCACGTGCGGATTCACTTAGCAGCGCTGCTTGTTTAACTACAGGGTGATTGCGAAACACCATTACCTCCAGATCCTGTAATAGAAATACATCGGCAGTATCGATTTGCGATTGTGCACGGGAGCTCAGCAAACCGGACAAAGATATAATTAAGATTAATAACAACTTCATAAAACACCTCTATTTACCCTGATTACCAGTACTTTTTGGCTCTTTCTCCAGACTCGGAGGGAAACCATTTAATTGTCGCCATATCTCATACCAAACTGGTACAGAATTTAAAATGACCCGGCCAAACACCCCTGATCCCTGTCTTAACTGAATTGGCCAGGGCTCGTCAGTCTGAGGAACCGGAACCATCTGCTTAACCAGCACGCGATAAGTACCATTTGCGCTAACCATTCTATCTATTGAAAATACCCTGCCGGCAAATGTGCCCACTGCTACCGACGGCCAGCCAGAAAACTGTACCGAGGGCCAGCCTTCAAATTGTAACCGAACTTCACTCCCTTCTTCCATTAGAGGCACATCCATTGCATTCACGTAAATTTCTGCCGCCACCAAAGGATTTTCAGGTTGCAGTGTAGCTACAGATTCTCCGTCTTTAATGTTTTCTCCAATACCCGCTTTCATGGTTTTAATCACGTAACCGTCCTGAGGGGCACGAACCACATACAAACCTCTGCGAAAATCAATATTTGCAATCTCGTTGCGTAATTTTGCTATATCGCCCTGAGCACTCGCCTGTCCAGATAGCGCAGTTCCCATATCAGATTGCGCCTTAGCCAGGGATTCCTGGTATTTAGCTCTGATATTATCCAATTCGATCTGTGCATTAAGCATTGACTGTTTCGAACTGTTGAGCTTATTCTCCTGCGCAATCAGCTTCGCATTATCGTTCTGTACATTCAAACGACGGGTCTCGATATCAGTAAGAGAAAACAGACCATCTTTAAATCCTTGTTCGTAACGTGCTAAACGGGATTGACTGACGCGATAAAACTGACGCAGGGCCTCTACGTCGGCACTATCGCTTTGAACATAGTTAATGCTCTGTTTCACCTTATTTTCTGCTGACACCAGCTGAAATTTTAATCCCCGGCCGAGAGCCCCGATCTGATCTTCAGTAGCGCGCATTTTTTGTTTGGCTGCTGCCTCGCTTCCTTGCTTTGCTTTTAGCTGCTCCTTCAATCTGAGCGGAAGCTCAGGATCAAAGTAAGATTGACTAATCTCTGATATCAGTAATATGGTATCGCCTTGCCGCACCTTTTGCCCTTCACTAACATGCCAGCGTTCTATTCGACCCCCAATTTGGTTTTGAATAGTCTGAGGTCTATCCTGGGGTCTTAAAGCGGTAACAGTACCCTTACCCGGAATAGTCTGCCGCCATGGCAGAAATAAAATACCAAGCGACAGTAAAAATGCAACCAGCATGATCCTCTCCAATACCAGCACCTTACGCATGCGCAGTAAAGACTGGCTGGTCTTATCTCCAAGGTTTTCCCAATTGGCCTGGTGGTTTACCTGACGATGATTACCCATGATTTACCTCCTGTCCGTCTTCCAGCTCCATATCGGTTACTACCGCCAACTTTTCTGCACTGGTTACCATATCGAATACAGTATTCATACTGGTCATAAGTTTTTCTACCGCATAGCTGATCTGAACAACAATCACTTCAGCCGCCACAAACTGACCGAAGGTCATTTGTCTGTCGATGACAAAATAAGAGCCCATCAAAAGCAGGGCACCCATCAGTATCGCCCGTATGACTATAGAGCTCGCAAAAAATTTACGTAAAACCTTGAAGTGACCGGTACGCGCTTTAAGGTATCTGGAAGTGATATCATCTGTCTTGTCCATCGCCTCCTTCATTCTGCTTTTGTTCCCACGATAATGATCCAGGTTTGCCGCTATATCTTCTAGGTAAGCTACCACCTCATATTTATGCCCGGACTCCTGTATACTAGTCCGCACAGCGTCTTTATAGTAAAGTGCAACCACAATAGCCAGTACCAATGTGATAAAAATCCCGAAAGCCATATACACCGGGTGATAAAAGGATAGTAAAATAGCACTGAAAAAGATCAGCACCGCTGAGGATATCATTTCTACGACTAATTTGGCTAGCCCCTTTTGGATTGTCAGAATATCAAAGAAACGGTTTACCAGTTCCGGTGGATATTCGCCTGATAATTCAGACTTTTTAATACGTGGCAAACGGTACGCAAACTCCAGAGCGGTTCTCGCGAATATCTTTTGCTCAACAAGCTCAACAAGAGTTAGCTGACCAATGAGCAGCAAACCACCGATCAATATTCCGATGAGCACTACCCCGATTAAGATATAGGTAGAACTATACATTGAACCATTGCTCAGCAAATTGAAGATTGCCGTTGTACCTAAGGGCAGTGTCAGCCCGAGCAATCCGATTAATACCGCGTAAAAAAATATGTAATTGATGGTGGACCGCTCATAATGGAGTATTCCAACCAGGCGTTGCCAGGGCCTAAGCGCTGGCACATCATGTTTTTTGTTCATGATAGACTTTAAAATTTAAGTGTCAGGGAAAATAAAAAGTACCTACCCGTATTTTATACGTGTAGAAAACCTGCCGCATTTTCTGGCGGCTCAATGGGTATTGCGATATTGGGCTCAGAGAGTTTAGCTAGTAGATAGACCTTATTGTGGGCTTCCCTAGCTATGGAAATTTTTGACCAAAGCTGATCCGTTTCCGACGATTCGACATACCACATCTTTTTTGCAGATCTACCAGATTTCTCATTCTTAGTATTCTTTTCTTCTTCAGTGAGGGACTCATCTTCCATTGCCAGATAGAAAGCTGACCATTTACCAATAGAAACTGTTGCTTTAAGGCCAAAACCCAAAAACAACACCATACTGAATAAGCAAATCACAATTCTACATCTGAAAACGGCTATCATCTGCCCGCAAATATATTATTGCAGAGACTATGTCAAACGAATTTCGTGATTTCATCAAGCATTTGACGAAATCATGACCACGACATTAGAAACTGATTAGAAAAACCCATTAAAACAGCTAAAAGAGAATAATTAACTATTATCGATAGTCCTTCATTTAAAATTTCAAGTTCAAAAACCTACTCATCTAAAACATTTATTGCGAGCAATATTGTAACGAAAAAAGCCTGCAACTTTCGCTGCAGGCTTTACTATTTTCACTATCAGGCAGATCCTGAATAACTAAGTTTTTAAAGGTATCATTCCACTTATTTTCCCTTGTACTCCAAAGAGGTCTTCAGTAAAACATTGTCTGATGCCTTACCAATCATTACATCAAATTTACCTGGCTCACTAACTTGCTTCATTTCCCTATTCCAAATGGCAATGTCTCGAATTTGTCTTATTACCTATATACAGTTGAACAACCTCTTTACATTAAAACTTATAGAACCTGCGTTGACGATCTATCTGCTCAGGTAGGATTTCCGGTAGTTTCGGATTCGGCGGAACTACCGATTACCGGATTTGATTACGCGATACAAATACTGTCTTACCTTCCACTTTAAACCTAATGTTCCCGGTATCGGCAATTATATTCAGTACTTTGGAGATATTCACGGACCTACTGATATTCACGTTACGGGTTTCTTGCTTCAGCAAAGAATCTTCATACACCACCTGCACATCATACCAACGTGCCAGTTTCTCCATAATACTCTCTATGCTTTCATTATAAAACAAAAAATGTCCCTCCTTCCAGGCCACAGCATAACTTGCATCTACAATAGCGACTTTTAAATTCCCACCGTCATTTACACATTGCTGCCCGGGCTTCATCGTCACAGCAAGATTCTGCATTGGAAGATTCTCGTGACCTCCTACATAACCTAATGGCGCTATGGTTACAGATCCCTCCAGCAACGTTGTTTTAACCTGGCGGTCCTCCTGATAAGCGCTAATGTTAAAATGGGTACCCTGTACTTCGAGTAATTGTCCACGGCTAATTACTGTAAAAGGATGTGATTTATCTTTGAAAACCTCAAAATAGGCTTCTCCACTCAGCTGAATTCTACGCTCTTTTTGCCCGGCAAAGGAAACCGGATAAGTAAGAGTGGAACCTGCATTTAACCACACCTCAGTGCTATCAGGTAGAAGCAACCTCCACGTGCCGCCATTAGGTGTTGAAACGGTAATAAAACTTGAATCGCTGGTGGCAGCCTCTTCCACTATTTCACCCATTACTGCATCAGTCAGTAAGATCTTTTTACCATTAGCCGAAATTAAAAAAGCTTGACTGCAGCCTGCCGGCAAGTCATTACGAAAAGTATTCAGTGCGGTCTCGTAGTCAGTTTTCTTGCTGAATAATATGACCGCAACCATTATCAATACAAGTACTGTAATAGCTGCACCTAACTTAAATCTATCTGCAGTAGAGTGGTTATTTTGCTTACGGTTGCCATCATTCACCTTCATCTTACTTCAAAGTTGCATTTAAAAACGAATATTATACCAGATTAATCCCTATCTACTGAAAATTCGACTTTAATTAACGTCGGTCTCAGCGCTTGTCAAATCGCAAATTATTCACCCTGCCGCTGGATATTTTGAAACCACTAATTTTTCCTTCTTTGCTTCTCTCAAATTTAATGGCCCCCAGCTCACTTGTAAACAGGTCCGGTGAGACCAGATCTGCGTCTAAATCGAAGTCACCAAGGCGCATATGGTGTACTTGTATTTTGCTATTCACTACACTCAGCACATAGTCTGTTTCCAATTCCGGGCTATGAAAGACGCCAGTAAAAGCATTTAACATCTCAGGAGATAGCTTCATGGGAATAACCCTTTCGGCCATAATGCCTTTGTATTTTACTACATTAGCCTTACCGTTTGTGTTTACAAACGTGAAGGAAGATTGATAAGCTGGCACCCAAAATAATGAATCTGATTTGGCCTCGACCGGGAATTTGCCCTCTCCATTTGCCTGTACCATTAACTCTCCTTTTTCTAGTGTAAAAGTCGCATACCAGCCCGAACCAAGCTTAAATGTACCTGCATAATTTTTTAAGATTTTATCGGATACTTTTACCGCAGGCAGAGGTGCCGCGCTCGGTTTCTCTAATATCGGCATTTTGGCTTTATCCTTTAAAAACAGTTCAGCCACCGCCGCTGCTAACGGATCGGTATGAAAGCCACCGGCATTGCTTAAAATAATCACAGCTAATTGCTCAGCCGGATAGTTGACAATAACAGTATTATAGGCTGCCCATCCGCCGTTATGGCTTATTGTTTTCACGCCATTTACCGAGTCCTGGATTAGACCATAACAATAACTGTTTTTTTTACCATTAGTTAATTTTGATTCTTCCAGCATCCGCGAAATAACCGGATCATTATCAGCCATTCCCTGCTGAAAATAAATTACCCATTTAGCCAGATCCTCAACTGAGCTATAAATAGAACTGGAACCATAAGCCGTGAGGGCATCGTTAACCTGATTAAAGCCTTCACCATTACTTTCATAAGAGCTAGCTAAATTATTAATTACCAGCTGATGATCATCAGCCACCTGCGATGAATTCATGCCAAGCGGCTTAAATAAATTGGCAGCCATCCAATTACGGAAACTAAGTCCGCTGACTTTTTCAACTATTGCCGCCAGCAAATTATAACCGGTATTTGAGTATGAATATTTGGAGCCGGGCTCAAAATTGAGGTCTTGCTGCTTTTTCACCATGCGCATAATATCTTCGAAGGTAAAGATTTCGCCCCACCGCCACCCGGCTATATGCAAAGCACTTGGCCAGTCACGCAGTCCACTTGTATGGTGCAGCAGATGCCCAATAGTGATAGTTTTGCCAAATTGAGGGATCTCGGGAAGATATTTATGAATATCATCATCAATAGAAACCTTACCCTGCTGTATGAGCTTAGCGATAGCGTAACCGGTAAATTGTTTTGAAACTGAAGCGATATCAAAAACACTCGCAGGTACGATAGGTAGATTGTACCCGAGGTTAGCCATGCCGTAGCCTTTTTCAAAGACCACGACCTTATCTTTTACGACCAATACTGCACAACCGGGCGCATCTGTACGGTTATAAGTTTTAAATAAGGAATCGATTTCAACTGCAACTGCGCCTCGTTCCGACTGAGCGGAACAATTCAAACCCATTAGAGAAAGCAACAGTAAAAAGTAAAATCTCATAATCAGAAAGGTTTTTAGCAACGAGACCAGGCAGTTAAATTAGCGTAATTCTGTTAAATTATACTATTCGTATTTCAGTGCATCAACAGCATTTGCCTTCGCCACTTTAAAACTCTGCAGACTTACCGTAATTAAAGCAATTCCTAATGACATTATTGCAGCTGTAATAAAAGGTCCTGCTGCTATTGAAATCTTGTAATCATAGCTTTTTAACCAATGACTTGCTAAAATAAAAGCTACTGGAAACGCGACAACATTAGAGATCATAACCAGCTTAATAAAATCTTTGTTCAACAGAATTAAAATACTTTTCAGGTCTGCACCCAGGACTTTTCTGATACTGATTTCTTTTTTTCGCTGCTCTGCCATATACAGCGCCAGTCCAAGTAACCCTAAACAGGAAATAAATATTGCAAAGCCACCGAAGAAATTAGATAAGACACTTAACAGACGTTCACTTTTTAGTTTGTCTTGCAAATCCTGGGCAACAAACGTTAATTCAGATGGATATGCAGGATTTAGGCGGCTGCTGATTTCTTTAATTTTGTTTACAGCCACACTTAAATTCTCAGCTGGATTAACTCTCATAATTAAGGTCTTACTTATCTTCTCGTCATAATAAAAGAACGTGGGAAGTACTTTCGCCCCAATGCTTTCATTTGAGTAATTTTTAAGGATGCCAACAATAGTCAATGGATCTTCCCCCCAATGAATTACCGTGCCTACAGGAGACTTGAGCCCCATTGTCTCGGCCAACGCCTCGTTGATTAACACAGATTTAGAGGTATCAGTACCAAACTTAGGAGAAAAATCCCGGCCACTAACGATTTCTGTACCAATTGTAGTACTAAAATCATAACCTATACTTCTGAAATTTATAACTGAATGATCGTTATCGGGCTTTCCCGGCCAGCTGAAATTACCTGTAATAGGTCCATCCGCGGTAAAAGATTGTGCAAACTCTGTTGCTGAAATAACGACACCCGATTTTTTAAGTTCAGTTTTAAAAAGCTCCAGCTTTTCCGGTTTTTTCCATTCTCCCTCCAGACTCATTTCGACCAGGTTATTCTTAGAAAAACCCAATGGTTTACTTTGCATAAACTGAATTTGAGAATAAATAATTATGGCGCAAATGATCATACAAATGGAAAGACTGAACTGAAGGATCACTAAGATCTTACGTACCGGTAAAGAAGACTGCCCAATTCCAGTTATCCCTTTTAAAACATTAACCGGGGTAAATGACGATAGATAGAATGCCGGATAACTCCCGGCAAGCACACCGGTTAATATAACCATAACGCCCAGTGTAATCCAAAAAAGATAAGAACTATAGTCTATTTCCATTGAAATACCCAGCAAATTGTTAAAATATGGAAGGCTCAGTTCAAGAAGTCCAAAAGCGAGTATTGCAGCAAGTACCGAAAACAACAGGGACTCCGTCATAAACTGCCCCATTAAACTTTTCCTTGTAGACCCTAACGTTTTTCTTACCCCCACTTCTCTGGCGCGTTTTTCTGAACGCGCGGTTGAAAGATTCATATAATTGATACTGGCGATGAGCAATACGCAGAAAGCCAGAAATGAAAATAATTTTACCTGATCTATCCTTCCGCCTGAGGGTTTTCCGTTTACAAAATCATTGTAGAGATGATATTTTGCAAATGGAAATAAAAAAGCTTCAAGCTGTGTGTTTTTCTCATTGGCGTCAATCATTTTACGTAACACCGCGTCTGCAGCATTAAATTGATTTTTATCTTTCAATTTTATAAACGTCATGCAGGTAATTCCTCCCCAGCTGTTATTCCTACTTTCAGGATGCTCCTGTTGAAAAAATGTCCAGTTTAGCAGTGCATCATATTGAAGGCTTTGGTTTTTAGGTAAGTCTTCAATAACAGCTGTTACTTTCAATAATCTCCTGTCATCATATTTTATGGTTTGCCCGATCGGATTTTGATTACCAAATAGCTTTTGGGCTGTCGAAGCGGTAATCAAGACAGAGTTGGGTGTACTTAATGCCGTCAGAGCATCTCCATGAATATATTTTTGATCAAAAATCTGGAGAAAAGAAGGATCTACAAATGGTGCTTCCAGTTTATATTTTTCCTGATTATAACTAAACAACTTATTATTATTTCTGCCCAGGTCCATACGGCTTGCCTGCTCAACTCCGGGCAAAGTCTGTAATGCCGCTCCTGCAAGTCTATCCGGATTAGCGATAGTGGTAGCTAGCTGTCCATTAACGTCAATATTTACCCGCGAGATGAAGATGCGGTCGAGGTCTTTAAACTGTTTATCGTATCCCCATTCATAATTCACGTAGAGTAATAACAATAAACAGCAAGTCATGCCAAGGGCCAGACCGCCGATATTCATCAGCGAAAAGCTTTTGTTCTTTTTAAGATTACGTAAAGCAATCTTCAGATTAATGAAAAACATAATGAAGCGAATTTACGCCTTCGGTTCTAATTGTATGCCATTTTCAAATTAACCAACCAAAGTGGACTGAATGGCAATAGAAAAGGTATTAAAAAATTAGAATGTTCATTACCGAACAATTTCTGTTCACAATTGGACGTTCGGAGGGTTCTGGAGCATGACTATCAATAACCTACTAAATCAATATAAAGACACGCCTCTAAAGAAATCATTTTTCACAACTATATAAGGTTAGTCGACTGGTGGTAAAAAGCTATCTTTGGTAAAAACCACAGGGATGAGCCGTTACTTTAAATTAATTTGCACTTACTTATTACTTACTCTCTTGTCTTCTAATGCCAAAGCAGAAATTTCTCCTACACATTGGAATGTTATTCTTACTCAATATCGACCCTACACCGACGGAGATCGCTTGAAGGAATCTTTCGAAACACTTATCGAAAAATCTAAAATTGAAGAGAAACCCTTCTTACAGATAATCTACAAGTCGCTCCTGGCAGATCTCTATTCGAAAAAAAATGATAAAAAAAATAGTATCAGTGAGCGGCTATATCATGAATCAATCACGTTAGCAGAGCAAACCCATCATACCGGAATTCTGATATGGGCTAACACCCAATTTGGAAATTATTATTATACATACAGTGAATATATAAGCGCTCTGCCGTATTTCTTAAAAACATCGCGTGCATTAGAATCCTTCCCGGAATCCAAAATTCCGGAAGTAAGCCGCGTTCTAATCAAAAACGCTTATTTTTTTGGTACAATAGACGACAATGATAAGTCCATCGAATTATTAGAGACCGCACTAAAACTTACGCCCCATACCTCCAATGATTATGGTAGCATTCTCTATGCTATCGGCGCCGTATACTTAAAAGAAAATGATCTAGAAAAGGCTGAAGCATATTTCCTTCGTACAATAGAATCGGCAAATACCACGGATGATGAAGTACGTCGTGCAAAGGCACTGGGAGAATTAGCCAATATATATGGCTTACGTGGCGACACAGACAAGGCGAAGCGCTATCTTTTGGAAGACATCGATATCTCAGAAAAAAAAGGAGATCAGCGCAATACCATGTATGCTCAAATACAACTAGGAAAACTCTATTTCAAATTGGGAAATTTAGAAAAGGCAGAGCAAGTAATCAGTAACGCACTTTCATATGCTACCACAAAGCTTTATTTAAAAGGTTTTGAAAAGGAAATCTTAGAACTGCAGTTAAAAATTGCCCAGACAAAACATGACGATCAGTCTGAATTAGAACTGAGGAAAAAGCTCGACAAAATATATCTGCATCTATCGGTTACAGATGGTCAGGAAATTGTAGACAAGGTGAACTGGCAAACGCAAAAGGAACGAATCAAGTGGCAGTTAGAAGCAGAACAGGCTAAACTGGACAAGTCCTCTATATTAAAATGGACCTGGGCGAGTGTGAGTTTCTTACTTGGCCTAATTATCATTCTTACATTCCTGTCTTATAAAAGGCGTTTAAAATTCCAAAGTCTTCGCTTCGAGAGAAAGCTACTCTCTTTTGAGTTTGAAAAAATCCGTTCTGAACAATTCCTTACTGAAACCAATAATACGTTATCATCTTATCAGGTATACCTCGAAAAAAAGAATGAACAAATAGACCAGCTCGAATATGAAATTGATAAAATTAAGAATGAGTCGGAAAGACAGTCTTTAGAAAGTTTACTGGATTCACACCTGATGACAGATGAAAACTGGATGCTGTTTAAAAATGCCTTCATTGCCGAAAAGGAAGACTTCTACTATGATGTATTGAATACCTTACCTGCATTGACTGAATCCAATCTGAGAATTATTTTATTACAAAAATTAGGGCTGAACAATCAGGAAGTCGCTAACCTTCTGGGAATTACAATAGATGCAGTGAAAAAATCAAAACAACGTATGCGAAAGAAATATGGAGAAACCCTCGATCAAGTTCTAAAAGAGCCCTCTTACGTTTAGTTTTATTAGGTGCGCATCCTTCGCTTACCCCATTTTTTATTATACCAGATTAGAAACCCGGTTATCGGAAGAGAAGCAGAAATCAACGATATCAGAAAGACCAATATTTTACTTGGTAAGCCTAAAATACTTCCCGTATGAATACCATAATTAATATCCCTGAATTTCTCGCCTCTATCTTTCCTGTCAAATGTGTTTGCTTGAATTAACCGGCCAGAGATTATATTATATTGCGCCTGAGTCGTTTTAAAAATTGATTCATATCGTGCAAGTATAGTGACCACTGATGAACTGCCTCTCGGAAAATAAAAATGATAGGCTGTTGCATCCGGATATTTCTTTTTAATGTCTGTCAGAATATTATCCAGGGGTTTGTCTTTTGGAATTTCCCGCTCAGAATTTAATGATATTGGCATTTCCGCCTGCGTTCTTATATTTAACAACCTTTGCACTCCAGTATTAAACCATGGAAATGCAAAGATCAATCCGGTTAATGCGATCACTATACCAATACTCAGAGAATAAAAACCAAGTATGTTATGTAAATCATAATTCTTGCGTTTAATTCCGGTATCAGCTTTCCAACGAAACCAAAACCGCACACGCCTCGCCTTTTTATTCTTCGGCCACCATAGATAGACTCCGGTTATTAATAAAATTAAATATAATAATGTCGCAATCCCGACAATAGGTTGCCCCAAATCTGTTTTAAGCAACAGACTCCAGTGCAAGTATAAAATGACGCGAAAAAATTCAAATTCGGAACGCTCATAAAAAACCAGTTTCCCTGTGTATGGATCCATAAATAATGACTCATAAAACTTCTTTTCATTCCAATACCAAATTCCATTATTATCATCTTCCTGGTAAGATCTGAAATGGAAGGTTTTATCTGACTTATTTTGAATTTCCAAGGCAGACACAGGTTTGTCTTTGCCCCAGATATACTGTGCCTTTTGTACCATTTCCTGTAGGGAAATCTGCGTTCCTTGCGTTGAGGGAACTTCCAATCTGTCGGCATATACCAACGGGCGGATTTCGTCAACAAAAGTGAGTACGCACCCTGTAAGGCCTAATATAACGACTATTAAACCTGAGAAAATCCCCACCCACAAATGGATAGAAATCAATATTGTTTTTAACTTCATATGTAAATAATAAGGCAGCAAAGAAGTTGCCCTCCTGCTGCCTGAAACTCATTTAGAAACGGAATGAAAGATTAGCTGTCAAATTAGATGGCGTCTGAACATTGGCCCAGCTATCCCAATATTTCTCATTAAAAATATTATTGGCTTTAACTTGTATGCCCCAGGCTTGTTTATTGTAGAAAACTACGGCATTAACTAAAGTATAAGACGGAATAGAGAAATTATTGTCCGCGGCCCTGTACATTTTATCTACATAATTTACACCTGCACCAAATCCAAAACCTTTAAGTTGTTTTTGAAATGCATAGGAAGCCCACAAATTCGCCACGTTCTCAGGTGCATTTCCAACTCTATTTCCGTCAATTTTAGCATCTAATTCAGCTCTTACAATACGATTGTCATTATATCCGTAACCTGCAAGAATATTCAAACCCGGTATTGGTTGCGTAATCAATTCCAGGTCGACACCTTTGCTCAATTGTTTACCATCCTGTATGGTAAACAATTCTTCATTCATACGCGTTGCATTATCAATATTGATACGGTAATAACTTGCGGTAAAACTTAACTTCTTTTCGAGAAGTTCCGCTTTAAAACCAGCTTCTGCCTGATTAGCGAATATAGGGTCCAGCACCTGGCGAATACCATTAGGTTGTGAAACCGGAGCCACATTTTGAAAACCGCTCATGTAATTGGCAAAAATTGATACAGATTTTGGGAAAACTTCATATACCAAACCCAATTTCGGTGCTAATGATGTTTGTTTATAGCCGTCTTCTCCTTCGATCGCTTTTCTATTGTACCGATCCAGACGCAAGGATAACATGGCTGAAAGGCGGGGTAATAAATTAATCATGTCCGATGCGTAAACACTAGCTGTTTGCTGCGATGGAGAGGGAAAAGGTTCAAAGTTTACTACATCATCAATTTGTTGACGAACAATTGGTTTAAATGGCTTTGTTACGTCAATCTGGTCAATAGGTTGTATTTCTGCAAATAGAAAACTAGAACTATAATGACGATAATTCGCCCCGATAAGAATATTATGTGTAAGCCCTCCTGTGTTTAGCTTGCCGTTAAAATTTTGCTGAATATTTGTGTATCCATTGTACACAGGACCATAAACATAAGATGCACGTGTAACGTTACTCGGTGAAGACCAAATTACAAGTCGTTGATAGCTGTGATCTACATTCTCAGATACAAAAGAAAAAAGCGTCGTGGATTTAAAATTATCTGAGAACTTATATACTGCCTCAGCAAAGACCCTGGTTGCGTAATTCTTCACATCTACATTATCATGGAACAAAGACTTCCGGTCATCTAATAACAAATCACTGGGTTGCTTAATTTCCGCAGACCTGAATACATAATTCATAGGTTGCGTATTGTGTACCTGTAATAACTCTGCATCTACATTTAATGTAAGCTTCTCATTAACGTTGTAGGTAATGCTTGGAGCAAGTAAAAAGGTATTGTTGAAGCCATAATCCAAAAAGCTCCTTTCACGATGCGATGCGGCATTAACTCTAAACAGTACACGTTTTTCATTATCTAACGGCGTATTAACATCTACAGTCAACCGGTTTAAGCCAAAGCTACCCGTAGTATAACTTAATTCTGTTTTTTTTGCTTCTATCGGTTTTTTTGTGACCACGTTAACAACCCCGCCAAAAGACGATACTGAGGCTCCAAACAAGGTTCCTGACGGTCCTTTCATAACCTCTATACGCTCAATGTTTGCCAAATCTAATGCGGAACGGTCTGAAGTAGATTCCATTCCATTCCGGGCATTAATTCCTGTTCCAAATCCTCTGAAATAGGCACTAACTCCTCCTGATGGGTTGGTAATAGCGACTGCCCCACCGGCGTTACGCAATGCATCTGCAACCGAAACTATAACCTGCTCCTGCATAAGCTGTTTCGTTACTACACTATATACCTGAGGATTTTCTAGGTTTGTTAAGGGTAGACGGGATACATATTCGGTTGTTTTGTTTGCAAATCTGTTCACACGTTCTCCATTTACAACAACCTCCTGTAAGGCATTCATATCTTCATATAGCGTGAAAGAAATCTTAGCTGCTCCATTAGGCGTAACTGTAACTTCCTGATTCTGACCCTTTAGTCCAACATATTTTGCGGTGATCCTATAGGTACCCGCCTCTATATTCTTAAAACTAAAAAGTCCATTTTCATCTGCCTGTACTTTTCTGTCTTCAATGTCAACATTTACGTAAGCTGCAGGAAGACCGTCACTTGTAATCACTTTACCTGAAATAGTTCCTTTTCCATTAGATGGCTGGATATTGATGCGGTTTCCCTGTACTTCAATCCGACGTATTTGGTCGCCAAAGATATCCTGAAGTATAAATTCCACAGTTACATTCTGATGAGAAAAACTAATTTTACGGTCTACATTTAACAAATCCGGACTGTAAACAAAGCTGCATCCTGCTTTAGCTTCTATTTCGCCCAGTGCATTAGCGATACTAAGGTTGCTAACCTGGACACTGATACGTTTTTTTAGTATGGAAGCCTGTCCCCAGGCTGAAAGACTTGTAACGAAAATTAAAATTATTAAAATACTTGTTTTCAATGCACGTGAAAACAACGTTGCTCTAAATAGCAAAAAGTTCATATTTTTGATTAAAAGTAATGTGATTGATTCAACTAAAGATTTCATTGCTCCTACCCGGTGGACAATTTTGGCGATGCGTACACCGGGTATTCTTGTTAAGAATTGTATTTATCTCGACAACATAACCTCCTTATCTTTGATTTTATATTTAATATTAAGTGCAAAGCTGATATCCCGCAATACCTCGGCAAGCGATGCATTATCAAATTGAACTTTCACCCTATTGTTTGCTAATTGAGGGTTACTCAGATGAATTTTAACTCCGTACCAACGCTCCAGTTCAATAATTACTTCACCTAATTTTACGTCGTTAAATATCATTTGACCTTTGGTCCAGGCAATTCTGTTTCTACTGTTAACAATGGTTTTAGTTAGTGAATGACCATCAAAAACGCCTTGCGTATTGGCATGCAGTATCAATGTATCTATAGATCCTGCGGCACTGAATTGTACTCTACCTTCTTCTACATTCAATATATCAGAACAACCTTCCCAACTCTGAAGGTTAAATCTGGTACCCAATACCCTGGTAGTGGTTTGCCTGGTCTGGATAAAGAAAGGTTTTTTCGGATCTTTTGTCACCTCGAAGAACGCCTCTCCATCCAATAGAACTCTTCTTTCTGTTTTTGAAAACTTCGGTGGATATTTTAATTTGCTTCCTGCATTGAGAAATACTTTAGTTCCGTCAGGTAAGGTTACACTGGCTTTCTTTCCATATGGAAGACTAACTTCCTGGTATGCCACTAAAGCGCTTGGGCGAGATTTGTCAAGTATGGAATCAGGTGATATATATATACCCACGCCAATCAGTAAAAACAAGATCGCGGCGATTGCACTCATTTTAAACCACATTGACATGCGGATAGTCTTATCAGGGTTTATTTCTTCGCGGCTGGCCTCAGTTATGCGTTCCCATAGTTGATTTTTTATTACAGGTTCTACATCGGGGGGACGCAGTTCATAGGATTCTTCCGGAATTCCGTCCAGCATCCATCGTTCTACAGCCTCCCTTTCTTCGGGAGTGCATAACCCTGCCCAGTACTTTTCTAATAAATGATGATCTACCAACATGAACCGCTTTTATAATACAAGTCGTTGGTAAGAGGATTTACCCTTAGTTGAAAAATAAATTATTTTTCATTGGGTTGTTGAATCAGGTACGTTTTGAGGAAACGCAATGCTTTAGTTAAATGAGCTTCCACTGTTTTTTCGGAAAGCACAAGTTGTTTAGCTATCTCAGGAATACTAAGGCCACTATTACGACTCAAAGTATAAACTTGCTTACAACGGCAAGGCAATCTATTGACAAGCCCATCCACATAGTGGTCCAAATCTTTGTGAAGAATTGTCTCTTCTGTATTATTAATACTCTCACAGAAGTTTTCTGAAATACACCTATTGTGATTCTCCTTCTTAAATTTCTCCCGATAATGATCCGTAATTTTCATCCGGGCCGCACGGAAAAGGTAGTGTTCCATATTTGTCTCTATACGAAGACTATCTTTACGCTTCCATATTGAGCAGAAAATATCCTGAACAATATCCATTGCTACCTCGTCGTCGTTAGTATGATACTGACAGAAGGCAACTAATCGTTTCCAATATTGATCAAACAAAGCGCGAAAACTTACATCGTCTATTTTGTTTAGCAGAGTATCATCTCTATTATTCTTCAAAATCTTCACAAATTATTTACTTACCTGTCAAAGCGAACAAATATAATCCTTTATTAGGAATAAGTCTAAATAGTTATCGGGTAATCCAGATTTATTGATACCCTTCACTCAGGGCTAAAAGCAAAAAGACTGAAACCAGCCTATCTATCACCCGGTTAGCCAAAATAGCAGTCAAAAATCAAGTACTTTGGTGCTTCATTAAAATAAACACTACAAAATCTATAGATTTTATTTGTTAATTAAAAAAGAATACTATATTCGTATAATCAAAATAAAACTTTACAACCTAACCGAATGAAAACAGACTTACATTTTATAAAAATGAAAAGAAAAACAGCTAAAGAAGGAACGCTCGTTCTATTAGACTGTAACTGTTGTTGTTGATTCTGCTCAAGTAATCGCCGGGCAAAAAAAGCCTAAATACCATCGCATATTTTAAACCTGACTGGATGCAAAAACCATCTCATGGCTTTGCTATGCACAAATCTCCCAACAAATCAACCAAAACTAACGCACCAGATATCTGGCTGTGTATAATCAAAAACCATTTAATATTAATATGATGAAGAAACGTTTACTTATTATACTGTCATTCATACTTATGGCAAATTATGTTTTTGCCCAAAGTCCAATAACAGGTATTATAAAAACCAGTAATGGTGCCCCGGTACCAAATGCAACAGTTTTAATCAGAGGTACTAAGATTTCTGCGATTGCAGATGCCGAAGGCAAATTCAGCATCGACTCAAAGCAAGACCTCCCCTTTTATCTTCGGGTTAGTTCTGTTGGATACAAGTCGCAGGATTTTCAGATTTTAAAGCTTCAGGATACACCTTTCGAGCTAGTTCTGATTGAAAGTGAATTACTGGATGAGATCGTTGTAACATCAAGAAGACGGTCAGAAGTCCTACAGGATGTTCCGATTGCAATTACTGTCATCGGCGGACAAGCAGCAGAAAATGCAGGAGCTTTTAATGTTAACCGTTTAAAAGAGCTGGTTCCTTCCGTACAGTTATATGCTTCTAATGCCAGGAACACTACACTTAATATCAGAGGATTAGGATCAACATTCGGATTAACTAACGACGGAATTGATCCTGGAGTAGGCTTCTATGTAGACGGCGTTTATCAGGCTCGTCCGGCTGCCACTTCTACGGATTTTCTTGATATCGAACAAATAGAAATCCTTCGTGGTCCACAAGGAACGCTGTTCGGTAAAAATACAACTGCAGGTGCATTTAACATCACCACTGCTAAACCAACGCAAACACCAAGCGGAAAAGTTGAACTTAGCTTCGGAAACTATAATTTTATGCAGGCGAAAACATCAGTTACAGGTGGTGTTGCAAAAAACCTTGCAGCAAGACTATCTATTTCAGGAACTCAGCGGGATGGTACAATTTTTAACACCAAAGAAGAACGCAGGTATAGCGGACAGAACAACCTCGGCTTTAAAGGTCAGTTATATTATACGCCGTCAGATAAATTGCAGGTATTACTGAGTGGTGATGTCAGCATTCAGCATCCGGCAGGCTATCCACTGGTGATCGCGGGTGTTACCACAACAGAAAGAAGCGCTTACCGCCAGTATGCAAAGATTGTTTCTGATTTAGGATATCAGCAGCCTGTAGTAAATCCTTCTTCCCGAACGATCAATACCAATACACCCTGGAAACACGATCAGTCAATTGGCGGGATCTCCGTAAACGTAGATTATAAAATAGGCAACGGAACACTTACGTCAACTACTGCCTGGAGATTCTGGAACTGGAACCCTACAAATGACAGAGATTTCTCCGAGTTATCTGCACTTACCAAATCTCAGGGAAACTCACGCCACGATCAATATTCTCAGGAGGTTAGATACGCCGGTAATATAGCGGAGAAAGTAAGTGGTGTTATCGGTGTATTTGCGCTCGCTCAGAATCTGAAAGGTTTAGATCAGACAGAAGAAGTCGGTAAAGACCAGTGGAGATTCGTACAAACAGGTAATACAGGAGCCCAGGCGCTATACTCAACTCCAGGTCTATTAGATGGATATGGAATAAGAACTAATTCTACAATCAAATCATTGAGTACCGCTGTATTTGCACAGGCTGACTGGGAATTTCTTAAAAACCTGCATATCTTACCAGGTTTAAGATATACCTATGATAAAAAAGACGTTAACTATGACCGTGTGACCTATGGAGGTCTGCAAACTTCAAACGCCGATTTACTGGCCCTTAAAGCTGCAGTTTACAGTAATCAACAATTCAACACCAGTGTAGACAACAACAATTTATCAGGAAATGCTACGCTGTCTTACAGACCTACCACTAAACTAAATGCTTACGGAACGTTCTCGACAGCATACAAGCCAGTTGGTGTGAACGTTGGTGGTTTACCTACAACTTCCAATGGACAAGCAGACCTGTCTCTGGCAGTAGTTAAACCCGAGTATGTTCAACATTATGAATTGGGTGTTAAAACCAAACCGGTAAAAGGCGCAATCGTAAACATAAGTGCATTTAATACAGATATTAAAGATTATCAAACCAACGTACAATCGCCACAGCTAGGTGTAAATAGAGGTTACCTTGCGAATGCAGAAAAAGTTAATGTGAAAGGCCTGGAGGTTGATGGAACGTACCAGTTAGGCAAATTCTTAACTTTAAATGCTGCTATGGCCTATCTTGATGGGAAATATGTGAAGTTCACAAACGCACCACTACCATTAGAGGAAACCGGACACACAGAGCTCATTAATGGTGTAGCTACTCAGGTAGCATTTAAAGATGCTTCCGGCGGTAGATTGCCAGGTATTTCTAAATGGAATGTTTCTGGTGGTGCAGAATTCAGCAATCCTGGTAACCTGGCTACTGCAGCAGGAAGATATTTTATTGCTGCCGACGCCAGCTACCGTTCAGAATACTCATCAAATCCAACCCCATCGCGTGTTTTAAATGTTGAAGGCTATTCACTGTTAAATGCCAGATTAGGATTTAAATCGGATAAATTTTCAGTATTTGTCTGGGCGAGAAATATTGCAAATAAAAACTATTATGAACAATTACAGGCAGCAGCAGGAAACTCTGGTTTATACGCCGGTGTACTTGGTGATCCGAGAACTTATGGAGTAACGTTGCGTTATTCATTATAACATCATTTATCTATGTGTTAAAAGCCGCCTCCTATCCGTTGGGGCGGCTTTTTTTATAGGATCAATCCAATGTTATCAGACAAAAAAACGCATCTGATTCACTATCAATTCTTGTAACGATTTTATTGATTATAGAAACAATTTGGGCTTTTAAGGCTTATTGTAAGTACAAACACTAAATTAGTAAGATTATGTCAATATATTTAGAATTCCCCTCAATTGAAGATTATCCGGTATACATCGCTCCGAAACAAAATGTTAAACCTTTAACAGAGAAAGATCAGCAAAACTCATCTGATTAAATCCTCGCTTTGAAATTTGACGCTCTCATTAATAAGGATCTGTCTGAACAAGTTCAATCTAATACAATAATAATCTGTTCAAGATTGATTTGAGATGTGATACTGTAACAGGTTGATTCTGATTACGCTCACTCAGATCTAAGATTACATCTCTGATACCTTTTTGCCTTTGCATAAATAGCCAGCCTGCAAAATCTGCAACATTCTTTTCTGGTTCGAGCCCGGTATTTTCCCGGAACTGCAATTTAAGTTCTTCTATAGCTTCCGCTTCCATATTTCTTCTCATTAAATATCAAAACATACATTAACCTTATCTAAAATTAACAATTTTAGTAAATTACGAATACATTTAATTTCGGCTGTGAAGTCGGACTAATCATTGCTTGGGTAATGAATAGCAATAATTTAAGAAAATTTGAATTACCGATGCTCACGTCTACAAGAACCACTATTAAAATTGCGAAAAGTTTAGTCGCAGTTATTCTTTTTAACTTTTGCATTTCCAAAGTCGCATATAGTCAGAAGAAGTCTCAATCACTGGTCACCTATGATATTGATAATTTCTGGAATGCTTATGATAAAATTGTCTCGACAAAAGACAGCGTCAAACAGCATGCTTATCTGGATGACTTATATATTAAAAAAGGATCACCGGGTTTAAAAGCAATCATGCTGGCGAGAGATTGGAGTTCAAAACGGCAAAAAAGATTGAGGATTAACTGATGATCAAAACAATAATAAAATTACACAACAATGAATGGACCAGATAAAGAAGCAAAATTTCCGTTAAAGAGTTATGACAGGTTATGCTTTCTTAAGAACATTATTAAAAATCCAAATATAATTATCGGCGATTACACGTATTATGATGATTTTGATAACGTAGAGAATTTTGAAAGAAACGTAAAATATCAATTTGATTTTATTAATGATAAGCTCATAATTGGTAAATTCTGTATGATTGCTTCAGACGTAAAATTTATCATGAATGGAGCTAATCACCTGACAAACGCTTTGTCGACCTATCCTTTTGCCATATTCGGAAACGGCTGGGAGAATGCTATGGGCGAAAGGCAGTATCCGGTAAAAGGCGATATCGTCATCGGTAACGACGTATGGATCGGCTATAATGCGACAATAATGGCCGGTGTTACCATCGGAGACGGTGCAATAATTGCGACCAATTCTACTGTAGTCAAAGACGTTGAGCCCTATACCATTATAGGTGGGAACCCGGCAGTGGCGATTAGAAAGAGATTCGCTGATGATATAATAAGCAAACTTCTAAAGCTGAAATGGTGGGATTGGGAAATTGAAAAAATCACAAAGAATCTTCAGTATCTGACTGCAATGGACATCGAAAAATTAGAGAAAAACGAATAAAGATTAAATCAATTTTCTACATGAGCCTTAAAAAAAAGCCGCCCTCCCGGGCGGCTTTTTACTAAGTACTTTTTTATTGCCCGCCTTTGCGGTTTGGTTTAACCGGAGTCGGCCAAACCCCTGGTTGTCCTGTCCTTGTGTTGTTAGGTAAAATGCTTTTTTCATTCGAAGACCGTTCAGGATCTTCACTTGCCGCATAAGCCATAATTGCAGCGACAATTGCATTACTTTGTACATCATCGAATACGATTTTATCAAACGTATCACGGTTTGTATGCCAGGTATAATTACCATAACTCCATCCTAATGAACTCAATGAAAACCCAGGTGCACCTGCTGCTACAAAAGAAGCAAAATCAGAACCACCTGCGCCTGGAGAACCAGGGAAACTTGTTTTAATTTCCGCACGGTATTTTTCGGGAATTCTATTTATCCAGCGGGTCAGATAAGTTTCCGATTTTGCAAAACCCTGACCAGATATATTTACGATCCTTCCAGTCCCATTATCCTGATTAAATAATGCTTGTAAATTATTCACCACTTCAGGATGATCTTCTACGAAAGCTCTTGATCCATTTAATCCTTGTTCCTCAGAACTCCAGTGGCCAACCAAAATTGTACGTTTTGGATTTGGGTAAACTAATTTTAAAATGCGCATAGCTTCCATCATTACGATGGTACCGGTACCGTTATCCGTCGCACCAGTTCCACCATCCCAGCTGTCAAAATGTGCAGACAGAATTACATATTCGTTAGGCTTTTCTGAACCTTTAATTGATGCTATTGTATTAAAAGTAGGTACTGCGCCTAATTCTTTAGACTCAGTTTTGATACGGACTTTAGGTTTAGAGCCACCTTCTGTCAACCGGTATAACAAACCGTAATCTTCAAGGGCAATATCTACCGTCGGAATTTTGGTTGTATTTGCTCCGAAAATCTTATTTACTCCAAAACCATTTGACCAGTTAGACGCCATAATGGCTGCAGCACCTGCTTTTTCTAATGCTAATACTAAACTCTTCGCGTTGAATCCGGTATTTTTAATTCTTTCAGCCCAAGCTTTAGTTTCTTCTGCCTTCTCAGCTTTAATTTTATCAAAAGATTCTTTGGTTGCAAATTCTGCCCAGTTATAATCTGGTCTACCAGTTGGCTGATTCATAGAAATCATTACGATTTTGCCTTTTGCATTTGGCAGCCATTTTTGGAAAGACACGGAATCGGTGACTAAAGGAAGAATAATCGTTTCTGCAGTGATATCTTTTCCGTTAGTACCCGGACTCCAGGCCAGTTGCATGCCTTCGAGAGATTTTACACGCGGGTAAACCATATCTATATGTGAAACGCCTCTATCCCATCCTCTCCAGGTTCCCCACTGTTCATTTTTAGCAGAAATCCCCCAACCCGCATACTTATCTACAGCCCACTCATGGGCTTGTTTGATTTGAGGAGAACCAACCAAACGTGGTCCTATAACATCTAATAACTCGTGTGCAAGTTTACGAAGTTGAGAATTTTCAGTTGCCTCCCTGACAATTCCAGAGACTACGGGATCTGCGGTTTGGGCCTGAACAAGGGAAGTGATCAGCATCGCGCCGGCCACAAATGGGAGTAGTTTTATCTTCATATGTTTTTAGTTAATTAATTAAAAAACTAAGATAGCAATCAAACTTCCACCCACATGCAGTGTATTAAGAATTTTATACTACAGGCACAATAATATAACCAGAACAAACAAAATCACATTTTCAGTAATTAATAAATTATTTATTTTATAATTTATTAAAATATTATCAATCCTATAGCAAGGTAGATTACAATAAAAAATGCCGCCTTGTCAGGCGGCATTTAGAAAATTTTATCGGTCTGTTATTGAGGAGCAGTTTCAGGTGCTTTTCCAATTAATTCCATAAACTGATCTAGTTTTGGAGTAATAATAATTTGGGTACGTCTGTTCTTAGTTCGTCCGGCTTCCGAATCATTAGCAGCAACAGGATTGTATTCTCCGCGGCCACCTGCGGTTAACCGCTTTGGATCTACGCCATAATTCATCTGTAAAGACTGAACTACAGAGGATGCCCGCAATGCACTTAAATCCCAGTTGTTACGAATGTTTTTCTGAGAAATAGGTACATCATCGGTATTACCTTCAATTAGTACTTCGTAATCCTTATAGTCTTTAATGATCTTCGCAATTTTATTCAATGTTTCGCCCGCTTGATCTGATATTTCATAACTACCAGATTTGTATAACATATTGTCAGACAAAGAAATATACACAACTCCTTTAAGTACTTGTACATCGACATCACGCATCTCCTCGCGGCTTAATGAACGGGTCAGATTGTTTGTCAGCACCAGGTTTAAGGAATCGCTCTTATTCTTGGTATTTACCAAATGCTTGATATAGCTGTTAGATGCGTTTATTTCGTCGACTAACTTAGAAATATTAACATTACCCTGATTACTTGAGTTCAGACACTTATTTAAGGCATCCTGCAAAGAAGATACATTTGCCTGGGCAGAAGCAATTTGCTCTTCTAAACTCTTTACTCTCACGGTAGAACCCGAAAGTTCATTTTGAGCTTGCTGATACTGCTGGTTCAGACTTCTTGACCGCTCTTGTAACTGATTAAAATTAGTCTGTAAGTCATTATACTTTTTGTTGCTCACGCAACCTGCAAATAATACACTGCCGGAAAACAGCAGCGTGTAAAAAACGGAAATTTTCATAATCAAAATATTTAGTAACCTGTATAATCAGTACTCAGACACATTAACAATGCCAAACCACTCAGATTTCGACAACATAGTTAGCGCAGAACAAGAGCTTTATTGTACTCCCAGTTCATTTGTGCGATATTTAATACCGATATTCCCTGAGGACACCTCGCCTCACAGGCCTCTGTATTACTACAGTGACCAAAACCTTCCGCATCCATCTGTGCCACCATTTTCAGAACGCGTTTCTGCGCTTCCTCTCTACCTTGCGGAACTTTAGCCAGATGTGAAATTTTTGCTGAGGTGAACAAAGCGGCACTCGAATTTTTACAGGTAGCCACACAAGCGCCACAGCCAATGCATGCAGCAGAATCAAATGCAGATTCGGCCTGATCGTGGGAAATTAAAATTGTATTAGCTTCAGCTGGCTGGCCTGTACTGGCAGAAATATAACCTCCCGCCTGTATAATCCGGTCAAATGCCGATCTGTCTACTTTCAAATCACGCTTTAATGGGAAAGCATGAGCTCTGAACGGCTCGATATAAATTGTCGAATAATCTTTAAATTCCCTCATATGCAATTGACAAACCGTCAATCCTGGGACCGGACCATTAACTTCTCCATTGATAGTCATCGCACACATTCCACAAATACCTTCCCTGCAATCATGGTCAAATTCGACAGGGACTTCGCCCTTAAGCACCAGTTGCTCATTCAGTGTATCGATCATTTCTAAAAAGGACATATGTGTGTCAATCTGATCAAGATCATAGTCCACCAATCTGCCTGCACTGCCTGCATCTTTCTGACGCCATATTTTAAGATGTACTTTCATAATTACTTAGCTATAACTTCTCACCGATAATTTTATAAATTCAAACTCAAGGCGCTCAGGGTGCAGAACGGGCTCCCTGTCATCACCGGGCCATTCCCATGCCGATACATAACAGAAATTCTCATCATCTCTCAAAGCCTCCCCTTCAGGTGTCTGATATTCTTCTCTGAAATGAGCACCACAGGATTCCTCGCGCTTTAAAGCGTCGAAACACATTAGGCTGGCAATCTCCAGATAATCGGCAACCCGGCCCGCCTTTTCGAGTTCTGCATTCATATCGTCAGCCTCACCGGGTATTAGCAGATTTTTATAAAATGCTGCTTTTAGCTTGGCTATTCCCTCGATAGCCTCCTGCAGTCCAGTTGCTGTTCTGGAAAGTCCGCACTTATCATATAGTAATTTACCGAGTTCTTTATGAAAGAAATCGGCCGTTTGAGAACCCTTAATACCGACAAGTCTTTCTATTCTGTTACGAACATCTCTTTCTGCTTCTTCAAAAACCGGGCTGTCAATACCGACTTTAGCAGACTTCAATTCCCCGGAGAGATAATTTGCTAATGTATATGGAAGTATAAAATACCCGTCCACACAGGCTTGTAACAGGGAATTTGCACCAAGCCTGTTTGCACCATGATCTGCAAAATTAGCCTCCCCTATAGCAAACAGACCGGGTATAGTCGTCATCAACTCATAATCGACCCATAAACCGCCCATTGAAAAATGTGCTGCAGGAGATATCTTCATTGGTATCTGATAGGCGTCATCAGCAGTTATCTTTTTATACATAGAAAACAGGTTGCCGTATTTTTCAGTAATCTTATCCTTACCCTGTTCCTTGATAGCTTTGGAGAAATCCAGATATACGGCATTTTTCTGTGCCCCAACACCAAACCCGGCGTCTATTCTTTCTTTAGCAGCTCTGGAGGAAATATCCCTCGGCGCGAGGTTTCCAAAAGATGGGTATCTTCTTTCCAGGTAATAATCCCTTTCCTGTTCTGGAATCAGGTTGGGCTCACGTGTTTCATTCTCTAACTTAGGTACCCAGATACGGCCATCATTACGCAGCGACTCGGACATCAGCGTAAGTTTTGACTGATAACCACCAGACTGAGGTAAACAAGTCGGGTGAATCTGCGTCCAGCTTGGAGAAGCCATTAATGCACCGCGACGGTGTGCACGCCAGATAGCAGATCCGTTGCAGCCCATAGCGAGTGTAGACAGGTAGTAAATCTTGCCGAATCCACCGGTAGCTATCACGACAGCATCTGCGGCAAACCGCTCCAAAACACCCGTATCGAGATTTCTGACAATTATTCCTTTTGCCTTACCATTCTCTACAACCAGATCCAGCATCTCATGCCGGGAATACAAATAAACTTTACCGAGGCTCACCTGCCGCATTAAAGACTGGTAGGCCCCCAATAACAACTGCTGACCGGTCTGCCCACGTGCATAAAAGGTTCTGCTTACCTGTACACCGCCAAATGAACGATTACTTAAATAGCCTCCGTACTCACGTGCAAATGGAACACCTTGGGCAACTGCCTGGTCTATTAAATTTAAAGAGCATTCCGCCAGACGGTATACATTCGCCTCTCTGGACCTAAAATCGCCACCTTTTAATGTATCATAAAACATTCTATATACTGAATCCCCGTCATTATGATAATTTTTCGCCGCATTAACTCCTCCCTGTGCTGCTACCGAGTGCGCCCGGCGTGCAGAATCCTGAAAACAAAAGGATTGCACCTGATAGCCTTGCTCAGCCATAGATGCGGCCGCAGAAGCGCCGGCAAGTCCGGTTCCTACAATTATTATACTGAGCTTTTTTCGGTTAGCCGGGTTAACCAGTTTAGCGTGATCCTTATAACTGCTCCATTTTTGTTCCAATGGGCCTTCAGGAATTTTAGCGTCTAAAGTCATAAGCCGAAATGAGTAAAATGAACATAAATTGGAATAACAGCAAAACCAAATGTTATGGCATAACTGTAAATAATACCGAAAGAATTCACGAAGCCAGCATATTTAGGGTGATAAACACCTAATGTCCTTACTGCACTTTTAAAACCATGCAGTAAATGATATCCTAATGCAAACATCGACAGGACGTATAAAAGTACATACCACCAGGAAGCAAAAGCATAGATGACTACAGCATAAAGATCTTTGTTTCCGTTAGCATCTACCGGCACCGATTCAAACTTATAGACGTACCAAAAATCTTTAAAATGTATTACTAAAAATATTAATAGTAAAGAACCCAGTATACCCATATTCCTGGAATACCATTTACTTGCACTGCCCCTTTTATCATAAGCATATTTTCCTGCTGTCTTTCTATTTTTAATTGTAATAACCAAGGCGTCCACCGCATGGGCTATCAAAGAAAAATAAAGTATATAGGACACAACCTTGATAAATATGTTTCCTGATAATAATGCCGAATAGCTATTAAAGCTTTCACTGGCACGCGTTGCCGGGAGTAACAACTGCAGATTCCCGAGCAGATGAATAACCAGGAAAAAACACAGGAACAAACCCGTAAGGGCCATTAAGTTTTTTCGCAACAATGTACTTTCCAATAATACCACACTCATAAGCAAAGAAATTTAGATTAATAAACACCTACTATTTTCCACCAGATTCCACCTAGCCCCATCCAGATTACCAGCAAAGTAATACCAATAATTAAACCCATAATCCACCATTGTTTAATATCTACATAAGTGCTTCCGAAGAATACCGGCGCCGGGCCATGCGCATAATGGGTTAATGTGCCAAATAATGATCCGGTGAAACCCAGCATCAGGGCAAGCAGCATCGGCGGAACCCCCATTGCGATTCCTACCGCCAGTAATGCGGCATACATAGCAGCTACATGCGCCGTTGCACTGGCAAACAGGTAGTGACTAAAGAAATAAGTGATAATAATAATCGGAAAAGCAATAGTCCAGGAAAGTTCGAGTAACAATTGTTGAATTAGGTTACCGAACCAGGGGATAAAACCGAGCTCATTTAAAGCGCCGGCCATCATCACCAATGTAGCAAACCAGACTATAGTATCCCAGGCACCCTTCTCGGCTTTGATATCTTCCCAGGTCAGAACCTGTGTAAGCAATAAAATAGATAAACCTATAAATGCAGTAGTAGTCGCATCAATTTTAAACAGATCACCAGTAACCCAGAGAACAAGTAATATCACAAATGCCATGAGCATTAAAATCTCATTTCTGGTGATAGCCCCCATTTCCTTCAACTTTTCAATAGCCATGGCAGGTGCCTGCGTCGTTTTCTTTAATTCTGGCGGAAATATTTTATAAAGTAAAAAGGGAATAATCAGGATTGAGGCGATACCCGGGATAATTGCAGCCCAGAACCAGGACATCCAGCTAATATGAATACCCAGGTCGGCAGCAAATTTCTGACACATCGGATTACTTGCAGTCCCGGTAAGAAACATAGCCGAAGCTATCAGGTTCATGTAATAACTGTTCAGAGTCAGGTATGCGCCGACCTTCCGATGCGTTTCCTCTTTATCGGGAAATGAACCTAAACTAATAGCCATTGACTTCATAATCGGATAAATGATTCCCCCTCCTCTGGCTGTGTTACTCGGTATAGCAGGTGCTAAAATTAAATCAGCGGCACCAAGACTATAGGCAAGCCCCAGTGAACTTTTGCCAAAAAGTCTGATAAAAACATAGGCTATTCTACTCCCTAAACCTGTCTTTATAAAACCTCTTGCAATAAAAAAACTAATTCCGATTAACCAGATCACCTTATCACCGAAACCTTTAAGAGCCAGTGTTATAGACTTACCGGGATCCCCTGGAGCCAGTACCCCTGTCAATGCTACAAGTGCAATAGCCAGCATACAGAGTGTGCCCATACTCGCTGCTTTCAGGATAATTCCAAAAATAGTTGCAAGGAATATAGCAAGCAGGTGCCATGCCTCCGGCTTTACGCCATTTGGAACAGGAATAAACCAAATGATTGCACCTATAGCTACAGTGGCTGCTAATGGAATCAATTGAATTTCTTTTGGAGCCTTAGCTGGAGGTTCAGCTATTACAGTTGATTTGGCGTTCATGACAATTTATTATAGTGATTATAATCTGGACTGGACCTGTAAGATGAAAGTGGAGTTATTATATTGTGTCGTACCCGCGATATTTCGTTTATACCGATCGATATTTACACCAAGTTGTATTCTTGCGCTATAAGCTTTTAGAAATTCAGCACTCAGCATGGGTGTCCATGTTTCCCTTTTACTCCCGGGATGCCTGAAATCTTTATCAAAATACTCATATCTGCAGGAAAACTCAAGAGAGCTGAGGCGATGATAGTTTATTGCATAGCGCAGGTTCGGCAGGAAATAGAAACCGCGCATCTGATATTTTTTCAGATTGCCATCACGATCCGCCTCCTCGATACTGTAATATAAGACATGATTATTTCCTTGTTTAAACTCCGTTTCCATTTCCAGCGACAACTTTTTAGCTAAAGGAAGTGTACCTGATAAATCAATACCAGAAGCATAAGCACCTGATCCTGAAACTACCGCCAACCCGCCATTAAGTCCGACTTTAATTGCCAGTTTCTTATCCAGCCCTAATTCGACCCTGGAAGAAAAATGCTTTCCATTGTCATTATCCATAACCTGGTTCCGGTTATTTCCGTTGACAACAGATAATTCATATTTCACAGGCACCCTACCTTTGGTTGCACCATAAATACTTGCACCAATCTGAAAACTCTGCCAGCCATTATTTCCAAACGCAGTATACTGATTTGAATAATCCATGGATTTGATTACATCTACGGGATACATATCTTCCAAACCGAACGCCGGCCGGAACTGTCCCATCTTTGCGTTGAGGAATGAATTGAGCTTATAAGTAATATAAGCGTTTTCAAGAACTTTGTTTTTAGGATCCGATTTAAAATCGGCAAGATTTAATAACAATACGACATCTGTCCTGTCAGAAATTTTAGAGGCAAACTGAAGTCTTGCCCTTTTTATATCAAAATCATTATAAGTAGCCTTACCATCTAAATGATGTAAACCATTTAAATCGATATTTTTATTAGTGCTGAAAAGATATCTGGCCTGAAAGAGACCTTTCATTGTGATTTTAATCTTCGTGGAGTCTGCCTTGACGAGCTCCTGTCCATTAACATACGAACTACAAAGGCTAAAAATTAAAAGTAGTTTCACTATTCTTTTCATCGTGGAAAATATTTTAGCATAAGACAAGCTTATGCCTATGAAGCAAATGTAATACGCTAAGAAAGATTAATAATATCACAGATCATCTATAAATATGATCTGAATCATAATTTCAGCACGTCTTACTATAACTTTAAGAAACCAAATTCCTTATACAGAAACCACACGAAGAAAAACAGCACAAAACAGAAAAATATCACTGCAAAAAAAATCCTTATACATCTTGATATCAATAAGATAAGAATAAACTTACTGAAGGACAGTTTTATTACGTTTTACAACATCAAGTTAATACTATTTTTCAAAAAACCATTAACCTGCTATTAAAAAAGAATTATCAATTGCCACTAACAAAAAAAGGATATACGATTAAATCGCATATCCTCTGTAGCAACTGTATCACGGTTGGTACCAGATTAGTTATTCTTAATTATTTGTAAATGGTTAAATTTTCCCGCTTTAAAGTCACTTAATTCAAAGTCGTCTAATAAACATTCTTCCAATTTTGCAATCAACTCTGCCTTGTTCAGGTGTTGCCCTATAAATACAATTTCATTTAACCTGTCACCGAAATCTTTATCCCATTTTGCTTCTATAAATTCCCTGTTTTCTATAAACTCAGGATAGGAAAGCCGTTCGTTAAAAGGCATATTACACCACCATACTCCAGCTCCCTCCAATTTTGATGAACCGCCTGCTTGGGAAAAGTTTAAAGCCTCTTTCGCACGGTCAGCCAGCCAGAACAAGCCCTTTGAACGAATCAAGTTAGCTGGAAAATCATTCTCCAGGAAATTCATAAACCGAATCGGGTGGAAAGGTCTTTTGTCACGGAAAACAACAGAACTGATTCCGTATGACTCAGTTTCCGGTTTATGAATGCTGTTCAACTCCTGGATCCAACCGGCAGATTCAGATGCAGTATTAAAATCAAATAAACCAGTGTTAATAATCTCTTTTGGATCTACGACAGCATACAAACTTTCTATAATCCTGGCCTTCGGATTAAGCTTTTCAATCAGCGCATTTAGAACATTTAAATCAGATGGTTTAATCAGATCTGTTTTATTTAAGATGATTACGTTGGCAAATTCGATCTGGTCAGTGAGTAGATTTACTATAGTCCGTTCGTCTCCTTCCATATCTGTAAGCTGACGGTCTTTCAATCGTTCCGGTGATCCAAAATCCTTATAGAAATTAAAACAATCAACTACTGTCACCATGGTATCCACATAGCTGAAACGGGACAAATCAACTCCCTGTTCTTCGTCAATAAAAGAAAATGTCTGAGCAACAGGTATTGGCTCAGATATACCTGTACTTTCAATTAGTAAATAGTCAAACCGGTTTTCTGAGGCGAGCCTTTCCACTTCCAGCATCAGGTCTTCCCGCAATGTACAGCAAATACATCCGTTAGTCATTTCAACCAGCTTTTCTTCAGTCCTGGAAAGCGTCCCACCACTTCTAACCGATTGTGCGTCTATATTCACTTCACTCATATCATTTACGATCACAGCGACACGCAAATTTTCTTTGTTATGCAGAATATGATTAAGTAAAGTAGTTTTTCCGCTTCCCAGAAATCCACTGAGAACTGTTACAGGTAATTTATTCATATGATTATTTTTTTCAAATTTAATCAAATGCATCTTAGTTGCATTACTATAATGTCTGACAAATAACATTTCTTAAAAAACCATATGAACTAAAAAAGCAGCCTCCCGTAAAACGGAAGACTGCCTTAAAAACAATAGAAAGATCTTATACTTAATTATTAGGTTTAAACAACCAGGTATCATCGAAACGACTGCTTCCATTCCTTCCAGTTGTAATGTATCCCCGGTCGCCAATAGAAAAACCAATTGCTGATTCTCTTGCGTAACCTTTAAAATCCTGATATTTTTTCCAGCTATCCGTTGAAGGAGTATATTGCCAGGTATTACTTAAAACTGAACCAGAACTACCTCCAACGATATATCCTTTATTATTCATCACGAAAGTAGCTGCATTTTCACGGCCCAGATTGTATTCGTTCGATTTCTCAGTATTATTCAGATCCTTTAGACTATTCCATTTATCAGTCTTCGCATTGTAAGACCAGAAATCAGTCAGGTATAGTCCGTTATTTCTTCCGCTTCCGACATAAACAGTGCCACCGATAGTAAAGGTAAACGCATATACCCTTTTAGTACCCGGAACACTGCTTACCTGCTCCCAGGTATTATTAGCTGGATTATAGCTATAAAAATCCTTTAAATCTCCGTTAACTCCTGTTCCCGTTCCCACATATCCTTTTCCATCCTGAGAGAAGGCAACGCCTCCGTATCTGCCCTCACCAGGGAGATCGGCAATGGCTTTCCATTTTTTCTGAACAGGATCAAATTCATAAAAATCAGTAAGCCCATTCGTTCCATCAAAACCACCACCCAGGTAACCTTTTCCATTTATGCTAAATCCCATAGCATAGTTCCTCGCTTTTCCCGGAAAATCAGCTTCTGCAACGCGATACCAGTTCGTTAATTTACTGTTGTAATACCAGATATCATTTAGACGCTTCTCGCCATCAAAACCTCCTGTTACATAGACAATATCATCAATAACAAAACTGGTCGCTCCACTTCTTGGAATCCCTTCAAAATCAGACCCTTTTGTCCATTCATCCGGATCGTCCTCACCCGATTTTTTACAAGAACCGACGAATACGATCATTAGGATCAGCGATAGATTTAATAACTTTTTAAGCATTTTTATTAGTATTTAGTGTAAGTAATTCTTGTCGAGACTGACAATGTTGATTTATCATTTGTAATGTGTAACCTGTTGAACGTTTTAATAAGATCATCTACAGGCAGGCTGATAAGCAAAGAAGTATTTTTATAGTCACCCTTCTTGATCTTATCTGCGTACTCGGACAGATTGAAAGTGAAAGTAGTTAAGCTTCCATTATCATTACCCGGTCGGAGCGTTGCCTGTTGTGTGGTTGTTTCATAGGCAACAGGAACAGTAAACTTTGGTGTATTCCGGTCGTTGGCTATAAAAAGAATAAGTGAAGCCGGTGCCTTATAAAGCGTATAAGAAGAAGGCTTGGTTTGAATTATCAGTTCCACTTTATTGACTACGATCCCCGGTTCGTGCATGAATTGCGTCAGCCCTGGTAATAAAATTTTAGTGACAATACCACTGCCTCCCTGTAAAAACAGCTGTTGACCGGTAGTTGAGGCATCAACTTCGCGATGCTTCTCATTCAGACCTTTAAGGCTTGTCGCCTGGCGGTCTACATCGATATGGTTAAACTGATACTGCTTGTCATGAATGACAAATTCACTCTTCCCAGTTTCTGGGAAGCCAGCAGTATTGCGATAATGATAGTGTACAAGCATTTTCAGGTCGTCGACATTAAATCCAATAATCGCAGAACTATTAATGGATTCTATCTGCATGCCATTAAAATAATTCAGGAACTCATCTGCACTGGAAAGGCGTCTGTCTTTTTCAATCAACATCTTAAATAGTTCCTTTCCCCATTTATCGTCCATTTTTATGGAAACGCTGTCTTTACTTCCTGGTGAAGGTTTATAACTATGCGTTCCAATTGGCGCAGCGTCATATTTAAAAGCACTCGTGGTATATAATGCATCCTCATTGGTAACAAATAAAGGTTTCTCTTCCGGTTCTACATCGTTGTTCACTTTATGTAGCTTAATCAGTTGATTTAAACGATGCACAACCAGCTGCTGTAATTTAGTTGTGTCTCCATAACTGTATTTACTATACTTCAATACCAAACTCAATGAGTCAAAAACTGCATCTTTTGGCAGGTCAGATTGCGCAGGAGCTTTAATCCTGAAATAGGAAGATACTTTCAATTTCCCTAATGCCGGGTCATCATTTGCACCAAGCATAATAGTACCTGTATTTGATGATGGCAGAGAATCCAGTAAGTAGGTAGAGGCAATAACTTTTATACTGTCATTGATCTCAACAGTAAGCGGATCATTATCTCCGAATCCGATTTTGTTGTTACTCTTACAGGCTGTCAGGACAGCCGCAAGGAACCCGGTAAAAATTAAGAAATTAAGTGTTTTGGATTTCATAAATGCCATTTGTGTAATTAACAGTGGCAAATATGCAGGCGTGAAATGTTAACGAATGTTACAATTTGTTAAAAAGTGTGAATGCCTGATAATCCTAGATAACCTAAAATTATATTTGAGCGATGAAATTATTAAGTATGAATAACCGAATCAAATATATCTTTGGATTTATAACGATTTCAATTCTCGGTTTAATCCTGACACAATTTTTCTGGTTATATAAAGATTATAAATATTATAGCAGTCAGCCGCTGTTCTCTACTCAATATGATTTTTTTATGCCGGCTATGACTGCTATGGAATTGGTAGTTCCGGATTCATTACAGCCCGTGACGGCATTACATGCTGATGCAAAAAAAGTAGATGACAGGCCACAAGTGGCGCAATCTATTATTGCATACCCGACAAGATTAATCCCGCGTATGGCTACCACCAGAATTGTTCGTAGAGATGCACCAGGAGTAGCTGCACGCGGGGTAAGAGCTACCAGACTTCCAGAACTAGTGACAACTACAGCATCAGGCTGGGCAAAAACGACACCAACAAATGTTCCGGGAGTAGCTCCAACGGAAGATATTACCGTACTACCAGTTACAGCTCCGCGGATATCGGCAGACAGAATTCAAGGTACACCGATAAGCGGGCTGGCAGTCACGACCTTACCTGCTAATATAACTCGGAGAGTAAATGCAACGAGCTCGGTTCCCGCTGAATTATATAGCGCAATTCCTTATAAAGCACCATCTTCCTATATCATAGATAAAATGAAATGGCAATTCGGAGGGTCAATGCTGTTAATTATCATCACTTCGAGCTGTTTGATATATATGCTGATAACCATATATACGCAACGAAAAATTTCCCTGATGAAAAATGACTTCATTAATAACATGACGCATGAACTTAAAACACCTTTGGCAACCGTAGCCGTCGCAGTAGAAGCAATGCGAAATTATGGTGCTCTGGAGGACAGCGACAAAACCCAACTCTATCTGAATATTTCGAAGAATGAAATAGATCACCTCTCAAAGCTGATCGAAATGATCTTGCAACAGTCAGTTTTCGATACAGATAAAATGCATCTTGAAAAAAAACACACCAATATTAACCAGCTGCTGGAACAACTTATAGAGAGCTATCAACTGTCTTATACCGATATTGAATTAATTTTCCATTATGACCCGCATACACCAAACCTATTCCTTGATCCGGTTCATCTTTTAAACGCGGTGCGAAACCTGATTGATAATGCAATTAAGTACGCTACTGATAACAAAAAGATTATCATAGCCAGCACTTATGAAAAAGGAGTCTGGTTACTCCATGTAACTGACTATGGAATAGGAATACCTAAAGCTTACCATAAAGATATTTTCGAAAGGTTCTTCCGGGTTCCTGGCAAGCAAACAGCTACTATAAAAGGCTTTGGACTGGGTTTATCTTATGTCAAACAGGTCGTAGAACTGCACAAAGGAATAATAACTGTGCAAAGCAACGAACACGGTAGTACTTTCACCATCACTATAACTTTTAAAGACTAATTATGAACGTATTATACATAGAAGACGAACAGGGACTGGCTAAAATTGTTGCTGATAGCCTTCTTTATAAGGGATATAAAGTTTCACATTTTACCAATGCAAAAGAAGCCTTAGGTAGCTTTATTGCCGAAAAACCGGATATTATTGTTCTTGACATTATGATGCCGGAGACAGATGGATTCACACTCGCTTCAAAAATCAGAGAAACAGACCTGAAAATACCTATCATTTTTGTAACTGCCAGAACGCAAACGAAAGATGTTGTTTATGGTTTCGAAATAGGTGCAAACGATTATTTAAAAAAACCATTTAGTATCGATGAATTAATTGTTAGGATGAACTTTCAGCTTAAGCTGAGAAATCCCGACCTGATCAAACGGGATATGATCGGTAAGTACTTCGCAGATTTCAAAAATCAGCGGCTTATACTGGATGATAAATATATCAGACTTTCTTACCGGGAGTCCGAGTTGCTTAAAAAACTCTTTGAAAATAAAAACTCGATCATAAAAAGGAAAGAAATCCTGGAGGAGTTTTGGGACTATGAGAGTTTTTTTACAGGCAGAAGCCTCGATGTATTTATCAGCAGGCTTCGTGCCCATCTTAAAGAAGATCCCGCAGTGAGTATTGTAAATGTACGTGGTGCAGGTTATATGCTTATTGTCCGTCCGGGAGAATAAGGACACCTCCCCATCCAATTATTATTATCAGCAAAAAGCAATAAAATAATAAAAGACAAAAACATCTTTTATATAAGAGAACCATAACATACTTTTACTGGAATTAAAAATCAAACTATTATAACCCTATAATAAAAGACAAAAAGGTGTTATTATCTGGTTAATGTATTATGTTATTTCAAACTTATAATTATGATTACTTCTCAACAAAAAAAACTCGTTAAAGCTACGGTGCCTATCCTCAAAGAACACGGAGTACTCTTAACAACTTACTTCTATAAACGCATGTTTGAACACAATCCAGAACTCAAACATGTCTTCAACATGGCAAACCAGCATAATGGCAAGCAACAAACTGCATTGGCAATGGCGGTTCTAGCTTATGCAGAGCATATTGAAAATCCCGAAGTGTTGTTGCCTGTTCTTGATCATATTGGTCAGAAACATACCAGTTTGAGCATCAGACCAGAACATTACCAGATCGTTGGAAAACATCTTCTGGCCTCGATTGCAGAAGTGCTGGGAGAAACCGCAACAGCTGAATTACTAAAAGCCTGGGAAGTAGCCTATTTCCAATTGGCAGGACTGATGTCTGGTCATGAAAGCAGTTTGTATATCCAGCAAGTTCAGAAAGCGGGTGGCTGGTCTGGCTGGAGACCATTTTTAGTAAAAAATAAGGTTGTAGAATCAGCAGAAATCACTTCTTTCTACCTTTATCCCGCAGATCACGGTGAAGTAGCAGACTTTGCACCCGGCCAATACGTAAGCATCCGCCTGTTTTTACCTGAAATCAATCTTCTGCAACCACGACAATATAGTATTTCTAGTGGCCCAAATGGCCAATACTACCGTATATCTGTTAAAAGAGAAGCAGGTATTCAGGATACACCGGAAGGAATGATCAGCAATCATCTGCACCAGAACATTCACATTGGCGATCTTATTGACGTATCAGCACCTGCAGGAAACTTCTTTTTAAAAGATCATAACGGACCGGTAGTATTTATAAGCGGAGGAGTCGGACAGACACCCCTGCTAAGTATGCTAGAAAACCTGGTTAAAGGCGGCCAACGTCAGGGAACCTGGATTCATGGGTGCCGGGACAAGAATGTACATGCATTTAAAGAGGACGTGGAAAAATGGACTGCCGAAAACCCGCATATTCAAAAACATATCTTCTATAATAACATTGGATCGGAAACAGATCTGGAAAATCATTATGAAGGCTGGGTAGATCTTAATAAGCTTGAAAAAGACATACACACCGATCAGACGGTTTACTATGTTTGCGGCCCAGTGCCATTTATAGAGAAACAGTACAAAGATCTGATTAATATAGGTGTCAGCAAAAGTTCAATCTACTTTGAAGAATTCGGTCCTCAGACACTTCAACTGATTTAATCTTTTCCCTGAAGGGGTACAGCGGGTTAACAACAATTGGCTGTACCTTTTTAAATCTATTTTTTCAAGCTTGTAATTCCAAGATTCAGATCTTCATTAAAATCTTCTATAGTTGTGTTTTGCAGCATATTAAAAATCTGATTTCTAATCACTTTAAATTCGTTGTGAAGCGGACAAGGATTAGTCTCAGAACAATAATGTAAACCAAGTCCACATCCTGTAAACAATCCATTTCCGTCTACCGCTTCCACTACTTCAGACAATCTCCTTTTTAAGCTGATATTGTCCATATAGAAACCTCCGTTTGGTCCTTTCGCAGATTTGACAATATTGCGTCTGCTTAAGTCCTGCAGAATTTTTGCTAAGAAATGCTCCGGGGAATCTATACCTTCAGCAATTTCTTTTATACCTACCTTCCCTCCTTCAGCTGTCCGGTGTGCAATAAAAAATACCGCCCGCATGGCATATTCACAAGTCTTTGAAAAGATCCCCATATAACATACAAAGTTAGATATAATAATAAAATTAAGAGTTTTTTATCTTTATCTGTCATTAACATATGCCGGAGAAGAAATATAAAAATAATTCTCAGCAAATGTCCAGTATCCGGAATTCAGTTGTCATTAGATTTTAACCAATAAAATTTCAAAAAATGGAACAGAGAATCAACATTCAGGAAAAAGGACAAAATGCATTAAAACTGCTTTATAATATAGGCGGTTATCTAAAAAAATCAGCATTAGAAAATGCATTGCTTGAACTGGTATTCTTCAGGGTATCGCAAATTAATTCCTGCGCCTTCTGTCTGGATATGCATTCAAAAGATGCGCGCGCAAAGGGAGAAACAGAACAACGACTGTACGGATTAAGTGCCTGGAGGGAAACACCTTACTATACCACAAGAGAACGGGCAGCCTTAGGCTGGGCAGAAGCAGTCACCGCCTGTGACGTATCAGATGTCGTATATCAGGAGGCTATAAAAGAATTTACTGAACAAGAGCTTATCGATCTTACATTTGCTATAACAACAATAAACACATGGAACCGCCTGAACCTGGCATTTCCAACTCAGGCAGGGACTTATCAGGTAGGTCAGTTCAGTTAATAGTATAGAGCTTGTTTAAAATTCATCTGATCATTTGTTTGTACTTCTTTTTAGCTGCAACCACATCCTATTCATTTCAGGTAGGAAGGCTACCAGAAATAAATAGTCCTTGTTTCGCTTAAAAATAAGTTATAAACAATTTTATCATCTAAATTTAAACAGGCTCATAACTAGTAAAAAATATTATCATTTGATTATGGAAGAATTCATATTAATATTCAGAAGAGATTTTAACACCAAAGAGGAACAACCGTCGCCAGAACAACTACAAGCTTCTGTTAAACTATGGCAGGATTGGCTCGGAGGAATAGGTGCGCAAAATAAACTCGCCAAACCACTACAGCGCTGGGATACTGCCGGTAAGATTGTTAAATCCAATAAAAGTGTCACCGACGGACCCTATGCCGAGATTAAAGAATCTATTGGAGGTTTAATTTTCGTAAAGGTAGATAATTACGATGAAGCAGTGTCGATTGCAAAAGACTGTCCTATACTACAATTAGGAGGAAATGTGGAGATCAGAAAGGCGACTCACGCAGAAGATTAGCATATGATATCAAGGGCAGGACTCTTTAAAAGGGGCCTGCTTTTATATAAATGTCCGACATGGAAGAAAGAGAACTTATACCACATTTATTCAGAACAGAGTATCGAAAAATGGTCTCTGTACTCTGCTATCTCTTTGGTATTAAACACATAGAAATTGCGGAAGATATTGTAAGTGAAACTTTCCTTGCTGCCACCGAGATATGGGGTATGAATGGTAATCCGGAGAATCCTGCTGCCTGGCTTTATGCCGTGGCTAAGAATAAAACCAGGAATTATTTGAAACACAACTCCATATTTGAGGTAAAAATCTCAGAAGAGATCAAAAGATCTACAAATATAACTGAAGAGCTCAGCATTGACTTTTCCAGCAAAAACATAACTGACAGTCAACTGGCAATGATATTTGCGGTTTGTCATTCCGCGATTTCGGTTGATGCACAGATTGCCCTGGCTTTAAACTTGCTTTGTGGTTTCGGCATTCAGGAGATTGCTGATGCATTTTTGTCCAACAAGGAAGTTATCTACAAAAGAATAAACCGGGCGAAAGAAAAACTCAGGGATGCAAATATTAGAATCGAACAGCCTTCGCTGACAGAAATATCCGGCCGGCTGGACACTGTACTCACCACTTTGTATCTCCTTTTCTCGGAGGGTTACTATTCGAGCTCGCAGCAAACAACCTTAAGAAAAGAATTCTGCGCCGAAGCAATGCGCCTGAATTACCTTTTGATAGAAAATAAAACAACTAATTTACCTGAGGTAAACGCGCTTTTTGCCCTCATGTGTTTTCATGCTTCAAGATTCGAAGCCAGAAAAAATGGAAGCGGTGAATCTATCCTGTATGACGATCAGGATGAAACCCTCTGGAACCGTGAACTCATTGAAAAAGGTATCTATTACTTAGGACGCGCCTCAACCGGGACAGTGGTTTCAAGATATCATCTGGAAGCGAGCATAGCTTATTGGCATACACAAAAAGTGGATAGTACCGAAAAATGGAAAAACATTCTCCAGCTCTATAACCAGTTGCTTATATTCGAATACTCCCCCATCGCAGCACTAAATCGTACCTATACATTATCTAAAACAAATGGTAAACAAGCAGCTATCGATGAGGCCGAAAAACTTAAATTAAATGATAATGCATTGTATTACGCATTATTGGGGAATCTGTATACAGATGTAGATGATGAAATAGCATTAAAACATTACCAAACAGCAATTGAGTTAACTAAATCCGCAGAACAAGTCACAACCATTAAAAGAAATATCGCAAAGTTGCATATTAAATAAGTTAAATGACCTTCCCCTCAATTTCTTCCTTCAGCAATTTAATCATTTGAAGCATCTGTTTCTTGTTTCCTAAAACCCTGCTGACAACTATACTACCTTCAATAAGCGAGAACATTTTTATTGCAAACTCTTCGGAATCCCAGTCTGCCTGAAATTCACCAGCACTCTTTCCATCTTCTATAATACCAGCGATCAACTGCTGTGAACGCAGCATAGATTCTTTTACCCTGTTTTTGATACCCTGGTCTGTGTCATCAGCTTCCATACCGAAATTAATCATTGGACAACCACCCGCCAGATACGATTTTACAGGGTTGGCATAAAAATCAAGATAGGCAAATAGCTTGAGTTTAGGAGATTGAGGCTTATTAACGACAGTATGTAACTTATCTTTAAGGTCGGTCAAAGCGTAATCGACTACAGCATAGGAAAGATCCTTCTTACTATCGAAATGACCATAGAGGCAGCCTTTAGCAACTTTTGCAGCATCCAATATATTATCAATTGATACGCCTGCAATTCCTTTCTGATTAAATATCGGAGCTGCTGTCTCCAGAATAAATTGTTTTGTCCGCTCTGCCTTGCCCATTTTTTGTTTTATTAAAATATCAATAAAATTTAACCTCTCTCCTGTAAACAAAGGAAAATGTAAATGTTTGTCGATTTTTCAAAGATAAAAAGAAGATTTCTTTCTTATCCTACATATAACCTATGTATCATCAACATCTAGTGATCTGAAAATATCATCGCCTGCGGCTTTCGCTTTCCGGCATTCCGTACAAAAAACAGCAGTGGTAATACTAGTGCAAATAATACACCGATCAAAAGATACGAATCCAGATAGCTCATTAAAGTTGACTGTTTAACGACACTTGCATTGATCAGATAAAGTGCTTTCTGTTTAGCTTCAAATGCATTTACACCTTTACTGATAAAATAATTTGTATAACTGGTAATCCGTTCGTTAACCGCAGGATTGGATGCTGTGATATTGCTGATCAGATTCTCTCTGTGAAATGCGATACGCTGGAAAGAATAAGTATTAATAATAGAAATTCCGAAAGATCCGCCAAGCTGACGCATCATATTATTTAATGCAGCCCCCTGTGGAATATCCTCAGGTTTGAGTGATGACACTGCCATTATTGTTAAAGGAACCGTTAAAAATGCCATTCCCAGTGCTCTGAAAATCAAGGTCATTGTAATCTCCGCCGCAGATGTATCCAGGCTCATCAGTGACATACGCCAGTTGAAATAGATGAAACACATTAAACCGCAAGCAGTAATCAAGATTGGAGATACGCCTCTTTCGAGTAGTTTACCAGATAGTATCAGTGCAAACAAAGCGAGAATTGCACCTGGTAATAAAAGCATTCCGGTCTGGGACGGCGTAAAACCAAGCAAACGTTGTGCAATTACCGGTGTTAAAAATATGGAAGTAAACATGCCAATCCCCGTCACGAAAGTCAATAAGGCAGATATACTCAATGTCTTGCTTTTAAGCACCCTGAGATTCACTACCGGGTTGCTGATCTTGAGTTCCCAGAACACAAAAATGGTCAGGCTTATTACGGCAATAGCTGTAAACCAGCAAATATATGCCGTTGAAAACCAATCTTCAGTCTCACCCCTTTCCAGGACGGTTTGTAAAGTACTGATACCGACAACCAATAATAGTATCCCTGTCCAGTCGATTCTTTTAACGGCCAACTTTACAGGTGATTCGGTCAATAGAAAATAGCATGAAATTGCAACGGCTATCCCAATAGGCACATTGATATAGAAAATCCAGGGCCAGCTTAGATGTTCGGTTATAATCCCACCTAGTGTAGGGCCTATAGTGGGGCCAATAAACACACCCAGTCCAAACAAAGCACCTGCTACACCTTGTTTTTCTTTGGGGAAAAGTTCAAAAACGACTGCCTGGGAAACAGAGAGAAGCGCACCTCCGCCAAGCCCCTGAAGAAATCTAAATAACACAAGCATCCAGATCCCATTGGCCTGACCACATAATAGCGAACAGAATGTAAACAGGATAACCGATCCGATATAATAATTTCTTCTGCCCAGTTTGGCCGTTAGAAATCCGGTAATGGGAATGATAATTACATTTGCTATTGCATAAGAAGTGATTACCCAGGCCGTATCTTCTATCGTGGAGCCCAAATTCCCACTCATATACGATAAAGCAACATTCACAATTGAAGTATCTATTAACTCCATAATTGCGGCGAGAATAACGGTAATAATTAGCAGTTGTCTTTTTAAAGGGCTCATTGAAGAAGTTGTTCTATATGTTTTACACTGGAAAAATCAATCAGTTAATTTCAGACCATTTAGTCTATTATTGGTGCTTAAAAAAACCAGGTTAAATCCTGGAAATACAATTTGGATGCCTATAATATCTATTTATCAGCGCATTAAATTTTTGATGCATCAAAAATAGACTATTTAGTTTATTATGTATAATATATATTTGTATCAATAAGCATTATGATATTCAGATGAAATAAAGACTTAATTACCTTCGTTTGTCATCAGAAGATCAATAAAAATCATAATCTAAAAAAATGAACGACTGTTCATTTACATTTGCTTCACGATTCAAAAAGATGAGCAAAGCAGAAAGAACCAGACAATTCATAATTGAGCAAGCGTCGCCCTTATTTAATACCAAAGGAATTAATTCTACTAGTATAAGTGATATCACTGCTGTTACAAGAATGGCGAAAGGCAGTCTGTACGTTCATTTTGAAAACAAAGACGAACTTTCCTATGCTGTGGTAGATTATACGCTGAATAAACTGGTAAATTACGTCAACAAAAGTATTGGGCGTGCAAAAACAGCAAAAGATCAGCTATTCGCTTATTTAGATGCCATAAGAGATACACTAAACCCGCCAATCCCCGGTGGATGCCCGATTCTCAACTTCGGGATGGAAGCAGATGATACGAATGATCAGATATGCAAATTAATTCATCAAACTATAGCGCAATCAAAACAGGGTATTAGTGACATTATCAGGCGGGGAATAACAAACGGAGAATTTCAAAGTACCTGGAATGCAGATGAATTTGCTGTGAAAATGTTTGCTATGACAGAAGGTGGAATCTTAATGTCCCGGGTGGCCGGAAATAATCAGGCTATAAGCACCGTAGTTCGAATATTGCAACGTGAAATTGAAGAACAAACCTGTTAAGGTTTTTTTTTAAACAATAAAATGAACGATCGTTCATTATTATAGATAAATAACAGACAACTAAATTTTAAAATCAATAAAAAAACAGATATCATGGAAAATAAAAAAGTATGGTTAATTACCGGTGCATCAAGAGGTTTTGGTTTTGACATCGCTAAAGTCGCATTGGAGGCAGGAGATCAAGTTGTAGCTACAGTGCGTAGCAATCCTGTACTGTTACAAGATAAGCTGAGCAATCACCCTAATTTGCTGGTCGTTGTTTTAGACGTTACTATAGAAGATCAGGTACTAGCCGGTGTAAATAAGGCAATAGGACAATTCGGAAAAATAGATATTCTGGTCAATAATGCTGGTTACGGTCTTTTAGGAGCTACAGAAGAAGTTTCTGATCTCGAAGTGCGTAAACAATTTGACACGAACGTATTTGGCCTTTTAAATGTAACGCGCGCTGTTCTTCCACACATGCGGAGCAGAAAATCGGGGCACATCATTAATATTTCTTCCTTGTTTGGATATGGAGCTACCGCCCCAGGTTTCGGCTTATACGGCTCTACCAAGTATGCTGTAGAAGGAATTACCGAAGGTTTAGCATTAGAGTTAAAACCTTTGGGTATTCATACGACTGCTCTTGCTCCTGGCCTGTTTAGTACAGACTTCGCATCCAATGACTCTTATCAGGCATCCGCTAAAATTATTGATGCTTATCAGGATACTGTTGGTCAGATCAGAAAGGCGGTCTCAGGACTTCATGGCAACCAGCCGGGCGACCCTGCTAAACTGGCCGGAGTCGTACTGCAGTTATCGCGGTCAGAAAACCCTCCCTTACACCTTCCTGTTGGAAAAGATGCGGTGGACCTGTTCAGATCAAGAGCGGAAATTAATGCGAAAGAGGTTGATGAATGGGCAGAAATATCCAACAGTACCGATCACGTAAAATCCTAGAATTAATTGTTTAAACAGCTCCAGTTGCTGCATCTTTAAATGTAGCAGCTGGGGCTGCTTAATTATCTCCTAATTTCAAATCTTTCTACCTCCTCTTTCCTGTTGATCATATTCGGAGTTGCTATACCTGTTGAGATACCGTTGGGATACCCTTGCTTTACCCAAAGGGTATCCCAACCGGTATAGAGGGGGTATCGCAAGGGTATCCCAACGGTATCTCAACCCAGTAGAATAGCAGTTGAAAAGTCAAATAAAGAGAAATGAAAATACAGGCAATACCATATTATTTTACTCCACCAAAAGCTGCGAAATAAGAATTCTTATGCAAGATCTCAGTATCGCGGAAGCCGGTTCTTTTCATTAGATCCAGCTGGTAATTCAGCGAGCGCGGTGTGTCTTCATAAGCAATATAATCAAGAACTTTTTGACGATATTCCGATCCCCCCAGTGTTTCCAGATAAGCCCCATAACGGGATTCAAATAGTTCAACGATTAACGGAGAGTCATGTGTTATCAGATCAGAGATCCAGAAACTACCACCAGGTTTTAAAGCCAGGAAAATTTTACGAAACACCATTTCCCAGTCAGCGTCATCACGTAAATGATGGAGCGTTGCAGCAGCTAATACAATGTCAAACGTATTTTCGCCGAGTTCAAGATTGCGCATGTCATCATGAATTACGTTTACATCGCCGGCTGTCACATCAGAGACCCTTTCAAATGCTTTGTCAAGCATAGGTTTACTTAGATCATTCAACGTACAGTTTAGATTTGGAAGTTTGGAGAGCATTTTTAAAGTATAATTACCCGCACCACAGCCAATATCCAGCAGAGCAGTGGCATTAGGATTGATATAGCTCGCAGCCTCTGTACAGAGCTCCATCGTAATGGTCGCATCAATTGTGGTTAACTGCCCGGTTTCAAGATTCGAGAAACGTTCAACATCCTGGTCAAATCTCGCCCGGATTTCTGCATTCGTAGCTTTATTCATAACAATCATTTAGCTGGTAAAGCTAAAATAGAATGTGATAAAACAAAAACATTTATAACCCAATATCAGATTAAAATTCCGTCGGAAGATCTAAATAAGGAAACCTGTCCTCCGGTTTCTCCGGGTGTAGTGATCCAGTCCCATTCAGGAAGCCCTGGCAATTTCCCATGATGCGGTAATGGTCTGAGATATGCCGCTACATTAACTGCAGGGCGCATGAAAACAGAAAGAAAATCGGTTAAAAGACCATTTTCAAAAAAAGTTGCCGGTAAAGGATAAGTGCTTGAGCCGTTTAAAAAACGAAACTCGTTAATATGTGCATAAACCGGTACCTGCCATTTTTCGAGCAGGTAACGAAGGCCGCCAACATGGTCCGGATGTGCATCGGTTAATACAATATAATCCGGTCTGTTATCTTGTCCGTATCTGGACTCCACTACATTAAGCAACTCCGGACCTGAATCGGCAGTACCCGCATTAACCATAATCCAGGATTCATCCGGTTTCCCGATAAGAACGACACTGGCTAAAGGATCATTATGATAAAATACATCGTTATGAAGACTTTCTGCAATTCCCTGTTTCATCTTTCAAAGATTTAAATGCACCTGATTAAGCAATTACAAATCAGAAGACTAAAAGTTTGTCTCAATTCAAAAAAACGTATTTTTACACCTATCTTCCATAACGTAATGCCAGGGATCTCAGGTAGTCAAGCATATTATTTTTCAATTCTCCTGGTTTCATTCTCCATCCCCAGTTATCTTTAACTGAAGCCGGGACATTCATTCTGGAGGCAGATCCTTTACCCAAAACATCCTGCATAGGAATTATTGCAATACCGGCAACAGATGCATAGGCAAGTCCGATAATAAGCAGATGTATGTTTTTTGCAGAGACAGTTTGCCCGGTATAAGCTTCGATCCTTGAACGCTCCATTAAATTCAGCTCATCTTTGTACCAACCTTTCAGCGTATTATTGTCATGTGTACCAGTGTAGACGATTGCATGTGTACTGGTAAAATTATGTGGTGCATGAAGAGAATCTGCAGCATCTGGCCCAAAAGCGAATTGTAAAACGCGCATTCCGGGCAGACCAAAACGGTCCCTTAGGCGAAATACGCCGTCTGTTATCTCGCCAAGATCTTCAGCTATAAATGGAAGCTCAGGCTGAACTTTTAAGATCGCGTTAAATAAGTCAGCCCCCGGCCCCTGCTGCCAGGAACCAAAGCGGGCCGAAGACTCATTTGCCGGCACTTCCCAATAAGCATGAAATGCACGAAAATGATCCATTCTGATTAAATCATAATCCCGCCTGTTTTTAGCAATGCGTGCGGTCCACCATTGATACTGCGTTTTAGCAAGCTCCTTCCAGTTATATACTGGCATACCCCATAACTGCCCGTCTGCATTAAAATAATCTGGTGGAACGCCTGCAACTGCCTTCATACGACCTTTCTTATCCAGACTAAAGAGCTGTTGGTTAGCCCATACATCTACAGAATCCAGTGCGCAATAAAATGGAAGATCTCCGATTATTTTAATCTCCAGGGCATTTGCTTGTTTTCGGAGTGCACGCCACTGCCGGTAAAAGATAAACTGCCTCCATTTGATTTCCTGCATATCACCTTGGCAATCTGCTTTTACACCAGCCAGAGTTTCTACGTCCCTGCTGCGGATTTTCTCCGGCCAGTGATACCAGGGCTGCCCCTGTTGAATCATTTTGAGCACTTCATACAATGCATAATCATCAAGCCAAAAATCCTCTTCTTTAAGGAACTGCTTAAAATCGACGACCAGCTGGTTTTCTTTATTTAAAGCTTGAAAAGAAGCAAATGCCTGTTTCAATAGTTTATCTTTCTTTTTTTCTACAAGCTGAAACTTAACTTTGGCGCTGTTCTTTAGTTGTGTTTGTAATAGCTGCCCCTCATTCACAAGTCCGTCGCGTAACAAAAGCTCGGGACTAATGAGTAAAACATTGCCAGCCATCGCAGATGTAGAAGAATATGGAGAGTATAGCTGACCGGCAGTTACAGGGTTAATCGGAAGAATTTGCCAGTATTGCTGACGGGCGATGGCCAGGCTCTCTAAAAAACTCGACGCATCTGGCCCGATATCTCCTATCCCATATCTTGAGGGAAGAGAAGTGACGTGCAATAATATACCTGCACCGCGCTGCCGCTGACCTCCGCGCCACTCCAGTACAGCAAATGGTAATACCTTAAAAAGATCCTGAAGCTCCAGTACCCCTGAGACGCTAATGTTTACATCATGAACTAGTTCGTGGTAGTTGCCGGTAGCCTCAGCAGGCAGAATGACTTTTGTATCTTCCCAGTTCTGCAGGTCGGAAGCCGGGTCAGGTACCATTGAGGGGTTTATTGAGACAACAAATAACGCCCAGCGATTTCCCGAACGTCTGGCAAAGGCAACCAGATGTGCAGCATATTTACCCTTAATTTCTAAAGGAATATAAAGGCCGCTGGCATAAAGATCTGGATTTCTCAACCTGGAATGCAGCAGTTGGCGGAGCAGGTACAATTTAATTTTTCCGTCCCCGGCATTTTCTACCGAATCGGCAAGGTTAAAATCACCTTCCTCTATTTGTTTCAGGAAGCCGGTTCTCTCGGTGTAGTTTACCGGTCTCCGGTTGTCTGGATCTACCATACTCAAGTCCCATAATTCAGTTCCCTGGTAGGTATCCGGAATACCGGGCGTACCAAACTTGATAACCAGCGACCCCAGAGCTATTTTTCTTGCCTGCTGGAAAACAATGGTCATGAAAGAGTTGAACACATTCCAGAATTCACGTTCAGGATTAAGCAGACCATCTATGAAATCGCAGGTTGCCTTTTCATACTGCAAATCAGGTTCCTCCCATTCAGAATTCCTTTTGGACTCACGCAATGCTTTTTCTATATAGGTTTGCAGCCGGTCCCTGTAGCCATGGGTCTGGTCTTCGGTTTCAGGATAAGTGGCAATTAAAGTCTGGTAAATAAAGTATGCGTCATTCCTGTCTGGTTTGCCCGCTGCATGTAACGTTTTATTTAACTCTTCCCAACGATTGATTTCATTGATCCATACATGGCGGATATCGGTTAGCGCATTAAGCCTGGCACGTGCATCTTCCCCTCTTTTTGTATCGTGAGTAGCTGTTGCATTCATGGCGATTGGCCAGGCGGTAAAACGGCTGAGTATTGTTTTATGAAACTCATCCGGGGTGATTCCAAATAATGCAGGTGAATCTCCGACTTCATTGTTACCTATAAAACGGTTATAAGTATACATTAAAGTATCTTCCACACCCTTTGCCATGAGGGGACCGGAAATCTGCATGAGACGCTGGTAGCAATGAATATTTTCCTCCAATAAAACCTTGCTTATCAGCTTTATAAATTGCTTATACTCTAGTCTTTCTTCTAATTCTTTAAATATTGAAGTGATGACCTTTTTCTCATATTTCTCCAGCGGATATTTATTTCCGTAGAAACGGTAAACCGGACATCTGATTAGCAATTCTGCAATAATTTCACGTATGATCGCAACTTGTTCCTGATCTGGATTGGTCTTGTTTACAACGGGCGTTGTAATAACCAACTGACATAAATTGTCAAGCTCACCCTGCATGTAAGTATTCAAAAAGCTTTCTTTCTTTTTTCTGATTTGTACGGTAACGGGAGCGAATTTGTGTTGCAGATTCTTATAAAAACTGCTGAATTTATCTTCTGCCTTTTCATTCGTAAACAACTGGTTCGCCAGCCCAAGGAAATCATAACCGGTCGTACCCTGTACTGGCCAGTTGGCCGGAAGCTCCTCACCGGGTTCAAGAATTTTTTCGACAACAATATAAACCTCACTACCACAGAGATTTCGCAACTGGTTGAGATATCCGGCAGGGTCCATTAAACCATCAATGTGATCAATCCTCAATCCATGGAATATTCCGGCATCAACCAATTCTTTAATCAGGCGATGATAATGTTCGAATACCTTTTCATACTGCATATTCAGGCAGATCAGACTGTTCACGGTAAAAAACCTACGGTAATTCATGCGCGCATTAGCCTCGGTATATGTGCATAGCCGATAATACTGCCGGGAAAGAATTTTTTCCAGGGAATCTTTCGGGTTGGTACCTGCACGCAGCGGCCAGGTATTCTCACCATACCGGATAAACCAGTCTTGCTCAATTTTCACCAACTCCAGTTCTCCATCTCTGATACAATCATGAAGATCTTTCCCTAAAAAAGGCGCCATTAAAGGGTCCTGGTTAAGATCAGTAGAAAGAATATCGAAATATTCACGATAGGCAGACGCTTCTCCATTTTTGAGCACATCCATTAACCAGGAGTTCTGTTCATGGTAAGCCATATGGTTAGGAACAATATCCTGTATCCATTTCATATCCAATTTGGCAAGTTTAGCAGAGATCCTTTTCAAATCACTGATACTCCCTATTTCCGGATTGATGATATTCGGATCTGTACCGTCGTAACCATGTGTACTGCCGGGAACTGCGGCAAAAATCGGGGACGCATATATAGTGCTGATACCTAAGCGGCTCAGATAAGGAATGATAGCCTCAAAATCGGCAAACGTAAATCCGGAGTGGAACTGCACCCGGTAAGTTGAGTTAGGATTAAACATAATTTGCCTGGTATACAATAAAAGATTCTGGTTGAATTGAAATTTGCTGATGTTCTGGTTGCCGGCCTGCAGAAATATCTCCCGGTCCGCCCCAGATCTGGGCCGCAGAATTAAAAAGCACCCCGGCCAGTTTAATATTTACAGGAATGGAAATTTGTTGTATTTCCACGGAGAAGTTCATCAGGCAAAATATCAGTTCCGAACTTCCGGTTGTGCTGCGTTCCAAAAGAAGACAGTTTAGCTCTTTCAGCGCAATACACCTGGTCAGTTCTTTTTCATCGGAATGAATCTGCGCATGACGTTTACGCAACGCGATAATTGCCTGATAAAAAAGCAACATAACCTGATGATGTTTTTCTTTTAATAAACTCCAGTTTAGTCTGGACTGCTGCATAGTTACGGGGTCCTGAGGGTCGGGTGCTTCCCCTTCCAGATGCATCGCTGCAAATTCCTGTTTTCTTCCACTTCTGACATTTTCAACAAGCTCAGGGTCGGTATGACTAACAAAATAGAGGAACGGATTTGTCTCGCCATATTCTTCTCCCATAAAAAGCATTGGTAAAAACGGGGAAAGCATAACCGCGCCTGCCAGCAATTTCTGCATCTCGTAACTATAAAGAGTACCAGACCGGGATCCCAGCATCCTGTTTCCGGTCTGGTCGTGATTCTGCGAGAAAACGATAAATTGGCTTCCGGGATGGCCAGTAGTTTCGCGACCAAACTCCCTTGCTCTTTCACTGGAATACATACCCGTGTATACATAGGCATCTCTATAAGCCTTTGCCAGATGCTCTATACCTATAAAATCACTGTAATAGCCGGTTTTAGGCTCACCGGCAGAAACTCTTAAAGCATGATGAAATTCATCTGTCCATTGTGCATGCATTCCCAAACCATTTTCACTTAAACCAGAGATATATCTGGGATCATTCAGATCTGATTCTGCGATGAGATAATGCATACGCCCGGTTTGTTTGATCAGTCTGTCAGTTTCTCTTCTGATATCCTGTAGAATATGTATAGCGCTAAAGTCTTTAATGGCATGTACTGCATCTAACCGCAGCGCATCGACATGAAAGTCTCTAAACCACATTAAAACATTCTCTGTCACAAATTTACGGACGCCATCACTATACCGGTCATCATAGTTCACTGCTGCCCCCCATGGAGTTTTATATTTATCAGTGAAATAGGGTCCGAATTCAGTCAGATAATTTCCTTCAGGACCAAGATGGTTGTAGACCACATCCAGCACAACTGCCAACCCTTTCTGATGACATTTGTCGACCAGTTGCTGCAAACCTGCTGCTCCGCCATATGACCACTGTACGGCATAAGGGAACACGCCGTCGTAACCCCAGTTTCTTTCTCCTGGAAATGCGGCGACGGGCATAATTTCAATTGCCGTAATTCCTAATTCGACCAAATAATCCAATTGATTTATTATTCCCTGAAAATTACCATCAGCCGTATAAGTACCCGTGTGCAGTTCATAAAAAATATAATCTCTAAGCGAAGGATTCTGCCAGCTGTCATCAGTCCATTCGTAATGCAGGTCAATTGCAGAAGAAGGCCCATGCACACCTTCAGGTTGTCCTAGAGAAGCGGGGTCCGGTATTCTTTTATGTCCATCAATAATCACCCAGTACAAATCACCTGCTTTAATTAAGTCGGTGAAACCTGTCCAGTTGCCAAAGTCGTCTTTATTAAGGCTAATGGTGAACTTACCGCACTGCACTTCTATCTTTTCGGCCTGCGGAGCCCATATATTGATAGTCGTTGTTTTATTATTTATAAAATTTATTCCTGTAGTTCTTGTGCGTATATCCATTCGAAATCTGTAGTATATCTGGGGACTGATATTGAAATTAGGGCTCAAAAAAACCGGATAATCTATAAATCATCCGGTTCCGTTTCAATTAAAGGAGCCTCAGTAAGAAGTCCGGTTTTTCGCGTTTTCCCTTCGCTTTGGGCTTCAATATATGATCTTCCTTTTTGTCGTGATACTCAGCATTTGCTCCACCTCTTATACGGGTCGCAGATCCTTGATCCGGCAACGCCTCACTCTCATATGTCTTCATTTTCCTCTCTTTTTTATGAAGAACAAAAACTATAATACGAAGTTTTAAGAAAAATTAAAATCAGATATTTATGACATTCGCCCGAGTTTTTTATCTGTACTGCTTTTGCCGTTCTTTATTTACATCAACACAAAACCAGAATGTTGAGCCCTCGCCTTCTTTACTATCAACTCCGATCCGGCCATTATGCTTTTTGATAATTTCTTCACAGATAAACAAGCCGAGTCCCAAACCCGGGAGACTTTGGGTTTTTAACGAATGTACTCTGTAAAATTGTTTAAAAACGTGTTTAAGTTTTGATTCCGGGATCCCCAGACCTTTATCAGTTACACTTACAAAGACCTTTCCTTCCTGAACACGACTGCATATTTTAATGAATTTATTCTGCGAAGAATATTTGACAGCATTGGTAATAAAATTATTTAAAACCTGTTCAAGTCTGTCACGATCACCGTTTATAACAGGATTAGCCTGATCTGTTTCCAACTCAATGGTATACACAGGATAAACGGCCTGAATATTTTCATAGCTCATTTTAAGCAGGTCATTGATCTGAAAATTATTCATGACGCAGTGTATTGTCCCAGACCCAGCTTTTGCAGCGTCTAAAATATCTGCGACAAGATTTAACATCTTATCAAGCTGGTGATCCATCTTCTCCACCATTTCTATATTCTTATAAAATTTCTCTTTCTGTATTTTGAGGACAATCATCTGTACATACACTTTCAGTACCGTAATTGGAGACTTTAATTCATGAACCGCCATATGTACAAAATCTTCATGTCTTTTCTCATGCATATGCAAATCCTTCTCTGCAGTTTCCCTCAACAGCCGTTCATGCTGTACATCCTGTATCTGCAGCTTTACCAGATAAAATATTCCGTTAAGAAAAAAAAGGGCGAAGATGAATAACAAAAACTGTGAGATATCATTAAAGATTGTATCAGTTACCCCAGCGTGGTAAAAAATCATGAAAACTGTAGCCAATATTGCTGTAACAATACTGGCGGCCACTGCCTTCTTAATCCCACAAAAAAATGCAGCAAGAATTACTGCAAGCAGGAAGATCAGGTATACAGGAGAATTAAATCCACGGAAATAAAAAACCTCGAGAGACAAACCTGCCAGAATTAAAAGAACAGGAATTAGTGTAAACCAGACATTGTATGGACTACCCTGTTTCCGTTTTAGTAAAAATTTAAAGATAAAGTCTCCTTGTTGCGCAAGATTATTACTCATAGGATATCGTTAACAGAAATCAGCCGGCGGAGTTAATCCCGTGTAGCATAACGTCTAAGCGAGAAATAGATATAAGCGTAAATTTAGAAAAGGTTATGAATTATTCACTAGTAATTCTACTTAAAGATACTGTTATAAATACGTATTAATTTTTCGCATACCTAATTACACATTATCTGCTGCCTCGAAATTTGGCAGGTTTATTTCGATTCTGGTACCTTTTCCGGAAACAGGCTGTATTTCAAGTTTACCATTTAGAAGATTTGCCTTACTCTGAATCATTCTTAAGCCTAACCCATTCGTAAAGTTCGGTCTTACATCAAACCCTCGTCCATCATCCTGAACGACAATATGTATTGAACTCTCTGTAACTGAAACTTTAAGTTTCGCACATTTGGCATGAGAATGTTTAACAACATTAAGCAACAGTTCCTGCACGATTCTGAAGATTGAGATTTGCAGATAATGATCCAGGTGATGCTCTAAGCCCAAATAAACTGTATCAATCCGAACGGAAACTTCGAGTTGGGACTTCACATCATTTAGCGCTGCCTCTAGCCCGAAGTCTTCGAGAATAGTTGGCATTAACTGATGTGAAAAACGCCGGCTCTCTCTTATTGCGTCGGCAAGCAACCGCTCGGTTTCCCGCATACTATCTAACTGATCGTCTGCAGAAATCTCCCCAAGGGTGTAAATGTTTCTTTCCAATCTGAGTTTAACCCCATAAAGAAGCTGGCCAAGTCCATTATGTAAATTTTCCGCGATCACTTTGCGTTCTCCCTGCTGAGTGGAAAGAATAGTCCTGAAGATTTCTTGTTGCTGTCTCTTTTCTAATTCAGTTTTTTCCAGTTTCAGTTGTTCATTTTTAAGACTTAGTGCCAATTGTAATGTGATATCTATATTTACACCGAGTACCTTCTGCGGAACACTATTTTCCTTGAAAATAAATGCTTTGACCTTAAGCAAACGAATGGATTTACTAGTCTTCAATTCAATAATCTCTTCAAACCCCGAATCTCCGCTTTTCAGTGACTCAAGTATCTTTTGAGCTGTAGGTTTTGAGTCTTCTGTGGAATACTCCAGGTAATGTTCTGGTGTAACAGCCATCTCCTTTGTCAAATCAAATAGACTGTACATTCCATCGGAACAAGTAAATTCACCAGAAACCAGATCATATTCCCAGCTACCTGTTTTTGCCAGTTCTTCTGATTGTTGTAAAAGAGATAAACCTTTAAGCTGCTGCTGCTCCGCAAACTTTCTTGGACTAATATCAAGATGTGTTGCAACAATTGCATCTTCCATCTTCACAAACATGCTGGAATACCACTTGTCAAACCCGTCGTAAGGATATCTGAACTCCATTTGTGCCGGATCGCCTGTAGCCATTACGTTTAACATCATTTGGAACAGACCAACATTCCTGATACCGGGAAACTCTGCCGCATAAAATTTCCCAACCAGATCATTTCTGCTGGTTTCCCTTTCCATTTCCCGGCTTACCAGTTCAATCCTGAAATCAGTTATTTCGCCAACCTCGTTCCGTACAGGTTTTAACAGGCACATACCAACAAGACTGGTGTCAAAGACCGACTGAATCAGTTCTTTACTTCCCCGAAGTTCCTCTTTTGCATTAAAATAGTCTGTTATATTATGAATAACACCATAAATCCGTTGAACATTTCTAATGACATCAATGGTAAACCGGACTTTCATATTGATTACCTTCCGCTCGTTATCAAATGTGATTATCGGGAAATGCAGTTCAAATTCCTCTAACTTTCCGATCAAATCTTCTATAAGATCAACAATCTTTGGAGCTTCCCTGTAATCTATAAATTCATAAATCCGCTGCAGAGTTAGCGCTTCAATTTGCGGCTTCATTCCTAAAATACAATACAGTTCGTCGCTTGCTTCCAATCTGCCTGCGGGCAGCATTCCCTCAAAGTATCCTATATTCCCAATCTCCTGCGCAAGCTTCAATCTTCGCTGTTCTTCCAGTAACTGACTCTTGTTAATCTGAACTTCCGTGAACATTAATACCGTCCCACCATTGGCAGGAACCGCATTGAGTGACATCCAATTATTAGTAAACCGGCAGAAATATTCGATATTAGAAGATTTTTGATGAACAATAGCATTCTCAATTACGCTAAATGCTTCAGGGGAAAGACTAATGTCAAAAACCTTCCATACATATTTTCCTGTGATCTGGGCAATGTCAAGATTAAACAACTCCGCAGCCTTCCTGTTCCCATAAATAAAATTGGATTCAGAATCCAGTTGAAAACATGCAACGTTAATTAAACTTAGAATATTATCTGTTTTGGTTGTACTTAACATAGCTACAAATTCAATTATTGGATAATGCCGTTTAACACCGCGTAGCGTATCAAAGCAGCCGTATTTCTCGACCCTGTTTTTTCTATCAGACTCTGACGGTGTCCCTCAACTGTTCTTTTGCTTATAAAAAGCTTTTCTGCCATTTCCTGATTTGTCTGCCCTTCCGCTATCAGATGAAGCACTTCAATTTCCCGCAATGAGAAATCTATATCTGAGCCCGAATTATGATTTCCTTGCTGAACCATTTTGTCAAGCAGCCGCATCGAGAGTTCAGAGCAAAGGTACTTACCTCCGCCACTCACGTATTTCAATGAAAAGATAAGTTCATCGGCGCTTACATTTTTTAAAAGATATCCGGAAGAGCCTTCTAAAAAAGCTTGCGTAACATATTTATCATTATCGTGCATAGATAGCATTACGACAGCAATGCGCGGATCAAACAATATTATTTCTTTAAGCAGGGAAATCCCGTCCATCTGCGGCATATTAATATCTGCAAGAATTACATCTACATGCGCACCGGTTCTGACAAAATCCATCACTTGTATTCCATTTTCAGCTTCCGCCGCAATATTTATCTTCTTATCCATCTCCAGCAACATCTTAATTCCATTTCGAACGATATTGTGGTCTTCTGCTAATACTACTTGTAACATGGTACTTAATTTATTTTAGTCTTCTGCCTGTTTTGGTTCCGTTTTACCTGTTCCCAGTTCAAGCAGTAATTTTTTTAGTCTGTTGATGTGTTTTTCAAGCTGAAATATCCTTTCATTTCGGCCTTTATCATTATAGCCAGCCATATTACCAAGAAGGTTCCTGCGTTCTTCCATCATTCTTATGGCTATCCAAAGTGATTCTTCCATTTCCTGGGTTTGACTACCTTCAGAGGTATTCTCTACCGTTTCGCTGCTCAGTCGTCTTGTAATCTCCGCTTCGAGCTTTACTTCATCGGGAACGTGGCCGATTTCACAGGGCTGGCGTGAATGCAGGTCTGAAAGAATATAGCCTATTTCATACAAGGGTGCCTTGAAATCTACTTTGACACTTTTGAGTACATTTTGCGGCATATCCGGAAATTCTGCTTCTTGCGGGTCTTGTATAATACATATTCCGCCGCTTCTTTTAATGGCTAACATGCCAGAAGTACCGTCGTCTAGTAAACCGGTTAATATTATACCGGTTACACAACTGTCATACGCAGCAGCAGCAGACCTGAACAGTACATCAATAGATGGTCTCCAATGGCTATCATATGCACCTTTTTCAACGATTATCTTTCCTTTTTCAAGCATCATATGCCTGTCGGCCGGCGCCAGGTAAATTACATTCTTTTCTATCCGGTCTCCATCACAAGCTATAACACATTTAAGGTTTGTTCTTTTTTGTATCTGCTGGAGAATGACCTCGACCAATGAATTTCTGGAGATATGAATAACGACAAATACAGCAGCATCCAAATCTGATTTTAAACCGCCGGCCAATTCTGAGACCGCACTGATTCCACCTGCAGAAGCTCCTATAGTTATAATATTCTTCACGTCATAATTATCCATAACAGGTAGATTTAAAATCTTTATACTAGGAAAGATAAGCGTCAGTTCTAAACCGGATCGTAATCGTTGTGCCTTTAACGGATGTCTGAAGATCCATATCCCCGTTTAAAAGAAAAACTCTATTCTTTATCCCCCTTATTCCAGACCCCAGAGATAAAGAATATTCGATATCCTGATTAAAACCGGCTCCATTGTCTCTAACGACAATTGTATAGAAATTATCGCTTTGGGAGACAGTTATTTCTGACAAAGATGCGCCAGCATGTTTAATACTATTACTCACCAGTTCCTGTATAATGCGAAAAATGTAGAGCTGCACCTCAGGTATAATATTATCCGCAGAGCTGTGTATATTAGTATTAATCGTGAATTTTGGTGTATTCAGGCGCTGAGCCATTTCTCTAACGCCAGCTTTAAAACCAAAATCTCTTAGCACAGAGGGCGTTAATTCGTAGGACAACTCGCGTGTTTCCCGTATAGCCTGATCCAGTAATTTATTTACCGGATCAAAATCGTCTTTGAGGTTTTTGGTCAATTGTATATTCTGCAGATTTAATCTTATACCATAAAGTATTTGACATACACTATCATGTAGTGCACTGCTAATTTGCGACCGTTCTTTCTCCTGTGCATCAAATGTGGCCGACATAATTAATTTTTGCCGTTCAGTTTTCAGATCATCAGAAATCTTAGCTAATCTTTTACGCTCGGTAATATCCACGATTATACCAGCAAAATAGGCTGTATATGCTTCGATATTAACCTGATGGCCCTTTGCAGATATATTTTTTATTTTCCCTGAAGCAGTCACAACTCTGAATTCCAGATCCAGATCCTCAGCGAGATTAATCGTATTGATAATACTTCTTCTTACAACAGCATGATCGTCCGGGTGAATTAAATCCAGGAGACTTTGGATAGTTCCATCAAAATCCCATGCATTTAATTCGAGAATTGAGTAACTAAAACTATCCAGAAATAACTTGTTATTTCCTAACTCCATAGTCCATGTTCCAGTACCTGACGCCCTGAGTGTCATTTCCAGCCGGTGGGTTGTATCCATCAATTTCTGCTGCGCACTTCGGCTTTCAGTGATATCTATTAAGGTAACATAGAATTTATTTTTCCCGGTGTAGATATCCAGAACAGCTATTCCTTCCATCCTGGTGTATAACTCTTTACCACCAGACATAAGCATAACAATTTCACTGCTCTGCTTGGTAATGGTGCTTTGCATTTTATGGAGAAAGCTGTAAAAAAGCTCCCAGTGATGAGGTGAAATATAGCTTTGAAAAAGCTTCTCTCTCAAATCTGTTTTCACCTGCCCCAGCAAGTCAGATCCAGTCCGGTTTGCCTCTTCAATGATTCCAATATGATTCAGAATAAAGTATCCTACCGGAGCAAGGTTAAATAACCCGGCAAATTTCGCGCGTTCATTTTCCAGCAGTTGGTAAGATGCAGAAAGCTCGTCATTCTGCATTTCGAGTTCGAGCTGAAATATTTCGAGTTCGCCCAATAACACGGCAAGCTCCTGATCAGTTATACCCTCTTTTATACCGGTTAACGGGATTGAAGTACTTTCTATTCGTTCACGTAGCTGTGAGATAATACTGCCTTTATTCTTATTTTTCTTGTTCACACTCTTTCTCTATGAAGGTTATAACAGATACATAATTTTCAGCGGAAATATCCTTGGGTATATAGTTCACAGTGATTAGTAGCTTTTTTAATTCCAATCCCCGAAAATTATGCTGAAAATAAATTTCAGTGTGATGCCGACCCTCATGGAGCAGCTCATCAAGCTTATTCGTATTCCACTGGTTGTGAACAATCTCCATGAAAAATTGTTCTTTGATTTCATCCTCTCTCAAGCGGAACATTGCGAGAAACAATCTGTTGACAACTAGGATTTTACCTTCGTGATCAAGAATAATTGCTGCATCTTTTAAATCATCAACAGCATATTGAATATAGCCTAAAAGGCTTGAGAACTTACTTTCCAGTGCCTTAACCGGTGTGATTTTAGTAAAGGTCAAGACTGCGCCGCTAATAAAATTGTCCATAGTCCGGTATGGCATAATTTTAAGGTTGTACCATTCATTATTCCTGGTTTTAACTTCAAGCTCTTTACCATTTAGCCTTTCTATCACTTCCAGGATGGTATTTTCAATAGCAGGATAATCGAAATTTGATGCTATATGCGTAATTGAGCGACCGACATCAGATCCAATTACATTAAATAATTTATTAACCTGGGGCGTAAACCTCAGGATATTCAAACTGTTATCCAGAAAGATGGTCCCTATATCGGTATTATCAAGTAAGTTCTTCATATCATTGTTCATGCGAGTGAGTTCCTCCGCCTTATTCTGATATTGAAGATTAATGGTCATTAGTTCTTCATTTAAAGACTGCATTTCTTCCTTGGTAGTTAAAGCTTCTTCGTTAGTGCTCTGCAGTTCTTCATTGGTGCTCTGTAGTTCTTCATTAGTAGATTTAAGTTCCTCCAATGAAGTTTCCATTTGTTCAATAGTAGTGTGCAACTGTTGCTTGGTATAAACTAATTCTTTTTCCAGTTCATCAATCACTGTCCCATGCTTTAAATTGGTAAGCCCCATGGTAGATTTTGTTTTCTTTACTGGTCCGCGATCGAAGAATACAAGAATATATAAATTCTGAAGTTGAATGTCGTTCAGATAATCGACCGTAAAATCTATCAGGTGAACGACACCACTATGTGTAATTTTTAATCCGGTATAGGTTATTAAGGTTTTCTTCAATGTACATTGATGAAGAGCATTTCCCAGAGCATACCTAAGTTCCTCGATCACCACCTTATGTATATTCATCGACGCTTCACCGGAAGAAAACTTAAGATATCTCTCTACGTTCCCATTTATATAAGAAATCTCTCCTTTTTCATCGACCAGTAAAGATGCCGGAGTATAGTTTTCAAGTAAAACCTTATGAAATCGTTCTGCAAGCAAACTTTTTGAGACTGGTTTATGCTCGATTCCTTTATTATTTTTGTCATTCTGATTCGTAATATTAAAAGGAAAATCTATTAATTTAGCTGTAGCAGACGAACCATCCTTTCTCTCATACATTTTCCATTTGGAATCCAAAACCAAAAACGCATCATTATAAATTCCTACAGATTCAGCTGGTCCGAGAAACAACATACCGCCTATATTAAGGGAATAATGAAAGATGGGCATTAACTTCTTTTGCAGATCTGCCGTCAGATAAATCATCACATTCCGGCAGCACAGCAGGTCTAGTCTGGTAAAAGGCGCATCTTTAATGAGATTATGCTGCGCAAATACAATCATTTCCCGGACCTCCTTTTTCACAACATAACCATTGTTTTTCTGCGAAAAAAAACGCTCAAGTCGTTCTTCAGAAATTTCGGAAACGATATTTGAAAAATAAAATCCTCCACGTGCATGTTCAATAGCATTAGGATCTAAATCGGTTGCAAAAATCTGAACTTTAGGTGAAGGCGACTTTTCTACTGTAGCCAAAAACTCACTGACCAATATCGCTATAGAATAAGCTTCTTCTCCGGTGGAACAGCCGGCTATCCATATACGGATCGGATCGCTTTTTTGTTTAACAAGTAATTTGGCATACAACTGATCTTTTAATAGATCAAATGCCGATTCATCTCTGAAAAACTTAGTTACACCGATAAGTAACTCCTTAAAAAGCACCTCAATCTCCTGTGGATTTTCCCTTAAGAAATTCACATAATGAATATAATCAGGAAGCTGGTGATAGGCTATTCTGCGCTCAACACGCCTGGTAATCGTGTTCTTTTTATATAAGGTGAAATCATGCCCGGTATGGGACCGGAGTAATAACAATATCTTATTTAAGTGGGTGTGGTTATTCCGTTCATTGATGAGCTCATCCGTTCCTATTACCTTCAGCGCAGGATGATTCAGGTATTGAATTAGCTTGCCTGGCATCTTTTCAACCGGGAGTATATAATCTGCCATACCTGTCGCCAAAGCTGCAGAAGGCATACTCGGATACTCAGCGGTCTCAGGAAGCTGCACCATAGTCATACCGAGCTTTTCTTTGATCATTCTTATACCTGTCTCCCCGTCTGCACCCATTCCAGAAAAAATAATCCCTACGGCATAGTTCCACTGGTCTTCTGCCAGACTTTGCATAAAATAATCAATAGACATATGCGCGCCTTTTGGTCTGGATGCCTTAAACAACAACAGCTGTCCGTTATGAATACCCATATCTGCAGCGGGCGGAATAATGTAGACATGATCAGGTGATAATTTAACCCCGTCCTGTGCTTCTACTACTGGCATTGATGTAGACTGTTGAAGCAGTCCGGCAACATCCATATTATGGGCCGGGTCCATATGCATAATAACAACGAAGGCATAACCACACTTTGCCGGAACATGCAGGAAAAACTGCTCAAAAGCACTAAAGGATCCGGCGGACCCTCCCATTGCAATTATTGGGAAGAATTTGGACTCATTATTTTTTTCGATATCAGCTATATTAAGCTCTGTCATTTCCCCTTCAACATATTTTCCTTTGTCTGACTTCTTCATGTCTTTAGCTTTTTCAAATAAATAATTTAAACTAATGTAAGATTTATCTGCTTGGCATTAAATTTACCCGCAGGAGCATCTGGGGCTGACAAATAAAAAACCAGCTGTTCAATTCTACCAAAATAGGATTGAACAACTGGTTAAACAGATTCCTCAATGAATATAAATTATGCCCCGCCCGGAGACTGATCCAAATTCAAATCTTCAGTTTCGTCTTCATCAGATTCGTCCGGACTTCTTGCTCTGGTTTCATCATCTTTATCAATACGCTGTCCATAAGGAATTGTCTCACCGACATTTAAACTCGTACCGGCATGACCACGATTTTGATCTGCTTTATCCTGTTCCTGCGAAAACTGATCTTCAATTTCTTCTTCCTGATCTTTCATAATCTTTTAATTAATAAGTTCAATACTGATAGCTTCAAAGCACATGCCGTACAAAACACAACTCTTTATTTAAAATACAAGAGCATAAAAAACAGCCTTTATCGTGTTTTTTCGAATGAAAAACCCGTAGTATTACGGCAGGAAACCCGTAAAAAACCGGGTATTTCTATTTAAGAATACCGTTCTGATAAGCATATCGGATCAATACCGCTGTATTTTTGACACCTGTTTTTTCAATTAAAGCCTGACGATGACCTTCGACGGTTCTCCTGCTGATAAACAGCTGATCAGAAATCTCGTTATTAGTTAAACCTTCGGCTATCAGACTAAGAACTTCCATTTCCCTGGAAGACAAATCAATCGTATAACCTATTTTTGCAGATGTAGTCTCAGATTGTTGAATTGCGGTATTCATATACTGGAAAGATAACTCGGCACATAAATACTTCTGTCCCTTGCTGGCTTGACGAATTGCAAAAACCAACTCATCTACACCCACGTTTTTAAGCAAATAACCTAACGCACCTTCAGCAAATGCTTCAGTAACATATTTGTAGTTGTCCAGCATCGAAAGAATAACCACATTTGAATTCAGTTTTCTGCGGGTAATTTCCTTTATAAGTGATATTCCATCCATTTCTGGCATATTTATATCTGCAAGAATCACATCGGCCTTTATACCTGAATCGAGCATATCCAAAACCTGCCTTCCATTAATTGCCTCACCTACGACGTCGATATTATCAGTTTGATCCAATAACATTTTAATACCGTCTCTGACAATGTGGTGATCTTCAGCCAGGATAACTTTTAGAGTCTTCATATTCTGTTAATTTTCGAATTTAACAAAAGAAAACGGTTAAAGTTTTTATTCATTTACTTAAACAAGATTAAAAATTACGCATGCTTACGGCGATTAGTTCCTGCTAAACTTTTTTCTTAGTTGTTTTTTCGGAAATAATAACTACTGCCAGCGCAATAAGACTCCAGATGAGCATTTGCAATGTCGATAAATTCCATTGTCCGTGTTTCCAACTTAACAATCCAAAAAATGTGCCTATAGCTGCACCAATAAAATAGGCTGTCATATAAATCGTATTCAAACGGCTGTGAGCTTTCTCATCTAAACTATAAATACGCGTAAAGTTAGTTATCTGAGTTGCCTGAACTCCGATATCCAGGAAGAAAACGCTAACTATAAGAACGATAACAGAAAATGGAAAAACACGTATCAAAAGAATACTGAGAATAATCATGGACACCGTAATCAACAGAGATTTATAAGTGTTACCACCATCAGCCAGCCTACCGAAATATGGCGCTACTAACGCACCACCAATGGCAATTAAGCCAAAACTTCCGATAGTTCCAGTAGAATAATTTAGCGGTGCCGAGCCCAAATGAAAGGTTAACGTTGTCCAGAAAGAACAAAAAACGCCAAATGTAAATGCACCTAATATAGCTGCCTGACGCAATATACTGTATTCAAAAACCAAGTTTAAGGTAGATTTAAGCAAACTCCCGTAATGTCCTTTAAACTTGACGGGAATCTTTGGAAGATGAAGGTATAACATGCCCGCCATTACAAGAACCAGGCCTGCTGAAATTCCATAGACGTAACGCCAGCCAAGCCATTCGGTAATCAACCCACTAAGCACGCGTGCGCCTAAAATACCAACCAGAATCCCACTAAACACTTTGCCTACCGTTTTCCCTCTGTTCTGCGTGCCGAAGGTAGCCGCCATTGGTAAAATAATCTGTGCAGGAACGGAAAAAAGACCGATTAAAAAACTCATAATACGAATGACCAATAAAGAAGAGGAGGTCGCGAAAACAAGCAATGCGACGCATAACAGCAGACAAAGTGTTATAATGAGCTTCCTTCTTGGTAGCATATCTCCTAAAGGCAGCAGAAAAAACATACCTAGCCCATAACCTAGCTGTGCAAGCATAGACACACTGCCAATCTGCTCATCCGGCACCCCTATAGAATTGGCTATTTCTTTAAGAATTGGCTGATTATAATAAATATTTGCGACGATAACCCCGGCGGATACTGCCATGACCGGTATGGTTAGGGGGCTAAATCCGGTCTGTTTTTTAAAAAGATACATGATAGATGAATTGTACTGCAAAAGTATTTTGCAGATTGCTTATGTAATTGTACTTTTCAACTAAAGAATTGTAAATACAAAAGATGGAACGCTTTATCCAGCATGACCCTTTATTTATACGTCATTTCAGCACGCTGACCTGGCCTTTTCCGGTTCATAACCATAATCATTTTGAACTGATGTTTATTCATAAAGGGAGTGGATACCACACTTTAAATGGCGAACGCAAAGCCTATCAGGGTAAAGCTCTATTTTTACTGGCACCGGCAGACTCCCATATTTTCGATATCGTCGAAGAAACAGAGTTCAGCGTACTGAAATTTACAAATACATACCTGGGGGGCGATAATTCGACAAAAGAAAAAGACGACTGGAATAAATTACTCGACCAGCTTATTGCTTCAGCAACCAGCACAAAAAATCAGCTGGTTGGTAATCCAGAAGACCTGGAAAAAATCAGTGTACTTATCCGTTTGATTGTGGCGGAATGGAAAACTTCATCTAATCCAACCAATGAAGTCGTATTCTACCTTATTCGCAGTGTTTTTGCGCTAATTAGAAAGAACAGGCATCATTCAGATATGAAAGCGTATGTTAACCATGGTGATCTCACAGTAGATATAATGGAAACGATCCATATTAATATTGAAAATCCTAATCACCTCAGATTAGAATGGTTATCTGCCAAATTCGGACTTTCACACAACTATGTGAGTTCGATTTTTAAAAGGAAAACAGGCGTATCATTAAAACATTACATTGACCAGTGCAGATTTCAACGTATCGAAAACCGACTGCTGCATAGCCGGGCTTTATTTAAAGAAATCAGTAACGAATTCGGATTCACAGACCTCAGCCATTTTAATAAATTTGTTAAAAAAAACGCAGGAATAAGCCCGAAACAAATCAGAAAAAGTACAACGCAGGATAAATTTAAATCGTAAATTCCACTCAAAGCGCAAACTTATCAGAATAGCAAACTGTTCCATTTATTTAAATGTGCAACAAAAACGAAATAAATGGCCTGGAACCCACAAAAATATAATGAATTCAAGGCGGAAAGATTTGCTCCCTTTGCAGATATTATCAAGCTCATTAGTAAAAATGAAAAGATGAAAGTGCTTGATCTCGGCTGCGGAACTGGTGAACTTACCAGAAAACTGGCAGATGAATTATCTGAATCTACTGTGTTAGGTATAGACTCATCCGCAGAAATGCTTGATGGAAAAGATGGTTTCTCTACCCAGCATGTCAACTTCAAAGTGGAAAATATAGATACGCAGCTAAATTCTTCTGAAAAATGGGATTTAATCTTCAGTCATGCGGCATTGCAATGGGTAGATGATCATGCACGGCTATTTCCCGCTTTGTTAAAAAAGCTGAACCCGGGTGGACAAATAGCTATTCAAATGCCGTCACAAAACGAAAACGTATTAAACCAGCTGCTATTGAAATTAGTCCAGGAGCACCCCTATGCAGCGGCACTTAAAAACTGGAAACGAATTTCCCCTGTTCTAACGCTCGACGATTATACCCGTATTCTGTTTGAACACCAGGCCAAAAATCTTACTGTTTTTCAAAAGGTTTACCCGATAATTGCCAACAACCATCAGGATCTGTACGAATTTATCTCAGGATCTGCATTAATACCCTATATGGAAAGATTAGATCCCGGATTAGGAGAAGCTTTTATCACTGAATTTAAAAAGCGTATAGAACAACACTATAAAAAAATGCCTGCCATTTATGCGTTCAAAAGGATTATTCTTTATGCACAGTTCTAAAGACAGGTTAATCTAGTGACCTGCAGTTTTTGAATAAAGGTTAATAACTAAGACACCGCCGATAATTAGCAGAATACCAATAATTGCAGGTACATCCGGGCGTTGCTTATAAACCAGAACGCCCATAACAGTCACTAATACGATGCCTATTCCTGACCATAACGCATAAGCTATACCGAGTTGCATATTTCTAAGCACCAGGCTAAGGCAGTAAAATGCTATTCCATAACCTGCTACGACTGCTACAGAGGGCCAGAAGCGCGTGAACTCCTCAGATGCCTTTAGGGCTGTTGTAGCTATAGTTTCGGCAAAAATTGCAATTAAAAGAAATATATAGGTTTTCATATGCTCCGTATTAAATGGTATGTAACAAAGATCGTGTTTTTATTCAAAAACAAACCAAGTCCTTACCGGTGGCTTACCTTTAAAGGTAAGTGGTGGCATTGCAGCGTCCCCGACAGCTTTAAAAAGTTGTACGTTACTGACGGAAGCTTTTCCATTAACAGCAAAGCCAAACTGTCCCCCAGCCTTCATTATTCCTTTGGTGTCTTTAAATGTAATAATCTCCTCCCCATTAATCCACACAAACACCTGATTTCCAGATTTTTGAACTCTCCAGTCCTGCCAAGCTTCAAATTTCGCCGGGAGCTCAACTTTGGGCAGCAATCCAACATGTCCTGTGGTATGAATATAACTTCCAACCTTATCGGGATTCGCAAATAGAGATCTGTCCTCTATAGCAACCCTGCTTTCCAGCTGATTATTCAAAATCCCCAGAAAGTGCTGACCACTCAAATTCAACATTAGTTCGAACAAATAAGTCCCCGGCTCGACGCGGGTAGAAAAAGTAAGGATATAGTTCTCCGGTAAAGTCGTGTTGTTTAAAAGAATTGCCCAGTTTCTATCTTTACTGATCTGGAGTTCCCGGGTACCGGCCTGGACAACACCATTCATCAAAAGCCACCTCTTGTCAAATTTATTTTCCCAGTTATTCTCTTTAAATACAGATTTAGTTTGTGCATCTGCTACACTCGATATGGTGATTGTCAATACAGATAACCACAAAAGCTTACGTAAAATCATTCTTCTGATACCATTTTAAACCAAAGCAAACCTGCCTGGAATTCCGCGAAGTTAGTAGCCTCCCGGACTTTAACCTAATATCAGAACGAGTTATATAACAACAAACCTGAAAGATCCTGGCTCCCAGGTCTGTTACTATAATTATTTTATTTCTTTTGCAGACTCAAGACGATAACTGCTTTTTTGTGTAAAAGTCCGGCCAAACATATCTTCTGCTTTCACTTCAATTTCATGCTCACCTGCATCGAGTTTAACAGGGATCGCACCTTTCCAGAGATGCGTGCTTTTTTCTGCAGCTGAAGGACGTCGTCCTGCGAGTAACTCGTCGGCATTATCCCAACGTCCTAAAGACTGAATGAACTCCGGATCTGCAGCTTGCTCATAAACCATTGGTTTCCAATCGCCACCGTCTACCCTATAAGTTACCTTATTCCCTTCGTGGCCCATGAAGAAGTTCGCATATATCGCTGCAGCCGTATTTCTTCCACGCGCGACTACTTTTGGATGATAAATTTTAATCTGGTAGTCGTCAGGTTGGCCGGCAACTTTATAGTCTATAGTGTAGTTGTTTCCTTTAACATTTAAAAACGCATACCCTTTTGGTGTACCGTCACGCATAGTTGAAACCGGGATTCCCTGTGCATTCAGTTCTCCGGAATACCAGTCACCAGATGTAGTTCCTGCATTGTACTCATGATGCGGCTTTTCCTGTCGCCAGCCATCTTTAGCGGTATAAAAATTTTGCCTCTGCAAATGCGTATGTGCCGAGATTGATAAAGTATTCGGGAATTCCTGCAGCATATCGAAAAGCTGCTGGCGGTCTTGCGGCCGGAAGGTGGTTTCGCCTCCCATTTATAGCAGCGGTATATGGAATGCGAGTACTATCAGTTTATTCCTGTCGACTGTTTTGAGGTCGTTGACTCAATAACCATTACCATCTCTCGGATCTGGGTAGAGAATATTATCTAATACGATAAAATGAGCCTGACCATAATTAAACGCATAATTTGCCGGACCAAAGTTGGATTCAAAGGTTTCATCTGAAAGGGAGTCTGCAACAGCATCGTAATTCATATCATGATTACCCATCAGATTATACCATGGCAAACCTACCTTACTGACAGCTTTGATATAGGGCTGATGCAGGGCAAGGTACCAGCCAGCCCTGGTTCCTGTTTATCACGTTTGCCGTTTCCATTTTTATCAAGGTAAACATAACCGCTTGCCTTTTGCTGGCCGAACAAACTGCTGAAACAGAGTAGTCCGACCAGTGTAAGCTTAATTTCTAATTTCATAAAGGTTCTGATTTGTTATACCTTCAAAAATCAGGTAAACATAAAACCTCTGTGTTATCGTGATATTATTTTTTAAATCGGATCATTGTTTCTCGTAGGTAGATTCTGTACCGTCGGCCGCTACCTGCCCATTGAATATGACCAACTGACTACGCGAGAGTTTGATATATGTTTTAGTTTGATCGTCTAGCAGCAGGCTGTAGTTGGCTTTGTTATTATTGATAGGTAAATCTTCTTTGGCTAGTTTAAATGTACCGGAAGACACCCTGGCTCCATCTGACCATTTTTCATATGTATCATCTCTAAATTTATAAAGATTGCCATTTCCAGGCTTGAAATCCGGACTTACCCCCGCCACCTGTATGCCGATTACATGCCTGAGCTCCCATGTTCCATCTAAATACAGGCTTTGGTTTTTATTCGCACATGCACTTGTAAAAAGGACCAGAAGTAAACCTAATTTCAAAAATAAGCTGTTGTTCATGCTATGTTTATAAGGTGAGTTTTATTTAATGAATATCCGCAAACAAATCGAAATCCCGGCACGAAATATGAACTAGAGGGTAATTAGAAATATATTTGATAATTTTGAACACACAAAACGATTAATTAACAAAAAAATTAATCAACAATGAAAAACACTAAAATTTATGTTTAAAACAAAATGGAAAACAGAAGCTGACCGGATTATTCTACAGCCTGATCTGATTCTCAATGCATTTGGTATTTTAATTCTGCTGGTTTTTATCGGCCTGGGTATATCTGCTCGAAATGAATTACTTTCTGATTCAAGAACACTAACCTTTTATATTATCATTTTTGGTTCAGTTCCTCTCCTTTTCTTTCTGATGGCCAGAAATCAGGTCGTTTTTGACCGTATTGACCAGAAAATGTACGTAAGACCATTTGGCCTTTTTACAATCCGGTCTGTGCCCTTTGATAATATTGCGGCTGTGAACGCTGTATATCAATATGGGACAGCTTTTAATTTCCAGGTTTTTAAAAAAACCGACAGACATGGGAAAGGAATAAGAATCTCTTCTGGTTATGGAAAAGAAACCAACAAAAATGCCATAGCATTTACTAATGAGGTGTTCCCATTAATCGAAGACTTTTTAAAAGATGTGTTCACGACAGAAGCCGCACCTGAACCCATTACCACATTTGAATATTACACTTTAGATCAAGGTGTCTACACGCTAAAATTTCACACTGTTGTAAATGCCATTATAGGCCTTGCTTTAGTAATATGGAGTGTATATTCTTTTTTCAGCACTAATACACTGTCTATAAATAATCCACTGCTGATAACTTATATTCCATTTATCTTCGGATTAATTATCCTGATAGGTGCCAATAATAAAATTACTTTCGACACGAATAGTCGCACGATCCATAAAACAACTATGGGAGGACTGAAAAAGAAAGAATATTCTTTCAATGCCTATCTGGGTTTTAGCATTATTCGTAAAACCACAAACTTTATCCATTCGGGAACTGATGCCGGAATAAAAATTGACACACAGGATGGCAATTATAAGGTATTAGTATTGAAAGCTTTTAATCGTACAAAAAAAATTGAGCGTTTTATACTGGAAACAGAAGCGATACTCCATAAATAACTGGATTTTGGGATTATTTGCCGGCTGACAGGAATATTTCAATTTTAATCGAATAAATTTCTAAATTTTAGCTTTTCTGGAATCATAGATTATTTATAAATTAGCGCTGTTTAAACTGCTCGGTTGACAGCGCTATTTTAATTTATAAGGAAATGAAGAAATATTTTTTAGTATTGGCTCTATTTTTTGGTATCACTACATATACCAATGCACAGCAAAAGGTGCCTACAGCTACAGAGCTTACGGCTAAAAGTATTGACGCTCTAGATAAAAGGCTTAAATTAAATCCTACCCAGAAAAATATAATCTATAATTATACATTAGATATGTATAAAGAACAGCTTTCAATTTCAAGAAAGCAGCAGAATGGGACGTTTACAGAAAACGATGTCGCCAGATCTTACAAACTACAGAATGAAACCACCGAAAAAATCAGAAGTATTTTAAAAGGTGATCAACAGACTGAATACGACAACTTTGTCGAAGAACAATTACGTGGCGGAAAGAAAAAGAAAAAAGGAAAACAAGCTAAAGAAGAAGAGGAAGAAGTGGTTACAGGTATTTCCGGTTTAATTTTACCCGCAAAAACGTCTTCTTAAACCCCATAAACTTTAAGAATTACCAGACTGGTTCTTCGTATGAAGCTGATCAGCATAACAGGTTATAGTGTTTTTTTTTAAACTTGGATTAAACTTTTCGCTGCTTTACAACTCTCTCCAGTATAAGCATAATGATAAAATAGGTTGGATAATTCGACGTTATCATTATAAATTTGAAGCTAACACACACATTTCACCTTATATAACCGTAACACACACATGCCCGGGCAAGTTATTTTTAAGATCAAAACCATACGCATATTTTTTACCGCTGTATTTATCAGCACCACAGGATTGGTTCATGCACAGACCTACACCCCTGCTCCAACACCGGCAAAGCCAATTACAATAGTTCTAGATGCAGGCCATGGTGGTAAAGACGGTTCTACCAGAGGTGTTTATTCTAAAGAAAAAGATGTAGCACTGAGTGTTGCGCTGGCACTGGGAGAAAATATTCAAAGAGAAATACCAAATGCAAAAGTAATATTCACCCGAACTGAGGACGTTTTCATTCCCCTTTATGAGCGAATTGATATCGCTAACAGAGCGCATGCAGATCTTTTCATCTCTATCCACTGTAACTCGATGCCCTCTAACATGCGCGGCCGAACCTTAACTAATGGTGTGGAAACATTTGTTTCCGGGTCTGGCCGAATGGGTGAACAGGACGTGGCTATCCGCGAGAATGCTTCAATCCTGCTGGAGAAAGATTATAAAGAAAACTACGAAGGATACAATCCAAATGATCCTGAGAGTTTTATTATCCTGTCACTAATGAAAAATGGTTTCCGCAGACAGAGTATCAAACTAGCCACTTTAATTCAAAGTCAATATGTTTCTGCAGGCCGCGTGAATCGTGGGGTAAAAGAACAAAGTCTGGCTGTACTGGCAAGAGCAGGTATGCCGGCAGTACTTACAGAGATCGGATTTATAAGTAATCCTGAGGAGGAAGATTATATGAATTCCCCGGAAGGACGTAGAGAGATTGTACAAAATATTACAACAGCAATTACTGAATATAAAAACCAGATGCTGATTAATCCTGCACCAAATCCATAAAGCTGTTTAAAGACTTAAAAAAGGAAAGGGCTGGTGTTTTTAAAACATCAGCCCTTTCCTTTTTTAAAAGAGATGTACAAACCAGCTGAGCATTGCCCATAATGCCCACAATAGTCCGGCAAACATGATTGTTAATATCGTTAATGCCAAAATCAACGTATTCCGTCCGCTACCCTGATATTTCCCTTCTAAATAATGGGCCTTCATCAAACGCAGGTTACGACTGTTAGCTTTAAAAAAGAAATCAAAGACCTGCCCGATTAATGGTATTCCGCCAATGACAGCGTCCAGAAATATATTGATACACATGAGTACAACTATTTTGCTACCAATACCTTTGCGTGCCATAGCCATCACCAACCCTCCAGAGATGAGAAAACCACTGATGTCCCCGGCGACAGGCAACAGATTAATCAACGGATCCAGACCAAATCTAAAATTCGTACCTGGCAGACGGAACTGTTCATCCATTAGGTAAACAAGTTTTCTGATCCAGGGGAATTCAACTAATGGAATATCCTCTTTCTTGTTTTTATATAGCGGCATTTGAACTAAACGGATTCGGGAAGCTAAATGTTTTAACTCCTAACTCCAGAAGCCCTGTACTTTTACCTTACCTGTAAAGTCTTTCCGTATTCGAAGGTTTTTCCTCAATTCTACTATAGTTGGAATATGTCCGGCAAGATAAACGGTTTCATTGTTCAAATCCTGTTTATCCAGCCAGGAAACTAACGAATAGTCCCAGGTCTGCTCATGTACCGGCTGAAATAAGGTATCAAAATAGGATCTGAATTCCTGAACATGGCTTTTCAAACTAAACCCTATAGCCCCCTGCAGCTCTCCTATACCCAAAGCCAGCTGTCTCAGCGCAAGAAAATGTCCCAAACTGGACTGGTCACCGATAACTAGTAAATCTCCGTCGACAGGTTTATGTAACGTAGACCCGATACCCATATAATCCAATGTATCGCCAGCTGTAAGTGAGGCGGCCCAATGGCTGCCCGGCCCATGATGTGCCGCACTGATCATCAATGTACAGGTACAGGTAACCGGATCCCACAAAGTTGGGGTATAATCACGGTAGGTATAAGGTGCAACTTTAACTTTTATATGTTGTACTGATTGCCATTTATACATATTCACACCAGGTAAATGGACATCTATTTCGTAAAATGTTGCCGGTTCCCAGCTTCTGATAGCCAGAACGGTGCCGGACTTGAGCATGCTGTTTTCAATCAGCTGCATTGCTTTTCTCTGAATTATATTCATAACCAAGTTTATACCAACAAAACAAGGCAAAACACAAGGTTATTTCAAGAGCAAAAACATGGGAATGATTGGACTATCCGTGGTATTGTCTACGAAACTCTAATGGTGAAGTCCCGATATTACGGGAAAAGAGTCTATTGAAATAGGCATAATCGGTATACCCCAGTTCATCGGCGATCTGGTTAATATTCAAATCCGTATAGCATAACAAACGCTTGGCTTCTAACAAAATCATGTCTTTAATCCAATAGCTTACAGGAAAACCTGTCACTTGTTTTACAACCTCATTCAGATAGGACAAAGACAGGCATAATGCTCTGGCATAAGCGGCCGGCTGTTTAACTTCCCTGAAATCTCTGGAAAGTGCAAGTTTAAAAGCATTGGAGATGGAAACCGGTCGCGAAGCTTTTGTTTTCGTCTGTACCGAAGAGGATTCTATCGTACCTGCAAAAAAACCGGTATAAGCTTTTACCAGTAATGATAAACTGTCACGGTGAAATCTTGCATGTAGCTTATTATGATGTACTTCACTAATCAACTGTGCAGTTTTTTCAATAAGCTGCAGACATTCTTTCTCCGGATAAAGCGGAAGCATTCCTTCACATACTTCAAAAATAAGCCTGAATTTATCATCTACCAGCGTTTTATCCAATGCAAGTATCCATCCACTGGTTCCGGTACAGCTTTGAACCTGATGAACCTGCCCTGGCCGTACCAACATCAAACATGCGCCTTCAAGAATCATTGTTTTAAAATCTACTTCAAATACGCTGGTACCATTCTGCTGACAGACAAAAATATAATGCTCATCTCTGTGTACGGGCATAATAGCTTCGGGACCGGATGTAAAATCAAGAAACTGCATGACTTCCAGCCCATTTGTAGTGCCTTCAGGCATCTGAAATACCGGAATAGATTTTACATTTTTTTTCATTATTGCTAAAATCAAATCTATAAAGGAAATGCTTATCTTCAAGCACCAGATGAACAATTATTTTAAAAAAATCCATTTTATAGCCCGTTTCGTTCAAAGCTTATGTATTCCACTGCTGATCTGCACCTTTATGAGCTGGCTGGCTTTCCGGATTTACGGGGTTGCTACAATTCCTGCTATCTGCTGGTTTAAACTGATTTCTACTACAATTTTCATTTGGTACAGTTTTAACTATCAGCAGCAGCAACTTTATTATTATTATAATTTGGGAATATCAAAACTGAAATTGGGTGCCGGAGTTTTCATTATCGATATGCTTATATTTTTACCGGTGCTCATCTTTTTATCATGAAAACAATTATCTTATTAACAAGAGAACAATCGAATGCAAGAATAACGTAACCGTCAAATTTTGAAAAACACACTTGAAGCAGATAGTATCGTATTTGAAATTAGAGGGAGACGAATTCTTTCTGACATTTATATTCAGCTGGAAACTGGTCGGATTACAGGGCTCCTGGGCAGAAATGGGCAGGGAAAAAGCACCCTAATGAAAATTATCTTTGGCACACTCACCCCAATGAGTAAGTCGATACGTATAAATGGTCGTTATATCCAAAAGCCATATCTGGAAACGAATTTGATAACCTACCTGCCGCAGTTCAACTGTTTTCCAGCAGACAAAAAAGTTACTGATCTCTTCAAAGATTTCAAAGTTGACTACTCTGTTTTTGTCTCCAGATTTGCATATATAGCATATAACAGCAATCTAAAATTCGGCCAGCTATCAGGAGGCAACCGCAGATTCATAGAAACGTACCTACTATTATTCACTCCGGGACTGTTCACTTTACTGGATGAACCCTTCAGTCATCTTAGCCCCATTAGAGTTCAGGAAATGAATATATTAATCAGAGAAGCCAGCAAGCAGAAAGGAATACTCATCAGTGACCACTATTATGAGGAAATCCTACGAACCAGTGATGAGCTTTATGTATTGCAGAGCGGAAAAATAAAATTCATAAACTCAAATCAGGAGCTGGCCACTTCCGGTTACCTGCCACTCTCTTATTCTTCGGAAACAGAATTTAAATCTTCATCGTGACGAGGAATCTGCTTTTTTGGAAAATTGAATATTAATGAAGAAAGAACAGGCACAACAAAAATCAACACCGTAAAAACGGAAACCATCATATCGGTATGCTCTGAGTCAATCCATCTGGAAATTGCATTGTCCGGATACAAATGGGTAAAAAATGAGGATGTGAGTTTTAAACCGAGAACGCCGATCACAATAAAAGCTATCGTTTCCAGGAAAGTGAATTTCTCCATCAACTTCACAAATGCCTGGGCGACAAAACGCATCGCCAGAATACCAATAAATACTCCAATATAAATCAGATTGATGTTATCGGTAAATGCTACTGCAGCAAATACATTGTCTATAGAAAAAGCAAGATCCATAATTTCTACAAGGGCAACAGTAGCCCAGAATGTACCCATCAATCCTACTGTAGAGCGGTAGAACCAACTTTTTTGTTTATCTACAACTTCTGTTTCTTCCTTTTTCCCATGCTTTTTAAGCAGATATGAAATAGAGAGATAAAGCAAATATAATCCACCAAGGGGTTTTAACCACCAGATCTGAACAAGCCAGGCAGCAAGCAGTAAACATATCCCGCGAAACACATAAGCACCGATTATCCCATATTTCAATGCTTTTTCACGCTGATGTTTCGGCAGGTCCATCACCATGGTCGCTAATACTGCGGCATTATCTACCGACAGCAAACTTTCAATAATAATCAGGTTTAGAATAATTAGCAGAGCCGCTTTTATATCATCTCCAAGTATGCTGTGAATAAAATCCATGTTGTTATTTTGATGTGCTAATTTAAGATAAAAAAAATATCCCCGGCTTCGTAAAACGGGGATATCTAAGTTTCCTGCAATGATTTTTATGCAAAGACATAAAACTGGTATTAAACCAGGAATGCATCGACCTCACGATAGGCTTGTATAACTCTTTGCTCGCCTTCTTTTCCGGGTTTGGAATTACCGTGCTCCATACCCATAACGCCTTTATAACCTTTGGTATGTAAATGTTTAAACAAGTTTTTATAATTGATCTCACCAGTTGTTGGTTCTTTTCTTCCCGGATTATCTCCAATCTGAATATAAGCTATCTCATCCCAGCAACGGTCTATATTCACCATCAGATTTCCTTCTGTCTTTTGCATGTGATAAATATCATAAAGAATTTTGCAGGATGGGCTATTTACCGCACGGCATACATTGTAAGTTTCATGAGTCTGCTGTAAAAACAGCTCCGGCGTATCGCTCAGAGTCTCCAATACCATAATTAATCCATGCGGTTCAAAAATCTCTGCACCAGCGCGCATTGCGTCAACGACATTGGCCATTTGTATGCCGTAAGGGAGTTTCCGTTCATAGAATCCAGGTACGACAGTCAACCATTTGGCATTACACCTTTTAGCAGCCTCCACAGAAGCCCTGCATGTTTTAGTAAATACATCCAGAAATTCTTTTTTCCCCGTTGTAAGGGAAACTTTCCAGTTATCTCCCCCATCTACAACAAAAACACCCATTCTCATGCCCAATTTCTCAAGCAATTTGCCGATTTTATTCTGTTCTTCAACCGGCCTGTTCAGATAACCATTATCTTCAATAGACCGAAAACCATGATCATACATAAACTGAATCTGATCAAGAAAATTCTTCCCTGCCGAATTTGCGAACATACCCTCGTGCGGGGCATAGTCCAGATTGAATGTCTTTTCAGCTGCTAAACCAGCAATACTGTTACTCGCATGAATGTCCGCTGCAGCCGAAGTCAGCGCGGACCCCATGACCAGTGAACCTGTAGCCACCAGGCTATTCTTTAAAAACTCATTTCTGTTCATTGGTATTCTTTTATATTCAAATTAAAATATACAATTAATTGATAATCATCTTTCTGAACCCTGGGCTCATCATTTCATCGATAACGCCATCGGCTTTCCTGTAAATCAGATAAACCTCCATTCCAGGGATGAGCTTTATAAACTCAAGCACTGCTTCCGGTTCCATTGCCATCAAGGCGTTATCATATCCATCTGCTGTCAGCGCATCCTCTGCATACACAGTCACACTTATTAATTGATTATCCAATGGATAACCGGTAACAGGATTGATTAAATGACTTACCTTATGTCCTCCCTGCTCAAGGAATTTACGATAATTACCGGAGGTGGTAACAGCGCCCTGATCAAAAGAAATCACATGCCTGATAACCGGCTCCGCCCGTGATTTTAATGCTGGCCCTTCCACGCCAATTCTAAATCCTTCACCATCTGGCTTTTTGCCCTGCATCCGCAGTTCTCCACCGATCTCAGCTATAAATGAAGTAATTCCCCTTGCGAGCATATGATCTGCAACCAGATCTACGCTGTAACCCTGGGCAATACCATTTAAATCTATTTTTATCCCCTTCTTTTTCCGGTGAAGCGAGCTTCCCCGGATACTCAGGTTTGCCATTCCTACGGTCTTTAAAATCTCTTTAATTTCAGCACTGTCCGGAAATTGCTGTACTGGCTTTGCACCAAAACCCCAGGCTTGTACAAGTGGTGCCACCGTTACATCAAACCTGCCTTGTGTTAAACGGTACACTTCAAAAGATTTCTTCATCACCTTTAGCATGTGTTCATCCATTTGCATATCCAACTGACCGGCATTGAAAATAGAAATACGGGAATCCGGACGGTATAAGGACATAGAAAGGTCTATTTCCAATAAGATACTATCAATTTCAGCTTGTTTCAATAAAGGCTCATCTGCATAGTAACTAATAGAATAATCTGTTCCCTGCGCCAGACCTTTTAGTAAAAAGAGCTGCTGTGCATTTCCCTTTACAAGCGAAATACACAGCAGCAAGAGCACCAGGCTAAAATGTTTACACATCAAACCGGTATAAATTAAAGCACTTTGGTTTTCCCAGGCATGGCAATTGGATAAAGTCCGTTTTCATCTGGCAAAACTTTAGGTTTGGCAGACCAGCTCAGCTGATCAGGGAACAGACTATTATCTGCTTTCAAGGCCTCATCCCATTTGATTGTCTGACCCGAATAAGTCGCATAACGACCTATAATAGCGGTAAAACAACTTTTTGCGCCTCGTTCTGCGTCACTGAATTTATATTCTCCTTTAGAAATAGCATCAAACAGCTCATCGTGCTCAGTTTGATAAGGATTTGCATTACCCTTGGTTGGATGACTGAAAATTTCTTTTCCACTATGATCCCATAATACACCCTGATTACCTGCTGAAAGATAGGTACGCCCTTTTGTGCCCTGGAATGTCTCGTCTACCCTATTCTCGGTGCCTTCGAAGTGACGGCACTGACTGTAGATAACAGACCCGTCTGCATAAGTTAATTCCACCGAATGGTTATCGTAGATCTCGCCATAATCTTTACCTGTTCTCCATGCTCTGCTCCCAGTTCCCTGCACAGATACAGGATACGCATTTTTAACCCAGTTAGCGATATCTATATTGTGCACATGCTGTTCTACTATATGATCACCGCATAACCAGTTGAAGTAATACCAGTTACGCATCTGATACTCCATTTCTGTTTGCTGAGGTTGTCTTTTTTTCACCCATACACCTCCGCTATTCCAGTAAACCTGTCCGCTATAAATATCACCTATCGCACCATCCTGAATTCTTTTCATAGTCTCCCGGTAATTGGCCTGATAACGACGTTGTAAACCAACAACAACATTAAGTTTTTTCTGTTTTGCGATCTCCGCTGTAGCCAGGACTTTACGGATACCCGGCGCATCAACTGCTACAGGTTTTTCCATAAACACATGTTTTCCCTGTTTTACAGCTTCCTCAAAATGAGACGGACGGAATCCTGGAGGCGTAGTCAACAGCACTACATCGGCAAGTGCAATGGCTTTCTGATAAGCATCAAAACCTGTAAAGCGCCTTTCTTTAGGTACGTCTACCTTACCTTTAAACTTATCGGATAATACTTTATAACTACTTTCCATGCGGTCTTCGAAAGCATCAGCCATAGCGACAAGTTTCACGTTAGCCTTTGTACTTAAAGCCTGAAATGCTGCACCTGTACCACGGTCCCCGCAGCCTATCAATGCAATCTTAATCGTATCATCTACACCCGAATGTCCGGCAGCAAATGCAAACTGATTCAAAAAAACGCCTCCTGCAAGTAACGCTGAGGTCTTAATAAAATCCCTGCGCTTATCGCGCAATTCTTCATTTTTAATCATTTTATCTGTGGTTCTTAGTTCAAGTTTTATTCTTTTATATCTAATTCTAATAATCCTGGATTACAGGCTGGTCGTAATAAGCCTTTATCTCGGCTTCTGATGGTGGAGTAACTGGTCTTACCAGACGCATTCCGATAAAAGGTGCTTCAGGGAACCACCAGTTGCTTTTAGGAATCTGCGGATCCAACTGTTTCCAAACCGGATCAGAACCCAATCTAGCCGCAGAACGCAATTCAGCGGGCTGGTCTTCATAAGATCCGCCGCGTATACTGTGCGCATACAATTCTGTAGGTACAGCTAAAGGATCCTTTAGTTTATCTCCCTTTAAACCTGCATAAAAGTCTGGAATGTATTGATCCCAGGTCCACTCGGAAACATTTCCGTGCATATCGTACAATCCCCAGGCATTCGGTTTCTTTGTTCCGACCTTATGGGTTTTCCCGCCGCTATTATCTTTATACCAGGCATAGTCGTTCAAAGCTGCCGATTCTGCACCAAAACTGAATTCGGTTGTACTGCCGGCCCGGCATGCATATTCCCACTCTGCTTCAGTTGGCAGTCTGTAAAACACTCCTGTCCTGGCATATAACCATTTACAATATTGTATTGCATTATAGTTCGTCATCGCTAATGCCGGATGGCCCTCCTTACCCATTCCGAATGTCATATCCAGATATGGCTTAGTTGGTCTGGTTACTGCATCAACTGCTGCCGGTACCGCAGAAGTACTGTGGCTCACTTCGTAATCTTTATATAAAAAAGGTTCATAAAGATCCCAGGTCAGTTCGTAGGTAGCCATCCAAAAAGGTGAAATCGTAACTTCATGGACAGGCTTTTCATCTGCCTTTCCACTATTACTGCCCATTTTAAATTTACCTGCAGGAATAGCCTGCATACTGAACGATAAATTTGTTCCGCTGATTTTCTGTTCGTACGGTTTCTGGGTTTGTGCAACAGCGGTTTGCAGACCTAAGAGTAGCGGAAGGAAAAATACTTTTTTGTTTACTTTCATATTTTATGCTAGGATAACGCCTGAGGTTTTTCCTCAGGCGTAAATTGGATATTAATACCCCGGATTTTGTAACAGCTCTTTATTACGGTTAATCTCGTCACGACTAAATGGTCTGAAATACAATTTATCATTCCACGCACGATTTTCCTGTGCTGTTTCAACAGTTGGTGTATAGGTATACTGATAAACCGCAGGATCATAGTGATATGGTGCATTTTGTGTTTTACCATCTTTAAATTTACCACTCACTTTGATATATGTCGTTTTTCTTCCAAGTGTTTCATTAGCAATCATCCAACGGCGTGCATCATGGTAGCGGTGCTCTTCGTAAACAAGCTCGATACGGCGCTCATGCTGATAGATCTTTCTCATCTCATCCTGAGAAGTAATTGTGATAGCAGGCATACCTGCTCTGAAACGGATACGATTTAACCACAGTACTGCCTGATCCAGCTGACCCAATTCTATACTGGCTTCCACATAGTTTAAAACAGCTTCTGTATATCTGAAGAATGGCCATGGAACAAACTGTGGCATAGATGATTCTATGATTGCAGGATCCGGATCAATAAATTTATGTGTATAATAACCTGTCCAGCTTCCGTTCCAGTTCTCGATTTCACTACCACGGGTATCCAGGCCTTTAAATAAAGTCTTCGTACCGGATTTCATCAAATCGTATTCTCCAGTTTGTATCTGGTTAGCCGGATCAACATTTCCTGATACCAGATTTCTCGGCTTCCAGTTCGCTCCGTCATATAATACAGTTGCATAAAATCTAGGATCACGGTCTGTATACGGGCTGGCTTTCTGTGCAGCATTATTCCAGCTAAATTTACTGCCGTCCTTCATCTCGTAATCATCAACTAATAAACCCACCGGCGTATTTCCAGCCCAATTATGATACCCGTTAGGTCCGTTTGCACGACCGTAACGCATATCACTGCGGTCAATAAAATATCTGGCGAATAACAGTTCAGATGCAGCAGCAGGATCTACTCCCGGAGCCTTACTTCCCCCACCCATAGCTATACTCTTGTAATTACGCTGACCTTCCTCAGCGGTTGCTTTCGCTGTCAGGTTCATCTTATAACCCGAACCACTGTTCATCACTTTTAAAGCGGCATCCTGAGCTGCTTTCCATCTGGAAGTACGGTCTCCGCTGGTATAACCCAGATATTCAGGATTAGCATAACCTGCAATCACTGTAGACTTAGCTTTTGCAGTCGGTATATCATGCAGATCACTCGCCGCATAAAGCAGGATTCTTGATTTAAGCGCGTCAGCTGCCAGCGACGATGTACGACCTTTAGGCAGGCTTTTACCCGTAAGTAGTTTTTCTGCCGCATCACAATCCAGTAAAATCTGATTTACACATTCTTCAAATGTGGCGCGTTTGGCAGCAAAATCATCATCTAATGCATAACTGCGTAAGATTAGTGGAACACCTCCCTGAAAACGAACTAACTGATGGTAAAAATAAGCCCGCAGGAAATGTGCTTCTCCCAACATCTGATCTTTAATCGCTTTATCTGCGATACCATTATTTTCGTCGGTACCGAGTCGCTCAATGGTGATATTACATGCACGGATTTTATTGTACATCTTACTATATTCCCAGGTGTCGTTTACCCAGCCCAGCGTAGTTGGATTAATTGTACCTGAGTTGATCAGGTCAATACCGCGGTTTGGGTGAGTGAATAAAGACTCATCTGATACAGAAGAAAGCATTTCTTCTGAAAAACCTCCGACATTAAGCCCGTTATAGATATCTGTCACAAAAGCCTGAGCTAAACCTGCATCTTTCCACACCAGTTCCGCACTAATTTGCGTTGGTGGTGAAACAGAGAGAAAGTCTTTTTTGCAACTGCCGGACATCAGCGCGACGAATGCAAAGGTTGCTATATATGTATTTTTAAAAATTGGTTTCATAACTGAATTTTTTTCTTTTACCTGTACTTGAAAACTTAGAACGTAGCTTTAATTCCTGTATTGATAACTCTTGCCTGTGGATAGTACTGCGCGCTTGAGTTCGTAGATTCAGGATCCCAGATTTTTATCTTATCAAACGTGAAAAGATTTAATCCACTTACATATACTCTGAGTGCCACCATACCGATTTTCTTGCTGAATTCCGGAGATAATGAATAGCCTAACTCTACATTTTTCACACGCATATAGTTATTGCTACGTAACCAGTAGGTATTATTAGCTGCATTATTAGTATCGGTATAATAAGTTTTACCACGGTTCGACAGGCGTGGATCTATACTACTTGGATTGTCAATACTCCAGCGGTTCAGGTAAGACCATTCTAAAAAGTTACCAATATCTCCAGATTCAGTTAGGCCTATCATTTGAAGACCACCGGTCGCACCTTGAATAAGCATAGAGAAATCGAAGTTTTTATACTGCAGGCTCAGATTAAATCCACCTGTAAACGTTGGTGTATTGGTTTTATCCATTCTTACCTTATCATCACCATTAATAATACCGTCTCCATTGATATCTCTGAATTTCATATCACCAGGAAGTATTTGATTCGTTAATCCGCTATAGTCAATTTTATTTGCATCGATTTCCGACTGATCGCGGAATACACCTGCGTATTCATACGCAAGCACAGTTCCCGTTGGCATTCCGGTTGAGCGCTGCCAGTCTGGTGCACCCGGAGTTTCATCCCAGAAAATGATCTTGTTTTTAGCATACCCACCATTCACGCTGACGTTATATTGTACTTCTCCAACACGGTCGGCCCAGCCTAATCTGAATTCAAAACCTTTGTTATTTACTTTACCTAGGTTTACCGGAGGGAGTTTATCTGTAATACCAGAACTTCCAGGAATAGAGTTACCTCTGCTGATCAGGATTTTAGTCCTTTTATTGTAGAATGCATCAAATTCAAAACTCAACCTGTTGTCAAGGAATGAAGCGTCTAAACCAATATTGGAGTTGTTAGCTACTTCCCATCCGAAGTTCAGATTAGGCACGCGGTTTTCTGTAACTGTCTGATTCATCTGGTCATTAATGACGTAGTTTCCAAAACCCATCGTGCTCAGATACTGATATTCTGCCAGTGCATCGCCGAAATACGCTTCTGCTCCCATCTGACCCCATGAAGCACGAAGTTTCAGATTATTGACAAAGCCGACGTTATTCTTGAAGAAACTTTCTTCTGAAATTCTCCAGCCCGCAGAGATTCCGGGGAAGAATCCGAAGCGTTTGTCTTCAGGGAAAATGTATGAACCATCTGCACGCCACAGGAACTCAGCCATGTATTTCTCTTTGTAATTATATCCTACACGACCAAAATAACTTAGCCTTGCGCGATTAAACAGGTTATAGGGTTCTGCCGTTGGGTTAGTGATATTTTGTTCTTTCTCATTACCTGCAAGCAGTTCCTGTAAAGCTGTAGACAGGAAATATCTTCTGGTCGCACTGAAACCATCATTATTTACTTTTTCACGGGTTACGCCAGCCATCAGATTCAAAGTATGGTCACCCAACTTTTTGTCATAATTGATCATACCCATCAGGTTAATGCCTAATTGCCCGCCAGCTGTTTCCGTCAGACTTGCATCTGTTCTTTCAGAACGGACCGAACCTACCAGAAGAGGCGTCACACCGTCAGCTTCGAAACTAACTTTATCCCAATCATATAAAGTCCATGGCGTCTGCCATCTTTTTTGTCTGCCCGAGAATTTATCAATAGACGCTGTACCTGTCACTTTCAAGCCTTCTACACCTGGTATCTGAATATCAAGTTTACCTGTCGACTGGAAATAATCACGGGTATCACGGTCATAACCAGTCTGGTCGGTGGTTACAACATATGGATTATAACCAAACTCAATATCACGCCCTGGTAAACCATTTGGATAAACCTCAATTTCCGTTGGCCTTCCACGCATTAGCATCCTGAAGATATCATTAGCACTTACAGTTGGAGAGTTACGTACTTCTTCACGTCCTGTTACACCTAATGAAGCAGTAACGTATTTATTCAGTTTAGCCTCCAGATTAATCCTCAGATCATATTGTTTATAACCGGTTGCCGATTTTTTATAATAGCCATCCTGATCCAGGTAACCCATGGAGATCAGGTATTTGATATTATCTGCACCTCCGTTAATCTGAAGGTTATGACGTTGTTGCGGAGACCAGTTCTTTAACGTTGTGCCAAACCAGTCTGTATTCGGATATCTTAATGGATCTGATCCGTCTTTGAATTTTGCAATTTCATCTGGACGATACGCAGCATTTAATGTTGTTCCGTCTGATTTCAGGTAGGAACCTGTCGAGTTGAAGCCTTTCTGCGCTGCACCCCACTGACTGGACGGTACATCTGAACCGAAAATAGTAAGCTCATTCAGAATCTCAGCATATTGCTCTGAATTAGCCATTTTCGGTGTACGGGTAGGCTGTTGCAGCCCATAACTGAAATCATATGACAATTGTGGTTTACCTGATTTACCTTGTTTTGTTGTAACCAGGATAACACCATTTGCCGCTCTTGAACCATAGATAGCAGCGGATGCATCCTTTAATACAGATACACTTTCAATATCATTCGGATTGATCCGCTCCAAACCACCCGCTCGGTTAGGCACACCGTCTATAACGATCAAAGCGTCATTATTACCCAGTGAATTTACACCACGGATCCTGATCGTCGAACCATCTTTTCCTGGCTCACCACTTGCCTGCTGAGCTGTTACTCCCGGCAGTCTTCCGGCCAATGAATTTGATAGATTGGCTGTCGGCGACTTTGCCAGCTCTGAGCCTTTTACAGCAGTAACAGCTCCGGAAACAACAGCTTTTTTCTGCGTACCATAACCTACTACGATTACTTCCGACAATGCCTGAGTGTTCTCGACTAACTTCACATTGATTGTTAATGTAGATTTTACCGGAATTTCCTGAGTAAAGTAACCCATGTAAGAAAAGACCAGTGTTCCATTTTCGGGAACTTTCACACTATAGTTACCATTGGCGTCGGTCATGGAACCGGTGGAACCTTCTTTAAGTTTGACACTTACACCAGGAATTCCCTGCCCCTGTGCATCTGTTACTTTTCCTTTAACGGGAATGTCGGCCATGGCAGACCATTCAGGCCGGATGATAATGAGGTTATCTTCCATAGTTTGAAATTTCAACCCCGTATTTCTGAGCAGATGTGCCAGTGCTTCATCTGCCGGCATGTCTCTGCGGACCAGAGTTACCAGTTTACCGGACGGAAGATCTGCTTCACTGTAGAGCAGGCGAAAGCTCCCTTTGCTTTCCAGAACAGCTAGTGCTTCTTTCAGGCCTACCTGCTTCAGTTCGAGGTTAACTTTCCTGAACTGGGAATAACTGTTTGCCGACACCTGCATGCAGAAAACCAGTGATAAAACAAAAGTCCAGTTTAACATTAATAAGAATTTGTTTTGGGGAAATGGGACGCATAGCACCTTATTGCACAGTCCTTTTTTTTTCATAGATTTGTGAGTTATCAATTAATAAATCTGAAGCCGCTACCTTTTTATAGCGGCTGGAATGGTTTAAAGGGGGAGGAATGTTGGCGCATTTGCTCCCTCTCTTTTTTAGTAGATGATCAAGTCATGTTCTTTTAGATTAAAGGTGAATGGTTTGATTAATTGCATGGCAGTCATAGCTTCTCTGATCTCTTCCTTTTTAAAGGCGCCGGTAAAACGATAGCTCCCTGCCCGGGCAGATTCAATATGGATTTTAACATTAAACCAGCGTTCCAAACGTGGCTTAAGCTCTTCCAGTGTTTCATTTTTAAAAACCAGTGTATTGTCTTTCCAGGAAGTTTCTTCTATATACTGTTCGTCTCCGATAGTAACAGGCAGGACATGTGCAATTGTCATTGTCATATCTGTAGAATGAGGTGAATTTCCACCCTTTTTCCCCTGGCCGTCCACAAGCGCGAATTTCTCTGAAGGGTTGAGCAATATTTTTTGTTGGGCACGTTCGTTAACAGAAAGTTCGATAGATCCCCTAAGCAAGGTTGCTTCCGAACTATTTTCTACAGCATAATCTTTTACGTTGAAAGCAGTTCCAAGTACTTTTACAGACATTCGGTCAGTTTTCACAATAAAAGGTTGGTGGTCGCGATGTGCTACGTCGAAAAAAGCTTCACCCTGTAGGTGAACAATTCGTTTCTTCTGCCGGGCAATCTGCCTGGAATATGATAATTTGCTATCTGAATTAAGCCAAACCATTGTCCCGTCGGGAAGTCTTACATTTTTTCTCACTCCTTTTCCGGCAACGATTTGGGTATCTGTTTTTGCAGCCGTACTCTTGGTCAGGTATAATAAACTGCTTAACGCGACCAGACAAATAGCGATTGTTGCGAATGCTTTATAAGATTTCTTACCGGAAGGTTCTTCATCCGGATATATTTCAGGGAGTAAAAGATCGGGGTTAAAATCTGCGGCATACTTTTGAAGATGCTTTTGGTACAGATCATCAGTGTCATGCTCGTTTTCTACAGGAGATTCCTGCCAGAGCTGACCTAATAATTCCTCGTAATATACTGAATCAGGGTATCGGGAAATTAACGATGCAAGCTCTTCCAATTCAGAGGAATTTGCTTCACCGGCCATTTTACGGGCAAGTAATTCTATAATTCTGCTTCTATCCATCAGAGGCCCGTAAATATTAGTTTATATTGGTTTCAGAGTATAAGACAAAATTTTTGGAGAAACTCCCTAGTCTAGAAGAAAAAAAAAGAAAATTAATTAATCAGGTTGAATTCCAGCTGCAGAACTGAGGTCAGCTTTTTAACTGCTGTTACAAGATGTGCATCTACAGTTTTAACAGATATATTTAGAATTGCTGCAGCCTCCTTATAACTTAAACCATCTTCTTTGATCAGCTTGAAAACGAGTTTACACCGTGTAGGAAGCGCGCTGGTCGCTTCATCAAGTTTAAGTTTAAGCTCTTCATTAATCAGTAATTCTTCAGGATTTTTTGTTTTAAGAACGATATCCACATTGATATCATCAAGTGATACAAAAACCTGCCTCCCTGATTTGTTCAATAAGTTGAGACAAAGATTTCTGGCGGTTACAAACGCATATACACGGATATTATTGATAGCAATTAGCTTTTCCCGGTTTCTCCATATACTAATCAGTACATCATTGGCAGCCTCTTCAGCTAATTCCTTCGATTTAAGCAAACAGAAACAAAATCTATGCAAACCAGGATAAAGAAACTTATAGAGTTTCTCATACGCATGTTCACTACTATATAATGCGATACGACTGGTTAGTTCAGTCAGCTCCGGTAAAGGTTCAGGCATCAGCTTTAATATTTGGTTATTTCAAATTTAACAATTAAACAATACCAACCAAATCAATTTAGCTGAGCCCTGCATAAAGGTTGTGCTCGTAAAACTGTTTTGCAGAACAGGCAGGGATAAAACTTCTGATCTGTGCATGACAACAATCAGGAAAATTTTCCGTTATTTGAAACAATATGAAAGCTACAAAATTTCTGAGTCTATTATCTTTTTTTTCTATCCTTTCGCTAAGCACATTTGCTCAGGATGCGATTATTATAAGTCCTGGTAATTTTATCCGTGGAACTATACAGGGCACCGATTATAAAACCGTTGGAATGAAGAATGACGAAGGTACACTTAACCAATATCAGGCTAAAGATATTCAGGAGTTCCAGTGGAATGGGGAAACTTATGTAAGTAAGCCTTTTGTAAGCAACAATAAAACAGATTACCGTTTTTTCAAACTCATCGAGCACGGAGACCTTAACCTCTACACCATGGGTGGAAAAACAAGCGCAAAAACAAAACCTAAAAAGAAAATTCAGTTCAGTCCATCTATCGGACTTGGAATTGGAAGTGGTGGTTATCGAGGATTTGGAATGGGTGGTGGAATTAGCTTCGGCGGCGGGCGCAGAGATGATGATGGCGAGGCAAGACCAGATCGCAGAGCTTTAATCTATATCGCATCAAACAAAACGCCTGATACCATACTTGAAATCACTCCCGACGGAGATCAAAGTGAGCAAAACTCAAACTATATCAGAAGTACCCTTAGCGAATATATGTCGGATGATCAGGATTTGGTAAACCGCCTGAAAGACACCAAAAAATTTGATGCTAAAACAATCGTTTCCTTTGTAAAAGCTTATAATTCCGTGCACAATACGCAGGAATAGATATTAACTACCATCAGCTGATTCAACCGGGATCAGCTGATGAATTTGACAGGTTATGCAACCGGTGCATCTGTTCTTTTAAAGCAGGATAGAGTTTCACATAAACTTCAAATATCTCCATATATTTCTGATGGCCTTTCTTATCAGGGTAGATTCGTCTTGCTCCCTGAACATCCGGTAAGGGATAATCTGATGCTAAACCTGTAGCTTTAGCTGCAAGAAGAGCTGCTCCAATTGCGGAAGCATCATCTGCAGAGACCATAACCAACTCTTTTCCCGTAATATCAGCCAGGATCTGTAACCATACGGAAGATGATACAAAACCTCCGCTTACGTGGATCTTATCCACCTGCTGTCCCGATTGCTGCAAGGCATTCAATACATCTTCCAGGGCAAAACAAATTCCTTCAATTACTGCACGTGTCATATGACTTGGGGTATGCGATAATCTTAAACCGAAGAAAACACCGCAACTCCGCGCATCCCATACCGGAGCGCGTTCGCCTTGCAGATAGGGTAAAAATAACAAACCATCTGCGCCAGGCCCTAAATCAGAAAGACTACAAAAAGCAGTTTCGTAGTCTTCTTCACTTAATTGACTAGTACCCAGCATATTCTTTAACTGCCATTTCAGGGCTATCCCACCATTATTGACCGGACCACCATTAATATAAATTTTTTCATCCAGCCGGTAGCTGAAAGTCATAGCCTCTTTGTTAAACCTGCTGCATTCCGCTGCAACACGAAGCGCACCGCTGGTACCAATAGTGAGCGCTCCTATTCCTGGAGCAACCGCTCCCGTCCCCAAATTAGCCAGGCAACCATCTGTCGCGCCGATGACCACAGGGATACCGGCGGTAACATCTTCCATACCTGGAATAGCATCAGGGAAAGTTCTGTAAAACGTAGTAGATACCAGTTCCGACAATTGTTTTTCTTGAATTCCTGCGGCAGTCAACGCAGCTGGATACCAGCATAGCTTATCCAAATCCATTAGCCCTGTACAGGAAGCTACACTGTGATCAATTTCAAAAACACCGAATAGTTTAAACCAGATATATTCCTTTATAGAGATGAACTTTTCGGTTCTGCTGAAAACTTCCGGTAAATGGATGCGGATCCATCCGATCTTACATAAAGGAGACATCGCATGAACCGGAGTACCTGTCTTGAGATAAATTTCAGTGCCCGAACCATGCAATAATAATTCATCTGCAAAATCAGCGGCCCTATTATCTGCCCAGGTCATCATTGGAATGATCGCTTCCCCCCTGGAATCTGCCGCTATGAGACTATGCATAGCACAACTCAGACTTATTATTTTTGGTGACCGGCCACGCAAATTAATTTGTTCAGTGATTACTTTACAGCATGCTTCCCAGATTAATAAGGGATCCTGTTCGCTGTAGCCCGGCTCCGACGAACTGGTAGGATAAAAAGACTGGCTGCTGCCAACTGGCTTATATTGAAGATCAACAGCTACTCCTTTAGTACTTCCCGTACCTATATCTATCCCAAGGATATATTCCATATTTTAAAATTAAAGTTCTTCCAGGTAGTTGAGGTCCTTAGAAAAAGTTTCCTTCATCCGGCTCAATGCATAAAATGCCAAACCCAAACTAATCATGGCTACAATGATAGCAGAATAAATGATATTACCGCTAGTATAATTCTTAAGCAACTGAAATAAAAGAGTCAGCGGGACAACTGCTCCCCGTACAAAATTTGGAACTGTTGTAGTCACAGTCGCCCGTATATTAGTGCCAAACTGCTCGGTGGCTATAGTCATAAAAATAACCCAGTAGCCAACGGTGAGTCCAAGACATCCGCATAACCAGTAGAAATGATCCAGGCTAAGATCGTAACTCATCAGATAGGTGGCAATACCAAGGGTAGATAACCCGAGGAACAAATAAACTACTTTAAGCCTACTTTTTAACCACTGGCTAAGTAAACCACCTGCAATATCACCGATCACAATACCACCATAACACCATGCAACTGCTGCTCCGGCACTCACCTCACCTTTTACACGAAGTACTTTTCCAAATTCAGGCGACAGCGTAATGAGTACACCAACCACAAACCATAGCGGAATACCTATCATAATACACTGTAAGTACTTAATAAATTGTGTTTTATTTTTGATTAACGCTAAAAAGTTACCCCGGTTTTCTGCAGTTTTCGAAGAATCAAACATACCAGATTCAGCCACACCAATGCGCAGAAGCAGCAGGGCAAGACCGAGTCCTCCTCCAATAAAAAAAGAGGTACGCCATTCGAAAAGTTGCGCAATGAAATAAGCAACAACTGCTCCGCTTACACCCACAGAAGCAACGATCGTAGTTGCATAACCACGTTTTTCTTTAGGCATCAACTCGGCAACCAGCGTAATACCAGCCCCTAGTTCGCCGGCAAGTCCTAACCCCGCAATAAAGCGCCAAATTGCATACCCTTCGACAGAATGAACAAATCCATTCGCAATATTTGCAATTGAATACAAAAAAATCGAACCAAAAAGTACGGATAGCCGGCCTTTCTTATCACCCAGCATTCCCCAAAGTACACCCCCTATCAGCATGCCTATCATTTGGATATTAAGCAGCAGAATACCGGTATCGGTTAGCTGTGTCCCGGTCAGTCCCAATGATTTGAGACTAGGTATCCGGACAATGCTAAAAAGCAGCAGGTCGTAAATATCAACGAAATAACCCAGAGAGGCTACCAGAATGGCAGCAGTTAATTTCGAGTTTGAAGCATTGGTCAATTGCATCGTCATGTTTTTTGAGATAACTAAGCTAATAATTTCCCAGATAAGCCAAATAAATTTTCTATGCAGAATCGACTTTTTAAAGATTAATCTTTTGTAGACCAGACTTGCGGACATCAAACCGGAAAATTGTTTATTTTGGCGGCATGAAACAAACCTTCTTTCTTTCAGCGGCGCTCTCAGTAATGTCGTTTGGAGGCTTTGCACAAGGGCCATCTCAGGGAGTTTTAGATGCCCGGTATATACAGGAGAATTATACCAAAGTGGAAAAGCAAATCCCCATGCGTGACGGGATAAAATTACACACCGTTATTTATAGTCCTAAAGATCAGCAAAAAAAATATCCGATTATGTTCGACCGGACGCCGTACAGCGCTGGTCCTTATGGACAGGAGACTTTTAAGAACAGTCTCGGTCCTTCTATGTTGTTCGCAAAAGAGGGTTATATTTTTGTTTATCAGGACGTCAGGGGACGTTATCTTTCTGAAGGAGATTTTGTAGCCAACAGACCTTATATTGCAAATAAAAAGAACAAAAAAGACATAGATGAAAGTTCCGACAGTTATGATACTATAGACTGGCTGGTCAAAAATGTACCTGGAAATAATGGTAAAGTGGGTACCTGGGGAATATCGGCACCTGGATTTTATACTACAATGACTGCAATTGATGCCCACCCTGCTTTAAAGGCAGCGTCACCCCAGGCCCCTGTGACGGACTGGTTTATGGGAGATGACAGACATCATAATGGCGCATTCTTCTTAATGGGAACCTTCTCATTTTTATCCTATTATGGTGCGGCCCGGCCAGAACCAACTCCCGACCATGCTGCGTCATTTAACGGTTATGGAACTCCTGATGCATACAGTTTCTACAAAGAATTGGGACCACTAAAAAATGCAAATGACCGTTACTTTAAAGGTCAGAATAAGATCTGGAATGAGATGATGGATAATCCTGATTATACTGAATTCTGGCAAGCCAGAACTCCCGTTCCTCACCTTAAAAAAATAAAACCAGCAATAATGACGGTTGGCGGATGGTTCGATCAGGAAGATTTGTATGGTCCTTTGAAAACTTTCAGTGGAATTGAAGAAAACAAGCCAAAGTCACCAAACCATTTGGTTATGGGCCCGTGGACACATGGCAGCTGGACGCGTGGCGACAATTCCTTTCTGGGAAATGTTCGTTTTAATTCTGCTACAGGACCTTACTACAGACAAGAAATAGAATTCGCATTCTTTAATCATTACCTTAAAGGAACTGCAAATCCTGAACTGGCTAAAGCTACTATCTTTGAAACCGGATCCAACACCTGGATAAAGTACGATTCATGGCCGCCGGCAGAAGCAAAAACAAAGAAGTTATATTTTCATCCCGGTGGAAAGTTATCATTTGATGAACCATCTGCGAAAGCCGATAAATATGATGAATATATCAGTGACCCCGAGAATCCGGTACCCTATACCAACCAGATCAGAATTGACAGAGGAGCTGATTATATGTATGAAGATCAGCGCTTCGCTTCAAGAAGGCCCGACGTGTTAGTTTACCGGTCTGAAATATTAACCGAAGACGTAACTATTTCCGGAAAGTTACTTGCTGATCTGTATGTGTCAACAACCGGCACAGATGCAGATTTTATAGTTAAGCTAATAGATGTGTACCCCGGTGACGCGCCCGATGACAGTCCTATCGCAGGTACAAGAATGGGAGGCTTTGAGCAATTAGTCCGCGGAGAGGTAATGCGGGCAAAGTATAGAAACAGTTTCTCAGCACCAGAAGCGCTGGAACCTGGTAAGACTACTGCAGTTAAATTCGATATGCAGGATGCAGCTCATTGCTTTAAAAAAGGTCACCGTATTATGGTTCAGGTACAGAGCTCGTGGTTTCCCTTGGTAGACCGCAATCCTCAGAAATTCGTGAATATTTACAAAGCGGATGAAAAAGATTTCCAAAAAGCCACCATACGCATACATTCAGGAGCAGGACAACAATCCGGTATAATAATGGATGTAATTAGTTCTAAATAGGAAAACTTGTAATTCTGGATAACAATAAGCTGGTATGTAGACTAAAATAGCGAAACATGCCAGCTTCTCTCCCACCTGACTTCAGGTGATAATGATTGAATCCCTTCTTTATCTTTGAGCTGCTGATTATGGTGAATGCCATCCGCAATGCCGCACCAAGGCTCCAGACATACAAAATCGGCACCCGGTGCAGCCCAAATACCAAAGAATGGAAATTGGGAGAATTGAAACTCGAGACCATGATTGTTCTCTGTATTCGCAAGCTTAATTTTCTCGCTTTTCAAAGATTTGAAAACCAGTGCATCATCTTTAAACAGGTCGTGATTCAAAGGTAACTTACGGTCTTTTAAACTCAGTGTACCATGCTCATCACTGATTAGATTCTGATCAATTTTATTAAAATATAAATCATCATCCCGGTCAAAAAGCAGGTAATTATCTTCATAAGAAGTACCGGTAGTAAATGGAACTGCAAATGCAGGATGCCCACCAAGAGAAAACAACAGCTCTTTTTTTCCAGGGTTATTTACCACATAAGTACATGTAAGTTCAGCACCTTCTAATTTGTAATGTAGTATTAGCTCAAACTCAAAAGGGTAAATGGCGAGTGTCTCCGGTGTATCCCTTAATGTAAAAATCAACTCATTATCAGTAGGATGGGAAACTTCAAATTCTTTATCCCGCGCAAAACCATGACGCGAAAGTGAGTAGGTTTTATCCTCAAAAATATAACTGTCGTTTTTTAGTCCCCCGACTATAGGAAATAATACAGGACTGAATTTACCCCAATAAGCCGGATCACCTTTCCAAAGGTAATCCAGCCCTGTAGCCTTATGTTGTAACTTTTGTAATTCAGCTCCTTTTGCATTAAATCCAGCTATCAGATGCTCATTTTCCAGAAAGATCATAGGAATTATTTTAACCTGCCAATTTTGTTGATAACAGTCTGTCAATCCTTTTAACTACGTAATCCAGATCAAAGGGTTTGCTGATATAGTCATCAGCGCTTGCAGTTACGCTTTTTTCCTTACTTCCAGGATTAGCTGACATTACGATAACAGGAATATGTTTCGTGAAAATATCAGTTTTCAAATCATCACAGATTTCAATACCATTTCCATCAGGCAGCATTACATCAATGATGAAAAGATCAGGTAAGCCATCATTCAGTTTACTTTTCAATTCCGCGAAAGTTGATGACAATTGCAGTTCATAACCTTCGTCTTTTAACAAAAACTCAATTATATATCTGATATCCTGATCATCTTCTAAAACATGTATTCTTTTTTTCATAACTTGTTCAAGTGTTAATACGTAAAACTAAACAATAACAAACACTGTTCCGATTTTACAGCAGTGTCTATATTTAAAGCTAACTAACTTAAGATAAGCCTGTAGCTATTTCAAGCTAAACCCGGAGAATGCAGAACTATAGTCTCAAAAAACGGTACCGTTCTGTTTTGGCATCAATCTATAGCACCGCGCCCTGCCAGGTCTCCAGCAATTCGTCCGTTACTGTCTCCTTTAAGATTTAAATATTTTTTGTATATTTGCATTAAACGGATTAACAAACACACTATTCTCTTTTACTACTTGCTAACCAACCCAATGGTTAGGCTCAATTTCTCCTGGCTCCTCAACCGTTGTTGTCCGGGAACTTTATTTTATTCAGGCTAGATCGATCCTTACGATTTGTATATGGAACGCCTTAACAAGTAATAGCAGAGAAGAGTTATTTTTTAACTAAATACGGAAATTTATGGCTAAGTCTCAGGCTACCTTCATGAAGAAGCAACTAGAAAAAAACAGGCAAAAGAAAAAAGAAGATAAAGAGCAACGTAAACAAGAACGTCAGCAAAATTCTACAGGCGGTGACCTGGAAAGTATGATGGCATATGTAAATGAATTTGGTGAAATCGTATCCACACCTCCTGAGAAGAAATAGTTAACGGATATTAGAACCGATATAAGAGAGGCCTGCAAGAATAATTGTATGCCTCTTTTTTATTAAATCATTTCAGACACTGATAAAAAGCAAAAGGGGTTCGATGATAAATTTATCATCGAACCCCTTTTGCTTTTTAAAGATTGCAAAAAACAAATTGTTATTTTGCGCGTCCTGATTTCTTATCCTGACCTCTTCCAATCAGATAACCAGCACCAGCGCCTGCAACTCCTCCGATTGCGGCACCACGACCTTTTTTCTTATCAATCAGGGCTCCACCAAGACCACCGGCACCTGCACCAATTACAGTACCGAGTGCGGCACTACTCCAACCTTTTTTCTTGGTACTTTGGGTAGCAGTTGACGACGAAGCGTTGCTATGCGTAGTCGGTTCCGCTATTCTGGCAGCAGGAGCATTCTCAGCAGCTTTTTCCTCAGCAAGCATTAGTACACGCTTCTCCTCTTTTATTTTCGCAGCCTGTAATTTCTCTTCAGTATCTGCTCTTTTAAAACTATCTAATCTGATACTGTCTTTTACAGCTTTTATAGTAGCTAATTTAATAGCTTCTTCTTTCTTAGCGTTACTGCAGGCAGTAAACATCAATGCTACAGCAGCTATGGCGAGTATCTTTCTCATAATTTATCATTTTATATTGTAAGATCTATTTTACCAAAACTATGCCAAACGGCACTTATCAGATATTTTTATCCCTATTTATCTTCTAAAGGTGAATTGCCCGGACTTTCGGAAGTATCATTTTTATCATCCTCCCCGTCAGGATTGCCGGATATTCTATCATTATCAGAATTCAGGTTATTGAGAAATTCGTCCCCTGATGAAGATTGATCTGCATCAAGTCCAAGATTGGCCGACTCATCACGCTCAGTTTCTGAAATCTTTCTTCTTAAATGTCGTTGTTCTGCTTTTTTATCTGGTGTTCTCATATCTGTCTAATAATCATAAATTCATAGCTAACAACAAATATATCCAGGCTGCTGTTCTTGATAAAGATCATTCTTTTAAATTTAATTCTATCTGTAACCGGAATCCGATAATCATATTCTATAATTTAAATCAAAGTCTAATTATCAAATTAGAAATTTAGATTTTGGATATTAATATTCAATTCATTATTTTCACAGCGAAATTTATAATAATAATATGCGTACAACAGGAAAAGTAAAATGGTTTAATTCTGCAAAAGGGTTTGGTTTTATCACTCCAGAAGATGGAGGAAAAGATATTTTCGTACATTTTTCTGCGATTGCAGGCGATTCATTCAGAGAATTGAATGAGGGTGACAATGTAGAGTTCGAATTAAACGACGGTAAAAAAGGCCCTGAGGCTTCTAATGTAACTGTTCTTTAAGAATAACTTATTGAAAAAAAGGGGTAATGCGACGCATTACCCCTTTTTTTATATCTATCCCTCCAAAAAAACATGTCTTCAAATACAAAAACAATCAGTGTGCTCGGCTGTGGCTGGTTCGGCTTTCCTTTCGCGGTGTCGATGGTCAAAAAAGGTTATACAGTAAAAGGCTCGACCACAACTCCTGAGAAAAAGACCGCATTGCAAGAGGCCGGCATCGCCCCCTATCTGCTGGACTTGAACGCAGAAATCCCGGATATGAACCCTGAATTTTTTAATAGCGACATACTCATCTGCTGCATTCCCCCAAAAAGAGACCCTGTTATTCAGCAGCAGTATGCAGAAAAAATAAAAAGGATCGCTGATTCAGCAGCGAAAGGTAGTATCAGGGACTTTATCTTTATTAGCTCAACTTCGGTATTCCGTGATAATAATCAACAGCTTAATGAAGACGATGCTCCTGTTCCTGACACAGCTTCAGGGAAAATTATACTTGAAGCGGAGCAAAACTCAAGCTCTTCCGGTTATTTCAGAACCACAATAGTCCGCTTTGCGGGACTGTTCGGGACGGGTAGAGACCCAGGACGTTTTTTCGCTGGTAAAACTGACATTGCAAATGGCCTTTCACCAGTTAACATGATCGGCTTGGAGGACTGTATTGGAATTATAACTAGTATAATTAGTCAGGAAAAATATGGCGGGATTTACCATGCCTGTTCTCCCGAACACCCTGACCGTATGTCCTTCTACACAGCTGCAGCAAAGAGGTCCGGACTTCCTCTTCCACAATTTATTCCTCAAAAAAACAGCTGGAAAATAATTGAAAGTAACCGTTTGAAGAGTGAACTTGACTATAAATTTCAGATAAATTTACATGACCTTGTCAGCCAATAAGATATCTAGTTTCTAACTATCAATAAAACAACATACAGCAATAAAACATTATATTGCTAATCTTTTTTCCCTTTTTCAGGGTAGAAATTCAATTGTAAAACGATTAGAATAGATGAAATTAACGATATGGGGTGCTGCGAAACAGGTGACAGGAAGTATGCACCTGCTGGAAGCAGGAGATTATAGAATACTAATAGACTGTGGACTCGACTATGAGAGAGATACATTTCAGGAAGAAAACCAGTACTTTCCATTTAATCCTGCCTCAATAGATGTAGTTATACTAACGCACGCACATATCGATCATTCAGGAAATCTACCCACCCTACTCAGGATGGGGTTTAATGGCCAGATCCTTTGCACCTCACCTACTGCAGATCTTACTGAATTATTATTAATGGATTCTGTTAATATCTTTTTAAGTAAACAGCAGAAGAGATCACGTGGAAAAAGATCAGGATCAGGCCCAAAACCGCTTTACCTCCATAAACATGTGATGGATACAGTGGAACGGTTTGTCACTATTGGCTTCAATAAGATATTTCAGATCAGACAGGGAATTAACCTGCAATTTATCCCGGTTGGTCATTTACTGGGAGCTGCAGCAGTAGTTCTTGAAATAGAAGAACAAGGCGTCACAAAAAAAATTGCCTTCACCGGAGACATCGGACGTAAAGACTATCCTGTACTAACCGACCCTCAGCCTTTACCTGCAGTAGACTACCTGGTTACAGAATCTACTTATGGAGGCCGGCTACATAGCAAGGACACTACGATAACTGCCAAACTTAAAGATATTATTGAGGAAACCTGTGTAAAATTCCCAGGCAGACTGATTATACCAGCCTTTAGTATCGGAAGAACACAGGCGTTGGTATTTACCCTGAATAAACTCTTCAGTTCCGGTGCACTTCCTCCGGTAAAGATCTTTGTAGACAGCCCCCTCGCCGAATTCGCGACGGACGTTTACCGCAAACATCATCAATTGCTGAATGATGAAGCCCAGGACTTTTACCGTCGTTCCGGAGATGAATTTGAATTTGATTCTCTTTCCTATGTACAGGACAAACGCGAAAGTATTTCTATTTCCAACTATCATGAACCCTGTATCATTATATCTTCCGCAGGCATGCTTGAAGGAGGACGGATACAGGACCATCTTTATCACAATATTCAGAATTACTACTGTACAATTTTATTTATCGGTTACTGTGCAAAGGGAACTCTTGGGCACAGATTACTGCGCGGCGATTCTATAGTCCGTTTGCGTCACCGTGATCTGAGTGTGTACGCGACTATTAAAAAAACAGATTTGTTAAGTGGTCATGGTGATCATGATGATCTGATGGGTAATGTAACCAGCCAGGATCCCCATCAATTGAAAAAGGTATTTCTGGTTCACGGTGAGGACAGCAGTTTAAGCAGTCTTGCCAGCGCTATTGAAGCGGCTGGCTATACTGCAGTTATTGCTGAAAAAGGTGAAGTGTATACACTCTAAGGCGTTAGCCTATTTGGAGTATACCGAATGATCTAATAAGATTTATACTAATATAGTATTCACGCGCTGAGAAACAGTTGCGATATAGCTGAAGGTCTCAGATGCACTATTCACTACCTGTTCGTAATCAGATTCCGGGACAGCGGTATTCAATACTCCGACAAAACTTTTCCAGTTATGCATCAGATTATCACCATAGATTGTGTAATAATTAAGGTTTAAACCCTCGAAAGCAGGTGTAGCCTTTAATTTTTTCTGAATGACTTGCCCACCCATTGTTGCGCCTTCAAGCACATACATAGCTCCCAATGCAGCAGCAGGACTATATTCATGGTTAGGTACAGTAATGTCAATCTGATCGAGTTCATCTTTGGAAATACCCGCCTCTTCCAGATCTTTGATCAACGCAGATAACTTATATCTCTGGTCAGCACCGACCTGACTTGCTGTATTTTCATCCAAAGCATGGTGAATTTTAGATTCTATGGCGGCATGAACCAGGTAATTAGTAGCCAGCAAAGTCTTATACTGGTCAAGACTTAAAGTCTTATTCATGATTTCGTGAACAAACATCAGCTCTTCCAACTGATCGTGACTCCCTTTGGTTTTTGTTTTTAATAGTTCCTGTAGCAGCATAGTTAAATTTATTTGTATGTCATTTCTTTCAGGAAAGATAATCATTAATCTTCCTTCAGTATTTATATTATATTATTTCAGTTAATAACGTTATGGGCCGCCATAAAGATATAGCTACCATCGTATAATTTATTTATACGGCTATAATTACCGTCCGACAGCACCAATACAAGCTTAAAATAGCCGTTTTGTATCAAAAACTATACACTTATTTGATTAGTAATTATAAATGATCCGAAATTTAACATAGAATCAAGATTATCGTAACAACCTCATTTACAACAAATTCAATAGTAAAATAAAATTAATCAAGCTTTGGCAAGGTTATTACTAAGTGTTAATCGATCAGTTAACTACTGAAAATTTAATATCTAATTATAGAAAAAATGAATTCAAGAATTACAAAATCCGCACTGTTTTTATCCTTAATCGGATTATCAACATCAGTGTTTGCTCAGGACGGAACGTCTGACTCCACTGCTCACTTTAACAAAAAAGATTTCCGCACTTGGTCAATTGGATTAAATGGTGGTATGTTAACACACTATACTCCTTTTAACAGCAGATCTAACGGAAGTTTCGCAACTCCGCAGGAAAGCTGGGGTTACGGAGGTTATATTAAGAAACAAATCCTTCCGGGATTTGGTGTACAGGCAGACTTCCTTGCTGGTAAAGTAAAAGGATTCAGACCAAATGGATTAGGTGCGACTGCAACACCTGCAGAAAGAAACAGCGGTTTTGAAACACGTATCGACTGGTCAGCAGCTTTAAGCGCTAATTTCACAATTGCGAATATGAGCCTGAACCAGAAACGTAATGTATTATCTCCGTACGTAACTGCCGGTGCTGGGTATATGTCATCAAGTGCAAATACAGATGCTCCTAATGGCGCAAGCACAGGATATAAAGAAAACTGGTTTATTCCTGTAGGTGCAGGTCTTAAACTAGGTGTATCTAAAGGTGTAAACATCGACTTAGGTTATACGGTTAACTTCATGAAAACCGACAATTTTGACGGTGTGCGTAGTGGAGCAAACGACAGATTCTCTTATGCACATGCAGGTGTAGAGATCGCTTTAGGTAAAAAAGGTACATCTCAATTACAAAACTTCAGTGCAATAGCAGCAATTCGTGAAGAAAGTGCAGCAGAAAGCGCTGAGTTAAGAAGAGCATTATCTACTGCTGAACAAAACAGATTAAGAGATCAGGAGCAATATGCAAGAGATTTAGCTGATGATGATAATGATGGTGTTGCAAACAAATTCGACAAATGTCCTGGAACTCCTCCAAATACAGTTGTTGACGGTGCAGGTTGCCCATTAAAACAACCAAAACCAGTTGTAACAGAAAAAGTAATTATCACTGAGGCAGATCGTAAAGTAGTTGATGAAGCTATTAAAAACCTGGAGTTTGACTTAAGTAAAGCAACTATCCGTTCTACTTCATATGCAACATTAAACAGAGTAGCAGCTTTATTGGTTGAGAAAAACTTTAGCCTGAAATTAGCTGGTCACACAGACAACACTGGTTCAATGGCTTTAAACTTACGTTTATCTAAAGAAAGAGCTGAATCAGTAAAAGCTTATTTAGTTTCTCAAGGCGCTAATGCATCACGTATTGAAGCAACAGGTTACGGTCCAAACCAACCAATTGCATCTAACAAAACTGCTGAAGGTCGTCAGAAAAACAGAAGGGTAGAATTCACTTTATACTAAGCTGAAATTCATCCTATAAAAATGCCCCGCAAGATTTGCGGGGCATTTTTTGTTCAACAAGAAATCACGATGCATAAAAAAGGAGGGCTTAACCCTCCTTTCTACTTTATATACATTGCCAGACCGTGTCCAGAAACCACTTTTTGTGATCAAAGAAATGCTGGACGGGCTTAAACCCGGTCTTCAAGCTCATTTCCTCCGTTTCCGCTATGCTGTATTTCTGAGATATCTCCATATAAATTACCTCATGCTCCTGAAATTCAAATCGCTGATTATTGATATACACCTCCTGCTTAGTACGGCTGATCAAATAGCTCTTGCACGCTCCAGACCCAGGATCATAACACGGATAATGTTCGAAACCTGAAACATTAAAATCCCCACCTAATTCTTTATTAATACGATGCAAAAGATTAAGGTTAAACTCACGTGTAAAACCTGCAGCATCATTATAAGCGGCAAGTATTGTCCTTGGATGTTTCTTCAAATCGAAACCAACCAGCACCAGATCTCCGGGATTTAGCGATTCCCTGATCTGCTGGCAAAAAAGCACTGCGTTTTCCGGAGTTTCATTCCCAATGTTTCCACCAAGCATTAATACAACCTTCCTTTTCGAGGAAATCTGATTTGCTTTTTTGAGCATCTCAAAATATTCGCCATTTAGACCATGTACACGCAATCCGGGAATATCCTGCGGAAGATGTTCATCGAGATATTCGATCATACTGGAAGAGATATCAATGGGCATATACGTAAAATCTGCCTTCATTTCAATCAGCTCTTTCAGTAAGTAGCTCGATTTAGTCGCATCCCCTGCTCCCAGTTCAATCAGATCAAAGTCCGAAAAGCCATTTTTCAATGCGGTGGCGAGTTCGGCACTATTCTCCCGAAATATTTCCATTTCACAATTTGTCGGGTAATATTCAGGACAATCCATGATTTGTTGAAAAATACGGTCACCGGTTTCATCATAAAAATATTTAGAATTCAGACATTTTGGGGTCTGACTAAGATCGCTTAAAACTTCTTTTAAAAATTGATTCATAAATTATCTGACGAGTCTGATCCCGCTGAACATCCAGCGCAGATCAGCGTGAAAAAAATTCCTGTATGTGTTCCTGCTATGCCCGGCAGCCGTAGCAATTGATGCGCCCCGCAGTACCTGCTGATTTACCATGAATTTACCATTATATTCTCCCAAAGCACCGGGAGCTTTAGAAAAACCCGGATAAGGCAGATAGGCACTTGAAGTCCATTCCCAAAGCATACCCCAGCTGATCCGGGAAGATACGACTTCCCATTCAAACTCAGTCGGAAGGCGCATCCCTTTCCAGCCGGCGAATGCATAAGCTTCAAAATAACTGATATGGCTCACCGGCTGATCCAGGTCTAATCTTTCCAGACCAGAATATCCATACCGCTGCCATTCCCCGTCGACCTCATACCAGTAAAGCGGCGCCTTTATGCCCTGGAGCTTTACCCAGTCCCAGCCTTCGGCATGCCAGAGATTAAAATCCTGATATCCGCCTGACGCTATAAATTCCACATATTCCCTGTTAGTTACCAGTGCAGTAGAAATTTCAAATTCCGGCACATACACTTTATGCCTGCCCAGTTCATTATCAAAATAGAACCCTGCACCAGCATAGCCTATTTCATATACGCCGGCTTTAGTATGTATCCAACCTGAACTCTCACCTTTCAGTTTGTTTTCAATATGATCTTCACCATATGCGGGAAATAACGGATTATGTCCAAGAATATACTTGATGTCATACCACAACAACTCTTGATGCTGTTGTTCATGATTTAGCCCAAGTTCAACCAAAGCCAGCAGATCCTGGTCTGCATTTTCCATTAATTTTATCATAGCCTGATCTACATGCCGGCGATATAAAAAGATATCATCTACAGTTGGTCTGCTCAGATTACCTCGGTCTGTTCTGATCACACGGGCACCGGCATTTTCATAATAACTATTAAAGACATAATCATAGCCCGCATGGAAGTTTTGATAGTTTTTAGCATATACGGAAAGGACGAATGTTTCAAAAAACCATGTGGTATGGCCTAGATGCCATTTAGGAGGGCTCACATCCACTACTGGCTGCACGACATAGTCTTCCTTTTCCAATGCTGCGCATATCCGTTCCGTTGCAGAACGGACAGCCATAAATTTTTCAATTGGAGACATTTGCTTAATTTTTGATTTGGTTAGTTAAGTCTGTTATTGTTTTAATACCTAATTCAGCGGCTTGTTCCTTTCGCATCATCAGGGCATATGTATTATTAAATCCTATCGGTTTAAGCCATTTTAAACCGTATTTTTCGTGAAACTCCCGGTCGAGATAGCTTTTCATTGCCGGAATATCTGTGCGCAATTTTTCACGCGTTTGCCTGTCCGGCTGTAAAACAACCAATAATCCGGTTCCTGTATATTCAGGATAAAAATCGATTTGTTTGTTTTGCAAAGCATCAAAACAAATCTTGGTACCACCTAACCCCGTTTTGGTTTCCACTTGAAAATCCGTATTTCCCAGAATTAAAATACGGTATATCTGAGCAAGTATATATTGTTCTCCAAAAATTTTACTCCCAATCCTCACAGTCGGTGCTGCAACCCCGCCTACCTTCACAGGCCTCGGCTTTTTATACAAATTATTGGCAACCATAAAGTCTAAAGCAACTTTTTCCGGGCTTTGTTTGAGCTGGTCCACTTTATAATTCATCCCGGTCATTACCGCTTCGCTGATTTTTCCTGATAACTGGTCCAGCACAGCTTCCAATCCGGGAAACTTCATAAGCACGTCTTCTCTTATTAAAGGAGCAGCCTGATAAGCAGGAAAGAGTTTTAAATCATCTTCAAGTGTAATCAAACTATAAGCTTTTAATCTACCATCCGTACTGTAGCCGCTAATCACATCCAAATGCTTATCCCTCGCTGCCTTATACATAACCGCGTCGCTGATCACTACGGTTTCCATATCCAGGTGATATAAAGATTTAAGGCCGATATAACCATCCTCCCGTCCCATGAACTCAGGTGTAAAGCCAGCCAGTAGTCTTCCGCCAAGCTTAGTCGGCAGAAGGTAGAATGATGACAAAGTAAGTATGATTACAGGCAGCGCAGCCTTCCAGAGCACCACCTTTTTCAAACGGAAACGCTGTACCCTTGACAGAATGAAATCCAGTAAAACTGCGAGTAAAGCTGCCGGAATTGCACCGGCAAGAATCATATTTGTATTATTCAATGCAATACCACCGAAGATAAATTCACCAAGGCCTCCTGCTGCAATGTATGCTGCGAGAGTTGCCACGCCAACATTAATCACGGTAGCAGTTCTCACACCAGCCATAATCACAGAAAACGACAGAGGCAGTTCAACTTTAAATAAAACCTGCAAACTATTCATTCCCATACCTTTTGCAGCATCAACAACAACTGGACTAACACCAATAAGACCGGTATAGGTATTTCTAACGATTGGGAGTAAGGCATAGAGAAACAAAGCAAAAATAGCTGGCTTAGGACCAATACCCAGTACAGGAATTAGAATTCCCAGTAAAGCAATGCTTGGTATAGTCTGCAAAACGCCTGCAACACCAAGAACGCCCCCAGCAAACTTTGGCTTTCTGCTTATCCATATACCCAGCGGTACAGCAATGATGATAGCAAGTACCAAGGATATCATAGTCAAACCGACATGCGTTAATGTCTGGCTGAGTAACTTACCTGACTGCTGCTGTATAAAAGCAAAAAAACCTGAATCCTGCTCCATCCTATTTCCTTTTAAAGTTTTCAAAAGCAGTTAAAATATCGGACAATGCCGGTATTCCCGCATCGGTGTCGGAGCGATTTTCCAGAGTATCCCAAACAGAGACCTTAGCCGGGACACTTCCGCCAATAAATAAATCAGTAAGCATTACTGTTTTGAATTCAAGCTGCGTCCGCTGGTCATTGAAAAAACTACGTACAAAAGCGTTTGCAGGTTTAAACAACAACTCCATTGCTGTGCCTATCTGCTGAATTTCACCCTTATCCATCAGGCAAATCCTGTCACCAAGTTCGAAAGCCTCCTGAACATCATGCGTAACCATCAGGATAGTTTTGCTTTTTAATTCTTCCAGCTGCCGGAATTCCAGGCGGATGTCCCTACGTGTAAGTGCATCGAGTGCACCAAAGGGCTCGTCCATAAGCAAAACAGGCGGATTTACCATTAGTGAGCGGGCAAGTCCTACGCGTTGCTGCTGGCCACCGCTTAGATTCTGCGGATAAAGTCCGGCAAGTTGTACAGGCAGCTGCAATTTTTCCAGCAGTTCGAAAGTACGTGCTCTGATTGCGTCTTCCTTCCAGTGCAGAAGCTTTGGCACAACAGCAATATTTTCTGCAACTGTAAAATGAGGAAAAAGACCATGATGCTGTAATACATATCCAATACCCCTTCGTAATTTCGAAGGATCCTGTAGACTTGTATCAACACCCTGTATCCACACACGCCCGCTATCGGGCTCCAGCAAACGGTTAATCATTCTCAGCGTTGTTGTTTTGCCACAGCCACTTGTACCCAGTAAGACCAGGTTTTCTGCTTCGGCAATTTCAAAACTGACTTGATTAACTGCAGCTTCATCATTAAAGTATTTAACTAGGTTTTCTACCTTAATCATTTGTTAAACAGACATAAATAAATTATTCAAAGACTCCGAATATAAAGGATGCGCAAAAATTCCGCTTCTAATCTCATCGGCTGTGATCTTTCCCATCATGGCCATTTGCAGTACAGTCATAATCTCACCACCCTGCTCGCCAATAATAGCAGCACCCAAAATACGACGGCTCTTTTTATCGATAATCGCTTTCATTAAACCCCGCGTTTCTGCAGTCTCAATTGCCCGGGCTACATTTTTCATGGGGATACTTGCTACAAGATAGTCTATTCCAGCTTCTTTTGCCTGACTTTCATTCATTCCAACCCTGCCCAGTTGCGGGTCTGTAAACATGCAATAAGGAATCATACGTTTACTGATATCTTTATGACGGCCATTCAGCAGATTTTCTGTGATCACCAGGTGGTCATTGTACGAAATATGCGTAAAAGCCGGGCCACCCTTCACGTCACCTAAGGCATAAATATGCTGTTCGGCCGTTTGCAACCGCGTATTGACTTTAACAAACCCTTTTTCATCACTTTGTATCCCGGTATTTTCCAGGCCGAGAGTGGCGGTCTGGGGGCTTCTGCCGGAGGCAACAAGCACGTGGCTGCAGCTTAAACTGGCAGGACCTTTACCCTCCAGCTTTGCATGCACCTTTCCTGACTTAAGGCTTAAAGATTGAACCTGCGTTTCAGTCCATATGCGAATACCATCCTGATCGAAAATTTCACTCATAGCTGCACAGATATCATCATCTTCTTTCGGCATCAATCGGTCAGATTTCTCTACAATAGTTACCTTTGCACCTAATCTGCGAAACAATTGAGCAAATTCCAGACCGATATACCCGGCGCCTATAATCAGCAAATGTTCAGGAACTTCATTGATTTCAAGTAAAGTAGTGGAAGTCAGATACGGGACATCCTGCAAACCTTTAATATCTGGTAGAAATGGAGTACAACCTGTATTAATAAAAATCTTTTTTGCTGTATAGTTTTCGAAAGAACCGTCGTTCATATCCACATAAAGTGTGTGAGGATCGACAAATCTGGCAGTACCATAAACGAGTGTGAGGTTCCTGGTTTCCTCCAAACCTTTAGTTGCCCCTTCACGGAACTGCTGCACAATAGTCGATTTCCGATTCATGATCGCTTTAAAATCAACCTTATATTCAGGTATATGGATACCAAGCTCATCACTCCTCCCAGCCAAATAAGCCATTCTCGCTGAAGCAATCATGGTTTTAGTTGGCGTACATCCATCATTTATACATGTGCCGCCTATTGCTCTTTTTTCTATCAAAGCGGTCTTCCAGCCTGCACCGGCCAATTTCTTGGCAAGCGGAACACCCGCCTGCCCCGCCCCGATTACAATCGCATCAAATTTATTCATGGACTATTGATTTGAAGGCTAACCGGGTTTATTCCCTGCCCCTTGTTACAACAATCAATTTGGAAAAATGTCGGAAAAATTTATAAAAATGGGCTTAATCACTTTATACAACAGGATATTAGAAGACTAAAAGCACAAAAACCGGCAAATAATGCCGGTTTTTGTGCTTAAATCACCTGATCAAGAGGTTTACGTTTACCTGGCGGCGACGCTTTGTATTTACTTGGGCTCAGACCCGTTACAGTTTTAAACTGAGTCGAAAGGTGTGCACTGCTGCTATAACCCATCTGAAAAGCTATCTCACTAAGATTGTATTCACCATATTCGAGCAGTTCTTTAACTTTCTCAACTTTCTGCTGGATGATATATTTTTCAATAGTAATCCCTTCTATCTCAGAAAACAACCTGCTCAAATAAGCATAATCCTTGTTGAGACGCTCTGCTACCAGTTGGGCAGGACTTTGCTTCAACTCACTTAAGGGACTTTGATGAATGATCGAAATCACCTGATTTTTGATTTGTTCGGTTAACTTGTCCTTCTCTTTATCAATCAGTTCGAAACCGAGCACCTGCATAGCAGAGGCGATCTGCAGACGCTGCTCCTGATCTGGTTCAGGCTCAACATTCACAAGTCCGAGTGAAATCTGCTCAATTTCAAAACCAAGCTGTTTAAGTTGTTGTCCTACAATCAGGATACAACGGTCACAAACCATATTTTTAATATGGAGCTGCATATCAGATTCTTTCCGCGTTGAAACCCGCAGTACTCAGGGTATTTATTATATCAGACTCTTTAACAGCATCTGCAGCTTCTACAGTGAGGATTTTATCAGCTGCAAGTGTATCTACTTCCCAACTTTTCACACCAGCTAGCTGATCCAGATGAGGTTTAACAGTTGCGATACATCCACCGCATTTAATATTTGTTTTGAATTGTAATGTTTCCATTTTTCTTGAATTTAAAGTTTAACTAATTTTAGACGGAGACTGTTGGCGACAACAGAAACCGAGCTCAGTGCCATTGCAGCTCCTGCAATCATCGGATTGAGCAAAAAGCCATTAAAGGGATATAAAATACCAGCAGCCAAAGGTATGCCAATCAAATTGTAAATAAATGCCCAGAATAGATTCTGTTTAATTGTTCTTACTGTTGCGCCCGATAACTTCAGTGCTTTAGGAATCTGGCGCAGGTCTGAGGAAATTATAGTCAGCTTAGCCACGTCAATCGCAATAGCCGAACCTTGTGCCATAGCTATTGAAAGATCTGCCTGTGCAAGCGCTTCGCTATCATTGATTCCATCACCAGCCATTCCAACGATGCGACCTTCCTTTTGCAACTTTCTTACGAAGTCTGCCTTATCGGAGGGCATCAGATCTGCCTGGAAATGGGTAATACCGGCCATCTTTGCGATAGCTCCAGCCGTAAATGCATTATCTCCGGTGAGCATATGAATTTCGATTCCCTGGTTTCTTAATAAAGTGATCGCATCGGCAGCTCCCTCCTTCAGTTGGTCTGCAACAGCCAGCACGAGTAATAATTCCTGGCCATTATGCAGATAAATTACTGTTGCCGCTTCGGTCTGATATCTGTTTACGGCAGTCTGCAGTTCTTCAGGGATCTGCATGCCGGGTATTAAAATCTTATGACTTCCCACAGTATATTTCAGACCATTAGCAACAATCTCCACACCTTTTCCCGTAATACTTTTAAAGCCGGTCACAGTCGCCGAAACAACTTTTTTATTACGCAGATCGGTAACAATTGCATTTGCAAGCGGATGTTCCGATTGCTGCTCTGCCGCCAGAAGAATACCAAGCAAAATATCTGAATTTACTACCTGATTATCAGAAATTTTAACATCCGTAACTAAAGGCTTGCCCAATGTAATTGTGCCCGTTTTATCCAGAATAAGTGTGTCAATTTTGTGACCTGACTCCAAAGCTTCAGCATCTTTAATCAGAATGCCATTTTCAGCCCCTCTTCCTATCCCTACCATGATAGCGGTCGGCGTCGCCAGCCCCAATGCACATGGACAGGCAATAACCAGCACAGTGACCATAGCGAGTAAGCCCTGACTGAGTTTATACTCTCCGCCGAAAATTAACCAGGCTCCCAGCGTACAGACCGCGATGAATAGGACTACCGGAACAAAAATGCCGGCAATTTTGTCGACTAGCTTTTGAACCGGTGCTTTAGAACCCTGAGCCTGCTGCACCATTTTAATAATCTGTGCAAGCAAAGTTTCGGCACCTACCTTTTCAGCTATAAACTGAAAACTTCCATTCTGGTTAATCGTACCTGCAAAAACCTGCTTGCCTTCTTCTTTGAATACAGCTACCGGTTCACCGCTGATCATACTTTCATCAACATAAGAATTTCCAGAAGATACTTTTCCGTCAACCGGAATCTTGTCCCCCGGCTTAACGCGCAATATATCACCTTGTTTAACTGCCGAGACCGGAATTTCCTGCTCGTGACCATTACTGTCAATCAGAACGACCGTCTGCGGTTGCAGACCGATCAATTTTTTAATGGCAGATGAGGTATTAGATTTCGCATTTTCTTCCAGCAATTTACCAAGCATGATAAAAACAATCACCACTGCAGCTGCCTCATAATAAACGTGCGGGTGCATACCTCTACTGTGCCAGAATCCAGGATAAAAAGTGTTGAACAAACTGAAAAGAAATGCGATACCGGTACTCAGTGCAACCAGACTATCCATGTTTGCTTTCCCATGCCTGGCTTGTTTATAAGCATTGATAAAGAAGTTCCTGCCAAATACAAATAAAACCGGAGCAGTAAAAACAAGCATTATATAATTTGCATTAGGCATATCCATCAAAAACATCCCCAGTATAACGACTGGTAAGGTTAAAGCGGCCGCATAAATTGTACGTTTTTTTAAAGCCTGAAATTGTTCACGCTGAATATCCTGTTGTTGTTCCTTTCCTGAGACCTGATCAAGAATCAGATCATAACCGACAGATTGTAATACTTTTTTAAACTGTTCCGGCTGTATAATTCCGGAATTATAAGCAACTGTTACTTCCTGAGTAGCATAATTAACCTCCGCGCTCGATATTCCCGGCTGCTCAGCAAGCATAGACTGAACGCTCACTGCACAACCCGCACAAGTCATTCCCAATACTGGTAAAGAAAGGGTTTCTATAGAATTTGCTGTTGTCATATTCATTTGTTTCTACAAAGATAGGTGCCCGGTTAGGGAATAAATTACAGGATTTGACTTTAAACTTTCATAATTCTGTTTATAAACGATTTGTTAATATAGAAATGCTTTACAGCTTATACAGACCCTTTAGTTTTGCAATTTAGTGTCTCTTTAGTCTTACAGAGGCACTAAATTTAATCCATTTGTTTAATTTAGTTCTATGAAAAAGATTCTATCCGTATTAGCATTCCAATTAGCAGCCGTGTCTTTTACATTTGCACAACAGCCTATGATTTATTTAACCGGGTACACCTATTCCGACAAGCAGGCCAGCATCGGTCACGTGATGACAGCCGATGGTAAGCCATTAAAACAATTTAAAATCAGTGGCCGGGATGCAAACGCAGTCGAGACGAATAAGTCAGGAGAGATCACCGTAAAAAGCGCCGTACTTAAAAAGAACCCTAAAAACCTCGAAATCTCAATCACAGCCGGTAATGGCAGTCAGCAGTATACAGAAAACTACACCTTGCTGGCAGATGAGTTTAACCGTAATAAGGTAATCGCGCACCGTGGTGCCTGGAAAAAAACGGCAACACCCGAGAACTCTATTGCAGCATTAAAAGAAGCCGTAAAATTAGGATGCTACGGATCAGAATTTGATGTACATTTATCTGCTGACGGTGTAATTTTCGTTAACCACGATCCTGAAATACAAGGCGTATCAATGGAAAAAAGTGATGCTGCCAAACTGAACACTGTCCGCTTGAAAGACGGCGAACCATTGCCTCAGCTGGAGAATTTCCTGAAGGCAGGTATGAGCCAGCAAACCACCAAATTAATCCTCGAGATCAAACCGTCGGTAGTTAGTCCTGAACGCGCGATCCAGCTCACACACGAAGTATTGAAATTAGTTAGAAAACTTAAGGCTGAGGCCTGGGTGGAGTATATCAGTTTCGATTATGAGGCTTGCAAAGAGGTCATTAAACTTGCACCGTATGCAAAAGTATCTTACTTAAAAGGCGATAAATCTCCGGAAGAACTTGCTGCAGATCATTTCTTCGGACTGGATTACCACTATTCGGTTCTGCAGAAGAACCCGGACTGGGTTAAATCTGCAAAAGCCCATCACCTGGCGATCAACGTCTGGACAGTAAACGATTCCGCAGTTATGGATGAGATGCTCAAAACAGGTGCAGATTACATTACAACCAACGAGCCGGAACTCCTTTTTGAAAAAGTAAAATAATCATCAATCAGCGTAATAAAAAATCAATCGGTAATAAAAAAAATGCAGCTCACCATATGGTAAGCTGCATTTTTTCATAAGATAAGATCCGAAGACCAGATTAGTTTAGCGAGGCCATATCAATTACAAATCGATAATGGACATCCCCTTTAAGTGTTCTTTCATACGCTTCATTGATCTGATCTATATTTATCATTTCCACATCTGAAGTAATCTGGTGTTCAGCACAGTAATCCAGCATTTCCTGAGTTTCCCTGATCCCTCCAACCAGCGACCCTACCAGACTTCTTCTGCCGCCAATTAATTGAAAGGCATGTACGTCGGCCGGAGTAGGCGGTACACCCAATAATACCATCACGCCGTTAGTTTTCAGTAAGGACAGGTATTCGTTATAATCGTGTTCAGCAGAAACCGTATCAATAATAAAGTTGAAACTATTGGCCAGTTTTTTCATGTTTTCAGGATCGGTTGTCAATTCAAAATGATGTGCACCAAGTTGCTGTGCATCCTTTTCCTTGCCTTTCGACCGGCTTAAAACTGTAACTTCAGCCCCCATTGAAGCTGCGATTTTAACAGCCATGTGACCAAGCCCTCCCAGCCCAACGACTGCAAGTTTGTCTCCTTTTTTCACATTCCAGTGTTTCAATGGAGAATAAGTTGTAATACCAGCACATAAAAGCGGGGCAACTTTTTCCAGGGGAAGCTTGTCAGACACACGAAGCACAAATTTTTCGGTCACGACGATATGGCTGGAATAGCCACCATACGTGATTGTTTTCTTGTCCTGTAAAAGTGAATTATAAGTTTGTGAGTTCCCATTTTCACAATACTGTTCATTATCTTCATCACAATTTTGACAATGCCCGCAAGAATCCACGAAACAGCCAACACCAACTGTGTCCCCCACTTTAAATTGCGTAACCTGGTCACCCACGCGGCTAACCTTGCCTACAATCTCGTGTCCGGGAACTACAGGGTACATTGTACCGCCCCATTCATTTCTTGCTGTATGAATGTCGGAATGACATACACCACAATACAATATTTTAATTTCAACATCATTGGACCCCGGCTCCCGGCGATCTAGAGAATAAGGAGCCAAAGGCTGATCTGCTGCCTGAGCTGCGTAGGAATGAACTGCTTTCATCTGTATTAAATTTTATATACATAACAATTCCAGTCCCGAATTGTTGCAGCCTGCTCCTATTCGAATTTCATCATTTCCAATACAGCATTGAATTCTGGTTGTAGATCTGCTTTAAGTTCTATCAAAGCACCACTTACCGGGTGAACGAAACTTAGTGCAGAAGCATGCAGTAACATTGTAGTCATCTCCCATTGCTCCTTAAAAAACCGGTTCTGCTTATTACAGCCGTGTTTACGGTCTCCTATAATCGGATAGAATATATGCGCAAAGTGTTTTCGAAGCTGATGCATCCGGCCCGTTGTCGGAGTCGCCTCTACCAGGGAGTATCTCGAAGTCGGATGTTTCCCAAACGGAATCTCCAGCTCTGTTCTTTTTAAGGTTACAAAAGAGGTAAATGCATCCTGCATAACGCCATTGTCTTTCATCAGCGGGTAGTCGATATCCATACTATCAGGTGCATAACCACGTAGTACAGCCAGATATTTCTTTTTAACCTGACCTTCCATAAACTGCTTTTGCATAGCAATCTCGTTCTCTTTATCAAAAGCGAATAACAGTAGTCCGCCTGTCTTTCTGTCAAGCCGGTGAACCGGACTTACTTTACGCCCTACCTGATCCCGGAGCAGCTGTAATGCGAACACTTTCGCGTCACTGGCCATCGCGGTACGGTGAACCAGCAGGCCATGTGGTTTATTTATAGCTATCAGGTATTCGTCCTGATAGATGATATCTAACATATTATTTTTTTTGACGAAGATAAATAAATCATTTGACGCGTCTGGCTTTGTATTGACGGTACGCCAGATAAATAAGGATCAGCGCAACAATGACCAGCCATAACTGCGTAATAAACAAAATCACTTCTTTAAAGATTCTCCAGCCTTCAACAAGATTAAGGCCTATCCTTTGAAAAAAGGAAGGTTTATAAGCGGAAAGCTTATCATTTCCTGTAACCAGACGCTGTACCTTATTATCCTGGTAGAAATTCAAGGTAATCGTACTGAAGGCAACTTTTGCATTAATCTGACGATTTGCCTCCTGCTGCGCTATGGTTCTTTCTTCAATCTGCAGCTTCTTATCAATCACCTGAGCCTGATTCTGTGGTAATTTATTCATCCCTGCGGTTGCTTTTTCCTGGGCTGCAGTTTTGCGTGAATTTTCGTTAAAAGTCCCGCTAAGATCTTCCATCCTGATTGATTGGAAATCGACAAACACCGCCATCTTTACCACTTTTGAAGTAAAATCATCCAGACGTTCTGCAGGGATCCTGGCAATCACCAGTCCGTCAGTACGGTAAGAATTCAACTCCAGTAACGAATCTATGCTATAGGCAACCTTTTCATTTTCAACAATACTGCTCTGCGTCGACGCTTCAACCAGGAATCCACCTTCAGACTGAATCACGTCACTGAGCTTCTCCTTTGTATTCTGGACATTCTTTACCCGGAAACGCATTTCAGAGGTTTTACTGATTTTGCTTCCCGAAATCGAATCGGCTGCTAACACTCCCTGAGATACAGCCTCCTCTGCTAATCTGCCATTGTAATTATTCCCTTTACAGGCAAAAAGTAAAATCGGGATAAAAACGGCAATCCATATTTTTTTCATACTTGATTAGTTATTGTTTTTAGACAAATAAGTCCTGAAGTAGCCACATTCATTAATGATGTCATTGTAAAATGCAGAATTAGAAAAATCTTTTTTCAGCTGTGCATAATACTGACCAGCCGGTATTTTCAGCAAATCATTATAACCATAATAAGTGTCTTTATTTTCTGGTGCGAAATAAACAGCATTATAAGATGCATTGCGTTCACATTTACTAGCCAGAAAAGTATATTTAGTCTGAAGATCCTTCGAAGCACTCATTTTTCTGGCAAGCAGATAATACCTTTCGGCAAGTTTATTACTCGTAAAAACATCCCTGAAAGGCGCAGAAAGATCTGAAGGCAGGTTTCCTAAACTTCCTGTGATATCAGACTGGTAAAAACTCCTTCCATTCCCATAATAAGAGATATTGTAATAAGCATTAGCTAAAAGGGAAGCATTTCTGGATACATCTTTGCCCTGAGCAACTTGAGCTTTAATCTTAACCAGCGTTTCTACAAAAGACAGATTCGTAAAGGGTGTCTTTAACACTTGCGCATGATCGCAATCATGGCAATCTACGAGTCTCATATTAAAAGGGTTTCCCTGGAAAGTTAAACTGGCGTCTGCACCTGCCTGCTGCATAAGCTCCAGCGCTTTTTCCGGTTGATCCAGATAAACCAGCTGTGAAGCCTGCAAATAGTTAAGCTGTTCTAGTTTCACCGGATAAAATCGGAGCATTGCTTTCTCAAACGCAGATTGGTTAGTTTTAGCGAGCAATGCTTTAAGCGCATTTATCTGGTTATTCGACTTGTAGAACTGCGGTATCGGCCGAAAACAATTTGCTTTAACCAATTCTCCCTGTTTGGTATACAGATTTGCCAGTATCGTCAGGCTCTCCCCCAGAGCACGACTGTAACGCAGATCTGTAATCACTTCTTTCTCCTGACTAAGTTCCGCAAGCCAGTTTAAAGGTGCGACCATTTTAGCTTCCGCTTCAGCGTCAATTTTCTGAAGCGTATTTAAATACAGAGTCCAGTCTAACAAGCGGTACTGTGCCTTTAATAATTGATTATCCGCAGGAAGCATTTTCTCGGCTTCATCATAAAATTTGCGCGCATCGGTATAACGACCAGCCAGGGCATTTAAATAACCAGCACCCATTTTCCATAAAATCGGCTGATGTACCCGGCCACTGCCTGCGATACTATTCACAATCTTAATCTCTCTTACTGCTTCAGCATGGATCGCCTGACCACCTTCCGATTGATCACGTAAACCCGAACCATTAAGTTCGCGTTTGTTAATTAACCTGCTGAGTAACAAATCCAGTTTCTCAGAAGCGGGATTTAACTTGTAGATTTCTTCGATTGCGCGGAGCTCATCTTTTGTGGTACCTAATAAATGCCATAACGTAATCTTCTCATCCGTGTTTTTTGCCAGGGCCAGCGTAGCCTCCCAATCTTTCTCTTCCTGCGGACGGAAACTCCACTGACTTGGAATTTTAAAGTTCAGAGCATAATCATATCCTTTGCTATAGAGATAGTTCGCCTGACTATAGTCAGCACGCAGGTAGTAATAACCAGCGAGATAGCCAAGGGAACGGTAATACAGCGTATTTTTAGGGAATTCAGTTTCTGTTGAAGCAAAATATGCCGGAAGGTCATATTTATCATTATTATAACGCTCCCAATCCAGACGACATAGGAAATAATAGTAACGGACCGTCTGAAACCACAGACGTTCTCTGATAAAAGGGTCCTTCTCCTTTTTCATGGCTGTTAAAAGCTGTTGTTCAAGTTCAGCACTAATCTGTCTGTCCTGTTTTTCCGGTGCATACCAGGAAAACTCCCCAGGACCTACCGCGTAACTTTCTGCTGCCTTGGCAATCTGCAAATAGTTAAAGAAGAGATCTGCCTTTTTTTTCTCCGATTTAAACTGCTTCAGCTGAGGCAATCCTTCGGGCAATACTTTAATTTTCCCCTTCACATAAAGTGCGGCTGAATCCACTCTTGACTCAGAAGAGCGTAACAACAAGGCATCCAGTGTAGTTGAATCAATTTTGTTCTTGAACCATTGCTGCCATTCAGTAACTATACTTTCATTATAACGGCTGTTACTGCTACTGCCATTTATATACAAGGTTGTCCAGCTCGTATAAAAAAATGGCGAATAGTCTTCGGAAACAAAAGCCTGAGGTGCAAAACTGGAATTGTCTTCATCATCCCAGCCACCATCACCACAAGCATATACAATTCCTGCTATGGCAACGCTGCAGACACTAAAAATAAGAAGAAATTTCCTGGAGATCTTTGGCATCGATAGCAGAGGCATTTTCGGACGATAGTTCATAATAAATGATATTTCTTTTTTTGAGAACTGCCAATTCGGATGTTAGTTGACGGGCAGCCTCTTTCAATGTGTTTTCACTAATTTCTTCCAATTTGAGCAAATCGTTTTCCTTAATATAGACACCCACGGTGAAAAAACTTTTTCTAGCCCGGTAAACATCCTGATATTTAGTTTTAGTAAAACGATCAGCATCAGACAGTTCCTTACGGGTAATCTTTGCATAAAGCTGAATTACTTTTCCCTCCCTGATCTGCAGAGTCCAGGAGAACAAAGGCAGTGCCACATCTAGCGGTAAATGATAATATCGTATGCGCTGAAGATACCGTGCTGCATCTTCTTTATTATAAATAGAATTTGCCAACTTCGGATCTGCAGAAATTTTACCCATATTATAGAACATCAGTATACCTTTATCCACCGGAGGAACACCAGTCTTTTCCGGGTATTTAACCTGATGCAATCTGATTGTTGCCGAAAGCTTTTTACCTGTATATTTCCTGAACAGGGATAAGAAAGAAAAATAAGCAGGTCTTGTACCCACGGTCCAGTCACAATCTATCTGAACTTCCTCATAGTTAACACCAGCCTTTTCTGCAAGATGTAAAATCTGACGGTTAACCCGGGATGCCAGCGAATCTAATTCTGAGCCTCTTGTTTTCTCAAACACCTGATTAGTCAGATAAACTACAGGTATAATTCTCAAATCTTTAGAAACATCAGATGCTTTTAGAATCGCACGCGGAACAGACTGATTCAGCCGGGTATCCCATACGACGTCAAAAAAACGCACATATAGCCGGTTGGCCCCTACTTCTTTCAGGAGGGACTGTTGCTTCCCGGTTAGGTTAAAATCTGTTTTCCAGTAATAAAAAGCGGCCTGCGCATCAGATTTACTGTTGCGGCAGGCCGAAAATATATTGATCAGCAGAAACGCTAAACAAAGTAGCCCCGAAGGCTTATTAATTACCATTTACCAACCTTTAACAGCTCCTCCTTTGAATTCTTGTTCAGCTACTTTTTCAACTTCTTTGGATTGGTAAGCTTTTACAAACTTTCCGATCTTCTCGTCAGTCTTGTTATCTTCTCTGGACACGATAATGTTCACATAAGGTGATTCTTTTCCTTCCATAAAAAGACCATCTCTATTGGCTACCAGACCTGCCGGAGTGGCAAAAGTATTATTTATAATAGCGATAGTTACCTGTTTATCATCCAATGCTCTTGGCAACTGCGGAGCTTCCAGTTCAAGAATTTTAATATTTTTCGGATTAGAAACGATGTCCGTTGCATTCGGCAGCAAACCTGAAGCTGGATTTAGCTTTAGTAAGCCACTAGCCTGTAGTAATAACAATGCTCTGCCCAGGTTAGTCGGGTCATTAGGGATAACGACCGTACTTCCGTCTTTTAATTCTTTCAGACTCTTAATTTTATGGGAATACCCTGCCAGTGGAAAAACAAAAGTGTTCCCCTGAATTGCAAATTTATAACCTCTTTGTTTAGCCTGAACATCCAGATATGGTCTGTTCTGAAACACATTAACATCAATATCTCCCTGATGCAAAGCCTCATTAGGCATAACATAATCATTGAACTGGACAAGTTCCACATCCAGGCCATATTGTTCTTTGGCTACCTGTTGTGCTGTTAAAGCAACCACATACTCCGGACCAGATTCCACGCCCACCTTCAACACATTATTGTCGGCATTTTTCTTTCCATTACCACATCCCCAAATGGTTACTAAAATAAAGGCTGCTGCAGCCAGAGAAGATTGAATTGTAGATTTCATATCAAATGAATTGCTTTTTTCTAATTTACAAATATAAACCGGTAGCGGCTTATCAGGAATTATATTATGATTTTCTGTGGTCTGTTTTTCTGGCTATAAAGTCACCAGAGTACTGGATAATAAATACCAGAATAACCAGCAGGATCAGGACAGTGTTCATCACGAATACATCATAACCTACATAACCATACTGATAACCAATTTGCCCAAGCCCACCAGCACCAACCGCTCCACCCATAGCAGAATAACCGACCAGTGTAATTAAGGTAATAGACGCCGTATTAATCAAAGATGGCAATGCTTCCGGTAACAATACTTTTCTTACAATCTGAAAAGGAGAAGCGCCCATTGCTCTAGCTGCTTCCACTAATCCCAAAGGTACTTCCATCAGGCTGTTTTCGACCATTCTGGCAATAAAAGGTGCTGCCCCAATACTTAATGGAACCAACGCAGCTTCTACACCTATGGACGTACCGACCAGCATCCTGGTAAAAGGGATCATCCAGACAATCAAAATAATGAAAGGAACTGAACGAAAGATATTAACAATAAAAGAGATGACGTTATTGAGCGAGCGGCGCTCCAGCAACTGTCCCTTCTGCGTGAGATATAACATTACACCCGTCGGCAAACCAATCACAAAGCCAAAGAAACCGGCTGTAAAAGTCATTACTATAGTTTCCCATGTACCCTTAATGAGCAACATTATCATTTGTTCAGACATAGCCCAAAACCTCCACTTTTATATTTCTTTCCTGATAAAAATTCAATGCTTCCAAATGGTCTTTATCCTCACCGAATACTTCGACTACCATAATTCCGAATTTAACACCGCCAGCATTTTCAATCTGTGCACAAATTATATTGTTATCCAGATTAAATAACCTGCTTACTTCCGAGATTACGGGATTATCTGCCGAGCCCCCTGTAAATTCGAGTTTAAGTAAAGGTCGGGTTCCCGGTTCCTGAAATTCTTTAAGACGTTCCAGATACGCTTCAGGAATATCCAGATTAATAGCAGAAGCAATAAACTCACGCGTCAGATCGGTGCGCGGATGTGCGAAAATTTCACTTACGGTTCCCTGTTCAATTAGCCTTCCCTCACTGATCACAGCAACCTGGTCACAGATGCTTTTAACGACATCCATCTCATGTGTAATGAGCAGTATGGTTAAGTTCAGCCTTCTGTTAATATCTTTTAACAACGTCAGAATAGATGCGGTAGTTGCAGGGTCGAGTGCACTTGTAGCTTCGTCACATAATAAAACACCCGGATTGCTCGCAAGTGATCTGGCAATGGCCACTCTTTGCTTCTGTCCGCCGGAAAGATTGGAGGGATACTGATGCTGTTTATCTTGCAAACCAACCAATTGCAGTAATTCCTGGACCCTGGCCGAAATTTCTCCTTTAGAAAGACCATCAAGTTCAAGCGGGAAAGCTATATTTTCAGATACCGTCCGCGAAGACATCAGGTTAAAATGCTGAAAGATCATTCCGATCTTCCTTCTTTCTTTTGCAAGGGCAGCAGGTTTAAGCTGCATTAAATTTACCCCACCCAAAATCACTTCTCCTTCGTCAGGCCGTTCCAACAAGTTCACACAGCGGATCAGCGTACTTTTTCCTGCACCTGAAGCTCCGATTACGCCTACAATTTTACCTGCAGGTACAGTTAATGATACCTGATCAAGTGCTGTGGTAATCCTGCCCTTCTGATGAAATCTTTTAGTGATCTGCTTTAATTCAATCAAAGACATTTTATACGATTTAGCCAAATTTGGCGCAAGCTAAGCATTATTGATTTATTTCTAGTATTTCAATAGACTTAAAAAATAAGCAGAGCCTGCGCCAGGCTGTATTATTCTTCTTCAGCAGTATTTTTCATTTTCATAAGGAGTGCATAAGCATTAGCCACTACCAGTTTGGAATCCGAACTAATCGCCACTGAAATGATCTGCTGTGCGCCGTCCTGCAGGTTACCAAGTTGTACCGGAACCATATTAAAACTTTGCTTACCGCCAGCAACAAATACATAGTATGCATTCTGCCATCTCACTACAGCTTCTTCTGGAACAGTCAGAGCCCGCTGCCCTTCCAGTGCAAGTTCTGCAACCATAAACATTCCAGGAACAAGCGATAATTTAGATTTACTAAAGTGACAGTGTACTTCGGCCATGCGGTCGGCATTCAAATCTCTGCTAATTAGCTCAACAGTTCCGGCGTATTTTTGATCCGGATTTGCATTGGTATAAGCCACTAATTTCTGTCCTGCACGCAAACGTGAAAGATCCTTTTCATATACCTGAACAGACAAATGAATATCCTTCGGATTGACCAGTTCAAAAAGAACATCTGTAGGCGCTGTATATTTACCTGGATTTACATTTACTTTAGAAACGAAACCATCTATCGGAGACCGTACTGCCAGCGTTCCTGAAATATTAGACGCTGTAAGTCCACCAGGATTTATACCTAGCAGTAAAAGTTTCTCGGCCAGTGCTTTTCTATTGATCCTTTGTGTTTCCCAGGCTGTTTTTGCCTGTTGCAGGACTTTATCACTGCTGGCTTTACTTCTGTTGAGTTCCTCCTGTCTCTTATACTCAAGCAAAGCGAGATCTTCAGTTGCCCTGGTTTGCAGGAAATCCTGCTGGAGCTGAATAAAAGCAATATCTTCCAGCACGCCGAGCACCTGACCTTTTTTAACAGGCATACCTGCCACCATCGTTGTTCTTCTTAAATAGCCACCTAGAGGAAAGCTCACACTAACCAGTCCTGATGGTGGGACCTCAACTGTCCCCTGAACTTTTAAAACCTGATTTACATCTTTTTCAACAGGAGAACCAATAACGATCCCTGCATTCTTAATCTGCGCCGGATTAAGGCTCACCAGTGTCGTATCTTCTTGTACCTGCTGAGCAGCCGGCTCTTTTTTCGGTGAAGAGCAAGATGCCAGACAGCAAATAGTAACACCTAATATGATATAGTTTTTCATTCTGATTATTTTTTAATTATTAAGTCTGGAGTATGTAACTCTAAAAGCCTGATTACAGACTGGTTGTATGCACTAAGTGTGTCCAGATATTCACTACGGACTCTTACCGCCTGATCAGCGAGGATTACCCATTGCAGGTAATCGATATCCCCACCGGCAAACTGCTGGTCTGCCGCCTTCATAATTATATCAGCATCCTTAAGTGCTTGTTTTTCATAGTAGTCAAGTGCATTGTGATGCTTTTTTAGGTTAGATAGTGCGTTCAGATAATTAACACGTGCGGCATTACTGCTATAGTTCAAATCCTCTTTTGCCTGCTCCCATTCTACACGCGCGGCTCTTGATTTGGCCGTTTGTGCACCAGAAAACACCGGGATGTTTATTCCAGCACTTACATAGGAAAACCGCTTGCTGCTACCGTACAACTTCTCTACTCCATTTTCATTCTGAATACCATTGATACTCTGATTATTATATCCGATAAAAAAGTCTGGCAAAAGCTTACTTTTTTCAGTTTTATAACGCCAGTTCGCTTCTTCCGCAGCCGCGCGTGCAAGCTGCACCTGCGGATGTTCAGACTCAACATAAACTAACGAATCACTAACCCCTTGCAAACGCAGGGAACTACTGGATGGAACATAATCAACAGAATCCTGCAGAACAAGATTAAATGTCTCCAATGCAATCTTCAAGTCTCCCTGTAGTTGCGCCAGTTGACTGGTAATCTGCTCACTATGTAGCTTGGCCGTAGTTCTTTCTACGATATTTGCTTCTCCCGCCTTAAAACGAATACCCGTCTTTGCTGCGAATAAGGTGTAAATACTATCTGCATAAAGCAACAGTCTTTGCTTCTCTTTTAACCAGATCACTTCTGAAAAAGCAGACCTGACCGCAGACCTTACCTGAATTAAAGTAAGTTTGTTCCTGGAGGCAGACACGTTATATTGCGCTTCGAACTGCCCACGTTGATTACGGTATACTGCCGGAAAACTCAGTGCCTGCGAAACGCCGAACCTGGTATCACGCTGCACACTGTTCATCTGACCATAATCAGCACTAAATTGTGTTTTGGCTAGATCTACGCCAGCATTTTTTCGGATACCAGCCGCCTGTTCAGCAAGCTTTGCAGACAATATTCCTGAATTATGTTTTTCGGCAATCCCAATCGCCTGAGGTAAATCAATGCTCACCTGCTGGCTGTAACCCATCAGCGGGCTCATCAGCAACAACAAAGGAAGTAATACCAAAGCCTTACTTTTTGTGACTTTTACAGAGATTTTATCCAACAACATATATAAAGCCGGCAGTATAAATAAAGTAAGCAGTGTCGCGGTAATTAAGCCCCCGATTACAACTGTTGCCAGCGGACGCTGAACTTCTGCCCCTGCCCCATTACTTAGTGCCATTGGTAAAAATCCCAAAGAAGCTACAGCGGCCGTCATTAACACAGGCCTTAACCGGTTTCTTGTGCCGGACATGACCAACTCCAGCGTATCTGTAACCTTGCCCTCCAGCTTAATCCGGTTAAACTCTGCAATCATAACAATACCGTTTAATACAGCCACACCGAACAAAGCAATAAAGCCCACACCAGCAGAAATACTGAACGGCATATCGCGCAACACCAAACCAAATACACCGCCAATCGCAGAAAGCGGAATAGCGGAATAGATCAGCGCAGCTTCCTTTACCGAAGAAAATGCAAAATAAAGCATCACAAAAATGAGCAGTAAAGCAACCGGAACGGCAATACTAAGCCGCTGTTTTGCCTGCTGAAGATTTTCAAAAGCACCGCCATATTCAATTGTATACCCTGGCTGCATCTTCAATTTAGTTGCGATCTTCTCCTGCAGCTCATTTACGATAGACTGTACATCTCGCCCCCTCACATTGAAACCGACCAGGATTCGTCGCCTTGCATTCTCCCGCTGGATCTGATTGGGTCCTTCAATTTCATTGACATCGGCAATCTGATTTAATGGTATTTGCTGTCCAACGCGATTTCCAATTAATAAGTTCCTCACATCATCGACACTTTTCCGGCCTGCTTCATTTACACGCACAACCAAATCAAAGCTCTTCTCTCCCTCGTATACCTTACCTGCGGCTGCACCTGCAAAAGCAGCGTTCACCACCCTGTTTACAGTTTCGATATCTAATCCATACCTGGCCATTTCAGCACGATTATAACGAATTACAATCTGCGGCATACCAGTAACCTTCTCAATATACCAGTCTGCTGTGCCTGAAACGGTTTTACTGATTCCGCCAATGATCTCCGCATAGTCAGATAAAAGATCCAGGTCTTCACCGTACACCTTACAGACGACATCTTGTTTGGCTCCTGTCATTAACTCATTAAAACGCATCTGAACCGGAAACTGAAAACCAGTCGTAACACCAGGAACCGCTTCCTGCACAACCGCTGCCATTTTCGTTGCCATGTCAGGAAATGTATGTGCGGAAGTCCACTCCTTTTTATCTTTCATTACTATAATCATGTCCCCACCTTCGATAGGCATCGGGTCGGTCGGAATTTCCGCGCTTCCGATACGGGAAACAACTTTTTCAACTTCCGGAAATTCGTCCATTATAATTTTGGAAACCTGCAAAAATGTTTCTGTGGTCTTTTTGAGATTTGTGCCGACCAGCAGCCTGGTTTCAACAGCAAAATCGCCTTCCTCCAGCTGAGGAATAAACTCACCACCCATTCTCATGAATAAGCCGATTGCAATGACAAACAAAGCAACTGCGAACAATACAGCCATTTTTCTGAATCTAAGAACACGGGTTAAGGCTCTGGTGTAGAAGTTTTCCAGTTTGGCCATAATGCGGTCCGAAAAATTAGGTTTCTGTTTAATTTTACGGCTGAGGCAAAGTGAGCTAATCATGGGCACATACGTTAATGAAAGGATAAATGCACCTAAAATCGCGAAAGCTACAGTTTGAGCCATCGGTTTAAACATTTTACCTTCTATGCCCTGCAGGGAAAGAATCGGCAGGTAAACAATCAGAATAATAATTTGTCCAAAAACCGCTGCATTCATCATTCTGGAAGCCGAAAATGAAACCTCCTGATTCATTTCAGCCGGACTGAGCGCATCTGCGTTCTGATACTTTTTGGAGAAATGCATATGGTGCAGAATCGCTTCGACAATAATTACTGCCCCATCTACGATTAACCCAAAATCTAATGCACCAAGGCTCATCAGATTACCACTCACACCAAAAAGATTCATCATCATAATGGCAAAAAGCATCGACAACGGTATCACCGAAGCAACAATTAAACCCGCTCTCAGATTACCTAAAAACAACACCAGGACAAATAATACAATCAGTGCACCTTCCAGCAGATTATTTTCAACCGTGGAAATTGCATTTTTAACCATTTTGGAGCGGTCCAGAAAGGGCTCAATCTGTAGTCCCTCTGGTAAGGTCTTTTGAATCTCCTGAACTTTAAGCTTCACATTTTTCACAACTTCAGAAGAGTTCTCTCCTTTCAGCATCATAACGATAGCACCGGTAACTTCACCGGTATGATTAAAGGTAAGTGCCCCATAACGAATTGCAGCACCGATTTTTACATCTGCTATATCACGAACCAGAACGACAGATCCATTAGTATTCTGACGAACTACAATTTGTCCGATATCTTCTAAGCTACCGGCGAGACCTTCTGTGCGGATGTACAAAACTGAGGGGCCCTTTTCGATATAGCCGCCTCCGGTATTTCCATTGTTAGCCTGAAGGGCTGTAAACACATCGGTAATGGTCAGGTTCATCGCCTGTAAGCGGTGCTGGTTTATAGCAACTTCATATTGTTTTAATTCTCCGCCAAACGTAGAGACATCTGCAACGCCCTTGGTGCCAAGTAATTGTCGTCTTACAGACCAGTCCTGTATAGAACGTAGCTCTGCCAGCGAATACTTGCCTTCGTAACCTGGCTTCGGCCTGAGTACATATTGATAAATCTCACCTAATCCAGTTGTCACCGGGGCAAGTTCCGGTTTACCTGCAGCCGCAGTAATTTCTGCCTGCTGCAAACGTTCGGTGATCTGCTGTCTCGCCCAGTAAATATCGGCATCGTCATCGAATGTGATACTGATCAGCGAAAGTCCGAAACGGGAAAGACTCCTGCTCTCTTTTAGCCCCGGAATACTACTGAGTGCCTGTTCAAGTGGAAAAGTGATTAATCTTTCTACGTCCTGTGCACCCAATGCCGGAGCTGTAGTAATAACCTGTACCTGATTACTTGTGATGTCTGGTACCGCATCTATAGGTAAACGGCTTACTTCAAATATTCCATAAAGAATCCAGATAGCCATAAATAATCCTATCACCAGTTTATGATGAACGGAAAATTGAATAATTCTATTGAGCATAGTGCTGCTTTTCAATTTTAACAGAAATACACTGTGCACAGGAATATACCCGCATATCGGATGGCTAAATCACATCCGGCACAGCAAAAAATTAGAAATCCTGATTAAAATTAAACGCGCGGTGGCTTGAAAAGTCCACCAACCAAAGGATCACAAAAATCCTGGAAACGGTACAGTGGATAAGACCTGGAGAAACCATAAGCAGCAGCTTTAACAGCTATCGCCCGGGATGGTTGGAAATATAAAAAATGAACAGTTTTGATATCGACACTTTTAAAAGGGAGCTGATTGTCCCTGTCATCGTCGTCGTCGTCCAGGTCGGTCCCCCAGTAATGCATAGAAAGAAACTCAGTGAACCTAACCTCGCTGTTCAGCTGCTTATGTTCCTGGTAATGCTCAATGAGCACAGGAAACTTTGCCAGCTGAGTCAGTATACTGGAATCAGTAGCAAATTGAAAAAGCAACAGGAAGAGCAGAAACCTGGTCATGCCCCAAAAGTAGAAATTTTAGGCTTATTTTTTGAACTCATTTAAATTTCTGACCCTGTTATCAGCAGCTCCGGATTTTAACCATAAAACCTGGTCCTTATCACGCTCCCATACCAGATTTTGCTGAATCCACGCAAATAATCCTGATGGCTTGGTAGGAGCAGAAGACGGTAATGGCTGTGTATAGGTCTTACCGCTAGGATAATGTACCTGATACAGGGCAGAATTAATAAGGAATACAAGTGTCTGCCTGTCTGCAGAATTCATAAAATGCAGGCCTTGAATTCGCTGATCAGGCTCTTGTCTCGCCAATTTATAAACTCTCCCATCCACCCTTGTAACAAAAAAATCATTGTTTACCAGGTATCCTGACCTGCCAATTTCACTTTGTCCTTTGGTAAACCTGGAATCCTGAGGACCTTTTGATCCCCGGTAGAGGCTATAAGCCTTAGCCGTTTCACCATCAAGACTTACGATGTAGAATGGTGCGACAAGACCGCTATTATCCTGCAATTGTACTAAAGCAGCGGTATGCTGACTATTGATAAAACCAGCAAATGCAAATTCAGTGATCAGTTTGCCAGGATCATTTGCATCGGGTTGTATGGCCAGCGGCTGATCACCCAGATTTAATTTGAAAACCTGCAAATCCCCTGTATCCTTTCCCGCAGCCGACTCTGCCTTTGGAATATTAAAAACACGAAGTTCAGTATTTTCATTCTTTTGCGCTTTGAAAACAGTATCAGTTTCGAGAATCTGAGGCTGCATAACGACTGTCTCTACAGCACTTTTACAAGAGAATAATAGTAAACCAAAAGACACAAGGATATAACGGGAACGTAGTAATAGCATAAATAACAAATAGATAGGATTCAAATAAAAAAAGCAATTTAATAAAAAACTATAAATCGCTGTAAGCAGCTGGACTTAAAAATGTGATATCAACAACGGCAACATTATTTTTATACTCAGGTAATGCAGAAACCTGCTTCCATTTCGGATCTCCCGAAAATGTTTTCCAGTGTTCATCTCTGGAAGCGCGGTCTGCATATACTGTCATATACATCAGGTTCGGCATGCGGCTACCAGCAATTACCTCACCATAGAACATCGGATGACTGTCAATTCTTTCAAAAATCTCCATCTCTTCCTTGTCAAACATCTGGACTTTATTCCGGTAAAGTTTATCTGAATTACTCTCATAATTCCTGAGCTCATAGATCCGGTTAGCCTTCGGCCCATTAAGTTCTGGCTTTTTCCATATAGGCATCCCTGAAAAAGCTTCCATCAGAATAACTTCTTTACGGATGAAGGCCGGCTTATTATAGGCAGCATTCACAAAACTACTGCCTTTTTCGATTAATTCCCGGTCTGATTCCAGCCGCTTATTAGTTTTTAATAATTCGTCCAGGGAATTAAAAGCAGTTAGCACATAAATTTTCTTAACCGTAGCAGTATCAATTCCAAATGTCTTAAAAACTCCCACCTGGCTCAAACCTGCCCGATGGGCTGCAGGCAGATAAGCATCAGCAAGGAACTGATCCATTTCTTTTTCCTGCACCTGATCCTTTACATGAAATATCTGTAACTGATAAAATTGTCGCTTCGCGGAAAATGCGGAAGCTGAAGAGTTATAAACAGTAAAAAACAGCAGAATCAAACCTGAGAAACGCAGGGCTGTCGAACGGAAAAACACCATAAAAATATTTGGTTAAAAGGTTTCAGCATAAAGATATATAATGATTACAAAATTTTTATACCTAAAGTTTTAAACTGCGCAAGTAATGCCGTAAAAAGCTGACTTTTGAAATTAGCCTCCTGATATACGCTGTTTACCCATACCATTACTTTCAGCTCCACGGCGTCGGCAGTAATGGCGTTAACTAACACCTCCGGAGCAAGCCTTTTAACAATTACTGTTGATTTCTTAACCTCTGCCTCGATGAGTTTGCGCAGCATATCCAGATCTGTCTCGTTGCTTACTTTAAACAAAAGCTCTGTTTTAAGATAATCGTTACTCAGCGTCCAGTTAACTACCCTGCCGGACAAAAGATCCCCGTTAGGAATAATAACTTCTGATCCCTGTGCAGTAAGCATTTTGCTTGATCTGATACCAATATCCTGTATCTTACCTTTCTTCTCAGCCAGTTCTATATAATCGCCGATGCGGAAAGGTTTTTCAAAAATCAGAATGATGCCTGAAACAAAATTATTGATGATATTCTGCATACCGAGCCCCACACCAACACCAAAAGCACCCAGCATCACAGTCAGTTTATCAACTGGAATACCTGAGGCCATGACCGCAAAAAGAAAACCGATTACGATAATCAATAATCTGAACAGTGCAAGTTTGGAACTCTTGGGCTCCGTCTTGCCGACGAAAGTGAGGTTGTTTCCCGACCACAGTAAACCCACATACTTCTGCAGAAGATTAGATATGTAAATTATAATTACAAAATAAAGAACATTACTCAACTGGTAACTGATACTGCCGAAGGTCCGGCTTTTAGTCAGTACCTGTTCAATAAAATTATAAACCCCGGAAGCGATACCCAGATTAATCAAAAAGACAAGCATCCAAAGTAGTATGGCCAGACCAGTCAGCAATTTGTAGAAGCTAGCTCTGGATTTAGCAACATTAATTCTGGAAAACAACCCGTTACTGCAGGCGCTGATCCGGATTTGAATCTCAATCGCTTCTATGACGACCTGAATAAATACGGCGAGGCCGATTACCTGCGTCAGACCTATAATCGCAGTAATACTATAAGCTTTTGCCAGGCTTATCCTGCCAAATACATTAAGTAGTACAGACAGCACATTAAATATCAGATAAATGATCAATACCGGACGAATCAGTTTCTGATCAAAATTTGCGCGCTGTAATCTTTTATAAAATACCACGCCCAGGTACAGCGAACCTAAATTGAGAACAAGCAACCATAACCGCATCCATATCGCACTATGTACTACAACAGTCGTGAGAATGACTATCATATAAAGTACGACACTCAGTAACCAGTGTTTTAATTCTTCCGGTTTTACTTTCTTCCAGAAATACGCTGTGAGTACCAACAACAAGAAGAATTGATTCAACTCAATATAAAAAGCCGGTGATTCCGGTTCAAATAAGGGTGTGAGGTTAAAGAGAAATATCAACGAGGCTAGTATGGGATACCGGTTCAGATATAGCAGATTAATCTCTCCTACAGCGTCCTTCAATTCCGGAGAAGAAACCTTTTTCAGATTTCTGTAAACCCATACAAAAAATGCAACTGAGATCAGCAACAGCAGGATACGGTTATCCCAGGTAGAACGGATAAAGTACTTCAGGATTTTATTCTGACCCTGGAAAGTTGAGTTCAATAATTCTTTAATACTGATATCTTCTGCTACACGCGGCGCAGACCAGATATAAGGGGATTCTTTACCCAACTGTGATTTACCTGAAGTGGTTAGCTGTTCATCCAGGATCGTTTGCAGGTTATTAACCCGGCTAAAACTCGCTGAGACGTCGGCAAGCAGCGTACTGACTGAATCTAATTCAGTGACAACGGTACGTAGCCCCAGCGTTAATTTTTCACGGACATCCACAAGCTGAGCGGCATAAAGTTGCCGGTAACTGCTATCTGCATTACTTTGAATGAGTACACTATCTTTACTGAAAGTTTTTAACCGGAGTTGCTGTGCAAGCAGATCATGATGACGCGATGCTAGAAATGACTGCCAGTCCAGTAGTTTTGCACGTGAGTCTTTTAAAATAAGCCCATAACTTTGCAGACTCTTTATATCCGGAATTTTATCCGTTGTTTCCAGATCTGCTTCCACAGGTTCCAGATTCTGTTCCAGTTCTGCCAGGCCGCTACGGATACGTACCGTATTAAAACCTTTTTGATTATTGATATTTACTTCGTCAAGTGCAGCCTGTGCTTTTTGGATTTGATACAAAACAGTATCCTGGGCCGCAGAAAGCGTGTCTTTTACCGGAAGAAGCTGAATTTGGCTAAATGCGGGAGAGACAGTAAAACTTAAAAGTATACTGAGTAACAGACATAAAGAATAATGGGTTCTCAGGTAGCGTTCTGACATAGCGTAAATCTATAAACTAATAACTATCAAGATGCAAAATTGGTTTTGTAAAATGAAAATTCCGGGCATTTCCACACTTTTCTACAGGTCACTAAAATTAGAAAAGCCCGATTGTGGCATAAAAATTGGCAGAAGAAGGCAGCCAAACATGCTCAGATGAATTTACCGAAAGACCCTTTTTTCCAGGCTTTATTTCATACACCAATTCCCAGAATGATCTTAAAAGCTAATGTCCCGGATTTTACGATAATGGCATGCAATCAGGCTTTTAAAGACGGAAAGAATCTGCAGGGGAGAGATATAACCAACCAAAGTCTTTGGGATGCATTCATACTGGAAAAATCAGATCTGGAAAGCCTGAATAAATTCCGGGCGGCATTAATCGGCGCAGCGGAAAAGAATGAAAAAATCACACTGAAAGAGTTTAAATATAGCGTTCCAAATCCAGACGGAACATTAGAACCGCAGTGGTGGCATATTGAGATTGTACCTGTGTCCGCTGACGCCAGTCAGGTTGACTTCCTTCTTTTCAGCACTTATAATATAACCGAGCAGCTGGTTAATCTCCGGGAATATAAAAACAGAGAAATAGGTTATCTTGAGCAGCAGGAACGACATACAGAAATAAGACAGCTTAATAAAAAACTCGAAATCAGTGAATCCAGAGCTAAATACCTGATCTCTGAGGCACCTGTTGCGATTGGTTTACTGTCTGGCCGGAATATGATCATAGACTCCGCAAATAATAAAATGCTGGAAATCTGGGGTAAAAATGAATCGATTATTGGACTGCCTGTTCTGGAAGCACTACCAGAAATAATAGACCAGCCTTTTCCTGAAATCCTGGATGAGGTGTATACCACAGGCACCCCCTATTATGGCAATGAAAAGAAGGCAGTTCTGGAGTATGACGGGGAACTTAAAGAAGTCTATCTCAACTTCGTTTATCAGCCGATGACTAATCAGGAGCACCAGGTAGAGCATATTATGGTAGTTGCTGCAAACGTGACCGAAACTGTGCTGGCCAGGAAATCGATTGAAAGAGCAGAAGAAATGCTGCGTTTAGCAATTAACTCCGCTGCGCTGGGTACCTGGTATATCGATGCTAACACCAGAGAATTCATCCCTTCGGCGAGAATGAAGGAATTTTTCGGTTTCGAGGCATTTGAAGAAATGACCTATGAAGCGGCGATGAGGCAAATCGAACAACCTTACAGAAACCTGGTTATTCAGTCTGTAGAGGAAGCGATAGCCACGGGAACTAATTTCGATATTGAACATCCGGTTATCGGTCGTAATGACGGAAAGTTAAGGTGGCTTAAATCTACAGGGAGATTATATCCTGTAGAACAAGGCAAACCGGCAAATTTCTCGGGAACCATACTTGAAATTACAGAAAGAAAACAGGACGAACAGCGCAAGAACGATTTTATCAGCATGGTAAGTCATGAATTAAAAACACCATTAACCTCACTCACTGCTTATATACAACTACTATTAAACAAGGCAGAACAGCAACAGGATGATTTTACAGTCAATGCATTGTCCAAAGCAAATCAGCAGGTCAAAAAAATGGCTGTTATGATCAATGGATTTCTAAATGTCTCAAGGATAGGATCTGGTAAAATTTATCTGACTATACAGGAATTTGATTTTTCTGCACTGGCTAATGAAGTTATTGATGAAATGCTGGTCTTTACCAATACGCACAAATTCATCTTTATGCCATCACCAGAGATTATTGTATCTGCAGACAGGGACAAAATTGGCCAGGTGATCTCAAACTTCCTCAGTAATGCCGTGAAATACTCCCCTTCCGGAAAAGATATAACCATTAGCTGTTCTCAAAAAGGCAAACAGGTAGAACTGCAGGTTAAGGACCAGGGAATAGGCATATCAGTACACGATCAGCAGAAACTTTTTGAACGGTTTTACCGGATAGAGAATAAGCATACAGCTCATATTTCAGGGTTTGGCATCGGTTTATATCTTTGCGCTGAAATTATACAGCGTCATCAGGGCAAAATATGGGTGGAAAGCACAATCGGATGTGGTTCAGAATTTCACTTCAGTCTGCCGCTGACAAGCAAGTCTGTAAACTAAAAAAGAGCCCTGCGCATTAGCGGCAGGACTCTCCAAAACAAAACTAAAAAACTATTTTTAAAATATCAGACACCGCCAATTGACCTGAATAGGCTAATCAGTGCTTTACCTGAAGCTTTCTTCATCCGTACAAATTCCACTTCAGCATCAAGAACACTCCCTTGTGCAACGATAACTTCCAGATAACTTGCATAACCTGCCAGATAAAGATCGTTGGCTGTAGACAGGGCCTCCTTTAATTCCTTTACCTGGCTTTCTTTTAACAGCATAGCCTGATGGTAATTGTCCATTGCACTTAGCTGTGTGCTCACTTCCTGATAGCCCCGTAATAACTTCTGCTGATAGTTATAATATGCATTTAACTGAGCGGAGTTTGCCTGGCTAAACTCCGTCCTTATAGCTGCCCTATTCAGTACAGGTGCTGTTAATCCGCCCAGAAAACCAGATGCTAAAGAGCCGGGAGAGAATAATAAAGGCAATTTAAACGCATTGTATCCTGAATATGCCGATAATGTCAGCGCCGGCAACATTGCTTTTCTCGCCGCGTAAATATCAGCTTTAGCTGCTTTCAGTTCCAGTTCAGCTTCAAGGATATCCGGACGGGATAACAATACCGTCGAAGGCAGGCCTGTATGGAGTCTTTGTGGGATTGCCACATTAAGCGTATTAGTATCTCTGGCAATCTTTACCGGATATCTGCCCACCAGGGTATTCAACTCATTTTCTGTTTCTTTCTGAGACTGTCTGATCTCGTATGCCCTGCCCTTAGTTCCCATTAACTGAGCCCTGAACTGGCTTACGGCCAAAGCTGTAGCTCTTCCACCAGCTAATTGTGCCTCTATGATTTCGACCCCTTTTTCCTGCAGCCTGATATTTTGCTGCAGAATGTGTGCTTCTTTATCCAGTGTGAGCAATTCGAAATACAAAAGTGCAACTTGGCTGACCAATTGGGTCTGATACCACCGTTGCCCTTGCTTACTAGCCAGGTACCGCAAAAACGCAGCCTGTTTTCGCTTGTTCAGTTTGCCCCATATATCCAGTTCCCAGGAACTTCTGAAGCCTGCAAAGAAATTACCTGTCGGATCCGGGATATTTCTTTTACTGTCAATATTCGGTGAAAAGTTGGTGTCATAATTTCCGACTCCATCTATGGTATATTTACCAAATTTATCAAGTCCGGCAGAGAGATCGGCTTGTACTGAAGGCAGCCTTCTGGACCGGGCAAGTCTCAGATTTGCTTCCGCAATATTAATCCGCTGCAGACCTGTTTTTAATTCATAATTATGCAGCATAGCAGTATCAATCAATTCCTGAAGACGCTGATCGCTGAAAAGTTCCTTCCAGCTGAGACCCATCCGGGTCGTATCCGTCTGCCCTTCGAAGGCAGTAGGTATGGCCTGATGCCCTGTTAGCGAACTTTCTTTCATCCCTCCACAACCTGTGATTAGGAAAAGAAGTATCAGACTGCCCGCCATGCAGGACTTATTCCATGTTTTAAAATTGATCTTATACATGAGCAGTAATTTCTTTTAGAGATTTCTTTTTCTTGTTTTTATGCTGTTCTAATGCAGCGAAAATGGCGTAAAGACCCGGGATCAGGAAGATTCCGAATATGGTACCGAATAACATTCCCCCTACCGATGCCGTACCTATCGAACGGTTACCCAGAGCTCCTGCACCGGAAGCAAGACATAATGGAATCAGACCAGCGATGAACGCAAAGGAGGTCATGAGAATTGGCCTCAACCTGGAAACTGCACCGGCAATCGCGGATTCAATTACAGTGGCCCCTTCTTTTCTTCTGAGTTCTGCGAATTCGATAATCAGAATTGCATTTTTCCCCAGTAAACCGATTAACATAACTAATGAAACCTGGGCATAGATATTATTTTCCAGACCGGCAAATTTCAAGGTGAAAAATGCCCCTGCGATTCCAGCAGGCAAGGAAAGCAATACCGGAAGCGGCAGAAGAAAACTTTCATACTGTGCAGCAAGCAACAGATATACAAAGACAAGACAAACCATAAAAATATAGACTGCCTGATTACCTGAAAGGATTTGTTCCCTGGTCATACCTGACCATTCAATACTAAAACCCCTGGGTAATTTTTCTTTCGCAATCCTTTCCACAGCAGCGATAGCCTCACTACTGCTAAAACCAGCTGCAGCATCACCGTTGATCATAGCGGAAGTATACATATTATACCTATTGATCTGTTCCGGACCATATATTCTTTCCAGACTAATAAAAGAAGAATAAGGCACCATTTCACCCAGATTGTTCTTCACATAGAGTAATAACAGGTCTTCTGGTTTACTCCGGTATTGTGGATAAGCCTGCAACATGACCTTGTACATTTGTCCGAAACGTATAAAATTGGTTGCATAATAGCTGCCTATTAAGGTTTGCAGATTACTCATTGCATTATCTATGGTTACCCCTTTCTGGGCAGCGGCATCCTGGTCAATATGAATCATATACTGTGGGAAAGTCGGATCGAAACCAGTAAATGCTCCGGATATTTTTTCATCAGCGCGAAGTGCAGCAACAAATCCATTCGTGATTTCTGCAGTTTTATTTAAATCCTCTCCCTTGTTTTTGTCCAACAATCGCAATTCAAATCCTCCCGCATTTCCGAATCCGGGTACTGTTGGCGGAAGAAAATATTCTATTGTGGCATCACTGATGCTACCGGTAGCTTTCTGAAGCTGCTGAATCAGCTCATCTACAGACTCCTCCCTTTTATCCCAGCCAGTCAGGTTTATCATCGCCATTCCATAAGAAGCACCGGAAATCTCACTCATTAAACTATAACCCGCCAACGTACTCACATTTTCCACTGATTTGAATCCTTTGATCTTTTGCTCAAAATCGATTAGAACCTTTTCAGTCCTTTCTACGGTGGAACCTGGCGGTGTAGTCACATTGACATAGATCATCCCCTGATCTTCAGTCGGTATAAATCCGGACGGCAAAATCGAGCTTCCCAACCAGGCAACAATACAGAAAAACACAAATAATGCAATGGTTACCGGTTTACGGCCAACTAAAGCTGATACAGTTCCGGCAAATTTTCTTTCTGTGCGGTCATATCCTTTATTAAAGCGGGTAAAGAATCTACCCATTAAGCTCTTTTTCGGAGATGAAGGATCATGCGGGCGTAGTAAGATCGCGCATAATGCCGGCGTAAGCGTGAGCGCGTTAATACCGGATATGACAATTGAGATTGCAAGTGTCAATGAGAACTGTCTGTAAAACACACCAACCGGCCCGGACAGAAAAGCGACCGGAATAAATACTGCCGACATAACCAGCGTAATCGCTACAATAGCCCCGCTGATTTCCCGCATCGCTTCAATCGTTGCCTCCATAGGGGGAAGATGCTTTTCCGCCATTTTTACGTGAACTGCCTCGACCACGACTATTGCATTATCTACCACAATACCAATGGCCAGTACCAAAGCAAACAAGGTGAGTATATTGATTGAGAAGCCCAGTACCTGGAAAAATGCCATTGTACCAATCAAAGCAACAGGTACTGCGAGTGCAGGAATCAGTGTGCTTCTGAAATCCTGAAGGAAAAGGAACACAATAATAAAAACAAGGATGAATGCCTCCACAAGTGTTTTAACTACTTCGGAAATACTGGCATCCAGGAACCGGGATACATCATAAGCATAATTATACTCCATTCCAGGCGGGAAACTAGTCTCCTTTAGTTCCGCCATTTTTAGTTTAATCTGTTCAATAACCTCACTCGCATTGGATCCGGGTCTTTGTTTAATCATAATAGAAGCGGAAGGCTTACCATCAGTTCTGGACACCATATCATAACTCATGGTACCAAATTCAATATCTGCGATATCCTTCAGACGCACAATTGCGCCTGTCTCATCTGCCTTGAGTACGATCTTTTCATAATCCTCCTCCTTGTTAAATTTACCTCCATATTTTAATACATACTGTTTAACCTGTGTGTCTTTTCCGGAATTTTCACCGGCGACTCCAGGTGCAGCTTCAATATTCTGTTTACGGAGCACATCAATTACTTCTTCGGTGGAAATATGGTGAGACAACATTCTGTCTGGTTTAAGCCAAACACGCATAGAATAGTCTCTGGAGCCCATAATCTGCACAAAACCAACACCGTCAATTCGTTTTAATTCCTGTAGAATATTGATATCAGAGAAATTATAGATGAACTCCTCGTTCATATCTTTGTCGGAACTGGTCACGTTGAGATATAGCAACATACTATTGACCTCCTTTTCTGTGGTCACACCAGCCTTAATAACCTCTTCCGGTAATTCATCAAGAACTGTAGTTACTCTATTCTGAACGTTTACTGCTGCCTGATCGGGATCTATTCCCACGTCAAAGAAAACCTGGATTAGCGTTACGCCGTTATTACTGCTGACGGAGTTCATATAAGTCATACCAGGTACACCATTAATTGCCCTTTCAAGTGGTGTGGCAACAGCCTTTGCGCAAACCTCCGCGTTTGCGCCATTATAACTGGCTGTTACAACTACAGAGGGCGGTACGATATCCGGAAACTGGGTGATAGGCAATCTGAATAAAGCGAGCAGACCCAGTAAAATAAAAATCAAAGAAATCACCAGTGAAAGCACCGGTCTTTTTATAAAGTTTTCAACCATCTCGGAAAAAATAAATGCAGCAGCCACCCCCCTTTAAAAAGGTTGGGCCACTCATGGGAATTAGAAAATTATTTACTGGCTAACTTGGTGTCCTCACGCTGATAAACAGGTTTGATCTGTACGCCATCCCGGATGTTCTGAACCCCTTCGTAAACGATCACATCGCCGTCTTTCAGACCAGATTCAACCACGAAGTATTCTGCAATTCGCATCGAAGGCACGAAACTTTTCATTTTCACCTGCTGTTTGGAATCCATTACAAAAACATAGCTTTTATCCTGAATTTCAAATACTGCCTTCTGAGGAACCAACAAACTGTTTTGCAGTTGGGAAACCAGCTGAATCTTACCCGACGCCCCATGCTTTAGCATATGGTCTGGATTGGGAAATTTAGCCCTGAAGGCAATGGAACCAGTGTTATCTGAAAATTTGGATTCATGAGTCTGAATCTTTCCAGCTATCGGGTAAAGTGTACCATCAGATAAAATCAGCCTGGCCACCTTATTTTGAGCAAACTTGCCGTCTACAGTACGTTTATATTCCAGGTATTCGTTTTCTGTGATGTCGAAGTAAGTATACATCTCCTGATTATCAGAAACTGTGGTCAACAATGCACCTTCACTAACAAGACTCCCGGTTTTTAATGGAATACGGTCAATAATCCCGTCAAACGGAGCGCGAACAGCAATATAAGAAAGTTTATGATTCGCATCTGCGATCGTAGCCCTGGCATCTGCAACTCTGGATTTTGCCTCATTAAGCCTTGCCGTTCCCAAGTCAAGCTCTGATTTCGAGATCACCTTCTTGTCGACAAGTGTTTTGATCCGCTCCAATTCCACCTCAGCAATTTTAACCGTAGTCATAGCGCTGCTGAGCCCGGCTTCTGCTTTACTGAGGGCAATTCTGTATTCCTGGTCATTTAGCTGAAAAAGAAGCTGGCCTTTTTTCACATATTGACCTTCATCTACTAAAATTCTCTCAATAAAACCCTGTACTCTTGCACGAATTTCAACATTTTTAATAGACTGTATATCTGTAACATAATTATGAGCAAGTGAAGTATCTCTTGCATGTAGTTTAATGACCGGAATTTCGCTGGGCACTTCAGCGGTCGTTGTTTTCTTTTCCTGACGGGAACATCCCGCAAGTATAAACAGGGCTAATATTAACCAGTTAAATTTCATGATGCTATCTTAAAAATCAATAAAAAAACGGACAGTCCTGTAAATAAGGCTGTTCGGAATTTCCGGATCAGAACAGATCCGGATCAATAAATTTTAATGAAAGAAAGACCTAGAAAAGTGTCTGGCGAAACAAATTAATATGCTGGGCTTTAGGAAACCACTCCGGTTCATACCTATGGCCGGCTAAGACATAGTCATCAAAGATACGGTAATCATGGAAAAACTGGTTTTCACACAGGATAAAATTATCGAGCTGAAACTTAATATTTTTACCGTTTCCGGAAGTTGTGCGATTATGGGTGATCGTCGCCTGAATATGCCTGAATAAACGGCTTCCGGCAAATGTCGACGCAGGCTCCAACATTTCGTCTTCCAGAGGATCATCATAATAATAGGAATGATGTATCTGTTTTGCAGGTAGCTGTTCAGAGTCAAAAAAGGTAAAAGAGGAAACCACTAAAGCCAGCAAAATGAATTTAAGCCAGCTCACAGATAGAAAACTATATGGAGAGTTTACCCGCATGATCTTCCCAAAGATATTTTTTAAAACGGCACGACACAAACTATACGAATAAATCCACGGTAAAAAAGCCGTTTCAAACGTTAAGATGACAAATGTTTCCTGAAAATTTGATTGTGGCCACCAATTATTCATAAATTGCTTTGGCATTCTACTTATTAAAGTGGCAATATCAAATTGAAATCGTGATGAACAAGGAGTCTGATAAACGTAGAATAAAACACTATTTCTGGGGAGATTCAGAAGGTAATCATACTGTCAGAGAAGACGACGCGCTGTCCGTGAAACACGAATTTGTCAAGGTTAATGGTCCCGACCAGCTTTATTACCAAACTGATTGCCAGACCATCCTTTATACACTTTTTGGAACGATTTCTTTTTATACGGATGGTAAACTAACGGATATTCCCTGTGGCAAGGGAATAGTTATCCCCGCAGGAACGCATTATCTTGTGGCCAATAATACCCGCGATAAAATTGAATTCCTAAGTATCGAGCATGCAGGTTTCAATGCTGGTCCGCAATGTAGCCTGACCACTTTCAACGCAGAAAATCTTTCAGTCTATGCCTTGCTTCAGAAATACCGGTATTGTGCAGACCAGAAATTAGATGTGGATTAGACGGTTCTTCCTCTATCGGGAAAGCGTCTTCCGTAAAGATTCTGCAAATCATAATGCGAATGTTCATACAAACGTTCTTCATCAAACCCGGCGACAAGATCTCTTTCCGTTCTAAAAGTCTGGAGCACCAAGTTCTCATCTTCAGGAATAAACTGATCCGGGTCATAAACAGGCGCTGCATTTAACTGTGCTATAGATATACCAGGTATAAATACCAGATCTGCACTTTCATGTAATTCTGCCAGGCCTATAGGAATCAGGATTTTTTTTGGCTCATCTACAACAGCAACAGCATCGAGTTTGGCCACAAGATATCTAACCTTCATCGCAGCGGGGCTAAATAATAAGTCATCGACCTCCCCTAACCTTTCCCCTAAAAGATCTTTAATTTCCCAACCTTTTATATTGGGATCACCGTCCGCAACTTCAAAATCGCTGCCGGTAATACTTTCCAAACGCCTGTATTCATAATTTTCTGCTGCAGTCATGATCTGTTTTTTAGTTTTTAATAATTTATGGATTTGTAGTCGCAGGAATCGTCCGCATACGATCTGTAGATTCTCTTCCGTCTTTGTTCAACAGGAAATAAAACAAACCTGCCGCAATAAGAATTAAAACTAACCAGAACCACCATGAGCTCTTCCTCTTGGGTTGTACATTTATGTCCGCCATCTTCTTTTTGTTTTGGTGTTTAGCTTTAACCCTCAGCACTTTAATTTGTTTAGAAATTCTACCAAAAACAATTTCGTCCAAATACCATTGTATTAGGACAGCTTAAACAAAACCCTAAATAGCAATGGAAGAATCAAAAAACACACAACAACATCCCGAGCCTGCAGAGGAGATACAGAAGGAAATCGAAACGGTTACACCAGACACAGAAAAGGACGGAAAACCAAATGATCAAAAGAATAATAATAGTCCTGAAGAAACACTATCGGATGATCAGGAAGACAAGCCAGTTAAACACACAGAACACGATCAGGAAGAGCCAGAGGCAGAATTGCCGAAAGATCATGACGAAGAGAATCCTGAAGGAGATATTGAAACAGTAAGCCCTTAAGTATAAATTCTAATGAATAAGCGTGAAAATGCCAATCCCCAATTGTGGGTTGGCATCATCCACTTTTTACTGATGTTTTAATTATAAGGTAGTTTTTTTTCGTAAATGATCTACTCAAGTGCTGTCATCTATCAATTGTACTTCAGAACCGGTATTTATCTTCTAATAGTTTGTTTAATCCTGGTATTTAAATTAAGGAAGATCAAGCCCTATGTTCTGTTAAAAGTAGCATAGTTTTTTGTGAAGTTATAATTTGCATGTAATTTGTAGATGTTCAACTATAAACGATAATTTTGTAATATGGAACGTAAGCAATATATACAAGGAAAACTATTTGGTGACCAAGAAAGCTTAGAAAAAAAAAGTTATGCTACTTCCTATACACAATATCAGGGGCGGATCGAGAAACTTCGACAGGTTATTCGCAAACTTAGGGAGAATGATCTTGGTAGAGGGCATTGTTTCATGGTTTTTGATGAATGCTTAGAGGATGATGAGGCATTTTACGAATACCCAGATGGCCTCATTCGCATCGAAAGACTTGACAAGAGCAACATTGAGGTTCCAAGACAGGTGGTCAGGGTACTTAATAAAACTGAGATTAAAGCGTTAAGAGACAAACATGTCCTTATCCGTTAAACCTCAGCTATTTATTATCACAGGGAGTAACGGCGCGGGCAAGTCCACGCTAAAACAGGCCCTTCTTCCACCAGAATTTAGCGACTTAGATATTTTTGATGGTGATATCTTTTATACCCAAAAAAGCACAGAATTCTACAAACAGCATGGAAGCAGTAAGGAGGCTAAAAAGCAGGCGAATGAATCACTTGAGCAACATTTCAGAACATTGATCACTTCACATATTGCTAACCGTCTTAATTTTGCTTATGAAGGGCATTTTACCGGTGTTGGAGCATGGGCTACTCCACAGCAGTTTAAAGCGGCTGGCTTCAATATTCATTTGGTATTCTGTGGGCTTAAAGATGTAGTGAAATCTATCCAACGCGTGGAAATCAGGTTTAAGAAGGGAGGGTTTCATGTTACCCCATTAGATATCGACAATAATTTCCAAGGTAATATGCAAATGTTAAACAAAAATTTCCGAATGTTTGACAGTATTGAGGTATTGGATACTTCAGATACGATCCTGCCCATCTGCCACCTATCAATAGAAGGCGCCCATTCACCTTTGCAGGATAAAGGATATTCCGGAATGGTTTAAAGATGGTCTACCAGAACTTTATAAGCTGCTAATCAAATAATTTTCACGTACTGGTCTGGAAAAGTTCAGATAATATTTTAGACCTTTTTTATTTGCTGTCGGTCAAAGGATCACTTTAAAACAGTATAGTGATTTAAGAAATTATTTTCACAATATGGTACATAGAGTGATCTTAGTATAGTTTTACATGAGTTATAGAAAGAGAAAAACAACTATTAAATAATGGTTGTTTTTCTCTGGAATTCCAGATATCAGCCTAGCAAACCTGAATGGTTTTCACCTTTAAGATCTCTCCGAGTTTTTTAATACGGGATGCCAGATGCCCTTTGCCGATCGCACAATGATGCGCTGGTCCCTGCCGATTCCATGCTTCCACAAAATTCCGTGCTCCAATAGCAAATCGGTAACGGCTATTGGTATTCCCAATTTCCAGGATGCTGCCCGGGACAGATTCACCCTCAGCAACCAGAAACTTCAATTGACCATCCCCTGTTTCTACAACAGAAAGCAGCGTAACAGGGCCATGGCTCACGGACATCTCAACAGATAACCCACTACCAACTTTCCCATGGTAAACCTGTAAAGGCCGAACTTTAATCCTGCCTTCTGCAATCCCCGGATGACAGGGGCCATCATGGCCCATTAGCACGACATTATCGGTAAAATCCATTGCATAATACTCTGTAAAAGAACCTCCCGCATCAAAACTGTCGAGAATTTTCATCGCCTGGACATTTTTTATTTCGTATTCACCGGCCACCGGTATATTACGCCCGGTCAGGAGCGAATTCCCCAGAATAACTGAAGTTGTGGTATTCTCATTAACAGGGTTTCCGCTTCCTTTATGGTAATACGCCAGAGATCCCAGCTGATATTTGCTGACCAGCTTGTCCATAGCTACCGCGGTCTGAGCTGCCCTGTGCAATTCCTCGGGCTGGCAATCATCCTGAACGTCGAATTCTGAATGAATTTCCAGTAGTTTAGCAGAAATCTCTGCTTCGGTAACTACATCCCTTATACCAGACAGCTCATCGACTTCAATTACTTCCATATGTCCGCCAAAGGTGGAGAGCTGCAAAGTCAGGTCTGTATAAATGTCTAACATACCACTGTAATAGTTACCCATTATTCCCATGCGGTTATAATACATGATCTTTGCAACTCTTGCAGCCTCAACCCATTCCCGGACCTCATTCCAGACATGATTGTCATTCCGGAGCATCCCGGTTATCTGGAAAAAGGGAATTTTACTGCGGTTAAAAACATTTGCTATTTCCGGAACAGCACAGGATGAACAATGCGCCAGCCATTCACCAGTCATCACCGTTCTATCAGTTAAACTGTTAAAACTTTTGTAATCAATACTCGCCTCTGGTGAAAGATTAAGTACAATAACCGGCACATTTGCTTTTCTGACTACTGGCAGAACGGTGGAGGATAAAGCATATGTAGAAACGTATAAAAAGATAATGTCTACGTCCTGAGTTTTAAATGTCTGTCCCGCTTCAAAAGCTTTTTCAGGAGTATCAATCAGACCCAGATTTACGATTTCTGCATCAAATCCCTCCAGATTTTCAACGACCTGATTTAAATAACTTATCAGTCTTTCCTTTAAACCATCAAACTGTTTCCAATATGCCTCCAGACCTATGCCGAACAGGCCTGCTTTCACCTTCTTTTTTGTATACATGTATTTCTTTTGTTTTTCCAACCGGCCCAAAAGTATCCGAATAACAAGATCATATAAATAGCCATTATGATAAATAAGCGGTAGTTTTTGATTTACGAACAGAAAGCTTCATGCAGAAAAATTAACCGTCCGAAAATTCATATATATTTATTGATACAATGGCCAGCCTTAACATAAGGATGAGTATTTTTAGGCTTTAACACCGTTAAAAGCGACCAAGTATAATCCAGGAAATTGAATGAATAGGCATGATAAATTTTTACAAATACCTACCTGTAAGCAGAGAAGATGAAAACTGGGGTTTAAGTGTATTAAATGCGGGATGTACACGTACTGAAGCATCTGACTATTACCCATATGAAGGACATCCGGCACCACATAATTTCAACTGGAATACGTGGAGAATATTACAAGAATATCAGATCATTTATATTACCAACGGACAGGGAATCTTTGAATCCTCCAGTCTAAAACAAACACGGGTTAAGGCGGGCACTATCATTGTCCTTTTCCCTAATGAACGCCACCGGTATAAACCCGACCACCAAACTGGATGGGATGAGTATTGGGTTGGACTTAAAGGAAATATAATAGATAACCTGGTGAACTCAGGATATCTCAGCCCCGAAAAACCATGTTTATATGTTGGTTTTAACGAAACCATATTTAATCTGTATAATTGTATAATCGAGCGGACTAAAGAAGAAAAGCAAGGTTATCAGCCACTGGTCTCTGGCGCCGTACTGCACCTAATCGGGGCTTGCCATGCAGCAATTAAACAAACTACAGCCGAAAACAAAGAAGAGGAAACCATCATTAATCAATCGATGCTGCTTTTTCGTTCAAACATCAGCAATTCTTATTCGCCACAACTCGCCGCCCAACAGCTCAATATAGGATACTCGTCCTTTCGTAAGTTATTTAAAAACTATACCGGCCTGTCTCCAGGGCAGTACTATCTGCAACTTAAGATAGAAAAAGCAAAAGAAATGTTGTGTGGAACTAATTTGCCGATCAAAGAGATATCGATTGAACTAAATTTCGATTCCAGTTTCTATTTTTCTAAAATATTTAAGAAAAAAACCGGACTCAAACCAACAGATTACAGAAGGCGGAGTCAGGACCCCGCCTAAATACTAGGTAATAAACACAGTTTTAATATTTACAAATTCCCGGATTCCATATAAACCCAGCTCCCTTCCATAGCCACTCTGATTAATACCTCCGAATGGCAATTTCGGATCAGATTTCACATTGGTATTGACAAAACAGGAACCTGCCTGAAGCTGATTTCTGGCAATATCTTCTGCCAGTGCCGCATTTTTTGTAAATACGGCCGCCCCCAGGCCAAACGTAGTATCATTTGCGATCCTGACAGCATCTGCGGTATCTGTCGCGGTAAAAATGGCGGCAACAGGACCAAATATCTCTTCTTTATAAACCAGCATGCCTGGTTGAATTCCAGTAAGAATTGTAGGCTCGTAGAAGGCATGATCGCCGGGAAAATCAGGAATATTTCCACCTAAAATACATTTAGCTCCCTGGCTAATACATTCTTTAACCTGTCCATGTAACTCATCCCGCAAATCTGCCCTCGCCATTGGCCCCAGATCTGTGCCGGCAAGCAATGGATCACCTGTTTTTTTAGCAGCCATATGGGATCTGAAAAGTCTGGTAAACTCTTCTTCCACTTCTTTCACTACAATAAAACGTTTACCTGCGATACAACTTTGACCATTATTGATGAGCCTTGCTTCAGCACATATCCTGGCGGCCAGTTCAATATCGGCATCGGCCAGTACAAGATAAGGGTCACTGCCTCCAAGTTCGAGTACTGTTTTCTTGAGTAATTTTCCAGACTGTTCTGCCACACTCATTCCCGCAGCTGTACTGCCAGTGAGCGTAACAGCTTTAACCAAAGGATGTGCAATTACTTCTTCTATATGCTTGCTACTTGTAATCAGTACATTAAAAATGTTTTCGGGGAACCCGGCATCTTTCACTAAAGCTAAAATAGCCAGTGCACAACCAGTGACATTGGAGGCATGTTTAAGCAGTCCTGCGTTACCAGCCATTAATGCCGGAGCAAGGAAACGAAATAATTGCCAGAACGGAAAGTTCCAGGGCATGATAGCAAGTACCACACCTATTGGCTGAAAAGTGACATAACTTTTCCCTGCAGCAGTTTCAACTTGCTCATCCTGAAGAAAACTTTCTCCCTGGGAGGCATAATATTGGCAGACTGCTGCACACTTCTCAATCTCACCCACCCCATCTTTTAACGGCTTTCCCATCTCCAAAGCCATTAATCTGGCCAGATCCTGTTTTCTTTCCAATAACAGTTCGGCCATTCTATCCAAACCGGCTGAACGTGTGTACCAAGAGGTTTTCCGGTAATCCAGCCAGGACTGATGGGTAAGTTCTACTTTTTCTCTGAGCTGATTTACATTATCTGCCGGATACTCTTGAATGATTTCTCCGTTAACTGGATTAATAGATGAAATAGACATAAAAATTAGTTTCTATAAAAACACCCCGGTCAGACTAATGTTTGCCGCAGCTACTGATTTAGAGCCTTTCGTTACCCTTAAATATTCGCGCTGATCTTGTACTGGTTTAATTAGTGGTTAATACAAAGCTCCTTCGGAGTTTCTTCGGATTTCCTTCGCCTTTCCTTCGGTCTATAGCGAAGGAAAAACGAACAAAATCCATTAAAAACCAAAAATATATGTTAACTAAATTGCTTATTATGAATAATAAACCTATATTATATCTCAGAAAACAATAAATATTTAATATAAATAAAATAAAGAATATGGCGAGAGTAAAAAATGGCCTGTTAGGCATGATAACTGGAAAAATAGGGCCGTTGGTAGTATATTCAATGTATGGAAAGGTTTATGCAAGAACTATACCTTCTGTTACAACAAGAAGGCCAAGATCTCAGGCTCAGCAGGCGCAGAATTACAAAATGAAATTAGTAACAGGTTTACTTAACTCCTGCATCGATTTTATAAAAATAGGTTACAGGACTAAAAGCATAAAACACAATAAAACACCTCAAAATCTAAATCATTCGTATAACATGAAACACGGAGTGATCGGGTCCTTTCCTGAACAACAGATAAACTGGGAAATGGTACAGCTGAGTTCAGGATCACTGCCGGCTCCGGAAAACTTAACCGTGAGTCTACAGGAGCAGGATATCACACTTCATTGGGAAACTAAAGCAAAATTAACGCAGGATGAGGCTAACCAGCAGACTATGGTTCTACTCTACTGCACCGACACACAGCAAGTGTATTCAGAAATTTATAAAGGTAGTAAAAAAGACAGGCGGCAGACGCTCGCCTTAAAAACAAGGAAAGAACTTGGTTATACTTATCATCTGTATTTCTGTTTTAAGAACCTGCTTGATGACGAGGTCTCGGATAGCGTATATGGCGGTTGTTTATGTCCCTGATCCATAAAGAAAAATGGTCATACTTCTTGGACCGTGTGCCCCCAGAACCAGCGATTGCTCAATATCCGCGGTTTTGGACGGCCCCGCGATATAAGTACCAAACCCATATTCCTGAGATTTCAGACCGGTTATCCGGCTGGCTTCATGCATGTCTCCAACCAGAACCGAGACATCAACAAGCATGTAAATATGCTGTGTAATAAAAGGCAGAGCCCTTACAATCAATTGCTCTTCGGTAATCCATAAGGCTGAATTTTCCGCTACTGCAACCAGTGGCTTAAAGACTGCTACATCAAGGTCAGCGTAAATGTGCGGATCCTGATCTTTTCCAGGATAGATGAATCCGTCGGAAGACAGTTCAGGAAGCGTACTCAGTACCTTCTGACCTGGTTGTAACGTCTTTTGAAGAAGCTCAAGTGCCCCTTCAAATGTATCTGCGGTATGTACCACTGATCCAATGCCGGTTGCAATGCGAATAAACTGTTCCTTCAATTCAGCTGCCGGAGCCAGCGGAAAGTACAATAATGGGGGAAGAACAGAATGCTCTGGCTGGTTATGTCTTAGGGCAGCCAGCATATTTGCCCGGCTTTGTTGTGATAACGGATCTTGCATGGATGTAATTTCTGGAAAATTATTTCTTCATTTTTTTATACCACTCTGAGAATGATTGCTCAGGCGGAGACGGCATTTCACGTTGCTTATACCAGGGATTAAATTTGTTGTTCATCGCAAATGGGGCATGTCTGAGTAACCATCTGCCCGATTTACCAGCTATACGATAGGCATTTGGCGAAGACAATAACAGACTCATCCCTTTCATACTTACTTTTTTAGCCAAGTCTGCATGGCCTTCCTGAACGATTACCTGCCGCCACTTATATAGCTGCTGATGAATGTCGATCTTTACCGGGCATACATTACTACAGGATCCGCACAGTGTAGATGCAAAAGGAAGATCTGCATATTTTTTACGGTCCAGATTTGGTGCCAGAATAGCTCCTATCGGCCCGGAAATAGTATAATGGTAACTGTGCCCCCCACTTCGGCGATAAACAGGACAAGTATTCATACAGGCGCCGCAGCGGATACATTTCAGGGAGGCCCTGAAATCTTCACGACCCATATGTTCGGTTCTGCCGTTATCCACCAGAATCAGATGTATCTCCTGACCCGGAGCAGGCTTCTTGAAATGGCTTGAGTAGGTTGTAATGGGTTGTCCGGTTGCACTTCTGGTTAACAGACGCAGGAATACACCCAGATGAGCTCTCTCCGGGATAATTTTTTCAATCCCCATACTTGCAATATGAACGTCTGCAAGATGGGCTCCTAAATCTGCGTTACCTTCGTTTGTACAAACTACAAACTCCCCCGTTTCTGCTATTGCGAAGTTAACCCCTGTCAATGCAGCCTTGCTGGTTAAAAATACCTCACGCAAATGCTGTCTGGCTGCTTCGGTTAAAACCTGTGGGTCTGACTCGCCAGCCGCTGTCCCAAGATGTTCGTGAAACAACTCACCTATTTCCTCCTTTTTTTTATGAATACAAGGTAATACAATATGGCTTGGTGGTTCTTTGGCGAGCTGTACGATCCGTTCGCCTAAGTCTGAATCAATTACACTAATCCCTTTTTCTTCCAGAAAAGTATTCAGGTGACATTCCTCAGTTAGCATAGACTTGCTTTTAACCAATTGGGTAACCTCTTTTTCTTTTAGAATACTATATACAATTTGATTATGTGCAGCAGCATCGGCAGCCCAGTGCACCTTGATGCCATTCTCCAGTGCGCGCGCTTCAAAGTTCTCCAGATAGTCTGCCAGTCCGGATAAAACATTATTTTTAATTTGAGATGCGGTCTCCCGCAAAAGCTCCCATTCCGGGATTCCATGTGCGGCTTTATCTCTTTTTTGCCTGATCCACCAAAGGGTTTCGTCATGCCAGTCTACACGCTGCTCGTCTGCATTAAAGCCGCCGGCAAGTTCCGGATGTGTCTGTTTTCCTGCTTCCATATCCATTATTCTGCGTTGAGTATTTCTGCAATGTGCAATACCCTTACCTCACTTCCATCTCTTTTTAGTATCCCTTCCATATGCATCAGACAACTCATATCTGATCCAGTAATGAAAGTCGCACCGTGGCTGAGATGGTCTTTTAGTCTATCCTTTCCCATCTTTACAGAAACTGCTTCTTCGGCCACACAAAAAGTACCGCCAAAACCGCAACATTCATCTTCGCGGCTGAGCTCGACAAGCTCCAGTCCTTTTACCAGTTTAAGTAATTGAAGAGGTTTAGAATAAAATGGTGCTGCCAGTTCTGACATCTGACTGAGCATCAGCCCGCGTTGACCGTGACAACTTTGATGCAAACCGACTTTATGCGGGAAGCTGGCATCGAGCTTTTGGACACCGATAATATCGACTAAAAATTCCACCAGCTCGTAAACCTTTTTACGGATTCCGGTAGCCAGCTCAGGCTGCTTTTTGTCTTTGAGATGTTCTTTTACATGTAGCACACAGCTGCCTGAAGGAGAAACAATATAATCGAATTCACTGAACTGATCTATAAACAGACTATTACAGCCATCTGTAAGATGTTCGAACCCACTATTTGCCATAGGCTGGCCGCAACAAGTCTGATTTTCCGGATAGGTTACATCCATTCCAAGTTTAGTGAGCAGTTGATAAGTGGCGATTGCTGCTCCCGGGTAAAACTGATCTACATAACAGGGAACGAACAGTCCTATGCGCAGAGATAAAGGGATATCGGGCATTTGTTAAAGGTGTGTTGGTTTGAAGGGTATCTTTCCGGCGTAATATTTCAATTCAATAATGTGATCAGGTATCGGCTGTGTATTCCAGTGCTCATGAATAGCCAATGCTGCGCCTATGGCGCTGGCCTGAGCCATCGATGCCGCGTAGACTTCCAATTCAGAAAAAAAACGTGCTAGAAAGTTCATATATATTTGGTTTTTGCTGAAACCTCCGTCAACGAAGATTCGCTTCAGCTGGTTACTTTTCATTACAAGGCGGGAAGATACAAATTGCTGCCTCACAATATCAAGTATAAAATAATAATAAGCTTCTTCTGCGGTCTTAAATCTATTTAGCGCTGTGTTTTCAAAACCAGAGGTCTTGCTCCATTCCAAATGATCAGTTTGCCCCTTTCTTTCCTGAAAAATCCGCTCGGCTAACTCCGCATTTAAGTGAAATCCACGGTAAAACCCTGTATGTTCATTGAAATGATCCGCAATACGTTTCACTTGCTGCTCATGTTCATATCCCGCAAATATCCTGGAAGCTGCTACTGCTTTACCTTTGTACTGCAAATAACAAAGGCAATCCTGATCAAGCTCCTCAGCGGTCAGAGTTTCCTCCCGGAATGGATTCATTGTGATACACCAGGTTCCAGTAGAAATCAGTACAAATGGCTCATGAAAATTAATCAGGTAGGGAATCAACGCCGCAGAGCTGTCATGCAAACCGGGGCCTGCCTTAAAGCTGCGTCCATCTAATTCGGTATCAAATGCCTGATCTTCGCCCATCAGGGGAGCTAATTTCTTATCGAGTCCTTCTTCTGTAATCCACCGGTGATAATTCTCTTTGCTGAAATCCCATAAGCGGGTATGGCAACCAATACTGGTCAGGCCGGAAACGGCCTGACCAGTTACCAGAAAACTAAGATATTGTGGTAGATGCAGGGCATAACGGATTTTACTGAATAGCGCTGGTCTTTCGTTTTTGATACGGTAAAGCTGCATACCGGAATTTAAACTTCCCAGTTTGGGAGAAGAGGTTTCAGCTGCAATCTTATCCTCTCCCCCATATTTCTGGTCAAATTCGTTTTGCAATTTCACAGGGTAAGTCTTCAGATAGTTATATAAAGGTGTCAGCGGTTTTCCATTTTCATCAGTAAAAACCAGACTGGCACCATATCCGGAAAAATTCACCGCCTTGACTATAAAATCCTTCCGCGCTAATAACTCATGCAGTGCATTGAACACGGAAGAGCGCAGACTCTCCAGATTTTCACAGACATCTCCATCTTCATCATAAGTTTCTGTGAAACGTGCGGAACGTTCATAAACGATTTCATAATCTTCGTTAAAAACAAAAACCTTTTTATTGGTCTTACCTACGTCGAATATAACTATAACCGGAACCGCCATCATTATAATCCTGTTGCTACTGTTTTCAATCCGCGTTCGCTGATTAATTGCTGCCGTACCTGTAGTTCACGGTATAATCCTACTGGATTTGCCGCTCCTCCTGCCCTCAACCTAGCTTCACGAACTACCGGTCTGAGGTCTGTACGGAAAGCTTCCTGCAAAATCTCCTGACACAAAGCAACATCATTATTGTCCTGCGCAGCAGTTAAAGCTTCACGATCTACCAGTAAAGCCTGTGCATAGGCTAGCATAATCGCATCTACAGACTGTAAAAGATCTTCTAAGGGGTCTTTCACATTGTGAGATGCATCAATCATCCAGCCGAGCCCTGTCGCATGGTCGAGTCCTCTGGCGTCCAGGCCTTCCACCAGCTCATTAAATATCAAAAATAGCTGATAGGGTTTAATACTTCCGGCGGTAAGATCATCGTCTCCATATTTAGAATCGTTGAAATGGAACCCGCCCAGTTTCTTTTCCATCAATAATAGAGAAACGATCTGTTCAATATTTGCATTTGGCAAATGATGTCCGAGATCTACCAGCGTAAAAGCCTTCGGTCCCAGTTTATTGGCGAACAAGAGTGATTGTCCCCAGTCTCCGATTGTAGTGGAATAGAAGTTCGGTTCAAAAGCTTTATACTCTACAAAAACTTTCCAGTGTTCAGGTAAGGCGGCATATATTTCCTGCAGGCTTTCCAGCGTACGCTGAAATGCTTTTCTGAAATTTAGCTGTCCCGGAAAACAAGAACCGTCCGCGAGCCATATCGACAAGGTATCTGAGCCAAGCTCAACGCCCTGACGGATCACTTCAATATTATGTTCAACAGCCTGTCTACGTACGGCAGGATCTGCATGATGCAAAGAACCGAATTTATAGCTGTGGGCCTGATCTGGCTGATCCTGAAAGGTATTAGAGTTCATCGCATCGAAGCGAAGATTATAATGTTGCGCCTGCTGCCTGATTGCAGCATAGTCCTGCGGCACGTCCCATGGAATATGCAGTGAGGCGGCACCGCTAGACTGGTTTAAACGATGCAGCAGGCCAATGTCAGCTAATTTTTCTTCCAGACTACGTGGCTCTCCTCCGCCGGAGAAACGCCCGAACCGGGTTCCGCCTGTACCTAAAGCCCAGCTTGGAATCGCAACCTGAAAGCTAATAAGCTTACTGATCACCTCTTCAACCCGTTGCTGTGTGGCTGCTATAAAGTTAAAGCTCTGCTGATGTGCTTTTGAAGCCTTATCATTATGCGCTTCCAGTTGATTCTGTGTAATTTCCATACGGTCCTCTTTTTATTTCTTCAATTTTTAAGCTTCCTTATCTGACGAAAGCCATGGCAACCCCGCCATCAATATTTAATACGTTACCTGTTGATTTATTCAGCAGTCCTCCAACAAAAACAAAACAAGCATTCGCTATATCTTCTGGCAGAATAATTTGATTCAGCAAGGTTCTTTTAGCATAAAATGCCGGCAGTTCTTCTACTTTAACCCCGTAAGCTTTAGCCCTGCCGGCTGCCCAGTCACCTTCCCAAATCTTACTGTCTGAAATGACGGCATCCGGATTAACGACATTAACCCGAATCTGATCTGCGCCTAATTCAGCAGCATTCAACCTGCTCAGATGTAATTGAGCGGCTTTTGCAGAACCATATCCTGCATTATTTGGTCCTGAGACCAGTGCATTCTTACTGACAATATTAATTATATCACCTCCGGTTGCCTGCTTACGCATCATCAGGACGGTTTCTTTAGTTACATTAAACTGTCCTTTTACTAATACGTCATATAACAAATCCCAGTCTTTGTCAGTGTGCTCTTCAATCGGCTTTGATATCGATAATCCCGCACAATTGACCACTATATCCACCCCGCCAAAAGCAATAGCAGATTCTGCAAATGCCTGTGTAATGGCTGACTGGCTGGTTACATCGAGCAAAGCAGATGCAAATACATCTTTACCATATTTGGCACTAAATTCTGCAACGGCCTGTTCCAGTCGCGCAGAATCGTTGTCATTGATCAGAACAACAGCCCCTTCTTCCACAAACTTTTTAGCAATTGCTTTTCCTATTCCACCTGCGCTTCCGGTAACCAGTGCTATTTTTCCAGAAAGTGCTTTAGGCTTAGGCATACGCTGCAATTTAGCTTCTTCGAGCAACCAGTATTCAATATTGAAGGCTTCCTGACGCGGCAGAGCAGTATAGCTTGAAATCGCTTCCGCTCCTTTCATCACATTAATTGCATTTGTATAAAATTCAGCTGCTACCCTGGCTGTCTGCTTATCCTTCGCAAAAGAAAATAGTCCGATGCCCGGATAAAGCAGTATGACAGGATTGGCATCGCGAATAGCAGGGCTATTCTCCTGTTTACAGGTCTGGTAATAAGATCTGTACATTTCACGATAAGCTTCAAACGCACCTCTTAGTTTATTTTTAACTGCTTCAGTATCCTGCAAATCTTCATCTGGTCCAAGTTCCAGTACCAAAGGGCTGATTTTCGTTCGCAGGAAATGATCGGGACAACTCGTGCCCAGCGGCGCCAAACGTTCCAGATCATGTGAATTAATGAATTCCAACACACGAGGATCATCGCTGAAATGCCCGATCATATGCCTTTCACTCGAACAGAATCCTCTCAAGACCGGCGCAAGAATAGCTGCCTGGTTTCTGCGTTGCTCGGACGATGCTGAACTGATCCGCTGTCCGCCGAACACGGGAGATTTCTTACCGAAATTTTCTTCCAGGTAAGCAGCGCATTTCTCCACAACCTCCAGCGTATTCACATAACTTTCATAAGCTGTATCGCCCCAGGTAAATAACCCATGAGATCCGAGCATGATACCCCGGATTCCAGGATTCTCATCCAGACATTGTTTCAGCTGCAGGCCGAGATCGAAGCCTGGTTTTTGCCAGTCTACCCAACCTATCTGCCCCTGAAATAATTCTTCAGTAATCTTCTTCCCGTCTTTCGCAGCCGCAATTGCAATTGCGGCATCCGGATGCAGGTGATCGATATGTTTGAAAGGTAAAAAACCATGCAGTGGCGTATCAATTGAAGGTGCGCGAGAATCCAGGTCGTAAATACAATGGTTGAAAAGCTCTACCATTTCATCTTCATGCGCGATTCCCCTGTATACCTTGCGCAACTCGCGTAGTCGTTCTACATATAATGCAGCCAGGCCATTGCGTTTTAGTGTCCCTATATCACCTCCCGAACCTTTAATCCACATAATTTCTACCGGCTCGCCACTAAGCGGGTCTGCAGCTATAGCTTTGCAGGAGGTATTCCCTCCGCCATAATTGGTCAACCTCAGATCAGCTCCTAATAGGTTAGACCTGTAAATGAGCAGGCCAACCTCATCACCTTCCAGTTTATCGGCTTCTGCCTTGTCCCATAAATAATTGACATGCTTGAAACGGTCTTTTTCGTCAGACATAAAATTTAATTTGATTTCTATTTAATTGAATTTCCATACCCTACAATCAGTATGGAAAGGATAATACATGCTATACCGGCCAGCACGGTATTAAAAGTTTTTTGACTGACAGCTGTCCACTCTTTTAAAACAAGCCCCCAGACATTGGCAACCAGAATGATGAACGCCATATGCAAAATCCAGGAACTCGCACCGTTACCCAGCTTACTTTCTGCCATGCCGTAAAAAAAGAACTGTAAAAACCAGGTAATACCGGCGAGAGCAGAAAAGATATAATTCGACACTAAAGGTGTCTGGGTATTTGTATAATCTTTAAAAGTTTTATTTCTGGTATTCAATACCATACACCAAAACAAATTCGTAGTTAACCCACCCCAGAGTATAACCACATAAGTCACATTATTCTGAAACAAGAACTCTCCTTCTCCAGGGTGCAGAGTCTGCCAGTACAGATTGGCCTCATGAGCCATATCCTTCCCGGCGTCTATACCATATGCAAAGCAGGAGCTTAATATGCCTGAAATAACAGCAACTGTTAAGCCCAGCCCAATTCTAAATTCTTTACTCTCTACGGTCGGGCGCTGCCCGGCAAGATCTTTCTCCTTGGCCATACCTGCCTTCCCGCAAATAATAATACCGACAACACAAACTGCCAGTCCAAGGACAACCAGCTGCCCCCAGGGAGTGCTGATCATGTCTGTAAACGTATCCTTACCTGCTTTTGGAAAGAAATCATAATACACAGAAGGTAATAAAGCACCAAATACAGAACTTAATCCAAGTATAATAGAACTTCCCAGTGATACGCCAAGATACCGCACGCCTAATCCATAGGTCAGTCCACCGATACCCCACAGCACTCCGAACAGATAAGTGAACAATAAAATATTACCGGAGGTATGACTGATTATCGCTGAAAAATCGGGAATGGTCAGATAAGCGGCAAGTGGTGGTATAATTAACCACGAAAAAATCCCACCCACTATCCAATAGCTTTCCCAGGCCCAGCCTTTAACCTTTTTGAAAGGAATATAAAAACTGCCAGAGGCAAAACCACCAATAAAATGGAATAACACACCGAGTATAATTTGCATAAGTTCTTTATTTGGTTAGAATATTTAGCGATATTAATTTTTTAGCCCGGCTTAACTGTCATTGACTGTCCTGCCCGACGGTATTTTTCTTTTGATTTTAAAGGGATGTTCGTAATTGCAAACGGAAAGGGGCAGGATAACTCTGAACGCTATTTCCAAGGGCTATAGCCGCCGCCATCGTTCCCATCATCTTGAAATCGGTTGAAATCGTCGTAATTCCATTAAGCAGGAATTTCTTAAGCGGGGTTTCATTGTAGGAAATGATACCTACTTCTTTACCGACCGTCAGATCCGATGCTAAAACACTTTCCATTAATACGACAAGATCATCCTCAACCAGAATAATATAGGCTTCCCCCGCCTTGATTTTTTCATTTTTCATCTCGTGAACGATTGCATGATTAAAGGCATACTGCTGGCAGAACCTCCTGAATCCGTTTATGATTTCTTTTGGAAAATAGCTGTGTTTTGGAAAAACAATTTTTAGGGTATGATATTTTGCTAAAGCATCGCGGGCTTCGCCCAGTGCATTATAGATATCTTTCTCAAAGTCTTCATACACCGCCGAATACTCACCGGTAATACCGGGTATTTTTTTATCGAGCAGGATCAGTTTCTCCGGCGGAATCGTATTGATAATTTCATGCGCCATTTCCCCACCCTCTACGAAATGCGGTATAATTACATAGTGTGTATAGATGGTCCGCTTGTTCTGGATTAACTTTTTAAAGAGTGCAAAGTTATTGTTATAGATATAAAAATCTATTGTTGCGTCTTCTCCCAGCGCGCTGACAAAAGAATCATAGATAATCTTTTTATGAACTGAAAGTTTATTGAACAGCAGGAATATTTTGATCTTCTTTTTGAAATCAGTTTGATCTATATAGTATCCTTTCCCTGGAACAGATACAATTACACCTTTGTTTTTCAAATATTTATAACCTTTTTCTGCAGTATCTCTTGATATCTCCAACACACAGCTCAATTCATTAATAGATGGCAAAATATCATTTTTTACCAGCAGCCCTTCTTCAACTGCCTCTATAATGGAATCGCTCAACTGCAGGTATTTAGGGGTCGCAGAATAGTCATCGACTTTAATAAACTTAAAATAATCTACTGGTTTCATTTATTGTATGTTTTAGATGTGTGTGCGTGTATATTTTTGAAGGTTAAAACCTCTGCATTTTACCTGACAATACGGATGCCTTCCGGTGCGTCAATCTCTGTTTTAATTTTACCATTGGCCGAACGTGTATGTTTTACAGTAACAAGGCCCAGCGGAGTCGGAAACGTCCCTTCTGCAAAGGTCAGGTCTCCAAGATTTGGTCTTACCTGAATTACTCTACTCCCCGGTTCTAAAACCTGGATACCCAAAACATGTTCGGTAAGCCAGGCTGTCGGGCCGGAAGCCCACCCGTGTGCCAGGCTATGTCTCAAATTTTTATAACAGTAAGCCCCATAACAGGCGTGTACATCTATTTTTCCGGCAGGTACAAGCTCATCTATCCGGCCGGCATTTTTTGTCCAGTCCAGATCAAAATCTTCCCAGAAGGTAGTAGCTCCCAGATCGAGCATACCGCCCCAGTATTGTTTGATATTATCAATTGCACCCTGATAATCACCTGCTTTTGCTTTTGCCTGCAACATGTAATAGCCATAAAAAGTCGAAAAGTTTTTAGTGCCGCCAATTTTCAGATATTCGTTAGCTTTTTTTGCGGGAATCAGATCTGCCATAGCCATTAAAGCAGCGGCCTGTTTACTTTCTCCAATCTCAGGTACATGTTTTTTTAACCTGGAAATGGCCTGATCACAATGTACTGCCGTTTTTTCTTCGCCCAGTACCCGGCAGAGTTCAGCGCCATCCTGCAGAGTCATAATCATCATCGCCTGTAGACCGGCATGTATGGCTGCTTTATTTTCCGAGGACGGCCAGTCCAGAAAACGATTTCCATCGAGCGCTTCCTGATTACCGTCAATCTTACTTATGAGATGTGCGAGTAAAGCGACCAGATAACTGCGTTGTGCTTCCAGGTAGTCTCTGCGTCCCTGATACTTGAACCAATCCCGCTGAATCCTGATCCACCACATAGAATAGGAACTGATCCCATTCATCCAGGATGGCAACGGATTAACATTTCTAATGAGATCCAGGCTTTGTGGAACAACTTCGTTATAACCAAAAACACTATTAATAGTCATTACTTCAGGATGCATATCACCTACCCAAACCAATCTGTCTCTTTTAACCCCATCCCAGAGGTATTGCTGCATATTCAGATGAACTGTATAAGCACCTGTTGCCCAAATCTCATTTAATCGCTCGTCGCTGCTGTAAAAAGAACCTTTGTATGGGATATCGCGGTAAACGAAAATCGCTCTTGCTTCTTTCAGCAACAGTTCTCTTCCCGGATCTACCAGGTCTATCCTGACGAACCTGAATCCTGTATTTCCAAACTCCATCCCGCCAAGCCAGGGTAACTCTACAATCATATCGCGAATCGCATGATCATTGGTTGCACCACTTAAAGTATCAATATCTGACATCGCTTCAGTAGCAGATTCGCCAAAACGAATTCGCACTTTAAGTGGCTTTTGATTTGCCATTAACCCGGTGACCAACTGTATACCGCCATGTATTTCTTTACCAAAATCCAGCAGAATACCAGGCTGATGGACACCGTCATTTTTTAAAGTAACAAGATCCTTATTCACCAGTTCCGCTTGTCCGTTACCGGGTTTCAACAGTTGATGTGCATCTTTAACATAAGAGCCACTACTATCTGATTTCCAAAGAATACGAGTTGGACTTAAATAGATCCGAGTTCTGGGATCTCTGGAAATGCCTGTGGTATCTCTGCCTTTAAAAACCGGCGGAAGCTGTGCATAAATGCTGCTTGACAGGGTAAGCAGCAGAAGGCAAAGGCAGGCATGTAAATTAACTATCTTCATGTATTTTCTCTCTAGTATTATTTTGAATTTATTTCCCTGCAACAGGCATACTGTACAATTTTACCGGGCCGGTTAAGCCCGATAATTCCAGCTGATTTTCTGGTTTAAATGGATTGACACTGGTCCAGGTAGTCCTGTGCTCCGGCTGTAGCCTACTGTCTCCGATAAGCCGGTTTACCCAGGTATTGACCACTAAAATCTCCAGTTTATTTTCTCCGGATTTTAATGCAGAGCTTATATCGATACTCCAGGGTGCAGTCCAAAGGCCTCCAATTTCTTTTCCATTGACTTTGACCCTGGCCATTCCCCGTATTTCACCAGTTTCAAGAATTATTTGCCCTGATTCCCCACCTGGTTTATAATTAAACATTTTCTGGTACCCGACCGTTCCACTATAGTACCTGATATCATCTTCAGGTCTTTTTGTCCAGTCTTCGAGCTGGTTAAACACGACTGGCTTTTTCGGTCCGCGCTGCTGATCTTCAAAATAAAGTTCCCAGCTTCCGGTCAGTTCCTGTACTAACTTTAATTCCGGAAAATTTTTAGCAGTTCGTTTCTGCGATAAATTATCTGACTGACTTTTCTTTTTCTCAAAAACTAAAAAGAAGCTCTCTAAGGGCGCCAGTTTGAGCGGAACGGTTATCTGGCCGTTTGCCGCAACATATTCCGGCAGCGCGCGTGTAATACCCTGCACCGGATCCCATAACGAAGGTTCCTTCCCTTCAACCCGAAAGGCCGGATCGATCTGAAGTTCATCGCTGGTTTGATTGCTGATAAAATAGATGTCTTTATCTGCAAGCCGGCGATGGATATAAAGTACTGGTTGTGATTGTAACAACTTAAAATCCGGTCTGATCTGTAACTGATCTAAAGCTTCCTGCATGTCCATGTTTTGCATGACCTGCCCCTTTCCATACTTCCTGATTGATTTTTCCTTAACAGCTACTTCTCCCCATATGGATGCTGCAATTTTTTTCACTTCCTGATCTGCGCGGGGATATCCCTGCAGACTTGGTGACCTTAAAGGTGCAGGCCCCAAAATATTTGCCCCCTGCTCAACCAGAATCCTAATCTTTTCCAGTAGTTCAGGACGCATGGTTTCCAGCTTTGGCAGAACCAGCAAACCATAATTCATACCATCCGGTAATAGAAGCCGGCCGTCTTTAACCACCGTTCGGGTCATTAAAACTTCTGCATTGATATAATCGAAAGCATATCCTTTAGGTAAAGCCGGGTCTGTTACACCAGTCATTTTAGGCGCATCCTCACCAATAAAATAGGCTACATCTGCCACATATTTACCTTGCTGCAGCATGTAGTTACAGCGTTTAAGGTAAGCCGTAAAAAGGTCCATATAACTGAACCAGGTATTATGCCGGTTAAATTCATTCCCGAATTCGGCATTGATTCCCGGAACCCGCTCGTCTGGCTGCTGAATAAATAAGTGCAGTAAAGTATTGTTAATGCCCTCCGTAAAAAAACGGTCACCACGCTGTTTCATCAGGGCCGGATAACGGGCATAAGATTTTCCTCCGGCAGTAAAGGACTCAGCAGACACTTTATTTTTCCCATAAATATGCGCAGCTGACGATGCAGCCCGGTTCTCGATATCTCCCAGTTCACCTTCAGACCAGAATTCACCGCCAATCTCATCAGACTGTCCGCCATACTGAAGAAATTCTCCCGGAAAACCCCAGTGCCCATAATTTTCCAGCCAGGTGGTTAGCCCGTGCTTATTGCTGATTGCTTTCAGTCCGCCTACGTAATCATAAGCTACCCGGTCTGCAATTAATCTTCTTAAATCCCATAAAAAACGGTCCGAACGGTCTTGACTACCCACAACTTTACCAGAGATAACCGGCAGGTAAGACGTCGGATCATAACCATATGCCGCCACAAACTTCTCCTGCATCTGATCGGTCCAGTTCTGGCCGCCTGTTTCATAACTATCTTCCACAGCTACCCGCCAGGTTTTGCGGTGTTCCGCCGGAATTCTGCGGAGAATTTCCCCCAGAAAACTATCGAAGTGACTGGCAATATGTTCTTTACTCATCTTATCTACTTCAAGTCCGGTTCCCTCCACTGATGCAGGGCTGTTAGTCACCTGGGTAGGCGTCATGCCGGTGCGCATCACAATCCAGTCGCCGGCAGGAAATTTCCAGCTGAAGCTGTCATCCGGGGATAATCCGGCGCTAACGTCGATAACCTTTTCCGGATCAATAAGCAATGCAGGTGAATCCACTGTGGCCTGAGCTTTCCACTGGTACTCGTTCCAGTAAGGTAATGGTGACTGAAACATTTTGGCCAATGTCTTGCCGGAAAAATCTTCAACAACAGGAGCCGTAGAAATTTCAATTTCATTCAGTCCGAATCCTTCTGAAGCCGAACTGATGATTAATCTGAAGTCTCCCGAAGCTATTTCCGGGAAGCTGACCGCAACAGGCGCAAAGGGATCAAACCCCACATTCAACGCAGGATTACTACGATCAATATCAAACTTTTTAACTGTAGTATAAATAGTTCCATCAAATACCTGAAGTTCAGCTTTAGCTTTTAAAGACTGGTGAGCCGGATAAATAACCAAACTTCTCGCCTTGAATTTACCAGGTATCTTCAGATCTACCTGTACAGATTTCCCTGCCGGTAATTTAACTGTCTGCGTGTAATCGCCATCAGCCAATGCGGCAGCATCAGAAACAGGAACATTTGTTTTGATGACCGGTTTTAAAGCGGAAAGATGCTCACCATATCCTTCAGGCGCGGGAAATGCAAGAACTTTGACATCCTGAAATTCGTCTTTCGGTTTATCCAGTCTGATACTGACCTTCGTCCCGCCTTTCACCTTTTTTTCTGTGGTAGCCAGGTAGCGCATAGATTGATTTGCCTTAATCCAGGGTCCTCCGGACTGGCTCCAGCCTGGGCTATTAAAGATGCCGATCTCAATATTCAGTTTCGTAGCTGTATTTAAGGCCGTATCCAGGATCGCCCACCACTGCTCAGAAAACAACTTGACACTTCCATATGGTGTAGATGGATAACCTATATTACCGATAAACGCACGGTTGATGCCTGCTTTCTTCATTGCATGCAGATCTTTAACTACTCCGGATGCCGAAATATTATCGGACATCCAGTACCAGTAGACAGAAGTCTGAATACTGTCTGGCGGAATGCGGAATCCTTCTTGCAGACTGGAATTGTTCCTCACGGCAGCTGTCTTGCTAAATGGACCGGATCTTTGTTGTGCCAAACCGTTAAAGCCAATTAAGCTTAATAGCAGGATAAGGTTGATTCTTTGACCTTGATTCATTGGTAATATCTGGTTTGTTTAAACAGCGGAATCTGCATTCCACTGTTTAAGGGTTATAATATCTACAATTTATAAGTGTATTCAAATGAATAGGTGCCGGATCCGGCTTTCAGAACTAAATCGTTACCTGATTTCTTGACCTGGTTGATTTCTTCTACCCTGGCTATCGCTTTTCCACTTTCTAAAACCTCAGCAGCCGCAGCACCTGGCAAAGTGATCTGTGCAGTAGTATTGGGCGGCACAGTTACTTTAATTCTAAATTTCCCATCGGAAATACTCCAGTCACTTCCCGTCAGGCCATAAGGACTATCAAGCTGTGCTGCTGCATGGGTAAGTTTGCCTCCTGGTTGTGGTGCGACACTGATCTTCTTATAACCCGGGCCGGAAATATCCATATCCAGCCCCGCAATTGTGCGGTACATCCAATCGCCGATAGCACCGTAGGCATAATGATTAAAGGAATTCATTCCAGTAGTCTGAAAAGTACCGTCAGGTTTTATGCCATCCCAGCGTTCCCAGATTGTTGTCGCTCCCATTTTTACCGGGTAGAGCCATGAAGGATAAGTTTCCTGCAACAGCAGTTCATAAGCAACATCATTCCGCCCGAACCTGGTCAATACTTCGCACAGGTAAGGCGTCCCTAAAAATCCTGTGGTCAGATGGGTTCCGTAATTTTTAATGTTAGCCACAAGTTGTTCTACTGCATGGGCTCTTAAATCTTCCGGCAACAGATCAAACTGCAGCGCAAGGACGTAGGCCGTCTGTGTACCAGACACCAACCTTCCATTCGGCGTTACATATTCTTTGATATAAGCCTTTTTAATACGCCCCAGCAGCTCTTTATATTTATCCTCATCTGCCTTATTCCCCAATACTTCTGCGGCGTTTATAAGCAGTTGCGTGGAATAGGCATAAAATGATTGTGCAATCAGATATTTATCTGTGACTGCAGACCGGCCGTCACTATCATCCTGCAGATGAAAATAGAGCCAGTCTCCAAAATGGAATCCGACGTTCCAGAGATCATTTTTACTGCGTTGCTGCATAAAATCTACCCATGCTTTCATACTCGGATATTGTTTGGCGAGGATATCTTTATCTCCGTAAGACAGGTACATATTCCAGGGAACCACAGTGGCAACATCTCCCCATCCGGCAGATCCTGTCGCCTCTGCCCCCAATACATTGGGCACTACAAATGGAATACTGCCGTCTGGCAACTGGTCGCCGGCTACATCTTTCATCCATTTGGTGAAAAACCCTGCGACATCCATATTAAAAGCAGAAGTACGGAAAAAGACCTGTGCATCTCCAGTCCAGCCCAGACGTTCATCTCTTTGCGGACAGTCGGTCGGCACGTCCAGGAAATTGCCTTTCTGTCCCCATTGAATATTATGCTGAAGTTGGTTGAGTAAAGGATTAGACGAACTGAAAGTACCCGTAGGTTTCATATCAGCATAAAGAGCGATAGCTTTAAAAGCAGCGGGATCTGCCGCTCCATTTAGCCCGGTTACTTTTACATAACGAAAGCCTTGATAAGTAAAATTAGGCTCATAAGTCTCTGTACCTATCCCTTTAAAGGTATAACTGACATGCTGTTTTGCAGTTCGCAGATTGGCGTCGTAGAAGTTGCCTTCTTTATCAAGCACCTCCCCGTGCTCCAGTTTAACAACAGAACCAGCTTTACCAGCCAGCCTGAACTGGACCCAACCGACAAGATTCTGACCGAAATCGAGCACCGTCTCTCCTTTCGGCGTCCGAATAACCTTCAATACTTTAAACTCTTCTTGTTTTCTGGCGAGAGGCGCGATGCTGCTCATCAGTTTCTCCGGCCCGGCCGGCAATATGCTAACGGGTTTCCAGTCTGCATCAGCATATCCGGGTAAAGACCAACCGCTTTTCTCCCGCCTTGCATCGTAATTTTCGCCATTATACAGATCGGAATATAATACCGGCCCTTTACTGAATTTCCAGGTTCCATCGCTATTTATGGTTTTAGTACTGCCATCCTGATAGGTGATTTGCAACTGTGCCAGTCCGCTTAATCTTTTACCGTAAAAACTACGTTGCCCGTTAAACCCAAGGTTACCACGGTACCAGCCGTCACCCAACATAAAACCAATAGCATTCTGTCCTTTTTTTACCAGATTGCTCACGTCATAGGTCTGATAAAGTAAACGTTGGTGATAGCTCGTCCAGCCCGGCGCCATATAGTCTTTACCAACTCTTTTCCCATTGATTCTCGCTTCGTAAATTCCATGCGCTGTAATGTAAAGTGTGGCGGTCCTGATATTATTGTCGACGGTAAAAGTCTTTCTGGAGATTGGCGATGGCCCCCCCCGTGTATCTGCTACTGTTGTACCTATCCATTGTGCTGTCCAGTCGGATGGTTTGAGTAAGCCAGTATGCCAGTTTCCGACTACACTCCAGGGAGACTCATTGCCATGGTTATCTTTTACTTTAACCTGCCAGTAATATCTTGTTGAAGATTCCAGCGCCGGGCCGGAATAAGGTAGTAGTACAGACATCTCTTTCTGCTGTTCACCACTATCCCATAATAACTGATTTCCTGCGGTTAACGCAGCTGAGTCTTTCCCCACCCGGATCTGGTAGCTCTTTTGGAGCGTGTTACGTTGTCCTGATTTAATTTTCCAGCTTAATCTCGGCGAGGCTTCATCTATGCCCATCGGATTGCTCTGGTATTCTGTTCTCAGCTCCTCTATTTGAATTTGCTGTGCCATTACCCCGGAGCTCAGTAGTGAACTCAACAGGATCAAGGCAGAACCGGTTCTGCTAATGGAGAACCGGTTAACCTGCTCTTTTTTCATCATAACATCTTCTTTTTATTTATTGGGGATTCTGGGTCAAATTGTCCAGGTTAATTTCTCTTTGTGGAATAGGCAGTAAAAGCTTAGCAGCGTTAACCTGGTAAGAGCCCGCAGGTACGGTGATCTTACCTATCATTTCTTTTTTGCCATGCGCATTCATTACATCCACAGCTTTACCGGAACGAACCAGATCATACCAGCGATGATTCTCAAACGCGAGTTCTACTCTCCTTTCCTGAAACAGCGCCTGACGAAAATCTTCCTGTGTATCAACACGCAGTGCCGGATCTGTGTTACCAGCAGTTTTTGGTTTCAGCTGTGCCCGTTCCCGGATCTGATTCAGCAAAGAAAAAGCTTCTCCACTGGCAGCGAACCCTTGTTCGTTGAGACATTCCGCAATCATTAGCAACACATCTGCATAACGCAGCAGCGGAAAATTATCATCTGTTCTACCCCGGTCAACAAAACCATGATTGTATTTTTTGACATATGGATTTGGCTGAAATTTACCGCTAAGGTCAGTGAAACCTGTCGCCAGAGAAATGTCTTTTCTAAGGTCGCCGGGTTCGTAAGCATCTATCATATCCTGCGTTGGGACGTTCCAGCCATTTCCACCGCCCAGTGTGGTACCTGCATCTCCGGTAACTATGCTCAGTGAATTCCAGGGTGCGAATTGATACATAAAGTTACTTGCCAGAGCAGGCTGAGCTCCAAGATATTGAATTTCAAATATAGATTCGCTGTTGTTCTTATTAGAAGGACTGAATATATCGGCGTATTTTGCGATCAGGCTATAACCAAGCCCTTGTACTTTACGTAATTCTGTGAGCGCTTCGGTATATTTTTTTTGGGTGAGATAGACTTTACCCAATACCGTCCTTGCAGCACCTGCGGTTGCTCTGCCCGCCTCTGCCGCCGGATACTTAGCCGGAAGCAGTTCTGCGGCAGCACTCAGATCGGTGATAATTTGTGCATACACCTCTTCCACGGATGCCCTACCTTTTGATTTAGCTTCGTCTGGTGAACTGGTCGGGTCGAGTCTCAAGGGAACGCCTCCGTACTGCCTGACCAGATTGAAATAATTAAAGGCACGCAGGAAAAGCGCTTCGCCGGTATACTGCTTCTTTAATTCTTCTGCAATGGGTTTATCTGCAATCCTGAAAATAATCTCATTACTTCGGGCAATGGCCGTATAATTCTGCTGCCAATACGAACTGAGTGGTTCTGCCGTTGCACCCACGAGAAACTGATCAATAAATTCACGTTGTTCATAACCTCTGTCGGACGGGTTATACTGATAGTAAGTGTTGTCGGACCGCATCTCTCCAAACAACCAGTAATTAACCGATCCCATCTCCCGCAGGGATGAATATGCGCCATTCACAGCTTGTTTGAAATCTGTTTCTGTCTGATAGAAATTGTTACCAGCCAGGGATGCCTCCGGCGTCTGATCGAGAAAGCTCTTTTTACAGCCTGCTGCCGCAAGACTTACCATAAAGACGCCTGCTATAATAGTTTTTAAATAATTCTTCATGTTTGTCTTTTTAAAATGTCAGGTTAAGGCCCAAAATGAATGTTCTTGGCAATGGATAATTGGTAAAGTCTTCTCCTGGAACCAGGGCATTACTCACCGCATTCCCTGAAATCGTATTTCTGCTGACTTCCGGATTTGATCCGCTATATTTAGTGAATGTGGCCAGATTTTGCACGCTGGTATAAATTCGCGCACCTTTAATCACTTTAGAAGAAGCCAGCAATTTTTCATTTATTTTATAGCCAAGCGTAATATTTTGTATACGCATAAAACTCGCATCTTCCACCCATGAGGAATTGACATCTCTGTAAATAACCCTTGCACCGTTGGTTGTCGGAGTCATACCATCACCAGGATCTGCTTCAGATCTCCAGCGGTTTAATACTTTACGATCTACGTTGAAAATTCCATCGGTATTTAGCAGGAACTGATTGGCTGTTTTAAGGATCTGACCTCCTTGAGAACCCACAAGCAATACATTTAAGTCAAATCCTTTATAAGCGAAATTGTTGGTTAAGCCCCAGATAAAATTGGGTTGCGGCGAACCGATCACATCGAAATCTTTCACTGCCTCTATAATCCCATTGCCGTCGACATCTTTATATTTCACAGATCCGACAACTGAGGTTACGTGTTTCGGCGAGTTATCCAGATCGGCCTGGTTTTTATAAATCCCCTCCAACACGTAACCATAAAACTCACCGACCGGGCGACCTACCTGTGTAATATGCTGGTAGGAACCTTCACCACTCCGTCCGCTGAAAATCGGATCATTGTTTTCATTCAGCGCAAGCACTTTATTACGGTTAAAGGCTATATTGGCGCTGGTATTCCATTTGAACTCACCTTGAAGGTTACTGGAAGTGATTCCAAACTCGAAACCTTTGTTTGCAATCTCTCCGGAATTAATAATCGCATTGGAATAACCTGAGGAAAGAGGTATCTCGCTGTTATAAAGCATCCCTTTGGTAATTCTGCGGTAATAATCCAGGGTAAAGTTGACGCGATCTTTCAGTATCCCCATGTCTATACCCAGATCCAGCTGCGATGATTCTTCCCAGGTTAAATTCGGATTGTTGAGTGAGGTAGGAACCCGGCCACTTGCCAGATTACCGCCGAAGGCATAGTTAGATGAGCCTATATTGGTGATATAGGTGTAATTACCAATATTATAATTTCCGGATAAACCGTAGGTCCCTCTCAGTTTCAAGTCACTGATCCAGCTGATATCTTTCATGAAATCTTCCTGTGAAACCCTCCAGGCCAGCGCCGCAGAAGGGAATGTCCCATAACGCTTATTCTGTCCAAAACGGGAGGATCCATCTGTACGTACCGTAGCTGTAAAAAGGTATTTATCTTTGTAGGAATAATTCAATCTGGCCAGATAGGAAATTATAGACCATTTTTGCACGTCCTCTCCGAAGGAACTTATAATTGAAGCTGCATTAATTGTCTGGATTTTATCGTCGGGATAATTATCAGCGAACAAGTTTAAAGATTCTGCACGCTCCTGCTGTGCACTATAACCTAGTACCGCATTGATCCGATGATCTGTTCCGAATGATTTATCGTAGGTTAGCAGTGCTTCTGAGAGCCAGTTGAAGCTGTTTGATTTATTGGTAGATGAATTGGGTACTACTGGCGGCGGGGCATTAATACCGCCCACAAAAGAAGGGTTAAATACAAAAGAGGAGTTCTGGATATAATCTACGTTAAAGCTGTATCTCGCTTTCAGACCAGGTATAATCTCCAGTTCGGCAAATGCTGTTCCAAGTCCTCTGAAGCTTTTGCTTTTTGTACCTGCAAATTCCAGTGAATTCAATGGATTAGGTCCGGCATACATATCCGGTGAAATAACGTAGGGTGTACGATTTCCATTTCCATCAGTTACCGGAACAAGCGGGCTTAGCCAAAGGCTACGACTTAATACATCTACAAAGTCATTTTCAAAACTATTGAGTCTCTGTACGCTGTGTGTTGGGGCCAGGCTCAAACCTACCCTTAGTCTCTTTCCTATTTTACTTTCGGTATTCATGCGCACCGAGAGGCGTTCAAATCCGGTATACCTAAGGGTTCCATCTTGATTGAGATAACCTAATGAGAAAGCATATTTGGAGTTTTCCGATCCTCCGCTGATACTTGCATCAATACTTTGCTGTGGAGCTGTATGCAGGATTTCATTATACCAGTTTGTTCCTTCTCCATATTGTGCGGGATTTCTAAATGCCTCTGGTATATCTGCATCTGTCGCTGTTAAACCTCTGAAAGCAAAATCGTCTGTAATCTTATCCTTTCTGAATTGCGCAAATTCGGTTGCGTTAAGCATCTGAGGCCGTCCCTTCTGAGGAACAGTCTGCACGCCGGTGTAAGCACTAACATTTACTGCAGGAGCTCCTCTGGCACCTTGCTTAGTCGTAATAACAATAACTCCATTTGATCCTCTGGATCCGTAGATAGCTGTAGAGGACGCGTCTTTTAAGACCGTAATAGACTCGATGTCATTGGGGTTGATCACATTCAGTGGATTAGAGACCTGTCCTGATGTATTAGAAATGGGATAACCATCTACGACAAATAAAGGATTGTCTCCTGCTCCAATGGAGCCTGATCCTCGTATTTTAATGGAGGTTCCACCACCCGGTGTACCTGTAGTAGTACTGATTTGTACACCTGGTATTTGTCCTTTTAGTTTCTGGTCTACGGAACTTACCGGAATGTCTTTGATTTGTGCCGCGGATAAAGTTGCTACTGCACCTGTTGCATCTTTTTTGGTAGTCGTACCGTAGCCGATAACAACAATTTCATCCAGTCGCTGATTATTGGGAATAAGTTCTGCATTCAACGTCGCTTGTCCATTAACCTGCTGGTTAAGTTCATCATAACCTACATAGCTGAAGGTTAAGGTCGCTTCTTTGGTCGTCTGCAATGTGTACTCTCCATTTGAATTAGAGGTGGTACCGGCATTACTGCCTTTTACTTTTATGGTCACGCCCGGTATCGGACTACCATCATTTTTGTCGGTCACCTTCCCGGTAACCCGATGCTGTTGCGCAAATGCAGAACCTATGCTGCCGAAGACGAGCATAGTTGTACAAATCACAACAGAAATCCATTGGTGTAAATTTCTTTGGGTTGTCATAACAGAATATATATTTGGTTACCTAAAAATAGAGCAACCCTGTTCCAGCGGCAACCTGCTCCATCCTGCAAAAAAGGATATGCCAGACAAAAAAAAGGGAGTGCTGTTTTACAGCACTCCCTTTACTTATTCCATAGTTTCGGTTATCTGATTTCGAACTGATAATCACCTGCTTCAATTTCGTACTGAACCGGTAATTTCTTTTTACCCAACCAGGCCGACTGTCCCGTTTTAAGCGGGAAATAAACTGTTGCCGAAGAATTTGCCGGTACAGTTACCTGGTAGGAAACCTGCTTACCTTTTTTCTTCCAGGACGAACGGATTAATCCTTGCGGACCGTTATGACTCGCCTCAAATTCTGCCAGATTTCCAGAGAAATGCGGCATCAGACGGATATGTTTAAATCCAGGTGCTTTTTCATCGGGCATAATTCCACCCAATCCCTTAAAGAACCATCCGCCAATTTCTCCAAACATCATATGATTTAAGGAGATATCACGCTCTGCCTGTATATTCCAGTTTTCATATAATGTAGTAGCACCGTTAGCAATCCACCAGCCCCATGATGGGTAGGTATCCTGCACTGCAAGCTGATACGCTATTTCTGACTGTCCGTTTTCACTCAGTGCGTTTAAAATAGCCTTCGCACCCAGTACGCCTACGTCAAGGTGCATATGGTCTGCTTTCACTCTTTCAGCCAGTTTTTCTGCAACTGAGCCTTTTAATTCTTCAGGTACAATTCCCCAGAAAAGTGCTACGCTGAGTTCTGTTTGCAATCCGGTTCCGTAAATACCTTTTTCAGCATGAAAATATTTATCATTTATAGCCTTTTTAATCTTTTCTGCCAATGCTGTATATTGTTGATAATCTTCTTCGTATCCGAAAAGCTTAGCCGCTTTCGCCAGAATCACTGCATCTGCATAGTAATATACTGACGAGGTATATTCCAGCGGAGATTCAGATTTCACAGGTACCCAGTCTCCACGTCCCCATGTGGTTAGCCCGGTCGGGCTGATCTGCGTGACGTAGTTCACATAAGATTTTATATTCGGATAAACATTACGCAGCAATCCGGAATCACCATAGAACATATAAATGTTCCATGGAATAATTGCAATAGTACTTGTCCAGTCGGTACCATTGGCTGTTCCATAACCCCAGCCACCAGTTGGTATGATATCGGGTAAAACACCATTCGGCTGCTGCTCGTCCTGATGATCTGCAAGCCATTTTTCATAGATAGTAATTCCGTCAAAGTTGTACAGTCCTGTTTCAATTGCAAAGTGTCCATCTCCTGTCCAGCCATTTTTTTCTCTTTGAGGGCAGTCTGTCGGATAACCAAAGAGATTGGATAAATAGGAGTTATTGGTGGCCCACCATAATTTATTGACCATCTCGCTTGAACTTTTCACCTGTCCCGTTACCGGTACGTCACTATGCATAAAATGGCCAATGATACTTTTTTGGTCGAGATGAACAGGTTTATTACTGGTCACTTCAACATACTGAAATCCTTTGTAATTAAACTTAGCCATGAACTCTTCTTCGCCATCACCACTTAACGTAAAAATATCAGTTTGAAAGGGATCATTGCCAGATACGGGTTTGTAATACACGTCTATGTTAGACAAATCAAGCCGTCCATTTGGTTTAAGACGTTCCCCATGTGCAATACTTAAACGGGTTCCGCTCTCACCTCTTACTTTAATCTGGCTTACGCCTGCAATATTTCTTCCCAGATCAAACAGATAGGTTGTATCGTTAATCTTTTTAACGCTTTTTGCCGGAACAGTCTCTACATTTCTAATCGGATGCATCGCCTGGCTAACCACATTCCTTGAAGGAGCTGCACGCAAGGAGGAACCTTTCCACTTGCTGTCATCAAATCCGGCTGTATTCCATCCTTTTTGTTCCAGTCTGGCGTCGTAGTGCTCAGCTGTATATATACTGTTAAACACGATTGGACTGTCATGTGTCTTCCAGCTTTGATCTGTATAAACAACTTCTGTCGTACCATCGGTATAAGTAATGCGCAAATCCAGACAGAATGTTGGTCTGTTACGCCATGGCGCCTTATCAAAATTCCAGACTGCCAGAGACTGATGGTTATACCACCCGTTCCCCAACAACACGCCTATTGCATTATCTCCGTTCTTTACCTGTGAGGTAACATCATAACTTACGTATAAATTTCTGCGGTCAAAGCGAGTGTACATAGGATCCAGACGGTGATTACCAACTTTCTTTCCATTGAGATACAATTCATAAAGTCCGCCGGCCGCGATATACGCCCTGGCAGATTTTACAGTCTTGCCTGCATTAAAAGATTTGCGAAAATAGGGTGCTGGTAATTTATTGATATCACCGCGGTCACTAATCCAGTTGCCCTGCCAGTTCTTCATATCCACCATTCCTGTTTCAAAACTGGAGATCACGGGGGCGGCTTGTTTTCCGTCTTTATCCCAAATCGTTACGCGCCAGAAATATTTAGTAAATGCTTCCAGTGGTTTACCATTATAAGAGACCAGGTTATCTGAAGTATTTTTCTTCCCTGAATCCCAAGTCTGCACTGCATTTGATGCACTGGAAAACACAGAGTCGGTGCTAACCTGAATCTGATAAGCAGTTTGTTTTGCACCCTGCCTGTTATCTTTTAATTTCCACGTCAGGCGGGGGTGTTTTACGTCTATACCCAGGGGTGTTTCCAGGTATTCACATCTCAACTGGTCTGGCCGCAGGACTGACTGGGCTGATGCCGTTGGCAAAGAAAATAATGATGTCAGGAAAACAGACAACACAAGGAGCTTGATTTTGATAGTCATTTTTATATTTGGCTAATTTTTATTTGTTCGGACTAATCTGCAAAATAACATTTACCCCATTATAGTGCAACCTGTGCTGTCCTGTCGGGAGCAGAACCGGTTTATAGCGAATGATTTACATAAAAAAATCCGGTACAGGTTTCAAATTACCTGTACCGGATCGGTGTTTAAATAAGGAAGATGGATTTTAACCTAGTTGTCTTCCGGTATTTATTACGTTTACCCCATTAAAACGGGATGTAGGACAACCGTGAGAAACGGCACTGGCCTGCCCTGGCTGGCCTTTACCATCTGAGAATGTACCTCCGAGCCTATAGTCTTCCTGTCCACATAATTGTGTACATGAATTCCAGAACTCCTGAGTATTGGACTGATAAGATGCGTCTTTAAGCATTCCAACAATCTTACCTTCCTTAATTTCATAGGCTAACTGTCCGCTGAACTGGAAATTATAACGCTGCTGGTCTATGGAATATGAATTTCTACCAAACATATAAATGCCTTTTTCTACATTTTTAACCATATCTGCAGCACTTAAAGGCGCTTTTCCAGGTGCCAGAGAAACGTTCGGCATACGCTGAAACTGGATACTATCCCAGCTGTCTGCATAACAGCAAGCTTGCGAAGCCTTTAATCCTAGTATATGTGCCTGGTCACGGATCGTCTGATAATTAACAAGGATACCATCTTTGATAATATCCCACTTACCGCACTTCACACCTTCGTCATCATAACCTACCGCGCCCAGCGAGCCTTGTTCTGTTTTATCTGCTATAACATTTACTTGTTTACTACCGAAGTTGAACTTCTTGCTTTCCCATTTATCTAGTGTCAGGAAGCTTGTGCCGGCAAAGTTCGCCTCGTAACCCAATACGCGGTCAAGCTCTGTCGGGTGGCCAACGGATTCGTGGATAGTCAGGAATAAGTGGGTCGGGTCTAATACCAGATCATATTTACCTGGCTGTACTGGTTTTGCTTTAAGCTTTTCTTCTACATGTACTGTAGCTTCTCTCACGTCTTCCAGCATATCATAACGCTTTTTGTACATGGTTACCGGACCGCCTTTGATCTTCTCACTGTCTTTCGGAGTGAGGTATTCAAATCCCATTCCCATAGGCGAGCTCATTGCAGTTCTGGTCTCAAATTTACCACCTGCCGAATCAATTTTAGTAACGGTGAAGGTTGGCCATAGACGATGGATATCCTGGTCTATATAGGACCCGTCTGTTGACGCGAAATACTTCTGTTCATTAACCATAAACAAGTTGGAGTTTACATACTTTGCTCCGCCCTTCAGTGCCTCACTGTTTACGTTAAGTAACAAATCTACCTTTTCTTTAATAGGTACTTCAAATGCATTAACTTCAAAAGGGGTTTTCCAGCTTACTTCTCCAAAGCCCTGCTGTGGTGCAAGCTGAACAGGTTCTGTCAGTAGCTTAGAGTTTCCTTTCGCAATCGCTACGGCAGCAGCAGCTGCTGCTGCAATGCTGTCGTCACTCAGGTTATCTGTTGCGGCAAAACCCCAGCTTCCATTTGCGATCACACGAACGCCTAATCCATAAGATTCAGTATTCGCAATATTTTGTACTTGTTTTTCCCGGGTGGCGACCACCTGATTGAGATACCGGCCAATTCTTACATCAGCATAAGTCGCTCCTTTACTTTTAGCTGAATTCAAAGCTACATCGGCCATGCGCTTTTTTAATTTCACATCTACCGGAGTTAGTGCTTCTTCAATACTGATCGCTCTTCCAAAAACAGGAACACTTTCCAGCATCGATGCACCCAGGCCCAGGCCGGTCATATATAGAAAATCTCTTCTTCTCATGTGCTTATTCTTTTTTTTCAACCGGCCAGGCTGTATCTCCAATGCTGTTCAGCTTTGTCTATGCAGCTGGCCGGTTATCAGAAAATTATTTTTAAATAGCGTCAGATAAGGAAGTAAATGTGAAGTCCCTTATTTTCATCGGAGGTATCATACCGCTTCCGGTACGTACTGGTTTTCCGAGAGCTTCAACATTATTCAGCATAATAACCGGGCTTTCATTAAATCTGAAGTTCTTAACAGGGAATTTGATCTCTCCGTTTTCAATATAGAAAGTACCATCACGTGTAAGGCCCGTCAAAAGTAAAGTTTGCGGATCTACGGAACGTATATACCAAAAGCGTGTTACAAGAATACCTTTCTCTGTACTTTTAATCAGATCCTCTAAAGACTGATTTCCACCCTCCATTACTATACTGCGATTGAAAGGCAGAGGTTTTACACCTTTTTGTTCTGCCCAGTAACGGGAATAAGATAGATTTTTAACTACACCGTTCTCTATCCACTGCGTTTTGTTTACCGGAACACCATCATTACTCCAGGCAGCTGTAGGAACATCTGGATTCATTGGATCTGAATAGATATTTACATTTTCTGAGAAAAGCTGCTCCCCTATGCGGGTACCACCGCCTTTTTTACTCATAAAACTACGTCCTTCATCTGCGCTTCTTGCATCAAAACCCCGGAACATATTACCAAGCATATCACTAGCTGCAAGTGGTTCCAGAATTACAGTATATTTACCTGGCTCAATTGCTTTTGCCCCGGCAGATCCTGTTGCTTTAGATGCCGCAATCTTGCTCAGCGCAAGTGTATCCATTTTATCCAGGTCATTAAAGCGCTGTTCGATATAACCTGAGCCTGTTCCTTCTTGATTTCTAACGGTCACAGAAAAAGAAATATCAGTAGATTTATTATAAGCGAAAAGGTTTTTAGAATTCATGATGGCATTAAACCAGGTGGAGTTTTCCAGGAAACCTGCTGCTTCTAGTTTTGCTGCTTTAGAAACCTGTAAACTTTTACCTACCATTTCTGCTCTGCTGTCTGGTGTGATTGCCGCTGTTTTAGCATTAAATGTCGGTGCATCAGCATATTGCTGAGGACCCAGCAATGGCATAAATTCCGGGTTTTCCGGCGCTAATTTTGCTAACTCTTCAGAACGCGCAACGACTTTCTTTAAAGATTCATCGTCAAACTCATTGATAGTGGCCATGCCTGTTTTTTTACCATAAGTTGAACTTACAGCCAAACTCATTTTACTAATTTGTCCGGCCGTAGAAACTGCATTCCTGGCATAACGGATATTTCCTCCGTCGGAACCGTTTAAACTCAATTCACACGAGTCAGCTTTAGAAAAGCTGAGTACTTTTTTCAGAATAGCCTGAGCTTCTTCTTTACTTAATATTGCCATAATTAAATCTTTCTTGCTGTATTAATAACATTTACTCCATTGAATCTGGTAGTTGCACTACCATGTGAGACTGCACTGCTTTGAGAAGGCTGTCCTTTTCCATCATTGAATGATCCGCCTAAACGGTAGTCACTCTGATCACAAACTGCAGTACATGAGTTCCAGAATTCCTGTGTGTTAGACTGATAAGATACATCATTCAACATACCGACAATCTTACCATTTTTAATCTCATAGAAAAGCTGCCCGCCAAACTGGAAGTTATAACGTTGCTGATCAATAGAGAAACTGCCATCTCCTATGATATAAATTCCTTTCTCGACGTTTTTAATCATATCATCGACACTCAGTTTTTCTTTTCCTGCCTGCAGTGATATATTTGGCATTCTCTGGAATTGTACGTCATCCCATCCTTGTGAGTAACAGCATCCCTGAGATTCTTTTAATCCTATAATATGTGCCTGATCACGGATAGCCTGATAATTAACCAATACTCCGTCTTTGATGATATCCCACTTACCGCATTTCACTCCTTCGTCATCATAACCGACTGCTCCAAGGGATCCCGGCTGTAGTTTATCTGCAACAACATTTACTTTATCGCTGCCAAATTTGAAGTTTTTAGAACGCCATTTATCCAGGGTCAGGAAGCTTGTACCTGCATAATTAGCTTCATAACCTAGTACACGATCTAATTCCGTAGGGTGGCCAACAGATTCATGGATAGTTAACCACAAGTGTGAAGGGTCCAGTACCAGATCATATTTCCCTGGTTCAACAGATTTTGCTTTAATTTTCTCGCTGGCATTTAAGGCAGCTGATTTTACATCCTCAAGCATATCATAACGGCCTTTATAGCGGGTCACAATACCTGAAACTTTATCTTGCGGGCGTGCTGTAAGATATTCGTATCCCATGCCCATTGGCGAGCTCAATGAATTACGGGTCTTAAACTGACCTGATTCACGGTCTATACGTGTAACGTTAAACGTAGGATAAATTCTATGGACATCCTGGTCGATATACGAACCATCCGTAGAAGCAAAGTATTTCTGCTCATTGACAGCAAATATGACAGAATTCACAAAGCTGGCTCCATTCTGAAGCGCAATGTCATTTACATTTAATAAGAGGTCTACTTTTTCTTTAACCGGAACTTCGAATGCGTTTATTTCTATCGGCGTTTTCCAGCTAACTTCTCCAAATCCTTTCTGAGGCGCCAGTTGTACCGGCTCACCCTGTATTTTTGCATTTGCTTTTGCTACTGCAACAGCTTGTTCTGCTGCTTTGGCAATATCGTCACGTGTTACTTTATTAGTCGCTGCAAAACCCCAGCAACCATCGGCCAGTACTCTGATACCTACTCCATAGGATTCTGTATTAGCAATCCCCTGCACGCGCTTTTCACGAGTCGAGACAAACTGGTTAAGATAGCGGCCGATTCTGATGTCTGCGTAAGAAGCTCCTTTTGACCTGGCAGCGTTTAATGCCACGTCGGCAAGCTCCTTTTTAATTTTTACATCAACGCTTTCCAATGCCTGGAGAGGGTCGATCGTATTTCCGAAAGCTGAAAGATCAGGCAGCATTAAAGCGCCCATACCCAGGCCGGATAAATAGAGAAAATCTTTTCTTTTCAATTGATTTGAATTAGGTTAATTAGGAATATCCCAATTTAGCTATTTATCAAAGTCAAAATATCAGATTTTCTATAACAATTTAGTTTCATTAGCCGTTTTGTTCCTGATTTTTCGATTCATACCATAAAAACCCGGCTGAAAGTAGAAATCCTGCATAAAACCACCACAGAGAAAGGTCTTCTTTTGCAAAATCCGGAGCTTTGGACGCCGAAGGACTTCCATTTTGATTATTGATTAACTTATTATTAAAGTTTAGTCTTTTAATATATCTAGCAGAATTCCAATCTGTATTGTCATAAACATAAAATGCACTCTGATTGCCATTAACTGCTATTGTATTCCATCCTGATTGGCCGGACCAACCACTCACCTGCCATGATGAATCGAATTGCGGGTGCTGTGACGGACTCCAGCTCTTTTGATTAATACTCACCTGAGGCATTTTTTTAGTATCAGCAACCTCTAAATTTAATGTCAGCTTTTCAGAAATCACTGGAAATGACGTTTGTGTTTCATAACTAAAGCTTTCTGTAGTTTTACGAATTCCGGCAGCTATAATAGATGACCAGAAAACAGTGTAATCGGACTTTTTCCCATCTAACACCCAGTTGTATGTGGTAGGAATTACCGAATAAAGCAGCGTTCCAGAGCCATTAATTCTACTGCTGACCAACCCTTTCCCTGCTTTTGTCTGAACCAGCATTTTATAATCTGACGCGGGCTTAATAAAACTGGTTTGCCCTGCAGGTAATGCAGAAAAACGATACGTATCATTCTTAAGTTCAGGAACAATTTCCTGGTCCTTCAGTGAGGGGATATTTTCAGTATGTAAGGAAAACTCCTGAAGTTTTTTCTGATCACCGGATGACGCCCTGATCAGCAACCCCATTCCCCGTGAGGATGCACGGTCTACAGCTTCTCTTTCGCCCGCACCTAATGCAGTAAATTCATCTTCATCTATAATGAGTAAAGCCGTTTTCTGTAATTGCGCCGTATTTAACCTTTCGAGCTTAACAACTGGCGTATTCAGAAAATCTGTACTAAACTTATCTTTACTTATCCTGTTGCGCAACATCAATGGATACTGATGATCGAATAACCAATCTTTCAGAAACTTAAACTCAAAATCAGGCGCCGAGGATAACATTAAAATTGCCCCTGGCGCATCAGGTTTTACCTCAAATGGAACAGGCTCTTTTGCAATGGTGTCATTACCCGCAATTGCTACCAGCCTGTAAACGGCCAGTCCGGTCTGTTTCGGCTGATCTCTAAAGCTGAAGTTTATATTCTTTCCACCGGGAACAGTCAGTGAGTCTAAACGTGTACCGAACCCTTCCAGATAAAATTTAACAGTTTTATTTGCCTGATTGCTGAAGGTTCCCTGCACCTGCAGAAATTCGGTAGATTTTAATTTATTGTTCCAGCTGGCAGAAACGATTCCTGAAGGCGCTTTTGGCGGATGAAAACTGAGTGTGTATTTATTCAGTTGACGAATTTCTTCCAAGGACAAACCATAACCATATACATTGATATGCCTGATTTCAGGATGATCGCTCAGATAATAAATCAGATCTGTAATATATTTTACCCTTGATTTTTTCAAGGTCTGATAAAGCCCGGGATCTGTGGTAAATGAAGACACACCAGTTGCCAGAACCTGATCTTTCGATGTACCGGTAGTCAATAAATTGATACTGTGGCCATTTGACACTTCCTTTACTTCATATTGAACCGGAAAGATGAGCAAGGCAAGGCAAATTACCAGTAAGACAGTTGCAGCTAATCTAGCATAAAGATAACTCCTGTTTTTTCTTCTGTATTCAAAGAACAGCAGAACAATTCCAAGTACTACACAGGCTATTAAGGCTATATATTTAAATTCCATTTAGCGCAGATCTTTTTTTAATTGATTAAAATACTGCTGATATAAATCAGAAGATGGCAAATCCGAACCGGCCTGCGGAACTGTAACTTCCTGCTCCAGCATTTTCCTGACTGCTTTTTGTATGCGGTCAATTAAGGGCTGTTTCACCGAAGTACCGCTTCTCAGTTCCCTGATCGCTCTCAGTGCCGGCAAATAGGTATCCGGATGATCTACAGCTGAAACGACCAGGTATTTTTCCATTTCCCAAAAATTAGCGGTAGCACCAGCATCAATCTTCGAAGCCGTTTTATAGGTCTCCAGGTAAGAGAGTCCCTTTTTCAATACTTCATCACGCTGGTCGGCCTTTACCTTTTTCTGTTCCATTACCGGCTGTCCGATCTTATCCAGCTCTCCCGAAAAGCGTTTTTCTTCTTTGAGTTGCGAGACCTTTACTGTCGTTTTAGCGACAAATGCCCTTGATTTCTGCTGCAGGTCTTTTAACAATCTTAATGCCTTGTATGCAAAGGGTAAAGCTTCCTGAGGCTGATAGGTTCTTAATTTCAACTCAGAACTCCACATCTCGGTAAGTACAGCTTTTAATCTGCTTTTCACTTCAGGCTCAAAGAATGTTGCATCTTCTGCTATATCATGTTTGTGAGCATAACTATCCATAATCGCTTGAACGTCACCGAATGCAGCCGTTTTCTCAGGCTCCTTTCCATGTGAATGTCCTTCTTCATGGTCATGGCCTTCCTCGTCATGATCGTGGCCGCCACCTATCTCCGTCTCCGATTCTTCTCCAAGAAACTTTCCATAACGCATTCGCAGTAACTTTTGATCTGTACCCAGATCATTACTCCTGGTTTTAAACTGCTGCACGGTAATTTTGGATTGTTCTGACAGGAGTTTTTCGGTATCCATAATAATCTGACGCTGGCTTCTGAAGTATTCCGGTACCAGGTTTACACCGCTGGTCATTCCGGCAAGACTCATCAGCTCGGTAGTATCTGCGATAGAAACAAAATAAACGTCTGAACGGCTTGCCTGTCCGTAATTATCAGTTGCAGCTACAAAAAAATAAAGCTCATCCCCCGGCTTCATTCCAAGGGCATTCAAATCCAGTTCTTTCTGAAGCTTCATACTTTTCTGTGCATTAAAACTGGTATTAAAGACCAGCTTTTTCTCCGTAAAACTCACGCCCTCTCCTTTTCCACTGGCTAGCGTCGCCGAAATATAAGCGTTCTGAATGCCGTAATCATCGTCAAGGCTAACCTTCATATTCACTTTTTTTGCCTCGCCAAAATCTATAGTCGTATGTGGTTTTGGCTGCGTGATCTGAATAACAACCGGTCTGTCAGCAATGAGTTCAACCTGATATAAATCAGACTTCTTTCCATCCATCTCGATCTGGTAGAAACCTGGTTTAACCATTTTCCTGCTCAGTGTCCAGCTCTTTCCCTCTCCGTTTTCAGACTGAAGATTGATTTTCTCCTTATCATTAAAAATAAACTTGAAATGCTTAACCGGAATAGAGGTTTGCATCTCCCAGCGCAGAATTGCACCATTTTCGGCCTTAATGCTCAACTGATTTTGTTTTCTGGAGGACACTCCGGTATATGCCGGAGGAATAATCTGCACCTGAATACGATTTAATTGCGGCGGTAGTCCCTGCCCTCGTGCTATCCCATGAGAATTCTGCTCTGCAGTACCTGGTAAACCAGACACATTGCCAGATTTCAGATATGGAATACTAATAAACAATAAAACGCCAGTAAGCAAGTAAGCGGAAAGGCGTATAATCGTGTTACCAGATAAGATCTGAACTTTGATTCCAGAGAGAGTCTCAGCCACTTTCTGCTGTTGAAATAACTGCAAAGTATTTAACTGACTGGTCTCTTGCAATAAAAGTCCGGAACTCTCCTCCAACTCAGGGTGGCTGATATTGAGAAATCTGGCCACATCATGTGTACTGATTTTCCAGAAAGGCTTAAACAGTGAACAGCTTATAAAGCTCAGCACCACAAATAGTAGCAACACCCAATTTCCTAAACCAAAAAAATGCATAAAGGCAGCACTTAAAGGTAAAGCAAAGAGTAAGCTAATGCAGAACCGGTCGGCAAAAACCAGCATCTGCCATTTCAGCCGTAAATTTTCTATTTTATTTCTTCCTTCCTGTCTATCCATTATTCAGATTTTTAAATTTACGGAAAGACAAAAATCGTTCGGCACAAAGCAGTAATAACAAGATAGTCCATATATAATTGTCCAAAGAAGCCTGTTTGACCCTATTTTTAACCGGCTCTTCTGCGCCTGCCTGCACAGGATGCTTAACACCCGGGACACTTATTTTAAAATCAGGTATAAAAGTTCGCTGATCCTTTGCATTCCGGACGAAACCATTTTCGTCCTGCTCCTCTGAATTGTTAATCAGTAGCGGAATAAGTCTTCTTACGAATTGTGAAGACCAGACCAGATCTGACCAATCAGGATTTAAGCGGCTGTAATAACTATACACCACTACATTTTTACGATCAGACTTTGAAAGCACCGTGCCGCCAAAACCGTCAGTCCATACCGGCAACCCCTTGTCTGCAGCTGCAACAATTCTTTGGTTTAAATGGATAATCGGCGTATTACCATCGCCCATATCTGCAAAATGGAATGTTGAATTTATGGCTTCTGATTTACCCGTCATATAACTGAACACTCTTCCGCCCTTCTTCATTCCTGAAAGCGTTTGTTCTGGCACCGGACTTTCCGAAAACCAGACTAGCACATCTGCAGTTTCTAAGCGGCCGGGCTGATAATCTGAAAGTATAATATTACTTTTACTATATTTAGAATAGGCTTGTACAGCAGCCCGGATATACTGTGCGTCCTTTGGGTAGCTCCCGGAATTAATCATAATATTTACCTGCTTCACTGTCGGGAGAACTTTAGTATAAACTGTTGATGCGGGTGTGGAAACAGCCTCATACTTTCCTGTTGTCAGATCTGCTGTCCAGGTTGCAACGGTATCTGCGGAAGGTAATGGTATCCATTTCAGATCAATATCCAGTGAAGGCATTACTTCGCCAAAATCTCCGAGCTTCTGATCAGCAAAAACAACCGTTTTAAAACCAGCCTTCTTCTGCTGATTCAATACCTGAAGTAAATTAAAATAACCGATTGATAATGTGTCATTTGAATTTACAGAATTCAATGTATCTGTAAGCGGTATCTGCTGAAAACCGGGTGCGAAGTCATGGATACTGTAGCCTGCTTTTAATAAAGAATCTATAGTCTTTCGATGCTTTTCATAAACAGGTACAAGCTGTTGTTTTTTTAATAAGACCCAGCCCTTGTCTGTTGTCTTTTTATCACTACGATCCAAGACGGGTTTTGCGATTAAAATGGCAATGAAAAGTAGAATCAGCAGACGCAGCAATAACAATAATAAGTCTGTAAACTTATAACTTCTGGAGCTCAGCGGAGAGCTTTCTCCAAGAAGTGCTATACTGCCTATTCTTAAAGTCTTACCCTGTTTAATATTCCATAAATGGATTAGCAGGGGAATTAACATTCCAGCCAGCGCCAGCAAACCTATCGGATATAAAAACTGCACGTTATACTCTTAATTTAATTCTCTGTTTCAAAAAATCCCGTAAAGCCTGATCTAATGGCTCATCGGTAACCATTAACCGGTAATAAACGCCTCTGTCGAGCAGTTCAGTCCTGGTTTTTTCCAGGTAATCCTTCATTTGCTGTTGATATTCCTGCCTAACCTTAGACTGGTCTATCTGAATAGATTTCCCAGTCTCCAGGTCTTCAAATGTTGAATATCCTTTATAATCCAGCTCCAGCTCATTTCTGGAAAGCAGATGGAAAACCAGCACTTCATGACCTAAACTTGTCAGCGTATCCAATAAGTTAAAGATCTCTGCATTGGTCTGGTATAAATCGGTCATCAATATCAGCAGCTCCTTGTTTCTGGAACCAGCATATAACTCCTTGTAATGAACCGGCGTTGTAAACTTTCCTTTGGGCCTGATCTGTTCCAGCTGATAGAATATTCTGGACAGATGCTGAAAATCTTGTTTAGCCGCCAACGAATAAATTCCTTTTTCTTCAAAGACATATAAACCCAGTGCATCTCCCTGTAGGTTTCCAAGGTAAGCCAGTGAAGCGGCAAGATAACGGGCATAGTCTATTTTTGTAAAATCCCCGTCCTTATGTTCCATTGAAGCACTGGCATCAATGAGCATTCTGATGGAGATATTAGTTTCTATTTCTGATTCCCTGATATAATAACGGTCCGACCGGGCAAACATCTTCCAGTCCAGTGAACGAAGGTCATCGCCTGGCTGATAGCTCCTGTACTGGCTAAACTCCATACCAGGCCCTTTAACTGCACTCTTATTAATTCCACTCATCATACCGTCGACGGTCATCTTAGCAGAAAGAGACAATTCTTTTATCGCCATCATTATTTTGGGATCCAGCAATGAACTCATTACAACTTGGTTTGTATTCTGGAAATACTTTTAAATAATTCAGTCGTAACCATATCCGGGTGAACACCCTCAGCTTCTGCTTTGAAGTTCATTAAAACACGGTGTCTGAGTACAGGATAAGCCATATGCTGGATGTCTTCCATGACCACCGCGTAGCGTCCCTGAATCAAGGCTTTAGCTTTGGCTGTAAGAATCAGCGCTTGTCCGGCTCTTGGACCTGCGCCCCATCTCACCCACTCCTTCACATAAGGTACTGTTGAGGTATCTGGTCTGGTTGCCCTTATCAGTTCGCTCACATAAGTTATCAGATCGTCACTGATACTTACTTCGCGCGTAAGCGCCTGCAACTGTTTAATTTCTTCGGCACCGATTACCGCTTCTACCTTATGTTTAACACCACCGGTAGTACTGCTTAGTATTTTAACTTCGTCTGCAGCGGTAGGATAACCAATTTTAATATAAAGCAGAAATCTGTCCAGCTGAGCCTCGGGCAAAGGATAAGTACCCGCCTGTTCTATTGGATTTTGTGTAGCCAGTATAAAAAACGGACGGTCCAGCGGATAAGTTTGTCCTGCATAAGTTACTTCAAACTCCTGCATCGCTTCCAGTAATGCGGACTGCGTTTTTGGCGGCGTCCGGTTAATCTCATCTGCAAGGATGATATTCGCAAATAAAGGCCCTTTATTAAACTTGAAAAAGCGCTTGCCGGTCACATGATCTTCTTCCAGAATTTCTGTTCCAACGATGTCGGTCGGCATCAGGTCGGGTGTAAACTGAATCCTTCTGAAGGATAGGTCCAGGGCCTGCGACATGGTCCTCACCATTAGCGTTTTGGCCAGACCAGGAACTCCTTCCAATAAGCAGTGGCCACCAGCCATAAGTGCAACCAGCATCTCTTCGATGATTGCATCCTGCCCGACTATTACTTTTTGAATTTCAGTTTTTAACTGTGCTATTTTCTGTATTAAAACTTTGATGTTACTTTCTGATATTTCCAAAGCAATTGATTTTTAGTAGATAATGAGAATGTGCCTCAATATAGGGCATATTCGGTAAAAATTTCTGGCATAAATCTGAGAATATCAAAAAAATTACAACAATACCATCTATAAAAACGGTGAATAATTAAAATTGATTTATTTTAGACCAATGCAAAGATCAAAATTTACTTTTGCCAGAATCAAGTACAGTTCAGGCAACTGGGACACAGACCAGCGTATGCCTTCGAACCTGCTTAACTCTTTGCTGGAATACACAAGTATTCCTTTGGAAAAGGAGGAAAAAATTGTAGAGCTCAATAGCAAAGACATCTTTAAATATCCTTTCTGCTATCTGAGCGGACATAAACTTGTGCAGTTTAATCAGGCTGAGGCAGCTAACTTCAAACAATATATCAATAATGGCGGGTTTGTTTTCGTAGACGATTGTAATCACGATATCGATGGACTATTTGCAAAGTCATTTGAAACGCAGATGGGTAATCTCTTTGGACCACAGGCACTGAAAAAGATCCCGAATAACCATCCTATTTATAATTCCTTTTTCAAGTTTGAGAATGGCCCTCCTACAACATCTTTTGAACTCAACGGATGGGGTGACGACCTGGTGCATGATTACCTGAAAGCGATAACAATCAATAACCGGATCGGAGTGTTATACAGTAATAAGGATTATGGTTGTGAGTGGGATTATGATTTCCGCAATAAACGTTTCCTTTCAGAGGACAATACAAAGTTCGGTGTAAATATTATTCTTTATGCCATGGGCATTAATTCCTAAACATATAAATGCCTCTTACTAATTATCCGGGGATAACAGTAAGAGGCATTAAATATATCTTGGTTATGATGCCTTAGATATCCTTGTTATAAAGTGATTCTGTATTTGGAACCGGCCATAAATAATTCGGATTCTCCGGATTAATCTGCGGAACAGGAGACGAACCCAGCGGAGTTTTTGCAGGAACAGGTAATTTCAACCGCATCAGATCTGCATTACGTATACCCTCTCCTAAAAATTCAATATGACGCTCATGTATAATTTTACTGATCAGCTCAGGCTGGCCGGAAGCTGTAAGCGTGGTAGTCTGGTCAGCTCTTTGTCTGACAGCATTTAATAAGGCCAGTGATCTGGAATCTACCCCATTAACATTAGCCAGTGCCTCTGCCAGATTCAATAAAACTTCGGCGTAACGAATTACAGGAACATAATCAGTATATGGAGACCCGGTTGCATATTTAGTGCTCCACTGCCTGCCTTTATTACCACCTGCAGTCGTTGTAAAAACCAATGCCCGGCGCTTATCTGTTGTTTTCCAGAGTGGATCGCTCACAATCCCACCCTCAAATAAATAGAAATCTCCGGTACCTGCCGAACCTAGCCCTGTTGCATTCGCCCCATCAGGTAGATAAGCGTTTGCAAGCGAGGTACCTGGTACATCCGTGTTAGAAAAAGGCATAGAGAATACAGATTCTGTCGTCGTATAAGGTGCTTTGAAAATCGCCGTAACTTCAGCCTGCAAAGCATTTTTAACGCCAGTCGGGGCAATAAACGGGGCAGTAGCCGGTACAATTTTATTCGCCTCTTTAATTACGTTCGTATAATCTCCCATACTCAGGTACACATTTGTTTTGGCTGATATGACAGTATTCACGTGCGCACGTGTAGTATTTAACGCTGCTGATGAATAGTTGGCAGGCAAATTAGCTTCGGCATAATCCAGGTCTGTTATAATCTGTTTATAAACGTCTGCGACGGAACTTCTGGCGAGGTTATATTCAGCGAGCCCTTTATTCGGCGTTAAGCGAAGCGGCAAACCCTTACTCTGTCCGTTGTTTTTGGTAAAGGGTTCTGCGTATAACTGAAGCAGGTAATAATAAGACAGACCACGCAGAAATCGCGCTTCAGCGAGATAGTTATTCGCTAACTGCGGCGTTAACACTTTTACACCTTTCTCCTCCATACTGGCGATGAACACATTACAAGCATTAATAATCTGATATCCTTGCGTCCATACTGCAGAAACATCAGATATTCCCGGATCGACAGTCATCATATAAGTTAATCCACCACGGGTCGGATTCAAGTTGGTGGATATAAAATCGCCACTCCTTGCTTCACTATAATAAATATATTGTGTTCCGAAAAAACCAGATCCTTTGAATGTGGCATATAAGCCATTCACAAGAGTTGCGATACGATCCGGTGAATCATAAGCAGAGGCATCTGAAATCAGCGAAGTCGGGATTGGATTAAGTTTACTCTCTTTTTTACAAGCGGTTAGGAACATTACCATGCCCATAACCATTATACTTTTAGCTATTAATTTCATAATCGAGCAATTCATATTTTTAATTAAAACCCTACTTGTACACCCAGCGTAAATGTTCTGGCATTTGGCGTCATATTCTTATCGAATCCCTGCGTTGCAGTGGCATTGCCGGTACTGGTCACCTCCGGATCGGCTCCGGGATAAGGTGTAATGATCGCCAGATTCTGGCCGCTCACATAAAATCTCGCACTTTCTATCTTAACTTTCTGCATCACAGATTTAGGTAATGCATAGCCAAGCGTCACGTTTTTTAATCTGACAAAATCACTGCGGTAAACATTTGCTGTAATTGGTAAAGAGTATCCCCATGAAGTAATATCTCCATCCTGCACTTTAGGCACATCGGTGATATCACCCTTTTTCTGCCATCTGTCCAGGACTTTAACGTCATTATTCTGGAAACGATAATCCATTAAAGAGGCCTGGGTAGCATAATACATATTTCCGCCAAACTGATAGGTAAGCATAACATCAAGATCGAAGTTCTTATACCTGAATGTATTGGACAAACCACCATAGAATTTTGGATTGGTATTTTTATAAATGACACCATCATCCGTTGTGGTCACAGCCTTCGCGATAGAGCCATCTTCGTATTCCCATTGATAATGTCCAGCAGCAGGAACCTGCTCATAATAAACTTTTCTGCCTGAACCATCCAGGAAAATCCTTCTGCCGGTCTCAGGATCTACTCCATCTGTCCTGATCGCATAGATCATTCCTACAGGAGAACCTGGAAGAGAGATAGATACCATTCCAGAAGATCCTCCAACATCATTGATAATCAGACTAGACACGCCCGGAGCCAATGCCTTAACCTGGTTTTTGTTATAAGAAATATTAAAGTTTGTATTCCATCCGATATCATCCTTTTTAATCAGCACACCATTCAGCGAGAGCTCAATGCCAGTATTATACATACTACCGACGTTCGCGAGTACCGTATTCTGGTTAGCGCCAGGCAGACCTGCCGATGCCGGTACCGGCACGCCGAAGATCAGACCATCAATATTATTTTTGTAATAGGATAAATCTGCTGTTAAACGGTAATTAAACATGCTGAAGTTAATGCCCAGATCGGTTTTCTTACTGGTTTCCCATCGCAGGTCTGGATTTCCTGCAGCCGAGTAATAAAGCCCGGGTAATCCACCATAAAGATTTGCACCATAGGTCGATAAACTTGCGTAATCTCCAATTCCGGAAAGGTTACCTACTTTACCATAACTCGCTTTAAATTTAAAAGAGTCGAATACCTTGGACATCGCTGAATTTGCCCAGAAACCTTCCTGATTCAATTCCCATGCACCTGAGAAACCCCAGAAATTTCCTACTTTGTTTTCTAAACCGAGAACAGAGGCTTCATCACGTCTGAAATTTGCAGTCAGGAAATATTTTCTTGCATAGTTATACTGAACACGGGAGAATAAAGAGATCAGGTAGTTATAAGATTTTTGATTTGCGGTATTACTGATAGCCACATTACCGAATCCACCTTGTATATCCGTATAAAATGGATCAGACTGATTAGAGCGGGTTAATCCGAACCGGTCCCCTTTGGTAGTCTGCTCCTCTTCACCTAATAACAGGTCGAATGAATGCTCCTTAAATTTCCGGTTTGCCGTTAGCGTGTTAGTCCAGACATTTGTTTCTTTCTTCGCTGAAACCCCTGTTGCGCTTCCATTTGCACTCATCCCCTCATTGGTACGCGGATCAAAATAACGATTAGTTCTGCTATACATATTATTCACGCCATATGCCGTTCTGAAAGTAATCCAGGATAATGGTGTGATTTCTCCATATATATTGGACTGGATGTAGTTATTGGAAGTATTATCACTATTGGTCTGCAAACTCAGAACCGGATTTGTATATCCCAAACGCGCGGTTGAAGTCAGGTGACCCGCATTATCCATAATACCAACATTCTGCCCGATAACATTAAATGTTCCGTCAGCATTATATGGTCCGACTATCGGCGCCGTAATAAAACCAAGCCGATAAGCAACAGAGTTAGACGAAACTGAACTGACCCCGGTACCGGTTGACAGAATTGCTGATGTTTCGTCGCTGCTATAATTAGTTTTCGAACCAACTTTAAACCAGTTATTTACTTTATGCTCGACATTATAACTAACAGATTTTCTTTCATAATCATTACCTTTCAGAATACCCTGACGATCGGTATAGCCCACTGAAAAATAATACTTGGTTGCATCATTTGCACCAGACAGACTGATATTATGATTCTGAGAATTACCGGTACGGAATATATAATCGTACCATCTGGTGTCAATTATATTACCATTTGCATCCAGCGAAGTGCCATAATAGTTTTTCACAGGATCATAAGTCCCCGCATTTTTTAGCCCTTCATTCTTAATTTCAAGATACTGTTCTCCATTCAATACTTCGGCAAGCCGGGTAGCTTTACTATTTCCATAGTAGGCATTATATGAAAATTTGGCTTTCCCCTTTTTACCGGATTTGGTAGTAATAAAAACAACACCATTAGCCGCCCTGCTTCCGTAGATACTCGTAGCCGCCGCGTCTTTCGCAATATCTATACTCTCAATATCATTAGTATTAATTGCTGATAATGGATTGGAAGCCGCATTTCCCCCTACACTAACATCTTCAGTAAACATCGGTACCCCATCTACAACAATAAGCGGATAAGAACTTAAAGAAAGAGAATTCGTTCCCCTGATCCTGAAAGTAGGTGCCTGATTTAGAACGCCATCGTTAGCCGTCATATTCACGCCAGTTGCCCGCCCATTCAAAGCGCTCTCGAAACTGGCTACAGGCTGTTCCGCAAGCGCACTTCCTTTAACGCTGGAAATGCTTCCCGTAACTTCAGATTTCTTCTGAACCCCGTATCCAATTACCGTTACTTCGTTCAGATCTGATTTATCAGGTTCTAGCGTAACCGTCAAATTTGCTGCTGCTTTAACCTCTTTATGCTGATAACCAACGAATGAAATTACCAGCGTCGCGCCTGTTTCTACTCCTTTCAATGCGAAATTTCCATTTGCATCGGTCATTGTGCCCAAAGATGTTCCTTTAGCTTTAACAGAAGCTCCGGGTAGCGCCATTCCTCTCTCATCCAAAACTTTACCCCTCACGTCCATAAAAGCATTCACCCTGGGTGTAATCAATATGGTATTATTCTTCAACTGGTATTCAAATGGCTGGTCACTGATCGAACGGTCGAGTACCTCACGCAGGGAACTGTTCTCCATATGAATGGTAACGGGATGCGCTTTATCAAGCATATCCGCATTATAGAGTAATTTATAACCGCTTTGTTTTCTAATTTCGTCGAGTACCTTGTTCAGGGGTACATTGTTTTCTGATAAAGTGATATTATTGACTTGCCCATTGGCATTTACCTGTAAAATGGTGGCGCTGACAATCATCACGCTAAGTTTACCGATTAAACTTATTTTGCTATGGAAAACAGCTTTCCTGTTCCTGTATTCCTGATAACAACGTATGAGGGCATTGGATAAATAGAAATTCATAATGCTACTGGTTTAGAAGATTGTAGATAAATTACATAAGGTAGAGGTAGATGAATCTGACGGTTGGTTAGACCGCCTGTGTGTGCTGTGTCTGGTTCCTGTTACATAGGCATATCGGTTAACTTTGAGAAAAATCTGGGCAAAAACCTTCCTTGACTGCCCCTTGCCGTTTTAAAAAACGACAAAGGACAACCTTAAAAGGAGTTTAGAATTGGTTGTTTATTTTTTTAGATAAAGCTCGTTGAAGAGCAGTTTAAAGGTACTGTGAGACTGAGCTCTGAAAGTAATTTCTGGTCCAAAGGCGTAAAGTTTACCTTTACCTACCGGTGCAACAAAAGCTGCCACACCATCTTTAAGGTAGCTTTGTCCCCATGCCCACCCGCTTCTCAGCGAATCTTCTTTACCGAACCAGATTAGTGGTTTAATACCCTGTGCTTCTGCACCGTCGGCAAAATGGAACACAGGACTGTTATTATAAACTACGTCGGCTTTTTCCGGCATACCCCAGTTAGAAGGCAGACTAGTATCTACATTAACCTGCAGAATACTGCCCGGAATATAAAACTTGTCGCCAGGCAGGTTTACTTCCTTACCGCCCTTATTCTCTGTAAGTGCACTCTTAACAGGCAGGCCTAAATGATAAGCCAAATTTGTACTGCTGCCTATAGTAACGATGTTACCCCCTTCTTCCAGGAAGGCTTTAAGTTGCGGAATAGATTTCTCCGGTGTGATACTACCTAACCAGCCACGGAATTCTGCCGGAACTTCGTCTTCTTTAGGCATTCTGCCCCAAACTGGCTCTGGTCTGCCCACAGCAGGGATACCTCCGCTGATGAACAGGATCATATCATATTTGCTGCGCAGTTTTCCCTGGTCTATATCTTTTGGATAAACCAGCTGGAAGGCAAAGTGATATTGCTCCATAATCCAGCGTACCCATCCCGATGGCATAGAACCACCATATTGGTCAAACAAGGCAATTTTTGCCGGAGTGATCTTAACAGCGCCGTTTGGCTTACCTTTTACACCCGCAGCTGCTGTTCCGAATTCTACGCCTGCTTTCTGCAGAATAGCTAGACCTTTAGCCGGTACATAAAATGAACCTGCAGGCATCTGGTCCTGTGCACTATTAATTCTGGAAACTTCAATACCAGCTTTTAATAAGTCATTAACAACGATAAAAGAGTTATTCACTGCAGCACTTAATAAATAACCGCCAGTCGATGGCGTAATTTTTGCCGCTGGTGCGTTTTGAAGTTCACCATAAGGAACACGCTCAAAAGGACCTTCAAAACCCTCAAGAATGCGATCAAACTGCACACCCATCTGGAAGGCTAAAGTCCATCCTGCTGCGTCATAAGGACGAACTGGAGGACCTCCAGGATATTGGAAATCATTCGGGTGATCCTGTGGTTCAAACATATCCAGTACATGTGGACGGAATGCCTGATTAGTTTTAACTATATAAGATCCTGAAGGATAGTTTTTGCCATTAACACTGAAAGCAGTAGTTGCACGTTCTACAAGAACTCCAGATTTAAGCAAAGAATTGATGTATTTTACTGCTGTCGGGAAATCAGCCTGATCTGCCGGAACAATATACCCCCTTGCATCACGCAGTGCAGGATTTTTAAGCACATCATCGTAATATTTCATTGGAATTTCAGGGCCTCCGCGGCCAACAGACTCACTTTTCGCGATCAATCCGGCTTTCTTATCTTTCTCATAAGCAGCATTGATAGCAGCGATATATTTCGGTTGTAACGTCCAGTTGTCCTGGTTACCTTTCTGAATAGCATTACGTCCCATTACGTAAATATTATACAACAATTTGTCGCTGCTGCGGCTTGCATAATCCAGGATAGCGTAGTTCATAGAAACAGAATAATCAATTGACTTTCTAAATTTCCATTCCTGCGGGGTTATAGGATAAGGTGTTGCATTATTAGGGATCAGCCTTTCCGGCACCAGGGCAATTTTTGAAGGAGTAGGATTTCCTGTAGTTTCGGTCAGGATACCGATCATATTATGGAAATATGGCGTAGTCCTGAGTCCGCCATTCCACCAGGTAGAATAAACTGACCCGCTTAAACGGGTGTATCCCGGCTTTCCTTCTGCATTCAGCCTGTTGATCATCGAAGCTGCAACTCCGTCAATACCGGTAATCAGCAAAGGATCATAAGCGAAATTGAAAGGATCGCGGTATGGAGGTCCCGCAACCACTGCTCCTTCAGGAGAAGTCTGGTGATGGTTATAAATGATCTGCGGCATCCATTCTACATATTGCTGTCTGGAGATATTTGTCGTCTCCTTCATATTCATCATGTAGAAATCACGGTTGTTATCATGACCGATATATTTCTGATAAAGACGCGGAATATTCATATTCCTTTTGGACAGATCTTTATCCTGCATGTACCAGTTTGAAACTAACTCCTGTCCGTCGGGATTAACTTGGGAAAGCAGTATAATCACGTCATCCAGAATACGCATTGTCTCAGGATCCTTGCGGCTCACAAGCTGATAATAGGTCTCGAGTAATTGCTGTGTTGCCACAGTTTCTGTCGCATGCAGACCTCCGTCAATCCAAACTACAGGTTTACCTTCAAGGGAAAGCTTTGCCGCTTCTTCATCGGTTAGATTTTCTGCTCTCGCCAGTTTTTGGGAGATTTCTTTATACCGGTCAATCTTTTTCAGATTGGCTGGTGAAGAAACGATCATTACATATTGCTTGCGGTTTTCCTCTGTATTCCCAATCTCCCGGAGTAATACACGGTCAGAAGCGGCAGCCAACTTCTTAAAATAAGCCTCTGCCTGCGTATAATTGGCCAGGCTATAGTCATCTCCGATATTAAATCCGAAATGTTCCTTAGGACTAGGAATGGTTTGGGCCATCACCGGCCCGGCACATATCAATGCGCTCAGGGCCATACCGTATAAAAGGTGTTTGCAATTCATCATCGTCTGTTTATTTAGTAATTAGTTATTTACCATTAATTTATTCAGAATCAATTCATCATTCGAAATCGGGAAAATATAGTTAGGCGAAGAAGGTGCAGCTGCAGGCACAGAATGTGCGGGCTTAGCTGGGATGTCCAACCCTAACCTCATAATATCGCTATTTCTGATCCCCTCACCCAGAAATTCAATTTGCCTTTCTTTAATAATTGCATTTGTCAGTTCCGCAGCACTTCCAAAATTAGAAACAGTATAAGTTTTGCTTTTATCTGACCGGTTTCTCACGGCATTTAATAAAGCAACAGCCTTACTGTCTACCGCAGAAGTACTTTTTGTCAATGCCTCTGAAAGGTTCAGCAGAACTTCTGCATATCTGATTACAGGAGCATAATCAAGATAAGGTGCTGCCTGGCTAAACTTAAACAACCATGGTTTTTTAGTGGAAGGTCCGATTTTAACAAAAGATCTTCGGGCATCAGTCTCAGACCAATCCGGATCGGCCAGAATTCCATTCGGATTCAATGAATATTCACCTGCTCCATTGCTTGAGATTGTTCCTCCGTCCCTGGTACCTGGCAGATAGTAACCTGCTAAAGCAGGGCCCGGCGCATCATTACTAGTAAATGGCATAGAGAAAATGGATTCATTTGAAGTGTAAGGTGCTGTAAATACATTCTTCACATCGGCTTCCAATGCATTTTTAACACCATTTGCAGCAGTAAAAGGCGCGCCTGCAGAAACAATTTTATTTGCTTCGGTAATTACTTTCGCATAATCCTGCATGCTCAAAAATACACGGGTTTTCAAAGCTATCGCTGTGTTTTTATGTGCTCTGGTTGTATTCAGGAAGGCTGAGGCATAATTAGCCGGAAGATTTGCTTCTGCAAAGTCCAGATCCTGCAAAATTTGCGCATAAGTTTCTTTAACACTGCTTCTTGCCAGGTTATAATTACCCGGTTGTTTATTACCTTCTAAACGTATAGGCAGTCCTGGTTTAGAACCCGCACCGTCCAGATATGGTCTCGCATAAAGTTGTAACAGGTTATAATAAGCAAGTGCTCTTATTAACCGGGCTTCTGCGATATAAGCAGCACCCGCATCTGCACCAACCACTGCTGTTCCTGTACTGTTCATCCCATCAATAAATACATTTGCGGCATTAACAGCCTGAAAACCAAACTCCCAGATCTGAACTACGTCATTCGTTGTCGTTTGATTCAGCAATTGGTAAGTAGTGGCACCAGTTGCTGCATTCAAGTTGGTACAAACAAAATCACCGGCCCTGATATCACTGGCTATCGTATACCAGCTTCCCAGAAAACGTCCTTTTTTCAGGGTGAAATAAAGTCCGTTAACCTGGTTCTGAATCCGCGGTGCTGTACTGAACGCAGCTGCATCAGTTATCAGTGTGGTAGGATCCGGATTAAGCAGTTCATTTTTCTTGCAGGCAGAAAGCAGCATCAGACAGGTACCGAATACCATTAACTTTCTGAAGCTGAATTTATATTTAAATAAGTGTGTCGATCTTTTCATTGTCAATTTTTTAATTAGCGTTTTCTGATCCGATTAATGGTTTAGAAACCAAAATTTAACCCAACAGTAATTGTTCTTGCATTCGGGCTCTGGTTTTTATCCATTCCCTGAGTGATTGCGTTATTCGCATTTGTCGTTACTTCAGGATCTAAACCTGTATAGTTTGTTAACAAAGCAAGATTTTGTCCACTTACGAATACTTTCGCATTGCTTACTTTGATCCTTTTTAGAAAATCATTAGGCAAATTATACGAGAACATCACGTTTTTCAATCGTAGGAAGTCAGTAGAGCTTACATTAATATCCAATGGCATAGAGTTTCCGCTCGAAACATTATCTCCATTTACTACCCTTGCGATATCGGTTACTTCACCAGGATTTCTCCAACGGTTTAACACGTCTACAGAGTTATTCCAGAAACGCTGATCACGCATCGTAGCCTGCGTTCCATTCATCATGTATCCACCCATTTGGTAGGTTAGCAAGACGCTTAACTCAAACTGTTTGTATTGGAAGGTATTTGACCATCCACCGAACATTTTAGCTGCTGAAGTTTTATAGGCAACAGCATCTGCTGCAGGTGTAATGGCAGGTGCACGTGACCCATCTTCATAAGACCATTGGTAAGCAGAAGGTCCGCCTGGTGTAACTACATGCTGATATAGTACTTTACGCCCCTCACTGTTAATAAAGATTCTTCTACCGGTTTGCGAATCAATACCGCCCGTACGGATTGCATAGATCATACCCGCTGCATATCCTGGAAGCGTAATACTGTAAGTATCTACACTACCCACGATAATACTTGGTACACCATCAGCAAGTGAAGTAACCTTGTTTTTATTCGTAGTGATATTAAATGAACTGTTCCAGGTGAAATTATCTGTCCGGATTGGCGCACCGTTCAGGGAGAATTCAACACCTTGATTGTACATCGTGCCAACGTTTTGCAGAATACTGTTATTTGTTGAATTAGGGATACCTGCAGACGGAGGCAGTGGCACACCGAAAATCAAACCATCGATATTGTTTTTATAATAAGCAAGTTCACCATTCAGTTTCCCGCCTAACAGACCGAAATTAATACCGATATCTGTTTTCTTACTTGTCTCCCATTTCAGATCCGGATTTCCGGCAGCTGAATAACCCAGACCAGGCTGTCCGCCATATAGATTAGCAGAATAAGTATTTAACGCTCCGAAATCGGTCAGTCCGCCGATGTTACCAACTTTACCGTAACTGGCCCTGATTTTCAAATTGCTGAATACTTTATCCAGTACAGAACCAGACCAGAAGTCTTCTTTCATAATTTCCCATCCGGCAGAAACACCCCAGAAAGTACCTTTTTTATTATTCGGACCTAATGCAGAATATTCATCCATTCTATAGTTACCGGTCACATAGTATTTCTGCTTAAAGTTATACTGCAAACGGGAGAACAAAGAGAATAGATAATTATCATAAACCTGATTATCTGTATTATAGGCATATACATTCTGCCATCCACCCTGAATATTTGAATATAAAGGATCTGACTGTCCCTGACGCTGCAATCCAAACTGATTACCATTGGTTTTCTGCTGTTCCTGTCCTAACAAGACATTAAAAGAGTGATGATCTGCAAACACATGGTCGGCAGTAACTGTATTTGTCCATACCCATCTCTCTCTTGTTGCATTAGCACTACTACTGCTACCATTTGTAGCTATCCCCTCACCACTGATAGGGCTGTAATAGTTTTCATAAGTAGTATATCTGTAATCAATACCATAAATTGACTTAACAGCCAGCCATGGCAAAGGATTAACCTGGATATAGGCATTGGATTGAATATTATTTACCTTATTTCTGGAGTAATTGGTATTCAATGATACTTCAGGGTTATAGAAACCTAACCTGGATTGGTTTAAGTGGCCGGTATTATCCTGAATTCCAAGGTATCCGTTTGAAGTATTATTATAAGAACCATCATTATTGTAAGGGCTTACAATCGGCGAATTAATTAACGCAAGTCTGGACATTGCTCCCGATGCAGAAGAGTTTCCTGCAGCTCCGGTAGACATTGCCGATGCGTTATTCTCATTTACATAGTTAATTTTCGCACCCAGGCTTAACCAGGAATTCGTTTTATTGTCCACATTGAACATTGCAGACTTTCTGTCGAATTTATTTTCTCTGAAAATACCATCTTGCTTAGTATAACCAACTGAACCATAGTATTTAGTAGTTTGTGTAGCTCCGGAGATGTTCAGGTTATTGTTATTGGAAACACCTGTTTGATAGATATAGTCATACCATCTGGTGTCAATAGGATTACCTGCTGCATCGTACGATAACCCGTAATAATTTGTCTCGGGATTGAAAGTACCTTCATTTTTAAGGCCCTCATTTTTAATCTCGATATATTCTGCAGCATTTAACAACTTAGGCAAACGGTTTGCATTACTAAAACCTACAGAACTCTGAAAGTTAATCTTAGCAGCACCTTGTTTACCTTTTTTTGTCGTGATGAATACAACTCCATTTGCTGCACGGCTACCATATATACTGGTTGCTGCTGCATCTTTAGCGATATCTACACTCTCAATATCAGCAGGGTTAATAGCAGAAAGCGGGTTTGTAGCCGCGTAACCTAAATTTGATTCATTTTCATTGGTAAAAGTTGGAACACCATCTACTACAATCAAAGGATAGGAACTCAGCGATAGCGAGTTTACACCGCGGATACGGAATACAGGTGCCTGGTTAACTACACCGGCATTTGCTGTCATATTAACTCCCGTTGCACGACCGTTCAGAGCACTTTCAAAACTCGCCACCGGCTGGTCGGCAAGGGTACTTCCTTTTAAATTGGAAAGACTCCCCGTCGTTTCAGATTTTTTCTGCGTTCCATATCCGATTACGACCACTTCGTTCAGGTCAGAGTTATCAGGACTTAAAGCTATAGTTCCAAGATTTGCAGATGCTTTAACCTCTTTGGTCTGATAACCAAGAAAAGAAATAAGCAAAACAGCATCGTCAGCAAGGCCCTTAAATGCAAAAGCACCATTCTGATCTGTCATTGTACCTTGTCCACCACCCTTCACTTTCACAGAGGCACCTGGTAAAGGCAATCCTTTTTCGTCAACGATTTTACCTCTGACATCTATCGGCGGTACATTTTTAACAACTGTTTTTCTTGGGGTGAGCAGTACCGTATTATTCTTAACAACATAAGTGAAAGGCTGGTCTTTTACAGATTCATTGAGAGCTTCCTCCAGAGATACGTTAGCAACATCAATTGATACAGGCTTAGCAGTTGCGATCAGCTCTTCGTTATAAAGCAAGCTACAGCCGCTTTGCGTTCGTATTTTCTGTAAAACTTTATCAAGCATCACATTCTTTTCGGAGATCGTGATATTATTGACCTGACTTTTAGCATTCACCTGAAAGACAGTAATGCCGAGAATAAAAATAGTTAGTTTTTTGGCTTTCAGCAGATTATTAATAAATGCTGAATTGATTTTGCTGGGTACACAACAGCGGGACATCCAAGTGTTTACGACACGGAAATTCATACGCTAAAATTAGTTTTGGTTAGTTTTTAATTAGGTGTTTTGATTTTGGCTGAAGAATCAGGGTGGTTAATCCCCAATTCTGGTTGAAGTAGAGCTAAATTTACATAGGCATATTAATTAGGTTTGACATTTATGTTTGTGTTTGCATTAACTTGGTTAATCTCTATCTTCTTTCCCTTGCCATCCGCCATTTCAGTAATTTTGAATTTTAGGCTTCCGGTGAGCTCCAGCATATCAAGAACCTGGGAAAGTGTGACGTTCTTGGAAATAAACCCCTGGTAACGAGTTTCCGGCAGATGGGCATAATCTACCTCTACATCGTACCATCTTTCCAATTGCTTCATAATGTCTACCAACCGGAGATTATTGAAACGGAAGTTTCCATGCTTCCAGGCCATAACCTCATCCAGATCTACAGAAGCAATTTTCATCTGGCTTCCTTTCAAAATAGCCTGCTGTCCAGGCCTGAGAATATCGCTGTCTGAAATATTTAAATTTGTTACTTTCACACTACCTTCCAGTAATGTGGTTTTCATAAACTTTTCATTTCCATAAGCATTGATATTAAAATGGGTACCTAATACTTCTACTTCCTGGTTTTTGCCCCCTTCTCTGGTTATTACTTTGAATGGTTGTCTGCCTTCTTTATTTGTCAATGGTCTGATTTCGAAATAGGCTTCTCCATTGAGCTCTACCCTTCTTTCATTCTCGGCGAAAATTGCGGGAAATTTCAAAGTGGAAGCTGCATTGAGCCAGACCTTACTACCATCTGGCAAGTTGATCTGGTACTGGCCGCCTTTTGGAGTAGAAATAGTGTTGATCTGACTTTCTGCGAGATGACGTTCTTCGTGATTACTACCCGAAGATGTATAAATTAATTGCCCGTCTGCAGCCTTAGTAATACTGATACCTGACTGGCTGGCAATCTTTCCGTTAGACATGTCATCCAGCGTGATCTGCGTGCCATCAGCTAAAGTAAGCATAGCTTTATTACCACCAGGAACTGCATCGGCGGCTTTAACGTGCGGGATTACATTAGCCACGACAGCGATTTTCTGCTCAGGCAGACGGACGGGCGTTGAAATCCACCATATTCCAGAAGAAATTAGTATAAACACTGCCGCAGCAATAGTAAAAGCTTTTTTGGTGTTCCAGCTTCTTCCTATAGGAACGACGGGAGTTTTGCTGCTTTCCATGATATTACGTAATATCTGGTTACTTGTCGCCGTTGTAAAAATCTTCTTTGAGGGTACGAATTCGTTCCAGGCCTCCCCCAGTAATTCTTTGGCTTCCTCTTCATGTTCGGGATCTGCAAGCATAGCAAGCAGTTCGGCTTTCTCCTCAGGCCGGGCCTGATTAGCAAGATAAAGCTGGAACAATAGGGACATCCGGGTATTTACCATATAAGCGTCTGTTTGAAACATTTTACCAGTTACCTGGGGCCTGTTACCATAAAGACACTAAAGACTAAAAAAGTGGATATGAAAAATCAATAATTTTTAAAAATCTTCCAGATAGGACATTAATAAGAGCACAGAGTACAAAATATTACTGCTTTTTACGTAGCAGGACACAGATTTAAGCGCCCATTGCTGATATTTTTTCACTGAATCTGTCGAAATCTGCATTTTGTCAGCAATTTCCGGATTTTTCAAACCCTGCATCCTCAATAAAAAGACCTTTTGCTGTTGGGACGGTAAGCGGGCTATTGCCTGATCTACCAGAACCTGAATATCGGGGTTATTGTTCAGATTATCTGCGGGTGGTTCGGCAGGCTCCGTATCATCAAATTGTTGCTTATAATATTCCTGATACTTATGGTGATTGACCATCTTTCTCAGGCTATTTAATGTATAATTCCTTGTTAAAATAAAGAGATATGAACTAAAATTATTGATTTCAGTCAGTTTTTCGCGGTTCATCCAGACTTTCAGGAAAACTTCCTGCACAATGTCCTCCGTAAGCTCCTGAGAATGTGTTAACATTAATATATACTCCCCTAATTGATGATGATAGCCCATAAACAGGTCCTCAAAAGCAAGTTCGTCGTCTTGAGCTATCCTATTAAGGAGATATGATTCATTATTTAAAGGTTTCAGTCCCAAGGCTCATGCAGAAATGATATATAAACATTGTCAATATAGAGTAAAAGCAGATGAGTTATAATTTAAGCATGTAACAATTTAGTCGTATTACAATAAAGAAAAAAAACACTATAAATAAGGAAAATACAGTCAAAAAATGTACATCGTAATTAATGTAGTTATACTAATAATTGCTAAAAACACTAAATTGGGCGCAAAACAAATTCTATGGAACCCACTGACGTAAGAATATCGAGGAAGAAACCGATCTATCCAGTAAGTGCGGCACTACAGAAATACCTTAAATCTTATCAGCGTGATTCTAAACTTCCGATAACTTACAACGATCTTCTTGTCTTTGATGAATCTTATCCGATAATGGATAAGCATGGAAAAGACTCCCTGTGGGAAGGTCCTATATACGCCGCAGACCGCATTGAACATATTCACAATGGCCTGAAGGTGATCTACGCCAATTTAAAAGCTTCCGGCAACCTCAGGATAGTTCAGCATAAGTACATAGATAAGATCGAATACTGCACGTTTGGCAATACAAACCCTTTCCGAATCAGAATAGTCAACAGGTTAAACGATGTGTATGATTATTTCTATGTCAAGAAAGCTGATGCATCCAGGATTTATGGACTGGAGCTGGAAGAAATACTTTCACCAAACCAAGTTAACTACCTGGTAGACGGAGAAACTTTAATTGAAGAGCACGTTGCGGGTATTCCAGGAGATGTCTTTGCGAAAGGTTATTTAGAAAACCCGGAATATAATCCAACCCGGATAGCGAAGGAATTTGTCAAGTTCAACGAGCGTTGTCTGGTAATGCTTCTGGGAGACATGCGTGCTTATAACTTTGTCGTACAAATTACACCAGATTTTGACGACATACAATTCCGGATCAGAGCCATTGACTTCGATCAGCAATTTTATGAAGGAAATATCAAAATTTATATGGCCCAGTTTTTCAAAGAGAACTTTCCTTACGTTAAATTATGTATGGAGCACCTCAGTGATAAAACTTTCCAGCAGTACCAGCAGGAAGAGAAATCTTCCATCCTCCACCGTGTGCGTAGTGAACGGCACAGACTCCGGGACCTTAGAGATGTATCTAATACGGAGATACTCACCACACCCGAAAATATTGAAACACTTAAAAACGGAATGGCTAAACACTTTGAAGATCAGGATTACCTGGAATGCCATACCATGACCGACCTGGTAGAACTGAATATTAAAAACATCATCAGACAGGTCAAATTATAATTAAAACACAATATATACAGATGAAAAACATCATTCTGGCAAGTACCTCATCCCTTTTCGGAGAAGAATACCTCTCCTACCTCAAAACTGAAGTTGAATTATTATTTCAACAGACAGACGAAATAATTTTTGTCCCTTATGCCAGACCGGGAGGTATCACGCATGACGAGTATACGACAAAAGCAGCGTCATTCTTTGAAACAATAGGCATCAAAGTAAAAGGATTGCATACTTTTAACGATCAGAAAATGGCGATTCAGCAGGCACAGGGATTCTTCACAGGTGGTGGAAATACATTTTTATTAGTTAAGCAGCTACACCAACTGGGATTAATGTCCGAACTAAAAAAAGCGGTGGAATCCGGCAAACCTTATCTTGGAACCAGCGCCGGCAGTAATATAGGCGGTGTAAATATGCAGAACACCAACGACATGCCTATAGTCTATCCATCTGATTTCAGTACTATGGGACTAATCAGTTTTAATATCAATGCACATTACCTGGATCCGGACAGCGGTCTGAAACATAACGGAGAAACCCGGGAGACCAGAATTAAAGAATTCCATGTATTCAACTCCACCCCTGTTGCGGGTTTAAGAGAAGGAAGCTGGATCCGGGTAAAAGACGGCAAAGTAACTACAGAAGGCAGTCATAGTACCAGGCTATTTTTACAGGGACGGGAACCAGTAGAACTGGAACCAGGCTCGGCGATGGATCATTTAGAATAAAATAGCGCTGGCCTGTACTTAATATAAATACAGGCCAGCGTTATTTATTAGCATAACATTTAACTGAAGGTTACTGAGGAATAAGATTACCTGGTTTTATACAGATAAACAGCATGTTGCGGCAACCCAGCAACTTTAGTTTCGTATTCTTTCTTTCCGTCAGCTCCGAAAGCATAAACAAAACCTTCCGGTTGGTAGCCATTCGCATCAAACACCAAAACATCATTATTCAGCGGATTAATACTTATACCATAATAAGTTTTAATTGCCGTGCCGTCAGTAATCAGCGGACTGCCTAATGCACCTGTATTTAGATTAAGTGGTCTTACAGCGGCGTTCGAATATGGATCTGTGGTTACATAACCTATATTCTGCTGTATCGCAATTGATCCGATATCATAAGGAAATGAATTCACCTTAGTATCGGTACTACTGTTTATAACGTCAAGGGAAGGATCATTGAATTTAATATAATCGTTCGTAGTAACCACAAAAACCTGTCCGTTGTCTCCAGCTGCTACTCTCACCGGGTTATTATTTACCTCAATGTCTTTGATCTTTCTAAAATTAATCAGGTCGATCACAGAAACTTTATTTTTAGCTCCCTTTTCCTGGTAGAAACGGTGTGAAGAATTCGCTACATATAATTTCCCATTTGCAACTGCCAAACCTTCCAGCCCTTCACTTAATTCCACTTCTCCGTCAATTGCCAGACTAGTCGTATCGATACGGCTAACTTTTCCGTCATAACGGGAAACATAAGCTTTGTTTTTATAAAAAGCAATAAATCGCGGTATCGCACCTTCAGTCTCCGAATTGAAAGAAATTCTTTTGATTGATTTACCAGTTGACAGTTCCATTACGTCAACAAAAGACTGCTTTGTGCCCTGCGCGCCAGAAACCACACAGTACATTTTACTGCCATATTGCTCAAGATCATTTGCAGTTTCTCCCAGGCCAACTCCATTTACCTGCTTGTAATAATCAATAATGACTGCCTTAGTCTGCGGATCATAAAATGAGATTGCACTATTATTTCCATTCGTAGTTCCCTCGCTCAGTACATACACACCGGCAGTATATATTTCTTTTTCAATCTCAGTATGATCTTTTTTACAGGAACTCAAACCAATCAGGCAGCCAGACAAGCCAAATAAGGCCGTCTTTAATAAAGGTAATTTTGTTTTCATATTATCTAGGTTAATTTATAAATGCAAAGTGTGCGGGAATATCCCCTGTTGTTACAGACCATTTTTTATTTCCTGCAGGGTCAAAACAGTATAATTTACCTGGAGTAACATAATCCCTGGCGTCACTCACATAAACTTCTTTGGTATGTGGATTCACCTTAATTCCGTATGGAACAACAATCTCTTTTTCCGTTCCATCGGTTATGAATTTTCGGTCCAGTACAGTTTCATCTTTCACGTTGATCATGGTGTATGAAATCGTATTCTTTTGTAGCGGATAACTCCAGGAGGTGGCATACAAATAAGCAATATCATCATCTATCCAAAGGTTACTTGCTGCAATATCGAACACCTTCTTAACAGCATCTTTTTGTGTATCAATAACAAATAGCCTGGAAGGAATATCATAATAATCACCACGCGATGTTACGTAAAGATCACCGTAACGATCTGCCTTTACCCTATTCAGGTTAATGGCTACATCAATTCGTTTGATCTCTTTGAAAGAAGGCAGATCGATCACCGATAGCGTGCGCTCATAATCCGGCGGACTATACCCACCAGAGTTAGCTACATATAGTTTCTGACCCACTATCGCCATCTCTTCGGGCTGGCGGCCTACGTCTACTCTCTTCTCGATGGTTAGACTAGCTGTATCAATTTGTGCGACAATTCCTTGCGGCGCAGAAGCATCGCCAACCTTACCTAAATATGCACTCACATAAACTTTCCCTTCACTGAAAGTTATATATCTGCAGTTGACGATATCGATCTGTTTAATTCTTTTTGCAGTTTTAGCATCCAGAACTTCCAGTTTATTTGAAACATTCACAATAACATATAGCTTGGAACCGTAGACCAGAATATCATTACCCACGTCACCCAGACCCCTGGTTACTTCAGGATTTGCCTGGTTGTAAATATTTCGCTGATACTTTCCCGTCCGGAAATCAATCAGATCCAATGAGGCTTTATTCATATTCATATTTCCTTCGTTCAGAATGTACATTCCTTTCAGTGTACTTGAAGGATTTGGAGGAAATACGAGTTCTTCTTGTGAAGGTATCACTGAAGGGTCTTTCCGGCAGGAGGAAACAACGATACAAAAAACTATAAGTATGCAGAATAAAAGAGAAGTGTGCTTTTTCATATTAAATAGTGTATTGAAGTTTTAAACGATAAAACCGGCGGGGCATTGGAAAACTGGCAATAATTTCCCTGTCCTGATTGAGCAGATTGTTAATTTCCAGCTGAAATTTTAACTGCTGTTTATTTAGCAAGAAATTATATCCCGCGGAAACATCATGGGTATACCAGGGCTGCATATAATTATAGACCTGATTCTGATCTGTACTCAGCTGATTATATCTTTCACCAGTGTATATATAACTGTAATTAAATTCAAAATGCTTATAATCAGCACCCAAGGTCAACGAAGCACTATGCATGGGTATATAAGGTATATTGTATTTATAACGTTCCATGCTGGTTATATCCCGGGCTTGCTGATAGGTATAATTAACACCTGCCTGAATACCAATTCCGTTCCCGGCATTCCAGACAGTCTGGATATTAGTTTCTAAACCTTTAATACCAACTACTCCAATGTTATACATGGTCCACCGGTACAAATTCTGACTGGGAACCGCCACAATTTTGTCCTTAACCCGATTATAATAGGCATCCGTCTGAACTGACAGACTAACCAGGGACTGGTGCAAAAATGTATGATGATAGGTTAGTCCAAAGTTATACTGAGTTGTATATTCAGGTCTTAATAATGTATTTCCAATAAATGTATAATAGAGATCATTAAAAGTGGGCATCCTGAAAATGCTTTTATAAAAAGCTCTGACCCTTAAGTCTTCAGTATCAAATGGTTGCCATGAAGCCAGCACTGCCGGTGTAAACTCATGTTTGTTGCCTGCACTCGTATACTCTCGGACTTCGTCCCGGATAAAACTTCCAAGTAGTGAAGCCTGCAGGTTAAAACGCTTAAGTTTCAGCTCCGAGGCGAGCGCAGTAAGGATGGTATGGCGGGTTGGAAATGGAAATCTATAAAGATTCGCATCAAGTTTATTTAACTGATAATCAGTGGAGAGGGCAATGTCCCAAACTGGGAGCAAATGCAGTCTGCCGGCCGCCGAAATATAAAGCTCATCCTGTTTAAAACGGTTATCCAGAAATCCAGAAGTAGTAATATATTCCGGATCAAGATAACGAAGGTAATCATGCGCATATTTTGCATTGACCATTAAACTATAACGTCCCTTATCATTAGTCTGATAACCGGCCTGAACGAATGTATTCCTGTCCCATTGCCGCTGTGTATAATCAAATTTATTGGCGACAACAGCCCCTGGCAATCCTCTCTGCGAATGATACTGGTATCCTTTAACAAACCAGGAGCTGCTGTCTGTCATTAAACCATTCAGTCCTGCTTCCAGCCGCATTGAAGTAATATCTGTATTACTTCTGCGTGCAGTAGTGTCATAAACCCCGTTAGTATACCGGAATTTATATCTTCCATCGGCATGGAGCCATTCCGAACTTAAGGTCGCCGACAAATGCTCGCTTATTTTTTCCTGCCAGCGGAGAGAGGGGTTGATCAGACCAAATGAGCCAGTCTTCAGCCCGGCCCGGATATGCCTTTGTTCACCCGGTTTAAATTCCGGCCGGGCAGACCTGATATAAATGGAACTTGCTGCACTGAATGCTTTCGCAGGCTGATAAATTTGGCTCCGCTGACCATTGTATAATGCGATCTCCTCCAGATTATCCAAAGAGAATCTGCTGAGGTCTACCTGTCCGTTCTGCACATTCCCTAATTGTACACCATCATAAAAAACAGCTGTATGCATCGAACCAAGGCTTCGCACATTCACGGTTTTAAGGCCGCCGATGCCACCATAATCTTTCAGTTGTACGCCGCTAAAAAAACGCAGGGCATCTGCAACAGAGAAGCTATTCAATCTTGTTAATTCTGCACCTCTCAGTACCTGTACAGGGGTTGCAGAAGTATGCCGTATCCCCGCTCTTACTGTTGCGATATTAACCTGTCTGAGCTGAAGAATTTTTGCCGTATCAGCTTTGGATTGTGGGACGGTTGTATCGGTCTGGGCAAATACTGCAAATGGGCAGCAAAGTGCCATTGACACTAAAAGAGTGAAATACAAATTCTGAATCCGAGAAAGGCGTTTACGCTGTAAGAGCGTAGAAAGCGCATTTAATTTCATGTGTGGTGCGGTAACGCCACAGCAAACCAGATTTAAACTATAAATGAAAAAACACGATAAGTATTTTCATTCCAGCTTCATTCCACGAAAGCTATGAATTATAAAGCTAGAGGCAGGTATTCTGACTTGCTCTCCTTGCCCCGCCTTCCCACTCCTTGAACGGAACAGTGACAATAGATTGGACTTGGTATAAAGAGCTTACAGCTGCGGGACAGTTCCGGATTTACACCGGATTCCCTTTTAATCTTTATGCATTCTGCATAAAGAACCAAAAGCGAAGCAAAGGTAATCAAAACGTGCCAGATTTCAGTCCTGAGGCATGTATTTAATCTGACTGTCTGTGTAATAGGTTTTACGGCTTCCCTTTTTATCGACCCTGATCTCCTCGCCGTCAGGCGTTTTCTCCAATTTAGAATTATGGATTTTAAGAAACTCCCTGTATTCGCCGCTCACGCGGTCGGGATTTTCCTTTTTTATGTTTTTTACTGCCTGATTAAGTACATCACTAATAGCTTTACCGAGTTTTTTGACGGCGGTATCAGGTAAAGCTTTTGCGATAGAAAATGGAGAAACACCAGCTTTCCAAAGGATTTCGTCGGCATATGCGTTTCCAATTCCACGGATTGATTTCTGATCCAGTAAAACTTGTTTAACCTGGGTGCGTTTTCCTTGAAGCAATTTATGGAGATAACCCGGTTTCAAATCCAGTGCATCCGGCACTTCCGGGGTTTCAGGATTTAAAGTAACGACTGCTGCTTTTTGAAAATCAGTGATTACCAATATCGTATCATTATCAAAATACAATCCGATTATTTCAAACCGGGGTTCCTCATCACCTGGTGCAACCAGATGGATTTCACCATGTAACATCAAATGAAACCCCAGCGACACGCCGCCTTCAAAACCGCAAACCAGAGTTTTGCCGGATCTGCAAATTTCAGTTACTTTTTTGCCGGTAACAGCCTCTTCTAATTCCGCAACTTTTACATTCAGCTTCTTCGCCCATTTAACTGATACTTTTGTCACACGTTGCCCTTTAAAACGACGGTTTAAATTCCCTGCAAACACCTCAAGATCCGGAAGTTCTGGCATAATTTCTCTTTTTTCTATAAACGTTTAGGACCAACATTTAGTTTGAAATTAAATGTCCTTTACAGCCCTTATAATTGGCTGATACTCCCCTTATTATTTTGTATATTAATCTAGAGATTTAAGAAAAATCAAAACCTATGACCGAGTTAAAAAAAACCAAAATCACTTATTGGGTGAGTACGGGTATACTAGCCGTATTTATTATCCCCGGCATCTTCTTCCTTAACAGCAAAATGGCACTTGATGGCACAGCACATCTTGGTCTTCCGCTATGGTTTCACTGGGAATTAGGAATCGCGAAGTTTATCGGGGGCATTATACTTATCGTGCCGTTTTTCCCTAAACGATTAAAGGAATGGACTTATGTAGCTTTTGGTATAGATTTCATCTCCGCCTTTATTGCTATTCTGGCCGTGGACGGAGCTGGCGGCATGTGGTACAGTCCGATTGTAGTGTTTATTATACTGTTAGTCTCATATTCCTCTTACCACAAACTCAACCCTTGACATGTCGGTTAAACAAAAATCCTTGCCACTGGAATTAGTGGCAAGGATTACAAAATTCAGGGCAGAAGGAAATCTGCAGCAGGCAGTTGCAAAAAAAATCAATCAGGAGATCAAAATTTTCTGTTCCACCCCGTTATAGTATCTGGCACGTACTTGTGGTACACGTGCTACTGCTTCAGCAGAACAACTTGCTTTAAATAGGTTAAAATTGGCTGCATCACCAGCTTTCGGCCATAATTGTTCACCTTTATCGTCCAGCGGCAGAATATCATCAGTTGCAATCCGCAAACATCTGGACAATGCCAATTCATCGGACCAGCCATAAAGTTGTGCAAGCAAATTAGCTTTTCCCAGCATATTTCCTGAGCCAAAAGTAGACCAGTGATCAATTACACTATCTGTACCTGTCATTACCTTTACCTTATGTTTGTACAAAGTTGGTATCGGCATAACGGATTTTCCTATCGGCACTGTAGATATAATACCAATACCTGCTTCAGCAAGATTTGCACACACCTGATCAAGTTTAGGTTGTTCCAGCCTGCCCAAAGCGAAAGCGTGGCTAACAAACGTCTTTCCTTTCAGCGTTGGATTTTCCATCACAAGTTCGGTCAGGTATTCGATAGTTTTCAAACCAGATTCACCAGATTCATGCAGATGGATATCAATTCCCTTTTTATAATCCAGGGCAAGACGAATGGTCAGATCCATAGATTTAGTCATGTTCTGATCAATAGTTGTCGGATCCAGACCACCTATGAAATCTATATCCATTTGTGCTGCTTCTTTCATCAGGCCCTCAGATCTGGAATATAACAACCCGTGCTGCGGAAAAGCAACAATCTCCACTCCGAATGAATTTTTCTTGTTTAAAATAGCCTGTTGAAGATTCTTTAAGGAGTCTAATTTTGAAGTAGGTTCGATATTGCAGTGACTGCGTGCAAAGTCTGTACCATGGGACTGTAGCAATTCGATTATCTTTTCTGCCCTTTCGGTAGAATGAGGTAATAACTGAGGGATAATCTTCTCCTCCAGTTTGATCATATCGACAACAGATTTCTGTTTCTTAGATCTTGCTTTCCAGGGACCGCCATAAAAAGTTTTGTCCAGATGGATATGCATATCTTTCATCGCAGGAAGCATGAGATAGCCCTTTGCATCTATTGCATCCTTTAAATTTGAATTTGGCTGTATGCTAAAGATTTTTCCGTCCCGGATCTCTACAACGAACAATGAAGTTTTAGTAGCAGTTATTTCGAACTCATCTGATTCAAATCCAGTTTCCAGCAAAACGTTTTTAAGCGTTATATTTCCCGCATTATTTTTATTACTGCTGCCTGTGAAATCTGTCATGGCCATTAACGGCTTTGGTACACCAGCCAGCAGGCCAGCGCCCACCATGCCGGTAGATAAGGATAAAAAGTTCTTTCTGTTCATATCGAGACTAAAAGAACAAATTTATTATTGGAAATTCGAAATGATACTATTCAAATAGTGACAAGACTTGTCCTTTTTATAAAAAACTGGAAGCTACATCAGCCTGAATTCAGGCTGATGTAGCTCTCAAAATTATTTAACAGGTGTAATTGTAATTTTTCTAAACTCTATCGGACCATGATCACCTTGAATATAAATAGGTCCTGGTTCACCTTCCTTACTGTCTAAGGCCCCTCCGGTAATACCAGGAATTTCCTGATTAGTGATCACCGTCTTACCATTAGCTACCACGGTCACTTTACGGCCAATCAATGTAATATCATAAGACTGCCATTGATCCGGACCCAATGCTGCTATTTCATTAGGCGCAAGGAATCCATAAATACCACTAAACAGCACACTCGCCGGATGCAGGTCGGCAGGACTATCTTCTATCTGAACTTCGTAACGGCCTCTCAGATAAATGCCGCTATTACTACCCTTTTGATATTTGAACTCTACATGTAATTTAAAATCTGTAAACTTTTGATCAGAGATCAGATTAGCACCAGATTTAGGACTGGTCAGCACACCATCCTTAACAATCCATTGATTCTGTCCCAGCGCTTTCCAGCCAGTCAGGTCCTTACCATTAAAGAGCTCTACCGGTTTGCCCCAGGAGACTGCGCCGCTCCGGTTAAGATATGGAGCTCTCTGCCCGGTAAAAGTATGTTTTTTACCTTCACTGGTTGTAATCGTCCCGCGGATTTCACCACCTGAAAGCTCCCCCTCAATGACAAAGTCATTATCTCCGCTTTCCCACTGTGGTGGAAGGCTGAAACTAAATTTCTGACCATCAACTTTTACCCTTGAAACTGGTCTTGCACTACCTGAAGCACCAACGAAACTACCAACAAGTATCCTGTTTCCTGAAAGCTTAACCTCCAGCCAGGACGGGGCAGGTTTACCATTGTCATCCATAGTAATATCCCATCTTCCGATTAATTCAGAATCAGCAACCGGTTTTACGGACGAGGTTTGCAGGTTATGGTTCGCCGCGAGCAGAATGCCTGCAGATCCAACAGATAAAAGGCTGGTCAGACCTAATACTAGAAATTTCTTGTTCATATCAGTGATTTTATGATTTAAATAGCTTTTAATACTTAAAGAATTAAAGTTAAAATATTTACGCTTTTGTAAGGTAAGGTTTTCTGAAGTTTTCAGCTAATAAATCAATGCTTGGCTCAGATATCTTTTGTCATTTTTAAATCAGAAAAAATATTAACTATACCTAGCCGGTAGAATTTATCTAATATTGCATCCCTAAACTGAAACGCTTTTAAATTATTATTAACGGTAAAATTGAACTTACCATTCAATGGTGCCAACATTAACCATTAAAACAAATAATGATGAATTTTTTTTTACAAGCTGCTTCAAGAGTCACTTACACGATTCCTCACCATCCCTGTTTTCATACAGCATCTCTCTGTTGCTGTAATTTATAAACAGCGACCGGGCATTTAAATTCCTGCTATTTTTTCTCAATTACCGCATCCACCCTTCGGGGCCCGGCAACGGTAGACTATGCACCAATTTTATCAAATTATGAAAGTATTTTTACCAATACTGCTTCTGTTTCTCAGTATCAATCTGGGTTACGCGCAATCGTCTAAAAAGATAACCGGAAAGGTTTTCGAAAGTAATACGCAAATCCCGCTACCCGGTGTGAGTATCTTAATCAAAGGCACCAAAAGCGGAACAACAACAGACCAGAATGGTTTATTTGCCATCTCGTCTGATTCTGATGACCCGATTTTAATTGTGTCCTACCTCGGTTTCAAGACCAAAGAAGTAATTGGAACTCTCGGATCGCCAATGAATATTAACCTGGACAATTCATCCAACGCACTCAACGAAGTTATTGTAGTCGCTTATGGTACAGCTTCAAAAGCAAGCTATGTTGGTTCAGTTTCACAGATTAAATCTGAACAGCTCGCCAACAGACAAGTTTCAAATGTGTCTAAAGCTCTGCAGGGAATGGTTCCCGGTGTACAGGTAACTTCATCCAGCGGTCAGCCGGGTACAACTGCCGATATCCGCATCCGGGGAATTGGCTCAATTAACGCATCAAGCGCACCTTTATATGTCGTGGATGGGAATCCTTTCTCCGGAGATATCAATTCTATTAATGTAAATGATATAGAGTCTGTAAGTGTGCTTAAAGATGCGGCATCAAGCGCCCTCTACGGTTCAAGAGGCGCAAATGGTGTGATTATTATAACAACCAGATCCGGTAAGAACTCGAAGGAAACGTTAATCAGTGCCAACTTCAGCCAGGGCATATCCAATCGTGCTGTGAAAGATTATGCACAGATGAACACAGACCAGTATTTTGAAAGCTACTGGCTGGCGCTTAAAAACAAACAGTTAACCAATGGCGCCAATGATACCCAGGCAGGTCAAAATGCCAGTAATCAACTGATTACAGATCTCGGGATCAATCCATACGGATCGGCCTACCCTCAGCCAGTTGGCGCAGATGGCAAAATAGTCGCAGGAGCAACACCGTTATGGGATGACAATTGGGGTAAAGAAATGGAGCAGACTTCCCTACGCACACAGGCCGATCTGAGTTTCAGCGGAGGAAACGAAACCACCAAATATTTTATCTCTGGTGGTTACCTCAATGACAAAGGAATCGCCCTGGGTTCTGGCTATAAAAGATACAATGCAAGGGTAAATCTGACAACTCAGGCAAAAAAATGGTTAAAGGTCGGTCTTAATATTTCAGCTTCGAGTTCTACCCAGGATTACCCGACATCTGAAGACAGCAACACCAGTAACGTAATCAATTATTCCAGGCTTGTACCGAGTTTCTACCCGGTTTATCAAAGAAATGGTGATGGGAGTTACCAGCTGGATGCGTCTGGAAACAAAGTTTATGACTTTGGAGATTACAGACCAAGTTCGGCTATTCCAAGAAGTAATCTCGCAGCAACAGTAGGACTTGATAAAAGCGAAATCCTGCAGGATAATGTATCTGCAAGAACATTTATGGAAGCTGACCTTGCTGAAGGACTTAAATTCAAAACTTCCTACAGCGGGGACTATTCAGAAATGAATGATCATTATTATACTAATCCATTATTAGGAGAAGGTGCTGCAAATGGAGGCTCTGTTTCTAAAAGCAGCAGAAGAATCTACTCCTGGACATGGAATAATATTTTCACCTATCAAAAGACTTTTAATGAGGACCACCACTTAAACCTGCTGGCCGGTCATGAGATCTACAAATACAATTCACGCAGTATTTCGGGCAGCCGCCAGAATTTTGTTTTGCCAGATCTATACGAACCGGATGCTGCTGCGCAGCTGAACAGTTTTAATGGTTCATCAGTTGATTATATGCTATTAAGTTTCCTGGGTAAGGCAGAGTATGATTTCAAAAACAAATACCTGCTTTCAGCTTCCCTGAGAACAGATGGATCATCCAGATTCTCACCTGCCCGCAGATGGGGTACATTCTGGTCGTTAGGTGCATCATGGAGAGCCTCTAAAGAAGAGTTTTTACAAGACAAAACATGGTTAACCAACCTGACGTTCAGAGCAAGTTACGGTGCGCAGGGGAATGATAATATCGGAACGTACTATGCTTATGATGCTTTATATGCGATCAGAAATAATTTAGGAGAGAATGGTCTGGTAACTTCCAGACTTCCCACTCCAGATTTAAAATGGGAAACCAATCTGAACCTGAATATTGGTATGGACTTCGGTTTGTTCAGAGACAGAATCAGTGGTAGCATAGAATACTTCAACAGAAGATCAAAAGACCTGCTGTTCAGTAAAGCTATGCCAAATTCGACAGGATTCAGTTCTATTGATGCCAATATAGGGTCATTAAAGAACACCGGAATTGAGATTCAGTTAAATACAGTTCCAGTGAGCACGACCGATTTCAGATGGACATTCGGTATTAACGCAACCTATTTTAAAAACAAAATTACAGACTTACCTCAGGACAACCTGATCTCCGGAAATAAACTCCTGAGAATCGGTGGCTCGATCTATGATTTCTACCTGCGCGAATGGGCAGGTGTAAATCCGGAAAATGGTAACCCGCAGTGGTATAAGGATAACGATAAAGGTCAGAAGGTAATTACCGAAACCTATTCTGATGCTACCCAATATGTTCAAAAAAGCGCTTTACCTGATCTGGTAGGTGGTATCAGCAATACATTCACCTATAAACAATTTGAACTTTCCGCATTACTATCCTACAGTCTGGGCGGTAAAATCCTCGACGGAGATTACACCTCAATGATGCACAATGGAAACAGCCCGGGAAGAACTTGGTCTGCAGAAATGCTAAATCACTGGACGCCGGAAAATACAGATACAGATGTACCCAGATTAACCACAGATAACCTGGGCTGGACACAAACATCAACACGTTTTCTGTACGACGCCACCTATGCACGTCTGAAAAACGTTAGTCTGAGCTATAGCTTGCCAAAAGCACTGGTAAGCAGAATGAACATTAACAACCTGAGATTTACATTATCCGGAGAAAACCTGCTGACCTTCTATGGTCATAAAGGAATGGATCCAGAACAAACGGTCAATGGGGCAACCTATTTCCGGTACCCTGCCATGAGAACTTTTTCTGCAGGCGTTAATCTCACTTTCTAAGACCAGTTTAATTGAAATCCACATGAAAATCAATATTATAACTCCCCTATTTGCTGCTGCCGTACTTCTGATGGCGTCAGGGTGTAAAAAAGAGCTCACTACTTCACCGACCACTGCTGTTTCAGAGTCGCTGATCTATGGTGACGTCAACAATATCGAAAAAGTCTTAAATGGTACCTGGGCATATATGAACGATACCTATTTCACCTACGCAAATCCAGGATACTCGACTATTCTCCGTACAAGTGATGCCATGGGTGACGATGTCGCAATTATTACCAATAAATACGGCTACCGCGATGCGTATGAATTTACGCTTGCAAATAACCAGACAAGGCTGGATGCAGCCTGGACTATCTTGTACAAAGTGATTAACAACTGTAATAATATTATCACCAAAATTGATGCAGCAGGAGGTTCAGCAGAGAAAAAAGCACAAGTGAAGGGTCAGGCACTGGCGCTACGTGCGAACAGCTATTTGACACTGGCTACTTATTATCAGTTTTCCTATTTAAAAGACCCGAATGCGAAGGCAGTTCCAATTTATACAGAACCAACTAATTCGGAAACTCAGGGTAAACCAAAATCCACACTGGAGGAAGTTTATACTTTGATAAATGCAGACCTTGCAGAAGCAGAAACACTGCTTCAGAATTACGCCAGACCAAACGGTGCCAAATATAAAATCAATCTGGATGTCGTACATGGTTTACAGGCAAGAACATTTTTAAATACGGGTAAATGGGCAGCAGCAGCTAACAGTGCTGCTGAAGCACGTAAGAATTACAATTATATGTCTGCTGCAAACTACACCGCCGGATTCAATGACCTTAGTAATGGCGAATGGATCTGGGGGCACGGACAACAGCCGGATCAGAATACAGCGAGTTATTCATTTCATTACCTGGATGTAACCTCACCAAACTCTTACTACTACAGCTTTATGGCAGATCCGAACTTCAAATTATTATTTGAGGACAATGACATCAGATCCAAATTGTTTTCCTGGGACGAGCAAGCTGGCAGAGAAGGTTATCTGCGTTATGCAAAATTTAAGTTCCGTGCCGACGAGACCGGCGATATTGTGTTAATGCGTTCTTCAGAAATGACACTCATTCAGGCAGAAGCCTCAGCCAGAAATGGAGATTTGAATTCTGCGGTTCAATATTTAAATGAGCTCAGACAAGCCAGAAATGCTGCACCGTTTTCGCTCTCAGGTAATACAGAAAGCTCTTTAATCGATGCTATTCTTATAGAACGCAGAAAAGAACTCTGGGGAGAAGGTTTTGCCCTTTCAGATATTTTAAGGACACAGACAGCAGTAGTGAGAAAGCCTTATACCGACGCAACAGGTCAGCCGATCAAAATAGATATCAAAGATAAAAACGGAAATATTCAGTCCGTCAGCACCAGACAGCACACCACTTTGAAGTTTCCGGATGGATCTGCGTTCAAGCCGAACAGTCCTTATTATTTGTTCAAAATTCCACAATCGGAACTGAACACCAATCCTGAGATCAACAAGTAAAATTGTTTTATAACAAGCTTAAAGAAGCCCGGGTATAGATATTTACCCGGGCTTCTTTTATGGAACAAAAAATAAATTATCGGTATGATTTTCAATTAGTTGAAAATTTTGTAAACTAATTATGAACTGCGTTGTTGTAAATCAAACAAAAATCTAACCCTATGAAAAAGTTAATTTATGTCCTTGCCATCTCTGCAACTACGCTTGCATTTCAGGCATGTAACAGTGGCACAAAAGACGCCAAAGAAACTGCAGACAGTTTAAACAAAACAAAAGACACGACGTCTAATGCAATGGCTACTGGCGGAATTGCTGTAGATCAATCTGACGCCGAATTTGCGACTAAAGCAGCTGTAGGTGGTATGGCAGAAGTTGAATTGGGGAAACTAGCCCTAACAAAGACCAGCAATGCACAGCTAAAAGAATTCGCTAATATGATGGTTAATGATCATGGGAAAGCAAATGCAGAATTAATGGCTATTGCCAAAATGAAAAACATTACGCTTCCCGGAATGGTAGATGAAGAACATCAGAAAAAAATGAATGACTTGCAGCAGAAATCAGGCGCTGACTTCGATAAAGCTTATACTGATGCAATGGTAGACGGACACAAAAGCACCTTAAATCTAATGAATGATGAAGCTAAAGACGGTAAAGATGCAGATATAAAAGCATTTGCATCTAAAACAGCTCCCGTTGTTCAAACACATCTGGACATGATTACAAAAATCCAGAAAACATTGAAATAAGCTGTATAAAAAGATATTAATTAATTTTTTAAAACCTGGCCGGATTATTTCCAGCCAGGTTTTTTTATACCTTTATTAAGGTTTGTAGGTAAAAGTGACGCTGTCTCTGACAACAATACCACTCATATTTTCACCAGTATATTTCACAGTATATTTCCCTGGTTTTTCAATCCTGTAAGCCTTTAGTAAATTTACTTTTGTTGTCAGACTATCCTTTGGATTCAGCGTAATATAACTATCTGCGGGAGGTGGCATCATTCTTTTTGCCATTGCACCGCTATAGTTGGCCTCTTCCCCGTTTTCGCTTTTGATCTCCAGATAGGAACTCATCAATGGTTCAAATGGCGTGTGCCATTTACAGAACTTCATAGCGGTATCTGCACCATTATAAACAGTAAAGTCAAGCAACAGGGAATCACCTGCTTTCAGCTCATCTTTCATGTGCATTTTGGCGAAAATCGTTTTGTCCACGGAAGCGACAGTAGTTTGTGTTAAAACAGAGTCGGCTGTTGAACCAGCTTTATTGGCTGTTGTACAGGCTGCCAGTGACAATACTGCGGCAGACAAGAGAAATTGATAGTTTTTCATAGTTGGCTATTATTTATTCTGAATCCATTTCCTTGCATTTACAAAGGCAGCGATCCATGGTGTAACCTCATCATTACGTCCTTCGGGATAATTTGCCCAATGCCACTGGAATACAGAACGCTCAATATGCGGCATCATTACCAGATGTCTTCCTGAATTATCGCATAACATCGCTGTATTATAATCTGAGCCATTTGGATTTGCCGGATAAGTATCATAACCATATTTAGCTACGATCTGATATTTATCTTCAGCGTAAGGCAATTTGAATTTACCCTCTCCATGAGAGATCCATACACCTAAAGTGCTTCCTGCAAGATCAGATAACATTACTGAATTATTTTCCTGAATCGTTAATGAAGTAAATCCACTTTCGTGTTTCTGACTATCATTATGCAACATTTTAGGTTTCTGCTCATGATCAGGGTTAATCAGACCCAACTCTACAAAAAGCTGACAGCCATTGCAGACACCAACCGAAAGCGTATCCTCTCTTTTAAAGAAGTTTTCAAGAGCCGTTTTGGCTTTCTCATTATAAAGGAAAGCACCAGCCCAGCCTTTTGCTGAACCCAATACATCCGAATTGGAAAAACCACCAACAGCACCTATAAACTGAATATCTTCCAGGGTTTCCCTTCCGGAGATCAGGTCTGTCATATGTACATCTTTAACATCAAAACCAGCAAGATACATCGCATTAGCTAACTCTCTTTCTGAATTAGAACCTTTTTCACGTAATACTGCTGCTTTCGGTCTTGGTTTAGTGTCGTCAATAACTGGTTTTCTTCCGTCGAATGAAGCTGGGAAAGTGTATTGAAGCGCGTGATTCTTATAGTTATCAAAACGCTCTTTAGCTTTTACCGGTCCGCTTTGTTTCTGATCCAACAGGTAAGAAGTGGTAAACCAAACATCTCTCAGCTGATCTATATCAAAACTCCATTCACTGGCGGCATCTTTAACCTGCAGTTTTGCCTCAGTGTTTACCTCTCCGATTTTATGGAAAATAACACCTCTTGCATTTAGTAATTCTTCTGCAGAATCATCAGCTTGAAATACTAAACCAATATTTTCAGCAAATAATTTAGCAATAATGTCCTGGCTACCTAATGTGCTCAGGTCAATTGATGCACCCAGGTTTCTGTCTGCAAAGCATAATTCCAGCAATGTTGTGATTAAACCACCGCTGCCAATATCATGGCCTGCCTGGATTTTGCCTGCTTTTATTAATTCCTGTAACGTATTGAAAGTATTTTTGAATTGACCAGCATTCAGAATATCTGGTGTAGTTTCTCCAATTCTATTCAGGATCTGGGCAAAAGATGAGCCACCCAGTTTAAATTCATCACCAGATAAATTAATATAATAAACTGAACCACCATTCTTTTTGAATACCGGTTCAATAATGTTTTTGACGTCGTCGCAATGTCCGGCAGCTGATATAATTACAGTTCCCGGAGAAATCACCTCCTGATCTTTATATTTTTGTTTCATGGAAAGCGAATCCTTTCCGGTTGGAATATTAATACCAAGATCTATAGCAAATTCCGAGCAAGCTTTTACCGCTGCATAAAGACGGGCATCTTCACCTTCGTTTTTACATGCCCACATCCAGTTTGCAGATAAGGATACACTGTCTAGTCCGTCTTTAAGCGGTGCCCATACCAGATTCGAAAGTGATTCTGCAATCGCATTACGACTACCCGCAGCCGGATCAATCAGTGCAGAAAGTGGCGCATGACCGATTGAGGTTGCTACACCATCTTTACCCTGAAAATCTAAAGCCATCACACCGCAATTATTTAAAGGTAATTGCAATGGTCCGACACACTGTTGTTTAGCTACACGGCCACCTACACAACGGTCTACTTTATTTGTTAACCAGTCTTTTGAAGCTACAGCTTCCAGTTGAAGTAAAGCTTCCAGGTAAGTGTTTATCTGTGAGATATCATAAGTAACCGGCTCATATTTTCTGGTTATGGTCTGATCCTGCATAACAACCTTCGGAGAGCTGCCAAACATATCTTCCATCTTAAGATCCATTGGTTTAGCGCCAGTGGTTGCAGATTCAAAAGTAAACCTGTGATCGCCTGTAACCTCGCCGACAGTATACATCGGTGCACGTTCACGGTCAGCTATCTTTTGTAGTGTTTCTACATCTGCTTTACCAATAACCAATCCCATACGTTCCTGAGATTCGTTACCAATAATTTCCTTTGCAGACAACGTTGGATCACCAACAGGCAATTTATCCAGATCTATTTTACCTCCTGTTTCTTCTACTAATTCAGACAGGCAGTTTAAGTGTCCGCCTGCACCATGATCATGAATCGAAACAATAGAATTATGATCACTTTCAACCATTCCTCTGACCGCATTTGCGACTCTTTTTTGCATTTCCGGATTAGAACGCTGAATTGCATTCAATTCGATACCTGAGCCCATTGCACCGGTATCCGCAGATGAGACTGCCGCGCCACCCATGCCGATCCGGTAATTCTCACCACCAAGTACAACAATCTTATCTGCTACTGCAGGAGTAGATTTTTTAGCCTGACTTGCTTTTCCATATCCGATACCGCCAGCTTGCATGATTACTTTATCATAACCAAGTTTCCTGGCATCTTCTTCATGTTCGAAGGTCAGGATTGAACCTGTAATCAACGGCTGGCCAAACTTGTTACCAAAATCTGAAGCACCATTAGACGCTTTAATCAGAATATCCATTGGTGTCTGATAAAGCCACTTTCTCTCTTCCATCGCTTTTTCCCAGGGACGATCTGCAAGAAGTCGTGAAAAAGAGGTCATATAAACCGCAGTACCTGCTAAAGGCAATGAGCCCTGCCCACCTGCTAATCTATCTCTGATCTCTCCACCAGAACCAGTAGCCGCCCCGTTAAAAGGTTCTACAGTTGTTGGGAAGTTATGTGTTTCAGCTTTTAAAGAGATTACTGAATCAAAGTCTTTTATTTCATAATAATCAGGTACATCTGCACGTTTTGGCGCAAACTGCTGAACAGTAGGCCCCTTTACAAAAGCGACGTTATCTTTATAAGCAGAGACAATACCATTTGGATTGGCCGCTGAGGTCTGACGGATCATTTTAAAGAGAGAAGTTGGTTGTTCCACCCCATCTATAACAAATGTTCCGTTAAATATTTTATGACGGCAGTGTTCTGAATTAACCTGCGAGAATCCAAAGACCTCTGAGTCGGTTAATTCACGACCGAGTTTTTCTGATAATTTATTTAAATAATCTATTTCCTCTTCACTTAAGGACAGACCTTCCTGCTGATTGTAAGCAGCGATGTCTCCGATCGCTAAAATTGCTTCAGGCTGAATATTTACTGTAAAAATATCCTGGTTCAATCCATTGTATAACTGCAGCAACATCGGATCAAAATCTTGAGTTTCAGTAGCAGAGGCCTGAAATTCTTCGATCCTTACGATACCATGCAAATCCATATTCTGAGTAATCTCGACTGCATTTGTACTCCAAGGAGTAATCATCGTAGCACGCGGACCAATAAAATAGCCTTGCAGGGAATTTTCTTCATTCAATTTGGCATCGCCAAACAGCCAGGCTAATTTCGAAATATCAGACGAATTGAGGGTTCGTTCTAGTTGTACAGCAAATACAGTATTGCTCTCGTTGGAAAAGAAATAAATCATGGTTTTATTTTATGCCGCAAAGTTAACCAAAATTACACGTTGTACCTAAAAACGATGAATAATTAGCATTTATCTGACGTGTTTTCTGACTCATATAAATTCTAAAATCTGCAATGGGGATACATAGCCAATATTTCCATTTTGCTGGCTTTAAGCAAAATAAGCCGTCATTTACCCTCAAAATAAAAACCTCCATTATATTGCTTATTGGATTAAAAAACATCCTTTTGAAACAAATATTTGCCTATTAACTTATTTTTCAGTACCTTTGCATCGTTTTTCATTTAAACCACCGCTGTAACCGTACCATTTAGGGTTCGTGTTTTGATCAGGAGCAGCATCTTATCTGGTTAAATGTCCTAGAGGATTGACCTCTGATTTTTCAATACAAATGTTTATTTAAAGCATTTTTTATATGCAGCAATTAAGCTGGCATATCTAAACTATTTTATGATTAAACAATTCATATATAAACTACAATACCTCGGATTAATACTCTTCTTTCCAATCACACTGTTTGCTCAGGATAGCACTCTGGTCGCAACGGACACCAGTTCGGTAGAAACCAGGCCTGAAAAACCAACATTAAAAATTGGCGGCGCCTTAAGATTTAATTACAATCTCTCTACCTGGAAAAAGGAACAGGTTAAACGGGGTGGCGATTTCGGTCTGGACATGTTCAGAATTAATGCAGACGCTGCTTATAAAAAATTAGACCTCCATGCTGAATACCGTTTTTATTCAAAAGATTTTGGCGGAGGCTTTTTAAAAGAGGGTTTTGTCAGGTATCACGTCGATAAAAGAACACAATTGGATTTCGGATTGGTACAAAACCCATTCGGAAACACTACTTACAACTCCCACAACTGGTTTTTCAACCTCCCCTATTATCTTGGATTTGAAGATAAATTCTCAATGGGTGTTAAATTTCACCAGCAGCGAAATCGTTGGGTATATGATGTTGCATTCTTTAAAAATGCTATGGAACTCAACTTTGGTGACCAGACCGAGATTGACCCATCCAGATACTCATATGACGTCGCCGGAAGGAATAAAGAAGTGAATCAGGGTAATATCAAAACCGCATATATGCTTGCTGAGGATAAGCAAATTGGTATTTCCGGCATGATTGGTGGTGTATATAATATACCAACCGGTAATATGGGTACCCGATGGGCGGCAGCATTGCATACGGATCTTACTTTTGGAAAGCTTAATGTAAAGCTCCAATCGATGTATTATCATTATAATCCTGCAGATTCGGCAGGGTTTAATAGCACTGTAGACCTTGCAGCATATGGTTCATCTTATACCGTAGCAGGCAAGGCAGCAGTTCATACTGCTTCTTTTTCATATAAACAACCGGTAAAAATCGGTCCGGTTACCGACATTACATTCTATGAGAATTACGCGTATATGCAAAAACCACAACAAGGATATACAGATACCCAGATGAATGTAGCAGGATGTATGATCACCGCAGGTAACCTGGTTACTTACGTAGACTGGGCAGCTGGAAAAAACCAGCCCTGGTTAGGTCCTGAATGGCAAAATGGACTCGCGCAAGGTAATCCAGAAGCCAAATGGCACAGCCGGTTTAATATTAATATCGGTTATTACTTCTAATATAAACTAAAGAAATGTCCATACTTAAAATAGAAGACCTCACCCTTATTTTTGGAAAAGAAAAGGAAGAGGCCCTTTCCCTATTGAAGAAAGGAAGTACAAAAGCAGAAATCCTTAAAGAAACAGGATGTACAGTAGCTGTAAAAAATGCGGCGTTCGAAATTGAAAAAGGCGAATTTTTTGTCATTATGGGTTTATCCGGTAGTGGAAAATCCAGTCTTTTACGCTGCCTGAACAGGCTGATTGAGCCAACCTCAGGAAACGTTATCCTTAACGAAGTGAATATTACCAGCCTGGGTGACAAAGAATTGCAGGATGTGCGTCGTAAGGAAATGGCGATGGTATTCCAGAAATTCGGTTTGCTTCCCCACCGTACCGTACTCGAAAATGTTGCTTTCGGACTGGAATTGCAAGATATTCCCGAGAAAGAGCGTGAGGAAAAAGCCAAAAAGGTAATTGAACTTGTTTCCCTACAGGGCTATGAGAACCAGCCAACTGCGGCTCTTTCTGGTGGTATGCAGCAGCGGGTCGGTCTGGCCAGAGCTTTGGCTAATGAGCCGGAGATCCTGCTCATGGACGAAGCTTTTTCTGCTCTGGATCCACTAATCCGCACTCAAATGCAGGATGAGTTAATTGATTTGCAGAAAACCATGCATAAAACAATTGTATTTATTACGCATGATCTGGATGAGGCCATACGTTTGGGAGACAGAATTGCCATCATGAAAGATGGTGAAATTATACAGATTGGCACCCCGGAAGAGATTCTGACAAACCCGGCTACAGACTACGTATCTTCATTCGTGGAGAAAGTTGACCGAAAGTCGATTATTACGGCAGCAAGCCTGATGTTCGAAAAACCGACAGTCGCAATTTTCAGAAAAGACGGAGTCGAAGGTACTTTGCGTAAAATGCGTAGCTCTGGCCTTACCGCATTACCCGCAGTCTCAACAGACAAAGAATTTCTTGGTTTTGTCTACCTCAAAGATATTCTGGAGATTAAGGCCAAAGGTCATCATACTATTGAAGCTGCAATTATCAGTGATATTCCCGTGGCCTACCCGGAAACAACTGTAGAAACGATGCTTCCATTTATAGCAGAGAACGGCCGCGCCGTTCCAATCATAGACAAAGATACCCGCAAATTACTGGGTATTGTCGCACAAACCTCTCTGCTTATTGAAACTACGGGGGCTTCCTGGGAGAATATCACAGGAAATTCAATTGATAACTTACAAAATGAAATTTTATGATACATATAGGACCTTATATAGAACAATTTATAAACTGGCTGACACTGCACTTTGCAGGTCTGTTTGACGCCATTAAAATTGTAGTCGAATCGATAGTGAATGGTGTAGAATGGGTTTTTATGTTCCCGCCCTTCTATGTGATCATATTACTTATAGCATTCCTGGCCTGGAAAAGAACCGGACTAGGTGTCACCATTCTAACCTTATTGGGACTAACACTCATCTGGGCAATGGGATATTGGGCACAGACTATGGCGACACTTGCGCTGATTCTCTCGTCTGCTTTTATCGCTCTTTTGCTGGGAATTCCTGTCGGTATATGGGCAGCAAAAAATCCGATGGCTAAAAAGATCATCAGACCAATACTGGATTTTATGCAAACTATGCCAGCTTTCGTGTATCTGATACCTGCAGTACTATTTTTCGGCTTGGGCAAAGTTCCGGGAGCATTTGCAACGATTATCTTCGCTATGCCGCCGGCCGTACGCCTAACTACCCTGGGCATAAGTCAGGTACCTGAAGACATCGTGGAGGCAACGCGGTCTTTTGGCGCGACGTCCAGACAACTATTATTTAAAGTCGAACTGCCACTTGCCTTACCCACTATCCTTGCAGGTGTAAATCAAACAATTATGATGGCGCTTTCCATGGTAGTTATTTCAGCCATGATTGCAGCAGGCGGATTAGGTGAAGTTGTTTTAAAAGGAATTACCCAATTAAAGATAGGAATAGGGTTCGAAGGTGGTATTTCTGTTGTGATTCTCGCGATCATACTGGATAGAATCACGCAATCATTCGGATCAAAAAAAGTTAAAATATCTGATTAACCCCCAAAAACACAATACACATGAAAAAATTAATTATAGGACTATTCGTCGCCGTTACATTAACATCAATGTATGCATGTAGTCCAAAAAATGACGATAAGAAAGTAACTATTGCCTACGTGAACTGGGCAGAAGGTGTTGCAATGACGCAATTATCTAAGGTATTACTGGAAAAAGAGGGTTATACAGTAGTGCTGAAAAATGCAGATGTAGCACCTGTATTCGCAGCCGTTGCAGGTGGAGATGCAGATGTATTTCTGGACACCTGGATGCCGGTAACTCACAAGGAATACCTGGACAAATTCGGTGCAAAACTGGAAGTACTTGGTACTAACTTTGATAACGCCCGGATTGGCTTTGTAGTTCCTGAATCAGTGAACATCAATAGCATAGATGAGCTAAATGCTAATGCTGCATTATTTAACGGTAAAATAGTGGGTATTGATGCGGGAGCTGGTATAATGAACAAAGCAGAAGAAGCGATTAAAGCCTATGGCTTGAAACTGGAACTTCAGTCCGCCAGTGAGGCAGCGATGCTGGCCACTGTCAAAAAAAGTATTGATGCTGGTACACCTGTTGTAGTAACAGGATGGTCTCCTCACTATATGTTCAGCAATTATAAATTAAAATTCCTTAAAGACCCTAAAGGTATTTTCGGTGATGTGGAGACGATTCAAACGGTTGCCAACAAAGATTTTGTCCGCTCAAACCCTAAGGTAACTGCATTTTTCAGAAACTTTAAATTGAATGAATTACAGTTGGGCTCATTAATGGGTGCCCTCGCTGGTGCGGGTGATGACAAAGCAGCTGTTGAAAAATGGCTGGAACAAAACCAGGATCTGGAAAGACAACTCAGTTCCTTTATTAAAACAGAAGCAGTTAATTAGTGATTTGATTGTTGTGCTGCAAAAAACGCCTCATCATTTTAATTAATGATGAGGCGTTTCTGTTTTGCATCTATATTTTGTGGATCCTGGAGTTTTTAAATAAATTAATCCAGGCTTTTTTTGACAGCATAATTGTAGAATTCTTATAATCAGAATTGCTTTTTGGATATACATCAAACATGATATTCTTCATACCAAGCAATTTCATTTCACGGGGCACGATCTTCATGTTATTAATTAAGATCTCATTGTCTTTAAAATCATCATATAATCCAAGGACGTATTTGTAAAAATCAGCTTCCTCTTTCATGTCTGTGAAATTAATCACTTCATAGATTTCAGTTCCCATCCCCCCTTTGGTAATATACCGCAAAAACTCTTTATCGTCTCCAACAGCATAAAGCTCGTAATCTGCAGTTAACGCAGTTGTCTTAACTCCAATTCTTTTTGGTGTTACTTTCTCTTTGTCTGCTTTTACTTCTTCTTTGGACCGCCCAACTTTAAACTGGGAGAAACCATAAACAGAGAAAGACATTAGAACGGCAGTTAGAATTATTTTTTTCATAGTGATATTTGTTGTTCAAAAAATGCTTGAGATAAGCTTATAAAACAATGTAATGATAATAATTATACCAGATTTTTCAAACTGTAAATCTAATTAAGCAAAAAAGCCGCATGACCGGTAAAGGTCTGCGAATTCCGTTTTCAATAAAAGGAGATATTCCCAGCTTTCAATTAATGAATAAAACGTTCGAAAAATTCATAAGTACGCAGCATCTGGTCTATACGCTGCCTGTTGTCACCACTCCGTGTAATCTCATGTGTGGCACCAGGATGTCGTACATATTCAACCGGTCTGTTTAAAACTTTTAAACTCTTATATAGCATCTCACTTTGGATGACACCTGTTCTCAGGTCGCTTTCTCCATGAAATATTATCAGCGGAGTTTTGATATTGGCGACGTAATTGATCGGAGACTCACGCTCGATGATTTTACCTGCGGCCTCTTCCCATGGATAGCCCCCGAAATAATTAGGCACTAATCGCCATGCATTTCCTTCCCCAAAAAACGTCTTAAGATCATAAACACCACGTTGTGTACAGGCGGCTTTAAAACGTTGGTCATGTCCAACTATCCAGCTGACCAGATAACCTGCGTAAGAACCTCCTGTAACTACCAATTTCGTGGTATCGGCCCAACCTTCTGCAACAGTTCTGTCTAAAGCACCCATTACATCTTTCATCGGGCCCTCACCCCAGTTATTTACATTCCCCCGGAGGAACTGTTCTCCATAACCTCCTGAACCACGGGGATTACTATAAACCACCCCGTAACCCATCGCGCAGAAATACTGATATTCATGCCACATTCCCGCTTCTCCCGGTCCCCACATCGCACTTGGTCCGCCATGGATTTCCAGTAATAATGGATATTTCTGACCAGACTGATAATTAGCTGGTTTCATAACCCAGTATTCTACATCCATACCAGCATCATTCTTAAAAGTATGTTGTTCGGGCAAAATTATATTCTTCTTCGCCAGCCACCCAGAGTTTAAGGCAGTAATTACCTTCACATTTTTCAACTGTTCATCGGCAACTTCCAGTTCTGAGGGATTCTGTACACTTGTTTTGCTATAAATAAATGATTTATCACCCAGTACAAAATCTTCTATCCCCTCAGATTCATCTGATAATTTACTGACCACTCCATTTTTAACCGCAGTTTTATATAAAGGGACACCACCATTACTTTGTGCCGTAAAATAAAGTATATCTTCCTTATCTGACCATTTAAACCCATTGAGATTACGATCCAGCTGGATGGTACTGATATCTTTTCCTGACCCCAGATCCTGAACAGAAACCTTTCCCACACTAGGTTTCCCGATTTCGGATACCCCATAAACAAGGTATTTACCAGATGGAGAAACAGAACCGATCCTATAGCTGCTTTCCTTTTTCCCCAAGAGCGGGTTAACAGCCTTGGTCTGAATATTGATTTTATATATAGCGGACTCCTGAGAGCGATCGGGAAAAACATTTTCTTCCAGACGACCATTCACCAAGATTTCCTGGTTATTGACAAAGTAAGGATCACTGTAGGAATTGAATCCTGAAGTAACTAAGACTGGTTCAGATTTACCGGAGATATCGAATACAAATACCTGACTAAGCTGAATTTCCGAAGAAGTTGCTGACTCTCCCTGAAACTGCAGTTTGTTAATGACTTTGGCTTTATTATCAATCTCATTTTTATTCAGATATGCTCTGATTTGGGATAGATCACCATTTGGATCTCCTTTAGTGTTGCTAACTGAAAAATAATCATTTTTGGCAAATCCGGGTTTCTCACTGCTCCATGCGGGGAGCTGCTGGCCAGGATTCAATGTGATATCGGAAATCAGCTCATTTATTTTAAGGCTAACTGTAAATACGACTTTTTTACCGTCGGGGCTCCATTTTGGAGAGCCGACACCGTATTTATAAGTTGTTAACTGCCGGGCCTCTCCACCCGCTAATGGCAGGAGAAAAAATTGCCCTTTACCATTAACATTACGAATAAACAAAATAGATTTTCCATCGGGAGAAAATGATGCCTGTCCGGGGTTGTCTTTACTGAAAGTCAACTGGCGCAGATTATAGTCTTTACCCAGCTCACCTATCCACAATTGGTTTTCATATTCAAAGTTTGCTGAGTCAATAGCTTTCGGCTGAATTTTCTGCACTGTAAAAAGGATTTTCTTTTTATCCGGCGAAATATCCAGCTGTCCGGCACGCTGTATCTTCAGCATATCGGTAATCTGAACAGCATCGTTTTTAGTCTGTGACCAGCAGACAACCGTAGTGCTGAAAATCAAAAAATTAACAAGTATTAGTTTCTTCATAATTTAGGTTTAGGTACAGGCAGAAAATTAAGTATTTTAAAAATCATTCTTCACTTGTACCCTGTTTTTTACAAATATCACTCCCACATTTAAGCTGCCTACTCCCCTTTTTAACCATCTGTTAACAAGAAGGCAGGTCTTGTCTCATAAATTTACTATATTTAAGTAAATCAACCAATTACCCAAAAGATCAAAGAATAGATTATGAAACAACTCGTCGGAATTATCCTCATTGCTTTATTAGGCCTGCAATCCAAGGCACAACCTAAACTCGTTAAAATCTGGGAGACGACCACACCCATTGATTTACCTGAATCTGTCTTATTTGATGCGAAGGAACAACATCTGTTTGTCGCTGTAATGGGACAGACTTCCGACGTAAAAGACAGTATTGGTGGTGTCGCAATCTTTGACCTGAATGGGAAGGTTAAAAATATGGACTGGATTACCGGAATGAATTCTCCTAAAGGAATGGCCAGGCACGGAGATAAATTATATGTCGCGGACATTACAGATCTGGTTATCATCGACATTCCCTCCTCCAAAATAGAGCAGCGTATAGAAATTCCCGGATCTGCATTCCTTAATGATGTAACTGCAGATGACCAAGGCGTGATCTATGTTTCAGATTCAAAGACAAAACGTGTACATCAACATAAAAATAAGCAGACTACGGTTTATCTTGAAGAAATAGATGGTATAAATGGCCTTAAAGCCGTAGGCTCAGATCTGTTTATTGCTGGAGGCGGCAAAAATTTGTTAAAGGCTGATGCCTCAAAAAAACTTACTAAAGTAGCAGGACTACCACATGGTGGAGATGGCATAGAACCAATCGGTAACGGAGATTTTCTCTTCTCAGCCTGGGGCGGATTAATCTATTATGTATATGCTGACGGCAGAAACGAATTACTACTGGATACACAAAAAGAGAAGATTAACGCGGCGGATATCGGTTATGACCCCGTAAAGCAAATTGTATATGTACCCACTTTCTTTAAGAATAGTGTTGTTGCCTACCAGTTGAGCAAGAATTAGAAACCGGACAGGGAGCCGTTTGGTTATTTAGCAAGGCGTTTCCCTGTCCTGTCTATTGTACTTATCTTTTTATAATAAATATTCAGCGCAAGGCAAATCACTCCTACGAGGATTGAAACGTCGGCCAGATTAAATATCCCGGTTTTGATAAACAAGAAATCCAGATGAATAAAATCGGTTACAGACCCGAACTGAAACCGGTCAAATAAATTACCTAATCCGCCCCCCGCAACAAAGCTCAGCCCAATTACCAGCAACAAAGGTAGCGACCTGTACTTCAGCATAAAAACAATAACTGCACATAAGGCCGCAAATGGCAGTACGGTGAGTGTTATAAACTTAAAAGTATCATTCAATCCTTCACCAGCACTTAGAAAAGCACCTGTATTTTCTACGCGCATAAAAACCAGGTTTCTACCGAAAACTTCTACAATATCATGTGGAACCAGGTATATTCTAACCAGATATTTGGAAAGCTGATCTAAAATCAAGTTCCCCATAATGAGTACAATTATTAAATAGTTATTGTAGCTGTTATTCTTCTCCGGCATCTATGTGGTACTTAATTCTGGCTGAATTTATTAAAATTTCACCAGCTAAATAGAAAATTGTAACATCCGGACCTATTGGAGCGTCTTAAAAATAAATTGGAAAATGAATTTAATTGGTAATATTATCTGGATGATCTTTGGCGGAATATTTATATTTTTCGAATATATATTTGGCGGACTGATCCTCTGTCTGACCATCGTCGGAATCCCATTCGGGCTTCAATGTTTTAAATTCGCATTTGTAGGGCTGGCTCCATTTGGCGTACGCATTACAGATACTGCATCCAATACCGGCTGCCTTTCTACTGTCATGAATATTGTCTGGCTAATTTTTGGGGGTATCTGGATTGCACTTACTCATTTGTTTTTTGGACTACTTTTATGCTTAACCATTGTAGGCATACCGTTCGGCAGACAGCACTTCAAGCTAATGAACCTGGCATTCTCCCCTTTTGGTAAGAGCATCAGTTAAGCAAATATAACACTGCAATTCTATCAATGTTAAAACACCAGGTCAAGTAAACTGTTATGGGTTTAAAAAGCAACCAGGCTTATGAAAACCACAGCTATTGCCACCTTATTATTAGTTGCAGGGGCGTCTTTGACCTCCTGCCATTCTGAACAATCAAAAGATCGTCGGGACACAACCGTAAATAGTAATGCACGTCCGTCGGGAGCGGATACCGCCGGCACGCCAGCAAATAAGGCTGGCTCAGAAGACCCTTCAGCTCAGTTTATCAGCGAAGCTGCAGTTTCCGGCCTGCTTGAAACTGAAATGGGTAAAATCGGACAGCAAAAAGCCCAACTCCAGGCGGTAAAAGATTATGCTGCTACAATTGAAAAAGATCATAAAGGTGCCAGCGCCGGTCTTGCGGAACTGGCAAAAGCTAAAGGTTTAACCTTGCCAGCGACAGTTACTGCTGAAAAACAGGAACATCTGAATGATCTGAATCAAATGACAGGTAAGGATTTTGACAGTTATTATACCAACATGATGGTTGAAAACCATCTGACAGATATTGCGCTGTTTGAGGGCGCATCGAAGTCTCCTGATACTGCCGTCAGCCATTACGCAATTAGAACTCTTCCTGTTTTGCAAAAGCACTACAAACAAGCGCGAGAATTAGCCTCAAAATTCGATCAGAACAAAAAATAATATAACATACTCTTGTTAAGCTCCCTTATAATTTAACTATTGATTAACCGGGTATTGATAGTGTGATGCTTTTGTTTTATTCAAATTTAGTTCAATGTTTCTTCATACTTCCTTCATTGTTTGTTCAATCGGATTTGAATAAACAGTGAAGGAAGTATGGTTAGCTACCGAAGCACTTTCTAACCGTACACATAGAATATCTGTATATATATTATCACATAAAGAGAATAAGAAAGCATTAAATCCTGTCGAGTTCCGGGTAATCTGTATATCCCTTTTCTATAGTTGCATGATAATATCTGTCTGGATTTAATTCATTAAGTTTTTCGTTACGATACAGACGGGCCGGTAAATCAGGATTGGCGATAAACAGCCTTCCAAATGAGACGGCATCTGCTTTCCCATTTTCAACGGCTGCTTCTGCTGCTTGTGGTGTAAACTCTTCATTAGCAATATAGATACCATTGAAAATAGTCCTTAAATGAGGTCCGACACAATTGGCAGAGTTGGCCGACTCACGTACAAATAAGAATGCTATATTACGCTTATTTACTTCTTTGATTAAATAGGTGTAATCACCAAGACTCGTAGAAAAGTCACTTTGTAACATTGAATGTTCATCATCCTGCGGAGAGATGTGTAAACCCACACGACCAGCCCCGCATACATCGATTACTGAATCCAGCACTTCAAGCATTAATTTTGACCTGTTTTCCACCGAACCGCCATAACTGTCTTCACGCTGATTGCTGCCAGCATTAAAAAATTGATTTAACAAATATCCATTAGCGCCGTGAATCTCTACTCCATCGAACCCTGCTTCCATAGCATTCGCAGCTCCCTTAGCAAAAGATTTTACAATTCCAGGTATATCTGCTAATGCTAAAGCACGAGGCGTAACAAATGTTTTTTTGGGCCGGAGCAAACTGATATGTCCACCGGGAGCAATAGCACTCGGCGCAACCGGGAGTTCTCCTTCAAGATAACATGGGTCGGACATTCTGCCAACATGCCAAAGCTGAAGAACAATTTTGCCTCCCTTTTCATGTACCGCATCTGTTATTTTTTTCCAGGATCTGATTTGACTGTCCGACCATATCCCAGGAGTATCCGGATAACCGATACCCATTGGAGAAACAGCAGTTGCTTCTGCGATAATCATTCCCGCGGTTGCGCGCTGCTGGTAATAGGCTATCATAATTTCGCTGGGAATAGCCCCGGCATCACACCTGCACCGGGTCAAAGGCGCCATGATAATCCGGTTTTCGAGCTCGAGATCACCAACTTTTAAGGATTCAAATAGTTTTTTCATATCTGAATCAAAATTAAGGCTGCTGAAAATCGTGTTAAAGGACAAAGCTCACTATTTTCTGTTGACATTTCTCACAATGGAAACATCTGAAATAAGAAAGCGGTGAATGGTCATTACAACCTTTCACCGCTTATCTAATTAACGCTCTCATACATATAGACGCTCATATATCGAGATTATTGTATGCCAGTAAAAAAATACTGATATTATTATTTTTTCTCCTGCACAATTCTGAACGTAAGGTTGATCCTTTCTTTCATCCGTTTCGTGGATTTGGCAATTCTGTGGTCCCAATGCTGCTGCAAATTCCCTTTCATCAGCAACAGAGATCCATTCTCCAATTTTACAGTATATTTTTGTTTGTGATTTTGCTTATTTCTGATGTCGAAGCCCCGCACTTGTCCCAGACTTAGGGAGGCAATTACCGGATGGGTACCTAATGCTTCTTCATTATCACTATGCCAGGCCACAGAATCGTTAGCATCCCTATAATAATTCAATAGCACGCTATTGAATTTAATTCCGGTGAAAGCTTCGACTTTATTCCTGATATCCATCAGCTCAGGAGTCCAGAAATTTGGGGAAGATTTGCGTAAAGAAGTATAATCGTAAATTTCCGGGTCGGCATACCATGCACTCAATCGCGGCGTAACAACTTGCTTGTCATACATACTAACCACTTTTTGCTTCCAGGGCGTTACTGTGATCAGCTGAGATAAATAATGTTCACTTTCTGACTCGCTGAAAAAGTCCGGTATATACTGTAATAAATCGGAAGGCAGACCGGGTGTCTGCCCCGATTCAGAGAAAAAACTAAGCTGTTCCATCATCAGGACAAATTTAAACTAAAAATATTAGCCATCAAAACTAATTACTAACTTATTTAGCCAAATACAGATTTAGCTTTATTTATAGCTTTTGCGAGGTCGATTCCTTCACCCAGGACTCCACTGAAAAGATCTCCCTCAGACTTTAAACGGTCTACTGCATTAAAAATATTGAAGTCCTTCATCGCCAAACCTGGTTTCACCTCATCCCAGTGCAGCGGCATCGAGACCGTTGCGCCTGGCTTTGGACGTAATGAATATGGCCCCGCAATCGTAGCACCTGGCCGGTTCTGAAGAAAATCCAAATACATTTTTCCTCCCCGGGCATTAATCATTCTTTCCAGCGTCGTAAATTCAGGAATATGCCTGTGCACCAGACTAACAACAATTTTGGCAAACATTTGAGACTGTTCATAGGTATAAGCAGCCGCCAAAGGAATATAAATATGCATTCCCGTCGATCCGGAAGTCTTGCAATAGCCGGGCACCTCAATCTGATCCAGTATGTTTTTAACCTGGAGCGCTGCTTCAACAACCTGATCGAAGCTATGCTGATCGGGATCGAGATCAATTACGCAATAGTCCGGGTTATCCGGTGCGCTAACCCGGCTAAACCAGGGATTCATTTCTATACAGCCCAAAGATGCCATCCAGAGTAACGTCGCTTCGTCCGCTCCAACCAGGTATTCTTTTTTTTCTCCTTCACCAGTGCTGTAAGGAAAGGTCTTCGCCCAGTCGGGAGCTTTCCCTTTCACATCTTTCTGATAAAAACCCTTACTGTGAATTCCGCCAGGAAACCTGTTTAAAGACATAGGACGATCTTTTAAATAAGGTAAGATATAATCTGCTACCTGATAATAGTAATTAAACATATCCCGCTTACTCACCTTATCTTCCGGCCAGTACAATTTACTTAAATGCGTAAATTTCAATTCGTGTCCACATACTTTTCTCACCTGCGTCTCATCCTTAGGGTTCAGCAAAGATTTGCGTCCGCTAGCTTTTGGCGGTTTAATCGCCCTGGCATGTGATATTTCTTTATTCGCCTTAACATCAGCTACTTCATCCAGATTAACTACTGCTCCGGTTTCAACTGCTGCCTCCCGGACTACTTCCCGCGCAGACTTATCTTCCCGCATTCCTTTAAAAGACGGGTGCCTGAACACGCCATCTGACGTAACTTCGCTAAAAGCGACCTCGCACACCAACTCTGGTTTTAACCAGGTCGCCTTCGCATGCGGAGGATTTGGTCGGAACCGCGAAGGTTTGTTTACGTCGGGCAACACTTCAAAAGGACTCTTATCTGTAATCAGTGGTTTAAATTGTGCCATCATCTCCCGCTGCAGCTGATCAGAAAAACCAGTACCAACCTTTCCCACGTAACTAAGTTTTCCATTTTCATAAACGCCAAGCAACAGCGAGCTAAATGCTTTGGACGTATTCTCATTTTTAGTGAAACCGGCTATTATAACCTCCTGTCTCTGATGCACTTTCATTTTAAGCCAGTCTGACGAACGGTTATTAAAAGTATAATGGCTGGAAGCCTTTTTAGCTATAATACCTTCCAGTCCCATTTTTTCGGCAGCCTTAAAAAACTCTTTACCGGATGTACGGAACACTTTACTCTGTCTAATACGGTCATCATCCTGAGGCAGGATTTTACTGAGGATTTCCTGGCGTTCAAACAAAGGCAAGTCTGTGAGATCTTTTCCTTCATACCAAAGTACATCAAATACATAATACACGAGATCTCCGTCTGCTTCACTTCGCCAGTTCTGCAGTTTTCCAAAATTGGAAATTCCCTTTTCATTAAGCACAAGAATCTCGCCATCAAGCACTATGTCCATCTCCCAGCTCTTCAATATCTTATAAATGGGATAAAACCGTTCATTGAACTGTTTATTATTTCTGGATAGCAGTTCGGCATCACCATCTTTCTTTAAAAATGCCAATGCTCTGTAACCATCCCATTTAACCTCATATACCCAGTCAGGATCATCAAAGGGTTCATCTACAAGTGTGGCAAGCATAGGCTTCATACCGATAGGTATTTTCTTCTTTTTTACTTTTTTTAAAATCGATGTAATCTCTGCTTCTGATTTTTCGGGATCAGACTTCAATTCAATTTTCTCCTCCGCACCATGTTGCCACACCTTTTCACTACTCTTTTCCATTTCGGCTATAGTTTTACCGGAAAGGACAGAGTTCTCTTTTTTTGTAATATCAGCAACAGCTGCATACTCATCTTTATGTTTAATCAGTAACCATCCGTTCTCCCCCATTCCATGGGTTTTGACCAGCGCATATTCTCCCTTTAGTTTTTCGCCGTTGAGCCTGATCTTCAGGGAACCTGCTTTCAGCTGGGCCAACAAATGTTTATCCTGTGCTTTTTTACCTTTTATAGTTTCAATTGGTTCATAGGTCCCTTCATCCCATACAATGACAGTCCCCCCGCCATACTCTCCTTTGGGAATAGATCCTTCAAAATCTTTGTAGCTATAGGGATGGTCCTCCACCATCATAGCCAGACGTTTTGTTTTCGGGTCTGTTGACGGCCCTTTGGGTACAGCCCAGCTTTTTAATACACCTTCCATCTCCAGCCGAAAGTCATAATGAAGATGCGAGGCTGCATGTTTCTGAATAACAAAATGTAACTTACTGTTATCTTTTGACGCGCCGGCCTGTGGCTCGGCAGTCTTTTTGAAATCACGTTTTTTCTTGTATTGTTCCAGTGCCATAACCAATATCTGTTTTGCTCATTAACAATGACTAGCCGGTAATGTTCTGTGCAACAAAAAAGAGGGTGTCCAAAAAGTATGGACACCCTTTTTAGTTTTCCCATTAATTGCTTAAATTAATGGTGCTTATGAAAACC
>JAAAFW010000014.1 GCA_019352875.1 Pedobacter cryoconitis | reverse complement strand
CGCTTCACGCATAATGTTCAGTTTGGTTTTCGGACGGCTGCCCTGCTGGGTCACATCGTTGCTGCTCCACAGCATCAGGCAACGGCCCACCGCATAACGCGCCTGCTGTTTGCTCGCACGCGGCATGCTCTGCACGCCAAAAAAGCAATCATAGCACGCCATAAACACCGCCACCGCACCATTACCGCCGCTACGTTCGGTCAGGGTACGGCTCCAATTACGGCTACGCATACTCTTCCTTTTTCAATATTATTGAAGCATTTATCAGGGTTATTGTCTCATGAGCGGATACATATTTGAATGTATTTAGAAAAATAAACAAATAGGGGTTCCGCGCACATTTCCCCGAAAAGTGCCACCTAAATTGTAAGCGTTAATATTTTGTTAAAATTCGCGTTAAATTTTTGTTAAATCAGCTCATTTTTTAACCAATAGGCCGAAATCGGCAAAATCCCTTATAAATCAAAAGAATAGACCGAGATAGGGTTGAGTGGCCGCTACAGGGCGCTCCCATTCGCCATTCAGGCTGCGCAACTGTTGGGAAGGGCGTTTCGGTGCGGGCCTCTTCGCTATTACGCCAGCTGGCGAAAGGGGGATGTGCTGCAAGGCGATTAAGTTGGGTAACGCCAGGGTTTTCCCAGTCACGACGTTGTAAAACGACGGCCAGTGAGCGCGACGTAATACGACTCACTATAGGGCGAATTGAGTGAAGGCCGTCAAGGCCTAGGCGCGCCGGATCCCCCGGGCCATACTAGT
>JAAAFW010000013.1 GCA_019352875.1 Pedobacter cryoconitis | reverse complement strand
GATAAAGGAATAACAAATTTGCGTGTATAGTCTATTTAAAACTAATTCATTAACCTGTATAGCTATTTCAGGACAAGACAGGTTTTGGCTTTGAAATGGGTTTCGTTCTTGTCTGGTTCGTGTGTTGTCTTACTGTTGTTCGGGAATTGCCTTGCATACCCCACACGAACCCCACAAGAAACCCACAAGAACCCACAGTAATTGCTGAAACTGTGGGGTTCTTGTGGGGTAGGTGTGGTGAATAGTGTGTTTTATAGCAATAAGACTCGACTAGGATATAGCTGGCAATTTTACTTCCCCTCCTGATAAGAGATGTATTTTATTTATTTAAATTTTTGAGCTTATATAATTCCATGCATATATATATTCACAGCGACACCATTAAATTATTGGTTGATGGAGGATTTTAACTCGATTTCGGATACTGTAATTATAAATACGACTTAGGTCTAATTCGGGCATATTTCAGTCGTTTTTTTGGATTGGCAACATGGTGTAATATGTACACTATATTTTTCTGTCTGAACAACAGTGTTTTAGCGGGATTATACAAATAAGTCTGTGT
>JAAAFW010000012.1 GCA_019352875.1 Pedobacter cryoconitis | reverse complement strand
TATTTTTTATTTTCCCTGAAGTTTCCTTCGTTTAAATATCAACAGGTGATCTTTCGATCTCCTCAAGCCGGCCTTTTAAATCTTCCTTTACATCCTTTCAATTGCCTTCTCTTTTTCTCTTGCCTTCTCACTTTCCCTTCCTCCGAAGCGGGATGCAAAAGTAAGAAAATTATCCCTTCTACCAAACAATTCTTAAAAGAATTCTCCGTTTAACAGAACCAGAATGGCTATACACATCATAAACAACGGCTTAGCTCACTATTTTTTTTTATCTAATTTTAAACCTATGCCTGCAAGCAGCCTTCATTAGAACAGAAATGGCTTATATCACAATAGAAATGCATTTCTAACTCTTAAAAATAGACTAAAGCGACTCAACTTCACCTTCGGATAGCCCGGTGGCCTTACTGATCGCAGCAAAATCAAATCCCACCTTTTTTAAATTTTTAGCTATAGCCAGGGCTTTGGCTAATTTAACTTGTGTTTCACGCGCGCTCATCTCCAAGGCTATTTCTTGCCGTATTTCCAACATCACTTCCCCTCTGATCCCCAACGTCACTTCCTCTCTGATCCCCAACATCACTTCCTTTCTGATGCCCAATATCACTTCCTCTCTGATCTCCGCGATCAAATCATTACGCATAGCGAGTAGTGCTCCTTCTTTATCCCATTGATGTTTTAAACTGATATCGTACATAGTTTTTTCTTTTTCTGATAGATTTACATAAGCAGCTATGTCAAATAGCCTTTCAAATATTGATTTGCGCAGCACCAAGGGCAACTTATCCAGTGTACTAATATGCTTTAGCACATATAACCATTTCTCCAGATCCGTTTCCAGCTCGTGCTCCTGCTTATCAAACTTAAGCAATTCAATAAACAACAGCCCAAAATCGTCATAAACAAAATTTCCCCCGTCCCGGTCCCGCAGGCAAATGTGGTGCAGGTAATGTGCAGACAGTGCCTGCGGAAGGATAAACTTATCCAGGATCGCAATCACATAGACACCTGTAAAACGATAACCCCATTGTTGCCGTCTGCCAACAGGAATCTGTGAACTGATCAGCCGGCTTCCATAAAACAAAGCCCGCTGGAAGAAATTCTCCTGTTTACTTTTCTGCACCTCGATCAGGATTCGCTCGCCCTTATCGGTCGTACACAGCAAATCGAAGATTATTGTCCCCTGCTCCCGGTCTGCTCCAGGATACTCATTCTGGTTATATACCAGATCTATGATCCGTTTTTTCCCCTGAAAGATTTCATTCAGAAAGGCGATCAGCAAAGCCTTATTCGGTTCACTACCAAAAATCCGTTTAAAACCAAAATCACTCAGCAGATCTATATAAGCTATTTTCTCTTCTTTAACCATCGACTCCTTCTTTAAGATTACCGAAATGTAATCCCGATCGAAATACAATAGTTAGCTATAAGAAAAGCTATACGCATATATAATAGTAATACCCCTGTAGCACAATAGCACCTCATACCGTTTAACGGTTAAAGGAAATAGATCTGAATAAAGCACCGTGAAAACCTATTTATACGACAAAAATTTGAACTGAGAATATCTAATATAGATATAGTACGCTCAACAGGTTAAATAATATATATCTGACGATAAACTGTAAATCTTATTTGAAAGTTTAAAACAAAAATTACATAAATTTGAAAAGGTTTAATTGCAACTGATTTATTACAAACCCACATTAAGTAATTACACAAAAAGAATAATCGCATACCCAAAAAGAAACCTAACCCTTTTCAGATATAAAAAATGCTTTCTCTAGCTTCCAACAAAAGAAGTCTTACCAATATTCTTGGTAAACTATTCAATAACCGGTTATTTATCCTGTCTATATTTATTATTCTACCCGCCATTACTACCTACCGGCAGTATCACACTGGCACCTCGCATAATAATTACCTGATATTTATTTACACTTTTTTCCATGCGGAGGAACATCTGAATTTATTCAGTAGATATCCCCAATATGGTGACATGAACCATTACGGTCCTTTTTTTTCGATGCTGATTGCGCCATTCGCCATGCTGCCGGAATTTATTGGAATGTTTTTCTGGGAACTTGTCAATACTTTGTTCTTGTATTATGCAATTCAAACGTTGCCACTAAAAAACTCGAAAATAAATGCTGTCTACTGGATTGTAGCTCACGAATTACTTACAGCATTATTTGCCTGCCAGATCAATCCTTCGATAACAGCGATTATTATTTTAAGTTATACCCTGATCGATAGAAAACAAAACTTCTGGGCAGCCTTTCTCATTATGCTGGGAACTTTTATTAAGCTCTATGGAATCGTTGGACTGGCCTTTTTCTTCTTCGTTAAAGAAAAGCCAAAATTCATCGCCTATTGCATTTTCTGGTCCATTATTTTCTTTCTTACCCCCATGATATTTTTTGGGTATGAGTATATCATAAGCCAATATAAAGAGTGGTATATTTCATTAAGTGCTAAACAGATCGAGAATGCAACATTAGACTCCTGGCAAGATATTTCTCTGATGGGGATAGTAAGAAGGGTCACGACAAATCCAAACCTCTCAAATCTCCCGTTTATAATTCCCGGAATAATTGTTTTTTGCCTGCCATACCTACGCATAAAACAATATCAATCTCAGTCTTTCAGATTGATGTATTTAGCGTCGACGCTGATATTTACCGTCATTTTCAGTAACTCATCAGAATCACCGACCTATATTATTGCCTTTGCAGGGGTAGCGATATGGTTTGTATTACAGGAAAAGCCGATATCTCAGACGGCAATTGCCCTGTTCATCTTTGCAATTCTATTGACTACACTCGCCCCTTCAGATTTATATCCAAAATATATCCGAGTGAATTATATCATGCATTATTCATTAAAAGCACTTCCATGTGTATTAATATGGATCTACATAAGCTACCAGTTACTATTTAAAGACTTCAGTTTAAAAACATCACCATCTCAGGCATGAACAAGTTAGTATCAGTTGTTATTCCCGCTTTCAATGAAGCGGAAAGTCTGGTTGTCATAATTGACAGGTTGGAAAAAGTCTTCAACAACACAAACTATGATGTAGAGTTTATATTAGTGGATGACGGAAGCAAGGACAAAACGTTATCTATCCTAAAAACTATGGCTAAGGTTAAAACTAACCTTTTCTATATTGAATTTTCTAGAAATTTCGGCCATCAGCTAGCCTTAAAAGCAGGTTTAGATAAAGCCAATGGTGATTGTGTAATTTCTCTGGATGCAGACCTGCAGCACCCGCCAGAATTGATAATAGATATGCTTGCAAAATGGGAAGAAGGTTATGATGTGGTTTACACCCGAAGGCAAGAAGATAAAACACTCCCTTATAGAAAAAGAAAATCATCAATATGGTTCTATAAGCTTCTTAATGCACTGTCAAGCATAGACATCGAACAGGGAACTGCAGACTTCCGGCTGATGGATAGAAAAGTCGTTGACGTATTCAGAGACTTTGAAGAAAATGAACCCTTTGTACGTGGTCTGGTCAAGTGGATGGGGTTTCAACAAGTTGCGATTGACTACCTGCCAAGTAAAAGATATGCGGGATCAAGTAAATACAATTTAAAGAAAATGATGCATTTTGCATTACATGGCGTGACCTCTTTTAGTATCAGGCCGTTGTATACAGCCGTCTACCTTGGTTTTATATTTTCTGTACTCTCTATATTATATGTTCCTTATGTATTATATGCCTTTTGTAATCATATTGAAGTAGATGGCTGGGCTTCTACTATAATGACCATTGTATTTTTTGGAGGACTGCAATTGATTATTTTAGGTATTATTGGGATTTACATCGGCAAAATGTTTATGCAAACAAAAAACCGCCCGAATTATATTATTAAGTCTACCAATCTATACTAAATAGATCCAAAACATTTTTAAACATTTATGGTATTACTAAGCTTTGATATTGAAGAGTTCGATATGCCCTTTGAATATAACAAAAGCATCGACTTCAAAGACCAGATCCAAATTTCTATTGCCGGGACAACGAGCATACTTGATCTGTTAAAAAAGAATAAAGTTAAAGCTACTTTTTTCAGCACCGTCACCTTCGCTAAAAATGCACCAAGTATTATACAGCGTATTATTACAGAGGGTCATGAACTGGCATCTCATGGTGTTTTTCATTCAGATTTTAAAAATGAACATTTGCTTGAATCCCGTCTGGCTTTAGAAGAACTTTCAGGACTAAAAATTAAAGGTTACAGAATGGCTCGAATGATGCCAGTCGATGAGGCCGAAATACAAAATGCCGGTTATAGTTATAACAGTTCAATCAACCCAACATGGCTGCCAGGAAGGTACAATAACCGACATATTTCAAGAACATATTTTATGCAAAGCGGAGTATTACAGATTCCTGCTTCAGTAAGTCCGCTATCACGTTTTCCATTATTTTGGCTATCGTTCCATAATCTTCCGTTATGGTACTACAAACATCTGGCTAAAAGAACCTATCAATGGGATGGATACCTGAATGTATATTTTCATCCCTGGGAATTTACTGACCTGAAAGATAAAGAACGTTTCGGCTTTCCTGGGTATGTCAGTAAGAATACTGGCCAAGACATGATAGAGAGAATGGATCGGTTCATGCAGTGGATTAATAAGAATAAATATCCCTGCGGAACAATCAATCAGTTTATCAAAACTATTTCTATCTGATTACCCCTTTATCTTTTACGAAAGGTAACATAGGATTGGAAAAAGTAACTTAATATAGCCATCAGAACAATTATAAATGCCTCTGATGGTGTCGCCCAGAAGCCGAGATACCCGACAAGCAAATGCAATAACGCATAATGTAGTATAATCGTAGTTATTGTGAGTACAGCATATAATATCAATTGCTGTTTTCCCCGCCCATCAGTTTGCTGAAATACCACATATTTATTCAACAGAAAGCCCACAGGAAAAGTAACGGATAATGCGATCAGGTAAGCTGCAATATAAGATGTAATATGTAAAGTGCCGAAAGTCACTTCCTGTCCCTGGAGGATATAATTATAGCTTAGAAAAAATATAACAAGATTTAATCCCGCATTACCTCCACCTGTAACTCCATAACGAAATGTAGTTATAGGAACAATCCTGGAAAATGGCGGATAAAAGAAATCAATAAATCGGATTAAGTTATTCTGAAGCACTGTATGATAATAATTTCTGTAAGATAAGAATAAATCACCTGTTACATTCCATAGGTGTGGCATATGACCTTTTCCATGTCAGCGGAGATCTCCAGCGGAAAAACCCTTGTAAACAAGAAAAGCCTGTAGTTTTCACTACAGGCTTTCTTTAAGATTTGGCACCGACCTACTCTCCCACGTGTTACCGCAGTACCATCGGCTCTGGTGGGCTTAACTTCTCTGTTCGGAATGGGAAGAGGTGGACACCACCGATATAGGCACCTAAATGTTTTTAATGTTATCACTCATCTT
>JAAAFW010000001.1 GCA_019352875.1 Pedobacter cryoconitis | reverse complement strand
AAAAAAGGTGAAGGTGTTAACGATTTAAATGGTTTGGCAGTTAACATAGCCGGTTTAAATACCAAAGCAAACTTTGATTTAGCGACCGGTTCATGGAGTGATGCTTCACAAACTGCCGATCTGTCTGCAAAAATCGGAAGCAAAAATTCAGTGGTGACTGCGGAAGCGATCTTGTTACCTGTATCCGATGCAGCTGGTACGCAAATCACTTTCACTTTACCAGGAGGGAAGTTTAAACTGAGCCTGCCTGCAAACACAAAATTCGAACAAGGGAAAAAATACGTTTATGATATAGAACTCAGAAATGGTCCTTCAGGAACACCGGTAGCATTAGCATTAAGAGCAACTATCAACAACTGGACAGAAGTACCTTCTGGCTCTCACGAGGTTGATCAGGATAAAGATGAAACCAATCCACCAACAGGTGTAGAGGACGTGCTTTTCACAGAGACCTTTGGAACAGGTGCCGCAGCAAATAAGCCAAAAGTTGGTGCTTATGCAGGCTGGTCAAATCCATCATTTATCTTCAGCGATAGTTATGGTACTACAGACTTGAGAACTATCAGTGCTTACCCCGACAATATTCACGCTTGGTTACCGGCAACTAAGGATGCTTCTTTGAAAATAGAAGGTATTAAAACCTCTGGTTATACAAAACTTAAGCTCAAATATGATCTTGCACCCAACGCCAATTCAGCAAGTTCTGTTTCAGATTTCAACGTAATTACAGTTAAAGTAAACGGCATACAAATTACAGTTCCAAGCCGTCCGGTTAGTAATGCAGATAACAATAAATTCTCTACTATAGAATTAACTGATATCTCAGCACTGGATAATAACACGATTGAATTCTTCGGCTCTGCTTCGGCAAATACACTAGGTATGCGTCTGGACAATGTGGTTATTATCGGTGTAAAATAACTGCAGCTTTATATCGTCTGCCAGTGGCAGGTATAAAAACAAAGAACCGCTTCCGTGCAAAATATGAGGCGGTTCTTTGTTATACTTTTTATTTGTGATCCCCTATTTCAAGTTCATATATCTTAGGCCAGAACTTACCCGTTACAAATATGCTCTTGGTAACCGGGTTATAGGCAATTCCATTTGTTTCCTGAGCCTGACTATTAATTGAAAGTGCTTCCTGCTTCAAACTAGTGAGATCAAGCTTCCCAATAACCTTTCCGTTCACAGGATCTATTTTAACAATTTCATTCTTCGTCCAGACATTTGCATAGATATACCCGTTAATATATTCCAGTTCGTTTAAGTACGGCACAGCATATCCGTTCTCAGAAACAGATACCTTTTTGAGAACCTGAAAGTTATCCGGTTTAATATAGGTCAGTTCATTTGTACCGTCACTCATTATAATAGAAGTACTATCTGTAGTTAGCCCCCATCCTTCTTTATTTGAGAAACTATATTGTCCGATTTTTTTGAAGCTGCCTGCATCATATACGAAACATATCTGATTTTTGTACGTGAGTTGAAACAACCTATTATTCAGAAAAACAATGCCCTCACCGAAGTATCTGCTTCTATCTAATTTGACTTTCTGATTTATTGATCCGGTTTTAAGATCAACTATCCCGATTATAGATTCCGATTCGGGAAATTCATCAGGTGACCCTGTACTTTCATAAAGATCTCCTTTGTGGAATAATAACCCTTCGGTAAATGCATGGACATTATGGTTGAATCTTGACTTCACAGAAAAGGAAATCATGGGAGTCTCTTCCTCCAGTAATTGTTCATCGTTTGACTGGTCATTCCGGCAAGAGGCAAAGCCGATAAGAATTATTAGATACAAAAAAAGTTTCATCGGATAATAATCGGGATTCTTATTTGAATTTTATTGTTATCAAAAAGTAATGTGGAATTTTAAATTGTTCGCCAAGTTTCTCAGGTTTTATTTCCGACTGAACAACCTCGCAATAAGAACCAGATCCATCGTGATGAATAGTTGGGGTGATGATTGCAAAAATGGGAATTTCCCGTTTTGAATTAATGTCCAAATCTAATAGACTCTTGCTTCCAAAAAAATCCTTTACAGCATATTTATCAGAATCCTCATTCAGCTTGAAATATGATCTCTTACTTCCAAACTGTGTTCCCCTTACGTATGTCTTCAACTTTCCATCATTCAGTTTAAAGAAAAATTTCAAAGACTCCTTCTCCGACTTTATTTTAAAATAGTCACTTTCCGCGCCATCAAAAAGAATCGATTCATCAACTGATTTTCCATTTACAAATTCGTGTACCTTTATTTCATAACATTTGCCTTTAAGCATGAGGCCTTCAAAATTCAATTTTTCAATGTATATTTTTTCAAAATCCAGGATATCCTGGATTTCTTTATTTTCACTTCCAAAATCATTTGTCAGCTTAACAACATTCTGGGCAAAGGCAAAACTTGAACTTAGGCTTAAAATTATTAGTACGGTTCTTATTGTCATAGAAAGAGTTGATTAATATAAGATACGACGAAAACTACATTAAAATGTTGCACCCAGAACCGGCTGCCAGCAGCCGCAATAAAAAGCCCTAACTGGAGACACAAATGTCTCCGGCCAGGGCTTTATTAAAATCCGAACAATGAAATTTACTCCGATTTATAGGTAATTGTTTTTGATGTCAGTCCAGGAGAACTAAAGGTTACTTTTATTGTTCCGGCTTTTCCCTCAGACTGGATATAAGCCAATAGTTTTCCTCTATATACTTTTCGACGATTTGACTGGTAACTTTCATGACTGGCAAGATCTCCGCTTTCCAGGCCTAAAAGCTTAGCCGGGCCATCGATCGTAACCTCAACGGTTTGATCTGCATTAAAAACACTGTTTCCATCTTTATCTGTTAAAAGTAATTCCACCATAGAGACTCCTTTTGCTTTCTTATCGAAACTCGTCCGGTCTGCATTACCCGTGATATGAACAGCAGCAGTACTGGTAATCAGACTATAAGACGCAACCTCATTCCCGCCGCGGTAACCTTTAATCACCAGGGCACCCGGTTGGTAAGCTACATCCCAATAAAGAGTGGGCTCCAGATTTCCAGCCTTCTTTCTACCCAAAGACTTCCCATTCAGAAAAAGCTCGGCTTCTTCGGTATTGGTGATTCCCTGAATCTTCAATTGATCCCCTGCTTCCCAGTTCCAGGAAGGAACAGAACTCCATAAAAACTTCATATCCTCATCGGCATCATTTTTAGAAGCCATGATATAAGCCATTGGTTTTTCTGTCCAAAGTGACTGTCTCAGATAAAAATCATTTTTCGGGAAGCCGGCCATATCATATAAACCTGCACCGCTACTTCTCATAGGCCATTTTCTGGCTTCACCAACAAAGTCGAACCCTGTCCATAAGAATTGCCCAAATATATATTTGTTGCTGTCAACGGCTAACCACTCATTTTTTCCTTTACCATTCTCACTACCATAAATAATTCTCTTAGGATATTTTTTATGGTCCTCTGCATAACGGTACTCCTGATAGTTATAGCCTACCAGATCTAGTAATCCAGGATAATCTGTAAAATTAGACATCACTACACCAGCTAATGCAGCCGTCACCGGACGGGTTGTATCATTTCTTTTAACTATGTCGACCAGTTTTCTTGCAATATCTCCCATCTCACTTGCAGGCGGACTGGTCGGAGAATAACCTCTCCCATAAATCTGAGGGTTACGGCCACTGCTAAGTATCTCATGTGAGTAAGGGTCATTTGGATAGTCGATCTCGTTACCTATACTCCACATAACAATAGAAGGGTGATTCCGGCTGCGCAAAATCATATCCTCCAGATCACGTTCTGCCCACTCTGCAAAATATTCATGATAACCATCTTTTCCCGGAGTGCCCTCATTCCAGCCTTTGATCCATTTATTTTTCCCCAGGGCCCATTCATCGAAAGCTTCATCCATAACCAGAAAGCCCATTTCATCACAGAGATCATATAAATAGTCCTGATGTGGATAGTGACTCATTCTGATGGCATTACAACCTACATCTTTCAATTGCTGCAATCTCCTTCTCCATACTTCAACAGGTACCGCGGCACCCAATGCACCCGCATCATGATGCACACAAACACCTTTCATTTTCACATTCTGTCCATTCAGGAAAAAACCTTCATCAGCGTCGAAACGGATATCTCTCAAGCCTACTTTTTCTGCTTGCTGGTCTACTTTCTTTCCGTCAATAAAAATGGAGACATTCAGGTCATATAAGGCCGGTTTGTCTACCGACCATAACTGTGGAGAGTTGAGTGCAAAATCCATGGCTGTTTCTCCTTTTGCAACAGCGCCCAGATTTAATTGCTTTTCTGCAGTTGCAACAACCTTTCCCTGAGGATCTTTTAGCGTGCTCTTTACTGTGACGACCACAGCTTTTGCATTTGAATTTTCGATCTTTACGACCACATTAGCCAGTGTCTTATTAGTCTTAAATTCCGGGGTGGTAAACGTCAATCCCCAGGTCGGGATATAAACCGGATTTTTCTTAATCAAGTAGACATTACGGTAAATCCCGGAACCCGGGTACCAGCGTGAATCTGCAAATTTGGTATGATCTACTTTAACGGCAATCACATTATTGCCCTTTTTATTCAGGTATTTACTAAGCTCGTATTGAAAAGACACATAACCATTAGGTCTTTTACCCAGGTAATGTCCGTTAATCCAGACCTCACTATTTTTATAAACCCCATCGAAATAAATAAACGTTTTAGCCGAAATTTCTTCAGGTTTTAATGTAAATGTTTTACGGTACCACGCAATACCACCCGGAAGATATCCTGTACTGCTGGCCCATTCCTGACTAAATGGACCTTCAATACTCCAGTCATGGGGTAATTCCAGACTGCGCCAATTTTGATCATTCAGATTGACCTTTTCAGCCTCCGGTAAATCTCCTTTATGAAATTTCCAGCCCGTATTAAACAGGATACGCTGACTGGCATCCTGCGCATTCAATAAAAATGGACAAAGGAAACAAAGTAATGTGAATAGTAAATAGTATTTTCTTCTCATAATACGGCAATGATTTGTGTAAATTTTAATTAGAAAAACAGCTCCAGAAGATGATCTCTTCTGGAGCCGTCCGGTATTAATATCCTGGGTTTTGTTCCAGTTGGTTATTTGATGTTAAAATCTCGGTACGTGGAATTGGGAGCCAGTAGTGCTTGGTCTCAAACCTTCTGCCATCCAGCGCCACTTTGGGTGTGTAGGTGAAAGTGCCGTTTGTATTTTTAGTAATGATGATTCCTTTTGCCGGTTCATTTTCTGTTACCGCAGCAATCTGCCATCTTCTCACATCATAAAAACGGTGCTCTTCATAGGCAAGTTCAACCTGTCTTTCATTTCTGATTGCCAGACGCATATCCATTTGATTAATGCCCGCAGAAAGTGCTGGCATATTCACACCCTGCCTTGCCCGGATCATATTGATTGCCTGCACAGCAGACAAGGATGAACCCGGAGCAACAGCTTGTGGGCCATAAGCCTCGTTACTGGCTTCAGCAAAATTTAATAAAACTTCTGCATAACGGATATAGATCCAGGGCTGAAAACCTGCATTTCCCCAGGGATTCTGTAACGGATAAGCATCATTCATATACTTCTTTAGATAATAACCTGTTTTACTCGTATTCCAGTTATCCTGGCCATCTCTGCTGTCTCTGCCTCCAGGTATAAAAGTTTCCACATTTCGACCTCTGTAAGGAGCGCCATTATACAGGATTGTCGCTGCAAAACGAGGATCACGATTCGCGTAAGGGTTTGCCGGGTCATACAGCGGATTAGAAGTATTTGCAGGCAGACCGTTTGTAAGCTGATAAGCATCGACCATATTCTGCATAGGTGTATTACCTGCCCAGCCTCCATAACCATTTGGGCCATTGGCAATTTCCATATGCACATGATTCGCATTCCTGGTATACAGACGCTGAAAAATAGCCTCATTACTTTCGTTGATCAGGAACATATTGGCATATCCCCCCTGATAGAGTGCATATTTGTTTAAGCTCATCACTTGTTGTGATGCGGTAACAGCATCGGCCCAGGTCCCTGCATTATACAAAGGACTGGCAGCATATAAAAGCAAACGCCCTCTTAAAGCCAGAGCCGCACCTTTTGTTGCTCTGCCTGCCACCCAGCTACTGCCATTATCTTGTGGAAGTCTTTCTGCCGCTTCTGCAAACTGCGCCGCCACGTAATCTATACCGTCCTTGATTGTTTCCCGTTTAAATAAAGCAGGATCCTGAAGATTATCATTCAAGCCTAAAACGCGGTCACCCATTAAAACTACTCTACCGTAGTTTCTGATCAGATCAAGGTAACGGAAAGCTCTGATAAATTTAATCTCTCCTTCCAGCATACTTTTGTGACCAGCACTCATTTCAATCTTAGCCAACACACTTAAGGCATAATTGCATTCCCGGATACTTCGGTAACTCCTGCCCCAGAGTACCCCCAGTGCACCCAGGTTCTCCGGAGCTAATTGTCCGCGCTGAACCATCCAGGTATTGTCATCATTATTATATAAAGATTCGTCAGTAAAGGAACTAGCCATACTGTACTCAAAACCACGTCCAAATCCAGGATTTGTACCGTCAGCCTCTTTATCTTGCAATCTTGTCCCGATGTATCCATTAGTTACAAAGGCTTCAAAAACAGCAGAATCTGTTTCCAGTGTATTGGTTGGAATTCTATCCGTTGCCGTAGTTTCCAGAAAATCTTTTTTACATGAACCCAGCGTTAGCAGACTGCCGATCACGATAAAAACAGGTAATTTATAATTGTATTTCATCTTGGTTCTTATTAAAATTTCACGTTAGCGCCTAAATTGATGATCCTTTGCTGCGGATAAAATTGACCGCTTTCACTACTCCCTTCAGGATCATAGTCTTTTACTTTGGTAATCGTAAAGAGGTTAAATCCACTGGCAAATACCCTGACACCAGAAACTTTCAGTTTAGATAAGAAATCTGCTTTTAAATTGTAAGCCAGCTCCACGTTCTTTAGTCTCAGGAAAGCCGCATTATTTAACCAGAAATCATTTCTGTAGGCACCGCCACTAATCGCGTTCGAAGCTCTTTCAGTTACCCTTGGAAAGGTTCCGTTAGGATTAGTAGGACTAAACCTGTTATCTGCCCAGCTGCTGTAGAAATTACCTACACTACCTGCTTCAGGTAATACATATTGACTCACCTGTGCCTGACCAGCGAATAAAACTGACAGATCGAAATTTTTGTAGGACACATTAAAGTTGAAACCGTAAGTGATCTGAGGAACATTACCGTATTTAGTCCTTGTCTGGTCATCGGCATTGATTACACCATCACCATTATAATCCTGATAGATCAGATCACCAACCTTTGCACCATTCAGATGTGGGTAAGCATCCAGATCTGCCTGTGTACGGAAAAGGCCGATATTGTTATACAGTAAATAAGTATTTAATGGTCTGCCGGTTTGTCTCTGGTAATCCAGCGTACCTGCTGCTTCATCGATAAAGACGATCTTGCTTTTTGCATAGGTGAAATTACCGGACACTCCCCATCTCCATTCGCTTCCAGTATGATTATAACCTAAAGTAGCCTCAAAACCTTTGCTATTTACCTTTCCAATATTCTCAGAAGGCACCAACGGATCAGCATCATAAGGATTCACAATACCCGACGAACCTGGAAGTGATGCATTTCTTGTCGTTAAAATATCCGAACGTTTTTGTTCAAAATAAATCGCTTCTAAAGTGAAGTTCTTCAGGAAAACCGCATTAATACCGATATCCAGTTTTTTGGCTACTTCCCAGGTAATATTTGGATTCGCTAGTTTAGATAAAGCTACACCCGGCTGAATAGTAGGTATCCCACCTGGACTCAGGGCTACAAAGCCATTGTTAACCAGGGTATAGTTGTCATAAAACTGGAATCCGTTTACATTATCATTACCCAATGAACCATAAGAACCTCTGATTTTCAACTCGTCAAAGAAATTGATATTGTTTTTAAACCATTCTTCTTTGTTAATTCTCCAGCCTGCAGATACCGAAGGGAAAGAGCCATACTGATTGCCTTTTGCGAAGATTGAAGAACCATCTCTTCTTAACTGTCCTTCAAAAAGATATTTATCATCAAATGTATAAGCCAACCTGCTGATAATACTTTTACGGGTATAATTTGAACTGTAACCAGAGTTCAGGAAGTCTGTAGCTGCTGTTCCGCCCTGAGAAAGTTCAGGGAGCTGTGTAGATAAATAGTTGAAACGCTGTGCATCAAAATACTCCAGGTTATTTTTACTTTGTTCATAACCTACAAAGGCATTGATATCATGACGACCAAAACGACGGGCATAATTCAATTTGACGTTGGAGGTTAATAAAGACTCCCGACGCTGCGATTCTGTTAAAGTAGCTTTTTGATTATTTCCCCCGACAATATTACTATTGTATAAACCTGTTGAAGGCACGTAATTATAGAGTACATAAGGTTTATTAAAGCTTTTGCTGAAGGCATTTGATTTATCTGCGGAGAAGAAACCATCTACTGAAAGTCCTTCTACACCAGGAATCTGATAACTGCCTCTTAAAATCGCATTCAATACCTGATTCGGATTGTTAGTACTCCCCCCTAAGTCAGTAACCTGAACTGCCGGGTTTTCATTTTCAATTCCGGTTGTAGGTAAACCATTTGGATAAAATGCTGCGATAATCGGTTTTGAACGATACAAAGAGCGGAAAATGTCACCCCCACCTGTAATCGGGAATTTACGATCCTCTTCCCTGCCGGAAAGTGATAAACCAACTTTTAGACGCTTGCTGATATTCGCCTCCAGATTGGTCCGAAAGTTATACTGATTGTATTTTGTCGCACCATTTTTATATAACCCCTGCTGATTGATCGTCCCTAATGACATATAGTATTTAACGTCTTCAGTTCCTCCGTTTACAGAAAGACTATGTTGTGTCTGCCCCGCAACTTTATTCAGGACTGTTTTTGTCCAGTCTGTATTTGGATAGAGTAGCGGATCTGACCCATTCCGGAATAACTCGATCTGCTCCGGTGTAAAAGATTGATTTAGTCCGCCATTCGGATTAGAATCAAAGTTGATCTCATTCATGATCTGCGCATAGGTAGCGGCATCTGCCATCTTAGGCAATCGCGTCGGTGTACTAAAGCCCTGGTTGAAACTATAACTAACAACAGGTTTTCCGGTTTTTCCTTTTTTGGTCGTTACCAGAATTACACCGTTTGCAGCACGATTACCGTAGATAGCTGCAGAAGCATCTTTCAATACCGAGACACTTTCAATGTCATTCGGATCCAGACGTTCCAGACCTCCTATCTGCCCGGGAATTCCATCTACCACAACCAGAACATTATTACTACCAGTAGTAGCCAGTCCACGGATTGTAATATTAGAGCCGTCATACCCTGGCTCTCCTCCACGATTACTAATTACTACACCAGAAAATCTTCCGGCAAGCGCATTGGAAAGGTTAGGTTGAGGACTTTTTACGAGGTCCTCGCCTTTCACCTGGGAGATGGAACCTGTAACCGTCTCTTTCTTTTGCGTACCATAACCAACCACCATAACTTCATTTAAAGCACGGTCGTCACTTTGTAGCACGACATTGATGGTTGTTTTGCCCTGAGCAGAAACTTCCTGCACGGCAAAACCCACAGATGTGAACTGGAGAACAGCATTGTTGTCAGAAATACTAAGCTGATAATTACCATTGGCATCAGTGCTGGTGCCTGATGTGGCATTTTTCACCTTCACACTGATTCCAGGCAAAGGTTGATTATTACTGTCTGTAACCTTTCCGCGCAGCACTTGCTGTGCGAAGGCAGTAGAAGTCAGGACAAGGAGAATAAATATTCCCGTCATCAGTTGAATACTCTTTTTAAGAGAATATTTTAAATACATGATCGTAATTTTTGAGTGGACACATAGAGAATTAATAATGGAATTTGAGCCCACAGATCAGGTGTCCCCCGAAAGGTTGTTTTGTAGATTTCGTTTCATACTATATTTGGTTTAGTGTTAAGTGCTCGTCAGGCTGCTTTTAGATAGCACCTTGAACGAAGCTAAATTCGATATATTTACATCCACAGCGTGAGGGGTAAACTCTCAAATAAACAGGGGGATTTAAACAAAAACAGCCTTATTTCTCTTCTTTTCCCTTTAGGAGGGATTTATGAACAGCGTATTTGCTGCCAAATACTTTCCTGTATTTTTTGATATAGTCAGAAGGATTCATAGCAAATAGCTTATAGAATTGTTCCCTAAAATAACGCGCATCCCTGATCCCTACCAGAAGAATCGTTTCCTGTACAGTAAGATCTGTATGAATAAATATTTCTGCTGCTTTACGTAAACGGATAAAGCGAATAAAGCTATTTGATGATTGTCCGGAAATAGATTTAATTTTGGTGTATAAATTTGAACGGCTCATACCGATTTCATCTGCAAGTGTACTGATCCCAAAATTAGGGTCTATGATATGCTTTTCTACGATATCTATACAGCGGTCCAGAAACTCTTTATAATCCGCAGAGATTTTCAGATTTGCAGATTTCAGTGTTATTTTATTGTAGAAGTAGGTTTGCAAATTATTTCTGCTTTTCAACAGGCTATCCACCCTTGCAACAAGAAGTTTTTTATCAAATGGCTTGCTTACATAGGCATCTGCACCTCCTTCAATACCTTTAAGACGGGTTTCAGGAGAAGAGCTTGCCGTTAACAAAATGAAAGGAATGTGATTAAGTGCAGGATCTGCTTTAACCTGACTGCAAAGTGCTAAGCCATCCATATTTTGCATGAGTACGTCACTGATAATTATATCCGGCAAATATTTGACTATCATTAAAAGACCATCTTCACCATTTACAGCTTCCAGAATTTCATATTTCGGTTTGAAAATACTACTGACGTAGTGCCTGATTTCATCATTATCATCAATAATCAAAAGAGTTGGCTTTTCTGACAGGATTCCCTGTTGCAGATCCAGCGCATTCTCATCCTGCCTTGATTGCTGACTTTCTGCAGTATTGAGTTCAGTAAGATCCTGTTCAAAAGTATTTAACTCTTCCAGAATCACTGAACTCTGCGGCTGATGGTCCAGAATCAATTGTTGCTTAAAGTGCTGCTTCCCCTTCAGCAGCTCGATCCTGAATATCGTGCCTTCATTTACTTTACTGGTAAAACTAACCCGTCCATGATGATTGTCAATAAAATTTTTGACCAGGAACAGTCCTATTCCAAAACCGCCTTTAAAGTTCTTTTGATGTTGCTGAGATTTGTAAAAACGCTCAAACACCCGGTTCCCGATCTTTGGATCTATCCCTGTTCCGGTATCTGCGACCGTTATGGTTACAATAGAATGCGATTCCAGTATGGAAAGCTTCACAATCCCTCCATCAGGAGTATGACGCAAAGCATTGGATATCAAATTAAATAAAGCAATTTCTATTTTTTCACGATCTGCATACAGCTCCGTATAATCATTTTCTTTTTCAAAGGTATAAGTGATATTTTTTTTTGTTGCCTGGTAAGAAAAGCAAAGAAAGACCTCTTCACACAGCTCTATGAGGTTTACCTTGGAAATATTCAGCTGATCGGACTGAGTTTCTGCCTTATTGAACAAAAGCAACTGGTCTATAAGGCTTAATAGCCTTTTTGCATTCCGGTAAACAATATTCAAGTTGCCCAAGTCTGAACTCGTCTGCTGGTCCTGGATCATTTCTTTCACCGGATTAATAATCAGGGTAAGCGGACTTCGGAATTCATGGGAAATATTTGTAAAAAAAGATAATTTACTCTGATGCAGTTCCCGTTCCTGCTGTGCCTCGAGGTTAGCAATACGGATTCTGTACTTGAGCTTGGCCTGTTTAGACTTATAATGGACAAAGCCATAGATTACTATAGCCACTAAAACAACATAGAGCGTATAGGCCCACCAGCTTTTATACCATGGAGGTAAAATATGTATGGTAATCACAGCGGAATCTTCCTGCCAGATATTATCCTGATTGGTCGCCATTACTTTAAAAGTATAGGTACCAGGTTGGAGGTACCTATAGGTTGCAGACCGTTGCCGTTTCACATAATTCCATTCTCTGTCTAAACCTTCGAGTTTATAAGCAAACTGTGCATCGTGCGGATAAGCATAATTCAAAGCTGCATACTGTATTGAAAATACGGATTGGTTAGCTTCTAAGGTCAATTCTTCTCCCGCATTTACATGGACGAGGTTACCTTTATCTTTTTCTGCCCGGCCATACAGTTGCAAGCCTGTAATACTGATCTGTGGTTTAAAAGTACTCGGCTTTATAGCTTTAGGGTAAAACAAATTCCAACCTTCGGTTCCACCAAAACACATAAAGCCACCATTGCCGTCTACCATCGCCGACCCCGCATTAAACTGCCCGCCCTGAAGCCCATCGCTTCCACTGAAATTATAAATTTGCTTGGCTTTCAAATCAATGCTCGATAAACCGTCATTTGTACTTACCCATACTTTGCCGGGGCTCTCCTGTAAAATGGCATAAACGGTGTTATCGGCCAGTCCATTCTTTTCACTGAACTTTAATAATGATTTACCAGAGATATCATAAACCAATAATCCATTTCCTTCCGACCCTATCCACAATCTATTTTGACGGTCCAGCTGTAAAGCATAGATAATATTTCCCGATAAATTAACACGGGATTTTCGATCGTATAAGAATGGGTAAATCTTATTTTCCCGAACTACCAGATAGTTGAGTCCTCCTCCGTAGGTTCCTATCCAGAGATTTCCTTTCTCATCGTTTTCTAAAGAACGGACATCATTAGAACTCAGATGGCTGTTAGCCGTATTATAATTAGTAAACTTTCCGGTTTGACTATCTAATTTACTAAGCCCCCCGCCGTTGGTTCCTATCCAGATATTCTGCCGATTATCTTCATGTATAACCCTGATATCATTACCAGCAATTGAACCGGATTGACGGGGATCATATTTATAACTGATAAAACCATCTTTAGCAGGATCATAGCGTAACAGGCCATTTGCGTAGGTACCAAACCAAAGATTATTCTTACTATCCTTAAAAGCACTCAGTATCGCATTGTCTGTGAGGCTATGCGGTCGACCGTCAGCCAGGTAGTGCCGGATTACTTTACCGTCTTTCCGGGATTTATAAATTCCATCTCCATCGGTCCCAAGCCAAAGATTCCCCTGGGCATCCATACACATCCCGTAATATCGCAGATAACTTTCACCACTTTTATTGATCAGTTTCCTTTTAAACTGCTTAAACTTTGCGGGCGTCCTGCTAACCATATAGACTCCGTCCCCATAGGTACCGAGCCACAGGTTTTCGTCACGGTCCAAAAACAAATCCGGAACTGAGCGCGGTGTAATACTGAATCCGTTTTCATCTTCCACCTGATTGAAAATTAAATCTTTGGGAGCTACCTTAGCTAATTTATTCAGATCCAGATGGTAAAGTCCGCCTTCCTGTAAACCAATATATAATTGATGATCACTGTCTTCTGCAAGTGACAGAAAAACGTTGCTGATAAACTGATGGCTACTCTCAGAGAAGACATGATAATTATTCGATTTACGCTCATATAACCACAATCCTCTTGAAGTGGCAACCCACATATTATTAAAATGATCCCGGTAGATCGCATTAACCCGGCTTGATGGCATTTGGTTCCGAGTGCTAAAAACTTGTCTGGGAACTTTAGCCTGATCGAGCTTAAACGCACAAAGACCGGCATCTCTGGTCCCGACCCAAAGTATACCAAAAGGATCTTCCTCGATACTCAGAATAGAATTACTAAGCAATCCCTTCAGAGATTTCATCGTATAATTTTTGAAATGACCAGTTTTTTTGTCCAGATAAGAAAAGCCATTTCCACTGGTAGCTACCCATAAATTACCCGCAGCATTCTGACTGATTCCCGTCACGTCTGCTTTGGTGCGTCCTGGTAAGATAGGATGATTTTTAAATTGCTCTGTACTTATATCAAAGCTATAGAGACCTTTTCTGGAAGAAACCCAAAAACCGCCGTTTTCATCTTTGGTGAGTTTCTGTATATAATTATCTGGTATTCCAGCAGAATCTTTAGAGTCTGATTTGAACGTACGGAAATTAATGCCATCAAAACGATTCAAACCATTTCCGGTAGCAAACCAGATAAAACCATTTTTATCCTGATTGATACTATTGACAATATTAAAGGAAAGCCCCTCCTTTTGCGTATAATGCATAGTTTTTCCGGCTGGAACTTGTCCGTAAACAGAAAAACTTAATAAAAATAACAGAATGGAGAGCGCCCTCATCAAAATCATTTTAGTATTTAAACCCCTTCGCATATATACCAATATTATTTATAATATGTCATATTGACGGTATAAAAACAAGCGAAGCGAAGCCATAAAAAAGCCCTCTTTAAAAAATTTTAAAGAGGGCTTGATACCTAATCGGGTATGTTATTGATTTAAGGAATTAAGTTTTCTCTCTTCAATTTTCCGAAAAGATTATAAAACGCTTCTTCTGTATCCTGGAAAACAGTAAAGCCCATTTTTCTGCTCTTTGACATGTCGGTCATCACTTCAATCGGCCTGCCCAGATCAAGATCAGTATGCCATGCTGTAGCCAGACGACTCAGCGAATTTTCTTTCAGTTTGTATTTTTCCGCAATCTGTTCCCAGATTTCGCCGTCATTAGCCATGGCCAGCTCCAGGGGATGGATCTGCCCATCAAAACCAACGGCTTCCACATCAAAGTATTCAGCCAGACGTTTCCACAACCTGCTCCAACGAAACACATCTCCATTAACTATATTGAAGGCCTCATTTCTGGCAATATCAGTGGTAGATGCCCAAATCAAGTGTTCAGCTAACACTCCTGCATCAGTCATATCTGATAAACCATTCCATTGGGCAGATGAACCCGGCCATACAAACTGACGTCCGGTCTGCTTGCATATATTGGCATAAACAGCCAAAGTTGTACCCATATTCATCGCATTTCCAACTGCCATACCGATAACGGTATGTGGTCTGTGTATACTCCAGGTAAAACCATCGCGTTCAGCGGCTGCGTATACCTCATCTTCCTGGGCATAATAGAAATTCTCTAATTCGAGCCTTGGATGTTCTTCGCGCAACGGTGTCTCAGGTAAAAACCCCTCTTTTGCATAAGCCTCGAATGGGCCGAGATAATGTTTTAAACCAGTAACAAGAGCAACATGCTCCACTGACTTTCCTTCAGACAGTACACTCAATATATTTCTAACCATCAGCCCATTAACTCTGATATTTTCCGCCTCGGTTTCATTGCGCATCCATGTAGTAATGTAAACATGCGTTGGTCTGACATCGGCTAATGCCTTTCTTAAACTATCCAATTCCAAAAGATCGGCGGCAACTGGCTTAAGTTCCTTATTCTCTGTATTTGGTCTGCGTGCCAGACCATAAGTTTCCCACCCTCCAGCAATTAGTTTTTCTGCCAGAACACTACCGGCAATACCACTTGAACCTACTACTAAAGCTATCTTTTCCATATTATTCTATTTTTTCAATCGATAAAAATCTTACACAAAATTAACGAGGTGAAAGTGGCTGCCGCTTGACCTGTATCAAATAAGAAACTTGATTTAGATCAAGCAAAGTTCCTCCGCCGCTTGAATAGTTCTGCAATGAAAGATTTATCTTTACTTCCAACAAAAAGATATGATCGATATACTTTTCAAACATATTCAGGATAAAGTCTCAATTACCGAGATGGACAAGGAATTGATTAAGCCCTTTTTTATCGAAAAAAAGTTAAGGAGAAAACAGTACCTGCTTCAGGAAGGTGACGTTTGTAAATATCTGTCATTTGTTAGCTCCGGACTTATACGCACTTATAACGTAGATGAGAAGGGAGATGAACATATGAGCGTTTTTGGTTGGGAGGGCTGGTGGATTTCCGATTTCAACAGCTTCCTTTCGGGCGAACCCTCAGTATTTAATATCGATGCTATTGAAGAAGCTGAACTGCTACTGATCTCATTATCAAATTATGAGGCACTCACATTGGCTGTACCTGTTATGGACCGGTATTTCCGTATTCTTTACCAAAATAGCCTGGTCACAAAGGAGAAGCGGCTAATGAGCTCCATAACCCATAACGCCGAAGAAAAGTATGTGCAGCTTATAAATTCCAACCCGCAGATTATTGAGCGTATACCACAAAACCTCATTGCCTCCTACCTGGGCATTGCACCAGAAACCCTGAGCCGGATAAAGAAAAAACTAGTGCTTAGAAAGTAGAAAAGACAAAAAAGCCTTTCAACATATGCTGAAAGGTTTTTAAAGGAGTTTATAATCTGTTTTTAAGATTATAAACCTATGCCTAAAGTAAAGGCTCTCGCCGGAGTTGATATTGTACCTAAAGCGGATGCAACGCCTGTAGTTAAGTCAACAGTATAAATTTTCTGTACACCAGAAACTGTAAACAGCCCGTAAGCAGCTCCTGATGTTGAGCCAATATCAAAACCATTTGCAGCTTCAACGTTAATACCAAGTGCACCAACATCTACCAAAGCACCTAAGTTTGGTGGGTCTTGTTTGTATAGTCGGTCCGTTTGCGAATCAATATCGAAAAGTACGGTAGTGGTAGCGCCAGCAAAATTATTAGTATATGCTGCACCAGTTATATTTGCTGATGCCAGTGAGATGTTACCGTCAACGATTACAGTACCATCGGCTGGATTAAATCGTAAATTCTGACCTGTGTTACTTACAATTCGGATCCTGTCGACTGTTGGATTAAAATCGAATCCAAATGAAGTTCCAGAAAGCAGTGTAGCAAAAGAGCTTGTGCCAACGGCAGCAGCAACACCAGATGAGGCGTTAATTGTATAAATTCTGCTCGTACTTCCAAGTGCAAATAACTGACCGTTAACCGGGCGCATATCTAAACCGAGAATTGTTTCTCCTGTTTGAATTCCGGTAATCGGTTTCGCAATCAACGTAGGTGTAGTTGCAAGCGGATTGAAGATTAAAAGGTCGTTTGTTGTCGATATTGCATAAGCTACAGGCTCAGTTGGAATCGCAATTCCTGTAATATGCTGCGTGAAATCACCTATTTTTGAGGCTTTTCCAGTGGTTAAATCAATGGTAAAAAGTGATGAAGTCCCTGCAACAGACAAAGCGGCCAGGGCCGAAGTTCCATCTGGATTAATATCAAATCCGCTGGCATCTTCTATATCGAAGCCAATGCTACCAACTTCCACAAGTTTACCATCATTTGGTGGGTCTTGTTTATGAAGTTTACTGTTAGCTACATCAATACCGAATAAAACAGTCATAGTTGCGCCCGCTTTATTTTGCGTGTAGGCAGATGCCGTAATTTTTGCATTTGGAACCCCATTTATTGCACCGTCAGTTGCAGCAACTGCACCAGTTTCCGGGTGTAAACGAAGATTTTGTCCCGTCGAAGTAACTAATCTGATTCGGTCAACCGTAGGATTGAAATCAAAACCAACAGAGGTTCCGCTGATTGCAGGTGTAAATGGCGTTGCAGAAACTGCTCTTGATACACCCGTTTTCGGGTCGATAATATATAAACGGCTTGTACTGCCAATGCCATAAAGTTGTCCCGTTGCAGGTCTGAAATCGATACCTAAAATAGTTTCGCCAGTCTGTAAACCCGATAATGTCGCCTGTGAGGTGATACTCGAAGGATTTTTAGCATTAACCAAAAGCAGTTTGCTATCGCTGGTTAACACGTAAACAGTTAAATCCGGACCCGGAACTAACCCTCCCTGGTCGTTGTAACTTCTGTCTTTTTTGCAAGACGTGAATATAAAAGTGAAAGTACAAAGTACTGCTATTAGTATATATTTAGTTTTAAGCATATTTAGAATTTTTTAGATCTTATTTAAGGAATTTGTTTAATTATTCGAAAAATTAAAAATTTCTAGGTGGTTGCTGTAAAACTTTCAAATAAGTGCTGGGAAGATTAGGATTATTTTTAGCGTAGTTGATGTTACGCTGCTTATGCAGGAAAGTAATATGGTCGATATGGGTTAAAATAAATTCTCCGGGTTTAACTTTACCTTTGGTTTCATTTTTTTCTTCCTCACTGGTCTCAATTTTTTCGACTCTATCCGTCTTAAGATCTTGTTTTGATGTAATTGACGTGCCGGTACTAATTACAGGCATAACCATTTTCGCACTTACAAGAAGTACAAGTAGAAGTAAGGGAAGGATGAATAAGAAGGAAAATTTTCCCATAAAAGCACCTGCTTGCAATTTAATTTGACAGTACTTACGTTTTTCAGGAATATTTAGATTTTTGAAAATGCACTTTTTCGAAAAAAAATGCAGAATAAAGATGACACTGTAATGATGTATTGCCTATCTTTATTTAGCTATAAGTATCCATAATGCCATTTAAAATGTCAGAGATGTATCCAAATGCTTTAAAAATCACAGGGCACTACAATGATAATGAACTTGAACTTTTTCAACAGGAAACAACAGAGCGTATCCTCCTTAAAGATGAAACATTATTACATCAGGGGCAGGTCGCTAAATCTGTTTATTTCCTGATTGAAGGAGCTGTCTATCAATCTCTTTCTCAGTCAACAGTAAATTATAACATTATCGACCTGCATCTTAAGAATGAATGGTTTTTTAATGCTGAAAGTTTTATTTCCCAGCATCCGTCAAATCATGATATAGTTGCTTTCAAGCAAAGTGTTATTTTAGAGCTCAGTATAGAATCTATTCACTACTTAGTAGGGAAATCAATTTCCTTTCTTCAATTAAACAGGATATTGACAAATGGATCTTCAAGTGCATATCTTTTTGATAATATGCTTAATCCCTTACAGAAATATCAATTTATAATAGATAATAAACGGGATCTTATTCAGATGTACCCACTAAAGATGATCGCCTCCTATCTGAAGATTACCCCTGAAACTTTAAGTCGTATAAGGAATAAACTGGTGAAGAATATTTCTTGATTCCAATCAAGTGGACAAAGACAAATTATGTTTTACATTTAAAGTAAAACATATGAAACATTTAAAGAGTATTATACATGAAACAAAACGCAATTTCCGTCCGACCATTTATTGGCGCCAAAGATTTTGAACAGTCGAGGAATTTTTATCGGGATATTGGATTCAGTGAAACAATTTTGAGTCCTGTACTGTCACTATTCAAATGGGGGGAATTAGGCTTCTATTTACAGAATGCATACGTAAAAGAATGGATTGATAATACAATGATATTTTTTCAGGTTGAAAACGTAAAGCACACCTGGGATGAATTGGTTTCTTTAGAACTAACTAAAAAATATCAGGATGTTAAACTGACACCGATCCGCGTAGAAAATTGGGGAAGGGAATGTTTCCTGCATGACCCATCCGGAATACTCTGGCATTTTGGCGAATTTTATTAATTTAAAAGGATAGAGCTTTAAACAAAAAAGCCTTCCAGCAAACGCTGAAAGGCTTTTTAAATAATTGGGAATCATCTACATTGTCATCACTAACTTTTTCCCGTTCGTCTGATTTTTTTCCATAAGCTGGTGGGCTTCGCTCACCGTCGCTACGCTGATTGGTCCGATGATCCGAATTTCCGGAACAGTAATTTGCTGGGTTCCGATAAGCTCAGCAATAGAGTTTAACACTCTGTTATCTTGTATTTCAGCGTATGCAGCAATATTCATAACTGTTGCTGCTTTATCAAATAAAATCTCCCGGGTATTTTGGGTGCCATGAAGCGTAACATCCAGATAGTTTCCGTTTATGGCAAGTATTTTGGCAGTAGTCTCGGAGATAGTGCTGCCCACCAGATCGACCACATGGTCGTAAAATCTCCCTCCATTTACTGATAATAGCACCTTCTCCAGGTCTGGAGTATGATAATCAATAATTCTTTCTTCTGGTAAACCAAGGCTTTTCAAGACAGAAATACTTTCAGGATTTCCGGCAACCACCACTACATGAGCATCAGGATGATTACGCATGAATAGTACTAAAAGGAAGCGTCCTACTCCTCCTGCGGCACCATTTATAAAAACGCTCTCTCCGGATTTCCAGCCCATCCTGTTCACACATAACCATGCGGTCATACTGGCAATGGGAAGGGATGCCGCTTCTTCCAGACTGATGTTGGCCGGTTTATGGATAAGCTCAGAACTAGAAATAGCTATATACTCAGCATAGGTTCCGTTACTTCCCTTCTCAATGCTACATCCAAAAACCTCATCGCCTTCTTTGAAGTCATTGACAGCTGCTCCCGTTTTTTCGACTATCCCGGAAAACTCAATACCCAGGATATTTCCTATCATCAACTCACGTTCTCTTTCCCCCCGCCTCATCTGATGATCTATCGGATTAAAAGCAGTAGCTTTTATACGTACAAGAACTTCATTATCGCCAAACTCAGGAATATTAATTTCTTCTAGTTTGAAGTTTTCTGTCCCTCCAAACCCATTCAATACTATTGTTTTCATTTTTCTTATCTTTATGGAAACAAACGTAGCTTAAAATAGCACGATTTGGCCCCTACCTACTTTAAAGTGAGTTACTCATAAAAATAGAAGTACCAATGAAAAAATCTAATTCATCCAATGCACTTAATAAAGAGTTTCTCCACAGGTCCTGCAGCGTAAATGAAGCTATCGATTTGATTTCGGGAAGATGGAAAGCATTGATTATTATATATATACATGAGGGTCAAAATCGGTTTAGTTTGCTTAAGAATATACTCAGCCCTATTTCTGACCAAATACTGGGCCGACAGCTTAAAGACCTGGAACAGAATGGACTGATCTCTAAAACCATTGTTCCTGAAATTCCTGTTAGAGTAGACTATGAGCTTACTGCTAAGGGCAAGTCCTTATTGTCCATTTTTGATTCCCTTGAAGAGTGGGTCGCATCTTAGTGAATACCATCATTTTAGTCGTGAACTCCGCTCCAGCCAAATCTTTTTATACTTTACCTTGTAGTCCTCAGATAGGAACGACTGATCAATCAGGGCAAATACTTTATCTGACAGGCTCAGGGATTTTTCAAGGTAATCCTGCCAGTTGACCGCTGTACAAAACTTTTGCTTTAGTGGTCATTTTCTGGTTGTTTATCGGTTATACCAAGTTCCTTACCAAACATATTCAGAACAACGTTTACTTTGTCAAGCTGAACAGTTGTTTTTCCTCTTTCCAGTTCACGTAGAAACCGGAGGCCAACATCTGCTTTAAACGCTAGTTCTTGCTGAGTAAGACCATGCTTTTTCCTGGAATTTTTAATGAATGTAACGATTGCTTTCATATTAATACCCTAAAGGGTACAATATATAGAATTATTCATCATTTATACCCGAAAGGGTATGTTTTCGGTTTTTGGTTGCACTTACTGAAAAACAACCATACTAGGCCAACGCCTTTTTATCACCTGCTGTCTCCGTTCGTCCTTCATATCGCGACAATTTGAAAGTATTGCGACAAATACACCTATTTTTTTGTCGCAATACAATGTATTGCGACAAACTGGTGTAATAGATGATGCATGTTAATACCCACTGACTGGTTTCAGAAAATTGGTTCTTCCCGGCTTTTTGTTAAAGACTGATTTTCAAATACTTACATACAACCATTAATCCGTTCAATATTTTTGTGAATTATTTTTCACTTTGGAGGAACAGATACTTGATGAACTTAAGAGGCTATGGATGCAATGCTAGAAACAAAAAAACCTTCCAGAACTAACTGAAAGGTTTTTGAAGGGTGGAGAATAGCGGAGTCGAACCGCTGACCTCTTGCCTGCCAGGCAAGCAATAAACACACTATAACAATATGGATACAAGCACTTTATATAAAATATTGTATTTTCTTGTAGCACTTTTGTCGCTAAATGTATAAAACCGTCATGTTTTGGTGTTCTTGTGTTGGTAAAGATACGAATAAATGAAAAATACGTAAAGACATCCTTATCGATTAAAATATCGGTATAACGCAAAGATCACGATTGCCACTACTCCCCATATTAAAACCGTGAACCAGATTGAATTTTTAGGCTGCTTGTCAACTGTATTTGTCTCATGAAACTCCTTCAGCTTCAGATCCTTCTGTTCGGACTTAAAGCCAGATTGAGTGATATCATTTTGCCGGTTTGTTTCTCGGTCAAATTTTACAGGAACATCGCGGGGTTTGAGGTTACTTTCTACAGATAAGATATTTGTAACTGGGTTCAGTACCAGACGAACATCGAGCAGATCATTCTTTACGGCAGTCATTCCATTGATAAGGCTATCCATATTTAGATAAACATCCTGCTTGACAGTTTTACCTGGTAAAGTGATTACCGTATCCAGTTTCTCTTTCGTGATGATCACCGATTTATCAATGGTCACACCGGAGCTGTCTGACTTGGTAATTATTGAGGATTCAGATTTATTCAGGGTTTTCTCCTTGTGTATCTTCCGGAACAGGCCACAACTGGAAAGTGACAGGGCTAGTAATATATATAATATAACTTTCATCGCTGTCTGATTAATTGGTTCAACTCTGTTGCTTTGATATTGAGACTGTCTACCTTTGAGCTTATCGGAAGTTTATCTATGCCGGCGACTTTGGCAGGGGACTGCACCTTATTAGGTGACGCCCCAGTAATGCAAACCAGAAATACTGGTATTATGAATAACTTTTTCATCTCGTCTTTTTCTTGATGTATTGTTTAACTGATTCAACCGTTCCATTTAGATTATATAATGAGGTATCTACGTTTTTACTTATACTGTCCTGCTTCGCTTCGTAAGGGGCCAGTTTCTTGGGTAACTCTCTATCTACGGTTCGCCTTACTTCAGCAACTATATCAGCGTTTGACTTATCTTTGTCTGATAGCCTCAATTCATTAATATGGTTGTTGATACTAAACTGCCAGATATTCATCGAAAGGGAGAGAACTGCAATCGTCGCGAATGGATTTTTTTGAATAGCCGCGAACAACCGGTCAAACATTCTTTCAATCCAAGCAGCCTTCCTATCCACCATATCCTGTTTCGCTTTAGCTACTGGAGATTCTTGTTCTTGCATGAATTACGATTTATACGGTTTGATTCGGCTTAACCATGATTTGAGAAACTGCGCCTGTGATCCTTTGGCGATCGAAACATAAAAATCTGTTCGTCTTTTATTAAATGCATCATAAAGACGCTTAGAATCACTGTTATTGACTGCCGATAAAGTCATGTTCCCAATTGATCCGTCCACACCTAATTCAAATACTCCGAGGTCATTTACCGCTTGTTGTAGGAACTTGGCAGATCTACCAGTACCGGAGTTAACACCAAAATCGTAAACCGTATTGGCCAGTTGTTGATCGTTGAACTGATCGAGTTTATTGACATCCCAGAAATTCTGCTTGTAGAATGAAGAAACGAAACTTTTTAAATTAGGGTCAACCGATCCATATTTATTGATGATTTTCGCAGAATTGCCAAACTGTAGTTTTATTGTATCGATTATTGACCACCCTTTCCACTTCGGCCAGTAATTACGTGCGATCCCCACCCAGGTTTCTCCCCCGGTGTCTGCAGGATTATTGGCGTAAAGCCCCTCATTCCCGCCTGTAATTCCTTCTGCTATTGTAAACTTTGCCATACTCTATGATATATGTATCAAATTTACTTCCTTGATTTTCCGACTTCTGATATCCGAACTTACTCGGTTACATTGGTAGACAGCCAATTGCGAAAAAAAAACGTTTACAGCTCTACAGCGGAAACCAATATCCCCTTGGTCCATTTCATTCGTATAAACCTATCTCCTCCAACTCTTACATCTTGAGTAGTAGATATACCAAACTCATCTCCGGTGGCATCTGGATTAATAGTCCCTGTAAATCTTATACTTGCTAAATTTGATTGTCCCCTAACCTGAATAGATCCCGATGTCGCGAGTCCTAAGAATCCCGGTCCTGGTGCATTAGTGAGTGAAGTAGTAATATTTCCATTATCATTATATATATAAACACCTTTCGCTCCAAAAGTTGCAGCAGATGTTTCTCCTATTCTACCTACCCTCATGCCAGATCCAAAAACAGATTCCCCCTCACTTGCTACATCATCGTCGATAATCACCTCGGTCTTATCTTCGGCATTAATCAGCCTCATGTTGTTATTAGCTGCAGAAATTTCCATTCTTCTACCGGCTATTGCTGTTTTCAAATTCTGAACAAAAAGGTTAATGAACTCTGCATCAGTGGCAATTACCTTCCCTCTAATGGTGAGCTGACCATCTTCTGTAACATCCCAATCAAGACCACTTAACGCACTCCCCAAATTGAAAGTACCATTGTTCAGGTTGAAGAAATTCTGTTTATCTATGGATTGTATAGTGCCTGTTGTAATCGTATCTCCGACGATATAGGTCATGCCTTTAGTGAACTCAAAACTCCGGTAGCCGGCAGTATTTACCTCAAAGAGTTGACCGAGGTTGAAAGAATATGATCCGAGATTATCATTAACGAATACAGGTGTCTCGCTGATCTCCCAGGTACCAGTCAAAGAATATTTACTACACTTGGCATACACGTAATAGAATTTAGATGGATTCAATCCGGACCAGGCATTACCGGTCATCTGCCAGGTATAACCCAATCCCTCGATTTCATAAATCCGGTGTACCAGCTGACCGCCGGATATCACCAGTGAATTAGGATCTGCTCCGGAGTTCGGTGCAATAGTCACATCTATCAAGCCGAAATTCTGAGAATCAAAGCCGAATGTAGCCATAGCAGCAACAATGGATTCTGAACCTTTCGCCAAATTTCCATCCGGATCGAATACCCTTCCAGCAAGGTTTTTCATATTTAACGCGTTCAATCTGGCCCGCTCAGCATTGGTACGATCGACAACCTTTATTTCCTTCTGGTTATCTATGGTGTCTGCGATAACCCGCTCAGTAGTTGTATAAGGAATGAAGTTGGCAATGTCAACACTTATCTTAGTTGACTTGGTAATTTGCTCAGGAAAGTTAAAAGGATAGTTGGTCTTGGTAACCCTGATCATTTCATCTATCCCCAGATCTTCATCAATGACACGAACTTTATCGCCGGGCTTCAGCATAATATTATTATCCCTGGCATATAGCGGATCTATTTCCAAAGTATATAAAACCCTCGGAACACAGTTTTCATTCAGAAATTCCTGTGTTGCGGCCTTTAACCTGTTCTCGGCATCCAAGATACACTCATCCGGCAGGTTCATATCGAATAGATTGTAGGTATCGCCTATCGCTGCCTGGAAAACTGAATTCGGCAATTTATTGTCATTACTATCAGTAAATACCTTTAATGTGATAGTCTTAGTGTCGTGCTTGTATCGTGTGATCTCGAATTCCTGTCCTTGCAACTCACCGGTTTTAAATGAAAGCTTCGGAGTATCAGACCCGAAATATGTATTCAGGTCGAATGTTAAGCTTGCATCGGTGATCGTGAATGTTGCTGCATCAGGATCAAATGCAGATACCCCAGATACTAGTCCATCGATTTGAGGGAAGATATCTTCATTCTCATAATCACCTTCCTTAACTCCGTATAGCTTGGTTACCCCATCCGGTTTGAACACATTCTTTTCCAGAAATTCTCCATCAAACATGAGCTGTGTTGCACCGTTTCTATAATTCTTTGGCAGGTTTCGAGTACTACCATAACCATATGCCCGTGTAACTACATTCTTATCTGATTGGTAGGAATATGAAAGGCTATATAGACCCATGCCCCGGCCATACTTAAAAACGAGCGTAGTGGTATTGCCCACCTGTTTTACGAAATTGATTTTCTTCCCGTCCAGGGACCATTCCAATTTGAATGCTTCAGCAACGGTGTCTAATGCAGTTCTGCAGGTATGGCCACTGAAGTCGATTGTCTTTTCTGGAAGAACATCACAGTTACCAACTGACCAGCCCGGATCAATCTCGTTCGCATTGTCAACAATTAACTGCGCATATCCGGCCGGGTCATTATAATATTGAAATGTCCTGTTCCCTAAGTGTCGGAGCTTTTTATCATAAAGCCGGTACAGCACGCTTTCAAACATCACTGAGTATTTGAACAACCTGTTGCCCAGCTTATCTACTCGCAACGGTGGTGTATTGATTGTGTATGGATTTCCTTTGTAGCCAATAGTTGCTCCAATCGGAGATATGAGCGTACCCGGAAGATCAATGTCTGTCTGAATTTCCTGCGCACCCATTAACTCACTGGTGACATTTAAGTCATCATAAATAGGTAACGTAGCAACCTGAACAGAATTGAGAATTATGGGAGTAGCTCGCATAACCCAAAAATACAACCGTGCTATTTTGTATTTTGCCGGTGGTATTTACTAACCGTTTTTGATTGTATAAATCAATTATCTAATAGGACACAACATCTCTAACTTCTACAGTGCTGCTAGCATTTATTATACTAGTTGTATTTCCTTTATCAATTACCCCTAATATTTTACCATTTCTACTTCCGATATCTATTCGAATACCAACTACAGAAGGACCTACACACCTAAGATTATTAATCATAAACCCATAGCAGTTTGCGATATTTAAATTCGCACCATTAACAGCGTCAATAGTCGCTAGCGCTGACAACTGGAATTCGAATGCATTTTCAAGATTGATATTATTTCTTCCGTTATGGGCGTTCTTACCACCGATAATACTAAAGTGATTGCCTCCATCTGTATGTATGCCATCGCGGCCATTATACCAGGCCATGCACTCCATAAATTTAAAATGCTCCTTTTCCCAGTAGAAACCATCTAGCTCATTATACCTTGATCGGCAACTTGCTAATACAATATCTCCAGGAACAGCTACATAAAAACCATGGCCTTTAGCGAACTCAGCATAAACACCAGAAAAGTCACTCTCAGAAAAACAGTAAGAGGCGTCTTGTGAATAGAAAGGTTGCCCATAAGGCCACCCAATATGGATTATGTCTAGGCTTAAAGTTTGATTGCTTTTATTCCCGTCCAAATATCCAGGAGTTATATTACACCTCGAAATTGTTTCGATATCATCGTGAATAATTAAATGTTCAGATGCATTATTCATTAACTTTAGTTTGGTGTAGTTCAGTTTGTATTGCACATTGCTCAATAATACTATACCTCCCCTGGACATATATTGAAGACCGCTGTTCTCAAAATTCAGACAGCCACCGCCGGCAGCATTTATAATCCTACTGGAAATGTTGATTGCATCAGTACTATCTGTTATACCATCTGCTTTAGCTCCAAACCACTCCGGGAACACGTCGCCATAAATTGAAGATCTTAAAGTTCTGTTATAGTTTACCAGATAGGTGCCTTTGATTTTAAGAGGGTCATAAGTTAAACCAGATGCTAATACTGCGTCTGTATCTTTATCAAAAAATATATATTTATTACTGATTGGTATTACAACATTACTACCTGACGACGTTAGCGGGAAATCTGCAGCCTGCCCAATCCTCAACCTCCAAACTCCACTGACATTTGTCAGCGCTGACAAATTTGGCATTTTGGCGTGCATAGGCTTGGTGTCAAAAGGATTTACTGTCGCTCCGGATGATGCTAAATATACTGTCCTTGTCTTTTTATTGAAAAAGTCAACTGTGGATGTTGCCGGTATGTTAACGGTAAGTATGTTATTTGAAGTTGACGGGACTTGAACTCCCCCTGCGCCGTAAACGAAAAACTGCACGTTATCAAAAATTCTGACTCTATCAGCTTGTATGATTAAGTTCTTACCATATAAATAAGTGTTTCTTAACATACCATTTCCAACAAACTTTATTGTCGTGTTATCCGGTAACAAGAGAGTGGATCTTGCTCCTGTGCTAGATGCCAAATCGAAAGACTCCTGTATAATTATTGACTTGTAATTTTCTGATTTAGTCTTGAGCTCTGTAATTTGAGCGGATACGGTAGACATAGCACTGATTCTGGCATAACCATCAGCACCATCTTTAAAAGTTAAAGTTCCATTTGCGCCTGGATTCTTAGTTAAAAACTTTTCATCTGGAAAATTATTTATTACCCCTCCACCAGAAGCATTGATAAAATCAAGGACTGATTGATTTAATTTAGCAAGATTTATCGCTGCATCTCTAATCTGATTGCTATCAAATTGTTTATTTTGGATTTGATTAGAATTCGAGTCTGCAATAATTTTAGCCTCATCTGCTTTCAAAATTGCTGTGTTTGAAACAGATATTGCGCTATTTATTCCACTAGACGCTTGCTGAACCGCAGTATCTAATTCCATCGTTGTTTTGGATGACCCTCCAGTTTTTGTGTATCCCGTTAAATCGATGTTTACATCACCCTCTATTTGGTCAGAACCAATTTTACTAACAAAACTTTCATATTGTGTAGAAACAGAACCTTTTTCAAATTGAACCTGATCTGAAACTCCAATATTATTATATTTCCATAACAACTGAAAATACACTGATCCAGGCGGTGCTATAAACGCCCCGCTTGTGTAGCTATAGCTGCCATAATCTGTACCGTCTGTTTTCTTGGGCTTCAAGGGGGTGCCTGCCGCATCGACAAACCTTATTACCTTTGTTGTGTTTGTAAGTCCTGAAAGGCTATATGTTGTTCCAGGTTTTACCGGTATCAGGTTTGACAAGGCACTATCGGCCCTATCTTCTATTAAACCTGTTGCAGCACGGATCACTTTACCGTTGATGCTAGCGGTCAAATCAAATTTATTTTTGCCGGAGGAATTGTAAAGATTGTAAAACCTAACTAGTGTTTTTAAGTCTAAATTTTTAATCCTTGTATTATCTATAGACGCATTGAACCCCTGCCATGGTTTAGCCACTGTACCGTAGTTAAGCATTGCAGTTATGGTAAATTGTGTCTGAGTCGGATCGTTGCCCATTATGGCGGAATTCGCGACACTAACGCCTACAAATCTTGCATTCGAAGGAATAGCTGTAGTAAGATCATCCGAATAAGATATAAAAACCTCATTCTTATCAAAAAAAACAAACCGGGCCATATTTGTCCCAATATTAAACCCGCCACTAAATGTAATATTGACTTTTGATGGGTCAATTTGTATCAATGGAGTTCGTAGTTCTGTACTGCTGATGCGTTTTCCACCAGTTTTACTCCAACCGCCAAAAACAAGCTCATTATTGTTTAACAGGTTTTCTGATAGAATCAACATTCCCGCAATGGGTGCAACCGTATTAAATTTAGCTTGAGTAACTTCAATGTACTCAACCAGATTTTCATTCTTATACCCGCCTTTCCACCAGTGAGTAACCAAATTTGGTTTTATACCAATATCTACGAACTTTCCTTCCCTGAAATTCAGATCATCAACGATGGTATCGGGAATTGCCAAATTAGCAGCGGCAACGGTTGGATATGGACCGCGTAACGCATCAATACTTCCCCCCTTTAGATTTCTTAACCCGCCTGTGATATCGTTACTCATGAAATTATAAATTTATGTCTATGACTTGGTTGATATGGAAGTCCGAGTTCCAGTGAATATATATTGTAGCTATTGCCAGCGATGGTAACAGTACCTCTCTGCGTATATGTAACCGCACCAAATACACTATCCAGATCAGTAGTCGAAACGATAGTTCGCCCTGTCTGAATGGCTATATTCATAATCCGTTTGGTTGTGCCGGTATCCATGGTGATCTCATTAGCAAACTCACCAGAATTGAGAGCAGTCACCTGAGCTGCAGTATTCGGTATAGTATCCGATGGACCGTAGTATATAGAATAGGTTGGTAAAGCAATACCAAGTACCTCGTTAAAATCCATTGCTATTTTGGTGACTATTTTTGTTTGGCCTTTGATTGGTGTTAGCCGCTGCCAGGTGGAAAAGGATTCGAACTTTGCGTTGATAGTGGAATCCAGTTCAGGGCTGTAAATAGTCGAATAAGGCTTCTTCCTTATTACTTCTAAACTTGACTTCTTAGACCTATAGTCAGCCTCAGAGGTCGCATATAAATGACCTTCAATTCTGATTTTCCTAGGCTGATCACCTGGAATGGTTACCAGATCATATTCTACAAATCCATCATCCCAGGTATGAGAAAATACTTCAGATACATTAGCCGGCTGTTCAATGGAATTACTGGTAGCCCTGTTTACATCGGCCAGAAATCCAACCGATGTAAACAAATCAATACCATCTATTTTATAGTTTATACCATTATCCAAAACCGCTCCCTCTATATGAACCACCAGTATTAGTGGTATTCTTATTTATCCCCTTCAGCTCAGTAACCGCATTCTTAAGTTCTGCAACGGTATCCGCTGTGTTTTTCTCAATACGTACTGTCATAGCAAAGCTATCCCTTGCTATTTGGAATATGTCGCCTATAGATTTACCAATCGTGGTTAGTTGTACGATTTGCTGCCCAGAAGACAGCACCAGTTTTTTCTGCTGATCATACTGCCCTCTGGATATTCCCTCTAATGCGCTGGCCTGATCAGAAGTAATTGACTTGATACCCTTTTGGAGGCTGGATGATTTAGGGTCGTTACCCTTATCCAATCCCAATCCGTTATATGCCTCTTCCAGTAACTGTGTGGATTTATCAGTCACTCCGGCAAGTAAATCACGCCATTTATTGAAATCGAAACCCAGGATACTATTGTTGTTACCCTTTGCGTATTCCCCGGCTTCCTTCATCATATCATCAATGATGGGCTGTATGATTTTAAGCTGAATAGAATTGGCAACAGCTTTCTTGATGAACTTATCAAAGGTGTCGTTCATTGCATCAATGCTGTTTTCACCAGTTTCAAATGCCGATACCAGGGCATCACTCAAATTCTGGGAGAACTCCTTGAAATTCGACTGCAGCAGCATTTGGGAAACGGCCCGATTGATATCCTCGATCTTATTAGGAATCTCAGATATTGCATTGTTGTATTCCTGAACCTTGCTCTTATCCGATTTCTTTTTACTGGCTTCAGCATCCCTGGCTTTGATTAGTTCCGCTTCCTGTTGCTTCAGGTTCTCTATCTGCTTGGCACTATCAGTATAGTATGATTCCCCTACAGAGTTGTTGACATCCCGTTCCAGCTTAGCATATGCTTTACCCAGACTATCCAGATGCTCTTTGTAAACCTCGATTTGTCTGTTTAGCTTTCTGTCTTTGGAATTAAACAGGTCGATAGCGGAAGAAAGCAGTTTAATGGACCCTGATACAATGGCTACGGGGTCTGCATTTTTTATTCCATTGGCTATTCCGCCAGCCCCTTCAAGAATACCTGAAACTTGACCAAGAACAACTTGTAATTTTTCGCCACCAATACCGAGATCCGCAAAAATTTCACCGATACCGGACAGCCCAGCAGCTGCAGCTTGAGCACCTTCAGCAATTTTCCCAAACATTTCTGCTCTTGCTGCTAATACAGCATTAGCTTTGCCATTTTTATCTTCTGTGTCACCAGTAGCAGCTTTATCAAAGGCTATTTTCGCTTTTTTATATCGTTCGATTGCATTTGAGATACCCTTGAAAATATTATTTCCATTTAGATTATCGATATCCCGATTTAATGCTGCGATCCTGTCAGCTAACTGCCTAGCCGTAATCAGTTTATTTTTATAGTCTTCGGTATAAGAATGCTTAGCTTGTTCCAATGCCTTTATTGCATTGCCCCTAGTCATAGCATCGATGTTCTCTAAGAGATCAGCATATCCAGCCTTACGATCTGCATTTTCCTCATTCATACTCTTGATCGCCATTTCCTTACGCCTATTCAGCATCGCTTTCTGCTCTTCGGTAGCGCTATCACCCAATGCTTTCACATCCCGCTGGTAGTCAGCCTCAATCTGCAATAGTGCCTGGTTAGCCGTGAGTGCATTCTGATATGCACGCGCATAATTATTCTGCTGTATCTTTAAATCATCATTCTGCGCTTTTGGTAATACATCCTTATCGATCAGGTCACGCATTTTATTTGCCAGGACAGATTGATCGGAATCAGAAGGAATAAGGCTCTTGACGTAGTCCACAAAAGTTTTATAACCTTTCAATTCCTCAGAGAACCGCTTGTCCGCTTCTTTAACTCCAAATTCAGTTTTGTACTGCTCATATTCATTGAACAGAATTTTCTGGGTATCAAATGATTGTTTCTGTATGGCAATCTGTTGTTTAGCTAAGATTTCATCAGTTTCTGACTTCTGGTCTCCCGCAATGTTTGAGAGGTCAATTTTAAGCCCTTTATTATTTTTATTGCCATAGAAATCCGCAGCTTTTTTTCTTAGCGCGTCATATTTATCAGTAATAGCCTGCAACTCTTCATTGTCGTTGGTATGCTGACTCCGCATTACCGCTTTATGATTTTTGGTTATTTCATCCTGTAGATTCTTCTGTCTTTGTTTAGCAGAATTCAGTTCCTTGTCAGCAGAAATACTTTCGCTGTCTTTACCACCATTCGCGACCTTCAATTCGTTTCTTAGTGCCTTAATTTTTGCGGCATATTCCGCATAGCCTTTGCTGGCGATATCCAGCGGCTTTTGTAATTCCTGGATCTTCTTTATTTCCCCTTTTATAAATTCAGCTGTTCTTGTCGGTGGATCATTTCCCTCGTCTATTTTAGGTTTTGGTTTTCCGGTAGGTACTACTTTCTTTTCAATTTCATAAAATTCGATCACCTTTTTCTGTGCATCCGTGAGTTCCCCACCGAATGATCTTATTGCCTTTGCTGCTTCATACTGATCGTTTTTTATGCGTAATAGAAAATCCTTTTGCTCCAGGACGTCCTTACTGGAAATAGTTCTAAACCCTTGCTTCTTACCGACTCTGCTATTTACATCCTCAACTATTTTTAGTTGTGCTGCAGCTCTTCTTTCAGACTCTGCGAAATCTTTGTTGGCATTCTTGATATCGCTTCGGTTCATGACTTGTTGAAGCTCACGCTGAGCTTTAGTCATTCTTTCAACTTTATCACGGCTTATCTCCAGTGAATTAGCGAACCCGTCAAATTTAGTTGTTACACCAGGCAGCAATGCCCCGAGTTGAGCTGTTACTTCTCTCAATTCATCTTGGTCTGTTTTACTTAATTTAGCAATTCCACCGGCCTTCTTTACTTCTATCCCTAATTCATCGTAACGCTTTTTAAGCCTATCAATTTCTTCACCGTTATACTGATAAGACCTCGTACTTGGCGTAATTGCATCCACGATATCAGTGAAAAACCCAATCACCCCTACGGAAGCCTTACCGATAACACCCTGGCCATTCTCAACAGACAGCACCAAGTTGTCCCAGGCAATACTGAATTTCTTGGTCTGGTTCACCAGTTTTCCGGATGCAGTATTAAACTCCTGATCTAATGCACCAGATGCATTACGAACGGTATCCATTGCTTCAGTAAGCTTACCGTAACCCGTGGTAGCAAGAGTTGATATAACCCTCTGATCACGGACAGCAACAATCCCTAGCTTTTCCAGTACCTCATTTACACTACCTCCAGATGTATTCACCTTATTCAAACCACCAAGAAAATCATTGAATACACCTGCAGCGTTATCCTTGAACTGGGCTTTAAGTTGCTCAACGCTTTTACCGGTCTGCTTTGCCAATTCATCGATATTCTTTCCGGTCCGGATAGCTTTTTCGAAAGTTGATAGGGTTCTGTTAAATGCAGATCCAACAACCTCCGCCTCTAAACCAACAGCTTTGGTGGCAGTTGCATAGGCTAACACATCCTGCCGGCCAATCTTATAAAGACCGGTATTCTGCGAAATCTGTTCAGCATTGGTAAGGATTTCTTTCTCTGTGGCAGCAAAGTTATTACCCAGGTTTACGATCTCATCACCAAAAGCCTTTACATTCTGCACACCACCATCTGTCAGCGTCAATAACCTGGCTATCTCGGAACCGCCTTCCTCACCACTGATATTGGATGCGGTTTCCAGTTTTGCCAGTGCCTCAGAGAAAGCAAGAATATTATCCCTCCCTTTCACACCCAGCTGCCCGGCAACAGTTGCATACTCCAGTAATTTATCGGTAGAGACGGTTTTTAGTGCCCTGGATAAATTGATAATATCATTACCAAACTGATCCAGCTCACGGCCAGCCATATTAGTGGTTTTGCTGACGTTTAATAGCTTATTATCAAATTCAATTACCGTATCCTTATTACCCGTAAATAAGGCATACAGCGCAGTAAACGCAGCTATTGCTAATCCTACAGGAGAGACAAGAAACGTCAGTATATTCTTACCAACAGTGGCAATGGAAGTACCTAATGCTTTTACACCACCTTCTTCAGATAACTCCTGTAAGGAAGTTCCGAACATAGCAAGTTGCGCGTTGATTGAAGCAAAATGAGGACTCAATCCTTCCAATGCCCTTCCGTAATCCCCAACGTGTCTTTGATGAAGACCTAGTGTTGTATCTATCTTCTTGATACCCCTGTCCAAGATATTAGTCTGGGCAACCATCCCTTTCGAACGTTGTTCAAGGGCTTTATAGGCGTCAGAATTCTTCTTGCCTTGACGCTCCAAATCAAACATTGCCGCCAACACATCCTTTGTTCGTCCACGAACAGCATTTAATGCTTTATTTAACTGGTAGTATTCGCTACTTTCCTGTTGTAGTTTCTTCCGGTTTTTCTCCAGTTGAGCTTCTTGCTGTCTAGCGATAGTCAGCTGCTCCCTAAGGAGTTTATTTGATTGGTTGATCTGCCTATCCGCCTCCTTTTGAGTTGCAACGGCCAACTTCTGTGCGTCAATATTCTTTTTCTGCTCAAGGTTATATTCTTCCTGGCTTATCTTCTTAGCTTTCAGCGCAACGGTCAGTTCCTGTTCAGAGACTTTCAGTTTGTCTATTTCGGCTTTCGATTGGGCAGAACTGATTTGCGCCTTCTTTTCTACCTCCAGCAGATCCTGCCAGGTTTTCTTTTTATCAATGAAATCCTTCTTTAGACTTACCAGATTTTTCTGATACTCAGTCATTGGCTTACTGTCAAATGCTTTCGACACATCAATTCCCATTGATGCCATTTCCTTTTTAAACAGCTTAGCATTCGCTATTGCTTCCTTCACTGATAACTGAGCAGTATATCTCAGATTACTATTTCCCTTCGCTCCTGTTCCCATCCCTAATAAGTGTTTTTGTGTTTGTGATTGACTTTAACCGTTGCCTGGTCATCCTTCGAATAAACCACCTCAGCGTTTCCATAATGATTAATGATTACCCTGGACTTACCTGATGCAACCACCTGAAGACACGAGCTATCAAAGCAATCCACGATCACAAAGGCGTTGTCGCTTACCTGCAGCTCCAAAAGAGAATTGTGCTTTACATAGATATTGGAGACGGTAAACTTGGATAGATCAACTATCGAATGGCATTTACCAAGAAATACAAGAGTCGCCCGGTTAGATAATTTACTCTGGGACTCGATATAGATCCCATGATCAGCGAGTGATGTTCCACCGTATTCTAGAAGATCATCCTTTGATGGGTAGTCTTCCGATAGGACGTAATCAATGTTCTTGATATATAGATCCAGCAACTTGTTCACATCGGCACTCTGCAAGACACTTGCCGCCGGAGCGCACAGGTTTTTCGGAGCCTTATCCATCAGGTAATCATTCAATTTTGCCATAAAGCAAAAATACCGGGTGGTCTTTCGGGGATAGGTTAAGTGGGCTTACTAAGTAGAGTTAAAAACGATTGCTTATATTAAGAAGATGATCTTATTTATTCATTTGAGTTTTGTATATTTCACAAATAGAAAAAAAAACGTTACCATCTTACTGTAAAAAATTTGTCTTTCTACTGAACTTAACTTAAAAGTGAATACATTTGTAATTGAGCCTTTTAACGTAATGGAATCAAATCTCTGTAATTTTTATACAGTCAGGTATGATAATTGTGAGGTTTCAGAGACAGATAAATTTTATGATAAATATTGGGTAGATGATGGTAAATACTTAGATGATATTGAACAGATCCACATGCTCATGAAGAAACTTAGCGTAAAAGGTTTATCAATAATTTCTCGAGTTAGACCCGAGGCAAGTGCACTTGCTTTACCACCAAAATCACTGAAATATGAAATTAATCAATTTGACAATAAATTGAGATTATATTATATCGAAATATCGCCTGGGATTGTAATTCTTTTTGGAGGTGGGATTGCACATGAGAATAAATTTGGTAAGACTCCAATTCAGTTACGAGAGGCGATATCTTTTGTGAAAAGAATATCTAGTTCTAAAAACACATCGTTCGAAATCCAAAACGGGATGTTGATCCCCGTTGGAGGTGACGATATAATTATTAATTAAAATGCAAAGTAAACGCTTTCTTAATGCCGAAGAAAAGGTAAGGCCAGAAGCCAAAAGGTTTATCGAGAAAAATCTAGATCTTATAGAGCAAATTAATGAGATTTTAAATCTCAAAGGTTGGTCTCAAAAAGATTTTGCACAGAAATTAGGTAAATCTGAATCTGAGATTAGTAAATGGCTTTCAGGTCTCCATAATTTTACCCTCCAAACAATTAGTAAAATAGAGGCCGCATTCGAGCAAGATATCGTAGTTACACCAAAGTCCACTGTTAAGTTACAACACATTGATTTTGAATCAGATAATAATTTCAGATCAATGTATTTGACTGGCTATCTAGACCGTCCTGAAACTACATTCCATATGGCCTCTTTTAAGAAATCTGGAGGTCATTATATTAAAGCACTAAATATTGGTGATACTGGTATTAACATACTCGATCCAATGCAAAAAATTATTGAAATTCGGGGGTATCACCATAAAATGCATATTAATAATTTAGTCCTAAAAGAAGACAGATTAGAAGGATTGAGAAGTTTCATAGAAATGGACGAACAGCATACGGAATGGAATTTACAACCTAGTAAAAAACGAACAAATGAAATCTCAAGAGAAATCGGTTAAGACACCAAATGTAAACCCTGAGGCCCTGCACTTAACAGCTGTTCGAATAGTTAAAGCTCAGATTGAAAACACTTCTGGCGATTTAAAAAAAGACGACGAGCTTGACCTGACCTTTGAGACTAAAACTAGTTTTAATATTGAACGAAAATATTGTTCCATCCTTTTCACAGTTGACCTTGCTAAAATTAATCAGCAGGTTAGTGAAATCCAAGCGACATTTACTTTTGGCTTTGACTTTATTGTAGATAACCTTGAAGATTTTTTAATTTCTGAAGAAAAAGAATCAAGTAATAACATTGTTTATAAAATGCATTATGTATTAGGGGTATCTTTAATGAATATCGTTTACGGAACATCAAGAGGCATAATCTTAACTAGGACAGCGGGGACGATACTTGATGGTGTGATATTACCTATTTTTGATATTTCTAGCCTGCTTCAACAAGAGGCTTCTTAGAGATATAAGAAGACCACCGATTAAGGCAGTCTTTTAATTAAAACACATCAGCAGCATTCTTGGATTCCGGCCTTTTATTCTCCGGAGCATCTTCCTCAGATTCGCTGGATATCGCTGCCATATAAAGCATAAAATTATTCCAGCTCATATTCAGGACAATTTCCGGTGTCCATGACTGGAAATAATGCATTGCACTCCCAATTACTCTGTGTGGGAGGCTATCAACTCGCTCCCGTCCATTGGATTTGTCTTTGGTTTTAGAATGCTTATTGTTCCTTTCGCCAAGACAATAGAATTTAAAAAAGACTCCATCTCTAAACCGTTCAGAGCAGCATGAAGCCCCTGGTAAATATCAATATTATCAAAGTGTCTCCGGATGAAGGTGATTAGTGATTTCTTAGGCTCCTGATCATCGTTCTGTATCGCTGCTGCTATCACATACGTCATCAATTCGATATTTTCCGGAATCAATGGCATAATCGCCTCACTTAAATTGCCTTCCAGTATTTCTTTGGGCAGCTTTACTGCATTACCGGCAACCCTTGCCATATTACACACCTTACAGGGCTTAATTACAAACGTCCGGAATTTTTCCACCTTTCTGCGTAGCAGCCTGTCCCAGATACTTAATTTACGCGGTTGATCAATGGTAATATTGAACCGGTAAACCTCCTTTTCAACAAGCGTATCCACTATTCCACTAAGTACATCTTCTTCTTGCATATTGTTCTGTATGAGAAAGGCCACCTACATTTGCAAGTGGCCTTTATTTTATTTCTTGATTGCCTTCGGAGCTTTAACCGACTCCTCCACATCTCCAATAATCTTTAAAAACCCTGTTCCATTTTCGCCATGCCTTTGCGCAACCTCGTTGCTCACTTCTACATCATCACCCTTCGCATATTTTGTATTGCTGTGTGAGATTAAAAAGGCAGTTAATACCTTCGCTTTTTTCATTATGGAGCAGTAGAATCAATCGGCGTTCCGTCCGGATTAACGAACTTTTTAATCCTGATCGCTTCCTCACCACCAGTGGTCAAGAATGGCTTTAGCTCACCGTTAATCACAAACTTCTCAACGTTATTGAATGTTAATGGATCTGCAGTTCCCAAAGTCGCATCGATATTCGGGATGATGATAATACACTTTTTGCCATTCTGAACGTGAGTTGTAATCTCAACGCAGATATTTGCTAGTTTACGCTGAGCCAGCTCTGTAACGGTGGAGGTAGCTGCATCATAAATGATATTACCAACTAACCCTTCAATTTCCGGATTCTGGTCAAGCAAACCGATCACAATGGTGTTTGGATCACCTGGTGTTAAGAAGGTCACGTATGCAACGCTCCTGCCATCAGGGATAATTCTTTCGATATTATCTACGTTCTTGGTGTAGATAACGCTGTTTGGTGTGATGATATCAGAAACATCAATCATACCGACGGTAGGTAATGTTCCTGTAGTCACGCCCGGGCCAATTCTTAGCTTGTCAATCCCGCTCACGGTCCATTTTTCTGTTGCCATAATTTTAATTGGTTTTGCCCCTTTGGAGCGGTTAAATATTTTTATAATTTGATTGTAGTGATTGATACCTTACCCTGATATTCATAAACCAGCTGCCGTCTGTATCTCTCATGATCAATCCTGCCTCATCCACTGATGTTTTAAATGTGGAAGTAACTCTGCTTTCTATTAATGGGGTTATCAGATTAGAGATCCGTTTTAATTCCTGCCTTGGTGGATACAGCTTATCTTTACCTCCATATGCTAATTTTTCAGATGGAGTATAAATATTCACGTTTGCATACCCCACCTGGATAACCGTATTCACAATTCCAGTACTGCTGACAACGACATCAGTTTTCGAAGTGTCATCCCACCTTTCGTCTGCCCAAACTTTACCGGTTATCTGGCTGGTGATCATTGGGATATTGATTAATGCCCTAACATCGTTTACCAGATCTATTGCGTCTTTCATGAGTACATTGATGCTAATTCATTTTCAAATACAAGGATTGAATTGTCAATAACATCCCAATCTTTTGACTGTAGGAACCTTGCGTACTTCTCACCAGCAACAAGAACCAAAATAACCCCATCGTTATCACCTTCATAAAGACCTACCCTTTCAGCAAGTTCCCGACCTTTAGTTTCACCGGATGTACCACCTTTTAATGCAGGGAAATAACTTTCAATTATTCTACCTTGAAATAATAGGCAGTAGCCAATCGATGATACCAGGTTCCAGGTGATGTTTTTGTACACTTTCATCCCGGCCTCTGTTTTACTTCTTGCACGCTCGGTGAAATCTCTACCCTTTACCCGGAAAGTTTCAACCAGTTCATCAAACCACTGATCTATATCGCCGTTGATCATATCTTCCAGTTCCTGCAGGTTAAACTCTTGAATTATTTCAAACATCGATTCTCCAGCTTAATTGTCCACGGTATATATCCTTCACTTCACCTTTGAAATGCCCTACAACTACAACTTCCTGTCCCACCTCCGGCATTTCAACACCCACATCAATACGGATTCTACCTTTTTGACGGGTAATATTGTTATCCTCATTCCGGTATTCCTTGTTACCTCCTAAATGCCAGTGACATGGAATCTCTTTGACTTCACCCGGAGTACCTGGTATTGGAAATCCATCAGGTCCATCAGTCGGTTCGCCGTCTGGAGTTGTCCAAGTCATTATATGTGGTCTGAAGTCTACCAAAACAAGCGTTGTTTAACAGTGGGGCCAGCTACAGATAAAGGATCTTTCATTCCCCATTTCTTGTAGATAGCAGAATATATTTTCAGCAGCTGATCACGTGCTGGAAGCTTTACGCTTACATCATCTTCAGTGACATCCGCACTGGTGATCAAGGTTAAAAGAAGCCCGGCAAAGCACAGATCAATATCTTTCTCGTCTGTTTTGGCATAGATGGCAGAACCATCTAACCCAGCATCAATCAATGCCTTTTCCACCCGGACTACCGGTATAGAAAAATTAATGGTGCTTGTAAGGGCTTCTTTTATAGTCATTATGCCAGCTTAGTTTTCAATATGTGAACGAATTTCGAGTTGTTCAACACAGGTGTAGCGTAAGCCACAGCTTTAGTGATGACAGTGATCGGATCTTCTTCACCCCAAGTTTTGATTAATATGATACCTGATTTGGTTTTTTGAGCCACACCAGCTTGAACATATTCATCAGCAGACAATGTATACTGAGTGTTACCCAGTTCTGATGTCTCATGGAATGTTACGTTTCCTTCTTCCCATCCGGTTGTACCGTTCTGGCTACCATCTTTACCTTCGGCAATCATTGTGGACTCCCATATTTTGATGATTGGTAAGCCTTGACGTGTTAATGAAGCGTTTACTGTTGGCAAATCAGGTATTTGTTGAACACTCAATGCATTCGCGAAATACGTTGCGCAAAACTTCTGAACGATGGGATTACTTGCGAAAATGTCAAAATTATCCTCCTCCATTGTCATATAGTTCAGCTTACGGTTTTTGGCTTTAGCAGCAGCTTTTCGGTTTCTGATGTCTGTAATCGGATCAGACGTTGGATCGCTCCATGATTTAGTCGCGTTAACGATCTGTCCAGTAGGAATACCGAAATCAACATCAATTTTTGTCTGTACCCCAGCTTCATTGTTAACCAACGTAAGCGAGTATTTTCCTTTTGAAGTGATCTGCTTTGCGATCCATTCTAAACGAGCATTTACACCATCAACAGTAAAACCTTGATCTTCATAATGCCAATCCAGGACCCTTCGCATGGCTTGTTTACGAGTCGGCCCCTCAGGTAACAATCTTACAGCATTTTCTAATGCCCTTAAAGTGTTAAAATCGGTTTCTACCTTATCCCTAGCAATTTCAATCTTAGGCATATCGCCTGAGATTTTTGTAGGCAATGAGCGCCCTTTTCTGGGTGCACGGCTGTTGAACGCAACTACGTCCGCCATAACCTTTGCGCCAAACTCAGCTTCAATACCAGACCATTTTAAATCCGGCTGATACATCAGTGGATATACGGTTTGGTAAGGCAATACATCAAACGGATATGTTTCAATAAACGCTTGTGCATCTGCCTGTCTAAAAGCTGGTAATAATTCTTGTACGTTTACCATTTCTTATTTATGTAAATGCGTTACTAATTCTGTTAATTAAACGAAGCTGATTCTCGGCAGCGCAGTAGCTAATGCAGCAGCTTTTGATTTCTCATTTGCCGGCAAAGCTTTTAGTCTAGCGGTTCCGGATAGCACCACTCCAGCCACTGCATTGTCCTCAATAAATACATCCCTTAAAGACGTACCTAGAATTTGAACTCCTGCAATCGGAGCTGCCGGATCTAATACCACTCGACCTAAACCTGTTGCGGTCATTCTACCTAAGCAAGTTCCCTCTGGCATATAGCCATTAACTCCGGCAGCGTACGCTGTAAAGTCCATTAGCAAGCCCCCTGGCAACGTATCTAGTACGTTTTCATAAACTACCTTTTGGAACCCTTGCGTACCCTCTCTTACAATACCTTTCATTCTTACGCGTTTTGTGCAGTTTTAGCAGCAGCCTGTGCTGTGCGTTCTGCGATTAATTCTTTCATTGCAGGTGATACCTCTTTCTCACCGTTAGCCTGTTTACCGGCTCCTCCGTTCGGTCTGTCTCCGCCTAAACCTGAATTTGATTCTTCCTGGATAAAGCCTTTCACGTCTTCGGTTGTATCAGTTAACCATCCAGTGAAATCTTCATCATCCTTGAATGTTAACCGATCGAAATCTTTCAATGCTTTAGATTTGTATGCCTCAGAAGTACCTTCTAATGTTTTTGCGTATTGATCCCTACGGGTATTACCAACTTTTTCCAACTGGATCGCTTGTAAACCCTGACCTAAAGTCTGAACAGCGGTAGTAAGCGTTTTGGCCCACTCTGGCATATCATCATTGTTGACAGGTTTTGCAGGTTCATCTGCTGGTTTTGCTGGCTCTTCAACTGGCTTAGGTTTTTTAGCATCATTCACCTGGCGATTTATCTCTGACTGCATGATATCAGTCATTGGTTTTAGACCTTCGATTGCTGCTGTTAATTCCTCAGTAGTTGATTCTTCAGTGAGGTTCGGTGCAATTACATCTGCCAGACCCTCTAATGCTTTTTGACTAAAACCCTTACTTGCAAATAAGGTCTTTAGCATCAAAATAAGTTTTTGTTTCATTTGGAATATTTTGCTTAACACCCCTGCATTGGGTTGCTATTTGCGATTTAATACCCAAAAATACCCCTACAGTATGGCCTGATAAACTTAACCGGCTTACTGCATTCATATAGTAATGCTAAATACAATAAATCACTATTGTTATCTAAATGATCGGAAAAATAGTAAGTTGAAAAATATATTTTGCTAATATTTTTAGTTTTTCATAGGTTTGCAGCATGGCTGTTACTAATAAAAACATATCAGAATATGACAAACGTCGTGAGATCGCTACTAAAGCTTTTGAAGGTGGCTTCGTTATATTCTCACAGGCTAGCCAGAAATGGTATACTCCAAGAGAGTTCCTGGATTCAAATGAGCAGGTTATCTATACCAAGGCGGGAGTAAGCGACGTTCCAAATGTAAATTTCTATTATCCAGCTTACGCCATTCAGAAGCGAATTGAGAAATTGCAGAACGAGGAAAAAGATTTCAAGGATTTCATAGATCGGGTGAACATTGCTTTTGAAATGGTTCCGAGGAAGAAAACTAAAAAGGAGGAACAGATCACTAAAAGAAAAGATGAAATAGTTTTTAAAGCAAAATATAAAGGTAAATCAAGCACATTCAGCATCTCTTATGTGGAAGGTCAATGTGGATCATGGGTACTTTATATTGATAAGTATTATTACGGATCATTTATTATTTACCAAGGAGATTGGGATTTTCGACCACAACACGATAACTACTTTACCCCTGAGCAGAAGGAGATACTATTGAACAAGCTAAGAAAATTCAGACCGGTTAAAGAATCAGAATAAACAAAGCTAATCTGCAAGTCTAAAATGTTCGTTTACTACATCAATGTCCCAGCCGGCAATACCTAGTTTATTTTTAATTGTGTGGTTCTTGGAGGCGTTGTAAACTTCGCCTTCTATAAAATCCACATACAAATGTCTCAGGCTTAAGTATTTTATGCATATGAGCCTGTCTCCCTTTTTAATTTCCTTTATCATAATCTACTAATGTTAATTATACTAAAAGGTTTTCAGTATAGTCAAAATGCGTATTTATACTAAAAATACGTATTTTCAATTTTTATATTTTTGCCGAAAGACTACTATAAGCACGCTCCAAAATGAATAAAAAGATACTCCTAATTGATAAAGATCCTGCCGTCATAGATGTAATAACACTAATACTGGAATCGGAAGGCTACGAAATGTATGTTGCAAAAAAGCCTTTTGATAAGAACGAGGTAAATGAAGTTATGCCAGATTTAATTTTGATGCATAATGGAATAAACAATGAGGGAAGTTCGATTTGCAAAGAATTGAAGTTTGATCCAGAATTACGTTCAATTCCTCTTATATTAACTTCAACTAACCCCAACATTTCGGAAATATCAAAAGAAAATGGTGCAGACAACTTCCTAATCAAACCCTTTGACATTAATGAACTATGTGAACTCATTATTTCAACTATGAATAAATCTCAATAAAAGATAGTATTTTCACCTTAATAAACAAGTAGTTATACTTATTTACACGGGTTTTACAAAATCGGAATTTGCGCATAACTCTAAAAAAGTTCACATGTAATCCGCCAGCGTTCATCTGTATTATCAGTCAACGCAAAATATGTAAAATGTCCGTAGAATCTGTCAATCCAAAAGATATCAACCAGCTTGTAGAAATTCAGCGTGAACTACATGTTACAAGGGAACAGTTACTGTATGCTATGGAAATTGTTGGTACCTCTACACGCATACTCAAAGAGTATTTAGAACAATTTAGAGATACCAGTCTAACTGAAACATTCTAGAATAAAAAAGCCTCCAATTTGGAGGCTTTCAATTATTTGTTTTTCTTCAGGTATTCTTCAACTTTGTCGCGTGAATTACCAACTGCTGCTATTGCTTCGCGGATCTGTTCACGGCTCACATTTAACTTTTCCTCCAAATAAGAAAGCTCATAGCTCTCATTTGAATTTACTTTACTGCTGTCACGTCCGTCTCTAATGTTTTTATCGTCGCTCATAATTCTAAATTTTTGGTTTGCTATTTGTAACAAGCATCACATTCAAGTGTTTTTACTTTTAATATGAAAAAGGTTAATCTGGATAAGGCTCAGATAGTTGATATCGAATATGAGGGTGCAGCTAAGCTGCTACAACCCATTGTATTTAAAAATGGTGATCAATACTCGTGCGTGCTGGGAATAGATAATCAAACGTGCATATATGGATCGGGAGATTCTATTGAACAGGCAATTCAGGAATGGGATAACAACCTGCAGGTGCATTTAGAAAGTGCAGGCACTGACGATCCCATAGTCAGGAAAGTAAAGGATATAATTGGTATGCCGGATGTTCCTGAAAAAGTCAAAAAGGAACCAGCAAATTATGAATCACATATCAACAGCATTAAAGATCCCGATGTAGCCGAACAGGTGAAAGCATTTTACAATCAATTCGACTAATATGTGCGGCAGATATTCAAACTCCAAATCAGTAACCCAGATTAAACAGGAATACCCGTTTACTGTAAAGAATATTATCGGTGAATCATTCAACCTTGCTCCTTCACAACCTGGTTATATCATCACTGCAGATGAACCGGAAGTAATTCAGGCTATGCATTTCGGCCTGGTACCTTACTGGGCAAAGGATAAGAAAATAGCGTTCAGTATGATCAATGCCAGATCGGAAACTTTACTGGAGAAAACTGCTTTCCGACCACTGGTACAGAAGAGCAAACGATGCTTGGTTATGGCTGATGGATTTTACGAATGGGAGAAAGCAGGTAAAGAAAAGCTGCCGTACCGTTTTGTAGTCCCAGACAGGGATCTATTCTCTTTCGCCGGCTTATGGTCTAGATGGAAAGATCCGGTTACAGGTGCCCCATATGAGACGTTCACAATTATTACCACTGCTGCAAACGATATGGTTAAGCCTATCCATGAGCGCATGCCGGTAATATTATCCAAGTCAGATGAAAGGTTATGGCTAAGTAAAGATCTGCCCATTCCTGAAATACTATCCCTTTGCGATAGTTATCCAGCCGATGAGATAAACAAATTCAGGGTTAGCCAGGAGGTAAATAAAGTCGTGAATAATCATGCCGGCCTGATAGAACCGATCAATAGTCAGTGAAATAAAATATTGATATATTTATATTTCGACAATTATATTTATTATACTTATCAATAACCTCTCATTAATGCCACCAGAGCTCGTAAGATTTATCCAAAAGAATTTAATTTTTTTATCTTCTTTATTATTTGTGGTATTGCTATTTATTATTTTGAATGCCCCATTTGATTCAAATGTTTGGGGAAATGTATCGGAATGGACAATGGCTTTGGTTACGGCTATTACCGCTATTTATCTATACAAAACTTTACAATCACAGGTAAAGATTACACAAATCGAGCAAAACAGATATGAATTGGAAATTATGCCAGACGTAGTTATAGTACACGATATAAAAACACAATACGTAACTATTACGCCTATAAATAGACCTCTAAGAAACGCGACAGTCAAAATTATAAAGAAAAGTGATTCCGTCCAAAGGTTAGCTGAAACAGATACGTATCTACTTAGTACGTTCATCGTAGGTCAGCCCATGCCCATCCAATACATATTAAATACTCAGGAGGTAAAATCACCATATATTCTATTCACTGTCGAAATATTATATTTTAATGAGTTAGGTCAGAAATATAGGATAGATATTGCTATAATTCCGACTGGTAACCCAGCAAAATACGGTCCAGTAAAGATAAATTAGTTCACCATATACAAAACTGTTTTATGAATTTTGACAATTAAGGCTTTCGAAATAAAATACAACAGCTTTTACCTTACACTCTATCAGACCGTATCGTTCTGCCAGGTTAAATGTTGGCTTATACTGCCTGAGTCGTTTGACCTGCTCTTGAACTTCTGACCTGAACAGTTCCAGGTGGAAGGTAGATTTGAATCCGTTGCAACTCCTGCATGCCGGCATTAGGTTGTCAATATGGTTGATGTCATTTAATGATAGATGAGACAAGAACGGAGGTATCTGGTGTTCATTTCTCAAGTGCCATTCATAATTCCTTTGAGGAATAATATGATCAACCTGCATTGCTTTGATATCAATGGACACTCCACAGTACGCGCAGTGTCCATTATATTTTTGATGGATAACGTTACGATTTGGTTTCATAACTGTACAATTATTTTTTTACTCATAAATACCTCCTATTTCTGTTATAAATGGTTCTTGTTGCAACTCTCCATTCTCATCCACGTGTTGTGGCCTATGCCCATCAGCATAGGAAATATGGCACCTTATTCGCTTTGCTCCATATTCAAAGACGGTCTTATATCCGAAACAATGACATATCCTTTCAGCCTGGCCATGTATATCACTTTTCTTCATCCCTTTTGGAAAGAATCCGACTTTTCTAAGTGTGTAAAAGTCAAAGAACTCGTTGAGGAAGTTTTTAAGCAATTGATCAGATTCGTTTAGCTTACTCATTCCCCGGTTAATTGTTTACGCATCCATTCAGCTCCACGTTGAAATATCATGGTATTAGCATCTAAATATTTATGATTTGTGCATCTATCTGCATTTCTATAATCAATAGACGCCTTCTTAATCTCTTCATCCGTCACGACCTTTACGGATGCTTTTGGCTGGTTAGCGTACATTTCGGATACTTCATTGACAATTCTATGCAAATCGTCTTCATCCGCCATAGCTAATGCGATATGGAAATCAACCCCTAAAAGTTGTTGACACACTTCATCTTTACACTCCTGAAGTGTTTTAACGGGTGCTGCTGTGTTGGGGCCTATTAACACATCCATAGCTGCAGCTACAAAAGCACCCGCTTTCTTATAGTTGTCAATATTAATTCTGCTTAATTTTAAGGATTTTGGTTCAAAAGGCCATTTATACGGATCACGAAACATATAGGCTGCTGCTGCATTTAATAAAGTCATATAGCCGTGTTCTAGATCATGGTCGAAAGTATAACCATGCTTTTCAATTTGTTCGCTTCGCTCTTTGGCGATTAATTCAATTCCATTCATAATTATTCCCTCCTACTATTAAAAATTCTGTTTGTTTCTTCCTGCTCCAGGTACTCCCGGTCCATGCCTTTTAATACAGCTCTCCTGATCAGGTAGACTGCGAGATAACACAGCAGTACAAATACAGTAGATATTACTGTTTCGGTGTCCATTTGGTATGGTATCATCTTTCTGACTACTGGATTGTGTGCAACATTAAGAACTGATCTGTGTCGATCCACACCCAAGAGTTACCGTTGAATGCCTGGGTATCTCCTTCATTGTTAGTTTTGTATTCATAAAGAATACCATGTTTGAACCCAAACGCTGCTACAGAGTCTGGTTGAACTATACAGTACCATTTCATATTGTTTATTGGTTTAGGTTATTTGGTATTTCTGAATGATCAGGAAAGTCCTCTACATACCTTGCCCTACATTCCTCCACATGATCACGGAACGTATGTAAAGCCAGGTTAATCGTTGCATAAGCCAATAAGGCCACCAGCAATACAAATGCGAATTCCTTGATCTGTTTCATCTCTATTTCAATTTAACAGTGTACACGAACCGGCCATTACTGTCGGTCTGGTTGAATATCACTTTGCGATTAAGATTGACCTGAGTTTTCATTTCACCAGATCCGGATACGATAATGATCGTTGTAGGTTCATTCGCAACAGTATGATATATCAGGAAATCTTTAACGGCAAATGCTTTTACAGACGGATCAGCTCCAATTTCCACTGAGCATTCCTGGCAACTGATCTTGTATTCTACCTTCTGATCAGGTTTAGTTTTTTCATCCTTTTGGCAGGAGAATAGGCAAAATGATATTGCTAAAGCGGTAAGTATTGTTTTCATAAATTCTATTTGATACATTAAATCACTTTTGTTATCTATTTTGGCATAAAAAGCCCGTTATTTCTCTAAAGTTCCGCAAGAAATGGAGTAGTTTAACCACTTTTCAATCTTGATCTTCTTCAATCCAATTGCAACTCTGTCAATCACTGCAGGTAGGCGCCCTTCCTCTTCAGCATTTCCGTTACAGCAACCAGATCATTGAACTCATATACTATCCTATCGGCGTTGTTATGTGGTTGGCCTTCCTGAACTTCGTCTAATCCAAATCGAATTGCCTTGGATGCTCTTTGCGCGGTTTCGTTGCATTCCTCAGCGAGAAGTGTCAACAGCATTTCGGTCTTTGTCATGGTTTATTATTTATGATGCTTTTAGAAACGTGATAAGCGAATATTGAGAACCCGACTATTGGCCAAACAAAAAGTACCCAATCAAGCCCGCATCTGGTTAATAGCACACACATGTAAAATAATAATGCAAAGAATGCCACTGTCAGGAGTAGGATTAGTATTGTCATCCCTATTATTTTAAGTTGTTTTCCCATGGCTACTGTTCTCCATTTTTGTCACTCTCATCCCAGTCAAGCGGGTTGTACTTAACACCGGTGGCAATTGATTTAACCTTAGCATGCAGCTCTTTATCGATCATACCAAAGTCGGTTGCACATTTCCCAATGATTGGGGCTAAATCGAAAAGCAGATCCTTCAGATCTTGGTTCTCTCTTTTTAATTGTGATAGTTGGTTATTCACTTGGCACCTCCTTGTTTAGAGAAGCGATTAAACAATCTGCTATTTCTACTGCCTCATTTGCAATATCTAAGCATTGTCCACTCATTATGTCTTTTGATATTTTACCTACGCACAGACCTTGCATTGCAGCCATAGCAAACTGTTCACGCTTTGTTAAACCCTGAATATTAACACGACCTGATCCTATTTGGTCAGTTAGATTTTCGTAATCAATAATATCAGCCGTTACCGGATTAGCCGGATCGTTTGGATTTGTCTTCATATATTATTTTTCAAATTATTAGTTACAAAAGAAGCGGTCACCTGAGTAACCGCTATTCAACCACACTTATCCTAAACCTAAACCAAATGCTTTGCCTTGCTTCTTATTACCACCATCATAATGAACGCCTTAAACTGGGTTACAAAGTAGTATATGCTTGACAAGGGCTTTTCTATGCCTGTGTCTATGGATTTCCGGGCGACAACAGGACTTAAATTTCTTTGCTCATCTCAAAGATACATAAAATAACTTTTGTTATTAAAATAATTATAAAAAAAGATTTTAGGGATTTATTTATATTGGGGAATTAACCTCTTGTATGCCAACAGACATTAATTCCATCACTGCATGGGCCGCTATCATTACAGCAATTACGACAACCGTATCGTTTGTATTGATCTTTAGTACCCTTAAAATTCAAATTAGATCAAATATGATTGAAGAAGAGCGGAGGTTAATGGACAAGAAACCAGTATTTACCGCTGCTCATGACTTAAATTATGAACACGTAAATAGTTTTATAGACAGGCAGTCTGTCATTTATGGAAGGTTCTACCTAAATCTACATAGATCTGATATATACAATTTTAAAGTGAATAGTTTTATTAGAACTAACATTAAACAAGAAGATTTCCTAGTTCATGCTGAATACAACGAATCTATCGGATTTATTCAAGGAAGTGAAATATCATTTTACACAGAAATTGACAAGATAGAATTCGATTTTACAACTCAAGGAGACATGGAAAGGAAGCTTTATGAAATAAAGTTACTTGTGTGTTTTTCAGATGCTGCAGGAAACAGGTACTGTCAAAAAATCAACGTACCGTACGAAAATCGACCAATAGCATTCCCACCTTTGCCAGTCAAAAAGAATAAAATTAATTGATTACAGTATGATAAATATAATTTCAAATGATCCTAACTGGGCAGAAGTCGCTTCTGCTGCTGGAACAGTATTAACAACAATTTGTGCTGTAATAGCTCTTTATGGATGGAGAACACAAAAGAACTATGAATTGCGAATGAACGCAATTGCCAAAGGCAGATTAGCAATGGATCTTGTATTCAAGCTTCGGCAAGGTCACAAAAGCGATGAGTTAACGCTGCAAGCGGCAAAGGAATCCATTAGGTATTTTAGCACAGTTTTAAAATCAGAACGTCAACTTTATGAAGAAGTGCTTATTATTAAAGAACAGCTGCGTACAAATTTTGGTGAAGCTCATAATATTACAAGTTTCTATAACAAAACATTAGCTATCATAACATCATTAAAGTTCTCGCATGCCAGAAGATTAAAGATCATAAATGATGGAATCACAAAAGAATGCGAAAAGGAAATTAAAGAGATTCATAATCTGATTTTTTTCAATAGTAGCGAAAATGATGTGAATTATATATTGGACAGTAAATACGAAGAAATAATAGATAAAAAATCCCTTCTATCCAAATTAGGAGTTAGATGACATCGCTTCTTCCAGGATCTTCGCATACTCAGCATCCGGATCGTCTGTAAACTTCAATTTGCGAATGGCAGTATCCTTACTCATTAACCCAGCTGCTACCAACTTTACGATGTTCTCATATTCCTCAGTCAAGTTACGCGGCAACTCTATTGTGAACTTTGGTTTCATTGGAAGGCCTATAGACGGTTTAACATCTGTATTGATCACAGCCATAGCAGACTTCAAGAAGTTCAGGTTACGCTGATGAAAAATACCGATTGAGCCATTCTGTTTTGCTCTGGCTTTATTCGTAGAAGGCAGGAACATCATTTCGATAGATACACCTGGTAGATTGCCGGTAAATGATGCAGTGTCCAGCGATATTTGAGGAGTTGCAGTTTCAGTGTAGATGTCCTGCCGTAAGTTCTTACGTTCTGTACTGGCCGACTCCTGCCCGCCTTCTGATTCAACATACTTCAAGTCTGCACCATTCTCCAATTGGAATGTTTTACGTGTGTTGGAAGCGCCTCCACCTGATGCAGCAAGGATTTCACCGGTAGCTGCTAATATTGGAAATGCGCTGGTCTGGTTCTCATCTGCAGTGTCGCTATCGATTTCCTCAACCCGGTTGATCTTATCAGCAACATCGGCCCACTCAGTACGCTTCTGCTCATCCAAAATGAAATTGGCTTTACCGTAGGTAATAGGTGTTGAGGTCTCAATAACCCAATCCGACTCACCCTGGGCAAAAGTGATGTACTTATCGTTCAGGAACAAATCCATCTTTTCGACATCCTTGTCGCCAACTTTGACTTTGTACAGCCTGGCTGCCCCTATCATGTCTTTATACTGGTCCCGAATTGGAACAATGGTATCGCCATCCTCTGGACTAAGGATAACACAACGCATCTTGAATTTGCTATCCTTACGGCCTATACCTTCCCAGAATCCTTCATCTGCTGGCACACTGTACCAGACAAGCAGAACGGTAAGGAAACGCTGCTTAAGCCTTTCAATCTCCTGAGCCAGGTAATCGAACTTGTTATCCTCCCATGTCTTTTTGATCATGGAGAGCATAACCTCATCAGTAGCGAAACCGTCACGAGGAGTGCAGTCAATTTCTATTCCTCCGGATAAAGCAAGATTTACCGACCAGTCAATGATCTGCTTCTGCGTGGCCGATGGGATACGGTGGACAGGTTTAGTATCTGTACGATATATCTTTTCGTTATTCTCATCCTTTTCACCGGTGGGCACTTCTACTTTGCGATCAGGCCTATACGTCAGATCAGTAACTACCTTATGCTGCTCAGGCTCAAAATTTACCGCATCTTCCGGGATAACAGGCGCAAGCTCCTGGATCTTGGTAACGAGCTCTTTTGGTGTGGACAGTAAGGTTTTCAGTTCTGATAGCTCCATGTCCCAAATTTACCAGAGGTAAGGCAGGTGATTTTTGGTTTGGGCTTACTACAGTTTTTTGGTATGTTAGTATGAACCAAACAAAAATCAATGCTACAATTACCTGCTCTAAACCTAAATCATACATCCATTAAAATAAACATTGATAATTTACCTGACACATGCCCCCATTGCCATTATAGTGTCGTTCCTATCCATATACATACATCTATAGACTCAGCTAATGCTTATTTGACATTCTACTGTCCTCGCAATGAATGTAGTAAGTTTTTCATATCTGAATATTATATGAGTGATTCTGGCCATTTCTATTTTGAAAGATTCCTGAACGGAATTCCAAAAGGAATAATATACTCTGAAACAATCAATAACATATCTTCAGGATTTGTGGATATTTACCATCAATCTGAGCAAGCCGAACATCAAGACTTGAAAGATATTTGCGGTGTTGGATATCGAAAAGCTCTTGAATTCTTAATTAAGGACTATATAATTTCAGGTAATCCCGAATTAAAATCTACTGTTGAAAACAAATTATTAGCGGCATGCATTGGTGATCATATTGAGAATTCAATGATTGTAGATATTTCAAAACGAGCAGTGTGGCTAGGTAATGATGAAACTCACTACATCCGTAAATGGGAAGGAATGGATATTTCCCATCTAAAAAAGCTAATTGCGCTAACAGTACACTGGATTGAAACAGAAGCTTTAACCAATTCCATGATTGCTGATATGCCTGATCCTAAGAAAAAATAATAAAATGGCAACAGTGACAAAAAATTTCCGATTCCTTTTAAAATTTGGTGAGCAGGACCATATGACCGATCTCATTGAAAAAGGAATTTTATACTGCAATACCATTAGCTATTTCAGAAAATTAGAAGATCCAAAACAAGGTGACAAACATGAAGGATGTCTCTCTGCTACTCCAGTGATTATAAATAAAATAATTTCCAAAGATGGGCGTATTAATATGCCGGATATCAAAATAAATGGTGTTCTGAGAGATCATGATAGTGAATTCAACCGGAACATATTTTGTCTGTATGGTCCTGATGAGTATCTTCTGCAGAGATTTATAGATAAAGAAATACCAGTTTTAGTTAACAGACGGGAATTTGATTTTGGTAAATACTTTATTTTTATAAAGGACCCAAACGAGTTTGCTAAAAGGGTTAAAATAGCCATAGAAAAAGAAAAATATCAGTATAAACTTTCATTCATAGAGTATGTTGATCAATCAACTTACCAAGGTAAAATGGGTATTTTCAAGAAGTCAGATTATTATAAAGATCAAAATGAACTTAGGTTTTCAATAGAATCTAATTCCGACCAACCAATAAAACTTAACATTGGAAATATGAGAGATATAGCGGAAGGTCCATATCCAATTGATGAAATTGAAAAGCTAGAGCTAAAAATATATAATAATTAGCCCCACCTGATTTTGGGGGGGATAATTAACTTATTTGGATAAATCAGTATAAAAGTCTCGACTTTGAATAACTCCATTTTCATCTAAAAAAACATCAAAATAAGTTTTCCCGTTTACATGAACTATTAGTGGATTTTCCCGGCTGGCTTTTAAAGCTGCCAATAACGGACTCAAATCTTTAGTATTTTCATAAAGCTCATTTGAAATATCATTATATTCTGATTCATGAGACTCAATTTCCAATTCGTAACTTTTAACTTGGAAGGTATTTTCGACTAGACCTAGATTGCTTTGATTTAGATTTCTCAGGTGGCCTACCATATCATAATCTATATATCTCCTCTTTTCGATTTTTTTTTTTTTTAACGTCAAAAATTCTCTTGCCAATTTTTCGATTTCCTTCATGATAATTTATATTTGGTAAATAGCAATATAAGAAAATTTCATAGAATTGATTGCGCCGCTCAATATGTTAAACTCACTCACCCCCTCGAAACTTTACGGCTGGTCAATAGTATCCTTCTTTGCTATAACCTTTATTGGAATACCTGTAATTAGTATAGGTCATTCAGGTGGTGAACCGGTGCCGCTTGTGACCTTCTATTACGTAGCAGTAGCATTTATTTGGATATTTTTCTTTCTGAGTATTGTGACAACAATATTTTTCTTTGCTTGGTTCAAAAAGTACTGGTATATCAATACAGTTTTATTTGCTGTTACCGGATATGCTCTGTTGCAGTTGTTACTGTAATAGGTAGTTTAGTGTAAACAAAAATACCCCTGCTAAGCAACTGAGCATAGCAGGGGTATGAGGTCCGGTTCGGTTTTATTTTTAGTTTGTTTTTTCGCAATGTAATTCGAAAAGAGCTTTAGTCTTTTCTTCTACCATTTCGAGAATTTCCTTCTCTACATCTTCAACTTCTCTCTTTTCTAACAGAGCTGTTATTCTGGCAAGGTAGAGAAGAGTAGTCTCTGCCATCGCATCTAAGGATAATGTTCTTGCGGCAATTACGCCTGTGTCAATGCTGTAATTAGCATTCAAATCTAGCTCACTCATAATTAAGGATTTAAGTATACCCAAATATAAAACAAATATATTTGTAACACGCACGTTACATTATGCAAGTTTTCCACATTAGTCTAACACTTTTCATCATTATATACCCGACAAAGCCCGTATGCCCAGTGCTTTCTTCTTGTTGATAAACTGCAGGTATTCCTTATTGAAAGCCGATACAATAAAGTCCTTCAGGGTGTCGGTAAGGTGACCGTTCTTTTCATAACTCAACCCCTCTATAGTCGGATGCTTCACCCTTACTTTCAGCATAGATCCATCCTTATCAGTCTTGGTTTCGATGTAATCGTTGATAGACTCACGGCAATGCTCCGCTATTTCTATGCTAAGACCTGGTATTTCTCCAGCAAATATAGAGTTCACAAAGTCAGCTATTGTGGATACTACTGGAGCACCTTTCAGCATGCAATCCTCAATGATAAATCCTTCATTAGAAATACCTTCAGTGAATAGCTGGAAAAAGGATTTTTTGTTGTCGTCTATATTATTCCTGTTCTTGGTGGATCTATCCCCATAAATTTTAACCCGCTGCTTGTAGTCTACAGATTTTAGCCATTCACCGACATTCTTACCAGCTTTCGTTCCTGTGTTTATTGGATCAGCCGCTGGCAGTTCATGTACTTGCCTTATAATCCAACCGCTACCTTTTTTTACAAGCTGCCACACAGTAACAGCAATGTGCGGATAAACGTTACTGTCAAGAGATATGTGAAACATATTTTTGATATCATAATCCAGTGGCATAACATGTTCGCTCAGTTCAAATCTTCTCAAGAACTCACCACCGGTTTTCAATTGCACATCCCAGTTTCCTTCGACGTACACTTCGTATTCATAATGATTTAGGTTTTCCCTTAGGGAAGGAAGATAATCAGGCTGAGCGGCTAAAAGAGGTAGGTTATCATGTATTCTACTTTGGATATACTTCCATGTTTTTTTGAGAGTTCCATTTTTCCACGGAGTGTACACTAAACTTTTAACCCATCCCTGGGTTGGGTTGCACGTTGCAACTACTATAGGCTTTGGTTGAACGTTCAAACCTGGTACAATGTATGATCCGGCTCTTTCAAATGCTTTATAAAAACTTACCTGTTGGCATTCGTTTATTTCTTCAAATCCGAATCCGTTTACCTCCAATCCTTTCCATCTATCTAGATTTTTATCCTGAGCATAGTTTTCTGGAAAAAAAATGATTTGCGATTTATTTTTAAATGTGACTGTGTGAGTCTCATTATTCATCTTATCAATAAATGTTTCTGGCTTTATCTTATTCCAAGAAGGATAAAGGTTCTTTTTGATTGTAGGTAGGTTCTTTCGAACTAAAGCCCATCGACTACCAGGAAAGACTTTACACAGCAGGCAGAACATTGCCAAAAGAACAAATGTCTTTCCTCCCCTAATTGCACCGCCAAATAAAACAAACGAAAATTCACCACTCTGGATTGCCGTAATGAATTCATCCTGTTTGGGAAATGATTCAAACAAAGTGATTTCCTCTGGCAGGATATCTTCATCAGCTTCAAAACTAAAACTCAACTTTTTTACCGTTAAATATCATCACTTGTTTTGCTGCAGGTGTTTCAGGAATTCCGTCATGTTTGACGTCTTGTTTATCGGCAAGACCTAGATCTCGAGATATTAGGTTTTCTTTGTAAACACCGATCGCAGCGTTTTCAAATTTCTGTTGAAAAACTGCTTCCTCTATATCTTGAATGATAGTAGTAAAATCTTTGTCTTTAGTCCTTTTTTTGAACTGTCTGAAATAAGCTGAATTGCAATTTAAAAATCTACACAATCCTTCCATTGTGAAAGGGCGCTGTATTTTCTGCTTACCCCCAAAGGATCTTGGATCAATTATAGGGTTTGCTACGCACCAATCAAAATAATCGCATGCTGCTTCCCACATCAATGTAGGCGAACCGAAAAGAAGATCACGACCATGCGTAGACCTCATCTTCCAAAACTGATTTTTTTTAGGTGCTCCCATAACTAAAACAATGAGGTTTGGTTAGGTTTAACAGAATATCCCTGGAAAAACGAAAGGATATGGTTTACTTTCTCCTTAAAAGTTTTCCCTTTAAAGTAGACCCTCCCGATGTTAGCGTAGTAGTTGCAGGTTGGCAGATCTTTCCACTGCATTACATTGCACATCTGTGGACGCACCCCGTTAGGTAGTCTCTCCAAAGCATCACCCTCCATAATAGCCGGTGCAAATGCGTGGTAAATTGTTGTTGTGAAAAGTATACTCTCATCAGTGCGATCCAATTCCGGAAACTCTTCTTTGATCTTGGAGTGAATATTTGGAATGATCGATATATTCTTTAACATCGGCTCACTCTTATCACACATTGCCCTGAATACCTCAGGATTCTCCTTAGCCAGCATCTTAGCGATGGTAGATAGCTTTGCGGTTGTAGATGGTTTCATATGCTTTGGAGATTGATTAACACAAAGATACAATTAATAACATTTGTTATCTAAAATTATAAAAAAATTGTTTTCCCGTGCTAAACCTCAATAATTTTAATCCCATACATAGCCTCGATAATTCGTTTTTTAAGATTGTATACTGGAGTCTTCATTCCCTTCACATCAATAATCTTTACGGACCCCGATTTCCATGTCACTCTAAAATCTGCTTTGTAGAAGCCGCATTTCACTCCGTTGACTATCATATCAAATTTAGGCTGAAGCTCAAAGCTTGTCACCTCTCCTGATTTTTGTAGCAATACAAGTTTACTGTAGTAATTAGCCTCTTTCTTTGAGTCGAATTTAATACCGTCGATTTCAATTTTAATATTACCAAACTTGGATCTACGTGGTTTGAGTTCAAATTTTAAGAACTCTTGTGATGTCATGCTTTTCATTATGTCTTTCTATTTGTTTAAGCTGCATTAATTTTACCTTCCTCTGCAAAGAGATATATCTTGCTCCTGGATAGAGACAAATACCTACCGGACTTACGATTGATGAAGGTGTCTATCGTTTTTCCAATTCCTCCATCTAACCACGATGAATATTTTTTTGGAAAATCAACATTATTTGAGCATTCGCTCGATATAAGATCCCACTTCCCATTCTGGCCAGTAAAGCTCATTGACAGGTACTCCCCTGTGTTACTACTGATAATTTCATTCATTGTCATTATTAAAATGGTGAATCACTAGTTGAAGTACTGAAATTCAAATTAGGCTTAATTATGCTTGCTGAGTCATTATCTGGCGGCTCTATGTAAGTGGCATCCAAATACGAATAAACGATATCCTTGAAACCAGTTGTTTTTTTATCAAAGGTCACGGCCACATCACCGGTTTCACCATTTCTATGCTTTGCAAGTATTACTTCAGCCATACCGTCAGTACTTATCCCTGTCTCATCTTCTGTGATTCCGTAATATTCAGGACGATAAAGGAAGATTACTATATCGGCATCCTGTTCAATTGAACCTGATTCTCTTAGGTCAGATAATAACGGACGTTTGCCGTTTACTCCAGCTCTTGTTTCTACTGCTCTGCTCAACTGCGATAGTGCAAGTACAGGTATATCCAGCTCTTTCGCTAATCCCTTAAGCCCTCTAGAAATCTGTCCAATCTCCTGTTCACGATTTGTATTTTTTCCAGATTTACTAACCATGAGCTGCAGGTAGTCGATTATGATATATTGGATGTCAAATTTTTTCTTCAATCGCCTTGCTTTTGCACATAATTCTATTAAACTAATTGATGGTGTATCATCCCAATGAATAGGAGCATTTAATATTTTCTCATCCATTTTTGCAACCATTGACCAATCTTCCGACGTCATGGTTCCTTTTCTCAACTTCTCTAATGCTATATCACAAACAATGGCTAATTCTTTTTTCATCAATTGTTCCATCGACATTTCAAGCGAAAAAACAGCCCCTGGAATATTAAAATCGAAAGAAGCATTTATCGCATTTTGCAATGCAAAAGAGGTTTTACCCATACCGGGTCGCGCGGCGATTATAATCAGATCTGATCTCTGCCATCCCCCCGTTATTTTATCAACTACTGTAAAACCTGATGGAGTTCCAGTAATACCCTGGCTATTATCATCCTGATTTTGCAACGTCATAACCGTAGAGACATACAAGTCCGAGTTTTGAACTTCCTTTTTTACAGTTATCGATTGTAAAAGTTGATCTTTCTCAAACTCGGAAGTTGATAGCAGATCAAATACATCATTTTCATTGCTATATGCATCATTCAATAATTTTTCGGATGACCTGATTAATTCTCTTTTTATATAACGTTCCTGGATAATTCTTGCATGAGTTTCTATATTCGCAGATGAAGAAACCTTATTCGTCAGATTTGCTACATAGAACCTACCACCTACGGAATCTAATTCCCCAGTCTTAAGCAATCTTTCGCAAACAGTCATCATATCTATTGGAGCGTTTTGTATACTCAGGTGTTGAATAGCTGCATAAACTTTCTTGTTGGCATCAACGTAAAAAGCATCCGGCCTTAGGAAATCAGCAATATCCAACATTGCATTTTTCTCTAAAAGAATCGCACCAAGTACAATTTCTTCAAGATCAATTGCTTGTGGTGGTATTCTTCCGTTTTTGGTATTATTTCTGTCCATGAATTTGTTTTTTTAATTGTTCTTCTGCTTCTCTTTTTTGACGGGCAAGAGTTGATTCTTTTATTTGCGGCTTAACGGATTGTTTAGGTTGTTTATTTATCCAATTGACAAAATGAGTTCTCATATCTGCCTCACTCTGCCACGCTATTTTGTTTACACCTTTTTGATCAATTAGGAATAATTTGAAAAATTCTTTTATCTGATCAACCTTATGACCAGTCTTTCTTGTTGCCATTAGCAAGAAGGCATCCTGATCTAAAAATTCGGTATTTATGGATTGAATTGAAAAAAGTGTTGATGATGGTAGAGAACTTTTTGCTTTTACATCATCATCGTTCTTTAGTTCTTTAGTTCTTATGTTCTTTAGTTTATCTATACTACTGTTGCTTTCACCAATGCTTTCACTTTGCTTTATCGTGTGCTTTCCTATTGCTTTATCAAGTGCTTCGTCAAGTGCTTTATCAAATTTTGATAGGGCAATTATATTGGATGAGTACTGATTTTTGGATATTTCTATCAAATCAATGAAACCAAATTTCACCAGGTCATCCAATGTTTTTTTGTATGTATTATACGACCTAATACCCAAAGCTTCCTTCGCCATGGTGGTGGGCAGTCCAAACTTTTGTTTCCACCCCAAACGATTACAATGCTCTATACAAAAGAAGTATAGTGCAGTGTGATTAGTGTTGATTAAATCGGGGTTTTCAAAGCACCAGTTGAACCAAATTCTCGATAGTTCATATCCGTTCATAAATTATTTATTAATAGTATTCACCAGCTAAATGCTGATTTTGACTCAAGCATACATAGCATATTAAACCGATAGCATTCGCCTTTATCTGACTAACTGGAGTCTGTTCCTCGCACATTTCGCATACCTTATATCCCTCTGGGTCAATCCACATTTCAACTTCGTTAGGCTCTGTCATGCTATATTTTATTATATAGTTAATTCAAAAAGAATATTTTATTCAATCCTGGTAAATGTCTTTGTGCTATTGGACGTGTGCCGTTAAGCCATTGTGTTATTAAAGCATTAGACACCCTTAGTTTGCTGGCTACAAACTTTTTCTTCATACCCCTATCATTAATGAGGCTTTTTAACTGTTTTCCTTCCATTACTTTTTCTCCTTTTCTTGTTCCTTAATCAGTTTATTCTCAAAATATTTATTGCAGGCATCGCACTGAGCTGCGCACTTCTTTTCATTCTGGCAGAAATACTCTCCAATGGAGTTGAAATACTTCTCCCGTTCTATCTGGTATCTTGTGACTACACTCATGCGCTTAATCTGCTTGCTGATAACCCTAGTTTCTTTGCTTCAATTGGATGTAACTCCACGTAGCGATGACAGTGTTCGCAGAGGGCCTTATACGTAGTCTGATCTAACATGAACTCTCCCCTTCCCCTGCTATGGTGGCACTCCGTTGAGTTATAGGTGCATCCTGGCAGCCTTGCTTCGCAAACTGGGTGAGCTTTCATATATTGATCTCTCAAAACGTTGTAGGCTGCATTGATCTTTTTGCGCTTATCCGAAAATTTAGCGATAACATTAGTTTGCTTAGTAGTTGGTTTCGGATTTAATTGCGAAGGCATGCGGTAATGGACCTTGCATTTCCCTTTTGCAAAATAATCTCCCCCACATTGATCACACTTCCTTCCCATCACATTCCAGAGTAATTGGTACGTTGTGATTTTAGGTCGCTTAGAATGCTTCTGTAGCCATCAATACCGTGAGATATTGATCTGCTTAAACGTTCTGCCAAAGTCAGGTAATACACCTCCTTTGAGGCCCGACCATTTATCACCATCTTCTTATCAGTGGCAGACATACCGGCAAATGCAGGGCTTTCGTAAAGCTCACTGATCTTATTGGTATAAACCATGGTAGACAATGCCAATGCCTGGCTGCACGTATCCTGAATTAAAATAAACTCATGCAAAATTCCGCTGACTTCATCACCATTGGTTCGGTCAACCTTCAACGAAAGACACTTCTGAATTTCATCAGTTAGAGTTTTTACTGTCTGTAAATCCATAATTTTAAGTTTATTAATTGTACCTATCCCCTATAAGCCCGTTAAAGGTTTGCGATCTTATCAAAAGCCAGAACGGCTATTGTCAGCTTATAGGGGATGGATACTGAATGTCTTTGGCGATCGCAATTGCCGTATTACAAATATACATTATATTGATACGCAAAATAACTTTTGTTATTTTATTTTCACAATTCATCACCAAATTGTTCCAGTTTCCGTATTCTTTCCTTTGCGATTTCTACGGCCCAGCCTGAGACGCGCGTGCTGATTAGCAGATTCAATGCTCTCACCTCTTCACTCCTTTTCATTTTCTGATTTGCACCCGATAATTTGGCTTTTCTAATCCGTGTTATCCTTGCTTGAACATACTTGTAATTTAATCCAAGTTCATTCGACATTACGGCTGCTGGCTTGACCTGGTAATTGTCTGATATGTATTTATCGATGATTGTCATAACCTGCGGTTTAAATAACGGGCCTTCACCTGGTCGATATCCTGACCTGGAGTGATGTACACTTCTGTGCGGTGATCAATGCGGACCTTCACTTTACCTTGTGTAGTATCTCTGGTTTTAAATACGCGTGCTTGTGTTTTTGGCTTTCTTGCTGCTGGCATGATTTTGGGTTTTACTGGTTTAACCATTTTAGTTGGTTTTGGCGGCTTTGGTGCCCTTAGTGGCTTCACCGGCTTTGGTTTCTTCGGTGGCCGCATTGCCTTTTCTTTCTCCCTTTTACGTCGAGCATACTGCTTCATCTGCTCCTTTCGTCTTTCTGGTGTTGGAGGATTGCAACCGTGAATTGCTTTATATGCTGCTTTGGTTTGCCTTCTGCGCTCAGAACTGGCATCATTGCGGAGCTTCTTCCGACGTTCAGCCTCTCCTGGTGGTAGTTTCATATTCCTGAATTGCTTTAGTTAATCTGTACAGCCCCCACTGTCACAAGTTTCTCCCAGCGTAAAGAACTCATACATCACCTCTTTAGCTACTTCAAATCGATTATTTCCAATTGACTGATAGGTTTGGTTATTATCTAACCAAGTGCCTTTACCTATGAGCTCTTGATCTGCAAACCATTGCATTTTTTCGGGATGCATCTCCCACATGATCGCCAGCGTCTCAGTTTTTTTATGAAAACATCCTACACAATTAGAGATAACTGGAAACTCCATCTTTACTTCAGTACTAAAAAGCGTGGCCGGAATAAGTCCGTTATCTTTCCAATATTGATTTACAGTAGACTTATCTACACCAGTTTGTATGAGAGGAAATGAACAATACCGCCACAGGAAATCTTCTTTTTTCTGTAGTCGTTTTCCTTGAGTGGAGCAGCTGGTAGGCATCTTGAAAATTCCCGGAGTTCCATTGTTGAAAAACTTCTCCATCCGCTTGAATTCATCGAATCTGAAACCTAGTCTCATATCAACCTTTTCATAAACGTTGTTAAACCACCATTCGAATATTGCTTGCAGCTTCATGACACTTGTACAATAACGTCTCGCCCAAGATGGTAACCTACCGGGCCCCATTTCACCACCCCCAAACATTGTTTTAGTTCGCAGGAGATTATCGAATGACATACCCCTTACCCATGTAATCTCTCTACCGATATACTGCTCTAAATGCATCATTGCTAATAAAGTCTTGTCATCTTCGGCTGTAGCTATGAACTCTCCGAATTCACGATTAAACTTTGATAGCTTTTCCTGAGCATATTTTAAAACCGCTGGATCTTTCGGGGTGCAGTTAGCATCATCTAGGCATACCACCGAAAACACATCGTGATCCGCAGGATAATGAACCGCGATATAAGAACTTGTCTTGCCTCCGGATAAACTGTTTACGGTTATCATTTAAGTTCTGTTTAAACCGGCGGGAGAACTTGACTTTACACCGCCGGCTTGGTTAAAAAATGGACTTTTTAGGTAAACTTGTACCCTTTATTTTGCTTGATGATTACCGTTGAGAATGGGAAGTTCTCCGGGGCTACTTTCTTGATTAAATCCTGCAGCTGTGTTGATCCGGTAAATACTACTTTCTCCCTATCATCAATTTTAAATTGTAATGTGAGTCGCAAACCATTACCTTTTTCAGGGAACTTCGAATCGTCGATACTGAATGCTGTGATGATAATTTCCCTATTCAATAGTTCCGACATTTCAATCTTGTCACCGGTAAGTGCGGTTCTCGTTAATTCTATATTGAAGTCACTGAATGACTTTATTACCCGTTCGTTTGTCTCTATTTGGTTTAGATTCATTTGGTCTCAGTTTTTTAAGTAGGTGTCGGCTATTACAATGTTTCGCCCAGCCCAGATAAGAAGCCAGAGAGAGTTTATTTATCCCCTTTGATACTTTACGGGCAAAGCTTTTCTTAATTGATTTTCTCATGAGCACATGAGTATGGTAGTGGACATATCCAACGAAATCTATTCCCCTGGCAGCAACTGGAAAGATTTGATAATTGCTTTTCACCTGCAGGTTTAATCGCTGACTCATGTACTTGCTTATCCCGGCCAGTACGCGGTGTAGGTATTCTTTGTTAGGCGCAAGGATTATAATGTCATCAGCGTACCGGAAATAATGTTTCACTTCTTTCTGCTCTTTAATCCAGTGATCGAAATAGGTCAGGTAAAAATTGGCGAAGTACTGGCTTAAGTAATTTCCTATCGGCAAACCTGGTGCGCTGTCAATAATTCCGTCGAGTAACTTCAGCAGTTCCTGATCTTTAATTTTCTTCCGGAGTAGTGATTTTAGTATCAAATTATCCACTGATGGATAAAACTTTCTGATATCCAGCTTTAGACAATACCTGGTATATTCCTCCTCCTTCAAAGCACTCTTTAATGCTCGGCTGGCTGCATGTATACCCTTACCTTTGATGCAGCTGTAAGTATCTGCTGTGAACGTCGATACGAATATTGGTTCCATGATATTCATTATTGCATGCTGCACCACCCGATCACGGTAAGGAAGGATAGAAATTATCCTCTCTTTCGTCTCGTAAATAGTTCTTGTGGTGTACTTCGAAGTTTTATAGGTATTGGTTGCCAGCTCCCGGTATATATCAGCAATATTCTGATCATAGTTTTTGTCAAAATTGATTATCCCGTGCTGCTTTGATTTACCCCTGCGTGCAGTCTGATCTGCCATCAGAAGGTTATCAATGCTTATTACCTGTTCGTATAAATTGCCTATTCGTTTCATGCGCCTTTGCTTTGTAAGTCGTGTTCACTTTCGTTACCAACGCCTTTGAAGTATTCTGTTATTTTTTGCCAAGAGGCAGGGTCTGTGCTGGTTAATTTCTTTTTAGCAATGTGGGACCTGACATTCGAGTTATCGTTATCGTAGTTGTAGTCGTTGTACGAAAACCTAGAACCTGAACCAGTCGCAGCACACAACCTCTAGTTCTATTTCTGGATTACCATGTATCCTTTATATTCCTCCAGGAATACGGTACCGGCAAACTTTGCTAACTCACGGGTCTTGTAAACCAGGCGGGACCCGACAGTCGAGTGATCGAGAGCGCAGTCGTAGCCGAGGTACGAAAACCCAGAACCCGAACCAGTTTCATCCGAGTCCATTTCAAACCATGGGTAATATTTGTACTCGTCCCAATTTGACCAATCCGGCTTCCATCCATCATTTAGGATACGGTTGATCCGGATTACTTTTGAAAAGTTGTTCACTGCCGCTTCTTCGCTGTTGACGGGATTTTGATATGGTAATGATGCGATTGGGTCTACTCCATCCAGTTTGCAGATATCTTCGTAGGTTTTGATAGTTTCTAAGTTCATGGCTTATCCGTTTAGGTATTGGTTATAAATTGAAGTGAATTTTTTTCCTGCATATACAGCCAGGTCGCTGGTTTTAAAAAGGAGGCGGGACCCGACAAACGAGTAACCGTAATCGTAGTAGGAGTCGCTGCACGAAAACCCAGAACCCGAACCAGTAGAATTAAAGTATGGGTAGTATTTCCAGACAGAGGCATCCTTGTAATCCTGTACTTCACCCCCATTTAATGCCTTTACAATGATTTTCAACTGTTTGTAAGCATATTCATCTGGGCTTAAGTCCTCGTTATCTGAGGCGAACTGATCCGGATCTATACCCTCAAATTCACAGGCATCCTCAAACGTTTTGATTAGTTCACGGGTATCGGATATGAATGTCTTTTTCCCAAATAGATTGGCTAGTAAAGACTTTGTTTTCGGATCAGCTTCGGCGTAAGCCTTAACTGCATTTTCTTTGTTTACATCTAAAGTTTCCATGTGTAGCTATTAAAGGGTTAAATAATCGTTGTAGATGGAGATAAACTGCTTTCCAGCGTATTCAGCTAATTCTCTCGATTTGAATACAAGGCGGGACCCGACACCCGAGATAGCGCGACCGCAGATGCAGACGCCGTACGAAAACCCAGAACCCGAACCAGAGTATCTGAAGTATCCGTAATATTTATACTCATTGCTATTGGACCAGTTAGGTACCCATCCCTCATTTAAAGCCTGGATAATTATTGTCAACTTATGAGAAGCGAATGCATGTTTTCTGTCCCTCTCTGGTAGGAACATGAAGTCTGAAGCACTCAACGGCTCCATACCGAGATCAGAGCAGGCATCTTCGTACGACCTGATGCGTTCAATTGCCGATTTCTGGAATACTGACTTTCCGAACAAGTTGGAAAGCAATGTTTTTTGTTTACTTGTAGCACCTTCAAATGCTAATAAGGCATTAGCCTTGCTGATTTGTAATGTTTGCATTTTCCATTATTTTAATTGATACATTAAATGACTTTTGTTATTGGATTTGACACTTAAAAAGGCAAATCGTCCCCTTGACCAGGTGAATTGTCTAGATCTGCAGGCGGTGTGTATTGTGGTGCTACAGCTCCAGATCCTTTCACCAGTGTATTGAGTCTCCACACAACAAGGCTGTTGAAATAGGACGTTTTACCTGCTTTATCTGTCCAGGGCCTGCCCCGTAAATTAAATGATACTTCTACTTCATCACCAACCTTGACGGTATCCAGCAGTGCTGTCTTGTCTTGGATGGTTTCAAATTTGATGTATTCCGGGTAAGTTGGGTTCTCAGCATACTCAATGATGAGGTCGCGCTTTTTAAAGGTCTCGCTAACCTGTTGAAGTTCTCCGACTTCATGCACTTTGCCTTTCAGTTCCATTGTATATTGTTTAAATGATTAATAATTGAGGTCCCATCTTTTGCTGATTACATCCTGAGCCGGCCGTAATTCTTTAGGGAGATATTCTGTGATTTTGTGAGCCGGGATATAGCACCCAGTCTTGCTGTTGTAGTACCATTTCTTGCTGACATATCTAATATGCCGTGGCAACTTAGATAGATCTGGTTTTGGCATTTTTAGAAGCTGATTGTGATTGAATACTTATCGAAAACACTTGATACTTTAGTCACTTCGTTACCATCACTATCGAATATTACATCCTTCGATTTAGTCGCCAGTTTAACCAGGTCTTTCCTTTCTTTCAGTTTAGCCTCCAAGTCTGCTACGACATGATCTTCACTAAATTGTAGCTTTTCTGATCCGTTTTTAGGAGTGAAAGAAACGCCATTCCAGCTATCAGCAACATTTAATACTAAACGGGATCTGAATGTTTTGTCAGCGCTATCAATTACGCATTTTAGTCTGGCTAAATTGGATAGCACATGTAAAGGATCAACCTCTCCTTTTTCAAATACATCGTGAGCTAGCTCATTGCCTACATGTTCAGCGTCTTTCTTAGTAAATGTAGCTGCGTACATTACCTCGAAATCTTCTGGTTTCAGGGTTAACAGTTTGTTTTCCATTATGCTGCTTGTTTTTTAGACTGGGCCAATAATTTAGTTTCATTACCTTTTGATACAGCCCATTTAGTTCTGATATCGGCCATGGTTTTGCCGCCTGAAAGTGCAATTACAACCTTATCCCAAGCATCTTTATTAGCTTCCGTTAATACAGGTTTAGCGGTTACCTGTGTCGATGCTGGTGTCGTCGGCGTAGTGATTTCGCCGGTAGATTCATCTACAATAGTCGCATCAGGGATATCCGTTACATTGGACGCTATTGATTCAACATTGGGAACAACTTCATGCGGAATGTCCTCAGTAAATTGCATTTCTTCCGGAGTGTATACTGGACCCGAGAATACATCTGGACAAAACCATTTCACACCGTTTGATATTGCCCTAGCAAATAACATATTGCGTGGAAACTTATCTATGTTCTGTGTGCCGGCTTTTTTGGCATCATCAATAGTGAAGGTGCTGTTGCCAATATTCTCTTTGCCCTGCAGGAAGTCAATGGAGCAAGCTTTATCATCCAGCTGTCTCACTTTGTAATCATACTTACCAGATCCCTTGATACAAGACGCGATTAGTCCCGCCCCGATTGTAGGTTTGCCTTTAACAATATGGATACCGCTGATTGCTGCAAACGGAGGAATACCGATTTCTTGGCCTGCAACTATTTTAACAAATGCCTGAGCTTGCTCTTTGGCATCAGCGAACATGCCACTTTTCGCGAATGTTTCTGCCATCGTCATGACTTCATTTAGTGGCAGTGATTGTAATGCTAATTTATTCTCCATGATTCCTTTATTTATTGATTAATATTTTTTGTGCCTGTATCAGTAGTTCCTCCATTGCGATCTCCTCCTGTATCCTTAGCATACTATCCATATACCTGCGCTCACTTCTGATGTAATCCATCCATTTGCCTGCATCCATATCGTAAGGCCTAGCCGGTGTCACTGTCCTGCACCCCATCGGGGCTAAGCATGATCTGGTTTTATCACGTTTCAGTGCTACTTCAAGTCCGGTTTTGACCTGTTTGATAGTTACCTGGATATCACCTAATATTTTAGTAATCTCTCCGTATGCTCTGGAAGTTTGGGCTTTAAAGAAGGCAACCGCTTCTATTGGCGTGCAGTGCTTATAGAAATTCTCAATTTCCAGCAGCTCTTTTTCGAGTGATTTCATATTACTTGGATTTTCTTTCTTCGGTATTAAGAAATGTGTGTCTATTGGACGCTTTTGAAACGGCATCGAGCTCTGCTCGATCGAATCTCCATTTCACCTTGCCTGATCCATCCCTTACAGGGTTAAGCAACCTTTCTTTTATCCACCTATCAATATCTGATCTTCCATATTGCTTGTAGGCCTCCGATTTATTAAGAAAAGGCTTTATAAGACCGATCTTGCAAAGTATTTTGCTGCTACTGACCTCGCCCGCCTCAATGAGTAGGGCGCGTAGATCTGTGGTTGACATTGAGATATTCATTATGGTACGTGATTTAAGAGTTTAATAATTAGTATTGAGTTGAAATAGTCATTAGTGACATCATCGAAATTGTTATCCAGGTAGACCGAAGATTCAGTTATCAGCTCGTATTCAGTACCGCAAGGATCAGAGGTTAAACCTGTACCGCCGGTTGAAACATTTAGGCTGTTTCCCTCAATGAAATCCAATAAATCGGATTCTCTAACATCGATTACTCTACTTAATATCGTAATGAATTGAAATGTATCGGAGTTAACCGCTTGGTCTACGTATGATAACTTTTCCATTATGCTGTTCTTGTAATGATTAATGAACCATTTTGATACTCCCGGCTTATTGGGAAACTAAGCTTATTCAGGATTGGCAATGCTTCCTGAATTTTATCAGCCGGTATACCTATCATATTATTAGGCTTCATCGACTTGATCTTTTTGGGCAGTGATACAGGCTTGTTTTTCATTATACTTTCCTCCAAACCCAGATGACACGTATGCCATCCTTCACTTTTTTATTGGCCTTATAAACACGGTTCGGATAATCCTTTTTGACGTGGGTACTGATTGCTGGCCGGATGGATGTTTCTTTATCCAATGGGAATGCCTTACCGTGCTGCTCCCCTACCAACTCAATGTCTGAAATCAGACTGGGCCAAGAAGTACCCTTTTGTGGTGTTGCTAATTCTAGTTTCATATGATTAGTTGATTAGTTCTTTTCTTGTGCCCAGGAAGTAAGCCATGTGATACTTATCCAGCATCCCAGTCTTATTCTTAATGTTGGTCAAGTGAGAGGATACTGTATGCTCACTGATGTTTAAATCGTACGCTATATTCTTGCTTGGTAATAAAACTCTCTTGATAACTTCAATTTCACGGGGCGTCAGAATATTAACCTCAAAGTTTAGTGCTGGAATACCGTAGTTATTAATTAGTAGGTTCATGGTAGTAGGTATTAACTATATGTGTGATTAAGTTTATATTGTACCTTTGTTTCTGTTGTACAATACAAATATCGGAACTAATTCCATTATTCCAAATTAAATCGGAATTATTTTCAAATTATTTGGAACTATTTAATAAAAAATGGAAAAAGAACCTGCAGAGTTAGTTTTACTGCTACGAGACTCAAACATAAAAGAAGTGGAAAGAGCGACTGGAATACCCGCAGACCGCATGTATAAATGGATTAAGGGTAAAGGAACTCCAAAATTGCTAGATAGTCAAAAATTAAACACATACTTTAGAATTGGAACTAATTCCAATGACAAAGGAAATAGTCAATTGGAAAAAATTAACCCATCTATAAATAAAGAAGAAAAGGGTGTGCCGTATTTTGACATTGATTTTGTAGGAGGTTTCGACTTAGTTTTTAATAATAATCAGGTTAGCCCATCTTTTTATATCGACTTCTTACCTTTTAACGATGCCGACTATTGGGTGAACGTATCTGGTAAAAGCATGGGGCCTTTAATTGCTCATGGGGATATTGTTGCTTTGAAACAAGTCCACGACTGGAAAAGATTCTTATTAGAAGGCGAGATATACGCAATAATAACTGATAATGGCTTTCGAACCATTAAGATGATAGGGAAAGGCGAAGATAATGATCATTACACCCTAATTCCTTATAATAAAGGTGGCGATTATGCGACACAACCTATACCAAAAGAAGTAATAACACATGTATTCCGTGTAAAGGGCGCTATAAAGAAATTCTTTTAATAAACAAACAGACTAACCTCTCTATGAAAAAACAAATTTTAATAGCAATTGCGCTTATACTAACGTTAAATACTTACGCTCAGAAAAAAAATACTAAGGTTATAGTTCCAATAGATTCATCTACTAATGACGTTGCCTATTCAAAAGTCATATTAGTTGACGGCGTATCCAAAGATGAGCTCTACAATAGAGCTAAAGAATGGTACGTGATGACGTATAATTCCGCCAAAGAGGTTTTACAGTTAGACGATAAAAATGCCGGTAAGATTATTGGTAAGGGAACGACATCGGGAGTTTACAGATTTATGATGTCTAACACAGACTTCTATTTGAATTATACATTATCGGTCACTGTTAAAGATGGGAGATATCGATACGAATTTTCGCAATTCACTGTCGAAACGGTAAGTAAACATTCGGTTGGCGGAAGAGCCTCTATTATGGAATACCTGCCATACTATGCAAAAGAAAAAGGCATATTATATAGTGCGGCAAAGGTGATAATTCCACATATGGATGAAGAAATAAATAGATTATCTGCAAGCCTGCAAGCAGCGATGAGCAAATCGTCGAGTGGAATTAAATCCAAGGATGATTTTTAATAATTAACCAAACATAAATTAACGACTCAATGAAAAAACAGATGTTTACTATTATACTATTGATACTTACTTCAGTCACATTATCGGCTCAAATTAAAAGTCCAAATAAAAAGACAGTACCCCAGAAACCAGTTGTCTCCCCCGAGATGTCTGTAAAAACCAAGGCTGAAAAATGGTTTAAAGATTTCTATGTCGAGAAATTTTTCAAAGACCCTTATTCTTACAGGCTATTAAAGATAACCACTGACAGCGTCAGTACAAAACAATCACTTATCGATAGCATCTACTATATAGCTTCCGAAATCGAAAAATGCAACATAGCCGAGAAAGATAGGACGAAAGAAAATAGAGACGAATGGCAAAAATCCTACGATGAAGTTATTGCCGACCTCAAAAAAGAAGAAGCTAATTTAGAGAAAGAAACAGATAAAGGACAAATTGCGTTTAGAAACAAGTTGATCGCAATAAACAAGGAGTACGCCTTAAAGTACTTGTCGGTATTGAAAGATTTTAATATATATTTCTTGAATTTTGGAGAGAGAACAAGATTAGAAAAGAGGTTAAATTCCCTTAGCCCAAAACAAGAAAATGAATTTGCGTTTTTCAAAGTCAAACTCGACTGTTATTCTAAGAATTCATTAGGAAACGAGGTTTTAGGTAGATTTCAATTTCCTTTTACGGAAAAAGGGAGTTTACCAACATCAGACGTGAGTGGTGGCGTAATCCAGCTAAACAAAGATTAATTAATAATCGATATCATCACAATTTAGTATAAATCTCTTAAACCCCACATATATGAGTAATCAAAGTCACGATTTATACGATACGATCCTTCGGGAACTTCCAAAGGATGGAGCAATCTCGGATCCAGGTGAATATCTCGCAGTAGATCTACAATATTTAAAATCATGTGGATACTTAGAATTGACCTACACAGCAACCGGATCAATATATGTGATTGCTTTAACCAATACAGGAATGAAGTTTATAAGTGAGGGTGGTTTTAAAGAGATGGATAGGCAAAAAAGAATTGATGAAGAAGATAAAGAACTTCAGAGGAGAAGTTTGGAAACTAGCACCAGAACATCCAAAGAAGCCATTAGGATTTCTAAGATTTCATTAGCAATAGCAGCAGTAGCAGCAATTGCAGCAGTGATATCAATGATAAAATAATAATTCCGATAAGCAGGAGTTTTTTCAGAGAGACAATTGCCTCTTCTGTTCGCCCGACGTGAGTTCTTTTATGCCAGATTTCGTGATAGATGTATCGAACATATTTCTCGATAGATACCAGTGGCGGGCCGGAAGGTTTAGGAAACGGATTGTCCATTGTTTCAAAGATTGAATACAATAGTAATTAATAAAACACCCGTAGATAAAAAGTACAACTTACCTAATACAATTAATAACAATGAACACACAAAAAGAAATAAAAGACCAAACGAGATACGACCTGGGTATGGCGGCCAGATACAGCTTGTTTCGCAAGAAGTATGTCGATGAGAATATGTATGTAGCATCAGAAATATTGGGTATCACTCAGCCGTCCATATCTTTCATCGAATCAGGGAAACGTGGTATCGGCGCCAAAGCTACCAAAGTGATGGTTTCAAAATATAAGCTCAATATGAATTGGCTGACTACAGGACAGGGTACTGATCGAATTGAAGGTCCTCAAAAGGAAACCCCACTCGGCAAGACAATCAATGACCTGAGAAGTAAGGTTCTAGAGTTGCAGAGTGAAATAATTGAAATGAAGAAGGAAATCGCCATCATGTCAGCCAACAGTACGCACTTCATTAAAAGAATTGAGCAGTTTCTGAAGCAACAAGATCAATAATTAATCAAGGGCAACTTACTTTAGCAGACCCACAAATGATTCCTGTACTTTATCTACTAATACCCACATTTTCTTAATATATGATGCGGTGATGGTGGGCTTGGTATGATTAAGGACTTCTCCTACTTCGGCCTCAGTAAATCCTAATGTATTGTATGCCTCATTACCTACAGTGTGCCTGGCACTATAAAAATCAAATAATATCAGTTTCGCGTCTGGAGACATTCCCATTATGACTAAGTTTTCATTTTTATCAGCTTGTATTTTTAAGGCCACTTGCTTCAATCCTTCCGCTACGGCTTTTCTAAATATTTCCGGTGTCGAATATCTTTTAGAGAGCTTTCCTAGCCATTGGTCAAGCAAATAACTGACCTCTGGTATTATCTTGATACTTATGTACGCTTTGTCTGATCTTTTATCTTTAGTCTTACTCCTGTTGTAAGAAACTCTACCGTCTTTTATTTCATTTAAATTATAAATATCTATCGCATTCATTCCGCACAAATAAAGACTAATTAAGAATACTGCGTGCGCCATTTCTCCCCGGCCACCTTTTTTAAAGCCCTTACAATTAATAATTTCCTTTACATAAGATATCTCTAAAGCTCTTTTCACAGGTTCGGGAGGCTCAATGAGTTTGTAATTTGCAAACGGATAATTTTTAATGTTAAGTTCTCCTGTTTCCAGATTATTGTATTTTGACATTGCTGCTTTATATAGGATTCTAAAATTCTTCATAGTCGCAAAAATACCAGCATCCCCCATAGCTGGCTGCCGAACATCAACAGGTGCCTTGAATTGGTTCAATCTAGTTTGAATATGAGGTTTTCTTAAATAATCTTCAAATTGCATTAACAGCTCAGATGTAATGTTCTGCGTAAATATTACATCTGTTTTTTTAAAGTCCAGAAGGTTATTAATTACAGCCTGAAGCGTTCCGGCATAAGAAAATCGCTTTTGCTCCTTAAGGTCAGAAACCAAGGCCTTTCCAAAAGATATAAAGTCAATTTTATCACTATCGGAACTTATATCAGGCAGTAATAATTCGCCAAGTTCAGCAGCAGAAAGTAAATTTAATTTATTACGCCCCAGTTTACTAATCTCCATTCTATATTCACCGAGTTCAGACGTTAGGATTGCATTTAAATCAGGATCCTTCACCTCATATTTCTTCGTTAGCTGCTTTTCCACAACATAATGGTCGGTGTCAGGGTAGGACCTCTCACCTTTATGATATACAACCAGCTTGATGTTGATCGTACCGTCTGCTTTTTTATGATGTTTATGTGCTTTGAATTTTACAGTAGCCATTGTACAAATATGAATATCACAATTGTAGCACTTTTTTAGTTATGATATCATATAAAGGTGTGTATATCTTGAAAATGTATAAGATGTTTTAATATTACCATTTTAAATAAAAGGCACATATGTATAAAAAAAAGGCCTTTAAAATTAATTAAAGACCTTTTTCAATGTAGTGGAGAATAGCGGAGTCGAACCGCTGACCTCTTGCCTGCCAGGCAAGCGCTCTAGCCAGCTGAGCTAATCCCCCTCGTGGCTTATGGATGGCAAAAATAGCAATTAGTTTGAGGAATGCAAATAAATATTAGCAGACCTGACGATCCTTCTAAGCGTATTACAAATCCGTTCTGTCTCCATGGGATTTCGGCTCAGAAATAACCAGGAACTCCAATTCATTAACCCCATGATTAGCAATGGAATGGATTGTTCCTTTTGGAATGTGCATGCTTTCTCCGGAATTTACGGTGAGCAGTTCATCACCCATTTTGAAGATTGCAGTTCCCGATAAAATAAAAAATAATTGCTGGGCTTGTGTATGAAAATGAATCCGCTCTGCAGTACCAGGAGGCATCTTCTCCTGAATAACACTTAAGCTATCTGTTTTTAACAGGTGCCAGCCATCGCAATTTTCACCCCATTTATAGTGTTCAGAATTTTCAATTGATTTGATCATATCACTGAGTAATTAACTTATCTGCTGATTTTCCTTTCCAGCTGATTAAAAGGCCGGCCCAGAAAACAACCATCACAAGCACGCCATATTTATAATTAGCTGTAAAAGGAATATTGGTCATGACGCTGAATGAAAAATGTAATCCGATAGCTGTTAACAAGCTATTTGTCCTTTTGGTGACTAGCAGTGCTATATAACTACCTACTGTCAGGACTAGAAGAAAGACAAGCTCTTTCATTAAATCATACTGTTCGAATATAAATGACAGATGCCACAGATACCACGTTATACCAATAATTAATGATATGATTAGATTATTACCGCCCACGAGTTGCTGCAGAAAACCACGCCAGCCATATTCCTCCCCATAAATATAAATAAACCAGAGCAAGCCTGTCTTCAACCCAAAAAGATGAATATCCTCCCCATCAGGATTCTTAATACCAAACCATACAAAGACAAGTATTGGAGCCAGCGCAAAAGCAATACTTCTCCAGACAGAGCTGCCAAATAGCGGCATTTTCGGTGTTTCTACCTCTTTTTCGAAGACCCTGCAGGTGACTATGGCAGCAAGCATAGGTCCGAAACCGACAATTAAGCTGAGACCAAAACCATAAGGCAGCTTTGTGAAATTTAGCCAAAGCGGCTCATAAACCCTGAATATCAGAGAGATTCCCGTTGCGAGTAAAAAATAGATAAATACAATTCTCCAATTATATTGCTGAGTAGCGTTCATGGCTGAAAACTAGGAATAATTACTGAAGAAAAATAAGTTTATAATCACCTGTAAACACCATTTCCCTTATCTTGCTTTCTTAACCAATACACACCAAATGATTTTAGAAGTCGCAATTCTTTATATAAAGAATGGTCAGAGCGAGCAGTTTGAAGCTGATTTTCAAACTGTAATCAGCGACACGGCTATCTGACCTCGACGTTAACAAAGAAATTAGCAGTATCAATTTCTACATTATCTTTTGTGGCGCCTGAGATACCCAGCGGTTTGAATTTTGAAGAAGGATAAATCCATTGATATTCCGCATCCTTGACTTTTACGCGTGCCGGCATGTTGAAATCTTTCACATCAGCCAGCCAACGGCAGTTCAGCTCACCGTTGACGGTAAAAAGTTCCAGTTTCGGGATATCTTTAAAGAGCAGATACTGATCAAAGATTGTATTCAGCTTTTTGCCGGACTGTGAAGAAATATAATTTACAATATCAGCATAGGTTACCGTCTGGTGTCGGAATTGCGTATTTAGTCCGCGTAAGATCTTGCGCCATCTCACATCATCATTGATAATTGTTCTCACCATATTTAACAGTACAGATCCCTTTCCATACATTTCCCCCGACCCCATTTTGTTCATATGATATGGAGCTACAATAGCAGACTCATTTTTTATATGCGCTCTGTTCTGTGCGACATAATCCTGCCCTGCCTGCTTACCATACAGATATTCGATAAATAAAGATTCTGCATAGGTCCCGAAAGATTCATGGATCCAGAGATCGGCAAGATCCTGAGCCGTTATGTTGTTACCAAACCACTCATGCGCACTCTCATGCACAATTATAAAATCCCAGACTTCTTTTCCACCGACAGCTTTCATCTCATTTGGCGGGAATCCCTTTAGGAAACCACCGTAACCGATAGCGCCCTGATGTTCCATGGCCGGGTACGGTGCATCGATCAGTTTATAACCATCGTTGTAGAAAGGATATGGGCCAAACCAATATTCAAAAGCCGCCAGCATCTGTGGAACACTTTTTTTGAACTGAGGAACAGCCTGGTCTTTATTTTCAGGGAGCACCCAATAATCCAGACTTAAAAGGCCACTTTCGCCTTTATACGTATCACTAAAATGTGTGTAATCTCCAATATTGGCAGCCACATTATAATTATTAATTGGATTGGCTACCAACCAGTCAAACCGTGTATATCCATTCTTCAAGTCTGTTATTTGCTGGAGCCGGCCGTTAGAAACATTTTTTAGCCCGGTCGGAACACTGATACTAATCAGCATACTATCTACCTCATCGGATAAGTGATCTTTATTTGGCCACCAGATACTTGCGCCAGTACCCTCACATGCCGTCGCCACAAATGGTTTCCCCGCAGCATCGGTAGAGAAAACCACCCCGCCATCACGTGGCGCGCGTTTAGTTACAGTCGGATGTCCGGAGTAAAAAACCGTGAATTCGTCATTGCTGCCCTTTTTAATATTTTTCGGGAATGACACAAATACAGCGTTGGCTTCCCTGGTAAAAGAAAGTTGGCCTGATCTGTAAATAATACTATCGACAGCTAAATTCTCAAAAAGATCAAACTGTAAACGGTTGAAATCCGATACTGCAGCAAACTTAAAACGGTTACTCCCGTTGATAAAGCGATCTGCTATATTGAACTTCACATCAAGGTGATAGAATTTCACGTCGTAACAACTGCGCAAATGTGTTAATGTTCCCCGCAACGTGTCGGCTCTGGTAAATCTGGTGATTTCGGTTACGTTTTGTGCGCTGGATATTAAGGAGCATGCACAGATAAGTGCGGATAGAGCTAACGGAAAGCGTAATTTCATGGAGGTTTCAAGATGATTAATCAGTTGAAAGATAGGAAGTATATTCCGGCTTAATGCAGACTTAAAAATTATACAGATGACAGCATGAATAAAAAAATCAGGTAATTCTCACTCTTCCCAAACTATTTCAAGGTGTTCTGGGTTAAACCATATATCTGTAAACAACAGGCTTATATTATTGGTAAATTTTAGGCAAAACAGCTGTAATTCAATACTGTGAAATGGAAGAAAAAAATTACGTGTCGAAAGAAAGGATGAATTATACGCAGGAGACAGAATGCGGCAGTTATGTCCGAACGAATGACTGGAGTAAACATCCGCTCGGCCGTTTCAATAAGTGGCCGGAAAGTCTGACAACAACAATCAGCCTGTTATTAAACAGTTCGCTCCCAACCCTTTTATTATGGGGCCCGGAACGTTATATCTTTTATAATGAGGCCTTCAGGCCAAGCCTTGGTTTTGCCGGCAACCATCCTGTTGCTATTGGTCAGTGTGCAGATTGCTTCTGGCTCGCCACCTGGCCATCTTCTCAACTTCTTTTACCAGATGCACAAACTGGCATTGCAGCTGCAAATATTCAAGATCATCCTTTGCCCTTATACCGGAATAACCAGCTTGAGGATGCCTTCTGGACTTTTAATTCTTCTGTGCTAACCGATCTACAGGGAAATCAGCGGGGCGTTCTTGTTACTTGTTTTGAGACTACTGACAAAGTGGTTGCTTTAAAAAAACTTCAAGGTGATCAAAATACGATCTCACAAACCAGAACCTCAGATATTCTGAACACGGAAGAAAGGCTGCGTCTCGCAACCGAGGCGACCGGTATTGGCAGCTGGGATATCGATCTTGTCACCAAAGCTATTATTTATACTCCGACACTGATGGAGATCTGCGGATTTCCACGCAATGCTATAATCAGCCTGCCGGAACTTGCGGCCATGATTCATCCGGAAGACCAGAACACATTAAAAGAAGCTCGTGATCATGCATTAATTTCGGGAATTTTCCATGCTGAAGTAAGAATCTGCTGGGAAGATCAGACAGAACACTGGGTTAACACTAACGGCCGTTTATTATTGGATGAGAATGATAAACCCGTACGCATGCTTGGTACCTGCATTGATATCACCGAACGTAAAATTGAACAACTGCAGAAAAATGATTTTATCGCACTGGCCAGTCATGAATTAAAAACCCCGCTTACTTCTGTTAAAGCTTATATTCA
>JAAAFW010000011.1 GCA_019352875.1 Pedobacter cryoconitis | reverse complement strand
CTGTGTGCTCTTTCTTACTTTCTTCTCTCCATAGCCTTTTGCGCCTATGGAAATGCTTTTTTTGATGGTTGTTAATCTTTCTTCCTCCATTCGTATAAATACAAGTGGTGGATAAGTGCTAACAACGTCTCTATTGTTGTTTGCTCTTCTTTTTTAACTTCTTCCAATATGTCAAAGAACTTTTCTATCCCCGGAAACACTTTTAAATGTCTCCTATTTTATCAGACCTTTTATTTGAAGTCCGGGTGATGGTGGAGAATAACGGAGTCGAACCGTTGACCTCCTGCGTGCAAGGCAGGCGCTCTAGCCAGCTGAGC
>JAAAFW010000010.1 GCA_019352875.1 Pedobacter cryoconitis | reverse complement strand
TCCGCTGGAAGTTTTAAGATAAAAGGACCGGAGATTCCGGTTCAACAAAAAAGGCCTCTGCTAAAGCAGAGGCCTTTTTTGTTATTTTGCCTGTACCCCTACCGGACCACTAGCTTCACTTTCATTCTTAAGTCTGTCCAGTGCGGTAACCAGATAGTTGTATCGCCTGCCTTTCTCGATATTAGTGTCCATAAAAAAGGTATAATCTTCAAAACTAATGCGTATAATATTTTTCGGGTGCAATACGTCCATGTCTTCGCCTTCGGCAAATCTGTAGATTACGTATCCAGACGCCGTTTCTCCGTCGGATGCTTTTAAGGGCGCTGCCCATTTTAATTGCACACCTGTTTCAACCGCCTGAGCACTTAATTCCTGTGGTGGATTAGGATCTATGTCATCTAGCCAGGGCATCTGCGGTGGAAGCGCCGGATAACGATACAGGTCATTACGCAATGAATCTGCCGCGCCTCTTGCAATAGTAGAAAAGGACTTGGAACTAAAATACACACTTCCTTGTACACGGTTATTAGTGCGGATATATCTTACCTGATCTGGAATCTGCTCCGGGAAGCGCCAGGCTGCTTCCATCTTCTGATTAACCAGGTAAGCGGCTTGCCCGATGTATAAATGTCTGCCATACGTATGTTTGCTCCACCAGTCTACCAGTGTTCCAAAAGGAGCTGCTTTACGTGTAAAACTAAAATATACCTGTGGATTAATATAATCTACCCAACCTTCCTGAATCCATTTGCGGGAATCTGCAAAAAGCTCGTGGTAATTGGATAAACCGCTGGTTGCCGAGCCATCCGGATCATCTCTGTCGTTCTTCCAGATCCCGAAAGGACTGATACCGAACTTCACATATTTCTTATAATGATGAATACTGTCATCAAGCTGCTTAATCAGCAGGTCGACATTATTTCTTCTCCAATCTTTAATATTGGATATACCGTTCGGATATTTCTGAAAAGTTGCACCATCATTAATCTGCTGTCCGGCAACCGGATATGGATAGAAATAATCATCAAAATGGACTCCGTCAATATTATAACCTTTAACGACATCGAGAATAACCTGTACGATGTATTCCCGAACCTCAGGAATTCCCGGGTCAAACTGTTTTTTTCCGGCATAGGTAAAAAACAGATCAGGCCTTTTACGTGTCATATGATCTTCGGACACGAATGTGTTAGCGCTCATTGTCGCACGATAAGGGTTGAACCATGCATGTAACTCCATTCCTCTTGAATGCGCTTCTTTAATGGCAAACTCAAGCGGATCATAGCCGTCTGCGGGTGCAACTCCCTGCCTGCCCATTAACCACTGACTCCAGGGTTCTCTTGATTTAGCATAAAAGGCATCTGCGGCAGGTCTAACCTGTAACAGAATTGCATTCATGCCGTTTCTTTTATGTTGTTCCATCAGACCAATCAGCTCTTGTTTCTGCTGATCTGCGGTGAGTCCCGCCTTTGAAGGCCAGTCTATATTAGCTACAGTGGCTACCCAGACACCTCGGAATTCTCTTTTTGGAGCAATTTTTGCTACAGTTTGCGCAAAGATAAAATTGGGAAAAATTAAAATTGTGAAAATTGTATAAACAATCTTTTTCAGCATTATTTGTTCTTTTGTTCGTGTAATTAGTGCTCGTTATGGGGAAATCCCTACCAGCCACATTTCGTGTCATCAGCAAGTAAACGATTTTTTTTAAGGTCTCATACAATTAAAGTTCATTTTTTACAGTTAATTATCTTATTTATCTTATGTTCGCTTTTTTTTAGAAAAAGGGAATACAGAGAAATTACTATAGACAACTCATTTTTGATTATAAATGTTAGATACAAAAGATCCCGACCATAAAGGAGACCGGAATAAAATTTATTTTCTAATTGTAGTTATCATCGCGTTATTAGGTACTAATGCATTCCTATTTTTCAAAGATAAACATGAAAAGGATCGTTTTGTTACTTCAAGTACTGAAAGGGATAGATTAAAGCTTGAAGTTGAAAAAATAGAGGTAGAATTCGATAAGGTAAATCAACTGAATGTCGCGCTGACAGAAAAACTACAGCGTGAGCACGATATGGCACGTGCTAAAATCGCAGAACTGAAACATGCCCTTCAAAAGGGTGAAGTTACTCGTGAAGAGCTTGCCAATGCGCAGCATGAACTTCAAAAGCTAAGAACTTTTATAGAAGGATATAAAAATGACATTGGACGTCTCGAAAGGGAAAATGCAGCCCTTAAAACTCAGCGTGACAGCCTTGAAAAGTCGGTCCTTACCGTTTCCGCCAAAGCCCATAATCTGGAAAAGAAAAATAGCGAACTTAGTGAAAAAGTAAAGAGCAGTGCTGCTCTTAAAGCGTATAACGAGCGGTTGATTGCCTATCGTGTTAAAAACAGCGGTAAAAACATCGAAGTGAACAAAGCTTCTACTGCCCGTAAACTAATCACTTATTTTGATATTATCCCTAACCAGCTGGCCGCAAAAGATTATCATAAAATCTATCTGAGAGTATTCGACCCTTCAGGAAATCTTGTTGCTGATGAAAAAAATATGTTTGAAGCGGACGGACAGGAAATGCAATACAGTGATATGATTACTATTTCGTATAAAAATGATAATACATCATATCAGCTTGATTGGGTAAATCCTCAACCATTTATTAAGGGTACGTACAGCATTATATTATATGCAAACGGCTATACCATGGGTAAAGCATTTGTAGAGCTTAAATAGATTTTTTATGCAAGAGGGAAACGGAGATAGAAAACTGTGCCTGTTGCCGCCCCGGATTTAAATTCAATACTTCCACCTGCATTTTCTACAGCTTGTTTGACAAAAGCAAGTCCTAATCCTGTTCCTGATGATTTCGTAGTGAAATTAGGTACAAATATTTTCTTACGTAACTCATCATCTATTCCTTTTCCATTATCCTGGACCTCAACAAATACGTCCGTTTCATCATTAGTAATCCGGATGTCTATACGGCATGCGACCTTCGCTGAAGCTGCCTCTATTGCATTCTTTAGCAGGTTATTGAAAGACCTGAGTAGTTGCCCCTTGTCACCCAAGACCTGTATCTCACGCCCCGAATTATCACTCAGATAGATTTCCACATCTTCGGTATGATTGAATACATCTTTGGCCTGCCTGATGATTGGTACCAGCATCAATTCCTCCAGCTTGGTATCAGGCATTTTTGCAAAATTCGAGAATTCAGAAGCAATGGTTGCCAGACTATCAATCTGTTCTACAAATGACTTATAGAAACGTTGAAATTTAAGCTCAAAATTCGGATCTTTTTCTTTCCAGGACTTCTCGAGTAACTGAACCCCGAGTTTAAGCGGCGTAAGCGGGTTTTTAATCTCATGGGCTACCTGCTTAGCCATTTCCCTCCAAGCACTTTCCCGCTCTGATTTTGCCAGTTTAACGGCACTTTCTTCCAGGGCTGCTATCATTTTATTATATTCTTTAATTAAAGACCCTATTTCATCATGTCGCGACCATACAATGGGCTGATTCTTCTGTCCCAGCTTGGTTTTCTTAATGCTTTCCTGGATAAATGTTAAAGGATTGGTTATCTGATTGGCAAGAAACACAGCCAGCACTCCGATTGCAACGAAAACGAGTGCATAGATATTAATCAGTGTATTAATAAACAGGCCTATTTTATTCTGATAATCGGCTTCATTTGCATAATATGGTAATCCAATATAAGCTACCGTTTGGTTTTGTGCATTTCTAATCGGGGCGTAGGCCGACGAATACATAAAATCCCCTATCATCTCTTCCGGATTGGAGTATTCGGAACGCTGCAATTGTTTTAAATAGATATAGGCTCCCGGCTCCATTTTACTGGCTATGATACCATAGTCATACATCTTCGGCAAAGAGGTAAAAAGCAGATTCCCATTGGTATCAAACAGGTTCAGATAGGCCGAATTTATATCGGCGAACTGATTAAAGTTAACTATGGCCTGGTCTGACTGCTTCGGAATTCCGGTAGAATAGATTTGTTTTTCATAGGAGAGCTGTACTTTTCTTATTTTTTCTCTGATAAAATCCTCCTGCTGCTTTCTGTATTCATCTCTGATATAGAAGAATGTCGACCACCCTACAATTAATAGGGTAGCCACAACAGAAAGTACAACTGAGAACTGAATTCTTGTCTTATAGAGGATCTTATTCGCATTGATCATCAATGATCGGTTAATATTAAACCAGCCACCCCAGCTACGATCTATATTTTTGACAAGCAGAATAAGTACGTATAAGATGGATGAGAAAATGATAAAGACAAGGAAAAAGAATGACAATGCTGCCAGCCGCACTATGTAGCTGACCTTTTCTTTACTAATTACAATAATTTTGGAGTTACTGGCGGTATACACCAAGTGACTGTAACCCAAATCATCATTCATGATTACAGCCTCACCGTATTTCCCTTTAAAATCTGTATTGGCAATTTTATATGTGTATTTCCCAGATTGTTTAATGAGCTTATTATTATTATAAAAAGCAAAAGAGTATGAACTATAGTCGTCATCAGCCTTTTGCTTTCCATCAATAAGAATTTCGGGAAACTGGCTGTTATAGTTGTATTGTTGAGATTTCAGCTCAATAACCAGTGTGCCTAAAATATGGTTATCGTCGAAAATAGGAATGATACCAAAGTAGTTCTGATAACCGAAAGTATCATTCAACCGGTAAAAGTAGTTGGATACTTTTACTGAGCCTGATTTCACCAGGTTCTGATAGTGACGCAGTGACCTGGGCTGGTCTTTGGTATTTATACTATCTCTGGTTTCATTAAATTCGTAGAAATTATGCTCAAAGGGTGCCAAATAACCGTCAAGGAAGGTTTTGGTGATATAATTCTGTAAAGCGAGGTGACGGTTAAAAGCAGGGCTTTTGAAATAATCCGTGATAAACAGGTCATTTGACACCCCGTTCCCAAGGCTTTCAATAGAATTAATAACCTTAGGATCATCTGAAGACTGGAGCTTCTGTGCAATAATGTATCTGTTATTCCTTTCTTTAATATCATTAAATTTCAGGTATTTAATAGAAGACACAAAGGCAAGGCAAAAAAACAGCGCCGCAAAAATACCTATGGAGAATTTATTATTCCTGATATAGTGATTATAACTAAAGATAAAAAGGAACAGCGCGTATGCAACAAAGAAGGCTGTAAAATCTGTCGCCAACATGTAAATGCCATAGGCGATGAACATACTGAGAAATAGTACGAGTCTCTCCCGGTTCGTAACCTTAAGCTGCATAGTCAGTTCAATACAGATACTCGCAATGAGATAAACATTAAACCATACCAGACACAGGATAATAATACAGATCCAGCTTAACCAGCTCAGGTTGATGATATTCGTAATGTCAAAATTGATCTTGGAATTAAAGATCAGACCGAAGAAAATATCATTGATTAAAAATGCTGCTCCGGAAAGCAACAGGATTAAACAAAAATGTATCATAAGCCCGGCACTTTTACGCTTCGTTATCCATAACGGCAAACGAAAAGAGCTGCGATGAGTATACAGGAACAGTACGACCCAGGTTATTGCCAGTACGTTAAGCAGAAAGTCGCCCAATGAGGGAAGAAAAAAGCTTTCTGCATAGATAGAAGGATTAAAGACTTCCAAACTAAACTGATGGTTGAACCAACCGTATTCAAGATCTGTAAACCTGACCAGAAAAAAGAATAGCGCCAACACTACAGAGGCCTTTAAAACCTGGCCTTCTTTAGCCATTCTCGCACAGATGGAATTTACAAACAGGCAGATGCAAAATAACCCGACAATCCACAACCAGATCTGTATAGTTGCATAAATACTCTGATTATAATTAGATTTAAGTTTTACCTCAAACAGAAGTTTCCCATCCAGATTGTTAATACCATATACTTCTTCGTCCATAAACGACGCCAGAGAAAGCGCATTGGTTCCAAGCTGTTTACTGACGATACCATTTTGAAGATACCTGTTCTGGATGCTGAATTGATTTTTAATATCAATCAGAAAAATCATGGTGTAATTACCCTGAGATTTCTTGATGGCTTCGTACCAGCCGTTAGGCAGTTGTGTAAAAGACGACCCTTCCCGGATTTGATCGGGATCCGTAATGACCGCTTTACTTGAGCTCCAGAATTTGAGTCCGGAAGGATCATAAGTTAACACACTGATTCCCTGATCCCTGAAAGTTTCTATATGATCAAGAGCGAAGGATTCATTCAGGTGGAATTGTTTAGCCCGTTCAAGTTGCTGAACATCGGCCAGGAAGGAATAAACCAGCTCTTCCTTTGCTGCAAGCTTACGTTGTAGTTTGCCGGCTTCATGGTGCAACAGATCCTTTTCAGTAATACTATGTTTTAAGGACAACGCTGTTACAATGCAGCAGATCCCCAAGATCAATAAAAGAAATCTGATTTTGCCCCCTATATTCACACCTGTTAGTTTTAGTCTGTAAAAAAGGGCCTGTCAATAAAGACGCAATATCTTATTAACAGGCCCTTTTTATATAGTCACATATATTATGCCGGTACCGACGCTGAGCGCGTTGGCATAGCTCTGTTTACTTTTTTAACCAGTCCCTGTAATACACTGCCAGGTCCTACTTCTACAAACTCAGTAGCGCCGTCTGCAAGCATCTTCTCCACTGTTTGCGTCCACTTTACAGCGCCGGTAAGTTGTGTAATCAGATTAGCTTTGATTTTATCGGGATCAGTCTGCGCGACAGGATCAACATTCTGATAAATCGGACAGATAGGAGAATTAATAGCAGTAGCTTCTATCGCTGCCTGCAGTTCAACTCTTGCCGGTTCCATTAAAGGAGAATGGAATGCGCCACCTACATTTAATTTAAGTGCACGTTTAGCACCTGCTGCTGTTAACTGTGTACACGCTTCTTCAATTCCTGCTATGCTGCCTGAAATCACAAGCTGACCCGGGCAGTTATAATTTGCCGGAACTACAACCTCTTCAATACCTGCGCAGATATTTTCAACAACATCGTCTGCCAGACCGAGAATAGCAGCCATAGTCGAAGGTTGTAACTCGCAAGCCTTCTGCATCGCATTTGCCCTGGCAATTACCAGCTTCAAGCCATCTTCGAAAGACAAAGCATTTGCAGCAACTAAAGCTGAAAATTCGCCCAACGAATGGCCAGCAACCATATCAGGATTAAATTCTTCGCCTAAAACTTTAGCTAAGATAACAGAGTGTAAAAATATAGCTGGCTGAGTAACATTAGTTTGTTTCAGCTCTTCTTCTGTACCAGAAAACATAATGTCACTGATACGGAAACCAATTATTTCATTGGCTTTTTCAAATAATGCTTTTCCTTCTTCAAGTTCATAGAGTTCTTTTCCCATACCTGGAAATTGTGCGCCCTGACCCGGGAATAAAAATGCTTTCATCTATTTAAATATAATTTTTGTGTTCGTTAATTTTAATTTACTACTGTACTAATGCAGATTTGCTGTGATTAACCTCAAAAACTCTGCCCGGGTTTTGTCATGCGCAAATTCACCAGTAAATGCAGACGTTGTGGTTACGGAATTTTGCTTTTGAATTCCACGCATTGCCATACACATGTGTTGGCATTCGATTACAACAGCTACACCTGCAGGCTGTAACGTTTCCTGTATACAATCACGGATTTCATTGGTTAATCTCTCCTGCACCTGAAGTCTTCTCGCAAATGCATCCACTACACGTGGAATTTTACTTAATCCTACAATATGACCATTAGGAATATAAGCAATATGGGCCTTCCCAAAAAACGGTAGCATATGATGCTCACACATCGAATACACTTCAATATCCTTTACCACGACCATTTGGCTATAATCTTCCTTAAACATCGCCGACCGCAATATTTTTGCTGGATCAAGGTCATAACCATGCGTCAGGTACTGCAGTGCTTTTGCTACGCGCTCAGGGGTTTTAATTAACCCTTCCCTTTGCGGATTCTCACCCAGCTGACTAAGGATATCCGTATAATGATTAGAAATTGAGCGTGTTTTGGCCGTGTTATAACGGTCTATTTTGATATAACCTTCGTTCTCTTCACCGAAGTTATCTATTGTATGATCTTCCATGGAAATGCTGATTAACCGAAATACTCGATAATATTGTTTTCGGTCTCGTAAATTTTAATGCTGTGTAATTGTGCGTTGCTGCTATTGATATGAGGAACAAGTTCTTCCCAGATTGCAATCGCCAGGTTCTCTGTAGAGGCCAGCTTATCTTTCATGAAGTCGACGTCCAGATTCAGGTTCCTGTGATCTAGTTTATCGATAACATGTTCATTGATGACGTTTTTTAACCATTTTAAATCGACAAGAAACCCCGTTTCACGATCGATTTCGCCTTTAACTGTTACAAAAAGCTGGTAATTATGACCATGCCAGTTAGGATTAGCACATTTGCCGAATACTTCAAGATTCTGATCATCAGACCAATCTGGCCTGGCCAGTTTATGTGCAGCGTTAAAATTTTCTTTGCGGGTAATATAAATCATATTTCTTTTTATATTTCAATACAGACAGCGTATAAAACACCTGATTAGTTGCAAATATACGCAGAAAGGTTAGAAGGCTGTTTAAATTTATCTGCGCAAATTACAAAGACCCGGATTTGAATGATCAAGTTTAAAGGAAGTTAAATCTAAATATTAACTTCGGCTGCAGGTTAACCCATTAAAGAATGAAAACACTCGTTGTCGCTGCGACCTTCCCTGAAGTTGCAGGCCTCTGTGAACATTTCCGTCTGACGGAAGACAAGCTCATGCATGCAGAAAATTTTGATGTAATCATTACGGGAGTAGGCATGACTGCTACCGCATTTGCATTAGGCAGTACTTTGAACCCCTCTTACAGTCTGGTTCTCAACCTCGGAATTGCCGGGACATATCAGCGGGAAATTGCTCTGGGCACCCTTGTGCAGGTCAGTCAGGATATATTTTCAGAATTAGGTGCTGAATCTCCTTCGGGTTTTCTGACCATAGAAACACTTGGGTTTGGCAAAAGCCGCTTTCAGGAAATTAATAATTCAGAGAAACCGTTTCAAACAAATCTGCAGCAGGTTAGCGGCATTACAGTAAACCGGGTACACGGCACTAAGGAGAGTATTAAAGCAACACGGGACAGACTTAATCCTGATACAGAGAGCATGGAGGGCGCGGCTGTATTTTACGCCTGTGAACAAATGGGAATCCCATGCCTGCAGATCCGCAGCATATCTAACTATGTAGAAGAAAGAAATACAGCCAGCTGGGAAATAGGAAAATCTATCCGGAATCTGAATGCGTGGGCTATTAGATTTTTGACAATCACTTAACCAAGCGTTTCAGCGGACTCCTTACCTTTAACCTATGAAGCTAACTCTTGGATTTTCGCCATGCCCGAATGATACATTTATTTTTGATGCCTTAATTCATCATAAAATTGATACGGAAGGTCTTGATTTTGAAGTTTACTTTGATGATGTGGAGACACTCAATCAAAAAGCAGTAAACCACGAACTGGACATCACTAAACTCAGCTTTCATGCTTTTGCCCATGTGGCAGACAAATACGCTTTACTGGATTCAGGAAGTGCTCTTGGCTTCGGTGTCGGACCATTATTGATCTGTAAAGACGAGAGTCTGCTCAACCTGAAAACATTAGCCGCTAAAGGTAAAGGTTTAAGGATCGGTATACCCGGCAAGCTGACTACAGCTAATTTCCTCCTGGGGATTGCTTTCCCCGAAATGCAGCATAAAGAGATTATGGTTTTTTCTGAAATTGAGGATGCTCTGCTCGAAGACCGGATTGACGTTGGATTGATTATTCATGAGAACAGATTCACTTATGCCAGCAGAGGACTACATAAAATATTAGATCTGGGCAGCCACTGGGAAAGTCTTACAGGATGCGCTATTCCCCTAGGTGGAATAGTGATTAGCAGAAATTTGGATAAAGAAATCCAGCTGAAGGTGAATCGTTTAATCCGTAAATCGGTGGAATTTGCTTTCGCCAATCCTAAATCAGGTATAGACTTTATTTCTTCCCACGCACAGGCAATGGACCAGGAAGTCATGTATAAACATATTGATTTATATGTCAACAACTATTCAATAGACCTGGGAGAAGAAGGCAGAAAAGCGATTAATATTCTTTTTGAAAAAGCAGAAGCAACGGGACTGATACCAGCTGTTCCTGCTTCATTATATGTTAACTCCTGATACCGTTTAACAGTATTTATGGATTACATGGGCCATCAGGAATGGCCTGTGTAATCTTCATGAGTCTGGTGACAACCAATGTCGAATCAAAATCTGCCGAAACGACCAGACTGTCCGATTTAATAGCATGACATTCGGCCTCAATATAAACCGGCTCGTATGGTTTTTCGAAGTTGAACTTACTGTAAGCAAGTTCGAGCGTACCGGCACTGTCAGCCACCCAATATTCTCTTCCCTCTTCACAATCAGTAAAAGATTTTATTTCAGGACCATAACTATACAATCCTTTGATTATCCTGGTCTTTCCAGTCTTTTTTTCTTCTGTATTCTGCATACAGGCTGAGCAAAAAAGAGATAATACAAATAACAATAAAGCAGTTTGTTTAAAGGAATTCATGTTAAAGGTCTTGATTTAAATTATTGATGTTCTTAACGCTTAAATTAGATGACAAAGCTGATGCCATAAAAGAGAAAGCACTGACGGTTACAAAAACCAGCACAAAATCCTGCCACCGCAGAGAAACAGGATAGGCATTACCAATTGTAATATTATCTGAAGACATACTGATCATCCCAAACTTCTGCTGTAATAAGCAGAAAATCAACCCCACAAATAAGCCAAAAATACAGCCTGCCAGAGTGATCATCATTCCTTCGAATAAAAAGATCCTCTTAATCAATTTTTTACCGGCGCCCAGACTACTGAGGATCGCAATATCTTTCAATTTATCAATCACCAGCATAGTTAGTGACCCGATAATATTAAATATGGCAATAATCAGTATAAAAGTTAAAATGATATAAACTGCCCACTTTTCAGTACCCAGAATATTATACAGTGCCTTATTCTGTTCTATCCGGTCTTTCACTTCAAAACCTGGCCCTAATTGCTGCTGAAGCTCCGTTTTAAGCCGATCCGCATTATCGCTTTTGATCAGGTCAAGTTCGATAGCGGATACATTAATATCTTGCTGCAGCAACTCCCTCGCAAAAGCCAAAGGTACAATAGCTACATTGTCAAAATCACGCTGGACTTCAAATATACCGGATACAGGAATAGAGAGGTTCATAAAATCATCAGTCGGATTAACAGATGATGTGCTGATACCCCTTTTAGGAGAAAAGATCTGTAAAGGTGTGAAAGGATCATTTGGATTAACCATCAGATAGTTTTGAAGTGCCGATCCCAGAACAGCCTGAGGCCCGTTACTATTATGCAGCAAAAACTTGCCCTGAACAGTAATACTGTCCAAATCTTTATTTTTCAGGTAATCTTTACTCACCCCTTTGACCAACCCAACCGACTGTTTTTCATTATATCTCAATAATGCATTTTCAGAAAGAACTTCGGTATAGGAGTAAATTCTCGGATCTTTACGTATACCATCAAAAATAGCACCCCGCGGATCAAATGTTTTTCCCTTCGCCGGACTTATTACCAGTTCCGGTGTAACTGTATTAAACATTTTCAGCACCATTTCCTCAAACCCGTTAAAAATGGAAAGGATAATGATCAAAGCCGCGCTGCCCACAAATACGCCAAGCACTGATATAGTTGAAATTATATTAATGGCATTGGTTGATTTCTTAGCAAACAGATACCTGCGGGCAATATAAAGGGCTGTATTCAATTAGTGGTCGTTTGGTCAAATATACAGCTACTTAATTTAAAAATGGATTGTTTTGCTTTTCGAAGCCAATAGACGTAGATGGCCCGTGTCCGGGATAGACCTCAGTAGCATCGGGTAACAGAAATAGTTTCTCCCTAATATTCTTAATCAGCTGCTCATGATTACCACCAGGAAGATCCGTACGGCCAATACTTGCATAAAAAAGCACATCTCCACCAATCAGAAATCCGTCTTCCGCCGCATAAAAACAAAGATGGGCAGGAGAATGGCCCGGAGCAAATATCAGTTCCAGTTCGCTATTTCCAAAAAACACCTTTCCGGTCTCACCCAAAAAGACTTCCGGTTCCGGTGATAGTTCATAATACATACCCATTTGCGGCGCATAAGCAGGTACTGCCTGCAAAACACTCAACTCTCCCTGGTGAAACTGAGGTTTGAGTCCCCACTGATCAAAAACAAATTTGTTGCCGAAAACGTGGTCAATATGGCAATGTGTATTTAGTAGAAGTACAGGCATAAGACCAGCGTCTTTAATCCAGGAGGTAAGTGCATTTTGCTCACTTCCATTGTTCATTCCCGGATCTATAATTACACATTCGCCTGTTTCATCGTATAAAACGTAAGTATTTTCCTGGTAAGGATTAAAAGTAAATTTCTGAATCTTGATCATGGTGAGGAGTCTTTATAAATTTGATAACGGGAGCAGTGGAATCATATTGTTAATTATTCCATATATACCAGGAACGGTCTGCCTGAAGTTCAAGCATTTCTTTGCCATTCTTAATAGCAGCCCCCTTTTCAGCCGCCAGACGCAGGAAAGTGGTTATCTCCGGATTATAAACCAGGTCATAAGCAAGATGCTCTCCCGTCAGAAATTCATAAGGAATTTCGGGAGCTGTCTCTATCGCAGGAAATGTTCCTAAGGGGGTCGTATTAATGATAATCTGATACTGGTTCATCAGCTCAGCATTAAGATCGCTATATAATAAAGCATGCTCAGCTGGTTTACGCAACACGGATTTCCAGCTGACACCTAAATTATCAAGCACATACTTAACCGCCTGGGCAGCGCCCCCGTCCCCGAGAATTAAGGCATGGGTATGATGTGGTTGTAAGAAAGGCTTGATAGAACATTCAAAGCCATAGGCATCGGTGTTGTAACCTTTAAGATGCCTTTTCCCAGCTGATTCGGTAATTGAGATACAATTTACCGCACCTATTTTCTCAGCAGCGAGGTCAAGCTCATCCAGGAATGGCATAACCTGCAATTTATAGGGAATGGTCACATTGAGACCTTTCAATCCTGATTGGGTATCCAGTAATCCAGCTATCTCATTTATATTTTCCAATGGAAAAAGTTCATAACTGCTATCGGTGATCTTTTCCCGCTGAAATTGTTCAGTGAAATATTTTTTTGAAAAAGAATGTCCAAGCGGATATCCAATCAGTCCAAAAGTTCTCATGTATTGTTTGTTACTTAACGGCGTTCAGAAAGTAGTCAAAAGTATCCCCTCTTAATCCTAAACGAATAGTTTCCAATGGGATAACCTCCGAAGGGGCGATATTACCAAGATTCACATTGCTGCCTATTAACTTGATAAACCATACCTGTTGTTCTTTCTGAGGTGCTTCCCAGATAATGGTTTCTGCTGGGATCTGTGTAAGGATCTCGTCGACCAGGCCCTCACGGACTTCGCCTGACCCTCTGTAAATTCCAACGTTACCTCCTTCGCGCGCTTCAGCGATTACTTTCCAGGAACCGGCTTCGATTTCAGCATTCATCAGTTTGATCCATTTATAAGGTGCAAATATCTTGGTTGCATCTTTAGAGCCTACTTCTGAAATTACAGTTACGTATTTAGATAACTGGTGGATATATTCACATTTCCGGTCATGTTCCAACTCAATTGAACCATCGGAAACCTCTGCATATTCCATTCCGAATTGCTCGAGAACACGGATATAATCTTCGAACTGATTACGTACCACAAATGCCTCAAATAAAGTGCCTCCAAAATAGGTTGGAAGGCCTGCATCACGGTATATAGCTAGTTTTTCTTTTAATTTGGGGGTAACAAAAGATGTTGCCCATCCGAGCTTTACAATGTCTGAATGGATGCCTGCAACGTCTATAAAATCTTCTGTTTGTCTTAAGCTTAGTCCTTTATCCATCACCATGGTGATTCCGCTCTGGCGTGGTTTAACTGGACGTTCCGGAATATTGTTTAATGGGTAATTCATATCTGCTGCAAAGGTGAAAAAAAAAACAGGAAATTCTGATCAGTATAAAAAAAACCCGTTCAGCTATTTTATATATCTGTTTATAACGGCGATAATTGCTCTGTTGTCTTGTAACTGAGGTAAATATTCAAATAAAATATAATGTTTCTCCGGATCCGTTACCAAAGCCGTTTCCAGGTAAGCGATAGCGTCCCTGTTTTCACCAAGTGCAAAAAGATAAGCTACCATCCGGTAATAAAGCTCGGCCGCGTCAGGATTGTTTTTAATTCCTTCTGCTATAGTTTCTGAAGCTTCCAGTGTCCTGCCTTGTTCGTATAAAACAGTAGAAAAATCCAGCCATGCCTCTATGTCTAGCGGATTATATTCCAAAACTTTATAATAAGCCTCAACAGATTGTTCAATCTGGTTCAGCTTATAGTAAGCATCGGCCATAGCAAACCAGAAGTCAGGGTTCTCTGCATCCAGCTCAAGTGCTTTTTTATAAAAATGAAGAGATTCAAAATAGCGTTCCTCAGCGTTCAGCGTTACACCAATTCCAAACCAGGCATCTGCGAGTTTGGGATCCATTTTGACAGATTTCTTATAATAAGCACGTGCCTCATCCATACGCTCCAGTTTCTCGTAGCATTCACCGATCGCACAATAAGTATCTGCATTGGGTTTTTCATATTCCCAGGTTTGTTTATAAACCTCTATCGCTTCTGCATAGCGGTCCAGCTGTACTAAAGCATTTCCTTTATTATAATAAGCAGATGCAAAATTATCTTTAATCAGAATCGCATAGTCATAGGCATCAATCGCTTTTTCAAATAAGTCGAGTTTATGATAGGAGTTCGCCAGATTATACCAGGCAGCGTAAGAATAGGGATCATTATCAATATATTCCTGATAGAACTGAATACTTTCTTCCTGTTTGTCCAGAATATCATAACAGAATGCCAGCTCATAGAGCCCATCCTTATTTTCCATATTCTGTTCCAGACTTTGCTTGATATATTTGATCGCACTTTCATAATCGAGCATATTCTGATAAACATATGCGATATGCAGCAGGATCTCGTCAGTAGTTTCAGCGAAAGTCAATGCTATCTGAAAATTCTCCAGTGCTTCGGCATAACGTTCAAGGCTATTATAGATGTTTCCGCGAAGAACGTAAATCTCTGATTCCGAAGCTTCCAGCATTTCTGCTTTTTGCAACGAAAAGAATGCTCTTTCGGTCTGATCTGTAATAAAAAATAACTGTGCTTGCTTAATCAGAAAAACTGCCGCATAAGGATGCTGGCTCAAGGCATATTCTATTACCTGCAATGCCTTTACAGGATCGCTCTTTTCTATATAATAATCAATAATGTTCTCAAAAGCCTGGGCATCAAAAAAATACTGATCCTGGTTCCTTATCATCTCTTCGTAACGTTCTACCGAACGCTGCGCATCATCGCTAAAATCAAAGTAAAATTCCTCTTCCATTGTATTGAATAATTAAAGAACAGCTCCCTAGGTCTAAAATACAGTATAAGTTGACAGTATTGTGTAGGCTTTTACCAAATAATTTTCAACATTCAAACAATCCTGAACGTAATTAGTTGATAATATTAAATTTAGCTAAACCAAAAATTTAGCAACGGACACTATTCTTGTGCCGGACAGACGGGAGCAGAACTTTATGCAAAGGAAGTCATTCTCACACTAACACTAGTAATCTACAGGTAAAGAAATCGCTTAGCCGTTATTTTTTTTGTTGATTTGTATAAACCAACATCCATTCATTATGCAAAATTCTATTACACAGATTTTAAGTAATTTGGGCATTCAGGAACTCAATCCAGCTTACAGTACAGGCAGCCAGTGGGGCGGATCAGCGCAAAATAAGATCATTGAAAGTTTTTCCCCTGCGAACGGAGAAAAAATAGCAGCAGTTCAAACAGCAGCAGACGCAGATTATGAGAAAGTCATTCAGCAGGCGACTGAAGCATTTCCGCTATGGAGAAGTATTCCGGCGCCTAAACGAGGCGAAATCGTCCGTCAGCTTGGAGAAGAATTGAGAGCGAAGAAAAATGACCTTGGAACATTGGTTTCCTATGAAATGGGAAAAAGTCTGCAAGAAGGATTAGGCGAGGTTCAGGAGATGATAGACATCTGTGATTTTGCCGTCGGACTCTCCCGTCAGCTTTATGGTTTAACTATGCATTCCGAAAGACCAAATCACAGAATGTACGAGCAGTGGCATCCGCTGGGCATCGTAGGAATCATATCTGCTTTTAATTTTCCGGTGGCTGTATGGAGTTGGAATGCAGCACTCGCATTAGTCTGCGGGAATGTCTGCGTGTGGAAACCATCTTCAAAAACACCCCTTTGTGCAATTGCCTGCCAACATATATTAGCCGGTGTATTGAAGAAAAATGAAATGCCCGAAGGAATCAGTTCTTTAGTGATTGGAAATGCTTCCGGCAACCTGATCAATGAAGATCGCAGAATTTCGCTTGTGTCATTCACTGGCTCCACTCGTGTCGGAAGAATAGTGGCTGGTGCAGTAGCCAGCAGATTTGGGAAGAGTATATTAGAACTCGGCGGGAATAACGCGATCATCATTTCTAAAGAAGCGGATCTTAAAATGTCCGTAATTGGAGCTGTATTTGGTGCGGTGGGCACAGCTGGTCAGCGTTGCACCTCCACAAGACGGCTCATTATTCAAGAGGATATCTACGAAGAATTTAAGCAAAAACTAATCGGCGCATATGACCAGTTGCGTATCGGTGATCCACTGGATCAGCAAAATCACGTTGGCCCGTTGATTGATAAAGAAGCAGTTAAAACCTATCTAGACGCAATAGAAAAAGGCAAGCAGCAAGGTGCGCGTTTTATTGTCGAAGGCGGCGAGCTAACGGGTTCCGGATTTGAATCCGAATGTTATGTCAGACCCTGTGTGGCTGAAGTGGAAAATCATTTCCAGATCGTTCAGGAAGAAACTTTTGCCCCTATCCTATATCTGATCAGCTATAAAACTCTGGAAGAAGCTATTGCGCTTCAAAACGGCGTGCCTCAGGGATTGTCTTCTGCAATTATGACACTTAATCTAAGAGAAGCGGAACTTTTCTTGTCTGCTGCCGGCTCCGATTGTGGTATTGCCAATGTGAACATCGGAACATCCGGTGCGGAGATAGGCGGTGCTTTTGGGGGAGAGAAAGAAACTGGCGGCGGCCGGGAGAGTGGCTCAGATGCCTGGAAAGGGTATATGCGCAGACAAACCAATACAATCAATTACGCAGATACTTTACCTCTGGCTCAGGGAATAAAATTCGATCTTAAATAAAACAAAAAAAGGGAGGTCATACCTGACTTCCCTTCTTCTGCGGTCCCGGCAGTTATTGCATTGCAAGGAAATTTATCTGGCCAACTTTTTTGGTTTTAGCTGCAGTAAATTTGGATATATTAACATTATTCAAAGCTGCATAATTTACAGTATGGCTTTCTGTACTGCCACGCAGAACCAGATTTGCATCGTTATCTACAAGTGTATATAAACTTTCTGTAACTGTATTAACTCTGGCAACAGCCTGGTCACGAAGAAAGATTTGTAGATTCTGCAGTTTCAGGTTACCCCGTGTATTCACGACGGCTTTATCGGATGCGTCAATTCTGTAAATGTCGTTCACATGCACGATAACATCTACGGGCTCCGTCTCATTCGAACTGATGGTCAGGATATCACCAAACTGACTTACCGATACTTTATCCATGTCATTTTCATCCATGGTTACCCATTCACGGTTACCCTGCATCAGGGTAACACGGACATTCCCTTTAACGACTACTTTTTTGACGTCTGTTTTTAAGGTTAAACTTTCCATCGCAGGTAATTTAACTGCGGCATTAACATTAACTGAGCTGATTGTTAGCAGGGCGGCAACGGCAGCACCCATTAAGATTTGAATACGTGTTTTCATGTTATTTTTTTTTATGGCTTTTTCAAACCGTTGTAATTAAATGTTCTGTAGATAAGACGCAATACCCCCTGATACGTTGCAGTAGATTATCCGTTATTATACCATCAGCGAGATAATTCCGACGAACGCCCGTAATAACACGACAAAAAAGATTAAAAAACCATCTTTATGGACAATCCATTTGACAGCAAATCAAATTTGACGTATGTTTAAGATTTTATAAGCTTATAATTCCGTCGTTTTAATAATTTATACATGCTCCGCGTAGATAGTTCTAAACCCTGCAAAATCGTATATTCATTGTGCAAGCATGAGTACTTAGGCTATCTAATTGAACCTCACATCGTTCAATTAAATCCGCAAGGAGATTTCTCGCTTACTTACCAGCGTCTTTTCAGTCATACTGCAGGAGAGTTCAGCAAGCATCTTTCAGAAACAGATCTGCGTATTATTAAAATCCTCGATGAGACCGAACAGGATCACGTGATTAAAAAGTATTATAAAAAAGTAATCCGCCCTTTTGAGTTTTTCAGCAAATTCTACGACGAAAAATTTTATAACCAGGTACGCCCGCGAATTGAAAAAAGATTAGCTGAGGTTCTTGAAATCCTCAAAGAGACAGAATCACTGTACCTGATGGATAAAGATGGCTGGCCTGCAGAAAGAAGAATAGAGATGGCAACCGAGCCTGCCTCTATCCTCTTTCACTTCAGAAGGAACGAAACAGAAACCAGGTATTTCCCAACGATCAAATACCAGGGCATGAGAATTGATTTCATGTTCAAAGACGCACAACTGGTCAGTAATCATCCTGCATGGATGCTCTTAAATGATGTCCTTTATTTCTTTGAGCAAGATATGGAAGGCAAAAAGCTATTGCCTTTCCTTCAAAAAAGATTTATCACGATACCCACTGCCAAGGAAGAAACCTATTTTGAGAAATTCGTTGCCCCGCTGATAGAAAAATATCATGTATATGCAGAAGGTTTTGACATCCGCACCGAAAAACACCAGCCAACAGCATTTCTTAAGGTAATCTATGTAGAATCTGGAGTTTCCCAGTTACAACTATACTTCAGATATGGTGAATTTGTATTCAGCCTTGGAGATGAGAAAAAAGTAACGGTGCACGTCAGGCAAGAAGAGAACAATTATATTTTCACCCGGGTTAAAAGGGATACTGCCTGGGAGAAATCAAGATATACTGAACTAACTAAGATGGGACTTAAAAAAGTTAGTCCTGTATTCTATAATCTGGAGCTTAATCCTGCTCCTGAAGGGGAAGATCAATCTTATGCCTTACTAAACTGGGTAAATGAGCATATTCAGCATCTGGAAGAAAAAGGGTATACTATAGAACAGTCAGCCGCACATAAAAAGTTTTTATTTGCCAGCAGTAAGATTGATTTCGAGATCCTCGAAGATAATGACTGGTTTGATATCAATGCGATTGTTTACTTCGGTTCACAAGCAGTTCCGTTTATTGCGCTGAAACAACACATTCTGCATAAAAAAAGAGAATACCCACTGCCTGACGGAACGATAGCCATTATTCCGGAAAAATGGTTCTCACAATATGGTAGCCTGTTTAGTCTTTCAGACGGCAACAAGTCGCTTAAACTGAAAAAACACCATATAGGTCTGATTAATGACCTCGCCGAAGACGGTATTGCAAATGTCACCCTTCAACGTAAGCTGCAAAAACTGCATGACTTCGAAAACATTGCCGATACCCAAATGCCGGTACACTTCAAAGGTGAACTCAGAAGTTATCAGAAAGCCGGCTATAATTGGTTTGGATTTCTCCGGGAATATAACTTCGGCGGCTGCCTTGCAGACGATATGGGATTGGGTAAAACCATTCAGACGCTTGCCATGCTGCAGAAACTTAAAGAAGAAGATCAGCAACAGAAAACGCACAGCACTTCGTTAATTATCATGCCGACCTCCTTGATTTACAACTGGCTGGCAGAAGCAAAGAAATTTACACCAAAGCTTAAAATCCTGGCACATACCGGGAGCTCGAGGATAAAAGATGTCAGCCATTTTATTGATTACGATATCGTGATCACAACTTATGGAATTACGCGTGTGGACGTACACAAACTACAGGAATTCTATTTTAATTATATTATTCTTGACGAGAGTCAGAATATTAAAAACCCGTCATCCAAATCATTTAAGTCTGTACGCCAGCTTAAATCGAGAAATAAACTGATTTTGAGTGGTACTCCGGTTGAGAATTCAGTTGGCGATCTATGGACGCAGCTTACCTTCTTAAACCCGGGATTACTGGGCACACAATCTTTCTTTAACGAGGAATATGTTCAGGCCATTGAAAAGAAGAAAGATGAAGACAAAGCCAGAAAACTTCAGGCAATTATCAAGCCTTTCGTATTACGAAGAACTAAAGAACAGGTAGCAGAGGAACTTCCGGCTAAAACCGAGCAGATTTTCTATTGTGATATGACAGAAGACCAGGCTGCAGCCTATGAAGAAACCAAATCTGCCTATAGAAATGACCTGCTCAGCAGTATGGACGATGGTACGTATGCCAAAAAGCAAGTTCAGCTTTTGCAGGGTCTTACCGCTCTGCGTCAATTGGCTAACCACCCGGGTATGATAGACGATACTTATACAGGTGAGTCTGGAAAATTCAAGAATGTGGTCTACACGCTGGACAACGTATTAAAAGGAGGTCACAAAGTGCTTATCTTTTCCCAGTTTGTAAAACATCTGCAACTCTTTAGAAAGCACTTTGAAAAAGAAAACATTCCGTTTGCCTATCTCGATGGAGGAACCAAAAACCGTGGAGAGATTGTAGCTGAATTTCAGGAGAACAAGGAACTTAAAGTATTCCTGATCTCAATTAAAGCAGGCGGTGTCGGGCTAAATTTAACCCAGGCAGATTATGTATTTATACTTGACCCCTGGTGGAATCCAGCTGTTGAACAACAGGCGATCGACAGATCGCACCGGATCGGGCAGGATAAAAAAGTATTTATCTATAAATTTATTGCAAAGGATACTGTTGAAGAAAAGATTCTGGCTTTACAGAACCGTAAAAAAAGACTGGCAAGTTCGTTGATTACAACAGAAGAAAGCTTCTTTAAATCACTCAGTAAAGAGGATATTAAAGAGATTCTCAATTAATACCAGGCTCCTTCAGCAGGCTGATGTATGTAGCCCTGGATATCATTTCTGCACCCATACTCATCAAATGATCATTCTGGATCTGGCAATCCACCAGCCGGTAAACCGGATTAGTGCATAACCAGATAAGGGCTGTTTTCGAGGCATTACTTATCAAGCTGAACATACTCTCCCCGCAAAAAACCCCATTTATCTCCAGCCCGTACAGACCACCTGCAAGCTTATCATCCTGCCAGACTTCGATACTGTGCGCATACCCGGTTTCATGTAGCGCTATATAAGCATTTTGCATCTCATTTGTAATCCAGGTACCATCCTGATCCTTTCTCGGACTTTGTGCACAGTTAGCAATTACTTCACGGAAAGCTTCGTTTCTGCTCACCCTGAATGTTCCATCCCGTACTATTTTCCGCATACTTTTACTAATCTTTATATGCTCCGGAAAAATGACGCAACGTTCAGGCGGCGAATACCAGCAAATTGGATCTCCCTCACTAAACCAGGGAAAAATACCATTCGTATAAGCAAGGAGCAACCGGTCTATACTCAGATCGCCACCTATACCCAGCAACCCGTCATCTTCCCCCAGCTCCGGGTCTGGAAAAATGAGTTCATCTTCGGGAATACGAAACACCATAGTTTATATCTATTTTTTTAATAAACATTATCAAACAACCTGACATTAGCCTTGAAATGGCACTCTAAATACTTTTCTGTGAGCTTGAAGGAGATAGTATAATCTAAAAAACTCTGCCCCCATGCAGGTCCTCAACAGAATTCCCGGGGCATACTCCCCCATATCAAAAAACTGCGGGGTTAAGGTAATAAAACCTATAGAAAATACCCAGCAAATGATCCTGAATGGAAATTGAAAATAATATATAATTATTCCCTTTTTCCGGAACTTATAAAGCTGAAACGCGCTAAAAAACAAGGATATAAAAAGTAAGGCAGTCATACCTATTCTAATAAACCCAAATGGTGTTTGTTCCAGAGCTGAAACATTACTGATAACCATCCAGATCTGTGACATCAGCAATAAGATACTGACCACATCCAGCAAGGCAAATAATTGAAAAAACCTGCGCATTAAACCCGCTGTACTTTTTGATTGATTCCGGAGACCCCTGTTAACGGGGCCTCCAAAACATTAAATAATATGAGCTTATTCAGATTCGTCTTCCGAATCAGGCTGCTCCTTACGTTCCCTGGAGATTTTATCGAAAATCTTGTCCATATGCTCAACATAGATATTCGTATCGTCCAAAAAGAAAGTAAGAGAGGGTACAACCCTTACCTGGTGGCGTATACGTGCCCCGAGCTTATAACGGATCTCTCCTGCATGCGAGTTAACAGTCGCAATAGAGATTGCTGTGTCGTTTGTATTCAGAAAACTCAGATATACTTTAGCTACTGCAAGATCCGGAGATACGCGCACTTTAGTAATCGTAACCAATGTATTGGGTAAGTATTCTGCTCCTTCCCGCTGAAATATAGTCGCTAATTCTTCCTGCAGCACCCCAGCAAATTTCTGTTGACGTTTACTTTCCATATTCTATTACTTCTTTGTTATTAATATAATAAACTATCATACGGGTATCTCGCAGTGTGCATAGCAATTACCTTATCGTATAACAATTGTTTGAATTCTTCCAGATTCTCTTTGTGGAGTGCCGAAATAAATAAAGCAGGTGCATTATTTTGCGCCATCCAGCTTTTTTTGAAATCGTCAAGCGTTAAAGTTATACGCTCACCGTTTTCATCTTCTTCACCCTCCGGACTCACATAAGCATCTATTTTATTGAAGACCATTATTGTGTCTTTATCCCGTGCACCAAGCTCCTGTAAAGTTTCATTAACCACATTAATCTGGTCTTCAAAACTCTCATGAGACACATCAACCACATGAATCAGGATATCAGCTTCGCGAACTTCATCCAGTGTTGACTTGAAACATTCCACCAGATGATGCGGTAATTTGCGGATAAATCCAACAGTATCAGAAAGCAGAAAAGGCAAATTATCAATAACGACTTTACGTACAGTAGTATCCAACGTCGCAAAAAGCTTGTTTTCCGCAAATACTTCGGATTTCGCCAGCATATTCATAATCGTAGACTTACCTACGTTTGTATAACCAACAAGGGCAACCCGAATCAGCTGAGCACGGTTTTTACGCTGTGTCTCATTCTGTTTGTCGATTAATTTAAGACGTTCCTTTAGTAAGGAAATCTTTTCAAGAATCATCCTTCTGTCACTCTCGATCTGCGTTTCACCAGGCCCGCGCATACCGATACCACCCTTTTGTCTTTCAAGGTGAGTCCATAAACGCGTTAACCGGGGTAACAAATATTGTAACTGTGCCAGCTCTACCTGCGTTTTCGCTTGTGCAGTCTGTGCACGTCCGGCAAAAATATCCAGGATCAGATTACTTCTGTCTAGTATTTTAACCTGTAATTCCCGCTCAATATTTCTCAGCTGGGAAGGAGAAAGCTCATCATCAAAGACGACCATATCTATTTCCTCAGACTGTACATAACCCTTAATTTCTTCTAATTTTCCAGTACCGACAAAAGTAGATCGGTCAGGGCGCTGCATTTTTTGTGTGAATGTCTGGTCCACGACACCACCGGCAGTATCTACCAGAAATGCAAGTTCATCCAGATATTCTTTAGTTTGTTCCGGCTTTTCTCCGGGCTTGATTACGCCAACCAGGACAGCGCGTTCCTGTTTAAGCGCAGTATCATAAAATTTCGCTTTTCCCATGTAAAGTACAAAGATACAAAAGTTATACCGAGATCAGTGCGGAGCTGAAGGTCTGAATGGCAGCTACCGGATCTTCGGTTTTCATAAAGTTTTCACCGATCAGGAATCCATTAAAACCTGCGGCTTTTAATTCAATTATTGTTTTCGGATCACTGATCGCACTTTCTGATATTTTTAAAAACTCGTCCGGTATATGATGAAAAAGATCGAAAGAAGTTCGAATATCGACTGTAAAATCGGCCAGATTTCTGTTGTTTACACCAACGGCATCAATATAAGGACAAAGACTCTTTTCCAATTCTTCCAGATTATGAACCTCCAGCAAAACATTCAATCCCAATTCTTTCGCCAGTTTACCAAAACTGATGATCTCCTCCCGGGTTAGAATTGCTGCGATCAGCAAAATGATATCGGCCCCCCATGCTTTGGCTTCCAGAATCTGATAAGTGTCGATTATAAAATCTTTACGTAATAAGGGAACCTCGTTTGCCGCTCTTGCTTCCAACAGATCATCCGGGTGGCCGCCAAAGAAATCTATATCAGTTAGCACAGAAATTGCAGCAACTCCTGCTGCCGCATACCCCTGGGTTACAGTTTTAACAGAAGCCGAAGCGTTGATCACTCCTTTAGAAGGAGAGCGCCTTTTAAATTCTGCAATAATTCCGGTACGCGCAGGGTCGAGTAAGAAATCTTTCAGGACATAAGGGATACGGTTAAAGTATTTACTTTCTTCGAGTTCGGCAACCGGCACCAGCTCCTTTGCTGCTGCGACTTCTTCTTTTTTCCTGTTTACGATTTTATCTAAAATATTCATTCCCGTATTAGTTTTCTAACCAGTTTTTCATCATTTCTTTTCCATATGCTGTCAGGACACTTTCCGGATGAAATTGTACACCCCGCACATCATATTGCCGATGACGCAGCGCCATAATCTCATTATCCTTATCCGTAGCAGTTACCAGTAAACATTCCGGTAAATCTGCCGGGTTAACAACCCAGGAGTGATATCTTCCCACCTGAATTTCTTCAGGACAATCTTTAAACAATAGTTCTTCAGGATCGACCACACTAACCGGTGTGGCGATTCCATGCATCGGACGCCCCAGGTTTAGCAAGGAGCCACCAAAAGCCTCCGCAATTGCCTGTTGCCCCAGGCAGATCCCCAGAATGCTTTTCTCGGCGGCATAAGTCCGGATTACTTCGAGCAAGAGCCCTGCTTCTGCCGGTATGCCCGGCCCCGGTGATAAAAGTATTTTATGATAGGGAGCCAGATCCTTAATTTCAAATTTATCGTTCCGGAGTACTACAGCTTCCCAGCCCAGCTCGTTAATCAGATGGACCAAATTATAAGTGAAGGAGTCATAATTATCAATGACCAGTACTTTCTTGTGCATATCGCTATTCATATTAAATGATTTCTTTTGCCATTCCTATGGCTTTACGCAGAGCAGCAATTTTATTGTTTACCTCATTCAGTTCATTGACTGCTACAGAATCTGCAACGATACCTGCACCTGCTCTGTAATGCAGCTCGTTATTCTTACTCATAAATGTCCTGATCATAATTGCATGGTTAAATTCACCGCCAAAACCCATATAACCAATTGCACCTGCATAGAAATTCCGGCCTAAACCTTCATATTCGTCCAATAACTGCATGGCTTTATATTTAGGTGCGCCACTTAAAGTCCCTGCCGGATAAGTATCAGCAACTACTTTAAAAGCCGAAACGCCGGGCTGCAGATTACCACTAACCTTGGAAACAAGGTGAATGAGGTGAGAATAATACTGCACCTCTTTGAATGACTTTACTTCAACGCCATTACAGTGCCGGCTCAGATCATTCCGGGCAAGATCTACTAACATCACATGTTCTGCACTTTCTTTCGGATCCTGCTCCAGTTTACGGGCAATTTCAGCGTCCTCTTCATCATTACCTGTCCGCTTAAACGTGCCTGCTATCGGAAAAATATTTGCCTGACCTTTATTGATTGTAATCTGTGCTTCCGGTGAAGAGCCAAACAGTTTAAAACTTCCATAATCAAAATAGAAAAGATAAGGAGAAGGATTTATCGAGCGCAGACAACGGTATACGTTAAACTCATCTCCCTTAAAACCTTGTTTATACGCTCTGGAAGGAACTATCTGAAAAACATCACCACGCAGGATATGCTTTTTCATTTTTTCAACGATAGCCATAAAACCATCATCGTCAAGATTTGATTCTTCCTCACCGATTGTATCAAAATTATATTCCGGAAAGTTTTTATTTTGAATCAGGTATTCAATTCTTTCCAGATCGCCAGGTTCTTCACCGCCAAAACTGTTTTTAAATAAGGTCACCTCATTCTTAAAATGGTCGATAGCGATAATGTACCTATAGATATGATATTGCATCAACGGGATAGTCTCCGCCTCAGGCGAAACCGCCGTAAACTTGATATCCTCGAAATGCTGTACCGTATTCCAGGTAAAATAACCAAACAAACCAGTTGATATATAACGGGAATCTGCAACAGGCTCAGCTTTGAACACTGCTTTAAAGTTTTCTATTTCATCAGTCAGAATGAAATTCTCTTTCTCTTCTTTACTTCCGTCAGGGAAATAGGTGTTTAATTTACCATCCTGCAGTATCATCCCCGCAACCGGTTCTGCACAAACATAACTCACGGAATTTTCCCTGCTGTGGTAGTCTGAACTTTCCAGCAGCAATGTGTTCGGAAATACATCGCGCAGACGCAGATAAACGCTCACTGGCGTGATTACATCTGCTAATCTCTTTTTATAAATTGTCTTGATTTCTATTGATTCCATATGGCTGAAAAACAAAAAAACCCGGCGTGTTATACGCCGGGTTAATTATGTGTGGTTTGGTTTAGGTTGATAAACTATAAGGTACACAAGGATACGACGAAACTCTTTGCAGAATCACTACGCCATTGCCAAGTATGTTTATTGTAAATCATGAATAGCAAAAATAGAAATAAATCTAATAAACCAAAATTAATTCGTAAAAAATATTACATGCCAAATAATGAGCGGCTTGGGTCTGCTTTTACCATCGCAAAGATAGCAGCAGTAATCAATAAAAGCGCCAGTCCGAAGTACATAAAAACAGAACGGTGCTTGATCAGATCTGTCGCAGCTTTTTTAGCTCTTGAGTTACCAACAGTAATTAATATGATGGCTAGAACCATCATTCCGATATGTTCCATTTTCCAGTAACGCTGTGCAGCAACGGCGCTGTCACCTCTGTACCAGTCATGCATAAAATATAAAACGAAGCCCAATAATAACTGAATATGCGCACTGATCAATGTAAATAAGTTCAGCTTACGATTGCCTTCAGTGTAAGGTTTCTTACCGGCATAACCTATAAGCGCATTGACAAATGCAACCAGTAAAAGAATAATCACCAGATAGCGCCATCCAGAGTGAGCGCTTTTTAAGATTTCATAAATACCCATAAATTTTTTCTTCAAAAATAAGGAATAAATCCTGATATGCCAGCCGGCGCCTCCAATTCCGGTCAATATGACCTTAAATCAGCATTATCCTAGTAATATAGCGTAATAAAGTTGATAGAGAATGCTACAAAATCCTTTTTTAATTAGCTTTAATGTCAATAAACCAATCCAACAAAAACATGATAAAAAATCTACTTACGCTCGCGTTGGTATTTTCTGCTGCACTGGCTTCCGGGCAGCAAACTTATCCGGTTAATGGTTCTTCTGATAACCGCCCGGGAATGTTTGCTTTCACAAATGCCAATATTGTGGTTAATGCCGGACAGACCATTACTAATGGTACATTACTGGTAAAAGGCCAAACCATTCAATCAGCCGGAACAGGAATTTCTGTACCAAAAGGATATGTAGTTATTGACCTGAAAGGCAAGTACATCTACCCTTCACTAATCGATCCGTTTACATCTTATGGGGTTCCAGAAGCACAGGTTACACCAGGCTTTGGCAGACAATCCATCTTCGTTTCTACCAAAAACGGAGCTTATAACTGGAATGAAGCTATCAGACCCGAAACAGAGGTCAAAAACATCTTCACTGCGGATCAGAAAAAAGCAGACGAATTCCGTAAAACAGGATTCGGCAGCGTAAATGTCATCAGCAGGGATGGTATTGCACGCGGAACTTCAGCAGCTGTAACTTTAAACGATGACAGGGACAATAATCTGATCCTTAAGGCACAGACTGCAGCCAACTATTCATTCAATAAAGGCTCTTCTAAAAATGACTATCCTACTTCTTTAATGGGCGCGATTGCATTATTGAGACAAACTTATTATGACGCGCAGTGGTATGGTAAACAACAGGAAGAATTTAACATCTCGCTGGAAGATTTTAACAAACAACAGCAGTTACCTCAGTTATTTGAAACTGATGGATGGCAGAATATTCTGCGCGCTTCTGCAATTGCAAAAGAATTCGGTAAACAATATCTGATTAAATCTTCAGGAGACGAATACCAGCGTATTGCAGATGTAAAGGCAACCGGAGCAAGTCTTATTGTTCCTTTAAACTTTACTAAAGCTTATGATGTCGAAGATCCTGTTGAAGCTAAAAACATCAGTCTTGCGCAGATGAAAGCCTGGGAAATGGCACCGTCAAATCCTGCGGCACTGGAAAAAGCAGGAATTCGGTTTGCTTTAACAGCATTCGGTTTGGATAATCTGAAGGACTTCTGGACAAACCTGCGTAGTGCTATCGCAAACGGACTTACAGAGAAACAAGCTTTACAGGCACTTACAGAGACTCCAGCCGCTATGATCGGTATCCAGGATAAAACCGGATCACTCGAAAAAGGCAAGCTGGCCAACTTCCTGATTACATCCGGAAATCTTTTCAAAGACAACACTATTATTTATGAGAACTGGGTTCAGGGCAAAAAATTTATTGTCAGCAAACTGGATGTTAGTGATATCAGTGGCATTTATGCCCTGCAAATCAATGGTGGTGATGCTTACACACTTAAAATCAGCGGACAAACTGCTTCACTGGAAAAAGGTACTGAAAAAATTAACGCCAGCTTTACCAGAAATGGAGATTGGGTAACGCTTAATTTCACCCAAACCAAACCAGCGACAGAAGAAATCAGATTAAGCGGATATCTGGCAGAAGCGTCACCTGTCATTAAGCTGAATGGCGAAGTAGTTACTTCAACAGGCACTGCAGGACAATGGACAGCACAATACACTGGTGCTAACCCTGAAAAAGCAGTCCCAGCAGTTGCACAGGTATCTGCAACAACAGAGAAAATAATCTATCCGTTTACCGCATTCGGTACTGAAACTGCGCCTAAACAAGAGACTATTCTTTTGAAAAATGCGACTGTGTGGACGAATGAGAAAGATGGTATCCTTACTAATGCAGATGTATTATTGGAAAACGGTAAAATTAAAGCCGTTGGCAAAGGGCTTTCTGCCGGTTCGGCCAGAGTAATTGATGCAACAGGCAAACATATCACTCCTGGTATCATTGATGAGCACTCTCATATTGCCGCTGCAGGTGGTATTAACGAGGGCGCACAATCGGTATCTTCCGAAGTTCGAATTGCAGATGTCATTAATCCCGAAGATGTGAACATCTACCGTCAGCTGGCTGGTGGTGTCACAACGTCTCAAATTCTGCATGGTTCAGCTAATGCTATTGGCGGACAGGCACAATTGATTAAGTTAAGATGGGGTAAAAATGCGGAGGAGTTAAAATTCGCAGGCAGTGATGGCTTTATTAAATTTGCTCTTGGAGAGAATGTTAAGCAAAGTAACTTCGGCAGCGGTTTACGCTTTCCGGTAACCAGAATGGGAGTTGAACAGACTTTCGTAGATGCTTTTACAAGGGCTAGAGAATACAAAAACGCATTGGCAGTAAAAGGTAATTCTGTAAGAAGAGATCTTGAACTTGATGCACTCGTTGAGATTCTGGATAACAAAAGATTTATTACCTGCCACTCTTATGTACAATCTGAGATCAATATGTTAATGCATGTTGCGGATAGCCTCGGCTTCAAAATCAACACCTTTACACATATTCTTGAAGGTTACAAAGTAGCCGATAAAATGAAAGCCCGCGGTATCAATGCCTCGACTTTCTCAGATTGGTGGGCTTACAAAATGGAGGTTGCAGAAGCAATTCCTTATAACGGAAAAATCATGCATAATGTAGGTATCACTACAGCTTTTAACTCTGATGATGCAGAAATGGCACGCAGATTAAATCAGGAAGCAGGAAAATCAGTACTATATGGTGGTGTACCGGAAGAAGATGCGCTTAAGTTCGTGACATTGAATCCAGCTAAAATGCTACACATTGATCAACGTGTGGGCAGTTTGAAACCAGGTAAAGATGCCGACATTGTAATTTGGTCAGACAACCCGCTTTCTATTTACGCAAGAGCTGAAAAAACATTTGTGGACGGTATTCCTTACTGGGATATGGACAAAGATGAGCAGCTAAGGACCTCACAGCAGGCAGAAAAATCCAGATTAGTACAAAAAATGATTAGCAGCAAAAACAAAGGAGCAAGAACACAACGCCCGGTTGCCGAAACACATACTTTATATCACTGTGAATCTATGGAAGATTATATCACAGGCGCTGATTTGACGGAAGGAGCACATAGCCATGAATAAATACCTCACAACATTATTGCTTAGTGGCATTGCCACTTTACACGCTTTCGGTCAGGCGAACATTTCTCCTGCTCCGAAACAAAATAAGACTATTGTCATTACAGGCGGAACAATCCATATCGGTAACGGTCAGGTAATCGAAAATGGAACTATTGTCTTTAAAAATGGTAAAATCCTAAGCGTTGGTACAAACTCAGGTACAGAAGCCGGCGCAGAAATTATTCAGGCTCAGGGTAAGCATATATACCCGGGTTTCATAGCCCCCGTGACCAATCTTGGGTTAACTGAATTCGAATCGGTAAAAGCGACACTGGATTTCAACGAAATCGGTAATATGAACCCTCATATCAGATCATTAATCGCCTATAACACGGATTCCAAAGTTCCTGCGACACTCAGAAGTAATGGAATTCTAATGGCTCAGGTCACTCCAGAAGGCGGCACAATTGCCGGTACTTCCTCTGTAGTCCAACTGGATGCCTGGAACTGGGAAGATGCAGCCATCCGTACCGATGATGCTATACATGTAAACTGGCCTGTACCACCACGCGCCAGAGGTTTTGGCCCGCGTACAGCGATGACCCCTCAGGTAATTGAAGAAACCAGACAAAAAGCTGTTAACGATCTACAGCAGTTCTTCGCAGAAGCTCAGGCATATGCTGTTTTAGAAAAACCTGCAGTTATCAATACCAGGTTTGCTGCGATGAAACACCTATTTGATGGTAAACAACAATTATTTATCACCGCTAACCGTCAGAAGGATATTATAGCAGCGGTGAACTTTGCCAAGTCATTTGGGATCAAACCAGTGATTGTAGAAGCTGAAGAAGCTTATCGCGTCAAAGATTTCCTAAAAGCAAATCAGATCAGTGTGATTGTGAAACAGCCGCATGCATTGCCGTCAAATCTTGATGATGATGTAAATTTGCCATATAAGAATGCTGGTATTCTGGCTGCTGCCGGAATTCCTGTCGTAATCAGTATAAACGGTTACTGGCAACAGAGAAACTTGCCTTTCATGGCCGGCACTGCAGCGGCATGGGGAATGGATAAAGAGACCGCCCTTTCGGCGATTACCTTAAATACCGCCAAGGTATTGGGTATCGACAAACAAACAGGTAGTCTGGAAACAGGAAAAGATGCTACTTTATTTATCTCAACCGGAGATGCATTGGATATGAAAACAAACCATGTTGAACAGGCATTTATTCAGGGTCGTTCCATTAACCTGGACAATCTGCATAAACAGCTTGACAAGAAATTCAGTGATAAATATAGCGCTAAAGCTGCCGACTAAATCTGAACGCATTAGCAGCGAGAAAAGCCGCTAAACAAAAAAGGCCTGATACACTTCATATTGAGAGTATCAGGCCTTTTCGTTGATACTAATTTTAACGGAATTAATTCAATCGGTTAATTTACCTATAAGCTCAGGCCGAAAAACAGAAAAGGCAATCCGCCTCCGGATTGCCCTCATTAACTAAATATTACTATAAAAAAACTAGCTGTTGGGGAAGGAGTCGAACCTTCAAGGGGAAGTTAGCCTCAGTTCAAAAAATTAATTTGTGGTCAACCCATAAACTGTGTTTATCCCATGATCCCCACCACCGAGACAAGGAGGTGTGTCTGCCAGTTTCACCACCCAACAATAATAAAAGAACAAATTCTTTTGCTGTAGGGGAAGGAGTCGAACCTTCAAGGAGTGGTTAGCCTTTTCAGGTTTTCCATGATCTCCACCACCGAGACAAGGAGGTGCGTCTGCCAGTTCCACCACCCTACAGAATGTAAGCAATTATTAAAAAGAACTATTTTTTGTTACTTGCTTGATACAAATGTAACAAGACTCCATATACGTTGCAAATATTTTAACGATTTAATTTTATTATTATGACTATTGTAATTATATTAGATTTCTATTAGAATTAATTGAAATCATGCTGAAAAAAGAAAGCCAAAATTTAGAAATTGATAACCTTGATATAGACATCCTTAAGCAGTTGATGCAGGATGCGACTAAACCATACACGGAAATAGCTAAAGATCTGATAGTTTCGGGTGGTACAATACACGTAAGGATGAAGAAACTTCATGAAATGGGTATCATAAAAGGTTCACATTTAATCATTGATCCACAAAAAGCGGGATATGATATTTGCGCATTCCTGGGTATCTATCTTGAAAAAGGAATTCAATATAAAGATGCTGTAGCACAGCTCAGCCAGATCAAAGAAGTTGTCGAATTACATTATACTACAGGGGCCTACAGTATGTTCGCAAAAATCATTTGCCGTGATACAAATCACCTGCGCCACGTACTGAATGAAGAAATACAAGCTGTAGCAGGAATTCAGAGAACAGAGACACTGATATCTCTCGAGGAAAGTATCAGAAGACAAATTGAATTGGGCTAAATGATCTCTGATCGTTTTTAATTCATTCTTTTTATTTTAGACCTGTAAACACTTCCAAATACAGATAGTCGCTTAAACGGTCGTTAACCCAATAAATACCGGCGACGCAATATACTATGCAGTCTGAGGTAAAGCACAATAAAGAACAAACTCAAAAGAGGGGGATTAAGACCACATCTCTTTTGAGTTTGCAATTCGATAACCGGTTCTATTTTTCTCCGAATGCAGATTCATAGGCGAATAAGCCTGGCAGACCACCCGTCAGAATAAATAAGATTCTGGAACCTGCTTTAAATTTACCGTTATGAATATCATTCAGCATTCCGGCAAATGCTTTACCGCTATACACAGGATCCAGGAAAATACCTTCTGTACGTGCAAGTAATTTGACGGCTTTAATCATCTCCTCAGTGGGTATACCATAACCTGTACCCAGACAACTGCCATCTATATCAATATCATCCCTGTCTACAGACAATTCTTTATCAATAATATTTAGAGTCGCGCCAATTTTCTCTTGGGTTACGGACATAGCCTGCTCCAAAGTGGCAAGAACTGTATAAGATTTGATATTGGTTTGCTTGACGTCTGCGATTTTCAGACCACTTAACAGTCCTGTATGGGTGCCTCCGCTCCCATTAGGTACTATAATCGTGTCGAAATGTATATTAAGTTCTTCTGATTGTATTAGAATTTCCTGAAAGCAGGAAACGTAGCCCAGACATCCGATCGGACTCGAACCACCCATTGGTATAACGTAGGGTTTCTTCCCGGCCGCTTTAAGCTCGGAAACACGTCTATCTGTAAATACATTTGCATTTTCCTCTGGCGGCAGCAGATGCATTTTAACGTCCAGGATCTTTTCAAGTAGAATATTCCCATTTCCAGTATATACCGGATCATTCTTAGGAACCGCTTGTGTTAAGGCAATTTCACAATCTAAACCTGCATAAGCAGCAGCCACAGCCGTTAACCGCGCATGATTCGACTGAATACCCCCAGAGGTAATTAATACGTCAGCCCCTTCCGTTATAGCATCTCCAAGAATAAACTCCAGCTTCCTTAATTTATTTCCGCCAAGCCCCATAGACATTACGTCGTCACGCTTTACATATACCTCAATACCGTTCAATTGTTTATTGAGATTCTTAAGCGGATGAATCCGCGTTGGCTCATCCAATAATCTGAACCTGTTAAATGAAGAGAGTTTCTCCTCAAGTATCTTGTAATTAGTTTTTCCCATTCTATTATCCTTCATTATAATCTGGAGTATATGATCTGATCCTTCGCCAATAATACCCGTAATTTGAATAAGCCGCTAATCTTTACCTGTGTTTTTACCTAAAACAAACCGTTAAACAGAAAAGCCAGCGAAAAATGAATATGCTAGCTTAGAGATTATAGATAGGCATAGGAGCCCCAGAAAGTAATTAAAGAGATGAAGCAGAGACTTCAGGCTTTTAGCGGCAGCGAGGATCTCCAGCGAGAAAAAACCCTTGTAAACAAGAAAAGCCTGTAGTTTTCACTACAGGCTTTCTTTAAGATTTGGCACCGACCTACTCTCCCACGTGTTACCGCAGTACCATCGGCTCTGGTGGGCTTAACTTCTCTGTTCGGAATGGGAAGAGGTGGACACCACCGATATAGGCACCTAAATGTTTTTAATGTTATCACTCATCTTTTTTTCTTATCTCTTTTGAGAGACGATCGATCAGCGCAACAATGACATATTATTGAAAGAAGTTAGTATGAAGAACAAACAACAGTATTCTGCTTTTGAAAG
>JAAAFW010000009.1 GCA_019352875.1 Pedobacter cryoconitis | reverse complement strand
TGGTAGCGGGGACCAGACTCGAACTGATGACCTTCGGGTTATGAGCCCGACGAGCTACCAACTGCTCCACCCCGCACTATGTTTGTTAAAAAGAAGCATTCGACTGTCTCTCTCAACGGCTGCAAAGGTAATACAATTTTATCCTCCTCCAAATCTTTTTTACAGAGACAAACCGTATCACCGTCATTTAAACCGTCAATCAACTACTATACAATCACTTAAACCGCAGGTTTTTTTTTCAATAAAAATATCTAAGTATCCCACAGATGCCTGTATAATCCTGACCAGGCAATTTCTACCTTTACAAAAGGTTCCGTATTTATGTAAACATGAACAGGCCTGCCGCTGAAAAATTACATTAATTTAAAGTCTATGATAGAATTCATTCAACAACCCTGGTCCTGGTATTTTTCGGGCTTCATGATCTTTGTGATTATGCTGATGTTACTTTACTGGGGCAAATCATTCGGGTTCTCCGCCAATCTGCGTACGATCTGCACACTGGCAGGAGCCGGTAAAAAGATTAAGTTTTTCGATTTTGACTGGAGAACCCAACGATGGAATCTGTTATTTCTAGTTGGGTCTGTTATAGGTGGATTTATATCCTCCCAATTTTTAAAAGACCCGGATGCTGTAAAAATATCTGCTGCAACTATAGCAGATCTGAAACAATACGGATTCAATTTTAACGGCGAAATGAACCCTGCTGAGCTTTACTCCTTTTCTGCGTTAGCAAACCCGAAAATAATACTGATCCTGATCTTTGGGGGTCTACTGATTGGCTTTGGCACCCGGTATGCGGGTGGCTGTACTTCCGGACATGCCATTTCTGGATTATCTGACCTTCAGGTCCCCTCAATGATTGCTGTAACCGGCTTTTTTATTGGCGGGCTTGCTATGACACATCTGATTATTCCTTTTCTCTTTTAATTTTAAACTATGAAAACTCTAAAATATGTCTTCGCGGGTATCCTTTTTGGAATTACAATGTCCAAATCGGAAGCAATATCATGGTTCCGTATTCAGGAGATGTTCCGTTTCCAATCTTTCCATATGTATGGGATTATCGGGACAGCAGTGTGCCTGGGTATAGCTGCTGTCTGGCTGATCAAAAAATTTCGAATCAAAGATTCCCAGGGAAAGCAAATCATATTTAAAGACAAAGAGAAATCGTTTACCCGTTATCTGATTGGTGGAACTATATTTGGATTGGGCTGGGCATTAACTGGTTCATGTCCCGGTCCGATGTTTGTGAACTTAGGTTATGGCTATCTTTCGATGCTTATTGTCATCGCCGGTTCAATTGCCGGAACCTACATCTACGGGTTAGTTAAAAATAAAATTCCGCATTAAATATTAACAGCACATGAAGATTAAACAATTCGAAGACAAGCACCTTTCACATTACAGTTACGCAATTCTAAGCGAATGCGAAAGTCAGATTATACTGATCGACCCTTCCAGAAATCCGGAAATTTATGACGCTTATGCAGCGGAAAATAAGGCAAATATAATCGCTGTTGTAGAGACTCATCCTCATGCAGATTTTGTGAGCAGCCATCTGGAATTTTACCACCGCCACAATGCTAAAATTTATGCACACAGCTTAACCGGCGCATCCTACCCTTTTGTGCATTTTGATGAAGGGGAAAATATCAATTTTGGTAAAATATCACTCCGCAGTATCCATACCCCGGGCCACTCGCCGGATAGTATCTGCATTGTCCTGCATCACGATGGTCAGGAAAAAGCCGTTTTTACCGGTGATACACTTTTCATAGGTGACTGCGGAAGGCCCGATCTGAGGGAAGACGCCGGTAATCGCAAAGCAAAAAGAGAGGAACTCGCCGGCCAATTATTCCACTCGTTACGAGAAAAACTGATGCGCTTACCAGACCATATCACAGTATATCCGGCGCATGGTGCCGGTACGCTTTGCGGAAAAGGCTTAAGTTCTGCCAATAGCAGTACTATAGGCGCAGAAAAGGCCACCAACTGGTCATTAAACGAACCTGATAAAGCGGCATTTATCCAGACTTTAATTACCGATCAGCCCTTTATACCAAAATATTTCGGCTACGATGTAGAAATAAACCGCAACGGAGCACCCGCTTTTGAGGAATCTATAAAAAAAGTATCCATTTTAGCTCAACAAGACCTGGACAGTAGAATCACCACACAATCTGCACACGAAAATGACCTGATTTTAATTGACACCAGGCCGGAAGCAGAGTTTAAAAAAGGTTTTCTGCCAGGGTCGGTTAATATACAGGAAGGCAATAAATTTGAAACCTGGCTGGGGAGTATTGTCACCCCCGGTGAAAAGTACTATCTGGCTGCTGCAGATAATGAAAAACTGCTGGCACTGATCAGCCGGGCTGCGAGTATAGGATATGAACCTTTTATAACTGCTGCGTTTGTAAGCACAGGCGGCACGCATACGATGGATGCACCGGATCTTGCACTTTTAAAGAGTAATCCGGAATACTTCACTATTGTCGATGTCAGAAACAGCAGCGAAGTTAAGGCCGAGCCGATCTTTACACACGCAATACATATCCCATTGGCAGAGCTACGCGAAAGAACTGCCGAAATCCCAACAGACAAACCTGTTATCGTACATTGTGCCGGGGGATACAGGAGCGCTGCAGGCAGTAGCATCCTCTACATTGCAGTGGGAAACCAAACCCAAGTCTATGATCTGGGAGAAGCGGTCACACAGTTTAAATAAGTTTATAATTAAATTCTTAGCTTTGGCATTCATGCAAAAGAGAAAAACCCAAAATATCTACGCGAAGTATATGCATATCGGAAGAACTCCGATTGCCTTGCTGCTGATGATATTTTTCGTGATTTCTTCCTGCCCGATTAAGCAAAGTATTAATGCCTATCTGGGAAAACAAGACATCCCAACCCTTCAGGGAAAAACAAAAGCAGGTGCTCTCAAAACAGGAATATACCTAACTAATGTACCGGTATGTCAGATTTCAACTGATATAAAATCCGGCAGTCTGCATATAGACCAGCAGACTTCACCGTTAAAAGCTTCGGTCTTATTTCTAACCTCTTTATTACTCGCAGTTAACTGTCTCTGGCTGATCTTAAAAAAGCCTGTATTCAAATCATCCAGTGATAAAGAACTCCTCTACGCCTGTCCAATCTATCTGCGTAACTGCCTGTTTCTGATATAGACAAAACAAAAAGCATACAGCCCTGGTTGATTGCTCTCTTTGGCTTTTTTTAAGCCTTGTCTATTCTTTAATCAAATTCTATCGATAATATTTATGGCGATGCATAAAGTTTACTTTGCGGGCTTGTTTATCATGCTCTGCAATTTAAATAGTTATTCACAAACGCCTGTTTCTACATTGCAGCAATTATGGAAAAGCGCGTATGCGACTTATCCCGATCTGCAGGCAAAACAGGCCCTGGTACTTGCTGCAAGTTATCAGGCTCAACAACAAAAGCGGAACCAGTTTCCCAAAATACAATTACAACTGCAACAGACCTATGGAACTTCTGCCGGCAACAGCGGTGCTTTTTTTCCTCTACCTGGTATTTTTAATGTAAGCGGAAATCAGGTAGTGAACAAAGCCGCCGCAACGGGGAATGCATACGGATCTGTCACGGCGGACTGGAATATATTTCAGTTCGGCAAAGAGAAGTCCCTCAGCAGGGCCGCGGTTAAACAAACAGGACAGGCACAGGCCGAACTACACATTAGCCGTTTACAGATACAGACCGCAGTAACAGGGTTATTCCTGCAATTACTGCACTCCACCGCATATGCAGATTGGGCTAAACGAAATAGTGAACGCATCAGGGACCTGAGGCAAATTACAAACAGCCTGGCTTTAGCCGGTATTAAGCCTGGAGCAGATACATCGCTGGCAGCCTCCACCTTGCATCAGGCTTTAGCGCATGCAAACGAATGGGACGGGAAACGCGATGCTGCTGGTTACGCACTTAAAGAATATGTTCCGGATTTCGGAGGTAACCATACTTTACAACAGGCTTCCTTTCTAGATTCACCATCAGAATTCAGTACTTCTGTAGACTCTTTATCTACACATCCTTATGTCCTTGCATTACAACAACAAGCTGGCTACAAGCAAGAAATGGAAAAAGTAGCCGCAAGTAAAGTGCTTCCATCTCTTTCTTTACTGGGCGGAGTTTCTGCACGGGGGAGCGGCATACAAGACCAACTTGTTTCCAATGGCTTTTATTCAGGATACAAAAATGCCAGCCAGAATTATCTGGTTGGACTGGGAATAACCTGGAATCTTTCGCGTATCTACACAGGTTCGCTTGACAAGAAAAAGATCAACCAGCAGTTCATTGCTGCAGAACTGGAGGTGAAGAAACAGCAATTAGAGCTAAATACCGGTATAAACGTATTAAATGCACAGCTTAATGCGCAGATGAAAAAAGTCATCAATACTTCTGCAGCAGTTGTTCAATCGGAACAAGCTTATCGCCTTTATTTCACAAGGTATTCAAATGGTCTGATCGATCTCACGGATCTGCTACAGATCCAGCTTCTGCTACAAAATGCAGAACGGAGTAATATCGAAGCCTATAGCCAGCTATGGGACCAATTTATTGCCAGAGCGACTGCAATGGATGATTTTTCTGTCTTCTCTACTCATTTTTAACCGAAAAACATGAATATAATCCGTTTAGCATTGAGAAAGCCAATAGCAGTGATGGTAGCTGTCATTACAATCGCCTATTTTTCATTCTCAGCAATCAAAAAAATAAATGTGGATATTTTCCCGGAGGTCGAGCTTCCGGTTATCTACATTGCTATGCCTTATGGCGGCCTGACACCTGCCTATATGGACGGCTTTATGGCCAATGAATTTCAGAAAGTCCTGATCTTCGTTAGTGGCGTTAAAGAGATCGATTTTAAAAGTATTCAAGGTTTCAGTTTGATGAAACTGACTTTTAATCCCGGTGCAGATATGGCACAAGCAGCTGCAGAAGTATCAACACAAGTATCCAGGGCAATGGGGTTCCTTCCACCTGGGGCAGTGCCGCCGCAAGTTGTACGCTTTGATGGCAGCTCATTACCGATCGGCCAGCTTGTGCTGGAAAGTCCGCAGAGATCGATTACGGAACTGCAGACTATGGCTTTGACAAAGATCAGGCCTATGTTTGTTAACGTACCGGGTGTGACTGCACCTGCTCCATTTGGGGGAAATGCACGTACAATAGTTGTGAAGGTAAATACCAGGTTACTGCAATCCTACGGACTAAGTGCAGAAGAAGTAACTACCGCTATCGCGCGTAATAATCTGCCCAGCCCCGCCGGCAATATCCGGATAGGTGATCAAAGCCTGATGAGCCCAGTCAATTCACTCGCCAAAAGCCCTGAGGAATTCCTTAATATCCCGGTCAGGAAAGGCAGTGGAACTACTGTCTTTGTCAAAGACATCGCGATAGTCGAAGACGCGGCCGACGGTGCCACGGGCTATGCCGTAATCAACGGTAAACGATCTGTCTACCTCCCGGTAATTAAAAAAGCGGGCGCGTCAACATTACAAGTCGCTGAAGATTTGAAAGGCGCTATCCCTATGCTGAAGGCTTCGCTGCCGGAAGACGTGGATGTAAACTATATTTTCGATCAGTCAGGCCATATTTCCACTTCACTGGCAAACCTGATCCACGAAGGCGTTATCGGTGCATTGTTAACCGGGCTCATGGTCTTTCTTTTCCTTGGAGATGCCAGGGGTTCATTGATTGTGATCCTGACGATACCTATTTCCATCCTTTCTGCGGTTATTATGCTTCACCTTTTCGGGCAGACTATTAATATTATGACACTGAGCGGGCTAGCATTGGCTATCGGAATTCTCGTAGACGAGGCCACAGTAACGATCGAAAATATCCATCAGCATTTTGAGCAGAAAAAACCCAGGCAGCGTGCTATTCTGGATGCATTACTTGAAATATCAATTCCTAAACTGCTAATCCTGCTTTGTATTCTCGCCGTGCTAATTCCATCTTTCATGATGGAAGGAATACCAAAAGATATGTTTATGCCTTTATCCATGTCAGTGGCTTTTGCGATGATTGCTTCTTTTATCGCTTCACAGACATTTGTTCCCGTTATGGCCAACTGGCTAATGAAGAATAAAAAACAGGAGAACGAAAATACAAAATCCAAAGGAAGCCCTTCCCGGTTTGACCGGTTCAAAAAGAGTTATCTGATATTGCTTAAGAAAGGGTCTGGCAGCAAAAAAAGGTTAATTGCTTGTTACGCACTTGGCGTAATGCTTTTAACCGGCACTACTTTATTTTACATCGGAATGGATGTGATGCCACAAAGTAATAGTGGCGATATACAACTCAGAATTATTGCACCTGAAGGAAGCAGGATAGAATCAACAGAAAACTATCTGAAAAAAGTAACTGCGCTGATTGAATCCGGACTCCCGGAGAACAGTATTAAAATCAGTTCTGCATTTGTGGGGATGCATCCATCGTCATCGGCAATAAATCCAGTGTTCCTGTTCACCAGTGGCGCCCACGAGGCCGTACTTCAGCTTGCCATTGATCAAAAGATCTTTAAAGGGTCTATAGCCGACCTTCAGGAAAAAATAGGGTTAAAAATCAAAGAAGCCCTTCCGGAGCTTCAGTTTAATTTCGAACCGATGAACCTGGTCGAAAAGATTATGAGCCAGGGTGCGATGACACCAATTCAAGTTAAAATAGCCACCGGACAATTACCGGCAGCCATTGAATTCGCCAAAAAAGTAAAATCGGAAATGGAACATATTCCTGCACTAAGGAATGTACGAATTGCTGAACCTGTCAGTTATCCCAGTGTTCAGATTGACGTGAACCGAGAGCTCGCCGGACAATTCGGCCTGGACATGGAAGATGTCACCAAAATATTGACTCTGGCCACCTCTTCTTCCAGATTCACACAAAAGAATCTCTGGATAGATCCAAAATCTGGACTAGTTTTCCAGGTACAGGTTCAAATTCCGGAGGCAGATATGGAGTCGCTGGACAAACTCAGATCTCTGCCCCTTAAGAATGGGCAACCGACCCCTGTTCTTGAGGATATTGCAACGCTCACCCTGGAAAAACAACCTGCTCAGGTTAACCGGCAAGGTCCCAACAGGTATGTGACAGTGCTGGCGAATATTTATCGTTCTGACCTTGGAAACGCATCCGCTGCGGTCAAAAAAGCCATTGCAGATGCAGGCGAGCCGCCCCGGGGAACTATTATCAAAACAGAGGGATTGATGCAGTTGCTCGATCAGACGTTATCAGCTTTAAAAACAGGACTATTGGTAGCTGTTATTGTAATCTTCCTGATGCTGTCCGCTTACTATCAGTCGTTTGCAATTTCGGCATTAATTCTTTCTGTAGTACCCGCAGTGACCGGCGGGAGTCTTTTAATGCTGCTTTTGTCGGGCAGCACACTCAACCTTCAGTCTTATATGGGAATGATTATGTCGGTTGGTGTTTCGGTATCTAACGCTGTATTAATGGTAAATCAGGCTGAACTTTTCCGCAGCAGATATCGCATGAGTGCGGGTAAGGCAGCGTGGTCTGCCGCCACTTCCAGATTCAGGCCAATTATCATGACTACCCTTGCCATGATCGCAGGTATGATCCCAATAGCATTGGGACTAGGTGATGGCGGAGAACAGGTGGCCCCGTTGGCGCAAGCAGTAATCGGCGGTCTTTTCTGTTCAACAATTACAGTCCTTCTGGTATTACCCCACATTTTCACCGAAGTCAGAAAAAATACCGGATTTAAAAGCCCCACCCTAGACCCGGATGATGAAGAAAATCCATTATATCAGAAAAACTTATTCCCTCAATCATGAAACAAACGAATATATTAAAACAAGTCTTCCTTATATCTGTCGTGACTGCAGCTTTTTTTTTAGCTGGTTGCGGAAACGAGACCTCCGGGGAAAAAGCGGGTACAGCTCCAAAAGACATCCAGCAAAATCAGGAAAAAGTGATGGAGACTGTCAGTCCGCTATCGGAAAGATCTGAATACACTTTAAGTTTACCCGGAGAGCTCAGACCTTATGAACAAGTAAGTTTATACCCTAAAATCAAAGGTTTTGTCAGAGAGATTTATGTCGACAGGGGTGCTGCAGTTAAAAAAGGCCAGCTATTAGCCCTATTGGAAGCGCCGGAAGTAATGCAAAGCAGCGAGTCAGATCGGGCAGGGGAGCAGAAATTCAGAGAGATTTATAGCTACAGCCGCCAATCCTACGATCGCTTACATAGAGCCTCACAAAGTCAGGGTGCGGTTGCAGCCCTTGAACTGGAAAAAGCATGGAGTAAACTAAAAAGCGACAGTGCTGCCTATCTTGCTGCAAAGGCAAGCGCAGCTGCAACGGCACAGCTCAGTCGTTATCTCCGTATAACAGCTCCTTTCGATGGCCATATTGTTGAACGTAATATCTCTGCCGGAGCACTGGTGGGCGAGAATAATCAGACTGCACTTTTTGTCTTGGCACAACGGAGCAAACTACGCCTTCAGGTTGCTGTGCCGGAAAAGCACAGCTCTTCACTGGCTAAAGATACCCGGGTGATGTTTACCGTTAATGGTCTGCAGGACCGCAATTTTAGCGCAACCCTCTCCAGGACTTCTACTACTATTCAACAGGACACGCGTGCGTTGATTGCAGAATTTGATATTGATAAGCCCGGGCAATTACAAGGAGGCGAATATGCTCAGGTTAAACTAAAGTTACGCCGGCCAGAAAATACATTCTGGCTACCCGCATCGAGTATTGTCCAGGCACAGTCAGGTACCTTCGTCCTGGCTCTGCGTGACGGAAAACCCATAAGGTTGCCCGTTACAACCGGTAATAAAAGAGACCTTTTAACAGAAGTATTCGGAGAACTGAGCGCAGATGAGCAATACCTTAAAAATGGATCAGAAGAACTTTAAAGCCATTAAATAATGCTTTAAACAGAAAGAATAAATAATCAATGTATTTTTAACCCTCAAATAATTACAATGGAAACAAAAAAGAAATGGTTTACTGCATCAAATATCTTCACCGCTGTCATCTTTTTATTGATCGCAGCATTGATCATTAATCCACAAATTAAAGGGACTCTGATGCAGGGCCTGATGAAAATTGGTTTATTTCAGCCTGAAGTCCCTTCCGGCACGAGTACCGATTCCGGATCTGAAAACACCGAACAACAAGCCAGTACATCATCGGTTTCCTTTAAAGACGAAAGCGGCGCAATTGTTCCTTTGAACTCCCTTCATGGTAAGGTTGTGTTCATTAATTTCTGGGCGACATGGTGTCCGCCCTGCGTAGCTGAAATGCCTTCTATTAATGACTTATATACTAAATTAAAAACGAATCCCAATGTTGTTATCCTCATGGTAGACGTAGATAACAAAGCAGCACAATCACAGGAATTTATGCACAAGAATAAATACAGCCTACCTGTGTTCACACCGGCAAGTGCAATACCTCCAGATTACCTGGGTAGCGCAATTCCTACAACTGTAGTGTTGAACAAAGCAGGTAAAATCGTTTTCAGACATGAGGGTGGAGCGGATTATACCAATCCGGAATTTCTGGCTTATCTCGAAAAGCTAAGCAAGGAATAAATATCAAATAAACACATCCTGATTCATACAAAGGCCGGACGAGCATAAAGCTGTCCGGCCTTTGTATGAATCAGGATGTCTAAAGTATCTGTATAGAGGAAATAAAACTATTCAGTTACTGAGCGTTCGAATTGCTTAGCGGTCCACTACTGGCTTTCTTGCCTGCTTTATAAACTGCTTCAATTTTCCTCGTGTTTTTAATATCCTCCACCGGATTACCTGAAAGTATGATCAGGTCTGCTACTTTACCTTTTTCCAAGGTTCCATAACGTTTTTCAAGCTGCATCGCTATTGCACTATTTTTGGTGGCCGTTCCAATCGCCTGTAATGGCGTCAGACCTGCCTGCACCATTAGTTCTAATTCCAGATGTTCCGAAAAACCCTGTGCCCGTAGTGGAGTTGCACCCGAGTCTGTTCCCATAGCAACAAGAATACCGGCATCGTACAACTTTTTTAAATTCTTCAATGCTATCTCAAAACCAGCTTTATTACGAGTATAGCCCTGCGAATTCCTCACTTCCTGTTCATATCCGGGCGCCGTAATCATCGCTAATACCCCGGGTTCCAGAGAAGCTTTGAAAAACGGATCATCTAACCAATCCGGCTTACTCCCATAAATAAAAGAAAACTTATCTAAAGCAAGTGTTGGAATATAAACCACTTTTTTCTGTTTCATTTCCTGTATCAGGGCATCGCTGATAACACTATCGCGAATGCTATGCCCTATAATATCAACATCATTATCAATCAGATCACGTGCGTCTGACAGGTAATATACATGAGCAGCAACGCGTAGTTTATGTTGGTGTGCCTGATCAATAATAGCCTTAAATACCGCAGGAGACATCGGTTTTGCATCGCCCCCAAACTTATCCTGCCAGATTTTCACAACAGATGCTTTAATCTTCGCCAGACTGTCAATTTGCGCCGGCACCTGGGAAGCCTTCGAAGGGCGGAACAAATAATCCTTTCCCGAAGAAAGCGCTGGTGACGGGCCATTTGGCACGTTGAATCCATAACCGGCTGAATATAACCTTGCACCTGGTAGCTGCCCGTTCAGACTGGAATCGCGCAATCCGCTTTCAAAAAGCATAGGCCTGTCTGTACCCATAACCTGAATAATACTAACTCCATAATCCAGATACTTCTGGAGCTGGGCAAGAATATTTTCCCGGGTGTAATGGTCTGCGTCAGTTGTAGTACCCTTTAATGTGCCGATATGAACATGCGCACTGATCATTGCCGGCATAACTGTTTTACCATTCAAATCTATAACCTGTGTGGCAGATGCCGTATCCAGATCTGCACCTATCCCGGCAATTGTATCCCCTTGAATAAGTATGCGCATGTTTTCAACCGGCTGCCCCCCGTTACCATCTATCAATCTTACATTTTTGAATAAAATCGTATTTCCATCGGTTTTTCTGCTGTTATTACAGGATTGCAGTAAAAGGATACCGGCAACAGTTATAAAGAAGGTTTGAATAGTTTTTTTCATATCAGTGCGTCTTTTAATTTTTGCAGAAGAATTGAATCTGACGGGGAACCCTTAAGATAAATACTTATTATTAACGATTTTAACCTGTAATTGTTTATTTATCAATCTATTCATAAAATTACACAGCTGCTCATTTTAGTAAAACTAATTTTAGCGCTTCGGCGGGTATCCCCTACGTTTCATCCTGAATTTAATCCAGCTGGGTTCTTTTGCGACAGAACTACCTTCTAGTCACCATTATATTTGCCGGCAACATTAAAATACAGGCAAATGCTTTTTAAATTCAACATCCAGAACGTCCTTTTAATTTCCCTGCTGTTTTTCCAGATTTTATTAAACTGGGGATGCAGGTCCCACGATAAGCCTGCAGAGGAATCTATTAAAAAATTAGCGGCAATGAAGCTTCAAGAAAGCCCGGTTACTGTCAGCTCTGCTTATCCGGCAAGGATTGAAGGTAAAGTAAATGTCGATATACGGGCACAGGCAGAAGGCTACCTGGAAAAGATCTTTATCGAAGAAGGTGCTTTTGTAAAAGCAGGACAACCCTTATTTAAGATCAATGATCTTCCACTGAAAGAACAGCTAAATACCGCTAAAGCAAATCTTTCTGCCGCTCAGGCCGCAGTGAAAAATGCAAAACTTGAAGTAGAGAAGTTTACCACTCTTAGCAATAATAAAATTACTTCCGGCTTTCAACTGAAAACTGCAAATGCGGCACTGGAAAGCGCAGAGGCCAACGTTGCACAACAAACAGCACTGGTAGAGGCGGCAAAGATTAATCTCGGTTTTACAACGGTGAAGGCACCGGTAAGTGGGTTTATTGGCAGAATCCCAAAAAGAACAGGCAATTTGATTTCCCGCACAGACACGGAGCCGTTAACGACCCTGACAGATATTAGCCAGATCTATGCTTATTTCTCTATGACCGAACTGGATTTTCTGCAGTTCAATAGTCAACAATCCGGTAATAAAACATTGCCGCAGCTGATTGCAGATTTACCACAGGTTTCACTGATTCTGGCTGACGGTACCCCTTATGAGAAGAAAGGCAGGATTCAGATGATAGATGGGCAATTCGATACTGCAATTGGTGCGATAAGCATACGAGCAGCATTTGATAATCCGAAATATATACTGCGCTCAGGTAACACCGGGCGGATAGTACTACCTGAAACCATTAGTAATGCTATACTCCTTCCGGTCAGAGCGACGATGGACATGCAAGATAAAATCTTTGCATTCAGACTTAAAAAGGATCAGACAGTGGAACGCGTTTCCATTATTACCAATGGCAAAAGTGGAGACAATTATATCGTTAAAGGTGGTATTAAAGCTGGTGATGTCGTGATTATTCATGATGTAGCCACTATTCAGGAAGGTGAGAAAATACAACCGGATATGACAACCGTTAAAAAATAAGAACATGCTCAAAAAGATTATTGACCGGCCTGTACTGGCCACGGTCATCTCCATTATATTAGTACTGCTTGGTATTGTCAGTCTAACCAGGCTGTCGGTTACCCAATTCCCCGATATTGCCCCACCCACAGTATTTGTTTCAGGCGCCTATCCGGGAGGAAACAGCGAAAGTGTGACCAGATCTGTAATCACACCCCTGGAAGAAGCCATTAACGGCGTGGAAAACATGCAGTATATGACTTCCTCGGCAGGAAGCGATGGCTCGTTTTCCATTACCGTTATTTTCGGTCTCGGAATCGATCCTGACCAGGCGGCTGTAAACGTACAAAACAGGGTTGCACAAGTTAATAGTCAAATCCCAGAAGAAGTACTTCGCGCAGGTATAACGACCACCAAACAACAGAACAGTAACATCATGTATTTTAACCTCACCAGTGAGGATAAGGAAAAGTATGATGAAATCTTTCTGCAGAACTATGCGAAAATTAACCTGGTACCTACATTAAAGCGTATCCCTGGAATCGGGAACGTACAACTCTTTGGTAGCAAGGACTACTCCATGCGAATCTGGCTTGATCCGGGTAAGCTAACTATGAATAAGCTGGTGCCACAGGATATTGAAAATGCCTTAAGTAGAAGTAGCCTGGAAGCATCTCCCGGAAAACTGGGTGAAGATTCTGACGCACCTCTGCAATATGTAATCAAATACAAAGGTAAACTCAATCAGACAGAAGAATTTGAACGGATTATTATCAAATCAAATCCAGATGGTTCCATGTTGCGTTTGAAAGATGTGGCCAGAATAGAATTTGGCGCTTCGTTTTATGACAGTGACAATAAATCCAATGGAAATCCGGCGGTGACAATGGGAATCCAGCAAACCAGCGGATCCAATGCTACACAGATTGAAACTGCCGTACGTAAAAACCTGGAGGAGCTAAACAAAAAATTCCCGAAAGGAGTAAAATACGAGATCATCCAGAGTGTAAAAGAACAGCTGGACCAATCTATTGCCCAGGTTAAGACAACACTGATAGAGGCCTTCATTTTGGTCTTTATTGTTGTGTTCATCTTCCTGCAGGATTTCCGTTCCACACTAATTCCTGCCATAGCAGTACCCGTGGCGATTATTGGTACCTTCTTTTTTCTTCAGCTGATTGGCTTTACGATTAACGTACTAACCCTATTCGCACTGGTTCTGGCAATTGGAATTGTGGTCGACGATGCCATCGTAGTAGTAGAGGCAGTTCATGCTAAATTAAATGGTAGTAATCTTACACCGCAGGAAGCTACACAGTCTGCGATGAGTGAAATTACCGGAGCGATCATCTCTATTACACTCGTCATGTCAGCAGTGTTCCTGCCGATTGGATTTATGGAAGGTCCTTCTGGTATATTCTATAAGCAGTTCGCCTTTACACTGGCGATTGCCATTCTGATCTCCGCTGTTAATGCATTAACACTCAGTCCGGCGTTATGTGCCCTGTTTCTAAAAGCTGAACATGGTCCGGCGGCAAATGAACCGGCACCGGGTTTCAAACAGCGTTTCTTTACAGCTTTCAATATAGGTTTTGATGGTCTGACTAATAAATATATCAATAGCGTTTCTTTCCTGATCAGAAAAAAATGGTGGAGTATGGGTGGCCTTGCTATTGTCAGCGGGTTAGCCTTCTGGATGATGAGTGTTTACCCTAAGGATTTCATTCCAGAAGAGGATGACCGTTTTATTATGTATAATCTGTCACTTCAGGCAGGTACGAACCTGAACTATACGACTACGGTAATTGATAGGATCGACAGTGCTTTCAGGACGATGCCGGAGGTGGAAAGTATCACAAGTGTCTCAGGATTTAATATGCTGAGCAACAGTGCTGGCCCATCTTATGGCATTGGATTTATGCGACTGAAAGAGGCTAAAGACCGCGGTGAAATTCAGGATATGAATAAAATCATAGAAGCGATGAACATCCGCTTGGAAGGAATACGTGAAGGAGAATTAAGCTTGTTTCGCTCTCCTCCTGTCCAGGGATTCGGTAGTGTAAGTGGTGCAGAAATGGTATTGCAGGATAAATCGGGTGGCGAGTTGACGAAGTTTAATGAAAATGCGCAGCAGATTATCGGAGAGCTAAATGGTTTACCTGCAATTGCAGCTGCATTTACAACATTCAGAGCTGATTTTCCACAGTACGAAGTTATTGTCGATGAAGACAAAGCTAATCAGCTGGGTACAAATACCCGTGATATCTTAACCACTATGCAATTATTTTATGGTGGAAGCCAGGCTGGCGACTTTGTTCGTTTCGGTAAATTCTACCGCGTTACACTGAAGTCGGAAGGTGCTGCGAGAATGGATGAAAATTCATTGAGTCAGGTATTTATCAAAAGTGAAACAGGAGCAATGATTCCGGTAAATACATTAGTTAAACTCAAAAAAGTATATGGGCCGGAAGTAGTAAGCAGGTACAATCTGTTTAATAGTATCACAGTGAATATTATGCCCGCGCCGGGTTATAGCAATAGCCAGGCAATGGATGCTGCAGAACAGGTTCTTGCAGAGAAACTTCCTGCAGACTACGGATTTGAATGGAGTGGTTTAAGCCGTGAAGAACGCAATTCCGGCGGACAGACGGTATTTGTCTTCGGGATGTGTATTCTGTTTACATACTTCCTTCTGGCTGCACAATATGAAAGTTACCTGCTGCCTTTGGCAGTTATCCTCTCTATTCCTACCGGGATACTGGGTGTGTTTATCGCGATCGGTGCAACAGGTATCACCAACAATATTTACGTGCAGATAGGCCTGATCATGCTCGTTGGACTGTTAGCCAAGAATGCAATTCTGATCGTCGAATTTGCCCTGCAATCCCGGCGGAGCGGAACGCCGTTACTGGAAGCAGCACTTAGCGGTGCCAGATTGAGGTTAAGACCAATTCTAATGACATCACTGGCATTTGTTGCCGGCCTTGTACCGCTAATGATGGCGACAGGACCTTCTGCTGTCGGTAACCGTTCGATCAGTACCAGTGCTGCTGGCGGGATGCTGTCAGGCGTATTATTGGGCTTATTTATAATTCCTGTTCTATTTATCATTTTCCAGGGCTTGCAAGAAAAAATCAGCCGGAAGAAACTATCCTGACACAGGCAAAATCAAACGAAAATCACATGAATTTAAAACATCTCATTATAGGTATATCCATGCTTTCAGTTGCTTCCTGTAAAATAGGAAAAGACTATGTAAAGCCAGAAACCGGCCTGCCTGGCACATTCCGGGATGCCGTTGCTTTGACCGATACGCTTACGCTGCCAGACAGTAAATCTTTCTTCAGGAACAAGGTTTTGGTAGAGCTGATTGATACTGCATTAGCCAAAAACAATGATCTGAAAGTTGCACTGGCTAATATCAGCAGCGCTCAGCTTACCTTAAAAAGGGTCAGACTAAATTATTTGCCTGAACTGACTGCCCAGGTAAATGGCAGCCATAACATCTCTTCTAAAAATAGTCTTGCAGGGATTGGGAACGAACAGTTCACCGGTTCCCGCGATATTGAAGATTATACCGCATCCCTGGGCTTTAGCTGGGAAATCGACATCTTCGGACGTATTAAAAGAGAAAAAGAAGAAGCTCTTGCGTTGATGCTGCAAAATATAGAAGTCAAAAAAACGGTACAAACCAGGCTGATTGCAGATGTCGCAAATGCTTACTACAACTTGATTATGCTGGATGAGCAGCTGCATATCGCAAATCAGAGTTTCGCACTGAGCGACAGTACATATAAACTTCTTCAGGTACAGTATGAAGTTGGAGAAACTACTTCCTTAGGTCTGCAACAGGCAGAAGCGCAGCTTGAGATGACCAGGCAACTCATTCCCCAGATCGAACAAAGTATTGCTCTTCAGGAGAATGCACTGAGCTTACTTACCGGTACGTTCGCGAGCCGGGTTAAACGTACAGAACAACCAGGCGCAGAATTCCGGGCGGAGGATCATCACGGATACCCGGTATCTTTACTCGCCTTCAGACCTGATATCAAAGCCGCTGAATACAGCTTGAAAGCTGCAAATGCCCGAGCCGGAATTGCTCAGGCAACTCTATATCCTACTTTGACAATCACTGCAAACGGCGGCCTCAATGCCTTTAAGTCATCAAACTGGTTCAGTATACCCGGGTCATTATTTGGTAATGTTATGGGCGGTATTACACAGCCCGTATTTCAGCGTAAACGATTAAAAACACAATATCAGCAGGCAGTAATTGAAAGAGAAAAAGAGGTATTCAACTTTCGTCAGGCAGTTCTAACCGGATATTCCGAAGTTTCTGATGCGCTGATTAGCAAAGAAAAGCTGGATTTACAAATGAAAGCCGCTTTAAACAGGGAAAGGGCATTAGAAGCCGGAATAAAGTCTGCGGGAATACTTTTCAGCACAGGAATGGTCAATTACCTGGAGATCATTAACGCAAATAATAATTACCTTCAGTCCCGTTTGCAAACTGCCCAGCTTCAAAGAGATCAGGCAGCTGTACGCATTGCACTTTACCGTGCTTTGGGCGGAGGCTGGAATTAAGTATGTCTCCGGAATTAAGTATAATAAATACCATGCAGCAAGAGATAAAAAGACATATACAGATGAGATTACTGTTCATACCAGTGGTCTTTTTCACGATTTACCTGCTGGTATACCTGGTGGACCCATTTAGTGAAAACTGGAAATGTTATCTCGATTATTCCGCACAGGAAATGTTCGTGGAATTCACAATGGGCATTTTACTTAGCTGGGCTATTATCGAATTCAGCCAGTCCATCAGTTCGCTCATGGACAGGTTAATGCCCTGGTCGGGATCTTCCCTGGTCAGGTTTTTGGTCCAGACAGCACTGATTATCGTATCAGTTATCATCATGCTCTATATGCAGGACAGGGTATTTGTACTGATTTACGGAAATCAAAAACTCACCCCACAGGAAAACCTGAGTATCTGGCAGTTCTGTGTAGTTTGTATTATTGTTTCAGTGATCGTGAGCCTGGCAAATACCGGTTATTATTTACTGAGGAAATGGAAAGTTTCCATGTCTGAAGCTGCCGAACTGCGTATCCATACATTGGAACTTAAGGAGGTCGCTATGCATGCAGAATTACAATCGCTCAAACTGCAGCTGGATCCTCATTTCATGTTCAATAATTTCAGCACCCTGTCTGAGCTGATGAATGGCGACCTTCCGCAGGCAAATGCTTTCCTGGATAACCTGGCCAGGGTTTACCGGTATATGATCCAGAACCTGAAAAAGAATCTTGTTCCACTAAAAGAAGAAATTAAATTTGTTACTGCTTATCTATATCTTATTTCCATCAGGCACGGCGATAATGTCCGCGTTACCATAGAACTTACTGAACAGGCATTGGAAAAGTCTATTCCCCCGATTACGATCCAGTTACTTATTGAAAATGCGATTAAACATAATATCGCATCCGCAGAAAACCCATTATATATTTCAATAAGTTCTATCTCCGATCAGGTCGTGATCAGCAATAATCTTCAGCGTATACCAGTGACCATTCCATCATCCGGAATGGGCCTACATAATATTAAAGAACGATACAGGCTTTTAGCAGGGCAAGAACCGTTAATCAATGACGATAATGAACTGTTTCAGGTTTTCCTTCCTTTACTTTAACTGAAGCGGATATGAAGATTTTAATACTTGAAGACGAAAAACATAATGCATCCAGACTAAAAAGAATCTTACTGGAATCCAATCCGGACGTAGAAATTCTGGGTATACTGGAAACAGTCAAAATCAGTGTGGAATGGCTCAGGAACAACCCTGCTCCTGACGTCATCTTAATGGATATCAGACTGGCTGATGGACTGAGTTTCGACATCTTCAGTCAGACCACTGTTGCCTGCCCTGTAATTTTCACCACTGCTTACGATGAGTATGCAGTACGGGCCTTTAAAGTGAACAGTCTGGATTACCTGTTAAAGCCTATTGACAAAGACGAATTAGAGCAGGCACTGGTACGCGTAAATCCGGTAAAAAACAATTATTTAAAAATGACTGACATCCAGGGCATTTTGGAACAGTTCCAGCAAAGCACGACCTCTTATCGAAGACGTTTCCTGATCCCGGTACATGATGGTTATATGTCAATCGGAACAAATGAAATCAGCTTTATTTACTCCGAGTTTAAACTGACACACCTGTTTCTGGATTCCGGAAAATCAATCTGTATTCAACAGACACTCGATGAACTGGAAGAGGAGCTGGATCCTGAATTATTCTTTCGTGGCAACAGGCAGATTATATTAAGTGTAGACAGTATAGATAAAATCTATAACTCTTTCAATGGTAAACTAAAAATCACATTAAAAAAAGACAACCAGAAAGAAGTTTTTATCAGTCGGGAAAAAGCACCGCTGTTTAAAGCCTGGCTAGATAAATAAGCTATCAGACAAACGGATATTAAAGGATTTTAATGCGTTTCTAATCCTGCTTAATCCCATTCTAAGCAGGAGCTAATTTCGTGAATGTAGTTTTGCCATTTAAAAATGAGCCATGCTGATTCCCGAAATGATGAAGAGTATACACTGCCGCATCCCAATCTTTATTCTGTTTATTTATGCGGGTATACTTAGCCCGGTCAAAGTTCTAGCGCAAGCCGAATACCTGCCGCATTCTTATCAGTTCAACCAAAAGCTGAATGAGACATTATATGACGGGAAGAATAATATCCATACCTCCCTGAAACCTTATCTGATTACCCCTGCAATCCGTCTCCGGTATGACTCGTTAATGAATCTCGGTACGGATACCACCAGGAAAGGCTGGATCCCCAGAAAACTATTGAACGAACATCTCATTGATATTAAAACGGATCAATACACTTTTTATGCAGATTTTTTACCAGATCTGCAGATAGGCCGCGATTTTAAACGTAATAATAAGACGTGGCTAAATACCCGTGGTTATCAGTTCGGATTAAATATTGGTGACCGGTTCTCGTTTTATACCAGTGGTTATGAGAACCAAGCCTTGTTTACTCCTTATGTTCATGATTTTATTAATCAGTATAAAGTCGTACCAGGACAGTCTATTAAAGATTTTGACCCCAATAATAAAGACACCGATTTTTCTTATGTCACAGCAGTAATGTCCTATGCTGCCATCAAAGATCACTTAAACATTACTTTTGGCCATGATAAGAATTTTATCGGCGATGGTTACCGCTCCTTATTCCTTTCGGATGTCTCCTCTCCCTATACTTCTTTAAAACTTACAGGCGAACTCGGAAAGGTACAATATATGAGTATGTGGGCCTATATGATTGATCCTCTTGCTCCCCGCTTCAGTATGGACAGAGGTGTGGCAAACCAATACAAGTGGGGTGCTTTTCAGTTTCTGGACTGGAATATCAGCAGCAGAGTTAGTATAGGTTTATTTCAATCTGTGATTTGGTCGCCAACAAATCTGGATGGGAGTTACAGAGGTGTCAACCTCAATTATCTGAATCCGGTAATTTTCCTGCGCCCGATGGAAACGATGGACTCCAATTCACCTGACAAAATACACCTGGGAGTTTCCGGTAAATATAAACCCTTCAAAAATATGGTGCTTTACGGCCAGTTTCAACTGGATGACTTCAAAGCCAAAGAGTTCTTTAGTAACCGCGGCTTCTCCCACAATAAATGGGCAGCCCAGGCTGGTGTGAAAGGATACAACGTTTTTGGTGTTAAGAACTTAAATTATCTGGCGGAATACAATTTGGCACGTCCCTACACTTACTCACATTTTAAAGGTATAACGAGCTACTCCAATAATGCACAGCCACTTGCTCACCCTTTTGGTGCTAATTTCAGAGAGTACTTAACAATATGGAATTATTCGGCAGGAAGATTTGATTTTCAGTTACACGGTAGTTATGGAACATACGGACTGGATCAGTATGGCTGGAATTCTGGTAAGGACATTTTTAAATCTTATGATGAATTTACCACAGATTATGGAAACCGGATTGGTCAGGGATTATCGACACAACTGTTCTATGCTGAAAGCAGAGCCGCATATGTAATTAACCCGAAATATAACCTGCGCATCGAAGCCGGATATACCTACCGCAATGAAGACAATAAAAATTACAACAATAAAACTTCATTATTTACTATCGGTCTGCGCAGCACATTCAGAAACCTGTACTATGATTTTTAAATTCCGAAGGTTATTTCTGATCAGATGAATTTCGTTATAATAATGTTTATATTGTATAAGTCTTTAATAAGCAACCATTTATTTAACCACTTATAAATCAATATGAAAAAGTTAAGCTTAGTTTTCACACTTACCCTCGGTCTGTTCTTCTGCCTTAATGCTTCGGCACAAACCACTGCAGATTATTTCGCAGGAAAATGGAACGTTACAGTATTCGGCACGCCGAATGGAGATGCCAAGATAACACTGGTCCTGGAGAAGAAGGGTACAGAACTTACGGGAGTAGTTCGTGACTCTACCAATACCGAGGTATCTACAATCACACAGATCGATCAGAATGAAAAGTCGATTACTGCGGCTTTTAATATCCAGAATTATGATGTGACACTCACCTTAAATCCGGTTGACCAGGATAATACCAAAGGAACGCTGATGAATATGTTTGATGCCGTTGGTGTGCGTGTAAAAGAAAACTAAGCTAGCTCACCATTTGAAATAAAAATAGAAAACCCCGCCAAAATGGTGTGAACCCCAAAAGTTTTTGTCCAACTTTTGGGGTTCACTTCAAAAGAGCGGGGTTTTCTATGAATCTGGCTGTACCACCTAAAAGCCCACTAAATTACAGCAGGTCCGTGAATAAGCTCCAGATGCCCCTTGTCATCCTTGACCAGATATAAATTCAAGGCAGGCCTGGATTTGGTATGTTCTGTGACTGTGCTGCATTCACCAAAACGGGTAATGCTGTCGGTGTAAAAACTAATCTTTAAACTATCAGTAAAATAATATCTCCCATAGACTGTGTCAAAGCGATCATTTCCGCACCAGGTATGAAATGAACTAACAAAATGTATTGTATCTGTGAATTTAAGAACATTCCCTGTAAACACGCTCCTGATAGTATCTGACACCTTAAGTGAATAATCCGAAGTATCAGATACAAACGCGAACAGTCTGTCCGTTACAAATATTTTGTTAGCCAGGGTATTGGGAAAATACCGCTTAGCGTTCATCACTAAAACACGCTTCTTTTCAGGCGGATTTTGACACCCGGCAAATATGACAGCAAGTAAAATATACAGGAGGCCTCTTTTCATGTTTATTTTGATGATGCACATTTGAAGTGAATTCCATATATCTGTTAAGCATACTATTAACTATTTTCAGCTCCCGTTTTTCCCGTCTATTTTTTTACGAGGAAAGGAATATTTGCCGTTGCTACATTATTATTTCCGTCGGAGACATAAATAAATAACCGGTACGCCCCTTCCCGATCCGGCGCAGTCACCATAGCTTTATCAACTGCGGTACTTTTTACAAGGTCAGGAATAGCTTTCGGCCGGGTTTCGCGGTCGCCGCCTGTCTTTAGATCGGTACTCTCCGGCAACAGTTCCCAGCGTGTTGTGAGCTTGTCGTTATCAGGATCGGTAACGCTAATCTCCGCAGGATATATTTTTCCGGGACTCAGGTAGATAAAATCCAATACCTTTTTACCGTCAAGACGGAATGATTCCAGGTGCGGTGCCCGGTTCTTAGGCCATTTTCCTGACCACAGATATTGCATCACATCAACCACCTCATTTTCTTCACCAGCTTCCGTAAACAGCCCGTACCATGTAGGTGTACGTTCCTGTTTCTGACCCCATAAAAATACATAAGAGCCAATGCAATGCTTATCCTTTAAGATGGAGGCTTCGTAACGGCTTTTATAAACTGCTGCTTTTTCACTGCTAGTCTCTTCTACAGAGGCTTTCCACGGTGTTTGTGGCCCTTCCCAGTGCCCTGTCGGACCCCATTCTGTAACCATATATGCCTTATCCCATCCAGTCGCCTTTATCTGGTCTGGCACAGAAGCCAGCCCACCGTATACCTGAACGGATATCAAATCCAGTGCAGGACACTTCTCTTTGATATAATCTATTTCCCGTTGATTGATCCCCGCAAGCATGGTCGTAACCAGATGGTTTGGATCAAGCTGATGAATCATTTCCGCAATCTCATTAACTGCATCCCAGACTTTCGGATTTTTATACTCCAGATTCAACTCATTACCGATACCCCAGACCAGCAGCGCCGGATGATCCTTATATTTTAGTACTTCTTCGCGAATTCGCTCTAACTGCGCTGCAACCGCCGCAGGGTCATCATAATTGAAACCATGACGCTCAATACCAACTCCTATCCCCATGGTTACTGTTAGACCCAACCTCTGTGCATCGTCCAGTACTTTCTGTCCATTGGTTGTATTCCAGGTGCGAATGGAATTTCCACCATACGCCTTTAGCCGGTCCATGTAGTTAGTGCCGCCAGCTCCTTTGATAAAATAAGGTTTTCCTCCGCGAAGCAGTGTGTATCCTCCGTCCCGTTTAATGATCTCAGTTTTTACTGGCTGCTGCTTTTGCGCCAGGGTACTAAAAGCGATTGAAAATAATATCAGGAGTGGTAAAGTCTTTAATGCTGAGAAGTTCATGTCATTTAGTTTTAATGTTAAAGTAAGAAAAATCGGGGAAAGCAACCGGCATTCAAATTGGTAATACAAAGATATTAAGGCATATATTTAATATATCGCCCAGATTTTTGATACTATTTTCTCCAAAAATCCGGGAAAAATGGCCAAAACTATGAGTTTAATATTTATTAACATTAATGAAACATAGCAAACCTAGATTCGCCTCAAATTAATCAGGCAAATCCTTTGGAGATAGATTTACTTAGTTCGCTTAAAAATGGCAACCGTTTGGCCATGGAAGAAATCTACCATACTTATTGGGAACAGGTTTTCGATGCAGCTTTTAAAAGATTAGGAGACGACACTATTGCACAGGATATTACCCAGGAAATCTTCATCTCCCTTTGGGAGAACCGTAATAACATAATTATTAATACCACTCTAGGCGCTTATTTTCACGGCGCCGTGAAATATAAAGTCATTAATTATTTTAAATCTTCTGATTTAAGAACTGTGCATCAAGAAGCTTTTGGCTTACTGATGCACGAACAAGTTACCGATGCAACCGACACCAAATTGATACTGGAAGATCTGAATAAGGAATTAGATGCAGCATTGTCCCGGTTACCTGAAAAAATGCGACTGATTATTTCTATGAGTAGAAAGCAGGAGAAATCCATCAAGGAAATTGCCTCAGAACTCGGCGTATCAGTTCAAACGGTGAAGAATCAGATTACTGCAGGTATGAAAATATTACGTAAAGACTTATCATTCCTGCTTTTTGTAGCTCTCTTTCTCTCTTAACCCAAACTTAACATACAGATAATATTTTTCGCTAGTACTCTTTCGCATTTGAATTGACATCTATTTAAATGACGGAAGAACAGGCAAAGCAATTATTGCAAAAATATTTAGACGGTAAGATCACATCAAGCGAATCAGAAAAAGTAGAACGTTGGTATGCCCTATTGAACCGGGAGCATTCAGAAATTTCAGCAGACCGAAAAAGGGAAATTGGCAATCATATTTTCGGTGAGCTGCAAATGGCCATGCGAAGCGAGCGGGTCAGACGTTTCGCTTATTTCCGAAATACCTGGTTTAAAATTGCTGCTTGCTTATTGCTGAGCCTAAGTATTGGTTTTGCAGTTTCGAAATTGAATCGTACCGTCAATAATAAAATCCACTTTATTACCCTTACGACAGAAGCCAACCAAAAACGTAAACTTAAATTCAGCGATGGTTCCGAAATTATTCTGGGTTCTTCAGCCAAAATCAGCTATCCGGCTAAGTTCACAGCTACCAGCCGTACGGTAGAGCTCAGAGAAGGTGAAGCTTTTTTTGATATCACACACGATGAGAAACGTCCGTTTAACGTCAAGACCGCTTCCGGTTTAAACATTCAGGTTTTAGGCACTTCCTTCCAGGTTAAATCTTATCAGAACAGTCATAAAGTAGAAGTAGCAGTAGCTACAGGAAAGGTGGCTGTTATGAATAATAAACGTCTGCTGGGTACGCTGATTAAGGACCAGCAATTAGAATTTGATAAACATACTGGTTATGCTGCCATCCATCATTCAAATTCAGAGCGGTATGTTCAGTTTAGTTTTCAGGGTACAACACTGAAGGAAGTGATTGAAAAACTAGAGTATGTATACAGCATAAAAATTCGCCTGACCGACCCCCGTTTGGCCGGTCTTAAATGTACCGCGACTTTTAGCAGCAGCCAAAAGCCTGAGGAAATTCTGGATATCCTATGCAGTCTGCACCATATCAAATTCATTCAAAATCAAGATCATAAAACCTTTAAAATAAACCCCTAAATGAGCAAATAATATTCAGATGTATCCGCCACCGGTCAGATCGGTTCCGGTATTGATCAATCTTCTGGTCATGACCAGTATATTTTTAAATCATTTCCATAAACAGACAAACAAATGAAAACAACCTCAGAGAAGAGGACCTCATCTCTTTACAAAATCATGAAATATTCATGTTTAACTTTCGCAGTTATCTGCATTTTCTGCAGCTCGATGTTAGCTTTTCCCACAATGGCGCAAAAGCTGGAGAAAAGCACTGTAAGCATTAAAATTAGTAAGGGGCGTAAAGTTTCCGAAATTATCACGGAAATTGAAAATCGTACCGGACTAAGTTTTGTGTACAATCCAGATTTAATACAAGAGAAGACCAGCCTTTTAAACAACGAATTTAAGCTGGAACCGGTACGTTCTTTACTGGATAAACTAGGCCTTAGTGTGTTAGAAAAAGGCGATCATATTATTCTGGATAATATTGTTCTAAATAAAGCCGACCGGATTATAACAGGTGTGGTTAAAGACACCACTGGAGTAACCCTTCCAGGCGTTTCGGTAAAAGTACTGGGCACAGCGAGCGGCACTATTACCGATGCGAACGGAGCTTACAAAATACAAGTTGGTTCGGAGGCGGTGCTTTCTTTCTCCATGATCGGTTACAGGACCAAAGAAGTAAAGGTCGGCGATAGCCCACTAATCAATATCGTTTTAATAGAAGAGCAATCTAATTTAGCTGAGGTCGTAGTGGTAGGTTATGGTACACAAAAGAAAGAGACCTTAACGGGTGCGGTGAGTATTGTTTCTTTAGATAAGCTTTCTTCGCGTTCCCTGAATAGTGTGGGTGATGTGCTTGCTGGTAAATCGCCGGGCGTCATTGTGAGTAATGAGGGTGGAGACCCGACTTCTACACCTCGTATCAATATCAGAGGTATGGGTGGATTAAACGGAGAAAGCGTATTATATGTTATTGACGGATCCATCTTTTTAGGAAACCCGCAACTTAACCCGAATGACATCGAATCGATATCGGTACTAAAAGACGGCTCTGCAGCAATTTATGGAGCCAGAGCATCCGGTGGTGTGGTTCTCATTACAACCAAAAAAGGGAAAAGCGGTAAAATGCAGATCAACTTTGATGCAAAATCCGGTGTACAAAGCGCCTGGAAAAAATTGGAACCATTGAATGCCGAGCAACGTGCCCAGGTCGCGGCAACGGCGGCAAAAAATGGAGGCTCTACTATTTTACCCGCTTTCGATCCTGCTAAATATCCAGATGGACAAATTACAAGAACCAATTGGATGGATGAGGTTTTTAGAACAGGAAGGGTACAGGATTATAATACGGCAATTAACGGTGGCAGTGAAAAATCTAATTATTTTCTGAGCTTTAACTACCGTGATGCAGAAGGTATTGTACTAAACACAAAAACGCAACGCTACAACTTTAGAATCAATTCAGAACACGAAATCAATTCCTGGTTTAAAGTAGGTGAAAACTTATCATATAGTTCTACCAATGGAAATGGCGCCAATACCAGCAGTGATTATACAGGTGCCCTACTGTCGGCAATTTATTACCCGAGAAACGGCACACCTTACAATCCGGATGGCAGCTTCGCAGGTTTACCTGGCGGGCAGTATGCAGGCGATTATGGCGATATTGTCAATCCTGTGGCAGAATTAATGCGTATAGACATTAAAAACCCGGTTAATGTTTTAGTGGTTAATCCATATGCAACTTTAAAGCTGGCAAAAGGATTAACTTTCAGGTCAAACTTAAGTATCACCAGATATTCATCTCAATTTAAAAGCTTTACACCAAAAAGACCGGAAGTAGGTAAACCAGTGCTTAGCAATAGCCTAGTCGAGCGTTCAGATATATCGAATGATTTCCTTACTGAACAGGTATTAAACTATAAAACAGATTTTAGTGATCATCAATTAGATTTCACCGGTGGATTTACTTTCCAAAAAACTAAAAAAAGCGGATTGTATGCTTCTGGAGCAGGTTTTGATGACGAATCACCTCAATATCGTTATTTAGTAAACGCCACTGTAATTCAACCTTCATCAAGTTACTACGAGGAAAATGCACTGTCCTCATTATTTTTCAGAGCAAACTATGACTATAAAGAAAAATACCTCGTATCCGTAATCGGACGTCGAGATGGTTCCTCTCTGCTTGCTCAGGAAAACAGATTTAGAAATTATGGTTCGGCGTCATTAGGCTGGGTATTAAGTAAGGAAGATTTCCTTCAGGGAAGTACCTGGTTAAATGAATTAAAGCTGAGAGCCAGCTATGGTATTTTAGGAAACCTGGGTAGCCTTTCTCCGTCAGCAGTGAATCCACTGTTAAAAGCTTCACAAAGTTATTTTGGGCAGACACCTAACTTACAAAACGGTTATGTACAAACTGTTTTAGCGAATAAAAACTTAACCTGGGCGGAATCTAAACAAACCAATATTGGTTTAGATTTAGCTGTGTTAAACCGGTTGAGTTTAGTAGCTGATTATTTTATTAAGGATACCAATAAGATGATTCTAACCCGGTCTCTTCCGGGAACTTCAGGTTTAGAAACACAAACCATTAATGCCGGAGTAGTAAAAGATAAGGGTATAGAGTTAGGTTTAACCTATAACAGCGATAAATCAAAAGAATTCACTTACTCGGTGAATACTACTTTAACTAAGTTAAAAAACAAGGTAGAAGAATTGGCTCCCGGACTAGATAAAATTGCAGTGCTTACGAATTTCCGTAACGAATTAGCGCCATTAAGCATTAACGTAGGGCAACCATTATACAGCTATTATGTTTTAAAAACAGAGGGCATTTTTCAAACTCAGGCTGAGGTAGATAACTATAAAAACTCTAAAGGCGTAAGAATCCAGCCAAATGCCAGACCTGGCGATTTTAAGTTTGCCGATTTAGATGATAGTGGTTCAATAGATCCTAACGACCGTTACTTCGCAGGAAGTGCCTATCCTAATTTCTCTTATGGAATGAGCTTCAACGCGAGTTATAAAAACTTCGATATTAATATCTTCGCTCAAGGTGTTCAGGGAAATAAACTGTTTAATGCGGTGAAACGCACTACTTACAATGCCAGCGGCCCGTCATACAACAAACTGACAGGTATTCTGGATGCATGGTCACCAGAAAATACAGGTGGTAAAGTGCCTATCATCTCTACTTCAGATAAAAACGGAAACTTTAATGCTTCTGATTTTTATATCGAAGACGGTTCTTATTTGCGTATTCGCAACGTGACCTTAGGTTACAGCCTGCCGAAAGCCTTCACCAACAAATTGAAAACTGGTGCGGTACGCGTTTATGCAACGGCAAATAACCTGTTTACCATTACTAAATACACGGGCTTCGATCCGGAGATTGGTATGGATAATAATGGTCTGGATGTGGGTCGCTACCCACAAGCCAGAAGCTTTATCCTGGGTCTGAGTGTGAATCTTTAATTTTTAACAAAACAATGAAAACGAATATAAAATACTTCGCCGTACTCGCTATTGGATTATTTAGCGCGTGTACAAAACAACTTGATATTGAGCCGCAGGGACCTCCTTCAGCAAACAATTTCTGGAAAACTAAAGAAGATGCCTTAAAAGCTCAAGGGGGTATGTATGAGAAATATGGTGACGGGGACTATTATGGACGCGGGATGTTCTGGTTCATTAATGCCAGCGATGATATGGTAACCGGCAGGAATAAACCTGAAGGTGATAACATTAAAAACTTTAATCGTAGTTATATTGGTGGTGGCTACACTGAATCTCAGTGGAGTATGCGTTATGCGATCATCAAAAGAGCAAACGATATTATCGAACATGTACCAGGTATTAACATGGATGAGAACCTGAAAAAACAAATTATTGGTGATGCCTATTTTAATGCTGGATTAGTATACTTCCAGTTAGCTTCCAATTATGGAAATGATAAAGCTGGAATACCTATTGTTACCCCGGGTACAGATCCTGCAAAACCCGTCGCTAAAGCTCAAAATGTAAATGAGAACTATGATTTCATAATCTCATTATTATTAAAAGCAGCAGATAATCTGCCTTATTTTTCAGAGATGAAAGCGACAGACTATGGTAAAGCACATAAAACTGCTGCCTGGGCTTATCTTTCAAAAGTTTATCTCTTTAAAAAAGATTATGTGAACGCGGCCAAGTACGCAGATATGGTTATTAGTTCCGGGCAACACGATTTAGTGAAGACAGGCTTTGTCGATGTATTTAAAGCTTCAAATAACTGGTCAAAAGAATATATTTGGTCTGTAGTATGTAGTCCTGATGCTGGCGGTACAGGCTGGGGCAGCATATTACCCGGAGTAATGTTAACTAACAAAGCTTGGGGAATTTACAACGGTTGGGGCTATTATTTGCCGACTAAGGAACTTTATGATTCCTATGAGGCAGGCGACCAACGTAGAGAAGCTACCATTTTAAAACCAGGTGATAAGTTTATGTTCTTCGGTGCCGAACGTACTTTTGTTAAAGATGCGGGCGCTACCTCAGATTACCAGTTTAAAAAATATATGGACCCATTTGCTTATGCCGACCCTGTTCCTAAACATGTAAATCCAAATGGAGATTATGGTACTACAGATCTGAACGTGCCTTTGATGCGCTACGCAGAAGTATTATTAATTAAAGCAGAGGCTGCTATTCAAACTGGCGGAACAGGATCTGGAGACAGCGAACTGAACAAAATCAGAACAAGAGCAGGCTTAGCGCCTAAAACCGGGATGACGATGGTAGATCTGAAACGAGAACGCCGTAATGAATTGGCTGGTGAGTGGGCAGATCGTCACCGTGATCTGGTCCGTTGGGGAGATGCACAAGCAACTTACGCCAAACCTCTTCACGATTCAAAAGGCAATGAAATATGGCCGGCAAGGGCCTATAATCCCCAGGTACATAATGTTTGGGCAGTACCTCAAAGAGAAATTGATAATAGCTCAGGTTTGATTAAACAAAACGAAGGATGGTAAGAAAAATAAGAATCAGCTTTGCAGCACTAATCTTCGGATTAGGATTGCAAAGCGTTTCCGCTCAAACAGAGCTTAATGCGAATCGTGGACATAGTCACAACGACTATAAGCAGTCTATTCCTTTACTTACTGCTTATCAGGCAGAAATGGGATCCATCGAAGCCGATGTATTTTTAAGAAACGGAGAACTTTACGTCGCACATGAAAGCAGCGAAATTCGCGAGGGAGCTACCTTGAAGAAACTTTATCTCGATCCGCTGATTGAGTTCTATAAAGTAAATGGTAATCATCCTTATGCAAATCCCAAATTAAAACTGCAATTGGTTATTGACATTAAGCAAGATTACCGGGACGTATTACCTACACTGCTAAAAGAAATATCGGGTAATCCAGAAGTATTTAACAGCATCAAAAACCCAAATGCCATTCAATTAACCATTAGTGGTAATGTTCCTAAACCCGAAGATTTCAAAAACTATCCGGAATTTATTTCTTTTGACGGAAGGCCCTATATTAACTACAACTCCGGGGAGCTAAAGCGGGTAGCGATGATTAGTGACGATCTTAAAAACTATACGGCTTGGAATGGCAAAGGAAATCCGACAAAAACAGATGAAGTTAAATTAAAGCAGGTAATCGATAAGGCTCATCAGCAGGGCAAAAATCTGAGATTCTGGGCAACTCAGGACAGTCCGAATACCTGGATTGTTTTAGAGCGCCTGGGAGTTGACTGGATCAACACCGACCATCCTGATAAGCTCAGAGAATTTTATAGTCACAAAGAGAAACTAACCTATACGAATCCCGTTTCTTATCCAGTTTATACCCCTACCTATAGAACAGACGGGGTAAAAAAAAGAGCTAAGAATATCATCTTATTGATTGGTGATGGCATGGGCCTGGCCCAAATACACGCGGGCTTAATGGCCAACCATGGCGATTTGAACATTTCCAGGATGCACAATATAGGTTTTGCATTAACCAGTGCTGCAGATGCTGGAAATACCGATTCTGCAGCAGGCGCCACCGCATTGGCTACCGGGCATAAAACCAACAACCGGTATATTGGCATGGGGCCTGATAATTTAAAGAAAACGAATTTAGTAGACACACTTTTTGGTCGGGGTATTAAAAGCGGGGTAATCAGTGTAGGTGATGTTACCGATGCTACTCCGGCTGCTTTTTATGCGCATCAGCCAGACCGGTCGATGAATAATGAGATAGCACACGATCTGCTCCAAAGTAAAGTTGAAATTTTAGCGGGGTCCAATCAGAAAAGCTTTTTCAAAAATAAAGATCAGAATCTTATATCCGGTCTTCAGGCTAAAGGGTTTAATTTAAGTAACAGCTTAAACGATTTTAAACAACAAAGTGCAGGTAAGCAACTGGTCTTAGTACCAGACTCAGCAACACGTGCCGTCTTAAAAGGTCGTGGAGACTGGTTAAAACAATCGTTACTTCACAGTATATCAATCTTATCAAAAAATAAAGGTGGTTTTTTCATCATGGCTGAAGGTGCCCAGATTGATTACGGAGGGCATGATAACAATCTCCCAATCGTGATCACCGAACTACATGATTTCGATAAAACAGTAGAAGCGGCCTTACGTTTCGCCGATTTGGATGGAGAAACGCTTGTTATCGTCACAGCCGATCATGAAACAGGAGGATTAACTCTTTTAGACACAGCTCCTGAAAAAGGAATGGTTAGGGCTGCATTTAGTACTAACGATCATACTAATATTGCTGTACCTGTATTTGCTTATGGACCGGGTGCCGAAGATTTCAAAGGTATGTATCAAAACAACGAGATCTTTTACAAGATTATCAAAGCCTATAAATTGAAATAGTATAATTATATTTTGATTCATCTTCTAATAAAAAATGCGCCGTTGGTCGCGCATTTTTTATTAGTAAGCTGGGCATTCCTTACCCTAAAGTTTGTCGCCATCTCTCACGTTTCCGGTTTCGACCTCACCGGCGCGGCAATAATTGACCAGAATCACACCTTTTTTAGTAGCATCCAGTAAGATCATGGAAATCACAATTATCTTTCTCATGAAAATTATTTATGCTTCTTTTTCTTCATCCCTCCCTGCTTCAGCTTCATACTTGAATATTTAGCGCATTACCCTTTGACTATTATTGTATTCTATCTTTTAAACCAAAATGAGTAGCTTTTGTCGAAGAAAACATTCGATTTTATGGGTTCTACGAAATACGTTTTATAGAAAAAAGTCTTGACTAGGATCCAGTTTCAATGTTGGCAAAAATTCTTTTGGATGAATGCCGCAGGGGCTAGCCTGTTGTTTTAGTAAATTTATCCCTGAAAGCAAAAAAGTCCTCTTAATAAATTAAGAGGACTTTTTTTATTCTTTTTCGTAGCCCGTAGGGGAATCGAACCCCTGTTTCCAGAATGAAAATCTGGCGTCCTCACCCCTAGACGAACGGGCCATTATGTCAAAGCGCTCAATCTTTTCAGATTAAGCGCTTTACTAGGTAGCGGGGACCAGACTCGAACTGATGACCTTCGGGTTATGAGCCCGACGAGCTACCAACTGCTCCACCCCGCACT
>JAAAFW010000008.1:241044-253732 GCA_019352875.1 Pedobacter cryoconitis | reverse complement strand
GATCCTTTTCTTGGTGCTTCCATTCTTAATTTAATTTAAGAATTATCCTAAACTTTATCAACTACTTTCAGGAATGGACACACGAAATATGGACACGCTCCTTTTAGGTTTAAAGACCTCTGACCGGAGGTAGGTAACCTTACTGTGTTCTTTGTTTTTCCTCATCAATACCTGCATTCCTTTTCCTGACAGCGGCAACGTTCTTGCCAAAACGATAACTAAAACTTAATGCGCCGTATCGCGTATCATTGTTCTTGAAGAAACCGTTGTTCTGATTCAGATAATTCACGCTGATATGGTAGTCGTTTGTATTGAAAATATCGCTGGCGGAGAGCTTAATGGTACCTTGTCCATTTAAGACGTTTGCTTTTATACCCGCGTCCACACTGTAATTAGCGCCTATCTTGTATATTCCCTGAATAGCCGCAGAAGTATAAATAAGGGATACCTCCGCTTTAATTCCATGTGTTTTATTGATCAGAAACGATTGGGTTGTGTTTCCGTCGTATGCGAACTTATCATAATCATAACTCCCTTGCAGGTAAGCAGATTTTTCACGCTGATAAAAGGCTTCCAGCATGTTGTTCATCTCCCACCAACTGTTGATATGGATTGGTGCTGACACGCGTATACCCGTGTTTAAACTTAATCCCAGGTTTTGCTGCGTGTTATAGAAAACCTGATTTGCGTCATCCTGCACGGTTATGTTACTGAACATATCATGAGTTGCGGTATAAAATGCGGTGACGTTGTATTGTTTGTTATAGGTATACCCTAATTCCAGACTCTGTACAAATGCAGGCTGCAACGAAGGGTTCCCTACCAGGTAATTATATGGATTTGTATAGAGTTTTGCCGGATTAAGTCTGGCGTATTCCGGGCGCTCTATACGGTAGCCATAGTTAAAATGTAATTCATTAAGATCATCCAATTTATAAGAGGTGAAAAGGGTAGGGAAAAGCTTAAAATACTGCCGTTTATTCAATGAATTGAGCGTGGTCGAATGACCGATAGTTTGCGTGTATTCACCACGTAAACCTGCCTGAATGTTCCAATGGCCTATAGTTCCGCTTACGCTGGCATAAGCACCTGAAGTATTTTCTGTATAATCAAAATGGTTACTGTTTGCTGCAATCAATATGGGCTGAGCGCCTGCATTGTTATAGAAGTCGAAGTTGTTCTGGCTTTTAATGCGGCTATATTTGAAGCCCGATGCTAGTGTCCATGACTTTCCCAGACTGCGGTTATAATCCAGTTTACCCGAATAGATATCTATTTTTTGAATAGTAGGGGTATAAATACGATAGGGATCTGAGGTTAGATTTCCATCTGGAGAAAAAGACAGGTTATCTACATATTGGTTACGTACTGTTTTATAAGGTGAGTAATCCAGATCGAGGTTAAGACTTTGACCGCTGGTGTCCAGTTTAATATTATAATTCAGGTTATAAGCATATTGGTTACCATGAGAACTGGAGATACCATTGGTTTGTAAAGTAGAATCAGGTACATTTTTAAAGTTATTGGTAACGCTGGTTTGCGTAACGGCATTCATATTATTGCTTCGGTTGTTACCGGTAATTAAAAAACCAAGAATCTGCCTGCCGGTTATTTGATAATCTGCACCCAAACGGTAGTTATTGGTTTTAGAATAGTATATACTGTAACCCGGACTATCCCAGTAGGCATAGTTTTCGGGATTATTATATACCACATAGTCGTGCCGTTCATACCCGTTTTTGCGTGAAGTAAAGCTATAGCCACCATAAATATTCAATTTATCTTTACGGTAATTGAAGGTGTTGCCGGCTATATAGCTGCCATATTTCGCCTGGGTGATTCCCCCGTTAACGGTAGCATTAAATCCCTGACCTTTTGATTTTTTGGTTACAATATTGATTACTGATGAACCTTCTGCCTCAAAATTGGCCGGTGGGGTAGAGAAGACTTCTATTTTAGAGATCATATCCGAGGGAATGCCCTGTAAATAGGCGGAAAGATCATCACCCGATAAATGCAATGGCTTACCATCTAAATATAATTCAACATCTTTTTTATTGGCAGTAACGGTACCGGATGATGTTAACTGCACACCTGGAGCCTTGCTCAATGCTTCCCAGGCGCTGCCACCATTAGCTATGATACTTTGTTCGACGTTGAAAATTACACGATCTACTTTGCGCTCAATCATAGGCTTGCTGCCAGATATTGTTACTTCTTTGAGTATTTTGCTGTCGCTTTGCATCACTATTTTAAGATTGGCTGCAGGTAGCGTTAAGGCTTGTGTAGCCGGTTTATAACCTATCAACGTAGCTGACACCTGATAGCTGCCGTCCTGTATCAGGCTCAGTGTGAAATTCCCCATGTCGGTTAATCCACCGAATACATTTTTGTTATCCTTACTTAGAATAATGGTGACACCATCCAGGGGTTGGCCGTTCTGGTCTGTAACTATACCTTTTATCTGCTGCTGGGCACTTAAGGAAAATGGCATTAAAGCCAGCAAAAAAATTATTAGCTTTTTCATGGTGGCAAACCTATCGCTAAGTAATATTAAGGCTCGTTAAGAAACATTAAATAACATTAAATCTCACATACAGCTGAACTATTTAGGGTATTTATGATCAACTTCGTATTATGAAATGGCTATCTAACCGATACACCTATCCATTAGTAGTGCTTGCAATTGCGGTAAGTCTTGTTTTACAATTGGCCTGGCTCAATCAACTTTTTCATGCGCAACTGAAACAGCTCAAACTTGATTTAGAACAAGTCGTGGTGGAGTCCGCAAAAATGAGCACTTATCTGAGTGTAATGCCCGGGCATGAGGGGAAAGAAAACTTTAAACAGTTTTTTCTCTCGTCCGAATGGCTGCAATTCAATCAGGCCTATCATAATATGCGGTTTCACCAGATCGGCAGTAGTTTTAGTTCAAGTTTTAAAGGCGACAGTACTTTTGTAAATATCAGTTTACGATTTTTTAACGGCAAGCCCAATTATAAACGGCGTACAAGAACTATGGCGTTCGATGATGGAAAAACATTGGAATATGAGCTGCGTATGGACCGTCTGGCTCTTAAACGAATGGATAGCCTGGTACATCAGAAACTTAAGCAGGATGGGATTTCGGTTACTGCTGACAGTGTTATTTACAGCTATAATAAAGATACAATTTCCAGTCGCCTGTCAAAAGCCCAACTCGAACGCGTTGCATTTGCGAGTCAGCAATACTCTTATAATTTAACTTTCTTTAATACTTACCAGTTAGTTGTAGCCAACTTAGACTGGGCAGTATTGTACCGGATGCGCTACTACGTTTTGTCGTCCTTCTTTATGCTGTTGCTTACCGGCGCAGTGTTTTTCTTTATCCTGCGGTTAATGCGTAACCAGCGGCTTTATGCCCAGGCGCGTGTATCGTTTACCAGTAATATGACTCATGAGCTTAAAACTCCTGTTTCAACGGTGGCTATAGCTTTGGAATCAATCATAGAAAACCGGTTGGAGGATAATCCGGAAACGCTGAGAAACTATCTCGAGATCAGCAGGAGCGAACTGCAGCGTTTAAATTTAATGATCGATAAAGTGTTAAATCTTGAGCAGCTGGACAGCGGACAAGCGCGTTTACGCAGCGAATTATACGATGTACAGCAGGGTTTACAGCAGGTGGTTACATCTATGAAACTGCAGGTTGAAACCGCTGGGGCAACCATAGACTGGCAGCCGGTATCCCAGCCCTGCTTTGTATATGGAGACCCTTTACATCTTACCAATGTATTTTATAACCTGATAGAAAATGCACTGAAGTACGGTGGCAGAGGCGTCGCCATAAATTTGAGCTGTACCTGTAACGCCGATGAAGTGACGATTAGTTTCAAAGACAATGGACCCGGTATTGCTGCTATTTATCATAACCGGATTTTTGAACGTTATTTCAGAGTTCCCACCAGTACACCAGACACCCATAATGTTAAAGGTTCAGGACTTGGTTTGAATTATGTGAAAAACATATTAGAGAAACAAGGCGGGTCAATCCGCTTGATAAATGAACCCGGTGGGGGCAGTAATTTTATTATTCACTTACCTGCAGCATCATGAAGCAGAAGATATTATACGCAGAAGACGAGCCTTTACTGGCCCAGATAGTGAGCGATAACCTCAAGGCCAGAGGGTATGAGGTACAGATTGCGAGAGATGGACAGGTAGCTCTGGAAATGTTTAAAGCAATTAAGCCAGATTTGTGTCTGCTTGACATCATGATGCCGCTCAAAGATGGTTACAGTCTGGCTGGTGATATAAGAAAACTGGCTTCAGGTGTACCAATTATATTTTTAAGTGCAAAATCGTTAGATGAAGATGTGGTTAAAGGCTTTAAAACCGGCGGGAATGATTACATGCGTAAGCCGTTTAGTATTGTGGAACTTTTGGCGCGTATCGAAGCCCTCTTAATACGTTTTACTGCAAAGCAGCCAGAATCTGATCAGACTACCACATTGTATTTTGGTAATTGTATGCTCGATACCATTAACCAGCAACTGAGAACTGCGGTCACCACTTACGATCTATCCTATAAAGAAGTAATGCTGCTGCAACTGCTTATACAGCATAAAAATGAGATTCTGGGACGGCAGGAAGCTCTTTTGAAAATATGGGGTGATGATAGTCTTTACAACGGTAACAGTATGAATGTCTTTATGGCACATTTGCGCAAAATGCTTAAAGATGATGCTTCAATACAGGTAATGAGTATACGGGGTATAGGTTATAAGCTGATTGACAACGGTCGCAATTGATTTTCGTTTATCTAAATGATAAGGGATAATTTTATGATATGCGAGGATAATTACATGATAGCTTCAGTGAAATATTCGGAATAACTTTAAATTATCCGGCAGATTGATTTGCCGGCTGTCAGGGTAGGCCCGAGAATGGAGGTTTAATGTCTATGTCACCTGATAATTGTGAAACAGTAATTCTGTTTTTACACTTAGGAACACACAAATATTCTTTAAAATGAACGTTAGAAAAAGGTACCTTTTTGTACTGCTGGGTCTTTCAGGAGCATTCCTGGTTTATAAGACTATTTACTCTGGTGCTGCAGATAGATATAAGCAATGGAATGTTACAGGCGGAAGCCGTGAAAATATAAAATATGCTGATTTAAAGCAGATTGACACTTCAAATGTTGGCAAACTAGAGGTCGCCTGGGTTTATCATTCTGAAAATAATGATCAATCCAGGTTTGGCTCTATGCAATGTAATCCAATAGTAGTTGACCATGTTCTTTATGGTGTATCACCTAAATTAAAACTCTTTGCAATTGACGCCGCCACTGGCAAAGAAAAATGGAACTTCGACCCTGCAGATTCTACAGCAAATAAAACCTGGCACCGTAACAGTGTAAATATGAACAGGGGTGTTGCCTATTGGGAAGAAGGTGACGATAAACGTATAATATATACTGTCGGGCCTATAGCCTTTGCAGTTAATGCTACAACTGGAAAACTCGTTTCAACCTTTGGGAAGGACGGTGGAATAGATCTGAGAAAAGGGTTGGAAAGAGATGAAGATAAAGTCTTTATTGCGCCAACATCTCCGGTAATGATTTTTAAGAACTTATTTTTCTTAAGTGGTTATGTCGGGGAGGAGACCCCGGGGTATATCCGTGCATTTGATGTAAAGACCGGAACGCAAAAATGGGTATTTCATACTATTCCCCATCCGGGAGAACCAGGTTATGAAACCTGGGAAGACAAAACTGCCTATAAGCGTATGGGTTCTACCAATAGCTGGTCTGGCTTCAGTCTTGACGAAAAAAGAGGAACGCTGTTTGCCGGAACCGGTAATCCTACAAATGATTTTTATGGTGGTGATCGTCTGGGCAAAGGGCTTTATGCGAACAGTGTACTGGCAATCGATGCGCTTACCGGCAAATTGAAATGGCATTTTCAAACTGTTCATCATGATGTGTGGGATATGGATATCTCAAGCCCTCCGATCCTTACTACAGTAACCCATAAGGGCAAGAAAATAGATGCAGTTGCCCAAACTACTAAAACGGGGTTAATCTTTGTTTTTAACCGGGAAACAGGTGAGCCGCTTTTCCCTATTGAGGAAAGAAAAGTGGCTACAAATACATCGATTCCCGGCGAGAAACTGTGGCCTACACAACCCTTTCCGGTTTTACCGAAACCTTTTGCCAGACAGATTTTAACCGAAAATGATCTCAATACTTTAGTGAGTGACTCTTCTTATCAGGATATCAGGAAAAGGTTTAAAACTTACCGTTCAGAAGGAATATATACCCCGCCGAGCAGGGAAGGAACAATTGTTTTTCCGGGATATGACGGGGGTGGTGAGTGGGGAGGACCTGCATTCGACCCTGAATCAAATATTTTGTATGTAAATGCAAATGAAATGGCATGGGTACTTAATCTGGTGGAAAATGAAGCGCCGAAAACAGCGGTAAGAACAAATATGGAAGCAGGAGCTGCACTTTATAACAAACATTGTATGGTATGCCACGGTCCTGAGCGCCTGGGCGCAGGTGATTATCCGTCAATTGTGAATGCAGGAAGTAAATATAATATCAAACAGTTTACCGATCTCCTTTCTACAGGTAGAAGGATGATGCCCGGCTTTAATCATCTGACAAAAGAGGAAAAGGCCGCAATAGGATCATTTATACTTAATCTGAAATCGGAACAGGGGAAAGTTTATAAGGGACCGGCAGAAACGAATTCTACAGAAAAAGCTAAATCTTCTTTTGGTTCTACCGGCTATAATAAGTTTTTGACGAAGGAAGGGTATCCAGCCATTAGTCCTCCATGGGGGACGCTGAATGCCATAGATCTCAATACAGGCGAGTATGTCTGGAAAATACCACTGGGTGAGTTTGAAGAGTTGAAAAAGAAAGGAATACCTGCAACGGGCCGCGAAAATTATGGCGGACCGGTAGTTACATCTGGTGGTTTAATTTTTATTGCTGCTACAGCAGACGGTAAATTCAGAGCGATCAATAAAAAGAATGGTAAAATACTTTTCGAGACAGATTTACCTGCACCTGGAGTAGCAACGCCAGCGGTGTATGAGATTAAAGGCAAACAATACGTCGTGATTGCATGCGGAGGGTCAAAATGGGGTGGTAAATCAAGTGATGCTTACGTTGCATTTGCTTTGCCGGAAAAATAGAGGCCTTAATATGGGGTAAAATCAGCAAACTTCAGGGTAATCCTGTGATAGACTATGAACTGAGCAGAATATAACTTTGCTGTTCATCTAATTTTAATACAACGATTCTAACCAATAAAAAAACACCATGAAAACATCATTTAAATATTTGCTGGCACTAACATTTATTGTTTGTATGGCATTTACAAATAAAGATAGATTTGACGGTAAACCTGCAGATATTAAATGGAAAATGGGGGTGGCGCTTTATTCTTTCAATCAGCATAGTTTGGATAAGGCATTGACTATGGCGGCTGAAAGCGGAGTGAAATCTGTTGAGGGGTTCTCTTTTTATAACCTTGGGCCGGATTTCAAAAATAAAGATATGGGCAATCTGGATGCAGAAGGTGTTACCCTGCTAAAAAAGAAGCTAAAAGATAGCGGCCTTACGATGAATTCGATGTATGTAGGCGATGCCAATAATGCAGCTGAATGGAAAAGATACTTCGAAATGGGTCGTCAGCTTGGGCTGAAATATTTAGTTTGTGAACCCAAAAAAGAGCAGTTAGGTACGATCGACAGCCTGGCTGGAATTTATAAAATCAAGGTCGCTATTCATCAGCACGTTAAAGGGACCAGCGAATACTGGCATCCGGAAATGGTGCTTGAAGCGATTAAAGGGCATAAGAATATCGGAGCCTGTGCAGATCTTGGCCATTGGGTGAGAAGTGGACTTGACCCGGTAACCTGCCTGGAGATTCTTAAGGGACATATAATAGGCGTGCATCTTAAAGATGTGAATACTGAAGGTAATGATGTTGATCTGGGAACAGGGGCCATAAATTTTCCAGGAGTTATTAAAGAACTTAAAAAACAGCAATTCTCGGGAACCATAAATTCAGAATGCGAACACAATATGAAAGATAATCTTAAAGATGTTAAACAGGCACTGGACTACTTCAATTCGATGGCAGCGAAAAACTAAACCCCAAAAATGCTTAATTCTGCAGTTTTTGAAAATCTAACAGATTGTTATACCTTACATGACTGTAAAAAATTAACAAATTATAATGAGATTATTGAGAACGGAATTAACGCCTCTGATAGGTGATCTGATAACGATTGATCTAAGAAATCAACCTTTTTTAGCCTCACCGTTTCATTCTCAGCCAGCTTTTCATGCACATCCCGAACTGGAACTGGTCTTTATTATTGAGGGATTTGGTAAACGTATAATAGGCAATACCGTAGAACCATTTGAAGCTGGAGATATGGTGTTTATCGGGTCTAATGTACCTCATTTGTGGTTAAGCGATCCTGTATTTTATGAGAAGAACTCGAGCCTGCAGTCCAGAGTTATAGTCACTTATTTTAATCCGAAACTCTTCGTTCAGATATTTGATTCTATCAAGGAATTTCAGCCAATCAGGGATATGATCCGGCAGTCTTCAAAAGGTATAAGAATCTGGGGTGAGACCAGGAATATTATTGCCGATAAATTAATTGAGCTCTCTGAACTGGAAGGATTTAAAAAAGTAGAAGGGTTGCTGCAGATTATGAATTTGATTTCTGTATCTGAAGAGAAAGGCCAGGTTGTGAATGATGATTCGGATCATTATGATGATCTCTATCCTGACAGGCTGGTCAATGTAATCAAGTTTATTAAAGATAACCTTCACGATCAGATTACATTACATCAGGTAGCTGATATCGCGTGTATGACAGAACAAAGTTTTTGCCGTTTCTTTAAGAAGCGGATAAAGAAGAGTTTCTCGCAATTCTTAAATGAGCTTAGGATCGCTCAGGCAAGGGAATTGTTAATTCAGACCGATAAACCGGTGAATGCAATTGCCTATCTCTGCGGATTTAAATCCAGTTCTCATTTTTGTCATGTCTTTAAAGGGTATTCTGGTGAAAGCCCGGTTCAGTATAAGTTGTCAATGAAAAGTAATACAAATAAAAAGCCCACTTTATAACAAATGGCCGGACTAATGAAATTATAAATTTCTGAAATTATAATACTAAATTTGGTAGGTATTCTAACCTCCTTCATGCCAAGACCTAACTTTAGTATGCCTGATGATCACTCTTTAAAGGGGAAGAGTGGGTATTGGCTGGACCTGATCGGAAGCCCCTCTATATTTTCACTGGAAAGCAGAATATTTCACTCAATCAGTGTCGGATTAATTCTTCTGTTGAGCATATATGTTCCTTATAATCTGTATGCCGGACTATATATAGCATCAGTTTCGGCGTTTGGAGTCGGTCTGTTCTTTTTTTACCAGTATTATCATTCGAGATTTCATGGAATACCGCATAACAATACTTTATTTGGTTTAATTGGTATAGTGATTTTCGGATTCAACTATTTTGCTAATTCAGGTATCAATGGTTCTACGGATCTGATATGGCCGGCCTATTTATTACTTGTTTTTACAATTTCTCCTTACCGGCAGCATCTTACATGGTTGGTGATCTATTTATTATGCTTCCTCGCATTGCATATCGTAGAGTATTATTATCCTTTTTTGGTAAGATATCCGTTTAGTGCCGGCAGAGGGCAGTTTATTGATAGAGTTACTGCATTCCCTATACCTGTTGTGGCCATTTACATTATTATTAAATTCATCAGGGAGAATTATGATAAAGAAAAGAAGGTTGCTGAGGAAAAGACGATCGCTATCGAAATAAGTAAAGCACAGCTTTCCCTACAGAAAGACCAGCTCGAACAAAGCAATATTGAAAAAAATAAATTGATGTCCATCATCTCGCATGACCTGCGGACCCCGCTAATGAATATTCAAAGTTATCTGGAATTGCTGAATGAAAATGTATTAGATAAGGTAGAACGGCCTATGATGGAAAAAGCATTGCTTACCTCTACGAATAATGCAATGGAGATGCTTTCTAATTTACTGCACTGGTCGAAATCACAAATGGAGGGATCTCATGTGAATTTGGTCAAACTGAATCTCCTTACTGCATTACGCGGGTCACTTGAGATGGAAAAGGTACATGCAGAAAAAAAAGGCATATCCCTGGATTATTATATTTCCCCTCAGCTCGATGTTATCGCCGATAAGGATATGCTTCAGCTAGTGATACGTAATCTGGTTAGTAATGCAGTGAAATTTACCCCTCTTGACGGAAGTATCACGATCAATGCAGAATCGTTACTACAGGAATGTAAGATAACAATTAATGATAACGGAAAAGGGATTACCCTGGAGCAGCAAGAAAACATTTTTTCTATTAAATCAGAACCCACATTTGGCACAAATAATGAAAGAGGGGTAGGCCTGGGGCTGGTCCTCTGTAAGGAATTTATTGAGCGTCAGGGCGGAAGAATTGGGTTTGAAAGCCAGACTGGACTGGGTTCTAGCTTCTTCATTATCATTCCATCAAGCACTCAGGTCTAATAAAAACCGATATACTTTGGTTTATTGCTGATTATCAATTTTTCGTCATCTCTTTATGGTTAATTGGTATATCGGGAATTTCCGATATACATTTGTGCTATGGATCACGTAGAAATCTTCAAAGCACTTTCAAACAAAACAAGGCTGCAGATATTGAATTGGTTGAAAGAACCTGAGTTGAATTTTCCGGAACAAAAGCAACATGCCGGTTTTGACCATGGCGTTTGCGTTGGACAAATACAACTGAAAGCAGGACTCACGCAGTCAACTGTTTCGGAGTATTTGTCAGTATTACAACGTGCGGGCCTTGTTAAATCAAAAAGGGTGGGGCAATGGACGTATTATCAGCGGAACGAGGAAGCTTTTGAAATTCTTAGTCAAATGGTCCGGGCAGAAATTTAATTAAATACATCAAAAAGATGAGTACAGATAGCTTATTCAGGCCTTTTAGCCTGAAATCATTGAACATAAAAAACAGAATTGTAATGGCGCCTATGACGCGTTCATTTTCTCCTGACGGTATTCCTACGGATGCTGTGGCCACTTACTATCAAAAACGTGCAGAAGGAGAAGTGGGGCTGATTTTGTCTGAAGGAACGGTTATAGACCGTGTGTCCTCTTCAAATGATGCTAATATTCCTCACTTTTACGGTGAAAAATCCCTTGCAGGATGGAAAAAAGTAATAGATGGTGTTCATGCAGCGGGCGGTAGTATGGCCCCGCAAATATGGCATATGGGTATTATGGACAATCATGCATCCGGCTGGGTTCCATCACAACCATTTGAAGGTCCTTCGGGTTTAAATCGTCCGGATTTTAGTAATGGTAATACAATGACTGAAAAAGATATTGAAGATACTATTATTGCCTATGGTAAAGCCGCAGCTGACGCAAAACGTTTAGGCTTTGACAGTGTAGAGATACATGGCGCACATGGTTATTTAATTGATCAGTTCTTCTGGGAAGGCACCAATCTTCGTACCGATGGTTATGGAGGTAAAACACTTGCGGAAAGGAGTCGTTTTGGCGTTGAAGTTGTTAAAGAAGTGCGTAAACAAGTCGGTGAGGATTTCGCTGTAATTCTTCGTTTATCACAATGGAAACCTTCAGCTTACACAAGCCAGCTGGCTAAAACATCACAAGAAATGGAAGCCTGGTTAAATCCGCTGGCAGATGCGGGAGTTGATATTTTCCATTGTTCGCAACGTCGTTTCTGGGAGCCGGAATTTGAAGGTTCAGATCTTAACTTCGCAGGATGGGCTAAAAAAATTACAGGTAAATCAACAATTACAGTTGGTTCAGTAGGTTTAACAGGAGATTTCTTAGCTGCGTTTGGAGGTGAAAGCTCAGATCCAAGTTCTTTAGATGAATTGCTTAGACGTATGGATCGTGGCGATTTTGACCTGGTAGGTGTGGGAAGACCTCTATTGGCTGATCCATCATGGGTTAAAAAAATCAGAGAAGGTCGTACAAGTGAATTAAAAGGATTCTCCAAAGAGGCGCTTGGTGAATTGATTATAGATTAAGCTCAAAAATATATTCTTCAAAAAACCCGGTAATTATAAGCCGGGTTTTTTTATGGCTTTTAAATCGTGCTGCCGTGTGTTTGTTTTACTAAATAACGTGTTAATGCAGGGAAATACTTTAATCCTCCTATAACAGCCTCTGATAAAATTTCAGAGCCAAAAAAACGCTGAATATATCTTCCTGTACGTAACCGTAAACCGAATTGTTTTTGCCATTGCTGTTGATAGGCTTGTTCCAGCTGAGTCCGGCTCTGGTTATCGAATCCTTTATCGCAGCCGCTGATGATAATATCTGATAGTATTTTTGCAGCGTGAAAAGCCATAGCCATGCCATTACCACAAAGTGGAGTAATCATCCCGGCGGTGTCCCCGCACATCAGAATATGATTTTCTATTAGAGGTTTGCTATCGAAGGCTATCTCGTTTATTGTTTCCGGCCTGGTCCAGACGAAGTCGGCATGTTCAAAAACATCCTTCAAAAACGGATTTTTCATTAATACCAGTTTCTCCATCTCCGCAATGGAACCATGTTTTTTCAGGTGCCTGTTTTCCGAAAGGTAGCAGAGGCAGTAAAGA
>JAAAFW010000008.1:222320-240830 GCA_019352875.1 Pedobacter cryoconitis | reverse complement strand
ATATGATATTTAACCGCCATATACGGGCTTCTGTTATAAAAGAACTTACGGTCCAACTTCTGATCTAAGTTGGACCTTTTTCCGTATGCTCCAATGACGATATCAGCATTATACTTATGATCTGCTGAACATATATTGAATTTATTTTCCTCGAAACTGATGCTGGTAATTTTTTCACCTGTAATGAATTTCACGCCGTGTTTACTGGCAATCTGATATAGCGCTTCATCCAGAGTATATCTGCTAATACCAAATCCGCCCATAGTCAGGCTGGCTTCCAGATATTTTCCCGATGGGCTGCTCACTATTAATTTACGGATATGAGATGCGTTTAAGTCTCCGGGGAGAACACCTATTTCAGATAATAAAGCTAAGACTTCATTGCTTACATATTCGCCGCAAACTTTATGAAATGGGTATTTTTTTCTTTCTGCCAGACTCACTTCAAAACCCGACTTACTGAGCAAAATGGCGCTGGTAAGACCTGCCAGTCCGCCACCGATAATAAATATATACGGCTTGTTTTTCATTTATAGATAATTACCTGCCATCTGAATGCCCACATCCATTTGATGCGATAGTTTTTGACATTTGCCCTTTGTAAAAGTGCTTCCAGTTCTTTTTTTCTGAAGCTGCGCAATACAGATAACTTGCTGTCGTGCTGTACCATTGGAGATTTAGAAAAGAGCCGGGTTAAGACTCCTATGCTATGATAGGCCAGCCAGTGCCGGTGCAGGTCGTTAATCACGACTGCTTTTTTTGCTGAAAATATCATCCTCTCTATTAAGTTTACCCATTCGTCATTGTCAAAATGATGGGTAAATAAACTGCTGATGACGACATCGAATTCGCCTGGCTTAAACTCCTCCTGCAAAACATCGGCCTTTCTGAACTGAATATTGCCGATTTCTTCGTGTGCACGATTTGCAAATGCAATAGCGGCCGGTGTCGCATCTATTCCGATAAAATTAAGCTTCAGCTGCCTTTTTGAAAAATATTTATGAAGCACTTTTAAGCTGTCTCCACCGCCACAGCCCCAGTCCGAAATACAGTCACCATTACTCAGTTTAATCTGACTAAAAGCATTGTAGAAGACTGAGAAACCCCCAAGTAGTTTATTGATAACCTCTAGTTCCCGCAATACGGGATCTATCTCCTGTGGCGGTAATGCAAAATTATCCATGATCTCTTTTTGCGTACTTCGTTTTGTAAAATCAGGCATAAGCTAATAACATACTTTCAAAGGTTAAACCCGGACCAAAAGCAAAGCTGAGTATTTGCTGCTCCCTTTGCTGTGTTTTTAATTTAATACCCAATCCGGCCAGCACAAAAAGTATGGTTGCCGAAGACATGTTGCCATAATCATGAAGTACCTGGTATGCATGTGCATTTTGACTGCTATCCAATGAAAAGACTTCGTCACATACCTCTAATATCCGCCTGCCGCCGGGATGGATAGCAAATTGCCCGATATCGTCAAATGCGACATTTGCTTTTTTTAATAAACTAGCTGTGATCCCTTTAATTCCCGATTTTATTTGTTTCGCAATCTTATTACTGAGATGCATTTCATAACCAAAATCTCCAATACGCCATGCCATTTCATTTTTTGCTGCGGTAATGACCTCGGTGTAAAAAGATTTAATAGCAAAAAGTTTTTGATCTGTTGTATCGGTATGTTGTATTAAAACAGCAGCTGCACCGTCAGCAAACAGCGAATTAGCCAACCAGTTATCTAGTGTGCTTTCTTTCTGAAAATGAAGCGTACATAATTCCACGTCGACTATCAGGACCTTAGCATCATGCTGTGCCCGGCAAATATAATCGGCTATTTTCAGCGCATTAAATGCACCGTAGCAGCCCATGAAATTAATACAACTGCGTTCAACCGAGGGATTAAGCTGCAGACTTTCTACGAGTTCAATATCCAGCCCCGGGGCGTACATTCCTGTACAGCTCACGGTAATTAAATGGGTGATTGCGGCAGCCGGAAAATTAATAGGCTTCAGGCAATTATCAACGGCCTCCAGGCATAGTGGCAAGGCAGTGCGTTCATATAAATTTCCCCGCACAGATGTGGTTGGAAAAGGCTCCAGACTATCATTATTTCCGAAGAAAGTATAAGCTCCTTTGGTCTTTCCGAAGTCGCTGATAACCGAATGCCTGTACGCAATACCGGATGACTGGTATAGTTTTTCCAGGCGACGTGAATTGACCGCATCAAGCTCATGTGCTTCGGTCATAAATTCGAGGATACGGTTTTGTGGAAATTTATTGGCTGGATTACTGGTGCCTATCGCGGAAATAATGCTAGTCATCTTCGAATTGTTTTCGTAAATTCAGATTATATATCAATTTATGGTTTCAGGAAATATAAGATCGGTACTTTTACATTTACGACTTCCATTTTCACTATTCCTGCTTCCCATCTTCCTTTTTGCACTTTCCCAGGCTCATGCTATTAACAACCAGAAAGCCATACTGGTTTTCTTTATACTGCATTTGTTCATATATCCTGCAAGCAATGCCTACAATAGTTATTTCGATAAAGATCAGGGGAGTATTGCCCTTCTGAAAACTCCGCCACAGGTAAATAAGTCTTTGTTTAAAACCGCAGTTATATTGGAGTGGACCGGTGTAATGCTGGCTCTATTGGTAAATATAGAGTTTGCAATTGCAATGGTGGTTTATAATTCTTTTTCTAAAGCCTATAGTCACCCTAAGATCAGAATAAAAAAGTATCCTGTTCTAAGTTTTCTGGTCATCTTTATTTTTCAGGGTTTTTTTATTTATTACGCTTGTTACAAAGGAATTTCATCAACTGCCGTTCAGTTAAGTTCGGATATCCTTATAGCCGGGATGATTTGCTCTTGTCTGATAGGTGCTTCTTATCCGCTTACACAAATCTATCAGCATGACGAAGATGCGAAAAGAGGGGATAAGACCCTGAGTATACTTTTAGGTATTCCAGGATCTTTTGTCTTTTCTGCAGCGGTATTTTTAGCTGGATTTTTGCTATTATATTATTATTGGCAAACACAGCTTCAATTATATAAATTCTATGTTTTTATAGCTTTTGCACTTCCGTTAATACTTTATTTTATCCGGTGGTTCTATCAATGTATAAAAAACGGTAAAAATGCAAGTTATGAGAATACGATGCGTATGACCTTGCTGAGTGCCAGTCTGATGCTGATTTATTTTGGATGGTTGTGTCTCATTTCATAATAAACAAAAGTTTGTCATTGGGATCGACGACATAGCTTTCAATTTCTCCTTCTGTTACCGTTAATACCTGTTCCTTTGTATTCATATTTATAGTTTTGGTTAGATAAGTGCCGTTTTTCAGCCTGATTTTAAACTCCAGTGGAAACAGGAAAAGATCTCTAGCCTGGCGAATTTTAATGTTATTTTCAGATTGCAGAATTTCTAGTGCCGGAATTTCTTTACTTTTTAGCCAGGAATCGAGGAAAGGCTCCATGTCGCTTTGAGCAACGGCACTTAATTGGCTGGTAAATGACTGTATGGATTGATTTCCCGACTGAATAAAGTTGGTCATTGCAGTTGAAAGATTTTTTTCACCTAGCTGATGTGATAAAATATAAAATAACCAGGCTCCCTTTGCGTATGAAACTCCGCTATTGCTGTAATCTTCCCATGGAGAACTGTTCCCGTTATATTTCCCATTAAAATAATTCTGCTTTTGAGATTTAAAGAATCTGGTTACTATAGAGTCGCCGTATACGGAAGATAAAAGCACAGATTCTGCATAGGTTGCCCAGCCTTCAGTGAGAAAATTTGTCGCAGGTCCCGTTGGACTTGTCCAGCCATGTGCAACCTCATGCCCAAAAGTTGCCCTCGGATTAGGTCTATCGGTAGTTAACGTACCTCCTTTTGCACCGGCAACAACAATACTATTACTTCTGTTTTTCCAGCCGTTTGAATTTGATCTGTCCTGAACAATACCTAAATAATTACCTATCGGCCTCCCGAAGTGTTTTTGAAGGGTGTCATAACTTTTGGAGAATTCTGCATATAATACCTGCTTTTCCGGTAGAAAATCTTTTGTTGCATACACGACCAGGTCAATATGATCTTTTTTGAATGTATTTACTTCCCAATCCTTATCATAATAAATAGACAGACCGAACGTGGGGTTTCCGGATTTTGCTTCTATTATCCTTGAATCGCCAATAACGATTTCTTTTTGAGGTAAACTCGTTGCTATATGGTAAGCTTTTGGGATGGTGCAGTATAAACTGAAATCTGCCCTGTCATTCGGACTGGAAAAGCTGAAAAAGGGATGCCAGAAGTATTGATTACGCAGGTGTCCGTAAGCATCTCCAAAATAGCCCGAATTTTTGTCTGTCTCATCTCTCTCAACGTTAATCGTATAGTCTATAATCAACGTTTGATTTTTCTTCCTGTGAGCTTTTAACCAGAGTAAGCCGCTGTTAAAAGAAAACGCTGTTTCTGAACCGTTAAGCACCAGCTTTTCCAGTTTAGCAGTATGGTTTAGCTTGGTTGCAAACCCATAAGAGTCATTGACGTCGATTGTAAGGGTATCTTTAACGGTTATACTTTTTCCGGGTACAATATTTATTCGAAGTCGGTGTTTTCTTATCTGGTTCAGGCGATCAATCTCAAGCCGGCTTTTTAAACTCCAGGAACCTGCCTTCCGTTCAAATTTGTAGATACCGGTATAATTGGAGGAATAATTAGTTTCGTCACCCGAGCTCCCGTATAAAAGTATTCCGCTAAGGAAGACAAGAGCACTGTCTTTATCTGCAAGAATGATTTGGGATTTTCCAGACTGCTTTTTAAGCTTTTCTTCCACCACTGAGGCAAAGAAATCCTGAACGTTTTTAACTGGAACAAGCTTATTGAAATCTTCGGGATTATCATGTTGAAATGCGGAGTCAATTAAAGCTATACTTTGTTTAAGACTAATGCTATTTGTTTTATGCTGTGCATAGCAGCCGGGTATTACCATTAGCATTATGCCTAGAAAGACCGGATAAAATTGAATGCTGATTCGAAAGTTTGGCGTCATTAAATACAAAATGAGGTTGTATTCAGTTGACGCGGAAACTATTGTAATGTTGCATGGTATAATTTTTCCTGCAGAGCCGATACATTATCCTGGCTGATTGTGTCATTAACGAGTATCATGAAACCGAGCTTCTCCCCCGGATAAACCGAACAGAGCGTACTAAACCCAATTCCTGTTCGTCCGCTATGGTAAAGAAAAGGTTTGCCATTGCTATTACCCGTCATCCAAGCGAGCGCTACACCTGAGCCGTCTGAATTAATGAGCGTAGGTTTATGTGCAAGTTTTATTGCCGGATCTTTTTCCTGTACGTTTGCAGTTATGTATTTAAGCATATCGGCCATGGTAGAATTCATACTAGGGCCTCCAGGGTAGAACAAGTTTGTGTTTATTTCATTGGCCGGGTAAGCTTCAAGGTCATACCATTGTACAGAACGTGATGCATCCTTATATCCCTGGACAAAACGACTTAATTGATTTACCGGTACTTTCGTCCGGGTGTCGTAAAGCCCCAGATGTGTTTTGAGGTAATTGGTAACCAGCTGTTCATAAGGTTGATGATAGATGCGTTCTAGCAACATGATCAGGATAGTCATCGCATTACCGTTATAATCATATTTTGTACCTGGGAGGGTATCCAGTTTGAATTGATGCATGTCTTTTAAAAGGGTATCCTGATTGTATGCTTCAAAAAAATGCAGCTGGCCTGGCAGGCTCATATTTTTTATGCTGTCCATAGTTTTCGGCGGAAAAGTTCTGGATGATTTGGGTAAAGCAGAAGTATGATTGGCAAGATCGACCAACCTAACCGGTCGCCCCTGATACGCTAAATTTGGATATTTTCCGGGCAGGTACTGACGAATGTCATCTTCGAGTTTCGCCTTTTTTTCGACAACCGCCTCTGCCAGCATCACCCCAATAAAAGTCTTTGCCACAGAACCTAGGTTAAAAAGTTGATCAGCCTTAATCAACTGTCCACTTCCTTTGCTCGATTCTCCGTAATTATATAAATAATTTTTACCGTCTTTATAGATTGCGATAGACAGGCCAACCGTGCCAGGATCACTCATATAGGTTAAACTTGCAGCCCGGACAGCTGAGTCGAGCCGGGTTTTTAATGGATTATCCGTTAAAACAGTTTGGTTATCCTGGGATCTGGCCTTAAGGGTAACACTAAAAATTAATACCAGAGAAAGAAGTGCTTTTTGCGTGATTGACATGATTATAAGATGCATTATCATGTCAATCGTTACATGTTTGATTAAAGAAGTTTAAATGGGTCTGCTTCAGCAAACTGTAGATTTATGGGTTGGTTGCCCAGACATTAACCTCGGGAAGAAAAGCAAGCTCATTTATCCACCAAGATGTTCTATTGCAAATGCAAACATATTCTCAATATCGGCCTCAATAGTAACATCAGCTTTAACTCCGTAAATATCAAGTTCCGCTGCAACGCTGGTTACTTTTTGGCCATTTCTTCCGCAGATTACAACATTTGCTCCCTGAGAGCGTAATAATTTTGCAGTTTCATAACCGATGCCAGTAGTTCCGCCTGTTAGCAGGATTTTTGCATTTTTCAATTCCATATTCGCATAATTTAGTAGTTTCCTTTAAGACTATAACACAAATTTGCCCAATCTGTTACAGAAGGAGTTATCCGAAGTTCTTGAATTTGTATCCAAAATCCGGGTATTTTGGATCTTTTGGCGTAAAATCTACTGAAATTAGATAGACAGCCGGCTAAGCGTCTCACGGGTAACCCCAAGGTAGGCTGCGATCATAGATTTAGGTACTCTTTGAAAAAGGGTAGGATATTGCTCGTATAGCTGTTTATATCTTGATAAAGCATCATTTTTAATGAGAACCATAACTCTTTTTTGTAGATTGAGAAACCCGAAAGTAGTTTTCATTCTGAAAAACCGCTCAATTTTAGGCATCTCATCGCAGAGTTTATTCTTGTCTGCCAGTGAAAAATAGAGTACCTCTACATCTTCCAGACATTCAATATTAAAACCCGCACGTTCATTTGTATTGAGTGCCTGGTAATCAGATACCCACCAGTTTTCCATGGCAAACTGCAAAATATGCTCCTTTCCATTTTCATCAGTAACAAACGTCTTTAACAGACCTTTTACTACAAAATATTCCCGGTCTACCACGTCACCTGTCTGGATGACAAGAGAGTGTTTATTGAATTTTGTCGCGTGAAAAAATGAACAGGCGTATTCGAATTCTTCGTCAGTTAATTGGACAAATTCGTCAAACTGATGCCTTAAGGCTATGCACATAACAACTATTTGGATACAAAATTAATGATTCAATTAACTAAAAGAACGAATTTCATGATTAAGCCGTATCTGTTGTGATATTTATCACCCCGTATTTGTGATAAATATCCTTGTGCAGGGCGCGCAGCTTACTGAGATTTGTGCAAAAAAACATATGAAAAGTAATTTCAACTATTTGATAATCATGTTCTCGGTCTTAACACTGCAAACATTTGCACAAAATCCAGAGAAATCCAACCAAAACAAAAGCAATATGGAAACTAAAAAAGTACTAATTATAGTCACTTCTTTCGGGGAGGTTAAAAATGGCACGAAAACAGGGTTGTGGGCAGAGGAATTCGCTACCCCGTATTACATTTTTAATGACAAAGGAATAAAGGTAACTATCGCGTCTCCCAAAGGAGGGAAAACCCCTTTAGATCCTAAGAGTATTACAGGAGATTACGCTACTGCTTCAGTTAAGAAATTTCTTAATGATCCGGTCGCACAGAAACTATTAAACAATACAGTGACGCTGGAAAGTGTTCAGGCTAAAGATTATGATGCTATATTTTATCCCGGTGGACACGGTCCGATGTGGGACCTGCCGGAAAATAAAACATCAATTTCGCTGATCGGCTCTTTCTACAATGATGGTAAGCCTGTAGCTTTAGTTTGCCATGCACCCGCAGCGTTGAAAAATGTGAAAACCAAAGATGGCGCTTATCTGATTAGCGGAAAAACTGTTTCGGGTTTCACTAACAGCGAGGAACGTGCCGGACAGTCGGTGGATATGGTCCCGTTTTTATTAGAAGACATGCTGATAGAAAGGGGAGCGAAGTACGAAAAAGGTGCTGATTGGATGCCATTTGCTGTTCAGGACGGACTTTTAATTACAGGACAGAATCCGGCTTCGGCAGAACTGGTTGCAGAAAAAATAATTGCTGCTTTATCAAAGTAAAATATTGAAGAAAATGCCGGATCGTAAATCAAATGATCCGGCATTTGAATACAACTCCAAGAGATTTGGATACTTCTATGTTTTTTGACAACGCGAACTTTATATCATCATTAAGATTTAAAATTATGAGTAATCAAAAAGTATGGTTTATCACCGGAGCCTCAAAGGGCTTGGGGCTGGCATTGGCAAAATTGGTATTGTCAAATGGAGACAAAGTCGTTGCCACATCTAGGAGAGTAAAAGAACTTGAAGAACTGATCAGTCCGGCTGCGGAAAATTTTCTTCCGCTGAATGTAGATATCACCTCGGATGAAGCCGTACGACGTGCAATTGAACAGAGCATTGCTTATTTCGGTAAATTAGATATTGTAGTAAATAATGCGGGTTATTCGCTTGTGGGCAGTATGGAAGAAATGTCAGATCAGGAATTCCGTGAGACGCTCGATGTCAATCTTTTCGGAACTGTCAATGTGATCAGAAATGTAATGCCTTATCTGAGGAAACAGCATTCGGGACATATTATTAATATATCTTCAAATGCTGGTTATGTAGGGTTTGCTAATGCCACTAGCTATAATGCAGCAAAGTTTGCTGTGGTAGGCTTATCAGAAGCATTAGCGCAGGAAGTCAGTGCATTTGGTATTAAGGTTACTTTAGTAGCACCGGGACAGTTCAGAACTAATTTTATGGAAAAGGGATCCATGGCCTATGCTAAAAATAGAATCGAGGTCTATGGATTGGACAAGGCAGAAGCAACCTGGAGTAGTTTCAGTGGGCAACAAATTGGCGACCCGGAAAAGTTGGTTAGAATTTTGACAGACGTGGTAGCAATGCAAAATCCGCCGGTACGTTTATTGTTAGGGCCAGATACATACCATTTGGTGAAAGAACACCGTGAAAACGAAGCAATTGAATTCGAATTGTGGAAAGATTTGACACTGTCGACTAGTTTTGATTAAAAATGTGCAATGAAAAAAGCAGCCTATAAACCTTATATCATTAATTCCATCACTGAATTGCACGGGCTGCTCTGTATTGCGAAACCTAAGCATCCGCTCGTCAGTGTGATCAATTTTGAAGATATCAAATGCTTTGAAGAGGAAAAACTGAGGAGTATAGCCTATAATTTTTACTGTATTGCAATCAAGAAAAATTTTGAGGGGAAAATGAAATATGGTCAGCAGTATTATGATTTTGATGAAGGGGTGATGACCTTTTTCTCCCCGATGCAGGTCGTTACAACTGATATCGTGCCCGGGTTAAAGTTATCCGGTTACTGGTTGGTGATCCATCCGGATTTTATTGCGAATTATAGCCTGGGAAAAAGCATAAAAAACCATGGTTACTTTTCTTATTCGGTGAGCGAAGCGCTCCATCTTTCACAGGATGAAGAGATATCAATAACTGATATTTTCAAAAATATAGAGAAGGAATACCGGTCTGTAATCGACAATTTTTCTCAGGATGTGATCATTTCACAGATTGAGCTACTGCTGAATTATTGCAACAGATATTATAACCGTCAGTTTATTACCCGTAAAAAAGTAAATCGGGATTTGCTGGAGACACTGGAGATTGTGCTTTCGGAATATTTTGAGAGTGAACTCCTTCAGCAGGTTGGATTGCCGGGGGTTAAATACCTTTCAGATAAACTGAATGTATCACCGAATTATCTAAGTGATATGCTCAGAAATCTGACGGGAATGAGTACAAAGCAGCATATTGATAATCATTTGATTGAGAAGGCAAAACAAATACTGGCTACTACCAATAGGTCTGTAAGTGAGATTGCCTACGGATTTGGATTTGACTATCCTCAGTCTTTTAACAAGTTATTTAAAAACAAGACAAGTGTTACGCCGCTGGCATATAGACAGTCATTTGAAACTTAAAGGCCGGTTACCTGACCGTCTTTGATGAATTTCGTATTTTTTATTGCGCCTGTACCATTAAAGCGATATTCTATTCCTATAATATCTGAGGGTTGATGGGAGAAAGGCAGGGAGTATGCTTCTTTACCATTTACAAAGAAATGCATCTGATGATTTTTAGCTTCTACTTTAAGGTTAACCCACTGATTCAAATCTGCACCGAATGCAGATAAGTCTGTATCGGAGCTTTCTATCATTTCCCCAGCCACATATAAGGTAAGATCACCTACGCAGCCTTTTGAGCAGAGCGGGATACTAATTACATCGTCCTTGCATAGAATTAATACTTCTACCCGCTGACAAGCGGCAGTACCCTGGTGAAAATTGCTTTTCAGAATAGTTTCAAATATAAAATGGTCATTACTGATGCCACCCATATCTTGTACATTGAAGAACCGGAGTGCAGGTAGTTTGGGCTGCAAAGGCACGTTGTATTGGGAAAACAGGTCTTCAGCTACTTCAACTCCGTCCCTTTTTAATATCTCGCTATTTTTAAAATAAAGGGGAGTACCCGGATCATTATCTATCATAGCTACCCACCCGCCTGAAGAAATCATCAGATCATGTTTTTTGACAGTCTGGTTTCCGATAATTAGTTTTGCCTGGTAATACCCAGGTTTGTAGTAGATGGAAGAATAGGTATCCTTATCTTTCGGTACTGAAACTTTCCGTGAGATGTCCCAGGACTGGCTAATGAAGACAGAGTCATTACCGGCCGCTGCAGCATTGTAATTAAAGATCACTGAATTCGGTACACCTTCAGTTTTGATCTTATTGCTGCTAAAGTTATAAATTGAAGTATCAATTGGACTATCCGTCTTTACATAGGAAAAAAGCACAAAGAGGCTTATTAAAGCAATAGAAAATAACACTGGAAACCAGTATCCCGATTTTCCTGCTGATTTCTTTACAACAGATTTAACTGGGGCAGTACTGGTTTGTCCGATTGCCTGAGGTTCAAGTTTTATTTGGTGTTTAAACTCCCTCCAGTCAAAATATCCTGCGAAATTCGCCAAAGTATTTAAGGTAGTTGTGGTCGGAATACTCGTGTATTTTAGTCTGCCCCACAGGCGTTTTAAAGTGGTTACGCTTAACAATATACCAGTGGCTGTCTGTATTTCGATGCTCAGCTTCTCAAAGTCATAGCTTGTCCATTGTTCACTTGCACCCCAGTTTATCCGGGATTCTATGAGCGTAAGACACTTTTCAATATATTCTGTTTCAGCACTATTATTCATCCAGTGTTGGTCAATTTATAGACATGCATATGTTTGCACAGACTTGGCGCGGCTTTGAACCACCTTTATTTCGATTATTAATCACATTTGTTCCGCTGCCTTAAAGATACCTTCTGGCGGTGAGAAAAAATAAAAAGCTTAAAAATGAAAAAAAGTAAAATTACATTGATTGTTTCGATGCTGGTCATCGGTGTTATTCTGGGAGGGTCAGAAATTACTCTCGCTCAGGACTTGAAAGGGAAATTTAAGGTAGTAAACCGTTCCATCAGGTTTGATAAAGCATCAGGTACCATAAACCTGGATGAAGTGGATGGTGCAGGGATTGCCTGGATAAAAAAAGAGAAATTTACAAGTGGCATTATTGAGTTCGACGTCAAAGGAAAAGATGAACTCCAGCAAAGCTTTGTTGGGATAGCATTTCACGGATTAAATGACACCACTTATGAATCAATTTATTTCCGGCCCTTTAACTTCCGTGCAGCCGATCCTGAAAGGAGAGCGCATGCCGTACAATACATTGCCCTTCCGGGAAATGACTGGCCAAAACTCAGGGAAGATTTTCCGGGGAAATACGAACAACCAGTCTCATCTGCATTGGATCCCAATGACTGGTTTCATGTTAAGATTGTAGTTTCTGCCAGGTTCATTAAAGTTTATATGAATAATAGCGACCAACCGGTTTTGGAGGTAGAGTCTCTTGCTGGGGTAAAGGGGGAAATGATTGGTTACTGGGTAGGTAACGGGTCGGGTGGAGACTGGAAGAATTTAAAAATAAGCCGATTAAATGATATATTAGATTAAAGAAAATCTAATGAAAAGAATTGAAATTGCAGGGAAACTGCGGGTGGTTACTATACTAATTTCTTTATTTCTTGTATTTCCGTCAATGATACAGGGACAGTCTGTCAAAAGAATCGACGGAACCTTGGTAAATGCAGATTCAATTCGCCATCATGTTATTTTTTTAATGGGGCAGGCAAAGGTTAAAGGATTAGAAATGGCCATTTTCAATAGTAATAAATTGATCTATAAAGAAGCATTTGGTACCGGTAATGACTCTGGTGCGAAATTACACTCATCGATGAGTATTTATGGTGCATCACTCAGTAAAACTGTGTTCGCCGTATTAGTCATGAAGCTGGTAGAAGAGGGGGTAATTGATCTCGACAAACCACTGCAGGATTATTTACCTAAACCAATTTATGAATATCCGCAGAAAACGAAATGGCAGGATAACTATAACGATCTGCGTAGTGATACACTTTACAGGAAGATAACCGCAAGAATGTGTCTTGATCATACTACCGGTTTCCCTAACTGGCGTTGGGACAATCCCGACCAGAAACTGAAGATCGCATCCGTACCTGGCAGCAGATACAGCTATTCCGGAGAAGGTCTGGTTTATTTGCAGACTGTTATCGAAAAGATTACTGGCAAGTCTCTGGAGCAACTCATGGAAGAAAAGATATATCGGCAGTTTGGTATGAAAAACTCTGCTTATACATGGTTGCCGAAATTTGAAGCAGATTATGCACTGGGATATAATCAGGAAGGTAAATCTTATGAGAAAGATAAGGATAACGAAGCACGCTCTGCAAGTACACTCGAGACGACTCTCGATGACTATACCGCATTTGTAGAAACGTTGCTGCAGGGAAAGGGGCTTAAGAAAACGTTAAGGGATGAAATGTTTAAGCCACAGATCCGTTTGCGTTCAGTTAACCAATTTGGTCCACTGTCCCGGAAAGATACCACTGCTTATGATGCCATTTCCTTAAGTTATGGATTAGGCTGGGGCTTACTTAAATCACCTTATGGTTGGGGGGCTTTTAAGGAAGGCCACGGTGATGGATTTCAGCATTATTGTATTGTCTTTCCAGAAATCGGCACTGGTATAATTATTATGACTAACAGTGATAATGGCGAAAGCATTTTTAAAGACTTACTTGAGACGACAATCGGTGATGAATACACACCGTGGAAATGGGAAAATTATATACCCTATAATAATAAGCTTGTTCAAAAATAAATTATAACCGCCGGCACCAGAATTATGGCGTACCATGGTACCGACGGTTTAAATATTACTTCTTAGCTGCATTAAGTTCTGCCCAGGTCCAGCTGGCAGTTCTTCCTTTTGTAGCCTCACGTACTTTTTTTACGTCATCAGCCTTGACAACATTTGCCTTGTTACCAAGGTCATTGCGGACATAACTCAGTGCCGAAGCGATATATTCATCATCATTACTACCCAGTGCAGGCATTACATCTGTATAGTTTTTACCATTGATAGGTCCATGCAGGCCGTGAAGCAATATCTTAATTAGTTTTTCGGGATCACCTGTGACATTTTTACTGCCGGCAAGCGCGGGAGCAGGCATGTCTTTTCCGCCATTGATAGCCCCTTTACCGTCAGCACCATGGCATGCCGTACAGAGCTGTTTAAAAATAAGCGATCCCTGTAATACCAGTTTACGGTCTGCTTCTGCCAATAAATTAGCATTCTTTTCTGATAATGCATTTGCATGAAGACTGCTTTGATATTTATTTTCAGACGCCGTCATGATTTCGTTGTCCGGATGATGTGCAATCATCTCCCTAATGATAGACTGTGCTTTATCTGATTTGTTAAAACGCAGGGTTAATGCAAGTTGAAAACGTACATCTGCACTTGGATCATCTTTAAGCGGTTCTAGAATACTCACCAGCTTACTATCACCATTTTTTACAGCATCAGCTGCAATCCAGACGGCTGTTTTACGAACTTCGGCATCTTTATCCTGAAGAGAAGCCTTCAATGTTTCCTGATCTAGTGAATTTAAACCATCTAAAGTCCATAGTGCATGAATCCGTGCTAGTTGCACCGGCGATTCCAATGCGAGTTTTTTCAAGGCCGGCACGACGCTTTTATCACCTCTTACTACCATTAGCTTTTGCGCATTGTCCCGCCACCATCCATTTGGATGAGATAGGTACTGCACTAATTCAGAAGACGGTTGACTTAGCATTTTTGGAGCTGTTTTATCTGGTTTTATACCGTCGTAAACAACTCGGTAGATACGTCCGCGTCCGATATTTTTATCCAATTTTTTATTCAGAATTTGTGTACGCAGGTAGCTGCCAAGTTTAGTCCATTCGCCTTCCTGAATAATACCCCTATACATATCTACTATATATAAAGATCCATCCGGCCCGGTTGCACTGTTCACTGGTCGGAAATTCATATCTGTTGAGGCCATAAATTCTTGTTTATCATAGGCATTCCGCATTGTAATCTTCCCATCTGTATTCGTGATTTTAGCTCTTCTTACCAATCTGCCTACGGGTTCACAAATAAGGAGATCTCCTTTTAAATCGGCAGGAAGTGTGTTGCCACGGTAAACGGATTGACCTGTACAGGCTGTAAAGTGGTTAAGGGTACTGTCTGCACGCAAACGGGGTAAACCACCCTGTACATCTGGTGTGGAAATAATTGGCCATACCGATTGAAATTCAGCGTCATACTGATCTTCGAAATCCAGTCTTCCAAAAGATGGGTTTTGCTGAAAATTCAATGCAGGAGTTTCTGCTCCCGCAGCAGAGAAATACAAGCGACCGTAGTCGTCATTTCCCAGACCCCACTGACCTCCCGGACCTTCATGTAAATGCTCTGCCTTAAGCATTCCGTTCTCATATTTATATCTGACATTTTCAACTGTTACATACATGCGGTTGTCAAGATTCCAGATTAAACCGCTTTTTTGATGTTCCAGATTGGATGTACTAATCACGTCATTGCGAAACACCAGTTTCTTTTCATCTGCAATACCATCTCCATCGGTATCCCGATAACTGTAAATATTATTTGAATTGGTTTCGTTAACGAGCAAACGGTCATCCAGTGCAAGTATCATGCGGGGTAAAACCAGGCTGTCGATAAATACAACTGCTTTATCCATAACGCCGTCACCATTGGTATCTTCCAGGCGTTTAACTGTACAAATGGGTTTCATCTCATCTGAACCGTCAATATCCTGCATGTAAGTATTCATTTCTGCCACAAACAAACGGCCATTTGCATCCCATGCAATCGCGACTGGTTCATGGATCATAGGCTCGCTGGCCACAAGTTGAAGACTATAACCTTCTGGCATATGTATGGTTTCCATACTCTCAGCCGGCGATAAATACTCGGAAGAAGGATCTGTATTGACAATAATGTTCCCGGAAGCATCGCGCTTTACCTTGTTTTTGTTTTTACAGGCACACGTTAGCATAAAAATTCCCAATACCCATACAAGGTGAAATTTGGTGTAACTCATCTAATTCTAATTTATATTTGGTTAATTTTTGTACCGCTAAAAAGATTTAGCGATTAATTATAATCAAAATTATAATTAGCTCTTAATAAAGGATTAATTATTCATTAATGAGTAATATCTCGTTAACAGAATTGTAATCGTCAAAAGGATGTTACATTTCAACCCGTCTGGAATTGATATGATGTTAGAATTAATTCTTTAAGTTCCCTGTTTCTTCCATTCTTGTGGCAAACATTTCATTATTTTGAATTTTCGTCAAACTGATTACTCTGGCATCCGCATTTAAGTTAAAGATGATGGTCGCATCGATATCCAGTGCATAGAATTTATTTTTCTCGTAAGGAATAAGTTCTTTTTTATCGACGCCGACTTTGCCATAAATCCGGTCGTTTTCTACAATGATCTCGAAAACCATATCAGGCTTAAAAAGATATCGGCCTGCATATGTCGCCAGGATCTTAGCTGATACATTCAACGTGTTTTTAGCTTGTATATTCTGGCTGATTTTTTTCCATTTGGTAGTCAGACCTGTACCAGTCATTTGATATCCCTCTACCTTACCTTTTTGGTCTCTGTTAAATTGAATAGTGGTTAAAGTCTGATCTAAATAAAATCCATCCTTTTTGTAAGGAATCAATGTCTGTTTCTGTCCCCCCTTAGTGAAAAAAGATAGGCGGCCGTTCTCACATGCTATTATTTTATTACCATCATATTCATTATGGTAAACAGCCTGATAAACATTTAAATCATCCTCAGAGATATTGATACGTTGAAAGTTAAATGGTTTGCCCAAAAGATATCCTGCAATTTTAGATCCCGGAATATCCAGATCACCTATGTTTTCGACATTCGAGAAAATGGCAATAAATATTTTTTCTGCAGGCAGATAACTTACATACGTTACAAAACCGTTAACAACCCCGGTATGTTTAATATTCACTTCTCCCTGAACATTCCCGATTTCCCAACCATATCCATAACCGGTAAGTTTTCCATTATTTAATTGATAAGAATGGTGTGCAGGGCTAAGGTCTGACAAGGGTATAACTTTGCCACTCATTAAAGCATTATACCAGATTAGCAGATCACCTGTTGTCGAAAGGAGCGATCCGGCAGCATAGGGGAGCGTCATGCTTAAAAACTCCGCATTTTCATATTCTCCGTTTATATGTCTGTATCCAGATGTGCGTTGTGGAATAATCCTTGAAGAACTATCATAATATGAATTCTTCATACCCAAAGGCTGGAAAAACGTCTTGTCTATATAGCTGCCATAGCTTTCTCCGGTAATAAGCTCAATAATATATCCCAATAGTACATAATTGGAATTACTATACTGGTAAGCAGTTCCCGGGTTGAAGTCCGGAGTTTCATCTTTAAATAAACCCACTAATGCTTTTGGCGTTAAATCAGTTCTTTTTAATTCTTTCGTAAAATTACTCATTCCGGTATAGTTCTTTATTCCAGAAGTATGGCTGAGCAAGTTCGCTATGGTGATGGTTTTTTCGGTAGAAGGGTAATCCGGAATAAATTTGGTTACTTCATCCAGTAAATTTAGCTTACCCTCCTCAATTAGTTTTAATATGGCAACTGCGGTAAATTGTTTCGTAATAGAGCCGATTCTAAACACATTATCCACTGTCATTGGAATATTGAGTTCGATATTGGATTTACCAAATGCTTTATTATAAAGGACTTGGTTGTCCCTGGCTATCAATACTGTTCCGCCAGGTCCACTTACGGGGAATTGCGCATGTAATAAGGAGTCAAATATCTTCTCGTTATTCTGACAAAAAGTATATGTTGGTATAAAAATGGCTACGATAGGCCATAGCAATATCTTTAATGATGTTTTCATTAGTTTAAATTGAAGAGATTATCATTTAATCAGATAGGGTCTAACTTTTAGACCTGAGTAAAAAATACCCGGCCAGCAAGCTCAGCCCCAAAAAAAGAAAAATACAAACAGGCATGGTGTAGTCGTTTGTAAAGCCCAGCGAAATTATAGCCATACCAGCCATGATTCCAGCAGAAATACCTATACTAATAATGCCCAGCATTAAAATAAACGGAAGATAATTCTCGGTACCTTTAAAGATATCCGATGGTAATTTGTTTTCAATAATGGCCATGCGTTCTTTGTGCCGGGTTGTAAAATAATAGTACGCTATTCCAAAGACAACAAGTGCTATGGAGATAAGAAGTGCGGCCGATGTGATTTGCATAATACTTTTAATTAATTCATTTCCCTATAAGACCAGATTTTATAATAATTGGTCACAACTGTGACCAATTGAGTTGTATGATAGTCTAATGAAACGATGGTATTCAAAAGGAAAATTAAACGAGATGAATATTTTCTTGGCAAAGCAATTCGTGGGGAGCGGGAAGGTTTAGAATATCTTGTAGATGAATACCAAAATATGGCTTATACAATCGCTTTTAAAATTGTTCGGAATAATGAAGATGCGGAGGAAATTGTGCAGGATTCTTTTGTTAAAGCATTCCGGTCTTTAGGTGATTTTAAAAAGACAGCCAAATTTTCAAGCTGGCTCTACAGAATTGTGTGCAATACGGCCTTAACAAAAATCAGTACCCGAAAGCCGGTCATCACCTGCGATATCTATGATGACGTGGAAAGGAATGAATATGTAGATCATGGGAATGCAACCTGGAACTTATTGCTAGAATCGGATAGAAAAAAATATATCGATTTGGCATTGAGTAAAATGAAAGATGAGGATAGGTTGATTATTACATTG
>JAAAFW010000008.1:0-222158 GCA_019352875.1 Pedobacter cryoconitis | reverse complement strand
TAAGGAACTATGAAAGACGTCAAATTTAAAGCTGATCCTCTTTATCCCATTTTACAAAAATATGGGACAGAACAGCCTTCAGCACAGTTTTCAAAACGACTAAAATATATAACTTTTCAGAGTTATAAAGTGAAATATTCAGTCGTTTATAAAAGAGAGGAGCGATTAGGGAAATGGATTATTACAGTGGTGATATTGTCATGTTTATTGATCTTTTGCCAAATGAATCCTTTCCGTCTGGCTGCCGGGATCATGATATCCTCTTCTGCATTTGTTTTGGGGCTATTTATGGTAATACTGGTTCTCAAAAAAACTATACCGAATAAATCCACCTACATTTCCACTAATTGAAAATGTTTATTTAGAAGATCCTGATCCCATCCTGCAATGTGAACCTCATTTTCAATAGTATTATCTTTTGGCGCGTAATAGACTTTACCTTTTTCAAATTTCACAGCTATATTATTAAGATATAAAACCTCTATACATAAAAACACGTTTCCTTTTTCAATTCTTTCGATCATGTTATCAATTACGATAAAAAAAGCGACACAGTTTTTAAAAGAAAATAAAAGAATCAAATGATATATTTTATATCGTAATCCGCGTATTATCCTTTTAAGATAAAGAACCCTACATACTTTTAATTACATTTTTTTATTTTGATGCTCAATTTGTTGTAATTCCTGTTCATTTAAGCCCGATTTTCCGAGGACGTCCGTAATAAATTCCGTTTTTCCCTCCACATATTTATCAATGTCTGTAGTGTGTGCAGCAAGTCTTTTTTTGAGTTTACCGTAAGCCGTGGCTAGTTCCGGATCTTTTCTAAGTTGGTCACGCAGGAGCAGGTGGTTGCGAAGACTGGTACTGCCGTCAATACAGCAGTAGAGATGATGCTTCGGCCAGTGAATTCCTGAATTTATATTGGGGGTTTTTGATGATTTTGCAATAAACGTATGTCTGTCTGGAATACCTGCTTCACCAGCATATTCGTAACCCAATAACTCCAGTATTGGTATAATTTGCGCTAGTTTACGTTGATCTTCGACAATTAAGTCGATGTCCAGAACGGGTTTTGCGGGTAGACCAGGAACTGCAGTGCTGCCTACGTGTTCTATTCCTGTCAGATATTCCCCTATAAAGTTTTTATAGATATCACTGAGTTGTCCGAACTGGACCGGCCATGCTGAGGAATACTCAGTGACCAGTATCGGATCTGTTTTTCCTGTTTCCATATCAAATTATATTATTGCCCGAATAAATAGCCAACAAAAGCTGTCATCGCCATCGCTGCGGTTCCCCAGAAGCAAATCCTGATTACAGCCTTGCTTTTGCTCGAACCTCCGGCTTTTGCTGCGATCAGTGCAGACATGGCCAGAAATACAATAGACAAGCTATATTGGTAGACAACCATAAGATTTAAAGGGGCAAAGATAGAGACCAGCATGGGAAGCATTCCACCTGTTACAAAAGACGCCGCTGAGGCCAGGGCAGCCTGCATAGGCTTAGCCTGGGTGATTTCATTGATACCCAGTTCATCTTTGGCATGTGCACCTAAAGCATCGTGGGCAGATAACTGTGTGGCCACTTGCAAAGCAAGATCCTCATCCAGTCCCCGTTCCATGTATAATTTCGCAAGTTCCTTTAGCTCAACTTCCGGCATGGTATCCAGTTCGTTCTTTTCTCTTTTCAGGTCTGCAGATTCAATATCTGCCTGTGAGCTTACAGAAACATATTCTCCTGCCGCCATGGAAAGAGCGCCGGCAACAAGACCAGCGAGTGCAGCAAGGACAATAGGCTCCCGCGTCGTACTTGCCGCCGCGATGCCGATCGCCAGACTGGTTGTAGATAGTATACCGTCGTTAGCTCCTAAAACTGCCGCTCTTAACCAGCCACTTCTGTTGGTATAGTGTTCCTCAAGTTCCATATTGATATCATAATTTAAAGCAAATTATAGACGCTTTAAAATCAGGCATGAGACAAAACCGGAAATCTTAACAGCTCCCGGTTGAAAAGCTCAGCTATACCTGGTTTCACAAAAAGCGTGTCAGGTTCAGTAGTCAGTATTTCAATATCGTAAGCAGAAGATTTAGCAGGAGCGAATCCCAGTACCACTTTTTTTGTGTTGCTACGTACAATTGAATTAATAATTTCGTCGACGGAAATTTGTTCCCGGCAGAAGATGTCGTGCAGGTAACAGCGTTCCGTTTCAAATTCAGCAATTACAATTGCATGTAAATCCGGCACGTAAAAAACCTGGTCGCGCATGAAAGAAGTACAGTAAAATAAGACCAGATTCGCATTATTAAGCATGGATAGTTTGGCTGATATTACAGATTTGTCTGCCATATCATATAACGTCTGCCGGGCAGCTGCATCGGACATATCCAGTTGTATAACCTCTCTGTCGGTTCTGCGGAATGGCGCCGACCTTGTATATTCATATTCACTGATGGACTGAAATCCAAATTTGGGGTAGAAATCCAGAACAGTATTATTTGCGAAAAGATAAATTAAATCAGTTTCAGATTCCCATTCGCTGATAACGAGTTCCATCAGGAATCTGCTCAGCCCGAGATTGCGGTAATCTTTATCGGTCATTACCGTTCCTATCTGGATATATTGCCTTCTGTCTCCCTGAATATCAAAGTCAATAATATTCACAGAAACATTCGCTACAATTTTATCGTCTTTTACCAACGAATAGGGTATATAGTTTTCGCCCCAGTACCCCAGGTTAAACCAGTTTTCGAAATCAAATTTATACGTTTGCTGAGTTAAGTCATTAAAGCTGTACCTCAAGCGTTTATTGTCTCTGTAGGCACTTACGATTTCATACTCATCATCGTGGATTATCGTTGTTTTTCTCATATGATTTAAGAGTAATTTATCCTTTTTTAAATTTTCGGGTCAGATAGTTGCGCACCGGGATGTCGTAAATTATCATAGCCAGGTAAGCAAAGCTGATTAACAGTAAAGTGCCCGCCGAAATAATCCAGAATAACTGTGCAGGTCCAGGCTGATGAGTTGTATAATAATTGAAGAACATCCAGATTACTGCATAATGTGTCATATATAAAGGATAGGAAATCCTTCCGAAGAACAAGCATATCTTTTTGAGGCTTTCACTGAGTGCGGCCCCTGCACCTAACGAAATAAGCAGAGGGAAATAGAAGAGTACGACCAGCGGTTCGGTGAGCCAGTTCCAGTTTGAGTGAGGCATAATGAATGCGAGTAGTAACAAAATAGACAGTCCGGTAAAACCAAGTTTATTTTTAATAATCCAGTTAGAACGGTAGATCAGTAGTCCGGCCAGAAAAGAATAGGAAATCCGGATAAAACCGTCCCAGAAACTGGAGCCATCCCAGCCACCCAGTAAAGCGCCTTTCTGATAACCAATCGTGAACAAGGCAATCGCAGCAATTGCAGTTAATATGAAAATAATACTGCGTGTCGTCCTGAAAAGTATCAAAGCATACACCAGGTTGGCCACATATTCCCAGAATAAGGACCACGATGGTGCATTAAGTGCAAACAGATTGAAGAAACGTTCGTCTACAACCGGATAGGGAATGAGCAGTATTGAACTGAAGAAGATCACAATAATTTTTCCGGTGCTGTATAATTCAGGATGACCGCCAAAAGGGTCATAAAGGAAAGCTAGCAGGCCTAATACAGAACCCAGAATAACCAGCGGATGTAATCTGATCAGTCTGGTTTTAAAGAAGGAAGTTAGGCCCATTTTACCTATTCTGTCGTCATATGCATATCCAATCACGAAGCCCGACAGGCAGAAAAAAAAGTCGACTGCTAAAAAGCCATGTGAGATAAAATTCTGGCTGAGATCTGAATAGGCTATTTCCATAAAATGGAAAACCACTATTGCAATAGCAGCAATCCCTCTGAGGCCATCCAGAATTTCGAAATGTTTTTTGCTTTGCAATGTATTTTGGGTTGTGGTTTTTACAGTCATTTGGAATATCTACTATCAAGGTTAACAAATAATAACCATTCTATCAATTTACGGCGCCAAGGAATGACTCAAACACACCTTTCATTTGTCCTTTTTGGCTATCACGTTCCCGTTGGATTAAGCTGACATTTATATAGAAACAGAAACCAATCCTTTACAGGGGGCAAGTATCTGCGGACAAAACAAAAACCTTAAAGAGATGACAGATTTTAAAAATCCTTTTGCATGGGCAGAGATTTATGTAGAAGACATGGGCAGAGCCCAAAAATTTTATCAGACTGTGTTAAATATTGAAATGCAGCATATGCCTAAACCCGAGGGAGTTGGGAATGAAGAAGACTGTGATGAAAATTATGAAATGCTGTTTTTTCCTGGAGTAATGGATGCACCTGGTATTAGCGGGGCTTTAGTGAAATCATCAATGGCCGGACCTGGTACAGGCGGAACGCTTATTTATTTTGAATGTGACGACTGTGCGCTGGAAATCTCGCGGGTCGAAGCGGCAGGTGGAAAGGTGCTTAACCAGAAGATGTCGATTGGGCAGTATGGCTTCTGCGGGATTTGTGCTGACACAGAAGGAAATCCGATTGGTTTTCACTCTATGAAGTGATAAAATAAGTTAAATTTCAACTGGAAATTTACTGGTTCCCGCAGATTTCCGCCTGAACCTGGTCGTGTTAACATAAATTTAATACACGCTTAACCGGAAATTAAGCAGATTGGAACGGGCCTGCTCAGGAAGATTGTTCAGTGATGTTTAACCGATGTTTGCAATAACTCCTTCAGAGGCCTGTTTTAATTTAGTTTTAACTCCGTTTTAATCTCGTTTTAATTCCATGTTAATTCAGAAATAGATTAACATGGAATTAATGTTAAGATCATCTTGCGTTGCTTTTTTTGGGAAAACAAAATCAGCAAAATGAAGAGGATACTTACTATCAACTTAAAACACTTAATCCTGATGGTACTTGTATGTGCAGGATTCAGCGTAAGTGCGCAGGTAACTACATCAAGTATGAACGGTAAAGTTCGCGATGCTAAAGGAGAGACTATTCCGGGAGCAAGTGTACTCATTATACATGTGCCAACAGGTACAAAATACGGCGCAATGACCAGTGCAGAAGGTGCTTATCGGGTAAATAACTTAAACCCTGGCGGGCCGTATAAAGTAACAGTTAGTTATGTAGGCTACAGTAAACAGGAAAAAGAAAATATCAATCTTAGTTTAGGTGCAGATCAGCGTCTTGATTTCACTCTAGAAGATGAAGGCACGCAACTCGGTGAAGTTGTTGTGGCAGGTACCAGAGGCGGGACCAAAATAGGCGCAGGCACCCGTATCGGAGAAGAGCAGATTAAAAACATGCCGACAGTAAGCCGGAGCTTGACAGACGTAACGCGGGTAACACCACAGGGAAGTAAAGACAACTCTTTTGTTGGAACCAACTTCAGGTATAATAACGTTACTATTGATGGTGCGATTAATAATGATGCAATTGGATTCAGCCCTTCACTGGGCGGACAAAGTGGTAGTTCAGGTATGCCTGGAAGCAGTACAAGAACTAATCCGGTATCTATAGATGCAATTCAGGATGTTCAGGTTCTGCTGGCACCTTACGATGTGAAAATTGGAAATTTTACGGGCGGTAGTGTAAATGCTGTTACACGCTCCGGTACCAATGATGTTTCAGGATCAGTTTATGGGTACGGACGTAATGCTTCCCTGATAGGCAGGAATAAAGCTGGTGATAATAGTAAAGAGCCGTCATCTTTCCATGACTATCAGACCGGATTTAGATTAGGTTTCCCGATCATTAAAAACAAACTGTTCTTCTTTACTAATGAAGAGATCACCAGACGTCAGGATCCCGTTATTTTAGGTGCAGGATCTCCGGATATGAAAGTAATCACTGCCGATGAAGCTAATCTGATTACCAATTACATGAAGACCAATTATGGAATTGATGCAGGTTCAGCAGGAGATTATAATATTTATGCGAAATCAAATAAGTTCTTTAACCGTTTGGACTGGAACATTAATGATAAAAATCAGTTAACAATCCGCAATAACACGATTCGCTCTACTGCGACGAATTTAGAACGTGATCAGGCCAACTTCAGATTTGGTGGCATAGATTACAAACAAACTAACAATCAGAGCTCTACTGTTGCAGAATTGAAAAGCAGACTTTCCAATGATGCTTCGAACAGTCTGGTAATTGGTTATTCAAATATTCATGATTTCAGGGATCCTACTTCAGATCCTGCTATTCCACAAATCGAAATTGGCGGGCACGGTGGAACTATCTTTTTGGGTACAGACCGTGAAGCCAGTATATTCAATATGAAGCAAAAAACCTTTGAATTCACGGATAACTATACTTTTACCAAAGGAAAGCATACTTTCACAATAGGTACACACAATGAATTGTATAATATCAACTATGGTTTTGTAAATGCCTGGAACGGTAGGGTTGCCTATTCAAATGTTGCAGATTTCCTTGCTAACAAACCAAACCGCGTTCGTACAAACTTCAATTATACAGATAATTCAAGGGATTACATCATGTCTAATCCACCAGCGGAATTCAAGCTGAATATGTATAGTGTATATGGAGAAGATCAATACCAGGTGACCGACCGCTTTAAATTAACTTACGGTGTACGTTTCGATCTGGCAGATCTGCCGAATAAACAGCCTTTGAGCGATAAAACTGTCAATGCGCCTGTAGATCCTAACTATGGTAATACATTTACCTATACACTTCCAAAAGATATTAAAAATGATTTCCTGGGACAGATTCAGATCTCACCAAGAGTTGGTTTTAATTATGATATTAATGGCGATCAGAAGATGGTATTACGTGGTGGTAGCGGATTATTTACCGGACGTGTTCCATTCGCATGGTTAGGTTATGCTTATTATAATAATGGAGTTACTTACGGCGGATTTGATAAGAAATATACTTATACAGGTTCCTCACCAGTAAAGCCGGCACCAGGTTCAGACCCGATTAAAGATGCATTAACCGGAAACGGTGAGGCGGGTTATGTTTCTAAACAAGGCGTGAATGTTAATGATGCCAATGGGGCGACTCAGGTCGATCTGATTGACAACAACTTCAAAATGCCGAAAACATGGAGAACAAGTCTGGCATTTGATTACAAAACAGATGATAACTGGAAGTTTACGGTAGAAGGTATTTATACTAAAGTTATACATGATCTTAAATTTCAACAGATCAACTTCCTGGATAACCCGATTTACTATCCTTATGATGTAAATCATCAGCAGCCGATTTATCAGAAAGTAAATAATAACCAGGCAATTAATCCAGCCTATAGCAATGCTTATCTATTGTCAAATACAGGAAAAGGATATCGTTATAGCTTAACAGGTCAGGTAAGTAAATCATTCCCTTTTGGTCTTGATGTAATGGGAGCTTATACTTACGGACAGTCAAAAGATATCACTAATGGTATCCGTAACTCAATGGAATCCAACTGGCAGTTGAACCAGTCATTAAGTCCGAATAATCCGCAACTTGCTTATTCCAATTTTGACATCCGTAACCGTATTGTAGCGACCCTTAACTTCAGACATGCCTGGGACCGCGAGAGTAAATATGTATCTAACTTCTCGCTGTTCTTCAGTGCACAATCAGGTTCACCATATTCTTATGGATTACTGAATACTACAATCAATGGAACAGGGCAGAACGTGAGTTTAATGTATATTCCTAAAGCTGGAGAAACTGCTAATTTCATTACCGATCTGAAAGATGCAAACGGAGCGGTCTTAGCAACGGCGGCCAGTCAGGTAGCTGCTTTCGATTCCTTTATTGATGGAGATAAATACTTGAAAACAAGAAGAGGACAGTTCACAGAACGTAACGGAGCACGCACACCATGGAATGTACAGGCAGATTTCCGTTTCTCACAAGATATCTTTGTTGCAGGAAGTGGTGCTAAAAAGCAGAGCCTTACTTTTACTTATGATATCGTAAACCTGACTAACCTGCTTAATAAAAACTGGGGTGTTCAATATTTCTCTCCAAATACTTATAATTCTATGGCAAGTATTGGTTTAAAAGCGGCAACTCCTGGTTCCGCTACGGTAAATCCAACTTATACATTTGATCAGGCAAATACAAGCACCTATTCAAAAGACTTCTTTGGTTCCCGTTTTCAAATGCAGTTTGGCTTGAGATATAGCTTTTAATATTTAATTTCTTCAAATCTTTTAAACCCGGCTGATTGCGCAATCAGCCGGGTTTTTTTATGCAGTTTCCCACCGTCTGCAAGAGAATTATATTAAATTACTCAAAAGACTAGTAATTTAGTAGTCTATTTATATATTTGTGCCGATTAATGTGTTCTTCATCATCATACTTATAAAGAAAGACTGAGGGATTGGCCCTATAACGTCTTGGCAACCTCTACTACCAATGGTAAAAGGTGCTAATTCCAACTCTGTAAAAAGAGAGATATAAGTATTTGCAAAAAATCATTTTGCAGGTGCATTATAGCGGTTATTTCAGGTAAGCAGATAAGTACACGCACAAAAAACACCTTTAATTAACCTTTTAAACCACCTTAAGAAAACAGATGAAATAAACGTACCAGACAAAAACAAACCGGCAAGAATATCTTGCCGGCTCAAAATCAGATACCGGTAATGTAACGCCAATCACGCACCGGAATCTTCCAGTTAATTAATTAAATCATTAAAAAACCATTTTAAATATGCGAATATTTCTCCATGTTCAGAAACAGCTATGCCATTTCCACAAGATAATCTGGCTGTTCTCTACTGTAATTTTATTCAGTTTTCAGGCCTCTGGCCAGGAAATAAAAGGCCGGGTAACCGGACAGAACGATAAATTACCCATTTCGGGTGCAACCATTAAAGTTAAAGGCACAAAAGCAGGAACCATTACCGACCATAAAGGAGAATTTGCCCTCACTTTACCGGCGGGTTCAGACAGTATCAGCGTAAATTTTATAGGATACCTTCCCCGGGTTCTTTCAGCCAGGGGGAATAAGAATCTGCAGATCACATTACAGGAAGACTCAAAAACGCTGTCGGACGTGGTCGTTACCGGTGTAGCTGAAGGTACCAGCCGGAAGAAACTGGGCTTCGCGCTCACAAAAATCAGTACAGACCAGATTAATACAGTTCCCGGGACAGATGCTGCCCAGAGTTTACGTGGAAAAGTAGCTGGAATTCAAATTAGCCAGTCTGCGGGTAATGGCGATGCGACAGTATACCTCAGGGGGGCAAAATCCGTATCAGGAAACATTGCACCACTGCTGGTTATCGATGGATTTGTGACTGCTTTAAGCCTTTCAGATCTGAACCCTCAGGATATTGAATCTATTGAGATTGTAAAGGGGGCTGCGGCATCTGCATTATATGGAACCAGGGGAGAAGGCGGGATCATCCAGGTACTTACAAAAAAGGGCCGTGGAATGGGTAAGGTGAATATTGTCATTGATAACGAACTCGGATTAAGTAATGTACAGAACGTACCACCGACTTCGAAGTTCCACCACTTTAAAGTTAATCCTGACGGGTCATTTGTATTAAATGGCAGTGCAAGAACCCTGGATGTGAAGGAAAACGGTTTTTCATTAAACCTGCATCCCTATCAGAATACTTATAATAACGTAGACAATATGCTGAATAACAATCCATATTTCACCAATTACGTTTCGGTATCCACCTCCGGGGAGAAATATAACCTGTATGCCTCATTTCAGAACCAATATAAGGGAGGGGTTGCAGAACCCGTTGGCGCCGATAAACGCCAGACTGCACTGTTCAATTTTGGTTATAAACCGGTAAAGAATCTGGAATTCGACCTGACCCTGCAGTATTTTAATACCGTCAAACCATCGGCTTCTATTACCTCAAGCGGTAGCGGATCTTTATTGTATGCGACATCATTATATGAACCCTTTATCAATCTTCAGGAAAAAGACGCAACAGGTAAATATGCATTCAAACCTTATGGATTTGACATTCAGAACTTCAATGTAAATAATCCTTTTTACCAGCTCAGTTACCGGGAATATGCAAATAATACAGATAATCTGCTAGCCGGATTAAAAGTGAGATATAAGATCTCCGATAAGCTGAGTGCAGAAGTTTACGGATCCATTCAAAATGAATACTATAATCAGTCTGATTATTATCCTATCGGTTATCAGACAATCTCGGCAGACATAACCCGTAACAATGGATATTATGGTGAGCTTAACCGTAAAATAAACTCCAAAAATGGTCAGGCACAGTTAAACTATAATAACAGTATCGGTGATCTTGACTTTGGAGCCACATTAAAAACAGTTTATGAAGAAAACCGGGAGACCTCATTATCTGCTTCCGGGTATAATCTGAGTGCCCCGGTTAAGAGTCTTGAAGCAGCAGCAGCAGACACGCGTGATATTAAATCTACGTGGGAGCAAACTGTGAATTATGGCTATTTTTTAAATCTGAAGGCTGGTTGGAAAGAAAAGTTCTTTTTAGATGTATTAGGGCGTTTGGATAATAGTTCCAGATTCGGGGCTGATGTAGGAACAGCATTTTTCCCAAGGGTTTCTGCAGCCTACCGGTTAACTCAGGATGTAAATCTGGGTAAACTTAATGAACTTAAATTTCGGGTCGCTTATGGTAAAGCAGGAAGTCTGCCGCCATTTGGTGCTAAAGAAAGTCTAGTTTCGTTAACCAGTTCGGGTGGCGTAAGCTATAAACAGCGCGAAAATACAGATCTTAAACGCGCTATTACTTCAGAATTGGAATTTGGTATTGATGCACAGTTGTTTAACAAAATCAATGTACAGGCTAACTATGCATTCTCTAATAGTAAAAACGATTTCATTCTTGTGCCTCCCTTTGCTCCAACGACAGGATCAGCAAAAATCTATAGTAACCTTGGCGCTGTAAAATCAAACTCACTCGAACTGGAAGTAAATGGTAATTTAATTACGAACAGTAAGTTCACCTGGAATTCGGGGATAACGTTCAGTCGTATCCGTTCTACCATTACCTCTTTAGGAGGAATCCCGGAGTTTACCGATGGTGACTTCAGGAAAGCAGAAGGTGTGAGTCCATTTGCCTTTTATGGGTACAGTATCCTGACGAATCTGTCACAACTCGAGACAAATAACAATAATGTAGTTACTAATGCAGCTGGCGGGACTCATCCACTATCGGATTTTACGGTTAATAAATTGGGCTTTGTTGTGTTAAAGAGTCAGATGGGCACCGGCGCAGAAACTCCTTTACTTTACGAAAACGCAGCAACAGGAAACTCTAAGGTCATAGGAGATGCACAGCCAGATTTTGTAATCGGATTTTCTAATACTTTTAATCTTGGACCGTTCTCGCTATATACAGTACTGGACTGGAAACAAGGTGGACAGAAATATAATGAAACGCAGCAATATCTTACTTACCAGTACAGATCGCCATTTTCAGATCAGGCTGCAGAAGCAGGATTACCTTTAGCGTTCACTACTGGGGTTTTCAACGCACAGCAAACGACAGATTACTGGCTCAGGAAGAGCAGCTATGTGTCATTGAGAGAGATTTCACTGAGTTACAAAATACCTTTAAAATCTTTAGGAATTCATAAAGCTCTGAGCGGAGCAAGATTCTCTCTTGTCGGACGTAATTTATATACCTGGACCTCTTTTACGGGAGTAACTCCGGAAGGCGATCAGGATTTCTACGATTACCCGGCATATCGGATATACAGCGCAAAACTGACACTTAATTTCTAAGATTTAATCCTTGAACACATGAAAATACCATATTATATATTACTACTGCCGCTGTTGTTTACAGCATGTAAGAAAACAGACTTCGATAATCCCACAACGCTCACTAACCAGGAAGCAGTCGATCAGATCAGGGATCTTGGTCTTAAACTTACGACCAGTAGCGTTCAGACTGTTTTCTTAACTTCAACCAGCTCGGCCGGAACACATTTCAGCCTTCTGGCAGATCAGACTACAAATACTAATGGTAACTCGTCCTGGTGGGATTTCGCGAATGAACCTCGCCTGCGTTTAAATAATAATACCTCTTATCGTGGTGCAGTTACCTGGAATACCTTCTATAATAATTTATACCAGGCTAACCTGGATGCGACACTGGCTGTCGATATCATAGAAAAACAAGGGAAACGCATTTTTGATACTCAGGGTGTAGATCGTACTGATGATTGCCTGGCTGCTGCCTATTATGCAAAAGGAGTGGCGCAGGGGTATCTGGGCGTCATCTTCGACAGGGGTATTATTGTCGACGATGCAAATCTGACGACTAAAGATTTTCCGGATTCCTATAAAGCGCTTATCGCCAACAGTATCAGACTTATAGATAAGTCAATCGCATTGGCTGAAGCTAATCAGCGTTTTAAATTCGATTTTTTAAGAGGCGAGACATTAACCAAAGCAAACTTTGTAAAGCTGGCCAATTCCATGGCGGCACGTATTCTGTCCTCTGAGTCGAGGGATATTGAAGAATCTGAAAAACTTGGAAGTGCACACTGGACTAAAGTTTTGCAATATGCAGAAAAAGGTATTACTGCAGATTATACTATAAACACTGTTACCGGTGGCTATTATAATCAGCTGCTCACGAATTTGTTGCAGCGTAATTCCGACGGTTCAGGATGGCTGCCACCTGATCTGAAAGTCGCTTACCTGGCAGACAAGACTGGAAAAACGCCTAAGTTTTATCCACAGACCGGTATATTACCTCCTATTGAGAGTGATGATCAGCGGTTCTATAAGTATTTTGGATATTCCACCAGTTTCGGTATTTTGATTGAGTCCCGCGGCCGTGGCCTGTTTACCAATTATACCCGCGTAAGATGGTTTAACGTAGCTAATACCTTAAATACCCCGGGGGCGGTAAATCCTTATTTTCTTACCGAAGAACTCAGACTATTGAAATCTGAAGCTAAATTCTGGTTAAAGGATTATTCAGGAGCAGCGAGTTTATTGAATGAAGCTACAGCATCGAGAAAATCCGCTGGAGGCCTGCCTAATGTAGCTGCAGATGAAAGCAGTTTGAGAAAGGCTCTGCATTATGAATATGCGATAGAAATCGATGGGGCAGGAGGAGCATTTATTCCTTTTACCTTTATGAGGCGTAATAACCTGCTGGTAGGCGGAACTCCAACTGAATATCCAATTCCACAGTTACAGCTGGATCTCGTGAAACAGCCGGTATATACTTTCGGAGGTAAAGATTACTTTAATGAAAAAGGAAAATACGGGGAGACTGCAACTGCGGCAAATGTGGGCTGGAAGCCCTCTGAATAGCTTAGCTTAAAGGCAAAGGCATCTGCTATATTTAACTAATCAGATATAGCGGATGCCATTTAACTGGAAAGCATTGCTAATCAGATCTTAATAGACTCGGATAATCACTGGTTTTTTGACCCTGAATACGGTCTGATAACCTAATTTAAGACAATTTTGTTACAAAATAAAAATATTAATTAACTGTATTTCAGGTAGTTAATAATTAATACTACTAATTTGGTAGAATTAATTGTGTAAGTGATTCAGACTCACTATATTTATAAAAAATAATTAACAAAAAAATAAACGCTCATATGATATACAGCAACCAGCCTACGGAAAATACTCTGAATTTGTGGTCAGAAGATTGCCTGTGCTGTTGTTTATAATAAATTAAGATGCCGGCCTCCATTTAAAGGTAATTCTTTTAATATTCTTATTTAAAATCCTGGTACCCCGGGGCATTTTGATAGAATATTATGGTGGTCATTTATTCTTTTAATAAGCTACCGGGGTATCAGGAAGTACCTAATTAATCACCACCATTAATTAGTTGATTTATACAGAAGAAGGGAGAGTCAGTCTCGTTGAACTTCTAGCAACTTTCCATAGGAAAAAGTGCTCAAACTGATCTAGAAATAGATTATAAATTAACCAATAACAAGTTACTCACCGTTTCATGTTAAGGAAATCCAGTTGAATACCTGCATCTGCAGAGGGTATTTGCATGGACATGAAGGTCGGTATACTTGTTATTAAACACTATGAATCTATAGTATTTAAATTAATAACGATGATGATGAAAACTACAATTTCAGCTAAAATTGCATGCCTGATGACCTCAGTAGTACTACTGGGGGGAACGGTATCTGCGAACGGTTCAAAGCCACTTCCCAGGGAGGGCGTATGGCGTGGTGTATTTAATGTAAGTGAATCGAAAGTCCCGTTTAATTTTGAGTTTAAAGGAAAAGATCCCAAGACAGCAGTCTTAACGCTGATTAACGGAGCCAGACGTGACGATTTTCATGTTGAACGCCTTGGAGAGGATTCAATCTATGTAAAGATGAATACTTACGATGCCGCGCTGGTGGCTAAACTCGAAGATAATGGTACGCTTACAGGCGAATATCGCAGCCTGGTTCCTGGATTCCGAGGTAATTCTTTACCCTTTGTGGCAGAATATGGTAAGGATTACCGTTTTGTTGAACCAGGAAAGGATGTTGCACCGAAACACGACATCTCAGGGAAGTGGGAAATCAAAACCTATACTAAAGATGCGGTTCCTGCATCAATTGCTTTACTTAAACAAAACGGAAACAAGTTAACTGGTGTAATTATGACTGTGGTCGGTGATACCAGAGAACTTGAAGGTACAGTTCAAGGTGATGAATTTGAATTATCCGGATTTACCGGGCCGAGTCCGTTTATTGTAAAAGGTAAAATTAATGATGATAACAGTATCTCCGGTGAACAGGGTTTTGGCATCTATAAGAATGTAAAGTTCGATGCACAACGCAATGAGAAAGCAGAACTACCGGATCCTTATAAACTGACTTTTCTGAAAGAAGGATATAATAAACTTGACTTTACCTTCCCCGATCTAAATGGTAAGCAGGTTTCTTTAAGTGACGAAAAGTACAAAGGAAAAGTAGTTATTATTGAGACAATCGGTACCTGGTGTCCTAACTGCACAGACCAGACCGTATTTCTTGCACCCTGGTTTAAGAAAAATCAAAGTCGCGGAGTAGAAGCAATCGCTATTGGGTTTGAGCAGAAAGATGATCTGGAGTATGCAAAATATACCTTAGGTACATTGAAAAATAAGTATGGAATTACTTATGATATACTTTTCGGTGGAATTGCCGATAAGAAAGTTGTTGCCGAAAAGTTACCCGCACTGAATAAATTTGTCGCGTTCCCTACCACAATTATTATTGACAGAAAGGGTAATGTGAGAGAAATATATACCGGCTATACCGGGACGGTAACCGGAAAGTATTTCGAGGAATATGAGAAGAAATTCAATAAAGTTCTGGATGAACTCATCGCCGAGCCTGTACCCGAATCGGTATCTGTGGCCTACGTGAAAGGAAAATAAATCTCATAGTTATGCTAATAACATCAGTTTAATATAAACCGTTAAAATTTTTCATTATGAAATCTCATGTGTATAAAATACAGGTGCTGGCCCTTGCTACGCTTATTTCTTCCTCTTCTCTGGCATTGACAAAGACTACGGAAGACCCTAAAGCGGCCAGAAAATTTATTAAAGAAGGTATCTGGCGCGGCGTATTTAAAGTAAGCGAAAGTGAAGTGCCTTTTAATTTTGAACTTAAAGGTAAAGATGCAGAAACTGCAACCTTTACCCTGCTAAACGGTAGCAGAAGAGATGATTTTCATATCCAGTATCTGGGTAAAGACTCGCTTTTCATTAAGATGAATACCTATGATGCTGCCCTGGTAGCGAAAATAGAAAGCGACGGAAAAATCAGCGGCGAATACAGAAGTCTGGTTCCCGGCCTTCGTGGTAATGCACTTCCTTTCACTGCCGAACAAGGAAAAGACTACCGCTTTGTGGAGCCTGGTAAGGACGTCGCACCGGCGGCCGATCTGACCGGTAAGTGGGAGTTCAAAGGTTTCTCCAAAGAAGCTGTACCAAATAAGGTTGCCATTCTCAAACAGGTAGGTAACAAACTGACCGGTGTGGTTATGCAGGTAACAGGAGACAGCAGGGAGCTGGAAGGAACAGTACAGGGTAATCAGTTCGTGTTATCGGGATTTAGTGGCCCCAGCCCAAGGATCTACAGAGGTACGATCAATGAAGATGGAACTTTGTCCGGTGAAATCAGTCAGGGGATTTATGACAACCTGAAATTTACAGGTGTAAAGGATAGTAAAGTGGAATTACCGGACCCTTATACATTAACGTCTTTAAAACCCGGATTAAAAAAGTTAGCATTTACATTTCCCGATTTGAACGGTAAACCTGTTTCATTAACCGATGACAAATATCAGGGTAAGGTTGTGATTGTAGAACTCGTGGGTACATGGTGTCCGAACTGCACAGACCAGACAGTTTTCTTATCACCTTGGTTCAATAAAAATAAAGATCGCGGTGTAGAAGCGATTGCAATTGGATTTGAACAAAAAGATGATCTTGAATATGGTAAATATACGCTGGGTAAACTGCGAGATAAATACGATATCAAATATGATATTTTATTCGGAGGATTAGCGGACAAACGCCTGGTTGCAGACAAGCTACCGGCTCTAAATAAATTCATTGCTTATCCTACTACCATTATAATTGACCGTAAAGGGGAGGTGAGAGAAATATACACAGGCTATACTGGAACCGTTACCGGACAGTATTACTCAGAATACGAGAAGAAATTCAATAAAGTACTTGATGAACTGCTCGCTGAACCTGTACCACCGGCAACTTATTTTGCCACGCAGACCGCCAGCAGATAATAACAGAATATTAAAACTAAAATCTCAGATATGAAACAAATTACCACCCTGACTGCAGTTGCAGTAACAACTGTCTTTGTGCTTTCTTCTTTTACAATTGCGCCCAGGTTTATTTCCACGGGTTCAGTGACAAAGCTGGAGCTGAGCAAAAAAGCTATATCCTTTAAAGTGGATCCCGGCCAGAGTAAGCTGACCTGGCTTGCCAAGAAAGTTACCGGTGAACATGCCGGCACTATTCAGGTACGTTCAGGATCACTTGATGTAGATAATAACATACTAAAAGGAGGAAGCTTTGAGCTGGATACCAAGACAATCACAGTGACTGATATTGAAGACAAGGAGAACAATGCAAAACTCCTCGGACATCTTAAAAGTGATGATTTTTTTGCAGTGGAAAAGTTTGGTACAGCGAAATTTGTGATCACCTCAGCACAGAGTAAAGGTTCAGGACTATATCAGATCAAAGGGAACCTAACCATTAAAGGCATTACTAATGAAGTAACCTTTCCGGCAAATGTAACTGTAGATAACAATAAACTGGTTGCGAAAGCCAAGATCAAAGTGGACAGAACTAAATATGATATCAAATTCAGATCTAAAAGTTTCTTTGAAAATCTGGGAGATAAAACCATCTATGATGATTTTGATCTGGATATACAGCTTGTGGCTAATAAATAAGCTTTGGTAATTCTTGAGATACCGGGCAGGATTCTCCTGTCCGGTTTCCTGCGGCAGCCTTAACAATTTGGATTTTTTGATTTGACAGCGAAAAAATATAATGAGAAAACCTAAAATAATTATTTCCGTAGTGCTCACCACTCTGGTGTTTATCATTGCAGGCTTTGGTGCAGATGATCCGGATGTGATTAACAGTAAAGAACGCCTTGGAGAAAAACTATTTTTTGATCCGATCCTTTCCAAAGATAAATCTGTCAGCTGTGCGTCCTGCCATAAACCTGAATTTGCTTTCGCCGACACAGCTACATTCAGTCTGGGTGTTGGAGGCACAGTAGGCGTGCGGAACTCTCCTTCAGTTACCAACTTGTCCGGCCGTCCGAACCTATTCTGGGATGGAAGGGTGTCTTCGCTTGAAGAACAGGCTTTGCAGCCCATCATTAACCCGATAGAGATGAATCTTCCGATTGCAGAAGCGCTGGAAAGGTTGCAAAAAGACCAAACCTATGCGAAATTATTTCAGGACATTTTTAATGCCGCACCGAACCAGAAGAATCTGTTAGCAGCAATTGCAGCCTATGAACGCACACTGGAAACCTCAAATAGCCCATATGACCGCTATATCAATGGTGATGATAATGCAATTCCCGAATCGGCAAAACGTGGTCGTCTGTTATTCATTGGTAAAGCAAATTGTAATAATTGTCATTCAGGAGAAGATTTTACTGCAGACCGTTTTAAAGGCATCGGTTTATTTAACGGTGATGATTTGAAAGATGCCGGTAGGTTTGAGGTAACCAAAAACCCTGAGCACGAAGGACACTTTAAGATTCCAGGATTAAGGAACGTGGCTTTAACAGCGCCTTATATGCATAATGGAATGTTTAAAACACTAAAGGACGTCATTAAATATTATAATAACCCTGATGAGTTTATTAAAAACGGAAAGAACCGTGACCTTTCCCTGAGCAAACCACTTGGACTGACAGACGGTGAAATCAACGACCTGGAAGCCTTTTTGGTCTCGTTGACGGACGACAGGTTCAATAAAAAATAACCCTTATTTTTTTCTATTACCACTCTGATTTGCTGTGTTTTTAAGCGAATTAGCCACCGGTATGTCTATTTTAAATACTAATAAATGAAAAGAAAACTACTCTTGATACTAATTTTGGGCACATTAATATCCACCCATATTTTTGCCCAGCAAAGAACAATTACCGGAGTGGTTGTCTCTGCGGACGATAAACTGCCGCTACCCGGCGTTTCTGTTAAAGTGAAAGGCCTGGATGGAGCAGCCGTTACCAAACAGGACGGCTCATTCAGCATAGTTGTAAGAAACGGTCGGTATCTTCTGGTCTCTTATATCGGTTATAAATCGGCAGAAGTAGAAATCGGTACAGCTACAAAACTCAATATCAGTCTGGAGAATGCAGACAATAACCTTAACGAACTTCAGATCGTAGGCTCACGTAGTGCTAACCGTACCAAACTCAATTCTCCCGTTCCGGTCGATGTGATTGACCTTAAAACCTTACAGCAATACTCACCACAAGCGAGTGTTACCCAGTTGCTGCAATATGTGTCGCCCTCCTTTCATTCGTCTGTTTCAGGTGGAGGCGATGCGGCCTCAGCAACCTCAACAGTACAGCTGAAAGGTTTGGGTGTTGATCAGGTATTGGTGCTGGTCAATGGAAAAAGACGCCATAAAAGCTCAAATATTAGTTGGGGAGGTTTAGGCAATGGTGCAACAGGGTATGACCTGAATGCAATTCCCGTAGGTTCGATAGAACGCATTGAAATTCTGCGGGATGGTGCTGCTGCACAATATGGATCAGATGCGATTGCCGGAGTAATCAATATTGTATTGAAAAGTAATGTCAATGAGCTTACAGTAAGTACTTTAGGAAGTATTAGGAGAAGAGGAGACGGCTTTACGACCCGCACCAGCGCTAATTTAGGTACTAAAATAGGTACCCGGGGCTTTCTGAATCTTACAGGGGAGTATGCTACGCAGGCTGTCTCTTTACCTTCAGGTAAAGATGGTGACGGGCTTTATATTGGGCCGGCTTATGGTGGCGGAGCTAATACCCGCGGATTTGATCAAATATACACCCGGGAGATAGATGATGCGATCATTGCTGGCAGAGGAATAGACCGCAATCATTTTGATACCCGGGGATCTACAAATAAATCAAAAGATGGTTTATTGTCCTTTAACGCTGCCGTACCGCTCGATGATAACTTTGAGTTATACTCTTTTGGCGGAATCAGTCACCGTAATTCTCAGTTTACTGCTGTTTACAGACTACCAGGATGGACAGAGCGTAATAATACTTTTGTTTATCCGGATGGTTTCCTGCCTGCGATGGATAATATTATAACCGATCTTTCTTTCGCTGTAGGCGTGAAAGGAAAGATCAGGGAATGGAATGTCGATATTTCTAATGTATACGGAAGAAATGCCTTCGATAACCTGATTAGTAATTCATTAAATGCAAGTTTAGGCCAGAAAACACCAAGAACCTTTAATGCCGGGAGCTATAATGCTTCTCAGAATAGTGGAAGCATAGATTTTTCCAGGAAATTTGACAAAATATTAAAAGGACTAAACGTAGCTTTCGGTGGTCAGTACAGGGTAGAAACTTATCAGATTAAAGCCGGAGAAGAAAGCTCTTATTCCAAAGCCGATTTAAGTCCCATATATAAGGTAGAATATACTACAGGCGGGATTCCTTACTTTGCTGCCGCTGGCAGCACGCCTTTAAACGGCCTTTCTCCCGGATCGCAGATACACGCAGGTTTCCGGCCTTCCAATGAAGTAGATGTCAAACGATCTATCTCTGCGGCCTATGCAGATCTTGAATTAAATGTTACGAAGAACTGGCTGGTGTCCGGTGCATTCAGAATAGAAAATTATGCAGATTTTGGTAGTGTCAGTACCTATAAAGCGGCGACAAGATACAGCTTTGCAAAATGGCTGGCTGTAAGAGGAGCCTTTAACACCGGATTCAGGGCACCAGATCTGGCGCAATATTATTATACGGAAACTTCGACAACCTTCCAGAACGGTGTAGCTATCGATCAGGTCACTGCAAATAATGTCAATCCTGCAACCAAAGCTTTGGGTATTCCTTCATTACAGCCCGAAAAATCTAAAGGTTACTCTGCAGGAATTACTTCTCAGCCTTTGCAGAATATAGAATTAACACTGGATGCCTATAAAATAGATATCAAGGACAGGGTTGGCAATACGGGCCGTTTTTCTGCTACGGACACCAATTTACCGGAGGATGTAAGAACGCTGTTCGTACAAACGGGTACGGTGCAGGCTAAATTTTTCTACAATTCATTTAGTACCAGCACTAAGGGTATCGAATTTACGGGTAGTTATAAATTCCTTTTACCGAATGGGGCGAATGCAGCCTTTTTAGCGGGGGGTAATTTCCAGAAAACGAAATTAACCAAAGTGAATACACCAAAAGGACTGGAAGCCTATCGCTATATCATCTTTGATGAAAGTGAAGAAGTGCGGGTTACCTCAGCTATCCCGGCTACAAAGATCACTTTACAGGGAACATATAATTTCAAAAAACTAAGCCTGCTGGCAAGAGCAGTTTATTTTGGATCTGTAAACTCTGTTAGCCAACTGAATGCTAATTTCCCTAAACCGGATTATTATTATCAGGTATACAGTCCTATCTGGGTTGCAGATATATCTGCCGGATACAGAATAACACCTGTTTTGCAGGCTACCATCGGCGTAAACAATCTATTTAATGAACTAGGAGATTATACGATACCTGCACCAGGAAGTAATATTACCAGAACACCTTCACCGGGTTCAGTTCAGTCTGGTTCGAGTGCCGGTATTCAGCCATTTATCAGGTTAGCTGCCAATTTTAAATAATAGATACTGCTCAATAGTACAGAGCTGCATCAAACTTAAAAATATAAATATATACCGATGAGAATTTTCAAAAAATACAAATGGATTGTAGTCTTTCCTGCGCTGGCTTTGTCATCCTGCAATAAGGCAGATTATCTGGATATAGATGCAGGTGACAGATCGCCCTTAAGTGCTAAAGTGAAATTCGTAAATGCCCGAACATCAGATGTTGCTGTTAACTTCTGGGATTTTACCAGGAAAGTTACACCAGGTGTGTTGCAGAGAAATACGGCATCTGGTTACCTGGATACCCAGTTTGGAAAAGTACAGTATAACCTGACAGAAGGTACCAGTGCGTCCTATAAAGCTTCGTATGTTTTCGGTGGGAGTGCAAATTTTATTCAGGAAACGAACACAGCTTCTTTCGCCGGTCCGAATGGTCCTATTGCAGATTTCGCACATAGCTTGTTCGCAGTGAAAAAGCGTTTAACGAGCACGCTGAATCCTAATAATACAGACAGTCTGATTCTTGTTTATGACGATCTGGAAAGGCCTGCATCCGGAAAAGTGAAAATAAGATTTGCTAATTTTTCACCTGATGCACCAAAAATTGACTTTAGTTATGCTGCAGGTACTCCGATATTTTCCGGAGTGGGGTATGGAAATTTCGCAGACCAGGTGGTTATACCATATACCGCTGGCAAAGCTCCGGCAATAGTGGAAGGGTTAACCTGGAAAACACTTGGACCCTTTAAAGAAATAGATGCCGGTACAAATCTGAATTTTCAGATTAAGAATGCAACCGATCATTCAGTTATTCCAGTCAGCAAAAACACTTTGTCGGGCATTACATTGGAAAACGGTAAGATCTATACCATCTTTATAAATGGGTTACGCAGCGGGTCGCCCGAACTTACGGCAACCGTTATTCTGCATAATTAGTAAAAAAGCCTCTGAAATTTCAGAGGCTTTTTTAGGAAATTTATAAATAGTACTTAAGGTTTTGTAGGAGTGAATCGTTCGATAGAAGTGATGTTGGTTCCGCTGAAACAGTCGTCCTGACAGTTGTCCGCTGAAAAACCGAAGACAGAAATCATACCGTTATTTTTTGCCTCAAAAGTAGAGTTAGCTTTTTTCTTACCCTGTAACAGCACTTTTGCCCGATCGTATATTACATCCAGTGTAAGACTCTCAGCGGCATCTTTATGGGTGTTTAAATTACTTTTGTCTTCAGTCCATTGTTGGTGTACGGTTACCTCGTGTGAAGCGGAACCACCTGAATAGGTCTTGGCTGTATAAGAACGTTCTGTTACTTCGCCATTAACTATAGTGATCTTTGTTTCGGTGCGGTATCCGGTCCAGGACACAGTGCTTACGACATATTGGTAACTATTACTGGAGTTGGCTTTAAAGTCTGTCCAGGCTCTGAAACTTTTATCGTAGTCATTTTCATACTCGAAATCATTTTTCTTGCACGAGGAAAATAAAGTAGCGGCCGTAATAAGGAGGAATAGTAAGTAGTAGTTTTTTTTCATATCTGGTTGGTTTTAAAAGTTAAAACGGCAGCCAGACAGTTTATGCGACAGTGATCGGAATATTTTACGGCTCAGCAGGAAATTTACTTGAATCAAAGAATTGTTTTATTCAGGACATTCTGTGTTTAAATTTTTAAGTGCCCGGTTCAGACTGCGGATCGTTACACCCATATATGCCGCCAGGTCATCCTTTGATAGCTTCAGACCCTGTCTGGCCTGCAATTCGAGTATTTTCTTTAGCCCGAACTCTATCGTGTATAATTGTTGTGTAGAAGCCCGCGTGCTGGTGTAAATAATTCTTTGGGCCATTTCTTCCAGTAATAACCGGTTCAGACATAGATTCGTTTCCATCAGATGTTTAAAGAAAGGATATTTTATTGTGTAGGCTACCAGTGGAGTAATCGCTTCAACACTACACAGGCAGCTGTTATTTTTAATCACTTCTATTTCACCGATGATTTCACCTTCACTGAGAAATTCAACGATATATTCTTTTGCATTTTCCTCGGTGAAAAAGCATTTGGCGATTCCTTCTTTTACAATAAAAACCTGTGTTGACCGTCCGTCCTGTTTTAGCAGCAGGTCTCCTTTAACATAATGTTTCAGGCTAATAGCCTCCTTGTGTGCCGGGTTGTTGTAGAGCTCTTCCGTAAAAGAGAGAAAAGAATGATTGGTGCGTAACATATTTTCTGGGTTAGGACAAATGTCCTTTTCAAAACTAAGCTGATTGGCGAATATTGCATTTAATAATTGCAAAGATAACCATGAAACAAGAAATTAATATAGCTACCTGGAAACGTAAAGATCATTTTGAATTCTTTTCCCGTTTTGAGGAGCCATTTTACGGCGTAACCGTGGACATAGATTGTACTGCTGCCCATCGATATGCAAAAGAAAACCAGCAGTCGTTCTTTTTAACTTATTTGTACCTGGCGCTAAAAGCTGCAAATCAAATCGAAGAGTTTCGCTGCAGAATTATAGCAGACCAGGTATTTATTTATGATCAGGTGAATGTTGCCTCAACTGTAGACCGGCCGGATGGGACATTTGGATTTTCTTATGTGAATTATCAGCAGGACCAGGCATTGTTTACCGCCGATGCGATACAGATTATGGAACAGGTCCGTCAGGGAAGCGGTTTGAAAATGGCAGATCCAGATGACCATGTGATTCACTTTTCTGCCTTACCCTGGATTAATTTCACCTCCCTTTCCCATGCCCGGAGTTTTTCGGTTTCGGACAGCAGCCCGAAGATCTCTTTCGGTAAATACACAGACGAGAATGGTGTTAAAACGATGCCAGTCTCTATTCATGTAAATCATGCACTGGTAGACGGTTATCATGTCGGCCAGTTTGTGGCCGGATTTCAGAAACTGATGAACGACGTGGGTTCTGTGTATTGATCGCTACTAAACATTATCCCAATGGCTGTTATTTTTCGTAATATTCAAATGCATCAATGATATCTAAATATACCCCGTCGAATTTGGCATCTACAATCTTTTTAAGGTACGAAGAGTCGTTCCCGTAAATGATTTGTTGCCAGTTCGGATCCCAATATTTAACCTTAAAGTTTCCTTCCCAGCTAGGGTTTTCTTTATCCAGCCATGAAGGTGGGTTGTTTTTCCAGCTACTGTTCCAATAATACCGGTAATCTTCTGCTTCACCGATGGACATGTAGGATATGATTAATCTTTTTCCTCCGTTAGCTTTGCTTTTTAATTGGTTAATCTCTTCTGCTGTAAACATACTTCCGTCGGTAAAATAAAGATCCATAATCAACAAATCGTAGTTTGTTTTAACAACGGTGTTTATAAAATCACTTTTTTGAGCAAAGCCGGACGGATTGATGAGGTAAAGGAAGTTTTTTACTTGTGCGAATTTGGTGACAACCGAAGAATTTTCATTTTGAATTGGTTTTGGGAATTTAGGAATGACATTAAGTTCCCGCTGGTTTGCTGCAAATGAAATATACCCCATGTTTGCATTCTGAGAATAAGAGTCGGTTACTTTTGAAGTGGTCGAGCAATAATCAGTTACCAGAATAGTCTTTCCCGCCTTTTTTGAAATATTCAGAAATGGTTTTAAGTAATTTGTACTCGCTGCCGGACTCTTTTGATCATCGTCATCATAGCCGTAAAACAAATCTTCCTGGCCATTCCCATCTATAGCATTCAGATACTCTTTATGTGCTGTACCCGACTCATCACCGTTATCCGTAACCAGCTCAATACCGTTCTGCGGAACAATATTGAAGTCAGGATTTTTTGACTTTGCATACTGGCTGATCCCGATTACAAGCTCACGCATTTTTTGCTTGTAATCCATATCTTTTCTATCTGTTAATTCATCACTGTCTTTCTTACAGGAAATAAAAATAATGGTTAAGAATATTAATATGACTTTTTGTTTCATTTTAAATATTGTCTTTTTTTACTGAACATAACGGTTGTTCTTTTAGATTATTATTGATTTAACAGGTATTTAATAATCTGTTGATTGAACTGTGTAATTATATTGATTATCAGTATTTTGACAATGTTGATTGTGTATTAATGAAATATAAAATGAAAGTCTTTGACTCAATTATCAATTTGTGCTATGGCGTTTCGATAATACTCTGCGGATTGAGCTCTTTTTGTTTGACTATATTGAACTTATAGAGCTCTTCTGTAGTCACCAGTTTACGTGTACAGTTTTCAATATCCGTTCCTTCTTCAGACCATAGGTAAGGACGGAAACTATAGGATTTACTACCATCCAGGTTTGCGATAAACTGGTCCCAGCTTGACCATCTCAGACCTTTGTAGAATTTAGAAAGGTCACCTTCAAAACAAAACAAAATAAATTCGCTGTAACCTAAGTGCAGAGGCTCCCATTTCAGACTGTTCGGAGCGAGATAATAGATATTTTTAAGATCATCACCAAAAGCACCATAATTAATAGCGAAGAAACCGCCCACTGCATCATCAGCAACTAAAAGATAACTGGGGTTGTCGCCATAGGCTTTAATCGTTTTTCCTTTATTCCATTCCGCAACTGAGCGGTTCAGCCTGATACTTCCTGAGCCAAGAATCCTGAGCCAGCCCTGATCTATCATTATACCGCCGGTATTGTAAATTACAGCACCTAATGTCGAGTAAGTAGAAACCTGCGCATTAAACAATGCAGTCTTAGCCAGGCCAGGAGTAACTTCCAGAATTTCCACTTTATTTTTTGCTGTTGCCAGCCATTCCTGGACAAGAGGCCATGCAGGATCGTCGGAACTGGTTAGCTCATCGATACTCTGCAGTTTGTGCTGAGCGAATGACGGGAAGGTAATCAGGGTTATAAATAGGATAGAAACAGATAAGATAATGCTTTTCATCGGGTCGAAATATGATGACTAATTTATAAAGTTCAAATATATAATGATATTCAATAGAAAATGTATTTCGTTTTGATTAGCTGGTAAATCAAGTCGGGATCAGTTCCTGAGGTCTGATTCCCAGTACTTTGTAAAAAGTGTTACTGAAAGTTGAGACACTGTCGTAACCCACCTGAATAGCAACGCTTTTCACGTTCTCACCTGGATTAGACAATAATTCTGCAGCCTTGATAATCTTAAACAGCTTGATATAACCAGCAACTGTGATTCCCAGGTCCTGTTTGAATAATCTCTCCATGGTACGTGCCGACAAGTTAAAACGGGCAGCAACTTCAGGAATCTTTAATTCCTGGAAGTAATGTTCCGTCAGATAATCGATCATCGTCCTGATTCTTGGATTTTGCGGTACAGGTAAGACCAGTGGAAGGGAAGATTGAAAAGTAAATGGTAAAATTCCGGATAATGCTTTTAGAAAATCAGCTTCCAGCGGATCAAAATCCTGAAGCCTGGACCATTGCTGTGTGAATAAAATCATTTCCCGGAGTACCGCAGATGTATGGAAGATTTTCAGATCCTGAAAAAATGGATCAGTTCCGGATTTGCTGAAAAAGATGCAACGCAAATATACCGGGTTCAGCGGTGCAGAAGTCCGGTGCAATAAACCCGGCGGGACCCAGGCACAATGATGGGTAGGTAATAAATAGATCCTGTCTGCAGTATGGAGATATTGAACACCCTTTTCGACATAGATCAGCTGGCCCATTTCATGTGCATGCCATTCATCAGAGAACCGCCAGTCGGCCTCATGCCATACATAGGCTTCTTTTTCTATACTATCTACTGTCAGGTGACAGAATTTTGCGCGCTCCATATGTCGTATTATAACATGCTATTGGCAAATATAGATATTAATTGACAAATCATTAGCGCGAGCTTTGTCCTGTTAAATTTTTAATCCAATGCCATGAAATCAAATCGTTTTATAAAACCCGTTCTTATTGCCTTAAGCTGTTTAAGCTTAGTTCTAACCAGTAATTCCACTCAGGCAGCCAGCTATATGAAACCAATTAATACAGAAATTAAGATTCTGGTACTGTTCAATTCAGAGAATGGAAGTACCTACCGGATGGCACAGGCCATTGCAAATGGTATAAATTCCTATCCTGGAGCAAAGGCTGTTCTCAAACAAGTACCAAGAATTAAGAGTTTGAAAGATGAGCAGACGAAGTCATTCGCTGCTGTGCCCTATGCGACGATTAATGAATTGCCTGAATATGATGGAATCGCTTTTGGTTCTGCAGTACATTTCGGGAATATGACTTCAGATATGCGTTATTTTCTGGATCAGTCTGTTACGATCTGGACGCAGCGAAAACTAGAAGGTATCCCTGCGACAGTATTTATGTCGGCCGGCAGTGGTGCGGGAAGGGAAGGTGCAATTCTTTCTTTCTGGAATACATTGGCTGTACATGGAATGCTGATTGTACCGGCAGGAATTAATGGGTCTTCGGAAATTGATCAGTCTGTACCCCAGGGAAATACTGTATTCGGAGCCTCATCTCTTACCGGAAATAAAATGAGTCCAAGACCTTCCGACGGAGAGTTATATATTGCCAGATTGCAGGGTTATGCATTGGCGAAAGCTGCAAAAGGGCACCGGCTGACTTCAGAGGCAGTTGCTGAAACTATTCCAGACTTAAAGGAGAATCAAATAGAAGCGAAACTGAAAGCATTAAATATTGAATTGCCTCAAGCACCTGCGCCTGTGGGAAATTATAAACCTTACCGGATCAGCGGAAATCAGGTGTTTATTAATCAGGTTGCATTAATCGATGGAAAAATAGCTCATCCGGGTATAATTGGAACAGATCTTTCGCAGGAACAGGCTAAAGAAGCAACCCGGCAAACTATGTTAAACGTCCTGAGCGTTCTAAAGCAGGCGACAGGTGGAGACCTTAACCGCGTCAGACAGGCAGTTCAGTTAACCGGATTTTTTAATACAGCTGCCGGATACGCAAAACATGCGGTGCTGATGAATGAAGCATCAAATCTCCTGGTTGAAATTATGGGAGAATCTGGTATGCATACCAGGGGAACTGTAGGAGCTTCATCTTTACCTTTAAATTCTGCTGTTGAAATACAGGCAGTATTTGAACTGAAAGATTAGTCCTGTCCTTTTCCCGTCTCTTTTAACAGCAGGCTTAAAACGATGGCGATGCTAATGCCTGCTATCCAGAAAAATGCTGAGTACTGGAAATGCAATGATTTTTCCATTTCCAGTACCGGCATTTTTCCAAAAAGTTTTCCAAAAACAGGACTGATCAGTGTAGTCACTCCAAAAGTGATAAAGTTTATTGCACCAGTTGCGCTGCCTTTTACCTCATCCGGGTTAGATTCTTTAATCACTGAATATGGAATCATCGCAGCTCCCGAGGCCACACCGAATATAAAGTTTGATACGTATATACTACATAAGCCGGGCAGAAACAGGATTTGAAGAATTGCTAATATCATCAGACATGCACCACCAATCAAGACTGGTTTGCGTTTGCCGATCCTGTCTGTTATAAAACCCAGGAGCGGACAACCCAGCACCCAGCCTAATGGAATCATGGAGCTTGCAATTGCTGCCTGATGAAAAGTGAAAGCTTTATCCTGCTGAAAGAAAGCAACTCCCCAGGTCATTGCAAAGATGGTTGTAGGTGCAAAAAGCAATCCTGAGATCAGACCGCATAACCACGACTGAGGGTTAGAAAAAACAATTTTATAGGGATCAAGCAGGCCGACTATACGTTTAGACTTTTGTGGAGTCTGTTCCTGAGTGGTACGTTTTGGGATAGTCAGCAGCAATCCAAATGCCACCAGAATGGTCACTACTCCGGATCCGATCCAGAAGGTTTGCTGGCTGAGTCCGGCGGTGAGCCATGGGCCAACCACAAACTGTCCCGCAGATCCACCCAGCATACCAATACACTGGGTAAAGCCAATGGCGGTGGCAAGTGAGCGTGGGGAGAATCCTTTTGATGCAAGATATACACAGCCAGGAAATGCGAAAGCACAACCGGCGCCCTGAAGTAAACGTCCTGTAATTCCTGCATACTGGCTGGAAATCACGAAAAGGAGGCAGCCGATTCCCAGGATGAGCGTCCCGGTAAACAACGAATATTTGGCACCGAATTTATCTAGTGCAATTCCGGCGATGAGGCTGACCGTAGAGTAAGTAATATAATAGGTTCCTATAATGGAGATCAGGCCACCGGTGTCTACACCAAAAACCTTGGAGAGTTCCGGGATCATTACAGCGGGTGCAGAACGTACCACGTAGTCTAGAAAATAAAAAAGTAAGCCAAAACACCAGGCAATAATATAGATGTTAGGTGTTGAAGACAGCGGGGTAGTTTTGGATGTAGTCATCGTAAGGTCTTCAGTAAATCGCTGTAAAAATAATCAATTCATCCCATTACCTCGTTAAACTATTTAATAACTTTGTCTTGTTATACGTGTTTAAAAAACGAATTAGAACAATGGAAAATCAGATGCTAAAGGATACGGAACTTAAATTATTTATGATTTTATTAGGCTCAAAAGCGCCGGGAAGACATGTAGAACAGCATGATTATTTTTTCGGTATTGCCCCGCATCTGAAAGATCTGGTACCTGAAATTAAAGCTTTCTGGTCTGAAGCAGGAGAGAAGGTTCATATTGATGCCTGGCGCGAAGTAAATGCTGTCGATGGTTTTAAAGTTACGATACAAACAAACTCCGGACAGCCGGGCGAAGAACAGAGTTCCAGATTATTCTTTATTAATCTTGGCGGTTATCAGCGCAATAAATTTGAAGAACAGCATTACCCAATCCTGACCGTTAAGGATAGTATGGCTGAAGCCTCAAGGACAGCAAAAGATACCTTGTTCTTTAAAGAGAATCATTTTGAAGGCGCCACCTCTCATATCGATGATAAATACGGCGTTGATGTAGATGATCTCTATCAGATTGAAGATATCCTGGCCCCCGGGCAGAAGGCACAGTACCGGATTGTACTGCGACCAGCAGAGGGTTTAAAAGAGGATGAAATTCATTTAGGGTATCTGAAACTGGGCAGTCTGGTTAAACTTTAGCAGCTGCGGAAATTAAAACAGCCAGCTGGATGCAGGGCTCATTCGAGCGGTTGCTCCAGGCGTGGTTGGTTGCTTGTTGTATAACGATATCGCCTGCTTTAAGCAGCACCTCTGCTTCTTCGAGCAGCAGGTAGATCTCTCCCTGGGCGATGATAATATAATCAATAGTATCGGTTTGATGAAAAAGCGGGTGCGCTGTCCGGCTTTGCCCGGTATCTATACCCAGATCTTTATCGGGAGGTATACTCACATACCTGAAATAGGTACCGCCTGCAGGTGTCTGCGGAAAGGCTGTATTTTCAACGACCACTGATTTATTTAAAACTACCGGCATTGAATCTGTAGCCCATATATCTGAGATTATCAATCCTGGAAAATGCTCAGACACATTATCAATTTGCTGATCTGTAACTACTGCAGATTTTCCATTTTTTATTCCGGTTACAATTCTTCTGGGGATAGTCGGGAATTTGTCCATGTATTTTTCGATTTGAAACAAAGGTCTGTAAGCTTTATTTATATTTGAAATCACTTACCCGGATGTAACTACTTACACATAGGTAAGTCTGCATCTTATGAAAGAGACCGGACCCGCACAAAAAAAAGAATGTACAGCAGAACTGATGGCCTTGCGTGACAGCCTGGATATGCTGGCAGGAAAATGGACGCTTCCTGTACTTCAATATCTAGCCAACAGGCAACAAGACCTGAATCATTTCGGAAAACTGGAAAGAGGTGTAGCCGGAATTTCGCCAAGAATGCTAACCAGGGAATTAAAAATGCTGGAACTCAATAAAATGATTGTTCGAACATTACAGCAGACCAAGCCTGTCACTGTTACTTATGCCATTACATCTTATGGATTAACAACTTTACCTATAATCCGTATACTGGTTGAATGGGGAAAGTCTCATCGCGCGATGCTGAAGGCAGAGCAAAATAATTCATAACGGCCGAATAGTAATTAAAGGTTAATTTTATGTCTTTTTCAATCTGCATCTGCTTTGCATTCCTGCGGGGTTGCTATACCCATGCTATACCCTCCTTATACCCTTGAAATACCCGTTGAGATACCCTTTGGGTAAAGGAAAGGTAAATCAAGGGTATCTCAAGGGTATAGCAACCCTGTCTAATAAAGAAATAAAATAAGGTTTAATGTGAACTTTTAATAAATATTAATTATATTGGGTTAATATTTATCTCTGTTATTTAATAATATTATTCAGGATTAAAAATGGCAAAACAAAATAAAACAGCAAGTGGTGGTGGAAGAACGGTTAGTTATATGTTAAATAATAAAAGGGTAACCCGGGAAATTGGTTTATTTAAAGACACACAAAGCATACGTCAGCTGGCTGTAAGAGAGGCAACACGAATCAGTACCGCATTTCTGAAAACGGTTAGGGATTTTATTGAGATCACGTTCGAACCTGCCGCGGCTTTAAGGAAAGATAATGCCTGGAATGTTGCCAGTTCCCTGATCAGAAAAGAAGCGATTAAAGGTTTATATCCGGAACAGCAAATAGATTTTAGTTCACTTTGCCTCAGTCAGGGAGATTTACCCCTGGTAGACGATCTGGAATTGAAGGTGGGTACAGATCAGCTGGAATACAGCTGGAATCCTGCGAATACCCAGAAAGGTATGTTCTGGAATGATAAAGTCATGTTACTGGTCTACTTCCCCGAAATCAAGAAGGCTGAGTTTATTTTAAACGGTGCAAACCGGAACGAAGGCAAACAGATTTTTAAGCCATTGAAATTTGCGCTACCTAGCGTAATTGAAACCTACCTGACTTTTATATCCTCTAATCATAAGACTGTTTCTGACAGCATTTATACTGGACAGCTGATCTGGTAAAACAATTTAAAAAGAATTAAGATGGCAAAATATATACCTGGCCAGCTCGGCCGTATTGAAGGTAAATTAGGGGAGCTGGTACTTTACCAAAGGCGCGGCATTCCTGTTGTTAAACGAAGACCCGAAAAAAGAAGATTAAAAGCATCTGCAAGTCAACTGCTTCAGCGGGAAAAATTTATTCTGGCTACCTGTTTTTTCAGCCAGGTAAAGGAAGCGGTTTTGCTGGGGTACAGGGAAAGAAAAACAAGTATGACTGTGCAAAACCGGGCAATGGGAAATTTTCTCCGTAATACTTGTCAGCAGACGAATGGAGATGTGCGGATAAATTACGCCGGAGTTATAATGGCAGATGGTGAGCTCGATGGTTTGTATGAGTCACAGGCAGTTTCACTGGAAAGCAATACTATACAGATCACCTGGCTTGAACAAAGGTATCTGAGATCTGGTGTCTCTGGAGAAGATCAGGTTTGTCTGCTCTTTTATAATCAGGAAAAAGAGATTTTTTATCTGAAGGAATCTGCAGGCAAACGAATGGATTGTAAGCTCAGTTTGCAACTGCCTGAATTTATGTCAGATCTGGATTTTCATCTCTGGGTGTTTGTAATCTCGGGCATTGGGAAAGATGTTTCTTCTTCTTTGTATATGGGTAAGTACTACATAATTCGCTAATACATCTGTGTTTGTCCGGGCACGCTATATTCATTCCGGAAAGCAGTTTGATAAAATTGCTATATTTGGAACAATGAAGAAGATTAAATACCTGTTGCTGTTTGTCGCAATAACAGCAGCGTTCGCATCCTGTAAAAAGTTCAATGCTGTCGATAATTTCGATTATGCCGGACAGTTTACCACAGACACTACATTAATTCGCAAGTTTATTACGGAAAATGAGATTCCGGCAATAAAACATGAATCCGGAGTTTTCTACCAGATCATTGATCCCGGTGAAGGAGATGTAAAGTATACTACTGCCACTAATATCAGTGCGGAGTACGAAGGACGCTTATTAAACGGAACTGTTTTCGATAAATCAAAAGGCGCACCAATATCTTTTACGCTCGGAAGAGTAATTGCAGGCTGGCAGATAGGAATTCCCCTGATTCAAAAGGGCGGTAAGATCCGATTGTTAATACCTTCTCAATACGGTTACGGTAACTCTGCGGTAGGATCCATTCCACCTAGCTCTGTACTTGATTTTACCGTTAACCTGGCTGACGTAATTAATAACTAGAATTAAAAATAACAAAGCCGCCTGTCTTGTTCAGGCGGCTTTGTATCTCTGCAATAAATCCGGTACCTTCAATAACAATTGTTTTGATATGAACCGTATTTCTATACGTATGCTTGTCAGTATTATTCTGGTTTATATTACTGCGCAGAAGTTAGCCGCACAATCCAGGCCGGCAGAAAAAGACTTGCAGGAACTGATGAGAAAGTTTGAGGCAACAGGTCTTAATGTTGCCGTGGTTAAAGGCGGCAGACTTGTCTATCAGCATGCTTTCGGCCAAAAAGACAAGGGGTCTGGAACGAATCTGGCCATGAATGATCTTTTCAGGATCGCGTCAATTTCCAAATCTTTCTCTGCTACTGCAATTATGCAGCTTGTTGAATCGGGGAAGGTGTCGCTGGATACCGATTTTGGCCAGCTCATAGGTTTCCGCCTGAGAAACCCAAAATTTCCACATACACCAATTACACTGCGGATGGTTTTATCCCATACCTCCAGTATTAACGACAGCCAGGGATATTTTAACTTTGATGTCATCAACCCGGAAAAGAATCCAGCCTGGGAAAAATGTTATGATGCGTATGAACCTGGCAAAGGTTATGCTTATTGTAATCTCAATTTTAATATGGCTGGCGCCGTTATAGAGAAAATTTCGGGCGAACGTTTTGACCGGTATATTCAGAATCACATTCTTAAACCACTTCAAATCAAAGGTGGTTATAACGTAGACTCCCTAGATAAAAGCTTATTTACCACGCTTTATGAGTACGATACTACTTCCCGGAAATTTTCTGCAGCTCCGGCCGCATATAGTCCGCGTACAGAAGAAATCAGCACATATATTCAAGGGTATACCACGCCTGTATTTTCTCCAACAGGAGGAATGAAGATTTCGGTACCTGATCTGGCAGTTTACATGACTATGCATATGAATAAAGGGAAATATCCCGGAGGAACTATCATATCGCCGGAAAGTGAAGAAATCATGCAGACTGAAGTCCCTTTTTCGGACCATTATGGACTTGCTTTGATGACCAGAAATGATGTCATACCAGGTAAGGTGCTTAAAGGGCATACCGGATCGGCTTACGGTCTTTATAGTATTATGATTTTTCAGCCCGAAGAACAGTTCGGTATCGTGGCCGTGACTAACGGCTGTAATGTAGATGAAGTAAATGGGTTAAATCCCTTTCTGCAACAAGTGGTATGGAGTCTTTACAGAAACCTGCTCGAATAATGTTTAAATTTGTGAGGACAGTTAAACGAAAAGAATAGAATTATATGAAAATATCCCCGTCTCAGATAATTAAAAGTGCCAGATTATGGTTTATTTTTCAACTGATACTGCTGAGTTGTGTTACGCTGGTATCTTCTGCCCAGACCAGTGTCAATGTAGTTTCCGCTGAAGAATTTCAGCTTCAGCTTAAAACCAGCTCAAAGCCCCAGCTTATTGATGTCCGTACACCTGATGAGTTTAAATCTTCACATTTAAATAATGCTGTCAATTATAATTTCAATGCTGAACAGTTTAAAGATCAGCTGGCAAAGCTAGATAAAAACGCACCGGTATATATTTATTGTAAAGGTGGTGGCAGAAGTGCGGCAGCTGTAAAACAGATGGAGACTATGGGGTTTACCCAGATCACCGAACTCAAAGGCGGTATCATGTCATGGGAACAGGCAGATTTGCCGGTTGAAACTGGTGATGTGAAAAAAGGAGATACTTATCTGGCAGCAGATTTTAAGCAGATGCTCGCTGCGCATCAATATGTACTGGTAGATTTTTATGCAGAATGGTGTCTGCCCTGCAAGAAAATGGAACCGGCGCTGACTAAATTAAAAACACAGTATCAGGGAGAAGTTGCTGTAGAAAGGGTAGATGTTGAGAAAGCTAAAGATCTGGCTAAAACACTTAAAATAGAAGGACTTCCAGCAGTTGCTGTCTATCGTGACGGCGTTGAAATAAAAAGGGTGACAGGATATCAGTCTGAAAAAGATCTGATCAGGCTGATCGAACTAGTGAAAAAATAAAACGGAGGGCGCCTTTTCAGACGCCCTCCGTTTGGATTACGATGTTATTTTTCTCCGGATCTTATGTCCGACGGTCGCATAAAATAAGATAAAGGCATAACATGGTACCAGGATCCAGTAAGCCTCCTGAGCACTGAATTTGTCTACAAGACTACCATAAATTAATGGTACAATCGCACCCCCGGCTATACCCATGATCAGAAGGGAAGAACCTACTTTGGTAAATCGGCCCAGGCCCGCTAATGCCAGCGGCCAGATCGCAGGCCACATTAATGAGTTCGAGAATCCTAAAAATGCAATACAAAGTACAGAAACATATCCGTGAGTAAATATTGCTGCCAGTGCAAATACAATTCCTGATATAGCCGAAACAACTAATGCTTTATCCTGTGAGAAGTATTTTGGAATACACAATATTCCAACAATATATCCCGCAATCATAGCGAATAGTGTACAGGTAGTGAAGAATTTTGCAGTGGACAAGGATATATGCTGTGAAACACCATAACTAATAATCGAGTCTCCGGCCAGAACCTCTACACCTACATAAAGGAATAACGTGATTACGCCCAGAATTAGGTGTGGAAACTGTAACACAGAAGTTTTCCCTACGTTGGCTGTTGCTACGCTTTCGTCTTCCTTGTCTGTATCAATTTCAGGAAGGGTAGAGAAGTAGATCCATGTCGCCAGAATAAGAAGAACAACGACAATAATAATGTAAGGCATAATAACTCTTGAAGCCAGTTCATTCAGCTGCTCAGCTTTTACAGCTTCAGTTAAGGTATGCAGTCTTGCTGTCAGTGCATCTGCATCTTTTAAAGCTACTGCGCCCAGTGCAATCGGTGCAATACCTCCGGCGACTTTGTTACATATACCCATGATACTGATTCTTTTGGCAGCACTTTCCAATGGCCCCAGAATAGTAATATAAGGGTTAGAGGCTGTTTGCAGCAGTGCAAGTCCTGTCCCCTGTACGAATAGACCAAGCAGGAATAGTCCATAGGTTCTGGTTAGCGCGGCGGGTATGAAGATCAGGGCACCCAGTGCAATTACAACGAGCCCGAAAGACATTCCCTTTTTAAAGCCGGTAGCCTTGAGCACCATGGCTGAAGGGACAGCCATAACTAGATAAGCAATATAAAATGCGAATGCCACCAGGTAAGATTCGAAATTATTTAATTCGCATGCAATTTTCAAGTAAGGGATTAATACTGAATTCAGCCAGGTGATAAAACCGAATATAAAGAACAGGATACCGATAATTGCAATTGGCGGTATGCCTGCTTTAGGAGCCGGCTGTGTCAAAGTAGTAGAGTTTTGGTTCATGTTTCAGATTTTATATTTGGTTAAATGTTAGCTGTCCGAAATATTCAGGCAGGTGGAAATCAGGTTCTTCTGTTTGAATATTGTTCCATGCAAGATAATGAGGCTCCGTTAGTTCATCGCCACATTTATAAAAATTAGCTTTGCAGGTCAGTCCCGCAAAAGTTGACAAGTTATGTTTGCAGAATACGGTTGACGGAATTTCAGCGATCAGTTCCCAGCTGATATCTGTTCGTTCCGCTCCCCTGGTAATTTTTACTGTTCGTTTGATTTGGGAGACGATTTTTTCCGGGAGTAATTCCCGCGTCCTGCCGGGGCCGTAGCCGGCCAGAACGGTGCCGGTACAATTGAATTCAAAGTTATAATAACCGTCTTCTCCAGGTAACTGCAGAAAGAATTCCACGCAGGAGTCTTCATAGACGGGTGTGTTAATGCCGGTGTTGACAGCCCTGATCTCTTTTTCGCTAATCTGAAAAAGTACAAAAATAGATGTGGTGCGATGAGCGATGCTGAAAACTGCCTGAGGAACGGAAAAACCGGATGGCCAGGGTTGCTGATCAATAAAGCTGCTGGCCGAGTCGTAAAGGAATTGTTCCAATGGTTCGCCGGCAGGAATACAGGGCACGGTTAGTGTCTTCATTTATCAAATATATACATCTATTATATAGAATGATTTACACAAACGCTTGCGTAATTTTCATTTTACCAATTTAATTAAATGACTGAAATTATACACTATGTCAGGAAAAAAAATAGAATTGCCTCTTAAAACTGCTTTAGAGGGCACTTTGAATGAAATGAATATGTTAAAAATCAGTTAATTGCTTATCTTTAAGATGTCGACTTATACACTAAAACTCAAATGAATGGCATCATCCGAATTAAACTCAGATCGCAGGTTCAGCTACCAAAACCAATTTTTGGAAGCAAGGCAACATGCAGAAGCGGAGAAAAAGCATTTCCGTTTTCTGGCGAACCTGTTACCGGGTTTAATCTGGACTGCAGATTCGCAAGGGAAAATCGACTATGTTAATCAGCGTTTTGCCGCCTATTTTAACCTGAACAACAAGTCTGTGGATTTCCGGATCATTTTGTCCAGAGTGCATCAGCAGGATAAAGCAACATTAATAAAGGCATGGCTTAAAAGCATAGAACAGGAAGTACCATTACAGGTGCAGGCACGTTTGGAAAATAATCAGCAGGTATTTGTATGGTATCAGATTAGTGCGACCCCTTATCACGAACAAAATGGTAAAGTTCAGAAGTGGTTTGGTTTATGCGCAGATATTGACACGCATATTGCAGCATTGCAGCAGAAGGAAGAGTTTATCAGCATAGCCAGCCATGAACTGAAAACTCCGGTTACCAGTCTTAAAGCCAGTTTGCAGATTCTGGATAGGATATTGGGTACATCCGGCGGGGAAAAAGTAACTACCCTGCTAAATACCGCGATTAAAAGCGCCGATAAAGTATCGTTCCTGATCAATGATCTGCTAAACGCCAGTCAGTACAATACTGCACAGCTGCAGCTCAGAAAATCATGGTTTTCAGTCAGCTCGCTTACAGCAGATTGTAAGAATATTGCAAAACATGCAGGATTCGAATTAGTCATACAGGATAATGGTGTATTAAATATCTATGCAGATTCATTGAGAATCGAGCAGGTCCTGGTTAATCTGGTTAACAATGCAATTAAATACGCACCGGATAGTGGCGTCATTTTGCTTCAGGCGGAAGCGGTCCAGGGATATGCCGTAATTTCGGTAACTGATAAGGGGCCTGGTATTTCAGCTGCAAAAGTGAGTCAGGTCTTCCAGCGTTACTATCAGGCCGATACTCAAGGTGGCCAATATACCGGTCTCGGATTAGGTCTTTATATATGCTCGGAAATTATTAAAAAACATGGCGGGGAAATCGGCGTCCGTAGTGTGGAAGGAGAGGGTAGTACTTTTTGGTTTAGTCTTCCAATGGGGCAGCCAAAAAACAGGAAGAACGGGAGCGTATAAATACTTGATATCAGCAAATCACAAATGTTAACTGGCGAATAAAGGAGAGGGGGAAATTATTCCCGGTCTTGCCTTATGTTTGCGTCACTATGATCCTTATGTCCGGAAAAAATGTACCGAAACTCTTTTACAGCGGACAACTCCAGAGATATGCGTTGTTAATGTTAACCATTGTTTCTGGTATGCTCTTTTTCGGGGGATACCGTTATTTCTTTAAGGCAGAAAATATTCAGCCGTCTTTGCCTCCTGCCTATCGCGTTTATCTTAATATCAGGGATTCTGCTACACAGCCAGGATCGGCAGTATCAATATTGCTTGATCTGAAAACTGATAATGCAACCCTGTCTGCCCCATTATATTTTCCAGAGCAGCAAATCACATTGATTACCGCAAAATATCTGGAAGGCACGGCTGGCAATGCGACGAGTTATTATAAACTGGACCATTCCGGTCAGCTGACTGATAGCCTGCATTACAGGAATAATAAAAACAAGCTGATTATGACAAACGGTTTTTTGCTGCATCCGGATTTTTTTTACTCCTGGGTACTCGATGGCAGCAGAACCAGGAACACCTATAAAGAGTGGAACAAGAATCTGAGCTGGTCTGCCGGGCGGATTAAAGCAGAAATGGCCGCGATTTTAGAAAAAGCAGATGCCATTTATGTTTATTCTGCAAGTTCTATGTGGCCATCTGACAGTGATTTGTATAATGGGAAGGTTGATAAACTTATTTATGTGGTTAAGGGTAAGGGGCATGCTTTGTACGGTGCGGGGCTGATAGGAGTACGGCCGGCTGGTACCAAGCCATATCAGGAAATGCCGGATCAGATTGAACTGGCCAGAAACCACGATACACAAGCTAACGCTACATTGGATTTTAACAGTAAGGATTATCTGCTTATAGAAAATAATACACTTAAAACCTGGAGGGGGAAAGCTTTTCTCAGTCTTAAGAAAGGACAGCACCTGCTGAAGATTAAACAAAATGTCTTTATAGACGAGCAGGCTGATGGATCGCAGTCAATCTCAGCAATGGACCTGGGGTATTATACGGGCGAAAAATCGGCTTTCAGTCTGATCCGTGAAGGCAGGTTCAGTTACTATATTTTCAAGCCCTGAATCAAATTCTGAATCTACCGCACTTTTAGCCTCAGTGTGAAGCTTTCGTCACATGAGTGACAGATAATTCCAAAAATTTCTATTTATTCGTCTAAATCGGCCTTTAATGCCTGATTTTTCCATAGAAATTCATATATTGAAAACGACACACGAAATATTAAAACTGAAATCTATTGATTAAACTATGCTCATAGCCGTACTCTCAGGTATATTATTTGCTTTATTATTCCTGTTTTTCAGGCTTCAAAATGGCTGGTTAAGATTCATTCCTGCATTTCTTCCACTTTCATTGCTGATCTACTTTTCCACCTGGCTACCTGAGGTAGCAGCAGGAAAAGAAATTCTGTTTAAGTACACCTGGATTCCCGCAATGGGAGTTAACCTGGATTTTAAATTGGATGGGCTTGCCATGCTTTTCAGTCTGATGATTACGGGAATTGGAACGCTTGTATACATCTATGCCGCGGCCTATCTTTCTGACCGAAGCCAGATACATAAATTCTTTAGCTGTCTCAGTCTGTTTATGGCTGCCATGCTCGGACTCGTACTCTCGGACAACCTCCTGGTCCTATTTATTTTCTGGGAACTGACCAGTATCAGCTCATTCTTTCTGATCGGCTGGAATACTAAGGAAGAAGCGTCGCGCAAGAGCGCGGTTCTTGCACTCGCAATTACCGGAGGAGGAGGCTTTTTGCTCCTTGCAGGTGTTTTACTAATGGGTAATGTGGGCGGTTCTTACTCTATACAGGCATTAACAGCTGCATCAGCTACACTGAAACAGCATGGTTCATATGTATTAATGCTATGTTTTGTTTTTGCAGGAGCATTTACAAAATCTGCCATGTTCCCCTTCCATTTCTGGCTGCCGGGTGCTATGAAAGCACCAACACCAGTATCTGCTTATCTGCACTCCGCAACAATGGTGAAAGCCGGTATATACCTGCTGTTCAGATTAAGTCCGGTACTCGGGGGAGAGCCTTTGTGGAACTATACATTAATGATCGTAGGTGGATTTACATTATTATATGCTGCTTTTCAATCATTGTTCCGTACAGATTTGAAAGGTGTACTTGCTTATTCAACAATTGCGGCGCTCGGTCTTATCGTTCTGTTAATAGGCATTGGCACTACGGAGTCTTTCCTTGCTGCTGCAGTATTTATTCTGGTGCATGCGCTTTATAAAGCCGCGTTGTTCCTTTGTACAGGTATCATCGATCATGCTGTACATTCGCGTGATCTGACTAAACTCAGCGGTCTTCGTAAAATAATGATGCCGGTTGCAATTGCTGCTGGTATTGCTGCATTATCGAGTGCCGGGATTCCGTTTACATTCGGATTTATCGGAAAGGATCTTATTTATGAGGCGACCATGCAGACAGGAATGCTTGCTATACAGCTTACAGGACTGGTTCTTATTGCAAATGTTCTCTTGTCTTATGCTGGTTATGTCGCTGGATTCAGGCCGTTTACGGGCGCATTACCCGAAGCTTATGCAGATACCACGAAACCCGAATTCCTGTTATGGGGGCCACCAGTCTTGCTTGCCGTGCTTAGTTTGCTTTTTGGATTTTTCCCGGCATTAAGCAGTCCGCTGGTAAATGCCGTTGTGGCGAATGCCGGTGGTAACCCGGCTTTGCCGGATCTTAAACTGTGGCATGGGTTCAATCTGATTTTACTGCTCAGCGGAGTGACTGTGTTGGGAGGTGTTGTGCTTTATCTGCTGCGGAAACCGGCCGATTCACAGGTGCAGTTTATGGACAGGTTTGAGTCTTTTTCTACCAGAAGTTTCTTTCTTCGCCTGGCTGAGGGTATTAAACAGATTTCACATTATTTTACCCACAAACTGCAAAATGGTTATCTGCGGAACTATATGATTACGATCATTTCTTTCCTGCTTATTCTACTATGCTGGAAGCTGGTTAAGCTAATTCCACATTCGATAGATTTCAGTGCTATGACACCTGTGAGTATGTATGATGTGGTGATTCTGGTGATGATGGTATCGGCAATTTTTGTATTGATATTTACTTCATCCAGATTAACTTCTATCATTTCATTAAGTATAGTAGGTTACAGTATCTGTTTACTCTTTGTCTTTTATGGGGCACCTGATCTGGCCATGACCCAGTTCACAATAGATACCCTGACTGCGGTGTTATTTATGCTTATACTATTAAAGTTACCGCCGTTTTTAACGCTGACCAACAAAGCTATTAAGATAAGGGATGCAATTATCTCCACTATTTTTGGAGGAGTGATTTCCATGATAGCTTTCTTAGTATTGCAGGAGCCTACACATAAGACAATCAGCCGGTTTTATGCTGATAATGCCTATTCGCTGGCTAAAGGTAAAAATGTCGTAAACGTTATTCTTGTAGATTTCAGGGGCTCGGATACGCTAATCGAAATTACAGTTTTAACGATTGCTGCCCTGGGCGTTTACAGTATGCTTAAGTTAAAAATCAGTTCATCAGAAAAGGAATAATATGAATTCAATCATTTTAAGAACTGCATCAAATTATCTTCTCCCTATGCTGATACTTTTTTCAGTATTTGTACTGTTGCGTGGTCATTATGAACCAGGCGGTGGTTTTGTTGGTGGTCTTGTCGCAGCAATTGCCTTTGTTTTACATTCCTTCGCACATGGCTTAAAAGAAACCAGGAGGTTTCTGCGTATTCATCCGGGAGTATTTATTCCAATCGGTTTGTTGTTATCGCTGATAAGTGCTGTATTGCCGATGATCGGCGGACAATCCCTGATGACAGGTCTCTGGTTTAATGAGCCTGTTCCAGTGATCGGATTGATCGGGTCGGCCCTGTTTTTTGAAATTGGTGTTTATTTCGTTGTTTTCGGAGTGACCCTGACGATGTTGTTCACCATAACTGAAAGTGTTTAATTATGGAGTTTCTACTTGTTTTACTTATAGGATTATTATACGCATCAGGTACTTACATGATGTTTAGAAGGAGTATGGTGAAGTTACTGTTGGGCCTGATCCTAATCGGTAACGGAGCTAATCTGCTTATTTTCCTGGTAGGAGATATCAATAAAGGTAATCCTCCTGTTATCCCGCGGGATTTTAGTTCTCTGCAAGGGGTCTATTCGGATCCCATTCCGCAGGCATTGATTTTAACAGCAATCGTCATCAGTTTCGGACTGCAGGCCTTCGCTATTGTATTATTAAAAAGAGTATATCTGGTCACAGGTACTGATGACCTTGACCAACTTAATTCAGACGATCAGGACATATGACAGATCCATATATTATTCTTCCGGTACTGCTACATTTGCTGACTGCCATTTTATTGATCTTTTGCTGGAAAAAAGTAAGAGCACAGAAAATAATCAGTGTTGCCGGTAACCTGGTTATTGTATTATTAGCCTTTGGTCTTTGGATGAAAGTCTGGAACCTCGGTATCTTAACTATGCAGGGCGGGGGCTGGGAAGCGCCTTTTGGAATTACCTTTGTGGCAGATACTTTATCCGCTACACTGATGCTTTTGACTGCGATTGCAGGTTTGGCTGTCGCGATTTATTCCTGTGCCGGCATTACCAAAAACCGGATACAGTACGGGTATTTCCCGATTGTACATTTTTTGCTGATGGGCCTTAACGGCGCATTTCTGGCCGGAGATATCTTTAATCTTTACGTTTGGTTTGAGGTTATTATTATCTCTTCTTTTGTACTGATGACCCTGGGCGGAAGAAAACCACAGCTGGAGGGGGCGATTAACTATGTGACCATGAACCTGCTGGCCTCGGTTATCTTTTTAACCGCGATCGGTATTCTTTATGGTCTTACGGGAAGTCTGAATATGGCAGATCTTTCTATTAAGATTGCAAATATAGAAAACCGGGAACTGGTCCATGTAACTGCTATTTTGTTCTTTGTGGGCTTCGGCATTAAATCGGCCGTTTTTCCTTTGTATTTTTGGCTGCCATCGTCTTATAATACACCGCCCTCTGCTATTGCCGCTATCTTTGGGGGTTTGTTAACTAAAGTCGGAATTTATGCGCTGATACGTGTATTTACGCTGATTTATATTCCGGATTCATTTTTAAAAGGGGTCTTTCTGTTTGTTGCCGGTGCGACACTTGTTACGGGTGCTATCGGTGCCCTGGGTAAGACGGATATCCGTAGATTGTTATCTTACCTGATTATCTGTCATATCGGCTATATGCTGGCCGGTCTGGCTTTATATACAGAACAAGCGATGACCGGTGCTTTGTTTTACCTCTTCCATGATATCGTTATTAAGACGAATCTGTTTTTAATAGCTGGACTGATTTATAAAATAGCCGGCACTTATAAAATGTCGGAACTTGGTGGCATCTACAGGCGTTATCCAAAACTTTCCCTGGTTATGGCAGCTGTGTTCTTTTCCCTGGTGGGAATTCCTCCGCTTTCCGGATTCTGGCCAAAGCTATATCTGATCAGCGAAAGTTTAAATTCCGGATCCTATATATTGCTGGCGTCTATTTTGATTGCAAGTTTTATTACCATGTACGTAATCGCGAAATTATGGGCAGAGGTTTTCTGGAAAGAACCAATGGTTGTTACCGATCTGAAAGCTGCCGGATTTGATGCTTTAAGTAATTTTAAAAAGCAATTACTGGTTATTCCTGTTATTGCATTAACGGCACTTACTTTATATATGGGTTTCGGGGCACAGCATATTGCGGTGTTGGCAGAGCGGATTTCTACTGAGCTTTTCCACCACCAACCTTATATTGATGCTGTATTTGAACCAAAAAACTAACCTTTAAACTCTTTACATTATGATTAAACAGTTTTTAATGAATGTGATGCTCAGTTTTATCTGGGTAGGGCTAACCGGGAGTTTTCTGTTTGTCAATTTCTTCTTTGGTTTTATTCTCAGCTATTTTATACTGATGCTAATGTCCAGAGATAATGCTTCGGCGTCTAAACAATATTTTGACAGGATACCGAGGATTATCAGTTTTATATTCTATTTTATTTATGAACTGATCAAAGCCAACTTCCAGGTAGCCTACGATGTGGTTACGCCTAAGTTTTTCATGAAGCCTGCTATTGTCAGGTTTCCATTGACTGCAACCTCAGAATTTGAGATTAATTTGCTGGCAAATATTATATCACTTACACCGGGAACTTTAATTCTGGACGTCAGTAATGATAAAAAAGTGCTCTATATACATGTAATGTATATGACAGATAAAGAGAGTTTTATCAAATATCTCCAAAATGGATTTGAGAAAAAGTTATTAGCTATTTTACGATGAGTTTATATACCTTTTTATATTATATTATTTTACCCGTCCTGTGTTTGTCGGTCTTACTGGTGTTTATTCGATTTTTGAAAGGACCGCATACTGCAGACAGGGTCGTGGCACTGGATCTGTTACTTACTATCGGAATTGCTATTATCACAATTTATAGCCTGGTTACCGACCAGCCGACTTTTCTGGACGTCGCAATTATTATGGCGCTGATCGGTTTTCTGGGGACCGTGGCGTTTTCGTTTTACCTTGAAAAAAGAGAAAAAAATGAGTGATATTATGATAATGGCAGGGAGCGCCCTGGGAACTTTATTTATTCTGATTGCTTCTATTGGTATTTTACGAATGCCGGATTTCTATCTTCGCCTTTCGGTAACCATTAAAGCTGCTACACTGGGCGTTGGGCTGGTGTTGGGCAGCGCTGCAATCTATTTTTCGGAAACTGCGGTAACAACAAAACTACTGGCAATTATTTTGTTCCTGCTGCTTACCGCGCCTGTTGCGGCACATATGATCGGCAGAGCAGCTCACTTTACCGGAAACAAACGTTGGAAGCATACATTATTTGATGATCTTGAGGGTAAATATAATGATGTAACGCATGAACTGAGCAGCGAAGCAACCGAAGAAAAGGACCAAAACGTATAGAAGAGATACATTCAATCATTGTTGTGTCAAAGTGTCTGCAGCCGTATCAGATCAGGCGGAGAAAAAATATATTTGCTTCCGCGCGAAGATGGATTTCATTAAATCCGGCTTTTATTAAATTAATATCGTTATGAAAAAATTGAAATATTCATTTGTTCTTCTATTGGCCATGTTCTTTTCTGTGGCTGCATTTGCACAGGAGCCCCTGCCGGGCTCTGCTATACCTACTGCGATTTTTTATAACAGGGATAATGGTGTTTTCTCAACCCAACAGATTCCTGGAGGTAAAAAGAGTCTGATCATGTTTTTTGATGCTACCTGCGGACATTGCCAGCAAGTTGCTTCCCAAATGAATAAACGTCATAAGGAATTGGCCAATGTTAATATTTATCTGGTCTCACAGGATGAATACAGATCGATTGACTATTTTACAAATACATTCGCTAAAGAACTGGTAAAACAGAAAAATGTGAAGGTAGTACAGGATCGTGACCATGTCTTTATCATGGCTTTTCATCCTAAGCAGTATCCGGCTTTATACCTTTATGGACCTGATAAGAAACTTATATTTACATCGAGTAAAGACACTGATGTGCCTAAATTTTTTAAGCTGATTAATCCTTAATGATTAATTAGTGCAGTAAAAAGCCTCAGTTTTCTATAGAAAACTGAGGCTTTTTTATTTCTAACAGGTATTTAACCTATTTTTTCTGTGTGGTGAATGGCTACTTTACCATCGAGAAGTTCTGCAGCTTCTGCTGCAAATTTCTGGTGATGTTCTGCTTGCTGATGCAATTCAAATCCTTCCTGATCTGCCCACTCTTCATGAAAGATGAACAATTCCGGTTCGTCTTTGGATTGGTGCAAATCATATTGTCTGCAGGCCGCTTCTGCCTGAGATCCTTTGACTAGTTGAAGCAGCAGTTCTTTCAATGCTGCGGATTTTCCTGGCTTTGCCCTAAGAATGGCTGTAAGCAATATGCTCATTTTCAATTGTTTTTTTAATGAATAATTCAGTTAAATGTGCTTTGTACCGGTTGAGATCTGCGTGAATATCAGCATTTTTCTCCACATCATGAAAGTGAATACTTTCCAGCGGTTTCATCCCTGTAAATGCATTCATGCGGTGAAATCCAAACATAGGTCCTTCGTCTACACTGTGTTCATTGAAAAATTCACCAGCTAATGTAAATGCAGTAGACGGGGCATTCCAGGAGGTAGTAAGCATATACTTTTTGCCTTGCAACTGTCCGCCTGTTCCGTAATTGATCTGCGGATTAGCTGAGGAACGGCCATCACTGTGGTAAATTCCATTCTGATGGCCGGCAGTAAATACAAGATCCAGATATTCTTTAAATTTATGTGGTAAGGAGAACCACCAGACTGGAGTATGGTAAATTATTACGTCTGCCCAAACAAAATTTGAGACTTCCTGCTCGGGATTATAGGGTTGATTAATATCAGTTGTGCGAATTTCGAATTCAGGAAAGGACCGGAAGAAATCTGCAGTTGCTTTACTGATAGTTTGATTAAAACGGCCGCCTGAATGTCCGAATATCTGACCGCCATTGATGATAAATATTTTTTGAGTTTCCATTTATTTCTTTTTGATACTCAAAGGTATGGAGTTTATACATCTCATTAAAATTATATAAATCATATATATCTATCATAATTATGATATTAAGAATGAAAAAAAAGACGGATAAATCCGCCTTGTCTTTTTCACATTGTATAGTTTCTATTCTTGTTCTGCTTTGATATGCATAACCTGAAGAATATTAAATGTTTTTAATCCGTCCGGCATTTCCCATTGCACCTTGGCACCGACGCGGTAGCCTAGCAGGGCAATTCCTATAGGTGCGAATACGGACATTTTATTTTTACGCATATCTGCCTCTGCAGGTAAAACTATTTGAAATGTATATTTCTTACCGCTTACTTCTTCCTGTATCTCCACTTTAGCGTCAATACAGACTGCATCTTCAGGTAATTCATTTTCTTTCATTACTTGCGCCGATTCCAGCTCTTCTAATAACTGTTTTTTATTGTAATCAGATAAATTACAGTCCTTAAGGTGTTTTTTTAGCAGATCGAGTTCTTTCTGCAGAATCATTAATTTTTCTGTTTTCATATTTTTGGTATTTATATTATTTGGAAATTCCGGTATGCGCGCTTGCATCCGTTTAAGTACAGATGAAAAAAACCGGAAAGAATTTGAATAGGAATATAGTCTGATCCTGCTGACAGAAATTACTGTACCCGGAAAAGCTATGGGATTGGCCCCAAACCAAGGATGGATTGAGGCTTATATAATAAAGGCCTTGCTGCTTTGCAGAGAGAAATATCTGGAATCAGCATTGTAATTATTGGGTACACAGCAAAGCCTGCGGGCTGTTTGCACTTGTGATGCAAACACCAGCTCAGGGTATAAATAGCTATGTGCAATTGGACTCATTATTACGAAATTGTAAAAATTTAAACTAAGAACCAAGCTTAAATTTTTTTTTGCGTCAATTCTGTGAATACTTACATGAATATGATGCGGAGGGAATTTATGTTGGAAGATGAATTTACCTGTATGCTAAATCGTGGATATACATACAGGTAGATTCAGCTAATTAATCTGCATCGTATATAATGACTTTCTCAAATAATTCTCTGAAATTATTAAGGAAGGTCTGATGTACAGTGTGAACCTGATAAATGTCATGTCCTTCCATATTCTCAAAAAAAGCAATCATTGAGAACGTATAGGTAGTATCTACCACGCTGCGTGAGATATCGGCAGGTGTACCGATGTGAAGATGGGTAATACTTGGAATTGCCGAGAGTGATTCTAACCCGGCTCTGAAGTCGCTTTGTTGTGCTGTAGTTGTTTCTGGTTTTAACCAGAATAATACGTGGTGTGCAATCATGTTTTTTTTCTTGTAAATGTAGGAAATGGCTGCAATTTAGGTTTCTGATTTTTAACTATATTTATAAATAAATAAATATAAAATGGTCAAAATTGGTTTATTACTGGTGCATCATTATCGTTTATTAAGTGTTGCAGCCATACTGGATGTCTTTGAAACTGTAAATCAGCTTGCCATTTCAGCTCAGGAGAATTTGCCTTTTGAAATTTGCTTCTACCAGCAACCTGCTGATTTTAAGAATGGCTTTTTTGAAAGTTATGCCATTCGTAGTACCGCTGATACGGACGATCTTCCTGATCTGATCTTAATTCCTTCTTTTAAGCATGAAAATATCAGTACCGCAATTCAGGATAATGTGGAATCTGTAGGCTGGTTAAAAAAACGAGCCTCTCAGGGTTCTGAAATCGCTACTTTCTGCACCGGTGCTTTTCTTCTGGGGGCATCGGGACTGCTATCCGGCAAAATAGCAACGACCCATGTTGATGCCTGCACGGCATTCAGGACTGCATTTCCGGATGTGAATCTGCGTTCCGATCTGACCGTTACCCAGGATGGCAGTCTGTATACCAGTGGGGGAGCAACTTCAAGTTTTCATCTGATGCTGCACCTCATCCGCAAATTCTGCGGCAGTAAACAGGCGATTGCAGTAGCCAAAATCTTTGCCATTGATATGGATAGGAAGCAACAGTCTTATTTCAGCACATTTAATGTAGAGCGTACTCATCTTGATCCTTTGGTTAAACTGGCACAGGAGAAAATAGAGGAGGGGTATCAACAAACAGTCACTATTGAAGAACTGATCAAAGATATTCCCTCCAGCCGGCGTAATATGCTGCGCAGGTTCAAACTGGTGACTGGTATCACACCGATTGAATACCTGCAGCAAACCCGGATAGCAGCTGCTAAAAAATTACTGGAGCAAACTGCGGAGCAAATGAATGAAGTAATTTATAAATCGGGTTATTCTGATCCGAAGGCTTTCCGTAAGGTTTTTAAAAAAAATGTAGGTATGACTCCCAAGGCATACCGGGATAAGTTTTATTATGGGTGAGGTGGTATATCCTTATAAATAAAATTGTGCATTGCTGTGGATGTAGCCTTTAGATCTGCAGATAAATACCAGATGTTATTCACACGGATGCCTTCGCTTGAAGAGTCTAGCGGAAATCTCGCCTGTTCTACGGCTTTATTTTTTGAGGCTAATAAACTGCTACCTACCTTAAATAAGGTCATCGTTGACATACTGGTCTCCATATGTGGTAAAATCTGGTTCATAAATGCCGGAAAGACTTGTGGTCCAGATCCTTTAAGTTTTTTGAACAGGGCGAGCATTACGTTCCTTTGCCTTTCTGTTCTCACATAATCTCCACGTCCCACGGCCCGGATGCGAGTATAAGCTACGGTCTGTTTTCCGTTAAGCAGAAGATAACCTGGTTTTGTCACTGGCGTTTGTGGTTGTTTGTCTATAATTGCTATTTCCTGTAAGTAATTATTGAGATAAGGAATTTCCTCAGCCTGAACGTCGATGTTTACACCACCAAGAGCATCGACCATTTCAGCTGCTCCAAAGAAATCTACATTAATGTAATCAGAGATATCAAGATCGAAGTTTTGATTGATTGTTTTGATTGCTAACTGAGGGCCACCTAAGGCATATGCTGCATTTATTTTATCTTTTGGATGTCCTTCAATGTTGACATAAGTATCTCTTAAAACTGAAGACATTTTGACTTTCTTGTTCTGTTGATCAATACTGATAATCATAATCACATCAGAATTGCCGTTTTCTTTTTCGTCTCTTCTGTCTACTGCAAATAATGCGATGTTCAGCGGGGGATTAGTAGCCTGGCTTAGCCTGGACTGCGCCTCTGGGGAGATGCCCAGTGCAGAAGGGGATTTATCCAGCTGGATTCCTGGTTTTGTTTTAACGCCATCCAGCGGTTGAACATTTGTCAAGTCCCGTTCAGCCCTTAGCGAGCCAACAAAAATTAGAATAATAAAAATTGAGGAAATATATTTCATGAATTCAGATCGTTTCTACGGCTTAAGCAAACGGCGTACTATTCTTTAGCCGAAACCCATACCAGACGCCCTTAAACGGATATTATACGAACAAACTAAGTTTATGGGCTCTCCAGCTGAATGGCGTAAAGCAAATATATTTCAGAATTAAACTGCAACTGAAATTTCTAACCTGATTATGGGGTTGAAACGCGCCATGTAGCTGATTTTATTCCACGATTATCGTTTCTGATTGTGGGGAGGTATTATATTTCGGGGGCATATAGGATGTGTTTTTATAGTAGGCGATTAATTAAATTTCAATTATCTTAGAGCGGCTATCCTGCTTCACTAAATATTAAGTTCCTATGCCCACTACGGTCACTAATAAAATTTTTAGTTTATATGTTAAGTTAAGGTATCCGCAGGTACCGGACAATCTAAAATATTTTTACCGAGATACATTTAGCTGCGAACTTGCTCAGCTTAAGTATCTGACCAGAGACTATATCAATAAGAAACCTTATAAGGAAATAGCTTTCGACGGAGAGTTTGCCCCTGAATTGCAATTCGTGCTTCCATTTGCCTACTGGCACTTTAAAAATGGAACTTTGAAAAAGACTGTATCCTCTAAGTATACAAAGGAACTATACTTTTTTTCCCCCGACCATCAGGAGCAATTTGAGACCAGGACAAATGAAGGTAACTACAATTATGAAGTTCCGCGTATTTTGTATAGTCATGATTATAACATGAGTAAGTGGCTTCCTGTACCTTTAAAGAATGAGTACAAGAATGATATTTATACTTTTGAAAAGCCGATTCTAATTATTGCCAACCGGTATAATATGGAATGGGACGGACCTCCGATAAGTTTTTATAGTATAGAAGATTTACAATTTATTATCAGTAATCTGAAAGATAAATTTACAATTATTTATAATCGCCCACGGCCGGAACTGATCACAACAGATAATAGTGAAAGTTATGATCTGAATGAATTTGACTGGCTGGAACAGGAGCATCCTGAAGTAGTGCTCATGGATAATCTTTATAAAGAGAATAAAGGTAAAGCCAGGAACTTCAACCACCTTCAGTTAATGGTTTACGCTAATGCCAGCCATTTCATATCTGTACATGGTGGAACGGCTGCTTTAGCAAGCTATTTCGGTGGGATAAATCTAATTGTTTCTAAAAAAGGACCTGAGCATCATTTTAATTGTTACCAGAAGTTGTATCCTCAGTTGTCTGGCGCAAAAATTTTTCACGCGAAATCGAGTGAAGAAATCAAAAATTATATACTTGCGGAGTTTAATTGATCGGCAAGATGATGACTTAGGATTTCGTCGATCTGGGCGGCTCTGTTTTCCCAGGTGTTTTCTTTTGCCAGTAACTGTCTGGTATTGATTTTATCCTTACTGTCTTCCTTTAACTGGATATCTATAGCAGCTGAGAATGAATGGACATCTTCGCAATACAGTACCGAATCTTCTGTGAATTCTTTTAGATCTAAATTGAAATCTGTCATCACAATAGGCTTTCCTGCACTTAGATATTCGAATAACTTAATGGGGAAAATAGTTCTGCTTACTTCATCTTTTTTAAACGGGATGATTGCAAGATCGAAGCTATTAATCAATTGAGGTACCTCCTCATAAGGGATGCTACCTGTTAAAATTATATTCGGTATGCTGTAAAACTCTTCTGGTATGTGCTCTGCGGCAAGCGGGCCGGCGAACACAAATGATTTTTCGGGATTCATTTTTGCCAGTTCTATAACCAGATCATAGTTTATTCTGCGTTCAATCGTGCCTAAATAACCTATAATCGGTTTTTGCAAGTGTTCTAACTTTGGGTGTAAAGCAGGTCCCAGATCTTTTGAAAGCTGACTGTGATCAGATGCAGTTGCATTCGCGACGAAATATGTTTTTGAATTGAGGTTCTTTTTCTCTTCGTAGAGTGCTCTTGATGTGCATATCACGAGGTCACTCTGTTTAACGAGCTGGTGTTCTGAAATTATACCATGTTTTTTATCATAAGGCATGATCATGGGATCTACACAATGGTATACAGTTAGTGCTGGTTTTATACGCTGTGCAATATTCGGGTAATGAAAATTGAAGGAATTAATAAAGATAAATTCCTTTACACCATCTTTCTTTAAAGTTTTCTTCAATCTCCAGGAAAGGATGGACTCGTTAAATTTTAGAATCTTTCTGAAAAAGAAGCCTTCAGGCAGGAAGTTAATAGGCAGTACCGGAGGGGTAATTAATATTTTCAGGTTTTCTATCTCCGTTTCGAGCAGTCCATCTGAAAAGATAGAAAATTTATCAGAACGCTCCTGATGATCATTTGAGCTTATATATTGATAATAATCTTTTAGTGTGAAGGGATAGTCGATAAAGTAAACCTTATTTTCTTTTGCAAAGTTTTTAGCAATAAATAGCGCGGTCGATTGAATAGGACTGTCAAAACGGGTATTGCCTAAAAAAACGATTACTTTATTTTTTAAAATCATACGTGGGCGAAAATTAAGGCTAAACGGTTAATGTATATCTGGTAATAATAGCCTGGTGGACAAAGAATTAAATTGCTAAATCTCCATTCGGAAGGCAATTTAGCAATTTGAAAATGAAACGATTGTAAAATTCAGATTTCAATATATTTATCTACTTGTTATTTAACGGGAGGGATATTCTTATAGATAAAATTATGCAATGACTGGGTTGTTGCTTTTAAATCTGCTGATAGATACCAAATATTGTTTACCCTGATTCCCTTACTCATTGTATCTGTTGGAAATCTTGCTTGCTCTATCGTTTTGCTTTTTGATCCGAGAATGTCCCCACCAATCTTGAAGAGCGTCATATTAGACATACTGGTTTCAAGGTTGGGAAGAATTTGAGACATAAATACCGGGAAGACTTCGGCACCGGCACCTTGTAATTTGTTAAATAATGCCACTAACACAGTTCTCTGTCTTTCTGTTCTTTCGAAATCTCCACGGCCAACGGCTCTGATTCTGGTGTAAGCAACTGTTTGTTTTCCATTGAGTCTTTGCAGGCCAGGTACTTTAACTGGTGTAGCGGGTATATGCTCAATAATTGAGATCTCCTGGAGATAATTATTCAGATATGGAATTTCTTCGGGTTTAAGGTTGACATCCACGCCGCCAAGTGCATCTATCATTTTCGCAGTTCCAAAAAAGTCAACATTAATATAATCCTGAATATCCAGGCCGAAATTCTGATTAAGTGTCTTGATAGCTAATTGCGGACCTCCGATGGCAAATGCTGCATTAATTTTATCTTTACCCTTTCCCTCAATCTCTACATAGGTATCACGAAGTATAGAGGTCATCTTAATTTTCTTGGTAATCTGATCCAGTGAGATAATCATAATTACATCTGAGTTTCCTAATTCATCCTCTTTTCTTCTGTCGACAGCAAATAAGGCAATGTTTACAGGTGGATTTTGCATGGCTTTGACTCTGGTAAGAGCTGCCTGGGAAATCCCTAGTGCCTGAGGAGATTTATTTAACTTATAAGCCGCTTGTTTCACTGCAGGATTTACGCTTTTCTCCACGGTGTTTAGCGTGTCTTGTGCAATCGCACTGGATACCATAAATAGTATCAGATTTAATTGCAGGAAAAATGTTTTCATATTTATACTTTATTTGATCAGTACAAGATTTGCAAATAGCATGCTAGATAATTTAAATAGTAAGGGGAGAATTATTGTACCTGATTTTGTATTGTAAAACACTGTATTTCAGGTGCTTGATTTTTTAAACTAACGATGAAGATTAAAAATAGACGAATCCGGCGGATTTACTTAACTGGTTCGATGCCCGAAGGAGGTTTTTGTTATACAATTAGGTAAATATATTCCCCATTTATTTCCCGGCTTTTACTTGTTTTGTTAGGGGAGCCCAGATTTTTAACTGTTTAGCTATAAATAAATTTTCTGTGCCGCGTCTAATTGTGGATTTTATACAATTGTCTATATTTTGGTGTCGAATTTGACAATGCAAACTGAGTTGAGATCAAACTAAAATACATATTTTTATAATGTATATACTGCTTGACAAAATGATTAACTTTAATTAGGGGAAAATGGTTTCTTATGAAATGATTATCCTTCGTTATTGTATTTTTGCAAGCGTGAAACTGTATTGATATCTAAATATTTAAACTTATAAACCGAAATTTCACCTGCGAATGGAAAACACTTTACCTGTAAAAAAACAAATCCTGATTGTAGATGATGAGCCCAGCATTTTAAAACTTTTAGATTTTATACTTGCAAAAGATTATCATATCAATGCATCTCCGAGTGGGTATAAAGCCCATTTATGGCTTGAAGAGGGCAATCTCCCGGATATTATAATCCTAGATTTGCATATGCCTCACTTTGACGGCACATCTTTTTTAAAAAGTATAAAAATCAGTGGGTTTTACAGAGATATTCCTGTAATCATACTTTCTGCGGCTGAAAACCTGGAACAAGTGGTTGCCAACCTTCCCTTTAGTGTAGAAGCATTTTTTCCCAAACCTTTCAATCCTGACAAACTAAAGAATGAAATCTCTAATGTTCTTAACGGTCTAAATAGCCCAGTATGATGAATAATTATAATACGAACAATTATAGCGGGCTCAGGCTTGTATATTCAGGTTCTGCGCGTGAAATAGAGTTTACAAGAAAGCTCGAAGCTGAGTATGAGGTGGTCAATGTTGGGGAAGTTTCTCACTTGGTAGAGTATTTAAATGCACAATCCCTTTTTTCTACACCAGATGTAATCTTAATTGAAATAGAAAATGCGGATAAAGTTTTTGAAGTTATAAAAACAATAAAGTCTAACCCGCTTTCAAGTGGGTTGATTATCGTTCTGCTTGCTAAAGAAAAAGATATTAATTTACGAAAAAGAGCAATAAAGGCACAGGTTCATGATTTATACTTCGATCCCGTCAGAATTGAGGATCTGGTAGACAGACTAAGCTTTCTGATCAAATTTAAGTTGATTAAGCCCAATATAGAACAGCTTTCTGCTATCAAGAAATCGCCTGTTTATGATATTCCTTTAAGTAAACGATTATTTGATATCCTGTCCTCAGGTGCAACATTAATTATGATTTCCCCGATTCTACTTATTATCGCTGCGATAATCAGATTGGAGTCGAAAGGACCAATTATCTATAAAAGTAAACGTGTTGGCACTGGTTATAAGGTTTTTAACTTTTATAAATTCAGATCGATGCAGGCAGATGCTGATCAGAAATTGAAAGATCTCTCTGCTCTTAATCAGTACGCGGATGATGGCAGTGGTTCAAATGCCTTTGTGAAAATCAAAAATGATCCCCGTGTTACAAAGTTTGGTAATTTTTTAAGAAATACGAGTCTGGACGAGGTTCCACAGCTGTTGAATGTTCTAAAAGGCGATATGTCATTAGTAGGAAACAGACCTCTTCCGCTATACGAGGCTGAAATGCTGACATCAAATGAATGGTCCATGCGATTTTTAGGCCCATCCGGATTAACTGGTCTTTGGCAGATCAGTAAAAGGGGGAAAGCGGAGATGTCAGATACAGAACGGAAGGAGCTTGATAACTTTTATGCCCAGAATTATTCACTCTGGTTTGATATTAAAATTATTTTAGGCACGTTTCCTGCATTATTTCAGAAAGAAAAAGTCTAAACCTCAAAAAAAAATAAAAATAGCAATCACATGAAAAAACTAATTCTATTAACCGTTCTCTGTGTCTTAATGGTTAATTCTAATCTTTCGGCTCAAGAAGACGAGTCGGTTATTGCGGAGATTAATTATCCAACTCTTGAAAAGTACATTCAGGCTGCCCGGGTCAACTATCCCAGAAAGAAAATATTCGAAGAAAAGGTGGAAAGAGCAAAAGCTGACGTGACCATGTCATCTTTATCTTATCTGGATATCTTCAATGCCTCTTATTTTTATCGTCCGAACGAGCGTACGGCGATAGACCTGAACAACCCTTATACTGTAAATGGTTTTCAGTTTGGTGCCACACTAAATTTGGGCGTTTTTCTGCAAAAGCCTTATATGGCTAAAAAAGCAAAAGCAGATTTAAAAGTTGCAAAGCTGGAAGATGAGGAATACGACAGAATGTTGGAAAATGAAGTTAAAAAAAGATATTATAACTATATTAGATTGCTAAGCGACCTTAAGCTCAAAACACAGACGTCTCAGGATAATAAAAGTGCTGTAGATAATCTGCGTTATAAATTTGAAAAGGGAGAGGTGCAGCTTGAGGTATATAACGCTTCCCGAATTAAGGCTTCTGACTATAATTCTTCCAAAATCCAGGCTGAAATGGATTATCTGGTTGCTAAAGATTATCTGGAAGAGATTATAGGTGCGAAACTTGCCGATATAAAATAGTTAAACATATATATGGATATTAAGCGTTTTTTTAAATTACTTGGGCGATACAAATGGATCCTCATTTTTTTACCTCTTGCCAGTATTATTCTCACTTATTTTCTGGTAAAGGATCTACCTAAGAAATATATTTCCAAAACTCAGATCTCAACGGGATTAATTGATCAGTCGCAGCAAATTTCCTCACTTGACAACAATGCAGATTTCTTTAAGGTAAATTCTCAGTTCTCCAATATCATGGAGATTATGCGAATGGACAAAACGACTAGTATGCTTGGTTATCAGTTGATACTGCATGATTTACAAGATCCTGCAGCGAGTTTTAACGTGCAGAGTCCGGAAATTAAATCTTTAGATGCTCAAAGCAAATCCAGAGTAATTAATGAGTACAAAAGGCTGGCAGCGGAAAGAGCAGTAATTACACCCGCGTTGAATGGTGATTTAAAGTTATATGACATCCTTGTATCTATGGGATATGATTTAACTTCATTGCATAAAGGTCTCGTTATTTATCATGTGGAGAATTCTGATTTTATCACTATCGAATTTTCAAGTAATAATCCGCAATTTTCATCCTATGTAGTCAATACGCTTTCTAATGAGTTTATTAGTATGTACGGAATTGATGTTAGCAATAATCAGAATAAATCTAACGTCGTATTGGATTCTGTAGTTAAACAGAAGGAAAGGATAATGAATGATAAGAATGCCGCATTAAAAAATTATAAGATTAATAATGGCGTTTTAAATCTTGACAAACAGTCTGAGCTCATCTATTCACAGATTAATGATTATGAGCAAAAGAAATCTGAAAATCTGCGTGAAATACAGGCTAATCAGGGCGCTATTAACAGTATCGACAAAAGACTTAGCGGAAAGGACCAACTGTATTCCGGGGGTAACGTAATTGCTGATAACAATAGAATCGTTAATCTGAAAAACGAACTCAAAATAGCCAACGACAGGTATGTAAACAATAATTTCAAACCTGCTGATAAAAAACGGATAGATTCACTACAAAATGTACTTACAGCTCAGATCACTAACTCATCTGACAAATATGTGGCGGATCCGACGGCAAATAAACAAAGCCTGATTACGCAAAAAATGAATCTTGAAGTCGCTCTTGACCTTGCGAAAAGTAGTATAAGGTCTATTGACGCGCAACTCACACAGTTGAAAGCAAAATACACCACAATGGTTCCTTTTGATGCGGGAGTACAGAACTTCGAGAGAGATGCGGATGTTGCAACTAAAGAGTATCTGGAAGTTTTGAACCGTTCAAATACTAATAGTCTGGAGAAAAATATTGGGTTGAGGTTACATGTTGCACAGGCCGGGTTTCCGGGAGTAGCTGAACCATCTAAAACTGTGCTTTTTATAGCGCTTGCCGGCGTAGCATCTTTCATGATCTGCTTTATGGGGATACTGGTATTGTTTTTACTGGACAACTCAATTAATACAACTGCACAGTTACAACGTAAAACTGGAAACAAAATCGTCGGTAAATTAAATGTGCTGAAAAATAATGATCTTGAAATCCGTGAGATATGGAAGAATGAAAGTGCTGTCCCTGCTTATGTGAAATTTAAAGATAACCTCAGGTCATTAAGGTTTGAAATAGATCAGGCAATGACCACGAGTGATTCTAAAGTGTTAGGAATTACGAGTTTAAATTCTGGTGAGGGTAAAACTTTTGTTGCCTCAAGTCTGGTGTATGCACTGGCAATGATGGGAAGAAAAGTTCTGTTAATTAAAGGCGAAGAGGAGCATAATCAGGTGGTAAATCCTGCACAAAAGGTTATACCAGAGCAGTTCTTTGAGACATTCATAGATAAAAGACAGCTCCAGACAGAGGATTTAATTACGGTACTGAATAATAAATCCGACAAGACATCTTTGTTTGAAATTCAACATAAAGATAATCTGAAATCCGGATTCTCTTTTTTAAAGGACGAATTTGATTTTGTAATTATTGATATGAATAGTCTGGAGAAAATTAACCGGGCTAAAGAATGGTTAATGTTCTGTGATAAACATATTGCTGTCTTTGCTTCAGGCGGCGTGATTAATGACGCTAATCAGGAACATGTTGACTATATCACTAAACATGAAGGATTCTTGGGCTGGGTCTTGAATAAGGAAGATGGGATTTAAATAATATAGGTTGATATATTATTTGATAAGTTGCCTTTAACTATTGTATTTCATGAACCAAATTTTAAATCTTAATACTTCAAAGAGTAAAAAGTTCATTCTTATAACCGGCAGTATTCTATCCTTACTTATTTGTTATACAACTTTTAAGATGGGATCAATAGCACCGGTTATAATTATTGGGGCGAGTATTGGGATTGCCTTCTTTATTTCCATTTTCTTAAATCCAAGGGTAGCTGTAATAAGTTATTTTATTTATTGTTTTGTAATCAGTGGACTGCTGAGGAATATAGATGGTGTTCCATTCGGACCCGTCATGGAGATTTTGCTCTTGTTGACCTGGATTACAATGCTGGTTAATAAGTCAAACTTCAAGTTGTCTTCCTGGAAAAATGACTATGTCTATATCACGATTATCTGGTTTGTTATTAACCTGCTGGAAATTGTGAATCCTGCAGGTGCCAGCTTCTTGGGCTGGTTAAACGAGATTAGGTTTACTTCGCTGAACTGGGTACTTCTTGCACCTATAGTGTTTGTGATGCTGAACAAGAAAAATGATCTGGATTTTTTCTTGAAATTAATTATCGCAATGTCGGTTTTAGCGGGGTTGTACGGAGTTAAGCAGCTTTATTTTGGTGTTTCCGGACCAGAACAGAAGTGGCTGGATGATGGAGCTGATTTCACACATATCGTATTCGGGAAACTTAGAGTGTTCTCATTTTATACCGACGCGGGGCAATTTGGAGCTTCCCAGGCGCAAATGTCTCTCGTCTGTCTTGTACTGGCTATGGGCCCATTTAAAATCTGGAAAAGAGTTCTATTGTTTTTTGCTGCAGCACTTCTGTTCTATGGTATGTTGATCTCAGGTACCAGAGGAGCTCTTTTTGCTTTAGTCAGTGCTGCTTTTTTTGCAATCCTGCTGAGCAAAAATTTTAAAGTCCTTATCATTGGATCTATCATTGCAGTCGGCTTTCTGGGGTATTTGAAATACACAACTTTGGGCAACGGTATTTACCAGATCAACAGATTACGTTCAGCACTCGACCCGCAGGATCCATCCTTAAATGCAAGGCTTATGAATCAGGCGAAATTGAAATCGGTACTTGCCAGTATGCCTTTTGGTGGCGGTGTGGGTGTAAGTGGTATGAATGGCGCAATCTATAATCCGGACAAGTTATTATCAACTATTCCTCCCGACAGTTACTGGGTGAAGGTTTGGACAATGTATGGAGTAGTAGGTTTGGTTATATGGTTCTCCATGAATACTTATATTCTTGGCAAGTGTTGTGGCATAGTGTGGAATATAAGGGATGATAAACTCCGGGTCAAACTGATCGCCTTAACTGCCGGGTCAGCAGGTCTATTTATCTGTAGTTACGGTAACGAAGTTATGAATGGGTTTCCTTCTTCGATGATCTTGTATATCTCATGGGGATTCGTTTTTTATGCTCCCCGTTATGATACCCCACTAATAAAAACCAAGGAAGCGAACTCATAAAATGGAAATTTTGATTTATAATATTATTCAGTTTCTTCTGTACCTGGTAGGTGCTTATCTTTTGTTTAATTGTGTTTATCTACTTTTTTTCTCCGTAGCAGGACATTTTTTGAAGAAGACTCCATTGGTTCTTCATGAAAGATTTAAGCGGATCTGTGTTTTGATTCCGGCATACCGGGAAAACGAGGTTATTCTAGCGTCCAGTATGCGGGCACTGTCCCATGAATACGAGGGCTTTTTTAAGATTGTGGTTATTGCTGACGGATTATCAGATGATACAATAAATACAATTAAAAATGCCGGCGCAGCGGTTATACCTGTTAGTTTTGCTAAGAGTACAAAAGGAAAGTCTCTAAATTATGCCTTAACGCAAATTCCCGTTAATGAATACGATATTGCTGTTATTTTAGATATTGATAATATCATGGCTGATGGCTTTCTTTCTGATATAAACAGCGCATTTCAGGAAGGCGCAACAGTGGTACAGGCTCACCGTACAGCTAAAAATCTTGATTCTTCCTTTGCTTTTCTGGATGCCTGTAATGAAGAGATTAATAACCATATCTATAGAAAAGGTCATTTCGCGGTTGGATTGTCGCCTGCATTAATCGGCTCAGGTATGGCATTTGAATTTTCGTATTTACGTACTCTGCTGGCCAACATTGGGGAGACTGTGGGCGAAGACAAAGAGATGGATTTTCAGATTGCTAAATCGAAGACGAAAATCGTTTATTTGAATGAAAGCCTGGTGTATGATGAGAAAATAGAAAATGCAGCAGTTTTTACACAGCAGCGGACACGATGGATTGCCGCCCAAATAGAATTCTTTAAGAAATATTTTGTTGCCGGGTTTGCCGAACTTTTCAAAAATGGGAATTTTGAGTTCTTTAATAAGGTATTGCAGGCTATGCTTGTTCCGCGTATGCTGCTTCTGGGCCTGTTATTTTTATTGTCGCTTGTTTCTCTGATCTTCTTTTCCGGACCTGCATCACTTTTTTATCCTTTGTTATTTGTCATCCTTTGTTTCAGCTTATTTTTAGCTTTGCCTGAGCGTTTTTATAAAGATAAAAGGTTGTTTTCTGCGATATTCAGAATTCCTTACGCCCTGTGGTGTATGGTGCTTGCGTTGTTACGGATCAAACAGGCCAAAAAATCATTTATACCAACTCCACACACAAGTTCCTCAATAGTTGAGGAGCATACACTACAAAAGAAATAAGTTATGCCATTTGATATCATTGCCATACCTGCCATTGTTTTTCTGATCTGGGGTTTCATGAGTGGATTGAAACAGGGAAAAAAGAATCAGTCTTAACGCAAAAGTTATATACAGCAATTCATTATGCGCCTTTATTTTGATTCTATCTATAATAAATTAACCAGAATTACGTCTGGGGGGAAATTGATTCGTGAAATTGACGGATTAAGGTTCGTAGCTATTACACCAGTCCTGGTGCAGCATTTCACAGAAAGATTTGAAAGGAACTCACCTGTAGATTACAGTATGAGCCGTGTGGATGAGAACGTTTCGACTTTTGCTGCCCACGGTTTTCTGGGAGTATATATATTTTTTGTAATCAGCGGTTTTGTTCTTGCCCTTCCTTTTGCAAAGCATGAATTTTTCAATACGAACAAAGTATCAATTGGAAATTATTTTTGGAGAAGGTTAACAAGGTTGGAGCCCCCCTATATTATTTGGATGTCAGTATTCTTTTTAGTTTTTGTGTGGCATTCAAATGCAAGCTTTCTAGCCTATCTGCCGCATTATCTGGCCAATATCACTTATACGCACGCGCTAATTTACAATCAATGGTCTCCATTTAATCCACCCACCTGGACGCTGGAAATTGAAATTCAATTTTATATCCTGGCGCCGTTTTTATCGATGTTATTTTTTAAACTAAAAAATAAATGGGCGAGGAGAACCTTGAATTTTGGATTGATTATAGCACTGGTATTATTTCAGCATTATATGGGTTGGTATAAAAATCCTTACAGCTTCTCAATCCTGGGACACCTACATTACTTTCTTACAGGATTTATGATCGTTGATTTTTATTTGAATGATTGGAAAGATTTGAAACAAAAAAGAGTTTTTGATATTATTGGAATATTGTCTTTAATCTCACTGGTTTATTTCTGGAGCTGGGATTATGGTCTATCCAGCAGATTCCTTGTTTTAGGGTCGTTATTTGTGTTTTTTGTGTCTGCATTTAACAGTTACTGGATAAATAGTTTTTTGAAAAACCGCTGGATCATGGTAATAGGCGGAATGTGTTATACGATATATTTAATTCATCTGCCTTTTGCAGAATTTGTTAGCCCGATTATGAAGCACTTGGTGGTTTTTAATTCTTATACAGCAAGCTTGCTACTCCAGTTAGCTATATTTGTTCCGGTTGTCTTGGTTGTCAGCGCTTTCTTTTATAGATGGACTGAACGCCCGTTTATGGATAAAGACTGGCCCGAAAAGTTTTATTTAAAATTAAGGACTTACTTCAGGTAATTCCTGCTTATAGTTAATTAGATATTAATCCGGTAATGAATAAATATAGTTTGGACGGCAGAGACATAGTCATAGTTGGTCAGCAGAGCTGGGATACCAATATAGGCAGTAACTGTAAAGACATTGCACTGGAATTTAGTAAACATAACCGGGTCCTTTACGTAAATCCTCCATTAGACAGGATTACTCTGTTAAGGAGGAAAAGTGATCCTTATGTTAAAAAACAATTAGAAGTTATCGATAATGTGCGCAGTGGTATCCGTCAGATTAATGAGAATTTGTGGGAGCTGGATATTGACGTCATTATTGAATCTATAAGATGGCTGAGAATCCGCTGGTTATTTAATCTTTTGAATAAAAGAAATAACTATATTTTCTCCAGGTCTATCAGTTCGGCTATTGGACAACTAGGCTTTAAAAACATAATTCTTTTTAATGACAATGATATTTTCAGGTCTTTCTATTTAAAGGAATATCTTAAACCTTCTTTGAGTATTTATTACTCCAGAGATTATATGCTCGGAGTGGATTACTGGAAGTTTCACGGAAAGGTACTTGAACCGGAATTAATCAGGAAAAGCGATCTGATTATAGCGAACTCAACATATCTTACCAATTATTGTAAACAATATAATGAGAATGCGAGGTACGTCGGTCAAGGTTGCGATTTAAGAATGTTTTTAAAAAAACCTGTGGATAATGTCGCTGGTGAAGGGCTGGGTGTTATTGCAGGTATTAGAGGCCCTAAGATCGGATATGTAGGCTCTTTGAATAGTGATCGCCTGGATATCAATATCATTCTTCATATAGCACGTAACCGGCCTGATTGGAGTATCATTCTTGTTGGTCCTGCAGATGATAAATTTGAAGCCTCCGAATTGAAACAATTACCCAATGTGTATTTTACAGGTTTGGTTGCTGAGACTAGATTGCCGCTATATTTAAATTTCTTCGACGTATGTATTAATCCTCAATTGGTGAATGAGATTACGATTGGTAATTATCCCCGTAAGATTGATGAATACCTCGCTGTTGGAAAGCCGGTAGTTGCAACTGCTACAGAAGCTATGGAGATTTTTAGAGAATATGTATATCTGGCTGACTCACCGTCTGATTATGTGAGATTAATTGATAATTCCTTGAAAGATAATACTGTTGCGATGGAACTGGGCCGGCAGGAATTTGCAAAAGAGCATTCCTGGGAAAATAGTGTGAATCTGGTATACAAGTCAATTTTAGAAACTGAAAAAGGATTTTAATTATGTCGATAGCAAACGTTATCAAGTCAAACCCAAAGCTAAAAAAAGTATTCCACTGGATGCTCATTCCTCCAAATGATTTCAGGCCAAGGTGGTGGATCAGAAATTTTGTCAATCCATTTTTTCATAAAAGAGGAAAAGGAACGATTGTGAGATACCGGACAAGACTAGATCTTTTACCCTTTAACTCGTTTTCCCTCGGGGCAGATTCAGTAATTGAAGATTTCTCGGTATTGAATAATGGAGTAGGTGACCTTTCTATTGGGCACCACACAATTATTGGAATAGGAAATACAATAATTGGTCCTGTACAAATTGGTAATCATGTAATGCTTGCGCAAAATGTAGTAATTTCAGGACTTAACCACGGTTATGAAGATATTAATATTTCGCCTAGTGATCAGGTTGTTACAACAAAGTTAATCACTATCAGTGATGATGTTTGGATAGGTGCTAATGCTGTAATTACTGCTGGAGTACGTATCGGTAAGCACGCTATAGTAGGTGGCGGAAGTGTAGTGACAAAGGACGTTCCTGATTATTGTGTTGTTGTTGGGAATCCAGCTAAAATTATAAAAAGATATAGCTTCGAAAGTAACACCTGGGAACGTCCCGTTTTATAATTTCTTTATCTTACGAGGAGTAAATAATTTAGTTTGATAAATTTAAACTTGGCATATAGCCATTTTGCAACTTTTACGGGGATACTTCCATTGTCTTCCAATGTTCTCCTGAAAGTAGCCGTACTTGGTTCGTCAGATGAATTCTCTTGTGTTAGTAATCCATAATGATCATCATAGAAGAGGCAGTTTCCTCTGTTCTTCATAAATGCAAGACTCATCTGCATTTCAGTTTTATCGACATTTATTCCTTCTTTATATCTTCCGAATTTTTCCGGAAATGAAGTTTTCCTTAAATGCGGATGGTCACTGTAGTAAAAGAATTTAAGGTTCTTTGTATATAACGGAGATAGGTGAAGTATCTTTTCAGAAAAGCCGTGTTTAAAAGGTTTAAGATACGGATATCGCGTATAGGAGTAAAGACAGATCAAATCCCACTTGTCGTCTTCCTGCATAATATGATAGGCATCTGTAAAATGTTCCGGAAATGTTGTTTTAGGTGTGAAATCTTCCTGTATATAAAGTGTGTACGGTGTATTGACGGCATCCTGTCCTTTGTTAATATTATTGCCTAATCCACCATTTTTTGGGGTGGTAATCAATCTGAAATTATACGTGTTTTGCAAATCTTTTACATAATCCAGGTGTTTCTTCTGACTACAATCGTCGGAAACAACAATGTCTCCAAATACACAATTTAAATCCTTAAATGATTTTAAAAGGCGTTCAAGAGATTTGCCCCTGTTATAGTGGGTTATTAACAAACTGACGTCTTTAAACTCGTGTAATATTGAATCCATAAATAACTTTAATACTTTGATCTATATGCTTGATTGTATACAATTTTAATATCTTGAATTAACCAATTCCAAATATTCTCTTGATACGTTTTTTACTTCCTTTTATAATTCCTCCGTCTATCTGAATTCTCCTGTCAGAGGTCCAGACCATGGCCTTATCTTCAGTGACGCAGTGCAATTTTCCAAATCCTTTCTCTCGCAATTTTTTGGCCAGAAATCCATCCTCATTAGTACCTTCGGGATGATTGAATTTATCTACATCAATTGCTTGTTGTTTGCGAAATCCGGAATTGAAACCATAAACATTAACGGCCTCATCATAGAACTTTTTATTGTATAGTCTTGATAATTCTGCCACATATTCATAAAAGAAATAAAAGAACCGGTTGGCATTTTCACTAGGAATAAGTGCAAAGCGACCGTAAGTTATAGCTACTTTCTGGTTTTCAATTAATGGTTTTACCATAAGTTCAATCCAGTTCTCAGGATATATAGTGTCGGAGTCTGCGTTGAGGATATATTTTCCTTTGGCAATAGTCAGACCTGTGTTTCTTGCATTCGTGATACCTTGTTTTTTTTCTTGAATAACCGTCACACCACAAGCAGCACTGAGTTCTTCAGTTTTATCTACGGAGTTATTATTTACGACTATGATTTCAAAAGACCTGTTTACTTTATTCATACATAGTGAAGATAGAGTTGAAACGATACTATCTTCTTCATTGTAAGCAGGGATTACTATAGAAACTTCCGGAGTTGTACTGAAATTACTATTATAAGCGATTGACGCCTGTCTGGCAAGTTCAAGTTTGCCTGCCTCAATATCAATAAATCTTGAAATATTTTTAGGTATGCTTAACGGTCTCATGATTAATTGATAATTATACCTGACTAAATTAAAGATATTTTTTTGTTTGTGGGATATTTTGATGTTTTAATATTATTGCTTGTTTTCCTTTTATTATTTCAGTGTATATTTATGCAAAAAGTAATTGCATGGATTTTAAATTCTCAGAGATCACATTATTAATAACTCATTATAATCGTAGTAAATCATTGGAAAGATTGTTGGAAACTATGGTTAAACTGAACTGTTATTTTTTTGATATTATAGTCTCGGACGACGGTAGTAAGGATGAGCATCTGAGTTACCTGCGTGATTTAAAAAAGACTTATAAATTCACTTTGGTTACCACCGATATTAATAAAGGTTTAGGAAACAATATCAATAAAGGGCAGGATGCCGTTAAATCTCCCTATACACTTTATATTCAGGAAGACTTCATCCCACAGGATTTATTCCCGGAAAAATTAAGAGATGCATTTAGCTATATGGAAAGTGATCCTAAACTGGATATGGCCCGTTTCTATGCTTATGTAAAGTATCCGAATTTAGTGGATATTGGAAATGGATTCGCAACAATGGTATTCAATCCGTACACACTTGATTACCAAAAATTTTATTACTACAGCGACCATCCTCATTTAAGAAGAAGTACTTTTTTTGAAAAATTTGGCAGATACCGGGAGGGGGTTAAATCTGATTATACAGAATACTGCATGATGATGTCAGTTCTGAAGAATAAAGGAAAAAGTATTTACTATACTAATTTCAGGGATTTGTTTTTGCAGGAAAATAGCTCTGCTGAACCCAGTACTGTAAAAAGAGAATTCTGGAGGCAGAATGATAATCCTGTTCTTCGTGTTGTAAGAGATATATACAGATATACTAAGTTCAATTACAACTTACTAATAAAATAATAACTTGTAATTGAACTTAAAAGCGTGGTTATTCTACTGCTCCGATCGACGGTTTTGAAATATTTCTGACTGACCCGTAATAATCTGTATTTACGCCGATTACAGATGTTCCTTTGTTTTTGGCCGTAGAATTATCTTTTAATGTAAACTTGTTATTATCGGCAAAGCCTACGCTATTTTGGTCCGGAAAATACAGATTGCTGTATGTTTCTGTCTTTGTACTTGACATCAAATTGGTGATGATATCGTATCCGCTGGGAGCCGGGAAGTTAAAACCAAGATTGTTAAATACTTTACAAGTTCCGCCCTGAAGGTTATAAACGTCTACAACTCCACCTATCCAATCTTTCTCCATGTTGATATTTCCACAGGTATTGTTAAAGACCTTTGCGTTTGAGTAAGTGACTTTACTATTCATAAAGTTTTCGAATGACTGAACTTCAAAGGCAGAGTATTTACGCGAATTTATAACGATGTTATTGTAAATTAATGTCTCCTTAGGGGTAGACCCTAGTGAAAAAGTCCAGGCTCTTATTGCGTTTCCCTGATGGTTACTTATATAGTTATCATGGAAACTTCCATTACCCGACATGTGGAACATTCCGCTATGTTTATTGCTTTTTGCATTAACATTATTAACGCGGTTATGATGCACATTGTAACCGTCTACGTTACCTACCCAAACTAGGGTGCCGGCTTCGTCAGAGTTACTGAAATCAAGATTTGCTATTTCCAGATCTATTACTTGCCCGGTGATATCACCATTCTCCACAGTACCGGAGAATTGGAGGAAGCTAGCTGTATTTTCACATTTTATGTTTAAAAACTTGAGTTCCCTGGAAACCGTTTTTTCTGTACCATCATATGGCGTTTTATCAAGACTTGTAATTACATAATCCTTGATGTTTTCGAATGAAACGTGCTGAATCGTCGTACGATTATATGGTCGGTTTAAGTATATTGATCTGAAACTGTTGTTCTTAAACTGGAAACCATATTTAAGTTTTGGATCGCCGTCTCCTGAAATATTTACCCCTTTTAAATTCGTTAGGGTCATCATTTTGAAATTACCATTTAGTTGCACCAGGCCGCTATTAGTAACTACTATTGCACAACCGGTGGCAGACTCTATATTCTTAATGGTTATATTCTCATAAGATCCGGTAGCTATACGTATATGATCATTACATTGGAGCGGCAGTTTCGAGCCATCGATAATCAAGTTCCCTGAACCTGTTCCTACATCTATTATTTTGAATTTACCTGGTTTTGCAGGATTCTGGGTAGTGTCAGCCGGTGGACTTACTTCTACTGGTTTGTTTTCTTGCGCTACTGTATCCTTTTTACAGGAGTACAATGTAATGTTAAGTAAAACCAGCAGAAGAATATTCATAGTTGTTCTCATTTGTTATTTTAATTCTTCCGGTGCGAATATAGTGGATGTTAGCTGTTTACCTTCTTAATTTAGTAAAAATTGAGTATAAAGGAGTAATAAATTCCTCATTATGGGTAAAAATATCTCGATAGTTTTTTTTGACACAAAAAAAATACATTTAAGACTTCTGTTTATGGTTTAAAATTCTTATATAATGTCCTTAGGAACTGATTATTATTTATCTTTAATGGTTTAGCGTAATAAAGTGAATAGAAGGAATTATTTGAAATTGAGTTTATCTGCAGGACTGGTAGGAGCTGCATCATTTTCTGTGTTTAAATATGCTCATCATGAAGTGGTTTTTACCGCGGATAATCTGCGGGCGAGGGAAGCTTTAATTACTGCTCTCGCCGAGAGAATTATTCCCAAAACTGATACACCTGGTGCAAGTGAGGCAGCTGTGAGCGGTTATATAATCAATGTTTTACTTAATTGTACCGATCAGAAGCAACAAGTCAGATTTTTGACCGGTCTGGAAGATGTGGACGTCTATAGCCGGGATAAGTTTGGCGCTACGTTTGTCGACTGTTCAAATGATAACCAGGATTTAATTATAACTTATTTTGAAAAAAAGACAGGTTATACATATGCAATTTTGAATAAAATATATAACAAACTGTTCGGTAAAGAATTTTATACAAAACTCAGAGAGTTGACTATAGAGGGGTATTGCTTGTCACAGGTTGGTGCAACCAGAAGCCTTGTTTATGATCCGGTGCCGGGTTCATATCAAGCTTGCATACCTATGAAAGAACATCAGAAATCTTGGGCAACTAAATAATAAACCATGTCAGGTAAAGTAAATATATCAAATACATTTGATGCTATTGTTGTTGGGTCTGGTATCAGTGGAGGATGGGCTGCCATGGAGTTATGCAAAAAAGGATTAAAAACGTTACTGTTGGAAAGAGGCAGGGACGTTAAGCATATTCAGGATTATCCCACAGCAAATTTAGCTCCCTGGGAGTTTGAAAATGGACATAATCTCACAATTAATGATATTAAATCCGATCCCGTTCAGAGTACACTGTATGGTCCTGGAGACAAACATTTTTATGTCAGGGATTCCGAGCATCCTTATGTGCAAAAGAGCCCATTTAATTGGTTAAGAGGGTATCAGGTTGGTGGACGTTCGCTTGTCTGGGGCAGGCAGTGTTACCGGCTCAGCGATCTGGATTTTAACGCTAATCTGAAAGAGGGTATCGCTGTCGACTGGCCAATTCGCTATTCAGACATCTCAGCATGGTATAGTTATGTTGAATCGTTTATAGGTGTCAGTGGCAAAAGGGAAGGCCTTGCTCACTTACCGGATGGGGAATTTTTAGACCCAATGGAGTTAAATTGTATCGAATTGCACCTTAAGAAATCCATTGAAGAAGACAATGGTGACCGGATGTTAACTATTGCAAGAATTGCAAACCTGACAAGGGGCTGGGATAAAAGAGGACCATGTCAATACAGAAATCTCTGCTCCAGAGGATGTCCTTTTGGGGGGTATTTTAGTAGTAACAGCTCAACCATTCCAGCCGCAATGGAAACAGGAAATCTTACTTTACGGCCGTATTCCGTTGTTTCGGAAGTTATATATGATGAAAAGAACAAAAAAGCATCTGGTGTAAGAGTCATCGATGCAATAAGCAGTGATATTTATGAATTCAATGCCAAGATTATTTTTGTAAATGCTTCTACTATAGCAACTGCTGGAATTTTATTGAACTCCATCTCGTCTAGATTTCCTAATGGAATAGGCAATGATAGCGGACAAATCGGACATAATCTAATGGATCATCATTCTTCTGCAGGTGCTTCAGGTATTCATAGTGGGTTTTCAGAAAGCTATTATAAAGGCAGGAGACCATCTGGATTTTTGATTCCAAGATATAGGAATTTGAAGGATAATGAAAATCTGTCATTTAAAAGAGGCTATAACATCCAGGGGCACGGTGAGCGACAGGAATGGATGGATAAATCTAAATTTATTGGTGGTTTTGGAAAAGATTTCAAAGAAAAACTCACTACACCTGGCCCGTGGTCAGTTTGGATGGCTGGATGGGGCGAGTGTCTTCCGGAGTTCAGCAATAGGGTTGCCTTATCAAAAGAATCCGTCGATAAGTGGGGTTTACCACTTATCGAAATAGATTTTTCATTCAGAGAGAATGAAACTAAGATGATGACTGATATCCGGAACACTTCCGGTGAAATTCTTGAAAAAGCTGGGTTTTCAAATATTGATACATTTAACTATAATAAGCCGGGAGGAACTACCGTACATGAAATGGGAACAGCCCGAATGGGGAATGACCCGAAGACTTCTGTTTTAAACAAATTTAATCAAATGCATGATGTTCCCAATGTGTTTATAACAGATGGGAGTTGTATGACCTCTTCAGGCTGCCAGAATCCATCGTTAACTTATATGGCATTAACTGCCAGGGCATGTGATTATGCATATGAAAAGTTGAGAAAAGGAGAGCTTTAACTAATTAATGGAGCTCTCCTTTTAAAGATTATAAAGACTTTCTAAGATCCATGATTTCCCTGATTGATAGTTTATACTTTAATATCAGACCGATGTAAACCAGACCACCTAAACATACCTGAATGATAATGTGAATCAGACCTTTATCCCCAACAAAGTGCTGATATCCTAATAGTACCAAAACCATAATTCCTGCAAAAGCAATAGGTTTCACTATGTTTTTCAAGAACAGATCGAAGAAACTGCCAACCAAACTGTCCATAACAAAGAATAATATAATCATCTCCACTAAAGAAGTGAATACATATCCGTATACAATTCCCATCAGACCAAATGCTTTTGCCATAAAATAAAGCGTAGGGATTTTCACAACCAAAGAAATAAGATTCATATAAAACATGATGTTGGGTTTATTCTTTGACAAAGCAACAGATGATACAGGTGCAGTTATACACGCCATAAAGCTGACGAAAAGTATAACCTTTACTAAAGGAGCTGAGTCCTGAAAATCAGAGCCGTATATTAGAACTACCAGACTAGAAGATGTTACAAACAGACCTGCAAGCAAAGGGAAATTGCAGCAAGTAATAAAATCCACGATTTTTAAGTAGGCTCTTTTTAATCCTTCGTTATCTTTCATCTTAGCCATAATTGGATAAGACACCTGCATAATAATAGGATTTAGCTTGTATATAGGAAATACTGCTAACTGATAAGCAATCGTATATAACCCTAGTTCTTTAACGCCGATAAATTTTCCAATTACGATGTTCTCGAGATTTGTATTAACGAACCCGAGGATGCCTTCTCCTAAATGATAAATCCCAAATCGCAGATGATCTTTAATATCATTTAGTTTAAAGTAGAGCATTGGCGTGAAGAGTTTTCTGCCAAGAACAATGTATAGAATGGTTCTTACTGCTGTAAAAAGAAGCTGACTGTAAATAATAGCAAGTTCCTGAAAGCCGTTGTAAGCCAGTATAATGGTGACGATAATATTAATCAATCCACAGATAACATCAATTACAGCGAGTATTTTGAATTTGAGTTCTTTTTGCAGCAGATTCCAATAAATCTGACTCGTATAGATCATTGGGAAACTTAAGGCAGATATCTTAATAACATAATCCAGCCGTGGCTCTTTATAGTAAGCAACAACTAATCCCGAACTAAAAAATATAAGCCCACCCATGACTAATCCAAGCACTATACTAGAATAAAAAATGGTAGATAATATTCTTCTGTCAGATTCCTGTTTGGAAATAATCGAATTGGTGAAGCCAAGATTTGCGAAAATATGGAAGAAATTAAGTACCAGACTGCAAATGCTGACAAGTCCAAAAATAGCAGGGTCCAGAACCCGGGCGATAATAGCTAATTGAGAAAACGATAATATGGTTGTGATAACCGTCGCCGTCGTAGTCCATTTTGCACCGTTAATCGCTGCTTTCTGGTTACTCATAAAGAATGGAAATTTGGTTGTGGATTAAAAAATATATATTGCTTTTGAACTAATCTTGCTTTGGTTATGCTTTGATCCAAATATATTAAATATAAGTAAGTAAAGCAGCCTCAAAATTTTACTAAAGGGTGCTTTTTTTAATAGAAAAGATCAAACAAACAGGCGGCTAAATTTAAGAATCCAGCTTTAATAAATTATTTAATGAACTATCTTTTTTTGGAAATTAATGGTCAATTAAATAATAAAATAGATTAGTTACTTTTACGCCACATATGGGAATAACTTCAATAATTACTGTGAATTTCAATCAACCGGCTGTAACAGTTGAGTTATTGAAATCTATTCGACAACATATAGATAGTGAGCAGGTTGAAGTAGTCGTAGTCGATAATGGCTGTAGGGAAGACCATAGTGATCTATTTATTGACGCTTATCCCGGAGTAATTTATGTTTCCTCTGTTAAAAATCTGGGATTTGCAGGAGGAAATAATTTGGGTGTAAAACATGCAACGGGCGATTATTTTCTTTTTTTGAATAACGACACCGAGGTAACTGCAGGATTAATAACTAATCTGACCTCTGTACTTGAGACAAATCCAAATGCAGGGATGGTATCACCTTTAATTCTTTATTATGACCAGCCTGATATAATTCAGTATGCCGGGTTTACTAAAATGAATTATCTTACTTGCAGAAACAGGAATATTGCTCATTTGGATGTAGATTCGGGACAGTTCGATAAAATCACAACAGAAACGGGATATTGCCATGGTGCTGCAATGATGTGTCGTAAGGCTGATGTTCAATCTATTGGGATGATGGCTGAGAACTACTTTTTGTATTATGAAGAACTTGACTGGTGTGAGCAATTCATCCGGGCAGGTAAATCTATATATTTTACCGGCACAGCTAAAATTTATCATAAGGAATCAATTAGCGTAGGTAAGGAGAGTGTAATTAAGACGTATTTCATGACCAGAAACAGGTTGTTGTTTATAAGAAGGAACACCGGGGTTATAAATACAATGATTTTTTGTATTTATTATTTATCTGTCGCATGCCCCAGGCAAGTATTAAAATATATTTTTAACCAGCGTAAAGATTTGGTTAAGTGGGTTTTTAAAGGAATTATCTGGAATATATCACATGACAAAAACAGCCTTGATTTAGGTTTTAAACTATAATTTAATGATTTTAATATTTTGGATCTGCATATTTCTAATTGTTTACACCTTTGCGGGATATGGCCTGCTTTTATATATAGTTATCAGAATAAAAAGGCTTTTAGTGAAGTCAAAGCCTGAAATCGATAATTTTGCCCCTCCAAGTCTGACCATAATGGTTGCAGCCTATAACGAAGAAGATATTATCAGAGAAAAGATAAATAATACGATTCAATTAAATTATCCAGCCGAATTATTACAGCTCATTTTCATTACGGACGGATCGTCGGACGGTACCGCAGATATAATTAAACAATATGATCGTATCGAGCTGCTTCATGAAAATGTCAGGTCTGGAAAAATGGCTGCTATAAAAAGAGCAATTCCTTTTATCAAAGGAGATATCACTGTTTTTACAGATGCGAATACTTTTTTGAATCAGACAGCACTTCTGGAATTGGTTAAGCATTACCAGAATCCTAAAGTTGGCGCAGTAGCCGGCGAAAAGAGAATTTTGGTTGAAAAATCAGCAGATGCAAGCTCAGCAGGAGAAGGGTTTTATTGGAAATATGAATCGAAATTAAAACAGTGGGATTATGAATTGTATTCCAATGTAGGAGCTGCTGGTGAATTGTTCAGTATAAGAACAGCTTTATATGAACCTGTTGAGAGTGATACAATCATCGATGATCACATGATAGCTATGAGAATTGCCGAAAAGGGATATATTATTGCCTATGAGCCGGCAGCATATGCTATGGAGACTGCATCTGCAAATGTTAGTGAAGAACTGAAGAGGAAAATCAGAATAGCTGCAGGTGGAATACAATCGATATTAAGACTTAAAAAGTCTGCAAATCCGTTTCATAACCCGGTATTTACGTTTCAGTATATCAGTCATCGGGTACTTAGATGGACGATTACTCCTTTCCTTTTGATCTTTGTATTTATACTTAATGGTTTTCTCGCTTTCGGAGATTATGGTGTTTTTTACAAAGTTTTATTCATTGCGCAAATATTTTTTTACCTGTTAAGCCTGATAGGTTTGTATTTTGAAAACAGGAATTTGAGAATCAAAATCTTATTTATCCCATATTACTTCTGTGTTATGAACTATGCAGTTTTAGCCGGTATAATTAGATTCTATAAAAAGAATCAAAGCGCTGCATGGGAGAAATCTATAAGAAAGACAGGGATCTGATCTCCCAGAATGAGCAATTCAGATCTGCATGAAGAGCTAAAGAGAATTGATATTTTTGTATCGTTTGATAACTTTGAAAGTGATAAACATTATTATTTCTCGTAATAGATCCAGGAGTTACACTGAATAGATTCATAGCCATTATTAAACCTTCTGCTGTTGCCTTGAGAATAGATTCCTTTCTGGTCCAGATTGTATAAAAATCGGATCTTGCAGTCATGGAGTTTCTCAGTAATCCGATTTCCTCTGGATGAAAATGATTTATTGCAATATCATTGAATTCAAACGATGGGTCTATCCATTCAATATCAATTCCTATAGCCTGATTACTTAAGGCAACTAGAACATAATCCTTTGAATGACTCAGACTAAACTCGACTCCACCTTTTACGCTGGGTTTCTTTCTGACACTATAAGCAAACTCGACCATATTTGATGGAATCTGCAGATATGCACCCAGCAGTTTTTTAAGAAGATATCTTCTTCGAAGAAATGCTTCTTTGTCCTCGGTACGATGGTATTTCGAGGCTTTCTCAAACTCAGCTTGAGAAAGTGCCTCTCTGTAGTCCAAATTACCGAAGTCCTTCAAATTAAATTTAAATATATGAACTTCATTTTCTAGAGAAAGTAGTTCGCCGGCATAACTTTTCCAAACGGGAAGAGGTGAGTTTAAGGACATACCATCAGCTATTTTTGTCAAGTACAGACTGGATTATTCTTGCAAACTCATTATCATTAGGTGGATATAGAAATGTTTTATGATCACCTGGGACGGCATAAATATCAACGCCTTTTTGCGCAAGTTCATTCCAGCCAAGGAACTTCAGATCATCGAGGTAATATAATCTCTTGTTAACCCTGAACAATGATACTTTCAGATCTGCAGGAGTAATTGTATGGTTTGAAAGTGCAATTTCATAACTTTCATATGCTTTTCTTTGATCTGGAGAAAAATGCTTCAGTTCCTCATCAGATTCTAAATTGAAAGTATTTTTTATTCGGATTTCTGTTACTTTCATTTGGTATTTAATAGCCCCGATTGGGTTTTCAAAGAATGATTTAACAAAAAAGAATAGTTTGTGGTGCTGACGTTTTATTTTCTTTATGAAATAAGGCAATCCTTTTGATTTAGGTTGCTGTTCGCCTGCATAGGTATCCAAAATACCAAGAAAGTTAATTGTTTTTCCCAATGCTGTCAGCTGTCTGGCCATTTCAAAGGCCAGAAGTCCACCCATTGAATAACCAGCGAGATTATATGGACCATCTGGGTTAGACGCTATAATCTCTTCGATATATACTTTTGCGATTTCTTCAACAGAATATTTCAAAGTAGAGGAAGTGTTCAGGCCTAGGCCCTGTATACCATACACCGGCTGCTCTTCGTCCAGATGCTGAATAAAAGATTTAAATAACAATACATTCAGTCCTCCACCATGTACCAGATATAAAGGATCTTTGCTCCCCGATGTTTTGATGGGTACTAAAACATTCCATTTTTCAGCAGTATCATCTTTTACTTTTTTTGCCAGACCTGCGATCGTAGAAGACTCAAATAGAGTAGCTAAAGGAAGCCTTCTTCCTGTAATACGTTCAATTTCCGTCATAACTTTAACCGCCAGAAGAGAATGGCCGCCGAGTTCGAAAAAGTCATCATCAGGGGAAGGATCGGTCAGACCGAGTACCTCAGACCAGATTGTGGCAATGATTGTTTCACTTTTAGTCATTTCCCTGGAAAGCTGCTGTGTAGCCGGAATTGCCTGAATTCTCTGTGGCTTAGGTAATGCTTTGCGGTCTATCTTATGATTAGGCGTAAGTGGAAACTCTTCCAGGATTACAAAATCCTGTGGAATCATATATTCCGGTAAATGATTTCTAAGTTCTTTTTTCCATTGACCAAAAGCATCGGACTCCACAAGCTCATTTTCGGTCGGAATAACATAAGCAACCATCCGCTGATCTCCTGGTGTATCCTCTCTGGCGATAACGATTGCAGATTTAACTTCATTAATATCATGCAGTACACTTTCAATTTCACCAGGTTCAATACGGAAGCCTCTGACTTTGATTTGCTGATCTGATCTGCCCATATAAAGAATTTCGCCATCTGCAGTATATTTTCCCAGATCACCAGTCTGGTACATTCTGGAATCAGGTGCATCACTGAAAGGATCTTTTATAAATCGTTCTGCTGTAAGTTCCGGCTGATTCAGATATCCCCGGCCGACACCATCACCACCAATATATATTTCACCGGTGGCACCTGGTTTAACCGGGTTCAGCTGGGCATTCAGAATATAAAAACGTGTATTCTGGATAGGTTTTCCAATAGTGATCTGTTTATCTTCCGCAGACAAGAGCTTTAATGACGACCATATCGTTGTTTCAGTAGGGCCGTACATGTTATATACCGATCCAACCTTGGTATGCAGAACTTCTGCGAGTGCTGGTGGAAAAGCTTCTCCTCCACAGAGGACTTTAAGACCGGGGCTCGAATTCCAGCCAGCATCAATAAGCATTCTCCAGGTCGCAGGCGTTGCCTGCATAAAAGTAACGTCTTTATTGTTTAGCAGTTCCAGCAAACGGCGACCATCTCTTGAGGTGTCCCTGTCGCATAAAATCAGCTCGGCGCCGCTGATCAGGGGCAGGAAAAGTTCAAGACCAGCTATATCAAATGATATAGTCGTGATTGCAAGTAGTTTGTCACGGGAGGTCAGACCAGGCTCTTTCTGCATACTCAGTAGAAAATTCACCAGGTTATAGTGCATAATCTGTACACCTTTGGGTTTACCTGTTGAGCCCGAGGTATATAGTACATAAGCAAGTTCGTTACTGCTTACTATGGGGAAATCGCAGTCCTGTTCCACATATTCTAAAGAACTGAAAATTTCAGTTATAGATAATTCGGTTGCATGACAATGATATTTCCCTTTGCATAGATCAGAAACAAGCAGGAAATGTGCTCTGGAGTTCTCCAGCATATATTCAATGCGTTCTGCAGGGTATTCTGGATCGAGGGGTAAATAGGCGGCGCCACATTTCATAATGGACAGCATACAAATCAGCATCTCGATGGATCTTTCTGCCGCCAGACCGGCTATATCCCCAGAAGTCATTCCCTGTTCAATCAGATATTCAGCAAGCTGGTCAGATTTCAACTTAAGCTCAAAGTACGATATAGACTTCTCTCCGAATGATACGGCAGTTTTATCCGGATAAATTAAGGCCGTTTGATCGATCAATGATATCAGTGAACTTTCCTTTGGGTAATCTACATCTGTATTATTCCAAAGACGGATAGTCTGTTTCCATGAGTTGCTTTTTTCTTCTGTAAGGTCTTTTATTGGAATATCCGGATTTGTAGTTACTTTCTCCAATAAATTCTGAAAATCCAATGCCATCCGATGGATGGTTTCCGGTTTGAAAAGTTGAGTGTTATAAGACCATTCCAAAGTATAAACACCGCCTGCCCCTGAAATATTCAAAAATATTTCGAAGGTTTCGTTTGAACGTGGGTTGGAAATTAGCTTATAATCCAGTTGATTAAAAACCACACCCTGGTCCATACCAAGGTCTATATTAAAAATAACCGGCACCATAGGAATTCTGGAATGATCCCGTTTAATATTCAATTTCTTGATAAGTTGCCCGTAAGTAAAGAGCTGATGATCGTAGGCATCAAGAAGCTCGGGTTTTCTCTTCTTTAAATAAGCATTGAAGGTCAGTTCTGAATCGATAAAGGATCTTAGTGGAAGCAGGTTTACGCAGTGGCCTACCAGGCCTGTGTTTTCCGTAGCTGCCTGACCGGCTGCGGGAAGTCCAACGACAATATCCTGCTGATTAGTTTGCTGAAATAAGAAAACCTCAAAAGCATGAAGTAGTGTGCTAACCATGCTAGAGCCATTTTTAGCGCCGGTTTTGCGTATTTGGTCTACGAGTTCCGCGTTGAGCTGAAAATCGGACCTTTTAGAATTATAAGTTCTTTGAGAAGGCCTCGGAAAGTCTGTCGGTAAATCCAATACGGGTACAGATTCCCGGTATTGGTTAAGCCAGAAAGAATTAGTCTGTTCAAATGCTGCGGTTTTTTTAAAACTTTCTATAGTTGATGCATAGGTGCTTATCTGGGGCGGATCCGGAAGTTCTGCATGACCATTTTTTAAAAGTTGGTTGTAGAATTTACTGAGGTCATCCAGTATTACGCCGGTCGACCAGCCATCGGCAATAATATGATGCAGGACCACTGTGAACAGAAAGCGCTTTTCTCCAAGTTTATGAAGATGAAAACGATATAGAGGGCCTTTGACCAAAGAAAATACAAAATTCATTTCCTGCGTGGTGAATTCGGCGATTAACTGGTCTTGTTCTTCTGGTACAGACGACCAATCTGTAATTGAAAGATGAAAGTCGCCCGGTTGCTGGATAATGAGTAATTCGCCATCAGGTGATATAGTTGCATGTAATGCCTCATGCCGTTTAATTACTTTGTCTAGTGCAATTTCAAAGTAATGCATATTCATATCTCCTTTGAAATCCAGGGATATAGATTCATTATAAGCTCTGTTTGCGTCATCACCGCCAATCATACAGGATAACCAGATTTCCTTCTGGGGCTCGTTGACAGGAATAATTTTTTCTATCCCCTTTTCTTCTTCAAAAGGATTGAAATCAACAGGCTTGTATATGATATTTTGGTTAGGGTGAGGCATTCTTATTTGGTTTCAATTTGTAAATATTTTCCAGGAATTTCAGGATTTTCAATAAACCAGGCAGGATTACCATTTTCATCCTTGCCCAATCTTGCGCCAGCTACAGGAGGCTGATTTTTGTATGTCATTTGCACTGGAACAGTATCGTGCGGGTCGAGGTATATTGGAATCAGTTTAACTGCGAGCAACTCATTGGCACTTGTTGTAAACGCATTCAATATTTCATCAATTTCACCAGCAGTATGTGCTTCAGTCAGGAAGCAGGGGAAGCCGTCCCATATGTGAATGCCTTTTATTCTCATTAAGCTGAATATCAATTCACTATATGGGTATTCTTCATGAAATTTAATCTTCCATAGAGATCCAAATGAAGCTGCGTATACAGGAATATTCTTCTGCTTACAGTAAGTATTAATGCTTGCGGTTAGACCAGTGGTTAGTTCGTTCAGTTTTTTCTGAAGAGACGGCCCCTGTGCTTTCATATAGAGCAGGGCTGCTTTTCCCGCAGCAAGTGCCAGTGGGTGACGGACAAAAGTGCCCGCAAAATAAGTTACCCCAACTTCAGGGAAAGACTGGTCTCCATATTGCCAGAATCCACCATCCAAAGCATCCATGAACTGTTTTTTTCCTGCTATTGCACCAACGGGTAGTCCGCCGCCAATAACCTTACCATAGGTACCCAAATCTGCGTCGATTTCAAAAATGGCCTGGGCACCACCAGGATGGGCACGAAATCCGGTTATGACCTCATCAAAAATCAGTACGGTTCCAGACTTTCTGGTAATTTCACGTATCTCTTTCAAAAATTCTATAGGCTGGAATTCTGGTCTGCGACTTTGTACAGGCTCAACTAATACCGCTGCCAACTCGTCAGCCCTTTCTCTGATAATCCGGAGACTCTCAGGAGTTCCATAATCAAGGATTAGCATATTTTGTACAGCCTCGGGCATGATACCCGGTGCGGCAGGAAAGCTTTTTAGTTTTTTGGTTCCACGGACAATAACTTCATCATTAATACCGTGATATGAACCATTAAATGCAACAATCAAAGATCGCCCAGTTACAGTTCTTGCAATTCTGATTGCGCCCAATACAGCCTCGGAACCAGTATTGCAAAGCGCAGCCCGGTCAAAATTGGTGAACTCACAGATCAAAGAACATACTTCACCCGCCAGGGCATGCTGAGGACCTATTTCGTAACCTTTTTCAATCTGTTCAAGTATCGCCGATTTTAATACAGGATGCTGGTAACCCAATAGGTTTGAGCCGAAGCCATTCAATGCGTCAATATATTCGTTGCCGTCTATATCCCATAAATGACTACCCTTGGATTTATCGGTAACTATGGAGTAAACGATCTCTTTGGTATATGGTTTGAAGCCAGATACCACTCTCGGGTCGGCCATCTGAGCACGGTATTGCTGATTATAAGCTTTACTTTGGGGAGTCTTTTCATTATATCTGCGAATCAGATCTTTCAGAAAAACTGTTTGTTCTTCGGACATTGACGTTGCACTTTTTTCAATACGTGCGGTCGCACCAAAAGGCTTTTTAAGTTCCGTGAGTTCTTCTGGAGAGAGGTCTGCATTTATACTCGTTTTTTCTACCGGAAGAGCAGGTTCTGTCTGTGTGAAAACAGGTTGCGTAACCGGTTGCGTATTGGTAAGTAATTCCACCTGTCTGGATAATAACTGAAGCTGTTGTGCAATAAGACCTAATGCGGTATTTGCAGGTTCGGTTCTAACTGGATTTTGGGCAGGTGCCTGATATACAGGTTGTGGCGCTGCAGGTGACAACACTTCCGGAGACTGACTGCTGATATATGCAGCAAGGGAGTCGATCGTTGCGTATTCTTCATTCAGTTGCCTGAATGTAATCGGCAGTGCGAATTCATTCTTTAAGGTAATTGCAACCTGAGTTAATAATAGAGAATCCAGACCAATTTCAATAAAACTCATTTCTGGCGTTACGCCTTCCATCTCTATACCGGAAGCATTTTCCAGTATACTTTTTATTTTTTCAATGAAATTCTGTTTAGGCATGGTGATTATATCTTTAGGAGATGTAGATACGGGGACTGCGGACAGCACCCAATAGTTTTTTTTATGATAGCTGTAGGTTGGCAGTTCAATTCTCTTTACCGGTTGACTTTGGTAAAATTCTTGCCATTCAGGCTGGATGCCGGCGAGCCAGATTTTTCCAAGGGCTTGAAGAATTGCATTTCTGCTGCCAGATAATTCTTTCTTTTCCAGACTTGATATTGCCGTAATACTGTTTCTGTCGAGTTGTTGCCACGCCAGTGTTGTGCAGGTATTTCCCGGGCCGGTTTCAAGAAGAACCGGATAGTCTAATTCGGAGATCGTGTGCAGCGCATCGCTAAACCTCACGGTCTTACGCAGGTGTTCCGTCCAGTATGCAGGATCAGTGGCTTCAGCGTCAGTTAAATACTTTCCGGTCACAGTAGAAATAACTGGTTTTCTTGGTTTTGCCAGTTTGATACTGCAGACCAGGGTTTTAAATTCAACCAGTATCGGATCCATCATTGCAGAATGGAACGCATGGCTGGTAAATAATTTTTTATGAAGAATAGCATGTGTATCAAGCAGATCCTGAAACTCTTCAATTGCATGGTCAGGACCTGCTATTACGCAGAGCTGAGGGCTATTCATAGCAGCAACAGAAAGTGTTTCAGGTAACAGGCCGGTAATACGGTCCACACCAGTTCTTACACTGAGCATACTTCCACCAGGAAGTTTGGAAACCATTAACCCACGGACTGCGATTAAATGCAGTGCATCCTCCAAGCTCATGATTCCTGAAAAGTGGGCGGCAACATATTCACCGATACTATGACCACATAGCATGTCAGGCTTAATTCCCCAGCTAATCCATAAACTCCCAAGAGCATATGAAGTTAAAAAAAGGGCGGGCTGGGTATATTGTGTTTGATTAAGCAATTCCGCAGCATCAGGATAGTCTTCGTATAACAGTTTCCTGATATCCAGATCTACCCATTGATTTAAGAGGTTGGCACATCTGTCAACAGCGTCCCGGAAGACAGGCTCCGAAGTGTAGAGTTCCTTTCCCATTCCCGGATATTGCGCACCCTGACCTGGAAACATAAAAACCACTTCACCGGGTACTCTTTTAAGCAAATGACTGGCAGGTTTCTCTAATTGATCTTGAAAAGATATGCCGTCAGTTACTATAAACCTGCGGTGATTCATGTTCTCCCGCGTTGTCGCCAGTGTATAAGCAAGGTCTGCCATAGATGTACCGGCATGCTGTTTCATGAATTTTTTTAAGGAAAGGCCGTAGCCATCAAGACTCTCTGCAGATTTTGCGGACCAAACAATTAGCTGCTCCGATTGGGCACTGTTGAGAGTAGACTCATTCTTACTTGCTTCTGGATGAAATCCTTCCAGAAGCACATGGACATTAGTTCCGCCGACACCAAAAGAACTTACGCCTGCCAGACGGCGCTTACTATCCGGCCATGACTGTAAATGATCACAGACATAGAAAGGAGAATCCTGAAGATGAAGTTCCGGATTGGGTTTTTTGAAATTTATAGACGGCGGGATCTGACCATGATACAATGCCAGCGTAGTTTTAATCAGACCGGCTACACCAGCAGCAGCAGTCATGTGTCCCATATTACTTTTAATACTTCCGATTGCGCAATAATTATGTTTTTCCTGCGAACCGAATGCCAGTTTCAGACCTTCGATTTCAATAGGATCACCAACTGGTGTTGCTGTGCCATGCGTTTCGATATAACTGATCTCTGAGGCATTAACACCAGCATCCTGAATTGCCATGGCAATAGCAGAAGCCTGTCCGGCTGTACTGGGCGCAGTAAAACTACCCTTTTCACCACCGTCATTATTAACACCGGTACCTTTGATTAAGCCATATATAGTATCACCATCTTTCAATGCTGCAGATAACGTTTTAAGCAGTACAACTCCCGCACCATCACTAAAAACAGTACCTGTAGCATCAGCATCAAAAGAGCGGCAATGGCCGTCTTTACTAAGCATAGCGCCTTCCTGATACAAATGACCGCTGTATACCGGAGAGGTAATGCTTACGCCGCCAGCTACGGCAATATCACATTGCTGACGGCGTAGACTGTCTACAGCCTGGGCAATCGCAAGTAAAGAAGTCGAGCAAGCTGAAAACACACTTACTGCGGGCCCTTTTAAGTTTAGCTGGTAAGCAGTTCTGGATGATATATAATCTTTTTCATTTGCCGTCATGACCTGAAATGCACCAATCTGATTGATAAGTTCGGTCTGACCGGCAACGTTATGCTGATAGTAGCTGTTATTACCGCAACCGGAAAATACCCCTGTGATACCTTGGTAAACAGCAGGAAGGTGGCCCGTTTTTTCGAGTACGTCACGACTGATTTCCAGAAATATCCGATGCTGAGGATCCATCAATTCAGCCATTTTGGGACTAATACCGAAGAAAACCGGGTCAAACTGAGCCACATCTCTGATAATGCCACGTGCACGCACATAGTTCTCGTCATTCCGGACTGCCGCGGGAATAGAAGGATCAATTTCTTCAGGTGTAAAAAAAGAAGTCGTCTCTTTGCCTGCTTTTAAGATATCCCATAGCTCCTCTATTGTATCTGCACCAGGGAATTTACCGGCCATTCCAATTATGGCAATCTCCTCATTATTTTCGGTGGGCCTGATTTTACGCAGGGTAAGTTCTTTAGCGTTTCTTTCAGGTTTAAGAAAATCTGCAATCTGGCTGACGGTAGGATATTGGTAAAGTTTGGTGATCGGTAGAATAATTGCATGAATATTTCTGAGCAGTGTAACCGCTTTTAAAGCCAGCAGACTGTTTCCACCCAGTTCAAAAAAATTGTCATGGATACCAATCCCGTTAATCTCCAGTACGGTGCTCCAGATCGAGGTGATTTGTTTTTCAAGACTGCTTTTTGCCGGACTGAAAGGAGTGGCAAGATCCGGCCTTTTCCCTTCAGGCACCGGTAAATTTTTTTTATCTATTTTACCACTCGTTGTTTTGGGAAACTCCTTCATCCAGGTAAATACTGACGGAACCATATAATCCGGCAGGTCTGCCTCCAGTTGGTTTCGGAGCTGTGCAGTTGTAATTTCTGTATTACCTGCGATCATATAGGCCAGTAATCGTTGCTGACCAGCAAATTCGCGGTTGATGACTACAGCTTGTTTAATTCCTGGAATATGATTCATCCGGACTTCGATTTCGCCTAACTCTATCCGATATCCGCGTATTTTTACCTGGTCATCTTTTCTGCCAAGAAATTCTATAGTACCATCAGACAAGGTTCTGGCTATATCACCGGTACGATATACCAGTTTTTCACTTCCGGGCAGATGGATGAATTTTTCTGCTGTAAGATCCGGCCGATTTAAATAACCACTGGCCAAACTTAATCCGGCAATAGCTAATTCGCCGGTATTTCCGGAATCAAGCAGATTCAGGTTTTCATCCAGGATCAGGATTTCGGTATGGCTGATTGGAGTTCCAATATTTGGGAGTGCGGGCCAGGCATCAGGGCTCCCTTCCAGTTTAAGCTGGGTAACTACATGACATTCCGTAGGACCGTATTGGTTGTACAATTTACATTCGGGCAAATGCTCGAAAAAGGTTTTGACCTGAGGTGTTATTTTTAGTTGTTCACCGGCAGTAATAACTTCTCGCAGGCTGGAAGGAAATACATCGGATCCGGTCGCAGCTTCAGCCAGAAACTGTAGTGCGACAAAAGGAAGGAAAATGCGGTCAATGTTATGTTCTGCTATGAAATTCAGCAGATTATGAGGATCCAGGCGCAGGTCATCACTAATTAGATATAAGCTTCCCCCGGTGGTGAGGGTAGACCAGATCTCCTGGAAGGAAACGTCAAAACTTAGTGGTGCAAACTGCAGGGTGCGACTTTCCGGTCCGGAGAGTGACTCCACATTTTGCCATTCCAATAGGTTTACCATAGCAATTTGTGTCATGTAAACACCTTTGGGTTTGCCGGTAGAACCAGATGTATAAAGCACATAACTATGTGTACCTTTTATAGCAGTAGTTAACGCTGTTTCAGGAACTTTGTCCAGTTCAAGACAATTCAGATTCAATGCGCTGTATAAAGATATTTCATTTTCAGGGCAGATACAGAACTTCACCCTGGAGTTTTCTGTCATTTCATTTAACCGTTGCTCCGGATAGGATGGATCCAGTGGCAGGTAGGCTTTTCCAGCTTTGATTATAGCAAGTACAGCAATAATCATTTCTGGGGAACGTGTTGTGCTCAAAGCGATAAGTTCCTCTTCTGGCGCCTGTTCAAGTATAATTGAAGCTAAAAGGGATGCTTGTTCAGAGAGATCAGAATAAGTTATTTTTCCACTATCCGACACGATTGCGGTATGTTGAGGAAAATTAATGGAAATTTCTTCAAAAAGGTTATAGATGCCCTTGTGTTCCGGTGCAGCAAAATGATCATTTTTGTGTATGTTTTCCATGATTCTAAAAGTAATAACCTTGCATGATCTGTGCCGCAGATAATATTTTATTTCCAGATGCTCAACTATATTTAAATATAACGAGGAAATCAAAGAACGGTAACTGGATTTCGAAAAACACAATTACTGTCAGTATTGATTGATATTCTGTCATTTAAGCTTTATTATTTTCGTTCGGCTAATGCAAATTACTCATAATATTCAGACAAACATGGCCTTAATGTAACGAAATTGTGATATAATATCTTGGTTATTATTAACGCCGATAAATGTTTCCTTTAATCAGATACTGATAAATTCTATTTTTTGTGAATTATCTTACGCAGTATGGGAATATTACTGTACGGAAAAGGTCTTCAAATAAGTAATTTAGCTTATGTTTTTTTAGCAATATCTATTCCCGGTATAAAATTTGGGATTTGACGATTTAAACTTTGATCTTTAACTATGAATTATCTTGATCTACTTGAACAGGTGAGGGCACATGTTTCAGGCTTATTTCTGAGCAGTACCGACAAACGATTAATCTATCATAACCTGGAACATACAGAGCAGGTAGTAGACGCCGCGACCCGTATAGCCGGTTACTACCGGTTATCAGATCAGGACTTCTTTATTGTTAACGCTGCAGCATGGTTTCATGACACAGGGTATCTAACCGCTGTGGCCGGCCATGAAGCGTTGGGAGCTGAGCGTGCCAGGGAATTTCTAGCAGGAAAGGATGTCCCTGAAGATATTCTGCAAGCTGTATCAGGCTGCATCATGGCTACAATGATGCCTCAAAAACCAGCTAACCTAAACGAACAGATTGTTTGCGATGCAGATTTGTTTCATCTGGGAGACCAGAACTTCAGAGAACGAAATAAGCTGATGCGGAAAGAGTCCGAAGCCTTTTTAGGTAAGGAGATTTCAAAGGACGACTGGAAGGTTAAAACGATTGCATTACTGGAAAGTCATCAATATCATACTTCCTATGCAAAAGAGCAGCGGGGCCCGGGGAAACAAAATAATCTTGACGGACTGAAGGCAAGACTGGCCGTTGCAAAACAGGAAGTTTTACCTGTGGCGGAAAAGATTACAGATGAGCCGGAAAAACACAAAGAGAAAAAGAAAAACCAAGGGAGCAGGCCAGATAAAGGTATAGAGACCATGTTCAGGATTACTGCAGGTAACCAGCAGCGACTGAGTGATATGGCAGATAACAAGGCACATATTATGATCTCTACCAATTCTATTATTTTATCGGTTATACTCAGTTTGCTATTGCGTAAACTCGAAGATAACCCTCATTTGATTATTCCTACACTTATACTGCTGATTATTTGTGTGGTCACGATGGTTTTCTCCATTCTTGCAACCAGGCCGTCATTACCGCACGGGACGTTCAGTATTCAGGATATCAGGGATAAAAAAGCAAATCTTCTTTTCTTTGGGAATTTTTATAGGATGCCATTGCCTGATTATGAGGTAGGTATGGAGCAGATGATGGAAGATCGTGATTTCTTATACGGGAGTTTAATCCGCGATTTATATTCTCAAGGGGTTGTATTGGGCCGGAAATATCAACTACTTCGCATAGCCTATAGTGTCTTTATGTTTGGAATAATTGCTTCGGTACTGGCATTTATGATTGCCATTGCTATTGTAACTCTTTAGGATGAATAGCTATACCTTTTTCAACCGGGATCTGAGCTGGCTTACTTTTAATGAGCGGGTATTAATGGAGGCGGAGAATCCAGAAACCCCTTTAATGGAGCGCATCAGATTTTTGTCAATCTACTCTTCTAACTTAGATGAATTTTACCGTGTCCGGATGCCGGTTTTAATGTCTTTCGATCTGAACGATGACCGGCAGGGTATGCATAATACTTATGCAAATGCCCAGTATCTCATTAATGCACAACAAGAAAGATTTGGTCGTTTGCTTCAAAATCAGATCATTCCCGCTCTGGCAGCAAGACATACCACATTAATTTATAAACAGGAAATTCCTGAAGAGATTAAACAGGTTGTATCAGATGTGTTTTTTAATAGCATCCTTGGTTATCTTCGCTTATACCAGGTAGACAGCCAGTCTTTTTTTGCCGAAAACAACAAATTATATCAGGCAGTCGTATTGGAAAACGAAGCCGGAAAGGAGCAAATAGAATTTATAGCCATTCCATCGGCCCAATTGCCCAGATTTTATTCATTCCATACACCAACACAACAATTTATTGTTTTTTTAGAAGACATTATCTGTAACCATAGCGCTTATCTGTTTCCTGATCAGAAGATTACCGGTATTTATCAGGTGAAAATTACCCGGGACGCAGAGTTACATCTGGAGGAAGACACAGATCAAGAAGATATCCTTAAGTTCGAACACCTGCTCAAACAGCGGGATTTAGGACCCGCAACACGTTTTCTGATTCAACCTGAAATACCTCTGAGGTATATTTATGCCATGGCATCCATGTTGAAATTGAGCAGGGCGGCAATCATTCAGGGCGGTTACTATCATCATCTCAGGGATCTGGATTCTATCCCGGTACAGCAGGAGACCATTTCTTATCCGAAATTGAGCCCTGTTCAGGCAGTTTTTCTGAAACCGTCCGATACGCTTTTTGAATTGATTAATAGGAAAGACCAGTTGGTTAACGTTCCCTATCAGCAATATGACCCTATATTGCGCTTTTTCAATGAAGCTGCACACGATTCCTCTACAGAAGAAATTTATGTAACCCTCTACAGGGTTGCTGCGCAATCCAGAATTGTGACAGCGTTGATTACAGCAGCTCAGAATGGAAAAAAAGTCACAGTGATGGTCGAGTTAAAAGCTAGGTTTGATGAGGCGAACAATTTGAAATGGGCTACAGAAATGAAAGCTGCCGGCGTGCGTATTTTGTATAGTAATGCCGCCCTGAAGGTTCATGCTAAAGTTGCCTTAGTGAGAAGGCGTATAAATGGAGAACAGCAATATCTTGGATTGCTGGCTACTGGTAACCTCAATGAATCTACAGCTAAATTTTATACAGATCATGTGCTCATGACAGCCAGACAACCGATGTTGATGGAGTTGCAGCAGCTTTTTGGATTTCTGAGAAAGAAGAAAAAAAGGCCAGCCCTGGAAGATCAGATCACTTTCAGTAAGTTACTCGTCGCAGGTTTTAATCTTTTACCTGGTTTTATTGCGTTAATAGACAGGGAAATAGCACATGCCGAAGCGGGGCGGGAAGCCTCCGTTATTATTAAAATGAACAACCTGGAAGAGCGCGTTCTGATTTCTAAATTATATGAAGCGTCACAGGCAGGTGTCAAAATTCAGCTTATAATACGCAGTATTTGTTGTTTGATTCCCGGAGTACAAGGACAAAGTGAAAACATCACAGTAACAAGAATTGTTGGAAGGTATCTGGAACATGGCCGGTTATTTCTTTTTCATGACGCAGGCAGACAGGAATTATTTATGGGGTCATCAGATTGGATGAACAGAAATATATACAGCAGAATAGAAGTCTGTTTTCCTGTTGAAGACCAGGGGTTAAAAGCGGAGCTGATCACTTTATTGAATTTGCAGTTGAGAGACGATGTTCAGGCAGTCCGCCTTAATACCAGAATGGAGCAAATCCGGGTGGAAGGAAACGAGCAACATGATTCACAGAAAGAAATTTATCAGTTTTTACAGACTGGCAGTATCTAATACTAAACTAAGAAAATGAGATATTTATCAAACAAGATTTATTTACTTCCGGTCTTTTTACTGCTTATATTCTTCGCATGTAAATCTTCCCGCCCCGACTTTACCAGTCCTGCCGGGTATGATTTTAAGAAACCCGAGAAATTTATAATGCCAGATAATTTACTGGAAATTTCAGGAATAGCATTTTACAAAGGTAAAAGTGATACCGTTTATTCGATACAGGATGAAGATGGTCGTTTATTCCGTCAGGCCTGGGGAAAAAAGAAGCAATTACACACCACATTTGGTAAAAAAGGAGATTACGAAGATCTCGCTATTCTTAAGGAAACAGTACTGGTTTTAAACAGTAACGGAGAGATTACAGTGTTCCCTTTTTTACAAGCAACGTCACAAAAGGTACAGAATCCTAAAATATTTAAAAAAATACTGCCCAAAGGAGAATATGAAAGTATTTATGCTTCGCAACAGACCAGTCAGGTATATCTGATCTGCAAAAATTGTAAAGAAGATAAAAAACATGGAGAGTTATCAGGTTCCATCTTTACTTTTGACCAGGCTAAACAGGAGTTGATTCCTTCTGGAGAAATCAATATGGATTTGTCAGCGCTAATCAGCTCAGGACAAATTCTAAAAACCGGCCTGAAAACATCAGCTTTGACCAGAGATGAGCATACCGGAGACTGGTATATTCTTTCTTCGGTAAACAAATTACTGGTTATCGCAGGTCCGGACTGGAAAATTAAAAGTACACACAGACTAAATTCATCTACTTTTAACCAGCCAGAGGGGATCGCATTTGATAATGAAAGAAACCTGTATATATCAAATGAGGGAGATGAACTCAGTTCCGGAAATATCCTGAAATTTAAACGTAAATCCTGATGGTAGAGAATCTAAATCACGATAAGATGCAATCCATAAAATTAGATCTTAGTAAATATATCTGCGGTAGTAAAAAAAGTGAATTGGGGGCGGAGATCAAATTTTCGATGAAACCATTCGTTGATTTTCTGACTGTAAAGTCCAATGAGGATACATCGGCCAGGAAAAATATATACACTTATGTTCTGCAGGAATTTGCTGCCTTTCCGGAACTCGAAGATAATATTGAAGAAGAAAATACAGCGCGTTATGCTAAACTTTTTGATTTGATCCATACTTTGGTGTCTCCTCTGCTTCAGCGGGAAGGGCAGCAGCTATGGGCAATCAGTAAGCCCGTTTGTCCTTGTTTTTATTACGGGAGTGATGCTTTCTATAGTGTTCTGCTGGATAAGCAGAAACACCACATTAATGGAAATCTAAGTTTGCCTTCTACCGCCGAGATGGAACGAAGTATGCTTGGCAATTTCTATAATTTGATTCTGCAGGAATTTTATCAGTTTTCATTGAATCTGCGGCAACATATAGTTCAGTCTGTTCTTGATCTGGAAACTAATTTGCTGAAATATTACCGGCTGGACGTAGATAGCAGATTTTTAAAGATCCGTGCAAAACAAGCATTGCCGGAACTCTCACTTGATGTTGTAAAGAAGTTTCTGGATGGTGAAGAAGACTATCTGAAGATTCTGCAGGATATATTACCACCCGAAATGTTTACAATTGAGGGGATGTCAATTGTAACTTTAACCGATGCGACTGCAGAATATGCACTGGAATCAGTCAAGAACACAATTATCTCTCATAATCAATGTAAATCAGGATGGGATTTACCGGCTATTCACATGGCCTTACAGGCATTGGTTGGTAATAATCAACTTGAGTTTAGTTTACTTCCTTACCTTAAACTAAATCAGAAATCTCTTTTATTTGATCATGACGGATTTCATAGTATTCTAATCAAACTTGCTAAGGAATCGGGGATGCTCGCTTCTGAATATGATCACTTGACCGAAAAATTTCTGCAGCAGCCTAAACGGGTTGTTTTTCCTGAGATCAATGAAGAGATCTGCGCCGAAATACCGATGATGAGGCTATTGCTCGAAAATGGTATTAAGTCTTTTGCATTGTATCCATTGTATTATAATGGGAAAATAGTAGGTTGTCTGGAAATGTACAGCAGATCATTTGGGGCATTTAATCCACAAACGATTTCTGCAATAGAGTCTGCTTTTCCCTTATTGTCCCAACTCTATCAGAATATTATCATAGACTTCAATAATGAGATTTCTGCAATTATTACCGATCAGTTTACGGCCATTCAGCCTTCGGTTCAGTGGAGGTTTATTGAGGCAGCTTATAATTATCTTAAATCGGGTAGTTTAGAAAAAAAGCTGCAGATAGAACCGGTTAATTTCAAAGATGTACATCCTTTTTATGGAGCTGTCGATATCAGGAATTCAAGTATCCAGCGTAATCTGATGATCAGAAAAGATCTCTTTGATCATTTCCGTTTACTGGAATCAACCTTAGCGCAGCTTCAGCCCGTGCTCTGCGGATCATTGACCGAAGTGCTTGGTAAAAAACTAAGTGTCTGGGATGAGCAGCATTTTAGTGAATTGTCAGATATGGAGATCATGAAAACCGATGACTATCTGCGCAGGCAACTTCCGGTTCATCTGGAAGTACTGAAAGAGCAGCACCCGGAAACTAAAGCTGTTATTAATGGATATCTGGCAGATAGTAAGAGCGGTGGGAAGGTCTTTGTAAACCGCGATCGATATGAACTGAGTATGCAGATGATTAATCATGCAGTCTCCAGACAACTGGATGAGTTTAACCAGACAATACAGGATTTATACCCTTGCTATTTCGAAAAATTCAGAACTGATGGAGTTGAATTTGATATCTATCTTGGCCAGTCTATTGCTCCTGGTACACCTTTCCCTGACTTTATGGTTTCGGTTTTCCGGTATCAGCAACTACGGGTAATCGCTGAGATAGCACATATTACCGCTAATCTATACAGTCATCTGCCCCTTCCGCTGGAAACTACGCAATTAATATTTGTTTATGGAAAACAGCTGGATATAAGTTTCAGGTTGGATGAACAGCGTTTCGATGTAGAAGGGAGCTATAATATCCGCTATCAGATGGTTAAAAAAAGGATAGATAAAGCTAATATCAAAGGCACAACAGAAAGATTAACCCAGCCCGGTAAAATAGCCATCGTATATTTTAATCAGTCTGAAGCCCATGAATATTTGAAGCATATCCGTAGATTACAGACAGAAGAGCTGCTTTCCAGTGAAATAGAATATTTAGAAGTTGAAGAATTACAAGGAGTTGAAGGGCTAAAAGCACTTAGAGTTAGCATTAGTCAAAATCCTTTATAAAATATTACCATATCTCTCATGATACTTAAAACCAGCATATCCGCTGTCCTTACCGGCGTTATACTTAGTCTTTCCGTAAATGTGCTGGCGCAAACTAAAGCAGCAAGAGATTCGGTTACAATGCCCATTGCCCCTGGTTATGATACGGTTTCCAATGCTCATCGTTTCTTTTTCGGTGAAGGTTACAGGAAGTTGTGGGCAGAGCCAGTCAAGGTACGCGTGATGGATATGCAGACTGAGCGGGGTGGAATGAAAATTCTTCAGCTTGGCGGTGGAATGGAAACCAGGTCATTGCGCCTGCAGGATGCGTCAGGAAAAGAGTGGGCATTACGTACCGTACAGAAATATCCGGAGAGAAAATTACCCGATAACCTGAAAGCGACGATTGTTAAGGACATTGTACAGGATCAGATTGCCACAACCCATCCATTTTCGGCTTTAGTGGTTCCACCGCTGGCAGAAGCGCTGAATATTCCTCACGCAAATCCTGAACTTGTTTACGTAGGAGACGATCCGGGTTTGGGAACTTATCAGAAGGAATTTTCCAACGCAGTTTACCTTTTGGAAGAACGTTCTCCGGAGGGGCTTAGAAAAAGTGATAATACCTTAAAAGTATACCGGAAATTACAGGAAGACAATGACACCTATCTGGATCAGAAGCTTGTGTTAAGATCGCGTTTACTGGACTTCATTCTTGGTGACTACGATAAACACGATGACAACTGGCGATGGATAAGGGAAGATGATGAGAAAAAAGATATAAAAACCTATATTCCTGTACCAAGGGACCGGGATAAAGTATTCTATAAAACTTCGGGCCTTCTGCCATGGATCTTGTCACATCAATGGCTGAAAGCAAATATTCAGCCTTACGAGCCAGAGATCAGGGCTGTAGACCAGTGGAACATTTACCAGCGGCATTTTGACCGGTACTTTCTTAACGGACTGGATGAGGAAGACTGGAGAAAAGCAATTAAGGAAGTTCAGGATGTAATTACTCCTGAATTACTTGAAAAAGCTTTCCGCAGGATGCCAGAAAACATATACAGTATTAATGGAGAAGAAACATTACGTATTGCAATAGCGAGAACTAAGAATCTAGATAAGAGTGCGCTTGATTATTATCGTTATCTCTCCCGTACCGTTGATGTTCCTGCTACAGACAAAAGAGAACTGGTGGAGCTGGAGAAAAAAGCAGGCGGTGAGATTAAACTCACTATGCATAATATCAAGAAAAATGGCGATGCCGGAAGAAAACTTTACCAGCGTACATTTGAACCTGGTATTACTAAGGAGATCAGGGTATATGGTATGGGTGGTGAAGATGAATTCAGGTTAACAGGTACTGAGTCTTCGCCCATTGTCGTGCGCATGATCGGTGGTAATGATCAGGATAGCTTTGAAATAGACGCAAAGGCTAAAAACAGGGGCAAAACATATATTTATGACCGATCCGATGAGACTAATAATATACCATCATCGAGCCTGGCTAAGTTAAGATTAGCTAAGGATACAGCCGTTAATTACTATAACAGAAATAGTTATGAATTTGACCGTTTTGGTCCGCTGGTACATCTAAATTATAATATAGATCAGGGAATACAGCCTGGTGTTGGGTTATTGCTGGAAAAACAGGGTTTCAGAAGAACCCCATATGCGCAGAAGCAGGAGTTCTGGATCGACTATTCAACCGGACGAAAATCATTTATCCTGAGTTATGCCGGAGACTTTAAGAAAGTTATAGGTAATACCAGTTTTAAAATTAATGCAAATCTGCTGGGCCCAAATAACCTGAGTAATTTCTTTGGGTTGGGTAATGAAACTGCATTCATCAAGGATGAGCCCAAAGGAATGTCCTATTATCGGAACCGCTATGATTATTTTCAGTCAGACTTTCAGTTTTATCAGCAGATCAGCAAATGGACCATCGGTGGCGGACCCGCTTTTTCTTACTATACCAGCAGTGAAAGTGCTAATGATAACAGATTCCTGAGCGAGTTCAATCAGCAGTATCCTGAAATGAATGTCTTTTCTGACAGAGCCTTTGCGGGTTTACTTGCAGAAGTCAGGTATGACTCCAGGGATCAGGTCGCGATACCGACCAAAGGGATGTATTGGAATACCCGTATATCCGGCATGCAGGAGCTCAATAACAGCAATGACCGCATGGGTAAAATACAGACAGAATTCAGGTATTATGCGAATCCGGGAAAGGGAGGTGTGGTTATTGCAAATCGTCTGGGCGGAGGAACTACCTTTGGAGATCCGCAGTACTTTCAGTTAATGCAGCTGGGTGGCGTGCATAACCTGCGTGGGTTTCATACCGGAAGATTCAGCGGTAAAACTATGGTATATGAAAATCTGGATTTGAGAGTTAAACTGTTCAATTTTACCTCATATATTGTTCCAGGTTCTGTTGGGCTGCTTGCCTTTAACGACATAGGCAGAGTCTGGTATGGCGGCGAGTCCTCTGATCAGTGGCACTATGGTTATGGGGGCGGACTTTATGTCGTACCCGCAGAAATGATCCTTATTCAGGCGGCAGTAGGCTTCTCTAAAGAAAGTACAATGCCTTATATTTCAGTAGGTTTTAACTTCTAAATCAGCGCGGGCTGATTCTGTATAGTTTGCAGAATCATAAAAGGCGTGCTTTTAAAAGCACGCCTTTTATGAATTAATAGATTGTGTTTACTTGTTTAATATCCGGGGTTTTGTGCTAGGTTATTATTCCCTGAAATGGCTTCCGTAGGGACAGGGAATCGATTCAAATGAGCTGATCCCGAAGGCTGATGATCCCACCATGGTGCTGTAGTAAACATTTTCCAGCGGATCAGATCGGTTCTTCTTCTGCCTTCTGCCAAAAATTCAATGCTCCATTCATCTAAAAAGCGTTGTGCATCCAAATTTGTAGCCGTGGCAGGATTGGGGTCTGCCTGATTTACGAAGTTCCTTTTTCTGACCGTATTAATAAGTTCTGCAGCACCATTCCTGTCGCCTGTCCGCCATTTGCATTCTGCCAGCATATAATAAATTTCTGTTAAACGTATTATAGGATTATCTGCTCCCCAGCGCAACGTGTTTTCAGAGAGTGGGGGTATTGGCACTTTAACCGGCCTTATACCCGTATTTTCCTCGCCATCTGCCATACGTGAGGGCAGATCACTTACAGCAGCATATTTTTTTCCCGGACCCACTTCAGAGAACCGGGCAACCTGATCCCGAAATACAAGAGGCTGGTCTTTATATTCCTCACCCCCTTTGATTACTTCTCCGGTAGGAGTGAGATGGGCTCCTGTTATAAACATACCTTCATAGCGACCATTTCCCAGAAAGCGGTAAGGTTTTTTTCTCAAATCGCCATCATCAAAAGTTTCAAAAGGAGATCCTAGACTAAAAACATTTTTGTACAGGCTTCCATCAGGCTTTCTGGAAGGGGTAAGGTGGGTACCGTTATCAGCGCCCATATCTGTATTAAAGTACTGTCTTGAGTTATAATGGTAAAATCTGCTATAAAACCAATTGTATTGCAGACGGTTAAACTGTGAAGGACTCGACCATATAACTTCAGGAGACCTGTCATTGGTGAAACTATGAGGGCCACTCCAGCTGCTATCCAATGCGTAGAAGCCGTATTCATTATTGATTATAGCCTGAGAAACCTGCAGGCACTCCTGATACATCGGTTTACCGATATACGCTTCGGCATTAAAATATAACTGTGCTAACATAGATACCGCTGCTGCCTGTTTTAGTACCCCTTCTTCCGATTCTCCACCATTCTTTTTCTTTAGTTTGGTCATTGCTTCTTTAAGGATCCCTTCAATGTGTTTGAATACTTCCTCGTCTGTATTTCTGGGTAGTGATTCCTGATCTAAAGAATTAAAAATGGGCATTCCGCCAAAATAGTCCAGGCCGCGCAGATAAAAATAGGCAATTAGTGTATTGAGCTGATTAATATGGGCATCCTTGTCCGCCGTAGTAAGAGCAAAGCGGGAATAATCCAATTTTTCCAGGTCACTTCTGGTGTCTAAAGCAAGCGCAACACCCATTAGCGTACCTCGCCAGGTTCCCCAAATCCAGTTTTCGTCAGGTGTCCATCTGTGATAATGAAATCTTTCATTTTCACCGCCGTTATACCAGTGACGTCCTTTTGTTGTAATCGCAAAATTATCTGCCGTGTATTCCTGTAAATTCCATCGATCCTCTCCTAAATACCAGTTGGCATGTGTGAACGGTCTGTTTAAAGCGGCCAGGATATCTTTTTCACTCTGAAAGAAGTTTTCCGGTGTTACCTGGCTATAAAATTCAGGTTCCAGCTTTGTACAGCTTCCTGCTAAAATGCCCGTAAGCGCTAATACCCATATATAAGTTTTTTTCATAATTTCTGATGTTAAGGTTTTAAGGACTAAAAATTGGCTTGTAAACCAAACATGAATGTTCTGGTTTTGGGGTAAGCATTGCGCTCCTCAAATCCAGGGTCCAGGCCGTTTATATTAACCTGCGGATCTAAGCCACTGTAATTCGTAAATACAAACAGATCGCGCCCCGTCGCATATAATCTCAGGTTTTTTAAAGGTTTGATCACAGATTTACTAAAGGTGTATCCGAAGCTGATTGCGTCAATTTTTAGAAAATCACCTTTTTCCAGCCAATAGTCGCTCAATTCTTTTTCGCCTTTGATATCTTTATGTGCGGCATAAGCTTCTCTCAATACATTTTGTCCCTTTACATTAGGTAAGCTGTAATACATATTAATCATATTGAATACATCATAATTTAACCAGCTTCTCATGTAAACTCCGGCATCCCAATTCTTATAAGAGATACTGTGGTTCCATGACAACTGCAGTTTCGGTATACCATTACCAATGAACCGTTTATCAGCTATAGTTTTGTTCCGCTTGGTTACGTCAAAGGCCTCATTATTGCGGTCATTTAGCATCCATTGCCCTTCCGGTGTGAATCCTGCAAACTGCCAGAGGAAAAACTGACCGAGATCCTGGCCAGGGTACAGACGAACAGCATTACCAGGAGATCCGGGGGCGGGGAATCCCTTTCTGTCTGAGAAAGTCTGATTTCCCCACAGGGAATTTAAACGGCTTTTGTTGTGAGAGGCGACCAGTGTAGTTGTATAGTTCCAGTCGGTAGTTTTAACTGCGTTATAGTTTAACTCAAATTCAAAACCCTCATTCTGCATGCTGCCAATATTAATGGTGGTTTTGTCATGAATAGCGGGAGGTTGGGAAACACTGATATCATAAATTAAATCGTCTATGACACGTTTATAATAATCAAAACGGCCGGTAAGTTTTCTGTCAAGCAAAGAGAAATCCATACCTATATTATATTCCTTTTTTACTTCCCAGCGAATATTTTTATTCTGATTATGCATAACGCCGTAAGTCCGTATCCAGGTTCCGTTGGCCAGGTACCAGGTATCCGGACTGTACATTCTGGTAGCAACATTAGCATTGAATCCTTCATTTCCGGTTTCACCATATCCCGCACGAATTTTGAGATCATCAAACACATTCAGGTTCTTGATAAAAGGCTCTTCAGACAGACGCCAGCCTAAAGACAATCCAGGAAAAGTGCCCCATTTGTTTCCTGGTGCAAATTTAGAGGACCCCTCGCGTCTCATTGTGGCTGTAACGATATAGCGGTCTTTGAAAGAGTAATTGACACGGCCGAAGAATGCAGCGAGTTTTATCCATGGATTTTTATAAGATCCCATTCCTGCGCGGCCGTCGACCAGAAAAGTGCCGGTTCCTAAATCATTTTCCCGGATACCGTCAACAGGAAAGTTTGAATTGTTTGCATTAAAGCCCTGCCCATTGAAATCCTGATAACTATAACCTGCAACTGCATTGATATTATGATTGTCGAACTTTTTGTTGTAATTCACAGTGGATTCAAAGATCCTGTCATCCCATCGTTGAAATTCCTGTTTCCCATAACCATCAATTCCGTTTAATCTGGATTCACGGTGTTGTGCTGATCGATAAAAAGTATCATGTTGATTATTACTTTTAATACCTACTGTCGCAGTGGCAAATAGATCTTTGGTTAGATTGACCTTTAAAGTTGAATTGGCTAAAAGATATTTATATTGTTTATGATCAGAGCGAAGGGCCACTTCAGCAACTGGATTCCAATAATCATAACCACCAACCAGTACGTTGTATCCGGTAATATCATTAGAATTATAAGGCGTTTCGGTAGGATTTAAAACCAAAGCCATATTAAAGATATCGTTGTTAGTGAAGTCAGCATCTACCTGAGTATAGCTGATGTTTGTTGCCAGTTCTGCAATTCCATTTAAAAATCTGAAGTTGCTGTTAATCCTTCCACCAATTTCGTCCCGTTTAGAACCGATTGCAATACCTTTTGCATTCCGTTTAAATACCGTCGCATATAAATTGGCATTTTCTGTTCCACCACTCAAACTGAGTACATAGCGCTGGCTGATTGGATTCTTATTGGTTACCTCTTTATACCAATCTGTGCGATGTCCCAGATCATCCCCTAAACCATTGGCTACAAACTCGTCTCCGGATAACATTTCAGGACGTCTTCTGATAGTTTCTGTAAATAACTCACTTGTAAAAGTTACATTCGTTTCACCTGCCTGAGGTTTTTTAGTGGTAATTAATATTACTCCCCCTGAGGCCCTTGTCCCATAGATGGCTGCTGCAGAGGCATCTCTCAGAATATTGATAGATTCGATGTCTTCTTTCACTACCGAGTTGATGTCTCCCCCAGGAACACCATCAATTACCACCAGTGGCCCTTGAGAAGCATTCACTGAATTCACCCCTCTTAACTGGAGTGACAAACCCGCATTCGGATCTGTGCCATTGGTAGATTCGATATTTAACCCAGGCACTTTTCCCTGTATCGCGATCAATGGAGATACTGCGCCGGCAATCAGATCCTTTTGTCTGAGTGTGGAGACTGCACTGGTTAGTTCTTTGCGGTCCAGGGAACCATATCCTACGACGACGACTTCGTCTAGTCTTGCCATGTCTTCCTCCAGACCGACCTGAATCTCTTTCTGTCCCCGGACTGATATTTCCTGAGTGACGAAGCCTGTGTAGGAAACGACTAATACAGCATCCTCGCTTATATTCTTTAGCTGGAATTCCCCCTCACTATTGGTAATAGCAGCCTGGTTGTTACCTTTCACACGGACAGTTGCGCCTGGAAGCGGGCCTCCGTTTTTGTCCGTTACTTTCCCCTTCAAATCAATGGCAAATAGAGCCGGAGATATTGCACGTTCAATTTTTCTTGTTACAATCAAAGTTTTGCCCTTTATGGAATAACTAAGTTGTTGTTGGTCGAAAATCTGGATTAAGGCCTTGTCCAGATCCTCATTCCTGAGATTTACGTATATCGGCTTCGCATTACGGATTATCTCATTGGAATAGATAAAATAGAATCCGGTCTGTTTACGAAGTTCTTTTAAGATGTCTTTAAATTCATAATGGTTACCGGAGATGGTTACTTTTTGTGCAAAGGTCGTTGCACCTGTCTGAAAAGAAAATGCAAAAATGAAAATGCCTGTGTATCTGGCCTTCAAGAAGACCTTTTTTACTAATGCACCGGGGTGCCTCCAGGATTTGAAATCCGTAAGTTTGTTCATAAGCTACTGGTTATATTTGGTTGATTATTAAATTATTTTTCCAGATGGAAATACAGATGGTCTCAACTGGATGGCTGTTCCAGTTGCGCGATTCATGGTTTAGGTTTGTTTTTTATCATTTATCTTTTAACTATTATTTGGTTTCCTTCGATTTTAAATTTCACGCCTCCGGCTAATTCCAGTACCTCTAAAACTTTTGACAGATTGTTATTTCTAGGTATCACACCCGTAAAAGTCACAGCTGGTTTTTCACCCTGATAAACCACAACGGCATCATACCATCTGGATAATTGCTTCATTACATCTTCGATATCGGAGTTGTCAAAAGTGAAAACACCTTCTTTCCAGGAGATGATTCTTCCCGTATCTACATGTGATTTAATGTTAATTTCAGAGGAATTTCTCCTGGTCTGCGCCTGTTGTCCGGGATGAATAATTTTTGATTTTGTTGAAAAGCCCACTTTTACTGCGCCTTCAAGCAACGTTGTTTCCTGATAGTCATCATTCTCATACGCCATCATATTAAAATGCGTTCCCAGTACTTCTACTGTTTGTCCCGGGGTTTTAACTATAAAAGGCTGAACCGGGTTATGGGCGACTTCGAAATAGGCTTCTCCTGTCAGTTCAACTGTACGTGTTTCAGAAGATTTAAAAGTTGCTGGATAGCTCAGTTTACTGTCGGAGTTTAACCATACAAGTGTACCATCTGCAAGCTGAATCTGGTATTGTCCCCCCTTGGGGGTCTCTAGCGTGTGGAATGCGGTAAATCCGTGTTCGGATGCCGGAGAGTGCTTGTAAATAAGTTGTCCACTGATATTTTTACTGATCTCGGCATCATCCTTCAATTGGTCCAGTCGATCATTTTTCTGATCATCAAGTGACAGACGGCGGCCATCAGAAAGAGTTAAAATAGCCTTGTTCTGGCCAGGTTTTAGATCAACCGTGGTTTGGTGGCGGAATGAATTCCGATCCGATTGTGCAGAAGGTAAAGACAGGTAGATCCAGGTCCCTAATGCTAGAAATAACGCCGCCGCAGTACCCGCTCTTAACCACTTGTTATTGCGCCACCAGGATATTGGTACAGTTTGATGCTGTCTGTAAATTTGTTTTTTGATGTTGGCGAGGACTTCTACAGAAGCTGATTCTAATTTCTTGTCATCGCCGGAAGTTTCCGTGCGGTTGAGTTCCACAGTGATAAGCTGACGCAAATGGTCTTGATTATCGCTATGAAAATTATTCAGAAGTTCCTCTGCTTCTTCTACAGAACATTGATTCTGTAGATATCTGTTGAATATGTCTTTAATTCTCTGGTTTTCCAATTGACTCTTTTATCCTTATACGGACGAAATGCATAATACATATGCTGCAATTTTCTTTTTTTTGTATTGGAGAAATTATTGACTGATGTAGCTGCTTATCAGTATAATCATAAAAATGTCGCTTGTCATCAGATGTTTTTTTACTGCGCGCCCTGCTTTTACCATATGATCGTTTACTGTACCTGTTGAGATTCCCAGTAATTCAGCAACCTCTTCATAACTTTTTCCTTCCATTTTACAAAGGGTAAATATTTTTTTTCGCTGTGGGGGCAATGCATCGATAGCCAGTTTCAAATTGCTGCTGACCTCCTTAAAATTGATAAAATCTTCTATATGGTTATATAATTCAGTAGACGCGCTGATCAGATGGGTTCTTAATTTGAGGTCGGATGCAGATCTTCTGAAAACATCAGTAATCTGGTTTTCAGTTATTCTGAATAAGTAAGCTTTAAAGCTTTTTTCGGGATCTATCTGCTCTCTTTTCTCCCATATTTTAAGAAATATGTCCTGTAAAACTTCCTTTGCCATTTCTTCGTCCTTTAAAAGACGGATCAATTTTTTTAAGATTCTAATACTATATAACTGATATATTTTCTCATATGCGGGTACATTGCTTTCCCGGATTAATTGCACAAGTTCCTTCTCCTGAAGTATTTCCATTCATTATTATCTTACTAATTGCATGAGGTAATTTACAATAAATTAAATAATTCTTATTATTCACCTGTCGTCTGCTTCCTGTAAACTTTTGCAATCACTGCTGTAACTAACCTCCCTTATTCAGGGTAGATTTCTGTAAACGTTACTTTCATATTGGTGGTCTGTGTACCGGACTTCCATTGAATAGTTTGTGGAAATAAAGACCGGTTGTAAGAATAGGTTATATCGTAAGGATCTTTGTTTTCTTTACCTCCCCAGTTAGCCGAATTACTAAAGAAAAATGGATGCAGGCCTTCCAGCCCGAATATCCAGGCATTTTTTACTTCTTTAAATAGCGGATTTCCTTCCTGGTCATTAAAATACAGCACAGTATTTTCGGGATATTTGCTAATTTGAAAACTGCCGTTCTCCGCATATCTAAAAGTCATCCTGGACAAGACTTTTTTTGCTGCATCCAGTTGCGTTGCCTCAGTTAAACGTTGCTGTGAATCATAGTCCAGGCGGGAATTAGCTTTAAATATTCTTGCATTTTTCTGAACGGTATAATGTTCCATAGTTTGAGGAGTGCCGGTTGCATTCAGTACAAATAATGCCTGTTCCGTAAGTACCCCATTCCGGAAGTGGGAAATTTCCTTTGCCAGCAGTTTTGAATTATAACTGATTGCGGTGCTATCGCCGGCATAACTTACAGCTCTGAGCTGACGGGCGGTTGTATAGTACAGTTTCATCGTGTAATTTTTTTCGGTAATGAGCAGAGGTATTAAACTTCTGATCTGATCGTCAGGTTCCGGGTTTCCTTTTCCAGGTATTTCCCTGTTTATTTCTGCTGATTCTGTTTTTTTTGAGCAGGAAATGATAGGTAGAATCAGGCCTACCGCCATAAACATTATATTTTTTATCAGGCTTGTCATATTTTTAGTTAAAAAGGTGAATCAATACCTGTTAATGTAATTCCATTAGCTGACAGTTAGTTAACCGATCTTTGAGTCGGGAGCATGTCACAAACAAATAAAACTTCGTTCTACCGAAATAATTACAAAAACAATTTGAAAGGATAATTATTTAAATGGTATTTTAATACAAATTTTATTGACCCTTTCTATTAAATATTTAACGAACAAATGGAAATTATTCATTTAAGTGCAGAGTGCTATCCTGTAGCAAAAGTCGGGGGTCTGGGAGATGTAGTCGGTGCTTTACCCAAGTACCAGAACAAGCTTGGGCATTTTGCAAAAGTAGTCATGCCTGCTTATGCAGTTCCTTTTTTACAGCAAAACGAGTTTGAAGTTGTTTATGATGCCTGGGGAAGGTTGGGGAATGATAATTTTCCTGTCCGGATCTTTCGTGAAAAGACCAATAAAACAGGTTTTGATTTGTTTCTGGTTCATATTGCCGGTTTAACCGACCGGGAAAAGGTTTACGGTTATGCCGACGATACCGAACGTTTTCTGGCTTTTCAGATTGCTGTTCTGGACTGGATCTGTCAATGGGAACACCGGCCCGATGTAATCCATTGTCATGACCATCATACCGGACTTGTTCCATTTATGATGGGTAATTGTCATGCGTACACCAGGCTGAAAGATATCCCATCCATACTTACTATTCACAACGCTCAGTATCAGGGGCAGTTCGGCTGGGATAAGTTATTTGAGATTCCGGCATTTGATCTCAGAAAATCTGGTTTACTGGAATGGGATAAAGACATTAATCCGCTGGCAGCAGCAATCAAATGTGCATGGAAGGTGACCACAGTTTCAGAAAGTTATCTGGAGGAACTGAGTCATGAGGCTAATGGGCTGCAGAGTCTGCTTGCTGCAGAGCGCTGGAAGTCTTCGGGCATCCTTAACGGAATTGACACGGTAGTCTGGGATCCGGGGACTGATCCGATGTTAACCAAAAATTTTCAGCTAAAAAATGCAGAAAAAGGTAAGAAGGCAAACAAAGAAGCATTATGTGCTGTTTTCAACCTGAATCCGGATAAACCGCTGTTTACGTTTATCGGAAGACTCGTCGGAGAAAAGGGAGCAGACCTATTACCCGATATTTTCCATAATACGCTGGCGCATAGCCACGGAAATGTGAATATTCTGGTGCTTGGCTCAGGAGATCCGGTCGTCGAGTCAAGACTCTCAGAACTTAAGAATTGGTTTTCAGGTTCTTATAATGTTTTTATTGGGTATAATGAGCAGTTGTCGCATCAGATTTATGCAGGAGCGGATTTTCTGCTGATGCCATCCAGAGTGGAACCCTGTGGATTGAACCAGTTATATGCATTACGCTACGGGACTATTCCGGTAGTAAGAAGAATAGGAGGATTGAGAGATACCGTAACTGATATTGGTGACGGAGGTTTCGGAATCTGTCATGATCAGACCAGCATCACAGATGTCGGACATGCCATAGGCCGTGCTTATGAACTTTATCAGAATAAAAAACAAATGAAGGCTATAATTCATTATAGCATGCAGTTGGACCATTCCTGGGATCGGGCAGCCCAACGCTATATAGATCTGTACCAAATGTAATTTAATACCATATGACTGAAAAAGTTTTAGGAGTAATCCTTGGCGGTGGCCAGGGCTCCAGATTATCGCCGCTAACACAAACCCGATCTAAACCGGCAGTTCCGATAGGAGGAAAATACCGCCTGGTGGATATTCCGATTTCCAATTGCCTGAACTCCGGTATACACCGTATGTTCGTGCTAACGCAGTTTAATTCCGCTTCACTGAACAAACACATTAAGAACACTTACCATTTCAGTCATTTCAGCAGTGCTTTTGTGGATATTCTGGCGGCAGAACAGACTCCCGATAATCCAACCTGGTTTCAGGGAACAGCAGATGCTGTAAGACAAACGATGCATCATCTTTTACAGCACCAGTTTGAATATGTGCTTATCCTGTCCGGTGATCAGCTTTACCAGATGGATTTTAATGATATGCTGCAGGCACATGAGAACAGCGGGGCAGAAGTTACGCTGGCTACAATTCCCAGTACAGCAAAAGATGCAACAAGCTTTGGGATTCTCAAAGCAAACGAAGACAATATTATAACCTCTTTTATCGAGAAGCCTTCAGCAGATCTTTTAAAAGACTGGGCTTCAGATACGGGGCCGGAAATGCAGGCCGAAGGCAGGAACTATCTGGCCTCAATGGGTATTTATATTTTTAACCGCGATTTGCTGGTCCGTATTTTCGAAGAGAATCCTGACGATAAAGATTTCGGTAAAGAAATCATCCCAAGAGTATTAAAAGAACAAAAAGTACTGAGTTTCCAATATGAAGGTTACTGGACAGACATCGGGAATATTTCTTCATTTTTCGAGGCCAATCTCGGACTGACAGACGATATCCCTAAATTCAATTTGTTCGACAGCGCACAAAGTATATTTACCAGACCACGTATGTTGCCTCCTTCTAAAATTTTAGGCAGTAACCTGGAGAAAGCAGTTATTGCCGAAGGTTGTATATTAAATGCAGATCGTATTAAGCATTCGGTTATTGGCATCCGTTCAAGAATCGGTAACGGCACAATTATCGAAAACACCTATATTATGGGGTGCGACCGTTATCAGACACTGCTGGAAATAGCAGCAGATAAAGAAGCAGGAAGAGCTTGGCTTGGAATTGGTGACCGTTGTAAAATCAAAAACGCGATCATAGATAAGAATTGCAGAATTGGCAGCGACGTGGAAATCAATGGCGGAGATCATCTTCCTGACGGAGATTTTGAGCTTTATGCAGTTAAAGACGGAATTGTAGTTATTAAGAAAGATTCAGTAGTACCTGACGGTACAATCATCGGTTAATATAAAAACAAGCTGTAAAGTATTGAAAGGCCCTCAAACGAGGGCCTTTTTTTATTATCATTCTGCGTTAAATTACAATATGTGTCCCCTCGGCAGTAGGATGTCCGGTACAGATTAACACACGACCTTTTGCAATTTCATCATCAGTTAATATCTCGTTGTATTCCATCCTTACCCCGCCTGCGGTACAGGTAGCAACACAGGAGCTGCATATGCCAGCACGGCAGCTGTATGGAACCTGTATATCGTGTTCCAGTGCGACCTGCAGGATTCTCTTGTCAAATGGAACCCGGAGCTGGTAAGTACGGTTGTTAAAATCGAGTATAACAGTATAAGTGTTTTTGTCTTTGACAACCTTTTCAGAGCTGTCATCTTCATCCACTTCATCATCCGGAATAAAATAAGTTTCCTTTTTAATCTGCTCCAAACGGAAGCCAAGCGCCAGTAAAGAAATCCGGCATAACACCATATAATCAATAGGACCACAGGTATAACACAAAGCATCTGTCAGCTCGTATTTCAGGTTGTCGCGGATGAGCTCCTCAAATGCGAAAGTGTTTAGTCTTGCATAACGAAGATTCTTTGTGCTGCTGAAGCGGTAAATCAACCTGAACCTTTCCGGATATAAGCGTTGCCACTCGTTCAGTTCTTCATAAAACAAAGTAGAGTCAGCATCCCGGCTACTGTAGATCAGCACAATTCTGGACCGGTTTTCTACAGTGAGTGCGGTTTTAATAATAGAAAAAACAGGTGTGATCCCTACACCGGCTGCGAATAGAAAAACTGTCCGTTCTGCCTCAGAATCTGTCTCATAAGTAAAAATACCGTTAGGAGGGAGTACGTTCAAGACGTCACCAACCGAGGTCCGGTGATGCAGGAATTTGGATATTTCTCCATTTTCTACCAGTTTAACAGCTATGCTTAAAGGCTCGTCCAGCACCGGTGAGCTGCAGATACTGTATGATCTTCTGATCTCCTTTTCGTTGATCCTGAAAATCACAGTTAGAAACTGCCCTGGCAGATACAACAGACGGCGGGCCTGGGGATAGTCAAACTGAATAAAGATATTATCTCCCGGACGTTTTTCGATTCTGGTAATATGTAAGGGCACAGTGTTCATCCCGCTAATTTACGGATTTCCATTCAATCGCATTAAATACCAGTGTAAAGCTGGTTTGTTGAAACGGAACCGAACTGACTTCCAGTGTTCCGGAGTGCATTTTCATGATATTTCTTGTGATCGTTAAACCAATCCCTGAACCCTGGTTTCGGGTGCTGAAAAACGGAACAAATATTTTATCCATATGTTCCGCAGTGATGCCTTTTCCATTATCAGTTACTGTGATATATACTTTCCTGCCCTCCAGCTTATAATCGATCAGAATATGAGGGTCTTTAATTCCTTCCAACGCATGAATACTATTGGTGACCAGGTTAATTAAGGCCTGCTCCACCAATTTCAGATCTGCGGAGAATGTGATTTTGGCGGAAGTTTGTTCAATCTGCAACCTGATTTGTTTTCCGGCTGCGAATGGCTGCATCAGGACTTTAATATGCTGCAGTGTTTCGCCCACAGCGAGTGGTTTCAGGTCGGGGGCAGGCAGTTCTGCGATTAACCGGTAGTCTTTAACGAAATCAAGTAAACCTTCCGAACGTCTTCTGATCGTTTGAATAGCAGGCCTGATATCTTCAAGGTCTTCTGCATTCAGACTCTGTTTGTCGGCAATCAGTGAGTTGACCGTGTCGGAAAGAGATGAAATAGGTGTTATCGAATTCAAAATTTCGTGTGAGATTACACCAACCAGGCGGTTCCATGCTTCAGATTCCTTACTCTCGATCTCATCCTTTATGTTTTGGAAATAAATAATACTGTAATTATGCTGATAAAGCTGCAGGGGCACAACTTCCAGAGAGAGCTGTACCATTTTGTCGGCTACAGTTAAAGCAACGAACCTTTTTCCGCCATGTCGTACAGCTTCTACTTCTGCCGCAAACTCAGGATTTCTTTCCGCCAGCCGGTGCCAGTAAGTATAGGAAGGCGTCTGCAGTAAATCGGCAGCTGCGGTATTCAGTAAACTGATTTCAACAGGTTTGTCATCTTGCTGGTTTTCCTTTAATACAATAATGCCTGCAGGAATCTGCTGCAGGATTGTCTGTGTCAGCTGGAAAAATGCATCCTGCTCCAGCTGGATATTCTTCTGGGATCGAAGGATTTCCTCAAACGTAACATATAGCTCAGGGAAACTGCTTCTCGCAGCTTTTTTGCTGAATGCCAGCGTATGGTCCCTGGTATTCACCGCAGTGCGGAATCTTTTAATATCCTGATTGAGCTGGTTCATATAACCATACAGTGTATAAATCATCAGTGCGGTAAACATGGCAAGCCCGGATATAGTAAACCAGAACCGGGTTGTAATAACCAGATAGACTAATAGTATTACACAAAGGTTAATCAGCAGCAGACCTGCGATAAGCCGGAAAGTAAATCTTTGATAAAACATAATTATAATCCGAATTTCTCTATCCTCCGGTACAATGCCGCCCTGGTTAGCCCCAGCTCAGCAGCAGCCCTTGAGATATTTCCTTTGTGGTGCTCAATCGCTTTACTCACCATTGCTTTTTCCATGTCTTCCAGGTCCATACCTTTTCCTGCCGGTACCGAACTTCCGAAGCGCTGCGGGTTTAATTGCAGATCTTCTTCGGTGACCTGATCGCCGTCGGTCATGATTACTGCTCTTTCCAGCACATGCTGTAGCTCACGGACATTACCCGGCCAGTGGTAGGCTAGCAGTGCTTTTGCTGCTGTATCGCTGATCTGTGTGATCTGCTTGTGATATTTTGCGGAAAAAGAAGCCAGAAAATGTGTGGCCAATAGGAGAATATCATCTGAACGCTGGTTCAGTGGGGGTAACATCAATTCTACAGTATTAATTCTGAAGAGTAAATCCTGGCGGAAAGTACCTTTCGCTACCATATCATCCAGCGGCATATTTGTTGCTGTAATCAGGCGGATGTTTACATTCCGGGGTTTACTTTCACCCAATCTGGTTACTGTTCTGTTTTGAAGAACCGAGAGTAATTTAGCCTGCAGCGGCAAACTCAGATTACCGATTTCATCGAGAAATAAAGTACCATTCTCGGCAAGTTCAAAACGTCCCGGCCGGTCTTCCCTTGCATCAGTAAACGCACCCTTGGCATAACCAAACAATTCGCTTTCGAAGAGGTTCCCATGGAGAGAGCCCAGATCGACATGCATGAAAATCTGGTTTTTCCGTAAAGATTGCTGGTGCAGTTCATAGGCGAAAACCTGTTTTCCGGTGCCGTTTTCTCCAAGAATCAATACATTGGCATCAGTAGGTGCCACTTTAATGAGTGTATTTTGCAACTGGCGTATTGCAGGAGAATTGCCAAGGATATGTTCGAACTTTCTTGCCTGGTCCTTTTGAAGCGAACCATTTATTTTTTCCAGCTTTTTAACTTTTCGGGAAGATTGTCTTAGCTTGAAGGCAGCTGAAAGCGTTGCATAAAGTTTTTCATTTTCCCAGGGTTTCAGAATAAAGTCGGTTGCACCTTTTTTGATGGCCTGGACTGCAAGTTCGACATGACCATAAGCAGTCATCAGAATAACTACATAGTCTTTATCAATAGATAGAATGTGCTCTAGCCAATACAAACCTTCCCTGCCGTCGCTGGCACCTTTTTGATAGTTCATGTCGAGCAAAACCATATCAATATCGTGGTGACTTAACAGTACGTTAATTTCTTTTGGACTTTTGCAGGTCGTCACCTGACTGAAGTGTTGCTTTAATAACAACCTTGCACTTAGTAAAATATCGTCATCATCATCAATGACCAGAATATGCGCTGGGATCATAAGGATTCATTTTTTAATCAAAATTAGCAGAAATGTCCGCTGCTGTACAAGGACTGTCCGATATCGAACATTGAAAATTGCTATAATTTTTCAAGATACTGAAATACAGCTATTTAGATTATTGATTTTGCTTTGGCATATCCTGTGCTTTGGAGCAGACGTAAGCGCACACCAATCAAAGCTTGCCTTGTATAGAATAAGAAATCATGGATAGAATTGTTGCAAAAAAGAGATGGACCAAAAAAACGATAGGAATGCTTGCCGGTGCGGTACTATTTGGTGTATTACTGATTTACGTTTACCGGATGTCACTTACTAAAGTCTATGCTGCAGATGCAGATAAGCTGATTATCAGTAAGGTCCAGTTCGGTGATTTCGAAGATATTGTTTTACTCAATGCAAGTGTAGTTCCCTTAACCTCAGTAATTGTCAGTTCGCCGGAAGGAGGGACAGTAGCAGAGATCTTCACAGAAAACGGAGCTGCAGTTGTGAAAGGCGCACCATTACTGCGGATTGCTAATCCAAACGCACTGTCCGGATATACTTCAAGCGAGACAGGTATAACCGAACAGATTAATCAGCTTAGAAAGGTACGACTGGATTTGGAGCAGAACCAGCGCGTCATGACACAAGAAATGATGGTTATTGAAAATAACCTTCGTACTGCTTCCCGGAAATATAGAATAGACAGTACCTTATTAGCCAAAAAGGTTATTACCAAAGAAGAATTTAATGATTCCAGACAGGATTATGATTATAATTTAGGCCGTAGAAAGATTATGGAAGTGGCTGTCAAACAGGAGAATCAAAGTCGTGTAATGCAGCTTCAGCAAATAGATATATCAGTTAAGCGAATGAATGAGAGTTTAGAGACCATTCGTCAGAATATAGAAAATATGACCATTAAGGCGCCAGTTTCAGGTATGCTGTCCTCTTACGATCCGGTTATAGGAAAATCCTACAGCGTCAATGAAATGCTGGGTAAAATAGACGTATTGCAAGGTTATAAATTACAGGCCGGTGTAGATGAATATTATATTAACAGGGTGAAAGAAGGACAGACTGCAAATTGTGAATTTAATGGTAAAAACTACCGCCTTAAGGTCAGTAAGGTGATTCCAGAGGTTACTGCCGGACAATTCCAGGTTGAACTCGTATTTGAAGGTAAATCGCCGGAAGAATTGCGCAGAGGTTTATCTTTACAAGTAAAACTAACTTTATCTGCGAACAGCAAATCTCTGCTGGTCCCGCAAGGACAGTTTTTTCAGAGTACAGGTGGAAGCTGGGTATTCGTGATTATCGATGGAAAGGCACAAAAAAGAAATATCAAAACAGGGCGTAAAAATTACCAGTACTATGAAGTCCTGGAAGGGTTGCAAAAAGGAGAAGAAGTAATTACTTCATCTTATGAACAGTTTAAAGATTACGAAGTAATAGAAATCAAGAAATAAAAAATAGCATACAGATATGATCAAATTAACTAATCTGCAGAAAGTATATCAGACTGAAGAAGTAGAAACGACAGCTTTAAACGGAATTAACCTGCATGTCAGCACGGGGGAATTTGTGTCTATCATGGGGCCGTCGGGCTGCGGCAAGTCTACATTGCTGAATGTTATGGGGCTGCTCGATAAACCTGAGAGCGGTAGCTACCTGTTCATGGAGACCGAATTACTGACGCTGAATGAAAAAGCAAGATCTGTATTCCGTAAGCAGCATATGGGGTTTGTCTTCCAGAATTTTAATCTGATTGACGAACTGACTGTCGCAGAAAATATAGAGTTGCCACTGATTTATAATAAAGTTCCTGCCGGCACGAGAAAAAAACTGGTGGACGAAATGCTGCAGCGTATGAACATTGTAAACCGCGGTGGACATTTTCCGCAGCAACTGAGCGGTGGACAGCAGCAAAGGGTGGCTGTGGGCCGGGCTTTGATTACTAAACCTAAATTAGTTCTTGCCGATGAGCCAACAGGTAATCTCGATAGCACACATGGAAATGAAGTCATGGAACTTTTATGTGAATTAAATGATCAGGGGACAACTATTGTAATGGTTACACACTCCTCGCATGATGCCAGTTTCTCTAACAGGATCATTAACCTGAAAGACGGGCACGTGATCTCCGAAAAAATTAACAAAGCACAGAACGAACAGCTTATTTAAATATCATGTTCAGATTAAATCTCAAAATATCCCTGCGCAACCTTTGGAAAAACAAGGGTTATACCTTTATTAATATCGGCGGACTCGGACTTGGGCTGGCATGCTGTATTATTCTGCTCTTATATGTTGCTTATGAGTGGGGGTATGACAAACAGGCACCGGATTTTGAGAAAACTTATCTCGTATATAATCATCAGCAGACCAGTGCAGGAGTGTTCAGTCATCCGACCACACCAGGTGCATTTGCTGCTGAGGCAAAGCAGAATATACCTGGTGTATCCCGGGCTGCAAGATTCAGCTATCCAAAGGATGGACTTCTTACAGAAGGAACCCATGTCTTTAAAAAGTCGGGTGTGTATGCTGATCCCGATTTCCTGAAAATTGAAGGGTATGACTTTCTCTCAGGTGACGCTTCATCTGCATTTAGTCAAATCAATACAGTCATACTAACCCGGTCATTAGCAAAAAGTATTTTTGGTGAAACCGATCCGCTTGGAAGAACTGTTAAATTGGATAACAAAGAACCTTTAATGGTTACCGGAGTGATTAAAGACCTACCAGGTAATAAGACAATCACATTTGACTATCTTATGCCATGGGCGCTGCTGGAGAAACAAGATCCCTTTTTTAAGAACCAAAACTGGAATAACAATTTCTGTATGACGCTGGTACAGCTCGAGCGTACGGACTTATTTGCGAAAGCCGATGCACAGGTACGGCAGCTTTATAGTAAACACGAGTCAGATAAAATCTCAGAATATACGCTTTATCCAATTGCAAAATGGCACCTGTACAATAATTTTGAAAACGGTAAACAGGCTGGTGGAAAGATTACCCAGGTTAAGATATTTCTTTTGCTTGCCTTTTGCATTTTGTTGATCGCTTGTGTCAACTTTATGAATCTTTCTACAGCCAGGTCTGAGAAACGAGGAAAAGAGGTCGGGATCAGAAAAACCATTGGCGCATCAAAAAAAGCACTGGTAAATCAGTTTTTACTTGAATCATTACTCATGTCTTTTTGCGGAATGTTAGTTGCTTTTGTCTGTATAGAATTGTGTCTGCCTTATTTTAACAGGTTGCTCGATATCAGTTTGACAGTTAGCTACAGTGACTGGCGGTTATGGCTTGCACTTATTGGCTTAACCTTCTTCACCGGTATTGTTTCGGGTAGTTACCCGGCATTTTATTTGTCTTCTTTTGAGCCGGTTATAGTCCTTAAAGGAATTGGTAAAAGCAGTAAATCTGCTGTTTCCGTAAGGCAGATCCTGGTCGTATCGCAGTTTGTTTTTGCAGTCTGTCTGATGATTTGCAGTATTGTAATTTACCAGCAGCTGAATTTTATAAAGAATAAATCTATCGGTTACAATAAAGATCAGCTGGTGGAAATCCAGGTGCAGGGAGATATGTTCAAAAATGCCGCAAAATTGAAACTTGCTAAAGATAAGCTGTTACAATCCGGTGTTACCAAACATGTTAGTTTTTTCTCAATGAGTATTAGTGAGGGCTATAATAACACTTTTGCGATTAGCTGGCCTGGTAAGAATCCGAATGATAAAACTCTTTTTGATATCAGAAGTACAGGCTATGATTTCATGTCTACTCTGGGGGCAGAAATGATTGGAGGAAGAGAATTTTCTCCTGAATATGCCGATTCCTCAAATGTCATTATTAACAACGCTGCAGCGCAGGCAATGGGCCTTAAAACACCGGTAGGCTCCGTTATCAAATGGGGAGATACAGATGTTAAAATTATTGGATTGGTTAAGGACTTTGTTGTTTTGTCTCCCTATAAAAAAGTAGATCCGATGGTTATTTATTATAATCTGGAAGACATCAGGTATATTTTGGTTCGTTTGGATCCGGCGGTGCCAGTCAATGCTGCACTGCAGAAAATCAATGCTGTGATGGAAAGTGTGGAACCTGGTTTTCCACCGGCGGTGAAATTTGCAGATGATAATTTTGAGACAAAATTCCAGAATGAGAGAGTACTTGGGTCCATTGCTAACTGGTTTGGCGGTTTTTCCATCTTTATTTCCTGTCTGGGTTTATTTGGGCTGGCCTTATATATGGCAGAACAAAGAAAGAAGGAAGTTAGTATCCGCAAGGTATTAGGTGCAAATCCATTACAGATATTAACCTTGCTCAATAAAGATTTTATGCGCTTAGTTGGAATCGCCAACCTCATCGCATTTCCGCTGGCATATCTCATTATCCAGCATTGGCTTGAAGGCTATAGTTACCGGATTGAATTAACTTTTATTCCCTTTCTTATTGCTCTGGTGCTCTCGGTATGTATCGCATTGCTAACAATTAGTATGCAGTCTATTAAAGCTGTCCGGGCTAATACTGTCGATGCCCTCAAATACGAATAGAAAACCTTAAACTGATTGACATGTTCAGATTAAATCTTAAAATAGCCCTGCGTAACCTTTGGAAAAACAAAGGCTATACTTTTATCAATATTGCAGGTTTGTCGGTAGGGATGGCAGGTTGTATTCTGATCTATATTTTTATCAGTTACCAGCTAAGTTTTGACCAGCAGTATGCCAATAAAGACCGGATTTACCGGGTTGTTAGTTACTGGAAATATTCCGATGGTGAAGAATTTCAGAATGGTGTGCCCAGGCCTTTAGCGTATGCCATGCGTAATGATTTTTCCCAATTAGAGGAAGTTGCCCCTTTACAGCGCGGCGGTGGTGTGGTACAGGTAATGGATGAAGCCGGCCGCGTTAAGATGAAGACGGATGAGACCGTGTTTTATACAGACCCTTCCTTTTTTAAGATTTTCGATGTTAAATGGCTTGCAGGGACACCTGAGCAGTCCGTGACAGAGCCCAATACCGTAGCTATTTCCCGTAAGACAGCAATCAGATATTTCGGAGACTGGCAGCAGGCCATCGGCAAATCTATTGTCTTCAAACAGGTCAATCAATTAAAAGTAAGTGGCGTATTCGAGGATCAGCCGGAAACTTCCAGTAATCCGATTCAGATTTTACTCGCTTATTCAGGTTTTAAGCATCGTCAGCTTAAAGAATGGGGATCAGTGTCTTCGGGTACGGAATGTTACGTTCTGCTAAAAGAGGGTATGAAGCCGGCAGATCTGGCAGGAACGATGCAGGCATTTATTAAAAAATATTATTCCGATGACAGCGACGTTAAACAAGAACATTTCTTCCAGCCACTTTCTGAAATCCACGTGGATGAAAGATACGGGAATTTTGCAGGGAAGACTACCAGTATGCGTGAAATTTACGGGTTGGCTGCTATTGGATTGCTGCTGCTGCTCACTGCTTGTATTAATTTTATAAATCTGGCTACTGCACAAGCGATCGGACGCTCAAAAGAAGTAGGCATAAGAAAAGTAATTGGCGGAAACAGGAAAGAGCTGCTAACGCAGTTTTTTACGGAAACTATTACGCTCAGTTTTTTTGCGTTGCTGCTGGCCTGCGTCATTACCGAAGCAGTACTGCCTGCGCTATCCGGATTGTTTAAAGATGAGTTGAATTTTAGTCTGGTAAACCAGCCTGCTTTGATAGTTTTTATGTTTGCGCTCGTGCTTTTTGTCGGCCTTTTGGCTGGTGTTTACCCTGCGGTGGTACTTTCCGGGTTTAATCCGGTGCTGGCATTGAAGAACAAGGTTAATGTTGGAAATTCTGGTGGAGGTAGTTTGCGCAAGGTATTGGTGGTCATGCAATTTGCTATTACAGTTGTCTTAATCGCTGGTACAGTGGTTATTGTACAGCAAATGAAATACATGCGCGAGAAATCTTTAGGTTTCAATTCTTCGGCAATTGCTATGGCCTATCTCCCGAATGACAGCATAAGTGTAACCAAGTTTGATATCATCAAAGCAAGGGTGGCAGCTCTTCCCGGAGTTACATCGGTTAGCCTGTGCAGTGTCGGTCCTTCCTCTTCAGATAACAGAACTTCCAATTTCTCCTATAACAGCACTAAGGATATGGACTTTATGGTTAATACCAAGGCTGGTGACGAAGACTATTTTAAAACATTTGGCTTGTCTATGCTGGCCGGCCGGCCATTGGCAAAGAGCGACACCTTAAAGGAACTCGTTATCAATGAGACACTAATGCGTAAGCTGAATATTGTTAAACCGGAAGACGCCGTTGGTCAATACATCACCGTATTAGGGGAGAAGGTACCGATCGTCGGTGTAGTCAAAGATTTTATTAATAAAAGTCTGAAAGAGGGTGTTTCTCCGATTGTACTTTACAATGCAAAGAACAGTATGTCTGAACTTGCGGTGAAAATGGACACCAGGCAAATTTCAACATTAATGCCACAGATAGAAGCGATCTGGAATAGCTATTACCCGAACTATGTATATTCCTCTTCTTTTCTGGATGACCATATCCGCGCGTATTATGAGAGTGAAGTGATTATGGGCACTTTATTGAAGATATTTGCAGGAGTCATAATTTTTATTGCATTTATGGGGTTATTCGGATTGATATCTTTTGTTGCAACACAGAAAACAAAAGAACTGGCTATACGGAAAGTGCTGGGCGCAACTACGTTAGAGCTGGTTAATATGCTCAATAGTTCATTTATCAAACTCATTTTGCTTGCAAATCTGGTAGCCTGGCCGGTAACTTATATACTGGTCTCACGCTGGCTTTCGGGATATGCATACCGGATAGATTTGAATCTCTGGCCGTTTATGGTTGCCATGGTTATTTCATTACTGATTACGGTGCTGACAGTCAGTTTAAGAACTTATCAGGCAGCCATGGCCAACCCGGTTAATGCCCTAAAAAACGAATAAATACTTAAAAACAAAGACATGATCACATTAAAACAGATAGAAAAATATTATACCTTGAAAGGGGCGAAGAGCTATGTACTCAGACATATTGATGCCGATATACAAAAAGGGGAATTTGTTTCTATTATGGGCCCGTCAGGAGCTGGAAAATCTACTTTACTGAATATTATAGGGATGCTTGACGAGCCGACCTACGGCAGTTATAAATTCATGGACCAGGAATTATCTTCATTGTCCGAAAGAAAGAGGATTGAGATTTATAGAAATCATATTGGATTTGTTTTTCAGGCTTATCATTTGATTGATGAGATGACAGTTGAAGAAAATATAGAGGTTCCGCTTCATTACAAAAATATCAGCAGCTCCGAAAGAAAAAGCCGGGTAGCAGATTTGCTCGACCGCTTTCAAATGGTGGCAAAGAAGGATTTATTTCCGCATCAGCTCTCCGGTGGTCAACAGCAGCTGGTTGGTATTGCCCGTGCATTGGCGCCACAACCCCTACTGATCCTGGCAGATGAACCTACAGGTAATCTGCAGTCTGCGCAGGCATTACAGATTATGGATTTGTTTCGTCAACTCAATAAGGACGAAGGTATAACCATCGTGCAGGTAACCCATTCAGAAGCTAATGCTGCCTATGGAAACAGAATTTTAAACCTGGTGGACGGCGTAGTTACCAATAATAGCTAAATCTGCCTCCTGCAGACATATTCGTATATTTACGGTATGAAACTACAGTTTACGGATCAGCTGGGTTATACAATTAACCTTCCATCTCCGCCCAAAAAGATTATCTCTCTTGTCCCGTCGCAGACCGAGTTATTATTCGATCTGGGGCTGGATAAAGAGATTATAGGTGTTACTAAGTTCTGTATACATCCTTTGGAGAAATGCAAAACCAAAGCTAAAGTAGGGGGGACCAAGAACCTCAATATTGAAAAAATCAGGGAACTTCAGCCAGATCTGATAATCGGAAATAAAGAAGAGAATACGAAGGAAGATATAGAATTGCTGCGGAAGGAATTTCCAGTCTGGATTTCTGATGTCTCTACGTTGGAGGATGCAATGAAGACTATTACCGATATCGCTCAGCTGGTCGACAGAGAACCTGAAGGAGCTTATCTGAACCATCTGATCAATGCGGGGTTCACTGATCTGCAGACGCTGGCATTGCAGTATAGACTGGAGCCCAGAACGGTGTACCTGATGTGGAAAGATCCGTATATGATGGCAGCAGCAGATACCTTCATAGGAGATATTCTGATGAAGGCTGGTTTAGTTAATATCGCTAAGGGAATCCGATATCCGGAAACTACGCTGGAAGAACTTCAGCGGATGTCCCCGGAACTGATTTTACTCTCTTCTGAGCCTTATCCATTCCGCGATAAACATATTTCTGAATTAAAAGCGGCTATTCCTGGTGCAGATATCAGGCTGATCGATGGAGAAATGATCTCCTGGTACGGCAGCAGACTGGTCAAAACGGTGGGTTATTTGTTCGACTACCAAAAATCTTTAAAATAAATAAACTTATTATCAGTTGTTTAACTCTTTTGTAGCAGACAATTCAAATATTCTTTTTGATATCTAAAATCAATGTCTATATTTGCAATCCCTAATGCGGATGTGGCGTAATTGGTAGCCGCACCAGACTTAGGATCTGGCGCTTCACGGCGTGGGGGTTCGAGTCCCTTCATCCGCACATTAGTTTAAAAGCAGTCTTCACAGACTGCTTTTTTTGTTTTATGCGGTTTTTGCAATTTCTTGTTCAAATTTTTAGAAAAGCATTAACTATTGTGGTTTTGCTATGAGGACTAAATAAATAACCCGGAATGCATTCGCATTCCGGGTTATTTCAATGCAGCGTTTCAACACTGCTGAGGCTTTGAAAAGTCAATATTACAAAGTCGCCATATCAATTACAAAACGGTAACGGACATCACCTTTGAGCATACGGTCGTATGCAGACTGGATATCTTTGATATCAATCATTTCGATTTCAGATACGATATTGTGTTCTGCACAGAAATCGAGCATTTCCTGAGTTTCGGCAATCCCTCCGATTCCGGAACCAGCGATGCTTTTTCTTCCGCCCAGAAGGCTGAATGCTGCGATCTCAGCTGGTTTTGATGGTACGCCTACACAAATCAGTGTACCGTCAGTTTTAAGCAGGGACAGGTACATATTGAAATCATGCTCTGCAGATACGGTGTCCAGGATAAAATCGAATGAATTTTGTGCTGCTTTAACCTGCTCCTCATCTGTAGTGACTACAAAATGCTGCGCACCTAATTTTCTTGCATCAGCTTCTTTATTGGCCGAAGTACTTAACACAGTTACTTCTGCGCCGAAAGCTACACCGAATTTAACAGCCATGTGTCCAAGGCCGCCTAAACCTAAAACGGCCAGTTTATGACCTTTTCCTACTTTCCAGTGTCTTAGTGGAGAATAAGTAGTAATACCTGCGCACAGTAATGGCGCAACCGCTGCCAGGTCTAGTTTATCTGAAACATGTAATACAAATTCCTCTCTCACTACGATAGTGTTAGAATAACCACCGTAAGTAGGGGATTTTCCATCTCTTTCATAAGAGTTATAAGTTTGCGTATTCCCTTCCAGACAATATTGCTCTAAATCTTTTTTGCAATTTTCACATACCTGACATGAGTCTACCATACAGCCAGTACCTGCCAGATCACCTACTTTAAATTTAGTCACATGATCGCCCACTTTTATTACGCGTCCGACAATCTCATGGCCAGGAACCATAGGGAAAATACCCGGGAACCAGTCATTTTTAATCTGGTGAAGATCTGAGTGACAGACACCACAGAATAAGATGTCAAATTGCACATCATGAGGACCAACCTCGCGACGTTCAAAATTCCATGGGGCTAAATCTGTCTCCGCGCTTTGCGCTGCATATCCTTTTGTTGCAATCATAATATCTAAAATTAAGTTTTAAATTTCTCCACAAAAGTACTTTGGTTCTTCTTCAAAAAAGCTGCAAGATTCAAACTGTTTACTGCAAAATTCAAACATTTTGAATCTTTCGGAAAGCTCTTGGTGTTACACTCACATTCTTTTTAAAGTAATTAATAAAATGGGGAAGCTCTTCGAATCCAAGACACCAGGCTATCTGTGTTATGGTCCAGTCTGAATGCATTAATAAAGCTCTGGCTTCCTGAATCAGCCTGTCTTCTATCAGTTGGGAGGTAGTTTTTCCGGTTACTTCCTTTAGGGATCTGTTCAAATGATTGACATGTATAGAAAGCTGTGTTGCAAATTCTGTCGGCGATCTGAACTTCATCTTCTGGTTAGGAGATTCAATCGGAAACTGTCTTTCCAGCAATTCCGTAAAAACCGATGCGACCCTTACTGATGCTGTAGACTCATTATAACGTGAACTGGTTGCCGGAGTCATTTTAAGGGCGCTGTAGATCAGTTCCATCAAAAGATTTCGCAAAAGGTCGTATTTATAGGTAAACTCAGAATTTATCTCCTGCAACATTTTTTGATATATTTTGCTGATATCTTCCAGTTGCTGATCTGAAAGTATAAATACAGGAGGGTCACCAGGTTTAAAAACGGGATACTCCTTAATATGAGCCAGGTTATCTAAAAAGGATTCCGAAAATATGCAAAAGAACCCTGTGGCCTTTTCAGCCGTCGATTCCCAGGAGTAAGGGATTTGAGGATTGGCAAATATTAACGCACTTTTTTCAAATTCCACTGATTTGTCAGCGTAGTAGAACTTTGTGGGCCCCGTAATCAGGCTTACTTTGTAGAAATCGCGTCTGCTGTACGGCAGGCAGTCTGTGTTTGGGACAAGATGTTCTTCCAGGCGGAAAACGTTAAAGTGACCCAACTCTTTTTTCAGATTGTCAGGCATCCAGGTTGAATTCTTTTTATAGAAATCTTCCAGCTGTTCTGCTTTTTTCATTTTGCAAATATCAAATATTAAATGTAAAGTTTATATAGTCGTTTCGCGCCTGATTTTGTTAGTTTTCTTCAGGAAAAAGATTCAGCTCACACGAAACGTTTCCGGCAGAATCCTTACGTTTAATTTTTAATACTTTCGATAATAATCGGGTATAAAGCTGGTTGTAATTTGACCTTCCTGTTGCCGGTTTTTAAATGGCATATAAGGCGTATTGCGATACCCTTGGTATACCCTTCCTTTACCCTTGCGATACCGTTGGGATACCCTTTTGGGTAAAGAGAGGGTATCCCAACGGTATCGCAAGGGTATATCAACCTAAAAGAATAGCAAAGGGAAATAAGGCTGCAGAAGGTTTTTTCTTACTACAAGCGCGATACGATACAATAGTTAGGTTAGCGCAATAATGAGATTAGAATGTTCTAATGTGCAATGATTTAACTTTTAAGCCATTTATCTTTGTGAAAAAATAAAGCATGAATATTTTATTGATTGAAGACGAACCTAAAGTTTCAGGATTTATTAAAAAGGGGCTCGAGGAGCAGTTACATAATGTTTCAGTAGCTTACGACGGAAACATGGGCTCTAAAATGGCTTTGGAACATGAATATGACCTGATTATTCTGGATGTGGTTCTGCCTTATATCAATGGAATGGAGATCTGTAAAATGATCAGACAGGTTAAGAAAGAAGTCCCGGTTTTAATGCTTTCAGCGCTGGATACAGTAAACGATAAAGTGCAGGGGCTTGAAAATGGTGCAGACGATTATCTGACCAAGCCGTTTCATTTCGCCGAATTGCTTGCCAGAATTAAAGCTTTAAGCAGACGAAAAGATATGGTGTTGCCTGGTACGCTTTATAAGATAGCAGACCTGGAGATGGACTGTTATAAGAAGACGGTAACCAGAGATGGAAAGCTGATTTTGTTATCGGCGAAAGAGTTTATTCTACTGGAAGTTTTGCTGGCCAATAAAAACAGGGTATTGTCCAGAATATATATTGCAGAAGCGGTATGGGGAATTTCCTTTAACAGAGGAACTAATCTGATCGATGTCTATATCAATTATCTGCGCGCTAAAATTGACAAAGGTTTTTCTTCCCCCTTGATCCATACTGTAATTGGTATGGGCTATGTAATTAAAGAATCTTAAATTCCAGGCATGAAGTTTAAAAATGCATTGTCCCTGCAGTTTACTTTTATGTTCGCTTTTTTACTGTTCGTTGTACTTAGTGGTATTTATGTGATTGTAGAACATAACCGGTCTAAATCCTTTTTTAATAAACTGGATGAAAGGGCGATGATAGCCGGGCAGTTTTATTTTGCGGAAGATAATCTGCCGATTAAAATGTTCAGAAAAGTTTCTGAGAAATTTCCGCAATCGCTTTCTCAGGAGTCGATCAGCATTTATAATGACCAGCTGCAGTTTAAATTTATGCCGGAAGATTCTATCCACTGGAAAGAGAGTTTTCTTCAGGAGATTCTGAAAAAGAAGAATTTGCATTATAAATCCGGGGACAGGCAGGTCTCCGGGTTGTATTATGAAGATAACTCCGGAAACTTTGTTGTTGTAGTTTCGGCCATAGATGAACGTGGTTTTGAGGATATGGATCAGTTGCGGATCATTATGTCTGCCTTTTTTGTAGCCTCACTTTTCATTACTTTTTTTATCGGGCGGATATTTGCAAATATTTCTTTGCGGCCGATTGTTAAAATTACTGCTAATCTCAAGCGGATCCGCTCTTCGAATCTTCACCGGCGCCTGTCTATCAATACGGCTAAAACAGATGAAATTGACATGCTTTCACTGACCATAAATCAGATGCTGGAACATCTTGAGCAGTCTTTTGATAGCCAGAAATCATTTGTGGCTAATGCCTCCCATGAACTGCGGACACCAATTACCTCTATTTTGGGAGAGGCCGAGATCACCTTGATGAAAGAAAGAGATCCGGCGACCTATAAATCTGCATTAAAAGAAATCGTATCCAGTGTGGAAAGGCTCAACCTCATTATTAATAGTCTGATGGAGCTGATGCAAACTAATCTGGATAACCGGGATTTTCAAAATGTGAAGGTAGATGAGCTGATGTGGGAAATTGCGGATGAGCTCGCCGGCAAATCAAATGCAGATCAGATCAGTATGGGTTATCATCTGCCGGACGATTCTACTAAAAGCATCATCTCCGGTAACCGGCGGCTATTGTTCATTGCGATTAGTAATATTCTGAAAAATGCAGTGAAGTTTTCGGAAGGGAAAACTGTTGATTGTGAAGTGCGGTATATCGATAAGGGAATTCAGATTACAATCCGGGACCAGGGGATAGGTATTGCAAAGGAAGACCTGGTCAAAATCTTTCAGCCATTTTTCCGCGCATCGAATGCCATGAAATTTCAGGGTTATGGTATCGGACTGTCGCTGACTGATAATATCGTGAAGTTACACAATGGAACTATTTCCATAAATTCAGTTTTACAGCGGGGTACAACAATCGTCCTGTTTTTTCCTACGGTCTGACATTAAGACTTTCTAATCACCTTCTAATGCGGCACTAATAGTATATTAAGCAGGTTTTAATATGCCTCCCATAGCTTTGCTTTTAAAATAATCGAAGCTATGAGTCTAAAAATTGTCCGTATCTTTTTGCTGCTCATTTTAACAGCAGGTCTGGGAGAGTGGAACAAAGCATTTGCACAAAATATTTCAGGAGATACCTTAAAAATCACTATTAAAGAAGCCGAAGACCGGTTTTTGAAAAACAATCTTTCCCTGCTCGCTGCTCAGTATCAGATTGATCATGAAAAGGCAGAAATTATCACTGCAAGTTTATTTAACAACCCGGAAATAGGCTTTGAAAATATTCTTTATAATCCTGATACCCGTAAATTTTTTGACATGAGTTATGACGGCGGGCAGTATACCGGCCTGATCTCTCAGCTTTTCCAGACGGCAGGTAAAAGAAATAAAAATATTCAGCTGGCTAAAATAGGGGCCAGACAGGCAGGTTATGAGTTTTTCGACCTGTTGAGAACGCTGAAGTATACGCTCCGAACTAATTTCAATAAAATTTACTTTCAACAGGCTTCTTTGGATGTGTACGATCAGGAGATCAGTTCTTTATCTACCACGCTTGCTGCTTTTAAAAAACAATACGCAGCGGGTAATATTGCGCAGCATGAACTATTGCGGATTCAGTCTCAGCTGTATGCGCTTCAAACTGAAAAGAACGAATTGCAGGAAGATATCGATGCAGCGCAGTATGAGTTTAAATTGCTGATCAGGGTGGATCCTAAAGTGAAGATTTTGCCATTGGTTGGAACCTTGCAGCCTGTTAAAGAGAAACTTGCCCGGGTGCCCTATAAATTGTTGCTGGATTCTGCTTATAACAATCGTTATGATTTGAAACTTGCCAAAGGTAATGTCGCTTACAGCGATCTTAATCTGCGGTTGCAGCAGGCAATGGCCGTGCCGGATATTACAGTTTCACTGACTTATGATAAATACGGAAGTACGGTTCGGGATTATACAGGATTAGGGATCAATATCCCGTTGCCGCTTTTTAACAGAAATCAAGGAGCTATAAAACAAGCTAAGATTGCCATTCAAAGCAGCAAAAATAATCTGGAAAGGCAGCAGGATGAGATGGAAAGTGAAATTGATCAGTCATTTCAAGCTGCTTTCAGACTGGAGAAACTTGAAGAAAGTTTTGATCCTGGTTTTAAAAACGACTTCAATCATCTCATTGAGGAGGTTACTAAAAATTATCAGAAAAGAAATCTCAGTCTGCTTGAATTCCTGGATTTCTATGATTCTTATAAAACGAATGTAGTGCAGTATAATGAGCTGCAAATGAATCGTATGAACTCACTGGAGCAATTAAATTTTGTGACAGGTACCCAATTTTTCAATAAATAATATTCCCTGATATGTATCATAAATTAAAACTCCCGGTTGCAGGGGTTACTTTAGCTGTTGCTGTATTTTGTCTGCAGGCCTGTACCCAAAAAGAAAAGACCGAAGCTGTAAAAGATCCGCAGTTTCAGGTCAGTGAAAAATTATTGCAGGAACTCAAGGTAGATACGGTATTGGCAGGTAATGCAGTATCAAGATTATCGCTTACCGGTATGGTGGCACCAGACGAAAACAAAATGGCCAGGATATTTCCCCTGGTTAGTGGTGTTTCTCAGGATGTGCATGTTCAGCTTGGAGATCAGGTTAAAAAGGGACAGACTCTTGCGGTGATCCGGAGTACCGAGGTTGCGGGTTACACCAAAGATATGGTCTCAGCAGAGGCAGATCTGAGAAGTGCTAAACGAGCTTTACAGTCTGCGAAAGATTTGTATCAAAGTGGTTTATCCTCTGAGAAAGATCTGGAACAGGCACAGTCCGACCAGGATAAAGCATCAGCTGAGTACAAACGTGCCGGTGCTGTAATGGCAATTAACAGAACCGGCAGCCGGGGTTATGAGATTACTTCACCGATCAACGGGTACATTATCGAAAAAAATCTGACCGATCATATGCAGATCAGAGAGGATAATGCAGAGCATCTCTTTACGGTGGCAGATCTCTCAACGGTTTATATCCTCATTAATATTTATGAATCCGATATTTCGAAGGTTAAAAATGGGAGTGAGGTTAAAATTACAACTTTGTCTTATCCGGATAAGGTCTTTAAAGGGAAGATCGATAAAGTCTATAGCATGATAGATCCGGAAAATAAGGTAATGCGCGCCAGGGTTAAAATTGACAACCCGGGAGATCTGCTCAAACCGCAGATGTTTGCCAAAGTTTCGGTGGCAGATCTGTCCGGGGATACTATGCCTTCGGTACCGGCTGCCTCTATTATTTTTGATCATGATGGTTCATTTGTTCTGATCAAAGACGGGTCGTCTAAAGTTCATATTCAGCCGGTTAAGGTTGCAAAAACGGTAGAGGATACTGCCTACGTCAGTGAGGGTCTGAAAGCCGGAGATGTTGTGATCAGTTCCCGTCAGCTATTTCTGTATGAATCCCTGAAAAAATAATTCAATCGTATTTACCCCATTAATTTATTCAAATGAATAAAGTCATTAAAAATGTCCTTGATTTTTCATTGAGGAACAAGTTTTTTATATTCTTCATGACGTTCTTACTGTTGCTGGCCGGGTATATCAGTTTCAGAAAAATAAGTATAGATGCTTTCCCCGATGTGACGAATACTTCGGTAACCATGATTACGCAATGGCCGGGCAGAAGTGCAGAAGAAGTAGAGAAGTTTGTTACCCGTCCTCTGGAAATCGCGATGAATCCTACGGAAAAGAAAACCTCTATCCGTTCTTCTTCCTTATTCGGACTGTCTGTTGTTAAAGTTTCCTTTGATGACGAGGTCGATAATGCCTTCGCAAGAATGCAGATTAATAATCACGTCGGGGATGCCGAGCTTCCTGATGGTGTGAAGCCGGAAATTCAGCCGCCTTACGGACCCACAGGAGAAATATTCCGGTATACGCTTACCAGTAATACCAAATCTGTGAGGGAATTAAAAACCCTGGAAGAGTGGGTAGTGGAAAGGGAGATCAGATCCGTGCCTGGTGTGGCAGATGTCAATAGTTTCGGTGGCCAGACTAAGGCTTACCAGATTACCATAGATCCGCAAAAGGCCGTTCAGTATGGTGTCACACCGCTGGAGGTTTATGAGGCGGTTTCTAAAAGTAATATCAATGTTGGCGGCGATGTTATCGAACAGGGTGGTCAGGCATACGTTGTGCGTGGAATTGGTTTGCTGAATGATATTCCCGAGATCAAAAATATTATCGTAGATAACATTAAAGGAACACCCATTTTTGTTAAAGATATCGCAGAAGTTACCGAATCACATTTACCTGCCCTGGGTCAGGTGGGCCGTGATCTGGATCCTGATGTTGTGGAAGGTATTGTTGTCATGCGTAAAGGAGAGAACACCAGTGAGGTCATAGAAAATCTTAAATTAAAGATTCACGAACTGAATAGTACGATACTGCCTGACGATGTTAAAATAGATGCGTTCTACGACCGGGAAACACTCATAGATTTCGCAACCCATACGGTCATGAACAATATGGCGGAAGGAATCGTCTTTGTAACGGTGATAGTTTTCCTGTTCATGGCAGACTGGCGTACAACAGTTATTGTTGCTGTGGTTATTCCGCTGGCTCTGCTATTTGCTTTTATTTGTCTGAAGATGAAAGGAATGTCTGCTAACCTGCTTTCGATGGGGGCGATTGACTTCGGTATAATCATCGACGGGGCGGTGGTCATGATGGAAGGGATTTTTGTCGTGCTTGATCAGAAGGCCAAAAAGGTAGGAATGGACCGCTTTAACAAGATGAGCAAGCTAGGTATGATTAAGCAGGCTTGTCTGGTAAATGGAAAGGGAATCTTTTTCGCCAAACTGATTATTATCGCGGGTTTACTTCCGATCTTCAGCTTCGAAAAGGTAGAAGGGAAAATGTTCTCTCCTTTAGCCTGGACTTTAGGTTTTGCTTTGTTGGGTGCATTGATTCTGACTTTCACCCTGGTGCCTGTTCTGGCCAGCGTTTTATTGAAAAAGAATGTCCGGGAGAAACATAATTTCTTTGTTATCTGGTTAACCAGAAACTGTGTAAGAATCTTTAGTATCTGCTTTAAACAGCGGAAAATTGCTTTTCCGATCACTATTGTTATTTTAATCGCCGGTCTGTTTAGCTTTAAGTTTCTGGGGACCGAATTTCTTCCGCAACTGAATGAGGGGTCTATTTATGTACGGGCTACCGGGCCATTGAGTACGTCATTAGAAGGATCAGTCAAACTGGCCAATGACATGCGTAAGGTCTTTTTGAATTTCGAAGAAGTGAAACAGGTAATTTCCCAGACAGGCCGGCCGGATGATGGTACTGATGCAACAGGTTTTTATAATATTGAATTTCATGTAGACTTGCTGCCTCAGAAAGAATGGAAGCGTAAGCAAAGTAAAGCAGAACTGATTAGCAGAATGCAGGAAAAGCTGAGTTATTTTCCGGGTATAGACCTGAATTTTTCACAGCCTATTTCGGACAATGTCGAAGAAGCGGTATCCGGTGTCAAAGGATCAATCGTGCTTAAACTTTTCGGAGATGACTTTAAATTTATCGAGCAGCAGGAAGAGAAAATTTTCAGTGTGATGAAAGACATAGAAGGAATTGAAGACCTGGGGATTTTACGGAACCTTGGACAACCTGAACTACAGATTAACCTGGATCAGGAAAAAATGGCTTTTTATGGTGTAACTGCCGCAGATGCCAATGCAATTATTGAAACGGCTATTGGTGGTAAGGCCGCTACAGAAATTTATGAAGGTGAACGGAAATTTGAACTGAGAATCAGATATCCTGAAAATTTCAGGAATAATGCCGATGCCATCGGTGATCTGCGCGTACCAACTCTTTCGGGAAATAAAGTTCCGATCAGGGAGATTGCCAGTATCCGTAAAATTATCGGTCCAAGTATGATCTACCGTGACCAGCATAAAAGATACGGTGCGATTAAATTCTCTGTCCGGGGACGGGATATGGGCAGTACGATTAAGGAGGCGCAGCAAAAAGTAAATGCGGCATTGAAATTACCCAAAGGCTATTCTATCCAATGGGCAGGAGATTTCGAAAATCAGGAAAGGGCAATTAAGCGGTTGACGGAAGTCGTGCCGGTTAGTATTCTGATTATCTTTTTTATTCTCTTTGTGCTGTTCGGAACGCTTAAAGACTCTTTGTTAGTCTTGAATAACGTGCCATTTGCTATTATAGGTGGTATTTTTGCCCTGCTGCTTACCGGAATTAATTTCAGTATCTCTTCGGGTATTGGCTTTATTGCGCTGTTCGGTATCTGTGTGCAGAACGGCGTGATATTGATTACCAAATTCAAATCCAACATCAGCGAGATGCGAACGACGCATCCGGAATGGACACTCGTTGATGCCCTGAGGATTGGCGTAGAAAGCCGCGTACGGCCGGTTATCATGACGGCTATGATGGCCGCCATAGGTTTATTACCTGCGGCGATGTCTACGGGAATTGGCTCCGAAACGTCGAAACCTTTAGCGACAGTGGTCATTGGCGGATTAATCACTGATACTGTATTTAACCTGTTTATATTTCCTATCGTGTTCTATTGGGTATACCGTAAAAAGGTAGCTAAAATTGCTGCGTCAGGTGCCTGAGTTTGAGACTGAAATTTTGCCCGGTTAAAAGGCTTGAAATGGCTGTAAAAAGGCGGCAGGCTGAAATATTGTCAGTCTGGCCGCCTGATGAGCCCTAATTTGATATTTAACTAGGTCTATTTCAAGAAAATTAATACTTTTGGCACCTCTATTGAGGAACGGGAGGCAAAGGATGAACCTTTCCACCGGATAAAAAGATCTTCCGGAATATGGAGGGGTTTTTTTATAAAGACATTTTAAAACATTGATTCAGAAAGATGAATATTACACAGGAAAAAATTGACGACTTAAACGCAGTTGTAAAAATTAAAATTTCGCCTGAAGATTACACTGAAAAGGTCGACAAAACTATAAAAGAACAAGCTAAAAAATCTAATCTTCCTGGTTTCCGTAAAGGAATGGTGCCACCAGCGCATATCAAGAAAATGTATGGTAAAAGCATTCTGATTGAAACAATCAATGGTCTGCTTAGCGAAAACCTGAATAAATACCTGACCGACAATAAAGTTGAAGTTCTGGGTCAGCCGTTACCAGTAATGGATGATACTAAAGATTTCAAATGGGACGGAACAGATGAATTTGAATTTGATTATGAATTAGGACTTGCTCCTGAGGTTAAATTTGAGATTTCAGCTAAAGATAAATTCACTCAGTATGTTGTTAAAGCTGATGAAGAAACACTGGCATCACGTATCAAAAATATCCGTCGCAGCTATGGCAAAATGACAAATCCTGAAGTTTCGGCAGGTGATGACGTACTTTATGCCGAATTAGCACAATTAAATGCTGATGGTTCAGTTTTTGAAGAAGGTGTAAAGCATACTGGTTCGATCCGTTTAGATTCAGTTAAAGATAAAGCAACGCTTAAATCTTTAACAGGTGTAAAGAAAGATGACGTATTAACAATTGATATTCAAAAAGCATTTGGTTCAGATGCTGCTGTAATCGCGAAATTGTTAGGTATCGAAGAAGAGCAGGCAACTGCTTTAACAGGCAAATTCCAGGTAACTGTTAAGAATGTAAACAGACTGGAAGAAGCAGATTTGAACCAGGAGTTCTTTGACAAAATATTTGGTGAAGGCGTTGTAACTGACGAAGCTGGTTTTACAGCTAAAATCACTGAAGAAATTGAAAGCATGTTTAAACAAGATGCTGACCGTAAACTTCAGAATGATATGTACACTCAGTTAACCGAAAAAGTAACTATGGATCTTCCAGATACATTCTTACGTAAATGGTTAAAAGCAACAAATGAAAAATTATCTGATGCGGAACTGGAAGAAGGTTATGCAGATTTTGCAAAAAACCTGAAATGGACTTTAATCGAAAACAAAATCATTAAAGACAACAGCATTGAGATTAAATATGAAGATGTGTTCCAGACTGCAAAACAACGTTTGGAAGCACAGTTCAGAATGTATAGTCCGGCTCCGATGCCAGAAGATCAGTTAGCACAATATACAACTACCTTCCTGCAGGAAAAAGACAATGGTAACCGTATTTTTGAAGAAGTCAAAGCTTTAAAGGTTTTTGACTACATTCAATCGGTAGCTACTTTAAAACCGGAAGAAATAGCTTATACAAAATTTGCAGAAATGAACTAATCTGTTCTGCAGACAGAGATTTCTTTAATCGATTATAAGGCGGCTTGTTTAAGGCCGCTTTATTTGTATCCGGCGTTGTTTTTGTCCGTGCGGGCTGGTCTTAATTTTACAATTACCAAATAATTTGTCAAATTAGTTTGCTTACATTAAGCAACATAAACAAGAGATTTAAAATTTAATATACATATACTCATGAATATAGATAAAGACGAATTTAGAAAATACGCAGTTAAGCATCACCGTATTAACGGATTAAACGTTGACCGCTATATCGGCCGTACGAGTGCAACAGTAGAGAATATGACACCTTATATTATTGAGGAGCGTCAACTGAATGTAGCACAAATGGATGTTTTTTCCAGACTGATGATGGACAGGATTATTTTCCTGGGAGATGCCATCCATGATGGAAATGCCAATATCATCCAGGCTCAGTTGCTTTTCCTGCAGTCTACAGATAATAACAGGGATATTCAGATTTATATCAACTCACCAGGTGGTTCTGTTTATGCAGGTCTGGGTATTTATGATACGATGCAGTATATCACACCTGACGTAGCTACAATCTGTACAGGTATGGCTGCATCTATGGGTGCTGTTTTACTGGTTGCGGGTGCAAAAGGTAAACGTGCGGCGCTGACACACAGCAGGGTGATGATTCATCAGCCTTCAGGCGGTGCTCAGGGTGTTGCTTCAGATATGGAGATCAATCTGAGAGAAATGCTGAAATTGAAGAAAGAATTGTATGATATCATCTCCGAACATTCAGGCCAGAGTTACGAATGGGTAGAGAAAGCATCTGACCGTGACTACTGGATGAAAGCTGATGAGGCTAAGAGTTTCGGAATGATAGATGAGGTATTAGGTGCGAATAAAAAATAAATAATGGCTAAACAAAATAAAGATTCCCGTTGCTCATTTTGCGGTTCCGGTAAGCAGGATACATTAATGCTTATCGAGGGTCTGGACGCTTATATCTGTGATAAATGCGTCGGTCAGGCACAGCTGCTGGTTCAACAGGAATTGGGTAACAAGCAAGCTAAATCACTGGATGCATCTGCAACCCTGCTTAAACCCGCAGAAATTAAAGCCCATATTGACCAGTATGTAATCGGTCAGGATGACGCCAAGAAAGTTCTTTCGGTTGCGGTGTATAACCACTATAAACGATTGGGCCAGAAAATTAATCAGGAAGATGAAGTAGAGATTGAAAAATCCAACATCATGCTGGTTGGCGAAACAGGTACCGGAAAAACCTTACTGGCAAAAACTATTGCCAAGATATTGCATGTGCCTTTTTGTATCTGTGATGCTACTGTGCTGACAGAAGCAGGTTATGTAGGTGAAGATGTGGAGAGTATTCTTACACGTCTGCTGCAGGCTGCTGACTATGACGTAGCTTCTGCTGAAAGAGGTATCGTCTATATTGACGAGGTAGATAAGGTAGCCCGCAAAAGTGATAACCCTTCTATTACCCGGGATGTTTCTGGTGAAGGTGTTCAGCAGGCTTTGCTTAAAATTCTGGAAGGTACAGTTGTAAACGTTCCGCCTCAGGGTGGACGTAAACACCCCGATCAGAAAATGATCCCGGTAAACACGAACAATATCCTGTTCATCTGCGGTGGCGCTTTTGATGGAATTGAGCGTAAAATTGCGAACAGACTGCGTACACAGGCTGTTGGTTATAAAGTGAAGAAGGATGATGAAGAACTTGACCTGGATAATCTGTACAAGTATATCACGCCGCAGGATTTAAAATCTTTCGGTCTGATTCCTGAGCTGATTGGACGTGTGCCTGTTCTGACGCACCTGAATCCACTGGATAAAGCTGCACTTAGAAATATATTAACTGAACCTAAGAACTCGCTGTTCCGTCAGTATGTCAAACTATTTGACTTTGAAGGAGTGGAACTGGTGTTTGAAGATGAGGTGCTTGACTTTATCGTAGATAAGGCCATGGAATATAAGCTGGGTGCAAGGGGACTGAGGTCCATTTGTGAGGCGATCATGCTGGATGCCATGTATGACATTCCATCTGACCCAAGCATTAAAAAACTGGTAATTTCGCTGGAATATGCGAAAGAGAAATTCGAAAAAGCAGACTTCAAGAAATTGAAAGCTGCCTAATCAGAAATCCCCGTTTTTTAACGGGGATTTTTTTTTATCTTGTTTTTCCGGTATGTATTTACTAGTTGTGAAATAGAATATTTATATATAATCAGAAGCGTTATGAACGAAGAGAAAGATGTGAAAAAAGAAGATGCTATCAAAAAAGCAAAAAAAGTAAAAGAGGTAGAGACCCCGGTTAAATCGGGTTTGAAATCTAAAGAAGATATTGTCAGAAACTGGTTACCCAGATATACCGGCAGACCGCTGGAAGAATTCGGGCAATATATACTGCTAACCAATTTCAGCAGGTATGTACAGATGTTTTCGGAATGGAATGATAATGCGCCGATTATGGGTCTTGACAAACCGATGCAAAGTGTAACAGCTAACGGTATTACGATTATCAATTTTGGTATGGGAAGTCCGCTGGCAGCAACGATGATGGATCTGTTAACAGCAATCAGTCCTAAAGCTGTATTGTTTCTGGGTAAATGCGGCGGTTTAAAGAAGAAAAATCAATTGGGTGACCTTATCCTTCCTATTGCAGCAATAAGGGGAGAGGGGACTTCAAATGACTATCTGCCTGCGGAGGTTCCGGCATTACCTGCCTTCGCTTTGCAAAAAGCTATTTCTACGACAATTCGTGATCATTCCCGTGACTATTGGACAGGTACGTGTTATACGACCAACAGAAGGGTATGGGAACACGATAAAGATTTTAAGAAATACCTGAAAACGTTAAGGGCGATGGCTGTAGATATGGAAACAGCAACCATTTTCACGACCGGTTTTGCAAATAAAATTCCAACCGGCGCCTTGTTGCTGGTATCCGATCAGCCCATGATACCTGAAGGTGTTAAAACTGCGGAAAGCGATAGCAATGTAACCAATAATTACGTGGAAACGCATTTGCGTATTGGAATTGACTCCCTGAAACAGTTGATCAATAATGGTTTAACTGTGAAACATCTCCACTTTTAGATCTTATCCCCGCTTTTGGGGAAATCAAAAAGGAAGAGATCTCCTGTATGCTGGCTAACCATCGCCCAGTCATCCAGTTGAAAGTCAATGACAACGACACCTGCTGTAGGGATGTTATAAATATGAGCATCTGAGAGATAATTAACCAGATCTGTTAATCCCGGATTGTGCCCGAACAGGGCAATCCGGTGATAATCGTTACTCATTTGGTTAATTACGCGGAGCAGTGCAGCAGGGTTGGCTTCATAAATACTTTCCTGCTTTTGAATATCGGATTTCTTCTGACCCCAGCTTTCTGCAAAATGCTGCGCTGTACTTATTGCCCTTTTTGCAGGACTGCTAATAAGCTGCTGCGGTAATAGTCTCCGTTTAAGCAGTCTTTCGGCCATTTCAGGGGCGTTTTTATGTCCTCTGTGATTTAATGGGCGATCGAAGTCTGCCATACCATTTACTGCCCAGTCCGATTTACCGTGACGCACAAGTATCAATTGTTTACTCATTCTTCAGTTTTTTGATTACGGTTTGAATAACAACAGATTCAGGTAAATTGTTCATACAGGCGAAATCACCTCTGTAACAAGGTTTATTCCCATAAACTGAACAGGGACGACAATACAGATCAAGCTGTACCGCATCCTGCAGAGATTGTCCATAACCCAGAAAACCTGTGAAAGGATGTGTAGCTCCCCAGACGGATACCACGGGTATACCCTTCAATGAAGCAAGATGCATGCCTGATGAATCCATACTGATCATCAGATCGAGATTGGAAATCAGCGCGAGCTCCTGTTCCAAATTGACTTTTCCAATTAATGATTTAATTCCGGGGTGCCCGGCTGCCCATTCGGCGGCTATGGTTTGTTCCGAGTGGCCGCCACCAAAAATAAAAAGCTGATACCCTTTCTCAGCGAGCTGCAAAATTACCTGATACATCTTTTCGGCAGGGTAGACTTTTTGCGAATGTTGCGCGAAGGGACTTACACCAATCCATTTGCTGCTTGTTTTATCGCCGCAGATTTCGATTAATGATTCCGGTATAGGCTGTGGATTTTTAGGCGGGAGCTGATGACTTAGTTTAACCGGAAAACCGAGTTTACCAAACACACCGGCATACCTTTCTGTTATCGCCAGCAGCGGCCGTAATACTTTATTATTTTTACGTGTAAGTTGTTTTTTTTCTTCACGTGCTTTTTCGACACGGATTACCGGTACCCCGCAGAAAAAGAAAAACAGGCCAAGGATCCGGCTCCGCAAATTATTATGCAGGTCTGCTACGGCTTTTGGCCGGGTTGCATTAAGTTCCAGGAATAATTTAAATAAGCCAGTTAGTCCTTTATGTCTGCCTTTTGGTTCCAGTGAATGGAAACTGAGCTGCGGTATGTCTGCAAAAAAAGGGGTAAATGCATTTCTGCTGACCACCCCTAATGGGATATCCGGGTATTGCTGACGAAATGCTGCAAGCACGGGAGCTGTCATTGCAACATCTCCCATGGCAGAAAAACGGAATACCAGGATACCTGATCTTGCTGGTTTCATTATGATTTTTGGTAGAGTACAGGATTTAATGCGGGGTCATTATACATTTTCATCTGTTTATAGACCTTCATGTACTTTGCTCCGGCAGCAATATCTTCCAGCAAATCATCCAGACTACCCGACAGATCGGTACGCTGATCCAGCAGGATATTTAGTTTTGCTTTACAGCTGGCGATATGTACCGGATCGGCAGTACTGCGTTTGGTTTCTTCCTGCATATGATAAACTTTCAATGCCAGAATCGATAACCTGTCAATAACCCATGCCGGGCTCTCTGAATTTATTTTTGCATTTTCAACTGCCTGCACGTCTGCGAATTTGTTCAGGAAATAGCTGTCGATAAATTCAACTACATCTGTTCTTTCCTGATTAGACGCATCAATTCTTCTCTTCCAGCTCAATCCTTCTACAGGGTCGATGGAAGGATTACGGATGACATCTTCCATATGCCATTGCACGGTGTCGATCCAGCATTTCAGGTATAGTAAATGTTCTATACTTTCTTTAGCATAAGGATTGGCAATGGGCTGGTCGATATGATCATGGATATGGTAATCTCTGATTACCTCTTCAAATATGCGGTTGCAAAGTGTGCTCATCATAGCCTCAAAGGTAATGTATATTATTTACGGCTCTTAAAATACGCGGAAATTTCTGCCAGTGTAAAGCTGTTCAGGCACGATTTCGCCTCTAATCCACCTTTTCTTCCAACATAAACACCGTAATGCATGTCACTGAATCCTTCCATCCTGTGTGCATCCGGGTTGATCGAAAGTAACACGCCTTTCTCCAGTGCATAATTATGCCAGCGCCAGTCCAGGTCCAGGCGGAGCGGGTTTGCATTAATCTCAATGACAACCCCATTGACAGCACAGGCATCTATAACGCGGGCATAGTCAATCGGATATCCTTTACGGCTTAACAGCAGTCTGCCGGTTGGGTGTCCAAGAATGGTTGTATATGGGTTCTCTATAGCTTTGATCAGACGGGCAGTTGCTTTTTCTTCATCCATTCTGAGGTTACTGTGAACAGAAGCAACTACGAAATCAAACTGTTTCAGAATGTCATCGGCATAGTCCAGTGACCCATCATTCAGAATATCACTCTCTATACCTTTGAAAATTTTAAAAGGAGCAAGTTTTGCATTTAATGCTTCAATTTCCTGATGCTGTGCATATACGCGCTGCTCATTTAAGCCATTTGCATAAAAGGCTGATTTGGAGTGGTCACAAATACCGAAATATTCCAGACCCAGCTGATCTTTGCAAAATACAGCCATTTGCTCCAGCGTGTGTACCCCGTCGCTCCAGGTAGAGTGATTATGCAAGCTTCCTTTCAGGTCATTATGTGTAATCAGAACGGGTAGCTGATGCTGCGCTGCGAGCGCAATCTCTTTTCTTCCTTCACGTAATTCAGGTTCGATATAATCCATTTCAGCAGCAGCATAAATTGCCTGTTCTGTAGGGAAGGGGCCTTTACCTGCTCTTTCCAAAACAGTGGTTACGTGTGCTTCATTCCCTGTCAGACGGAACAAGGTGATTGCGTACTGGTCAGGTGTTGTATAGTGTAGTCTTATTTTTAGTCCGAATGGGCTCTGCGCTTCAAAGTAGCCTTCTGGTTTTAATTCAAATTCCAGTGCGCTGAAAGTACCAATCTGATTTTGCAGATCCCCGGGATTATCGATACCGGCAACGAAGTCGATCTCTTCGATAATTTCGCAATATCTTCTGAATTCTCCGGCAATCTCGAGTTTTGCAGTATCGCTGATGGTCTGCAGCCACACAATCAATTCAGCTTGCAGCGTATGAACCAGGTTTTCAGCCTGCGCAAACAGGAACTTACCTGCTGCGGCCATCTTGAATTCTATAACCTTCCGAATTTCATCCTGTGTTTTTAGCCCAAATCCTTTGGCTTCAATTAACCGGTTTTCATTACAGGCATAATAGAGTTCACCTATGTTTTCTATCCCCAGATCTTTCCAGATAATCATGATCTTTTTAGGACCAATACCTTTAATGCTGAGCATTTCTACAATACCTTCTGGTGTAGCAGCCAGGATATCCTGCATTTCGGCTATTGTCCCTGTTTGTAATAATTCCCAGACTTTGGCAGCAGTACTTTTACCCAGACCATCAATCTGGGTAATTTCTTCCTGCGTCTTACTGCTAATGGCATAAGGTAACTTATCTACCTTAAAGGCAGCATTGGCGATCGTTTTTATTTTAAAACTGTTTTCGTTATGCAGCTCCATCAACTGGGAAAGGAGCCTTAAACTACGGGCGATGGTCTTGTTTTCCATTGCCGCTAAATTAAATAAAAAGATACGTTTATCCGGCGTATTTCATTTATGGCATTTTATTGGCTTAATAAGGGTATGAAGAAATTACTATTCATGATCGGAACAGGACTGGTGGTTCTATCCGCATGCGGCCCTGGCGAAAAGCAAAAAGACCAGGGGCTTAAAAAAGATACGCTCGATCTGAAAAATGCTACAGTTAAAGCGTCAGATTCTGTTGCTGATACGCTGTTGCTGATTCCCGGAAAGCAAGCCGGCAAAGTTCATCTGGGGCAGGATATGCAAAAGATATTTGAAATATTAGGGAAACCGTCCGATGGCGATGCCGCTATGGGTAGTGCAATGGGGGTCTGGTATAATCCAAAAGCCACTGGTAACGTTGATACCGTCACCGTGTTTTCCTCCTATAGGGACAGTACCATGTCTGTAAGGGAAGTCAAACAGGTTTCAGTTACCTCCAGACTCAATCAAACTGAGAGTGGTGTGCACACGGGTATGAAACTGGATCAGTTGGTGGGAATTTATCCTGACCTGAAGATTGTTCAGCGGTTTAAGAAGGAAAAAGGTAAGGGTGAACTGCTGATCTACGATCATCCGGGAGATGGAATCGCTTTTGATATGGTTGACGGAATATGTACGGCGATCACGATATACCCTGCTGGTAAAAGTGTGAATCAGATTTATTTACCAGCCCGCCCGGGTTGGAAAACAGCACCCTGAGTAGATCAGGGTGCCGTTCGCTTTATTTTAATCTACTTTAATTTCAAAGGGCATTCTGGCTTGTATTCCAGAGTTGACTACTGCCTTTTTCAATTGTTGAAATAACATGAAGTTCTCACCAAATTCTTTCTTGGCGTAATAAATACGAATGTTTTCTGTACCGTCTTCCAGGAATGATTTAATAGGATCTGTTTTCTGTGGATATTCTACCAGTTTATATTCTTTAAGCTTTGCTTTTTTTGCTGCAGCAGTAATGGCATCCTGGAAATTTCCTAAACGGTCTGCCAGTCCTATTTTTACAGCATCTGTACCTATCCATACATGGCCGCCACCAATGGAATCAATATACGACTGGGATTTCTTCCTTCCTTCTGCTACACGGCTCGTGAAGGTAGCGTAAACATGGTTCACATCATTCTGGATAATTAATCTCTCTCCTGCAGTCAGTGGTCTGTTCACACTCATGATATCTGCATACTGTCCGGTTTTAACACCGTCGAATGTAATACCAAGCTTGTTGTTTAGCAAGTTTTGGAAGTTAGGAATAATACCAAATACGCCTATTGAACCGGTTATAGTATTAGGCTGCACAAAAATAGAGTCGGCTGCGCAGGCAATATAATATCCACCTGAGGCGGCAACGTCACCGAAAGAAGCGATAACCGGTTTGACTTTCTTACTAAGTACAATTTCCCTCCAGATTACGTCCGATGCCAGCGCACTTCCTCCTCCGGAATTTACACGCAGTACGATCGCTTTGACTTTATCATCTTCTCTTGCTTTACGAATGGCACGGGAGATCCGTTCTGATCCGATTGAATCATCGTTACCTTCGCCGCCGGTGATATCACCATTTGCATAGATCACAGCAACCCTGTCTCTGCTACTGCTGTTTTCCGGCTCGAGGTTGGCTGCATAATCATTGATAGTTACGCTGACGAGCTTCTGACGCGGGCTCAGACCACTTAGTTTTTTCAATTCAGCGAGAACTTCGTCTTTATATTTTAAGCCGTCTATCATTTTGGCATTCAGGGCGTCTTGCGGTTGTTTGATCCGGTAGGTATCTGCCATAACGTAAAGACTATCTGCCGGTATTTTACGGGTTTCTGCAATCCCGTTTAGGAATGTATCATATAAACCGCCCAGATAGGCACTGACCTGGGTACGGTTATAATCACTCATCTTATCATTGATAAAAGGTTCTACTGCACTTTTGTAGTTTCCTACACGAATGATCTGCGCTTCCACACCAATTTTCTCCATAGCACCTTTGAAAAAGGTTAACTGAGAACTAAAGCCTTTAAATTCTAATGCTCCCTGTGGATTTAAGTATACTTTGTCTGCTGCAGAGGCTAAATAATATGCATCTTGAGTATAAACTTCACTATAGGCAATAACTTGTTTTTTACTTTTTCTGAAATCAATGATCGCATCCCTTACTTCTTTCAGTGTTGCTTTTCCAGCATTAGGAGAGCTGACATTCAGGAAAATACATTTAATATTATCGTCTGTTTTTGCTTTTTTCAGCGCCGTAATCAAGTCGTTGAAACCGATACTTTTACCTGAACCGGAACCTATAACAGGCAGATTGTCAAATGTTTTATTTGGTGTTCTTTCTTTGATGGTCTGGTCCAGATTTAAATACAAGACGCTATTCGCAGCAACTGTGGTACTGGATGTTGTGTCGAGTGAGGAGATCACTGAGAAAACAATAACGATAAAAAACAGGAAAATCAGGAATGTAGAAATGATAATTCCGACAACTGTAGCAAAAACATATTTGAAAAATTCTCTCATGTGAATGTTTAATATTTAATTTGTAAATATATTAAATGATCAGGCTTACGTATGCAGTTAGAGCACAAAATAGTTTATTTGTTACTGGGTAGCAATCTGGGTGACAGACAGGCTAAACTGGAACAGGCAACCGAATCGGTTACAGCAAAAGTAGGGCCGGTAATTGCCCGTTCGGCCTGGTATGAAACTGCGGCCTGGGGACTTCAGGAGCAGCCCGATTTTTTAAACCGGGCAATTGCTGTAAAGACAAGTCTTACTGCACATGAAGTTCTGGATACTGTACTCGGTATTGAAGAGGATCTGGGACGGGTAAGAAAAGAAAAATGGGGTGCAAGAGTAATTGATATAGATATCATTCTTTACGGTAATGATATTATCAGTGACGGAGCGAGGCTACAGGTTCCGCATCCGCTCATGCTGGAAAGGAAATTCGTGATGGAACCTCTGGCTGAGATTGCAGGCGACCTGGTTCATCCAGTCGTTGGGAAGGACATTTTGACCCTATTATCCTTGTTACAGGATAATTCAGATGTGTCTAAAATTATTTAATTTTATTATAATTGTCCTATAATGATAGATCAACAGAAAAATACAGTTCCATTAGATTTGTCTTACCTGAAAGATATGTCGGGTGACAGCGCAGAATTTATGATTGAGATGATCGACATGTTTAAATTGCAGACACCTTTGTATGTCGCAGATCTTGAACAAGCGGTTACTGCTGGTGATTGGGAAAAGGCTGCTGGATTTGCACATAAAATCAAACCCACCTTTTCTTATGTAGGCAGGGAGGATGCGCGGGAACATTTGCAGGAAATGGAAAATAACCTGAGGAACGGAAGTAATTTGGGCCAGATTCCTGATTCAATGAAAGAGTTGCTTGCTTTTATTCAGGTCTTATACCGTCAGCTTGACGAAGCCAGGGCTGATCTCGAGGCCCGGGGGTAAATAAATATTATTGCATTAAAAAGCCGCTGCATATTATATGCAGCGGCTTTTTTTTATTTTCTTTATTTATTGGGTGATTACACTGGTCTGTTTGAAATGTAAAGGTGATAAACCGATATATAAAACCAGGATCAGTGGAATTGCTGCAAACTGCAAAAATGTAAGCAATACAGCAGAAATAAGCAGAAAGATAAATTTTATTTTATTTGGTCCCCAGGCCAGCGAACTGAACTTAAGAGAGAAAATACGGATCTCGCTCACCAGAAGTAAACTCATTACAATAGTTAGAATGATTAACAAAGGTACGGAGTAAACCAAATCTGGAAACTGATCTGCAATAAAGGGAAGAGATACGATGAAAAGGGTATTCATTGGTGTATTTAATCCGATGAAATCTTCCGTCTGCCGGGTGTCTATATTGAACTTGGCTAATCTCAATGCTGAGAATATAGTGACCATAAAACCCAGGTAAGGCAGATATTTAACATCCGGAGCTGCAATACCCAGTAACTGGAAGAGTACAACACCCGGTAGAAATCCAAAGCTGACCATATCTGCCAGTGAATCCAGCTCCTTACCGATGTCAGATTTAACATGGAGTGCGCGTGCGGCCATTCCATCGAAAAAATCAAAAATACCGGATATTAGAACTGCCCATGAGCAGGCTTTGAGATCTCCCTGAAATGCATAAACCACACCAATACATCCGGAAAGAAGATTGGCACAGGTTAATGCATTTGGAATATGTTTTTTTATCATCAATTTCTAGCTGTTCATGGAGATTAAGAACTCTTCATTAGTTTTAGTGTTTCTGATCTGAGCCTGTACAAACTCCATAGCTTCCTGTGCATTCATATCTGCCAGGTGATTACGCAGGATCCATACACGTTGTAAGGTATCTCTGTCATGTAACAGATCGTCTCTTCTTGTACTTGATGCAGTGATGTCAATAGCAGGGAAGATACGTTTGTTGGATAGTTTACGATCCAGTTGCAGTTCCATATTACCGGTACCTTTAAATTCTTCAAAGATAACCTCATCCATCTTAGAACCTGTATCCGTAAGGGCAGTAGCCAGGATGGTTAATGAACCACCTTTTTCAATATTACGGGCTGCACCGAAGAAACGTTTAGGTTTATGTAAAGCATTTGCATCTACACCACCGGAAAGTATTTTACCAGAAGCTGGTGCTGTTGTATTATATGCACGTGCAAGACGTGTAATGGAATCCAGCAGGATTACGACATCATGACCACATTCTACCAGTCTTTTTGCTTTCTCTAATACGATATTGGCAATTTTAACATGGCGTTCTGCAGGCTCATCAAATGTTGAGGCAATAACTTCTGCTCTTACACTTCTGGCCATGTCTGTTACCTCTTCCGGACGTTCGTCGATCAAAAGGATAATCAGATATACTTCAGGGTGATTTTTAGCAATCGCATTCGCAACTTCTTTCAGTAAATTAGTTTTACCTGTTTTAGGTTGTGCTACGATCAAACCACGTTGTCCTTTACCAATCGGGGTAAACAGGTCAATAATACGCGTTGAATAATTATTGGTTTCTGTAAACAGGTTTAATCTTTCTGTTGGGAATAAAGGGGTCAGATAATCAAATGGAACGCGGTCCCTGACATCTGCGGGAAGTCTTCCGTTAATGGTTTCCACACGAACCAGCGGGAAATACTTTTCTCCTTCTTTTGGTGGTCTGATGCTTCCTTTTACAGTATCGCCGGTTTTCAGGCCGAATAATTTAATCTGCGACTGGGAAACATAAATATCATCGGGTGAGGACAGGTAGTTGTAATCTGCTGATCTCAGGAAGCCATAACCGTCCGGCATAATTTCCAGTACACCTTCATTCGTAATTGTATTATCGAAATCCAGATTCGAGTAGCTGTTCTCGTTTTGTTTCTGATTATTGTTGTTTTTTTGACGATTGTTATCTTCTCTTGGAATTTTAACTTTCTTGTTGTCCGCCTGGTTGCCGTTATTTTGAGTTGAAGGCTGCGTCTCTTGTTTTCTTTGTACAGGAGCCTGTTGTACCGGAATGTTTGTCTCTTCTGCCACTGGCTGCACTGGTGCAGTTGCGGGTGCTGGAGCAGTTTCCTGAACATTTACAACTTGTTCTTCTGCTGCAGGTGCATCAAATAATGCAGCCCTGTTAAACGTACCGTTAGACGGTTGTGGTGCTTCAGCTTCCTCTTTTGGTATCCTTGTTCGTTTTCTGACAGTTTTTTCTGCAGGAGCAGCTTTAACTATTTTGTTCTTTGCTGGTTTTTCCCTCAGCTGTTTTTCTTCTGCGGGTGCAGTTACTTCGGCTTCAGCAGCAATTTCAGCTGGTTGCCCGGACTGACTGGTCTGTTCGCTCAATTGATGAATAACTTCTATCAATTCTGGTTTGCGCAGTTCATCAGCATTTAGAATACCCTGTGATTTTGCTAACTCCCGCAATTCTGCAGTGAGTTTTTCATTTAATTCTGTTTTACTAAACATTATGTGGGTGTGGAGAAAATTTTATAAACGTATTTATCTGTAGATCACAGCAAAAAAATGCAATAACGATTTGGATTGACAACAAATTTTAATGAGATTTTCTGGAATGATCAGATAGAACTTGAGAATTATGTTGCAATTGTATGTATTTGAAACCTAATCTCCAAGTAATTTTTAAAATTTATGGTAATAATTTACCTGCTAATGAACATTCTCGGGTTGGCATCCTTTGAAAAAAAATGGCATATTTGCGCATAATCTAAGCCCAAATGAATAAGAAGCAGTTATTTGAACAAATCAGAATTAAAAAATCATTTTTGTGTGTAGGTCTGGATCCTGTACTGGAAAACCTTCCTGAACACTTGCTGGATCTGGAAGATCCGGTATTTGAATTTAACAAACAGCTTATTGATGCAACACAGGATCTTTGCGTTGCCTACAAACCAAATACTGCTTTTTATGAATCAAGGGGTTTAAAAGGTTGGAAAAGTCTTGAGCAAACCTGGGCTTATATTCCTAAAGATATTTTTACAATTGCCGATGCGAAAAGAGGAGATATTGGGAACACCTCTGCTATGTATGCAGACGCATTTTTTAAACAGGAGCAAAGCGGATTAGGTTTTGATGCGGTAACAGTCGCGCCATATATGGGTAAAGATTCTGTGGGACCTTTTCTGAATTATGCGGGTAAATGGGTAATTCTGCTTGCCCTGACTTCTAATGCAGGACACAGTGATTTTCAGCTGACCGAATCTAAAGATGGTAAATTGTATGAAGAAGTAATCCGTATTTCATCTGGTTGGGCAAACAGTGAACAGCTGATGTATGTTGTCGGTGCAACCAGGGGGGCGGAGTTTGCTAATATCAGAAGACTCGCTCCTGATCATTTTCTGCTTGTTCCCGGTGTCGGTGCGCAAGGTGGAAGTCTTAAAGATGTCTGTGAATTCGGTTTGAATGATCACTGCGGATTGCTTGTAAATTCTTCAAGAGGAATTATCTATGCCGGCAAAGGAAAGGACTTCGCAGAAAAAGCACGGGCTGAAGCCTTAAAGTTACAGCAGGAAATGGAATCAATCCTGGGAGAATCCGGACTGCTTTAAAATATGTAAGCTTGTATTTCGTTTTTTAATCGGGAATGATTTTTGCATTCCGGAATTATTCGTTAAATTTAATCTCCCGGTTGGGAAATAGATACGGATTTACATTTTAATCAGCATTATGTTCCAGAGTATCGTTACTTATTTTGAAAAACAAAGTTTTGGTGTCTGCACTTATCTGGCAGATAAGCTGAATATGTCCATCAGCAAGATCAGGCTTTTCTTCATTTATTCTTCTTTTCTGGCTGTGGGCTTTCCGATTATCTTTTATATGATGGCTGTTGTCGTACTAGACGTACGCCATTATGTTAAACGGATCAGAATGCGGATCTGGGATCGGTAGACTATAATATCATAGGGTGGTCAGATATAAATATTTTATATTTGCTGCTTATTAAATTCAGTAAACGCAACATGTCGGTAAGGGGAAACCAATTTAAATCTAATTCATTCAAAAACGAAAGCAGGGACAAGCAGGGACCAAGGACCAGTTCCAGGGATACCCGGTCCAGATTTGAGCGTATGCCCTCACTGAATTTTCAGGATGAAAGAATACTGAAAATAGCAGGGCTTTTCTTTCTGATTCTTTCTATATATTTTCTGGTTGCATTTACGTCCTACATCTTTACCTGGCAGGAGGATTACAGCTATGTAATTGACGCTAACGGCGGCTGGAGCAATTTGTTTAAAACCGTTGAAGAGCTGGAGCAAAACAATATTCCAATAATGGTCCAGAACTGGCTGGGTAAATTCGGCGCTTTACTTTCCCACCAGTTTATTTATGAGTGGTTTGGTATCGCCTCTTTTCTGTTCGTCTTTGTCTTCTTTGTAATTGGCTACCGTCTGTTGTTCAAAGTGAAGATCTTTTCTATGGAAAAAACGCTGGGTTACAGCTTGTTTTTTCTGCTATTCCTGAGTCTTACCTTTGGATTTTTTCATTCCTTTTTTCTAGACGCCCCGCATTACCTGGAAGGTGAAATGGGGTATTGGTCCAATAAAGTACTGGTTGCCCAGATCGGCGTGACCGGGGTAGGGGTGTTACTTGCATTTTTGGCATTGACGATTTTAGTAATCGCTTATAATATTGACTTTAAACTTCCTGAACGTAAAAAGGTAATCGTTGACGAGGATACCGACCTGGAGCCAGAATACAGCAACGGAAATGCCTTTACACCAAAAAGTAGTGAGGCTGGCGCTTCATCGGAAAAACCTGCGGTGAGACCTGTACAGGAAAATGAAAAAAAATCGGGTGAGGTTGAGCTTACGCTCAATGAACGTCTGGGAGGGCAACGTAAGCAGAGTCAGGGTGCTATTGTTCCATCCAGCAGGTTTGAAGTTCAGGAGCCGATAGAAGAGGAGGTTGTAATGCCTTCAAGGCCTGCCGTGAATGTGATGAATGAAGCCATTATTCTGAGTCCGGCAGTCGCACCTGCGCCACCTGTTCCCGTGACTTCCATTCCATTGGAAGAAGTGATTGTTCCACAGCCTGAACCAGTATCCGTTAAGGCTGAGCCAGTGCTAACTGTTGAGAAATCTGAAGAAGAAAAGAAATCTGAACATCTGGTTGAACAGTTTGGAAATTATGATCCAACTTTGGATCTGTCCAGCTATCAGTACCCGCACCTGGATCTATTGGAGGATTACGGTTCGAATAAAATTTCAGTGAATGCTGATGAGCTTGAGGCCAACAAAAATAAGATTGTTGAAACGCTGAATCACTATAATATTGAAATTGATAAGATCAAAGCGACTATCGGTCCGACTGTTACGCTTTATGAGATTATACCTGCCCCTGGTATCAGGATCTCTAAAATTAAGAATCTGGAGGATGATATCGCTTTAAGTCTCGCTGCATTGGGTATTCGTATTATTGCGCCAATGCCTGGTAAAGGGACCATCGGGATCGAGGTGCCAAATATGCATCCTGAGATGGTTTCCATGCGGAGTATACTAGCTACTGAAAAGTTCCAGAAAACGGATATGGAGCTGCCTATTGCATTGGGTAAGACAATTTCCAATGAGGTGTATATTGCCGATCTTGCGAAAATGCCCCATTTACTGGTTGCGGGTGCTACAGGACAAGGTAAGTCTGTTGGTATTAATGCTATTCTGGTTTCGATGCTTTATAAAAAGCATCCATCTCAACTGAAGTTTGTACTTGTCGATCCTAAAAAGGTCGAACTGACATTATTCAATAAAATTGAAAGGCATTTCCTGGCTAAACTTCCTGGTGAAGCAGATGCGATTATTACGGATACTAAAAAGGTTATTCATACACTGAATTCATTATGTATTGAAATGGATCAGCGTTATGACTTATTGAAAGATGCACAGGTCAGAAACCTGAAGGAATACAATGATAAGTTTATCAAAAGAAAGCTTAATCCTGAAAATTCACATCGTTTTCTTCCGTATATCGTACTGATTGTGGATGAGTTTGCAGATTTAATGATGACCGCGGGTAAAGAGGTGGAAACACCGATTGCGCGTCTTGCACAGCTGGCACGTGCAGTAGGTATCCATTTGGTACTGGCTACGCAGCGTCCGTCTGTAAATATTATTACGGGTACGATTAAAGCGAATTTCCCGGCAAGACTTGCCTTCAGGGTGTTATCGAAAATTGACTCGAGAACTATTCTGGACAGTGGAGGAGCCGATCAGCTGATTGGACGCGGTGATATGCTTTTATCTACAGGAAATGACCTGATTCGTTTACAGTGTGCGTTTGTAGATACACCTGAAGTCGATCGTATTTCTGAATTTATAGGTAACCAGCGCGGCTACCCCGAGGCATATCAGTTGCCTGAGTATCTGGATGAGGCTGCGGAATCGGCTAAGGCAGATTTTAATCTGGATGACCGGGATTCAATGTTTGAAGAAGCAGCAAGACTGATTGTTATGCACCAACAGGGTTCTACTTCGCTGATTCAGCGTAAGCTTAAACTGGGATATAACCGTGCGGGTAGAATTATTGATCAGCTGGAAGCTACAGGTGTGGTGGGACCTTTTGAGGGAAGTAAAGCCAGAGAGGTTTTATTACCTGATGAATATGCTTTGGAACAGTTCTTGGACAATCTCAAGAAACCATAAATAACCCACACACAAATGAAACAGCTTTTTTTGGCGTTCCTTATTCTTACCGGAACCGGATATACCAGCTTTGCCCAGCAGCAGGCACAAGCCGCAACAATACTTGCTGGAGTCAGCAAAAAATACAAATCTTACGACGCTGTAAAGGCTGATTTTACGTTCACACTGGAAAGCCCGCAAAACAAAGCAAAAGAAACCCAGCAGGGCAGTCTTACCGTTCAGGCAAAGTCTAACAGGTACCGGGTGGTCATGACAGATCAGGATATGATCAGTGACGGTAAAACGCTCTGGACGTACCTTAAAAAGGATAAAGAAGTACAGGTTGCAAACGTAAACAATGAGGAGGGGGATATTAACCCCGCCAAAATCTTTACCTTGTATGAAAAGGGTTTTAAATATAACTATACCGGCGAACGTAAAGTGGACGGCAAAGTGCAACAGTTTATTGATCTGACACCTACTGATTCTAAAAAATCTTATGCTAAAATCAGATTGGGGATTGATAAAGCGGCGAAGCAGATTATCAGCGTGCTGATCTTCGATAAAAACGGGAATAAATACACATATACTGTCAAATCTTTCGCCCCGAATGTAAAAGTTCCGGAGAGTACCTATAGTTTTGATGCAAAAAAATATCCTGGTGTAGAAGTAGTAGATTTGAGATAATACAATTTAAATTTTGCCATTGAAGATAACATTTCTGGGTACAGGCACTTCACAAGGTATTCCTGTGATCTGCTGCAATTGTGAAGTATGCCGCTCTGAGGATGCAAGAGATAAACGCCTTCGCGTTTCTGTTCTGGTAGAAACGGCAGACAGGACCATCGTAATTGATAGTGGCCCGGATTTCAGGTATCAGATGCTCCGCGCAGGTGTGAAAGATCTGGATGCTATCATATATACGCATGAGCATAAGGATCATATTGCCGGGCTCGATGATATCAGGCCATTTAATTATCTACTGCAAAAGAATATAGATATCTATGCGACTCCACGAGTTCAGGACGCATTAAAAAGGGAATTCTCTTATATTTTTGCTGAACATTTCTATCCGGGACTGCCACAGATCGATATGCACACAGTGATCGACGAGCCATTCCTTATCGGACAAACGAAAATTATTCCTCTGCCGGTGATGCATTACAAACTGCCGATTCTGGGATATCGTATCGGTGATTTTAGTTATATCACGGACGCCAAAACTATTTCGGCCGAGACCAGAGAGAAGGTAAAGGGAACGAAAGTTCTAGTGATCAATGCGCTGCAGAAGGAACCTCATATTTCTCATTTTACTTTGGATGAAGCCCTCGAATTTGCCGCGGAAATAGGAGCGGAAACTACTTATCTGACCCACGTAAGTCATAATTTGGGTAAACACGCAGATATTTCATCTGAATTACCCGCTGGTATTCAGCTTGCTTACGACGGGCTGCAGATTATTGTTTAGTTTTTTAAAATATCTCTTTAAACTATTCGTAATAAATATATCTTTGCACCACAGTACAAACCCGGGTGGCGAAATTGGTAGACGCGCCAGCTTGAGGGGCTGGTGCTGGCAACGGCGTGGCAGTTCGAATCTGCTCTCGGGTACTAACCAGATTCATGGTTAATTTTTTAAAGGGTTGCTCGTTAAAAAGCAACCCTTTCTTATTGACTTTCAGTAAGTTATTATGGAAGGTTCTGTCCAAAGATTTTGTTCTAAATGAACCCTTACCCCATAGCAGACTATTTTTGAACAAACCCCTAACCAAAGTATGCTTTTGGGTTACGTTGGACTTATCATACAGCAAGTTTAAATTTTCTAAACGTGGCAACAGTCAGCAACTGATGAAGCTTGCTGGTTGTTATTTCTTTACTGTTACATGGGTCGATCACGACTGTTAAATGTTATCCATCAATCCTGGGATTGGGGAAACGCTGTTGCGGATGCCTTTGAACAATGGCTTACAGATAACCAGCAAGAGTTGAAAAATGCCGGCTATTTAAGGACGGTAAGCCGCAAGGCAACTATTTAGCGGACATTCTTCGATAAAAATACCACCATCGGAACTGAATGAATTAATGGCCATCTTAATGGATTGCCTGGGCTCCCCGTTCAATATAGCTGTTCTGTACCGAGTGTTGATGGATTGGGGGAACGAAAAACGGGTGCCGATTAATCCTAACTTCCGCCGATATTAAAAACTGATATTGTGTGTATTTTTAATCTCGGCCATTACGAAAGTACTATGTGTACTACCAATACTTTCAACGGAGCCTAATTTATTAAAAACAAAGTCCTGGTAATGCTTCATGTCCCGGGCGAACACTTTCAGAAAGAAATCATAATCGCCTGAGATATTATAACATTCCACAACCTCCTCGATCTTCAAAATATCCCCTACAAAGCTGTGGCCCACCTTCCGGTCATGCTGTTTGAGCCGAATATTACAGAACACAATAAAACCCTGGTTGAACTTTTCGGGGTCAAGCAGCGCGATATATTTCTTGATATAGCCACTGGTTTCCAGGCGTTTTACACGCTGCACAACCGGCGATGGCGTCAAATTTACCTTCGCAGCGAGTTCCTTGATGGTATGACTTGAGTCATCGCCCAATATTTTTAATAGTTTAAGATCGACCTCATCCAATTGTTCCATAGCATAAATCACTGTTACAGCACACAAATGTAAGCACAAACCGCATAAAAAGTCAATAAATCTTTAATTTAAAGTAATTTCGGTTGAAATTACACTATATATTCAACTTTAATACTGTTTTTGTAGCTTTGGACAGAGTTTAAAACTCGTGGTTCTTTGCTTTTTTCAGCAATCGGGAAAGGTTTTACTTAGCGGTGAATTAATAGGGAATCGTGTGCAAATCACGAGCTGTCGCGCAACTGTAAGTAACACGAAAGGTTTTACCAATGATGGTCACTGTGCAAACGGGAAGGCCGGTAAAAGCCGTTACAAGTCAGGATACCTGCCTTTTCTGAATTGACGATACTTCCGCGTAAAGAGGTTGTTGGTCAGATTGTATAGCTTATAAGGTGCAAACCCTCAAGGGGTTGTCGTGCCCGTTCGCGTATATGTCATTTCCTAAAATCCTTTCTTTTTCCTGTCGTATCCTGAATAATCAAGAACTTTTTAATGATCATTAACCATTTAAAAAGTTAAAGAAATACATGGAAAATATCCAGAATACCAAGGGGGATGATTTTGTCTTCACGCTAAAGAGCACTTGTTTAGATGAAAACTATCACCCTTCAAGTCAGACGCGTCTGACAACCAATTTCGCAAACCTGGCCAGAGGAGCTAACCGCCAGCAGAACCTGCGTAATGCCTTAAATATGATCAACAATCGATTTAATGCATTGGCTCATGTAGATAATCCAAAAGGCGATCGTTACCATGTAGAACTCGAAATTCTCACTGTAACGATGCGTATCGATGATAAGAACGGTATCAACGATCTGCCGATGATCGAAGTTTTAAAAACGAATATTCTTGACCGTAAGACTGGTCAGCAAGTCGAGGGCGTTGCCGGAAATAATTTTTCTTCTTATGTGCGTGATTATGATTTCAGTGTTTTATTGATCGACTACAATAAAGATAAACCCAGTTTTACTGTTCCTGAAAATTTTGGCGATCTGCATGGAAAACTTTATAAGTGCTTTGTGAATTCGGCAACTTATAAAGAGCACTTTAAGATGTCGCCGATCATTTGTTTAAGTGTATCGGGCAACAAAACGTATACCCGCACTGAGTACCAGCATCCCGTTCTGGGTTTTGAGTATCAGCAGGATCAGTATTCGCTCACTGATGAATATTTCTCTAAAATGGGTTTAAAAGTTCGTTTTTTCATGCCTGCGAACGCTGTGGCACCAATGGCTTTTTATCATTCCGGAGATCTGCTTTCTGATTATACCGATCTCGGACTGATCAGCTCGATCAGCACGATGGAGACTTTCCAGAAGATCTATCGCCCTGAAATCTACAATGCAAATTCAGTGGCCGGGGAAATCTATCAACCTAGTCTTAAACACGAAGATTATTCACTGACCCGGGTGGAATATGACCGCGAAGAGCGTAGTCGGTTGGCCGTTGAACAGGGCAGATATGCCGAAGAGCATTTCATCAAACCTTACCAGGATATTCTTGAACATTGGTCTGCCAATTTCTCACTTTAATTAATACGACACATTAAAATTATTCTATGACGAAGAAATTATTATTGCCCACTTCAATTGTGGGAAGTTTGCCCAAACCTGCCTGGCTTGCACCACCTGAAAAACTATGGTCACCATGGAAATTGGAAGGCGACCAGTTATCGGAAGGAAAACAGGATGCGCTGCGCATAACACTGCAGGAACAGGAATTGGCAGGATTGGATATCGTTTGTGATGGTGAGCAGACACGCCAACATTTCGTGACCACCTTTATCGAGCATCTAAGCGGTGTAGATTTTGAAAATCGCAAAATGGTACGAATCCGTGACCGCTATGATGCGAGTGTTCCGATGGTTGTGGGCGATGTTGCCCGACAAAAAGCAGTTTTTGTTGAAGACGCCAAATTTTTGCGTAAACAGACCAATAAACCCATCAAATGGGCGTTACCCGGCCCGTTGACTATGGTAGATACGTTGTACGATGGCCATTACAAAAGCCGGGAAAAACTGGCCTGGGAATTTGCCAAAGCCCTCAATGAAGAAGCTAGGGAACTGCAGGAGGCCGGGATAGATATTATCCAGTTTGATGAACCTGCATTTAACGTGTTCTTCGATGAAGTAAACGATTGGGGAATGGCAACGCTGGAAAGGGCAATTGAAGGTTTAAAATGCGAAACTGCGGTACATATCTGCTACGGTTACGGAATACAGGCCAATAACGACTGGAAAAAAACATTGGGATCAGAATGGCGTCAATACGAAGAAATTTTCCCTAAAATTCAAAAATCTAAGATTGATGTGGTATCATTAGAATGCCACAACTCAAACGTGCCCTTAGATCTGATGGAACTGGTTCGCGGTAAAAAAGTGATGGTCGGCGCTATTGACGTGGCAAGCAACACGATCGAAACACCCGAAGAAGTAGCTAATACCCTACGCAAAGCGCTTGAATTTGTGGATATTGAGAATCTTTACCCTAGTACAAACTGTGGTATGGCTCCTTTGTCCCGAAACGTAGCCAGAGGTAAGTTAAGTGCTTTGAGCGCAGGCGCAGAGATCATACGCAAAGAAAATGCGGTTAAGAATATATAAAAGTACATTGAAGAAGTTATTAGCAATATTAGGTAAAGCAGGTTTTGACGGTTTCCTGCTCATGATAGGCACCATGATCCTGCTGGCCTATTTTTTACCGCAGCCGGGCATGGTCAAAGAACCATTTTCCCTGGAGCAGATCGCAGGTGCTGGCGTTTCGTTGATCTTTTTATTCTATGGCCTAAGATTGAGCGTGGAGAAATTAAAAGCCGGGCTTGTCAACTGGAAGATGCACATCATCGTCCAATTGACGACTTTTTTGTTTTTTCCGCTCATCGTCCTGGCGTCCCGCCCGCTGTTCGTCGGCACCGATTTCGAAGTGCTTTGGTTGGGTATATTTTTTCTGGCGGCTTTACCATCCACCGTTTCCTCTTCGGTGGTCATGGTTTCCATCGCTAAAGGCAACATTCCCGCGGCCATTTTCAATGCGAGCATTTCCAGTTTGATCGGCGTAGTGGTGACGCCGCTCTGGGTTGGACTGTTCATTGCTTCTGCAACAGGTGATTTTGATGTCACCGATATCGTCATCAAGTTGGTTCTTCAAGTGTTGTTACCTGTCATCATTGGCATCAGTCTTAACGCACGTTTTGGCGCCATTGCCGAAAAATATAAGAAGCAATTGAAATATTTCGACCAGGCAATCATCCTTACCATCATTTACACGTCGTTCTGTAAGTCATTCTCCGAACATTTATTTGCAGGCTTTACAGCGCTTGAACTTGCAGGACTTGCCGCAGGGATGATAGCTTTGTTTTTTGCCGTATTCTTTTGCGTCGGACTACTCAGCCGTTTGTTTGGCTTTTCAGATGAAGATCGCATTACGGTTTTATTTTGCGGGTCTAAAAAGTCACTGGTACATGGAACGGTCATGTCAAAAGTGCTCTTTCAGCACAGCACAATCACAGGGATCGTATTGCTGCCATTAATGCTATACCATGCCATGCAATTGATAGCCGCCAGCATCATCGCTCAGGGTATGGCCCGGCGAAAAGAAGAAAAATAGTCCTATGAAGCTTTTAGAAAAAATACAGCTGGGCAATGTCAGCCTAAAAAATAGAATAGCCATGGCAGCGATGACCAGGGGCCGTACAGACAGAAATGGTCTGGTGAGTGATATCACGGTAGAATACTATGCACAAAGGGCAAGTGCAGGTTTGCTGTTCAGCGAAGCCATCAGGATCAGTGAAGAGGCTACCGGCAGTCCGCTTACGCCAGGCATTTTTACCGATCAGCAAATAGCAGCCTGGAAAAAGGTAACCACAGCCGTACATGACAAAGGCGGCGTAATAATTGCCCAGCTTTGGCACACCGGCCGTATGGGACATTCTATAGACCGGAATGGAAAGCTCCCGCTTGCGCCATCACCCTTGCCCATCCTGGGAATGCAGCATTTTACTTCTCAGGGTAGGAAGGACTTCGAGATACCTCAGGAAATGACAATCGCGGAAATCAGGCAAACCATTAGGGACTATGGCCAGGCCGCAAAAAATGCGATAACGGCAGGGTTCGATGGAGTCACGCTTCACGCCTGCAATGGCTATCTGCCCAACCAGTTCTTAGCGGAAAGTTCCAACCAAAGGACGGATGCTTACAGCGGCAGCATCCCCAACAAAGTCCGCTTCGTGCTGGAGGTGATGCAGGAATTGATCCGTGTGGTGGGTGGTGAAAAGGTGGGTATTAAAATATCTCCTTTCCATTGCTATGGCGATATGATACTAGATGACCCTGTCGCTACCTATACCTACCTGATCGAAAAACTGAACGATATGGACTTTGCCTATGTGGAAATCATGAGGTGCAACCCAAATTTTCCTTCGCCTGAACATTATGCAGCTGAAGACGAGATCAAGCTCTTCGGCAGGAAGATTCGCCAAGTAGTTATTGCCAATGCAGGGTATGATAAGGCTTCCGCCGAAGCAGAGCTTGAAAAAGGTATTGCGAAGCTGATCTCCTTTGGCAAGCTATACATCGCAAACCCTGACCTGCCTGAACGGTTCGAGAAAAATGCACCGCTTATTGAGCCGGACAGGGTGACAATGTATGGTGGCGGGAAACAGGGGTATATCGATTATTCTCGCTGGGACGAAGAAAACGCTACACAAATAATAGATGATCAAATATTAATTAAGTGACAATGAATTTAACAGAACGTATTCAAGCTTCAGAAACACGGGTGTTCAAGACCGTATTCCCCAATACCACCAACCACTATGATACGCTATTTGGTGGCACCGCCATGGCCATGATGGACGAAGTCGCTTTTATGGCCGCTACGCGTTTCAGCCGCCAGATGATGGTGACAGTGAGCAGCGACCGCATTGATTTTAAAAAGTCAATTCCCGCTGGTACGATCATTGAATTGGTGGGGCGTGTTAAACAGGTTGGCAATACCAGGCCGCTCTCGGGTACTGACCGGAATTGAGCGATCAATTCCGGTTTTTTTATGGCCACCTGCTTTTGATAACTTCGGTTCTATGCAGCATTCCCCAGTCGATCATTGCATCAATTACACTGGTTATATTTTTTCCGGACTCGGTTAAAATATATTCTATTAACACAGGAGTTTGATTATAGACTTTACGCTCAATCATACCGTTGATTTCCAGTTCTTTCAACTCTTTTGATAACATTCTGGGAGTTATTTTATCAATATTTTCCTGTAAATCTTTAAACCTGATTTTCCCATGCAGCAGCGAGGCAATTATCGGTAGTTTCCATTTACCATTCATGACATTTAGGGTATCCGTTAATGCCAGAACATAATGCCTTGGACACTGCTGCACTTTATCCCTATCTAATAATTCTTTGAAATCACTCATGTTCTATACGTTATTCTTAGTATACAAAAGTATAGTACTAATCTTTAATAACAAAGTATACTTAGTATATGAATATGGCTAGGTTTGCATTACAACAAAAACATTAAATATGATTTTAGTAACAGGTGCAACAGGTAAATTTGGTTCGAAAGCCATCGATCATTTATTAAAAAAAGGTGTCAGGCCATCTGAAATATCCGCTTTAGTAAGAAACGCAGCAAATGCGGACAATCTTAAAAACAGGGGAATCGAAGTAAAAGCCGGAGATTACACAGACTATGATTCATTAGTTAAAGCATTTCAGGGAGTAGACAAACTATTATTAGTTTCCAGTAACGATAGACAGGCGGTCGAGAACAGAACTGCTCAGCACATAAATATTATAAAGGCTGCAAAAGAGGCTAATGTTAAATACATTGTTTACACCTCTTTTGTAAGGAAAACAAATTTTGAGGATTCGTCTATAGCAGCATTCCAAAATTCACATGCACAAACAGAAGCGTATTTGAGAAGCAGTGGTGTTGATTATACAATTCTTCAGAATGGTATTTATTTGGAAATGATACCAATTTTTGCCGGAGAAAAAGTAGCTGAAACCGGCGTCATATTATTTCCTGCGGGGGAGGGTAAAGCAAGCTATGTTCTTCGCGAAGAATTAGCAGAAGCCGCCGCACACATATTAACTACCCAGGGGCATGAACGGCAAATTTATAGTTTAACTAATTCGGCTTCCGTTTCTTTTAGCGAGATAGCTAAAGCCATAGGTTATCAGTTGGGCAAAGATATTAGCTATGAATCTTTGGATGTGGACATATTTGAATCTAAAATGAAACAGTTTGGAGTGCCGGACTTATATATCGGGATGTTTACCATGTGGGCGCTGGCTCAGGCACAAGGTACAATGGATGTCCTGAATAACACATTAGAAGGATTCTTAGGTAGAAAACCTACAACCATGTCCCAGTTTATAGCTCAGGTTTATTGAGTTTGCAAGTCATAAACGGACTAATTATTTTGAAATAGTTTCTTAACCCCCTCTTTAATTTGAAGAGGGGGTTTTGTTCTTTTGAGATTTTTAAATCTGGCGCTTTCTTACATAGACCTGTCTTTCGTCACATTTTTCCTCTGTTCTGTCACATTTATCAATTCCATGATTCGGGCCGGCTTAATATTGTTTTATGTTATAAATTATAAGCTATAACCAGGGTTTGATACCCCTTAAATTAAAAACCATGAAATCATATTTACTTCTTCTTCTCTGCTGCTTCAGTTTTAGTTCGTTTGGCCAAACGGTAACTGAGCCTGCTCACCGGCTCGACTTCACTATGGATGATGTTGAATTTAATAGTGCCGGAGTCACGCTGGCAGGCACCATCTTTAAGCCTAAACATCTGTATGGGGCGGTAGTTCTTGTACACGGGTCTGGCCAGGAAACAAGGATGGTAAAAATAGCTTCTCTTTTGGCAGAAAATGGTATCGCCGTATTAACATATGATAAACGCGGGGTGGGAAAATCGGGTGGGGTTTATGCAGGGCCTGAAGTAGGAACCAATAACATTGATTCTTCGAATCTCAACCTGTTAGCATTAGATGCAAGCGCCGCCTCTAATGCTTTGCTGGCACATTTACCAACTAATCATGGTCCGTTAGGCTTAATGGGGTTTAGCCAGGCTGGCTGGGTTATTCCCTTGGCCGCAAAAGAAAATCCTAATGTGAGCTTTATGGTATTGTTTAGCGGACCAGTTGTTACAACGCTGGAACAATTGCGATTTCAATTTTATACAGAGGGAAAGCCCGGCTTTTGGGAAACGCATACAGAAGCTGAGGCGCGCGAACATATACGCAGTGACGCAGACCGGTATCAGTTTGCTGCCACGGATCCGCGCGATGCCCTGGCGGCGCTCTCAATTCGGGGACTCTGGCTTTTTGGCGGAAAAGATGTTCAAATTCCGGTAAACTTGTCTATAGAACACCTTAATTTGCTTAAAGCTAAGGGTAAGCGTTATGAATACCATTTGTTTCCAGAGCTGGGACATAACACGACCTCCTCGAAATTACCGGACCCATTTAATACTGCTGTTCAGTGGATTAAGGCCAGCGGCGGCAGTACGAAATCTTTAGATAATACTTTTCGACAATAAGATCATCTTTTTCTGAAAACTATCCTTTGTAAAGGACGTTATAAACGTAAATCCTTTTGTTTAATTGTATTTACCTTTTTTATTATGACGGACCATCAAAATCAAAGAAACCCTGAGTTTTTCAGTGAGACAGCAGATTTTGAATATCAACTGTCTCAATATCAAAAGAGGATTTCCAATATTCTGGAAAGTTTTACAGATGCATTTTTTGAAGTGGATGAAGAATGGAGAGTCACTTACTGGAATAAAGAGGCTGAACGACTAATGCTTATGCCCCGGTCAAAAGTTATAGGTAGAAATTTATGGGATGTTTATGCAGATGCTGTACCACTGAAGTTCTTCACCGAATATCATAAAGCGGTGAACCGGAATATCGCTGTACGGTTTGAAGAGTATTTTCCGCCACGGGGAATTTGGGTGGAAGTTGCTGCTTTTCCTTCAGGAAGTGGACTTTCAGTTTATTTCAAAGATATTACAGCGAGTAAAAAAGCTCTTGAAACGCTTCAGGATGAACGTCGGAAATATCGGGAGTTATTTAACTTGAGCCCGGTTCCGCAATGGGTATATGATTTTGATAGTTTGCAGTTTCTGGACGTGAACGAGGCAGCTATCAGTCATTACGGGTACACCCGGGATGAATTTTTAGCAATGACCATTAAAGATATCCGTCTCAAAAGTGACATACCTGCGCTTGAGGAAATGTTATGTACCAAAGTTACCGTGGGTTGTTTCAGTAAGAACAGTGTGAAGCATCAGAAAAAGAACGGAGAAGTAATCTCAGTAAATGTTGAGGGCAATACAGTGCATTTTGAAGGCAGAAATGCAAGGCTGGTAATGGTAATAGATCGTACTGCGGAGATTCAGGCGAGGCAAGCACAAGAGGTTAGTCTAAAAAGATTTGATATTGTATCTAAGGCAACCAGTGATGCAATTTGGGATTTGGATATGGTTACCGGCGAGATGTTGTGGAACCAGGGTATCAGAGGAATATTTGGTCATGAAAAAACTTCCTACACTAAACAATGGTGGCAGGAGCACGTCCATCCGGAAGATTTGGACAAAATACTATGGAAGACTAATTCCCTGATCGAGGATCATAAAACCAGATTGAATGCTGAATACCGTTTCAGATGTGCTGATGGGTCGTACCGGTTTGTACTCGACAGAGCTTTTATTATCTTTAATGGAGATGGCTTGCCAGTACGAATGATTGGTTCCATGCAGGATGTAACGGAACGGGTGAGTGATTTACATGCAATTAAGGATCAAAATGGCCGTTTGCAGGAAATATCCTGGATACAATCCCATAAGGTTCGCAGTCCGCTGGCAAAGATATTGGGACTTGTTTCTTTAATGGCGGTTAGCAAAACTGATTTACCGGCCCTAAACGAGTTAATTCCCATGCTCACTTCTTCGGCCAAAGAACTGGATGAGGTTCTAAAGGAAATTGTTAAAAAAACGGAACGGAAATAATAGTTTATATGAATCTATAGCGTTTGATATACACGAATGCAAGATTGACACATCTTTATTTCGGACTGCTGATTGGACTCTTTTTTAGATTATCATGCGGAGTTCCTCCATTCGTGTTTTGAATAATGCGGATAATAAATATCAAAAGGATAATTGTCGCAATAACCAGGGCGATCTTCAGTAGTTTATTTTTCATAGTTTTTTTCTAAAACGAATGATACTCCTTAAAGTTTGGTGAATTTCTCTTTAATATTAGACAAATGGTAAGTACACTATAAGTGCATACCTGGAGCTGAAGGACATTTTCGCAAACAAATTAAATACGTATAAACCCCCGTTATAGGTGTTTTTATTATTTAATATATTTGGCGAAATCTTAAACAGACGCTCCGGTTTTATGAATAAACGAATACTCCTTATAGACAAAGATCCTGCGGTAATTGATGTTATAACTTTGTTACTTGAATCTGAAGGATATCAAATATATGTCGCCAGGAAGCCGTTTGACCAGTCGGAGATTTATGAAATTAAACCGGACCTGATTTTAATTCATAATGGACTTGCTAATGAAGGTAGTGAAATATCTAAAAAGATTAAATCTGAACCTGAAATATCATCGATCCCGGTTATTTTAACATCGACGAACCCAAACATAGCACAGATAGCCCGGGAGAACGGTGCGGATAACTATTTGCTGAAGCCTTTTGATATTGATGAGCTGTGTCTGCTGATTGGAAAAACTATCAACTCTAAGCTCTGCTGATAAAGGGATTATTAATATTCGTTTTCGTTTTAAATATTCAATAAGTATGAACACGTCAAAAACGGGTATTCCGCCTTTAAAGTTTGTAGACCTTAGCACCTGAGGATCTCGCATCAATTTTTAAAAACCTTAATGTACATTACCGGACACCGGTGAACGCTAACGTACACGTAAATCTGCAAGATGTACGCAGAAAGCTTATTTTCGGCTTTTTATCGGTTAATTTATTATGGCATATGATTGGTTATTGGACCTTATTTATCATAGTCAAAAAAACATTTCATGTTCACGAACTACTTAAAATTAGGTTTCAGGAATCTCAAAAAATATAAGCTATCATCGTTTATAAATATTTCAGGTCTGGCCCTGGCAGTAGGCTGCTGCATCATGGTCTCTGAATATACTTACTGGGCACTACATCAGGATAGTTTTAATTCCAGAATTGACCGGCTGTTCGTCGTTGAAAAAGTAGTGACCAAAAAAGGTGTGCAGCAGATTTATGGAGATGTTCCTGCACCTCTTGCACAATCGCTGAAGAATGATTATCCCCAGGTAGTGCATGCTGCCAGATTGAATTACCGGTCTGTGGTTATCAAGCAGGACGAAAACGTATTTCGCGATAAACTTACTTTTGTAGATGATGATTTTTATGAAATGTTCGATTATCCTGTAAAATGGGGACAGAGGCAGCAGTTCACTGATAAAGATGGAATCGTTCTTACGCAGGAACTATCCAATAAACTGTTTGGAACAAATAATTCAGTAGGTAAAGTGGTGACAATAAGAATAAACCGGGGAGATAGTCTGATTTCTGAAAATTTTATAGTAAAAGGCGTTCTTCAGAAATACCCTGTAGAAGCTTCATTCAATTTTTCGGCGCTTGTTCCTTATTCCAGAATGAGCGCGTTGGGACTGGATAAACCCGGAAACTGGGCGGAGAGCACAAGCATTACTTTTGTTGAAATGAATGATGCAAAGGATATTGCCTTACTGAAAAGTCAGGGTAAGCGATATTCAGATCTGTATAACGCGGCTAATCAAAATAGCCAGGTTTCATCCTTTCACTATCAGCATCTGAATACGATGAATTTTCATTCTTACAAAGTGACAGGGAGTTATTTTAATACGATGCAACCAATAGGGTTAATTATGCTGATTGTTATTGCGTTATCAATTTTACTACTGGTTTATTTTAATTATATCAATATTACTATAGCATCTGTTTCCGGTAGGCTAAAGGAAATCAGCGTACGAAAAGTAATGGGGAGCAGTAAAGGTCAGATCATTCTGCAATTTGTTACTGAGAACTTAATAATCTGCACAATAGCCGTTTTTTTTGGTCTGCTATTGGCAGAAGTTTTCTTCTTTCCATGGTTTAGTTCTATATCAGGTTTTCAGCTGGGGAATGAGTTTTTCTTGCATCAGAGAACCTGGATTGCGGCATTATTACTGATTCTGATTTCTGCTTTGAGCGGAGCTACTTATCCGGCATTCTATATTTATTCCTTAAGTACAGTTGGAATGATGAAAGGAAACGTAAAAATGGGAAGTAAGAATCGTTTTAGAAAGGTTCTGCTGGCATTCCAATTCTTTCTGACCTTCATGGCTATTTCAACAGCAATTGCATTTGTAAAAGAAACAAACGCTATCAAATCGAGGCCCTGGGGTTATCAACCTGAGAATAATGTTGTAGTGAATATAGATAATTCAATTAGCTATAATTCGATACGGGAACAACTGAAAAGAAATAAAAAAATTGAGTCAGTTGCAGGGTCAGTTGAATCAATGGGTAATTTTACCAGAGAGATCATGATAAAGGCTGATACGGAAACTGAGACAGTCAAGAGCTTGAGTGTTCTGCCAGGATTTACCGAGCATCTGGGGATTAATATAACATCTGGACGCGGGTTTAATGAGAAGTTTCCGGCGGATCAACAGAATGCAGTTATCGTAAATCAGGCATTCTTGAAAATGATGAACTGGTCATCGGGTATTGGAAAAAAGATCGTTTATAACAGCCGTAATTATGTAATTGTCGGTGAAGTTAATGACTTTCGTTATGAGAGTTTCGAATACCAGGTCGCACCTTTGGTCCTGATGAATTGTAAACCAGAAGATGTAAGATTCATATATATTAAGTATGCGCCCGGTTTGTTTTCCAATGCACAGCTGGAAATTAAAGGAATTCTACAGAAGATCTATCCTTACCACTCCTTTGAATATTATTATCAGGATCAGGTTTTCAATGGTTATTTTACAGCATTTTCCACGATTTCAAAACTTTTGGGTGTGACTTCTTTATTCATGACGCTAATATCAATTTCGGGTGTTTTTGGACTGGCACTGATTATTTTAGGAAAAAAAATGAAGGAAATAAGTGTCCGAAAGGTATTAGGTGCAGATATGATTCATATTATATATTTGATTGTCAAAGAGTTTTTCTTTGCATTGGTCGCTGCGATAGCAATTGGACTGCCGCTGTCGTATATCATGATGACGTCTATGTTTAATCAGCTATCAGTTAATAGCCAGTTTTCTGCATTACCGGTTTTAATGGCAGTAATCATTCTATTATTTACTACAGCAATAAGCGTATCATGGCATATTTTAAAAGCCTATAAAGCTAATATATCTCCTTATCTGAAAGATGAATAGGTTTGTAAATCTGTCTCAATTTACCCCTTTTTATGTCTTTTATGCACCGTTTTTACCCGCAGCATAACAGGTAACTTTATCATAATCAAAAATAGATCTTATGAAAAAACTTGAATACAGCATTACTATTAATGCTTCGCCTGAGCGTGTTTGGGAAATCATTACCGGCAAAGAAACCTACGGACAATGGACGTCAGTATTTGCTGAAGGTTCCAGTGCAGAGACAGACTGGAAAAAAGGAAGTAAGGCCATTTTTCTCGATGGTAAAGGACATGGAATGGTCTCTGAGATTGTTGAAAGTATTCCGGGTAAATTTCTTTCTATACGTCATCTTGGAGAAGTAAAAGATGGTGTAGAAGATACGACGACCTATCAGGGAGAAGAGTGGGGAGACGCTCTTGAAAATTATGAACTGGAGCAGGTTAATGGAAAGACAGTTTGGGTGGTAACGCTGGATATGAATGACGATTATATCGATTTTATGAATAGTACCTGGCCTGCTGCGCTGGAAAAGGTAAAAGAACTGTCCGAAGAGGCAAAATAATAGCAAGATTATACAATTGATTGAGGAACATCTATCTTAAATTTGAGCAAAAAAATATCAATGAATAAGACGTGTATTGTTTTCTTGTTATCCTTAATCCCATCGCTGCTTTTTGCCCAGCACCAGCTGCCTTTGTCCTCAAAAGGTTCAGTTGGTGTTAGTACTAATATCGAGACTTACTTCTTTGCTGAAAAGCTTGCTGTTGAACATATTGGTAATTATGTTTTTGACACAAAGGGGGTAGATTATTCTCATCAGCCCATTGTACATTTTGGTTTTAAACGGTTCAGTAAGTACCAGAATGATCCTGTTATAATCCGGACAGCGGAAATACTCAGACAGATCCGCGATACGCTGTACGATAATGGTCCGATTTTAAACTATTTATTGAACCAAAAGGAGTTCCCCGAGGCCGGCCTGAGGTTTGCCGCGTTAAAAAAAAGTGATAAATCTTCCGGTTTTTCCAAAAATGAAAAAGTGGATGCTTTAATGGCAGAGCTTACCGATAGTTTGAGAAGCTTTTATATAAAAGCAAATGTCCGGGGCTTTTTGGCTGAGAATTCGTCCTTTTATAAACACGCACTGCAAGAAATAGGAAAAGATATCAATAAAGATATTTTTCTTCATATGGAAAAGTGGTACGGTCAAAAATTTCCTTTTTATGAATTATACATTTCCCCGGCAATGCCTATTACTCCTGGAGATGATAACTATCGTGGTTTCGGGCCACAAATAAACTCTCTAAAGGGGAAAATTCCATCTATGGTTGTCAGCTCCAGTAAAATGCTCAAACTTCAAAATAGCCTTGCCGACTATCATGAATTTGGATTTGATAACGAACCTGTAACTTCATTTATTTCTTCGCATGAGATAGGACATTCTTTTGTGAATCCCTTGCTAGATCCATATATGACAAGTATTATAGCAGATTCAGCTCTTTATACGAAAAATTTAGAAGCGATATTGACTCCAAATAATATCCGTAGCTGGCATGTAACTGTCATTGAACATCTGGTCAGATTGGGAGAGATTCGAATTGCTGTATCAGTGAAGAATGAAAAAGAAGCAGCAAGATTACGTAAACTGCATATTGGGGAATACAATTGCGTGCTGATTCCTCTATTAGAGGCGAAAATCGTAGAATATGAACGTAACCACAAAAAATACCCTGATTTCAAAAGTTATGTACCGGTTTTGATAGAATATTTTCATAAGCTCACGCCGGATATTATTGATGAGCAGGTAAGATTGTATAAGAATTACTGATAAATTACCAGGGGTAAAATGTTAAGGATTATGCCACTACACGATTGGTTTTTTTCTTTTTCTTTTTACCCTTTTTAAGCCAGATAATAAAGCCCGTTACAGGTAGACTGGCAGAAATAAGACTTACTACAGTGGCGACTATTTTTCCGAACAGACCAAATATTTGCCCTGTATGAAGATCGTAATTTGCGGCCTCAATGACATCGGCCCGGGTATAATCTTTATACAGTTTGGAACTGATTAATTGCCCATTATCGGCATTATAGAAAAAAGTATTCCTTTTTCTTTCCCAGTTTGAAGCGTAGTTTAAACGAAGACGGATATTACCGTCTTTACGGATGGTTAAGGTTGTTAATTCAGCGCCAGGGTATTGACTGACAGCATCTGCATACATTTTTCCGTACCGCTCCGGGATATCTTCAATGATCTCAGGTTTGATTGCTGCTGTAGCTTTTTTACCCTCTGTAAGTTTTGATCCACTTAGAAAACTAACTGCAGTCCGTACCTCTTTGAATCCAAAATATAGTCCGGAAAGAGAAATGACCAGCAGGATGCCGGAGGCATAAAAGCCCAGGACATTGTGCAAATCATAATTGACCCGCTTAAAAGATCCTTCCCATTTAATCGTAAGTGCTTGTCTGATCAGCCGGACCTGGCCAGGAAACCATAAAATTAAACCGGAGATTAACATAATCACAAATATGACTACAGACCAGCGAATAATAAACTTTCCTGTTTCGCCCATTAACAACGAAGTATGTATTTCGCGTATGGTAAGAAGGTAATCTTTTCCAGATTTTTTCACCAGATTCCCATTATATGGATTAAGGTAATAAACATTGCCTTTTCCGGCGCTAAAAGCCACGGTTGCATTTGGCGCGGTATGATTAATCTCAATCGCTGTTATTTTCTTACCGGGAGCAATTTTTGACAGGTCGTGCAATAATGTAGTAAGACTTGCCGGCTCTTTCTTGCTTAAAGGGACATAAGCGTAATCTTTCTGCAGATATGTCCGGATGTCCGACTCAAATACATACATACAACCGGTAAGGCTGATAATCATCACTATGATCCCGCTGAACAGGCCCAGCCATAAATGGATTAGCCGTACGCCATTTTTAAATTTCTTACTTGCTTTCATTAGAATGAGTACCCTGCAGCCAGGTTAAATCTACGACCGTTTCCTCTGGTATAGATTGTGTTGTTTCCATAGAATTGAGAAATGCTTGGGTAATAAGCTTTATTAAACAGATTTTCCAGTCCAAGATTCAGTTTTAAAGCTTTCGTTGCCTGATAACCCATGGCAAGGTTAAACAGATTATAAGCTTTTACAGGTCCTTCTCCGATAAGGTATTTACCTGTTTTTGGGCTCGGCTCGAAATGATCCCTGTTTCCAACTCTCATCCAGTTCAAGTCGAAGGTGAAATCTTTGATGCCCGAAAACTTAAGATAGACGGTAGCTTTAGAAGGAGGGATGCGCGTCGTATTAAGATATACGTCATTCGGACCATCATATTTTCCGTCATCATCGACATCACCTTTTCCATCTACGAAAGCATAATTACCACCGATCGACAGGTCCTTTGTAAACATATAGTCAGCCTGGATTTCATATCCGGAAACCCGCTCAGGTATTCTTTGGGAAATGTATTTTCCATCTACCTCTAACAGGTTCGCACCTAGTTTGGAGGTACTGATATAATAAGCCGCACTCACATTCAGATTTCCTATTGAACTGCTAAACCCTGCTTCGTAATTATTGACAATAATAGGCTTGGTTTGTAGTTGTGAGAGCGTATTGCTTTGCGCTGCGCGTAGTACACGTCCTAATTCGAAAACAGAGAAAGATTGGGCATAACTTACAAATGGATTGAATAATTTAGAAGCCGAATATCTGGCACCTAAGTTAAAAACAAGTGCATTATAGTTTAACTTTCCTCCCTGAACAGCAATACTTCCTGCATTATTCGGGCCGGTGGCAAGCGTATTGAAGTCATCAACTTTTATATTGATGTTTTCTATTCTTAAACCTCCTTTAATGGTCAGATTCCTTAAAATATTCGTGGTCGTCTGTAGATAAGGTGCGAAGTTGACCATATTCATATCAGGGACCCATACTCTTCCGTCAGTTAGACTTTGAGAAGTATTATCATTCATCAGATCAAGTCCATAATTAAGCTGTGTGGAAACTTGTTCTGAAAAAGTAAGAGGTGTATTCAAATTAACTCTTGCACCTTTTTTTCTAGATTTTATAGCAGACTGCCCACCTTCATAAAAAGATTCTACGTTTGAATAGATAGTATAGAAGTCTTGTAAATAAACATTCGCCTGTAAATCAGTTTGTCCAAAGATCTGTCTATTTGTATATTGAAGGTTTGCATTGTGATTGTAACGGGTTCCTTCATCCTCTCCTTTACGCACACCTTTAACGCCAATTGCAGGTTTCTCACCGTAAATTCCATTTTTTAAGACATATTCAGAATGTTGCCTTGAGCTAAAATAGTTATACATTAGTTCGAGTCTTTGTTTGGCCGAAATATCGTAGCCTATTTTAGCAAAAGCATTATAAGTTTTAGTTTCACCTAATCCATAGTCCGGGGAAATCACTTCTCCTTTAGCATCACGATAAACGCCGGTCTTCTCATAAGAGCCACTTACAACGTAATCTATTTTTCCGTCTTTTCCATAAAACTGCTGTACTGCGCGGAAACCGAGTGTGCTGTCTCCCTTGGTGTTACCTGTCATTCCGAGTTGGGAGTAGCCACCAAATTTTTTACCTGCAACAGGTTTTTTAGTAATGTAATTAATTAAACCGCCTTCCGCACCATTACCGTAAATGGCAGTAGCGCCCTTAATAACCTCAACTCTTTCAATGACAGAAGGATCTATACTTCGGATATCCCTTCCTCCTGCACGCAGCGGAGTAGATTGCGGAATACCGTCGACCAATACTAAAACATTACGCCCACGAAGTGTCTGACCTGAATTTCCTGTTTGATTTGTAGATGTGCCCAATCCAGGAACACTGTAGGCAAGGATATTAGCCAGATTAGGACTGATAGTTGACTGTGTAGCAATGTCTTTCGCTGTTAGTATGGTTACTGATGAAGGCGTTTGAGATAGTGACTCTGCTTTTCTGCTGGCAGAAACAATTACTTCATTTAGGTCTGCGTTGTCGTTCTGCAGACTAAATTCCAGGTTTAGTGCCTGATCTGCACTGATAGTTATTACCGATTCCTGACTGTCATATCCAGTCACTGAAACACGAATAGTATAGGTTCCTGAAGGAATTCCTTTGAACTGAAACCTTCCATTTTGATCGGTAGTTGTTTTAAGACTGCTTTTCTTTAACTGTACATTGGCATTTGCGATTTTCTGATGATCGCTGTCTGTTACAGTCCCTGTTAGTATATTTTGTGTGCCTTGTGCAAATGTAAAAAGTGGAATAAATATTAAAAAGGTAGTATATAGTAGTAAAGATCTAAGCTTCATAGATAATAATTTCCGCAAATATATACTTATTAAGACTTGTTACAAATAGACTTGGCTTAAATGCTTAATTTAATTAATTGCCTTACAATTGAGCTTCAGAAATAATTATTGTAAATTCAGAACATATATATTGTTTCATGTGGCACCTGGCAGAAAAAAAAGAAGATTATTCAGCTAATTTTATTTATCTACTCAAATGCCTTACCGGCGTTATCGTTTGTTATGCTCTTTATAAATATTTTCCGCAATATCCATTTTACTGGTCACTGATCTCTGTTGTGGTTTCTATTGCTCCGGACAGCAGCAATACACAAGCTTATGATAGAATGAGGGCAAACCTGATAGGCTGTACAGCCGGAATATGTCTCTATCCATTAGGGATTCCCAATCTCGCCATATTGTGCATAGGGGTGGTCTTAACGATTTTAATTGGAACGGCTTTCAGGTTAACAGGTATTTTAAAATCTGCACTAGCTGCCCTTGTCGTCATTATTATTAATGAGAATCATGAAAAACACTGGTATATCGCTTTAGAACGTGTGCTTTGTGTAGCGATTGGCTGTATGGTTGCATTAGGGGTGACTTTATTGTTTAATCAGATTTCAAGGAAAAAAATAACGAAAGTTCAGGATTAAAGTAATTGCTGCGTTTCTTTAATCGTATCCATTACGAAGATGCTTTCTGTTTTTGCGATTCCGGAGACTTCACCGAGCTTATGGATCGAAAAATGGTGATAAGCTTCCATACTGCCAGTTATAATTTTGAGCATGAAGTCAAATTCCCCGGAAATATTATAACATTCTATTACTTCTTTAAACTGTAATATCTTCTGGATAAAGACACTTGCTATTTCTTTGTTATGTTCTTTCAGCGATACTTTGCAGATTACAATAATACCTTTATTGAGTTTCCTTTTATCCAGCACAGCGATATATTCCCTGATAATCCCTTCTCTCTCCAGGCGTTTTATTCTTTCATGAGTAGGGGTAGGGCTTAGGTGAACTGTGTTTGCAATTTCCCTGATTGTGAGTTTTGCATTTTTCTGTAATAGTCTCAGTATGTCGAGGTCTTTTTCATCAAGTACTGGACTAATGCCTTTGGTTTGTTCTGTTTTCGGTTTAATGTTCATTTGAAATAGGATAGATATTCTGATTTTATACTATAATTAGAGTATCTGTTCTAAATATATGTATTTTATATATAAATATATGGCTTAGATATACCTTTGTGCAGGATTTTATTCCTGATTAATTATGATTCAAAGAAAGAACCTGATCCTCGCCATCGCGTCTGTTGGCATTTTTGTCGAAGCACTTGATATTGCAATAGTGAATCTGGCTATCCCTTCAATACAGTCTGAATATGGACTAACAAGCGATCAGGTACAGTGGGTCCAAACCTTGTACGTACTGTTGTATGGTGGCTTTTTGATTATCGGCGGAAAATTGACCGACCTGATTGGCAAGAAAAAGATTTTTATGGCAGGTTGTCTGCTTTTTCTCCTGACCTCGCTGGGTGCTGGCTTTTCTCCGAGTCTGGAATATCTCGTGTTTTTCCGGGCATTGCAAGGTATTGGTGCTGCGCTCATCATGCCCTCCGCTTTCGCCATTGTCACGAATACCTTTACAGATAGCGGCGAGAGAAGCAGAGCTATCGCTGTTTTTAGCTCATTTGCAGCAATAGGATCGGGAAGTGGCCTGGCTTTAGGTGGTATTATAACAACACATCTGGGCTGGCACTGGATTTTCTTTCTGAATGTACCGGTGCTCTTAATCGTAATACTTCTAGCCTGGTATCTGCTTAAAGGTGACGAACCGGTAAAAGATACTTCTAAAACCGATTTTTTATCTGGGTTTTTACTTGTGTCAGTACTACTGATGTTAAGTTACGGAGTACATGAACTTGGTCATATCAGAGAAAAAGCATGGCTGATCTCTGGTCTGGGAATAGTTGTGCTTTTCACGTCCAGAGCAATATTAAAAAGACTGAGAGAGAAACCATTACCCCTGATTGATTTATCATTATTTCGTTCCCAGGCGACAGTTACCGGTTTCGGCGTGTTCATCCTGTTGGGGGCATTCTTTACCGGATATATGTTTGTTTTATCGTTACTGCTTCAGCAGGATATGCATTTTACTGCGGCGCAGGCTGGTTTGTATCTAGTTCCATTTAGTCTGCTCTCTGCAGCATTTGCTAAATTTGTTTTGCCCGTGATTATTCGAAAATTCACAATATGGCAAACTGGGATAATGGGTATGTCTTTAATGGTGATGGGGGCAGCATTTTTAATGGCTTCTGTTTTTTTTGGCCATAGTTTACCCTTATTACTTTGTTCTGCAGCTTGCGTATCTGGCCTAGGTATGACAATATGCTACACTAGCCTATCTATTATTTCTATTATGGGTATCTCTGTTAGACATCATGGATTAGCTTCAAGTCTGGCTAGCACAGCTTATTTTTTGGGTGGCGGAATAGGCCTTTCACTACTTACACTTTTTATAAATCATGATGTGACCGGTAATTCGGTAAGTTATGCAGCTATTGCTGTTCTCTGTATTTACACGCTATCAGGACTGGGGTGGCTAGTGAAATACGTACTTAGAAACAGATCCCAGATCATCTCTATTTCGGCTTAGGGAAAATGATAATTTATTAAGATACGTATTTGTACTTATCTGAACGTATTAATACCTGCTGGAGAGTATAACTACGTAAAATGACTGTTGTTTTTGCGTATTGTGAGTGTTGATGCTTATTTTCGAATACTAAATGAAGCGAAATTAATGCTCAGTTAATGAAGTATACCAGGACTTCTGATTTCCAGATAAGGAATCCTAAGACGCCTTGAAACTTCATCCATGTTCTTATGGTCTATTGAATCCCGAGTTAATTTGTTGTCTGGGGTTAATTCGTTTAAAATCATTTGGTGCTTTTTTTGACAAAACAACGCATCTCGATATGGAAAAACCTTTGGTGAGTTCTATAGATCAATACATAATTGATAAAGTTCAGAAACTTAGATTATCCCATAATTTGACGATGAAAGAATTTGGATATATTTTAAATGTAAGCCCTTCGTTTATCTGGAACGTTGAAAATCCTCAAAATATTGCGAAATATAATATTAAGCATCTGAATATCCTGGCTTTTTACTTCGAGCTTTCCCCAAAATATTTTTTACCTAATAAAGCGGTGGTACCTTTGTAGAACCAGGTCCTGTTTCGGTGATCTGGTAAACACAGCGTCTGTCTCCTTTGATCATATGGTCTATGCGGTTAATTTCCACTTTGTCACCCAGCACATATCTGAAAGTGTTTAACTCAGCTGAACAGAATCCTGGGCAGGTTTTGGCAACTGCACAAATAGGGCAGTGATTTTCTATGAAATAATATCCGGTTTCTTCCTTCGTATATTCTGCCATATAGCCTTCTTTTGTTCGAATTTCAGCCAGTTTTGCAATTTTTTGTTCCAAATCACTATGTCCGGTCAATTCGTTCATATATCTGATTTTTCCCTCTTCCTCATAGGTATCTATAACCGTTTGATGCGCATTTTCGCCTAATGATGCTTTGATAATATCAATTAGTTTTACAGTAAGTTCGGCATGTGTATCTGGAAATTCAGCATTTCCAAGATCGGTAAGACTATAATATTGTTTAGGACGGCCAACTCCTGTAACATCGGTCTTAACTGTCACCAGACCTTCTTCCATATGCTTAACCAGTTGAAGTCTAGCTCCTTCACCAGTGATTTTGAGGTGAGAAGCCAGATCCTTTGCAGTCATTGGACCTCTTGTCTTCAGAAGCATTAGTATTCGGTTTGTCGTCATAATTTAATAAAACAAGTAAATAGTTGTTTTATTCACAAAAATACTAACTTTGCCGTACTTATTCATATTTAGGTTCGGTTTTTTACACTGATGTAAAAATTGTCTAATGATTTACCTTATGATTTAAATTATGCCTATTGTATTATTTGACCCCATCTCAGCGGCGACTTTAAACAGGAATGAAAAATTACCTGTATTCCTTGTTCCTTACTGGAATGTATTAAAGAAGCAGTAAAACAGTCTATTTTCTACAGAATATTCTGGTAGAAACCCCTTAAATTTTTAATGAGAGTACTTTTAGGAACGGCATTATCATGCTGTACAGGCTATCTATGTGCCTTTTTTTATGAAAATCTTGCTATTTAATTCGTTCCTGCGGATCGTATTTCTCCCTTTTATCCTCTAAAAACAGCTTTAACAAAAAATGGAAAAAATTACTATGCTGACTTTTATAGTCGCCGGCTCGATCTTAAGCTCCTGTGGGGGTGCAGTGAAAAATGACATTGTACCCATACCTGAAAAGTTTCAGACGCAAATTGTTGAACCACAGAAGACGGAATTACACATTACCTATCCCGCAACGCTTGAAGGCGAGCAAACTGTGGAAATACGTCCGAAAGTTGATGGATACATTGAACAGGTATTGGTTCAGGAGGGCGCCTATGTTAAAAAAGGACAGCCGATTTTCAGTATTGATGCTAATACCTATAAACAGGATGTCAACAACAGACTTGCTGCGATTGCAGCTGCAGAAGCAGAATTGGAGACTGCAGGTATTCAAGTACAAAGAACAAAAGCACTGGTGGAACGTAAGATTGTCAATACATTCGAACTCACCACTGCAAATAATCTGGAGAGAGTTAAAAAAGCACAGCTAATGCAGTTAAAAGCAGATCTCTCGGCTGCAAAAACGAAACTTTCCTATACCCGTATCCTGAGCCCGATAGACGGATATGTAGGAACGCTGCCTTACAAAACAGGAAGTTTAGCTAGCAGCATAGCAGAAATACCCCTTACCAGTGTTGCAGACACCAGGAAAGTCTACGCTTATTTTTCGCTTAGTCAGGAGCAATTGCAGGTCTTTCTGAACAAATATAAAGGTAACCAGCAGCAGGACAGATTGAAAAATATGCCGGCAGTAAATCTGATTCTGTCGGAAAAAGAAACCTATCCATTAAAAGGTAAAATAGAAACCCTGAGCGGTGTGCTTAATAAAAACACAGGCTCGGCCAATTTCAAAGCGGTATTTGCTAACCCGAATGGCAGGCTCTGGAGTGGTTCCAGTGCATCCGTTTCTGTTCCTTTGCTGTTGGAGGATGCGTTGCTTATTCCTAAAAAAGCGACCTATGAAATCCAGGGAAAGCGTTTTGTTTTTAAAGTGGACGGTCAGAATAAAGTACAGCAGACTCCAATAGAAATTATGGATTCCGCTACCGAACAGACCTACGTTGTTACCGGTGGACTAAAAAAGGGAGATCGTATAGTCTGTGAAGGTATTCAGCATTTAAGTAATGGAATGGAGATCATCTCTGATGGTAAGACCGCTAAATAACCGATAAGATGTTAAGAAAATTTATAGAGAATCCGGTATTATCCACGGTAATATCAGTAATAATTGTAATTCTGGGACTTCTGGGCCTATTTTCCCTTCCTATATCCCAATATCCTGAAATAGCGCCACCAACAGTTGAGGTATCCGCCGCTTATCAGGGGGCAAGTGCAGAAGTTGTTATGAAAAGTGTCATTACTCCCTTGGAAGAACAAATCAATGGTGTAGAAGACATGACCTATATGACTTCCAAATCAAGTAATAACGGAAGTGCTGTTATTACTATCTTTTTTAAGCAGGGTACGAATCCTGATCTTGCTGCAGTTAATGTCCAGAACCGGGTCAGTAAGGCGACCAGTCAGCTGCCCGCCGATGTAATCAAAGCTGGTATAACGACCAGTAAAAAGTTGAGCAGCATTGCCTTTAGTTTCTTGTTTTACGATGAAAGCGGTAAGTATGATCAAAAGTTCCTCGATAATTATCTGAGGATTAATATTATACCTCAAATGAAACGGGTTGAAGGAGTTGGTAGTGCAGAAATTTATGGAATGCGTGAATATTCAATGCGTATCTGGCTGAAGCCAGATGCAATGGCTAACCACGGTCTTGTGCCTGATGACGTTGTTGATGCCTTAAAGGAACAAAATATAGAGGCGGCTCCAGGTAAAATTGGTGAAAACAGCAAACAATCTGTTCAGTATACCTTAAAATATACCGGTAGATTAGATGAAGTCTCCGAATTTGAGCAGATTATTCTGCGAAGTGACGGAAAAGGTAACCTACTCAGACTAAAAGACGTTGCGGATATTGAATTTGGAGCGTTAGATTATACGACATCAATGGTGACAAATGGTAAGGTTTCCTCTGGAGGTGAAATCAGTCAAACATCAGGATCGAACGCACGCGAGTTGATTATCTCCTGTGAGAAAATACTTAAGGATGCGTCTAAAGATTTCCCTTCCGGAATTAAATATAGTACTTTTTTAAATGCGAACGACTTTCTGGATGCGTCCATAGAAAAAGTTGTCCATACGATTATAGAAGCATTTATACTGGTTTTTATCGTTGTTTTTATTTTTCTGCAGGATTTCAGATCTACATTAATTCCTGCAATAGCGGTGCCGGTTTCTATTATTGGTACGTTCTTTTTCCTGAAATTATTTGGCTTTACTATCAATCTGCTCACACTTTTTGCATTGGTTCTAGCCATAGGAATTGTAGTCGATGATGCGATTGTTGTCGTCGAGGCAGTGCACGCTAAACTTGATCAGGGGGCAAAGTCCGCTAAGAAAGCAACGATACATGCGATGAGTGAGATTAGCAGCGCGATTATTTCGATTACCCTGATTATGTCAGCTGTATTTCTGCCCGTTACTTTTATTACCGGGTCGGCGGGAGTCTTCTACAAACAGTTTGGTTTGACGCTTGCTGTTGCCATTGTAATTTCTGCGATCAACGCTTTAACGCTCAGTCCGGCACTTTGTGCGATACTGCTTAAGCCTCATCAACCGGGCCATGATTATCAGCCAAAAGGCTTCCTTCCCAGATTTTTCACAGGCTTTAATGCGGCCTTTGAGGTTGTTACTTTCAAATATATTCATGCTGTTAAATTTCTGGTCCGTAGAAAATGGATTTCGGCGGTAGGTATACTGGCCTTCTCTCTGATATTCTACGGTCTGATAAAAACTACGCCTACGGGCTTTGTACCTAATGAAGACGGTGGTGGTATTTATGGCAATGTTGTACTTCCACCTGCGGCTACACTGGAACGTACCGTCGAGATTTCTAAAGAAATTGATAGTATTGTCCTGAGCATCCCAGAAGTTGAACTGTCTTCTAATTTGTCAGGTATGGATCTGTTCAATGGTTTTGGAGGCTCATACGGAGCTTTTTTTATCAGGTTAAAACCATGGGACGAAAGAATAGGTAAAGGGCAGGATATCAATTCTGTAGTCGGCCAGCTGTTCGCTAAAACAGCGCATATAAAAGGAGCTAAACTTATATTTTTTGCTTCCCCTACATTGCAGGGGTTCGGGAATAATAATGGATTTGAAATGCAGTTGCAGGATCGTACAGGCGGCGATTATCAGACCTTTTCCAAATCTATAGATAAATTCATGGCTGCGATTAATGAGCGACCGGAAATTATGTATGCGACCAGTCCTTTCAATATTGGATTTCCTGAGTACCAGGTAAACGTGAATGTCGCTAAATGTAAAGATGCCGGAGTTAGCGTCAATATGGTTTTAAATACACTTCAGGGCTATTTTGGTGGTATTTATGCTTCTGACTTTAATAAGTTCGGAAAACAATACCGGGTTATGGTTCAAAGTCAGCCAGATTTAATTGGTGATGAGCAGACGCTGAATAAAGTATTCGTCAGATCTGCAAATGGCATGATGCCGGTTTCCGAATTAGTGACACTAAGCAAAACTTATGGACCGGAATTTATAAACAGATTCAACCTGTTTAGTTCGACTACAGTGACTGGCAGCCCTAATGAAGGGTATAGTTCCGGAGATGCGATCAGAGCGCTGGAAGAGGTAGCTGCGGAGACTCTGGACCGGGGTTATACTTATGAGTTTTCCGGTTTAACCCGGGAGGAGCTTTCCAGCGGGAGTCAGACCGTATTGATTTTTGCACTCTGTCTGTTGTTCATTTACTTCTTGTTAAGCGCACAATACAAAAGTTATATTCTGCCCTTTTCAGTACTGCTTTCTCTGCCCATAGGTTTGGCAGGAGCTTTTATTTTTGCAAATATATTTGGTGTTGACAATAATATTTTTCTGCAGATAAGTCTGATTATGTTAATTGGCCTGCTGGCTAAAAATGCAATTCTGATTGTAGAATTCTCATTAATGCACCGTTTGAGCGGACGGAGCCTGGTCCAGTCTGCGATTCTGGGTGCAAGGGCCAGGTTAAGACCTATTCTGATGACCTCTTTTGCTTTCATATTCGGGCTCTTACCACTCATGCTCAGTACTGGTGCCGGTGCTTTAAGTAATAAGTCAATTGGAACCGCTGCGATCGGCGGAATGCTAATCGGTACACTTTTCGGCGTATTTGTGATTCCGGTTTTATTTATCGTATTCCAGTCGATTCAGGAAAAACTGTTTGGTATAGATCAGCCGGCACATGAACCCCGGGCTCTTCAGGATCCCCTTCTTTAATTTACTTGCTTCCCGGCCTTTGTAATGCAGCCTGTAAAAGCTGTGACAGACCGGGGAGCATCTATAAAAATAAAATCAAAATGAAATTATATACTATAAAAATTCCTTTGTTCTTCTTTTGTGCTGTTATGGTATGGAGTTCCTGCAAAATCACCAAAAAATATGAAAAGCCATCACCGGTTTTGACAGGACTATATGACACCGCTGAAGCGAACGACACACTGAGTATAGCCGGGCTCAATTGGAGTGAGGTTTTTGCAGATACTTTATTGAACGATTTGATTCATACAGGATTAAATGCAAATCTGAACCTCAAGATCGCGTTGGAGAGAATGGAAGAATCCAGGGCTGGTCTGAAAATGAGTAAGGCAGCATTTTTGCCCGAAATTACTGGAAATCTGGGCGTCAGGCAATCCCGTCTGGCTTTTCCTCAAGGTTTTGGCCTTTTTAGAAATTCTACACAATACGACCTTGGAATTTCATCCGTATGGGAAATGGATATCTGGGGTAAATTAAGCAGCGCCAAACGCTCTGCAGTGGCCGGTCTGCTGGCGAGCGAGGCAGGGAAGAGAGCTGTTCAGACACAACTGATCGCAGATATAGCAAACTATTATTTTGAGTTGCTGGCCCTGGATGAGCAATTGACGGTAACCAGAAAGACGGCAGTAAACAGGGCGGCCGATGCAGAAGCTATTCGGGTTTTATTTGAAAATTCTATCCAGAATGGGGTTGCTGTCGTACAAAGCGAAGCAAATTATTATGAGGCAGAATTAGCCATTCCCGACATTGAACAAAAGATTCGCGTAACGGAACATGCATTAAGTATACTGCTGGCACGTACGCCAGGGAAAATTAAAAGATCTGCACTGGCAGATCAGCGATTGAATTACGATCTTAATCCAGGGATACCTGCACAGTTACTGGCGAACAGGCCCGATGTCCTACAAGCTGAATATCAGTTCAGGGAGGCATTTGAAAATACAAATATTTCCAGATCGAATTTTTATCCGGCGCTGAGAATTACTGCCGGTGGAGGTTTCTCCAGTTTTGGCTTGAGTAACTGGTTTACAAACGCTGGCTTATTTGGAAATATCGCAGGTGGACTGGTGCAACCAATTCTTAGCCGTGGAATCAATAAGGCGGAATTAACAAAGGCTCAGTCCAGACAACAACAGACATTATATAATTTTCAACTTACCTGCCTGCGCGCCAGCCAGGAAGTGTCAGATGCACTGGGAGCTTACCACGCTGCTTCACAGAAAGAATATGGACGCAGAAAACAGCTAAAAGCATTGGAAACAGCGGTTGAGTTCAATAAAGAGTTGTTAAACAACAGCCCGCAGACAAACTATACCGATGTGCTTGCGGCAGAACAAAACCTGCTTAGTGCCGAAATGAAAAGCATTGATGATCAAAGTCAGAAACTGCATGCAGTAGTCAATTTATACCGTGCTTTAGGTGGAGGATGGAGATAGAACAATCAGTCCCGGTGCTACCGGGACTGATCTGCTGCATTTTTTTGTTCAATCCATAAGGACATATATTTTGTGCTGTTCATAGTTTGGAACCTCAAAATCGTGCCTGTGAAATTATGTCTTCTATGTTGTTCCGGATTTGCCGAAATATTTTGCAGCATGGAAATAAAGGTTTTGCTGGATTTTGTCTTTTCAAATCGCTCATTAATTATCGCGACTCCGTTGTTACGGCATTGGGTCCATAATTCCTGATTGGTATATAATTGGGCGGCAAATTGTGAAAAATCTTCAAAATCATCAGTTATAAAACCATTCCAGGGCAGATCTCCATACATACCTTCTGCGCCTATTGTAGTCGTTACTGAAGGGGTACCTGTTTGCATTGCGTGGATAAGTTTTCCTTTCAGGCCGGCACCAAACAGAATAGGGGCTAGTAAAATGCGGTGCTTAGAGATAGCTCCCAGTGAGTCGTCTGCACGTCCGTGTACGTAAAAACGCTCTTTTTCATTGTGTAGTTGCGTTACTTTCTGACTACAATAAGCACCATAAATATGCATGCCGACCCCCGGAAGTATTTTACTCAATACCGGCCAGATTCTCGTTTTCAGAATCTGAACAGTGTTCCAGTTTGGTTCATGCAGGAAATTTCCGATAAACATAAAACCCTCCCGGTCCTGATATTTTTTCCATTGTAGGATATCTGCCGGTCTAACAATTTCTTCCAGAAAAGGTAGATAACACAATAGGCTGGGATCTATGCGGAAGTCTTGTAAAAGGAGCTGCATTTCAGTTTCTGAGATAATCAGCGAAAGGTCACATCGCAGAATAGCAGAGATTTCTCTGATAGTTACCGAATCTGAAAATACAGCCTCCGGATTAAACTCTTCCTTATGTTTATGCGCTTTTTGCCTGGCTTTTCGCAAACCATGAAGGTCTTCAGTGTCTAAAATGGTAATCGCATCAGGACAATGTTCAGCTATCCTCCAGCCATACTGTTCTTCCGTGACGAAACGATCGTAAATCACTACATCCGGGTTTATTTCCTGAAGGAAGGTATCAAAGCTGCTGTTGTTCAGGATTATTGCCTTTTCAGTAACCTCCAGGCTTGTCAAATCAAAACTATGCGGACCTTTACCTGCGGCAGAGGCAAATATCAACTGGTGATTTTCAGAAAGCAATAATTTGATCAGCTGGATTATCCTTGTACCCGCCGCAGAAGAATCCGGTTCCGGCCATACCAGGCCGATGATCAATATTTTCTTACTTTTCATCTTATAAATTTGTGCAAAGAAGGGGTTTTTAATTACAATTTTAAAACCCTGCTATTATTCCTAATTTTGGGAGCAAAGAATTACCCCTGTAAGATGCTTGGATTAAAATTACTGACAGACCCGCGATGGGCAAATATAGCTGAGTCAAATTTAGAAGAAATTCTAACTGATCATGCCTGGTGCGAGCAAAAAGCCGCGACTAATGCCATTACTCTGATTACCAATAATTCTGAGCACATGGACCTGGTAGAAGAGCTAACTGCGATTGCTATTGAAGAAATGCAGCATTTTCAAATGGTTATTGATATTATTCAAAAACGTGGATACACACTTGGCAGGGAACGCAAAGATGATTATGTTGGCCGACTGGTTAAATTTAGCCGTAAGGACGGTAGCCGGAACTCGGCGTTTATCGACCGGTTATTATTTGCAGCTATGATTGAAGCAAGAAGCTGCGAACGCTTTCGTGTGTTATCGCTGAATATTAAAGATCAGGAGCTGGCTAAATTTTATCATGACTTAATGATTTCTGAAGCAGGTCACTATACAACCTTTTTAAACTTTGCGCGTAAGTATACGATCGATATCGACGTTGATAAAAGATGGAAAGAGTGGCTTGAGTTTGAGGGAGAACTAATCCAAAGCTTCGGAAAAAAAGAGGCTATACATGGTTAAAATTAATTCTGATCGATTTTAATAGCGTCTGCTGTGTTCCTACTTCCAGTTTATGCAGCATTCCGCATTTTAAAGCAAAATTGTTTTTCTGATGTCCGACAGGAAAATCATAACAGACCGGATAGTTGAAATCTTTCACCTGATTATTTACAATTGCGTAAAGATCCTGACCGAATTCCTCGCCAGGTAGATCCGGTTTTAATTTGAAGCCCCCGATAATCAGACCGGCAAGATCTTCCAGTTTACCCGTCCTTTTTAAGTTCCAGAGCATACGGTCAATTCTGTAAAGAGACTCATCGACATCTTCAATAAATAAGATTTTACCTTTTGTTTTCAGGTCTGAAGCTGTACCGGCAAGTGTTTCAATAATACTGAGATTACCGCCGATTAGTTCAGCTGTAACGGTTCCTGGCCGGTTAAACGGATGGACGGGAGCACTGAAAGCAGACTCCTCACCTGCGAGTGCTTGTCTTATCGATAGGATCGTCTCAATCTGAATAGGCTCAGCTTTGGTCCAGTCTTTAGGGAAACTATTACACATTTTCGAGTGCAGGGTTGCGATATTAAAATTGCGGTTAATATGGCAATGTAATACAGTAATATCACTAAAGCCAATAATCCATTTCGGGTTATTTTTGAATCTGCTGAAATCAAGCTGATCTATAATCCTGACCAGGCCGTAACCCCCTCTGGCACACATAATGGCCTTGAGTTCCGGATCGTCGAGCATTTGCTGCAGATCTTTAATCCTTTGTAAGTCCGTACCACCGTAAATAAAATCTTGTTGTCCAGGGCTGGAGCCTACACGAACACGATAACCCCAGCTCTCTATTAACTGAACTGACGGACCAATATCTGCTAAACTGATAAACCCCGAAGGACTGCAAATACCGATTGTGTCGCCAGGTTTCAGAAATGGCGGCACTTTAACCGAACTTTTTTTAGCCGTTAAAACTGGAGTCGCCCAGCTTCCGACACTGGTTAATGCCGCACCTGCAGTAAGTAAAGAAGAGAGGAAGTATTTACGGTTCATGTATGTAGCTGTTTAGCTACGACAATATAGAAATTATATAAATCGGAATGAGTGGGGCAGAAGCAAAAAGCCGGCTAAAGACGCTATTATAAGATTCTTTAACCGGCTTTCATTAAGGTTAATATTCGCAGTGTCTATTTGATAGCTTTTAAGCCCTTTAAAACAGCGGCATCCTTAACTTCCATTACGCTTATCGCATAACCACCACCTGGGGCGCAGTATTGATCCAGTTTGGTTTTGCTCGTCACCAAACCCTTTCTGATTTGGTAAGCCTGTGGATTAGTTTCGTAATGTGCGTCTTTTGCATCACTGTAAATTGTTGCCACATATTTTTTTGAAGGATCCAGGTAATTGAAATTAATTTTAGAAACCCTTCCATTCTCGTCGCAGCTGCTACCGATAAACCAGTTTTCTGTCCCTTTTGCCTTTCTTGCAATCGTAATATAGTCGCCTGGTTCAGCCTCCAGAATTTTAGTGTCGTCCCAATCAACTGCTACATCTTTAATGAATTGAAAGGCATCCAGGAACTTATTATAGGTCTCAGGAAGATCCCCAGCCATTTGTAACGGGCTGTACATAGTTACATATAATGCCAGTTGTCTTGCAAGCGTGCTGTGTACGAAAGAATTGTTTTCTGGATTGTATGCACTAATCTTAGTTTCGAAAATACCAGGTGTATAATCCATTGGACCACCTACCAGACGTGTAAAAGGAAGAATTGTAGTGTGGTCGGCATTGTTTCCGCCAAAAGCTTCATACTCTGTACCTCTTGCAGATTCGTTACCAATCAGGTTAGGATAGGTGCGGCTCATACCGGTTGGCCTTACCGCCTCATGTGCGTTCACCATAATTTTGTAGTCGGCTGCTTTTTCAAGAGCATATAAGTAATGATTGTTCATCCATTGTCCGTAATGGTGCTCGCCTCTTGGAATCATATTTCCTACGTAACCACTTTTAACCGAGTTGTAGCCATTTTCCACCATGAATTTATAAGCTGTATCCAAATGACGTTCGTAATTTCTTACAGAAGAAGAAGTTTCGTGATGCATCATCATCTTTACACCTTTACTTTTTGCATAACTGTGTATTTCTTTTACATCAAAATCAGGGTATGGAGTAACAAAGTCGAAAACGTAATCTTTGGTTTTGCCGAACCAATCTTCCCATCCAACATTCCAGCCTTCTACTAATACCGCATCAAAACCGTGTTTAGAAGCAAAATCGATATACTCTTTTACACGCCCTGTATTTGCAGCATGTTTTCCCGAAGGGGTTACTTTAGAAAAATCAGTTACACCCAATTGTACACTGCTCAGGTCTGAATATGCCCAGTTACTTTTACCAGTAATCATTTCCCACCATACACCGATGTATTTAACCGGTTTGATCCAGGAAGTATCCTCAAATTTAGTCGGCTCATTCAGGTTTAGAACTAATTTTGATTCCAGAATTCCCGCAGCTTTGTCGCTCACGATAATGGTTCTCCACGGTGTTTTTGCAGGAGCCTGCATATAGCCTTTATTGCCAATTGCATCAGGTGTCAGTACAGATTCCAGGATGAAGTTCTTGTCATCAAGCTCCAGTGAAAGGCATGAATAATCGATCAGTGCAGCCTCGTGGATATTGATATACAATCCATCCTTACTTTTCATCATCAGTGGTGTTTGAACACCTGTATCTGAAAAAGTAGTCTGAGATGAATTTGGCGTTACGGCAGCCTTCATTTTGCCTCTTATTTCAGACAGTTTAGAAGTGACGGTGCTATATTCCTGCGTATCATAATCTCCCGGAAGCCAGAAAGTTTTATGGTCTCCAGCTAAAGCAAACTGTGTTTTTTCTTCTTTAATTATAAAATAATTCAGATTCTTCTGCTCTGGAAATTCATATCTGAAACCCAGGCCGTCATTAAATAATCTGAAACGGATAATTATCGTTCTTTGTGTTGATTTCTGATCCAGGGTAAGTGCCAGTTCATTATAATGATTTCTGATCTGGCTCACTTCACCCCATACCGGTTTCCAAGTTTCATCAAAAGTACCTGTTTTGGTATCAGCTATGGTAAATCCTTCCTGAAATGAAACGGAGTCTTTTAACTCCAGGCCCATTTTACTTGTTTTAATTACTGGTTTTCCTTTGTATTTCAGCTGATAGGTAGGAGTACCTTTTTCATTCAGGCTGAATTGTAAACTGAAACTGGAATCTGGTGACCGTAGCTCCTGTGCAAATGTCAGGCTGCTGATCAGACAGAAGCACATCGTGATAAATATTTTACGCATATATATAAATTTAGGGGGGTATTAATATTCAGTTTCCGTATATTTTCTCTTTACGGGAACGTTCCCGTAAAGGTGCCTTTTTTTACAGACGCAGGCAAATATGATTAATTATTTCTGAAAATAACCAATCATATTTGCTGTGGATTTAAGTACGTTTTGAAAATATTAGTTGCGTTTTTACGCCGTTAGGGCATATTTTTTCTACTAAAATGTTTATAAAAGTGCGATGATATCGCTAGCTTTTAAAGCAGAATAATCATTGATATAAAGCTGGCATGGAGGGAGTTCTTCCCGGGTATGCGAGGTCAGTACACCGACAACTTTCATCCCGGCATTCAGTGCCGCGGAGACGCCCGAAAATGAATCCTCAAAAACAATACAATTTTTAGGATCTACATTCAGATTTTTTGCTGAAAGCAGGTATACTTCCGGATCTGGCTTGTGTTTTTTTACATCCTCGCTTGAAAGTATGGACCCCATTTTAGTTCTGATATCGACTTTAGATAGGATCAGTTCCAGGTTTGCAAAAGGAGCGGAGGTTGCAACACCTAGTTTGAAATTATGAGCTGCTAGGTCGTCCATAAATGGCACAATACCGGCAATAGGATCGATATGCGGCTCATAAATTTTGCGAAAAAGACTTTCTTTTTCATCTTCCAGTTCCAGAAGCTCCTGGCCGGTTACAGGTCTCTGTAAAAAATGACTGAGAATATAGCTATTGCTCTTTCCAAACATGTGTTGTGCAAAATCTTCATCAGTGGGTTGAAGTTCCCTTTTTAGGAAAAATTCCCTGAATGCCAGAGAATGGTAAGGATTGGTATGGCAGATTACGCCATCCATGTCAAAAATGACGGCCGAATTTTGATTCATAGTTCGCAAATGTAGCCTAATTTGTTTTTTTTGCAATTTTCATTAAATACGATTTGTTAAAATGACGGAGGTATTAGAATAAGATATCTGTCAGATAATCAAAATGTAAACTTTTTTTGACGGGGATAATTACCGGACTGAACGGGCATAAATCCCGCTGTATATACGGTCAGGCGCATTTTTTTTATATTTTTTTATCGGTGTTTAAGAATTAATGCTACATTTGTGACCACAGAAAGCAAACGCTTTTTGTGACAATGCCCGGATGGCGAAATTGGTAAACGTTGCGGTCTCAGAAGCCGTTGGAGTAAGATCCTTGAGAGTTCGAGTCTCTCTTCGGGCACCCAGGCAAAGTGCAAGATTTTAATAATCTTGCACTTTTTTTTTGCTTAAAAATAATCAAGTTGCATATTTCTGAGAATTAAAAAGCATGGGTGTTAGTTATTCTAATCAACTATAATGGGTGTTGAAAGAATATACCGAACTTGTAGTTTTTTGAGTTATCCATGGTTAAAAATTGTTCATCATTTTCTATGTTTAATATTGTCTAATCCAAGAGCTACCCATTTAAATTATTGCTTGTCGATTTAAATATAAATTACCTTTTCTTTCGGAAGATATGTACACAAGAAGTGGGGATTTCTATTTCCTTACTTCAATTATAACATCAGCGTCAAAACTTGATGAATCTTGTGCTTTGCTTTTTAAATCAACTAATTTTATAAAATCTATTGCAGTGACTATTGTCTTTTATCTTAAAATAGATAAAAATAACCTGCTGTTACAGTAGATATTACTTAATTTTTTGACATGAATAGAACTAATCATATTGCCTACTCGGTGTTGGAGCTTGCTGTGGTAGCACAAGGGCATACACCTGCTGATTCATTTCGTAATGCTCTTGATCTTGCTAGAAATGCGGAGACTTTAGGCTATAAAAGAATCTGGCTGGCAGAACATCATAATATGTCAAATGTCGGGAGTTCGGCTACTGCTGTTCTGATCGGACATATTGCCGGCGGAACCTCTACAATCAGAGTGGGTTCCGGCGGAATTATGCTGCCAAACCATGCACCCCTGATAGTGGCAGAACAGTTTGGTACTTTAGCATCACTTTATCCCGGCAGAATTGACCTTGGACTGGGACGTGCACCAGGAACCGATCAGGTGACTGCAATGGCCATCAGAGGCAATAATCTACAATCGGCTCATGACTTTCCTCAGGATATTATCAAGCTTCAAACTTATTTTTCTGCGGGCAATGCAAACGCGAAGGTAAGGGCTATACCAGGCGAAGGCTTGGATATTCCTATTTATATCTTAGGGTCCAGTACTGAGAGTGCCCGTTTGGCCGCAGCCCTGGGCTTACCATATGCATTTGCCAGTCATTTTGCGCCGGCACAGTTTATGGCGGCAATTCAGCTATACAGACAAAATTTTAAACCTTCTGCGGTTCTAAAGGAACCTTATATTATTGCATGTGTTAATGTGGCTGCAGCAGATACAGATGAAGAAGCTACTTATTTATTTAGTTCAATGCAGCAACTTTTCCGTGGAATTATTACCGGACAGCGTGAGCTGCTGCAACCACCTGTGGAAGATATCAATAAAGTATGGACACCTTATGAAGAAGAAGCTGTGAATCAAATGATTTCCTGCACGTTTGTGGGCAGCCCCGGTACTATAGCTGCAGATCTGAAAGATTTCGTTCAAGAAACAGGGGTAAACGAAATCATGGTAACCTCTGCCATTTATGATCATCAGGCCAGAATGCATTCTTATAAAATACTCGCAGATGTTTTTAATCAGGAAATTAATTCCTGATCAGAATTATGAATGATCTTAAATCCCTCATTGCGAAATGAGGGATTTTTTTATGTCTTTTTTTTGTTAATGTTTATTTATTCTGGTTCTAAATGATATTTTTGGAGGAAGCCACATTTATATACCGGTAATTCTGGTTTGAACTAAGCTGTAATACAGAATCTTTTTATACAATCATATATATACAGTAAACGCAGAATGAAAAAAGAAACAGCCTGGGCAAAAATCCGGAAATTTTTAACAGATATCCATTTGTGGTTAGGTTTAGGAAGCGGTATCATCGTACTGGTCGTATGCCTTACCGGAACTATATATGTTTTTAATACAGAAATTCGTGAGGCGGCAACGCCAGAGCTTTTTAAGATTAATCCAAATGGATTAGAAGCTAAAGCGCCGGAAGAACTAATAGCTGTTGTAGAGAAGTCAAGCGAAGGTAAAGTCGTGGCAATGAGAATGCCGGCAGATCAGCATCGCAGTTGGCAGTTCAGCGTTCGCAAGAAGGAAGAAAAGAAGGAGAAATCTAAAGAAGCTGCAGCTCCAGTTGATAAGCAAGTTAAGGCCGGTAAAAAGGACGGCGGACAAGGTGGATCTGTTAAAGCTAAAGGACCTGCAAAAAGCAGCAGACCCGTTACTTATTATGTAAATCCCTATACTGCTGAAGTCTTGGGTAACTCAGGTGCAATTAAGTCTGCAACAGTAGATTTTATGGGTTATATGTTTAGCCTTCACCGCTGGTTATTACTTGATAAGATTGAAGAGCCGATATTCGAAGGTCTGGAGAACAGGAAACTTGGAAGTTATATTACGGGAACCGCGACGATTTTATTTACCGTAGGCGTACTTACAGGAATGGCGATATGGTTCCCTAAAAAGATAAAATCATGGAAACAGGGATTGAAAATTAAATGGTCCGGTAGCTGGAAAAGAACCAATCATGATCTGCATAATACATTAGGTTTTTACTCCTGTATCTTTTTGTTTCTGATGGGGGTAACTGGTCCGTTATTTTCTTTTGACTGGTATCGTGATGGTCTGAGAAAGACACTGGGTACCTATCAGTCACCTGATGCGCCAGCGGCAAAAGCACTTGTCTCTGATTTTGGTCAGGCTTCGAGTCAAAAGTTAAGTATCGCAGATTATAGCGCCGCCGCATCTCAGATTCTGAATTATCACGGTGATCTTCACTTGAGTTTTCCTGCAGACTCTGCAGCAACAGTGGCGGTAACAAAGTATAAAAATGGATTTTTTGCACCTGCTGCCGGAGATAAGTTAGCATTGGATCAGTACTCCGGCAAAATACTCGAGATATCTAAATTCTCAGAGATGCCATTTAATGAAAGAGTTTCGGGATCTTTAAAAGCACTGCATCTGGGTGATGTTTATGGAACATTTACCAAACTCATTTATTTTCTGGCCTGTCTAATCGCAACAAGTTTACCCGTAACCGGAACTTTGATCTGGTTGAACAAGATGAAGAAAAAAAAGAAGAAACCGTTGGTTAAATTGTCGGTGCAGCCAGTTGTCTGAGCAATTATTCTGATTTACTTCTATTTAGCGCTGCCAATGTGTAAATTAGCTTTACACTAAATATGGACTATATGAAATATCTATCATTATTTTTATTGCTGACAGTTGCTTCTATTACTGTGTCGGCACAACAGGCAGATGCTATTCTTGGAAAGTGGGTAAATTCTTCCGGTGAGGCACACATAGAGATTTACAAAAAAGATGCAAAGTATTTCGGTAAAATTGTTTGGATTAAAGCTCCTAATGACGAAAAAGGAAATCCAAAGAAAGATGTGAAGAACCCTGATGCTAATTTAAGAACCAGACCAATATTGGGCATGGAGATGTTGAGAGATTTCGTTTTCTCAGACGGAAAGTGGACTGATGGTAAAATTTATGATCCTAAATCAGGAAAAACGTACAGTTGTAACATGAATTTAAAATCCAATGGTGACCTTAGCATGAGAGGATATATTGGTATATCTTTGATTGGAAGAACCGAAGTGTGGAAAAAAGTTTAATAATGCGTATAACCCTGATTTTGATCTGGCTGTTTCCTGTAGCAGCCATAGCCCAAACCTATGAATTAAGTACAAGTAATGCCAGTGCTAATACCAGTCTCAGAGGACTTTCTGTTGTATCCGACAGCGTTGCCTGGGTAAGTGGAAGTAACGGTCTGATTGGCAGAACAACAGATGGAGGTAAGCAATGGAAATGGCATAAGCCGGCAGGGTTTGAAAACTCAGACTTCAGGGATATAGAAGCATTTGACGAACAAAGAGCAGTTGTGATGAGTTCGGGATCACCTGCTGTTGTACTCAGAACAGAAGATGGCGGAAAGAACTGGTCTACGTCCTATAAAAATGCAGACACTGCCATTTTTCTGGATGGTATGGCTTTTTGGAGTGAATCCAGGGGGCTTATATTTGGCGATCCCATCAAAAATAAGATGCAGTTACTGGAAACGGCGGACGGAGGAATAACCTGGACAGATGCTTCTGCAAACATGAATATTGAAATGGCTGAGGGTGAAGCGGGTTTTGCTGCCAGTGGAAGTAGTATTAAAGCGCTTCCCGGAGGGAAAGCCTGGATCGCAACCGGAGGCAGTAAATCAGGTATTTATGTAACAGAAGATTACGGGACTGGTTGGAAGAGATACGATTGCCCGATTTTGCACGGCAATAATAGTTCGGGCGTATTTTCTATTGATTTTTACACCGCTACACAGGGGATTGTCGTAGGCGGAGATTATAAGCGTGATCAGGAGAATTCAAATAATATACTCTTAACAAAAGACGGGGGTAAATCCTGGAACAAACCATCCAGACCTGTTTTTGGATATAGAAGCGGTGTAATCTGGTTTAATGATGAAGTTTGTTTTGCAACGGGTACTTCCGGAACGGATGTATCCAGGGACGGCGGGATGAACTGGTATCATATTTCAGATGAAAGCTTTAATGCTATACAAAGAGCTAAGAATGGAAAGTTGATCATTCTGGCTGGAAATAAAGGATTGATCTACACACTTAAAATTAAATAATTATACAGATCTTATTTCAAGGCTGCCGGGATCCGGCGGCCTTTTATTATTTAGCCTTTTATTTTTAGGATAGTTTTTCCCAAATGGATCATTTCCGTGGAACCTGTGTGTTTACCAGGTTCATCAGATAACTTAATAACTTCCGTCCAGTCTTCATCCTGAGGTTGAGCCTCTGTCATTTTGATTACAATATTAGTAGGGGCAGGGCCGGCATCATTGGTGAAATTAGTGCCAATTCCAAAAGAAAGACCAACCTTTCCCTGACAGTATTGCAGAATACGGCTTACTTTTTCAAAATTCAGGGCATCAGAAAAGATAATAGTCTTAGTTAAAGGATCGATACCCATGGACTGATAATGTGCAATTACTTTGTCGGCAAACAACAACGGATCTCCGCTATCATGCCGGACACCATCGAAAAGCTTGGAGAACATTTTATCAAATTGCCTGAAAAATACGTCAGTGGTATACGTGTCAGAAAGAGCTATGCCCAGATCACCCCGATAGACCTGTACCCAATGTTCCAGTCCCAGAGCATTAGCCATTTTAAAGCCGTATCTCGCTGCATGGAACATAAACCATTCGTGGGCATGTGTACCAATAGGCTTAGTTTGGTAAACCATAGCCATATGTACGTTACTGGTACCGATGAAAGACCCGCCTCCAAATTCCTTCAACGTTTGAAGAACCAGCCGATGGACATGGTACCCATATCTTCTGCGTGTTCCAAACTCCGCTATCGTAACTCCTAATTTTTTATATCCTTCAATTTTCGCTTTGGTTCTGCCTATAATTTCATCATCACTCACCCGCTCTGTACCAGTTGTTATATAAAACAGCTCAGAGATGAGTGACATTAAAGGAACCTCCCATAATATCGTCCTGTACCATAACCCTTCTATGTGAACTTCAAGCTCGCCACCATGTTGCGTTATCTGGACCTCGTTTGGTTGAAAACGGTACCCTTCCAGGAAATCAAGATAAACAGGATCAAGATAAGGGCATGTTTTCTGCAGGAACGCTTTTTCCTCCCTGGTCAGTTGTAGCCCGGCCATGTGGCTAACGGCTTTTTTAAGTATCTGACCAAAACCTTCCGGGAAAATATGTTTTCCGCGATTAATGAACTGGTAACGCACAACCGCACGCGGGAAAAGCCTGATGACTCCCTGTTGCATAGTGAATTTATAAAAATCGTTGTCCAGGATAGAGGAGAGTTGAATCTGATGCAATTGTTCGGGCATAAAATAAAGCTGATGCGGGAGTTTAACATTTATCATACCGCAAATTACAGTATCTAAAATCTAAGGTAATTATTCTCCGCGCTTAATTTTTTGATACTGTTTGAAAAGGCGATTCTGTACATTCTGTTTTTTTTGTTTTTTGTATATTAACAGCTCCAAATCTAAACAAATCAACCATAACCAATAAAATTAACGCATCATGAAAATAAAGGCTATCAAAGCAATTATCACGGGGAGTACAGGAATGGTGGGCGAGGGGGTATTAAGGGTATGCCTGAATAGTGACGCCGTCAAAAATGTCCTTGTTATTAACCGTAAACCCTGTCATGTTATCCATCCTAAACTCAAAGAAATCATTAGAGAAGACTTTATGGACTGGACTGGAATAGAAGATGAGTTGGAAGGTTATAATGCCTGCTTCTTTTGTCTGGGTGTTTCCTCGATAAGAATGCCGGCAGACAGGTATTATGAACTCACCTATACTTTGACCCTTAAGCTGGCTGCTGTACTGAGCGAAAGAAATCCGAATATGACTTTCTGCTATATTTCCGGCGCAGGTACGGATAGTACAGAAAAAGGCTCCAGCAAGTGGGCAAAAGTGAAGGGTAAGACAGAGAATGACCTGATGAAACTTCCTTTTGGAGAAGTATATGCATTTCGTCCCGGTTTTATTAAACCTATCGAAGGCCTGGTACATACACAACCGTTTTATAAATATATAGGCTGGTTGTTCCCCGTTGGAAGAGCAGTTTATCCGAATGGGTTCTGTACGCTGCAGGAAGTGGGTGAATCTATGATTAATGCAGCCACCTGGGGATATACTAAAAAAATATTGGAGGGAAGGGATATTATTCAGCTCGCACGTCTGAACGCCGGATAGAATTAACAATAGTCTCACAATGAGCAAGACCCGTTAGGGTCTTTTTTTTTGGAGTAAAATCCATAAATACTGGATGTAGTGACTTAATACATGGTGATATTCATGTGAATTGTATCATTATAATTACAAAACGTATAAATTATGGATAATTACTGAGCATGTCTGGTTAATGAGAGTTTTTGCTGGCCAATTTTTGATTAAGTCGGGACAATTACTGTTAGGATTTACTATTAGGACAATAATTAGACATCATTTCCTGAAAAAAATCAAATATTGGAGAAAATCTCTTATTTTATGTCTTTTTGTTGACAATTTTTGATTAGCACAGGACAATAATTGTCCGGTAATAAATCAGCGACCCCGCTATTTTTGAGTTAACCAAGAATAAATCTGTAATTGCCCAACGAACACAAACACGAGTGAAAGGCTGACCACCTTTTTTGAAAAACCTTATTAACCTAACCTAACCCAAACAATTATGAAAAGAGTATTACTCGTTTTTATGGTTCTGCTTACCTGCTATTCCGTAGCAGACGCGCAAACCAAGAAAATTACCGGGACTGTTATCGGCCAGGATGACAACCAACCTATTCCCGGAGCATCAATTAAAGTGGAGGGATCTACTGCTGGTACAGTTACTGACGGCAAAGGTAACTTTAGCTTGCAGGTTCCTCAGAATGCCACCTTAGTAATTAGCTTTATTGGTTATTCCAATAAAACGGTTAAGGTAACCGGCGACTCAAACTATAAAATCCTTCTGGATGAAGACTCAAAAAAACTGGAAGAAGTAGTCGTTACTTCATTCGGTATTGCCAGAGACAAGAAAACACTTGGTTATGGTGTCAGTAAAGTCAGTGGTGAGAGTCTGACTAAATCACCAACTCCGGATATCACGAATGCACTTGCAGGTAAAGTTGCCGGTGTACAGATTTCTGGTTCAGGCGGTGGTTTCACCAGTTCTAACGTAACCATCCGTGGTTTTTCCAGTATCACAAGAAGCAATCAGCCGCTATATGTAATTGACGGTGTTCCTATTGATAACGGTGGGGGTTCAAACTCAGTAAATGCCGGAGTTGCCAGCTCAAGCAGGGCTTCCGATGTGAATCCTGAAGATATTGAAAGCATTAACGTATTAAAAGGGGCTGCTGCAACAGTACTTTACGGTTCAAGAGCTGCTTCCGGTGTTATCCTGATTACCACTAAAAAAGGAAAAAAAGGGGGGCGCAGCCAAGTCTCGTTTACTTCTAATACAACAATTGGAGTAATCAATAGATTCCCTGAATATCAAAATGAATATGCACAAGGTAGCCAGGGTATTTATGGAACTGCAGCAAAACCATTTGATTGGTCGGCACGGGCTACTTCATGGGGCCCTCGTATCGCAGGACAAAAAGTTACAAATATCTTAGGCGAAGAGGTTGCTTTGCAGGCGTATCCAAATAACGTGCGTGACATTCTGCAAACTTCTGCTGCATTTGATAACAACATTAATTTCTCTGGAGCAGATGAGAAATATGACTATAGAGTTTCTTATGGTAACAATACGCAAGATGCACTAGTACCAGGAAATAAGCTTTACAAAAACACATTCAGCGTAAACCTGGGAGGTAAAATCACAGAGAAATTCAAAATCAATACTTCCTTTTCTTATATTAATAACAGATCAAACCGTACGCAAGCAGGTAATCAGGGTGCGAATCCATTATGGAGAGCTATTTATGCACCAAGATCTTATGACGTAACAGGTCTTCCCGTAACTGATGCTGCGGGTAATCAGGTGTGGTATTCAAGTTCAGAAGAAAATCCTTATTGGGCAATTGATCACGTTACTACGAAACAAGAGCTGAATAGATTTTACGGAAACTTAAATCTTAAATACGACTTCACGAGCTGGTTGTCTGCAGATTTAAAAGTTGGAGCTGACGTATATACGAATTCATTTGTTGGATTCGATGACAAAGGTGTTAGAAGTAATGCAAATACTGCATCAGCAGGTGCTGGTGGAATTATTGAAACTAACGATCTGACTAGAAATTTAAGCAGTTATTTTACTTTAACAGCGAATAAAACCTATGGAAATTTCAATTTATCTGCAACTGTGGGTAACGAGGTACTTTCAAATTATTACAAATATAGTGCAGCAACCGGTCGTTCAATTACACTTCCAGGTTTTGCAAACTTAAAAAACTTCACAACTTTCAATGCAGAAGGAAGATATGAGCAAATCAGATCAATGGGTGTATTCGGAGACGTTTCGGTAGGTTACAAAAGCTACCTGAACTTAAACTTAAAAGCACGTAATGATTTTTCTTCTACTTTACTTAAAGAATACAGATCAATTTTCTATCCAGCTGTAGCTTTGAGTTTCGTACCAACTGAAGCTTTCCCTGAATTGAAAAGTAACTTCCTGACCTCGGCGAAAATCAGAGCTAACGTCGGCGAAGTTGGTAAATCGGCAGGTGTTTATCAGACAGGTACTTACTACGTAACTGCGGGTGCATCTGATGGATTTAGTTCAACAGCAGTCAACTTTCCTTACAATGGATTAGCAGGATATACTTACGCTAACGGTGCTGGTAATGCTGCAATTAGTCCTGAGTTTACCAGAGAGATTGAATTAGGAACTGAATTAGCCTTCTTTAATAACAGGTTATCACTGGATTTCTCCGTATACAAACGTGACTCAAGAAGCCTGATTTTCGGTGTACCGGTTCCACCAAGTTCCGGATTTACGAGCCAGGTTAAAAATGCAGGCAAGTTGTCTACTAAAGGTCTGGAATTCTTGTTAGCGGGTACGGCTGTTAAAACGAATAACTTCAGCTGGGATGCGTCCTTAAACTTCACTACTTTCAGATCAGTTGTAAAAGAATTGGCTCCTGGTGTATTAATGCTTTCCCTAGGTGGCTTTACTTCGCCGAATGTTCAAGCAGTTGCTGGTGAGCAATATGGTTTGATCTATTCAAATAAGTATTTGAGAGACGATCAGGGCAGAATGATTATTAAAGCAAATGGCTTACCTCAGGCGACTGCAGAAGTTGGACAAGTTGGAAATCCGAACCCTAAATTCACTGCTGGTTTATCTAACTCCTTTACTTATAAAGATTTCAGTTTCTCATTCTTGCTAGATTTCAAATATAAAGGAGATATCTTATCCAGAACAGTTGGAGATCTTCGTATCAATGGTGTAGCTAAAGAAACGGCCGAATTTGACAGGTTTAATGCAGACGGTACAGTATCTAAACCCTACCTGTTCGAAGGTGTTTATGCAGATGGAACACCAAATACTACTCATGTTAGTGCTCAGGATTACTGGGGTCTTTCTGGTAAATACGTAGCATGGGAAGGATATGTACTTGACGCAACTTATCTGAAACTTAGAGAAGCTACTTTCAGCTATAGCCTACCGTCAAAATTATTGGAAAGAACTAAATTCATCAGCCGTCTGCAGATCTCCGTTTATGGACGAAACCTGCTGACTTATGCACCTAACTTCCCGCATCTTGATCCTGAACAAAATGTTCTGGGTGTAAGTAATGCAAGAGGTTTAGAGTTTGGTATTCAGCCCGTAGCGAGATCTTTTGGTGCAACCATCAGAGCTACATTCTAATTCACTGATTTAAGAAATTTTCAATTAAGATTATGAAACTCAACAAAACCATTATATGTACAGGACTCGTATTATTCGGCTGCCTGTTCGATTCCTGCAAAAAATTCTACGATGTAAACGATGACCCTAACAATGTTCAGGATGTACCGGTGGCTCAACTGCTACCTTCTATTACTGTCAATGTCGGTTATCTGGGAAGTAGTGATCTGTTCAGATATTCAGGTTTGATGATTCAGCAGTTTTCTGGCCAGACGACAAATACCTCGCAGACTTTTAAAGAATTTGAACGTTATAATATTAATAATTCCGACGTAAGTAATCAATGGAGCTCTATTTTTGCGACCTTGTTAGCTGACATCAGTAAAATTATACCAAAGGCAGAGGCATCTTCAAGTCCGCATTACGCAGGTGTAGCGAAAATACTAAAAGCTTATGTCTACCAGGTTACTGTAGATGGCTGGGGTGATGTGCCTTATTCCGAAGCAGCTAAATTTGCAGAGAATCTTTACCCTAAATTTGATAAATCTGAAGATATCTATGCAGATCTGATTAAAGTAATTGATGCAGGTATTGCAGATATTAATGCACCAACATCTGTTTTTGAACCCAATCAGAATACAACTATTTATGCTGGGGCATGGGTAGATATGAAACCTAAATGGATTAAGTTTGCAAATACACTGAAATTGAGAATCTATCTGCATTACAGTCAGAAAGATCCGGCTTTCGCAGCCAGTCAGATTGCAGCATTAATTAATAGCGGAGCTACTTTTATGACTGCTAATGGTGATAACTTCAAAATGAACTATTTAGCAGAAGCAGGTAGACAGAATCCGATAAACAGTATTGAAGGTGGACAGTTCAGAAATTCATTTTTCCCGAATAAAACTATTGTAGATATGATGAATACTAAATCAGATCCACGCCGTCCTTCTTATTTTGTAAGATTCCCTTATAACTCTTCACCTGCGACTTATAAAGGAGCAACCGCTTTAGATAACTCATCTGTGGCGTACTCCAGACTGAATACTTTCCTGAAAGGTGATGCAACTATTAATACAATTGTTCAGAACTCTGATGGGTCAATCACTGACGGATCTATTACATGGGCGGGAAATGCGCCCGCCAGATTACTAACTTTTGCTGAATATAATTTTATTCGCGCAGAAGCTGCTTTGACACTGAATGCACCTGGTGATGCACAGACGTTTTTTGCTGCAGGTATCCGGGCTTCAATGGAAGAATCCGGTGTTTCAACCGCTGATATTACGGCCTATTTATCTGTTTATGGTACTTTAACAGGTACTGCAGCACAAAAGCTGGAGCAAATAATTACAGAAAAATTCGTAGCGAACTTTGGTGTACTAATGGAGCCATGGAATGACTGGAGAAGAACAGGTTATCCAACTCTTAAGGCTTTACCAATTTCAGTAGCAGTTTATGATCAGATTCCAAGAATTTTACCTTATCCGTTATCTGAACAAAGCAGTAATCCAAACATTCCGGCAAGGAAAAATATGTTGGATCGCGTGTTCTGGGATACACGTCAATAAGCAAAATTAAATTTCCTAAAAAATGAACAATCATGAGCTAAAGCAGAGGATGCAATAGCTCATGATTGCTTTCATCAACTTAAAAACTAATTACATGCTGATTAAAAAAGTATTTTTAGTAGTCCTTGCATTAGGCGTTCAATTGTCTTATGCACAGACCAAATCTACTGCAGAAAGTCCTGCCGCCACACAGATATTTGGCACCAGGCCTGAGGTAGAAGAAACTGTAAAAACCAAAGGATCTGTAACGATTAAAGGTAAAGTGATCAACTATACCGCAACCACTGGATATATGCTGCTAAGAACCGAAGAGGGCAAACTTCGGGGCAGGATATTCTATGTGGCTTATACCAAAGACAATGAAAACGATCTAACCAAAAGACCAGTAACCTATACTTTTAATGGTGGTCCGGGTTCTGCATCTCTTTGGTTGCATATGGGGGTAATTGGTCCCAAAAGAATTGTAATGTCCGATAAAGGAGATGCACTTACACCACCTTATTCCTATACCAATAACGAATACTCCTGGTTAGATCACAGTGATCTGGTATTTATCGATCCGATCGGTACTGGTTACAGCCGTGCTGCTCCCGGAGTAGATAAGAAAGAATTTCAGGGTTATCAGGAAGACATAGAATCTGTAGGTGAATTTATTAAATTATATACTTCACAGAATAAACGCTGGGGATCACCAAAGTTTCTGGCAGGTGAAAGCTATGGCACAACACGTGCATCAGGTTTATCTAATTACCTGCAGAGTGCTTATAAAATGTATGTGAACGGTATTGTACTGATTTCTGCAGTTTTAAACTTCCAGACTATCAATTTTGGTATCGGTAATGATTTACCTTATCCGTTGTACCTGCCGAGCTATGCGGCTACTTCATGGTATTATAAGAAACTGAGTCCTGAACTGCAGAATAAGGATCTGAAAACACTAACTGCCGAAGCAGAAGAATTTGCAATTAATGAATATGCAACAGCATTGGTTAAAGGCGATAAATTAACAACAGCAGAATATAACTCGGTGGTTAAAAAATTGAGCTTATATACAGGATTGTCAGAAGCTTTTATCAGACAAACTAATCTTCGTATTGACCTGCCGCAGTATAACAAAGAGCTTTTACGTAAAGAAGGTAAAACTGTAGGTCGTTTAGATTCACGCTTTACAGGGACAGACTTTAATGATACCGGTTCATCTACTTCTTACGATCCAAGTAATACAGGTACAATCTCCGGCCCGTATACAGCAGGTATGTTAAGCTATATGGGTAAGGAACTTAATTTCACCAGTGACCTGACCTATTATACTTTAGGTGGAGGAGTCGGCAGATGGAACTACAGTAATGTGCAGAATAAATACCTGAACGTTGCAGAATACCTGAGACAGGCAATGTCTACCAACCCTTCCATGAAAGTTTGGGTATTAGGTGGTTATTATGATTTTGCAACGCCATATTTTGCTTCCAGATATGTCATGAACCATATGGGTTTAAGACCGGAGCAGGCTAAGAATGTGAATTTCACCTATTATGAAGCCGGCCATATGCTTTACATCCATATGCCGTCTCTTCAGCAGATGAAGACAGATGCCGATCTGTATTATAAAAATACACTTGCAGAAATTAAATAATTACAATTGAAAAATGTATACCCATGGAGTTATTTCATAAAAAATATATACAACGCAGCATCTTAACAGGCCTGCTGGCCGCTTTTGTTCTTTCTGTACAGGCACAGCCAGGACAGGGAAGACAGGGAGCCCAGGCTGCAGTAAATCCGCCGGCTGCGGACAGTAAAGCAGTAGCAGCGGTTTCGCTTCCGCTGGATCCGGGTGGATATGTCATTTCCAACTCGGCAAATATTCCTGAACCAATCAGCACTAAACATAGTGTAACTATTAATGGTCAGGTAATTAATTATACGGCTACAACAGGTTACCTGCAGTTAAAAACTGAAGATGGCAAACCTAAAGCAAATATCTTTTTTGTGGCCTATACCAAAGATGGTGTGACAGACCGCAAAACAAGACCAATGACGTACACCTTTAACGGCGGCCCGGGATCTTCATCTGTTTGGTTGCATATGGGGATCATCGGACCAAAAAGGGTGCTTATGTCCGATAAAGGTGATGTGCTTCCTCCGCCTTATAGCTATGTCGATAATGAATATTCATGGCTGGATAAAACCGATATGGTATTCCTTGACCCGGTAACTACCGGATACAGCAGGGCCGTAACTGGTGAAAATGACAAGCAGTTCCATGGTTATGACGAAGATATTCAAAGTATGGGTGATGCCATCCGTCTTTATGCCACACGTTATGACCGCTGGCACTCTCCAAAATTTCTGGCTGGAGAAAGTTATGGTACTACACGTGCCGCAGGCTTATCAGAATACCTGCAGAGCAAATATAAATTTTATCTGAACGGTGTAGTACTGATCAGTTCTATCCTGAATATGCAGACCGCAAGATTTGACATCGGTAATGATCTGCCTTTCCCTTTATTTTTGCCAACTTATGCAGCAACTGCATGGTACCATAAAAAACTGGATGCCGATTTACAGCGTGATCTGAAAACAACCCTTAAAGAAGTAGAGGCATTTGCGCTGGGTGAATATCATACTGCGTTAATGAAAGGTTCAGATCTAACGGCTGCAGAATATGAAAATATAGTGAATAAATTGAGCCGTTATACTGGTCTTTCCAAAGACTATATCCGCCAGACCAATCTGCGTATAGACATTCATAAATTCGATAAGGAACTGCGTAGGGAGGAAGGCCTGACAGTCGGACGTCTGGATAGCAGATTTACCGGACGCGATTATAATGATGTAGGCGTAACCCCGGAGTTCGATCCAAGTAATGACGGAACAATTTCAGGACCATATAGTGCAGCGTTAAATCATTATGTACGTGCAGAACTTAAATTTAAAAATGATCTGCCATATGAAATCCTTGGCGGACGTGTGCAGCCCTGGAACTACAATAACGTACAGAACCGCTATCTGAATGTGGCAGAGTCACTGCGAAAAGCGATGGCTGTAAATCCTTATCTGAAGGTTTGGGTACTCTGCGGTTATTACGATCTGGCTACACCTTATTTCGCTGCTGAGTATACTTTCAGTACAATGGGATTAAGACCTGAGCAGAAAAAAAATGTAAATTTCACCTATTACGAAGCGGGGCACATGCTGTATGTACATAAACCATCTTTGATTCAAGTGAAAAAAGATGCAGATAAGTTATACAACGATGTGATGAAGGAGATTAATTCAGCTCCTGTAAAATAAAATAAGACCAGCACAACAGCTTTATCCCGTAAAGCTGTTGTGCTGTATATTCATCTCTCAACCCTAAATGATGAAAAAGAACCACTTCTACCTGACCTGTCTGTTCGCCTTACAGGCTGCAGGCCTCTCGGCGCAAACTTTAAGTCCTGACAGTGCAGGCCTGGCGTTAAAACAACTCAGCGGGCTTCAGCAGGAAGTCTTGAAAAAAGCCACACAACCCGGTAAAGATCAGGTTGAGAGCCTCTCCAGGCTATTACAGCTTGGTATGTGGGACCAGGCACTAAAAACCATTAACGGTAAAGGTAACCAGACTCCGGATTTTCAGTTACTGAAAGCCGACTATCTGATCCTGACTAATGAACTTAAACAAGCTGAAAAGCTGGTTTATGAAGTGCTGAAAAAGCAACCTTCCAATGAGAAAGCTATTCTTTTAAAAGCTTTCCTCGAAATTCAGGCCTGGCGTTTGCCGGAAGCAGCTCAGATCTGCGAAGCTGCGCTGAAAAAACAACCATCCGAGAAACTATCCTTAATGCTTGGCCGGACCCGGCTTTTGCAGAAAAATTATAAAGAAGCACTGAAAATTGCTAAAGATGTGCTGCAGAAGAATCCGAACAGTGCAGGTGCTTATTTGCTTGAGGCAGATGTGTATTTCTGGGATCAGCAACCTGATCTGGCAGAAGCACCCTTAAAGCGTTCTCTTGAAATTGATCCTTACAACGCTGATGCCCGTTTTAGTTACGGTTATGCGATCTGGAGAAGAATCGATGCCACACAACTGAATGCTATGGCGGCACAGTGGGAGCTTGCTCTGGCTGTAAACCCATTGCATTTCCAAACCAACTGGCATTGGGGTAATGGGCATACAAACCTTACTTATGCCGATTATGCCGAAAAAGATGATGACGAAGTAAGAAAAGCACTGGATAAATCTGATGATGCGGTAAGGCAGAATCAGGTGGATAAAGCCATTGCAATTACCAGGGAAGTAGAGAAACAATATCCTGCTTCGGTACTCCCTGGAATGCGCAGAGCTTCTATTTATTATATTGCTTTTGATATGGACCGTAAATCACGTCTGGATTCAGCACAAAAGATTTTCAGCAATATTTTAATGCGTAAGAAACATTATGGTCCGGCTCATAACGGGCTTTCGGCAGTAATTAAATCTAAAAGGATTCCCTATCTCGCTGTCTACGATTCCATCAGTAATCAGTTGCAGACCACCAAGATTACAGATATGGAGAATTTTATTAAAGTGTTTCCTGATGTCAGCTATTATCCAGGTGAAACGGTTAAAGCTATGGCTTGGAACCAGTTGTTTACTGCTGTGGTTTATTTCCCGTTCCTGTCTAAACAGGATAATGCGTTCCGGATACCACCATTGCACAACGACTTGGCAATTACGATGAACTCTCCTTATTTCCGCTTCATGACAACCTTTGATAACAGGCAGTGGATGGACATCAGGGGGGTAGGAAGTGGTGCCGCAGCAATAGAATATGTAGAACGCGGCGCATTTCTGGAAAGAAATGTGATTTTGCATGAATATGTTCATTTGTTTCATGGAAGAGTACTTACAGATGCCGAAAATCGTCAGATTAAGGCCTTGTACTATCAGGCGATGAAAGAGAAACGTACACTCGATTATTATTCTCAGAATAATGAAAGTGAGTACCTAGCGCAAACTTATCCGGCCTATTTTGAACCGGTTAAAGTACATCCGCTGGATTTTAAATCTATGAATACTACTTCCGATCTAAAAACGAAAGATCCGGATATGTATGCCTTTCTGGATAAACTGGTTAAAAAGGAAAGAGCTTACCTTGCTGGTGATAAACAGGCTATGGCCAGTAACTGGTCACAGGTTTATCTGAACCTGAGTGAAAAAGCTAAACAAAAAGACGGAGAACTTGCTGCACGCTATCTGGATACAGCACTGGTTTATGATCAGAAATACCTACCGGCTTATCTAAGTTATGCGGCATTATATAATACACGTAAAGATTTTAAATCGGCAGAAAACTGGTTGAAAAAAGCAGAAGCAGTTGACGCTAAGTATGCGCCTGTTTACGCAGCGTATGCGGAATGGTATGCTGCACGCTTTGTCGCTAAAGAAATTGATCTCCAGACTGCTGTACGTGAACAGGCAAAATATCTGAAAAAATCATTTGAATTAGAACAGGATTACCAGGAGCTGGCAAAAGTAAATATGCAATTACGTGAAATGTACCGTAGAAACGGGATGATAGCAGAAGCTATCGATGCTGCGAGTGCCTACGGCAAAAGCGGTGCGACTGTCTCTACTTATTTGCGTGACAGAAGGGATGATGCGGTTGCTTTTGCTGCTGCATTAAAATCCGGATTAGGCTATTCCGATCAGGTTCAGGTATTACAGCGCCTGGTTCTGCAGAAACCACAGAATTATGAATACCGTAACCTTTACGCAGATGCATTGGCAGCTAACGGAAACTATGCCGAAGCTGTGAAAACCCTGGAGCAGGCACAGCGTATACTTGCGGCTTCGGGAAATGGAAGATCTGACTATACCCTCCGTATCGCTGCTTTTCAGGTTGCACAAGGTAATAAAGCTGCTGCCGATGAATTGATCCAGTCATTTTTGAGTGGTAAAACGCCGGTTCGTGAGAATGACAGACTTCGGTATGCCAGACTATTAATTGAAACAGGTCATCAGGAAGAAGCCTTCAAACAATTAAACATTGTAAAACCTGCGATAGATCTCTATAATCAGGCAGATTATAATTATACTGCAGGCCAGATATTGCTGGCACAAGGGAAAAAGGCCGAAGCTGTAGCAGCATGGGAAAATGCTTTAAGTGCAAATCCATACCTGCTGGAAGCTTATGGGCCGTTGAAAGCACAATATTTGGCTGCTAATCAAAAGTCTAAGGCTGACGCATTGCAGCAGAAGCTTGCGCAGTTACCAGTTCAGCCAGGACCGGGTTTCAAAAAATAAATTAACACTATTACCATAAAAAAACATGTCTAAAATCGAAAACGAAACAGAAAACCATGAAATGAAGCGGGAGCTGGGCTTACTGGACGCCACGATGCTGGTTGTCGGCTCCATGATTGGTTCCGGTATTTTTATCGTCAGTGCCGATATCACCCGTAGTGTGGGGAGTGCAGGCTGGCTGATTATTATCTGGCTGCTCACCGGTCTGGTTACTTTAATGGCTGCGCTAAGTTACGGAGAGCTTTCTGCGATGTACCCAAAAGCCGGCGGACAATACGTATACCTGAAAGAATCATACAACAAGCTTATTGCATTTTTATACGGCTGGTCTACCTTTATGGTAATTCAGACCGGTACAATTGCCGCTGTTGGTGTAGCTTTTGCGAAATTTGCAGCTTATTTATATGCGCCACTGGGAGATGATAATATTCTGTTTTCTATAGGTAGTGTAAATATTAATGCTGCTCAGATATTGGCTATCAGTACGATTATCTTACTCACCTGGATCAATAGCCGTGGAGTTAAAAATGGCAAGATCATCCAAACGATATTAACGATCGTAAAAATTCTTTCCTTATTCGGACTGATCATTGCAGGCCTGGCATTTTCGTTTCGTACCGAAGTATGGCAGGCAAACTGGACAGATATGTTTACACCATTCCAATGGGATGCCAGTACACAAACCAAAGTAACTATTGGTGGTGCTACTTTATTTGCTGGTGTGGTTTCGGCTATGGTAGGCTCATTATTTTCCAGTGATGCCTGGAATAACGTTACGTTTATTGCCGGAGAAATTAGAAATCCGCGTAAGAATATTGGACTGAGTCTGTTCCTGGGAACGATGATCGTTACCGTAATTTATGTTTCGACCAATATCATGTATACTGCAGTCCTTTCTATGGAGGAGATAGCCAATGCACCAGCTGATCGCGTGGCGGTAGCAGCTTCACAGTATATTTTTGGTACAGCAGGAACGTTGGTTATCGCTATTATGATTATGATCTCAACTTTTGGATGTAATAATGGCCTGATCCTTTCCGGTGCAAGAGTTTATTATACAATGGCACAGGATGGCGTATTCTTTAAACAAGCTGCCGTGCTGAATAAATTTGAAGTTCCTGGATGGGGTTTATGGGCGCAATGTCTTTGGGCCTCGGCTTTATGTTTGACGGGACGTTACGGAGATTTACTCGATTACGTAATCTTTGTGGTATTAATCTTCTATATCCTGACTATCGGCGGTATTTTTATTCTGAGACGTAAATATCCGGACGCTGACAGGCCTTATAAAGCATTTGGTTATCCATTTATCCCTGCATTATATATTGTATGTGCAGCGGTTATCTGTGGTGGATTATTGTATTATAAAACCAGTACATGCGGATGGGGATTGGTTATCGTGTTATTGGGAATTCCTGTGTATTACATTTCTGAACGTTACCGTAAATCTTAATTGAACAGATCTATATGAAACATCTCAAATTAACCAGCCTTTTGTTTACTGCGCTGTTGTTTTCCGGCCTGAGCAGTTTTGCCCAGGCACAGAAAGCGTCACCCAGAAATGAAGGTGAAGGCCCCTGGCCACAACTTATTATCCGTGGTGTAACGCTCATTAATAGTACTGGCGCGCCTGCGATGGGACCGGTCGATATAGTTGTAGAAGGAAACCGGATCACAAATGTACAAACAGTGGGATCTCCGGGAGTTAAGATTAATCCTGCAAGAAGACCGGTGCTTAAAGCCGGAGGGAAAGAATTGCAGGCAGAAGGGATGTATCTTTTACCCGGGTTTATTGATATGCACGGTCATATCGGCGGTGCAGAAAAGGGTTCTGATGCGGACTATGTCTTTAAATTATGGATGGCACACGGTATAACTACAATCCGTGAACCTGGTAGCATGAATGGTTTAGACTGGGTGCTGGATCAGAAAGCAAAAAGTCTGCGTAATGAAATCACTGCGCCACGTATTTTCGCCTATACGGTTTTCGGTCAGGGTAATAAAACTCCGATTTCTACAGCGGAACAAGCCCGGGCCTGGGTACGTGAAAATGCTAAAAAAGGTGCAGACGGTGTTAAGTTTTTCGGTGCTTCACCGGAGGTAATGTTTGCAGCTATTGACGAAAATAAGAAATTAGGATTGCGTTCAGCAGCACATCACGCGCAGACAGATGTAGGCAGATGGAATGCATTGAACAGCGCAAAAGCCGGATTAACTTCCCTTGAGCATTGGTATGGTTTGCCGGAAGCGATGTTCAAAGACCGTACTGTACAGCATTATTCTGCTGACTATAATTATCTTAATGAACAGGATCGTTTCGGCGAAGCAGGTACACTATGGAAACAAGCTGCAGAACCACAGTCTGAACGTTGGAAAGAGCTGATTAGCCAATTACTTGCGTTAGATTTTACTTTAGATCCGACATTTAATATTTACGAAGCCAACAGGGATCTGATGCGCGCAAGAACGGTGGAGTGGCATGCAGACTATACCATGCCGAAGCTTTGGGACTTCTACAGTCCCAGCTGGAATTCTCATGGTTCTTACTGGCATTCCTGGGGTACAGAACAAGAGAATGACTGGAAACAGAATTATAAACTTTGGATGGCCTTTATCAATGAATACAAGAATAGAGGCGGCAGGGTAACCGCTGGTTCTGATGCGGGCTTCATTTATGAATTATTCGGCTTTGCCTACATCAGGGAACTTGAATTACTTAGAGAAGCCGGATTCCATCCGCTTGAAGTAATTAAAGCAGCTACGCTGAGTGGTGCACAGGCATTAGGTATGGAGAAAGATTTGGGGAGTGTAGAAGTTGGTAAACTTGCAGATTTTGTAATCGTTGAAGAGAATCCATTGAAAAACCTGCAGGTTTTATATGGAACGGGAGCTATTCAGCTGAATGCGAATAACGAAGTGATCAGAGCTGGTGGCGTGAAATACACGATCAAAGACGGAATCATTTATGATGCTAAAAAATTATTAGCGGATGTAAAAGAGATGGTGGAAAAAGAAAAAGCTAAAACAGGTTATAAGCTTGTTCAGCCCGGCGTTCATCAGCACTAATAATCAAATTGATTTTATATAAAAGGGGAGCTGAAAAGCTTCCCTTTTTTTGTTTATGATTTTTAAAAATCAGTGGTCTTTAACTTAGAGTTAAGGCTGGGTCATGTTCTGCTGTTGCCAAAGGTTTGTACATACTTCCTTCATTGTTCGTTCAATGTTTATTCAATGTTCCTTCATTGCCGATTGAAGGAATATTGAACAAACATTGAAAGTGGTTTGAAAATAGGTATCGCTTAACTATAATGTGAAGAGATGATCGTGTGGATTGTATGGCCAGAAAAATAGCCTATAAAAAAAGCCTTCCTGAGGGGGAAGGCTTTAGAGCGAAAGACGAGATTCGAACTCGCGACCCCGACCTTGGCAAGGTCGTGCTCTACCAACTGAGCTACTTTCGCGTTGATTACGTCACGAAGATAGATATTTTTTCTTTTTTATAAACCCTGTTTTGAATATTTCGCAGAACACTCTGAATTTCAAGCTGAAAAAATAACAGTAAAATAATGTTGAGTGTCTTTTATGCGAACAAAAAGGTTTTTAAGCTATTATTTCAGACCGAAACCCCCGATGATTTCAAATTCCCGTCCGCTGGGGCTGCCTTCAATTATGGGGAGTGCCTGTAATACTAATTCTGCGGCCCCTTCGGTCTTTAAAGATAAATGATGATCTTCTTTGGTGTCCCAAATCTCTGTTACCCAGAACATATTTTCATCGTCTTTGTCCCGGCTGATAATATATAAATTACATCCCTTTGTTTTAGACACCAGTTCAGATGCCTGGAGGAGAATTGAAGCCAGTTGTTCTGCGTTACCTGGCGTCGCCTTTAACTTGCCGTGTAGTCCGTATTTGCTCATATTATATTTGGTTTTGATGGATTCGTTCTTTAACGGTTACCCCAAAATAGTAATATTATTTGCTAAATCGTCCTTTGAACGGACATTTTACACAGGATTTCAGGAGTTCATAAAAAACCTTTTTAAGGTAAAACAGTCTTAACATTTACTTAATCACTCTGCAGCTACTTTAGCCGCTAAATCAAAACAGGTTTCTATGGTTTTATTATTTAACCAGCGGAAACAGGTGTCAACAGATTTAATAAGATATGGATTCACGTAGAGACTTTCTAAAAAAAGCTGCATTGCTCACAACCGGTGCTGGCTTAGTTAATAACTTACCTCCCGTTATACAAAAAGCGCTGGCAATTAACCCGGCAGCGGGTAGTACATTTTATGATGCAGAGCACGTTGTTTTCCTGATGCAGGAAAACCGTTCTTTTGACCATGCATTAGGAACGCTGCAGGGGGTCCGTGGTTTTAATGATCCAAGGGCTGTACAATTGCCAAATAAGAATAAAGTATGGCTGCAATCTAATAAAGAAGGAGAGACCTATGTGCCTTTCCATCTTGATATCAAAGAAACTAAAGTCGCATGGATGGGCTCTACGCCACACAACTGGACAGATCAGACCGATGCCAGGAACGGTGGGAAGTACGATCAGTGGTTAGATTTCAAGAAGCCATATAAGACAACATATGCGCATATACCACTAACAATAGGATACTGTAAAAGAGAAGATTTTCCGTTTTACCATTCTTTAGCTGATGCGTTTACAGTCTGTGATCAGAATTTTTGCTCCGTACTTGCCGGTACGCATCCTAACCGTTACTACTGGATGACTGGTACAGTCAGGGAAAAAAACAGTCCGGAAGGAATTGCCCATCTCTGGAATAACAGCAATTACGATATACCAACACTGAACTGGAAAACTTATCCGGAAAGGCTGGAAGAAAATGGAGTTTCCTGGAGAATTTATCAGAATGAGCTGACGATGGGTTTTGGCCTGAATGGAGAAGAAAGCAGTTGGTTAAGTAATTTTGGTACAAATGTGCTGGAGTATTTTGAGCAATATAACGTTAGACTTCATCCTGGTGCGGTTTCGAACCTTCAGGAAAAGAGAAAGTCGCTGGAGGCCCAGCTGGCAGCGATGCCAGCAGATTTAAATGATGACGAGCAGAAAAAGCTGGAAGCGATGCAGAAATTGCTACGCAAAATCGGACTGGATCAGCAAAAGTATACGATGGAAGCACATGATGCTTTATCTGAAAGTGCTCAGCGTTTAAATTCAAAAGCATTTACTACGAATACTAATGATCCGGATTTTCATACTTTAACTCCGCTCACCTATACCGATAAAGGCGTAGAAAGAGAGTTGAATATTCCAAAGGGCGACGTATTGCATCAGTTCAGAAAAGATGTGAACGATGGTACGTTACCAGCAGTTTCCTGGTTAATGACACCAGCAAACTTTTCGGATCATCCTGGTGTGCCATGGTTTGGGTCATGGTTTGTGAGTGAGGTTATAGAAATTCTGATTAAGAATCCGGAAGTCTGGAAGAAGACAGTTTTTATCATGACCTATGATGAAAATGATGGGTATTTCGATCATGTTCCGCCTTATGTGCCAACACACCCGTTTAAAGCGAATACAGGTAAAATGTCCAAAGGTCTGGATGCGAAGCTTGATTTTTCTACCCGGGACCAGCAGACCAATCCTTCGGAGCTTCCTGAAAAGATCAGGGAAAGCCAGATTGGATTAGGTTATAGAGTACCGATGATTATTGTTTCACCTTGGACCCGGGGCGGTTATGTGTGTTCAGAGGTTTTTGACCATACTTCCTCACTTCAGTTCCTGGAGAATTTTATAGAGAAGAAATTCAACAAAAGTATTAAAGAAGAGAATATCACACCTTGGAGAAGAACAGTTTGCGGAGATCTGACAGCTGCGTTCAGACCTTATAATGGTGAGAAAATTCAGCAGCCGGAATTTCTGGAAAAACAACCTTTTATGGAGCGGATTTATTCTGCTAAATTCAAGGAAGAGCCAGATAATTTTAAAGCATTGAATGCAGAAGAGATCAGGCAGGTAAATGAGAATCAGGCTGCTTCTGCCATATTTCCACAGCAGGAAAAGGGTATCAGGTCTGCTTGTGCAATTCCTTATGAACTTTATGTTAATGCAGTTTCAGCGCAGGGCAAATTGAAATTAACCTTCCATGCAGGTCAGAAGGTCTTCGGTCAGAAGTCTTCCGGTAGTCCTTTTACGGTATATGCGATGAATCCTTATCAGAATGAAACCTTAAGAGTATGGGATTATACCGTCACTGCCGGGGATACACTGGAAGATGAGTGGACGATAAAAGATTTTGAAAAGGGCAGGTATCATTTACACGTACATGGACCGAATGGTTTTTTCAGGTCTTTCAAGGGAGCTGAATCTGATCCGTCATTACAAATTCAGGTACGCTACGAACAGTCCCCGAATAATCCTTTAAAGCTGAGTGGGAATGTGATTGTTACGGTTAATAACACAGCAGCAACTTTAAAAGAAATAGAAATTTCCGATTTGAGTTATAAGACCGGGAAGCAAATCCTGAAAGTGCCTGCTGCAAATAAGGCTAGTCTGGTGCTGAATTTAAAGAATAGTTTTAACTGGTATGATTTTACCATTGGTCTGAAGGGCGAAAGCAGTTTTATTGCGCAATACGCCGGTCGGGTAGAAACAGGACAGGTTACCAAAACAGACCCGCTAATGGGTAGAATGGTTTAATATATAGCAGCCTCTTTTAAATTTAAAAAGAGGCTGCTCTTTTTTATAACCTTCTTAAAGCATCTTCATTTCCTAGCTTCGTGTCGTTTTTCTGTACACGTGATTTCCCGAACTTATAGCTAAAACCTGCATAGATTCTTTTGCTGTCGGTATTTATTCTTTCCGCACTACGGAAACTTCCGTAATCCCTGGAGACGACATAATCATTACGTTTAAATATCAGTTCATTTCCGCCTAATCTAAGCTGGCCTTTACCTTCCCACAGGGTCAGCAGAAAGGAAGCGTCGACATTTTTATTACCTGTATTATGGGAGAGATCCTGCACGTATTTTGTCCAGTAATAAGCATCTATCTGAAATTTTAGCTTGTCGGAGATTTTGAAAACATGTGATGTACGAAAGTCTGAGTGAAAAGCAGACAGCTTATACTGCTGGCCAAATACCACACCTTCAGCCTGGTTATATCCGATCGGCGTGCCGCTATTGATGGTTTCCCACCAACTGGTAATCTGTAATGGATAGAACAGGTAGAGGGAAATATCTGAAGCACTTTTTAAGTTTTGACGGGAATAATAAGTCACTTTGGTTGCATAGTCCTGTTTGACCGGGAAAAGTCCGATCAGCCCTTTGTTTCTCGTGTAAATAGCTGATAGATTAAGCTTATGAACATTAGCGTTTACGGAATATATATCGTCGAAAGCCGGTACCAATGCAGGATTACCTTGTTCAATGGTATATTGATTAGTCGAGACCATATAAGGTACTAATTCATTATAAGGTGCGCGACTGATCGTTTTTTTATAGGAAGCCGAAACTTCCACGTCTTTATTCAGCTGCTGCTGCACTAGAAGTGTAGGGAAGAGATTTGTGTAATGCTGGCGGAAATGTTCTGCGAAATCTGCTCTGGTATCTTCCAGGCGCAGCCCAGCCTGTATTTTAGTGTTCGACCATCCTTTGGAAACGATCCCATATGCACCGCCAATAGACTCCTGCAGGGTATTCTTACTTGAAAATTCAGGAACTTGCTGCATCTCCCCGGATCGGTCGTCTTCGTAATTTACACTTGTTTTTGAATCGGTTTTCTGGTATTTAACACCGGTTTCCAACTTCCAGCTATTTTTAAACTGGCGGGTGTAATCTGCCTGTGCAATATAAACATCTATGTTACCCTGATTCCTGTTCTGGTATAGGAAAGGGGTTTTGATCAATTTTCCTGATCCATCATAGAGTGCAGATGGAAATTGCTGGAGCATATCTCTTTCCCAGGGGGTAAAGGTTGCCAGGATTGTCAGATCATGCTTTCCCGAGTCTGCTGTCAGGTGATAATTAATATTATAGGTAGAAGATTTGATTTTTACGTTAAAATCGGCGTCAGTCAGTAAAATAGAGTCTGGTTTTGTATTGAGTCTTCCAAATTCGTTTTGTGTAGCCCATGGACCTTTAGCATCGTATCTGTTCAAGTCGGCGAACAGTCCTACAGTTTGATTTTTATCTAATTGATATTCCGCGCTGCCCTGAAAGGAGTAATTGTCATAATGTGATAGCCGTTTCCAGTTATTTGTAAGGAAATACGAGGGATCTGAAGGATCCTGAAACCTGGTGCCGGTAAGGCCGAAAAGATTATCGCCTTTATTGAGCCCGCCATTTGCAGAAATAGTTAAGCGGTTACGTTTATAGGTAGCGGAAAGGTTTGTATTACCGTTAGCATACTTTCCGGCAGAACCATCGAGGCGAAAGTTACCGGTCAAACCTTCTAGCTGACTTTTTTTAGTGATAATATTAATTACAGCTCCGTAGGACGCGTCATATTTGGCTGAGGGTTGGGTAATCAATTCAATCTTCTGGATATTTCCTGCCGGCATTGTCTGCAGGATGTTTTCCAGTGAAACATCAGGCACCGGCTTGTTGTCTATCAGGATCATGGTTTTCTTTCCCTGCAGGCTCACACTGTTGTCTGCGGAAACCCGAACGAAAGGTGCGGAGCGAAGTAATTGTAAAGAATTACCGGCAGCCATTGCACTATTTTCTACATTATAAATCAGCCGGTCACTTTTTGTCTCTACAAGCGGTCTGGCAGAAGTAATCTTTACTTCTTTTAAAGTTTCTTCAGATGCCCGCATAGCAATAGGTTCAATTGCTACACGCAGTGTACCGCCGACTGTAAAGGGTTTGGTTGTATAAGGTTGTTTTCCTATCGCAGAGATCCTTATCTTATATATACCTGCTTTAATTGCTGTAAAACTAAAATTTCCATCGGGGTCAGTCAGTGCATTCAGTACTAAAGCAGAATCTGCTGCGGTTAGCAAAGTAACCTTGGTATAGGCCAGGGGTTGCCGCTGCTCATCCAGTACACGTCCGCCGATTTGATCCTTCGCAAGCGAATCCTGATCTGTTAAATTGAAGGCAGACAGTTGATGTGAATTCGGAATAGAAGGCGCAGGTTTAGGAAATATGGAATAGTTTTGGGCATCTACTTTATACCAGGAAAGATTTAAAGGGCCTAATAAACTATTCAGTACCTCGCCGATAGACTTACCTTTGTATACGCTAGCATCGTATTTTACTTTTTGATGGATAATGTTTGCTTCTTCATATAAAAAGTTGACCTTATATTGTACAGTTAAGGTGGAAAGGATACTAGCCAGTGGCTGTGGCGTTCCTGTGGGTTTAGTCTGTCTGGCTATGGCATCGGGAGAGCAGAAAAAGAACATACAGATCACTATGATCATTCCTGTTTTGAAATATTTTTTCATGATTCTCTTCTTAATTTGATTTAATGATGAGTTCATGGGAATCATGATCTGGTGTAATACTAATATTTAATGTTCTGGCGATGGTTTCAAAGAAAACTTTTTCATTTTTCGAACTCATTGTTCCTGAAAGTCTCCTTTTTAGAATCTCCGGATCATCTACCTTTACTTTATATCCGTAGATATCTTCGAAATAATCAAATATTCTGGCTACCGGCACATCTCTGAAATATAACTTTCCATCTTTCCAGGACGAGTATTCCACGACATTAACAGGTTTCTTATTTAACTTTCCTCCTGTATATTCTACAATATCTCCAGGCGCCATTATAATTGGTTTTTCCTGAGATGTATTCAGACCAAGGCTCACTTTTCCTTCCAGTAAGGCAACTGCTGTCCGGCCTCTTCTGTCATTAACGTTAAAAGAAGTACCGAGTACCTCTACATCTAGTGAACCGGTATGAACCACAAAGCGCTGATTATTTTTTACAGGTCCGCCTTTATGCAGGTGGCTTACTTTTAAAAATGCTTCTCCTTCAATCCAGACTTCCCTAATCTGGTTATCCCCCCATTTTTTATTGTATCTGATGTTAGAATTGGCATTTAAGGTTACCAGGGACCCGTCTGGCAGAGTCACATCTTGTAATTGACCATATGGAGTCTGAATAGTTACCTCACGGAAACCTGAATAGAAAAGACCGGCTGTCAGCAATACACCGACCAATATTGCGGCCGCTGCATAACGGGACCACAATCTGATCTTTCTAACCGGTTTGTTAATTGAAGTGGTTTTGGAGGCAATATTATTCCAGAGTTCCTTTTGCTCTTTAGTATCAAGTACTTCCGTTTCAAAACGCATGGACAATATAATTTCCCTGCCCTCCTGAGTAATTGGAGCTAAGCCGGGATAAGCCTGCAGAATGCTGTCCCAATGGTTATCAAGATCATCAGTGGGCTGGGTGACCCATAACATAAAGGATTCGTCATTGATCAGATCCTCCAGCGTACAGGATTGATAGTCGGTTAATTGTTTCTTCATCTTCCTTATTTTGATCCTATTAGCCGACTAAAAACTATTTCACCCCACTGTAATACACTTATTTTTTTATCTATCTGATTATCAGTTTAATAATTTCATATAAAATGCCATGTAAAGTATCAGCAGATCTTCTTTAGAAAGATTGTTCCGTAAAAAACTGAGTGACCTGGCCATTATTTTATAACTGGCCTTAACCGTAATTCCCATAACTTCGGCGATCTCTTCATAGGAGAGCTGTTCATAAAATCTAAGAAATATAGCCTCTTTTTGTCTTGCTGTAAGTCTGGAAATTGCTTCCTGTAGCTGCACGCTTATTTTTTCACGTCTTTCTCCATCAATTAATGCGTCTTCAATATTTAAACTAACATTGAAATCGTAGTTTTCAATGTCGTCAAAATCCTGATTCTTTTGCAATTGAGCTGTTTTTTTAAGAATCAGATTTCTGAAAGATTTATACAGGTAGTTCTTGATATGTTCGGGATTCCCAATTGAACTCCGTTTTATCCAGATTTGTACGAACAACTCCTGAATACACTCTTTAATCAAATCTTTATCTCCGCTGAACTTAGCACCATAGTTATAAAGTCCGGCCGAATATTTCTGATAAAGATGTTCGAACGAAGCCGCATTGCCTGTTTTGAAGGAATGCCAGTGAAGTTTTTCTGTTTCTCCGGAATTAGGATCTAAGTTTTGCAAGGTGTGCTGTTTCCGGCTAAAATACAATTTTTATGATATGTTCAAACAGCTGAACGTATCAGCAATATCTTGCATGGTTAAAATATGTTAATTAATCGGCAGCGGGTTAGTAATTAAATAGTTTTGTGAAGCAGAATATTTTACCTGCTTCATAAAAATGAACACAAAAATATTATCTCTTTTGGTTTACGCCGGAATCACATTGTGTTCTGCTGACAGATTGTACGCTCAGAAAACAGATCCGGATCTTGATTATAATGTATGGATGAATCAGCCGGTTATTGTCGACGGAAATTCCAGGGAATGGCATGAGCCTCTGAATAATTTTAATTCCGATACCAAACTCGCTTTCGCACTCGGAAATGACGACAAAAACCTCTACCTGGTTGTAGAATCTCTGGACGAAGTTACCACCGGAAAAGTAATCCGGGGTGGATTGACCTTAAACATTAATACCAGTGGAAAAAAGAAAGACGGTATTAAAATTAATTTTCTGGGTGTAAGCCAGCCACCGGCCCCGCATGGAGAATCTAGAGATAGTGTTTCTCAGCATTTGCCGGCAAGTGGTTCGCACGTACGTGATTCAGGTGTGAAAGTTATTTCAGTTTCTGGGTTTAAACAGATTCCAGATGGAACTTTAATAATTCCAAATGATGCCGGAATACAGGTGGCTGCGGCTTTCAATGAGCGGAGGGAGTACATCTGTGAGCTGGCTATTCCCCTGGCTCAACTAAGCCTCACCGGAAAGGAAGCCAAAGGTATTGCCTACCAGATTAAAATCAATAACGCAGGTAACACTGAGCGACATCGTGAAGGCGGGCAGGGTTCGGAAAATAGCATTGGCAGAGGTAAGGACGGCGGTATGCGTGGTGGAGGTGGACATGGAGGCAGCGGAATGGGGGGTATGCACGGCGCTGGAGGAATGGGCCGCGAAAGAAATAGCGAAGGAAATGCAGAGAATTCCAAATCAGCCGATTTCTGGATTAAATACGGACTGGCCAGACCGGTGTAATAATCGATATTTCTTGCAGCTGGCGTCCACCTGTTCCGGGTGGCGCCGGCTGCTATTTAAATCCGAAAATAAAAGGGAAGAGGAAGGTCACAATGATTGTCCAGATGAAGTAAACGGGCAGGTAAAAGGATATGGATTTTCCGACGCTGGCAATGTCCGATTTTTTTGCCAGTACACGGAAAAGCTGTAATGTTACTAAAAGCAGATTGATCAGAATCAGAACATTTCCACCGAGAACTGCTATTCTGTTTGGGGTAATCCCAAATTCCGATATCCGAAATAGTATAGCTGACAGGGCAATACCGTTAACCAGGATGGTTAGAACCGATAATATAAAAAGAATTCCTGTTTGGACACGGCTATTACCAGATTTGGACGTTTCAGCTATCGAAAAGAAAATTATAGCGAGAACGCCAATTAACAAGGCGTTAAAAATCAACAGGAAATCCCTGTCTTTATAAGGATCTTTTCCTGAATAAAGGATAGCTATTAGGTAAGCGGAAAGCATAACCACGACCAGAGGACTGAACAGTTTTGCAATGACCGGAGAAACTTTACCGACTAGCTGCGGATTGGTTTGGGTTAGGTAAGTACCGATAATTGGTGCCGCGGCAAGGCCGAATACAACTACGTTTTTGAAATAATATTCTTTAATATTAAAGCCGATCAGTGAGAAAAGTCCTATAGTTATTCCGGTTAGAATTGCGCCGGAAATTAGAATGAGGGTTGTCATAACAATCAGATCTCCATTGTATTTTAGAAAACCTAACCGTCTTTCCTCATTATTTTGTCGCCCACCAACGAAAGCGAAACCTAACACAGACCATAGAAATAATGGTAAATGAATGCATGCCAGAATTAGTGTATCACTTTTCTTAACATCTGGCAGGAGATTGATAAGGAGTACACCTGAAATGATAGCTAAGGCTATAAAGGCTATTTTTCCGGTTGATAGTTTGTTTTTCCAGGCGAAGTAAGCCGTTAATAATGGGAAAACAACAAATCCGGTATTACGGGGATAGAAAAAGTCGTCGGTAACAGGGAGTAAATCGGGTAGCCTTGCAATCAGACCTGCAAAAAGAGAAGCAATAATGACTATTCCTAATTCCCGGCCAGTTCCCCAGTTGATTTCTTCATTTTCGTAATTCAGCCTTTCATTCCAGAAATCGGCAAGTACATTGCCTTTGAGCTCCGGATAAAGCTCGCTAAATTCACGTTTGAAATTACTTTTGTTAGCCCGGTACATCTTTTCGAGTTGCCTGGAATCGTTCAGATGGATGAGTATGTCTTCTTTCATCTTATGTCGTAAATTTTAATCAGAATTTAATTCCACCAGGTTCCGTTCAGTCCGAGAACTGTGCCAAGCCAGAGCAGGATGATGTAGATGATTACGCTGCAAAGCAATGCCAGTACTTTTTTCCAGCCGCCCTGATAGCGATTAATCAGGTAGAAAAAGAAGCCGCCTATTGCACCAGCCAGAGGAACGATAATCAGCGGTTTTAATACCCATAATTTTCCCCATTCTGGATTAGGAGCTCTGGCACTTAACAAAAACGCTACGATTAGAACCAGTGCGATGATTGAACCGACTAGCATCCTTTTAATCAACGACGCTGGATGAATTTGTTTGGCGATTATACTGGCTTGCTGCATCATGGCAATTTTTATTTAAGTTATGAATAAAAAAATCGATTATAGAACTCCTGGAAGAATGATTTATTGCGGTATCCCCGGATTTAATTAATATATCTTCCCGGGGAGTCTAACGGTAGTTGGCATTTCGCCATTAAAGCTTTGTCAGATTTACCGCAGATAGTCCAATAACTACCCGCATTCTGTCATTGTTTAACAGGGGCTCGTTCCAGTCCTTTGTCAAAGCTTTCCTAAAGCTTAATCCTGACCTGATACAGTCGGTCAGGATAATATTTGCAGCGGGAACCAAATGACTCATTCACATTTTAGATTATGGCAAACATCATAAAGAAAGCAGTTTTTGATTTTTTTGACAAAACTTTGGCCCAGGAAGGCTACGTGCTCGCGGTTAGGAAATGGGAGCCTGCTTCTATGTATGAAATAGACCTGCACTTACCCGAAACCGACCTGGGTAAATGGAAAACGATTCCCCGGCTTAAGATAAAAGTTGCTGAATTCGAATACAGGGATTATAGTCCTGCCATCTGGAACGTCGAACGTAAGACTTGTACGATATTAATTGAAACCGGACACAAGGGGGCAGGAAGTGCCTGGGTGGAAAACCTGAATACGGGCGAGGTCTTCCTGTTTGGCCCTGCTCATGCTGCGCCTCTGCCGCCAACAGCAGGGAAGGTGCTCTGTCTTGGTGATGGTAGTGCATTGGGACATTTCATGGCACTTAAATTATTAACAGACCGGGAGAAAAATCCTTTAGATGTAATCATGTTTTTAAGTGAAGAATATAAAATCCCTGAATCAATCATATCTGCTTATCCTGAATTTGAGTTCATTAAACAATCTCAGGGAAATAGTCTTTCTACTTTAAAGCAGTGGTGTACTAAAACACGAAACCTGTCTGAATTTAGTGTTATCTACCTGGCAGGCTATATTCCAATGGTAAAAGAACTTAGAAAGATGTTCAAAAATGATTCTAACGTTACGGCAAAGATTCTTGCGAATGGTTTCTGGTCATGATGGTTGTTGTTTTAATTTCATAATTTTGTGGAATGAACAAGAAAGAAAGTATAGCAGAGTTTCATACCCGGCATGGGCGGGAATACCCCAGAACCGGACAATTCAATGTGTATAATAGAGGAGAATTTTCTTGTGATAGTACATCATTGCCACCCAACCGCCGGGATTTCTATAAAATCTCAATGATTACAGAAGGAACAGGTATTTTAAGCTATGCTGACAAAGCCATTAAGATTGATAAACCATCTATTACTTTTTTCAATCCGTTAATTCCTTATTCATGGGAACCGACTTCGAAAGACCAGGCTGGCTATTTTTGCCTTTTTACCGAGGATTTCATTAGTCAAAATCTCAAAAGTGAAAGTCTGTCACAATTTTCCTTGTTCAAAGCCGGGGGAGACCATTTGTTTTTTCCTGGGAAAGAAAGTGTTGAACTGTTGAAAGGGGTTTTTGAAAATATGTTTCTCGAAATTCGATCTGGTTACGCTCATAAATATGAATTATTGAGAAGCTATGTTCAGATTGTTATGCACGAGGCGATGAAAATCCAGCCTCCTAATACCTTTTATCAGCCATTCAATGCCTCAGAGCGTATTAGTACTTTATTTCTTGAGCTATTAGAACTGCAGTTTCCGATTGATGCCCCAAGTCAAACTTTAAAGCTGAAAACAGCCAATGAATTTGCCTTGCAGCTCAATATACATACGAACACCTTAAACAGGGCTTTAAAAGAAAGCACAGGTAAAACTACTACTGAATGGATTGCGGGAAGAATAGTAAATGAAGCAAAAGCATTGTTGCAGTTCAGTAACTGGGATATCTCTGAAATAGCGTATAGTTTAGGGTTTGAACATCCATCAAACTTTATTATCTTCTTCAGGAAGCAAACCGGTACAACTCCTCTGCAACTCAGGAAAGAATTTGGACCGGTCAGTATCTGATACTTTCTTTAGGATCTCCATTTCATAATTATTTGTTTGATTGGCATAATTTTATTTAAGGCTTAAGAGTGAGCTTTGTTCCATACAAATTAGTTTGTTTTATGGAAAATGTAAATTTATGTGATAGTAGTTCAACTTGTGCTGCAGCGCCAACTTCGCCAGCCTGGACAGCAGTGTTCTCGCTGACAATGGGTGTTTTCGGATTATTGACAGCGGAATATCTTCCTGCCAGCTTGCTGACGCCGATGGCGGCTGAGCTGAGAGTATCAGAAGCGGTGGCTGGCCAGGCTGTAACAGTCACGGCAATTGCCGCCTTGTTCTCCGGGTTACTATTGCCCGGTTTAACGCGCTCGATTGACCGGCGGGTGGTATTACTGGGTTTTTCAGCTTTAATGATTGTTTCCAACTTACTGGTAGCCTTTTCCTCCAGTATTGTGGTGCTTTTGGTTATGCGGACCTTATTAGGTGTCGCACTTGGAGGATTCTGGGCCATGACAGCGGCTGTAGCTATGCGTTTAGTACCTGCGGCGCTGGTACCGCGTGCTTTATCGATAATTTTTAGTGGTATAGCTGTGGGGACTGTAGTCTCAGTCCCTCTGGGCAGCTATCTGGGTGGTATGTTCGGCTGGCGCAGCGCCTTCTACGCATCGGCAGGGATTGGTGTGGTGACACTGGCTTTCCAATGGTTGACATTGCCAAGTCTAATGCCGCAGCGAACAGCAAAGACGATAACTGTGCTTCAAGTGCTTTTACGACCCGGAATCGCAGCAGGGATGCTGGGTTGCGTGCTGGCACATATGGGCCATTACGCACTTTTCACCTATATCCGTCCATTTCTGGAAAGCACAGTGGGAATAGGGGCTGACGGGCTTGCATTGATTTTGCTTGGATTCGGTGTGGCAAACTTTGCCGGGACATTACTGGCGGGACGACTCCTCGAGCGGAGTCTGCGTGGGACATTGATTCTTATGCCCGTTCTGGTCGGTGTGGTCGCATTGATCTTAGTGCTTATTCCTGCCTCTTTTGCCGGACATGCTTTATTAATAGCAATCTGGGGAATGGCTTTCGGCGGTGTACCAGTTGCATGGTCGGCCTGGGTGGCACGCGCGGTGCCTGATCAGGCGGAAAGTGCCGGTGGTATGGTTGTGGCATCAGTGCAGGGCGCTATTGCTGCGGGTGCTGCAGCTGGCGGTCTTTTATTCAGCTTTACGGGGATCATGGGTGTATTCGTGGCAGCTGGTATCTCGATGGTTCTTGCAGGACTGCTGATAGCTTTATGGGTCAGGGTGGCAGCACCCGAGGGTGATTCAAAGGTAAGTTCTGTACTGCATCTTTGAGATAACAGCAAGCTCAACAGTAATTTGACTAACGCATTTTTTTTATAATTTGCGTTAGTTTTAATTCAGAGCCTGTATATCCAATTTTATTAATGAGCAACAATGAACTGGCATCCAAGCCACATTATCCTATATTAGATGGTCTGCGTGGTGTCGCAGCGATTATTGTCGTAACCTTTCATCTTGCAGAACCATTAGCTACCGGTCATTTAGATATTCTTGTTAATCACGGCTATTTGGCTGTAGACTTTTTCTTTTTATTGTCGGGCTTTGTAATCGGCTATGCCTATGACGACAGATGGCATAAAATGACAGTTGGCAATTTCTTCAAGCGGCGTATTGAACGTCTTCAACCAATGGTGATTTTGGGAATGACGCTCGGCGCTATCGGATTCTATTTTACTGATTCTACACTATGGCCGTTAATTCATACGATACCTCTTTGGAAGATGATGCTGGTAATGCTGATTGGTTATACTATCCTGCCGGTACCATTATCACTGGATATACGTGGATGGGAAGAGATGCACCCCCTTAATAGCGTAGGATGGTCACTGTTCTTTGAATACATTGCCAATATTCTTTATGCTGTCTGGATCAGGAAATTTTCGACAACGGCATTAAGTATTTTAGTAGGCATCGCCGCTGTCGCACTCGCACATCTGGCAATCACAAATGGCGACGTTAGTGGTGGCTGGACACTCAACGTGGAGCAGGTGCGGATTGGGTTTACCCGTACTATGTACCCTTTCTTTGCCGGTCTGTTGCTCTCCCGTGTAGCGAAGCCGATCCGAATTAAAAACGCCTTTTTATGGTGCAGCATTTTAGTTGCTATCGTACTTTATATGCCGCGTATTGGCGGTGCAGAGCATGTTTGGATGAATGGAATCTATGAATCTATTTGCATTATTATCGTTTTTCCGCTTATCGTTTACCTTGGCGCCAGTGGAGTGATGAAAACTCAAAATGAGCATAGGATCTGCAAATTTTTAGGTGATATATCCTATCCGCTTTATTTAGTTCATTATCCGCTGGTTTATTTTTACGTTGCCTGGATCGGCAACAATAAAGATGTTACGATTGCACAGGCCTGGCCTTATGCGCTACTTATTTTAACAGGCGGGGTCGTTTTGGCTTACGCCGCATTGAAATGGTATGATGAGCCGGTTCGTAAATGGTTGCGGAAAAAGCTGGCATAATACCGGAATAACGATTTGAAGAATTGATAGGGAGTAGATTGAAAAAATAAAAGTGCTTTCTGAAAGCAGAAAGCACTTTTATTGAAGTACTCAGAGCGGGAATCGAACCCGCACGACTTTTAAGGTCACAGGATTTTAAGTCCTGCGTGTCTACCAGTTCCACCAT
>JAAAFW010000007.1 GCA_019352875.1 Pedobacter cryoconitis | reverse complement strand
TACCCTGTTTCTTTATAAATGACATCTCTTTAATGAACTTCTCGGCGTCACCTCACGGCTGCCTATATATGTTGCGATTCTTTTTCCTGTGTTTCTCTGGTCGTTATTTTCCAGGTCTGTTTAGATATTTCCTCGTTTCAATCTTGTTTTTTAAACGCTTCGACATCCGTCGTGCATTTTCCCGTTTTTGTTGGGACTGCAAAGGTAGAAATCTTTTTTAATTTAGCAAGCTTTTTATTTTTTATTTTCCCTGA